>NZ_CP137332.1:1312500-5314077 GCF_033173945.1 Pseudomonas sp. HTZ2 | reverse complement strand
AGGCCCAGACGGGCGTGTTGGCGGGACAGGTCGTAGTCCAAAAAGCTATTGGCGCCGAGCATGTAGCCGTCGTTGAAACGGCGCACGCCCAGGCCCAGGGTGGTCTGCTGGCGGTCGTCCTTGCGGTGGACGCTGCCTTGGGTGAACAGCAACTGCTCGGGGGTGTCGTGCAGCGGGGCGAGCAGTTCGACCTGGGAGTTTTTCAGCGAGAACTTGTCGTCCACATCGATCTGCACCCGGGCGGTGCCGAAGCGGCTGAGCCACTGCTGAGCCTGGCTGCTGGCCTCGCGGGTGGCCAGACCGCGGGCCATGGCGGCAGCGGCGTCGCTGTCAGGGTTGTTGCTGAGGAAGTTGCCGGTGCCGCTGGCCATGGCGGCGAGCTCGCGGGCCTGTTCGTCCTGGGCGTCGGTGGAGGCCTGTGGGTCGGGCGAGTTCAGCTTCGGCAGCGGGTGCGCGGCGGCCGAGGGTACGACCAAGCGATCGCCGGGCTTGAGGGTATCGAGGTCGCGGCCGGGGTTGAGGCTGCGCAGGGTGGCGATGGTGGCGAATGACTTCTTTCTTGCGGTATTCGAGCACGATGTTGTTGTTGCGCTCGACCAGGTCGTAGCGGCTGCCGGCCAGGGTGCGCATGGCGGCGACTTTGCTTGGGTCGGTCTGCTTGCTCCAGCTCTGGCCCAGGCTCCAGTTGAACTGCATGCCGAACTGGGTATCGCTGGCACCGGCGTTGCCCCGACGTTGCTCGGCGCTGAAGGTGAGCAGGGGGATCGGGGTGTAGGTGACGCCGGTGGTGATGGCGTGCGGGTTTTTCTTGCGGTTGTCCTTGCCGAACAGGCCGACTTCGCTGCCGTAGTATTTCTCGTAGGTCAGCTTGCCGCCCAATTGCGGCATGGACGGCAGCCAGCCTTCGGCGCGCACGTCCCAGCCGTTGGCTGGACGCTCTTGGTAGTCGTCCAGGTCCGGCGAGGTGCGCCAGCTGCTCAGGCGGTGGTAGCCGTTGGCGCTGAGCTTGAGGTAGTCGCGCCAGTACTCAACGCCCACGCCCAGGCGCGAGTGGCTGCGCGAGAGGTCGTGATCGAAGAAGGTGTTGGCGCCGAGCATGTAGCCATCGTTGAAACGACGCACGCCCACACCCAACGTAGACTTCTGCAGTGAACTTGGTGTGCGGCTTGACCGAACCTGGCTTGACCAGAACCTGGCCACGCTCAACTTCGTCACGCTTGGTGCCGCGCAGCAGGACGCCGCAGTTCTCGCCAGCACGACCTTCGTCCAGCAGCTTGCGGAACATCTCAACGCCGGTGCAGGTGGTGGTGGTGGTTGGACGCAGACCAACGATTTCCAGGGCGTCCTGAACGCGGACGATACCACGCTCGATACGACCGGTAACAACGGTACCACGACCCGAGATCGAGAAGACGTCTTCGATCGGCATCAGGAACGGCTGGTCAACGGCACGAACTGGCTCAGGGATGTAGGCATCCAGAGTCTCAACCAGCTTCTTAACAGCGCTGGTACCCATTTCGTTGTCGTCTTTGCCTTCCAGAGCCATACGAGCCGAACCGATGATGATCGGAGTGTCGTCGCCTGGGAAGTCGTAGGTGGACAGCAGGTCGCGAACTTCCATCTCGACCAGTTCCAGCAGCTCAGCGTCGTCTACCAGGTCAGCCTTGTTCAGGAAGACCACGATGTACGGAACGCCAACCTGACGGGACAGCAGGATGTGCTCACGGGTTTGTGGCATCGGACCATCGGCGGCCGAGCAAACCAGGATCGCGCCGTCCATCTGGGCAGCACCGGTGATCATGTTCTTCACGTAGTCAGCGTGACCTGGGCAGTCAACGTGAGCGTAGTGACGAATGTTCGAGTTGTACTCGACGTGAGCGGTAAAAAACTTCAAAATAAACGCTTGACAGACTTAGAGGAAAGCGTAGAATGCGCGGCCTCGGTTGAGCAAAGCGCTTAACCAAATCGCTCTTTAACAATCGAATCAAGCAATTCGTGTGGGTGCTTGTGAGTATGGACTGATCGTCGCCAAGATTATCAGCATCACAAGTGGCCATGCGAGAAATCACATAGTCATTTGAGATTGCTGAGCCAAGTTTAGGGTTTCTTAAAAACCCAAGCAGTATTGAACTGAAGAGTTTGATCATGGCTCAGATTGAACGCTGGCGGCAGGCCTAACACATGCAAGTCGAGCGGATGACGGGAGCTTGCTCCTTGATTCAGCGGCGGACGGGTGAGTAATGCCTAGGAATCTGCCTGGTAGTGGGGGACAACGTTCCGAAAGGAGCGCTAATACCGCATACGTCCTACGGGAGAAAGTGGGGGATCTTCGGACCTCACGCTATCAGATGAGCCTAGGTCGGATTAGCTAGTTGGTGAGGTAAAGGCTCACCAAGGCGACGATCCGTAACTGGTCTGAGAGGATGATCAGTCACACTGGAACTGAGACACGGTCCAGACTCCTACGGGAGGCAGCAGTGGGGAATATTGGACAATGGGCGAAAGCCTGATCCAGCCATGCCGCGTGTGTGAAGAAGGTCTTCGGATTGTAAAGCACTTTAAGTTGGGAGGAAGGGCAGTAAGTTAATACCTTGCTGTTTTGACGTTACCGACAGAATAAGCACCGGCTAACTCTGTGCCAGCAGCCGCGGTAATACAGAGGGTGCAAGCGTTAATCGGAATTACTGGGCGTAAAGCGCGCGTAGGTGGTTCGTTAAGTTGGATGTGAAAGCCCCGGGCTCAACCTGGGAACTGCATCCAAAACTGGCGAGCTAGAGTATTGAATCGCCCCTGGTTTCGTAGACACCTCCAAGCCTCATAATGAGGCCCAAATAGGAGGTGCCATGAGTCGTCAGCGTTACCCCGAAGAATTCAAGATCGAAGCGGTCAAGCAAGTGACCGAGAAAGGCAAACCTGTCGCCGATGTCGCCCAGCGCCTGGGCATGTCCGTGCACAGTCTTTACGCCTGGATCAAGGTCTACAGCAAGCCCCAAGAGCAGCGTCAGCAAGACGACGATCAGCAGGCCGAACTGCGCAAGCTACGCGCTGAACTCAAGCGCGTGACGGAAGAGCGAGACATCTTAAAAAAGGCCGCCGCGTACTTTGCCAAGGAGTGCGGCTGAAGTACGCCTTCATCAAGAAGCACTCGACTGATTACCCGGTGCGGCGCCTTTGCCAAACCCTCAAGGTGCACCCCAGCGGCTATTACGCCTGGCTGGCCGAGCCTCAATCTGCCCGAGCAAAAGAAGATCAACGTCTGCTTGGCTTGATCAAACACGCTTGGCTGGAAAGCGGAGGTGTATACGGCTACCGCAAAATTCACGATGACCTGCGTGAGCTGGGAGAGGAATGCGGCCGAAATCGAGTCAGGCGCTTGATGCAGGCGGAGGGGCTGCGTTCTCAAACGGGCTATCGGCGGCGTCCAGGGTTCTATGGTGGAAAACCAACAGTGGCCTCGCCCAACCACCTCGCGCGGCAGTTCAAGGTAAGTGAGCCGAACAAGGTCTGGGTGACAGATATCACTTACATCCGCACCTATGAAGGGTGGCTCTACCTCGCGGTAGTGCTGGATCTGTTCTCACGCCAAGTAATTGGTTGGTCAATGAAGCCAAGGATGTGCAGCGACCTGGCTATCGACGCGATGTTGATGGCTGTTTGGCGACGCAAGCCTCAGCAGCAAGTTATGATTCACTCAGATCAAGGCAGTCAGTTCAGTAGCTCGGATTGGAAAAGCTTTTTGAAGGCCAACAATGTAATCAGCAGCATGAGCCGGCGGGGAAACTGCCACGACAATGCCGTAGCCGAGAGCTTTTTCCAGCTTTTGAAGCGAGAGCGAATCCGACGAAAGATCTACACAACCCGTGAAGAAGCCCGAAGTGATATTTTCGATTACATCGAGATGTTCTATAACCCTAAACGCCGACACAGCAGTGCTATGCAGCTGTCTCCAGTAGAGTATGAGAAACGCTATTTCCTGAGCTTGGAGAGTGTCTAGAAAACCAGGGGCGATTCACCCCTCTATTTCGAGCAGGCGACTTTATCGAATTTCGGCTGGGTATCGGTGGCGATCCGGCGAGCCCGCCCCACTCCCCAGGCCAGCGCCCTGGTCATTGACTCGCCAGGTCGGGAATCGAAAGCCTCTTCGTGGATCGCCAACCCGTTTGGCGAATACACGCCGATGAACATCTGCGTGTTACCCGTTCGAGACAGGCGCACCTGAACATCAATGTGCGCTCCATCGCCGAGGGTTTCGTCGTGAGCACGGTGGTGAAGCGTTGGATCAGCCCATTGCCAGAAAACTTCACCGCGAATCCTCATGTCGGCCTCCTACGATTTTAGTTGTATGCCACGGGTGAACTCTCACCATAGCTAAGGCCAGGTGGCACACAACCGCGGAAGCCTAGTTTGAGAACTGAATCGGACCACCGGCCGATTTTCTTGGACCGAACCCAACCACTTGTACAACTCACTGCCGCGATATGGCGGCCAAGGAGCACCCGTGCGCCTGAAGAAAGCTGAGCGTGAGCAGATCCGCCTGAAATACGGCGGCCGCTGCGCCTACTGCGGCAACGCCTTGGGCGAGCGCTGGCACGCCGACCATTTCGAGCCAGTCGTCCGCAACACTGGCGAAGCGGCGAAGACGGTCCCGGCCCTCCGGCCAGCCAACCACAACCTGGCCAACATGATGCCCGCCTGCGTGCCCTGCAACCTGAGCAAGCACCGCATGCAGCTTGAGGACTGGCGCCGCTGGCTGGCAGGACACGTCAACAGCCTCAACCAGTACCACCCCATCTACCGCCTGGCCAAGGCCTACGGCTTGATCGCCGAGACCGGGGCCGAGGTCGTCTTCCACTTTGAAAAGGTGCAGCACGATGGCATCCAAAACCTATCCGCTTGATGTACGTAGCGTCGGCGAAGACACCTACATCTGCATGAGCAAGGGTCACCACAACCTGGAAGAGTTCATGAAGGCTGCCGTTGCGGATCACCCTGGCTGGTGTCTTGGTGGCCCTGAGCATGTCTGGATCAAGACAACCCAGGGCCGCGGCACCTACGACCGCATGTACAACATCGTGCCAAAGGGTACCCGTGGCGCATGGCCGGCGACCTACTGCTGGGAGTTCGGCGAGGACTACAAGCGCTACAACGCCGAGGTTCAGCCATGAACCGCCTCGCCCTCTGCCTCCTGCTGCTGGCCACCGGCGCCAGCGCGGAGCAGCTTACGCCGAGCATAGATGTGCTCCACGACGACAAGCGATCAGTTACCTGCTGGAAATATGCCGCAGGGAACGCCGGCGGACTCAGCTGCATACCCGACTGGATGTTGCGCGGCCCGGACCAGGACGGAAACGAGCGCCAGCTCTCCCCGCACGAAACCCAACCCGAACCTACACCCGCTCTGGCGCCTGAGCGCTGGATTGATGAGAGGTATGAACTGTGAGCAAGATCGATTGGAGCAAGGCGCCCGAGTGGGCAGAAGGCCACGGCCTGGTCGCCCACCACGGTATCACCGAAGTGTGGCTCAGCATGGACCAGTACGCCGTGGTCGGCGCCGAGGATCGCGCCTATCCCTACGGCGGCGGCACCGGCGATCACCGGCACAACTTCACCCGGGGCCAGGTGCAGTACATCACGCCCCGCCCTGGGCAATGGGACGGCACAGGACTCCCACCAGTAGGAACGGTGTGCGAACGAAGGTTCCATGATAATGAAGGAAGCAGTTGGCAGCGCGTCACGGTCACCGCCCACGGTCACAAGAAAATCATGTGCCTAGAAGAAACGGGTGATGAGTGGGCCCACTTTGGGCTGGAAGTTTCCTTCCGGCCTGCCCGCACGCCCGAGCAGATCGCCGCGGATGAGCGTCTGCACAAGCTCCGTAACGCTCACACTGCCATAGCAAGAACGCTTGAGTCTTTCCGGGGCGATATCCCCGCAGAGGCAGTTTCCCGGCAGGTGATCGAGGCGATGATCGACGCCGGCTACAGTAAGCAGGTGGCGCCATGATCGCCCTCGCCTACATGGCCTACCTGATCTACAAAGGCCCGCGACCATGAAAGCGCGCATGACCTACTGGAACGGCTCCTGGTGGTGCCGGAGGATGGGGTGCACCGGCCAGGGCTCAACGATGAAAGAGGCCTGGGACGACATGTGGAGCCTCTACTTCGAGGCTGTCCGCCCCGCTCGCCCGCAGACGTTCCACTCGAGCAAACCAGGATCGCGCCGTCCATCTGGGCAGCACCGGTGATCATGTTCTTCACGTAGTCAGCGTGACCTGGGCAGTCAACGTGAGCGTAGTGACGAATGTTCGAGTTGTACTCGACGTGAGCGGTGTTGATGGTGATACCGCGTGCTTTTTCTTCTGGAGCCGAGTCGATCTTGTCGAACTCAACGACGGCCGAACCGAAGACTTCGGAGCAGACGCGGGTCAGAGCTGCAGTCAGAGTGGTCTTACCGTGGTCAACGTGGCCGATAGTGCCGACGTTAACGTGGGGAAGGGAACGATCAAACTTTTCCTTAGCCATCGATACAGTCCTCCGCAGAAGAAATAGTCACTACAACTGATAAAACAAAGGCAGATATTTTCATATCTGCCTTGTTAATATGGAGCTCTTGAGCGGACTTGAACCGCTGACCTCACCCTTACCAAGGGTGTGCTCTACCAACTGAGCTACAAGAGCGCAACACTTTGTGCAACAACAGCAAACTTGGAGCGGGTAGCGGGAATCGAACCCGCATCATCAGCTTGGAAGGCTGAGGTTCTACCACTAAACTATACCCGCGGAGCTTGCAGCTCTCGCTAAACTGGTGGAGGGGGAAGGATTCGAACCTTCGAAGTCGAAGACGTCAGATTTACAGTCTGATCCCTTTGGCCACTCGGGAACCCCTCCTGAGTGTGGGCGGCATTTTCAACTCTTGCCGTCCTGCTGTCAAGCTTTTTCTCATTAAAATCTTGAGGTTAGCTACTTTGACAACAGCTTCCGGTCTTACCACCTCAGTGGTGTTCCCTGCGAAGCGGGCGCCATTCTATCAAGCTATTCACCAGTTGCAATACCCTCGCATAAAATAATTTTGTGTTTTAAGTCTTTGAAATCCTTGGAAAGACTTGAGAGCACCGCAGAGTCCAGCAAACGCTCGCTTTCGGCCGCAACTTTGAGCCAGCGCCCATCAGCACCTGGCAATTGGCCTGGCACCTCCGCTGTCGAAATATCCAGGCTTACCAGGCGCTGACGTAGCGCGTCCAACTGCTCTTGAGTCTGAACCCCTCCGACAACCAGGCATTCATCGCGGCGCTTGGCCGGCGCTGAAGCGCCTGTTTCACGCAATAGGCGGATTTCTTGCTGACTACCTTTGTACAAGGAAAGAGGCGCAACCTCCTTGGCCTTCAGAGGCGCCTCCTGTTGATGCCAGACGTAATAAGCGATATTGAGCACCACCAATAGCAGAAACAACCAACGCATAGGCACCTCAACCCAGTGGACAGGCAATGGCCAGACCGACAAAGACCAGATCGGGCACCACCCGAACCTGAGGAACGGCATCTCTTACCAAAGGCGCATCCCCACCGGTAAGGAACGCCGTGAATGACTCACCCCATAACACCTGTGCTTGCTCAATCTGCGTACGCGCAAAACCCTGCAACATCAACACGCACCCGCGCTCGACAGCTTCCACGGTGGAGCGTCCCGGCACGAGACTGATCAAAGCTCGCTCAGCTGAAGCATCGTCGTAACGAATCCGACGGGTGTGGGTGCGCAATTGGCTACGCATCAGCGGCATACCCGGGCAAATGTAACCGCCCAAATGCTGCCCGTCCGCAGCGACGAAGTCCGCCTTGGCTGCGGTGCCCAAGTCGATGACCAAGCACGCCCCTTTTGCCAGATGGTACGCACCCAGTGCCGCCAACCAGCGATCCATACCCAGTCGCTGATAATCGTCGTATCCATTGCGCACGCCCGCCATTTCACGGGCAGGATGAGCGACTAGCACCCGGACACCGAAATGCTGTGCCAACTGTAGGCAAAGCGCGTCGGTTTCTTCTTCGCTGCGCACACTCACCATCCGGCTACCACTGAGGCGCACGGAAGGCAACGCTGACACTTCGGCCAGCAGTGCCTGATCAGAATCGACTATGCCTCCACCCACAATGGTCGCATCGCCGGCATGAATTACACGCCACTTGATGAAACTATTTCCGCAGTCGAGCTCAAGAATCATCACGCAACCTCAAACTGAGCTCTCCAGCACTAAAGCTCTTTTCCACACCTTCGACCTCGAGACGCAAGGCGCCTAGCCCATCAACCCCAAGCATCACACCATCGATACGGTTACTACCTGCAATCAGGGACACTGTGCGCCCCTGCCACAGGTTTGCCTGCTCCCACTCTTCCTGGAATGCCGCAAACCCGTAACGACGATGACGGGCCAACTCATGCTGCAGTTGCTGGTTGAGTTGCGCGACCAGACGGTTGCGGTCGATTGACCCACCTACCTCACGCTTCATCGAAGTCCACTGCTGATCGACCCGGTCATTGCTCTGCATGTTCACATTGATACCGATACCCAGCACTACATGACATACATCTGCAGGATCGCCGACCAACTCCAACAGGATGCCCGCAATTTTCCGCTCTCCCACCAGCACATCATTCGGCCATTTCAAGCCGGCAGCATCCAAACCGAACACCTGCAAGGTGCGCATGACCGCCAATCCTACGACCAGGCTCAGCCCTTCGAGCTGGCGCATGCCGCCTTCGACCCGCAGAACCAGGCTGTAATAGAGATTCTCAGCGAAAGGACTCACCCATTGGCGCCCGCGCCGGCCCCGGCCAGCTGTCTGTTGCTCCGCCAAAACGAGAAACGGCGCGGATTCGCCCCGAGCAATAAGACGTAGAGCTTCGGCATTGGTGGAATCTATTGTCTCGTGAATCCAAAGCGGCCAATGATCGCCCCGGCCGTGCTCATGGATAACCTCAGACTCGAGCAAAGTCAGCGGTACGGCCAATTGATAGCCACGACCACGCACCTTGTGAATAACAAGGTTCAATTCGCTTTCCAGGTGCTGCAGCTGCTTCCACACGGCGCTGCGACTCACCCCCATTGCTTCCCCTAGGGCCTGCCCGGAATGGAACCGGCCATCCTTGAGGAGATTCAACAACTTCAGCATGCCAGTCTCGACTTGGAATTAGGCTGGCATGATAGCCACGGCCCGGGGGCTTGCATAGGAAAAGGGCCCACAGAAAGGCAGTACTCGAGCAACAGAGGGAGAAAATGGTCGGCACCAGAAAAGACAAAACCCCTACCTGCTCGCGCAGATAGGGGTTTTGCGAAATGAATCTTGACGATGACCTACTCTCACATGGGGAAGCCCCACACTACCATCGGCGATGCATCGTTTCAAGGCCGTGAACACCTACACCCTGCATGGCGTGGCCGTGGACAAGCAAGGCAACCGCTCCAACCGCAGCGAAACACAAGTCACGGTCAACGCGCCGGTGTTCGATGCCGCGCGCAGCACCTTCCTGCCAGCGGATACGATCCTGCCCACCAACAGCACCCAGGTGCTGACCCTGACCGTGCGCGACGCCCAGGACGGCCTGATCGACGTGCCGCTGAGCGACCTGAGCCTGGCCGTGACCCGTGGCACCGACAGCACCGGCACCAAGGTCTCGGACTTCATCCGTAAATCGGTCGGGGTGTACGAAGTGACCGTCACCGCCGGCACCCTGCCGGAGGCACTGACACTGACCCCGTCCTACCAGAGCACCCCGTTGGCAGCGGCCAAGATCTCGGTCAAGGTCCGCGTACCTGAGGCAGGCAATTCGACCTTCGCGGCCTCCCCCAAAACCATCGACACCAGCGGTACCGTCCCTGTCACGCTGGAACTGAAGGCCAACGATGCGGATGGCAACCCAGTGCCGGACCTCGCCGGCCAGCTGGCCTTCGTCGTGCAAGACGCCGGTGGCAACCCGCCAGGCACGGGTATCACCATCAGCCAGGTGACCGAAACCCAGCCGGGAGCCTATACCGCTCGCCTTACCGGGACCAAAACAGGTGTGTGGACGATTCTTCCCCATTACCAAGGCGCCGTCCTCGGCACGCTCAAAGATACCGTGACGCTGACCACCGGCCCGATCGCTGCCAAGCGCTCGCGCTTGGTCGCTGCGCCCGATTCCATCGACGCGGACGGCTGCAAAACCTCTACCCTCACGCTCACTGCCAAAGATGCCGAAGACAACCCGGTCACAAACCTGGCCGACAAACTGTCCTTCAACGCGAAAGATAGTAGCGGCGGCGATGCAGGTGTCACGATCACCGTCGTGACAGAAACCAAGCCAGGCATCTATGAGGCGAAGCTCAGTGGTACCAAAGCCGATAGCTGGACCGTAAGCCCAGTCCTCGACAGCATCACCCTGGGCATCGAAGGCAAGGTGGACTTGACGCCAGGCGCGCTGGACGCCGGAAGTTCCGATTTCATCGCGAATCCCACCGCCATCGTGGCAGGCAGTGGTGAGGAATCCGAACTGAAGCTGACGGCCAAGGACGCCCACGGCAACCTTGTACCCGGCATCGCAGGTGACCTGGAATTCGAAGTGACCGATAGCAAAGGCGTGGTGGCCTTGACTACCAAGATTCAACGAGAAACCACCCCGGGCATCTACACCACCAAGCTCAGTGGAACCTGGGTCGGGACTTGGAGCGTGACGCCGCTGTACAAGAAAACACGTCTGGTCAGTTTGACCAAGCAGATCTATATCACCAGCGCTGCACCTGCTCCCGGTAACTCTACATTCACGGTATCGGACACTACAGGACATCTCCATTATTCGACCATCCAGCTCCAATTCGAGGCGAGGGATGAGCACAACCAGCGAATGCCCGAACTCGAGAACGCACTGGAATTTGTGGTCAAGAGCGACTCCAAAGGACGTCCTTTGGTAAAAAAGGATGTGCTCATCGGTCCAGTTCGAGAAAGGCGGTATGGTATTTACACCGCAACTTTTCGGTCAAATTTGGTAGACGTCCATACTATCGTTCCAACGTTTAACGGCGCCGACATCGGGACACTGTCCCAAACGGTTACAATTAGCCTACTTGATGAAAGAGACGTGAGGGTCTTTTCGACAACCGGCGGGCGACTAAACGTTATACGTCCTTTCAGGGCTCCTTTATTCAAAGGGGCGGAAATCTATTTCGATGTTTTTGACGCGAAGGACGACTATGAGGTGACCCTCGAGAGTGGAGCCACCTGGTTATCAAAAACAAACTTCAACAGCACATCATTCAAAGTCACAAGCCCGCCCAATGCAAATACAGCGAAAATAAAGCTTATCCGAAAAAGGGGCACCGAAGAACAAACTTATGAATTCACACCCAAGTACTACATGCCCATCAATGATAAATTGACATTTACGCAAGCCGTTAACTCTTGCAAAGATAAAGGGTTAGAGCTTGCAAACGGCGTCATTGCGAAAAGCCATAAAGATCGTATACCTGGCCTTTGGCTATATGATAATGATTCATCCAAATTCACGAACACTGACTTCAAACCTGATTGGTATTGGGTTATTGGCCCCAAGTCGCTGGGGGGCGGACCTCTGCTATACCATGCAGGCTCAGGCGAGGACAAAACCGCCGACATAACCGAGAAAAGCTATTACATATGCATGAATAATTACGGACAAACCGACTAACTTACAATCCGATACACCTTCTTCGCTCCTGCAAGTCCTGGCGTACAAGACGTCAGGACTTTGCCTTTATTTCCCTGCGCCGCTGACTGACGCATGCCGCGCCCTTGTTTCACCAACGATCCGACATAGAATACTCCTTCACCTGCGCCCTGCAGTCTCTTTGAAAGATTATCACCCCACAACCTCGGATATTTCCTATAGATTGATCCGCTTCGTCACCCATACTCTCCGCCTTACAGCTTCGAATATAAAACCTGCAACCAACAAGGCACATGCATTTCAGCGCCCAGGCGCTGCAGCGCGCGAGTTTTGTGGGCTGCAGATACTTGCCTGCATCGCCCGAGCGGATGACACCGCCGGCACATCAACCCAATAAAAAACCAGGGGCAACTTCTTCCTGCAACTTTTCTGGGCGCCTGCAAAGCGCGGTGGGTGATACGGGCTTTCGCCAGCACTTGGCGTTTGGAGAACTTTCGGGATCATGATTAGGAAATCACCCTCGCACTTTTCACGCCCAACCCGAGCGTTGGCCTGGATGAACATCGCCATCCAGGCCACCTTGCCGTTGACCCTTGCACTCACCCCCACCCATGCCGGTGCCGCCAGCGACCAAAAGCCTGGCGCCGTGCACACTCAACGTACCTTCCTGCACACCCTGGCCCCCGGCGAAACCGTCGAGCGCGTGGCCGCCCGCTTCAACATGACCGTCGCCGAACTGCGCACGCTCAACCAGGGACGCACCTTCGCCAATGGCTTCGACAACCTGCGCCCAGGCGACCGCCTGGAAGTGCCCAGCGCCCCGCGCATAGCCTTGCCGGAGCTCAATTCCAACGGGGTGACCCGCGAGACGCTGGACAACCAGGACGAAGAACAGGCCCGCAAGGCCGCCAGCCTGGCCAGCGGCACCGCCAACTTCCTCACCGCTGACGTCAACAAGAGTGACGCCGCCGCCTCCATGGCCCGTGGCATGGCGGCCAGCGAAGTCAGCACCCAGACCCAGGAATGGCTGAGCCGCTTCGGCACCGCCCGCGTGCAGATCGACGTCGACGACAAGCTCTCCCTGGCCAGCTCCTCCCTCGACTTGCTGCTGCCGGTCCGGGACGAACAGAAACACCTGCTCTTCACCCAAGGCAGCTGAGTTCGGGATGGGATCAGGTGGTTCCAATGCTCTATGGTCGTCAAGAAATTCTGTTGCCAGACTGTCTTATGACACTCCAGCCAATTCGGATATGTGATCGTTGTGGTTGCGAACTTTCGGTTCTTTCGTCTTCACCACCGCAATCTGCAGAAGCAAATTGCTTGGGTGTTATATGGTCAAGCCTCACGGGCAATTAGTATCGGTTAGCTCAACGCCTCACAGCGCTTACACACCCGACCTATCAACGTCGTAGTCTTCGACGGCCCTTTAGGGGATTCAAGATCCCAGTGAGATCTCATCTTGAGGCAAGTTTCCCGCTTAGATGCTTTCAGCGGTTATCTCTTCCGAACATAGCTACCCGGCAATGCCACTGGCGTGACAACCGGAACACCAGAGGTTCGTCCACTCCGGTCCTCTCGTACTAGGAGCAGCCCCTCTCAAATCTCAAACGTCCACGGCAGATAGGGACCGAACTGTCTCACGACGTTCTAAACCCAGCTCGCGTACCACTTTAAATGGCGAACAGCCATACCCTTGGGACCGGCTTCAGCCCCAGGATGTGATGAGCCGACATCGAGGTGCCAAACACCGCCGTCGATATGAACTCTTGGGCGGTATCAGCCTGTTATCCCCGGAGTACCTTTTATCCGTTGAGCGATGGCCCTTCCATACAGAACCACCGGATCACTAAGACCTACTTTCGTACCTGCTCGACGTGTGGGTCTCGCAGTCAAGCGCGCTTTTGCCTTTATACTCTGCGACCGATTTCCGACCGGTCTGAGCGCACCTTCGTACTCCTCCGTTACTCTTTGGGAGGAGACCGCCCCAGTCAAACTACCCACCATACACTGTCCTCGATCCGGATCACGGACCTGAGTTAGAACCTCAAGGTTGCCAGGGTGGTATTTCAAGGATGGCTCCATGAGAACTGGCGTCCCCACTTCAAAGCCTCCCACCTATCCTACACAAGCAAGCTCAAAGTCCAGTGCAAAGCTATAGTAAAGGTTCACGGGGTCTTTCCGTCTAGCCGCGGATACACTGCATCTTCACAGCGATTTCAATTTCACTGAGTCTCGGGTGGAGACAGCGCCGCCATCGTTACGCCATTCGTGCAGGTCGGAACTTACCCGACAAGGAATTTCGCTACCTTAGGACCGTTATAGTTACGGCCGCCGTTTACCGGGGCTTCGATCAAGAGCTTCGCTTGCGCTAACCCCATCAATTAACCTTCCGGCACCGGGCAGGCGTCACACCCTATACGTCCACTTTCGTGTTTGCAGAGTGCTGTGTTTTTAATAAACAGTCGCAGCGGCCTGGTATCTTCGACCGGCATGGGCTTACGGAGCAAGTCCTTCACCCTCGCCGGCGCACCTTCTCCCGAAGTTACGGTGCCATTTTGCCTAGTTCCTTCACCCGAGTTCTCTCAAGCGCCTTGGTATTCTCTACCCGACCACCTGTGTCGGTTTGGGGTACGGTTCCCAGTTATCTGAAGCTTAGGAGCTTTTCTTGGAAGCATGGCATCAACCACTTCGTCGCCTAAAGGCAACTCGTCATCAGCTCTCGGCCTTGAAATCCCGGATTTGCCTAAGATTTCAGCCTACCACCTTAAACTTGGACAACCAACGCCAAGCTGGCCTAGCCTTCTCCGTCCCTCCATCGCAATAACTGGAAGTACAGGAATATTAACCTGTTTTCCATCGACTACGCTTTTCAGCCTCGCCTTAGGGACCGACTAACCCTGCGTCGATTAACGTTGCGCAGGAAACCTTGGTCTTTCGGCGTGCGAGTTTTTCACTCGCATTGTCGTTACTCATGTCAGCATTCGCACTTCTGATACCTCCAGCAAGCTTCTCAACTCACCTTCACAGGCTTACAGAACGCTCCTCTACCGCATCACCTAAGTGATACCCGTAGCTTCGGTGCATGGTTTGAGCCCCGTTACATCTTCCGCGCAGGCCGACTCGACTAGTGAGCTATTACGCTTTCTTTAAAGGATGGCTGCTTCTAAGCCAACCTCCTAGCTGTCTAAGCCTTCCCACATCGTTTCCCACTTAACCATGACTTTGGGACCTTAGCTGACGGTCTGGGTTGTTTCCCTTTTCACGACGGACGTTAGCACCCGCCGTGTGTCTCCCATGCTCGGCACTTCCAGGTATTCGGAGTTTGCATCGGTTTGGTAAGTCGGGATGACCCCCTAGCCGAAACAGTGCTCTACCCCCTGGAGTGATACATGAGGCGCTACCTAAATAGCTTTCGAGGAGAACCAGCTATCTCCGAGCTTGATTAGCCTTTCACTCCGATCCACAGGTCATCCGCTAACTTTTCAACGGTAGTCGGTTCGGTCCTCCAGTCAGTGTTACCTAACCTTCAACCTGCCCATGGATAGATCGCCCGGTTTCGGGTCTATACCCAGCGACTAAACGCCCTATTAAGACTCGCTTTCGCTACGCCTCCCCTATTCGGTTAAGCTCGCCACTGAATATAAGTCGCTGACCCATTATACAAAAGGTACGCAGTCACCTAACAAAGTAGGCTCCCACTGCTTGTACGCATACGGTTTCAGGTTCTATTTCACTCCCCTCTCCGGGGTTCTTTTCGCCTTTCCCTCACGGTACTGGTTCACTATCGGTCAGTCAGTAGTATTTAGCCTTGGAGGATGGTCCCCCCATGTTCAGACAAAGTTTCTCGTGCTCCGTCCTACTCGATTTCATTGATAAGAGACTTTCGTGTACGGGGCTATCACCCACTATGGCCGCACTTTCCAGAGCGTTCCACTAATCTCAAATCAACTTAAGGGCTGGTCCCCGTTCGCTCGCCACTACTAAGGGAATCTCGGTTGATTTCTTTTCCTCAGGGTACTTAGATGTTTCAGTTCCCCTGGTTCGCCTCTTGCACCTATGGATTCAGTACAAGATACCTAGGTTATCCTAGGTGGGTTCCCCCATTCAGAGATCTCTGGATCACAGTCTGTTTGCCGACTCCCCAAAGCTTATCGCAGGCTACCACGTCTTTCATCGCCTCTGACTGCCAAGGCATCCACCGTATGCGCTTCTTCACTTGACCATATAACCCCAAGCAATCTGGTTATACTGTGAAGACGACATTCGCCGAAAATTCGCATGTTGCTCAATAAAGAGCAGAACTCACAAATTTTACCTTAGCCTGATGGCCCACCAGTGAAAGTGGTCATCAGTCTATCTATCACATATCCGAATTTTTAAAGAACGATCTGACAAAAGTCAGAAATCAACATTCACATTGGAATGTTCATTTCTAAGTTCTGCAGGTAACGGCAAGTGGTGGAGCCAAGCGGGATCGAACCGCTGACCTCCTGCGTGCAAGGCAGGCGCTCTCCCAGCTGAGCTATGGCCCCGTAGTCATCTGCACCAAGCTAATGGTAGGTCTGGGCAGATTTGAACTGCCGACCTCACCCTTATCAGGGGTGCGCTCTAACCAACTGAGCTACAGACCTATAACAGGGTCGCGTTACAGCATCGTCTTCTTCAAGGAATCAAGCAATTCGTGTGGGAGCTCATCAGCAGGCTGATGTCTTCGATTAAGGAGGTGATCCAGCCGCAGGTTCCCCTACGGCTACCTTGTTACGACTTCACCCCAGTCATGAATCACACCGTGGTAACCGTCCCCCCGAAGGTTAGACTAGCTACTTCTGGTGCAACCCACTCCCATGGTGTGACGGGCGGTGTGTACAAGGCCCGGGAACGTATTCACCGCGACATTCTGATTCGCGATTACTAGCGATTCCGACTTCACGCAGTCGAGTTGCAGACTGCGATCCGGACTACGATCGGTTTTGTGAGATTAGCTCCACCTCGCGGCTTGGCAACCCTCTGTACCGACCATTGTAGCACGTGTGTAGCCCAGGCCGTAAGGGCCATGATGACTTGACGTCATCCCCACCTTCCTCCGGTTTGTCACCGGCAGTCTCCTTAGAGTGCCCACCATGACGTGCTGGTAACTAAGGACAAGGGTTGCGCTCGTTACGGGACTTAACCCAACATCTCACGACACGAGCTGACGACAGCCATGCAGCACCTGTGTCAGAGTTCCCGAAGGCACCAATCCATCTCTGGAAAGTTCTCTGCATGTCAAGGCCTGGTAAGGTTCTTCGCGTTGCTTCGAATTAAACCACATGCTCCACCGCTTGTGCGGGCCCCCGTCAATTCATTTGAGTTTTAACCTTGCGGCCGTACTCCCCAGGCGGTCAACTTAATGCGTTAGCTGCGCCACTAAAATCTCAAGGATTCCAACGGCTAGTTGACATCGTTTACGGCGTGGACTACCAGGGTATCTAATCCTGTTTGCTCCCCACGCTTTCGCACCTCAGTGTCAGTA
Source organism: Pseudomonas sp. HTZ2 (assembly GCF_033173945.1). Lineage (NCBI taxonomy): Bacteria > Pseudomonadati > Pseudomonadota > Gammaproteobacteria > Pseudomonadales > Pseudomonadaceae > Pseudomonas > Pseudomonas sp. HTZ2. The sequence continues at coordinate 5,296,896 of NZ_CP137332.1, read as the reverse complement.
TCAGTCCAGGTGGTCGCCTTCGCCACTGGTGTTCCTTCCTATATCTACGCATTTCACCGCTACACAGGAAATTCCACCACCCTCTACTCGCTGGTGATCGGCACCGGCTCGCCCTGGAGCTGCTCGGCTGGCTGGGCCAGGATCTCGCTTAGCGCCCGCCAGTCCTCTTTGTACATGGTGAACATGCAGATATTGGATATGCGCTCAGCCAAAGTACGCGGCACGCTTACCATCTCTGTGTTGCTGGATCGGTTTTCTGTGGGCATGGGATACCTCCGCGTCAGGCGGCTTTGTGGATTTCAGGCTTCCAGTCCGCCCAGCCGATAACGGGCATCTTGGTTTTGGGGCTGAGGATCTTCTTGCCCTTTTCATCGAGCAGGGCGGCTTTACAGCGGATCTTCAAGTCGCGGCACGGGCCGGCGCGCTTGGCTAGTTCGATGAACTGCTGGGCATGCTGCGGGGTGTCGAATAGGTCGCTGAGCTGCTTCACTTTCTCGCCGGCCATGATCGCGTCAGCGTTGCGCTGAACGGCTTCGGTCCACTCAGCGAGCGTTATCTCTACGGGGGGGCAGCCGGCCTTTCCGCTTGGCCTGGTGTTCTTAGTCTGCTTCCTGGCATCGGCGAGTGCCGCGCTCGCGGTCATGCCGAACACTGCGAATGTGCTCATGGCTGTCTCCTATTTAGGCGATGCCGATCTGCGCTTGGGTCTGGCCGCCGTGAGCCATACCTGGATTCAGCTGAACGCGCTGTCCGGCGAGCATTCCTGCAATCTGAGCGGCCATGTCGAGTTCTACGGGGCCAGACTTGCGCTGCTTGCCGATCTCGCGACCACCCAGGTATTGCTCGATCAGCGCATTGTCCTGGCTTTCCACCTGCAAGAGATCGCGACCACTAGAGCGCTGCTCGATAGCTGGATCTTCTTCGCCCTGCGGCACCAGCTCATGGATCTTGCCGTGCACCACTGAAACCCACGCGATTGCGAAGTGATCACCTGCAGTCTCAGGTGAGTAGGCGCTGCGGCGCTTACCACTCCTGACCGAGGCCACGTAGTCGCGGCGAGCCTGCCTCAGCTTGGTGAGCAAGGTCTCGTAGGCGTACATCGCGATCTGCGGCGCAGGCGTCACGCCTACGAACAAGGCCCGCTCGACCATTCGCCCGGACGACTCGCACCAGTGCTTATACGAGAGCGGTCGGCACCCGAACACCCTGGCCACGATGCCGCTTAGGTGCCGATCCCAGGTTGGCCGGCGGTTCGCCCTGGACTTCTCCGACTGGACATCGTCCACATCGCTCAGGCGGACATCCAACTCGGTGAGGCGATACTCGCGCATCAGCGCTTGAGCCTGGCGCATTGCCGTGGCCGCTTCGTTCTCGTTCGAGCTTTTGGAGAGGGCCAGGCAGCGCTTGATCTTGCGGATGACCCGCTCGAGCTTGCTTTCGTCGTGCTGTTGTTCGGTCATGTCGTTGTCCTTGCGTGCAGGCGCCGCCCTCGCCGGGTCGGCGTTATCGTTGAATAGGGGAAGGCGCTGGCGGGCAGCGCCGGGGTGGCGTGATTCGTTGAAGTGAGGTATTGGTGTGCGGCCCGGCATGGAGCCAGCGAGGAAATCACGTGACAATCGAAAATGTGATGCTAACTATCCATCGAGTTCCTGAATTAGTCCTGAACACAGGAACCGACTACAAGATCTTGGCCGGCTTCGCCTTGACTGCATTGGCGGTATTAGCGGGTTCATGGGCTACTGCTTTTACATTCAAGAGAACAGTGGAGAGCCAAGAAAGTATTGCTACTGCGAGCGCTATCCGCTCTAGTCGGCAAGCATGGATCAACGAGCTCCGTGATAGTTGCGCTAATCATGTTGCAGCTGTTTTGCATATTGCCGATCTGCGAATGCAAAGGGTGCAGTGGCTGGCGGCAAAGAACGTGCATATGCAAGAGTGGCGGGCATTTCAGCTCTTTGAAAATGAAAACCCGAGCTGGACTGGATATTCATCAGTTGCCGTGAATCAAGCTCGAATGCTTCGAGCGAAAATCGAGTTGCTGTTGAATCCTGATGAAAAGGAGACGGTAGACCTACTGAATGCATTGGATGAAGCTTACAAAGGTGCGGCCAATGATGTGGACAACCTATCCGACCTCTGTGATGAGGTTGTAGGTCGCGCCCAAAAAATCATTAAGGCTGAGTGGCGTCGGACAAAGTTGGGCAAGTAGGGCTTAGCCCGCTAACTGATCTTACTGACGTCATCCGCCGTGATGGAAGGGAGTACATGAGGGTCATGGGCAGTTGTTGGCGCCACAGTTGCGGCAGTCATTCAAGAATCTGCCCTCCCAGCTGATGAAGCGTCCGCAGCCGTGGCAGTTGAGCGGCCTCTGCCATGGCTTGCGCTGCCTCCTCGGCACCGCCATTTCGATACCGGTGCTTTGCAGGGCCTCTTTGACCTTCACGTCCAGCTTGTGCACCAGGCGCCGGGCCTTGGCTTCGAGATAAGCCGCTGGCCAGATCACTGCCTCATCTGGCGTGTTGCCGATCGCCTGGGCAACCTCAAGAGTCAGACGGTGGGCCTTCTCGAATCGGTAGGTATGGCCAATAGGCCAGTGGGCCAAGGCGATGTCATTACCGTTCCAGTGACCTGGGATCTGCAGGACAACGGTGCATCCCGGGCTGAGCTGGTCGCGGGCTTCGTCCAGGTTGATGTACTGGTGGTCGACGCCGTAGTGCGCCCTGGCGTCGATGTATTCCTTCGGCCAAGGGATATCGGTGTCACGGTGGCGGCATGCCTCCTCAAAGGTGAAAAGCTCGGCCTGGTCTAGATCGGTCACGTAGCCGCGGCCTTCCTTCGCCCAGAACATCATGCCGTCTCCGACATGACTGCGGCTGTCCTGTAGGTAGAACTGGGTCATGGCTTTCTCCATGCATGCGCCGCCCTCCGTGGCCGGATGCGGCATGGTGGCAATATGATTTCAAATTTGGTTAAATCGCCGGGTCGGAGAGGGGCCCTCTCCCCTCATAATCCGGCACGAAGGCATCTGCATTGCAGGTGCCTTTTTTGTTTGTGCTCACCGAGGCAGGGCGAGATTGGCCTAGTGGCAATTTGGTTTGGGATGGGGTATTACGAGTGCCCGGCATGGGGCCGGAAAGGAGCTGAAAATGACAGTAAGGCTGGTGAATCACTCATGGAACAAGATCATTGAGCGCGACTCGTACGCAAAGCAGGCGCTGAAAGACAAGATCGAAGAAGTCAAACAACTCGAAGAGTCTATCCGTCTCAAAGACGGATCGGAGGCTGCGCGCAATGTGCTGAATGACGGCTTGATCATCCACGCTTTGCAGCGATGCCTGGAGAACCTTGAAGGGTCCACCACGGTTACCGAGCGGGATTTCTGGGTATGCTATGAGTTCGCTACTACAGCAGCCAAAAAAGCTGAAGAAGTTCTGAATGAGGGCGAAGACGAGGAGTGAAGGTCTTTCAGGCCTCCAGTTCTATCCTCAAAGCCTCGCTCGCCCTAAAGTTCTCAAGCTTCCGCACCACAGACGGTGACACCGTGATTTCGTGGCGCGGAGGCGTCAGCAACGGCACTGCGCCGCCTGGGCCAAGCCCATGCAGGTGATGAATCATCAGCGTCATCGCCTCGCCCTGTTCCTCGATCCCGGCCCACTCCATCAGCTCCAGCAGGGCCTGTTTAGTCCCTGGTCGAACCTTCAAGCGCAGGTCTTCTTCCTGCAGGCGCTCGGCCTTGGCCCTGCGCTTCTCGTCACGCTGCTGCTGCGTCAGAGCCATCATCGCCTCCATCGCGCACGAAGGTGGTGCCCGGCCCGATGTCGAGCAGGTCGCACACCCGGTTGATGATCTTGAGCGCGGTGTCGAACACCATGGCGTCGTCCGGCTCGCGGGCCAGGCGCTTCATGTTCGGCTGGTGCTCCAGGCAGACCTTGTCGACCAGGCGCCGGGCCAGCCTGCGCAGTTGGTCGGCGCTGTCGTGTATGTGCAGGCTCAGCGCGAAGGCCAGGGCCACATCATCAGGCCGGTACTGGCCGCCGCTGCGGGTGATGTACAGCTTCTTCACCGGACGATTCATCCAGGCCGGCAGGGTTACCACTCCAGAAGGTGCTTTCTGCATGTCTTCGCTCCGATAGGCCGCTTGGCGGCAGGTGGAACTGTTCTTGCCGCCTGCGCTGGCGGACTAGGTTGTTGATCCGTCTCATGCGGCGCGCGCCGTTTCGATCTGCTCGGTAACCTCGACCAGTTGCTGGGTCAGGTTCTCGATGGTTGCGGCGCCGCGCACACGTTCGGCGCGGCCCCATTGGCAGCTGCGGTTGAACAGCAGCTGCAGGTGCTGCTCCAGTTCCTTTCGGCGCTGGAGCAGATCAAGGATGTTTGCGAGCGGCATGACTATGCACCTGCGAGGTGGTGGAGCGGGGCGAACGGGATGTCGTCGTCGAAGTCATCCGGCGGCGCGGCCTGCTGGCTCTGCTGTGGCGCCTGGCGCTGCTGCTGACGGGGCTGCTGCCTTTGCTGTTGATGCTGGCGCTGTTGCTGCTGGCCGCCGCCATGGTTATCCGGCCGGCCGCCCAGCAGCTGCATGGTGCCGTTGATGTCAACGTGCACCTCGGTGCTGTACCGCTTGATGCCGTCTTTCTCCCATTCGCGGGTCTTGAGCTTGCCTTCGATGTAGCACTGCGAGCCTTTGCGCAGGTACTCGCCGGCAATCTCGGCGACCTTGCCGAACAGCACTACCCGGTGCCATTCGGTCTTCTCGACCTTCTGGCCGGTCTGCTTATCGGTCCAGGCCTCGCTGGTGGCCAGGCTCAGGTTGGTGACCGCAGTGCCATTGGGCAAGTAGCGGACCTCGGGGTCCTGGCCGCAGGTTCCGACCAGGATGACTTTGTTTACTCCGCGGGCCATGAGGCCTCCTTACTTAATTCGGATTGAGCTTTCGCCTCGTTCGAGATGCGCCCAGGCTGGCTCAGGAATGAGTTCGTCTTCGCAATCCTCGCCGGCGGCCATGCGCTTGCGCACGGCTTCGTTGTGCTCGCGGACGGCCTTGAGCCTGGCGGCGATGGCGTTCTTGTCCGGCGCGATCTTGGTCACCACAGACGTCAGTTCATCCGGTACCGCCTGAGGGCTCATAGCCTTGCCTCGTCGGCGTCGTAGCTCAGGCCCTGGTCGACGTACTGCTCAAGCATTGCCTCGGCGATCTCGTACAGCTTGCCCTTGCAGTGATCGCTCTGGCCGACAACGTCCTCGACCAAACCCACCGTGAAAGGTGGCCTGGCGCCTGCCGATGCGGTCGATGTATAAGAAAAGGAATGTGCTAACGTCAAAAGACGTCTCATGGGGAGGGTGATGCTATGAATCCATATGTTGCTATTTTTAGCTCTATTGGTTTTCTTGCCGCGTCGGCACAAGTACTATCTGCAGAGTGTGATTGTCGGGAAACTATTGGGCAGTGCACGGGTAGTGTGAAAGTCGTCAAGTCTTTCGGAAGCAAGCCAAGTTTTGGGGCTGAGTTGGTAGTGCGAAGCTCCGAAACAATCTGCTCAAAAGTAGAATATTTTGTAGACAACACACCGTATCAAACCATACTTGTAAATTCCCAGTCAGAGCCCGAAAGTACTTCGGGTACGTCACCGGTTACTCAAGCGTCCATCACTTACAAAGCATGCTACGTCTGCAAAGGCGGGAGTACTGATGCGAGGGCTGTTAATCCCCAATCCGGAACTTGGAGAGGAAGCTATAGCCAAGATGGACAGGCCACACCGTTCAGCGCAGAGCTCACCTTTAGCGACGGCGCTATCAGTGGAAGGATATCCGAGACTAACCCCATTATGGGGGCGCTGGGCTCCTCCGTTAGCGGTAGTTATACCGATAAAAGTATTAGGTTCACGAAGTCATACGATGGAACTAACGGCGTCAGTCACAGTGTGAGCTACAGCGGACAACTCTCTGCTCAAGGTGACTCAATATCAGGAAGCTGGAGCTTTGCTGGTATGTCGGGTTCCTTTGAAATGAGTCGTTGAAATGACGGCTATGTACGGGTTGAACTGGATTGCTCCTTGAATCGCCCCTGGTTTTCTAGACACTCTCCAAGCTCAGGAAATAGCGTTTCTCATACTCTACTGGAGACAGCTGCATAGCACTGCTGTGTCGGCGTTTAGGGTTATAGAACATCTCGATGTAATCTTACATCGAGATGTTCTATAACCCTAAACGCCGACACAGCAGTGCTATGCAGCTGTCTCCAGTAGAGTATGAGAAACGCTATTTCCTGAGCTTGGAGAGTGTCTAGAAAACCAGGGGCGATTCAGGGCGATTCATTGTGCTTTCGCCTGCCCAGTCACGAAATGAGGATCGAAAGCCGTGTCGGGTAATATGTTTGTAGTCCATGCCGTGTAGCAGAGTGCGTATGGCATTGGCGTGCATTACCCCTGTCTTGCCTTGGCCAGGGAAAAGAAATGGGGATCCTGATTCTCTCGGAATGCTTTGAACTAGCTCCACGACTTGATCGGGTAGTGGGATTACAAAGGCCACCCGCATTTTCATGCGCTCTTCAGGAAGAGACCAGGTGGCTGCATTAAGGTCGAACTCGTCCCAACGTGCGAATCTCACCATGTGAGCGCGTGCGCCTGTCATTATCAGGAGCTGAGCGGCCAACGACGCTGGCGCGGTGCTTGCTCTGAGTTTGGCCATTAAGGCAGGGACATCCTGCCAGCGCAGAGCTTCAAAGTGCTCTCGTTTTCGGGCTTTTTTCTTTTCAGCACGGCTGAGCAGATTGTCCAAGTGTCCCCGCCAGCGCGCTGGATTTTCTCCCTGGCGTAGGCCGCGTGCTTTTGCCGCATCTAGAATCTGCTCAATCTGCCCGCGCACTTCATCGGCTGTGCGGGTTTTGGTCTGCCAGATAGGTTGAAGGACCTTAAGTACTTGAGGTGTGTCAATTTCATCAGCAGGAAGCCTACCAATGTGCTCAAACGCATACAGCTCAAGCTTGCGTAACCAGCCTTTGCGCCACTTATCCGACCAAGAGGAGCTGTGTGCATCGCAGTAGTCTTTCGCGATGGCCTCAAATTTTAGCTGTTTCGCCTCACTGGCTTTCTGAGCTTCGCGCTGTGCTGCTCGTTCGAAGTCACGGGCAGCTAGCGGATCTATTCCGTTGCTTAGTAGGCTGCGCTTGGCACTGGCTTCAAGCCTAGCTTTCTTGAGACTTACCTCAGGAAATGAGCCCAATCCCATCTCCCTTCGCCGACCTCCCAATTGATAGCGAAGCAACCAAGATTTACGCCCGGTAGGTTTGACGACCAAGCGAAGCCCATCACCATCTTCATAGGTGCCGGGTTCGGTCAGGTTTTCGACTTGTTTCGGATTCAGCTTACCCATTGGATTTCCCCTGTCGTCCCTCGTCCCCCCATCGGGCCCCCCACTTCATCGTCGGATGAGGTCAAATGGCATTGAACACCATCGGATACGGGAGCGCCTGAAACGCCCATGATAGCTAGCTATCGGCAGGATTTTCGGATGGGATAGGATTATTTCGGACAATTAAAAAGCCGGCTTGTGGCCGGCTTCTCGGGGACGGTCTTGGCTAATTTTTGGTAAGCCGCAACCGCCTTAACGGGATGGCCATGAAGGCCTGAAAAGAGATGGCGGACGGCTGTGTGAGGCGTCGCCAGGCCCTCTGGATCGCGGCTTGCGCCGGCCGGGGCTGAATGTGCGGCGTAGCATACTAGGGCTGGCGCGGGTTGCCCAGCAAAAAGTGGCGCCGGGTGTTTCAGCAAGGGCGGCGCAGGCTGAAACATGACCAGTGAAATACCCAACCGAGGATCTGCATGCCCTGGGCCTGGCGCTGGCGGGGGGTATAACGCTCTGTGGGCTCATGACCGTGCAGGTACAGGTTGTCCAGTCGATCGCGGCTCAGGCGATGAACCCTCAAGCGGCCATTGTGCATCAACACGTAGGTCTCGCCGTCCACGACCCATGTCAGGCTCCGGTCGATGACCAGGGTGGCGTCGGTGGGGATGATCGAAGCGATGCCGGTCATGGGCATCGGGATGCAGGCGGCATCTTCTGGGGCAACGCCCAGCATCTGCAGCATTTGTTCGGAAAACGACAGGTATTTGTCTTCGTCGGGCTGGAGCGTTCCATTGCGCAGCAGATGGATCGGGAGGCGGATGAAGGTCCCTTCTTGATTGGCTGGTTGCGCCATGTTGAGGTGCGAGGGGTATGGGTTCGCGAGTGGATTGACGTGCTTGGGCCCTTCGCCCGTGCGCAGCCAGCGCCGATGTACGCAGAACAGTTCGGCGATATCGTCCAGCCGGGCCAAGGGCACGCCGCGCCTGAACCAGTTGTTGACGTGCTGGGGTGTGACACCGCGAAGGATGGCAAAGTCGGAAGGGGTCAGGTGGCACTCCTGGAGGAGGACTCTGAGACGGTCACCGGAAGTATTCATGGAGGCCGAGTCTAGCGAGTCGGTGCGGGGGCGGGAATGAACCGGGAGTTGATGAGTTTTGTAGGAAATAAATGCAATTGTCGGAGCTTTGCGTAGGGCAAAGTAGGCCGTTTCGCGTGAAGGTGCCGTGCATTTCAACCAGGCAAAAAAAACCCTGCCGAAGCAGGGCTTTTCTTCAATCCGGTCTTAGCCCTTGTAGGCGGCAACCGACTTGGTGATCTCGGCACGGGCGGCATCAGCGCCTTCCCAGCCCTTGACCTTGACCCACTTGCCTTTCTCCAGATCTTTGTAGTTCTCGAAGAAGTGCTTGATCTGTTCCAGCAGCAAGGCTGGCAGGTCGGTGTATTCCTTCACGTCGACGTACAGCTGGCTCAGCTTGTCGTGCGGAACGGCCAGGACCTTGGCATCGCCACCGCTCTCGTCGTCCATGTGCAGGACGCCGACCGGACGGGCGCGGATGACCGAACCTGGAGCGACCGGGTACGGGGTCACGACCAGCACGTCCAGCGGATCACCGTCGTCGGCCAGGGTATTCGGGATGTAGCCGTAGTTGGCTGGGTAGAACATCGGGGTGGCCATGAAACGGTCGACGAACAGGGTGTCGCTGTCCTTGTCGATCTCGTACTTGATCGGCGCGTGGTTAGCCGGGATCTCGATGGCGACGTAGATGTCGTTCGGCAGGTCTTTGCCCGCCGGAATCTTGCTGTAGCTCATTGGGCAGTGCCCCCGTGTTTGACCAAAAAGTGGCGGCGATTATAGGCACATTCCTACCGGGCATGCCACGCCCCGCCGGATGTGCGGCCCCGTCAGGCCTGGGTTTCGCGGTACAGAGGGTGCTCGGCCTGCAACCGGTCCAGGCGTGCGAGCGGGTCCTGGCGATAGAACAGCGCCAGTTGCTGGTACACCTGTGGATAAACCTGGTGCAGCAGGTCGGGCGCACTGAAGAAGTACTCGCTGGTGACGGCGAAGAATTCCGCCGGGTTTTCGGCGGCGTACGGGTCGATGGCGGTCTCGGCGTCGGGATTGGCGTCCAATTGCCGGTTCATGTCGTCATAGGCCTGCTGCATGGCGCTGGCCCAGTCTTCCACGCGCATGCCCTTGTGCAGCGGCGGCAGACCATTGGCATCGCCATTGAGCATGTCGAGCTTGTGGGCCAGTTCGTGGATCACCAGGTTGTAGCCTTCCCAGCCGCCACTGGCCAGCACCCCGGGCCAAGCCAGGATCACGGGGCCCTGTTGCCAGGCTTCACCGCTGTGCTCGGCGTCCCAAGTGTGTTCGACACCGCTGGCGTCGCGGTGGCGCTGGGGGCTCACGAAGTCGTCGGGGTAGAGGATGATTTCGTGGAAGCCCTGGTACCAGTTCAGCTCGCCTAGATGCAGCAGCGGCAGTTGGGCCTGGGCGGCGAGGAACAGACGCTGTTCGTCGTCCAACTGCACCCCGGGCAAGGCGGTCAGGTGCTTGTCGTGCAGAAACAGCACACAGGCTTCACGCAGGGTGCGGTCTTCTTCGTCACTGATGCCGTCGAGCATGGGCAGGCGCTCGCGAATCACCTGCCACAGCTGCGGATCGACGGGGTATCGAGCCAGGGTACGTCGGCGACGCCAGGCGCGCAGCGACCACATGACCGGTCAGTGGGCCTTCGCCGTGCGGCCCAGGCGGCCACGCAGCAGACCCAGGATCATCGGCACCAGCGACAGGATAATGATGCCGACGACCATCAGCGACAGGTGCTGCTTGATGAACGGGACGTTGCCGAAGAAGTAGCCCAGGGTCACCAGGCCGCCGACCCACAGCAGCGAACCTGTGATGCTGAAGGCCAAAAAACGCGGGTAGAGCATGTGTGCGATGCCAGCGACGAATGGCGCGAAAGTCCGCAGGATCGGCAGGAAGCGCGCCATGGTCACGGTCTTGCCGCCATGGCGTTCGTAGAAGTCATGGGTACGCTGCAGGTAGTCGCGGCGGAAGATTTTCGAGTTGGGATTGCGGAACAGTCGCTCGCCCGTGGTTCGGCCGATGACGTAGTTGGTGCTGTCGCCCAGGATCGCCGCCGCCATCAGCAGGCCGGCCAGCAGTACCGGATCCATGCCACCGCCTGCAGCGACGGCGCCAGCGATGAACAGCAAGGAGTCGCCCGGCAGGAAGGGCATCACCACCAGGCCGGTTTCGCAGAAGATAACCGCGAAGAGAATCGCGTAGATCCAGGGGCCGTAGTTGGTGACCAGCAGATCGAGGTAAGCATCGAGATGCAGGATAAGGTCCAGCGGGTTGAATTCCATGTACAACACCTGTGTTCTTGACCCGCAGCTACGGGCGCACGATGACGGACTGTGCCAAGGGCGTAGGCTTTTTTACCTGCGGATGGGTAAATTTTCACACATGACAGGAAGGGCATTATACGGCGATGGCAGGAATGTGCCCGGGGAGTTTGTAGCGGCGGGTTTCGAGGGGCGTTGCTCAGGGAATCCAAGCGATTCATCCCCCTGTGGGAGCGAATAAACCCGCTCCCACAGGATAAGGCGGTGCTCAGTCCTGAGTGATCGGCAAAATGTAGTTTTCGAACTCGGTGTCCTTGCGAAAACCGATCGATTCGTAGGTCTTGCGTGCCACGTCATTGTCGCTGCTGGTAGAGACCCGCATGCGCACGGCGTTGGTGTCCTTGGCCATCTTCTTGGCTTCACGCATCAGATGATCGGCCACCAGCATGCGCCGGGAATCTTCGGCCACGTAGATGTCGTTGAGGATCCACACGCGCTTGAGCGACAGGGAGGAAAAGCTCGGGTACAGCTGGCAGAAGCCAAGCAGGCGACCCTCTTCGTCATCCGGTAGGGCCAGGTAGATCACCGATTCGCCCCGCTTGAGGCGTTTTTCCAGAAAACTGCATGAGCTGTCCGGGTAGGGCAACTGCCCATAGAACTCGCGGTACTTCACGAACAATGGGGTCAGCAGGTCGAGGTGTTCCAGGGTTGCCTTGATGATGCGCATGTGCGGCCCTCAGTGTCCATTTGGGGATACGGCGGATTGCCAGCAGCTTCAATCGCATGCTGCCCAAAGCAGGTTAGAAGCGCAATCCGCCTTCCATTACATGTTTTTTACCGCTCTCCCAGCAGGAAGTTTCCGTTTTTGCCTGAAGCCGCCTCGCTCTCGATGCTGTGCACCTCGGCTTCGTCCTTGAGGTTCACCCCGGAGAGCTGGCGCCGGCAGGCCTCGCGCATCAAGTACAGCAGACGGTGGGCCGCCATGCCGTAGCTCAGGCCCTCCAGGCGGACGTTGGAGATGCAGTTGCGGTAGGCATCGGTAAGGCCGACCTTGGGCGCATAGGTGAAGTACAGACCCAGACTGTCGGGCGAGCTCAGGCCCGGGCGTTCGCCAATCAGCATGACCGTCATGCGCGCGCCGAGCAGTTCACCGACTTCATCGGCCACTGCCACACGACCCTGTTCCACCAGCACGACGGGTGCACAGCGCCAGCCGTCGGCTGCGGCCTGCTCTTCGAAGCGGGCCAGGAAGGGCAGGGTATGGCGATGCACGGCCAGGGCCGACAGACCATCGGCGACCACGATCGCAAGATCGACGCCGCCCGGGTTGGTCTGGGCGTGTTCACGCAGGCGCTGGACGGAATCCTCGTCCAGGCGCCGGCCCAAGTCGGGCCGCTGCAGGTACTGGTGGCGGTCGCTGGCCGCGCTGTGCACCAGCAGGGTTTCGCGCCCACGGGCATTGAGTTGCTCGCGCAGGCCAGCGTGGTCGAAGGGCAGGTGCACGGCGTCGCGGGCCTGGGCGTGGGCGAACTGGAAGTCCAGCTGCGCGCCGGTCGGTAGGCTGGTGCCGGTGCGGCCGAGGGCGATGCGTGCCGGGGTCAGGTTGCGCAGGGCCAGCCAGGGATTTTCGGGAGTGGGTGTCTGTCGGTCCATGGTCATCCCTATGCAAGCTGTGCCAGTGCCTGGCGGAAGGCTGGCGGCAGTTGGTCACCGAAGCGTACCCGGCCATCGGCCTGGGTGAAGATCCCGGTGCGTTCCAGCCAGGCCTCGAACTCAGGCCCAGGTTTTAGGCCCAGGGTCTGGCGCGCATAGAGCGCGTCATGGAAGGAGGTGGTCTGGTAATTGAGCATGATGTCGTCGGAGCCGGGGATACCCATGATGAAGTTGATCCCGGCCACGCCCAGCAAGGTCAGCAGCGTATCCATGTCGTCCTGGTCGGCTTCGGCATGGTTGGTGTAGCAGATGTCGCAGCCCATGGGCACGCCCAAAAGCTTGCCGCAGAAATGATCTTCCAGGCCGGCGCGGATGATCTGCTTGCCGTTGTACAGGTACTCCGGGCCGATGAAACCGACCACGGTGTTGACCAGGAACGGGTTGAAGTGACGCGCCACGGCGTAGGCGCGGGTTTCGCAGGTTTGCTGGTCCACGCCATGGTGGGCGTTGGCCGACAGCGCGCTGCCTTGGCCTGTCTCGAAGTACATCAGGTTCTGCCCGACGGTACCGCGCTTGAGCGACAGGCCTGCCTCGTAGCCTTCCTTGAGTACGTTGAGGTTGATGCCGAAACCGGCGTTGGCAGCCTCGGTGCCGGCGATGGACTGGAACACCAGGTCCAGCGGCACGCCACGGTTGATCGCTTCGATCGACGTGGTGACGTGGGTCAGTACGCAGGATTGGGTCGGAATCTGATAGCGCTGAATGATGGCATCGAGCATTTCCAACAGGGTGCAGATCGAGGCGATGCTGTCGGTGGCCGGGTTGATGCCGATCATGGCATCGCCGTTGCCATACAGCAGGCCGTCGAGAATGCTCGCCGCGATACCGGCCGGTTCGTCGGTAGGGTGGTTGGGTTGCAGGCGGGTCGAAAGACGTCCGCGCAGGCCCATGGTGCCGCGAAACTTCGTTACCACGCGGATCTTCTGCGCGACCAGCACCAAGTCCTGGACACGCATGATCTTCGACACCGCCGCGGCCATTTCCGGAGTCAGGCCGGGGGCGAGGGCCCGCAGGCTCTGTTCGTCGGCAGCCTCGCTAAGCAGCCAGTCGCGAAACCCGCCGACGGTCAGGTGGCTGACCGGGGCGAAGGCTTGCTTGTCATGGGTGTCGATGATCAGCCGGGTGACTTCGTCCGCCTCGTAAGGGATCAACGCCTCGTTGAGAAAGTGCGTCAGCGGGATGTCGGCCAAGGCCATCTGCGCGGCGACACGCTCGCCATCGTTGCTGGCCGCGACGCCTGCCAGGTAGTCGCCCGAGCGGGCCGGGCTGGCCTTGGCTAAGACGTCCTTGAGACTGTCGAAGCGGTAGATCTGGTTGCCTACCGTGTGTACGAAACTTGCCATACAGAATCTCCAGAGCGCCGCGGGTCGACCCGCGGCGTAAGTCGGCGATCAGTGCAGGGCCTCTTCGGCCTTCTGGATCGCAGCGAATTCTTCTTCCGGCGTCCCCGCCACGAGGTGGTGACGGCTGTAGAAAGCAAAGTAGGCAATTAATACCCCATAGATCACGGCAGCGCCAATCACCACACGTGGGTCCACCAGGAAACCGGCGACCACGGCCACGCAGGCCAGCACCAGGGCCACGCCCGAGGTGAAGACTCCGCCTGGGGTGCGGTAAGGACGCTCCATCTTGGGGCGGCGGATGCGCAAGGTGATGTGCGCGGCCATCATCAGCACGTAGGAGAGCGTGGCGCCGAACACGGCCACCAGGATCAGCAGGTCGCCCTGGCCGGTCAACGAAAGACCAAAGCCGATGATGCCGGGGATCACCAGCGCCAGTACCGGCGCCTTGCTCTTGTTGGTTTCCGAGAGCTTGCGCGGCAGGTAGCCGGCGCGCGACAAGGCGAAGATCTGCCGCGAATAGGCGTAGATGATCGAGAAGAAGCTGGCGATCAGGCCGGCCAGGCCGACCAGGTTGACGAAGCTGCCCATCCAGGTGGAACCACCATAGGCCTTGGCCAATGCCTCGACCAGTGGGTTGCCGGAAGCCTTCAAGGCTTCGGAACCGGCGCCGCCGGGGCCGATCACCAAGATCAGCAGGGCGAAGGCGACCAGCACCAGCATGGCGCCGATCAGGCCGCGTGGCAGGTCACGGCGAGGGTTCTTGGTTTCTTCGGCTGCCAGGGGAACGCCTTCGACCGCGAGGAAGAACCAGATGGCGTAGGGGATCGCCGCCCAGATGCCGACGTAGCCAAAGGGCAGGAAGCTGCTGGCACCGGCCGCGTCGGTCTGGGCGATGTCGAACAGGTTGGATGCCTCGAAATGGGGCACCATGGCCACCAGGAAGACCGCCAGGGCGATCGCGGCGACGGCGGTGATGATGAACATCAGCTTGAGCGCTTCACCGACACCGAAGATATGGATACCGATGAAGATGATGTAGAAGGCCAGGTAGACCATCCAGCCGCCGATGCCGAACAGTGACTGGCAATAGGCGCCGATGAAGGTAGCGATGGCCGCGGGCGCGATCGCGTATTCGATCAGGATCGCCGTGCCCGTCAGGAACCCGCCCCAAGGCCCGAAGGCACTGCGCGCGAAACCGTAGCCGCCACCGGCGGTGGGGATCATCGAGGACAGCTCGGCCAGGGAAAAGCACATGCACAGGTACATGGTGGCCATCAACAAGGTGGCGAGGAACATGCCACCCCAGCCGCCTTGGGCCAGGCCGAAGTTCCAGCCGGCATAGTCACCGGAGATGACATACGCCACGCCCAGGCCGACCAGCAGGACCCAGCCGGCGGCGCCTTTTTTAAGTTGTCGGTGCTGGAAATAATCCGCGTCGACTTTCTCGAAGTCGACCGAAGAGCTCGCCGGCGCGCTGCCGGAGTGATCGCTTGGCATAGTGTTCACCTGTTGTTTTTCTTGGTGGCCAGAAGCGTTCCGGCCCTTGGTGATTGGTCTGGCAAGAAGCGAGCCAGAGCGGTGGTGCACGCCATCGCCCTGGTTGTTGGGCCGTACGGGTAAACCCAGCCCCACAGCACAAGCACTGCAGAAGCAGGTTCACCCGCGAAAAAGGCAACGCGATTTAGAAGAAGCCCAGCGGATTGATGTCGTAGCTCACCAGCAGGTTCTTGGTCTGCTGGTTGGTAATGCCAGGTGACAACATTCAGATGACTGTTACCCTGATCAAGACCATCGCAATGGAAGACGGTCTGCGCTTCGCTATCCGTGAAGGCGGTCGTACCGTCGGCGCCGGCGTCGTAGCAAAAATTATTGAATAAGTAGTTGATTTCTCATGATCAGGCCGGCATAATGGCCGGCCTGATACAGCGTTAAAGGTCAGTAGCTCAATTGGCAGAGCGACGGTCTCCAAAACCGTAGGTTGGGGGTTCGATTCCCTCCTGACCTGCCATTCACCTCGGTGTGATGGCTTTCTTCTCACAGGATCCTCCTCGATGACTCCCAAAACTGAAGCCCAAGAATCGCGTTTTGATCTGTTCAAGTGGCTGGCTGTTGTTGTATTGGTAGTCGTTGGTGTTGTGGGTAATCAGTATTACTCCGCAGCTCCAATCCTGTATCGCGTCCTTGCGCTTCTTGCTCTGGCTGCCGCTGCGGGCTTTGTCGCCTTGCAGACTGCGAAGGGTAAGTCGTTCTTTGCGCTGGCGAAGGAAGCTCGTACCGAGATTCGTAAAGTCGTGTGGCCGACCCGCCAGGAAACCACTCAGACCACGCTCATTGTTGTGGTTGTCGTGTTGGTTATGGCGTTGCTGCTGTGGGGTCTCGATTCCCTGCTCGGCTGGGCGGTCTCCTTGATTGTTGGCTAAGGGTGTCCCGTGGCTAAGCGTTGGTACGTCGTGCATGCTTACTCGGGTTACGAGAAGCATGTGATGCGCTCCCTGATCGAGCGCGTCAAGCTGGCTGGCATGGAAGACGAGTTCGGCGAGATCCTGGTCCCGACCGAAGAAGTTGTTGAAATGCGCAATGGCCAGAAGCGCAAGAGCGAGCGCAAATTCTTCCCTGGCTATGTGCTGGTCCAGATGGAAATGAACGAAGGGACTTGGCACCTCGTCAAGGACACCCCTCGTGTCATGGGTTTCATTGGTGGTACCGCAGACAAGCCTGCGCCGATCACCGATAAAGAAGCTGAAGCTATCCTGCGTCGCGTTGCCGATGGTAGTGACAAGCCTAAGCCCAAGACGCTGTTCGAGCCGGGTGAAGTGGTTCGAGTCATTGATGGTCCGTTTGCTGACTTCAATGGCAGTGTCGAAGAAGTTAACTACGAAAAGAGCAGGCTGCAGGTTGCAGTGCTCATTTTCGGTCGCTCTACTCCGGTAGAGCTCGAGTTCAGCCAGGTCGAGAAGGTCTAGGCGAACGACGCATCCCATACCCCGCAGCCCTATGTGCTGCGGGGTTTTGTCGTCACTGGGATAAAACGCAAGTCATACGGGGAGCCATCTGGCGTTCGTACCCGATTTTGGAGTAGCTCATGGCTAAGAAGATTCAGGCTTACATCAAGCTGCAAGTTAAGGCCGGCCAGGCCAACCCAAGCCCACCCGTTGGTCCAGCACTGGGTCAACACGGTGTTAACATCATGGAATTCTGCAAGGCCTTCAACGCCCGTACTCAGGGTCAAGAGCCAGGTCTGCCGACTCCAGTGATCATCACTGTCTACAGTGACCGTAGCTTCACCTTCGAAACCAAGAGCACTCCTGCCTCGGTTCTGCTGAAGAAAGCTGCTGGCCTGAGCAGTGGTTCGGCTCGCCCGAACACCGTCAAGGTTGGTACCGTTACCCGTGCTCAGCTGGAAGAGATCGCCAAGACCAAGCAGGCTGATCTGACTGCCGCTGACCTGGATGCAGCTGTGCGCACCATCGCCGGCTCTGCCCGCAGCATGGGCCTGAACGTGGAGGGTGTGTAATGGCTAAGCTGACTAAGCGCCAAAAGGCTATCGCCGAGAAAATCGAAGCAGGCAAGGCCTACAACTTCGAAGAGGCCGCGACTCTGCTGGCTTCGCTGCCGGCCGCCAAATTCGTCGAGTCCTATGACATCGCCGTCAACCTCGGTGTTGACCCGCGTAAATCCGACCAGGTCGTTCGCAGCGCTACCGTGCTGCCGCATGGCACTGGCAAGACCGTTCGCGTTGCCGTCTTCACCCAGGGCCCAGCTGCTGAAGCTGCTCTGGCTGCCGGCGCTGACCGCGTAGGTATGGACGATCTGGCTGCCGAAATGAAAGGCGGCGACCTGAACTATGACGTCGTAATCGCATCGCCTGATGCCATGCGTGTTGTAGGTCAGCTGGGTCAGGTCCTGGGTCCTCGCGGCCTGATGCCGAACCCGAAAGTGGGTACTGTAACTCCAGACGTAGCCGGCGCCGTCAAGAACGCCAAGGCTGGTCAGGTTCGCTACCGTACCGACAAGAACGGTATCATCCACACCTCCGTTGGCAAGGTCGGCTTCGAAGCTGGCAAGCTGAAGGAAAACGTTGAAGCCCTGATCGCCGATCTGAAGCGTATCAAGCCGGCTTCCTCGAAAGGTATCTACGTCAAGCGCGTCACCCTGAGCACCACCATGGGCCCAGGTCTGATCATCGATCAGAGCTCGCTGAACGTGTAATGCTCGGCCGGTGCGGCCCTGTCCGCACCGGCTGCTGAAAATTGGGGTCCCTGCCTGGCGGGGGCTATCCAAGACCGTAGGCGGCGCAAGCCTTAAACCACAAGCCTACGCAGATGGTGCTCCCGATTCGTTACCGAATCAGACACCAAAACGACATCCGGCCTCGGCTGGATGAAACGGTAGAAACCAGGAGTAAACCCGTGGCAATTAAACTCGAAGACAAGAAGGCCATCGTCGCTGAAGTCAACGAGGCTGCCAAAGTCGCTCTGTCCGCTGTCGTGGCTGATGCCCGTGGTGTGACTGTAGGCGCAATGACCGGACTCCGTAAAGAGGCCCGCGAAGCTGGCGTTTACGTACGTGTCGTACGTAACACCCTGCTCAAGCGCGCTGTTGAAGGCACCGAGTACTCGATCCTCAACGACGCGTTCAAAGGCCCGACCCTGATCGCCTTCTCCAATGAACATCCGGGCGCTGCTGCTCGTCTGTTCAAAGAGTTCGCCAAGGGTCAGGACAAGTTCGAGATCAAGGCAGCTGCGTTCGACGGCAAGTTCCTTGCCGCTAACCAGATCGACGTGCTGGCAACTCTGCCAACTCGCGACGAGGCTATCGCACAGCTGATGAGCGTAATCCAAGGTGCAACCAGCAAGCTGGCTCGTACCCTGGCTGCTCTGCGCGACCAGAAAGAAGCTGCTGCTGCCTAAGGCCGCGTAGCTTATTTCGAAATCAAACGTTTAATTTGATGGCCGCGTAGGCTGTCACCCCAATACAGGAATTCATAGTCATGTCTCTGACTAACGAGCAAATCATCGAAGCGATCGGCCAGAAAACCGTTCTGGAAATTGTTGAACTGATCAAAGCGATGGAAGAAACCTTCGGCGTTACCGCTGCTGCCGCCGTTGCTGCTGCCCCTGCTGGTGGCGCTGCTGCCGCTGCTGAAGAGCAGACCGAGTTCAACGTCGTTCTGGCCGAAGCTGGCGACAAGAAGGTCAACGTGATCAAGGCAGTTCGTGAACTGACCGGTCTGGGCCTGAAAGAAGCCAAAGAGAAAGTAGACGGCGCTCCTGCTGTCATCGCTGAAGGCGTTTCGAAAGAAGCCGCTGAAGACGCGAAGAAGAAGCTGGAAGAAGCAGGCGCTAAAGTCGAGCTGAAGTAATTTCGACTTTGCGACTCCAGCCCAAGCGTTGAGCGAAAGGCTGACGGCTGGTGGCTTATGCCACCGGCCTTTTTCCGTTATTGGTGGCCGATCAGGTCGGCCCCGATAACGAGCTGTAAAACACCCAAGAGGGTGTGCAAACCATGGGGTTTGCAGATTTTCTGGCTGCTTCCGCTCGGAAGGAGCCAAACAAGCAGGTGACCAAGCTGGGGAACGCTGATGGCTTACTCATACACTGAGAAAAAACGTATCCGCAAGGACTTTAGCAAGTTGCCGGACGTCATGGATGTGCCTTACCTCCTGGCCATCCAGCTGGATTCGTATCGCGAATTCCTGCAGGCGGGAGCATCCAAGGATCAGTTCCGCGACGTCGGCCTGCACGCGGCCTTCAAATCGGTATTCCCGATCATCAGCTACTCCGGCAATGCTGCCCTGGAGTACGTCGGCTATCGCCTGGGCGAGCCGGCTTTCGATGTGAAGGAATGTGTCCTGCGCGGTGTGACATTCGCTGTTCCGCTGCGTGTGAAGGTGCGCCTGATCATCTTCGACAAGGAATCGTCGAACAAAGCGATCAAGGACATCAAAGAGCAAGAAGTCTACATGGGTGAAATCCCCCTGATGACTGAGAACGGTACCTTCGTTATCAACGGTACCGAGCGTGTAATCGTTTCCCAGCTGCACCGTTCGCCAGGTGTGTTCTTCGACCACGATCGTGGCAAGACCCACAGCTCCGGCAAACTGCTGTACTCCGCCCGTATCATTCCTTACCGCGGTTCCTGGCTGGACTTCGAGTTCGATCCGAAGGACTGCGTGTTCGTTCGTATCGACCGTCGCCGCAAGCTGCCGGCCTCGGTACTGCTGCGAGCGCTGGGCTACAGCACCGAAGAAATCCTCAACACCTTCTACACCACCAACGTGTTCCACGTTTCCGGCGAAAAACTCAGCCTGGAACTGGTGCCTCAGCGTCTGCGTGGTGAAGTCGCGGTCATGGATATCCATGACGGCAGCGGAAAGATCATCGTTGAGCAAGGCCGTCGTATCACCGCGCGCCATATCAACCAGCTCGAAAAAGCCGGCGTCAAGCAGCTGGACGTTCCAATGGAGTACGTCCTGGGCCGCACCACTGCCAAGGCCATCGTGCATCCGGCCACCGGCGAGATCCTTGCCGAATGCAACACCGAGCTGACCACTGAGCTGCTGATCAAGGTCGCCAAGGCTCAGGTTGTACGCATCGAGACGCTGTACACCAACGACATCGATTGTGGTCCGTTCATCTCGGATACTCTGAAGATCGACACCACCAGCAACCAGCTGGAAGCCTTGGTGGAAATCTACCGCATGATGCGTCCAGGTGAGCCGCCAACCAAGGATGCCGCCGAGACCCTGTTCAACAACCTGTTCTTCAGCGCCGAGCGTTACGATCTGTCCGCTGTTGGCCGCATGAAGTTCAACCGCCGTATCGGTCGTACCGAGATCGAAGGTTCGGGCGTGCTGAGCAAGGAAGACATCGTCGACGTCCTCAAGACCTTGGTCGATATCCGTAACGGCAAAGGCATCGTCGACGACATCGACCACCTGGGTAACCGTCGTGTCCGTTGCGTTGGCGAGATGGCCGAGAACCAGTTCCGTGTCGGCCTGGTGCGCGTCGAGCGTGCGGTCAAGGAACGTCTGTCGATGGCGGAAAGCGAAGGCTTGATGCCGCAGGACCTGATCAACGCCAAGCCGGTCGCGGCGGCGGTGAAGGAGTTCTTCGGTTCCAGCCAGCTCTCGCAGTTCATGGACCAGAACAACCCACTCTCCGAGATCACCCACAAGCGTCGTGTCTCCGCGCTCGGCCCAGGTGGTCTGACCCGTGAGCGTGCAGGCTTCGAAGTCCGTGACGTACACCCGACTCACTACGGCCGTGTGTGCCCGATCGAGACCCCTGAAGGTCCGAACATCGGTCTGATCAACTCCCTGGCGGCCTATGCCCGCACCAATCAGTACGGCTTCCTGGAAAGCCCGTACCGCGTGGTGAAAGAAGGCGTGGTCACCGACGAAATCGTGTTCCTGTCTGCCATCGAAGAGGCCGATCACGTGATCGCCCAGGCTTCCGCTGCGATGAACGAGCAGAAGCAACTGGTCGATGAGCTGGTCGCCGTACGTCACCTGAACGAATTCACCGTCAAGGCGCCGGAAGACGTCACCCTGATGGACGTTTCGCCGAAGCAGGTTGTTTCCGTCGCTGCCTCGCTGATTCCGTTCCTCGAGCACGACGACGCCAACCGTGCATTGATGGGTTCGAACATGCAGCGTCAGGCTGTTCCGACCCTGCGCGCCGACAAGCCGCTGGTAGGTACCGGCATGGAGCGCAACGTTGCTCGTGACTCCGGCGTCTGCGTCGTTGCTCGTCGCGGTGGTGTGATCGACTCGGTCGACGCCAGCCGTATCGTCGTGCGTGTAGCCGATGACGAAGTAGAAACCGGCGAAGCAGGTGTGGATATCTACAACCTGACCAAGTACACCCGTTCGAACCAGAACACCTGCATCAACCAGCGTCCGCTGGTGAGCAAAGGTGATGTGGTCGCGCGTGGCGACATCATGGCCGACGGCCCGTCCACCGACATGGGTGAGCTGGCGTTGGGTCAGAACATGCGCATCGCGTTCATGGCGTGGAACGGCTTCAACTTCGAAGACTCCATCTGCCTGTCCGAGCGTGTGGTTCAGGAAGACCGCTTCACCACTATCCACATCCAGGAACTGACCTGTGTGGCGCGTGACACCAAGCTTGGCCCAGAGGAAATCACTGCGGACATCCCGAACGTGGGTGAGGCTGCGCTGAACAAGCTGGACGAAGCCGGTATCGTCTATGTGGGTGCTGAAGTCGGCGCTGGCGACATTCTGGTCGGTAAGGTCACTCCGAAAGGCGAGACCCAGCTGACTCCAGAAGAAAAGCTGCTGCGTGCGATCTTCGGTGAGAAGGCCAGCGACGTAAAAGACACCTCCCTGCGCGTGCCGACCGGCACCAAAGGTACTGTCATCGACGTCCAGGTCTTCACCCGTGACGGCGTTGAGCGCGACAGCCGCGCCCTGGCCATCGAGAAGATGCAACTGGACGAGATCCGCAAGGACCTCAACGAAGAGTTCCGCATCGTCGAGGGCGCGACCTTCGAGCGTCTGCGTGCAGCCCTGAACGGCCAGGTGGTCGATGGTGGCGCGGGCCTGAAGAAAGGCACCGTGATCACTGACGACGTACTGAACGGTCTGGAGCACGGCCAGTGGTTCAAGCTGCGCATGGCCGAAGATGCTCTGAACGAGCAGTTGGAAAAGGCTCAGCAGTACATCGTCGATCGCCGTCGTCTGCTGGACGACAAGTTCGAAGACAAGAAGCGCAAGCTGCAGCAGGGCGATGACCTGGCACCGGGCGTGCTGAAGATCGTCAAGGTCTACCTGGCTATCCGTCGCCGCATCCAGCCGGGCGACAAGATGGCAGGCCGTCACGGTAACAAGGGTGTGGTCTCCGTGATCATGCCGGTCGAAGACATGCCGCACGACGCCAACGGTACTCCAGTCGACGTCGTTCTGAACCCGCTGGGTGTACCTTCGCGTATGAACGTCGGTCAGATCCTTGAAACCCACCTGGGCCTCGCGGCCAAGGGCCTGGGCGAGAAGATCGATCGCATGCTCGAAGAGCAGCGCAAAGCCGCTGAGCTGCGCAGCTTCCTGACCGAGGTCTACAACGAGATCGGTGGTCGTCAGGAAAACCTGGACGAGTTCTCGGACGAAGAGATCATCGCGCTGGCCAACAACCTGAAGAAAGGCGTGCCGATGGCTACGCCGGTCTTCGACGGTGCCAAGGAGCGTGAAATCAAGGCCATGCTGAAGCTGGCCGACATGCCTGAGAGCGGCCAGATGGTCCTGTTCGATGGCCGTACCGGCAACAAGTTCGAGCGTCCTGTGACCGTTGGTTACATGTACATGCTCAAGCTGAACCACTTGGTGGACGACAAGATGCACGCGCGTTCCACTGGTTCGTACAGCCTGGTTACCCAGCAGCCGCTGGGTGGTAAGGCGCAGTTCGGTGGTCAGCGTTTCGGGGAGATGGAAGTGTGGGCGCTGGAAGCATACGGCGCGGCATACACCCTGCAAGAAATGCTCACAGTGAAGTCGGACGACGTGAACGGCCGTACCAAGATGTACAAGAACATCGTGGATGGCGATCACCGTATGGAGCCGGGCATGCCCGAGTCCTTCAACGTGTTGATCAAAGAGATCCGTTCGCTCGGTATCGATATCGATCTGGAAACCGAATAACACGTGACGCGAAGGGGAGCGGGGCAGGTATTGCCCGCTTCCTGCTCCGCCAGGAGGAAAGGCCTTGAAAGACCTACTGAATTTGCTGAAAAACCAGGGTCAAGTCGAAGAGTTCGACGCCATCCGCATCGGTCTGGCGTCGCCTGAAATGATCCGTTCGTGGTCGTTCGGTGAAGTTAAGAAGCCGGAAACCATCAACTACCGTACGTTCAAACCTGAGCGTGACGGCCTGTTCTGCGCCAAGATCTTTGGCCCAGTCAAGGATTACGAGTGCCTGTGCGGAAAGTACAAGCGCCTCAAGCATCGCGGCGTCATCTGCGAGAAGTGCGGCGTTGAAGTCGCTCTGGCCAAGGTTCGTCGTGAGCGCATGGCGCACATCGAGCTGGCCTCGCCGGTTGCCCACATCTGGTTCCTGAAGTCGCTGCCGTCCCGTATCGGCCTGCTGATGGACATGACCCTGCGTGACATCGAGCGCGTGCTCTATTTCGAGAGCTACGTCGTTATCGATCCGGGCATGACCACCCTCGAGAAGGGTCAGCTGCTCAACGATGAGCAGTACTTCGAAGCGCTGGAAGAGTTCGGTGACGACTTCGACGCCCGTATGGGTGCCGAGGCTGTTCGCGAGCTGCTGCACGCTATCGACCTGGAGCACGAAATTGGTCGCCTGCGCGAAGAGATTCCGCAGACCAACTCGGAAACCAAGATCAAGAAGCTGTCCAAGCGCCTGAAGCTGATGGAAGCTTTCCAGGGCTCGGGCAACCTGCCTGAGTGGATGGTCCTGACCGTTCTGCCGGTTCTGCCGCCGGATCTGCGTCCGCTGGTTCCGCTCGATGGCGGTCGCTTCGCGACTTCCGACCTGAACGACCTGTACCGCCGGGTGATCAACCGTAACAACCGTCTGAAGCGCCTGCTCGATCTGTCGGCGCCGGACATTATCGTGCGCAACGAAAAGCGCATGCTGCAGGAAGCGGTCGACGCCCTGCTGGACAACGGCCGCCGCGGTCGCGCCATCACTGGCTCGAACAAGCGTCCGCTGAAGTCCCTGGCTGACATGATCAAAGGTAAGCAAGGTCGCTTCCGTCAGAACCTGCTCGGTAAGCGCGTGGACTACTCCGGTCGTTCCGTAATTACCGTAGGTCCGACCCTGCGCCTGCACCAGTGCGGTCTGCCGAAGAAGATGGCGCTGGAGCTGTTCAAGCCGTTCATTTTCGGCAAGCTGGAAATGCGCGGTCTGGCGACCACCATCAAAGCTGCCAAGAAGATGGTCGAGCGCGAGCTGCCGGAGGTGTGGGACGTCCTCGCCGAGGTGATCCGCGAACACCCCGTACTGCTCAACCGTGCACCGACCCTTCACCGTCTGGGTATCCAGGCGTTCGAGCCGGTGCTGATCGAAGGCAAGGCTATTCAGCTGCACCCGCTGGTGTGTGCTGCGTACAACGCCGACTTCGACGGTGACCAGATGGCCGTTCACGTGCCGCTGACGCTGGAAGCCCAGCTGGAAGCGCGCGCGCTGATGATGTCGACCAACAACATCCTGTCGCCTGCCAACGGTGAGCCGATCATCGTGCCGTCCCAGGACGTGGTTCTGGGTCTGTACTACATGACCCGTGAAGCCATCAACGCCAAAGGTGAAGGTCGTGTGTTCGCCGACCTGCAGGAAGTCGACCGCGTATTCCGCGCCGGCGAAGCTGCGCTGCACGCCAAGATCAAGGTCCGTATCAACGAGACCGTGAAAGAGCGCGACGGCAGCATCGTCAAGAACACCCGTATCGTCGACACTACCGTCGGCCGTGCGCTGTTGTTCCAGGTAGTGCCAGCCGGTCTGCCGTTCGACGTCGTCAACCAGTCGATGAAGAAAAAGGCGATTTCCAAGCTGATCAACCAGTGCTATCGCGTGGTGGGTCTGAAGGAAACCGTCATCTTTGCCGACCAGCTGATGTACACCGGTTTTGCCTACTCGACCATTTCCGGCGTTTCCATCGGTGTTAACGACTTCGTTATCCCAGATGAGAAGGCGCGCATCATCGGTACCGCTACCGATGAAGTGAAGGAAATCGAGAGCCAGTACGCCTCCGGCCTGGTAACCCAGGGCGAGAAGTACAACAAGGTCATCGACTTGTGGTCCAAGGCGAACGACGAAGTGTCCAAGGCGATGATGGCCAACCTCTCGAAAGAGAAGGTCATCGATCGTGATGGCAACGAAGTCGAGCAAGAGTCCTTCAACTCGATGTACATGATGGCTGACTCCGGTGCGCGGGGTTCCGCTGCCCAGATCCGTCAGCTGGCCGGTATGCGTGGCCTGATGGCCAAGCCGGACGGCTCCATCATCGAGACGCCGATCACCGCGAACTTCCGTGAAGGTCTGAGCGTACTGCAGTACTTCATCTCGACCCACGGTGCTCGTAAAGGTCTGGCGGATACCGCATTGAAGACCGCGAACTCCGGTTACCTGACCCGTCGTCTGGTTGACGTGGCACAGGATCTGGTCGTGACCGAGATCGACTGCGGCACTGATCAGGGTCTGCTGATGACCCCGCACATCGAAGGCGGTGACGTTGTAGAGCCGCTGGGTGAGCGTGTACTGGGTCGTGTCATCGCCCGTGACGTGTTCAAGCCAGGCACCGAGGACGTCATCGTTCCGGCCGGTACCCTGGTCGACGAGAAGTGGGTGGAGTTCATCGAGCTGAACAGCATCGACGAAGTGGTCGTGCGTTCCCCGATCAGCTGCGAAACCCGCTACGGCATCTGCGCCAAGTGCTACGGTCGTGACCTGGCTCGTGGTCACCAGGTGAACATTGGTGAAGCTGTCGGCGTTATCGCTGCCCAGTCGATCGGTGAGCCGGGTACCCAGCTGACCATGCGTACGTTCCACATCGGTGGTGCTGCAAGCCGTACCTCGGCTGCCGACAGCGTCCAGGTGAAGAACGGCGGTATGGTTCGTCTGCACAACCTCAAGCAGGTCGAGCGTGCCGATGGCAACCTGGTTGCCGTTTCGCGTTCCGGCGAGCTGGCCATCGCCGACGAATTCGGTCGCGAGCGTGAGCGCTACAAGCTGCCTTACGGTGCGGTGATTTCGGTCAAGGAAGGTGAGAAGGTCGAAGCTGGCGCCATCGTCGCCAAGTGGGACCCGCACACCCACCCGATCGTTACCGAACTCAAAGGTACCGTGACCTTCGTGGGCATGGAGGAAGGCATCACCATCAAGCGTCAGACCGACGAGCTGACCGGCCTGACCAACATCGAAGTGATGGACGTCAAGGATCGCCCTGCCGCAGGCAAGGAAATCCGTCCAGCGATCAAGATGGTCGACGCTGCTGGCAAGGATCTGTACCTGCCGGGTACCGACGTTCCAGCCCAGTACTTCCTGCCGGCCAACGCCCTCGTCGGTGTGGCTGACGGTGCACAGATCGGTGTAGGTGACGTTATCGCGCGTATTCCGCAAGAAACGTCCAAGACCCGAGACATCACCGGTGGTCTGCCGCGCGTTGCCGATCTGTTCGAAGCGCGTCGTCCGAAAGAAGCCTCGATCTTGGCTGAAGTCAGCGGCACCATCGCGTTCGGTAAGGAAACCAAGGGCAAGCGTCGCTTGGTCATCACGCCGACCGATGGCAGCGAGCCGTACGAAGAGCTGATTCCGAAGTGGCGCCACTTGAACGTCTTCGAAGGCGAACAGGTAAACCGCGGCGAAGTTATCTCCGACGGTCCGAGCGATCCGCACGACATCCTGCGTCTGCTGGGTGTAAGCGCGCTGGCCAAGTACATCGTCAACGAGATTCAGGATGTTTACCGCCTGCAGGGCGTGAAGATCAACGACAAGCACATCGAGACCATCCTGCGTCAGATGCTGCGTAAAGTTGAGATCACCGAATCCGGCGATTCCAGCTTCATCAAGGGCGACCAGATGGAACTGACTCAGGTGCTGGTCGAGAACGAGCGTCTCGCCGCCGAAGATAAGTTCGTCTCGAAGTTCTCGCGTGTACTGCTGGGTATCACCAAGGCCTCGCTGTCGACCGAGTCGTTCATTTCCGCGGCTTCCTTCCAGGAAACCACGCGCGTCCTGACCGAAGCGGCCGTCACCGGCAAGCGCGACTACCTGCGCGGCCTGAAAGAGAACGTGGTCGTGGGTCGTCTGATCCCGGCAGGTACCGGTCTGGCCTACCACAGCGAGCGCAAGCGCCGCCGTGATGCCGACAAGCCGCTGCGTGTAAGTGCCAGTGAGGTGGAAGCCGCACTGACCGAAGCGCTGAACTCCAGCGGTAACTAAGAACAGGGCTAGGCCCCGGTTCATCCTCCACGTCATTGGCGACATGAATTGTTGCCGATGACCGGGCGGGGAGGGCCGGGGCCTCGTCTTGACTGGGTGCAAGATCCTCTTTAGACTTTTGTACCCTTAAATTTGGTGAGGCTCCGTCTCGCCAATTTTTGGCTTTCTTGCAAGACAATAGCGTCGCAAGACAATCAGTGGAGCTAGTAGATGGCAACTATCAACCAGCTGGTACGTCAGCCGCGTAAGCGTACCGTCGAGAAATCCGACGTACCTGCGCTGCAGAACTGCCCGCAGCGTCGTGGCGTGTGCACCCGTGTGTACACCACCACGCCGAAAAAACCTAACTCGGCACTGCGTAAAGTATGCCGTGTGCGTCTGACCAACGGTTTCGAGGTTTCCTCGTACATCGGTGGTGAAGGCCACAACCTGCAAGAGCACAGCGTCGTTCTGATCCGTGGCGGCCGTGTAAAAGACTTGCCAGGTGTTCGTTACCACACCGTTCGCGGCTCTCTGGATACTTCGGGCGTTAAAGGCCGTAACCAGGGTCGTTCGAAGTACGGTACCAAGCGTCCGAAGTAATCGGCCGTTTGCAGACATCCATTTTTTGAGTCGATAAGAGTAAGGTCGGGCAGGGGTCGAAGACCCGCGTCCCGGGCTAACCTGAAGACCGTTTGAGGGCTTATCATGCCAAGACGTCGTGTAGCAGCAAAACGTGAGATCCTGGACGATCCGAAGTACGGATCCCAGATTCTCGCCAAGTTCATGAACCACGTGATGGAAAGCGGCAAGAAGGCCGTAGCCGAGCGCATCGTTTACGGTGCCCTGGATACCGTCAAAGCACGCAAGAACAGCGACCCCCTGGAAATCTTCGAGAAAGCTCTCGACGCCATCGCTCCGCTGGTCGAAGTAAAGTCCCGCCGTGTAGGCGGTGCCACTTACCAGGTTCCGGTTGAAGTTCGTCCGTCCCGTCGTAATGCTCTGGCAATGCGCTGGCTCGTAGACTACGCCCGCAAGCGTGGCGAGAAGTCCATGGCTCTGCGCCTGGCCGGTGAACTGCTGGATGCTGCTGAAGGCAAGGGTGCTGCAGTCAAGAAGCGTGAAGACGTGCACCGTATGGCCGAGGCCAACAAGGCGTTCTCGCACTACCGCTTCTAATTCAAGCATCAATCTTTTTGCGAGGGCTTTATGGCTCGTACTACAGCAATTAACCGCTACCGTAACATCGGTATCTGCGCGCACGTTGACGCGGGCAAGACTACCACTACCGAGCGGATCCTGTTCTACACAGGTCTGAGCCACAAGATGGGCGAGGTGCATGATGGCGCCGCGACCACCGACTGGATGGTGCAGGAGCAGGAGCGCGGTATCACCATTACCTCCGCTGCCGTTACCACCTTCTGGAAAGGCTCCCGTGGTCAGTACGACAACTACCGCGTAAACGTCATCGATACCCCCGGCCACGTTGACTTCACCATTGAAGTTGAGCGTTCGCTGCGCGTACTCGACGGCGCGGTCGTCGTATTCTGCGGTACCTCTGGCGTTGAGCCGCAGTCCGAAACCGTATGGCGTCAGGCCAACAAATACGGCGTTCCACGTGTTGTTTACGTGAACAAGATGGACCGTGCTGGTGCCAACTTCCTGCGCGTTGTCGGCCAGATCAAGAACCGTCTGGGTCACACCCCGGTTCCAATCCAGCTGGCTATCGGTTCGGAAGACAACTTCCAGGGTCAGGTTGACCTGATCAAGATGAAGGCCATCTACTGGAACGATGACGACAAGGGCACCACCTATCGCGAGGAAGAAATTCCTGCCGATATGCTGGAGCTGGCTGAAGAGTGGCGCGCCAATATGGTCGAGTCCGCTGCTGAAGCCAACGAAGAGCTGATGAACAAGTACCTTGAAGAAGGTGACCTGTCTGTCGAAGAGATCAAGGCCGGTCTGCGCGCCCGTACTCTGGCGAGCGAAATCGTTCCTGCCGTCTGCGGCTCCTCGTTCAAGAACAAGGGCGTTCCCCTGGTTCTCGATGCCGTGATCGACTTCCTGCCTGCTCCGACCGAGATTCCTGCGATCAAGGGTATCCACCCTGATCTGGCTGATACGCCGAAGGAAGAGATCACCGAAGAGCAGCAGGACGAGCGTCATGCCGACGACAACGAGCCGTTCTCGGCTCTGGCGTTCAAGATCGCTACCGACCCGTTCGTTGGTACCCTGACCTTCGTTCGCGTCTACTCGGGCGTTCTGACCTCTGGTGACTCGGTCATCAACTCGGTCAAAGGCAAGAAAGAGCGCGTTGGTCGTATGGTGCAGATGCACGCCAACCAGCGTGAAGAGATCAAGGAAGTTCGCGCTGGCGACATCGCGGCCCTGATCGGCATGAAAGACGTTACCACTGGTGAAACCCTATGCGACGCCGACAAGCCAATCATCCTTGAGCGCATGGACTTCCCTGAGCCTGTAATCTCGCTCTCCGTTGAGCCGAAGACCAAGCAGGATCAGGAGAAGATGGGTATCGCTCTGGGCAAGCTGGCTCAGGAAGACCCGTCGTTCCGCGTCAAGACCGACGAAGAGACTGGTCAGACCATCATCTCCGGTATGGGTGAGCTGCACCTGGACATCATCGTTGACCGCATGAAGCGTGAATTCAACGTTGAAGCCAACATCGGCAAGCCGCAGGTTTCTTACCGCGAGAAGATCACCAAGTCCGGTGTCGAGATCGAAGGCAAGTTCGTTCGTCAGTCCGGTGGCCGTGGTCAGTTCGGTCATTGCTGGATCCGCTTCTCCGAGCCGGACCAGGATGCCAACGGCAACATCACTGAAGGCCTGGTCTTCACCAACGAAGTCGTTGGCGGTGTTGTTCCGAAGGAATACATCCCTGCGATCCAGAAGGGTATCGAAGAGCAGATGAAGAACGGCGTCGTTGCCGGCTATCCTCTGATCGGCCTGAAGGCTACCGTGTTCGACGGTTCGTACCACGACGTCGACTCCAACGAGATGGCGTTCAAGATCGCGGCCTCCATGGCGACCAAGCAGCTGGCTCAGAAGGGCGGCGGTGTTGTGCTTGAACCGATCATGAAGGTTGAGGTAGTAACCCCTGAGGATTACATGGGTGACGTGATGGGTGACCTGAACCGTCGTCGTGGTCTGATCCAGGGTATGGATGACTCGGTCTCCGGCAAGGTTATCCGTGCAGAAGTCCCGCTGGGAGAAATGTTCGGTTATGCAACCGACGTCCGTTCCATGTCTCAGGGTCGCGCAAGCTACTCCATGGAATTCTCCAAGTACTCCGAAGCTCCGTCGAACATCGTCGAAGCACTCGTTAAAAAACAAGGCTAATCCAGCCCTTTAGGCAAGAGGTTCACTGTCGTGGCTAAAGAAAAATTTGATCGTTCCCTTCCCCACGTTAACGTCGGCACCATCGGCCACGTTGACCACGGTAAGACCACTCTGACTGCAGCTCTGACCCGCGTCTGCTCCGAAGTCTTCGGTTCGGCCGTCGTTGAGTTCGACAAGATCGACTCGGCTCCAGAAGAAAAAGCACGCGTTGAGGTAGTCGCGCCAGTACTCAACGCCCACGCCCAGGCGCGAGTGGCTGCGCGAGAGGTCGTGATCGAAGAAGGTGTTGGCGCCGAGCATGTAGCCATCGTTGAAACGACGCACGCCCACACCCAAGTTGGCCTGGTTGCGGTCGTCGGTGCGATGGATGCTGCCTTGGGTGAAGAGCAGGTGTTTCTGTTCGTCCCGGACCGGCAGCAGCAAGTCGAGGGAGGAGCTGGCCAGGGAGAGCTTGTCGTCGACGTCGATCTGCACGCGGGCGGTGCCGAAGCGGCTCAACCATGCCTGAGCCTGGCCGCTGGCCTCGCTTGCCGCCATGCCACGGGCCATGGACGAGGCGGCGTCGGCCTTGTTGACGTCCGAGGTGAGGAAGTTGGCGGTGCCGTTGGCCAGGCTGGCGGCCTTGCGGGCCTGTTCTTCGTCCTGGTTGTCCAGCGTCTCGCGGGTCACACCGTTGGAATTGAGCTCCGGCAAGGGCATGCGCTGTGCGCTGAGTGCTTCCAGACGGTCACTGTCGGCACCGGCGTGGGTGGAGGTAAGAGCAACGGTCAACGGCAAGGTGGCCTGGATGGCGATGTTCATCCAGGTCAATGTTCGAGTGGTAGATGACAGTTGCGAGGGGACACGTTTAATCATTAGAGGTTCCGAAAGTTCTCCAAACGCCGAGTACAGGCGAACGCCTGCATCACCCGCCGTGAATTACAAACGGCAAGGAAAGTTGCAGGGGAAACTTCGCCCTGACTTTCTATCGGGTTGATGAGCCAGCGTTGTTATCCGCCATGGCGATGCAGGCAAATGTCTGGAACCCACAAAAAACAAGCCATCCAGCGATGCGGCGTCGAACTTGAAGTGTCTTGTGAGTTACAGGTCTGTTAGTCGAAAGACCGCAGACACGTTAGGCGTTGGAGTATTCGAAGAGTACGGGACGAACCGGCTGGAACTGTGGGAATGATCCACTTTTGTTGAGTTTGATAACTTTTGGAAGTGGAGGTGTAGGGCAACGCTATAGGTGGCGGTGAAGGGGCTGAAATAGGCGGGTGAAGTTGCTCAGCATAGGGCGGGGTAACTGTAAGTGCCTGGGCGCGCAGCGCGCACCCAGGGGTTGGACTCTCAGCCAAAGGAAGTACCAGCGAGCATCCCGCCGTCGATGATGAACTCGGAGCCGGTGCAATAGCTGGACTCGTCACTGGCCAGGAACAACACCAGGTTGGCCACTTCCTCGGGCTGGCCGATACGCGGAATCGGCAGGCCTTTGTAGACCTGCGCCGGGTCGAAATCGGCCATTTCCGGTGGACGTGACATGACTGTGTCGATGCCGCCCGGGTGCACCGAGTTGACCCGGATCCCCGAGGCGCCCAGCTCCAGGGCGGCTGCCTTGGTCATGCCGCGCACGGCGAACTTGCTCGAGGAGTAGGCCGTGCCATAGGCCACGCCTTCCATGCCGGCGGTGGAGGACACGTTGACGATCGAGCCGCCGCCGGCCTGGCGCATGGCTGCCAGCACCGATTTCATGCCTAGCCAGCAGCCAACCTGGTTGACCTCGATCACCCGCCGGTAGTCCTCCAGCGAGCAGTGCTCCAGCGGCGCCATGCGCAGGATGGCGGCGTTGTTGACCAGCACATCGAGTTTGCCGAACTGCGCCTGGGTCACCTCGACCGCCGCCTGCCACTGCTCGGGCTGGGTGACGTCCAGCGGTTGGAAGCGCACGGCATCACCCAATTCGGCGGCCAAGGCCCGGCCTTCGGCTTCCAGTACATCGGCGATCACAACTTTCGCGCCCTCGGCGACGAAACGCCGAGCTTCTGCTGCGCCCTGGCCGCGTGCGGCACCGGTGATCAGGGCGACTTTGCCTGCCAATCGACTCATCGTGTAGCTCCTTTTGTTGTTATCAAAGGGCCCCGGTGCTCGCACCGGAGCAGGGGAATGCTCAGCCGGCGAACACCCGCACTGGCTGCTCGCCATTCCACTCGCGGGCTTGAGCGATGCCGTGGTCGATCATCTGGCGCAGGCCTGCGCCTTCGATGACTTCGAACAGCACGCCTGGCTCATTGGGGTTTTGCAGGTAGCAGACGCGGGTGGTGGCGTTGCCGGCTTCGAATACCGGTTGCAGCCCACGCTCGCGCAGGTTGGCGACGGCGCTGTCCAGCTCGTCCACCAGCCAGGCCATGTGGTGCAGGCCCCGGGCGTCGCGGTAAGGGGAGGGGCCGTCGCTGGTGGTGTGGATCAGCTCGATCTGCAGGCCGCCCTGATAGGCCAGGCCCACGTTCATGCGAACCTCCACGGCCTGGCCTTGATAGCTGCCCTCAAGCTGGACATCGCGAAACACCGTCCAAGGTCCGACGCCCAGTTGCAGCCAATGGTCGATGCTCTGGTCCAGGTCCTGGACCACGAATCCGAGCTGATCGAAGGCTTGCGGAGCAGGGTGGTGCATGGCGTGCGTCCTCTCTATGTCACGTATTTATTATTTTGTGTCGGCATAATGGCACAAAATAATAAATGTGTGTCATTTAGGCAACGAACTTCGTCGCCTCGCGACATGATCCGGCTGGGGGCCGCGCTGCAGCCCATCGCAGGCCTCCCCAGCTCCTACAAAATGCGACTTAGGCCGCAGTGGGATTAGGCGAAGCCAGCGATGGGACACCCGCAGCCCCACGTTTCTCGCCCTTGCCCCCGTCCCCGAACCTTGGCACCCTTTGCCGGCCATTGCGTATCGCCAATACAGCAACAAAAGGAACCGCCAAGGTGAGCTGGGAAAAAGTCGGGAAAGCCCTCGTGGGCGTGCTGGTCGTCGCGACCTCGGTTGCTGCGCTGTCTGTGGCGCTCAAGGACGACAGCGGTCTTGAGGCGCGTCTGACCTACGCCTACCTGACCTATCCGAGCCAATTCAGCGAACGCATCAGCACCACCAACGATCTGCTCAAGTACGAGCGCCTGCACGCCCAGGTGAGCGCCATCGGCAAAGGCGCGTTGAACCATCAGCAGGTCGACAAGCTGGTCGACCTGGCCCAGGCGCCTTACCTGCAACTGTTCGCCAAACCCTTCGAGGCGGGGTTGGTGGACCATCGCACCGGCCTGCTCATCGAGCTGCGCAACAAGGGCCAGACGCCGCTCAAGAACGTGCACATCCGTCTGCCAGCCAAGGGGCTGGTACAGATTCGCGACGACGCCGGCAACGACAACATCCTCCAGGCGCCGACCAGCACGATCGATATCGACGCGATCGGGCGGGAAGGGGCGTGCAAGGTGTGGGTGTACTTCGACTCCGACTACTCACTGATTCGCCAGGGCGGGATCAGCATTCGCCATGCCGGCGGGGCGGCGGATGTGCAGGTGTACCGGGAACTGGTGGGGTTCCCGGCCTGGGTCGGGCGCTATAGCCGCGAGGTCAGTGTGCTGGTGGCGGGGCTGGCGGTGGCTGTGCTGGGGTTGTGTGCTGTGTGCCTGAGGCAGCGGCGCAAGCTGGCGCGTCTTCGCAAGGCTGTCTGATTCGCGGCGCCTGCTTCGCGGGTAAACCCGCTTCCACAAGGACTGTTCCGAGCCCGCTTCTTGGGTGAGCCCACTCCCACTGGCACCAGCGCAAGCCGTGTGGGAGCGGGTTTACCCGCGAATCGGCCGCTACCGGCACACACTCATATGTAGCCGATCAACAACAACACCAACAGCACGACCAGCACCACGCCGATGATGCCGGAAGGGCCGTAGCCCCAGGCGCGAGAGTGGGGGAACACAGGCAAACCACCAATCAACAGCAGGATCAGGATGATGATGAGGATCGTGACCATGGTTGAATCCTTGCGTCAGTGGATGGGAAGGGGCCCGGCAATGTTGGCCTCTTGTTAAGTCCGACTGTTGCGTGAACGCAAAGATTCCATCGAATCCCGGATCTTCGCTTCAGGTGTTTTCCTCGTGCAGGTCCAGGCTCTGGCGCAGCAGCTCGAGCATGGCACTGCGCAGCGCCTCGGGCGCCTGAACGCGGATCGCGCCAGCCTGGGACAGCAGCCAGCCCATCAGCGTGGCGTTGTCCTGCACTGTGGCGGTGAGTTGGGCGCCGCCATCGGACAGCGCGTTCAGGCGCATGTCCGCGGCCAAAGGCTGTCGTTGCAGGCGCAGGGCCAGGGCATCGTCGACCCAGGCCTGCAATTGCACCGATGGTGCGCTGGCCAGCTCGTTCGGTTGCAGAGGGCGAACCTCGCCCAGGGTCAGGCCCGGCTTCCAGTGCCAGCCATAGGGCATGCCTTTGGCATTGCATTGCAATGGGAACAGGGTCGCCAGTTCGTTGAGGTCGCGTTCGACCGTGCGCTTGGTGGTCTTGTGGCCGATCCTGGCCAGTGCCGCTTGTAATTGGGTGGCGCTCATGCCGGGGTGACGATGGGGCAGCAGGTTGAGCAGCTGCCATTGGCGAGCGACGGTGTGGCGGGTGGTATGGCTGGGCAACGCGGCATCCTTGTCGGGCAGTAGGCTGATCGCTCAGGTAGTGGCGATTGGCTATGCCAGGAAGCATACACAAGCTGGCAGATCGGATCCAACTTGTGGCGATGGCGGCGATGGCGGCGGGGGCGATATGGGCTGAGGGTTTGGGGCCGTTGTGCGGCCCATCGAAGGCGTCCGCCAATTTCTAGGGGAGGCTACGCCGTCCTTGTGCTTACGCCAGGCTTTCGCACAGCCCCTCGATGAAGGCTTGCTCGGCCCGGCTCATGCGCTGGTCGCGGTTCCATAGCAGGTGCACATCCACGTCGGCGATGCCGTCGAGCGGCGGCAGTTTCCACAGCAGTCCGGCGGCCACGTCCTCCTGCACACCATGTTCGGGCAGGCAGCCGATGCCGAACCCGGCGATCACCAACCGGCGGACTTCCTCGAAGCTGGGCGAGGAGGCGACGATGCGGCCGGTGAAGCCTTGCTGGTCACGGAAGATCGTCAACGGCGAGAGCATGCCGCCGATCTGGTCGCTGCTGAAACTGACGAAATTCTCCTGCTTGAGGTTGCCCTCCAACTGCCCGAACAAGCGATGGTGCTTGCCGCAGAAAAATGCATAGCGCTGGCGCTGGAGCAGACGCTGCTCGAGGCGGGCATGGCGGTGGCGGCTCAGGCTCAGGCCGGCGGTGGCGGTCTTTTCCTGCAGCGCGGCGACGATGTCGGTGCTGCGCATCACCTCGATCTCCATCTCCACCCGCGGGTACTGCTGGTGAAAGCGCGCCAGGAAGTCATCGAAGCGCTGACAGCACAAGCGGCTGATCATCAGCAGGCGTACCTTGCCGACCACCTCCGCGCTCGGCTGCTCCAGCAGCCCGCTGATCTGCGCGACCTGCCCATACACTTCGCCCGACAGCTCGAACAAGCGCTCGCCCACCTCGGTGAGCACGAAGCGTGGTCCGCGGCGGGCGATCAGCGGGCGACCGAGCTGCTCTTCCAGGCGCTTGAGCGCCTGGCTCACCGCCGGTTGGGTCAGGTGCAGGCGCGCTGCGGCGCGGCTGATGGAGAGCTCCTGGCCGATCACCCGGAAGGTGCGCAGCAGGTTCCAGTCGAGGCGGTCGTTGAAGGGGCGGTTGGGCATGGTGGGGTTCGATGATCAACGGGAGAGACTTGAGTTTAGCGGCGCGTGGCAGGGCCGGGGGCTACAGCCCGCCCCGGCGCACATGCTTGACCAGCACCTTCTCCAGCAATTCCCACATGGCCGGCTCGGTGCTGAAGGCCACGTTGAAGCGCATCCAGCCGGTGGCCTTGGCGTCGACCATGAACAACTGGCCGGGCCCGAGCATGATGCCTTGCTCCAAGGCATCGTCCAGCAGCGCGGCGCTGTCCGGGATGGCGGGATGGCGGGTCCAGATGTACATGCCTTCGTCGGACTCGGTGAACAGCTCGAAGCCCAGCCGATGCAGGTGCCGGCCAACTTCCTGGTGGGCTTCGGCCAGGCGTTGGCGCAGGCGCTTGAGGTGCTTGCGCCAGCGGCCGTCGATGATGGCTGCATACACCACGCGCTCCATCACCTGGGAGGTGGTGAGCCCAGAGCGCATCTTCAGGTGCAGCAGCTGTTGCATGAGTTCAGGGTTTGCCAGCAGGTAGCCGACCCGCACATTAGGCGAGATGCTCTTGGAGTAGCTGCCCACGTACACCACCTGTTGCAGGTGATCGAGGCTGGCAAGGCAAGGTTGCGGCTCGGCGATCATGTCGGCGTACAGGTTGTTCTCCACCAGACGCAAGCCATGGCGGGTGGCCAGTTGCAGCAGGCGATGCAACTGGGGCAGAGGTGTACGCGAACAGGTGGGGCTGTGCAGGTGCGGCTGGGTGAAGAACGCCGTGGGTCGGTGATGGGCGAGCAGGCGCTCCAGGTGGTCCAGGTCGTAGCCGGCCGGGGTGCGCGGCACGCCCAGCAGGGTTGCGCCCTGGGTGCGCAGGATACTCATCAGGTTGGGGTAGCCGGGGTCGTCCACCAGCACCACATCGCCTGGACGTACCAGGGTGCGCACGGCCAGGTCCAAGGCTTGGCTGGCGCCGTGGGTGAGCATCAACTGTGCAGGATTGGCGACGATCGACAGCTCTTGTTGCAGGTTCTGCGCGGTCAGCACACGCAGCTCGGGCAGGCCCATGGGGTCGCCATAGCCGGACAGTTCCAGGGGGCTGCCGGCCACCTGGCGCAGGCCACGACGCAGGCCGTCTTCGTACATCCAGTCGTTGGGTAGCCAGCCGCAGCCGGCTTTGTAAGGCAACTGGCGGGTTTCGAAGATCTGTTGCAGATACCACTCGGAGTTGAACGTCGGCCGGGTGGTGTCGGCCTCCTGATGCTGGGTGTCGAGCAACTCGCTCGCTGCACGGTTGACGAAGAACCCCGCGTTGCCGCGACTGACCAGCAGGCCTTGGGCCACCAAGCGGTCATAGGCTTCGACCACGGTGAACGTGCTCACCGAGTAGGTGGCGGCGAAGGCGCGGATCGACGGCACCTTGGCGCCAGGCTTGAGGGTCTGCTTGTCGATCAGCTCGCGCAATCCATCGATGATCTGGTTGACCAGCGGCGTGGAAGAGTCGGGGTGTAGTTGCAGCATTCGGGTGCCTTCAGGGGTGCGTATCGCCAAGCGCCTGCAGGGTGTTGCGGGTGTATTGCATTGGCGGCCTGTACAGTGCAGTGCGTATTTCGTGCCACTGTGCATGGCTCTGGGTGGCAGACATTTTTACATTACGTGTCAGTTATCGCCACCAGCGTACATGTCAGCGTCATGCACAATCACAAATTCGCTGCTTTGCCGTCGAGGTTTGCCTCGCACCTTCATTTCGTCGCACCGAGCCGTTGCCGCTCGGCCAGCACAGGTTTCAGTTCGTCCGGGGGCCAGCCTTCGGACGCGTAAGCAGGCCGCCATGGAAGGCCTGCGTGTGCCCCAGAGCACACCTTCCTGCCCGCATAAGTACTGATGTTAGGTGAGACCGATAGCCATCGGGGTTTCACAGTTTTTCCTTGGATAAAAAGAAGCACGGGGTACACAACTGATGGACGCAACATCCACATCCACCACCGCGAAGGGAGCGCACGAGAGCAAACTCAGTGCCTCGCTCAAGTCGCGCCACCTGACGATGATGTCGATCGCCGGGGTTATCGGCGGCGCCTTGTTCGTCGGTTCCGGCAGCGTGATCCACAGCGCCGGACCGGCTGCGGTCCTGGCCTACCTGGCCGGCGGCATCCTGGTGGTGCTGATCATGCGCATGCTCGGCGAGATGGCGACTTCCTCGCCGGACACTGGCTCGTTCTCCACTTACGCCGATCGCGCCATCGGCCGCTGGGCCGGTTTCACCATCGGCTGGCTGTACTGGTGGTACTGGGTCATCCTGATGGCCTGGGAAGCCTACGTGGCGGGCAAGATCCTGCATGGCTGGTTCCCTGGCGTCAGTGTCAACGTGTTCGTGCTGGCCACGACCTTGGTGCTGATCACGGTCAACTTCTTCAACGTCAAGCACTACGGCGAGTTCGAGTTCTGGTTCGCGCTGATCAAGGTGGTGGCGATCGTCTGCTTCCTGACCGTGTGCACCGCGGCGGTGTTCAACATCTGGCAGTTCGGTGAAGTGCGTGGCATGAGCCACCTGACCGCCGAAGGCTTCATGCCCAATGGCATCACCACGGTGATCGGAGCGCTGCTGGGGGTGATGTTCGCCTTCCTGGGCGCGGAGATCGTGACCATCGCGGCGTCCGAAGCCAAGGATCCGTCCACCCAGATCGTCAAGGCGACCAACTCGGTGGTCTGGCGTGTGTGCCTGTTCTATGTGGGTTCGATCTTCCTGATCGTCTGTCTGGTGCCGTGGAACGACCCGCACCTGGGGGAGTCCGGCTACGGCGCCTACCGTCGTACCCTGGAGCTGCTGGGTGTGCCGTACGCCGAGCTGTTGATGAACTTCGTGGTGCTGACCTCGGTGAGCAGCTGCCTGATCTCCGGCCACTACACCGCCTCGCGCATGCTGTTCTCCCTGGGCCAGCGTGGCGATGCACCGTCGATGTTCAAGATCACCCGCGCCGGTACCGGCGTGCCGGTGTACGCGATCATGGGCTCGTGCGTGGTGGCGATCTTCTGCGCGCTGATCAACTTCAGCGAGACCCTGCGTCCGAAGGACGTGCTGGAAACCCTGATGAACACCACCGGCATGATTGCCCTGCTGGTGTACCTGGTGATCGCCTTCTCGCAGCTGCGCATGCGTCGCAAGCTGCAGGCCGAAGGCAAGGAGATCCGCCTGAAGATGTGGCTGTTCCCGTGGCTGACCTACCTGGTGATCGCCTTCATCGTGGCGGCCCTGGTGACCATGGCGTTCATGCCTGACTACCAGATCCTGGTGATCTCCACCGGTATCGCTGCGGCCATCGTGGTGGCCATGGGCGTGGTGCACCAGATCCGTACCGGCAACCGCCACTAAGGCGTTCTTGCTGCATGACGCGGCCGGCTCCCCTCGGGGACCCGGCCGTTTTCATTTTTGCGCGTCCGACCGGCTCACCACGGTCAGCCAGCGGGTGTAGGTGTCTACTTTGATGGGCAGCTCGGCGCGCAGCTCGGCCAGGGCCTGGTCGCTGTCGTCCAAGGGCAGGTCGCGCCAGACCCGCAGGCCTTGTAACGCCTCGGCGTCGAACCACAGCAATCCCTGACGGTGACGGGCCAGTCGCTCCAGGGTCTCGCTCAGGGGCTGGCCGTCTGCGGGCAGGCGCTGCAGATGCCAGGCCGCCTGCAAGGTGCCGCTGTCCACGCTCCCCAGGGTGCCGGGGCCGCTGGCCTCCAAGCGCAGGTGCTGGCCTTCGTGCAATGACAAATGGCCGCTGTCGCCCTCGAGGTCGGCCTGGCCTCGCAGCACACTGACCTCGCTGACATCGCCCAGGCACTCGACGATCAATTGCCCCGCCAAGGGGCGCAAGGTGCCCTGGGGGGTGCTGATCCGAAACGGGCGCGCATCGTCTGTGGCGATCTCGATCAATAGCTGGCCCTTGAGCAATTGCAGGTGCCGCTGGAGGGCATCGAATTCCACATCCACCGAAGAGCTGGCGTCGAGGGTCAGCAGGCTGCCGTCTTCGAGCTTGCGGGTCAGGCGGTGCTGGCTGTCGGTGGCAAGGTCGGCCAGCTCGAAGCCTTGGCCCATCCACGGAGAGGCGAGCAGGGCGGAGGCCGCCACCAGGGCCACAATGGCCAGGGGCAGGGCGAGGCGTGGAAACAGGCGGGGTGGGATCATGGGCGTGGGGCGTATTTCTGGCTGAGCTCAGTTCAAGCATAGCCCCCTGCGCAAGCCCAGGCCCTGCGCGGCGTCAGTGGTCTGGCGGGTCTTCGTGCTGGCGGCGATAGGCGCCGGGTTGCACGCCCACGGCC
Source organism: Pseudomonas sp. HTZ2 (assembly GCF_033173945.1). NCBI lineage: Bacteria > Pseudomonadati > Pseudomonadota > Gammaproteobacteria > Pseudomonadales > Pseudomonadaceae > Pseudomonas > Pseudomonas sp. HTZ2. Next base: position 5,255,850 of record NZ_CP137332.1, on the reverse strand, counting down.
TTGGCGAACGCCCGGGTGAAGGCCGCCACCGATTGATACCCCACCTGGGCCCCGACTTGCTCCACGGTATTGCCGGCCTTGAGCAATTGACAGGCATGGCGCATGCGCAGCGCCAGCAGCACCTGGCCTGGCGATTGGCCGGCCAGATCGTTGAAGCGTTTGAAGAATGCCGAGCGCGAAAGGCCCGTGCAGGCGGCCATGCTTTCCAGCGTCCACGCCTGGCCTGGGCTGGCGATCAGTTGCTCCAGCAGCGTGGCGAAGGCTGGCTGGCGGGCGAGGGCGACCAGCCCGTGCAAGGTCTCCCCGGCATGCACCTGCTGGCGCAACACGTACAGGAACAACAGATGAGTCAGGCGCTCGAGCAACGTCTGCGAGGGCGCGGGTGGGCGGCGGCACTCTGCCAGGATCAACTCGAACAACGCCCGCGCGGCATGCCCGGCCGGGTCATCGGCGCGCAGCAGGATCCAGTCGGCCAGGCCGTCGACGATCAGCGTCGACAGCCCCGATTGAAAGTGAAAGAACCCACACATCAACCCGACGCCTTCCTCGGCCTGGCTGTCCAGAGGCTGCATGGGCTGTCGCGGCTGAGTGCAGGCGCTGGCCGGGTCGGCATCGCTGGAAAGCCGGTAGCCCAGGTCGCGCAGCAGGAACACCGCATCGCCACGTTCCAGGCGAACGGCCTCGGGATGGCCGTCGACATGCAGCCAGCAATGCCCCTGCACCACCAGGTGGAAACTGGCTCGGCCCATCCCCTGGGTGCTGGCATGCCAGCCGCCACAGTAGCGGCCCACATGGAACAGGCTGGCATCGAGCTCCAGGCGCTCTAATAACCAATCGACAAGATGGCTGGATGAAATCATCTAATGCAAAGACTCAGGAGCAAGGAAAGGCGACTGATGAATATGGAGGGGAATTCTTATAACCAACAGACTATAAGCACACCTACCCAAGGAGACCACTCCATGACATCGCGCATTACTCTACACACTCTGCAAAGCGCCCCGGAAGCGGCACGGCCTTTCCTGGAAAACGCCCTGAAGAACTCAGGTTTCATCCCCAACTTGCTGGGCGTGCTGGCCAATGCGCCGGCGGCCTTGGAAACCTACGTGACCGTCTCGGCACTCAATGGCAAGGCCGAGCTGACCCTGGCTGAGCGCGAAGTGGTGCAGTTGATCGCCGCGACCGAGCATGGCTGCGACTTCTGCGTCGCCGGTCACACCGCTGTGGCGCTGAACAAGGCCAAGCTGCCTCAGGAAGTGGTCGACGCCCTGCGTGCCCGCGGCGAGCTGCCCAATGCCCGGTACGAAGCCCTGGCCGCGTTCACCCGCGAAGTGATCGCCACCCGTGGCAACGTCAGTGAGGCTACCTACGGCGCTCTGCGCGAGGCCGGCTACAGCGAAGGCAACGCCCTGGAAGCGATTCTCGGCGTGAGCCTCGCGACCCTGTGCAACTTTGCTAATGTGTTCGCCCAGACGCCGCTCAATGACGAGCTGGGCCAATACCGCTGGCAGCCTTCGGCCTGATCCGCCTGGTGCCGGCCTGGCCGGCGTTTCGAACAAAGGAGTAGGGACATGCTTGATTGCGCATTTCGACAATGGCTGGATGCCAATGCCGAAGCCATCGACCAGGGCCAGTGCGATCCGCACCTGGTACTGGCGCACATCGCCGAATCGCAGCTGCTGCGGGTCGGTATCGAGCCCGCCCTGGGCGGCTCGGGCGGGCGGGTCACCGACGCCGTCGAAGCCATCGCCGCCATTGCCAGCCGGTCCCTGGCCGCGGCCTTTGTCTGCTGGGGCCAACGCTCGTTCATCGAGTACCTGCTGCAGAGCCCCAACCAGGGCCTGCGCGAGCGGCTGCTGCCTAGCCTGCTCGCCGGTGAGCTGGCCGGTGCCACCGGCCTATCCAACGCCATGAAATACCTGTCGGGCATCGAGGCGTTGCAAGTCTGCGCCCAGCCCGCGGCAAACGGCTGGGCCCTCGACGGCCGTCTGCATTGGGTGACTAACCTGCGCAAAAGCGGCTTTGCCGTGGCTGCGGCGATCGAAGACGCCACCGGCGGCCCTCCGTTCGTGGTGGCAGTGCCTTCGAACCTGGCGGGCCTTGAGCGCTCCGACGACCTGGCGTTGATGGGCTTGCAGTCGAGCAACACCGCCGCGCTGGCATTCCATCAGGTAGCACTGGGGCGCGAGTGGCTGCTGCATGACAATGCCCGTGAGTTCCTGCCTAAAGTGCGTCCGGCGTTTCTGGCACTGCAGTGCGGCATGGCCATCGGCCTTGCGCGGCGTGCACTGGAGGAAGTGAGCGGGCACCTGCAGGGGCGCGGATCGTTCCTCGACGAGGCCCGGCAGGTACTGGCCGAGCGCTTGGAAAATACCGTGGACGAGCTCAAGCAGGGCTTGCTGGAAGGGCGCTTCACTCAGCAGCCGGCGGCGTTGTTCAAACTGCGCATCCTCCTTGCTGAAAGCGCAGCCGATGCCGTGCAGTTGGAACTGCAGGCCAGCGGCGGCAAGGCTTACCTCACCGCGTATGGCGAAGGTTTCGCCCGGCGCTGGCGCGAGTCGGCGTTCGTGCCCATCGTCACCCCGAGCCTGGTGCAATTGCGTGCCGAGCTGCAGCGTCAGGCGGCTGCAGCATGACCCAGGCGTTACTCCAAGCCCGCGACATCAGCCTGGGCTACCCTCGCGATGGCGGCTGGCAGACTGTACTGGAGCGCTTCGACCTGGCCCTGGCGCCGGGAGAAGTGGTCAGCATCCTGGGGCCCAGCGGAGTGGGCAAGTCCAGCCTGCTGCGCGTGCTGGCCGGGTTGCAGCAACCTTGCGGCGGCAGCGTGACCCTGCACGGCGAGCCGTTGCACGGGCCGCACCCGCGTCTGGCCGTGGCGTTCCAGGACCCGAGCCTGCTGCCCTGGCTGAGCCTGGAGAAGAACGTCGCTTTCGGCCTGGACTTCGCCCGCCAGCCCAAACTCAATGCAGCCGAGCGACGCGCCCGTATCGACCATGCCATCGAGGCGGTGGGGCTGGACCACGCGCGCAACCAGTACCCCGCGCAGCTCTCCGGTGGCATGGCCCAGCGCACTGCGCTGGCCCGCTGCCTGGCGCGTCAGCCCCAGGTGCTGTTGCTCGATGAGCCCTTCGGCGCGTTGGACGAGGTGACCCGCGCCGACATGCAGCAACTGCTGCTGCAGCTGATCGCCACCCATCGCACGGCGGCGGTGCTGATCACCCACGATATCGACGAAGCCCTGCTGTTGTCCGATCGCGTGTTGCTACTGGGCGACCACCCGGCGCACATCCTCGGGCAATGGGCTGTCGACCTGCCGCAGCCACGGGCGCAGCGGGTCGAGGAGCTGGGCACGTTGCGTATCGAGATCCTCAAGACCCTACGGCGGGCGAGCCGCTGCCCAGACCCTGTTCCTTCTCCCTTGCCGCTGCCGTCGGAGGCTCGCCATGTGCATGGATGATTGCTGTTCTACTACTTCCCGTCGCGACTTCATCAAGCTCAGCGCCATGCTCACCGCGGCAGGCGCCTTGCCGCTGCTCTCGAGCTTGCAGGCGCGTGCCGCCAGCGAACCGGACGCCCCGGTGCGCATTGGCTATCTGCCGATCACCGACGCCACGCCGTTGCTGGTGGCGCACAACAATGGCCTGTTCGAAGCCGAGGGCATCAAGGCCGAGCGTCCGGTGCTGCTGCGTAGCTGGGCCCAAGTGATCGAAGCGTTCATCTCGGGCCAGGTCAACGTGATCCACCTGCTTTCGCCGATGACCATCTGGGCTCGCTACGCCAGCCGAGTGCCGGCCAAGGTGGTGGCCTGGAACCACGTGGGCGGCTCGGGCCTGACCGTGGCGCCGGACATCACCGACATCAAGCAACTGGGTGGCAAGACCGTGGCGATCCCGTTCTGGTATTCGATCCATAACGTGGTGGTGCAGCAACTGCTGCAAGCCAATGGCCTTACACCGGTTTCCAAGCCGGCCAACGCGTCGCTGGCGGCCAACGAGGTCAATCTTTTGGTGCTGCCGCCGTCGGACATGCCGCCGGCCCTGGCCAGCAAGCGTATCGCCGGCTACATCGTCGCCGAGCCCTTCAATGCCCTGGCCGAGGACCTGAAGGTCGGACGCGTGCAGCGCTTTACCGGCGATGTGTGGCGTAACCATGCCTGCTGCGTGGTGTTCATGCACGAGCACGACCTGAACAACCGCCCCGAGTGGTCGCAGAAGGTGGTCAATGCCATCGTCAAGGCCCAGCTGTGGACCCGCGACCATCGGGCCGAGGCAGCCGCGCTGCTGTCGAAGGCCGGCCCCAACAAGTACACACCACATACCCCGCAGGTGCTCGCCAAGGTGTTGGCGCCGGCCGCAGAGGACCGCGCCGGTTATATCGCCAGCGGTGCGATCGCGCATCAGCAATGGGATGAGAAACGCATCGACTTCCAGCCGTATCCATTCCCCAGCTACACCGAAGCGCTGGTCAAGCACCTCAAAGGCACGCTGATCGAGGGCGACAGTGGCTTCCTGGCCGGGCTGGACCCGGCCCAGGTGGCGCGCGACCTGGTCGATGATCGCTTCGTGCGTACAGCCATCGAGGCGGCCGGTGGTTTGGCGGCGTTCGGCCAGCCCGACAGTTTCGAGCGCCATGAGGAGTTCGCCGTCTGATGGGCAAGTCTGTCATGCATGGCCTCCTGGGCCTGGCGGGGCTGTTGGGGCTGTTGCTGCTGTGGTGGGCGGGGGTGCAGGTGTTTGGCGAGGCCGACGGCCTTTCGGCGCGTTTTTCGCCCCAGGCCACGCTGGCCAGCCTGGTGCAATTGCTGGGCGAGGGCGAGGTCTATGGGCATGTCTGGGTCAGTCTCAAGCGCATCCTGGTGGGGCTGTTGCTGGCGCTATCGGTTGGCGTGCCCTTGGGCTTGCTGGTGGGCAGTTACCGCCACCTGGAGGCTGCGACCACACCGGCGTTCCAGTTCCTGCGAATGATCTCGCCGCTGTCGTGGATGCCGGTGGTGGTGATGTTGATGGGGGTGGGCGACCAGCCGATCTATTTCCTGCTGGCTTTCGCCGCGCTGTGGCCGATCCTGCTCAACACCGCCGCAGGCGTGCGCCAGCTCGATCCGCGCTGGTTGCAGTTGTCCCGTAGCCTGAGCGCCACGCGCTGGGAAACCTTGTGCAAGGTGATCATCCCTGGGGTGATCGGCCATGTGCTGACCGGTGTGCGTCTGGCGATCGGCATCCTGTGGATCGTGCTGGTGCCGTGCGAGATGCTTGGGGTCAGCGCAGGGCTAGGCTATTTCATCCTCGATACGCGTGACCGGCTGGCCTATTCGGAGCTGATGGCCATGGTGCTGCTGATCGGTGCGCTGGGGTTCATGCTCGATGCACTGGCCCGTGGGCTGCATCGGCGGTGGGTACACGCCTGAAATCGCCGGGACCGCCCAGCGGTCCCGTTCAATGCACGGTCTTGCGCTGCTTCACACAGGCCTGTGCCTGCAAGGCCAGGGCATCAAGGCGTTCGTCGCGCTGTTTTTCCGCCGCCAGCATGGCCTCGTCGCCATGCTGCTTGAGCAGGTAGGCGTGAATCTGCCGCACTTCAGTGGTGCGATAGATCGGGGCGATGTCCAGACGGCCGATCAGTGCGCCACTGGCGTGCCCGGTGCTGCTCATCAGCACCTGCGGCCCGGCGGCGGCGGCCACCTGCAAACCCATCGCCTCGAACCATGGCACTTGCCCTGCAAAGACATTGAGCTCGACACAGGCATAGCGTGACTGGGCATCGGCCAGCAGCGCTCGGGCGATGCCTTGGCGGCGGTGGTCTGGGTGCACGGCCAGAAACGCCAGCACGCAGGCCTGATCGTCATCCTGGGCAGGCAGGGCAAGGGCGAAGCCGAGCAGTCGGTCCGGTGCTTCGGCATCCAAGGCCAGGGTCAGTTCCACGGCCAGACCTCGGGTGCCGTCCATGGCCTGCAAATACTGATGCACCTCCAGGCCGACGCCGTACTGGTACAGCGGGTACAGCGGGTTGTCCGGGGTGATGGCCACGCTGCTCAGTTCACCGACATGGTCGATGACCAACTGACGGATCTGATTCTGGAAGGATTCGGGGGGCACACCGTCGAGGTGGCTGAGAATGAACATCGGGCAAGCTCCAGCAGGGTCGAACCGTCCCGCGCCGAGCGGCGCGGGAGGCACAGTCTAACCCAGGGCGGCGAGCATCAGGTCGAGGTTCTGCACGGCGGCGCCCGAGGCGCCTTTGCCGAGGTTGTCGAACACGGCCGTGAGCACCACTTGGCCGTAGGCCGGGTTGGCGAACAGGGCCAGGCGCAGGTCGTTGGTGTCGTTGAGCGCCTCGGGGTCCAGTTTGCTGGCCGGACCCTGCTGATGCAGTGGCATCACCTGTACATGGCGTGCACCGTGGTAGTGCTGCTCAAGGCAGGTTTGCAAGTGTTCAGCGGTGATGCCGCCGGCCAGCAGGCGCAGTTGCAGGGGGATGCTCAGCGCGATGCCCTGGCGGTAGTCGCCATAACCCGGCAGGAACACCGGGCGTGCAGCGAGCCCGGCGTGTCGCTCGATCTCCGGTACATGCTTGTGGGCCAGTTCCAGGCCATAGAGTTGAAGGGCAGGCACCTTGACGGCGCTAGTTTGCTCATGAAGTTCCACCGCCGACCGGCCACCCCCGGAATACCCCGAGATTGCATGGATGCTCAGCGGATAGTCCGCCGGCAGCAGCCCAGCCTGGATCAGCGGGCGCAGCAGAGCGATGGCGCCGGTCGGGTAGCAACCGGGGTTGCTCACCCGCTTGGCCCGGGCGATGCGCTCGGCTTGTTCGGCGTCCAGCTCAGGTAGCCCGTAGACCCAGCCGGGCGTGGTGCGGTGGGCGGAACTGGCGTCGATCACACGTACTGCCGGGTTGTGGATGGCCGCCACCGCTTCACGGGCTGCGTCGTCAGGCAGACAGAGCAGGGCGATGTCGGCGTCGTTGATGGCCTCGGCGCGGCGTTGCGGGTGTTTGCGCTCGGCGTGCGGCAGGGTCAGCAGGCGCACGTCCTGGCGGCCTTGCAGGCGGGCATGGATCTGCAGGCCGGTGGTGCCTTGGTCGCCGTCGATGAAGACGAGAGGGGTGTGCATGGTCGGGATCCGTGTGCGAGAGAGATGGCCTATGCTCGCCTGCGGCTGGACGAAAGAAAATTTGAATATCATGATGCTTGGATTCAGAAAAAATGAATGACCGTGTCAGTCTTTTTGCGGGTAGATCCGCTCCCAGGCCGACCGCTGAACCAGGATCCACGCCGTACCTGTGGGAGCGGGTTTACCCGCGAACAGGCCAGCCCCCAGAGGCCCCCCATGCGCGAAATCAGCCTCGACCGCCTGCGCACGCTGGTGGTCATCGCCGACCTCGGTTCCTTCGCCGAGGCCGCTCGTCAGCTCAACCTGGCTGCGCCCACCATCAGCCTGCACGTGGCCGAGCTGGAAGCGCGCGTGGGGGCGCCGCTGCTCACCCGCACCCGAGGCCAGGTGCGCCCCACCACCGTGGGCGAGACGCTGCTGGGCCGCGCCCGTCGCCTGCTGGCCGATGCCGACCTGGCCCTGGACGAGGTGCGTCGACAGGTGCAGGGGCTGACCGGGCGTGTGCGCCTGGGGGCCTCCACCGGGGCCATCGCCCATCTGCTGCCCAAAGCCTTGGCGCACCTGCGTGAGGCGCATCCGGGCATCGACGTGCAGGTGCAGGTGCTGACCTCCCAGGCTTCCCTGGCGCGCCTGCGTGAGGGCACGCTGGACATCGGCCTGGTGGCGCTGCCCCAGGTAGCGGGCAGAGGGGTGAAGCTCACCCCCTGGCGACGCGATCCGATCATGGCCTACCTGCCGGCCGACTGGCAGCCGCCCGCTAAGGTCACGCCGGCCTGGCTGGCCGAGCGAGCGCTGATACTCAACGACAACACCACCCAACTGTCGCGGGTGACGGCGGAATGGTTCGCCGCAGCGGGGCTGTACCCCGAGGCGCGCATCGAGCTGAACTACAACGATGCGATCAAGAGCCTGGTGGCGGCAGGCTATGGCGCGACACTGCTGCCCCAAGAAGGCGAAGCGGAGCGGCTGAACCCGCGGATTGCCCGTCGGCCCTTGCGCCCTGGCCTTTGGCGTCAGCTGGGGATCGCCTGCCGGGAGGGGCAGGTGGAGCGGGCAACCGGGTACGTGCTGCAGGCGCTGGAGCGCTTGCGTCAATGAACTGTGGCTGAATCTTTGAGCAAGGCTATGCTTTTGGCTGCGTCGGGCCCGCCGACGTGCCTGTCAGAAGTCCGGCTTTTCTCACGGAGAACACACCATGAAATCCCTGACACTGCTGCTGATCGCTTCTGCATTGAGCTTCACCGTTCACGCCGAAACCGGCCCGGAAACCAACTGCGCCGCCAAGATCAAGGAACTTGAGGATATCCACCGGACCGATGGCCAGGCCCTGCATGGCGGCATGGCCAAGGACTATCAGAACCTGCTCAACCAGGCCAAGGAGGCTCAGGCCGCAGGCAACATGGCTGAATGCCAGGCTTCAGCCGACCGCGCCAAAACCATCTACAACAAGGCCCGCGGCAAGTAGCGCGCCGACCGCCCGGGCCTGGTCGCCACCGGTGCGATGGGCCTGGGTAGGCGAATATGATCGTGGCGTTCGTGTCTCTGGGGTAAGCTTTGCGCCGGCAACCCAACGAGACCCTGGCATGACTCTGAACAGCCTCATCCTGGACAACCTGCTCACAGGCTTGGCCCAACCTTTCACCCGCCCTGGCTCGCGCAGTGCCATTGCCAAGCACCCCCGCCAAGGGCCGCTGGCCGTAGGACGGCTCGGGCTCGAAGGCGACGAGCAGGGGGATCTGCGGGTCCACGGTGGTGTGGAAAAGGCCATCCACCACTATCCCCGCGAGCACTATGCAGCCTGGGCGGCAGAGCTTGGCGAGCATCCATTGCTGGCCGAGCCCGGCGCATTCGGCGAGAACTTCAGCACCACCGGTTGGCGCGAGGCGGATGTCTGCCTGGGCGACCGGATTCGTGTGGGGTCGGCGCTGCTGGAGGTGTCCCAGGGGCGCATGCCCTGCTGGAAGCTCAACGACCGCTTCGACGTGGCGCAGATGGCCTTGCGCGTTCAGCAAAGTGGGCGCACCGGTTGGTATTACCGGGTGCTGGAGGAGGGCGTGGTGCAGGCGGGCGAGCGCTTGGAGCTGGTCGAGCGCCCGCACGGCGAATGGTCGGTGGCGCGCCTGTCGGCGGTGCTGTTCGATAAACACCTAGAGCCTGAGCTGTTACGCGAATGCCTGGCATTGCCGCTGGTGCCATCCTGGCGCAAGACCCTGCAACGGCGCCTGGAGCATCGCCAGGTCGAAGACTGGGCGCCGCGTCTGCACGGCGCCTGAGGGCTATTGTCAGAACCAGCGGTCGTTGCGTTTACGACCGCGGGTCAATGCCGGCAGGATCAATCCCGCGAGCAGACCGGCCCCGGCGATGCTGCCGCCGTAGACCATGTAGCGCATCATCACTTGCTTGTTCTCATCACCCAGACGCGCCTGGGTGTCACGCAGCGACGACTGCACCTGGTCGAGTTGTTCGTTGAGCGACTTGTTGCGCGTTTCCAGTTCGTCGATCAGCGCCTTGCGCGAGTCGAGGGTTTCCTGCATGCCCTGGACGCGATTCTTCCAGCTGTCGTCGATGGTCTTGAGCTGTTCGGACAGCTGCGTCACCTGCGCGTCGAGTGCCGGCAGGCGTTCGGCCTGGCCCGGGACCGATTGCAGGTCGCTGCTCAGGATCCATACCAGATCGCCGTTTTGCCCGCGGACCTGGCTGTATTCCCCTTGGGTGCCCACCAGCGTGACCTTCTGCCCGGCCTTGACCGAACCCACTATACGGTGGCCGTTGGTGGGGCCGCTGCGCACATAGGTGCTCAGGCTGTCGCTGACCCAGCGTGCGTCGCTGGCCGGTTCTTCGGCATGCGCGGGGATAGCCAAGGCAAGCAAGGAGGCTGCGAGCAGGGGGGCAAGGGCAAAGGAGGCTGGTCGGGAATCAGGCATGGTGATCTTCGCTGGAGCTGGACAAAAGTAGGCCCGATGACTGGGCCGATGAACCGGTCGGTGAGTTGACCGTCAGCGAAAGACCGTTTTTATCGAGGCAGGTTCACTGCTTGTTGTAGGAAATGTCTGCAGGATGTTGCGAGTAGCGGCTGTGGCGCTGGCGCGAGCTATGTAGTGTCCGCTTTGCGGATAAACCCGCTCCCACAAGGGCCGTGCGGACCTGTTGGGCGCGAGTTCAGCCGCTCAGCGGTCGCGACGGGTTAGGTCACTACCTGATAACAAGGCACATACGCTGCCCCACCGGGCAACTTCATCCGGTGCTGATCAACGAAGGCCTGCAGCAAGCGCCCAAGCGGGTCGAGCACCGCGCTGTCGCCACGGATCTGGTACGGCCCGTGCTCTTCGATCAGGCGAATGCCCTTGTCCTTGACGTTGCCCGCCACCACCCCGGAGAAGGCCCGGCGCAGGTTGGCGGCCAGCTCATGGGGCGGCAGGTCCCGGCGCAGCTCGAGGTTGGCCATGTTTTCATGGGTGGGGTCGAACGGGCGCTGGAAACCTTCCTCGATCTTCAGCAGCCAGTTGAAGTGGAAGGCATCGTTGCGCTCGCGGCGGAACTGCTTGACGGCCTTGAGTCCCTCGACCATGTGCCGGGCCACTTCGGCCGGGTCGTCGATGATGATCTGGTAATGCTGCTGGGCCGTCTCGCCCAGGGTCGCGCCGACGAAGGCATGCAACTGCTGCAGGTACGCCTCGGCGCTGCGCGGGCCAGTGAGCACGACGGGGAAGGGCAAGCCTTCGTTGTCTGGGTGCATGAGGATGCCCAGCAGGTACAGGAACTCTTCGGCCGTGCCTGCGCCACCGGGAAAGATGATGATGCCGTGGCCGACCCGCACGAACGCCTCCAGGCGCTTTTCGATGTCCGGCAGGATCACCAGCTCGTTGACGATCGGGTTGGGCGCTTCGGCGGCGATGATGCCCGGCTCGGTCAGGCCCAGGTAACGGCTGCCGTGCATGCGCTGCTTGGCATGGGCGATGGTCGCGCCTTTCATCGGGCCTTTCATCACGCCCGGGCCGCAGCCTGTGCATACGTCCAGCTTGCGCAGGCCCAGCTCGTGGCCGACCTTCTTGGTGTACTGGTATTCCTCGCTGCTGATCGAGTGGCCGCCCCAGCACACCACCATCTTCGGTTCCACGCCCGGACGCAGCGTGCGGGCGTTGCGCAGCAGGTGGAAGACGTAGTCGGTGATGCCCTGGGAGCTTTCCAGGTCGATGCGCTGGCTGGCCAGCTCGCTTTCGGTGTAGACGATATCGCGCAGGGCGCTGAACAGCATTTCGCGGGTGCTGGCGATCATCTCGCCATCGACGAACGCGTCGGCCGGGGCGTTGAGCAGCTCCAGGCGTACGCCGCGGTCTTGCTGATGGATACGCACCTCGAAGTCCTTGTAGGCCTCGAGGATGGTCTTGGCATTGTCGACATGGGCGCCGGTGTTGAGGATGGCCAGGGCGCACTGGCGGAACAGGGTGTAAAGGCTGCCGGTACCGACTTCACTCAGTTGCTGGACTTCACGTTGCGACAGCGTCTCCAGGCTGCCTTTGGGGCTGACGGATGCGTTGATGACATGGCGTTGGGGCATCTAAGTCTTTCCTGTGCAATGAAACTTCCTACTTGGACACCACCATACCGACAAAAACGCACGGCAACGAGGGGGGCGCAGAAAAAGCCTCATTGCCGCTTGCCAAGCGGTTACCCCAGCCCTGCACGATCGTGGGCGGCGGCATAGCCTGCGATGGCGCACGGCGCTCCGGGATCAGCCGCTGCCATTCATCCGAAAAGCCGTTGTACTCCCAGGGTGATGGCCAGACCGCCACCGATCAGCCACAGGTTGAGGATCGCCCCGGTGATCAGCGCGCGCGGGCCAGCCTGGCGGATCTGGCTCACGCGGGTTTCCATGCCCAGCGCGGTCATGGCCATGGTCAGGGCGAAGGTGTCGAGGCTATTGATGGTGTTCACCACCGCTGCCGGCAGGACTTGCAACGAATTGACCAATACCAGCAGCAGGAAGCCAAAGGCGAACCATGGCACGGCGATACGCCCGCCGCCCTGGGCCTGGCCTTGCTTGCGCGAGCGGCTGACCCACAGGCCCACCACCAGCAGCACCGGCACCAACAGCAACACACGGGTCATCTTCACGATGGTGGCGATGTGGGTGGCCTCGGGGCTCACGTTGCTGGCCGCACCCACTACCTGCGCCACTTCGTGCAGGGTGCCACCGAAGAACAGGCCTACGCCGAGATTGTCGAGTTGCACCCAGCCGGCGCTGACCGCCAGTGGGTAAAGGAACATCGACAACGTGCCGAACAGCACCACGCTGCCCACCGCCATGGCCGCCTTGTGTGGCTGCGAGCGCAGCGCCGATTCGAATGCCAGCACCGCAGCTGCGCCACAGATCGCGCTGCCCGCAGCGGTCAGCAGCGCCGTGTCGCGGTCAAGCTTCATCACCTTCATGCCCACCAACAGGCCCACCAGCAGGGTGCTGACCACCACCAGCAGCGAGACTGTCAGACCCGACCAGCCCACCTGGGCGATCTCTTGCAAGCTCACCCGCAGGCCAAAGAACGCCACGGCCAGGCGCAGCAGGTTGCGCGCCGAGAAGTTGACCCCCGCCGCCCAGCTTTCCGGCAGCCCATAGCGCAGAGCATTGCCATACAGGGCACCGGCGACGATGCCGACGATCAGCGGGCTGATCCCCAGCCCGGCGATGGCCGGCAGGGCCGCCACCTGAGTGACGGCGAGGGCGAACAGGGCGACGAACAGAATACCGTTGAGCCGCCCACGGGTCGCGTGGGAAGGCGCAAGGGCGGGAGTAGGGTGGGCCGTGGCCATGGTAAGACCTCCGATGTGTATTGATAAGGTCTACGTTAATTCAGTTATAAGCTTATAAAAAATCGTGATTTAGGATGGCAAGTATCCGCTTAGCTGATATTTTGAACGTATGACCCCTGAACAACTGATAACTTTCGCCACCGTCGCCGAGCACGGCAACATCAGTCACGCCGCCGCCGCGCTGCACTTGTCGCAGCCGGCCGTGTCGGGTCAGCTGAAGTTGCTGCAGGAAGCGTTCGGTGAGCCGCTGTATCAACGTGCCGGACGCGGGGTGCGCCTGACGGCCGCCGGCGAGCAACTGCTAGGCCACGCCCAACGCCTGCGCGAGACCTTTCTCCAGGCCCAGGCCCTGCGCGACGCCATGCGTGGGATGGAGCGCGGCACCTTGCGCATCGGCGCCAGTACCACCCCAGCCAGTTACCTGTTGCCCTACCTGATCGCGGACTTCCACGCCCGCTACCCGGATATCGCGATCACCACGACCCATGGCAACACGGCGGAAATCGTCGCGGCTCTGGGTGAGCTGGACATCGCCTTGATCGAAGGCCCGCCAGGCCAGGAACTACCGCTTGGCACCAGCGTCACCGCCTGGCGCGAGGACGAGATCGTCGCCATCGTTCCGAGCGGCCATCCGCTGGCCGACGGCGTTCAGGTGCAGACGCTTCAAGCGCTGGGGGCGTATCCGTTGGTGCTGCGCGAAAGTGGCTCGGGGGTACGGCAGTTGGTGGAGCGCGCCTTTGCCCGGGAGGGTGTGCCGATGCGCGTGGCGTTAGAAATTGCCGGAGTGGAGGGGGTCAAGGAAGCGGTACGGGCGGGGATGGGCATTGGCTTCGTGTCGGCGATGTCCATTCGCCATGAAGACAACGCCTTGTACCGGCTGGGCATTGCACCGCAGCCATTAGCGCGGCATTTCTCGATACTGATGCCCCATGCCGCCGCGCCGTCGAGGGCGGCGCGGCGGTTCTTGGGGTTGTGTTTCGCGGACGTACCAGTCGTTGGCCGTAGTGCTGTTTAGGTTTTGTACGAAATGTAACCGGGCTCGGTCGTTTGTTACTTTAAGGTTCTGTAGCAAATTGCTTTGCCATCGACTGAGCCTTCAGGTGCCACCTCGGTTGCCCCGTCCATGAGAAGCAGGCGCAGATAGTGGCCTGCGCCAGCGGGGTCGGACAGCCACGTAGAGTTGGCCAGAAAAGAATAGCCCACGAAGCCGTACTCTGAAGCTGGGGTACCGACTCCTATTACGCCTTCTCCTTTTGTGGCGTCGGCCTTGGACACTGGCTGAAGTCCAAGAGCGGAACACCTGTTCATCGCGGCAGCCCAATTCCTTGATAATGAGTTATCGATATAAAACCATTTTTTTATCCTGAAGGTGTAGCTGTGTGAGACGTGGCTGCCCTTGCGGGTTCCCGTAATGGTGATTTCGCCTGAAGCATCATCAGGCGGAGTGGAAAATATAAAAAGGCCGGAGGAGCGATGGGTCAACCAGCTGACACTGGATGACCAGTTGTAATCTTTGGAATGGGCGCCGTTTGCAAGTGTTGCGGAAAACCCTACGCGATCGTAAGCCGTCGTGGGGAACCCGCTATCGACAGCGTGTGAATATTTACCAGGATACGAGTAACTGTGGAGTTCGGTGATGTGAGTACTCATCAGGGACAGGCGCGCATCCGCTCCCAAAGGTTCGTTATCGATCTTGGGCGTCATGGTGTAAAGATCGGGTTGCGAGCCGCTCAATGTAGCCTCGTACACCCCTGTGTTTCCAACTTCGACGATACGGCTCAATTCAACATCCGACGCAGGATTGCCCTTTGAGTCGGTCACGGTAAATGACACTTGGCCGACAATGCCACTGATTGGCTGCCCAAGCGAGTTCTTGACAATGAACGATGCTTTCGCCTCGTCCACGCCATCTGCCAGGATATCGGTCTTGCTTAGCACGAGCCGGGAGCTTCCTGCCGCAGGCGGTAAGACCTTCAGCTCCACTGATTTTGCCAGTGAGTCCATGACGTCACCGTCGACTTCAGGTGTGAGCGTAAAGTCCCCAGCTTGAGTACCACGCAGCGTGGCGCTGTATTCCCCTGTCGTGCCTTTTTCTTGAATAGCCGTCACGGTGATCTTGCCGGGTTCAGGCTGTTTGCCGCTGTCATCGGTCACGTTGAAAATGAGTAGGTTGGCCAGGCCGCTCACGGGTTTGTTGTCGGCATTCCTTGCTATGAACGTCAAGGTTGTTGAGTCGAAGCCATCTGCGTCGATGGACGGTGGCATAACCTTGAACGCTGAGTTGAGCTCCGCGGGCGGCAGTGCCTGTAATTCCACGCTGGCTTTCAGGGTACCGACGGGCTTACCGTCAAAATGAGGCGCAACGGTGTAATGGCCTGCCAGGAGGCCGCGCAGCTTCGCGGTATAAGTGCCTGCGCTTTCCACGATGGCTTCAACGGTGACATCCGGTGGCGAGACATTGCCACTGGCGCCATTCACCACGAACGCCAAGTGTTTGCCGATGCCCTCGAGTGGCAGGCCATTCGCATCCCTGGCGTCAAAGGCCAAGGTGGTGGTGGCCTTGTTATCAGCTGCAATGGTGGGCCGACTTGCCGAGAATCGAGAGCTGCCTGGGTTCGGTAGCACGCTCGTTGTGGAAACCAAGGCTTGCGCCAGTGCCGTGCCCTGAACCGTCGGTGTCAGGGTGACTGTCTGCTCGGTCTTGCTGGCAGTGACCTGGATCTCGTATACGCCAGGCGAGGTGCGTGTTGGATCCGAGACCTTGATGTCGTCCCCGTGCTTGCCTGCGCGTACGTGGTCGCTGGTGATCTTGATATCCGCCAAGGCGATGTCCACCGGCTGCTGCTGCTCGTCGCGGATGGCGAGGGTCAGGGTTTGCTGAGTCTTGCCATCGGCCGGCAGCACGGTATGGGCAGGGGTGAAGGTCGAGTGGCGCGCGCTTTCTCGGTCACTTGCTTGACCGCTTCGATCTTGAATTCTTCGGGGTAACGCTGACGACTCATGGCACCTCCTATTTGGGCCTCATTATGAGGCTTGGAGGTGTCTACGAAACCAGGGGCGATTCAGTCATCTGGACCATTGCGGGCCAGATCGGCGTGGATGTTTGCAGCCTCGGCCATCAGAAAGGCCTCATGGCTGGTGCAGTTTGGTGTAGAGGGATCACCGAGAATAACCAGCTCACCTTTTATCACCACACCGCCGGCAAGATGCGCATTTAAAACATTGAATTTTGCGAGTTGATTTCGTGAAAGCATCAGCTCTGATTTAAGCGATTCATAATTTTTGGTTTCAAGATTGATAAACGACCGGGCTTCAGACACTCATGTACCTCATACGTATTTCCCTTAATGATTCAGCACCAACAGCGGATCGAGAGTAGGGACGTATGAAGCACGCGGCAACGGCGCAAGCGCAGTAAAAGGTCAAACAAGGAAACGTACTACAGACACTGTTGGAACTATCAAACAAGAACTGACTACCGGCGATAACTATTCAACGCCTCTCGTCATCATTCCAAGGCGCCTGTAAATATCGGGTGCGATTGAACGTCTCCAACCACTCCGGACAAAACACCACTAAAGCACTGATCACCGTCCCATTGATAAAAGCCTCGGGGAAGATGATCAACCACAGGTAGCCAATGAAGTCCGATAGCCATTCCGGCATGGCGAAACGTCCATCCAGCCAGAGCAGGCCAAGCCCAGCCAGGACGCACAGCAAGGCCGACAACGCCGCGGCGAAAAATCCAGAGAAGATATAGACGAACAGGTTACGCGGCTGGGCGCGCTCGACCAGGATCGCGCAGACCTCCGTGACCAGCACCGGCAGGCCGATGATCAACAGGCCGTTGACGCCCAGGGCGGCCAGGTCCTGTCGGCCCAGCGCCAGCAACCCGAGTTGGGCGAGGAAACCGCCGAGTACCGCGAGCGGCCAGTCCAGCAACAGGGTCACCGCAGTCATACCGATGAAGTGGTAGGAGACGCCTGTGTCGAAATCCCGCCGGACCAACCACAGCACGAACAAGCCGAAGACCGTGCCAAACAATAAATGCTGGCGACGGCTGTCACTGAACAACTCGACCCAACGCGTGCGGCTCAGGGCCCATACCAACAGGGGCACATAGCCGAGCCAACCCAGGGTCAGGCTGGCGGTGGACAGGACCTGCGCACTGATCACCGGTTCGCTCCTTCGGACGGCCGCGGATACGCCGAGTCTACACCCGATTGCCGAGGCTATCGTTCTGCCACCGGTTTCCTGCGCACAAACAGCATCTTACCGTCATGGATTAGCGACTAAGCTTGTTCCCATGGATGACTCAGACTACCTGCGCCTGCTCACCATCCAGGCCGAACAAGCCAATGCCTTCCTCTCCAACGCCCGTAAATGGGAACGAGAGCGTTGGGTGTGCCAGCGCCTGTTGCAAGGCTTGAACATCGCTTATCGCAGCGAGGACTTCACACCGGCGGGCCAGGAGCCGCCTGACGTGCTGTTTCGTGATGCCGCCTTCGAGGTGTTCTTCGTGCTCGACGAAGGGCGCCGGCTCAATGACGAATGGCGCGAGGAGCTGCAACGCCGGCGCAGTGCGTTTTCCCTGAGCCAGCTGGTGCGTCGCGAGGCGCGGCCAAGGCGGATCAGCGCCCAGGAGCTGCTCGGGCGCCTGGCCCCGACGCTGCGCAAGAAGGCGCACAACTATCGGGAACGCGGGCTGGATCTGAGCGAGCTGGATATCATCGCCTTCGCCAGCCTCAAGCGCGAAGTGCTGGACCTCAACAGCCACTTCCCGCCGCCTACCGAATACCTGCGCCAGGGGTGGCGCTCGCTGTCGCTGGTGGGGCCGACGTTCGCCCGGGTGCTGTTCGCCCACCCCGACGCACCGGATTTTCTGCGCGGGAACCTGGGGCGCAGCATTGTCTTCGATGTCGGTATCAGTCTTTGATCCACTGCCGAGAGTCTTTGCGATGGCGTACACTCGGCGCCAGTGATAGAAAGCATTATCATTCGATATCAAGTGCTTGCGAGAACCCTGTGGTGTTTTCGCAGTCACAAGCGTCTATCTGACGAGGCCCACCATGACCAGCCGCTTGAATCCAGAAGATCAGCGTCGTGTCGATGAATACCTGCAGGCACCTCAGCATCGAGTCGAGCGCAAGCCATTCCGGCCTTTGCTGCTCCTCGTGGTAGTGGTGGCTGTGACCATCGGCCTGGGCCTGCTTAGCCGCCTGTTGAGTGGACTGGTGCTATGAGCTGCCTTGCGCTCGCCCTCCCCTCGCCCCTGTCGCGGCCGGCCCTTGGGGCCAAGAATTCCTTAAACCTTATGAGATATCCCCATGACTCATCGCATCGTGATTGTCGGCGGCGGCGCCGGCGGCCTGGAACTGGCGACCCGCCTGGGTAAAAGCCTGGGCAAGCGCAAGCAGGCCGAGATCACCCTGGTCGACGCCAACCTCACGCACATCTGGAAGCCCCTGCTGCACGAAGTGGCCGCCGGCTCGCTGAACTCCTCGGAAGACGAACTGAACTACGTGGCCCAGGCCAAGTGGAATCACTTCAATTTCCAGCTGGGGCGCATGAGCGGCCTGGACCGTGAGACCAAGCAGATCCAACTGGCCGCAACCCTCGATGAAGAAGGTCGCGAACTGCTGCCTGCGCGCACCCTGGGCTACGACACCCTGGTCATCGCCGTGGGCAGCAACACCAACGACTTCGGCACACTCGGTGCAGCGCAGCATTGCCTGTTCCTGGATACCCGCAAGCAGGCCGAGCGCTTCCATCAGCAGTTGCTCAACCACTACCTGCGCGCCCATGCCGGTGATGTGGCCAGCGAGAAGATCAGCGTGGCTATCGTCGGCGCCGGCGCCACCGGTGTGGAACTGGCGGCCGAACTGCACCACGCGGCCCACGAACTGGCGGCCTACGGCCTGGACCGCATCCAGCCCAAGGACATGCACATCACGCTGATCGAGGCAGGCCCACGCGTGTTGCCTGCCCTGCCTGAGCGTATCAGCGTGCCGGTGCACAAGACCCTGGAAAAACTCGGGGTGAAAGTGATGACCAACGCGGCGGTCAGTGAAGTGACCGAGGATGGTCTGAAGACGGCGTCCGGCGAAGTGATCCAGGCGAGCCTCAAGGTATGGGCGGCCGGTATCCGGGCGCCAGGCTTCCTCAAGGACATTGATGGCCTGGAAACCAACCGCATCAACCAGCTGGTGGTGCGCCCGACCCTGCAGACCACCCGCGACGACAACATCTTCGCCTTCGGTGACTGCGCCGCCTGCCCGCAACCCGGCAGCGACCGCAACGTGCCGCCACGGGCCCAGGCCGCGCATCAGCAGGCTTCGATGCTTGCCCAGAGCCTCAGGGCTCGGCTTGAGAACAAGCCGCTGCCGACTTATGAATACAAGGACTACGGCTCGCTGGTTTCGCTGTCTCGCTTCTCGGCGGTGGGCAACCTGATGGGTAACCTGATGGGCAGCGTGAAGCTGGAGGGCTGGTTGGCGCGGATGTTCTATGTGTCGCTGTACCGGATGCACCAGATGGCGTTGTACGGGTTCTTCCGCACGGCACTGATGATGCTGGGTAGCAAGATTGGGCGGGGTACTGAGCCGCGCCTGAAACTGCACTGACAGGCCAGCCCTCGCTTGGAGGAATGGGGTTGTCCGCGAGTACGATAGTGAATCGGCTATCGCTTTCGCAGGCAAACCCGCTCCCCCAACCGGCGGCGATACACATCAAGGCACCGGAAGGTGCTTTTTTTGTGCTTCATCGTCGGGTACTGCCCGAAATCTTTGAAGGGGCACTGACGGGTGCCGTCGTGCAGTGACAAGTTTGGATAAATTCGAGGCAAAAGAAAAAGGGCATCTCATTCGAGATGCCCTTTTTACATGGTGGGTCGTGTAGGATTCGAACCTACGACCAATTGGTTAAAAGCCAACTGCTCTACCAACTGAGCTAACGACCCGGAAAATGGTCGGGGTGAGGGGATTCGAACTCCTGACATCCTGCTCCCAAAGCAGGCGCGCTACCGGACTGCGCTACACCCCGAAATTGGCTCCGCGACCTGGACTCGAACCAGGGACCCAATGATTAACAGTCATTTGCTCTACCGACTGAGCTATCGCGGAACTGAACTTCGTACAACTTCGAAGCCTGTGTTAGCTTCGAACTCTTCAGCGTTGTCGCTGCTGAGGCCGGCTATTCTACATTCTTCGTTTTGCTTGTCAACCCCCAATTTGCTTTCAAGTTACTGATTTGCAAATTGTTTTCAGATCCCTTGTACCGCTGGTGATCTGCGTAGTGCCTGACAGCGGGGCGTATATTAGGGGCACTCGATTTTCTGTGCAAGCATTTTTTTCAAAATATTCAGCTAGTTAGATCGGGCCCAGAAAAATCAGGGGTTTGCGTTACCGAGCAACTGCGTCGACAGGCCCAACGCCGCAAAGCCGAAACGAAAAAGCCCCGCCAAGGCGGGGCTCTTTCTTGACTGCCGGGCTCAGGCAAAGACGATTTCGTCGCCTTCGACCTTGGCGGTGATCGCCGCACCAGGCAGGAACTGCCCACCGAGGATCAACTGCGCCAGCGGGTTTTCGATCCAGCGCTGGATCGCACGCTTGAGCGGCCGTGCGCCATACACCGGGTCGTAACCGACTGCGATCAGTTTGTCCAAGGCCTCCGGGCTCAGGCTCAGCGACAGCTCGCGCTCGGCCAGACGGCTGCGCAGGCGGCCAAGCTGGATCTCGGTGATACCGGCGATCTGCTCGCGCCCCAGCGGCTCGAACACCACCACTTCGTCGATCCGGTTGATGAACTCCGGACGGAAGTGCGAACTTACCGCGTCCATCACCGCAGCACGTTGCGCCTCACGGTCACCGGCCAGTTCCTGGATCTGCGCCGAGCCCAGGTTGGAGGTCATCACGATCACCGTGTTGCGGAAGTCCACGGTACGGCCATGGCTGTCGGTCAAGCGGCCATCTTCAAGTACCTGCAACAGCACGTTGAACACGTCCGGGTGAGCCTTTTCCACTTCGTCCAGCAGCACCACCGAATACGGCTTGCGACGCACAGCCTCGGTCAGGTAACCGCCCTCCTCGTAACCGACGTATCCGGGTGGAGCGCCGATCAGGCGAGCCACGGAGTGCTTCTCCATGAACTCGGACATGTCGATCCGTACCATGGCCTCCTCGGTATCGAAGAGAAACTCGGCCAGCGCCTTGCACAACTCGGTCTTGCCCACACCGGTCGGGCCGAGGAACAGGAACGAGCCGCTTGGGCGGTTCGGGTCGGCGAGACCGGCCCGGGAGCGACGTACGGCGTTGGCCACGGCGGTGACGGCTTCGTTCTGGCCGATCACGCGCTGGTGCAGCAACTCTTCCATCTTCAGCAGCTTCTCACGCTCGCCTTCGAGCATCTTGGCCACCGGGATGCCGGTCCACTTGGAGACCACTTCGGCGATTTCTTCTTCAGTCACCTTGTTACGCAGCAACTGGTTCTCGGTCTTGCCGTGCTGGTCGACCATCTGCAGGCTGCGCTCAAGATCAGGGATGATCCCATACTGCAGCTCGGCCATGCGGCTCAGGTCACCTTTGCGGCGGGCAGCTTCGAGTTCCTGACGGGCCTGCTCGATCTTTTGCTGGATCTGCGCAGAACCCTGCACCTCGGCTTTTTCCGAGGCCCAGATTTCTTCCAGGTCGGAGTACTCACGCTCCAGACGCTCGATTTCCTCGGTCAGCTTCTCGAGGCGTTTTTTCGCGGCCTCGTCTTCTTCTTTCTTGAGCGCCTGGGACTCCACCTTCAGCTGAATCAAACGACGGTCGAGGCGGTCGAGCACTTCAGGCTTGGAGTCGATCTCCATGCGGATGCGGCTGGCCGCTTCGTCGATCAGGTCGATAGCCTTGTCCGGCAACTGACGGTCGGTGATGTAGCGGTGGCTGAGCTTGGCCGCGGCGATGATGGCACCGTCGGTGATGGCCACTTTGTGGTGCACCTCGTAGCGCTCCTTCAGGCCACGCAGGATGGCGATAGTATCTTCCTCGCTCGGTTCCTCGACCAGCACCTTCTGGAAGCGGCGCTCGAGCGCTGCGTCTTTTTCGATGAACTGGCGATACTCGTTGAGCGTGGTTGCGCCCACACAGTGCAGTTCACCACGGGCCAGGGCCGGCTTGAGCATGTTGCCGGCGTCCATGGCGCCCTCGCCTTTACCGGCGCCGACCATGGTGTGCAGTTCGTCGATGAACAGGATGATCTGGCCTTCCTGCTTCGACAATTCGTTGAGCAACGCTTTGAGGCGTTCTTCGAACTCACCGCGATACTTCGCGCCAGCGATCAGCGCGCCCATGTCCAGGGCGAGCAGGCGCTTGCCTTTGAGGCCATCGGGCACTTCGCCGTTGATGATGCGCTGGGCCAGGCCTTCAGCGATGGCGGTCTTGCCCACGCCAGGCTCACCGATGAGCACGGGGTTGTTCTTGGTACGACGCTGCAGGACCTGCACGGTACGGCGGATCTCATCGTCACGGCCAATCACCGGGTCGAGCTTGCCTTCCTCGGCGCGCTTGGTCAGGTCGACGGTGTATTTGTCCAGAGCCTGGCGCGACTCCTCGGCATTGGGGTCGTTGACCGCCGCACCGCCGCGCAGGTTGTTGATGGCGTTTTCCAGCGCCTTCTTGCTCACGCCCTGGCTGAGCAGGAGTTTGCCAAGCTTGCTGTTCTCGTCCATGGCGGCGAGCAACACAAGCTCGCTGGAAATGAACTGGTCGCCCTTCTGCTGGGCCAGGCGGTCGGCCTGGTTGAGCAGGCGCGCCAGGTCCTGGGACATGTTCACATCGCCCGTGGGATTCTGGATTTTCGGCAGTTGGTCCAGCTCTTTGGCCAAAGCCTGACGCAGGCCATTGATGTCAAAGCCGACCTGCATCAGCAGCGGCTTGATGGACCCGCCTTGCTGATCGATCAGCGCCTGCATCAAGTGCAAAGGTTCAATGGCCGGATGGTCCATGCCCACGGCCAGGGATTGGGAATCGGATAACGCCAGTTGCAGCTTGCTGGTCAAACGGTCTATTCGCATGGGGATACCTTCCTATAAGGGCAGGCGGAGCGATGGATAGCACCTGTAATGAAGAACCTGCCTGAGATGACCAATAGATAAGGCTGATTCTGGGTTTTTCAAGCTTAGCGGGGTTGACATAGGTCAGCAGTGCGGATCTGACCAAGAGCGCTTTGCGCGCCCGGGCAGGCTTCTACAAGATATTCGCGAGACTATAGGCGCTGGCGAGGTCTGGGATGAGGCGCGAAGCGGCCCCTAGGGCATCAAGGCCGCAGCCAGACCAACGAAGCGAAACGCCCACCCTGCGGCGTGCGTCGATAAGAGAAGAAGCGAGGGTCGTTGACCGTACAGAAACCACCACCATACACAGCGGTGACCCCACGGGCCGCCAGGCGGATACGCGCCAGCTGGTAGATATCGGCCATCAGTTTGCCCGGGCGCTCACCGTTGACGAAGGCTGCAGCAGACTCGGGGTGCACGGCGGTAAAAGCATCGCGCACTTCCAGCCCCACCTCGAACGCCTGTGGCCCAATGGCCGGACCCAGCCATACCAACACCTCGTCGGCAGGAACACCGAGGCGATCGAGCGTGGCTTCCAGCACACCGCCAGCCAACCCGCGCCAGCCTGCATGAGCGGCCGCCACGCGAGTACCGGCACGGTCGCAGAACAGGGCCGGCAGGCAGTCGGCGGTCATCACCGTGCAGGCGATGCCGGGCTGGTCGGTGAAACTGGCGTCGGCCTCGGCCACCACCGCCGGGTCGGCATCGGCCACAACCAGGCCATGCACCTGCTTGAGCCAGGCCGGCCGGATGCCGAAGGCGTCGCTCAGGCGGCGGCGATTCTCGCCGACCGCAACCGGGTCGTCGCCCACGTGGTCACCCAGGTTGAAGGACTCGTAGGGCGGCAGGCTGACGCCGCCCTCGCGGGTGGTGACGCAGGCGTGCACCGAGGCCGGGGCCGGCCAGTCGGGGAACAGCAGCGACTGCGTCAGGCCGCTCATCCGATGAAGCTCTCACGGTCCTGGGCGAGCAGCGACAGCAACCAGACGAAATCATCCGGCAACGGCGAAGCCCATTCCATGCGTTCGCCGGTGGTCGGGTGGTCCAACGCCAGGAAGCGCGCATGCAAGGCCTGGCGCGGGAAGTGCTTGACCGCCTCGACCATGGCCACGCTGGCTGCCGGTGGAATGCGGAAGCGCCCGCCGTAGGTCTGGTCGCCGACCAGCGGGAAGCCCACATGGGCCATGTGCACGCGGATCTGGTGGGTACGGCCGGTTTCGAGTTTGACCCGCACATGCGTGTGCGAGCGGAAGCGTTTGAGTACGCGATAGTGGCTGACCGCAGGCTTGCCGCCGTCGGTCACCGCCATGCGCTGGCGCATGCCGCCGTGACGGCCGATAGGCGCGTCGATCTTGCCACCGGCGGTGACCACCCCGACCACGATGCACTCGTAGATGCGGCTGACCGAGCGCTTTTGCAGCTGGTCGACCAGGTTGGTCTGGGCCTGCAGGGTCTTGGCCACCACCATCAGGCCGGTGGTGTCTTTGTCCAGGCGATGCACGATACCGGCACGCGGCACGTTGATGATGTCCGGCACGTGGTGCAGCAAGGCATTGAGCAGGGTGCCGTCGGCATGGCCCGCCGCCGGGTGGACCACCAGCCCGGCAGGCTTGTTGATCACCAGGATCTGGTCGTCTTCGTAGACGATATCCAGCTCGATGTCCTGGGCCACCCATTCACCCTGGGCTTCCTGCTCGGCGTCGAGGGCCAGCACGGAGCCACTGTGGACGATATCGCGCGGGCGCAGTACCGCGCCGTCGACCGTCAGGCGGCCGTCCTTGATCCACGAGGACAGGCGCGAGCGCGAGTACTCGGAGAAGAGTTGGGCGGCGACTTGGTCGAGGCGTTGGCCCCCCAGTTCGGACGGGACCTCTGCGCTAAGTTGAATGATCTCGGACATGCTCGATTCGGCGGGCGCACAGCCTTTGGTTTCAGCTGCACGCTTGTGGTTAAATACGGCTTCTTTTGCCCCGGGTTTGGCCGGGGGCGCTCATCATAACAGGACGGCACCGCCCAAGACAGCGGCCGTCAAAGGGACGCAAGCCGCCATGCAAGTGAAACACCTGCTGCTGATCGCCATTCTCGGGCTCACCGCTGCCTGTTCCTCCAACAAGGAAGTCGTCGACGAGAACCTCAGCGAGGCCGAGCTGTACCAGCAGGCGCAGGCCGACCTGGACAACCACAGCTATACCAGCGCCGTGAACAAGCTCAAGGCCCTGGAATCGCGCTACCCGTTCGGCCGCTACGCCGACCAGGCACAGCTGGAACTGATCTACGCCAACTACAAGAATGCCGAGCCGGAGGCTGCCAAATCCGCCGCCGAGCGCTTCATCCGCCTGCACCCGCAGCACCCGAACGTCGATTATGCCTATTACCTCAAGGGCCTGACCTCGTTCGACCAGGACCGCGGCCTGCTGGCGCGCTTCCTGCCACTGGACATGACCAAGCGTGACCCAGGTGCGGCCCGCGACTCCTACAACGAGTTCGCCCAGCTGACCAGCCGCTTCCCCAACAGCCGCTACTCGCCGGACGCCAAGCAGCGCATGATCTACCTGCGCAACCTGCTGGCTTCCTACGAAATTCACGTCGCCGACTACTACCTGAGCCGTCAGGCTTATGTGGCCGCCGCCAACCGTGGCCGCTACGTGGTCGAGAACTTCCAGGAAACCCCATCGGTCGGCGACGGCCTGGCCGTAATGGTCGAGGCCTACCAGCGCCTGCACCTGGACGAACTGGCTGCCACCAGCCTGGAAACCCTCAAGCTCAACTACCCGGACCACCCGAGCCTGGTCGACGGTCAATTCCAGCCCAAGCAGGAAGAAGCCGACAACCGCTCCTGGCTGTCCAAGGCCACCCTGGGCCTGATCGAAACCGAGACCCCGCTGCCGCCGGGCGAAACCCGCGCCAACCAGGACGTGGTCAAGCAGTTCCAGGATGCGCGTTCGGAGATGCCTGAAGAGCTGCTGCCCAAGGACGAGGACGGCAACCCGATCCTGCCGGAAGGCCCGAAAGAAGCCGAAAAAGACCGCTCGTGGTTCAGCTACATGACCTTTGGTCTGTTCGACTGATATCACGCGCAACAGAAAGGGAGGCCCAAGGCCTCCCTTTTTTATTGGCTGCGCCCTAGACTGTCGGTCTTTCCTCTCGACAAACTGGACACCATGGTTCGTCTACTTTTCTGGATCGCCGTGATCGGCGCTGCGTTCTGGCTGTGGCGCAAATTCAACGCCAGCCAGCAGTCTTCCTCCGAGCCCAAGCTCGATGACCCGCTGAAGATGGTGCGCTGCGCCCACTGCGGCGTGCACCTACCCAACGATCGCGCATTGCGACGGGGCAATGACTGGTATTGCAGCCAGGCTCATCTGGAGCAAGGGCCAGGGCAACAGCGCTGAGGTCGATCGTTGGCTGTGCGGAACAACTGCCTCGTGCTGGCGCCGACCTATTCGCGGATAAACGCGCTCCCACAGATCCTGCGGGAGCTGCGAAGTCAAACCAGACGCGCACCTGGCGCATAAGGCACCGGATCGATGATCGGCTGACCGCCGGTCAACAGGTCGGTGAACAGCTGGCACGATGCGGGCGCCAGCACCAGCCCATTGCGGTAATGCCCGCAGTTCAACCACAGCCCTTCGTGCCCCGGCACTGGCCCGATATAGGGAATCCCTTCCGGCGAGCCAGGGCGCAGGCCAGCCCAATGTGCTACCACTTCGGCATTCGCCAAGGCCGGCAATAGCTCCACCGCCGAAGCCTTGAGGCTTTCCAGCGCCTCGTTGGTGGGAGTCTTGTCGTATCCGGCGTGCTCGAGGGTACTGCCCACCAGGATGTGCCCGTCACGACGCGGAATGGCATAGCGCCCTTTGGCCAGGACCATGCTCGGCAAGAAGTCTTCGGCGCACTTGAACAGGATCATCTGCCCCTTCACCGGCTCCACCGGCAGTTCAAACCCCAGTGTACGCAGCAGGTCGCCACTCCAGGCACCGGCACTGAGCACCACCTCGTCCGCCGTCAGCACGCCCTCGGCAGTGTGTACGCCAGTGATGCGGCCACCTTCCTGGCAGAACCCGCTGACCGGGCAATGCTCGCGTAGGGTCACATTGGGCATCGCCAGCAATGCAGCCTTGAGTGACTTCACCAAGCGCGGGTTACGCACATTGGCCACCCCCGCCATGTAGATGGCGCGCTTGAAGCCAGGGCCAAGCACCGGTACTGCATCGTATGCCGCAGAGATATCCACAGCGCTCAACGGCCGCTGCTCGCGCTGAGCCCAGTCCAGGGCTTCGGCTTCGTCGTCCAGGTCCAGCCAGTACAGGCCGGTGGTATGCACTTGCGGATCGATGCCGGTAGAGGTGAACAGGCGCTCACCCAATTGTGGATAGAAGTCCTGCGACCAGTGCGCCAGGGCCGTTACCGCCGGGCTGTAGCGCCAGGGGTACAGCGGCGAGACGATACCGCCGCCGGCCCAGGACGACTCGCGCCCCACCTCACCCTGATCGCATACCACCACCTGGTCGACCTTCGGCGCCAGGTTGAACGCCGTCAGCAGCCCGATCACCCCACCACCGACAACCACTACTTGCTTGCTCATCTGTCGATCCACTAGCTGAATTAAATCCGGGCCTTCAACGCCCCCAGCAATCTTCGGCCGGCATGCCGGCACCCGGATTGCCACGCACTCCAGCCTGATCGAGCTGGAAGTCGCCACAACGATCGTCAACCATCATGCCCTCGGGCAGGCGCCTGGCGAGCAGCACGAAGCTGTCGTCGTCACGTTGCGCCAGCAAGCGGTAATAGCGTGTGCCGACAGGCAAAGGCGGTACCTGAGGGTCAGGATCGGCGTACTGTCCAGTACGCGCTCTGTGGCGTTCCAGACGCAGGGCTGCGTCCTGCAGCAGGCCAATCACTTCGCTTCGCGCGGCACGCCTGAGCTGGTCGCTGTAACTGGGGTAGGCAATGGCTGCCAGAATGCCGGTCACCGCCAGCACAATCAACAATTCGATCAGGCCAAGGCCTCGCTGCATGTCACTGTTCCCTCAATCGTTGGCGCCATACGATGCGCTGGGCGCGCGTCTTTTGCCCTGCCTCAACGGCGTAGATTGCTTCCAGCACATGCCGCGCCGTCAGGTGCTGGCTCACCGCCGTGACCCTGAACAGGCGCACAGGGATGTCTTCGGGGACATGTACCGCCCGAGTGCTTTCACCCAGGTTCTGCAAAAAGAAAAAACCCTGCTCCGCTCGCTGCCATGCCGCCTCCCCGCCCCGCACATCATGGGCTTCGGCGGGCGGCGCACAGGGCGGCGCGCAGGGCCTTGGCGGCGCCCGCAGCAAGCGGTCACGGCCCTCCAGCAAGGTTGCCTCTGCCTGCTCCAGTGCTTGGGCACTGACCAGCAGTTGAGCAGTCGAGCGCGCCAGCCGCAGGGCGTCGTGCAGCGCCGATGCCGCCAGCAGCCCCAAGAGCAGACTCAGCAGCAGTCCGGTCAGAAGGACGATACCCCGTTGGCGCCTCATGACTCGGGCAACCGGTTGCGCAGGGCCACACTCATCTCATGCCGCAGCTCGATCTGGTGGCGCGGATCGAACAACGTGAGCTGCACATCGACGCGCCCGCCCTCTTGCGTCGGCACCAGCGTGGCGCGCAGGTCACGCACCTGATCGATCAGCGTCTGGGACTGGCTGCCACGCACCAACCGCAAATCATTACCCTGCAGTTGGTAGGCAATGCGCTGGAGGGGGAACAGCAGCGCATCGGATCGCGCGCTGACGTCGCGCGGGTTACTCACCTGGGCCCAGCTCAGGCAATCGGTCAGCAGTACCCAGTCCGCTTGTCGCCCGGTACCGGGTAATTGCTCACCGACCAGGTTCAGGCTCTCCAGGCGTCCGCCCCCGGTTCGGGCGATGCGCACAGGCTGGGCGAAGGCGGCGGCTGCCGCCGGGCTGTCGAAGGTGATGGCGTCGTGACGCAGGCAGCCCAACATACCGGCCGAACGGATGTCCTGAGCCATGCGATGCAACGCCAGCCGGGCGTCATCCTGCAGTCGTGCCGTGGCGGCCTGCGCTTGCCAAGCCTGATAGGTGGACACGAACACCTGGCTCGCCGTCCCCAGCAGTACCAGCCCGATCGTCAGCGCCAGCAAGGCCTCGAGCAACCCGTAGCCTGCCTGGGTATGCCTCATGGCGATACCCTGCCCCGCAAGCTGATGAGCGCCTGGCCTGACCTGTGAATTTCCAACGACCAGGTTTCACCGGCGCCCGTCGCCCGACCTTGCGCCGAAGCACCCAGCAGCCGGCGAATCCGGCCTTGCCAATCCGCCCGCTCGGCCTCCGGCAGGACACCGACCGCCCTGCCGCGCTCCAACAACCCTTGCGCCAAATAGACCGCCTGGCTGTCACGCCGCGCCTCGTCACTTATCTGCAACCCGCGCAATTGTTGAGCCGCGGCAGCGAACAACCCCAGCGCCAACACAGTCATCGTCAACAGCACTTCCAGCAGCGTTATGCCGCGCTCCCTCGCTTGCATCCTTCCCTCCTGGGAATTTTCCTGCTCTTGCTCTCCAAATCTGCCGACTGGACGCCCTGTCCGTCGGCCTCGAAGCTACAGCGAAGCACGTCCTGGGAGAAATGCACGGTGCAGCAACGTGGAGCAACACTGATACAAATGATGTGCGCCTTGGCGCTGATCAGCCTTCTGGCACAAGTTGGATTGCCGGCCTACGCCAATCTCAGTCACGACCTGCACCAAGCCGCCGCGGCCCGCTACTTGGCGCAAGCACTGCGTAGCGCACGCAGCCATGCCGTGCTACAGCAGCAAGCGGTACAGGTACAAGCGTTGGAGGGGGACTGGGGTCTGGGCTGGCGTACACACCTGGCACACAACGGGCAACTACTGCACGAGCAACGCCTTGCGCGCAGGCTCGAGATCGCCAGCAATGTGGATAAAGAGGTGACATTCAGCGGCCTGGGCGTTCCGCTGCGGGGCAATCGCGGGTTTCTCGGGGCTACGTTGGAGATTTGCCCACGCACGGAGCAAACGAGCCGGTATTGGGTGGTGTTGGCACCCAGCGGCAGGGTCGACCTGCGCACCGGAACGAGAGACTCGTCACGGTGCGCAGGCGCCTGATCAGATCAGCGAGCGAACCCGCAGTTCCTTGGGCATGGAGAAGGTGATGTTCTCTTCCCGGCCATCGAGCTCTTCAGCGCCGGTGGCGCCCCAGGCACGCAGTTGTTCGATCACGCCACGCACCAGCACTTCGGGAGCCGAGGCACCAGCGGTGATGCCGATACGGGCCACGCCCTCGAACCAGCCTTGCTGCAGGTCCTCGGCACCGTCGATGAGGTACGCCGGGGTCCCCATGCGTTCGGCCAGCTCGCGAAGGCGGTTGGAGTTGGAACTGTTGGGGCTGCCGACCACCAGTACCACGTCACACTCATCGGCAAGCTGCTTGACGGCGTCCTGACGGTTTTGCGTGGCATAGCAGATGTCGTCCTTGCGCGGACCACCGATGTTCGGGAAGCGCGCACGCAGGGCGTCGATGACACGGCTGGTGTCATCCATCGACAGAGTCGTCTGGGTCACGAAGGCCAGGTGCTCGGGATCGCGAACCTGAAGGTTGGCGACATCGTCCTCATCCTCGACCAGGTAGATCGCGCCGCCATTGCTGGCGTCGTACTGGCCCATGGTGCCCTCGACTTCCGGATGCCCGGCATGGCCGATGAGAATGCACTCCTTGCCATCGCGACTGTACTTGGCCACCTCGATGTGAACCTTGGTCACCAGCGGGCAGGTGGCGTCGAACACCTTCAGCCCCCGGCCGGCCGCTTCCTGGCGCACGGCCTGGGAAACACCATGGGCGCTGAAGATGACGATGACGTCGTCCGGCACCTGGTCGAGCTCTTCGACGAAGATGGCCCCGCGGTTGCGCAGGTCCTCGACCACGAACTTGTTGTGCACCACTTCATGACGCACATAGATCGGCGGGCCGAAGACTTCCAGGGCGCGGTTGACGATCTCGATCGCCCGGTCGACCCCCGCGCAGAATCCGCGAGGGTTGGCGAGTTTGATTTGCATGCTCGGCTCCAGGCTTACAGGGCCTTGACCTCGAGGATCTCCACCTCGAAAGTCAGGGTCTTGCCAGCCAGTGGGTGATTGAAATCGATGGTCACCTGGTCGTCGTCGAACGCCTTGACCACGCCAGGCAGCTCGGCGTTGGCGGCGTCGTTGAAGATCACCAGCAAGCCTTCGGACAACTCCATGTCAACGAATTGCGAGCGCGGCATGACCTGTACGTTCTGCGGGTTCGGCTGGCCGAAGGCGTTCTCAGGGACGATGGTCAGCGTACGCTTGTCACCGGCCTTGAAGCCGAACAGCGCGGTTTCAAAGCCTGGCAGCAGATTACCGTCGCCCACCTTGAAGGTGGCTGGTGCCTTGTCGAACGTGCTGTCGACGGTGTCGCCGTTTTCCAGGTGCAGCGCGAAGTGCAGGGTGACTTCAGTGTTCTGACCGATACGGGTTTCAGTCATGGACAGGCTCTCCGGACTTCTTGCTCTTGAACATATCCAGCGCCAGCATCACCGCACCAACGGTGATAGCGCTGTCGGCCAGGTTGAAGGCCGGGAAATACCAACGGTTCTGCCAGTGCACCAGGATGAAGTCGACCACGTGGCCCAGCACAATGCGGTCGTACAGGTTGCCCAGCGCACCACCGAGCACCAGCGCCAAGGCCACGGCCAGCCAGGTGTCGTTGCGCCCCAGGCGCTTGAGCCAGACCACCAGCACCGCACTGACCACCACCGCGATCAGGGCGAACAGCCAGCGCTGCCAGCCGGAGCTGTCGGCCAGGAAGCTGAATGCAGCACCAGTGTTGTAGGCCAGGGTCCAGCTGAAGTAATCGGGGATGACCACGATCTGCTGGTACAGCTTAAGGGCACCCTCGAAATAGACCTTGGTGGCCTGGTCAAGGACCAGGACCACCAGGCTCAGCCAGAGCCAGGCAAGGCGCCCCAAGCGCCCCGCTGCAGGATTAGGCATAGTGGCGCACCTCGCCGGAACCGCTGAGGTTGTCTACGCAGCGGCCGCAGATTTCCGGATGCTCCGGGTGGCTGCCGACGTCGGCGCGGAAGTGCCAGCAACGGCCGCACTTGGCATGGCCGGACTTGACGACTTTCAGCTTGAGGCCTTCGACTTCGGTTGTCACGGCATCGGCCGGCGCCTGGACGAACGGCACCACGCTGGCGGCGGAAGTGATCAGCACGAAGCGCAGTTCATCGCCCAGTTTGGCCAGGTCGGCGCTCAGGCCTTCTTCGGCGAACAGGGTGACTTCAGCCTGCAGGTTGCCACCGATGGCCTTGGCCGCGCGCTGGTTCTCCAGCTCCTTGTTGACCGCTGCCTTGACCGCCATGACGCGATCCCAGTAGGCGCGATCCAGCTCGAAGCCTTCCGGCAGCTCGGACAGCCCTTGGTACCAAGTGTTGAGCATCACCGACTCGTTGCGCTCGCCTGGCAGGTACTGCCAGATCTCGTCGGCGGTGAACGCCAGGATCGGGGCGATCCAGCGCACCAGGGCCTCGCTGATGTGGTACAGCGCGGTCTGGCAGGAGCGTCGGGCGACACTGTTGGCGCCGGTGGTGTACTGGCGGTCCTTGATGATGTCGAGGTAGAAGCCACCCAGCTCCTGAACGCAGAAGTTGTGCACCTTGGAGTAGACGTTCCAGAAACGGTACTCGCTGTAGTGCTCTTCGAGTTCGCGCTGCAGCAGCAAGGTGCGGTCGACGGCCCAGCGGTCCAGCGCCAGCATGTCGTCGGCCGGCAGCAGGTCACGGGCCGGGTCGAAGCCGGACAGGTTGGAAAGCAGGAAGCGCGCGGTGTTACGGATACGACGGTAGGCGTCGGCGCTACGCTGCAGGATCTGCTCGGAGACCGCCATTTCGCCGGAATAGTCGGTGGCCGAGACCCACAGGCGCAGGATATCGGCACCCAGGGTGTCGTTGACCTTCTGTGGCTCGATGGTGTTGCCCAGCGACTTGGACATCTTGCGGCCGCTCTCGTCCACGGTGAAGCCGTGGGTCAGCAGTTCGCGATATGGCGCATGGTTGTCGATGGCGCAGCCGGTCAGCAAGGAAGAGTGGAACCAGCCGCGGTGCTGGTCGGAGCCTTCCAGGTACAGGTCGGCGCGCGGGCCGGTCGAATGGCCGATATCGTGGGAACCACGCAGCACATGCCAGTGGGTGGTGCCGGAGTCGAACCAGACGTCCAGGGTGTCGGAGATCTTGTCGTACTGGCCGGCTTCTTCACCGAGCAATTCAGCGGCATCCAGCTTGAACCACGCCTCGATGCCTTCCTTCTCGACGCGCTTGGCCACTTCTTCCATCAGCTCGACGGTGCGCGGGTGCAGCTCGCCGGTCTGCTTGTCGAGGAAGAACGGAATCGGCACGCCCCAGTTGCGCTGACGCGAGATGCACCAGTCAGGGCGATTGGCGATCATCGCGTGCAGGCGGGCCTGGCCCCAGGACGGCACGAACTTGGTGTCTTCGATGGCCTTGAGGGCACGCTCACGCAGCGGCTCGCCGGTGGTGGGCTGCTTGTCCATGCCGACGAACCATTGGGCGGTGGCGCGGTAGATCAGCGGGGTCTTGTGACGCCAGCAGTGCATATAGCTGTGGCTGATGGTCTCAGTGTGCATCAGCGCGCCGACTTCGCTCAGCTTGTCGACGATGGCCGGGTTGGCCTTCCAGATGAACTGGCCGCCGAAGAACGGCAGCGACTCGACATACACGCCGTTGCTCTGCACCGGGGTGAGGATGTCTTCGTTGACCATGCCATAGCGCTTGCAGGTGACGAAGTCGTCTTCACCGTAGGCTGGCGAGGAGTGCACCACGCCGGTACCGGCGCCCAGTTCGACGTAGTCGGCCAGGTAGATCGGCGACAGGCGGTCGTAGAACGGGTGACGGAAATTGATCAGTTCAAGTGCCGAACCCGGCGCGGTGGCGATCACCGAACCTTCCAGGTTGTAGCGCTTGAGGCAGGACTCGACCAGTTCTTCGGCCAGCACCAGCAGGCGCTCGCCGGTGTCGACCAGGGCGTAGTTGAACTCCGGGTGGATATTCAGCGCCTGGTTGGCCGGGATGGTCCAAGGGGTGGTGGTCCAGATGACGATGGCGGCGGGCTTGGCGAGGCTGGCCAGGCCGAAGGCGGCAGCCAGCTTGTCGGCATCGGCGACCGGGAAGGCCACGTCGATGGTCTGGGATTTCTTGTCGGCATACTCGACTTCGGCCTCGGCCAGGGCCGATCCGCAGTCGAAACACCAGTTCACAGGCTTGAGGCCCTTGAACACGAAACCTTGCTTGACCATCTCGGCCAGGGCACGGATTTCACCAGCCTCGTTGGCAAAGTTCATGGTCTTGTAGGGGTTGTCCCAGTCGCCCAGCACACCCAGGCGGATGAACTCGGTCTTCTGGCCTTCGATCTGCTCGGCGGCGTACTCACGGCACAGTTCGCGGGTGCGGTCTGCGGTCAGGTGCTTGCCGTGGGTGACCTCGACCTTGTGCTCGATCGGCAGGCCGTGGCAGTCCCAGCCCGGTACGTAGGGCGCATCGAAGCCCGACAGGGTCTTGGAACGGACGATCATGTCCTTGAGGATCTTGTTCAGCGCATGACCGATATGAATCTTGCCGTTGGCATAGGGCGGGCCGTCATGGAGGACGAACTTCGGACGATCCTTGCCAATTTCACGCAGCTTCTGGTACAGGCCAATGCTGTCCCAGCGCTGCAGGATCTGCGGTTCGCGCTGAGGCAGGCCGGCCTTCATCGGGAAGGCGGTGTCCGGAAGGTTAAGCGTGGCTTTGTAGTCGGTCATTTCAGGCTCTTCGTTAGCGGTTGAGCGTGCCAATGGGCACGTGCGGCGGCGATGTCCGCGTCGATCGCCGACTTCAGCGCCTCCAGGGAGGCGAAACGCTGCTCCTCGCGCAGCTTCTGGTGGAACTCCACCGTCAGGCACCGGCCATACAGATCGCCGGCGAAATCCAAAAGATGAATCTCCAGGTGGGGACGGCCATCACCGGCGACGGTGGGACGAACCCCGATGTTGGCGACACCTGGCCAGACCTTGCCGTCGATCTCGGCGCTGGTCAGGTAGACGCCGCTCAGCGGCACGCGGCGGCGCTTGAGCTGGATATTGGCGGTGGGGGTGCCGAGCTGGCGCGCCAGCTTCTGGCCGTGCAACACCCGGCCGGTTATACGGTAGGGGCGGCCCAGCAGGTGCGCAGCCAGCTCGAAATCGGCTTGGGCCAACGCCTTGCGCACCTCGGTGCTGCTCACCCGCAGTCCGTCCTGGATGACGGTGTTGGCCGCCTCCACGCTGAAACCGTATTGATGCCCGGCCTCGACCAGGAAGGCGAAGTCGCCGGCGCGGTCGCAGCCGAAGCGGAAATCGTCACCCACTTCGAGGTGGCGCACACCCAGGCCGTCGACCAGGATGGCCTTGACGAACTCTTGGGCGCTGAGCTGGCTCAGGCGCTGGTTGAAGGCCAGGCACAGGACCCGATCGATACCCTCGGCAGCCAGCAGTTCGACCTTGTCGCGCAGCCGGGCCAGGCGAGCAGGTGCGGTATCGGGGGCGAAGTATTCACGTGGTTGAGGCTCGAAGATCACCACGCAGGTTGGCAGGCCAAGCGCCTGCCCACGCTCGCGCAGGCGCGCCAGGATTGCCTGGTGGCCACGGTGAACCCCGTCGAAGTTGCCAATGGTGGCGACACAGCCCCGGTGCTCGGGGCGCAGGTTGTGAAGACCTCGAACCAGCTGCATAACGCGCTTCTTGCTCATAAAGTGGCCGATTATAACCACACCCGGGCGCCGGTGACAGGCAGCAGCGCCAGGGGGTGACGTGGAATGCGAAAAACCGACGTCTGACCCGACATCGGCCTTAGTGCAAGGCCTTGCGGGCAAAATGCCGAGGCCGGAACCCGCACAGGAACAGGCAACCGAAGTAGGTCACCACACCCGCGAAGATCAATGCCCCTAGACGCAGGAATCGCTCAGGCATCCCGCCCTGCTCCCAGGCTGGCATGTAATGCATGCCAGCCAGCAGCACACCGGACATCAGGCCCACCGCCAGTACCAGCTTGCACAGAAACACCGCCCAGCCCGGCTGCGGCTGGAACAACTGCTGGCTGCGCAGCTTCCAGTACAGCAAACCGGCATTCAGGCAAGCCCCAAGACTGATCGCCAGGGCAAGGCCCGCATGCTGCAACGGACCGATCAGGGCCAGGTTGAGCAGTTGGGTGCAGACCAAGGTGAAGATCGCGATCTTCACCGGCGTACGGATATTCTGCTGCGCATAGAAGCCCGGGGCCAGCACCTTGACGAGAATCAGCGCGAGCAGGCCGACCGAATAGGCGATCAGGGCGCGCTGGGTCATGGCAGCATCGAACGCAGTGAACTTGCCGTACTGGAACAGCGCGACGGTCAGCGGCTCGGCGAGAATGCCCAGGGCCAAGGTGCAAGGCAGCACCAGCAAGAAGCACAGACGCAGCCCCCAATCGAGAATCCGCGAATACTCGTGCCGGTCACGATTGGCGTAGGTCTTGGCCAGGGTCGGCAGCAAGATGGTGCCCAGCGCTACGCCCAGCACGCCGGAGGGCAACTCCATGAGGCGGTCGGCGTAGTACATCCAGGACACCGAACCGGCCACCAGGAAGGAGGCGAAGATTGTGTTGATGATCAGCGAGATTTGGCTGACGGACACTCCGAGGATCGCCGGCAGCATCTGCTTGAGCACACGCCAGACGCCGGTGTCGCGCAGGTTCAGCCGCGGCAGCACGAGCATACCGATCTTCTTCAATGCCGGCAGTTGGTACAGCAGCTGCGCCAGCCCCCCGGCAAGCACACCCCAGGCCAAGGCCATGATGGGTGGATCAAAATACGGGGTGAGCAGCACGGCGAAGGCGATCATGGCGACGTTCAACAGCGTCGGGGTGAAGGCCGGCACCGAAAAACGGTTCCAGGTATTGAGGATCGCCCCGGCCAGCGAGGAAAGCGAGATCAGCAATATATAAGGAAATGTCACCCGCAGCAGGGCGGTGGTGAGCTCGTATTTTTCGGCACTGTCGACGAAGCCCGGAGCGGTCACCCAGACCACCCAGGGCGCGGCGAGAATTCCCAGGGCGGTGACCAGAGCCAGTGCCAGGGTCAGCAGGCCGCTGACGTAGGCAATGAACGTGCGGGTCGCTTCCTCACCCTGCTGAGTCTTGTACTCCGCCAGAATCGGCACGAACGCCTGCGAGAACGCACCTTCGGCGAAGATCCGGCGCAGCAGGTTGGGCAGCT
This sequence comes from Pseudomonas sp. HTZ2, assembly GCF_033173945.1. Lineage (NCBI taxonomy): Bacteria > Pseudomonadati > Pseudomonadota > Gammaproteobacteria > Pseudomonadales > Pseudomonadaceae > Pseudomonas > Pseudomonas sp. HTZ2. Next base: position 5,218,523 of record NZ_CP137332.1, on the reverse strand, counting down.
TAAAGGCGATGAAAAAGGCATCGGTCGCGATACCGGCGCCGAAAACCCGCGCCAGGATGGTGTCGCGTATGAACCCGAGTACCCGGGAGATCATGGTGATGGAACTGACGGCGGCCAGGGATTTGAGCAGGTTCATGGAAAAATTTCACGCCAGGGACGGAGGGCGCTGCCAGAAAGCGCCCGAATGTGCGATACTTCCGCGCCGTTGAAGGGGAAGCCAAAACTCCCGAGTTTACAGGTCGCTGCGCAGAAAGGAATCATTCCTTCACGCTCGCGAACCGCTCGGCGGAACCCTCAAGGTGGCCTTGACAACCGTTCGACTGATCGGCATGATTCGCGGCCTATTTTGTTTGCTATTTACCTAAAGTCTTTCGAGGAGCTCGACGGTGGCCAACTCACCTTCCGCCAAGAAACGTGCAAAACAGGCTGAGAAGCGTCGCAGCCACAACGCCAGCCTGCGTTCCATGGTCCGCACCTACATCAAGAATGTAGTCAAGGCCATCGACGCAAAAGACGCCGAAAAAGCGCAAGCCGCCTACACCCTGGCTGTGCCTGTTATCGACCGTATGGCCGACAAAGGCATCATCCACAAGAACAAGGCTGCTCGCCACAAAGGCCGTCTGAATGGCCACATCAAGGCGCTGAAAGAAGCTGCAGCTGCCTAAGCGATGCGCTTGTCGAAAAACCGACCCTAGGGTCGGTTTTTTATTGCCTGCGATTTGAGCCAATGAAAAGGGCCGCAGTGAGACCCCGTCACCACGCAACGCGCCGAGCCTTGCATGGTGACAGGGCCGCACTGCGGCCCCTTTTGCACGTACTATTTGCCGATCTGGATCTTCGGCGCCCACAGCAGCCATTCATCCTCAGGCTTGTCGAACAGGGCGAAGGTCTGTTGCGGCCGGGCTGGACTGCCCATCTTGTCGCCATCGGGCGTCGCGAAGGCAATCCCGCCATCGATAAGCGTCTCCAAGGACTCGGTGCGAACCGTGGCGCCCTTGAACAGGCCCCAGTCGAAGCCAAAGCCGCTGCTATTCCAGAACCGGCTCCCACCACGCACCAAGGCCGCGTAGCGAGGCTCGATAAGGATGTGGATAAGGACACGATCAGCGGTCTGCCCCAGCTCGAAGCCCGTCACCTTGCCCACTGTCACCTCACGATAGGTCACCGGCACGCCGGGCTTGATGGATCCACGACGCGGTGCACTGAGGGTCAGCGGCAAGCCGACCTCCGGCTCGGTCAGCTCGGGCGCCTCGGGCAAGGCGATAAAGTCGCGCTGCGGCCCCTTGGACTTCAACGCTGGCAGCACCTCAAGGTAGAGCCCGCCAACCAGGGTATCGAGGTTTTCGGTACGCACTAGGCCAAAGGCCGGCTTGACCACCCAGAACTGGGTACCAACCCGGGCGATGCGGTCCTGGGCTCCGGTGATGCGCGCCCGCAGCAGCACAGCCTGCAGGTCGGACGTCAGGTCGACGCTTTCCACACTCCCCACATCCAGGCCGCGGAAGCGGATAGGCGTGCCTGGCTTAAGGCCATCGGCGCGATCCACACGAATGGTGATCAGGGTACCCGCACGATCCGCGGCCTCCTGATTGTCGTGCAGGCGGAAGCGGGGAATGCGCCGTTTCAAAGGCACATCAGCCTTTGGCGTATCGAATGCCACACCACCTGCCATGAGCGTCTGCAGCGATTCACTCTTGACCTTGATCCCCGAAAGATCGCCAGACAAGGTGATGCCACTGGCATTCCAGAAGCGCGAGGAGCCGTTGACCAGATGGGCGTACTCCTTCTCGATATGCACGCCAATCAGGATGCGCTTGCTGTTGCGAGCAAACTGGTAGCTTTGCACGCTACCGACCTTGACCTGGCGATACATCACCGGGCTTCCGACTTCCAGCGAGCCCAGGTTATCGGCAAACAGCACCATGTGCAGGCCTGGCGCTTTCAGGTCCAACGGTGGCGCCTTCGGGCGCGCCTCGAACTCGCGCTGTGGCTTGGCGCCCTTCTCGCCTGGACGTATGGCGATATAGTTGCCTTTGACCAAGGCTTCCAGGCCCGTGATACCGGCCAGCGAAATGGAAGGCTTGACCACCCAGAACTGCGTCCCTTCGACCAGGTAGTCTTCGGCCAGCGGGTCGAGTGTCAACTCGGCCGTGGCGCTGGTCAGGTCGTCCGCGATCTTCATCGTCTTCAACGACCCCACCTGGATACCTTTGTACATGACAGGGGTACGCCCAGCCTGCAGGCCTTCGTAGTCGGTCAGCTTGACCTTGATACGGATACCCGCCTGAGCAGCGTCGAAGTCCTCGTACAGACGGAAAGGCAGGCTGGGGTCGGTGGGAGGACTGTCCTTGCGGTATTCGGGAGTGGCAAAGGCGATGCCCCCGGCGACAATGCTGGCCAAGGATTCACTGCGCACCTTCACACCCGATAGATCCGCATCGATGCTGATGCCACTGGCATTCCAGAATCGTGTGTGCTTGCGCACCAGATTCGCGTAGGCCGGCTCAATGAACACTTTGATCTCTACCGTGTCCTGGTCTTCGGAAAGGCGGTAGCTCTTCACCCGGCCGACCTGGATCTGCTTGTAGAAAATAGGGCTGTCGCGATTGAGCGAGCCCAGACGATCGGCCTTGAGGGTCAGGTGCAGGCCCGGCTCGCTATCGGACAACGGCGGTGCCTCGGAGAGGGCGGTAAAGCGCTTGGTCTTCTCCCCCTCACCGGGGCTGACGGCAATGTAGTTACCTGAAACCAGCGTTTCCAGCCCTGTGATCCCTGCCAGGCTGACGCTCGGCTTCACCAGCCAGAAGCGCGTCCCGGTGGTCAGATGCGGCTCGGCCTCCTTCCTCATCTCGATGGTGGCGATGACACCCGTATTGCTTCCTTTGGCATCGAGCACCAAGGCCTTCACCTTGCCAACGGACATGCCCTTGTAGATGACTTCGGTCTTGTTGGCGACGATGCCTTCACCGGACAGGAAACGAACCTGGATATCTACCCCTGAATCACGATAGGCCTGCCAAGCCAGCCAGCCACCTATCAGCAAGGCAATCAGCGGCAAAATCCATATCGCCGACCAGTTCGAAGCTGGGCGGGTTTTAGCCGTAGGCATGTCACTCATGGTCGTTATCCGACTCCGTGTTATCCCAAATCAGTCGGGGATCGAAAGTTAAAGCTGCAAGCATCGTCAGTATCACCACAGAGGCGAAGGCGACGGCGCCCAAGTTGGCTTCGACGCTGGCAATACGGCCGAAATTCACCACCGCCACCAAGATGGCGATGACGAAGATATCCAGCATGGACCAGCGGCCAATGAACTCGATGAAGCGGTACATCAGGATCCGCTGACGCGCCGACAGCGGTTGATGACGTTGCACCGAATACAACAACAGCCCGATACCCACCAGCTTGAAGGTGGGCACCAGAATACTGGCAATGAACACCACGGCGGCGATAGGCAACATGCCGTGCTTGAGCAGGGTGATGACTCCAGACATGATCGTGTCCGGGCTGCCCTGCCCCAGCGCGCTGACTGTCATGATCGGCAACACGTTGGCGGGAATATAGAGAATGGACGCGGTGATCAGAAGCGCCCAAGTGCGCACGATACTGTTGGGGCGCCGTGCATGCACGGTGGCGCCGCAACGGGTACAGGACTGCGCATCACTGCCAGATGCCTGCCGGTTCAGCTCATGACACTCATTACAGACCAAGATGCCTGCATCAATCGCCCGCATGCTCATCCTCCCCCGACAACGCACTCCAGATCTGATGTGGTGACATCACTACCTCCAGCCATACCTGGACCAATAACAAACTGATGAAACAAAACAGCCCCAGGCCTATGGTCAGTTCCGCAAGATCGACCAGTTTGACGATGGCAACCAGCACCCCCATGAAGTAGACCTCGAGCATGCCCCAGTCACGCAGGTGGTGATAAATACGATAGAAGAGCAATCCGTAACTTCGTCCGATATCTAGGCGAATGCTCAACAGAACCAGTAATTGGCAGAGAAGCTTGAGCAATGGGATCGCCATGCTGCATAGGAACACGACGACTGCCACGCCGCGCATATTCGAGTTGAATAGGCCTAGCACACCACTCCAGACAGTGTCGTCCGACGTCTGACCGAGCAAGTGCAGCTGCATGATGGGCAGAAAGTTGGCGGGCACATAGAGCAGCAAGGCCGTCAACACCAACGCAAGGCTGCGATTGACCACGTTGTGACGATGAGCATAAAGCTCGTAGCCACACCGCGGGCAATGTGCCTTTTCGTCATTCTGTAGCACCGGCTTACGCATCAACAGGTCGCATTCGTGGCAAGCCACGAGCTTATCCAGCGGCAAATGGGCCAGCGCTTCGGAGTCGACAGGATTAGGCATATCGAAATTCTGAATAGATGAATGGAGGCTATTCTAGTGCTCTGACTCAAATTGTGGGAGATGATGGCCATGGGGATGGCTCTGGGTGCCGGACCGCTTGCTAGTGGAGCGTAGCGGTCGGCACCAGAAAAGACAAAACCCCTACCTGCTCGCGCAGATAGGGGTTTTGCGAAATGAATCTTGACGATGACCTACTCTCACATGGGGAAGCCCCACACTACCATCGGCGATGCATCGTTTCACTACTGAGTTCGATTACATCGAGATGTTCTATAACCCTAAACGCCGACACAGCAGTGCTATGCAGCTGTCTCCAGTAGAGTATGAGAAACGCTATTTCCTGAGCTTGGAGAGTGTCTAGAAAACCAGGGGCGATTCAAACCACAGAGAATCAAATCCAAGAAATCAAAGCAGCCGGATTCGATCTGCAACCACAACGAGCAATCGAAGAAACGATCAGCGGCAGCACCAGCACTAGCGAACGTGCAGGCTTCAACAAGTTGTTGGAGCGCATGGAATCAGGTGACGTATTGGTTGTCACCAAGCTCGATAGGCTTGGGCGAAACGCCATTGATGTGCAATCGACCGTTGAGTTTCTGGAAGGGAAAGGAATAAGGGTCCACTGCTTGGCGTTGGGTGGTGTCGATCTGACCAGCGCGGCCGGTAAAATGACAATGGGTGTATTAGCTGCTGTCGCTCAATTTGAGCGTGATTTGTTGATTGAACGCACACAAGCAGGCTTGCAAAGGGCAAAAGCCGGAGGGACCAAACTCGGTCGCCCAGTGGCGACATCCGTGAAGGATGTGCAAAACCTCAAAGCCGAGGGATTATCACAATCTGCCGTAGCAAAACACCTAGAAGTAAGCCTGTCTACAGTGAAGCGGTTATGGACAAAATAACCGGACACACCTTCTAGGAGGCCTTTTTAGCTATACCCCCACCCCAGGGAGGGGGTGAAAAGCTGATGGTACCTAATTGGCAACTAGTTGCGAGGGTCCCTGCCATGAAGCATTCAATTGCAAGTGGTGAAATTATCTCTTGCAAAACTGGAAAACCATCTGCGACATCAAAAACTAGTTTTCCGGAATTGGATCAGCCAAGTTTCGAACCGGGAAACCATATGAGTAATAGTCAAAATAATAGTCCGACGAAACAGTGATTGACAAAATCAACCGATCCAGCATAACACGCAAAACTTTGTTTCCGCGTATTATGTCAATCGGATCGCTATCAGAGCGATCATTACCATGTGCAGCATCATTTCTATGCTGCCAGGCAGACAGTTCAACCTCCCCGATTGAAATCCCCAATGCATCAAGAAATCGCTCCATTACCACCTTCTGTGGCGCACGATTCAAACCTTCAAGCTGCCTATTAATGAGTTCCAGTTCATGGGGCGATATACTTTTAGATTCCAGCAATAGACGAATCTCATCTCGGAGCTTTCGCCATTCCGCTTTGGGCAAGATAACACCTAGTGACAGCTTCCCGAAAACCTCCATGTATTTCTTTTGCAAGAACTCAATCGCCGCACCAAAATGAACAGCAGCCACGTGATAGGGCGCACACTGGGCATGCCAATACTGCCAAAAAAGAGTTCTTAGGTTCAGTCGATCATAATTTTCGTATAACGCACGTATGACCTTAACAGTTACATCTGGATCAAGCTCACCTTGGTATTTGAACCCTAATGGTGCAGGCGGCATTCTACCAAGCTCAAACACCCGCCCTCCAATACTGTATGCGCTTATCGATTTCGTGTATGCAAGATAGCCTGCACTGGAAAATCCCGCAGACCCCATATGCACTAAATACATACCAAGCGCGAATGATACGCACCCCAATATTTTCAAGCGAACATCATCAGAGACATCACCTTTGTACAGCAGATATCCTCGTTTATCTGGCTCGCTACGCTCCCCCCTGGTACGCCCAACAACAACATCTATTCCGTTCACAGAAAAGCAAAAGCACGCCCTACCAAATCGGTGCTTAGAATCATTCGTCACCAAGCTTAAGAAATCATCCCCCCATTCGCTACTAGTAGAACTTTCAAGCTTAACTTCATGCTTATGCGGCCATATGATATCACCGTCATCCATATTCAAAACCCAGTCAACTTTATAGTCAACCGAGACATTAGGAATAACGACTTCCACATAAGAAATCGTAGACTCTTGTTTAGTTAAAGACTTACCGGAAATGTAGTCATTCGACTTGACACTAGAGAAAGGACTTATACCAACAACACGACCCAAACACCCAGAGACGTCTTCAAGCACTATTGAATCAATGTTATTTCTAACCGTGCCCGACACATGCTTAACACCCTGTGATTCAGAATCACCAGCAGACTCCGTAGATAACAATATTTCAAACTTTGGTCCCCGCCTAACTGAAAACCCTGTAATCGGCCCATACAATGGACCTGAATCAATAACCTTGAAACGTGAGGGCGTGACAACCTTCTCGAAACTTTCCCACTCCCAGACTTCCACAATAACCTCCGAACGTTTCTAAGCGCGCCATCATGAATTGATACAGGAAATGAGAACAAAATGGAATCATGCCTAGATGCAGAATAAGTAGTTATCGTTTTTTTGCACGGACACTCCGTTGTCAGGGTAGACTTGTAATCCCCCAATCCAAAGGAACGTCGCATGGACAAGCAACAAGCCTTTAAGGCCCTCGTATCGACACTGAATGACCGCACTCAGAATGCTGAGGTTCGTGCTGGGGCAGCGCGCGGACTAGGCCATATAGGCGGGCCTGATGCGTGTGCAGAATTAGCCAAGGCAGTAAATGACCGCACTCAGAATGCCGAGGTTCGTACGGCGGCAGCGGAAGCGCTAGGACGCGCAGCAGGCTAGACCAGGAACGCCCTGCCATTGTTCTGGGGCAGAAATGGCGCTGGATAGAATTGCTGGGTAGAACCCAGAATAGAAAAAGCCCCGCAAACCATTGATTTGCGGGGCTTTTCTGAAAGTGGCGGTGAAGAAGGGATTTGAACCCTTGATACGATTTCTCGTATACACACTTTCCAGGCGTGCTCCTTCGACCACTCGGACACTTCACCGGATCTCTTCAAGCAGTTCAGCCTGTCGAGGCGCGCTAATTTAGTAGAAGCCTTTTCCTTTGGCAAGTATTTTTTTCAGAATTTTCATGCGCTTAAGCCAATTGGCCAAAACAACGGGCCTGCCAGGGCAATGCTGCCAATCTGGCCAGTGCTTTTACAGCCCATGTTGCCCCTGCCCCGTCGCGGCAAGGGGCGCGGCCCAGACGCTGACCGACCGGTCAGCCTTATCGCTTTACCTGACCGGCGTCGCTGGGTACCGTCGTCGCCACGTCACCCAAAGGACTCTGTCATGAGCGAGCTGATTACCTACCATGCCGAAGACGGCATCGCCACCCTGACCCTGAACAACGGCAAGGTCAATGCCATCTCGCCGGATCTCATCGCCGCCTTCAATGCCGCCTTGGACCGCGCCGTGCAAGAGCGCGCCGTGGTGATCATCACCGGCCAGCCGGGCATTCTCTCCGGCGGCTACGACCTCAAGGTGATGACCAGCGGCCCGAAGGAAGCCGTCGGCCTGGTCACCTTGGGCTCCACCCTGAGCCGTCGCCTGCTCAGCCACCCCTTCCCGGTGGTGGTCGCCTGCCCGGGCAACGCCGTGGCCAAGGGCGCGTTCCTGCTGTTGTCAGGGGACTACCGTATCGGTGTCGAGGGCCCCTACAAGATCTGCCTGAACGAAGTGCAGATCGGCATGACCATGCACCACGCCGGCATCGAGCTGGCCCGTGACCGTCTACGCCGTTCGGCCTTCCATCGTGCGGTGATCAATGCCGAAGTGTTCGACCCGCATGCCGCGGTGGATGCAGGCTTCCTCGACAAAGTGGTGCCCGCTGAACAACTGCAGGAGGCTGCCCTGGCTGCCGCCCGCGAGTTGAAGAAGATCAACATGCTGGCGCATAAAAACACCAAGCTGAAGGTGCGCAAAGACCTGCTCGAGACGTTGGACAACGCCATCTTGCTGGACCAGCAACAAATGGGTTGAGTCGACAGCGCCTTTCACAAACGCGAGCCCGCGCGCCTCTAGCCGCGGGCTTTGCCATGACACAACACCCAAAGGTTTGCCCCAGGCAGTGCACACCCGTACACTGCGCCGCGACTGTCTGGTGTGTGAGTCGTCCCATGCTCTATATGCTCCGCATGCTCCTTCTGGCACTGCATTTTCTGTTCGTCGGCGTGGCGGGTCTGGTCATCGGCCTGTGCCGGCCGTTCAACCCCGATAATAGCCGCCTGTTCGCCCGCCTCTACAGCCTGCCTGCCGCCTGGCTGATGCGGATCAAGGTCAAGGCCGAGGTCGGCCCGTTGTGGGACCAACCACCCGGCTGCGTCATCGTTGCCAATCATCAGTCCAACTTCGACCTGTTCATCCTCGGCCAGGTGGTACCGCAACGCACCGTGGCCATCGGCAAGAAGAGCCTGGGCTGGATCCCCCTGTTCGGCCAGCTGTTCTGGCTTGGCGGCAACGTGCTGGTGGATCGCAAGAATGCCTACCAGGCGCGCAAGGCCATGCAGGTGACCACCCGCATCTTGCGTAACGACACCTCGATCTGGATCTTCCCCGAGGGCACCCGCAACCCCGGCGAGCACTTGCTGGCCTTCAAGAAAGGCGCGTTCCACATGGCCGTCGAGGCCGGTGTGCCCATCGTGCCGGTATGCGTCAGTCGCTACTCCAAGCGCCTGGGCCTGAACAGCTGGCGCCAGCGCACAGTGATCGTGCGCTCGCTGCCACCGATCGCTACTGCCGGCCTGAGCCAGCAGGATCTGCCGGTACTGATCGAGCAATGCCGCACGCAGATGCAGCAGTGCATCGACCGCATGGAGGGCGAGCTGGCGCAAAGCTGATTCGCTCGGCAATGCGCTCGACGCCCTCAGCGACACAGGCGATGGTTGCTCTATGACGTGACTGAGCCCAAGCTGTATCGGGTGTTCAACCGAAGAAGCGGACAACCATGGGGCGAGTCGTGGCATCGGCGGTGTACAGCGCCGGCAGGAAGGTCACCAATATCAGTATCGACGAGGGCAGCGAGTGGGCCCGCAAGCCAGGGCACTTCGTCTGGATCGGCCTGGAAGAGCCCAATGCCGAAGAGCTGGCCAACCTGCAGCGCCAGTTCGGCCTGCATGAACTGGCCATCGAAGACGCCCTGGAAAAGCACAGCCGCCCCAAGCTCGAGACCTTTGGCGACGCCCTGTTCATCGTCACCTATTCCCCGGTGCGCCATGAAGGCAAGCTGGAGTTCATCGAGACGCACATCTTCGCCGGCAACGGCTACATCATTACCTGCCGCAACGGCCATTCCAAATCCTATGCCTTGGTGCGCCAACGCTGCGAGGCGCGCCCGCTGTTGCTCGAGCATGGCGAAGATTTCGTGCTCTACGCCTTGCTCGACTTCGTCACCGAGAACTACCAGCCGGTCAGCGAGGCCATCCACGGCGAGATCGAGGAGCTGGAACAGAGCGTGCTGAGCAATTCGCTCCAAGAAGAGGACATCCAGCGCCTGCACAGCCTGCGCCGGGACATCCTGCGCCTGCGCCGCTACGTGGCGCCGATGGTCGAGGTCAGCGAGGAGCTGCAGCGCCTGAACTTCCCCTTCATCGACAAGAACATGCGCCCGTACTTTAGGGACGTGCAGATCCACGTCACTCGGCAGATGGAAGATCTGGCCAGTATCCGCGACATCGCCAGTCAGACTATCGAGATCGGCATGCTGCTGGAGTCGTCACGCCAGAGCATCGTGCAGCGAAAGTTCGCTGCCTGGGCGGCGATCCTGGCGTTCCCCACCGCCATTGCAGGCATCTACGGGATGAACTTCCAGAACATGCCGGAGCTTGGCTGGCATTACGGGTACTTTGGAGTTCTAGGCGTGATTGGCGTGGGATGCAGTGCGCTGTACGCAAGCTTCAAGCGCTCGGGCTGGCTGTAGCCGTTTGCCGCACGGGCCGATCTTCGAGCTGCTTTGAAGCCTGTGAGAGGCCGCAAAGCGGCCCCCACAGGGCTCTTTATGCCGCGTTTTCCTTGGCCTTGTCCGAGTGCCCGATGAACCGCAGCATCCACTTGCCGACCAGATCGCCCTGGTGGTCTTGCTCCAGGCTGGCGATCGCTCGCCGGTAGACCTCTTCGCCCAACACATCCTGGCGCGCGTCGAGCAAGGCGCGGGAGTAGTCATGGACAAACTCCGGATGCCCTTGGAAGCACAGCACCTGGTCGCGGATGTGGTAGGCCGCATTGGGGCAGAAATCGCTGGAGGCGATGACCGTAGCACCCTCAGGCAGCTCGGTAACCTGGTCCTGGTGACTGATCAGCAGGGTCAGTTCGGACACTTCAGGATCCATCCACGGCGCATGGGCCGCCAAGGAATAACGGTGGATACCCAGGCCCCAGCCCTGATCGGCCCGCGCGGTCTTGCCGCCGAGCACCAGCGCCAGCACCTGATGGCCGAAACACACACCCAGTAGCTTCTCGCCACGCTCGTAGAGCTTGAGCAGGTAGGCCTTGAGCGTCTGGATCCACGGATCGGAGCCGAACGAGTCCGCCTTGCTGCCGGTCACCAGGTACGCATCGAAGGTTTCGCCCTCGGGAGGGTACTCGCCGTTCATCACGTTATAGACGTGAAACTGCGCTGCGATCGGCTGACGCGAGAACAGCTGCTCGAACATCCTTCCGTAGCCCTGATACTGCGCGGTCAACTCCGGTCGCAGGACATCGGTTTCCAGGATGCAGATGCGTAACGACATAGGGATAGTCCTGAACGACGTGTGTGGGATTTTTGCTGTAGAGACTGACGCGAAACCTACCTACAAGCAAGTAGGATGCACTGACGAACGGTCACTAATTTCACCGGGGCGCTCGTTCATGCCGCACCTGTCTAGCCAGAGGATGCCAGCGTGATAGCCCTTGGCCTCATAAACGAAAGAAATCAACGAATCTGCCAATAGAACAAAGGGTTCTCAAACATGGATAACGCACACCCTACTGTTGGTTGTATATCCAGACACACGAGGCATGCACGACCGGCGTCACCGAGCGCCGTTGCGATCGACCCGAAGCAAGACAAGGAAGCCAAGGGCTATTCAGGAATAACAACAAGAAGGCGGTCCGCCATGTTCAGACAATCGAAAGTACGCCAAGCCGGGCTCATTCTCTTCGCCACGACCTTGCTGCTCATCCTGCCGAACCTGACACGCTTGTTCGGATAAACGCAGCCGTGGCCATTGTTGGCATTGCACAGGTAATCTGCCGACCACTCAAGGTTGGAGATTACCCATGCGCAATTGCTTTGCCCTATTGACCTTGCTGTTCTGTCTGCCGCTATCGGCGGCGCAATTGCATCTGGAATTCGGTCATACCGCGCGCCAGTGGCAAAGCGAGGCATTGCTGGCACACCCACAGGCCCAGGACATCAGTATCGAGCAGGATGTCTCCTACAAGCGCTCCATGCACTACCGCGCTGTGCCATTGAGTGCACTGCTCGAGGGGGTTGGCCCCAACGATCATTTGCAAGCCGTCGCGCTGGATGGCTTCGCCGCCGAAATGCCTGCCGCGCCCTTGCTCCAGGCCGGCCCCGCACGGGCCTGGCTGGCCGTGGAAGACCCGGCCAAACCCTGGCCGGCGCTGGGCAACGGCAAACCGGGTGCCGGGCCGTTCTACCTGGTGTGGACCGACCCTCAAGCCGGGAACATCCGCCCAGAGCAATGGCCGTTCCAGATCACCACGATTCGTCGCCTGGCACCGGTGCAGGAGCGCTTCCCTGCCCTACTGCCCGACCCCACGCTCGCAGCGAACGATCCGGTACGCCAGGGCTTTGCTCTGTTCCAGCAGAACTGCCTGGCGTGCCACCGCCTCAATGGCGCAGGCGATGCCCAGTTCGGACCAGACTTGAACGTGCCCCACAACCCCACCGAGTACTTCCAGCCGGGCTTTTTGCGCCGCTACATTCGTGATCCGCAAAGCCTACGGCAGTGGCCCCAGGCGAAAATGCCAGGGTTTGCCGAAAACGTGCTGAGCGAGCAAGAGCTCGACGCATTGATCGCCTACCTGGCGCACATGGCCAAGCGCAAGCCTTGAAAGGTTGTGCCGCCGGCGCAGCCTGCAAAGGGCCGCACAGCGGCCCCTGGCCTAGGGTATTCAGGCGACTGGCCGCTCCTGCTTCACGCCCCATCCCTCGACCTCGCCCCCAAAGGGCGAGACGACCTGCTCGAAGGCCTCCTCGAAGGCCCCGATCCCTCGGTAGGTGGCGTACATGATTTTGCTCAGCTCCAGGTGCCAAGCGCCGTCGTCCAGCTCACGTACCTGGGCATTGAGGGATTCACCGCGGAACTGTCCGGCCGCACGCCGGGCACCAGCCTCGTCAGGGAACACCGCATAGAACTCGATGGGATGGATTCGGGTGAAGTCGAAACCGCCAGCTTTCATCTGGCGAAGGACATTGCTGCTGATATCGTCGTTCTGGCTGCTCATGAAACGTCCTCCTACAAACGCAATGGATAGACTTTCCGTGCACAACGCACCTGCTTTGCACAATCGAGTGCCTGGCAGATCGAGCTAATGAGAGACGCGAATGGAGCCGACGCGGATCCGCAGAAAGATCCGGGCCTCGTCTGAGCGTAGTGCCTGCTGGCTCACAACGCCAGCGCAGCGCGTTCAGGGTCTTTCTTCGATGCGGGTGATGGAGACGCCGCTCTGCTCCTTGAGCCAGCGCACGGTGGGGAATGGACTGCGGTCCTGGAAGTCATTGAGGTCAAGTTCATCGATGACCGGGAACAAATGCGAGCGGATCAGGCGGGCGGCTTGCTCATCGCTTGGGCGTTGATCGCCGTTGTAGAGCAGTGAGCTCTGTACGCCATTCTGGTCGACGAAGGTGACTTCCCACTCTTTCATTGAATTGTCCTCTCAATCAAAGAATACCGGGTATGTGCTGCCAGTATCCTTGACCGTCGACGAGGGCGTTTGTTCAGTTCACCGCAGTGGTGGGAAAGCCCGCCCCACAAGTGAAGGCTTGGCCATCACCTGTGGGAGGGAGCGCGCGAGGGCGTCAGTCCTTGGGCACGCCATGGACGACACCGGCGGTGTTGTCCATCAGGCTCTTGGTCGCCGTCTGGATGTAGGACTCGAGGTTCTTCAGCAGCTCAGGCTGGTCGGGGCTCTCGATCAGCTCGGCCTTGAACTCGCGACCCAGCTGGTAGCGATACAGGCGCGGGGTCATGTCCTTGGACTCGATGAGGATGCGGTCACCCTTGACCAAGCCAACGATCTGCTCGCTGCCCGACGGCTTGATGATGCCCACGCCCGGGTCGCCCTCAGGCAGGTTCAGCAGGTCACGGCCCCAGCACTGGTGGCGGGTCTGGCCACCCAGGCGGCCCATGATGGTCGGCACGATGTCGACCTGGGTACCCACGGTGTGGTTGACCGCACCGAACTTCTCCTGGATCCCCGGGGCGATCAACAGCAACGGCACGTTGAAGCGGCCCAGGTCCAGCTCGGTGACCTGTTGCTGGTTGCCGAAGCCATGGTCGCCGACGATGGCGAACAGGGTGTCCTTGAAGTACGGCTCCTTGCGCGCCTTCTCGAAGAACTGGCCAAGTGCCCAGTCGGAATAGCGCATGGCCGTGAGGTGTTCGTCCAGGCGGCCCTGGCCTGTGACCTTCTCGACCGGCAGGTCCTTGGGCAGCGCATACGGGGTGTGGTTGGAGAGCGTCTGCAGCAGCGCGTAGATCGGCTTTTTGCCATCGTGCTTGGCCAATTCCTCGTTGCCCCGGTCGAACATGTCCTGGTCGGACACGCCCCACGTCGGGTCGGAGAACACCGGATCGACGAAATCGTTACGGCCAATGAAAGTGGTCATACCCTGGTTGCCGAAGAAACCGGACTGGTTGTCCCAGGCGAAATCCCCGTTGTAGACGTAGACATCGTCGTAGTCACGAGCGCTCAGCAGCGCTGGCAGGCCAGACAGCTTGTGCCCCCCTTCCGGGGTCTGCATCAGGTATTCGAAGCCAGGCAGGTTCGGGAAGCACGCCATGGTAGCGAACATGCCCTGGTGGGTGTGGGTGCCGTTTGAGAAGAAACGGTCGAACAGCAGGCCTTCCTTGGCCAGCTTGTCGAAGTACGGCGTGATGTTATTCGGGCTGCCGAGGGCGCCCACCGAATGACCGGCGAAGCTTTCCATGAGGATCACGACGACGTTCTTGACCGGCAGGGTGCGGTCAGCGGGCGGCTGGAAGTCACGGCGCACAGCCGCTTCGTCGGCATCGACCAAGGTGTCGTGAGGGGTCAGCAACAGATCACGCACGGTTTGCGTGGCCACGTCCTGCTCGACGGTGGGCTTCCAGATATTGGCACGGTCTTCACCGAAACGGCTCTTGGCCGCGTCGATCAGGGTCAAGGTGCCGTTCAGGCCAAGCTGGTTGACGAAGTTCGAGTCGGTGGTGAAGGCATCCCCCCAACGCATCGGCGGGCCCTGGCGCAGGGTGCCACGGGCAGCCACGACGGCTACCAGCAGTACCACCATGAACACTGCCAGGCGGTGGTACCAAGGGGCGATCCGACGTGGAGCCAGGCTCTGGGAGGCTCCGCCATTGCGGGTCAGGCGGTCGATACCCTTGAACAGCAGGCTCAGCAGCCAGGTCCCGAACAGCCAGGCCAGCAGGTAGCGCACGACCGGGAAGCCGTACCACAGCATGCTCAGGACGGTCTTGGGGTCTTCCTTGATGTACTGGAACACCAGGCCGTTCAGGCGCTGGTGGAACTCGCGGTAGAAGTCCATTTCCATCAGGCCAAGGAACATCACCACGCTGGACGTCAAGGTCAGCCAAAGGCGGAAGAACCCGCGACGGGCCATAGCCCAAGGGCTGAGCAACGCCAGCAACAGCGGAATGCTCAGGTACACCACCACCCGCAGGTCGAAGCGCAGGCCGTTGAGGAATCCTTCGGCGACGGTGGAAGATGGGGTGTCGCCGATCATGTCGCTGTTGTAGATCAGCAACGCCAGGCGAACCAGGCTCAGCATCAGCATGATCACCAGGCCGCTGAGCAGCGTATAGGCCAGGTGCGATTTGAGGGTCGGCGCGAACGGAGCCGGCACGGCCCGTTGCTTCAAGGCATCCGTGTTAGCCATGAATGAGGGGATCCTAGGATTGCGGGTTTGCGGAAAGGCGAAATCGCCCTGCTACCTGAAGGGCCCGGCCATCAAAGCACGGCTATTGGGCCAACGCAGCATTGTGCGGCGCGGATTTTCGATAATCCAGTGTGAAAATTTCGTCACGAGCCGGCGTTTGCGGTGTCTAGCAGGCCCATTGGCGGATAAACCTGCCAATGGGCCGGATTGGTACCGCTGCCTTCAGAATTTCAGGTTGCCCCTGGGCCCGGCGATGGCCCAGATGATCAGCCCGATCACCGGCAGCAATACGATCAACAAGATCCAGAGCACCTTGATGCCCACCTCGGCGCCGCTCTTGAGCACGTGAAGAATCGCCCAGATGTCCAGGGCGAGAATGATGAGCCCGACAAGGCTGTTGAAGGTGGACCCCATGCGACTGCTCCTGGCAAAAGATTTGCTGCCAAGCATAGCCGGCTATTGCGTCGATAGAATGGAATGCTTGGCCGCTGGAATAGGTCAATGGCTAGACTGCGTTCATACATTGTCACGAGGTCCGCATGCCCCCTGCCCACGCTCCTGAAAGTCCTGCTCCCGCCTCGCTGTTCAACGCCTGGCGGCAACAAGCCGCGACCACCCCATGGCTCAGCGCCGGCCTGGGCCTGAGCCTGTTGGTCGTGCTCGGCCTGCTCGCGGCCAGCCTGTGGAATGCCATCCATGGCGACCATGCCGACAACCTGCACTTGGCGCTGCTGGGTGGGCTGTCAGGGTTCGGCGCCACAGCCCTGGGCGCGGTGCTGGCAGTGGTGCTGCGCGATGTCAGCACGCGCAGCCAGGACGTGATGCTCGGCTTTGCCGCCGGGATGATGCTCGCGGCCAGTTCCTTCTCGTTGATCCTGCCAGGCCTGGACGCTGCCCGGGAAATCACCGGCAATGGCCCGGCAGCGGCCTTCACCGTGGTGCTGGGGATGGGATTGGGTGTGCTGTTGATGCTTGGCCTTGATCGCTTCACCCCGCACGAACATGAAAGCACTGGCCCTTGCGGCCCAGAGGCGGAGCGCATCAACCGGGTGTGGTTGTTCGTGCTGGCGATCACCCTGCATAACCTGCCCGAAGGCATGGCCATCGGCGTGAGCTTCGCCAACGGCGACATGAACATCGGCCTGCCGCTGACCAGCGCGATTGCCATCCAGGACATCCCCGAAGGCCTGGCCGTGGCCCTGGCTCTGCGCGCGACAGGCCTGTCGAACCTCAAGGCGGCGCTGGTGGCGGTCGGCTCCGGCCTGATGGAGCCGCTGGGTGCGGTGATTGGCCTGGGTATCTCTACCGGCTTCGCACTGGCGTATCCGGTGAGCATGGGCTTGGCGGCGGGTGCGATGATCTTCGTGGTGTCCCATGAAGTGATTCCCGAAACCCACCGCAATGGGCACCAAACGTCGGCAACCCTGGGCCTGATGGGCGGATTCGCGGTGATGATGTTCCTCGATACCGCGTTGGGCTGACGCTACCGCCTCATCAGGGGGTAAACCCGCTCCCGGCAGGTCCGCATCGATACCTGCGGAAGCGGGACCACCCGCGAACGAGCAGCCCATCAGACGTGAACAGCGACCTTCAATGCTTCCAACGCCGGCTCGACCTTGATCCCCACCTCAGCGCCCAACTCCAGCACTCGGGCCAGGTCGTTCTGCCCCACCATCACCATCTGCAACTCGTCATCGAGCAACTGGCTGAAGTTGACCAGCACATAACCGCCGGCCTCCTTGTTCAGGGCCCCCATCTGGACCTGGATGCGATTGAGCGCGGTCAGCGGCTCGGTGCGCGCCAGCTGCTTGGGCTTGAGGTTGAACGGCACACTCTTGTCGAATGAGTCGGTGATGCGTTCGAACAGCTCTTGGTAGCTATCGGCCTGGAACAGCACGGTGTCCGGCAGGCTGCCGACCACCACCCATTCACCCAGTGGGATGGGGAAGCTGTCGTCGTAGTTGATGTCTGGGTTGGCGGCCAGGAAGGCGGCGGGATCGGCGTAGGCCTGGGCTGCTTCGTCGGCGATGCGCTCGATGTCTTGCTCGCGCATGCAGCCGGCGCCGATGAGGCTGATGAGTTCGGACAACTGGTTTTTCATGGGGGGCCCCTGCGCTGGCGAAAAAGTCGCCAAGGATAGCCGCAAATGCCCCCTGAGGGTTAGCCGGCCAGCGTCTGCAGGCGCGCGGCAGTGTCCGGTGCGCCCATGGTCTGGGCGGCGACCAAGGCAGTGGCGCCACGGGCATCCTGGCGTGCAGGATCGGCACCTTGAGCCAACAAGAACTCGAGTATCTCGCTGCGGTTGAACATCGCCGCGAGCATCAGGGCGGTACGACCGTCCTCGGCGGCGGCATCCACTGGCACGCCATGTTCGATCAGCAAGCGGATCATGGCCAGGTCACCCTTGAATGCGGCTCCCGCGATGGGCAGTTGACCGTTGTCGTTGGCGATCAGCGGGTCGGCGCCATGGGCCAGCAGCACACGCACCGCGTCGATGTGGCCATGGTAGCTGGCCAGCATCAGCAAGGTGTCGCCCTTGTGATTGCGCAAGTTGGCGGGCAGACCGCTCTGCAGCAGGCGCTCGAGCATCGGCGCATCGCCGCGCCGGGCACGCTCGAAGACTTCTTCGGCAAATGCGGCCGTCTCTTCGTCAGTCATGGCGGTGGGCTGTTGGTCGGACATCTGGAACCTCCTGGCAAGAAAAGAGCCCAAGTCTTCGTCAGGCACTGCCAGGCGGTCAAAGGTTCAGATTCTATCGGCTCGAAAGACAAACCTTATGACTCTTGCAAATTGCACTGTGCAAAATGCACGACCATGCGAAATGCACGGTTGCCCAGATTTAGTTTATTCACAACTCATTGATTTTAAAGGTATTTTTCAAATCGGCGAGGATGGCACGGTCACTGCAACACTCAACTCACGTCTGCCCATACAACAGTCAGGAGTTGAGATATGGACCTCATCCAGGAAAAGTTCGCCTCGGTATTCTGCGCCTATCAAGTCGAAACCCAGCCTCGCCCCGACGGCGGTATCCAGCTGACCCTGCGGGCAGCCGATGGCAAGGTGACTCGCCGTGCATTGACCTACGCACAGTTGCACAGCGCCGAGCAGTTGTCCTGGGCGATCAGCGCCATCCGCCGCGACTTGGCCGAACAGGCCAGTGAGCTTCCAGTGATCTCGATGTTGCAGAGCCAGCAGCGTTTTGCCCTGCCGACCTATCGCTGATGCGGCGCGACTTTCGCGGGTAAACCCGCTCCCACAGGTGTTCCATCGTTCCAAAGGCGGTGGAGTGGCTGTGGGGGCGGCTTATCCGTGAAAAACGTACCTCAAAACTCATCCATGCCGGCAAACTGCCGGGCCGTCGAATCGCCGGTGAACTGCGGCTGCATCCCCGATTCGCTGCCAAACAGGCGCAACGCCAGGCAGAACGGGTTGTCCCCCAAGTCCACCCAACGGCGCACGCCGGCGGGAATCACCAACACGTCGCCCTTCTCGCACAACACCGCATACACGTAGTCGCCCAGGCGCAAGCTGACCTGTCCGCGTCCGCCAATCACGGCAAACACTTCAACCGCTTCGTGCACATGCTCATCGCGAAGGTCAGCCTGGCTCGGGTCAAGGCCATCGCGGTTGAGCAGGCCGAACGCGACGCTGCCATGTGTGGTCATCAGTTGGTCCAACAGCCCATGGCATTTGGCCAACACTTGCTCATGAGCTGTGCCCGGGCGGATGCGCAGCTCATCGGTACGGCGCTCCAGGCGCACACCCTGCTCGGCGAGGGTGGCGGCGATATCGTCGTGGTGGGTCAGCACCTTGTTCGGCAACTCGGGGGTGTAGAGATGGAAAACGCTGAGAATGCTCATCAGGGGCTGGTCCTGGTCTGTTTCGAACAAAGGGCAATGATAACGGCTGCCGCGAGCGCCGCGACGCTGGCCATACCAAAGGTGAAGGACGGGCCCAGCAGTTTCCAGCTGTAGCCCGAATAGAGTGCGCCCAGGGCACCGCCGGTGCCAGACAAGGCCGCATACAACGCCTGCCCCTGCCCTTGCTGACGCGCGCCGAAGCTACCTTGGACGAAGGCAATGGCTGCGGCATGGAAACAGCCGAAGGTCGCCGCATGCAGCAGCTGGGCAAACACCAGCACCGCTGGAATATCCGCAAGATTCCCCAGCAACAGCCAACGCAGCGCCGCCAGCAGGAAGCTCGCCAATAGCACAGGGCGCACTGAAACCCGGGCGAAGATTCGACTCATGGCCATGAATACCAGCACTTCGGCCACCACCCCCAGCGCCCACAGCAAACCAATGGCGCCACGGGTGTAGCCCAGATGTTCCAGGTGCAGGGTGAGGAAGGTGTAGTAAGGGCCGTGGCTGAGCTGCATCAGCGCCACGCACACATAGAACGCCATTACACCCGGCGCCGCCAGTTGCCGCAGGAAGCCCCCTGCCCCCTTGCGCTCGGCATGCTCCACCGGCTGGGCATTGGGCACCCAGAGGCTCGCGATGAAAATCCCGGCCATGATGGTCACCAACGCCACCGGGTAGATATCCAGGCTTAGCCACTCGAACAGCCGTCCCAGGCCGACCACGGTGAGGATGAAACCGATCGAGCCCCACAGGCGCACCTGGCTGTAGCGCGAGGTTTGCCCGTGCAGGTGCGCCAGGGTGATCACCTCGAACTGCGGAAGCACCGCATGCCAGAAGAACGCATGGAGCGCCATCACCAGTGCCAGCCAGGCGTAGCTTTTGTCGATGAAGATCAGCGAGAAGGTGGCCAGAGTCGACAAAGCGCCCAGGCGCACGATCAGCAACCGTTGGCCGCTGCGATCCCCCAGCCAGCCCCACAGGTTGGGTGCGATGCAGCGCATCAGCATGGGAATGGCCACCAGTTCGCCGATGCGTGCCGGCGAAAAGCCCAAATGGTCGAAGTACAACGCCAGGAACGGCGCGGTGGAGCCGAGCAAGGCGAAGTAAAAGAGGTAGAAGCTGGATAGGCGCCAGTAGGGAATCGGGGGCATGGGCGGGGCCTTTGGTTGCCTGTGCCGGCTCCTTCACGGGGGACCGCTCCCACAGGACCTGCGGTAGTCCTCTAGGAGCGGGTTTACTCGCGAAGTGACCCGTGCGGACGAATCAGCGCTGGCCCAGCACCGGGGTATTCACCTTCACATCGGCGTTCTGCGCACGGTGGCGCAGCAGGTGATCCATCAGCACGATAGCCATCATCGCCTCGGCGATCGGCGTGGCACGGATGCCCACGCATGGGTCGTGACGGCCCTTGGTGATGACCTCGACCGGGTTGCCGTCGACATCGATGGAGCGGCCCGGGGTGGTAATGCTCGACGTCGGTTTGAGCGCCAGGTGGGCGACGATCGGCTGGCCGGAAGAGATCCCGCCCAGGATGCCGCCTGCGTTGTTGCTCAGGAAGCCCTCAGGCGTCAGCTCATCGCGGTGCTCGGTGCCACGCTGGGCGACACTGGCGAAACCGGCGCCGATCTCCACGCCCTTGACGGCGTTGATGCTCATCAAAGCATGGGCAAGCTCCGCGTCCAGGCGGTCGAAGATCGGCTCGCCCAGGCCAGGCATCACGCCCTCGGCGACCACGGTGATCTTCGCGCCGACCGAGTCCTGGTCACGGCGTAACTGGTCCATGTAGGCCTCCAGCTCCGGCACTTTGTCAGGATCAGGACTGAAGAAGGCGTTGTGCTCGACCGACTCCCAGGTCTTGAACGGGATTTCGATCGGGCCCAGCTGGCTCATGTAGCCACGCACGCGGATGCCTTGGGTGGCCAGGTACTTCTTGGCGATGGCGCCGGCAGCCACGCGCATGGCGGTCTCGCGGGCCGAACTGCGGCCGCCGCCGCGGTAGTCGCGGATGCCGTATTTATGGTGGTAGGTGTAGTCGGCGTGGGCTGGGCGGAACAGGTCCTTGATCGCCGAATAGTCCTTGGATTTTTGGTCGGTGTTGCGGATCAGCAGACCGATGGAACAGCCGGTGGTACGACCTTCGAACACACCCGAGAGGATTTCGACCTCATCCGGTTCCTGGCGCTGGGTAGTGTGCCGGCTGGTGCCCGGCTTGCGGCGATCCAGGTCGTGCTGCAGATCGGCCAGGGAGATTTCCAGACCCGGAGGGCATCCATCGACAATGGCGACCAACGCCGGGCCGTGGCTTTCGCCTGCGGTGGTGACAGTGAACAGCTTGCCGTAGGTATTGCCGGACATGGACGCTCCGCGAATCTGCCTGAATGTGAGGGAGGCGGGCAGTATACGGAAATTCCCTTTATTCGGGTGGTCGGTTCAGCCCCTTCGATCACGCTCAAACCTAGGGGAGTGGGTTCATCGGCGAAGGGGCATGAGAGAACCTTCGGTCAGCCACCCGGTCCAACCGACATCCCACCAAGTAGTAGCCCTATGATGTTGCGCCTCGCCGCCCTGCTTCTGCTGCTGTGCTCAGGCCTCGCCCAGGCCGCCGCCCCGACCGTACTGCAACGCCCCATCGACCTGGACACCGGCCAGGGCGTGCTCCATGGCAGCCTGCTGCTGCCGCAACAAGCCACCCCGCCGCCGGTAGTGCTGATCATTGCCGGCTCCGGCCCCACCGACCGCGACGGCAACAACCCCGCCAGTGGTCGCCTGGACAACCTCAAGCGTCTGGCCCTGCTGCTGGCCGGCGAGCACATCGCCAGCGTGCGTTTCGACAAGCGCGGCGTTGCCGCAAGCCAACCGGCCACGCCCGATGAGCGGGACCTGAGCGTCGAGCGCTACGTGGCCGACACCGTGGCCTGGGGCCGCAAACTCAGGGCTGACCCACGCTTCGGTCCGCTGATCCTGCTTGGCCACAGCGAAGGCGCGCTGATTGCGACGCTGGCCGCTGAACAGGCCGGCGCCAGCGCGGTGATCACCGTGGCCGGCAGCGGTCGCCCCGTGGCAGAGGTGCTGCGCGAACAATTGGCCCAGCGCCTGCCGCCGGCAGAACTGGCGCGCGGCAATGCGCTGATCGGCCGCCTGCAGGCCGGACAGACCTCTCTGGATGTGCCGGGGCCGCTGCGCGATGTGTTTCGCCCGAGCGTGCAGCCTTACCTGATCTCGTTGCTGCGCCAGGACCCGGCAGCAGCGTTCGCTCGTCTGCCGATGCCCGCCTTGATCATCCAGGGCCGCAACGACGTGCAGGTGGACGTCGCCGACGCCGAACGCCTCAAGGCCGCCAAGCCCGACGCGCAGTTGGCCCTGATCGATGGCATGAACCACATGCTGCGTATCACCCCTCGGGACATGAGCCAGCAGCGCGACAGCTACCGCAACCCGGGGCTGCCGCTGGCCCGTGAACTGGGTGAGCGGATCGTGGCGTTCATTCGCCAGCTGCCGCCGGCCTAGATTGTCCTCAGGAAGTCTCCGTTGCTGCCGATAACCGGTTGATCGAGGCAGTGATCGGTGTTTTTGAGGCCGTTTGCGCTCCATTGCGGACAAACCCGCTCCCACTGATTGAATGTAGGAGTGGCATTGCCTCGCGATTGGGCAACGCATCAGCCCCTTTCCACCGTCCTGCCCGCCGTGCATTCGAGGACACTTCCGATGACCGACGCCCCCGCCGCCGTTGAGGCGGACGAAGAGCCACAAGCCCCAGCAAGCGCTCCGCTGCCATGGGAAGACCTGGCCCCTGAACACTTCCAACTGCTGCGCCTGGCAGCCCTGCCCACCGACCGCAACAGCGGCGCCCGTCCGCTGCGTTTCGTCGAGTTCGGCCATGCCGAGCGGCATAGCAAGACGCACAGCCTGCTGCGGCTGGAAATCCGCCTGCCAGGTCAGAAAGTGCGCAAAGAGCAGAACCAGCTGGACATCCGTGTCGATCACGAACAGCGCCAGGTGCGTATCGGCGGTGACGGTGGCTTGCAGCTCGAGCCGGCGAACCGCGGCCTGGGGCGGTTCCTCCTGGGACAGGCGGTGCAGTGGCTGCAACAGCGTTGGTCGAACTACCAAGTCGAAGGCGTAGCCCTGCCCAGCAAGGATGCCCTGAACGAAGACAACCGCCTGCGCCGCGACCATGTACTGCGCAGTGCAGGGCTTGAGGTGGAATACGAAGGCGGACAACTGCTCAAGGGGCGCACCGTGGATACCACGGTAGGCCAGCTCAAGGGCGGCTGGAACAATGAAAAGGTCCAGCGCGTCGACATCCTCGAGGCTGCCGGAATGCTGCAACAGGCCGAGCAACAGCTGCTGGAGAAGCAGGCGCAGTTGCGCGAGCGGGATGAACGGGTCGCCAAGTACCGCCGCGAAGACAGCGGCCTGCGCTTTACCATCACGTGCCTGGTGGCGTTTGCCGTGTTCCAGGCGGGACTGCTGATCTGGATCGCCACGCGCTAGAGACGTGGCGCCCTTTTCGCGGGTTTACCCGCGAAAAGGGCTGCAGCGCAGCCCTCTGTCTTGATCAGACGCGGGAGCGGAACAGCTCCTGGTGCTGACGGCACTGCTCGGCAGTCAGCATGAACACGCCATGCCCACCCCGCTCGAACTCCAGCCAAGCGAAGTCCACCTCTGGATACAGCGCCTGGACATGCACCTGGCTGTTACCCACCTCGACGATCAGCAGCCCTTTTTCATTCAGGTGGTCAGCCGCCTCGGCGAGCATGCGCCGCACCAGGTCCAGGCCATCGTTGCCACAGGCCAGGCCCAGCTCGGGCTCGTGGTGATACTCGGTCGGCATGTCGGCGAAATCTTCGGCGTCGACATACGGCGGGTTGGACAGAATCAGATCGAAGCGCTGCCCGGGCAGGCCGGCGAAGCCATCACCCTGCACGGTGTATACACGCTCTTCCAAGCCATGGCGCTCGATGTTGTGGTTGGCGACTTCCAAGGCATCGAAGGACAGGTCGGCCAGCACCACCTCGGCCTCGGGGAACACGTCGGCGGCGACGATGCCGATGCAGCCGGAGCCGGTGCACAAGTCAAGGATGCGCGCAGGCGGCGTGGCCAGCCAGGGCTCGAAGCGTTTTTCGATCAGTTCGCCGATGGGCGAGCGCGGCACCAACACACGCTCATCGACCACGAACGACATGCCGCAGAACCACGCCTCGCCCAGTAGGTAGGCGGTGGGCACCCGCTCTTCGATTCGGCGCTTGAGCAGGTGCTGCAGGCGCACGCGCTCGTCATCTTCCAGCTGGCAGTCCAGGTAGCTGTCGGCCACCTCCCACGGCAGGTGCACGGCGCCCAGCACCAGCAGGCGGGCTTCGTCCCAAGCGTTGTCGGCACCGTGGCCGAAGAACAGGTCGTGCTCATGGAAGCGGCTGACCGCCCAGCGGATATGGTCGCGCAGGGTGCGCAGGCGGGATGTGATCACGGGTGACTCCTTTTAAGACAGGACAAAAGTCTAACAGCCCACCGACACAAATGTTCCCTTCGATTGCCCGGTCGGTAGCCAGAGGCCAGTAACCATGCTGTCTGCAATGTCAACCATTCACATTGGCGCCGAGGCAAGGGAGAATAGGTATACAAAAGCCCTACCCAAGGAGCCCTTGATGTCCGTTCCAACCACGATGTTCCGCCTCAGCGGCCGCGACTATCCGCCGGCCAAGCTGGGCCAAGCCAGCCTGATTGTCATCGATGCGCAAAAGGAGTACCTCAGCGGTCCCCTGGCGCTGTCGGGCATGGACGAGGCCGTGGCCAACATCGCCCGGTTGCTCGACGCCGCGCGCAAGGCCGGCCGTCCGATCATCCATGTACGCCACCTGGGCACCGTCGGTGGCCTGTTCGACCCGCAGGGTAGCCGCGGCGAGTTCATCCCGGGGCTGGAGCCTCGCGAGGGTGAGATCATCATCGAAAAGCGCATGCCCAACGCCTTCAAGAACACCAAGCTGCACGAAACGCTGCAGGAGCTGGGCCATCTGGACCTCATCGTCTGCGGTTTCATGAGCCATTCGAGCGTCAGCACCACCGTTCGCCGCGCCAAGGACTATGGTTATCGTTGCACCTTGGTCGCCGATGCCTCCACCACCCGCGACCTGGCGTTCAAGGACACGGTCATTCCGGCTGCGCAGATCCATCAGTGTGAAATGGCCGTGATGGCCGACAACTTCGCCTGCGTCGCCCCGACCGCCAGCCTGATCTGAGCCACGACCGCCCGGCAGACGGGCGGAACCCCAGGGCCGACCCTAGGTCGAATTCCGGATACCTACAGAGCAAATCGGAATGAAGCTCAAAGGCAGTTTCGACGCCAAACGCCTGCGCCAGCGCGAACCGCGCAACTGGGGTGCGCGCCTGGCCGCCGGCCTGTCCGCCCTGGTGGCCACCCTCGGCGTGCTGCTGGCCATGGCCGGCGTCGCAGGCCTTCTGGGCAACTACAGCGCCCTGGCCGAACTCAATGCCAACCGCCCACTGTCGGTGATCCTGGTGGTGGTCGGTTTGCTATTGCTCTACCTGGGCGTGCGCTTCTGGCGCCGCAGCCGGATTCGCCTGCGCCGCGGGCATGGGTTGAACCTCTCGCCGCACCTGATGAAAAAGCACGATTAGCAGCGTGTGCTGCTAGCCGCTTCCTCCGACATCTGCGTTCACGTTTCAAAGGGTGTCGCTGTACCTGGCGGATCGGTTCGGCGCGAAAAGGCCAACAGGCGACACAACACCGCCCACTCACGTAAAATATGCCCCCTACGTGGAGGCACCATGCAAGACGACGATTTTTCCCTCTTCAGCGCCCAGATGCGCGGCGTGAAGCCGATCAAGCACGACCGCGCCGATGTCGGCAAACCCAAGGCCGACCGCAAGAAGCTGGCCGGCCTGCGCATGGCCGCGACCGTGCACAGCGACCAACCCCTCGTGGTCGAT
The DNA here is from genome assembly GCF_033173945.1 of Pseudomonas sp. HTZ2. Lineage (NCBI taxonomy): Bacteria > Pseudomonadati > Pseudomonadota > Gammaproteobacteria > Pseudomonadales > Pseudomonadaceae > Pseudomonas > Pseudomonas sp. HTZ2. Next base: position 5,192,151 of record NZ_CP137332.1, on the reverse strand, counting down.
GGCATGTCCGACCAGTTCGTCATCGACGTCGGCGCCGAGGACGAACTGATGTGGCGCCGTGACGGCGTACAGGAAAGCCAGATCCGCAAGCTCAAACTCGGCCAGATCGCCTTCGAAGGCAGCCTGGACCTGCACGGCATGACCGTGGAAAAAGCCCGCGAGACCCTTTGGGATTTCATCGCCGAGGCCACCAAGCTCGAAGTGCGCTGCGTGCGCGTCACCCACGGCAAGGCTGCGCGCCTGGACGGCAAGCGGCCGATGATCAAGAGCCACGTCAACACTTGGCTGCGCCAGCACCCGCAGGTGCTCGGCTTCACCTCCTGCCAGGCCCGCCATGGCGGCACAGGCGCGGTCTATGTGATGCTCAAGCGCACCATGCTCGAAGGACGCGACGAGTGACGCCAGGCTTGCAGCCTCGCCCTCGCCGCCGTACCCTTCGTCTTTGCGATTAATCCCCCACAGGTAGATCCATGTCCCTGGAACAGAACTACACCGCGATCCTCAGCCAGCTCGGCGAGGACGTCTCCCGCGAGGGCCTGCGCGACACGCCCAAGCGGGCCGCGAAGGCCATGAAGTACCTTTGCCGCGGTTATGAACAAACCCTGGAAGAAGTCACCAACGACGCGCTGTTCACCTCCGACAACAGCGAGATGGTGCTGGTCCGGGACATCGAGCTCTACTCGATGTGCGAACACCACATGCTGCCCTTCATTGGCAAGGCCCACGTGGCCTACCTGCCCAAGGGCAAGGTCCTGGGCCTGTCCAAGGTCGCGCGCATCGTCGACATGTTCGCCCGCCGCCTGCAGATCCAGGAAAACCTCAGCCGCCAGATCGCCGAAGCGGTGGAGAAAGTGACCGGCGCCGCTGGCGTGGCCGTGGTCATCGAGGCCAAGCACATGTGCATGATGATGCGCGGCGTCGAGAAGCAGAACTCCACCATGATCACCTCGGTGATGCTTGGCGAGTTCCGCTCCAATGCCGCCACCCGCAGCGAGTTCCTCAGCCTGATCAAGTGATCGGCGTGTGACTGCGAGCCGACCCTTAGGGGTCGGCTTTTTCTTTTGTTCAGGAGTTGTCCATGATCGTCAAAGCCCTGCGGGTCGGCCTCGGCCAGCTTATCGTGTTCGGTGACTGGATCAGCCGCCCGGCCAAGCGCAAGCGTGATGCCGCAGCCCAGGCGCAGGTCGCCAAAGACGCCCAGAACCTGGCGCTGTACCAGTTCCATGCCTGCCCGTTCTGCGTCAAGACCCGCCGCACCTTGCACCGCCTCAACGTACCGGTGGCCCTGCGCGACGCCAAGAACGACCCGGTACACCGCCAGGCTTTGCTTGAAGGCGGTGGCCGGGTGAAGGTGCCATGCCTGCGGATCGAGGAAGCCGGCGAGGTGACCTGGATGTACGAATCCAAGGCCATCATCGCCTACCTGGACAAACGCTTCGCGGCAGTTTGAAACCCAGGCTGCTCCGGCCTTTTCGCGGGTAAACCCGCTCCCACAGGTACCAAGAACCCTGCCAGAGCGGGTTTACCCGCGAAAGAGCCGGAGCAGCTAGCAAAAAGCCTGGATCAGTCCACCATCGGCACATGCCGCGGATGGCTCGCCACCCGCGCCAACCACGCCCGCACGCCGGGGTAGTCCGTCAGGTCGAAACCGCCCTGATGCGCCACATGGGTGTAGGCATACAACGCCACGTCGGCGATCGAATACTGGTCACCAACCAGATACGGCGTCATCTGCAGTTGCCTCTCCATGACCTTGAGCGCTTTGTAGCCGCCTTTGTGCAGCTTGCGGTATTCCTCCACGCGCTCATCAGGCAGCCCCAGGTAGAACTGGATGAACCGCGCGACGGCAATGTACGGCTCATGGCTGTACTGCTCGAAGAACTGCCATTGCAGCACCTGGGTGCGCAGACGTGGCTCGGTGGGCAAAAACTCACTGCCATCGGCCAGGAAGTTCAGGATCGCGTTGGACTCCCACAGGCAGGTGCCATCCTCGAGCTGCAGCACCGGGACCTTGCCGTTGGGGTTCATCGCGAGGAACTCCGGCGTTTCGGTTTCGCCCTTGAGTATGTCCACCGGCTGCCACGTGTAAGGGCGATCCAGCAGGTGCAGCATCAATTTGACCTTGTAGCAGTTGCCGGACTGGTAATCCCCATAAACCTTGTACATCGCCCCTCCCCTCTCGTGCAGTTGCGCAATCGCGCCCAATAGTTGGCGACTGTACGGCTAAATGCAATGGCTGCTGTATCGCATCGATTGCGCCAGGTCACGGTAGTCTGAAAAAACTGCTTACACCTTTACAAGGACTTTTCAATGACCGATGCCACCTCCGCGCGCCTGCGCCCCCTGGCAGACAGTTCTGCGTCGGCGATCGTCGCCGGCTTCATCGCCATGCTCACGGGGTACACCAGCTCATTGGTGCTGATGTTCCAGGCGGGCCAGGCTGCTGGGCTGACCAGCGAGCAGATTTCCTCGTGGATCTGGGCCTTGTCGATCGGCATGGCGGTGTGCAGCATCGGCCTGTCGCTGCGCTACCGCACGCCGATCACCATTGCCTGGTCGACCCCAGGCGCTGCACTGCTGATCACCAGCCTTGGCGGAGTCAGCTATGGCGAGGCCATCGGCGCCTATATCACCTGCGCGGTGCTGGTGCTCATCTGCGGCTTGACCGGCAGCTTCGAGCGCCTGGTGCGGCGCATTCCTGCGTCCCTGGCCTCGGCGCTGCTGGCCGGTATCCTGTTCAAGATCGGCAGCGAAATCTTCGTCGCCGCCCAGCACCGTACCGTGCTGGTGCTGGGCATGTTCTTCAGCTACCTGCTGGTCAAGCGCCTGTCGCCACGCTACTGCGTACTGGCCGCGTTGCTGGTGGGCACCGCCCTGTCGGGCGCCCTGGGCCTGCTGGATTTCAGCGGCTTCAACCTGGAGGTGGCCAAGCCGGTGTGGACCACCCCGAGCTTCTCGCTGGCGGCGACCATCAGCATCGGCATCCCGCTGTTCGTGGTGGCGATGACTTCACAGAACATGCCAGGCGTCGCCGTGCTGCGGGCCGATGGCTATCAGGTGCCGGCCTCGCCATTGATCTCGGCCACCGGCTTCGCCTCGCTGCTGCTGGCGCCGTTCGGCTCCCACGGGGTGAACCTGGCGGCAATCAGCGCGGCAATCTGCACCGGGCCCCATGCCCATGAAGACCCGAGCAAGCGTTACACCGCGGCGGTGTGGTGCGGGATTTTCTACGGCATCGCCGGGGTGTTCGGCGCCACGCTAGCGGCCTTGTTTGCGGCGCTGCCCAAGGAGCTGGTGCTGTCCATTGCTGCACTGGCGCTGTTCGGCTCGATCATGAATGGCCTGAGCGTGGCCATGGGAGAAGCCCGTGAACGCGAGGCGGCCCTGATCACCTTCATGGTGACGGCCTCGGGGTTCACTTTGTTCTCGATCGGCTCGGCGTTCTGGGGGATCGTGGCGGGGGTGTTGACCTTGCTGATCCTGAGCCCGCGCAAAGGCTGAGGATGTCTTGTTGCCAGTGCCGGCCTGTTCGCGGGTTGACCCGCGAAGGGCCGACACACTCGATCACAATCTGAAATGGCCGACCATGCCCTTGAGATCCGTGCCCAACTGAGCCAGCTCGACGCTCGAGCGGGCGTTGTCCTGCATGGCCAGGGCAGCTTGATCGGCACTGCCGCGGATCTGCGTGACGCTGCGACTGATCTCCTCGGCCACCGAGCTTTGCTGCTCCGCCGCCGCGGCGATCTGCTGGTTCATCTGCTGGATCAACGACACCGCGGCCGCGATGCTGCCCAGCGCACTTTCGGTGTGCAGCGCATCGGCCACCGCCAGACGCACCAGCTCGGTACTGCCGCGAATCTGCGACACCGATTGCTGGGCGTTACCGCGCAGGCTGGCGACCAGGCGCTCGATCTCTTCGGTGGATTGCCGGGTGCGCCGCGCCAGGGCCCGCACCTCATCGGCCACCACGGCAAAACCGCGTCCCTGTTCGCCGGCCCGGGCAGCCTCGATCGCCGCGTTGAGCGCCAGCAGGTTGGTCTGCTCGGCGACGCTCTTGATCACTTCCAGTACGTCGCCAATGGTATGGATTTCGGCGCTCAAGCTGTCGATGCCAGCGCTGGCGGTTTCCGCCGCGGCAGCCAGCTGCTCGATGCGCTGCATGCTCTGGCGCACCACCTGCTGGCCTGACTCGACCTTGTCGTCGGCGCTCTGGGCCGCCTGGGCGGCCTCCTCGGCGTTGCGCGCCACGTCGTGCACGGTGGCCGTCATCTGCTGCATGGCGGTGGCCACCTGCTCGGTTTCTTCCTTCTGGCTGCCCACCTCACGGTTGGTCTGCTCGGTGACGGCCGACAGCGCCTGAGCGTTGCCGGCCAGTTGCTCGATGCCCTGTTGCAGGCCGCTGACAATGCCGGCAAGCCCGGCGGCCATCTGCTGCATGGCCAAGGTAAGCTGGCCGACCTCATCGCGCCGCGTGGTTTCGGCCTCGACAACCAGATCGCCCGCAGCGATGCGCTGGGCCCGGGCGATCACACGCTTGAGCGGCCCGACCACGGCGCGGGTGATCAACCAGGCGGCGAGCACACCAACCAGCAAGGCCAGCGCGGTGGCCAGGGCGATGGCGACCGTGCTGCGGGCAAGTTCGCCCTGCATGACCTGCTCCTGGTTCGCATAGGCCTGGTTGACCCGCTGGGTGACCCGCTCGGCCTGGGCCTGCAACTGAGCCTTGATGCCCTGCTCCTTGGCGAGCAGATCGGTGTACTCGTTGAGCTTGTCGGAGAAACTGGCGATGTGCCCTGCCACTTCGCCCAACACGCTCTGATAACCGGTGTCGCTCACCGACGCCTTGAGCTGATCGACCAGGCTCGCCGCTTCCACGGTCTGGGCGATGCGCCCTTCGTTGACCGCCTCCTCCCCCTTGCGCCCCTGCTCCAGGCGCACCCGCGCCTCGTCCATGGCCTGCAGCATCAGACGCGAGACCTGCGCCACCTGGCCGGCCTGCTCGAGGAACTCGCTGCCCTGCTGGCCTTGGGACTGTTTGAGGGTGTAGGTGCCATCGTCGGTAAGACCTGACTGCAGCACATCGAGGTTATTGGAGACACTGGAGACCGACCAGCTGGCCATGTCCAAGGCCAGTTCCTTGGCCTGCACCGCTTCGACGAAGACATCGAAGGCCTGGCCATAGGCGGTCAGGTCGCCTTCGGTGGCAGCCAAGGCCGGGAGCGTGCGGGCACGCTCGATCAGGCTTTGCAGGTCCTTGCGCAAGGTTTCGGCTTCCTTGATGTCCGAGCGCAAAGCAAAACCCTGTTCGTGCTGACGCAACGTGAGCAGGTCGGTGTTGAACTGGCTCATCTGGCGCAGGCCATCGAAGCGCTGGCCCAGGCCCTGCAAGGCGAAGACGCCGATGGCGGCCACCGCCAGGGTCAGCAACAGCACCAGGGCAAAGCCCAGCCCCAGCTTGCGGGCCATGCCCAGGTTGGCCAGAACACCGTGCTTGGTCGCCCGCATCGCCCATTCCCCCTGCCAGTCCATCGCTGTTTTCAGGCTGCACGACAGCCCTTTTTCAGCCAAGAGTGGCAACTGCGCAACCCCACCCACAAGCCCCACCCGTCACAATGGTGTCAAATAGCTATGAGCGTGTCGCTTTCAGCGTGCTGAAGGTCGCCCTGCGTACCGAAAGAACGCCTGAGCCCGTTGGTCCTGCCCATACGCGACATTGATCCGCAGCCAGTCACTCGGCGCGCCCTGATGATCGAACGCACTGGCCGGCGTCAGCAGCACCGCGTTATCCAGGGCTACGCGCTCCAGGGCAGCAAAGTCGCGCCCGGGCGAGCGTACCCAGACGAACATCCCGCCATAGGGTTCGCAGAACACCTCCCAGCCGAACGCCTCCAGTTGCCCCAGCAGCTTGGCCATGTGCTGCCCCAGTCGCACCCGCAGACGCTGCACGCTCTTGCGGTAACTGCCATTGGCAAGCATCTGCCCCACTACCTGTTCGGCAAAGCGCGACGTACCGATGCCAGTGACCATCTTCAGTTCCGCCAAGCGGCCGATCAGCGCCGCATCGGCCACTAGGTAGCCCACCCGCAGCGAACTGCTCAGGGTCTTGGAGAAACTGGCCATGTAGATCACCCGCTGCTCGCTGTCGAGCGTGGCCAGGCGCGTGGCCGGGCCATCCTGAAAATCTGCGTAGATATCGTCCTCGACGATGCGCAAGTCGTGCTCGCGGGCCAGCTCCAGCAGGCGATAGGCGACCTTCGGCGTCAGGCTGGTGCCGGTGGGATTGTGATAGAGGCTGTTGGTGAACAGCACGCACGGGCTGTGTTCGACGAGCAAGCGTTGGAGCTCGTCCAGGTCCGGCCCACTGGCCGTACGCGGCACCGGCAGCATGCGCACTTGGTGCTGGCGTAGCAGGTTGAACAGGTTGTAGTACCCCGGGCTTTCCACCAATACCACGTCGCCTGGGCGCAAGAGGGTGCGCACCAGCAGATCGAGGGCATGGCTGGCACCTTGGGTGGTGAGGATGCGTTCGGGGCCAGCGGCGATATCGATGCGCGACAGGCGCTTGTGCAGTTGCTGGCGCAGGCTGGCCAGGCCCAGGGGCGGGCAATAATCGAACAGATCCTCCACTTTGCCACGGCTGACCAGGCGCACGGCCTGGGCCACCTCGGTGTTGGCACGCCATGCGCTGGGCAGCCAGCCGCAGCCAAGCTTGAGCAGTTCGTCATGGCCTTCACGAAACTGTCGCCAACTGCCATCCACCGCTTCGCCCCAGGCTTGCTCCTCTTCCAGCGGCAGGCCTGGCTTGCGTTCGGCGACGAAAAAGCCCGTACCGTGGCGCGCCTGAAGCCAGCCGCTGGCCACCAGGCGGTCATAGGCTTCGATCACACAGGCCGGGCTGACAGCCAGGTTGCTCGCCTGAGTGCGGATCGACGGCAACCGCGCGCCAGGGCGCAGGCGTTGCTGTTCGATCCAGGCTTGCAACTGCTCGGTCAGTTGCTGGACCAGCGGGGTGGCGCAGTCACGATCCAAAACGATAGGCATGGGAAGTGTTCGCTGATTTTTGCCGAACAGTTAATCACAAATGCGCCGGGAGTGTGCCTTGTTGATGCAAGGGGAGCAGACCACTGTTGGTCGTACTGGCTCATTCGCGGGCAACCCGCGAGCAGCCGCTACGAATGACCCAAGGATGCCCAGATGCCCACCCGCTCAGCCCCGGCCCGCCTGGCCTTCGCCCTGTGCCTGATCACCCTCGCCGTAAACCTGCAGGCGCTCCTGTACATCGCTTACGCCGACCTCTCCGGTCAAGGCGCGGCCGCCACAGCGGTGGCCTTCTCCGGTTATGTGCTGGGCGTGTTGCCCGTGCTGCTGGCGTTGGGCGGCCTGGCGGACCGAGTCGGCCGACGGCCGCTGATTCTCACGGCCCTCGCCTTGTCCATGATCGCCACGGGACTGATGCTGCTCGCCCCGAGCCTGCAGACGCTGGGCCTGGCGCGGCTATTCCTTGGACTGGGCACGGGCCTGGCCTCAGCGACCGCCACCGCCTACATGAGTGAGCTGATGCCTGGCCACGACAGCAGTCGCGCCGCCACCTGGGTGACCGCCAGCACATCCCTGGGCTTTGGCCTGGGCGCTGCACTGACAAGCCTCTTCCTGCTGCGCGGCCCCACCCTGACGCCGGGCAGCTTCCACCTGCAACTGCTGCTCGCCGCCGTCGCGCTGGTGTTGGTCTGGCGCCTGCCCGATCTGCGTCCTGCGCAGCGCGGCGCCATGCTGCGCCTGCCCTTCTACCCCAGTGGCAGCCTGGCCTATGGCTTGGCCATCCTGCTCGCCTGGGCCTGCGTAGGCCTGGTGATAGCCCTGTTGCCGGGGGTCTTGCGTCAACACGGGCTGAGCGCCTGGTCCGGTTTTTCGACCTTCTGCGTGATCAGCTGTGGCCTGTTGTTCCAGCCCATGGCACGTCGCATGTCCAACGTACGTGCAACCTTGCTCGGATTGGCGATTCTTCCGTGTAGCTACGCCCTGCTCGCCTGGGGCGCCGACAGTGGGCGGCTGGCTGCCGTGCTGCTGGGCGCGGTCGCTGCCAGCAGCGCGTGCTACGGGTTCATTTACTTGGGTGGACTGGCGGCAGTGAACCAGTTGGCAGGGCCTGAGAAGACCCGGGCCAGCGCGGGTTTCTTCCTGCTGGCGTACCTGGGGTTCAGCCTGCCGGTGATCTTCACGGGGCTGCTCAGTGACCGTCTTGGCTCACGAACAGCGTTGGTTGTGTTTGGCGCCGTGTTACTAGCGGGGTGTGGAGTGGTTGCCTTGACCCTATGGTTGTCAGCACGGGCCCATTCGCGGGTAAACACGCTCCCACAGGGCTCGCGGTAGCGGACTGCCTGCACTTTTCAGCCGTGCAAATACCAGCCCCACAGGCACAGCGATGTTGATGAGAACACCGGAGAACCTGTGGGAGTGGGTTAACCCGCGAAAAGGCCGACGCAGCTTCAATTGGCCTCAAATAGCCGTGGCCCCACCATCGACAGCCAGACTATGACCGGTGGTGAAGGCCGCGCCATCGCTGCACAGATAAAGCACCGCACTGGCGATCTCCTCGACCTTGCCGATGCGTCCCACCGGGTGCATCGCGGCAGCGAACTCCGCTTTGCGCGGGTCGGACTCATAGGCCCGGCGGAACATGTCGGTATCGATTACCGCCGGGCATACCGCATTCACCCGAATGCCCTTCTTGGCGTACTCGATCGCCGCCGACTTGGTCAGGCCGATCACCGCGTGCTTGGAGGCGCTGTAGATACTCATCTTCGGCGCCGCTCCCAACCCCGCGACCGACGCAGTGTTGACGATCGCCCCGCCGCCTGCGGCGAGCATCAGCGGTAGTTGGTACTTCATGCATAGCCACACGCCTTTGACGTTCACGCCCATGATCGCGTCGAACTGCGCCTCGCTGCCCTCTGCCAGACGGCCCTGCTCGATCTCGATGCCCGCGTTGTTGAAGGCGTAGTCCAGGCGACCGTAGGCTTCGATGATGCGCTCGTGCAAATGGCGCACCTCGGCGTCCTTGGTCACATCACAGGCCACGAACAGCCCCTCACCACCGGCCTGGCGAATCAGCGCCACCGTCGCCTCGCCGCCCTCCACATCCCGGTCGGCCACCACCACCTTCAAACCCTCGACAGCGAACGCCTGTGCCGTCGACCGGCCAATCCCCGCCCCACCACCGCTGACCAGGGCTACCTGGCCGGAAAACGTCATGCTCATTACGGGCTCCTGAACGCTGATTCGTTATGAAGGCTGAGTCTAGTCATGACAGCCGCGCGCTGGGCAGCACGATCATCCAGGTGTATCGAGGTGTATTTGCGCAAGCAGTGAAACTTGATCGCCACCGGCCCTCGGGCTATCAAAGGCGTCTATCTTGAACGTTCAAGCTGCCTACCCCATTCCCAAAGGGAACCGCCATGCCCCAGACCAACCGCCGCTTCCTGCTCAGCAAACGCCCCGTCGGCGCCGTGCGCCGCGACGACTTCACCTACGAGCAGGTCCCCGTCACCGAGCCCGCCGAAGGCCAAGTGCTGGTGAAAAACCTCTACCTGTCCCTGGACCCCGCCATGCGCGGCTGGATGAACGAAGGCAAGTCCTACATTGCCCCCGTCGCTCTCGGCCAGGTGATGCGCGCCCTGGGCGTCGGCGAAGTGATCGCCTCCCAGCACCCTGACTTCAAGCCCGGCGATCACGTCAACGGCCCGCTCGGTGTGCAGGACTACTTCGTTGGCGAGCCCCAAGGCCTGTACAAGATCGACCCACGCCTGGCCCCCCTGCCCCGCTCCCTCTCAGCCCTGGGCATGACCGGCATGACCGCCTACTTCGCCCTGCTCGACGTCGGCCAACCCAAGGCCGGTGAAACCGTCGTCCTCTCCGGCGCTGCCGGTGCCGTGGGCAGCATCGCCGGGCAAATCGCCAAACTCAAAGGCTGCCGCGTCGTCGGCATCGCCGGTGGCAAGGAGAAATGCCAGTACCTGAAGGACGAGCTCGGCTTTGACGGCGTCATCGACTACAAAGCCGAAGACGTCCTGGCCGGCCTCAAACGCGAATGCCCCAAAGGGGTGGACGTGTACTTCGACAACGTCGGCGGCGACATCCTCGACGCCGTGCTCAGCCGCCTGAACTTCAAGGCCCGCGTGGTCATCTGCGGCGCCATCAGCCAGTACAACAACAAGGAAGCCGTCAAAGGGCCGGCCAACTACCTGTCGCTGCTGGTCAACCGCGCGCGGATGGAAGGGTTCGTGGTGATGGATTACGCCAAGGAGTACGGCAAAGCCGCACAGGAGATCGCCGGGTGGCTGGCCAGTGGCGAGGTGAAGAGCAAGGAGGATGTAGTGGAGGGGTTGGAGACCTTCCCGGAGGCGCTGCTCAAGCTGTTCAGCGGAGAAAACTTCGGGAAGTTGGTGTTGAAGGTTTGAATCCAGCCTAAAAGCTGCGGCCCTGAGCCCGCTCCAACAGGTACGGCGGTGCTAGAGCACCACGAAAACCCTGTGGGGGCGGGTTCACCCGCGCAGGGCCGCACAGCAGCCCCACACGAGCGACTATCAGCCGCGAATCTCGGCCACAACGGCCGCCAACGCCTGCGCCGGGTCCGCCGCCTGGCTGATCGGACGCCCGATCACCAGGTAATCCGAACCCGCGTCCAGTGCCTGGCGCAGCACAAGGACCCGACACAAGCGTTTCTCTCCACCATCCGCAAACGCCTCCCACGAACGTAGCGCCCTAGACCAGCCGGCAAAACCTTGACACACTCCCACGCCTTCGACGCTAGGTTGGCGCTGCCTATCAAAATTTCTTTACCCGTCCACCGATGTTAAGATGAAATTACGCCGCTTTAGCTAGACTGAGCGTGACAAACCGCATATCTGCAGTCAGGTTTCAACCTAGGAATTGTTTATGGGTGCCGAACGTCACGATGTTTCTGATACACCTTTGGTGACAGTTATCATCGCGTCTTATAACCATGCACGCTATATCGAAGCAAGCATAGGAAGTGTGATTAATCAGACCTATTCAAACATCGAATTACTTGTTATCGATGATGGTTCAAAAGATGACAGCCCCTCGATATTGAAGCGTCTTCAGGAAGAATATGGTTTCGATTTAAGATTCCAAGCTAACAAAGGCCTTGCGCGCACACTTAATGAAGCGATTGAACGCGCACGTGGCGACCTGATTGTTCCATTCGGCTCTGATGACATCATGCTTCCCCACCGTATCGCTAGGCAGGTGGAGTACATGAAGGACAAGCCTGAAGTCGGTATCTGTTCTGCCAACATCGAGACCATTGACCAAGATGGCAACGTCATGGGCCCCCGCGAGCAGCGTAAGCGGCACTTACCGTTCCGTCGTCTCGATTTCGATGATCTCTTCCTAGATCGAAAACCAGGCCCAATGGCAGCGACGCTCATGCTGCGACGTGAGGCGCTGGAGAAGGTCGGAGGTTTCAATGCCAACATCAGACTGGAAGATGTTTATATTGAATTGGCAATTACTCATGCAGGTTACTACATCGACGTGCTTGGCGAAGTGCTGGCCCAATATCGTGACCACCCTAGTAATACGTTCAAGAATGGCCGCTTCATGGTGGACAACGTATTAAGAACGTACGAAGTTTTCCGAGACCACCCGAAATACGAACAAGTCTGCATGAATTTTCGTAACTCTATGGTGCTCAAGTACGCCAACCGTGACAAGGCACTGGCCCGGGAAATCCTTGCGGAAATCCCGGTCAAGTACTGGAACAAGAAAACTTTACGTGGTGTCTGGCGTTTGATGACTTGTCAAACGACTCGCTTGCGGGTCCAGTAAATTAACGATTGAGCATAAACCAAGGCCATTGGTATCCAGATCAGATACCAGTGTTCTTTCGGGCGTGACATGAAGGCGTTGCCTTCAGTCAGGCCCGACGCAAAACCAAATACAAGCCAAGTCGCCGCGAGGGTGACCATGGCATGTTTGCGGTGAACCCAGCTGAAATAGATCGCCAAACCATAGAGCGTCAACCAAAGCGTCAGGCCTACTATTCCGCCTGAATAGAGCACGCCCAGTTCAATGTTATGTGGGTCAGCCAAAGTCGTCGCCAACCCAGGAATGATCACCGTCATTGGTGTGTCGAAGCCATGACCCAGCCAAGGATGCTCACCGATCTGACGTAGCGATTCCATCCAAATAGCCGGACGATAGGACAATCCTCGCTGGGTAAAAGCCTCAGGGTGAGTGATTCCAATGCTAATAAGAATGAAAGCGACTGCCACCAACGCAATCAAACCGCGTCGACGGTCACCGACAATCAGAAGCCAGCCAAACGCAGCTGCCAATCCGATCAATGGTGTGCGTGAACCGGTTGCCAGAATAGCTGCCCCCAGCACCATCAAGCAAATGATCGGCAGTGGACTAATTGCGCTTCGAGCCTGAAACCATGATGCCAACCAGAATGCGGCAAATGCACCGAATACATGAGCAGTAAGTAGCGGATTGTAAAGCGCACCATAGCCGCTTAGACGCCATACAGAACTAGCCGAAAACTTGAAATAAATCAAGGAGAGGCCCGCCACTATTGCCGCAAAGATTGCCGCCAGCCACGTACCTTGTCTGAGAGACTCAGGGCACCGCATAATGATAATGCCAGCTGAAAAAAGTAGCATCGCTATATAAAGTGGTCGCTTTAATAAGCTGCTTATAGAATTATCTCCATCGGACCAAGCAAGACTCAACAGCATGTAACCACTAAACATCAAAAACGCAACAAACAGAGGGTTACTCGTCAGAGTTGCGAATAGTCGAGGTTGGAGCGCTAAAGCCAAGAACGTAGGCAAGGCCAGAAAAATATAAAACAGCTTGTGGTACACCGACCGGTCCCACGCCCAGAAAATCCCCGTCAGAACGACCACCCAGCCTAACGGCAACAGGTAGCCACTGATTACGCGTTCTAAACGTTGAGGCTTGGTTGTTAGCGGCATATCAATTGACATCAAACATAATCCAGATAAATGGCTGTTATATTCACCGCGCGATGCTCATCCAAAGCCGAGTCTGGTGCTGCTGAGGCCCTCCCCGGCACCAACAGCAACTACAACCATGATCATGGCACCGCTCGTTTCTGCAGATCACTATGCCAAAAAATCAGCTGCGGATCTCGGCCACAACTGCAGCCAATGCTTGCGCCGGATTGATCGCTTGACTGATTGGACGCCCGATCACCAGGTAGTCCGCCCCTGCATCCAGCGCTTGACTCGGTGTCAGAATCCGCCGCTGGTCATCCTGCGCACTGCCCGCCGGACGAATCCCCGGCGTCACCAGTTGCAGCGACGGATGCGCCGCCTTCAGCGCCGGCGCCTCGAGCGCCGAGCACACCAGCCCGTCCATCCCCGCCTTCTCCGCCAACGCCGCCAGACGCAGCACCTGCTCCTGCGGATCCACATCCAGGCCGATCCCTGCCAAGTCCTCGCGCTCCATGCTGGTCAGCACCGTCACGCCAATCAACAACGGCTGTGGACCACTGCGCTTGGCCAACACCTCGCGGCACGCCGACATCATGCGCAGGCCACCGGAACAATGCACATTGACCATCCACACCCCCATCTCGGCTGCGGCCTTCACTGCCATCGCCGTGGTGTTGGGGATATCGTGGAACTTAAGGTCCAGGAACACCTCAAAGCCCTTCTCGCACAGGGTCTCGACGATCCCCGAAGCGCTGCTGGTGAACAGTTCCTTGCCGACCTTCACCCGGCACAGCGCCGGATCGAGTTGGTCAGCCAGCTTCAAGGCGGCCTCACGGGTAGGGAAATCCAGGGCAACGATCAGGGGCGTCTGGCAGGCGGACATGGACAGAGTCTCTTGGCAAGTCGAAAACGGCGCGCATTGTAAACGATGTGGACCAGGCTTTGGGGCCCACGGGTCATGAGAATTGGCCCGGCACCCGGTTCCTCCTATAATTGAACCAATGGAAGCGACAACCGCTCGAACCTAAGCAAGCGTTTGCCATCCATGGTCTACAAGGAGAACGTCATGCCCTGGTATGCCTGGTTGATACTGATCATAGCCCTTGGCTCGATCGTCGGCGGGTTGATGCTGCTGCGCGATACGGCAAAGAAATTGCCTTTGACCGAAGAGCAGTTGAAGAAGATCCACGAGCGCAATGCCGAGGCGGATGCCAAGGATTCGCAGGATCGTTGATGCTTGATGGCCGACCCTGGCGGATCGGCCACTCCCCTACTGGTTACTCTGTCACGACCAGCTTGTCGCGGTTGCGCTCCAGCAGCGCGTTGCCGATGCCCTTGATTTCCAGCAGTTCATCTACCGATGCGAACGGGCCGTTGGCCTCGCGATAGGCCACGATCGCCTCGGCCTTGGCCCGGCCGATTCCGTTGAGCTCCCGTTGTAGTGTTGGGGCATCTGCAGTATTGAGATCAATTTTTACGGGTTGCAGGTTGGAGGAGGCTCTCATCACCTTAGGTGTCGTAAGTTCTGTGGCGGGTGCTGCAGAAGGGTTGTGAGCGGCGCTTAGAGAGAAAGACAGACCAGTGAAAAGGGGGAGGACAAGATAGGAAAGGATGGTGTTACGCATGGGGGCACTCCTGTGAGATACGGTTTTAGAAGACAGCGTTTCCGTTGCTGCCAAAATAAAACTAATGGATCTGCAGAGGTCAGGGAAGCCTTTTAAAAATTTAATCATTACAGAATTCAACAGCTGACAGCATAAATGCCGTCAGCCGTAAGAAAAAAGAAAGACACCTATCAGATTGTCAGTGCTCTGAGCGCTTCTGCTGATAGACCCAATCGACAATCTCACCATCCGGAGAGTAGCCGCTTACAGTTTCGCGGAGCAACTGACGCACGCGCTTAAAGTCGTCTTTGGAAACTGCCGCAAGCAATTCTGTCAAGCGTTCTTTGAGCGATTCCCATTCAAGATAATCCTCGCTTGCAGTCATAATCATCGGGTGCCTTGTGGGTGCAACATTATCCCCAATTAACAACTCCTCGTAGAGCTTTTCCCCTGGCCGCAGGCCAGTAAACTCTATAGCTATATCTCCATGAGGGTTCTGTTCTGAGCGCACGCTCAAGCCTGATAAATGAATTAACTTCTCCGCCAACGTCGCGATAGGGACAGGCGACCCCATATCCAGAACAAATACATCCCCCCCCTGCCCCATTGACCCCGCCTGAATTACAAGCTGGGCTGCTTCGGGAATAGTCATAAAATAGCGGGTAATCTTGGGATGGGTGACTGTCAAAGGGCCACCGGCCTTTATCTGCTTGTAGAATAGCGGAATTACTGAGCCCGACGAGCCGAGTACATTGCCAAAACGTACCATCGTAAATCGTGTCTTATTAACTGTAGCAAAATTTTCAGAGTCACCAAATAATACAGGTGCAGCTTCGCGACTCAAGGCTTGCAACGTCATTTCAGCCAGACGCTTGGTGCTACCCATAATATTGGTCGGTCGCACAGCTTTATCTGTCGAGATGAGTACAAAATTAGAAACACCTGCCTGCAGTGCAGCCTCTGCTGTATTTAATGTCCCTATCACATTATTGAGCACACCCTCCGCAATATTATGCTCAACCATAGGAACGTGCTTATATGCAGCTGCGTGATATATTGTATCCACACGCCACATAACCATCGTGCCACGCAAATGCCTCTGATTACGAATGGAACCTAAGAACGGCACCACTCGAACTGGTAATGACTCCCTTGTAACACGCGCCTCCAACTCACCATAGATATTATACAAATTGAATTCGCTATGCTCAAATAGGAGGAGCACAGTAGGCTTCAACGATAGGATCTGGCGACATAGCTCGGAACCAATCGACCCTCCCGCCCCGGTAACCATTACCGTTTTTCCATTAACACAATGAGCTAACAAGTCTTCTTGTGCAGGGACGGCATCACGCCCTAACAAATCTGCAATATCAACTTCCTGAATATCATCAACCTTAACTTTACCGCTAGCTAAATCCATGAAACTAGGAATACTGCGTACATGCAAAGGAAAGTTCTCAAGATATCCTAGCACCTCTCGACGACGAGCGCGGCTACTGGACGGAATAGCCAGCAACACCTGTTCTGCTCCCGTGAGATCGATCATTTTCTGGATGTCTTTGGCGTGAAATACCTGCAGGCCAGCTATCACCCTATCGGAGACGCCTTCATCATCGTCTATGAATGCCACTGGACGCATATCACGCCCAAGCCTAAGCGCCGCAAGTAACTGATTGCCTGCCGCGCCGGCCCCATAGATAGCAACTTTAGGCAAGCCATTGTCACGAGTCCTGAATGGAACATGCTGGTTCGCAATAAACCAATCGCCAAGAAAAAATTGTCTCATGATCAGGCGGACCCCGCCTATCATAATCAAACTCAACCACCAGTAGTTAAAAATGATTGAGCGAGGCACGACCGCCGTGTGACTGCCATACCAGTAAACGATAAGTGCCAATAGGAGCGCAGAGAGGCTAACAGCCTTGACGATGGTAATCAGCGCGTCGTTACCAAAATAACGCATTACCGCGCGATACATACCGAAACGGATAAAAATAGGGATGCTGGTCAATGGTGCAGCCGAGAAAAGCCATAGATGACGCTCAATAGGATTGATCATGTCATCGACCCCAAGTCGCACGACGAATGCCAGCCATAGCGCTAACCAGACCAACACAAGATCAGCGCAGACCTGCAGCCCCCGCTTGTAACGGCGAGGTAATCCAAGCATGCGTGCTCTTAATTTATCCATAATCTAAGTAAATCCTCACCTTTTCAAGACGTGGGCGTTATTCGAAATATTACCCTTTTCTGCTCTAGAAAGAAGCAGTTTCCAATTGGCCTCATCCTGACCGCAATCTTCATCTTTCATGGTAAACACACCAACTCACTTAGGTGTTTCAACCTCGCCAGCTCGATACTTAATCGCTAGCAACAACAATGGGACATAGGCAATAAGAATACCTATGATGCCATCTATCAAGCCTAGCGCAACGCAAACCGCCAACGGCAAAAGCCAGACGACGTTGATCACTAAGACAGCGAGGGTCACTGGCAGGTGACCTCCGTGCTGACGAGAAGCAAATTGATAAGCGTGACTGCGATGAGCTTCATAAACCTTTACGCCGCGCATGAGTCGACGCATCAAGGTAAACGTAGCATCAACCACGAAAACCCCTAGTAAGATCAACCACGCCCAAAGCAACTGGGGTGCAGTCCATGCCGCTTGTAGGGAGAGGAGTCCCAAGATGATCCCAAGAAATCCGCTTCCTGCATCTCCCATGAAAATACGCGCGGGAGGAAAATTCCAATATAGAAAGCCGAACACAGCCGAAGCTAACAATAGAGGAATATACGAATTTTCTTCTCGACCGATCAGCGCATATAACAAAGCACCCCCTAAGCAGACGCAAATAGCCTCTACACTGGCGATACCATCTATACCATCCATGAAATTATATAAGTTAAGCAACCAGACTAGATAAATTGCAGCGACTACTTGCCCTGCGACGCCTAGATCAACATCAACTCCAAACACTTTAAGCGAGGGTAATCCTCCTATCCAGACTAAAGCCCAGATAGATGCTGCAAAGTGGCACAGCAAGCGCCAGCGAGCTGCGATATGACCATGATCATCAAGAAAGCCGAGAATAGCAATACACGCTCCAGCACCAACAAGGGACCAGGTAATAGACCACATCACCAAGCCAGCCACTGACAATAATGGCAGCGATAGCAGAAAGCTCAAAACAATCGCCCCCCCCCCGCCACGGGGAGTAGGTATTGTATGAGAGCTCCGGTCATTAGGCATATCTATCAAACTATGCGATAGCGCATACCGCCGAATTCCACCAGTTAATAATGTCGAAAACGCGGCAACCAAAGGCAAGCAAAACCAAAAATCCATCGCTATCGACGCTCCAAGAAATTACGGGCAGTTTTGCTCAAAGCCTGATCCACACTCATTGGCGGTGTCCAACCTAGCAATAAGCGGGTCTTCTGTATATCTACCTGCAACGAGCCACAGAGACGTTGCGCAACAGCTGACTTACCAAACAAACGTGCTATAAGAATCAATATCCAAGCGGGAACTGGTATCAAATGAGCCCGTCTACCAAGTGCATTTGCGGTGCGTTGCAACAATTGGGTAGTGGACAAGTCCTCGCCATCACTGACCAAAAAAATTTGATTAGCCGCAGCCGGATGCAGCACACATATAGAAATAAGATCAACCAAATTATCTAAAGCAACCATACTGCGTTTATTGTGAATTGCTCCAAATGGTAATGGAATCCCTCTTTCCAGCCATCCCATCATACTTAAGAAATTTGCTTTAACGCCCGGTCCATAGACCAAAACAGGACGTATAATTGCTACCTCCATACCACTGACGTCGGCCAAAGCAAGTAATTGCTCTTCTGCCTCCCTTTTGGAGATCCCATATGGATCCAAAGGTGAAACTACGCTATCTGCGAAAAACAACTTTCCTGGCAGAGTGCCTTCTCCATTCACCTTGATCGAACTAATGAATACGAACCTCTTTACTCCCACCCGAGCCGCGCTTCGAGCAAGATTAAGTGTGCCCTCCACATTCACTCGCCGAAACTCGCTCAATGGATCCTGCGACTGTTCATTCATCACGTGCACACGAGCCGCACAGTGCACCACCACATCCTGTCTTTCTAAGGCCGTAGACCAATCGTGATCCTCTAGCTGGTCAAATTTGACCACCTCAATATCATCGAAATCGCCTGGACTATTTCTTCGTACTGCTGCTCGCAGTCGATGCCCGTCCTGTAACAAGCGCCTTGCCACGGCGCGCCCAACAAAACCCGTGATACCTGTGAGGAGAATATTCATATAGATGTACTTTGTTTGAGCAAAATTATGTCCCGCGCCAAAGCCTGCATGATGTTAGCTCGGGAAAAATTCTTGACAAACTCAGGTCGCGGAGCTGTCATCATATCCAGTGATGCAAATGAACGCTCAGCTTCATCGACATTACAGGGGCTGAAAACTACAGCATTTGAAATATACTCATGAATAAATTCTGCTGAGTAGCCTGCGACCCCCGCCCATATTGGCTTCCCTAAAGCAGCATACTCAAACAATTTTGAGGGTAATACCTTGCGAAATGCACCGTAATCATTTAAATGCAAAAACAGCACATCAGCCTCTTGATAAGCTGATATCAAATCAGCTCGACAAATCGGCGGTACTATTTCGACATTTGTCACACCAGAACTATCAAGAGCTTGCTCTAGACGTTTTTTTCGTCCGCCATCCCCTATACATAGAAATCTTAAGCGCCCCTCGTAACGCTTAGCGAGCGAAGGAATAATGGAATGTAATCCCTGCCCCTCGCCAATATTACCAGCATATAATACCGTCAAGATTCTTTCTTGACTTTCATAAGCTTGCGAAGGTTGAGCCTCAAGAAACTCATTATCAATACCATTTGTAAATACAACAAAACTACCTTTAGGGTATCGTGATTGAAAGTACGGTAGAAATCCAGCCGAAACAACATTCACTCGACTGGCAGCACGAATTGTGAGGCTCTCCACCAAAGAAAATACTGGCTTGAGCAACCAACTAAACTTGGCCGGCAGTACATCCTTAATAGTATCAACAAAAATATCTCGGATATCTAGGTACAATGGGCAACCTATACGCCTTGCGACAACAGCCCCTAACGAAGCCGTCATCAATCGAGACGAAGTAGCGTAAACTAAATCATATCTTTGACTGCCTACTATACCTATAACGCGCCTCGCATACCCAAGAAATGCGCGAGACTGATCCAGCATGCCACTGTTGTGATGCGATAACGGTACGCGATGAATTGTTAGCCGCGATAGTTGCTCCTGAAAGGGTGCTTCCAAGGAAAAGCTACTATAACGATTAGGCTGAGTCGTGATTACCTCCAGGCTGGCGTTAGCAGGTAATCGATCAAGCAACGCTCGCACCAAGGCCGTAGTGCGGAAAGACCCTGCCGATAGGTCCGGTTGAAAGTAAAAACTAAGCAACAAAATTCTCACGTTCAACTCCAGCGAATACGAGTAAGTAAGGAATTTTTAGTAAATACAGCCTCAATACATTGATTATCTAGTGAAAGCCCAAATTCCGGGTGCCAGGTAGACGCCATCAATGTGACTCGATCGGCCCCTTGAAGTTCTATGTATGCCTTATCACGCCCCCCTATATCTATTACAAAAGCACCATCTACCTGTTGAATTTTTATATCAGGATGAAGATATAGGCGAGCAACTGATGTAGTTTGCCTGCCGACTACCTTATCGACAATTTCAAGTTCATCACTTGTAAATTTCCACTGACGATGATGCACCGGCCTTCCAGGAAGATGACGGTATCCGTCGTGACTTGCATGAATAATAATTGACCCCTGTTGCACATCAAATCGTTGAACCATAGGCCGAGCACGTCTTGCTACACGAAATCCAGCCCAAACCTCTGAAGAGTTATGTCCGTCTACCTCAACAGTACTATGTGCAGCTGTACTCCGCTGCCTGTGGCGTTCCAAATCTTCGCCATATTGAGATGTTCCAGAATTTACAATTAAACGGCGACCGAACACACTCAGCTCGAAACTCAAGGTATCCGCATGTGCATGTCCTGGCTGATAGTCTGGACCTACCGACGCCACATCCAACAGGGCTTTGACTCTATTACAAGGTACCACAGCCACATAACCACTAGCTGCATTGAATATCGCTTTTTGCTGAGAAAGTACTGGAGGGTACACACCAAGTTTTTTGGCGTACTCCAAAATCTTAGAGTACTCCGGAGCTATACCGAAAGCTGCGTCATTAAAAAAAGCGATTCTGCCATCAGGGTGAAGCATACTTTCGAGCCAATGCAGCCCACGTGCTAAAATGCTGCTCCAAAGAGACAAGCGCTCTGACAAAGCAGCTACTCCGGAACAGCGAGCAAGGTTTATCAAATCGCATACATCCCAAAGCATTGTCGCGTGGTACATAGGTGACAACTCGAAATGCGCCCCATCTTGCAAGAACTGCTCAGGAATCTCACGATCAAGAATTCGCAACCCCTGAATCAGCCAGCGGTCAGCGAACGCACCATCCAGATATGTTCCGGCAAACACCAAGGCTTTCCCATTAGAAAAGAGATGATTTCCCAGTATGTGGTACTCAATTTGCTGCGATAGAGCGTCAGCTTGTTGCCCCAAACTGAATCGCCCCTGGTTTTCTAGACACTCTCCAAGCTCAGGAAATAGCGTTTCTCATACTCTACTGGAGACAGCTGCATAGCACTGCTGTGTCGGCGTTTAGGGTTATAGAACATCTCGATGTAATGATTACATCGAGATGTTCTATAACCCTAAACGCCGACACAGCAGTGCTATGCAGCTGTCTCCAGTAGAGTATGAGAAACGCTATTTCCTGAGCTTGGAGAGTGTCTAGAAAACCAGGGGCGATTCATTATTCCATGGGAGATGTCTGCGTGTCGAGGATGATGTGAGGCCACGCGCCATCAGGACGTTATCAGCATGAGCTAACCCTAGGTCACTTGTGAGTCCTGAAGACCCGGCTGAAACTTTTTTCGCGGGCGCGAAAATTCCCCTCCTTCAGGTGAATCGTGTCGGATCTCGTAGACTTGATCGCGAAGCGGCCGGCAAGGTCGTAGCGTGCCGCGTGGACAGATGGAAACCTACCGCCGCCCGGTGACCGACCTTCTTGGACGGCTGGCCAGCCAGATGCCGGCGGTGCGCGTCTGGGACCCGCTGCCCACCCTGTGCCCCGGCCAGAACTGCCAGGTCGAAGACCAGGGCCGGCCGCTGTTCTACGACGCCGACCATGTCAGCGGCTACGGCAACATGCGCCTGGCCCCGGACCTCCAGCGCTTCATCCAGGGTCTGCTATAAGCCAACCAAGGCGTGGCCATGAACCTGTAGGCGCGGCTTCACTGTTCCAGCGGCTGCCCCACCAGGGTAATGGCCACGCCGGGTGAACCCACCGAGTTGGCGTCGCCGCTCTGCGCATAGGCGCCGAGGGTGTCGGTCTTGGCGGCGGTGTAGTGCGGGTCGCTGGTCGAGGTCTGGTCCCACACCGCCGAATAACCCGCCTGCGCGGCACCGAAGGCCACGCCGGCATGGCTGGCGGCCTTGACGCTGCCGCTGCTGATCGCCGCGGTCGCAATCAACGTGCCGTCGGCCTCGAAGCTACTGGTGCCATAGTTGAAGGCCGTCGCCACGTTGCCGTTCTGGTCGTAGATCACCACCGCATCGCCCTTGCCCAGGCCCGGGCCGTCGACGCTGATGACATGGCTGGCGTCGGTCAGCCCCCAGGCATTGAGGAAGGCCGCATAGTCGGCGCTTTTCACCGAGGCGATCACCAGGGTCTTGCCGGCCTCCAGGGTCAGGTTGCCGCCCAGCGACACCCCCGAGGCGAAGGTCTTGTTGTCCGAGTCAGTGAAGCGCCAGTTCGACAGGTCGATGCTGCTGCCGTAGTTGTACAGCTCGATGAAATCCCCGCCGCTGGCGTTGGAATTCACTTCGCTGATCAACAGGTTGTAATGCGGCGTCTGGCCGGTCTGGAAGCTGAGGCTCTGCGCGGCGATGGCATTGCCGTAATGGTCGACCACCGCACCGGCCTGCAGCTCGACGCTGTACTGGGTGCCGGCCACCAGCTTGGCGGAAGGCAACAACTGCACCTGGTTGTAATCCACCTTCAGGTGGCTGGCATCGAAACTCTGCAGCACCGTGCCGGTGCCATCCTTGAGCACAATGCTGCCGCTGCCCAGCTGCACGCCTTCATCGAAGGTCAGGGTGATGCTGGTGGTGTTCTTCGACACCTCGGTGGCGGCATTGGCCGGGGTGCTGGCCACCAGCTTGGGTGCCGTGGTGTCGGTCAAGGGCTGGCCGAGGGTCACCAGGTTGCTCTTGAACTGCTGGTCGGCGGGGGCCAAGTCCTTGGACATCTGGCTCTGCCCTGGCCACAGCGTGTCGCCGTTGTCCTGCAGCAACAGCACCTGGGTGCCGGGCTTGATGCTGGCCGGCGAGGCGATCGACTCGAAGCTGCCGCCGGTGGCCTTGAGCAACGCATCCAGGTCGTTGTTCAGTTGCACCGGTTGGTGCGTGGCGTTGCCGTCCCAGGTGAACAGACGAAAATCGTTGGGCACCAGATCGCTGGCGCTGCCTGAAGGCCCGGCGATGATCAGATAGCCACTGCTGTCGGCAGCCTTGTCGATGGAACGGATACCGCGCCCGCCCAGGTTCAGCTCGATGGCGCTGAAGACCGGCGCCACGCTGCTGTCGGCCAGTACCTGGGTGTAATTGTTCACCGCCACGATCAGCGCCTTGTCACGCGTGCCGCTGTCCAGCTGCGGGGCGCGAAAGCCCAGCCACAGCGCGCTGTCGTCTGGCGAGGCGGTCAGGCCCTCGATGGAAAAGCCGTTGGTGTTCTCCGGCGCGATACCGGCGCCGGCCGAGGTGGCGAAACCGTAGTAGCCCGCGGCCTTGCCATCGGCGCCAGCGGCGTCCCAGGCGCTCAGCGCAGCGACCAGGCCGGTGTATTTATCGGTGGTGACCGCCAACTGCGGCTGGCCATTCACCGTGGTGATCTTCAGCGCGGTGATCACCTCACGGCCCGGCGCTTCCTGGCCCTTCTTGTTGTTGCTGTGCGAGCCGGTGAGGTACAGGATGTCGCCGACCAGGGTCATGGCCTCGAAGTCCATCTCGTCGCTCAGCCCCAGGGCCGTGCCGTAGTCGAACTCGCTCAGCGCGGCGCCGCCGGTTTTCTCGTAGATCCGCACCACGTTGGACTCGTCATCGCCGACGATCAGGTAATTGCCCCAGCTCACCACCCCCGAGGCATCGGACGAACCGAAGGCGCTGCCGACCTGGGGCTTGAAGGTGAACTCGGTGGGTTGCGGGGTCACCGGCGTGGTCGGCGTAGACGTGGCCGGGTCGCCGTTGCTGATCAGGTTGCCGGCCAGGCTGTTGATCAGCTCGACGCTGCTCTGCGTGCCCTTGGCCTGCAGCGCGCTGTTGAGTTCGGCAGTGCTCGGCGAACGGCCCAGCACGCCCTGGTAAGTCAGCACCACCTGGGCCTTTTCGCTGGTGACGCGCTGGCCTTCTGCCGATGCGGTGAAGGACGCCAGCAGGCTGGCCGGGCTGCTGCCATTGGCGGCCTGTTCGACCCAATAGGCCAGGCCGCCGGCGTCCGGTGCGCGGCCCAGGGTGTTCTGGTACAGCGCGGTAATGAACTGCGTGCTCGACGTACCCGCCACGCTGGCGAACTCGCTGGACTGGGCGAAGGCCTGGGTCACGTCGCTCAACGACAGGCCGCCCTGCATCTGCGCCACCCAGTACTGCAGGCCGCCGGTGTCCGGTGTGCGGCCGAAGGCGGCCTGGTACAGCGCAATGATCGGCTGCACCACGGCCTGCGCTTCGGCCGAGGTGGTGAAGCTGCTGACCACCTCCGCCAGCTGGATCTGCCCGCTCTCGACCTGTGCCTGCCAATAAGCCAGGCCACCGGCATCCGGCTCACGGCCCAGGATGTTCTTGTAAAAGGCGGTGATCGACTCGCGGAGGGTGGCCATGAAGGTAAGTACTCGGTATCAGAAGGGATACGCGACCCTACCAACGCAGTTTGACGAAATGGTGACCGAGGCGCTCCGGGCTGTTGGAGCGGGGCTTTGTAGGCGCGAGCCAGCTCGCTCCAACGGATTGCGGGGGCTTTGTAGGAGCGAGCTTGCTCGCGAAAGGCCGCAACACCGAACCAGACCTTTTCGCGAGCCAGCTCGTGCCAACAGGGTTCAGGCCTTTAGCCCCTCCTCGGGCTCGACCGCCGGCACCGACCATTGGTCCAAGGCCTGGTTGAGGGCCAGTTGCGCCTGGGTAATCAGGTGCAGGCTGGCCATGGCCAGGTGACGCGGCGGGCCTTGCAGGCCTTCGGCGCTTTCATAGGCCGTGGCGGTGGCGCAGTTGAGCAGCTCGACGGCGTGGGCCACGCGGCATTCGAGCAGGACGAGGGAGGATTCGTGGGAGGGTGGATCGGGGACGATCTTTTTCATGGCTACAACTCCTGATCATTCAAGGAGCCGCTTCCGTTCCTACCAAAGAACAGGGTGGCGGCCGTGCAGCAGGTTGGTAGACCGGTGATCAGGCAAACCGGCGCGTCCGAAGACGCCAAGCGCACGGCCACCATAAATGAAAGGCCATGAAGGCCTTTAAAAGAAGTGGCGCATTGCACCGGATCACAGCGGGCTACCAAACCCGATCGCTGAATTGGCAGCGACCGGCGCAGACTAGACAGCCGCATATGCAGGCGCAAGGCGCTGGAATTCTCTCGGAAATGTCCTGCAAGAGAAAGAGAGGCGTCTTGCAATCATGGCCCCATAGGCGCGGATTGCAGGTTTTTTTGTGAGAGCGAGCTTGCTCGCGAAAGGCCGCAACACCGCGCCAGACCTTTTCGCGAGCAAGCTCGCTCTCACAACGGCCTTAGAGGAAGTCGCGAATATCGCGTTCCAGCTTGCGGCCGACGAAGATCGACACGCCCAGCAGCGCCAGGGAGAAGGCCACCAGCAGGCTGATGGACAGCAGGTGCGGGGCCTGGCCGCCGATCAGTGCGGCGCGGTAGGCCAGTACCAAGTGGTAGAAGGGGTTCAGCGCCACCAGCTGCTGGATGGTGCCGGGCAGAATATTCGCCACGTACACGATAGGCGTCAGCCAGAACCACAGCTGGGTGACCACGCCGACCACCTGGGTGATGTCGCGGATGAACACCGAGAGAATCGCGCAGGTGATGCCCAGGGCATAGGCCAGCAGCTGCTGGCAGAGGAAGATCGGAATCCACCACAGCAGGTGCCAGGAAAAGTCGAAGCCGATGGCGATCAGGAAGACCATGAAGAAGCCGGTGGCGATCAGGTAGTGCACGGTTTCGCTGAGCACCACGAACAGCGGCAGGCTCCACAGCGACAGGCGCACCTTGCCGATCAGGTGGGCCTTTTCATGGAACACGCCGGTAATCCGGGTGAGGGTGGCGGCGAAGCAGTTCCAGGCCAGCAGGCCGCTGACCAGGTACACGCTGTAGCCCCATTTGCCGAGGTCCTGGCCCAGCCCGCCAAGGCGCATGCCCATGATGTTGGAGAACACCAGGGTGAAGATGAGGATGTTGATCAGCGGCAGGATGAAGGTCCAGGCCGCGCCGAGTACCGAGGCCGAGTGGCGGTCGATCAGGTCCTGGCGGGTGAAGTTGAGCAGCAGGTTCCAGTTCATCGAAGGGTCCAAAAACAGCGAGCAGGCAAGCATACGCAGTACAGGGGCATAAAAAAACCCGCCTTTTGAGGGGCGGGTTTTTTTCATCGTCCAATGATGGGCCGAAGCCCATCACAGCGAGTCAGTCACGATTAGACGTGGCTGACAACGCCGTTGGCGAAGGTGACTTGCGATACGTCACCTTTGTCGGCGGCGCGGCCCAGGTAAGCGACATACAGCTGTTGAACTTGTGCAGAAGTAGTAGCCATTACGTTTTCATCTCCAATATGAGTCGATATCGACACTCAGGCTTCCCTGACTAGGGAAAAGAGCCCGTCGGCCCTTGCCTGTTGCCACGTCCCACAGGGCCGTGGCCCCCGTTATGGGAAATCGGAAAATTCCGACATCCTCGTAGGTCATTTTCTGAGCTTTTTCTTAAAGCATTCAAGGAAATATCCTACGAGGTGCGCCGATCATACCCGTCAAATTAGCGGCGTAACAATAGCTGACACCCAACTTTTTGATACTTGTCCATAAGAATTTTTTTCTAGACGCGTAGGAAAATTCTGCTAAGCGCGAAGGAAAAAAGTTCAATCATTCTTGTTGCTGCAGGGCAATGAGAATGTTTCGCAAGCGAACTGAAACGCTTGTCCAGCCGTGGTTGCGCAGCCAATCGCCTTGTAGCGCCTTGGGCCCGGCGGCCAGTTCACGGCGCAAACCCTCGGCCATGGCTTCGCTGCTGGTGCCCGGCAGGAAGGTCACGGCGTCGGCGACGTCTTCAAAGATGCCCAGCGGCGTGCAAAGAACCGGACGACCGGTACTCAATCCCCAGCGTACTGCGGCACTGGACGACTCCTGGGTGTGCTGATACGGGAAGACAATGGCATCAGCCATGCCCAACCACGACAACGACTGCTCGTCGCTGAGATAATCGGTAATCAGCGTCACCCGGCCTTGCAGGTCCGGCTGCTGAATGCGCGCGCGGCAGGCGTCGGCCAGCTCGGCCGAGGCGGGCACCGGGTACTGGGCGTTGACCAGCAGCAGGTGCAGGTTGCGGTCTTTGGCGGCCAGCAGGGCGAAGGCCTCGATCAGTTCCGGCATGCCCTTGTGCGGCAGCAGAAAGCCATAGCTGGCGATGAGGGTCTTGCCGTCCAGGCGTGCGGCCTTTTGCGCAGCGCCTGGGGCCGGTGCCGGGGTGTCGATCACACCGTGGGGGAACATCAGCAGGTTGTCGGCCAGGCCGAAGTCCTTCAGGCGGTTCAGGTCGCCGACGCTGTGCACCAGCAGGCGCGCGCAGTCTTGCAAGGACTCGCGAATGTGGCTCAGCGACTTGAGGGTGTCGCCGTGGGTCACGTCGGCGGTGGAGTGGAACACCACCAGGGTCTGTATCTGCCGGGCGTGGGTCCAGTCCAGCAGGCTGGCGAAGGCCTTGAGGTTGAAGAACGAGAAGTTGAACTGCAGCAGCAGGGTGTCGACGCCCGAGGCGATGATCGCCTGCTTGAGTTCGTCGAGGCTGTCGCCATCGCCGGCGCGCCAGCAGCGCTGGATATTCGGCGTGTCGCCGGCGGTGAGGGTGGCATCGCTGTTGGCGAACACCGTGCATTCCTGGCCGAAGGCCGGCTCCAGGAGTTTCTGGCTGTAGGTGGCGATGCCGCAGGCGCTGTTCCAGGTGGTGACGCTGCCCAGCTTGGGTTGCTTCTTCAGCAGCGGTTGCTGTCGCGCGGCTTCGAAGGCGTCGAGGCTGGCGCGGGCCACGGCGGCCCAGGTGAAGCGCTGGTTGATCAGCGCTTCGGCGGCGGCGACCTTGGCGGCGCTGAAGGTGGCCAGCTGGCCTTGGGCCCAGGCCTGGTGGAACTCACTCAGCAGGCTGGCCAGGTGCTCGGCGCTGGGTTCGAACCACACCGAGGCGGCGGCCTTGAGGTGGGTGCGCGCGCGCTCGTAGCGGTAGTCGATCAGCCAGGCGGTGTCGGGGGTGCAGAAGTCGCGCTGGCCACCGTTGCCGGTGGTGATCACCGGCAGGCGGTGCAGCATGGCTTCGGCCAGCGGCAGGCCGAAGCCTTCGCCGCGCGACGGCGCAATGAGCACGTCGGCCAGTTCATACAGGGCACGCATGGCGCCGTCGGGCAGGTCCTGAACGATGAGTTCCACCGCCGGCGCGCTGGCCAGTTTGGCGGCCCAGTCGGCCACCTGTTGCTGGATGTCGTGGTGCGGGTTGGCGAAGGTCTTGATGATCAGCACCACCGGTTGCTCGGCGCTGAAGGCCTGGCCGTAGGCCTGCAGCAGCACGTCGACGCCCTTGCGCGGGAAGCACGACGACACGTGCAGCAGCTTGAGGCGTTCAGCAGTGGCCTTGGGCAGTGCCGGCAGGGCGGCGGCATCGACCGGGGCGCGCAGGATGTGGTCGGCGCCCAGGCCCACGGTGGCCAGCGGCGCGGTGACGCCGTTGTCGCGCAGGGTGCGGGTCACCCAGCCGGACATGCTGGTCACCAGGTGGGTCTGGTGGTTGAAGTCGTGGCAGTACTCCTGCGGCAGGCAGGACTCTTCCCAGCCGTAGCACGACATGACGTTGAGGTCGCCGGCCATGTCGGTGACCCGCGGCGGGTACATCAGGCGCAGCACGTTGCGCGCCGGTTGTTCGGCGCGGGCATGCAGGCTGGCGCAGTCGGGGTTGTCGAGCAGGAACTGCTGATCCACCGGGATCGGCCCCGGGCCTTCGCTGGCGCGCAGGGCGGTCTGTGCGCTTTGCGCTTGCAGGGCGCGGCCCAGTTCGCGGTTGACCAGGGCCAGGCTGTAGGTGCTGTCGAACGGGCCTTCGATGCGGCAGTCGACGGCGGCCGGGGTGGGCAGGGTAGGGAAGCGGTGTTCCGGCAGGTGAATGTCGAAGCCGGCCATGTAGCTGCGCAGGCGGTCGTACAGCGCCTGGTAGCCGAACTCCTGCAGGCGTGCGGCGGCGTGCTGGCGGATGTTGCGGCGCAGCGCCGGGTTTTCCATTAGCTGGGCGATTGTGGCGGCGACCACTTCCGGGGCGTCGCTTTCCAGCAGCAGGCCGGCGCTGCCCAGGGTGTGCACCACGTTGCTATCTGGCGCATCGAAGGCCAGCACCGGCAGGCCGTGGGCCATGGCTTCGATCAGCGGCATGCCGAAGCCTTCGTGGTGGCTGAGCGAGACGAACAGGTCGCTGCGGCTGTACAGGGCTTCGAGGGTCGGGTCGTCGACCTTGCCGGTGAGGGTGACGTAGTCGTCGATGCCCAGTTCGGCGATGCGCTGCTCGATGCGTTCCTTGTAGGCCGGCACGGTGAAGCCGCCGACCAGCAGCAGTTGCAGCGGCACCTGGACGCGGCGCAGCAGCAGGGCGAAGGCTTCGACCAGGCCCAGCTGGTTCTTGTGCGGCATCACGCGGCCGACGAACAGCAGGGTGAACGGCCGCGGTGTGTCGCAGCGTTCGGCGGCGTGGGGCTGGATGCGTTCCAGGTCGACCAGTAGCGGAATTTCCACGGTGTTGTCCGGGCGGTAGCCGCGTTGCAGCAGTTCCTGCAGGTTCTGCCGCGAGTCGGCGATGCTGCCGGCCAGCCAGTGCCGCCAGGTGTTCACCTGCTCCCAGCCGTGGGCGAGCATCGGCTGGATCGGGTGGTCGGCGGGGAACATGCCGCCGGGGGTGATGTTGTGGAACACCATGAACTTGCGTTCGGGCAGTTCACGCAGCCAGGTCTCCACCGGGTTGCCGATACCGTGGTGCACCAGCAGGGCGTCGGCGCTGCCGGGTACGTAGTCGTCCATGCACAGCACATCGCCGGCCACCTCTGGCTTGGGGTCGATGCAGTAGATCTCGGACTTCACGCCGGCCTGACGCAGCAGCTTGCGGGTCAGCATCATGCCGTTACTGATGCCGTCGCCGCGACTGACGCTGTTCGCGAATTGGTGGAGGGTGACCTGTGTTTCGTTGTGCATGAACGGACCTGGTGACAATGGAGAGAGAAAAAGAAGATGGGCGTAAACGGACTATTTTGTAGGACTCGGCCCTGGGGTGAAAGCACTGGATCCGGTCGGGTACCTGTGGGAGCGAGCTTGTTCGCGAAAAAAGCCTGGCTCGGTGTCGCGGCCCTTCGCGAGCAAGCTCGCTCCCACGACTTGAACCGCTTTATCCCAGTTCCCACAGGGTTTCGGGAGCGGCGGCTTGCAGGTACAAAAAAGCCGCGTTTTCACGCGGCTTTCATAGCTATCTATATATCTAGCTAGCTAGATATCAGAACGATTTGCCGGTCTTGACCCGCTCCAGGTCGGCCTTGACCATCAGGTCGCACAGCTCTTCCAGGGTGGTTTTCGGTTCCCAGCCCAGCAGCTTTTTAGCGCGCTCGGGGTTGCCGATCAGCAGTTCCACTTCCGCAGGGCGGTAGAACTTCGGGTTGACCTGGATGACGGTCTTGCCGGTCTTGGTGTCGATGCCGTGTTCGTTGTCGGCGCTGCCTTTCCATTCCAGCTGGATGTCGACGGCCTTGAATGCCATGGACACGAAGTCACGTACGGTCTCGGTGCGGTTGGTGGCCAGCACGAAGGTGTCAGGCTGGTCGGCTTGCAGCATGCGCCACATACCTTCGACGTATTCCTTGGCAAAGCCCCAGTCGCGCTTGGCGTCGAGGTTGCCCAGGTCCAGCACGTCCTGCATGCCCAGCGAGATGCGCGCCACGGCGTCGGTGATCTTGCGCGTCACGAACTCTTTGCCGCGCAGCGGCGACTCGTGGTTGAACAGGATGCCGCTGGAGCCAAAGATGTCGTAGGACTCGCGGTAGTTGATGGTCATCCAGTGCGCGTACAGCTTGGCCACGCCGTAAGGGCTGCGCGGGTAGAACGGGGTGCTCTCGACCTGTGGAACGGCCTGCACCAGGCCGAACATCTCAGAGGTGGAGGCCTGGTAGAAGCGGATCTTCGGGTTGACGATGCGGATCGCTTCGAGCAGGTTCACCGCGCCCAGGCCGGTGATCTCGGCGGTGGTCAGCGGCTGGTCGAAGGACACGCCGACGAAGCTCTGCGCGGCCAGGTTGTAGACTTCGCTTGGCTCGGCCTTCTGCATCAGGCGGATGCTGGCCGACAGGTCGGTGAGGTCGTGCTCGACCAGTTCCAGATTCGGGTGGTTCAGCGCGCCGACTTCTTCGAGGCGCCAGAAATTGACCGAGCTGGTACGGCGGTAGGTGCCGTAGACCTTGTAGCCTTTTTCCAACAGCAATTGGGTGAGGTAGGCGCCGTCCTGGCCGGTGATGCCGGTGATGATTGCTGTCTTCTGCGTCTGGGTCATTACTTGGTTTTCCGATCTGGGGCTGGCTCAGTCTTGCTGTTGTTGCTCAGCCATACGTTCACGCTTTCTACGCTGTCAGCCGAAACCTTGCCGGCCCAGCGATTGAGGATGAACAAATTGGTTATGAAGTCGTACTGCGTCTTGAGCAGGTCACGACGCGCCTTGAACTCGTTCTGGGTCGCGGTCAGCACGTCGACGGCATTGACCACGCCGTACTTGAACGCTTCCTGGGACGCCAGGCTCGACTGCTCCGCAGAAGCGACGGCATTGCGGTTGGCGCGTATTTTTTCGACGCTGGAGTCTGCGGTCAAGTACGCATTGGTGGTTTCCTTGACCACCTGACGCCGGGTGTATTCCAGTTGCTGCTCGGCGGCGACCTGATCCTGGTAGAGCCCGCGTACCCGCGCCGAGGTCGAACCACCACTATAGATGGGTACCGACAAGGCGACACCCACGACATAACTGTCGGTCTTCGGTGCCAGGGCGTTGTTGTAGCCCTCGTTGGTGTTCTGCGCGCTCAGGTTCAGGTTCAGGGTGGGGTAGTGATCGCCTTTGCCGCCGCGTACGCCGGCCTCGGCGGCTTCCACCGCGCTGAGGTTGGACTTGATGGCAGGGTTTTCGTTCTGCGCCAGGCGCACCCAGCTTTCCAGGCTTTCGTCTGAAACTTTCAGTTGCACATCGTCACGTACGCGACTGAGTTTTTCGGTCACCGGACGCCCGACGATTTCCGACAGCGCGGCGCGGGTCACGCGCACCTGGTTGCGCGCATCCACTTCCTGGGCGGCCAGCAGGTCGACGCGGGCCTGCAGTTCCAGCACGTCGGTCTTCTTGGCGTACTGGCGCTCGTAGAGGGCGCTGACCTGGTCGAGATTCTTCTGCGTGGCGCGGCGCTCGGCCTGGGTCAGTTCCAGCTCGTCGTCGGCGGCCAGGGCAGCGAAGTAGCGCTGCGCCAGGTCGACGGTGGCTTCGGCCTGGGCTTCGTCCGACTCGGACAACGACTGCTTGGCCAGGCTCTTGTAGCGCTGCCAGTTTTCCCAGGCCTTCTTGTTATAGAGGATCTGGCTCAGGCCGATGCTGTAGTTCTCGCTGTTGTAGACCTGGTCGACCTGTTCGTTGACCTGCTTGATGCGGTTGGCCCCGGCATTGGCCGAGATCTGCGGCAACAGGCTGCCGAAGGCTTCGCGTTCATGTTCCTTGCCGGCCTGGGCACGCGCGTAGGCCGAGAGGATGCGCGGGTCTTCCAGGCGCGCTTCCTTATATAAGGACAGCAGGTCGGCGGAGTATTCCTTGGCGCTGACGCCGCTGGCCGGCGCCTTGGGGGTCGAGGGCACGGCGATCTTGGGCTCGGCCGCGTGCACCTGCAGCACCAGCATGCCCGACAATACACAGGGGATCAGGCGCACAATCATTCCTCGATCATCGATTCAGAAATGGCGTTGCGCGCCGGCTGCATCAGGTATTGCAACATGGTGCGCTCGCCGGTGTTGATCAGTACGTCAGCCGGCATACCGGCCACCAGTTTGCGGCCAGCGAGTTTCTGCAGGCCTTCTTCGGTGACCTTGGCGCGTACCAGGTAGTACGGCTGGCCGGTGCGTTCGTTGGTCAGGCGGTCGGCCGACACACGAATGACTTCACCTGGAATCACCGGGGTGGTGGCGCTGTTGAAGGCGGTGAAGCGGATGTCGGCGTGCTTGCCGATGGCCACGCGGTTGATGTCCTGCGGCGACACTTCGGCTTCGACGATCAGCTCGGACACCGATGGCACCACGTCGAGCAGTGGGGTGGCCTGGCGCACCACACCGCCGACGGTGTGCACGGTCATGCCGATCACCATGCCGTCGTCGGGGGCGCGGATGACGATGCGGCTCAGGCGGTCCTGGATGGCGGCGGTGCGCTCTTGCAGTTCATAGCCCTTGGCTTGGGTCTCGGTCAGCTGCTTGGCAACTTCGGAGTTGAAGTCCTTGTTGACCTGCAGGATCTGCAGTTCGGTTTCGTTGATCTGCAGGCGCGTGCGGGTGATGTTCGAGCGATGCTCGGCGATTTCCGAACGCAGCGAGTCGAGCTTGCGCTGCTGGTCGAGCAGGCGCTGCTTGTCGACGAAGCCCTTGGACAGCAGTTCGCTCAGTTCGCCGATCTCGCCGCCGTAGGATTTCTCCAGGCTGGTCTTGGTGGCGATCATCGCTTCGGTGCCCTTGATCTGCGCGTTGAGCTGGCCGATGCGCTCCTGCAGCACCGAGACCTGGCCCTGGCGTGCGCCGCGGCGGGTGTTGAACACCTGGGTTTCACTGGCACGGGCCTCGGCGGCACGGGCGCTTTCAGGGTCGAGCATATTGCCGAAATCGACATGGTCCTTGCCATCGCGCTCGGCGATCAGCCGCGCCTCCATGGCCTGGGCGCTGATCAGCTGGTTGCGGGCCACTTCGTATTCGGCGCGCAGCTGGCCGTCGTCGAGGATGATCAGCGGGTCGCCGCGTTTCACCATGTCGCCGTCGCGCACGAGAATCTCTTTGACGATGCCGCCTTCGAGGTGCTGCACGGTCTTGCGGTAGGTCTGCACGGTCACCACGCCGGGGGCGTGTACCGCGCCGTCCAGCGGGGCCACGGCGGCCCAGGTGCCGAAAATGCCGAATACCACCAGGAGGATGCCGAAGCCGAGGTTGCGGATCTTACGGTCCGACGTCGGCAGGTCAGCGAAGTTGTCGGTCTTGCCTGCGAGAATAAGAGTCATCTGTGTCGTCGTCCTGTCAGGCACCGGCCTGTGCGGTGCCTGCGCTGACCTGGGCCTGCTTCTGCGCGGCCAGCTGTTGCTTGTTGAGCTCTTCCATGACCTGGTCACGTGGACCGTACATGGTGATTGCGCCGTTCTGCATGACCAGCAGGCGGTCCAGCTGGGACAGGATGCTGGTGCGGTGGGTGATGACGAAGACGGTCGAGCCGGCCTGCTTGAGGTACTGGATGGCATGCGCCAGGGCGCGTTCGCCGACCTCGTCGAGGTTGGAGTTCGGTTCGTCGAGCAGGATCACCTTGGGGATGCCGTACAGGGCACGGGCCAGACCGATGCGCTGGCGCTGGCCACCGGAGAGGTTGACGCCGTCGCTGCCGATCACCGTGTCGTAGCCTTCGGGCAGGAGCAGGATCATTTCATGCACGCCGGCGATCTGCGCGGCCTGCACGACTTTTTCCGGGTCGATGGTGGCAAAGCGTGCGATGTTCTCGCTGATGCTGCCTTCGAACAGTTCGATGTCCTGGGGCAGGTAGCCGATGTGCGGGCCGAGCAGCTCTTTGTCCCACTGGTGCAGGTCGGCGCCGTCCAGGCGTACCGAGCCATGCTGCGGTGCCCATACGCCCATCAGGGCACGGGCCAGGGTCGACTTGCCGGAGGCGCTGGGGCCGATGATGCCGACCACGGCACCGGCCGGTACGCCGAAGCCGATGCCCTTGAGGATCGGGGTCTTGGAGCCGGGGGCGCCGATGATCAGGTTCTCGACCTGGATGTTGCCCTTCGGCGCCGGCAGCGGCATGCGCTGCGGCTCGGCGTGCATCTTGTCGAGGATGTCGTTGAGGCGGTTGTACTGGGTACGCGCGCTGATGAAGCCTTTCCAGCTGCCGATGATCAGGTCGATCGGCGCCAGGGCACGGCCCAGCAGCACGGAACCGGCGATGACCAGGCCAGCGTTGATTTCGTGCTGGATCGCCAGGTAGGCACCCAGGCCGAGGATCAGCGACTGCACCCAAGACCGGAAGGTCTTGGACAGGGTGCTGACCACACCGCCCTTGTCGCTGGCGTTGGACTGCAGCAGCAGCACCTTGCGCTGGCGCTGGCTCCAGCGTGCGATCAGGGTGTCGAGCATGCCCATCGACTCGATCACTTCGGCGTTGCGCAGGTTCTTGGTGGTGTTCAGCGTGGCGGCAATGTTTTCCTTGTTGGCTTCGCCCAGGGCCTTGCCGGTGACCTTCTCGTTGGCATAGGCGAGGATCAGCAGGACGATGGCGCTGGCAATGGCCACCCAGCCGTAGTACGGATGGAACATGAACATCACGGCGATGTAGATCGGCAGCCAGGGCGCATCGAAAAACGCGAACACGCCGTTGCCGGTGAGGAACTGGCGCAGGCTGGTGAGGTCATTCATGGGCTGGGCCGAGGCATCCATGCCGCCGCTTTCCAGCGCGCGCTTGAAGCTGGCCTTGTAGACGTGGCGGCTGAGCAGCACGTCGAGCTTGGTGCTGACGCGTACCATGATGCGCGAGCGCACCCACTCCAGGGTCCCGGACGTGATCACCAGGATGGACATGATGATGGTCAGCATCACCAGGGTGGTGACGTTGTTGCTGGTCAGTACTCGACCGTAGACCTGCAGCATGTAGAAGGTTGGAACCAACATCAGGGCGTTGACAAAGAGGCTGAAGACACCAACTGATATGAAAGCGCCTTTACAGGCCTTTAGTGCAGCCTGCAAGCTGTTTTCATGATTTTTCTGCATAACGTCCTGACTGCCTGGGGGGGTGTTGAAAAGCGCAAAAGTGTAACACCCGCCTATCGGTCAACAAATGAAAAAAGCGGCTTTGTAAAGTCTATAAAGGAAATTTCCCTGTTTACGGTTGGCTAGTGCCGGATTCAAAGGGTAAAGTTCGGCCTTGCACGGCTTTTCCTACTGCCTGGCAACGCCAGCGTTTCAGACGAACAACACTCCCCGTTCCAGAGCGGTTTCACCGCGTCATCTTGCTTCCAGCAGTAGCAACAGGTACCTCATGCGCGTTCTTCATTTCTTCAAGACCTACTACCCGGACACCACCGGTGGCATCGAGCAGGTGATGTTCCAGCTCAGCCAGGGCTGCCGCTCGCTGGGCGTGGACGGCCAGGTGCTGACCCTGAGCCCGAACCCCGTGCCGGAGCGCATCCAGGTGGCCGACCATGAGGTGGTGCGGGTCAAGGAGAACTTCAACCTGGCCTCCACGGGGTTTTCCCTGACGGTGTTCAAGCGCTTCAAGGACATGGCCGCCGAGGCTGACCTGGTGCACTTCCACTTTCCGTGGCCGATGATGGACCTGGTGCACTTCGCCACCCGCCATGGCCGCCCGACGGTGCTCAGTTATCACTCCGACATCATCAAGCAGCGCACCCTGCTGAAGTTCTATGCGCCCTTGATGAACCGCATGCTGGGCAGCATGGACCGCATTCTGGTGGCCTCGCCCAATTACCAGCGCAGCAGCGAAACGCTCAAACCGTTCGCCGACAAGACCGTGGTGGTGCCCTACGGGTTGGACGAGGCGGCCTACCCGCAGGTGTCGGCGCAGTGCCAGGCGCGTTGGCAGGCGCAGCTGCCGGAGAAGTTCTTCCTGTTCGTCGGCGTGCTGCGCTACTACAAGGGCCTGCACACGCTGCTCGATGCCCTGGAGGGCGCGGATTACCCGGTGCTGCTATTAGGGGGCGGGCCGCAGGAACAGGAACTCAGGGCCCAGGCCGAGCGCCTGGGGCTGCGCAACCTGCGCTTCCTCGGGCGCCTGGACGACGAAGACAAGGCCTGCCTGCTGCAGCGCTGCCATGCGCTGGTGTTCCCGTCGCACCTGCGCTCCGAGGCGTTCGGCATTTCCCTGCTGGAAGCGGCGATGTATGGCAAGCCGATGATCTCTTGCGAGATCGGCACCGGCACCACCTTCGTCAATATCGATGGCGAAACCGGCCTTGCCGTGCCGCCAGAGAACCCGCCGGCATTGCGCGAAGCCATGCGCCGCCTGTGGGACGAGCCGGGCCTGGCCGCGCGTTTCGGCGCCCAGGCCCGGGCGCGTTTCGAGAAGGTGTTCACCGCCGAACGCATGTGCGCGGCGACGGTACAGGTCTACAAGGAACTGCTGGTGCCCGGCGCAGTGCCGGTTCGGGCTGACCTGTAGTGGGGGCGAGCTTGCTCGCGAAAAGGTCTGGTATGGTGGTGCGGCCCTTCGCGAGCCAGCTCCAACAAAACCGCCGGGCCTTCACCTAGCTAGCTGGCTTTATATATAGCTAGCTATTCATCACTCCGAGAAATGCTCTTTGGCCAGGGCCACGACTTCTTCGTGGGTGATCGGCGCCAGGGCGGCGATGGCCCACAGGTCGTAGGCCGGGTGGGTGCGCTGGATCGGCAGGACCAGGTCGAAACCGGCGGCCTGCAGGGTGCCGGTCAGCGCTCGCTTGGTGAAGCCGCAACGTTGCGCCATGTAGGTGTTGCCGTTGGCCATGGCTGGGCGATGGCCGTAGAGAATGTCGATGGGGGCGATCGGGCCGGCGGGCGAGACATAGGCCGCGTCGGTCAGCTTGTCTTCGGCCACCAGCGCACAGACCGCTTGCAGGTCGGGGCAGGTGATGACCACGAAGCCGCCTGGCTTGAGCACACGCTTGAATTCTGCCAGCGCCACCGGGACCTCGTGCGGGTACAGGTGCTCGATGTTGTGGCTGGAAAACAGCGCATCCACCGAGGCGTCCTTGACCTGTGACATGTCGGTCATGGTGCCGACGATGTCCGGGTTGACGCTTTGGTCGATATCCCGAAGCGCAGTTCCTGCCACTGCTCGCAAGCAAAGTCTCTGGTCGTGCCGCTCTTGTTCTTAGGACCGCAACCTACATGGAGGAAGGTTTTCACAATCAATTACTCGATCAAGGCACTTGCCGGCTAAGCAGAGGGTGAGGGAAGTGTTCCGCTGGCCAGCGGAGGTTGCAACGCACACTAGGTCAAGAGCCGGGGAGGGTCAAGGCTGCGCCCTGGCGGACAGGCCGTCCACCTGTGATCCACACCTGACACTGACTGTTCCGACATGACCGGTCATCTGATCGGCGCAGCGAGGGGTAGTGCGTGTCTTTAAATGATGGCAAAAGGTCATCACTTAAGGGTAAAAACTCAAGTGTTGCCCCAAGGAAGTCGGCGGCTGTCGGGATTTTTAAGGAATTTTTCCGACGATCTCATAATGTACAAATTTTTGTCGTTTTTTACAGTTAATTTTTTATAACCAAAACTATAAAAACGGCAAAATGCCATCAAAAAACAGTCTTAACGTTTCAAGAAATCCAGTCGCTAACCGAGTCACGCAGGCAATCCATTGCCTATTCATCTGGCTACGGCGGCAACGCTGACCTTGCGGTAGCAAGAGCCAGTCTGGAAACGGACATTGCCTAGCCAGGCTCAGAACGTACCTGACGTGATGTGGTTCACTAGGCATTCCCATGCGTTTCGCCCCGTTAGCTGATTGAACCCGCCCCGATCGGGGCGGGCTTGGCCATGCTCAATTTCGCGTGCCCTGTGTAGCAAATTCAGAGGCATCAATCGAATCAAGGAAGGCTGCGAGCTTATCCATGATTTTCTGAGGGTCCACTTCCTTATCAATCTTGAATTCCAGCTTGCGCCCATTTAAACGAACTGAGCCAACCCCTTGCAGCTTCCGAGGTTCTGTCATCATGGGCTTAGGACCGCTACAAGCAGCAAGCTTCTGCCCAATCATGCGAAGTGCGGCTTCCTGGCCAGTCCCCTTCTCGGCCATTTGAATTACAATGCGATGGACGATGTTCACATCCGCCTTTGAATGCTCCACAAACTTTTTCGCATAGTTCGCTGTAATCAAGTGGGGCTTGGTGTTCAGAATTTCCTTGATCTGTTCGGGCAGCTGAATTAGGTCAAGGCAGCGGTTCACGACTGTGTGATCTACACCAAGGCGTCGAGCCAATGCCCGCTGGCTTTTATCAGCGCCTTTCAGCATATATCGTTGATAGCTAACAGCTTTTTCGTAATCCGTTAGCTCATTTTGAAGGTTGTCGGTGATTGCCAAAAGCATCGCCATGTCGTCTGACATTGGCTTAACATGAGCCATGATTTTGTCGCGGCCCAGCATTTTGTGAGCCCGCCACCGGCATTCACCGCCGATAAGCTCGAAACGCTCCCCTACAGGCCGGATTGTAATCGGTTTACCCAGGCCCACAGAGTCAATCGAGCCAGCGAGCTCTTCAAGCTTTGCTTGGTCGAAGAACATCCTTGGCTGATACGGAGAGGGATCGATCAGCTCAACTGGGACCTCCTCGAGCCATTCGTCCTTGAGTATGAGTTGACCTTCTTGAGCGTGTTGAGCAATGAGTTGCTTCGTATCAGCCTCTTGCTCAGATCCCATGGCCTGTTGGAGCATCGCCGCCCTGCTGCCACGGTTACCTGTGGTCGGCGGCATTTCCGTAGGCTTGCGCAGTGATGCCATTGCCGTGCTTGGCTTGCCTGGGTAGTCGGTGGATTTCATTAATCACCCTCCTGTGTTGCTACTAGCAACATTCCAATACGCTGTTGCTACTAGCAACAAAATCGTTGCGTGTTGCTAGTAGCAACACTCTTGAACATATGAACCCTGTTGCTAGTAGCAACACTCACTCTTGGGGCTGAGCAGCAACATGGCGGATTTTCTCCAAAACCTCGGCATGCACTGCGCGAGCGTTTTCGATGGTGTCCCGGTTAGCACCCTTCCAGAACATCAGGGGGACACCGTCATCGAGGGAGTTCACATAGTCTGCAGAGTGAAAAATCTTTTCCTCGGTCACCCGACCTGGGAAAAGCTGGTTCAACCTGTACAGGTTGTTCAGCATCCGAGGACGCCCCTTTGCAAACATGGTCGGCACAGCTACCAGTTCAGGTGCGAAACCGTATTCGCGTGCGAAACCAGCGCACCAGTCATGCAGTCGCAGGATCGCCTTGAAGGAGAATTTGTCCATTCGGACTGGGCTCATGAGCAGATCGCTTGCGGCTACTGAGTTCTTGGTCAGGCGCGAACCTGCGGGCGCATTATCAAAAATGATGACGTCGTATTGCGATAGGTCGCAGCCTGGAATTTTGCCGGCTTTACCATCTTCAACCCACTTCGCGTACCACATGTCCGAGTTATTGGCTGCGTCCAAAGCCACGCCCAGATCTTCTAGCGATGCATCGGCGGGGATCAGGTGGGGGCCACTTTCACCAAAAGGTTTCTTGATGACTTCATCAAGCGTTTTGGGTTGAAACGATCGCATGCGAAGCATTGGGCTGATCAAGTGGCCGAGGTGACCATCAACGATGCGGTCAGCAGGGATTCCAAGCTCCTGCAAATCTTCTGGAGTAGCGTCCGGGTCGTAGCCGAGCATGCTCGACGTATCACCCTGGGGATCATTGTCGACCAGAAGAACGCGCAACCCGGCTAAAGAACAGGTAATAGCCTGGCCGACTGCTGTGGTGGTTTTGTTGGTGCCACCTTTCGAGATGTAGGTGGACATGACCACCTGGCGCGCCAAGCCTTTCAAGTGCCCAAGTTCACGGCGAAGTGCTGCCAAATCGAAAAGGTCCGAAGGCGTATAAACCCGAGAGGTGACGGTTCCGCGCGGCACGCGACGGATCTCGATGTTGTTTGCTTCTTCGATGTCTTTCAGGCGTCGAGTCGTAAGACCAAAGCAGTCTGCGGCGAAACGGGGCGTGAAAAACAACTCATTGAAATCCACGTAGGTTGCAACATCTTCGACCATTTCCACATTCGAGTTCATAGCACTTCTCCGTTTTGCTGTTGCATTCAGTATAAATCCTGAATTCCTGTTGCAAACAGTGGAATTCAGGTTGTTTGCATTTTTTTGAACAAATACCTGAACCCTTTGGCCGATTGTGTTGCTAGTAACAACACTATGAGAGGCCCAAGCACTCGTGCAGACGCCTACGCCGCAGCAAGCGAAGGCTGAGAGCATCTGAAAAGGGAGGGGGAGGGGATTTGTGGCAATGTGGCTATAAGCAGGGCTCGTTGCGAACCCGCTTTGAGGGCTTACTTCGTGGGCGGAGTTCGCTCGATGCCCCACATCATCTCAAGTGCCTGCTCGATCAGGAACGACATAGCAGTGTTTTGTTCGAATGCCTGCTTGCGAAGGCGCTCATGGTAATCGTCGCGCATGGTGATCGTTTTGGCACTCCGCTTAGGTTGCGAAGGTGCCGGCGCAGTGTCTTTTCGTGATGCCATGAACAGGCCCCCATATGGATTGAAGTCGCGACAATGATAAACCGTTTGCTTATTTATGGATACGTACGCACGTACAATACGTACGCATCAACAAAGCTTATCACTGTTGCTCAACGAGCCTCGCACCGCGACCGTCATTGGCACCGCGCTTCAAGTCCGACAGCTGCTGGATGGAGTCCTGGAGGTTGCGCAGGACATATGCAGGAAACCCAGGCTTACCCTCGGAATGACGTACTTTCAGATCGTCGATGTGGTCACTATCGAAACCCAAACGGGCAAGACTCAAATCATCGCCTTCCACAAGGGCTCGATTCGCAGTGATCATCACCGATCGGGCCTCTTCCAGTTTTTCGATTTCATCATCAATGTGGAGGGTATCGTCGCGATCAACCGACCATAACGAAATGCGCTTCATGATATTGCTCCTAGACGCTGATTGGTTAGCCTGGTAGCCGCCAGGCACAACACGGTGGGTTTCCTTACACACATTATACGTATGTACGTACGCATGCAACAGTATTTGTCGGCGATATACGACGACTTGGCTAATTTTTTTCTCGGGTGTCGCGGTTTGCTGAGATACCCAGGCGCAGCCGGCGCCGACGCGCGCACTCCTTCGAGCAACCAGCGAGATCGGCCAATGCCTGGTCACACATCGTCCCCTGCAGGTGGTCGAAATTTGTGATCGCTGATCGCTTAAAGGTGGGTTTTCCCAGTTGTTTCATACGCTTGATGACGAAGTAAGCCGATACGCCTGCGAGCTTGGCAATGTCAGCGACAGGGCGCTTGCCAAAAAGATGTTGATATTTAAGAAGGGCAGGGGGGTGGACTCGGCCAAGGCAAATCGATCTTTGCCAATCTTGAGCCTGCGCCGCCGCACAGCTTCCGTGCTGCAGTCAGCTAATTCAGCAATGGCCTGGTCTGTACACTCCCCCATCAAATGATCGTATTGCTCAAGCCTCGATCGCGCTGGCATTCAACTCTCCATGTCTCGCTTTTCTAGCGAAGCGAACCATTCCATTTCCCCTTTTACCGCCAGCTCCTCGAGGAGCGATTGCTCATCACGCGTGTAAAACACGATTCGATGAGGCTTCACACTGGTATCCAGCCCCATGTGATAGTCCGGCAGCAGGTCACGCTGAATGATCTTGCGGATCTCGGCCCTGTAGTGGGTGAGGCTCTGCTTGGAGCCACATTTTTGCTGCAGTGCAACAATGTCTGCGGCCCAAATCATCTTGTTTCCCAAGTGTTTACGAGCGAGCTCATATAGCCGCCGTTCAAGAGGCATCCGCAGCCCAAAGTAGCGCCGATCAATGCTCATCACTTCAAAATGCAGGAAAGCGTTGTAGATCCACTCGGACAGCACGACTTCGCATTCCAACACGCCTTTGCCATTGGATGCGGTCTTGGTGACGGTGTAGTCTTCGATCCAGCCAAACCCCTTCGTCTGCTCTTGACCACCAGTAACGATATTGGTTTCGAGCTGAGTACCCTTTAATCGTCGAAGCATGTCCAAAACGTTCGAATATGCGTTTCCACCGGGATCCCGGGATGTACCTGTCAAAAAATCGTACGTATCGAACTTAACCCGCTTGGAAATTGGCATTCCTGCTTTTCGGGCTTCGATGATCTGCGACCCGAGGAACAGCAACAGGTCTTTATCGAATACGGTGGCGGCACCAATCACGGGCGGAATGATGCGAACACGCTTGTTGGTGCCGGGCTGGCTGTACTCACGAACGCTCGTATCAGGTTTGGTCGACAGGCTGAACAGCGGAAATTCCATGCTGGCCAGGTCATCCTTCACTGGCCACTCAACAATGTTCGCCTGGAACATGTCAGTTTGTACGTAGGGGACTACGTTTGATTTTCGCCCTCTTTTGAGGGGCTTATCATCTTCCACTGCCATATCGGCTATCTTCATCTCGATCATCACGCGATCCCGCCATTGTACACAGGTACATAGCGCCGCTTGTGCAGCTGCCGACTGACCCTGAGTATCAGTTTTGTGCAGGCCTCATCCGAGGCCAGTACGTTTCGTATTTCACCGACACCAAGCTCCCCTGAGATTCCCCAGCTGCGCATAGCCACGGTGTGACCGATTAGATCTACGAGGATCCGCAGTTCGTAGAAACGTGCGCCACGTTCCCATCTCGCATAATAGGGTCGGTTGAGGTAGCTGGTTGCAGTCGTTATCATGTCCGAACCCAGACGCTCCTAGACGAGTTCATTTCTGGTAGAAGCCCGGATCCGGTAGCCGCCGACCGGGCTTCGCTCTGCTTACGGCAAGACTTTATCGTCGTAAAGCATGACCATCTCGGCCATTACACACACCTCACCCTGCACCTTGGCCATCAAGCCGCGGCAGTCTCCTCG
Organism: Pseudomonas sp. HTZ2; assembly: GCF_033173945.1. Lineage (NCBI taxonomy): Bacteria > Pseudomonadati > Pseudomonadota > Gammaproteobacteria > Pseudomonadales > Pseudomonadaceae > Pseudomonas > Pseudomonas sp. HTZ2. The sequence continues at coordinate 5,148,243 of NZ_CP137332.1, read as the reverse complement.
CTCCAGGACACCTGCATCCCACAGCTTGCACAACTCCCCATAGCTGTAGGTTTGCATCGGCCAATCACAGTGCCGAACGAACGTCCGGCCATGGCTATCCCGAAACTCACGGAAATATGAAGCGCCCATAATCACGAATTGTCGGCCATTGACCTTCACAGTTGGGACAGACGGGACCTTGTCGCCGGCCTCCGCGAAAGCAGCCGGGCAAACCGCACCATCCCAACGGTGGGAGTCAAGCTTATGCAGATGGACAACGTCTCGGAAACTGGCCCGGAAGAAGCTCGATTCCCACGGAACGAACTCACACCAGCAACGCTGTTCAGCGCTTTTCAGCCAGGCCTGCACGACTATCGAACCGACACCAGGTGCATGGATACCCAGCGTTTGCGAGCGCGGTGCGCGGCGCTGCTTGAAACGGCATCCATTCAAGCCACCAGCGTCTGCCAGAAAAGACAATTCCGCCCATTGATCCATGGATACGGGCAATGCAGATCTCCACAAAAACGAGCCAGCACGAAAAATGTCGGTACCGCAGCGCTTTTCCTGCTGCAAAGCTCGAAGACAGGATTCAATGCTCTGCTCGAAAAACTGACGGATTTCGCTGGGTACGTCATGCAGATGAGCACAGGCAGTGTCCAGCATCGCCTTATAGGCATCATGGGTATATTCAGGCGAGCACCAGCTCTCGCTACCACTGAAAGCAGCTTCGGCGATGGTTTCATCAAAGCTCAAACCCATTTGCACAGGATTCATCTTCAGCACTCCTAGAGAAATTCGACCCGGTAGCCGCCGGGGAAGCAGGAACGCTTCAGAACAAAGAATAACGTACGTACGTACGCAAAGTGCAAATAGATTTCACCACCGCGGCCGCAACCTGGCAAGCCCTGACATATGCGACTTCAAAGGCCATTCAGATATAAAGAGCGCGCTCTACGCTGCAATCTGAGCGATTCGTAAGGGTGAGGCACCAGATTCCACGTAGGGGCACGCCCATTAACAAGAGCGGCACCGCACCAAGCAGAGATATCCAAGGATTGAATGAACGTGGTACGGAGTAGAGCAGGTGATGTTGTGCAGGCTGGAGGTTCAGTGTGTCGAATCACTCCCCATACACACCCACCATCTGAATAGCTAATCAGGCAACGGCGGGAGCAAAGCAACCCCGGTAGGGGCAGGTACCTGATATACAGCATTCTTTACACCGGCTTTCATTGGCTCAGCCCCATTGTTTGGACCGGCTGGTTGTGGTGCTGCGGGGGTAAGGGGCGTCTGCTTAGGGCGAAGGGGAACAACCGACGGCGACTGTGCTTCTGTGATGACCGCCTTGTACTTGGCCACGGTTTGTCGTGATACGCCTGCAGTCAGGGCGATAGCCGTGTAGGTAAGCTGTGCCCCTTTGGCGATCAACTGCCGGCAAGCACCACGGATCTTGTGTGCGGTCTGGTTTTGTCTGACTGCATGTGTCCGCCTGGCGGCCAGGCTTTGGCGCTCCTCCAATGGCAGCGATCGATCAAGCTCCATCACACCTCGGTGGTAGTCGCCGCTACCGCGGTAATGAGCCCAGGTCCACCGGGCAATCGATTTGGCCGTGGCGCGCACTGATGAGTGGGGCAGGTCGTTGTAACGCTCTCGCGTGCGAAAACGGTTGTCGTTGTGACATTGCGCGAGGACCCGAGAGTAGAACGACTCGAAGTAACCATCAGCTCGCTCAGCATTGACGATGCTGTAAGCGTAAAAACGGACACGTTCAAACAAGGTGCAATGCCTGGAATGTGACACTGCGTCCATGTCGGGTCCTTTGGACCACAAAGGCATCGGCCTGGCCAAGTCGAGTTCTTCAGCCAGTTCGCCCAAATCATAGACATGATTGTGCAATTCGGTGGTGATCCACCACGGATGACCAGGTGTCTTGGCAACTGGGCCACTGTGGTAATCCGGATCAGCCTTGAGCAGTGCGGCCATGCTGTCGTAGACAGCCTTCATGTATAGGATCGGCTTTTCACGGGCTCGCTCGGTGGTACACACAGGGACAATCGCGTAGTAGATGTGTGAGTTGCCTGAGTTGCGATTACGCACAATGAAGTTTGGCGGTGGCAAGCCATGCTCGTCCCAGATCAGGGAGTTGGCATGGTCGAGATCGAAAACGAGCCATGACACGCGTCCTGGGCGATTTACCTGCATGTAGGGGTAGCGGATCGCGTATTCACGCGGCCGTACTCTCATTGCCGTTTTGTTGTCACTGCAACGTGCTAGATAGGAGGCCTCTTCAAGGATACGGCTCATTGCTGACACCGGCTGGAAGTAGCCAGGATGTGCAGGCGCCGTCGAAGCCGCGGTGATGAGGTTGCTCACCTGCAGGCCTCAGTGAAGAAGCTGAAAAATTCAGGGCGAATTAAACCGTGCCGCGTATTGCGCAGCAGAGTGCAGGTGTCCATACTCGAATTACCTGAAAGGGGCCCTCACGTCATCGATCTGCCAGGACCAGATGTGTGGGCTCTTTTTTTTCCCCCGGCAACGGTGGCCGGATCCTCTATTTATCGCTCGACCTTTCGATAAAACCTTCCTAAAAAGTGCCAATCATTGAGCAAGTTTTGGCGAAGGCTAGAGCCTCAATTCTCCCCCGTCAACCCGCTGTAACCCGCGTATTTACTGGGTTTCTTGCGGATTCAAGAACCGCCTTTCTATATTGAATTGGCAGCTTTGTACGACCTGCAAAGCGCATTGATCTCCAACCCAAAAAGCGCAACCGCCCTTCAATTTCGGGGGATTCACACGCTTCGCACGTCGGTGAAATACGAAAACGAGCATCGGCGATATACGACCAGGGTGTCGGTGATGTACGAGATTAAAAATCGGCGATATACGAGGGCAGGCGAGCAAAAAAAACTCCATCGGCGATATACGAATCGCATCGGTGAAGCCCCCGGTGTCAGGATAGTTGTCGCCTCTCCGTTTTTTCCCAAAACACCATCCCGGGGGCGGAAAGAGACCATGAGTGCCGTACTATTCAGCAGAACGTAAAGCCCAGTTGCTCAAGATGTTGCTTCCCCCGCTGAGCCTGACCATGGCCGAGGTATCCCGGCGCGAAGGAGTCAGCGAAATGTCCCTGTCCAACTGGCGTAAACAATCCAGATCCGAAGGGTGTGTCGTGTCCGAATCCAACCAGTCGCCCCAGCACTGGTCCGCCGAAATGAAGTTCGCCGTGATCCTTGAAACCGCCAGCCTCAGCGAGATCGAGCTGGGTGAGTATTGCCGTCGCAAAGGCTTGTACCTCGAGCAGATCAGCCAATGGCGGCAGTCCTTCATCAACGGCATGCAGCCCGAAAAGCCCCTGAGCAAGCAAGAGCGAGAGCAGGCGCGCAAGGACAAGAAGCGTATTCAACAGCTTGAGCGAGAGCTACATCGCAAGGAGAAGGCGCTGGCTGAAACCGCCGCGTTGCTGGTGCTGCGAAAAAAGCTCAACGACTACTGGAGGATCGACAACGAGGACAATTGACCGCCTTGCCGGAACGGCACTTGCTGGTGACCTGGTTGACCGAGGCGATCCAGGCCGGGGCCCGTAAGGGCATGGCGTGCAGTGAGGTCGGGCTATCGCTCAGAACCTTGCAGCGCTGGACGGCCACCGAGGACATCAGCGCCGACGCACGCACGACGACAGTGAGGCCTGTTCCGCGCAATGCGCTGAGCGACCTCGAACGATAAGCGATCATCGCCCTGTGCAACAGCCCGGAATATGCGCACTTGCCGCCGACCCAGATCGTCCCGCGCCTGGCGGATCAACAGCGCTATCTGGCGTCGGAGTCGACGTTCTACCGTGTCTTGCGGGCCGCGGGGCAACACCATCACCGTGGCCGCAGTCAGCGCCCCGGACGACATGCTGCGCCCACAACGCATGCGGCCAAGGCGCCCAATCGTGTCTGGTCGTGGGACATCACTTATCTGCCGTCGAAGGTGCGCGGCCAGTATTACTACCTGTACCTGATCGAAGATATTTACAGCCGCAAGGCGGTGGGTTGGGAGGTTCATGAGGCCGAGAGTGGTGAGAGCGCCGCCGCGCTCTTACAGCGCAGTGTGATCAGCGAGCGCTGCCTGTTTGAACCGCTGGTGCTGCACTCGGACAACGGTGCCCCGATGAAGTCGGTGACCTTGCTGAGCAAGATGCACGACCTGGGCGTCAAGCCGTCACGCGGACGGCCGAGGGTGAGCAACGATAACCCGTACTCGGAATCGTTGTTCCGGACACCGAAATACTGCCCGCAGTGGCCGTCGAGCGGTTTTGCCGACCTGGACGCGGCCAGAAGCTGGGTGAGGGACTTCATGCGTTGGTACAACCACGAGCACCGGCATAGCCGGATCCGCTTCGTGACCCCGGCTGAGCGGCACCGTGGACAGGATCAGCAGATCCTGGCGCGGCGTCATGAGCTGTACGAACAGGCCCGGCAAAGGAACCCGCAGCGCTGGTCAGGCCAGACGCGAAACTGGGAGCCGATTGGAGCGGTGCTGCTTAACCCTGACCGAGGCGAGCAGCAGGAGAAACATGCGGCATAGTTGGACGGTTGACGCGACAACTACCTTGAAAAACGCCGGAAATACGAACTATGGCCACAACACCCGCCCTGCAGTTCCAAGACCGAAAACCGTCGTTCAGGTCCCTGTTTTAGGGGGTGTGAAGGCCCTCCTCGCTGCATTTTTTATCGGTGAAATACGACCCGTACCAGAAAATATCGGTGAAGTACGAACCGACATGAAATCACATTGCCATTACTGGCGATTTCGTATTGTGGATATACCGTAAACCCAGAATCCACGCGGCCCCTGTTAACACGGATCAGACAAAAGGTTTTTTTGTGCTGACCGATTCCGCATCATGGTTAGAATACGGAAAACGGAGGGCCACACATGACCGATATCAAGGACGCCGCTGCGCCGCATCTTGACCAGCCTGGATCGAGGGAGGATCTAGGCCGGGCAGCATACGAACAAGAGCTGATGGAAATCAGCTCAGAAACTGCATCAAAACCAGGATGCAGTCGATCCAGTTGCACGCGATCTGGATGATCGCAAGCAGTTGGCCAGGCATACGTCCAGCATCGTCGATGCCTACCCGTTCAATGCCGGCACCACGGCCAACGATGCGCTGTGGATGGGCCTGCCGGTGCTGACCCGTTCAGGCCGCACCTTCGCTTCGCGCATGGCCGGGGCGCTGTTGACTGCCCTGGAACTGCCGGAGCTGATCACCACCACTCAGGCCGACTACGAAGCGCGTGCCGTGCAGCTGGCCACCGACGCCCAACTGCTGCCGGGCCTGCGCCAGCGCCTGGCCGCCAACCGCGCCACTTCGCCACTGTTCGATACCCCGCGCTTCGTGCGCGACTTCGAACAGGCGATCGCCAGCGTGGCACCGGTGGTCAGCGCCTGATGCAGGATTGTTGGAGCTTGCTCGCGAAGGGCCGCGCCACCGAGGCAGGCCTTTTCGCGAGCAAGCTCGCTCCCACGGGCCGGGCCTGAAGGCAGTGTCAGGCCCTGCGATTTTGCTGGAGCGAGCTTGCTCGCGAAGGGCTTCACACCGCGCCAGACCTTTTTCGCGAGCAAGCTCCAACGGGTTCGGGTTCGGTGTCAGACCGTTCGAGCGTTGTTGGAGCTTGCTCGGGATGCGGGCGGCTTCAGACCGTTTGTTGCCGCCAGTAGTCGAGCAGCTCGCGCAGGGTCTGCTGCAGCGGGATCTGCGGTTGCCAGCCGGTGCTGCGGGTCAGCGCGGTGCTGTTACCGATGGCCACCGGGATGTCCGAAGGGCGCAGGCGTTCCGGGTCCTGGGCGACCTGGATGCTGGCCTGGCTCAGGCTCAGCAGCGTGTCCAGCACTTCGCGGATCTTCAGCGAACGGCCGCTGGCGATGTTCATGCAGCGCGGGTATTCCTGCGTGCTGTCGGCCAGCTTGAGCAGTTCCAGGTAGGCACTGCACACGTCCTGCACGTCGAGGAAATCGCGCTTGGCTTCCAGGTTGCCGACCTTGAGTACCGGCTCCTGCTGGCCGGCCTCGATCAGAGCGATCTGGCGGGCGAAGGAGGCGGTGACGAAGTTGGGGCTCTGCTGGGCACCGATGTGGTTGAACGGTCGCGCAATCACACCCTTGAGGCCCTGGCGGAAGTATTCGTTGAAGGCGCTTTCGGCGGCCACCTTGCTCGCTGCGTAGGGGTTCAGTGGCTGGCAGCGGGTGTATTCGTCGACTTCCTGACCGGACTTGAACGCCGCGCCGTAGACTTCCGAGGAGCTGGAGAACAGCACGAAGGCCTCCGGCGCCTCCAGGCGCAGGGCCTCGAGCAGGTTCATGCTGCCCATTACGTTGGTCTGCCAGGTGCCTAGCGGATCCTGGAAGCTGGTCGGCACATGGGACACTGCCGCCAGGTGGATCACATGGCTGGGCCGCACCTGGGCCACCGCCTGGCGGACACCCTCGGCGTCGCGGATGTCGCAGACCCGTTGCTGGTCGGCGGGGTGGCCAAGCTGTGGTTCGCTACTGCTCAGGGCGGTCACATGGTAGCCGGCGTCACGCAGACGCTGGGTGAGGATCTTGCCAACGAAGCCGTTGGCGCCCGTCAGTAACACGCGTGGCATCAGGTTTTCACTCCGTCACTGGATGATGAGAGTCCGAGCTGGTCCAGCCATTGCTGCAGCTGCTGCTTGAGGTTCTCGCGCTCGTAGCGCTGCAGGTTGCGCAGCCCGGCGGCTATGGTCTTTTCACGCAGGCCGGGTTCGGTTTCCAGCAGGTTGCTGGCCGCCGCGAAGACCACCGGGTCGTCGCTGTCGATCAGCAGGCCGCCTTCGCCCAAGGTATCGGGAATGTTCGAGCGTGCCTGGGTGACCACCGGCAGCGAAGCGTGGTTCGCCTCCAGCAGCGGCATGCAGAAGCCCTCGTGGGCACTGGCGCACCAGTACTGCCGGGCATGCCGGTAAAGCCAGCGCAGTTCGGCGTCCGAGCACTTGCCAGCCAATAGCACCTGGCCTTGCAGGCCAAGATCGAAGATGTACTGCTCAAGCCCCTGGGCGTAGTGCTCGCTGGTGGTGCCGCCGACCACGATCAGCCGTTGCTGCGGTGCTTGCTGGCCGTGATCTTTCTGCAGCTGCAGCAGGTGGTAAAAGGCCTCGATCAACAGGAACTGACGCTTGTTCTCCGCCAGCCGCCCGACCGCCAGATAGAAGTGCCCGGTTTGCCTGGCCATGAAGCCGGGCACGGCCGTGGGGCCTTCCAGGCGCTGGGAGTCGACCAGCAGCGGCAAGGTGAAGGTATGCGGATACCCGGCCTCGATCAGTTCGCTGTGGTTCAGCGGCGAGACGGCCAGGGCGTGAACGAACTCATCACGCCAGTCTCTGAGCTGTTTCAGGCCCAGTTGCGCATAACGACGCAAGTCGCTGTCCTTGGGGAAGAACGCCGGCGGGGTGATGTTGTGGTAGACGATGGCTTTGCGACACTGCTGGTCGAGCAACCAGGGGCCATGGTCGTGGCCCATCGAGTGGTGATACAGCAGCAGGTCGCAGGTCGAGTCCTTGAAGCCGTGAGCCCTGAGGACTTCGCCCTTCAGCGCGGCAGGAATCGAAAAACTGTAGATGTCCGACTGGTAGCCCAGGCTGCGCAACAGGCTGCGGGTGAACAGCAGGCTGTTGGTGACGCCATCGCCGACCGCGACGGTGGCGGCGAACTGATCGATACGCAGTGAGGTCATGTCAGGCTCTTGGTCGCGACGACGGCATAGTCCTGCGCCCCGCAGAACAGTGCGTTGATGCGCCGTGCGGCTTCGCTGTCTTCGTGAACGTGGTGCTCTTCGGGAATCGGTTGCAGGCGGTGGATCTGCACCTGGTCGAAGCCCTTGAACTGCACCAGGAACTCGGTGAAGGCCGGCGGCAGCGGCGACAGGTGGGTCGGGTCCATCCAGAAGTAGTGCGCGGCGGTGGCGATGTTCTCCGGGTTGGGGGTCTCGAAGATGATCATGCCGCCGGGCGCCAGCACGCGCAGGCACTCGTCGAGCAGGGTGTTGAACTGCTCGAAGCTCAGGTGCTCGATGACGTGGAAGGCGCTCACCGCACCCAGACTGTTCTCCGGCTGGTTGGCCAGCCACACCAGGGCGTCCTGCTGGTGGGCGGTCAGGCCCTGGTCCAGGCAGGTCTGTACGTTCATCGAGTTGAGGTCGATGCCGATGCGTGCGCAGTGTTCAGGCAGCTGCTGCAGCCATTCGCCACGCCCGCAGCCGATGTCCACCAGCGGCAGGCCGGCTTTGAGCGGCGCGACGCTGTCGATGATCGGCAGGTAGTAGGCCTGCCGTTCGCGAATGGTCTCGGCCGCGCCACGGAAACGGTTCTCGAAGGCCAGGTAGAAGCTATCCGGGATGCCGCTCTGGTGCTGCATCTCGGGCACGGCCACGACAGCCTGGGCTTCGCCTGGGGCGGCCATGACGGTACGCGGCTGGCGCTCCAGCTGCTGAAGGCGCATGCGCAGTTCCTGCTGCACGCTCCTGGCCTCCTGCAGCGCCAGGCTTTGCTGTTCGGCATAGGTCTGGTGGTCATCGAGCAGGCTGGCGTGGGCGTTGCTGAGGTCACGCAGGGTATGCAGCTCGCTGACCTGCAGGCGGTTCTGGCGCGCCAGCAGGTCCAGGCGGGCCACGTAGTAGCGGTTGCGCTGTTCGCTCTGCAGCAGGCCATAGAGGGTCATGGCCAGCTTGCCCAGTATCGGAATGCGCCGGATACGGTTCTTCATGCGCGCGCGGCGCAGACCCTCGACTGGGGTGTTCTGGCGCACGCCTTCCGGCGAGTCGCGCAGCTCGGCGAGGATCTCGAACTTGTCCCAGCCCGAGCGCAGCCGGTTGAGGTAGCGCTGCAGTTCCTCGCTTTCGGCCTTGCGTCCCAACAGGGTCGGGAAGGCGGCGCGCACCAGCGCCTCGTCCTCGAGCTGAACCAGCTGCAGCCAGCTGTACGGACGGTCGTGGTTGTTCGAGGGCAGCGGGTTGAAGGCCGGCAACGGGCGATCGGCGGCTTTGTGCTTGTAACGCTCGACCTCGGCCTCGATACGACGGTTGAGCTCTTGGAAGTCGAGATCCGGATTATTGGGTATGAGCATTACGCGAGGTTCCATTCAGGGTCGAGGAGGACAGAGCGATTTCCTGGAGTTCCGGTTCCAGGTTGCACACACCGCCAAAGAAGGGGCCGTTGATGCCCGCCACTTCGAAGCCAATGGCGTTGTCACGCCAGTGGTAGCAATGGGTGGTGTGGTCGGCCCCTTCGTGCAGGGCCAGGGTAATGGTGTATTTGCCTGGTGCCAGGCGCATCGGCAGGCGGTAGCGCAAGTGGCGCCGTTCACCACGCTGCAGGGCGATCGGGTGTTCCAGGTAATGGCTGTTGGTGCCGTAGATGTCCTGGCCGAAGCGGTCGCGGATCATCAGGCCCAGGGCCACGTCGGGCAGGTCGGCCTGGGCGGCGATGGTTACGTCCAGCACGCCGGTGTCGCCGCTGGCCAGGATGTTGCTCTGCGAGGCCTGGCCTGCGAAGGTGACCGCTTCGAGCACGGCCTGGCGCGAACCATAGCCGGCCTCGTTCACCGGGCGTTCGCTGTACTCTTCTTCGTCGTCGGCGCCCAGCAGCTGGTTGTAGACGTTGACCGCGTCTTCAGGGCTGCAGTCGGCGACCACCTTGCCCTCGCTGAGCACGATGGCGCGGTCGCAGATCATCTTCACCGCGTTGAGGTCGTGGGACACGAAGATGATCGAACCACCGCGGGCGCGGAACTCCTTGATGCGGCGCATGCACTTCTGCTGGAAGTGGCCGTCGCCCACCGACAGGGCTTCGTCGATCAGGAAGGTCTCGGGGTCGGCATGGATGGCGATGGAAAACGCCAGGCGCATGTTCATGCCCGAGGAGTAGGTGCGGATCGGCTCGTGGATGAACTGCCCCAGTTCGGAGAACTCGACGATGGCCTGGCGGCGTTCCTCGATCTGCTCGCGGGTCATGCCCAGCAGCAGGCCGTTGCCGGTGATGTTCTGCAAGCCGCTGAGGTTGGGATCGAAGCCGGTGCCCAGCTCCAGCAGGCCGGTGACCCGGCCGCTGAGATGGATCTTGCCGGCGTCGGGCAGCAGCACGCCGTTGAGCATCTTCAGCAGGGTCGACTTGCCGGCGCCGTTACGCCCCAGGATGCCCAGGGTCTCGCCTTTGGCGACCTTGAACGAAATCCCGTCCAGGGCCCGGTGGGTGCGGTGGAAGCTGCGGCGCAGGACGATTTCCTTGAGTCTGTGCCAGGGTCTGTTGTACAGCTTGAACTCCTTGCAGACGTTTTCCACTTCAAGCATGCATGCAACTCTTTGTCAGGTAGGTCATTTCCGGCGTGTGTCGAATCGCCCGCAGGGCGCGCTGGTCATGGGGTAGGGCGCAGGTCAATGCCACTGCGGGGCGGCTTGCACCGGGCCTGGTAAAGCGCGGCATTGTAACAGGCTCTGACGCCCGGCCCTGCATGGCATATTCGAATGCGCGGTGTATGACAGCAGCTATGGGGAAATGTGCCCTGGGTGCTCAGGCCAAGACATCGTCGTTGACGATGATACGGATGGCACTCAGGGTGATGGGGCTGATGCTGCCGTTACCCGGGCTGGTTACGTCGAGGAAGAAGTATTCATCCTGTTCGGGCGCGGTGTCGCCGATGACTTCCACTGGCAATGCCACATGGTCTTCACCGGGGTAGAACACCAGAGTGCCGCTGCTGGCCAGGTAGTCTTCACCGCTTTTGGCCGTGCCGTCACGGGTGGCATAGGTGACGCTCAACTGCTGGCTGGGGTTGGGGCGGCCAAAAGGCAGCGATATCCAGAAATAACCCAGGCTCAGGCCGCTGTCGCCCTCAATGATATGGCTTTGTACCTGGTCGGCACAGGTCGGTGCACCGGGCTGGTTGGCGCGCAGGGTCTGGTCGATGACCTGCTGGTAGGCGCTGACCCTCTGCCATGCGGCGATCTCGCCATAGCTGCTGTTGATCTGACTATCGATGTCGGGGTGCGTGGTTGAGGTGCTCAGCGAGGTGATGTAGCTGGCGACCCCCGCTACCTTGCCAGCGATGAACGCAGGGCCGCCGCTGTCGCCAGGGGTGATGATGCCTTCGTTGCTGCTCAGGCCGGTATTGCTCAGACCCAGCAGGCGGCCCAGGGCATCGTTGGTGCTTCTGCCGTTATCGAAATCGGCCAGCAACTGCGTACCTGCCTGCGGCGCCCAGCTCAGGTCGTTGCCATATACCGTAGTAAGCCTGCCGACATCGCTGTCGAAGGTATTGCTGGCTTTCTGGCGAATCGGTGCGCCACCGTAATTCGTCAACGTCCCCGTGGCACCTGTGCCCGGCAGGCCATAGCCGACCAGCGTCATCGTCTGGCCGACTTCGTCACTGCTGCGGTACAGGTCGTAGCGGTTGGCCGCTGCGGGGGCCTGGTCGGTGAGCCAGACGATTGCCAGGTCGTTGTTGGTGTTCACGGCGTCATAGGCCGGGTGGATCCACACCTTGCTGCTGGCCAGGGTCTGCGTGCCCGTAGCGGTCTGGAAGGTCACTTGGGCGGAAGTGACGCCGTCCTCGAACAGATGAGCCGCCGTCAGTACCGCGCGCCCGCCGTATAGCAGTGCGCCACTGCCCTGGTAGTTGCCCACGGTGAGCAACACGACGCCGTCGTAGCCTTCGTTGGTCCATGCTCGGTTACGTGTATCGGTGTAGCCGGTGACGCTCGAAACCATGGGTAGATGGCTCTCTAGTAGCAGAAGGAGGATGGCTGTTTATAGCATCGCTTTCGGGGCTCATTGAAGTTGCGAGTTGCGCACTACTCAGCCCATTGCTACTGACACGATGTCACCTTCTTTCCTGTGGCATCACACCAGCCACAGCCCACTATTAAGATCAGCGGCGACGTTATTGATGTTTTCCGCACTTTCAGAGAACGACACCAGCATCTCGCTGGTGGTCATACCCTTGGCCATGGAGTCTTTCCAATAATTGAAGCCATCGATATCGGCCTGGCGGTGCAGAACATTGAGGTAGAGGTTGTTGATGATCGACGCGGTGTCGTTACCCGGGTTAAGCGCCTTGAATTCGGCACTGTCGACGAAGCCTTTGGCGACCTGCTGCAGGCTGACGCCTCTGTCCAGGTCCGAGATCCAGTACTTGAGCCCGGCCATGTCGGGTTGGCGGTCGAAGGCCGCCTGGTAAAGACGATAGGCCCCGCCGGTGTTCTGCCATTGACCGACATCCAGGGCCATGACGGCGCCGTCATCGCCCAACTGGATGCGCTCGATATTGACCAGGGTGTCGACTTTGTTCCAGATGCCCACGGCGTAGAAGTTACCGTTATTGACCACGGTCAGTTCACTGGCCTGTGCATTGTAATGAACGGTGTCGATACCACTGCCGCCATCGTAATAGTCGTTACCCGGCCACGCGTAGAAGTGATCGTTACCCCATGAACCGGTATAGACATCATCGCCATACAAGTAGGCGGCCGGGTTGCTGTCATTGAGGTGCTGGTTCATGCCGGTGATGGTCGCGAAAGGCTCGCCATTCTTCGAATAGACCAGGCTATCGACCACCGCGTAGCGCACGCTGCCATTGAGTGACGAGCCATACATTTCTGCCGAGTAACTGCCGTAGACGACTTTTAAGTGGGTGCTGCTCTGGGCAACCAGAGTGCCAAAGTAGCCGGCATTGGTGGCGATGAGCAGGTCATTGGCTGTGAAGGGTTTATTGAACGTGACACGAGCCATCCAGGGCGTCTTTTTCCGAGGTAATGAAGATGCATCGAAGCTCAGCAGGCTCTGCGCGATGAACACGCTGCCGGTGGCATCGCAGGGTGAGGATTTGTATGAGGCATGATACAAGTAAATGATAGCACTTAGCCAAGCGCCTGGAGCTGTGAGAGCGGCCGGTTGAAGGATTTCGGCAGTGGCTCGTTCGCGAGCAAGCTCGCTCCCACAGTTTTTAAACCCTGTGCAGGGTTACACCAGCCACAACCCGCCATTGAGGTCGGCGGCAGCATTGTTCATGTTTTCCGTGCTCTCGGAAAACGACACCAGCATCTCGCTGGCGGTCATGCCCTGAGCCATGGAATCTTTCCAGTACTTGAAGCCTTCTGCATCGGCATCACGATGCAGCACGTGCTGGTAGAAGCTGTTGATGATGGACTTGCTGTCAGAGCCAGGGTTGAGCTTCTTGAACTCGGCGCTGTCGACGAAGCCCTGGGCCACTTGCTGCAGGGTGGCGCCGTTATCCAGGTCGCCGATCCAGTATTTCAGGCCGGTCATATCCGGCTTGCGATCGAAGGCGGCCTGGTACAGGCGGTAGGCGCCGCCGGCGTTCTGCCACTGGCCGACGTCCAGAGCAACGGTCTTGTCGTCCTGCGTGAAGTGCACGCGCTCGACGCTGAACAGGGTGTCTTTCTTGCCCAGGCCTTCGATGTTGGTCAGGTTGCTGCCCAGGGAATCGACTTTGAAGTCGCTGCTCAGCGCGCTGTAGTGAACGGTGTCGGTACCCTCGCCGCCGAAGTAGGTGTCGTTGCCCAGCGAAGCGATGAACTGGTCGTTGCCTGCCGAGCCCCGGTAGGTGTCGTCACCGTCATAGAACGACGTGGTGCTCGACGCGTCGGCGACCTTGATATCCAGGCCAGTGACGCTGAGAAACACGACGTCGTTCTTCGAGTAGGAGACTCCGGTGAACTTGTCGACCTGAGGATTACCCGAGCCGAGGAAGCCGCTGACTTCAGCTTTGTAGGCGCCATCGGCGTAAACGATGCGCATGCTGTTGCTGCTGACGACCTGCCCGTTAACGCCCGCATGGGAGGCGCGATCCAGGTCGGTGGCGTCGAAAGGGCTTTTGTAGCTAATAGTTGCCATGGAGACTCCTTGTCCCGATTGCAGTTGAAGGTAAGGGTGAAGAGGGCGATCAGACCAGCCACAGCCCGCCATTGAGGTCGGCGGCGGTGTTGTTCAGGTTCTCTGCGCTTTCGGAGAACGACACCAGCATTTCACTGGCGGTCATGCCCTGGGCCATGGCGTCTTCCCAGTACTGGAAGCCACCGGCATCGGCGTCGCGATGCAGCACGTGCTGGTAGAAGCTGTTGATGATCGACTTGTTGTCCGTGGCCGGGGTGAGTTGCTTGAATTCGGCGCTGTCGACGAAACCTTTAGCCACTTGCTGGAGGCTGGCGCCCTTATCCAGGTCGTTGATCCAGTATTTCAGCCCGCCGGTGTCCGGCTTGCGGTCGAAGGCCGCCTGGTACAGGCGGTAGGCGGAGCCGGCGTTCTGGCCTTGGTCGACGTCCAGGGCCAGGGTCGAGCCATCACCGAAGCTGGCCCGCTCGATGTTCACCAGGGTGTCGGTCTTGCCCGGCATCTGCAGTACGTAGCCGCCGTCGGCCGCCGTGGCGGTGACGTTCGCGCGGCCGTTGCTGTAGGCGACGGTGTCCAGGCCCGCACCGCCGTCGAAGTGGTCATTGCCGGCGCCTCCGGTCAGGACATCGTTGCCGTCCGAGCCGATCAGAGTGTCGTTGCCCTTGAGTACTTCGTTCAAGGCGCCCTTGAAATCGAAGTCATTGATGTACCCGGCCATGGTCAGGGCATCGCTGTTCAGGTCGGTGACTTCGTAATACAGGCCGTTCTGGTAGGCGACCGTGGAAGTCAGGGTGCCGCCGCTCAAGTCGTCATTGCTGTATTGGAAGGTGCCGAAATAATCCTGGGTTCTTACCCCATCGGTGGCCCTGATATGCGTGCTGTCGGCGATGGAAAATTCGCCATCCCAGGCCTGCAGCGTGGTCATATTGATGGGTTGATGAAGTTTCAGCGTGGCCATGGATCGTCCTTAATGCTGTAACGCGTGAACCAGGCCGTTGTATCGAAATCGACACAATGGCGTAAGAAAACGCGACGTTGGACTCAAGCATGGATCCAATGTTCCCGCCGTTCGTCATGGTGGGCGCAGCGGCGCAGGGCGGCTCGTTCACCTTGCTCGCGAATGGCTTCCACACCGTGGCAGGTCTTTTCGCGAGCAAGCCCGCGCCTTCACCGGGCCACCACACAGGCCCCCCCTCAAGGCCAGAAATCCCCGCCCCCAGGCCCTGAACAGCCCGCCGACTGTTATTGCATCCCCCTGGCAGCCCCCGGATAATGCGGCGCTTCGCATGCCTGCGTGCTATCAGAATGGAGTATCTATGTTCACCCCCGTAATCCTGGCTGGTGGTAGCGGTTCGCGTCTGTGGCCGCTGTCGCGGCAGAGCTTTCCCAAGCAGTTTCTGGCGCTGGACGGCCAGGACCAGGGAACCATGTTCCAGCGCACCCTGGCGCGCCTGGACGGCCTGGAGCACGCACCGGCCCTGGTGGTGAGCAACGAGAACCACCGCTTCATCGTCGCCGAGCAGCTGCGCGTGGCGCAAATCACCAGCCAGCGCATCATCCTCGAGCCGTTGGCCCGCAACACCGCGCCGGCCATCGCCCTGGCGGCGCTGCAGGCCATTGCCGACGGCAGCGACCCGGTGCTGCTGGTGCTGGCCGCCGACCACCACATTCATGACGAGCAGGCCTTCCGCGCCGCCGTGCAGGTCGCCCAGGCCCATGCCGAGGCTGGCCGCCTGGTGACCTTCGGCATTACCCCGACCCACGCGGAAACCGGTTTCGGCTACATCCAGTGTGGCCAGGCCATCGAGCAGGGCGGCTTCGCCATCGCGGCGTTCAAGGAAAAGCCGTCGCCGGAGCTGGCCGCCGAATACCTGGCCTCGGGCGCCTACCTGTGGAACAGCGGCATGTTCATGTTCCGCGCCTCGAAGTTCATCGCCGAGCTGCAACGTCACCGCCCGGACATCCTCAGTGCCTGCCGCGTGGCCCTGCAGCAGGCGCAGGTCGACAGCTATTTCACCCATGTACCGGCCGAGCAGTTCGCGCTGTGCGACGACGAGTCGGTGGACTACGCGGTGATGGAGCACACCGATGCCGGCCTGGTGGTGCCGCTGAATGCCGGCTGGAACGACCTGGGCAGCTGGGCGGCGATCTGGGACGTCGGCCCGCATGACGAAAACGCCAACCGTCTGGAAGGCGACGTGCTGGCCATCGACACCAAGGACTGCCTGGTGCAGTCGCATCACCGCCTGGTGGCCACCGTGGGCGTCGAGGACCTGATCGTCATCGAGACCAAGGACGCCGTACTGGTTGCCAACAAGCACGACAGCCAGCAGGTCAAGGAAGTGGTCAAGCGCCTGCAGAACGAGGCGCGGCCCGAGTTCGTCACCCATCCGCTGGTCAACCGTCCATGGGGTCACTACGACACCATCGACATGGGCGACCGCTACCAGGTCAAGCGTATCTTCGTGCGCCCGGGCGAGTGCCTGTCGCTGCAGATGCACTACCACCGCGCCGAGCACTGGATCGTGGTGTCCGGTACCGCCAGAGTGATCTGCGACGACCAGGAACTGATCCTCTCCGAGAACCAGTCGACCTACATCCCTCTGGGCGTCAAGCACTCGCTGTCCAACCCCGGCAAGGTGCCGCTGGAACTGATCGAAGTGCAGTCCGGCTCGTACCTGGGCGAAGACGACATCGTACGTTTCGAAGACCGTTACGGGCGTCTGGCCAAGTAAGCCCTTGGCAGGCCCGGCAGCTCTTCAGGTGCCGGGCCTGCCGGGAATCGACAGGGGCTTTAGGCGCATACAGGCCTGTCAGGCATTCTCAGACTTTGCTGGAGCGACCTAACTGGCCAGTATCGGCTTCATCCGCTTCAGCCGCGCACCTGGCGGTAGATCTCCAGGGTCTGCCGCGCGCATTCCTTCCAGGTGTACTGGTGCGCACGCTCCAGGCCCAGGCGAACCTTCTCGTCACGCAACGCATCCTGCTCCAGCAACGCCTGCATGGCACTGCTGATGCTGTCCACGTCGTAGGGGTCCACGGCCCAGCTGGCATCGCCGGCGACTTCCGGTACCGAGGTGCTGTTGGACGCCAGCACCGGGCACTGCGCGGCGAAGGCTTCGATCACCGGCAGGCCGAAGCCTTCGTACAGCGACGGGAAGGTCAGGGCGGCGGCGCTCTGCAGCAGGGCCATCACTTCGTCTTGCGGCAGGTAGCTGAGCCAGCGACCTTCGCCCTGCTGTTGCAGGGCGGCCAACTGTGGCAGCAGCTCTTCGTTGTTCCAGCCGTCGCGGCCGACGATCACCAGCGGGTGCTCCTGGCGCACGGTGGCGGGCAGTTGCTTGAAGGCCTGGAGGATGCGCGGCAGGTTCTTGCGTGGCTGCAGGGTGCCGACGAACAGGAAGAAGCCGGGTTTCAGGCCATGCTTGTCGAGCACCGCCTGCTTGTGCGCCGCGTCGATACGCTCGAAATACACCGGCTCTACGCCCAGCGGCGTGACGCTTATGCGCGACGGGGCGATGCCCAGGTGCTCGACCATGTCCTGCTTGCTGTATTCGGAGATGGTGATGATGTGGTCGGCCTTGCGGATCGCGGTCTTGAACAGCCAGCTCTTGAGGCTGCGCAGGTCGTTCTTGATCCATTCCGGGTGCAGCATCGGGATCACGTCCATCACCGTGGCCACGGTCGGCACGCCGGCGATGCGCGGAATATAGTGGTCCGTGGCATGGAACAGCTCGACTTCGCCGGCGATGGCCCGGGAGTTGGCCAGGGGCAGCTTGAGAATGCCGCTGAGCAGGGCATGCACCGGGAAGCGTTCGGCCAGCTGGCGCGGCGTACCGCAGGCCATGTGCGGCAGGTCACGGCCGAAGGCGTAGGGGATGAGCTGGTCGCCGGTCTGCTGGGTGAGGTCGTTCAGGCCACCCCACAGGGCGCGCGAATAGGTACCGATGCCATCCAGGTGGCCGGCGCGTTCGCCGCCTGCCCAGACCGTACAACTCAAGCCAATCTTCATTCTGTGATCTATCTCGGTTCAATAAAGGGCCGGGCTTCAGGCATGAAGCGCCGGCGGGCATCCAGGCCGTTCAGATTCCTGTCGGCAGGTGTGCGCAACAAGGACGCGGAGCCTAACACGACAGGGGGATCATGGCATGGCGCAAGGCGTCGGGATCTGACCCGGCACATGCCCTGGCGTTCGGTGGCGGGCCAAATAAATAATGGCGTATTGATTCCAAATCCGACGGACGACCCTTAATCGTGTTGTCGCGCCGCCGACACAATGCAGGTAAGCCATCACCCGGTACATGCTCATGGTTTCCACGGTCACCTCCTATGCCGATTCACGCAACAAGGCTGCGCCAGGTCAGGGATATGACGGCGTCGTAAAGGTTTCCACAGGAGGTGTCTATGGAACGGGCGTGTTGCTCTACGGCGGCCAGGCGATCCTGACCACGGCGCATCTGTTCAAGAACGGCAGCGCGCCGAGCACCGTGACCTTCGAGACCAGCGCCGGGGTCAAGACCCTCACATCGAGCAAGGCCACGATCCTGCCGGGCTATGACGCCAGCAGCCTGAACAACGACCTGGCCATCGTCTGGCTCAATGGCCATGCGCCGGTCACCGCCCAGCGCTACGACATCTACCGGGCCAGCGACGAGATTGGCCAAGCCATGACCTTCGTCGGTTATGGCAAGCCGGGCACCGGTGCGGCGGGAACGTCCAGCAGCTACTCAGGGGCGCCGATCCGTCAGAAGGCCAGCAACACGTTCGATGCCGATGCCTCGGCTCTCAAGGCCAAGGCGGGTGCGATCATGCCCTGGGCACCCAAACCCGGTACCCAGTTGATCGCCGACTTCGACAATGGCAGCAGTGCCCAGGACGCCCTGGGGCGTTTCCTCAACCTCAAGCACACCGGACTGGGGCAGAGCGAGGGCATACTCAGCAGCGGTGACAGCGGTGGCCCGGCGTTCATCGGTGGCAAGGTGGCCGGTATCGCCGCCTGGAGAAGCTGCGCGGCAAGTTGGTCGAAGTGCTGGAAGCCGCCTGGCGGATGGATAACCCGCCGGCGCAAGTGCCCTATGCGGAACAGAAACGCATCCGCCAGGAGGTCGACCGGCTGCTCGACAGCGACACCTGGCGACACTTCCTGTGGGCAGGCCAGCGCAAGGTCGACCGGATTGCGGTGGCCGATTACCTGCGCTCGCTGGAGCATTCCGACGAGCGGTAAGTCGTTTTTGTAAGCAGTCCGATAGCGGCGCACGGCGTGCCAATGCAAAGGGACGGAAATAATTGATCGACGTGAGCGGAAATTATTTCTGTTTCGACACAGTAGTGGCACTTTGTTATTTGCTTACGGCCTTGTTCGTACATGCTTGCTGAGGAACAATAAGTCCGCCTTGAACCCGCCGTGTTAATAGAATGCCTTGATATAAAAGGGAACTAATTCGTGACCGGCGGGTCATTGTTTCATCGCGTCAATGATAAATAGCCGGACAGTGGAAAGGTCATGGCTATTTGATATTGGTTTTATTTGTGTTCAATTGATCCATCTGGCAACCGGAGCGCCAGTCGATCATGGCATTGCGAATCGTCCCTGGTACTGGCCAGGCCTTCGCAGGATCTTCCCATGACAGCCGTTGTTTCTCTCCCTCTGGAACCCGAGCAATTCAAGCGCCTGCAGCATCTGGCGCAGATGACCCGTCGTGACCAGGCCTGGCACCTGCGCCAGGCGCTGAACCGCTACCTCGAACAGCAGACCGCGCCCGATCCGGTCGAGGAAGGCCTGGCCGATGTTCGTGCCGGCCGCCTGCTGGACCTCAGCGATATCGAAGCCAAGTGGAGACAGACCCCGACATGTTGAAGCTGACACGCAAGGCCAGTGCGGACCTCGACGATATCTACGAGCATTACAAGGAACGCCTCGGCGCCGAGCAGGCGCAGGCCATCGTGCATGATGTGGTGGCCGAAAGCCGCATCCTCGAGCACAAGCCGGCCGCCGCCAAGCCGTCTGCCGAGTCCTCCGGGATCGGGGAGCTGGCTCTCAAGCGCTGGCCGTTCCTGACCACCTTCCATGTCACTCCCGAGTCGGTGCAGATCCTGCGTTTTCTGCACCGCAGTGGCCAGCCGATCAACCAACCGCTGGAGCAGGAGCCCGAAGCGCGGGTGCATTCCGATGTGGATGTATCGGGCCTGCGCTGCTACGACCGGGCGGTTGATGGTCTGATCTACCGCGTGCCGCGCGGTATCAGCCGCGACGCACGTGGGGCCGGCTGGTCGGTGCGGGTGGTGCGCGACAAGCAGGTGGTGCTGCAGGCGCGTTTCGCTGACCAGGCCTTCGGCAGCACCCTGGGGGCGCTGGAAGCGGCGATCATCCATCTGACCCACAGCGGCTACGCCTGGCTGGAAGATGACGTGCTGACGCTGGATGAGCGCAGTGCGGTGCACTGGCGCAAGCGCAGCGGTGTGGGACTGTGCGCAGTGTCCTATGTCGCCTGCGACGGACCCGGGCGTGGCGAAACCTTCTTCGTCTCGACCTGGAAGCGGGTGGAAAGCGGACGTGGCCTGGAGAAATTCCGCGCCAAGCTGGTCGAGACCCTGGCCTGTTCGCATGCCCAGCAGCATGGCCCCGACAGCGTGCGCCGACGCCTCGACACCCAGGCTGGCAAGCTGATGGCCAGCGAGCGTTTCCAGGCCTTCCTGCGCGCCGGCAAGCGCAAGGCCGAGCGCATCCTGGTCGATACTTATCTGAACACGGCGCTCAAGTAAGCGTCAGGTCAGCCGATGCGGAGCCTGGCTCCATACGAAATGCTTTGGCGCGAAGGTCTGGCGGTTTGCAACGCCACATCGCGTGCCAGGATGTTTCGTACAGAGAGCTCAGTCCCTCCTGCTGATCCTATGCCCTAACGCATATATACGTTAGGGCTTGTCCAGCAGCAAGTCGCCTCGCCGGCAGCGGCCAAGCTGGGGCAACTGACGCCCTTTCGGTTCTCAGTCGTCCCCGCCCGGCTGGGCATCAGAGTCCGGCGGCACTTCCACCAGCTCGCCGGCCTCAAGGAAACGTACGTCGCAATCCACACAGAGCAACCGCCCGCTCAGGCCTGGCTTACCCCATACGTTCAACTTGCAGCTCGGGCAGGTGTACTTGCGCTTGTTCTTCGGATCCTCAGCCGGCGTGGCCGGCTGAATCAGACCCGCGACAGTCAGCGCCGGTATGTCGATGGTCGGATCTTCGGGCTGGGGTAAAGGCTCCCCACCTGGCCCGTACAACTGCGTTGCGGACATTGGCACCCGCTGGGTGACGATATCGATCCAGGAAATCATGGCGCCGGTTGCGAGCAATTCGTCGCATGCAACATCGAAGGGACCGCCCTCGATGATGTAGTGCGTCATCTGCTGCCCGCACCGACGCCCGCCAGGTTCGCCCGTGTGCGAAGGCATCAGCCCGATGGCCTCCATTTTGTCGGCCCACTCACGGTTGTGGTAGCCGCCGCGAGACTTCTTCCCGTAGCGATCCTGCCACTGATGCGCCTGTTCATGTACCAGCGTGGACAGCGTTTGCTTGATGCTGCGATGCGCGAAGTAGGCGCAGTTCAGCGCGATTTCATCGCTCTTACCCGAGCCATTCCGGCGCAGGAAGCGCGATGGCGAGTAATAGCCGAAAGTGTTGGCCTTGCGCTGCAGGGTGAAGATGCAGCCAGGCAGCTGGCCACCGTACAACCGATCATTGAACCAATCGTACGCTCCTTCGATTTCGTCATAGAGCAGCTGGCTTGGGGTTGCGGACATGCGGCCTCCATTTCTCGCACGCGAGAATCCCCCATGCTGATCACTCGGCGTCAGGGGGGGTGAACGTTACAGACATTGTAACCTGTATCGTACGATACAGGTTACACATCAAAAAAAGGGGGCAAGCCCCCTCACCGTCCCGCTAAGTAGGCGACGTACACGATGGCGGCGCCTAGCGCCGCACCAATCAGTAGCAGAGCTACCGAGTACCCAACCGCCCGGCGCTCAGCCTGTGCAGTCACCAGGTTGGCCGCACTGCGGTTGATCTCATTCCCAATCCGGGCCGCCGCTTCGCGTCCTGCCTGCACCAGTGCGTTGCGCTGTTCTTCCATCATCGACTCGAAGTTCAGCTGCGTCTGCAGCAGGACTTTGCCTGCTGCATCGCGTACGGCTTCGGAAGTCTTCGCCGCCAGGTCGGCGTCAACCTGTTCCAGGCGCCGCACGATGGCATCAAAGTCTTCCATCATTTGCGCGACCATCGCTTCGCGTGCCGTGGTCGGGTCCTTGGCCATCGTTCACTTCGCGTACACAGCGGTGGCAAGAAAGGTGCAGACAAGGGCGCCCCACCGGCATCGACTCAGCAAACCTTACTCGATGACCAGCTGGGCAAGCTGCGCGAAGCCAACACCGTCTTGGAGGCGCAGGTCAAAACGCTGACCTCGGAGAATACCTACCTCAAGGCCGAGCTGGAGGAAGCGCGTAAGCAGCTGGCCGAACGCTGGAAAGACTCGGAATGACGGCCCGGCACCATGACCAGGACCTGCGGATACCGCGTGAAGAATTCGAGCGGATCCGCACCAAGTCGAAAATGCACCAGCGCAGCCTCGACGTCGCCTTTGAAATCCTGGTCGAAGGCAAGGGTCTTGTCGCGGTCGCCAATGCACATGGCCTGACGAAACAGCGTGCCTTGGCAATTCGCGACAAAATCTATTCCAGCTACCTCACTCAAACCCCGGAGGGTTGGCGGTGCGCGCAGATCTGCGCACCTGCTGAAATGATCGATCGTTTCGTGCTGGAAGCCGACGCCGAACGGCTTCGGTACTGGCAGACCCATTCCATGACCACCAAGGACGTTGACCCATGAGCACCCCCACCGATAAGGAACTCGCCCAGCTGCTGCAGCCATTGCAGGAAAGCTTGGCGGGTATCAACCGTTCACTGCGTACATTGGCCGATACCCGTCTGCTCGAAATGTTCGGCCCTGAGCTGTCCGACCGAAAGAAATGGACTGAGCAGTTGAAGCACGCACACCAAAGGGATGACCGGGCGCTGTTTGATCTGCGTCAGGCAGGCGAACAGGGCCGATACCCGGGCGGATATGACCAATGGGTCAAAGACTACGGCGAGGAAGAAGCCAAGAAGCTGGCAGCCCCCGTGGTAAGCGCTTTGGAACATCGAAAAGTTACCTCGGCAGAACTGGCCGAGCTGGAAGCCGCTCAACCTGTATTGGCGCGGTTGTATCGAGAGTTCATCAAACTGCAAGGCTGATCCCGGTCCCTGGAGTGACGAATTGGTTGACGTTGCACCCATCGGCTATGCGGCTATCCACGCGCCCAACCATAGCATTCGTCACTTCGGGGACCGGGAAACCATATCGTCACAATTGGGTATACCCCAAATGTCACAGCTGTGACCGCTCCAATAATTCAGGTGCGGTGATTTAAAATACGCCCATACTGATACAATGATTTGAGTACACTCAAACTGATACGGTAACACTATGTTCATCCGCGCATATCTACGAGCATCGACAGAAGACCAGGATGCAAGTCGCGCCCGCGACCAACTGGAAACCTTCGTTACTGGCTTCGGCCTGGCTATCGCTGCCAGCTACATGGAGAACGCTAGCGGTTCGCACGCCAACCGACCCGAACTGATCCGTTTGCTGAAAGACGCCAAGCGAGGCGATGTGTTGCTGGTGGAGAGTATTGATCGACTATCGCGCATGGGTGATCAGGATTGGCGGGAACTTAAGGGCGCGATTGATCAGCGGGGACTGCGTATCGTCGCTATCGACCTTCCAACCAGTCACCAGGGCATGACCTTGCCCACCAACGATGAATTCACCGACCGGATGCTGTCGGCCATCAACTACATGATGATCGACATGATGGCGGCAATTGCCCGCAAGGATTATCAGCAGCGGCGGGAGCGGCAGAGCCAGGGCATCGCCAAAGCTAAAGCAGCTGGTGTGTACAAGGGCAGGCCAGTGGACGAGGATCTACGCAAGCGGGTGCGCGAGCTACTGGGCGCGAACCTCGGGATCCGCGCTACCGCCAGGCACGCGGACTGTTCAACCACCACCGTGATGCGTATTCGTGATGAGCTGTCAGTCGAGCCGGGCGGGAATGGGTGACTAGCGCAGGCGCAGCCGGAGTCTGTCAGCCATTCACGGCTGGCCGCCGCCGGCAGGCGACTTTGAGGCCCTAACAGCCAAGGCAAATGCAGCTGGGGTTAGGAGATCATAAGAACGATGACTTGCCGACCCTTGAAATTCGCGGCCTGCAGGCTTGCACCTCGCTCACTGTATGCACGAACCCCCGATCATCATCCGTGAGCGACCGTCGCTCACAATCTATGAGCTACCCCTAGCTCATTATCCATGAGCTAGGTTAGCTCACCCTATGAGCTACCCCCCCTTCATGAGCTACCCCTAGCTCATAGATCCAGCACTGTGGCCGGTTACGCCGGATACAAACGTTCCCCTCACGCCGCTCTGTACCTTGACCGAGGCACTGTTGCCCGTCCGGTTCTTGCCACCTGGCATGGCCATGACCGTGTTCATTGCGCCGAACCGGAAGGCCAACGGCTTCAACTTGTCGACCATGCGGCGATACACCGTGCATCAGCAATCAGAGCTGCAAACTGCCCGGGATAGTGGATACGCCAGGGTGATTCTTCACACCCTCACAGATCATGAGCTGCCACCACCAGAGTCAGCCTTCATTCTCGACCGTGTGTTCATCCGCAAGGAAGAATTCACCGAGGCAGAGGAAGATGCCGAGCTGGAGGACGATGATTTCGGCCTGGAAATCAGCAAGGTGACAGGCCGACCTGCTTTTCTGCAGGACCCGATTTATGAACCCAGCTCTCGCTATATGTGGCTGCTACAGCTAAACGCCTCAGAGCTTGAGGACATTGGGCCACGGTACGAAGGCATCTTTGAGGACGGCATTGGCCACCTCATTCTTGATAAGCAGGCCCGAAAAGCACCGCAAGGCGCCGAGGCGGGTTATTTCTTCATTCAATTCACCTAACACGCAAGGAAAGCCCGATGCCGAAGCCAACCACCATGAGCTTTGAACAACAAGAGCTGCACGCCAAGGCCCAATGCCACGACTGGAACAGCACCTACAAGCATAGTGCCCTGGTCAGCTACGCCGAAATATACGGCCAGGGTGAAACACACCGCGCCGAAACAAGGGGCAACGCGTGGGTGATGTGCGGCCAGGCCGTCATCTTCGTGGATGGTTTGTCAGGCGCTGTGTCGCTTGACCATTGCACCGTTGTCGCCGCGCTCGATGCCGAGCAGAAATCAGCAACCGAGGAGACTGAAAGTGTCTGATGAACGCTATGCGCGCCTGCAGCAGGCTCTTATCGAATCGGCCAAGCAACACCTGGTGGAATTGACCGGGGCTTTGGCGCTGCCTAGTGGGGCAGACCGCAATGAGGGGATTTCTTCGGCTTGGTGGCAACTGACCGGACTGACCCAGCTGGTTCACTTTGACAGTGGATTGGACGAGGCGACCAAGCAGGAGCTACCCTGCAATCGCAAGACGGTAGCCGCCTCGATGCAACGGCAAGGACTGCGTGCCAAGGCCGCCAAGAAGTTCAAGGCCACGACCAATTCTCAGCACTCCCTGCCAGTGGCAGAGAACTTGCTCAAGCAGGATTTCAAGGCATCTGCGCCAAATCAGAAATGGGTGGGTGACATCACCTACCTGCATACGGAGGAAGGCTGGCTGTATCTGGCAGTGGTCATCGATCTGTATTCACGGATGGTGATCGGCTGGGCCATGAACGAACGCATGACGGCCGACTTGGTTTGCGATGCCTTGCACATGGCGCTGTGGCGACGCAGGCAGCCTAATGACGTGATCGTGCATAGCGACCGCGGCAGCCAGTACTGCTCAGCGGCTTACCAGGAGCTGATCCGCGCCCATCACTTGCGATGCAGCATGAGCGCCAAAGGCAACTGCTACGACAATGCCTGTGCAGAGAGCTTCTTCCACAGCCTGAAGGTCGAGTGCATCCACGGCGAGCGCTTCACGAGCCGCGCCCAGATGCGTGAAACCGTGTTTGAATACGTCGAAACCGATTACAACCGCCAGCGGCGACACAGCACGCTGGGGCACATCAGCCCAGAGGCCTTCGAGGCCAGGATGTGTGCTTAAACCCGTGTCCACGGCTGCTGGGCAAGATCAACCGTCGTCTTTTCGTTTTTCATGGGAACCTCTTTTCTGAAATCGCTTGTGACTGAATCGACTCCTGGCTTTTTAGAAAGGAAGGGAAAGCGGCCAGGGGATGGCAGTTTTACTGGCTGGTTACGCAACAAGCTGGTGATTGGGGAACCGTCTGCCAGCCATCGCGGTGACGAGCCTGATTTGCCGAGAGGCATCACCCTCGACAGAGTAAGCGAGTATCCAATTCCGATAAAGACGCTTTTGCCGCTGCAAATGTTTTCATGAATTTCCTCGGCAAGCCTGACGAAAATTCTGAAAAGTAGCAAAGTACATTAACCAGTTTCCGATTCGGAAACTTCTCGGATAGCCAGTCAGCTCGAACATGGAACTGCCGAAAGCTTGACCTCCAAGATTTGCAGAACCCTCAGCAAACGAGTCAAATCCGGGTTTCCCTGATTACTGAATAGCTCCCGCAGCTCGTCCACTTCATGAATCGCCCCTGGTTTCGTAGACACCTCCAAGCCTCATAATGAGGCCCAAATAGGAGGTGCCATGAGTCGTCAGCGTTACCCCGAAGAATTCAAGATCGAAGCGGTCAAGCAAGTGACCGAGAATTTCTCGGTCACTTGCTTGACCGCTTCGATCTTGAATTCTTCGGGGTAACGCTGACGACTCATGGCACCTCCTATTTGGGCCTCATTATGAGGCTTGGAGGTGTCTACGAAACCAGGGGCGATTCATGGAACGGATAAAGACAAAAAAGGAGACAAGTCAAAGGGGGAGGGGTGGAGGCACATCAGAGAAAATCATTACGGTGATTTTGAAGCCGTCGGGTTCACTAAAGATGTAGAAATACAGTCGATCATCATGAAAGCCCTCACTGAGGGAGAGATCGTGGGTCAGCAAGGCAAGGCACATGGACGCGACTCGGCCCGCCCAATCTATAAGGTTGAGGCGGGAGGGAAAAACCACTTTATTGCCATTAGCGTTAGTCCGGATGGGAGCATCATTGGGGCTAATCCAAATGATAAGCAGTATTTGGCGGCAGGCTGGAACGTGGTGTTTCCCTCCAGGCATGAATATTTGAAGGGGGTGCAACAAAATAAAAAAATGCATGAAATATCTAAAAGTTTTTATTACCCAGCATCCAAGAAATAAACCGTTGTATTGACCGCACTGCACAGAGCGCTTTAGTCCGCTCGGACGTAGTACTCCGAGGGTCGCAATTCCTATGGTCTCCCAACCCGCGGCATTCCGCCCCCCAAGGAGACCCTCATGGTTAACGACCCAACCGAGCAGCAGGTGTGCAGCGGTGAAACCTGGAACCGGTTCTGCGAACAGCTAAGGCGCAGCGGCGAGCAGATCCTGCGCGCCGAGGCGCCGGCCGATGCGCAGACCCGCGCCGAAGGCTTTCGCTACCTCACGCGCCTGCTGCGCATCGCCCTGGAGATGCACCTGGAGTTCGCCGACCCGGACTTCCCAGGCTTCATCACACCCTCCCATGAAACCGCCAAGATCGGCGCCGACAACCCCGACAACCTGTACCGCTACGCCCGCCTCAATGGCGCCCAGCGCTACCGCGTCAGCGGCCAGCGCGGCAGTGTCGCCTACTTGAGCTTCGGCACACAAAAAGGCGGCTACGAGACCGACGGCAAGATGATCCAGACCGGCTTCATCGACGCCAGCCAGCTTGAGCTCGATGCCCAGGGCAACTTCGAAATCATCCTCAGCCAGTACCCGCAGGCCAGCGGCAACTGGTTGCGCCTGGAGCCGGAGAGTAACGCGCTGATCGTGCGCCAGACCTTCCTCGACCGCGCCACCGAGCAGCCTGCACGGCTGCACATCGAGCGCCTGGACGCCGACCAGGTGCCCGCGCCGCTGGACCCTGCCTTCCTGCAGCAAGGCCTGCAGCGCGCCGCCTCGTTCGTGGAAAACACCGCACGGCTGTTCGCCGACTGGGCCCAGGGCTACCAGGCCCACACCAATGAGCTGCCGCCGGCCGACCAGGCGCTGTGCCAGTCGGTGGGGGGCGACCCGAACATCTTCTACTACCACTCGTACTGGGCGCTGGCTGACGACGAGGCGTTGCTGATCGAGGTCGACCACGTACCGGCGTGCGATTTCTGGAACCTGCAGATCAACAACTACTGGATGGAATCCCTGGACTACCGCTACCACCGCATCTGCCTGAACAAACACTCGGCCCAGTTGGACGACAACGGTGGCCTGCGCATGGTGCTCAGCGCCCGTGACCCGGGCTTGGCCAACTGGCTGCACACCGCCGGTCACCCCCACGGCACCCTGTGCCTGCGCTGGGTCGGCGCGAAATCCCATGTTCACCCCAGCACCCGCGTCGTGAAGTTGCATGCCCTTGAGGAGCTCGTCCGATGATCAACAGTGAATTCGCCCCAGACCGCCTGCTGGCCGACGCCAGCGCCCGGACCGGCGGCCTGCAGGATTTCGGCCCCGGTAACTACCGAGAGGCCCTGGCAGTGCTGGCTCAGGCGCTGGAGCTGGAGGCCCGGTTGTCGTCCGCCGGGCGCGGCATGCTGCGCGAAAAGTTGGTGGCGCAACTGGCCAACCGTTTGGTGGTGGAGGAGCACTGCAAGCGCTTCCCCGAAATCCTGGCGCAACCTGTCGACGACCCGCTGGTGATCGTCGGCCTGCCGCGCACCGGCACCACCTTGTTGCAGCGCACCCTGGCGGTCGATCCGCAGTTCAGCAAGGCCCATTGGTGGGAAACCCGCTATTTGGCGCCCCTGCCCGGCGAAGACCCGGCCCAGCCCGAGGCGCGCATCCAGCGCGCCCGCGCAGAGGTCGCGGCAATGGTCGAGCACCTGCCGCAGTTGCTGGCCATCCACCCCCTCGATGCCGAGCAGGCCGATGAAGAGTTCATGTTGATGGAGCACAGCTTCCTCTGCGCCATGGACTCCTACGTCAATGTGCCCAGCTACACCGCCTGGCTCGATCGCCAGGACCAGACCGAGGTCTACCACTACCTCAAGCGTTGCTTGCAGTTCCTGCAATGGCAGCAGGGCTTGCGCGGTATCGCACCGGGCCGTCGCTGGCTGCTCAAGAGCCCCCAGCACCTGCATACCCTGGAGCTGTTGATCAAGGTCTTCCCAGGCGCACAGGTGATCCTCACTCACCGCGAGCCTGCCAGCACCATCCCGTCGCTGGCGAGCTTCATCCATACCCTGTGGCAGCTGTACAGCGACCAGGCCGATGCCGAGGCCGTCGGCGAGCAGTGGAACCGCCGCATGGCCCGTGCCCTTCGTCATGCCATGGCCGTGCGCGAGCTGCTGCCCGCAGGGCGTGTGCTGGATGTGCATTTCGAAGACACCCTTGGCCAGCCATTGGCGGTGGTCGAGCGTATCTACGCGTTCGCCGGCCTGGACCTGAGCGACGCGGTGCGCGAAGCCATCGTGCGTTGGCTGGCCGACAACGGCCGCGAGAAGCGCGCCAGCCACCACTACACCCCCGAGCGCTTCGGCCTTACCGAGGCCATCTTGCAGCGCGACTATGCCCAATACCGCAGCCGCCACCTGCGCGCCCGTGCCTGACACCCTCACAACCAGAAGAAGGAACACTCCATGCTGTTGAACGACAAAGTCGTGATGATCTCCGGCATCGGCCCGGGCCTGGGTATCAAGCTGGCCCTGGAGGCCGCGCGCGAAGGTGCGCGCGCCCTGGCCATCGGGGCTCGCAGCGCCGAGCGGCTGGCCGACGCCCGCGCCCGCATTCTCGCCCTGGGCCACGCTTGCGACGTGCTGTGCGTGCCCACCGACATCACCCAGCCCGAGGCCTGCACCCGGTTTGCCGAAGCCACCCTGCAGGCCTTCGGGCGCATCGATGCCTTGGTCAACAGCGCGTTCTCCCACGGCGGTTTCCAGGCCGTGGAAGAGGCCGACAACGCGCCGCTGCGCGAGGCGCTTGAGGTCAACCTGCTGGGCTCGCTGAACATGTCCCGGGCCGTGCTGCCGGCGATGCGCGAGCAGGGCGCAGGGGCGATCGTGATGATCAATACGCTCGGTGTGCGCAAGCCTTACCCGGGCGGCGCGGCTTACTCGGCGTCCAAGGCGGCCCTGGCCGCCAGCGTGCGGTACCTGGCCTGCGAGCAGGCCGGGTATGGCATCCGCGTCAATGCCCTGGCCTGCGGCTGGATGTGGGGGGCGCCGGTGCAGGCGGTGGTCCGTCAGAGTGCCGAGGCCCGCGGGATCAGCGAGGCGCAGGTCAAGGCCGAGTTCAGCGCGGGCATCCCCGGCGGGCGTATGCGCACCGATGATGAATGCGCCCGGGCGGCGCTGTTTCTGGCCTCGGACTATTCCAGCGCAATCAACGGCGCGCAGCTCGACGCCAATGGCGGCGAAGTGATGTAGTGAAGGGGGCGGTCATGATCGATCATTGCGCTTTCAACGGCGACGCCGATGGCCTGTGTGCCCTGCAGCAGTTGCGCCTGGCGGGCGAACTCGACCCAAACGTGCAACTGGTCAGCGGGGTCAAGCGCGACATTGCATTGCTGGGCCGGGTCAAGGCCCGCCCCGGCGAGCGGGTGACGGTGCTGGACATCGGTCACGAGCAGAACCGCGAAGACGTCCAGCGTTTGCTGGCCGACGGCGCCCAGGTGCGCTACTTCGACCATCACTTTGCCGGGGAACTGCCCCAGCATCCGGCCTTCGATGCGCACATCGACACGGCGGCGCACGTGTGTACCAGCCTGCTGGTCGACACCTGGCTGCAAGGCAAGGCCCACCGCTGGGCGGTGGTGGCGGCCTTTGGCGATGGCATGGCCGGGCCGGCACGGGCCCTGGCGCAACGCCATGGTCTGGGCGCACCTGAGCTGACGGCCCTGGCGCAGTTGGGCGAATTGCTCAATTACAACGCTTATGGCGACAGCGTGGCCGATTTGCACTTCGATCCGCTGGCCCTGGCCGCCGAGCTGTTGCCCTATGCCGACCCGCTGGATTTCGTGCAGCACAGCGCAAGCTTTGCCGTGCTGCGGGCCGGTTACGCCGCGGACATGGCCGCCGCCGCGGGGCTTTCGCCGTGGTGCGAAGGGCCGGGCATGCGCCTGTTCCGCTTGCCGGAACAGGCCTGGGCGCGGCGAGTCAGCGGTGTGCTGGCCAACGACCTGGCCGCTGCCGCGCCTGGACGTGCCGTGGGGCTGCTCAGCGCCAAGCCTGATGGCGACTGGATGTTCAGCCTGCGCGTGCCGGACGGTGCGCTTTGGTCCGCCGATGCCTTTTGCCGGCAGTTCCCCAGCGGGGGCGGCCGGGTGCGTGCCGCGGGCATCAATCGCCTGAGCCCCGCACAACTGCCAGCACTCGCCCAGCGCCTGGCCGCCTGCTACCCCGGCTGATCCCTCCCACCCCAAAAGCACAAGGCAAAACAAAAAGCCCCGGGTCTTTCGACACGGGGCTTTGAGGTGGTCGCTGCTTAGCGGGTGCCGAGCTTGCGCAGGTTGCCTGGCGTGAATTCGTCAGCGCCGAAGTTGCTGGCGTTGAGCTTGGCCGGGGTCTGGCCGTCGAGCAGGCGGTCGACCATGTAGGACCCGGCGATCAGGTCGTGGTACAGGCCCAGACGGGCATGGAAGCGCTGGATGTCATAGGCATACACCGAGGTCTGCATGTTGGTGCGCCACAGCTGGCCACGGGCATCGTAGTTGTCGGCCAGGATGGCAGCCCAGCTGTCCTCGTCGATGTAGAAGGTACGCTTGGCATAGATGTGACGCGCGCTCGGTTTGAGGGTGGCCTGCAAGACCCAGACGCGATGCTTCTCGTAGCGCATCAGGTCAGGGTTGATGTGACCGGCGGCGTTGATGATATCGGCCTGGCTGACTTGCGGGCTGTCGATCTTGTAGTTGTTGTACGGGATGTAGATCTCTTTCTTGCCGACGATCTTCCAGTCGTAACGGTCGGTGGCACCGTTGAACAGGCGGTCCTCGTCGTACACGCGGAAACCACCGGCACCGGTCGGGGAGTCATAGCCCACGGTCGGCGCACGGCGCACGCGGCGCTGGCCAGGGGTGTACTGCCAGGCCTGGCGCGGCTGGGCGGCGGCGTTGATGAACTCGTGACCGACGACGATCTCACCTTTCTTGCGCACAGGCTCCAGGGTGGTGAGCAGGAAGTCGGTGAACACACCGTTGGTGCTTTGCGCATTCTGCTTGGGGTCGGACCACAGCGAGTAGATCTTGTAGTTGACCTTCTCCAGCACGCGGTTGTTATCGGCGTAGACCACCACCTGGTTGTAGTTGGCCTCCTCGGTGATCGCACGGGCCTGCATGGTGTGGTTGAGAATCAGCTCGTTGCCGTTCTTCGGCACCGGGAACGGCGAGGCACCGAAGGCGTCCAGGGCGTCGTTGCCGTCGCTGCTGAGCTTGGCGCTGGCGGCGTTGCGGCTGATGGCCGCCTCGGTGTCCGGATCGACGCGAAAATCCCGGTGGCTGGGGTAGACCGGCATCTTGAAGGTGTCGGGATAACGCTTGAACAACGCTTTCTGGCCGTCAGAGAGGTTGGCCGCGTACTGGTCCATGTTCTGCGCGGTGATGACGAACAGCGGCTTTTCGTCGGCATAGGGATCCGGGTAGGGGGTGCCGGGGCCGGCGAATTTCACCTGGGGCGGTGCGCCGCGCCATTTGCCGGTCCAGGCCGGGATGCTGCCGTCGGCGTTGCCGGCGCGCTCGGCGCCCATGGGCGTCAGGTCCTTGCCCAGGGATGCGGCACTGGTGCCGCTGACGTTGGCCTGCAGGGCCAGGCTGCTGCCGAGCAGGGC
Source organism: Pseudomonas sp. HTZ2 (assembly GCF_033173945.1). NCBI lineage: Bacteria > Pseudomonadati > Pseudomonadota > Gammaproteobacteria > Pseudomonadales > Pseudomonadaceae > Pseudomonas > Pseudomonas sp. HTZ2. Next base: position 5,115,392 of record NZ_CP137332.1, on the reverse strand, counting down.
GACGGCGAGGGTGGTGCGTATCCAGGGATGCTTGAGATTGGACATGTCGATGATCCTCCGTCGGGGGCTTCAGAACCGGTATTTGAAGTTGAGGGCAACGTTGTCGCGGTCGGCCCAGGGCGAGTTGTTGGCATTGCCCAGGTAGGCGCTGTAGAGGGCCTCGACAGTGAAGTTGCCGAGGTAGCGCCAGGTGGTACCGATGCTGGCGCGGTCGTCGCCTTGGCCGTAGTTGATCGAGCCGGTCAGGGCGCTGTCGTGCTGGGCGGCGGTGCTGAAGTTGATCGGCACCGACATGTCCCAGCCACTGAACACGTCGTTGTAGTCGAAGTTGACTTGCACCGTGTAACCCCAGGCATCGCGATCGCCGACCAGCGAGTCGGTGCCCGGCAGCGAGAAGCCAGGGGCCAGGGTCAGCGGGTCGGACTTGTCGTTGTTGAGCACGGTGTTGTAGACCAGCTCACCGGTCAGGGTGGTGTTATCGGAGAAGGCATTGGGGCCGAACACGTGGATGGCCGACACCTGGGCCTGCAAGGTCTCGGCGCGTACCGCGCTGGAGAAACCGTTGTCGACCATCACCGGTTGGCCGTCGCGGTAGCTGACTTCGCCGGCCAGGCTGGTATCGCCGAGCACGGTGGCGAAGCTTGCGCCGTACAGGTCGATGTTGTCGAAGTAGCGCGCACGGTAGAAGCCCAGGTCACTCTGGAAGTCCAGCGTCGGGGTCTTGTCGTGGTAGCGCACGTAGTACAGGCCGAACTCGGTGTTGTTCAGCGACGCTGCGCTGTAGCGCAGGGCCAGGCCGTACTGGCCGCTGTCACTGGGCTCGTCGTCGGGCAGGCGCTTGACGAAGCCGCTGGCGTCGCTGTAGCCGCCACGGTCGATGAAGTCGGTGGTGGAGAAGTAGCTGCCGACGCCGAACAACTGTGTCTTTTCCCACTTGTACTGGTAGTAGGCTTCCACATCCAGGTCGTCGGTTAGGCTGAACTGGCCGAACACCTGGCCGACCGGCAGCAGCACTTCCTTCACCTCGACGCCGGGGGTAGTCGCCTTGGTGGCATCCACCGGGCTCTGTGCGCCCGAGACGCCTGGGTAGAACAGGCTTTCACCCCAGCTCACCACTTGGTCGCCCACGCGCAGGTTGAGGTTGTGCCCGGCCATGTCCCAGGTGCCGTAGGCATAGGCATCGAGCAGGCGCAGGTCGTCGCGGTGCTGGTCGACGGTGTCCTTGGGGAACTGGTTCGGTTTGCTGCACACACCGCTGGCGAAGCAGTTGGAGGTACCGGTGTCGTTGTCGTTGCTCTGGTCGTAGGCCTTGTCGTAGAAGCCCGAGGCGCGCATGAACAGGCCGTAGTTTTCCTGCCAGCGCAGGTTGGCTTCGGTGAGGAAACCCACCCGGTCGGTGATCAGGCTGCCGCGGTCGAAGGCGTTGTCGCCGTCGTTGCCGTCGGCGTTGTTCACCAGCTTGTGGTCACGCTTCTCGGTACGCCAGGCAAGGCTGTAGGACAACGTCGTGTCCCAATCGATGCTCAGGTCATCGCTGGGCTGGAAGGTCAAGGCACTGGCCTGCTGGCCGAGGCCCCCGGCCAGCAGCAACAGGGACAGACGCACGTACGTGTTAAGGGGTTGGGGGGCGATTGTTGTTTTTATCATTGTCGTCCTCATGCGCGGGCATGCCTGCCCGACCGACGTTCCGGTTTTGGGAGGTGAAGCAGGGCCGACTATGGGACCGGACCCTTGGACCAACATCGTCCAAGTGGACTACGCGCAATCGGTGGTGACCCGCTAGTCCCATCGGACGATGTCCGGTCATGCACCGCGCCAGACAATCGAGCGAGCCCTTGGCCCCGGCCGCGTTCTTCCTTTTCCGGCGCGGGCTTTGGAGGCGTCTGCCCCGAGGAGGTGCGTGCATGATCAGGTGGGACGAATGTTGCGATGTACTGGTGATCGGTTCGGGTGCGGGCGGCCTGACCGCCGCGTTGCGAGCCCATGACCTGGGGCTCGATACCCTGGTGATCGAGAAGAGCGAGCAGTACGGCGGCACCTCGGCGGTGTCCGGCGGGGGGATCTGGATCCCCGACAACCACCGCGTGGCCGCGCTGGGTGGGGCGGACTCGGCCGCCGAGGCGGTGGCGTACCTCAAGGCCGTGACGCAAGGCGAGGTCGACGACGGGCGCATCGAGGCCTACGTCGAGCATGCCCGGTCCATGGTCCAGTACCTGGAGCGCGACACCCGCGTGCGCTTCGAAGCCCAGGCCCACTACACCGACTACTACCCCGAAGTGCCGGGCGGCAAGCCCGGCTACCGTTCCATGGACCCGTTGCCGTTCGACGCCGCGCAGCTGGGTGATGAATTCCTGCGGATGCGCGCACCATCCCCCGGTACGTTGATGATGGGGCGCATGGCCATGACCATGAAGGAAGCGCGGGTCTTGCTGTGCCGAGGCAAAGGCTGGATGGGCCTGACCGCCAAGGTGCTGTGGCGCTACTGGCGCGACCGCAAGGGCCGCAGGCTGTCGCGCCGCGACCGCTACCTGACCCTGGGCAACGCCTTGGTGGGCGCCTTGCGCTGCTCGTTGCTCGACCGAGGCGTGCCACTGTGGCTCGATTGCCGGCTCGATCAGTTGTTGATCGTCGGCGAGCGCATCGGCGGCGCCCGAGTGCTGCGCGACGGGCAATGGCTGAACATCAAGGCCCGGCAAGGGGTGATCATCGCCGCCGGCGGTTTCGAGCGGAACCAGGCGATGCGCGAGCAGTATCACCCGCAACCGTCCAATGCCGGTTGGAGCGCCACACCGCCGCACAACACAGGTGATGGCATTCGCGCGGCCGTGGCCGTTGGCGCACGCACGGCCCTGATGGAACACAGCTGGTGGGCGCCGACCGTGCAGGTGGCGGGCGAGGAGAAGCAGCGCGCGCTGTTCGTCGAGCGCAACCTGCCTGGCTGCATCCTGGTCAACTCGGCCGGTGAGCGCTTCGTCAACGAAGGTGCGCCCTACAGCGACATTGTCTACGCCATGTACGCGAACAACCGCGAAGGCGCCACCAGCGTGCCGTGCTGGATGGTCTTCGACGCCCAGTTCCGGCGCAAGTACCCCTGTGGCCCGTTGCTGCCCGGCTATGCCCAGCCGGACTGGCGATTGCCGGCGCATCTGCGCCAGGTGCTGCACAAGGCCGATGACCTGGGCACGCTGGCGGCGCAGATCGGCGTCGATGCCACCGGCCTGGGCCGCACTGTACAGCGCTTCAACGCCATGGCCGCCCAGGGCCGCGACGACGATTTCGGCAAGGGCGAGTCGCTGTTCGACCGCTACTACGGCGACCCCGGCGTGCAGCCCAACCCATGCCTTGCACCGCTGACCAAGGGGCCGTTCTACGCCGTGCGGGTGGATGCCGGCGACATCGGCACCAAGGGCGGTTTGCTCACCAATACGCACGCCCAGGTGCTGCACCAGGATGGCGGGCCGATCCTGGGGCTGTACGCCATCGGCAACAGCGCCGCTTCGATGATGGGCCGCACCTATCCCGGCGCCGGTGCCACCCTTGGCCCGGCCATGACCTTCGGTTACCTGGCGGCCAACCATATCCATGCCCATAGCGAACACAACCAGGGTCAACCGACCCTGGCCACCACTGGGAGGTAAGCATGCACAACGAAAGGCCACAGGTAGCGTTGGTCACAGGCGCCAGTCGCGGTGTCGGGCGCGGTATTGCCAAGGCACTGGGTGAGGCGGGCATGACCGTGTACGTCACAGGGCGGATGGCCGGGCAGGGCGGCTCGACGCTCTATGGCCAGGCCCTGGAGGGTGACCTGCAGGGCACGGCCGATGCCATCGACGCGGCGGGCGGACGGGGTATCGCCCTGGCCTGTGACCATGGCGACGATGAGCAGGTGCGGGCGCTGTTCGAACGCATCGAGCGCGAATGCGGCCAGCTGGATCTGCTGGTCAACAACGTTGCCCATATCCATGACCAGCTGATCGAGCCGGGCCCGTTCTGGGAAAAACCGCTGTCGCTGGTGCGCATCCTCGACGTCGGCTTGCGCTCGGCCTATGTCGCCAGCTATCACGCGGCCCCTTTGCTACTGCGCAGCGGGCGTGCGTTGGTGTGCTTCACCTCGTCCTTCGGGGCCGGTTGCTACATGCACGGGCCGGCGTATGGCGCGCAGAAGGCCGGTTGCGACAAGTTCGCGGCGGACATGGCCATCGACTTCGAAGGCCGTGGCGTGGCGGCGGTCTCGCTGTGGCTCGGGCCGCAGCTGACCGAACGCACGCGCATTGCCGGGGAGCAGCATGGTGAGCAGTACCGTGCGTTCCTGGAGAACGCCGAGACGCCGCAGTTCAACGGGCGCCTGATCCATGCCTTGCTCAATGACCCGCAATTGGCCGACTACAGCGGCCAGACCCTCATCAGCGCCGAGGTCGCCCCACGCTACGGCATCACCGAAGCTGACGGCCGCCAGCCTCCGTCGCACCGCGCCATGTTGGGCGAGCCCCGCCAGCAGCATCCCGCGCGGGTCATCTGAACCCCGGGGCCGCGTTGCGGCCCATCGCAGGCTCCGCCAGCGCTACCGAATCTCGCCCTGCTGAGCAGCACGGTAGCTGTGGGCGTCAGCGGAGCGATGGGGCGCAACGCGCCCCCGTGGTTCTCAAACAGGCTCCGCGACCCAAGCGCGCAACACCTGCTTGGCCACCTTGCCGGTGGCATTGAGCGGCATGTTGTCCAGCACCTGGACCCGCCGTGGCACCTTGTAATTGGCCATCTGAACCCGGCACCAGGCCAAGAACGCTGATTCGTCGATCCGCTGCCCCGGCACCGGCAGCAGGAAGGCCATGGCGACCTCGCCCAGACGCTCGTCGGCAATGCCGATCACCGCCGCCTGGGCCACACCGGGATAACGCACCAGAGTCTGTTCGATCTCCGCCGGGTACACGTTGAAACCACCGGTGATGAACATGTCCTTCAAGCGATCGGTAATGCGCAGATAGCCCTCGTCATCGAGCACCCCCACATCGCCGGTATGCAGCCAGCCCTGGGCGTCGATCGTCTCGTCGGTGGCCCTCGGATCGTCCAGGTAGCCGCGCATCAGGTTGTAGCCGCGCACCAGCACCTCGCCCGGCTGATTGGCCGGCACCGGCTGGCCTTGGGGATCGACGCAGCACACCTCGACATCAGGCATCGCCCGGCCACAGGTGGTGGCGACCCGCTCGGCGCTGTCGCCGGCCCGGCAGATAGTGACGAAGCCACAGGCCTCGGTCAGGCCGTAGGCGGTGACGATGGTGGCAAAGCCCAGCTCGCTGGCCATGCGCCGGATCATCTGCACCGGGATCGACGCCGCGCCCGTCACGGCAATGCGCAGGCTGCCCAGGTCATACGCCTGGCGCTCGGGGTGGGCCAGCAATGACTGGTACAACGTGGGCGGCCCGGGCAGCACGTTGATGCGCTCGCGCTGGATACATTCAAGCAGCGCCTGGGTGTCGAACACCTGCTGCGGCAGCAGGGTGCAGCCGCGCATCAGCGCTGCGACCCAGCCGGCCTTGTAGCCAAAGGAATGGAAGAACGGGTTGACGATCAGGTAGCGATCGCCCGCCTGCAGACCGACGATTGCGCTCCAGTCACGCACCACGCGCAAGTTCTGGCCATGGCAGCTCATCACGCCCTTGGGCTTGCCCGAGGTGCCGGAAGTGAAGAGCAGGTCCGACAAGGTGTCGGCCGTGACCTGTCGTTCGCGTTCGCTCAAACAGGCGTCGGGCACCTGCTCGGCGAGGGCGAGAAAGTCCTCCCAGGCCAGGCCTTGGCCGACATCGCCCTCAGGGCGCAGGTGGATCACCTGGCGCAGCGTGGGCAAGGTCTGGTCGGCCAACAGGGCAGGGTAGTCGGTGTCGAGAAAACGGCTGATGCAGAACAGCACACAGGTGCCGCTGTCGTGCAGCACCTGCGCAGCCTCGGCGCCTTTCATGCGGGTGTTCAGCGGCACCAGGGTGGCGCCGACGCTGTGCAGGGCGGCGGCCGCGACGATCCACTCCCAAAGGTTCGGAGCCCACACTGCCACCCGCGCCGCCACCGGCACGTCCAGGGCCAGCAAGGCACGCGCGGCCTGGCGGCGCAACTGGTCCAGGCGCTGGTAGCTGATGGGATCGCCGGCGTCTTCGATGGCCGGGCGCTCGCCGTAGGCCTCGGCGGCCAGGGCGAACAGTTGCGGGAAGGTCTGGGCGTTTTCCACGGACGGCATGTGGCCTACTCAGGCAGAGGATCGATAGACGAAGGGAAAGGCCGGGCGCCAGGCCCGGCCGGGTCGGTCAGGCGCTGGGCGGGGCGAAGCGGCGGCCGGCGGAGAAACCACCGTCCACGGCGATCATCTGCCCGCTGACGAAGGACGCCTCGTCGCTGGCCAAAAACAGCGCGACATTGGCCACTTCTTCCGGCTGCCCGGGGCGGCTGAGCATGTGCTGCGAGGCGAAGAAATCATGGAACGCCTGGTTCTCGCGGACCATGCTGGTCATCGGCGTTTCGATCAGGCCTGGGCACAGGCCGTTGACGCGGATATTGGCGTAGCCATAGTCGATGGCCATGCTGCGGGTCAGCTGGTTGATGCCGCCCTTGGAGACGTTGTAGGCGACGTTGCCGTCGCAGCCCTGCAGGCCGAAGATCGAGCCGATGTTGATGATCGAGCCGCTGCGCTGGGCCTGCATCTGCCCCAGCACATGCTTGCTGGTGAGCATGCTGCCGGTCAGGTTGATGTCCAGGACCCGCTGCCAGTCGGCGGTGCTGGCGCTGGTGACGCTGCCTTGGCTGGCGACGCCGGCGGCGTTGACCAACACATCGATATGGCCGAAACGCTGGACGACCTCGGCCATCACCTGCTGCACCTGGGTTTCGTCGCGGACATCCAGGGTCATGAACAGGCCCGGGAAGTCCGCTGGCGCCTGGCCGACATCCAGCCCGACCACCTGGGCGCCCTCGGCGCTGAAGCGACGCACGCAGGCCAGGCCAATGCCCGACGCGCCCCCGGTGACCACCGCGACCTTGTTTTGCAAACGAGCCATATTCGAACCTCTGTCTTTTATTGTTGTGAAGCTGCTGCTGTGGCGAGTCTACCTGTTGCGGGGGCGGGTGGGATCGTCTGTAGAGACTAGGGGGGACTGGCTTTTTCGCGGGTAAACCCGCGAATTGGCCAGGGCGACCTCGAAAGCCTTAGGCAGGAAACTTCAATCGCACCCGCGCGCCCTGCGGATGCCCCTGGCACGCCAAGGTCCACCCGGCCGCAAGCTCCGCCTGGCTGAGCACATCGTTGCGGGTCAGCTGCGACTGGCCTTCCTCGACGGTGCACATGCAGGCCCCGCAGAACCCTTCCTCGCACGAGTACGGCACATCCAGCCCCGCCGAACGACAGCTCTGCAGCAGGGTTTCGCCCGGGCGCGGCACGATCTGGTGGGTCACACCGTCCAGCTCCACCAGCAGCAGCTCGCAGCCGGTGCCGTCAAGTGGCACCGGGGCCTGTGCGGCGCCTTGGCTGTCCGGGTCGGGCGGCGAGACGAAACGCTCCACATGGATGCTGTCGCGTGCTTCGCCCAAGGCCAGCAGGGTGGTTTCCACGGTGTCCATGAACGGCCCTGGCCCGCAGATGAAGTAGTCCGCGCCACGCCAATGGCGCACCAGCTGGCGTACCTGGGCGGCATCGAGAAAGCCTTGCACCGAGTCCAGCACGTGCACCACCTGCAATTGCTCCGGGTGGGCCCGGGTGAGCAGGCGCAATTGATCGCGGAAGATCACCGACGCCTCGTCACGGTTGGCATACACCAGCAGCACCGGGCGCTGGCCGCTGTGCAGCACCGCCTTGAGCAAGGAGAATACCGGGGTGATGCCGGAGCCGCCGCCAAACAGCACCAAGGGCCGGCTGGCGTCGGCCGCCTGGCGCTGGTCGAGACAGAAGTGCCCGGCCGGCGGCAGCACGTCGAGCCAGTCGCCGGCCTGCACGTGCTGGTTCATCCAGTTCGACACTCGCCCGCCTTCGACGCGCTTGATGGTCACCTGGGGCTGTGCATCGGTCCACGGCGAGCTGGACATCGAGTAGCAACGGGTCAGGCGCTTGCCGTCCACGGTCACCCGAAAGCTCAGGAACTGCCCGGGTTTGTAGGCAAAGCGTTCGCGCAGTGCCTGCGGGACGTCGAACACCAGCGAGCGGGCATCGGCGGTCTCGTCGATCACCGCGCTCACCTGCAGGCGCAGCGTGCTGGCAGGCGCCGGGCTGGCCTGGGTCTGGTCTGGGGTGGCCTGGATGTTCATGTCAGCGGCCACGGGTCAGTTGCGCGTTGCATGGGTGTTCTCCTTCAGAGGCACGTTGGCTTGCGGCAAGCTCGGCCACATGGGCCGCGGCGCGCCGGCCAGAAAAGACACAATCGGCCAGGGACAGGCCCGAGACATACAGGTTCGACGCAACGCCCACGGCGCAGCGGCCGGCGCCGTACAGCCCGGCGATGGGGGCGCCTTGCTGGTCGAGCACCCGGCCGCTTTGCTCGCACACCCGCAGTCCGCCCAAGGTCAGGGTCGGGCAGGGGTAAAGGCGGCTGTCGTAGGACAGATCTAGGCAATACCAGGGGCCCTGGCCCAAGTCATGCAGCATCGAGGCGGACTTGCCCAGCGGGTCGGTGGTCTCGCCACGGGCCGCCAGGTTGTAGGTCTCCACGCTGCGGCGCAGGGTGTCGGCGGGCAACCGGCAGCGGTCGGCCAACTGCTCCAGCGTGTTGCCTCGGCGGCAGTTGAACAGCAGGTTGAGCAGCACCGGCAAACGCTGGAACGACCACACCTTGCCTGGCCCGACCTGCGCCAGGGCCTGGTTGCGCAAGGTGCGGTCGAGGATCAAAAGTGCACGGCCGTCGTGTTCCTCGACCATGGCATGGCCCAGGGTGGCGCCGTAGAGTTCTTCGTTGCAGTAGCGCTCGCCCCGGGCGTTGACGATCAATCCGCGCGCCCAAGCCCGCGGTGGATTGATGAAGCGCCAGGCGCTGACTTTGTCCATGCGCCCAAGGCTGGCGCCCACGCTACGCCCCAGGTCGATGCCGCTGCCGTCACAGCCGCTGCTGCCCAGGGGCAGGCCATCGAGGTAGCGCGGCGCATACTCTCCCAACAGCTGGCGGTTGAACACGAAACCGCCGCTGGCCAGCACTACACCATGATCGGCACGGACCCGCACCGGCCGGGCATGGCGTTGCTCGAGGCGCTGCATGCGCGCCCGCAGCCTGGCGGACAACGCCGGCACGTACATGTGCACGGCGGCGGCCCAGCGCGCCAATCGCGCATGGCTGCGTGCCGCGCGGCTGCCGGCGGGCAATTGCCAGGCTTCAACGCCGATCACCTGGTTGTCACGGTCGATCACCAAACGCCGCACCTGGCACTGGGTGCGCACCTGCACGCCACGGCGCCGGGCGCTGTCGGCCAGGGCACGGAACAGCGCCGAACCGGACATGCCTGTGCCTTTGGTGCGGTGCCCGCGGGGCGCGGCGGCGGCATCAACGGCATAGGCTGGCACCGCCTCGTTGCCCGAGTAATAGAGGTAGTAGCGGTCGCTGGGATAGGAAGTCTTGTGTGGGGCCATGCTGCCCTCGAACACCGCGCCCTGGCGCTCCAGCCAGGCCAGTTGCTCCCGGCTGCCTTCGCAAAAAGTGCGCAGGGTCTGTTCGCTGACCGCATCGCCTACCTCCTTGCGCAAGTAGTTGAACATCGCCTCGCTGCTGTCCGGGTAGCCCGCTTGCAACTGCTGGGGCGTACCGCCGCCGGCATAGACCACGCCACCGCTCAGGGCCGTGGCGCCGCCGCCGGCGAAGCGCTCCAGTACCAACACCGAAAGGCCGCGACTGGCGGCCTCGATGGCGGCACTGGCACCGGCGCCGCCGAAGCCGACCACCACCAGGTCGGCGCGCTGCTGCCAGTGCAGTTGCTCGGCGTTGTCGACGCGCAGCGGTGCTGTCACCGCGTGCTTCGCCATGGCCGCGCCTCAGCCGACACTGGCCGCGAGGGGCGCAGGCTTGGCAGTGGTGGTGTAGTGGCCGTCCAGGTACACCAGCGGGGTGATGGTCGGGGTGGTGTGGATGCGCAGGATGCGACCGATGAAGACCGTGTGGGTGCCGTAGGCGAACTGGCCATCCTGGCGGCAGAGGATCGATGACTGGGCGTCGGCCAGGTACGGGATGCCTTCGTCGCTGGTCAGCCACTCACCTTGGCCGAAGCGCGCCTCGCCCTTGATGCTGCCGCTGCACAGGTGTGCCAGGTGCTGCTGCTCCAGGCCCAGGATGTTCACGCAGAAGCTGGCACCGGCGGCCAGCGCGGCGTGAGGTGAGGCGCTCTGGTTGACGCAGATCAGCAGCGATGGCGGCTCGGTGCTCAGCGAATCCACCGCAGTGGCGGCCATGGCGAAGCGCTGGCTGCCGTCGCTGGTGCTGATGATGGTCACGGACTTGGCCAGGCGGCGCATGGCCTGGAGCATGTCGGCTTTCAAATTGTTGTTGTCGTTCATCGCACGCCCTCGGGTTGGCTGTCTCAGTGGGATGAATTCTTCCAACGACTGCAAGGGGCAACATCGTCCGAGGGGACTAGTCAATGCGCACCCCACATGGTCCGTTTGAGGGATGTCGCGCGCGATTGACCTTGTTGCAATGGCCACGGTGGAGGCCCAACGCCTCTCTCGCACGCTCCGGGGATCGGGGCGATCAGAGGAGAACAACAAGATGAATCAAGACCTCGTACGCCAACAGTTGCGCCAGCGCGCCCGTGAACTGGTGCCGGTGCTGCGTGAACGTGCCGAGCAGGCCGCGCAGATGGGCCGCCTGCCGGAACAGACCCTCGCTGACTTCCACGAGGCAGGCTTCTTCCGCATTCTCCAACCGGCCCGCTGGCAGGGCCTGGAGCTCGAACCCAAGGACTTCTTCGAGGTGCAGATGACCCTGGCCGAGGGGTGCATGTCGTCAGCCTGGGTGCTGGGCGTGGTGGCCATCCACAACTGGCAGCTGGCGCTGTTCGATGACCGCGCCGCGCAGGATGTCTGGGGGCAGGACACCTCCGTGCTGATCTCCTCGTCCTACATGCCGGTGGGCAAGGTCCAGCGGGTCGAAGGGGGCTTCCGTCTGAGTGGGCGTTGGGGGTTCTCTTCCGGCAGCAAGCATTGTCAGTGGGCGTTCCTTGGGGCCATGGTGCCGCCGGCTGAGCCGGGCGGCGCGCCGGACTACCGCACCTTCCTGGTGCCGCGCAGCGATTACCAGATCCTCGACAACTGGAACGTGATGGGCCTGGAGGCCACCGGCTCCCATGACGTGCTGGTCGAGGACGCCTTCGTGCCCGAGTACCGCACCCACCGCGCCGTCGATGGCTTCATGCAAGACAGCCCGGGCAATGCGGTCAACACCTCGCCGCTGTACCGCCTGCCGTTCGGGCAGATCTTCGTGCGCGCGGTGTCGTCCTCGGCGATCGGTGCGTTGCAGGGCGCGGTCGATCACTTCATCGCCCACAACAAGGCGCGGGTGGCGGTCAACGATGGCCGCAAGATGCTCCAGGACCCGGCCGCCCAGAGCGCCCTGGCCGATGCCATGGTCTGCGTCGATGAGTGCCGCACCGTGCTGCTGCGCAACTTCGAGGTGATGCTCGACCATGCCTGCGCCGGCACCGCGCTTGGGATGCAGGCGCGGGTGAAGATGCGCTACGACTCGGCCCTGGTGGCCGACCGCTGCGCCAAGGCGGCGGCACAGATGATGTTCAACAGCGGTGCATCGACCATTTTCCGTGGCCACCCGATCAACCGTGCGTTCCGCGACATCCACACAGGTCGCGCCCACGTCGCCAACAGCCCGGCCAAGTACGCCTGGAACCTCGGCGGCGTGAGCATGGGCCAGGACACTACCGACTTCTTCCTCTGAACCGCCGGGCGCTCACCGAAACCGGCTAGTCCGTTTTAGGGATTCGAGCCCACCCGCGATGCCAGAGGATGTGACCAAGGCCGGCGTTGCCGGCCAACGTCAACAGAACAACAAGGAACGCACATGAAATTCTCGTTGATATACGAAGCCCAGACGATCGATGCCAGCCGCGAGGGTGACCGCAAGATCTTCGATGACACCGTCGAGCAGGCGGTGCTGGCCGACAAGCTGGGCTTCGACACCTTCTGGTGCGTGGAGCACACTGCGCTGACCAACTACTCGCACATGTCCGCGCCGGAAACCATGCTCGCCTTCGTGGCCGGCAAGACCGAGCGCATCGGCATCGGCCACGGCGTGGTGTGCCTGCCGCCGGCGATGAACCACCCGGTCAAGGTGGCCGAGCGCATCGCCACCCTGGACCTGCTGTCCAAAGGCCGTGTGCATTTTGGCGTGGGCAAGGGCGGCACCCAGCAGGAGGCCGGCACCTTCGGCTATGACCTGGCGACCCTGCAGCCGCAGATCGACGAGGCCATGTACCTGATCCCGAAAATGTTCGTGCAGGATGAGATCGAGCACCACGGCGACTTCGTCAAGATCCCCAAGCGCCCGATCCACCCCAAGCCTTACCAGGATCCGCACCCGCCGATGTACCTGGCCTGCACCAACACCGACTCGCTGAAAAACGCCGGCGGCCGTGGCATGGGCGCGCTGGTGCTGGGTTTCGGTGGGCCCGAGGAAATCGCCAAGAAGGTCGAGGTCTACCACCAGGCCTTCGACAACCGTGAGGCGCGCAATCAGGTGGGCTTCCGCCCGAACCGCCACATCGCTGCGCTGTGCCCGGCCATCGTGCTGGATGACAACGAAACCGCGCGCCGCATCGGTATTCGCGGCCAGCGTTACTTCATGGAGTCGCTGGGCTACTGGTACGGCGGCGGCGAGCGTCCGGATCCGCAGAAGTGGAAAGACGACACCTACGTCGATGGCAATGGCCAGGCGGTGATCAAGTCGCGCTTTGCCTCCGAGGAAGTGAGCGTGGACTTCTCCGACCCGACCATGGCGATGATGAACCCCAACCATGCCTACGGCACCGTCGAGGACTGCATTGGCTATGTGCAGCGCCTGATCGATGCCGGCGCCGACGAGATCCTGTTCATCTGCCAGATGGGCACCGTGCCGCAGTGGGCTCAGCTGGAGACCTTGCGCAACATCGGCGAGAAGGTCATCCCGCATTTTCGCAACAAGCAGTAAGCCCATCGGGGGGCTGCAACGCAGCCCCATTTGCGCAAGCGCGGGGTATGGCACCGGCCTTGCCGGTGTTCTCGGGTGAACTCGCTCCCTCAGGTTCTGTGCTGTTGGTGCGCATGGCGCCAAACCAGTGGGAGCGGGCTTGCCCGCGAAGCATTCGCCGCCGAGCAAGGCCGTTGCTCTGCCGGTATCACGCGGCCTGCGGGCCGGTAGTCCTATTGGACGATGCCGCCAACCCCCTGACTGGCTTGAATACGCCAAGTACAAAACGAGGAGATCGTGCATGGATATCCGTGGCCTGGGTTACGTCACCGTACGTTCCAGCGACCTGGCGCAGTGGCGTCACTACGCATCCCAAGTGCTGGGCATGATGGTGGTCGAGGACGAGCGCGGCGAGCGTCTGTTCCTGAAGATGGACGAGCGCCCGTACCGCATCCTGGTGCAGCGCAGCGCCCAGGATGGTTTCGGCGCCTGTGGCTGGGAAGTAGCCGGCCAGGCCGCCTTCGACCAGGCCGTGGCCGAGCTGCACGCCGCCGGCGTGGCGGTGGAGCAGGGCAGCGCTGAGCAAGCTGCGCTGCGCCAGGTCCAGGCGCTGGCGCTGTTCGCCGACCCTGATGGCAACCGCCACGAGCTGTACTGGGGCCCGCGCCAGGATTTCGCCCGCTTCGTCTCCCCGGTGGGCGTGCGCGGTTTCGTCAGCGACGGGCTGGGCATGGGCCATGTGGTCCTGCCGGCACCGACCTTCGACCGCTGCCGCGATTTCTACGAGCAGGTGATGGGCTTTGGCCTGTCGGACCTGATGAAAGTGCGCTTCGCCCCGGGCCCTGCCGAGCCGGAAAAACGCATTTACTTCATGCACTGCAACAACGGCCGTCACCACTCGCTGGCGATCTTCGAATGCCCGGTGCCTAGCGGTTGCGTGCACATGATGGTCGAGGTCGCGGGCCTGGAAGACGTGGGCCGCGCCCTGGACCGCATGCACGCCAACGGCGTGAAGCTCTCCGCGACCCTGGGCCAGCACACCAACGACCAGATGATCTCCTTCTACATGAAGACCCCGTCCGGTTTCGACCTGGAGTACGGCTGCGACGGCCTGGTGGTCGACTGGAGCCGGCACACCCCGTTCGAAAGCACGGTGGTCAGCCAGTGGGGCCACGACTTCAGCGTCGGCCGCCAATGAGGACAACACCCATGGATAAACAGATGACCACGGCCGAGATGGTCGCCCAGTTGCGCGACGGCATGACCCTCGGCATCGGCGGCTGGGGCCCGCGCCGCAAGCCCATGGCGTTGGTGCGCGAGATCCTGCGCTCGGACCTCAAGGACCTGACCATCGTCGCCTACGGCGGTGCTGACGTCGGCCTGCTGTGCGCTGCCGGCAAGGTGAAGAAACTGGTGTTCGCCTTTGTCTCCCTCGACTTCATCCCACTCGAGCCGTACTTTCGCAAGGCGCGCCAGGAAGGCGCCCTGGAAGTGATGGAGATCGACGAAGGCATGCTGCTGCTGGGCCTGCGTGCCGCCGCCATGAACGTGCCGTTCATCCCCACCGCGGTGGGCCTGGGCACCGACGTGTTGCGCCACAACCCCGAGATCAAGCTGATCGCCTCGCCCTACGCCGATGGCCGTGACTGGGTCGCGATGCCAGCGCTCAAGCTCGACGCCGCCCTGGTGCACGTGGACCGCGCCGATGCGCGCGGCGTGTGCCAGATCGCCGGCCCCGACCACTACATGGACGATCTGTTCGTGCGGGCTGCGGCGCGCACCTATGTCACTTGCGACGAGTGGGTCGACAGCGCGTGGTTCCACGCGGAGCCTGCGCGTGCGCACCAGGTGTTCTGGGAGCGCAACCTGACCACCGCCGTGGCCCACGTGCCCGGTGGCGCGCACCCCTCGTCCTGCGCGCCGCTGTATGGCTTCGACGTGCCGCACTTCAAGGCCTACGCCGCCTCGGCGCAGAGCGAAGAGGGCTGGCAGGCCTATGTCGATCAGTACGTGGCCTGTTCCCACTCCCAGTACCTGGAGCGTTGCGGGGGCCTTGAGGCCATCCGTCGATTGCCCCTGCCGGTTTTCTAAGCGAGGAACGTCATGACCACCGCAAGCACCTACAGCCTCGCCGAACTGATGATCTGCGCCGCCGCCCAAGCCTGGCGCGACGACGGCGAAGTCCTGGCCACCGGCATCGGCGTGATCCCACGCCTGGCGGCGTCCCTGAGCATGCTCGACAACAACCCACGACTGATGATGACCGACTCGGAAGCCTATATGGTCGCCGAGCCCGTGCCGGTCGGTGCGCGCAATGGCTACGTGCCCAAACGCGACAGCTGGATGGGCTTCTCGCGCATCTTCGACAACGTCTGGAGCGGCAAGCGCCACGCCATGATCGGCCCGATCCAGGTCGACCGCTTCGGCCAGGCCAACATCTCCTGCATCGGCGGCGACTACCACAAGCCCAAGGCGCAGATGCTGGGCGTGCGGGGCCTGCCGGGCAACTCCATCAGTCATGCCAACTCGTTCTATGTGCCCAGCCACAACCGCCGGGTGTTCGTCGAAGGCGAGTGCGACGTGGTCGCCTCGGTGGGCTACAACCCCGCGCGCCTGGCCCGTGGCTGGTCGCTGGAAGACATCGACATCCGCCTGATCGTCACCGACCTGTGCGTGCTCGACTTCCTCGGGCCTGAGCACCAGGTGCGCGTGCGCTCTCTGCATCCTGGCGTGAGCCTGGACGAGGTGTGTGACAACACAGGCTTTGCCCTGCATGTGCCTGAGCACTGCCCGGTGACCACCGCGCCCACCGAGGCGCAGTTGCAGCTGATCCAGCGACTGGACCCGCATAACCTGCGCGCCAGCCAGCTCAAGGACAACCCACCGGGCCAGCGCTCCGCGCGCTGACAGCCCGTTCCAGCCAACCGCCTTGCCGGAGTGCAGTAATGAGCGAGCAAAACAATAAAGAGGCCGATGAGGTGGTGCTGTACGAAGTGCGGGACGCGGTAGCCCTGGTCACCATGAACCGCCCCGAGTACCACAACGCCCAGAACTCGCGGATGACCTATGCCCTGGATGCGGCCTTCGCCCGTGCGTGCGCCGATGACCAGGTCAAGGTCATCGTCCTGCGCGGGGCCGGCAAGCACTTCTCCGCCGGGCACGACATCGGCACCCCAGGGCGTGACGTCAACCAGAGCTTCGAGCGCGTGAGCCTGTGGTACGACCATGTCGACAAGCCTGGCGGCGAGTTCCTCTACGCCCGTGAGCAGGAGGTGTACCTGGGCATGTGCCGGCGCTGGCGCGAGATGCCCAAGCCGACCATCGCCATGGTCCAGGGCGCCTGCATCGCCGGCGGCCTGATGCTGGCCTGGGTGTGCGATTTGATCGTGGCCAGTGACGATGCGTACTTCCGCGATCCGGTGGTGCGCATGGGGATTCCGGGGGTGGAGTACTTCGCCCACGTGCATGAGCTCAATCCGCGTATCGCCAAGGAGTTTCTCTTCCTCGGCGCGCCGATGCCGGCGGCGCGTGCCTACCAGATGGGCATGCTCAACCGCGTGGTGTCCCGCGAGCAGTTGGAACAGGAGACCTTGGTCATGGCCGGGCAGATCGCCCAGATGCCGCGCCTGGGCCTGCAACTGAGCAAACAGGCGGTGAACAACGCCGAAGACCTGATGGGCAAGCGCTCGACCATGGACATGGTGTTCGGCCTGCACCACTTCGCCCACGCTCACAACGAGTTGGTGTCCGGCGATCGTCTGGGCGGCTACGACGCCAAGGCCATGGCCAGCTCCCAGCGCGAACCGGGGAGGGCGTGAGCATGGCCGTGTCGCTCGATACCCGCCTGACCGCCTTGCTCGGCTGCCGCTACCCGATCATCCAGACCGCCATGGGCTGGGTCGCCGACCCGCGCCTGGTGGCCGCCACCTGCAACGCCGGGGGCTTTGGCTTTCTGGCCGGGGCGACCATCGAACCTCGGCAGATGGAGGCAGCGATCCTCGAGACCAAACGCCTGACCGACCGTCCGTTCGGGGTCAACTTCCACATGTACCAGGCCAACGCCGAAGAGATCGTCGAACTGGTGGTGCGCCACCAGGTGCGCGCGGTCAGCTACAGCCGCTCGCCAGGCAAGCAGATGATCGCCCGGCTCAAGGATGCCGGGGTGGTCTGCATGCCCACGGTGGGCGCGCTGAAGCACGCGCAGAAGGCCGTGGAGATGGGCGCCGACGTGGTGACCGTGCAGGGCGGCGAGGGCGGTGGCCACACCGGTGCGGTGCCCACGGCCATGCTGTTGGGCCAGGTGCTCGACGCGGTGCAGGTGCCGGTGGTGGCCGCAGGTGGTTTCAAGGATGGCCGCGGGTTGGTGTCTGCCCTGGCCCAGGGCGCCGATGGTATTGCCATGGGCACGCGTTTTCTGATGACCGCCGACAGCCCGGTGCCCCAGGCCACCCTGGCGCGCTACCTGGCGGTCAAGGACCCGGCGGCGGTGATCGTCAGCCGGGCCATCGATGGCTTGCCGCAACGCATGATCCGCAACGAGCTGCTCGATGAGCTGGAAACCAGCAGCGGCCTGCGTCGCTGGCTGCTGGCCGTGCGCAGTGGCCTGGCCTACCGCCGTCACACGGGCCTGGGCCTGGGGCAGTTGCTGGGCAGCGCCCTGAAGATGCGCCGCGACGGCGGCCTGAGCGCCGCCCAGAGCCTGATGGCGGCCAACGCGCCGATGGTCATCCAGAAAGCCATGGTCGAAGGTCTGCCCGCCGAAGGCGTGTTGCCGGCCGGGCAGGTGGCCGCAGGCATCGACAGCCTGCCGGGCTGCGCCGAATTGATAGAGCAGATCGTCCGGGACGCCGAGCAGCGCCTGGGCGCGCTGTGTCGCCGAATTTCGTGAGGGGGACTCCCAGTGCAACCATTCAACGTGAGCATCGATAACGGCGTTGCCGAGATGGTCTTCAACCATCCCCCGGTCAATGCCTTCAACAGCCAGGGCTGGGCCGACATCGCCAGCACCCTGCAGGCGCTGGGCGAGGACGCGCAGGTCAGGGCCATCGTCATCCGCGCCGAAGGCCGTGGCTTCTGCGCCGGGGTCGATATCAAGGAGCTGGCTGCAGACGGCAACCTGATCGTCGCGGTCAACAAGGGCAACTACGACACCTTCAAGGCCGTGCATCGCAACAAGGTGCCGGTGATCGTCGCCGTGCACGGTTTCGTCCTGGGCGGTGGCATTGGCATCTGCGGTGCCGCTGACATCGTCGTCGCGTCCGACTGCGCGCGCTTTGGCGTGCCCGAGGTGGACCGTGGCGCCATGGGCGGCGGTGCCCACCTGCAGCGGCTGTTCCCAGTGCAGAAGGTGCGCCACATGTACTTCACCGGCGAGATGATCGACGCCGCCGAGGCCTACCGCCTGGGCGCGCTGGAGCGGGTGGTGCCGCGCGAGCAGTTGCGCGAGACCGCGTTGGGCATCGCCGCATCCATCGCCGCCAAGAGCCCGGCGATGATCCGCCTGGCCAAGGAAGCGCTCACCGGCATCGAGGACGGCAACCTGGAAGACAAGTACCGCTGGGAGCAGGGCTTCACCCTCGAGGCCTACCGCACCCAGGACTCCCAGGAAGCCCGCGACTCGTTCGTCGAGAAGCGCCACGCGAACTTCAACGGCTGAGGGCAGACCATGGACCTTACCTACACCCCTGCCCAGCAGGCCTTTCGCGCCGAAGTGCGGGCCTGGCTCCAGGCCAATGTGCCGAGCCAACCGCTGCCTTCGTTCGACACCGAGGAAGGCTTTGCCGCCCACCGCGCCTGGGAAGCGCGCCTGAACGAAGGCCGCTGGGGCATGGTCACCTGGCCCACGCGCCTGGGCGGGCGCGGCTGCGACCTGATCGAATGGCTGATCTTCGAAGAAGAGTACTACCGGGCCGGTGCACCGGCGCGGGTCAACCAGAACGGCATCTTCCTGCTCGGCCCGACCCTGATGGAGTACGGCACCGAGGCGCAGAAGGCGCGCTTCCTGCCACGCATGGCCACCGGCCAGGACATCTGGGCCCAGGGTTGGTCGGAGCCGGGCGCAGGCTCGGACATGGCAGCGATCCGCTCGCGCGCCGAGCGTGACGGCGACCACTATGTGATCAATGGCCAGAAGACCTGGTCGACTCGGGCGGTATGGGCCGATTGGGTGTTCGGCATCTTCCGCACCGACCCGGGTTCCCAGCGTCACCACGGCCTGACGTTCATTCTGGTGCCGCTCAACAGCCCCGGCATCACCGTGCGGCCGATTGCGCAGCTCAACGGCTTGCCAGGCTTTGCCGAGATCTTCTTCGACGATGTGCGCGTGCCGGTGGAGAACGTACTCGGCGGGGAGGGCATGGGCTGGCACGTGGCGATGTCCACGGCGGGCTTCGAGCGTGGCTTGATGCTGCGCTCGCCGGCGCGCTTCCAGGAAACCGCCCGGCGCTTGGTGCAGCTGTACCAGGCCAACCGCGAACGCGCCGACCGGGACCCGGCCATCGGCGAGGCGGTGATGCGCGCCTGGCTGGATGCCGAGGCCTACACCCAGTCCACCTACATGACCGCCTCGCAGCTGGTCAAAGGCGGGCGCATCGGGCCGGAGTCCTCGACCAACAAGATCTTCTGGTCCGAGCTTGACCTGCGCATGCACGAAACGGCCATGAGCATCCTGGGCCTGCGCGGCGAGCTGCTGCCCGAGGCGCCGGCTGCTGGGGACGTCGGTCAATGGCTGGACGGCTTCCTGTTCGCCCAGGCCGGCCCCATCTACGCCGGCACCAACGAGATCCAGCGCAACATCATTGCCGACCGCATGCTCGGCATGCCGCGTGCCTGAGGAGCAGACCATGGACTTTAGTTTCAACAGCGACCAGTTGCTCTTCCAGGACAACGTACGCAGTTTCTTTATCAACGAAGTGACGCCCGAGCGCATCCGCGAGCTGTGGCAGAGCGACAGCGGCCGTTGCGACCGGCTCTGGGGGCAACTGGTGGAGCTGGGCCTGACTGCCTTGACCGTGCCGGAGCAGTACGGCGGCATGGGCCTGGGCGCCCTGGACTTCGTCTTGCTGGCCCAGGAATGCGGCTATGCGGGCCTGCCGGAGCCGCTGGTGGAGACCATGCTGGTGGCGGTGCCGCTGCTGGCCGAACTGGGCGCGGCGCACGAGGGCCTGAAGGCGGACTGGCTGGGGCGCGTGGCCGAGGGCCAGGCGCGCCTGGCGGTGAGCGAGCCGGGCAATCCGCTGGTCAGCGACGCCCACGTGGCCGACCTGCTGCTGCTCAGCCACGCCGATGAGCTGCACGCCGTGCCGCGCGAAGATGTCGAGCTGGTGCGCAACCTGTCTGTGGACCCGAGCCGCCAGCTGTACCAGGTGCTGTGGACCCCGGGCGCGGCCACCTGCGTAGCCCGTGGCGAGGAGGCCGCGCGGTTGCTGGCGCGCGCCTTCGAGCGCGGCGCGCTGGGCTGCGCGGCGCAATTGCTGGGCCTGGCCAAGCGCATGGTGGACCTGGCCGTGGACTACAGCTTCGAGCGTAAGCAGTTCGGCAAGCCGATCGGCTCGTTCCAGGCGGTCAAGCACTTGATGGCCAATGTTGCGGTGCGCATCGAGTTCGCCAAAGGCCCGCTGTACCGCGCCGCCCACGCGGTGGCCCACGGTGAGGCCGGGCAGGCGCTGGCGGTGTCCCACGCGCGCCTGGCGGCCTCGGAGGCGGCGCTGTTGGCCGCCCGCAACGCCATCCAGACCCATGGCGCCATGGGGTACACCTGGGAGGTCGACCTGCAGCTGTTCATGAAGCGCGCCTGGGCTCTGGACAAGGCCTGGGGCGACCATGCCCTGCACAAGGCGCGGATCCGCCAGGCGCTGTTCGACTCACGCCGGGCCATAGGGGCCGGCACCACGTTCATGTCGGCAGAGGTAGAAGATGCCTGAAGCTTATATCGTCGATGCCCTGCGCACGCCCACCGGGCGACGCAAAGGTGGCTTGGCCCATATCCACGCGGCCGATCTGGGCGGCCACGTGCTGCGCGCCCTGGTCGAGCGCAATTCGATCCCCGATGAAGACTATGACGACGTGATCTTCGGCTGCGTCGACACCATCGGCCCGTTGGCCGGCGACATTGCCCGCACCGCGTGGCTGGCGGCCGGCCTCAGCGACGCGGTGCCCGGCACCACCGTCGACCGCCAGTGCGGCTCTTCGCAGCAGGCGCTGCACTTCGCCGCCCAGGCGGTGATGAGCGGCACCCAGGACGTGGTGGTCGCAGGCGGCGTGCAGACCATGACGCAGATCCCGATTTCCTCGGCCATGACCGCCGCCGAGCCGTTGGGCTTCACCAACCCGTTCACCGGTTCCGAAGGCTGGGTGCGCCGCTACGGCTCGACCCCGCCGACCCAGTTCCGCTCCGCGCAGATGATCGCCGAGCACTGGCAGCTCAGCCGCCAGGCGCTGGAGGCCTATTCGCTGGAGTCCCATCGCCGTGCGCTGCGGGCCATCGAGCAGGGCTATTTCACCCGTGAGATCGTGCCCCTGGCCGGGGTCGAGCATGACGAAACCCCACGTCACACCAGCCTGGACAAGATGGCCGAGCTCGACATCCTGTTTGGCTGCGACCGCGTCACCGCGGGCGTCTCCAGCCAGACCTGCGACGCGGCCAGCGCGCTGCTGGTGGTTTCGGAGGCGGCGCTCAAGCGCTACAACCTCACACCCCGGGCGCGCATCCATCACATGAGCGTGCGTGCCGCCGACCCGGTGTGGATGCTCACCGCGCCCATCCCGGCCACCGCCTATGCGCTCAAGCGCGCCGGCATGCGCCTGGAGCAGATCGACCGGGTGGAGATCAACGAAGCCTTCGCCGCGGTGGCCATGGCCTGGATCAACGAGACCGGCTACCCCCACGCCCAGACCAACGTCAACGGCGGCGCCATCGCGCTGGGCCATCCACTGGGTGCCACCGGCACCCGGATGATGTGCAGCCTGCTCCACGAGCTTGAGCGCAGCGGCGGGCGTTATGGCTTGCAGACCATGTGCGAAGGCGGCGGCCAGGCCAACGTCACCATCATCGAGCGCCTGTAAGCGCAGGAGAGTCCCATGAGCAGTTGCAACAACCGAGTCGTGGTCATCACTGGCGCAGGCGGCGGCCTGGGCCGCGCCTACGCCCTGGCCTTCGCGGCCGAGGGCGCCAAGGTGGTGGTCAACGACATCAACCGCGACGCAGCCGAAGCGGTGGTCGCGCAGATCCGCGAGCAGGATGGCCAGGCCATCGCCAACAGCAACGACATCACGCATTACGAAGACGCAGGACGCATCGTCGCCGCCGCGCTGGAGGCCTTCGGCGGCCTCGATGTGGTGGTGAACAACGCCGGCATCTGCCGCGACCGCATGTTCGCCAGCCTCACCGAGGCGGACTGGGACGCGGTGGTGGCGGTGCACCTGAAGGGGCACTTCTGCCTGTCCAGCCATGCCGTACGCCACTGGCGCGAGCAGGCCAAAAATGGCGTCAAGGTCGATGCGCGCATCATCAACACCAGCTCCGGCGCGGGCCTGCAGGGCTCGATCGGGCAGTCCAACTACGCCGCAGCCAAAGGCGGTATCGCGTCCTTGACGCTGGTTCAGGCGGCGGAGCTGGCGCGTTATGGCATCACCGTCAACGCCCTGGCCCCGGCGGCCCGTACCGGCATGACCGAAGGGGTGTTTGGCGAGGTGATGAAAAAGCCCGAAGCAGGCTTTGATTACTTCGCTCCGGAGAACGTCGCGCCAGTGGTGGTGTGGTTGGGCTCGCGCGAATCCGCTGGCGTCACCGGGCAGATGTTCGAGGTCGAAGGCGGCAAATTGTCCATCGCCGACGGCTGGCGGCGCGGCCCGCTGGTCGACAACCAAGGCCGTTGGGCCGTGGCCCAGGTGGGCGCGGCGGTCGGTGAGCTGCTGGAGCGTGCCGTGCCGGCACAGAAAGTCTACGGCAGCTGATTCGAGGTTTTTTCGCCATTAGGGCGGGGCCGCACCACATGCCAGGGTGGTGCGGTTTTTTTTTGCCTACACACAATCTATGCGTGGTCCTTTCGCTGGTGCGGGGTTGTCTTGTGATAACCGGCGGAGCCGATTTACCCGCGAAGCAGACACCACCGCGCCTAGTCCACTTGGCCGATTCGACCGCCAGCGCATCTGGCCACACTCGCAGGCACCTGGGCCAGACGAGTAGAAGACGCCGCGATGGACTTTGCATTGAGCGACGAACAGGAAATGATCCGCGCATCGGCCGAGGGCTTCCTTGCCGATGTGTCCGACTGTGCCGCCGTGCGCGCGGCCATGGTCAGCGAAACCGGTTATGACACCGACCTCTGGCAGCGCCTGTGCAACGAAATGTACTGGCCTGCGATTCACATTCCCGAAGCCTACGGCGGTTTGGGCCTGGGCTTCGTCGAACTGGCCATCCTCCTGGAACAGATGGGCCGGCGCCTGTTGTGCTCGCCGTTCTTCGCCACTACCTGCCTGGCCACGCCAGCGCTGCTGCTGGCCGGCACCGAGGCGCAAAAACAGCGCTGGCTGCCGGCCATCGCCGAAGGCCGTGTGCGCGGCACCGCAGCCTGGGGCGATGGGGGTGGTTGGTCCGCCGAAGGTATTGGCGTGACGGCAACGCCCGAAGGCGAAGGCTACGTGCTGGACGGCGAATACGCCCAGGTGATCGACGGCCACAGCGCCGACCTGCTGGTGGTCGCCGCGCGTCTGGCCGGCAGCACGGGCGAGGCGGGCGTGAGCCTGTTCCTGGTCGAGGCCGGGCAGACGGGCCTGGCGCGTCAGTGGCAGCCGACCATGGACCAGACCCGGCGTTTGGGCCGCGTGCGCCTCACGCGTCTGTACGTGGGCCCGGACGCGGTGCTCGGCGAGGCCGGTACGGCCTGGCCAAAACTGCAGGACATGCTGCGCCTGGCCTGCGTGGGCCTGGCCGCCGAACAGGTCGGCGGCGCCCAACAGGCGTTGGACCTGAGCGTGGCCTACCTGCAGGAGCGCCAGCAGTTCGGCCGGCCCTTGGCCAGCTTCCAGGCCCTCAAGCACCGCGCCGCCGACATGATGCTGCAAGTCGAATGTGCCCGTTCGGCGAGCTATTACGCCGCCTGCGTCGCCCAGGAGGCGCTGGATCCCGCCGGTGACGCCCAGGTGGCCGCAGAGTTGCCACTGGCCGCTTCCCTGGCCAAGTCCCAGTGCTCCCAGGCGTACTTCCACTGCGCTGCCGAGTCGATCCAGTTGCATGGCGGCGTGGGCTTTACCTGGGAATACGACCCGCATCTGTATTTCAAGCGTGCCCGGGCCAGCGAGATCTACCTCGGCGCACCGGCCTGGCATCTGCAACAAATCGCCAGCGTGATTATCGGGGAGCAGCCATGAAGATCCGTTTCAGTGAGCAGGACGAGCGCTTTCGCCAGGAGGTCGCCCAATGGATGGCCGCCCACTTGCAGGGCGAGTTCGAAGCCCTGCGTTTTCGCGGCGGCCCGGGGGATGAGCACATGTTCCCCGAGGCGCGCAAAGCCTGGGAGCGCAAGCTCGCCGAGGGCGGCTGGACCTGCGTGGGCTGGGCGCCGGAGCATGGCGGGCGAGGGCTGTCGATCAGCCAGCAGGTGATCTTCCACGAAGAATACGCCCGCGCCGGAGGGCCCGGTCGTATAGGGCACATCGGCGAGGGCCTGGCCGGGCCGACCATCGCGGCGTTTGGCAGCGACGAACAGAAGCGGCGTTTCTTGCCGGGCATCGTCCAAGGCACCACGTTCTGGTGCCAGGGGTATTCGGAGCCGGGGGCAGGTTCGGACCTGGCGGCGGTGAAGACCCGCGCCGCACAGGATGCCAACGGCGACTGGCTGATCAACGGGCAGAAGGTCTGGACATCGCTGGCCCACGAATCGGACTGGTGTTTCGTGCTGGCCCGCACCGAGCCGGGCAGCGTCGGCCACCAGGGCTTGTCGTTCTTGCTGGTGCCGATGGACCAGCCGGGCATCAGCGTGCGGCCGATCGAGCAGATGACCGGCACCTCGGAGTTCAACGAGGTGTTCTTCGACGACGCCCGCACCGAGGCGTCGAACATCGTCGGCCAGCCGGGCGAGGGCTGGAAGATCGCCATGGCGTTGCTGGGCTTCGAGCGCGGCGTGTCCACCCTGGGCCAGCAGATGCAGTTCCAGAACGAGCTCGACGAGATCATCGCCATCGCTCGTACCAACGGCGCCGACCGTGACCCGCACCTGCGCCAGCGCCTGGCCGAGGCGTGGTGTGGCCTGCGCATCCTGCGCTACAACTCGCTGCGCATGCTCTCCGGGCCTCAGGACGGCACGCTGCGCCGCGAGGCGACCATCTACAAGCTGGGCTGGTCGAGCTGGCACGCCAGCCTCGGCAAGCTGGCCATGGACGTGCTCGGCCCCCAGGCCGAGTTGCTCGAGGCTGCGCCGTATCAGCTCAACCGCCTGCAATCGCTGTATCTGTTCAGCCGCGCCGACACCCTGTACGGCGGCAGCAACGAGATCCAGCGCAACATCATCGCCGAACGCGCCCTGGGCATGCCCCGGGAGCCGCGCCCGCGTCCCTGATCGAGGAGTCTTCGCATGTCCGTTCCACACTATGTTCCCGGCCATGGCCTGCTGCGCGGCAAGTCGGTGCTGATCACCGCTGCGGCCGGTTCCGGCATCGGTTTTTCTGCCGCCTTGCGTGCGGCCGAGGAGGGCTGCCGGGCCCTGATGATCAGTGACATCCACGAAGGCCGGCTCAATGAAGCGGTCACGCGCATCCGCGAGGCCACCGGCCTTGCCCAGGTGCATGGGCGCCTGTGCAATGTCACCGACGAAGATCAGGTGCGTACCCTGGTCGAGGTCGCCGAGGGTACCTTGGGCGGCGTCGATGTGCTGATCAACAACGCCGGCCTGGGTGGGTCGCGGGCACTGGTGGAGATGCCCGACGATGAATGGAACCGGGTGCTCGATGTGACCCTCACCGGCACCATGCGCATGACCCGCGCCATGCTGCCGTACATGATGGCGCGTCGCGCCGGCGTCATCGTCAACAACGCCTCGGTGCTCGGCTGGCGCGCGCAGAAGCAACAGGCTCACTACGCCGCGGCCAAGGCCGGGGTCATGGCCCTGACGCGCTGCGCGGCGGTGGAAGCTGCCGAGCATGGCATCCGCATCAACGCGGTGAGCCCGAGCATCGCCATGCACGATTTTCTCGCCCGCTCCGCGCCCCAGGCGGTGCTCGACCAGCTGGCGGCCAACGAGGCCTTTGGCCGCGCCGCCGAGGTGTGGGAAGTGGCCAACGTGATGATGTTCCTGGCCAGCGACTACAGCTCGTACATGACCGGCGAAGTGCTGTCGGTTTCCAGCCAGAGGGCCTGAACATGGCGCGTATCTTCCGCACACCCGAGGCGTTGCACGAAGCGGTGGGCCAGGAGCTTGGCAAAAGCGACTGGTTGCGCATCGACCAGGCGCGCATCGACCTGTTCGCCGAGGCCAGTGGCGACCACCAATGGATCCACGTCGATCCCGAGCGCGCGGCCCAGGGGCCATTCGGCGCCTGCATCGCCCACGGCTACCTGAGCCTGTCGCTGGTCAACCTGTTCTTGCCGCAGATCATCGAGGTTCAGGGCATCGCCATGGGCGTCAACTATGGTTGTGAACGTGTGCGTTTTCCGTCGGTGGTGCGTGTGGGGGCGCGGGTGCGCGGCAGTGCCTTGCTGGTCTCGACCGAGGCGGTCGGCAGCGGGGTGCAGGCGGTGATCCGCGTCAGCGTCGAGATCGAAGGCCAGGAGCGTCCTGGCTGCGTGGTCGACACCATCAGCCGGTACTACCCGGCATGAGTCATCCAAGGAGTCCAGCATGAACGAAGCAGTGATCGTTTCCACGGCGCGTACGCCCATCGGCAAGGCCTTTCGCGGCGCCTTCAACGACACCGAGGCCCCGACCCTGGGTGGCCACGTGGTAGCCGAAGCGGTACGCCGCGCAGGCATCGCGCCGGACGAAGTGGACGATGTGATCATCGGCGCCGCCGCCCAGCAGGGCACCCAGGCCTACAACCTTGGGCGCCTGTGCGCCACGGCCGCCGGGCTGCCGGTGCAGGTGTCCGGCATGGCGGTGGAGCGCCAGTGCGCCTCGGGCCTGATGAGCATCGCCATCGCTGCCAAGGGCATCCTCTGCAACGAGCTCGACATTGCCGTGGCCGGTGGCCTGGAGTCGATCTCCCTGGTGCAGAACAAGCACAAGAACCTCTACCGCTGGCAGTCCACCCTGGTGCGTGAACGCGACCCGCGGGCCTACATCCCGATGCTCGAGACCGGCGAAATCGTCGCCCAGCGCTACGGCATCACCCGTGAAGAACAGGATGCCTACAGCCTGCAGAGCCAACTGCGCACCGCCAGCGCGCAACAGGGCGGGCGCTTCGACCTGGAACTGGCGCCGTTGACCACCCAGAAGCTGATCGTCGACAAGGCAAGCGGCGAGAGCCGTCATGAAGCGGTGACCCTGTTGCAGGACGAGTGCAACCGCCCCGACACCACCGCCGCCAGCCTGGCGGCCCTGGAGCCGGTGTGGGGGGGCGGGCAGTGGACCGAAGCCGGGCGTTTCATCACCGCTGGCAACGCCTCCCAGCTCTCGGACGGCGCCTCGGCCTCGGTGCTGATGAGCGCGCGCTTGGCCGAGCAGCGCGGGTTGCAACCGCTGGGGATCTATCGCGGGCTGGCGGTGGCCGGTTGCGAGGCCGACGAGATGGGCATCGGGCCGGTGTACGCGATCCCCAAACTGCTCAAGCGCCATGGCCTGAAGGTCGATGACATCGGTCTGTGGGAGCTCAACGAAGCGTTCGCCTGCCAGGTGCTGTACTGCCGCGACACACTGGGCATCGACAACGACCGCCTCAATGTCAACGGCGGCGCAATTGCCATTGGCCACCCGTTTGGCATGTCGGGGGCGCGGATGGTCGGGCATGGGTTGATCGAGGGTAAACGCCGGGGTGTGCGCTATGTGGTGGTGAGCATGTGCATCGGCGGTGGCATGGGCGCTGCTGCGCTGTTCGAGGTGGCTTGAGATGGCCCTACCGACGCCAGAGCAGGTGCAGGCGAGCATGCAGCGTTACGTCGAGCTGGTGGACGCCGGGGACATCGACGGCATCCTGGCGTTGTACGCCGAGGATGCCACCGTCGAAGACCCGGTGGGCCAGCCGCCGTTGCGTGGGATGGACGCGATCAGTGCGTTCTATCGGCAAGGGTTGGGGCAGATGAATGTGTCCGCAGCCCTCACCGGACCTGTGCGCGCTACCCACAACGGCTGCGGCGCCGTGCCGTTTCGGGTGGACCTCACCTGGGACGGGCGCGAATGCTCGCTGCAGGTGATCGATGTGATGGAGTTCGATGAGCACGGCCTGATCCGCAGCATGAAGGCCTTCTGGAGCGAAGTGAACCTCCAGTCGCGTTGAGAGCGATTGCACCGGCTACGCCGGTGTTCGCGGGTGAATCGGAGCGCCGAACCGCCGCTCCCACAGGTGCTACGCTGCGTTCTGGTCTGTGGAGTCGGTGCAAATGGGGCTGCTTTGCAGCCCATCGCAGGCTTTGCCTGCGTCTACGAGAGCGGATTTACCCGCGAACACCGGGAAGTCCTCGGCGCTTTTCGCTGTGCCCAGGTCACTGGCTTTTCGCCGCATCGAGGAAAGCCGGGCGTTCGCCGCCGCCGTGCACCATCAGGTCGGCGCCGCTGACATAGCGGGCGAGCGGCGAGGCCAGGTACAGGCAGGTGTCGCCGATGTCGTCCGGCTCGGCCAAGCGGCCCAAGGGCACGGTCGCGGCCACCTGGGCCTGTTGCTGGGCGTCACCATAATGCAGTTCGGCCTGTTCGGTCAGGATCAACCCGGCAGTGACCGCATTGACCCGCACCTTGGGCGCCCACTCCACCGCCAGCGAGCGGGTCAGGTTGAGCAAGCCGGCCTTGGCGGCGCCGTAGGCGGCGGTGCCGGGCGAGGGGCGGGTGGCGCTGACGCTGCAGATGTTGACGATGGCGCCGCCCTCGGCCTGCTCCTGCATCACCCGGTTGGCCAACTGGCACAGGTTCAGCGGGGCCAGCAGGTTGAGCCGCACGATGGACTCGGAAAACCGTGGCGAGGCCGTGGCCGCTTCGGCGAACGGCGCGCCGCCGGCGTTGTTGACCAGCACATCGAGGCGGCCGAAGAACTTGAGCACGTTGCCGATCAATTGCTCAAGCTGCTCCAGGTCACGCACGTCGCACTGCATGAACACCGCCTGCTTGCCGCCGCCGCTGGGCAGCCGCTCCGGTGCCTGGCGGCCGCAGATCACCACGTTCGCACCGCACTCCAGGAAGCGGCGGGTGATACCGCGGCCCACGCCTTTGGCACCACCTGTGACCAGAACCACTTTGCCGCGAAAATCCAATGGGTCATGCATGGAAATGCCTTGTCTTGTCTGTCGGAAGGTTGCCTCGATGCTAGGCAGCCATTGCCGTGC
This sequence comes from Pseudomonas sp. HTZ2, assembly GCF_033173945.1. Classification (NCBI taxonomy): domain Bacteria; kingdom Pseudomonadati; phylum Pseudomonadota; class Gammaproteobacteria; order Pseudomonadales; family Pseudomonadaceae; genus Pseudomonas; species Pseudomonas sp. HTZ2. The sequence goes on along the minus strand of NZ_CP137332.1, from coordinate 5,085,800 downwards.
GGCCAACGTCCAAAGGGACTAGGGGCGCCGCTTGTAGTCTTGTTGGACGATGCCGTATGCCCTGGCCGCTCTGAATAATCCCGGTACAACAACAAGCCGGGAGGTTTCCCCATGGGCGCAGCAGCGCAAGGGCACAAGGTCAGGTTGGCGGATGGCCTGCAACTGCACTATCAGGACGTCGGCACGGGCGAGGTGGTGGTATTCATCCATGGCAGCGGTCCAGGCGCCAGCGGCCACAGCAACTTCAAGCGCAACTACCCGCAATTCGCCGCCGCCGGCTACCGCGCCATCGTGCCGGACCTGCCGGGCTACGGCGCCTCGGACAAACCACAGACCGCCTACACCCTGGACTTCTTCGTCGAGGCGTTGCTGGGGCTGCTCGACGCGCTGGACATCCAGCGCTGCACCCTGGTCGGCAACTCCCTGGGCGGCGCCATCGCCATTGCCATCGCCCTGCGCCAACCGCAGCGGGTGGCGCGCCTGGTGCTGATGGCCCCCGGCGGGTTGATGGACAAGGCCCAGTACTACCTACAGATGGAAGGCATCCAGCGCATGGCCGCGGCCTTTGCCAGTGGCGAGCTGCGCGACGCTGCCGGCATGAGGCGCCTGCTGGGCCTGCAACTGTTCGACCCCTCGCTGATCGACGATGACACCGTCGCCGAGCGGGTCGCGGTGGTCGCTGAGCAGCCCCCGTGCGTGCTCTCGACCATGGAGGTGCCGAACATGGCCGAACAGCTGTCGCAGCTGGCTTGCCCGATCCTCGGCTTCTGGGGCATGAACGACAAGTTCTGTCCGGTGTCCGGGGCCAACACCCTGATGCTGGCCTGCCAGCGCATCCGCTTCGTGCTGCTGAGCGAGTGTGGCCATTGGGTGATGGTCGAGCACCGTGAGCTGTTCAACCGCGAATGCCTGGCGTTCCTCGCGGAGGGCCGAGCATGAGCCTCGAACTGCGCCGCCAGCACGGCGACGAACTCTACCAGGCCCTGTGCGACGGCCAGACCCTGGCCCCGCTGACCGAGCGCTGGCCCCAGATCAGCATCGAAGACGCCTACCATATTTCCCTGCACTGCATCGAACGCCGGGTGGCGGCGGGCGATCGCATCGTCGGCAAGAAAATCGGCGTCACCTCGGCTGCCGTGCAGCGCATGCTCGATGTGCACCAGCCGGACTTCGGCTTCATCACCCGGGGTATGGCCTTCGACAATGGCGCCGACATCTCGCTCGCCGGGAACCGCCTGATCCAGCCGCGCGCCGAGGGCGAGATCGCCTTCGTGCTCAAGCACGACCTGATCGGCCCGGGAGTGACCGAGGCCGATGTGCTGGCGGCCACCGATTACGTTACGCCGTGCTTCGAGATCGTCGACTCACGCATCCATGACTGGCGCATCCGCATTCAGGACACCGTGGCCGACAACGCCTCGTGCGGCGTGTTCGTGCTCGGCCAGGAACGCGTCGACCCGCGCGAACTCGACCTGCCGGCGCTGCACATGCGCGTGTTCAAGAACGGCGAGCTGCTGAGCGAGGGCCTGGGCTCGGCGGTGCAGGGCAACCCGTTGACCGCGGTCGCCTGGCTGGCCAACACCCTCGGCGCCTTCGGCATCCCCTTCAAGGCGGGCGAAGTGATCCTCTCCGGCTCGCTGGTGCCGCTGGAGCCGGTGCGGGCAGGCGACCGCTTTTCCCTGACCATCGACGGCCTGGGCAGTGCCCAGGTGTCCTTCCGAGCCTGATCGAGGAGCAAGGCCCATGAGCCAGAAACTAAAAGCGGCCATTATCGGCCCGGGAAACATCGGCACCGACCTGCTGATGAAAATGTGCCGCTCGCAGTGGATCGAGCCGGTGTGGATGGTGGGCGTGGACCCGGAGTCCGAAGGCCTCAAGCGTGCCTGGGCGATGGGGGTGAAGACCACCGCCGACGGCCTCGACGGCCTGCTGCCCCATGTGCTGGACGATGACATCCGCATCGCCTTCGACGCCACCTCGGCCTACGTGCATGCGCACAACAGCCGCAAGCTCAACGAGCTGGGCGTGATCATGGTCGACCTGACCCCGGCGGCCATCGGCCCGTTCTGCGTACCGCCGGTCAACCTCAAGGAGCACGCGGCCAAGCTCGCGATGAACGTCAACATGGTCACCTGCGGCGGCCAGGCGACCATCCCGATGGTGGCGGCAGTGTCGCGGGTGCAGCCAGTGGCCTATGGCGAGATCGTCGCCACCGTGTCGTCCAGCTCCGTGGGCCCCGGTACCCGCCAGAACATCGACGAGTTCACCCGCTCCACCGCAGGCGCGGTGGAAAGTATCGGTGGCGCCCGTCGCGGCAAGGCGATCATCGTCATCAACCCGGCCGAGCCGCCGCTGATGATGCGCGACACCATCCATTGCCTGACCGACGACACCCCCGACCAGGACGCCATCCGCGCGTCGGTGCTGAGCATGGTCGAAGAGGTCCAGCGTTACGTGCCCGGCTACAAGCTAGTCAACGGCCCGGTGTTTGACGGCAACAAGGTATCGATCTTCATCGAGGTGCAAGGCTTGGGGGACTTTCTGCCCAAGTCGGCCGGCAACCTGGACATCATGACCGCCGCCGGCCTGCGCACCGCCGAGATGTTCGCCGAAGAAGCCCACAAGGGCACCCTGCAATTGCCAGCCCGCTGAGGAGAGGTGGTGATGAACCTTCAAGGTAAGAACGTGCTGTTGCACGACATGAGCCTGCGTGACGGCATGCATGCCAAGCGCCACCAGATCAGCCTCAAGCAGATGGTCGATGTGGCCACCGGCCTGGACGCCGCCGGCGTGCCGCTGATCGAAATCACCCACGGCGATGGCCTGGGTGGGGCCTCGTTGAACTATGGCTTCCCGGCGCACAGCGATGAGGAGTACTTCAGCGCGGTGATCCCCAAGCTCAAGCAGGCCAAGGTCTCGGCCTTGCTGCTGCCAGGCATCGGCACTCTGGATCATCTGAAGATGGCCCACGAGCACGGCGTCTCGACCATCCGCGTGGCCACCCACTGCGCCGAGGCGGACGTCTCCGGGCAGCACATCGGCATGGCGGCGAAGATGGGCCTGGACACCGTGGGCTTCTTGATGATGGCGCACATGGTCAGCGCCGAGAAGCTGCTGGAGCAAGCGCGCCTGATGCAAAGCTACGGCGCCAACTGCATCTACTGCACCGACTCGGCCGGCTACATGCTGCCCGATGAAGTCAGCGAGAAGATCGGCGTATTGCGCCAAGGGCTGGAGGCGAAAACCGAGGTGGGCTTCCACGGCCACCACAACCTGGGCATGGCGATTGCCAACTCCCTGGCCGCGATCGAAGCCGGCGCGGTGCGTATCGACGGCTCCGTGGCTGGCCTGGGTGCCGGTGCCGGCAACACCCCGCTGGAAGTGTTCGTCGCCGTACTCGAGCGCATGGGCGTGAACAGCGGCGTGGACCTGTACCGCATCATGGACGTGGCCGAAGACCTCGTGGTGCCGATGATGGACCAGCCCATCCGCCTGGACCGCGACGCCCTGACACTCGGTTACGCCGGTGTGTACAGCTCCTTCCTACTGTTTGCCAAGCGCGCCGAGCTCAAGTACGGCATTCCCGCCCGCGACCTGTTGGTAGAGCTAGGCCGCCGCGGCACCGTGGGAGGACAAGAAGACATGATCGAAGACCTCGCCCTGACCCTCTCCCGCGCCCGCAACCTCCTGCCAACCTGAAACCCCAAAGGGCTGCTTTGCAGCCCATCGCAACTGCGCCAGCACCCCCAAGCATTTGCGCCGACCGTCAGGTCGGCGCCTGAGCGCCGAACCACCGCTCCCACAGTCTCCAGCGCAGACCAGAACAAATAATCAGCTTGTTTGCCCTTGCCCTTGCCGTTGCCGTTGCTTTTGATGCGCGACGGTTCAGCCACCACCGATCGCGACCTCAGAAGGCCGAGAGGAGGTGTCTGGAGGGGCAGGCGCGCAGCGCCCTTCGGCGTAGCCGAAGTCGCGAGATGGAGGCTGGCGTAGCCAGCCGGAGGCCGCGAAGCCCCGTAAGACACCGCAGCGAGGGGACCCGGTGCGAAGCGCCGGGCCGGATGTGGGAGCCAGCGGTTTTTGCCTACTTTTGCCCAAGAGCAAAAGTAGGTCGCCGTAAAGGCGAAAAGCGCCGGTGGCGCCACCGCCAACACCGGATATTCACCCAATCTGAAAGCTCAAGCCCAAGCCCATGCCCAACTTGAGTTCAGCCCCGCTCAGCCAGGACCCCCATCGCCATGAACAACGCTGCAATAGCCCGAGCCTCATGCAGCTCACCCGTGGCCACCAGCTTGGGAACGTCCGCCAAAGCCACCGCCAAACACTCCAAAGGCTCCGGCTCATCCCCACCGTCATTGCTGCAAGGACTCAGCTGCTCAGCCAGCACCACCCGACAACGGTGACACAGATGCCCCGGCGCCAAGGTCAGCTCACCCAGCTCGGTCAGCCGACCGGCCCGCAGGCCGACTTCCTCACCCAACTCACGCTGCGCCGCCTCCAAATAGCCCTCACCGGTATCGGCACCGCCCTTGGGCAAGCCGAGGATGGTGCCTTCGACCCCCACCGCATACTCGCGCACCATCAGCACATGCTGCGGATCCGGCATGGCCACCAGCAGCACCGAGCGGTAGCCGGTACCACGCAGGCGCTCGTAGACGCGATGCTGGCCATTGCTAAAGCGCAGGTGCAGGGCTTCGATCTGGAAGTGGCTGCTCTGGGCCAGCAGCTCGGTCTTGAGGATGGTTGGGCTCTGGCGCATGGCGGGGCCTCTGGCGACGGAAAGCGACAGGGCTACTGTGCGCTGCCAGTCGGCACCTGCCATCGTCCGAGCGGACGATGGCCAGGCAGGGGGGTAGGGCGGGGCTTCAGCCCAAGGTGGCGACGCTGCGCAGGATCAACCGCACGAGCATGGTCTGGCGTGTGACGCCGGTCTTGGAGAAGGTCGAGCGCAGGTGCGCACGCGAGGTATTGCGGCTGATGCCCAGTTCCTCGGAGGCTTCGTCGAGGGTCAGGCCGTTGGCCAGCAGCATCGCCAACTGGGTTTCGGCCGGGGTGAAGTCGAACAGGGCGCGGACGATCTCCTGGGGCGCCGAGGATTGCTGCTCCGGGTCGCTGATGAAAATGACCACGGTCGGGCATTGTTTGCCCTCGCTCCAGGCCGACAGCGGTACTGAACGCACGATGATGCCCAGGTCGGCACGCCCGGAGGGGCGCTTGACGCGCATGGCCTCGACCACCGACGCCAGGTTGCCCTTCTGCGAGAGCATGGCCTGGCGCACCAGGCGACGAAACTCCTGGGTATCCCGGGCGCTGCCGACCTGCAACCCATCATTGACCTGCTTGATGCCGTCCTTTTCCTGCAGCAGGCGCTCGGCCACCTGGTTGGTCTGCAGCACCTTGCCGGTGTCGTCGAGGATGATCGTGCCCACGGCCATCTGGTCCACGGCGCCGGCATACAGGTTGCGTTCAGTCTCGATGCGGTTGAGCTGCATGTGCAGCTTGATCGAACGTTCCAGGTGCGGGATGAACCGCGCCAGCAGGTGTTTTTCCGATTCGACGAAGGGCGCATCGTCACGCCCGCGGCTGATACGCAGGCGGCACTGAGCGCCGTCGTTGGTGTTGATGTCCACCCCCAGGATGTGAAACACATCCACCGGCTCCAGGAAATTGCGGAAGAACTCCGACTGCTTGAGCTCGGCCTCGGGCATGAAGTCGGCCAGGGCCACCACTTCCCGGTTGGGCAGCCCGACGAACGGGTCCAAGGCGAAGAAGTGTTTGTTGTAGGACGCGGTGGCGTCGCTGGAGCTGCCGGTGGTGCTGACCATCAGGCCGTCGACCTGGGTGCTGGGCGGGCGCAGGATGAAGGTGACGTACTTGCTGTGCAGCAGGCTGTTGAGCTGATAGAGAAAGGTGACCCAGGGGATGGATTCCAGCGGGCCCTCGTAGAGCTGGCCGACCAGCTCGCTGAAGTCTTCGAAACTGAGAGTCTGCATCGGTGGTTACCGCTTCTTATTATTAGCATTGGCGCCGCGAGCATATAGGCAGCCCTTGTCCGCGCGCAATGTCCTGTTGCGGGGGCCCGACAGCCGCCCGTTCGGGCGGTTGCCAGGTTGTGCCAGGCGGTGTAACGGTCAAACGCGCTCGCGGCTGCGCACGACGAATTGCTTGCAGTCGCGGGTCTCATCGGCCAGCAAGGCGACGTCGGTGTAGAACTGCTCGTACCAGCGACGCAGCTGGTACACCGGGCCGTCGCCGTCGCACAGCAGTGGGTTGTCGACGCGGGTCTTGGTGTGCCAGATGGCCACATCCTCGTAGAAGGCTTCCTGGGCCTGCTTGACGTAGGCCTTGGCGATGGCCTGGTTTTCCTCCTCGGACAGTCCTGGGATTTTCTTGACCAGCACGCCATAGCGCAGGGTGAAACTGTTCAGGTCGATCGGTACGTGGCAATTGAGCAGGATCGAGTGGATCGGCTGCCCGCCCATGGCACCGGTCATTTCCGTGATCTGGTAGGCCGGGCCATAGTAGGTGGCCACGGTGGTCAGCTCGCTGTCACCGGACAACCGCTCGCTGCGCGCCCGCATGATCTGGGCGGCGGTGTGGCCCTCGAAAACGTTGCTGAATTCATCGACCGGTGCGCCATGCACGCTGCCGAAGTGCGCCATGTCGGCGACGTTGTCGATCAGTTCGCGGCAGTTGGTGTCGATCTTCAGATCGGCGATTTCCCAGTGGGCCCAGGCGTCGTCGAAACAGGCGTCGATGCGTGGGATGGCCTGCTCGGCGATCGGCGGGTTGCCTTCGGGATCGTTCCACACGAACAGCAGATGGTTCTGCTCCATGATCGGCCAGCGCTTGATCTTCGCCCGTGGAGGAATGCGCTTGGCGTAGGGGATGTCGTCGCACACGCCGTCGGCGTTCCAGCGCCAGCTGTGGAAGGGGCAGCGGATGGCGTTGCCTTCGATGCAGCCGGTGCTCAGGTCAGCGCCCATGTGTGGGCAATAGCCGTCGAGAATGTTGAGCTGGCCGTCCTCGCCCTGGAAGGCCACCAGGCGGGTGCCGAAGACATCCAGGCGGTGCGCCTTGCCATCACGGTATTGCGCCGCCAGGCCCAGGCAATGCCAGCCGCGCGCGTAGCGGTCCTCCAGCAGTTTGGCTTCGATACGGTGCAGCGTGCTCATGTTGTTGTTCTCCGGTCTTTGTTGGGGCCGCCGGCCGTACCACGCCACCTTGGTCATTGGCAGCTCGGTTGGCGGTACTGATGCACCCGAGTGATTCTGCCGCGCGTGACGCATCGGTCATCGTCTGAACGGACGATGGCCGCTATCGACGGTGCCGATCTACTGGCGTGCATGCCTACCTCGCAACGTTCAAGGAGAGCGCCATGCCCCTCGATAACCAGTTGGCCGCCGTGCTCCAGGGTTTCACCGCCCAGGGCGAACCGGACTACGCCACCCTCGATGCCGTGCGATACCGCCTGCACGCCGACAACCTGATGCCGCCGCTGCCGGGGGCGGACATGGCCGAAGTGCGCGACCTCCAAGTGGCCGGGGCGGCGGGCCTGCTGCCGGCGCGCCTGTACCGCCCGGTGGCCCGGGAGGACTTGCCGCTGCTGGTGTTCTTCCATGGCGGCGGCTTTGTCATCGGCACCCTCGACACTCACGACAACCTGTGCCGCGCCCTGGCCCTTGAGACCCGCGCGGTGGTGGTGTCGGTGGGCTATCGCCTGGCGCCGGAGGCGCGCTTCCCGGCGGCGCCCGAGGACTGCTACGCCGCCACGTGCTGGTTGGTCGAGCAGGCCGATGCGCTGGGGGTGGACGCCCGCCGCCTGGCGGTGGCCGGGGACAGCGCCGGCGGCAACCTGGCCATTGCCGTGAGCCGGCTGGCCCGGGAGCGCCAGGGCCCGGCGATCCGTCACCAATGCCTGTTCTACCCGGTGACGGACGCGGCGTGCGACAGCGCGTCCTATCGCGACTTCGCCGAGGGCTACCTGTTGTCGCGGGCAATGATGGGATGGTTCTGGGCGCAGTACCTGGAGCGCCCGGAGCAGGGCGCCGACCCCTTGGCCTCGCCGCTGCGCGATGACGATTTGCAGGGCCTGCCGGCCACCACGCTGCTGACCGCCGAGTACGACCCGCTGCGCGATGAGGGCGAGGCCTTCGCCGAGCGCCTGCAGGCGGCCGGGGTGGCGGTGCGTTTGCAGCGCTGCGACGGCATGGTGCATGGCTTCGTCAGCCTGGCGCCGTTCGTCGAGGCGGCCGCCCGAGCGTTGCAGGGGGCTGCGGCGGACATCCGTCGGGCGCTGTCGTGAAATTGATCCGCCTCGTCCGTTTGGACGAGGCGGGCCGAGAACGTCGCTTCTAGTCTGGCTTCACAACGTCTCCCTCGCGCATAGAGGCATGGCCATGAAAACAACAACAAGATTTTGCCTGACCCTGATCGTGTGTGCCTTCGCCGCCGCCTATGTGGCCGCGGTCACACGCCCCTTGCCCATGCCGCTGAGCATGGCCTACTACTGCCAGCCCAATTACCAGCCGTGCTACATGCCGGTACCCAGTTCCATGCGCCTGTTGCCCTGACGGGCTCAGGTACCGATGTGGTGCAGCAGGCGCAATTGCTTGCGGATCTGCTCGGGCGCCTCGGGCACCAGGCAGTAGGCCAGGCATAGCCGGCTGATCAGGGCGATGCTGTCGTCCAGGCTGACGCTGGCGCCGTGGCGCTGCACGTGCCGCTCGAAGGGGCCTGCCAGCACTTGCTGCCACAACGGCGCGATGTCCTCAAGGATGTAGGCGAACACCTCGGGGCTGGCCGCCTTGGCCAGGTAGCCCTGGTGAAACCCACCCCGGTGCTGGTCGCGGTAGCGCACGGCAAAGCACAGGCATTCCTCCAGGTAGCGCTCGAAGTCGTCCTCGAAGCTGACCAACTGCTCCTGCATGGCACTGAAGAATCCGGCGTTCTCGCTGCTGATCACTGCCTGTACCAGTGCCTGCTTGGTGGCGAAGTAGCGGTAGAGCGTGCGTCGGGAAATATTCGCCCGGCGCGCCACGTCGTCGATGGCAAACCCCTCCGGGCCCATCTCGCTCATCGCCGCCAGGGCGCATTCGAGGATTTGCTGGCGCCCTTGCTCGGCACTGTCCATACGGCTGGCATCGCCCCAGCGCAGTTGTCGGGTCATGGCGGAACCTTCTGTGATCATTGGGAGTGGCGGCGATTGTCGCACTTAATGGCACGGCTGCAAGTTTTTGTGTCATCGCAATGGCTCACAAATAAAAATATGTGACATAGTGCGATCTCCATGGAATCGCGGCCAGCGGCCGCCAGCGGGGAGGTGCATCGATGAACAATGACAATCAGCAGGCTGTGCACTGGGACGCCGTCTACGACGTGGTCGTGGTCGGTTCAGGCGCTGGGGCCATGACTGCGGCGCTACGGGCCCACGACCAGGGGCTGTCGGTATTGATGGTGGAGAAGGCCGCCGAGTACGGCGGCACCACCGCCATCTCCGGGGGCGGGATCTGGATCCCCTGTAACGACCAGATCGAAGGGCTCGGTGGCAATGATTCGCGGGAAGAGGCCCGGGCCTACCTGCGTGCCACGGTCGGCGAGGACTACGACCCAGCGCGCATCGAGGCTTATCTGGAGCATGGCCCGCGCATGGTCGGCTACCTGGCCGCCCAGGCGCAGACGTACTTTCGCGCCGTGGAGCGCTACCCGGACTACTACCCCGAACGCGAGGGCGGCAAGCCCGGCTACCGCACCATGGAGCCGGCGAGCTTCGATGCGGCGCGCCTGGGGGATGAATTCCAGCGTCTGCGCGCGCCGTCGCCTGCGACCTTGATCGCCGGGCGCATCGCCATGACTCAGGTCGAGGCCCACACCATTCTGGCCAAGGAGCCCGGCTGGCTGTGGCTCACCGCGCGCCTGGGCCTCAAATACATGGCCGACTTTGCCTGGCGCCGGCGCACGCGGCGTGATCGGCGCTTGACCCTGGGCAACGCCCTGGTCGCCAGCCTGCGCGTGGCGATGCAGGCGCGGCAGATCGAGTTGTGGTTGCAAGCGCCGATGCGCAACCTGTTGAGCCATGGGGGTAAGGTGACGGGGTTGGTGGTCGAGCGTCAGGGCCAGCCGTTGAACGTGCGCGCGGCGTTTGGGGTGGTCCTCGGGTGCGGCGGCTTCGAAGCCGACCAACCAATGCGCGAGCAGTACCTGCCCAGCCCGACCCGCGCCGAATGGACAGCCGCGCCGCCGATCAACACGGGCGACGGCATCCGCGCAGGCCTTGCGCAGGGCGCGGACGTGGCGCTGATGGACCATGTATGGGGCGCACCCACCGTGCGGGTGCCGGGCGAGGAGAAGCAGCGTGCGCTGTTCGTCGAGCGGGCGTTTCCGCGGTGCATCCTGGTCAATGGCCGGGGCGAGCGCTTCGTCAACGAGGCCGCGCCGTACCCGGACATCATCTACGCCATGTACGCCGACCAGGCGCGCACCGGCGCCAACGTGCCGGCCTGGCTGATTTTCGATGCCGAATACCGCAAGCGCTACCCCTGTGGCGTGTTGCTGCCTGGCTCGGTGCAGCCGGACAGCAAGATCCCCGAGGGTTGGCTGGACAACGTCATCTACCGCGCCGACAGCCTGGCGGCGTTGGCGGGCAAAATCGGCGTGAGCGCGGCGGGGCTGGGGCAGAGCGTGCAGCGCTTCAACCAGATGGCAGCCCAGGGCGTGGACACCCAGTTCGGCAAAGGCGACAGCCTGTTCGACCGCTATTACGGCGACAGCAACTGCCGGCCCAAACCGTGCCTGGGGCCGGTGGAGCGCGGGCCGTTCTATGCCTTGCGCATCGATGCCGGCGAGCTGGGCACCAAAGGCGGCCTGCGCACCGACGCCGACGCCCGCGTGTTGCGCGCGGACGGGGCGGTGATCGAAGGGTTATATGCCATCGGCAACACCAGCGCGGCGTTGATGGGCAAGACCTACCCAGGGCCGGGGTCGACGATCGGGCCGGCGATGACGTTTGGTTTCATCGCGGCCGATCATCTGGCGCGGCGGGTGCCGATTGAGCGGGGGAGTGGGGACGAGAGGTCATACGCTAGATAGCGTGGGGGCTCCTGGTCTTTTACTGATCAAATAAAAAGCCCCGGTAAAAACCGGGGCTTGTTCTATAGGATCAATTTAGTAAAAACAAAGGAGGCGGCTCGGTTTGTCCAGTTCTTTGGGATCGTCAGGCGAGGTGAAGTATTTTGTTCCTGGTACACGGCCCCAATCATGAGTTAGGTCTACGGCTACTATAAAATAATCATCTCGTCGCACCTCCTCCCATTCTGCGAGCAGGCCGTCTTGTCTTGTCAGCCCCCCCCTGCCGCATACAGAATTGCTGATACAGGGCTCATTCCTTTCGCGTTGCATTGAGCGATAACCTCATCGGGTGTGATCGGCACATTGTCTTCGCCTATATGGAACCAATATTTCTTGTCGAAGGTATATGTTGGCTCGAAGTTGCTGCCTTTTCGCTTGGCCTTGAGTGTCACACTCGTCCTACCTTTGGGCGCTTCGGAAATGAACTTGAAGCGGCCTGCTCCTTGAGGGGCCAGCCAATCCACACTAGATGTCCATTCGTAGTCATTAGGGTCGACATTCTCCGAGAGCGTCAAAGTGAATTCTGCGTTTAAGAAAGATGAGCTTGGGAAGCCGATGTTTTTCGGGAACGGAAGAACCGTGCCATAGGCATTGGTCGCGCTGGCAAACTCGATACCGAGCAATTCGAACGGCGCAGCTATACGCCACTGTTTACCCTCGATACGTGGAACGACCCTGTATTGCCCCTTGAATTTGCCAGCCACATCACCCGACACCCAAGAGGTATAGACACCTGTAGTTCCTTCTTCAGTAATGGCACCGAATTGGATATTGGTTTCTGGAGTGCCGCCGTTATCCACTGCCACAAAGATGATTTTATCCGCAATACCACTGACAGGGCGGTCGGCATCGTCCGCCACGGTGAAGGTGATCTTGCTCTGATCGACACCATCCGAAAGGATCTTGTCCTTGCTTACCTTGATGTCAGAGTGAGCCTCCGCTGGCGGTGCAGCCGAGTACAATTCGACAGGCTGCGCCAGAGCAGTCAGGTCCACCGAATCAGCCTGTGGCGTCACGGTAAAGGTGTCTACCAGCGTGCCACCCAACAATGCCTCGTACACACCGGTGGTGCCGATTTCCGTGATCGCGCTGACATCGACATCTCCTGGCGCCGGTGTGCCGGCAGTGCCTTCGACACTGAACTTCAGCTTGCTCGCGAGGCCGGTGACCGGGTTGTTGTGCGCGTCCTGGGCAGTGAACGTCAGTTTGCTGGTGTTTCCGCTGCCAGCGAGGACGCGGGGTGGATTGGCGGTGAAGCTCGACGTACCCGGTGCGACCGGGCCGGCTATCAGGGTCACGGTTTCGCTCAGGCTGCCGACAGCGGCACCCTCGAACACTGGCCTTACGGTCCAGGTATCGACCTTGGTCCCGCTCAGCTTCGCTTCGTACACGCCCGGTGAGGTTTCTTTCACCTCGGTGACAGTGATATCAGAGCCAGCATCGCCGCCGCTGCTGTCCTTCACGCTGAAGGTCACTTTGTCGGCACTCTTGGTGACCGGGTTGTCCTTGGCGTCCATGGCGGTGAATGTCAGAACCGAGTAAGCGCTGCCGCTGGCTTCGATGGGGGTCGGTGCGGCGGCAAAGCTCGACCGGCTGGCGTCCGGTGCATCGGGCGTCAGGGTCACCTTGGCTGCGAGGCTACCGATGGCGCTGCCCTTGAGCTGTGGGGTGACGGTCCAGACATCGGCCTTGCTCCCTTTGAGCGTCGCGGTGTACGTACCCGGGGTGGTTTCCTTGAGGGGTTCCACGGTCACGTCGCTACCCGCCGCACCGCCAGCGCTGTCAGTTACGTTGAAGGCAAGGTCGCCAACGATACCGGTGACCGGGTTGCCTTTGGCGTCCTTGGCCGTGAAGGTCAGTTCGGACGGGGTGGAACCATTCGCTGTGATGGTGTCCGGGGCGGCGGCGATCGTCGAGGTGCCTGCGTCCACCACGCCAGCGATCAGCATCACTTTCTCGCTCATGCCGGTGGCGGCGCCGTCGAGGATGAGCGCCACGGTCCAGGTGTCGGCCTTGCTGCCTTTGAGGGTCGCGGTATAGGTGCCTGGCGCGGACTCGCTCAGGTTCTCGATGGTGACGGCTGTGCCGGCCTCCTGGCCATGGTCGTTCTTCACGGTGAAGGTGAGCTTGGTTGCCAGGCCAGAGATCGGGTTGTTCTTGGCGTCCTTGGCGCTGAGAGTGAGCTGCGAGCTGTCGCCGCCGTTGGCAACGATAGGGTTTGGTGCGGCGGTGAATTTGGACAGGGAAGTGTCCAAGGTACCGGCAACCAAGGTCACGTCGGTGGCCAAGCCGCTCAAGGCGCTGCCTTCGAGCTGTGGGGTCACGGTCCAGACTTCGGCCTTGGTGCCGCTGAGCTTGGCGGTGTAAATGCCTGGGGTGGTTTCCTGCAGACGGGTGATGGTCACTTCGGAACCCGCCGGTGTGCCGAAGCTGTCGCGCACATCGAAGCTCAGGTTTGCCGCGATGCCGGAAACAGGATTGCCCTGGGCATCTTTGGCCTCCAGTTTAAGGTCGGGTTCGCCAGTCCCTACCACGACGGAGAGTGGGTTGGCAGTGAAAACCGATTTGCCGACGTCCACTGCGCCCGGCTCCACGATTACCTTCTCTTCGAGGTCCAGGGCGGCACTTTCAAAGAGCGGCGTTACTGTCCAGGTGTCGGCTTTGGTCCCGCTCAGGTTCGCCTTGTAGACGCCTGGCGCGGATTCGGTCAAGGCGGTGACGGTGACGTCGGAACCTGCATCCGCGCCGCTGTCGTTCTTCACGCTGAAAGACAGTTTGCTGGCGATGTCGGAGATCGGGTTGTCTTCGGCGTCCTTGGCGGTCAGCGTCAGGACCTAGATGGCGCCGCCGCCGGCGATGATTTTGTTTGGCGCGGCGGTGAGGGTCGAGCGTGCTGCCGCGATGGGGCCGGCAGTCAGCGTCACGGTGCCTTTGAGGGTACCGAGGGCGCTGCCTTTGAATTGCGGGGTGACGGTCCACACACCGGCCTTGGTGCCGGAGAGGCGTGCGCTATAGCTGCCAGCGGTGGTTTCGGTCACTGGGCCGAGGGTGATGCCGGTGCCTGGCGAGGTGCCTGCGGCATCCTTGATGGCGAAGGTCAGTTGATCGGCGATGTCCGGGACCGGATTGCCGTCGGCATCGTTGGCCGTCAGGGTGAGGGTGGCCACGTCGGTGCCGGTGGTGTCGATCTCGTCGGGAGCGATCTTGAAAGTGGAGGTGCCGGCGTCGGGTACCCGGTCCATGATCGCGATGTTGGCTTGAGCCAAGGCGGTGTTCTGGACCGACGGCGTGAGGGTCAGGGCCTCCGGCAGGGTGCCGGCGGTGACGGTCACTTCGTACACCCCGACCGATTTACGGCTGAAGTCCGAGACCTTGGCGCCGGTGCTCGCGGTGCCACGGGTCACGGCCATGCTCAGGTCGCTCAGCGGCACATCGATCAGGCCGTCCTGGGCGTCGCGCACGGTCAAGGTCACCACCTGGACGCCATCTTTGGTCGGCACGACGCTGTCGGTGGGCAGGAAGGTGCTGCGCGCGGCATCGAACACCGGCGCGTTGACCGTGACTTGTGTTTCGCTGCGGTTGGAGCGGTTGCCTTGCTTGTCCACGGCCACGCCATGCAGGGTGTAGGTGTTCACGGCCTGGGCACCGGTGCGGTATTGGGGCAGGGTCAGTTGATAGTCGCTGCCGCCCAGATGCTCGATCTTGCCACCGGCCTGCAGCAAGGTGGCGGCGCTCCAGTCGATGCGCTCCAGGCCGTACTTGCTCTGCACCGTCACTTGCAAGGACTTGCGTTCGCCACTGGCCCCGGCCAGCTGGCGGGCAACGTTCAGACGAATGACTTCTTTCTTGCGGTATTCGAGCACGATGTTGTTGTTGCGCTCGACCAGGTCGTAGCGGCTGCCGGCCAGGGTGCGCATGGCGGCGACTTTGCTTGGGTCGGTCTGCTTGCTCCAGCTCTCGGCTCCTGGTGGTGCCGGAGGATGGGGTGCACCGGCCAGGGCTCAACGATGAAAGAGGCCTGGGACGACATGTGGAGCCTCTACTTCGAGGCTGTCCGCCCCGCTCGCCCGCAGACGTTCCACTCGTCGCGCGTCCGCTGCGGCTGATTCCAGCCTAACCCCTCCCCCAACTACTCAAGCCCGCCGACATGCGCGGGCGTGGAGAGCTATTGCCATGCCAATCATCACCGTGACCACCACAGTCGTTACCCGATTCGATGTGCCAGAAGGCGTGGGCATCGATCTAATCCGCCACCAGGCGTTGCCAGTACTCGGCGAAGACGACGAGGGCACTGACGCGGTCGGCGCCCTGCAGGACACCGCTCTGAACCAGGTCTTCGTGGGGGCGGCTGACGCTCGCTCTCAATCCGTCGAGCACACCATTACAGAAGACGAATACTGACCACCAACCTGCCGCCACCGGCGGCGTGGAGACCATCATGCAAGACGAAGAGCGCCAGCCGGTGGCCTATGTATCTGACAAGGTGCCGGAGGAGAAAATGGCCGAGCTGGTCGGGACGACCAAGCGGGCCTTGGAAGGCAAGCGAAGCCGCGGCGTGATCCCTGAGGGGGTCTGGAAGAAGATCGACGGCCGGATTTTTTACAGCATCAGGAGATACGAAGCGTGGCTGGAAGGAAGCTGGGGCTACCCACTGGAGTCGAATTCATCGGCAAATCAATCCGCATCCGTTTTACTGTCAACGGTGAGCGTCGATCCGAAACACTCGCGCACCCCCAGACCGCCAAGGGGATCAAAGCGGCAGCCGATCTACGCGCTCAGGTAGTCAGTCTGGCCAAGCACGGCGTGCTGGATGAGCAACGGTACGCCGAGCTTTTCCCAAGCTCGGGCTACATCACCAGGACCAATGAACTGCTGTTCGGCGAATACGCGCAAAGCTGGCTGGATAGCCTGGAAGTGGTGAATGACACGCGGGTGAACTACAAGGGCTTGTTGAACAACTACTGGATGCCCAGCCTGGCGGTACGCCCCATCAAGGGCATATCAACCATGGACTTGAGGAAGGTGGTCACGGCGACCGAGTGGAAGAGCTCTACCGTAAAGCGCGCAGCAATTGCCATTGCGAAGCGGCTTTTCAAGCAGGCTGTGTTTGATGGGGTAGTCGATAAGAACCCGGCGGATCCTATCAAGCTGCCACAGAAGAGCAGGAAGCAGGTAGACCCCTTCACTGTGGAAGAGGCGGATTCGATAATTGAGTGGCTGTATGCCAACTTGACCCGGTGTCACCAAGTCTACGCAGCCTTCTACGAGTTCGCCTTCTACACCGGGATGCGCACCGGAGAAATCATGGCCCTGCGCTGGGACGAGATCGACTGGGAAAAGAAGACGGCGCACATCTGCCGGATCGTAGTTGAAAAACAGGTCATCGAGCGCACGAAGACCAAGTACACCCGAACCGTCATGCTGAACAGCCGGGCCCTGGCGGCGCTTGAGCGGGCCAAGGAGATCGCGCACTACCGTTCCCGGCAGAAGCGGCGCGTCTCGACGACCTCGCCTTTTATCTTCCAGCCGTCCGGCGCCTCGCCGCATATGACCGTGCCGGAAACGCCGGCCAACCACTTCGGCCACGCGATGAAAGCGCTGAGCTTGAGGCATCGGCCCCAGTACAACTGTCGGCACACTTATGCCACGATGTGTCTCATGTCAGGGATGAATCCTGCCTTCATTGCAGGGCAGCTTGGGCACTCGGTGCAAGTGCTTCTTTCCACCTATGCAAAGTGGCTTACTTCGGCCAACGATTGGTCCGAATTGGCGAAGCTGGAGCAGCAGCTAATTGGTACAGAATTGGTACAGGATTAAATTTCCTTCACCTTGCGCCCTTTGGATATAAGGCATTCGACAGCCGTTCGGCCATACTCCAGAATGCATCGGTTTTTTGGGGGAAACCCTTGCACAGCCAACGACATACCAACTTTTAGTGAGCCTCAACGTGAAAACTTCCCTGTCCATCCTCAGCCTGCTGCTGTTGCTCACAGGAACCGCGACCCTTCCGTCGACCGCTGCTGCACAACCCCCGGCCCAGGTACAACGCGACCCCGCCAAGCTGCACCTGGCCTCCGGCAGCGCCCTGCTGATCGACCTGAACACCAACCAGGAGTTGTATTCCAGCCATGCCGACCGCGTAGTGCCCATCGCTTCGGTCACCAAGCTGATGACCGCCATGGTGGTGCTGGACGCCAAGCTGCCCATGGATGAGATGCTCACCATGACCATTGCCAACAACCCGGAGATGAAGGGTGTCTATTCCCGTGTGCGGCTCGGTAGCCAGCTCAACCGTCGCGAGACCCTGCTGATCACCCTGATGTCTTCGGAGAACCGCGCCGCCAACAGCCTGGCCAACGCCTATCCGGGTGGCTACAGCGCGTTCATCAAGGCAATGAATGCCAAGGCGCGCAGCCTGGGCATGGCGCACACGCGCTATGTCGAGCCCACCGGCCTTTCGACCCAGAACGTCTCCACCGCCCGTGACCTGGCCAAGCTGCTGATGGCTTCGCGCAAGTACCCGATGCTCAGCGAGCTTTCCACCACCCGCGAAAAGACCGTGGCGTTCCGCAAGCCCAACTACACACTGGGCTTCCGTAACACCGACCATTTGGTGAACAAGAGCAATTGGGACATCAAGCTGACCAAGACCGGCTTCACCAACGAGGCCGGCCACTGCCTGGTGCTGCTGACCAAGATGGACAATCGCCCAGTGGCCATGGTGATCCTCGATGCCTTCGGCAAGTACACCCACTTCGCCGATGCCAGTCGCATGCGCCAGTGGTTGGAGACCGGCAGCGCCAAGCCGGCACCGGCGGTGGCGATGCAGTACAAGGCCGAGCGCCAGAGCCGTCCGCGCCTAGCCAACGACTGATCCGCGACCATGCTGCGCGGCACCTGCTTCGCGGGTAAATCCGCTCCCACAGGTATGGCGGGGTTCGTGAGAGCACCGCAAAACCTGTGGGAGCGGATTTACCCGCGAATGCGCATCCCCGGTATCAAGCCTGGGTACTGACCATGCCACCGGCGCTGCTGCCGCCGGTTTTGCTCAGGGCTTCCAACAGTTGCGCGGTGGCCGCCTGGATTTCACCGCTGATCGTGGCGATGCTCGCCTGCTTGGCGGTGATCGCTGCCAGCTTGCTGGTTTCGTCCATGTTCTGGGCCGCCAGCTGAGCCAGTTGCTTTTGCTCCTCGGCCAGCTGCTTCTGCAGCTTCTTGATCATCTCCCGCAATTGCTTGATGTGCGGCGGCTCACCGCTGTCCTCGGCACTTTCCGCTTGCTTGGCCTGTTTGGCCTGCGCGGTATCACGCAGCCCGGAAAGATCGACCTGCACGCCCGTCGCCTTGCCCTGTTCGGTCTTGTCCGCCTCGCCCGCCTGGGTGGTCGTGGCCAGCGATGGGCTAGCGATGTTGATCCCTGTGATGCCTACCATGTGTTTCTCCCTGCCCATTAGGGCCATTTAGACGCAGTAACTATCGGCCGCCCGGCGCACTTCTTGAGCGTCAGCGCCCGCCAATAAATTTGCCGTCCCGCCATTCGTCCACCTGATACCCGAGCCCTGCCCTGGCCCACACCTGCCCGGCACCTCGCCCCGATCAGCCCTGCAACGAGATGGCAATGACCACGACCCGCTCCCGCAAAGCCCTGTACATCGGCCTGCCCCTGGCCTTGGCAGCCGCCCTTGGCGCTGCCGGTTACTTCCACTGGTTCGGCCAGGATCCTGGCTACCCGCGCCCCATCGTCGAGCAGGCCAATGCCCTGCACGAGCACATGCTCTCTTTCGACAGCCATGTGACCGTGCCACTGGACCTGGGTACAGCAGGCAACGAGCTCGACAAGGACGGTCCGGGCCAGTTCGACCTGGTCAAGGCCGGCCGTGGACGACTCTCCGGCGCGGCGCTGACGATTTTCGGCTGGCCGGAGATCTGGAACGGGCCCAACGCCCCGCACCGTCCCACCCCGGGCTTCGTCGACGAGGCCCGCCACCAGCAGGAAGTGCGCTACAAGATCATCACCGGCATGGTCCGCGATTTCCCCAACCAAGTGGGCATCGCCTACACCCCCGAAGACTTCCGACGCCTGAACGGCGAAGGCAAGTTCGCTATCTTCATCAGCATGCTCAATGCCTACCCGCTCGGCCACGACCTGTCCCAGCTCGACCTGTGGGCGGCGCGTGGCATGCGCATGTTCGGCTTCAGCTACACCGGCAACAACGACTGGGCCGACTCCTCGCGACCGCTGCCGTTCTTCAACGACACCGCCGATGCCCTTGGCGGGCTGTCGCCGCTGGGTGAGCAGGCGGTCAAGCGCCTGAACGATCTGGGCGTGATCATCGATGTGTCGCAGATGTCCACGCTGGCCCTGGAAGATGTCGCCCGTCTTTCCCGCGCGCCGATCGTCGCCTCCCACTCCGCGCCCCGGGCACTGGTGGATATTCCACGCAACCTGTCCGACAAGGAGATGCAACTGATTAAGGACAGCGGCGGCGTGATCCAGGTGGTCGGCTTCGGCCAGTACCTCAAACCGCTGGGCAAGCCAGTACTCGACAAGCTCCAGGCCCTGCGCACGCGTTTCGACCTGCCGCCCTTGCAGGGCCTGGCCAACGCCCTGATGCCAGGCGATGCGGTGATCGCCATCTGGCCCGAGGCGCGCTTCGGCGAGTACGCAAGTTCGCTCTACGGCATCCTCGAGGAAGAGCCCAAGGCCACCCTCAAGCAGTACGTCGATGCCATCGACTACACGGTCAAGAAGGTCGGCATCGACCATGTCGGCATCAGCTCGGACTTCAATGACGGCGGCGGCCTGGACGGCTGGAAGGACGTCAGCGAAATCCGCAATGTCACCGCCGAACTGCTCACCCGCGGCTACAGCGAAACCGACATCGCCAAGCTGTGGGCCGGCAACTTCCTGCGCGTGTGGGAGCAGGTCCAGAAATCCGCCCACCCTGTCGCCCACCGCTGATCAAGGCCTGACCGCTCATGAGCAATCGCCGTACCTTCCTCAAGCAAGCCGGCCTGCTGGCCGCAAGCCTTCCCATGATGCCCCACGCCCTGGCCGTCGCCGCGCCCGCGTCGCTGACCGGCCAGGACAAATGGCGCCAGCTGCGCACATTGTTTCCCCAGGCGCCGGAGGTGATTCACCTGTCCAACTTCCTGGTGACCACCCACCCTCGGCCAGTGCAGGAGAGCATCGACCGCTACCGCGCCGAACTCGACCGCAACCCGGCGCAGTGGATGGACTGGCACAGCCAGGCAGTGTGGAAGCGCGAGGCCGAGGTCCGCGAGTGGGCCGCACGCTATCTGGGCGTCAAACCCCGCCAGATTGCCCTGACCGGCAGCACCACTGAAGGCCTGGGGATGATCTACGCGGGCCTGAAGGTGGCGCCGCACCAGGAGATCCTCACCACCGAGCACGAACACTACTCGGCCAACACCAGCTTCGACCTTCGCCAACGCCGGCAAGGCACCCAGGTGCGAAAGCTTCGCCTGTTCGACGAGGCCTGGAACGTCAGCACTGAGCGCATCCTGGAGACCATCGACCGCGCCATCAGGCCCAATACCCGCGTCCTGGGCATGACCTGGGTGCATTCGGGCAGCGGCGTGAAACTGCCCATTGGCCAGATCGGCGAGCTGGTGCGTCGGCACAATCGCGACCGCGACGAGCAGGATCGCATCGTCTACGTGGTCGATGGCGTGCATGGGTTCGGCGTGGAAGATGCGCAGTTTTCCGACTTCAACTGCGACTACTTCATCGCCGGCACCCACAAGTGGATGTTCGGCCCCCGGGGCACCGGCCTGATCTGCGCCGCCAGCGAAAAACTGCAAGACCATCTGGTACCCACCTTCGCCACGTTCTCCGAGGACGAGGACTTCGCCACCATCATGACCCCCGGGGGCTATCACAGCTTCGAGCACCGCTGGTCAGTCGGCAAAGCCTTCGAGCTGCACCTGCAATTGGGCAAGGCCGATGTGCAGGCGCGTATCCACCAGCTCAACGACTACTTCAAACAGCGCCTGGCGGAAATCGACCAACTCCAACTGGTCACCCCCCAAGGCAGCACCCATTCGGCCGGGTTCACCTTCTTCCGCGTCAAGGCCGAGGAAGACCAGGACCGGTTCGCCAACTACCTGATCGAACACCGGGTGATGGTCGACGCCGTGTACCGCGACGCAGGCCCGGTGATCCGCACCGCGCCGGGCCTGCTCAACGACGAACAGGAACTCGACCGTACCCTCGCGCTGCTCAAGCGCACGCTATGACCGCCACAGCAAGGAATCCACGATGCCCACGAACCTGCTACGCCCGCTATCCCTACTCGGCCTGCTCGGCTGCCTGCTCGCAGGCCCGGCCCGAGGCGCGCACGACCACAAGCCCGGCGAAGTGTTCCAGGACTGCAAGGACTGCCCGCAGATGGTGGTACTGCCCGCCGGTAGCTTCCAGATGGGCACCCCGGACGATGAGGTCGGCCGTCAGCCTGACGAGGGCCCGTTGCACCTGGTGACCTTCGACAAGCCCTTCGCCATCAGCCGCTTCCACGTTACCGCAGGCGAGTGGCAGGCCTACCTCAAACAGACCGGTACGGTGATCGCCGACGGTGACGATCGCCCAGGCCGGCGCTGCACCAACAGCGTCCCCAGCTACAAGCTCGACCCCAAAACCGCCGACCGCCACCCTGCCGTGTGCATGAGCTACAAGGACGTCGAGGCCTATGTCGCCTGGCTGTCGAAAAAGACTGGCCATACCTACCGCATGATCAGCGAGGCAGAACGCGAATACGCGGCCCGTGCCGGCAGCACTGGGCCATTCCCCTTCCCTCTGGACCCGGATGCCGACTACGAAATCACCCGCCACGCCAACGTCTACGGCCCCAAGGACGGCTTCAGCTATACCGCTCCCGTGGGCAGCTACCCGCCTAACGCCTTCGGCGTGTACGACATGCACGGCAACGTCTACGAATGGACTGCCGACTGCTATCACGACAGCTACGTCGGCGCGCCCAGCGATGGCAGCGCCTGGAAGGAACCCAACTGCGAGCTGGTGCAGCTGCGCGGCAACGACTGGGGCGAAGCACCGATCTTCTCCCGCTCGGGCAACCGCAACCAGACCTATCCGGACGATCGCGGCGACTGGATCGGCTTTCGCGTCGTCCGGGAACTGGAGAACGAGAAGAGTTCTAAATTGCACGGCTGACGGCTCGTTCTATCGGTGTACATGCGCAGGACCCGGGTGCCTTCAAGGCACCCACCTCCGACAGACCCCGAGGAATCGTCACCATGAGCCAGCACCCAACCTCCGAGCCCCTTCACGACCTGATTGGCGTAGGCTTCGGCCCTTCCAACCTGGCCTTGGCCATCGCCCTGGAAGAACTCGCCGACACCCACGGCTACGCCCTCGATGCCCTGTTCATCGACAAGCAGCGCAACTACCGCTGGCACGGCGACACCTTGGCCACCCAGAGCGAACTGCAGATCTCCTTCCTCAAGGACTTGGTGTCCCTGCGCAACCCCACCAGCCCCTACAGCTTCGTCAACTACCTGCACCAGAAGCAGCGCCTGGTGGACTTCGTCAACCTGGGCACCTTCTACCCCTGCCGCCTGGAGTACAACGACTACCTGCGCTGGGCTGCCGAACACTTCGCCACCCAGGCGGCCTATGGTGAGGAAGTGGTGCGCATCGAGCCGGTCCTGGAAGCCGGGCGCATCCAGCACCTGCAAGTGATCTCCCGCGAGGCGGGCGGCCAGGAGCGCCGCCGCCTGGCCCGCTCGGTGGTGGTCGGCACCGGCGGCACGCCGAAAGTGCCGGCGACCTTCGCCGCGTTCAAGCATGATCCACGGGTCTTCCACCACTCCACCTACCTCAAGAGCCTGGCGGCCCTGCCTTGCAGCGACGGCAAGCCGATGCGCATCGCCATCATCGGCTCTGGCCAGAGCGCGGCCGAGGCGTTCATCGACCTGAACGACAGCTACCCATCGGTAAAGGTCGACATGATCGTACGCGCCTCGGCGCTCAAACCCGCCGACGACAGCCCCTTCGTCAATGAAATCTTCGCGCCGCAGTACACCGACCTGGTGTTCAACCAGAGCCAGCCCGAGCGCAAGAAACTGATCGATGAGTACCACAACACCAACTACTCGGTGGTGGACATCGACCTGCTCGAGCGCATCTACGGCATCCTCTATCGCCAGAAAGTCGCCCACCAGTTCCGTCACGCCGTGCTCTGCCGCCGTCAAGTCGAAGCGGCCACCGCCACTGCCGAGGGCATCGAGCTGACCCTGCAGGACCTGGCCACACACCAGCAGCAGACCCATCGCTACGACGCGGTGATCCTTGCCACCGGCTACGAACGCCGTTCGCACCGCGAGCTTCTGGCGCCCCTGCAGCAGCACCTGAAGGACTTCGTGGTCGATCGCGACTACCGGGCCCTGGCCAGCGACGACCTGCAGGCGGCGGTGTACCTGCAAGGGTTCTGCGAAAGCTCACACGGCCTGTCCGACACCTTGCTCTCGGTGCTGCCGATGCGCGCCAGCGAAATCGGTCAGTCGCTGTACCAGACCCTGGCCGGCCAGCGTGCCGGGCTGCGTGAAGCCGTCGCCCTGAGCCGCGCGTAACGCGCGGCCGTTTTTTGAGGACGCTTCATGAGCTCGACAAAGGCTACATCCCGCGAACTGCTGTCGATCCTGCGCCCGCTGCTGCCCACCCTGGCCGTCTCCATCGTGCTGGGGATCGTCGGCGGCCTGAGCGTGACCGCACTGCTGGCGAGGATCAACGCCCTGATGCACAGCGAGCAGGCTATCGCCAGCGCGGTCATGCTCGGCTTCGCCGGACTGTGCGCGCTGGCCCTGGGCTGCGCCATCGCCGCGAACATCGGCACCAATTACGTTGGCCAGCAGGTGATCGCGCGCCTGCGCATCTCGTTGGGCGGCAAGGTACTCTGCGCCCCAATCGAGCAGTTGGAACGCTACCGCAGCCATCGCCTGATCCCGGTGCTGACCCACGACATCGACACCGTGAGCGACTTCACCTTCGGCCTGCCGCAGCTGATCGTCTCGCTGACCGTGACCTTGGGTTGCCTGGGCTACCTGGCCATGCTCGATGGGACGCTGTTCCTGATCACCGCCAGCGCTGTGGTGCTTGGCTGCATCGCCCAGTACGTGGCGCGCAGCCATGGCATGGGCGGCTTCGAAGCCGCCCGCGAAGAAGAAGACCAGTTGCAGAAGTACTACCGCAGCATGGCCGAGGGCGCCAAGGAACTGCGCATGCACCGCCAGCGCCGGCACACGCTGTACCGCGAGCAGGTGATTCCCACCGTGCAGCGCATCGCCGCACTGCAAATCCGCTCGGTGAACATCTTCCTGAGTGCCAGCACCTTCGGCTCGCTGCTGTTCTTCATGGTCATCGGCTTGTGCCTGGCCCAGCAGACCTGGGGGGTGCCGGTCGAAAACAGCGTGCTCAGCGGCTTCATCATGACCTTGCTGTTCATGAAAGGCCCGATGGAATCGGTGCTCAGCCTGCTGCCGCTGATCAGCCGCAACGCCGTCGCCCTCAAGCGCATCGCCGACATGAACGCCGCGTTCTCCACGCCCGAGCCGTTCCTGCTCTCCGCCAACGAGACCGGCGCACGCCCTGTGCTCAAAAGCCTGGAGCTGCGTGGACTGACCTATGCCTTCCCCAGCGTCGACGGCTTGCCACCATTTCGCATGGGGCCATTCGATCTGACGGTCACGCCAGGTGAACTGCTGTTCATCGTCGGCCAGAACGGCAGCGGCAAGACCACCCTGATCAAGCTGTTGCTGGGCCTGTACGAACCCGACAGCGGCCAGGTACTGCTCAACGGCCAGGCCGTCGGCCCTGCCCAGCGTGACGACTATCGCCAGCTGTTCACCACCGTGTTCGCCGACTTCTTCCTCTTCCAGGAACTGCTCGAACGCAAGGGCGTGCTCCCCGAGCACACCCAGGCCTACCTCGAGCGCCTGGAGCTGGCGCACAAGGTGACCATCCGCGACGGCGCGTTCTCGACCACCGACCTCTCCACCGGTCAGCGCAAACGCCTGGCCCTGCTGCACGCCTGGCTCGACGAGCGTCCGGTGCTGGTGTTCGACGAGTGGGCCGCCGATCAGGATCCGGCGTTTCGCAAGGTCTTCTACACCGAGCTGTTGCCGGACCTCAAACGCCAGGGCAAGACCGTGATCGTGATCTCCCACGACGACCGCTACTTCGACCTGGCCGACCAGCTCATCGAAGTACGTGGCGGCCAATTGCATCCCTTGACCGAGCGCGCCTGACCCCAGGCGCGTCTTTTTTACCCCTACCTGCAAGAATTTTTTCCGGTTTCCAGAAGGCTATGCGTCTTCTCCTTGAATACGAACAACTCTCATTCACCCAAAAAATTACAAGTTCCTTCAAAGGAAGCACGATGTCTGTCAAACACGCACTGTCACCGTTGGCCCTGGCCCTCATGCTGCCCTGCGCAGCGCTGGTCCAGGCCCAGGAAATTCAGTTGAACATCCCGTCGCAACCGCTGGGCTCGGCACTGCAAGCCCTCGGCCAGCAGACCAACCTGCAGATCCTGTTCAGCCCTGACACCGTCGGCGGCAAGCGCTCCACCGCGGTGAACGGTCGCCTTGAGCCGCAGCAAGCGCTGCGCCAGATGCTGCAAGGCACCGGCGTGCGCTACAGCATCGACGGCTCCCAGGTCACCTTGCAGGGGCCCTCGGCGGGCGACGCTCTGGAGTTGGGGAACATCCAGATCGACGGCCAGGCCCTGAGCGCCACCTCCGAAGGCACGCACTCCTACGCGGCTCAGGCGGTCACCATCGGCAAAGGCACCGAGCGCCTGAAGGACATCCCGCAGTCGGTGACCGTGGTCACCCGCCAGCGCATGGATGACCAGAACATGAACAACCTGCAGGACGCGATGCGCCAGGTCACCGGCGCCACCATCAAGACCTACAACACCGGCTCAAGCCTGAACGACGTGTACATGCGCGGCTTTTTGGTGGACCAGGTGCAGGTCGATGGCGTCTCGCAGATCACCGGCCAAGGCGACATGGCCACCAGCTTCGACCTGGCCATGTATGACCGCGTCGAAGTGCTGCGCGGCCCGAGCGGCCTGTACGCAGGGTCCGGCGAGCCGGCCGGTACCATCAACGTGGTGCGCAAGCGCGCCCTGGACACCTTCGCCCTGAACGGCGAGGTGGCCGCAGGTTCCTGGGACCGCTATCGCACCATGGTCGACGTCACCGGCCCGCTGAATGCCGAAGGCACGATCCGCGGCCGTGCGGTCACCGCCTACGAGAACAACAAATCGTTCGTCGACTATGTCGAGAACGAGCGCCCGATGTTCTATGGTCGCCTGGAAATGGACCTGGACCCGAGCACCACCCTGTCGTTCGGTGGTGCCTACCAGAAGAACGACTCCACTCCGGCGTTCGGCCTGCCGGCCTATGCCAACGGCAAGCTGCTGGATGTGGGCCGTCACACCTACATCGATGCCAAGTGGAACACGCTCAAGGAAGAGACCTGGGAAGCCTTCACCGAACTCGACCACGCCCTGGACAATGGCGGCCAGTGGAAGACCTCGCTGACCTACCGCGATGCCCGCACCCCCACCCGCGAGTTCACCTGGACCACCGACGGCGTGGACCCGGCGACCAATACCGCCATCGCGTCGATGTACTCCTACTACACCCGCATCAAGACCATGGGTCTGGACAGCTTCGTCACCTCGCCATTCACCTTCGCCGGTCGTACCCACGAGTTCACCCTCGGTGGCGAATACCAGCACCTGGACAAAGCCTTCACCTACGGCACAGCGGACCTTGACGGCGACGGCTGGGCGGACGGCTTTCCGATCGGCATCGGCGGCGCCAACGACCTGCCGCACCTGGACATGCCGCACACCAACTTCAACTACTCCAAGAGTGAGCAGTACGGGATCTATGGCCGCACCAAGCTCAGTGTCACCGACGAGCTGGACGTGATCCTGGGCAGCCGCGTGACCTGGTTCGAAGCTGACGCGAAGAACGCCAACACCTTCTTCAACAACTTCGGCAACCCGTCCACCGAGACCAACGCCAAGGCCATTCCCTATGGCGCCATCGTCTACAAGCTGACCCCCGAGCTTTCGGCCTACGCCAGCTACACCAGCGTGTTCAAGCCCCAGAGCGAAACCGACGCCACCGGCAAGCAGATGGTCGGCCCGCACAAGGGCAAGCAGTATGAAGTGGGCCTGAAGCAGGAACTGCTCGATGGTCGCCTGAACGCATCCCTGGCGATGTTCCAGATCTTCGACGAGAACCGTGCCCAGTGGAACGGCGTCAATGGCTACGAAGCCAGCGGCAAGGTGCGCAGCCAAGGCTGGGAAACCGAGCTGACCGGCAACCTGACCGACAACTGGAGCATCGCCACCGGCTATGCCTTCACCATGACCAAGCTGCTGGAGGACGACACCACCAACGGCGTGAGCAAAGGCAGCCAGTTCAGCACCATCACGCCCAAGCACAACTTCAATCTGTGGACCAAATACGAGTTCCTCGACGGCGCGCTCAAAGGCTTCCATGTGGCCGGGGGTACCCGTGTGGTCAGCGAAACCTCCTACAGACGCGGTGATGTCGACTTCGTTCAGGGTGGCTACGCGGTGACCACCGCGCAGGTGGGCTACAAATTCAGCGAGCACCTGAGCTCGACCCTGACCGCCAACAACCTGTTCGATCGCAAGTACTACGACCGGGTTGATAGTGCCTGGGGGTCGAACTTCTATGGCGAACCGCGGAATCTGACCTTGACCTTGCGCGCCCGCTACTGATCGGCGCCAGGCAGGACCAGGAGGCCGGAGCCACGTGTGTGGGCTCCGGCTTTTTCGTTGGGGCTGTGTCGGTTCTGAGGTTTGTGGGCTTAGCCATTGAGCTGGGTGACGCTGATTCACCCTTGCGCCCTTACGGCGGCTTACTTTTTTCTTGGAAAAAGCAAGCAAAACCGCTGCGCCCCTAATGGGCCACGCAGCGGCCCCCAAGCGCTCAGAGCCGCCGCTGGATTTCCTGCGCCAGCGTCGTCAGCATTTCGGGCACTTCGCCTACCACCTCGCCCATGCGTGCAAAGTCGTGTGTCATGCCTGCCTTGACCTCGCAGTCGATCTCGAGCCCAGCCCCGCGCACCCGTTCGGCATAAGCCAGGCCTTCATCGAGCAATGGATCGAACTCGGCCAGCCACAGGATCGTCGGCGCCAGTTGCGCTGGCAGCTGGGCATGGATCGGCGAGAAGCGCCAGTCCAGCCGGTCTGCAGTATCACGTTCGTACTGCCGGTAGAACCAGCGCAGCGACTGCTTCTCCAGCAGGTAGCCCTCGGCGAAGCGTTCCAGCGAGGGTCGCTCCACCGCCGCGTCCAGCACCGGGTACAGCAGCACCTGGACCTTCGGCCGCAACGCCAGTTGCTCCGGGGCCGAAGCGGCGCGGATCGCCAGCGCGGCCACTAGGCTGCCGCCGACGCTGTCGCCTGCCAACGCCACCCGCCCGGCATCCAGGCCATGACGGGCGCCTTCATTGAGCAGCCACAGCGCCACGTCCTCGGCATCGTTGAATGCGGTGGGGAACTTGTGCTCCGGCGCCAACCGGTAGTCCGCCGACAGCACCACGAAGTCCCCCGCCAAGGCCAGGCGACGACATAGGGTGTCGTGGGAGTCCAGGCTCCCTACCACATAGCCACCCCCATGGAAATACACCAATACCGGACGCAGTCGCTCCGCACCCTGGGCACGCTGATAGGCCCTCGCCGCCAGGGGCTGGCCGTCGCGGCTGGGGATCGTCAGCTGGGTGATTTCCAGGTTGCCGGCTGGGGCGCTGTCCAGCAGCCGTGAAGCTTGGGCGAACTGCTCGCGTGCCTGTTGCGGCGACAGTTCATGCATGGGCTGGCTCTTGCCGGTCAGGCGACCGAACTCCACCAGTTCGAGAAATCCTTCAATATCAGGGTGCAGCGGCATCGATCGGTCTCCAAAAAAAAACCACGCTCGACTCACTAACGTAAGCCGGGCGTGGCTATTTACTGCAAACCGCCAGACTGGCCGGTCAGGCTTGAGGCAGCCGCACCGGCTCCAGGGTCGCCAACACCCCATCAAGGCAGCCGGGGCTATGCAGGATGTCGTAGTGGCTGGCGCGCACCACCTCGGTGTGGGCAATACGCGGTTGCTGCGCTTCGAGCGCCGCTCGCTCACCGGTCGGGTTGGCACTGGCCCACCAGCAACGCAGCTCGGCCTTGACCACCGGCAACATCGGCAGCTCGCGCGACAGTTGCTTGAGCCGCTGGCTGACCATGAAGGTATGCGCCAGCTCATCGGCCCCGAGCAAGGCATAACCCGCGCCCTGTTGTGGCTGACGCTGGATCACCTCGGCAATCAACCCACCCACCTCCTGGGCCTCGATCGCCCCGTGCCCGTCGAGCACTGGTTGCACCGCGTCCGGGTCCATCCCCAGGGTGGCGCAGAGGAAGGCCTGCAGGTCTTCGCGCAGCGCTTCGGCCTGCTCACGGGTGCCCAGCGGCACGTAGCTGTCCACCAGGCCCAGCCAGCGTACGCTCTGCCCTTGGCCCTCCAGGACCTGAGCCACCAACAGGGCCAGGCTGCCGCCGAGCGACCAGCCCAGCAAGTGATACGGCCCCTGGGGCTGGCGAGCGCGAATGGCAGCGGCGTAGTCACTGGCCATCTGCGCCAGCGACAAGTCTTGCCACTGGCGGTCCAGCAGCATCCGGCACTGCACGCCGTACACCGTGCGCTGCCCTTCCAGGCGCCGGGCCAGGGGCTCGTAGTCGAACACTGTGCCGAACCCTGCATGCAGGCAGAACAGCGGCGCTGCATCCGTCACCGGTTGGTTGAGCAGCAGCAACGGCTCCGGCGCCTGGCCCTGGGCGGCGGTCAGGCCGGCGATGGTCGGGTTGGCCATCATGTCGCGCAGCTTGAGTTCGAAGCCCAGCCCCGGCATCGCCCGTACCTGGGAGATCACCTTCAAGGTGCGCAGCGAATCGCCGCCCAGCTCGAAGAAGTTGTCGGTGATGCCCACCTGATCGACACCCAGCACCTGTTGCCAGACCTGCGCCAGCGCCGCCTGCAGGGGCGTGCGCGGTGCAACGAATTCGCGGGCACCGAAGTCAGGGTCCGGCAGCGCCTTGCGGTCGAGCTTGCCATTGGGCGTGAGGGGGAACTGCGCCAGCACCACCACCTGGGCCGGCACCATGTAGTCCGGCAGGCGCTCGCGCAGGGCCGCCAGCAGGCGCTGGCTCAACCCTTGTTCGGCAGCGGCGACCACATAACCGATCAGCTGGCGGCCTTGCGGTGTGTCGCGCACCACCACCAAGGCATCCTTGACCCCGGTCTGTTCGCGCAGCCTCGCCTCGATCTCGCCCAGCTCGATCCGGAAGCCCCGAACCTTGACCTGATGGTCGACGCGCCCCACGTAATCCACTACGCCATCGGCGCGCATGCGCACCAAATCGCCCGTGCGGTACAGCCGCGCTCCCGGCGCGCCGAACGGGTCGGCGATGAAGCGCTCGGCGGTCTGGCCGCGGTGGTGATGGTAGCCGCGGGCAACGCCCTCGCCACCGATGAACAGCTCACCGACCAGGCCCGGCGGCAAGGGATTGAGGTCGCCATCGAGCACGTACAGGGTCCGCGCCCCCACCGCCAGACCGATCGGCGCATACATTGCCTGGCAATGCCCGCTCGCTGGGGTCTTCCACAGCAGCGGCGTGACCACGGTCTCGGTCGGGCCATAGCCGTTGACCAGGTACTGTGGCGCCAGGCTGCGCTTGACCCGCTCGAAGCTGGCATCCGGTACTGCATCACCGCCAAAGCAGTAGATGCGCACGGCCGGCGCCTCGCCTTGGCGTTCGGCCTGCTCGGCCAGCTCCAGCAAGTACGCCGGCGGGAAGCAGGCGATGGTGATGCGCTGCGCCTTGAGCACCTGCAAGGTCTGCTCGGCGGTCCACAGGTTGTTGTCACGGATCACCAGGGTGCCGCCGCTGATCAACGTGGCGATCCAGCGTTCATGGGCACCATCGAAGGCGAACGACATGAAGTGCAGCTCGCGGCTGTCGTGGTCCATCTCGTAGAGCTGGGCGATAGCCTGCACATGCATGCTGATCGCCCCATGGGCCACGGCGACGCTCTTGGGCTTGCCGGTAGAACCCGAGGTGTAGATCAGGTAGGCCAGGCCCAGGTCCTGAACCGCCGGCAAGCCCGAGGCATCGACCGTTTCATCGAGTACCAGCGTATCGACCGCAAGGCAGGTCACCGATGGCGCCAGGGTCACCCGATCCTGCAGGCGATGCTGGGTCAGCAACACCGCCATGCCCGCGTCGGCCATCATGTAGCGCAGGCGCTCGGCTGGGTACTCCGGGTCCAGCGGCACATAGGCACCGCCGCTCTTGAGCACCGCCAGCAGCGACACCACCAGCTCCAGCGAGCGCTCCATGAACACGCCCACCACGGTTTCCGGCCCAACACCCAGCGCTTGCAGACGCACGGCCAAGGCCGTGGCGCGGCGCTCGAGGGTAGCGTAGTCGAGCACTTGCTCGCCCAGCACCAACGCCGGGTGTTGTGGCAGCTCCCGGGCGCGACGGGCAATCAGCTCATGCACCGGGGTGTTGACCACAGTTGGCGCGGCCGCCTGCAACTGGCGTGGCGCGCCCTCGACCAGGCCCAGACAGCCGACCGGCTGGAGGGCATCGTCGCACAGCCTGCAAAGCAGGCTTTCCATGTGCGCGCGTATCTGCTCGACCGTCGCAAGATCAAAGTGCGAACGCTGGTGCATGTACTCGATGCGCAGACCGCCCTCCTCCACGCTGACCATCAGGTCCATGGCAAAGCTGGTCAGGCCGAAGTCCGATACCTCCTCAAAGCGCAGTGAGTCGCCGTCCCACTCGCGCAGCGTGCGATCGACCGGCTGGTTCTCGAACACGATGATGCTGTCGAACAGCGCCTGGCCGCCCTGCCCGGCCCAGCGCTGGATGTCGCCCAGTGGCGTGTGCTGGTGATCGCGGATGCGCAGGTTGTAGGCCTGCAGCTCACGCAGCCAGTCGCCCACGGCCTGGGTGGTCGGTACGCTGCTGACCACCGGCAAGGTGTTGATGAACAGCCCAAGCATCTGCTCGGCGCCTTCCAGGGTTTCCGGACGCCCCGACACGGTGGCGCCGAAGGTCACCGTGCGCTGGCCGCTGTAACGCTGCAACAGCAGCAGCCAGGCCGCCTGGACCAAGGTGTTGAGGGTCACCCTTTGCCCCTGGACGAACTGCTGCAGGCGCGTGGTCTGCGTTGCATCCAGCTGGGTGTAGAGCGCGTGATAGCCCGCCTGCGGCTGCTTGACCGGTACGGCACGGGCAAGGTGCGTCGGCCCTTCCAGCGCTGCCAGCGCAGTCTTCCAGAACGCTTCGCTGGTCAGCGGATCCTGGCGCTGCAGCCAGCCGATGTAATGACGGTACTCGGCCACCGGAGACAGCGCCTGGCCACTGTAGTGGCGCAGCACGTCACCGATCAGCCGCGAGACGCTCCAGCCATCCATGAGGATGTGGTGGTAGGTCCAGATCAGCCGGTACCGCTGCTCATCGATGCGCACCAACAGCACCCGCAGCAACGGCGCGCTCCCCAGGGCAAAGCCCTGCTCGCGCTCGGCATCGGCCAGCACGCGCACGGTCTGCCGGGCGTCGGCGCGGTTGCGCCAGTCGAGCACGGTCAGCAGCGGCGGCACTTCGCGCAGCACCACCTGCAGCGGCTCCTGCTCACCCTCCCAGAGGAACGCGGTGCGCAGGATCGCGTGGCGGCGGGCTACCGCCTCCCACGCCGCAAGCATGCGCTGCGGATCCACGCCCACCACGCCCACTTCGATCTGGTTGACGTACAGGCCATCGTCGCTGTCCTGCAGCGCGTGGAACAGCATGCCCTGCTGCATGGGCGACAGCGGGTAGGCGTCCTCCACTTGCGCGGCAGTGAGCCCAAGGCGCGCCAGTTGGGCCTGCGAAAGCCCCACCGACACCCGCGCCACCGGCGTCTCGAGCGCCGGTGCCAGGGCGGTGGCGACCTGGGCCAAAGCCTCCAGGGTCGGGTGGCTGAACACATCCTTGGGCGTGATCGACAGCCCCGCCTTGCGCGCCAGGGCCACGGCCTGGATCGACACGATCGAGTCGCCACCGAGTTCGAAGAAGTCATCTTCGACGCTGATGTCGTCGCGCTCGAACAGCGCCTGCCAGACCGCCAGCAAGCTCGCTTCCTCAAGCGTGGCCGGTGCGCGCCCCTGACGCGTGCGGGCCTCAGGTGCCGGCAGACGTCGCCGGTCGAGTTTGCCGTTGGCCGTCACCGGCATGCGTTCGAGTTCGATCAATTGAGCCGGTTGCATGTGCTCGGGCAGTCGCTCGGCCAGGGCAGCCTTGAGCACCGCGGGGTCGAGCGCGCCGGCACTGGGTACCAGATACGCCACCAGTTGCGTGCTCTTGCCCACCTCCAGCGCCAGTACCACGGCTTCGGCGACGCCGGGCTGTTCGACCAGGGCGGCCTCGATTTCGCCCAGTTCGATGCGCAGGCCGCGGATCTTCACCTGATGGTCGATTCGGCCGATGTATTCGATCACCCCGTCGGCGCGGTAGCGGGCCAGGTCGCCGGTGCGGTACAGCCGCTGGCCGGCGTCGAATGGCGAGGCGACGAAACGCTCGGCGGTCAGCCCAGGGCGCTGGTGGTAACCGCGCGCCAGGCCCACGCCGCCCAAATACAGCTCACCGACCCGGCCCACGGCCTGGAGCTGCAGGCTGTCGTCGAGGATATAGGTACGCAGGTTGGCGATGGGACGGCCGATCGGCACGCTGTGCCCACCGTCGTCGCGGCAGGTCCAGTGAGTCACGTCGATGGCCGCCTCGGTGGGGCCGTACAGGTTGTACAGCCCGGCCTTGGGCAGCACGCGCAGCACCTGGCGTTGCAATTCGGCGGGCAACGCCTCGCCACTGCAGATGACCTGGCGCAGGCTGTGACAGGAGGCCGCGCCCTCGTCGCGCACGAACGCCTGCAACATCGACGGCACGAAATGCAGCGTATCGACCTGGTGACGGTTGATCAGCGCCACCAGTTGCGCCGGGTCCCGATGCGCCCCGGGCTCGGCGATGGCCAGGCGGGCGCCGACCATCAGCGGCCAGAAGAACTCCCACACCGACACATCGAAGCTGAACGGCGTCTTCTGCAACACCGTGTCCCCCGCGCCCAGCGGGTAGGCCGCCTGCATCCAGGCCAGGCGGTTGTACAAAGCGTCGTGACGGTTGCCCGCGCCCTTGGGTCGGCCGGTGGAACCCGAGGTGTAGATCATGTACGCCAGCGAAGCGCCGTCCAGGGCCAGGTCCAGGTTGTGGTCCGGGCCTTGGGTGAGGTCCAGCTGATCCAGGCACAGCACCTGGACGCCATCGACCAGCGGCAAGCGCGCTACCAGGGTGCTGTGGCTGAGCAGCAAGCCCACGCCGCTGTCCTCGAGCATGTACTGCAGGCGCTCGGCCGGGTAGTCCGGATCCATCGGTACGTAGGCGCCACCGGCCTTGAGGACAGCCAACAGGCCAATCACCAGTTCCAGGGAGCGCTCGGCGGCGATGCCGACCAGCACCTCCGGGCCCACCCCGTGCGCGCGCAAGCGGTGCGCCAGGCGGTTGGCCTGGCGGTTGAGCTCGGCGTAGTCCAGTTGCTGATCGCCAAACACCAGTGCCGGCGCCTGCCCCGCACGCTCGGCCTGCGACTCGAACAGCCGATGCACCGGTTGCATTGGCGCGAAGGCCACCTGGGTGTCGTTCCAGGCCAGCAGTTGCAAATCGCGCTCCGAATCCCCCAGCAGCGTCAATTGGCCCAGCGCCTGCTCAGGCGCTGCGGCCATGGCCTGCAACAGGTTGCACAGGTGCTCGTGCAGGCTGGCGATGAAGGTGTCGCCAAAGGCGCTGCGGGCATAGTTGTAGCGCAGCGACAGGCGCGCGCCGAAGTCGGCCGAAACCGTCAGCGGGAAATGGGTCTGTTCGCGACCTTGCACATCGAGGATGCGCAAGCCCGTGTCCGGTCCCTGCTGCAGCGCCTCGGCCAGCGGGTAGTTCTCGAATACCAGCAAGGTGTCGAACAGATTGCCCAGCCCTGCCAGGCGCTGCACCTCGGCCAGCGGACTGTGCTCGTACTCGCGCAGGTCCAGGTTCAGCGCCTGGATCGCCTGTACCCACTGCGCCACCGATTGCCCGGGTTCAGGGCGGGCGATCACCGGCAGGGTGTTGATGAACAGGCCCAACTGCTGCTCGATGCCCGGCAGGTCTACCGGACGGCCAGCCACGGTGGCGCCGAAAGCCACGCAGGCTTGCCCGCTGTAGCGCTGCAACAGCAGCAGCCAGGCGGCCTGCACCAAGCTGTTGAGGGTGACCTTGTGCTGCCGGGCAAACGCGCCCAGGCGCTCGCTGGTCGCCGGGTCGAGCACCTGGAAATATTCTCCGAAGCCCGTTGCGCCAGGCTCGGCCTGAGCACCATTGGCCAGCAAGGTCGGCTCTTCGAGCGGCGCCAGCTGGGCGCTCCAGAAGTCCTGGGCGGACTGGGCATCCTGGACGACGAGCCAGGCCATGTAGTCGCGGTAGCGGCTGGCACTGCTGGCCGGGGTCTGGCCGGCATAACGCTGCATCACTTCGCCGAGCAACTGCGAGGTGCTCCAGCCATCGAGCAGGATGTGGTGGTGCGTGACGATCAGGTGCTGCCGGCCTTCGGCGGTGTCCAGCACGCTGACCCGCAGCAGCGGTGCCTGGGCCAGATCGAAACCGCGCTGACGGTCAGCTTCGGCGAATGCCTCCAGGGCACTGCGCGGCTGGCCGCGATAGTCCAGCCGTTCCAGCGGCAGACGCACCTGGCGCCCGATCGCCTGCAACGGCTGGCGCAGTTCATCGCCCCACAAAAAGCGCGCACGCAGGGTGTCATGGGCGTCCAGCGCCCCCTGCCAGGCCGCCCGCAAGGCTTCGACGTCCAGGCCTTCGACGTCCAGGCGCAGTTGGTGAACGTAGGCGCCTGGCTCATCGTCGTAGAGGCTGTGGAACAGCATGCCCTGCTGCATCGGCGACAGCGGGTAAAGGTCTTCGACGTCGCGCGCCACAAGGTTCAGGGCATCGAGCTGCGCCTGGTGCAGTTGCGCCAGCGGTACATCGGCCGGTGTCAGCCCGCCATCGCTGGCCAGGCAGTGCTCGACCAGCGCACGCAAGGCCTGGCCATAGGCGTCGGCCAGGGCCTGCACCTGGGTCTGGGCGAAGCGGCGCGGGTCGAACGACCAGCTCAGGCACAGCTCGCCGCCATACACCTGCCCATTGATGCTCAGGCCTTCGAGCACTGTGTTGCCCGGCGCCTGCTCGTCACCGCCGCGCTCGCGTGCCGGTTGCCAAGCCGCCTGTGCATCGAAGCTGGCATCGAACTGGCCCATGTAGTTGAAGGTGATGGCCGGTGCCGGCAGCGCCCCCAGCCCCACGTCGGCCAAATAGCGCAGGATGGCGAAACCGATACCTTTGTTCGGCACCGCACGCAGTTGCTCCTTGACGGCCTTGATGCTGGCGCCGGCATCCAGCGCCGGGGTCAGCTTGACCGGGAAGATCGAGGTGAACCACCCCACCGTGCGGCTCAGGTCGATGTCCTCGAACAGGTCTTCGCGGCCATGGCCTTCGAGCTGCACCAGGGTCGAGGCCTGGCCGGTCCAGGCACAGATCACCTGGGCCAGGGCGGTCAGCAACAGGTCGTTGACCTGGGTGCGGTAGGCTGCCGGGGCCTGCTGCAGCAATTGGCGGGTGAGGTTCGGGTCCAGGCAGGTCTGCACGGCGCAGATCTCCTGCGCCACCGGGTGGGACACAGCCTGGCTCGGCAGGCCTGGCGTCACGTCCTGGTACTGGGCGTGCCAGTACGCGGCCTCGGCCAGCAATGACGGGCTCTGCGCATGCTGTACCAGGCGCCCGGCCCACTGCTGGTAGGCGCTGGTCTTGCCCGGCAGGCGCGGCTGCTCGCCGGCGGCCAATTGCTGGAGGGCCTGCTGCAGATCCTCCAGCAGCACCCGCCAGGACACCCCGTCCACCACCAGGTGATGGACCACCAACAGCAAGCGCTGCCCGCCCTCTGCCATGTCCACCAGCAGGGCGCGCAGCAGCGGTCCCTCGGCCAGATCCAGGCTAGCCTGAGCCTGGTTGCACAGCGCCAGCAAGGCCTGCTCGTCACAGGCGTGGGCGTGCTGCAGCACTGGCTGCTCGGCGCCCTCCTCGGCATGCCATTGACGCCACTGGCCGGCCTGCTGCACAAAGCGCAGGCGCAGGGCGTCGTGCTGGCGCATCACGCAGGCCAGCGCCCTACGCAGCTGCTGCGCATCGACCGGCTGGCGCAGGTCCAGCAACACCGACTGGTTCCAGTGGGCGCGATGGGCCACGGGCTGCTCGAAGAACCACTGCTGGATCGGCGTCAGCGGCGCCTCCCCAACCACCGGCGCATCGCTGTGGACGGCCGCCTCGCTGCGCACCGCGACCCGCGCCAGACTTTGCACGGTCTGGTATTGGAACAGATCCTTGGGGCTGAAGCGGATGCCGCTCTGACGGGCACGGCTGACCAGCTGGATGGCGATGATCGAGTCGCCACCGAGCTCGAAGAAGTTGTCATCGATGCTGACCGGCGCACGCTTGAGCACCTCTTCCCAGAGCGTGACCAGGTCAGCCTGCAGCGCATCCTGCGGCGCTTGCCAGGCCCCTCGCGACGGCGCCAGGCCCGGCGCGGGCAGCGCCTTGCGGTCGAGCTTGCCGTTGCTGGTCAGCGGCCAGGCGTCGAGCACCATCAAGTGTGCGGGCACCATATAGTCAGGCAGCTCGCCGCGCAGGTAGTCACGCAGGCCCTGGCCGAAGGTGCTGCTGCCGGCCTCGACGCCAGCCTTGGCCACCAGGTAGCCGACCAGTTGCTTGCTGGCGCCAGCCTCGTGCACCAGCACCAGGGCCTGGGCGACCTGCGGATGCTGTTGCAGGCAGCGCTGGATCTCGCCCAGCTCGATGCGAAAACCGCGGATCTTCACCTGATGGTCGATCCGGCCGATATACTCGAGGCTGCCGTCGGCGCTGTAGCGGGCCAGATCGCCCGTGCGGTACAGGCGCGCCCCAGGGCGCTCGGCGAAGGGGTCGGCCACAAAGCGCGTGGCAGTCAGATCCGCGCGTTGATGGTAGCCCCGTGCCAGGCCCGCCCCGCCCACGTACAGCTCGCCCACGCAGCCTTTGGCCACCGGGTTCAAACGGCTGTCGAGCACGTACCACGACAAATCGCCGATCGGCTCGCCCAGCGGGCTGCTGTTGCTCGATTCAAGGTCGGCCCAGCCCAGTGGCCGGTAACTCACGTGCACCGTGGTCTCGGTGATGCCGTACATGTTCACCAGTTGCGGCTGGCGATCGCCGAAGGCTTCGAACCAAGGCCGCAGGTCGGCCACCGCCAGGGCCTCGCCGCCGAAGATCACCGTGCGCAGGGCCAGCGGCCCCTGGTCGCGGGCCGCGCACGCCACCTCGATCAGCGGGCGGAAGGCCGACGGCGTCTGGTTGAGCACCGTCACGCCCTCCTCGCGCAACAGGCGGTGGAAGTCCTGGGGCGAACGGCTGGTGGCATAGGGCACCACCACCAACGTGCCGCCATGCAGCAATGCGCCGAAGATCTCCCACACCGAAAAATCGAACGCATAGGAATGGAACAGCGTCCACACATCGTGCTCGTCGAAGCCGAACCACTGCTGGGTGGCCTGGAACAGGCGCAACACATTGGCATGGGGCAACAAGGTGCCCTTGGGCTTGCCGGTCGAGCCTGAGGTGTAGATGACGTAGGCCAGGTTGTCGGGGTCGGTCAGGTTGGGCAGGTCGTGCTCGGGCGCCTCGCTCAGCCAGGCACCGGCCTGGTCGAGCAACAGCGTCTGAAGGCCCTCGACCTGCGGCAGGCGCACGGCAAGCGGCGCCTGGCTGATCAGCAGGCGCGTGCCGCTGTCTTCGAGCAGATAGGCCAGGCGCTCCTCGGGGTATTCAGGGTCCAGCGGCACATAGGCGCCACCGGCCTTGAGGATCGCCAGCAGCCCCACCAGCATCTCCAGCGAGCGTGGCAAGGCGATGCCCACGCGCACGTCCGGGCCCACACCCTGGGCACGCAGGTGCCAGGCCAGGCGGTTGGCCCGGCGGTTGAGCTCGCCATAGCTCAGGCGCTCGCCCTCGCAGACCACCGCGGTGGCCGCTGGGCGCAAGGCCGCCTGGCGCTCGATGCGCTGGTGCAGGCACTCGCGCAGCTCATGCCGGGCCGGCCTGGGGTTCCACTCGGCCAGGGTGGCAGCGCGCTCAGCGGCATCGAGCATCGGCAACTCGCCCAGGGCCGTGGCCGGATTGCGCACGATCGCTTGCAGCAAGTTCAACCAGTGGCGCGCCATGCGCTCGAGGGTGGCGGCCTCGAACAGGTCGGTGGCATAGGTGAACGCCGCGCTCAGGCCCTCGGGCCCTTCGACGGTATCGAGCATCAGGTCGAACTTGGTGCTGCGTTCATCGACCGCCAGCACTTCGACCTCCAGCCCCTGCAACGACCAGCGGGCACTGCCCTCGGCGGCCTGCTGATGATTGAGCATCACCTGGAACAGCGGGCTCTGGTTCAAGCTGCGTTCTGGCTGCAGCGCGTCCACCAGTTGTTCGAACGGCACGTCCTGATGGCTCTGAGCTTGCACGGCCGCAGCCCTGAGGGCCTGCAGCAGGTCCAGGAAGGGTTGCTCGGGCTGCGGCTGGCTGCGCAGCACCTGGGTGTTGATGAAAAAGCCCAGCAGCGTCTGCACGTCCTGGCGTGTGCGGTTGGCCACCGGCACGCCGACACGGATGTCGTGCTCGCCGCTGTAGCGGTGCAACAACGCATGCAGCGACGCCAGCAGCACCACGAACAGCGTACAGCCCTGCTCGCGGGCCAACTGGCGCAGGCCTTCCAAGGTTGCGGCGGGCACCTGGACGCTGACGCAATCGCCCTGCTGGCTGGGTACGCTCGGGCGCTTGCGGTCCAGCGGCAGGCTCAAAAGCGGGTGTTCATCGCCCAACTGCTCGCGCCAATACTGCAATTGCCGCTCGCCCTCGCCCGCCTCCAGCCACAGCCGCTGCCACAGGGCAAAGTCGGCGTACTGGATCGGCAGGGCCTCTACCTGCGGCGCCTGGCCGCTGGCGAACGCCGCGTAGTGGCGGGTGAATTCCTCGATCAGGATGGGCAACGAGGCGCCATCGGTGACGATATGGTGCAGCGTGAGCACCAACACATGATCCTGGGCGCCGAGCCGGACCAACCGGGCGCGCATCAGCGGGCCGTGGGCCAGGTCGAACGGTGCCCGGGCAGCGCTGGCGATGGCAGCCTGAAGGCCTGCCTCGTGCGCCTCGACCTGCTCCAGCGGGCAGGCCATCGCAGGGTGGATCACTTGCTGCACAGCCCCCGCCTCCAGGCGGAAGGTGGTGCGCAGTACTTCATGGCGCGCCAGCAGCGCGGCCAGGGTCTGCTCCAGGGCCGCACGGTCCAGCGGGCCGCGCAGGCGGAAGGCACCGGTCAGGTTGTAGGCGCTGGCCTGTGGCTCCAGTTGCCAGATGAACCACAGCCGCTGCTGGGCGTAGGACGCCGGCACCACCTGCAAACCCGCCGCACGCGGCGGGATCGGCAGGGCTTCCAGGGTCAGGCCCTGCTCGCGCATCTTGCCTTGCAGCGCCTGTCGGGCTTCGGCCGACATCCCTGCAAACCGTTGCGCCAGCGCCAGCATTCTGTCCGGTACCGCATTCATAGAGCTTCAACCTCGTCGAACAGCGCCTCCAGGGAGTCCACTGTGTTTTGCTGATTACCGGCTTGCTCGCGCAATGCATCGATCTCCTGCGCCAGGCGCTCGAGGGTCTCGCCCTCGAAGAACACCCGCAGCGGGATCGTCAGGCCCAAGGCTTCCTGGATCCGGGTACGGATCGCGGTGGCCAGCAGCGAGTGGCCGCCGAGCTCGAAGAAGCTGTCCTGCACACCGACCTTGTCCACCTGCAGGGCCTCGGCCCAGATACCGGCCAGGGTGCGCTCAAGGTCCGTGCGCGGGGCGATGTACTGGCTGCGTCGGCTGTCCAGGGCCAGCAAGGCATTGCGGTCGAGCTTGCCATTGGGGGTCTGCGGGAAGCGTTCCAGCACCCGGATGCGCGCCGGCAGCATGTGCTCGGGCAGCACCTGGGAGAGGTGGCTGTGCAGGTCCAGGCCCAGTTGCTCGTGACCTTCCTGAGTAGAAACGACGAAGGCCAGCAATTGTTTACCCGCCGCGGTGTCATGGGCGATCACCAGCGCATCGTCCACGCCGCGCCCGGCGCGGAGGGCGTTTTCGATTTCGCCCAACTCGATGCGAAAACCGCGCAGCTTGACCTGATGATCCAGGCGCCCAAGGCAGTCCAGGGTACCGTCGACCCGGTAGCGCGCTACATCGCCTGTGCGGTACAGGCGCTGCCCCGGTTCCTGGGCGAACGGGTCCGGCAAGAAGCGCTCGGCGGTCAGGGACGGCCGCGCCAGGTAGCCACGGCACAGGCCATCGCCGGCCACGTGCAGCTCGCCCTCGACACCCGGCGCGACCGGTTCGAACTGCGCGTCCAGCACATGCACCCGCAGGCCCTGGACCGGCTTGCCGATGGCGATGCCATGGCCGTCGGCCGGGTCCAGGTAGGTGGCGGTGGACCACACGGTGGCTTCGCTCGGTCCGTACTCGTTGACCAGCGAAACCCCTGCCAGACGCTCGCCGTGGCGCCGCGCAAGCTCTTGGGTGCAGGCCTCGCCGGCGACGATCACGCAGCGCAGGCTCGGTGCATCGAGGTATTCGAGGATCTGCCCGTGGAACGAGGGCAACGTCAGGTAATGGGTCACGCCCTCCCGGGCGATCAGCGCGGCCAGCTGTTGCGGATCCTTGTAGCTGTGCTCCTCCGGCAGAGTCAGTGTCGCGCCCTGGCTCAACGCCCAGAAGACACCGGCCACGGAGCTGTCGAAGGAGAACGACGACAGCATCAGGAAATTGCCCAGCGCTTCGCGGTAGAAATGCCCACGGGCCAAGGTCGAGGCCACGGCGTTGGCGTGGCTGACCATGACCCCCTTAGGCTTGCCGGTGGAGCCGGAGGTGTAGATCACGTAGGCCAGATTGTCGGCATCGCCCAGTGGCGCCGGGGCCTGCTCGCTGGCCGACCACACGGGCGCATCGGTGGCCAGGGAAGTGACCGTCAAACGCGGGTTCTGCTGCCAGGCCGCAGGCAGCGGCAGGCAGGCCAGCACCTGCTCGGCACCGGCATCGGCGAGCATGAAGGCCAGGCGCTCGGCCGGGTAGTTCGGGTCCAGCGGCAGGTAGGCGCCTCCGGCCTTGAGGATGCCCAGCAGTGCCACCACCAGCTCGCGGCTGCGCTGGCCATACACCGCCACCACCTGGTCCGGGCCTGTGCCCTGGGCGCGCAAGGTGTTGGCCACCTGGTTCGACAGGCGCTCCAGCTCGCCATAGGTCAGCCGCTCGCCGCCCACGCTCAAGGCGATGGCCTGGGGCTGACGCTCGGCCTGCTCGGCGAACAACGCTTGCAACTGCCGCGCCTGGCGCAGGGAGGCGGCCTGGGGGTTGAAGCCCTGCAGCACCAGCCGGCGCCCAGCCTCATCGAGCAAGCCGGCCTCGGCAAGGTCCTGCGCTGGCGCGACCAGAGCCTGACCGGCAAAGTGCAGGAACTGCCCCAGCAGCATCTGCAAGGCCTCGACGCTGAAGGCAGCGGCATCGGCATCCAGGCGCACCAGGCCTTCGCCTAGCACCAGGCGCAGGCGCTCGGCCGGCCCTTCGGCGTCCAGCGCCAAAACGCTTTGTTCAGCGGCGCTCGGGCGATGGACGAAGCCGTAGCGGCACAGCCCCAGGTCGAACTCGTTCAGGCAGTCCAGCCAGGAGCGCGACTGTTCGAGGCGGGTCGTCATCTCGTCGGTCAACCCATCGAGGCTGGCGCCCTGGCGTTGGTCGAAGGCCACCGGCAGGGCCCGGGCGAACACGCCACAGGCATCGGCCAGATCCTCGTTGCGGCCCTCCACGTGCAGGCCGATCAGCAAGCGGTCCTGCTGGCTGATACGGGCCAGGAAAGCGCCCCACAGCGCCAGCACCCGCGCCTCGCCGCCGTCGCTCGACAGCAGCGCCTCGAGCGTCCGATCGGCACGGCTGGCCTGGTGGCGAGCGTTGGCGTGGCCTGGGGTTTCGAAGGCCAGGCGGTGGTTGACCTGATGGCTGCGCACCAGCGCCTGCCAGAACGCCGCGCCCTGGCGGCCCAGCTCATCTTCGCGCAGTTCCTGCTGCCAGGCGGCGAAGTCGACGTACTGCAACGCCTCGTGGTTGTCGGCGAGCACGCGGCCCTCGCACAAGACGGCCAACTCGCCCGCCACCATCAGCAGGCTGGCGCGGTCGAGGCTGGCCGCGCTGCCCAGCAGCAACAGGCGTGGCTGGGCACCGGCCAGGGCGCTCACCGCCACGCTGCAGGCACCGGCTGCACCCACCTGGGCCCTGGCCCAGGCCAGCGCCTGGTCCAGGTCGCGGTCGGCCTCGGCATGTACGGCGCCAGGCACTTGCGCCTGCACGGCCTGCAGCGGCCAGGCCATGCCCGGCAGGCGGCGGTATAGGGTGCGCAGTATTTCGTGGCGCGCACCCAGGGTCGCCAGGTGCGCGGACAGCGCGCCGGCATCGGGCAGGCGTGCGACGCTGAGCACCACCCAAGCGTGCCCTGGGTGCTCGCCCTGGTTGGCCAAAGCCAGCGCCTGCTGGGCAGAGGCCTGGAACAGTTCACCGCCTACGTCGTCATGGCCTGGCTGGAGGGAGAGGGTCATGTGTGGAGCTCCTTAATCGTGGGCCAGATCGGCGCTTTTCTGCGCGATCGCCATGGCGGTGAGAATTTTTCGACGGCCCGTGAAGGCGTTGCGCGCATGCACGGTGAGGATGTTGTCCAGCAGCACCACGTCGCCCTTCTGCCAGTCGAATTCGACCATCACGTCGCGGTAGATCTGTTGCAGGTGGCGCACCACGTCATCGCCGATCGGCGTGCCATCGCCAAAGAACGTGTTCTGCGGCAAGTCCAGCGGGCCGAACTCGCGCAGCAGGTTGTCGCGGATGCTGTCAGGCAGGGTCAGGGCATTGAAGAAGGTGCCGTGGTTGAACCAGATGCGCTCGCCGGTTTGCGGGTGGCGGACGATGGCCGGGCCGCGCTGACGGGTGCGCAGGCGGTTGCCTGGTTTCCACTCGGCCTCTACACCGATTTGCGCGCAGTAGGCTTCCACTTCGCTGCGCACCTCGCTCTGGAACACGGTCTGCCACGGCAGGCCCATGCCGTCGCCATAGTTGCGCACATAGAGAATGCCCTTGCGGGCGAAGGCTTCGCGCACCTGCGGATCGACGCGGTCGAGGATCAGCCGGGTATCGCCCAGCGGCGTCTGGCCACCGGTCTGGGAGGGGGTGTCGCAGTAGAAGTACAAATGCAGCGGGAACACCGGCGAATAGGAGTGCTCGTTGTGCGGGAAGATCCGCTCACCGGCCGGGTAGTCAGTGGAGCTGTAGATGTTGAACTGGCCCGTGATCTGGGTGCGTGGCGAGGCGCGGAACAGGTACTGCAGGGCGCCGCCGGAAATCGCGTCGATACACTGGTTGAATTGATCGATACCTGCCACATCGAAGCCGCGGAACAGGATCGCCGCCCCCTGGTGCAATTGCTGCTGGATCAGCGCGCGGTTCTGCGCCGCCCAGGCGACTAGATCGACCCCTGGCACGGTGGGCGTACACAGCAGCGGAAAGCCCGCCTCGAACAACGGGCGGAAGCTGACCAGGCTGG
Organism: Pseudomonas sp. HTZ2; assembly: GCF_033173945.1. NCBI lineage: Bacteria > Pseudomonadati > Pseudomonadota > Gammaproteobacteria > Pseudomonadales > Pseudomonadaceae > Pseudomonas > Pseudomonas sp. HTZ2. The sequence continues at coordinate 5,040,813 of NZ_CP137332.1, read as the reverse complement.
ACGTGTCGCTGGAAATGCGCTTGCGCGCACCGCGCATGGGGCGAGAGGACAATGAAGTGACAGACATGACGCCTCCTGGAACTGGACCATGGCGGCTCGTCGCGAGCCGCCGCAAAAGTCGTTGAACAATCAGGTCATTCGACGGCGCTGGAACGACGCCGGCGGATCGGGTGCAGCCCTTTGAGGCGGGCGGCGCGTTCGCTGCTCTGGCGCTGCTGGTGGTCACGCCAGACCTGCTCGGCCCGGGCCGACAGCTCGCCCAGGGTGGCTGCGCCCCCGACCAGCGCCGCGAGCACCGCCCGGACCTGCTCGAACATCGCCTCCAGCGTGGCCGGAGCGAAACGCCCGGCCGGATACTCGAAGCTCAGGTGCAGGTGCTCGTCGTCGTTGTAGAACGCCGCCACCAGGTCCAGCTCGGCGGCCTGGCGCCCGGACGGGAAGTCACTGACCTGCAGCGCCCCCATCGACGGCAGGCGCCCCACGCCTTCCTGGTGGATCAGCTTGATCGAGAACAGCGGCGAGCGGCCGTTGCGCCGGGGCAGGCGCAGGGCCTCGACCAGGCGCTCGAACGGCAGGTCTTGGTGCTCGGATGCCTCGATCAACGTTCGGCTGCACAGGGTCAGCAGCTGATCGGCAGTCATCGCCGGCACAAGCTCCACCTGCAACACCAGCTGGTTGACGAAGAAGCCAACCATGCGCTCGAGCTCGGCATGGTTGCGGTTGGCGATGTCGGTGCCGATGCGCAGGCGGGCCTGCCCGGTGCGCTGTTGCAACACCACGTTGAACGCGGCCAGCAGCACGCTGAACAGCGACTGCTGGCGTTGCCGTGCGAACCGGCGCAAGGCCGCGCTCTGGGCGAGGTCGAAGGTGAAGTGGCAGGTCGCGCCCTGCCCGGCTTCGCCGGGTTCGGCGGTCGGGTCCGGCGGCAGCTCCAGCACCGGGTGATGCTCGCCCAGATGGGCCTGCCACCAGGCGAGTTGGCGTTGCAGTTCGCCGCCCTGCTCCAACCACTGGCGCTGCCAGCGGGCGAAGTCGGCGTATTGCAGGTTCAGCCCTGGCAGGGTCGGCTGCTCGCCTGCCGCGAATGCGCTGTAGAGGCTCACGAACTCGTCGATCAGCACACGGAACGAGCCGTCGTCGGCGACGATGTGGTGCAAGGTCATGAGCAGCACATGGTCCTGGTCGGCCAGTTGCAGCACCTGCACACGCAGCAGTGGGCCGTTGGCCAGATCGAACGGCTGCGCGACTTCCTCGCGGGCCAGTGCCTGGGCACTGGCCTCGGCATCGGCCAGGCCACGCAAGTCGCGGTAACGCAGCGCCAGCGGCAGGTCGTCACGCACCTGTTGCCAGGTACTTCCGCGCGCCTCGTGGTAGGTGCTGCGCAGCACTTCATGACGCGCCAGCAAGGCTTCGAAGGTACGGCGCAGGGCGTCCGGATCCAGTGGGCCGCGCAGGCGCAGGGCGCCGGGCATGTTGTACATCGAGCTGTGCGGCTCCAGGCTCCAGAGGAACCACAGGCGCTGCTGGGCGAACGACAATGGCTGCTCGCCCGGCCCTGGGTCTCGCGCCATGGCCGGGCGGGCGAGCACGGCCTGATCGGCACTGGCGCGCACCTGCTCGGCAAAATCGCACAGCCGCGGATGCTCGAACAGCGCCCGCAGGCTCACTGCACGCCCCAGTTGCCGGCGCACCTGGGAAACGATCTGGGTGGCCAGCAGGGAGTGGCCGCCCAGGTCGAAGAAGTTGTCCTCGCGGCCCAGGCCATCGAGGCCCAGCACCTGCTGCCAGATCTGCCCGAGCTGCTGCTCCAGGCCTTCGCGCAGCGGCTCGCCACCCTCAAGCGCCAGGGCCTCGGGCGCGGGCAAGGCCGTGCGGTCGAGTTTGCCGTTGCGGTTGAGCGGCAGCGCTGCCAGCGCCACCACCTGGGCCGGCAACAGGTAGTCCGGCAAGCGGGCCTTGAGCGCCTGGCGCACGGCGCGGGTCAGTTCGGCGCTGGTATGCGCAGGCGCGGTGGGCACGGCGTAGCCGATCAATTGCTTGCCGGTGGCGCCCTCGTGCACCAGCACCGCTGCTTCGCGGATCATGGGCAACGCTTGCAGGTGCGCTTCCAGCTCACCCAGTTCGACCCGGAAACCACGGATCTTCACCTGATGGTCGGCCCGGCCGATGTACTCGACCACGCCATCGGCGCGCACCCGCGCCAGATCGCCGCTGCGGTACAAGCGCTGACCCGGGGTGCCGGCGAACGGGTCTGGCACGAAGCGCTCGGCGGTCAGCGCCGCACGGCCATGGTAGTCACGGGCAAGGCCCGCGCCTGCGGCGATGCACAGCTCGCCGGCCAGACCTGCCGGGGCCAGGTGGCCGTGGCCGTCCAGGATGTGCAGCGCCCGCCCCGGCAACGCGCGGCCGATGGGGATGGCGCCCGCGCTGTCAGCCAAGGTGCAAAGGTGCGTGCTCGACACCACCGTGGCCTCGGTGGGGCCGTAGGTGTTGACCAGCCGCACATGCTCCAGCCCAGCCGCGTGCCACAGCTTGAGCCCCTCGGCGGACATCGCCTCGCCCCCCACATGCACCTGGCGCAGGCGCCCGGCCTCACGCGGCGCGCTGGCGGCCCACTCCTGGGCCAGCAGGAACCAGTACGCCGCCGGCAGGTCGGCCAGGGTGATGCCTTGGGCGATGATCTGCTCGTACAGGGTCGTGGTGTCCCACAGCTCATCGCCGCGCAGCACCAAGCAGGCGCCCACGCACAGCGGCGGGTAGCACTGCTCGACGAAGCCGTCGAAGCTGAAGGTGGCGAACTGCAGCACTCGATCCTCGGGGACCAGTTGCGAATAGTCGGCGGCGATCACGCAGAATTCGCGCAGTGCCGCATGGGCAATCGACACCCCCTTGGGCTGGCCGGTGGAACCGGAGGTGTAGATCAGGTAGGCCAGGTCCTGGGCACTGGCCAGGTTGACCGGGTTTTCCGGGCTGTAGCCCTCCAGCCAGCCCTCGCCCGCCTCCAGCAGCAGGCAAGGCAGCCCGGCCGGCGCCTGGAGCAAACCAGGCTGCATGAGCAACAGGCTCAGGGCGCTGTCCTCGATCATGTAGGTCAGGCGTTCGGCCGGGTAGTCGGGGTCCAGCGGCACATAGGCGGCGCCCGCCTTGAGCACCGCCAAGAGGCTGGCGATCATCATCGGCCCGCGTCGCACCGACAGCCCCACGCGCTGGCCAGGACCCACGCCGCATGCGCGCAGGCGATGGGCCAGGCGGTTGGCCTGGGCATTGAGTTTGTCGTAGGTCCAGCGCTGCTCGCCGGCGATCAGGGCCAGCGCCTGTGGCGTGAGCGCTGCCTGGCATTCGAAGCGCTGGTGCGCCAACAGCGGGCTGTCCAGCGTCAGCCGCGGCTGCCCGCCCTGGGCCAGGCGCTCGGCGTGGCGCGCGGCATCGAGCAGGCCCAGGCTCGCCAGCGGCTGTTCAGGCGCGGCCACGAACTGCGCAAGCAGGTGCACCAGGGCATCGCGCAGCTGCGCCACCTGTGCACTGCCGATCCGGGTGCGGTCGTGGCTGAAGGTCAGTACCAGGCCCTGGTGCTGCTCGATGCCCAGGGTCAGCGGATAGCTGGTCTGCTCGACGTTGCTGACCTGCGAGAGCCGCAAGCCGCCCGGTGCGCCTTGGCGCAGCGCCTCGGCCACCGGGAAGTTCTCGAACACCAGCAGGCTGTCGAACAAGGCCCCCTGCTGGCCGGCCCAGCGCTGGATGTCCACCAGCGAAGTGTGCTCGTGCTCGCGCAGTTGCAGGTTAAGCGCCTGCACCTCGCCCAGCCAGGCAGCCACGCGCTGGGTCGCACGCGGCGCGCAGATCACCGGCAAGGTGTTGATGAACAACCCGACCTGCTGCTCGATGCCCGGCAACTGCGCGGGGCGCCCGGCCACGGTGGCGCCGAAGGCCACCGATGGCTGGTTGCAGTAGCGCTGCAGCAGCAACGCCCAGGCCGCCTGGAACACCACGCTGACGGTCACCTGTTGGGCCCGGGCGAACGCCGCCAGGCGTTGGCTGAAGGCTTCGTCCAAGCCGTGGACCAACTCGCCGAAACCCTCCTCGCCCGCCTCGCGGGGCAGCGCTTCGCCCAGCAGGGTCGGTGCTTCGAGCGCCTGGAGCTGGCCGCGCCAGAAGACCTCGTCCAAGGCCGGGTCGCGCCGTTGCAGCCAGGCCAGGTAATCGGCGTACTTGCCCGCACTCACCGGCGGTTGGCCGCCTGCATAGCGTTGCAACACCTCGCCCAGCAGCTGAGCGTTGCTCCAACCATCCATGAGGATGTGGTGGCTGGTGTAGATCAACTGGTAGCGCTCGCCGCCCAGGTGCACCAGCACCAGGCGCAGCAAGGGTGCGCGGTCCAGGGCGAAGGCGCGGGTGCGCTCCTGATCGGCAATACGCTGGATATCCGCGCCTTCACCCGGCAGCACCTGCAGTGGCAGTGCTACCTCGCGGGCGATCGACTGCACCGGCTGCGCCAGGGCCTCCCAGTGATACTGGCTGCGCAGCACGTCGTGGCGTGCGAGCACGGCCTGCCAGCTGGCGGCGAAGCGCGCCACGTCCAGGCCGTCGATGCACACCTGCAACTGGTTGATGTAGGCGCGGGTCTCGGGCGCGTAGAGGCTGTGGAACAGCATGCCCTGCTGCAAGGGCGAAAGCGGCAGCACATCCTCGACGTGAGCCCAGTCCAAGGCCAGGCCATCGAGTTGTGCCTGGTTCAGCCGCGCCAAAGGGAAGTCCGAAGGTGTCACGCCGAGGGTGCCGGGGGCCAGGCAATGGTCAAGCAACGCCTCGAGGGCCTGGCCGAAGCCCTCGGCCAGACGCTCGAGTGTGGAGGTGTCGAAACTTTCGCGACAGTAGCGCCACTCCAGCACCAGCTGGCCCTGGTACACCTGCCCTTCCAAGCTCAAGGCGCTGGCCAACGGCGCCATAGGATCCTGGGACTGGCCGCTGCCTTCGATGGCCGGGGCGAACAAGGCGTCGTCTCCGAATTGCTGGTCGAACTGGCCCAGGTAGTTGAACAGGATGCCCGCCTGCGCCTGGGCGGCCAGCTGTGCGCCGGCCTCGGCATCCAGGTAGCGCAGCACACCATAGCCGACGCCCTTGTCCGGCACCGCGCGCAACTGCTCCTTGACCGCCTTGATCGCCTCGCCCGGCGTCGGCGCAGCCTTCAGGCGCACGGGGAACAGGCTGGTGAACCAGCCCACGGTGCGGCTCAGATCGATGTCGTCGAACAGCGCCTCGCGACCGTGGCCTTCGAGCAGTACCAGGCAGTCCGCCTGAGCGCTCCAGTCAGCCACGGCCTGGGCCAGGGCGGTCAACAGCAGGTCGTTGACCTGGGTGCGGTAGGCCTGGCCTGCGCGCTGCAGCAATTGGCGGGTGCGCTCGGCGCTCAGGCGCCAGGTCAGCACGGCCGCGCTGGCGTTGACCCTGCGCCCATTCGGGTTGTCGTGCGGCAGTGGCGCGCTGGCGCGCTGCGCCAGCCAGAACGGCAATTGCTGACGAGCTCGAGGCAGGTAATCGCCCAAACGTGCAGCCCAGTGCTGGTAGCCGCTGGTCTTGGCCGGCAAGGCCTGCTGACGGTAGGCCTGCTGCAGGTCCTCCAGCAGCACGCGCCAGGACACCCCATCCACCACCAGGTGATGGGCGACCAGCAAGAGCCGCTGGCTGCCATCGGCCATCTGCACCAAGAGCGCACGCAGCAGTGGGCCGTCGGCGAGGTCCAGGCTGGCCTGGGCCTGGTCGCACAGAGCGCGCAAGGCCTGGGCCGACGCAGCCTGACGATGCCACAGCTGCACAGGCGCCGCCTCGGCGTGGGTTTGCTGCCAGCCGGTCAATGTGTGGCGATAGCGCAGGCGCAAGGCGTCGTGTTGCTGGACCAGGCGCACCAGGGCCGCCTCCAGACCCTCGGGCTGCAGCGGCTCGCGCGGGGTCAGCAGCAGGCCTTGGTTCCAATGCTCGCGCGTCGGAATCGTCTGCTCGAAGAACCAATGCTGGATGGGCGTCAACGCCACCTCGCCCTGCAGCGGCCCTTGCTCGACCTGCACCAGCGGCGCCTGCTCCACGGCTTCGGCCAGCTCGCGCAGGGTCTGGTGCTTGAACACATCGGCGGGGCTCAGGCGCAGGCCGGCCTGGCGGGCGCGGCTGACCACCTGGATGGCGATGATCGAATCGCCGCCCAGGGCGAAGAAGTTATCGTCCAGCCCGACCGCCTCGACGCCCAGCAACGGCTGCCAGATCTGCGCCAAGGCGCGCTGGCGTTCGCTGTGCGGCGCCTCGTGCTGCTGGCGTACCGCTCCGGCGCGTGGCAGGGCCTTGCGGTCGAGCTTGCCGTTGGCAGTGACCGGCAGACGCTCCAGGAGCATGAAGCACTCCGGCACCATGAACACCGGCAGGCTCAGTTGTAGATGGGCTCGCAGCTGCGCCTGCAGCGCGCCGCTATCGGCCACCTGCGCCGACGGCACCAGGTAGGCGACCAACAGCTTGTTGTCCTGGGCCAGCACCACCGCTTCCTTGACCGCCGGGTGAGCCATCAGGCCGGCCTCGATCTCGCCCAGTTCGATGCGCAGGCCACGGATCTTCACCTGATGATCCAGGCGCCCCAAGTAGTCGATCACGCCATCTTCGCGGTAACGCGCCAGATCGCCGGTGCGGTACAGGCGCTCACCGGAGCCGAATGGGTCGGCCACGAAGCGCTCGGCGGTCAGCGCCGGGCGGCGGTGGTAACCACGCGCAAGGCCCACGCCGCCCAGGTACAGCTCACCGGCGGCGCCAACCGGCACCGGGTTGAGTTCGGCATCGAGGATGTGGGTGCGCAGGTTGGCGATGGGCCGGCCGATCGGCACGCTGTGGCGGCCATCCTCGATGCAGGCCCAGTGGGTCACGTCGATGGCGGCTTCGGTCGGGCCGTAGAGGTTGTACAGGCCCGCCCCAGGCAAACGGGCGAACACCTGGGCCTGGGCTTCGGCCGGCAGGGCCTCGCCGCTGCAGACAATGCGTCGCAGGCTGGTGCAGGCCTGGACGCCCGGCTCATGGATGAAGGCCTGGAGCATCGAGGGCACGAAGTGCAAGGTGCTGATGCCCTGCTCGGTGATGATCTGGATCAGTTGTGCCGGGTCGCGATGGGCACCGGGCTGGGCCACCACCAGGCGCGCACCGACCATCAGCGGCCAGAAGAACTCCCACACCGACACATCGAAGCTGAACGGCGTTTTCTGCAACACGCTGTCGCACGCCTGCAGCCCATAGGCCTGCTGCATCCAGGCCAGGCGGTTGAACAACGCCTGATGGCTATTGCCAGCACCTTTGGGGCGGCCGGTGGAACCGGAGGTGTAGATCACATAGGCCAGGTTGTGGCCACTGACCTGGCAGGCGGGATCGCTGTGCGGATACCCGGCGCAGTCGGCGGCGGCACTGTCCAGGCACAAGATGCGCAGGTCGGCGTTCAGCGGCAGGCGTGTCCGCAGCGCGGTCTGGGTCAACAGCAGGTTCACACCGCTGTCTTCAAGCATGTAGGCCAGGCGTTCGGCGGGGTAGTCCGGGTCCAGCGGCACGTAGGCACCGCCGGCCTTGAGGATTGCCAGCAGGCCGACCACCATCTCCAGCGAACGCTCAAGGGCAATGCCCACCAGCACCTCAGGGCCGACGCCTGCCTCGATCAGGCGATGGGCCAGGCGGTTGGCTCGGGCGTTCAGTTCGGCATAGCTCAACTGCGTACTGCCGAACACCAAGGCCGGGGCATCCGGCGTGCGCAGGGCCTGCGCCTCGATCAGGCGCTGCACGCAGGGGCCGTTTTCGTAGTGCTCGGCGGTGGCGTTCCAGCCGCGCAGCAGACGCTCGCGTTCGGCATGCCCCAGCAGCGGCAGGTCGCCCAGGCGTGCATCCGGCGCCTGGACGATGCCCTGCAGCAGGTTCAGCCAGTGCTCGCGCAAGCGCTCGATGCTGGCCTGCTCGAACAGGTCGCAGGCGTAGGTCAAGGCTGCGTGCAGGGCGCCAGACTTTTCCAGCGTGTCCAGGGCCAGGTCGAACTGGGTGGTGCGCCCACCCAACTCAAGGCGCGAGGCCTTGAGCCCGTCGGCGATGTACAACTGCTCGAGGTCGGCGACCACGGGCTGGTGGTTGTAGAGCACCTGGAACAGCGGCGAATGGGCAGCATCGCGCGAAGGCTCAAGGGCGTTGACCAGACGCTCGAACGGCAGCTCCTGGTGCGCCTGGGCGCCCAACACTGCCGTACGGACTTCAGCCAGCAGCGCGTTGAACGGCTGATCCCCACGCGGCTGGGCGCGCAGCACCTGGGTGTTGACGAACAAGCCGATCAACCCTTCGGTCTCGGCCTTGCCGCGCCCGGCGACCGGCACGCCGACACGAATGTCCTGCTGGCCGGTGTAGCGGTGCAACAGGGCCTGGAACGAGGCCAGCAGCACCATGAACAAGGTCACGCCTTGCTGCTGGGCCAGTGTGCGCAGGCCCGTGGCCAACGCAGGGTCGATGGCGAACTCCAGGCGCACGCCGCGATAACTCGGTGCGGCTGGCCGGGGAAAATCGGTCGGCAATTCCAACACCGGCTGTTCATCGCCCAGCTGGGCCGTCCAATAGTCGAGCTGGCGCTGCAACTCGCCCGCCTCCAGCCAGCTTCGCTGCCACAGGGCGTAGTCGGCGTACTGGATCGGCAGCGGCGGCAACTGGGATACCTGGCCCGCCACGCATTGGGCGTACAGGCGGCTGAATTCGTCGATCAGCACGTTCATCGACCAGCCATCGGCGACGATGTGGTGCAAGGTGAGCAACAGCACGTGCTCGTCCTCGGCCAGGCGTACCAGGCATACCCGTAGCAACGGCCCTTCCTGCAGGTCGAACGGCAGGCCCGCCTGCTGCTGGGCGATGTCTTGCAAGCGCTGCTCGCGCTCGGCGCAACCTGCAAGATCGTGGCGCTCCAGCGCCAGTGGCCCAGGCGCCTGCACGCGGGGATACCAGATGCCCTCCTCCAGGCGGAACAGCGTGCGCAGCGGCTCATGCCGCGCCACCAGCGCCTCGAAGGCCGCGCTCAGTGCGTCCAGGTCCAGCACGCCCTGTAGGCGCACCGCTCCGGGTAGGTTGTAGGCTGCGCCTTCTGGATCGAGCAACCACAACAGCCCCATGCGCTGCTGGGCGTAGGACGGCTGCGCGCAGGCGATGCCCTCGACCTGCGCAGGAATGGGCAACAGCGAGAACTCCACCCCTTCTCGCGCCAAGGCCTGAAGAAACAGGCGCCGCTTGTCCAACGGCAGGGCGATAAAGCGACGGGCAAGCTTCTCGGCGTCTTCAGGTTTCATGCTGGGCGTCTTCCTAAAAGTTCATTCGTAGTGCCGGGGCACTCGCATGCAGTTAGGAACGAAACTCAATTCGGCGGATTTAGGCTCGGCGCAACGCCGCGGCCCAGAGGCTTTGAAATATTTTTTTGCATTTTGCCCCGCAGGTTTTTGCCGCTCATTCGTCACATATAGAAACGAATGCGATTCAGTCGCGAAAAGCCCGCCTGGGCCGTTGCGCGATGTCGTGGCTCATTTGCCCAACAAGACCGGTACTCATGTCGAAAAAGTCCCGCTCCAAAACCTGGTTCCTGGTGCACAGCTGGTTGGCGTTGCCCATCTGGTTCTTCGTGTTGATCGTCTGCGTGACCGGCACCCTGGCCGTGCTTAGCCAAGAAATCGTCTGGCTGGCCAACCCAGACGTGCGCGCCAGCAAGCCCCACGATGACGCCCAGCCGCTGAGCTACCAGCAGGTGCTCGACGCGATCCACCGCGCCGACCCGGCCATCGCGGTGAACTACATCAGCAAGCCGGGCGAGGCGCACTTCGCCCTCACCGCCAGCGTCACCTACCCCGACGGCACGTCACCGATCCTGTACGTGAACCCCTACACCGGAGCGATCCAGGGCAAGAGCCCGACCTTCGATTTCGAAGCCTTCACCCGGGCACTGCACGGCTGGTGGCTGGTGCCGTTCACCAACGGCTATAGCTGGGGCTGGTACCTGGTGTCCTTGCTGGGGCTGCCGCTGCTCGCCTCGCTGGTCACCGGGCTGGTGGTGTACAAGCGCTTCTGGAAAGGCTTTTTCAAGCTGCCGCGCCTGGGCCACGGTTCGCGGATCTTCTGGGGCGATCTGCACCGCCTGAGCGGGGTCTGGTCGATCTGGTTCATCGCCACCATCTCCATCACCGGCACCTGGTTCCTGATCCAGGCCACGCTGGCCGATAACCACGTGACGATTTCCAGCGAGCCGATCGTGCCGGCCATCGCCCGCGAAGACGTGCCGCGCACCGCCGACGGCCAGGCGCCCACGCCGATCAGCCTGGACGAGGCCGAGCGCGCCGCCACCGAGCGCTTCCCAGGCTTCGAGGTGACCTTCATCACCCTGCCGGGCAATGCCTACAGCCATTACTACATGGGCGGGCGCGGCTGGTATCCGCTGATGTTCGAAACAGTCAACGTCAACCCCTACAACAGCAAGGTCGAGGCTTCGTTCATGGTTTCGGACCGCTCGGCCCTGGAGTTCGTCACCGAGTCCATGCGCCCGCTTCACACCGGTGATTTCGGCGGTATCTGGGTCAAGCTGATCTGGGCCTTCTTTGGCCTGATGCTGACCTTGATGGTGCTCAGCGGCCTGTTGATCTGGACCAAGCGCACCGCCCAGGCCACCGCCGCTGCGCTCAAGCGCCAGCCCCGGGCACGCGCGGCGACCGCGTCGGAGGCCAGCCTATGAGCAAGCACACCCCACCCCAGTCGCCAGTCAAACGTTTCTGGCTGAAGTGGCGATTTCACCTGAACATCCTGCTGGTGCTGATTCCCCTCGGGCTGATGCCCAAGTACTTGCATGAAGCCTCGATGGACCGTGGCGAAATCGGCCTGGGCGAACGTGAATTGGGCGAACTGAATGCCGGCCCGTGGAGCGTGCGCCTGGCCGAGCGCTTCGACGAGGCGCCGCGCTCCGACGGCCCGGCGGGCTACTTCAAGCAGTTCAAGATCGCCCTGTGCGAGCAGTGCAGCGACATCAAGGCGGTGTACCTGCGCGTGGGCAAACCGCGCAGCCTGCGGGCAGCCGGCGCGCTGTTCGTCGGCACGCCTTATCGCATGACCGGCGAGGTCAACATTCCGCAAAAGACCCGGCCCGACGCCGAGCTGTGGCTCACCTTCGAAGGCTGGGACGGGCAGATGCACCAGGCCTCGATTCCGCTGGCCAAGGCATCGCCGGCCACCGTGGCGTGGCTTCAGAAACAAGGAGGCAAGCAATGAAACACTGGATGGGCGTCCTCGCCCTGCCCCTGCTGCTGGGCGTCGCGCTGCCTGCGCAGGCCCATAACCCCATGTGCGAATGCACCGAATCGGCCGACCAGATCACCTGCAAAGGCGGGTTCTCCGACGGCAGCGGCGCACCGGGAGTGACCCTGGACGTGATCGGCTATGACGAACAGGTGCTGCTGGCCAGCAAGCTCGGCGAAGACTCCACCCTGACCTTCAAGCGCCCCGAGGGTGAGTTCTATGTGCTGTTCGACGCAGGCCCCGGCCATGTGGTGGAAGTCGACCATGCCGACATAGGCGCGCCATGAGCCGGGCCCAGGTGGTACGCCCGGCCGGTGCCGGGCACGAGACCTTGTACGTGCTGCTCGCCGCCCTGCTGATCATCACCCTCGCCACCACGGTGGTGGTGCTGCGCGGTGAGCGCGAAGACGAAGTGGCCATCGCGGCCCACCAGATCGATGCCCGCCGCGACCTCACCGCCGCCGAGCAAGGCCTGTACACCGACCTGTGGGTAGCGGTCGAGGAGATCGCGCTGCTGCGCGAGGAAAGCGGCCAGGTCCCGGACGTGGAGGCCTTGGCCGAGGAAGGCCTGCCGCCCTTCGTGCCCGACGCCAGCAGCCAGCGCCGCGGAGGTCACCACTGGCAGCGACTGCCCAGCGGCGCCTACCTGGGCCGCAGCCAGGACGCCCAGGTGGCGGGCAGCCTGCTGCTGATCCTGCCTTCTGGCGACGGCGAACAGCCGGATGTCTGGCTGCGCCGTGACCGCAGCGCCCTGGCCCCGGACGACCTGGGCCAGACCGCGCTGATCGCCGCCGGCTGGCAGCAGGTGGTCAGCCACTACGACGCCGGGGTCACCCGCCAACACCGCCACTGAACCGAAGGATACCCCCATGCTCCGCTTCGTCCTCACCCTGCTGTTGGCCTGCGCCTTGCCGGCCCTGGCCCAGGCCGACAACGGCAAGCCCCTGCGCATCGGCATCACCCTGCACCCCTACTACAGCTATGTGACCAATATCGTCGGCGACAAGGCCGAGGTGGTACCGCTGATTCCGGCAGGCTTCAACCCCCATGCCTACGAGCCGCGGGCCGAAGACATCAAGCGCATCGGCACCCTGGATGTGATCGTGCTCAACGGTGTGGGCCACGATGACTTTGCCGACCGCATGATCGCCGCCAGCGAAAAACCCGACATCAAGACCATCGAGTCCAACGCCAACGTGCCGCTGCTGGCCGCCACCGGGATCGCCGCCCGGGGCGCGGGCAAGGTGGTCAACCCGCACACTTTCCTGTCGATCAGCGCGACCATCGCCCAGGTCAACAACATCGCCCGCGAGCTGGGCAAGCTCGACCCGGACAACGCCAAGGCCTACACCCAGAACGCCCGCGCCTACGCCAAGCGCCTGCGCACGCTGCGCGCCGAGGCCCTGGCCCAGGTCACCCAGGCACCGGACGCCACCTTGCGCGTAGCCACCATCCACGCCGCCTACGACTACCTGGTGCGCGACTTCGGTCTGGAAGTCACCGCCGTGGTCGAGCCGGCCCATGGCATCGAGCCGAGCCCGGCGCAGCTCAAGAAGACCATCGACCAGCTCAAGGCCTTGGATGTGCAGGTGATCTTCTCGGAGATGGACTTCCCGTCAGCCTATGTCGACACCATCCAGCGCGAAGCGGGCGTGCGCATCTACCCGCTGACCCACATCTCCTACGGCGAGTACACCCAGGACAAGTACGAGGTGGAGATGAAGCGCAATCTGGACACCGTGGTACGCGCCATCCAGGAGACCCGCACATGACCGCAGCCGCCCACCTCGGCGCCGCCTGCGGGCCGCGCATCGAGTTCGCCGGCATCGACCTGACCCTGGGGCGTACGCGCATTCTCGAAAACGTGGCCTTCAGCGTCGCCGCCGGCAGCGTGCATGCCATCGTCGGCCCCAATGGCGGCGGCAAGAGTTCGTTGATCAAGACCTTGCTTGGGCAGATGCCGCACCAGGGCCAGTTGACCCTGCACTGGCCGACCGAGCGCGAAGTGATCGGCTATGTGCCCCAGGCTCTGGAGTTCGACCGGGGCCTGCCGATGACCGTGGACGATTTCATGGCCGCCCTGTGCCAGCGTCGCCCGGCCTTCCTGGGCCTGGCCGGTCGCGTGCGGCCAGCCATCGACGCGGCCCTGGCGCGGGTCGGCATGCTCGAGAAACGCAACCGGCGCATGGGCGCCCTCTCCGGGGGCGAACGCCAGCGCGTGCTGCTGGCCCAAGGGCTGATCCCCGAACCTCAGCTGCTGGTACTCGACGAACCCATGTCGGCCCTGGACGAAGCCGGTATCCAGGTGTTCGAGCAACTGCTCACGGCCTGGCGCCAGGCGGGTACCACGGTGCTGTGGATCGAGCACGACCTTGAAGCCGTGTTGCGCCTGGCCGACCGGGTCACCGGTCTGAACCGCCAGGTGCTGTTCGACGCCCCACCCGCCCACGCCCTCACACCGCAGCGCCTGCTTGGCCTGTTCAGCGTTCACCCTCGCAGCGGGAGCCTTGCCTGATGAGCTATGACGCCTTCCGCCAGTTGGTCCAGGCCTGGGCCACCGCTGGCTACCTGCCCGAGGCCCTGGCCTACGGGTTCGTGATCAACGCCCTGCTCGCAGGCCTGATGATCGGCCCGGTGCTGGGCGGGCTGGGCACCCTGGTGGTGGTCAAGCGCTTTGCCTTCTTTTCCGAGGCGGTCGGCCACGCGGCGCTCACCGGCGTGGCCATGGGCATCCTGCTGGGCGAGCCCTACACCGGGCCCTATGGCAGCCTGTTCGGCTACTGCCTGCTGTTTGGCCTGCTGCTCAATTTCTTGCGCAACCGCACCGGGCTCTCGCCGGACACGTTGATCGGCGTGTTCCTCTCGGTGTCCCTGGCGCTGGGCGCGAGCTTGCTGCTGATGCTGGCCGGCAAGATCAACGTACACATTCTGGAGAACGTGTTGTTCGGCTCGGTGCTCACCGTCAGCGCCCAGGACCTGGTGGTGCTGGGCATCGTCGCGCTCCTGGTCCTGGCCCTGGCCCTGCCGCTCCACAACCGCATCATGCTGGCCAGCTTCAACCCGCAACTGGCGGCGGTACGCGGGGTGGCGGTCAAGACCCTGGACTACCTGTTCGTGGTGCTGGTGACGCTGGTCACCGTGGCCTCGGTGAAGGTGATCGGGGCGATCCTGGTGGGCGCCCTGCTGGTGATTCCAGCGGCGGCGGCCCGGCTGGTCAGCCAGTCGCTCAAGGGGTTTTTCTTCCTGTCGGTGTTCATCGCCACCCTGAGCACCCTGCTCGGCATCTTGCTGCCGATCGTCTTCGACCTGCCTGTGCCCTCGGGCGCGGCGATCATCCTGGTGGCCGGCGGGTGCTTCGCCCTCGCCGCCCTGGCCCGCGCCCTCGTCCCCCGCCTGCAAGGAAACCCGGCATGACCCTCTCCCTCAAGCACCTGACGCTGGCCCTCGCCCTGGCCGGCGTGCCCACGCTCTCCTACAGCACCGAAGTACTCACCACGTTACCGGTCACCCACAGCCTGGCGCAGGCTCTGCTCGACGGCACCTCGGTGCAGCTCAAGCGCGCAGCACCGGCCAACTTGCCAGCCACGCGCCAGCCGTCGTACTTCAGCGGCAGGGGCGGCGCCAGTCTGCACAAGGCGGCGCAACAGGCCGACGCGGTGATCGGCGTGCGCTCGATCTGGCGCGACGACCCGCTCTACCCCATGGCCCGGCGCAGCAACATCCGTATCGTCGAGATCGATGCGGCGCGGCCGGTCGATGGTGCGCTGCCGGGCATCGCGGTCACAGGTGAAGACGCCTTCACCGCCTACCCTTGGCTCAACCCGACCAACCTCGGGCGCATGGCCGACGTGGTGGCCAATGACCTGGAGCGCCTGTCGCCGGCGGACAAAGCAAAGATCCAGGCCAACCTCGCCAGCCTCAAGCGTCAGTTGCTGAGCCTGGCCGCCGAGGCCCAGACGCAGTTGGCCGAGGTCGATAACCTGAGCGTGGTGAGTTTGTCCGACCGCCTGGGTTACCTGGCCAGCGGTCTGAACCTGGATGTAGTGGAGCAACCGGTGCCCGCCCAGGACACCTGGCACGAGGCCGACCTCAAGGCCTTGGGCGACACCCTCAAGGCCCAGGACGTGGCCCTGGTGCTGCACCACCGCCAGCCCGCCCCTCCGGTGGCCGAGGCGATCAAGGCCGCGGGCGCCCGGTTGCTGGTGCTCGACAGCGACCCGGACGACACCGTCGGTGGCCTCAAGGCCAGCGTCGAGCAGGTGGTGGCCGCGTTGCGCCAAGGCTGAGCCGGCCCTTGCCGTGCGCGGCTGCGAACTTGTAACGTGCGCTCATTCCAGCCCGGAGCCGCCTGCGTGTCCCTCAAAGCCCTGCGCACCCTGGTGACCATCGCCCGCCACGGTACCTTCGCCCGCGCCGCCGATCTGCTCAGCCTGACGCCCTCGGCGGTGAGCCTGCACATCAAGACCCTCGAGGACGAACTGCAGGTCCCGCTGTTCGACCGCAGCCGGCGTCAGGTGGTACTGACCGAGGCCGGGCAACTGGCCGTGGCCCGCGCCGAAAGCATCCTGGCCGCCTATGACGAGCTGGCCGATGCCCTGGCCAATGGCCCGAGCCTGCGGGGGCGCCTGCGCCTCGGGGCGATCCACACAGTGCTGGCCCGGCGCTTGCCCAAGGCCCTGGTGTGGATCAAGGCCCATCATCCGCAGCTGCACATCAGCGTTTTTTCCGGCATGTCAGCTGAGCTGGCCCGGCGCGTGGAGGATGGCGAGCTGGATGCGGCGATCACCACCGAGCCAGTGCCACCCTACCCCCAGAGCCTGAACCACACCCCACTGTTCGAAGACCGCTTCTGGGCCATCGCCAGCCCCGAGCTCGCTGGCCAAAGCCTGCCCGAGCTGCTCGCCAGCCAGCCCTTCTTGCGTTTTGACAAGCGCGCCTGGGCCGGGCGGCAGATCGAACAGGAGCTGCGCCGCCAGCACTTGCAAGTGCACGAACAGATGGAGCTGGACAGCCAGGAGGCGCTCGCGCGCATGGCGGCCATGGGGCTTGGGGTCGCGATCATCCCCATGGCCGACGACGACCTCGAACGCCTCCCCCCGGCCATCCGCCTGCCGTTCGGCGAGCCGCAGCTAGTCCGCCGGGTGGTGTTGCTCGAGCATGAGAAGAGCCAGCGGCGGCACCTGAGCGCCGTGCTCAAGACCGCGTTGGAGGCCTGCGATGGGCCGCGCAGCGGCCCCCTGCCGGAATCGCGCCTTGAATCGCCTGCCCTAGGCCGGTAACCTGTGCGCGCTGCTGTCAATCCAGCAGCCGGGTTTGGTAGCCCGCGATCAATCAAGGCGCACAAGCGCCCGCTCTGCGTTTCAGCTGGCGCTTTTTTAGTGCCTGGCTGTTTCGTGTCATGGCGGCTGTGCGTAGGGCGCACTCGTGCGCGCCGGTTTCCTTGATTCCCGGTCTACCAACCTGCGTACAGCCGTCACCATTCGTTTGGTAGCGAATTGTGGCGGCTCCATTGAATCAAGGAGCGACACAATGACGAAAGCCATCCCGGACCCACCCCACCGCAGCACCACGGCTCCCGCCGCATTCGGCAGCTGCGAACACAGCCATCCTCCCCTGTTCAGCGTCTGCGCTGGCGTCGAACTCGAAGACGCCCTGGTCCATCTCAGTTCCCTGCTCAAAGGCGCCTGCGCCAGCAACCTCAAAGCCTTGCAAATAACCGACGGCACCTGCCATGACCTGCTGCTGGGCAATGACCATGCACTGGAGGCCGGCAAGGCATTGGTGGAGGCGCTGCTGGATGGGCTGGAGAGACAGCAGGTGACAAAGACCATCGACTAGCCATGGCTGTGACTGCACGAGACCTGACCGCTGACCGTGCAGTTTTCCTCAAGGGTCACTGCAGAAAACAACGTTTTTTTATGCTGACTGGCGCGGCTAGTCTGTGCCGGAACCCGACACGGACTGCCGCCATGCTCCCTCTGCTCCTGACTACCCTGCTCCCCATCATCCTGCTGATCGCCTTGGGCACCGTGCTGCGGGTGCGGGGGGTTCTGGGCGAGACGTTCTGGCCCGGTGCCGAGCGTCTGAGCTACTACGTGCTGCTGCCCGCTTTGTTTCTGCATGGCCTGGCCACGGCCAACCTGGACGGCGTGCCAGTGTTGGGCATGGTCGGCGTGCTGATGCTTTCGACCGTGCTCGGCGCGCTGCTGCTGGTGCTCTACCAGGGCGCGGTCAACCACGACGGCGCTGACTTCACCTCGGTGTTCCAGGGAGGCGTGCGCTTCAACAACTACATCGGTGCCACCCTCGCCGCAGGTCTTTACGGCAGTGCCGGCATCGCCCTGGCGGCAGTGGCCAACGCTGCCATCGTGCCGTTGGTGAACCTGCTGTGTGTGCTGGTGTTCGCCCGTTTCAGCGCCCGGCACAGCTCGCCAATCACGGTGCTGCGGGCGATCTTCGCCAACCCGTTGATCGTCGGCTGCGCCGGCGGCCTGCTGTTGCGGGTGACCGGGCTGGGCCTGCCGCCAGGGCTCGAGCCCACGGTCAAGGCCCTGGGCCAGGCCGCCCTGCCCCTGGGGTTGTTGTGCGTGGGCGCAGCGCTGGGCGGCGCTCGCCTGGGCCGGCAGGTGCGGCCCTTGGTGGCGGCCTCGGCGTTCAAGTTCCTGGTGATGCCACTGACCACCTGGGGCCTGTGCCGACTGCTGGGCCTGGGCGGTCAGGCGGCGGTGGTGGCCGTGCTGTTCCAGGCCCTGCCGACCGCGTCGTCGTCCTATGTGATGGCCAGACAGATGGGCGGCAACGCACCGCTGATGGCCACGATCATCGCCCTGCAGACCGTCGCTGCCGCCGTCACCCTGCCACTGGTGCTGAGCCTGGCGCTGAGTTGAATCCGCTTGGCTAGACTGTGATTCACCTCACCTCGCGGAAAACTCGACCATGCGCACCTCGTCGCTGGTGTTCGGCCTGACCCTGGCCCTGCTCGCAGGCCCGCTGCACGCAGCCGACAGCCCCAAGGCCGCCGTGGCCGAGGACAAGGCGCAAGTGCTGGAAGAGAAAGTGGTCGATGACGCGCCACCGCCCAAGAAGAAAGAAACCCTCACGCCCGGTGAAGTGAAAGCGGTCGACCCCGCCGGCCAGGCGCCGTTGGATGACAGCATCACCTGCCTTGCGCGCACCATCTATTGGGAATCGAAAGGCGCCAACGCCCAGGACATGAGCGCCGTGGCCAGTGTGGTACTCAACCGTCTGGGCCACGAAGGCTTCCCCGATACGATTTGCGGGGTGGTCAAGCAAGGGGTGGAAACCAAGGCCTGCCAGTTTTCCTGGTGGTGCGATGGGCGACCTGATCAGGTCGAGGAGGAGCAGCGCTATGCCGTGGCCAAAGAAATCGCCCGCAAGGCCCTCAACCAGCAGTTGAAGGACCCCACGGGCGGCGCGCTGTATTTCCATGACCGCACGGTGCGGCCGCAGTGGGCCAAGGCCTATCGCAAGACGGCCGAGACCACGCATTTCTTGTTTTACAGGCCTAATCAGGCGTTGGCGCGATGACCGCACGGATCATCGACCTGCCCTTCCCAGGCGATGCTGAAAGCGCGCCTGTTCTCTCAAGGCATCACCGATGACCAGAGGGTGAACCCGCCCAGCCCGATCGTTGTCGAGTTATAGGTCACACTGATTTGCATCGAGCAGGTGCGTTTGCGGTCAGTGGCTCCCTTTATTTCCCAATAGCCTTTGGACGCCGGCACACTCGAAGACACGCCAGGATTACAGGTCACCGTTGCATCGGACGTCAGACGCTCTATTTTGAGTCCGAGAGGATCGCCCTTGAAGTTCTTGAACCTGAACGACAGCTTTTCTGCTTTGGCGGTTATTTCAAAGGCATTTTCTGTCCACTTAGCTCGTGGTATCACAACGCCCTTCCAGGATATCTCCACTTCATCCGCGATATCAGGCATGTGCACGAAGAACAGATTCGCCTTGATGAAAGAGTCCGGGTAAAGCGAGCAATGGATGTTCGCCATGCCTTGACCACTTTTCGAGGAGGCGCCTGTCAACGCCCAGCTGGTGACACCCGTCGCATTCATGTCCGCCGGCTTGCCTTCGCTTGGTACGGCAGTCACGAGTCCAGTGGTACTGTCAGTGATCTTGAGCGACAGTTTGGCCCCCAGCGTTATGAGCGGGCTGTCTGCAGGATAGGTCGCCTCCGCCCCGCGAGGATTTTTCGCCCCCCGCTTGATGAATACACCTGTGCGTTGGCCGTTACTCACATCGTCTTCGAGCCGGGTAGACAACAGCCCGCACGTTCCAAGCACAAAGGGCGTTTGGAATCGCTCCATCGTCACCGTTACACCGAACACGCCACTGACATCTGTCCCGGTCAATGTCCAGTTCAGTCCTTTGGCGACCGTCGTGGGCTGACCATATCCAGGTACAGCGTTCATATCGGCCTGCTTCAACGTGCCGCCATCGTTGAATGACAGACGGGCGACGAGATCCAACTGGGTGAGCGGGCTGCCAGCTTTGGGCTTCAAGCTGATCGTGCGCCCCACATTGCGTCGGAAGATGGGCGGTTCGCTTATATCGGAGCCTGACAACGTGTAATCCACTTCATCGTCCAAGTGGCTCGACATCAGTACAGCTGTGGACAGCACCCTTGGGGTATCGAAGTCCTCCACCCAGACTTCCAGACCGAACCGTCCACTGGTATCCGACGCCCCAGTCAGTGTCCATTCGTTGCCATCGACCGGTATCGGGCGCGGGACACCGTAATCCGGGTTCGCCACCAGCTTCGATACGGGCAAACTTTGGGCATCACGGAATTGCAGTCGGCTTTTAAGCGCCGTACCTGCGCTCAACGGGCTCGTGTCCTTGGGCTTGAGCGTGACCCGCTGCGGCTGGCCCCGCCAGAAGTACCCCACCTCAGTCGCAGGCGAACCTTCCAACAAAAGATCGAATTCATCCTCCACCTTTTGCGACAGAAGCAGCCAAAGTCCTCGCTTCACAGGCGTCGTGAAGCCTTCCATGTGCAATTGCAGACCAAAGGTGCCGCTGACGTCCGTTCCCGTGACCGTCCATGCCGGATTGGTGTGGCCACTGAATTGGTTGCCATAGTTTGGAACGGACCCTACCTGCTGGCTGCTCAGCGAACCGGAGTCATCGAAGGCGAGCCAATACTTGAGTTTCGACTGGCTTATGCGTTGGCGCCGGATGTGGAAGTGCTTGGCGGTGCGTCGGTGATCGGCGCCACCACCCAGGGCGACGGCGATGCCGGTGGCTACACCCGCAGCGCCGATGGCCGCTTCGCCCTCGAAGAAGCCTACGGCGGACTGCGCTTAGGCGACTGGCGCCTGACCGCAGGCCGGCAGAACTTCATGGTCGGCACGGGGTTCATCGTCGCCGACGGCAACCTCGACATGTTCGATGACGGCGCCTACTGGCTCGCCCCGCGCACCGCGTTTCGCGACTCGGCGCTGCTCGGCTATACCCACGACGTGCTCCAGGCCCAGGTCTTCAGCCTGCGCAGCGACAATCACCAAGGCGACTTTCGCCTCAACGGCATCAACCTCGATTACCGCCTGGCCGACCGCGTCACCCTCGGTGCCATGGCCATGGCGGTCGACTCCCTGGCCGGCCATGGCGAGAACCTGACTGCCCGCGATGGCATGCAGGTTTTCAATCTGCGTGCCCTGAACGGCCAGCTGCCAAGCTTGGATGCCCTGACCTTGCACGGTGAGTACGCCGCGCAACGCGGCAGCGGCGAAGGCAAGCACTACCACGCCGACGCTTGGTACGCCCAGGCCGACTACCGGTTCGCGCACCTGCCGCTTACGCCGATCCTCAGCTATCGCCATGCGCGCTTCTCCGGTGACGACGCCCCCGGCGATCGCACCCAGAAAAGCTGGGACCCGCTGAGCAAGGGCTTCATCGACTGGAGCACCTGGTTGATCGGCGACGTGGTCGGCAACTACTTGCTGTTCAACAGCAACGAGCGGGTCAGCCAGTGGACCCTCAAGACCCACCTGAGCGATACCGTGACGCTGGGCGGCATCCATTACCAGTTCTCGCTGGACGAAAAGCACTTCAACGGCATGCCCGTGGACGATCGCCGCTTCGCCGACGAGAACGTGGTCTTTCTCGACTGGAACCCCACGCCCCACCTGCACACCTCGCTGGCCTACAACTGGGTCAAACCCCAGGGCGCAGCCAAGCAGGCGTTGGGCGACGACACCTTCCGCGCCCTGGAAATGTATTTCACCTACCTCTACTGAGGACCTGCCATGCAGACCGCCGAACTGATCATCACCCACGCCGACATCCGTACCCAGGGCCCGCACCTGCCCAGGGCCGAGGCCATCGCCGTGCGCGACGGCCGCATCCTGGCCGTGGGCGACAACGCCACCATCGAACGCCTGGCCGATGCCGCCACCCGGCGCATCCATGCCCAAGGCAAGCTGATGCTGCCGGGGCTGCAGGATACCCACGTGCATTTCCAGCTCAGCAGCGCCGACCTCTACCACAACGCGGCGCTGTACGACGCCACCAGCGTCGAGGACCTGCTGGCGATCATCCGCGACTTCGCCCAGGCCAACCCGGACAAACCCTGGATCCGTGGTGTGGGCTTTTCTTCGGCGCGCTTCACCCCCGAGCAATTGACCAAAGAGCGGCTCGACAGCGTCACCGACGGCCGCCCGGCGCTGATGTTCGCCAGCGACTACCACAACGGTTGGGCCAACAGCGCCGCCTTCGCAGCGGCCGGCGTACGACCCGGCAGTCCGGAGCCGGACAACGGCAGCTACCTGCGCCTGGCCGACGGCACCCCCAAAGGTTGGCTGGTCGAAGACGCCATCTGGGCCATGGGCCGCATTGCCCCAGGCTACAGCGAGTCGGACTACCTCCAAGCCATGGCCCACTACAGCAAAGTATTCAACAGCCGCGGTATCACCGGCGTGCTCGATGCGATGGTCAGCCGCAACTACATGAAGAACTACCAGGCGTGCCTTGAGCGCGGTGACCTCACCCTGCGCGTGCGCGCCACCGCCAAGGTGTTCGCCCACAAGCCGCTGGATGAGCAACTGCGCGAACTGATCGACTTGCGCAACACCTATCAGGGCGAGCGCGTGTCGCTGCATTCGGCCAAGTTCTTCCTTGATGGCGTGCTGGAGAACGGCACCGCCGTGTTGCTCGAACCGCGTTGCGACACGGGCGGCAATGCCGAACTGATGTTCACCCAGGCGCAGATCAACGAGTGCTTCGCCGCCTTCGACCGCGAGCGCTTCCAGTTGCACGTGCACAGCATCGGCGATGGCGCCACCCGTGCGGCCATCGACGGTATCGAACATGCCCGGCGCCAGAATGGCCCGTGGGACGCGCGCCACCAGATCGCCCACCTACAAGTGGTGCATCCGGCGGACATCCCACGCTTTCGCGAACTGGGCATCCTGGCCAACTACCAGACCCTCTGGGCACAACCGAACCCCGACGCCGACCCGCTGGTCGATGCCATGCTTGGCGAGGCCCGTGCGCAATGGACCTACCCGATCGGCGAGTTCATCCGCCAGGGCGTGACCTGCATGGTCAGTAGCGACTGGGGCGTGACCACCTTCGACCCGTTCCAGATCATCCAGTGCGCGGTCACCCGCCAGAACCCTGCCCACGGCCCCGACAGTCCGGCGCACACACCGCAGCACCGGATCAGCATCGACGAGGCGATCCGTGGCTACACCCTCAACGCCGCCCATGCCGCCTGGCGCGATGACAGCACCGGCAGCTTGAGCGTGGGTAAGTACGCCGACCTGATCCTGCTCGACCGCGACCTGTACAGCATCGCGCCCCATGAGATCGGCGCCACCGAGGTCCTGCTCACCCTCCTGGAAGGCCAGGAAGTCCACCGCCACGCAGGCTTCGTCGGCTGACCCGCACCTGCGCCGCCCCCTCCAACAACGACAAGAACCGGAGCTCACCATGGGCCTTGCCACCGAGAAACCTGTGAGCCTT
Source organism: Pseudomonas sp. HTZ2 (assembly GCF_033173945.1). NCBI lineage: Bacteria > Pseudomonadati > Pseudomonadota > Gammaproteobacteria > Pseudomonadales > Pseudomonadaceae > Pseudomonas > Pseudomonas sp. HTZ2. The sequence goes on along the minus strand of NZ_CP137332.1, from coordinate 5,017,509 downwards.
GAGGGCGGCGCGACACTGCGGCGCACCCTGGGCATGAAAGACCTGCTCGCCTACGGGCTGGCCTACATTGCGCCGATGGCGCCTCTGACCACCTTCGGCTTCGTCTGGGAGGCCTCGGGCGGGCTGATCGCCCTGGCCTACCTGCTCGGCGCCCTGTGTATGTATTTCACCGCCCAGAGCTACGCCACCATGTCGGCCGAAGTGCCCTGCTCAGGCTCGGTCTACGGCTTTGCCCGGCACAGCCTGGGCGAGTTGCCGGGGTTCATCGCCGGCTGGCTGATTCTGCTCGATTACCTGCTGATTCCGGCGCTGGTGTTCCTGGTCATGGCGGTCGGCCTGCAAACGCTGGTGCCGGGCCTGGACCGCGCCAGTTGCCTGGTGGGCCTGGTGGTGGTTTCGCTGGCGGTGAACTGGTTCGGCGTATCGGTGACCACCCGCATCAGCCTGGTCTCGGTGGTCGTGCAGTTCGCGGTCATGCTGGGGCTGATCATGCTCGCGGTAAATGCTTTGGCCGACGGCAAAGGCGCCGGTGCGCTGACCTTGGCGCCGCTGTATGACGCCAACCAGCTCGAGTTGGGCAAGGTGTTCGCGGCCACCTCGATTTGCGTGCTGTCGTTCCTAGGCTTCGACGCCATCTCGACCCTTTCGGAGGAGGTCAAGGGTGGCGACCGGCGCCTGGTCGGGCGGGCCATTCTGGCGGTATTGCTGATCTGCGCGGTGCTGTTCGTCCTCAGCACCTGGGTGCTGGGCAACCTGATGCCGGGGTTACGCATCGCGGATGCCTCCGGTGCGATCTATCAACTGCTGGCCGTGCAGATCAGCCCCTTCAGCGCCGTGGCGGTGGCTTGGCTGATCGCCTTGATGTGTGGGTTCACCAATGTGCTGCCGATGCAGGTGGGTGTGTCCCGGGTGTTGTTCGCCATGGGCCGCGATCGCCAGTTGCCGGGGTTGTTCGCCCGTCTGCACCGGCGCCATGGCACGCCTCACGTGGCGCTGCTGTTGTCGACCGCACTGTCGCTGGTGATCGCCATCGTGATGTGCGAGCGGATCGACAGTCTGGCGTCGTTCGTCAACTTCGGTGCGCTCTGTGCATTCGTGCTGCTGCACCTTTCGGTGCTGGTGAAGCTGGGCATCCAAGGCCGTAGCCGGCGGTGGTTCGCCCACTGGCTGGTGCCCGTGGTGGGGATTGCCGTTGTACTGACGGTAATAGGTGGGATGAGCGCCGCGACCTTGGCGTTCGGGAGCCTGTGGCTGGCACTGGGCCTGGGCTACGGCCTCTACCTGCGTGGTCAAGGGCGCATGGCGCTACAGGTGTGACAGACAGGCGCGGCCAATGGAACTCCTGAGCACCGCCACCGCTCTTAACAACATGCAGTAAATCCCTTGGGCTTCACCTGGAGGTCTTGCCATGCGCCGTCTACTGCTCGTTCCTTCGTTCTTGCTCCTGCTCCCGGCAGGGGCTGCCCTGGCTGGTGTGGATGCGGGCGATGTCGCCACATCTGCGGGGGTCTCCGCCTCGCTGTACTCGACCTTCAAGGACGACAAACGGATCATCCCGGCCCGCGATGAGCTGTCGGCCTTCGTGGCCAGCGGCGGCGTCATTCGCGGTGCCTATGTGGAATCGGCGCTGGAGCAGGCCCGCAAGGACAACCCTGGGTTGCAGGCCAGTGACGAGGAACTGGCCAATGCGCTGCTCTCCCAGGATGATCCCTTGACTGATAACTGACGTCGACCTGCGTTCACTCGACGCTGCGTCAAACCAAGGGCCGCATTCCTGCGGCCCTTTTCGTTGAAGATGCGCAACACACCAATCCCGTTATTCAAGACCTCCATGCGATTCCCCCTACAGATCCGCTCTTTTCGTTTTCGTAAATTCTGCCCCTGAAAGCCTCCTGACGCTGTTAGAAACTCGCAAATACTGCATTTCCAATCCATTGCGTTTGGCGGCCTCGTAACATCTATCGAAAAGATGGAAGTTGCTTTCAACCGCTTCGCCTTGGTGTTGGTTATTTCCTCTTTGTCACTTTTCATCCAGTGCACCTAAAACTGTCCATTGCTTGCGAACGGGCAATGGCCGGGCGAATAAACAGCTCCATCGCGAAGTTACATTTCAGGCCTTCAGGGAATGATAACTTCATTGAAAAAGCACATTTTTTACGGCGGGCCGCCCTTCGCGACCCGGACCGTTGCCTGGCTCAACATCGGCGTCCAGGCGGTCCTTCCGTTGACCCTGGCATTGGCCACGCCTTCAGCCAGTGCCGCCCCCACCACTGAACCGGCCAAGCGATCACCCGCGCCTTCCCGTCTTCACACCTTTTCTCGGTCACTTGCTTGACCGCTTCGATCTTGAATTCTTCGGGGTAACGCTGACGACTCATGGCACCTCCTATTTGGGCCTCATTATGAGGCTTGGAGGTGTCTACGAAACCAGGGGCGATTCAACCTGCCAGTCGCTTTCAGCAACTGCCGTCCCAAACCGCTTGATGGCGACACCACGCAATCGCCCTATTTTTCTGTTGTGCCATCCCTCTCCTGACAGTCCTTGTAGACCCGCGTCCTTTGTTGAGAAGATTTTCCGGTGATCCAGGCCTGTGAATTTGATAATGATGGACTTTTCTGTCGAGTTTCCCGAATTCTTGCTCCCGCGTTGCACACTGCGCCGGATACATTGCGGCGATGTAGCGGCGATTTTTACCGGACTTTCCCACCCGCAAGTTATTGCTCACTATGGTGTGTCTTTCGATAGCATCGAGGCGACCCACGAGCAAATGCTTTGGTACGACGCGCTGCTGGAGGAGGATCGAGGCATCTGGTGGGGTATCGCCTTACCGGGTCGAGACGAACTGATAGGTGCTTGTGGCTTCAATGATTGGTCTAAAGCCGATCGCAGCGTGGATATCGGCTATTGGCTGGTGCCTGAAAACTGGGGTCAGGGGCTGATGCAGGATTGCCTGCTCGCCATCCTCCGCTTCGCCTTCGATACCCTCGGCGTGCACCGCATCCATGCAGATGTCGAGCCTGAAAACTCCGCCAGTACCCGCTTGCTGGAGCGCCTCGGCTTTGTGCTGGAGGGAACGTTGCGAGATGTGGAGTACAAGGGCGGGCGCTTCCTCAGCCTGCACCAGTTCAGTCTGCTGGCTACCGACCCGGCGGCGCTAGCGATGCTGATGGACGACACCCCAACGCTGCGTCCGGCACGTGAGGCGGATGCGCAGGCTCTGAGCGCCTTGGCCCGGCGCAGCAAGGCTCATTGGGGTTATCCCGAAGCTTGGATGAATGCGTGGGAGGGCGCGCTGACCATCCACTCTACGCAACTGACCGGCCATTATGCGGTGCTGACCGCAGCGGATGGCGCATTGTTGGGCTTCTATGGGCTGGAGCACGGCGAGGATGGCTGGCAACTGGAGCATTGCTGGGTTGATCCCTCGGCCATGGGAAGAGGGCACGGACGGCGCCTGGTAGACCACGCCCTGGCTGTAGCACGCGGGCTGGGCGTAACCATTCTAGCGGTTGAGTCGGATCCTTCCGCCAGGGCCTTCTACGAGCGGCTCGGGGCCCGGCATGTGGGCGATGTATCGCGCCCGATCGATGGCGGGGCCCGAAGTCTTCCGATCCTTGAGTGGCGGCTCGGTGATTGACCTTCTTTGTTGGTGAACGAATAGAGCCGAGGCTGCTCAAGGCTTTGCACCGTTTCGCGCAGGGAACGGTATGCCGATCGGTGGGCTGGCCGGTACAAGGTGCCGATGAGCCTACAAGCACGACCGGGGCGTCAATGCCGCCCCGGTTCGGTCCCTCTCGATTACTTCAGGTGTTGCTTGATCGCCTGGGCAGCCTGGTCCAATGCACTGCGGGTTCCAGGCACCTGGCTGAGTACGTTGAGCAGGCCGAAGTCGTGGATCATGCCGTTGTAACGCACGGCGGTCACCGGTACACCGGCAGCCTCCAGCTTGCGGGCATAGGCTTCGCCTTCGTCGCGCAGCACGTCCATCTCGGCGGTCTGCACCAATGCTGGCGGTAAGCCTTTCAACTGATCCAGGCTGGCGCGCAGTGGCGATGCATGGATGTCGTTACGCTGCCTCGGATCGGTGGTATAGCTGTCCCAGAACCACTGCATCATATTGCGGGTCAGGAAGTGACCTTCAGCGAACTGGTTATACGAGCCGTTGTTGAAGTTGGCGTCAGTCACCGGCCACAACAAGGCTTGGAACCGCAGCTTGGGCGTGCCGGCCTCCTTGGCTTTGATCGCGACCACCGCCGCCATGTTGCCACCGACACTGTTGCCTACACCGCCAGGCGGCTGCCATCGACACCAATCTGTTTGCCATTCTCGGCAACCCAGCGGGTGGCGGCGTAAGCCTGGTTAATGGCCGTGGGGAATTGGGCTTCCGGCGACGGGGTGTAGTCGACATAGACCGCTGCTGCACCGGAGCCGACCACCAGGTCGCGGATCAGGCGCTCGTGCGTCGGGTAGTCACCCAACACCCAGCCACCTCCGTGGAAGAACATGAACACAGGCAGTTCGCCTTTCGCGCCTTGTGGCCGTATCACGCGGATCTCCAGCGCCTGGCTGTCGACCTGAATGCTGCGGCGCTCGATTTGGATACCGGAGACATCCACTTTCACGCTGGCCTGGGCGCCAGTGAGCACGCCGCGGGCATCTTTCGGGGACAGAGTTTCCAACGGTTTACCGCCACCCGCGGCTAGGGCCTGCAGGAAGCCTTGAGTGGTGGTTTCAACACCGGGGCTACCAGCGGCGAAGGCGCTATTGACGGCGAGGGCGAGCAGGCCGGCGGTGAGGGTGCGGGACATTTTCATGGTCAAGTTCCTGGGACGCTGGAGTCATTAGTTCTGGTTGGCGGAGGTGGTGGGGCGCAGGTAACTGATTTTCTGCAGCTTGCCGTGGCTGTCGCGGTAGGTGAGGGTGGCGGTGCTGGCGTAGCTGGCGGTGTTGGCCGGCGCGTCTACAGCGATCACTCGAGCGATGTCCAAGTTCATGCCGTAGTGGTAGGAGGTGGCGCTCTGGGCAAAGGCGCCGACGCTGGTGCCAAAGGTCAGGGTGGCGATGGCGAGTGCTTTGCTAAAAGTCATGATGATTCTCCGTGAGCGTGGATATTGGGATCAGCGACTGCTTACTGCGTGGGTTTATTTTGTGTCTGAATAGTTAGCGCGCAAAATATATTTGCGCTATTGTTCTCATTGAACAATCGCATCACCCAACCCACGGTGTGAAAGCGTCCCGCAGTCAGGCAGAAAGGACCGCCGGATGGCGTTGGTGGTCAGTACCGAGGGCCGCCTGTCAGCCACGCAGAGCGCGCGCTAGCGAGCATGCAGCAGAAGGGAAGGAGAGCGGCGTATCAGCGCCATGCTTCAAAAGCATTTAAAGGCGTGGCTTACCCTCTGGGAACCCATCGGGCGCCACGCCAATTACAGAGTGAGAGAACATAGAGAAAATAGGGTGAACTTCCGTGTACACGGGAAACGTTTACAAGCCCAGATCGGACAAGCTTGGGTGATCGTCTGGACGACGGCCCTGAGGCCAATGGAACTTGCGCTCGGATTCCTTAATGGGCATGTCATTGATGCAGGCATAGCGGTTGATCATCAGACCGTCATCACCGAACTCCCAGTTTTCGTTACCGTACGAGCGGAACCAGTTACCAGAATCGTCGTGCCATTCATAAGCATAGCGAACGGCCAGGCGGTTCTCGGTGAATGCCCACAGCTCCTTGATCAAACGGTACTCATGTTCTTTGGCCCATTTACGAGTCAGGAAATTCTTTGCTTGCTCACGGTTAAATGCAAATTCAGCGCGGTTACGCCATTGGGTATCAAGGGAGTAAGCCAGAGAGACTTTTTCTGGGTCGCGGCTATTCCAACCATCTTCGGCCAGACGTACTTTGAGAATGGCGGTTTCACGTGTGAATGGCGGTACGGGCGGGCGTACTTCGTTATGAGCGGACATTTTAATTCCTCGCTTACTGGGCTGGTATCGCCCGCCTACTGGCGATTAACGATTCAGCAGTTGCTGTGCAATGGCTTTTGCATCAACTGCTGATCGGCTGTCACCAAGTAAATGGGCAACGGTGATGGCGCCGTCGATCAGAATCAGAAATTGGCGCGCACGCGCCTCTGGATCATCGAAGCCATATTCTTTACAGAGAGAGAGCACAAACGCTTTTACGTTTTCTTTGTGCTCTTTACCCACACGTCGTACTGGATCTTCTGGGTCGCCTGTTTCACCGGCGGTATTAATGAATGCGCATCCTCTGAAATTTTCAGAGGCGAACCAGTCGCAAAGCACATCAAACATGCGTAGCAGCTTGTCTGCTGCTGAATCGGCTTTATTTACTTCCGACTCGAACCATCGCATCCAGTTTCTGTCGCGGCGCTTTAAAATTTCTATTACGAGCGCTTCCTTAGTGCCGAAATAGCGGTAGATACTCTTGCGAGCGACACCAGATGTCTTTACTAAAAGATCCATTCCGGTTGCAGCAATTCCGCCGCGATAGATCAAGTCTTCCCCGATCTTCAATAGCCGCTCTTTGGTGTCGTTACTACTTTCGCTGTTCATGTCGGCAACGGTAGAACGATCGTTCTCCATGGTCAATACCCTCGCTACAGCAGTTTCAAAGAAAAATAAAATATGCTTGATTTACAAGCGCTTATACAACGTTATCTGGCTCGATAGGATATAGAGATGCCGTTCAGGACGGTGCGCCTGACGGATGCTGGTGAGGTTTACGTACGTTTTGCGCGTGGGGCTCTTTCAAAAGCCAGGTGCAGGCGAGACCTCTCCTGCACTTAGCCATTAAAACGCGCGTAACAGGTCCGTCCTGGCCCCTAAACCTCCAAAAACGCCGCCTCCAGCAACTGCTTCGTATACGCATGCTGCGGCGCATGAAAAATCGTCTGCGCATCCCCCTGTTCAACCACATGCCCATGTTTGATCACCATCAACTGATGACTCAACGCCTTCACCACCGCCAGGTCATGACTGATGAACAGGTACGTCAGGTTGTACTTGTGCTGCAGATTCCTCAGCAACTCCACCACCTGCCGCTGTACCGTGCGGTCCAGCGCGGAGGTGGGTTCATCCAGCAGAATCAACGCAGGCTTCAACACCAGCGCGCGGGCGATGGCGATGCGTTGGCGTTGGCCGCCGGAGAATTCGTGTGGGTAGCGGTGTCGGGTGCGGGGGTCCAGGCCGACTTCCTCCAGCGCGGCAATGATCGCCGCTTCCTGTTCTGCAGGGGAGCCGATGCGGTGAATGCGCAGGCCTTCGCCGACGATGTCGGCCACGCACATGCGGGGGCTGAGGCTGCCGAAGGGGTCTTGGAACACGACCTGCATTTCCCGTCGCAGGGGGCGCACGTCTTTCTGGCTGAGGCCTTCGAGGTTCTGGCCGTGGAAGCGGATGCCGCCGCGGCTGGCGATCAACCTCAAGATGGCCAGGCCTAGGGTGGATTTGCCGGAGCCGCTTTCACCCACGATGCCGAGGGTCTGGCCCTGAGGCAGGCTGAAGTCGATGCCGTCCACGGCTTTGACGTGGTCGACGGTGCGGCGCAGCAGGCCTTTCTTGATGGGAAACCACACGCGCAGGTCTTCGACTTCCAGCAAGGGGTCGCCCACGGGGTTGTGGGCGGGGGCGCCGCTGGGTTCGGCGTTGATCAGCATTTGGGTGTAGGGGTGCTGCGGGGCTTTGAATAGGGTGGTGCAGTCGGCCTGTTCGACGATCTTGCCACACTGCATCACGCACACGCGGTGGGCGATGCGTCGCACGAGGTTCAGGTCGTGACTGATCAGCAGCAGGGCCATGCCCAGGCGGGCCTGCAGCTCCTTGAGCAGGTCGAGGATCTTCAATTGCACGGTGACGTCGAGCGCGGTGGTGGGCTCGTCGGCGATCAGCAGCTCGGGCTCGTTGGCCAGGGCCATGGCGATCATCACGCGTTGGCGCTGGCCGCCGGACAGCTCGTGGGGCAGGGCCTTGAGGCGCTTGTGCGGGTCGGGGATGCCGACCATCTCCAGCAGCTCCAGGGTACGGGCAGTGGCCTGCTTGCCGGTGAGGCCTTTGTGCAGCAGGAGGATTTCGTTGACCTGCTTTTCGATGGTGTGCAGCGGATTCAGCGAGGTCATCGGCTCTTGGAAGATCATCGCGATGCGGTCCCCGCGGATGCGGCGCATGGGCTTTTCACCGAGCTGCAGCAGGTCCTGGTCGTTGTAGCGGATGCTGCCGCTGGGGTGGCGCGCCAGGGGGTAGGGCAACAGGCGCAGGATGGAATGCGCGGTGACGGACTTGCCCGAGCCGCTTTCGCCGACCAGGGCCAGGGTCTCGCCCTTGCGGATGTCGAAACTGATGCCATCGACCACGCGATGCACGTGTTCACCGGTGACGAACTCCACCGAGAGGTCGCGCACTTCGATCAGGTTGTGTTCGCTCATGTCATTTCCTCGGGTCGAAGGCATCGCGGGCGGATTCGCCGATGAACACCAGAAGGCTCAGCATGATCGCCAGCACGGCGAAGGCGCTGATGCCAAGCCACGGTGCCTGCAGGTTGGACTTGCCTTGGGCCACCAGCTCGCCGAGCGAGGGGGCGCCCGGTGGCAGGCCGAAGCCGAGGAAGTCCAGGGCAGTGAGGGTGCCGATGGCACCTGTGAGGATGAACGGCATGAAGGTCATGGTGGAGATCATGGCGTTGGGCAGGATGTGCCGGAACATGATCGGGCCGTCGCGCATCCCCAGGGCACGGGCGGCGCGCACGTATTCCAAGTTGCGCCCGCGTAGGAACTCGGCGCGCACCACGTCCACCAGGCTCATCCACGAGAACAGCAGCATGATGCCCAGCAGCCACCAGAAGTTGGGCTGTACGAAGCTGGCGAGGATGATCAACAGGTACAGCACCGGCAAGCCCGACCAGATCTCCAGGAAACGCTGGCCGGCCAGGTCCACCCAGCCGCCATAGAAACCCTGCAGGGCGCCGGCGATGACGCCGACGATGGAGCTGAGCACGGTCAGCGTCAGGGCGAACAGCACCGAGACGCGGAAGCCGTAGATGACCCGGGCCATCACGTCGCGGCCCTGATCGTCGGTGCCCAGCCAGTTGTCCGCCGAGGGCGGTGCCGGGGCCGGGACCTTGAGGTCGTAGTTGATGCTCTGGTAGCTGAACGGGATGGGCGCCCACAGCACCCAGCTGTCCTTGGCCGCGAGCAGTTCGCGAATGTAGGGGCTCTTGTAGTTCGCTTCCAGGGGGAATTCGCCGCCGAAGGTGGTCTCCGGGTAACGCTTGAAGGCGGGGAAGTACCACTGGCCTTCGTAGCGTACGGCGATGGGTTTGTCGTTGGCGATCAGTTCGGCGCCCAGGCTCAGGCCGAACAGCACGATGAAGATCCACAGTGACCACCAGCCGCGGCGGTTGGCCTTGAAGCGCTCGAAGCGCCGGCGATTGAGAGGGGAGAGTGCCATGTCAATGCTCCCGGCTGGCGAAGTCGATGCGGGGGTCGACCAGGGTGTAGGTCAGGTCGCCGATCAGTTTCACCACCAGCCCCAGCAGGGTGAAGATGAACAGGGTGCCGAAGACCACCGGGTAGTCGCGGTTGATCGCTGCCTCGAAGCTCATCAGGCCCAGGCCGTCGAGGGAGAAGATCACCTCGATGAGCAGAGAACCTGTGAAGAAGATGCCGATGAACGCCGAGGGGAAGCCGGCGATCACCAGCAGCATGGCGTTGCGGAACACATGACCGTACAGCACCCGCGAGCGGCTCAGGCCCTTGGCCTTGGCGGTGACCACGTATTGCTTGTTGATCTCGTCGAGGAAGCTGTTCTTGGTCAGCAGGGTCATGGTGGCGAAGTTGCCGATGACCAGCGCGGTGATCGGTAGCACCAGGTGCCAGAAGTAATCGAGGATCTTGCCGCTGGTGGAGAGCTCGTCGAAGTTGTTGGAGGTCAGTCCGCGCAGGGGGAACCAGTCGAAGTAGCTGCCGCCGGCGAACAGCACGATCAGCAGGATGGCGAACAGGAAGGCGGGGATGGCGTAGCCGACGATGATTGCCGAACTGGTCCAGATATCGAAGTGGCTGCCATGGCGCACGGCCTTGGCGATCCCGAGCGGGATCGACACCAGGTACATGATCAGCGTGCTCCACAGCCCCAGGGAGATAGACACGGGCATCTTCTCGGCGATCAGATCGATGACCTTGGCATCGCGGAAGAAGCTCTCGCCGAAGTCCAGGCGGGCGTAGTTCTTGATCATGATCCACAGGCGTTCGGGCGCCGACTTGTCGAAACCGTACATGCGCTCGATTTCGGCGATCAGGGCCGGGTCCAGGCCTTGGGCGCCACGGTAGTTGGAGCCGGCCACCGAGACTTCAGCGCCGCCGCCGGCGATGCGGCTGGTAGCGCCTTCGAAGCCTTCGAGCTTGGCGATCATCTGTTCCACCGGGCCGCCGGGAGCGGCCTGGACGATGATGAAGTTGATGATCAGGATGCCGAACAGGGTCGGGATGATCAGCAGCAGGCGACGCAGGATGTAGGCCAGCATGTCAGTTCGCCTCTTGCGCGGCTGCCGCTTCTTCGGCCTGGGCCTCGGCCGGCTTCGCACCTGGCTTGATCCACCAGGTGTTGATGCCGATGTCGTACTTGGGCGACACCTCAGGATGGCCGATGTGGTTCCAGTAGGCCACGCGCCAGGTCTTGATGTGCCAGTTGGGGATTACGTAGTAGCCCCACAGCAGCACGCGGTCCAGCGCGCGGGTGTGGGCGATCAGGCTCTGGCGCGAGTCTGCGTTGATCAACTGCTCAACCAGTTGGTCGATGGCCGGGTCGCGCAGGCCGATGAAGTTGCGGCTGCCTGGGTTGTCGGCGGCGGCGCTGGTCCAGAACTCACGCTGCTCGTTACCCGGCGAGCTCGATTGCGGGTAACCGCCGACGATCATGTCGAAGTCGCGCGAGCGCAGGCGGTTGATGTATTGGGAAACGTCGACGCGGCGGATGTTCAGCTCGATTCCAAGGTCGGCGAGGTTGCGCTTGAACGGCAGCAGGATGCGCTCGAACTCGGTCTGGGCTAGCAGAAACTCGAGGGACACCGGTTTGCCCTGGGCATCGACCATCTTGTCGTCGACGATCTTCCAGCCGGCTTCCTGCAGCAGTTTGTAGGCCTTGCGTTGTTGGTCGCGGATCATGCCGCTGCCATCGCTGACCGGGTTGCGGAAGGCTTGGGTGAAGACTTGCTCGGGGATCTTGCCGCGCAGGGGCTCGAGGATCTCCAGTTCATCCGGCCCTGGCAGGCCGCTGGCGGCCATCTCGGAGTTCTCGAAATAGCTGCCGGTGCGAGTGTAGGCGCCGTTGAACAACTGCTTGTTGGTCCATTCGTAGTCCAGCAGCAGACTCAGCGCCTCGCGCACCCGCACGTCCTGGAACACAGGGCGGCGCAAGTTGAAGATGAAACCCTGCATGCCGGTGGGGTTGCCGTTGGCCAATTGCTCGCGGATCAGCCGGCCTTCGCGCACCGCCGGGATGTCGTAGGCGGTGGCCCAGTTCTTCGCACTGGTCTCCAGCCAATAGTCGAACTGCCCGGCCTTGAGCGCTTCCAGTGCGACGGTGTTATCGCGATACGCGTCGTAGGTCATGACATCGAAGTTGTAGAAGCCGCGGTTGATCGGCAGGTCCTTGGCCCAGTAGTCCTTGACCCGCTCGTAGCGGATCGAGCGCCCAGCCTTGACCTGGGCGACCTTGTACGGGCCGCTGCCCAGCGGAATCTCCAGGTTGCCACGGTCGAAGTCGCGGCCTTCCCACCAGTGCTTGGGCAGCACCGGCAGCTGGCCGAGGATCAGTGGCAGCTCGCGGTTGTTCTTGTGCTTGAACTTGAACAGCACCCGCAGCGGGTCTTCGGCGATCACCTCGGCGACGTCGGCGTAGTAGCCGCGGTACAGCGGTGCGCCTTTGCTCATCAGCGCGTTGAAAGTGAACACCACGTCGTCCGCGCGCATCGGGTGGCCGTCGTGGAAGCGTGCCTCGGGGCGCAGGTAGAAGCGTACCCAGCCGTTGTCGGGGGCTTTTTCGATCTTCTCGGCCACCAGGCCGTACTCGGTGAAGGGCTCATCGAGGCTCTGGCGCATCAGGGTGTCGTAGATCAGGCCGATGTCGTCGGCTGGCACGCCCTTGTTGATGAACGGGTTGAGGCTGTCGAAACCGCCGAAGCTGGACTGGCGGAAGGTGCCGCCCTTGGGGGCGTCAGGGTTTACATAGGCGAAATGCTTGAAGTCCGCCGGGTATTTTGGCGGCTCGCCGTAGAGGGTCAGGGCGTGTTGCGGCGCGGCCATCACCGGTAGGCTCAGGCAGGCCAGCAACAGGCTGCCGGCCAGCAGGCGCAAAGGGTGCGTTGGCATCATTGGGCTTTCTCCGAAGTCTTGAGCCACCAGCTGTTCAGGCCCAGGGTATAGGGCGGCGTGGTGACGAAGGCGAACCGGTTGCGGTAGGCCAGGCGGTGATTGTCGAGATACCAGTTGGGAATCATGTAGTACTGCCACGACAGCACCCGGTCCAGGGCGCGGGCCGCAGCGACCTGGTCGGCGCGGGTGCGGGCGGCGAGCAGGGTGTCGAGCAAGTGATCGACCACAGGGTCTTTCACACCAGCGTAGTTCTTGCTGCCCTTGACCGAGGCTTGGCTCGAGTGGAAGTACAGCCATTGCTCCAGGCCCGGGCTCAGGGTCTGGTTGAGGGTCATGAGGATCATGTCGAAGTCGAACTGATCCAGGCGCTGCTTGTACTGGGCGCGGTCGACCGTGCGCAGGTGGGCGTCGATGCCCATGCTGGCGAGGTTTTCCACGTAGGGCTGAAGGATGCGTTCGAGGTTCGGGTTGACCAGCAGCAACTCCATGCGGAACTGTTGGCCCTTGGCATTGACCAGACGCTGGCCATCGAGCTTCCAGCCGGCCTGGGCGAACAGCGCCAGGGCCTGGCGCAGGGTCTGGCGGCTGATGCCGCGCCCGTCGGTGTGGCTCACCGTGTAGGGTTCGGTGAACAGCTTGGGCGGCAGTTCGTCACGGAACGGCGCCAGCAGCAGCCACTCCTTGCCCTTGGGCAGACCGCTGGCGGCGAACTCGCTGTTGGGGTAGTAGCTGGTCGAGCGGCGGTAGGCACTGCTGAACAGGGCGCGGTTGGTCCACTCGAAGTCGAGCATCAGGCCCAGGGCCTGGCGCACCCGCGGGTCACTAAAGTTGGCCCGGCGGCTGTTCATGAACAGCCCCTGGGTTTGCGTCGGGATGCGGTGCGGGATCTGCGCCTTGATCACCTGGCCGCGGCGGATGGCCGGGAAGGTGTAACCGTTGGCCCAGTTCTTGGCCTGATGCTCGATGTAGATGTCGAACTCGCCGGCCTTGAAGGCTTCGAAGGCGACCGTGGCGTCGCGGTAGAACTCGTACTCGACACGGTCGAAGTTGTACTTGCCGCGGTTGACGGCGAGGTGCTTGCCCCAGTAGTTCTTCACTCGCTCGAACACCAGACGCCGGCCGGGCTGAACTTCGGTGATACGGTACGGGCCGCTGCCCAGCGGTGGTTCGAACGTGGTGGCCTTGAAGTCGCGGCCTTTCCAGTAGTGCTTGGGCAACACCGGCATCTCGCCCAGGCGCAGGATCAAAAGCGGGTTGCCGGCGCGCTTGAAGACAAAGCGGATGCGCAGCGGGCCGAGGATGTCCACGCGCTGCACTTCCTGCAGGTTGGTGCGGTAGATCGGATGGCCTTCCTTGAGCAGGGTGCGGTAGGAGAACGCGACATCCGCTGAGGTGATGGGGTGGCCGTCGTGGAATCGCGCCTCGGGGCGCAGGTTGAACACGACCCAGCTGCGGTCCTCGCTGTACTCAACGGAGCGGGCGATCAGTCCGTAGCTGGAGGTGGGCTCGTCTCCGGAAGGATCGTACTGACCAGTGCCGACCATCAGCGGCTCATTAAGCTCGTTGACCCCGTACTGCAGGAAATTCGGCGTGGTGACCGGGCTCGAGCCTTTGAAGGTGTAAGGGTTGAGCGTATCGAAGGTGCCGAACGCCATTGCCCGCAACGTGCCGCCCTTGGGTGCTTGCGGGTTGACCCAGTCGAAATGGGTGAACGTGGCTGGATACTTGAGGGTGCCGAACTGCGCATAACCGTGGCTTTCGCTCACCGTTGCGGCAGCGGGAAGGCTCATGGCGAGGCTGAGTGAAAGCAACAGGAGGGGACGTATCAAGTCGGTGATCCGATCCAGGCAGCGTGGGGCGTTGGTCGGGCTACAGTAACAGCTTGTCTGGGATGGAAAAAGGGTGTCTGGCGCGGGGCTGGGCGCGGGGGAGTGTGACTGGATTTGTCCTCGGGGGCTGCTTTGTCACCCATCGCAGCGGCCCCAAGGCAATCGGATCAGTGCGACAGGTAGACGGTCAGCGTCTGGCCAGGCTTGAGGGCATGGCCGCTACGTGGATTCCAGCGCTTGAGATGCTTCATCTCGACGTTGAAGCGTTTGGCCACCGCATACAGGGAGTCGCCCTTGCGGACTTTGTATTGAGTGGAGCGCTGCTTGGAGGCCGCGACACGGTTGGCGGCTCCGCTCGATGGGTTGCCACCGCGCAAGGCGAGCACCTGGCCGGCCTTGAGGTGGTTGCCCGAGAGGCGGTTCCAACGCTTCAGGTCGCTCACCGACACGCGGTTGGCCTTGGCGATGGCGCCCAGGTTGTCGCCACGCTTGACCCGGTAGCTGCGGGTCGCCGCAGGTGCCTTGGTCTCGGCCAGGGCAGCCTGGAACACGGCCTTGTTCGGTTGCAGGCTAACCAGTTCCTCAGGCTTGAGGTTGGACAGGCTGTCGGTCAGCAATTGGGCCTTGGCAGTGGGCACCAGCAGCTGCTTGGGACCGTCCACGGTCATGCGTTTCTTGAAGGCCGGATTGAGCTGGATCAGCTCGTCCTCGTCGATGTCGGCGAACGCCGCAACACGCGACAGGTCCAGGCGATCGTTGATGGCCACGGCTTCGAAGTAAGGTTCGTTGGCGATGGGGCTGAGGCTGACGCCGTAGGCTTGCGGAGTCATGACCACTTGCGACAGGGCCAGCAATTTGGGCACGTAGTCGCGGGTTTCCTGGGGCAGCGGCAGGTTCCAGTAGTCGGTGGGCAGGCCCAGGCGCTCGTTGCGCTCGATAGCCCGGCTCACGGTACCTTCACCGGCGTTGTAGGCCGCCAGGGCCAGCAGCCAGTCGCCGTTGAACATGTCGTGCAGGCGGCCCAGATAATCGAGCGCAGCGTTGGTCGACGCGGTGATGTCGCGGCGGCCATCGTAGAAATTGGTTTGACGCAGATTGAAGTGGCGACCGGTCGAGGGGATGAACTGCCACAGGCCGACCGCATGGGCGCGGGAGTAGGCCATCGGGTTGTAGGCGCTTTCGATCGCTGGCAGCAGAGCCAGCTCCAGCGGCATGTCGCGCTCTTCGAGGCGCTCGACAATGTAGTGCAGATAGAGGCTGCCACGCTCGCCAGCGTTTTCCAGGAACGACGGGTTGCTGGCGAACCACAGGCGTTGCTGCTCGATGCGTGGGTTGACGTCGATGTTGTCTTGCAAGGCGAAGCCCTGGCGCATGCGCTCCCAGACATCCTGGGGGGCTTGCTCGGCTTTCTTGACCATCAGCGGGGCAGGCTTGTGCTTGACGCGCGCCTGGTAGCTTGCGCGAACGCTGTCGGATTCGTCGAGCTGACGGGTGCTCTGGCAGCCCACCAAGGTGGCGGCCAGAGCCAGCGCGCTGATTTGGGCCAGACGCGTCAGGGCGACGGAATGAGAGGTTCTGCGGCTACGGGAAGACATCGGCTGGGACAGGTTTCCGGGCGAAAAATTTCGGCGATTCTAGAAACCGGTCCCCCCCGGGTCAACCGTTGACAACGGGTTGCGATATATCTTGGGGTTATCAGAAGGTGTCTTTCCAAGACCTCAAGGCAGCAAAAACAGAGGCTTGGCTTGTATTGGAATGTCCCTTCCATTCGTCTGCTTTTTGTTTAACTGATGTTTCAGCCGTGCGAAGAAAGGGGTTGGTGAGCCGTTCCAGACCGATGGTCGAGGGCAAGCTGATGCGATCTTCATCGCGCAACCGGGTAACGTCGGCAAATCGTTGGGCAACGTGCAGGTTTTCCGGCTCCACGGCCTTGGCGAAACGCAGGTTGCTCAAGGTGTATTCGTGGGTGCAGTACACTCGGGTCTCGGTGGGCAGTGCGGCCAGCCGCGACAGGGACTGGTGCATCTGTTCGGGCGTGCCTTCGAACAGGCGACCGCATCCGGCGGCGAACAGGGTGTCTCCGCAGAACAGCAGCGGCGCGCTGTAGTAAGCGATATGGCCCAGGGTGTGGCCGGGCACTGCAATGATGTCGAAGTCCAGGCCCAATACCTTTACTTGGTCGCCGTCGTCCAGCGCCAGGTCGCGGGCTGGAATGCGTTCCTGGGCCGGGCCGCAGACGCGTGCGCCGGTGGCGTGCTTAAGGGCTTCAACGCCGCCGACGTGGTCGTGGTGGTGGTGGGTGATCAGGATGTCTTCCAGCACCCAGCTGGGGTTGGCCGCAAGCCAGGCTTGCACCGGGGCGGCATCGCCGGGGTCGACCACCGCGCAGCGGCGTTTGGCAGTATCCTGTAACAGCCAGATGTAATTGTCGGAGAAAGCGGGAAGAGCATCGATCTGTATCATGTGCGTACCGAATCGCCTGGCGTGAACATGAAGGCATCTTAGCCGCGATGGCGCGGACGGAGAACCTTCGAGGGAGAACGCAATGACCGACAAAGCCTTTGCCCAGGCCGATCCTGACTGGATCGCGCTGATGAGCCTGGCCCGTGAGTGGTTCAACGGGCCGCTCGGGCAGTTGATGTTGCGCGAGGAGGAAAAACTCCTCGAGGATGAACTCGGCCGCTTCTTCGGCGGCTTCTTGGTGCATTACGGCCCCTGTGCCGAGCCTCCGCCCAATGCGCCTCAAGTGCAGCGCAACGTGCGCCTGGGCGCCCCCTTGCCGGGAGTGGAAATCGTCTGCGAAGAACAGGCCTGGCCGCTTTCCGAGCATGCCGCCGACGTGGTGGTGCTGCAGCATGGCCTGGATTTCAGCCTCTCGCCCCATGGCTTGTTGCGTGAAGCCGCCAGCGCCGTGCGCCCGGGCGGGCATCTGCTGATCGTCGGGATCAACCCCTGGAGCAGTTGGGGCGTGCGCCATTTCTTCAGTCACGGGGCGTTGCGCAAGGCTCGTTGCATCTCGCCGTCGCGTCTTGGCGACTGGCTCAACCTGCTGGGCTTCGCGCTGGAGAAACGCCGCTTCGGGTGCTATCGTCCGCCGCTTGCTTCGCCGGCCTGGCACCAGCGCCTGGCCGGTTGGGAGCGCATGGCCGGCGGTTGGCAGACTGCTGGCGGCGGGGTTTACCTGGTGGTGGCGCGCAAGATGGTGGTGGGCCTGCGGCCGCTGCGCCTGGAGCGCCGCGAGCCCATGGGCAAACTGCTGCCGTTGCCGCTGGCCAAGGTCAATCGTCGCCACAGTGAGCCCTGAGGGGCCTGCGGTCGATATCACAGAGCGAAAAGGCGGTACATGAGCGAGAGCGTCGAGATCTACACCGATGGTGCCTGCAAGGGCAACCCGGGCCCGGGTGGCTGGGGTGTGCTGATGATTTACAAAGGCGTCGAGAAGGAGCTGTGGGGCGGCGAGCGCGACACCACCAACAACCGCATGGAACTGATGGCTGCGATCCAGGGGCTGATGGCACTCAAGCGTGAATGCGAGGTGGTGCTCACCACCGATTCGCAATACGTCATGAAAGGCATCAACGAGTGGATGGCCAACTGGAAGAAGCGCGGTTGGAAAACGGCGGCCAAGGAACCGGTGAAAAACGCCGACCTCTGGCAGCAGCTCGACGAGCAGGTCAACCGTCACAAGGTTACCTGGAAGTGGGTGCGTGGACACATCGGCCACCCTGGCAACGAGCGTGCCGACCAACTGGCCAACCGCGGTGTCGACGAAGTGCGTGCCAAGCGCTGAGTCCTTGAGTCAAAGGTGCACTGCAGCGGGTATGGCCGCTGCCACAAAGCCTGGGTTGGTCAGGTGGTAGCGGGTTCACCCGACGTAGCGCCCCACCCTGTCGTTTGGGGTACAATCCCGGCTTTGTCCTGATGCAAGTTGGAGCCACCCGCGTGGAGCAGCAAGTCAACCGGTACGTCGTCCTCGATACCGAAACCACCGGCATGCCGGTCACCGAAGGCCACCGGATCATCGAGATCGGCTGCGTCGAGGTCATCGGCCGGCGCCTGACCGGGCGCAACTTCCACGTCTATCTGCAACCGGACCGCGAGAGTGACGAAGGCGCGATCGGGGTGCACGGCATCACCGATGCCTTCCTGATCGGCAAACCGCGATTCGCCGATGTCGCCGAAGAGTTCTTCGAGTACATCAAAGGCGCGCACCTGGTCATCCACAACGCGGCGTTCGACGTTGGCTTCATCAACAACGAGTTCGCCCTGCTGGGCCAGCACGACCGCGCCGACGTTTCCCAATACTGCACCGTCATCGACACCCTGATGCTGGCGCGGGCGCGGCACCCGGGCCAGCGCAACAGCCTCGATGCGTTGTGCAAACGCTATGGCATCGACAACTCCGGTCGTGAGCTGCACGGCGCACTGCTCGACTCCGAACTGCTGGCCGACGTCTACCTGGCGATGACCGGTGGCCAGACCAGCCTGTCGCTGGCGGCCCATGGGGCAGACGGCGACGAGTCCGGCGAAGGCGGTACCGGCAGCGAGATCCGCCGCATTGTCGGGCGCCAGCCGGGGCGGGTCATCCTGGCCAGTGCCGAGGAGCTCGAAGCACATGCCGAGCGCTTGGCAGCGATCGCCAAATCGGCGGGGGCGCCGTCGATGTGGCAGGCGCTCACGGAGCCTGCCGCCAGCTGATTGGCTATACCGGGGCCGCTCTGCGGCCCTTTCCCAGGCGACGCCAGCGCCCGCAGAAAGATGCGCAGCCTGATCGGCCAGCTTCTACCCTGAAAGGACGGACCTGTCCTGCGAAGGGAGTAGTTGCCGATGTACAAGGACCTCAAGTTCCCCATCCTCATCGTCCACCGCGCGATCAAGGCCGACAGCGTCGCCGGTGAGCGCGTGCGCGGCATTGCCGAGGAGCTCGCCCAGGACGGTTTCGCCATCCTGGCCGCCGCCGACCAGGCTGAAGCCAGGCTGGTAGCGGCGACCCATCACGGCCTGGCCTGCATGTTGATCGCCGCCGAAGGCGTCGGAGAAGACGCTCATCTGTTGCAAAGCATGGCTGAGCTGATTCGCCTGGCGCGACAACGTGCGCCAGACCTGCCGATCTTCGCCCTCGGTGAACAGGTCACCCTCGAATATGCCCCGGCTGAAGCCATGAGCGAGCTCAACCAGTTGCGCGGCATCCTCTACCTGTTCGAAGACACCGTCCCCTTTCTTGCCCGTCAAGTCGCCCGCGCCGCCCACAATTATCTCGACGGCTTGTTACCGCCGTTCTTCAAGGCCCTGGTGCAGCACACCGCGCAATCGAACTATTCCTGGCACACGCCTGGTCATGGCGGTGGCGTGGCCTACCGCAAGAGCCCGGTGGGGCAGGCGTTCCATCAGTTCTTCGGGGAAAACACCTTGCGCTCGGACCTGTCGGTCTCGGTGCCCGAGCTCGGCTCACTGCTCGACCACACAGGCCCTTTGGCCGAGGCCGAAGCCCGAGCTGCGCGTAACTTCGGCGCCGACCACACGTTCTTCGTGATCAACGGCACATCGACCGCCAACAAGATCGTCTGGCATGCCATGGTCGGTCGCGACGACTTGGTGCTGGTGGATCGCAACTGCCACAAGTCGGTGGTCCACGCCATCATCATGACTGGCGCCATCCCGGTCTACCTGTGCCCGGAGCGCAACGAACTGGGCATCATCGGTCCGATCCCGCTCAGCGAATTCAGCGCGGCCTCGATTCAGGCGAAAATCAAGGCCAACCCTCTGGCCCGGGGGCGGGCGGCGCGTATTCGCCTGGCCGTGGTGACCAACTCCACCTATGACGGTTTGTGCTATCACGCAGGGCTGATCAAGCAGGAGCTCGGCGCCAGTGTCGAGGTGCTGCACTTCGACGAAGCCTGGTTCGCCTATGCCGCCTTCCACGAGTTCTTTGCCGGGCGCTATGCCATGGGCACAGCGCGTGGCGACGGCAGCCCGCTGGTGTTCAGCACCCATTCCACCCACAAACTGCTGGCAGCGTTCAGCCAGGCGTCGATGATCCACGTGCAGGATGGCAGCCAGCGGCAACTGGACCGCGACCGCTTCAACGAAGCCTTCATGATGCACATCTCCACCTCGCCGCAGTACAGCATTCTGGCGTCACTGGACGTGGCGTCGAGCATGATGGAAGGCCCGGCCGGGCGCTCGCTGTTGCAGGAGATGTTTGACGAAGCCCTGAGCTTTCGTCGTGCACTGGCTAACCTGCGTGAACACATCGCCGCTGATGACTGGTGGTTCAGCATCTGGCAGCCACCTGCAGCCGAAGGGATCCACCGCCTGGCGGCGCAGGACTGGCTGCTGCAGCCGGGCGCCGAGTGGCACGGTTTTGGCGAAGTGGAGCAGGACTACGTGCTGCTCGACCCGCTGAAGGTCACCCTGGTGATGCCGGGGCTCACGGCAGGGGGCGCCTTGGGCGAGCACGGCATTCCGGCGGCGGTGGTGAGCAAGTTTCTCTGGGAGCGAGGGCTGGTGGTGGAGAAGACCGGGTTGTACAGCTTCCTGGTGTTGTTCTCCATGGGTATTACCAAGGGCAAGTGGAGCACCTTGCTCACCGAGCTTCTGGAGTTCAAGCGCCACTACGATGGCAACACACCGTTGAGTCTTTGTCTGCCCAGCGTGATGGCGGTAGCGCCGTCACGCTATCAGGGCCTAGGGCTGCGTGATCTGTGTGAGCAGTTGCATGACTGCTACCGGACCAATGCAACGGCCAAGCAGCTCAAGCGGCTGTTCACCCGTTTGCCGGAGATGGCCATGAGCCCGGCCCAAGCCTATGACCAACTCGTGCGGGCAGAGGTGGAGGCCGTGCCGATCGAGGCGCTGCTGGGGCGTGTCTCGGCGGTCATGCTGGTGCCGTATCCACCGGGCATTCCGTTGATCATGCCGGGGGAGCGCTTTACCGACTCCACGCGGGCAATCATCGACTATCTGGCCTTCGCCCGGGCCTTCAACAGCGGTTTTCCGGGTTTTGTCGCCGATGTCCATGGCCTGCAATGCGAAGACGCTGGCCAGGGCCCCGTCTATACGGTCGACTGCATCAAGGAATGCGGATGAGTTCAACGCCGCTGCGGGCCAGTTCGAAGCGGTCTTCGCCCAGGTGATTGACCCGGTCGCCGACGGGCAGTCGGTAGGTGACGATGGGGGCGCCGAGGGTGCTGCCGTCGGCCTGGAGCGTCGACTCCTGGAACTCGTGCACGGGATAGATGCGGCCTTCGGCGTCACGAGCGTGGAATTGGCCGACCAGGATTGCTGCCATTTGCGAGAAAACCTCTGAAATTATCGGAAACATCTGCAGGCATAGACCGATGAAACCGGGGGGAAGTTTTCCGCAGGTGGGAAAAAAACTCCGGGAATGGGGAGCGGTCATCTATAACTACAACTTCCCCAACCAATAGAGGTTGCACACCACCATGAGCCAGGTTTATTCGGTAGCGGTCGTCGTCGGCAGCTTGCGTAAGGATTCCTACAACCGCAAGGTGGCCCGGGCCCTGGGAGAGTTGGCGCCCTCCAGCCTTGCGCTGAAGATCGTCGAAATCGGCGACCTGCCGTTGTACAACGAAGATGTCGAGGCCAATGCGCCGGAGGCCTGGAAGCGTTTTCGCGACGAGATCCGGCGCAGCGACGCGGTGCTGTTCGTCACCCCTGAATACAACCGCTCGGTGCCTGGTGGGTTGAAGAATGCCATCGATGTGGGCTCGCGACCCTACGGGCAAAGCGCCTGGAGCGGCAAGCCAGCAGCGGTGGTGAGCGTATCGCCGGGCGCGATTGGAGGGTTCGGGGCCAACCATGCGGTGCGTCAGGCGCTGGTGTTCCTGGACATGCCCTGCATGCAGATGCCGGAGGCCTACCTCGGGGGGGCGGCGAGCCTGTTCGAAGATTCGGGCAAGCTCAATGACAAGACTCGCCCGTTCCTGCAGGCCTTCATCGACAAGTTCGCGGCCTGGGTGAAGCTCAACCGCGCGGTCTGACATCTGCATGAGCGATCCGACCCATTCGTGGACGAGCCCGCACTGACGGGGCAGTGCATCCCTTGTAAGTGGGGGCTTGTCCGCGAGCGGCACCTGAGGCTTACGAGGCCTGTGGCATTTCCCCTTTGGCCAGGCGACGGTTGATGTCGGCGATGACCTCTGGCAGCTCGTTGATGGTGTCGATCAGATAGTGTGGGCGGGAGCTTTCGAACATCGCGTGGATGCGCTTGCGCTCGCTTTCGAGCTTCTCGGCGCTCAGGGCGCGGTAACCCTCCCAGGTCAGGCCCAGGGCGTTGCCCGAACAGACCAGAGCGACGGTCCACATGCCGGCGCGACGGCCTTCGAGTATGCCTGGCACGGTGTCGTCGACCTTGACGCAGGCGGCGACATCATCGATGCCCAGGGCGATCACGTTGGCCAGGGCCTGGGCCGGCCACGGACGACCGTTCGGGGTTTCGTCGGTGGCCACCACGTGGTCGGCGACATACCCATTCTGCTTGGCCAGCTCCACCACCTTGTCCATCACCACTTTCGGGTAGCCGGAGCAGGAGCCGATCTTCAGGCCATCCTTGCGCAGGCCTGTCAGGGTGTCCAGGGCGCCTGGGATCAGCGCCGAGTGCACAGCGATCTTCTCGATCTGCAGGGGCATGAAGCGTTCGTAGATGGCGGTGACATCGTCATCGGTCGGCGTACGGCCGAACACTTTGCGGTAGCGCTCGGCAATCTCGGGCACATCGCACAGGGTACGGATGTGATCCCACTTGCCCATGCCCATCGGGCCACGGGCTTCTTCGATGGACACCTGGACATCGAATTCGGCGAAGGCTTCGACGAAGATTTGGGTCGGGGCGAAGGAGCCGAAGTCGACCACGGTACCGGCCCAGTCGAGGATGGCGGCTTGCAGCTGGGTTGGGTTGCTGTAGTTCATATGCGCGGGTTCCTGAAGAAAAGGGTCGGTCGTTGAATTAGATGTCCAGCACTTCCATTTCCCGCAGCACCTGGGCTACGGCATCGACGGCAGCTTGCATGCCCTCGGCACCCACCACGCCGATGCAGCCAACGCGGAAAGTTTCCACCTGGGTCAGCTTGCCCGGATAGAGGATGAAACCCTTGGCCTTGACGCGCTCGTAGAAGTCCTTGAACTGGTAGCGAGCGTCTCGCGGAGCATGGAAGGTGACGATGATCGGCGCCTGGATCTCGGCAGGCAGGAAGCTGCGCAGGCCGAGCTTGGCCATGCCCTCGAGCAGGGTCTTGCAGTTGTCGGCGTAGCGTTGGTGACGAGCGGGCAGGCCGCCTTCCTCGTTGTATTGCACCAGGGCTTCATGCAACGCCGCCACTACGTGAGTGGGCGGGGTGAAGCGCCATTGGCCGGTCTTGGCCATGTACGCCTGCTGGTCTTGCAGGTCCATGGCCAGGGAGTGGCAGTTGCCTTCGGAGGCGGCCAGGGCGTTTTTCTCGGCGAAGACGAAGCCCATCCCCGGTACGCCTTCAAGGCACTTGCCGGAGGCGGCGATAAGGGCCTCGAAAGGTACGTGTGCGGCATCGATCGGCAGGGCGCCGAAGGAACTCATGGCGTCGATGATCAGGCGCTTGCCGTGGCGTTTGACCACCTGGGCGATCTCGGGCAGCGGGTTGAGGATGCCGGTGCTGGTTTCGCAGTGGATCAGCGCCACGTGGGTGACGGCCGGGTCGGCGGCCAGCAGGCGGTCGACATCGGCGGCGGTGGTCGGTTGGTCTTCGGCGGTCTCGAAGGTGCTGTAGGCACGGCCCAGGACCTTGCAGATCTTGGCCAGGCGCTGGCCGTAGGCACCGTTGATCAGCACCAGCACTTTGCCGTCGCGTGGCACCAGGGTGCCGATGGCGGCCTCCACGGCGAAGGTGCCGCTGCCCTGCAGAGGGACGCAGTGGTGGGTGGCCGCGCCGTTGACGATGGCCAGCAGTTGCTCGCACAGGCTGGCGGTCAGCTGGTTGAAGTCGCGGTCCCAGGAGCCCCAGTCCACCAGCATGGCTTGGCGGGTGCGGGACGAGGTGGTCAATGGGCCAGGGGTCAGCAGGATCGGGGCGTTGCTCATTCCGGTATTCCTCACAAGCGGTGGGCTGAAACTTACGGGGCCTAAATTGCAATTTGCCGAGTTATCAATCAAATTGTTTGTCGTTATGCCAGCCATAAGTAAGGCCGATAGCTATGAACCTGTTCCAACTGCGCGCCTTCGATGCGGTGGCCCGCGAAGGCAGCTTCACCCGCGCCGCGGCGCGCCTGTTCATCAGCCAGCCGGCGGTGACCGGACACGTCAAGGCGCTGGAGGAGCACTACCAGATCACGTTGTTGCGCCGGACCGCGCGACGGGTGGAGTTGACCGAGGAGGGCACGCGTCTGGCGGCCATCACCCGGGCGATGTTCAGCCTGGCCGAAGAGGCCCAGGCGATGCTCGAGGCCAATCGGCAATTGCTCACTGGGCGCCTGGAGGTCGCGGCCGATGGCCCGCATCGGGTGATGCCGATGCTTGGCATGCTGCGGGCGCGCTATCCGGGCATCACCGTCAACCTGCGCCTGGGCAACGCCCAGGAGACCTTGGCGGCGCTGTTGTCCGAGCACGCCGACGTGGCCGTGCTCACCGAGGTCGAGCCGCGCAAGGGCCTGTACTTGCAAAGCCTGGGGGACTCGCGGCTGTGCGTGTTGTTGCCGGCCAGCCATCCTTGGGCTGCAGGCGAGGGCGAGTTGCCTCTGGCTGACCTGGACCGCCAGATCATGGTACTGCGCGAACCCAGCTCCATGACCCGGCGCACCTTCGACCAGGCCTGCACCGCGGCCAAGGTGCAGCCTCGGGTGTTGCTGGAGCTGGACAGCCGCGAGGCGGTCACCGAGGCGGTGGCGGCCGAGTTGGGCTTTGGCATCGTCTCGTCGATGGAGGTGGCCCACGACCCTCGGGTGGTGGCCAGGCCATTGGCCGGGGAAGGCTTGGTCAATCGGCACATGATCGGCTGCCTGGAGCGGCGCCGGGAATTGCGGCTGATCCAGGCGTTCCTGGGGTTGGCCGCAAGCCTTTGAAGCAAGCGCCACGCAGCAAGCCCCGCTGCTCGGCGCTGGCGTTTTTCCCCCACGGGCCTAAGATGGCCGGCTGAAACAACACAGGCGCTGGATGGCCAATGAGCGAGAAAGACACCATTTCCATGCAACTGGTGCGCGAGGCGCTGTTGCAGACCTGCCCGGCCGGGCAGGCTGACGCGCCCTTGCTGGCCCGTGCTGGCATCGACGCCAGCGAGCTCGACCTGCCCCAGGCACGGGTCAGTGCAGAAGCCTACGCCCGGCTCTGGCGCCTGCTGGCGCGCCGTTGCAATGACGAATTCTTCGCCATGGACCCGCGCGGCCTGCGCAGTGGCAGCCTGGCGTTCCTGTGCCGGGCCAGCATGGCCCAACCCACCCTCGCTGCAGGGCTGGAAACTGCCCTGGCGTTTCTGTCGTTGATGCTCGAGGACCTGCAGCCGAGCCTGGTGCGCCAGCAGAGCCTGGCCGAAATCGTCATCAACGAGCCGCGGGAGACACCGCGCCGCGCCTTTACCTACTTCACCTTCTGGATGATCGTCCACGGCGTGGCCTGCTGGCTGGCCGGGCGACGCATCCCGATCCTGGCCATCGATTTGCGCTGTGCCGAGCCGCCGTTTTGCGACGATTATCGGGTGATGTTCTCGGAAAACCTGCAGTTCGACCGACCCCGCACGCGCATGATCATCGCCGCCGACTGCCTGGATGTACCGCTCAAGCGCACAGCAGAGGAACTGCAGCGTTTTCTGGCCGAAGCGCCGGGCAACATCCTCGTCAAGTACCGCGATCCGGCCAGCCTGGCACGGCGCATTCGCCACGACCTGCTGGTCTTGGACCCGGCCTCCTGGCCGGATGCCGAAACGCTGGCACGCCAGCTGTGCCTGTCTGCATCGACGCTGCGCCGTCGTCTGGCCGAAGAAGGCCAAACCTACCAGGGCCTCAAGGACAGCGTAAGGCGCCAATTGGCGATCCAATGGCTGGCCGATTGTGAGGTAGGGCTGGGCACTATCGCCGAACGTCTGGGGTTCGCTGACAGCAGCTCCTTCTACAAGGCGTTTCGTAAATGGTTTGGGTGCAACCCAGGGCACTACCGCGAGCTGAGCGGAACGTCCGGCCCGGCCAAGGCACTGCCCTAGGCGGATTTCCGTCTGCCGCGCGAGACGGCCTGTCGCCAAGGTGGCGCCTTTCGACACGAAGGGTTCACCATGACAAAGCGCGACAAGCTACCCCTGGATGCGGCAAAAAAAGCCAAGCTGGCCACGGCTACCGATGACTTCATCATCAAGCGATTGCCTGCTTGGCTGGAGCAGGGCACGCCTGGGCAGATCAGCGCGCTTCGGACGCATTACAAGGCACTGAAGGCCAGCCAGGCCAAGGTGAGCAAGGCGACCGAAGCCCTGGTCGGGCTCAAGGCGTATGCGGAGGAAAAACTGCGCCCGCTGCTGCCCACCACGCCGGCCCCCGATACGCTGCAATGGCGCGAGATCCTGCCCAGTCTGCAGGTTCCATTGAGCACCGGTTGGCTGGATTACACGCCCGATGAGCGTCGCCATCCCGGTCTGCTGAGACTGATGCAGAACTTCACCGAGGGCGCCCGGTTCTACGACGGCAGTGGTTTGGTGGCCGAAGGCAAAGACACCGTGCTGACACCTGACCTGACCGAGCTGGTCCGGCAATGCCGCGCGCTGGACGCCGGTGCTGGCTATCAGGCTTTGCTGAACAAGGTATTCGACCCGTCCACTTGCACCGCCTTGGCTG
The DNA here is from genome assembly GCF_033173945.1 of Pseudomonas sp. HTZ2. NCBI lineage: Bacteria > Pseudomonadati > Pseudomonadota > Gammaproteobacteria > Pseudomonadales > Pseudomonadaceae > Pseudomonas > Pseudomonas sp. HTZ2. The sequence continues at coordinate 4,990,492 of NZ_CP137332.1, read as the reverse complement.
GCGAAAAGCGCGCAGGTCTGAAGCTTGCGGCCGCTGTCGCTGGGCTGGAAGGACGGCTGGACAGCAGCGCGCAGGCGGCCTTGGAGCGGGTGGTGGATGCTGGCAGCGAGCAGGGCGAGCAGACACTCGCCTATCCCGGCTTGCTGACGGTACTCGGGCAGCCTTTGGTGGATGGGTTGCTGGTGCAACTGCGCGACAGTGAAGGTGAGGATGTGGGGCAGGTGCTCTACCTGGGAGGGGATCCGGAGCATGCCGTGCGCCATTATTCTTCCCGCTCGGCCTTGAACCAGGCCCTGGTTGAGTCACTCAAGCGGCCGGAGTATCAACAATCGTTCAGCCAGCGAATCGCGCTCGGCCAGCGGCCAGAATGGCTGGCACTGCTCAAACTGCGCCTGGCCGATACCCAGCCTGATCTGCAGATCGAAGGCGAACCGGTGACTGGCGATGTATTCGATGGCCTTGTGCAGCGCCAGGTTGAGCGCCTGAAAGCCGATGCCCGCCTGCTGTTGGTACCGACCGCCGAAGTGGACCACCAGGCCAGCAAGTCCAGGCTGCAGGCTTGGAAGGACGCGGGGCTTGGCTTGGCCAATCTGGCCGGGTTGTTCGTGCCTACTGTCGGGGCCGTGCTGCTGGGGCAGTTCGTCATGCAGACATTGGCTCATGTGTTCGAGGGGGCAGTGGACTGGCAGCGCGGTCATCAGCACGAGGCGCTTGATCATATGCTGGGTGTTGCAGAGAACCTGGCGGTGGCCGGCGTGGTGGCCACCGGCGCCCAGGCCGTGGCCAGTGGGTTTGAGCGCAGCGCGTTCGTCGATGCGCTGGAACCGGTGACGGTCGATGGCAGCACGGCTCGGCTCTGGAACAACGACTTGAGTGTCTATGCGTGTTCGCCGGCCGACCCCCAGCCTGCGCCGGATGGGCTCTGTGGTACGGGCGAGCGGCGCTGGCTGCGCCGGGGGCAACGCTACTACGAAGTACACCGGCCGGTATCGGACGGCCCCTGGCGTCTGCGTCATCCTGAGCGCCAGGACGCGTTTGGTCCAATCGTCGAGACCAATGGCGAGCGCTGCTGGCGTCTGCGCCAGGACAACCCGCTGGAGTGGAGCGACAGCGCCCAAATGCTCGATACCTTGTGGCCGATGCCCGAGCCCCTGGACGCCGAGCATGCCGAGCAGATTCTGCGCATCGCGGTGATGGACCAAACCCAGTTGCGCGCGTTACTGGTGGAGAACCGCCCATTGCCAGTGCAACTGCGCAGCACCTTGCGGCGTTTCGAGGCCCATGGACGAATCGAGGCGTTCTTCGATCACCTGGTCGCCGGCACCGAGGGCGAGGCGCAGATCCAGGCATGGTGCGATGCCCGACCTGAACTGCAGACGCTGAGCCCGACGGCCCGACGTGAAAAATTGCTGGGTGACCAGGCGCTGCTACGCGAGCAACTGCTCCAGCACCTGAGCCAGGAGACCCTGGCCGACGATGCGTTGCGCACCCTGCTGAAGCGGGATTTTCCCGGATTACCGGAGGCCTATGCTCAGGACGCGATCAGCGATGTGTCCGCGGCGCAGCGTAGCCTGGCGTTGGCCGAGTCCCGAATACCTCTGGCGCTCGCGCGCAGGGCGCGCGTGCTCAGTCAGCACGCTCGATTGGCGCGCGCCTTGGAAGGGGTCTACCTGTCCCATGCCGACAGCAACCTGTGTGGTGAACTGGTGTTGGCCGTGCTGTCGCGTGTGCCCAACTGGCCACAAGAGGTGAACCTGGAGCTGCGTGAAGGTTCGGACACCGGCCCGCGTCTGGCGGTGATCGCGCCCACGGCCAGGCGTGACGAGGCCCGAACGTTGCTGGTGCGCAAGGAAGGCCGGTTCCGTCTCTATGACTACCATGGGCGTGAGCTGGAAACAGACGTCGCCGAGCCGGGCGGGATCTTCGAGGCGGTCAGCGCCGCGCTGACGTCCGAGCAGGCCACTCGGTTGGGCTTGGCAGCCGGCGATGTGCCACAGGCGTTGCGTTTGCTGGTTCAAGGTCGACTGCCGACGACGCGCAAGGCACTGTTGCAACTGCTCAGCTGGCCGGAGCATGCAGCGTCGCTCAATCTGCCCCGGCGCCTGACCGATGGCCGGCTCGGCTATCCACTCAGTGGCCGTGGCGCGGTGCGTCAGCGTGCGGCGGACACCTTGCGGATACGTATTCGCAGCCTTTACCCGCAGTTCGATGACGAGCGGGTGGAAGCATTTCTCGCGCAATTGCTCAGCTTACCGGGTTCGCCGTTCGAAGTGTTGCTGGTCCAGGAGAGCCAATATGCCCAGCTCGACGAGGCGCTCAACCGATGGGTGTCGGCTGAAGGGAGCGCATCCAGGCGCACGCTGCGCCAACACCTGGGCCAGCGGTTGCGCCAATGCTGGCGGCTGCAGGGGGAGTCGGTGACCGGGGAAGACGGGCAGCCACAAGGCATGCGCTTGGACCTGAGCGGTTTCGCGTCGCAGGTCCTGCCTGAGATACCCACGGAGGTCGAGTTCGCGCACGTAACGGAACTGTCACTGTCGAGCATGGATCTTGAGCAGGTGCCTACGCCGTTCCTGCGCTGCTTCGGTTCCGTACGGCGATTGAACCTGGCGGACAACCGCCTGCGCCGTGTGCCCCAAGGCTTGGGATATCTGTCCGAACTGCGCAGCCTGCAGCTGGCGCGCAACGGCATTCGGCTCGATGCCGCCGGCATCGCTATTCTCACGACATTGCCCGAGCTTCAGGTGCTGGACCTGAGCTTCAATCCACTGGGGGCGCAGGAGATGCGCTGGAACCATCTCCCAAGGCTGGATCAGCTACGCCTGCGCCGATGCAGCCTGGCTACCTGGCCGTCGGGCCTCGAGTTGTGCGAACGGCTCACATACGTGGATCTGCGTGACAACCTGATCGCCAGTGTTCCGACCGAGACGCTGCACATGCCTTTGGCGCATCGGATGGCGTTCATCATCGAGGGCAATCCGCTGCCGTCTTGGGAATTGGCTCGCCTGGTTGCGCTGGATATCGACCATTTGCCCCATGACCCGCTGGACATCGAGGTTGTGGAAGCAATCACAACCCGTGACCGGTGGCTGCACGATGGCCAGGCCGATCTGCGCGAGGCTCGACAGGCGCAATGGGACAGCCTTGCCGCGACACCCGAAAGCAACGGCCTGTTCGAACTATTGGGCGAACTGCGACGCACATCGGATTACCAACGCACGCCAGCGGATCTGGCCGAGCAAGTCTGGGAACTCATTGGGTTCCTGGCCGACAACCCGTCCCTGCGCGACGGTTTGTATGCGTGGGCCAATCAGCCGCGCACCTGCAGCGACAGCGTTGCCCGTCAGTTCAGTGACCTGCTGGTGCACCGGCAGGTGGTCGAGGTGGAAAATCGAACGGGTATTGAAGACGCAGGCGAAGCGCTGCTGGAGCTGGGCCGCAAGTTGTTCCGCCTGGATCAGGTGCAGCGTTTCGCCTCCCGGGACATTGCCCAGCGGGTGGCTGCCGGGCGGGCCGTCGATGCCGTCGAGATCGATCTGTTCTACCGGGTGCGCCTGGCCCAGACACTGGACTTGCCTTTCCAGCCGCGCACGATGCGCTTCACGAACCTGGCCAACGTCAGCGAAGCACAGTTGCAAGAGGCCTTGCGCACCGTGCAGGCTGCGCAAACCAATCAAGCGCTGGCCGAGAGCCTGGGGGGGAGGCAGTTCTGGCGCGACTACGTGCAAGCCCGCCATCCGGCGGCCTTTGCCGATCTTGGCGCGTCTTTCGAGGCGCAAGGCTCGGAACTGGACGACGCCCGCACAGGGCTCTCCAGCCAGGAGTACACCGAGCGATGGGCGCGTTTGCAGAAGGCGCGAGAGGCGGCGGTGCAGAAGAGGGTCGAGCTGTTGACCTGCGAAATCCTCGAGTCGCAGGCCCTCGATCAGGCGTGAGATGACAACGGCCAAACCGGTCATCCAGATTGACAGCTTTGGCCATTGCCGGCCTGGGTGACCGGCGCGAACATCGTCAGACAAAGGGTCCACTCCAACAACAATAACCAGGAGTCTGACGATGCGTGACTACGCCGAAGCCGCCCGTTCGTTCGATTACACCCAGGCTGTCCAGGCTGCGTTGCAGGGCAACCTGCAGGCCCTGAATGCCTGTGTCGAATGCTGCGACCGCCATGTGGGCAGCGATCGGCCTGCGTTGATCTGGGAGGATCGCGACGGTAATGGCGCGGTCTACAGCTTCGACCAACTGCAGGCCCTGGCCAAGCGCTTTGCCAATGTCTTGAAGGCTCAAGGCGTCGGCGCCGGTGACCGGGTCGCCGGCCTGATGCCACGCACCCCTGAGTTGTTGGTGAGCATTCTCGCCACCTGGCGTCTGGGGGCGGTCTACCAGCCGCTATTCACCGCCTTCGGTCCCAAGGCGATCGAGCATCGCCTGGAGCGGTCCCACGCCCGTGTGGTGGTCACCGAGCGCAACAACCGGCCCAAGCTCAACGATGTCGCGGATTGCCCGACGATCATCACGGTGGGCGCGGCGGCCGGTGAGCTGGATTTTCATACCGAGCTCAACGCTGCCCCCAACGAATGCGAGCCTGTGTGGCGTACTGGGGACGACCCCTTCCTGCTGATGTTCACCTCCGGCACCACCGGGCCGGCCAAGCCACTGGAGGTGCCGTTGCGGGCCATCGTCGCCTTCCAAGGCTACATGCGCGATGCCATCGATCTGCGCCCGGACGACAACTTCTGGAACCTGGCGGACCCGGGCTGGGCCTATGGTCTTTACTACGCCGTCACCGGCCCGTTGGCCTTGGGGCACGCCACCACCTTTTACGACGGCCCGTTCAGCGTCGAGAGCTGCGCACGGATGATCGACAAGCACGGCATCACCAACCTGGCCGGCTCACCGACTGCTTATCGGCTGCTGATAGCCGCCGGCAGCGATTTCTCGGCACCGATCAAAGGTCGTCTGCGGGTGGTCAGCAGTGCCGGCGAGCCGCTGAACCCGGAGGTCATTCGCTGGTTCGCGGACGAGCTGGGCGTGACCATCCACGACCATTACGGCCAGACCGAGCTCGGCATGGTGCTGTGCAACCACCACGCGCTCAAGCATACCGTCCACCCAGGCTCGGCCGGCTTCGCCATCCCCGGCCACCGCATCGTGGTGCTGAACGAGCAGGGCAACGAGTTGCCGTCCGGACAGCCCGGCATCCTCGCCGTCGATCGCGAACAGTCGCCGCTATGCTGGTTCGGGGGCTACCACGGGTTGCCGACCAAGGCCTTCGTCGGCAAGTACTACCTGAGCGGTGACACCGTCGAGCTCAATGCCGATGGCAGCATCAGCTTTGTCGGTCGCAGTGACGATGTGATCACCACCTCAGGCTACCGGGTCGGGCCGTTCGACGTGGAGAGTGCGCTGATCGAACATCCAGCGGTGATCGAGGCTGCGGTGATCGGCAAACCCGATCCGGAACGTACCGAACTGATCAAGGCATTCGTGGTGCTGGCCAAGGGGTTCGAAGGCAGCGCCGAACTGGAGGAAGCCCTGCGCCAGCATGTGCGTCAGCGTCTGTACGCCCATGCCTACCCGAGGGAAATCGAATTCGTCAGCGAGCTGCCCAAGACGCCGAGCGGCAAGCTGCAACGCTTCATCCTGCGTAATCAGGAAATTGCCCTACAACAAGCCGCGCAGGCTTCACACGCCAGCGCCTGAGGAAGTACATCATGCAGATAGCCAACAAGCATTTCATCGTCAGTGGCGCAGCTTCCGGGCTCGGTGCTGCCACCGCGCAGATGCTGGTCGCCGCCGGTGCCAAGGTCATGCTGGTCGACCTCAATGCCGAAGCGGTCGAGGCCAAGGCCCGTGAGCTGGGCGAGCAGGCCCGCTTCGCCGTCGCCGACATCAGCGACGAGCAGGCGGCCAAAGCGGCCGTCGATGCTGCGGTCAGCGCCTTCGGCAGCCTGCACGGGCTGGTCAATTGCGCCGGCATCGTCGGCGCCGAGAAGGTCCTAGGCAAACATGGCCCCCATGGCCTGGCCAGCTTCGCCAAGGTGATCAACGTCAACCTGATCGGCAGTTTCAACCTGCTGCGCCTGGCGGCGGCGGCCATGGCCGAAGGGGCGGCGGACGAAGGCGGCGAGCGCGGGGTGATCATCAATACCGCCTCGATCGCCGCCTACGACGGGCAGATCGGCCAGGCCGCCTATGCCGCTTCCAAAGGCGCCATCGCCAGCCTGACCTTGCCGACGGCCCGTGAGCTGGCGCGTTTCGGTATCCGCGTGATGACCATTGCCCCAGGCATCTTCGAGACGCCCATGATGGCCGGCATGACCCAGGAGGTCCGCGACTCCCTGGCCGCTGGCGTGCCGTTCCCGCCGCGCCTTGGGCGCCCGCAGGAATACGCAGCCCTGGCCCGCCATATCATCGAGAACAGCATGCTCAACGGCGAGGTGATCCGCCTCGACGGTGCCTTGCGCATGGCTGCCAAGTAAGGAGATCCGCACATGACACTCGCCAACGACCCGATCGTCATCGTCAGCGCCGTGCGCACGCCCATGGGCGGTCTGCAGGGCGACCTCAAGAGCCTGAGTGCGCCGCAGCTGGGCGCTGCCGCCATCCGTGCCGCCGTCGAGCGTGCCGGTATCCAGGGCGACAGCGTCGAGCAGGTGCTGTTCGGTTGTGTCCTGCCGGCAGGCCTCGGCCAGGCACCGGCACGCCAGGCTGCGCTTGGCGCGGGGCTGAACAAGCACACCACCTGTACCACCCTGAACAAGATGTGCGGCTCGGGCATGCAGGCGGCGATCATGGCCCATGACCTGCTGCTAGCCGGCAGCGCCGATGTGGTGGTGGCCGGCGGCATGGAAAGCATGACCAATGCGCCATACCTGCTGGACAAAGCCCGCGGCGGCTACCGCATGGGCCATGGCAAGATCATCGACCACATGTTCATGGACGGTCTGGAAGACGCCTACGACAAGGGCCGTCTGATGGGCACCTTCGCCGAGGATTGCGCCCAGGCCAATGGGTTCAGCCGCGAGGCTCAGGACCAGTTCGCCATCGCCTCGTTGACCCGCGCTCAGGACGCTATCAAGAACGGCCGCTTCGCCGCAGAGATCGTGCCGGTGGAGGTCACCGAGGGCAAAGAGAAGCGCCTGGTCAGTGACGACGAGCAGCCACCGAAGGCTCGCCTGGACAAGATCCCGCAACTGCGCCCGGCCTTCCGCGACGGCGGCACCGTGACGGCCGCCAACTCCAGCTCGATTTCCGATGGCGCTGCCGCGCTGGTGTTGATGCGCCGCTCCGAGGCGCAAAAGCGCGGGCTCAAGCCGCTGGCGGTGATCCATGGCCACGCGGCCTTCGCCGACGCCCCGGCGTTGTTCCCCACCGCACCCATTGGCGCCATCGACAAATTGATCAAGCGCACTGGCTGGAACCTGGCCGAGGTGGACCTGTTCGAGATCAACGAGGCCTTCGCGGTGGTCACCTTGGCGGCCATGAAACACCTGGACCTGCCGCACGAGAAGGTCAATATCCATGGCGGCGCCTGCGCCCTGGGCCATCCGATCGGTGCCTCCGGCGCACGCATCCTGGTGACCTTGCTATCGGCCTTGCGCCAGAACAATCTGCGCCGCGGCGTGGCGGCCATCTGCATCGGCGGTGGCGAGGCTACGGCCATGGCCGTCGAGTGCCTGTATTGAGGTGAACCATGCTGGTAACTGACGAGCAACAACAGATCGCCGACGCCGTCCGTGCATTCGCGCAGGAGCGCCTGAAACCTTTTGCCGAGCAGTGGGACAAGGAGCACCGCTTCCCTCGCGAGGCCATCGCCGAGATGGCTGAGCTGGGCCTGTTCGGCATGCTGGTGCCGGAGCAATGGGGCGGTAGCGACACCGGGTATGTGGCCTATGCCATGGCGCTGGAAGAAATCGCCGCGGGCGATGGTGCCTGTTCGACCATCATGAGCGTGCACAACTCGGTCGGCTGCGTGCCGATCCTGCGCTTTGGCAACGAGCAGCAAAAAGCGCAGTTCCTGACGCCGCTGGCCAGCGGCCAAATGCTCGGCGCGTTCGCCCTGACCGAACCCCAGGCCGGCTCCGACGCCAGCAGCCTGAAAACCCGCGCACGCCGCGACGGCGACCACTATGTGCTCAGCGGCAGCAAACAGTTCATCACCTCCGGACAGAACGCCGGGGTGGTGATTGTCTTCGCCGTGACCGACCCTGAGGCCGGTAAGCGTGGCATCAGTGCGTTCATCGTGCCCACCGATTCGCCGGGTTACCAGGTGGCGCGGGTCGAAGACAAGCTGGGTCAGCATGCTTCCGACACTTGCCAGATCGTGTTCGACGAGGTGCGTGTGCCGATGGCCAATCGCCTGGGCGAAGAGGGCGAGGGTTACAAGATTGCCCTGGCCAACCTTGAGGGCGGGCGCATCGGCATTGCCTCCCAGGCCGTGGGTATGGCCAGGGCGGCATTCGAAGTGGCGCGCGACTACGCCAATGAGCGCCAGAGCTTCGGCAAGCCACTGATCGAGCATCAGGCCGTGGCCTTCCGCCTGGCCGATATGGCCACGCGCATCGCCGTGGCCCGGCAGATGGTGCTGCATGCCGCGGCACTGCGCGACGCAGGCCGTCCGGCGCTGGTCGAAGCCTCCATGGCGAAGCTTTTCGCCTCGGAAATGGCAGAAAAGGTCTGTTCGGATGCCTTGCAGACGCTCGGCGGTTATGGCTATCTGAGCGACTTCCCGCTGGAGCGGATCTACCGCGACGTTCGGGTCTGCCAGATCTACGAAGGCACCAGCGACATTCAGCGCATGGTCATTGCGCGCAATCTTTGAAGGAGCAGTCTGCATGGCATTCGAAACCATCCTGTTGGACATCCATGGCAAGGTCGGCCTGATCACCCTCAACCGGCCCCAGGCGCTCAATGCCCTGAACGCGCAGATCGTCGGCGAGATCAACCAGGCTTTGGACCAGCTCGAGCGTGACCCGAACATTGGCTGCGTGGTGCTCACCGGCTCGGCCAAGGCCTTCGCCGCGGGTGCTGACATCAAGGAAATGGCCGAGCTCAAGTATCCGCAGATCTACGTCGAAGACCTGTTCAGCGACGCCGACCGTATCGCCAACCGCCGCAAGCCGATCATCGCTGCTGTGTCCGGCTTTGCCTTGGGCGGTGGTTGTGAGCTGGCGATGATGTGCGACTTCATCCTGGCCGCCGACAACGCCAAGTTCGGCCAGCCTGAGATCAACCTCGGCGTGCTGCCTGGCATGGGCGGTACCCAGCGCCTGACCCGTGCGGTGGGCAAGGCCAAGGCCATGGAACTGTGCCTGACCGGTCGCCTGATGGGCGCCGAAGAGGCCGAGCGCGCTGGCCTGGTGGCCCGCGTGGTGCCGCAGGCTGAATTGCTCGAGGAGGCCCTGAAGGTCGCCGCGACCATCGCCAGCAAATCCATCCCGGTGAGCATGATGGTCAAGGAAAGCGTCAACCGCGCCTTCGAAGTCACCCTCAGCGAAGGGGTGCGCTTCGAGCGCCGGGTGTTCCATGCAGCGTTCGCCACCGAGGACCAGAAAGAAGGCATGGCCGCCTTCATCGCCAAGCGCGAGGCGCAATTCAAGGATCGTTGAGAACAGTCGGGGCGCCTGAGGGCGCCCCGGTCGTTTCAGATGTTGAAGAAGTACTGCTGTGCGTCGGCCAGGGAAATTGGGCTGCGGTAGACGTCTTCGGTCTGGCCCGTGTCCGGCCGATTGACCTGCGCGCCTTGGGCGTATCGCTGCGCTGCCGGCTTGAGGTGGCCAGCGACGAAGGCACGCTGGTCGGCCTCGAGCGTACGGTAGTGAAAGTGCGCGACCCACAGCAATGATTCGCCCTTGTAGACCCCGTAGTCGTCCAGGTAGTCCGCGGGTCTGCCCTTGACCCGGGCGAGCAGCTTGCGCGGGTTCTCCCTGCGGACGGTCACTACTCCTTGGTCAATCAGAAAACGCAGCTCGGCCATGCGCGGTTTTTGCTCCAGCGCCGCGTTGGTGCGCAGCTCGATCGCTTTGCGGGTGAGCAGGGCGTCCAGGTCTTCCAGTTCCTTGATCGTCCCCGCGGCATCGCGGTTGCCACTGACCTCGTCTGTCTGGTTGTCGGCCGTCAGGTGCTGTTCGATCGCTTCGCGCAAGGTACGCAGGCGATCGCGCTGGTGGTGCAGCAGCTCTTCGATCTCAATGGGCAGGTACTGGCTGAAGGTGCCGCCTTCCAGGCGTTGCAGTTCTTTGCGTGCGCTCTGTAGGCGCGCTTGGCTGTCCTTGAGCACGTGTTTGAGCTTGCGCACGGCTGTGGGTTTGGCAGGTGTTTTCGTCGCCAACTGCACCCACCGATCGTTCTCCAGTTTGTAGCTGCGAGCACCGGCATTGTGCGAGGCAATGGGGATATCGACGACAGTGTCGTCATCTGGACGGACATTGCCCAGTAGCACATCGCCTTCCTGGGTTTCGATCAGGCCTGGCACTTGTTTGCGCAGCTGGTTGACGGTGGTGCGGGGGAGCGTTGCCGCGTGCTCGTCGAGCGTGGGTTGCAGCTCCTGGGCAGCGCTGTCGATGTCTTCCTGGAGGCGGGCAAGGGTCTGTCGGGCTGTGTCCTGGTCCAAGTGTGTCTTGAGGTTGCCCAGCTGACGACGAGCCGTCTTGAAGTGGCGGTCGATGCTGACGGCCAACCGACTGATCACATCGTCATTAGGTTGCCCGAGGGTAAGCAGTTGCTGGCGCTGGGCGAACGCCAGATCAAGGCTTTCGCCACAGCGCTGCAGCCAATACTCACTGTCGTCGTCGAGTGCTTCGAGCAGCGACAAGCGGTTGACGCAAGCCTCGATGCGCGACCAGCGCCACGCCAGTGGCGACTTGACCAACTCCCAATCGATCGCGGCCGCGTCGCGATACTCGACGATCTTCGGTTGCGAACGGCTGGCAAGGCGCTGAAGTTGCTCCATGCTATCGACCAGGTGCTGGCTGTTGTCCAGCAACTTGTTCAGCAGTGGCAGCAAGGTCTCGATGCGTTGGCCCAGGCTACGTTTGTCGGCCTCGGTAAGCTCGTAGCCCCCGTGATGACGCTTGATCATTTCATCGATTTGCTCCCGGATGGGCGCGTGCAACCAAGTCAGGGTTTCATCGACTTTCTTTGCATAGTGCAATTGCTGGTACAGGGCGTAGGCGCGTTTGATCTTGTATTCGTGCAGCGGCTTGAGGCCGTTGAATTGATGGATGCGTTTCAAGTGTTCTTGCCAGAACGTGGTGAAGTCCTCGAGCTTTGCCAGATAGTTGCGCAGGATGCTGTCGGGTGCGTGGCGGTGGGCGAGCCGTGCCACCTTGTCGAGGTATTCTCGTTGGCTTTTCTGGTAGGTCACGTCCTGCTGGATCTGAGCCTGCAGCGCTGCCAACTCTTGTTGGTTGGCGTTGCGCAACTGTTCGACCCGGCGGTGCAGGGGCATGCCAGCGCGCAGGCGCAGGCCCAGATCCAGTTGCCAGCGACCGGCTTCATCGCGTCGCAGCCAAGGGCCTTTGATGAGTTCGTCTTTGCTGTTGACGATGCGCGGGCATTGCTGATTGGCGTCGAACTCGACCTGGTAGACCTTGTCGTCGATCGCAGCCCAGCTTCTGTCTTTATAGAGAAACAGCTCCTTCAAGGGGCCGCTGGGGATGGGCTTGCCCAACCGGGCCAAGGGGATATCCGCGCAGAGTCCTTCTAGAGTCTTTCGCTGTAGCGGGTCGAGCGTGCGTTTGGGGTTTGCCCAGGAAAAGTCGAGGACTTGCTCACGTGGCGACACTGTCAAGGTCGGCAGGGCCGGTAGCAAGGCTGTGGCAGAGTCGGCTTGAGAACCGCGCGAAGCGGCTTCACGCACCACCTCGATACGCTTGAAAGCATGGTTGAGTAGAAGCAGCGCCAGATTGACGAGAAACTCCACGAGGGAGGCGATGCGTTCGCCCGCGCTCTGGTATTGGTGCTCGCCCACCAGTTCGAGGAAGGCGGTTTCCAGCTGGATGGTCCAGATCGGTGCGGCCAACGGTTCGGCTGCGAAGGGCAGTGCAGTATTGAGCAGCAGCCAGCCCAGGGATTTCCAGCGCTCCCAACGGGCCTGGGCGCTGGTCTGGGCATGGGCTTGGAATTGGCTGATGGTTTCATCGATGCACCCGTGGTAGATGGCGTGGGCCGGGTCGGTCAGTGCTGGCTCCTGCGCCAGGGTGACCGGGGCGGGGGCGCCGAACGGGACGGCCCAGTCATCTTCCAGGGGATGGAACAGGTGCGGTTCGAGAAAGCCCCCATGGGCGTAGACCTTGCGGGCCTGTTCGGGCAAACGCTCGAGCAGGTCATCTTGTAGTGGACCGGGGGCGGCAATTGCGTCAAGCAGCGCCTGTCTGTCCTCGAAAGCTAACAAGGGCTCGCTGTGCAGCGGGCGGTAGAGCAGACAGGGCTGTGAGGTGGCGGTTTGTGCTTCGATCAGCCAGGTGTTGAGCGGATGGTCGGGGCTGGCATCCAGGCTTCTAAGCAATCCGAGTGGGCGCATTTGCCAGGCAGTACTGCGTTGCGGGGCCTCGCCAAATACGTCTCCGATATCCTTGATGACGTCGAAGCCTATTGGTTTGCCTCGCAGGTTCAGTTCCAAGGCAAGGGCGGGGAGTTGTGTGTGCAACTGCCGTCTGAGCAACGATTCCCGACGAGACCGTTGCATCGGATCATCGAGCAGCGTGGAAAGCAGCATGGCCGGGTAGTGCTGTGCGACATCCACCTTGGTGATGAGGTTGCGCAAGTAGGATTCATCGAACCAGTCCGGCACCGGCTTGCCGTCGAGTGCCTGGACCGTGACCTTGCCTGGGCGTAACAGCCCCAGGTTGCTGATTGCCAGTTGAGGCAGGGTGAAGGTTTCGGTGTGTGGCGCATTGTCCGTGGCGATGGTTTCCTGGACCGGCAGTGCGGCTACGGTGGTTTGGGCATTGACGACTCTGAGCGTCGAGAGGTCCAGGTTGGCCTCGGGGTGATCCTTCTGAATGCGCGCCAGAAGTTGCTGCGTGGCGAATGTCTGGGCATCGGGCACGCCATCGAGCCAGGAGGTGTACTGGGCGTCATGATAGCCTTGGGCGATCTGGGTCAGCAGCGTGCTGTAGCGCAACAGTTTTTTCGGGGAAGCCTCCTTCAGCCAGACGGGCAAATGGCCTGCCAGGCGCTCGTGCAGGGTGGCCTCGGCCGGGCTGCACAGGCCGAACATCGATGTCAGGCGGTCCAGGGCGGTCGACAGATCGGTCGCGCGGACCAGATCGTCTTCTGGCCAGGCTGTCAGATGCGATCCATGTAACTGCTGGCACAGCACCCCGAGTGCCTGGCTTTGAAAATAGGGCAAGGTCGGAACAATCAGGTGTACGTCTGGCCCGGATACACCGGGCAACGATGGCCAGGGCCTGGCGGTGTGGGCCAGCAGCGCTTGGCGTGAAGGGAAGGACGTCAATTTCCCGGTAGGGGTGAAGAGCAATGTCGTGTTCTTCTCGGCTGGGGCGCCACCGTGTTCGATCAATAGCGCACTGGAGAGCTCCGGATCCAGCTGCCAGTTGTTCATGAAGTCCATGCGCAGATTGTTGACCTGAATCTGGAAGGGCTCCAGGCTGGCGTGTGTGCGTGGGTCAGGATGCGCCTGCACCCATTGCGCCGTCGTCAGGGCCTGCTCAGGCAGTGTCGTGTCACGTTTGCTGTCCAGAACGGCCTGGGTGAACTGTTGTTGCAGGTAATCGCTGTACCACTGCCAGGGCGTCTGTCCCTTGTCATCGGTATCGCTCCAGAAGCTGATCAGGGCTTGCTGATAGGCTTCCAGCATGAACGGGCCGCATTCATTGATCATGAGTGCCAGAGGGTCAAGATCCAGTGACAATGCCTTCTGGGGCGCATGTTCTGGTACGGAGGTGACGTAATCTTCGTGAGGCGTCAGATTCAGCGTACGGCGCAGGCAATAACGCTCGACGAGCACATGGCTCAACGGGCGGATAAAAGGTGGCGCCGACGCCGGGCCGAGACTGACCAGAAACAGCTCACGAGGGTCCGCACTGGACGGCAGGCGGCGTGTCAGCCATTGTTCGGCAAGCACCTGGTCAGCGATGTCGAACAGGCTCGGGCGAGTGCTGAAGCGGATCGCCACCTGGCATTCCAGGCTTGGGCTTGCGGGGCGTTGGGAAGGGTTGCTCATGGACAGCTCCGAATATGAACGGTCCATTAGCAAAGCCGCCTTCGTGACGCCGAGGTCGGTAGCCCGCTACCACGTTGTGCATGCGCCTCGCCTGGCTTTGCCTTTTGCAGCGTAAAACCGACGAGCTGATGCCGTGGTGCTGGTCGCAACAAGGGGCATTTCGGGTAAATTCACGGATCAATGGTGTTGCCCCACACGGCCCGCCGCCTTAGACTGCCGCCCCCTGTAAAACAGAGCCGGTTGGCGCTTTAAGAATTTCGTTGCCCACGAACTGTCGTTGGCGACACCCGAATCGCCCAAAATGCCTATATTTTCATAGAGAAATCGATGACCAAGGAACAGTTGCTGGCTATGTCGGCCGATGACTACATGAATGCCGAACAGTTGGCTTTCTTCACTGGCCTGCTGCAAGCGATGAAAGTCGAAACCCACGAGCGCATCGAGCTGAGCCGCGCCACCATCGAAAGCCTGGACACGCCTTCGGATCCGGCCGACGTGGCCTCGGTGGAAGAAGAGCGCCACTGGCTGGTCAACGCCATCGAGCGTGACCAGCGCCTGCTGCCGCAGCTGGAAATGGCTCTGGGCCGCATCGCTGACGAAAGCTTCGGCTGGTGCGACGACAGCGGTGAGCCTATCGGCCTGCAGCGTCTGCTGATCAGCCCAACCACCAAATACTGCATCGAAGCCCAGGAACGTCACGAACAGCTCGACCGCCACCAGCGCCAGATCTGATCGTCATGTCCAGCAGAGGCCCCATGAAGCGATTCATGGGGCCTTTTGCGTTTTCGTCTGCTGGGCGCATTTGTTGCCGTAGATGCAATACAGCTGTGCTGGTGCGCGCTTTTTCCGCTTGCCGGGCGGGCGTATGATGGCGATATCGTTAGGTTGCTAATTAAGTTCCGGAGGGGATGATGAATAGCCGAGTCGATGTCGCTGTCATGATTGGTTCAGGTGTACCTGCGACACTGCAGGCCATGGGCCGGCGTGTCTGCTGGGTGGTGTTGGTGAACGGCGAGCGCCGCGGTACGGCCTTTGGCAGTCGCAAAGAGGCAGTCGAATGCCAGGCGGCATGGTTGGCACAGTTGGAAAAGGGCAAAGCAGCCTGAGCAGTGGCCAGGCGTTATTGTTCAAGCCGGCGTGCCAGGTCGCAGGCGTCCTGATGGCGACGCCGAAAACCCTTGATGCGGCCGGTGGTGCGTTCGGCAATATGAAAGAAATCGATGCCGGCGGGAATGACGATAAACCGGGGGTCGCTTCTGCTAAGGCAAGAAATGCGCTTGGACTCTCGACGGATTTCGGTGTTTTCGTGCATATTCTTTCCCCTGTAATGCGCTGATGGATACCGGGCCTGTACTGCAAAGGGCCTGACATTATCTATTGCATCTTTTCCTGCAAATTTGTTGTCAGAACATTACGTTTCCTATTGAAGAAACTGCCGAAAAGCCGTCTTGGGGTCTTGGCTGGCAAGCTAGAGTAACGATTCCTGCCTGCCGCATCGCATGCCTGCACAGACGTTTCGTGCATCGCTTCATTAGTCTTTCATGACATCGACTTGATATGTCTGCGCCCCGGCTTCGGTTGGGGCGCCTGTAACCGGTTCGAGGAATTCTTCATTGGCAGTCAGTACACTGGATACCCACGCGTTGTTCGCCCTGGGCGATTTGCGGGCCAAGTTGGCCAAGCTGTTTCACGGGCGTTTCGTCTATGTCACCGAGCAGAGCCCCGATGGCCTTTACATGGCCGAAATCGATACCGATGACGCTCTGGTGGTCGACAACAAGCAGCACCTTGAATTGAAAGTGGGCGACCACTTCCGTGCGGCAGTATTGCCCAGCCGCGAGGGCGGTAAGCTGGAGCTGCGCTTTCGGGAAATCAAGCTGAACGTCTATGGCGTTGGTGACTATGCCTTCGTTTCGGTGCCGGAAGGTGAAGGTATCGTCTTTCGTGAAGGCCATGGCGTGATGCTGGTGTTCGCGGCGCAGCAACAAGTGCAGGAAGGCCTCGGCAAGTTGCTCAAGGCCGTGACCGGCAAGGTCGCCAAATGGCGAAAGGGCGAGCTGACCACGTTCAAGGCCAGCGAATGAGCGACAAAGCACCCACCGGCAGGGCGCAATTTCATCGAGAATATCAGGCGCAGGCCGTCGAGCAGGCTGAGCGGCTGCTGGCGCAGCGCGAGGCACTGGGCAATGCCTGGCTGGCCTGGGTTGCAGGCCAGCTGTACCAACTCAGCCCGCCTGAATTCGCCGCCATGGTGCGCCGGGAGCTGCAACGCCTGTCGCAGGGGTGAGGCCACCCCCGAGGTTTTGATGCGGGCGTCAGTTTCCGCCGTCCCGCCCACTGCTGACTTCTTCTGGTACAGCCTCTCCCGCTGTGCGCTTGCGGAACAGCGCCGCCCTGGCCAGCAACAGCGTGGTCACAGGTACGGTGATCGACAGCAGCACCGGTATCAGCCAGGCGTGCAATACCGGGCCTTGCTTGAGCCAGGAGAAATACAGGATCGAGGCCAGGCACACGCACCAGGCGCCCAAGGTCGAGGCCAGGGCCGGTGGGTGCATGCGCTGGAAATAATCTTTCAATCGCAACATTCCCACAGCGCCGATCAGGGCGAACAGACTGCCCGCCAAGAGCAGTAAGGCGGTGACCAGCTCCAGCCAGAGCGGTATATCGAAGGCTTCGTTCATTCGATCACCTCGCCACGCAGAAGGAATTTAGCCAAGGCGAAGGACCCGACGAAGCCGAACAGCGCGATCAGCAAGGCGCCTTCGAAATAAGTGTCGCTGGCATAGCGGATACCCAGGACCAACATCATCAGCATGCCTAGGATATAGAGGTAGTCCAGGGCCAGGACCCGGTCTTGAGCGGAGGGACCACGGAACAGCCTGACCAGTGCCAATGCCATGGCGATGGCAAAGATGAACAGGCTGGCGAGGACGGCGTTGGCAAGCAGGCCGGTCATTCGAAAATCTCCATCAGCGGGCGCTCGTAAGTGTGCTTGAAGTGCTCGATGAAAGCCGCTTCGTCCTCCAGATCGAACACATGCAGCAGCAAGACGCTGCGGTCCAGCGCCAGCTCCGACCAGACCGTGCCTGGTACCACCGTCGTGATCATCGACAACGCCGCCAGACCATGGGCATCGCGCAGCGCCAGGGGAATATGGACGAATGCCGAGCGCGGCGGGCGATGGCCGGCGCACAGCACACCACGGGCCACCAGCAGGTTGGAATGGATGACATCCAGGCCGACACGACAGATCAGCCGCACCACCGCCCACGGCCGCCGGACATGGGCGTGCTGGGGACGCAGCGGGGCCATCAGCAGGGGCGCAAGGATACCCAGGGCAGCGCCGAGCAACAGGTTGCCGGGGCTGACTGACAGGTTGAGCAGCAGCCACAGGGCAAACAGCGACAGTGATAGCAGTGGGGCGGGAATCAATCGGCTCATGGCTGCACCTGTATGTCGGCGGTGGTCGGGCCAGGGACCGGACGCGTCGCCATCACCGCCTGGATATAAGTATCGGGCGTTTGCAGGCTGGCGGCGGTGTCCTGGGTGTAGCGCAGCAAGGGTTCGGCCTGGACGCTGAGCAGGATGCACAGACCTAGCAGGATGACGATGGGCAGGCATTCATAGCGGCGCAGCAGGGGAGAAGGACGCTCCTCTGGCTTCCAGAAACGCTGGATACCCACACGGCCAAAGGCGATCAGCGAGGCCATGCCCGACAGGATCAACAGCGCCACCAGGCACCAGGCGGAGGCGGACAGCGGCTGATCGGCCGGCACACCCAAACCTTGGGGATTGAACAACGCGCTGATCAGGCTCAGTTTGCCAATGAAGCCCGACAGCGGTGGCATGCCGATGATCAGCAAGGCGCAGGCGATGAAGCTCAGCCCCAGGAATGCCATGGTCCAAGGAATGATCTGGCCGATCACCGCCTTTTGTTCGTCGTCCAGATTGATGCCTTTGGGTGGGTGCAGCGACTCCAGTGGCGAAGGAATCGCATCGTCCTCTTCATCCAGCGGCGCCTCGTTGGCCGAGCGCGAGCGCTCCACCAGCTCGGCAAGCAGGAACAGCGCGCACAGGGCCAGGGTCGAGCTCACCAGGTAGAACAATGCACCGCCGGTGAGGATCGGCTGGCCGAAACCGATGGACCCCAGGAGGGTGCCGGCGGAGACCAGGATGCTCAGGCCGGCCAGGCGCTCCAGGCGCTGGGCGGCGAGGATGGACAGTGCCGCCACCGCCAAAGTGGCCAAGCCGCCATAGACCAGCCATTGGCCGCCGAAGTGCGCCGAAGCGCCGGCCTGGCTGGAGAACAGCAGGGTCCACAGGCGCAGCACCGCATACAGGCCAACCTTGGTCATGATGGCGAACAGTGCCGCGACCGGTGCACTGGCCGAGGCATAGGCCGGCACCAGCCAGAAATTCAGCGGCCAGATACCGGCCTTGACCAGGAAGGCCATGGCCAGGATTGCCGCGCCAGCGTGCAGCAAGTCGCGATCGGCCTCCGGCACCAGCGGGATCTTCAGCGCCAGGTCGGCCATGTTAAGGGTACCGGTCACGCCATAGAGCATCGCTGCGCCCACCAGGAACAGCGAGGAAGCGAACAGGTTGATGGCGATGTAATGCAGGCCAGCTTTGACCCGAGCCCGTCCCGAACCATGCAACAGCAAGCCGTAGGAGGCGACCAGCAGCACCTCGAAGAATACGAACAGGTTGAACAGGTCCGCTGTCAGGAAGGCGCCATACAAGCCCATGAGTTGGATCTGGAACAGGGCGTGGAAGCTGGCGCCCGCGCCATCCCAGCGGGCCCTGGCGAAGAGCAGGGCGCTGACGCCGATGATGCCGGTGAGCGTCAACAGCAGCGCGGATAGGTGATCCACCACCAAGACGATGCCGAACGGTGCGGGCCAGTTGCCGGGCAGGTAGACGCCGATCGATTCGGCCTGACCCTGGCCGCGTACCCAAGTGAGCAAGGTGATGGCGATGCCCAGGCCAATCAGCGTGGACAACAGGTTCAGGCGCCCCTTGAGCGGACGACGCTTTTCGCCCAGCAACAGCATCAAGGCGGCTGTGACCAGCGGCAGCAGGATGGGGGCGATGATCAGTTGGTTCATCAGGCTCATTCTTCACGCTCCCGGCCGTCGACGTGGTCGGTGCCGGTCAGACCGCGCGAAGCCAGCAGCACCACCAGGAACAGTGCGGTCATGGCAAAGCTGATGACGATCGCGGTGAGCACAAGCGCCTGAGGCAGAGGATCGGTGTAATGCAGCAGATCCTGTGTCACGCCTTCCTTGATGATCGGCTCCTTGCCGATGAACAGGCTACCCATGCTGAAGATGAACAGATTGACACCATAGGACAGCAGGCACAGGCCCATGATGACCTGGTAGGTACGTGGGCGCAGGATCAGCCAGACCCCGGAGGCGGCTAGCACGCCAATGGCCACGGCAATGACTTCTTCCATCAGGCGGCTCCTGCTTGGCTGGATTTAGTGGGCGTGCCCGGTCGATAGGCGCGTACCGACTGGTGCGCCAGGGCAGTGAGGATCAACAGCGTGGAGCCGACCACGACGGTGTAGACACCGATGTCGAAGAACAACGCGCTGGCCACGTGCACGTCACCCAGCACAGGCAAGTGCAGATGGGCGGTGTGGGTGGTCAGGAACGGATAGCCCAGGAGCATGGCTCCGGCGCCGGTCAGGGTGGCGCACAGCAGGCCCGTGCCCATCCAGCGCAGCGGTCGCAGGCTCATCTGGGCCTCGACCCACTGGGTACCGGCGACCATGTACTGGAGGATGAACGCCACCGACATCACCAGGCCAGCGACGAATCCTCCGCCTGGCTGGTTGTGGCCGCGCATGAACAGGTACATCGACACCACCAATGCGATCGGCAACAGCAGGCGAACCAGCGCGGCCGGCACCATCATGAAACCCAGGGCGGTGTCGGTGGCATGGCGCGGGTTGATCAAATCAGTGACCACATCTGGCGCCAGCGAGCGCTGCTGGGCCGGCAACTGCATGCTTTCCTTCGGTGGGCGGAAGCGCCGCAGCAGGGCAAATACGGTAAGGGCCACGGCCACCAGGACGGTAATTTCGCCGAGGGTATCGAAGCCGCGAAAATCCACCAGCATCACGTTGACCACGTTGGTACCGCCGCCTTGAGGCAGGGCTCGGCTGAGGTAGAACGAAGAAATGTCGTTGGGCGTAGGACGGGTCAGCATGGCGTAGGACAGCAAGGCCATGCCACCGCCGACCAATACGGCCAGCAGCAGATCGCGCAGGCGGCGAAGGCGCGCACGCTCCTGAGTAGCACCTAGCGCCGAGACGCCTTCGATACGTCGTGGCAGCCAGCGCAGGCCGAGCAGGATGAGCACGGTGGTCACCACTTCGACCACCAGTTGGGTCAGCGCCAAGTCAGGCGCGGAGAACCAGACGAAGGTGATGCAGGTCATCAGGCCGCAGACACTGACCATGATCAGTGCCGCCAGGCGGTGGTACTTGGCCTGCCAAGCGGCGCCGATGGCACAGGCGATCGCGATCAGCCAGAGCGCGACGAACACGCCCGACCCGGGGATTTTCGGTCGATCACCCCAGCTCAGGCCGCTGTCTAGCATCGGCAGGAGCCCGGCGAGGAAGGCCGCCAATGCCAGCATGAACAGTTGCTTCTGCAAGCGGCGGGTGGTCAGCAGCCCTTCAAGGCGGCGGGCCAGCAGCATCAGGCGCACCAGGCCACGCTCGAACAGGCGCTTGCCGTTGAAGCGTTCGATCAGCGGTGGGTGTGGGAAGCGGCCTCGACGCAGTTGCTCGCGCAACAGCACGTAGAGCACCACACCGCCGCACATGGCGATCAGGCTCATGATCAGCGGGGCGTTCCAGCCGTGCCAGATGGCCAGGCTGTATTCAGGCAAGGTCCCGCCGACCACCGGCAACGCGGCTGCGGCCAGCAACGGGCCGACCGACTGAGCGGGGAAAATGCCCACCACCAGGCACGTCAGCACCAGCAGTTCGACCGGTGCGCGCATCCAGCGCGGCGGCTCGTGGGGGGTATGCGGCAGATCCTGGGCGGTGGGGCCGAAGAAAACGTCGACGGTAAAGCGCAGCGCGTATGCCACGCTGAAAGTGCCCGCCAGGGTGGCAATCACCGGCAATGTGGCCTCGACCCAGGCGGTGGAGCTGATGAACACGGTCTCGGCGAAGAACATCTCCTTCGACAGGAAACCGTTCATCAGCGGAACGCCGGCCATCGAGGCGCTGGCCACCATGGCCAAGGTGGCGGTGAACGGAATCAGGCGGAACAGCCCGTTCAGGCGACGAATGTCACGCGTACCGCTTTCATGGTCGATGATGCCGGCGGCCATGAACAGCGAGGCCTTGAAGGTGGCATGGTTGAGGATGTGGAACACCGCGGCCACGGCGGCCAGCGGGCTGTTCAGGCCCAGCAGCAGGGTAATCAAGCCCAGGTGGCTGATGGTGGAATACGCCAGCAGGCCCTTGAGGTCGTTCTGGAACATGGCGCAGAAGGCGCCGAGCAGCAGGGTCATGGCACCTGCACCGCCGACGATCCAGAACCATTCCTCGCTGCCCGAAAGCACCGGCCACAGCCGGGCCAGCAGGAACACTCCCGCCTTGACCATAGTGGCCGAGTGCAGGTACGCAGAGACGGGGGTTGGCGCTGCCATCGCATGGGGCAGCCAGAACTGGAAAGGGAATTGGGCGCTCTTGCTCAGCGCTCCGATCAGGATCAAGGGAAGCAGGACGGGATACAGCGCATGTTGGCGAATCAGGTCGCCGGCAGCCAAGACCTTGTCCAGGTCGTAGCTGCCGACCACATGGCCGAGCAGCAGCACCCCGACCAACATGCACAAACCGCCGGCACCTGTGACCATGAGCGCCATGTAGGCGCCCCGGCGAGCATCACTGCGGTGGTGCCAGTAGCCGATCAGCAGGAAGGAGAACAGGCTGGTCAACTCCCAGAAGAACACCAGCTGAATGAGATTGCCGGAAATCACCAGGCCGAGCATGGCGCCCATGAACGCCAAGAAAAAGGCAAAGAAGCGGGGCACAGGGTCCTGGGGCGACATGTAGTAGCGCGCATACAGCGACACCAGCGTACCGATGCCGAGCACCAGCAGGGAGAACAGCCAGGCGAAGCCGTCCATGCGCAGGACCAGGTTCAGCCCGAGGCTGGGCAACCAGAGGAACTCCTCGCGGATGACGCCCCCATGGGCGATCTGCGGGTACAGCAATGCTACCTGGATGGTGCCCGCCAGGGCGACGAGCCCGGCGAGAATGGACTCTGCGTTGCGTGCGTTGTGCGGCAGCACGGCTGCCAGGCAACTGCCCACGAACGGCAGAAGCAATAGCACTATCAATGACATAGCGTTCTAATCTGGAGGAGTTTGCCAAGGATCATACGTGCCGAGGAGTTGATCACCAACACGCAAGCGGTTGAACATTCCTACATATGGGGTGTGAAAAGCTGTTTTTTTATAACAGTTTTTTTCAAAGCATAGCTGCTGAGCGGGACTTCACAGGCCTGGTTCGCGTTCGTGAGCGTCGCGGCTTTCTTGCGTGGCCGGCCCCTCGTCGGTGCGGCGGATCTTCAATTCGCTGACCACCACGGCGATCACGATCAGCAAGCCCCCAAGCAATGCCAGGCCTGGCAGTCGCTCCCCGGCGATGCGCCCGACGATGCCGGCCCACACCGGTTCGCCGGCGTAGATGAGGGTGGCGCGGGTGGGGGATACGGATTTCTGCGCCCAGTTCATCGCTACCTGGATCACCGCGCTCATGGCGCCCAGGCCGATGGCGCTACATAGAAGCAGCCAGGAGAAGTCCGGGATGCGCTCTTGGGTCGGAACGATCATGAGAAAGGCCAGGGCCGAGGCGGTTAGCAGTTGAACCACCGTGACACGACGCACATCGACTTGGCCGGCATACCGGCTGATCAGGATGATCTCGGCTGCGATGGCCACGGCGCTGACCAAGGTCAGCAGCTCACCTTCGCTGAGGTTCAAGGTTCCGCTATCAGGGCCTGCCACCAGCACCAAGCCGATGAAGGCCAGGCAAATCCCGAGGCTTGGCATCAGCCCCGGGCGGCGCCCGAGCACCAGCCACTGCAACAGCGGCACGAAGGGGACATAAAGGGCTGTGATGAACGCCGACTGGCTGCTGCTGATGGTCTGCAGGCCCATGGTCTGCAAGCCATACCCCAGCATGATCGATACGCCGATGAGCATGCCGGCCTTGAGCTCGGTCAGGGTCAGCCCCGGTAGTGAGCGCGCCGACACCAGGCCCACGAACAGCGCTGCGGCGGCAAAACGCAGGCCGACGAAAAACATCGGGCCGCTGACAGTCATGACGTTATGCACCAACAGGAAAGTGCCACCCCAGAGCATGGTGATGAATACCAGTACCAGTTCTGCCTTGCTCAAACGCAGGGATATGGTGGTTTTCGACGGGCTGGAGGATGGAGTCATGGTCTTGCGCGCTCAAAGAGGGCGGCGCACAATCCGCCGCAAAGTGGGCAGTATACTGCGCAATCCTAATCTGTGAGCAATATAGTGCACAAAGATGCCTCGCACCGTGCTTCGGTGCTGCAACATGTCAGTCAGAACATCCGCCAACTGCGCCATGCCGCGGGGTTGAGCCAGACGGCCCTGGCTGAACGATCCGGGGTCAGCCGGCGCATGCTGGTCGCCATCGAGGCGGGTGAAAAGAACGTCAGCCTGACGACGCTCGACCTGATCGCCGAAGCGCTCGGAGTGGTCTTCAGCACGCTTATCCAGGCGCCTGGACAACGCGATCCGAGCCGAATCAACGAGCTGGCCTGGGCAGGCGAGCATCCACTAAGCAAGGCCGTACTGTTGGGCAGCAGCCCCGCCATGCGTGAAGTCGAATTGTGGGAGTGGACCCTGGCGCCAGGGGAGTGCTATGTCAGCGACGCTGACGCCGAGGGGTGGAGCGAGCAGATCTACGTGGTCGCAGGTTGCTTGACACTACTGATCGAATCGCGCGAGCTTCGCTTGCAGGTCGGCGAGTTCCACGTGTTTCCCAGCAATTGCCGGTACGCCTATCGCAACGACGGCAGCGAGCCCACGCGGTTCGTGCGCAATGTGGTGATATGACCTTTCAGGCACCGTATTCGCCGAGCAGTTGCTCGGTGCTCGCGACGCGGGCATAGGCGAACGCCAAGGCAGCCATGGAAGCGGCGTGGACCTGGGCGGCAGGAACTAGCTCGCCGGCAAACTCCAGAGGTAGCGTGGCGCAGGCATCATGGGCCACTGTGACTTGGTAGCCATGATCGGCGGCGGCGCGCGTCGCGGCATCGATACACATATGGCTCATGCTGCCGACGATGGTCACGGCCTTGACCTGATGCTCGTCCAGCAGGGACTTGAGATCGGTATCGCGGAAGGCGTTGACCTGATGCTTGAGCACCACCGGTTCTCCCGGCGCTGGTGCGACCTTGGGATGGATCTGCGCGCCCTTGGAGGCCGGAGCGAAGAACGGCGCGTCGGCGCTGTCGAACTCATGGCGTACATGCACCACCAAGTCGCCCCGCTCGCGAGCGGCATCGAGCAGGTGGGCGGCGTTGTCGGCGGCTGCATCGGCGCCGTCGAGGGTCCACTTGCCGCCGGGGAAGTAGTCGTTCTGGATGTCGATGATGATCAGGGCCTGCTTGCTCATGCTGCCTCCTATGGCAGTAGTGGTTGGATGTGGATAGTTATAGGCTTGGACGACCACCTCTGGGATTGGCGCGATCGACACAATGACGGCAAAAACTGACAGCCCCAACATCCTGGAAATCGGCGTGTTGATCTATCCCGGCGCCCAGGGTGCGGCGGTGATGGGCCTGACGGATCTGTTCGCGGTAGCCAACCGGGTGGCCGCGGAACTTGGAGCGGGCGATCTGCCGAGGTTGCGCGTCAGCCATTGGCAGGTCGAGGGCGACGGGCAGGTTCGGGCTATCCATGACAGCTTGCCGCAACCTTCGCATGAGGTACGTGCGTTGGTGATTCCGCCAAGCCTGGCGTCGGCCCCCGGGCCTACGGTGCTCGAGCATCATCGCGCCGCGCTCGGCCAATGGCATGGGCAGGGCGCGGTGCTCGCCTCGGTGTGCATCGGAGTGTTCTTCATTGCCGCCAGTGGTTTGCTCGATGGCCGTCAGGCCAGCACTCACTGGAACTACGCGCAGGCACTGGCCGAGCGCTTTCCCAATATCGAGGTGGTGGCCAATCAGCCGTTGCTCGATGATGGCGACATCATGACCTCGGCAGGTCTGATGGCCTGGACCGACCTGGGACTGCGCCTGCTGGAGCGCTTTCTCGGCGCGACCCTGGCCCGTGAGACCGCACGCTATTTGGCCGTCGAGCCTCTTGCCACGACCTCACCCGGCGCACGCTTCAACCCGCGGCTGGACCATGGCGACGAAGCAGTGCTCAAAGTCCAGCACTGGTTGCAGGGAAGTGGCGCGCAGGAGGTGGACCTTACGACCATGGCGTTGTGCGCAGGTCTTGAGCCGCGCACTTTCTTGCGTCGCTTTCGAGCGGCGACCGGCATGCGGCCAACCGAATACTGCCAACAGGTACGGGTGGTGAGGGCGTGCCGGCTACTGGAGTTCACGCGGCGCAGCGTGGATCAGATCGCCTGGGGCGTGGGCTATCAGGATCCGGGAGCGTTTCGCAAGGTCTTCCAGCGCATCACCGGATCGACACCCAGCGATTACCGCCGGCGCTTCGTCCAGGCATGACAGACTGCGGTTGTCATTGCGGATGCGGCCCTGGCCCTTCCTCGGCCAGGCGGTCCTGATGATTGCGCAGCGGGCACTCTTTGAGTGACAGGCAGCCGCAACCGATACAGCCGTCCAGCTGGTCGCGCAACAGGGTCAGTTCGTCGATACGGCGATTGAGGTCCTCACGCCATCGCGCCGACAGCCGGCGCCAGTCCTCGGCGGTCGGTACGTGATCGTTGGGCAGGCTGTCGAGGGCTTTGGCGATGTCGGCAAGGGCGATACCCAATCGCTGGGCCATCTTGATCACGGCGACTCTACGCAGCATCGAGCGCGGATAGCGGCGCTGGTTGCCGGCGTTGCGCGTACTGTGGATCAGCCCCTTGGTTTCGTAGAAGTGCAATGCGGTGACCGCCACGCCGCTTCGGGCCGCCAACTGGCCGACGCTCAGCATCATCTGATGGGTGCCAGACATGGAAAAAAATCCCTTGACCTTGAGTTAACTGGAGGTTTTAGCCTTGTTAGCCATCGTGCAGCAAGCATCCGCAACAAGGAGACTGTCCATGGCGGCTCAGCCCCATTCTTTATGGTTTACCCAGATGATTGAATACGAAGTGCCGGCAGCTTGCCAGCATGCCTTGGCTGATGCCTTGGTAGTGCGCAGTGAAGAGCTGGCAGTGCGTTGTGACGGTTTGCTTGGCGTCAGTATTCAAGCCAGCGATGACGGCAGTCGGGTGCTCCAATACCTGCAATGGCAATCACGCCATGAATGGGCAGCGGCTGCCAGCTTCTTCGTCGAGGAGCCGTTTCTCGACCTGTTGTGCCAGCACTAAGCACGGGGCGTGAACTTCGCCGCCTTCCAGACGTTGCGCAGCCTCGTACGAGGCGAGGATGGCGGTCTGCATTGCCAGGTCGGTGAGCCTCAGGCATACCACGGGGCGTAATGCGGGTAACGGTCCAGACGGGCGCCGATGACCATTTCTGCGATCCAGGACGCGAGGATCGAACTGTAGCCTTTCTGGCTCTCTTCGCTGGACAGCGCATGATCCGCCCCATCGACGATGCGATGGGTCAGGGAATGGGCAGCAACGAACGCCGAGCGATAGCTCATCAACGTATTGTGCGGCACATAATCATCATGCTCGGACTCCACCAGCAGCACATCGCCTGTGAATTCGGCGCAAGCTGCCAGGGCGCGATTGTCGGCTGGGCCCAGAATCCGCTGGCGATAGTTGTTCAGGCGCTGGCGGTCCAAGGCTTGCTTGGGGGTGCCCCAGTCTTCGTCCCAATACAATGCCGGGACCCGCAAGGCAAGCCATCTGACTGGCCGCTGAGTGGTGAGCAAAGTCGCCAGGTAGCCGCCATAGCTGCTGCCAATCAGCGCGATGGCGCTCGGGTCCACTGCTGGGTGGCTGGCCAGGCGGTCATAGGCGGCCAGAAGGTCTTCGAGGTTCTGTTGGCGGGTGACGGTCAATCGCTGACTTTCGGTCTTCTCGTGGCCGCGCAGGTCGAAGGTCATGCACACGCAGCCTAGGCCGGTGATCTGTCGTGCCCGTGCCAAGTCGCGTTGCTGGCTGCCGCCCCAGCCGTGGACGAAGAGAATGGCCGGCATCTTGCTGCCGGGGCTGACCACGGTGCCGGCGATGCGGCCGTCCTCGACCTGCAACTCTACGGTTTCACTCTGAATGGTCATGGTGGCGTATCCGTGCATATTTGCTGAGTTGTCCAAGTTCACTGTCGTTTCCTTGGTAGAAAAGTGTGGCGTCGGCCGGCAATTTGGCGGTACCGAAGACTTCATGGCTCGAAGCGCGTACCTGCAACAGGGCTGGGTCATCGGCGAAGGCCTGCAGGGCCAGGACCTCGGCGCTGCTGGCACCGCCCAGGCGCCAGGATTGCTCTAACACCCCGCTGCGCAGGTGCTGGCGCGCGTCCAGACCGCGGGCGATATCGTAGTTGCGGCGCGAAGCGATGAAGCCTGGAAAGTGCTGCTGGGCGGCGCGTTCGTAGGTCATGGCCTGGGTGATCGCCAGACGCAGATGATCTTCCAGTGGCAGTTGCAGCAAGGCCTCATAGCCCCCTCGAACCACGATCAGGTCCGAGCCACCGTAGATTTCGGTGCCCGAGTGATCGTGAGTCAGGCGTTGGGTGCCGTAGTAGCTGCAGCTCAATTGTCCCACCCGCACCTGGCCGACACTGAAGGTCTGTACTTGTTCCAGATGCTCTTCGAGCACGAGGCCAACGAGCGCCAACGCCTTGTCGTCCATTTGCGCAAGCATCGGTTCGAGGTCCTGTGCCTCTTCGATCACGGCTTGTCCTCGCCCGGCGCAGGCCAGTACCGGCTTGACCCGCAGCGGACCCTCGTTTAGCAGCAAGCGCGCAGCTTGCCGAGCGTCGGCTTTGCTGAAAACGGTATAGCCCCGCAAGAGGGCATCGCACGCGTCCTGGGCGAAGGCGTCGCTCCAGCCGGGCGGGAAGCTGGCATTGGCCGGCAAAGGGTGGGAAATCGCCTTGGTCGCCACGAATGGGAAAGGCACCACACCACCGAACAGGTCGTCTTCGTCGAGGATGCCCATGGCGCGGTAGCGTTGTGAATCAACCAGGGTTTCGGTGGGCAGATAATAGAAGGCACCGGTGCTGGTCGAGGGCAGTCGGGTTTCCACACGATCGATACCCAGCAGTCGAGCCAGGTAATTGGCGATTTTGAGATGGACCGCGTGCTCGTGCTCGGGGGTGTGTTCACGTGTGTCGAGCAGGACAACGGCGGTTTTCGGGTCGCTGGACTGGGGCATAGGCGAAGTCTGTCCGCTGGGATGTATGGAGTCTGAAGGCACTTGGGCGGGCAAAGTTCAGCCGACATGATCAATGGCCGTGGCTCGCCGATGCCGCGCGGCGATTGCAGGGCATGGCCGGCTGCTCCATTATCAACGGCTTGGAATAGCCGATGGTGTATCCGCAGGAGTGCGCATGAACATTCAGTCCCCGATTCAGCAAAGCGTCCCGGCCCGCCTGGCGCGTGTGCGCGAGATAATGGCCGGCGAAGGCGTGGATGCCTTGCTGGTCCCCTCGGCTGACCCCCATCTATCCGAGTATCTGCCAGGGCACTGGCAAGGCCGCCAGTGGTTGTCTGGCTTTCATGGCTCAGTAGGGACTTTGGTCGTCACGGCCGATTTCGCCGGGCTGTGGGCCGATAGCCGCTACTGGGAGCAGGCCCAGCATGAACTGGCGGGCAGTGGCATCGAGCTGATGAAGTTGCTGCCTGGCCAACCAGGGGCGCTGGAGTGGCTTGGTGAGCATGTTCGGTACCAGGGAACGGTGGCCGTCGATGGAGCAGTGATGGCGTTGGCCTCCGCCCGGCAGTTGCAGGAGCGACTGAAGGCCCGCGAAGTGCGCTTGCTGACCCATCTGGATTTGCTGAAGCGGGTCTGGGACGGGCGGCCGGCTCTGCCAGGCAATCCGGTCTACCAGCATCTACCGCCTCATGCGACCGTCAGTCGTGCGGAAAAACTTGCCGAACTGCGGCAGACCCTGACTGAGCGCGGCGCCGATTGGCACTTCATCGCCACTCTCGACGACATTGCCTGGTTGTTCAACCTGCGCGGCAGCGATGTGTCCTACAACCCGGTATTTGTCTCCTTCGCGTTGATCGGGCAGGAGCAGGCAACGCTGTTCGTCGGCCTGGACAAAGTCGACGATCACCTGCGCCATGTGCTGGCGGTCGATGGGATCTCGGTGCGCGACTATGCAGAAATCGGCCGGGCCTTGGCCGCGATACCCCCAAATGCCCGCTTGCTGGTGGATCCGGCCCGTGTCACCTGTGGCTTGCTGGATCACCTGAGCGCCGATGTGCAATTGCTCGAGGGTATCAATCCGACCACCTTGAGCAAGTCCCGCAAGGGCGAAGAAGATCTGGTGCATATCCGTCAGGTAATGGAGCAGGACGGCGCGGCGTTGTGCGAATTCTTCGCCTGGTTTGAGGCCAACTTAGGCAAGCAAACCATCACCGAGCTGACTATCGACGAACGATTGAGCGCGGCGCGTGGGCGCCGGCCGGGGTTCGTGTCGTTGAGTTTTTCCACCATCGCAGCGTTCAACGCCAACGGTGCCATGCCGCATTACCGGGCGACTGAGCAGTCCCATGCGGTGATCGAAGGCGATGGTTTGCTGTTGATCGATTCTGGTGGCCAATATGTAGGGGGTACCACTGACATCACCCGGATGGTGCCGATCGGCGTTCCCAGCCTCGAGCAGAAGCAGGATTGTACCCGTGTGCTCAAGGGCATGATTGCATTGTCGCGGGCACGCTTCCCCCGCGGGATCCTGTCGCCGTTGCTCGATGCCATCGCCCGCGCGCCGATCTGGGCTGACCAGGTCGACTATGGGCATGGCACCGGGCATGGCGTGGGCTATTTCATGAATGTCCATGAGGGGCCACAAGTGATTGCCTATCAGGCGCCGACTCTGCCACAGACGGCCATGCAAGTGGGCATGATCAGCTCCATCGAGCCTGGTACCTACCGGCCAGGAGCCTGGGGGGTGCGGATCGAGAACCTCGTTGTGAACCGCGACGCTGGCAAGAGTGAGTTTGGCGACTTTCTCTGTTTCGAAACCTTGACCTTGTGCCCGATCGATACCCGTTGCTTGATCCCAGAGTTGCTTGGGCAGGACGATGTGCAGTGGCTCAACAGCTACCATGCGACGGTACGTGAACGACTGGCGCCATTGCTCAAGGACGAAGCCTTGGCCTGGCTCGAGGCACGCACTGCGCCCCTTTGATGGGGAAGGGCAGTAACGAGAAAGGGCAGCCGATGGGCTGCCCTTTTTTCATGTCATTTGCACAGGACGATCATGCTGCGGCTGGTGTAGCCGGCAGGGTTGATGCCGAATAGGTAGTCGCCCGGCTCCTCATCGGTTTCGCCGGAGCGGGCGATGACTTTGTAGCCACGTTTGCCACAGGAGGTGGCCGCTTTGCTGTAGCACTTGTCCCAAGAAGAGGACAAGCCTGAGCAGTTGATGTGCAAGCCCTTCTTTCCCCGTTTCACCTCCGTCTTGGAGGTGGCGGCGCATCCAGCAATGGCCAAGATGACCAGGATGAGAAAAATACGTTTCATTCCTGTCCTTAAAAGCAGAGCCGACCAGCACGTCTGGCTCTGTCGTTTTCGCTCTTTTCTTCCTGAAGGTTCTCCAACATCCCTGTTTTTACAGTAGATAGCGTAAAGATCAAATTTTTATGACAGCTTAGTCAGGCAGGCAGGGTGAGACAATCGGAAATTCCCTGTCAAATGAAAAGATTTCTCATGTCAGTCTGCCGCTACGGCGGCCGGTGCTTCCCGGCGCATGGACAACGTTGCGCCTACCGATGCAGTGATGATGGCCAGAATCGCCAGCCACTGGGCGATTGTCAGCACTTCACCCAAAAACAGCAGGCCAGAAAGCGCCGCAATGACAGGCTCAATGCTCATCAAGGTGCCGAAGGTCCGTGCGGGCATCTTGGTCAAGGCAATCATTTCCAGGCTGTAGGGAAGTGCTGTCGAGAGAATCGCGACACCGAGGGCCACCGGAAGCAGGGCAGGGGTCAGCAGTGCGCTGCCGGCATGGGCGATGCCAATGGGGGCGACGAATAGTGCGGCGACCAACACGCCAAGGGCGGCGGTCTGGATGCCATGTTCGGACCCTGCGCGTTGCCCATAAAGAATGTAGAGCGCCCAGCAGACCCCGGCGCCCAAGGCATACGCAGCGCCTGTTGGGTCGATGGCATGATCGGATTGGCCGATCGGGATCAATAGCAGCAAGCCGATGACTGCCAGTCCGATCCAGAGAAAGTCCATGACCCGTCGCGAGGCCAGGAGTGCCACGGCCAAGGGGCCGGTGAATTCCAGAGCGACAGCGATTCCCAGCGGGACGGTGCGCACAGCCATATAAAAGAGAAGGTTCATCCCGCCCAGTGCCAAGCCGTAGATAACCACGCTGCGCAGGGCTGCGGTGCTCATGCGCACTCGCCATGGTCGAAGCAGCAGTAACATGATGATACTGGCGAACACCAAGCGCAGCGCGGTGGTGCCTTGGGCCCCGACGACAGGGAACATGGTCTTGGCCAGAGAAGCGCCAGATTGAATCGACGTCATGGCAATGATCAGCAAGCCGATAGGAAAGAGTGTGGCGGCCAGGCTGCGGGGCTGGATGTTCATTTAGGGCAGGCAATCCTTTTGAGAGGGTAACGCGGTGTGCGCACTATAGTGCGCAATGGGGCAGGTGGGTCGCAAGAGTATAAAGGTGATGTTTTTTTAAATACCTGTTGACGGGGGTTCGAATCTCCTTATAATGCGCCCCACTTCCGACGTAGTCGAAACGCAAAACTCCTTGATAATCAACGAGTTGAACGCTTCAGGTAATATCGGAAGGGCTTCGGTCTTCTGATCGGCAGCGGTGAAAAAGGCAGTTGACAGCAGGTTTTAACGCTGTATGATTCGCCTCCTGCTACGAGAGATCGCAGCGAGTTAAGCGGTTGAAGTTGAACGGGTTTCTCGGAAAAAACTTCAAAATAAACGCTTGACAGACTTAGAGGAAAGCGTAGAATGCGCGGCCTCGGTTGAGCAAAGCGCTGATTACATCGAGATGTTCTATAACCCTAAACGCCGACACAGCAGTGCTATGCAGCTGTCTCCAGTAGAGTATGAGAAACGCTATTTCCTGAGCTTGGAGAGTGTCTAGAAAACCAGGGGCGATTCAGTATGAGGGCTGAGTAGAGTCCAAGCATGCCCACAGCGGTCTATCGTGCCCGATCAGGGTGAATATTCTGAACCTAGGATATTTAGACTCCTGTCCTGCAGGCTTGCCCATGAGTCCTTTGAATTCACCCTCTTGCCCTTTTTTGATGAAACGTTCCTGAAAATCAAGAAAACGCTTTCTGCGCATGACCGTAGCGGCTGCAGAACTATCGTAATGGGTGTCCGTGGTGACCGGGTCGGAATGACCATAAAGCAGGGCTGTTAGGGCCACTGGCTGACGGCGCTTGTTCTTGTTGTTTTGAAGTGATGTTACGCGCAACCGCGACGGCAGACTTTCCACGTTCTGAAGAAGTTCACCATTTTCCGTCAACTGTGCTTTGGACAAAAAAGCTTTCACGCCGGCATTCCAGTGGCCTTGGGCATCTAACGTACCCAGCCGGTCATGAACACTCCAAGGTGATCTTGGGTCTTGACAGAATAGGAAAGGAGATTGATGACGTTTATCGTCCGTTTCGATTCTGGGATCGAGCTTCAGGTACCTTCTGCAACCTTCTGAAAGATCACATGCGAGCTTTATAAGATTGTAGCCAGAGTAAGGGTCAGATCTGCTGCTAGTAGCCAAGGCTGCTTTGGGGGTGATGTAGGCCTTGCCTTGTCCTTGGGATCTAATCTTACTTGAGACGAGTAACACAACATCATCCTTTGCCAACTCGGAAATAGGATGTATATACTTATCTTTATCCAAAGCCAATACCGACTCTTTATTCCACCCTAACTGTCTCTGGATGAAAATAGCGAGAGTAGCTTGGTCTTGAGCACATGGATACATGAGCTGGAACAGTTCTTGAAAACCGATACAACCAGGCGCTCTCAGCCGTAAGAATCCTTTGTGCATGCAACAGGACAAGACAAATTCTAAAGGTGTCCTACCGATAGGGCTCAGAGTGTTAGCTCGCGCATCGACACTCATACATTCGATCCACTCGGGACGAGTGTAAAAAGGGAAGCCCTCGTAACTTAGTGTGGCTGCAGCCCTCAGCGGGTCGATAACCCAACTTGAGCGTTCCCCTTTGGGCAATGTCATCAGCTCGCGACTTAACTCCCAAACCTCCCATTTATCATAAGGCTTTGCAGTAAGTTCTTGCTCTTGAAAAGCAAGCTTTTCCCGCAACAGATCGACTTCCTTATACATAGCCGTATAAAAGTCGTCATCCGTTTGATCGGTTAGCGGTTCAGTTGGGGTAGTTTTTGGCTCTTCGATTACAGGAAGTTTGAGAATAGGCATTCCATCATCAAACCGCCGCGCCACATGGACAAGCGCTGACTTTAACCGAATAGCTAGGTAGACCCTGAGGTCATTGCGTCGCAAATAATCTTCGAAACATAGATATTCTTCCGCCCCAATATCATTAAGAGCTAAAATCTGTAGAGCGGGTAGGGTTTTAGAATTATAGTCTGATGAAAAATCTAGGAATTTATTGATTGCCATTCGTAGCTCATATCCCTTTGCATTCGTTGCCATGCCCGCGCCTCGAATAAAGACATAATGCAGGCCAGAATGCAGGGGGATTGAGAAATCGAAATCTGGTCTTTCCAAATAGTTGGACGAAATATCCACTTGATCCGTGGAGCTAGCGCTTGTCTCACTGCGATACTTGTGGAGGTATCGCATAACGGCACCTACGCGAGTTTTGCTAGCAGGGCATTGACTGCAGCGAGCACGTTTTCGCTCACCGCGTCAAAAGGCTGAGAAGCGTCAATCACTACGAAAGTGTCTGGCGCCTCCTCTGCTTGCCGCAGGAAGCCTTCACGGGCTCGTGTTAGAAATTCCAGCTTCTGCATCTCCATACGATCTAGTCCTTCGCCACGGGACGCCACCCGCCTCATCCCGATCTCCGGATCTACGTCCAGGATGATATTGAGGTTCGGAGAAAAGCCCTCAAGCGCGAAACCGTTGATGCTCTGCACCAGGCTTAGGGGAATCC
This sequence comes from Pseudomonas sp. HTZ2, assembly GCF_033173945.1. Lineage (NCBI taxonomy): Bacteria > Pseudomonadati > Pseudomonadota > Gammaproteobacteria > Pseudomonadales > Pseudomonadaceae > Pseudomonas > Pseudomonas sp. HTZ2. The sequence continues at coordinate 4,955,865 of NZ_CP137332.1, read as the reverse complement.
CTCTTCCGTAGTGCTGGAACGCTACCGTCGCGGGAGTGAAGCGATCACAAACCACTACCTTACCGGCCTGGATCGCTGGAATGATCTTCTCTTTCAAGTGCTGAGCGCGAGCAGCAGCAAATAGGAGCAGCTCGGTCGTATCGCAAAGCTCTGGGGTCTCAGGATCAAGCACCACGCTCCGGATCTTTTCACCGATGCGGGTTCCGCCAGGCTCGCGAGTCACGAGATAAGAATTGCCTCGTGAGTGGAGAAATTCTTCGATGGCACGGATAACCGAAGACTTACCTGCCCCGTTATTTCCGTCACATACGATCAGACAGCCTTGCGCCATTCGCTTGTCCTAGTGGCTTTGGTGGAGGGGGCATTGGTTTACATCGTGGTAGAAGAGAATGTAATCGTCAAGTCCACATCCTCCCTTTCTGACAGCAGCACCATGCCCTCTGATTTTTGCTTTCGGGCTCGGAGGACTTGGTCGGGGAAGGATAGCTTTGGTTTACATCGCACGACTACTGAATATATTTTTTTTGGTTTACATAGTAGTCAAAGCGAATATAACGCGCCTTCGGGGCCTTCCAGGGTAATAAACAAGCCGCTCACTGGCAGTCCTTACTGTTGTTCGTCAGGTGCCGGCGCATCGCCCGGCGCAGGGTCGCTGGCAGGTGCATCGCCCTCAGGGATCGGGTTCTGACCCGACTCGGCCGGCGCCTGCTCGCTCGCATCCGGCTGCGTCTGCGGCGCGGGGCTGGAGCGGTAATCGGAGCGGCGCTTGAGCTGGAACTCACGCACCGCGCTATTGTGATCATCCAAGTCATCCGAGAACACATGGCTGCCATCGCCGCGGGCGACGAAATACAAGCTCGTGCCATCGGAGGGGTTCAGCGCGGCATGGATCGCCTCGCGACCGACCATGGCGATCGGTGTCGGCGGCAAGCCCGTCATGGTGTAGGTGTTGTAGGGCGTCGGCTCACGTAGGTCGGCCCGGGTGATCTTGCCGTTATAGCGCTCACCCATGCCGTAGATCACGGTCGGGTCGGTCTGCAGCATCATGCCCAGGCGCAGACGACGCACGAACACACCGGCGATCTGCCCGCGCTCTTGGGGAATACCGGTTTCCTTTTCCACCAGCGATGCCATGATCAGTGCTTGGTATGGGTCACGATAAGGCAAATCAGTGGCCCGCTCGGCCCATTCCTTGGCCAGGACTTCCTCCAGGCGCATGTAGGCTTGCTGCAGCAGCTCGACATCGCTCATGCCCCGCACGAAACGGTAGGTGTCGGGGAAGAAACGACCTTCAGGAAACACGCCGGTATGCCCCAGCTTTTCCATCACCTCGGCGTCGGACAGGCCGTCAAGGGTGTGTTTGACCTTTTCGTGCTTGGCCACTGCGGCGCGCACCTGGCGGAAGGTCCAGCCCTCGACCAGGGTCAGGTTGTACTGCACCACATCGGCCCGGCGCCAGGCCTCGAACAGTTCGGCCACGGTCATGCCCGGAGACAGACGATATTCGCCGGTGTGCAATGGGGTGCCGGCCATGTTGAAACGCCAGTACAGGCGCAGCCAGACGGCATCATCGAGCAGTCCTTCGCTCTGCATGCGATAGAACATACGATTAGGGGTGGTGCCGCTGGGCACGTCGAGCAGTTGCTCCTGCGTCACGTGCAGAGGCTGCTCCAGAACCGAGTTGACCTTCCAGGCCGACCAGCCCACAGCGAGGCCAGCCAGGATCAACCCCATTTCCAGCAACAGCAGGAATTTGCGTCTCACGAATCAGGTTTCCAGTAACGTACGGGCAACGGCCTGCAGTTTACGGGTGAGCGGGCCTGGCGACCAGTTAAGCTTGAGTGCCGCGAATTCGCGCACCGGCCAGACGCCGTACACACTATTGCACAGGAACACTTCGTCAGCCTGCTCCAACTCCGCCAACGCGAGGTCGCGCACCTGGGTCTGGACACCGAGTGCTGCGGCCTGCTCGAGCAACGCCGCACGCATCACGCCCGCGACACCGCAGCGGCTCAGGTCCGCCGTCAGCAGCACACCGTCGCGCACCAGGAACAGGTTGCTGTACACCCCCTCGATCAGCCGCCCTTGCATGTCGCGCATCAGCCCTTCGGCGTGATCGGTGCCTTGCCATTCACTGCGGGCCAATACCTGTTCCAAGCGGTTCAGGTGTTTGAGCCCGGCCAGCAGCGGTTGTTCCGCCAGGCGGGTCTGGCAGTCGAACAGCCGTATGCCGTGTTCGGCGTTTTCCCGAGGATAGGCAGGCAACGGGCTGCCCTGGAGGATACGACGGGGCGCGGCACCGGCAGCAGGTGCATAGCCACGCAGGCTGTCGCCACGGGTGAGGATCAGCTTGGCCACGCCTTCACCGAGCTGGCTGGCGTAAGCGATGATTTCGTCGCGGATCAGTGGCAGGTCAGCCTCGATCGCCAGTCGCTGGCAACCCAATGCCAGGCGATCAAGGTGCTGCGTGAGCAGGCTAGGCCTGCCCGCACGCACGGCGATGGTCTCGAACAGGCCATCGCCATAGGCCAAGCCGCGGTTCTGCAGATTGAGTGCAGTCGCGGCCTGGCCGTCGATCCAACTGTGCATCAGCCGACGAACCGGCGGAACACCAGCGAACCGTTGGTCCCGCCAAAGCCGAAGGAGTTGGACAACACTACATCGATAGGCATGCTGCGGGCTTCGTGAGGCACGAAGTCAAGGTCGCAGCCGTCGTCCGGCTCGTCCAGATTGATGGTCGGCGGCGCCATCTGGCTGTTGATCGCCAGTACGCTGAAGATCGCTTCCACCGCACCGGCGGCGCCCAGCAGGTGGCCGGTCATCGACTTGGTCGAGCTCACGGCCAGCTTGTAGGCGTGCTCGCCGAACACCCGCTTGATCGCGGCCACTTCGGCGATGTCGCCCGCCGGGGTCGAGGTACCATGGGCGTTGATGTAGCTGACCTCTTCCGGCTGAATGCCAGCGTCACGCAGGGCATTGGTCATGCAGCGCGCAGCGCCATCACCGGTGTCGGGCGGCGAAGTCATGTGGTAGGCATCCCCGCTCATGCCAAAGCCAACCAGCTCGGCATAGATCGTCGCGCCTCGGGCCTTGGCATGCTCGAGTTCTTCGAGAACCAGGGCACCAGCACCATCGGAAAGCACGAAGCCATCACGGCCTTTGTCCCATGGACGGCTGGCGCGGGTCGGCTCATCATTGCGCGTCGACAGTGCACGGGAGGCGCCAAAGCCCCCCATGCCCAGACCACAGGCTGCCATTTCGGCACCGCCGGCGATCATCACGTCGGCTTCACCGTAGGCGATGTTGCGCGCGGCCATGCCGATGCAGTGGGTGCCGGTGGTGCATGCAGTGGCGATAGCGTAGTTCGGTCCCTGCAGACCCAGGTGGATCGACAGGAAGCCCGAGATCATATTGATGATCGAACCCGGCACGAAGAACGGCGAAATCCGCCGCGGCCCTTGATCATGCAAGGTGCGACTGGTTTCTTCGATGTTGGTCAGGCCGCCGATGCCCGAGCCCATGGCCACGCCGATACGCTCGCGGTTGGCGTCGGTGACTTCCAGGCCGGCATTGCGTACCGCCTGGAAACCGGCCGCCAGGCCGTACTGGATGAACAGGTCGAGCTTGCGAGCTTCCTTGGCCGACAGGTACTGCTCAACCTCAAAGCCCTTCACCGAGCCGCCAAAACGGGTGGTATAGGCAGACAGGTCCGTGTGTTCGATCGGCCCAATGCCACTGCGGCCAGCCAGAATGCCCTGCCAAGTGCTCGGTACATCGGTACCCAGTGGCGACAGCATACCCATACCGGTGACCACGACGCGTCTACGCGACACAGTACTCTCCTCTTCTAATAACAGAGTCTCTTGCCATTGCATTCAGGCAATGGAATGAAATGGCAACAGGCTCTCGGCACTCGCAAAGAAAAAACCGCACGCCGGCAAAGGCAGTGCGGTTTTTCCCGACAAGAAGCGTCGACTACTGCGTCTTAGGCCTGGTGGCTTTTGACGTAGTCGATAGCAGCTTGAACGGTAGTGATCTTCTCGGCTTCTTCGTCAGGGATTTCGGTCTCGAATTCCTCTTCCAGAGCCATCACCAGCTCAACGGTGTCAAGCGAATCGGCACCCAGGTCATCGACGAAGGACTTCTCAGCAGTCACTTCCTCTTCCTTGACGCCCAGTTGCTCGGCGACGATTTTCTTGACGCGTTCTTCGATGGTGCTCATACCTAGTTTTCACTCCTAATGGACATATGTCAGGCAGCTGGCCGGTGACCAAGTTTATAGAAAGACGCCTGCTTTTCAAGCGGAACGCGCCGATCTCGAAGACACCTGACCCTCTGCCTGGAATCTGGTTGCAGCTTTATAACGGATTTTAGGCTCCGTGTATGACACTTTTTTGAAGCAATCCGTCACATTGGTGCTGCAGGTTTTTACATGTACATCCCGCCGTTGACCGGCACGGTGGCGCCCGTCACGTAGGCCGCGCCATCGGATGCCAGGAAGGAAACCACCTTGGCGATCTCGTCGGCGTGACCCAGACGACCCAGCGGAATCTGCGACTGCAGAGCTTCGCGCTGTGCTTCTGGAAGCTCACGGGTCATATCGGTATCGATGAAGCCCGGAGTCACCGAGTTGACGGTGATGTTGCGCGAGCCCACTTCACGCGCCAAGGCACGACTGAAGCCTTCCAAACCGGCCTTGGCGGCAGCATAGTTGACCTGACCGACGTTACCCATGGCACCGACGACCGAGCCGATGCTGATGATACGACCCCAGCGTGCCTTGGTCATGCCGCGCAGCACGCCCTTGGACAGACGGTAGAGGCTGTTGAGGTTGGTGTCGACCACGTCGAACCACTCATCATCCTTCATGCGCAGCATCAGGTTATCGCGGGTGATACCCGCGTTGTTGACCAAGATGGCCGGTGCGCCGAACTGCTCACCGATGGCCGCGAGCACGGCACTGACCGACTCGTCGCTGGTCACATTCAGCTCCATGCCGGTGCCATTGATGCCGTGTTCCTTCAGGGTCGCGGCGATACGTTCGGCACCCGAGGCCGAGGTAGCGGTGCCGATCACGGTCGCGCCCTGGCGGCCCAGTTCCAGGGCGATAGCCTGGCCGATACCGCGGCTGGCGCCGGTGACCAGGGCAACTTTACCTTGCAGGCTCATGCAAGCTTCTCCAGTTTCAGGCCAGCGCCGCACGGGTGGCGGCGACGGCGTCAGGGGTATTGAGGTTGTAGGTGGTCACGCCATCGGCGCACCGCTTGTTCAGACCAGCCAGGACTTTACCAGGGCCACACTCGACCAGGTTGACCGCACCATTGGCGGCCAGGGTCTGCACGCACTCGACCCAACGCACAGGCTGGTACAGCTGGGCCAGCAAGTCCTGCTTGAGGGCAGTCAGGTCGGCGGCGATCGCGGCGGTGACATTCTGCACGACCGGAATCTGCGGGGCCTTCCACTCGATGGCGTTGACCGCCTCGGCGAAGCGCTCGGCGGCAGGCTTCATCAATGCACAGTGCGATGGCACGCTGACCGCCAGCGGCAGCGCACGCTTGGCACCCTTGGCCTTGCACAGTTCCATGGCGCGATCCACCGCGGCCTTGTTGCCGGCGATGACCACCTGGCCTGGCGAGTTGAAGTTGACCGCGCTGACCACTTCATCTTCAGCCGCTTCTGCACAGATCGCCACAACATCGGCATCATCCAGGCCCAAGATTGCCGCCATGGCACCGTGACCTGCAGGAACGGCCTCTTGCATGAGCTGGCCACGACGCTCGACCAGGCGAACGGCATCTTTCAGGCTCAGGCTGCCAGCAGCGACCAACGCGCTGTACTCGCCCAGGCTATGGCCGGAAACGAAGGCTGGTTGCGCACCACCCTCTTCCAGCCACAGGCGCCACAGGGCAATGGATGCAGTGAGGATTGCCGGCTGGGTTTTGTCGGTTTGGTTGAGTTGTTCCTCCGGACCTTGCTGGACCAGCTGCCACAGGTCATAGCCCAGAGCCTCGGAAGCCTCCTTGAAGGTCTCGACGATTACCGGTTTCTCTGCGCCGAGTTCGGCGAGCATGCCCAGCGACTGGGAACCTTGACCGGGAAAGACGAATGCGAGGGATGCAGACATTGAACAAGCCCTTATGATCTTGTCGTCGGATAGGGTGCGTCGAGCCCAGGGCTGGACGCGGAAACTGAAAACTTGGATGGGAAAAGAGACCAAGCGGTCACATTTAACCATTTCACGGCGGGAATTAAAGCAAGAGATCTTCCAGGCGACCATGCAGGCGTTGCGGCAGGTTCTCCTGGATTTCGATCAGCGCACGCTGGATGGCGCTCTGGAAGCCCTGCACTCCGGCAGAACCATGGCTCTTGATGACGATACCTTGTAGACCGAGGAAGCTCGCGCCATTGTGCCGCGCCGGGGCCAGGTCGGCCTGCAGTCGCTTGAGCAGGGGCATGGCCATGGCACCAGCAGCCCGGGCCAACACACTCCCCTTGAATAGCGCCTCGATGCGCGCACCGATCATGGTGGCCAGACCTTCGCTGGACTTGAGCAGGATATTGCCGACGAAACCGTCGCACACCACCACATCGGCCTCACCACGGTAGAGGCCATCGCCCTCGACGAAACCAATGTAGTTGAGCCCGCGAGCATTCTGCAAAAGGCTCGCTGCAAGCTTGACCTGCTGATTGCCTTTGATGTCCTCGGTGCCAACATTGAGCAGCGCTACCCGCGGACGATGGATTCCCAGCGCCTGGGCGGCCACTGATCCCATCACGGCGAACTGATAGAGGTTCTCGGCGCTGCAATCGACATTGGCGCCAAGATCCAACAGCTGGCAATACCCTGCCTGCGTGGGGATCGCCGCCACCATAGCCGGCCGGTCGATGCCCGGCAGCGTCTTGAGCACGAAGCGCGACAGCGCCATGAGCGCACCGGTATTTCCGGCGCTCACGCAGGCCTGCGCCTTGCCATCACGCACCAGTTCCAGGGCGACGCGCATCGACGAGTCAGGTTTACCCCGCAATGCCTGTGATGGCCGCTCGTCCATACCCACCACTTCGCTTGCCGCTACGATTTGCAGGCGCGCGCGATCCGCAGCCGGCAGACTGCTGACAAGATCTTCGAGGAGGGAGGGTTGACCGACGAGGGTCAGGTGTAACGAGGGGGTAGCCGAGAGGCAAGCAATACTTGCCTGAACAATGCTGCGGGGACCGAAGTCCCCGCCCATTGCGTCGATCGCGATGATCTGAGCGGACAAGGATTACTCGTCAGCGCCCTTGTCGATCACTTTGCGACCACGGTATACGCCTTCTGGCGAAACGTGGTGGCGCAGGTGTACTTCACCGGTGCTCTTCTCTACGGACAGCGCGTTTTCCGACAGGGCGTCGTGGGAACGGCGCATGTCACGGGCAGAGCGGGATTTTTTGTTCTGCTGAACAGCCATAATTGATTAACTCCTAAACGTTTGGGTCACGCTTTAACTGCGCCAAAACACTGAACGGGTTGGACCGCGATACCTCGTCCTTGCTCGATTCGGGCTCATCTGCGCCCGCCGGCTGCTGGCATTCTTCCGGATGATGAGCAGGCACGATAGGCAAGGCGAGCAAGAGCTCTTCCTCGATCAACGCCTGCAGATCCAAAGGATCTTCGCCCAGTTCCAGCACGTCATAGCCTTTCGGCAACGACTGGGTATTCGCACCCTCCTTCACCACAGCGTACGTACATTCACTGTGAATCGGCAGGGTGACCAGCTCAAGACAACGCTGGCAAACCATCTTGACTTCGACATCGAGTTCGCTGTGAAACACCACAGCGCCTTGCTCGTCTCGCTCAAAATCGAACTTCGCCTGCACCGTACCGACATCGTCGGACAGCGGGTCGCAGAGTCTTTCCAAATCAGCGAGTTGCAGCGAACCTTGGATGGTTACGCCACGATCGGCCAATTTGCGCGGGTCAACGTGAGGTGGAATCGGGTCATTCAACATAGGCGCAGCATTCTAGGGATGCCCCCCGCCCCTGTCAAAGGAAATTCGGCGGCATCTCACATGTTAGAATTTGGTTCATCTGCCCAGGAGTCTACCATGCTTCCCCTGTTACTGGCTTCCAGCTCCCCCTACCGGCGCGAACTGCTTGAGCGCCTGCACCTGCCCTTCAGCTGGGCAAGCCCCGATATAGACGAGCGGCGCCTGGATGACGAGCCGGCCACCACTTTGGTTCGTCGCCTGGCCCGCCAGAAAGCCGAGGCGCTTGCGGCCAGCCACCCCGACCATCTGATCATCGGCTCCGACCAGGTAGCGGTGCTCGGCGAGCAGATCCTGGGCAAGCCACATACCTTCGAACGCGCCTGCGAACAACTGCTGGCCGCCAGCGGCCAGCAGGTCACCTTTCTCACCGGCCTGGCGCTACTCAACAGCACCACAGGCCAATGCCAGGTGGATTGCGTGCCCTTTACCGTAAATTTGCGCGAACTCGATCGCGAAAGCGTGGAGCGCTATGTGGCAGCGGAACAGCCTCTGGATTGCGCAGGCAGCTTCAAGGCCGAAGGCCTGGGGGTAAGCTTGTTCCAGAGCACCCACGGCTGCGATGCAACCAGCCTGATCGGGCTACCGCTGATCCGACTGGTCGACATGCTTTTGAAAGAAGGTGTGCAGATTCCCTGAAGGTCTGAACGAAGTAACCCAGCCCCTAGGGGCATCGCCTCACATGCGCGAGCGATGCCCAATGACTGGAGCGGGCTTGATGTCAGCGCAGCGATGGCCCTTGGAAACCCATCCACATAGCCAGGCGCTCAGCCACGCTGGCACCCAAGCGCTTGGAGAAGCGATCGAACGGCGACTCCTGGACAGTGAAGTCCACCAACTCCTTCTCGCCCACGATTTCACGCGCCACGTAGCTGGCACTGCCCAACCCATCCACCAGCCCCAGTTCCTTGGCCTGCTCGCCCGACCAGACCAGGCCACTGAACAGCTCTGGATGCTCCTTGTCCTTCAGGCGACCGCCGCGCCCCTGCTTGACCATGGCGATGAACTGACGATGCGTGGTATCGAGCACGCCCTGCCAGAACGCGGTCTCTTCTGGCTTTTGCGGCGAGAACGGATCCAGGAACGCCTTGTGCTCGCCTGCGGTGTAGGTCCGCCGCTCCACACCCAGTTTTTCCATGGTGCCGACAAAACCATAACCTGCAGCGGTCACACCGATGGAGCCCACCAGACTCGCCTTGTCGGCATAAATTTCATCAGCCGCACTGGCAATGTAATAAGCCCCCGACGCGCCCAGGTCGGCAATCACCGCATAAAGCTTGATCGCAGGGTATTCAGCACGCAGTCGGCGGATCTCGTCGTAAACGTAACCCGACTGCACAGGACTGCCGCCAGGACTATTGATGCGCATGATCACAGCCTTGGTCTTGGCATCCTTGAAGGCGTCTCGCAGACTCTTGATGATATTGTCGGCACTGGCTGGCTCCTCGTCGGCAATCATGCCACGCACCTCTACCAACGCTGTATGGTTGGCACTGCGCGACGCAGCCTTGTCCACATCCATCATGGGCGTGAACAGCACCAACAGCCCGAACAGGTAAACGAAGGTCAGCAGCTTGAAGAAAATGCCCCAGCGCCGCGCCCGACGCTGCTCTTGGACACCTGCAAGCAGGGTCTTTTCCAGCAACTTCCAGCTCTTGCGCTCCTCGCGTTCTTCCGACTCTTCGGGCTCGGGCGCCCGCCACTCATCAGCCATGCTTACCTACCTTGGAATTGACCGTGCGCGAACAAGCGAGCCACTCGCGCAATTGTGAAAAATGATCGATGCACACCTGTGGACCGAATTCGCTCAAGACCTGCAATGACATAGCACCATATCCCACCGCAACCGAATGCATCCCGGCGTTGCTGGCCATTTGCAAGTCGAATGCAGAGTCTCCGACCATCAGCGCCTGATGGGGTTCGACCTGGCAGTGAGCCAGGATCTGCTCGAGCATCAGCGGATGTGGCTTGCCGCGCGTCTCGTCGGCGGCACGGGTAATGTCGAAGTAACGTTCCCAGCCATTGGCCTTGAGCACCCGATCCAGACCACGACGCGCCTTGCCGGTGGCTACCGCCAGACGGTAGCCGTCGGCACGAAAAGCCTCCAACGACTCGGCCACGCCATCGAACAACGGCGAAGGCTGTTGATCCAGGGCCATGTAGATATCGGCGTAGTGCTGCCGGAAAACCTCGACCTGAACGGCATCCAGGTGAGGATATAGCGTGGAGATCGCCTCCCCCAGCGCCAGACCGATGATGCCCTTGATCGCAGCATCGCTGCTGGAGGCTTCGCCGGCACGCTCAGCCGCGGCATTCATGGCCTCGACGATACGCCCAATGGAATCGGCCAGGGTGCCGTCCCAATCGAAGATCAACAACTCATAGGGTTTATTCATGAACGATCAAGTCGCACTCAAGCGCTCCACAGTCTTGGACCAGACCTCATCCACCGGAGCCTCGAGCTTGAGCTCACCGCCATCGGGCAGCGGCACGGTCAGGGCATAGGCATGCAGGAACAGACGCTTGCCACCCAGATCGCGAATCTCCTTGGAGAAGTCTTCGTCACCATACTTGCTGTCCCCGGCGATGCTATGCCCGGCATGCAAGGTATGGACACGAATCTGGTGGGTACGCCCCGTCACCGGACGCGCCTCGACCATGGTCGCGAAGTCGCCGAAGCGACGCAGGACGCGGAACAGCGTCAGCGCTTCCTTGCCCTCCTCATCGACTTCGACCATGCGCTCGCCGGAGCGCAGGTTGCTCTTTTGCAGCGGCGCGCTGACCTGCTTCTTGGACGTTGGCCAGTGGCCACGCACCAACGCCATGTACCGCTTGTCGACACCGTCGCCACGCAACGCGGCATGCAGATGGCGCAGCATGCTGCGCTTCTTGGCGATCATGAGCAGCCCGGAGGTGTCACGATCGAGGCGATGCACCAGCTCCAGCTCCTTGGCATCCGGACGCAGCTGACGCAGTGCCTCGATCACGCCGAAGCTCAGACCACTGCCGCCATGCACGGCAATGCCGGCTGGCTTGTTGAGCACGATCAGCGCCTTGTCTTCATAGACAATAGCCGCCTCCAGACGCTGCAAAAGGCCTTGGGCCACCGGCGCCGGCTCGTCGCGCTCAGGCAGACGGACAGGCGGCACTCGTACGATGTCGCCAGCCTGCAGTTTGTACTCAGGCTTGATCCGCCCTTTGTTGACCCGCACCTCGCCTTTACGCAGGATGCGGTAAACCAAGGTCTTGGGCACGCCTTTGAGGGCCGTGATGAGGAAATTGTCGATGCGTTGGCCGGCAAGCTCCGGCGCGACTTCGATCAGCTGAACGCCGGAAGTCGGAGGGGTATTGGTCGTCATGGAGGAATCATAACAATTTTTTATGGAATTGAAGCACTTAATCATTGCTGCTATAGTCGCGAACGCCGCCAAAAGCGGCAGGCCAGCGGCAGCAGGCTACAGGCCCGCCCCTGACCATCGCAATTCTCGAGGACGCGAGGCCGTCCGACGGGGTTTTCGCCAGTTTACCGAAATGCCTGGAATCGCCACCAGCGCCGTGTAGAGAAGACCGAAAAAAAACGACAAGTGCGGTGTTTCACCTGCTTACCCGCTTCTTTTCGCCGTACCTCTGCCCGCCCCTTGGCGCTTGCACGCATCGCCCGGCGAATGCTTCGGAAATACCTGCCTTGGACATAAATGGCGCCAGTTCCCGAATCGGAACTGACGAAAAATGCAACCCGTTGCGGATTCAGCGCGCGGCAGCACCCGAACTATCAGGGATACGTGCAGGGTGGAGATGCACAGACCTCGGACCGTGTAGCACGGCATCCGGCCACCAGCCCCAGGCTGGCCTGGCAAGCGGACCCGGGCTTCGCAGACACCCCCGAAAGTGTCCACGGCCCACGGCTGATTCCTCCTCCTGACTGAGTGCAAGTGGCCTGTACGGTTGTTCGAGGATTCACCTTCGAGTGCCAGGGTTTGCCAGGCAAGGCGCCACGCCCCGTCGTAGCCAAGCTACGCCGAGCAATGGCAATGCAGCGAGGCAAGCCCAGGCACCGAGATGAAGTACTCGGTTCGACCACACCGGCCGCCAGGCACCGCAAAACAGGACGCGTCGTCGCGACCACGGCAGGCTGGGCAACCGGCTGGTGCCGAATGTCGTTGGACACGGGGGTGGCCCGCCACCCTTTGCGCACCTTGGCACCGACCATGAGAAGTCGTGTGTGCCGAACGCCGTTTCCGGCAGCCCGGAAACCGACGGTACAACATGAAAAGAATGCTGATTAACGCAACTCAACCCGAAGAGTTGCGTGTAGCCCTGGTGGATGGCCAACGTCTCTACGACCTGGATATCGAATCCGGGGCGCGCGAGCAGAAGAAGGCCAACATCTACAAAGGCCGGATCACCCGGATCGAACCCAGCCTCGAAGCCGCTTTCGTCGATTTCGGCTCCGAACGTCACGGCTTCCTGCCGCTCAAGGAAATCTCCCGCGAATACTTCAAGAAGGCGCCAGAAGGCCGCGTCAACATTAAAGAAGTGTTGAGCGAAGGCCAGGAAGTCATCGTCCAGGTCGAGAAGGAAGAGCGCGGCAACAAAGGCGCCGCCCTCACCACTTTCATCAGCTTGGCCGGTCGCTATCTGGTGCTGATGCCCAACAACCCACGTGCCGGCGGCATCTCCCGTCGCATCGAAGGCGAAGAGCGCAATGAGCTGCGCGAAGCCCTCAACGGCCTGACCGTCCCAGGCGACATGGGCCTGATCGTGCGCACTGCCGGCCTTGGCCGCAGCAGCGAAGAAATGCAGTGGGACCTCGACTACCTCCTGCAACTGTGGACCGCCATCAAGGAGGCCTCCCAAGATCGCGCCGCACCTTTCCTGATCTACCAGGAAAGCAATGTCATCATCCGCGCCATCCGCGACTACCTGCGCCAGGACATCGGCGAAGTGCTGATCGACAGCATTGACGCCCAGGAAGAAGCCCTGACCTTCATCCGCCAAGTCATGCCGCAGTACGCCAGCAAGGTCAAGCTGTACGAAGACAGCGTCCCGCTGTTCAATCGCTTCCAGATCGAAAGCCAGATCGAGACCGCCTTCCAGCGTGTGGTCGACCTGCCCTCCGGTGGCTCCATCGTCATCGACCCGACCGAGGCCCTGGTCTCCATCGACATCAACTCGGCGCGCGCCACCAAAGGCAGCGACATCGAAGAAACCGCCCTGCAGACCAACCTGGAAGCGGCCGAGGAAATCGCCCGCCAACTGCGTCTGCGTGATATCGGCGGCCTGATCGTCATCGACTTCATCGACATGACCCCGGCCAAGAACCAGCGCGCCGTTGAAGAGCGCGTGCGTGAATGCCTCGAGGCCGACCGCGCCCGCGTCCAGGTTGGCCGCATCTCGCGCTTCGGCCTGCTGGAAATGTCCCGTCAGCGCCTGCGTCCTTCCCTGGGCGAGAGCAGCGGCATCGTCTGCCCACGCTGCTCCGGCACCGGCATCATCCGTGACGTCGAGTCGCTGTCCCTGGCCATCCTGCGCCTGATCGAGGAAGAAGCCCTGAAAGATCGTACCGCCGAGGTACGCGCCCAGGTACCGATCCCGGTTGCAGCTTTCCTGCTCAACGAAAAACGCAACTCGATCACCAAGATCGAACTGCGCACCCGCGCCCGCATCATCATCCTGCCGAACGATCACCTGGAAACGCCGCACTTCGAAGTCCAGCGCCTGCGCGACGACAATCCGGACGTGCTGAACAACCAGTCCAGCTACGAGATCGCCGCCGCCGAAACCGAAGAAGCGCCGCAGCCGACTGCCACCCGCACCCTGGTTCGCCAGGAAGCCGCGGTCAAGACCGCCCCGGCCCGCGCCAACGCGCCGGCACCCAGCACACCCGAGCCGGCACCGGCCGCACCAGTCGCACCGGCACCAAGCGCTCCGGAGCCAAGCCTGTTCAAAGGCTTGGTCAAATCGCTGGTAAGCCTGTTCGCCGGTAAGGACGAACCTGTAGCCGCACCGGTCGCCAACACCGAGAAACCGGCTGCCGAGCGCCCACAGCGCAACGAAGAGCGCCGCAACGGTCGTCAGCAGAGCCGCAATCGCAACGGCCGTCGCGACGAAGACCGCAAACCACGCGAAGAACGCAGCGAGCGCGCCCCGCGCGAAGAGCGTCAGCCACGTGAAGAGCGTGCCCCGCGTGAAGAACGCGCCCCCCGTGAGGAGCGTGCTCCACGCGAAGAGCGCCAAGCACGTCAGCCGCGCGAAGACCGCCGCGGCAACCGTGAAGAGCGCGTGCGCGAACTGCGTGAACCTCTGGATGCCGCCCCTACCGCCCGTGAAGAGCGCCAGCCACGTGAAGAACGTGCCCCGCGCGAAGAACGTGTAGCCCGCGAGGAACGTGCGCCACGTGAAGAGCGCCAACCGCGCGAAGAACGTCAGCCTCGTGAAGAACGTCAGCCACGTGAAGAGCGTGCACCTCGTGAAGAGCGTGCCCCGCGCGAAGAACGCGCACCACGCGAAGAGCGCGCCGAACGCGAAGAGCGTCAACCACGCGCACCTCGTGAAGAGCGTCAGCCTCGCGCAGGTACCGAGGTCGCCGAGGCCGCCGAGGAACAACTGCCAAACGAAGAGCTGCTGCAGGAAGAGCAACAGGACGGCGCCGATGGCGAACGCCCACGTCGTCGCTCCCGCGGCCAGCGTCGTCGCAGCAACCGTCGCGAGCGCCAACGCAATGCCAATGGCGAGCTGATCGAAGGTGGTGAAGACGAAGCCACCGGCGAAGAGCAACCAGCACAGCAACACCAGGCTACCGAGCTGGGTGCAGAGCTGGCCGCTGGCCTTGCCGTCACCGCTGCCGTTGCCTCCAGCAACATCAGTGCCGAAGCCGAAGCCCAGGCCAACCAGCAGGCCGAACAGGCTACCAACGTGGTTGCCCAAGCCCAGGAAGCTGCCCAGCCTGCCGAGCAGGTCGTCGAGCAGATCGACCAGGCTCAAGAGCTCGCCATCGCACCCGTGGTCGAACAACCGCTCAGCGAGCCGGTCGCGGTGACCGAGCCAAGCGCCGAGCCCGTGGTCGAAGTGGTCCCACAACCGGTCGTCGAAGCGCCAACTACCGAAGCGGTTACAGAAGCTGCTGTCGTGGAATCCGGCGAAGCTGAGCAAGCCCCTGCCTTTGAGCAGCAAGCCGCACCAGCACCGGTTGCCGAGCAGCCTGCCGAGGCTGCCGAGGCCAAGCCGGAAGTGGCCGAGCCCGCTCCGGTAGCTGTCCAGGCCAGCGTACAAGAGCAAGCCCCGGCTCCGGCCGAGCCTGCCACTGTGATGCTGCCAAACGGCCGCGCACCGAACGACCCACGTGAAGTGCGTCGCCGCAAGCGCGAAGCCGAAGCCGCTGCCAAGGCTGCCGCCGAGGCACAGGCTGCCGAAGCGCTGGCGACCACCGATGAGCAGAAACCTAATCACGGTTGATGCCATCGGTTGAATGAAAAAGCCCCGCCAGTGTGAACTGGCGGGGCTTTTTCATTTCGGGAACATTTACCGCGAGACTGACTTGAACGATGGTCTGTGTAGCAGCCCCCAAGGATCAGTACAGGTTCGGTTCCATCTCCAGCTCGACCCCGAAGCGCTCGTAGATATCGGCTTGTATCCTGCGCGCCAAGTCATGCACCTGTGCCCCGCTTGCCCGGCCATAGTTCACCAGGACCAGCGATTGCAGACGATGCACCCCGGCATCCCCGTCCCGGTACCCTTTCCACCCCGCCTGCTCGATCAGCCAGCCTGCAGCCAGCTTCACCTGCCCATCTGCCTGCGGATAAGCCACCACGCCCGGGAAGCGCTCGCGAATCTGCTCGGCCAGCGCCGCCGTTACCACAGGGTTCTTGAAGAAGCTGCCGGCATTGCCAAGCTCGGCCGGGTCAGGCAGTTTTTCCCTGCGAATGCTGCAGATAGCTTCGCTGATGGCCATGGCGGTCGGCCCATGAACGCCCTGCTCCAGCAGACGCTGGCGAACCGGGCCGTAATCCAGATGCGCATGCAGGGTTCGACTCAGAGCAAAACGCACCCGCAGGATCAGCCACCGCCCAGGGTTGCGTTTGAACAAGCTGTCCCGATAAGCGAAGGCACATTCCTCCAGAGCAAAGTCCCGCAACTCGCCGGTTTCACGATCCAAGGCGGTTAGGCCGGCAAATACGTCCTTGATCTCTACGCCATAGGCACCGACGTTCTGCATGGGCGCGGCGCCAACGGTGCCCGGGATCAGGCTGAGGTTCTCCAGACCGCAAAAGCCCTGTGTCAGGCTCCACCGCACGAAGGGATGCCAAGGCTCGCCTGCCTCGGCCTCCACCACGACCCGATCACCATCGTCCTGCAACACCCGACGGCCTCGGCTGGCCATATGCAACACCAAGGCATCGATGTCACCAGTCAGCAGCAGGTTGCTGCCGCCACCGATCACCAGCACACGCACTTGCCGCTCGATGGCCTCAGCCAGGGCCTGACGGACCTGCGCATCGTCATGGGCCTGGGTGAAATAGCGTGCCTTCACGTCAATGCCAAAGGTGTTGTAGGGCTTGAGCGAGACACGTTCCTGCCAGCTCGTCATAGCCGCCCCTTGATTTCAACGACCAGCGCCTGGCATGCAGCTTCGATCAGGTCCAAGACCTGCTCGAAACCTTCGGCGCCGCCATAGTACGGGTCCGGTACCTCATCCAAGGCTGCGCCATAGCGGCGCAGAAAGAGATCCAGTTCACCGGGCGCGGCGTGGGGACGCATGGCGTGCAGATGAGCCAGGTTGCTCTTGTCCATCGCCAGGATCAGGTCGTATTCGGCAAAATGCTCTGCCTTGACCTGCTGGGCACGCTGACGGGACAAGTCATAGCCACGCGCCAAGGCCGCGCGGCAGGTACGGCTGTCGGGCGCCTTGCCGACGTGCCAGTCACCGGTGCCGGCCGAGGCCACGTGCACCAGCTCGGCAAGTCCTGCGGCCTGCAATTGGTGGCGCAATACACCTTCGGCAGTCGGTGAACGACAGATATTGCCCAGGCAGACGAACAGAACGCGCATCAGGCCTCCAGCAAGCGCCGAACGCGCTCCAGGTCTTCAGGAGTATCCACGCCGACGGCCGGGGCCTCGATGGCGTCTGCTACGTGAATGCGCACGCCATGCCATAGGGCGCGCAGTTGCTCCAGCGCTTCGGTCTGCTCCAGCCAGCAAGGGCCCCAGCTGACGAAGTCCTGGAGAAAACCCACACGGTAGGCATACATACCGATATGACGGCGGTAAGGAACGCCTTCGGGGATGCTGTCGCGGCGCTTGGCGAACGCATCTCGCGCCCAAGGCAGCGGTGCACGGCTGAAGGTCAGGGCCAGACCATGCTTATCGCTGACCACCTTGACCGCATTGGGATTGAACACGGTTTCAGGCTCGGCGATCGGCTCGGCCAACGTCGCGATGCCCGCTTCCGGATGGGCTGCAAGGTTGGCGGCCACCTGATCGATGATCACCGGCGGAATCAAAGGCTCGTCGCCCTGCACATTGACCACGATGGCGTCAGCCGGCAGGCCCAGATGCGAGGCCACTTCGGCCAGTCGGTCAGTGCCGGACTCGTGGTCGGCACGGGTCAGCAGGACCTCGGCGCCAAATGCCTGGCAAGCCTCGACGATGCTGGCATCGTCGGTGGCGATGACCACGCGGCTGGCGCCGCTTTTGCGGGCCTGTTCCCAGACATGCTGGACCATCGGCTTGCCGGCAATCGCCAGCAGTGGCTTGCCCGGCAGGCGGGTCGAGCGCAGGCGGGCAGGAATCACCACGGTGAAATTCAAGCTCATTTGTCCAGGCGCTCGTCGTCGGTCAGGGTGCGCGCTTCACTTTCCAGCATCACCGGGATGCCGTCACGAATCGGATAAGCCAGGCCCGCGCCCTTGCTGATCAGCTCGGTTTTGTCGGCACTGAGCTTGAGCGGGCCCTTGGTGATCGGGCAGGCCAGGATATCGAGCAATTTGGTGTCCATGGAGGCTTCCTTGAGGCCAAAGGCCGGAAAAAAGAAAAAGGCTCAGGGCTGGAGACGTTCAGGCAGCAGACGCTGCAACTGTCCGTCGAACCAGTTGGCAAAGGCCTGGGATGGCACGGCGTCGACCGCCAGGTACCACCAGTCGTCGGCCGCAAAGGGCCGGCACTTCACTGCATCCTTCTCGGTCATCACCAGCGGCAGCGCCGGACTGAACGCCAGGTTCTCGACGCTGAACTGCGCATGATCGGCAAAGGGATGCGGTATCGGCTGCCAGTTTAGCCCTTGCAATGTATTGAAGAAACGCTGTGGATTGCCGATGCCAGCCACGGCGTGCAACGCCTGGCCAGCCGGAAAGTGATCGAGTGGGCGACGCTCGCCGCTGCGCAGATTGACCAGTCCCGAGGGCCGCAGGCCGAAAGCGAAGCCGTCGTCCAGGTCCACCTTTGCGCCGTTGTACAGCACCGCATCGGCCTCGGCCAGACGCTCGACCGGCTCCCGCAACGGGCCCGCCGGCAGACAACGGCGATTGCCCAGGCCGCGGGCGGCGTCAATCAGCACCAGCTCCAAGTCACGCGCCAGGCGGTAGTGCTGCATGCCGTCATCGCACAGGATCAGGTCTAGCGGCTCGCTGGCCAGCAGCGCCTGCACGGCGCAGGAACGGTCGGGGTCGATCATCAGAGGCACGCCTGTACGTTGAACGATCAACAGCGGTTCGTCACCGGCGTGCTGCGCGCTCTGGTCTGCCCGGACACGCCAAGGCAGGCTGGGCGGCGCTGCGCCATAACCCCGACTGACCACCCCGACCTTGAGCCCAAGCAGACGACAGTGCTCGATCAACCAGAGAATCATCGGCGTCTTTCCGGTGCCGCCGACCGTGATGTTGCCCACTACGATCACCGGCACCGGCGCTCGGTAGCTGGCGCTGTCACCCCTGAGAAAACGTGCACGCTTGCGCGTCACCACCCGCCGGTACAGGGCCTCGAGCGGGCGCAACAGCGCAAGCGCCGGATGCCCGGCATACCAGGCCGCGAGCAGACGGTCAGCGAAAGCCATCAAGGAGTACCCTGCGCGGCCTCGACGGTGGTCATGCGCAACTTGCTGAAGCCGAGCTTGCCGGCCGCATCCATTGCGGTAACCACAGCCTGGTGCGGCGTCTTGCCGTCCGCGCTGATCGCCAGCGGCAGGGTGATGTCCCCGCCCGATTCGCGCTCGAGCGCCTCGGTCAAGGTCGCCAGATCGCTCTTGGGCAACAAGTGGTTGTTGACCGAATACACGCCGTCCGCACTGATGGTGATTTCCACAACCTTGCCCTCCTCTGCCGGTGCCTGGGTGGCACTGGCGGCTTCGGGCAGCTCGACGCGCAACTGGGTCTCGCGGGTAAAGGTGGTGGTGACCACGAAGAACAGGAGCAGAACGAACACCACGTCGATCAACGACGCCAGGTTGATGTCCACGTTCTCCCGTTGCCGGTTGCGCCGGAACTTCACGCCTTGCCTCCGGCCACTTCCACTTCGCGATCGCCTTGCAGCACCTCGACCAGCTTGATTGCCTCCTGCTCCATGCCGACGACCAGCTCATCGATGCGTCGCTGCAGGAACCGGTGGAAGAAGACCGCCGGGATCCCCACCATCAGGCCGGCGGCTGTGGTGACCAGGGCCTTGGAAATACCACCCGCGAGAACGGCCGGGTTGGCAGTCATCTGCGAGCCCATGAAGGCGCTGAAGATATCGATCATGCCCAGCACCGTACCCAGAAGGCCGAGCAAGGGGGCCATCGCGGCGATGGTGCCCAATGTACCGATATAGCGCTCCAACTCATGGATGACCCGGGAGGCGGCCTCCTCGATGCACTCTTTCATGATCTCGCGACCATGGCGGGAGTTGGCCAGGCCCGCAGCGAGGATTTCGCCCAACGGCGAATCGGCGCGCAGGGCCTTGAGCTTGTCACTGGTCAGTTGCTTGTCCTTGATCCACATCCACACCTGGCCCAGCAGGTGCGGTGGGGTCACGCGACTGGCGCGCAGGGTCCACAGGCGCTCGGCGACGATAGCCATGGCGGCGATGGAACTCAGAATGATCGGCAGCATCATCCAACCACCGGACTTGACCAATTCCCACACAGTAAGCATCCCCTTGAAAAAGGCCGCCACTCTACCATAGGACCGTGGGGGGCTCATCTGCCGAAGGTCAGGGAGCCGGCCGTTCACATTATGACCTGCGCATGGGCATTCATTGCCCCTGTCGCCAGAACCGCCGCTGCGCCCGCAGTCCCTCGACCTCGCCATGGGTGCCCAGGCGTAGGCGCAAAGCGCCTTCGATCGCGGTGTCATGAACGCTCAACCCGTACCGCCGGTAACGCTCCACGACCTGCGGATGCGGATGACCGAAGCTGTTGTAACGCCCCCGGGAAATCATCACGCCCCTTGGCGACGTAGCGCGGATGAACGGCTCGGTGGACGAGCTGCGACTGCCATGGTGCGGCGCCTGCAACCAGTCGATGCGCGGCGCATCGGTCGCTGCCAGCCAAGCCCGCTCGGCACCAGCCTCCATATCGCCGGCCAGTAACAACCGCTCGCCCTGGGCCTGTACCAGCAGCGCACAGGAACGCTCGTTACCGGCCGGCCCCCCTGCCCACTGCCAAAGCATGAAGTCCACCCCATCCCAGTGCCAGCGCTCGCCACTGACGCACCGGCGTGCCCGCAAAGCCTCCGGTAATTGTTCAGGCTCCCCCGCAAGCACCCTACCCAGCGGCAGACCGCGCCCGATAGCCGCTGCGCCGCCGGCATGATCGGCGTGGCCATGACTGATCAACATCAGATCCAGGTGCTTGACGCCAAGCTTGCGCAAGGTCGGCAACACCACCCGGTCCCCCAGGTCCATGTCACCCTTGGCGGGGCCGGCATCGTAAAGCAGGCTGTGCGTGCGGGTTCGCAGCAGCACGGCCAGGCCCTGCCCCACATCCAGTTGCAGGACTTCAACCTGCCCCTGCGGCACTGGCTCCCGTGGAGCCCACAGAGCCATCAGCATCACGCCCCCCAGTCCACGCAGCGGCACACCCCGGGGCAGCAACAGCAACGCCGCCCCCAATCCGATCAGCAGTCCCGCCCACGGCGTCAATGCCTGGGGCTCCCAGGCCGGACGCCATTGCCCCAACAGCGCCAACTGCTGAAACAATATTTCCAGCAACCCGCCTGCCCACCACAGCAACAGCTCACCGGGCTGGCCCAGCGGCAACAGCGCACTGCCCAGCAGCGCCAACGGCAACACGGCAAAACTGATCCAGGGTACCGCCAACAGATTGGCCAGCGGCGCTGTCAGGCTGATCGGCAAACCCAGCGCCAGCAAGGCCGGCAACAAGCCCACCGCGACCACCCATTGCGCCCTGCTCCAGGCTTGCCACGGCCGCCAGCCGCCGAGGCGCCCGGCAAAGCAGAACACCAGAACGGCGACTGCGGCGAACGATAGCCAGAACCCGGGCAACAGGCTCGCCAACGGTTCGATCAGCAGCACGCCACACAGGGCAGCCAGCAACGGCAGGAGCGCCCCCAGATGACTGAAGTGCAGACGCCAGAGCAGGACCATCGCCAGCATCAGGCAAGCTCGCTGCACCGGCACACCGAACCCTGCGAGCCCGCCGTACCCCAACGCTGAAACCAGACTCAGCGCGCACGCCCAAGGCAACCATGGCAGACGCTGGGGCCACAGGCCCAGGCGCGCCAGCCACGCCACCAAGCCATAGACCAGCCCGGCCACCAAGCCGATGTGCTGGCCGGAAATCACCATCAAGTGCACCGTACCGGTGGCCTGCAACGCCTGCCATTCCGAGCGCGCAAGCCCCGAGCCATCCCCCAGGACCAGCGCCGCCAGGGCACCTTCGCGCCCCTGGGCATCGACTGCCAGCAAGCGTTGGCGCACCGCGTCGCGCCAGTTGTTCGTGGCGGGTGCCAATAACTGCCCAGCCTTGACGGTGCCCACGGCGCCGATCCGCCGCGCGAGAAAAAGCGCCTCCCAGTCGGGACCATGGGGGTTGAGCAGGCCATGGGGTCGCTTGAGCGTGACAGCCAGGCGCCAGTACTCGCCGGCGCTCAGTTGTGGCCCCTCGAACCAGTTCAACTGAAGCCGACGCGGCAAGGCGGTGCGACGCGAGGTAGGCTCCGCAAGCTCGAAGCGCACGGATCGCCCTCGTAGTGCGGGCAATCCCACCACCCGCCCCTCCAGCCACAGGGTTCGCCCATCCAACGCGGATTCCAGACGATCATCCAAGGCGTTTTGCGCCGACCAACAGGCCCAGCTCATTCCGAGGAGAAAGCAACCTACAGCCCTGGCTCTGCCAGGAAGACAAACCACGCCGAGCAACAGCATCGTCAGCATCGCGCCGACCGATGGCAATGCAGGCAGAAAACGCAGGCTCAACAGCCCGAGTGCGAGCGCGAACATCCCTGTGCGCATGAGATAGAGCTCCAGAAGCGAAACAGCCCTCTGAGGCTTAGCTGAAAAGTCGGCCGACCTTGCTCAATAATTGTCACAAACTCTGAACAAGGTCGTCAGGCAAAAAAGGCATACTGCCCTCATTCACCTGCCGGGAGCGTACATGCCGCGCCGTCTCTTCAAACGCTACATGCCGGATCCAACCAGCATCCGCGAACACAAGTCCTTACGCTTTTTCGGCAGATTGCTGCACGATCCCAACCTCTGGCACCTGAACCGCCATTCGGTGGCGCGGGCCATGGGCGTCGGCCTGTTTGCGGCACTGATTCCCATGCCCATGCAGATGTTGCTGGCCGCCAGCCTGGCAATCCCACTGCGGGGCAACCTGCCAATCGCGGTCAGCCTGGTCTGGCTGACCAATCCACTGACCATGCCGCCGGTGTTCTTCGTCACCTACATGACCGGCGCCTGGCTGATGCAGGTGCCGCCCCGCACGCTGCCGGACGAAATCACCGTCCAGTGGGTCACCGATCAACTGTCGACGATTTGGCAGCCCTTCCTGCTGGGCTCGGTGGTGTGTGGGCTGGTGCTGGGCCTGTTCGCCTACTTCGCCACCATGCTGTACTGGCGCTGGTGGGTAGGCCGGCAATGGCGCCGGCGCAAGGCCCAGGGGGCAGCCAGGCACGCCTCAGGCACGCATGCCACGGCCGCTAACCAGCAGACGAACGCACAGCAGGTAAAGCACTGCAGTGGCCACCAACATGAAGGTGATCGCAGTGCCGATACGGATATCCGACACCCCTAGGATGCCGTAGCGGAACGAGTTGACCATGTGCAGTACCGGGTTCGCCAACGACACGGTCTGCCAGAATGGCGGCAGCAAGCTGATCGAATAGAACACCCCGCCGAGGTAGGTCAACGGCGTCAGCACGAACGTCGGAATGATCGAGATATCGTCGAAATTGCGCGCGAACACGGCGTTGACGAAGCCCAGCAGCGAGAAGATGGTCGCGGTCAGCAGCACCACCGCGACAGTGACACCCAGGTGATGCACCTGCAGATGGGTGAAGAACATCGACAGGATGGTCACGATCACCCCGACAGCCAGGCCACGCAACACGCCTCCGAGCACATAGCCGACGAGAATGGTGTGCGGCGATACCGGCGAGACCATCAGCTCTTCGATCGAACGCTGGAACTTGCTGCCAAAGAAGCTCGAAACCACGTTGCCGTAGGAGTTGGTGATCACCGACATCATGATCAACCCCGGCACGATGTATTCCATGTACGTGAAGCCGCCCATGTCGCCGATCTGTCGACCGATGAGATTTCCGAAGATCACGAAATACAACACCATGGTGATCGCCGGCGGCAACAGGGTTTGCGGCCAGATGCGCAAAAAGCGCCGGACTTCACGGTAGACGATGGTGTTGAGGGCGACCCAGTTGGTGCGCAGGTCCAGACTCATACGGCCACCTTCGACAGGTTTTTTTCTACCAGTGACACGAACAGCTCCTCGAGTCGGTTGGTCTTGTTGCGCAGGCTCTGCACTTCGATCTGCTGCAATGCCAGTTGGCCAAACAGCGCGGTGATGCCCATCGCTTTGTCCACCTGCACTTCCAGGGTGTGCGGCGTGATCAGCCGGCACGGGTAGCCCTGAAGCACCGGCGCCTGGGCAAGATCCTGCTTGAGGTCGAGAACGAAGGTTTCCACGTGCAGCTTGCTCAGCAGCTTGCGCATGCTGGTGTTCTCGATGATGGTGCCATGGTCGATGATGCCGATGTTGCGGCACAGCTGCTCAGCTTCTTCCAGGTAATGGGTGGTCAGGATGATGGTGATGCCTTTCTGGTTCAGCTCGGTGAGAAAGCTCCACATCGAACGGCGCAGCTCGATGTCCACACCCGCGGTCGGCTCATCGAGAATCAGCAAGCGCGGTTCGTGAATCAGCGCCCGGGCGATCATCAAGCGGCGCTTCATGCCGCCGGAGAGCGAGCGCGACTGCACATCCCGCTTATCCCACAGGCCCAGTTGGGTCAGGTACTGTTCGGCGCGCTCCTTGGCCAGCTTGGGCGGGATGCCGTAGTAGCCCGCCTGGGTGACCACGATATCGAAGGTTTTCTCGAACTGGTTGAAGTTGAACTCCTGCGGCACCACGCCCAGGCAACGCTTGA
Source organism: Pseudomonas sp. HTZ2 (assembly GCF_033173945.1). Lineage (NCBI taxonomy): Bacteria > Pseudomonadati > Pseudomonadota > Gammaproteobacteria > Pseudomonadales > Pseudomonadaceae > Pseudomonas > Pseudomonas sp. HTZ2. The sequence continues at coordinate 4,931,251 of NZ_CP137332.1, read as the reverse complement.
GCGCGGCAGGGTCGCGATCCAGGTCATGGCCGAACACATTCACCGTGCCGCTGGTCTTGTTGACCAGGGTGGAGAGGATGCCGATGGTGGTGGACTTGCCGGCGCCGTTGGGGCCAAGCAAAGCGAAGAAGTCACCCTCGGCGACATCCAGGTCGATGCCCTTGAGGGCCTGGAAGCCGTTGCCGTAGGTCTTGGTCAGCTGTCGTATGGACAGGGCGGAACTCATAGCGGGTCAGGTACCGAGAAAAGGGTTCAGGACACGCCAGGGCTGATCACTGGCGCAGTGAGTGCGGCCAATGGTGCAAGCCCTGGCCGCGCAAGTACAGTCATGTGTATCGATAATGACTATCGAAATGACCACGGTGTTCAGGTCAATGCCGTCATTACCGCTGCTTGGTAGGCCGGGCGTTGGCGCAGGCGCTCATACCAGGCCCTCAGATGGTGCATCTGCGGGCGCTCGATCGGCATTTCGAACCAGGCGTAGATAAAACAGCCCAGGGGGATATCGCCCATGCCAATCTGCTGGCCGGACAGGTAAGGCTGGTCCGCCAGGGCCTGGTCGGCGATCGACAGCAACTGCGCGCATTGCTTGTGGGCAGCATTGATGGCCACCCAGTCGCGCTGGTCCTCCGGCGTGCGCAGCAGGCCCCAGAACAACGGCCGGAATGGCGTAGCGAAGGACGAGGTGGTCCAATCCATCCATTTGTCCGCCAAGGCGCGCTGGCGCGGATCGTCCAGATACCAGCCTTGGTCGCGGCCATATTGGGCGCACAGGTAGCGAACGATGGCGTTGGACTCCCAGAGCACCAAGTCGTCATCTTCGAGCATCGGCACCAAGCCATTAGGGTTGCGCGCCCGATAATGCGGCTCGTCCACCACACCGAAGGCGCCGCCAGCGTCGATCGATTCGAAGTCCAGGCCCAGTTCATGGGCAATCCACAGTGCCTTGCGCACATTGCTCGAGTTCTTGCGGCCCCAGATCTTCAGCATGACAGCGTCCTTTGGTATGCAGAGGCCCGATAGTCTACTCCAATCCGCCGGCCTGGTTGGTGAAACACCGGACTGCGCTGAACGCTCGCCGCCATACCCTGTCACTGTTCAGGTCAGGCCGTCCCGCCAGGCAGGTCTAAGCTCTGTGGGATAGCTCGTACCCAATGTTCCATGGAGGAAGGATTATGTTGCTGCTGTGGTTGGTGGTGTTGGTGATCGGTGCGGCGTACCTCACGCATCGGCGCCTGGCTCCCCTGAAGATCCTGGGGGCCGTCGCGGTATATGTGTTACTGATGGGCATCTGGGGGCACGCCCCTGCCTGGCTGCTGGCATTGATCTGGCTGGTATTGGCCTTCAAGACCGCATTTTTGGTATTGCCGCAATGGCGGCGCAAGTTGTTCACCACCCCTGTGTTCCAATGGTTCCGGCGCACGCTGCCGCCGATGTCACGAACCGAACGCGAGGCCATCGACGCCGGCACGGTCTGGTGGGATGGCCAACTGTTCAGCGGCCGCCCCGACTGGAATATCCTGCTCGACTATCCGGCAGCCACGCTGACCGACGAAGAACAGGCCTTCATCGACGGCCCCACCGAGGCCCTCTGCGCCATGGTCAGCGACTGGCAGATCAGTCAGGACCTGGACCTGCCAGCAGAAGCGTGGACGCATATCAAAGCCCATGGCTTCTTCGCTCTGATAATCCCCAAAGCATACGGCGGCAAAGGTTTCTCGGCCTATGCCCACTCTCAAATCGTGATGAAACTGGCTACCCGTAGCGCCGACCTGGCCTCGACGGTGATGGTGCCCAACTCCCTGGGCCCGGCCGAGCTGCTGTTGCACTACGGCACTGAGGAACAACGCAATCATTATTTGCCTCGCCTGGCTCGCGGCGAGGAAATCCCCTGCTTCGCCCTCACCGGCCCACTGGCCGGCTCGGACGCGAGCGCCATGCCAGACACCGGCGTGATCTGCAAAGGCCAATGGCAAGGTGAAGAAGTGATCGGCCTGCGCTTGAACTGGGAGAAGCGCTATATCACCCTTGGTCCGATCGCGACACTGCTGGGCCTGGCCTTCAAGGCCTATGACCCGGAGCACCTGCTGGGCGACACGCAGGATCTGGGCATCAGCCTGGCGCTGGTGCCCACCGATACACCGGGTGTCGAAATCGGCAGGCGCCACTTCCCGCTGGGCGCGGCCTTCATGAATGGCCCCAACAGCGGCAAAGATGTCTTCATACCGCTGGATTACCTGATCGGCGGCAAGGACATGCTCGGCAAAGGCTGGATGATGCTGATGAACTGCCTGTCCGTGGGCCGTTCCATTTCCCTGCCCGCGGGAGGCACAGGTGCAGCCAAGTACAGCAGCCTGGTGACCGGTCAGTACGCACGCATTCGCGAACAGTTCAATGTTCCCTTGGCCGCCTTCGAAGGCATCCAAGCCTCCCTGGCCCGCATTGGCGGCAACGCGTGGCTGGCCGACAGCGCCCGGATACTGACCGCCCAGGCCGTCGACCTCGGCGAAAAACCCTCGGTGCTGTCGGCGATTCTCAAGTACCACCTTACCGAGCGAGGTCGCGAATGCATCCAGCACGCCATGGATGTACATGGTGGCAAAGGCATCATCCTGGGCCCGAACAATTACCTGGCACGCAACTGGATGGGCGCACCGATCTCCATCACCGTCGAAGGGGCCAACATTCTTTCACGCAATTTGATGATCTTCGGTCAGGGCGCGATCCGCTGCCATCCGTTCGTGCTCGAGGAAATGGCCCTTGCCGGGCGCGAGGACCACGAGCAGGCGCTCGCCGAGTTCGATGACTTGTTGATGAAACATATCCTCTTCGCCGCCGGCAATGCCGCCAGCACCCTGGTACTGGGGCTCGGCCTGGGTCGCTTCGAGCAGGTACCAGGTGATGCCCTCAGCCAAGGCTATTTCCGCGCACTGAACCGACAAGCTGCGGCATTTGCACTGCTGGCGGACCTGTCGATGATGATGCTCGGCGGTGCACTCAAACGCCGGGAACGCCTCAGTGCGCGCCTCGGCGATGTATTGAGCTATCTGTACCTGGCTTCGGCGTCTCTCAAGCGCTACCACGACTTGGGCTCACCGGAGCACCTGCAACCATTGCTGCGCTGGGCCCTGGAGGAAAGCCTGGGCCAGTCGGAGGCCGCACTGGATCGCCTGCTCGACAATTGCCCTAACCGCTTCGTCGGTTGCGCCTTGCGTATGCTGGTCTTCCCTCTGGGACGTCGCCACACCGGGCCAAGCGATGAATTGGATGCCGAGGTGGCGGAGTTGATTGGGCGGCGCAAGGGAGACCCTGCGCTTGAAGAGCTGCTGAGCGGCTGCTTCCGTCCGCAGGCAGAAGCCGACCCGGTGGCAGCCTTGCAACGGGCCAGCGACCTATTGGCAGAGTGCGCCCCTCTGCACAAGGCGCTGCACGAGGCGATCAGGCACGGCAAGGTCCATCCCGCACCCGGGCAGTCAGCGATAGACGCTGCCGTCGAGGCTGGCGTACTGCAAGCTGCCGAGGGGCAGCGCTTGCATGAGGCGCAGGCAGCTCGGCGACGGGTGATCGATGTGGACGCATTCGACAAGGAGGCGCTGCGCCCGATCAAAGACGCGATACGCTGACTCCTGGCGATCGGGTTGTGCTGACACGCTCAGCACAACCCGCGCAACCGGCGTATACTCCGCCCCCGTTTCAGCCATACCGAGGACCCTTCCATGGCCAACCCGCACCTGGAGTATCACCTGCAACTGCTTCAGCACCTGCGCACCATTTTGGTCGCCCTGGGTGAAGCCGAGCAGGTGCCGGAAGAGAGCCACGCCCTGTTCCTCGAACGCTTCGATGAACTGCTCACCCTGCTGCCGCAGGATCCACTGGAAAGCCAGTACCTGGGCCAAGACCTGATTTGCCAGGTAATCCAGCGCTACCCGCAGATTGCCCACCTGGTACCACGAGACCTGCTTTGGTTCTTCGGCGGCGACTGCCTGCACTTCATGCCCGATGAAGAACTGGCCGTGTACCAGCAACTCGAAGACCTGCGCTACGAAGCCGAACAGAACGGTGAAGCCTTCGACTGGAACCAGCAAAAGCAACTGCTGAGCCTGCCTGAACAGACACCGAAGCATTGATGCCCCAGCAGGGCAAGCACAGGCTTGCCCTGCCCCCAAAAAAACGGGAGCGCAGGTGCCGACGCCAGAAACGGCAAAAAAAAACGCCCTCTCGTCTGAGAGGGCGTTTTCGATTTGGAGCGGGAAACGAGACTCGAACTCGCGACCCCGACCTTGGCAAGGTCGTGCTCTACCAACTGAGCTATTCCCGCAAATATGAAGCAAACCGCTATTTGGCATGAAGCGCCGTACTGGCCTTCATCGCCACTGCATCGCCATGGACGATACAGCTTTGAATTGGAGCGGGAAACGAGACTCGAACTCGCGACCCCGACCTTGGCAAGGTCGTGCTCTACCAACTGAGCTATTCCCGCAAATGGCGTCCCCTAGGGGACTCGAACCCCTGTTACCGCCGTGAAAGGGCGGTGTCCTAGGCCACTAGACGAAGGGGACATACCCAACGCTTTTCAGCGCACCAGCTCAATGCCTTTCGACAGCGACTGGATTTTCAAGCTCTGCCAGAGGCAGAACTCAGGAAAACTGGAGCGGGAAACGAGACTCGAACTCGCGACCCCGACCTTGGCAAGGTCGTGCTCTACCAACTGAGCTATTCCCGCATTGGCGTCCCCTAGGGGACTCGAACCCCTGTTACCGCCGTGAAAGGGCGGTGTCCTAGGCCACTAGACGAAGGGGACACACACTACAACTTTTCACTCCCTGCCGCGCTTTGCTGTGAGCTTTACGCTGCAAGTGGCGCGCATTCTATGGATGCCTTGAGGGGGCGTCAACCCCTTTCTGGAAATTTATTTAAATCAATGACTTCCGGCTTTAGAAAGACAACAGGCATGATGCGCCCAACGGCTGGCGTTGATTTTTTGACAGCAGGTCGGCAAGCTCGTGGCAAAGTGCTAGCAGAGCAATTCGCAATCCTGTCGGATAGCCCTACCCGGCCATAGGCGAACTCTCCTACACTCAAGTCGGAAATTATCTATTTGACGAGGCGTTAACGGTGACACCACTTCTGATCACCTTGCTCATCGTGGCAGGTATCGCGCTACTGATCGTGATCGGCTACCTCAATAATGTCGTGGAAAACGCCAAGCTTGAGCGCGCTCGCCTGAAAATAGAACTGGCAGAACGCCTGCGTCGCTGCGGCGAAATCAGCGAAACCTTCCCCCGGCAACTCATGACGCCAGCCCTCAAGGTGCTGCTGACCCGCCTGGAGCTCAACCTTTATCAACGTCAATTGGCACTGGACAAGCACAACGCCGAGATCAAGGGACGTATCAGCGAGCTGGAAAGCCTCGTTGCCCAAGGCGACGGCATTGCGATCAACAACCCGCCCAGTCCGATCCAGACCGAGGCCAAAGCCAAGGAAGTGCGTTTTCTCTTGGAGTCGTTGCACAACCAGATCGTACGCGCCACTCAGGAGGGTTTCCTGCAAACCAATGAAGGCAAGTATTGGGTCAAGGAGATTCGCCACCTGTTGGTCCTGCTGCACATCGAGTTCTTCAACAACCTGGGCCAGCAAGCCCTGCAGCAGAACCAACCCGGTCAGGCGCGGCTGGCTTTCGACCGGGGTGTGCAATACCTGCGCAAACAGCAGGACCCCAAGCAATACGACGAACAGCGCATCTACCTGGAAAAGCTCCTGGCCCGTGCCGACGCACTGGTGAAGGACAAGATGGAACCTGCGGAAAACGACGAAAATGCGCTGACCCAAGGTCTGAAGACCGACGAAAGCGAAAACTGGAAAAAGAAAGCGCTCTACGACTGAGGGCTGATCCTCGCGACCACTTCGTCAAACTGCTCGTTGCGCGAAGCAGATAACGCGCTACGCCAGTGTGCACGGACAAAACCGCTCCCACAGAAAAGCGCAGCAAAGACAAGGGGCTTTCATAGGCCCCTTGTCGTTTTCAGCAGTCTGTCAACTCAAGGAAAATCGCCGTCAGGCGTTCCAGCCCGGCTTGATCCGCCTCGCTGAACCGCGCCAGCTTCGGGCTGTCCAGGTCCAGCACACCAATCAGCCTGCCCGCCTTCACCAGTGGAATCACCAGCTCGCTATTGGATGCGCTGTCACAGGCGATGTGGCCTGGGAAGACATGCACATCCTCGACCCGCTGGGTCTGACGCGATGCCGCGGCCGCTCCGCACACACCCTTGCCGAAGGGGATGCGTACGCAGGCCACCTGGCCCTGGAACGGGCCGAGCACCAATTGCTCGTCGCGGTTGAGATAGAAGCCAGCCCAGTTCAGGTCCTCGATCTGATGATAGAGAAACGCAGAAAACTGCGCGGCATTGGCGATGAAGTCGCGTTCGTCGGCAAACAGCGCCTGCACTTGCGCGGCCAGCAGGTCGTAGCCATCGAGGCCGGAGCCGCTGGCGTTGAGGTCGATCATTGTTTCTGCTCCAACAATTGCCGCCCGAACCAATACCGGGCGAACTGATAGGCACAACGGCCATTACGGATGCCGCAGCCGGACGACCGGCGCACGACGAGTTTGTCCAAGGCTTCGCACGATGCCGCCCCCGGGCTAGAGGTGCCGCCAAAGCCCATGATCGAGCGGTAAAGAACCTGACACCAACGCGAGCAGCTTGGCTGTATCGACTATGCTTGCGCAGCGCAAGGGACGTAAACCGGCTCGGACTCCATGGATATCAAGTTCACCAATCGCCTGTCATACAAGCAAGCCCGGTTGACAGTCATGGTCGGCTTCATCTTGGGGGCGCTGCTCAGCCTCGTGCAGATCGGCATCGATTATGCCAGCGAAGACGCGTCCATCAACCGCGAGGTGCAGGCGCTGCTGCAAATCAGCCACGATCCGCTGTCGCGCATCACTTACAACATCGACGCAGAGCTTGCCCAAGAGCTGATCGGTGGCCTGCTGCAATCGCCGGCGGTGATCCGCGCGCGCCTGGTCGACAACAACGACACCGTGCTGGCCGACGCCAGCCGCCCTCGCCAGGAAGACCGCTACCGGCCACTGAGCGATTTCCTGTTTGGCGAACAGCGCCAGTTTCAGGAACGCTTGTTTCTGTCCAGCCTGCCCAATGAATACCTCGGCACTTTGTATCTGGACATCGACACCTATGCCTTTGGCGGTCGCTTTCTGGACCGCGCAGGCGTCACCTTGGTCAGTGGTTTCGCCCGCAGCCTGGTGCTGGCCGGCATTCTCCTGGCGTTGTTCTATATGATGCTGACCAAGCCGCTGGTAACGGTGATCGCCGCTCTGAGCAGTAGCGACCCGCGCCATCCCCACCAAGGACGCCTGACATGCCCCCATGGCCATGAACAGGATGAGATCGGCGTGCTGGTCAAAGTCGCCAACCAGCAGTTCGTCAGCATGTCCACCGAGATCCAGCAACGCCGCCATGCCGAAAACCGCCTGACCGAGTACCTGAACGAACTGGAGGATATCGTCTCGGCCCGTACCGACGAGCTCAAGGCCAGCAACAACCGCCTCAGCCAGTCCAACCAAGAGCTGGAGCACGCCCGCCAACAGGCATTGGACATGGCCCAGGCCAGAGCCGCATTCCTGGCCAACATGAGCCATGAAATCCGCACGCCGCTCAACGGCATGCTCGGCATGATTTCCCTGGCCTTGGACAGCCCGCTGGCCGCCGAACAACGCCAGCAGCTATCCATCGCACACGACTCGGGCAAGGTGTTGGTAGAACTGCTCAACGATATTCTCGACCTGTCCAAATTCGATGCCGGGCAACTGGAGCTTGAGCGCATCCCCTTCGACATGGGCGCGATGGTCGAGGACACCGCCAATCTGCTGTCGCAGAACGCGGCAGCCAACGTCGAACTGACCTGCCTGATCAGCCCCGACTTTCCCAGCACGGTGCTGGGCGACCCGACCCGGGTAAGGCAGATTGTGAGTAATTTGCTGTCCAACGCTCTCAAATTCACCCGCTTTGGCCGGGTCGATGTGCGCCTGACGCCGATCGTCGGGGGCGTACGCCTGGAAGTGTGCGACACCGGCATCGGCATCCCAGAACAGGCCCAAGCGCGCATCTTCCAGCCCTTCACCCAAGCCGGCGCCGGCATCACCCGCCAGTACGGCGGCACGGGGCTAGGCCTTGCCCTGACCCGCAACCTGTGCAAGGCCATGCAAGGTCACTTGCACATCGACTCCGAGGCAGGCTTTGGCAGCCGCTTCACGGCTGAGCTGCCGCTGCTCGCGCACACCGAGGCCATCCCGCCCGCCCCTTTGCATGGGCGCGTCATCGTTCTGAGCAACGCCGCCAGTGGCCTGACCGAACTGTTGCACAAGCTGCTGCCTGGCTGGGGACTGTCCTATCACGGCTTCGATGATGCAGCGCAGGCCGCCGACGCCACGCCCGACCTGGTAATCACCGACGATGTGGCCCACCTGGACACCTTGCGCTCCTGCCTGCAGGCGCCGATTCTGCTGGTGACTGCGTATGGCAACTTCCTCACCCAGGAGCACGCCACGCAACTGGCCCCCCTGCTGCAACTGGCGCGCCCCCTGGCACGCAACACTCTGTATCAGACGCTGCGCCGCGCATTGGAGGGTGTCGAGGCCGACGTCCCCCGGCGCCACCTGCAGGCCCAGCACCAGCCAATACGGGCTCGCGTCCTGCTGGTAGAGGACAACCCGGTCAACCAACTGGTGGCCAAAGGCATGCTGGTCAAACTCGGTTGCCAGGTGCTGCTCGCCACCCAAGGCGCCGAGGCCCTGGCGCAATTGGATCAGGAGACGGTGGACATGGTGCTGATGGACTGCAACATGCCGGTGATGGACGGCTACGAGGCCACCCGGCGCATCCGCCAGGACGAGCGATGGCCAGCACTGCCGATCGTTGCCTTGACCGCCAACGCCATGCCCGAGGAGCGCGAGCGTTGCCGCGCCGCCGGCATGAACGATTACCTGGCCAAGCCGTTTCGTCGCGAGGAGTTGCTGGCGTTGGTCGACCACTGGGTGCCGATCAGCGGCTGAGCAAGGCCTCGATCGACGCCTTGAGCGCCTCAGGCTTGGTGTTGGGGGCGTAGCGGGTAACCTTGCCGCTGGCAGGGTCGACCAGGAACTTGGTGAAATTCCACTTGATCCGCTGCGTGCCCAGGATGCCGGGTGCACGCTTTTTCAGCTCGACGAACAAGGGATGGGCATCCGGGCCATTGACCTCGATCTTGCGAAACAACGGGAAGCTCACACCGAAGTTGCGCTCGCAGAACTGCGCGATGTCCAAGGCATCCCCGGGCTCCTGCTTGCCAAACTGATTGCAGGGGAACCCGAGGACCACCAGCCCGCGTTCGCGGTATTGCTTCCACAGCTGCTCCAGGCCCTTGTACTGGGGCGTGAAACCACACTGGCTGGCGGTGTTGACCACCAGCAGCGCCTTGCCCGGAAAGTCGCCCAGCACCTTTTGCTCGCCCTTCAAGGTGACGCAGCGGATGTTCTTCAGCGTATCGGCCATCGCAGGTCTCCGGTCAGTCACGCGGCTTGAGGTCCAGGCACACTGAGTTGATGCAGTAGCGCAGGCCGGTCGGTGGCGGGCCATCGGGGAACACGTGGCCCAGGTGGGCATCGCAACGCGCGCAGGTGACTTCGGTACGGATCATGCCGTGGGAGGTGTCGCGTATCTCGATCATGGCGCTCTGCTCGATCGGCTCGTAGAAACTGGGCCAACCGCAGCCGGAGTCGAACTTGGCTCGCGAGTCGAACAATGGCAGGTCGCAGCAGATGCAGTGGTAGATGCCATCGCGACGCTCGCTGTTGTACTTGCCACTGAAGGGGCGCTCGGTGCCCTTCAAACGGCACACCTCATACTGGGCCGGATCCAGCATCTGGCGCCATTCTTCCAGGGTTTTGTCGATCTTTTGCATGGGGGAACCTCGGCAGGCTGAATTTCACTCGCGCCGTCTTTCTTTATGGCGGGGGTGACACGTATATTAGTTGGCTTCTTTTGCCAGCCAGTCTGGCATGCACTCCGCCCTTTTCAAACCTTTTGACGGCGGCGCGCCGCGACTTCTCAATCGGGATCACATCATGCAGTTCAGCAAATCGAACAAGCTCGCCAATGTCTGCTACGACATTCGCGGCCCAGTGCTCAAGCACGCCAAACGCCTGGAAGAGGAAGGCCATCGCATCCTCAAGCTGAACATCGGCAACCCGGCGCCGTTTGGCTTCGAGGCGCCGGACGAGATCCTCCAGGATGTGATCCGCAACCTGCCCACCGCCCAGGGCTACAGCGACTCCAAAGGCTTGTTCAGTGCGCGTAAGGCGGTCATGCAGTACTGCCAGCAAAAGCAGATCGAGGGTGTGGGCATCGAGGACATCTACCTCGGCAACGGCGTGTCCGAGCTGATCGTGATGTCCATGCAGGCACTGCTCAACAACGGCGATGAAGTGCTGATCCCGGCCCCGGACTACCCGCTGTGGACCGCCGCCGTCAGCCTGGCGGGCGGCAAGCCTGTGCACTACCTGTGTGACGAACAGGCCGACTGGTTCCCGGACCTGGAAGACATCAAGGCCAAGATCACCCCGAACACCAAGGCCCTGGTGATCATCAACCCGAACAACCCGACCGGCGCTGTGTACTCCAAGGAACTGCTGCTGGGCATGCTGGAGCTGGCCCGCCAGCACAACCTGGTGGTGTTCTCCGACGAGATCTACGACAAGATCCTCTACGACGAAGCCGTGCACATCAGCACCGCGTCGCTGGCCCCGGACCTGCTTTGCCTGACCTTCAACGGCCTGTCCAAGTCGTACCGGGTGGCGGGCTTCCGCTCCGGCTGGCTGATCATCTCCGGGCCCAAGCAGCACGCCCAGAGTTACATCGAAGGCATCGACATGCTGGCCAACATGCGTCTGTGCGCCAACGTGCCGGCCCAGCACGCGATCCAGACTGCCCTGGGCGGCTATCAGAGCATCAACGACCTGGTACTGCCGCCAGGCCGCTTGCTCGAGCAGCGCAACCGCACCTACGAGTTGCTCAACGACATTCCCGGGGTGAGCTGCGTCAAGCCCATGGGCGCGCTGTACGCCTTCCCCAAGATCGACCCGAAAGTCTGTCCGATCCACAATGACGAAAAGTTCGTCCTCGACCTGCTGTTGTCGGAAAAACTGCTGATCGTCCAGGGCACGGCCTTCAACTGGCCTTGGCCGGACCACTTCCGCGTGGTGACCTTGCCACGGGTGGACGATCTGGAGCAGGCCATCGGACGGATCGGCAACTTCCTGCGCACCTACCAGCAGTAAGCTATCGGAGGGGGACTGTGTCCGTTCCCAGGCTATCGCCGTCGCCCGACTGCCTTCGGTGTCGGCGATAGTCCTCGATGATTCGCAGCGCCGTCATGGAGCGTTTTCTGCAGGAGAGTTCTTACATCCTGCAACGCTCTATCCCACAGCCCACGCCCTATCCTCTGCCATACTCCGCCGTACACAGTTTGAAATAGTCGGCCGGTTGAATCAGTGTGACCCGCCCCTTATATAGCCCGCAGTACGCGACATTTTCATCCGTCAGGAGAACGTAACAACCATGATGCGCATTCTGTTGTTTGTAGCCACCAACCTCGCGGTGGTGCTGGTTGCAAGCATTACCCTGAGCCTGTTCGGCTTCAACGGGTTCATGGCGGCCAACGGCGTTGACCTCAATCTCAGCCAACTGCTGGTCTTCTGCGCCGTGTTCGGCTTCGCCGGCTCGCTGGTCTCGCTGTTCATCTCCAAGTGGATGGCGAAGATGACCACCGGCACCCAGATCATCAGCCAACCTCGCACCCGCCACGAACAGTGGCTGCTGCAGACGGTCGAGGAACTGTCCCGCGAGGCCGGCATCAAGATGCCGGAAGTGGGTATCTTCCCAGCCTACGAAGCCAACGCCTTCGCCACCGGCTGGAACCGCAACGACGCTCTGGTGGCCGTATCCCAGGGCTTGCTCGAGCGCTTCTCGCCTGATGAAGTGCGTGCCGTGCTGGCCCATGAAATCGGCCACGTGGCCAACGGTGACATGGTCACCCTGGCGCTGGTGCAAGGCGTGGTGAACACCTTCGTGATGTTCTTCGCCCGCATCATCGGCAACTTCGTCGACAAGGTGATCTTCAAGAACGAAGAAGGCCAAGGCATCGCCTACTATGTGGCGACCATCGTCGCCGAGCTGATCCTGGGTATCCTGGCCAGCATGATCGTCATGTGGTTCTCGCGCCGCCGCGAATACCGTGCCGACGAAGCCGGCGCCCAGCTGGCCGGCACCGGCGCGATGATCGGCGCCCTGCAGCGCCTGCGCGTGGAGCAAGGTATGCCTGTGCACATGCCCGACACCTTGAAGGCGTTCGGCATCAATGGCGGCCTCAAGCACGGCCTGGCAGGCCTGCTGATGAGCCACCCGCCACTGGAAGACCGCATCGAGGCGCTGCGCCGCCGCGGTTGATCCAAGCGCACGAAAAAGGGCGACTTCGGTCGCCCTTTTTCGTGCACGCTGGACGCTCGTTCAGCGCATCAGTCGATATACCCGCTCGATCAGACTCGTGATTCCGGCCTGTTCGAATTTTGGGCTCTCCTGAATGATCTCCCGCTCTTCGAGCGTTTCCACCCGCCAGCCAGCGAACCCAGTCCGTACCTCGTCATCCGTTACCGAAAACGGCGGCCCGTCGAGCCGTGCCTGATCGTAATCGAGCGTCACCATCAGGCCCTTGCAGGCATCCGGCAACAGCCGCGACAGCAACGCCAGGTAACGTTCGCGCATGGCAGGGGGCAAGGCAATGACCGCCGCACGGTCATACAGGCCGACGCAATCGCCCACATCCTGCGCCGTCAGCGCAAAGAAATCCCCGCACCACAGTTCCACATCACCGCTGCGCCATACTTCGAAGGCGCCCTGCTGGGTCACCTGCGGCGCCAAGCCGTGTTCGTTGAAAAAGTCCTCTACTGCACGCCGGGACAGCTCAACGCCCAGAACCTGATGCCCCTGCCCCGCCAGCCAGGCCAGGTCCAGGCTCTTGCCACACAAGGGCACCAGCACGCGGCTAGCCTGCGCCAGGCCTAATGCAGGCCAATAGGTTTGCAGATAAAGATTGACCTGCGCCTGATGAAAGCCGATCTGATTGTCCGCCCATCGCTTGTGCCAGAACGCCGGCTCCATGCTTCCTCCCGGTTTTTCGATGAAATGCGCTGAAAACTTATATTGGATATCGATCGGTAACTGATCGAAGATGAACGCATCTTACCCGTCAGGATATCGCCATGCTGCCCAGCCTGTTCATTTCCCATGGTTCGCCCATGCTCGCCTTGCAACCCGGCGCCAGCGGGCCCGCATTGTCCAAGCTGGCCAATGACCTGGCGCTTGCGAAGGCGATCATCGTGGTATCGGCGCACTGGGAGAGCCGCGAGTTGCTGGTGACGGGCAATCCACAGCCACAAACCTGGCATGACTTTCATGGGTTTCCTGCCGCGCTGTATGCCGTGCAATACCCCGCCCCCGGTGAGCCGGAACTGGCCCGACAGGTGAGCGACCGCCTGACGGCAGCAGGCCTGCCCACCCGCCTGGATACCCACCGCCCCTTCGACCACGGCGCCTGGGTGCCGCTGTCGCTGATGTATCCGGATGCCAGCATTCCCGTCATCCAGGTGTCGTTGCCCAGCCAACTTGGCCCAGCCCTGCAGCTCAAAGTTGGCGAAGCGCTTGCCGGGTTGCGCGCCGAAGGCGTACTGCTGATCGGCTCCGGCAGCATTACTCACAACCTGAGCGAGCTAGACTGGCACGCCGGGCCGGACGTGATCGAGCCGTGGGCGCTGGCGTTTCGGGACTGGGTAGTGGAAAAGCTGACGCAGAATGACCGGCAGGCGCTGCTCGACTACCGACAACAGGCGCCATTTGCCGTGCGCAATCACCCCAGCGACGAACACCTGTTGCCGTTGTTCTTTGCCCTGGGGGCTGGCGAGCGGTTTGGTGTCGTCCATCAAGGATTCACCTTGGGGGCGCTTGGGATGGACATCTATCGGTTCGACTGAGGAACGTTTCACGTCCCAGGCCTGTGCGGCCCTGTACAGCCCATCACACCAATGCACCGACAAAAAAATCCCCGACCTAGGCCGGGGATTTTTTCATTGCGCCAGGATCAATCCTCGCGGTAGCGGCGCAGCTTCAGCTGCTTGCCAGCCACACGGGTGTCCTTGAGCTTGGACAGCAGACGCTCCAGGCCGTCTTCAGGCAGCTCGATCAAGCTGAAGCTGTCACGTACCTGGATACGGCCGATGGCGTCACGCGCCAGGCCACCTTCGTTGAGGATCGCGCCGAGCAGGTTCTTGGCGGCGATGCCGTCACGGGCACCGAGGGCGGTGCGGCACCGCACGCGGCCTTCGGCCAGCGGCATTGGCGCACGGCGCTCGCGATCACCACGCTCGCTGCGCTCACCGCGATCGGAACGCTCGCCGCGCTCACGCGGGGTGAAGGTCGGCACCAGAGGCTGCTCACGCTCGACCGAAGCCAGGTCCAAGGCTTGGCCGTTGGTGGCCTTGCGCAGCAGGGCCGAAGCCAGGGCACGCGGGCTGCAGCCCAGGTCTGCGGTCAGGCGGTCGAACAGCTCGCCATGGCTGGCTTCTGCCTCGGCAACCATCGGTGCCAGGCTTGCGGTCAGCTTCTTGATACGTGCATCGAGCACGGCCTGCGGGTTCGGCAGGCGGGCTTCAGCGACCTTCTGCCCGGTCACGCGCTCGATGACCTGCAGCATGCGACGCTCACGTGGGGTGACCAGCAGCAGTGCGCGACCATCGCGACCGGCACGACCGGTACGGCCGATACGGTGCACGTAGGACTCCGGGTCGTACGGCATGTCGACGTTGAACACGTGGGTGATGCGCGGTACGTCCAGGCCTCGGGCGGCGACATCGGTCGCGACGACGATGTCCAGGCGGCCATCCTTGAGCGAGTCGATGACACGTTCACGCTGGTTCTGGGCGATGTCGCCGTTCAGCGCGGCGGCCTTGTAGCCCTTGGCTTCCAGCGCGGCGGCCAGGTCCAGGGTGGCTTGCTTGGTCCGTACGAAGGCGATCAGCGCGTCGAACTCTTCCACTTCCAGCAGACGCAGCACAGCCGGAATCTTCTGGTCGGCATGGACCATCAGGTGGGCCTGGTCGATCGCGGTGACGGTCTGGGTCTTGCTCTGGATCTTGACGTGCTTCGGTTCACGCAGGTGACGCTCGGCGATGGAGCGGATCGAAGACGGCAGGGTGGCGGAGAACAGTACGGTCTGGCGCGACTCCGGGATGGCCTTGAAGATGACTTCCAGGTCGTCCATGAAGCCGAGCTTGAGCATTTCGTCTGCCTCGTCGAGTACCAGGTACTGGACGGTGGACAGGACTTTCTCGTCGCGGCGCAGGTGGTCGCACAGGCGACCCGGGGTGGCGACGACGATCTGTGCGCCGTTACGAATGGCGCGCAGTTGTGGGCCCATCGGGGCACCACCGTAGACAGCCACCACGTTCACGCCAGGCATCTGCTTGGCGTAGGTTTCGAAGGCGGTGGCTACTTGCAGCGCCAGCTCGCGGGTTGGCGCTAGGATCAGGGCTTGCGGTTCGCGCTTGCTCACATCGATCTTGTTGAGGATCGGCAGGGCGAAGGCAGCGGTCTTGCCGGTGCCAGTCTGCGCCTGGCCGATCATGTCGTGACCGGCGAGGATGATCGGGATCGATTGTTGCTGGATGGCCGATGGCTCTTCATAGCCTGTGGCCAGCACGGCGGCAACGATGTTCGGATGAAGATCGAGAGCGGCGAATCCGCCGGTTTCCTGGGTCATGGGTCTGCCTCTATGTGCATCCGCAAAGACCCATGCTCCAAAGCTGCACATGCCTTGAAAGACCAAAAGGTCACCCAGGCAGCTTTGGCGGCGGGGATTTGCGAAAACGATTGAAAAAGGAACGTCTTGGGGAGGTCCGCCTAGCGGACGTGCAGCCGAAGCTGGACTCGGAGGGTTTGCACCACCTGATTTTGAGGTCCGCTAAAAGACCGGCGCGTACTATACCCGAATCCGTGCCCGACCGTGAGATTTTTTTCAGTGGAGAGGGCCACCTTGCCGCTATCGCGTCGTCGCCGCTGAATCGTTTCTACAGCCTCGATGGAAAGCGACGCCTCCCAGACGCTCGTCAACCGTCAGGTCGCGGGCCGGATCGCCTTGATCAGATACTCCAGCGAATACCCAAGACGCGGCGCCAGGGCCGCGGCGCGCTCACCCACGCCGTCCAGGTCCAGTACTTGCTCGAGATCGGCCGGTACCAGCAGGATGACGTTGCCCTCCTTCACCGGCAGTTCCCAGTAATGGCGATGGTACAGCCCACGCAGCAAGGCCGCGCCCAGCGGCCTGCCATCATCGCCAGCCCACTGGTTGATCACCAGCCAGCCGCCAGGGTTTAGCTGCTTCTGGCAGTTTTCCAAAAAGCCCCACGCCAGATGACCGACGCCCGGCCCGTGGTCGGTATACAGGTCGACGAACAGCAGATCGGCCTTTTCGGCGGTCGGCAGCAGTTCCAGGGCATCGCCAACCCGCACGTACAGCCGCGGATCATCGTCAAGGCCCATGTACTCCATGGCCAGGCGCGGCACATCCGGCCGCAGCTCGATGGCTTCGACATCGTCCAAGGGCAGGAACTTCAAACACGCCTGGGTCAGGGTGCCGGCCCCCAAGCCGAGGAACAACGCGCTCTCGGGCTGCTCATGGCACAGTGCGCCTACCAGCATGGCGCGAGTGTAGTCGTACTCCAGCCAGCTGGGGTCGGCGGTAAACGTGCAGCTTTGCTCGATGGCATCGCCAAACTCCAGGAAGCGGTAGTCGTCCACTTCATAGACGCTGATGACCCCGAAGGCGTCCTCGACCCGGGCCAACAACCGCTCTTCCCGCTCCGTCCCCATGACCGACACCTGTGCGCGCAAAAGCCGACATTCTCCGCCAATGCCCCCGGTGCAACAAGCGCGTCGCCAACTGATACCATGGCGATCATGCCTATAGCCGACAACACCGAGCCTGTGATGAACCGACCCTGGAGTCCCGATAGCTGGCGCGCCCTGCCGATCCAGCAGCAACCGACCTACCCCGATGCTGCGCACCTGCTCAAGGTCGAGCAGACCCTGGCCAGTTACCCGCCCCTGGTGTTCGCCGGTGAGGCCCGGGAGCTGCGCCGGCAGTTCGCCGAGGTGACTGAGGGCCGGGCGTTTCTGCTTCAGGGTGGCGACTGCGCCGAAAGCTTCGCCGAATTCTCGGCAGCCAAGATCCGTGACACCTTCAAGGTATTGCTGCAGATGGCGATCGTCATGACCTTCGCCGCCGGCTGCCCGGTGGTGAAGGTCGGGCGTATGGCCGGGCAATTCGCCAAACCGCGCTCCGCAGGCGACGAGACCATCGGTCAGGTGACACTGCCGGCCTACCGGGGCGACATCGTCAACGGCATCGGTTTCGATGAGCAAAGCCGCGTTCCGGACCCCGAGCGCCTGCTGCAGGCCTACCACCAGGCCACCGCCAGCCTGAACCTATTGCGCGCGTTCGCCCAGGGCGGCTTTGCCGACCTGCACCAGGTGCACAAATGGAATCTGGACTTCATCGCCAACTCGGCGCTGTCGGAGAAATACCACCAACTGGCCGGACGGATCGACGAAACCCTGGCCTTCATGCGTGCCTGCGGCCTGGATAGCGCGCCGCAATTGCGCGAAACCAGCTTCTTCACCGCCCACGAAGCCTTGCTGCTCAACTACGAGGAAGCCTTCGTGCGCAGCGACAGCCTGACCGGCGACTACTACGACTGCTCGGCGCACATGCTGTGGATCGGCGACCGTACCCGGCAATTGGATGGCGCACATGTGGAGTTCCTGCGCGGGGTGCACAACCCGATCGGGGTCAAGGTCGGCCCGAGCATGAACCCTGAGGAACTGATCCGCCTGATCGACACCCTCAACCCGGCCAACGACCCCGGCCGCCTGAACCTGATCGTGCGCATGGGCGCCGGCAAGGTAGGCGATCACCTGCCCGGGCTGATCCGCACCGTCGAGCGCGAAGGCCGCAAAGTGCTGTGGAGCTCCGACCCGATGCACGGCAATACCATCAAGGCCAGCAGCGGCTACAAGACGCGGGATTTCGCGCAGATTCTCGATGAGGTACGCCAGTTCTTCCAGGTGCACCAGGCCGAAGGCTCGTATGCCGGCGGCATCCACATCGAGATGACCGGACAGAACGTCACCGAGTGCATTGGCGGAGCGCGCCCGATCACCGAGGATGGCTTGTCGGATCGCTACCACACCCATTGCGATCCACGGCTCAACGCTGATCAGTCGCTGGAACTGGCCTTCCTGATTGCCGAAACGCTCAAGCAAGTGCGTCGCTAAGGGCGCATCGCGTCGCGGCTTCGCGGGTAAACCCGCTACCGCAAGGGTGGCAATACCCTTGTAGGAGCGGGTTAACCCGCAAAAAACCACCGCAACACCCGGTCATTTGCGCAGTGGGTCATCCCAGAATGGCCGCTCGGCCTCCTGCTGGATATCCGCCCGGCTCAACCCCAGGTCATGCAAGGTCGCATCGCTCAGGCTCAGCAGCTCGCGGCGCTGACGGTACAGCTGATACCAGCGAAGGATCCGCGCCAGTGCGGCCTCTCCCAGATGGGTGATCGAAAAGGCAGGTTTGACGTACAGGGAAGTGATCTGACCTTTCATCTTGAAGCCCTCCGTGAAGATGGCTTCAGTCTCTCGCCAGGCTTAAGATCAATCCAACGAATGTTTCTGATGCCATGCATCTCGGAGATTGATGCAATGTCCCAGTACCAGAACCTGGATTCGGATGTGCTGCGCACCTTCGTTGCAATTGCCGAGCAAGGCGGCTTCACCCGCGCCGGCGAGGTGGTCAACCGCACCCAGTCGGCGGTGAGCATGCAGATGAAACGCTTGGAAGAAGACATCCTCCAACGCCAGCTGTTCGAGCGCGACGGCCGCCAAGTCCGCCTGACCGCCGAAGGCCAGGTCCTGCTCGGCTATGCCCGGCGCATCCTCAAGCTGCAGGGCGAGGTGTTCAACACCCTGCGCATGCCGCACATGGTCGGCGTGGTGCGCATCGGCACGCCGGACGACTACGCCATGCGCTTTCTGCCTACCATTCTTTCAAGCTTCGCCCAGGCGTATCCGCTGATCCAGGTGGAGGTGCACTGCGACTCGTCCAAGCAACTGATGCTGCGCCAGGATCTGGACCTGACCATCGTCACCCGCGAGCCTGGCAACGAGATTGGCCAATTGCTGCGCCAGGAGCGGCTGGTCTGGGCCGCAGCCCAGGGCTTTTGCCCGCAAGAGCAGCGGCCCATGCCTCTGGCCTTGTTCAACACCGATTGCTTCTGCCGCGCCTGGACCTGCAATGCCCTGGAAAGCCAAGGCATCGACTACCGCATCGCCTACACAAGCCCCAGCCTCGCGGCGATCTTCGCCATCGTCACCGCTGGCTTGGCGGTGACAGCGCAACTGCAGAGCCTGATCAGCGGCAATCTGCGCACCCTCGGTGAGCAGGAAGGCCTGCCGCAACTGCCCTTGGCCAACGTGATGCTGCTGCGAAATACCCAGCATCAGTCGCCCATCACCGACTGCATGGCCGATTACATCGTGGAAGGATTCAAGTAAGGCCGGCAACTACAGCTCGTACGCCAGCATCACCGCACAGACCACCAGGAAGGCACAGAACAGCGTACGCAGTACTTTTTCCGGGAGCGCGTGGGC
The DNA here is from genome assembly GCF_033173945.1 of Pseudomonas sp. HTZ2. Lineage (NCBI taxonomy): Bacteria > Pseudomonadati > Pseudomonadota > Gammaproteobacteria > Pseudomonadales > Pseudomonadaceae > Pseudomonas > Pseudomonas sp. HTZ2. The sequence goes on along the minus strand of NZ_CP137332.1, from coordinate 4,911,443 downwards.
GAGCTTCACTCCCCAGCTGATGCTGAGCAGGCCCCCGATGGCCAGCGCGATACCCGCGTGCCAGTCAACACTCCCGTGCACGCCGTAAGTGACCAGTGTCACCAGTGTGCTGGGCGCGGCCAAGGCCAGGGACAACCCTTGCGCCACAACTTGTGTGGCGCCGAATACGCTGGTCAAGATCGGCGTGGCCACCACTGCCCCGCCTACCCCGAACAACCCGCCCATGGCACCGGCGAAACTGCCCAGCACGCCCAGCCACGGCCAGGGGTAGCGCAGCTCGGTGCTCGGCGGGGCGACCGGTAGGAACATCCGCGCCACATTCCACACCGCCAGCGCCACCAGAAAGCCCACGAAGCCCAGGCGCATGGAATGGGCGTCGATGCCCACCGCCCAGATCGACCCAAGCCAAGCGAACAAAAAGCTGCACGCCGCCAACGGCAGCGCGTGGCGCAGTTCGATGCGGTTGCGCTGGTGATAGCGCCACAGCGCCAGCAACACGTTCGGCACCACCATGACCAAGGCCGTGCCCTGGGCCAGTTGCTGGTCGAGGCCGAACAGCACTCCAAGGGCCGGTATGGCGATCAGACCGCCACCGATGCCGAACAGACCACCCAGGGTACCCAGGGCCGCGCCCAACGCTATGTTCATCAACCACTCGATCATCAGGGCCTCATCCACATTCAACGATTATCCGCATGCTAGCGATTGATGCCTGGCACGGAAACGCACAGCAGCGCACAATGGCTTTGCGTTATTCGCACAAGCAGAGCCACCATGAGCCCCGATATTCTCACCGAACAACTGAGCCTGTTCCTCGATGTACTGGAAACCGGCAGTTTTTCCGCCGCCGCCCGGCGTCACCCGCTGACGCCTTCGGCCGTGGCGCGGCGCATCGACAATCTCGAACAGGCGGTGGGCAGCCGCCTGTTCGACCGTAGCACCCACGCGGTTCGAGCCACGCCCGCCGGCAAGGCTTTCGCCGAACGTGCCAGGCGCATCATCGAGGAGCTGCGCCTGGCGCGGGCCGAAGCGGTGTCCTTGAGCAGCGCGCCGGAAGGCCTGATCCGCGTCGATGCCCCGGCTGCCTTCGGGCGTCGCCACCTGGCCCCAGCGATTGCCGATTTCCTGGCGGCCTACCCGGGCCTGGATGTGCAACTACGCTTGATCGACAGCTTCGTCGACCTGCACGGCAGCCACCTGGGAGAGGTCGACCTGATACTGCGTGCAGGCCCCCTGGCCGACACCCGCCTGGTGGCCACACCCCTGGCGTACATGGTGCGCATTGCCTGTGCCAGCCCCGCCTACCTGGCCAGCCGCGGCGTACCGGCCTGCCCCAGCGAACTGCCGGAGCACCACGGCCTGGACTGGGACGGACTGGCTCCCCCCTTCGCCTGGCGCTTCACGGTAGATGGCCAGGCACGCCTGTACCGCCCCGCGCGCATGCGCATGGCAGCCAACAATGCCGAAACCCTGCTGTTCGGCGCCCTGGCCGGGCTCGGCATCGCGCACCTGCCCACGTGGTTGATCAGCGACTACCTGCTGCGGGGTGAACTGGTGCCGTTGTTCTGCGACAACGGCCTGCCGCCAGCAGAAAGCAGCGGCATCTATGCAATGCGCCTGGCACATGAAACGAACTCTCGCAGTCGCTTGCTGCTCGAATTCCTCAAGAGCCGATTCAGCCCGATACCACCATGGGACTTGGCCCTGCGCAGCGAAATGCGCGGGTAGTAAGCGCGCTAACCATCAGCGTGCTAGATTTTCACCTTGAACTCATTGAAGGACCTGCATGAACGCCACCACCAAAGCCCCCTGCGACGAGCTGCTGCTGGACAACCAGGTCTGTTTCGCCCTGCACTCCACCTCGTTGCTGATGACCAAGGTCTACAAGCCCCTGTTGCAAGCCTTGGGCCTGACTTATCCGCAGTACCTGGCCATGCTCGTGCTCTGGGAGCAGGACGGCCTGACCGTGGGCGAGATCAGCCAACGCCTGCTCACCGATCCCGGTTCTCTCACACCCTTGCTCAAACGCCTGGAAAGCGAAGGCCTGCTCAAGCGCACCCGCAGCCGTGAGGATGAACGGGTGGTACTGGTAGAACTGACCGACAAGGGCCGCGCCCTGCAGAACGAGGCCAAGCGCGTACCCCCGTGCATCCTGCAAGCCAGCGGGCGTAGCGTCGAACGTCTGCAACAACTGCAAGCCGACCTGTTGGAGTTGCGCGCCAGCCTGCAAAAAAACCTCTGAGGGCTATGCTGGTAGGGCCGTTCCGATGAGCGGTGGCAAATTTATCTTGCGCGCAAAATAATTGAGCGCTAATTTAAGTCCCGTACCCACCCCAGCGCCATGGCGCACAGCACACAAGCGAGGCTCAAGATGCAAAAGGTCACTCCCCTGTACATCGCTGAAGCAACCTCCACCGGCGGTCGCGATGGTAAATCCCGCTCCAGCGACGGCAAGCTCGAGGTCAAACTGAGCACTCCCAAGGAATTGGGCGGCGCAGGCGGCGAAGGCACCAACCCTGAGCAGATGTTCGCCGCCGGCTACTCGGCCTGCTTCATCGGCGCCTTGAAGTTCGTCGCAGGCCAGGCCAAGAAGCAACTGCCAGCAGACAGCTCGATCACGGCCAAGGTCGGCATCGGCCAGATCCCCGGCGGGTTCGGTCTGGACATCGATCTGCACATCAACCTGCCAGGCCTGGCCCAGGCCGAAGCCGAGGACCTGGTCGAGAAGGCGCACCACGTGTGCCCTTACTCCAACGCCACCCGCAACAATGTGGATGTCAGGCTGCATGTGACCGTCTGAGCCTCTTCGCGCGAAACCCGCCCCTACAGGGCCACGGTGTCTCCTGGGAGCGGGTTCATCCCCGTAAAAGGCACTGCCAGGCATCACATGAAGATTTTGCAGTGGCATAAAAAAACCCGGCCGAGGCCGGGTTTTTTGCGATCGCAAGAAGGATTACTTCTTGGAACGGCCCTTGAAGCTGCCGTCGCGAGTGTCGATGTCGATCCACTCGTCGATCTCGATGAAGTCGGCAACCTGAATTTCGGTGCCGTTGGCCAGTTTGGCCGGCTTCATGACCTTGCCCGAGGTGTCGCCACGGGCGGCGTTCTCGGTGTAGGTGACCTGACGGCTGATAGTGGTCGGCAGTTCGACCGATACGACTTTCTCTTCGTACATGGTCAGGGCGCAGACGTCCTGCATGCCTTCTTCGATGTACGGCAGAACGGCGTCGATGTCTTCGGCGTTCAGTTCGTACATGGTGTAGTCGGTGGTGTCCATGAAGGTGTAGGCATCACCGCTGATGAAGGACAGGGTGACTTCCTTGCGATCGAGGATCACGTCGTCCAGCTTGTCGTCGGCGAAGTAGACGGTTTCAGTCTTGTAGCCGGTCAGCAGGTTCTTGAGCTTGGTCTTCATGATCGCGCTGTTGCGACCGGACTTGGTGAATTCGGCTTTCTGTACCAGCCACGGGTCGTTGTCGATCCGCAGTACGGTACCGGGTTTCAGTTCTTTACCAGTTTTCATTACGAAGTATCCGAATCTGGATGGATTTATAAAAATCGAGGCCGCGTATCATAGCCAATTTCGGTAAAACTGTACCAGCGTCGTGGCAAGGTCCGGCCGAGCGGCCTGTGCGGCGCTCCATTGGCGGGCATGGGCCACGAGCTCCGGCCAGTGCCCAAGCGCCCCGCGCCAGGCGGCGCCCATGCCCTGATCCTTGTTCCAGGCACGCCAAAGATCGACCAGCGCATCCCCTGCTTTTTCTGATAGGCCTTGGCGATAAAGTGCGAGAAACGCCTCGAGTTTTTCCCAATGGGCGTTCTCTTCCTGGACATAGATGTGCCACAGCATGGGCCGGCCGGCCCACTGGGCGCGCACGAACGAATCTTCGCCACGCACGGCATTGAAGTCGCAAGCCCAGAGCAACCGGTCGTAGTCATCCTGGCTGACGAAAGGCAGGATCTGCACGGTCAACGCGCCTCTGCGCCGCACATCGCCAACGCCCAGGGTTGGCGCGTCGAGCCAACGACGCACATCGGCCAGGATGCGCCCCTCTGGCACCAGCAGGTGGCTGGGTTGGGCATCCTCGGCCAGCGCCTCGAGCCAGTTCCCCAGTTGCGCGTTCTCGTAGGCGAACAGCGAGATCAACCGAGTGCCCTCCTCCACCTGCACACCCAGGCGCTGGAGAAACGCCCGGCGTGCCGCTGGATCCGCCTCGAAGGCCTCACGCCGAGCCAGCAGCGAGCCCTCGCGCAGCAAGCCGCCGGTCTTGTCGGTGAAGCCTGGGAAGAAAAACACCGTCCGCAGGCCATTGGCCTGTGGCGAAGGCAACCCGTGGCAGCCCTCCACCCAGTCTTCGGCGCTGAGGTATTCGAGGTTCAGCCACAACGCAGGCTGGGGAAGCAGCCGCAGGGCCTCGACGTAGTCCGCAGGCAGCCGGCAACCAAAGGCGCCGATCACCACATCGGCGGGCTCCACCGGCTGCCACAGGGCCGGCCAGTGCCGCACGTCGACACCTGCCTGCCATTGCTGCGAGGCACCGGCATCGGCTTGCGGACACAAGCGCACGAACGCGGTCAGATCATCCACCCACAGGCGTACGGCCAGGCCCTGTTCGGCCACCAGTTGCCGGGCCAGGCGCCAAGTCACGCCGATATCGCCGTAGTTGTCCACGACTGTGCAGAAGATGTCCCAGGTGGCTTTCATGCCCACTCCCCTCACCGCGGAAAAACCGCGGATTCTGCGGATAAATTGTCGCAGACGAAAGCGCGAAGCTGAAAATATCGACCGCCGCCATGCGACAATGCAGGCCAAGAACTGCCTGCCAGGAGGCCCTCATGCCCCGTCACCGCGAACTGAAGATTACCCTCAAGCCTGCGCAGCTGATCCTCTGCGTGGCCTTTGGCCTATGGCTCGGCGCCGTGGCCATCGCCCTGAGCCTATGGCTGGCCTGGCGGTGGTGGCCGCAGCAGGTGCAACCGGTGGCCCAGACCGTTGCACCGGCCCTCTACCCCGCTGCGCCAGCACCCGCCCAGCCCGCCGATGCCCAGGCCGAGATGTTCGAACGCTACAAGGTGATCCTGCAGGAGCAACAGGCCCGCCAGGCCGCCGATGCCGCACAGGGCAACCCGCGCAACCTGAACAACCCCAAGTGCCAGTTCTGGCTGCAGCAGAACCGCACCGCCCCCACCGACAAGAGCCAGGCCAACGTGCTGGAATTCTGCTACTGACCATGGACAAGACTGCCCTGCTCGCCCGTATCGTCGAGACCCTCGCACGCGATGAGGATGTGCTCCGTCGTGCGGCCCAGACCGCCTACGAAGCGGCTACCGCTGAGGAGAACATCGCCGAGAACAAATACGACACCCTGAGTCTCGAGGCCTCGTATCTCGCCACCGGCCAGGCCCGACGCACAGCCGAGATCCGCCAGTCGCTGCTGGCGTACCAGCAGTTGCTGCTACGCGACTATGATCCGGCGCGCGGTATCCAGATCAGCAACCTTGTCACTCTGGAAGACGAAAGCGGTGAGCAACGTCTGCTGTTCCTAGGTCCCGAGGCCGCCGGGCTCAAGATCGATGCAGGGGATGGACAGGTAACGGTCATCACCCCGCGCTCGCCCTTGGGGCAGCAGTTGCTGGGCAAGAAGGTCGATGACGAAGTGAGCTTGGTGGTGGCCGGCGTGGCTCAGGTTCAGGTGGTAGTCGAGGTGGTCTGAGCGGGCCCATCGGCGGGGTGAATCCACCCACGCCAAACCCGCAAATCTACAGCGTTTCCAGAGCATTGAACCGCCTCGCCAACCCCTGTTCGGCAAACCGCTGCACCACAAAATCGATGAACGCCCGGGTCTTGCCCGGCAGCAGCTTGTGCTCGGCGTAGTACAAGCTGATATGCCCATCGTCGACGTACCAATCCGGCAGCACTCTACGCAAACGCCCGGCCACCAGATAGGGCACTGCGAACGGCAGGCTGACCAAGGCAATGCCCAATCCCTGCTCGGCCACCACACAGGCGGCGTCCGAATCGCTCATGGTCATCGCCTGGTGCAGTTGCAAAGGCCGCTGTTCCTGCCAGCGGCTGGTCAGCGGCCAGGAACGCACGCGGCCGGTCTGGGGCGAACGGATGAGAATACCGGTATGGCGCGGCAACGCCTCAGGTGCCTCGATCGGCCCGTGGCGTTGCAAGTAGTCAGGTGCAGCCACCAGCACCCGATGCGCAGGCGTCAGTTTGCGCGCCACCACGCCCGGCGGCAGCTCGAAGCCGCCGCCGATGGCTGCATCGAAACCTTGGCCTATGAGATCGACCTGGCGGTTGTCGAAGTGCCAATCCGGGATGATCGCCGGGTATCGCTGCAAAAACTCTCCCAGCAATGGCAATACGTACAGCCGCCCGAACACCGTGCCCATGCTCACCCGCAACGCCCCGGCCGGCTGGCCTTCGGCGCTGGCCAGGTTAGCCATGGCGTACTGGATGGTGCGAAAGCTGTCGCTGACCTCGCCCAGAAACCGCTGCCCTGCTTCGGTCAGGGTGAGCTTGCGCGTGCTGCGCTGAAACAGCCGCACGCCCAATCGTGCTTCCAGTTGGGCGACGTTCTTGCCGACGGCCGCCGGGGTCAGGGACAGGCGTCGGGCCGCCTCAGCGAAACTGCCCACCTCGGCACTGCGAATGAAGCACTCCAGTGTGCTGAACGATTCCATGGCCATGATTATCAACCTAAGGTTTACTCTGCTAATCGTGATTGCCATCTTATCAGCAGGTAATCCAGGGTCGATACTGCGTCCATCCAAGGCATCGGGCCTTGCTTGGAAGCAGGAGATCAGCATGTCCAACACATTCAACCTCAACGGCAAGGTAGCTCTGGTCCAGGGCGGTTCTCGCGGCATCGGCGCGGCGATCGTCCGCCGCCTGGCCAAGGAAGGCGCCAAGGTCGCCTTCACCTATGTCAGCGCTACCGAGACCGCTGCCACGTTGGTTGCCGACATCCACGCCGAAGGCGGCCAGGCACTGGCGCTGCGCGCCGACAGCGCCGATGCCGCCGCCGTGCAGCAGGCCGTGCAGGCGACCGTCGAAGCCTTTGGCCGCCTCGACATCCTGGTGAACAACGCCGGCGTGCTCGCCGTGGCGCCGGTGACCGAGTTCGACCTGGCCGAGTTCGACCGTATGCTGGCCATCAACGTGCGCAGCGTGTTCGTCGCCAGCCAGGCGGCGGCACGTCATATGGGCCAAGGCGGACGGATCATCAACATCGGCAGCACCAACGCCGAGCGCATGCCGTTCGCAGGCGGCGCGCCCTATGCCATGAGCAAATCGGCACTGGTCGGCCTGACCCGGGGTATGGCTCGCGACCTGGGCCCACAGGGCATTACCGTGAACAACGTGCAGCCCGGGCCGGTGGACACCGACATGAACCCGGCGTCGGGCGAGTTCGCCGACAGCCTGATCCCACTGATGGCCATCGGGCGCTACGGGAAAGTCGAAGAGATCGCCAGCTTCGTTGCCTACCTGGCTGGCCCTGAAGCCGGTTATATCACCGGCGCAAGCCTGACGGCCGACGGCGGCTTTGCCGCCTGAGTCGTGTCGCCTCTTCTCGGATTTGCCCGCGAATAGGCGACATCTCACAGTGGCTGCAGATGCGCCTGGAGCAACTCGAGGAACGCCCGCGCCGCCGGCGTCGGGCTGCTCGACCACACCGCGTACAAGTGACGCACAGGCGCCTCGTCCAGGTACGCCATGGCCACGCCTTGAAAACCCTGGGCGATGCGCTCGGGGACCAAGCCCACGGCCATGCCGCGCTGGACGAATTTTTCCACCAGGCGGATATGACCGATCTCAAACTGCACCCGACGCTGCACACCCGCTGCCAGGAACGCCTCATCGGTCTGCCGGCGCGCACCGGTCCCTTCGGGAAAGTCCACCAACACTTGGTCCGAGAGCGCTGCCAGGGCCAGTTGCCCACGATTTGCCAAAGGATGATCCGGATGCAGTACCGCCACCAAGGCCTCACGGGCCAGCAAACGATGCTGCACGCCCTGCAACGTCTCGCCCTGCCACAGGCCGATGAAGCCGACATCCAGGCGCCGCTCATTGACATCGGCTACCAGCCATTCGCTCTTGGCGGTCAACCAGCGGATGTCCACGTCTGGGTAGCGCTGGTGAAACACCGCCAGCAGATCAACCAGATCGAGCGCCGTGAGCGAACTGATTTCACCGATCGCCAAGCGTCCTCGCACCTGGCCGCAGGCCGCCGCGACGTCCTCTGGAATGCGCAGCGCCGCTTCCACCGCCGGCCGCGCACTGCGCACGAAGGCCTCACCGGCTGGCGTGAGCCGCACCCGCCGCGAACTTCGCTCGAACAGGTTCACCCCGAGTTGCGCCTCCAGCCGGGCCACCTGATGGCTGAGTGCCGACTGCACGACATGGCAGCGCTCGGCCGCGCGGGTGAAACTGCCGGTGTCGGCCACGGCCAAGGCATATTCGAGCTGCTTGAAGTTCATGATTGATCTGTTTTCGAGATAGATAAGTTGAAAACTATACATTGGCGTCATGCCGTGCACTTCCCGATACTTGCCTTCACTTCCGATTGCCCGCAATGAGAGCAACCATGAACACCCCCTCCCTGAGCCGCGCCTTGATCCTGCTGATGGCCACCGCCACCGGCCTGGCCGTGGCCAGCAACTACTACGCCCAACCGCTGCTGCACAGCATCGCCGAACAATTTGGCCTGGACACTGCCAGCGCCGGGACCATCGTCATCGCCGCCCAGCTCAGCTACGGGGCTGGCCTGTTGCTTTTGGCGCCGCTCGGCGACCTGTTCGAACAGCGCCGCTTGATCGTCTGCATGGTCGCCATCGCCACCTTGGGCCTGGTGATCAGCGCCTGCGCGCCGAGCCTGCCCTGGCTGTTGCTCGGCACGGCGCTGACCGGACTGTTCTCAGTGGTGGCCCAAGTGCTGGTGCCCATGGCCGCCACCCTTAGCGCCCCAGAGCAACGCGGCCGCGCCGTGGGCACGCTGATGAGCGGGCTACTGCTGGGCATTCTTCTGGCACGTACTGCCGCAGGGTTCATGGCAGAGATCGGCGGCTGGCGCAGCATCTATGTACTGGCCGCGGTATTGATGGCGGTGACCGCCATCGCCCTGTATCGCAGCCTGCCGCAGCACCACTCCCACGCGGGACTCAAGTACCCGGCCCTGATCGGATCGGTGTTCCGCCTGTTCGTCGAAGAACCGGTACTGCGCCTGCGTTCGCTGCTGGGCCTGCTGGCGTTCAGTCTGTTCGCCTTGTTCTGGACCCCTTTGGCCTTCCTCCTGGCCCGTGAGCCTTACCAGTACTCCGATGCCGTGATCGGCCTGTTCGGTCTGGCGGGGGCGGCCGGTGCATTGTCGGCCAATTGGGCCGGACGCCTGGCCGACCGTGGCCAGGGCTCGCTGGGCACTACCGTCGGGCTGGTCGCCCTGCTGCTGTCGTGGGTGCCGCTGGGCTTTGCCCAGAGCTCGCTGATGGCGTTGCTGATCGGAGTGCTGGTACTGGACCTTGCGGTGCAGCTGATACACGTCAGCAACCAGAACGCGGTGATCGCTTTGCGCCCAGAAGCCCGCACACGGCTCAACGCCGGGTACATCACCTGCTACTTCATCGGTGGTGCGCTGGGCTCGTTGCTGGGCACCCAGTTGTTCCAACGCCAGGGCTGGATGGGGATCGTCGTGGCCGGCCTGGTCATCGGCACACTGGCCCTGGTGGTATGGGCGCTGGCCGAACGCAAGCGCAAGCTGGCCATGCAGTCGGCGTGACGGTCTGATCTTTCGCGGGTAAACCCGCTCCCATCGGGCCTACGCAAGCCTTGTGGGGGGTTAACCGCGAAACAGCCGGCGCAGACGAACATCGTTGTACCTGCCCGTGGGCTACAGCAAAAATCCTGCGGCAGTGCGCCACCAACCCTCCGTCGCCTGCCCGTTGACTTGCCGAGCGCCACAGCGCTCAGTAGGCGCTGGTCAAAGCCCTTTCCCGGACAGGACGACACAATGACAAGACTCACGGTGCAATCCGGCGATTTCTTGCAAGGTGAAGGCGAGTATCGCAATGGATCGCTCACACTCAAGACCCCGCGCAGCCCATCCCCAGGCGAGCGGATTTCCCTCACTCGCATCAAGGACCTCAGGCTCGCCAGCCTCGAGCCCAGTCGCAGCCTGGGCAGCGCCATCGGCTGGGGAGTGGCCGGTGCCTTGGTAGCAGGGCCCGTCGGCCTGCTTGCCGGGCTCTGGCTAGGCGGCAAGGATGAAGAGGCTACCTTCCTGGCCACCTTCAAGGACGGCCGCAAACTGATGGCCATTACCGACGGCAAGACCTGGTCGAAGATCGACGACAACTGGCGAAAACATCAGCGCTCCGCCGCTCGCTGATCTTTTTTCTTCACCCAATCGTTTCAGTCCCCAGGTGCCTGCGAAATGCTGGCGCCTGGGGCGTTCGCGCCTGCTACCATGGCGCCCTTTTGCCCGTCCGACGCAACGCCGACGGCGCCCATCCTGCCTGACATCCCGGCATCTGCGCCCCCCGCGCCCAGCCTTCAAGGAGCCCTGCATGACCTCGCTTCGCCCTCGTCTGCCCCTCAGCCTGCTCGGCCTGGGCCTTGCCCTGCACAGCGCCCAAGGGCTAGCCGATGACAGCGTGACCTTGGCGCCGCTGCGCGTATCGGAGGTTTACGGCGACGAGGGTTATCAGGCTCGCGAAGCCCAGGTCGGCGGCTTGCAACCAGGCCCGCTGCTCGACACACCAGCCTCGGTCAGCGTGTTCAGTCGCCAGTTGTTGGATGATCGCCAGGTCCGCACGCTCAGCGAAGTGCTGCAAAGCGATGCTTCGGTCGGTGAAAGCTACGCCCCAGTCGGCTATTACGAGAACTTCAATGTGCGGGGTTTCGAGCTCAACGCCGCCAGCAGCTACAGCATCAACGGTCAGACCATCGCTGGCGAGCAGAACGTGGCTCTGGAGAACAAGCAGCAAGTGGAACTGCTCAAGGGGTTGTCGGGCCTGCAGAGCGGTGTGTCGGCGCCTGGCGGCCTTATCAACTACGTGACCAAGCGCCCGGAGGACGTGCGCAGCGTCAGCGTATCGACCAACGAACAAGGCGAGCGCTACCTGGCCACCGACCTCGGGGGCTGGTTCGGCAGCGAGCGCCAGTTTGGCCTGCGCGCCAACCTGGCCCATGAAGACATCCGCTCCTACGTGGAGCATGCCGACGGCAAGCGCGATTTCGCCTCCCTGGCGTTCGACTGGCAGATCAACCCCGATGCCATCTTGCAACTCGATGCCGAGTACCAACATCGCGAGCAACTGTCGGTTCCAGGGTATCAACTGCTGGGCGGTACCGAAGTGCCCCATGGCGTGGACCCTGACGACCATCTGGCCTATCAGCGTTGGGCCAAGCCTGTGCAGAACGACTCGCTGAACGTGGGTGGGCGGTTCGAGTACCGCTTCAGCGATGCCTGGAGCGGCACCCTGAGCGCCTCGCGCAGCAAGGTAGTGATCGATGATTACAGCGCATTCGCCTGGGGTTGCTACGGCGCAGCCAGTTGTGCAAGTGCCGCGGTACCCAATTATTTCAGCCCCGAAGGCGACTACGACATCTATGACTTCCGAAGCCCGGACGACACCCGTCGCATCGACGAAGCACAGGCCATGCTCAATGGCCGCTTCGACGCCCTGGGCGTGGGTCATGAGCTGACGGTGGGAACGAGTGCACAGCGTCGCACCTTGGATCAACGCCCTTACTACAACATTGGCGTCGGAAGCGGCAACATCAACGAAGATGTACCTGCAGTCCCTCCGGCCACCGCTCCCGTCGGTTCCAGCGAACGCCGCCTGGACAGCCGCCAATACGGTTTATTCATCAACGACACGATCACCTTCAACGAACGGTGGCAAAGCGTCATCGGTGCCCGCGAAGTGCGTCTGGACGAAAAAACCTGGAACGAGAACGGCGATGCTGGTCGCCATACCCAGCAATACCAGCTGCTGCCCAACGCCGCGCTCATCTACAAGCCGCAGCCGGACACCACGCTCTACGCGAGCTACTCGAAAGGCCTGTCCGCCGGCGGTACCGCGCCCTGGTTCGCCAGCAATGCCTCTGAAATCCTCGCCCCCACTCTGTCGCACCAGACGGAGCTAGGCATCAAGCATGACTGGCAGGGCATGAGCTTCAGCGCCGCGCTGTTCCAGATCCGCCAGGCCTATCAATACGCACGCCCGGAAAACGGCGGCTTCACCTATGTGCAGCAAGGCCAGCAGAAGAATACCGGCCTGGAACTGGGTGCCAGCGGCTGGGTGACCTCGCGCCTGCAAATCCAGGCCAGCGCTGCGGCGATTCATGCCCGGGTGCAGAACAGTGGCACCGATGACTACGAAGGGCACCAGGCGATCAACGTCCCGCGTCTGCGCGCGGCACTGCAGGCCGATTACAGCCTGCCGGTCCCAGGCCTGGCCCTGCTCGGCGGCGCCCGCTACAGCGCCAGCAAGTATGCAAGCCAGGCGGGGAACGTGGAGGTGGGTGGTTATACGGTGTTCGATCTCGGCAGCCGCTATCGCACCCGCATCGGCGGCTATGAGACTGTGCTGCGCCTGACGGTGGATAACGTCTTCGACAAACGCTACTGGCGGGATGTGGGGAACTACCTGGGCGACAACTACCTATTCCAGGGCGCACCACGCATAGCGCGACTGTCGGCTTCGGTCAGCTTCTGAGAGATCAGGGGCTGCCTGGCAGCCCCATTGCGGGACAGGACGGGTTGCACAGCAGCCCTGAGCCAAAAGACGAACAAACAAAAAGCCCCCGGCATTTCTGCGCGGGGGCTTCTTGTGGAATGTGGCGGTGAAGAAGGGATTCACCGCCATAAATGATACAAACCCTTCAAAACCGGCACCATTGGAGCAAAACCGCATTTTGGGTAGAATCAGTGGATAGAAACCACCGAGCGCCACCCATGGCAGATCATCTCATTCTGAAAGGCGGCACTTGGCACGTCCGCCTGGACATCCCTCTGGACGTACGAACACACCCCGACTTTTTCTTCAAAAAGGTTCTTACGAAAAGCTTGAGAACGGGGAACCGCAACGTCGCTAAAACCGCTAGTTTGTCCATCCTCGCAGACTGGAAACGAAAGATTCAAGCGGCCAGAGACGGTCAAGATTCTCCAATATGGAAGGTAGAGGCTGAAGAACTTCGTCAAAAGGTTTTTGCTGCAATTGCTAAAGCACCTTCCGACGACCTGAGTGAACCGCATGAGATTCGAGACGTCGGGATAATTCAGATTGAATCGCCCCTGGTTTCGTAGACACCTCCAAGCCTCATAATGAGGCCCAAATAGGAGGTGCCATGAGTCGTCAGCGTTACCCCGAAGAATTCAAGATCGAAGCGGTCAAGCAAGTGACCGAGAAATTTCTCGGTCACTTGCTTGACCGCTTCGATCTTGAATTCTTCGGGGTAACGCTGACGACTCATGGCACCTCCTATTTGGGCCTCATTATGAGGCTTGGAGGTGTCTACGAAACCAGGGGCGATTCACTGTCTCAAAAAGAAGTGTTCCGTTTGAGCTACGCTTCCTTGGTCAGATAGGACACGGAGTGGAGCGATGAATTCTCAAGACATCGAGCTCAGTGACAATCAACAAGTTGAGCTGAGCCGACAAGTTCGGTCTGCCACCATCAGCCAACGCGATGGCTGTTGAGCGCGTGTAATTTTGCTGGCCGCTCAAGGTCAGACACGTAATGAAATCGCTGAGCTGACGGGCCTCTCCGTGGTGTCCGTCACGCGCTGGTGCAAGCGGTTTCTAGCACTGCGTCTTCAGGGGTTGCTGGATTTACCGGGACGAGGCCGCAAGCCTTGATTGCCTGCCGAACCCTTGAAGCGAACACTTTAGCAGGTCACTCAACCGCGCATCGGTCAGCTACGCTGAAGCTGCCGTAGCATGGCGCGTGTCGCTGGCATTTCTCCTGCCAGCGTTCAGCGGATCTGGGCTGCCAACGACATCAAGCCGCACCTCAGCCGCACCAACGAAACTCTGGAAGGGCTCCCTAACTCAAGGCCTGTTAAATCAACTGTATACAATGTCACCTTCGACCGAAGGCACGCTGCATCGACATGGGGGGACAAATGTGGGGACAAAACAAAAGCACACCATAAATACTCATAAAATCATGTAGTTATTTGCAAAAATCGCCGGCCACAAGCCGGCTTTTTAATTGTCCGCAAATGCTCCTATCCCCTGCGTGACATGGGCGCTGCGGCAATGATCAAGCTCGTGCAGCCAACGGCAACGAGCACCCAGGCCGAAAAAACATGCGACATCCCTGTGCCCCTTCTGATCATCCGATATCCAGTAGGGGCGGGATTAAACCAACAGGTAATCGGGCCGTAGGTAGGTGTTCAGTGGTTTGGGAAGGGTCCTAAAAGCTTCTCTCCGAAAAGAGAACGAGGGGTGCTCGAGATCCTACTTTTTTCGCCGGTGGAGGATTCTCCGCACCCAATCAAGGGCTCGGCGCAATCATCATCCGAACCCGCACCTACAAGGCTTAGCCTTTGACACACACCACCTGACGCAAGGTGTGAAGCACTTCCACAAGCTCTCGCTGGGCGTGCATCACCGCATCGATGTCCTTGTAGGCCATCGGGATCTCATCGATCACGTCCTTGTCCTTGCGGCACTCCACGTGTGCCGTGGCCCGCCGCTGGTCCTCGACAGTGAATTGGCTCATGGCCTTGGTGCGGCTCATCACCCGACCTGCGCCATGGCTGCAGGAGCAGAACGACTCTTCATTGCCCAGCCCACGCACGATGAAGCTCTTGGCGCCCATGGATCCGGGAATGATACCCAACTGGCCTTTTTGCGCTGACACCGCGCCTTTGCGGGTGACCAATACCTCACGGCCGAAGTGCTGCTCACGCTGCACGTAGTTGTGGTGGCAATTGACCGCCTCGAGATTCGCTTCGAAAGGCTTGCCCAAGACCTTGCGCGTGGTGGCAATCACCGCCTGCATCATCAGCTCGCGGTTGTGCCGTGCGAAGTCCTGGGCCCACTCCACCGCCTCCACGTAGTCTGCAAAATGCCGGCTGCCTTCTTCGAAGTAGGCAAGGTCCTTGTCGGGCAGGTTCGCCAAGTGCTGGCGCATGTCGGCCTGGGCCAGTTCGATGAACAGGTTGCCGATGGCGTTGCCGACACCGCGCGAGCCACTGTGCAGCATGAACCACACGCGGTCGGCCTCATCCAGGCAAACCTCGATGAAATGGTTGCCGCCACCCAGGGTGCCCAGGTGATGGCGATTGTTGGTTTTCTCCAAGCGCGGGTACTTGTCTGTGATCGCCTTGAAACGCGCGGCCAGCCCGCGCCAAGCCTGGTCGGCATGGTTAGGCACCGCGTCCCAGGCGCCCTGGTCACGCCGCCCGAAGGTCTTGCCATGGGGCACGGCTTTTTCGATGGCGCTGCGCAGGCCGTGCAGGTTATCCGGCAAGTCACGGGCGTGCAGCGAGGTGCGCGCGGCGATCATGCCGCAACCGATGTCCACCCCCACCGCAGCCGGGATGATCGCCCCGACGGTAGGGATGACGCTACCGATGGTCGAGCCCTTGCCCAAGTGCACGTCCGGCATCACCGCAAGGTGCTTGAAGATGAACGGCATGCGCGCGGTATTCATCAGTTGTTTGCGGGCGTCGTCCTCCACCGGCACGCCTTCGGTCCACAGCTTGACCGGCTTGCCGCCGGCGACGTCGAGAATGTCCATGATGTACTGCCTCACAAAAGCCTTGGTGGCCATGATACCGCCGAAGGTCGTACACCGCCGGCTTGCCAGCGGGGTGGCACAGTGGGGTATGCTTGCCCGGTCTTCAGGGCGGGGTGAAAGTCCCCACCGGCGGTAAATCGAAAGATAAGCCCGCGAGCGCCCCGGCCATGCCGGGGGTCAGCAGACCTGGTGAGATTCCAGGGCCGACGGTCATAGTCCGGATGAAAGAAGGCGTCAGGCGGGGGCCATCCGGTGCTCCTGCGCGCGCATTTTGTTCGCCCCGAGACGTTCATCGATCATTTACGAGGAGCGTTTCATGTCCACCACGCATCATCCCCAATTCCCCAATGTCACCGCTGCCATCGCCGCCTTCCAGGCCGGGCGTCCTGTGCTGCTGCTCGACGATGACGACCGCGAGGACGAAGCGGACATCATCGCCGCCGCCGAGAACATCTCGCTGCAGACCATGGCCATGATGATCCGCGACTGCAGCGGCATCGTCTGCCTGTGCCTGGACGAAGCCACGGTCGACGCCCTGCAATTGGCGCCGATGGTGCAGAACAACCAGGCGCGCCATGGCACCGGCTTCACCGTCAGCATCGAAGCGGCTGAGGGCGTCAGCACCGGCGTGTCCGCCCAGGACCGCATCACCACCATCGAAGCCGCGCTGCGCTCCACTGCCGAGCAGCGCCACATCGTCAGCCCCGGGCATGTGTTCCCGCTGCGTGCGCGCAATGGCGGCGTCCTGACACGTCGTGGCCACACTGAAGGCTCGGTGGACCTGGCACGCCTGGCCGGCCTGCGCCCGGCGGCGGTGCTGTGCGAACTGATGAACCCCGACGGCAGCATGGCCCGGGGCGAGCAGGTGGCGGTCTATGCCCGCCAGTACAACCTGCCGGTGCTGACCATCGAGGAGTTGGCGCGCTATCGCGAGGCGATGGCCGAGCGCGAAGCCGTGCCGGCCTGAGTCAGCGCAACATGCTTGCTGCGCGGCGACTTCTGCGCAGTGAACCCGCTCCCACTAGATCCTAGGCGCTCTCGAGAGCATCGTGGTTTTTGCGGGAGCGGGCCGTCTTCGGCGCTCACAATGCTGCCGCTGTCAGCGCAGCTGCAGCGGCCCTTTCAAGAATTGATACAGCCCCGCCGCGCTTTTTCGATACCCCTCGGCGGTCAGGTGCACCAGATCCGGACGCGCCAGCCCACTCGCTTGCCAGGCCGCGATCGAGCACGGCCCACCCATGTATGCCTGCCAGTCCCAGAACAGCGCCTTGTGCTTCTGCGCGGCCTGGCGCTGGATGCGAATCACCGACGCCAACGGCTGCGGCTGGCGGGCCGTACAGGTGCGAGCCTTGCGATGCTTGATCGAGTCGGGCGGGCCTATCAACAGGATCGCCGCACGCGGCAGCGCCTGACGCAGTCCGCTGAGGGCCGCGTCCAACTGCGATTGGTAGAGACTCAGGTCGAGAGTGTCATCGAAGGCTTCGTTGGTGCCGTAGGCGAGCATCACCAAGTCCGGTCGCAGGGTCTTGAGGCTCTCCTGCCAACCGGGTTGCCACTTGTTCACCACCTCCAGCCGAGCACCGTTGATGCCCAGGGACGAATAGGTCACGCCGGCGTTCTTCTGGCCCTGGATGTACCAGCCACCCAGTATCACACCTTGACTGTCTTCCACGCCGAGCCGCACCGGCAAGCTCAGATTGGTGAACGCCGGACTGAAGCGCCACTGCCCATTGCTGGCCGAAAGCATGCGCCGCTGGTTGCCATTGGCCACCAGCGTGCTGTTGCCTGCTGCCTGGTACAACGCCGAGATTCGGTAGCGCTGCGTATCGGGGTCGCGGGCCTGAAGCGTCACGCTGGCGTTTGCCAGCACCGGCCGCGACAAGTATCCACCCAGGGGAAACTGGCTGCTCTGCTGATTGCGCGCCGACACCAACTCCCACTGTTGCCGCGCACTGGCGACGATCACCCGGTCGTTGCGGATTCCCGGCACGGACGATGCCGGTATCAAGCCGATACCCCCATCGCCATAGCGCTGCTGCAACAACCGACGCAGCTCGCCGCTGAACAGGTCGGCGGCGGTATGCGAGTCACCGAACTGGACGATGGAGACGCCCGCTCGATTGGCGCCGCGCAGTTTGTTCGCCAGCAGCGCGATGTTGCCATCCTGACGCGCCGGCTGTGCGGGAATCGTCCTGGCCGCAGGCTGTGCCTGCGCGGCAGCCCCCGCACCGGTGCTGCAGCCTGGCAGGGCGCAGATCAGCAGGGTCAGGCCCAGCAGGTGATGCCATTGGCGCATTTCAATGTCCTGTAACAGTCAAACCCGGGAAGGCGATCAGCGACAGCACCTGTGCTGCGATCATCTTCTGACCGGTGATGGTGAAATGAATGCCGTCGTCGCCCCGCACCTTGACCCGCTGCCCCTCTGGTGTCTGCACTGCATAGGTGAACTGCTCGTCAGGGTAGCCAAGGAACGGGTTGGCCGAGACATAGTGCTGGCCGAACAACGCCGTACGCTCTTGATACAGACCACTGAGGTAAGCCATCGCCGTGGACAGCCGAGGCTGTTCCATATTCGGCGGGCCAACCCAGATCACTTGGACCTTGCGCTGGCGGGCCTGCTCGAGGATCGCGTCGATCCGCGAGCGGTAGATCGCCTCCCACTCAGGCGACTTGAAACGCAGGAACGGCTTGCCCTTGCCCTGGGGCATGTCCCAGGGATCGTTCGGCCCCATGAACACGATCATCAGGCGAATGTTCGGATTGGCAGCCAGGGTGTCGGTCACGGTCTTGGGCCAGTTGAAAAACCCCGGGTAGGCGAGGCCGGTGCTTTGCTTGCTAAGGTTGACCGTCTTGATCTGGTAGCGCTTGCGCAGGCTGTTGGCCAGGTGCGGCGCCACGCCCTGCATCAGCGAGTCCCCCACCAGAAAGACTTCATCGCCGGTGGCTAGGCTCGCCAGCGTGCCGGAGGGCGCTACGATCGGCAGCATGGCCTTGGCCGGCGGCACTTGTACCGTGGGCGCTGGCCGAGGCTTGGCAGGCGGAGCGACCGATTGCAGATCCACGGTCACCACCGGCATGGTCGGCGGCAGGACGACAGGCGCCGGGGTCGCGGCCACCTGCGTATTGCGCCGCAGGCTGTCGACAAAGCTGTCGCGTGCGTCTTCCAGTGCCAAGGTAAGGCTTGCGCCAAAGCGCCAGGCAGGCGATTGGCCGATGACCGGCAGCTCACAACCTTGGTGGTATTTCTGCTGGCAATACAGCTTGATCGAGTCCTGGTTCAGCCAGCACAGCAGCAGCGTAGCGATGACCAACGCGTAAAGCACCCGGGCAGCGCCCAACTGCGCCTGGAACAACTGTCGGATATCAGAAACTGGCATAGATGAACCCCGGCACGCCCGATTGCGATGCAAAGATCACCAACGACACGAATACCGCCAGCGGCACCGGATACAACGGCCACGGCAGGCGCTGGCTGGCGGCAAAGCCCTGGCGCAAGATCGCCAGCCACTGTGGATAAGTCGCCACGCACAACACGCAGCCAAGCACCGCCAAACCCGTGGAGGACGACAATCCGGCGATGCTCACCTGGGCGACATTGCCGAGCATTTCCCAGGCGCCCTCGAGTGTCGTACTGCGGAAGAACACCCAGGCGAATGCCACATAGTGGAAGGTCAGCAATCGCGCAGCCAGCCCTGCCCCCGGCAGTGCCTTGGCCCCAGGCAGCAGTTGATCGAACAGCTTGTAGACCGCCAGCCCCAAACCATGAAGCGCGCCCCAGAGAATGAAGTTCAGGCTCGCACCATGCCAAAGGCCGGACACCAACATGGCCAGCAACATGTTCAGGTTGCCGCGCCACACGCCCTGGCGATTGCCGCCCAAGGGGATGTAGACATAGTCACGGATGAAGCGCGACAAGCTGATATGCCAACGCCCCCAGAATGCCTTGAGGTTGTGCGCCGCATAGGGCGCGTTGAAGTTCTCCGGCAGGCGAAAACCCAGCAGCAGGGCGATGCCGGTCACCAGGTTGGTGTAACCGCTGAAGTTGAAATAGATCAGGAAGCTGTAGCCATACACACTCAGCAACACCTGCTCGGGCGTGAAGCTGCCAGGCGTGTCGAACACCGGATCCACCCATTCGCTGGCCAGCCAACCACCGAGTAAAAACACTTTGACCACTGCCAGGGCAATCAGCCCCAAGGCCCGCTGTGGCTCCAGCACTTGGCGGATCGCAGTTGGACGGATCTGGGGCAGCATGTCCAGGGCACGGTTGACCGGGCCAGCCACAAGGCTTGGGAAGAATGCCAGGTACAACGCAAGATTCAGTGGCGCGGCTGGCGCCAGCTCGCACCGGTTGATCGACACCAAGTAACTCACCGAATGGAAGATGTAGAACGACATGCCAATCGGCACCAGCACTTCCAGCACCGGCAAGGACACGCGCCATCCCGACTGGGCAAGGGCGGCCTGCACGCCTTCGACGAAGAACGCTTGGTACTTGAATAGGTAGAAGCAGCCCAGCACCAACCCCAGCAACAAAGCCCGGCTGAACCAGCGCCCCGGGTAACGCGCCGCCAGCAACCCGAGCAGGTACACCAGCACGCTGTAACCCAGCAGTATGTAGAGCGACTGCAGGCTGAAACTCGCCACCAGCCCATAGCTGGCCGCCAGCAGCAGCACGTTCTGCAGACGTATGCTCCAGCACAGGCTCCAATAGACAATGAAGAACAGCGTGAAGCAGAGGCCGAATTCGATCGAAAGGAAGCTCACAACGTAATCCGTTACGTGACATCGAGTAGGAGAGATGCCGACGGTTTGTAGGCCGCGGCGCAGAGCGCGCGGGATTATGGCAGAGGGCCAAAACGCTCACAATCTGAGCGCTTTGCAATTTGCAAGCTGCCGCCTCCGACACAAATGCAACAAAATGCGACGAATGATTACCCTCCCCGGTTTGCTCCCCCTGCCCCGCTCTGCTAGTGTCGCGCCGTTCTGAATGCCACCGAGACAGTCGCCATGGCCCGCAAAAAAGCCTCCATCGATTTCGAGCAATCCCTCGCCGACCTGCAAGCCTTGGTTGAGCGCCTGGAGAACGGCGAGTTGTCGCTGGAAGAGTCGCTGGCCGCCTTCGAACAAGGCATTGCCTTGACCCGTGACTGCCAGGGCGCCCTGGCACAGGCCGAACAGAAGGTGCAGATCCTGCTCGAACGCGATGGCGAACTGGCGGCCCAGCCTTTCGATGCGGAGCCCGAAGCATGATCAGCGCCTACCAGGCCAACTGCCAGGCACGTGTCGATGCTGCGCTCGAACCGCTGTTCCAGGCGCCTTCCAAGGAGCTCGAACGCCTCTACGCCGCCATGCGCTACAGCGTGATGAACGGCGGCAAGCGCGTACGCCCACTGCTGGCCTACGCTGCCTGCGAGGCCTTCGGTGCCCCGGCCGAGCAGGCCAATGGCGCCGCCTGCGCTGTGGAGCTGATCCACGCTTATTCACTGGTGCATGATGACCTGCCGGCCATGGATGACGACGACCTGCGTCGTGGCCAGCCCACCACTCACAAAGCCTTTGACGAGGCCTGCGCCATTCTGGCCGGCGACGGCCTGCAGAGCTTGGCCTTCAGCGCCCTGCTCGATGCGCGCCTGAGCCCTCAGGACGACGCCACTCGCTTGGCCATGGTCCAGGCTCTGGCCAAGGCTGCTGGGCCAGCGGGCATGGTCGGCGGCCAGGCCATCGACCTGGGCTCGGTGGGCCTCAAGCTCGACCAGCGCGCCCTTGAATACATGCACCGGCACAAGACTGGCGCCCTGATCGAAGCCAGCGTGCGCCTTGGCGCCCTGGCCAGCGCCCGCGCCAGCCAAGCGCAGCTCGAGGCCTTGCAACGTTATGCACAGGCCATTGGCCTGGCCTTCCAGGTGCAGGACGACATTCTCGACGTGGAGAGCGACACCGCCACCCTCGGTAAACGCCAGGGGGCCGATATCGCCCGCGACAAACCGACCTACCCGGCCCTGCTCGGCCTGGAAGCGGCCAAAGCCTACGCGCTCGAGCTGCGCGACCAGGCGCTGGCAGCACTCGAAGGCTTCGGTGACAGCGCAGCCCCCCTTCGCGCATTGGCCCGCTACATCGTCGAACGTCGCCACTGAAACCCTGACACCTCGACTGTGAGAGCCGGCTAGCCCGCAAATGCGATGCTCAATTGACCTGCGCATTCGCGGGTGAGCCGGCCCGCACAGGGGGCATGCAACCTGCGTCTGAATGGGCAGTAATTCCTACAATGGGGTAAACTGCCGCGTCTTCACATCTATAACGACTCGCCTGATGCCCACGACGTTTCAAGAGATCCCCCGCGAACGCCCGGTCACGCCGCTGCTGGACCGCGCCGACACGCCTGCCGGCCTGCGCCGGTTGGCTGAAGCCGACCTGGAGACCCTGGCCGACGAGCTGCGCCAGGAGCTGCTCTATACCGTTGGTCAGACCGGTGGGCATTTCGGCGCCGGCCTGGGCGTCATCGAGCTGACGATCGCCCTGCACTACGTCTTCGACACGCCGGACGACCGTCTGGTCTGGGACGTGGGCCATCAGGCCTACCCGCACAAGATCCTCACCGGCCGCCGCCAACGTATGCTCAGCCTGCGCCAGAAGGACGGTATCGCCGCCTTCCCGCGGCGCAGCGAGAGCGAGTACGACACCTTTGGTGTCGGCCACTCCAGCACGTCGATCAGTGCCGCATTGGGCATGGCCATTGCCGCCCGCCTGCAGAACGACCCACGCAAGTCGATCGCGGTGATCGGTGACGGCGCGCTGACCGCCGGCATGGCCTTCGAGGCGTTGAACCACGCCCAGGAAGTCGACGCCGACATGCTGGTGATCCTCAACGACAACGACATGTCGATCTCGCGCAACGTGGGCGGCCTGTCCAACTACCTGGCCAAGATCCTGTCCAGCCGCACCTACGCGAGCATGCGCGAGGGCAGCAAGAAGGTCCTGTCGCGCCTGCCCGGCGCCTGGGAAATCGCCCGCCGCACCGAGGAATACGCCAAAGGCATGCTGGTGCCCGGCACCTTGTTCGAGGAACTGGGCTGGAACTACATCGGCCCTATCGACGGCCACGACCTGCCGACCCTGATTGCCACTCTGCGCAACATGCGTGACCTCAAGGGCCCGCAGTTCCTGCACGTGATCACCAAAAAAGGCAAAGGCTTCGCCCCGGCCGAAGTGGACCCGATCGGCTACCACGCCATCACCAAGCTCGAACCTGCCGACAAACCGGTCGCACCGAAGAAGGTCAGCGGGCCGAAGTACTCGGCGGTGTTCGGCCAATGGCTGTGCGACATGGCCGCGGCCGACAATCGCCTAGTGGGCATCACCCCCGCAATGAAGGAAGGCTCGGACCTGGTGGCCTTCAGCGAACGCTACCCGGAGCGCTACTTCGACGTGGCGATTGCCGAGCAGCACGCGGTCACCCTGGCCGCAGGCATGGCCTGCGAAGGTGCCAAGCCGGTGGTGGCGATCTACTCCACCTTCCTGCAGCGTGCCTATGACCAGTTGATCCACGATGTGGCGGTACAGAACCTCGACGTGCTGTTCGCCATCGACCGCGCAGGCCTGGTCGGCGAAGACGGCCCGACGCACGCGGGCAGCTTCGACCTCTCGTACCTGCGTTGCATCCCGGGCATGCTGGTGATGACCCCAAGCGACGAGAACGAACTGCGCAAGATGCTCAGCACCGGCCACCTGTACAACGGCCCGGCGGCAGTGCGCTACCCTCGTGGTACCGGCCCCAACGCACCGATCAGTGGCGACCTGGAGCCGCTTCCAATCGGCAAGGGCGTGGTTCGCCGCAAAGGCGAGAAAGTCGCCATGCTGGTGTTCGGTGTGCAACTCGCCGAGGCCATGAAGGTCGCCGACGGCCTCAACGCCACCGTGGTCGACATGCGCTTCGTCAAACCCTTGGATGAGGCCTTGGTGCTGGAACTGGCCGCCCACCATGATCTGCTGGTGACCATCGAAGAGAACGCCATCATGGGCGGTGCGGGGGCTGCGGTCAGTGAGTTCCTGACCCAGGAAGCCGTGCTCAAGCCGATGCTGCACCTGGGCCTGCCGGACATTTACGTCGAACACGCCAAGCCTGCGCAGATGCTGGCCGAGTGCGGGCTCGATGCCGCCGGTATCGAAGCCTCGGTGAAGGCCCGGATGGCCAAGCTCGGCCTGTAAGCCTTTACGCTGTCTGATTGACGCATTCGCGGGCAAGCCCCGCTTCCACAGGGTTGCTCTCAAGCCCTGGGGAAGCGGGGCTTGCCCGCGAATGTTATGGAACTACCGATGAAGATTTCGTCCCTCGCCACTGCAGTTTTCTGCCTGCCCACCGCCTTGCTGGCCGCCGAACCGGATCGCGACGATGCCCTCAAACTCCCCGACGTGCTGATCAGCGCCAGTCGCCAGGTCGAGTCGCGCAGCGCCACCAGCGCCGCGAATACCGTGTTCACCCGTCACGACATTGATCGCCTGCAACCCTCCAATGTCACCGACCTGCTGACCCGTGTGCCTGGCGTTCAGGTAGCGCCCACCGGTGGACGCGGCAGCCTGCCAGGGATCTTCATCCGCGGCACCAAGGCGGCCCAGACCCTAGTGCTGGTCGATGGCGTGCGCATCGCCAATGCCACATCCGGGGACAGCGCCCTGCAATACCTGGACGTCGACCAGATCGAGCGGGTCGAAGTGCTGCGCGGGTCACGCTCGGCGATCTATGGCAGCGATGCCATTGGCGGGGTCATCCAGATTTTCACCCGTCGCGGCACAGGTCCTGGCCTGCAACCACGCCTGCGCCTGGCGGCGGGCAGCAACCAGAGCTTCCAGCGCAGCCTCGGGCTCTCCGGCGGCAGCGAGGCGACCCGCTTCAACCTCGGCGCCAGCCTGGATGAGACGGCAGGCATCGATTCGACCGGGCCATCCTTTGCCAGCGACGCGGATCATGACGCCTACCGCAACAAGTCATTCAACCTGAGTCTAAGCCACACCTTCAGCGAACGTTTCGAGACAGGGCTGAATGTGCTCGATAGCCGTGGACGCCGCGAGTACGACGAGCCTCGTGGTTTCAGCGCACAAGAGCCCTATTCGGACTTTTCCGTCAGCAGCATCGGCAGCTATCTGGACGCTCAGGTCAGCGAGGGATGGAATAGTCGGCTGGAGTTGGCCCATAGCGAGAATCGCGACGAAAGCCGCGACAAACTCGCCGGGACCCGCTATCCATTCAATACCTACCGCGACCAAGCCACCTGGCAGAACGACCTGACACTGGATGACCGCAACAGCCTGCTGCTGGGAGGCGACTGGTACGAAGATCGTGTCCATGCCAGTGCCGATTTCACCGAAGACAGCCGCTGGAACCGCGCCGCCTTCGCCCAGCACCGATTCCGTGGCGAATACTTTTCCACCGAGCTTGGCGTACGTCATGACCGCAACCAGCAGTTCGGCGGCCAGACCAGCTGGAGCGGTAGCCTGACAGTACCGCTCAACGTGAATAACGATGTGCTGCTCTCGTACAGCGAAGGTTTTCGGGCACCGACTTTCAACGACCTGTACTTCCCGGGCTACAACAATCCGGATCTCAAGCCTGAACGTTCCAAGAGTTACGAGCTGCAATGGCGCAGCCAGCTGAGCGAGCGCAGTAAGCTGGAAGCCTCGCTGTATCGCACCGACCTGCAGGACGCTATCAACTACAGCGTACGCCCGGAGAATGTCGATTCCGCGCGGGTCAATGGTTTCGAGATGGCTCTGAGCCAGGACTGGGACGGCTGGACCTCCCAACTGGGCCTCTCGCTGATCGATCCACGCGACCGCGACAGCGGCCACACCCTCTCCCGCCGTGCCCGGCGTACTGTGAGCCTGGACCTCGATCGGCAGTTCGAACGTTTCGCGCTAGGCGCCAGTTGGCAGGCGGTCAGCAGCAGCTACAACGATGAAGCGAACACCGACACTGTTGGCGGATACGGTCTACTGGGACTGCGCGGCAGCTGGGCAGCTACCAATGAGGTGAAGTTCGACCTGAAGCTGGACAACCTATTGGACAAGCAATACAGCCGCACCCATTACAACTATGAGGGCGCCAACTACGGGTATCGCGAAGAAGGCCGCACCTGGCTGCTGAGCGTCACCTGGACACCGGTGCTTTAGCCTCCAGCAACGCGCACAAACGTGCCGTGGCGTCGATCATCTGACCGCTGGGGCGCTCCAGGCCTTTGTCGGGCACCACCAGCAGGCGGTCGGCCTTCACCGCACTGAGCGTACGCCAGGCCTTCCAGCTCGCCAGTTGCGCCGGATCACCGGCCAGGATCACGTCAGGATCGCGCAACAGTACGGCCTCCACGCTCACCTGTGGTGCAGGCTGGGGAAGGTCGGCGAACAGGTTGCTGGCACCGCAAACCGTCAAAGCGTCGCTGACGATCTGCCGCCCGCCGAGGGTGTACAGCGGTTTGTCCCAAACCTGGTAGAACACTCGCAGCGGTCGTTCACGATGGTACTGCTCGCGCAAGCTGCGCAGCCGCTCACGCAGGGCCTGTGCGTATTGCCGGCCTTGCTCCGCTCGCCCGACCCGCTGTCCGATGGTTTCGATCTGCCCGATGAGTTGGTCGATATCCTTGGGTTCACCGACGAACGTCGCGATCCCAAGGTGCCTGAGTTGATCGCGCTGGGCCGGGGCCACGCTGTCGGGCCACAGCAGCAACAGATCAGGCTTGAGGCTGAGCAGGCGCTCCATGTCCAATTGCCCATGGCGTCCCACCGATGGCAGGCCAGACAACGCCGCAGGCCGCTCACCGCCATCAAGCACACCCACCAGCAAGTCCTCGGCGTGCAGTTCGAGCATGATTTCGCTCATTGAGGGCGCCAGGCTGATGACCCTTGGCCTGTCTTCGGCCAGGGCGCCGAAGGCCAGCAGGGCCAACAGGCAGAGAAGTACGCGCATCAGCCCAGCTGGCGAGGGATGCGGTAGAGGTAGAGCAGTACCACCGTGGAAAGCGCCAGCAGCACCTGAGGCACTGTCTCCAGGCCCACCAGCACCGACAGCGCCGCTACCCAGGCCGGGAAGCAGGCGAACAGCATGGCCATGCGCCGCACCTGGGCCAGTACGATCCAGGCCTGCGGCTCCTCCGGCGAACCCAGCGCCTTGGACGTCGCGATCAAGGCGCGCTTATACGCGCCAAAGCGCGGCAGGCTGAGGAACATGGTCGCAGCACCGGCAATGAACAGGGGCATCGCCAAGACGGGAATCAAGGCATCGCCGCCGCCAAAGGCCCAGGCCATCACTGGCAACGGCACCAGGCCCACCGCCAGGTATTGCCACCAGGCCAGCGCCAGGCGCCGCTTCACCTGGCCGCGGGTCACGCCTGGGGCTCGCCCTGGTGCTCGTTGCCCATCATGTGGCCGAGCTTGCCGGCCTTGGTGGCCAGATAGTGACGGTTGTGCGGGTTGTGCCCAGTGTGCAGCGGGACGCGCTCGGCGACCTTGATGCCCATGTCGGTCAGTGCCTTGACCTTGCGCGGGTTGTTGGTCATCAGACGCAGTGACTGCACGCCCAGGTGTTCGAGCATCGGCAGGCACATCGCGTAGTCGCGCTGGTCCGCAGCAAAGCCCAGGCGTTCGTTGGCTTCGACGGTATCGGCGCCACCGTCCTGGAGTTCATAGGCGCGGATCTTGTTCAACAGGCCGATCCCGCGACCTTCCTGGCGCAGGTACAGCAGCACGCCACGGCCTTCGCGGGCGATGGCCTGCAGGGCGGCCTCCAGTTGCGAGCCGCAGTCGCAGCGCTGACTGAACAACGCATCGCCGGTCAGGCATTCGGAATGCAGGCGCCCCAGCACCGGCTGACCATCGGCGATATCACCCAGGCTGAGCACCACGTGCTCGCGGCCCGTGGCTTCATCGAGAAAACCATGCATGGTGAAGATCGCGAAGGGAGTCGGGAGTTTCGAGGCGGCGACAAAGACGACGGGCACGTTGTGCTCCTAAAAGTAGGCAATTTTCAATGGCCCGATTGTATCAGCAGGCTGCAGAGCATGCGCAGGCTGAATATCGCCGCTTAAGATCGAAAAGTTCGATGTTCAGACGCCGGCGCTCTCACAGCGTCTCACGCCATATCAGTACGGCTGGCTCTCTGGCGTGAAAGGGTACGGCTGCTGCCAGCGCTCGAAAATAGGCTTGAGCTCTCCGCTGCGCACCAGTTCCTGCATGCGCCGGTCGAACAGTTCGCTCAGCGCCTTGGCCTTGTCGTTGCGAGCGAAGGCAAGGTACAGCGGCAGCTCTGCAACATGGGTACGACGCCAGCGGTCAGGATCAGGTGCCCGGTCCAAGACATAGTCGACCTCGGTCAAGGCATCGATGTAGAAGTCCACACGATCGTGCTCGAGCATCGGCAGGATACCTTCGCGGCGCTGGACCTCGCGGTACCTTTTGACATGAGGCAGGTAGTTCTGGAACTCATAGCCGCGTACCCAGGCCAGCCGGTACTGGCCGATGCTCTCGGGCGTCGGCACAGGCTTGCTGACCAGGCCCAGGGCATAGATGTGATCCACATCGAAATGCCAGCGGGGATAGAGGTTGTCGTCGTTTTCCTCGTGGTAGGAGCCCACCCAGGCATCGGCTTCGCCGCGCTTGACCAACCCTACCGCCCGGCTGTAAGGCGCGCTCTGGGTCAGTACCTTCACGCCTGCGGGCTCGAAGACCTTGCGCAGCACATCCCACGCCACGCCGGTGCCATCGGCGTTGGTGTAGTCGAGCCACTCTTCGCTGACCAGATGGATCTGCCTGGGCAGGCTTTCAGCCATGACCGCGCTCGCCCCTGGGCCAAGCAGCAACACCATTGCCAGCAGCACCGTCCTTATGCCCATGACCCACTCCTTAAGTCAGGCAACCACCCATACCAACACCTGCATGCCCAGCCAGGCGAACACACCAGCCAGGATGTCGTCGAGCATGATCCCGACACCGCCGTGCACGTGACGGTCGACCCAGCGGATCGGCCACGGCTTGAGGATGTCGAAGAAGCGGAACATCAAGAACCCCGCCAATAGCCATTGCCAGCCTTCTGGCACCAGCCACAGGGTGATCCACATCCCGACCATCTCGTCCCAGACAATGCCCTCATGGTCGTGCACCCGCAAGTCATTGGCGACTTTGCCGCACAGCCAGAAGCCAAACAGCATGGTGATGCCCAGCAATAGCCAGTAACCCCAGTCCGGCAGCATCTGCCACAGCGGGATGAACGGCAAGGCGACCAGCGAGCCCCAGGTGCCGGGCGCCTTGGGCAAAGTGCCGGAACCGAAGCCAAAGGCAATGAAATGCCAGGGGTTGCGCCAGACCGAAGGCGGAACGAACTCCGCAGGCACCTGGTTGGGGTGGTCGGTCACGGTGTCTCCCTAAAATGTTGATAGCCCCGTTGCGTCGGGGTGATGTCCTGGCCCTGCCGGTCGCGCAGGCTCACACCCTGCCCTTCGCGCACGCGGCCGATGACATGGATGACGCCCGTTTCAGGCAAGGATGAAAGAAGTGCTTCAGGCAGGGTGAACGCCAGTACGTAGTCGTCACCGCCGGTGAGCGCGGCGTACAGGGCCGCCTCGCGCCCCAGAAAGGCTTCCAGGGCCGGCGAGACGGGCACCTGCTCGGCGTTCACCTCCAAGGCAACGCCCGAAGCCTTGGCAATGTGGCCGCAGTCGGCGAGCAGCCCATCGGAGATATCCAGTGCTGCCGTGGCCCGACCGCGCAGCTGCCGGCCCAAGACAAGCTGGGGCATCGGCGACCAGTAGTGGGCGAGCAGCGGCTCGGCGACCTCGACGGGCGCCTGGCGCTGGCCCAGCACCAGCGGCAAGGCACCTGCGGCATTGCCCAGATGACCGCCGACACACAGCAAATCGCCCGGCCGGGCACCGCAACGGCGCAGGGCCTGCCCGGCGGGCACTTTGCCGAACACGGTGACGGTGATGCTCAAGGGGCCGCGGGTGGTGTCGCCGCCGATCAGGCTGACACCGCATCGGTGGGCCATGAGGTTGAGGCCGTCGGCAAACTGCCTGAGCCAGTCGGCGCCAACCCCGGGCAATGTCAGGGCCAGGGTGACACCGATCGGGTCGGCGCCCATGGCCGCCAAGTCGCTGACGGCTACCGCCAGGGAACGCTGGCCAAGTAGCAGTGGGTCGCAGGCCGCAGGGAAATGCACGCCTTCGACCAGGGTGTCGGTGGACACCGCCAACTGCTCGCCGACCGGTAGTTCCAGCAGGGCGCAGTCGTCACCGATGCCGAGGACCACACCTTCGCCGCCCTGCGCACAGGACGCGGCAGCGAAGTAATGGCGGATCAGCTCGAACTCACCCATGGTCGGAAAGCGCCGCGATCAGCGCTTGTTCGCCTTGACTTCCGCGTCACGCAGCGTCGGAGCCAGCTTGTCCAGCACACCGTTGACGAACTTGTGACCATCGGTGGCACCGAAGACCTTGGCCAGTTCCACGCCTTCGTTGATCACGACGCGGTACGGCACGTCGACGCGCTTGATGAACTCCCAGGTGGACAGGCGCAGCACCGCGAGCTCGACCGGATCGAGTTCCTCAAGCGGCAGGTCCAGGCACGGAGCCAGGGCCTTGTCGATCTCGCCCTTGATTGCCGGAACCCCGTGCAGGATCTCGCGGAAATAGGCGCCATCGATATCGGAGAAATCGTTGTCGACCCGGAACTGAGCCTCAATTTCGTTCAGCGAATGCTGGGCCATGTGCCACTGATACAGCGCCTGGGTCGCGAGCTTGCGGGCTTCGCGGCGCTTGGCGCTCTTCGAGGGCTTGCCGGCATCCGCCGCGCGTGGCTCGCGCGGGTTGAAACGATCGCTTTCGTCGCTAATCACTTGGCCTCCAACTGCGCCAGCAGGCTGACCATTTCCAGGGCGGACAGGGCAGCTTCGGCACCTTTGTTGCCGGCCTTGGTGCCGGAACGCTCGATGGCTTGCTCGATGGAGTCGACGGTCAGAACACCGAAGGCCACCGGAACACCGAACTCCATGGACACCTGGGCCAGGCCCTTGGTGCACTCGCCCGCCACGTATTCGAAGTGCGGGGTACCGCCGCGGATCACCGCGCCCAGGGCGACGATCGCGTCGTATTCGCCTTGTTGGGCGACTTTCTGTGCAACCAGCGGGATCTCGAAGGCGCCCGGGGCACGAATGATGGTGATGTCGCTTTCGCTGACGCCATGGCGTACCAGGGCATCAACGGCACCGCTCACCAGGCTTTCGACGACGAAGCTGTTGAAGCGGCCAACCACCAAAGCATAGCGACCTTTGGGGGCGATGAAGGTACCTTCGATGGTCTTCAGGGTCATTCCGGTGTTCTCATCTTAAAGAGCGAGGCCGCGCACACGCGGCCTGCGGGAGGGTTTGGACACGAGCGGCAGGACGACAGTTACGCCTGTGTCACTCGGAGGGCACGTATTCTACAACTTCCAGATCGAATCCGGATATCGCGTTGAACTTCATCGGCGAGCTCATCAGGCGCATCTTGCGCACCCCCAGGTCACGCAGGATCTGCGAGCCGGCACCGACGGTGCTGTAGGTGGTCGGGGTCTTGGGCTGGGCGTCACCGGCGCTTTCACGGATGTGCGCCAGCAGCACGTCACCATCCAGCGGGTGGCCCAGCAGCAGTACCACGCCACTGCCGGCCTCGGCCACGGCACTCATCGCTGCACGCAAGCTCCAGCGGCCCGGTTGCTTGACCATCAGCAGGTCACGCAGCGGGTCCATGTTGTGCACGCGCACCAGGGTCGGCTCCTCGGCGCAGATGGTGCCCAGGGTCAGGGCCATATGCACATCGCCCTCCACCGCGTCGCGGTAGGTGACCAGATTGAACTGACCCAGCTCGCTGTCCAGCGGCTGCTCGGCGATGCGCTGCACGGTGCGCTCGTGGATCATGCGGTAGTGGATCAGGTCGGCGATGGTGCCGATCTTCAGGCCGTGCTCGGCGGCGAAGGCCTCGAGTTCCGGGCGACGGGCCATGGTGCCGTCGTCGTTCATCACTTCGCAGATCACACCGCTGGGCTCGAACCCAGCCATGCGCGCCAGGTCGCAGGCCGCTTCGGTGTGCCCGGCGCGGGCCAGGGTGCCGCCGGCCTGGGCCATCAGCGGGAAGATATGGCCTGGGCTGACGATGTCGTCGGCCTTGGCATCGCGAGCGGCGGCCACCTGCACGGTGCGCGCGCGGTCGGCGGCGGAGATGCCGGTGGTGACGCCTTCGGCCGCTTCGATCGATACGGTGAACTTGGTACCGAAGCCCGAACCGTTGCGTGGCGCCATCAGCGGCAGCTTGAGCGTTTCGCAGCGCTCGCGGGTCATCGGCATGCAGATCAGGCCACGGGCGTGCTTGGCCATGAAGTTGATGTGCTCGGCCTGGCAGCACTCGGCGGCCATGATGATGTCGCCTTCGTTCTCACGGTCTTCGTCGTCCATGAGAATGACCATTTTGCCCTGGCGGATGTCTTCCACCAGCTCTTCGATGCTGTTGAGCGCCACTCGGCACCCCCTTCTCAATCAGGATTTCAGGTAGCCGTTGGCGGCCAGGAAGCTTTCGGTGATGCCACTGCCCTTGCTCGACTCGGCAGCCTTGTCGCCCAGCAGCAGACGCTCCAGGTAACGGGCCAGCAGGTCGACCTCAAGGTTGACCCGACGACCTGCGCGGTAGTCGGCCATGATGGTTTCGGACAGGGTGTGCGGGACGATGGTCAGCTCGAACTCAGCGCCATCGACCTCATTGACCGTCAGGCTGGTGCCGTCGACGGTGATCGACCCTTTGTGGGCGATGTACTTGGCCAGCTCCTTGGGCGCACGCACGCGGAACTGGATAGCGCGCGCGTTATCGCTGCGCGAAATGATCTCGCCGACGCCGTCGACGTGGCCGCTGACCAGATGACCGCCCAGGCGGGTGGTGGGGGTCAGGGCTTTTTCCAGGTTGACCCGGCTGCCACTCTTGAGATCGACCATGGCGGTGCGCTTGAGCGTTTCGACGCTGACATCGGCCCAGAAGCCGTCACCTGGCAGTTCCACGGCCGTCAGGCAGACGCCGTTGACGGCGATGCTGTCGCCGAGCTTGACGTCGGCCAGGTCAAGCTTGCCGGTCTCTACATAGACGCGCACGTCACCGCCTTTGGGCGTCAGGCTGCGGATGGTGCCGATGGATTCGATGATGCCGGTGAACATTGTGTCCTCCTCGGGAACAGGGCTGCGCGTGGCAAGCCAGGCATTATACGCCGGACGCCGGCAAGGGAATGGCCGTGATCCGCCAGTCATCGCCGACTGCGCGCACCTCGGTGATTTTCAAACGCGGGGCCTCGCTCATCTTTGCCAGCGGCCAGTCCAGCAGCGGGCGAGCACTGCTGCCCAGGAAGGTGCCAGCGACGAACAACTGGAACTCATCCACCAAACCCAGGCTCGCGAAGGCGCCGACCAGGCCAGCGCCGGCCTCCAGCAGGATTTCGTTGACACCACGGGCAGCCAGGGCGCGCAGCAAGGCTGGGAGATCGACCCTGCCATGCTCGCCTGGTAGGCTCAGCAGTTCGTGGCCAGCCTGGGCGTAGCGAGGGTCGGCGGCGACGGCGGTCACCACCAGGGCCGGGCCGGCCTGGAAGAACGGAGCGTCCAGCGGCAGACGCAAGCGTCCGTCGATCAGGACACGCAATGGCGGACGTGCCAGGGCCAGGGCGGTGGTGTCTGGGTCCAGGCCCAGTTCGGCGCCGCGCACGGTCATGCGGGCGTTGTCGGCCAGCACGCTTTCGGCGCTGGTCAGCACCACGCTGGAACGGGCGCGAAGGCGCTGTACCGCGGCGCGCGCTGCAGGGCCGGTGATCCACTGGCTCTCGCCGCTGGCCATGGCAGTGCGACCGTCCAGGCTCATGGCGAGCTTGGCCCGTACGAATGGCAGTCCATGCTCCATGCGCTTGAGAAAGCCCGGATTGAGCGCCCGGGCCTCAGCCTCGAGCACGCCGCTGCTGACCTCGATGCCGACCTCGGCCAAGCGACGCAGGCCGTTGCCTGCCACCTGCGGGTTGGGGTCCTGCATCGCCGCCACGACC
This sequence comes from Pseudomonas sp. HTZ2, assembly GCF_033173945.1. NCBI lineage: Bacteria > Pseudomonadati > Pseudomonadota > Gammaproteobacteria > Pseudomonadales > Pseudomonadaceae > Pseudomonas > Pseudomonas sp. HTZ2. Next base: position 4,877,594 of record NZ_CP137332.1, on the reverse strand, counting down.
CGGGCCACGCCAGCCTGCACCAACGCCTCGGCGCATGGGGGAGTGCGGCCATGGTGGCTGCAAGGCTCGAGCGTCACGTAGGCACACGCACCTCGTGCGCGCTCGCCGGCCTGGCGCAGGGCATGGACTTCGGCATGGGGTTCGCCGGCTCGCACGTGCCAGCCTTCGCCGACCACCTCGCCGTCCCGCACGATCACACACCCCACACGCGGATTGGGATGGGTGCTGTACAGGCCCTTGCGGGCCAATTCCAGGGCTCGCGCCATGTAGTGGGCATCGAGGATGGCGGTTTGGCTTGGCATGGTCATTCTTTGGCGGGCTCTCGGGCCAGGCGGTCGATTTCTTCGCGGAACTCGTCCAGATCCTGGAAGCGCCGGTAGACCGATGCGAAACGGATGTAGGCGACTTCGTCGAGCTTGCGCAGCTCGGCCATCACCAGTTCGCCCACCACCAGCGACTTGACCTCGCGCTCACCGGTGGCGCGTAGCTTGTGCTTGATGTGCGCCAGCGCCGCTTCCAGGCGCTCGACACTGACCGGACGTTTTTCCAGCGCTCGCTGCATGCCAGCGCGCAGTTTTTCTTCATCGAAGGGCTGGCGGGTGCCGTCCTGCTTGATCAGCCGGGGCAAGACCAGCTCGGCGGTCTCGAAGGTGGTGAAGCGCTCGCCGCAGGCGACGCATTCACGGCGGCGGCGCACCTGTTCGCCCTCGGCGACCAGGCGCGAGTCGATGACCTTGGTGTCGTTGGCACCGCAAAAGGGACAGTGCATGGTGGCAGGCAACAAAAAAAGGGAGGGCCATGGTAGCGCATCCCACTGGCAAGACAAGCCAAAGGGGTTACCATCCATGGAATTCTGCCTGCGAAGGATTACCCCCATGCATTACCGAGCGCTCGTCGTGCTGTGCCTCACCGGCCTGCTCGCCGCCTGCGGCAGCGACCAACCCAAGCCCGAGCAAACTGTCACCGCGCCCCCGGCCAAGGCCGTGAAGAAAAAAGGCGAGGAGCTGGGCCCGCTGCCGGCCTATCAGCGCGAACTGAGCGGCACCTTGCTACAAGTGCCGGCCGGCGCCGAAGTGGAACTGGCGCTGCTGGTCATCGATGAGCGTGGCCGCCCGCAGCGCCTGCTGGCGAGCAGCAACCTCACCGGTACCGGACAGGACCTGCCCTATCGCCTGCGCTTCAGCCCCGAAGCCTTCCCTGCCGGCGCTCGCGTGGAGTTGCGCGGCCGGGCCAGTCGCTCTGGGCAGTTGATCTTGCACCTGCCACCTCTGCGTATCGCCCAGGCCACCACCCAGGTCACTGGTCCCCTGCGCTTCGAGAAGGCGCCCTAGATGCCCCCATTGCATCTGCAGCGGGCCCTGAGCGGTCTGATCGGCGAGGCGCGTCTGGTCGAGAGCGAGCTACCTGACTGCGAACTGAAGCTGTGGCTGATCGACGCCGACAACATGGACCGCGCCTTCAGCCCCGAGGAAACCCGGCGCATCCTCGACGAACCGCCGTACTGGAGCTTCTGCTGGGCCAGCGGCCTGGCCATGGCCCGCTACCTGGCCGAGCAACCGCACTGGGTACGCGGTAAGCGGGTGCTGGACTTCGGCGCAGGCTCAGGTATCGCCGGTATCGCCGCCGCACGTGCAGGCGCACTGGAAGTCGTGGCCTGCGACCTCGACCCATTGGCACTGGATGCCTGTCGCGCCAATGCCGCGCTCAACGGCGTGAAACTTGGCTACAGCGGCGATTTCTTCGCAGAGCAAGACCGCTTCGACCTGATCCTCGTCGCCGACGTGCTCTACGACCGCGCCAACCTGCCACTGCTCGATGAATTCCTCAGCCGCGGTCGCCAGGCCTTGGTGGCCGATTCCCGGGTGCGCAACTTCGATCATCCGCGCTATCAGGCGCTTGGCGTGCTCGAGGCGCTGACCCTGCCGGACCTGGCCGAGCCACACGAATTCCGCCGGGTCAGCCTGTACCACGCCAGCCGCGAGCCTTTATAGTGGTGCCATTCAAGGATTTGCGAGAGTCGCGATGAACCAAGACACGCCGTACATTTTCGATGCCAGCGATGCCACCTTCCAGCAACTGGTCATCGAGAATTCTTTTCACAAGCCGGTGCTGGTGGATTTCTGGGCCGAATGGTGCGCGCCGTGCAAGGCGCTGATGCCGCTGCTGGCCAAGATCGCCGAGGGTTACCAGGGCGAGTTGCTGCTGGCCAAGGTCAATTGCGATGTGGAGCAGCAGATCGTCGCCCAGTTCGGTATCCGCAGCCTGCCGACCGTGGTGTTGTTCAAGGACGGTCAGCCGGTCGACGGTTTTGCCGGCGCCCAGCCTGAGTCGGCCATCCGCGCGATGCTCGAACCCCACGTGCAAATGCCCGCCGCACCGACCGCCTCGCCGCTGGAGCAGGCCAAGGCACTGTTCGCCGAAAGCCGCTTCAGCGAAGCCGAAGCGCTGCTCCAGGCGCTGCTGAGCGAAGACAACAGCAATGTCGAGGGGCTGATCCTCTATGCCCGTTGCCTGGCCGAGCGAGGCGAGCTGGGCGAAGCCCAGGTGGTGCTGGATGCGGTCAAGACCGACGAGCACAAGGCCGCCCTGGCCGGCGCCAAGGCCCAGCTGACCTTCCTGCGCCAGGCCGCCAGCCTGCCGGAAGTTGCCGAGCTCAAGAGCCGCCTGGCGCAGAACCCGCAGGATGACGAAGCAACCTACCAGCTGTGCATCCAGCAATTGGCTCGCCAGCAGTACGAGCCAGCGCTCGAGGGCCTGCTCAAGTTATTCCAGCGCAACCGCGGCTACGAAGATGGCCTGCCGCAGAAGGCGTTGCTGCAGGTGTTCGAGCTGCTGGGCAATGATCATCCGCTGGTGAGCGTTTATCGGCGTAAGCTGTCGGCGGCGATGTTCTGATCGTCATTGCGGCTGTTTTGCAGCCCAAGCGCAGGCTACGCCAGCTCCCAATGTGCTGTCGGGATGGCCTGCGATGGGCCGCACAGCGGCCCTCGCTCATCCTACCCAGTGATACACCGGCGCGTCCGGGCCGCTTTCCACCTTCACCTCATTGCTGTGGCGCAAACGCACCAACAGCCGCTTGCCCGCTGCCGTGCTGCCGGCGAGTCCTTCCAGGCGCCCCAGCAACTCCGGCCCGCTGATCTGCACGGCCTGACGCAGCAGCTCACAGGCAGCCAACCATTGTCCATCGTCCTGCTGTGGTGGGGTGGTTGCGTTCGTAGCCGCCGCTTCGGCAATGGCCGGCGCCTCCAGTTGATGTCCCAACTGCGCCCACTCCGCAGGCTCCAGCTCGATGGTCAGGTCCACCGGCCAATCGCCGATTTGTCCACGTATTCTCACGCTACCTTCCTTACCTACAGGGTCGATGGCTTCATGCTCCCATGAACATGAAACCTGCGCCAGGCAGGTGGTCAGCGCCGAAAAACTTGTTATAACATTACGAAACCATTTCTTGCCCGCCCCTGGAGTCCTCCATGCGCCGCTTGCTTCTCGCCCTACCCTTCGCCCTGCTTCCCTTGGTTGCAGCCCAGGCCCACGATGATCACGATCATGCCCACGGTACCCTCGGCGCCCATGAACATGGTGTGGCCACGCTCAACGTGGTGCTCGATGGCAATACCCTGGAACTGGAGCTGGACAGCCCGGCGATGAACCTGGTCGGCTTCGAACATGCAGCCACCCGCGACACCGACAAGGCCAAGGTCGCCGCCGTACGCCAGCAACTTGAGCAACCGTTGAAGTTATTCGGCGTGGACCAGGCCGCCGGTTGCACGGAGGACGCCCAGGAACTCGGCAGCCCGCTGTTTGGCGATGCACCACACGCCCACGACGATGACGAGCATGGTCACGAGCACGGGCATGAACACGCCGACGTCAACGCCCATTACCAATTCAAATGCGTAGCGCCTGGCAAGCTCGCCCAGGTAGACCTCGCCCCGCTGTTCCGGGCTTTCCCGGCGATCCAGAAGATCAATGTGCAATTGATTGGCCCGAACGGCCAGAAAGGCCTGCAAGCCTCCCCCATCAACAGCGTGGTCGCGTTCTGAATGAGCCAGGCGCTGATCGACCTACAAGGGCTGCGGTTCGCCTGGCCCGGCCAGCCACCTTTGCTGGACATTCCCGCGTTTCGCCTGCAAGCCGGTGAAGCGCTGTTCCTCAAGGGCCCTAGCGGTAGCGGCAAGACTACATTGCTCGGCTTGCTGGGCGGAGTGAATCGCCCCGATCAAGGCCGGATCCTGCTGCTCGGCCAGGACCTCGCCGCCTTGGGCCAGGGCGCCCGTGATCGGTTTCGGGTCGACCACACCGGCTATATCTTCCAGCAGTTCAACCTGCTGGCGTTTCTCTCGGTACGGGAGAACGTCGAGTTGCCCTGCCGCTTCTCACGCAGCCGCGCCGCACGGGCGGTCCAGCGCCATGGCAGCATCGACCAGGCGGCCGCCACGCTGTTGGCCCACCTGGGCCTGACTGACCCGGCGCTACTTGCCCGGCGCGCAGACAGCCTGTCGATCGGCCAGCAGCAGCGGGTCGCCGCCGCCAGGGCGTTGATTGGCCAGCCCGAGCTGGTGATCGCCGACGAGCCCACCTCGGCGCTGGATGCCGATACCCGCGAGGCGTTCATCCGCCTGTTGTTCGACGAATGCCGTGCGGCCGGCTCCAGCCTGCTGTTCGTCAGCCATGACCAGAGCCTGGCTCCGCTGTTCGACCGTCACTTGTCCTTGGTCGAACTCAATCGCGCGGCCAAGCCCCAGGAGGCCTGATGTACTTGCTCCGCCTTGCCCTGGCCAGCCTGGCCAACCGCCGCTTCACCGCCTTCCTGACGGCCTTTGCCATCGCACTGTCGGTGTGCCTGTTGCTGGCTGTGGAGCGTGTGCGCACGGAGGCCCGCGCCAGCTTCGCCAGCACCATCAGCGGCACCGACCTGATCGTCGGCGCCCGCTCGGGGTCGGTGAACCTGTTGCTGTACTCGGTGTTTCGCATCGGCAATGCCACCAACAACATCCGCTGGGACAGCTTCGAACACTACGCCAAGGACCCGCGGGTGAAATGGGCCATCCCGATTTCCCTCGGCGACTCCCATCGCGGCTATCGGGTGATGGGTACCACAGGCGATTACTTCGACCATTACCAGTTCGCACGCCAGCAACATCTGGCCCTGAGCCAAGGCCGACCCTTCGCAGCGGACCCGTTCGAAGTGGTGCTGGGCGCCGAAGTGGCCGAGGCGCTGCACTACAAACTCGGTGACAAGCTGGTGCTGGCCCACGGCGTGGCCGCCATCAGCCTGGTCAAGCACGACGACAAACCCTTTACCGTCGTCGGCATCCTCGAACGCACCGGCACGCCTGTGGACCGCACCCTGCACATCAGCCTGGCCGGCATGGAGGCAATCCACGTCGATTGGCACAACGGCGTTCCAGCCCGTGGCGCCGGACGCATCAGCGCCGACCAGGCGCGCGGCATGGACTTGCAACCCGCCGCGATCACGGCGTTCATGCTGGGCCTGAACAACAAGATCGCCACCTTCAGCCTGCAGCGAGAAATCAACGAATTCCGTAGCGAGCCGCTGCTGGCAATCCTCCCTGGGGTTGCTCTGCAGGAACTCTGGAGCCTGATGGGCACAGCCGAACAGGCATTGTTCGTGGTGTCGCTGTTCGTGGTACTGACGGGTTTGATTGGCATGCTCACGGCGATCCTCACCAGCCTCAACGAGCGCCGCCGGGAAATGGCCATCCTGCGCTCGGTGGGCGCGCGCCCCTGGCACATAGCCGGGCTGTTGGTGCTCGAAGCGCTCACCCTGGCACTGGCCGGTATCGGTGCCGGGCTAGGCTTGCTGTATGCGGGAATCGTCCTGACCCAAGGCTACGTGCAGGCCAACTATGGCCTCTACCTGCCGCTGGCTTGGCCGAGCGCCCACGAATGGACGCTGCTGGCGATCATCCTGGGTGCCGCGCTGCTGATGGGCAGCGTGCCGGCCTGGCGTGCCTATCGTCAGTCTTTGGCCGATGGCCTGTCGATCCATCTCTGAGAATCGATCATGCGTCGCAAACTTGTACTGTTGCTGCTGTTCATTCTGTCCCCTGCCTGGGGCGACGAGCCCAGAACCCTGGACTGGCCTGCCTTGATCCCGGAGGGGGCGCCGGTGGTCCCAGCCCAGATGGCACCGCTGCATGATTTGTCACAACTGGGTAACGCCCTGGCCGAATCAGCCCCTGCCGCGCGCCAGCAGGCGCCCCACGCTCCGGTGGTCAAGGCGCTGGATGGGCAGTGGGTCAAGCTGCCCGGCTACATCGTGCCGCTGGAAGTGAGCGAGGAAGGCCGTACCACCGAGTTCCTCCTGGTGCCCTATTACGGCGCCTGCATCCACGTGCCGCCGCCACCGCCGAACCAGATCGTGCATATCGTCAGCGAGATGGGCGTGCGCATCGAAGACCTCTACCAGCCCTACTGGATCGAAGGCCGGATGCAGGTCAAAACCACCAGCAGTGAACTGGCCGATGCCGGTTACCAGATGGAAGCTGAAAAGATCTACGCCTACGAGCTTCAATGAGCGCTGTTTAGGCGTTGTGACACGTCTTCGTTGAGCTGAATCAACAGTTCGTTTCGGCCGGCTCCTTACCATTGGACTACTCGATTACTTACGTCCTTTGGGAGCTTCCATGAACAAGTCCTTGCTCGGCGCCTCGCTCATTGCCCTGGCGCTCGCTGCCCCCGTCGCCCATGCCCACCAGGCCGGTGACTTCATCATGCGTGCCGGTGCCATCACCGTAGCGCCGAACGAAGACAGCAGCGACCTCAAGCTCGATGGCACCAAGGTATCGGGCACCAAGGCGACCCTGGACAGCGACACCCAGCTGGGCCTGACCTTCGCCTACATGCTCACCGACCACGTCGGCCTGGAGCTGCTGGCTGCCACGCCGTTCAACCACACCGTGGCTGTCAAAGGCCTTGGCCCTGGCCTGGATGGCAAGCTGGCCGACATCAAGCAACTGCCGCCGACCCTGTCGCTGCAGTACTACCCGATGGAGCCTTCCTCGAAGTTCCAGCCTTACGCGGGCGTTGGCATCAACTACACCACCTTCTTCGATGAAGACCTCAGCAGCTCCCGCAAGAAGCAGGGCTTCAGCAACCTGAAGCTGCAAGATTCGGTGGGTCTGGCTGCCCAGCTGGGCATGGACTACATGCTCACCGAGAATCTGCTGGTCAACGCCTCGGTCTGGTACATCGACATCGACACCAAGGCCACCGTGGACGGCCCAAGCGCCCTGAGCGTGGGCAAGACCAAGGTCGACGTGGATGTCGATCCGTGGGTCTACATGGTGGGCCTGGGCTACAAGTTCTGACCCCCACCCGACATGGCGGCCTCGGCCGCCATGTCACGCTTCACGCTCCCGCCAAACTCCAGGTACCCCCAGTAGCCCAAGGCCAAAGCGCTGATCGACGCGCCCAGGCCACACACCGCCAGCCAGCCCCATCGGGCATATACCCAGGTCGCGGCCACCGCCCCTAACCCACTGCCGATCGAATAACAGCACATGTAGGCGCCGATCAGCCGACTCGCCATTTCGCCACGTCCGGCCAGCAGCAGGCTCTGGTTGGTCACATGCACCGCCTGCACTGCTAAATCCAGAATCAACACCCCCACCACCAAGGCCCATAGTGATTGCTCGAGCAGGGCGCTCGGCAGCCATGACAACGCCAGCAGCGCCAATGCCAGGCCAGTGGTACGGTTGCCCAGCCCGCGATCGGCCAGGCGTCCAGCGCACGATGCCGACAAAGCACCGGCCAGGCCCGCCAGACCGAACAGGCCAACCTGGGTAGGGCTCAGGGCCAAGGGCGCAACGCTCAGGGGCAATACCATGGCGCTCCAGAACACACTGAAGACGGCGAAGACCAGCAACGCGAACAGGCCACGCTGGCGTAACAGCCGATCATGCCGATACAACCCGACCAGCGAGCCCAGCAGTCTCCAGTACCCCGGCCCCTGTTGATTGCGCGCGACAGCAGGCAACGCCCGCCACAACAGCAATGCCATCGCCAGCGACAAGCCGGCCGCCCCGACATAGACACCACGCCAGCCGGTCAGGTCGGCAAGGCCACCTGCGACCAGACGCGCCAGCAGGATACCCACCACCACGCCACTGGTGACCGTGCCCACCACCTGCCCTTGTCTGGACGGCGAAGCCAAGGTTGCGGCATGAGCGACCATTACCTGAACCACCACCGCCATCAGCCCGACCATTCCCATGGCTGCCAGCAGCACGGCCCAATCCCAGGCCATGCTCACTGCCAGCAATGCCAACGCCGACATCAGCAACTGACCAAGAATCAGGCGCTTGCGATCAAGCAGATCGCCTAACGGAACAATCAGTAGCAAGCCAATGGCGTACCCCGCCTGGGTCGCGCCCACCACTAAGCCGATGTAGGCCTGGGGTATCGCCAGGCTGCGCGCCATGGATTCGAGTAAAGGTTGGGCGAAGTACACCGTCGCGACCGCCAGGGCACAGGCGGCCGCGAGCAGCAAGGTCAGCGCCCGGCTTGGCTGCATGTGGCCAGGCGACGCGGATGTCAGGGAAGGCATGGCAAGCTCCTCAGGCAATCTGGTTTCAAATAGAAACCAGCTGCTGGCTATTTAGCAAAGCTGGTTTTAATCTGCAACCAGTTATCCCGCACAGAGTACGCCCATGCCCGACGAGAGAAACGACCCCTGCCCGGTGGCCCGTGCCCTGGACGTAATCGGCGACCGTTGGTCGATGATGATCCTGCGAGACGCCTTCGATGGCCTGCGACGTTTCAGTGAGTTCCAGAAAAACCTGGGACTGGCGAAGAACATCCTGGCCGCGCGGCTGAAGCTGCTGGTGGAAAGCGGATTGCTCGAACTGCAGCCGGCGTCCGATGGCAGTGCCTACAAGGAATACGTGCTGACCGAGCAAGGGCGCGCGGTCTTTCCTGTGGTCATTGGCTTACGCCAGTGGGGGGAGCGCTTCCTGTTCAAGGCGGGGGATGAGCGCTCGGTGCTGCTGGACAACGTCAGCGGCCAACCCATCGAACGCCTGCAGGTGCGGGCCAAGGATGGCCGTTTACTCGGCCCGCAGGACTGCCATCGCCAGCGCGTACGCCATGGGCAATGACCCGTGACGCGCGCTGATCAAGGAGATCAGGCTTTGCCCAACAGCCGGGCCAATCCGTCGACCATCGAGGTAGGCTGCGGGAAGTCGAAACGCGCCAGCAGGCGGGAGTTGTCCGCCCGTGAATGGCGGATGTCGCCCGAGCGCGCCGGCCCGTGCTGGATGGCAGGCAAACTGCCGACTACCTTTTCCAGCGCCGCCAGCAACTGGTTCAGCGAGGTCGCCTGGTTCAGGCCAATGTTCACCGCGCCTTCCTCGACCTGTTCAAGTTCCAGCGCCTGGACCATCACCTGGACCAGATCGCCCACGTATAGGAAGTCTCGCGTTTGCTCGCCATCGCCGAAGACCGTGATCGGCAGGCCTTGGGTAGCACGTTCGCAGAAGATACTGATGACCCCGCTATAGGGCGAAGATGGATCCTGGCGCGGTCCGAAGATATTGAAGAAACGGAACACCACCGGCTCCAGCGCGTGCTGACGACGATAGAAGTCCAAGTACTGCTCGCTGGCCAGCTTGTCCACCGCATAAGGGGTCAGCGGCGCCTTGGGCGTGTCCTCGGCAATCGATTGGCCCTCGCCGTTGTTGCCATAAACCGCCGCGCTGGAGGCGAACAACACACGCCGCACGCCTTCCAGGCGCATGGCTTCGCAGACATTGAGGGTACCGATGAAGTTGCTTTGGTGGGTACGCACCGGGTCTTCGACCGACGCCTGTACCGACGCGACCGCGGCCAGGTGCACCACGGCGCGACAGCCTGCCGTGGCCCGGCGTACCAGTTCGGCATCGGCGACGTCGCCTTCGATCAGGTCCAGGCCGGGATGGTCCAGACGCAGGTTGGCGCGCTTGCCGGTGGAGAGGTCATCGAGCACCCGTACCGCATAGCCTTTATCCAGCAACGCATCGCACAGGTGGGAGCCAATGAAGCCGGCACCGCCGGTGATCAGGATGGGGGCGTCAGCCATGTCGGTAGAACCGGTCCAGTAGAGACGGCAAGCCGGCGCGCCAGGCGCGGGGCTTGATGCCGAAGGTGTGAAGAATCTTTTTGCAGGCCAGCACCGCGTTCTGCGGTTCCTCGCTGGCATCGGGGCGCGCGGCATGGGCCTGGGGCGTAGGGGCCTGCACGGCCAGCTTGTGCCACTGCGCCGCCTCGCCGAGGATCGCCTGGCCCAGCGCCAGCGGCGTGGTCGCCTCGTTGCCGGCGTAGTGGTAGGTACCCCACAGGGGTGCGTCGCAATCGAGCTGCTTGAGCACCGAGAGAATCACCCGTGCGGCGTCGTCGACCGGCGTCGGATTGCCGCGGCGGTCATCGGCCAGCAGCAGCTCCTGGGGTTGTTCGGCGCGGGTGAGGAAGCGGCCGAGCACGCCGTCGATGCTTTCGTCGAGCACCCAGCCAAAACGCAGCAGCACATGCTGCGGACAGGTCGCCCGAACGCTCTGTTCGATCCGCCAGAGCGCCTGGCCACGCAGGCCCAAGGGCACCGGCTCATCCTTTTCGCTGTAGGCCGTGGCCCTTGAGCCATCGAACACTCGGTAGCTCGAAGGCTGCACGAGAATGATCTGGTGGTGCTGGCAGAGCTCGGCCAGCCGCTCAACGGCCCGCTCCTGCAACGCCAGGCGTTGTTCGCTGACCGACTCGGCCTGGAACCAGTCGAAATAGTACGCCAGGTTGACCACGACATCGGGACGGTGATCGTCAAGCAATTGCGTAAGACTGGCCGGCCCCCAGCCGTTCTCCGGTGGGCGCGGCGCCAGGAATCCGATGTCCTCTTCGGCCCCGAGACGAATCAGCGCTTGCCCGAGGGCATTGCCACCACCCAACAGCATCAGGCGCATACGCATAGAGTCAGCAGATCCGAACAGGTTGATAGAAGGAAGCGGACATTTTGCGGGTTCCTCTCGGGGAAGTCCAACCACAGCACATGCCTGGGCGCGACAGGACATCCGGCGTCGATGACGAATTGCCAAGCAGCGCGGCGCATGCGTCGCGGGACCGCGCTCACTCGATCTCGAACAAGCCGTTGCTGATCGGCCCTGCCTTCAGGCGCTCGCGTACGTCGTCATCGATGCGCGGGTCCTCCGGGCGGTACAGCCTCACCTGGCGGTAGGCGTTGATGCGGTTGATCTCCTCGCCCAGGTACTCCCATACCACGCGGGTACAGGCCGGGTTGCGCCGATCCCCACTGGAGACTCCGGTCTTCAAACCGTTGAGCCGGGTGATGCGGCTCTTGAAGCTGGGGATGAGCACGGTCTGGCTCATCTCGTTGAGCGTCAGTGATTCGTAGTCGATCAGAAAGACCCGGTCCTGCAACTGGAAGGCTGCGCCGAGGTAGCGGCAACGTACCTCTGCATGCAGATCGGTGGCACTGGAGCGCTCCTGTCGCTCCTGGCGCTCGAACAGAAAGCTGCCGCGCTCCTCCCACAGGTGCACCAGCGACACCAGAATCGAGCCTGGGACCGACATGCAGTTGGAATATTCGAAGTAATAGCCGCAATAACGCGACAGATTGCCCGCATGGGCATGCAGCGGCTTGAACAGCTCGCTGATCGGGTCGTTCTGCGGTCCGGATTCGGCCGACAGATTGCGAGCCCCGATCAGGCGGGCGAACTGCTCAGGCGGCAGACCCAATTCGTATTCCTCGACACCGAAGAAGTCGCCGATGCGCTTGAGGTTGTAAGCCGTCGGACGGCTCTGGCCGCTGAGGTACTTGTTGAACTGCGCGCGGTTGATCGAAAGCTGTCGGCAAACCTCTGAAATAGAGCGGTAATGACTGCACGCCAGTTTGAGATTGATAGCGAAATGATCGCCCATGAGAAGGGTCCAGATGATGCGAGTGGTGCAAGTTTAGCATCAAGTCGCATCAAGTCAGAGCAACACGCGAAATTGTAACCGTTGTTGTCATGGCCAACCATGCGCCCCCAATAGCGGTGCGCCTGCCGCCCGCTGGTCTTTCCACACGAACAATAAGAATCGAGGTCATTTTTCAATGCTCGAAGCACTCAACGATTTCCTTTCCGGGAAACTCCTCATCGTGCTGATCGTCGGACTCGGCGGTTACTTCACCATCCGTTCTCGGTTCGTCCAGTTCCGTCATTTCGGCCACATGTTCGGGGTCTTCAAGGAATCCCTCCGCGGCCAGGCAGGCCAACTGAGCTCGTTCCAGGCCCTGATGCTGAGCCTTGCCGGCCGTGTAGGCGCCGGTAACATCGCGGGCGTCGGCATCGCCGTGACCCTCGGTGGCCCAGGCGCCGTGTTCTGGATGTGGGTCACCGCGCTGGTGGGCATGTCCAGCAGCTTCTTCGAATGCACCCTGGCCCAGGTCTACAAGCGCGCCGACGGCGACGGCCTGTACCGCGGCGGCCCGGCGTACTACATCCAGCACGGCCTGAAGCTCAAAAGCATGGCGATCGTGTTCTCGATCCTGCTGCTGGTCACCTACGGCTTCGCCTTCATCGGCCTGCAGTCGTACACCGTGACCCACTCGCTGCAGAACGCCTTTGCCTTCGATCCAAAGCACACCGGCATCGTCCTGGCCGTGCTGCTGGCCATTACCTTCATCGGCGGCATCAAGCGCATCGCCGCGGTGTCGGACCTGCTGGTTCCGATCAAGACCCTGGCCTACATCGGCGTGACCCTGTACGTGATCGGCACCCAGATCGAACACGTCCCCGCCATGCTGGAAACCATCTTCAAGAGCGCCTTCGGCCTCGACCCTGCGTTCGGCGGCCTGCTCGGCAGCGCCATCGTCATGGGTGTGAAGCGTGGCGTGTTCGCCAACGAAGCGGGCCTGGGCAGTGCGCCGAACGTCGCCGCCGTGGCCGCCGTGAAGCACCCGGGCGCCCAGGGCGTGGTCCAGGCCTTCAGCGTGTTCCTCGATACCTTCGTGATCTGCACCTGCACCGCGCTGCTGATCCTGCTGTCGGGCTTCTACACCCCGGGCTTCGAAGGTGATGGCATCGTCCTGACCCAGAACTCGCTGGCCGCCGTGGTCGGTGACTGGGGCCGTCTGTTCGTCAGCATCGCCCTGTCGCTGTTCGTCTTCACCTGCATCCTCTACAACTACTACCTGGGCGAGAACAGCCTGCAGTTCCTCAGCCGCAACCGCGTCGTGCTGATGATCTTCCGCGGTCTGGTACTGGCGCTGGTGGTATGGGGCTCGATGCAAGACCTGTCGACCGTGTTCGCCTTCGCCGACATCACCATGACTTGCCTGGCGTTCGTCAACTTGATCGCTCTGGCCCTGCTATTCAAGGTCGGTCTGCGTGTGATGCGCGACTACGACGAACAGCGCCGCGCGGGCATCGACCAGCCGGTGTTCGACTCCAGCAAGTTCGCTGACCTGGACCTGGACCGCAACGCCTGGCCGGCCAATCCTCAGGCTGAAACCGCCGCTGACAAAGCCGTCGCCCAAGCTCAGCCACAGCGCTGATATCCTCTGCTGCCCAGCCGCCCCGTCCGGGGCGGCTTTCCTTCTCCGCTCATCGCTACGGATGCTTTCCATGCGTGCAGTCAAGAATCTTCTCGTCCTCTATACCGGTGGCACCATCGGCATGCTGCAGACCCCTGAGGGCCTGGCGCCGGCCAGCGGCTTCGAGGCGCGAATGCGCGAGCACCTGGCGCTGCACGCCGTGGCGCCCCGCCTTCAGTGGTCGCTGCGCGAACTCGACCCATTGATCGACAGCGCCAACATGCAACAGGCCAACTGGCTGGCCATGCGCGATGCCATCGTCGAGGCGGTGGAACACGACGGCCATGACGGTGTGCTGGTGCTGCATGGCACCGATACCCTGGCCTACAGCGCGGCGGCATTGTCGTTCCTGCTGCTGGGCTTGCCTGTACCGGTGTTGCTGACCGGCTCGATGCTGCCGGCCGGTGCGCCGGACAGCGACGCCTGGGACAACCTGCTTGGCGCCCTGAATTTGTTCGAAAGCGGCCTGGGCAATGGCGTGCAGTTGTACTTCCATGGCCAATTGCTGCATGGCTGCCGGGCCTCGAAGCTGCGCAGCGAAGCCTTCGATGCCTTCGCAGCTCTGCCCCGCCACCGCGAAGGCGAGCGCGCCACGGCGATCCCGCCGACACTGGATTATCGCCAACGCCGCCAGCCGGTGCGCCTTGCGGTGCTGCCGGTCGTGCCTGGCCTGCAGGCCGGCTTCGTGCAGGCGATGCTCGCTACCGGCGTGCAGGGTCTGGTGCTGGAATGCTATGGCAGCGGCACCGGCCCTTCGGATGACCAGGCGCTGCTGGACGCGCTGCACGAAGCCCGCACAGGCGGGGTAATGATCGTTGCGATCAGCCAGTGCTCTGAAGGTTCGGTGGTGTTCGATACTTATGCCGCTGGCAGCCGCCTGCGCGATACCGGGTTGGTCAGCGGCGGCGGCATGACCCGCGAGGCGGCGCTGGGCAAGCTGTTCGCACTGCTGGGCGCAGGGCTGGATGTGCAGGCGGCAGAGCACTGGTTTGCCCTGGACCTGTGCGGTGAGCGGGCCTGAAGGTCGTCCAGACTGACGCATTCGCGGCGGTTCGACGCCTCGATAAACTCGCTCCCCAGAGGTTCTCGGAGAAATGGCGGAAGGCAGCGGGAGTCGAACCTGCCCGGGAACGGATGCCGTCCCCAACCGGGTTTGAAGCCCGGCCGCGCCACCGGGCGCGATTGCCTTCCTTGTAGTCAGTGCCTGGTCTGCTGCTCGGCCAGTGCACTGTCGGCTCGGATGTAACGCTGGTCGGCGACCCTCCGGGTCAGGCCGATTCGGTCGAAGTATTCGAGGATCTGAACACTGCGTTTGCGACCGATGCCCAACATATCGCGAAACGCGGCCACCTGCACTATCGGCGTACTGGCCGACAGCTGCAACAGCATGTCTGCCATGCGCCGGACAGTCGCTTCAGGGTAAAAAAGATCGCGCACCACCTGGTGCACCAGCCCCAGCCGCGCCAGCTTGCGCAGCAACAGGCGCACGTCGGCTTCATCGCGTCCTTGCGCCGCGGCCAACGTCCTGACCCAGGGCGGATCGTACTCCCCCCTCGACAACTCAGGCTCCAGCAGCGCCCACAAGACAGCGTCGGCGTCGCTCAATTGCACTTTATGTTCCGGCAGATGCAACCACGGCCCGCTACTGACGACTACGCCGGCTTCGAGCAACTCCTCCAGCAAACTGACGAACGCCGAACGCTCCATGGGCAACGCGGCGAACCTGCGCAGGCGGTCGCGATCCGGCCCCAGCTGGTCAGGCTCCTGCTCATGGAACAGCGCCAACTGCATCGTGATCCGCTCTTTCAGCGCTTGCCAGTGGTGCCTGGCGAATAGCAATGGCCCTTGCCGCGTGGCGATGACCTGGACCGTTTCAGGTAATGCCCAGGTTTCGCGCTGTCGGTTGAACTGACGCTCCAAGCGTTGCGGATCCAGCCCGCCAGGAGCGGCATCGAGCAAGGCCGGCAAGGCCTGCTCCAAGGCATGGGCCTCGCTCAGAGCCTGCAACTGCCGCAGGCGCATTTCACTTCGCCGCTGCCGACTCGGGGCAAAGGGGTCGAGCACACGCCCACCGCCCAAGGTACGTTGGGCGCGCTGATCCCTGAGCACCAGCCGATCGCCATGCACCGTCTGCAAAGGTGCGTTGAGCAGCAACTGGGCGAACATCCGTTGGCCTGCCTGCAGTTTCTCCCCCTCAAGCAACGCGACACGCGCCGTGACATCCTGAGTGCCCAGATGCACGTGCACGGCGCTGAAATGCTCGAAGGTACGCGTCTCGCTGGGCAATAACGTGAGATCGATATCCACCCGCATGCAGGGTGCATGCAGCCAGTCCGGTACCAGCCAGTCGCCCCGATGGATCTGCTCCAGCGCCAGGCGCTCGGCGTGGAGGTTAAGCGCCACTCGCTGGCCGGCCTGGGCCACCAACGCGGCCTGGTTCTGCGCGTGCAGCCCGCGCACCCGTACCGGCTTGCCGGCCTTGCCCAGCAGCAAGGTATCACCCGCGCTGACCTGCCCGGCCAAGGCGGTGCCGGTGACCACGACGCCGGCGCCGGCCACGGCAAACGCCCGATCCACGGCCAGACGGAAACCGCCGCGTGCGCTGCGTTGACCTACAGTGTGTTCAGCGTCCAGCAGCGCCTGGCGCAACGCCTCGACGCCCTCCCCGGTGAGGCTGGACAACGGGAACTGCTTCGCCTGCGCATAGGGCCCGGGCGCCAGCAGCGCCGACACCTGAGCCTGGACCTGCGTCACCCTCTGCGGCTCGACCCGGTCGCACTTGCTGATCGCCACCAAGGCCTGGGGGATGCCCAGCAGCTCGATGATCGCCAGGTGCTCACGGGTCTGCGGCATGACGCCGTCGTCCGCGGCCACCACCAGCAACACCAGGTCGATGCCATGGGCACCGGCGAGCATGTTGTGGATGAAGCGCTCGTGTCCGGGGACGTCGATGAAACCCGTCAAGGGCGCCCCCTCGGCCAGCGCAGCATAGCGGTAGCCGAGATCGATGGTCATGCCCCGGGCGCGCTCTTCCTGGCGATGGTCACCGGCCTGGCCGGTCAGGGCCTGGAGCAGTGCAGTCTTGCCATGGTCGATATGGCCGGCGGTGCCGACGATCACTGGACCGGCCCCAGGCGCAGTGCTGGCAGTTGCGCCAGCCAGTGGGCCTCATCGTCGAGCTGACGCAGGTCGAGCCACAGGGCGTCGTCGTCGATGCGTCCGAGCACCGGCACCGGCAGATCGCGCAAGGCGCGCTCCAGCACGTGCAAACTGCGCCCACGCAGCTTCTTCGACACCTGCGGACGCAGGCACAGGGCGGCGCTGGGCAGACGCGCCACCGGCTGGCTACCACTGCCGATCATGCCCAAGGCCGGCTCGACGCTCACGGTCCATTGCGCCCCCAGGCAGGTTGCGAGTGCCGGAGCCAGGCGCTCGGCCTGGGCCGCAATCTCTTCCTGAGGGCGAGTCAACAGGCGCAGGCTGGGCAAGCGCTCGGCCAGCCGATCCGGATTGCGGTACAGCGCCAGCACGGCCTCCAGCGCGGCCAAGGTGATCTTGTCGACCCGCAGAGCGCGCTTGAGGGGGTTCTTCTTGATCTTGGCGATCAGCTCCTTGCGCCCGACGATGATGCCGGCCTGGGGTCCACCGAGCAGCTTGTCGCCGCTGAAGGTGACGATGTCGGCGCCGTCGGCCAGGGCCTGGCGCACCGTGGGCTCAGCCGGCAGGCCCCAGCGGGTGAGGTCGAGCAGGCTGCCGCTGCCCAGGTCCTCCAGCAGAGGCAAACCATGGGCGTGGGCGATGGCTGCCAGCTCGGCGGTCGATACCTGGGTGGTGAAGCCTTGGATGCTGTAGTTGCTGCAATGCACCCGCATCAGCAAGCCGGTACGCGGGTTGATCGCACCTTCGTAGTCACGGGCGTGGGTGCGGTTGGTGGTGCCGACCTCATGCAGGCGGACACCAGCGCGGGCCATGATGTCGGGGATACGGAAGGCGCCGCCGATTTCGATCAGCTCGCCCCGGGAGATGACGCCCTCCTTGCGCGCGCCCAGGCTGTTGAGTGCCAGCAGCACGGCAGCGGCATTGTTGTTGACCACCGTCACGGCCTCGGCCCCGGTGAGCTCGCGGATCAGACCTTCGATCAGGTCGTCGCGATCACCACGTTTGCCGGTGGCCAGGTCGAACTCCAGGTTCAGCGGGTGGCGCGCGGCGATCTGCATGGCCTCCACTGCCTCCTCAGGCAACAGCGCTCGGCCAAGGTTGGTGTGCAGCACCGTGCCGGTAAGGTTGAAAACACGGCGGACCTGGCTGCGCTGCTGGATGGCCAGGCGTTCGCCGGCGCGGCCATTGAGGACATCCGGCGCCAGCTCGACTGCACTCATCTGGCCAAGGCGAGCGGGTTCGCGCAGATCGCCAAGCAGCTGACGCAGGGTGGCTAGTACTGCCTCGCGGCCATGGCGCTCGATCAGCGGCTCGCAGGTTCGGTGGCGTAGCAGGGTGTCGATGGACGGCAGGCGTGGGGTGTCGCTGGCGGGGCTCGAGGACATGCAGTACTACCTTAAACTGATCCTTAGTCTGTTGTGCCCTGCTAGCGGGCGAACCCGCTCCCACCGCAATGCGCCAAACCTTGTGGGAGCGGGCTTACCCGCGAACAGGGCAACTCGATGTTGCAGTGTAGACACTCTCCTCTATCCCGGCGCCAGCATCAGGTTCGGCGCCAGCCGCTGGAAGCCCTCCTCGTCCAGGCGGATATCCAGCGCCAGGCTCGCCAGGTCATCGGCCAGCGGCTCGGCCGCAGCGTCGTTCTCCAAGTAGCTCTGCTTTAGGTAACGCTGGCATCCAGGGCAGCATTCGGCGCGCAGTGGCGCTTTGCCTGGCGCGTGCCGGTCATCCTCGAGGTTGGTGTAACGCAAGTCCTTGCTCGATTCGCAGTACACGCACTTGACCCGCACCACATGCCACTCGCAGGCACACAGTGAACAGACCAGGTATCGCAGGCCATTGTGCTTGCCGCGGTTGCGCACCACCCCAGCCATGGCCGGTGATCCACAGGCCGGACATTGGGCCAGGCTGTCGGCGGGCTTGAGTTCAGCCTCCGGCAGCGCCAGCAGCCAATAGGACCAGGCCGCCTGCAGCGCAGCGCCGATAAAGGGCACCAGCGCCGCCGGCACGGCATCGTACTGGCCGGCCAGCAGGGCAATGGCCCAGCCTTTGCGCTGACTGTCGTCGCTTTCCCGCAAGGTCCGCAGCGCCTCGCCCAAGGGCCCGTCGGACGCCTCATCGAAGCGCTCGAGCAGCGCCTGCAGCCAAGCCAGCCAAGACCCCTCGCGTACCAGGCTGTCGGCTGCCAGCGGCGGCAAGCCATGCCTTATGCACAGGCGCTGGCGCTCGTGTGCCACCGGCAAGTCACCGGGCGGGTTATCCACAAGCTGCTGCTGGAGGCGGCACAACCGCGCGACCAGCATCAGGTACTGGCCAAGGGCATTGCCCTCGGCCAGGTGCTCCAGGCGCTCGGCGCGCCGTTCGAACAGGTTGGCGGGCGGCAGGTTCAGAAACGGCGGCGCCACGGCCGACGCTTCGATCTGCCCGGGTTCAAGTATCGTGCTCAAGCGCTCATCCTTCTTTTCTGCCGTGATTGCCCGGAGACTTGTCGCCGGTCACGTCGCGATACCACAACTCATGGTGCTTGCGTGCCCAAGCGCGGCTGACCGAGCCATGCAGCATGGCGCCTACCGAGCCTTTGATCCAGATGCCGGCATAGATATGCACGATGATGCTGAGGATCAGCACGAACGCCGCCAGCGCATGAAGCAAGGTCGCCAGGCGAATCGCTCCGATGTCGAAGTATTGGCTGAACCAGGCGCGCCAGATCACCACGCCACTGACCAGTAGCACCAGCATGCACAGCAGCAGGGTCCAGAACAGCAGCTTTTGCCCAGCGTTGTACTTGCCGATCGGAGGTACGCCCTCCTCCTCGTTGCGCATCACCCGGTCGATACGGCGCAGCCACAAACGATCATTGGCAGTGATGAAGTTGGCTCGCCAGAACCGCAGTACCAGCCCCAGGAAGAACACGAACATCGCCACGCCCAGGAATGGGTGCAGGATGCGCGTCCACGGACCACCGCCGAACAGATGGCTGAGCCAGAACAGCGCCGGATGGAACAGTGCCAGCCCCGACAGCCCGGCCATCACGAACAGGATCGCGACGACCCAGTGGTTGCTGCGCTCGTTGGCGTTGTAGCGCAGGATCGGTTTGTTGTCGCTCATGGCCGCGGCCCCCCTTGCCCACCCGGCTTGGTCGGATCATAGACATGCACCGACGGGTCCACCTGATGCACGCTGTCATCGGCAGGCGCCAGGGCGTCGTCCTCCTCGACCCGCTGCGGGCCGACCCGCACATAGTGGAAGAACCCCGCCAGCACTGCCGCGCCCATCGCCAGCAGCGCCAGCGGTTTGCTGATGCCTTTCCACAACCCCACCAACGGGCTGATTACCGGCGCATCCGGCAGCCCGGCGTACAACTTGGGCGTGTCGGCGTGGTGCAGCACATACATCACGTGGGTACCGCCGACGCCATCCGGGTCATACAGCCCGGCCTTGTCGAAGCCCCGGGACTTCAAGTCGACGATGCGCTCGGCGGCATGCACCTTCATTTCATCCTTGCTGCCGAAGACGATCGCCCCGGTCGGGCAGGTCTTCACGCAGGCCGGTTCCAAGCCCACGGCCACGCGGTCGGAACACAGGCTGCATTTGTAGGCCTTGTGGTCTTTCTGCGAAATCCGCGGGATGTTGAACGGGCAGCCGGTGATGCAATAACCGCAGCCGATGCAGTGGTCCTGGTTGAAGTCGACGATGCCGTTGGCGTGCTTGATGATCGCCCCCGGGCTCGGACAGGCCTTCAGGCAACCTGGCTCGGCGCAGTGCATGCAGCCATCCTTGCGAATCAGCCACTCCAGGTTGCCATCGTCGCGTTCGTGCTCGGTGAAGCGCATCAGGGTCCAGGTTTCGGCGGTCAGGTCCTGGGGGTTGTCGTAAGTGCCATGGTTGTGGCCGACCTCGTCACGCAGTTCGTTCCACTCCGAGCACGCCACCTGGCAGGCCTTGCAGCCGATGCACTTGGTAGTGTCGATCAGCTTGGCGACTTCCTGCTGCTGGCGCACCGAAGGCGGTACGGTCGTGGTGGCCGAGCGGGCGATGATGTCTTGCTGGGCCATTAGATTTTCTCCACGTTGACGAGGAACGACTTGGACTCCGGCGTTTGGGTATTGCCATCACCCAGGAACGGCACCAGGGTGTTGGTCAGGTAGCCGTGCCGGGTGATGCCGGTGAAGCCCCAGTGCAGCGGAATGCCAATTTGGTGAACGGTCTGGTTGTTGACCTTCAGCGGACGGATCCGCTTGGTCACCACCGCCACCGCCTCGATATGCCCGCGCTTGGAGCTGACCCGCACCCGGTCGCCCGCCTTGATGCCTTTCTCGTTGGCCAGTACCTCGCCGATCTCGACGAACTGCTCGGGCTGGGCGATGGCGTTGAGGCGGCAGTGCTTGCTCCAGAAGTGGAAGTGCTCGGTCAGTCGGTAGGTGGTCGCCGCGTAAGGGAACTCGTCGGCCTTGCCCAGGGTGTCCCATACCGAGTCGAACACGCGCCCGGCCGGGTTGCTGATGGCCTTCTTGTTCTGCGGGTTGAGCGGGTTGATGCCGATGGGCGTCTCGAACGGCTCGTAGTGCTCGGGGAACGGCCCCTCGGCCATCTTGTCGATGGCGAAGAACCGCGCTACCCCCTCGGGGTTCATGATGAACGGGTTCATCCCCGCTTCCGGCGGCGAGTCGACCTTGAAGTCCGGCACGTCGGTCCCCGTCCAGGCCTTGCCGTTCCACCACACCAGGCGTTTTTTCTCCGGATCCCAAGGCTTGCCTTGCGGGTCGCTGGAGGCGCGGTTGTAGAGGATGCGGCGGTTGGCCGGCCAGGCCCAGGCCCAGTTCTGCACCTGATGCATGCCGTAAGGGTCGCTGTTGTCGCGCCGGGCCATCTGGTTGCCCTGCTCGGTCCAACTACCGGCGAAGATCCAGCAGCCGGACGCCGTACTGCCGTCGTCCTTGAGCTGGCCGAAGCCTGCCAGTTGCTGGCCAGCCTTGAGCGTGGCACCGGTAGGGTCGGTGAAGTCGCTGACCGCCCAGCCGTTCATTTCCTTGGCCAACTCCTCAGGCGAAGGCTCTTCGGGAATCTTGTAAGGCCAGTTGATGTTGAGCAGCGGATCAGGATACGCACCGCCCTCGGTCTTGTAGCGATGACGCAAGCGCAGGAACAGCTCGCTCATGATCTGCACATCGGTGCGGGTCTCGCCCGGCCCATCGGCGCCCTTCCAGTGCCACTGCAACCAGCGACTGCTGTTGACCAGCGAGCCATCCTCCTCGGCAAAACAGGTGGTGGGCAGGCGGATCACTTCGGTCTGGATATTGGCGGTATCGACGTCGTTGAAGGGCCCGGCATTGCGCCAGAACTCGGACGTCTCGGTGGCCAGCGGATCCATCACGACCAGCCACTTGAGCTTGGCCAGCGCAGCGGTGACGCGGTTCTTGTCCGGCAACGCGGCGATCGGATTGAAGCCCTGGCAGAAGTAGCCGTTGACCTTGCCCTGGCTCATCATCTCGAACATGCGCAGCACGTCGTAGGAGCCCACATCGAGCTTGGGCAGCCAGTCATAGCCCCAGTGGTTCTCGGCGGTAGCGTTGGGGCCGTACCAGGCCTTCATGAGGCTGACATGGAACTTGCCGTAGTTCTGCCAGTAGGACAACTGCCCTGGGCGTAGCGGTTTGGAGGCGCGCTTGTCGATGAAGGCGGCGTAGTCCTGCTCGGCATCGCCGGGCAGGGTGAGGTAACCGGGCAGCGAGTTGGACAGCAGCCCCAGGTCGGTCAGGCCCTGGATGTTGGAGTGACCGCGCAGGGCGTTGACCCCGCCCCCCGGCATGCCGACGTTGCCCAGCAGCAGCTGGACCATGGCCGCGCTACGGATGATCTGTGCACCGATCGAATGCTGCGTCCAGCCCAGTGCATACAGGATCGTCATGGTCTTGCCCGGCTGCGAGCAGGTGGCGATCTCTTCCCAGACCTTCATCATGGCGTCCTGGGGCATGCCGCAGGTCATGCTCGCCACTTCCGGGGTGTAGCGGCTGTAATGCTGCTTCATCAACTGGTAGACGCAACGCGGGTGCTGCAAGGTCGGATCGACTTTGGCAAAACCATCCTCGCCCAACTCATAGCCCCAGCCGGACTTGTCGACGTAGATGCGTTTGTCCGCATCATAGCCACTGAACAGCCCGTCCTCGAAGCCATAGCCTTCTTTGACGATGAACGACACGTCAGTGTAGTTGCGCACGTATTCGTGCTGGATCTTGTCGTTGCTCAGCAGGTAGTTGATCAACCCGCCCATGAAGGCGATGTCGGTTCCGGTACGGATCGGCGCGTAATAGTCCGCCACCGAGGCGGTACGCGTGAACCGCGGGTCGACCACGATCAGCCGCGCCTTGTTGTGCGCCTTGGCCTCGGTCACCCACTTGAAGCCGCACGGGTGCGCTTCTGCTGCGTTGCCACCCATCACCAGGACCAGATTCGCATTGGCGATATCGGACCAGTGATTGGTCATGGCACCACGGCCGTACGTCGGGGCAAGACTTGCCACCGTCGGGCCGTGTCAGACACGCGCTTGGTTATCGAACCCCAGAACACCCAATGAACGAATGACCTTATGCGTCAGATAGCCAGCTTCGCTGGAAGCGGCGGACGCTGCGAGAAAGCCCACGCTGAGCCAACGGTTGACCGTCTGCCCTTGGGCGTTCTTCTCGATGAAGTTGGCGTCGCGGTCCTTTTTCACGAGATCGGCGATGCGATCGAGCGCCTCGTCCCAGCTGATCCGGGTCCACTCCTTGCTGCCAGGCTTGCGAACTTCGGGGTATTGCAGGCGGTTCGGGCTGTGGATGAAGTCCAGCAGGCCCGCACCTTTCGGGCACAAGGTCCCGCGGTTGACCGGATGGTCCGCGTCGCCTTCGATGTGGATGATGTTCTGTTTGACGTTCTTGCCCGCATCGCCCTGGCTGTACATGATCAGGCCGCAGCCGACCGAGCAGTAGGGGCAGGTGTTACGGGTTTCTTTGGTGTGCGCCAGCTTGAAGTGGCGCACCTGCTCGGCGAATGCGGGGGTCGGGGCCATGCCCAACGCCGCAAGGCTCGAGCCTCCAAGGCCGATCGCGGCGACCTTGAAGAACTGCCGACGGTTGAGGTCCATCGTGCACTCCTGATCAGGTTCTGGACGTCGGGACATCGCCGACGCCTCAAGGACTTCACGGTGGCGGCCAACGGATGGCCACCAACCCTAACTCTAGCCAAGAATCCTTAATACGCGATGACATGGCTCAAAGGACTGTTTCATCAGTGAAACAGCCCTTGCCCCTCACGCCTGCGCGGTACGAGGCAGATTACGCACCACGTTCAGCCCCGCGCTGCTTTGCGCCACCGGCATGATCTCGATGGTGTTGATGTTCACATGCGCCGGTTGGGCTGCGATCCAGGCTACGGTGGCGGCGATGTCCTCGGGCAGAAGCGCCTCGACGTCGCGGTACAGCGCTTCCACGGCGTCCAGGTCGCCCTTGAGTCGAACCACCGAGAAGTCGGTACCCGAACACAGGCCCGGCTCGATGTTGCTCACCCGTACCCGGGTGCCGGCGAGGTCGGCGCGCAGGTTGAGGCTGAACTGTCGGACGAATGCCTTGCTGGCGCCATACACGTTACCGCCCGGGTACGGATAGGTGCCGGCGATGGAGCCGATATTGACGATCAGGCCGCTGTCGGCCTCGACCATGCGGGGGAGGATTTTATGTGTGACCATCGTCAGGCCGGTGATGTTGGTGTCGATCATCCGCTGCCAGTTCTCGGCACTGGCCTGCTGCGCCCGATCAATGCCCAGCGCCAGCCCGGCATTGTTGACCAGCACATCGATGTTCAACGAGGCCTTGCCGATCCACTCGACAGCCGCGTCCACCGAGGCCGGATCAGTGACATCCAGCGCCAGCGGGATGAACGAGTCGCCCAGTTCGCTCTCGAGCTCCTTGAGTTTGTCCATGCGCCGAGCGCCACCGATGACCCGGTAGCCCTCTGCGACCAGCGTACGGCAGATGGCGCGGCCAAAGCCTGCGGAAGCGCCAGTTACAAATGCGGTTTTCATAAGGATCTCCAGAGGTCGAACATCAGGTCAGGTGCTTGTTACGGCGAGATTACATCGATCCAATGATGGTAATCAGGAAAATATCATCGATTCAATTACTTTATTTCCTTGATCTTACCAATTCGCACAACCCTTTGATTGATAAGTAATTATTGTCTGTATATGCGAAAATCAAGTGACTTCATGTAATGGACTTGGGGAGTAATTCACCTTGATTACACCCCTATTACATTCATGCTAGGCTTGCCCGCTCACCCTATACTGGTGCCATTTCATGTGGGTTCCTCATTACAGCGCCCTGACGCAACCGGTTTACCTGATGATCGCCGATGCCCTTGAACAGGACATTGCCAGCGGGAAGCTGGTAGCCGGCGACCGATTGCCGACGCTCAAGGACTTGGCCGAGCGCCTGAGCGTGACGCCAGGCACCATTGGCCGGGCTTATGATGAGGCGGCCAAGCGGGGTCTGGTGATCGGCGAAGTAGGACGCGGCACCTTTGTACGCGCCTCAAAAGCCCCTGCTGCCCCGGCAACTCGCAGCACGGGCATCAGCAATGAAAACGGCCAGATCGATTTGTCGATCATCAAGCCAAACGACGCCCACATGACACAGTGGTTGCGCGGCTCGCTCCACGAGCTGGCCGACGCCGCCGACCTGATCCAGGCGCTCGATTACGTCACCGACGGTGGTCATGCCGTCCACAAGGAAGCGGGCGCGGCCTGGATCAGGCGCTGGCTGCCGGATGCCAGCTGGCAGCAGGTGGTCTTGACCTCCGGCGCCCAGCACGGCCTGTTGGTCGCCCTCAGCAGCCTGTCGAAAACCGACGATGTGATTCTGTGCGAATCCTTCTGCTACCCCGGTATCATTTCCTTGGCCCACAGCCTGGGCCGGCGCCTTCAGGGCGTGGCCGTGGATGAGCATGGCCTGATTCCTGAGGCGCTGCGCGCCGCCTGCCTCGAGCATCGCCCTACCCTGCTGGTTTGTGTAACTACACACCAGAACCCGACCAACTCGATCATGCCCCACGCCCGGCGTGAGGCCATCGCCGCTATTGCCCGCGAGTTCGACCTGGTCATCATCGATGACGACATCTACGGATTCCTGGCGCCGACGTCCAGCTACAAGCCCCTGGCCGCCTATGCACCGGAGCGTTCCATTTACCTGACCAGCCTGTCCAAGAGCGTGTTGCCGGCGCTGCGCATCGGTTATCTGTATGCACCGCCACACATGTTGTCGCGCTTGTCCTCGATGGTGCGCAGCAGCGTCTGGATGCCCTCGCCCTTGATGGCCCAGCTCGCCAGCAACTTGATCAACAGCGGCAGGGCGGACCAACTGTTAAGAACCCAGCAGGAGGAAGCCGCCGCACGCCAGCAGATGGCCAAGAACATCCTCGGCAAGTACTCGATCCGCAGCCAACCCCACAGTTTCCATCTCTGGCTCGAACTCCCAGCCCCTTGGACCAGCGATGAATTCGCCCACCTGGCACGCAGCAACGGCGTAACTGTCGTCAGCGGTAGCCAGTTCCTGCCTCAACGCAGCGACGCGCCCAACGGCGTGCGCATTGCGCTGATGGCCCCCACCCGGGACGAGCTCGCCTTTGCGCTGACCAAACTGGCCAGCTTGCTGGACTCACCAGAGCCACGGTTGTTCTATTGACCCCGTTTTAGAGCGCGCATGAAAAAGCCGCAGCCAGTTGCCTGGCTGCGGCTTTTTTTCGAGTACTGATCGGGCAGCGATCCGTTAGAACGGAATATCGTCGTCGAAGCTGTCGAAGTCAGCGGCCGGTTGCGGAGCTGGCTGCTGTGGCGCAGGACGCTGTGGAGCCTGCTGTGGACGCGGAGCCTGCTGGCGTGGCGCCTGGTTGTACTGCTGCTGGCCACCACCTTGGTTGTAGTTGCCACCACCTTGGTTGTACGGGTCGCCGCCCTGTTGCTGGTTCTGCGGACGACCGCCCAGCAGCTGCATGGTGCCCTGCATGTCGACGATGATTTCGGTGGTGTAGCGCTTGATGCCGTCTTTTTCCCACTCGCGGGTCTGCAGCTTGCCCTCGATGTACACCTGGGAACCTTTGCGCAGGTATTCGCCAGCGATTTCGGCGACTTTGCCGAACATGGCAACACGGTGCCACTCGGTGCGCTCGACTTTCTGGCCGGACTGCTTGTCGGTCCACTGCTCGCTGGTGGCCAGGCTCAGGTTGGTCACGGCGTTACCGTTGGGCAGGTAGCGGACTTCGGGATCCTGACCGCAAGTGCCGACCAGAATGACTTTGTTAACCCCACGGGCCATAACGTTCTCCTAGGCTTCGCACGCCGAAGACGCTGGGTTCACCAGACGCTCAAGGGTCGCACGGTCCAAAATTTTCGTATCCAGTTTGATATAGACGGCGGCTTCTTCCGCCACCACTACGGCGTCGGTCACACCCGGCACAGCCAGCAGGCGCTCGGTCAGCCCGGCTTCCCGGACACCTTCAGGCGACAGCGGCATGCGCAGGCTGGTTACATACGGCGGCTCGTTCATGCTCAATGCCGTGGCCAACCAGACGGCGCACAGCCCTGCGCAACCGAGGAACACCATGCCCAGACCACCGTGCTGGAACAACCAGCCACCGATGATTCCTCCCAGTGCGGCGCCTAGGAACTGACTGGTGGAATATACCCCCATGGCCGTCCCTTTGCCGCCTGCGGGCGACACTTTGCTCACCAGCGAAGGCAGCGATGCCTCCAGCAGGTTGAATGCCGTAAAGAATACCACGGTGCCGATCACCAGTCCGCGCAAGTTGTCAGCCCACTGCCAGAAGAACACCTCGACCATCAGCAGCACACTGACCGCGCCGAGCAACACCCGTTTCATCTTGCGCTTCTTCTCGCCATAGATGATGAAGGGGATCATTGCAAAAAATGAAACGAGCAACGCGGTCAGGTACACCCACCAATGCTGCTCTTTCGGCAGGCCGCCACGCTCGACGAAGGCCAAGGGCAGCGCGACGAAGCTGGCCATGAGGATGGCGTGGAGGATGAAGATGCTCACATCCAGGCGCAGAAGGTCCGGATGACGCAGCGTCGGGCCGAGCGCCTTGCGGGCCACGCCCGACTCTCGGTGCTGCAGGGCACTGTGTGCGCTAGGCACGACGAAGGCGATGAGCACGATACCCACCAGGGCAAGTCCTGCCGTGGCAAGGAACAATCCTGACAGGCCGAAGGCACGAGTCAGCAACGGGCCGACGACCATGGCAACCGCGAACGACAGGCCGATGCTCATGCCGATCATGGCCATTGCTTTGGTGCGGTGCTGTTCACGGGTCAGGTCGGACAACAGCGCCATGACGGCGGCCGAAATCGCCCCGGCACCTTGCAGGATGCGACCGGCGATCACGCCCCAGATGGAGTCCGCCTGGGCCGCCAGCAAACTGCCGAGCGCAAACACCACCAATCCGAGGTAAATGACCGGACGGCGGCCGATGCGATCGGAAATCATCCCGAACGGGATCTGCAAGACAGCCTGAGTCAGGCCATAGGCCCCGATGGCCAGGCCAATCAGCGCCGGCGTGGCACCGGCCAGGTCCATGCCGTAGGTCGCCAGCACCGGCAGGACCATGAACATGCCCAGCATACGAAAGGCAAAGACCAGGGCCAGGCCGCCAGCAGCGCGGGTTTCGCTGCCACTCATGCGCTCGTTGTGCGTGTCGTGCATGGAATAACCTCGTGTGAACCGGCGGCGATTCTATCAGTCCGACAGCGTAACAGCATCTACGCGACGCTTTGCCGCGTACTGGCAGCGCGCCTTATACTCCCTTGTTTATGCCCGCCGAGCGAGGCCGCAGTGGACAAGATCCTGATTCGTGGGGCACGTACCCACAACCTGAAGAACATCGACCTGACCCTGCCCCGGGACAAGCTGATCGTGATCACCGGCTTGTCCGGCTCCGGCAAGTCGTCCCTGGCGTTCGATACCCTCTACGCCGAGGGCCAGCGGCGCTATGTGGAATCCCTGTCGGCCTATGCCCGGCAGTTCCTGTCGATGATGGAAAAACCTGACGTCGATACCATCGAAGGCCTGTCGCCGGCCATCTCCATCGAACAGAAGTCGACCTCCCACAACCCACGCTCCACTGTCGGCACCATCACCGAGATCTACGATTACCTGCGCCTGCTCTATGCCCGCGTCGGCACGCCACGCTGCCCGGACCACGACATTCCGCTGGAGGCGCAAACGATCAGCCAGATGGTCGACCTGGTGCTCGAGCGCCCGGAAGGCACCAAACTGATGCTGCTGGCGCCGGTAGTGCGCGAACGCAAGGGCGAGCATCTGGCGGTGTTCGACGAACTGCGCGCCCAGGGGTTCGTGCGCGCCCGAGTCAACGGCAAGCTCTACGAGCTGGACGAGCTGCCCAAGCTGGATAAACAGAAAAAGCACAGCATTGATGTGGTGGTGGACCGCTTCAAGGTCCGCGAAGACTTGCAGCAGCGCCTGGCGGAGTCGTTCGAAACGGCCTTGAAGCTGGCCGACGGCATCGCCTTGGTAGCGCCGATGGACGACGAGACAGGAGAAGAGATGATCTTCTCCGCGCGCTTCGCCTGCCCGGTGTGCGGGCATGCCATCAGCGAGCTCGAGCCGAAGCTGTTCTCCTTCAACAACCCGGCCGGCGCTTGCCCGACCTGCGACGGCCTGGGGGTCAAGCAGTTCTTCGACACCAAGCGCCTGGTCAACACTGAACTGACCCTGGCCGAGGGCGCCATTCGTGGCTGGGATCGGCGCAACGTCTATTACTTCCAGATGCTCGGCTCCCTGGCGGCACACTACGGTTTCAGTCTCGAACTGCCATTCGGTGAGCTGTCGGCCGAGCACCAGAAAGTCATTCTGCACGGCAGTGGCAAGCAAAGCGTCGACTTCAAGTACCTCAACGACCGTGGCGACATCGTCAAGCGCTCGCACCCGTTCGAGGGCATCGTGCCCAACCTGGAGCGGCGTTACCGCGAGACCGAATCAGCCACTGTGCGCGAAGAGCTGGCCAAGTACCTGGGCACCCAACCCTGCCCGGACTGCCGCGGCACTCGCCTGCGTCGTGAAGCGCGTCACGTGTGGGTGGGCGAGAAGACCTTGCCGGCCGTCACCAACCTACCGATCGGCGAAGCCAGCGACTACTTCAGCGACCTGACCCTGACAGGCCGACGCGGCGAAATCGCGGCGAAGATCCTCAAGGAGATTTGCGAGCGACTGCAGTTCTTGGTCAACGTCGGCCTCGACTACCTCACCTTGGACCGCAGCGCCGAGACCCTCTCCGGCGGCGAAGCCCAGCGCATCCGCCTGGCCAGCCAGATCGGCGCTGGCCTGGTGGGGGTGATGTACATTCTCGACGAACCCTCCATTGGCCTGCACCAGCGCGACAACGACCGCTTGCTGGCGACCCTCAATCACCTGCGGGACCTTGGCAATACCGTGATTGTGGTGGAGCACGACGAGGACGCGATCCGTCTAGCCGACTATGTGGTGGACATCGGCCCTGGCGCGGGCGTGCACGGAGGGAAGATCGTCGCGGAAGGCTCGCCTGAGGAAGTCATGGCTCACCCCGACTCGCTCACAGGCAAATACCTGTCCGGGCGCAAGAAAATCGTCGTGCCGGCCAAGCGCACCCCCCGCGACAAGAAGCTTGCCCTCAAGCTCAAAGGCGCCCGCGGGAACAACCTGCAAAACGTTGATCTCGAAGTGCCGATCGGCCTGCTGACCTGCGTCACCGGGGTTTCCGGCTCGGGCAAATCGACACTGATCAACAATACTCTGTTCCCACTGGCGGCCACGGCCCTCAATGGCGCCAGCAGCCTGGAAGCGGCTGCTCATACCAGCCTCGACGGCCTGCAACACCTGGACAAGGTGGTCGATATCGACCAGAGCCCCATCGGCCGCACGCCGCGCTCCAACCCGGCGACCTACACCGGTATCTTCACCCCGATCCGCGAGCTGTTCGCCGGCGTGCCGGAGTCGCGCGCCCGCGGCTATGGCCCAGGGCGCTTCTCGTTCAACGTCAAGGGTGGTCGCTGCGAAGCCTGCCAGGGCGATGGTCTGATCAAGGTGGAAATGCATTTCCTGCCGGACATCTATGTGCCGTGCGATGTGTGCAAGAGCAAGCGCTACAACCGCGAGACGCTGGAGATCAAGTACAAGGGCAAGAACATCCACGAGGTCCTGGAAATGACCATCGAGGACGCCCGTGAATTCTTCGACGCGGTCCCCGCCCTGGCGCGCAAGCTGCAAACGCTGATGGATGTCGGGCTTTCCTACATCAAGCTCGGGCAATCGGCTACAACGCTATCCGGCGGCGAAGCGCAGCGGGTCAAGCTGTCCCGAGAGCTGTCCAAGCGCGACACCGGCAAGACGCTCTACATCCTCGACGAGCCGACCACGGGCCTGCACTTCGCTGACATCCAGCAACTGCTCGATGTGCTGCACCGCTTGCGCGATCACGGCAACACCGTGGTGGTGATCGAGCACAACCTGGATGTGATCAAGACCGCCGACTGGCTTGTGGACCTTGGTCCGGAGGGAGGCTCGAAGGGCGGGCAAATCATCGCCTGCGGTACGCCTGAAGAACTGGCCGAGATGAAACAGTCCTATACCGGCCATTACCTCAAGCCGCTGCTGGAGCGTGACCGAGTGTGACGAAAAAAGCCCCTGACATGTTGATGCCAGGGGCTTTGCTTGGCGCCACCTCCTCGCGGAAGGCGTGGGGCATTACATCTGCGACTGCAGGTAGTTCTCCAGGCCGATCGCTTTGATCAGGCCTTGCTGTTTCTCCAGCCAATAGGTGTGATCTTCTTCAGTATCGGCCAGTTGCGCACGCAGAATGTCGCGACTGATGTAGTCCTTGTGCAGCTCGCACAATTCGATGCCTTTGCACAGTGCGGCACGCACCTTGTACTCGAGCTTCAAATCGGCCTCGATCATCTCCGGCACGGTGCTGCCGACCTCCAGATCGTCGGCGCGCATGTCGGGCGTACCTTCGAGCATGAGGATCCGACGCATCAGAGCATCGGCGTGCTGCGTCTCCTCTTCCATCTCGTGGTTGATACGCTCGTAGAGCTTGGTCAGGCCCCAATCTTCATACATGCGAGAGTGGATGAAGTATTGATCGCGTGCTGCCAGTTCGCCCTTCAGCAACGTGACGAGGTAGTTGATTACGTCCGGGTGACCTTGCATCGCCCTGCTTCTCCCTGTGAAAACGGCTTATGGCTCATAGTTTGAACCAGGATTTGTCTACGGTCACGGACAAAGGCGCAATTAGAAGCAAAAAATCGGTTAAACAGTAGTGATATTCATTGAAAAACCGCCCAAATGAGGGCGGTTCTTCTTATCACTTCGACTTAGGCGAGATTGACGCCCAGAGCCTTTGCAACGCCCTCGCCATAGGCAGGATCCGCCTTGAAGAAGTACTGCAACTGACGTTGCACTACATCATCGCTAACCCCCGCCATCGCCCCGGCGATATTGCTGATGAGCAGTGCCTTTTGCTCGTCACTCATCAAGCGGAACAGTGCACCGGCGTGACTGTAGTAGTCCGTGTCTTCACGGTGATCATAGCGATCAGCGGCGCCCTGCAGGGCCAGTGCCGGCTCGGCGTGACGCGAAGACTGTTTGGGCGCATCACTGTAGCTGTTGGGCTCGTAGTTCGGCGCACTGCCATAGTTACCGAAGGCCATCGCGCCATCGCGCTGGTAGCTGTGCACAGGGCAACGCGGCGCATTGACTGGCAGCTGCTGATGGTTGGTGCCAACGCGATAGCGGTGCGCATCGGCATAGGCGAACACGCGCCCTTGCAGCATCCGATCCGGCGAGAGGCCCACACCTGGGACCATGTTGCTCGGGCCAAAGGCGGCCTGCTCGACTTCAGCGAAATAGTTGAGCGGGTTACGGTTGAGCTCCAACACACCAACTTCGATGAGCGGGTATTCCTTCTGCGACCAAGTCTTGGTCACATCAAAGGGGTTTTCCTCCCGAGCTGCTGCCTCTGCCTCGCTCATCACTTGGATGCATACAGTCCAGCGCGGGTAATCACCACGCTCGATGGCCTCGAACAGGTCACGCTGAGCGTAGTCCGGGTCTGTACCTGCCAAACGGGCGGCCTCGACGGGCGACAGGTTCTTGATGCCTTGCTGGGTCTTGAAGTGCCACTTGACCCAAGTGCGCTCGCCCTTGGCGTTGATCAGGCTGTAGGTATGACTGCCAAAACCGTGCATGTGGCGGTAGCCATCCGGAATGCCTCGATCAGAGAACAGAATGGTGACCTGGTGCAGCGCCTCCGGCGAATGAGACCAGAAGTCCCACATCATTTGGGCATTCTTCAAATTGGACTGCGGGTGCCGCTTTTGGGTATGGATGAAGTCCGGGAATTTCAGCGGATCGCGAATGAAGAATACAGGTGTGTTGTTGCCAACGATGTCCCAATTGCCTTCCTCGGTATAGAACTTCACTGCAAAGCCACGCGGATCACGCTCGGTGTCCGCAGAGCCGCGCTCTCCGCCTACGGTGGAGAAACGCAGGAAGGTCTCTGTTTCCTTGCCGATACGCTCGAATAGCTTGGCGCTGGTGTATTGGGTGATATCGCGGGTGACAGTGAAGGTACCGTATGCGCCAGAGCCCTTGGCGTGTACACGGCGTTCCGGGATGTTCTCCCGGTTGAAGTGGGCGAGTTTCTCGATCAGATGAAAATCATCGAGCAACAGCGGGCCGCGCGGCCCGGCCGAACGGGAATTCTGGTTGTCTGCTACTGGGGCACCGCTGGCGGTGGTGAGAATCTTGCTCATGGGCTCTCCTTATCAGTTTTTAGCTGCCGCTGATCGGCGTGCTGACAAGTATGGGCAACCCTGGTTACAAGAACTAATTCATTGATTGATTCACATCAATAGAAATTGATAATCCTCGCAAGCACAAAAAACCGGGCGCTAGGCCCGGTTTCTTGTAGCAGACTGACGTCTTACTCGGCGGCTTCTACAGCACCACCGACCGGACGATCAACCAGCTCGACGTACGCCATAGGCGCGTTGTCGCCAGCGCGGAAACCGCACTTCAGGATACGCAGGTAGCCGCCCTGACGGGTGGCGTAGCGCTTGCCCAGATCGTTGAACAGCTTGCCAACGGCAGCTTTCGAACGAGTACGGTCGAAAGCCAGACGGCGGTTGGCGACGCTGTCTTCCTTGGCCAGGGTGATCAGCGGCTCGGCAACGCGGCGCAGTTCCTTGGCTTTCGGCAGGGTGGTTTTGATCAGCTCGTGCTCGATCAACGACACTGCCATGTTCTGGAACATAGCCTTGCGGTGAGAGCTGGTACGGCTCAGGTGACGTCCACTTTTACGATGACGCATGATTCATTCCTTACCAAACACTACGTTCGGTGATTACGACGATCAGGCGGTCGCCTTGTCGTCTTTCTTAAGACTTGCAGGCGGCCAGTTGTCGAGGCGCATGCCGAGAGACAGACCACGAGAGGCCAGGACGTCCTTGATTTCAGTCAGGGACTTCTTGCCCAGGTTAGGAGTCTTCAACAGCTCTACTTCGGTACGCTGAATCAGGTCGCCGATGTAGTAGATGTTCTCCGCCTTGAGGCAGTTGGCCGAACGTACGGTCAGTTCCAGATCGTCAACCGGACGCAGCAGGATCGGATCGATCTCGTCTTCCTGCTCGACTACAACAGGCTCGCTGTCACCTTTGAGGTCGACGAACGCGGCCAGCTGCTGTTGCAGGATGGTCGCGGCGCGGCGGATAGCCTCTTCAGGGTCCAGGGTGCCGTTGGTTTCCAGATCGATGACCAGCTTGTCCAGGTTGGTACGCTGCTCAACACGGGCGTTCTCGACCACATAGGCGATACGACGCACCGGGCTGAACGAAGCGTCCAACTGCAGACGGCCGATGCTGCGGCTTTCGTCTTCGTCGGTCTGACGGGAGTCGGCCGGCTCGTAACCGCGACCACGAGCTACGGTGAGCTTCATGTTCAGGG
The DNA here is from genome assembly GCF_033173945.1 of Pseudomonas sp. HTZ2. Classification (NCBI taxonomy): domain Bacteria; kingdom Pseudomonadati; phylum Pseudomonadota; class Gammaproteobacteria; order Pseudomonadales; family Pseudomonadaceae; genus Pseudomonas; species Pseudomonas sp. HTZ2. Next base: position 4,842,806 of record NZ_CP137332.1, on the reverse strand, counting down.
CGCCGTTGGACGCCAGGTTCGCGATTACGTGATCGGGATTGACGATCTCGACATCGTGATCCAGCTGAATATCGGCAGCGGTAACCACCCCCGAACCCTTTTTCGACAAGGTCAGCGTAACTTCGTCACGACCGTGCAGCTTGATAGCCAGGCCTTTGAGGTTCAACAGGATTTCAATGACATCTTCCTGTACACCTTCGATCGCGGAGTACTCGTGGAGTACGCCATCGATCTCGGCCTCGACTACTGCACAGCCAGGCATGGAGGACAACAGGATGCGGCGCAGCGCGTTGCCCAGGGTATGGCCGAAACCACGCTCGAGAGGCTCGAGCGTGATCTTGGCGCGGGTCGGACTGACAACCTGCACATCAATGTGGCGGGGTGTCAGGAACTCATTTACCGAAATCTGCATGGATGCACCTATTTTCTAGCCCTTACTTGGAGTAGAGCTCGACAATCAGGTTTTCGTTGATGTCGGCGGACAGGTCGCTGCGAGCAGGAACGTTCTTGAAAACGCCCGACTTCTTGGCAGCATCCACGTCAACCCACTCAACGCGGCCACGCTGGGCGCACAGTTCAAGGGCTTGAACAATGCGCAGCTGGTTCTGCGACTTCTCGCGAACCGCGACCACGTCACCCGGACGAACTTGGTAGGATGGAATGTTTACGGTCTTGCCGTTGACGCTGATTGCCTTGTGCGAAACCAGCTGACGCGATTCCGAACGAGTGGAACCGAAGCCCATACGGTAGACAACGTTGTCCAGACGGCACTCGAGCAGTTGCAGCAGGTTTTCACCGGTAGCGCCTTTTTTCGAGGCAGCAGTCTGGTAGTAACCGCGGAACTGACGCTCCAGTACACCGTAGATACGACGAACTTTTTGCTTCTCGCGCAGCTGGGTACCGTAGTCGGACTGACGGCCACGGCGCTGACCGTGGATACCTGGGGCTGCTTCGATGTTGCACTTCGATTCCAGAGCGCGAACGCCGCTCTTCAGGAACAGGTCGGTGCCTTCACGACGAGACAGTTTGCATTTTGGACCAATGTAACGTGCCATTTATCTGTCTCCTGATTACACGCGACGCTTCTTCGGCGGACGGCACCCGTTGTGCGGGATTGGCGTCACGTCGGTGATGCTGGCGATCTTGTAGCCGCAGCTGTTCAGTGCACGAACGGCGGACTCACGACCTGGACCTGGACCCTTGACGTTGACGTCGAGGTTCTTCAGGCCATATTCCAGCGCAGCTTGACCAGCACGCTCAGCAGCGATCTGGGCTGCGAACGGGGTGGATTTGCGCGAACCACGGAAACCCGAACCACCGGAAGTAGCCCAGGACAGTGCGTTGCCCTGACGGTCGGTGATGGTCACGATGGTGTTGTTGAAAGACGCATGGATGTGGGCGATGCCATCAACCACTGTCTTTTTGACTTTCTTACGAGGACGAGCAGCAGGTTTTGCCATGTCTATATTCCTGGGCGATTACTTGCGGATCGGCTTACGCGGGCCCTTACGGGTGCGTGCGTTGGTCTTGGTGCGCTGACCGCGAACCGGCAGACCTTTACGATGACGCAGGCCGCGGTAGCAACCCAGGTCCATCAAGCGCTTGATCTTCATGTTGATGTCACGGCGCAGGTCACCTTCGGTGGTGAACTTCGCGACTTCGCCACGCAGGGTTTCGATTTGCTCGTCGCTCAGATCCTTGATCTTAGCGGCTGGATTTACACCAGCGTCTGCACAGATCTTCTGTGCAGTTGTGCGACCGACACCATAGATGTAGGTCAGCGAGATAACAGTGTGCTTGTTATCTGGAATGTTGACGCCTGCAATACGGGCCATTCAGTGGGACTCCAATTGACAGCTACCTACGCCCCGGAAGCCAAGAAATAGGGCGCGAGATAATATCGCTGTAGAAACGAATAATCAACCCAGCAGCACACTAGCTGCTGGGTTTGAAGCGCGGATCACACTCAGCCTTGGCGCTGCTTGTGACGCGGTTCCGCGCTGCAGATCACGCGCACGATACCTTCGCGACGAATGATCTTGCAGTTGCGGCACAGCTTTTTCACCGATGCACGAACTTTCATTACCGACTCCTCGAACCTTAGGGGACTATCAGCGCAGCAGGCCGCTGCCACCGTAGCCTTTCAGGTTGGCTTTCTTCATCAGGGATTCGTACTGGTGCGAAACGAGGTGCGATTGTACTTGGGACATGAAGTCCATCACAACCACTACCACAATCAGCAACGAGGTCCCGCCAAGGTAGAACGGCACGTTTGCTGCCACCACCAGGAACTGGGGCAGAAGGCAGACGGCCATCATGTAAAGAGCACCGAACATGGTCAAACGAGTCAGAACGCCATCGATATAGCGCGCCGACTGCTCACCAGGACGGATACCCGGAATAAAGGCACCGGACTTCTTCAGGTTTTCCGCTACGTCTTTCGGATTGAACATCAATGCTGTGTAGAAGAAGCAGAAGAAAATGATCCCTGCACTAAACAGCAGAATGTTCAACGGCTGACCAGGAGCGATCGACTGCGAGATGTCTTGCAGCCAGCCCATACCTTCGGACTGACCGAACCAGGCACCCAGCGAAGCCGGGAACAGCAAAATGCTGCTGGCGAAAATAGCCGGGATAACCCCCGCCATGTTCACCTTGAGCGGCAAGTGGCTAGTCTGCGCAGCAAAGACCTTACGGCCCTGCTGACGCTTGGCGTAGTGAACGGCGATACGACGCTGACCACGCTCAATGAACACCACGAAGCCGATAATCGCTACTGCCAGCAAACCGATAGCGACCAGGGCGAAGATGTTGATATCGCCTGTACGCGCAGACTCGAAAGACTGCCCGATTGCTCTCGGAAGACCGGCAACGATACCTGCGAAGATCAACATCGAGATACCGTTGCCCACACCGCGCTCGGTGATCTGCTCGCCCAGCCACATCATGAACATCGCGCCGGCCACGAAGGTGGCAACGGCGACAACATAGAAGCTCAGGCCTGCAGAAAACGCCACGCCCTGGTTGGCCAAGCCGATGGACATGCCAATGGCTTGAACCAGTGCCAGGATAACGGTGCCGTAGCGGGTGTACTGGCTGATCTTGCGACGGCCAGCTTCACCTTCCTTCTTCAACTGCTCCAGCTGTGGGCTGACCGCGGTCATGAGCTGCATGATGATCGATGCCGAAATGTACGGCATGATCCCCAGTGCAAAGATGCTCATGCGCTCCAGCGCACCACCGGAAAACATGTTGAACAAGCTAAGAATGGTCCCCTCATTCTGCCGAAACAGATCCGCCAGACGGTCCGGGTTGATGCCAGGCACCGGGATATGCGCGCCAATTCGATAGACGATGATCGCCATGAACAGAAAGCGCAGACGAGCCCAGAGTTCCGACATCCCGCCCTTACCGAGCGAAGAGAGAGCACCTTGCTTAGCCATTTATTCCTCGAACTTGCCGCCAGCTGCTTCGATAGCCGCACGCGCACCCTTGGTGGCTGCGATACCCTTGATGGTGACTGCGCGAGTGACTTCGCCCGACAGCATGATTTTCACACGCTGTACGTTCTGGCCGATCACGTTGGCATCCTTCAGGGATTGCACGGAGATCACGTCGCCTTCCACCTTGGCCAGCTCGGACAGACGCACTTCAGCGCGATCCATAGCTTTCAGGGAAACGAAGCCGAACTTCGGCAGACGACGGTGCAGCGGCTGTTGACCGCCTTCGAAGCCCGGAGCGATCGAACCACCGGAACGGGAGGTTTGACCTTTGTGGCCGCGGCCACCGGTCTTGCCCAAACCGCTACCGATACCACGACCCGGACGATGCTTCTCGCGACGGGAACCCGGCGCTGGACTCAGATCATTGAGTTTCATCGATTAACCCTCGACGCGCAGCATGTAGTAAGCCTTGTTGATCATCCCGCGGTTTTCGGGAGTGTCTTGGACTTCTACAGTGTGACCGATGCGACGCAGACCCAGACCCTTAACGCACAGTTTGTGGTTAGGCAGGCGGCCGGCGGTGCTTTTGATCAGCGTTACTTTTACGGTTGCCATGATCAGATGATCTCCTCAACGCTCTTGCCGCGCTTGGCAGCAATGGACTCAGGAGATTGCATGGCTTTCAGACCCTTGAAGGTGGCGTAAACCACGTTCACTGGGTTGGTCGAACCGTAGCACTTGGCCAGAACGTTCTGGACACCAGCAACTTCCAGGACAGCACGCATTGCGCCGCCGGCGATGATACCGGTACCTTCCGAGGCAGGCTGCATGTAAACCTTCGAGGCGCCGTGGGCGGCCTTGGTGGCGTACTGCAGGGTAGTGCCCTTCAGGTCAACCTGGATCATGTTGCGACGGGCAGCTTCCATGGCTTTCTGAATCGCAGCAGGTACTTCGCGCGACTTGCCACGGCCGAAGCCGACACGGCCCTTGCCATCACCTACCACGGTCAGCGCGGTGAAGGTGAAGATACGGCCGCCTTTGACGGTTTTTGCAACGCGGTTAACTTGAACCAGCTTCTCGATGTAGCCTTCGTCGCGCTTTTGGTCGTTATTTGCCATAACTTAGAACTCCAGCCCGCCTTCACGAGCAGCATCAGCCAGCGCCTTGACGCGGCCGTGGTACTTGAAGCCAGAACGGTCGAAAGCAACTTGAGAGACGCCGGCGGCTTTCGCGCGCTCAGCTACCAGCTTGCCAACCTTAGTGGCCGCGTCGATGTTGCCGGTGGCGCCATCACGCAGTTCTTTGTCCAAGGTAGAGGCGCTTGCCAGAACCTTGCTGCCGTCGGCCGAAATGACCTGGGCGTAGATGTGCTGCGAGGAGCGGAACACGCAGAGACGCACGGCTTCGAGCTCGTGCATTTTCAGGCGTGCTTTGCGAGCGCGACGCAGTCGAGTAACTTTTTTGTCGGTCATTTGCTAGGCCCTACTTCTTCTTGGCTTCTTTACGACGGACTACTTCGTCCGCGTAACGCACACCCTTGCCTTTGTAAGGCTCTGGCGGACGGAAGTCGCGGATTTCAGCGGCCACCTGACCAACCAGCTGCTTGTCGATACCCTTGATCAGGATGTCGGTCTGGCTGGGAGTTTCAGCGGTGATGCCGGCTGGCAGTTCGTAGTCCACTGGGTGCGAGAAGCCCAGAGCCAGGTTCAGGACGGAGCCCTTGGCCTGTGCTTTGTAACCAACACCGATCAGCTGGAGCTTACGCTCGAAGCCTTGGCTTACGCCCTGAACCATGTTGTTGACCAGAGCACGGGTGGTACCGGCCATGGCGCGGGCTTGCTGGTCACCGTTGCGAGCGGCGAAACGCAGCTCACCAGACTCTTCGGTAACTTCAACAGACGAGTGAACGTTCAGTTCGAGAGTGCCTTTGGCACCCTTAACCGAAAGCTGTTGGCCGGCGAATTTGACTTCGACGCCAGCTGGCAGCTTAACGGGGTTCTTAGCGACGCGAGACATGCCTATCTCCCCTTAGAACACTGTGCACAGAACTTCGCCGCCGACACCGGCAGCGCGCGCAGCGCGATCAGTCATCACACCTTTGTTGGTGGAGACGATAGACACGCCCAGGCCGCCACGTACTTTCGGCAGGTCTGCGACGGACTTGTACTGGCGCAGGCCTGGACGGCTGGAGCGCTTCAGTTCCTCGATGACCGGACGGCCTTCGAAGTACTTCAGTTCGATCGACAGGGAAGGCTTGGCCTCACCAGTTACCTGGTAGCCAGCGATGTAACCTTCGTCCTTCAGAACTTTGGCAACCGCGACCTTCAGGGTGGAGGAAGGCATGCTTACGACGGACTTTTCAGCCATCTGGGCATTACGGATGCGAGTTAGCATGTCCGCTAACGGGTCCTGCATACTCATGGGCTAGATGCTCCTGATACAAGAATTATTAGCCTTGCGGCTATCACAACCACCCGAGCGGGCAGGGTAAAAAAACCCAGGCTCAGGTGAGCCGGTCATTCTAGACACAAGGCAGAAACGAAACAAGCCCCATGAAGGGGCTTGTTCGTTGGCGAAGTTACCGACGGTCGGAAGATCGCTCCCCTTCCGCCGGTTCTACACCTGCAGCGATTACCAGGAGGCCTTGACCAGACCCGGTACGTCGCCACGCATTGCAGCTTGACGCAGCATGTTACGGCCCAGGCCGAACTTACGGTATACACCGTGAGGACGACCGGTCAGGCGGCAACGGTTACGCAGGCGCGAGGCGCTAGCGTCGCGTGGCTGCTTCTGCAGAGCGACTACGGCAGCGAAACGCTCTTCAGGAGAGGCGTTCAGGTTGACGATGGTCGCTTTCAGCTCAGCACGCTTCTTAGCGTACTTGGCTACCGTGAGCTGACGCTTCAGCTCGCGGTTCTTCATGCTCTTCTTGGCCATTTTCCTACTCCAATCAGTTGCGGAACGGGAATTTGAAAGCACGCAGCAGAGCGCGACCTTCGTCATCCGTACGAGCAGTGGTGGTCAGGGTGATGTCCAGACCGCGCAGAGCATCGATCTTGTCGTAGTCGATTTCCGGGAAGATGATCTGCTCTTTCACGCCCATGCTGTAGTTGCCACGACCGTCGAAGGACTTGGCATTCAGGCCGCGGAAGTCGCGAACCCGAGGCAGGGAGATCGCCAGCAGGCGGTCCAGGAATTCGTACATACGATCACGGCGCAGGGTTACCTTGACGCCAATCGGCCAACCTTCACGAACCTTGAAGCCCGCAATCGACTTGCGAGCGAAAGTCACAACGGCTTTTTGGCCGGTGATCTTTTCCAGGTCGGCAACGGCGTTCTCGATGACTTTCTTGTCACCGACCGCTTCGCCCAGACCCATGTTCAGGGTGATCTTGGTTACGCGAGGAACTTCCATCACGTTCGCCAGCTTAAGTTCTTCCTTAAGCTTGGGAGCGATTTCGTTCCGGTAAATCTCTTTCAGTCGTGCCATTGTCTTCTACCTAGCAGTGTTCAAGCATCAACCGCTTTCTGGGTCGACTTGAAGACACGAATTTTCTTGCCGTCTTCAACCTTGAAGCCAACGCGGTCAGCCTTGTTGGTTTCACCATTGAAAATGGCAACGTTGGAAGCGTGCAGAGGCGCTTCTTTCTCGACGATACCGCCCTGGACGCCCGCCATCGGGTTAGGCTTGGTATGACGCTTGACCAGGTTGACACCACCAACAACCAGACGGTTGTCAGCGAGAACCTTCAGCACCTTACCGCGCTTACCTTTGTCCTTGCCGGCGATCACGATGATCTCGTCGTCACGACGAATCTTTTGCATGTCGGATCTCCTTAGAGCACTTCAGGGGCGAGCGAGACGATCTTCATGAACTTCTCGGTACGAAGTTCACGGGTCACTGGCCCGAAGATGCGAGTGCCGATCGGCTCTTGCTTGGTGTTCAGCAGAACAGCAGCGTTGCCGTCGAAACGAATGATGGAACCGTCAGCGCGACGTACACCATGACGGGTACGAACGACAACGGCAGTCATCACCTGGCCTTTTTTGACCTTACCGCGAGGAATTGCTTCCTTGACGGTAACTTTGATGATGTCACCGATACCGGCGTAACGGCGGTGGGAACCGCCGAGCACCTTGATGCACATGACGCGACGAGCGCCGCTGTTATCGGCCACATCGAGCATGGATTGAGTCTGAATCATAAAATTTCTCCGACCCTTCGCCCTTAGACTTCAACAGCGCGTTCGATGACTTCAACCAGTGCCCAGGACTTGGTCTTGGCCAGCGGACGGGTTTCACGAATGGAAACCTTGTCGCCGATCTTGCACTGGTTAGTCTCGTCGTGCGCGTGCAGCTTAGTCGAACGCTTAACGTATTTACCGTAGATCGGGTGCTTGACGCGACGCTCGATCAGAACGGTGATGGTCTTGTCCATTTTGTCGCTGACGACACGGCCAGTCAGCGTACGGACGGTTTTTTCAGCTTCAGCCATGATCACTTACCTGCCTGCTGGTTGAGCACAGTTTTCACGCGAGCGATGTCACGCTTAACTTGCGAGAGCAGGTGCGACTGCCCCAACTGGCCAGTTGCCTTCTGCATACGCAGATTGAACTGGTCGCGCAGCAAGCCGAGCAGTTGCTCATTCAGTTGCTGTGCCGATTTTTCACGAAGTTCATTCGCTTTCATCACATCACCGTCCGCTTAACAAAGGAGGTGGCGAGTGGCAGCTTTGCAGCAGCCAGGGCGAAGGCCTCGCGCGCCAGCTCTTCAGAAACACCCTCGATCTCGTACAGGACTTTGCCTGGCTGAATCTGGGCAACCCAGTATTCCACGGAACCTTTACCTTTACCCATACGAACCTCGAGAGGCTTCTTGGTAACCGGCTTGTCCGGGAAGACGCGGATCCAGATCTTGCCGCCACGTTTTACGTGACGGGTCAGGGCACGACGTGCCGACTCGATCTGACGGGCGGTGAGACGACCGCGAGCAACAGCCTTCAGGGCGAATTCGCCGAAGCTGACCTTGCTACCGCGCAGTGCCAGACCACGGTTGTGGCCGGTCATCTGCTTACGGAATTTTGTACGCTTTGGTTGCAACATTTGGCGTACCCCTTACTTAGCAGCTTTTTTACGAGGCGCTGGTGCTTGAGGCTTCAGCTCTTCCTGGCGACCACCAATAACTTCGCCTTTGAAGATCCAAACCTTCACACCGATCACACCGTAAGTGGTGTGAGCTTCGTAGGTGTTGTAGTCGATATCGGCACGCAGGGTGTGCAGAGGCACACGACCTTCGCGATACCACTCAGTACGAGCGATCTCGGCACCGCCGAGACGACCGCTAACCTGGATCTTGATGCCCTTGGCACCAATACGCATGGCGTTCTGAACGGCGCGCTTCATGGCGCGACGGAACATTACGCGGCGCTCCAGCTGCTGAGCTACGCTCTGGGCAACCAGCATTGCGTCGAGTTCCGGCTTGCGGATCTCTTCGATGTTGATGTGCACAGGCACACCCATCTGCTTGGTCAGGTCCTGACGCAGCTTCTCAACGTCCTCACCCTTCTTGCCGATAACGATACCGGGACGAGCGGTGTGGATGGTGATGCGTGCAGTTTGGGCCGGACGATGAATATCGATACGGCTTACGGACGCGCTTTTTAGTTTGTCCTGGAGGTACTCACGCGTTTTCAGATCCTTCAACAGGTAATCTGCGTAAGTAGCGCCGTCTGCATACCAGACGGAGGTGTGCTCCTTGACGATTCCCAGGCGAATGCCAGTGGGATGTACTTTCTGACCCATCTGATCGACTCCGTTACTTGTCCGCAACCTTGACAGTGATATGGCAAGACCGCTTGACGATGCGATCAGCGCGGCCTTTGGCACGCGGCATGATGCGCTTCAGCGAACGCCCTTCGTTGACGAAGACGGTGGAGACCTTCAGGTCATCAACGTCTGCGCCTTCGTTGTGTTCGGCGTTGGCTACGGCCGACTCGAGGACTTTCTTCATGATTTCAGCGGCTTTTTTGCTGCTGAAGGCCAACAGGTTGAGCGCTTCGCCCACCTTCTTCCCGCGGATCTGGTCGGCGACCAAGCGGGCTTTCTGGGCGGAGATTCGAGCGCCCGACAACTTAGCGGCTACTTCCATTTCCTTACCCCTTAACGCTTGGCTTTCTTGTCAGCCACGTGCCCGCGATAGGTGCGGGTACCGGCGAACTCGCCCAGTTTGTGGCCGACCATGTCTTCGTTCACGAGAACTGGGACATGCTGGCGACCGTTATGTACCGCGATGGTCAGACCGACCATTTGTGGCAGGATCATCGAACGGCGCGACCAGGTTTTAACTGGCTTGCGATCGTTCTTCTCCACCGCCACTTCGATCTTCTTCAGAAGGTGAAGATCGATAAAAGGACCTTTTTTCAGAGAACGTGGCACTGTCGTATCCCTCTAGTTACTTGCGACGACGGACGATCATATTGTCGGTACGCTTATTACCACGGGTCTTCGCACCCTTGGTCGGGAAGCCCCATGGCGATACCGGATGACGACCACCGGAGGTACGACCTTCACCACCACCATGTGGGTGGTCAACCGGGTTCATGGCAACACCACGAACGGTTGGGCGAACGCCGCGCCAGCGTTTGGCACCAGCTTTACCCAGCGAACGCAGGCTGTGCTCGGAATTCGAGACTTCGCCCAGGGTCGCACGGCACTCAGCCAGTACTTTACGCATTTCACCAGAGCGCAGACGCAGGGTCACGTAAGCGCCTTCGCGAGCGATCAGCTGAGCCGAAGCACCAGCGGAACGAGCGATCTGAGCACCTTTGCCCGGCTTCAGTTCGATGCCGTGAATGGTGCTACCTACTGGGATGTTGCGCAGTTGCAGGGAGTTACCGGCCTTGATTGGGGCCAGAGCGCCTGCGATCAGCTGGTCGCCAGCAACAACGCCTTTAGGGGCGATGATGTAACGACGCTCGCCGTCTGCATAGCACAGCAGGGCGATGTGAGCAGTACGGTTCGGGTCGTATTCGATACGCTCGACGGTGGCTGGGATGCCATCTTTGTCGTTGCGACGGAAGTCAACCAGACGGTAATGCTGCTTATGACCACCACCAACGTGACGAGTGGTGATGCGGCCATTGTTGTTACGACCACCAGACTTCGATTTCTTCTCGATCAGCGGTGCGTGAGGAGCGCCTTTGTGCAGCTCCTTGTTGACCACCTTGACCACGAAACGGCGGCCAGGGGAAGTCGGTTTGCATTTAACGATTGCCATGATGCACCCCTTCCTTACTCAGCACTGCTGCTGAAATCGAGATCTTGGCCTGGCTGAAGGGAGACGATCGCCTTCTTCCAGTCATTACGCTTGCCCAGACCACGTGCGGTACGCTTGGTTTTACCCAGAACGTTAACAGTCGACACGTTTTCAACTTTTACGTTGAACAGGCCTTCGACAGCTTTCTTGATTTCCAGCTTGGTTGCGTCAGTAGCAACCTTGAATACGAACTGGCCTTTCTTCTCAGCCAGAACGGTAGCCTTCTCGGAAACGTGCGGGCCAAGGAGGACTTTAAATACGCGTTCCTGGTTCATCCCAGCAGCTCCTCGAATTTCTTCACGGCCGAGACAGTGATCAACACTTTCTCGTATGCGATCAGACTGACCGGATCGGAACCCTGAACGTCACGTACGTCGACGTGCGGCAGGTTACGAGCAGCCAGGTACAGGTTCTGATCAACAGCGTCGGAAACGATCAGTACGTCGTTCAGACCCATGCCGTTCAGCTTGTTCAGCAGGTCTTTGGTCTTCGGAGCTTCAACAGCGAAGTCCTGAACTACGACCAGACGCTCGCTACGTACCAGCTCGGAGAGGATGGAGCGCAGGGCTGCGCGGTACATCTTCTTGTTGAGCTTCTGCGAGTGGTCCTGCGGACGAGCTGCGAAGGTGACACCACCGCCGCGCCAGATTGGGCCGCGAGTGGTACCGGCACGAGCGCGGCCGGTGCCTTTCTGACGCCACGGGCGCTTGCCGCCACCAGCTACGTCGGAACGGGTCTTCTGCTGCTTGGTGCCCTGACGGCCGCCGGCCATGTAGGCCACGACTGCTTGGTGTACCAGCGTCTCGTTGAATTCGCCACCGAAAGTCAGTTCGGAAACTTCGATCGCCTGAGCGTCATTTACATTAAGTTGCATGTCAGTTTCCCCTTAACCGCGAGCCTTGACAGCTGGACGCACAACCACGTCGCCGCCAGTAGCGCCTGGAACGGCACCCTTGACCAGCAGCAGGTTGCGTTCTGCGTCTACGCGTACTACTTCCAGGGACTGAACAGTCACGCGCTCGGCGCCCATGTGACCGGACATCTTCTTGCCCTTGAATACACGACCAGGAGTCTGGCACTGGCCGATGGAGCCAGGGACACGGTGCGATACAGAGTTACCGTGGGTGTTGTCTTGACCACGGAAGTTCCAACGCTTGATGGTACCGGCGAAGCCTTTACCTTTGGACTGACCGGTTACGTCTACCAGCTGGCCTGCAGTGAAGAGTTCAGCTTTGATCAGATCGCCAGCCTGGAAATCGCCTTCTTCAAGACGGAACTCCCAGACACCGCGACCAGCGGCAACGTTAGCCTTGGCGAAGTGACCTGCCTGAGCGGCAGTCACGCGCGAAGCACGACGCTCACCAACAGTGACTTGCACTGCACGGTAGCCATCGGTTTCTTCAGTTTTGAACTGGGTGACGCGATTCGGCTCGATCTCGATGACCGTGACCGGAATGGAGACACCTTCTTCGGTGAAAATGCGGGTCATACCGCACTTGCGACCGACTACACCAATAGTCATGTTGTAAACCTCATGAGTGTACGGGGCTTTCACCCGCTATGGCCGCCCATTTCAGAGCGTTACACGACTCAGACCGAAGTCTTAGCCGAGGCTGATCTGTACTTCCACGCCTGCCGCAAGGTCAAGCTTCATCAGCGCGTCAACGGTTTTATCCGTTGGCTGGACGATGTCCAGAACACGCTTATGAGTGCGGATCTCGTACTGGTCACGCGCGTCTTTGTTGACGTGCGGGGAAACCAGAACGGTGAAACGCTCTTTGCGGGTTGGCAGTGGAATTGGACCACGCACTTGTGCACCAGTACGTTTCGCGGTTTCCACGATTTCCTGGGTGGATTGGTCGATCAGGCGATGGTCAAAAGCCTTCAACCTGATACGGATTTGCTGATTTTGCATTGGATTTCAGACTCCAGGCTGTTCCCATCGGGCGCACTACGCCCGTTAAAAGGAGGCGTGATTCTATAGACGCCCCTATTTAGTGTCAACCCAATAAAAAAAGCCCCCGCTGAGCGGGGGCTTTTTCAATCGACCGAGTGATTACTCGATGATTTTTGCTACGACGCCGGCGCCGACGGTACGACCGCCTTCACGGATAGCGAAGCGCAGACCGTCTTCCATTGCGATGGTCTTGATCAGGGTAACAGTCATCTGAATGTTGTCACCTGGCATTACCATTTCAACGCCTTCCGGCAGTTCGCAGTTACCGGTCACGTCAGTGGTACGGAAGTAGAACTGAGGACGGTAGCCTTTGAAGAACGGAGTGTGACGACCGCCTTCTTCCTTCGACAGAACGTAGACTTCTGCAGTGAACTTGGTGTGCGGCTTGACCGAACCTGGCTTGACCAGAACCTGGCCACGCTCAACTTCGTCACGCTTGGTGCCGCGCAGCAGGACGCCGCAGTTCTCGCCAGCACGACGCCCGACCACGCCCAGCGGCTCGTGGATGTGATAGGCCACGGTGTTTTCGTTGATTTCGGCGGCGCCGCCTTCCTGGGCGCGGATGCAGCCGGCGAAGTAGCGGAAGTGATCGACCGCCAGCGGGATATCGGCGTTGAGGGTTTCGCGGATCGGCTTGCCGTTGTCCCAGGTTTCGGTGATGGCCAGGATCTCCAGGTTCTGCTCGATGCGGTCGGCGATCTTGAGCAGCACATTGGAGCGGTCTTGCACCGAGGTGCGGCCCCAGGCGTCGGCGGCGGCGTGGGCGGCATCCAGGGCTTTGTCGATGTCTTCGGCAGTGGAGCGTGGGAATTCGGCGATCGGCTGGCCGTTCACCGGGGAGGTGTTGGTGAAGTATTCACCCTTGACCGGAGGAACGAACTCACCGCCGATGTAGTTGCCGTAGCGGCTCTTGAAGGAAATTTTCGCGCCTTCGGTACCCGGATGTGCGTAACGCATGGTGTGTCTCCTGGCTATTGTGTTTGTTGCGGAGTTGAAAAGCGTAGAGCAAAGGTCGGGCCAGTGCCGTGCGCCCCTTGTAGATCAAGGGCTTTGCCTGATGCGGTGAGGAAGTGGGGGGCGCGGCTGTGGCAACAGTGGCACGCCTGTCGTGACATTTTGTACCGCTCCCGGTACAGCATATGACTCAGTGGTCAGCGTGTCGTTGCAATGCGCTGACAGGTGGAGGATGCTGGCGCAACGCTCTATCTGCGGAGAAGAACAACAATGCAGAGCAACTCGTTCAGCCGCCATGCCCACCAGGTGCTCACGGTCGCCAGTGGCCAGGCCAGTGGGCCAGGCAGCGACCCTTCGATCGCGCGCTCCTGGCTGCGTTGCCTGGAGGACTATCATCTCGACCCGGCCCAGGCCCAGGCGCCTGTGGTGCTGGAGCATGGTCGCCTGCTGGAAAGCCGCGAACGCCTGCAGCAGGTGCTGCAGATCGCCGACACTGAGATGAACAGCCTGCACCAGCAGCTTTCCGGCGCTGGCCATGCCGTGCTGCTGACCGATGCTCGCGGCGTGATCCTCAACTGCGTGACCGCCCCCACCGAGCGGCGCATCTTCGAGCGTGCCGGGCTGTGGCTGGGCGCCGACTGGAGCGAGGCTCGCGAAGGCACCAATGGCATCGGCACCTGCCTGGTCGAGCGCCAGGCCTTGACCATTCATCAAGGCGAGCACTTCCGCGGCCGACATACCGGCCTGACCTGCTCGGCGAGCCCGGTGTTCGATCCACACGGAGAACTGCTGGCGGTACTCGATGTGTCTTCGGCCCGCCCGGAGGTCTCGCGACAGAGCCAGTTCCACACCATGGCGCTGGTCAACCTGTCGGCAAAAATGATCGAGAGCTGCTACTTCCTGCGTCATTTCGAGCATCAGTGGCTGCTGCGCTTCCACCTGCAGGCCGAGTCGGTCGGGCTGTTCAGTGAAGGGCTGGTGGCATTCGACGGTGACGGCCGGATCTGCGCGGTCAACCAGAGCGCGCTGAACCTGCTGGGCACCATCCGCGGCGGTATGCTCGGCAAGCCGGTGGGAATGTTCTTCGCCTGTAGTCATGACGAACTGTTCAGTCGTGCCACACCCCAAGGCAGTACGGCCTGGCCGCTGCATACCCGCGATGGCCGCCAAGTGTTCGCCACCCTGCGTGGCCAGGCGCGGGCATCCGCCTGGTCGGTGCCGGCGAGCCTGCCCGAGATTCGGCGTGACATCCCTACGGGTATTTGCGTGGTCGACCCTGCACTGGAGCAGGACTTGCGCCGTGCCGTGCGAGTGTTCGAACGTGACGTGCCGCTGCTGCTGTGCGGCGAGACCGGCTGCGGCAAGGAGGCGTTCGCCCAGGCCGTGCACCAGGCCAGTCAGCGTCGCGACAAGCCATTCGTGGCCATCAATTGCGCGTCGATCCCCGAGAGCCTGATCGAGAGTGAGCTGTTCGGCTATCGCGGTGGCAGTTTCACCGGGGCACGTAAGGAGGGCATGCGCGGCAAGCTGCTGCAGGCCGATGGTGGCACCTTGCTGCTCGACGAGATCGGCGATATGCCGCTTGCCCTGCAGACTCGCCTGCTGCGGGTGCTGGAGGAGCGCCAGGTGGTGCCGATTGGGGGGGAGCCCCAGGCGGTGGATGTACGGATCATCAGCGCCACCCACCGTGACCTGTTGGAACGGGTGAGCGAGGGCAGCTTCCGCGAGGACTTGTATTACCGGCTCAACGGCCTGGAAGTGGCGCTGCCGGCGTTGCGCGAGCGTAGCGACAAGGCGCAGTTGCTCGACTTCCTGTTGCGCCAGGAGGCCTCTGGCGAGGCCATCGACCTCGCACCGTCCGCTCGCCAGGCGTTGCTGAAGTTTGCTTGGCCGGGCAACGTGCGGCAGATGCGCAATGTGCTGCGCACGCTGGTCGCTCTGTGTGAAGACAATCGCATCGAGTTTTCCGACTTGCCAGCCATCGTGAAAGCGGGCGCCGACTCGATGGGAGCGGGTTTGGCCCACGAACGTGTCAAGGATGTCGACCCTGCTGGCGCCACTGCGGGGCAGGCCCGATCCCACAGAGATCCCGCCACGCTCGAGCATGCCGAGCGGGACGCGCTGCTGACCGTGCTAGAGGCAAAACACTGGCACATGACACATGTCGCCGAGCATCTGGGCATCAGTCGCAACACCTTGTATCGAAAACTGCGCAAACACGGCATCGCCAGGGCGGGTTGAGCGAAACAGCGAGTGCGATTTCCCTCGCCCTGGGCTAACCTGCCCCGAAGTTTTGCGAGGTCGACCATGCACATTCACATTCTCGGTATTTGCGGCACTTTCATGGGTTCGCTGGCGGTGCTGGCCAAGGAGCTGGGCCATCGGGTCACCGGCTCCGACGCCAACGTCTACCCTCCCATGAGCACTCAGTTGGAGGCCCAGGGCATCCAGTTGACCCAAGGGTACGATCCGGCCCAGCTGGAGCCAGCGCCTGACCTGGTGGTGATCGGCAACGCCATGTCCCGGGGCAACCCGGCCGTGGAGTACGTGCTGAACAAGGGGCTGCCCTATGTCTCCGGCCCTCAGTGGTTGGCCGATCACGTGCTGCAGGGCCGTTGGGTGCTGGCAGTGGCCGGGACCCACGGCAAGACCACCACCAGCAGCATGCTGGCCTGGGTGCTGGAACATGCAGGCATGAGCCCGGGCTTCTTGATCGGCGGCGTGCCGCAGAACTTCTCGGTATCGGCACGCCTGGGCGGCACGCCGTTCTTCGTCGTCGAAGCCGACGAGTACGACAGCGCCTTCTTCGACAAGCGTTCGAAGTTCGTCCATTACCACCCCCGTACGGCGATCCTCAATAATCTTGAGTTCGATCATGCGGATATCTTCCCAGATCTGGCGTCCATCGAGCGGCAGTTCCACCATTTGGTGCGAACCATCCCTAGCGAAGGCCTGGTCATCCACCCCACCACAGAACAGGCCTTGGAGCGCGTCATCGGCATGGGTTGCTGGACGCCGGTGCAAACCACAGGCGAGGGCGGCCAATGGCAGGCGCGCCTGCTGAGCGCCGATGGCTCGCACTTCGAGGTGTTGTTCGAAGGCGTGGTCCAAGGAGCAGTCCAGTGGGAGTTGACCGGCCAGCACAACGTCGCCAACGCCCTGGCCACCTTGGCTGCAGCTCGCCATGTGGGGGTGGCGCCGGCCATGGCCATTGAGGGCCTGAGCGCCTTCAAGAGCGTCAAGCGACGGATGGAAAAGGTCGCCGAGGTTCAAGGCGTGACCATCTATGACGACTTCGCCCATCACCCGACCGCCATCGCCACCACCCTCGACGGCCTGCGCAAGCGCGTCGGCGAGGCGCCGGTGATTGCGGTGATCGAGCCGCGTTCCAACTCCATGAAGTTGGGTGCCCACCGTGACGGCCTGCCGGACAGCGTCGAGCACGCCGACCAAGTGATCTGGTACGCCCCCCCCAACCTGGGCTGGGACCTGGCGGCCACCGCAGCGCAGTGCAAGGTACCCTCGGTAGTGGCCGACAGCCTCGAGGCGATCATCGAGCGGGTCAAAGGCCAGGCGCGCCCAGGCACCCACGTGGTCATCATGAGCAACGGCGGCTTTGGCGGGCTGCACGGCAAACTGGCCGAGGCCCTCAAGTGAGCGGTCCGGAGCGCATCACCCTGGCCATGACCGGCGCCTCCGGCGCGCAATATGGCCTACGCCTGCTCGATTGCCTCGTGCGCGAGGACCGGGAGGTGCACTTTCTGATCTCCAAGGCCGCGCAATTGGTGATGTCCACCGAGACCGACGTGGTACTGCCGGCCAAACCTCAAGCGATGCAGACCTTCCTCACCGAGTACACAGGCGCTGCCGACGGGCAGATCCGCGTGTACGGCAAGGAAGACTGGATGGCGCCGGTGGCCTCCGGCTCCGGCGCGCCGGCGGCGATGGTGGTGGTGCCGTGCTCCACCGGAACGTTGTCGGCCATCGCCACGGGAGCCTGCAACAACCTGATCGAGCGTGCCGCGGACGTCACCCTCAAGGAGCGCCGCCAGTTGATCCTCGTGCCCCGCGAGGCGCCGTTCTCGACCATCCATCTGGAGAACATGCTCAAGCTGTCGCAGATGGGCGCGGTGATCCTGCCGGCGGCCCCAGGCTTCTATCACCAGCCCCAGACCATCGACGATCTTGTCGACTTCGTCGTGGCGCGCATCCTCAATCTGCTGAACATCCCCCAGGACATGCTGCCGCGCTGGGGTGAGCATCATTTCGGGGCTGACGATTGAGCCGACTGCTGGTGGGAATGCTGGCGGTGGTGCTGCTCAGCGGCTGCGCGACCGTGCGCACCTTGGATGCCAACAAACCCGGGGCACCGGTCGTGTATGCAGGAACGCGGCTGGACCTGTATGTGATGAACGGCGGCTGCTGCCCCGAGGATCGCTTTGGCGCCCAGGCGCCGGCTTACCCGGGGCTGGACCTGCCGGGTAGCGCATTGCTGGACACATTGTTATTGCCACTGTCGTTGCTGACCGCGGCAGGGGTGGGGTTCAACGCCACGGGCGGTCTGTGAGGGCGTTTATCGGGTGAACCCGCTCCCAACGGGCCTTGCGCAGGTCAGGTGGGAGCGGGTTTGCCAGCGCTAGGCTATTTCTTGCCCAGCTTGCGCAACTCGTCGGACTCGACGATCCGAATCCCGTCCTCTTCCTCCAAAGCCAGGCGCCACAGTGCTCGGGCCAGGGTGCAGGCTTCAATGCCCCGGTACTTGCCAGGGATCAGGCGGGCGAAGGGGGCGGCAATGCGTTCGCTTGCCCGGGGTTCGACACGGTCTCCCAGCAGCAGCGAAGGTCGGACGATGGTCAATTGTGGCCAGTCCTGGGCCTTGAGTGCTTCTTCCATCTCGCCCTTGACCCGGTTGTAGAAGATCGACGATTTGGGGTCGGCGCCCAGGGCGCTGACCACCAGCAGGTGACGGGCGCCCATTTCCCGGGCTCGTTTGCTGAAGGCGACGACCATGTCCAGGTCTACGGCGCGGAAGGCGGTTTCCGAGCCTGCCTGCTTGAGCGTGGTGCCCAGGCAGCAGAAAGCGATATCGACGCGACCGGCCAGTTGCGGGAGAAACACGGCCGGATCACCCACGGGGTTTTCCAAGTGTGGATGTTCGGCCAGCGGGCGGCGGGTCGGCGCCAGCACCCGGCTGATGGTGGGCTCGTTGAGCAGGCGGTCGAGCAGGTGTTCACCCGTAAGACCCGTGGCTCCGGCAAGCAGGACATGCTGAGGCGTCAAGTACATGATGTCTCTCCCTTTGTTACTACCAAGCTTAGTGGGCCTCAGGTGTTTTTGCCTGGTCCCCACGCACTGGTTGGGCTTCATTGCGCAAGGCTTCCTCGGCCTGTTGCCGGCGCAGGCTCTGCCAGTGTGCAAGCACTGCAGGCGGTGCCCAGAGCTGCGGCTCGGAGGCTTCGAAACCTTCCCTTCTTTCACGTTCGGCAACACTGGCGCGCGCCAGTTCGAAGGCCTGCTTGAGGTCGTCGGTCTGATTCAGCGCTTCGGCGAACAGGGCGTCGCCGAAATAGGTGAAATCAGCCTCTTCCGAACAGCCGAAGGACACCCGGTCGGGGCGCGCCGCAGTCATGATCAGCGTGCGGTCGTCCTTGAGCGGGGCGATATAGCCACCTGAATAGCAGGCCGAGATCACAATGACCTTGTCGCGCTCCTTGAGCGGAGCCAAGGCGCTGGCTAATTCGTCGGCGGACAGGTCCGCCAGTTGCAGGCGGGGCTGGTCGAATACCAGTTGGTGGTCAGGGCTGCCATGGCTGGTGAGGTAGATGAAAATCAGGTCTTCAGGGCCGCTGCGCTCGGCCAGGGTGCGCGCGGCACGGGTAAGGTTCTCGCGAGTGGCCATGGGACGGTCGGCCATATGGTCGCGGTGGTTGACCAAGGTGATCTGGCCATGGGCGCCGAAGCGGATCTTGAGCATATTGCTCACGTAGTCGGCCTCACGCAGAAACACGCTCTGCTGGCCGTCGCCAGCCACAACCAGGCTATACAGCTGGATCGGCGGTTGGGAAGGCGGCACGCTGGCCAGCGACCGCTCGAGAAGTTGGCCTTGGTTGAGCAGGGCCAGATCCAGCGGGTCGGGGAGCAGTTTGTTCTTCTCGTCGCGTACCCGTACGCCCTTGACCCAATACCCGCCTTCGACCTTGCCGTTGGCCTGGATCAGCCGGCCATGGCCCTGGTAGGTGTCGTTCTCGAAATTGCCCACATACTGGCTACCGTCGGCGAGTTGCAGGTGGCCTTTGCCGCTGAACTGCCAGTCGCGAAAGCCGCCTTTGTAGCGGCTGCCATCGCTGCCGAGCATCTCGCCCTGGCCGTCGAGGGTGCCGTCTTTGAAGTCACCGATCCATACATCGCCCTCGGCGTTCTCGTAACGTCCGCGGCCTTCGAGGCGGTTGTCCTTGAACTCGCCGATGTATTGCTCGCCTTCGACGCTGTCGTAGGTGCCGGCTCCCTGGAGCAAGCCGTCGACGAAGTGGCCACTGAACTGATTGCCGCTGGCATCGCTGCGGACGCCGGCGCCGTTGGGTTTGCCTTTTGCGAACAAGCCCTGGTAGCGGCTGCCGTCGGCCAGCTCCAGTTCGCCGGCGCCTTCGTACTGGTCGTTGGCGAACTGGCCGCGGTAGGTCTGGTCGTTTTGCTTGAGGGTGCCTTCGCCGTCGCGCCGGCCATGCTTGAAAGTGCCCGCGTAGTGGCTACCGGGTGTGGTCAGATCGCCCAAGCCATGGAACAGGCCTTCGGCGAACTGACCTCGGTAGATCTCGCCATTACTGCCGTGCCACTCGCCCTGGCCATGCCATTGGCCGTTGAGGAAAGTGCCGGCGTACCAACTCCCATTGGGGTAGTCGATGCGCCCTTCGCCCTGCAGCAGGCCGTCGACCACCTGCCCTCGGTAGCGGCCCCCATCGGGCAGGCGAGCATCCGGTGGCGACAAGGGTTCGCCTTCGCCACAAGCGGCGAGCAGCAGGATCAAGGTGAAGGGCAGCAGTGCGCGCATGGCGGATTCCGGGCAAACGATGCGTCGAGTATGCCGCAGAATGCGTCGGCGAAGGTACTGGGCGCCGCACGCCTATGGCCTGTGCGGCCCCTTCGCGGGTAAAGCCGCTCCCACAGGTTTTGCGGTGCTTTTGATGGAAGCGCCGCGCCTGTGGGAGCGGTTCACTCGTGAAGGGCTGGCGGGTTGTCCCGAGTCAGACGAAGCACAACGAGAGTGGCTCGGCAATATAGGCCGGTTTTTCCTCGCCTTCGATTTCCAGGGTGGCGGTGATCTTGAGCAGCCATTGCCCGGGCTTTTTCTCGGTGGCGTCAGCCAGCTCGACTCTCAGGCGCACCCGGCTGTCCACCTTTACCGGCTGGATGAATCGCACGCTGTCCAGCCCGTAGTTGAGCGCCATCTTCAGACCTTCGGGCAGGACGAGAATGTCCTCCATCAACTTGGGAATCAGCGAGAGGGTCAAGAAACCGTGGGCGATGGTGCCTCCGAATGGCGTCTTGGCGGCCTTGTTCGGGTCGACATGGATGAACTGGAAGTCCCCCGTGGCCTCGGCAAACAGGTTGATGCGCTGCTGATCGATCTTCAACCACTCGGAACGTCCCAGTTCCTTGCCGACATACTGCGATAACGCGCTAACAGGTACATAGGGCATCGCAACTCTCCAGGTTGTCTTGCTGCTCGATTTGGTACGGCAGTGCAAGATCATCACGGCCGTCCTTTACAGTCAAGTTGTCATCTTTTCGCCGCAAATCGGCTTACTAGGGCTGCCGGGCGCATGCTTATAATGGCCGCACTGCCTGGAGGAGATCCTTATGCTGTTGCGTGGTTTGACCTGGCTGGTGTTGTTTCAACTGCTGGGGACGGCGATCAATCATCTGTTCGTACCCATCTTGCCGGGACCGATCATTGGCCTGCTGCTGTTGCTGGTATCGCTGATGGTGCGAGGGGAAGTGGGCAAGCCTTTGAGTGAGGCGTCCGGTAGCCTGCTGCGCTACCTTCCGTTGCTGCTGGTGCCGCCGGCGGTGGGTGTGATGGTCTATGCCAAGGACATCGCCGCGGACTTCTGGGCCATCGCCGGCGCCTTGGTGATTTCCTGCCTGGTGACCCTAGTGTTCGTCGGTGTGCTGATGCAAAAGCTCATCAACCGCCAAGGCAAGCACAAGGAGCAGCCATGATGTTCGACTGGCAAGGCGCGCTCGACGCGGTCATCCACCATCCTCTGTTCGGTATTGGCATCACCCTGGGGGCCTACCAGGTGGTGTTGGCAGCCTACGAGAAAACCCGCTGGATCTTCCTGCAACCGGTATTGATGTCGATGGTGCTGGTCATCGGCGTACTGCTGGCGTGTGGCATCGATTACACCGAGTATCGCAAGAGTACCGAGATCCTCTACATCCTCCTGGGCCCGGCCACCGTGGCCTTGGCTGTGCCGCTCTACCTGAACCTGCGGCGGATCCGCCAGCTGTTCTGGCCGACATTTACTACGCTGGTAATCGGAGGCCTGTTCGCCACCGTGGCGTGCCTGGCGCTGGGGTGGTGGTTTGGGGCCGAGCACATGATCCTGATGACCATGGCGCCAAAGTCGGTGACATCACCCATTGCCATGCTGGTGGCCGAGCAGATTGGTGGCGTTGCGGCTCTGGCAGCGGTGTTCGTGCTGATCACCGGGGTGATCGGGGCAATCTTCGGCCCGGCTTTGCTGACCCGCTTTGGCGTGCTCAGCCCCGAGGCGCGCGGCATGTCTCTGGGCATCACCGCTCATGCGGTAGGCACCTCGGTTGCCTTGCAGGAAAGTGACGAATGCGGCGCCTTCGCCGCGCTGGCGATGAGCCTGATGGGCGTGGCCACGGCGGTGTTCCTGCCGTTGGCGGTCAGCCTGCTGGTGTGAGGAATGAAGATGACGCTACCGCTGTTTCCCCTCGATACCGTGCTGTTTCCCGGCTGCCTGCTCGATCTGCAGATTTTCGAGGCGCGCTACCTGGACATGATCAGCCGTTGCATGAAGCAGGGTGGTGGGTTCGGCGTGGTGTGCATCCTTGAGGGCGAGCAGGTCGGCAAGGCGCCGCCGGTGGTGGCCTCGGTCGGCTGCGAGGCGCTGATCCGCGACTTCGTGCAGCAGGAAAACGGCTTGCTGGGCATCCGTGTGGAAGGCGTGCGGCGTTTCCGCCTGGAGCAGACCGAGGTGCAGAAAGATCAGTTGATGGTTGGCGATGTGCACTGGCTGCCGGAGCTTGCGGACAGCGCGTTGTCCGAGCGGGATGACGATCTGCTGGCGCTGCTGCAAGCGCTGGGTGAACACCCGATGGTGGCGGCGCTGGATATGCCGCGGGCCGTGGATGGATGCCAGTCCCTGGCCAACCAGCTGGGCTACCTGTTGCCGTTCATGGAAGAAGACAAGCTCGACCTGTTGGCCATCGACTCGCCGCAGTTGCGGCTTGAGGCCATCCAGAATCTGCTGGACCGCATCCAGGGCGAGCTGTTTGCTTGAATTGCCCGGTGCAGCGCAGTAGATGCAACGGTCCGTTGCATTGCTTGTCTGGGCCCTTTCGCGGGTAAACCCGCTCCCGCAGAAATAACGCACAAGCGGGTTTACCTGTGAATGCGGCGGCGAGTACACCGAACCGGTCGCGTCTCAATATTGGTAGCGCAACAGCGCCTGGGGCAGGGCGTGCAGGGCGAAGAACGCCAACAGGGCAACGCAGGCCGGCAGTACCAGCCACCACACGCGCAGCGGCAAGGCCTGAAGGGGTTGGCGATGCTGCACCAGGGTCAGGCTCAGCGCGCAGACGCAACACGCCAACAGCGCTCCGGCAAGGATATCGGTCGGCCAATGGGCCCCCAGGTATACCCGCGACAAGGCGATCGCCAGTGCCGGCAGGCAGCCCAGCATCACCCAGGTCAGGCGCATGCGCGGTGGCTGGCCGCGTCCGGCCAGCACTGCCAGCACCAGGAAGAACGCAAACGACGCCGAGCTGTGGCCGCTGGGCATGCTGTAGCTGGTCAGTGGGTCGGTCAGTACTTCGGGGCGTGCGCGAGCGAATAGCCATTTCAACGTGCCGTTGGCGATCGCCGTACCCATCAGCGCGCCACCGGCGAACAGGGCATGACGCCACTGCCGTGCCAGCAACAGAAGCCCGGTGAGCAAGCCACCCAGGAACAGCTGTGTACGAAAATCTCCCAAGCGGGTGATCAGCACCACGGCGCCATCGACTGCCTGGCTACGGTGCTCCTGCACCAGGGTCATGATTCCTTGGTCGAATTCGTGCAGAAATGGCCAGCCCAAGAAGATGCCTGCCAGGGCGAGGAAGCTCAGGCCGGCGATCAGGCGTGTGCCGTAGCGCTGGTCACGCAGGCTGCTGTTGAGGCTAAAGCCGATCAGCACCGCCAATGTGCCGGCGATGACGCCTGCATCCAGCCAGAACCCTTCCGGCAGAGGTAGACGCATAGCCGCCCCGGTGGCCCAGCCCGGCAACAGGTAAGCCACCGACCAGCCGGCGCCGGCCAGCAGGCTGACGGCGATGAAGCGCGGCAGCGGCATGTCGAACATGCCTGCGACCATGGGCAGCATCGGTCGCAGCGGGCCGATGAAGCGTCCTACCAGCAAGCTGGCGATACCATAACGCTGGAAGTAGGCCTCGGCGCTGCCGATCCATTCCGGATGATGGCGCAATAGCGGCAGGCGGCGGATGTTCTGATGGAACCGCTTGCCCAGTGAGTACGACACCGCGTCCCCCAGCAGCCCGCCGAGAAAGCCCAGCAGCAATGTCTCGCCGAGGCTGAAGGCGCCGCTGCCGGCCAGCACGGCCACGGCGAATAGCAGAACGGTCCCCGGCACGATGATGCCGGCGATGGCCAGGCATTCCACGCAGGCCACCAGGAAAATCGCCAGGCCAAGCCACTGGGGGTTGGCGCTGAGCCAGCCGGTCAGGCTGTCGAGCCATTGGCCCATGGGGTCAGCTTCCTTGTTTCAGGATGGAAAAATCACGCCCTTCGACTTGGCCCCGGCGCAGCGGGTTCCGTGTACAAAAGCGCGCGTATTCGGCATCGACGAAGCGGTAGGGGAGATGTTCGTCGCGGCCATGGGGGATGCCCAGGCGAGTGGTCTGGATCACCTGCGCTACCACTGCACCGCAGTCCTCGACATACAGGCGCTCAGGGTCGAAACGCTTGGCGTCCCAGTCCGGCACTTTCAGGCCCAGGGCTCGACATAGCAGGGTCTGCCCCGCGCACAGGCGCTCGGCCGGACGCAGGTTGCCGCTGGCATCGGGATTGTTCAGTTGCATCTGCGCCAGGCTGTTGGCATCTGAAATCGCGTCCACCCAGGGGTAGGCGGATTTTATCAGCACGGCATTGCCCGGGCCGTGGGCGCTGAAGTTCAGCGAGTCGCCGCCGCGGGCGTAGTACATGTAGATGTGCCCACCATCGAGGAACAGCGCCTTGCGCTTTTCGGTGTAGCCGAGCGAGGCGTGGCTGCCTTTGTCGGTGAGGTAATAGGCCTCGGTCTCGATGATGCGTGCCGCGAGCCAGAGATTGCCCTGGCGGTGGCGGATCAGCTTGCCCAAAAGGTCCCGGGCCAAGGTCTGGGCGTCTCGGTCGAAGAAGCTGTCGGGCAGGGCGCGGGCCGGGCAGGGGGCTGTGTCTGGCATGCGGTCGGCTCGTGGTGGTCGGGGCGCAGATGATAGCAATTAATGGCTTAATCGAGGCTGAACCGAGGGGTAGCAGTGCCCCTTTCGCGGATAAAGCCGTTTTCGCATGCGCTGTGTCGTTTTCTGGGGGCAGTAGGTTGCCCCATGATCGGTTTGGCAAAATTTCGATATGGGTAGTTACATCTTTCCTACAGATCCTGTCGCTCATTTTCGACCATCCGCCACCCGCCGCTGGGCGTACCCGAGCGTGCCAGTTATAATCAGCCGATTTCCCCTTCGCCAAGACACCGAGCCCATGACTGAGTCCGTTCTTGACTACATGACCCGCCTGGGTCGCGCCGCCCGTGAGGCCTCGCGCGTGATCGGCCGTGCCAGCACCGCGCAGAAGAACCGCGCCCTGCAGGCCGCCGCAGACGCCCTGGATGCCGCCCGTGCCGAGCTGACAGCAGCCAATGAACAGGACCTGGCCAATGGCCGCGCCAATGGCCTGGAGCCGGCATTGCTGGATCGCCTGGCCCTGACCCCGGCGCGCATCGACGGCATGATCACCGGCCTGCGCCAGGTGGCCAGCCTGCCGGATCCGGTCGGTGCCATCCGAGACATGAGCTACCGCCCGTCGGGCATCCAGGTCGGCAAGATGCGCGTGCCGCTGGGCGTGATTGGGATCATCTACGAGTCGCGCCCGAACGTGACGATCGACGCCGCCAGCCTGTGCCTGAAGTCCGGCAACGCCACCATCTTGCGTGGCGGCTCCGAAGCCATTCATTCCAACCGCGCAATCGCCGCCTGCATCCAGCGGGGCCTGGCCGAGGCCGGCTTGCCGGCGGCCGTGGTCCAAGTGGTCGAGACTACCGACCGCGCGGCCGTGGGCGCGCTGATCAGCATGCCTGAGTTCGTCGATGTGATCGTGCCGCGTGGCGGTCGTGGCCTGATCGAACGCATCAGTCGCGATGCCCGGGTACCGGTGATCAAGCACCTGGACGGCATCTGCCACGTCTATGTCGACCAACATGCTGACCTGGACAAGGCCTGGCGCGTCGCGTTCAACGCCAAGACCTATCGCTACGGCATCTGCGGCGCCATGGAAACCCTGCTGGTGGATGCCACTGTCGCCGAGGCGTTCCTCCCGGAGATGGCCCGCCGCTTCCAGGAGAAGGGCGTCGAACTGCGCGGCTGCGAACGCACCCGAGCGATCATCGCCGCCAATCCGGCCAGCGAAGACGACTGGCACACCGAATACCTCGACGCGATCTTGTCGATCCGTGTCGTCGAAGGCCTGGACGCGGCCATCGAGCACATCAACCACTATGGCTCGCACCACACCGATTCGATCATCACCGAGCATCAGGGCCAGGCCCGGCGTTTCATGGCCGAGGTCGACTCGGCCTCGGTGATGCTCAACGCCCCGACCTGCTTCGCCGATGGTTTCGAGTATGGCCTGGGCGCGGAGATCGGCATCTCCACCGACAAGCTGCATGCCCGCGGACCGGTCGGCCTGGAAGGGCTGACCTGCGAGAAGTACGTGGTGATCGGTGACGGCCAGCTGCGCGGTCAGGAGTCCTGCTGAGTTGAGCAAGGCCCAGGCAGTCCGGCGCATCGGCATTCTCGGCGGCACTTTCGACCCCGTGCACATCGGTCACCTGCGCAGCGCGCTGGAAGTGGCCGAGTTCATGGCGTTGGATGAGCTGCGCCTGCTGCCCAACGCCCGGCCACCGCACCGCGACACCCCGCAGGTGGCACCCCAGGACCGCCTGGCCATGGTGCGTTGCGCCGTGGCCGGGGTCGAGCGGCTGAGTGTGGATGCGCGGGAGCTTTCGCGGGACAAACCGTCTTACACCATCGATACATTGGAGTCGATCCGCGCCGAACTCGGCGCTGACGACCAGCTGTTCCTGGTGCTGGGTTGGGACGCATTCTGCGGACTGCCCAGCTGGCATCGCTGGGAAGAGTTGCTGCAACACTGTCACATCCTGGTGCTGCAACGCCCGGATGCCGATGTCGAACCCCCTGACGAGCTGCGCAACCTGCTGGCTGCGCGCTCGGAGAGCGATCCCACCGCCATGTCCGGCCCGGCGGGGCACATTTCGTTCGTCTGGCAGACGCCGCTCGCGGTGTCCGCCACGCAGATCCGACAGCTGCTGGCCAGCGGCAAGTCGGTACGGTTCCTGGTGCCGGACGCAGTACTGGCCTATATCGAGGCGCACGACCTTTACCGTGCGTCGCACTGACGGCGCCACCAGGCGCCTCATTCATGAATTGAACGAGTTTCTTATGAGCAAGCAGAAAATCAACGGCGAAGAGCTGGTCAACCTGGCCAAATCGGCTTTGGAAGATGTCAAAGCCCAGGACATCCAGGTCATCGACGTGCGTGAAAAGCACAGCCTGACCGACTACATGATCATCGCCACCGGTACTTCCAACCGGCAGATCAACGCGATGGCCGAAAAGGTCCGCGAAATCGTCAAGCTCCAGGGTGTGCAACCGCTGGGCGAAGAAGGGAAGGGCGACAGCGACTGGGTCCTGTTGGACCTCAACGACGTCATCGTGCACATGATGACTGCCGCTGCGCGTCAGTTCTACGACCTCGAGCGCCTGTGGCTGGGTGCCGAGCAGAGCCGCTCCGCCGATGGCAAGCACCACAGCCCGGAAAACGCTCACAGCTATTCCGAAAACCTCAAGGACCGGGGCTGAGGAAACGCTGTGCGCCTGCGCCTGATCGCGGTCGGCTCGCGCATGCCCCGCTGGGTCGAGGAAGGCTGGCATGAATATGCCAAGCGCCTGCCCCCGGAGCTGTCGCTGGAGCTGGTGGAGATTCCGCTGAATACCCGTGGCAAGAATGCCGACGTCGCCCGCCTGATTCGCCAGGAGGGGGAGGCCATGCTGGCCAAGGTTCAGCCCGGGGAACGCATCGTCACCCTCGAGGTCCATGGCAAGCCCTGGAGTACCGAGCAACTGGCGGGCGAGCTGGATCGTTGGCGCCTGGATGCGCGTACGGTCAATCTCATGGTGGGAGGCCCGGAAGGCCTGGCGCCGGAGGTCTGCGCACGCGCCGAACAGCGTTGGTCGCTGTCGCCACTGACCCTGCCGCACCCGTTGGTAAGGATACTGATCGGCGAGCAGATCTATCGCGCCTGGACCGTACTGTCCGGGCACCCCTACCACAAATGAGCCTGTAAGCCCGTCCGATGTCGCAGCCGATTCGTCTGAAGGACCATGAGAAAGACGCCCGCCTGGTGCGCAGCCGCGTCGTGGTCGGCGCGGTGGCGGTCGTGCTGCTGGTGTGCGTCCTGATCGCCCGGCTCTACTACCTGCAGGTCATCCAGTACGACTACCACTCCACGCTTTCGGAAAACAACCGGGTGCACGTGCAGCCGATCCCGCCGACCCGCGGGCTGATTTTCGACCGCAACGGGGTGATCGTTGCTGACAACCGTCCCAGCTTCAGTCTCACCATGACCCGTGAGCGCTCAGGTGACTGGCGCCAGGTGCTCGACACCATCGTCGAGGTGCTGGAGCTGACGCCCGATGACCGGGCCCTGTTCGAAAAGCGCATGAAGCAGGGGCGCAGGCCATTCGAGCCGGTGCCTATCCTGTTCGAGCTCAACGAAGAGCAGATCGCCCGCATTGCGGTGAACCAGTTCCGTCTGCCGGGTGTGGACGTGGCGGCGCAGCTGGTGCGCCATTACCCACAGGGCGCGCATTTCGCCCATTCGGTGGGCTATGTCGGGCGCATCAACGAGAAGGAGCTCAAGAGCCTCGACCCGGTCAACTACAGCGGCACCCACCATATCGGCAAGACCGGCATCGAGCGTTTCTACGAGGCCGAGCTGCACGGCCAGGTGGGCTACGAGGAGGTCGAGACCAACGCCCGAGGCCGGGTTCTGCGGGTGCTCAAGCGCACCGACCCGGAGCCTGGCAAGGACATCGTACTGAGCCTTGACATCAAGCTGCAGGAGGCTGCCGAAGCTGCCTTGGGCGGACGTCGCGGCGCGCTGGTGGCCTTGGATCCGCGCACCGGCGAGGTGCTGGCGATGGTCAGCCAGCCGAGTTTCGATCCCAACTTGTTCGTCACCGGCATCAGCTTCAAGGCCTATGCCGAGCTGCGTGACTCGATCGATCGGCCGCTGTTCAACCGTGTCTTGCGCGGGCTCTATCCGCCCGGCTCGACCATCAAGCCGGCAGTGGCCATCGCCGGGCTGGACAGCGGTGTGGTGACCGCGAGCAGCCGGGTGTTCGACCCCGGCTACTACCAATTGCCCAACTACGATCACAAGTACCGCAACTGGAACCGGACCGGTGACGGCTGGGTCGATCTGGACACCGCAATCATGCGCTCCAACGACACTTACTTCTACGATCTTGCCCACAAGATGGGTATCGATCGCCTGTCCAGCTACATGAACAAGTTCGGCATCGGCCAGAAGGTTTCCCTCGACATGTTCGAGGAGTCTCCCGGGCTGATGCCATCGCGCGAATGGAAGCGCGCCACCCGTCGCCAGGCCTGGTTCCCTGGCGAGACTCTGATCCTCGGTATCGGCCAGGGCTACATGCAGGCTACGCCCTTGCAGCTGGCCCAGGCCACCGCATTGATCGCTAACAAGGGCAAGTGGAACCGTCCCCACCTGGCCAAGACCATCGAAGGCAAGCCGCCGGTGGACGAGAACCCGATGGAGGACATTGTCCTGCGTGACAAGTCCGACTGGGCCAAGGTCACCCATGGCATGGAGCAGGTGATGCATGGCGCCCGGGGTACCGCCCGCAAGGCCGCGCTCGGCTCCCAGTACCGCATCGCCGGCAAGAGCGGCACCGCTCAGGTGGTGGCGATCAAGCAAGGCGAGAAATACGACCGCAACAAACTCCAGGAGCGCCACCGTGACCACGCCTTGTTCGTCGCCTTTGCCCCTGCCGAAGATCCGAAGATCGTGGTCTCGGTGATGGTCGAGAACGGCGAATCCGGCTCCGGCGTCGCAGCGCCTGTCGTGCGCCAGGTGATGGACGCCTGGCTGCTCGACGAGAACGGCCGGCTCAAACCTGAATTCGCGCCTGCCACCGTTGTCCAGGAATCGGCCCAGTGAAGAACAATTTCGATCGCATGCTCTCCAGCGAGGACGTGATGCGTCGGCGTGCGAGCTTTCTGCAGCGCATCCATGTCGACGGCCCTTTGCTGGTCATCCTGCTGACCCTGGCGGCCGGCAGCCTGTTCGTCCTTTATTCGGCCAGTGGCAAGAACTGGGACTTGCTGCTCAAGCAGGCCACCTCGTTCGGCATCGGCCTGGTGTCGATGTTCGTCATCGCCCAGCTCGAGCCGCGCTTTATGGCGCGCTGGGTGCCCTTGGCCTATGTGGTCGGGGTGCTGCTGCTGGTAGTAGTGGACGTCATGGGGCACAACGCCATGGGGGCCACGCGCTGGATCAACATCCCGGGGGTGATCCGCTTCCAGCCCTCGGAGTTCATGAAGATCATCATGCCGGCGACCATTGCCTGGTACCTGTCCAAGCGCACTTTGCCGCCGCACCTCAAGCATGTGGCGATCAGCCTGGTGCTGATCGGCGTGCCGTTCATTCTCATCGTGCGCCAGCCGGACCTCGGGACTGCGCTGCTGATCCTGGCCTCGGGCGCCTTCGTGCTGTTCATGGGGGGGCTTCGCTGGCGCTGGATCATCAGCGTGATCGCCGCAGCGGTGCCGGTGGCGGTGGCGATGTGGTTCTTCGTCATGCACGACTACCAGAAGCAGCGAGTCCTGACCTTCCTCGACCCCGAGAGCGATCCATTGGGCACGGGCTGGAACATCATCCAGTCCAAGGCGGCGATCGGCTCGGGCGGTGTGTTCGGCAAAGGCTGGCTGCTGGGCACCCAGTCGCACCTGGATTTCCTCCCGGAAAGCCACACCGACTTCATCATCGCCGTGCTCGGCGAGGAGTTCGGTCTGGTCGGCATCTGCCTGTTGCTGTTGATTTACCTGTTGCTGATCGGTCGTGGGCTGGTGATCACCGCCCAGGCCCAGACATTGTTCGGCAAGTTGCTCGCAGGCAGCTTGACCATGACGTTCTTTGTATATGTATTCGTCAATATCGGTATGGTCAGTGGCCTTCTGCCCGTGGTTGGCGTGCCGCTGCCCTTCATTAGCTATGGCGGAACTTCGTTGGTGACGCTGCTGTCAGCGTTTGGCGTTCTGATGTCGATCCATACGCACCGCAAATGGATTGCACAGGTTTGAATAAGGTGAAGAATTTCATGCAAGTAGTGCGTGGCTGGGCTGCCCGTTGTGCGCCGTGGATTGGCGCGATGGGTTTGTTCGGCGCAGTCCAGCAGGCCAATGCCGGTGATTATGATGGCTCGCCCCAGGTGGCAGAGTTCGTCGGCGAAATGACCCGCGACTACGGCTTCGCCGGTGAGCAATTGATGGGCGTGTTCCGTGAGGTGCAGCGCAAGCAGTCGATTCTCGATGCGATCTCGCGTCCGGCCGAGCGGGTCAAGCCGTGGAAGGAATATCGCCCGATGTTCATCACCGACGCGCGCATTGCCCGTGGCGTGGACTTCTGGCGCCAGCACGAGGAGGCGTTGGCCCGCGCCGAGCAAGAATACGGTGTGCCGGCTCAGGTGATCGTCGCGATCATTGGCGTCGAAACCTTTTTCGGTCGCAATACCGGCAACTACCGGGTGATCGATGCCTTGTCGACCTTGGGCTTCGATTACCCGCCCCGGTCTGAGTTCTTCCGCAAGGAACTGCGAGAGTTCCTCCTGCTGGCTCGTGAAGAGCAACTCGATCCGCTGACCCTGAAGGGTTCCTACGCCGGGGCCATGGGCCTGCCGCAGTTCATGCCCAGCAGCTTCCGCAGCTATGCCGTGGATTTCGACGGCGACGGACACATCAATATCTGGAACAACCCCACCGATGCCATCGGCAGCGTCGCCAGTTACTTCAAGCGTCACGGTTGGGTGGCCGGTGAGCCGGTGGTCAGTCGCGCCCTGGTGCTCGGCGAGCGCGCAGACGAGGGGCTGACCACGGGTATCGAGCCGGTCAAGACCGTCGGGGAGTTGCGAGCGCTGGGTTGGTCGAGTCATGATGCGCTGCGCGATGATCTGCCTGTGACCGCCTTCCGCCTGGAGGGCGACAATGGCCCTGAATACTGGATGGGCCTGAAGAATTTCTACGCGATCACGCGTTACAACCGCAGCGTGATGTACGCCATGGCGGTGCATCAGCTTTCGGAACAGCTGGTTCAAGCACGGGGCGTCAAGTAATGCGCGCAAAGATCTCTGCCAACACTCTCAAACTGCTGACCTGCATGACTGTCGCCGTGCTGCTGGTCAGCTGTTCGTCCAACCGACCGACTCAGCAGAGCGGCAATGTCGTTCGCTCCAAGCCAGGGTTGGACATCAATCGTGCCCACAAGGACGGTGCGCCCTGGTGGGACGTGGACGTCAACAAGATTCCCGATGCCACGCCGACCGTACATACCGGTCCTTACAAAGCCAACCCCTACACCGTGCTGGGCAAGACCTACTACCCGATGCAGGACTCGCGCAACTACCGCGCCGAGGGGACGGCGTCGTGGTATGGCACCAAGTTCCATGGCCAGAACACCGCCAATGGCGAGCTCTACGACCTCTATGGCATGAGCGCGGCGCACAAGACCTTGCCGCTGCCTGCCTACGTGCGGGTGACCAATCTGGCCAACGGTCGCAGCGTGATCCTGCGCGTCAACGACCGTGGCCCGTTCTATTCCGACCGTATCATCGACCTTTCCTACGCCGCGGCGAAGAAACTCGGCTACGCCGAGATCGGCACGGCGCACGTGCGCGTCGAAGGCATCGATCCGCAGCAGTGGTGGGCCCAGCGGGGCCAGCAGCCACCGATGGTGCTCAAGGAGCCCCAGGTCGCCCAGACCCAGGCGATTCCGGCCAACACCGGCCGGGTCGAGCAATGGACTCCGCCGCCGCAGCAACACGCGGCACCCGTCGTGCCGGTCCAGGTGGGCGGCAACAATGTGCCTGCCGGCAACGGTGGCAGCTTCCTGCAGGTGGGCGCCTTCGCCAACCCCGATGCCGCCGAGTTGCTGCGCGCCAAGCTGAGCACCATGGTCAGTGCGCCGGTGTTCATCAGCTCCATCGTGCGCAACCAGCAGACTCTGCACCGTGTGCGCCTTGGACCTATCAACAGCCAGGGCGAGATCCAGCAGGCCCAGGACAGCATTCGCCTGGCCAACCTGGGGCAGGCCAAGCTGGTCACTGCCGACTGAGCTATCCGAGCGGCTAGCGACCAGCGGCAAGCGCCAAGCTGAGAGGGGCTTGCCACTCAAGCTGTCGGTTTTGTCATGAATTGCCGGGCGCTCCCATGTACAATGTTGGCTTTTGCCCGCCGCGACACAAAGCCGCATTTCGCGGGCCAGGCCCATGGCCGCAAAACCAGCCTGACTGGCGCTGGGCACATGACGTGTCCCAGGGAACATCAGACCATTAGCGATTTTCGAGAGACGGATGAACATCACCAACCTTGCCAAACGACTTTGCCTGCCCGTTCTGCTGATGATCATGCCTGCTGCCTTCGCAGCAGAGCAGATGATGCCAGCGCCACCGCAACTGGCCGCCAAGTCCTATGTACTGATGGATGCGTCCAGCGGCAACGTGCTGGTCGAGAACAACGGTGACGAACGCCTGCCGCCGGCCAGCCTGACCAAGCTGATGACCGCCTACATCGCCACCCTGGATATCCGTCGTGGCCAGATCGGCGAGAACGACCCGGTCACCGTCAGCGAGAATGCCTGGCGCACCGGCGGCTCGCGCATGTTCATCAAGGTCGGCAGCCAGGTCAGCGTCAGCGACCTGCTGCACGGCATCATCATCCAGTCGGGCAACGACGCCTCCGTCGCCCTGGCCGAGCACATCGCCGGCAGCGAAGATGCCTTCGCCGACATGATGAACAAGACCGCCGCCGACCTGGGCATGAGCAACAGCCACTTCATGAACCCCACCGGCCTGCCGAACCCGGAGCACTATTCCTCGGCCCACGACATGGCCCTGCTGGCGCGCGCGATCATCGACGAAGATCCGGCCCACTATGCGATCTACTCGCAGAAGGAGTTCTACTGGAACAACATCAAGCAGCCGAACCGCAACCTGTTGCTGTGGCGTGACAAAACCGTCGACGGCCTGAAGACCG
Source organism: Pseudomonas sp. HTZ2 (assembly GCF_033173945.1). Taxonomy (NCBI): domain Bacteria; kingdom Pseudomonadati; phylum Pseudomonadota; class Gammaproteobacteria; order Pseudomonadales; family Pseudomonadaceae; genus Pseudomonas; species Pseudomonas sp. HTZ2. The sequence continues at coordinate 4,808,284 of NZ_CP137332.1, read as the reverse complement.
GCCACACCGACGAAGCCGGCTACTGCATGGTGGCTTCGGCCGTCCGCGACGGCCAGCGTCTGATCGCCGTGGTGTTCGGCACCAACAGCGAACAGTCCCGCGCCGCCGAGACCCAGAAGCTGCTGACCTACGGCTTCCGCTTCTTCGAAACCCAGACCTTCTACCAGAAGGGCACCGAGCTGACCCAGTCCCCGGTCTGGAAAGGCGCCACCAGCCAGGTGAAGGCCGGCCTCGCCAACGACCTGACCCTGACTATGCCTAAAGGCCAATTGAAGCGCCTGCAGGCTTCGATGACCATGAACCCGCAACTGACCGCCCCGATCGCCAAAGGTGACGTGATCGGTAAAGTTGAAGTCAAACTGGACGAGAAAGTGGTTCACAGCGCCGACCTCATCGCCCTCGACGGCGTCGAGGAAGGTGGTTTCTTCCGCCGTATGTGGGATAGCATCCGTCTGTTCTTCTACGGGTTGTTCAACTGATACGTGACCTGCACGCCCCTGCGTATCCTGCAGGGGCGTTGTTGTTGCCACGGCTTACGAGGCCGTTTCCGCCATGAGCGAACCTGACGTCAAGTCGCACAAGATCGAATTCCCCTGCGACGATTACCCGATCAAGGTAATCGGCGATACCGTGGTCGGTTTCAAGGACACCGTGATCGAGATCCTGAGCAAGTATGCCAAGGTCGATCTGTCCACCCTGGCCGAGCGCCAGAGCAAGGAAGGCAAGTACACCACGGTGCAGTTGCACATCGTTGCTGAAAGCGAGAACCAGTTGCACGATATCAACAGCGCCCTGCGCGCGACCGGCATCGTTAAAATGGTGCTCTGATGCCTTCCTGCCTCGGTTTTCGCGATCTTGGCCTGCAGCCCTATGAACCGGTGCTGGAGGCCATGCGGCGCTTTACCGAGCAGCGCAGCCCGGACAGCCAGGACGAAATCTGGCTGGTCGAGCACCCCTCGGTCTTTACCCAGGGCCAGGCTGGCAAGGCCGAGCACCTGTTGGTCCCCGGCGACATCCCGGTGGTGCAGACCGACCGTGGCGGCCAGGTGACCTATCATGGCCCCGGCCAACTGGTGGCCTACCTGTTGCTGGATGTTCGTCGCCTGGGGTTTGGTGTACGCGAGCTGGTCACCCGGATCGAGCACAGCCTGATCGACCTGCTGGCCAGTTATGACGTCCAGGCCGTGGCCAAGCCCGATGCGCCTGGCGTCTATGTCGACGGGGCGAAGATCGCCTCCCTCGGCCTTCGAATCCGCAATGGCCGTTCGTTCCACGGCCTTGCCCTGAACGTGGACATGGACCTTGCGCCATTCCGCCGAATCAACCCCTGTGGGTATGCGGGGCTGGCGATGACCCAGTTGCGTGACCTGGCAGGTCCGATCGAACTCTCCGAGGTCAGGACAAGGCTGCGCGGACAGCTGGTCAAGCACCTCGACTATGCTGAGCAGACGACCCTCACGGGCGGAATCGACTGAATATGACAACAACTGTGCAAGAAGCCGTGCCGAACCCGGTACCCACCCAGGACGCCGCCGCGCGTCCCGCGCCAAAGAAAGTCGAAGCAGGCGTGAAGCTGCGCGGTGCTGAAAAGGTCGCGCGTATCCCGGTCAAGATCATCCCTACCGAAGAGCTGCCGAAGAAGCCGGACTGGATTCGCGTGCGCATTCCGGTTTCCCCGGAGGTCGACCGCATCAAGCAACTGCTGCGCAAGCACAAGTTGCACAGCGTGTGCGAAGAAGCCTCCTGCCCGAACCTGGGCGAGTGCTTCTCCGGCGGCACCGCGACCTTCATGATCATGGGTGACATCTGCACCCGTCGCTGCCCATTCTGTGACGTCGGCCACGGCCGGCCGAAGCCGTTGGACCTCGACGAGCCTAAGAACCTGGCCGTGGCCATCGCCGACCTGCGCCTGAAGTACGTGGTCATCACCTCGGTGGACCGCGATGACCTGCGTGACGGCGGTGCCCAGCACTTCGCCGACTGCATCCGCGAAATCCGCGCCCTGTCGCCTGGCATCCAGCTGGAGACCCTGGTGCCGGACTACCGTGGGCGCATGGACGTTGCCCTGGAAATCACCGCCCAGGAGCCGCCGGATGTGTTCAACCACAACCTTGAGACCGTACCGCGCCTGTACAAGGCTGCGCGTCCGGGTTCGGACTACGACTGGTCGCTGGACCTGCTGCAGAAGTTCAAGCAGATGGTCCCGCATGTACCGACCAAGTCTGGCCTGATGCTCGGCCTTGGCGAGACCGACGAAGAAGTCATCGAAGTAATGCACCGCATGCGCGAGCATGACATCGACATGCTGACCCTGGGCCAGTACCTGCAGCCTTCGCGCAGCCACTTGCCGGTGCAACGTTTCGTGCACCCGGATACCTTCGCCTGGTTCGCCGAGGAAGGGTACAAGATGGGCTTCAAGAACGTTGCCTCCGGCCCGCTGGTGCGCTCTTCGTACCACGCCGACCAACAGGCCCACGAAGCCAAGATCAAGCTCTGAGCCTGGTTGAGTGATCGATGCCGATGCACGCCGGAAGGCGGCATCGGCATTTTTGTTTCCGAGAGCTGCCCCTGAACGTGCAAGGAGTTGTTCGATGAACTGCGTTGAAACCCTGGATGCATCTCTGCCTGCAGCGCTGCCCGGCAATGCCTGTTTTGCCATCGTCGCCCCGGCCGGCCCGGCCCGGCTGGACGGGCGCAAGGCAAGCCAGTGGTTTGCCGACCGAGGCTACCAGTGCCGCCTGTTTCCGGGCGTCGGTCAGGCCGAAGGCTATCTGGCCGGCGCAGACCAGCAGCGTCTGGATGACTTGCATGGGGCGTTTGCCGATCCTGCAATCGACGCCATCCTGTGCATGCGCGGTGGCTATGGCAGCATGCGGCTGTTGGATCGGCTCGATTTCGACCTGATCCGCCAACACCCCAAGCCGCTGGTCGGCTATAGCGATATCACTGCCCTGCACACGGCGCTCCAGCGCCACGCTGGGCTCATCACTTTCCATGGCGGCATGCTCAATGCCGATCTGCTCGGCGCGAAGCAGGAGCCGACCGTCAGTTCATTGTTCGATCAACTGCACGGCAAGGTCCACCAGGGCGATGTACTGGCCCATCCCGATGCCTATCCACTGACCTGCGTGGCCCCTGGCATGGCCAGCGGGCGTTTGCTGGGCGGCAATCTATCGGTGCTGTGTGCGACCTTGGGGACGGTGGGCGAGATCGACAGCCAGGGCTGTATCCTGTTCATCGAGGATGTCAACGAGCCGCTGTACCGCGTAGACCGGCTACTCACCCAATTGCGTCTTGCCGGCAAACTGGACGGGATTCGCGGTGTGCTGGTGGGCGATTTTGCCGGAATCACCGTGCCGGCGATGACGCCGCTGCTGAAGGATATCTTCGGGCCGTTGGGTATCCCGGTATTGGCGGGGTGGCGCAGTGGGCATTGTGATCCCAACCTGTGTCTGCCGCTGGGGGCCAGGGTAAGGCTGGACAGTCAGGCCATGCGGCTGTCATTGGAGCAGTCGTTGTTTGAGCGCTAAGGCCTGGGCGCTGGCCTTGAGGCTTGCATAAGCTTGTGGGAGCGGGTCTACCCGCGCTCCCACAGGGCTGCGCTCGTTGCCAGGTTAGCGACGACGCAGGCTGTCGAGCAGCTTGTGGGTCGGGTACCCATCTGCCGGCCAACCCAGCGCCTGCTGGGCATTGCGGATGGCCTTGCGGGTATTGGCGCCGATGATGCCGTCGGCATTGCCGGCCTCGTGGCCGCTGGCGTTGAGCAGATCCTGTAGTTCGATGCGCTCGCTACGGCTCAGCGGCAGATCGTCCTTGGGCCAGCTACCGGCGATGAAGCCCCAGCCATAGAAGCGATCACCCAGCAGACTGACCGCCAGGGCGTAGGACGAGGAATTGTTGTACTTCAGGATCGCCCGGAAGTTGTCCAGCACCAGGAACGCCGGGCCACGAGCCCCTGCCGGCAGCAGCAGGGCGGCGGACAGCTGGCTGCTGCCTGCAGGCAGCTGGGTGCCGGCTGGCAGTTTCACGCCCAGTTGCAGCCATTCACTGACGCTCTTGCGCTGCACGCCATCGGCCAGCCAATAGTCGAAGCCTGCGGGCACTTGGACTTCGAAGCCCCACGGCTGCCCACGTTTCCAGCCCGAGCTTTGCAGGTAGTGGGCGGTGGATGCCAGGGCATCGGCTGTGCTGTTCCAGATATCGCGACGGCCATCGCCGTCGAAGTCCACCGCGTGGGTGTTATAGGTGGTCGGAATGAACTGGGTCTGGCCCATGGCGCCGGCCCAGGAGCCGCGCATGGCCTCGGGCTGGATGTCGCCGTTCTGCAGGATCTGCAGGGCGGCGATCAGTTGGTCCTGGGCGAAGGTCGGACGACGGCCTTCGTAGGCCAGGGTGGCCAGGGAGCGGATCACTGATTTGTTGCCCTGGAACTGGCCGAAGTTGCTTTCCATGCCCCAGACCGATACCAGCACCTGGCGGTCGACGCCATAGCGCTGCTCGATGCGCGACAACAACTCGGCATGTTGCTCGAGCAGCTTCTTGCCGTTGCGCACACGCAGCGGCGACAGGGCGCCGTCGAGGTATTCCCACACCGGGCGGGCGAATTCGGGTTGGCTGCGGTCGGCCTTGATCACGTCCATGTCGGGTGTGACGCCTAGGAAGGCGCGATCGAAGGTGTTGGCACTGATGCCGGCTTGCAAGGCCTGCTGGCGGAAGCCTGCCTGCCATTGGGCGAAGGTTTGCAGGGGCTGGATGTCGTTGCTGGTGTCAGGCGTGGTGCCCGGCAGGGACACGTTCGGCGCAGGCTGCGCGGGGGCCAGCGGCAAGGCGTCGGCGGCGGTGGGTTTTTCCGCACAGGCGACGAGCAGGATGAAGCTGGAGGCTGCGATCAGCTGGCGAGACGGCCAGCGCAGGGACAGACGAAAGGGCATGCACAGATCCAGAATTGCGGTTCAGGTGCCGACCATATCATGACTGGGGGTTTCCTGCCTTCATGCGGCCAAAAAGCAAGAAGCCTCCCAATCTCTCGATTGGAAGGCTTCGCGGCGGTAGCTGCCTTTGCCCTTGTTCGGTCGTTCCTGGCGGCAGCGGAACAGTGGCTGGGCGATGATGGACTTGGCCTTGTTCGGCCCGTGCTTCTTCGGCTTCTTGCTCATGGCGATACCCCGGTTGGGTGGATGTCGGGGCGCACTGTAAGACCAGGGTAGGGCAGGAGCCAATTGATTGTATTTATGGGCAGATAGGGGCTGTCTTGCAGACTTTTTCAGCCCATTGCTGGCTTCGCCAGCCCCTACAGGAATAGTGCAGATAGCTTACTCGCCAGGCAACGCCAGGCGTTGCCCGGCCATCAGCAGCGCCAGTCGCGCCAGCCCCGTCCAGGGGGAACCTTCGGCCTGACCTTTGATCTGGGCGTCGATGCGCTGAGCATCCTGCAGCAACTGCGCCCAACGCTGCGCGGACAGGCGCTGGAGAGCTTTGCTGACCAGTGGTCGGCGTTTATCCCACACAGGTGGTCGTGCCTGGCTGAAGGCCTTGTCCAGCGGCACGCCTTGGCTGAATTGCTGGGCAAGCCCAGCCAGCAGGCGCAACTCGCGCGCCAGGGCCCAAAGGATGACTGGTGGCTCGACCCCTTCGCCGCGCAAGCCTTCCAGCATGCGCAGGGCGTGGGCCGCCTCGCCGTTGAGGATGGCATCGACCAGCCCGAACACGTCGAAGCGAGCGCTGTCGGCTACGGCGGCCTGCACGGTTTCCACCGTGATCTGGTTGCCTTCGGCTAACAACTTGAGTTTTTCGATCTCTTGGGCGGCTGCCAGTAGGTTGCCTTCGACCCGCGCGGCGATCAGGTCGACCGCGTCACGTTGGGCGGACAGTCCGGCCTGGGACAGGCGCTGATTGATCCACTGTGGCAGTTGCTGCGCGTCGACTGGCCAGATCTGGATGAATTGGCAGTGCTGGCCTTCGATCAGCGCCTTGCCCCATTTGGTCTTCTGCGCGCTGCCGTCGAGTTTGGGCAGGCTGACCAGCAGTAATGTGTCTTCGGCCGGGTTGGCGCAGTACTCCATTAACGCGGCAGCGCCCTTGTCGCCGGGCTTGCCCGATGGCAGGCGCAGCTCCAGCAGGCGCCTTTGGGCGAACAAGGAAAGGCTGGCGCCGGCCTGGAGCAGGGTGCCCCAATCGAAATTGGCGTCGGCACTGAACACCTGGCGTTCGTCGAAGCCCTGCTGGCGAGCCGCGGTACGGATGGCGTCGGCGGCTTCCTGACAAAGCAGCGGATCGTCGCCGCTGACCACGTAGACCGGGGCCAGGGCACCTTGCAGGTGTTTGTTGAGTTGGGCGGGGGAGAGCTTCATGGTGGATGCGGGGGCACCCGAAGGTGCCCCGTTCGGCCTCGGTCAGTTGGCCGGAACTTCCATTGGGGATTGCTGCGGCGTTTCGTCCTGCTGGCGGCGGGCCGCCTCCTGGGCCTGGGCTTCGGCCTTGGCGCGTTCTTCTGCTTCGCGCTGCAGCTCGTCCAGGTGGCCCGGGGTCAGCATTTGCAGGCGAACGAGCATGGCCTGGACCAGATCGCGGCGCATTTCTTCGCGGGCTTGGGTGGCTTCCTGGTCGGAGCCTGTGATGTTGTCGCCGTCATGCACGTAGATCTTGCGCACTTCGATCTTGTCGCTCAGCAGCGGGATGTCGTTCAGGCCCAGCATGCTGTAATTGAGCACGGTGGTGAGTTCGTATTCGACCGACCGGTTGCCGCCGCTATAGGTGGCGGCGCGCTGGGTTTGCTGCTCGTCGGTCAGCACCAGGCGGTAGGGGGCGCCTGAGTGGACATTGACGCCGTTGCGCTTGAGGGATTCGCGCAGCTCGGTCACGGTCTCGCCATAAGCATTGCGCGCGCGCAGGTCCATTTCCTTGATGCTCAGCTCGGTGGTGCCGGTGCCGCGCAGCTGGAAACCGCAGGCGCTGAGCACGACGGCCAGGCCCATTACCAGCAGATTGCGTTTGATCATGTTGTAGCTCCCTTGTGGGCCAATTCCGCCCGCCCGCAACATGCGCGGGCGGGCGTTGCCATCAGTTGGCGACGATGTTGACCAGCTTGCCCGGCACCACGATGACCTTGCGGATGGTCAGGCCATCGATGAAGCGCAGGACGTTCTCGTTGCTGCGGGCGGCGGCTTCGATCTCTTCACGGCTGGCGCTGGCGGGCATTTCGACCTGGCCACGCAGCTTGCCGTTGACCTGGACCACCAGAGTGATGCTGTCCTGGACCAAGGCGCTTTCGTCTACGCTTGGCCAAGTGGCATCGATCACGGCCTGGTCGTGACCCAGGTGCTTCCACAGCTCATGGCTGATGTGCGGCGTGATCGGGGCCAGCAGCAAGGTCACGGCTTCCAAGCCTTCGTGCAGCAGGGCGCGGTCCTGCTCGGTGGCTTGCGGGGCTTTTTCCAGCACGTTCATCACGGTCATCACCTGGGCGATGGCGGTGTTGAATTTGTGGAACTGGCCCACGTCGGTGCTGGCCTGCTTGATGGCGGCATGGATGGCGCGGCGGATGGTTTTCTGCGCATCGTCCAGTACGGCGACGTCCAGCTTGCCCGGCAGGCCCTGGCTCACGTGGGCCTGGGCCAGGCGCCATACGCGGCGCAGGAAGCGGCTGGCACCCTCGACGCCGGAGTCGGACCACTCCAGGCTCATGTCGGGCGGCGAGGCGAACATCATGAACAGACGGCAGGTGTCGGCGCCGTAGGCGTCGATCATGGCCTGTGGATCCACGCCGTTGTTCTTGGACTTGGACATCTTCTCGGTACCGCCGATTTCCACCGGCAGGCCATCGGTCTTCAGGCGGGCACCGATGATCTTGGCCTTGGCGTCACGCTCGACCTCGACGTCCGCCGGGTTGAACCAATCCTTGCCGCCGTTGCTGGCGGTACGGTAGTAGGTCTCGGCGACCACCATGCCCTGGGTCAGCAGGTTCTTGAACGGCTCGTTGGAAGTGACCAGGCCTTCGTCGCGCATCAGCTTGTGGAAGAAGCGCGCATACAGCAGGTGAAGGATGGCGTGCTCGATACCGCCAATGTACTGATCGACCGGCAGCCAGTGGTTGGCCGCTTTCGGGTCGACCATACCGCCTTCGTAGTTTGGCGAGGCGTAGCGGGCGAAGTACCAGGACGACTCGACGAAAGTGTCCATGGTGTCGGTTTCGCGCTTGGCTGCGGCGCCGCATTTCGGGCAGCTGCATTCGTAGAATTCAGGCATGCGCGCCAGTGGCGAGCCAGCGCCGTCCGGCACCACGTTTTCGGGCAGGGTGACCGGCAATTGGTCTTCCGGTACCGGCACATCGCCGCAGGTCGGGCAGTGGATGATCGGGATCGGGCAGCCCCAGTAGCGCTGGCGGCTGATGCCCCAGTCGCGCAGGCGGAACTGGGTACGCGATTTGCCCAGTTGCTTGCGGATCAGGGCGGCTTCGATGGCGTCGAAGGCGCCTTCGAAATCCAGGCCGTCGAACTCGCCGGAGTTGATCAGCTGGCCGTGCTCGCCGTAGGCGGCCAGCCACTCGCTGCCCACGTCGTCGCCGGCGCTGGTGCGGACCACAGCCTTGAGCGGCAGGTTGTACTTGTGGGCGAACTCGAAGTCACGCTCATCGTGGGCCGGAACAGCCATCACGGCGCCATCGCCATAGTGCATCAGCACGTAGTTGGCGACCCAGACCGGGAGCTTCTCGCCGGTCAGCGGGTGCTGGACGAACAGGGAAGTGGGCATGCCCTTCTTCTCCTGAGTGGCCATGTCGGCCTCGGCGACGCTACCGCTCTTGCATTCATCGATGAACGCCTGCAGTGCCGGGTTGCCCTGGGCGGCCTGGGTGGCCAACGGGTGCTCGGCGGCGACTGCGACGTAGGTCGCGCCCATCAGGGTGTCCGGACGGGTGGTGAAGACCTTGAGGGTGCCTTCGTGGCCGACGCTCGCCTGGTCGTAGGGGAACTGCACTTCCATGCCGCGGGATTTGCCGATCCAGTTGCGCTGCATGGTCTTGACCTGCTCAGGCCAGCCCGGCAGCTCGTCGAGGCTTTCAAGCAGCTCGTCGGCGTAGTCGGTGATGCGGAAGTAGTACATCGGGATTTCGCGCTTCTCGATCAGCGCGCCCGAACGCCAGCCGCGGCCGTCGATGACTTGCTCGTTGGCCAGTACGGTCTGGTCGACCGGGTCCCAGTTGACGGTGCCGTTCTTACGGTAGATGACGCCTTTTTCGAACAGGCGGGTGAACAGCCACTGTTCCCAGCGGTAGTAGTCCGGCTTGCAGGTGGTGACTTCACGCGACCAGTCGATCGCCAGGCCCAGGCTCTTGAGCTGGGACTTCATGTAGTCGATGTTCTCGTACGTCCACTTGGCCGGGGCGACGTTGTTCTTCATCGCGGCGTTTTCGGCCGGCATGCCGAACGCATCCCAACCCATTGGCTGCAGGACGTTCTTGCCCTGCATGCGCTGGTAACGGGCGATCACGTCACCAATGGTGTAGTTGCGCACGTGGCCCATGTGTAGCTTGCCGCTCGGGTACGGGAACATCGACAGGCAATAGTAGGTGTCCTTGCCTGGCTGTTCGGTGACAGCGAACGATTGTTGCTCGTCCCAGAAGGTCTGGGCGGCGGCTTCTATATCACGGGGCGTGTATTGTTCGTGCATGGCTACTTTGTGCTGAGAGAGATAAGGACCCTGTTTCCAGGCAGCGCAACCTCGCTGCGTCCGGCACTGCGGTGTCGTTGGAGTGAACGCCGTAGCATACATGAGCGCCGCGCATCGTGGGAAACCTTGAATGCGGCTCCGGGGCCGTTGGTCGCGGCACCGGGCTGCTTTTCAGAGTGACGCTAAGCTCATCTTTGGGGGAGATATTCTTATCTTCAATGAGGTGAACGGATGGGAGAGTCGCAGCTACCCGCAATCAAACCGGAGCTATACGAACGCTTGATCGACCGCCTGGGCTTGGCACTCGAAGTGGCCAGGACCTCCGTACGATTACGCGACGAGATGCCAGCTGAACTGGAACTGCGTGGCCTGAGCCACGCCGAGTTCGAAGTGATCAAGGCCTACCTGGAAACCCTCCCGGAAGGTCGTTTCGCCAGCGCCGGTGCTTACCAGCAACCGGAGCCGACGTCGGCGAAGATCGTCTGGCTCAAGGACAAGAAACGCCCCGCCACCACGGCGAGATCCCGGACGCTGTCCCGCTAGCCGTTCTGGATTCCAGGCGCAGACCGTCGTGCGCCGGTACTCAACTTAAACTGCTCATGATCGGCGCCGGACGCGCACTTGTTGCCCGGCGCCGATCCTCTTAGGCTGCACTCCTTTCCAGGAGGACCGTGCATGCCGCTTCGCTATTTCATCAAACAATGGTTGCTGCCTCCCGGCGTGCTGTTTTTGCTCTTGCTGGCAGCTTGGTGGCTGCGCACGCGACGCCCGCGCCTGGCGGCCTTGTGCTTTGCCCTTGGCCTGGGTGGTTTGTGGCTGATGAGCTTGCCGCTGGTGGTGGAACGGGCGGCCCGGCAGTTGGAGACCGAGGCGCCATTGCCGATGGCGCAATGGGCGACCCTGGCAGGGCGAGCCGACGCGATCGTGGTGCTGGGCGCCGGGCGTGAGCGTGGCGACCCGGCCTGGGGAGCAGAGGACCAGCCGACCGGCACCGCTCTTGAGCGCATGCGCTATGCCGCGCAGCTGGCCAAGGCCTCGGGGCTGCCGGTATTGACCACCGGTGGGCTTCACTACGGCACGCCGCCGAGCGAGGCCCAGTTGATGGCCGATCGCATGAAGTCGGACTTCGGCGTTGACGTGCGCTGGAAGGAAGAGGCCAGCCGCACTACTTGGGAGAACGCCCAGTTCAGCGCGCGGCTGGTGCAACCCCAAGGCGTGCGCCGCGTGGTGCTGGTGACCCAAGCCTGGCACATGCAGCGCTCGCGCTGGAGTTTCGAGCAGGCAGGGTTCGAGGTGGTGCCGGCACCGGTCGGATTCCTGGGCAAGGACCATGCGCAGCCGTTCGCCGGCTTGCTGCCCGATAGCCGGGCGGTGTGGCGCAGCGGACAGTTGCTCAACGAGGCGGTGGGGTTGGTGGGGTATCGGTTGTTTTACTGACCACCGCGGGGCCGCAATGCGGCCCCTGGAAGGTCACACGGTCTTGGCGATCCGGCTCGCCAGGAGCGCCCATCCCAGCAGTAGCGCACAGAGAATCGCCAGCGGCCAGGAGCGCCATTGCAGGTAGGGCGTCAGTTGCTGCATTGGCACCACATCCCCGTAGAGGACGGCTTGCTGGAACTGCGGGATCTGCGCAGTGATCTTGCCGAAGGGGTCGATCAACGCGGTGACGCCATTGTTGGTGGCGCGGATCATCCAGCGCCCGGCCTCCAGGGCACGCATCTGGGCCATCTGCAAGTGTTGCAGGGGGCCGATGGAGGTGCCGAACCAGGTGTCGTTGCTGATGGTCAGCAGCAAGTCGCTGCGTGCGGCCAGGCCCGCTGCGAACTCGGGATAGACCACCTCGTAGCAGATGAACGGCGCAACCTGATAGCCCTTGGCCTGCAGCAAGGGCTGGTCCGCTGGGCCGCGGGCGAAGTCCGACATCGGCAGGTTGAAGAACTCGATCAGCCCACGGAGCATGTCCTGCAGCGGTACGTATTCGCCAAAGGGCACCAGCTTCTGCTTGAGGTAGGTGCCGTCGCCCTCTCCGGTCACGGTGATGCCGTTGTAGTAGCGGCGCTGGTGGTGCACCACTTCACGCACCGGCACCCCGGTGATCAGCGCCGAATGCCGATCGGCGGCAAAACGCCCCATTACGTCGATGTAGCCTTGGGCCTGGTCCTTGAGTACGGGGACGGCGGTTTCCGGCCAGACCAGCAAGTCCACTGGCTTGGAGCTGAAGCTCATGTCGCGGTAAAGCGCCAGTTGCGCATCGATGTGCGCCGGGTCCCATTTCAGGTCCTGCTCGACATTTCCCTGCAACGCTGCGACCTTCAGTGGATCACCGGAGGGTTGTGTCCAGGCATGCCCCTTGAGCGCCATGCCGATCACCCAGGGCGCCAACAGCACTATCACGCCCACCGCCAGAAACGAGGGACGCTCACGCAGGCGGTGCAGGTTGCACAGCAGCGCAGCGCTCAGTGCCAGGACAAAGGAAATCAGCCACACGCCACCCAGCGGTGCCAGACCGGCCAGGGGGCCATCGAGCTGGCTGTAGCCTGCGTACAACCACGGGAAACCGGTCAGGAACCAGCCGCGGAAGGCTTCCTGCAGCAGCCACAGAGCGGCGAAGCATAGGGCATCGGCCAGGGGAGCCTCATTGCGACGCAGCCAGCGCGCCCATAGCCAGGTGGGCAGGGCGAAGAACCAGGCCAGGGCGGCGAAGAACGCCACCAGCAGCGCGATCGCCAGCGCCGGGGAGGCGCCGCCGTAGGTGTTCATGCTGACGTAGATCCACCAGGTGCCGGCACCGTACAGGCCGAAACCGAACCACCAGCCACGCCACAGCGCCTGGCGCGGGCTGAGCTCGCGCAGGCCGAGGTAGAGCAGGGCGATGGACAGCAGCGCCAGAGGCCAGATGTCGAACGGCGCCAGGGCCAGGAGGGTCGATGCGCCGGCCGCCAGGGCCAGCAGGTTACCGGGCCAGCCGGGGCGGGTGATCCAACGCATGTTTGTCCTTAACGGGTGATCGGAGTCAGGCGCAGCAAGTGTATCCGCCGGCTGTCGGCGTTGAGAATACGGAACTTGTAGGCCCCGATCTCGGTGGTCTCGTTGCGCTTGGGCAGGTGGCCGAAGGCACTCATCACCAGGCCGCCCACAGTATCGAACTCATCGTCGGAGAACTCCGAGTCGAAGAACTCGTTGAAGTTCTCGATCGGGGTCAAGGCCTTGATCAGGAAGTCGCCACTGGGCAGTGGCTTGATGTAGCTGTCTTCCTCGACATCGTGCTCGTCCTCGATGTCGCCGACGATCTGCTCGAGCACGTCCTCGATGGTCACCAGGCCCGCCACGCCGCCATATTCATCGATGACGATGGCCATGTGGTTGTGGTTGGCGCGGAATTCGCGCAGCAGCACGTTCAGGCGCTTGGACTCCGGCACGAAGGTGGCCGGGCGCAGCAGGTCCTTGATGTTGAAGCTGTCGCCGTTCTCCTTGAGGATCAGTGGCAGCAGGTCCTTGGCCAGGAGGATCCCGAGCACATCGTCATGGCCTTCACCGATCACCGGGTAGCGCGAGTGCGCGGCATCGATCACCGCTGGCAGGAATTCGCGTGGAGACTGGCTGGCCTTGATGCTGATCATCTGCGAGCGCGGCACCATGATGTCACGCACCTGCAGGTCGGCGACCTGGATGGCGCCTTCGACGATGGTCAGCGCTTCGCTGTCGAGCAGCTTGTTCTGATGGGCTTCGCGCAGCAGCTCGAGAAGCTCCTGGCGGTTTTTCGGCTCATGGGCAAAAGCCTGGGTCAGTTTACCCAGCCAGGACTTCTGCCCATTGCTCGATCGGTCTTCGCTCATGGCGGTTACTCGTGATCCTTTTCAGTTGTCAGGTTGTGTGATTTCGTCGTCGGCGTAAGGGTCCGGGAGACCCAATTCCGCCAGCAAGGTTCGTTCCAGGGCTTCCATCTCCTCGGCTTCGTCGTCCTCGATATGATCGTAGCCAAGCAGGTGCAGGCAGCCATGGATGACCAGGTGCGCCCAGTGGGCTTCGAGCGACTTGCCTTGCTCGGTGGCTTCCCGCTCGACCACTGGCACGCAAATGACCAAGTCGCCCAGCAGGGGGATGTCGAGCAGGTCATCGGGAACGTCGGCGGGGAAGGACAGCACGTTGGTGGCGTAGTCCTTGTGCCGGTAGGTGTGGTTCAGCTCACGGCCTTCGGGTTCATCGACCAGGCGAATGGTCATTTCCGAGTCGGCGGTGCGCTGGCGCAGCGCCAGTTCGCACCAGCGACGGAAGGCAGCGTCATCCGGGGCGGCAGCATCCGTGGCCCGTTGCAGGTCGAGTTCAAGCATCTTTGCTGGGGACCTCGGGCTTTGCCTGGCGCGCGTCGAAGCGGTCGTAGGCTTCGACGATACGCTGCACCAACGGGTGGCGGACCACATCCTTGGGCTGGAAGTGGGTAAAGCTGATGCCCGGCACGTCCTTGAGCACTTCGATCACATGGGCCAAGCCCGACTTGGTGCCGCGCGGCAGGTCGACCTGGGTGATATCGCCGGTGATCACCGCCGTCGAGCCGAAGCCGATGCGGGTGAGGAACATCTTCATCTGCTCAAGGGTGGTGTTCTGGCTTTCGTCGAGGATGATGAAGCTGTTGTTCAGGGTACGACCGCGCATGTAGGCCAGCGGGGCAATTTCGATGACTTGGCGCTCGATCAGCTTGGCCACGTGTTCGAAGCCGAGCATCTCGTAGAGCGCGTCGTACAGCGGGCGCAGGTACGGGTCGATCTTCTGGGCCAGGTCGCCAGGCAGGAAGCCGAGCTTCTCGCCGGCTTCCACTGCCGGGCGCACCAGCAGGATGCGGCGCACCTGTTCGCGCTCCAAGGCATCCACGGCGCAGGCTACAGCCAGATAGGTCTTGCCTGTACCGGCCGGACCGATGCCGAAGTTGATATCGTTGGCCAGGATTTCCTTGACGTAGCGCTGCTGGTTGACCCCGCGCGGGCGGATGTTGCCCTTGCGCGTGCGTAGCGACACGCTGACCTCGTTGACCGCTGGGTTGTCTAGGTTCTCGACGGTCGATTCCTGAAGGTACAGGTGGACGGTTTCCGGCGACAGCTCGGAAGCCTTGGCTTCGCGATAGAGGCGACGCAGCAGTTGCTCGGCGGCAGAGGTGGTCTTGGGTTCGCCAATCAGTTCGAACTGGTTGCCGCGGTTGCGGATTTCGATGGCCAGGCGTTGTTCGATCAGGCGCAGGTGCTCGTCGAACTGGCCGCACAAGTTGGCGAAGCGGTGGGCCTCGAAGGGTTCGAGGATGAAACGATGAGGTTGTATGGGTGCGTTCAAGGTCGTTTTTAGCCGCTCGACGGCAATGGAGGTGAACTCAAGAATAACCCCTGAAGGGCAGTGGCGAAAGCACTGAAACGATCAAGGGACAGGTATCTGTGGTGGCGCATTGGCGGGTAGACCCGCTCCCACGAGGTTTACCGCCATTCGGTGGGAGCGGGTTCCCCGGCGAACAGACCACCACCATCATCATTCAATCAATGAGCCGACCAGCGAATGGGGCTTGGCCTCTTCGATGCGTACATCCACCAGTTGGCCGATCAGCGCTGGATTGTCGCAGTGGAAGTTGACGATTCGATTATTCTCGGTACGGCCTTGCAGCTTGCCTGGGTCACGCTTGGAGAAGTCGGTGACCAAGATGCGCTGGACACTGCCGACCATGCGTCGGCTGATTTCGAAACCCTGCTGGTCGATGCGGTGCTGCAGCAGTTGCAGACGCTGTTTCTTGACCTCCTCGGGCGTATCGTCCACAAGCTCCGCGGCCGGGGTGCCGGGACGTGCGCTGTAGACGAAGGAGAAGGAAAAGTCGAAACCGACCTCGGCCACCAGCTTCATGGTTTGCTCGAAGTCCTTCTCGGTCTCGCCGGGGAAGCCGACGATGAAGTCCGAGCTGATGCAGATGTCCGGCACCGCAGCCTTGAGCTTGCGCAGCTTGGACTTGTACTCGAGGATCGTGTGGTTGCGCTTCATGGCCGCCAGCACGCGGTCGGAGCCTGCCTGTACCGGCAGGTGCAGGTGCTTGACCAGCTGTGGCACCTCGGCGTGGGCCTGGATCAGGCTGTCGGAGAATTCCAGTGGGTGCGAGGTGGTGTAGCGGATCCGTTCGATTCCGTCGACTGCCGCCACCACACGGATCAGCTCGGCGAGGTCTGCCAGACGGCCATCGTGGGTCAGGCCGCGATAGCCGTTGACGTTCTGGCCCAGCAGGGTGATTTCGCGCACGCCATTCTCGGCCAGGTGGATGACCTCGGCCAGTACGTCGTCGAAGGGGCGGCTGACCTCGGTGCCACGGGTATAGGGCACCACGCAGAAGGTGCAGTACTTGCTGCAGCCCTCCATGACCGAGACGAATGCCGTCGGGCCGTCGATGCGGGGCTCGGGAAGGTGGTCGAACTTTTCGATTTCAGGGAACGACACATCGACTTGCGGTACCCGAGTGATGCGCGCGGCGTCGATCATTTCTGGCAGACGGTGCAGGGTCTGCGGACCGAACACCACATCGACGTAAGGCGCGCGCTTGCGCAGGGCCTCGCCTTCCTGGCTGGCCACGCAACCGCCGACGGCGATGACCATGTCTGGGTTGCGGTCCTTCAGGGCGCGCCAGCGGCCGAGCTTGGAGTACACCTGATCCTGTGCTTTTTCGCGGATCGAACAGGTGTTGAGCAGGATGACATCGGCGTCGTCGGGGCGCTCGGTGACTTCCAGGGCCTGGTGTTCGCCCAACAGGTCGATCATGCGCGAGCTGTCGTACTCGTTCATCTGGCAACCGTGGGTTTCAATGTAAAGCTTCTTGGCCATGGCAAATCATCTGCTGCGGGTGCTGAAAGGCCGCACATTATAGAGGTGGCACCGGGTGCTTAACAGGGCAAGCGGTCTGCTATGATGCCGGCCATTTTCCTAACACGGTGTCGTCTTCTTCGATCATGAGCAAACGCGAACCCGCCATCTATAAAGTGATCTTTCTCAACCAGGGCCAGGTCTTCGAGATGTATGCCAAGCAGATCTACCAGAGCGACCTGTGGGGCTTTCTTGAAATCGAGGAGTTCGTTTTCGGCGAGCGCACCCAGGTCGTAGTCGACCCCAGCGAAGAGAAGCTCAAGGCGCAGTTCGAAGGTGTGGTGCGCAGTTTCGTGCCGATGCATTCGATCGTGCGTATCGACGAGGTGGAGCGATTGGGGACGGCGAAGATCAGCGAGGCCAAGGGTGGCGGTAACGTGATGCCGTTCCCGATGCCAATGCCGGAGAAGTAGGTCGGCCCGTCAGGGCAGGGGGGAGAAGGGTGTGCGCCCTTCGGCGTTTTGCAGCTCCAGCAGGTATTTGCGGAAAATCTGGCCGAGCACCTGGGTAGCGTGTTCGAGTTCGTCGCGGGGCATCTGCTCGGTGACTTCGTCGGCCAGGTCCAGGGCGTCTTCGTCGCCATTGACCGCTGCCATTTTCAGCAGAATGTAAGCCTGAACGTTGTTGGCCGGAACGCCTTCGCCATGGAAGAACATCGAGCCGAGACGGTATTGCGCCTGGGCCTGGCCTTGCAATGAGGCCTTCTCGAACCAGTTGACGGCCTTTTTCAGGTCTTTGGGTGCCTGGTTGCCACTGTAGTAGAACTCACCCAGCTCGTATTGCGCCTGGGCATCGCCCGACTCCGCCGTCCGTTCGCAAGCCTTCAGGGCGTTCTGCAGGTCCTCTGGCTGTGTGTCGAAGGTGCAGCGTCCCGTCGCTGGAATCAGCAACGAGTTGCCACCCTCTGCCAAGGCCAGCAGGGGCTGAAGAAGCAGCAGGCAGCCCAGGGTAAGGGCGCGGCCGGTGCGGTTCATGGGGATCGACTTACCTCTGCAAAGCTGCGGCCAATGTCTCTGGTGGCACATTATGGGATAAGCAGCGCCTACCTTACAAAGTTTTACTCGAAATTCTGTATTGAGAAGCCTTTGTCGATTGCACAGCATTTATCGCCTGCCTCGGCTTCTACGCGGCTGTACCCGCTCCTACAAGTTATGCGTTGAACCTGTGGGGGCGGGTATGCGTGCGCAGAAGCCGATGCAAGGCGGGCAATCACTTCAGTGCAGCGAAGGCTTTTTCGGCGGCGTCCAAAGTGATCTGCAGCTCCTTGTCGCCGTGGGCAATGGAGGTGAAACCCGCCTCGAAGGCGCTTGGTGCCAGGTACACGCCGCCCTCGAGCATCAGGTGGAAGAAGCGCTTGAAGCGTTCCACGTCGCTGCCCATCACGTCATCGAAGGTGACGATGTCGTCGGCACCGCTGAAGTACAGGCCGAACATGGCACCGGCCTGGGTGGTGACGAACGGTACGCCAGCGGCATCGGCACGCTGTTGCAAACCATCCAGCATGCGGGAGGTGAAGGCGGTCAGTTCGTCGTGGAAGCCTGGGCGGCTGATCAGCTTGAGCGTGGTCAGGCCTGCCGCCATGGCCAACGGGTTACCCGACAGGGTACCGGCCTGGTAAACCGGGCCGAGCGGGGCGATGCATTCCATGATCTCGCGCTTGCCGCCGAAGCAGCCAACCGGCATGCCGCCGCCGACGATCTTGCCGAAAGTCGACAGGTCCGGCTTGATGCCGTAGTAGCCCTGGGCGCCGCCGAGGGAGACACGGAAACCGGTCATCACTTCGTCGAAGATCAGCACCACGCCGTGTTTGTCGCACTGCTCGCGCAGGCCTTCGAGGAAGCCCGGAGCCGGCGGTACGCAGTTCATGTTGCCAGCGACGGGTTCGACAATGATGCAGGCGACGGTCTGGCCGACTTCGCTCAGGGTCTTCTCGACGGCGGCGATGTCGTTGAACGGTAGGGTCAGGGTGTGCTTGGCGAAGTCCGCCGGCACACCGGCCGAGCTCGGTACGCCCTGGGTCAGCAGGCCGGAGCCGGCCTTGACCAGCAGGCTGTCGGAGTGGCCGTGGTAGCAGCCTTCGAACTTGATGATCGCATCGCGGCCGGTGTAGCCACGGGCCAGGCGGATGGCGCTCATGGTCGCCTCGGTACCTGAGCTGACCATGCGCACCATCTCCATGGACGGCACGATCGAGCAGACCAGGTCGGCCATCTCGGTTTCCATGGCGGTCGGGGCGCCGTAGGACAGGCCGTGTTCGAGTTGCTTGCGTACCGAGGCCAGGACGTCCGGATGGCCGTGACCCAGAATCATCGGGCCCCAGGAGCCTACGTAATCAACGTAGCGCTTGTCGTCTTCGTCGACGACATAGGCGCCTTCGGCATGTTTGAAGAACAGCGGGGTGCCGCCGACGCTGCGGAAGGCGCGGACCGGCGAGTTCACACCACCAGGGATGTGCTTCTGGGCTTGGGCGAACAGGGATTCGGAACGGGACATGGGATTTCTCTCGAATCAGGAAGCGAACAGGGCATTGAAGGCGCGGGCGCGGCGGGTGACTTCCTGCGCGCTGTCGACACCGAACAAGCCATGGATCACCGCCAACAGGTCGGCGCCATGGGCGACCAGGGGGGCGGCGTTGTCGAGGGTGATGCCGCCGATCACGGCGATCGGCAGTTGCACGCGGGCACGGGCCTGGGCGAGCAGGGCGATGTCGGCCGCTGGCGCGCCGGGCTTGGTGACCGAATTGAAGAAGCGACCGAAGGCCACATAGCTGGCGCCCTCGGTGGCGGCCTGCTCGGCCAGCTCGAGCTGAGCATGGCAGGTGGAGCCGATGATCGCATCGCGGCCGAGCAGGGTACGGGCCGGGGTCAGGGGGCCGTCGGTCTGGCCCAGGTGCACGCCGACGCCCAAGTGCGCGGCCAGTGGGGCGTCGTCGTTGATGATCAGTTGCGTGCCGTAGCGCTCGCAGAGCTTGAGCAGGCCTTCGGCTTCGTGCAGTCGGCGTGCTGCGTCGTCGCTCTTGTCACGATACTGCAGCAGGCAAACACCGCCTTCGAGGGCTGCCTCGACGTGGGAGAACAAGCGACCGGCGAGCAGTTGGCTGTCGGTGATCGCGTACAGACCGCGTAACTTCATCTGTCAGGCCTCATGGATCAGGAGCAGAAGTCCAGGGGCAGCCGGCGAGGGACGAACTGCCCCTTGCCCAGTTGCTCGGCGTCGCGCAGGGTGCGCCAGGTGTAGTCCAGGGCGCTGCGCACTGCACTTTGCAATTGCTCACCCAGCGCCAGTCGGCCCGCCAGGGCGCTGGCCAGGGTGCAACCGGAGCCATGATAGCTCCCTGGCAGGCGCTCGCAGGTCCAGGTGTGCTGTTGACCGTCGCGGCTATAAAGGCGGTTATGGATTTGTGCCTCGTCACCGTGACCGCCGGTAATCAGAAGATGTCTACAGAACGGCAAAAGTTTCTCGGCGCATTCGTCCGCGGTGCCTTCGGGCAGTTCAGCCAGGATCCGGGCTTCGGGCAGGTTCGGCGTGGCGATGGTGGCCAGCGGCAGCAGGCGTTCGCGCAGCGCATAGCCGACTTCGTCCTTGCCCAGCCGGCCACCGCCACCGGCGCGCAGAACCGGATCGCAGACCAGTGGCAGGTGCGGATGGGCGGCCAGCAGTTCGGCGACGGTATCGACCATTTCGATCGAGCCGAGCATGCCGAGCTTGACCGCTGCTACGGTGGAGTCGGCCAGCACGGCGTTGGCCTGTGCCAGAACCCACTCGCGGTCCAGCACGCGGAAGTCGGAAACGTTGACGGTATCCTGCACGGTCAGGGCGGTCACGGCAGGTGCGGCGTGACAGCCTTGGGCGATCAGGGCTTCGATATCTGCCTGCAGGCCGGCGCCGCCACTGGGGTCGTGGCCGGAAAGACAGAGGACAACGGGGCGGGAGCTGTAGGTCATGTTCATGGTCGGCGAGCTTACCACCAAACCTGTGGGGGCGAATCGCCCTGCTGTTGGCTTTTGTTGATCAAGTGGTCAGATTTTTGTGTTTTGTCTATCTGTAAGCATTGAGATAGAGCCTTTCCTTTAAAATTTGAAGTGGCTGATTGCCCTGTCCGAAGGCTATGCTAGAGTGCTCGGATAACTCGACAAATAGGCGCTGCCGGAATTCGTCGTCTCAAAGGGAAGGGAGGCCACCACGACGCGACTGGACAGGCCATGCTGGGGCTGTATGCGCTACTTGCTGATCATGCTTTTGGGCTGTGTGCCCCTGTTCGCCGGAGCGGTCGATTTCGACAGCGCCACCCGGTACCTTCCATTGGGTCAAGTCATGCAGGTCTTCGAAGACCGCGATGGCAGCGCCAGCATCACCCAGGTCAGTTCGCCGGCGTTCGCCAGCCGTTTCCGGCAGCATCGTGAGGATGTCCTGAACGCGGGCTATTCCACTTCGGTGTTCTGGCTGAAGATCGACCTGCGCAACATCAGCCCACCTACCGCACCTTCCCGTCAGTGGCTGCTGGAGTTGGCCTATCCACCGCTGGATCACCTGGATCTCTATCTGCCTGATGGCCATGGCAGTTATCGTCTGGTTCAGCGCACAGGCGATGCCTTGCCCTATGCCAGCCGGCAGATCCGCCAGAACAACTCTATTCGAGCTGCCTTTGAACCCAGGTCAGGCGACCACGGCCTACCTGCGTTTGCAAAGCCAGGGATCGATCCAGGCACCGGTGGCGTTATGGTCAACCGAGGCTTACATGGAAGAGCAGCCAACTCGCCTCTATGTACTGGGCATGATCTACGGCGTATTGCTGGTGATGCTGGTTTACAACCTCTTCATTTACCTCAGCGTCCGCGACGTCAGCTACCTGTATTACATCCTCTATATCGCCTCATTCGGGCTCTACCAAGTCTCGGTCAACGGCGCGGGTGTCGCTTATTTTTGGCCGGACAGCCCTTGGTGGGCCAATGCCGCCACGCCGTTGTTCATTGGTGCAGCGGGGCTGTTCGGCTGCCAGTTCGCCCGGCATTTCCTGCAATTAGGCGGCCTCAGCCGTGGCTTCGACCGGCTGTTGCTGGGATTGATGGCCGGTGGAGGGCTGGTCATGGTGCTGGCAGTCACCATGCCCTACGGCCTGGCTTTGCGTATGGCGACGCTGTTGGCGCTGCTGTTCACTGTAAGCATCTTCACCGCCGGGCTTTATGCCTGGTGGCATGGAGTACGGGTGGCGCGCTGGTTCATCATCGCCTGGACCGCGTTCCTCCTGGGCGGGCTGGTCAATACCTTGATGGTGCTCGGTTACCTGCCGAACGTATTCCTGACCATGTATGCCAGCCAACTGGGCTCGGCCTTGGAAGTGGCGTTGCTGTCCCTGGCTCTGGCCGATCGTATCAACAGCCTGCGCGAACAGCAGGCCCAGGCCTTGCGCGACACTGGCCGCACCCTGGAGCAGCTCAACCAGCAACTGGCCCGAAGCAACCGTCTGAAGGACGAGTTCCTGGCCACGGTCACCCATGAGCTGCGTACACCGATGAACGGCGTGATCGGCTCGCTGGAGCTGATGCACACCCTGCCGATGACGGCCGAGCACGCCCAGTATCACCGCACCGCCACAGGTTCCGCCCAGGACATGATGGCTATGGTCGACGACATCCTCGTGCTCACCGAGCTGCAGGCGGGGCGTCTGCGGCCCCATGCCGCGCCCTTCAGCCTGCGCCGGCAGTTGCAGGAGCTGCGGGCAGGCTTCGCCGGGCGTGCCCTGGGCAAAGGCCTGTACCTGAGCCTGGATATCCCAGCGGAGCTGCCCGACGAGCTGCTTGGCGATGCGCAGAAACTGCTGCGCTGCCTGGCCTGTCTGGTGGACAACGGCCTGAAATTCACTCACCAGGGCGGCGTGGTGATTCAGGTGCGGGGGCGCAGGCTCGGGCCAGACAACCTGGCGTTGACCTTCACCGTCAGCGACAGCGGCATTGGCTTCGACGACTTGGACCAGGCCATCCTCTACCAGCGCTTCTTCCAGGTCGATGGCTCGATGACCCGCCGTTATGGGGGGCTGGGCATCGGGTTGTCGATCTGCCGTCAGCTGGGCGAGCTGATTGGCGCCCGCTTGGCCCATGAGTCGACCCGCGGGCTGGGCAGCCGCTTCGAGCTGTCCTTGAACCTGTCCGTAGCCCAGGCGCAATGGCCGTCCGGCCGGTTGGCCTCGGGGGCAATGGGCGGTTAAGGACGGGCGAGTTAGTCGTTTTTGACACTTTGACTGACCTTCAAGGAGTGCTTCACTGGGGCTTTCAGGCATGACCGGATCCAGGGAGCCCCCGATGAACCTGCACCAGTTCGCTGAAACCCACGAAGTCACTAACCAGCCGCCGTCGCTCGACGGCGCCAACCTGTACCGCCTCGACCAGCCATTGCAGGAGTGGTCCCGGCGCTTCGGTGCCGGCTGGGCCGAGTCGCGGATCGACGCCTACGGTGCCTTGGCCGGCGGCCCACTGATGGCTGCGGGTTTTCTGGCCAATGCCCACAAACCGGAGTTCAGCAGTCATGACCGTTATGGTCACCGCATCGACCTGGTGACATTCCATCCGGCCTATCACGAGCTGATGCGCACGGCGGTCGAGCATGGATTGCCTTCTTTGCCCTGGGCCGAACCTCGTCCCGGCGCCCATGTCGCGCGCGCTTCGATGACCTACCTGCACAGCCAGGCAGAAGCAGGCACTGGCTGCCCCCTGACCATGACCTTCGCTGCGGTGCCGGCCTTGAGACTGCAGCCGGAGCTGGCCGAATACTGGTTGCCCAAAGTACTGGCGCGCGAGTACGACCCGCGAAACGTGGGCGACCGGCACAAAGCCGGAGTGACCCTCGGCATGGCCATGACCGAGAAGCAGGGCGGCACCGATGTGCGGGCCAACACCACCCGGGCCTATCCGGTCGGAGCCCCGGGCCCGGGCCAGGCGTACGAGCTGGTCGGCCACAAGTGGTTCTGCTCGGCACCAATGTGCGATGCCTTCCTGACGCTGGCCCAGACCGACAAGGGCTTGAGCTGCTTCCTGCTGCCACGCCACCGCCCCGACGACACGCACAATCAGTTCTATATCCAGCGTCTGAAGAACAAGCTCGGCAACTGCTCCAATGCTTCCAGCGAAGTGGAGTTTCGCGGCGCCCTGGCGTGGATGATCGGTGAAGAGGGGCGTGGAGTGCCGACCATCATCGAAATGGTGGCCATGACTCGTTTCGATTGCATGGTCGGCTCCAGCGCTTTGATGCGACAGGCGCTGACCCAGGCCGCGCACCATTGCGCCCATCGCAAGGTCGGTGGGCGCATGTTGAGCGAACAGCCATTGATGCAGAACGTGCTGGCCGACCTGGCATTGGAAAGCGAAGCGGCACTGGCGTTGAGCCTGCGCATGGGACAGGCGCTGGACCAACTGGACGTTCCACAGCAGGCGCATTTTGCACGCCTGGTGACCGCCGTGGGTAAGTACTGGATCTGCAAACGCGCTCCGGCAATGATCAACGAAGCTGCCGAATGCCTGGGCGGTGCGGGCTACGTGGAGGACAGCATCCTGCCGCGCCTTTACCGCGAGGCACCGGTCAACTCCACGTGGGAGGGCTCGGGCAATGTGCAATGCCTGGATGTGCTGCGCGCTTTGTCCAAAGAGCCGGGCGTGCTCGACGCATTGTTCGCCGAACTTGGCGATGGCCACGGCGACCCGCGCCTGGCGGCGCATATCGGCAACCTGAAGGGCGCATTCGCCGATACCGGTGATATCCAGTACCGCGCCCGGCAACTGACTGAAGACATCGCCGTGGCCTTGCAGGCCAAGTTGTTGATCGAAGCGGGCAATACGACGGTCAGTGACGCCTTCATCGCCAGCCGGTTGGGCGCGGGTGGGCGGGTCTATGGGGCATTGCCAAGGGGTGTCGATGCGCAGGCGTTGGTGGCGCGGGCGACGCCGGTCTGGTCGGCCTGAGGCGCCCTGTTCGCCGGCAGGCCCGCGCCCACAGGGACCCCGTGCGGACCAGGTAGGAGCAGGTGTGTCAGCGGTGAGGGCGAATACGATTGTCAAGGATGTAATTGCAACAGAAGGCAGGCAAGATGGAAGTCATGCATGTCAGAAGACAGGAAGACCAGCGTGAGCCAAGCGTTTGTAGTCGTTGATACACCTGAACAGGCCGTCGATCGTCTGGCGGCCTTGCATGAACAGGCCACCGGCGCCCTCAGCCAGGCCCTCAAGCGCTACCTCAAGGACCGCACCGAGCCGGACGACGACCAGCGGGCGCTGTTTCGTTATCCCGCCCTGCGCCTGACCTACTACAGCCATGGTGAAGTGGCCGCCACCACCCGGGCCTATGCCAAGGTGCAGGTGGCAGGTACCTACAGCGTCACCATCACTCAGCCGGCGGCGTTTCGCGGTTACCTGCTCGAGCAACTGCGACCGCTGATGCACGACTACACCGTGACCCTGGAAGTGGGCGTCAGCGAACAGAACATTCCTTACCCTTATGTGGTCGACCAAGGCGATGAGCTGGCCGGGAGTGGCATCACTGCCGCCGAGCTTGCGCGGGTCTTCCCAAGCACCGACCTGTCGGCGGCCACCGACAACATCGCCGACGGGTTGTGCGACTGGGGCAGCGCCGAAACCCTGCCACTGGCACTGTTCGATGCCGCCCGCGTGGACTTCTCCCTGCGCCGCCTGGTGCATTACACCGGCAGCGACTGGCGGCATGTCCAACCGTGGATCCTGCTGACCAACTACCATCGCTACGTCGACCAATTCATCGGTCATGGCCTGGAGCAACTGCGTCAGGATTCGCGCTTCGTGCGTATGGTCCTGCCGGGCAATGTCATCATCGAAAAGGGCATGGACGACGACGAGACCCAGGCCTTGGTGGCCAGTGTGGTCTGGCACCGTTACCAGATGCCGGCTTACCACCTCATCGCTGCCGATGGCGATGGCATCACTCTGGTCAATATCGGCGTCGGCCCGTCCAATGCCAAGAACATCACCGATCACCTGGCCGTGCTACGCCCGCATTGCTGGCTGATGATCGGCCACTGCGGAGGCCTGCGCCAATCGCAGACCATCGGCGACTATGTGCTCGCCCACGCCTACATGCGTCGCGATGGCATTCTCGATCGGGTGGTGCCGCCGAATATCCCGATCCCGGCCCTGGCCGAAGTGCAGTTGGCACTGCAGGAGGCCGCGGCGCAGGTGACCGGCGAGCGTGGCGAGCAATTGAAAAAGCGCCTGCGCACCGGCACCGTGCTGACCTACGATGACCGCAACTGGGAGCTGCGCTGGGCCCAGGAGCGACCGTTGATCAACCTGTCCCGCGCCGTGGCGGTGGACATGGAGAGCGGCACAATCGCTGCCCAGGGGTATCGCCTGCGGGTGCCTTACGGCACCTTGCTGTGCGTTTCGGACAAACCGCTGCACAGCGAGATCAAGCTGCCGGGGTCGGCCAATGCCTTCTATAACCGTGCGGTCAGTCAACATCTTAAGATCGGCATCGCGGCCCTGGATTTGCTGCGTACCGAGCTCAATTCGCTGCACTCGCGTAAACTGCGCAGCTTCGATGAGCCGCCGTTCCGCTGAGGATCCATGTCCCTGCCACCCCGTTCCAAGCCGCGCCGTCCCCAGGCGCGGCCCACAGGTCCGCGCCGCCAGCCCAAGGCGCCGCCGGCCGAACCCCGCCTTATCCTGTTCAACAAACCCTTCGACGTGCTGACCCAGTTCAGCGATGGCGAAGGGCGCGCGACGCTCAAGGACTACATCGACATTCCTGGCATCTATCCGGCCGGGCGCCTGGACCGTGACAGCGAAGGCCTGCTGTTGTTGACCAATGACGGTCGGCTGCAAGCGCGCATCGCCGATCCCAAGCACAAGTTGCCCAAGACCTATTGGGTGCAGGTGGAAGGTGAGCCGAGCGAGGCGCAACTGCAGCAGTTGCGCGAGGGGGTCGAGCTCAACGATGGGCCGACACTGCCCGCCGAGGCCCGGTTGCTTGAGGAGCCAGTGCTTTGGCCGCGCAATCCACCGGTGCGGTTTCGCAAGAGCGTACCGACTCATTGGCTTGAGCTGGTGATTCGAGAAGGGCGCAACCGCCAGGTGCGACGCATGACGGCGGCAGTGGGGCTGCCCACGCTACGGTTGGTGCGGGTGAGGATCGGCGATTGGGCGCTGGATGGGCTGGAGCAAGGGTGCTGGCGGGAGGTTGCGCCGAAGCTACTTCGTTAGGCGGCTACTGCGCAGCCCATCACAGTCTCTGGCCAGCGCTCCTCCCCGTGCGGCTAGACCCCTTCGAGGAACCCTACCACCACGCTCTTGATGATGAAGGCCAGCACACCCAGGCCCAGGACGAAAAACAGAATCAAGGTGCCGAAGCGGCCTGCCTTGGACTTCTTTGCCAGGTCCCAGACGATGAATCCCATGAAACCGATCAGCACGGTCACCAGAACGATCATCATCCATTCTTCGAATACGGCGGGATCCATCAGTGTTCTCCAGGCAGGCTGAGCGCCGATTATAAGCGGGGCGGCAGGGGACGGTCAGCGCAGATGCGTCAACGGCAGTTCAGTGCTGGCCAGCACTTGGTTGAGCACGAAGCTCGAGCGCACGCTGGTGACGCCTTCGATGCGAGTCAGGCTGCCGAGCAGCAGTTTCTGGTAATGGTCCATATCCGGGACCACGACTTTCAGTTGATAGTCGGCATCCATCCCAGTGACCAGGCTGCATTCGAGCACCTGGGGCAAGTTGCGAATGGCGGCCTCGAAAGTCTCGAAGCGCTCGGGGGTGTGGCGGTCCATGCCGATCAGCACATAGGCGGTCAGGCTAAGGCCGAGCTTCTTGCGGTCCAGCAAGGCTACTTGGCGGGAGATGTAGCCGTCGTCTTCCAGTTGCTTGACCCGCCGTGAGCAAGGGGAGGGGGACAAGCCGATACGTTCGGCCAACTCCTGATTGGAGATGCGGGCGTCGCGCTGCAATTCGGCAAGGATGCTCAGGTCATAGCGGTCGAGCTTGCTCATGGAAATGGCCTTTTCTGTTCGGATTGCTGCGAATTATCAATCCAGGGTTAAAAATTGCGCAAGTGCTATTTATCTGAGCAATATTCGCAATCCTCTGCTCCGCCGCCTCCCGTATCGTTACCAACAGAATCACTGCCCGGACAACAGTCCACGGCGACCGGCCTCAGGAAGGCCGTCGCGGCCAGCCATCCAACAGGATCCGCCAGGCCCCCGGGCTACGCACCGTCCAGAAGACGATGTGAGGTGAGCCGACGCCACAAGCGCCGAGCACGGACGACAATTCCCAAAGGGAGGCCATGGCCTCCCTTTTTTCATGCCCGGAATCATCTGCATCTGCCCTCGCCGCGATAGACTGCATGCAGTTCCAATGCAGTTCTTACCATCGAGAGGGCAACATGAGGTCGCGCATCCGGCAATGGGCAGGTGTTGGTTTGCTGGGCCTGGGCATCAGCCTGGGCGCATGGGCCCAAGGACCAGGCGAGGGGCAGGGCGCGCAGGACCCCAACGGCGCGACCATGGGCCGCTCGCCACTCAATTCGCGTGACGAGGTGCGCCAGACCCAGCCGCCGCGCCAGGGCTACTACCAGGACATCCCCCGGCGCAATGGCGGCTATCACTGGGAAGCGGGTGGGCCTGGGCAGCGTCCAGGTGGAGACTGGCCCGGGCGTCCCGACGGCCATGGCGATGGCTGGGGGCCTGGCCCGCAGTACCATCCCGGACACAGGATCGACCACTTCCCGGACCGTTATTGGAAGGTGCCCCATCAGGGGCAGGACTACTACTATTCCAGCGGCTACTGGTATCGCCCGCAAGGCGGCGCGTATGTGCTGGTAAGGCCACCCTATGGCGTGCGGGTCGGCTACCTGCCGGTCTACGCCCAGGAGGTCTGGTTCGATGGCACGTTGTTCTTCCAGGTCTCGAACACCTATTACCAATACCTGAGCGACAGCCAGGAATATGTGGTGGTCAATCCCCCCAACATCCTGCCCGCGCCGGGGCCGCAGTTGAGTACTGGATATGACGTGATCGCCCATCCGTTGTCCGGGCAAACGCCTCGGCAGCAGAACCAGGACCGTTATGAGTGTCATCGCCAGGCCGTGCAGCAGTCCGGTTTCGATCCGGCCGCGGCGGCCGTCGCGCCACCAGCCCATGTGGCCGATGCCTACCATCGGGTACTGGCCGATTGCCTCAGTGCCCGGGACTACAGCGTGAATTGAAGGCTGCGGACCTGATCGACGGGTTACACCGGATCGGCATGCACCATCACGTCCGCTCGCGGGTAACGCTGGCGGATGGCAGCTGATGCCTGCACGCACAATTCGTGGGCGTCATGCAGTTTCAGCTCGCCGGGAAGCTCCAAGTGAAGTTGGACGAACCAGCGGTTGCCCGATACTCGGGTGCGCAGGTCGTGGGCGCCTTTGACGCCGGGGATGGCGCAGACCAGTTCGAGCATGCGCTCGCCGATATCGGCCGGCAGTTCCTGGTCCATCAGGATCGCCGTGCTCTCGCGGGCGATCTGCACGGCGCTCCAGAGGATATACAGGGCGATCCCCAGACCGAACAAGGCATCCAGTTGTGGCCAGCCAAAGCGCGCCAGCATCAGAGCGAGCAGGATGCTGCCATTGAGCAGCAGATCGGAGCGGTAGTGCAGCGAGTCGGCGCGCACCGCGGTGGAGCCGGTGGCGCGGATGACCTTGCGCTGGAACGTGAGCAAGGCCAGGGTCAGGACAAGCGACAGCAGCATCACTGCGATGCCGGCAGCGGTATCGCCCAGCGGTTGCGGCGATTGCAGGCGATCGACTGCCTGCACGCCGATCAGCACCGCACTGACGCCTACGAACAGCGCCTGGGCCATGCCGGCCAGCGCCTCGGCCTTGCCATGGCCGAAGCGGTGATCGTCGTCGGCCGGGCGCAGGGCGTAGTGCACGGCCAGTAAGTTGAGGAAGGAGGCGACGGCGTCGAGGGCCGAGTCGGTCAGGCCGGCCAGCAGACTGACTGAATCACTCAGCCACCAGGCGACCGCCTTGCTCACGACGAGGATCGTGGCCACGGCCAGGGACGCGCGCGTGGCCAGGCGTAGCAGGCGTTGGTGTTCGGCGCTCGAAGTCATGCCGCAGGTGCGTTCCCTGGATCAGGCGGCCGGTACCAGGCCATAGGCGGCCAACTGCTCGACGCTGCCCCGGTGCTGGATCAGCCGAGGGTCGTTCAGCGGCAGGCGTTGGCCCAGTTCGCTTTCGAGGATAGCTTGCAGCTTGGCCTTGTCGACCTGGCCATCGGCATTGATGGCTGGTTTGAGCTTGACCGGGTCGATGTGGGCGGTGACGCCGGGCGGGTAATAGATGGCCCCGCTGGCGAAGTCGACGCCGAAGGCGATCAGGCCGGGGATGACATAGAACAGAAGACCCACAGCGTCGAGCGCGGCGATCACGGGGTCGATCTTACCTTCGATCTGGCCGCGCCGGTCGGGGTAGAACAGCGTGCCGCAAGCGGTCAGTTGGGTGAGCAGGGTGACGATGAGCGCGCCACCGATGACGCGGGTAGGGATGCGCATTGGGATCTCCGCAAAGTGACCAACGAGGACCAGGCCGGTCGCCTGGTCCTGATGTTTAAGACCATGATAAGGCAGGCTCGGTTCGCCGTTATACTCGGACGACTGTTCGAGGACCACCATGATTTCATTACCAATCGATGCCGTACTGCCCGCTCTGCGTCAAGCCCTGAGCGAGCGCGATGAGGCCGTACTCGAAGCCCCGCCCGGCGCCGGCAAGACCACCCGGGTACCCTTGGCCCTGCTCGATGAGCCCTGGCTGGCCGGGCAGACCATCCTGATGCTCGAACCCCGCCGTCTGGCGGCCCGGGCGGCGGCCGAGCGCCTGGCCAGCGAGCTGGGCGAAAAGGTCGGGGAGACTGTCGGCTACCGCATCCGCCTGGACAGCAAGGTCGGGCCCGATACCCGCATCGAGGTCGTCACTGAAGGCATTCTTACCCGTCGCCTGCAGGCCGACCCTGCGCTGGAGGGGGTGGGTCTGCTGATCTTCGACGAGTTCCACGAGCGCAGCCTGGACGCCGACCTGGCCTTGGCGTTGAGCCTCAATGGCCGGGAACTGCTGCGCGACGAGCCGCCGCTGAAGATTCTACTGATGTCCGCCACCCTGGAAGGTGAGCGGCTGTCGCGCCTGCTCGACGATGCCCCGGTAGTGAGCAGCGAGGGGCGCATGCACCCTGTGGATGTTCGTTGGAGCAGGCCGTATCAGCCAGGCGAGTTCGTCGAGCCGCGGGTGGTCGATTGCGTGCTCCAGGCGCTGGCCGAACAGCCCGGCAGCCTGCTGGTGTTTCTGCCGGGGCAGGCCGAGATTCGGCGGGTCCATCAGTCGCTGCAAGAGGCATTGGGCGAACGCTCGGATGTGCTGCTGTGCCCATTGCATGGCGAACTCGAGCTCACTGCTCAGCGCGCCGCCATCGAGCCTGCGCCCAAGGGCCTGCGCAAGGTGGTGCTGGCCACCAACATCGCCGAGACCAGTCTCACCATCGACGGTGTACGCGTGGTCATTGACGCCGGTCTGGCGCGTGTTCCTCGGTTCGACCCCGGCAGCGGCATGACGCGTCTGGAGACCCAGCGCATTTCTCGCGCCAGCGCTACCCAGCGCGCCGGTCGAGCAGGGCGTCTGGAGCCTGGGGTGTGCTACCGGCTGTGGTCCGAGGCTCAGCACGATC
Organism: Pseudomonas sp. HTZ2; assembly: GCF_033173945.1. Classification (NCBI taxonomy): domain Bacteria; kingdom Pseudomonadati; phylum Pseudomonadota; class Gammaproteobacteria; order Pseudomonadales; family Pseudomonadaceae; genus Pseudomonas; species Pseudomonas sp. HTZ2. The sequence continues at coordinate 4,777,017 of NZ_CP137332.1, read as the reverse complement.
AGTTGCCGGCCCACGGTAGCGCCGAGATCCTCCAGGCCGATCTGGCCGGTCTGGCCCTGCAACTGGCGCGCTGGGGTGTCTGGCCCGATCAGTTGCGTTGGCTGGATCCACCTCCGAGCGCTGCCCACGCCCAGGCCTGCGACCTGCTCGCCCGGTTGGGGGCGTTCAAGCCGGGCAGTCGCGAGAGCCTGAGCGAACACGGCCAGGCCATGGCTGAACTACCTGCGCACCCGCGCATTGCCCATCTGTTATTGCGTGGCCAGGCACTGGGCCTGGCCGACATGGCCTGCGATGTGGCCGCGCTGCTCGGTGAGCGCGACATCCTGCGCGGGGCAGGCGCCGACCTGCACAGCCGGTTGGCCCTGCTCAGCGGCGAGACTAAAGCGACCCGTGGTGGTCAGGGGGGCGTGCAGCGCGCCCGGCAATTGGCGCGCCAGTACCGGGGCCTGCTGCGCGGCATGCGGGGCGCTGCTGTCGTCGATGTCGATCACCCCCGCTGGTTGGGGGCATTGCTGGCGCTGGCCTATCCCGACCGGGTGGCCCAGCAGCGGCGCGAGGGTAGCGCCGAGTACCGATTGGCCAATGGACGCGCGGCGCTGTTCGCCGAGGTGGATGCGCTGATGAAGTGTCCCTGGCTGGTCATCGCGGACTTGGGCAGCCGTCAAGGGCAGCGCGAGGAGCGCATCTACCTGGCAGCTGAGTTCGATCCGGGCCTGTTCGAGGGGGTGCTGGCCGAGCAGGTGGAGACACTCGATGTCCTGGACTGGGACGAACGCGAGCAGGTGCTGCGCGCCGAGCGCCAACGCAAGGTCGGCGAGCTTGTGCTCAGTCGCGAACCCTTGCCAGGGTTGGATGACGAGGCCCGCGCCAAGGCGCTGCTGGTCCTGGTGCGACGCAAGGGTTTGAACCTGCTGAACTGGACACCTGAACTGCGTCAATGGCAGGCGCGGGTCGCGCTGTTGCGTCAGTTGGACATCAACAAGGACGGCCACAGCGAGTGGCCCGATTTGAGTGACGAAGCCCTGCTTGCCAGCCTGGAAAGCTGGCTGCAGCCGTATTTGGGCAAGGTGTCTCGCCTCAGCCACTTCGCCCAGCTGGACCTGCCGTCGATCCTGCGCAACCTGTTGCCCTGGCCGCTTCCGCAGCGCCTGGAGGAGCTGGCCCCTGCGCACCTGACCGTGCCATCCGGCTCGAGCATTCGCCTGGACTACAGCGAGAACCCGCCGATTCTGGCCGTGCGCCTGCAGGAGTTGTTCGGCCTGGCCGATACGCCGCGCATCGCCCAAGGCCGTCAGCAGGTCAAACTGCACCTGCTGTCCCCGGCGCGCCGCCCGGTCCAGGTGACCCAGGATTTGGCCAACTTCTGGCGTACCACCTATGCCGAGGTGAAGAAGGACCTCAAAGGTCGCTATCCCAAGCATTATTGGCCCGACGACCCGCTCGTCGCCGAAGCCACGGCGAGGGCCAAGCCCAGAGGGACCTGATGAGGTCTAGAGGCGCTGCGTGTTGACACGATAGAGCCGGGCGGGCAGTCATCCGGCAGTCATTGCTGCCGGGTGATGATGAATGTTGCGTCCTCCCCGGCTTGCACGTTCAGGTAGACCTGCCATTCGTATGCGATTTTCACGGTGTGCCCCAGGTGATCCCGGATCCGGCAGGTCAGTGTGTTCTCAGTCCATTCCAGCGGCTCGAGTTTCAACACATCAACGTTCGAATCACCCCGGTAAAGCCCGAGATAACCATTGCGGCTGATCTCGACTTGCCTGTTGCTGTCGCCGCCAGTGCCCTTTATGCGGACATGCAGGCGATTAGTCGTTTGCGAGTCGAATGTAATGTTGAAAGTCGTGGCTGTTCCACCCGCCCCGGTAATGAGCCAGCCTTCATTGATGTCGGGGCCTTTGCTCAGTCGCACAGGGGAGAGTGGGAGTGAAGGCGCCCCGTCCCAAAAAAACTGAAACTCCTTCCAGTCGTTGGAAAGACCGTCCCAGTATTTTGTTACCCCATAGCAATGTATGTGGGCGTCGAAAGATCCAGCTGCTGCGATCCAGTTAGTGAAGTCGTTGCTCATGAAAATACTCTGCGGTTCTGTTGATCAAGGGCTCCTGGCCCACGAACAGAACACTACCCAGGCGTCGATCTGGGGCGAAGCAGGAGGTCTTTCCGTGCTTTCACGCTCACCCTGCCTCAATGAGGCACTTTCAGGATGGCCATGAGCGGCAGATGGTCTGAGATCTGCAGCGTGTCCTGTCGCAGTACCTGGGCCTGGATGCGCTGAAGGCGAGGGCTGTGAAGTACATAGTCGAGGGTGCGGTCAGGACCGTTGACTGCCGGGTCGTTGGGGTAGTGGGTGAGCCAGGCGGCGCGCTCGGCACCGCTGGCTTCGGCGTTGCTAGGAATCATCGGGTACTTGTCCCACAACAGGTGCAGGTCGCTGTCGGCCGGGTAGTTGCCGCGCTGTGCCGGCGGCAGGCGACGGTACTGCCCCAGGGGCAGTAGGTTGAGGTCGCCGCCGATCAGCCAGGGCGTGCCTTGGCTTTCCAGGCGATCAAGCACCTTGGCCAGATGCTCTACCTGTCGGCGTTGCAAGTCGCTGCCGGGCTGGTAGGGCGAGAGCCGGGTGTTGAGCACCGCCAGGCGTCCCCCGTCAGCCAGCGGCAGGTAGCTGACCAGCAGTGCCGGCTGGGGGCGTTGCAGGCGGGTCAGGGCATTGCTCGCCGCGTTGGGCAACTGCAGGCGCTCGGCCTTTTCGATCGGGTAGCGGCTGAGGGTGGCCAGGGTGCGGCCAACACTGCCGAAGATATGCCGGTCAGGCACGAAATCGGCTTTCCACTCGTAGGTCTGGACGGTGCAGGGGTAGAGGTCGGCCAAGCGTTCACGCAGCAGCGCCAACTGGTCCTGGTAGCCGGTGGCCTTGGCGTTGTTGTCCAGCTCCTGCAACAGGATGACATCCGGCGTTTCGGCACGGATCACGCGGGTGACTTCGTCGAGATTGAAGGCGAGGTCTTCTGCGCTGGGGCGGGTGTCGCTGCCCTGCCCTTGGTCGTACCAGAACACGTAGCGCTTGCCGGCCAGGTATTGCACGTTCCAGGTCATGACCTTCAGGGGCTGGCCAGGTTGCAGCGACCGGGGGCTGCCTTGGCAGGCGATCGGCAGCGGTTCGCGGGGGGAAGGTTGCCAGCCCAGGTAGTCGGCGAACAGCCAGAGCAGGGGCAACAGCAAGAGCAGGGAGAGCAAGACGTTGCGCAGTAGTCGGATCATCGGCTCGGCTTGTCGGTGCAGGTCGCGCCAGCATAACCGAGCCGTTCGTCGGTCGGCCAGCTTACGACGTTCGTACGACCAAGAACTCGAGGATGTTCCCTTTGTTGACCGTCAGGTGGTGAGGCGAGCTTGCCAGCACTTTCACTTGCTGGCCCTGATGGTCACGAATGCGACAGTGAAGGGTGTTTTCGCTCCAGGCCAGAGGTTCGACCTTCCAGAAGTCGTCGATGTTCGAATACGTGTAGAGGCCCAGGTAACCGTTGCGGCTGATACCCAGTTTTCGGTTCCGGTCGCTGTCGAGCGAAAGCATGAAATTCAACCGGTTCAGGGTCTGGGAGTGATAGTGGAAACGCAGCGTCATGGCTGTCTGCGCGGGGTTCAACCTGAGCCAGCCGTCGTCTGTCGTCCCCTGTTGAAGGGCGCCGGTGCTGCCTAGCGGGGCATAGAACCGGGAGAGATGGCTGACGGGGATCTTCTGGGCGCCATCGAGCGCGAAGAGATGGGCCGAGAAGGAGCGTTCGTCCGCCCAGCTCGGTATAGCAGTGTTGTCGCTCATGCGTTCATCCTCTGAGTGTGGATTGCCAACCCCTGTCCATCGACAGGGGCTGGGTCACTCTAGAGGTCCGCTGATTGAGCAGCAGATCGAAGTCGTTCCCTGAGAGGACTCACTCGTTGAGGCCTCAGGCGAGCGCGTCATTCTCCAGCAGCATGAACAGGCGGTACAGCACCACGCTGCTGAACAGTTGCAGGAAACCGCTGAGGCTATCCAGTGCCAGTTGCACGCCCGGCTGCGGCTCGGGGAAGGCCATCAGCAGCAAGCCGTCGAGCAGCCACAGCGGTGCCAGAACTGCAACGACACAGACCAAGATGCGCATGAAATGCCCGGTGGTCATCCTGGCGCTTTCGCGCATGGCCTGAACCACTGGCAGGCCACGCAAGACCAGCAGGTATTCGGCGAATACCAGATTGATCATGATCCACACGCCCGGGAAGATGAACAGCGCAAGGCCCGCCATGATCAGCAGCGAGCTGATCAGGATCAGCAGCGCCAGCGATGGCCACAACTGCACGGCGCGGGCGAACAGGTTGCGCTTGGCGATGTCCTGGCCGTTGCTGCGGGTATCCATGTAGAGGATCAATGCGGCGCTGTACAGCGGGTAGAACAGCAGGCTGACCAGCATGCCGTAGCCCGCCGAAGCCTGGTCGCCCAACTGGCGATACAGCAGTTGGGTACACAAGGCCTCGAGGATCACCAGCGGCAGGCACAGTTGAAGAATGCTCACCAGGTGGCGGCGGAAGAAATACAAGGAGTCGCGCAGAACGCTCAGCGGATTCATCGGGTCAACATCGCATGGCAGAAAAAGCAGGGCGTAACTTTAGCCCAGTCCACCCCTGGCTGAAAAAAGTTTCACTGTTTTGTCGATTGAATCCCCGGCCGGCGAGCCCCATCTTTGACGCTATCCGATGTATTGCCCAGCGCACGAGGTAGCTCCATGAACACTGAAGAACAAACCCTGATCGACGGCCTGTTCAGTCGCATCAAGCAAGCCGAGGACGCAGGCCAGGCCCGTGATCCCCAGGCCCAGGCGCGTATCGAGGAGCACCTGCGACAGCAGCCGGCAGCGGCCTATTACATGGCCCAGGCGATCCTGGTCCAGGAGGCGGCGATCAAGCGTCTGGATGAGCAGAACAAACAGCTCGAGGCCGAACTCAAGCAAGCCAAGGCGCAAGCCGAGGCCAGCCGAAGCGGCAGTACGGGCGGCGGCTTTCTCTCGAGCTTGTTTGGCTCCGGCTCCCGTGAACCTGTACCCGCGCCGCAGCCACAGCGTCAGGCCGCACCGGCGGCTCCGGCCGGCGGTTGGCGTGAACCCTCGGCCCAGGGCTTCGCCCAGCCACAAGCGCAGCCGGGTTTCAATGCCGCACCAGCCCGCAGTGGGGCCAGCAGTTTCCTTGGCGGCGCCATGCAGACCGCCGCGGGCGTGGCCGGTGGCGTGTTGCTGGCGCAAGGTATCAGCAGCCTGTTCAACCATCATTCCCAGCCTGAGGAGGTGGTCGAGGTGATCAAGGAGGAGCCAGCCCCGGCCAGCGACAGCAGCGGCTGGAACGACCAGCATAGCCAGCAGCAGGTGGCCGACAATGGCTACGATCAGGGCGGCTTCATGGACAGCGACTATGGTAGCGATGGCGGTGGCTTCTTCTCCGACGACGACACCTTCATCTGAGGCCTCTGGCATACTGGCTGGACTTGGGGGCGCACACGGCGCCCCTTTCGCGAAACGAGGCCGATCCCATGGGCAGTCTTCGTTACCCGCGCAACTGCCAGAGAGGTCATGGTGAAGAAGATCGCGCTGTTCGCCGATGTGCAGAACCTCTACTACACCGTGCGCCAGGTGCATGGCTGTCATTTCAACTACGCCGCGCTGTGGGCTGATGTCAGCAGCCAGGGGCAAATCGTCGAGGCGGTGGCCTATGCCATCGACCGCGGCGACAGCAAGCAGCAACAGTTCCAGCAGATCCTGCGCAACCTCGGCTTCGAGGTACGCCTCAAGCCCTTCATCCAGCGCAGCGACGGTTCGGCAAAGGGCGACTGGGACGTGGGCATCACACTCGATGTGATCGATGCCGCCAGCCGTGTCGACCAGGTGGTGCTGGCTTCCGGCGATGGCGACTTCGATCTGCTGATGGAACGGGCCAGCCAACGTCATGGTGTCGAGACGGTGGTCTATGGGGTGCCTGGGCTTACCGCGTTGTCGCTGATCCGGGCGGCCAGCCGATATGTACCGATCGAGGGGCGCCTGCTGTTGCGCCATTGAGGCAGACAGGCTGGAACGCCTCAGGGCTTCCTGCCGTTGCCCTCCAGATGGTCGAGCGGCACTCGCCGCTCGACTGCACTGGACAGGATGATCGATGTCTTGGTGAACCCCAGCTGCGATACCTGGTTGATTAGCGCCTCCAGCTCGTTCATCGACGCTACCGCCGCTTGCATGATCACGCAGGGGTCACCGGTGACGCGATGGCATTCGGTGAGCTGCGGGATGCGGGTCAGCGCATCGTATGCCTGTTGGGTGCCGTGGCTGGCCAAGCGCAGTTCGATCACGCATTGGATCGGCAGGCCGATTTTCTCCAGATCCACCTTGGCGGCATAGCCGGTGATCACCCCACTGGCTTCCAGCTTGGCGACTCGCTCGGCTACGGCGGGTGCTGAAAGGTTCACTTGGCGCGCCAGTTGCGCGTAGGTGGCCCGGCCGTTTTCCAGCAAGGCAGCAAGGAGCATGCGGTCGTACTTGTCCATGAATGATTCCAGTGTGCTTTGCAATCGATGGTAAAGCCCCTGCATAACCATGCATTGCAAAGTGTTTCGGTCATTTAAAGCCGTTTTGTAACTTAAATTTGCGGTGGCGCCTTCTTAAACTAAGTCACCCGTAAACGGATTTCGAGTGTTTTCCCATGCCTGCCTCCCGTCGCTTCCCGTTGTTGCTCATTGGTGCCTTTTTGGCCTTGTACTTGGTCTGGGGCTCGACCTACCTGTTCATCCGTATCGGTGTGGAGTCCTGGCCGCCGATGCTCATGGCTGGGGTACGTTTCGTCATTGCGGGCAGCCTGCTGTACGGGTTCTTGCGTTGGCGGGGTGTGCCGGCGCCGACCTGGCCACAATGGCGGGCGGCCGGGGCGATTGGTTTTTTGCTGCTCAGTTGCGGCAATGGTGGCGTGACGTTGGCCGAGCATGCCGGTGTGGCATCGGGCGTCGCCGCCCTGGCGGTGGCCACTGTGCCGCTGTTCACCCTGGTGTTTGGCCTGTTGTTCGGTCATCGCAATTCGCGGCTTGAATGGGCGGGCATTGCCCTGGGCCTGGTGGGCATCGGCATGCTCAACATGGGCTCGAACCTGCAGGCCAGCCCCATGGGCGCGGCGCTGATTCTGTTCGCGGCCGCGGCCTGGGCCTTTGGTTCGGTGTGGAGCAAGACCCTGCCCTTGCCCCAGGGTGCGATGGCCAGTGCCGCTGAGATGCTCGTTGGCGGTGCCGCCTTGTTGATCGGCAGCGCGCTCAGTGGCGAGCGCCTGACCCAGATGCCGACCGCAGCCGGTTGGGGCGCGCTGGCGTACCTGGTGTTCTTTGGCTCGATCCTGGCCTTCAGTTCCTACATGTACCTGCTCAAGCACGTGCGGCCGGCCGCGGCCACCAGCTATGCCTACGTCAACCCGGCGGTGGCGGTGCTGCTGGGGATCATCTTTGCAGGCGAGCGCATCGGCGCCGAGGAGTGCGTGGCCATGGCGGTGATCATCGGCGCGGTGGTGCTGATCGGCTTGCCGCAATGGCGCAAGGCGCCCGAGCCGCCGGCGCCGCTCAAAGAGCAGGTGTGCAAGTAACCTCGCGGTATCGTGAGCGCGGCAATGCGTCCACAGGGGCAGCGTTGGTTGCGGTAAACTGCCGCCTTCGCTGAACCCCCTGACGGTATTGCCATGAATTTCGCCAAACTCGGCCTGATCGAACCCTTGCTGCGCACTTTGCAGCACCTGGACTACACCACCCCAACCCCCGTCCAGGCCCAGGCCATCCCTGCCGTGCTGGCCGGCCGCGACCTGATGGCCGCCGCCCAGACCGGCACCGGCAAGACGGCCGGCTTTGCCTTGCCGGTGCTGCAACGCCTGGCCCTGGAAGGCGCCAAGGTCGCCAGCAACTCGATCCGTGCCTTGGTGCTGGTGCCGACGCGTGAGCTGGCCGAGCAGGTCCATGCCAATATCCGTGAATACGCCGAAAACCTGCCGGTGAGCACCTATGCGGTGTACGGCGGCGTCAGTCTCAATCCGCAGATGATGCGCCTGCGCCGTGGCGTCGACCTACTGGTGGCCACTCCGGGGCGCTTGCTCGATCTGTTCCGCCAGAACGCTGTCAAGTTCGGCCAGGTGCAGACCCTGGTGCTCGACGAGGCTGATCGCATGCTGGACCTGGGCTTTGCCGAGGAACTGCAAGCTGTCTATGCCGCCTTGCCACGCAAACGCCAGACGTTGCTGTTCTCCGCTACCTTCTCCGACCAGATCCGCATGCTGGCCGGGCTTGCCTTGAATGATCCGCTGAGCATCGAAGTCAGCCCGCGCAATACCACGGCCAGTACCGTGAAGCAGTGGTTGGTGCCGGTGGACAAGAAGCGCAAGGCCGACCTGTTCTGTCACCTGCTGCGCAAGCAGCGCTGGAAGCAGGTGCTGGTGTTTGCCAAGACGCGCAATGGTGTCGACCAGTTGGTGGAGCGGTTGCTCGCCGAGGGCGTCAATGCCGACGGTATCCATGGTGACCGTCCGCAGGCCACCCGCCAGCGGGCACTGGACACCTTCAAGGCCCGTGAGATCCAAGTGCTGGTGGCAACCGATGTCGCTGCCCGTGGCCTGGATATCGACGACTTGCCGTTGGTGGTCAACCTCGATCTGCCGATCGTGGCCGAAGACTATGTGCACCGCATCGGGCGCACCGGACGTGCAGGAAACAAGGGCGAGGCGATTTCGCTGGTGTGCGCCGATGAAGTGCAATTGCTGGCGGCCATCGAGGTGTTGATTCGCCAGACCTTGCCGCGACACGAAGAACCGGACTTCATCCCCGATCACCGCGTGCCGATGACCGACGCCAATGGCCAGGTCGTGAAGAAGCCGAAAAAGCCCAAGAAACCGAAGGAGAACAGCGCCAAGCGTGGCTTGGGGCGCTGGATGGACAGTGCCGAGTCGAGTTTCTCGGAGCCTTCGGTCAAACCGGTGCGCAAGGTGCCGAGTTTCAACAGCGGGCCGCGCAAGCGCAAGCCGTGAGGCCTGGGGGGCCGTAAAGCGGCCCCCTCAACGTTTCAACGACACCGAGCCAGCCAATCCACCACCGCCTTGCCTGCCCGCAATCCGCTGGCAAAACAGGCCGTCAGCAGATATCCGCCGGTAGGCGCCTCCCAATCGAGCATCTCCCCTGCGCAGAAAACCCCCGGCAGTTGCTTGAGCATCAAACCGCTGTCCAGCGCTTCGAAGCGCACGCCACCGGCGCTGCTGATCGCCTCATCCAATGGCCTTGGCCGCACCAATTCGATCGGCAAGGCCTTGATCGCCCGCGCCAGCGCTTGGGGATCAGCGAAGGTCGCTTGATCGGTCAGCTCCCGCAGCAATGCTGCCTTGACCCCCTCGATGCCCAGTTGGCCTTGCAGGTGCTTGGCCATCGAGCGAGAGCCACGGGGTTTGGCCAGGGCCTGGACGATTTTATCCACAGGGCGGTCCGGCAGCAGGTCGAGCAGCAGCCTGCCCCGGCCATCTCGGTTGATGGCCTCGCGCACCGCCGCTGACCAGGCATATACCAGGCTGCCTTCGACGCCTTGGGCGGTGAGGATGAACTCGCCCTTGCGCGGGGCGCTGCCGGGTACGCTCAGGGCAATATTCTTCAGCGGTGCGCCGGCGAACTTGTCCTTGAGCAGTTGGCTCCAGCCCTGAACCTCGAAACCACAGTTGCTCGGTTGCAGCGGTGAGATATCCACACCCCGCTCAGCCAGCAACGATTGCCACGTACCGTCGGAGCCCAGGCGCGCCCAACTGCCGCCACCCAGGGCCAGCACCACGGCATCGGCTTGCACCTGCAGCTCGCCCTGTGGATAAGCGATCCGCAAGGTGCCGTCGCTGTTCCAGCCTAACCAGCGGTGGCGGGTGTGGATAACCACGCCGCGCTCGCGCAGGCGCTTGAGCCAGGCGCGCAGCAGCGGTGCAGCTTTCATGTCACGGGGGAACACCCGACCTGAGGTGCCGACAAAGGTGTCGATGCCCAAGCCGTGAATCCACTGGCGCAGGGCGTCGGCATCGAAGTCGTGTAGCAGCGCGTCGATTTTGTCCTGACGCTCGGCATAGCGGGAGATGAATGCGGGATAAGGCTCGGAGTGGGTGATGTTCATGCCGCCAACGCCGGCCAGCAGGAACTTGCGGCCCACCGATGGCATGGCATCGAAGACCTGCACCGCCAGGCCGGCATTGGCCAATGCCTCGGCCGCCATCAGGCCGGCGGGGCCGCCACCGATGACGGCGACGAGGGGAGGGGAGGCGTGATGTTGATCGGGCATGGTGGGCGGCAGGCTGTGGAAAATAGCCGGCATTCTACCCCAGCGAGGCCTGTCCAAGCACTGATCAGAAAATGATCAGGTCCTTGTGGGGTAGACGGTTAAAGGCCTGCAGAGGCTTTCCCGCAGGTTATCCACAGGCGGTTCCACAGTCATTGTGCACAACCCAGCAACCGCGCCGCGCTGTGATGAAGAATGCCATGGCGCCTGGCCAGGGCTTCGCGGTCTTTGCTGTAGCCACCGCCGATCACGCCGACCACTGGAATGTCCCGGCCCAGGCAATGACGCATCACGCGTTCATCCCGGGCGGCCAGCCCTTCGTCGGTCAGTTGCAGGTATCCCAGGGCATCGTCCTTGTGAACATCCACGCCGGCGTCATACAGCACCAGATCGGGCTGGTACAGCGGCAGCAAGTAGTTGAGCGCGTCATCCACGACCTTCAGATACGCCGTGTCGCCCATCCCGCGGGGCAGGGGGATATCCCAGTCGCTCTGGGCTTTGCGCGCTGGGAAGTTCTGCTCGCAGTGCAGCGACACGGTGATCGCCTCCGGGGTGTCGTGGAGGATGCGTGCGGTGCCATCGCCCTGGTGCACGTCGCAGTCGAAGATCAGCACCCGATGCACCCGCCCGGCCTCGAGCAGGTAACGGCTGATCACCGCCAGGTCGTTGAAGATGCAAAACCCTGCCGGGTGGTCGTAGTGGGCATGATGGGTGCCACCCGCCAGGTGGCAGGCGATGCCATCGCGCAAGGCCATTTCGGCGGTCAGCAGCGAGCCGCCCACGGCCCGTACCGTACGCCGGGCCAGCGCCTCGCTCCAGGGCAGGCCCAGGCGTCGCTGGTCTTCTCGGGACAGCTCGCCCTGCATGTAGCGCTCGATGTAGCTGCGGTCATGGGCTAAGGCGAGGATGTCGTTGGGGCAGATGTCCGGGCGCAGCAATTGCTCGTCCGCGACCAGGCCGCTGTCGACCAGGTGATCGCGCAGCAGGCGGAACTTATCCATGGGGAAGCGATGCTCGGGTGGGAAGTCCGGGCTGTAGTCGTCGTGGTAGATCAGCGGCAACGGCATGGAAGGAATCGCGGTGAGGGCCAAGAATTGATCTTGCCAGCAGTCGCAGTGGGACGCCATCGCGGGCAGACGGTGCGCAGCCAGACACCGCCGGCACAATGTCCAGGCGATGTATCCAGTCGCCGGCAATCGTAGGGTCGCCGCGCACTACTTGCCGGCGCTGGCCAGCACCCGCTGCCAGTCGGGCTCGTTCATGCGTCCAAGGATCCGCGCCTTGCCGTTGCTGTCCACCGAGACGAACAGGGCGCTGGCATAGCCGCTTTCGCGTTCTCCCCCGAGTACATGCAATTGACGCTGGAAGTGATCGATGCAGCCGTTGTGGGTGACCAGCACCAAGTTATGACCAGGGCGCTTGCGGGCGAGGGCTTCGGCAGGAAACTGGCTGTCGCAGTTTTCCAGCCAGTCTTCACTGGGCACGGCCTGGCCGAGAATGAAGTGTGCGGTCTGGCGGGTTCGCAGCTTGGGGCTGCTGTACTGATCGGCGGTACCCAGGCCCAGTTGCTGCAGGCCTTGACCGACGCGCATCGCAGCCTGGCTACCGGCGACGGTGATCCCGGTCGGGTCGTCCAGGCACGGGCCGGGCGCGCTGTCGCAGCGCTCGGCGTGGCGAATCATCACGATCACCGTTCCCTGCGCCCAATCCTGCAGCAGCCCGCTGTCGCTCAGCTGTTGCTCGTTGCCAAGGTCCACGATGTGCGTCCTCGTCGAAAGCCAGGTGGTCAGGCCGGCCAGCGTCAACAGCAGGCCTGCGGCTGCGGCAATTGCCTTGCGTAAGTAACGGCGTCGTTTGGGGGGCGTGTGTACGGCGGGGTTTTGCAAGGTGTTGCTCGGGTGCATGCTTGACTCCAATGACAGGACGCAGCCGTGGGCTGCGGCGTATGGCGGCATTGTGCGAAGCGGGCTGTTGGAGGCCGGTGAAGTGCGTGTGAAAATTGCATTCACAGTGCCAACGGCGCGCTGGCGCCTACGCTTTACAGTGCATGACCGCGAATTCGGAGCACCCTGATGACCCCTATCCTCGAACTGGAAAGCGCACGGCTTGTGTTGCGCCAATGGCAGGACGACGATCTGCGTGAGTTCGCCGCGCTGTGCGCCGACCCGCAGGTGATGCGCTATTTTCCGGCACCGATGACGCGCCTTGAGTCCGCGGCGCTGATCGGGCGGATACGTGGCCATTTCAATGAATACGGTTTTGGCCTATGGGCCTTGGAGCGTAAGGACAGCGGCGCCTTCATCGGCATGACGGGGCTGCTCAATGTCAATTTCGACGCCCCTTTCGGCCCTGCCGTGGAGATCGGCTGGCGCCTGGCGCGGCGTCATTGGGGCCTGGGCTTTGCCAGCGAGGCGGCGTGGACCTGCCTGCGTTGTGCTTTCGCCCAATTGCACCTGGATGAAGTGGTGTCGTTCACAACCGAGGGCAACCTGCCGTCGCAGAAGGTCATGCAGGCCATCGGCATGGTCCAGGACCTTGCCGGCAGTTTCGAGCACCCCCGCCTGGCCGCCGGCCACCCCCTGCGCCCTCATGTGCTGTACCGCATCGATCGCGCGCGGTGGCAACAGACCTTGCGTGGCTGAATGGCACGCCATGCAGGGTGCGAATGACAAACCCTGTATCATTTGCCCGCATGAGAGCGCCGTAGAGCCGTGATGCCTTGCTAGGAGAATCCCCCATGAGCCATGTATTGGACGACTTGGTCGACCTGCTGAGCCTCGAGTCCATCGAAGAAAACCTGTTCCGAGGTCGCAGCCAGGACCTTGGCTTCCGTCAGTTGTACGGTGGACAGGTGCTTGGCCAGTCACTGTCGGCGGCCAGCCAGACCGTCGAAGAGGCGCGCCATGTGCATTCATTGCACGGCTACTTCCTGCGTCCGGGCGATGCCAGCATGCCGGTCGTGTATTCGGTCGATCGCGTGCGCGACGGCGGTAGCTTCAGCACCCGGCGGGTGACGGCGATCCAGAAAGGGCACCCGATCTTCACGTGCAGCGCTTCGTTCCAGTACGACGAGGGTGGTTTCGAGCACCAGGCGCCAATGCCCGATGTGGTCGGGCCGGAAAACCTGCCCAGCGAAGTCGAGCTGGCGAGCGCCATGGCCGAACATCTGCCCGAGCGCATTCGCGACAAGGTGCTGTGCGCCAAGCCCATCGAGATTCGCCCGGTCACCGAACGCGATCCGTTCAACCCCAAGCCGGGCGATCCGATCAAATACGCCTGGTTCCGTGCCGACGGCAAGCTGCCGGATATGCCGGCCCTGCACAAATACCTGTTGGCCTACGCCTCGGACTTTGGCCTGCTGACCACCTCGCTGCTGCCCCATGGCAAATCGGTGTGGCAGAAGGACATGCAGATTGCCAGCCTCGATCACTCGCTGTGGTTCCACGGCAACCTGCGCGCCGATGAGTGGCTGCTGTACGCCACTGATAGCCCCTGGGCGGGCAACGCCCGTGGCTTCAACCGCGGCAGCATCTTCAACCGCGCCGGCCAGTTGGTGGCGTCGTCGGCCCAAGAGGGCTTGATCCGCCATCGTGAGGACTGGGCATGAGCCTGGGCAGCATTCGCCACTGGGTGTTCGACATGGACGGCACGCTCACGGTGGCGGTGCACGATTTCGCGGCGATTCGCGAGGCGCTGGGCATACCGCCTGAGCACGACATCCTTACCCACCTGGCGGCCTTGCCGGCCGAGGAGGCCGCGGCCAAGCACGCCTGGCTGCTTGAGCACGAGCGCGACCTGGCGATTGCCTCCAAGCCGGCTGAAGGGGCGGTGGAGTTGGTGCGCGAACTGGCCGGACGGGGTTGCCAACTGGCCATCCTGACCCGCAATGCACGGGAGCTGGCGCACGTCACTCTGGAGGCCATCGGCCTGGCCGACTGCTTTGCTGTCGAACACATCCTCGGGCGTGACGAAGCCGCGCCCAAGCCTAGCCCCGACGGCTTGCTGAAGATCGCCCAAGCCTGGGACGTTTCTCCGGCTTCGCTGGTGATGGTTGGCGACTATCGTTTCGACCTGGATTGCGGCCGCGCCGCAGGGGCGCGCACGGTCCTGGTCAATCTGCCGGACAACCCCTGGCCGGAACTGGCGGACTGGCATGCCGCCGATTGCCGCGCCCTGAGGTCGTTGCTCGGCTGACCCTGCCTGTCCAGACCGGTCTAATCTGCAGTGTTGGTTTTTCGATCCCTCAAGGAGACTTTGTGATGAGCAACAAGGCCATCTATGTGCAACCCGGTGGCGGTTACGACAACGTCCAGGTAGGGACCAGCGAGGCGCGCGCGCCGCAGGCTGGCGAAATCACCGTGCGCCTGCACGCCAGCTCGCTCAATTACCATGATTTCGCCGTGGTCAGCGGCATGTGGGGGCCGAGCGAACGACGCATCCCAATGGCCGACGGCGCAGGCGAAGTGGTCGCGGTCGGGCCGGGTGTCAGCGAGTTCCAGGTGGGGGACTCGGTGGTGAGCACGTTCTTCCCCGACTGGCTCGATGGTCAGGCGAACGTGGAAGGCTTCGCCACGGTGCCCGGCGATGGTATCGATGGCTACGCCCGTGAGCAGGTGACGGCCCGCGCCACCGCCTTCACCTTGGCGCCCAAAGGCTACAGCCACGCCGAGGCGGCCACCCTGACCACCGCCGGTCTTACCGCCTGGCGCGCGCTGATGAGCGATGACCACCTCAAGCCGGGCGACACCGTACTGGTACAGGGCACCGGTGGTGTGTCGATCTTCGCTTTGCAGTTCGCCAAGCTGGCCGGAGCCACGGTGATCGCCACCTCCTCCAGCGATGCCAAGCTCGAGCGCCTAAAAGCCTTGGGCGCCGATCATCTGATCAACTACCGCAGTACCCCTGCATGGGGCGAGAAGGTACGTGAGCTCACGGATAACCGCGGTGTCGATCATGTGATCGAAGTCGGCGGGCCGGCCACCCTCGAACAGTCGATGATCGCTGCGCGTATCGGCGGACACGTTTCGTTGATCGGTATCCTCACCGGCGTTGCCGGTCAGTTGCCGCTGGTCCAGGCGCTGGTGCGCCAGATCCGCTTGCAAGGTGTGCTGGTGGGCAGTCGTGCCCAACAACAGGCGATGATCCGGGCGATCGACGCCAACGGCCTGCGTCCTGTGGTGGACAAGCACTTCGAGCTCGAGCAGATCGTCGAGGCCTTCCGCTACCAGGAAAGCAACCGCCATTTCGGCAAGATCTGCCTGACCTATTGAGCGGGTCAGGGGGCCGCTGGTGCGGCCCTTCGCGGGTAGATCCGCTCCCACAGCTTCCGCGCCGTTTTCAAGACCTACGATGGCGCTACCCTGTTGCGCTGGAACGACCGTTCCAGAGCGATTCTGTGCAAACATAGGTGGCAATCTACTGGCCATGGCATAGATGGAAACACCATGTCGTGATCGAGCAGTTGCGGGGCGTTTTCGAGCATTTTTTGGTCGACCACCCCCGCTTAAAGTGGTCCCTGCATTTTGTGGGTGCATCGCCCTGGATACGTGAAAACCTCAACAACACACGTAAGCGATGCGCCGTGTCACTGTTCTTTCAAAGGAGAAGTTGTTCGCCTACCTCTGCCCGTCCTTTCCTTGTGTCAGCAAAAAGAGAACAAGATCAATGAACACCGTGGGATCTGATGGCAACCTTGCACAAGGTTTCAAGCCACGTCATGTAACGATGCTGTCCATCGCAGGCATCATCGGTGCCGGACTTTTCGTAGGCTCAGGGCATGCCATCGCGGCAGCCGGGCCGGCAACCATTCTTTCTTATTTCGTGGCCGGGACCTTGGTGGTTCTGGTCATGCGCATGCTCGGTGAAATGGCGGTCGCCCATCCTGACACCGGTTCCTTTTCCACTTACGCCGAACAGGCCATCGGCCGCTGGGCCGGCTACACCATCGGTTGGCTGTACTGGTGGTTCTGGGTCTTGGTGATCCCGATCGAAGCCCTGGCCGCCGGGCACGTGCTCAATGCCTGGTTCCCCCAAGTGGACAGCTGGATCTTCGCCTTGCTTTCGGTCGTGCTGTTGGCCGGCACCAACCTGTTCAGCGTGGCCAAGTACGGTGAGTTCGAGTTCTGGTTCGCGATTCTCAAAGTCACGGCCATTCTCGGTTTCATCGGTCTTGGATTCGCCGCTCTACTGGGTTGGTTGCCCAATCGCGAAGTCAGCGGCTTGAGCACGCTGATGGCCGAGCACGGTGGTTTCACGCCCAAGGGCTGGTCCGCCGTAGTCGGCGCCTTCATCACTGTGATGTTCAGCTTCATCGGCACCGAGGCGGTGACCATTGCCGCTGCCGAATCCAGCGACCCATCGCGCAACATCGCCAAGGCCACCCGCTCGGTGATCTGGCGGATCAGTACCTTCTACATCCTGTCGATCTTCGTGATCATCTCCGTCGTGCCGTGGAACGATCCGCAACTGGCCGTGGTGGGCTCCTATCAGCGTGCCCTGGAAATCATGAACATCCCCAATGCAGCCTTCATGGTCGACCTGGTGGTGTTGGTGGCTGTGACCAGCTGCATGAACTCCTCGATCTACATCGCCTCGCGGATGATGTACTCCCTGGCCAAGCGCGGTGATGCCCCGGCAATCCTGAACAAGACCAACAGCGTCGGCGTACCTCGTGCCGCGGTGTTCGGCAGTACCTTGATCGGTGCGGCCATTGCCATCCTCAACTATTTCGCGCCTAAGGGCGTGTTCGAGTTCCTGCTCGCCAGCTCCGGTGCCATCGCATTGCTGGTGTACATGGTCATCGCCATTTCCCAGCTGCGCATGCGCCGCCGTCTGGAACGCGAGAGCACCGAGCTCAAGTTCCGCATGTGGCTGTTCCCGTACCTGACCTGGGCAGTGATCATCTTCATCGCCTGTGCCTTGGGCGTGATGATGTTCACCGAAGAACACCGTGCCGAGGTGACGGCAACCCTTAGCCTGGCGTTGGTGATTTCCTTCCTGGGGATCGTCACAACCCGTGGACAGGCCCGCAAGGAAGTGGGCGTGCGCTCGATGGGTTGATCCAAAGTCCGAGCGGGAGCTTCGATGGCATCGCCGCCGCTGCTCCCGCTTTGGCAGCCGCAAGACATGCAGGATGCGATGGCCGACAACGACGAAGCGATCGTGGATGATCTGAAGGATCAGGCCGAAGGCTGACCGGTAGCCGTCGTGCAGGCATAAAAAAAGGCACCTGGGTGATCAGGTGCCTTTTGTGTGTCTGGTGGAGCCGGGGGGATTTTAAATGCGTTACTAACCTATTGTTTTAGCTAGCTTTATTCAATGGTTTCTTACTAAGTACCCCCATCGGTGCCCCCCTGAACTTATTTCCGATGAGCGGCTCTTTGAATCGCCCCTGGTTTCGTAGACACCTCCAAGCCTCATAATGAGGCCCAAATAGGAGGTGCCATGAGTCGTCAGCGTTACCCCGAAGAATTCAAGATCGAAGCGGTCAAGCAAGTGACCGAGAACCGGCCTCGCGGCCGAAGCCTTGCACCACGTTGAGCACGCCCTTGGGCAGCAGGTCGCCGATCAGTTCCATCAGCACGGCAATGCCCAGCGGGGTCTGCTCGGCGGGCTTGAGCACCACGCAGTTACCGGCGGCCAGCGCCGGCGCGAGCTTCCAGGCGGCCATCAGCAGCGGGAAGTTCCACGGGATGATCTGCCCGACCACGCCCAGCGGCTCGTGGATGTGATAGGCCACGGTGTTTTCGTTGATTTCGGCGGCGCCGCCTTCCTGGGCGCGGATGCAGCCGGCGAAGTAGCGGAAGTGATCGACCGCCAGCGGGATGTCGGCGTTGAGGGTTTCGCGGATCGGCTTGCCGTTGTCCCAGGTTTCGGTGATGGCCAGGATCTCCAGGTTCTGCTCGATGCGGTCGGCGATCTTGAGCAGCACATTGGAGCGCTCTTGCACCGAGGTGCGGCCCCAGGCGTCGGCGGCGGCGTGGGCGGCATCCAGGGCTTTGTCGATGTCTTCGGCAGTGGAGCGTGGGAATTCGGCGATCGGCTGGCCGTTCACCGGAGAGGTGTTGGTGAAGTATTCACCCTTGACCGGAGGAACGAACTCACCGCCGATGTAGTTGCCGTAGCGGCTCTTGAAGGAAATTTTCGCGCCTTCGGTACCCGGATGTGCGTAACGCATGGTGTGTCTCCTGGCTCTAGCTCGTAGGGGTTGTGAGTGTGGTGTCGTTGTGCGCCCTCAATAGGCTTGCGGTGTTTCACCCCGGGCCAGACGCTGGTTGATGTCGTCGATCACCCCTGGCAAATCGGCGATGGTGTCGATCAGGTAGTGTGGACGGGACGGCTCGAACATCTTGACGATGCGCGCGCGCTCCTCGGCCAGTTTGGCCGCCGACAACGACTTGTAGGCCTGGTAGGACAGGCCCAGGGCATTGCCCGAGCAGGTAAGGGCTACGGTCCACATGCCGGCGCGACGGCCTTCGAGGATGCCCGGCCAGGTGTCGTCGACCTTGACGCAGGCGGCGACGTCATCGATGCCCAAGGCAATCACGTTGGCCAGAGCCTGGGCGGGCCATGGTCGGCCATTGGGTGTTTCGTCAGTGGCCACCACATGATCGGCGACATAACCGTTGTGCTTGGCCAGTTCCACAACCTTGTCCATCACCACTTTCGGGTAGCCGGAACAGGAGCCGATCTTGAGCCCCTTGTCACGCACCGCTGCGATGGCCTCAAGGGCACCTGGGATCAGCGCCGAATGCATGGCGATCTTCTCGATCTGCAGGGGCATGAAGCGCTCGTAGATGGCTGTGACGTCGTCGTCGGTCGGTGTACGACCGAACACCTTGCGGTAGCGCTCGGCAATCTCGGGCACATCGCACAGGGTACGGATGTGATCCCACTTGCCCATGCCCATCGGGCCACGGGCTTCGTCCAGGGAAACGCTCACACCGAATTCGGCGAAGGCTTCGACGAAGATCTGGGTGGGCGCGAACGAGCCGAAATCGACGACGGTACCGGCCCAGTCGAGAATCGCGGCTTGCAACGAGGAAGGCTGTTCGTAGTGCATCGTGGTGGCTCCGGAAATCGCTAACAGGCACCCAAGATCCGCGCAAGGAATCCAGGTCAACGGTATGGGAAAGCGTCGAGGCAGCTAAGCGTGCCGCCTCGACAGGGCCGACTCAGGCAGCTGGACGTTGCATGTCCACGCCCATCGCCAGAAGAGCGTCGGCGATGGCACGCAGCAGTTGGTGAACGATGTGTTCGTCGATCTGGCCGATGCAGCCGATGCGGAAGCTTTCGGCCACGGTCAGCTTGCCGGGGTAGATGATGAACTGGCGGGCCTTGAGTTCGTCGTAGAAGCGCTTGAAGTCGAAGTTCGGATGCTCAGGACTGAAGAACGTGGTGATGATCGGCGACAGCCAGCAGTCTTCAAGCAAGGTCTTGAAGCCTAGCTCGCGCATGCCGGCCACCAGCACATCGCGATTGCGCGTGTAGCGCGCTTGCCGGCCCGCCACGCCACCTTCGGCACGGTGCTGCTCCAAGGCCTTGTGGAAGGCCACCACGCTGTGGGTCGGCGGCGTGAAGCGCCATTGTCCGGTGCGCTCCATGTAGGCCCACTGCTCGAACAAGTCCAGACTCAGGGAGTTGGCGCGGCCCTTGGCGGCCTCCAGCACACTGCGACGGATAATCACGAAGCCAAAACCCGGGATGCCTTCGATGCATTTGTTGGCAGACGAGACCAGCACATCGAAGGTGATGTCCTGAACGGTCAGGGGCACGGCGCCGAAGGAACTCATGGCATCGACGATCAGGCTCTTGCCATGGGACTTGACCACGTCGGCGATGGCGCGCAGCGGGTTGAGGATGCCGGAGCTGGTCTCGCAGTGGACGATGAAGACGTTGGTGACGTCCGGGTTGGCCTTGAGCAGCGCATCGACTTCATCCGGCTGGGGCGGCAGGTAGTCGCCCTTGTCCAGGGTGATGTAGGCGCGCTCGAGGTATTCGAGGGTCTTGCTGGCGCGCTGGCCGTAGGCACCATTCATCAGGACCAGGGCCTTGCCGTCCTTGGGGATGGCCGTGGCCAGGGCCGCCTCGACCGAATAACTGCCGCTGCCTTGCAGCGGGACGCAGGCGAAGCTGTCATCCTCCACGCCGGCCATGCTCAACAGTTGCTGACGAACCTCGGCCGTGACCCGATTGAAATCACCGTCCCATGAGCCCCAGTCGCGCAGCATGGCCTCTTTGGTGGCCTTGGAGGTGGTAAGCGGGCCTGGCGTCAGCAGGTAGGGCTCACCCAGGGCTGGCGGGGCGAGCGGGAGGGCTTCGGCTTTGGTCATGATCTTCTCCGGCGGTTTTGTTTTTGTGAAGGAGTGATGCATGAGCGCATGGAAGCAATTTGCACTGAATAAGAAAAATCGATTTATCGTATTTCACAAATAAGCTTTGTTTATTTATCGCAGTTTCCAACGCCTCCAGCGCCTAGACCCATCGCATTTCACGATCATCCCTAGGCATATTCTCGATTGCTCACAGCGCCAGCCTCCTGCAAGCTGCCCTGCCCGCCTTCGCAACGAGGAACCCGCACGTGTCCGCCTGGCTTCCGATGCCGCTACGTCATTTCAAGCAGCGCTTGCGCAACGAGTCGCCCACTGACAACAGACTCTTGGCGTTCTTTCAGGACAAGGCCGACAGCCGCGGCTACCAGCTGAGCGACGGGCAACGTCGCGTCATCCAGGCCATGGCCGAACAACTGGCCCTGCTGGAACAAGGCCAGGCGCGCAGTCTCTACCTGCATGGCTCAGTGGGGCGTGGAAAGAGTTGGCTGCTCGACGGGTTCTTCCAGGCCGTGCCGGTCGAGGCAAAGCGCCGCCTGCACTTTCACGATTTCTTCGCCCGCCTGCACCAGGGCATGCACCGCAACCGAGCGCTGAATGATGCCTTGGGCGCAACGCTGGACGAACTGCTCGATCACTGCCAAGTGCTGTGTTTCGATGAATTCCATGTCCATGACATCGGCGATGCCATGCTGCTCACCCGCCTGTTCAACGCTCTGTTCGACCGCGGCGTGTGCCTGCTGGTGACCTCCAATTACGCCCCCGAGGGGCTGCTGCCCAACCCGCTGTATCACGAGCGCTTCCTGCCGGTGATCCGCCTGATCCACAGCCGCATGCAGGTGCTGGAAGTCGGCGGTGACACGGACTTTCGCAGCCTGCCGGCGAACCGCGCGCATCAGCGCTTCACCCAAGGGCATTACCTGTGGCCTGGCGATGCCAACCAGCGCCAGAGCCTGGCGCTTCCGGTCGCGCAGCCAGTCCTGCTGGAGGTGAACAAACGCAACCTGCGCGCCCTGGCCAGCCAGGGACGAGCGGTGATGTTCGCCTTTGCCGACCTGTGCGAACAGGCCACAGCGGTAATCGACTATCTGGCGTTGGCCGAGCGATTCGACGCGTGGATCATCGACGGGCTGGACGACCTGTCCGAATGCTCGCTGGCCGCGCAGCAACGCTTCGTCAATCTGGTGGACGTGCTGTACGACCAGGACAAGACCGTGACAGTGATCGGCAAGCGGCCGCTGGCAGAGAGCCTGGGCGGCTCACTCGCCGACCTGATGCGTACCCGCAGCCGCCTGGGGCAACTGCATCAGGTCGGGCCTGACTGAGCGCACGCTTCGCACTGCCCAGTCAACTCGCCCTGGGCAGATCCGCCAATACCCCTTCGATTTCAACGAGCACCGCCGGATCGTCCAGCGTCGAAGGCGGCACGTAGTCCTGGCCATCGGCGATCTTGCGCAGCACCGCGCGCAGGATCTTGCCCGAACGGGTCTTGGGCAGGCGCTTGACCAGACGCACGCGGTTGAAACACGCCAAGGCGCCAATGTGCTCGCGCACGCTGGCCACCAGCTCTGCCTGCAACTGCTGCTCGCCGATCCCATCGCCGTCCTTGAGCACTACCAGCGCCAGCGGTACCTGGCCCTTGATCTCGTCATGAACGCCGATCACTGCGCATTCGGCCACCGCCGGATGGCGGGCGACCAGGTCTTCCATTTCACCCGTGGACAGGCGATGGCCCGAGACGTTTATGACATCGTCAGTGCGCCCCATGATGTAGACAAAGCCGTCATCGTCCAGGTAACCGCCGTCACCGGTGTGGTAGTAACCCGGGTGGGGGTGCAGGTAAGCCTGCAGGTAACGCTCGTGATCACCCCAAAGGGTCTGGCTGCAACCGGGCGGCAAGGGCAAGGCAATGACGATCGCGCCCTGCTCGTTCGGCCCCAACAGTCGGCCCTCGTCATCGAGCACCTGCACGTTGTACCCCGGCACCGCACGATTGCTCGAGCCTGGCCGCGCCGCGCTGCCCTCCAGGCCGACGCAGGGCGCGGTGACCGGCCAGCCCGTCTCGGTCTGCCACCAATGGTCATGCACCGGTTTGCCGCTGACCCGCTCCAGCCATTGATGGGTGCTCGAATCCAGTTTCTCCCCGGCCAGGAACAACTGGCGCAGCGAGCTCAAATCATGACGACGGATCAGCGCTCCGTCCGGGTCTTCCTTGCGGATCGCCCGCATGGCGGTGGGGGCGCAGAACAGGCCATTGACCTGGTACTGCTCAACCACGCGCCAATAGGCCGAGGCGTCCGGGGTGCGAATGGGCTTGCCTTCGTAGAACACTGTGGTGCAGCCATTCATCAACGGCCCATAGACGATCAGCGAATGCCCGACCACCCAACCCACATCGGAGATGCCCCACCACACATCGCCGGCCTGCATGCCGTAGATATGCCGCATGGCATAGCACAGGGCGACTGCGTTACCGCCGTTCTCGCGCACGATGCCCTTGGGTTTTCCGGTGGTGCCGGAGGTGTACATGATGTAGAGCGGATCACCCGCCTCCAGCTCCACCGAGGGCACCGGGTCGACACCGGCCTGCGCCTGCTGCCAGTCCAGATCGCGCCCCGGCTGCAGGGTGGCGTGGGCCTGCGGGCGTTGCAGCACCAGGACATGACGCGGCTGGTGCCTGGCCAGTTGCAAAGCGCGATCGACCAGCGGCTTGTATTCGATCACCCGGTCGAACTCCAGGCCGCAGGAGGCGGTGAGCAGCAGCGTGGGTCGGGCGTCATCGATGCGCAGGGCCAGTTCGTTGGCGGCAAAGCCGCCGAACACCACCGAGTGCACGGCACCGATTCGCGCGCAGGCCAGCATGGCCATGGCGGCCTGGGGCACCATGGGCATGTAGATGATCACCCCATCGCCCTTGCCCACGCCCAGCTGCCGCAGGAGGCCGGCCAGGCGGGCCACTTCATCTCGCAACTGGTGGTAGGTGAAGGTCTGTTGCACGCCGGTCACCGGCGAGTCGTAGATCAACGCCAGCTGGTCGCCGCGGCCCTGCTCGATCTGATGGTCCAGGGCCAAGTGGCAGCTGTTCAGGCGGCCATCAGCGAACCAACGGTGGGTGCCGTCGGGGTTCTCCTGCAGGGTCAGCGAAGGCTTGCGATGCCAGGCCAGGTGTTCGGCCTGTTCGGCCCAGAAGGCAGCGGGGTCGGCGATGGAGTGGGCGTAGCTGTGCTGGTAGGTCATGGCGATTTGCAACCCGGTACTTGTTGTTATTGAAGGGCGAACCCCGAGTATGGACCGGTACCCCGCGCCCGCCATCGGA
Source organism: Pseudomonas sp. HTZ2 (assembly GCF_033173945.1). Taxonomy (NCBI): domain Bacteria; kingdom Pseudomonadati; phylum Pseudomonadota; class Gammaproteobacteria; order Pseudomonadales; family Pseudomonadaceae; genus Pseudomonas; species Pseudomonas sp. HTZ2. Next base: position 4,753,048 of record NZ_CP137332.1, on the reverse strand, counting down.
CTTAAGTCGCAACCGATATGCAAGATTGCACGGGGTTGTCGCCCCGCTACAGCACGAGGCCTAGAATAGGGCTTCTCGTGAGTCAAAGAGCCGTTTCAATGGATATCGACCAGGCCCGTACCTTCCTGGAAATCGTGCGCTGCGGCAGCCTCGTCGCCGCCGCAGAACGCCTGTTCGTATCGCAGACGGCCATCACCGCGCGGGTACAACGCCTCGAGCAGCAACTGGGCTGCCAGTTGTTCATCCGCAGCCGCAACGGCGCAACCCTCACCAGCGACGGCGAGGCGTTCATCATCTACGCAAACCAGATGGTGCAGACCTGGGAGGCCGCCCGCCGCGACCTGCCGCTGCCCCAAGGGTGCCAGCAAGTGCTGCATGTGGGGGGCGAGGTGAGCCTGGCCAACCCGATGATGCTCGCCTGGGTCAGCGCCCTGCACCGGGAATTGCCCAGCCACGCCATCCGCAGCGAGGTGAGCGATGGCGAGTCGTTGCTGCGCAAGGTGGAAATGGGCCTGCTCGATGCCGCGCTGGTGTACCAGCCGACCTACGGCCCGGGGCTGCAGGTGGAGCAATTGATGGAGGAAAAGCTGATCCGCGTGCGCCGGGTCGGTCAACCCGAGCCCTATATCTACATCGACTGGGGCGAGGCCTTCCGTCGCCAGCATGATGCCGCCCTGCCCGACTGCGCACGCCCGGCGCTGAGCTTCAACCTGGGCCCCTTGGCGTTACAGTTCATCCTCGAGCAAGGGGGTAGCGGCTATTTCCGGACGCGGGTGGTGCAGGCCTACCTGGAAAAAGGCGTGGTCGAGCGGGTTCCACAGGCGCCGGAATTCACCTACCCGACCTTTCTTGTCTACGCCCGCAAGCGCGACAGCGAGGCCTTGCAGCAAGCCTTCAATGTGCTGCGCCGGCTGGTGGCCACCGGCGATAGCGATTGGTCACAGCGCTGGGACCCGATTATCTGAACGTTGCGCGGCGGCGTTGAGCAGGTGCCGCTTGAGCCCGGCGATAAGATCGGTCTGGGTGATCACGCCGACCAACTTGTCATCCTCGAGCACCGGCAGGCAATGCAGGCCCTGCTCGCTGAGCAATGGCAACAGGCGATCGAGCGGATGCTGGCTGCTGACACTGATGACCCGGCGGCTCATCACCTGCTCCATATGCACCACCGGGCGACGGAACAGCCCACGCCAACTGAAACGTGCTCGGGCCATGGCCGGGCCGACCAGGTCGCTGAGGCTGACAATGCCCACCAAACGCCCTCCTTCCAGTACAGGCAGGGTCTTGAGCTGGTGGTTGGCAAGCATCTTCCAGGCCTGCTCCAAGGTGGTGGCCGGCGACGCGAACTGCACGTCACGGGACATCACCGAGGCCGCGGTGATACCGCCCAGGCTGCGTTGCAGGGCATGCTGCTCGGTGGCCAGGATGATGCGCTCGAGCTCATCGCGCGTAACATCGACGAACTCGCCCAATTCTTCCAAGGCGACATCCAGGTCTTCGCTGTTCACCCCGACCCGCTCGCTGGGCAGCGGATCGTGGGTGTGGTGCAGGTCTTTGCGCGGCAACGGGCCCTTGGGGTAGCGCACGCCGGTGAGACGGTTGTAGAGCACCGCCACGACAATCAGGATCAAAGCATCGAGCACGATCGGCTCGAGCAGATGGTTGCCCAGCGCCGTCAGCCCCGGGTCCGCCAACACGGCACCTACCGCCACCCCGCCACCTGGAGGGTGCAGGCAGCGTAACAGGCACATCATCACGATCGACAGGCCCAGGGCGCTGGCTGCGACCCACAGTTCAGTGCCCAGGTAATGACGCATCACCAAACCCACGATACAGGCCACGGCATAGCTGCCCAGCACCGGCCACGGCTGGGCCAACGGCCCGGAATGCACCGCGAACACCAGCACTGCCGAGGCGGCCAGGGGGCCGAGCAGGTGCAGGGCGACCGAGGGACCATAGGCCAGACTGACGAGGGTTCCGGCAAGCAGCAGGCCAAGCAGCGCGCCAAGGCCAGCACGCAACCATTCTTTGGGAGGGATGTTCAGGGGCGCAGGCAATAAGCGCTGCAGACGGTTTTCGGGACGCGAGGCAGACATCAGGGCAGTCGATCGTGTTCTTCTTGATTTGAAAAGAAAGCCCAGCCGAACGGGCCTGGGCTTGTATTGCCAATGCAATAGCTTAATGGCTCCGTCCCTGGAGATGGAAACACGAAGTTTCATCGCGGCGATTGTGCCGGGTGTGATAGCAAGCGGGCCAATTCAAAAAAGTGCCGCTGTACTGCAATTTTTTTGCAGTGCCAGGCGTTACGGTGGCCTCGTGGAAGTGGATTTACCGGCCAATACAGGGCTGACGGTGGTCCTCATGGGCGCTGGCGAAGCCTGCGATGGGCCGTGGCAGACCCCACAGTGAACCAATCGAGGTGCTGCCCGTGGCGCCTTCAACGCCCCTTGCGCGGCAGCGCGATACTCACCCGCAAACCGCCCAACGGGCTTTCCAGCAGCGCCAACGTCCCGCCCCAAGCCTCGACGATATCGCGCACGATACCCAGGCCCAGGCCATGCCCATCGACCTGCTCATCCAAGCGCGAGCCCCGCTCCAGAACCTGCAGACGCGCGGCTTCGGGAATGCCAGGGCCGTCATCGTCGACCCACAGCTGATAACCCTCGACCGTCGGCGCGATACCCAGGCGCACCTCGCTGTCGGCCCATTTGCAGGCGTTGTCCAGCAGGTTGCCGAGCAGTTCCAGTAGATCCTCGCGGTCCCATGGCAACAACAGTCCCGGTGGCACGTCGCGCTCGAGCAGCAGCCCTTCGCCATGGATCATGCCCAGGGTGCCGAGCAAGCCCGGCAGCTCGGTGTCACAGTCGAACTGCGCACCGGGCAGCGCGTCGCCGGCCAGACGCGCACGGTTGAGTTCACGGGCCAGGCGTTGCTGGATCTGCTCGAGTTGCTCGCGCAGTTGCTCACGTACGTCCGGCAATCCCTTCAGGCGTTCACTGGCCGCCAGGCTCAGCAGGACCGCCAGCGGCGTCTTCAGGGCATGGCCGAGATTACCCAAGGCGTTACGCGAGCGGCGCAGGCTGTCCTCGGTGTGCGCCAGCAGGTGGTTGATCTGGTCCACCAAAGGTTGCAGCTCACTGGGCACTTGGGCATCGAGCTGGGAGCGCTGGCCTTGCTGCAACTGAGCGATCTGCTGGCGTGCCCGCTCCAGCGGGCGTAGCGAGCGGGTCACGGTCAGGCGCTGTAGCACCAGCACCAACACCAACGCCACCAGCCCCATGCCAAGACCGATCTGTTGCATGCGCCTGAAGCCCTCGCGCACCGGGGAGTAATCCTGGGCCACGCTGATCGAGATGTCCTGGCCCAGGCGTCGGTAGTCTGCACGCAGGGTCAACAATTGCTGGCCCTCCGGCCCTAGCTCAAGGCCATCCTCGAGCCCCGCAGCCGCAGGCTTGGGCATGTCCAAGTCCCATAGCGAGCGTGAGCGCCACGTGCCTTGGTCGAAGTCGATGCGAAAGTAATAGCCCGAAAAAGGGCGCTGATAGGCCGCCGATATGCGTCGCTCGTCCAGCTGCAGCCCTGACGGCCCGCGCACCAGGGCCACCAGCAGGTTTTCGCTCTCCTTGCGCAGGCCGGCCTCCAGGTAACGCTGCAAGCCGACCTCGAACAGCCACAGACTCAGCTGGGCCAGGACCAGGCCGACCACCACCAGCACGGCCACCAGACCCAGGCTCAAGCGTGCCTGGATCGACCTCACGCCGCGCTCCCGGCATACACGTAACCCTGGCCGCGGCGGGTCTCGATCACGCTGCGACCCAGCTTGCGACGCAGGTGGTTGACATGCACTTCCAGCACGTTGGAGTCGCGCTCGGTCTCGCCGTCATACAGGTGCTCGGCCAAGTGACTCTTGGACAACACCTGTTGCGGGTGCAGCATGAAGTAGCGCAACAAGCGAAACTCCGCAGCGGTCAGTTGAATGTCGACACCTTCGCGGATCACACATTGACGGCCTTCATCCAGGTGCAGGCCAGCTGCCTCCAGCGTCGGCTGATTGGCCAGCCCCCGGGCACGACGCAACAACGACTGGATACGCAGTTGCAGCTCCTCGGGGTGGAAAGGTTTGGTCAGATAGTCATCGGCGCCGGCCTTGAGCCCTTCGATACGTTCAGCCCAGGAGCCGCGCGCGGTGAGGATCAGCACCGGCGTGGCCAGGTTGGCGGTGCGCCACTGGCTCAGTACCTCGAGCCCCGGCAGGCCGGGCAGCCCCAGGTCAAGGATGATCAGATCGTAAGGTTCGCTCTGGCCCTGGTACACCGCGTCACGGCCATCGGCCAGCCAGTCCACGGCATACCCCTGGCGCTGCAAGCCGGCGATCAATTCGTCGGCCAGGGGGACATTGTCCTCGACAAGCAGCAGGCGCATTCAGTCGTCTTCCTCGTCTTTGAGCAGCTCACCGGTGCGGGCATCGAGCTTGATCTCCCGTACCACGCCGGCCGGGGTCAGCAACTCGACCTCGTAGGCGTATCGGTCATGTTTCTCTTCGAGCTCCGCCTCCAGCAAACGCGCCCCGGGATAACGTCCCAGGGCGGATTCGAGCAGGTGTTCCAATGGCAGGATGATGCCCTTCTGACGCAGTTCGAGGGCTTCATCCTGGTCCAGATCTCTAGCACCGGCCAGCGAACAGGCGGCCATCAGGGCCAGGGCCAGGTAGCGCGCCGTTCGCGGTAGATCACTCATCAGTTGTCTCGTTCGTCCTTGAGGACTTCACCGGTCTTGGCGTCCAGGTCCACGTCCCATTCGACGTTCTGGGTGTCGCGCAGCTCGACTTTGTAGATGTAGCGGCCGTACTCGTTCTCAAGCTCGGAGTCGGTCACGGTGGCACCCGGGTGCTTGGCTACGGCGGCAGCCTTGAGCTCGTCCAGGGACTTGATGGTCTTGGCATTGACCAGCTTCACCACTTCATCGGGCTGAACGTCCTTGGCGAAGGCAGCATTGGCACCGAAAGCGAGGGCGGCGGCAGTGAACAGGGCAGTCAAAGTTTTCATGGGTTCTCTCTCCATCGAGATCAGCAAGTTGTCTACGGGGTTAAGATTACCCCGCGGTCCTTAATCCAACCTGAAAACAGCTGGCCGCATGATAGCGCAGCTTTGTCTCCCATTTCGCGGGTAAACCCGCTCCCGCAGACCACACCTGTGGGCGCGTGCTTGCCTGCGAAAAGGCCGATACAGACAATCCCCTTTATAATCACCCGCTTGTTGCCTGCGAGATCTGTCATGAGCGCCATCCACATCAAGTACCCCGCCCTGACCTTCAAGGCAGGCCAACGCGCCTTGCGCCAGATCCGCGAGCGCGGCCTGCGGGCAGCCGATGTGGGCGTATTGCCAGGCGCCGCTGGTGGCCCCAAGCCACTGGGCATCCAAGGGCTGGACCTGGCGCTGTTTGGTGAGTGGCTGCCCTCGGCCCCGCGCCAACGCGCACTGATCGGTGCCTCGATCGGTGCCTGGCGCTTCGCCAGTGCTTGCCTGAGCGACCCCGTCGATGGCCTGCGCCGCCTGGGTGAGTTGTACACCGAGCAAAATTTTGCCAAAGGCGTGACGCCGACCGAAGTCAGCCAAAGCTGCACGCGCATGCTCGATGAACTGCTGCAAGGCCGCGATGGGCAGATACTCGCCAACCCGCATTACCGCCTGAACATCATGGTGGTCAAAAGCCACGGCCTGCTCGCCGACGACCATCGCGCTCGCCTGGGCATGGGGTTGTCCTCAGTGATCGCCAACAACCTGCTGGGCCGCTCGCGCCTGGCGCGGCACTTCGAGCGGGTCATCCTGCACGACGGGCGTGCCGCGCCGCCGCTGGACGCCCTGACCGATTTCCCGTCGCGCTGCCTGCCACTGGACCTGGCCAACTTGCGCCAAGCCCTGCTCGCCTCAGGTTCGATCCCCATGGTGATGGAAGGCGTACGTGACATTCCCGGCGCAGGCGCCGGCACCTACCGCGACGGCGGCCTGCTCGACTATCACCTGGACCTGCCCTACCAGGGCGACGACCTTGTGCTCTACCCGCACTTCACCGACAAAGTGGTGCCCGGCTGGTTCGATAAAGCCTTGCCTTGGCGCCGCGGCGATGCCACGCGTCTGCAGAACGTGCTGCTGATGACGCCATCGCCCCAGTACCTGGCCGCTCTGCCCTACGGCAAGCTGCCAGACCGCAACGACTTCAAACGCTTCATGGACGATGCACCTGCGCGAAAGCGTTACTGGTACAAGGCCATTGCCGAGAGCCGGCGCCTGGGCGACGAACTGCTGGAGCTGATCACCACCGGGCGGCTGCATGAACAGCTGCAAGCCTTGTAACGGGCATGCTGATAAACTGCATGCCAGCATTGTTTTCAAGAGTCTCTAAAGCGTGGAAATCTTCAAAGAATTTACTTTCGAATCGGCCCACCGCCTGCCCAACGTTCCCGCCGGGCATAAGTGCGGTCGCCTGCACGGCCATTCGTTCAAGGTCGGTCTGCACCTGACCGGGCCGCTCGACCCTCACACCGGCTGGATCCGCGACTTCGCCGAGATCAAGGCGATCTTCAAGCCGATCTACGAACAGTTGGATCACAACTACCTGAACGACATTCCAGGCCTGGAGAACCCCACCAGCGAAGTGATCGCCAAGTGGATCTGGGACCAGGTCAAGCCCCTGCTGCCGGAGCTGTCGAAGGTCCGCATCCATGAAACCTGCACCAGCGGCTGCGAATACAGCGGCGACTGAGTTCGCTGGACGGGCGCCTGCGCGGCGCCCCTGCTCGCGGTCGGCGGGCTAACCCAGCGCCTGCTTGAGAAAGGACGGCGCGATGTAGCGTTGGTAGTGCGCTTCGGAAAGCAAGAAAAACTCCCGGTCAATGGCATCGCGCAACTGCGGCAGCTCCCAGTCGCGAAACTCTGGCAGCAAGGCCATGCCGTAGGCTTCCAGGTCCCGGATCATGCGCGCGCCGCGGGCGATCAACTGATAGGCCCAGCAATACTCGGACTGGTGCGCCAGAAAACGAATCGAACGTTGCTCCAGTTGCTGGCGCAGGCATTGTTTGTCGAACACTTCCAGCTTGGCCATCATCACCTGCACCAGCAATTGCTCCAGGCGCTGCCAGACGGCACGTTTTTCGTCCTCGTCGTAGCTGTTCCAGTGGATCACTTCATGATGAAAGCGCTTGCAACCCCGGCATACCAGGTCGCCATAGACCGTGGAACAGAGCCCTACGCAAGGGGTTTTGATGGAGTGGTTGGACATGTACAGACAACAGCCTGGCGGTGGAACACCCGGCAATGTTAGCCCTTTGTCTAAGCAGGGTCACTCGTTAAAGTCGTATGCGCCGCCTTACGTTCGCCCTTTTTTTCCCGTAGAATCACACCGCCTTTTCAAGGCACCAATGTCCGTTGGAAGCTGTTTTCAAAGCGTCACGAGCACAGTTCATCCGGTAGAACGGCGTTGGCCGGGGCATGCCACCGTGCATGGCCCGCGCCAGCCCTCATCAGCTCACCGTTCTACAGGCGTAAAACTTTGAAAGCAGCTTCTGTAAGGATTCTCTGCGACCCTGGCTGGGCGGCCCACAAAGCCGTCATTGCGCATGGGTGCAAAGAATGCTGGATGAGCGTCCCGGACTCCCCTTTAGGGACCACTGATGAGGGTAATAACTGTGCTTGAAGCCTACCGCAAACACATCGAAGAGCGTGCCGCCCTGGGCATCGTGCCCCAGCCGCTTAACGCCGAACAAACTGCAGGCCTGGTCGAGCTGCTGAAAAACCCGCCGGCCGGCGAAGAAGCCTTCCTCGTAGACCTGATCACCCACCGCGTTCCCCCAGGAGTCGACGAAGCCGCCTACGTCAAGGCCGCTTTCCTCTCCGCCATCGCCAAGGGCGAAGCCAAATCCCCGCTGATCGACCGCAAGCATGCCACCGAGCTGCTGGGCACCATGCAGGGCGGCTACAACATCGAGACGCTGGTCGCGCTGCTGGATGACGCCGAACTGGGCGCCGTCGCGGCCGAACAGCTCAAGCACACCCTGCTGATGTTCGATGCCTTCCACGATGTGGCTGAAAAAGCCAAGGCCGGCAACGCTCACGCCAAAGCCGTCCTGGAATCCTGGGCTGCCGGCGAATGGTTCACCGCCCGCCCGGCCATCGCCGACAAGTACACCCTGACCGTGTTCAAGGTGCCTGGCGAAACCAACACCGACGACCTGTCCCCTGCCCCGGACGCCTGGTCGCGCCCTGACATCCCACTGCACGCCCTTGCCATGCTGAAGATGGCCCGTGACGGCATCGAGCCGCAGCAGCCTGGCTCGGTCGGCCCACTGGCCCAGATCGAAGCGGTCAAGGCCAAGGGCTTCCCGGTCGCCTATGTCGGTGACGTGGTCGGTACCGGTTCCTCGCGTAAATCGGCCACCAACTCGGTGCTGTGGTTCTTCGGCGACGACATCCCGTACGTGCCGAACAAGCGCGCCGGCGGCTTCTGCTTCGGCACCAAGATCGCCCCGATCTTCTACAACACCATGGAAGACGCCGGCGCCCTGCCGATCGAATTCGACTGCACCAACCTGGCCATGGGCGACGTCATCGACGTCTATCCGTTCAAAGGTGAAGTACGCCGCCATGGCAGCGACGAGCTGGTCACCACCTTCGAGCTGAAAACCGAAGTCCTGCTGGATGAAGTCCGCGCTGGCGGCCGTATCCCGCTGATCGTCGGCCGTGGCCTGACCGAGAAAGCCCGTGCCGAACTGGGCCTGGGCGCTTCGGATCTGTTCAAGAAGCCAGAGCAGCCTGCCGACACCGGCAAGGGCTTCACCCTGGCGCAGAAGATGGTCGGCCGCGCTTGCGGTCTGCCAGAAGGCCAGGGCGTGCGTCCAGGTGCCTACTGCGAGCCGAAGATGACCACCGTCGGTTCCCAGGACACCACCGGCCCGATGACCCGCGACGAGCTCAAAGACCTCGCCTGCCTGGGCTTCTCCGCCGATCTGGTCATGCAGTCGTTCTGCCACACCGCGGCCTATCCGAAGCCGATCGACGTCAACACCCACCACACCCTGCCGGATTTCATCCGTACCCGTGGCGGCGTGTCCCTGCGTCCAGGCGACGGCATCATCCACAGCTGGCTGAACCGCATGCTGCTGCCTGACACCGTCGGCACCGGTGGCGACTCGCACACCCGCTTCCCGATCGGCATTTCCTTCCCGGCCGGTTCCGGCCTGGTCGCCTTCGCCGCTGCCACCGGCGTCATGCCGCTGGACATGCCAGAGTCGGTACTGGTTCGCTTCAAGGGCAAGCTGCAGCCTGGCATCACCCTGCGTGACCTGGTCCACGCCATCCCTTACTACGCCATCCAGCAGGGCCTGCTGACTGTCGAGAAGAAGGGCAAGAAGAACATCTTCTCCGGTCGCATCCTGGAGATCGAAGGCCTCAATGAGCTGACCGTCGAACAAGCCTTCGAGCTGTCCGACGCCTCGGCCGAGCGTTCCGCCGCCGGTTGCACCATCAAGCTGCCGGAAGAGTCGATCGCCGAGTACCTGAAGTCCAACATCACCCTGCTGCGCTGGATGATCAGCGAAGGCTACGGTGATGCCCGTACCCTGGAGCGCCGCGCCCAGGCGATGGAAGCCTGGCTGGCCAAGCCTCAGCTGCTGTCCGCCGATGCCGACGCCGAGTACGCTGCGGTCATCGAGATCGACCTGGCCGACGTCAAGGAGCCTGTGCTCTGCGCGCCGAACGACCCGGACGACGCCCGTCTGCTGTCGACCGTCGCCGGCGACAAGATCGACGAAGTGTTCATCGGTTCGTGCATGACCAACATCGGTCACTTCCGCGCTGCCGGCAAGCTGCTGGACAAGGTCAAGGGTGGCATTCCAACCCGTCTGTGGCTGGCCCCGCCAACCAAGATGGACGCCCACCAGCTGACCGAGGAAGGCTACTACGGCATCTACGGCAAAGCCGGTGCGCGCATGGAAATGCCAGGCTGCTCGCTGTGCATGGGTAACCAGGCACGTGTACAGACCGGTTCGACCGTGGTCTCCACCTCGACCCGTAACTTCCCGAACCGTCTGGGCGACGCCACCAACGTCTACCTGGCTTCGGCCGAGCTGGCCGCAGTTGCCTCGATCCTCGGCAAGCTGCCGACCGTCGAAGAGTACCTGCAGTACGCCAAGGACATCGACAGCATGGCTGCCGACGTCTACCGCTACCTGAGCTTCGACCAAATCGCCGAGTTCCGCGAAGCGGCGGCCAACGCCAAGATCCCAGTGGTCCAGGCGTAATGAGCGGCAAGCTGTAAGCTACAAGCTGTAATAAGAAGCCCCGGCAGAGATGCCGGGGCTTTTTTGTGGGCCTTGCATTGACTGCCCTGGACGCCTGGCAGGCACAAGCAGATGGAACAACGTGCGGGTTTACCCGCGAGAGGCTGGCAAGGCGCGCTCACATCACAAAGAGATCGACAAACCGCTGCACCGCTGTGCCTTCCAGCCTCGCCTGATCCTTGCACAAGGCAAAGATCTCATCACAGCGCTGACGCACGAACCGCGTCGCCAGGTTCTCCCTGAACTTGGCCTCCAACAGCGGTATGCCCTCCCCGCGCCGCCGCCGATGGCCGATCGGGTACTCCACCACCACCTGGGCGGTATGGGTCCCGTCCTTGAAAAACACCTGCAGCCCATTGGCAATGGAGCGCTTGTCCGCCTCCAGGTATTCCCGGCTGAAGCGCGGCTCCTCGACCACTTCCATCTTCTCGCGCAAGCGATCGATGCTGGGGTGGGCAGCATGGAATGCGTCCTCGTAGTGCTCAGCTACCAGGTTGCCGAAGATCAGTGGTACTGCAGTCATGTATTGCAGGCAGTGGTCACGATCGGCCGCATTGGCCAAGGGGCCGACCTTGGAGATGATGCGGATCGCCGACTCGTTGGTGGTGATGACGATGCGATCGACTTCGTGCAGGCGATTGCGCACCTGCGGGTGCAGCGTCACGGCAGCCTCACAGGCCGTCTGCGCGTGGAATTCGGCCGGGAAGCTGATCTTGAACAGCACGTTCTCCATGACATAAGTGCCGAACGCTTGAGGGAGACGCAACGTGCGCTGGTCGACGGGCTTGAGCGCCAAGTCCTTGTTGGTATGGCTGAACGAGACATCGTAAAAGCCCCACTGCGACGCCGTGAGTACGCCCGGTACGCCCATCTCGCCACGCATGGCGATATCGGCCAGGCGCACTCCCCGACTGGACGCATCGCCCGCCGCCCACGACTTGCGCGAGCCGGCATTGGGCGCATGACGGTACGTCCGCAGCGCCTGGCCATCGACGAAGGCATGGGACAAGGCCGAGAGCAATTGCGCCCGATTGGCGCCCATCAGTTTGGCGCACACTGCCGTGGAGGCAACCTTGACCAGTACCACGTGATCGAGGCCGACGCGATTGAAGGCGTTTTCCAAGGCCAGCCCCCCCTGGATCTCGTGTGCCATGACCATGGCTTCGAGCACCGTTCGCATGGTCAGCGGCGATTCACCGTTGGCCACGCGTTTTTGCGAAAGGTGGTCGGCAACCGCAAGGATGCCGCCCAGGTTATCGGAGGGATGGGCCCATTCGGCGGCCAGCCAGGTGTCGTTGTAATCCAGCCAACGCACGGTACAGCCGATGTCCCAGGCAGCCTTGACCGGGTCCAGCCGGTAGGCCGTACCGGGCACCCTTGCGCCATGAGGGACCACGGTGCCCTCCACCAGCGGGCCGAGGTGCTTGGTGCATTCAGGAAAGCGCAGCGCCAGCAAGCCACAGCCCAGGGTGTCCATCAGACAGTTGCGGGCGGTATCCAGGGCTTCGACCGACTCGACCTGGTAGTCGAGTACGTAGTCGGCGATGGTCTGCAGGACCCGGTCGTAGTCCGGGCGGTCGTTGAGGTCTACGTTGGCGCTCATTGTCTGCTCCCTTGAATAGGGGGCCGCAGCGCAGCCCCTTCTCAACGCAAGCCGAGCGCCAACGACGTGCTAGAAGCTATCGCCAGGCACGCGCACCCAGCCTTCCATCAACACGCGAGCACTGCGGCTCATGATCGCTTTGGTCACGGTCCATTCACCGTCCACCTTGCGCGCCTCGGCCCCAACCCGCAAGGTGCCAGAGGGATGACCGAACCGCACAGCGCTGCGCTCGCCGCCGCCAGCGGCGAGATTGACCAGCGTGCCCGGAATGGCCGCGGCAGTGCCAATCGCCACCGCTGCAGTCCCCATCATGGCGTGGTGCAGCTTGCCCATCGACAGCGCGCGCACCAGCAGGTCGACATCGCCCGCCTCGACAGGCTTGCCGCTGGACGCGGTGTACGACACCGGCGGCGCGACGAAGGCGACCTTCGGCGTGTGCTGGCGCCCCACCGCCTGGTCGACATGCTCGATCAGCCCCATGCGCACTGCGCCATAGGCGCGGAGTGTCTCGAAGCGCATCAGCGCGGCAGAATCGCCGTTGATGGCATCCTGCAGCTCGGTGCCGGTGTAACCGATATCGGCAGCATTGACGAAGATGGTCGGGATCCCGGCATTGATCAAGGTCGCCTTTAAGGTCCCGACACCCGGTACCTCCAGATCATCGACCAGATTGCCGGTGGGGAACATCGAACCACCGCCGCTCTCCTCGTCGGCAGCCGGATCGAGGAACTCCAGCTGCACCTCGGCGGCCGGGAAGGTCACGCCGTCGAGCTCGAAATCACCAGTCTCCTGCACCTCGCCGTCAGTGATCGGCACATGGGCGATGATGGTCTTGCCGATGTTGGCCTGCCAGATGCGCACGGTGGCGATGCCGTTGCGCGGAATGCGCGCCGTATCCACCAGGCCTGCGCTGATTGCGAAGGAACCGACAGCGGCCGACAGGTTGCCGCAATTGCCGCTCCAGTCGACGAACGCCTTGTCGATGGAGACCTGGCCGAACAGGTAGTCGACGTCATGCTCAGGGCGAGTGCTGCGCGCGAGGATGACCGTCTTGCTGGTGCTGGAAGTGGCGCCGCCCATGCCGTCGATCTGCTTGCCGTAGGGGTCGGGGCTACCGATCACCCGCAGCAGCAGCGCGTCGCGCGCCGGGCCCGGTTGCTGGGCGCGCTCGGGCAGGTCTTGCAGACGGAAGAACACGCCTTTGCTGGTGCCGCCACGGATGTACGTTGCGGGAATCTTGACTTGCGGTACATGTGCCATGTTCGAATTCCTGTTTGCACGCCCCTGTGAGAGCACGTTTACTCGCCAAAGCGTGAGCACGGGCAACAGTGTTGCCTGATCGAACGCTTCGCGGGCAAACCCGCTCCCACAAGGACCGTGCTGCTCCTGTTTAGGCGGTCGCTTCCAGGAAGTCCTGGGCAAAGCGCTGCAGCACACCACCCGCCTCGTAGATCGACACTTCCTCGGCGGTATCCAGACGGCAGGTCACCGGCACCTCGAGGCGCTCGCCGTTACGACGGGTCACCACCAGGGTCAGGGTCGCACGCGGGGTACGCGCGCCAAGCACGTCATAGGTCTCGCTGCCATCCAGGTCCAGGGTCTTGCGGTTGGTGCCCGGCAGGAACTCCAGCGGCAACACGCCCATACCCACCAGGTTGGTGCGGTGGATGCGCTCGAAGCCTTCGGCGACGATCGCCTCGACCCCGGCCAGCCGCACGCCCTTGGCCGCCCAGTCACGGGATGAGCCCTGGCCGTAGTCGGCGCCGGCAACGATGATCAACGGCTGCTTGCGCTCCATGTAGGTCTCGATGGCTTCCCACATGCGGGTCACCTTGCCTTCCGGCTCGATGCGCGCCAGCGAACCCTGTTTCACGCTGCCGTCTTCCTTGCGCACCATCTCGTTGAACAGCTTGGGGTTGGCGAAGGTGGCGCGCTGGGCGGTCAGGTGATCACCGCGGTGGGTGGCGTAGGAGTTGAAGTCCTCTTCCGGCAGGCCCATTTTCGCCAGGTACTCACCCGCAGCGCTGTCGAGCATGATGGCGTTGGACGGCGACAGGTGGTCGGTGGTGATGTTGTCCGGCAGCAGCGCCAGCGGGCGCATGCCACGCAGCGTACGCTCGCCAGCCAGGGCACCTTCCCAGTACGGCGGGCGACGGATGTAGGTGCTCATTGGACGCCAGTCGTACAGCGGCGCAACCTTCGGCCCGGTGTCCTGCTCGATGGCGAACATCGGGATGTACACCTTGCGGAACTGCTCCGGCTTGACCGCTGCCTGGACCACGGCGTCGATTTCCGCATCGCTCGGCCAGATATCCTTCAGACGGATTTCCTTGCCATCGACCACACCCAGCACATCCTTCTCGATGTCGAAGCGGATGGTGCCGGCGATGGCGTAGGCCACGACCAGGGGCGGCGAAGCCAGGAACGCCTGCTTGGCATACGGGTGGATGCGCCCATCGAAGTTGCGGTTGCCGGACAGCACGGCGGTGGCATACAGGTCGCGGTCGATGATTTCCTGCTGGATCTTGGGGTCCAGCGCACCGGACATGCCGTTGCAGGTAGTGCAGGCGAAGGCGACGATGCCAAAGCCCAGTTGCTCCAGCTCCTTCTCCAGCCCGGCTTCTTCCAGGTACAGCTGCACGGCCTTGGAGCCTGGCGCCAAGGAGGACTTGACCCACGGCTTGCGGGTCAGGCCCAGCTTGTTGGCATTGCGCGCCAGCAGGCCTGCAGCGATCACATTGCGCGGGTTGCTGGTGTTGGTGCAGCTGGTGATGGCAGCGATGATCACCGCACCGTCTGGCATCTGCCCGGGGACTTGCTCCCAGGCACCGGCGATCCCCTTGGCGGCCAGGTCGCTGGTCGCGACGCGGGCGTGGGGGTTGGACGGGCCAGCCATGTTGCGCACCACGCTCGAGAGATCAAAGCTCAGGACACGCTCATATTCGGCCTTGGCCAGGCTGTCGGCCCACAGGCCGGCGGTCTTGGCATAGGTTTCCACCAGCCTGACCTGTTGCTCTTCACGGCCGGTCAGCTTGAGGTAATCGATGGTCTGTTGGTCGATGGCGAACATCGCCGCCGTCGCGCCGTACTCCGGCGCCATGTTGGAAATGGTGGCGCGATCCCCCAGGGTCAGGGCGCGGGCACCTTCACCATGGAACTCCAGGTAGGCACCGACCACCTTCTGCTTGCGCAGGAATTCGGTCAGCGCCAGGACCAGGTCGGTGGCGGTGATGTTCGGTTGCAGCTTGCCGGTCAGTTCGACGCCGACGATTTCCGGCAGGCGCATCCAGGAGGCGCGGCCGAGCATGACGTTCTCGGCTTCCAGGCCACCGACGCCGATGGCGATCACGCCCAGCGCATCGACGTGCGGAGTATGGCTGTCGGTGCCGACACAGGTGTCCGGGTAGGCCACGCCATGATCGTTGTGGATGACCGGGGACATCTTCTCCAGGTTGATCTGGTGCATGATGCCGTTGCCCGGCTGGATCACATCGACGTTCTTGAACGCCTTCTTGGTCCAGTTGATGAAGTGGAAACGGTCTTCGTTGCGGCGATCTTCGATGGCGCGGTTCTTTTCGAACGCCTGCGGGTCGAAACCACCGCATTCCACCGCCAGGGAGTGATCGACGATCAATTGCACCGGCACCACCGGGTTGACCTGGGCCGGGTCACCGCCTTTTTCGGCGATGGCATCACGCAGGCCCGCCAGGTCGACCAGGGCGGTCTGTCCGAGAATGTCGTGGCAGACCACGCGCGCCGGGAACCATGGGAAGTCCAGATCGCGCTTGCGCTCGATCAACTGCTCCAGGGAAGCGTTGAGGGTAGCCGGATCGCAACGGCGCACCAGGTTCTCGGCGAGCACGCGGGAAGTGTACGGCAGGCCATCGTAGGCGCCGGGCTTGATCGCCTCGACGGCCGCGCGGGCGTCGAAGTAGTCCAGGTCGGTGCCTGGTAGGTTCTTGCGAAATGCGGTGTTCATATCGTTATCAGGCTCGGTCACGGTTTACCTAAGCGGGCACCACCCCTGCAGGAGCGGGCTTGCTCCTCTCCTGCAGGGAACGCGGAGCGCTCTGTTTCAACGCTGCTCGATGGGCACGAACTTGCGTTGCTCGACGCCAACGTACTCGGCACTCGGACGGATGATGCGGTTGTTGGCGCGCTGTTCGAAGACGTGCGCAGCCCAGCCGGTCAGGCGCGAGCAGACGAAGATCGGAGTGAACAGCTTGGTCGGGATGCCCATGAAGTGGTACGCCGAGGCATGGTAGAAGTCGGCGTTGGGGAACAGGCGCTTCTGCTCCCACATGGTCTTGTCGATCGCTTCGGAGACCGGGTACAGCACGGTGTCACCCACTTCATCGGCCAACTGCTTCGACCAGCCCTTGATGACCTCGTTGCGCGGATCGGACTCTTTGTAGATCGCATGGCCAAAGCCCATGATCTTGTCCTTGCGCTCAAGCATGCGCAGCAGCTCGGCAACGGCCTCCTGCGGGCTCTGGAAGCGCTCGATCAGCTCCATGGCCGCTTCGTTCGCGCCGCCGTGCAGCGGGCCGCGCAGCGAACCGATGGCTGCAGTGATGCACGAATACAGGTCCGACAGGGTCGAGGCGCAGACACGGGCGGTGAAGGTCGAGGCGTTGAACTCGTGCTCGGCGTAGAGAATGAGCGAGACATTCATCACCTTGACGTGCAGCTCGCTCGGCTTCTTGCCATGAAGCAGGTGCAGGAAGTGGCCGCCCAGGGTGTCTTCGTCGCTGGTGCAATCGATGCGTACGCCATGGTGGGTGAAGCGGTACCAGTAGCACATGATCGCCGGGAAGACGGCCAGCAGGCGGTCGGTCTTCTCGCGCTGGGCCTCGAAGGTCAGTTCAGGCTCCAAGGTGCCCAGTACCGAGCAGCCGGTGCGCATCACGTCCATCGGGTGGGCGTCGCGGGGGATGCGTTCGAGCACTTCCTTGAGGGCCTGAGGCAGCTCGCGCAGGCCTTTGAGCTTGCGTTTGTAATCAGCCAGCTCTGCCTTGGTCGGCAGCTCGCCGTACAGCAGCAGGTAGGCGACTTCTTCGAATTCGGCACCGGCCGCCAGATCGCGGACATCGTAGCCACGGTAGGTCAGGCCGGCACCGGCCTGGCCAACGGTCGACAGCGCGGTCTGGCCGGCCACCTGGCCACGCAGGCCTGCGCCACTGAGTACTTTTGCTTCGGCCATGGTGTGTTCTCCTTTCTTGAATTTGTTATCGAAATCTTGCTGGCTAATTCGGTTGCCTGTGCCGGCCTCATTCGTGGGGTGAAACCCACTCCTGCAGGTCCGGCGCATCATCGAGCATCAGCGAAAACCCTGTGGGAGCGGTCTTACCTGCGAACCGGCCGCTCACTCCTGCACAGCCTCGAACCTTCAGCCTTTCTTCTGGGCGAACAGCGCATCGAGGCTTTGCTCGAAGGCGTGATAGCCGATGGCATCGTAGAGCTCCATGCGCGTTTGCATGGTGTCGACAACGTTCTTCTGGGTACCGTCGCGGCGCAGTGCGGTATAGACGTTCTCGGCTGCCTTGTTCATGGCCCGGAAGGCCGACAGCGGGTACAGCACCAGCGAGACATCGACCGAGGCCAGCTCTTCGGTGGTGTACAGCGGCGTGGCGCCAAATTCGGTGATGTTGGCCAGGATCGGCGCCTTCACGCGGTCAGCGAAGGTCTTGTACATCGAAAGCTCGGTGATCGCCTCGGGGAAGATCATGTCGGCACCGGCCTCGATGCAGGCGGCGGCGCGGTCCAGGGCGGCGTTCAGGCCTTCGACGGCCAGAGCGTCGGTACGAGCCATGATCACGAAGCTGTCATCGGTGCGGGCATCCACCGCGGCCTTGATGCGGTCGACCATTTCCTGCTGGGTGACGATTTCCTTGTTCGGGCGGTGGCCGCAGCGCTTGGCACCGACCTGGTCCTCGATATGAATGGCCGCCGCGCCGAACTTGATCATCGAGCGCACGGTACGGGCCACGTTGAAAGCCGATGCACCGAAACCGGTGTCGACATCCACCAGCAACGGCAGGTCGCACACATCGGTGATCCGGCGCACGTCGGTCAGCACATCATCCAGGCCGCTGATGCCCAGGTCAGGCAGGCCCAGGGAGCCCGCCGCGACACCGCCGCCGGAGAGGTAGATGGCCTTGAAGCCGGCACGCTTGGCCAGCAGGGCATGATTGGCATTGATGGTCCCGACCACCTGCAACGGATGTTCGGCGGCAACCGCGTCACGGAAACGCTGGCCGGGCGTGCTCTTCAAAGTCATGACTCACCTCGTGGGCTATTGTTGTCGGCGCCTTGGTAGTGACGCTCGATGTTGCGCTTGGATGCGCCGATGTGGCGACGCATCAGCAGTTCGGCCAGCTCGCCGTCACGGTCGGCAATGGCATCGAGAATGCGATGGTGTTCGGCGAACGCCTGGCGTGGACGATTGGGCGTGGCGGAAAACTGGATGCGGTACATGCGCACCAGCTGGTACAGCTCGCCGCAGAGCATCTTGACCAGGGTCTGGTTGCCGCTGCCCTGGATGATCCGGTAGTGGAAGTCGAAATCGCCTTCCTGCTGGTAGTAGCCGACGCCGGCCTGGAACGCCGCGTCGCGCTCGTGGGTGTCCAGTACCCGGCGCAACTCATCGATCTCGGCTAGGCTCATACGCTCGGCAGCCAAACGACAAGCCATGCCTTCAAGCGATTCACGGATTTCGTACAGCTCGATGAGTTCGGCGTGATTGAGCGACACCACCCGGGCACCGACATGCGGAACCCGAACCAGCAAGCGCTGGCCTTCCAGACGGTGAATGGCCTCGCGCAACGGGCCACGGCTGATCCCATAGGTGCGAGCCAGTTCCGGTTCGGAGATCTTGCTGCCCGGGGCGATCTCGCCTTTGACGATGGCCGCCTGGATACGCCGGAAGACGTTCTCCGAGAGCGTTTCCGACTCATCCGACGCAGACAGGAGCGCTTGGCTTGCATCCAACATATTGTCGACACCTTGCGTTTCAATAGCGCCAAAGCTAGCTAAACGGAGCAATGGAGTCAAAGACAAAATCAATATTGTCGACAATCGTCTAAGAACGAACTTACCCGATACACCTGCTGTCAGATCGCGGCGCGCTGGCGTCCAACTGTCGGCGTGATAGAATGCCGCGCCTCCCAAGGGAGTATGGATAGTGTGTCTGCCAACCTTTTCAGCGTGTTGACAGATGAACGAGGATGCTTGCGCAGTACTTGCCAGTCGCCTTGCCCCGAACCCGCACAGCACCGCGCCAGGATTTATGAGACTTACACCCGCTTCATTGCTGTTCTGCCTCGCCCTGCTGCCGGCCCTTGGCCAGGCGGGAGAAAAGACCGTGTACGGCCTGAATGAATATGCGCGCCTTTCCGATCTTGATCTGGAGGTGGCGGCCAAACTCGACACTGGCGCCAAGACCGCGTCCCTGAGTGCCCGAGACATCAAGCGCTTCAAGCGCAACGGCGAAAGCTGGGTACGTTTCTACCTGGCCATCGATGCTGCCCATTCGCATCCGATCGAGCGTCCCTTGGCCCGCGTCAGCAAGATCAAGCGCCGGGCCGGCGACTACAACCCCGACGAAGGCAAGGCCTACACCGCCCGCCCGGTCATCGAACTGGATATCTGCATGGGTCAGGCCAGGCGCACCATCGAGGTCAACCTCACCGACCGCAGTGCCTTCCAGTTCCCGTTGCTCATTGGTTCCGAGGCGCTCAAGCACTTTGACGCGCTGGTCGACCCAAGCCTTAAATACGCGGCCGGCAAACCTGCCTGCGCCACCAAAGCTCCCACCGCAGAGTAATTCCGATGCGCTCTCTTACCCTTCACCTGAAAGTCCTGATCACCGTCCTGGTGCTCCTGGGCGTGCTGGTCACGGCCTATCAGATCTTCATCCTTGGCATCCCGGTGACCGAGGATGAAACCGACGATTTGTGGAACATCGACGCCAAGGTCGAGTTCGTCGCCAACTCGAAGGACCCGGTCAAGGTGCAGATGTTCGTGCCCCCCCTGAACCGTGACTATGTCAGCCTCAACGAGAGCTTCATCTCCAACAACTATGGGGTGAGCGTCAACCGCGCCGACGGCAACCGCAAGGTGACCTGGTCGGCCCGCCGAGCCAGCGGCAACCAGACCCTTTACTACCGCCTGGTGCTGACCAAGCGCTACAGCAACGAGAAGACCACGGTCAAAGGCCCGACCTTCCGCGACAGCCTGGCGGTCGAAGGCCCTGAGAAGATCGCCGCTGAAGCGCTGATGGCACCGATCCGCCAGCATTCGGCCGATGTCGAGACCTTCGTCAGCGAGACCATCAAGCGGGTCAACAACCTCAACGACGACAACGTCAAGCTGCTGCTGGCCGGCGATACCTCGTCGATGAAGAAAGCCCAAGTCATCGACCTGCTGCTGTCCATCGCCCACGTGCCGATGGAGAAAGTCCACACCATCCGCCTGGTTGCCGACACCCCGCAAACACCCGAACTGTGGCTGCGCAGCTTCAACGGCAACGACTGGCTGTACTTCAATCCCGATACCGGCGAACAGGGTCTGCCCAGCGATCGCCTGCTGTGGTGGACCGGTGATGACAACCTGATCACCGTCGATGGCGGCAAGAAAGCCAACGTCACCTTCAGCATGAACAACAGCGAGATGAACGCCATCCGCCTGGCCAAGCTGACCGACGAGAACACCGACGCCGACTTCCTGGAATACTCCTTGTACGGCCTGCCCCTGCAGACCCAGCAAACCTTCATGATCATGGTGATGATCCCGATCGGCGTGCTGGTGATCCTGGTGCTGCGCAACCTGATCGGCATCCAGACCCTCGGCACCTTCACCCCGGTCCTGATCGCCCTGGCCTTCCGCGAAACCCAGCTGGGCTTTGGCATCATGCTGTTCACGGTGATCACCGCCCTGGGTCTGTCGCTGCGCTCGTACCTTGAACACCTGAAGCTGCAGATGCTCCCGCGCCTGTCGGTGGTGCTGACCTTCGTCGTGGTCCTGATCGCCGCCATCAGCCTGTTCAGTCACAAGCTGGGTCTGGAACGCGGCCTCTCGGTGGCCCTGTTCCCAATGGTGATCCTGACCATGACCATCGAACGCCTGTCGATCACCTGGGAAGAGCGTGGCGGCGGCCATGCCATGAAGGTGGCCATCGGCACCCTGTTCGCTGCTTCGCTGGCGCATCTGCTGATGATGGTGCCGGAGCTGGTGTACTTCGTCTTCACCTTCCCGGCCGTACTGCTGATCCTGGTGGGCTTCATGCTGGCGATGGGTCGCTACCGCGGCTACCGCCTGACCGAGCTCGTTCGCTTCAAGGCTTTCGTGAAGGCTGACGCCTGATGTTCGGACTGATCAAGACCTGGAAAGCCCTGGAGGCCCGGGGCATCATGGGTATCAACCGGCGCAACGCGGACTACGTCCTGAAGTACAACAAGCGCCACCTGTACCCGATCGTCGACGACAAGATCATCACCAAGGAGCGTGCGATCAAGGCCGGCATCCATGTGCCGGAGATGTACGGCATCATCGAGACCGAAAAGCAGATCGAGAAACTCGACCAGATCATCGGCAACCGCAACGATTTCGTCATCAAACCGGCCCAGGGGGCCGGTGGTGACGGCATCATGGTGATCGCCGACCGCTTCGAGGACCGTTACCGCACGGTGTCGGGCAAGATCATCAGCCACGAGGAGATCGAGCATCAGATCTCCAGCATCCTCACCGGGCTCTATTCGCTCGGAGGGCACCGCGACCGCGCGCTGATCGAGTATCGAGTCACCCCGGACCAGATCTTCAAGAGCATCAGCTATGAAGGGGTGCCGGACATTCGCATCATCGTGCTGATGGGCTACCCGGTGATGGCCATGCTGCGCCTGCCGACCCGCCAGTCCGGCGGCAAGGCCAACCTGCACCAGGGTGCGATCGGCGTGGGCGTGGACCTGGCCACCGGCCTGACCCTGCGTGGCACTTGGCTGAACAAGATCATCAGCAAGCACCCGGACACCACCAACGCGGTGGATGGCGTGCAGTTGCCGAACTGGGATGGCTTCATGAAGCTGGCAGCCAGCTGCTACGAACTGTGCGGCCTGGGCTACATCGGGGTCGACATGGTCCTGGACCAGGACAAAGGCCCGCTAATTCTCGAGCTCAACGCCCGCCCGGGTCTGAATATCCAGATCGCCAACGACTGCGGCCTGACCCAGCGCACCCACGCCATCGAGGCGCACCTGGAAGCGCTGGCCAAAGACGGCGTGAAGGAAACCGCCGAGCAACGCGTACGCGTGTCCCAAGGCCTCTTCGGGCACGTTCACCCGCAATAAACCCAGGGCTGCCTTGCAGCCCATCGTAGGCTTCGCCGGCCCCCACAGTGCAAGCGCTTTTACTGTGGGAGCCGGCTCAGTCGCGAACGAGCCTAGCCTCGCCATCTGCCATCTTCTCCGCCCGACAGCTTTGCGCTTCTCCCACAGGCGAATACAATCCCCCTCCTCGCTTTGTCATCGCCGTCCACTCTGATGCCAACCTGTACGCTTCACCCCCTGCCCTATCAGATCGACCCCGCTGTCCATTTCGCCCGCCTGCGTCAGGCGCCGGGCGCGATCCTGCTCGACAGTGCCCGCCCCGGCGCCGAGCGTGGTCGCTTCGACCTGCTCAGCGCCTGGCCGTTGCAGCACTTGCAAGCCGAGGCGGGAGAAGATGGCCGAGCCTATCTGCAACGCCTTCGCGATGCTCTTGCTCATCTGGGTCACGCGACGTTGCCCGACGACATCGAACTGCCGTTCGCCGGCGGCCTGATCGGCTACCTGAGCTACGATTTCGGTCGACGCCTGGAGCACTTACCCAGCCAGGCTAAGGATGACCTTGGCCTGCCGGACGCGCAGCTGGGCCTGTATGCCTGGGCCATGGTCAGTGATCATTTGCGCTGCACGACACACTTGGTGTTCCACCCCAGCCTCGAGGCCGGCGAACGCGCCCGCCTGATCGAGCTGTTCGAAACGCCTGAGGCCGATGAGGCAAGCGATTTCACTTTGCTCGCGCCGATGCGCGGTGACCTGCATCCTACGCAATACCGAGACGCGTTCGATCAGGTACAGGCGTACATTCAGGCAGGCGACTGCTACCAGATCAACCTGACTCAGCGTTTCCGCGCCCCCTGCCAAGGCGACCCGTGGCGGGCGTATCAGGCGCTGCGCAAGGCCTGCCCGACGCCGTTCTCCGGCTATCAGCAGCTGGCCGACGGCAGTGCCTTGCTGAGCTTCTCGCCGGAGCGCTTCATCCAGGTAAGCCAGGGCCAGGTTGAAACCCGGCCGATCAAAGGCACCCGCCCTCGCTCCGCCGATCCGCAGCAGGACGCACGCAACGCCGCCGAGCTGCAGAACAGCCCCAAGGATCGCTCGGAAAACCTGATGATCGTCGACCTGCTGCGCAACGACCTGGGGCGCACCTGCCAGATCGGCTCGGTCAAGGTGCCTGAGCTGTTCAGCCTGGAAAGCTACCCCAACGTCCACCACCTGGTCAGTAGCATCACCGGGCGCCTAGCCGCCGGCAAGGATGCCCTGGACCTGATCGGCGACAGCTTCCCCGGTGGCTCGATCACCGGCGCCCCGAAAATCCGCGCCATGCAGATCATCGACGAGCTCGAGCCGACGCGCCGCGCGCTGTACTGCGGCTCGCTGCTGTACGTGGACGTACGGGGCGAGATGGACAGTTCCATCGCCATTCGCAGCCTGTTGGTCAAGAAAGGTCAGGTCTGCTGCTGGGGCGGTGGCGCAGTGGTGGCCGACTCCGAATGGCAGGCCGAGTACGAAGAGTCCATCGCCAAGGTGCGGGTATTGATGGAAACCCTGCAAAGCTTGTGACCGTTGGCGCCTCTTCACGGGCCGAACCGCGAAGAGGCGCCTCAAGGCAAACGTCTACCTGCCATTTTTTGTTACCATCGGCTCACTACGAGCGCACAGCGCCACACACACGATGGAAACCGCCTGATGAGCCAACCCTTCGACGTCGCCGCCCTGGCCGCGACCTATGCCAGCAAGTCCCCCCAGGAGATCCTCAAGCTTGCCTTCGAGCACTTCGGCGATGACCTGTGGATTTCCTTCAGCGGCGCCGAGGATGTGGTGCTGGTCGACATGGCCTGGAAGCTGAACAAGCAGGTCAAGGTGTTCAGTCTCGACACTGGTCGCCTGCACCCGGAGACCTACCGCTTCATCGACCAGGTCCGCGAGCAGTACAACCTGCCGATCGAGATCCTCAGCCCCGACCGCGCCCTGCTCGACCCTTTCGTGAAGGAAAAAGGCCTGTTCAGCTTCTACAAGGACGGCCATGGCGAATGCTGCGGCATCCGTAAGATCGAGCCGCTGCGCCGCAAGCTGGCCACCGTGAGCGCGTGGGCAACCGGCCAGCGCCGCGATCAAAGTCCCGGCACTCGCAGCCAGGTGGCAGCACTGGAAATCGACACAGCGTTTTCCACATCCGAGCGCACCCTTTACAAGTTCAACCCCCTGGCGCAGATGACCAGCGAGGAAGTCTGGGGCTATATCCGCATGCTCGAGCTGCCCTACAACAGCCTGCATGAGCGCGGCTTCATCAGCATCGGCTGCGAGCCGTGCACACGCCCTGTGCTGCCCAACCAGCACGAACGTGAAGGTCGCTGGTGGTGGGAAGAGTCGACCCAGAAGGAATGCGGCCTGCACGCCGGCAACCTGATCACCAAGGCCTGACCCTACAAGCTCCAAGCTACAAGCCACAAGAAAAAAGCGGCCCTCATGAGGACCGTTTTTTTCTTGTGGCTTGTAGCTCGGGGCTTGTAGCTCAATGCACCGGCAGCTCGACCCCTTCGAACAGCTCTTCGAGCTCCTGCTTGTTATGGCACTGGATGGCCTTGGCCATCACTTCGCGGGTCAGGTGCGGCGCGAATTTCTCGATGAAGTCGCACATGAAACCACGCAGGAAGGTGCCACGGCGGAAGCCGATCTTGGTAATGCTGGCCTCGAACAGTTCGCTGGCGTCCAGGGCCACAAGGTCGCTGTCGAGCTTGGTGTCCACAGCCATCTTGGCCACGATGCCCACGCCCAGCCCCAGGCGTACGTATGTCTTGATGACGTCGGCGTCGGCGGCGGTAAATACCACTTTCGGCGTCAAGCCACGGTGATTGAACGCCTCGTCCAGCTTGGAACGTCCGGTGAAACCGAACACGTAGGTCACGATCGGGTACTCGGCGACCGCTTCGAGGGTCAGCTTCGGCAGCTTGGTCAGCGGATGCCCCTGAGGCACCACCACGCAGCGGTTCCACTTGTAGCAAGGCATCATGATCAAATCGCCGAACAGCTCCAACGCCTCGGTGGCGATGGCGAAATCGACGGTGCCGTCGGCAGCCATCTCGGCGATCTGCATGGGCGAACCCTGATGCATGTGCAGGGCGACTTCAGGGTACTGCTTGATGAAACTGCTGATCACCGGCGGGAGCGCGTAGCGTGCCTGGGTATGGGTGGTGGCGATGGATAGGGTGCCCTTTTTCTCGTTGGAAAATTCCTGGGCGATCTGCTTGATGCTCTCGACCTTTCGCAGGATTTCACCGGCGGTATTGATGATGCGCTCACCGGCGGGAGTGACGCGTGTCAGATGCTTGCCGCTGCGGGCGAAGACCTCGACGCCGAGCTCGTCTTCGAGCAGACGGATCTGTTTGCTGATCCCGGGCTGGGAGGTATAGAGGCTCTGCGCTGTCGCGGAGACGTTGAGGTCATGGTGCGCTACTTCCCAGATATAGCGCAGTTGTTGAAGCTTCATAGGTTTCCCTCGGATCAGCGGTAGGTCACCGGCAGCAGGCAGCGATGAGATATAACTATATTAGTGGTTCCCGAAATAAAACTAGAACTATTTTGTTACGCGCCCTCGTTTTGACCTACCCCCTGTTTCAGCCTTTCCTACGCCCCAAATGCTGCGCCAACGGCACCATGTAGATCGGAACCGGGGACAGTTGCAGCAACCGCGCCGCAGTGCGGCCGATCGGCACATCCACCCCTGCTCCCTGGCTGTGACTGCCGAAAATCAGCAGATCGACGCTCAAGCGCTTAGCCTGCTCGATGATCACCTGGGCCGGATCCCCCTGACGCACCCTCACCGCCCGGATCAAGGCCAGGTCCGCTTCTTCACCTAGTTCGTCACGAAAGTTTTCCAACACCCGCTGCTCGATGTTGGCCATGACCGTATTCACACCCTCGCTGTGCAGCTCGTCCAGGGTCTGCTCGTCGAGGTAACTCTGCAGCAGGGACTCGGCGAACTGGCCCATGGGTTCCACCGCATGGATCACGTACAGCTCTGCGTTGAATGTCCGGGCCAGGGCCAAGGCGTGCTGCATGACAAAAGGCGCGTATACACCGAGGTCGGTGGCATACAGCATGGAATGAATCATTCGACCTCCTCGACTGCCGTTACGACAGAGCAAGGTTCAGCTTAGCAGCGCCGCGTACGACCGCTTGGCCGTCCGGCGCGCTGCCAGCGCCCGGCCTGGAGGGGTCAGCCGCTGCGATTGCGACGGTCGATGAAGGCCAGGGTCTGATACAGCATCTGCAGTTGCGGCAAATGACACCCAGCCGCTTGCGCACGTGCCAGCGGTTCGGCATAGATCGCCTGCAACTCGAGCGGTCGCCGCTGGGCATGATCGTGGTACATGCTTGGCCAGTAATCAGGCATCTTTTCGGTCAGGCGAAACAGTTGCTCGGCGTAACCATTCGGCAAGACATGGCCGCAAGCCTGGGCTCCCTGCACCACTTCAGCCATCAGCGCGCGTACCAGATCACGACTGTCGGGGTCCGTCATCAGTGCCGTGGTGCTGGCCTGAAGCAGTACCGAAAGACCGTTGTAAGGCATATTCCATACAAGCTTCTGCCAACGGGCCTGAGCAAGGTCATCCATGGCCTGGGAGTCGATGCCCGCCGCCCGGAACAGCGCCACCCCTTGGGCAACGATAGCGGCACCTCGATCCTCGGCCGGACCACTGTGGTATCCCAGATTGACCGTGCCCAGCGCCTGATGGCACACCACTCCAGGTGCCTGGCGGTTGACGCAAATGAAGCACAGTCCGCCAAGCAGGTGCATATCGGCGCGCAGTGACGGCCGTAACTGCTCCTCCACGCCCAGGCCATTTTGCAACAACACGACCCTGGCACCTGGGGCTGCGGCCTGGAGGATGAGCGGTGCAAGCTCCCGGTTGCTGGTGGCCTTGGCGCCTACCAGCAACCAGTCGCAGGGCGGCATGTCGGCGGCCGAGGCGTAGGCCTGCACTTTCATGTGCAATTGGCCGTGAACCGCGCTGTCCACGGCCATGCCATGCTCATGCACGATGCGGTATTCACTGCGCAACAGAAAATGCACATCGAAACCGGCCCGCGCAAGCATGAGCCCGTAGAAACCGCCGATGGCGCCGCTGCCGATAATGCCGATACGTGGGTTGCAAGTGTCCACACGCGCTCCTTGTCCGAAATCTGGTACTTGGTTTTACACCTAAACCCTTCGGTTTTCGAACGCAGAAGCATCCGCTCGCCCCTGAGCTGGCCGTACCACCTTGCAAATAAATCACGCCTTGGTCGTAAAAACCCAGTACCGGCGGGGAGCAGCCCATTGTCGAGCCACCTTGTAACGCGCTAAGGTTCGGCTCCCCGTTGCGAACAATCTTGCTGCTGGGCCGCACGGGGATTGCTGGCGGCCGGCACCCGTGACCTGACGAGTAACACGATGGCTGATTTACCGATCGACGACCTTAACGTTGCCTCCAACGAGACTTTGATCACCCCCGATCAGCTCAAGAAGGAACTCCCCCTCAGCGCCAAGGCCCTGCAGACCGTGACTGCCGGCCGAGAAGTGGTGCGCAACATCCTCGACGGCAAGGACCATCGACTCTTCGTCGTGGTGGGCCCCTGCTCCATCCACGACATCAAAGCCGCCCACGAGTATGCCGAACGCCTGAAGGTGCTGGCCGAAGAAGTTTCCGACACCCTTTACCTGGTGATGCGCGTGTACTTCGAGAAGCCGCGTACCACCGTCGGCTGGAAAGGCCTGATCAACGACCCTTACCTGGATGACTCCTTCAAGATCCAGGACGGTCTGCACATCGGTCGCAAGTTGCTGCTGGACCTGGCCGAAATGGGCCTGCCCACCGCCACCGAGGCACTCGACCCGATCTCCCCGCAGTACCTGCAGGACCTGATCAGCTGGTCGGCCATCGGCGCCCGCACCACCGAATCCCAGACCCACCGGGAAATGGCCTCCGGCCTGTCCTCGGCAGTCGGCTTCAAGAATGGCACCGACGGCGGCCTGACCGTGGCTATCAATGCCCTGCAGTCGGTCTCCAAGCCTCACCGCTTCCTGGGCATCAACCAGGAAGGTGGCGTGTCCATCGTCACCACCAAGGGCAACGCCTATGGCCACGTGGTGCTGCGCGGTGGCAACGGCAAGCCCAACTATGATTCGGTCAGCGTTGCCCTGTGCGAACAAGATCTGGCCAAGGCCAAGATCAAGGCCAACATCATGGTCGATTGCAGCCATGCCAATTCCAACAAGGATCCGGCCCTGCAGCCGCTGGTAATGGAGAACGTCGCCAACCAGATCCTCGAAGGCAACCAGTCGATCATCGGCTTGATGGTCGAAAGCCACCTGAACTGGGGTTGCCAGGCAATTCCGAAGGACCTGAACGAGCTGCAATACGGTGTTTCCATTACCGATGCCTGCATCGACTGGAGCGCCACCGAGAAGGCCCTGCGCAGCATGCGCGCCAAGCTCAAGGATGTCCTGCCTCAGCGTCAGCGCGGCTGACAATCGGGAGCAAACGAAAACGCCGGGCAATGCCCGGCGTTTTCATGTTCGGTGTTCGATTGTACCGTTCAGGCCTTGCTCGACTGACGTTGCTGACGCTCCATGTAGCGTTCGACGTAGGAGCAGGAGGGGATCACCGTGTAACCCATCTCCTCGGCGTATTCCAGCGCCTTCTCGGTCAACGCTGCAGCGATGCCTCGCCCCCGTAGGGCATTGGGCACGAAGGTACGGTAGATATCCAGCGTCTGCTTGCCCAAGTCCATGTACGTCAGATAGGCACGGTGACCGTCCACATTGGTCTCGAACTGATGACCGGCCTGGTCATGGTGGATGGTCAACGCTTCGCTCATCACTACTCCTCGCAGGTCTGTCGGCAGACCCTTACCTTAACCGATGGTGTTTCCGGCGGAGGAACCTCTACGCCACCCTTGCCCCTTGGACCGTAAGGCGATCCGAATCGTTCTGCTGCGCGGGCACCCTACAAATAGTAGGCGCCGGAAGCGGGATTGCTCAAGGTGGCACGGGGAAAAAGTACGAGATAACCCCTGCCGGGTCGCTTCGCGGCCGCGTACACAGTGTTCTAGGCCTATGACGCTGACCGACAGTTAAAGTCACCATTAGTTCACCAAAAAGTTCCCGCTCTACAAATGCTTGCAGCCGCTGCGCCAAATTTTCACAAATGCCATACAAAGGTTGTCACCTTTTGGGGGCGGCAACATTTTTTTTGCAGTTCTTGCGCTTAGTCAGTTTACTTACTACAAGTAATGGGTACTATGTACGCCGGCCAGTTTCTCTTTTCCGAGAGATGGCTCTTTAATAGAAAGTCCTTGAAGGGGAACACGATGAACAACGTTCTGAAATTCTCTGCTCTGGCTCTGGCCGCAGTTCTGGCTACCGGTTGCAGCAGCGTATCCAAAGAAACCGAAGCTCGTCTGACTGCGACTGAAGACGCAGCAGCTCGCGCTCAAGCTCGTGCTGATGAAGCCTACCGTAAGGCTGATGACGCTCTGGCTGCCGCTCAGAAGGCTCAGCAGACCGCTGACGAAGCCAACGAGCGCGCTCTGCGCATGCTGGACAAAGCCAGCCGCAAGTAATAATCCTCACGGATTGTTATGGAGCCGACCCACTAGTGGGTCGGCTTTTTTTATTCCCGCCTGAAAAGCAAACGGCAAAAACGAAAAAGGCCTGCACTAAGGCAGGCCTCGATTCGGGTTAACGGGAGCACCTCCCGAAAGAGACATCCCCCTTACTGCAGCTCCGGGGGAATGCTCGAAACCATCGGCGCTGTCCCACCATTGACCGGCACCGCGATTTCCACTGGCATGCCATCTTCGGCAGCCACCACGTCGCGCACCATGTCCCAGTTCATGCGCAAGTTGTTGGCCAGGTCTTCGCGCTTGAGCAGAGCATTGATGACCGCAGTATGTTTATCCACCACCGATGGATTGCCATGATCATCGAGCGGTGTATGAGCCTCGAGATAGACCTTTCCGCCACTGATGCCAAACTTGTAGGGTTCGTTGATGATACGTACTGGCGTACCCACCGGGACCATCTTGGAAAGTTCCAGCACGTTGTTGTTGAGCATACGGAAGCAGCCATGGCTGGTACGCATGCCGATACCGAACTTCTTGTTCGAACCGTGGATCAGGTAACCCGGTACACCCAAGGTGAACTTGAACGGCCCCAGTGGGTTGTCCGGGCCGGCCGGCACCACGGCAGGCAGGATGTCACCGTCGGCGGCGTGTTCGGCACGGATCGAGGCGGGTGGCGTCCAGGTCGGATTAGGGGTTTTGGCCGTGATCTTGGTGTTGGCGATGGGCGAGCCCCACCCTTCGCGACCGATACCCAGCGGGAAGGTGTGCACCACGTTCTGCCCTTTCGGGTAGTAGTACATGCGGTATTCGGCCAGGTTGATGACGATGCCTTCACGCGGACCTGGCGGCAGAATGTAGCGGGTCGGCAGGATGATCTCGGTGCCAGCGCCCGGCAGCCATGGATCCACGCCCGGGTTGGCCGCGATCATTTCGAGGTAGCCCAGGTCATTGGCGGTGCCGATGTCGGCAAAGGTGTCTTCGTACTTGGCTTTGATCACCTGGACCTGGCCGACGATATCTTCACCGGCAGGTGGCAACGGCAATTCCAGCGCAACGGTTGGACCGGCCACCAACAGGGCGGCCAGGGACAAGCTACGGGTGACGGCGGGAAGGCGCGGCAACATCCGGTAAATCCTTCGAAAGATGGGTCAAGAGGATCGATTGTACACCTACCCCAGGACAAGCGGGAGGCATCGGGTTCATGCTGGCATTTCAGATGATGAAAGGTGCTCAGAGTTCCGGCCACACCGGACGCATGCCACGGCGCTGGGCATCGAGAATCGCTCGGCACAACGCACAAAGGCGACCATCGCGGTAGACCGACCGCTCCACTGCGGACCAGCGCGGTTGCGCTGGCAACAGCCCACCGCACAGCGTGCGATCGACGGGCACGCCAAGCTCGAGCTGACGCGCCACCAGGTGAACGCGAACCTCCTGGCAAGCGAACAGGTCGAGCTGTTCATCGGGCTCGATCAGTTGATAGGCGTACAAAGACCAGGCAGGGCGCGGCATTGGGGGCTCTCGAAGCGGGGGGCGCAACATTAGCCGAAAGCCGGCCCCGATAAAAGCTTCACAACAAGGGTTTTATCGCCGGCCAGGCATTTTCCAGCAAGCGCGGCTGGGCCCCTACGGTCGGGTGGATACCATCGGCCTGCATCATCTGCGGCACACCGCCGACCCCTTCAAGGAAAAACGGCACCAGGGGGACTTGTTTCTGGATCGACAAGCGCTCATAGACCTGAGCGAAGGCGCTGGTATAACGCACACCATAGTTGGGCGGCAGCCGCATACCCAGCAGAACCACCTTGGCGCCCGCCTCACGCGCCTGATCGACCATCGAAGCAAGATTTTGTTGCAATTGCTGGGGCGGCAGCCCTCGCAGTCCGTCGTTGCCGCCAAGCTCCAGTACCACCAGGCTCGGCTTGTGCGCCGCAAGCAGCGCCGGCAGCCGCGCCTGGCCCCCGGCACTGGTGTCTCCACTGATCGAGGCATTGACCACCTGGTCGGTATAACCCTCCTCCTTAAGGCGCTGCTGCAGCAGGGAAACCCATCCTTGGCGGCTATCCAGGCCAAAACCGGCGCTGATACTATCCCCAACGACCAGCAGTGTACCTGCCGCCGCGCTTTGGGCCAGGCAATACAGGGCCAGACCGGCACTCAACCACCACACTCGCATCGGATTCTCCATGGGCCCCAGCATTCTCGTTGCGCAGAACCTTAGCAAAGTGGTCCCCAGCGCGGAAGGTGACCTGACCATCCTCCACGCCCTGTCATTGTCCCTTGCGCAAGGCGACAGCCTGGCCATCGTAGGCGCCTCGGGCTCGGGTAAATCGACCCTGCTCGGTCTGCTCGCCGGCCTCGACCGCCCCAGTGCGGGCAAGGTCATACTCGCCGGCCATGACCTGGGCCCTCTCGATGAAGATCAGCGTGCCCGGGTGCGCGCCGAGCATGTGGGCTTCGTGTTTCAGTCGTTCCAGTTGCTCGACAGCCTCAACGCTCTGGAAAACGTCATGCTTGCGCTGGAGCTCGATGGCCGCCGCGATGCACGCGAGCAAGCCCGGACCCTGCTGGAGCGGGTCGGCCTGGGCAAACGCCTGAGCCACACCCCACGCCAACTCTCCGGTGGCGAACAACAACGGGTGGCGATCGCCCGCGCCTTTGCAGCCCAGCCTGCGGTGCTGTTCGCCGACGAGCCGACCGGAAATCTGGACAGCCATACCGGCGAACGCATCAGCGACTTGTTGTTCGAATTGAACAAGGAGCGTGGGACCACACTGGTTCTGGTCACCCATGACGAGCGCCTGGCCCAACGCTGCCGACGCCTGATCCGCCTGGATGCCGGCCGCCCGGTGGAGTCCTGATGAGCCGCCTGCCCTTCTCCCTCTTCTGTCGCCTGGCCCTGCGGCAGTTACTGCGCGATGCCCGCGCCGGGGAAGTTCGGGTGCTGTTTTTCGCCCTGCTGGTGGCGGTGGCAGCCAGCACTGCCATCGGCTACTTCGGCGCGCGCCTAAACGGTGCCATGCAATTACGCGCCAGCGAATTCCTCGGTGCTGACTTGGTGCTGCAAGGCGGCTCGCCGGCCCGAGACAAGCAAATCAGCGCAGGCAAGGCGGCCGGCCTGCAGCACGCTCATGTGGTGGAGTTCACCAGCGTGGTCGGCGGCGACAGCGGCATCCAGCTATCGAGCATCAAGGCCGCCGACGCCGCCTACCCTCTTCGCGGCCAGCTGCGCAGTGCCGCCACGCCCTATGCCGAGGAAACCCCTGGCGGCGGCCCCGCACCTGGCGAAGCCTGGGTCGAGGCACGTCTACTGGCGGCGCTGGGGCTATCGATTGGCGACAGCATCGACGTCGGCATGAAGACCTTGCGTATGAGCCGTGTGCTGACCTACGAACCCGATCGCGCCAACAACTTCTATAGCCTCACACCACGCGTGCTGATGAACATAGCGGACCTGCAGTCCACCGGTGTGATCCAGCCGGGAAGCCGGGTCAGCTACCGCGACCTGTGGCGCGGTACTCCCGAGGCGCTGGCGCAGTACCGTGGGGAGGTGAAAAAGACCTTGGCCGCCAACCAGCGCCTGCTCGACACACGTGATGGTAACCAGCAAGTCGGTGGTGCGCTGGGCAAGGCTGAGCGCTACCTGAACATGGCCAGCCTGGTGGCGGTATTGCTGGCCGGGGTTGCCGTCGCGCTGTCTGCCAGTCGCTATGCGGCCCGCCGCCTGGATGCCAGTGCCTTGTTGCGTTGCCTGGGGCTTTCCCGACATCAGGCACTGGGCATGTACTGCCTGCAATTGGCCGCGCTCGGCCTGATTGCCGCGACCACCGGCGCCTTGCTCGGCTGGCTGGCGCAGCTGGGGCTGTTCCGTTTGTTGCAAGGGCTGATGCCGAGCGAGGTGCCGGCTGGCGGCATGACCCCAGCCCTGGCCGGCATAGGCACTGGCCTGGTGGCCTTGGCCGGGTTCGCCCTGCCGCCGCTGGCCGCCCTTGGCCGCGTCCCACCCTTGCGTGTATTGCGCCGCGACTTGCTGCCCGTGCCGCCGAGCAGCTGGCTGGTATACGGCGCAGCCCTGTTTGCCCTGGGGCTGATCATGTGGCGTTTGAGCCTGGACCTTTTACTCACTTCGGCCTTGCTCGCCGGGGGCGTCTTCGCCGCCTTGCTGCTTGGTGGCCTGCTACTGCTAGGCCTGCGCAGCCTGCGACGAGTGCTGGCCAGTGCTCCCTTGGCCTGGCGTCTGGGCCTGGGTCAACTGCTGCGCCATCCACTGGCTGCCGCCGGCCAGACGCTAGCCTTCGGCCTGATCCTGCTGGCCATGGCCTTGGTCGCACTGCTGCGAGGTGAATTGCTCGATACCTGGCAAGCTCAACTGCCCAATGACGCCCCCAACCACTTCGCCCTCAATATCCTGCCTGACGAGCGCGACCCTTTCGCCCAGCGACTGCAGGCGATCAACGCCAGCTCAGCTCCCCTGTATCCGGTGATACCGGGACGTCTGACGCACATCAACGGTCAGCCGGTGCGCCAGTTGGTCAGCAAGGAGTCCACCGCCGAGCGCGCCGTGCAGCGTGACCTCAGCCTCACCTGGGCCGCCGAACTGCCTCCAGGCAACACCCTGAGCGCCGGCCACTGGTGGCAAGCATCACCTGCTGCAGACGAGTTGCCTGGGGTTTCGGTGGAAGCCCAGCTTGCCGACAGTCTGAAACTCAAGCTCGGAGATCTGCTTGACTTCGATATCGGCGGCCAGCAACGCCAGGCGCGGGTGACCAGCTTGCGTGCCGTGCACTGGGACAGCTTCCAGCCCAACTTCTACATGATCTTCCAGCCTGGAACCTTGCAAGGGCTGCCGGCGACCTACCTGACCAGTTTCTACCTGGCGCCAGGGCACGACCAGGAAGCCGTTGCTCTGTCACGGGCGTTTCCGGCGGTGACCATTCTCCAGGTCGATGCGCTGCTGGCGCAGTTGCGCAGCATCCTGGCGCAGGTGACATGGGCGGTCGAATACGTACTGTTGTTCGTCCTGGCGGCGGGGCTGGCGGTGCTATTCGCCGGGCTCCAGGCGACATTGGACGAACGTATTCGCCAGGGGGCGTTGTTGCGCGCGCTAGGGGCCGCCAGG
Source organism: Pseudomonas sp. HTZ2 (assembly GCF_033173945.1). Classification (NCBI taxonomy): domain Bacteria; kingdom Pseudomonadati; phylum Pseudomonadota; class Gammaproteobacteria; order Pseudomonadales; family Pseudomonadaceae; genus Pseudomonas; species Pseudomonas sp. HTZ2. The sequence continues at coordinate 4,718,066 of NZ_CP137332.1, read as the reverse complement.
CCGTTACTGGTCAAGGCAAGGCGGATCGAGTTCGGCTTGCTTGGAGCGGTGAGTGGGTTGTTGGCTGCGCTAGGGTGCGAGCTGATTACTTGGGTGCTCTACCGATATGCGTTTGATCTGGCGTGGGGGCCACATCCCTGGTTGCTGGTGGTGCCGGTGGTGGGAGCTGTCGTGGTAGGCGGAGCTGGAGTCGTCGGGACGCGGCGGGCCTTGAATGCAAGTCCGTTGGTGGTATTGCGGGAGGGGTAGGCTTGGGCTTTCAGAGGGTGTGGCTATCTGATTCTGGCGAAGGCCGCGAGGAACTGTGGCGCTGGCGAAACCTGCGATGGGCCGCATCGCGGCCCTCTGGGTAATGCCCCCTCAATCGAAGGTCTGTATGAGATGCGTTCGCGCGAAGCCTCTTGAAAACAGCACAACCCGACTACCCATCAATCCCATAAAAAATACGATTGACGTACCAGATCGCCTCCCCCGTAGGTGTCTTCACCACCACCTCATCACCCTCTTCCTTCTTGAGCAGCGCCCGCGCCATGGGTGAGTCGATGGAAATATAGTCGTTGCGCCCATAGATCTCGTCATACCCCACAATCCGAAACTTGAGCACCTCGCCTTCGTCATTTTCGATTTCCACCCAGGCACCAAAGAACACCTTGCCCTCTTGCTGCGGCGAATAGGCCACCACCTTGACGTCTTCAAGCCGCTTGCGCAGGTACCGGACCCGGCGGTCGATCTCTCGCAAAAGTTTCTTGTTGTACTGGTAGTCCGCATTCTCGCTGCGGTCGCCCAGGGAGGCGGCCCAGGTGACCTTCTGGGTAATCTCGGGACGATAGACTCGCCACAGGTGATCGAGCTCTTTCTTCAGAGCCTCATGACCTTCAGTGGTGATGATGTTGGTGCTCAAGCGGCATTCTCCTCAGTGCATCCTCCGCTGACGCACACCAGCGGAGGGCTCCGAGCTTAGCGAAAAATCCCGTGGACGACACGCAGCTCAGCGGCGGGTGATTAGCCCCTGGCGCGCGATACGTGTCAGCTGGCCGATGACTTCGGCGGCGTCGGCGGCCAAGGGCGCCTGGATCACCGCAAGGTCGAAACGGTCATTGCCAAACTGGGCAAAGCCGTCACAGGTTTCGGCAAACTGCACGAGAAATGCACGCGCTTGCCCCTTGCGCCGCGACAAGCCGTCAAGGTTGCGTAAAAGTGTGGGTTGATGCTGGCCACCGAGCAGGATGCGCGGTGTACGGGAAGCCTGGCTGGCAGGCAATGGACTCAAGCAGACACTGGTACGTGGACAACTCATGGAGATATCTCTGCGCCTCGCAAATCCCGCTGGGCAGCGGTGGGAGGCGTCACCGAACCAGCGCTTTAGCGGTATTTCGGATGACCAAAAGAGTTATCCCGCGCCCCGCAAGTAGCTGTTTAAATCGGCGCAGTCGGTATGCTAGAGCGTGACGCGATAAGTTACAAGATACCGATAGCAGCTAAACGCTAAGACTTTCGCAGGTCTGCCCCTTCACATGAAAAAACCCGCTTACCCGTACACCTGGAAAGCGGGTTCGATGTTAGCCGCAGATCAGTGGCGAGCGATCAGCCGGTCCAGGGAGAAGCGGCCTGCGCCTTCGATCAACACCGCGACCGTACCCGCCAGTAGCGCCAGGGCGAACTCGTAGCCATTGTTCGCCATGAACAGGCCATTGTTGATGTGCACCGAGAGGATCGCTACCACCAAGGTCACGGACAGCGCCAGTGCCGCAGGCCGTGCCAGCAAGCCAATCACAAGGGCCAGGCCACCGAAGAACTCGGCGCTGCCCGACAACAGAGCCATCAGGTAGCCTGGGGCCAGGCCGATGCTTTCCATCCATTGGCCGGTGCCTTCCAGCCCGTAGCCGCCAAACAGGCCGAACAGCTTCTGGGCACCGTGGGCCAAGAAGATGATGCCTACCAGGATACGGATGACGCTCAGACCAGTGCCGGCGCGGGTAACGAACAGGGCGTTGAGTGTGTTGTTCATTTCGATGCTTCCTGAATCAAGGGATGATGTGTGCAGATGGCGCCATTCTAATCATCCAAATAGATACAAAAAGCGCAATAAACGGCCTATTTACATCTATATATTCGATTTGTTAGCGGTTCGCGACGCGCTCCAGCGATTCCCGCTGCCGATTGAAAGCCAAGAAGTACTTATTGACGCTATTGACGAAGTTGACCGGCCCCATGCCTACCTGCTCCATGGCGATGCGCTCGGTCTGGAAGAACCACTGATTGCCATTTAGCCCGCGGCGCCGCGCCTCGGCGCGCATGGCCTGGACCCGTTCCGGTCCAAGGTTGTAGGCGGCGAGGACAAACGCCATGCGCTCACGCTCGTTGAGCTGGGGGCTGGCGAAAAACTTGCGGCGGATCAATGCCAGATACCGGGCGCCCGCCTGCACATTGCCGTCGACCGAGGCGATGTCACTCACCCCCACGCGGCGAGCCGCTGCCGGCGTGATCTGCATCAGCCCATGCGCGCCACCACCTCCGCGAGCCGCCGGGTTGAAGGTGGATTCCTTGAACGCCAGCGCCGCCAGGTTCAGCCAGTCGATCTGCTGCGCAGCGCCATGCTTCTGCAGCACCGTGCGCAACGACTCCAGACGCTTGCGGTCCTTTCTCGCCAGCGGGTCATGCACACGGTATTGACGCCGGTAGATACGCTCGAAGGCTGCGTCCTGGTTCGCCGGTGCTCGGTAGCCTTCCAGGAAGCGATCCACCGTGGCGAGCAACATGCTGGCGTCACGTCGCACATACCAGCGCATCGCCTGAGGCTGGCCCAGGCTCACGCGCGAATCCAGCCGCAAGCGCGGCATCACCCGAGCCCAGCGCTGGGCAATCGGGCGCTCCACCACGGTCAGGTGATAAATGCCTGCCTGGACCATCTCCAGCACATCTTCCACCGCCAGACTGGCATCGACCCACTCCACCTTGATCGGTGCACGCTTGCGCAACGCCAGTTGCTGGTTGATCTGGGTGATCACCGCGCCGGCGGCGCTGGCACTGGTCAACGCGACAGTTCGTCCGGACAACTGATCCACCCGGGTGAAGCCGCGCTCCCCTTTGCGTCCGACCAGCATCAATTGCACCTGGTCCCGGACCGCTACGCTGCCACTGACCCCACGCACCAGCGCAGGATCGAGCAGCTCGCCAGGGGCCGCCAAATCGCCCTCGCCACGCTGCAGGGCGGCAAGCAATTGTTCCTTGGCGCGGGGGATGAGCTTGAGGCGGATTTGCTGACCGTCCCGGGCCCGAGCATTTAGGTAGTGCTCGAGACCTCGCAAGCGGTGGTGCTCCACACCCACCGGCTCGCCTTTGACTTCACCCGAGCTGTTGCGACTCTGGTTGACCAAAACCCTGAGGACTTTGCTGCTGCGGATCTGTGCCAGGTCGCGAACTTGGCTGGCCGGAACATGCTGCTGGGGCCCCGGCAGCCGCGCATTGGCCGCTGGGGCCAGGGTCAAGCCGACAAGCAGCGGTATCAGCAGTGATCGCAGCATGCGAGAACCTGTCCGGGGGCTGGGAGCGGGTGTCATACAGCGAGGTCCGTCCATGACAAATGACGCTAAAAGACCACGACAACCACTTGAAGTTCTGGGATTTCTTACGAATTACCCGTTTTTTGCTATGCTGGCCGGCCCGCGGCACGAGGTAGAAAGATGCAACTGATCGATATTGGCGTCAACCTGACCAACAGCAGTTTCCATGACCAGCAGGCCGCTGTCGTCGAGCGGGCCGTACAGGCGGGCGTGGTCCAGATGGTGCTCACCGGGACTAGCCTCCAGGTCAGCGAACAGGCCCTGACGCTCGCTTCGCAGCTCGATCCGGAAAGCCTGCGCTTGTTCACCACAGCCGGTATCCACCCACACGATGCCAGCCATTGGGACAACGCCAGCGAGCGCTTGCTGCGTGAACTGCTGGCCCAGCCGCGGGTGCGGGCCGTGGGCGAGTGCGGGCTCGATTTCAACCGCGACTTCTCCCCCCGCCCGCAACAAGAGAAAGCGCTGGAGGCTCAGTTGGCGTTGGCCGCCGAGCTGGGCTTGCCCGTGTTCCTCCATGAGCGAGAGGCCAGCGCACGGCTGCTGGCGATCCTCAAAGTCTATCGTGACCACCTACCAGCGGCCGTGGTGCACTGCTTCACCGGCGAGCGCCAAGCCTTGTTCGCCTACCTGGATCTGGACTTGCACATCGGTATCACGGGCTGGATTTGCGACGAGCGCCGCGGCACCCATCTTCACCCGCTGGTAGGCAATATTCCCGAAGGCCGCCTGATGCTCGAAAGCGACGCACCCTATCTGCTGCCGCGCAGCCTTCGTCCGAAGCCAAAGAAGGGCCTCAACGAGCCTGCTTTCCTGCCCGAAGTCCTGCGAGAGGTTGCGCTGCACAGGGGAGAATCCCTGGAACAGACAGCCGCGCACACCACTGCCACCGCCAAAGCATTCTTCCAGCTGCCCTGAAGCCGGGCTGGGGTTTGTTGACGCATATCAAGGCAGGCGCTGGGACGAGCGGACACAATGATGGCACCTTGCCAATAATGTTTCCGCTCAACTCAGAGAAGACCTATCCATGGGTGCCTGGCTTAGCAATATTTCCCTGAAGTACAAGTTCTGGGCCGTCAATGCGGTGGCCTTCGTCACGACCCTGCTCCTGGTGCTCTACGCGGTTTACCTGGAGCAGCAAGCCCGTGCAGAAGGCGCGCGCAACCAGGCCATTGCCCAGGCCGAGCTGATCGCGGCCTGGCCTGAAGGGCAACCACTGCCCCAACCCTCCCAGGCCGTGATGTGGCAGTCCGGGCAGACGCCGGTCATCGCCAACCAGCCGCGTGAGGCCTTGGTCGATGCACAAGGCTGGGTCGCCCTGCCCAATGCCTGGGTCCTGGGCAACAATCCCTTGCAGGGCGCCCAAGTGATCCACCGGGCAGAGCAGCGCATCGCTGTGCTGGCCGAATCCCCCAGCCTGCGCCAGGTGTTCTTCGAGCGCTTCACCCAATACGCGGTCTGCGTGCTGATTCTGATGTTGGCGATGCTCTGCGCTTCGCAGTTGCTGATCCGTTTCTTGCTCAGCCAGCTCAATACGCTCAAAGACGTGATGCTGCATGTGGAGAAGACTGGCGACTTGTCGGCCCGTGTCCCGCTGTCCTGTGGCGATGAAGTCGGCCAGATGGCAGGCGCCTTCAATGCAATGCAAGCCACCTACCACCGGGTGGTCAGCACGGTAGCTCGTACCGCAGCGCAATTGGACAGCGGCGCAGCACGCCTGGCAGCGAGCATGGACGAGGTGCGCCACGGCATGATCGGCCAGCAAAGCGAGACCGACCAGGCTGCCACCGCCATCAACGAGATGTCCGCCACGGTCCATCACATTGCCCAGCATGCCGGCGCCACCCGTGACCTGTCGCAAACCGCCGATACCCTGGCCGGCAGCGGCCAGGCGGTGGTCACACGTGTGCAGGACTCCATCGCCGGCCTGTCCAGCGGTGTTCAGCAAACCGCCGAAATGATTCGCCAGCTCGCCGAGGACAGCCAGCGCATCAACGGCGTAGTCGGCGTCATCCATAGCATCGCCGAGCAAACCAATCTACTGGCCCTCAATGCTGCGATCGAGGCGGCCCGGGCAGGCGACCTGGGACGTGGGTTTGCCGTGGTGGCGGACGAAGTGCGCAACCTGGCCAAGCGCGTGCAGACCTCCACCGATGAAATCACCGGCATGGTGTCCGCCCTGCAGGCAGGTACCCGTGATGCCGTGGATTTCATGCAGGAGAGCTCCTACAAGGCCGACGATTGTGTCAAACAGGCCCAAGAGGCAGGCGAGGCGTTGCTGGAGATCACCAGTGCCGTCGCGCAAATGCGCGAGAGCAACACGCAGATCGCCGTCGCCGCCGAACAACAAAGCCAGGTGGCCGAAGAGATGAACCGGGCGGTGGTGAGCATTCGTGACGTCACCGAGGAAACGGTCCAGCAGACCGTCGGTTCTGCCACCACCAGCAACGAGCTGGCGACCCTGGCGGCCGAGCTGAACAAAGCCATCGGCCAGCTCAAGCTATAAGGCCGATAACCCGCCTCGATTGGCCCTCGCCGTAGGGCCACACTAAGCTTTGGGCATGACCGAGAGGAAATGCCCATGAGCAAACGCCTGCCCAATCTGCACGCCTGGCAATGGCGTGGTTACCATCACAATCACCGGCATCCGACCAACCTGGTGCTGCATCTGATCGCCGTCCCATTGTTCATCCTGGGCGCCCTGTTGATGCTCGGCGGGGTATTTGGCCTGGACCTCGGCCAACTGGCCATCGGCTTGATCGCCCTGGCCGCTGGCCTTGGACTGCAGCGCCACGGCCATCGTCTGGAAACCGAGCAACCCGAACCCTTCGCCAGCCGCAAGGACGCCGTTCAGCGTGTACTGACCGAACAATTCATCACCTTTCCGCGCTTTCTGCTGAGCGGTGCCTGGTGGCGTGCCTGGCGCGAGCGCCACAAGCATCGCCGCTAGCTGCCCAGATCTAGGCGAACACCGTCACGGTCTGTCGGCTCAAGGCAATCAGCTCGTTCTCGGCTGTCCACAGGGCGGCCGAAGCGTGCCCATAGCCATCGCGGGCGTGCTCGGTCTCGACACAGTAACGACACCAGTCCAAGGTCGACAGCTTGGGCGCTGGCTGAATGAACTCGATCGTCCAGGTCAGGGTGCTGCCTGCGGCAGGTTGTCTAAGATGCGGTAGCAGACTGGGCGGCCAGGCATCGACCATTGCCAGCAGATGCGCTTCGCTCGCCGGCCCGTCGGCCATATCGCGCAGGCGTACCCAACCGCCCATCCGTCGATCATCGTTACCGCTGAACGGCAGGCCGCCAATGGCCCAACGCAAAGCCACATGACGCATGAACTCAGGCGTCACGCCTTTGATATAGGGCAATTCGGCGGCAGACTGCTCTAGCGGCTTCATGTCCACGGCAGGCTGAGCCTTGACCTCGATTGCCGAAGGACGGCCATCTCCGAAGCTGCCCTGTACCAGGGTCACCACCTGCCCCTCCTGCACCGCGCGTCCCAGCAGCGTGCTGACAGCTTTGCCCTCACGCAACACCTCGACCTCGAAACTGATCGGCACCTGCGGCGTCGCTGGCCCAACAAAGGTGACAGCCAACGACCGCACCGGACGTCCCTCACCAAGCTTGGCACGCATCGCCTCATGCATCAGCGCGACCATCAGCCCGCCAAATACCGCGCGCCCCTGGCCCCAACTGGCCGGCACACTGACAGATTCGGGACACTCGCGCACGGCGCTGAGCAATTGCGTGAAATTCATGTTCGGCTCCTGCACCGGGGCTTGATTGGCTGCCACGGGACGTGCCCGCGTCAGGACGTGCCCCGATATTAGCCAGCGAGTGTCTGGCTGACAGCCCGCATAATGGCCATTCCCTATGGCTATCGACGCGCCACGGCTGCCCGCAAGGCCTCAAGGGTGGCATCGGCCTTCTGCTCGGCCTCATGCAGCTCGCGTTCCCAGGCTTTCTTGAAGGGCGCCAGATCGGCGTGATCACGCGCCAGCAAAAGCCATTGCACACGGTCGTGCCAATCGCCCAGGTCGGCCTGGGTGCGCTTGAGCAGGCGTTGCAGTTTGTTTCCGGCGTGCTCCAGCTGTGGGTACGCCTCGTCGCCATAGCGCACCCGCTTGATCAATAAACGCAGGCGATGACGGTCGTGGCTGGGGTCGTCAAGCGCTTTCTCGAGCTTGCGCCATTGTTTGTTCAGGCGCTTGTCGATGCGCTTGTCCAGGCCACTGGCCAAGCCTTCGCGCGCGCAAGCCCGCAGGAATAACGGAAAGGTGTCGATGATCGCCAGCACCCGGGTGAGCTGACGACTCACGGCCACACTGGCGAAGATGCCCGCCCTGCCCTCCAGACGACGCGCCCCAGCCTGCTGGTGCCCTTGGCCGATCAGGTGGGCCGCTAGCACCTCACGGTCCCGCAAGGGGGTCGTGAGCGCCCCCAGCGAGCGCGCGGCGTCCTCCAACTGCTCGACACCGGGCAGCCCCCGCAAAGGCCGCAGCAGGCTCCGCAGGCGCCGCAGGCTTGTACGCAGGTCGTGCAAGGCTTCGCTGTCGACATCGGCCGCCAGCCGCTCCCGGCATGCCAGCAGACGGACCTGCAAGGCCAGCACCTGGGCGATGACATGATCGAGCATGGCGGCCATACAGCCCTCCTGGATCAACGACCCGCGCGGGACTCACGGATGTAAAAACGCGCCTTCTCGGCCTTGCGGCTACAGCCTTCGAAGGCCTCGAACTGCTGCTGCGTCTTGGCGCCGGTCAACAGCGACAGGGCCTTGGAATAGCTGACGGTGCCGGCAAACCCTTCGGCCTTGGCCAGGTCCAGCTCCTTCCATGCAGCATCGAGCTGAGTCGCACAGCTGTCACGGTACGCCGTCTTGCCCGCGCAACCGGTGAGGGCAAGGGCGATCAGGGGAAGGCAGATCCAGGCTTTCATCAGTCAGTAACCTCAAGTTTGAACAAAAAGAGTGGCCGTTCGACGCTCAGGCAAGCGAAAAGTGCCCTGCTCAGCGTAGCCCAGCACGGTCTACATTGAAGCACAGGCAACAATGGGTGCATTGTTGGACCATGGTTGCACAGCAGTAGGGGGACAGTCATGAGCAAACGCGTGGCATTGGTACTGGGATCGGGGGGCGCACGCGGGTATGCGCATATCGGCGTGATCGAGGAGATAGAGCGACGCGGCTACGAAATCGCCTGCATCGCCGGCTGTTCGATGGGTGCGGTGATCGGTGGGATCTATGCTGCCGGAAAACTGGATGAATACCGCAGCTGGATCGAGAGCCTGGACTACCTCGACGTGCTGCGCCTGGTGGATGTGAGCTTTCGCTTAGGCGCGATCCGCGGCGACAAAGTGTTTGGCCAGATCCGCAAGATCGTCGGCGAGGTGAACATCGAACAACTGTCCATTCCCTATACGGCGGTGGCAGCGGACCTCACCAACCAGCAGGAGATCTGGTTCCAGGAAGGCTGCCTGCACCAGGCCATGCGGGCCTCGGCGGCGATCCCCAGCCTGTTCACACCGGTGATGCAGGGTAACCGCATGCTAGTCGATGGCGGCATTCTCAATCCGCTGCCGATCGTGCCGGTGGTGTCCAGCCATTGCGACCTGATCATCGCCGTCAACCTCAATGCCACCAACCAGAAACAATACCAATTGCCGGTGATCGAGCGGCCTGCAGCGTTCAAGATGCGGTTCGACGCGGTCATCAGCTCGTTGGGCTCACGTCTGCCCTTTCGCCGCAAACCGGCCGAACAATTGATGCGCATCGAACAGGAAATCGTTGCCGAGGGACTGAACGCCAGCGACCCCTGGCTTGGCGAGTCTGCAGACCCGGAAGGCCAGCAGCCGGCAGCGGCCCCCGAACGTGGCGGCGCGCCCAGGTCCGCCACCGGTTCCTTCATCGTCGATAACGTAGGGCCTGCGTCCTTGCTCGACTTGATCAACCAGAGCTTCGAAGTCATGCAGACCTCCCTCGCTCAGTACAAGATCGCCGGCTATCCGCCAGACGTGCTGATCAACGTGCCCAAGCGGGTGTGCCGCTTCTTCGAGTTCTACAAGGCGCCGGAACTGATCGCCCTGGGACGGGAAATTGCCCGGGACACGATGGACATCTACGAAGGTGAGCGGCGTTAGCCCCTCCCAAAAAACAAGAAAGGCCGCATGAGCGGCCTGTCTTGTTGCGGCGATAGCACTCAGTAACGAGTGACGTCAGCCGCGGCTTCTAGTTGCTTACGGTAGGCCGCGAAGTCCTGCTGGCCTGCACGCGAAGCGAGGTAACGGCGGATCTGCGCTTTCTCCTCGTCAGTGGCTGCAGCGCCTTCGTTGACCCCCTTGAGCTGCAACACCACCAGGCTGCCATCGCCGAGGACCACGCTGCCGTAGACCGGCTTATCCTTGGAGGCAGGCTTGGCCAGGCGGAATACCGCTTGCAGTTCGGCCGGATCGATACCGTCCTGGCCACGCGTAACGGCCTCTTGGGTCTTCCACTTCTGGCCTTCCTGTTCGGAGGTCAGCGGGATGGCGCCATCGCGCAGGCCAGCGATCAGCTTGTCAGCCTTGGCCTTGAGCTCGGCAGTCGCCTTCTCCTTGGCCAGGTGCTCGCGGATGTTCTTGGCCACAGCCTCCAGCGGCAGTTGCTCCGGCTTGCGATGCTCCTTGACACGCAGCACGACCACAGTCTCCGGATCCAGCTCGATGGCATTGCTGTTGGCGCCCTCTTCCAGCACTTCTTCGCTGAAAGCGGCCTGGACGACCGAACGGTTGGCCGTGATGCCCTCACCGCCTTCCCGACCGAATGCGGCCGAAGTCTGAACCTTCAGGCCCAGGTCCTGGGCCGGCTGAGCCAGGTCAGAGGCCTCGAACGCGGCGTCTTCCAACTGCTTGGTCACTTCCACGAAGCGCTGTTCGACCTGTTGGGTCTTGAGTTCGCGGGTCAGCTTGTCTTTTAGGCTTGCAAAGGTCGGCACTTCCGGTGCCTGCACACCTAGCAGCTTGATCAGGTGGTAACCGTACTCGGTGCGCACCGGTGCCGATACTTGGTCCTTGTTCAGCTTGTACAGGGCATCCTCGAAGGCTGGGTCGTAGACGCCTGGGCCTGCGAAGCCGAGATCACCGCCATTGCTGGCCGAACCTGGGTCCTTGGAGAATTCCTTGGCCAGTGTGGCAAAGTCCTCTCCCTTGGCCAGACGCTGCTGGATCTCTTCGATACGGGCCTTGGCCTGTGCATCGGAAACCTTGTCGTCGACCTCGATGAGGATATGCGCGGCATGGCGCTGTTCGGCCAGGTTGGCGATTTCCTTCTCGTACAGGGCCTTGAGTTCGTCCTCGTTGACCTGTACCTGGTCGAAGAAGGCCGACTTCTTCAGCTCGATGTAATCGATGACCACCTGGTCGGGTGTCATGAATTCCTTGGCGTGCTGGTCGTAGTGCGCCTTGACCTCGTCGTCGCTCACCTTGACGGCGGCCGGGTCGGCCTTGAAGGTCAGCGAAGCGAAATCACGGGTCTGCTTCTCCAGGCGAGCGAAGGCTTCGACTTGTTTGTCGGTGACGAAGCTGCTGCCGGCAAGGCCGGTGCGCAATTGCCCGATGAGCATTTCCTCGGCGAGCATCTCGCGGAATTGCATGCGCCCATAGCCCATCTGGCGAATGACCGCATCGAAACGTTCGGCGCTGAACTTGCCGTCGACCTGGAACTCCGGTGTCTGCAGGATCAGCTGATCCAGCGCGGCCTCGGAGAAGGCGAACTTGGCGTCCTCGGCACCCTGCAACAGCAGCTTGCGCTCGATCAGCCCTTTGAGCGCAGCTTCGCGCAGCATCTTTTCATCCAGCAGTGCTGGGTCGAAATCCTTGCCCAGCTGTTGCATCAGCTGGCGGCGCTGCATGTCGACGGCCTGGCTCAGCTCGTTCTGACTGATGGTCTGGCCGTTCACCTTGGCGGCGTCCTGGCTATGGCTGGTGGCCTGGAAAATGGCCTCGAAGCCGGTCAGCGCCATCAGCACGACGATAAGGCCGATGATGGTCTTGGCAATCCAACCTTGTGAATTGTCCCTGATATTCTGCAGCATGCGTCCCCCAGAAACGGTTGTACCACTGCGTCGACAACCGTGGAGCGTGGGTAGAGTCCTGATAGAAGAAAGGCGCATCCTGTGGGATGCGCCTTTTCAAAGCTAGCGTGCCAACGGGAACGTTTGCGGCCCCGCCGTCACGCGGTCGGGCCTGGTGTGACCAGGTCCGGCTGAAAGAGACGACTTAGTTGACGGCGTCTTTCAGGCCTTTGCCAGCCTTGAAGCCTGGAACCTTGGCAGCAGCGATCTTGATCGCCTTGCCGGTTTGCGGGTTACGGCCGGTGCGCTCAGCGCGCTCCTTGACCGAGAAGGTACCGAAGCCAACCAGTACAACATCGTCACCTTGCTTCAGGGCGCTGGTGACGGATTCGATGACTGCGTCCAGCGCACGGCCAGCTACAGCTTTCGGAATGTCAGCGGATGCGGCGATAGCGTCAATCAGTTCCGACTTGTTCACTCTAAGTCCCCTTATATCTCTATTGAGTTTGTTTCTAAGTATGTAATGAAAAGCTTATGAAACGAGCACTGGGCGGCCTATTGACACTGGCGTGCCGTTTTATAGCAAGGCCCCGAAAAAACTGTCAAGGAAAGCCCCCCAGCGAAATACGTACTAGTGCGTGCTAATTCTTTCCTTAGCATCGCCGTCGCGCTTTTCATCTTTCGCGACAATCTCCGGAGCCACATCTGGCAAGGGCTCCGGGGCGTATTGCAGCGCAATTTGGAGGACTTCGTCAATCCATTTGACCGGTTTGATCTGAAGATCCTGTTTGATATTTTCCGGAATCTCCTTCAGATCACGAACGTTTTCCTCTGGAATGATCACCGTCTTGATCCCACCGCGGTGTGCCGCGAGGAGTTTTTCCTTCAAGCCACCGATGGCCAGAACCTGGCCACGCAGGGTGATTTCACCGGTCATGGCCACATCGGCGCGCACCGGAATCTGGGTAAGTGCCGAGACCAGCGCCGTGCACATGCCGATACCCGCACTTGGGCCGTCCTTAGGCGTAGCGCCCTCGGGCATGTGGATGTGCACATCGTGCTTCTCGTGGAAATCGGCGGCGATGCCCAGACTGCGGGCACGGCTGCGTACCACGGTCTGCGCGGCGGTGATCGATTCGACCATGACGTCGCCCAAAGAGCCGGTCTTGATCAACTGGCCCTTGCCGGGGATGACCACGGCTTCGATGGTAAGCAGTTCGCCGCCCACCTGGGTCCAGGCAAGGCCGGTGACCTGGCCGATCTGATCCTGCTGCTCTGCCAGGCCGTAGCGGAACTTGCGCACGCCCAGCAGATGTTCGAGCTGCTCGCCGGTCACCTTGACCTTGAGCTGCTTCTCGCCGGTGTGCTCCTTGACCACCTTGCGGCAGACCTTGGCGATCTGGCGCTCCAGACCGCGCACGCCGGCTTCGCGGGTGTAGTAACGAATGATGTCGCGGATCGCCGTGACATCGATCTCCAGTTCACCCTTCTTCAGGCCATTGGCCTTCACTTGCTTGGGCGTCAGGTACTTGACCGCGATATTGATCTTCTCGTCCTCGGTGTAGCCCGGCAGGCGGATGACCTCCATCCGGTCGAGTAGCGCCGGCGGAATGTTCATCGAGTTCGAGGTGCACAGGAACATCACGTCCGAGAGGTCGTAGTCGACCTCCAGGTAGTGGTCGTTGAAGTTGTGGTTCTGCTCAGGGTCGAGCACTTCCAGCAATGCCGAGGCGGGATCGCCGCGCATGTCGCTGCCCATCTTGTCGATCTCGTCGAGCAGGAACAGCGGGTTGCGTACACCCACCTTGGTCATTTTCTGAATCAAACGACCCGGCATGGAACCGATGTAGGTGCGACGATGGCCTCGGATCTCGGCTTCGTCACGCACACCGCCCAAGGCCATGCGCACGAACTTGCGGTTGGTAGCAGCCGCGATCGATTCGGCCAGGGAGGTTTTACCAACGCCAGGTGGACCTACCAGGCAAAGCACAGGGCCGCGAATCTTCTTCACGCGCTTCTGCACAGCGAGATATTCAAGGATGCGTTCCTTGACCTCTTCCAGGCCATAGTGATCGGCATCGAGGATTTCCTCGGCCTTGGCCAGGTCCAGACGTACTTTGCTCTGGGCTTTCCAAGGCACCTGCACGAGCCAGTCCAGGTAGGAGCGAACCACAGTGGCCTCTGCGGACATCGGCGACATCTGCTTGAGCTTGTTCAGCTCGGCCTGGGCTTTGGCCAAGGCGTCCTTGGGCAGGCCAGCAGCTTCGATACGCTTCTTCAGCTCCTCGGCTTCGTTGTGGCCCTCGTCGCCATCGCCGAGCTCCTTCTGAATGGCCTTCATCTGCTCATTCAGGTAGTACTCGCGCTGGCTGCGCTCCATCTGTTTCTTGACCCGGCCACGGATACGCTTCTCGACCTGCAGCAGGTCGATCTCTGCATCGAGCAATGCCAGGACATGTTCGACCCGGGTCGGTAGATCGACAATTTCGAGGATTTCCTGCTTCTGCTCGATCTTCAGGGCCATATGGGCGGCCATGGTGTCGACCAGGCGGCCGGGCTCTTCGATACTGTTGAGCGAGGACAGGACTTCAGCCGGGACCTTCTTGCCCAACTGGACGTACTGCTCGAACTGCGACAGCAACGTGCGCACGAAGACTTCCGACTCGCGCTCGGCGGCCTCGACTTCATCGATCAGGGTGACTTCGGCACGGACATGCCCTTCCACTTCCGTGAAACGCTCGACGGCGCCGCGCTGCTCGCCCTCGACCAACACCTTGACGGTACCGTCGGGTAGCTTCAGCAATTGCAGGACAGTGGCAATGGTACCGACGCGATACAGGGCATCTTCGCCCGGGTCATCGTCGGCAGGATTCTTCTGGGCCAGCAGGAGGATCTGCTTCTCGCCCGTCATCGCCGCCTCAAGGGCTTCGATGGACTTCTCGCGTCCCACGAACAGCGGGATGACCATATGCGGATAAACAACGACATCGCGCAATGGCAAAAGAGGCAAGTCGAGGGTGGTCTTCATGATTTCGCCTCTACAGCGGCCTTATGGCCGGAAACCGGTGGAAATGATGCTTGGACCTAATGTGGGGGCAGGTCCATAAAATTACAAGCGTTGAGATCGGAAAAGCAGAAAGGGGCCCATAGGCCCCTTTCTTGCTCGACTTGGCTCACCCGACTCAGGCGTCAGGTGCGGCCTTGGCTTGCGGCTCGCTGTTCTCGTAGATCAGCAAAGGCTGCGAGGTGCCATCGATGACGCTCTCGTCGATCACCACCTTGCTGACATCCTTCTGCGAAGGAATCTCGTACATGGTGTCAAGCAGCACGCCTTCGAGGATCGAACGCAGGCCCCGGGCGCCGGTCTTGCGCTCGAGCGCCTTGCGAGCAACCGCCTTGAGCGCGTCGCTACGGAACTCGAGGTCCACATCTTCCATCTCGAACAGCTTGGCATACTGCTTGGTCAAGGCGTTCTTCGGCTCGGTGAGGATCTGCATCAGTGCAGCCTCATCCAGCTCGTCGAGGGTTGCCAGCACCGGCAGACGGCCGACGAACTCCGGAATCAGGCCAAACTTGACCAGATCATCCGGTTCGACCTCACGCAAGGACTCGCCGACCTTCTTGCCTTCCTGCTTGCTGCGCACTTCAGCGCCAAAACCGATGCCACCTTTGGTGGAGCGGTTCTGAATGACCTTTTCCAGGCCCGAGAACGCACCGCCGCAGATGAACAGGATATTGCGGGTATCAACCTGCAGGAATTCCTGTTGCGGATGCTTGCGACCACCCTGAGGCGGCACGGAAGCCACAGTCCCTTCGATCAGCTTCAACAGCGCCTGCTGCACGCCCTCGCCCGACACGTCGCGAGTGATCGACGGGTTGTCCGATTTGCGCGAGATCTTGTCGATCTCATCGATATAGACAATGCCCATCTGGGCCTTTTCCACGTCGTAGTCGCACTTTTGCAGCAGTTTCTGAATGATGTTCTCGACGTCCTCACCCACGTAACCGGCTTCGGTCAAGGTGGTGGCGTCGGCGATGGTGAACGGTACGTTCAACAGGCGTGCAAGGGTTTCGGCGAGCAGGGTCTTGCCCGAGCCAGTCGGCCCGATGAGCAGGATGTTGCTCTTGCCGAGTTCGACTTCGTCGCCCTTCTTGTCACGCTGGTTCAGGCGCTTGTAGTGGTTGTACACCGCTACGGACAGCACCTTTTTCGCGCGCTCCTGACCAATGACGTACTGGTCCAGGATACCGCTGATTTCTTTCGGCGATGGCAATTTGTGCGCGTTGCTTTCGGCCTGGGCTTCCTGCACCTCCTCACGGATGATGTCGTTGCACAGGTCGACGCACTCGTCGCAGATAAATACCGAGGGCCCGGCAATCAATTTGCGCACTTCGTGCTGGCTTTTGCCGCAGAAGGAGCAATAGAGCAATTTGCCGCTGTCCTCGCCGTTACGGGTGTCAGTCATTCGATCGATCCAATCCGGTAGGCATGAAACACAAGATGAAGGCAATTGCGGGCTTTTTCAAGTCCGCAGGTAGGCGCCAACGGCGCCCACCCGCTCTGGCACCTTGGTTCAGGACGCCAGTTGCCGCTTGTCGTAGACCGAGTCGATCAGGCCGTACTCGGCCGCGCGCGCGGCACTCATGAAGTTGTCGCGCTCGGTGTCGCGCTTGATGGTCTCGAGATCCTGGCCAGTGTGATGGGCCAGCAGCTCGTTCAGACGCGCCTTGATGTTGAGGATTTCCTGGGCATGGATCTCGATATCGGTCGCCTGGCCCTGGAAGCCACCCAATGGCTGGTGAATCATCACGCGCGAGTTCGGCAGGCAGTGACGCTTGCCTGCAGCGCCGGCCGCCAGCAGGAATGCGCCCATGCTGCAGGCCTGACCGATGCAGATGGTCGAGACGTCCGGCTTGATGAACTGCATGGTGTCGTAGATCGACATGCCGGCGGTGACCGAACCACCCGGCGAGTTGATGTACAGATGGATATCCTTGTCCGGGTTTTCCGCTTCAAGGAACAGCAGTTGTGCCACCACCAGGTTGGCCATGTAGTCCTCTACGGGACCAACCAGGAAAATCACACGCTCCTTCAATAGGCGCGAGTAGATGTCGTAGGCGCGCTCGCCACGGGCGGACTGCTCGATAACCATCGGGACCAGACCGCCCGCGGCCTGGATGTCGGAGCTCTGTTGAATATAAGAATTGCGGGACATGTCCTGCACTCACTCCCAAATAGTCATGGCTTGAATACGCACAAGCCAGCTCGAAGGCTGGCTTGTGGGGGTTTCCTACGAGAGAAGACCTATCACTCAGCGGCGGCAGGAGCCTGTGCTGGCTTGACAGCTTCTTCGTACGAGACCGACTTGTCGGTCACAGTCGCTTTCTGCAGGACAGTATCTACAACTTGTTCTTCCAGCACAACCGAACGGACTTCGTTCAGTTGCTGGTCGTTCTTGTAGTACCAGGAGATGACCTGCTCCGGCTCTTGGTAGGCCGAGGCCATTTCCTCGATCATTTCGCGGACCTTGGCGTCGTCCGGCTTCAGCTCGAACTGCTTGACCACCTCAGCAACGATCAGACCCAAGACCACACGGCGCTTGGCTTGCTCTTCGAACAGCTCGGCCGGCAGTTGCTCTGGCTTGATGTTGCCGCCGAACTGCTGAACAGCCTGCACGCGCAGACGGTTGACTTCGTTCTCCAGCAGAGCCTTCGGCACTTCGATCGGGTTGGCGGCCAGCAGACCGTCCATGACCTGGTTCTTGACCTTGGCCTTGATTGCCTGACGCAGCTCACGCTCCATGTTCTTGCGAACTTCGGCGCGGAAGCCTTCCAGGGTCGATTCCTTGATGCCGAACTGGGCGAAGAAGGCTTCGTTCAGCTCAGGCAGCTGAGGTGCCGAAACGCTGTTGACGGTGATGGTGAACTCGGCAGCCTTGCCGGCCAGGTCCAGGTTCTGGTAGTCCTCAGGGAAGGTCACGTTGACAACGCGTTCTTCGCCCGCTTTTGCGCCAACCAGACCGTCTTCGAAGCCTGGGATCATGCGGCCGGAGCCCAGCACCAGCTGGGTGCCCTTGGCCGAACCACCCGCGAAAGCTTCGCCGTCGATCTTGCCAACGAAATCGATATTGACCTGATCGTCGTTCTGGGCGGCACGTTCAACGGCCTCGAAACGTACGTTCTGCTTGCGCAGCACTTCCAGCATGTTGTCCAGGTCCGCGTCAGCGACTTCGGCGCTCAGGCGCTCGACCTTGATCGACTCCAGGCCGCTAACGGTGAACTCTGGGAAGACTTCGAAGATGGCGACGAATTCCAGGTCCTTGCCTTTCTCGAAGGACTTGGGCTCGACAGCAGGAGCACCAGCCGGGTTCAGCTTCTGCTCGACGATGGCTTCGTAGAAGGAAGCCTGGACCAGGTCACCGAACGCTTCCTGACGGGCATCGGCCTCGAAACGCTGACGAATGACGCTCATCGGCACCTTGCCTGGGCGGAAGCCGGCGACCTTGGCGCGCTTGGCAGTCTGCTGCAGACGCTTGTTGACTTCGTTCTCGACGCGCTCGGCCGGAACGGCGATGGTCATGCGGCGCTCGAGAGCGGAAGTGTTTTCAACAGAAACTTGCATGGATATTCCTCGTTGCACAGACGTTAGCCGGCGATAGCCCGACTCCAGAATCAAGGGCAAGCATTCTAGTGACTCGCGCATCAGAAGTCACCCCACCCCAGATGACGGAGAACCACACCGGTCAATTTCATTGAAGGCCCCGCACGGCGCGCCGCCGAAGCCCCCGCGTATCGCTTGCACGCAACGGCGGTTGCACGTCGCTTGCGCTGTAAAAACTTGTCAAACAATGCAGCTATATAAAGGCAGAGCTCAGTCGGAGTCGATCTCGTTGAACTGGCAATACTCTTCCCAGCTCATCCCTAGCGCCTCGGCCACCTCACGGTGCACCTCCAAGCGCATGACTTGCAGCTCCTCGGGGCGTTGAGCGATCAATTGCAATGCCAGCTCCCAAGGCTCGACACCCTGCTCTTGCGCAGCATCCTCGAACGCCCACTGGATCTGCTGGGCCTGTTCATGCGCACCAAGCTCGCGGATCTCCTCGAGCAATTGCGGATTGGCCTCAGCGAAACGCTGCAGTGCCAATGCCTGGCGAGCTTCTTTTGCAATCATGCGACAGCTCCTATATCGGGCCCGCTTGCCCTATTTCAACCGGCTGAAATCTAACAATTTTTGCCCGAGCAGCACCAGTACCACACGCCGGGCACTGATGCTTGAAGAAACTGCAGACAATAAAAAAGCCGCTCCAGGCGGCTTCTTTATGGGTTTAGCGCGACTCAACGAAAGGCGGCAAAACCAAGGATGGTGCGGACGAAGAGACTCGAACTCTTACAGCTTGCGCCGCTGGAACCTAAATCCAGTGTGTCTACCAATTTCACCACGTCCGCGTGGAGCACTTAAAGCAAAGGCGCCAGATTATACAATCAAGGCGCCTTCGAGAATATGGGGTGGACGATGGGAATCGAACCCACGACAACTGGAATCACAATCCAGCGCTCTACCAACTGAGCTACGCCCACCATATTGCGGTATTGCGTCAAAACATCACTTGCTGTGCCAAAGCTGCCTAATGGCGCACCCGGCAGGACTCGAACCTGCGACCATCCGCTTAGAAGGCGGATGCTCTATCCAGCTGAGCTACGGGCGCATATTCAATCTGCTTTCTGTTACGATTGCAAATCAACTTTCAGCCGTACCGAACAAGCTAGCAAATCCGCTCATTCTGCCTGACCTTGCTAACCAGTGCTAGGCTCTGCCCGACAAGTGCGACGAATGTTATAGACGAGCCGGAAGGTCGTCAACACTTTTTTCAAAAAAATTTAGTTTATTTAAGGGGTTAGGGGATTTGGCCGACCACCCGCCTTTGCCCTCGGGCCGTGTCGTGCGAGAATGCGCCCTCTTTTATGTTCCCTTCTCGATGGTTAATCACGCGTCTATGACTGCACACCTAATCGATGGCAAGGCGATCGCCGCCAACCTGCGCCAGCAGATCGCTCAACGTGTCGTGGAGCGTCGCCAGCAGGGCCTGCGTACCCCAGGCCTGGCGGTGATCCTGGTCGGTACCGACCCTGCTTCCCAAGTCTATGTTTCGCACAAGCGCAAGGACTGCGAAGAGGTCGGCTTCATTTCCCAGGCTTTCGACCTGCCCAGCGAGACTTCGCAGCAAGCCCTGACCGACCTGATCGACCGCCTCAACGACGATCCGGCCGTCGACGGCATTCTCCTGCAATTGCCACTTCCGGAGCATCTGGATGCCTCGCTGCTGCTCGAACGCATCCGCCCAGATAAAGACGTCGACGGTTTCCACCCCTACAACATCGGCCGCCTGGCCCAGCGCATTCCGCTTCTGCGCCCCTGCACGCCAAAAGGCATCATGACCCTGCTGCAAAGCACCGGTCAGGACCTGTACGGCATGAACGCTGTAATCGTCGGCGCCTCCAATATCGTCGGTCGCCCGATGGCCATGGAGTTGCTGCTGGCCGGCTGCACCGTCACCGTCTGCCACCGCTTCACCCAAGATCTGCCTGGCCACGTAGGCCGTGCTGACCTGGTGGTAGTCGCCGCCGGCAAACCGGGCCTGGTCAAGGGCGAATGGATCAAGGAAGGTGCGATCGTCATCGACGTCGGCATTAACCGCCAGGAAGATGGCAAGCTGGTGGGCGACGTGGTCTTCGAGACCGCCCTGCCCCGCGCCGGCTGGATCACGCCTGTACCGGGCGGCGTAGGCCCGATGACTCGTGCCTGCCTGCTGGAAAACACGCTTTACGCGGCAGAAGAACTGCACAAGTAGTTCGCCCTCTGCACCAACGGCACCTCTCGAGGTGCCGTTTTTCTTTCCGGGCACGACCGGTCCGCGGTACTTATCTAACCCTTGCGCTTCCTCGCATCGCCCTAGGCTCGCCGCTTCTGATATCAGAGGTACCGCCATGAGCCTATCGCACTTCAGCTTCATAGACGCCCGCCTGCCAGGCTGGCTGAAATCAGCTACCCCAGCCCAACGCCAACGACTTGAACAACAGATACGCCAGAGCCATCAGGCCACCCGCGCGCTGGATCGGGCACTGAAACAGGTGCAGCCCATCGACGACTTCTGCCGTCCGTTGCTCGACGATGCCATGTCCCACTGGTACCCCGACCGAGAGCTGCCCGCGCCTGACCAAGGGTGGCTCTGGAACAACGCCGAAAAGCGCGACATGTCGTGGCTCGAAGCGGCCCTGCAGAACTTCGACAGCGACACATCAGTGACGCTGTATCTTTCCAAGAACGCCCCCGGCCCGATGGCCGTGGACAGCACATTGTTCGTGAAAGGCGCCCGGAACCTGGACCTGGGACAACGCTACCGCAATCATCTGGCCGAACATGTCGATACCCCAGTGTTTCGCAGCCTGGTACTTCAGCAGGATCGCACAGCCTTCGAAGCCGATACGACAATGGCCGAGCTGCAAAAGCATCTCGATAGCCGAGGCCGGATGCTGGCAGATGCCGCGCTGGCCGGCGAATCGTTCCTGCTTCACAGCGATGGCAAACCCTGGTCACTGGAGTGCGGGTACCTGGAGCTGTGCGGGACGCCTTTGTATGGCCCCTTACTGATCCGCCAGCAGCCCATCGCGGGTGTAGAACCGTGTCTGTTGTATTTGCCTGGCCACCCACGCCAGCCACTGCGTCAATATGGCTCGCTGCGAGCAGCAGGCAAGGCGCTGACTCGACTGCTGCGCAAAGACAACGAGCGGCGCTTCTTCATGCGTTATGTCGCCCATGCCGAGCAACCTGGATTGGCGATCCAACTACGCCAGACCTTGTTTCCGCGATATCCCTACAAAGATCTGCAAACGGTCACGCCGGTACTTGAAGAGGGTCACTCTTTCAACTGGCTCAAGCGCCTGTTCCCCGCTCCGCGCGACCTATGGCAGCCGACATTAGACAAGAACGCCCGCTTGCCGCTTGCGTTCAAGCAATGGCCTGACGAATGTTTCAGCGCCCGCGCACGGACCTCGCCCAGGACTTTCCTTCACTGAGCCCAACACTGCGTCGGGAAATCCTGGCCCAGGCCCAGACCCGTGACTTGAGCCAGATGCAGCGCACTGGCCGGATACCGCTCAATGTGTCCGAAACCGCTCGCCTTTACCTGCGGGCCTCACGCATCAACCGCGCGCTGGTGGCCTTTCATCAGGCCAGCGACAGCCTCGAAGATCGCGATGCATTGGTGTTCGGTGCGCTGCAACGGCTTTGCGGATGGTCTGGCCAAGTACATCTCGAGCTGCGCGAAGGTCGTCTGGGTGGTTCACTGCTGGAGACGGCAGGTGCAGCACAAGCTCCACTCAAGATCCTCGTACGCCGCGCCGATGGCTATGAGCCGTTCGACAAGGACGGCCAGAGCCTGGCCAACCGAGACAACCTGTTCCGAGCGATCCTCCAGGCCCTCCCCGACAGCGAACGCGACAATCTGGGCCTGCAGATCCATGAGTCGGAGACTTTGCGCGACCGACTTTTCGATCTGGCGACCGCAGACCGGGAGCAGGCCGCCCGTGACCTTGGCATGCAGCCTGTCCGCCCCTGGTACCGCCTGCCCACACGACTGCCGGGCAGCCCTCGCCTTGGCTATGCCTTGAGTGGTCGTGGCCGGGGCTGGTTGACCGCTGATGAGCAGTTCGATCAATTGTTCCCTTCCAACCTGGACAATGATCGGGAAACACTACGCGCCCGGCTGCGTGAACAGACCGGTCACGACCCCATCGCCTTCAACCGTCTGATGCAGAATCTGCGTGACCAATACCGACAACTGGATAGCACCTTGCAAGGCTGGGTTCATGACACCGACGGCATCGCCGCCGATGAAGCCCAGGAACGCAGGACTGCGCGCCAAGCCACGGCCGAACGCATCCGCCGGGCGTGGCGACGAGAAAACAACGACGCCAATGGGAGCCTCGACGAGGTCATCCTGAGCATCGATGCAGAGTACCTGGGCGCCTTGCCATCCCTGCCGGTACAACTGCCACAGGTTCGCCAGCTGAACGTAACCGGCTTGTGGCGGGGCGGTACCGATAGCCTGGGCGCATTCCTTGCCGCCTTTCCCCAGGTTCGCGAACTGGAGCTCAGCGAAAACGGTTTGTACACGCTGCCAGAGCAATTGGGCGGGCTGACGGACGTCCAGTTGCTGGACCTTTCGGAGAACAACCTCGACCTGTCCATTGACGCCAATCTGTCCATCCTGGGCCGACTGACCAAGCTTCGCGCCCTGAACTTGAGCAGCGCTATTGGAGACCTACCGGTAGCCGCGCTGGAGCAGCTTGCGCAACTGCCCAACCTGATGGGGCTGCAGGCCGAAATGAACGAGCTGTTCCTCGGCGCCGAGCACTTCCAGGCACTGCAACGCTGGCCCGCACTGGTCGAACTGAGCCTTGGCCACAACGACATCACCCTGGATAACGCAAGCCGTGCAGCCTTGGCGCAGTTGAGCCGGTTGCGCATCTTGTTCCTGCAGGAAAATCCCTTGGATCTTGCGCCAGACATCACCGGCTGGACGCATCTGGAACGGTTGGACCTGGAGCAGACCGGCATTGCTGAATGGCCAGCCGGCATCGAAGCGTTGCTCGGGCAGCGACCGTTGACCCTGCGCGCCGTGGACCTGAGCAACAATCAGTTGCACGACGCACCTGATCTTCGCGATAGCGCATTCGCTGTTGCGGTCAGGGCAGGTGAAGCCGAGATGTACCATGCCTTCCAGAACAATCCCTTCAGTGAGCAGGCCCTGCAACGACTCAACGATGCCGGCCTGGCAACCGCTGCGCGGGTCGATCATTTGGATTGGCTTGCCGCAGTGCCGCAAGCCGTCGGCGATCATGTCGCGGCCACATTGCAGGAGCCTGAGTGGCGACCGCTGTATGAGCTCTTTCGACGTGTCGAAGACACCCGGGACTATCAAGCCAGCCCGAACGCCATGCGTCGACGCATGCACGTCATCGTCGAGCGGCTATCTGCACGCGAAGGCGACAATCTCTGGGGCCAGGCCCCAGTCCATGAACGCATCATCGACCTGATCAACGAAGCCGCTCACGGCTGCGTCGACCAGGCCAGTCTGCTGTTCCAGCAAGTCGAGACGCAGGTCCTGGTATGGCAGCAGTCGCTCAACGCCGCCCCAGGGGATGCCAGCGACAAGGTGGCCATTTCCATTTGCCGCTCACTGCTGCGCCAACAGCTGCTGGACGAGCGCATCAGTGATCTCTATGACGCACGGGTTGCCAGGCGCAAGGCGCTCATTGCGGGACGCTCCGCCGACGAGACGCCCCTGCACGCTGTAGACGATATCAGTGACACGCAATTGCGCGAACCCACCTTTCTACTCGACGAACTGGAAATGGCACTGCATGCCAGGATGCGATTGCGCGAGCGCCTGGAACTCCCTCCACAACCCGGCGAGATCAGTTTCGACTACCTTGCACAGCTGAGCCCGGCCACGCTGGACCAACTCGCTCAGATGATCACGACCCAAGCGGATATTCCTCGACTGGTCCAATGGGCCGACGAGCAACCGTTCTGGCGAGACTGGATCAAGCGCTTGCGCCAACAGGCATTCGAACATCTGGCCAACGAATGGGATGGTGCCAGCGCCTATTTCGACACGCTCAGCGAACCAGGCGAAGTCAGCACCTACACAGGTCCCCAGGTACCTCCGAGCTTCATCGATGCACTGGAGCGTGAACGCCCGGACATTGCCTGGCGGCAAAACGGCGCGGTGCAACGTATCGACTTGGTTTCCAGCCGCTATCGCGACGAAGGCGCCCTTTATAACCGCGCAGCCCAACTGCTGCTGCAAACGCGCAGGGATGCCGACACAGCATTGATTCGCCAACTTACCGAGACCCTGGCCAAGACGTATTTGGCCTGACGACACGGTGGAGTGCCGGCGCACTCCACCGCAGCCCTTCAAACCCCCGAGTTAGAGCTATGGGCGCCGAAAAGCGCCAACTGGTCAGACCGGTAAGGCCAAAAAACCTTGCAAAAGGGCTTTTTTCGCGGTTTTATGATCCCGCACTGACCATACCGGTAAGACCACAATAATTAAGTCCTGCGCTCTTTCGCCGTCGCCGGCACCGAAGCAAGGACACCGATCAGAGATCCCTCCCATGCTCAAATGGTGCTCGCGTTCGATCTTCCTCCAAGTCGTGCTAGGCCTCGCCCTTGGCATCGCTTGTGGCCTCAGCTTCCCCGAAGTGTCCCTGCAGCTAAAACCCTTGGGTGACGGCTTCATCAAACTGATCAAGATGCTCATCGGTCTGATCGTCTTCTGCGTGGTGGTCAGCGGCATCTCCGGCGCGGGCGATCTCAAGAAGGTCGGGCGCATTGGCTTGAAGTCAGTGATCTACTTCGAAGTGCTCACCACCATCGCCTTGGTGATCGGGTTGGTGTTCGCCTTCACCAGCGGTATCGGCAGCGGCGCCAACATCCATCTTGAACAGTTGTCCAGCGCCGACGCCGCCAGCCTGGCCGAACGCAGCCAGCACATCCACGGCGCCACGGCCTTCTTCATGGATTTGATCCCGACCTCGGTGATCGGCGCCTTCGCGGACAACAACATCCTTCAAGTCTTGCTGTTCTCGGTACTGTTCGGCAGCGCACTGAATCTGGTGGGCGAATCCGCCTCCGGCATATCGCGGCTGATCAACGAACTCAGCCATGTGGTGTTCCGCATCATGGGCATGATCGTGCGCCTGGCACCGCTGGGCGTGTTCGGCGCCATCGCCTTCACCACCAGCAAGTACGGTCTGGAGTCGCTGCAGCACTTGGGCGGCTTGGTCGCGCTGTTCTACCTCACCTGTGCGGGCTTCGTGCTGATCATCCTCGGCACCGTAATGCGCCTGTCGGGCCTGAAGCTGCTGCCGTTCATCAAATACCTGCGTGAAGAGCTGACCATCGTGCTGGGCACCGCCTCCTCCGACGCCGTGCTGCCGCAGATCATGCGCAAGCTCGAACACTTGGGTATCGGCAGCTCCACTGTGGGTCTGGTGATCCCTACCGGGTATTCCTTCAACCTCGATGGTTTTTCCATCTACCTGACCCTGGCAATCGTGTTCATCGCCAACGCCACGGGCACGCCGCTGGCCATGACCGACCTGCTGACCATTCTGCTGGTATCGCTGGTGACGTCAAAAGGCGCACATGGCATCCCAGGCTCAGCCTTGGTGATCCTCGCAGCCACCCTCACCGCGGTACCGGCCATTCCTGTGGTGGGCTTGGTGCTGGTGCTGGCGGTGGACTGGTTCATGGGCATTGGCCGGGCATTGACCAACCTGATCGGCAACTGCGTCGCTACCGTGGCCATCGCCCGCTGGGAGCGAGACATCGACCTGGAGCGTGCCAACAACGTGCTGGCCGGTAAGCCGGGCTTCGCCCCGACCCCGCGCAAGCAACCCCCTCATGCACACCAGCAGGAATTTTGAAAACCGCAGCGGCCGGCACTGAGCCGGCCGCCAGGAGACATGATGCAACTAGGGAGCGAACCGTGATCAGCTCATCAACCGTCGTCAACTCAGTGGTGGAGAAACTCCGCCAGGCCCTGGCCAGCGGTCAGTGGCGCACTGGCGAAATGTTACCCGGCCAGCGCGAGCTGGCCGAACAGCTGGGCATCAGCCGTCCCAGCCTGCGCGAAGCCGTGACTGTGCTGGAAACCCTTGGCCTGGTGCGCTCGATGCCAGGCAAAGGCGTGCTCGTACTCGATGCCGAGGCCGCCGGGCAAGAGCCGGCCAGCGATACCGTGGCAGCCGCAAGCCTGGCCGATGTGCTGGAGCTGCGCTACACCCTCGAGCCGTTCATCGTCGGTCTGGTCGCCCAGTCAGCCAACAGCCAGGACATCGGCCAACTGCGCCTGACCCTGATGGATATGCGCGAGGCATTGGAAGCCGGCGACAGCGAAGCCGGTGTCAACGCCTACATCGCCTTCCACGAGGCGTTGTTCGGCCTGACTACCAACCCGATCTTCCAGAGCGTGGTGCAGCAGACCGGCAATGCGCTCAAGCAGAGCACAGAAATGCTGCGCAACTCTCCGGAGCACCTGGCCGCACGACTGACTGAAAATGAAGCGGTGGTACGCGCCATCCGTGACAAGAACAGCGCCCAGGCCAGTGCCCAGATGCGCCGGCATATCCTCGAAGAAGGCCAGCGCATGGGCATCGAGCTGAACATTCCCGACGAACACCCGGGTCAATGACCCAAGGAGCGACCATGACTGCCTGCGCCCACGCCGCCCCTCGCCTGCCAGCCCTGCTCGCCAACGGAGAAACCCGTCTTTCGGCCGAGCAGATCTATCCACGTCTGTTCGATGCCATCCTCGAGCAGCGCCTGCCGCCCGGCAGCGCCCTCCCCGAGCAGGCACTGGGCAATGCCTTCGGCGTCAGCCGCACGGTGATCCGCCGGGTGCTCGGGCGCCTGTCCGACCAGCAGGTAGTGGTGCAGCGCCCCAGCCATACCGCCCACCTGGCCACCCCCGATCCCCAGCAGGCGCGCCAGGTCCTCAGCGCCCGGCGTCTGGCCGAAACCACGCTGATCAGCCTGGCCACCCAACGCGCCCGGCCCACGCAGATCCGCCAATTACGTCAACTGGTCGAGCGCGAGCGCCTGCACCATGAACGCGGCGAGCGCTGCACGGCGATCCGCCTGGGCGGCGAATTCCACCTCAAGCTTGCGCAAATGGCCGCCAACGCACCGCTGGCGCGCTTTCTCAACGGCCTGGTGCCCATGACCTCGCTGATCATCGCCCGCTATGAGTCGCCCTGCTGCGAGCACTGCGCCTGGCAGGAGCACGCCGCGATCATTGATGCCGTGGAAAACGGCGATATCGATGCCGCCCTGGCCCTGATGAATGAACACCTGGACCATCTGGAAGCCAAGCTTGACCTGGGCGCCCCAGCCTGACACCAGCCCTTCTTCTCCCGGCCGCTCGTACAGCGCGAGTGGCGATCGCTGTGGGAGCGGGCTCACCCACGGATGCGGTAGAGGCCGCTTCGCGGGTAGACCCGCTCCCCTCCTTGCAGGGCTGCACGATGGACTGCACAGCGGCCCCTGGTTGCCCCTGCCTATACTTCTGTGACAACCCTGCCTTTTCCCCAGGAAGGCCAGCCGCGTGAACACGCGTACCCTGCTCCTGCTGTCGTGCCTACTGCTGACCTTCGCCGGGTGCGCGGTCAAGCGCCCCCCTGCCCCGCCACCGCCTGTGACCATGACGCCGGCCCTGTGGCAACGGATCGACCAGGAACTGATCGAAGCCTCGGTGGCGGCCACCGGCTCGGCCAATGACTATGCAAGGCGTTCGATGCGGGTCTGGAAAGACCAAGTGCAACGACGCACCGAAAGCGATTTCATCCCTTGGTTCACCGGCTACTGGACGCAGCAATGGCTGACGCTCAAAGTCGCCTGGTACAAGATGAACAGCGGCAATGGTGCCGAGCCGCCCGAACGGCGCCTGGCGATGTACCTGCAGGAGCAATACCACAAGCGGGTGATAGAACCGGTCGCCGAACAGATCAACCCCGAGGGGATCCGCGACCGCGCCAGCGAGTTGTACCTGCAGCTGTTCGGCCAGCAACTGCCGACCATCATCCAGCGCTACAACGCGCCGCCCGACCAGGTCAGCCAGCGGCTTAACCGCATCAAGATCATCGCCCTGGGACCACCGGCTGCCCGCGATGCCACCCTCTATCAATTACTCAGGGCCCAATCCTTGGCTCAGCAACCTGCCTGGCAGGCGCTGCGCCAGCACTTGCACCAACAAGCGGCCAAAGCGCCTGGGCAAACCGAGGCCGGGTTGTCTTCGGTGGCCAACCGGGCCAGCGAGAAACTCGGCGCCACCCTGGCGCCACGAGGTATCGCCAGTGCCGTCGCCGCGGCCGTGGGCAAGGCAGCCGGGACCTTAATTTCCCTGGCGGCGGCCGGCTACGGCATGGTCACCCACGACCAGGAGCACCCGCAGATGGTCGAACAACTGCGGGTGATATTGAATGTGGCGCTGAACGAGGAATGGCACGATTTGATGGAGAATCGCCAGAGTGGTGCGATGTCGGGCGTGTACTACCTGTCCGGCCAAGTCGAGGACAGCCTGCTGGCCAGCGCCCCGAAGCCGCAAGAACAACAACTGCAGCAAGCGCCGGTGCAAGAGCAGGAGCCCCTGCTGATTCGATTGCCGCCCTGACGCAATCGCTCGCTCAAGCAGTCGCCATCGCCGAGGTCGGTAACCCGAATACCCGATCGAAGGCCCAGTTGTAGGCAAAGGTGTAGCACGGGATGAGGATGATGAAGGCCAGGTCCACCAAGAAGGCCTCGAGCAAAGTCATGTCCAGCCACCAAGCGATGAGCGGGATCAGGTACACGATCAGCGTCAACTGGAAACCGACGGCATGAGCGATGCGCCGTGCCACACTGCGGCCGCGTTTGGCCTGGCGGCTTTCCCACCACTCGAACAGGGTATTGAAAATCAGGTTCCAGATCATCGCGATGGTGGTGATCATCACCGCCAACGGCCCGGTGTGGCTGGCCTGGGTATCGGAAAGGTAGGCCAGCCCCAGGGTCGACATGCACAGGCCGATCAGTTCATAGAAGGTCACATAGACTAGTTTTCGTTTGAATCCTTGCACGGTTTTCTACCCCTGGTGAATCACGAAGTGGCCAAAGGATGAATCAATCGACTTGACAGTAAAAGTCGGCAGCTTTCAGATTTACTGACAGGAGGCTGCCTATGAATTTTTCCAGCGACAACATCCAGCTGTTTCTCGCCGTGCTCGATCGCGGCTCCTTCTCGGCCGCCGCCCGAGCTTTGCAGCGCGTCCCATCGGCGGTGAGCATGGCCATCGGCAATCTTGAGGCGGACCTGGGCTACCCCTTGTTCGAGCGGGGTTCCCGCGAAGCACGTCCCACCGCGCAGGCCCGTGCCCTGGAGCCCCATGCGCGGTTGATCGCCGAGCAGTTGGGGTTGTTGCAAGCCCATGCGCTGGAATTGTCCCAAGGGCTGGAAAGCCGCCTGGCCATCGCCGTGGTGCCGAACATCGACCAGCGCCGATTGCTCACCGCCATCGCCACCTTGAGCGAGCGCTATCCCCTGCTGGACATCGAACTGCTTGCCGCTCCCCAAGAAGAAGCGTTGCACCTGCTCGATAGCGGCCGGGTCAGCCTGTGCATGGCCTTCGCCGGATTGCAGGTCGACCCTCGCCGCAGCTTCCAGCACGTTGCGGTGGAGCCTTTGGTCGCCTCCTTGGCCCCGCACCATCCGGCGTTGCGCAGTGGGCGCATCCACAATCTGGAGGACCTGTTCGATGTGCGCCAGATACTGGTGTGCAGCCGCGATCTGCCGTTGTCCGACCCGCGCTCGCTGATCAGTGCAACCCATTGGCGCTGTAACAGCCTCGACCTGGCCATGCAGATCGTCGAAGCCGGCCTTGGCTGGGGGGACTTTCCATTGGCCCGCGCCGCCCCGCTGTTCGCAGCCGGCCGGTTGGTGCGCCTGGATTTTCGCAACACCCAGAACGCCCTGGAACTGCCAGTGCGGGTGTTCTGGCTCAAGCAACAGCCCCTAGGCCAGGCGGCGCGCATTCTGGTGGAGCTTTTGGCGACACGCTGAGTGCGGCCATGTTCTGCGCGATTCGTCGGCTCTACGACGTATGGTTCATCAATTTTTGTAGGAACCGGCCGATACCGAGGTGACAGGTACCGCCCATCGCGCCAAAAGCGTGCGGCGTCCTCCCTTCATTGGTCCAAGGTCTCGAAACATGAACCTGAAATTCCGCCACAAGATCCTGCTCAGCGCCTGCGCCGTGGTCGTCCTGGCATTTGCCCTGTTCACCCTCTACAACGACTACCTGCAACGCAACATCATCCGCCAGAACATCGAGTCGTCTGTTCGCCAGGCCGGCGCGCAGACTGCCAGCAGCGTGCAGAACTGGATGTCCGGACGCATCCTGGTACTTGAGAACCTGGCCCAGGACATTGCCCAGCAGGGCGCCGGCGAAACACTGCCCGGCCTGGTCGACCAGCCTTCCTACACCAATAACTTCCAGTTCACCTACTTCGGTCAGAACAATGGCGTGTTCACCCAGCGTCCGGACGCCAAGATGCCCGACGGCTACGACCCGCGCCAACGGCCTTGGTATAGCGCCGCGGTGGCCGCCAACCAGACCATGCTGACCCCGCCCTACCAGGCGTCCGTCGGTGGTCTGGTGGTCACCATCGCGATGCCGGTCAAGGCCAAGAGCACCGGCGAGCTGCTGGGTGTGGTCGGCGGTGACCTGAGCCTCAACACCCTGGTGGACATCATCAACGCCGTGGACTTCGGCGGCATCGGCCACGCCTTCCTCGCCGATCGCAACGGCCAGGTCATCGTCAGCCCCGACAAGCACCAGTTGATGAAGAACCTCAAGGACATCTACCCCGATGCCGCCTTGAAGGTCGAGCCAGGCATGCAGGACGTCACCCTCAACGGCCAGGATCGAATCATCTCCTTCGCTCCGGTCGAAGGCCTGCCTTCGGCGCAGTGGTACATCGGTCTGTCCATCGACAAAGACAAAGCCTACGCCGCACTGAGCCAGTTCCGTACCTCGGCGATCATCGCCATGCTCATCGCCGTGGCTGCCATCGCCGGCCTGCTGGGCCTGCTCATCCCGGTGCTCATGCGTCCGCTGACCACCATGGGCCGCGCCATGCAGGACATCGCCGAAGGCGAAGGCGACCTGACCCGCCGCCTGGCGGTGCAGCACAAGGACGAGTTCGGCGAGCTGGCCACGTCGTTCAACCGCTTCGTCGTGGCCAGCGTGACCCAGCGCATCGGCGAGATCGACGGCATGAACCAGTCGGTGGCCACCGCCACCGAGGAGCAGAGCGCAGTGGTCGAGAGCCTGAACCTGGACATCACCCAGATCAACAGCCTCAATCAGCAAGGGGTAGAGAACCTCAACGAAACCCTGCGCCATTGCGATGCCCTGAGCCAGCAAGCGGGGCGGTTGAAGCAACTGGTGGGCAGCTTCAGGATCTGAGGCGGGTCCTTCGCGGGTAGACCCGCTCCCACAGGTATCGCGCCGTTCTCAGGCTCGGCGCAGTACCCGTGGGAGCCGGCGCGGCCTCGCCTGCTCCTACCGATTCTGCGCAAAACCCTGTGGGAATGGGTTTTGGCTGCGCAGCAGCCCCTCGTCAGGCCAGCGCCACCTTGCGCACCTTGCCCCGACGCACCCAGCCCAATAGCACCGCGGCCATCAGCACGAAGCCCAGGTAACCGAAGAAGGGATACACCTCGCCCACCAAGCTGATGAACCCAACCAGGCTGCACACGAACGCAGCCACCCCGGTCAATACCGCCCCCCAGCGAAACGTCGTCGTCCCGGCTGGCAACAGTCGCGACAGGAAGGAAAACAACGTCCCCACGGCCGTGTTGACGATCATTCCGAAGATGATCAGGCACATCACCATCCCCAGCAGCGGCGAAACTTCATTGGCGATCGACAACATCGGCATGGGCAGTTCGGCCACGCTATCCAGGCGCGACAGCAGCCCTGCACTCATCACCAACATCAGCCCCCCGAGCGCCGCGCCCCCGATAAGACCGCCCCAGATGGCCGTCTTCTCACCCTTGGCCGACCCGCCGAGAATGGCCAGGATTGGCGCACCGGCCACGATGTTGTAGGACACATAGAGGAATGCCCCCAGCAACCAGTGCCGGGTGCCGGCCTCTTGCTGACTGGCCAAGTGGTCGAGTTCAGCGAAGCTCTGCTCGCGCGAGAGCACGGCGTACAAGGCAATCGCCGAGGCCACCAGAATCAACAGCGGGGTGATGGCGCCAATGGCGACGATCACCTTCTGCACATCCAGGCACACGATGGCCACCACCAGCACCGTCACCAGCACACTGCCCGCCAGGGCCGGCACGCCGAACTGCTGCTCGAGCAAGGCGCCACCACCAGCCAACATGACCACGGTGACGGCAAACATGAAAAAGGTGATCAGCCAATCGACGAACAACCCCAGGTGACGCCCGCAAATGGCCTGTATCACGTCCTTGTGGGACGTTGCCTGCTGGCGATTGCCCAGCCCCGCCAGGGCCATGCCCAGGAAGGTGAACAACGCGGCGCTGACCAACGCCCCGACCAAGCCCCAGATGCCAAAATCGACGAAGAACAGCAACAGTTCCCGTCCGGACGCGAAGCCCGCCCCCACGATCACGCCGATGAAGGCACCGGCGATCTTCAGCTGCTCTTGCATGTGAACCTCTGGCTTTATTGTTGTTGTCGTACAAAGGGGTGTCGTGCCCCGGCTCGCCTCAGTCCTGGCCGATGAACGCCTGCACTTCGATCTCCACATCCACCCCCAGCGCCAAGGCCGAGGCCACGGTCGAGCGTACCGGCAAGGCGTCGCCGAAGACTTCTTTGTAGACCTCGTTGAAGCCCGCGAAGTGAGCCATGTCCGACAGCCATACCGTGGCCTTCACCACCTGATCGAAGCGTGCGCCACAGGCGGCCAGGCTTTCGCCAATGCGCTCGCAGACCGCGCGGGTCTGCGTCTGGATGTCACCGCGGACCACTTCACCGCTGGCGCTCATCGGCACCTGCCCGGACAGGAACAAAAAGCCGCCGGCCTTCACCGCGCGTGAGAACGGGAACGGCAGGCTGCTGGGAAAACGCTGGATGTCATTGCTCATGGGAATCTCCTATCACGGTTGTGGAAAACGAGCCGGAGACAAACGCTCCGGTGAAACGCCCTGCGCCACCAGGCTTGGGCACAGGGGCATGCCCAGCAGCAGGTCAGCCGCCAGGCGCGACGCACCAGCGGCTGACTGGATGCCATAGCCGCCTTGCGCCGCCAGCCAGAAGAACGCGGGCGTGCGTGGGTCGAAACCGATCACCAGGTCGCCATCGGCGACGAACGAACGCAGCCCCGCCCAGCTGTGGCTCGGACGTCGGATGTGCAACGTGGTCATGGCTTCGATGTTGTAGATGCCCAGGGCCACGTCCAGCTCCTCGGGCGCGGCATCCTGCGGCTCGACCGGATCGGCGTTGGCAGGCGAACCGAGCAACTGTCCGGCATCAGGCTTGAAGTAAAAACTTTCATCGACCCCGATCACCGCTGGCCAACGACTGAAGTCCTGCCCATCCGGGCCCGGGAAGGTAAAGGCACTGCGCCGGCACGGCTGCAGACCAACCTTGGCCACACCACACAGCTCGGCCACTTGATCGGCCCAGGCGCCTGCGGCGTTGACCAACTGCCGGGCCTGCAGATGACCGCCATCGACCAGCTCCACCTCCCAGAGGTC
Organism: Pseudomonas sp. HTZ2; assembly: GCF_033173945.1. Taxonomy (NCBI): domain Bacteria; kingdom Pseudomonadati; phylum Pseudomonadota; class Gammaproteobacteria; order Pseudomonadales; family Pseudomonadaceae; genus Pseudomonas; species Pseudomonas sp. HTZ2. The sequence goes on along the minus strand of NZ_CP137332.1, from coordinate 4,684,118 downwards.
GTCGAGGCGATAGGCCCGGGCCAGTTCGGCATTGCAACGCAGCTCGCCCCCGGCAGCGCGATAGCCGCGCAAAAAGCCCTGGTGCAAGGCATGCACGTCCAGGTCCATAGCACCGCGTTCATGCACTGCACCGGCGAGGATGCCCTCGCGCAAGCTCGGCACCAGGGCCAAGGCGCCCTCACGGTCGAGCAGGCTGACGTCGGTCCCGTTGGCCAGGTTCTGTGCGTAGGTGGTCTCGAGCAGTTCGCGTTGCTCGGTGCTGGCGACATACAAACAGCCGCGTGGCTCGAGCAGCGGATGCTCGCAGAAGCCTTCCGGCGGATGCTCGTAGAACGCACGGCTGGCGCGGGTCAGGGCCTGGATCTGCGGCGTTCCGTAGGCCTCCATGAACATGGCGGCCGAACGGCCGGTGGCGTGATAGCCCGGCTGCATTTCCCGTTCGAGCAGCAGTACCCGGCCCTGACCAGCCAGGCGGTAGCCCAGGGAGGCACCGGCAATGCCCGCGCCGATGATCAAGGTGTCGTAGATCTGTGCCATGGGCGCTCCTGTCGCGCGAATTATCATTTATGAGAATTCTAATATATGAGAATTTCGGTTCGCGCAAGCGTCCAAGGTAAGATGCCGACCAAAGCCGCACACGAGAGTCCCGATGCCCGAAGACCGCACGTCCGCCGCCCAGCGCGCTGGCGCCCTCCCCCTGCTCGATCGCGCCGAGGTCGGCGCGCGCCTGCGCCAGGTACGCAAGGCGCAGCACATGACACTCAAACAACTGTCGGCGCTCAGTGGCGTACCGGTCTCCACCTTGTCGAAGATGGAACTGGCGCAGGTTTCGGTGAGCTACGAAAAACTGGCTGCCGCCGCCCGCGCCTTGAAGCTAGATATCGCCCAGTTGTTTCGTGCCAGCGGCCCGGTGGAGACGCCGGTGCCGGCGACCGTGGTGGTCGACTCGCTGCCCGCGGCCCCCGGTTACTCCACCGGCACCTATGACTACCATCCCATCGCTGGCGCCTTCCCTGAGCGCCGCATGACGCCCGCCTACGCCCGCATCATTGCGCGCGAACGTGGCCAGTTCGATGATTTCATCCGCCATACGGGCCAGGAGTTCGTCCTGGTGCTGCGCGGTCGAGTGCGCATTCTGTTCGAAACGGGTGAAGCGGTGAGCATAGGCCCGCAGGAAACCGCCTATTTCGACAGCCAGGTCGGGCATATCTATCTGTCTGAAAGCGAAGACGGTGGGGATGCACAGGTGATGGTGGTCATGACCGACCGATGAACGGCCCCCCGGTTCATCCGTCCGGACGAAGCAAAAGACGCCCAGTTATAACCTAATAACGAACAAGTCTATTCGGTTATAAAAAAACCTTTATGCTGGCAGCCATCCGATCACGGGCAAGCTTGGGCGTCGAGTAGCGTATGGATGTAGGTTCTTTCGGTTTCACCATCGCGGGGCTGGTTGTAGGTTTCATCGTCGGCATGACCGGCGTCGGCGGTGGCTCGCTGATGACCCCCATCCTGCTCTGGTTCGGCATAAGCCCTGCCACTGCCGTCGGCACTGACCTGTTGTATGCGGCGATCACCAAGGCCAGTGGCGTCTGGGTCCATGCGCGCAACAAGAACGTCGACTGGAAGATCACCGGCCTGCTGAGCCTGGGCAGCGTGCCCGCGGCGGCGTTGACGCTGTGGTTCCTCCACACCTTGCATGCCGACACCTCCGCGCTCAACGCGGTGATCAAGCAAGGCCTGGCCGTGGTGTTGATCCTCACCGCCCTGGCCATCCTGTTCAAATCACGCCTGCAGGCCTTCGCCAGCCGCCACGCAGGCGATCACTACCACCTCAGCGACCGCAGCCTCAATACCCTTACCGTGCTCACGGGCGTGGTGCTGGGCGTGATGGTCACCCTGACGTCCATCGGCGCAGGCGCCCTGGGTACCGTGGCGCTGTTCCTGCTGTATCCCTTCCTGGTCACTCGCCGCCTGGTGGGCACCGAGATCGCCCATGCCGTACCGCTCACGCTGGTGGCCGGCCTTGGCCATGCGGGCATGGGCAATATGGACTGGTCGCTGCTGGGCTACCTGCTGCTCGGCTCGCTGCCAGGCATCTACCTGGGCAGCCATCTCACCGGGCGTATTTCCGACCGTTTGCTACGCCCGTGCCTGGCGGGGATGCTGCTGCTGATCGGCTACAAGCTCGCGTTTTGAAAGGATGGGCGCGCGTCGCGCCCGTTTCGCAGGATCCTCAGACACCGGCGATATTCGTAGGCACTGGCAAGCGTTCAACCCAAACGCAACCGCCACTTCCCCGCCCGGCTCAAGTGCATGCGTGAAAGCGCTGGCACGTCGATAAGCGCAAAGGCCGCCAGCGGACCGCCAAGCACATGCACCATCGCTGCCCGCATCACCAGCGGATGCGTCACCGCCAGCCACTCTCCCGGCGTATCGAACGCCTCCAGCCAGCTCGCGACGCGCTGGCACAGATGCGCGACGGACTCACCGCCAGGGGGCGCGCAATGGGGGTCTTGCAGCCATTGAGCCAGCGCCTGCGGCTGCTCGGCCTGCAATGCCTTGAGCGCCACGCCTTGCCAGGCCCCCATGTCGCAGTCCGCCAGGGCGGGCTCGACCATCGGGCGCGCCCCCAGGCCTGCACAGGTTTCTTGCGCCCGGCGCTCCGGCGCACTCAGAAAGCCGGTGCAGGCTGGAAGCGAGGGCCATTGAGCTACCGGCAAAATGTGCTCGTCAGGGCTGGGGAAACACCCGACCTTCTGGGCTGAGGTCAGGGCATGGCAGATGAGGGTCAGGCGCGCGGCTTTCACCAAGGGCTCTCGACATGAGGTGGGCCAGCTAGCCTATCAGACAAATGCCTGCCCCAGCCCCCACAGCGGCAGCAGCCCCACCAGACAGACCGACATGCGTGGCCAGTAAGGCAGCAGCATCACCAGCAACACCGCCGCCAGGGAGATCATCCCGAACCAAGCCACCGGCCCCATGGCCCATCCCCATGTCTGTGCGCACAACAACAGGCTGGCTAACAACCCTGCCCAACCGCCCCCTCGCAAGCCCAGGCGCAGCACGCGGGGACACGTGCGCCCCCACACCTGCTTGTAATGTCGCTCCAGCCCCTGGCACAGGCCTGTCATGCCCGCGTAGGCGAACAGCACCGCGCCGAGAATCATGCTCATCATCCCTCGGCCTCCATGGCCCGCCCTGCCTTCGCCTTGACCGGTGCCGGCGTGGCCCGCGCAACACGCAAGGCCACCAGGCCCAGTCCCACGCCCAGCACCATGCCGGTCACCTCCACGCCCAGCCGCAGATGATCCGCCGTGCCGGCAGATGCCCCCAGCGCACCGAGCCCCATGCACAACAGCGCCGCCGCGCTCAACTGCTCGACCCAGGCGCGCTTGGCCGGGCGCAAGCCAGCATGCAGCAGGGCCAGCAACCAGCCGGCAAAGAACACCCGCACCTCCCAGGCTTCGCGCTGGGGCAGTTCGACCGGCAACAGGCGACTGGCCCACAACAAACCGGCGCAGGCTAGCAACAAGCCGCTGATGAACCCGACATTGCACACCTCGGCCAGCCGATACCACCGGCGCGCTGAGGCCTCGGCCGTCGCATTGGTGTATTTGCGCCCACGCTTGATGCAAAACAGCACCAGGCCGCTGGCAATCATCGCGCAACTGACCAGGCCACAAACGAAGTACAACCAGCGCATGGGGTAGCCGCCGAACTGGGCGAAGTGCAGGCCGATCATTACCCGCTGGGTCAAAGGCGCCGGACGCAGCTCAGGGACATCGCTGAGCAGTTGGCCGCTCACCCCGTCGAAAACCATGGCCTGGCCCTTGGTCAGGGCAATGCGGTTGCCAAGCTCGGGACGGATCTCGATCCGAGCACCGGTGGTGTTCGGATGGCGGATGTTCAGCCCCCCGATCGGCCCCAAACGCGCCTGGGCCTGGGCCAGCAACGGGGCGATCTCGACCAGCTCTGCCGGCTGCCTGGCCGCGCGCTGCGGCGCCTCCTGGCGGCCGCTGCCCTGGGCCTGGAAGTAGGCACGAGGGTCGCCTTCGAACAAGGCATCGATCCCGGCCGGGATGTAGATCAGCATGAAGATCACCAACCCGGTGTAGGTGATCATCAGGTGGAACGGCAGCAACAGCACCGCACTGGCGTTGTGGAAATCCAGCCAGGACCGTTGTCCCTTGTTCGGGCGGAAGGTGAAGAACTCCTTGAAGAGCTTCTTGTGGATGACGATGCCAGTGACCAACGCCGCCAGCATCACCAGGGCCAGCGCACCGACCACGAAGATGCCCCAGTTGCGCGGCAAATCCAGCGTGAAGTGAAAGCGGAAGAAGAAGTTGCCGCCGACGCTGTCACGCACGTTGATCGGCTCGCCTGTCTGCGGGTCCAGTTGCACGCCGACACCATGGCGCCGGTCGCCGGTGGACACACGCAGGCCCGGCGAGCGCTCGGTCGGAAGGCTGATCCCCCAGTTGTCGGCCTTCGGCTGATGGGCCTGCAGGTAGGCAATGGCCCGCTCGGCGGCATCGGTCTGGGGCACCCCACTGGCAGCGATCTCCGGCTGCATCCAGTGGTTGAGCTCCTTGTCGAACACCGCCAAGGTGCCGGTGAGGAAAATGGCGAACAGCAACCAGCCGAAGACCAGCCCGGCCCAGGTGTGCAGCCAGGACATGGATTGGGTGAAGCTGTTCTTCATGCCAGCCACTCCATCGCCTGGGGCCAGAAGCCCACCAGCGCCAGAGGCGCGGACAGCCCCAGCGGCGCCCAGGCATGCAGGGCGTCGCGGCTGGCGAAGGCCCACAGGATCGCAGCGGTGTAGAACATGAACGACGCCAGCGTGGCGACGATTACCGCATCGCCCGGCGCCAGCGGTAGCAACCGCGCCAGGCAGGCCGTGGCGGCATAGGTGAAGGCGTAGCCGCCAAGCAGTGCAGCGGCGCTGCGCGAGAGAATGGCCAGCCAGGTGGGGTAGGTGTTCATCGATAGCTCCTAACGCCGCTCAGGTCGAAATGGGACTGACGCGCCGCGAGGGGCCGCACAGCGGCCCTCTTGCGTATCAGAACGAGATGTTCAGCGCCGCGAACACCGCACGCCCTGGCTGGTTGTAGGTGTTGGCCCCCGAGCTGCTGGCGTTGCCGCCGCGCAGGATCTGCTTGTCGAAGACGTTGTTCACGCCCACGCGCACGTCGTAGTTGGCGTTGAACTTGTAGCCTGCGCTCACATCCACCAGGCCGTAGGCGTCCACGTCCTGCTGGGCAGTTTTGTCGTAGTCCTGTTGAGTGCGGTAGTTGTAAGTCGGTGACTTCTGCTTGCCAAAGTAGGTACCCGCCACCTGGAACGACAGCTTGTCGGTCGCGCGCCAGTCTAGGGTGCTGTTGACGGTGTACTCGGGAATCACCGACAGCGGCTCGCCGGTGTCACGGTTGTCGTTGTCGAGCATCCAGGTCAGGTTGGTGTTCCAGTCCAGGCTCGGCGTCAGTGCCATGAAGAAGTTGCCCTCGATCCCTTCCACCCGCGCCTTGCCCGCGTTCTCCCACTGGGTCACGCGGCGCCCGCCATTGATGTCGTAGACCACGTCGGTGCCACCGATAATCTTGTTCTGGTAGTCGTTACGGAAGTAGGTCGCGCTGGTGCGCCAGGTGCCACGGTCGTACAGCAGGCCGATTTCCTTGTTGACGCTGATCTCGGGCTTGAGGTCGTCGTTGCCCTGCAGGTAGCAGCCACCGGAGTTGCTCTGCTGCGTGCTGCAACCGTTGCCGCGGCTGTAGAGCAAGTAGTTCGGGTTGGACTGGTACAGGTTCGGGGTCTTGTACGCCCGGGCGATACCGCCTTTGACACTCAGCGCATCGGTGAGCTTGTGCGACAGGTTCAGGCTCGGGCTGAAGTTGTCACCGAAGCGCTCGTGATGGTCGAAGCGCAGGCCCGGGGTGATGGTGGTATCGCCGACGATGATGTTGTCTTCGACGAACAACGCATAGCTGCGGGCGGTCATCTTGGTGTCGCTGCGGTCGAAGCCAATGATCGTGTCGTCGCCGCCGCCGCTGGGGTCGAAGCTCTGCGGACGGAACGAGCCTTGGTCGTTGAGCGACTCATAGAGGTACTCGCCACCGAGGGTCAGCACATGCTCGGTGCTGCCCAGGGCGAACGGCAGGTTCACTTCGCTGCTCAAGCGTGTGTTGCGCAGGCGCGACATGGCCGAGCCGGCATCGTTGGGCGCCCCCTCGACGCTGCCGGCCAGGCCTTCGTTCAGGCGCCAGTTGCGCACGTACTCGTAGGCCAGCACGGTCTTGCTGGTCCCCCAGGTGAAGTCGCCCAGGTGGGTCAGGTCATAGGTGCCGCGCTGCATGACGTTGGTTTCATGGCCATACAGCTCGGACATAAGCTCCAGGTTGCCACCCCCGTTACTGTTCATGGTATCGCCGGCAAAGAGGTTGCCCTGGCGGCTGTAGCCGGCGCTGACTTCAAGGCGGTGCTCGTCGTTGAGCCTCCAGCTCAACAGGCCGTTGATGTCTTTGTTGCGCACCCCTTCCCGGCCGGCCACCAAGGCACTGTTGGCGTGATCGGCGTTGATGTCCAGGTCGTCGGCATCGGTCTTGGCCAGGCCGCCATAGAGGCGAAAACCCAGGTTCTCGGTCAGGCCGCCGCTGAGGTTGAAGTTGGCCCGTCGGCTAGCGCCTTCTGCACTGTCCTCAGGCAACTGGGTAAACAGGCTGACGTTGCCCTTGAATGCTTCGGTGGGGCGCTTGGTGATGATGTTCACCACACCGCCCATGGCACCGGAGCCATAACGTGCTGCGGCCGGGCCACGAAGAATTTCGATGCGCTCGACGGCCTCTGCCGGCACCCAGTTGGTCTCGCCACGGGTGTCACGGTCGCCGTTCCAGCCGTAACGCACCGAGTTGCGGGCGCTGGAGGGCTTGCCGTCGATGAGGATGAGGGTGTTTTCCGGGCCCATGCCGCGCAGGTCGATCTGGCGGTTGTTGCCACGCGCGCCGCTGGCGCTGTTGCCGGTCAGGTTGACCCCAGGCTCGCGGCGGATGAGCTCGGACAGGTCATTGGCCGGCGGATGACGCTTGATGTCCTCCTCAGTGATGATCGACGAACCCAGCGCCTGACGAGCCTCGCGCTCGGCGGTGACCAGGGTGTCCTGGATCACCAGCGCATTGCTGTCGATCGGCACTTCCATTACTTCACCGGCCGGCCTCTCCTCGGCCTGGGCCGCGGTCGCCACCATGGCTGGCGAGGCCAGCGCGACGAAGGCCAGGGCCAGGCTGTTAGGTGAAGTTCTGGGTTGCATGGGGCATCTCCTGCGGTTCATGGGCAAAGGCACGACCCGGCCCGCCAGCCGACGAGCCCTCGCCCACCGACCTTGCAGGCAAATTGCCGGGTCCACAGGGAGGCTGAATATAATGATTCTCAAATGGGTTTAAATCTTATTTACGAAATTTACAGATTGCCGAGGAACTTTCAAACGCCTCAGCCGATGGCTCTACGACGGGGTAATCCACTCTCCTAAGAGGCGTCGCGGCGGCAAGGCCGTTGCCCGAATATATGAAATTCCATATATTTGTTTTTCCGCATATTTTGAAGCAATCGTTGTTGCATGCTCACGCCGTCCTATTTCCCCCAGCGCCTGGCAGACGAAACCGCCAGTGCGTCACCTGCTGCCAAGGAGCGCGCACGATGCTAGCTGCCGCCGCTGTCTTTCTGTTCACCTTGATTCTGGTCATCTGGCAACCCAAAGGCTTGGGTGTTGGCTGGAGCGCCAGCCTCGGCGCGTTGCTCGCCTTGCTGGTGGGTGCTGTATCGCTGCAGGATATCCCCACGGTCTGGGCGATCATCTGGAACGCCACTGCCACCTTCATTGCCATCATCATCGTCAGCCTGTTGCTGGACGAAGCGGGCTTCTTCGAATGGGCTGCCTTGCACGTGGCGCGCTGGGCGCGCGGCGACGGGCGACGCCTGTTCATGTTCATCGTGCTGCTGGGAGCGGCGGTATCGGCGCTGTTCGCCAACGATGGGGCCGCCTTGATCCTCACCCCGATCGTCATGTCCATGCTGATGGCCTTGCGCTTCTCCGGCGCGGCCACCCTGGCCTTCGTGATGGCCGCAGGTTTCATTGCCGATACGGCGAGCCTGCCACTGGTGGTGTCGAACCTGGTGAACATCGTCTCGGCCGACTATTTCGGCCTGGGCTTCTCGACCTATGCCTCGGTGATGCTTCCGGTCAACTTGGCTGCGGTGCTCGCCACCTTGCTGGTGCTGTTTCTGTACTTTCGGCGAGACATCCCGGCGCACTATGCGCTCGACGACCTCAAGCCCCCGGCCATGGCCATCCGCGACCGCGCCACCTTCCGCGTCGGCGTGTGGGTATTGGTCGCACTGCTGGCAGGCCTGTTCGTCCTGGAGCCGCTGGGTATCCCCATCAGTGCCGTGGCGGCAGCCTGCGCCGCCGTGCTGTTCATCGTGGCCGCCCGCGGTCATGTGATCGCCACCCGCCGCGTGCTGCGCGAAGCGCCTTGGCAGATCGTGGTGTTTTCCCTGGGGATGTACCTGGTGGTCTACGGCCTGCGTAACGCCGGGCTGACCGACTCGCTCACCGCCCTGCTCGATCGCCTGGCCGCCCAAGGCCTGTGGGCTGCCACTCTGGGCACCGGGTTGGTCGCAGCGCTGCTGTCTTCGGTGATGAACAACATGCCCAGCGTACTGATCGGCGCCCTGTCGATCCATGCCAGCGACGCTCAAGGCGTGGTGCGCGAGGCGATGATCTACGCCAACGTCATCGGCTGCGACCTGGGCCCGAAGATCACCCCGATCGGCAGTCTGGCAACCCTGCTGTGGCTACATGTGCTGGCGCGCAAAGGCGTGCGTATCACCTGGGGCTACTACTTCAAGGTCGGCATCCTGCTGACCCTGCCGGTGCTGCTTGTCACCCTCTCGGCATTGGCCTTGCGGCTAAGCCTCTGAGCCCGAAAGTCCTGCGATGCCGCCGGCTCACGTGGCAGCACACCTGCGCCTTGGCCACTCACGTTATCTCAATCGCCAGTCCCCATGTCCTACAGTGAATACGGTCGCGTCCATTCGGACGCGGCACGGATTCCGAGGTCTGCGATGCGTGGCGCTGACAACTTCGATTCATCACCGCCCAGCCGGGCACTCCCCTCCATCCCCCGCAGCGTCTGGGCATTGGGCTTCGTCTCGATGTTCATGGACATCTCGTCGGAGATGATCCACGCCTTGCTGCCGCTGTACATGGTGTCGGTGCTGGGCACATCGGTGGTCGCGGTGGGGTTAATCGAGGGCGTGGCCGAGGCGACGGCGTCGATCACCAAGGTGTTTTCCGGCGCGCTCAGCGACTGGCTGGGCAAACGCAAGCTGCTCACTGTGCTCGGCTATGGCCTGGCGGCCTTGACCAAACCGGTCTTTCCATTGGCCTCAGGCCTGGAATGGCTGACCGCAGCGCGTTTTGTCGACCGTATCGGCAAGGGAATCCGCGGAGCACCGCGTGACGCACTGATCGCCGATATCACGCCGATTGGGCTGCGCGGCGCGGCTTTCGGCCTGCGCCAGGCGCTGGACACCGTGGGCGCCTTTGTCGGGCCGCTGCTGGCGATCGCGCTGATGTGGCTGACCGCCAGCCACTTCCAGACAGTGTTCTGGGTGGCGGTGATTCCAGCGTTGCTCGCCGTCTTCGTGCTGATCGCCTGCGTCCACGAGCCCGAGGCCCCTACCCCTGGGCGGGCGGTGCGCTCGCCATTGGCACTGGACGAGCTGGCGCGACTGGGCCCGGCGTACTGGCGGCTGATCGGTCTGGTCATGGTGTTCACCCTGGCGCGTTTCAGCGAGGCCTTCTTGCTCCTGCGCGCCCAGGACATGGGCCTGGCGCCACTCTGGGCACCGGCGGTGCTGGTGCTGATGGCCTTGGCCTATTCGCTGTCGGCCTACCCCGCGGGTGCGCTGTCGGACCGCGTCGGCCGCCGGGGCGTGCTGATGATGGGGCTGGGCTTGCTGATTGCCGCCGACCTGGCGCTGGCCTTGTTGCCGGGCTGGGCCGGGCTGGCATTGGGAGTGGTGGTGTGGGGGCTGCATCTGGGCTTCACCCAAGGCATCTTCAGTGCCTTGATCGCCGACAGCGCACCGGCGAACCTACGCGGCACAGCATTTGGCCTGTTCAATCTGCTGTCGGGTGTGGCCCTGCTGATTGCCAGCGTGATGGCCGGCCTGCTGTGGGATGGGGTCGGCTACCAGGCGACGTTTCTGGTCGGCGCCGCGTTCGCCAGCGCCACCCTCGCCGGGGTGGCGCTGCTGCGTGGCGCGAGCGCGGGCTGAGCCCCGCTAAGCCAGCACGTCTTGGGTCGGCTGCTGTTCAAGCAACGACCAAGCACCCTGCCCATCCATTTCCAGGCGGTGAGTGTGGAACGTCGCCAGCGTGCTGCGGTGTCCGACACTGACCAGCAAGGTGTCAGGCATTTCGGAGCGCAGCAATGAATACAACGCATGCTCCAGCCCTTCATCCATCGCTGAGGTGGACTCGTCGAGGAACACGACCTGTGGCCGGTTGAACAACAACCGTGCGAAGGCCAGGCGCTGCTGCTCGCCCACCGAGAGAATGTTCGACCAATCGTTGCTGACCTCCAGGCGCTCGGCCAGGTGGGCCAGGTTGACTTGACGCAGGGCCTGTTGCATGCGCGCATCGTCTGCGGCTGTCGCAAGCGCGGGATAAGCAATAGCGGTCCGCAAGTCACCCAACGGCACGTATGGGCGCTGCGACAGGAACAACGCCTGGTTGCCCAGCGGCCGTCTGACCTCACCCTCGGCGTAAGGCCACAGGCCAGCCAGGGCGCGCAGCAAGGTGGTTTTGCCGCTGCCCGAAGGCCCTTTGATCAACAGCGCCTGGCCGGCACGCAGACGCAGGTCCAAGTCGGCGATCAGCGTATGGCCGTCCGGGCGCAATACCTGCAAGCCGGCGATCTCCAGCCCCTGCGCCTGTTCCTGGGTGGTGACCCGAGGAAGCGTGCTGGCCTGTTGGTTGGCGTCGAGAAACCCGGTGAGACGGTCAAGAGTGGCGCGATATTGGGCAAACGTGTCGTAGGACTCACGGAAGAACGACAGCGAATCCTGAACCTGGCCAAACGCCTGGGAGGTCTGCATCACATCCCCAAGCTTGATCGCCCCACTGAAAAACCGCGGCGCCTGGAGAATGAACGGAAACACCACGGCGACCTGGCTGATGCCCAGGTTGAAGCCATTGAACTTCAGGCTCCGATAGACCAGCGCCCAGACGTTGACGATCAGTGCGCCAAAGCGTCCCAGCAAGGTCCCACGCTCGACCTGAGCACCCTGGTAAAAAGCGATGTTCTCGGCGTTTTCACGCAGGCGCATCAGGGCATAACGGAAGTTCGCGGTGAGTTTTTCATTCAAGAAATTCAGGCGGATCAGCGGCCGCCCGAGGCGAAATGCGATCCACGTGGCGACGATCACATACAGGTACACCGCAAATACCATCGCCCGGGGGATTTCCACCCCACCCAGCGTCAAGGGCGCCGACAGCCCCCACAGGATCGCGGTGAACGCCACCAGCGAGACCAGCGCACTGACGGCGCCCAAGGCCAAGGACACCGAACCTGTGACGAACGCGTTGACGTCCAGTTCGATACGCTGGTCAGGGTTGTCCACCGGCTCGGCGAGAAACCGCCCGCGGTAATAGGCATCGCCCTTCATCCAGTCTGCGGTCAGGCGCTCGGTGAGCCAGACACGCCAATCAATGTTGAACGCCTGGGTGACGTAATAGGTGAACAGCGAGCGCAGCACATGGATGGTGGCCAGCACCGCGAACACGCCCAGCAGGTACCAGAAGGCTGTCTGGTCCAGGGCCTGCAAGGCGCTGTAGAAGCCGTTGTACCAGAACGAGAACAGCACGTTCAGGCGCACCGAGAACAGCGTCAGCACCAGCAACAGGGCAAACACCAACAGCGGGCGCCAACTGCGTCTGAAACTGAAGTAAGGCCCGGCGAGGGACCAGAATTGACGCCCCCAACGCGTAAAACGCACCGCCAAAGCGCCAGCGGCGGTGAAACCGATGAGGGTGATGATGGAGGCGATTGCGAGCCAGCTCAGGCTTTCTTGCAGGGCCTGGTGCCAGTTCATGTCCATAGCGGGGTATCCATTTGCGAGGTTTTTGCGAGCGTAGCATTCCCCGACGATTTATCTGGCATCCATGACGGACTTTTCATGTTTGCCAGGCGCCAATCGCGGGACACGTCGAAGCGCCTAACCTGCGCACCGGCTTGCCCCGCGATCGGACTGCAAAGCAGCCCTGCTGGTCTACGGCCTCACGCCGCCTGCTGCAGCGCCTCCTTCACCAACGGATCCACCCCCTCCCCGCCATCAGCCTGCAGTCGCTCCCCCAACTGCCGACGCATCGCCGGCGTCCAGAAGCTTTGCAAATGCTGCCTCACGCCCTGCACTGCCAGCGCCCGGTCAGGCTCGCTGGCAAAGTACTGGGCAATCTGGTTGGCCATCTTGACCAGGCTGTCATGACCGCTCATCGACGCACCTCGGCTTTCTCGGATTTCTCGGCCTGGCGACGCTCCTTGAGCAGGCGCTGTTGCTCGTCACTGAACGCCTGGTAACGCTTCTGCCATTCCGAGGGCTGGAACACCTTGACCACCTCTACCGCCGTCACTTTGTACTCAGGGCAATTGGTGGCCCAGTCGGAGTTGTCGGTGGTGATCACGTTGGCGCCGGATTCGGGGAAGTGGAAGGTGGTGTACACCACCCCCGGTGCTACGCGGGAACTGACCTTGGCGCGCAGTACGGTCTGCCCTGCCCGGCTGCCCACGCCCACCCAATCGCCATCGCTGATACCACGAGCCTCGGCGTCGTTGGGGTGGATCTCCAGGCGGTCTTCGGCGTGCCAGGCGACGTTGCCGGTACGTCGGGTCTGGGCGCCGACGTTGTACTGGCTGAGGATACGGCCAGTGGTCAGCAGCAGCGGGAAGCGGCTGTTGACCTTCTCGTCGGTAGGCACGTAGCCGGTGAGCATGAAGCGCCCCTTGCCACGCACGAACTGGTCGATGTGCATGGTCGGGGTGCCGTCGGGCGCTGCGTCGTTGCACGGCCATTGCAAGCTGCCATGGCGGTCGATCTCGGCATAGCTGACCCGGTGGAAAGTCGGCGTCAGGCGCGCGATTTCGTCCATGATCTCGGACGGATGACGGTAGTCCATCCGATAGCCCAGGGCGTTGGCCAGGGCGACGGTGGCTTCCCAGTCGGCCTTGCCGGCCAGCGGGTCCATGACCTTACGCACCCGCGAGATGCGGCGCTCGGCGTTGGTGAAGGTGCCGTCCTTCTCCAGGAAGGAGCTGCCCGGCAGGAATACGTGGGCGAACTTGGCCGTCTCGTTGAGGAAGATGTCCTGCACCACCACGCACTCCATGGCCATCAAGGCCGCGGTGACGTGCTGGGTGTTGGGGTCGCTCTGGGCGATGTCTTCGCCCTGGCAGTAGAGCGCCTTGAAGCTGCCATCGAGGGCCGCCTCGAACATGTTGGGGATGCGCAGGCCCGGATCAGGCTGCAGGGTCACGCCCCAGGCCTGTTCGAACTCGGCGCGCACGGTTTCGTTGGAGATGTGCCGGTAGCCCGGCAGCTCGTGAGGGAACGAGCCCATGTCGCAGGAGCCCTGCACGTTGTTCTGTCCCCGCAGCGGGTTCACGCCCACGCCTTCACGGCCGACGTTGCCGGTGGCCATGGCCAGGTTGGCGATGCCCATCACTGCGGTACTGCCCTGGCTGTGCTCGGTGACCCCCAGGCCGTAGTAGATCGCCGCGTTGCCGCCGGTGGCGTACAAGCGGGCGGCTTCACGGATCTGCTCGGCAGGCACGCCGCACACCGGGCCAAGCGTCTCCGGGGCGTTTTCCGGCAGGCTGACGAAATCACGCCAGCGGGCGAAGTCTTGCGCCTCGCAGCGAGCATCGACGAACGGCTGGTCCACCAAGCCTTCAGTGACGATCACATGGGCCAGGGCGTTGAGCATGGCCACGTTGGTACCCGGACGCAGTTGCAGGTGCAACTCGGCGCGGGCGTGGGGCGAATCCACCAGGTCGATGCGCCGTGGGTCGATGACGATCAGCCGCGCGCCCTGGCGCAGCCGGCGCTTGAGTTGAGAGCCGAACACCGGGTGGGCGTCGGTGGGGTTGGCGCCGATCACCAGGATCACATCGGCCTGCATCACCGAGTCGAAGCTCTGGGTACCGGCGGATTCGCCCAGGGTCTGCTTGAGGCCATAGCCGGTCGGCGAATGGCACACCCGCGCGCAGGTATCGACGTTGTTGTTGCCGAAGGCGGCGCGTACCAGCTTCTGCACCAGGTACGCTTCTTCGTTGGTGCAACGGCTGGAGGTGATGCCGCCGATGGAGTCACGTCCATGCTTGAGCTGGATACGCCGGAACTCGCTGGCGGCATAGTTGACCGCCTCGTCCCAGCTGACCTCTTGCCACGGGTCGTTGATGTGCTTGCGGATCATCGGTTTGGTGACGCGATCCGGGTGGGTCGCATAGCCCCAGGCGAAGCGGCCCTTGACGCAGGCGTGGCCGTGGTTGGCGCCGCCGTTCTTGTCCGGGACCATGCGCACCAGTTGGTCGCCCTTCATCTCGGCGCGGAACGAACAGCCCACGCCGCAGTAGGCGCAGGTGGTGATCACCGCGCGCTCGGGCTGGCCCAGCTGGATCAGGCTCTTCTCGCTCAGGGTCGCGGTCGGGCAGGCCTGCACGCAGGCGCCGCAGGATACACACTCGGAGCTCAGGAAGTCGTCACCACCGGCCGCCGCCACGCGGGACTCGAAACCACGACCGGTGATGGTCAGGGCGAAGGTGCCCTGGATATCTTCGCAGGCGCGCACGCAGCGGCTACAGACGATGCACTTGCTCGGCTCGTAGTCGAAGTACGGGTTGGAGACGTCCTTCTTCTCCTTCAGGTGGTTGGCACCGTCGTAGCCGTAGCGCACCTCGCGCAGGCCGACCTGGCCCGCGACCGTCTGCAATTCGCAGTTGCCGTTGGCCGAACAGGTCAGGCAGTCCAGCGGGTGGTCGGAGATGTACAGCTCCATGACATTGCGCCGCAGATCGGCCAGGCGCGAGGTCTGGGTCCGCACCACCATGCCTTCGCTCACCGGCGTCGTGCACGAAGCCGGGTAGCCGCGCATGCCCTCGATTTCGACCATGCACATGCGGCAGGAGCCGAAGGCTTCCAGGCTGTCGGTGGCGCACAGTTTGGGAATGGTGGTGCCAAGCAAGGCCGCGGCGCGCATCACCGAGGTGCCGGCAGGCACGCTGATCTCACGGCCATCGATGACCAGGCTGACCTGCACGTCGCTTTCGCGCGCGGGGGTTCCCAAGTCGAGGTCGTTGGTGGGGTCGAAGAAATTGATCACTGGGCGGCCTCCGTGGTGGTCAGACCGAAGTCAGCAGGGAAATACTTGAGGGCACTGGCCACCGGATACGAGGTCATCCCGCCCATGGCGCAGAGCGAGCCGTACTGCAGGGTGTCGCACAGGTCGCGCAGCAATAGCGCCTGGTCTTCACGCTCGGCCATGTCGGTGCTGGCGATCAGCCGATCCACCACTTCCATGCCGCGGGTCGAGCCGATCCGGCAAGGGGTGCATTTGCCGCAGGATTCCTCGGCGCAGAACTGCAAGGCAAAGCGGGCCATGCTGGCCATGTTCAGCGTGTCGTCAGCTACCACCACACCGCCATGACCCAGCATCGCGCCCATGGCAGAGAAGGCCTCGTAGTCCAGCGGCGTGTCGAAGCCACTGGGCGGCACCCAGGCGCCCAACGGCCCGCCCACCTGTGCGGCCTTGAGCGGCCGGCCACTGGCCGTGCCGCCACCGTAGCCTTCCACCAACTCACGCAGGGTAAGACCGAAGGCACGCTCCACCAGCCCACCGTGGCGAATGTTGCCAGCCAGTTGGAACGGCATGGTGCCCAGCGAGCGGCCCATGCCAAAGTCGCGATAGAACGCCGAACCCTTAGCCAGGATCACCGGCACCGAGGCCAGGGTGAGCACGTTGTGCACCAAGGTTGGCAGGCCGAACAGGCCTTCGAGGGCTGGCAACGGTGGCTTGGCCCGCACGATCCCCCGCTTGCCCTCGATGGACTCGAGCAGCGCGGTTTCCTCGCCGCAGATATAGGCGCCGGCGCCGACCCGCACTTCCAGGTCGAAGGCCAGGCCGCTGCCGGCGACGTCATCGCCCAGGTAGCCTGCCGCGCGGGCGATGTCGAAAGCGGCATTCAGTGCACGGATCGCATCCGGATACTCCGAACGCACATAGATGTAGCCCTTGGTGGCGCCGACGGCCAGGCCGGCGATGGCCATGCCCTCGATCAGCAGGAAGGGGTCGCCTTCCATCAGCATGCGGTCGGCGAACGTGCCGGAGTCACCTTCGTCGGCATTGCAGACTACGTATTTCTGCGCAGCCTGCGCGTCACGTACGGTGCGCCACTTGATACCTGCCGGGAATGCCGCACCACCCCGGCCACGCAGGCCAGAGTCGAGCACAGCCGCGACCACGTCCGCGCCATCGAGCGCCACGGCCCGGGTCAGGCCTTCGAAGCCCCCGTGGGCGCGGTAGTCCTCGAGCGACAAGGGCCGGGTGATACCGGCACGGGCGAACAGCAGGCGCTGCTGGGTTTTCAGATAAGGGATCTCGGCCACCGGCCCAAGGGCCAACGAATGGCCCGCCGGCTCGCTCACCAAGGCATCCAGCAGGCTCGGCACATCTTCGGCGGCAACCGGGCCAAAGCCCAGGCGCTCGCCGGCTTGTTCCACTTCGACCAGCGGCTCCAGCCAATAGAGGCCGCGAGAGCTGGTGCGTTGAATGTCCACCGGCAGCTGTCGGCGCTCGGCCTCGCGGGCCAGTGCGTCGGCGACCTGGTCGGCGCCTACCGCGCGGGCGACCGAAT
The DNA here is from genome assembly GCF_033173945.1 of Pseudomonas sp. HTZ2. Classification (NCBI taxonomy): domain Bacteria; kingdom Pseudomonadati; phylum Pseudomonadota; class Gammaproteobacteria; order Pseudomonadales; family Pseudomonadaceae; genus Pseudomonas; species Pseudomonas sp. HTZ2. The sequence goes on along the minus strand of NZ_CP137332.1, from coordinate 4,667,148 downwards.
CGCACGGAACGAATAGCTTCAGCATGCTTCTTCCTCCCGGCAGCCGTTGACCAAGGCGCTCAGGCGCTCAGGGGTCAGGCGCGCGTGCAGTTGCCCGTCCAGTTCCAGGGCTGGCGAACAGGCGCACGCACCCAGGCAATACACCGGCCGCAGACTGATGGCGCCATCGGCGGTGGTGCCGTGATCGTCCAGCGCCAACTGCTCACGCAATTGCGCGGCCAGCGCCTCGGCGCCCCGGCTCTGGCAGGACTCGGCCCGGCACAGGCGCAAGGTATGGCGCGCCGGGGGCGAAGTACGGAAATCGTGATAGAAGCTAATCACCCCGCGCACCTCAGCCAGGCTGAGGTTCAGGGCATGGGCGATTTCAGGGACGGCGACGTCAGGCACGTAGCCTACGTCTTCCTGGATGGCATGGAGGACCGGCAGCAAGGCACCGGCGGTGTCCTTGTAGCGCTCCAGCACGCGCTGGATCAATGGCAGGTGAAGCGTCTCTTCAGGCATACAGCGGACCTCGGCATCACGGACCGCTGCAGGGCAAGCGTCCGGCGTCTTCTGCTGCGGCGCACCGTCCATGTCACGGTCACATGGTCACCGGGCGCCCTCCGTACCTAGGCCCTGCGTCTGCGCGCAGTGGGTCCGTAGGCATCCTGCAAGCATGGCACCCCTGGCGCTGGAAGGTTGCGCCCAAGCGACAGGGCTCATTCTGAAACCGACGCGGGGATGGTACCTCTGCGATCGAATCTGCCTGGCGTCTTGCGGCGCCTTGGTTTTCCAAAGCCAAAGCACAACGCCGCCAAGCAGAAGAACGATTGTCACGCCCAACGCTCTCTCAGCTGGCACTTTGCCGATATTGCATCGGCATGTGACCTGCACGATTCGAAGCCATGGGAGCGTCAGGCGCTTACATCTGTCACAACAGGTCGGGGAACGCAGCGCCAAGCAGGACCGGATCCTTCAGGATCGATGCACTGCTGGCGATATCCGGGGCCAGCCAACGGTCCTGGGCATAGGCCGGGACCCGTTCGCGCAACAACCGCCAGGCAATGTGGGTACCGGCGCCAAAGCGTTGCTGCTTGAGGAACTCGAACGCTTGGGCCGCCAACAGGTATTCGATGGCGAGGATCTGCGTACAGTTCTCCAGAGCCCGGTGCAGCTTCAACCCGGCATTGGTGCCCATGCTCAAGTGGTCCTCTTGCAGCCCGGAGGTGACGTAGTTGTCGATGACTGCCGGTTGTGCCAGCTGACGGTTTTCAGCACAGAGTGAAGCGGCCACGTACTGAACAATCATCATGCCCGAATTCACACCCGGTTGGCTGACCAGAAAAGCCGGCAAACCGCTTACCAACGGGTTGATCAGGCGATCGAGACGACGCTCGGCAATGGCCCCGATCTCGGCCACCGCGATGGCCAGCAAGTCGGCCGCCATGGCCACGGACTGGCCGTGCGGGTTGGCCTGGGAAACCACCCGGTACGACTCGGGTGTACCCAGCAACATCGGGTTGTCGGTAGAGGAGTTGAGTTCGGTCTCGATCTGCCGCGCCGCGTGTGCCAACTGATCGCGCGCGGCGCCATGCACCTGCGGAATCGAGCGAATGCTCAAGGCATCCTGGGTGCGAATGCCACGGCTGCTGGCAATGATCTCGCTGCCGTCCAGCAGGCGGCGCAAGTTGCTGCCCACACGCTGCATGCCCGGGTGCGGTTTCATCGCGATGATTTCAGGGTCGAAGGCATCGAACTGGCCACGCAGGGCCTCGAAGCTCATGGCGCCGATGACATCGGCCCATTGGCTCAAGCGCGTGGCGTCGTCCAGGGACAGGCAGGCCAGGCCGGTCATGCACGGGGTGCCGTTGACCAAGCACAGACCATCCTTGGCTCCCAGTTTCAGCGGTGACAGGCCGACCTCGGCCAAGGCTTGCTGCGCCGGCACGATCTGGCCACGGTAGCTGACCAGGCCGACGCCCAACAAGCTGATACTGATATGGGCCATGTGGGTCAGGTAGCCCACCGAACCCTGTTTCGGCACCTGCGGGGTGATGTGCTCGTTGAGCAGCGTCAGCAGCGCCTCGACCACCTTGCGCTGCAAGCCGGAACGGCCCTGGCAGAAATTGATGATCGCCGCGCACATGATCGCCCGGGTCTGTTCGTCCGACAGCGCCGTACCCACGCCGCAGGCATGGCTGAGCAAGGTGTTGCGCGACAGCTGGCTGAGTTGTTCGTCCTGCAACGACACATTGCACAGGGCGCCAAGCCCGGTATTGACGCCATAGGCGCGCTCACCGCTGGCAACGATGCGCTGGACGATCGCCTGGGCGTTCTCGATCCGCGCCCAGGCCGATGGGGCCAGCTCAAGCTTCGCCCCATGCCGCGCCACGGCTACCACATCCTGCCAGCGCATAGGCGCTTCGGCGATGATGATTCTTTCGGCAATCGACATACACGCGGTTCCTTAAAGCGAAGCTACGCGGCGTTGCACGAAACGATCGACGTATTCGTCCGCAGGCTGGTAGAGAATTTCCTTCGGTGTGCCGACCTGGATCAGGCGACCGTCCTTGAGAATGGCAATGCGGTTGCCGATACGCACCGCTTCATCCAGATCGTGCGTGATGAAGACGATGGTCTTGTGCAGGGTTTTCTGCAGCTCAAGCAACTGGTCCTGCATTTCGGCGCGAATCAGCGGATCGAGCGCACTGAAGGCTTCGTCCATGAGGATGATGCCGGTATCGGCGGCCAAGGCTCGGGCCAGGCCGACGCGTTGACGCATGCCACCTGACAACTGATGCGGGTACGATTTTTCGTAGCCCTTGAGGCCCACGGTGTTGATCCAGTGCAGCGCTCGCTCAGCGCACATTGCCTTGCTCTCACCACGGACTTTCAGGCCATACGCGACGTTGTCCAGCACGGTGCGGTGCGGCAACAGGCCGAAGCTCTGGAACACCATGCTGATCTTGTGCCGGCGGAATTCGCGCAGGGCTTGAATGTCGTATTGCAGGATGTTCTCGCCATCGACCAGGATCTCGCCGCTGGTCGGCTCGATCAGGCGGTTGAAATGACGCACCAGGGTCGACTTGCCCGAACCCGACAGCCCCATGATCACGAAGATCTCGCCGCTGCCGATGGACAGCGAGAGATCGTTGACCCCGACCACGCAGCCGGTTTGAGCCAGCACCTGATCCTTGGCTTTTTTCTGGCGGATCATTTGCAGGGCATCTTCGGCGCGAGCACCGAAAACCTTGAAGACATGCTTGACTTCGATCTTGTTCATCATCGGCTTGTCGCTCATTTGCCCACCCCATGCCGTGGCCGGCCATAGGCCTGGGTAATACGGTCGATCACGACCGCCAGAATCACGATGGCCAGGCCCGCTTCGAGGCCGCGGCCCACGTTCAGGGTCTGGATGCCGACCAGCACATCTTCACCCAAGCCACGAGCACCGATCATCGAGGCGATGACCACCATCGACAGGGCCATCATGGTGGTCTGGTTGATCCCGGCCATGATGCTCGGCAATGCCAGTGGCAACTGCACGCCGAACAGTTGCTGCAGGCGATTGGCACCAAAGGCATTGATCGCCTCCATGACCTCGCCGTCCACCTGGCGAATGCCTAGATCGGTCAGGCGAATGAGCGGCGGAGCGGCATAGATGACGGTGGCAAAGATCGCCGGCACCTTGCCCAGGCCGAACAGCATCAGGACCGGAATCAGGTACACGAAGCTGGGCATGGTCTGCATGATGTCGAGCAATGGCATCAGCACCGCCCGCAGCCGATCGTTACGCGCCGAAAGGACACCCAGCGGAATACCGACCAGGACCGAGATCAGCGTGGCCACCAGCATCAGCGCCAAGGTCTGCATCAGCTTGTCCCACAGGCCTACCGCACCGACCAGGAACAGCAAGCCGACGATCACCACCGTGGTCACGACTTTACGGGTGGAGTGCCAGGCGATGCCCGCGACGATGGCCAGGACCAGCCACCAAGGAGTTGCGCGTAGCAGGCCTTCGAGGTTGACGATGGCCCACAACAGAGTGTCGGAAATGTGCCGGAACACATCACCGTAGTTGCTTACCAGCGCATCGACCCAGCCATTGACCCAGTCGGCAATGGAAAACGTGAAGTTTTTCGGAAACATGGAATTGTCTCGAGCAAGTGCATGGAGCGGACCGTCGCGTGGCCTGTCCGGCAGGAGCCGGACGACCCCACAGGCTCAGAGTGCTGCGCCTACCTTTTTGGCAGCGTCTTCGCTGACCCAGCTGTGCCAGATTTCGGGGTGTTCCTTGAGGAACAACCTGGCCAGCTCGGGCGACTCGATACGGTCCTTGCTCATGCGCGCCAGGTTCTGGTTCAGCAGGTCGATCGGCAGATTGATCTTTTCGAGCACCGCCACCAGTTCCGGCGCCTGCTCGTGGAAGGCCTTCGACACCCCAACCTTGATGGTCACGGATTTATCCACACCGGGTTGCTCGTCCAGCTTGACCAGGTCGGCCTGGCCCATCAGCGGGGTCGGCGACCAGTAATAGAACAGGATCGGCTCGCCGCGCTTGTAGCTCGACAGAACGGCGGCATCCAGTGCCGGGCCGGTGCCCGGGCGGAAGTTGGTATAGGCGTTTTCCAGACCATAGCGCTTGAGCATTTCGCTGTTGTCCAGCTCACAGGTCCAACCAGCCGGGCAATTGTAGAAGCGCCCTTTGTCCGGCTCCTCCGGGTCCTTGAAGACTTGGGCGTATTGCTTGAGATCGGCGATGCTCTTGAGGTTTGGCGCCTTGGCTTCGAGATTGCGCCCGGCATCGCCTTCGATCACATAACGCGGCACATACCAGCCTTCGACCGCACCAACCACCGGCGAGCCGATGCCGACGACCTTGCCGGCCGCCGCAGCCTTGTTCCAGACCTCGCTGCGCCCTACCCACTCTTCAGCAAACACCTGGATATCGTTGCTGCTCAAGGCGTTTTCCATGGAAATGGAATTACCCGGCAGGCTGTCGGTATCACAGCCATAACCATTTTTCAGCACGAACTGCATCACGTCGGTGAGCAGCATCCCGCTTTCCCAGTTCAAGCCGGCGAATTTCACCGGTTTGCCAGACTCGCACCAGCCGGCCGCCTGGCTGACGCCAGCGGACGCCAGCAGCCCGAAAGAAAGTGTCGTAGTCAGCAGAGCAGACCAAAGACATACTTACTGGCAGGAAAAACTGAAAGCGCGCAGCCTAAGATCAATGTACATGGCAAATATATTAGACTTTACACAGTGGGACCTACGCGCTTAGCTCCAAATAATTTTTTACATCTTCAGCACTGCACCAGTTTGTTCCAGAGCGAAAAGCGCAAAAACCCACCCCAACGCGTGCGGGCTATTACGGGCTTTGGCGTGAGACTCAAAGGGCATAGAGGGGATAGGCTGGTGCTCGACCTGCCTAACGATGGACAATGTAATCCTTCAAAATCAACTGTTGCAACGCCAGTTAGCCTAGAAGACCTACCTCATCTCAAGTTAATCTGAACACATCATCAAGCGGCATAGAAAGGGATACCCAATGGGTGAATATAATTCCGAGCAAACTAACAATGGCCGTATTGCCATGCTATTGGAGCAGATTCGCTCCCCATTCGGTTCGGGGGTGGCCAGGATCCTTGAACAGGTAGGGTCTCCCTTCACCCCTCAGATGGCCAAAATCCTTGAGCAGGCACGTTCCCCCCTCACCCCTCAGATGACCAAGGTCCTAGAGCAGGCACGCTATCCCCTCCCCCCTCATATAGCCGAGATTCTGGAGCAGGTAGGAACCCCGTTCACACCGCATATGGCCAAGATTCTGGAGCAGGCACGATCCCCCCTTACCCCTCAGATGGCCAAGGTCCTGGAGCAGACACCTCTCACCCCTCAGATAGCCAAAATTCTGGAGCAGGCGGGGACTCCCTTCACCTCCCAAATGGCCAAGATTTTGGAACAGTTCCGCTCTCCAATAATGGATGTCCAGTTTGCAAAAGTTATAGAACAGTACCGCACTCCTCTAGAACATAGTCATTTTGGCAAGTTATTTCAGAATTCATTTTCAAAGACCGGATCACCATTTTCAAACTTAAGCATCGATGCCCTACTAAATGAGCTCGAAAGGCGACGCACGGTAGCAGAAGAGGAACCTGACTCAGACCAAAAGCGACCGCTTAAACACGTTAAAGCGGAAGGCCATGCGACCATTTCAGTCATCTCGACAGGAGAGGCTCGGGTTGTACAATCCGACGCGGTTGCAACCGACGATGTTTCGCGCCTCCCGACCTGGCTAATAAATCTTTTAGTTATTATATTCTTTAGCTCTATACAGGCGACAGCACAATGGGAAAGCATTCGAGCTTCAGTTGTTGACCTTAATGCTCGCCTACCCCAAACAGAGTCTCTCGCCAAGATTCGAAATTTCATCCGGAAAGAACTTGCAGGAAAACCAGGAGATATACGCTTGGTGACCGGCTCAGATGTAAATTTTCGTTCCAAACCGAGCACGAAGTCGGAGATAATTTTAAAGTTACCGAAGAATGCCATTGTAGTCGTACTAGGTAAAGAGGATCGCACCTGGCTATTTGTGACATATGAAATTGATGGATACTGGATAGACGGATACATCTCGACAAAGTACCTAAGGAAAGTTAGAGAAGATTAATTGGAAATGAGTGAAGCCACCACACGCCAATTGTGCTTGGGTATTAACCAGAAAAAGCGCCCAAGCCCCGTACAGAAAGGCTTGGGCGCTTTTTTGTATGTGCTCGCTAGACACTCAAAGGGCATAGAGGGGCATAGAATGGCGCTCGGTTTGCCCCATTTTTGCCCCATGAGTATTCGCTGTTCAGGCCCTTTTTGTGCACACATCGAAATCCGGATTGCTTTCCACTGCGACCTTACGAGCACGTCCGACACCCCATGCAAGGGCTCGGGTCATAGATTCACCTGGGCGTGTATCAAACGACTCTTCGTAAAGCGCCATGCCTGACGGGGCATAAACACCTATGAACATTTGGGTAGCCCCCGTTCGGGAAAGCCGCACCTGTACATCAATGAGTGTTCCATCACTCAGCGTCTCTTCATGGGTTCTACAGTGAAGTGTCGGGTCCGCCCATGACCAGAACACCTGTCCGCGTATTCTCATGTCGCCCTCCTACGACGTTTTTAGCCCTCCTTCACCCTAGTGGAAGGAGTCAAACGAGACGAGTTCTCCTTAACCATTCCTGACGGTTGGCAGCCGCTCGGCTTGTGACCAAACGTCAACCACCCCTTTCAGCCGGCCGAACCATGCTTCCTTTGCCCCAGTCCCACCTATAAGCCGTGAGCAAATCCCTTTCGGATGCGAGGAACACATGCATTTACCGATCAGTCATGAGGTCTATCGATATAGCTTCCGGGGTTACCAGGCTGCGATTTATCTCGTTTGGCCGACCGGCCATCAAGAACCACCGCAACGAATGATTCTGGAAATTACCCACCCGTCCCGTGCCGCGCATACAGTTCATGTTGAGAGCCGCTATCGCTCCGTAGAACTGGCGTTACTGACCGGACGGTGTCTCTTCAAGCACTATGTACGGGTAGAGGAATTGGCCCTGGCCAACAACAACACCGACCCCAAGTGCGCCAAGTCATTGCCCGCCGTCTGCGGCTTAGCCCCTCCCCTTCCGGGATCTTGCGCCACATAGTCAACCAGCGCTTGCTGGGTGTTTGCCGAGTCGACCGTCTCACTGAGGTAGCTGTTCTTGATGGCAGTCAGGGTGCGCCGCTTGCTCTCGGCCTCGACCAAGTAGCGGTTTATCATTTCCTTGATAGCGTGGCCCTCCCGGCTGGCCCGCACGATCGCTCTAGGGACAGCCAACCCGGTCTTCCGTCGCTTCACCCAAGCCTGCGCTGCCTGCTTGCGGGCGAACGCCTGGGCTTCTTGGTAGACTAGGGCACCGTTTTTCTCGAGGCGGATCTGGACGGTATCGCTCACCGTACCATCGGCCTTTTTCCTTGCTCTGATCGTTGCCCTATTTTCGGTGGTACGAACGTAATTGGCGGTGGTACATCCCACCACTGTCACACCCAAAACGCCCTCAAAACCCCGGAAGATGGTACAAAAATGCGTAGTCCAGAATGCCCTTAGAAACAGCCTTAACACCACAAACCACACGCCCCGAGCCCTCTCGGCGATTTAGCGTTGCACCGATGATGGATCGGGTCGATTATTCGGGAAGACCCAGTGTTTACAGGGCCCAAAGGACGCTTGAAGATTTGCTAAAGCAAAAATTCAGCAATGAAGGCGGGATGACCACAGAGCTGGTCATTTTTTAGGCAGGAAAAAGGCAGCACTCCGGTATGGCACTGCCGGTGTTTCTCTTGGCTAGAAGATGGGAGAAACCTGTTCGGCTCCTTCTTCTATATAGCTACTTACAGAACAGGCCGATCGCCCAGGCCTCTTCATGTTCGGCCAGCGCCCACAGCCTGGCCGACTCGACGATCTCCAGCATGTCGACCAGGTCATCGTCATCGACCTCCCGCCGCCGGCGCGCGGCATAGGCCATCTCGCTGAGGACGGCTGCGCGCCCATCAGGATCTGCCACCAGGGCAACCTGGTCGTTCAGCTCGGCCAACCAGGCATGCGGAAGCTCAGTTGCCATAATCGCCAACCGCCCGGCACCACCACGACTGGGCATACAACACCCCGTCAATCTCTTCCAGGCCGGTGATGTTCATGCCGAGCTGGGCCATGCCGTTCACGCATGCATCGTGCAGTCGCGGGATGATGTCGCCGCTTGGTGCGGAATTGAAGACCCAGGCTTGTATTGATGGTCGCCCTAGCACAGCACTGTGGCTGTACTCGATATGAACGTCTGCGCGCATAGCCTGGATCTTGCCGAGCTTTTCGTTTGGAATTGCTACGCCGAGCTCTCGGCGCCGAACGAGGAGGAAGTACATGCTGCACCAGATACTGTATATGGATACAGTATCTCAGCATCAGGAAACGCAAGCGCGCCAGTACCGCTCGGCGGACTATGCGTGGTTGCTCAGGAAGGAGTTCGACACATGCGGCCCGATCAGTGAATCGGGCCCGCAGGGCCGCCTAACGCTTTGAGCTGGTAGTCGGTGACCACCTGGAATTGCGATTCGGCAATCAGCCGCAGACGCTCCACCTCTTCCGCCGGCTCACCCGAAGCCTGGGCTTCGTGATAACGCTTCATAGCGTCCACGGCGTCGGTGTACATGGGATGGTCAGGGTAAAGCATCGGCGGCTTACACTTCATCGGGCTCCATCCTGAGAAGGCCATCACTGAATAGTAGCCGGTGCCCGACCTGCTTGGATTAACTGGTAATCGAGAACCGCTTGGTATAGCGAATGCGCCAATAGGCGTAGACGTTCGACCTCTTCAGGCGGCGCGCAACCTGTTTCCGCATCACGATGGGCCCGGACCGCTTCCAGAGCTTTCAGTAGCAAGGGCTCACCAGCGAGCGCCATCCCCTCCAGCATTCTTTTCACGGATTAATCCTTTGGTGGAAGTCAGTGCATTATAGGCCGCTTCGCCCCAGTGCCCGCTATTCAGTGGATCGAGGCGATGCGGCTACAATTGACCCTGACTTCACACCCCGATAAGGCGGAAAACCGAGCTCCACCTTGGCGACTTCCTTCGCAGGGTTAGGCGGTTGACAGCTACCCCTTCGCGGCAGGCTTGAGTCTGAACGTAACCCCCATCCTGTTGAAAGCGTTCATTGCAGCAATCGTGGCAGTCAAATCCACCAAGTCTCGCTCGTTGAAGACCGCGGAGGCGGCAGCGTAGGCCTCGTCCGAAACATGGGTTTCTCCCACATTGGTCACCTCTTCTGCCCACTTCAATGCAGCGCGCTCTAGATCAGAGAATAAGTGTTCCGCCTCATGCCAAACCGCGACTAGCAGCACCTTGTCAACTGACATGCGGCCTTTGATCAAGTCGCGAGAGTGAAGATCGATGCAGAACGCGCAACCATTGATCTGTGATACCCGAAGGAAGACCAGATGTATCAACTCCGGAGGTAGATTCGTTCCGGTGGTTACATAGTGGTGTAAACCGGTCAGCGCTTTTGCTGCACCGGGAGACTTTTCAAACCAATTCATACGAGTCATACATACTCCATAAGCGCTTTCGTAAACACAGACGCATTTTATTGCGTACGCGGCTCTGCTCATGGGTCCAATCCGCTGTAATTTCTGGGTTCCAATAGGTGGCTAGGGCGCTTTTCTGCCTCCCTGCTTCCTTGCTTGGAGAGAATTTTCCAAAACCGTCGATCACCGCCTCACAAGCCAGGCCGGCTATTCGGCTTCGCTCAAGCGCTGTCGAGAGGCCAGATTCCGTTCTTCCTCTCTCATCAGCGCCCAAGCCATATCCTCATCCTTCACCCCACCCTTGCACGCCGCATAGCGCGATCCACCGCCGACCCGCAGACCGGCGTACATCAAGCCAGCCCGTCGCTTGTCTGCGCCCAGGGCGAGCAGCATCTCGTAGAACAGCGCATCGCACACGGCGCGGGGTAGCTGGTTCTCGCAATAAAGCCAGTCATGGATGACCCCGGCCTCGCGGTCCTCGATGTCACGGAAAAGCGGCTTTACGACCCAAGGCACCGAAGCCAGGTCGGTGATGAAGTACCGCGGCGCTGTGTAGATTGTGCCGTCGAGCGCCTGGTACCGGAAATCGTTGGTCAGCACCCATTCGCCTTTGTCGTACGCCCGCAGTAGTAGCGGGTCGAGGAAGCGGCCGGTCATGGCGCACCGCCGCAGGTGACTTCGACCCGATTGGGCGCGATCGAGGCGTTGACCAGGATGCGGTTGGCAGTGCGCACATCAGCTGGAGCAGCACAGTACGTGTTGGCGGCGTAGCTCAGGGCTTGGACGGCGCAGCCCTGGAGCACGAGCAGAGCAGCCAGCAGAATGGCTTTCGTCATGCCACCTCCTCCATTGTCTGGGCATACAGAGCGTCCCAGGTCTGCCGGTGCGGCTTGCCCGGGCGCCAAGTGCGCAGGTACAAGGCCCATGCCCGCTGAACCTCACCCACCGCAGGCAGCGGCGCAGGATCGGTCCACAGCAGAAGCCGGGCGAACGCGGCAGCAAGCACATCGTCGTGCTCCAGCGCGGTATAGACAGCGGCGTCGGTCACCGGCACACCACGGGCCTGGCATACGGAGCGCGCCAGGGCTTGGGTGCTGGGGTGCTTGAGCACGCCACGGACACCGCCACCCTTTTCGAACTGCCAGAGGCCTCGGGCCGGGCCGCCGATCTGCCGGCGATGGATCAGTCGACTTTCCTGTAGCCCGATGCTCAGCAGCATCTGCTCAGCACGCCGGCCCGACATTTTCGCAGGCAGCAGTTTGAGCGCCGGGGCAATTGCCGAGGCGCGGATTTGTTTCAGCATGGGTTTCTCCAGGCGAAATAAAGCCCGCACTAGGCGGGCTCTAAAAGATTTGCGCGCTACGACTGTCAGGCTATTGAAATGCCATGCGTACGCTTAATGATTAGCTAAGCAAAGAAAACTCTAGGCTGGTGTTCGCTCCGACATTCAGCCCAGTCAGAGTGATAGTGACAGCATCGGCAGTTACCGAAATGTTGGATGGATCAAAATCCGCGCTAGGATTCACTGTCCAAGTATTGGATATAATATTGAAGCCAGTAAATGCCGGAAGAGTGCCATTTGCATCAGAGATTTTCAAAGTCACTCCATTTGCAAAAAAACCGGAACCACTTTCGGAAGTGATTTTGATCGTACCTTCTCCGATATCTATGCTCATCCCTGCCAAGTTAGGCTCTTCGACACCGGCGCCCGCAGTTACGGTTGAGCTAATAAAGAAGTTACCAACGTAACCAAACTCGAGTTTAAAATCGTTACCATAAGAACTTCCGCCTCCAGTAGCGGGTGCTCCGTTGTCGAAGTAGTCATTCAGCGCTTGGCCAGTTGTCAGCGCGTCTGTCTCGCTAGTCACATAGGTCATCATTGCCTTGGCGTAAATGGTGTTATCGCCTGATGCCGAGGCCGCAAACTTTTGACCAATCACAATTTTATTCTGCAGCAACTTTGTGTCGTCCCCCGTGCTGTCGCTGATCGAGGAGATATATTCTTTCACCAGCGCAGCGCGATCTTCTAGGTTGTCCAGGCGACCCTGCCAGTATTGCGCACCACCAGTATCCGGGGCGCGGCTCAGCACGTTGCTATACAATGTGCTCAAAAAGGCCTGATCACTTACCCCTTGACCAACAAGGGACGTGGCTTCCTGACTGTTAAGGAAACTGCTGATTACGCTATCAAAAGACAATCCCGCTTCCATCTGCGCAGTCCAGTAGGCCAAGCCGCTTTTGTCAGGCGCTCGACCGAATGCAGCGATGTAGAGTGCGGTAATGTATTGCGAATTATCGAGAGTGGCCATGAAGCCTTCCTTGGTGGTGCTGACAGGGATGGAGATTCATTGTGCCACCACGACACATGCGTAGGAAACATTTCCGCTCAGCGGGTATCAGGGCCAGCCTTGCTCCAGCATTTCGGCGGTGATCGACCCGTCAGCTACTGCTGCCAGCAATTCCGCCTCGCGGTCAAAGCAGGCCTGCACGTGATCGGCCACCGCGTCGGCCATGACCAGCACCTGGTCGGCAGGCAGATCGATGAAGCCTTCGTCCGTCTTCCACTTGAGCGTGTAGCCGCTGTCTCGCGCCGCTCGGGCAGCCGCGCCGTTGATGAGCAGCTTGCTGCGGTCATCGGTGGCGATGGGCAGGCCGGCGAGTTCGATGCCGCCGATCTCGGCCTGGTAGCGCCGCGCGGCGATGAGAGCGAGCCAGTCCGGTTCGGGAAGCGGCTCAGGCTCTGGCGCGTTCGCCAGCTTCTCCCAGCCTGCGCCGGTCCAGCGAGCGACTTGGGTGCCGGTAAGCTTGGGAGGCGCGGTGGGAGTGCTGCGTAACGGCATGGCACCGGACGGCTCAGCCTCTACCGTACCCGCATATAATCCCTGCTCGTTCCATAGGTACAGTTTCATGCAGCCTCCCGCGCTTTGATGAACGACTTCAGCCCGCTGGGTGCGGCCACCGCCGGTACGATGAACTGGGTGTTTTGGTCATAGCTGTACAGGCTTTCGCTGCGGCGAATGACCGTACCGCTGTTGAGAACGACGGTATTTCCTGCCGCCTTGATCCGAGTCACGGCCGTCGCCACGCCGCTGGGCGTGGTCTGCGTGAAGGTGAAGCCGTCGTCAAGGCTGATCCAGAGAACACCTGCCGAGGTTCCCGCGATCCAGACGCCCCCGCCTACCCCCTCAATCGAACGGAAATCAGGTGACCCAGAAACGGCTGACGGCCTGAACGTTGCGGCATCGTCGGTACTTCTGATTATGGTTCCTGACGCTCCGACAGCGATTATCGTTCCTGCCTTGGCCGCTACTGCCTTCAGGTCAGCGGTCACACCGGTGTTGACTGCGCTGCCGGTGCTGGTGGCCGCTGCGCTCACCAGCGCTCTGGACATTTTCCCCAGTGTTGTCACCACAACATTGTAGGCACCCGACCGTGCGGCACCGCCGGCGCCGGCGGTAAGGGTTGCCAGACCTGCAGTGCCTGCCCAAGCGGACCATTGCGCACCTGAAGGGGCGTTTAAAAACAGCGATGTCCAAATCGACCACGCCCCGTAAATGTCTTGGTACGAACCCGTCAAGACCAGACCACCGCTCTCGCCAACTTCCAGAAACATGCGCGCATTGCTACTGGCGGTACGGGTGTTGGTGTTATCACCCGTCGCCCAAGTGGCTCCACCGTCTTTGCTTGTTGAAAATGATACGTTTTCGCTGGATGTTTCATAGTGCCCCCCTACCACTACCCAGACACCATTTACATACCCAACCGCTCGCACCCTCACCCTTTGGATGGAGACCGGAGTCCAGGTTTTGCCGTCGTCAACACTGCGCAATACATAACCTAGCAGTGACACAGAGGTGCCCGTCGTTTCTGAACAAGCGGCTATCCAAGTGCCATTTCCATCTGTAGCAATATCAACGACCGTATAGCCGCTGGGGTTGGTTACGCCCTGGAACGAATACACACCTGGGGTTGTTATTTTCCCAAGTAGTTGGAACAACTCAGGATATGAGGCCTGCAGGTAAACGCTTCCGGTTTGGATATAGCTTGCGTCCTGCGCCTTGACGGCCGTGACCACTTCGCCGATCCGGTCGCGGGCGCCCCAAGCACTGCGGCCATCAGAGGTGACCTGCAAAACGGAGTAAGGCACACGCTCTGACGGCAGTCCTGCAGCGCTTCCCGCGGCCTGGGCAGCCGCTTGGGCCTCATCCTTGGCGGCGACAGACAGCGCTACTTGGTCCTGGGCCAGCTCCACTTGGGCGGCGCCGGCCTGCTCGGCGTCGGTCACAGCTTGCTGGGCAGCCAGCTTGGCAGTGTTGGCCGCGCTGGCTGAGTCGTCCGCTGCGCCCGCTGAGCCTGCGGCAGCATTCTTGAAGCCTTCTGCTGCATTTACCTGCTCGGCGATCCAATTCAGCGATGTGTTGATCTGGGGCACCATGGCCTGCTGAGCCAAAAGCGATGCGCCTGCCTTTGTGTCAAATACAGCCGGCGCATCTGTTGGCAGCGGCGGATCTGGCAATGGTGTAATTGCGGGGGCTGTGACTGCCATTACATGAGGCTCCTGACTTCAAGGGAGTATTCGGAAATAGCCACGTTCGACAGGACCAGGGAGAACCTGTCGAAGCGGCCAACAATGATGGTGGGGTCAACGATTTCGCTGCCGACGTAGAGCGCCGCAGTGTCCTTGACTTCGGTCAGAACCCGCTTGGCGGTCGAAACCTGATTTGTGTACATGGCCACGTCAAAATCGACGGAATCACGGCCACCCCTCGGGGTGATCGTGACATTGCCGAAGTCGTCTTCCTTGACCGAGGAATAGCTGTCGAACCCGAGGCCGGTGCCCCAGCGCGCCCAGCCAAGTTCTCTGGCCCAGCCCATTACGAGCATGCCGATCTGCGCGGTGCCGCCTGGAGAGCTGGCGATGACGCGGATATCGGCGTCTGCCTGGGCTGGCAAGTCCAGCCGGGCGAAGTTGACGCGGGTAACGAAGGGGCCGAAGTAGTACTGGTACCAAGACGAGTTGCTGTCCTTGCTCGACATTGACTGCGTGACGTCGTAGATCACCTGCCCGCCGACGATCATCTGCACCTGCAGGGTCGTCGCCAGGACCCCGACCAGGCCAATGGAGTTGATCCGCTGGCCTGGCCGGATGGTGATGTCGATGCTCTCTGGGTTGGTAGTTGCCGTTCCGATCATCCATGTGTTGCCGTTACGCTTGTTGAACATCTTCCAGCGGTTGGTTGGGCTGACGATCATCCACGTAGGGGTAGCTTTCGCCACCCCGTCCGTTGGGCTGTCGGTAGTTGAAGCGGCCAGCACCTCGTAAATCAGGTGGTTGGCCGCAATGATCCTCCGCGTGCCCTGCGTGTACGTGCCAGCCGTCCACTCCGGGTAGTCATTCTCGGGCACGTTGTAGCTGACGATCTTCGCGTCAGTTATCTCGACTGGCGGGACGACCTTCATGCGGTTGCTCCTTGAATGAGTACGCCGGCCTCGTTCTGCTGACGCAGCTCTTGGGCCGTGTTTCCGGTGTTTTTGGTGGTCTGGTACGCGTACTGCTGCAGTACCTGAATAGCAGCGACGACCTCTTTCCAGCCGTCCCCGCCCTTCAGCATCGCTGCCGTCTGACTGGCGTTGTAGATGCGCGCCGGTCCTGTGACTTCCAGCTCTGGACCACGCTCACCGACAAGCCGGATACCGCCCGAGTGCATGCCGCCCGTGGCGAAGGCCGGGATTGAACCGTTGGCCTTGGCCGCGTTGCGGACTGCCTCGTTTAGCTGGTCGAGCGTGATTGCGCCGCTGGTGAGCTGGCCCGCCCAGTACGAAGCCCCCTCGTTCATGGCGATACCGGCAGACGCGTACGCAGCCTCGATGGCTGCCGCGTTCTTGATCGCGCCGACGATGTTCGTATTGTTCAGGGCGCCGCTCGCCAGTTGGTCGGTCCAGTACTGCTTACCGCCTGCGTCTGCCGGCCGACCAAGTACGTCCTTGTAGATGGTGTCGATCAGCACGCCAGCATTCTGAGGAGTGGACTTGCCGCTGATTGAGGCGATGGCCGCGACAACTGCCGCGTTCATTTCCTTGACTGCATCGGCAACGGACTTGACGCTGTTGTCCACCCCGTTCAAGGCATCAATCTGCTGCTGCGCCCATTCGAGCTGTGCGTCCAGGCCCGCAGTCTGCGCCTCGTATGCCTCCTGGGCCTGCTTGAGCTGGTCTTGCAGGGTTTTGACGGCTTGCTCGGACGACGACAGTTGCTTGCCGTTCAGGGCGTTCAGTTCAGCGACGAGGTTGGCGTTTCGGCCTTGCTCGCGGTTGAACTCTTCAAGGCTTCCGTACAGCGACGTGTCGTTGCTGCTGATGACCGAGAGAGCGTCTTCCAGGCCGGTGAAGCTGGACAGCGAACCGCCCGCCTTTGCGATTGCCAGGGCAGACTGGACGGTGGCCTTGGCCTGGCCGCGCATCATCTGGACAGACTCGTCAGACGTGCCGCGCAGCGCCTTCAGGGCGTTCTCCAGTGCGCTGTTGATCGACTTCGATGTGGACGCCGCTTCTTGAGCGGTAGCCAGCATGTCGTTGATCGACGACACCCGGGAGTTGTACGCCTCTTGTGCGGCCTTCTTCTCGGCCTCGACGGCCCGCTGTACGGCTGCGAAAGCGGCATTCACGCTGTTGCTCGCACGCTGTTCCAGAATGTCGTAGTACGTAGAGGCTTGGCCCGACAACGCCATGAGCGTTGAAAACATCTGCATGCCGGCCTGCGTTGTCGTGTCGATCGACTCGACCATGTCGCGGAAGCCGGTACGGGTTTCTGGCAGCGTCTGGTTCGCTGCAACAAACGCCCGGGTGACGGCATCGAGCGTGTCGTCCATGCGCTCCGACTCGCCGATGAACGCGCCGTAATAGGTCGCAGCATTGCTCTGCAACACATCCAGCCCGCCCGCAATCGCCGTCAGCTGCTCAGCCAGCTTGCCGCCCGCCACGGACATGTCGTACATGCCGACGTTCAAGTAGCGTACAACCTCGTTGACGCCCTCCAGGTTCTGCACGAACGCGGTGAGGCCTTCGAAGTTGTAGCCGCCAAGGCCAGCTGCTGTAGCAGCATCGACAGCAGAAACCATCGAGTCGGCCACACCGCCGAACCACTTGGCGATTTCGGCCTGGATCTCCTCGGCCGTTTTGTCCTTCGTGCTGATCTTCTGCGCACCGATGTTCAAGCCATCCAGCACACCATCATTCAGCTCGACATTGAGACGGTCGAACAGATCGAGGACCGAGCCCTCTGTGGCGTCATAGGTCGCGTCCAGGGCGGCCTGGGTTTCCGGATCAAGCGCCGAATAGCGGGTGCGCTTCTTATTCTTGCCGAACAGGCCGCCTTTTTTCTTCTGGTACTCGTACCGCTTACCGAGAAAGTCGCCATCTTCAACTGCCAGCGAAAGGCCGGTGTCCTTGGTGACCCAGTCGCCGCCGAACAGTTTGGAGCCGCCTACGGACCCAAGGATGCCACCAATCACCGCCCCTACGGCAGTCCCGATCGGTCCAAAATATGATCCTACCGCCGCCCCGCCCTTTACGCCTAAGTATCCCCCCGCCGCACCAGCCGCCGCACCTTTTACGCCGGAGTTTTGATACCCCATGATGGCGCCGCTAATGGCACTAAGGTAGGGTGCCGACGCAGAGAGTCCGCCAGCCGATGAAGTGGCCATGGTCGACGACCCAATATTGCCAGATACCAGCGACTGACCAAGCCCGTAGCCGACATTGCTTCCCGCGCCTCCTGCCAGGCTGGATGCAGCGCCGCCACCAAACAACCCGCTCAGGCCACTGCTGATGTAGTTGTAGCCGCCGCTGATCGCGCTCTGCATGCCGCCCAAAAAGCCTTGGCCAGCACTCCAGCCAGCTGTCACTGCGCTGCCAAAGCCGGAAGTAATAGCGCTGTAGGCACTGCTTCCGGCATTCCAAATGCTGGAAAGGCTCATGCCGCCACCGCCGCCTCCAGACAATACGGAGCCGGCCAGGCCGGCAGCAGATGATCCGCCAAGGCCAAGGGCACTGAGCAATGGAATGGTGACATATGCCCTGGCAGCCATGCGTGCCAGATCCGCAATGATCGAGTCGGCCAGTCCCTTGAACGACAGCTTTCCGGACGTGGCAGCATCGGCGATAGCATCCTCAATGCCATGGAAGGTGTTGGAGAAAAGATCGTAGGTCTGACTGGAGATGTCAGAGGCCTCATCAAGGTAGTCGTACCACGCGTCATTCGCGCCGACGGACCAGTCGGACTGGGCAATGTCTAGCTTCCGGTAATAGTCCTCCTGCATGGACAAGCGCTTGTCGAGCGCACTCTTGAGCGCCCTGGTTTCCTTCTCGTACAGATCAGTCTGCTCAGCGGTCGGGTTAACGATCCGCTGATAGTCGCGCTGCAGCTTGGCCAGCTGCTTCTGGTAGTCCTGACGGATCTTCAGGTCTTCTCGAATGCGCTCCTGCAGTTTTTTCCCTGAGCCAAGGCCGGCGATCTGGGCATCCAAGCCCTGTTGCTCGGTTTCGAGCGAGTCATTCAGTTGATCCTGGAACGACAGTAGCTTGGCTGCGTTCTCCAGGCGCTGCTGATCCAGCTTGTTCGCCTGCTCGAGCGCCGCGTTCTGCTTCTGCTGCGCCAGGTTCAGGTCGGCCATGGCCAGTACCTGCTTCTGCGCCGCCGTCAGCGTCTTCTTCTCCTTGAGCTGGGCGATCTCGGTTTCGAGCTCGATCAGCTTTTTGGCTTCCACGCCAAGCGTACGCGCACCCTTCCCCTGGTCATCAATGGCCGATTTCTGCTGCATCAGGACCGCGTAACGTTGGCGGGCGTCGTCGAGCATCTTTTGCCCGGCGTTTTCTTGGTAGGCCTTGTTCGCCTCGCGGGTTGCCGCCGCCGCCGCCTTGTTGGCCTTCTTCTGCGCCTCAGCGGCGTAAGCATTAGATAGGATCGCAGCCTTGTCGGCCTCGGTCAGCTCTGTGTGCTCAGCAATGTAGCGGTTAGCCTCCTTGACCGCATCACTGTTGTCCTGCAGCTTGGCGAGAGCCTTCTGCTGGGAGTCGGTGTAGCTTTTTGCTGCCGCGGAAAGTCCTGCGGCTGCCGCCTCGCCTTTCGGGGCCTGCGCACTGAGGTCAGCAGAGCTTTTCTGCAAGATCTTGATGGCCGCTTGTGCCTTGCCAATATTGCTGTTCAGGCCGGCGATCTCGGCATCCAGCTCCTGCTTGTTGTAGAACTTGAAGTTGAAAAATACGGTGTCTGACGGGTCGCTCTTATTAAGCTTCGAGCGGACCTGATCCAGGTCGCGAAGCCTTGCCAGAGATGTGCTTATCTCGTTATTGAAGCCCTCAACGGTCTTTTTATCTGCCGTGAAGAAGTCCATGAACTCGCCAGATCGATAGCGATCCATGGCTTCGGAAATCCCGAGAATACCGGCCGCCAGCTTGCTGCTGGCCCCGGTAGCCTCATCCAGCTTCCCGATGGTCGTTGTAAGTGAATTGGTGAAGGCAGTCATCGCCTGGCTGACTGTGACCTGCATGCTTGCTGCGAGTTTGTCGACGGCGTCCTTCTGATTTTCAATGGCCTTGATGACCTTATCAGAGGTCAGCTGACCCTCAGCCCCCATGGCGCGAAGCTGTCCAACCGTAACGCCCAATCCGCGCGCAATGGTCTGAGCCAGCGCCGGAGTCTGCTCCAGGATCGAGTTCAGTTCTTCGCCGCGCAGTACGCCAGAGGCGAGCGCCTGGCCAAACTGGACCAGCGCAGCATCAGCCGAGGCAGCTGAAGCACCGCTCATCGCTACGGACTTGGCTACGGTTTCAGTAACCTTGGCCACATCGGCGAAGCTCAACCCCAGCGCCCTGCCGTTTTGGGCAATACGCTGGTAAATGGTTGACGTGGACTCCAGCGACTGGCGCGAGGCTTGCGCCACCCGAAGCACATCATTCTGCGCTTGTGCCAACTGTGCCGTGCCGTCAGTCACCAACCGCAGGCGGTTGGTAAGGTCGGCGTAGTGCTGTGCGGCAGCGGCGATCTTTTGCACGCTGAACGCAGCCGTCAGCGGACCTGCCAGTCCTATCAACACGCCAGATAGCGACTTTACCTGGCGCTCCATCGCCGCGACATTGATGGACGAGCCTTTTGCACTTTCACCCGCCTTGCCCATGGCGTCGCCCGCCCGATCCATGGCTGGCTTAATGCTGAGTCCGGCGTCTTCCAGCGCATTTAGCGCTTTCTTTACATCCGAGGCCTTCTGCTCTGCATTTCGGCTATCGATCTCAATCGAAAGACGGGACGTTTGGCTCATCGCCTTTTCTCCGGGCAAAAAAAAGCCCGCGCTAGGCGGGTTTCTATTAAATTTCAGCTCAGTCAGGAACCGGTTGTAGATCAGATGAGCAGTGCTTGCATTTTATGGCTTCGCGCTGCACCACCTCGGCGCAATAAGGGCACTTTCGGTACCTTGAGGATGATCCATATTTCTTGGCGATCTCTATGCTCTTAGCATCGTCAACGCCAATAGGATTCACTAGCCAAATTGCTATAAGCGCAAAGATCGAGAACAGAAAGCCCAGAGCAAACCACGCGCCAGCACTGCGCCCTTTTTGTTTCGCGAAATAAGCCGTAACTGCAGCTACAGCAAGCCAAACAATCAACATCTCCATGGCAATCCTCCAACATGATGGCAGCAATCTACCACCATCAGCAGGAAGCGCCAAAACCCCGCGTGGGCAGGGTTCGGCCCCAGTCTGGTTTTAGCGCCCTACTCCTCCCGGCCCTCGGTCATCTGGCCATCCAACCAGCATGGATGGAAAGCCAGTAACGAAGCTGGACTGAGGCGTAGTAGCGTTCTGCCTTTTGCTAGGGAGAGGCCAAGTGTCAGCCATCATTATTGATCTGAGCGACCCCGATCAGGCTTTGATCGCAACGGACACCCTTGTCGTCAATACGGCAGGCCAGGCAATCGGAACCACATCGAAGGCATTTTGCATCCCGCACTTGAATCTTGTTGTGGCCGGGACGGGCGTCGCCGGAATACTTTCTTCCTGGCTTGGATGTATCAATGAGGAATTGAGTCCCCTCGGCATTGAGGGGCTCAACGCTGAAGCCCCACATCGCCTCAAGCGTATCTTTGAGTCTGAACTTGCAAGGTGGGGTGCCAGCGCTGATCTCCAAACCACAACTATTTTCCACGTCGGATTCTCCGAATGTGATGGCTTGCTTAAGGGCTACCAACTCCACTCCGGAGCCGGGTTCGTTGCTGAACAGTTGCCAGACGCAATCATCCGCAAACCCAGGTCTGGGCCCTATCCTGACGGAATGGAACCCATCTCCCGAGCGATAACGCTTATGCTGCAGCAGCGAAAGCTACAAGATGAAATCAGCCATGAAGACGGACGACTCTATATCGGCGGTCAGATTGTGGGCATTCAGCTTATGCGGAACTTCTCCGCATCAATGAAGCTGTATGATTTTGATGGCTAGCCCTCGTCCTTCTCGCTCATGACCAATTCATCCAGCGCAAACATCACCTCATCAACCTCATGCCTTGGCATGGGAGCCGGGTGAGCCTCTAGCCAGTCGTTGATCTCCCGAGCCGACAACCGGAGTGGGTGTGCACCGGTCATCGTGGACAGGTATCGCCGACCTCGACAGACGTTGCGGAACGTGTTCAACAGGTAGGCTGTGATCGGGTCGCGATCCGGTTCGATCGGCACCGGGATCTTCAGTCGGCGGTAGGTTTCTGCCCGCTTTTCCGGGTTCTCGCCGCCGAACTCCCGCTCCCACTCGAAGCGCGCGACGGCTTTCCCGCGATCTCTTCGACCTCCTGCTTGCTCTCGGCAGAGAACTCGGCGGCGCCCTTGAGAACGAACAGGAAGAAATCGACATCGCCCTCGAGCATCTGCGCGCCCACGTCGGGCGAGTACTTCAGAGGGTTACCGTTCTCGTCCTGCGCGCCACTCCAGTCCTTCAGGATGAAGTGGGCCAGAAGCATGCACTGGGTGCTGTGCTCGGTCTTCTCACCACTCACCACGCCTACGTCACCCTGCTCGAACTGTTCGTCGTTTTTGCGCAGGCGGCGACGAGCACGCTCCAAGGCGATCTGATACTCGGGGTTGTCGAGGCCGGCGACCTCGACCTTGGTGTCTTTGTCGTAGTCGAGCCACTTGGTTGCGCCTACGGCTTCGGGTTTCTTGTTCAGCTTCAGGGCCATTCTTGAATTCCTCACGCCACGCCAAAAAGGGCCGCTCCGAGCGGCGTTATACCCGGAGCGGCCAAAAGGTTAGGAGACGGTGATATCGCAGGTGTCTTTCTTGGTGCCGTCGATGACGCTGGTGGCAGTGATGGTCGCCGTGCCTGCGGCCACACCAGTTACCAGGCCGGTAGCGCTGACCGTTGCTACGGCAGGGTCGGAGCTGGACCAGGCAACGGATTGACTGGCTGCACCAGGCGCCACGACAGCTGACAGCTGCGAGGTTTCCGCGATGGCCAGGGTGTCGGTATCTGGTGTGACAGTGACGCTGGTCACGGCCACGAACGGAATTCGCGTGATAGTCGGCGCCTGCTTGGCCACGGTGTAGTTCAGGGTAACTTCGATCAGGTCGCGCTTTCCGCCATTCGGCAGGTCGCCGTCGACCTCTACAGCCGGGAAGCTCAGAACGTACTGGTTGCCAAGCGAGTCGGTAATCGGGAATTGCACAGCCACCGGCTTGCGGGTGAACGAGTTTTTCCAGATCGACCAGGCCCGCTGCGACCAGGCCAGGGTGATGCTGCCCGTGATCGCGGCTTCGGTGGCGATGTGCGCGCCCGGGCCAAGTCGAGAGGTACCCAGGCAACGCTGCGTCTGGAGGGTGTTGTCGAGGTTGATCGACAGCGCCGATACGCACGCCTGACCTTCCAGCGACTGACCGTCTACCAGCAGAGTGCCAACGTTGCTGTTGGACATGAACGGCGTGGTAGTGGGCGGGCTGATAGTGCCCACAGTGCTGGTGTCGCCGTCGGCGTAGTCCAGGCCCATCAGGTTGAACGTGGCGGTGATCTTGCCGTCGGACGGGATATCCAGGCCGAAGGTCGAGACATGCATACCCTTGAACAGGGTGAATACGCTCACGTCATCGAAGTTCTTGGCGACAGTGAAGGTCCGGCGAGTACTGCCAACCGTCAGGACGTTGCCAGTCCATGTGCCGTAGAAGGCCGCCTCCAGCAGCTTGTCGAAGGTGCCGTAGGACAGCTCGGCAGACAGATCGCCCTGGATATCGACGCTGGTGGCGACCGACCCCTGACTGATGCGCTGGTCGGTGATCTCGTCACTGGCCTGGGTGTTGACGGTGGGCGACAGGGTGTTGCCGGTGAGGCGCAGGGTATCCCATGCGCCGGTAGTTGGAGTTACGCCCGGAGTGACCTCCGGGATCAAGTACGTTGTTTGCCGGGCGCCAGAACTCATTTGAGTCTCCTTTCTGCGGGCATAAAAAAACCCGCTCAAGGCGGGGTGTCGGGGTTGTCTCAGGCTAAATGTGATGCAATCTCACATTTAAATACTCAATGCAGAGGTAGCGAGGGCTTTATCAAAGGGTTCATCACTTTGGTCATCCCCTTTGAGCAATACTAAAATTTCACGCAGCGTCTAGGCCGAGGGTAAGTTGCAGCTGATCACGCCAATAGGCGACCTGATGCTCCAGTTGAGGTTTCTTTCGCCTCCATCTGGCCAGCTCGCGGCCGCTAAGGCTGGCGATGCCCTTGCCGTCATCCAGTGCGCGACAGGCGCGGTCGAACTGCTGCTTTTCGTTCAGCTCACCGCGCAGGAGTGCGTCAATGTGAAGGTCGCACCAAACAGAAAACTTCGGGTCGCACCATCGAGCAAACGCAACGGCTAGCTTCGGATGAAGCCAGGTGCCGCCACCACGATCTACCCGTGCGCGGCTGGTTTTTACATACCCGGATTTCCGGGTATCTACGATTTCGGATTCCTGTCCAGAGATCACCTCATCAAGGGCCTGGACATACTCGAGAGTGCCAGCGTTTTCCAGCCAGCGATCCAGTCGCTTGCCGAAACGCTCAGCAATCTTGCTTGCATGGAGCCAGCCGTCAGCATTGAAGCGCACGGGATGGCCTCGATAGTGAAGTGGGATAACGTTGTTCATATTCATACCCTGCGATGAGCCCTGGGGAATAGATCGGCCACAGCAACGCCCCAGGGAAGGCGCTTTCGGGTGCCCCCTAGCTGTGACCTGAAAAGAAACGCAGCCGGGGCGGACGGATGAGCGAACATCCACCGTTCGGCTGTACGGCCCTAGCTGGCATGGTTATCCCTACAGGGATTCAGTTGCCTTGCGGCATAAATTGATCAGCCGGCGCGAAACCGGGTGTTCACGTTGATCTGGTAGAAGCCTTCGAACTCGCCTGCGTCTACCTGGCTGGCCTCCAGGCATTCAAGGTCGCCGGATGACCAGTAGGCGAAATGAGCCTCCAGGGCGTCGGCCAGTTCGTTGAGGCCCTTGATGCCTGTACGCAACCGGGCGAAGCACTGAACAGTGATGATCCCCGGCTTACGCGTGTACGGGCGGTCGCCCATGCCAGCCATGAAGGCCGTCGCGTGGCCGATGTGTAGGCGGCACCAAAGGCCAGTAGCAGGTGGCTTGAACGCACCCGAGGTGTCGAGATTTTCGGCCGGCAATTGAGCATTCGGGTAGAAGATCCGCTTTTGCTCGATGCCTTGAAAGGCGGCCATGCGGCTGACGACGGCCAGCCTGATCTGCTCGTAGGTCATGAGGAGTACGCCGCTGCTACGCCTTCGAAGGCCAGTCCGTAGATTCCTGCAGGCGCTTGCCTGCTGAATCCTTGCTCGTTGACCTTATCCGTCGGCCCGCTGTATCCGCCGTTTTCCAGGCGCTCTGCATACGGCAGGTTGTTCTGAATGTAGATCACGGTGAACGGCTTCAGGCCGGATAGCACCGACTTGCCTGCGCGGATGGTGTCCGTCCCGATCTTGTCAATATTGTCGGTATTGGCAAACACCGGCTGCCCAATGCTGACGATGTTGTTGCCGCGAAAGCGCCCGGTATCCACCGGTGAGCGCCTCACAACCTCGCCCAACAGGGCCATGGCGATGATGCGAGCCTGCTTGGTCAGGTCGCTTTCAATCTGATCGATGAACGCTGTTGGGGGAATGCTCCAGCCTTTCATTAAGACCTCCGCAACTGGATTTCGTAATGAGCCGATGCAGGATCCGACTCGACGCGCTCTACCCGGCAGGAAACCTCCTCTCCTGTCACCAGGTCGGCAACGGTGATCTGGTGGCCGACCATGGGCTTGTCGGTGACCTCATTGGCCAGGCAGATCAGCAGCACGTCGCCAACCTTGATGTTGATGTTGTCGACGCGATGGCTGTCGTAGCTGTCGAGCACGCCTCGCCCGGTGTAGGCAACTGGCTGAGCCGTGGTCGTCTCGTTAACTGGGTCCCACACGCCAGGCCCAAAGTAGGTGCCGGAGAACGGTACGACCGCATCGGCCAAGTCTTCGTCGAAGGTCTCGGCCAGGTCTGCCTGGATTTCGTCGCGGAGACCCATGGCTATCCCCTCTTCACAGCAAAGGCGAACGGATTGCTGCGCCAGGGCGTCAGCAGGGCCAGTGCCAGCTGCACACAGGCAGGCTGGGCGGCCGCGCTGGTCTTGTCGATCGAGCCGAAGGTCTTGCTGGTCGTTACCGAGCCAGCCTTGACGGTCTTCGCCTCAAGCGAGCCCTCGGTCTGCTGCTGGTAAAGCTTGCCTTGGGATGCGCATTTGGCCAGCCGGGCGCCCGCCTGCTTCACATCGTCAGGAATGTTGTCCATGTCGATGCCGACCAGGTTGAGCGCAGTCAAGTAGGCATTCGCCTCGAAGACCGCCTCGTCCTTCAGCTCTGGAGCTGCCCACTCAGGCCCAAGAATGGCATCTACGTCGGCCACAGTGATGTAGGTAGCCATCCGGCCTCCGTTTGAATGATTGGGGCCGCAGCCCCGGTGTTACTGCTGGTTGAGCTCGGCGACCTGCTTCTGCAGCGACTCTTTCGAAGCGTTGGCTCGGTAGGAGACGCCCGCTTGATCCAGCTTCGCCTTCAGCGCCTCGACCTCGGGGTCAGCGTTCGCTGCCTTGAGGGCCTCGACCTGCTTGATCAGTTCGGCATTCTGCTTCAGCAGCTCAGCCTTCTCCTGCTCCAGGCCTACGACCTTCTGCACTTCGCCGTCGCGCTCACGCTTGAGGCTGGAAATGCCGGCATTCACTGCTTCCAGCACTTCGAACAGGCGTGATGCGGTTTCGCCCAGGTCACCCGCCGGGCGCTCCAGGCTCTGAATGGCGAACGATTCGACGATCACCCCGATGGAAGCCAGCTCAGCAGTCAAGCGATCGACAACGTCCTGGGCCAAATTTCCGGCCTCGACGACCACCGCCATGGCCTGCAGTTCTGGGCGAATGGTTACCTCGGGAACGTCCTTGGCAGCGCCTTTGCGCCCCTCCGCCACATTGGCGTCGACGATGACCAGCCCATGTTCCCGGGCGAGCTCCTTGACGTTCTCCTGGTACTGGTGGAATGGTCCAGCCAGATACCAGATGTTGTTTCTACTCATGCGCTTATCCCCAGCAGGCCAGGCCATAGGCCCAGCCCGCCATCAAGGTTACTTGGAAGCGTCACCGATCAGAGCAACACCGGCGGTGTGCTTGATGCTGGTGGCGGTCTTGTCCCAGTTCGTCCCGGTGGCGATCTCGGCATCGGTCGGGGATTTGCCGCCGTTGGTTTGATCCCAGGTGTAGCCCTTGAGGCCCAGGCCGAAGTCGTAGTCCACCTGCAGGGTGGTCTCGATGCGCTCCTTGCCGTTGGTGGTCGACACGTTGCTGACCATGTTGCGGCCGTCGTGCACCAGTGCTGCGCCCTGAACCAGGGACAGGATGATTTCCTTGTTCGGGGTGCCGGCCTGCATCAGTGCCGGGGCATCGGTTACCACCGAGACCTTGCCGAGGATGTCGACAACGCGGACGTTGCCGGCCTGGAACAGCTGCTCGGAGTTGGTCAGGGCCTGCCCGATCAGCTTGTGGTAGGTGGTGCCCTGCATCACCTGGGTTACCAGGTTCTGGCTGGCGTCACCGAACTTGGCGTGGGCGTTGTTCAGACCGACCTGAGTGATGCCGGCGGTTGCCGAGACATCGTTGACGGCTGCGGCCTGGGCAGTGATCGCTGCAACCAAAGCGGCGATGGCGGTGTTCAGCTGGTCCTTCAGCAGGATCTCAGCGAACGCCCGGGATGCCACCTCGACGCCTTGGGCGGTCGGGCGTTCCAGCCATGTCATCTGCGATGGCTCGTAGCGAACAGGGCCGAAGCCGCCGGCCACCTTCACCGAGGTGTTTTTCAGCTCGGTCAGGTCGGTGATCGGAGCGGCGCCGTTGGCTGCGTAGCGATCAACCCGGCGTTGGGCAGCAGCCAGGGTCTGGAAGAACGACTCTTGGAGGAAGTCGCCGGTGAAGCCGTCCGGGGACAGCACGATGGCGCCGCGGCTGGCGGCGTTGAACGCAACGAGCATCTGGTCCAGCGTCTCGATGGTCGCCGGCATGATGTACTCGTTGAAGACCTGCATTTGGGTCAGGGACATGGGTGTTTTTCCTTATTTCAGTGGGAGGTCTGGGAACCGGCCAGCGATCGCCGCCGTACGTTCCTCTTTGGTGCCGCCGATGTTTCCTTTTGCGGCCCCGCCGCCCTTTCCAGCACCCCCGGCCCCGCCGCCAGATGCCTTGCTACCAGCGATCAGCGGGCCAAAGGCCGGATCGTTGGTGAATTCTGCTTTCAGCTCGTCCAGCGTTGCCGCCGAGAGCTTGCCGGCAGCGTCCAGCACGACAACGGTTGGCTTACCGTCGCGCTGCTCGACGCTCAGCCGGCGTTCGATGTGGGGAAGCAATGCCTTGGCGCTGCCTGGCACGGCCAGAGCAGTCGCGATCTCGGTGGCGGTGCGGCCCACGGTCAGATCCCGGATCTGAGCTTGAAGGGTGGCGCGTTCGCTTTCGAGAGTGCCGGTCAGTTCAGCTTCGCGGCGGTTGTACTTCTCGGACCAGGACTTTTCGAGCTCCTCGACGTTGCCCGACTTGCGGGCGGCTTCTTCAGCTTCGGCTCGCGCCTTGTCTTCGGCCTCGCGGCGGGCTTTCTCGGCGGCCTTCTTCTCGCCCAGGAGCTCCTCCACCTTGGCCTTCAGGCCGGTGACATCCTCCTGCTGCGGCAGACCATCGATGCCAAGGACGAACTTGCCGTCCTTCTCGACGTACAGGGCTGCTACCGATTCTTCGACGCCTTCGAGGCTGTCCAGTTGGAATTTCAAGGTCATTGCTGTCTCCCAGAGACGTTGAGCAGGCCCTGCCTGCGGGTACAAAAAAGCCCCGGCTCAGCCAGGGCTTGGAAATCGTGCTGCTGTCAGTTGGCGTCGCGCAGGCGCTGCTTCAGTTCGTAGCCCATCAAGGGCCAGATCTTCTGCTCAGCGTTCTGCCGAGCAATCTTGCGACCGATCTCTTCGTCGAAATTCTCAGGGCTGGCACATGCCGACTCGCCAGTGACGGTGAACCCGTTTTTGAGCACCAGAACGCAGAAGGTGAGCAGAGCCAACTCGCCGTGCGCACCGGTGAGGCGCGTCAGTTCATCCTGCTTATGCAGAGCAGCCTGCACGCCTTCAGATGCGGTGAAGTAGTACTCGCCGACGATGTTCGCCTGTACGTCAGCAGGTGTGACCCTCGCAGCGGTCTTGCCCTTCGCAAGGATTTCTTGCTCGATATCTTTGTCGCTCATGGTGCTCTCCAATAATGGCGCGCCACGAAAGCGCGATGATGTGTTTTGTGGCGCGGATCAGTTCAGGCCGGCCCGCTCGAATGCCATCGGCTCACGCTCGCGCAGCTGCTTGAGGGTCAGGGTGCGGCCGTCATCGTCGACAAACCGGTCGATGGTGAGCTCGCCCTTGCTGAACAGCTTGTAGCGAGCTGGGCCGAGCACATCCTCTTGGAACGCTGCCGACTGGCGTGCAAGCCATTCGCCGTAGGTGGTCTTGCTGCTGACCTGCTCGGCACCGTCCGGGCCTACCGCTGGGCGAGTTGAGCCAGGGATATCTCGGGCAAACTCATCCTTGAGGACTGGGATCTCGGTGGTCCGGCAGTTCCAGTGGAACGGCGGCGACGGCGCTGTCATGGGCACCACCGTGCCATCCAGCGCACGGCAGAGCGGCGTGGTCCTGCCGTCCAGCGTGGCGACCCGGCGCTTACCCTTCAGGATGTCGTCGTTGTCGGCCATGACCTGCGACCTCGCTGAACTGGCGATGTGGTTGGTCATGGTCCGCACCAGTGCACCAGCCTGGTCGCGCTGTTGCACGCCGAGCGATGTGAGCCGGCGGGTGATCTGACTTGTCGTCTCACCCAGCGCCGAGCCCATGCGAATCTCGCTGATGATCTCGGCGCTCTTCTTGGTGCCGTACTGGTCGAGCGCGCCGGCGATGCTGATGCGCTGCCGCCCCTTGCCGACCTCCAGATCAAGCGGATCGGCCAGCGCTGCGGCGGCGACCTGCTCAATGCTGGGCTTGTTCATCTGCACGACTGTCTTCACGACCTTGCCCAGCAGGGTCATGTTGAACTCGGCCTCGTACCCGGCGAACTCCGT
Source organism: Pseudomonas sp. HTZ2 (assembly GCF_033173945.1). NCBI lineage: Bacteria > Pseudomonadati > Pseudomonadota > Gammaproteobacteria > Pseudomonadales > Pseudomonadaceae > Pseudomonas > Pseudomonas sp. HTZ2. Next base: position 4,637,398 of record NZ_CP137332.1, on the reverse strand, counting down.
CAGGTCTAGCACGGCCTGCTGCTTCATCTCGCCGTAAACGTCAGCCAGCTCGCCTTGTAGCACTTTGATCTGCTTCTCGTACCGTTGGGTGCCGTAACGGCTCAAACCTTCTGATACGCGAGATTTGGCGGCGCTGATGGCCTTGGTGATGAACTTGGCCAGGCGCTTGAGGCTTCCCCCGGCGTAACGCTGCACGTGCACCTGGTGGCGAGTCGCTGCGTCGGAAAGGTAGCCGTCACTGCTCATCCTCACCGCCTCCGGTATCGTTGCCGGTCACCGGCGGCTGCTCGGCCAGTTCATCGTCGATCAACTCATCGGTGCGATCGGCCTCAAGCACGCCGCCCTGGCGCAGGTTGGTGCGCAGGTCGGACTTCGCGATGATGCCCTGCTGCCAGAGCTGGACCTGGGCCAGGATGTCCTGGGCGGTCATCGTCTCGTCGAAGAACGACTGGTTGAGCCAGAAGACCGTCCCGTCCTCGTCCGGCTCGCCCATCATGAAGCGCTCAGCATCGAGGATGGCCCGCCTCAGGGCCTCCGACACGTTCCCGGCGATAGTGCCCAGCACGCTGTTGTCTGAGCTGTATCGGATGCGCACAGCCTCGGCCGTCTCGGCGCCGCCTGCTTTCTGCACGATGCGGGCGCCGATCATCAGCATCTGCTCTTCCTTGTCCTTCATCAGCGTGCGAGCCAGCTGGCTCTCGGTTGCCTGGACAAGCTTTGCGTCACCGGACTTACCCAGGCTGAAGCCGCGGGTAGAGCCGATGTGGATGCCATTGGGGTTCAGTTTGGCGAAATCGTCCGCGCTGATGTCGGTGGTGATGAACAGCGTGGGCTGACTGCTGATAAACCCGCTCTCCTCCACCGTGGCGCTGTTGCCGTAGTGCAGGATGTTCACATCAGCCAGGTCTTCAAGCGGCGACTTGTCGATGCTGGCGTCGTTGTCCTCGGCTCCGTAGAAGCTGAACAGGATGTGATCGAACGGCTGGCCATTCTTGTCGAGCGGCTGGGTCTCGGTGTACGTCTTGCCGTCCTTGCTGTAGAGGCGCTGGACGTACTTTCCATCTACCAGCAGCAGGACTCGGTACTGCTCTTCCTTGATGCGATCGAGGTTCTCCCGGCTGAACTCGGACACGCATTCCAGCAGACAGACGTAGACCAGGCGCAGCACGCCATCAATGACCTGCTCTTCCCAGTCGATGATCGAGGTCGCGCCGTAGTGGTGGATCAGTGCACGCCGGCCCTGCATGTCGGCCATGGAGGACACACCTTCAACTGGCGGGAAGTCCACCAGGAAGCCACCACGCCCAGTATCCAGGCACTCACCCACGGAGCGCTTGGAAAGCTGCTCCAGGCTCGTGCCGTCGCCGCTGGCGTTCTCCTTCAGGTACTCCACGCCGGCGGGCAGTTGCAGTTCGGCAGTCTTGCGGAACACCGCGCCCAGCAGGCCGGTACGCGTGCGCCCGGTGATGTTCAGGAACATCGCCCGCTTCTTGTACTGCTTGTACCGCGCCAGGTTCTCCGGTGATTTGTTCTCCGGGTCCGGCATCGGCAGGTATTCGTCGTGCTTGCGCACCTCTCGGGCGCCGGCCACGCAGCGCTTGACCAGCTGCCAGCCGGGCAAGGCCTCCGAGTACTCGGCCCGGGGAATAAAGTTCGGCATGGGTGGCCTCAGAAAGTGAACGTGATTGGTACGTGGGTAACCGGCCTGCTGATCGGGTAGTCGTGGTGGATGAAGTAGCCACCCGCGTCGTTCGCGTGGTCCACGCCAGATTTCTTGTCGGGCTCACCGTTGGCAGCCCATACCTGCTGCTCCAGGCCGTCTGCATAGGTCGGGCAGCGCAGTGGGTTGATCAGATATCGGCGCTCGCCATTCGCGTTGCAGAACATCGCGTTCATGGCGTTGATGCGGTCTTTCACCGGCGGGTTTGCATCTGGAGCGATCACGCTGAAGCCAGCCTGCCGCAGGATGGCAATGTCCGTCTCGCTGGCGTTCACCGACTTGCGCGACCCGCCTGAGGCGTCCGGATAGATCCTGATCTCGCAGGTCTTCTCGTAGTCCCGACCGTTGTGCCGCCAGTAGCGCTCCTTGATGCGCCGGATCATGTCCGGGGTATCAAAGCCGTCGATCAGCTCATCCACGGCCCTGGGCTTTCCGTCAGGCCGCTTGACATGGACGATCGCCGCCATCTTGCCGACGTTGAAGTCCATGCCGATGAACAGGGGCTCTCCAGGCTCTACGGTGTCGAAGCAGGAATTCAGCTTCCGGTCGTAGGCGTGGTAGATCGACCCGGAGTTCAGGTTGACGAACTGGCCGTTTAGGTAGGCCAGGATCAGCTGGGCCGGGTACGACTCCATCAGCGACGGGATGTAGTCGGGCGGCAGGTTCAGCTCGTTGTCGAATGTGCTGGCTTGCACCAGGCCGTACATGCCCTGCAGGGCCGGTTTCTCCCGCAGCTGCTTCACGAACTGCTGGTAGACGAACTTGAACCCCTCGGGGGTAGTCGTCACATCCACGCCGTTCTTCAGTCCGGGCACGTTGTAGCGCATCCGGGCAATGATCTTGCGCCAGGCGTGCTCGGCCTTGAGCGCGGGCAGAACATCGAGCTCGTCGACCAGGGCGTGCCCGATCTTGAAGCCCACGATAGTCTGCGGCTTCTCCATTGAGCGGCAGATGGTCGTGCTGCGGTACTGGCCGCCGCTGTAGAACTCGACTTCCTTGTCGCTCTCCTTCGTCTTGACCTTCAGGCCCCAGTCGAAGGCGACTTCCTCGATGGTCGGGAAGAAGATGTCGCGGATCTGCGGGTAGGTCGGCGCGAAGTAGCCGGAGTCGATCCGGGGCCACTCCCATACATGCTTGCACAGCGCCGCGCAGCCTACCCAGGTCTTGCCCGATCCGAACCCAGCTACGAAGCCGCGAAACTTGTTCTCCATCCGGAGGAAGCTAGCCTGCGGAACGTTCAACGACGGCATCAGGCTTCCTCGCATCCACCACATCGACCTGCACCCGGGTGGGCGGTACGTTGTCGTGAGGATTCTCGTTCTTGGTCTGGCGGCTCACGTAGACATCACCGACCTCTTTGGCCGCCTGCTCCAGAAGCTGGGCAGTCAGAGCCATGTTCTTCATGCTCTCGGCCTTCTCAGCCATCCGCCCAAGCACGCGCAGCCGGAACGCCCGGTTGGCAATGGGGATCTCGGATGTCTCCTCGCGGAAACGCTTGCGGGTATCTTCGAATAGCGTTCGCCATTTGGCCGCCAGGTTCGCCCCGGCGCGCTTGGTTGGGTCGTGCTGCTCGACCTGCTGGCGGGTCACATCAATGTCGAATTCTTGCTTGACGGCTTGTGAGACTTGGGTGGGCGTGTCAAAGCACGCCAAAGCCTGAACGATGAAGGCTTTCACATCGCTTGTCAGGGCTGCCATAGGTTGGATTCCGTCTCATGCCTGTCTCACATCAGGCCGACCTCAGTAGACAGGTTCCGCAGGCCCTCGAAATGTTGATCTTGGCCACCTCGGGCGGCCGGCTTGCAGCGTCGATCAGCTGCTGTACGTCGTGGCTGGCACCGTAGCGGCGAACCACACCTACGAACTCCTCCACATCGTGGCCACGGATCGTCAGGCTGGGTAGACCGTCCCGGGTGAACTTGGGCGCGCCGTACTGATCGACCTTCTGGGCTACGTGGTAAAGCTCATGCTCGATTAGGGAGCAGAACTCGGTGTCCGAGCACTGGGAGCAGTAATCCGCAGCCAGCGTGATGAGGAAATCCGGCTCTTCTCCGAACCAGTCACGCATCTGCTGCTCTTGGCGAGCCTTCTGCCACCCTCCAGCGCGGATCATCAGTTGCTCAGCCTGGCCGAGCACCGCCCGCCCCTTCTTGGCGAAAGCAGACGACGCCCACAGCACGCCGATGTTGGCGTCCATGAGGTGAGCGTGCTCTTCGTTGTGGATGCTACCGGTGGTAGCGAGTATCTCGGCCTGTATCCACTCCCAAACTTCAGGAGCGGGGCGCAGTGTCAGCCACAAGGAGTCGAGCAGGTCGGCCGGCGGCATCGGTCTGCTCATGTGCACTCCCGGCGCCACGAAACGGCGCACATCTGTTTTGTGGCGCCGATCACTCAACCGGCTTGCAGCCTTCGCATTGTAGGTGTCGGCAGATCCAGCGCTTCACACGCGGCCAGTAGGTAAGCATGAACATGTGCCGTATACCCGCCAGGGCCAGCGATACCATCAGCGTGGCCCAGGCTGTGTTGGCGGTGAAGAACATGCGCTCGGATCGGGCCAGGATGGCGTATCCGCTGATGGCGATGATCGCGTACAGCACCTTGCCGATCACTCCGTCCCGGACCTTGCCGCTCAGCACGCACCAGGTTGCCCAGATGGCGATGAGGCCAGCCGCGATGGCGTTGATGTATTCGTATGTCATGAGCTAGGCCCTCCGAACTTGGACCTGATGACAGACCATAGATCGGCGGCTTTGATCGCTCGGTTGATGGCGGCAATGAGAGAACCGCCGAAGGTGCCGAGAAGAAAACCCACGCCCGCAACGCTACGGGGCTCGGTGATACCGAAGTAATTGCTGACCATCCCAGTGAGGTAGTGAGCGCAGGCCATACCAGTGAACAGGAAGAGCAGCCAGGCCTTTCGGTCGGTCAGGTCGTCCTTGTGCCAGCGGGTCGCTACCAAGGCCCCCAATAGGCCCGCAATCATCCAGTCGAACTTCTCGAGCAGTCGGTGGAAGAACTCCATGCTCGACCTCTCGCTGTGCATGAACAAAAAACCCGGCGCGATGGCCGGGTTCGTTTGAGTTTTTGCCAAAGGCAAAATTATCAGGATGGCGAAATCATGCCACCAGCCGTGCGGGAACGCAATAGGGCCTCAAGCGGCCTCCTTCATCTGGTAGATTGCGGCTGCCACCGGCGACAGAGCGCGCTTGTCGATGTCCTCGCAAACCTCGAAGCAGATCTGCACGAAAGGCTCCCAGTCGCGGGCCCAGGCGCAGGATGGCAGCGTCACGCCATAGGTTTCATCGATCCAGCGCTTGAACCACTCCGCGCTCGCGAACGGGTCCTGGGCCGATGACTGCCCGCCCTGGTGCATCCGCCGGTACCGGAACATGACGCCCTTGGCCACATATTCGCAGCGCTCGCGCTTGGCCGCGGTCATTCGTCCGGACCTGGCCATGGCCATGCTGAAGATCACTTCCTCGGCCACCTCCCGCTCGTCGTCACTGCAGCTCGGGGCGTACATGAAGTTTCCGAAGGCGCGCAGACTGCCGGGCAGCTTGTAGATTGCAGCCTGCACTCCCCCAGCCAGCGCCTGGTGCACAGCATGGCTGGCCTTGCGCTGCTTCTCCGTCGTCTGGACCATCGTGCCCAGCAGCCCGAGCTGCTCGATGAATACGCCCTGGCTGTCCCATGGGGTGTGCAGGCAGTCGTGCCAGGCCTGGCGGGCGCTGTTCAGCTGCATGGGCCGCCCTCCTCGCGCTTACGCTTGGCTCTGATGACGGCAGCGCGCGCGAGCGCATACCCGCCGAAAATAACCATGGCCAGAATCAGCAGCTGGCCGCTGTCGGTTGGTGTCCAGTTCATGCTGCTGCCCTCCGTAGGTCTTTGAGTTTTTGCCTGTACAGGGCCTTGATGGTCTGCAGGTCTTCGATGGTTAGGCGCTGGGGCTTATGAGGCCCTTCGAGCCAATCAACCTGGTCGGCGCCGATGCGCTTCACCAACCGAATGCGGTACTCGACCGCGTTACCCGACAGGTTCCGGTTGCACTTCACGCACTGGCGGTGGACGTTCAGCGGTTCGAACCGCAGCTCCGGGCAGGCTCCTACTGACCGGTAATGGCCCGCATCCCAGCGGCTACCGGTGATGAGGTCGTGGTCGCTCGGCAGCGAGTCGCAGCTGATGCACGGCAGACCGGCGTCGCGCTCCCGGATGTAGGCATTGAACGCGGTCTGCGCCTCGGTCATGTGCTCGCGGCGGGTCTTCAGCTTCTCCCGGCGTTCCTTGAGGTCTTCCCGGGCCTGCTTGGTGATTGCCTTGGCCGCAACCTTCTGCAGCTTCGGATCTTTGGCCATGGCCTTGGCACAGGCGATGCTGCACACCTTCTGCGTGGTCATTGTCGGCTTGAAGAGCTTGCCGCAACCTGGCGCCTTGCACTTCTTCGGCTTGATCTCGGCTACGCGCATGGCTCGGCCTCCGATGCGTAGATGATCCCTGCCGCAACTGCCTTAGCGACCAGTTCCGTGCGGTTGGAGGCCCCCAGGTGCAAGCGAGCGTCTGCCATCCTGCTGGTGACCGTTCCCGGCGAAATGCCGAGCTCGCGAGCGATCTGCTTTCCGCTCTTTCCTGTTGCAGCGAGAACCACGCACTGCACCCCGCGCCGCGTCAGGCCATGGCCATACAGCCCCCGCCAGCCGGGCGCTGCGAAAACGCCTTGGTCCTTGTTCCGCTTGAGGTTTGCTTCCTGGCTCTTCATGCCGCCTCCTCGCTGAGCAAGTCGCTGAACACCACACCCTGCGGCGCGAACTCTGCCACGATGCGGTCGGTGTACTGGCAGCCCTGGGCCCGGTCGAACAACCGAGTGACCGGGAAGCCATCCGGCCCGAACATCGCGCACGGCCCCATCAGGCGCAGCTTCACCTCATACGGCAGGTGGATGAACGACTCGGCCCAGCCGGTGCGGAACTCATCGCAGCCAGCGCGCATGATCGGCACGCCGAAGTGCAGCTTGCAGTACCGGCGCACATCCTCGATGTCGCCCATCTCGGTGCTCTTTGCGATGCGGTCGTACATGGCGAACCACAGGGCGTTCTGGTCCAGGGTGCGATCCTTGCCCGGACGCATGGTGACCACGACGAACTTCTTGTCGCGGAACAGACGGGTGAGCATGGTCACGGCCTCGGAGAGCTTGGCTTGGCAGTTGACACTGATTTTTTCAGCCATTGAACGCATCCTCCGCCTTGAGCAAAGCCCGGTCGTGATAGACCAGACCCCGAGCCTTCGAATGAAGGGCCAGGCGACGGATGCCGCCATCGTGGTGCCCCTTGAACCCTTCCCAAGTCGAATACCATTGCTCGAGCATGGACAGGGCCACCTGGATGATTAGCAGCCGGCGGTTATCGATCATGGTTCGCCTCCTTGGCCATGGCTGCGTCGAAGCGGGAAACCCTGGAGTCGGTTTGCTGGTCGAACTGCTCGTCAGTGAAGCCCTGATGGTTGGCGACACGGCGAACGCCGCGGTACCGCTCGGCATCCTTGCGTAGCGCCTCGTTCTCGGCCTTGAGATCTTCAATGATCTGCTCATAGCGCTCCTGCCCGGACTTGTAGTCTTCGTTCTCGGCCTTGAGCTGGGCGACTGTGATTCCTTGTGCGGGGGTCATCAGATACCCTCCTTGCCGCGATGGGATTCCCACTCGAACGGGACAACGATCATTCCGCCCTCGCGCAAGCGGTCGACACAGCGCTCGCCCATGGCCATTGGCAGCTGGCTGCCGTCCAGGTTGGAAATGACCACCGTGGGCTTCACCTGCTCGTAACGGCCGTTGATGATCGCGAACAGGGTCGTCAGCTCGAAGTCGCTCGGCTGCTCCTTGCTCACGCCGACTTCGTCCAGCACCAGCAGGGATGGCTCGATGAGGCTGGCCAGGATGCTCGCCTCGGTCGCCTCGCTGGAGCGGTCGTAGGTGGCGCGGATGGCCTGCAGGACCGAACCGACAGTGCGGTAAACGGCCGAGTGCGACGTATTGCGCATGAGGTCGTTCGCCATGCCGGCGCCCAGGTGGGTCTTTCCGGTGCCAGGCTTGCCCAGCAGCACCATGCAGCGCCCGTTCTCGGCGATCTGGTCGAAGGTCTTCACGTAGTGCCGGCAGAAGCGCAGCGCCTCGGCCTGGCCCTTGTGCTCGGCCTTGTAGTTCGCCAGAGAGCGATCAGCGAAGCGTTTCGGGATCAGCGAGTCGCCTAGCTTGCGGGAGATCGCCAGGCGCACGTTCAGGGCCTGCTCGGCCTCTGCGCGCGCCTCGCGCTCCTCCTTGGCAATGCGAGCGCATTCAGGGCAGAGGCTGCGCAGTGCCTTGCCGAGCAGCATGGTGACCTTCTGCTCGAAGGGGCCGTGCTTCTCGCACTCAGCTGGCTGGATGCGGGCAACGACCGTGCCTTGGTCGATCTGGACGACGTTTTCAGAGCGCATAGCTACCGTCCTCCCGCTGTTTCAGGCCTGCGGTGTAGTCGCGATCAGCGAAGCCGTGGTGGCGGCTTGCTTGCTGCGCTGCGGGCTTGCTCGGGAACGGTCTAACATTGCTCGCACGGTTCTGGTCGTTCTTCACCCACTTGACCAGCATCTGCACCCACTTGCCCTGGGTTTGCAGGCCACCACTGGATTCGTGGTGTGCGGTGAACGGCGCGATGGCCTCAGGGGTGAACAGATCGACCGACACGCCGTAGTGCACGCAGTAGGTCTTGAGAGACTTGGCGTCAGGCACCCAGTCCAGGGTCATCTCGACAGGGGCTTTCGGGTCGACAGGTTGCGAGGGGGCTTCGAAATCTTGCTCGCCGACCCCGGTGGCGGGAATTTCCTCGCCCGCGCTGAGAGAGTTCTTTATATCTCTTCTCTTCTCTTCTCTGGTCCGCATTTTGTCCGCATCACTTGCGGACACATTGCGGACAGATTCGCCCTTTCGAGATGCCCTTTTGCGCTCACTGTCGTTGGCTCGACGCTTTGCACTGGCCCCGTTGTGCTCGTCAAAGCGAGGCATGACAAGGCTTCCGTCGTCCTCGACATCAGCCCATTCGACGTCGACCATGGCCTGAGTGAAGCCCGGCCAGCCGATCACGGCATCCATCGCATCCGTGGTGTAGCCGTGCAGCACACCGTCAGCAGAATGGGTGTCAAAGATGCTCCAGACGACATGCAGTCCGCCAATAACCCGCAATCTGTCCGCACGCAATGCGGACACCATGCGGAAAACTTTCGGATGGGTCTGAAGATCTACTCGCATTTTGATCCAGTCTCCGGCCATTACTTGGCTCCCACGCCGACCAGGTCGACCAGGTCGACGAGCTCTTCGAAACGATCGATGTACCAGTGCGGCTGTGTTTCCCGCGGGCATTGCGGGCTGGTGATGTTTTTCCCGTACCGCAGGCCCTTATCAGTCACAGACCAGAAGCACACGGGCTCGCGCTTGCTGTTCTGGCGGGTTCTCGCCTGGAGAATGCCTAGGCCAGCAAGGGCGCGATTGAAGGCAGGAGCTGACTTGTTCACGCCATGACGCTTGAGCAGAGTTGTTACCGCCATGGTCGGCATCGAACTGCCACCCGTGGCGTCCGGTGGCGAGTCGATGGCATATCCCGGCAGAAATTGGGGGTCGAGGCCGTTGTTCTCGGCGATCTTGGTAAGCATCGCCAGCTGGCTCGATGGTGCGGGCTTAAGCAGACGGGTGAAGCACTCCATGATGGCGATTTCGCCAATCACCTTGGTGCCGTTAGCTGTCACAGCCTGGCGCGCTTCTGACTGGCCTTCCAGTTCCCGCCAGCGGCGAATCACCTTCATACGCAGCGCAGGGCTGTATCCAGTCAACAAGCAATCGGTATGCTCGCGGTCGAGCATGTACTGCACCTGCTCACGGTTTCTCCCATCGAGATAGATGTCCTCAAAACTGAGGGGATCGACCTTGAGGTCTTTCAGCATCGCAACGATGTCGCGCTTGACGTTGTCATGGCGCTTGCCGGTCAAGCTGGCGATCTCTTTGGATGACATCGTGCGCGCCACGAAACCGCTGGCAGCATTTTGTGGCGCGGGCCTCGGGAGGCCCTGTACATCGGGTGGTTGGATATGCATAATCGACTCCAGTCATATGCAGTTGAAAAGGCCGGGCCGCAATCCCGGCTTTTTTGTGCCCGCAATTCGGGCTTATCAGGGCCTGATCAGGACCTGACGTGGAACGGCTTTACATTGCCTCGCGGATTACGAGGCTTCGTTCGGCTTGCCAGTTCTTTCCGAATCAGCTCTGCAGCAAGGTCTTCAGGGCTGACGCCCCGTCGCTTTGCTTCCTGCTCAAGCTGGCTCATCAGCGCCTGGTCCAAGCCGATCTGTTCGATAGGCATTGGCCCCTCCTAAGGGCCTTCAGGCCACCGCTTGTTCGCCTGTAGTCTCCGAAGACAGGGCGGCAAGTTGCGCTTCAAGAAGCTCGCGACAAAGAACCGCACGCTGAGTGCGATGGAACGTCGCTAGCGCCTGAATTAGGTTGAATGTGTCCTCGTCGACCCGGACCTTGATCTCGCGGTCATGCAGGTGATTGCGGTTGGCGTACATGCGGGAGTAGCTCCTTGCAGTTGGAATTAGTTAGGCGGCGACTTGTGCCGGCGGGAACGCATCATCAAGGGCGCAACTGGCGCCCAGGACGTTCAGCGCTTCCACGATCTGGCGCGCCTCTTGAAGGCCCGGATTCCTGAGGCCTGATTCGTAATTCGCCAGGCGGGACTGATTCCAGCCGAGCTGACGGCGCAGCGCTGCCTGGGTAACGCCAGCCCTTTCGCGGATCGTTCGGACTTGGTTCATACGGTCTTCCTCCATTGATGACCGAAGGATAAACACGCATCGTGTTAATTGCAATCACAATAAGTGAAAGCTGGGTATTTCGTTTCGTGATGAAATTCCGCGCATGAACGAATCATTGAGCCAGCGCATCAAGCGCCTGAGAAAAGCCAAAGGGATGTCCCAGGCCCAACTTGCGGAGGCCTGCGGCTGGAAATCACAATCCCGGGTTGGTAACTATGAGGTCGGCACTCGCGAGCCGACCCTGGCCGATATCGCCTCGATGGCAGCAGCCTTGGGCGTGGACCAGTCCGAGCTGCTCCTGAATTCGCCGGCGCCAGAACCAACTGCCGCGCCTGAGCGGAGCATGGCCGATCTTGTGAAGCAGATGCTCGCAAAGAGCGGAAAAGGCTTTTCCGAAGAGGCGCGCCGCCGGCTTCTCGCAGCAGCTGAGGAGCCGCAACCGTCAAACGTGATTGAGGCTGACTTCTCCCGGCCAGGCCTGGTAGGTGATGAGGTGTGGATTGCCCACTACGATGTCCGAGCATCAATGGGCGGCGGTCAGAGCGCGCACGACTTTCCAGAGCTGCTCAAAGACATCCGCGTCAGCCCGAGCCATCTCCGTGAGCTGGGCGTCGAGTTCGAAGAGCACTTCCACCTGAAAGTGGTCACCGGTTGGGGCCAGTCGATGGAGCCCACCATCAAGCACCGTGACCCGCTGATCGTGAATATCAACGTCCGCGAGTTCGTGGGCGACGGGATCTACCTCTTCGTCTGGGATGACCTGCTCTACATCAAGCGCCTGCAGGTGGCTGATGAGGAGCACTTCGAGATGATTTCGGACAACCCGAGGCATAAGGATCGGCTGATCCGCCGGGACATGACCTACATCCAGGCCCGCGTGCTGCTGGTCTGGAACGCGCACCTGGTATAGCCATGCTCCTCACCAAGCCAAACCAAGAGCTGCGCCGCGACCTCCAAGGCCGGGCCTCGGACCTGAAATGGTCTGCGGTGGAACTGGTGCGAATCGCCGAGCGAGTAGATACCGCATGAGTAATGGGATCTTGTGGGCATGGGAAGAAGACGAGTGCCGGGCACTGCGCAAAGTGCTGAGAAAGTACAATGCCTCCGCCTCGAAAGCTGATCGAATCACCCAGCAAAAACTGGCAGCAGCCAGGGAACATTGGCCGAGGAAAGGCTGAATGGTCTGGGGCGGTGGCGACTTGTAGTCAGAACTCGGAAAGCATGGAGTGCCAAAGTGGCACGATAAAGGAATGCAAGGTGAAACTAAAACCTGATGATTATCTCCTTCGCCAGAGGCGTATAGCAGGATATCGTGCAGCTTCAAGGTTGCGAGGGAAAGCTAGAGCATCACGTAGGGCCGATGACCAAAGGGTTCGCCCTGAACCGGTTGTGGCGCCGAAAGAAATTGGACTCTTCAACCGAAATGTCCAAGCCGAGCTCGCTATCTTTCTAAAGAGTCTGAGGAAGGCGTGTCTTGCGCACAAGGCAGTCAGGATCATTTTTGCAAAAACGGAAAAAGTGAACTGCTGCGGCGCGCTCTTGATGCTTGCAGAGATTGATCGGTTGAGCCGGTCGCTTCAGGGCAAATGCACACTGACATGTGGCTATCCTAAAGACAAAACGGTAGAGAAAGCCTTTCAGCAGATCGGTCTTCTGAGTCTTCTCGGGCGCCAGCACCGTCTCGAGATCACCAAGGAAGACACCACGGTCGCAAATTGGCGATACGCATCCGACGTGAGCGTGAACCAAGCAAGCGCGGACTCTTTGATGAAGGTGATCAGGGCGCAGGTGCCTGCTGGGTACATGAAGCTTGTCTCAGGCGTCGGAGAAGCTATGGACAATGCTGTTCATCACGCCTATATCAGACCTCGTGGCGATCAGTTGAGCGGCATTGCTGCTGCTGATGAGCGCAGGTGGTGGGTATTCGCCGAGGTCCTTGAGGGATGGCTGCATGTCGCTTTTTGTGACTTGGGTCTTGGCATACCTGTCACATTGCCTGAAAAATGGGCTGAGCAAATTCAAGACATCTTGAGGCTGACAACGCTGTCCGAGGGGAAACGTGATAGAAACATGATTCGACGGGCCCTGGAGCTGGGTCGAACGAGAACCAAGCAAACGCACCGTGGAAAGGGCCTGCAGCGCAACATTCTGCGGGCCGCCGAAGATCTTGGCGGTCGCCTGGATGTCTACAGCAATATGGGCGCGGTTGGTTTTGATTTCCGCAGCAAGCCTCCCAAGCACAAGGAGAGCGCTTACGCTGAATCAATCCAAGGGACAGTCATCCAATGGTCTGTGCCACTAACGGAAACGCAGGTTGTGGAAGATGAACATGACAACGATAGCAATCGCCAAAGAGTTTAGTGAGTACCCTGCCGGGCGCTACCGCGTAGACGGCGATTTTTCGGGAGAAGTCTTCAGGGATGACCTACTGGTGCCCAAGCTAAACCAGTATGACGTGGTTGAGGTGGATCTCGATGGGTCCATGGGCTACGGCTCATCTTTTCTGGAGGAAGCGTTTGGGGGGCTTGTTCGCCTCAAAAAGTTCACGAAGGAAGCGCTACACAAAAAACTGAAATTTCGCTATCAGGAAGACCCCTTCGTGATAGATGAGATTTGGCAGTACATTGATGCGGCACACGCGTGACCTGTTGTCATGGATAATGGCGACGTTCCTGCATGGTTAGCTTTGTTTATTTCAGTGTGTACTGCGGTCCATCAGTGGCGGGTTAATGCCAATTCTGAGCAGGTCAGGAAAGACACCGAGTCGAAGGCAAACGCGCAGCGAGAATCTGATCAGAAGAGACAGCGGGTTGAACAAATCCTAAGGGATCTCGAAGATCTCGCAGCTTTGTCGCTTGATTATTGGATGAAGCCTGGATCAGACTCGGGCGCATCGGGAGTGCTTATCAACAGCAAGGTCAGAGACATATCCTCCAGAATAAGTCGTTACGGAATGTTTTTATGGCCGTCTGCTGGTCAGGATTTTCTATTGTTCAAGCAGGCAGTAACTGGGGGTGCATTTCAGTCCGTCACTAGGGCCGCAGAGCGGCCGCTGTCCACTACGGTGCGCAATATAACCTCCACATCCGCTCAGCTTAAAGACAAGCTCCGGGCGGAACTCGATAGGCTTGATATGCCTACCAGATATTGATTTGCCCGGCCCAGCGCCGGGCTTTTCATACTTGCGCTTCCCGTGTCGGCGGTTTTTTCATGCTTGGCATTCCGCCACCCCTTGCCCTAAAATCCGACCAAGCTGAAAGATCAGCCCTATCGCAGAGAGCCCGCCACTGAGCGGGCTTTTTGTTGCCTGCTACGATTTCCTCACCACTTGGAGGAATCGCTATGGCCGACCTTCCTGACGACCCTACAGCGGCGCTGCTCTACCGCCTCAACCAGAACATCAACGCGCTTGGCGCCGCCATCGAGGAGGTTGGGATCTGGCTCGACCAGCGAGGGGCAACAGAAGCGCATGGCCGGATCAACGAGCATCTGGAGGTGCTGATGGATAACAGCGACTCCATTGCCGAGTTGCTGGCCGAGCTGATCGCTAAGCAGAATTCGGACAGCCCTGGCGCCTGAGTGGGAGCGCTCCACCACCAGGCACGAAAGCCCGCATAGCGCGGGCTTTTTTGTGCCTGTCAGAAAGGCGCCTCTTCCTCCACCCTCTCCTCCTCCCAATCTCGCTCCACAACCAGATCGTCTCGATCGTCTGCGGTCTGCGGCTCCCACCGTACCGTCACGCTCTCGTCGTCATTGAACGTCAGGTCCAGTTCTGGCGTCTCGGCCAGTATGCCCATCACCTCCTCCCACTCCATGTCACCGTCCGTGTCCAGGCGATGGATAGTCACCCAACGCTGAGCCTGCGCGATGGGGTGATTGATCATCGACGAGACCCGCAGCCCCAAGCGTTCCAGCCCGGTCATCTCATGGCGTGCTTGCGGGTTCGACTTCTTCTGCTTGGCCATACCTTCCTCCGTTAACTGTACATCCATCCAGTATTTAGCGAAGCATACATCACGCCCTGTGAAAGGTGAACACGCTTCGCTTGGAAGATTTTCAACACGGCCTCGAAAAAATAAATCACATTTCGTGTTGACATAAAAAACACATTGCGTGATATTTGCCTCAACACAGCAGTCACTCACGAGGGACTGCAGAGGCCCTCAAGCCTCACCGCTCTTTAACAACCCAATCGCAGAAAGGCTTCCAGCCAGCGAAACGACTAACGCACCGGGCGTGGGCGACTCCCACCCTGCTGCGCTGTATCGAATAGCCCTGGCAGCCCGAACCAGAAAACGTATGGAAAGAAATCATCGCCCAGTCGCAGGTGGCGGGTAACAGCGACCTGGAACACCCGTTGAGCTGTAGCGCCCGGCATGCCGGCGCATCGGTCAGCACGACATTCGATTTGAGCCAGCGACCGACGCCAGTAGCGGGTCGCGGCAGATTTCCTCGATGCCCTTCTCACGAGGGGTATCAGGGAAATCAACAGGAGGAAGAACTATGAACCCACCGCAATTCCTCGAGACCTTGCCAGGACAGCTTCTGGCTTGCATGGCACTTGGTCTGGGGATCGCTCTGACATTTTCAGCTGTCGCTCTTCTCGGAAAGGCATGGCGTCATTCGTGGGCCTGGATCGATGACAGCTCGCCTGGGCGCAATCCGATTCTTGAGTTGATCGCTCGTCTTCGTGGGTGGACGCCCTACGACACAAAGGGATCCGGAGGCACTTATCTGTGGTGGAAGGACAAGAAGGGTGAAACGCGGACAGATGTCTTCTTCTCACTATTCATCATTGCATTCTGGACACCACTGGCAGCCTACGTGATCGCACGGCTATGGCCGCTGGCGCTGTTTTGTATCGCCCTGCTTGCGATTGCTCATGTGGCTCGATTTGCCAGGCGTCATAAGAAGCTCTTCGACAAGCACATCAAAGATCCCGAAGCACACAAGTGACAGGCGATTCCCCGGTGCGCCTCAAGCGGGGCGCATCAGGGGGAATCCACTGTAGGAGCACACGATGAACAAGGTCATTCGCATCACCCTGCGAGGCGAGCTGCAGGTTTTCACCGACAGCGATCTGAGCGCCTGCATCCGCGAAGCGAACAGGCTCAACACGGAGCGTGGCTACCGCAACGGCGTGTGCGTCGTTGAGCTGGCAGATGGGCAGCGCATGACTGCGGCTGACTGCAAGGAGGCGGCATGAGCCTGCGCGACCAGGGCTTCAAGTTCTGCATCAGCCCGGACAAGAAGCAAGGGCAGTGGCTGCACCCGACAGTGTTCAAGGTCATGCATGCCGACTGGACCGACGTCACCGAGTGGCCAACCGATCAACTGGTTGCCTACCTGATGCCGGTGCCTCAGCAGCAAGAGCTGTTCGCAGCATGACGATTTCACTGGCTGGCCTTGGCGACAGGGCCAGACGGGAAATGAATCCTGACCGGGGTTAGCCGGCCGCTGGACTCCCAAGCGCATAAAGGGATAGCCCTTCCGCATGACGGGCTCAATGGTTGTGCGGTGACAGCCGGAAAGACGGCCCGATGCCCTGCTCCCCATCGCAGGGTGCATCGGAGAGGGCTTTTGTAAATCGCACCTATCCCGGCGCCGGGCTAAGTCAGCCATTGGCTGATGGTGTGGAGAAAGCCCTCTACCGATACACCCCGCATCCCCTTCCCTTCACATCGACCGCATCGACAGGTGCCGGGCTTGGCTTTTCACGCCCAGCTTGGTCACTGGTGCCCGGCACCTGATCCATGCGGTTGCCAACTCAACAGGAGGACGCCATGGGCGCACTTCGAGCAGCACAATGGCAGTACGACAACCAGTTGCCTCCTGAGGTGAGTGAAACGCCGCAGGAGCTTGCAGAGCGCCACTGGATCGAGGAAGGCATCGACCAGCTTATGCGGGGCTCTGACTTCCTGTTCCAGCGTCGTATGCGACCACAGCAAGGCGTGACCTACGAGCGCTTCGCCTTGGCCGTGGACGAGTTCGCCATGGACCAACTTGCCCAGTCTCGCAGCAACTCTGCACTGGGGCACCTGGTGCTGGACGGTCACCGCCGGAATGGGTCAGACGCCCAGGCGAGCACGCACAAGCTGCTTTCGGTGGCAGATCCTGACGCAACGTTGCGCCAAATCGCTGCTGACCTGCTCGCTCCCTTTGCTGAGCAAGGAGTTCTGGCCCAGGCCGAGGAGGCGGAATGAGCCCTCACAGCATCGCGGTCAGCGCTATCCAAGGCGCCATAGAAACCATGCTTCTGCCGGGTTCAGGCCCGGTGGAAGACGGCAAGGCTGAATCCATGGTCGTCGCCTACTTCTCTCTTCTGGCCATAGACTCCAACGAGTTCAAACACTACTGCGAGCGCATCCGGCGTATTGCTGAGCGGCGCAAGGAGGCTGCATGAGCGGCATTGACTGGGAAGGCAATCCCGAGGCAACCCACTTTGACCCGGTTGATCAGAATTTCTTGCGCGAAGTCGGAAGCGCCCTGCTGCTGTTCAACAAGAACAAGGGCTGGACGGTTCCGGTCCACACCTCGTACGGGTTAACCATCGAGGACTGTCATCGGCCCCTGATCAAGCGACCCGAATGGGATGGGGAAGGCCCGCCACCTGTTGGCACGATCTGCGAGGTGCTCTGGAACGAGTCACGACTTGAGTACTTCAAGACGAAGGTCTTCGGCATCAACGAGCACGGGCAGCCGATCCATCGCTTCGAGGAAGGCCCGAAGAAGTACGAATTCCAGGCTGACGTTCTGCGCACGGCCTCTGGCACGCAGGTATTCATGCCGCTGAAGACACCAGAGCAGATCGAGGAAGAGGAGCGATCTGAGTTCGCACGCACGCTGATTAAAGACCTAAAAATCGGCCTGGGAAGCGAATACAACGCCTATTACGAGATTGGCGAGGAACTGTATCGCCTTGGCTACCGCAAGCAGGAGGCATCATGACAACTCCAGTTTTCCCGTCACTGATTGACGACCAGGTGGCCGAGGTTCAGGAATCCATGGCCCTGCCAGAGGGGCGAATCCTCATGCTGTTCAAGGGGCCGACCCTGTTCGACGCCAAGAAAGCCGCAGCTGAGGCCTTCATCGAGAACCCCGAGGCAGTCACCCGCAGCTGGTGGATGTGCGGCGAGTGGACGGTAGGGTATGAGGTGCGGGCATGAGCTTCTACGAGGACAACATCGCCGACGGCAGCCACTGCTCTATCTGCTGCCAGCTCATCGGCGATGATGTCGGATACCCACGGGAATGTCGGGATTGTGGCGGAAGCAGTTCCGGTGACAATAAAGCGCGAAAGTTGCAGAGCATGGCTCAGTTCGAGGCGTGGCTGCAAAACACTGGCGTCCAGCACTCGAAGCACAACAACGGCTATCACGTCGTGCTTAAGCTTCCCGGTAACAAAATCATCGACTGCTGGCCAAGCACGCGCAAATGGCAATTGCGCGGGCAGAAGATCAGCCGTGACGGCAAGGCTCTGCATGAGCTTGTACGCAAGCATCTGAGGCCTTGGCCATGACCAGCTACCAACGTGCACGCCGTATCGCCACCTGGCGCGGCAGCTTCATCGCCCTAACCTTCTGCACCGGCTGGCTCCTCCTGAGCACTCTGGCCGGCACCATCACTTCCTGAATCACACGCACCCGAGTACGGCGGGCCCCGCGGGGATAACCGTGCCCGCAAGGGAGCGTAAGCGGCGAGAGCGCGCAACCATCCACCGCAGCCAGGGCCTGGAGCGTACCTCCGTGCCTGGGTGACCTGGCATTTCTCATATTCCAACTCACGGCGCCGGCCTGGCGCGAGGTGACAAATGTCCAATGCAAACATGCGCATCTGGGACCAGGTTGACACGACCGACCCCAGTGCAACGAAAAATTTCACTGGGATGGGCGGTTTCAAAGGCACCGCAATCAAGCCCACTTACCTCATGCGCAAAGCGACCGAAGTATTCGGACCTTGCGGCGAGGGATGGGGCTGGACGGTGCTTGAGGATCGTTTCGATGAGGGCGCCCCGCTTTCAGCTCCTACCAAGGAATGGCCGGATGCGCCGCGAATCAATGCCAAGCTGCACACGATCAAGATTCAGCTTTGGTACCTGGGGAAAGACGGGCAGAAATGCACTGTCGAGCACTATGGGCACACACCGTTTGTTCTTCTCCAGCAGGGCAAGATCATTACGGATTGGGAGGCTGCGAAGAAGTCTCTCACCGACGCTATCGGTAAGTGCCTTCAGCCTCTCGGCTTCGCGGCTGACATCCACATGGGTATGTTCGATGACGCCTCCTACGTCGAGACGGTACGCAGCGAGGTGGCCATTGAGAAGGCAGAGGATAAAGCTGCCGAGGAAGAGCGCCAGAAGCAAGAAAGACTGGAGTGGCTCAAGTCCGCTGTAGAAACCCTAGCAGGCGCCGTCACCCTGCATGAGCTGAAGATGCTCAATACCAGATACGTGAAGAGCGCCACCGCACGCAACGAAACAGCGTTCCTTCGGCGCCTGACCGAGGCATACGAAGAGCGCAAAGCCTTCATAGAGGGCGCCCAGAAGAAGGAGCAGGCCGCATGAGCACTCTGTATGAATTGACCGGCCAATTCAAAGAGCTGACCGTCCTAATGGATGGGGCTGACGAAGACATGGCCATCGCTGTGCGCGACACCATGGGCGCCATTGAAGCTGAGTTCAACGACAAGGCGCTGGCTATAAGCCGAATCATCCTGAACATGGATGGTGACATCGAGGCCGTGGATTCCGAAATCGAACGCCTTCAGGAGCGAAAGCGGATCATGTCCAACCGCAAGGGGCAGATCATCGACTACCTGCGCGAGAACATGGAGGCAGCGGACATAACCAAGATTAGCTGCCCCCTATTCACCATCACGCTTGCCAAGGGTCGCGAGTCGGTAATCATCGACGACGAAAAGGCGCTCCCTGACGACTTGGTCGATTCGCGCGTGACCTATGTCCCTGACAAAAGAGCTATCTCCGAACGGATCAAGTCCGGCCAGGAGGTAAAGGGCGCCCATCTGGAGCGCGGCAAGTCTTCGATTCGTATCAAGTAAGAGATAACTCATGCCAACACTTACCGATATCGGCCGCATTGGCCGAGACGCTGAGCTGCGCTACACCGCCAGCGGCGACGCTGTGTGCAACTTGGCTATCGCCTGCGACTATGGCCGCAAAGGCCAAGACGGAAGGCGGCCCGTGCAGTGGGTAGACGCCACGCTCTGGGGCAAGCAGGCCGAGGCCATGGCTCAGTACTTGGTCAAAGGCCAGCAGGTGCATTTCACCATCGACGACGCGCATGTCGAGGTTTTCACGAAGTCCGACCAGACGCAGGGCGTCAAACTCACCGGGCGAGTGATCATCATCAAGTTTGCCGGAAGTCCACCGCAGCAATCACAGGGCAACCAACCAGCACAGCAACCACGGCAGCAGCGCCCTGCCCCGCAGCCGAGCCAGCAAGGCGTGCCGCCTGACGCCTTCGACGACGACATCCCCTTCGCGCCCATACCTCACCTCGCCGGGGCGTAGCCATGAAGCACCAGCATGCCCCTCACCCTGCGGCCTATTACCTGGGCCGTGCCTGCCGCGACAACGGACAGTCGAAGCACTCCCAGCCCTATGGTTGGATGACCGTCGACTGCGGCTGGTGGCTGGCAGGCTGGAACGATCGAGACATGGAGCTCATCTCTTGAAACGCATCACCGCCCGCGTCCGGTACGGCCGGCGCCAGCAACACATTAATCTGCCGCCCAGCGGCTTGGGAGGTATCGACGATGGCACTGGACCAGGCGGAGCGCGACAGACGCCGACGCGAGAAGGCCGAGCGCCTGCAGGAAGAAGACCTGCGCTTGAAGGTTCGACCAGGGACTAAACAGGCCCTGCTCGAGCTGATGGAGTGGGCCGGGATCGAGGAACAGGGCGAGGCGATGACGCTGATGATTCATCACATCGAAGCGCTCGGGCATCACGCACTATTCAGGATCGCGCGCCACGAAATCGAAGCTCACCGGAATGTGGCGCGCACCGAGGCGCTGCGGCTTTCAGCCAGGAAGCGAACCGGCCAGCACCTGCGCGCCATATGCGGCTGGGCAGACGCCACCTACAGCCAGATGATGGAAGCGCTGATCCACGGCATCCACGCTCTGGGCCGGCTGCACGCGGCGAAGTTTCTCACCCCGCCGCGGCACCAGATCAGCATCTCGCCGCGTCTGGCCCTGGCCTTCGATCGGAAGAGCATGCTGATGATTCAGCAGGATCCGGGTGATGAGGTTATCTACCCATAAGTCCTATCGCATTGATGAGTCGCGATCCTATCGACAGATTGATCCGATTAGCCGATCTGTAAATCCCGCTACGCATTGCCTCGTCCATCTCCTTCAGAAAACCATATGAGTCGGAAACAGCGAAGACAAATTCCTCAGACCTAGACATGAGGCCCTTGCGGTCATTCATCAATGCCGAGAAGCGGTCCTTTGCCTTGAGGAACGACTTGTGACAGATCACTAGCTCTGGGAAATAGATTGCACAAAGAGATGAAACTCTCTCTCCGCGGGGTTCCGACAATTTTTCGACGTATGCAGTGGCATCGCGCATAAAGCCCTGAAGGTCCGACTCGCCATTCGCATACTGCTTTAGGAGTCCATGGACGGCGGTCAAATTTCTGGAGGCCCTGTCAAACTCTGTGTGCACCTCCTCCAGTTTTAGCCGCAGTAAGTTTTTTTCTGACCTCCTGGTTTCCAGCAGAAAGCTAATAGTTCCGGAAACAATCCCACCGCCAAGCATCGCTGTAGCCAAGGTCAGCCAAATCGGGTTTCCAGCCATACCACATCTCCAAACACGATTTCGGTATGTAACCCCATCCCAAACCAAATTGCCACTAGGCCAATCTCGCCCTGCCTCGGTGAGCACAAACAAAAAAGGCACCTGCAATGCAGATGCCTTCGTGCCGGATTATGAGGGGAGAGGGCCCCTCTCCGACTCGGCGATTTAACCAAATTTGAAATCATATTGCCACCATGCCGCCACCAGCACGGAGGGCGGCGCATGCTCAGGAGATCGACATGAAGGTCGAAACCTCGACAGTAACCAAGCTCGTCATCAGTGGCGTTCCGCGCCTTGATCCGATCAGTGTGTTTCTGGAGGACTTCGGTCGCCGCGACTGTCCGACCGAGAAGGATCCGAATTATCAGACAGCTCAGGGCAAGATCACCATTAGCTGCTGGGACAAGAGTTGGAATGCCTACTGGGGCGGCATGGGTCCGCGCACAGTTGGCGAGTTCGTCACCAACTGCAATGCAGGCTACGTACTGAACTGCCTTGACCGTGGTATCAGTTCGACCAAGTTCAGTGGCAACGCTCTGGAGGCACTGGCAAGGAGAACTGTGATTAAAGCGCGTCGCGACCTATCCATGGACAAGGACGAGGCGCGACGTCTGTTCGACCAGGTAGAGATCCTCGGAGGCCTGGAGGTGCCAAACGAGACTTGGCACCACAACGACCTGCTCACCGATATCTTCGGAGAAGAGTGGTGGCACACCCTCCAGGAAGAGGCGGTCGAGGAAAACCACGAATACACCTATCTGCTTCGCATCGTCGAGGCAGTTCAGAAGGCGCTAGCCCAGCCGTTATCCGCCGCCGCCTGACTGCGCTGCCCGCCAGCGCCTTCCCCTATTCAACGATAACGCCTCCCCGGCGAGGAACGCCCATGAACATCTATCGCCACACATTCACCGCGGTCTGCCCAAGCGATGCAGAGGTGATCGTCTACAGCCTGGAAATTCGTAGCCTGGCGATGATCCGTGTCGAGCACATCAAGACCGCCACCGCGCTGATCAAACAGGGCTGGCACGAGCAAATCGCTGACCATCTCGCAGATCGATTCGGCGGTGACCAGGTGATCAAGGCCGTGCACCAGGGTGTCGAGGTCGAAACGGTGAGGTTGAGCGGATGATCCATTACCACGGCACGCCGATAGGCGGCACGCGGCAGGATGCAGCACGACTGCTGGCTGGCCGGCACGCCCTGGTGCCGTTCCCGCGGCAGGATGACATGGGCATCGTCGCCGAGGCCTGTCAGTCCTTCGTCTTCGACAACGGCGCGTTCACGGTCTGGAAGAAAGGCGGCCAAGTCGATGTCGAGGGATACACCCGCTGGGTGGATGACTGGCACAGGCACCCCGGCTTCGACTGGGCGCTGATCCCTGACGTGATCGACGGCGACGAAGATGCCAATGATCGTTTGCTCGAGCAATGGCCCGACCACCTGCCGGGCGTGCCGGTCTGGCACATGCATGAGTCGATCGAGCGACTGCAGCGCCTGGCAAAGGCCTGGCGAACGGTCGCGCTGGGCAGCTCCGGCCAGTGGCGCTCTCCCGGCACCGCATCGTGGTGGAAGCGGATTGGATCAGCGATGGATGCCATCTGCGACAACCAGGGCCGGCCCCAATGCCGCCTGCACGGCCTGCGCATGCTTGACCCCGCGATTTTCCAGAGCCTGCCCCTGTCATCAGCAGACAGCACCAACGCTGCGGTTAATGGCGGCAGCATCAGCCGGTTCGGCATGTACACCCCGCCATCGGCCGG
Organism: Pseudomonas sp. HTZ2; assembly: GCF_033173945.1. Classification (NCBI taxonomy): domain Bacteria; kingdom Pseudomonadati; phylum Pseudomonadota; class Gammaproteobacteria; order Pseudomonadales; family Pseudomonadaceae; genus Pseudomonas; species Pseudomonas sp. HTZ2. Next base: position 4,614,266 of record NZ_CP137332.1, on the reverse strand, counting down.
GCAGCGCGCCAGCGTGATCGCAGACCGAATCGAGGCTCACAATAGCACGCCGATCTGGCAGCGAAATTCACAGACGGAAATGGCGTTGTAGCCGACGCCTCGCGGGCATTGGTTATGCCCGCTTAGCGTCGTTAAGCACTCAACGGATGTCCATCGTAGTCTTTGCAACTACCACATCTGAATCGTCGAACCAGACAACGCACCACTTCGTTTGGTCCATGAAATAGAAGCTCTTTTGTCTTTCGGGCCTACCCATGAGTCCGCGTTTTCCCCACCCTCCAAGCGCTTCTTCGCCAACGATTTCCGTAACCTCATCAAGAGTCATGCCGACCTTGATCATGCTGTCACTCAAGTTGTAACGCACCAGTGTCTCCTTAATCCGGCTCCATGCCGTACCACACGAATACCCCACTTCAACGAATCACGCCACCTCGGAGAGGGCGGCGCCTGCAATGGAGATTGCCTATGAACCCCTACCAGATCACCGGGCCGGCGCAAATCGGCGTCAGTGGTGGCCGCACCAGCGGGCACATGCTCTGGAAAATTCTGGAGGCCCACGGCGGCAAACTACCGGCAGACGTGCACGCCTTCTTCCAGAACACCGGCAAGGAGCGCGAGGAGACGCTGGTCTTCATCGACGCCATGGCCAAGCACTGGGGCGTCCACATCGTCTGGATGGAGTGGTGCCGGGTGTACGGCCAGCCGGACGACGCGCCCTGGTACAAGATCGTCGACTTCGAGACGGCCAGCCGAAACGGCGAGCCGTTCACGATGATGCTCGAGTACTACGAGGCCTACCGGAAAGCAGAGAAAAACCTGCCTGCGGTTCTGCCGAACTTCAGCAACAACATGTGCACCGCTTACCTGAAGGTGAAAATTGGCGAGAAGCACATGCGCGCCCTGGGCTACGACGAATGGGACTGTGTCGTAGGCATCCGCTACGACGAACCCCGCCGCTACAGCCGGATGATGACCGCCAACGAGCGCGGCAATGCCCGGTGGGACAGCGTCTGCCCATCCTACGTCGCTGGCATCATGAAGGAAGACGTGGCGGCATTCTGGGCCGAACAGCCTTTCGACCTGGGCATGGATTCGGACTACGGCAACTGCGACCTGTGCTGGAAAAAGAACGAGGCCAAGCTGATCAGGACCATCCAGCAAGACCCGTCCAGGGTGATCTGGTGGTCTGGCACCGAAGAACGATTCGGCCAGGTATTCCGGCAGGATCGGCCAAACTATAGGTCGCTTGCCTGGTCAGCGGACCAGCGCGCCAGGCAGACGGATTTTGATTTCGACTACTTAGCCGAAGACATCGACTGCTTCTGTGGCGACTGAAGAGTCGCTACAGGCTCACCAGTTGCAGGCCCAAATCCAACCCAGACCCAATAAAGGGCAAGAACCAAAACAGCAGCAACCATGGGGTAGGTTGCGAAATTCAAGACGTAAGAGCCCCAAACCTTTGCCGACATCGTAAATTTCTGCCATCCATCCATAGGGTAGTCCTCAGGCATTTCAAGCTTTGCCCGGAGGTAATCGCCTCGAAAATCGTTGTTCGAGTGGGTCTCGTAAAGCTTCAGGACGTCGTGGTACCCCTTCCAACTCTCGTCATATTTCTTCTGGTCGAAGGTACCTGCAGTTTTATGTGGGTGAGCCTCCTGCTTCAGTTCGCCTAGCTTAGAGGCGCAGGAATACATCTTCTCTGACCTGTTGGAAAAGTCGTTTTTCTCGATCAGCAGCGAATACACAAGCACCGCGATCGATGCAAAAACCTGAAGAAGGACTACCTCCTTCCTTTTGATATTTGCGCCTAGATCGTAGGCCTGCATTAGAGATACCAGGATCAGAACCAGAGACAGGATGACGACCGTATAGGTCGAAAGCTTCGCATGCAGGCGCAGGCGCCGAGAGGCATGAAACCTAGTTTTCGACGTGGCATCCATCTTCTTGTATAGATTCTTAAAGCTATCAGTTCCCGACATTGCGCGTCCTCCGTGCGACAGGCGCGCATCTTATACTTGAGGCTTTCCCATGCCCACAGAAAACCGATCCAGCAACACCGAGATGGTCAGCGTGCCGCGTGCTTTGGCTGAGCGCATATCCAATATCTGCATGTTCACCATGTACAAAGAGGACTGGCGGGCGCTAAGCGAGATCCTGGCCCAGCCAGCCGAGCAGCTCCAGGGCGAGCCGGTGCCGATCACCAGCGACATGCACCGCCTGATGGAAGCCTATCGCCTAGGAGAATTCACAGCCGAAGGCGGGTCGAACACCATAGAGTCGCTTGCTGTGGAGTCATTCGATGCAGTTGCTAACCATGGCCATGACGCTGACAGCTATATGGCGGGGTTCTGCGCCTCGTTGTATTGGCAGGCCGCGCCATTCATTGGCTTGGCGCTCAAGCCAGTGACCCACGCCGACCCTGCCGAGGTTGAGCGGCTGCGTGCCCAGGTTGACACCCTAGCCGAGTGGTGCGGGAACGCCCTGAACAAGCTGGCCGACCGGGATGCGCTGCTGCGTGAGGCCCTACCGGCAGTTGAAGGATGTGGGAGCCAGCGGTTTTTGCCTACTTTTGCCCAAGAGCAAAAGTAGGTCGCCGTAAAGGCGAAAAGCGCCGGTGGCGCCCCCACCAAACCCGGATATTCACACAGCCTGAAAGCCCAAGCCCAAGCCCAAGCCCAAATAGAATCACCACCTATACTTCCCAGTCCCAAATGCAAGGAGCCTCACCATGACCCTGGAAAAACAAGGCACCTGCCTCTGCGGCGAAACCCACCTGAAAGTGACCGTCGACAACACCCACATCAGCGCCTGCCACTGCAGCATGTGCCGCAAGTGGACCGGCGGCCCGCTACTGGTCGTCCATTGCAGCCACCCTCCAACGATCGAAGGCCGCACGCCAAGCGTCTACGACTCTTCCGACTGGGCCCAGCGTGGTTTTTGTGGCCGGTGCGGCACACATCTGTACTACCGTCTCAAAGCCAACGATTTCTATGCCATCCCGGTAGGCCTGTTGGACGGCGAAGAAGCCTGGGCTTTCGACTTGCAGATTTTCATCGAGCAGAAACCCGCCTGGTACTGCTTCGCCAACCAGACCAAGGAATTGACCGGCCAGGAGGCATTCGAGCAACTTGGCTAGCGCATCAAGCCTTGCCAAAGTGGCACATTCCTGAGAAAAGGGCGGCCACAAATCCGCTTCAAGGAAACCGCCATGAGCAGCGAACTGCAAATCATCGATATCCAGGAAGGCGACGGCAAGGCTGTGGTCAAGGGCGCGCTGATCACCACCCAGTACACCGGCTGGCTGGCCGATGGCAGCGAGTTCGACTCCTCCTGGACGCGGGGTAAGCCGTTCCAGTGCGTTATTGGCACCGGCCGCGTCATCAAAGGCTGGGACCAGGGCCTAATGGGCATGCGTGTCGGCGGCAAGCGCAAGCTGATAGTGCCGGCGCACCTGGGTTATGGCGAGCGCAACGTGGGCTCGATCCCGCCCCATTCGGACTTGACGTTCGAAATCGAGTTGCTGGAAGTATTGACGCGCGATGACTGAGTCATCCGCGTCTTACCCGCGTTGCAGGTGAGGAAAAGTCATCCGGTAAACAACGAAACGACGGGTATTGCTCGCTCCACCGGCAAGGCACCTTCTGCGTTCGAGCGATGACTTTGAACGCTAAGGTGGGCACATGCAATTCACGAACATTCATCAAATGATCGGCTATCGGGGTGTGGTCTTTGACGTTCTGGAGTTTGAGGTGATGCGACGTTCTCAATTCGGGGCGCTTTACTTCGACGTGGCACGACAGGTAAACGATCGCATCATCGAAAGAGTAATAAAGGTCTATGACCGTATGCAGGCAAGGGAACGTCCCTGCCTTCTGAAAGTTTCGATTTCAAAGCCTCTGAACCGTGATCAATGCGACGCACTCAATGCTCAGCGCTGGACGTTAACCAGCTTGATCCCGGGCACAGCCCGACGTCAGCGGACCGCTGTGGCAGCCAAAATCAATGTCCCCGCTATTGTCGCTGAACGATTGCGGCACTATCACGTGGGAGACAGATTGATTGGTATCGATGCCAGCGTTCACGGCGGTCTCGGGCCTCGGCAGTTGTCCACCTCAATGATCCTCAAGCATTGAGCCTCCAATGCACGAAAATGCATTTTCTCTTGTATCGATGTTCGTGGCGGCGTTCTTCATCGACCAGCGGCTAAAAGCGCCCAGGTTGCGCAAATGGTTGGGCGTCGCCGTATTCATGGGAGGGCTGGCCAGCCTCTTCTATATACATCTCGAGACGTTTTGCGGCATTGACCTCATGCTATGCAAGATTTTTGCAATGATCATGGGGATGTGTCTTTTCTGGCGTCGAGATCAGCACATGAAGTGATGTGCCTGGCCGGCTGGAATCCACCTTTGCTGGTCGGTAATGCCCAAGCTCGCTTCCACACTTGCAATGGCGCAGGTGTGGAAGCGACAGCCGTCCAGTGACGGCTTAACGTCCGAACATCATCGGCCAACCCACGACTTTCTTCGCTCGGGGTGTCGCATAAGTGCGTACTTTCGAGGTGCTCAAGCCCAGCCTCACCAGGGATTCGGCGATGCTCACCGCTGCACTGACCCCATCTACTACCGGTACCCCCGTACGTTGACGGATCTGTTCATCGAGCCCGGCCATGCCGCCGCAGCCCAGGCAGATCACCTCGGCTTTGTCTTCACGCACGGCGCGTTCGGCCTGTTCGACGATCGCTTGCACGGCTCGCTGCGGGTCGGCTTCCAGGTCCAGCACGGCAAGGCCACTGGCGCGTACCGAGGCGCAGCGGTCGTACAGCCCGGAGAGCTTGAGGCGGTCCTCGATCAGCGGCACGGTGCGGTCCAGGGTGGTGACCACCGAATATTTGTGGCCCAGGTACATGGCGGTGCTGGCGGCGGCGTCGGTGATGTCCACGACCGGTACGTCGAGCAGTTCCTGCAGGCCTTCGCGGCCATGCTCGCCATAGCCGGCCTGGATCACGGCATCGTAGGGTTGATCGAAATTGAGCACCCGGTCCATCACGGCGATAGCGGCGAGATAGCTCTCGAAGTTGCCTTCCACGGACTCCGCGCCGAACCAAGGCGTGAGGCCGACGATTTCGGTGCCTGGGGAGGCCACTCTGCGAGCTTGCTCGGCGATGGCGTCAGTGATGGCGGTGGTGGTGTTGACGTTGGCAATCAGAATGCGCATGGAGATTTCCCTATCAATGGCTGCTGTGGTCGACGGCGATGGCTTCACCGCTGACGTCGAGGTACTGGCGGTTGCGCGGGGCGACCAGCAGGTAGAGGGTGGCTGCGGTGCCGGCACCGATCAGCCAGGAGAACGGCGCGACGCTGTGGAAGTGGGGCACCAGTGCCAGCACGATGGCCAACAGGGCTGCCGGCAGGAAGGCCGCGACGGCGCGCAGGTTGATGCCCCGCGTGTAGAAGTAGGCCCCCGCGGGATTCTCGCTGTAGAGCTCGGGTACATTGACCTGGCCTTTTCGCAGCAGCCAGTAGTCCGCCATGATCACGCCATACAAGGGGCCGAGCAGGGCGCCCAGACCTGACAGGAAGTACACGATCACCAGCGGGCTGTTGTAGAGGTTCCAAGGCAGGATCAGCACCGCCAGGGTGGCGCTGATCAAGCCGGCGCGGCGGAAGTTCAGATGGCGTGGCGCCAGGTTGCTCAGCACGAAGGCCGGGGCGACGAAGTTGGCCATGATGTTCACCGCCACGGTGACGATCAGGAAGGCCAGGCAGCCGAGAACCAGGAAAGCTGTGCTGGGGATGGAGGCGACGATCTGGGTGGGGCTGTCGATGACCTGGCCGTTGATCTGGAACTGTGCGCCGCACAGCACCGCGGTGATGGTGGCGAACACCAGGATATTGACCGGTAGGCCCCAGAAATTGCCCACACGGATGGTCTTGCGGCATGGCGAGGAACGAGCGAAGTCGCAGAAGTTCAGCACCAGCGTGCCGTAGATGGCCAGCCATAGCGCGCCGCCGGCAAAGATGTTGCGCCACATCTCATAACCGGTCAGCGGTTCGGCCACCGACCAGGCGATGCGGGCATCGGCCTGGAAGTACATCCACCCGGCAAGGCTCGCCACGGTCAAGAGGATCACCGGGCCTGCGAAGGCCTCGTAGCGGCGCACCATCTCCATGCCGTAGGCAAGGATCACCAGTTGCACCAGCCAGATCGCCACGAAGCACACCCAGCCCAGGCTCGACAGGCCAAGAAGGCTGTTATCGTCGTAGGCCGCCAGCTGCGGCCACACGGCAGTGAGCAATACGCGCAACACGACGGACGCCAAGTAGGTCTGGATACCGAACCAGGCGATGGCGATCACCGCCCGGATCAGCGCCGGTATCTGCGCGCCGTGGATGCCGAAGGCGATGCGACTGATCACCGGAAAGGGTACGCCGGTTTTCTGTCCCATGTACCCGGACAAGTTCATGAAGAAGTACACCAGCGCTGCGCCGATCGCCAGGGACAGAAGAATCTGCCAGCCGCCCAGGCCGAGGGCGAACAATCCCATGGCAAAGGAATAGTTGGCGATGTTGTGCACGTCATTGGTCCAAAGCGCGAAGATGCTGTAGCGGCCCCAGCGACGGCCCTCGATACGAGTAGGGGCGAGGTCTCTGTTATGCAGGCGCGGGCTGAGTTCAAGCGCCGGCGAATGGCCATTCAATGGAAGAGAGGGGGAGGCGGTGCTGGCAACGGATAGTTCAGGGGCTAGGTTGAGGCTGGTACTCATGCGTCAGGCTCCTGATGCGCGTGGACTGCGATGAGCGGGCAGCGCACGGGCTCGCCATCTCGTCGGTGCAGCGTTGGCATCACTGGGTTCTGCGCGCAACGGCCTGTTGTGTAAGGCAGGCGCTGCGAGTTCTTGTATGTATGTTTTGTCTGATTTGTATACAAAACATAGGCACACAAAAGCGAGTTCCATGCCAGGTAAAAACCAACTTTACGGGTATGGCCTTTTGCAACTTAACCCGCTGAAAGTTAAGTCGATGAATTAAGCGCAATATATGTTGACCAATTGAACAGGTTTTATTTCTCGTCGTCGCTGTTAGTTGATCGATTGGTCAGATTTTTAGGTGGGAAGTGTGTAGGGGAGTGAGTGGATGACGGACAAAAGTGCACACAAAAATGACACTTTAGGTGACATTCTTGTGTACAAATTATCGATCGATAAATGTCAATAACGCTTTTCGTAAATCCCACTTCAAGCCATTGGCGGCAGTCGGCGTTTAACCGGGGTTTTCTTGATGATCGCGGTATTGGTTTCCGCCAGCACATTGATGCGATCGAGCAGCGTGTCGAGTTGCTCCATTGACCTCACGTGCAAGCGTGCGATGAAGCAGTCTTCCCCGGTGACCTTGTCGCACTCGGTGAACTCGGGGATGGCGATGATCTGCCGCTCCACCTCCTGCAACTGACCCGGCAGCGGGCGGATCCGTACGATGGCTTGCAACTGGTAGCCGAAGCTGCGCGGATCCACCTCGACGGTGTAGCCGCGCAGTACACCACGCTCCTCCAGGCGCCGCAGGCGTTCGCTGACACTGGGGGCCGACAGGCCACTGACCTGGGCCAGGGCCTTGAGCGAGCGGCGGGAATCTTCCATCAGCGCATTGATCAGCAGTTGGTCGATGTCATCGGTCATGGGTACCTCGTTAGGCGTTTTTTGTTTTCTGCCTTGATAGTAAAGGCAAGATGACGAAATCGCCTTTTTTATCCGCTGGATGGCACGCTAGGGCACTGGGCATACTGTGGCCATGTTCGACAGGAGGTGTGAGATGGACAATTCGTTGCGCCGCGGCTCGCTGGAAATGGTCGCCGCCATGCTGATTTCCGGGACCATCGGTTGGTTCGTGCTGGTGTCCGGTCAACCGGTGCTGGAAGTGGTGTTCTGGCGCTGCGTGTTCGGCGCCGTCACCCTGTTGCTGATCTGCGCTGCCATGGGCTTTCTCAAACCCGGTGTGTTGACTCGCGCTACCTTCCTGCTGGCGGTGGCCAGTGGCGTGGCTATCGTGGGCAACTGGGTGCTGCTGTTCGCCTCCTACTCCAAGGCTTCGATCGCCATTGGTACGGCGGTCTACAACGTGCAGCCGTTCATGCTGGTCGGGCTGGCAGCGTTGTTCCTGGATGAAAAGATCACCCTACCCAAAATGACCTGGTTGAGCCTGGCCTTCCTCGGCATGCTGGCCATCGTCAGCGCCCATGGCAACGGCCAGGGTGGGGCGGGCGACTATCTGCTGGGCATCGTCCTGGCTTTGGGCGCGGCCTTTCTCTATGCCGTGGCCGCTTTGATCATCAAGCGCCTGAGCGGTACGCCGCCGCACCTGATCGCGCTGATTCAGGTGACCACGGGCATCCTGTTGCTGGCGCCGTGGGCCGGCGGTGAGGGGCTACCCGTTGAGACGTCGGCACTGGCCAGCCTGCTGACGCTGGGAGTCGTGCACACCGGCGTGATGTACGTGTTGCTGTACAGCGCTATCCAGCGCCTGCCTACCGCCCTGACCGGCGCGTTGTCGTTCATCTACCCGATCGCGGCGATCCTGGTCGACTGGGTGGCCTTCGATCATCGTCTGGCGCCGCTGCAGTGGCTGGGTGTGGCGGCGATTTTGCTGGCTGCAGCAGGGATGCAGCAGGGGTGGTGGTTCCGCTCGGGCAGGGTCGCGCTGAAGGGCCAATGATCGAAGGCTCCTGAACCACCGGGGGCGCTTTGCGCCCCCCGCGAAACAAGGCTGCTCCTAGCAACGCCTGCGTTGGGCCGCGTAGCAGCCTCAAAAGCCCAAGCGAGCGCTATTAGGTAGAATGCCTTCTTTTTGCTTGCGACCCGATCATGACCTCGCCGATCCCTACCCTCGAGCAGCACTTGCTCGCCGCCCTCGACTCCGCCCCGCAAGAGACCCGCCGCCTATTCCATGGTCGTGGCCGCTGCTGGCCGGGGCTTGAGCAGATCACGGTCGATTGGTTGGAAGGCGTGCTGCTGGTGGCGTTGTTCCGTGAGCCGCCCGAGGGCCAGCTGGCAGAACTGCAAGCGATGCTGCGCAGCCTCGCCGAGCGCCCGCAATGGACTGGCCAGGCCATCCTCATCCAGCACCGCTACCTGCCCGAGAGCCCTGGCCAATGGCTGCTGGGCGAGCCTTGCCAGCAACGGGTGGTGGTGGAAGACGGGCTCAAATACCTGCTCGACCTAGGGGTGCGCCAGAACAACGGACTGTTCCTGGACATGCGCTATGGCCGTCGCTGGGTGCGCCAGCAGGCCGCGGGCAAGCGAGTGCTCAACCTGTTCGCCTACACCTGTGGGTTCTCGGTGGCGGCGATCGCCGGCGGTGCGCAGCAGGTGGTCAACCTGGACATGGCCAAGGCCGTGTTGTCCCGGGGACGGGAGAACCACCGGCTCAATGATCATGACTCATCCCGCGTCGCGTACCTGGGCCATGAGTTGTTCAAATCCTGGGGCAAGGTGCGCAAGTACGGGCCCTATGACCTGATCATCATCGATCCGCCCACCTTCCAGAAAGGCAGTTTCGTACTGACCCAGGACTACGCCAAGATCCTGCGACGCTTGCCAGAGTTGTTGACGGAAGGGGGAACGGTGCTGGCCTGTGTCAATGATCCAGGCATCGGGCCGGGTTTCTTGATCGAGGGCATGGCCGAGCATGCGCCAGGGCTGGCATTCGTCGAGCGGCTAGACAACCCGCCGGAGTTTCCAGATGCGGATCCGGAAGGTGGGCTGAAGGCGCTGGTGTTCCGTCAGGCCTAAAGCAAGCTGCGCCATCCTTTGTCGCGCAAACCACGCCATGAAAAAGGGGGCTCCAGGCCCCCTTTTTCGCTTAATTGCTGGTGTAGATCTGGTCGAACACGCCGCCGTCGTTGAAGTGGGTCTTCTGCACGGTGCGCCAGTCACCGAAGGTCTTCTCCACCGACAGGAAGTCGACTTTCGGGAAGCGGTCGGTGTATTTGGCCAGGACAGTGGCATCACGCGGACGCAGGTAGTTCTGCGCAGCGATCTCCTGGGCCGCCGGCGACCACAGGAACTTGAGGTACTCCTCGGCTACGGCGCGTGACTTCTTGCGCTCGACGACTTTGTCGACCACGCTCACCGGCGGTTCGGCTTCGGCCGACACGCTCGGGTAGACCACTTCGAACTGGTCGCGGCCGAACTCGCGGGCGATCATCTCGGCTTCGTTCTCGAACGTCACCAGCACATCGCCGATCTGGTTGGTCATGAAGGTGGTGGTAGCGGCGCGGCCACCGGTATCGAGCACCGGAGCCTGCTTGAACAGCTTGCCGACGAAGTCGCGTGCCTTGGCTTCGTCGCCGCCCTGCTTGAGTACATAGCCCCAGGCGGAGAGGTAGGTGTAGCGGCCATTACCCGAGGTCTTGGGATTGGGTACGATCACCTGCACGCCGTCCTTGAGCAGGTCGGGCCAATCCTTCAGGGCCTTCGGGTTGCCTTTGCGCACGATGAACACGGTGGCGGAGGTGAAGGGCGCGCTGTTGTTCGGCAAGCGCGAAACCCAGTTGTCCGGCACCAGCTTGCCGTTGTCGGCCAGGGCGTTGATGTCTGTGGCCATGTTCATGGTGATGACATCGGCCGGCAGACCATCGATCACTGCCCGCGCCTGCTTGCTCGAGCCGCCGAAGGACATCTGTACGTTGACCTTCTCGTTGTGCTCGGCTTCCCAGTGCTTTTGGAACGCTTGGTTGTAGTCCTTGTAGAAGTCACGCATCACGTCATAGGAAACGTTCAGCAGGGTGGGAGCGGCCTGGGCCAGGTTGCCCAAGGCGAGTCCTGCGGCGAGCAGCGAGGCGGTGAAGAGCTTTTTCACGAAGCTATCCTTGTTCTGGTTCAAATGTTTGGCAATTTGCCAGCGACTATAACCTTTGGTTCTTGAGGCCTTAAAGACCAAATGGCTCTTTGCTTATTCGTTTTTCGGGAACAGTGCATTGCCGCAGCGTGAGCAGAATGCAGCGCCGTGCTCGTGGGGGTGCTTGCGGCAGGTGGGGCAGTCGTGTTGCAGCTGTTCGCCGCGCAAGGCGTTGGCCAGCTCGGCGGTGAAAATGCCGGTGGGCACCGCGATGATCGAGTAACCGGTGATCATCACCAGCGACGACAGCACCTGGCCCAGCGGAGTCTTGGGCACGATGTCGCCAAAGCCCACCGTGGTGAGGGTGACGATGGCCCAGTAGATGCCTTTGGGAATGCTGGTGAACCCGTGCTCAGGGCCTTCGACGACATACATCAGTGTGCCGAACACCGTCACCAGGGTGGAGACGCTCACCAGAAAGACGATGATCTTCTGCTTGCTGCCTTGCAGCGCCGCCAGCAGGTAATGAGCCTGCTTGAGGTAGGGACTGAGCTTGAGTACGCGGAAGATCCGCAGCATCCGGATGACCCGCACGATCAGCAGGTATTGGGCGTCGCTGTAGTACAGGGCGATGATCCCCGGCACGATCGCCAGCAGATCGACCAGTCCGTAGAAGCTGAAGGCGTAGCGCAGAGGCTTGGGCGAGCAGTACAGCCGGGCCAGGTACTCCACCAGGAAGATCGCCGTGAAGCCCCATTCGATCATGGCCAGCATGCCGGCATAGCCCTGATGGACCTCGTCGATGCTGTCGAGGATCACCGTCACCAGGCTGGCGAGAATGATCAAGAGCAGGATCTTGTCGAAGCGCCGGCCGGCGACGGTGTCGGTCTGGAAGACGATGACGTAGAGCCGCTCGCGCAGGCTCGCAGGGTTTTCCATGGGCTCGTTCCCTTGTGCGATGGGCAGAGCCTAGGGGGTGCGATTTAGCTGTGCAAGCGATCGACGTTGCGACGTTGGCTCAGTTGCAGCAAATGGCTGCCCACATGCATCAACCAGCAGGCGGTGACGAAGGGCGCGGTCAGGCCGGCGATCGGCATCTGGTTGAACAAAGGTTGCAACAGCAAAGCCAGGGCAATGGCCAGCAAGGTCACCCAGAAGCGCTCGCCCTGACGGCTGAAGGCCAGCGCGGCGAGCGCAGCGTTGAAGCCGTACAGCCCCATCCAGGCCGCCTGGGCTTCGCCTGCCAGCAAAGCGACACCACCGCCGATGGCCGATCCCAGCAAAGCCCAGAGCGCGGCGTAGGGGTTGGCCACGAGCATGCCGATGACGATCAACAGGCCGGCCAACGGATTGTCCAGCAGGAAGATCTGGCCCACGCCACGCAGCAGGGCGTACAGCGGGTTGGCTTCGGTGAACAAGGCGGGCATCGGTTCTGTCATCAGCAAGGTGCCCCAGCCGAGCAGCACGAAGGGTGCGGTATAGGCGACGAGCAGTTTGCCGCCGCGTTTGCGCCATTGGTGTGTGAGGATGCTGGAAAGACCACCGGCGGCGATGATCAGTGGCGGCACGATGGCCGACCAGGGTAGCAGGGCGGCGATCAGGATACCGATCAGCACACCGTTGTAGCTGTAAAGCCCGGCCTGGCGGTCGGCGCGCTCATAACCGCGGCGCTGGGCGGTGAGCAACCCGGCCAGGGCGCCGAGCAGGGCACCGCCGACCAGGTTCGGGGCGGTCAGCAGAAGGGCCAGCAGGCAGCACAGGCCGCAAAAAGGATTGCGCAGCAGCAGAACCTGGCTGAAGCCGTTGAGCAAAGCCGTGGCCCAGTCGGGGCACGGGTTGACGAAATTCTTGGTGTACATGGGGCAGTCAGGAAGGTGGGAAGGGAAGCGGTAGGCCTCTTCTGGGCCTCGGATTTTCCGCCGGTTGTTGTTCATGGGCAGGGCTGGGCCCTCGATCGCAGGCTTCGCCAGCCCCCACGGGAATGCACATCCGCAGGGCGCTGGCGAGGACCGCGATCAGGGGCGCAGGCGCCCCAGGGTGAATCAGGCCAAGGTCTCGATCCGCAGGGTATTAGTCGTCCCTGGCTTGCCGAAAGGCACACCGGCGGTGATCAGCAGCGTGTCGCCACGGCTGGCCATGCCTTGGGCCTGGGCGATCTCCAGGGCCGTGGAGCAGATCTCGTCGACCTGACGCAGTCGGTCATTGACTACCGAATGCACGCCCCAGGTCACGCTCAGGCGACGGGCGGTGGCCAGGTTAGGCGTCAGGTTGAGGATCGGAGCACGTGGACGCTCGCGCGCCGCGCGCAGGGTCGAGGAACCCGACTCGCTGTAATTGACCAGCACGGCCACCGGCAGGATGCCGCTGATGCGACGGATCGCGCAGCTGATGGCATCCGACACCGTGGCTTCGGCCTTGGGCCTGCCGACCTCGAGCTGGGCCTGATAGTCCGGGCCGTTTTCTACCTGGCGGATGATCTTGCTCATCATCTGCACGGCTTCCAGCGGGTACTCACCCGATGCCGTCTCCGCCGACAGCATGACTGCGTCGGTGCCTTCGGCCACGGCATTGGCCACATCGGTGACCTCGGCGCGGGTCGGGGCAGGGGAGAAGCGCATGGACTCGAGCATCTGCGTGGCTACCACCACCGGACGGCCAAGCTGGCGGCAGGTGTTGATGATGCGCTTCTGGATCTGCGGCACGCTCTCGGCGGGTACTTCCACGCCCAAGTCGCCACGGGCGACCATGATCGCGTCGGACAGCTCGGCGATCGCTTGTAACTGGTCCACCGCCGATGGCTTCTCGATCTTGGCCATCAGGTAGGCGCGGTCGCCGATCAACTGGCGGGCCTCGACGATGTCCTCGGGGCGCTGGACGAACGACAGGGCGACCCAGTCGACACCCAGTTCCAGGCCGAAGGCCAGGTCGCGGCGGTCTTTTTCGGTCAACGGGCTGAGGTCGAGCACGGCCTGGGGCACGTTGACGCCCTTGCGGTCGGACAGCTCACCGCCGGCGACCACTTCGGTGTCGATGGCATCGCTGTGCTTGGCGGTCACCCGCAGGCGCAGCTTGCCGTCGTCGAGCAGCAGGTCCATGCCGGGCTCCAGCGCGGCGATGATTTCCGGGTGGGGCAGGTTGACCCGGCGGTTGTCGCCTGGGGTCTTGTCCAGATCCAGGCGCAGGGCCTGGCCGCGTTGCAGCTGGATCTTGCCGTCGGCGAAACGGCCTACGCGCAGTTTCGGCCCCTGCAGGTCCATCAGGATGCCCAGCGGGTAGTTCAGCTGCTGCTCGACTTCGCGGATCCACTGGTAGCGCAGCGCATGGTCGGCGTGCTCGCCGTGGCTGAAATTCAGGCGGAAGATGTTCACCCCGGCCTCGACCAGCTGGCGAATGTCATCGATGCCTTTGATCGCAGGGCCGAGGGTCGCGAGGATTTTGACTTTCTTATCAGGCGTCATGATGGCTGGGTCTCGAGGATCAGGATGGCACGGAAGTCGTTGACGTTGGTGCGGGTCGGCTCGGTGACGATCAGCGCATCCAGTGCGGCGAAGTAGCCATAGCCATTGTTGTTGTCCAGCTCGTCGGACGCCGACAGGCCCAAGGCCTCGGCGTTGGCGTAGCTGTCCGGGGTCATGATGGCGCCGGCATTTTCTTCGGAGCCGTCGATGCCGTCGGTGTCACCGGCCAGGGCGTACACGCCCGCCAGGCCCTTGAGATTCTCGGTGAGGCTCAGCAGGAACTCGGCATTGCGCCCCCCACGGCCGTTGCCGCGTACGGTGACGGTGGTTTCGCCGCCAGAGAGGATGATGCAGGGCGCCTTCAGTGGCTGGCCGTGCAATACGATCTGACGGGCGATGCCGGCATGGACCTTGGCCACTTCGCGCGATTCGCCTTCAAGATCGCCCAGGATCAACGGGCTGAAGCCCGCCTGGCGTGCCTTGACCGCTGCTGCCTCCAGGGACTGCTGAGGCTTGGCGATGAGCTTGAAGTGGCTGCGTGCCAGCGCCGGGTCATCGGCCTTGACGGTTTCCGACGCTGGATTGTTGAGCCAGTCGATGACTGCCTGGGGCGCTTCGATGTTGTAACGCTTGAGGATGGCCAGGGCGTCGGCCGAGGTGCTTGGGTCGGCCACGGTGGGGCCGGAGGCGATGACCGTGGCCAGGTCGCCCGGTACGTCGGAGATCGCGTAGGTGTAGACAGTGGCGGGCCAGCACGCCTTGGCCAGGCGGCCGCCCTTGATCGCCGAGAGGTGCTTGCGCACGCAGTTCATCTCGCCGATGGTGGCGCCGGACTTGAGCAGGGCTTTGTTGATCTGCTGCTTGTCGGCCAAGGTCAGGCCTTCGGCAGGCAGGGCCAGCAGGGCCGAGCCACCGCCGGAGAGCAGGAAGATCACCCGGTCGTCTTCAGTGAGGTTGCTGACCAGTTCGAGCACGCGTTTGGCCACGGCCAGGCCGGCGGCATCGGGAACCGGATGGGCGGCTTCGACCACCTCGATCTTCTGGCAGTTGGCGCCGTGCCCGTAGCGGGTCACGACCAGGCCGGACACCTCGCCCTTCCAGCTCTTCTCGACCACTTCGGCCATGGCCGCGGCCGCCTTGCCGGCACCGATGACGATGACGCGGCCGCTGCGGTCTGCGGGCAGGTGGGGTTCAAGAACCTGGCGGGGGTGAGCGGCGGCGATGGCTGTGTCGAACAGCTCGCGGAGAATTCTTTGTGGATCGACCGACATGGCAGGCTCCCAAAATCTTATTGTTCTGCAGAATCGAAAACGCCCCTGGAACTGCCTCCGTGCAGGCCGAACCAGGGGCGGTCCCCAGAGCTGCAAGCTTCAAGCTACAAGCCGCGAGCGAAATGCAGATCTGCGTTCGCTCGCCGCTTGAGGCTTACAGCTTGAAGCTTATTTCTCGTCGCGGATCGAGAAGTTGGCCATGTGCTCCAGGCCTTTGATCAGCGCCGAGTGGTCCCAGTTGCCGCCGCCTAGGGCGACGCAGGTGCTGAACACTTGCTGGGCGTTGGAGGTGTTGGGCAGGTTGATACCCAGCTCCTTGGCGCCTTGCAGGGCCAGGTTCAGGTCCTTCTGGTGCAGGTTGATGCGGAAGCCTGGATCGAAGGTGCCTTTGATCATGCGCTCGGCGTGCACTTCCAGGATCTTCGAGGACGCGAAGCCGCCCATCAGCGCCTCACGAACCTTGGCCGGGTCTGCGCCGTTCTTGGCGGCGAACAGCAGGGCTTCGCCGACGGCCTGGATGTTCAGGGCGACGATGATCTGGTTGGCGACCTTGGCGGTCTGGCCGTCGCCGTTGCCGCCGACGCGGGTGATGTTCTTGCCCATGGCTTCGAACAGCGGCAGAGCGCGTTCGAAGGCCTTCGGGCAGCCGCCGACCATGATGCTCAGGGTGCCGGCCTTGGCGCCGACTTCACCGCCGGAGACCGGGGCATCCAGGTAGGCAGCGCCGGTGGCCTTGATCTTCTCGGCGAAGACTTTGGTGGCGGTGGGGGAGATCGAGCTCATGTCGATCACGACTTTGTTCGGGCCTGCACCTTCGGCAACGCCGTTCTCACCGAACAGGACGGATTCGACCTGCGGGGTGTCCGGGACCATGACGATGATGAATTCGGCTTCCTGGGCCACTTCCTTCGGGTTGGCCAGGGCGACGGCGCCTGCGGCGACAAGATTGGTAGGGGCGGCGTCGTGGTGGGTGGAGACGAACAGGCTGTGACCTGCCTTCTGCAGGTTCTGGGCCATTGGGTTGCCCATGATGCCGGTGCCGATGAAACCGATTTTAGCCATGAGAATGTGCCTCTTTATATTTGTAGAAATCTCAAGTGAGCCGCGGTCTCTGCGGGAGCGGGTTTACCCGCGAAGCAGACACTTCGGTGGATGGCACCGGCTTGGCCGGTGTACGCGGGTGAACCCGCGTCCACGGTGTCTGCTACCCCACAGGGGCTGTACTCGGCTTTCAGATTGCGTTGTGGGTTTTCAGCCAGCCCAGGCCTGCTTCGGTGGTGGTCAGCGGCTTGTATTCCGCGCCCACCCAGCCCTGGTAACCGATGCGGTCCAGGTGCTCGAACAGGAAGCGATAGTTGATCTCGCCGGTGCCTGGTTCGTTGCGGCCGGGGTTATCGGCCAGCTGGATGTGGTTGATCAGCTTCAGGTTGGCTTCCATGGTGCGAGCCAGGTCACCTTCCATGATCTGCATGTGGTAGATGTCGTACTGCAGGAACAGGTTGTCGCTGCCGACTTCGGCCTGGATCTCCAGGGCCTGCTTGGTGGTGTTCAGGTAGAAGCCCGGAATGTCACGGGTGTTGATCATTTCCATGACCAGGCGGATACCTGCAGCCTTGAGCTTGTCGGCGGCGTACTTGAGGTTGTCGACGAAGGTCTTGCGGACGGTGGCGCAGTCCGGGCCTTGCGGGCGGATACCGGCCAGGCAGTTGACCTGGGTGTTGCCCAGTACCTTGGCGTATTCGATGGCCTTGTCGACACCGGCGCGGAATTCTTCGACACGCTCAGGGTTGCACGCGATGCCGCGCTCGCCTTTGCCCCAGTCGCCGGCCGGCAGGTTGAACAGCACCTGGGTCAGGCCGTGGGCGTCGAGTTGCTGCTTGATCTCGGTGGCGCTGAAATCGTACGGGAAGAGGTATTCGACACCGCTGAAGCCAGCGTCGGCGGCGGCCTTGAAGCGGGCCAGGAAGTCCTGCTCGGTGAACAGCATGGACAGGTTGGCAGCGAAGCGAGGCATGGTTGTCTCCTTGCAGAAGAAGGCCCCCGGCACAGCCGGCGCGGGGGCGTCAGGCGGTCAGTCCAGCAGCGAGATCGCGGTAGGCGCGTCGTTGCCGACCAGGGCGAGGTCTTCGAACTCGTTGACCGCGTTGATTTCGGTACCCATGGAAATGTTGGTCACGCGCTCGAGGATCACCTCGACCACCACCGGCACGCGGAACTCTTCGGCCATCTTCTGCGCCTTGAGCAGGGCAGGGGCGATTTCAGCCGGTTCGAACACGCGCAGTGCCTTGCAGCCCAGGCCTTCGACCACGGCCACGTGATCGACGCCGTAGCTGCCCGCTTCGGTGGCGTTGATGTTCTCGAACGCCAGTTGTACACAGTAATCCATGTCGAAGCCACGCTGCGCCTGGCGGATCAGGCCCAGGTAGGCGTTGTTCACCAGCACGTGGACGTATGGCAGGTTGAACTGGGCGCCTACCGCCAGCTCTTCGATCATGAACTGGAAGTCGTAGTCACCGGACAGCGCGACGACTTTGCGCGAAGGGTCTGCCTTGACCACACCCAGGGCAGCCGGGATGGTCCAGCCCAGCGGGCCGGCCTGGCCGCAGTTGATCCAGTGACGCGGCTTGTACACGTGCAGGAACTGGGCACCGGCGATCTGCGACAGACCGATGGTGCTGACGTAGCAGGTGTCCTTGCCGAAGACCTGGTTCATTTCTTCGTAGACGCGCTGCGGCTTGACCGGCACGTTGTCGAAGTGGGTCTTGCGCTGCAGGCTCGACTTGCGCTGCTGGCAATCTTCCAGCCACTCGCGACGGCACTTGAGCTTGCCGGCGGCTTTCCACTCGCGGGCCACTTCCAGGAAGGCATCCAGTGCGGCGCCAGCGTCAGAAACGATGCCCAGGTCCGGGGTGAAAACGCGACCGATCTGGGTCGGCTCGATGTCCACGTGAACGAACTTGCGGCCTTCGGTGTAGACGTCGACGGAACCGGTGTGACGGTTGGCCCAACGGTTACCGATACCGAACACCAGGTCGGATTTGAGCAGGGTGGCGTTGCCGTAGCGGTGCGAAGTCTGCAGGCCGACCATGCCGACCATCTGCGGGTGATCGTCAGGAATGGTGCCCCAGCCCATCAGGGTCGGGATGACCGGTACGCCGGTCAGTTCGGCGAACTCGACCAATTTCTCGCTGGCATCGGCGTTGATCACGCCACCGCCGGAAACGATCAGCGGACGCTCGGCTTCGTTGAGCATGGCCAGGGCTTTTTCAGCCTGGACGCGGCTGGCGGCTGGCTTGTGGACTGGCAGTGGCTGGTAGGCGTCGATGTCGAATTCGATTTCGGCCATCTGCACGTCGAACGGCAGGTCGATCAGCACAGGGCCTGGACGGCCGGTGCGCATTTCGTAAAAGGCTTTCTGGAAGGCGTAAGGCACCTGGCCTGGCTCCAGAACGGTGGTGGCCCACTTGGTGACTGGCTTGACGATATTGGTGATGTCAACGGCCTGGAAGTCTTCCTTGTGCAGACGAGCACGAGGCGCTTGGCCGGTGATGCAGAGAATTGGGATGGAGTCGGCCGAAGCGCTGTACAGACCGGTCACCATGTCGGTACCGGCAGGGCCGGAGGTGCCGATGCACACACCGATGTTGCCCGGGTTGGCGCGGGTGTAACCCTCGGCCATGTGGGAAGCGCCTTCGACGTGGCGAGCGAGGACGTGATCGATGCCACCGACTTTCTTCAGGGCCGAGTACAGCGGGTTGATAGCAGCCCCCGGGATGCCGAACGCGGTATCTACACCTTCACGGCGCATGACCAGAACGGCTGCATCGATTGCTCTCATTTTGCTCATGGTTTGTGCCTCATCGATTTTGTAATTGTATACAACTTGCTTTGCGACAGAGTGTATTCACGCTCGACGCTTTAGGTCAATCCATTTTCATCAGCGGAAGTGGCTTTCGTCGGGAAGCCTTTGAAAACGGCGTTTCGTCTGATCGTGCACGATCGTCTAAAATTATTGTATACAAAAAATCTCGCCGTTGTGTTCTATTGTCTCTATCCGGTTTTCAACTGCCCTTAGGGCTTCTCACAACAAGAAGAGGACCTTTCCATGAACGCATTGACCCTCAAAGTCGCCGTCAGCCTGGTGAACGCCGCGCTGTCAGCGGGTCGCAAGATCAACGCCGCTCCCTTGACGGTGGCGGTACTGGACGCTGGCGGGCACCTGCTGGCGCTGCAGCGCGAAGATGGCGCCAGCCTGCTGCGTCCGCAGGTGGCCATGGGCAAGGCCTGGGGGGCTGTCGCTCTGGGCAAGGGCTCGCGCCTGCTGGCGCTGGATGCGCAGCAACGCCCGGCATTCTTCGCCGCGCTCAATGGCTTGGGCGAAAGCCCGGTGGTACCGGCGCCTGGTGGTGTGCTGATTCGTGACCAGGCGGGCAAGGTGCTGGGTGCGGTAGGGATCAGCGGGGATACGTCGGATATCGACGAGCAATGCGCGATCAGTGCGATCGAGGAGGCGGGGCTGAAGGCCGATGCTGGCGTAGCTGCATAAGTGTTTAATCCAGGGGCCGCTTCGCGCCCCTGTCGCGAAAAAAGGCCGCTCCCTAGGTTCATCGCTGCCCTCGTAAGGGGGGCTTTGTGCCTGGGGAGCGGCCTTTTGTCGCAGGGGCATGACGCGAGCTGCGTGCGGCTTTTTGTCGCGAAAGGGCTGCATCGCAGCCCGCAATCGGGTCAGGCGGCTTCGGGCTCGCAGCCTTTGAGCACCAGCCGGATGATGGTCTCGGCCGCTGCGTCATAGTCACTGTCGGCCAGCTTGGGCTTGCCGGTGACCACGGAGATCTGCCAGTCGAAATCGGCATAGGTCTGCGTCGCCGCCCAGATGCTGAACATCAGGTGATGCGGGTCGACCGGGGCGATCTGCTTGCGCTCGATCCAGTGCTGGATGCATTCGATGTTATGCCGCGCCTGATCGTTGAGCTGCTGCACCTGGTTGGGCGAGAGGTGCGGGGCACCGTGCATGATCTCGCTGGCGAACACCTTCGAGGCATGGGGTAGGTCGCGAGAGATGCGGATCTTAGAGCGGATGTAGCCGCTGAGCACTTCCTTGGGGTCGCCGTCGGGGTTGAACGGCGTGGAGGCCTGCATGATCGGCGCGATGATGCTTTCAAGGACCTCGCGGTAGAGGTTTTCCTTGGATTTGAAATAGTAATAGACGTTCGGCTTGGGCAGGCCGGCCTTGGCGGCGATGTCGCTGGTCTTGGTGGCGGCGAAGCCCTTGTCGGCGAATTCTTCGCTGGCCGCGCGCAGGATCAGCTCCTTGTTGCGCTCGCGAATGGTGCTCATGTCGGGAATCTTCCTTTGTCTGGCCACCTCTAAGAGAGGGTTCGGCATGGTAGCACCCGCCTTGTCGGGCGCTCAAGGCGGCCTCTTTCGGCTAGAATCGACCCACTCAATCCACGGGATGCAGGCAATCATGGCAGGAAGCAGTCTACTGGTACTGATCGACGATATCGCCACGGTGCTCGACGACGTTTCGGTGATGACCAAGGTCGCGGCGAAGAAGACCGCAGGGGTGCTGGGCGACGACCTGGCGCTCAACGCCCAGCAGGTCACCGGGGTGCGTGCAGATCGCGAGATCCCGGTGGTGTGGGCGGTGGCCAAGGGCTCGCTGGTGAATAAAGCGATCCTGGTGCCGGCGGCGTTGCTGATCAGTGCGTTCATCCCTTGGGCGGTGACACCCTTGCTGATGCTCGGTGGCGCCTACCTGTGTTTCGAGGGCTTCGAGAAGCTGGCGCACAAGTTTCTGCACAGCAAGGACGAAGACCAGGCGCAGCACAACGCGCGCAACGAGGCCATGGCCGATCCGAACATCGACCTGGTGGCCTATGAGAAAGACAAGATCAAGGGTGCAGTGCGCACCGACTTCATCCTCTCGGCGGAAATCATCGCCATCACCCTGGGCATCGTCGCCGATTCGCCGCTGACGCAGCAGATCGTCGTGCTCTCGGGCATCGCCGTGGTGATGACCATCGGCGTTTACGGCTTGGTGGGCGGCATCGTCAAGCTCGACGACCTGGGCTTGTGGATGACGACCAAGACGTCCAGCCTGGCCCGCGCCGTGGGCAATGGCATCCTGCGGGCTGCGCCGTACATGATGAAAAGCCTCTCGGTGATCGGCACCGCGGCGATGTTCCTGGTCGGTGGGGGCATCCTGGTGCATGGCATCGAGCCGCTGCATCACGCCATCGAGGCATTCAGCGAAGGGCGGGGCGGGTCGCTGACCGGCGGCTTGCTCAATGGCGTGGCCGGTGTGGTGGCTGGCGGTGTGGTGCTGGCGCTGGTGGGCGTGCTGGGCAAGGTTTGGCGGGCGCTGCGGCCCGCTCGCTAGCGAGGGCCGCAGCCCAGTTCGTGACGGCACAAGGCCGTTCCCACGCCTGTGAGGAACGGCCTTGTTGCGACTGGGCCGCGCAGCAGCCCCTCCACTCAGATCAGAAGTGATACTTGAGCAGGAAGCTCATGGTGTTCTGATCGGTGGTGAAGCCATCGCTGTCTTTGATGCCGTACTTGTTCTTCCAGTAGTCGTACTCGATACCTACGTACAACTGCTTCTCACCCACCTTCAGCGCCTTGCCCAGGTCGTACTTGACCTGCGGATTGAAGTGCAGGTTCGCGTGGTAGTCGCCACGGCGGTTCTCGTCGTTGTCCACGACCCAGTCCATGAAGCCGTCGATGAGGATGTCCGACGAACCTACGGGAATGGTGTAGGACCAGACCGGGGTGATCTGCCAGACGTTGTCACCCGGACGGCTGCCGTCGGTAGTGCGCTGGTAGAAGTTCAGCTGGAAGTAGTCAAAGCCTGGGATGGCCAGGTCGAAGCCGGGACCGATCAGGTAGGACTCGGTGTCGCCCTCGCCGAACTCATAGGTCATGGCCAGCAGCACGTCCTTGATCGGGCCGAACTCGAGCTTCTGGTCGAAGATCTTGCCGAACGACAGACGCGGGCTGATCTCGCCGTAGTAGGTGTTGGGGCCGTTGTTCGCGTCTTTCTTGCCTTGGTAGAAGATCTTGTCGACGAAGATGAAGTTATCGCCGTACTTCCACCCGTCGGCATGTTCGAAGGTGACGGTCTGTTGGGTTTCAGGGTTCACCTTGAAGTTCTTGCCCCACAGGTAGGTGAGGCTGTTGTTCTGCCATTGCAGCAGATCGCCGGCGAAGCTGGCACCGGAAGCCAGCAGGCCGCCGGCAAGAATCAGGCTGTTGATGGTACGCATTGCGCAGGTCGCTCCCTTGAGTGGATCTGTTGTCAGCGCTCTTGAGGCGCATTTTTTGTCTTTTGAGTCAGTTTTTTTCGATTGGCCACAGCTAATGGGCAAGAGCTGCGCCAACATTTCCGGTTGGTCACAACCATCCTGCTCGACTACGTTCTGAACGGATGAAATGGGTGTTTCAGGCTGGCAACACGTTGGCCAACCGCCCTAATTCATTGACTGAGCGGTCAGTAAACGCGGGCAGGATCCTTCCTGCCCTGATCGAGGGGGCGCGCAGATTACCCACTTGCGCGCCCGGTCTCAAGTACTCCGTCCGGGAGTAACTATGGCATAAAACCTGAACTACGAGTCAACTTTTAAAAGTGCACTTTCACCAGGGCACTGGTGACGCTCTGATTGCTGTCGATGTTGCCACTGTTGTCGATGCCGTACTTGTCTTTCCAGTAGCTGTATTCGATACCCACATACAGCTGCTTGGCGCCCCAGTTGAGCGCCTTGCCCAGGTCGTATTTGACCTGTGGGTTGAACTGCAAGTTAGCGTGGTAGGTACCACGACGGGTCTCGTCGTTGTCCACCACCCAGTCGATGTAGCCATCGATGAGGATGTCGGACTTGCCCACGGGGATGGTGTAGGACCAGTTAGGCGTGATCTGCCAGACGTTATCACCCGGGCGGCTGCCTTCGGTATTACGTACATAGAAGTTCAGGTTGAAGTAGTTGAAGCCCGGCACGTTCAGGGCAAAGCCAGGACCGATCAGATAGGCTTCGTTGTCACCTTCACCGCGCTCGTAGGTCATGGCGATCAGCACGTCCTTGACCGGGCCGAACGAGAGGTTGCGGTCGAAGATCCGGCCCAGCGACAGGCGAGGGCTGAATTCGCCATAGTAGGTGGTAGGGCCTTTGCTGGCATCGGCCTGGCCGTTGTAGAAGGTCTTGTCGATGAACAGGAAGGTGTCGCCGTACTTCCACCGGTTGGCGTGTTCGAACGTCACCGTCTGCTGAATGCCTGGGTTGACCTTGAAGTCCTTGCCGTACAGGTAGGTCAGGCTTTCGCCGTGCCACTCCAACAAGTCGCCCGCGACAGCGGGGAGGGTGGCCAGCAGGCTGCTGCCCAGCAACAGGGACGAAGTGATGCGTTTCATGTTGAGATTCCCGGTTCTTGTTCTTGTTTGTGGTTTGTGACGCGCAAGCGCGCCCCCTGCGACCCACGTGCGTGGGTCACCGGTGTTGCGGTTACTGCATGAAAGAGCAGGGCGGCAGGATTGCCGCCCTTGGCTCAATGCTGGTGGGCTGCGTTATGCACGGCGCGCTCGGCGCCACCCAGTATGTTGAACAGCAGGTTCAGCACCAAGGCGCTGACCGTTGCCATGGCGATACCACTGTGGGTGATGGGTTCCATCCAGTGCGGCATCTGCGCGAAGAACTCCGGACGGACCACAGGGATCAGGCCAAAGCCCACGCTGACTGCGACCAGCAGCTGGTTGCGGCGGTCGGAGATGTCCGCTTCCTGAAGGATTTTGATCCCTGTGGCCGTGACCATGCCGAACATGGCGATGGACGCGCCACCCAGTACAGCGGGCGGGATCGAGGCGATCAGGAAGGCCGCCTTCGGCAGCAGGCTGAGCAGGATGAGCAGGGCGCCGGCGACGATGGTGACGTAGCGGCAGCGTACCCCGGTCATCTGCACCAGACCGATGTTCTGGGCGAAGGAGGAGTGGGTGAAGGTGTTGAAGAAACCTGCAACGAACGATGCACCGGCGTCGCACATCAGGCCACGACGCAGCATGCCAGGGGTGACTTCACGGTCGGTGACCTTGCCCAGTGCAAGGAACATGCCGGTGGACTCGACGAAGATGATCACCACCACCAGGCACATGGACAGGATCGGAGCCAGGCTGAAGGTCGGCATGCCGAAGTGCAGTGGGGTCACCACTTGCAGCCATGGTGCCTCGGACAGACCGGAAAGGTCCACCATGCCGATCGAACCGGCCAGGACGTAGCCCAGGCCCATGCCGACCAGCACCGAGACGTTGACCCAGAACCCCCGCATGAAGCGGTTGATCAGCAGGATCACAGCCAGCACCAGGCCTGCGACCAGCAGGTAGATCGGCGAGCCGAAGGTATCGGCTTCATGACCGCCACCGGCCCAGTTGACCGCAACCGGGAACAGCGAGAGGCCGATCGAGGTGATGACGGTACCGGTGACCAGCGGCGGGAAGAACCGCACGACCTTGGACATGAACGGGGCGATCAGCATGCCGAAGAACCCGGCGGCGATGGTCGCGCCGAAGATCCCCTGCAGGCCTACGCCGGGCATGCCGGCCATGGCGACCATGCTGCCGACGGCAGCGAAGCTGGCACCCATCATCACCGGCATGCGAATGCCGACGGGACCGATACCGAACGATTGGACCATGGTGGCAACGCCAGCGACCAGCAGGTCGGCGTTGATCAGGAAAGCGACTTCTTCACGAGACAGTCCGGCGGCCTGGCCGATGATCAAAGGCACGGCAATCGCACCTCCGTACATCAGCAGTACATGTTGCAGACCCACCAGGATCAGTTGGAACAGGGGCAGAGGCTGTCGTGGGGGCGCAACGGGGATGTACGCCTTGCGGGACTCGGACATGCAGCACCTCGAGTTTTGTTTTTATTCTCGGATCCAAGCCGCGAGCTTCAAGCGGCAAGCTTTAAAAAGCTTGGGGTTCCCGCTTGAGGCTCAGGGCTCGATGCTTGCTTGTTACCTACTACTTACAGCTTGAGGTTTGAAGCTTGCAGCTTCGATCAGTTGACCGGAGCGCCTTTGGCGATCCAGGCACCGACCATGTTGCGTTCTTCCTGGGTCATCTGGGTGATGTTGCCCAGCGGCATGATCTGGCTGGCGACAGCCTGCGCCTGAATGCGCGCGGCCTGAGCCTGGATCTGCTGCGGAGTGTCGAACATCACGCCGGCGGGCGCAGCGCTGAACAGCGGGCTGGTCGGCTTGGCCGAGTGGCACACGGTGCAGCGTTCCTGGATGACCGTGTGGATCTTCTCGAACCCACCCGGGGCGGCCTGGGCGGTTGCCTGGGCAGGAGCTTCGGCCGGGGCGGCAGGTGCCTGGGCAGCCTTGGCGGCGTCTTCGGCACGTTGCTCGGCAGCGGTCTTGCCACCGATGGCAGTCGCTGGCAGCGGTTGGTACTCGACCTTCGCCGCGGCTTGCTCAGGTGCGGTCGGCATCGGCTTCGGACCTGTCACGTAGGCCAGGCAGATCATCGCCAGGGCGCCGACAGGCAGGGTCCAGGCGTATTTGTTGCTTTCGTGACGGGTGTTGAAGTAGTGACGGATCAGTACCGCAGCCACAGCGATCCCGGCCAGGATCAGCCAGTTGTACTGGCTGCCATAGGTGCTCGGGAAGTGGTTGCTGATCATGATGAACAGCACCGGCAAGGTGAAGTAGTTGTTGTGGCGCGAACGCAGCAGACCCTTGGCCGGCAGGACCGGATCAGGGGTTTCGTTCTTCTCGATGGCGGCCACCAGCTGGCGCTGGGCCGGCATGATGATGCGGAACACGTTGCCGACCATGATGGTGCCGATGATCGCGCCGGTGTGCAGGTACGCACCACGACCGCTGAACACCAGGCTGAAGCCGAAGCAGGCCGCGATGATCAGCACGAACAGGACGGCGCCGAGCAGGGCAGGGCGTTTGCCCAGGGGCGAATCGCACAGGAAGTCGTAGATGAACCAGGAGGCGACCAGCGAGCCGATACCGATGGCCACGCCTTCGGCACCGCTCAGGGTGCTGCCCGGTGCCAGCAGGTAGAGGCTCGGGTTCCAGTAGAACACCACGCAGAGCAGGGCGATACCGGACATCCAGGTGAAATAGGCTTCCCATTTGAACCAGTGCAGGTTCTCCGGCATCTTCGGCGGTGCGAGCTTGTACTTCTCAAGGTGGTAGATACCACCGCCGTGGATGGCCCAGAGGTCACCCGACAGACCTTCGCGCGGATTGCTCCGGTTCAGGTTGTTTTCCAGCCAGACGAAGTAGAACGATGCACCGATCCAGGCGATACCGGTGATCATGTGAACCCAGCGAATGCTCAGGTTCAGCCATTCGTGAAGGTGTGCTTCCACAGTATGTACCTCTTGCCGATCACCGAGACGATGACCGACCTTTTCTTATTGGTGGGGATTGAGGATCAGCATCTGATCCTCGGTGAAGTAATGCTCGTCGCAGTTGTTGCCGGAACCACTGCGATCAACCACCAGGAAATCATCCCGCTTTTCGATCGTCAGCACCGGGTGGTGCCAGACGCCGCGATGGTAATTAACGCCCTGCCTGCCATTACTGCGGAAGGCACGGACCAAGCCTGATACAGGTGCATCGCCAACTGGCGCGACCACGATCAGAAAGGGGTTGCCGAGCAGCGGGATGAAAGCCTGGCTGCCCAGCGGATGGCGTTCCAGCATGCGTACGGTCAGTGGCATCTCCAGGGCATCGGCGCGGAAGATGCTGATGATCGCTTTGTCCTCGGGCTCGGCGGTTTCGACCGTGGCGAGCTTGTGGAAGCGCATGGTCGAACCGTTGTTGATCATGAAGTGGTCGCTGCCGTCGGTTTCGATCACGTCACCGAAAGGGGCGAAGGCTTCTTTGGTCAGGGGCTCGATCACTAAAGTGCGCATGCGGTTATCTCTTTGTTCTGTGTTCTGTTTAGGGTGTGGGCCGAGCCCCGGGGCGAGTGTGTCGCGCGCTCGGGGCGGCCATCGCACCATCTTTTAAAGTTGCAGCAGGCGGAACAGGGCGATCAGGTTGATCTGCGCCAGGGCTTCCTTGAATTCGGCATCGGCGTCGTTGTGGATGCGCTTTTCGAAAGCGGCCAGGATCTGGTGCCGGTTGCTGCCTTTGACCGCCATGATGAACGGGAACTTGAACTTGGCCTTGTAGGCGTCGTTGAGTTCGGTGAAACGGGCGAACTCTTCGGCGGTGCACTGGTGGATCCCGGCGCCGGCCTGTTCATTGGTGCTGGATTCGGTCAGCTCGCCCTGGATGGCGGCCTTGCCGGCCAAGTCCGGGTGAGCGTTGATCAGCGCCAGTTGATCCTCATGGTTGGCGCTGAGCAGGATGTCGCTCATGCGCTGGTGCAGCGCCTCGATCTCGTCCAGTTCGCCCAGCTGACCCAGGTCGTAGGCTTTTTCTGCAACCCACGGCGAGTGCTCATAGATGTCGGCGAAGGCCTTGACGAAGGCGTCGCGGTCCAGGGTCGATGGCTTGAGGGTCTTGAAAGCGGTCATCAGGCGTTCTCGTTCTTGTACGGGTGGGTGGCGTGCCAGTGGCGGGCGATGTCCACGCGGCGGGCGAACCAGACCTGGTCATGGCTCTTGGCGTATTCGACGAAGCGCTTGAGCGCAGCCAGGCGAGCCGGGCGGCCGACCAGGCGGCAGTGCAGGCCGATCGAAAGCATCTTCGGCGCCTCGGCGCCTTCTGCGTAGAGCACGTCGAAGGCGTCCTTGAGGTACTGGAAGAACTGTTCGCCGCAGTTGAAGCCCTGGACCTGGGTGAAGCGCATGTCATTGGTGTCCAGGGTGTAGGGGATCACCAGGTGCGGCTTGCCGGTCGGGTTGTTCGGCTCCCAGTAGGGCAGGTCATCGTCGTAGGTGTCGCTGTCATAGAGGAAGCCACCTTCCTCCATCACCAGGCGGCGGGTGTTCGGGCCGGTGCGGCCGGTGTACCAGCCCAGCGGACGCTCACCGGTCAGTTCGGTGAGGATGCGGATGGCCTCGAGCATGTGCTCGCGCTCTTGCTGCTCATCCATGTACTGGTAGTCGATCCAGCGGTAGCCGTGGCTGCAGATCTCATGGCCGGCTTCGACCATGGCGCGGATCACATCGGGGTGGCGTTGGGCAGCCATGGCCACAGCGAAGATGGTCAGCGGAACGCCGGTTTCCTTGAACAGCTTGAGCAGGCGCCAGACGCCGGCGCGGCTGCCGTATTCGTAGAGCGACTCCATGCTCATGTTGCGCACGCCTTGCAGAGGCTGAGCGGCAACCATCTCGGACAGGAAGGCTTCGGATTCCTTGTCACCGTGCAGGACGTTGCGTTCGCCACCTTCTTCATAGTTGAGCACGAAGGACAGAGCGATGCGTGCGTTCCCCGGCCAGTGCGGGTGAGGTGGGTTGTTGCCGTAACCGATCAGGTCGCGAGGGTAGTCAGCGCTCACTGCAGTCTTCCTTCTTGTACGTTAGTGCGGGTGGTGGGCGGACCGCGTCGGGATGTCGCACCACCGGATGAGGGTGATTGTATACAAGTTCTGAAATCATTTGTAAGCCTGTTTTTCCGCATTTCTTCCCTTTTGTCGGCTGGGAATGGGTTGCAAGAAACCTGCCTGAACGGTCAGATAACGACATTGAGGTCGGCATGGGGCCTGTCTTTGCGGTGAATGCCGTATTTATCGAGAGGGCGGGAGGGGTGTGCAAGAGGGGTTCAAAAAATTGTGTACAATTTATCGAGAAAGTGTCTTAATGGCGCCATTCCCGCACACCGCAGGCCCTTGGCGCGGTGATTGCCGTGTATTTTTTGCCCACGCATACGACAAGAGGCGACAAGCAAATGGGACGTTTGACCACACACGTACTGGATGCCGCTCACGGCTGCCCGGGCAGCTCGATCAAGGTTGAGCTGTACCGTGTCGAAGGCCAGCAACTGGAGCTGGTGAACACTGCCCTGACCAACAGCGATGGCCGCGTCGACGCGCCGCTGCTGCAGGGTGAAGACTACCGCACGGGTGTCTACCAGCTGCAATTCAGCGCCGGTGACTACTACCGCGCCCGTGGCGTGAAATTGCCGGAGACCGCATTCCTGGATGTGGTCGTCCTGCGCTTCGGTATCGATGAGAAGCAAGAGCACTACCACGTGCCGCTGCTGATCTCGCCGTACAGTTACTCGACCTATCGTGGAAGCTAGTTGGTCGCTAGAAGAATCTTCGTAGGTCCTTATGCCCGCTCTCACACTGGCGGGCTTTTTTTTGCCTGCTGTTTGGCAACTGCCTGTTCAGCGTTCGCGCAGCGCCTCTGTCCGGGCCTTGAGCACCGGCTTCAACAGGTAATCGAGCACACTCTTGCGCCCGGTGATGATGTCCACGGTTGCCACCATGCCCGGAATGATCAGCAAGGGTTTGTTGTCCCCGCCCAGGTGGTTCTTTTCGGTTCGCACCTGGATCAGGTAGAAGGCGTTGCCCTTGTCGTCGGTCACGGTATCGGCACCGATCAGCTCGAGCTTGGCCTTGAGCCCGCCATAGATGGTGTAGTCATAGGCGCTGAACTTGACCATCGCCGTCTGCCCTGGGTGCAGGAAGGCGACATCCTGCGGGCGCACCTTGGCCTCGATCAGCAGGTTGTCTTCGATCGGCACGATCTCGACCAGATCGCTGCCGGGCTGTACCACGCCGCCAATGGTATTGACCTTGAGCAGCTTGATGATCCCGCGCACTGGCGAAACCACCGTCGTCCGGTTAACCCGGTCGTCGATGGCGATGCTGGTGGCGGTGATCTTCGACAGCTCCGTACGTTTGTCGTTGAGCTCCTTGGCGGCCTCGGAGCGGAAGGTGGCGTCGGACTCCTGGATCTTGCTCTTGATCTCCGCCACGGCCGCTTCGGCCCGGGGGATCGCCAGGCTGGTGGCATTGAGCTGACCGCGTGCCTCCACGGCGCGTTGTTTCAGGCGCAGGATCTCCACCGGTGAAATCGCCCCGGTGCCCACCAGCGGGGTGGACATGTTCAGTTCCTGTTGCAGCAGGCCCAGGGCCGAGCGGTACTGGTCCACCTTGGAGCGAAATTCGGCCAGCTCCTGAGTCTTCTGTCGCAGTTGTTCGTTGAGGGTCTGCTTCTCGCTTGCCAGGCGGCGCTGGCGCGACTCATACAGGGCCGTTTCGTCTTCGGCCACCTGGGGCGCCTTGGCGCGCACTTCGTCCGAAAGGTTGAACGGGCGGCCTTCGGATTCGGCCGATAAACGCTCGACCTGGGCTGTCAGGGCATAGCGGTCGGCTTCGCTTTCGCCTTTGTTGGAGAGAAACCGCGTGTCGTCCAGGCGCAGCAGGGTGGCGCCTTTGTCGACCATCTGGCCTTCGCGCACGAAGATCTCGGTGACGATACCGCCTTCGAGGTTCTGCACCACTTGGACCTTGCTCGACGGGATGGCCTTGCCTTCGCCCACAGTGACCTCATCGACCACCGCGAAGTGGGCCCAGGCCAGCGCTGCGAGCAGCAGGGCGGCCGTCAGCCACACGGTCAGTCGCGACAGGCGAGGGGAGTCCTGCAAGGTGGCGCCGGCCAGCTCCGGCATATAGTCGCGTTCGGCGCGCTTGTCGTTGCCGTGGGGGCTGCGGATGCTCTGGCTCAGGGACATGACCTACCTCTCTTTGACCCACGCGATACTCATGGATTTGCCCGGGGCCTGTGGGCGGGCTCGTCCGCCCACGCGGCGGTAACGCACCTTGCATAAACCTGCTCCCGTCTGGCTCGCGGAATCCGCGGGCTTTGTTTGCTTCCTATACGGCAGCACCGATGCGGCCTTTTCGCAGGGCGTCGATGACCGCGTCCTTCGGCCCGTCGGCGACGACCTTGCCGTTGTCCAGCACTACCAGCCGGTCCACTAGGCTCAGCAGGGACGTGCGATGGGTGACCAACACCACGGTCTTACCCGCAACACAAGCCAGCAAGCGTTGACGCAGTTGCTCCTCGCTGCTGTTGTCCATGTGGCTGGTGGGTTCATCGAGGATCAGGATCGGCGGCTCCAGCAGCAATGCCCGCGCCAGCAACACGCACTGGCGTTGGCCGCCGGACAGCAACTGGCCACGCTCACCCACCGGGCGGTCGAAGCCTTGCGGGTGAAGGCGGGCCAGTTCGCTGACGCCGGTCAGCTCTGCCACCTCGAGCATGCGCGCGTCGCTGACATGGCGGGCACCCAAGGTGAGGTTGTCGCGCAGGCTGCCGGCCAGCAGCGGCAGGTCATGGGCGACATAGCCCATTTGCACGCGCAGGTCGGCGATGTCCAGCTGGCGCAGGTCGAGGTTGTCCAGTAGCACCTGGCCTTCTTCCGGATGATGAAAGCCCATCAGCAGGCGGGCGAGTGTGCTCTTGCCCGAGCCGCTGCGCCCGATGATGCCGATGCGCTCGCCGGGCTGCAGAGTCAGGTGCACGTCCTGCAGGGCAAGGGCGCTCTGCCCTGGGTAGCGAAAGCTCACGTGGTTGAGGGCAAGACCACCTTTGAGCGTGGTGTGTTCCAAGGCCTGGTGCTCGGCTTGGCGCTCCTGGGGCAGGGCCATGAGGGCGTCGGTGCTGCGCATGGTCAGTTGGGCTTGCTGATAGCGGGTGATCAGGCCGGCGATCTGCCCCAATGGCGCCAGGACCCGACTGCCGAGCATGTAGCTGGCCACCAATGCGCCGACGCTGAGGTTGCCGGCGATGATGCTGTAGACCCCGGCGACAATGGTGGCCATGCCACAGAACTGCTGGATGAACAGCGTGCCGTTGCTGGCCAGGGAGGACAGATTGCGGGCATGGGCATCGAGGCGGGCGATGGCGCCGTTGGTGTGTTCCCACTGGTACTGACGCTCGCTTTCGGCACCGCAGGCCTTGAGCGTCTCCAGCCCGCCGAGGGTCTCGATCAGCAGGGCCTGGCGGACCGAGCCCAGGCTCAGGCTTTTTTGTACGGTGTCGCGCAGGCGCACCTGGATGAACAGGGCAAACGCCACGGCCACGGGAAAAGCGATCAGCGGGATCAACACCAGCCAGCCGCCGAGCAGGCCGATCGCCAGCAGCATCAGCACCACGAATGGCAGGTCGATGATGCTGGTGAGCGTGACGGCGGTGAGGAATTCGCGCAGCCCCTGGAAGTCATGAATGCTCTGGGCGAAGCCGCCGATGGTGGCGGGCCGGGCCTTCATGGACATGCCGGTGATGCGTTCGAAGAGGGTGGCCGAGAGAATCAGGTCGGTCTTCTTGCCGGCCTGGTCCAGCAGATGGGCGCGCACCATGCGCAGCACCAGTTCGAAAGCCGTGCCAATGAACAGGCCGACGACCAGTACCCAGAGGGTCGACAGCGCCTGGTTGGGCACCACCCGGTCGTAGGTCTGCATGACGAACAAGGGCACCATCAGCCCCAGCAGGTTGATCAGCAGACTGGCCAAGAGGGCATCGCCATACAGCCAGCGCGAATGTTTGAGGGTATCGCGAAACCAGGCGTCAACCCGCGGGATCAGGGGCGTGCGCAGGTTCTCCAAGGTGTGTCGAGGGCGGGCGAACAACGCCTGACCGGCATAGGCCTGTTCCAGCGATTCGCGTTCGACCCATTGTTCGCCACCTTCGGCTTCACAGGGCAGGATCAATGCCCGGCCATCATTGCCCCAGCGCTGCAGCACGGCGCTACGCCCGTTCTTGAGCATCAACAAAACCGGCAGGTTGAGTTCCGAGATGTTGGCCAGAGTGCGTTCCAGTACCCGTGCCTGAAGCCCTGCGCGGGCAGCGGCGCGGGGCAGCAGTTCAAGGGGCAGGCGCTGGTCGGCCAAGGGTAGGCCACTGCACAAACCGGCACGGCTGGCGGGGCAGCCGTGCAGCTTGCACAGAATCAGCAGGCCATCGAGCAAAGGATCATCAACATCCAGGCGCGGTTGCGCGCTTTGCATACTGGTCACGATGGTCTACTCCTGCCGCGGTGGAAACCAATCCTTTCTGGATGAACAGCCAGCAGTACGCACGAACTACCGCATGTCGGGCAACCGGGCTTCGTTACGCACTTCGGTCTTGGCGATGGCCTCAGGCGGCAGCGAAATACGTTGCTTGCTCAGAAGCTCGCCCATGTTCGCCAGCACGCGATACATGGAGAACTCCTCGGTATAGCGCACTTCGGTGTAACGACGATTGGCGTTGTAGAGCTCGTTTTCGCTGTCGAGCAGGTCGAGCAGGGTGCGCTGGCCAAGGCCGAACTGGTCTTGGTAGGCGGCGCGCACCCGTTGGGTGGTTTCGGCGTATTCGCGGGCGGTCGGGGTCTGCTTGCGCGCATTGTTCATGGCGTTCCAGGCGAGGCTCAGGTTCTCGTTGAGCTCGCGCAGGGCATTGTTGCGGATGTCCATGGCCTGGTTGATCTTGTGCGCGTCCGACTGCAGGCGCGCCTTGTCGCTGCCGCCGCGGAACAGGTTGTAGTTGAGCTCGACACCGGCCTGCCAATCGTTGTTGTCATGGCCGCGCTGGCCGGCGATGTTGTTGTTGGCGCCGGTGGCCAGCACGGCGTCCAGGCGTGGGTAGAAGGGCGACTTGGCCACTTCGTACTGTTGCTCGGCGGCATTCACGTCGGCCTGGGCCGACTTGAGGTAGGGGTTGTTCTCCAACATGCCCTGGCGTGCCTGCTCCAGGGTGGTGGGCACCTCGCCCTTGATGGTGACCGGCGTTTCGAGCTCATCGGGCATGCGTCCGACCACGCTGTAGAAGTTGGCCTCGGCGTCGGCCAAGTCGACTTCGGCGGTGTCCAGGTTGTTTTCGGCCAAGGCCCGGCGGGCACGGGACTGGTCCAGGTCGGCATTACTGCCCACGCCGCGTTCGCTGCGAAGCCCGATCTGGTCGTTGACCCGCAGGTGGGCTTGCAGGTTGTTCTTGGCCAGGGTCACCAGTTCGCGACGCTTAAGCACCTCCAGGTACACCTCGATCGCACGCAATGCCACTGTTTCGGCCGTCGCCTGGGTGAAGTAGGCACGGGAGTTGGCCACTGCCTCGGTACGGCCCACCTCGTTGGCGGTATTGAATCCATCGAAGAGCATCTGCCGCAGACGCAGTTCCGACTGGGTGTAGCTGAGGGTTTCCTTGTTGTGGTTGCGCGAACCATCAGGGTTGAAGCCACGGGTATTGGTGTTGTCGGAGCGTTGGCGACCATAGCCTGCAATAAGGTCGACACTGGGGTAGTAGCCCCCACGCGCGAACTTCACATCTTCATCAGCCGACAAACGGCTGTTACGGCTGGCGCTGATTTCGGGATGTTGGTCCACCGCGTTCTGGACAGCCTCGGTGATCGACATCGCCTGAGAGTTGGCGCATGCCATGGCCAACAGAATTGCACTGGTGATGGGGGTTAGAACGCGCATGGAGTACATCTCCCTGGTCTCGAAAAAGTCCTGCAATCGCCAAAAAAATGACGAAAAATAAGAGTCAAACCGTTTCAGGTTTGTAACAACAGAGCTAAGAACATTTACCAGGCGAACTAAGAAGATTTCCTCATAAGATTTATGCGAAAAAAAACTTATGCGCTCTAAGAAATACCGGACATTGTTCTACTCAGGTCGTCCGTTGAATAAGCGCACACGCTTTGTTTTTCGGGCCTCTGAGAAAAGTTCCCGTTTTTCTTGCAGCAGAGGGCAGGGATCTAACGAGGGGAGGGAGGCAGGACGTTATTTGGCGACATTTTATTGACATCTGTCATTTTGCCATCGCGTTTTGCCAGGTTCATCGTCGACTATCATCCATAAGCCTTGATCCCCCGTGAAATCGGGGCCTGGCGCAGTTATCGACGCATCGCTGCGTGCATGGTCAACGCCGCGAATTCCTCCTTCCTCCAAAAGCCTCGCGTTGCGGGAATCACTCGGCAATGGAGGCATTGGTTCATGGCTAAATCACTTGGTGTGGTCAGCAAGGTTGTCGGGCAAGTCTTCGCGGTCGGTCAGGACGGCACCCGTCGGGTCTTGATCGAAGGTGACCGGCTGTATGCCGGAGAACAACTCGAGACCGGCGCCGCGGGGGCTGTAGCCGTGCACCTGGATAACGGTGGCGAGCTCACCCTGGGGCGCGACAGCAGCCTTGAGCTGCGGCCGGAGCTGTTGGCCCACCCCGCGGAGCATGTGCAGGGCCCTGAAGCGATAGCGCCCAGTGAGGCTGACTTGAGTGATGTCGAGCGCTTGCAACAGGCAATTGCCGCAGGTGCTGACCCGAGCCAGGAGGCCGAGGCCACGGCGGCAGGCCCCAGCAGCACCGGCGCGCCCGGTGCGGTGGGCGGTGGCCATAGCTTCGTATTGCTGACCGAGGTGGCCGGGCGCGTCGACCCGGTGATTGGTTTCCCCACCGCAGGGTTCAATGGCATCCCTGAGTTCACGATTCCCGATGCCGGGGATACGCGCTTCGATGATGATCGCCGACCGGTAACCGATGGCCCAGACGATCCCGATAATCCGGTCACCCTGCACGGACTGGACGTCGCCGGAGGCGAGCTGACCCTGCAAGAGGCCCATCTGCCGCACGGTTCTGCCAGTAACCCTGGTGCCTTGACCCAGGGCGGCAGCTTCACTGTGTCGGCGCCCGATGGCGTGTTCAACCTCAATGTCGGTGGTATCAATGTCGTCACCGGAGGCGTGGTAACGGGTGTCGGCCAGTCGCTGACCACCGCCTTGGGCAATGTCCTGACCATCACCGGCTATGACCCGGTCACCGGTACGGTCAGCTACAGCTACACCCTGGCGACCGCCGGAGGCGCACAGGCAGTCAGCGAGCAGCTCTCGGTGCATGTCAGCGACACCAATGGAAGTGTGGCCAGTGGCACCCTGGACGTTCGCATCGTCGACGACGCGCCCAAAGCCCTGGACGACAGCAACCCCACGGTGGCGACCGAGCAGCAGACCACCTTGACCGGCAATGTGCTGAGCAACGATGTGCAGGGGGCCGACCGTGTGCCATCCGGGCCGATCACCGCCGGTACCTATGTCGGCACCTATGGCACCTTGGTGCTGGCGGCGGACGGGTCCTACACCTACACGCTGAACACCAACGACCCGGACTTCATCAACCTGCACGGTGGCGGCTCGGGCGTGGAGCACTTCACCTACACCTTGACCGACGCGGACGGGGACAGTAGCACGGCGACGCTGGTGCTCAATGTCACCAACCTCAACGACTCGGTTACCCTCGATGGGCTGGCTGTAAAAGGGGGCGAGCTCACCGTTCACGAGAAGCACCTGGGCGACGGCAGTGCCCCCGATGCCTCGGCATTGACGCAAAGCGGGACCTTTACCGTCACAGCAGCCGATGGCCTGCAAACGCTGGTCGTTGGGGGAATCACCCTGGTCAATGGCGGGGTGGTGGCGGGCTTCCCGCAATCGATCACCACACCGCTGGGCAATACCCTGACCGTGACCGGCTACAACCCGGCCACCGGCGTCGTCAGCTACAGCTACACCCTGACCGACAATGAGGCGCACCCGAACGTCGATGGCGCCAACAGTGTGAGCGAAAGCTTTACCGTCGTTGCGACCGACAGCGATGGCAGTAGTGCTAGCGGTAGCATCGACGTGAACATTGTCGACGATGTGCCTCAAGCCAATCCCGATACCAAATCCATCGTGCACGAAGGCGGGGTGGTCACCGGCAACGTATTGCACAACGATGTGGTTGGGGCCGATGGTGCTCCTGAGGGCAAGGCCGTGGTCGGCGTAAGGGCTGGCAGCGATACCTCGACACCTGTTCATGGCGATGTCGGCACCCAGATCATGGGCACCTATGGCTACCTGATCCTCAATGCTGACGGCAGCGCCACCTACCACGCCAACCCCAACAGTGTGGCGGGTGCCGGTGCGACCGACACCTTCGTCTACACCATCCGCGACGCCGACGGCGACGAGAGCACCACCACCGTCACTATCAAGGTGCTGGACAGCGGACTGTCGGTCAGTGGGGCGGACCGTGATGTGACGGTTTACGAAAAAGCCCTGGACCTGAACCAGGACGGCAAGGACCTGGCGGCTGGCAACGTCACCGGCAGCGACCCAACCTCCACGGGTGAGACCGGGACAGGCACCCTGGTCGGCGCGGTGCAAGGCGGGGTCGGTGCATTGACCTACACCTTGGTGGGCAATGCCGTCGGGCAATACGGTCAGATCCATCTGAACGGAGACGGCACCTACACCTACACCCTGACCTCGGCGCCGAAGACCCCAGGTGGCGTCAACGATGGCCCGAACACCCTGACCGAGACCTTCACCTATCAAGCGAAGGATCAACTGGGCAACACCATCACCAGCCAGATCGTCATCAACATCGTCGACGACGTGCCCGAGGCCAATCCGGATTCGGCACCCGTCCATGAGGGCGGTGTCGTCTCCGGCAACGTGTTCTACAACGATGACATAGGGGCGGACAAAGTGGCCGATGGCAACGTCGTGGTCGGTGTGCGCGCCGGCAGCGACACCTCGACCTCCGCACATGGCGATGTCGGCACTCAGGTCATGGGTAACTACGGCTACCTGGTCATTAACGCCAACGGCTGGGCGACTTACCACGCCAACCCCAACAGTGTGGCGGGTGCCGGTGCGACCGACACCTTCGTCTACACCATCCGCGACGCCGACGGCGACGAGAGCACCACCACCGTCACTATCAAGGTGCTGGATAGTGGACTGTCGGTCAGTGGGGCGGA
Source organism: Pseudomonas sp. HTZ2 (assembly GCF_033173945.1). Taxonomy (NCBI): domain Bacteria; kingdom Pseudomonadati; phylum Pseudomonadota; class Gammaproteobacteria; order Pseudomonadales; family Pseudomonadaceae; genus Pseudomonas; species Pseudomonas sp. HTZ2. The sequence goes on along the minus strand of NZ_CP137332.1, from coordinate 4,576,025 downwards.
CCGTGATGTGACGGTTTACGAAAAAGCCCTGGACCTGAACCAGGACGGCAAGGACCTGGCGGCTGGCAACGTCACCGGCAGCGACCCAACCTCCACGGGTGAAACCGGGACAGGCACCCTGGTCGGCGCGGTGCAAGGCGGGCTCGGTGCGTTGACCTACACCTTGGTGGGCAATGCCGTCGGGCAATACGGTCAGATCCATCTCAACGGAGACGGCACCTACACCTATACCCTGACCTCAGCGCCGAAGACCCCAGGTGGCGCCAACGATGGCTCGAACACCCTGACCGAGACCTTCACCTATCAAGCGAAGGATCAACTGGGCAACACCATCACCAGCCAGATCGTCATCAACATCGTCGACGACGTGCCCAAGGCCAACGCCGACTCGGCCAACCTACGCGTGGGCGACACGGTGAGTGGTGATGTGCTTTACAACGATGTCCTGGGTGCGGACAAGGTCATCGATGGCAACGTCGTGGTCGGTGTGCGCGCCGGCAGCGACACCTCGACTTCCGCACATGGCGATGTCGGCACTCAGGTCATGGGTAACTACGGCTACCTGGTCATCAACGCCAACGGCTGGGCGACTTACCACGCCAACCCCAACAGTGTGGCGGGTGCCGGTGCCACCGACACCTTCGTCTACACAATCCGCGACGCCGATGGCGACGAGAGCACCACGACCGTCACTCTCAATGTGCAGGGCAATCCGCTTTCGGTGATCGGCCCAGACCGCGATGTAACGGTTTACGAAAAAGCCCTGGACCTGAACCAGGACGGCAAGGACCTGGCGGCTGGCAACGTCACCGGCAGCGACCCAACCTCCACGGGTGAAACCGGGACAGGCACCCTGGTCGGCGCGGTGCAAGGCGGGCTCGGTGCGTTGACCTACACCTTGGTGGGCAATGCCGTCGGGCAATACGGTCAGATCCATCTCAACGGAGACGGCACCTACACCTACACCCTGACCTCAGCGCCGAAGACCCCAGGTGGCGCCAACGATGGCTCGAACACCCTGACCGAGACCTTCACCTATCAAGCGAAGGATCAACTGGGCAACACCATCACCAGCCAGATCGTCATCAACATCGTCGACGACGTGCCCAAGGCCAACGCCGACTCGGCCACCGTACGCGTGGGCGACACGGTGAGTGGTGATGTGCTTTACAACGATGTCCTGGGTGCGGACAAGGTCATCGATGGCAACGTCGTGGTCGGTGTGCGCGCCGGCAGCGACACCTCGACTTCCGCACATGGCGATGTCGGCACTCAGGTCATGGGTAACTACGGCTACCTGGTCATCAACGCCAACGGCTGGGCGACTTACCACGCCAACCCCAACAGCGTGCCGGGTGCCGGTGCCACCGACACCTTCGTCTACACCATCCGCGACGCCGATGGCGACGAGAGCACCACGACCGTCACTCTCAATGTGCAGGGCAATCCGCTTTCGGTGATCGGCCCAGACCGCGATGTAACGGTTTATGAAAAAGCCCTGGACCTGAATCAGGATGGCAAGGACCTGGCGGCCGGGACTGTCACTGGCAGCGATTCAACCTCCACGGGTGAGACCGGGACAGGCACCCTGATCGGTGCGGTGCAAGGCGGGGTCGGTGCGTTGACCTACACCTTGGTGGGCAATGCCGTCGGGCAATACGGTCAGATTCATCTGAACGGAGACGGCACCTACACCTACACCCTCACCTCGGCGCCGAGGACCCCAGGTGGCGTCAACGATGGTCCGAATTCCACGACCGAGACCTTCACCTACCAGGCGAAGGATCAGCAGGGCAATACCATCACCAGCCAGATCGTCATCAACATCGTCGACGACGTGCCCCAGGCCATCGCCGATGCGAAGTCGATCGTGCATGAAGGCGGGGTGGTCACCGGCAATGTGCTGTACAACGATGACCTGGGCGCGGACAAGGTGACCAATGGCAACGTCGTGGTTGGCGTGCGCGCTGGCAGCGACACTTCGACCGCCGCCCATGGTGAGGTTGGCACACAGATCATGGGCAACTATGGCTACCTGATCCTCAAGGCCGACGGCAGCGCCAGCTACCACGCCAACCCCAACAGCGTGGGCAGCGATGGCGCGACCGACACCTTCGTCTACACCATCCGCGACGCCGACGGCGATGAAAGCACCACCACCGTCAGCATCAAGGTACAGGACAGCCAGCCCTGGATCGGTGAACCGCAGGTGACGAACGCGCCTCCTGTGGCTGGGGCCGACCATCTCATCACCAATATCGCCGGCACTGGGATGACGGTGCCGGCCGAGGCCCTGCTGGCCAATGACAACGACCCTGATCACGACAAGCTCTCGGTGTCCTCGACCTACTTCGACACTCGGTTTTCCCCCAACGGCGCAGGTTTTGGCGTGGGAAGCGACACGCCTGTGGCCGACTTCACTGGTACCGGCAGCAACTTGTCCAACCGGGTGCGTGACCTTGCGCGCAGCGAGTTCCGTGGGCCGGCCGACAGCATGGCGGCCGCGCTGATCGTGAGCGGCTTCCTGGCCTCGCCCAACGGCAACTTCGCCAACGCCCAGGATGTTTTGACGGTCACGCTCAAGAAAGGTGAGACCCTGAACCTGCACCATGACGTGTCGGCAAGTCAGGTCGCCATGGCATGGAAGGACGAAAGCGGTAGCTACCAGGCCATCGACAATGACAAAGGTTTCACTGCCAGCCACGACGGAACGTACTCCATCCACATGATCAACTTGTCCAGCGGCAATGGCAGCCACGGCAATGTGAACTACCTACTGACGATGTCGATCGATTACAGCAATGCCGAGCAGGATGCCTACAACGGCACTTACACGGTGAGCGATGGCCACGGCGGCAGCGCGACGGGCAATGCCGACATCACCTACCAGGGCGGCAGTGTGCTCACCGGCACTGCCGACAACGACACCCTGGTTGCCGGCGCGGGGAACGATACCCTGCACGGTGCTGCTGGCAACGATGTGCTGGTCGGTGGCGGTGGTGATGACAAGCTCTACGGCGGGGAAGGCAATGACCTGCTGATCGGCGGCCCGGGCAATGATCTGCTCGATGGCGGTGCAGGTACCGATACCGCCAGCTACGCCTCGGCCCCCGGCGCGGTGACGGTCAACCTGAACCTCACGGGGGCGCAGGATACCGGGGGCGCTGGTATCGACACCCTCAATGGCATCGATAACTTGATCGGCTCCGACTACAACGACCTCCTGATCGGCAATAGCGGCAACAACGTCCTCATCGGCGGGCTGGGCAATGACCGGCTCACCGGAGGGGGCGGTAACGATACGTTTGTGTGGCAGAAGGGGGATGTGGGGCACGACACCGTCACTGACTTCATCCCCGGCAGTGATCGCCTCGACCTGTCGCAGCTGCTTCAGGGAGAGCATGCCACGTCCGCCTCGCTGGACGACTACCTGCACTTCAAGGTCACCGGTACCGGAACCAATGTGGTCTCGACCATCGAAGTCAGCAGTGTGGCGGGCGCGGCGCCCACCCAGACCATCGAGCTGGCCGGGGTCGACTTGGCTCAGCATTATGGTGTCACGGCCGGCGCGGGTGGGGTGATCGCCTCGGGGCAGGACACTGCAACTATCATCAATGGGATGCTCAATGACCACTCATTGAAAGTGGATACTGTCTGAATGTTACGGGCGGCGTGAGACCCGCGCCTGCAGGCGCGGGCTCGCCTCTCGATCCAGGCACAAATGCGACGCCAGGGCATACGCCCTGGTCGTACCTGCAGCACCGGGCCTGCGTCAGCTCCCTAGACTGTGATCGAGCCCACCTCGGAATCAGTCCACATGTCCCTACGCGAATCCCATACCCCCAGCCAGGTCCAGTGGCAGCCCATGCTCTTGGGCGGTCAGCGCCTGGAAGGCGTCAGCTGGAAAATCCTGGCCGATACCGGCCCCTGGCAGGCCTACTGGATGAAAATGGCGCCCGGCAGCCGCTCAGTGCCGCACCGGCACGCAGCCACCGAGTTGCTGCAGGTGCTGGAGGGCGAAGTCATGGATGTCGATGGTCAGGTGTTTCGCGCGGGCGACAGCTTGGTCTACGCCGCAGGCTCCGAGCATTGGTTGCGTTCGCCCAGGGGGTGTCTGTTGCTGGTGGTGGAGTCCGAACCGTCGTCGCTCAGCGATTGAGCGTCAACCGGGGCGGCGCAGGGTCTTTTGCTTGAGAATGTACAGGCTGACCAACACGGCGCTGGTGAGCATGAAGGCCCGTGCCCAGAACAGGGGCACCAGGTAGCAGGAAAGGCCGATGCTCGCCCACATGAGGCCGATGGCGTAGACCTTGCCTTTGAGCGGGATGCCTTCGCCACTGAGGTAATCGCGGATCCACGGACCCAGTTTGGGGTGGTTGATCAACCAGTGGTGAAAGCGTGGCGAGCTGCGCGCGAAGCACGCCGCAGCCAGCAGCAGGAAAGGGGTGGTAGGCAGCACCGGCAGGAAGATCCCCACCACCCCCAGCGCAACGCTGAGCCAGCCGATGGCCAGCAACAGGTAGCGCATGGCCACCTTAGTGGTGGCGCGGCTTGAGCAGGGCAGGTTTCTCGTCAGGGGCGTGCAGCAGCAGGAACAGCGCGGTGAGCGCCTCGGGGATCTGCACGATCATGTCATCCTGCAGGCTGGCATTGCGGGCGATGTCCTCGAACTCCGGTTGCTCGTCGAACAGGCCCGAACCGACCATGATCGGCAGCAGCATTTCGCTGACTTCTTCCTCGGCGTTCTCGAACCAGGCTTCCTCGCGCAGGAAGACGCCTTCCATGAAACCGATGCACCAGCCGCGCAGGTCGGAGTCGTCCGGCTCGTCGGTCAGGTCCAGGTCGCATGGCAGCTCGAACTCGTCGTCGCTGGCCAGTTGGCGGCCGATGTGGGCCTTGAGGGCCACCAGGGTCGCCTCGATCTCGGTGCGCTGGGCATCGCTCGCGTAGTGGGGCTCTTCAGCGAACAGGGCGTCGATCCATTCGCGCTCGGGAACTTCCTCGGAGCAGATCGACAGTGCGGTCAGGTAGCCATGGGCGGCGACGTAGTCCAGCGCTTCTTCGTGCAGCTCGTCGGCGTCGAGGAAGGCTTGCAGGCGGGTCAGTTGCTCGGCGAAGGACATTACAGGGCTACCTTGGGGAATAAACGATAACGAATTCTAGCACCTTGCGGCGGCTGGGGGCCAAGGGAACGTCTGTCGTGGGGAAGCAGTCAAGGCATCCTGCGCGAGCGGGCACTGGGGTATACTTCGCGATTTTTCACCCAGGGTGCCGTTTCCCCGGCATTCCGGCAAAAGCCGCTTACGCATTGGCAAGTGTGTCCGGCGGATTTTTCGTCCAGCCTGTGTCCAGGATGGTACGGCGATTTTGGAGTTTCCAATGCTCGAACAGGCTCAGCGCGTCCTCAAGGACATCTTCGGCTACGACAGTTTCCGGGGGCGCCAGGCAGCGATCATCGAATGCGTGGCCAGTGGCGGCGATGCCCTGGTGCTGATGCCCACCGGCGGCGGCAAGTCCTTGTGTTTCCAAGTGCCGGCCTTGCTGCGTCCGGGCCTTGCTGTCGTGGTTTCACCGCTGATCGCGCTCATGGACGACCAGGTCGCCACCCTCGACGAACTGGGGGTGGCGGCCGCTGCGCTGAATTCGACCTTGAGTGCCGAGCAGCAACGCGAGCTGGCCGGGCGCCTGCGTCGTGGCGAGGTGAAGATGCTGTATCTGGCCCCCGAGCGCCTGGTGCAGCCACGCATGCTGGAGTTTCTGCGGACCCTGGATATCGCGCTGTTTGCCATCGATGAAGCTCACTGTGTCTCGCAGTGGGGCCATGATTTTCGCCCGGAATACCTGCAACTGGGCCAACTGGCCGAGCTGTTCCCCCAGGTACCCCGGATCGCCCTGACTGCAACGGCCGACATGCGTACCCGCGAGGAGATTGTCCAGCGCCTGCATCTGCAGGGCGCAGAGCGATTCCTGTCGAGTTTCGACCGGCCCAACATCTTCTACCGCATCGTGCCCAAGGAAGCGCCGCGCAAGCAGCTGATGGCATTTCTCGCAGAGCGCCGTGGCAATGCCGGCATCGTCTATTGCCTGTCGCGCAAGAAAGTCGACGAGACAGCCGCCTTCCTCTGCGAGCAGGGCTTCCCAGCCCTGCCTTATCACGCCGGCCTGGCCGCCGAGACCCGTGCGGCCAACCAGCATCGCTTCCTCAACGAGGAAGGCTTGATCATGGTCGCCACCATTGCCTTCGGCATGGGCATCGACAAGCCTAACGTACGCTTCGTCGCCCACCTCGATCTGCCCAAATCGATGGAAGCCTATTATCAGGAAACCGGCCGTGCCGGCCGTGATGGCCTGCCGTCTGACGCCTGGATGGCCTACGGCCTTCAGGACATGGTGATGCTCAAGCAGATGCTGCAGAACTCCGAAGGCGACGAGCGCCACAAGCGCATCGAGCAGCACAAGCTCGACGCCATGCTGGCGCTGTGTGAAGAAACCCGCTGTCGCCGCCAGACACTGCTGGCGTACTTCGACGAAGTGCTCGAACAGCCCTGCGGTCATTGCGACAATTGCGTAGACCAGGTCCAGACCTGGGATGCCACCGAGCCTGCGCGCCAGGCCCTGTCGGCGGTATACCGCACTGGTCAGCGCTACGGGGTGGGCCATCTGGTCGATGTGCTGGTGGGCAAGGATACCGAGAAGGTGCGTAGTTTCGGTCATGAAAAGCTGTCGGTGTTCGGCGTCGGCAAGGCCCTGAGCGAACACGAATGGCGTTCGCTGTTCCGCCAGCTGGTGGCACGTGCCTTGGTGGACATCGACCTGGAAGGCTACGGTGGGCTGCGTCTGACGGACAATTGCCGGCCCTTGTTGCGCGGCGAAGTCACCTTGCAGTTGCGCCGCGACCTCAAACCACAGGTCGTGGCCAAATCCTCCGGTGGCGGCAGCCCTGCCAGCCAGCTGGTGCGTGCCGAGGAGCGCGAGCTCTGGGAGGCGCTGCGAGCCCTGCGGCGCAAGCTGGCCGAGGAGCACAGCGTGCCGCCTTATGTCATCTTCCCCGACTCGACCCTGCTGGAGATGCTGCGCAGCCAACCTACCAGCCTCAGCGACATGGCCCAGGTCAGTGGCGTCGGTGCGCGCAAGCTGGAGCGTTACGGCGAAGCGTTCCTCGAGGTACTCAATGGCGGTACGGGGGATCAGGCGCCGAAGGTGGTGCTCGACCTTCGCCACGAGCTGGTCAGCCTGGCCCGTGCCGGCATGACGCCGGCGCAGATCGCCGGCCAGCTCAATTGCAGTGAGAAGAATGTCTACAGCCTGCTGGCCGAGGCCCTTGGTCGCCAGGAGTTGAGCCTTGAGCAGGCTCTGGATCTGCCCGAAGACCTGCTGATGGAAGTGCAGGATGCCTTCCTTGACGGCGAAGGCGAACTGCCTCCGGTATCGGCAGTGTCACCATTGTTCGGCCAGCGCGTACCTGAAGGCGTGCTGCATTGTGTGCGTGCGGCATTGGCCGCGGAGTTCGAGCTGTGACTGACCCTCGTCACGCTTTTTGACGATTATCGGACATTCCCGCGCGCTGCAGCCTTGCCTGTTGGCGTCGGGCATGATTAGCTGGCTAATAATTAGTTCTGTTCATAGAGTCGCTTATGCCCCTGACCGATAACCAACACCGCTTCGGCATGCAGCTGGCCCAGATGTCCCGTGGCTGGCGCGCCGAACTGGACCGCCGCCTTGCCGGGCTCAACCTGTCCCAGGCACGCTGGTTGGTGCTGTTGCACCTGGCCCGCTTCGAAGAGTCCCCGACCCAGCGCGAGCTGGCCCAGAGCGTCGGGGTCGAGGGGCCGACGCTGGCGCGGTTGCTCGACAGCCTGGAGAGCCAAGGCCTGGTGCGCCGTCAGGCGGTGATGGAAGACCGTCGGGCGAAGAAAATCCTGCTGTGCCCACCGGCCAAGCCGCTGATCGACCAGATCGAGACCATCGCCAACGCCCTGCGTCAGGAGTTGTTCACAGGGGTCGACGAGGCTGATCTGGAAGTCTGCATGCGGGTGCATGCGAAGATTCTCGCCAACCTCGAAAAATCCTGAATCCATGCCACGTGGGGCCGCACGGCGGCTCCACTGGTTTAGAAGGTATGACCCAGGTTCAGGTACACCGCCTTCTGATGTTCATCGTTGGCTCCATAGCTGATGTTCAACGGCCCCAACGGTGTCTCCAGGCCCAGGAAGATGCTCGCTGCGTTGATGTACCCGCTGTCGAACTCGTTGTCGTTGTTCCAGGCCCGGCCACGCTCGAGCGAGCCCCCCAAGTACAATGGGAAGTCCAGCGGTAGGTAGGCGCGGGGCGTCAGGCGGCGGTAGTAGACCATGCGCATCAGGCTGATGTTCTGCCCCGACACCGAGTCCTGGCGAAAGCCCGACAACTGCCTGGCCCCACCGAACACGAAGCTTGAGGTCACCACCTGGGCGTCATCCAGGGTGCGCCCATAGCGCCCGCCCAGCACCAGGCTGTTCGGCCCGCTGCTGAAGGCCTTGTCCAGCTTGAACTCCCACTGGCGGTACTGCTCGTCCGAATCCAGCGACTTGTCGTATTGGCGCACGGCCAGCCCGATGTCTTCGCCGCTGTGGGGGAAGTACACGTTGTCAAACGTGTCGAAGGAGTACTTCAGCTCGTAGAAACCTTCGTTGAAGCTGACCGAAGGCAGGTCCTGGTCCCCGATGCGTACCTCGGCCTCGCCCCAGGCCTTGCCCACCCCCACGCGTACTTCGCCATAGGTACCGATCTGTCGACCGAGGTTGAGGCCGAAGCCGTAGCGCTCAAGGCGGTATTCGGCGATCGGGTCGTTGTCCAGGGTCGCCTCGATGTTCTGCGAGCCGAAGTCCAGATAGGGCGCGATGAAATAGCGCGAGCCCACATCCAGGGGTTGGTAGAACTCGCTGTAGAGCTCCTGCTGGTCGCCGATCTGGGCACGGGTCAGCCACTCGGCGCCTAGCCGGTTGATACCGTTGACCCGGTAGCTGGCGCCGAGGTTGAAGGCGCTGTCGCCGCGCATGTCGTCCGAAAGATTCAGGCCCAGGCGCAGGTAATCGGTGCCGCCACGCCTGCCGCGGGCATTGATCACCAGAGTGTTGTCATCGCCTTTGTGCACCACGCGGTACTGCACCCGGTCGAAGTAGTCCAAGCCGTACAGAGTGCCCATGTCTGTCTGCAGACGATCCAGCTCCAAGGGCTCGCCCAAGGGTTGGCGGATGTAGTAACGGATCACATCGTCGCTGACCTTCGAATCGTTCTCCACCCTGATCGCGGTGATGATCGGCCGGCGCTGGCGTGGCGAGCGAGCCACGGCCAGCCCGGTATCGCCCTCGGCGCGGCGCAGGCTGGCCAGGCGGTTGTCCAAGGCCCGGGCGGCGCGATAGCCGGCATCGATCATGTCTTGGGCGCGGCCGAAATCGGTCACGCCGAAGGCGGCGAGCGAGGGCTGGATGAGGACATCGTCTTGGTGCAGGCTGGCCAATTGCTCCTCGGAGTTGCGTCGGGTCATCAAGGTGATCGACTGGTTGAGCACGTCGACCACCGTGGCCAGTTGCTTGCGGTCACGCAAGGGGGTGCCGATGTCGACCACGATGGCCAGGTCCACCCCCATGTCCCGCGCCACATCGACGGGAATGTTGTCGACCATGCCACCATCCACCAACAGGCGGCCGTCGAGTTCGACCGGGGCGAACACGGCCGGGATCGACATGCTGGCGCGGATCACCTGGGGCAGGTGGCCGCGGCTGAACACCACCTTTTCGCCACTGGCGATGTCGGTGGCTACGGCGCGAAAAGGGATCGGCAGCTTGTCGAAATCACGGGTGTCGGCGGTGTGGGCCAGCTTGCTTTCCAGCAGCAGGGAGAGGTTCTGGCCCTGGATCACGCCCAGGGGCAGGCCAAGACTGCCATCGTCGCGAAAGCTGAGCTTCTGCTTGACCAGGAAATCGCGGTCGTCCTGCTTGCGCCGGAACGGTACGTCCTTGCGTGGCGGTGCATCGGACAGCGCCTGCTGCCAGTCGAGGGTGGTGGCGAGTTTCTCGAGCTCCTCGACGCTGTAGCCGGAGGCATACAGCCCGCCGATCACCGCCCCCATGCTGGTGCCGGCGATAGCGTCGATGCGTACACCTTGCTCCTCCAAAGCCTTGAGCACGCCGATATGGGCAATGCCCCGGGCCGCGCCACCTGACAACACCAGGCCGACCTTGGGCCGGGCGACTTCAGCGGCCAGGGTAGTGAAACTGGTGACTATCAGCAAAAGGCAGAACAGCAGGCGGCGCATCGTGAGTCTCAAAACCGTGGTCAAAGACCGCTAGTATAAGCGGCTCATCCCGAAGGAGACGCGTTGCCATGACGCAGCCCAAGCCTGAAATCGTCATCACTTATTGCACCCAATGCCAATGGCTGCTGCGTGCGGCCTGGCTGGCTCAGGAGTTGCTCAGCACCTTTGCCGACGACCTGGGCCGCGTGGCCCTGGAGCCGGGTACCGGTGGCGTGTTCCGCATAACCTGCGATGGCATCCAGCTCTGGGAGCGCAAGGCCGATGGTGGCTTCCCCGAGGCCAAGGTGCTCAAGCAGCGACTGCGCGACCAGATCGACCCGCAGCGCGACCTGGGCCATAACGATCGCTGATCAGGCGCTTTCGGCCAGTGAGCGCTGCCTGGGCGGTTGCTCGGCGGCCATGCGACTGGAGAGCACGATGGCGAAGATGATCAGCACACCGCCCACCAACATGCGCACGGTCGGCGTTTCGGCGAACACCACCCAGGCGACGGCGATGCCATAGACCGGCTCCATGCCGAACACCACGGCGGCGGTGCGCGCCTTGATCACTGCCAGGCTGGCGACGAACAGGCTGTGGGCGACGCCTGTGCAGAAGATGCCGAGCAGGGCGATCCACAGCCAGTCCATGGTCGCTACCTGGTTCAGGCCTGGGCCGGCGAAGGGCAGCAGGCACAGGCCGACCACCAGGTTCTGCCACAGCGCCGCCTGTACCGCCGGCAGCCGTCCGGAACCGGCGCGATTGGTCAGCGACAGCAGCGAGAACAGCAATCCCGAGAGCAACGCCCACAGCAGCCCGCCTGTCGCTTCGCTTTGCAGGTCGAAGGCAGGGGTGACCAGGACCAAGCCGATGCTTACCAGCACCACCAGCACGGCCTCGTTGCGGCGTATACGCTCGCGGAACAACACGCCTTCGAGAATCACTGTGAAGGCGGGGAAACTGGCGAAGCCGAGGGTGGCGATGGCCACGCCGCCGACCTTGACGGCAATGAAGAAACTGACCCAATGCCCGGCCAGCAGCACGCCGCCGAGCAGCAGCCGGCGCGCATCCTGGGCGCTGAGGCGTTGCCAACCGGGGCCGGCGAGGCTGGCGAACAGTGCCAGAGCGAGCACGGCGAAGGCGGCGCGTCCGAAGACGATGGTCGTGGGGCTGGCACTGGTCGCCAGCTTGCCGAAGACGCCGGTAAGGCCGAAGAAAAGGGCGCCGATGTGCAGGGCGCCAAGGGCGGTGCGGTGGTTCATGGTAGTCCTTGTGATGACAGTGGCCCAGGCGCGGTCGAGCGGGTGTATCCGGCGATGGGTCAGGCGGCCGGCGAACAACCCGCTGGCTCGATATTCCAGGGCCAGTCTACGAGGGCTGTCGCGTACTGTCTGTCGAGATCCTCGCGTCAGTTGTCGCCAGGCTCGCGGCGCAAGGCCATGGGCGAGCGGCCGAAGTCGCGCAGCATGGCGGCAGAAAACGCACTCTGGGAACTGTAACCGACCTGCGCGGCAATTTCGCCGATCGGCAGGCAGGTCTGCTGCAGCAAACGTCGCGCCTTGAGCAATCGCCGCTGGCGGATGTAGTCCATCGGCGTCATCGCGCATTCGCTGGCGAAGCGCGCATGCAGGCGGGCGCTAGACAAACCGGCCAGGCGTGCCAGGTCGGCCACCTGCAGCGGGTGGGCCGCGTGCTGCTCGATGTGCGCATCGAATGCCGCGTAGGGCAGGCGCCGCTGGACGCTCGCCGGCAGGGTGTGCGCATTGAGGCTGGCCAGCAGCAGGACTGCGCCCTGCTGGGCGATCAAGGGGTCATCCACCGGGCTGCTGGCGAGCCAGTCGACCAACTGTTGCTGCCGGCTGTCCAGGCTCAGAGGGCCTGGACGATCCAGCAGGCGGCGGCTGGCATCGGCGTGGCGGCCCAATTGCTCGTACAACCAGTGTTCATCAGGAACATCCAGCACCAGGCAGTCGCTGCCGGATGGACTGCCGCAGGTGTGATGTGCGCCGGCTGGCACCACCATCAGGCCCTGGCGCTGGACTAAAGCGCCATGGCCCTGCACCTCGAAATCCAGGCGGCCGCCCAGGCCGAACACCAGTTGTGAATGGTCGTGACTGTGGGCAATCAGGTCGTGGCGGTAGTGGCGCAGGGAGAGGATCGGGCCGGCGGTCATGGGAGCTTCCTCGCGGGGCAGGGCGCTAGGCTCTGTGCGAAATGTATCCGCACTCGCCCACACTGCGTTGAAACGGGGTTTGGAATGCTCGTATACGCTAACACGCTGCGCTTGCCCGCTCCGTTTCGTGAACACATTGCATTCGAGCCCTAGTGTACACACCGGGCTGTTGCCCGGGGAATCCGTCACGCCGCTGCCACCAACCTGTCATCCGCAACTGCCAGTCTCCAGCAAACAGCGCAGGAGCCTGCCCATGACCCATGCCGAACTCGCCCGCCCGTCGCGCAAGCAACGCGTGCGCACCTTGTGGATTTCCGATGTGCACTTAGGTACCCGCGATTGCCAGGCCGAACACTTGTCGCAGTTTCTCAAGGGGTACCAGGCCGACCGCATCTACCTGGTCGGGGACATTATCGATGGCTGGAAGCTGCGCGGTGGCATCTACTGGCCCCAGGCCCATACCAATGTCATCCGTCGGTTGCTCACCCTGAGCAAACGCGGCACCGAGGTCATCTATGTCACTGGCAACCACGACGAATTCCTGCGGCGCTACTCCAAGTTGATCCTGGGTAACATCCAATTGGTGGACGAGGCCGAACACTTGTCCGCCGATGGCCGGCGCCTGCTGGTGATCCATGGCGACCAGTTCGATGTGATTACTCGCTACCATCGCTGGCTGGCGTTCCTGGGTGATCGGGCCTATGAATTCACCTTGGTACTCAACCGTTGGCTCAACCAGTGGCGGGCCCGCTATGGCTACGGCTACTGGTCGCTGTCGGCGTACCTCAAGCACAAGGTCAAGGGGGCGGTGAACTTCATCAGTGACTTCGAAGATGCCATCGCCCACGAATGCACCCGGCGGGGCTTGCACGGCGTTGTCTGCGGTCATATCCATCACGCCGAGATTCGCCAGGTAGGAGAGGTGCAATACCTCAATTGCGGCGACTGGGTGGAGTCATGCACGGCGCTGATCGAGCACTGGGATGGGCAGATCGAACTCTATCGCCTGGCCGATGCCCAGGCCCGCGAGGCCGAGCGCTTGGCCGCGCTACGTGAGACGGCCTAGCTGCCTTAGAGGCTGATCTTGCCGCGCAGGATATCGCGGAACATGGCGAAGTCGCCCAGCAGGCTGTACAGCGGATGGCTGAAAGTGGCCGGGCGGTTCTTCTCGAAAAAGAAATGACCGATCCAGGCAAAGCCATACCCGGCAAAGGGTACGACCAGCAGTAGTTGCCAGCGCCCGCTGGCGAAGGTGTAGGCGAGCAGGGCGATGACCAGGCTGGTGCCGACGAAGTGCAGGCGGCGGCAAGTGGGGTTGCTGTGTTCGCCCAGGTAATAGGGGTAGAACTCGGCAAAACTTCGAAAATGTGCGGTAGGGGTCATGGCAGTACTCCCGTCAGGTTCGCGTTGTGAACAGATACACGGCGCGGAGCCTGAATCGAGTCTAGAGTGATTGTCGGAGCCGGCCAGTGACCAAAGGCGCCAATTGAGTATCTTTTCGATTCGCCGCATGAAGCGGTCAGCAAAAGAAGCCTGCCATGAGCGAGAGAACCACGTCAGCCAGCTGGGCATCAGGGATTGTCAAAGCGCTCGAGCTGGAAGGGCTCGATTGCCAGGCCATGTTCAAGCAGCTCGGGCTGGATTTTGCGGCCCTGGACGATCCTGACGCGCGCTTTCCCCAGGACGCCATGACCCGCCTGTGGCAGCTGGCGGTGGAGCTTTCGGGCAATGAGGCGATTGGCCTGAACATGGCCCGGGTGGTGCGTCCGGCATCGTTCCATGTAGTGGGTTATGCGCTGATGTCCAGCCGCACCCTGGCCGAGGGATTCGAACGCCTGGTGCGTTATCAGAGAATCATCGCCGAGAGCGCCGATCTGAGCTTTCGCCTGGAGCCGGAGGGTTACGCGCTGGTGCTGACCGTGCATGGCGACCACCTGCCTCCCACCCGCCATAGCGCCGAGGCGTCGCTGGCTTGCGCGTTGTCCTTGTGCACCTGGCTCAGTGGGCGTGCCATCCAGCCGCGCCGGGTGTTGATCCAGGGGCCACAGCCGAAGAACGTCGAGCCCTACAAGACGGCGTTCCATGCCCCTTTGGTGTTCGGTGCGCCCCATGATGCGCTGGTGTTCGAGCGGGCGGACATGGAGGCCCCGCTGCCGACGGCCAACGAGGCCATGGCCGTGCTGCACGACCGATTCGCTGGGGAGTACCTGGCACGCTTCTCGGAAAGCCGGGTGACCCATCGGGTGCGCCAGGTGTTGTGTCGCGTCCTGCCCCAGGGTGAGCCCAAGCGCGAAACCCTCGCCCAGGCGTTGCACCTGTCCCAGCGTACCCTGCAGCGCCGCTTGCAGGAGGAGGGCACCAGCTTCCAGACCTTGCTCGACGACACCCGCCGGGAACTCGCCGAACAGTACCTGGCCCAGCCCGGCATGACTTTGCTGGAAACCGCCTACTTGCTGGGGTTTGCCGATCCGAGCAACTTTTACCGGGCGTTCCGCCGCTGGTTCGATGTCACCCCAAGCGAGTATCGCGCCCGCCTTGAGGCAGAGTCGGTCAGTGACGCCAGAACGCCGGCATGCACAACACCAGCACCGTAATGATTTCCAGACGGCCGAGCAGCATGCCGCCTGAAAGAATCCACTTGGCCGCATCCGGCAGGGTCGCATAGTTGCCCGCAGGGCCAATCACCTCGCCCAGGCCCGGCCCGACGCCGGAGACGGTGCCCGCGGCGCCGGTCAGCGCGGTCATCCAGTCCACGCCCAGCAACGACAGCAGCAGGGCGATGACACAGATGGTGACGGCGAAGAAGAACGAGAAGGTCAGGATCGAGCGCACGATCTCTTCGTCGAGACGGTGGCCGTTGTATTTTTGCTTGATGACCGCGCGGGGGTGGATCAACTGGTTGAGGCTCGCCTTGAGCAGGATGTAGGCGACCTGGAAGCGGAAGATCTTGATGCCGCCGGCGGTGGAGCCGGAGCAGCCCCCGATGAAGCCCAGGTAGAAGAACAGCATCAGCGAGAAGTTGCCCCACAAGCTGTAGTCGCCCAGGGCGAACCCAGTGGTGGTGACCACCGACGTGACGTTCAGCGCCACATGGCGCAAGGCGTCGAGCCAGTGCAGATTGGTGGTGGCCCAGTACCAAGTGCCCAGCACCAGCCAGGTGGCCACCAGCAAACCGAGCAGGCCTTGGACCTGCTGGTCGCGGATCAAGGCCTTGCGGTTACCGCGCAAGGTGGCCACGTACAAGGTAAACGGCACGCTGCCCAGGATCATCACCACCACCGCCACCCAGTGCACGGCTGGGATGTCCCACTTGGCCAGGGACTGATCGGAGGTGGAGAACCCGCCGGTGGAAATCGCCGACATGGCATGGTTGATGGCATCGAACGGCCGCATGCCTGCCCACCAGAACGCCAGGCTGCCGAACACAGTGATGCCGACATACACCGCCACGATCGACTTGGCGACCATGTGCGAGCGCGGCATGACCTTTTCAGAGCGGTCGGAGGATTCGGTCTGGAACAGGCGCATGCCACCGATTCGCAGCAGCGGCAGGATCGCTACCGCCATGCCGATGAAGCCGATGCCGCCGAGCCAGTGCAGCATCGAGCGCCACATCAGGATGCCTGGGGACATGTTGTCGAGCCCGCTGAGCACCGTGGCGCCAGTGGCGGTGATGCCGGACATGCTTTCGAAAAAAGCGTCGGTGTAGCTGATGTGCTGGGTCAACAGGAACGGCAGGGCGGCGAACACGCACACGACCAACCAACTGCTGACCGTCAGCAGGTACATGTCGCGTGGGCGCAGGTGGACGTGCTCTGGCCGCCCCTGAACGACCAGCGCCAGGCCGGCGATGAAGGTGATCAGGCTCGACCAGAGGAACGAAGGCATGTCGCTGGTGCGTTCGAAGACCACCAGGGTCGTCATGGGCACGACCATGCTGACCGCCAGGGTGATCAGGAAGATGCCGATGATGAAACCAATGATCCTTAAGGTCGGCAACGCCATGTGATCTGCTCTGACTCGAAACGGAAAGGGCGCCATTTTAAGCGGCAGGCTGCAAGCTGCAAGCGGTAAGCGTGAGAGGACGTTTTTCTTGCGGCTTGCAGCTTGCGGCGTGCAGCTTGAGAATGGCCGCACTTTTTCAATCTGCCAGGAGGGTAGCCCATGGAGGCTCTCGACGCATTGCTCAACCGTGTTTCCGTGCCACGCCTGACCGACCCGGCGCCCAATGCCGCCCAGCGCGAAGCGCTGTTCCAGTCGGCCTTGCGCGCCCCGGACCATGGCCAGCTGCGCCCATGGCGCTTCCTGACCATCGAGGGTGCGGCTCGTGAAAAGCTCGGTGAGCTGTTCGCCGAGGCGGTACAGAAGAAGGGCGACGCCAGCCAGGCCGCGCTGGACAAGGCGCGGGCCATGCCGCTGCGTGCGCCTTTGCTGATCGTGGTGGTGGCTCGCCTGCAGGACCACTTCAAGGTGCCCAAATCCGAGCAACGCCTTGCCGCCGGTTGCGCTGCCCATGGCATTCTCATCGCCGCTCATGCCCAGGGGATCGGCGCTGTGTGGCGTACCGGCGACATGGCGTTCGATGCTCATGTGCACCAAGGCCTGGGGCTTGCCGACAACGAGGAGCTGATCGGCTACCTGTATGTCGGCACGCCCATGGCTGAGCCACGGACCGCTCCGGTGCTGGCTACCGCCGACTTCGTCAACGCCTGGGGCGAGTGATTCACCAGGGCCGCTGCACGGCCCTGGGTCCTTTCAGTCGGTAATCATCTCGCAGGGCAGCTCCAGCGTCGCGACAAACCCGCCTTGCGGATGATTGCCTAGCACTAGGTTCCCGCCGTGGCGTTCCGCCGCCCGTCGGGCGATGGCCAGTCCCAGGCCGTGCCCAGGTGCTTCCTGCCCAGGAGCGCGGAAGAATGGCTCCCCCAACTGCGCCAGGTGCTCATCGGCCACCCCGGGCCCATGGTCACGTACGCTCAGTACGATCCGCCCAGCCTCGCGAACGGCATGGATCTCGATCGGCTGACCTGGCGGGTTGAAGCGCAAGGCATTGCGCACCAGGTTGTCCACGGCACGCTCGATCAGTGTCGGCCAGCCTTGCAGGGTGAGCCCCGGGGTGGCCTCCAGGCGTATTTCCTGCTCCGGGACGCTGAGCTGGGCGTCCTTGCGCACGCTGCCCAGCAGGGCGTTGAGGTCCACTGGCTCGGCATGGGACTGCTCGGCGTCGACCCTGGCCAGGGCGAGGATTTCGCTGATCAGGTCTTCCAGGCGATCGCACTCACGGGTCAGTCGCGGCCATAGGGCCTGGCGCTGCTCAGGCTCGGCACGTTCGGCCAAGGCCAGGGCGATGCGCAGCCGCGCCAAGGGTGAGCGCAGCTCGTGGGAGACATCGCGCAGCAGTTGCCGCTGGCTGCCGATCAGGCTTTGCAACCGCGCGCCCATCTTGTTGAAGTCATTGGCCAGTACACCGAACTCGTCACGCCGGGCCGCCAGTCGCGCCAGGCTGTTCTGCTGGTAGCTGGTTTGTCCCAGATCGTGTACCGCCCCTCGCAGCCGGCTGAGCGGGCGGGTGATCGACAGCGTGACGAACAGGCTGAACAGCGTCAGCACCACCAGGGCGATTCCCAAGGCGCTGAGCGGCCACAGCAGGCTCTCGCGGTGCCAGGCGTTGAGCGCCGGATGTGGAATGCGGTAGATCAACAGGTAGGTCTCGCCACTGTCCGGGCTGGTGTATTCCTGGGTCAGGCGACGCCAGGGCAGACGGCGCTGGTCATTGTGCTGACGGGCCTCGAAGGCGGCGGCGCGACGTGGGAAAGTGCCCGGGACCACGGCCTCGCCACTGTCGTTGAGCACCTGCACGTTGATGCCAAAGCGGTGCTTGCGCCGTTCCAGAAAGCGCTGGGCAGACTCCAGGCCTTCCTGCTCATAGTGCTGGGTCCAGCGGCTGGCCAGGGTATTGAGGCCCGGATGGCGACTGAGGATCCAGGCATCCTGGTTGAGCATGTGGCCAAGCAGGATCGACAGGCCGGCGACCAGGGCGATGGCCAGCCAGAAGCTGGCCAGGATGCGCCAGAACAATGACCGCAAGAGCACCTCCTGAAAGCAAGAAAAACCCGGCCCGCCGGGAGGCGGGTCGGGCGCAGGGCTGACAGCTTACTGGGCCTTGGTGCCTTTTTCAGCTTTCCAGGCCTGGAACTCCTGCCACTCGGCCTTGCGGGCGGCGCGTTCCTTTTGCAGCTCGTCGAACTTCTTCTGCTGGTCGGGCTTGAGCAACGCGCGGATATCGGCCTGGGTCTTGTCGTGGCTGGCCTTGATCTCGTCTTTCATGGCCTTCTGGTCGGCAGCCGGCAGCTTGGCGATGTAACGTTCGGTGATGTCGCGGCGGTGCTTCATTTGCTCGCCCATCAGCTTGCCGATCTGCTGGCGCTGGTCGCGGCTCAGGTCCAGTTGGGCGAAAGGCGCGTCACCGCGATGATGCCAGCCACCGTGGTGCGGACCGCCTTCGGGCATGGCCATGGCCACGGTCGGCAGGGTGGCGGCGAACATCAGAGCGATAAGGGTCTTGCGCATGGTGTTTCTCCTTTCATGGGCCGGTGGTTACCGGATGAGCCCAGTCTAGGGAAAGCAAGGTCAAGGGCGGTCAGGTGAGCGTAAAGACTTGGTAAAGGCTTGGGCTGCAAGCTGCAAACTACAAGACAGATCCGTGGGGAGGCTGCCTTCTTGCAGCTCATCGCTTGCCGCTACAGGCTGTAGTAGTAACCGCGGCTACGCAGGGCAACGATGCGAGGTCGGCCATCAGGGTGCGGGCCGACTTTCTTGCGTAGGTTGCTGACGTGCATGTCCAGGCTGCGGTCATAGAGGGTCAGCTTGCGGCCCAGGGCGATCTGCGCCAGTTCCTGTTTGTCCAGTGGGTCGCCAGGCTGGCGCAGCAATGCCTCGAGAATGCGGCTTTCGGAAAGCGTGAGGGTCATTTCGCGAGCATCGACACTGACCACGCCCCGCGCAGGACTGAAGGTCAGGTCGCCGACTTCGAGCTGGGTGCTGGTGGCTGCCGGGTGGCTGCGACGCAGCACCGCGCGCAGGCGGGCGGTGAGCTCGCGTGGGTCGCAGGGCTTGGCCAGGTAGTCGTCGGCGCCCAGCTCCAGGCCCAGGATGCGGTCCAGGGGTTCGCCGCGGGCCGACAGCATCAGCACTGGCAACTCCGCATGCTCGGTGCGCAGTTGCTTGAGCAGCTCCAGGCCACTGCCATCAGGCAGCATCACGTCCAGCACCACGGCCGCCGGCGCATGGGCAGCCAAGGCCTGGCGCGCGCTCTGGCCATCGTGGCAGGCACGTACGTCGAACCCTTCCTGGCTCAGCCAACTGCCGAGCAGCTCGCAGAGTTCCTGGTCATCATCAATCAGTAACAGCTCGCTCATGACTCACTCAATTCAACCATTGACGGCGTCTTCTGTGTCCGCCACTGGCTAAGATACCGCAGACAGCCGAAAACAGTGCAACGGCCGAGCCGATCACGAACCATAACTGCTGGTCGCTGAGCAGCGGTACCGGGGCGCTGGCTTGCAGCTCCTTGAGCGAAAGCTTAAGGCGCTGGTTTTCCTGGCGCAGGCGTGCGAGCTGGGTATTGTCTTGCCCGTTTTGGGTGTCTTGCAATTGCTGGTTGAGCGCGGCGCGTTGCTGTTCACTGTCCTGCAGACGTTGCTGCAGCTCGGTGATCTGCGCAGCGGCAGTCAACGACAGTGGTTCTTCGGCAATGGCGAAAGGGGACAGCGACAGCAGGCAAAGCAGCAGTGACATCGGACCTCGGCGCATTGGAACTCCTGATTCCTATCGGTTCAGAAGGTTGTCGGCCGCAGGTCGTAATAGATGAGCGCGGGCCTCATGAACCTGTCATGAGGCCCGGTCCGATCAAGGCAGGACTTGCTTGAATGGCTTGACCACGACTTTGTCGTACACGCCGGCGGCGATGTACGGGTCGGCATCGGCCCAGGCTTGGGCGGCGGTCAGGGAGTCGAATTCGGCGACGATGAGGCTGCCGGTGAAGCCTGCGGCGCCTGGGTCGTTGCTGTCGATCGCCGGGTGCGGGCCGGCCAGGATCACACGTCCCTCGGCCTTGAGCAGCTGCAGGCGCTCGATGTGCGCCGGGCGGGCAGCCAGGCGTTTTTCCAGGGAACCTTCGACGTCGCTTGCGATGATGGCGTAGAGCATGTCAATCCTTAGGTTTGGAAGTGGAGGGGTCGCTGTCATGCAGGTGGCGCGACAGGTACACGCCCTGGGCCACCAGGAAGATCACGGTCATGCCCAGGCTGCCGAACACCTTGAAGTCGACCCAGAAGTCCTGGAAGGTGAATGCGACGAACAGGTTGGCCGCACCGCACACCAGGAAGAAGCCGATCCAGGCCAGGTTCAGGCGCGTCCAGATTGCCTCGGGCAGGCTCAGGGCGTGGCCCATGATGCGCTTGATCAGGACCCGGTCACCGACGAAGTGGCTGCCGGCGAAGGCCAGGGCGAACAGCCAGTTCACCACCGGTGCTTTCCACTTGAGGAAGGTTTCGCTGTGGAAGGCCAGGGTAAGGCCGCCGAACACCAGGCAGGCGACCAGGGTCAGCAGCTGCCCCTTCTCGAGCTTGCCGTGGCGCAGGAACAGCGCGCCGTAGACCACCAGGGAGCTGAGAATCAGCACCGCCGTGGCGCTGTAGATGCCGCCGAACTCGACGCTGTGACCAGCGATTTCGACCGCGCGCGGGTCGAGTTTGTAGACGATGAAGAACAACAACAGCGGGATGAAATCGATGAATTGTTTCACAGTGGCAGCCAGAAGCGGGATGTGACGGCATAATAACAAACATCGATTCCAGCGAAAGCGCTCCTCCATGAATGTTGATCTGCACTGTCACAGCACGGCCTCCGACGGCGCCTTGTCGCCTTCGGCCCTGGTCGCCCGGGCCCACGAGCACGGGGTGCAGACGTTGGCACTGACCGACCACGACACCATAGAAGGCCTGGCCGAGGCGCGTCAGGCCTGCCACGCCAACGGCATGCGCTGGGTCAGTGGAGTGGAACTGTCCTGTACCTGGGGGGGCGCCACGATCCATGTGCTGGGCTATGACTTCCCGCTCGATGCACCGCCGCTACTCGAGGCTATCGAGGCCTTGCACCGTGGCCGTTGGCTGCGCTCCGAGGAAATCGACCGACGGCTCGCGGCCAAGGGCATGCCCGGCACGCTCGAAGGCGCCAGGGCGGTGCAGCAGGAGCTGGGCGACAGCGGCAATGCCCCGGCGCGTCCGCACTTTGCCGAGTTCCTGGTGCGTGCCGGCCACGTCAAAGACCGCGGTGAGGCGTTTCGCAAGTGGCTGGGCGCCGGCAAGCTGGGCGACGTCAAGCTGCATTGGCCGACCCTGGAGGAAACCGTCGCCACGCTGCGTCGGTCCAACGCTTGGGTGAGTCTGGCCCATCCGATGCATTACGAGTTGACTCGCAGTAAGCGCAGACGGCTGATTGCAGACTATATTCAGGCAGGCGGGCAGGCGTTGGAGGTGGTCAACGGGATGATGCCGGCCGAGCAGGTGGGCACGATGTCCATCCTCACCCGTGAGTTCGGCCTGCTGGCAAGTGCTGGCAGTGACTTCCACGGCCCCGGCACCTGGGGCGAGATCGGTGCCTACCGGCCATTGCCCGAGGATCTGCCACCTTTGTGGCGCCGATTCAGCCAAACAGCCTTTGGCGGTATGAACAGGACGACTACGTGAGCCAATTTTTCCAGATTCATGCGGAAAACCCGCAGGCGCGCCTGATCAAACAGGCCGTCGAGATCATCCGCAAGGGCGGTGTCGTGGTCTATCCGACCGACTCGGCCTACGCGATGGGCTGCCAGATCGGCGACAAGACTGCCGTGGAGCGGGTCCGACGACTGCGCCAGCTGGACAAGAACCACAACTTCACACTGCTGTGTTGCGACCTTTCGCAAATGGGGTTGTTCGCCAAGATCGACACAGCGACCTTCCGTCTGCTCAAAGCGCACATTCCCGGTCCCTATACCTTTATCCTCAATGCCACGCGGGAAGTGCCCAGGCTGTTGTTGCATGAAAAGCGTCGGACCATCGGCCTGCGGGTTCCTTCCAACCCCATTGCCCGGGCACTGCTCGAGGAATTGGGCGAACCCTTGATGAGCGTGAGCCTCATCCTGCCCGGTGATGAAGAGCCGATGACCGACCCCTACGAGATCCGTGCGCGCCTTGAGCATCATGTGGACCTGATCATCGATGGCGGCTTCGGTGACCTCAAAGCTTCCACCGTGATCAGCCTGGAAGGTGACGAGCCGGAAGTCATCCGTGTTGGCTGTGGCGACCCTGCGCCGTTCCTGGCGCCCGCGTGAGCACGGTGCAAGAGGCCCCGGCCCCGGTCGCTGACAGCGAGGCGCCGCAACAGCTGCAACTGGCGCTGGTCTATGGCGAGGCACTCACCGAACTGCCGCTGGACCTGTACATCCCTCCTGACGCACTGGAAGTGTTCCTTGAAGCCTTCGAGGGCCCGCTGGACTTGTTGCTGTATCTGATCCGCAAGCAGAACATCGACATCCTCGACATCCCCGTGGCGGAGATCACCCGCCAGTACATGTCCTACGTCGAGCTGATGAAGAGCGTGCGCCTGGAGTTGGCCGCAGAGTACTTGGTGATGGCTGCCATGCTTGCCGAGATCAAATCGCGCATGCTGCTGCCGCGCTCCAGCGAGGTCGAGGAGGAGGAGGGCGATCCACGTGCCGAGCTGATCCGCAGGCTGCAGGAATACGAGCGCTTCAAAGCCGCCGCCGAAGGCCTCGATGAGCTGCCGCGGGTAGGCCGGGAGATTGTCGTGCCGCGCCTGGAGGCGCCTCAGGCCAAGGTTCGCAAGCTGTTGCCCGATGTTTCTCTGGAGGAAATCCTGCTGTCCATGGCCCAGGTGATGCGGCGCAACGACCTGTTCGAAAGCCATCAGATCACCCGCGAGACCTTGTCGACCCGTGAGCGCATGAGTGAAGTGCTCGAACGACTCAAGGGTGGCGGCTTCGTGCCGTTCATCGAGCTCTTTACCGCCGAGGAAGGCAAGTTGGGGGTGGTCGTCACCTTCATGGCAATTCTCGAACTGGTGAAGGAATCGCTCATCGAACTGGTGCAGAATGACCCCTTTGCCCCGATCCATGTCCGTGCCCGGGCCGAGTGACCACGAGCAAGCCTTTCCTACCGATGAACCTGAACGAACCCCGTGACCTGGCCTCGCTGATCGAAGCCTTCCTCCTTGCCTCTGGCAAGCCGCAATCGCTCGAGCGCCTGTACGAGTTGCTCGAAGAGGCCGAGCGCCCCGCGCCTGCTGTCTTCAAGAAGGCTTTGGAAATCCTGGCCAAGTCCTGCAATGGCCGCGCCTTCGAGCTCAAGGAAGTGGCGACCGGCTATCGCCTGCAAATCCGCGAGGACTTTGCGCCCTGGGTCGGCCGGCTGTGGGAGGAGCGTCCGCAGCGCTACTCCCGGGCGCTGCTGGAGACTTTGGCGCTGATTGCCTATCGCCAACCGATCACCCGCGGCGAAATCGAGGATGTGCGCGGTGTGGCGGTCAATAGCAACATCATCAAGACCCTGATGGAGCGTGAATGGATCCGTATCGTCGGTTATCGTGAGGTACCCGGCCGACCGGCGATGTTCGCCACCACCAAGGCATTGCTCGAACATTTCAACCTCAAGAGCCTCGATGAGCTGCCGGCTCTGGCCGAACTGCGCGAAATGGACACCGAGCCGTTGTTGGATCCGGATGACGCACCCGTGCCTGCGCACCTGCAGGCGCTGGCCGATGCGAGCGTGGGTGAGGACGAGGAGGGCGAGGCGCCGCCTCGGGAGGAGACCAGCTTCCGGACGCTGCTGGTGGAGCTCGATGCGATGGAAGATGGGCTCAAGACCGATTTCGATGATCTGCGGAATGAGGCTGCCAACGTCGAGGATGAGCCTGAGTCATAGATCGCTCTGGCCCGTTCGCGGATGAACCCGCGCTCATAGGTGCAGCGGGGCTGCGGGTGACGCTGCAGCACCTTCGGGCGGAAACTCACAGCCCAATCGCGATAAACCGTTAGTCTCCAGTGCGTTCGTCCGCCGAACCGCGTATGATGCGCGCCCCTTTGGCGCATCTTTCGCCAAAAAACGCTTTCACTACTACACCGGGAGGTGCCCAGATGAGTGACCAAGACCTGCAAGAAACCCAATCCACCCCTCCGTCCGGCGAAAAGCTGCAGAAGGTGCTGGCGCGTATCGGCGTCGGTTCGCGTCGTGACGTCGAGGCCTGGATCAGCCAGGGCCGTATCAAGGTCAATGGCGTCGAGGCTACCCTTGGCCAGCGTGTCGATCTGCACGATGCCATTGCCGTCGATGGCAAGCTGATCAAGCGTGTGGAGGCCGCCGAGGCCACCCGCCGCGTGATCATGTACAACAAGCCTGACGGCGAGATCTGCACCCGTGACGATCCGGAAGGCCGTCCGACGGTGTTCGACCGCCTGCCACGTCCGAAAGAAGGGCGCTGGATCAATATCGGCCGTCTGGACATCAACACCACCGGCCTGCTGCTGTTCACCACAGACGGTGAACTGGCCAACCGCCTGATGCACCCCTCCTACGAGATGGACCGTGAGTATGCGGTGCGTGTGCGCGGTGAGGTCGACGACGACATGGTCGATCGCCTCAAGGCGGGTGTGATGCTCGAAGATGGTCCGGCGAAGTTCACCGACATCCAGAAAGCTCCGGGCGGCGAAGGCTTCAACCACTGGTACCACTGCGTGGTGATGGAAGGTCGCAACCGTGAGGTACGTCGCCTGTGGGAATCCCAAGGCGTGGTGGTCAGCCGCCTCAAGCGCGTGCGCTTCGGTCCGGTGTTCCTCAATTCCGACCTGCCGATGGGGCGTTGGCGCGAAATGACCCAGGGCGAGATCGACATCCTGGCAGCGGAAGTCGGCCTGCAGCCGGTGGCGTTGCCAGCGTTGAACCTCAAGGCCAAGGACAAGCTCGAGCGCATGCAGCGCAAGTCCACCCGGCCGCTCGGTCGTGGCGAACGTGTGCGTACCCTGCGTCCCGCCCAAGATGGCCAAGCCGAGCGTCCTGCGCGTGAACGTCCGACCCGTGAAGAGGCGCCACGCAAGGGCGGTCGCAGCAGCACGGTTGCCGAACGCCCCAGTGAGATGCGTAAGCGTCCGGCCAAGCCGGAGGCCGACAAGCCAGCAGGCCGTGGCCGCGGCAAGCCACGCGGCTGATTGCTCAGCGTCATAGGAAAGGGGCCCTCGTGGCCCCTTTTTTGCGCCTCTAGAAATCTAACATGTTGATCCGACGCGATTTTTTATGGGGTCTGGAAACCCTATCGACCGGCTTGTAACAAAATCTTTACGAATTTCGACCGTTTTTGCCGGTACACCTGTGCATGTAAACAAATTCTGCCAAGTGCCGCGTTCCAGAGCTGTTTCTTTGCCACTCGCCCCCTTGTTCAACCCGTCGCCGCACGCTGATATAGCGCCCATGCCGTGTGCAGGGCCTGGCCGTAGAGCTGGGCATCGAAAACAACAAATGGAGGCGCCATGTACGCCGATCATCTTGCCTTTTCAGGCCTTCCCGCCAGGATCGCTGCGTTTTTTCATCAGGAAATGACGCAACGCGTTGACGCCTGCGCGTACGCAGGGGTATACAATGCGCCGCGTTTTACCTGTGACCCCAATGCGTACCGCGCACTCTTGCTGACGCCTGGTTGAGTCGCCCGGGGCCTGTCCCTCGGTGTCATCACCCCCGTCCAAGAAACCCAAGGTAACCACCTTGCCCATTCCGCTGCGCCACGAGCGCGGTGGGTCCGATTCCGTCACAGATAAAAACAAGCAGGTGACTTCGTTCATGAGTGGACAAAACATGCCTTCAGGCGAGCTCAAGCGTGGCCTGAAGAACCGCCATATCCAGCTGATTGCCCTGGGTGGCGCAATTGGTACCGGATTGTTCCTGGGCTCTGCCGGCGTGATGAAGTCCGCCGGTCCGTCGATGATTCTCGGCTACGCCATCTGCGGCTTCATCGCCTTCATGATCATGCGCCAACTGGGCGAAATGATCGTCGAAGAGCCGGTTGCCGGCTCCTTCAGCCACTTCGCCCACAAGTACTGGGGCGGTTTCGCGGGCTTCCTGTCCGGTTGGAACTGCTGGGTGCTGTACATTCTGGTCGGCATGTCGGAGCTGTCCGCGGTCGGTAAGTACATTCACTACTGGTGGCCGGAGATCCCTACCTGGGTCACTGCGGCGGGCTTCTTCATCCTGATCAACGCGATCAACCTGATGAACGTGAAAGTGTTCGGCGAGGCCGAGTTCTGGTTCGCCATCATCAAGGTACTCGCCATCGTCGGCATGATCGGCCTGGGTGCCTATCTGCTCACCAGCGGCAGCGGTGGTCCTGAAGCTTCGGTGACCAACCTTTGGGCCCATGGCGGTTTCTTCCCCAATGGCGTGAGTGGCCTGGTGATGGCTCTGGCGATCATCATGTTCTCCTTTGGTGGCCTGGAAATGCTGGGCTTCACCGCTGCCGAGGCCGACAAGCCAAAGACCGTGATTCCTAAGGCGATCAACCAGGTCATCTACCGCATCCTGATCTTCTATATCGGCGCGCTGGTGATCCTGCTGTCGCTGACCCCATGGAATAGCCTGGTCGCGAGCATCGATGCCTCCGGCGGCAGCTATGGCAGCAGCCCGTTCGTCCAGGTGTTCTCGCTGCTCGGTAGCGACGTGGCGGCGCACCTGCTGAACTTCGTGGTCCTGACTGCGGCGCTGTCGGTCTATAACAGCGGGACCTACTGCAACGCTCGCATGCTCTACGGCATGGCCGAGCAAGGCGACGCCCCGGCAAGCCTGGCCAAGATCGACAAGCGCGGCGTACCGGTCCGTTCGATCCTGGCCTCGGCCGGCGTGACGCTGGTGGCGGTGCTGCTGAACTACTTCATGCCGCAACATGCGCTGGAGCTGTTGATGTCGTTGGTGGTGGCTGCGCTGGTGATCAACTGGGCGATGATCAGCTACTCGCACCTCAAATTCCGTCAGCACCTGGACCGCACCGGGCAGAAGGCGCTGTTCAAGGCGCTCTGGTACCCGTATGGCAACTACCTGTGCCTGGCCTTCGTGGTGCTGATCCTGGGCATCATGCTGCAGATCCCTGGTATCCAGGTCTCGGTGTATGCGATTCCGGTCTGGCTGGTGGTGATGTATGCCTTCTACATGCTCAAGAGCAAGCGGAGTGGACAGGCCTCCGGCGCCGCCGGGTCCGTCGCCAAGTAAATCGGTTACCCACTAAAAAACCCGATGGCAGGGAACTGCCATCGGGTTTTTTGTTTGAGCGAGAGAGGGTTCGAGGCGCCCTCGGCAGCGCCAGGCTCTCAGAGGAACACGAACTTGGCGATGAAGATCACGCAGAGCACCCACAGGCTGGCAGAAATATCCTTGAACTTGCCGGTCCCGGCCTTGAGCGCCACGTAGCTGATGAAGCCCAGGGCGATGCCGTCGGCGACCGAGAACGTGAGCGGCATCATGATCACGGTGACGATCGCAGGAATGCTGTCGGTCGCCTCGTCCCAGTGGATGTGTGCCATGCTGCCCATCATCAGCATGGCCACATAGATCAGCGCCCCTGCGGTGGCGTAGGCGGGGATCATGCCGGCCAGCGGTGCGAAGAACATGGCGGCGACGAACAGCAGGCCAACCACCACGGCCGTCAGGCCGGTACGCCCCCCGGCGGCGACGCCTGCGGCGCTTTCCACATAGCTGGTCACAGGTGGTACGCCGACGGCAGCACCGAACACGCTGGAGGCGCTGTCGGCCTTCAGTGCACGGGACAGGTTCTCGATGCGGCCATCTTCACCGACCAGGTTGGCGCGTTGGGCCACACCCATCAAGGTGCCGGCGGTATCGAACATATGCACGAACAGGAACGCCAGCACCACGCTGATCATGCTGACATTGAATACGCCCGCTACATCCATGGCCATCCAGGTCGGAGCCAGGCTCGGTGGCAGGGAGAACACCCCGCCATACTGGACCAGTCCCAGGCCCCAGCCTGCCAGGGTGACGGTGATGATGCTGATGAGGATCGCGCCGAACACGCGGTGGTAGCTCAGTACCGCGATCATCAGGAAACATACCGCCGCCAGCAGTGGGCCAGGCTCGTGCAGAGAACCCAGCTTGATCAGCGTGGCAGGGCTGTCGACGACGATACCGGCGGTTTTAAGGCCGATCAGCCCCAGGAACAGGCCGACCCCCGCGCCCATGGCGTGGCGTAGGCTGACCGGAATGCTATTGAGCAACCATTCGCGCACGCGCGAGAGAGTCAGGGCCATGAACAGCACACCGGACACGAACACTGCACCCAATGCCGCCTCCCAGGTGTAGCCCATGGTGCCGACCACGGTGTAGGTGAAGAAGGCGTTGAGCCCCATGCCGGGGGCCAGGCCCACCGGCCAGTTGGCATAGAGGCCCATCAACAGGCAGCCCAAGGCCGCGGCGATACAGGTGGCAACGAAGGCCGCACCATGGTCGATACCGGCATCGGCCATGATGTTGGGGTTGACGAAAATGATGTAGGCCATGGTGATGAAGGTGGTCACCCCGGCGATCAGCTCGGTCCTGACGGTGCTGCCGTGTCGCTTGAGTTTGAAAATCCGTTCCAGCCAACTCGTTTCGAGCGGTGGAGCGAGATCCAGCGTAGGGGCTTCGGATTTGCGGCTTTCCACAGCGAGTACTCCTCAAGTCTTTCTTGTTGTTTCGGAACCTTGGTCCTGCGCCAATGCACTTGGGCGGTTCCGCGAGGGGATTGGCAGACGTCTGATCGATTTGTTGACTTTCGAGTCAGAAAGTTGCTCGCTGGATTATGCTGTTGTGTACAAATAATGCAAATAATGTTTTATTTTTTGTGTGCGCGATCTGTCGCGTAGTGGCTATATGGGAAAAGGCCACCTGCAGAAATCGAATGGCCTGTGTACAATAGGCCGATACCTTGGTCCCTTTATTTTCTATCCAGGACTTGCCAGCCACCCTCTGACAGGTATTACAGTCAAGGTCCCGACTGGCGGATCCTCGTGCTCGAGAACCCATGAACGAACAGCTGCAACCTCTGAAGAAACCTGCGCGCAATGGCAAGGCCGGCCGCAGCGGTACCCAGGACGACATCGTCTATGCGCATA
This sequence comes from Pseudomonas sp. HTZ2, assembly GCF_033173945.1. Classification (NCBI taxonomy): domain Bacteria; kingdom Pseudomonadati; phylum Pseudomonadota; class Gammaproteobacteria; order Pseudomonadales; family Pseudomonadaceae; genus Pseudomonas; species Pseudomonas sp. HTZ2. The sequence continues at coordinate 4,546,370 of NZ_CP137332.1, read as the reverse complement.
TTTTCGAGGCGATCCTCGAGCAGCGTCTGGCACCGGGCACCAAGTTGAGCGAGGAAGCGCTGGGCGAGATCTTCGGCGTCAGCCGCACCATCATCCGTCGTGCCTTGTCGCGTCTGGCCCACGAAAGCGTGGTGCTACTGCGGCCCAATCGCGGTGCAGTGGTGGCGAGCCCTACGGTGGAAGAGGCGCGCCAGGTGTTCTTCTCCCGGCGCATGGTCGAGCGCGCAATCACCGAGCTTGCCGTGCAGCACGCCACGATCGAGCAACTGAACGAACTGCGCCAGATGGTACGCGAGGAGCGCGACAGCTTCTCTCGTGGCGACCGGGGCGCGGGTATCCGCCTTTCCGGCGAGTTCCACCTCAAACTGGCCGAAGCCGCTGGCAATGCCCCCCTGATCAGTTTCCAGCGCAGCCTGGTTTCGCAAACTTCGCTGATCATCGCACAGTACGAAAGCGGCAACCGTTCGCACTGCTCCTACGACGAGCACATGCAACTGATCGATGCCATCGAGGCCCGTGACGCGGAGCTGGCAGTGAATCTGATGATGCATCACATGGATCACATCGACACCAAACTGAACCTGGACGAGGAGGGCGCCTCCGACGACCTGCATGCTGTGTTCTCGCATTTGCTGAAAAAGCCGAAGGTATCGGTCAAAGGTTGATCGTTTGCCCGGTCTACGGGCAGACCGCTGCTACCAACGCCATCGTTCCCCAACCGGAGCGGTGGCGTTTTTCATTTCAGCCCCGCAATGATCGCTAATGGGGCGGGAAGCCAGGGCTGATGCGGTGTACGAGGGCTGCTGGCCTTTGGCCAAGGCTCTGCTAGATTGTTTTTTGCAAACCTTCATCAAGCAGTTGGGCTTGCGCATCCAGTGCATTCCACTACTTGAGGATTGGTTCATGAGTATGTCCCTGGGCAAGCGCATGGGTGCCGAGCTGGTCGGCACTTTCTGGTTGGTCCTTGGCGGTTGCGGCAGTGCGGTGCTGGCCGCAAGCTTTCCGACCGGCATCGGTATCCTCGGTGTCGCCTTCGCATTCGGCCTGACTGTACTGACCATGGCGTTTGCCATCGGCCATATCTCCGGCTGCCACCTCAACCCTGCGGTATCGTTCGGGCTCGTGGTGGGCGGGCGGTTTCCGGCCAAGGAGTTCGTGCCCTACGTGATTGCCCAAGTGATCGGGGCGATCCTGGCGGCAGCGGTGATCTACTTCATTGCCAGTGGCAAGGCGGGCTTTGAATTGTCATCGGGGTTGGCCTCCAATGGCTACGCCGATCATTCGCCGGGGGGATACTCGCTGGCGGCGGGCTTTGTCAGCGAGGTGGTGATGACGGCGATGTTCCTGGTGATCATCATGGGCGCCACCGACACGCGCGCGCCAGCGGGGTTGGCGCCCATCGCCATAGGCCTGGCGTTGACGCTGATTCACCTGATTTCCATTCCGGTGACCAACACATCCGTCAATCCCGCACGCAGCACCGGCCCAGCCCTGTTCGTCGGGGGCTGGGCGTTGCAGCAGTTGTGGTTGTTCTGGGTGGCGCCGCTGATCGGGGCGGCGATCGGCGGCGCGCTGTACCGAGGGCTGGCTCGGGAGCCTTAGCGCTGGTGCACGCAGCGACCGGCGGCGTAGGTTTCACGCACGGTGCGGTCGTCGCCCAAGGTGGTGAGCACGAACAGGGTTTCTTCGATGCTGTTGGACTGCTGGATGCGGTAGTCCAGAAGTGGGGTGGCCTTGTAGTCGAGCACCACGAAGTCGGCATCGTTGCCTGGGCGCAGGCTGCCGATGCGGTCGTCCAGGCGCAGGGCGCGGGCACCGCCGAGCGTCGCCAGGTATAGGGACTTGTACGGGTGCAGGCGCGCGCCCTGCAGCTGCATGACCTTGTAGGCCTCGTTCAAGGTGTTGAGCAGCGAGAAGCTGGTGCCTGCGCCCACGTCGGTGCCCAGGCCCACGTTGACCTTGAAGCGCTCGGCCTGAGGCAGGTTGAACAGTCCGCTGCCCAGGAACAGGTTGGAGGTGGGGCAGAAGGCCACAGCCGAACCGGTGTCGGCCAGGCGCTGGCACTCTGCGTCGCACAGGTGCACGCCGTGGGCGAACACCGAGCGCTCGCCCAGCAGTTCGTAGTGGTCGTAGACGTCCAGGTAGCCCTTGCGCTCAGGGAACAGTGCCTTGACCCAGTCGATTTCCTTGACGTTCTCCGACAGGTGGGTGTGCATGTACAGACCCGGGTACTCCTTGAGCAACTGGCCGGCCAGAGCCAGTTGTTCGGGGGTGCTGGTGGGTGCGAAACGCGGGGTCACCGCATAGTGCAGTCGGCCCTTGCCGTGCCAACGCTCGATCAGCGCCTTGCTTTGGGCATAGCTGGACTCGGCGGTGTCGGTCAGGTAGTCCGGGGCGTTGCGATCCATCATCACTTTGCCGGCGATCAGACGCAGGTCCAGACGCTGGGCTTCTTCGAACAAGGCATCGACCGACTCGGGATGGACACTGCCGAACACCAGCGCGCTGGTGGTGCCGTTGCGCAGCAGTTCCTTGAGGAAGATCTTGGCCACCTGGTCGGCATGGGCCTTGTCGGCGAACTGCTTTTCGCAAGGGAAGGTGTAGGTGTTCAGCCAGTCCAGCAACTGCTCGCCGTAGGAGCCGATCATGCCGGTCTGTGGGAAATGAATATGGGTATCGATGAAGCCTGGAGTGATCAGAGCGTGCTGGTGATGGATCACTTCGACGTCGGTGCCGAGCCTGGGCAGCAAGTCGCTGGCGTGACCCAGTGCACTGATGCGGCCATCTTCGACCACCAGCAGGCCGTCTTCGTAATATTCATGGGAGGCGTCGAGGCCCACCTCGGCCGGGTCGGCGATGCTGTGCAAAATGGCGGCTCGGTAGGCTTTGCGGGTTGCGCTCATAACGGTCTCGTCAATTGGCTTGGCTGCGCCGGGAGGGCGGCAGCAATTGGGCGATTGGGCCTGAATTGGCGGCAGCGTCATGCTGGCCGAAGCAGGCGTTGTAGGTGGCGATGATTTCCGCGGCGATGGACACGGCGATCTCGATCGGCAGCTTGCCTTTGACCTCAGCCAGGCCCATAGGGCAACGCATCCGCGCCACGACGGCGTCGTCGTAGCCGCGTTCGCGCAGGCGGTGCTCGAACTTGACCCGTTTGGTCTTCGAGCCGATCAGGCCGAACCAGGTGAAATCATTGCGCTTGAGGATGGCGGCGGTCAGTTCCAGGTCGAGCTGGTGATTATGGGTCATGACGATGCAATAGCTGCCCGCTGGCAGCTCGGCGACTTCGTCGACCGGTTCCTCGCTGACGACCTTGGTCACGCCATTGGGGATGACCTCGGGAAACTCATGCTCGCGCGAATCGATCCAGCGTACCCGGCAGGGCAGCGCGGCGAGCAAGGGTACCAGAGCACGGCCGACATGGCCCGCGCCGAACACTGCGATCTGCGCCTGCACTGCGGCCATCGGTTCGAACAGCAGCACCGTGACGCCGCCGCAGCATTGGCCGAGGCTCGCGCCCAGGCTGAAGCGCTCCAGATGCGGGGTGGTGCGCTGCTCCGCGAGCATCTGTCGGGCGATGTGCAGCGCCTTGTATTCCAGATGTCCGCCGCCGATGGTGTCGAACAGACCCGCGGCACTGACCACCATCTTCGAGCCGGCGTTGCGTGGCGTCGAGCCGCGCTCCTCGATGATGGTCACCAGAATGCAAGCTTCACCGCGGGCCTGGTGGTCGGCGAGGGCGTTGATCCATTGGTGCATGATGCAGCCTCTCTAAGTTGCGCCACGGCCCCCTGTGGAAGCGGATGAACCGGCTCCCACAGGGATTCGCGTTGTCAGTGAGTCACGGTTTCCAGTTCCTGCTCGGCGGGCTGCTCGGCGGCTACCGCCTTGCGCATCTGCTCGCAGCCCCACAGCACCCGCTCAGGCGTCGCCGGTGCATCGATCTGCGGTTGCACGCGGTAGTCGGCGATGCTCGCCACGGCATCCTTGATGGCGCACCAGGCGGCGATGCCGAGCATGAACGGCGGCTCGCCCACGGCCTTGGAATGGAACACCGTGTCCTCCGGGTTCTTGCGGTTTTCCACCAGCTTCACGCGCAGGTCCAGCGGCATGTCCGCCACCGCCGGAATCTTGTAGCTCGCTGGGCCATTGGTCATCAACTTGCCCTTGGCGTTCCACACCAGCTCTTCGGTGGTCAGCCAGCCCATGCCCTGGATGAAGCCACCTTCGACCTGACCGATGTCGATGGCTGGGTTCAGCGAGGCGCCAACGTCGTGCAGGATGTCGGCCCGCAGCATCTTGTATTCGCCGGTCAGGGTATCGACGACCACCTCGACACAGGCAGCGCCGAACGCGAAGTAGTAGAACGGGCGGCCGCGGGCCTGGTCGCGGTCGTAGTAGATCTTCGGCGTGCGATAAAAACCGGTGCTCGACAGCGATACTTGGGCGAAGTAGGCCTGTTGCACCAACTGCTCGAAACTGACGATCTGGTCGCGCACCCGCACGTGGCCGTTGCGGAACTCCACATCCTCTTCGGTGACCTTGTAATGCCGCGCGGCGAACTCGGTCAGGCGCTTCTTGAGGATTTCAGCGGCGTTCTGCGCGGCCTTGCCGTTGAGGTCCGCGCCACTGGAGGCGGCGGTCGGCGACGTGTTGGGTACCTTATCGGTGTTGGTGGCGGTGATCTGGATGCGTTCGAAATCGACCTGGAACACCTGCGCCACCACCTGTGCGACCTTGGTGTTCAGGCCCTGGCCCATCTCGGTGCCGCCGTGGTTCAGGTGGATGCTGCCGTCGGTGTAGATGTGGATCAGCGCGCCGGCTTGGTTGAGGAAGGTCGCGGTGAAGGAAATTCCGAACTTCACCGGGGTCAGTGCCAGGCCTTTTTTGAGCACCGGGCTGTGCTCGTTGAAGCGACGAATCGACTCGCGGCGCTCGGCGTAGTCGGCACTGGCCTCGAGTTCGGCGGTCATCTCCTCGAGCATGTTGTGCTCGACGGTCTGGTAGTAGTGGGTGACGTTGCGTTCGGTCTTGCCGTAGTAGTTGGCCTTGCGCACGGCCAGCGGGTCGAGCGCCAGGTGGCGGGCGATATGGTCCATCACCTGTTCGATGGCGACCATGCCCTGTGGGCCGCCGAAGCCGCGATAGGCGGTATTGGATGCGGTGTTGGTCTTGCAGCGGTGACCATGCACGGTGGCATCGCCCAGGTAGTAGGCGTTGTCGGAGTGGAACATGGCGCGGTCGACGATCGAGCCGGACAGGTCAGGCGAGTAACCGCAGTTGCCGGCAAGATCCAGGTTGATGCCGTGCAGGCGGCCGGTGTCGTCGAAGCCGACGTCGTACTCCACGTAGAACGGGTGACGCTTGCCGGTCATCATCATGTCTTCGACGCGCGGCAGGCGCATCTTGGTCGGCTGACCGGTCAGGCGCGCGATCACCGCGCACAGGCAGGCCGGGCTGGCGGCCTGGGTCTCCTTGCCGCCAAAGCCGCCGCCCATGCGGCGCATGTCGACGACGATCTTGTTCATCGGCACGTCCAGCACCTCGGCCACCAGTTTCTGCACTTCGGTGGGGTTCTGGGTGGAGCAGAAGACGATCATGCCGCCGTCCTCGGTGGGCATCACCGAGGAAATCTGGGTTTCCAGGTAGAAGTGCTCCTGGCCGCCGATGTGCAGGGTGCCTTGCAGGCGGTGGGGGGCGGTGGCCAGGGCGCTGTCCGAGTCGCCGCGCTGGTGGGTGTGACTGTCCAGCACGAAATGCTTTTTGCGCAGGGCCTCGACCACGTCCAGCACCGGTTCGAGGTCTTCGTACTCGACGATCGCCGCCATGGCGGCGCGGCGTGCGGTGTCCAGGTCTCGGGCGGCGACAGCAAGCACTGGCTGACCGAAGAACTCGACCTTGTCGATGGCCAGCAGCGGGTCGCCGGCGACCACTGGGCCGATGTCCTTCAGGCCCGGGATGTCTTCATGGGTGATTGCGATGCGTACCCCTTCGAAGGCGTAGCACGGCGTGGTGTCGATGCGCAGGATGCGCGCATGGGCGCGGTCGGCTGTACGCGCATAGACGTGCAGCTGATTGGGGAATTCCAGGCGGTCATCGATGTACACCGCCTCGCCGCTGACGTGCTTGTCGGCGCTGTCATGCTTGATGCTGCGGCCGACCCCGGTGGTCAGGTCCTGGCTGAACAGTTCGGCCATCTCGGCCTGGCTTTTGGCTACGTGATGGTTAGACATAAGCGGTCACCCGGGTTTCGATGTACGGCGATTGCAGTTCGATGAAGTACTTGCGCAGCAGGTTCTGTGCGGTCAGTAGGCGGTATTGCTTGCTGGCGCGGAAGTCCGAGAGCGGGGTGAAGTCTTCGTCTAGGGCCAGGCAGGCCTGCTCGATGCTGGCCTGGTCCCAGGCCTTGCCCTCCAGTGCGGCCTCGCAGGCGCGGGCGCGCTTGGGAATGGCCGCCATGCCGCCGAAGGCGATCCGCGCCTCGCGCACCACACCGTCCTCGATACGCAGGTTGAACGCCGCGCACACCGCCGAGATGTCGTCGTCCAGGCGCTTGGAAACCTTGTAGGCGCGGAACGTCCAGTCTGCGCTGGCACGCGGGACGATGATCTTCTCGATGAACTCGCTGTCCTGGCGCGCAGTGATGCGGTAGTCGATGAAGTAGTCTTCCAGCGCCAGGGTGCGCTGGGTCTCGCCCTGGCGCAGAACCACCTGGGCGTCGAGGGCGATCAGCAGGGGTGGCGAATCACCGATCGGCGACGCGTTGCCGATGTTGCCGCCCAGCGTGCCCTGGTTGCGGATCTGCAGCGAGGCGAAGCGGTGCAGCAGGGCACCGAAATCGGGGTACTCCTCGTTGAGTGCGCCGTAGCAGTCGGTCAGCGGGGTGGCGGCGCCGATTTCCAGGTGGGTCTCGGTTTTTTCGATGCGCTTGAGTTCGGCCACGTGACCGACATAGATCATCACCGGCAGCGACTTGTGGAACTGGGTGACTTCCAGGGCCAGGTCGGTGCCGCCGGCCAGCAGACGCGCCTCAGGGTGCGAGCTGTACAGGTCGGCAAGGTCGGCCACGGTCAGTGGCACCAGGCAGCGCTTGTCGCCGCTGTTGAGCTCACCGGTTTCGGTCGGGGCGATCGCCTTGAGGCGGGCGATGGTCTGGGCTTGATGCTCGTCGAACTGGTCGCGGCAAGGCTGGGCGCAGCTCTGCTCGGCCGCGGCAAGGATCGGGCGGTAGCCGGTGCAGCGGCACAGGTTGCCTGCCAGGGCCTCCTGGGCTTGGTGCAGATCGTGGCCGTCGCTGTTCTTTTGCAGGGCGAACAGGGACATGACGAAGCCTGGAGTGCAGAAGCCGCACTGGGAACCATGGCAATCGGCCATGGCTCGCTGCACGCTGTGCAGTTCACCCTGGTGTTTCAGGCCTTCGACGCTGATCAGCTGCTTGCCGTGCAGTGACGAGACGAACGTCAGGCATGAGTTGAGACTGCGGTAGCGCAGCGTGTCACGGCCCTGGTCGTCCTGGGTCAGCTCGCCGACCACCACGGTGCAAGCGCCGCAGTCGCCACTGGCGCAGCCTTCCTTGGTGCCGGGTTTGCCCAGGTGCTCACGCAGGTATTGCAGCACCGTCATGTTCGGGTCCAGGGCGTGCTCACTACGCAGCTCCTGGTTGACGAGAAACTGGATCACGGGGAAGGCCTCGCAATGGTTTTATTGTTGTTCGGTCGGACTCTAAGCACGCTTGACCATTTGGTCAATAAATTTCTGACTCAAAGGTCAAGAAATTGCGTGCGCCACGTCCCGACGGGACAAGATCGTCATATTCAAAGCATAGAACGCGCCGGCTTCGCAGCACGTCCACAGGTCGAATTAAAGCGCAGCGAACCCCTGCGCGACGGCCGGGCAAGTAGGCTACAATCGCCTCCTTGTGCCCCGTTCAAGATTCTGAAGGAAAACCATGACGTTCAAGGCGCCGGACAGCCTCTCCGAGCAGATTGCCCATTACCTGGCCGAACGGATCATTCGCGGCGAACTCAAGCCGGGCGAACGGATCCAGGAACTGAAGGTCACCCAGGCGCTCAACGTCAGCCGCGGCTCTGTGCGCGAGGCGCTGTTGATCCTCGAACGCCGACATTTGGTGGCGATCCTGGCGCGCCGCGGCGCCCACGTCACCGAACTGGACGAACGTGGCGTGCGCAGCCTGTGCACTCTGATGGGCGAGTTCTACATTCTGCTGGGCAACGCGGTGGCCAGCAGCTGGCGCCATGAGCGTGATCTGGAGCCGTTCCTCGAGATCCAGCAGCGCTTGCAGCGGGCCCATGCCAACCAGGACATCGAAACCTTCGTCGCCGAGAGCTTCGCGGTGATGCGCGCAGCCTATCCGTTCGCCGACAATCCCTATCTGCAGGAAACCGTCGAAAACCTGCAGCCTGCCATGAGCCGCGCCTATTACCTGGCCCTGGACCAGCGCCAGGCCAACATGGTCGACTACCTCGAACTGTTCGCTCGCCTGCTCGAAGCCGTGGTCGCCCGCGACCAGGCACGTATCCGCGAGGTCTTGGTCGCCTACAGCCAGCGCAGTTGCGAGCTGGTGTTGGCGGCCCTGGCGCAGGTCTGATCGATGCGCCTGAAGTGCATTCGATTGGCCGGGTTCAAGTCGTTCGTCGATCCGACCACGGTCAATTTCCCCAGCAACATGGCCGCCGTGGTAGGTCCCAATGGCTGCGGGAAATCCAACATCATCGATGCGGTGCGCTGGGTGATGGGCGAAAGCTCGGCCAAGAACCTGCGCGGCGAGTCGATGACCGACGTGATCTTCAATGGCTCATCCGGCCGCAAGCCGGTGAGCCAGGCCAGCATCGAGCTGGTGTTCGACAACAGCGAGACTACGTTGCTGGGCGAGTACGCCGCCTACGCCGAGATTTCCATCCGCCGCAAGGTCACCCGCGACGGGCAAAACACCTATTACCTGAACGGCACCAAATGCCGGCGGCGTGATATCACGGACATCTTCCTCGGCACCGGCCTCGGGCCGCGCAGCTACTCGATCATCGAGCAAGGGATGATCTCCAAGCTCATCGAGGCCAAGCCAGAGGAGCTGCGTAATTTCATCGAAGAAGCCGCAGGCATCTCCAAATACAAGGAGCGTCGCCGCGAAACCGAGAGCCGCATTCGTCGTACCCAGGAGAACCTGGCGCGCCTGACCGACCTTCGCGAGGAGCTCGAACGCCAGCTTGAACGCCTGCACCGCCAGGCCCAGGCCGCCGAGAAATACCGGGAGTACAAGGCTCAGGAGCGCCAACTCAAGGCGCGCCTGTCAGCCCTGCGTTGGCGCGAGCTGGATGAGCGCGTGCGCCAGCGCGAAGCGGTCATCGGCGATCAGGAGGTGGCTTTTGAAGCCCTGGTGGCCGAGCAGCGCAATGCCGATGCGAGTATCGAGCGCCTGCGTGACGGCCATCATGAGCTGTCAGAGCGCTTCAATCAGGTCCAGGGTCGCTTCTATTCCGTCGCCGGCGACATCGCCCGTGTGGAGCAGAGCATCCAGCATGGCCAGCAACGCTTGCGCCAATTGCAAGACGACCTCAAGGAAGCCGAGCGCACCCGCCTGGAAACTGAGTCGCACCTAGGGCATGACCGCACGTTGCTGGCGACCCTGGGTGAAGAGCTGGCGATGCTCGAACCCGAGCAGGAACTGACCTTGGCTAGCGCCGAAGAGGCGACCGCCACCCTCGAGGAGGCTGAGCTGGGCATGCACGCCTGGCAGGAGCAATGGGACAGTTTCAATACCCAGTCCGCCGAGCCGCGGCGCCAGGCTGAAGTGCAACAGTCCCGTTTGCAGCAGCTGGAGGCTGGCCTGGAGCGTTTGGCCGAGCGTCAACGCAAGCTGGAGGAAGAGCGCGAGCAGCTCGCGGCCGAACCCGAAGACGCCGCGTTGTTCGAGTTGACCGAGCAAGTGGCAAGTAGCGAACTGGAGCTCGAAACGCTTCAGATGAGCGAGCAACAGGTGCTCGAGCAGCTCGACGCGGTACGCGAGCAGTTGCAACAGGCTACTGAGACTCATCAGCAGTCCCAAGGCGAACTGCAACGTTTAGGCGGGCGCCTGGCATCTCTGGAAGCATTGCAGCAGGCGGCCCTGGAGCCCGGTGCGGGTGCCAGTGACTGGCTGCGCGGCCAAGGGCTGGAGCATAAGCCGCGGCTGGCTGAAGGGCTGCGGGTCGAGCCAGGCTGGGAGCTGGCGGTCGAGACCGTGCTGGGTGCCGATCTGCAAGCAGTGTTGGTCGAAGACTTCGCCTCACTGGATTTCACTGCCCTGGAGCAGGGCGAACTGCGGCTGCTGCTGGCGAGCACGCAGGGGGCTCGACTGCCGGGCAGCCTGCTGGACAAAGTCGAGGGCCGCACCGATCTTGCGCTCTGGCTCGGTCAGGTACGTCCCGTGGAGAGTCTCGAACAGGCCTTGGCCTTGCGAGCCGGGCTGGCGGAAGGTCAGAGCCTGGTCAGTCGAGACGGATATTGGATCGGTCGACACTTTTTGCGGATCAGCCGGGGCGGGGAGTCCCAAGGCGGGGTTCTGGCCCGTGGCCAGGAAATCGAACGCCTGGGGCATGAGCAGCTCGAACTCCAGTCGCGTCTGGAGCAACTGGAGCAACACCTTCAGGACCTGCGCGGACAACAGCGCGACCTGGAAGCGCAGCGTGAACAGCTGCGCCGACGCAGTCAGGACGAAAACCGCCAGCTCGGCGAACTCAAGGCGCGGCTTTCGGCCGGGCGAGCCCGCGCCGAGCAGGTGCAGCTGCGCTGCCGCCGGCTGCAAGAAGAATTGGCCGAGCTGCAAGAGCAGCGGGCCATAGAGCATGAGCAACTGGGCGAGGCCCGTCTGCTGTTACAGGAAGCCCTGGAGCGGATGGCTCAAGACACCGAGCAGCGCGAGCAACTGATGGCCCGGCGCGACACTCTGCGCGAAGGGCTCGATCGTATCCGTCAGGAGGCTCGTCAGTACAAGGATCATGCCCATCAGTTGGCGGTGCGCCTGGGCTCCCTGCGGGCCCAGCATGATTCCACCCGTCAGGCCCTGGAGCGTTTGGAGCTACAGGCGGCACGCCTGAGCGAGCGCCAGGAGCAACTGAGCCTCAATCTGGAGGAGGGCGAAGCGCCGCTGGAAGAACAGCGCCTGAAGCTCGAAGAGCTGCTGGAGCGGCGAATGAGCGTCGATGAGGAAATGCGCCAGGCTCGTCTGCATATGGATGAAGCCGACCGTGAACTGCGCGATGCCGAGCGCCGTCGAACCCAGGCCGAGCAACAGGCTCAGTTGCTGCGCGGTCAGCTTGAGCAGTCCCGCCTGGAGTCCCAGGGCCTGGATGTGCGTCGCAAGACGCTGCAGGAGCAACTGCTGGCCGATGGCTATGACTTGCAGGGTGTGCTCGCCACCCTCGAGCCCGAGGCGAGCGAGCAGGGCACCGAGCAAGAGCTCGAGCAACTGGACGGGCGCATCCAGCGCCTGGGCGCAATCAACCTGGCGGCCATCGAGGAATACCAGCAGCAGTCCGAACGCAAGCGTTACCTGGACGCCCAGGATGCCGACCTGGTGGAAGCATTGGAGACACTGGAAAGCGTCATCCGCAAGATCGACAAGGAAACCCGTAATCGCTTCAAGGATACCTTTGATCAGATAAATGCCGGTTTGCAGGCACTTTTTCCAAAAGTTTTCGGTGGCGGCAGTGCTTACCTGGAACTGACGGGCGAAGATCTACTCGATACTGGGGTGACGATCATGGCGCGCCCGCCGGGCAAGAAGAACAGCACCATCCATCTGCTGTCCGGTGGCGAGAAGGCGTTGACCGCCCTCGCACTGGTGTTCGCCATCTTCAAGCTGAACCCGGCACCGTTCTGCATGCTCGACGAGGTCGATGCGCCGCTGGACGATGCCAACGTCGGACGTTACGCCAGGTTGGTGAAGGAAATGAGCGAAAGCGTGCAATTCATCTACATCACCCATAACAAGATTGCCATGGAAATGGCCGATCAATTGATGGGGGTGACCATGCACGAGCCAGGCTGCTCACGTCTTGTTGCAGTTGATGTGGAGGAAGCGTTGGCCATGGTCGATGCCTGATGAGCGAAGATAAGGCAGGATACGTGGGGAAATCCCCCCGACATGTGCGACAGACGGTGTAAAGTTGCCTTTGGTCGTGCTAGCTTTATGTCACTTATTTTTTGCGTGGGTAAAACGCCTGTCAGAACATAGAGTTGGCGCCACGTGTTAAAGGGCTTTGAAGCCTTTGTTTTCAAGCATATTTTTTAGAGGCACGGGATTACATGGAAATCGGTCTGCGCGAATGGCTGATCGTCATCGGCGTCATTGTCATCGCCGGTATTCTTTTCGACGGCTGGCGCCGCATGCGCGGCGGCAAGGGCAAGTTGAAATTCCGTCTGGATCGCAGCTACTCCAATCTGCCGGACGACGAGGGCAGCGCCGAGGTACTGGGCCCTGCACGCGTACTGGAAACCCAAAAAGAACCCGAGCTGGACGAAAGCGATCTGCCTTCGGTCAGCGCCCCGGCGCGTGAGCGTGAGCCCAAGCCAGCCAAAACCAACAAACGTGGCAAGCGCGCCAGCGAGCCACAGCAGGGCGACCTGAACCTGGCTGCCGAGCCGCGTGAGCCGGACCTGTTTGCCGACGCCGATGATGATCGTCCTACCGAACACAGCCGCCACAACGGTGCAGGCGCGGGCAATACAGTCAAAGAACTGCCTCCGGCCGAGGAAGTACTGGTGATCAGCGTGATCTCCCGCGACGAGGGGGGGTTCAAGGGGCCGGCCCTGCTGCAGAACATCCTCGAAAGCGGCCTGCGTTTCGGCGAGATGGACATCTTCCATCGGCACGAGAGCATGGCCGGTCACGGCGAAGTGCTGTTCTCCATGGCCAATGCGGTCAAGCCAGGGGTGTTCGATCTGGACGATATCGACCATTTCAGCACTCGCGCGGTGAGCTTCTTCCTGGGCCTGCCAGGCCCGCGTCACCCCAAGCAGGCCTTCGACGTGATGGTCGCTGCCGCCCGCAAGCTGGCCCATGAACTCAACGGCGAGCTCAAGGATGACCAGCGTAGCGTACTGACCGCCCAGACCATCGAGCACTACCGCCAGCGCATCGTCGAGTTCGAGCGTCGCGCGCTGACCCAGAAGCGTTGATGGCCCCCAGCGGGCGGACCTGCCTTGATCCTGCCCGCCCGATTTGAGCAAAAAGAGCAGCCCTGTGCTGCTCTTTTGCGTTGCAAGAGAAGATGAACGATGAACGCCGAAAACCGTATCCATGAACTGCGTGCCGAACTCGAACAGCACAATTACCGCTATTACGTGCTGGACGAGCCGAGCGTGCCTGACGCCGAATACGACCGTCTGTTCAACGAGCTCAAGGCGCTGGAGGCCGAGTATCCGCACCTTGTGACGCCCGATTCGCCAACCCAGCGCGTCGGCGGGGCGGCGCTGGCGGCGTTCAGCCAGGTGCGCCACGAAATTCCTATGCTCAGCCTGGGCAATGCCTTCGAGGAAGACGACCTGCGCGACTTCGATCGGCGCGTGGTGGAGGGGCTGGATCTGCCGGCCGGCGATCTGTTCGCTGAGCAGGCCGCGGTCGATTACAGCTGTGAGCCCAAGCTCGATGGCCTTGCAGTCAGCCTGCTGTATCGCGACGGCCAACTGGTGCAGGGCGCCACTCGGGGGGATGGCACCACGGGCGAGGACATCAGCGCTAACGTGCGTACTGTTCGCAACATCCCGCTCAAGCTGCATGGCGAAGGCTGGCCGGCGGTGCTTGAGGTGCGCGGCGAGGTGTACATGAGCAAGGCCGGCTTCGAGCGCCTGAACGCCGCCCAGGCCGAGAGCGGCGGCAAGACCTTCGCCAATCCGCGCAACGCCGCTGCCGGCAGTTTGCGCCAGCTGGACTCCAAGATTACCGCCAGCCGTCCCCTGGAATTCTGCTGCTACGGCCTGGGCCAGGTCTCCGAGGCCATCGCCGACAGCCATATCGGTATCCTGGAGAAGCTCAAGACCTGGGGCTTGCCCATCAGTCGCGAGCTGCGCCATGCCGCAGGGGTGGAGCAATGCTTGGCGTACTACCGCGACATTGGCGCCCGCCGCAACGATCTGCCTTACGAGATCGACGGTGTGGTGTTCAAGGTCAACAGCCTGGCTGCCCAGCGCGAGCTGGGCTTTCGAGCCCGGGAGCCGCGTTGGGCCATCGCCCACAAGTTCCCGGCCATGGAAGAACTCACCGAAGTGCTCGACGTCGAGTTCCAGGTCGGCCGCACTGGCGCCGTCACCCCCGTGGCGCGGCTCAAGCCGGTGAAGGTGGCTGGTGTCACGGTCTCCAACGCCACGCTGCACAACATGGATGAAATCGCCCGCCTGGGTCTGATGATTGGCGATAGCGTGATCATCCGTCGGGCCGGTGACGTCATTCCGCAAGTGATGCAGGTGGTGATCGAGCGCCGTCCCGACAACGCCCGTCCGGTGGTTGTGCCCAGTCAGTGCCCGGTCTGTGGCTCGCAAGTCGAGCGCACCCAGTTGGTCAAGCGCAGCAAAGGCAAGGAGACCACCAGTGAAGGCGCGGTTTACCGCTGCGTAGGGCGCCTGGCCTGTGCCGCCCAGCTCAAGCAGGCGATCATCCATTACGTTTCGCGCCGAGCCATGGATATCGACGGCCTGGGCGAAAAGAGCGTCGAGCAATTGGTTGACGAAGGATTGATCCGCTCTCCGGCCGACCTGTACGACCTTAAGTTCGAGCAAATCGTCGAGCTCGAGGGCTTTGCCGAAGTGTCCAGCAACAAGTTGCTGGAGGCGATCCAGGCCAGCAAGCAGCCCAGCCTTGCGCGCTTCATCTTCGCCTTGGGGATTCCGGATGTCGGCGAGGAGACCGCCAAAGTCCTGGCCCGCTCCTTGGGCAGCCTGGCGCGGGTGCAAAAGGCGCTGCCGCAGGTGCTGACCTATCTGCCTGACATTGGCCTGGAAGTCGCTTACGAGATCCATAACTTCTTCGAGGATGACCACAACCGTGAGGTCATCCAGCAGTTGCTCGACAGTGGTATGCAGTTGCAGGATGAGGGCGAACTGGCGGCCGAGTTCGCCGCCAGTACTACCTTGGCGGGCATGATCGCCAAGCTCGATATCCCCTCGGTTGGGCCGACGGGCGCGGAAAAACTGGTGGACAAGCTGGGTACCCTGGACAAGATCATCGAAGCCGATGGTATTGACCTGCGCCAGGCTCTGAACACCAAGCAGGCCGAGGCGGTGCGGGAGTTCTTCAGAGTCGAGGCCAACCAGCAGCTGGCCCGTGCCATTGAAGCGCAACTGCTCGACTTCGGCATGCACTGGGCCAGCGAGAAGAGGGTCGCGCAAGGGCTGCCCCTGGCCGGGCAGACCTGGGTGCTGACCGGCACCCTGGAACGCATGAGCCGTGACATCGCCAAGGACAAGCTGGAAAGCCTCGGTGCCAAGGTGGCAGGATCGGTTTCCAGCAAGACCCATTGCGTCGTCGCCGGGCCCGGTGCGGGCTCCAAGCTCGCCAAGGCCAGCGAGCTAGGTGTCAAGGTGCTGGATGAGGAAGCGTTTGTCGCCTTCCTTGAGGGTCACGGCATCGCCGTCTGACCAGCGGAGGGGACAAGTCATTGAGAAATGATGGTTTTTTCTCGATGCAGAGGTTGTAACTTCGCCCCAGACCGGTACAATGGCGCGGCTCGTCACATGGCGAGCCGTCGTGGTGGCCCCATCGGTCCCCCCGCAACGATTACCCGTTAACCTGGTCAGGCCCGGAAGGGAGCAGCCATAGCGGGAACATCGTGTGCCGGGGTGTGGCTGGTGGGGCCGCCTCCATGACGTATCTCCTTGATTTCTAACGGTTTTTCGCTCTGATCACGCCAGTGATCCATAGGGTGATCCACCGTGTTTTCCGTCCCTTCTTACCTCTGGTTATCCCGACACTCGATCTTCTATTTCAGAATCGTGGTGCCTGGAGTTCTCCGTCCGCTTTTCCCTTGTTCCGAGATCCGCCGTTCGCTGCAGACACGCTGCAAGCGCGAAGCCTTGATCCGTGGGCGTGAATTGCTCCTTCAGGTTCAGCAGCTCTACACCCAGGCGTTTCAAGGCATTCGGCCATCCCTCGACTCCCTGCGTGGTGCCTGGGAGGCGGGCGGTAAGCGAGTTGCTAGTTGGGGTGCGTGGCTCCGTCAGCAGCAGTTGGTTGCGCTTGCGCAGAAGCCTTTGGAGCTAGGGGAGGGAGGCAAGGTGAGAGGGCCGCTGAAGCCCGGCAGTGCCCCTTCAAGAGCCAAGCAGGGGCAGCCAGATAGGCTGATAGCGGATGCGCCAAGCAACGCTCCACGCTTCTCTAAGGTGGTTCAGGAGTGCCTGGAGCAGCAGTCTCATGAAGGCTTGGCTGCGAAGACGCTATCCGACAAGCGTTCCGTGGCTGAGCTAATGACTCGGATCGTGGGTGATTTGCCGGTCGATCTCATCACTCGCCAGGATGCCCGCAAGTTCCGAGAGGTGGCACTCAAGCTGCCGCCGAGGATGAATCAGCTTCCCGAGGGACAATCGCTGGAGCAGATCATCGAGACTGCCATCAGCACGATCAGCCTCACCACGTTCAACAACTACGTGAAGAACCTGACGACCTTTTCTCCTATGCCATCCGTGAGGGCTACTGCGAGCGCAACCCGTTCGATGGGCTTCGAGTCAGAAAGCGCGGCAAGGTCAGCGAGGAGCGCAGCGTCTTCAGCGAGGACGATCTGCGCCGTCTGTTCTCGAAGCAGGTTTACGCATCAGCCAACTCAGCTCAGCCGCACAAGTACTGGCTGCCACTGCTCGGCCTGTACACCGGGGCGAGACTCAATGAGCTATGCCAGCTCTATCTGGATGATGTGGTCTGAATCGCCCCTGGTTTCGTAGACACCTCCAAGCCTCATAATGAGGCCCAAATAGGAGGTGCCATGAGTCGTCAGCGTTACCCCGAAGAATTCAAGATCGAAGCGGTCAAGCAAGTGACCGAGAAAGAGCCCCGCAAGACACCGCAGCGAGGGGACCCCGGAGCGCAGCGCAGGGGCCGGATGTGGGAGCCAGCGGTTTTTGCCTACTTTTGCCCAAGAGCAAAAGTAGGTCGCCGTAAAGGCGAAAAGCGCCGGTGGCGCCACCACCAAACCCGGATATTCACACAGCCTGAAAGCCCAAGCCCAAGCCCCTCACCCCAACTCCAACCAAATAGGCGCATGATCCGAAGGCTTCTCCATTCCCCGCAACTCATAATCGACCCCAGCCGCCTTGAGCCGCGACACCAACCCCTGCGACGCCATGATCAAGTCGATGCGCAGCCCCCGCTTGGGCTCATCCTCGAACCCCCGGCTGCGATAGTCGAACCAACTGAACCGGTCATCCACCTCAGGATGCAAATGCCTGAAGCTGTCGACCAATCCCCAGCCCTTGAGCCGCTCCATCCATTCACGCTCCTCAGGCAGGAAACTGCATTTGCCCGTGCGCAGCCAGCGCTTGGCGTTGTCAGGCCCGATACCGATATCGCAGTCTTGGGGCGAAATGTTCATGTCGCCCATCACCAGCAAGGGTTGCTCGCTGCTGAACTGGCTTTCGAGCAATGCCTGCAAGTCACCATAGAACCGTTGCTTGGCCGGAAACTTGGTGGGGTGATCTCGGCTTTCTCCCTGCGGGAAATAACCGTTCATGACAGTGATGGGGGTGCCCTGTGCATCGGCAAAGGTGCCCCAGATGAAACGCCGTTGCGCATCCTCCTCGTCGCTGGCAAAGCCTTTGAACAACGACAGAGGCTCCCGACGCGAGAGCAGGGCGACGCCGTAGTGGCCTTTCTGGCCGTGATAGTGCACGTGATAGCCCAGGGCCTGTACCTCGGCCAACGGGAACTGATCGTCGCTGACTTTGGTTTCCTGCAGGCCGATTACATCCGGCTGGTGCTTGTCGATCAGCGCCGCCAGTTGATGGGGGCGCGCGCGTAAACCATTGATGTTGAACGAGACGATCTTCATTGAAAGATAATCCTGATAAAAGCAGGGATGCTAGCTGACATCGGCGACCACCACCAGCATGGCACCCTATGGCCCTGGCTGCTAACGTGCCAAGGCAGCTGAAACGATACACTCAAGGCGTTTACCGGCCCGTCCAAGTCCGTTCCAGGAGGATCACCTGCAATGCCCGACGTCACTGCTGCCTCGGCCTGTGTCTGTCTGCTCGATGATGGATACCACCGCGAGGTGCGCTCGCTCCTTTATCACGCTTATCGTCACGATCCCACGCTCGCCTATGTCTTCGAGGCCCAGCGCCCAGGGTATGAGCGGCGTCTTCGAATGATGCTGCGTGAATGGGTGCGACAGCACTTCTACCTTCAACTGCCAGCCATCGGCTTGCTGGTGGACGATCGTTTGGTCGGTCTGGCGCTGATTGCACCTTCGCTGCGGCGCCTGGGGGTGACCGACAGTTGGGCCTGGCGTCTGCGCATGATCCTCGGCACAGGCATACGCTGCACCCGGCGTTACCTGGATTACCAAGCGGCGCTGTCCAGTGCCTTGCCGCCGGGCAGGGTGCATGTGCTGTCGCTGGTGGGCGTGCATCCTCGGTACCAGAGGCAACGTTATGGTGAACAATTGTTACAAGCTGTTCATGACTGGTGCAGCGAAGACCCGCAGAGCCAAGGCGTGGTGCTCAATACTGGAAATGCTCATTTTCTGGCGTTCTACCAGCGTGTGGGCTATCAGGAGGTGGGTGAAATTGCGGTAGGGCCGATCCGTGAGCGCGTTTTCATGCGTCCCAACCCGATGTACGTGGAGACTGCGATTGGGTAAGACGTTCGACAAGCGGCACCCTGAACGGGTCGCCTCTGGTAGCATTCGCCCCATGACGTATTCAGGAAGACTAACCTGGGGCCTGATTTTTTGGGCCGCCAGTACCGCAGCATGGGCCCAGAGCGAATTGAAGGTGCAGGTAAAACCGGCCAACAAAGCGCTCAAGAGCAATATCGAAAACTACATTGGCAGCCTCGGCAACCGTGACGAAGAAGCCTTGCTACGCTTCAGTCGTGGTGCTCAGGAGCAGGCGCGCAAGGCCGCCCAGGCCCTGGGCTACTACCAGGCGCAGATCGACACCGAGGTCAAGCCACCGAGCGACAAGGACCATCCCCCGCAACTGATCATCAGCATCGAGCCCGGCGAGCCTGTGCACTTGCGCAACGTCACCGTGCGTATCGAAGGCCCGGCCAGCGAGCTCAGGGCATTTCGCATTCCCGACAGCAAGGCGTTGCGCCCAGGCGAGCCACTCAACCACGGGGTCTACGAAGACGCCAAGCGTCTGATCCAGAACCAGGCATCGCGTTATGGTTTCTTCAGCGGCCACTTCACCCGTCAGCGCCTGTCGGTCGACCCCCAGGCGGGCGTGGCCGATATCGAACTCATCTACCAAAGTGGTCCCCGCTACCGCATGGGGGCTGTCACGTTCGGCGGCGATACGCCCTTGGACAACGACCTGCTGCAGCGCATGGTCTCCTTCAAACCTGGCACACCCTATGATTCCGAGCTGATCGCCGAGCTCAACAACGACCTCCAATCGAGTGGCTATTTCGAAGGCGTACGCGTCGACGCGGCGCCGACCGCGGCGGTCAATGAGGAAATCCCGGTGGACGTTCACCTGCAAACCCGTAAGCCTCGTACCATGGGGCTGGGCCTGGGGTTCTCGACCGACGTCGGGCCACGCGGCAAGGCCAACTGGACCCGTCATTGGGTCAATGCCGAAGGGCACAGCTATGGCTGGGAAACCGAGCTGTCCGCGCCGCGGCAAAACGTCGGTCTGTGGTACGACGTGCCTCTGGACCCACCGCTGACCGACAAGCTGCGCTTTGCCGGCGGTTACCAAAACGAGGAGATCGCCGGAACCGACACCCTGAGTAAACTGCTGACCGTGGGCCCAGAGTGGCACAGCAAGCTGCCCAGCGGTTGGCAGCGGGTCGTCTCGCTCAAGTACCAGCGCGAAGAGTACCGCTTGGGTGATGATTCGGGGTTGAGCAACCTGTTGATGCCCGGGGTCAGTTTCTCCTACCTGCGTAGCGACAACCGCATCGATCCGCACAACGGCTACCGGCTGCAGTTCGACCTGCAAGGGGCAAAAGAAGGGCTGGTGTCCGACACCAACCTGCTGCACGGGAACGTGCTGCTCAAGGGCCTGACCACCCTCGGCCAGCGCCACCGCCTGCTTGGCCGTGTGCAGTTCGGCGGTAGCGCTACCAATGGCTACAAACAGAACATCCCGCCTTCGTTGCGCTTTTTCGCAGGTGGCGACCAGAGCGTGCGCGGCTACGACTACCAGAGCTTGTCTCCGAAAAACAGCGACGGCGACCGAATCGGCGGCCGCTACTTGGTGGCAGGCAGCGCCGAGTACCAGTACTCAGTCGCCGAAAAGTGGCGTGTGGCGACGTTCATCGACCAAGGCAATTCATTCAATACGCTGGAACTGCCCAGCCTCAAGACAGGCGTCGGCATCGGCGTACGCTGGGTTTCGCCGGTCGGGCCGTTGCGCCTGGACCTGGCCCGAGCGCTGGATGAGGACGGTGGTTTCCGCTTGCATTTCTCCATGGGGCCTGAGCTGTGACTCGTGTGTTCAAACCCATCCTTCTGACATTGCTGGCGTTGCTGCTGCTCATTGCCTTGGCCCTAGGCCTGCTGTTGGGCTCGGAGATGGGCAGCCGCTGGGCACTGGGGCGTGTGCCGGGGCTTGAGGTCAACGATTTCGAGGGACGCCTGGGCAGCAACTGGCAGGCCAGCCGACTGGTCTGGGCCGATGGCGACAACCGGATCGAAGTGCAGGCGCCACGGTTGACGTGGTCGCCAGCCTGCCTGTTGCGCGCCACACTGTGCGTGGACCGCCTGCAGGCCGAGCGTATCGACATGGCCTTTGCGCCCGCAGAGGCAGCGGCAGACAGCGGGCCATTGCAACTGCCCGCCTTGCGTCTGCCGATCGCCATCGAGCTGGGTGAGGTCAAAGTCGGGCAATTGCGCCTGGACGGCAACGACCTGCTGGGTGACCTGCAACTGGCTGCGCACTGGACTGTCGGCGGCCTGCGCATCGACACCTTGCAACTGCAACGGGACGACTTGCACCTGAACCTGCAGGGCGATCTTCAGCCTGAAGGCGATTGGCCGTTGCAAGTGGCCGGCACCGTGCAGTTACCCGCCGTGGACGGTAAGCCCTGGCAGCTGGCGCTGACAGCCAAGGGTGAATTGCAGAAGACCTTGACGCTCGAAGCCATCAGCAGTGGCTACCTCGATGCCCGCCTGAGCGGCGAGTTGCAGGCATTGGCTGAACACCTACCGGCTACCCTGAGCCTTCGCGCCGATGGCTTCAAGCCTTCGGCATCATTGCCCGACACCCTTCAACTAAACCAACTGCGTCTCGACGCCACGGGCGATCTGCTCAAGGGCTATCGCCTGGCAGGTTCCGCCAGCCTGCCTGCCGAACAAGGCCCCATTGGCCTGGTACTGGGCGGGCAGGTGGATGCCAAGGGCGCTCGCCTGGATGCGCTGGACCTCAACGCCAGCGAGACCCAACGGGTCAAGCTGCAGGCCAGCGCCGACTGGCAAAAAGGGCTTGAGGCCGACGCCCGCATCGACTGGCAGGATTTTCCTTGGTTGCGCCTCTATCCCTTGGAGGAGCCACCTCAGGTTACCCTCAAACGCTTCAATGCCCAGGTGCAATACCGAGACGGCAATTACAAAGGTGACTTCAAGGGTGACCTCGACGGCCCCGCCGGAACGTTCAACGTGGCCAGCCCCTTCGAGGGCGACCTGAGCCAGGTGCGCTTGCCGCAGTTTGCCTTGACGGCCGGGCAGGGCAAGGCTGCCGGTAGTGTTGCCGTTCGATTCGCCGACACACTGGCCTGGGATGTGGATGTGCAACTGTCAGCGCTGGACCCTGCGTTCTGGCTGGCGGAGATGCCAGGCTCCCTGGGCGGGCCCCTGCGCAGCAAAGGCGAGCTGAAGAACGAGCACCTGCAGGTGCAGGCTCAGCTTGATCTCAAGGGGCGCTTGCGGGGGCAACCCGCCGTGCTCAAGGTGGAGGCCGACGGTGCGGACGAGCGCTGGACACTCGCAACTCTTGCCGTGCAGTTGGGCGATAACCGCATCAATGGCAGTGGCAGCCTGCAACAGCGCTTGGCCGGTCGCATCGATCTCGATCTGCCACGCCTGGGCCAGCTCTGGCCGCACCTTCAAGGGCGGGTGAATGGCCGCCTGGATGTCGCCGGTACATTACAAGCGCCGCAAGGGACCTTGACCCTCCAAGGACAACAACTTGGCCAGGCGCAGAATCGGATCCAACGCCTGGACCTCGACGCCAAGCTAGACAGCGCGCAACGCGCCCTGGTTACCTTGAAAGCTGGCAATATCCGCCTGGACGAAACGGCCTTGGGCAATCTGGACATCAACGGCAAAGGGGATATCCGCCAGCAAGCAGTCACCCTCGCGCTCGACGGGCCGCAGCTCAAGCTGAATCTGGCATTGGACGGTCAACTGGCCAAGGGTGACTGGCGCGGCCGTCTGGCAGACGGGCGTATCCAGGCCGGTGGCCAGGATTGGCGCTTGCAGGCTCCGGCAAAACTGCAGCGCCTGGCCAGCGGTCAGCTTGATCTGGGCACCCATTGCTGGCGCGCCGGGCAGGCGAGCCTGTGTGGCGAGGACCAGCGGTTGATGCCCGAGCCGCGGCTGCGCTATCACCTCAAGCAGTTCCCGCTGGACAGCCTGGCCCAGTGGTTGCCGAAGGATTTCGCCTGGCAGGGCCTGCTCAATGCAGACATCAATCTGGACATTCCAGACGCCGGGCCCAAGGGCAACATCCGCGTCGATGCCAGTGGCGGCACCCTGCGGGTTCGCGACCAGGACCGCTGGATCGACTTCCCGTACCAGGTGCTGCGTCTGGACAGTACCCTTGCTCCCCGTCGGGTCGACACCCGCCTGGATTTTCGCGGCGAGCGCCTGGGTGAGCTGAGCCTGAGCACCCGAATCGACCCGCTGGGCAAGAACAAGCCGCTGTCAGGGGATTTCAGCCTGACGGGCCTGGACTTGTCCGTGGCGCGTCCCTTCGTGCCGATGGTCGAGCGCCTCACCGGTCAGCTCAATGGCAGCGGTCGTTTTTCCGGCACCCTGTTGAGCCCGCAGGTCAACGGCAACCTGGCGCTCAGTGGTGGCGAAGTCAGTGGAGCGCAGTTGCCGGTCAGCCTCAAGAACCTTTCGCTGCAGGCGCTGATCGCCGGTGAGCAGGTACAGCTGAACGGCAATTGGCAAAGCGGCGAGGCCGGCCGTGGCCAATTGGAGGGCAACCTGACCTGGGGCCAGGCCCTGGCCATGGATTTGCGTTTGAGGGGCCAGCAATTGCCTGTCAACGTCGAGCCCTATGCGGCTCTTGAAGTTGCGCCAGACCTGACCATCCGGCTGGTCGATGACAAGCTGGCGGTCGCTGGCAAGGTGAAGGTGCCCAAGGGCAAGATCACTGTGCGCGAATTGCCGCCATCGACCGTCAAGGTTTCGGATGACACGGTGATCGTCGGCGATCAGACCGAAGAAGGTGCGCCGCCCATGGCGATCGCCATGGACGTCGATGTGGACGTGGGGCAGGACAAACTGTCGTTCAAAGGCTTTGGTCTGACGGCCAACCTGCTCGGGCATGTGCACATCGGCAACAACATGGATACTCGCGGTGAACTCAGCCTGGCCGACGGTCGCTACCGCAAATATGGCCAGAACTTGATCATCCGTCGGGCACGGCTGTTGTTCGCCGGTCCGATCGACCAGCCGTACCTGGATATCGAAGCGATCCGTCGGGTCGACGACGTCATCGCTGGCATTCGCCTCAGTGGCAATGCCGAGCAGCCGACCACCAAGGTGTTTTCCGAGCCTGCCATGAGCCAGGAACAGGCACTGTCCTACCTGGTACTGGGCCGCCCTCTGACTGCCACGGGCGAAGACAACAACATGCTGGCCCAGGCGGCCCTCGGGCTTGGCCTGCTGGGCGGGGAGGAATTGACAGGTGGCCTGGCCTCGAGTCTCGGCATCGAGGACTTCCAACTAGGCTCCGAAGGCTCGGGCAACAGCACCAGCGTGGTGGCCAGCGGTAACATCACCGAGCGGCTGAGCTTGCGCTACGGCGTCGGGGTGTTCGAGCCGGCCAATACCATCGCGTTGCGCTACAAACTGAGCAGAAGGGTTTTCCTGGAAGCGGCCAGCGGCTTGGCCAGTTCCTTGGATATCTTCTACAAGCGCGATTTTTGAACCCTTCACAGCTTTCAGCAAACGTGTCGAGTGCCTCATCCTTCAAGGGGTGGGGCGCTTTGCTTTTGAGAGGCGCTCAAACAGTTGGGCCTCGTGCTGCTGTGGCACTTAGGCCAGCAGGTCTCAGCTCGCGTGATCTTCCTGTCGGCGGATATTGCCGATCTGGCGCAAGCTCAAGCCGTACTTGTCCGCCAACAGACTGCGCGAAAGACCGTCAGCACTTTCCTGTTTGATTTGCAGGTTGCGCAGTTGACGCATGAAGTGATCCGGCTTCGGAATTTCCAGGGCGACACCGGCAAAACGCTTGATCAGGCTTTGCAAGGCCTCTGGAGGCAATAGATCGGCAAGCTTGGTACGTTCCAGATGCTTGGGGATGTATTTAGGGCGCCCGCCATAAGCGCAAGTCAGTCGGTAGGCGTTTTCTATGCCGATGCATTCGATCAGCGATTGCAGGGAGTGAGGCAGTTGGGAAATATCGATGCGATTGAGGTCTGGCAGTTCCATTGGTGATTCCTCGGAGAAATAAGCAGGCGCAGGGCATGGTGGTCCATGTCGAAAGGCGGGCGGGCTTTGCCTCAATGGGCGAAGTCGTCGTCGGCCTGAGCTTGATTCTCCGGCAGCCACGAGTGGGGTCGCTAGGCGCCAAGCGGATCGGCGGGTGTAGCCTTCTGGCGTGAGGTTGTGCAGGCAGCGAGGGTCGAATACGTAGGATGTGGCGTCAACAAAGCCCTGAAGGCCTTGATGACTCGTATTTTCAGTTTGCATTGCGCATCGGAGGGTCAGCCTACCTTCACCCCATGATGCAAGTGCCGGGGAAGGGCTAGATGCAAAAGCGCCGCCTATGGGGGGGACGTTGTATCATGGCCTCGGCTCGTCGCGAGCCATATGTCCCTGATGTCGCAAGGAACCTTCGATGACACATGTGCAACGCTTGAAATACTCGATCCTGATCATCCTGGTGGTGCTGGGCATCATGCTGGGCCTGTCCTATCTGCAAAAGCAGGGGACCATTACCGAGCAGACCTTCCAGTACATCGCCATCGCCATCGCCGTAGTCGTGGTGGTGATCAACGCAATCCTGCGTCGCAAGGTCGGGCCCAAGCCTTGAAGCAGGCGGGCCGGCCAAGCGCGGCCGGCCATGGGGTCAACGGGCGGTGGCTTGCTCCAGCACGGCCCGGGCCTCGGGGTTGAGGCTGTAGCACTTGTCGTTGCCCAGGCTGATCACGCCTTCGGCGCACAGCCGCTTGAGCACCTCGCGCACGCTGAGAAACGACAGTGGGATGTCCAGCTGTTCCAACTGCGCATGGACGCCGCGCACCCCGATGCTGCGCCCGTCGCGATCGGCGGCGTGCAGGGCATCGATGACTTTGAGGCGGATCAGGCTGGTACGCAGGCCAAAGGTTCGCAGCAATTCGCGGATCTGCTCGTTACCGGCACGCACCTCGGCGCCCGCGACCGCTCTGGTCGTGGCCAGGCGAGGGCCGCTCTGCAACGCAGGTTGTGGGTCGTACATGTGAATGCTCCTTTTCGTGGGCTGTCCCGAAATCATGAGTGCCTCACTTAATAGACGAATGAGATGGGCAAAACTGCAGCCCTTGGCGAAAAAAATCGCTGCTTTGTGTTGAAGACGTCGCTCTGGGTTGTCTTGCGTAAAATTTTCACCGGGCTGTTCGTCTGATCGGGATGACCCTTCCAATCCCAGGAGTGCCCGTGTCCATACTCCCGCGTCACCTGAACCACCTTGGGCTGGCAGCCGTTCTGCTCAGCTCAGGCCTTGCCGCGCAAGCCCTTGAAGCCACTGGCGAGGCATCGGCGCAGATCCGCCGGACCACTTTTGGCGTCCCGCATATCCTGGCCAAGGACGAACGAAGCCTGGGGTATGGCATCGGTTATGCCTATGCCCAAGACAACCTTTGCCTGCTGGCCAACGAAGTGCTGACCGTCAATGGTGAGCGCGCGCGCTACTTCGGTGCCCGGGGCAAGACGATCGAGCAGCGTGAGAACCTCGACAGCGATACGTTCTTCGCCTGGCTCAATACCGACTCGGTGGTCAACGCCTTCCTCCAGGCCCAGCCAGACCTGGTGCGTCAGCGGCTGGAGGGGTATGCCGCGGGCTACAACCGCGCCCTTGCCGAGCGCAAGGGCCAGGGGCTGCCGGTTGAATGCGGCAGTGGCGACTGGCTGCGGCCGATCACCAGCCTGGACCTGGCCAAGCTCACCCGCCGGTTGTTGGCAGAGGGGGGCATCGGTCAATTCGTCGAGGCGCTGGTGGCGGCCTCACCGCCGCAAGCGGCCGAGCGAGGGGAGGGGCGGGACTTCAGCGCCGCCTTGGCGCGCCAGGCGCAGTTCGCCTCGGCCCGAGGCAGCAATGCGGTAGCGGTCGGCGCCGAGCGTTCGTCCACCGGCGGCGGCCTGTTGCTGGCCAATCCACACTTCCCATGGGAGGGAGGCATGCGTTTTTATCAGATGCAGCTGACCATCCCGGGGCAGTTGGATGTCATGGGCGCCGCATTGCCGGGATTGCCATTGATCAATATCGGCTTCAACCGCCACCTGGCCTGGACCCATACCGTCGATACGTCCAAGCACTTCACCTTGTACCGCCTGCAACTCGACCCGAAGGACCCCACTCGCTATCTGCTCGATGGCAAGTCCGTGCCACTGACCCGCCAGACCTTGAGCGTGACGGTCAAGGGTGAGGATGGCCAACTGCAGCGAGTCCAGCGACACGTCTATACCTCGAGCTTCGGTCCGGTGGTGCAGTGGCCTGGCCGGCTGGACTGGGACCGGCAACACGCCTATAGCCTGCGCGACGCGAACCTGGAGAACACCCGGGTGTTGCAGCAGTGGGATGCGATCAACCGTGCCGACAGCCTGGACCGCCTCAAACAGGCGGTGGGGCAGATCCAAGGCGTTCCATGGGTCAACACCCTGGCTGTCGATGCCGGGGGGCGTGCTGCGTATCTGAATCAGTCGGTGGTGCCTTATGTGGACCAGGCGTTGCTGGCGCGCTGCGGCGATCCGGCAGCAACCGAGCCACTGGTAGTGCTGGATGGCTCGCGCAGCGTGTGCCAATGGAAGACCGATGTGCAAGCTGCTCAACCCGGCATCTTCCCGGCGCGGCTACTGCCAAGCCTGGAGCGCCGCGACTTCGTGCAGAACTCCAACGACCCGGCCTGGCTTGCCAACCCTGCGCAACCCTTGACTGGTTACTCACCGTTGGTCAGCCGCGAAGGTCAGCCGCTGGGCCTGCGCAGCCGCTTTGCCCTGCAGCGCCTGCAAGGGCCCGGCAAACTCGGGATGGCCGAGCTGCAACGCATGGTGCTGGATGATGAGGTGTATGCCGCTAATCTCGTGCTCCCGGACCTGCTGGCCTGGTGCCAGGTGGCGCCATCCGATGTGCAAGCGGTGTGCGCAAGTCTGGGCGCCTGGAATGGCAAGGCCGACCTGGACAGCGGCGTGGGCCTTCTGCACTTTGCCAACATCGTCGAGGCGATGGCAGAGCATCCTGAAAGCTGGCGTGTAGCCTTCGATCCGGTCGATCCGCAGCATACACCGCGCGGCTTGGCGGTGGAGCAAGCGTCGGTGAGTAAGCGTGTACATGAAGCAGCGCTGGCTTCGTTGGCACGGTTGGATGAGGCGGGTGTGAGTGTCGATCGCCAATGGGGACAGATTCAGCAGTCCGCCGATGGCACACCTGTGCCGGGTGGGCCTCAGGAGCTTGGGGTGTACAACGCGATGTACAGTGTCCCTGCGGGAGCGGGCAAACAGCAGGTCGTCAGTGGCACCAGCTATCTGCAGCTGGTCAGCTTCACCCGGCAGGGGCCGCAGGCGCTTGGGTTGCTGGCGTTTTCACAGTCAAGCGAGGCCGCATCGCCCTATGCCAGTGACCAGACCCGTGCGTTCTCTGCCAAGCGCTTGGCACCGATACCGTTCACCGAGGCGCAGATCAAGGCTGATCCGCAGTATCGCCAGTATGTGATCAGCGAGGGGGACCAGGCTGTGGTGGCCGGCGCAGGTCATTGAGTCAAGAAGGGGCGCTTGGCGCCCCATCACGACGGCCCCGAATCAAGGAAAGTCGAACGGGGCCAGCTGGAAGCCCTGGTCATCGACCTGCAAGGCCCAGCCACGGCGGTCCCAGTCACCCAGCACGATGCGTCGAGCCGGCTGCCCTTCGACCACCAGCTTGTGAAGCGCTGGCCGGTGGGTATGGCCATGCACCAGGGTGCGCACGCCATGGGCTGCCATCACCTTGGGAACTTCCTCGGGTGTGACGTCGACGATCTCGGTGGACTTCATGCGTGTCTGCGACCGGCTTTCGCTGCGCAGCTTACGCGCCAGCTTCTGCCGAGTGGACAGCGGCAGGTGACGCAGGATCCACAGGCTCAGCGGGTTGCGCAGGTAGCGACGCAGCTTCATGTAGGCCAGGTCGCGGGTGCACAGGGTGTCGCCATGCATCAACAACACCGGATCGCCACCGAGTTGCACCACGCTGGGGTCAGCCAGCAGAGTACAGCCCGCCGCTTCGCAGAAGGCTTGGCCGATGAGGAAGTCGCGGTTGCCGTGCATCAGGTAGATCGCCGTGCCGCTGTCGCTTAGCCGACGCAGGGCCTGGCAGATCGACTGCTGGAAAGGCGTCATGGCATCGTCGCCGATCCAGGCTTCGAAGAAGTCGCCGAGGATGTACAGCGCCTTGGCATGCCGGGCACGGCCGTCGAGCAGATCAAGAAACGCCCGGGTTATGTCCGGGCGTTCTTCTTGCAGGTGCAGATCGGAGATCAGCAGAATCACTCAATGATCTCGGCTTTCTCGATGATCACGTCGTCCTTCGGCACGTCCTGATGGCCGGCCTTGGAACCGGTGGCGACGCCTTTGATCGCGTCGACCACGTCACGGCCTTCGATCACTTCGCCGAACACGGCGTAGCCCCAGCCTTGGACGTTCTTGCCGCTGTGGTTGAGGAAATCGTTATCGGCGACGTTGATGAAGAACTGCGCCGAGGCGGAGTGCGGTTCCATGGTGCGGGCCATGGCAATGCTGTACTTGGCGTTCTTCAGACCGTTGTCGGCTTCGTTCTGGATCGGGGAACGGGTTGGCTTTTGCTTCATGCCCGCTTCGAAACCACCACCCTGGATCATGAAGTTGTTGATCACGCGGTGGAACACGGTGCCGTTGTAGTGACCGTCCTTGACGTACTGAACGAAGTTTTCGACGGTTTTCGGTGCCTTTTCGCCGTCCAGTTGCAGGACGATGTCGCCGTGGTTGGTGCTCAGTTTGACTTTGGACATGCTGAATTCGCTCTTTGAAAGGCATTCGGAAAATGGGCTGCGCAGGGCGCGTACTGTCACCTGACGCAGGATCGGGCGACTGCGACACAAGGCGCGCGTCGGCCATTTTGCATGGCTTGCGACAAATCGCGCCAGTTTGTCGGTGCCCGGCTGTCAGCAGCTTGACTGCTTCGGCTATGATAGGCCCTTTGATTCAATCGGCCTACCCAGGCCGGATACCAGCATTCAAGGATCCTATGAGCAAGCCCACTGCCGAAAACGCGCCCAACGCCGCTGCCAAAGGCGCCCCCGCCGTCCCTGCAAACTTCCTGCGGCCGATCGTCCAGGCCGATCTGGACTCGGGCAAGCACAGCAGCATCGTCACCCGTTTCCCGCCGGAGCCCAACGGTTACCTGCACATCGGCCACGCCAAGTCGATTTGCGTGAACTTCGGGCTGGCCCAGGAGTTCGGGGGCGTCTGCCACCTGCGTTTCGACGACACCAACCCGGCCAAGGAAGACCAGGAGTACATCGACTCCATCCAGCGTGACGTCAAATGGCTGGGCTTCGAGTGGGCAGGCCCGGTGCGCTACGCTTCGGACTACTTCGATCAATTGCACGACTGGGCCGTGGAGCTGATCAAATCGGGCGATGCCTATGTCTGCGACCTCACCCCTGAGCAAGCCAAGGAATACCGCGGCAGCCTGACCGAGCCGGGCCGCAACAGCCCGTTCCGCGACCGCAGCGTCGAGGAAAACCTCGACCTGTTCGCGCGCATGAAGGCCGGCGAGTTCAAGGATGGCGAGCGTGTGCTGCGCGCCAAGATCGACATGGCGTCGCCTAACATGAACCTGCGCGACCCGATCCTGTACCGCATCCGTCATGCCCACCATCACCAGACCGGCGACAAGTGGTGCATCTACCCCAACTACGACTTCACCCACGGTCAATCGGACGCCATCGAGGGCATCACCCATTCGATCTGCACCCTGGAGTTCGAAAGCCACCGTCCGTTGTACGACTGGTTCCTGGACAAACTGCCGGTGCCGGCGCGCCCGCGCCAGTACGAGTTCAGCCGTCTGAACCTCAACTACACCATCACTTCCAAGCGCAAGCTCAAGCAACTGGTTGACGAAAAGCACGTCGATGCCTGGGACGACCCGCGCATGTCGACCCTGTCGGGCTTCCGCCGCCGCGGCTACACGCCGGCCTCGATCCGCAACTTCTGCGAGATGATCGGCACCAACCGCTCCGACGGCGTGGTCGACATGTCCATGCTCGAGTTCAGCATCCGTGACGACCTCGACCGCACCGCGCCGCGCGCCATGTGCGTGCTGCGTCCGCTGAAGGTGGTGATCACCAATTACCCGGAAGGCAAGGTCGAGCAACTCGAACTGCCGCGCCATCCGAAAGAAGACATGGGCGTGCGCGTGCTGCCGTTCTCCCGTGAGCTGTACATCGACCGTGACGACTTCATGGAAGAGCCGCCCAAAGGCTACAAGCGCCTGGAGCCTGCTGGCGAGGTGCGTCTGCGCGGCAGCTACGTGATCCGTGCCGACGAGGCCATCAAGGATGCCGACGGCAATATCGTCGAACTGCGCTGCTCGTATGATCCGGACACTCTGGGCAAGAACCCCGAGGGCCGTAAGGTCAAGGGCGTGATCCACTGGGTTCCGGCCGAAGGCAGCGTGGAGTGCGAGGTGCGCCTGTACGACCGCCTGTTCCGTTCGCCGAACCCGGAGAAGACCGAGGAGGGCGGCAGCTTCCTGGACAACATCAACCCGGATTCGCTGCAGGTGCTGACCGGCTGCCGCGCCGAGCCGTCGCTGGCCCAGGCCGCGCCTGAGGACCGCTTCCAGTTCGAGCGCGAAGGCTACTTCTGCGCCGACCTCAAGGACAGCCAGCCGGGCCGTCCGGTGTTCAACCGCACCGTCACCCTGCGTGACTCCTGGGGCAGCTAAGGAATCGCCGTGCTTACCATCTACAACACCCTGAGCAAGACCAAGGAAGCCTTCAAGCCCCTGGACGGCAACAAGGTGCGCATGTACGTGTGCGGCATGACCGTGTACGACTATTGCCACCTGGGCCACGGCCGCAGCATGGTCGCCTTCGACCTGATCACCCGTTGGCTGCGCAAGAGCGGCTACGAGCTGACCTATGTGCGCAACATCACCGACATCGACGACAAGATCATCAACCGCGCCAATGACAACGGCGAGCGCTTCGATGAGCTGACCGCGCGCATGATCGATGCCATGCACGAAGACGAGCGCCGTCTGAACATTCTGCCGCCGGATCAGGAGCCGCGCGCCACCGACCATATCCCCGGCATGCACGCAATGATCCAGACCCTGATCGACAAGGGTTATGCCTACGCACCGGGCAATGGCGACGTGTACTACCGGGTCGGCAAGTTCGTCGGCTACGGCAAGCTGTCGCGGCGCAAGATCGAAGACTTGCGCATCGGCGCGCGGATCGAAGTGGGCGAAGCCAAGCAGGACCCGCTGGACTTCGTCCTGTGGAAAGCCGCCAAGCCGGGCGAGCCGAGCTGGGAGTCGCCGTGGGGGCCGGGCCGTCCGGGCTGGCACATCGAGTGCTCGGTCATGTCCACCTGCTGCCTGGGCGAGAGCTTCGACATCCACGGCGGCGGCAGCGACCTGGAGTTCCCGCACCACGAGAACGAGATCGCCCAGAGCGAGGCGGCCACCGGCAAGCCTTACGCCAATGCCTGGATGCACTGCGGCATGATCCGTATCAACGGCGAGAAGATGTCCAAGTCGTTGAACAACTTCTTCACCATCCGTGATGTGCTCGACAAGTATCACCCTGAGGTGGTGCGCTACCTGCTGGTGGCCAGCCACTATCGCAGCGCCATCAACTACTCCGAGGACAGCCTGCGTGAGTCCAAGGGGGCCTTGGAGCGCTTCTACCACGCGCTGCGTGGTCTGCCGCGTGTCGAGGCCAAGGGAGGCGAGGAGTTCGTCGAGCGTTTCAGCGTGGCGATGAACGACGATTTCGGTACGCCGGAGGCCTGCGCCGTGCTGTTCGACCTGGTGCGCGAGATCAACCGCCTGCGTGACAGCGATCCTGAGGCCGCTGCCGGTCTTGCGGGTCGTCTGCGTGAGCTGGGAGATGTGCTGGGTGTACTGCAACTGGACGCCGATGACTTCCTGCGCGCCGGGGCTGAGGGCAAGGTCGACGCCGCTGAAGTGGAAGCGCTGATCCAGGCGCGCTTGCAGGCGCGTGCGGACAAGAACTGGGCCGAGTCCGACCGTATCCGTGACCAGCTGACCGCCATGGGCGTGGTCCTGGAAGACGGCAAGGGCGGTACCACCTGGCGCCTGGCTGACTGATCGATGCGTTGATTGGGGCTGCTTTTTGCAGCTTTTCGCGGGTCAACCCGCGAAGGGCCGCAAGGCGGCCCCAGTCGTTACTTGGCTGGCCCCGCCAACGGGCAATGCAGCGTCAGCTTCGCCCCGCCCAGCTCGCTGCTTCCCACCTCCAGCCGGAACCCATGCAGGTCGACGATCGCCGCGACTATCGACAGCCCCAGCCCGAACCCCGGGTGGCGATGGCCTTCCTCACTGCGATAGAAACGCTTCAACACTGCCGCGCGCTCTTGCTCCGGAATCCCCGGTCCACTGTCCTCGATGGCGATATACAGGCCGCTGGCATACTCACGCGCCTGGATCCGTACCTGTCCACCCTCCGGTGTGAACTTGATGCCGTTACCCACCAGATTGGCCAGCGCCTCGAACAGCAGTTCCCGGTCCCCGTGCAGCGCCGGCAACTGCACGGGCTGCTCCAGGGTCAGGCGGATGCCACCATCTTCGGCCAGCGGCAGGTAGAAGTCGAAGAGCTCCAGCAGCAAGGCGTGGGGATCGAGTTCGACGAACCCGGCGCGGCGCTGACGGTCTTCCAGTTCGCTGATGCGCAACAGTCCGCGAAAGCGCGCCATCAGCGTGTCGGTCTCGGCAATTGCCTGCTCCAAGGCCTGGGCCTCGGGCGCGTTGTCACCGCCTTGCTGGCGGATCCGGTAAAGCTGCGCACGCAGGCGAGTGAGCGGCGTGCGCAGATCATGGGCGATGTTGTCACAAACACCCTTGACCTCGTGCATCAACCGTTCGATGCGGTCGAGCATGGCATTGACGATGGCCGCCAGCATGTCCAGCTCGTCACGCCGCGCCGACAGCGGTAGGCGATGGGTGAGGTCACCTGCGACGATCAGCTCGGCCTGGGCCTGGATCGCCCTGATACGTTTGAGCGGTCGCCTGCGCAGCAGGTACCAACCGGCGAAACCGGGGATCAAGGTCAGGGAGATGCCCCAGAGCAAGGCATGCAGGATGATCCGTGTAACCACGAACAGCGAGCCGTTGTCGCGGACCAGCACCAACCAGCGTCCATCCTTGATGCGGATCGCCACGGCGTCGCAGCTGTCGCGGGGCAGGTGTGGGTCGTCGGCATCCAGGCATCGCTTGAGTTCGTGGACTTCGCCATCGAGCCCGAGCTCCGGTGGGATGAAGCGCACACGCCCGCCAATGGGGTTGAGCTGGGCGTCGAACAGGCCGTAGGCGTCGAAACCGCGCTCCTCGAACGCCTGGCTTGCGATCAGCGCATCGTCGAGCTGCTTGCCACTCATGTGGGAGAACAGGTGCTGGCGTTGCAGCATGGAGTGGCGGGTGAGCTTGTTCAGGTAGCTTGAGACCTCGAAGTACAGCACCCCCATGAGGATGCTGCTCCAGGCCACGAACAGGAAGCTGTACAGCGCCAGCAGGCGGCTGGTGGAGGAGCTCCAGCCCTTAGACGGGTTCGGCAATGGCATAGCCGGAGCCCCGCACGGTACGGATGAGCGGGTTCTGGCCAGGCGGGTCGATCTTCTTGCGCAGGCGACCGATGTGCACGTCGATCAGGTTGGTGCCAGGGTCGAAGTGGTAGCCCCAGACTTCTTCGAAAATCATCATCCGGGTGATGACCTGGCCGGCATGGCGCATCAGGTATTCCAGCAGCTTGTATTCGGTGGGTAGCAGGTTGAGGGTCTGCTCGCCGCGGCGCGCTTCGTGGCTGATCAGGTCCAACTCGAGGTCGGCGACCTGCAGGCGGGTCTGGGTCACCGGCACGCTGTTGCGGCGCAGCAGTACTTCGACCCGTGCGGCCATCTCGTCGGAGGCGAACGGCTTGGTCAGGTAGTCGTCGCCGCCGGCGCGCAAGCCGCGCACGCGCTCGTCGACATCGGAGAGGGCGCTGATCATCAGGATAGGGGTGGCGATCTTGAGGTTGCGCAGGGTAGTGACGATGGTCAACCCATCGACCTCGGGCAACATGCGATCCAAGGTGATCAGGTCGTAGCCTCCACCGATGGCCTTGGACAGGCCTTCACGGCCATTGTCGGCCCAGTCCACTTCCAGGCCATGGCTGGACAGTTCGGCGACGATCTCCTGGGCGGTGACGGCGTCGTCTTCGATGGTCAGTACGCGGGGCATGCTAGTACCTGGGCAGCGATTGGAGGCTTGATTGTGCCAAAGAATAGACATTGCGCGATTTAAGAAAAATTCATTTGTTGCATCAAGACCTGATCGGCCTGAGTCTGCGGGGCCGAGATCCCCCTTTGACCTTGGTGAACGGGCGCACCGCCAAAGGCGGGTATGGAAAATGAAAACGGGGCATGCCATTGCTGGCATGCCCCGTTTTTCAAGGGAGGACGGAGCCTCAGGCGACCTTGACGATCCAGCCGGCTGGCGCTTCGACGTCGCCGCTCTGGATGCCGGTCAGCTCGTTGTAGAGCTTCTGGGTGACAGGGCCGACTTTTTCCAGGTCGTGGAAGACGTGCAGCTTGCCGTTGTACTCGATCCCGCCGATCGGCGTGATGACTGCGGCGGTACCGCAGGCCCCGGCTTCGACGAAGCGATCGAGGTTGTTGATCTCGACATCGCCTTCGACCACTTTAAGGCCCAGGCGCGAGGCGGCCAGTTCCATCAGCGACAGACGGGTGATGCCCGGCAGGACGGAGGCCGATTTCGGGGTGACGAACTCGTTGTCCTTGGTGATGCCGAAGAAGTTGGCCGAACCGACTTCCTCGATCTTGCTGTGGGTCAGCGGGTCCAGGTAGATGGCATCGGCGAAGTTGTTCTTCTTCGCTTCGGCACCTGGCATCAGGCTGGCCGCATAGTTGCCACCGACCTTGGCGGCGCCGGTACCTTGCGGGGCGGCGCGGTCATAGCTGGAGATGGTGAAGTTGTGCGGTTTCATGCCGCCTTTGAAGTACGAGCCGACCGGGATGGCGAAGATCGAGAAGATGAACTCCGGCGCGGTGCGCACGCCGATGTTGTCGCCGGTGCCGATGACGAACGGACGCAGGTAAAGGGCGCCTTTGCCGTGCGGTGGTACGAAGCGCTCGTTGGCCTTGACCACTTGCTTGCAGGCCTCGATGAACACATCGGTCGGCACTTGCGGCATCAGCAGTCGGGCGCAGCTGCGCTGCATGCGGGCGGCGTTCTGGTCAGGGCGGAACAGATTGATCGAGCCGTCCTTGCAACGATAGGCCTTCAGGCCTTCGAAGCATTGCTGGCCATAGTGCAGGGCGGTGGAGCCTTCACTGATGTGCAGCACGTTGTCTTCGGTCAGGGTGCCTTTGTCCCACTCGCCGTTGCGCCATACGGACAGGTAGCGCTTGTCGGTCTTGATATAGTCGAAGCCCAGCTTGTCCCAGTTAATGCTCTCGTTACTCATGACACCCTCTTGTATTGCCTAGGGCCTGATCGCTCAGGCTGCTTTTATATGCGCACCTCGCCACGATAATACATCCGCCGCGGATCCGAAACGTCCAGTCATGAATTGCCCAGACGGGCGACCGGCTGGTCAGCCCTTGCGACGACGCGGTGCGCTGAATCTTTTCATCCAGCCTCAAGCGAAGAGTTGGCCCGTTACCTGCTATGTCCCTGCCAAAGAATTTGATCAAGTGGTCAGGCCTGCAGGGCATCCAGCGCTGCTTCTGACCCGCTTCACGGCCGCAAGGCCGCGTGTTTTCGGGGGCTTGTGGATGTCGTTGGCGCAGCGCAAGGAACAACTCGAGCAGCAACCTGGCTGGAGCGCCTGTCTCCAACTGCGCTTCATCCAGTGCGAAGGGGTGACCCGCCTTGGTGCGCGACGGCACTTCGGTCCTCTTTTGGTGCAGCGTCCGTTCCATCCCGAAGGTGCACCCTGTCATGTCTATGTCCTGCATCCGCCAGGTGGCATCGTCGCCGGTGACCGGCTGGAATTGGAGGTTCATCTAGAACCTGGCAGCCACGCACTGCTGACCATGCCGGGGGCGAGCAAGTTCTACCGCAGCATCGGGCCTACGGCACGGCTCACGCAGCGGTTCCACCTGGCGGCGGGCAGCACGCTGGAATGGCTGCCCCAGGACAGCATCTTCTTCAGTGGCGCGCGAGCCAGGCTCGATAGCCGCTTCACGCTCGAGCCCGGTGCACGGTTGCTGGCCTGGGAAACCCTGTGCCTGGGGCGACCGGTCATGGGCGAGCGCTTCGAGCAGGGCGCACTCGACAGCAGCCTGTGCATCGAACTGGCAGATGACCCTGGGCTGCAGGAGCGGCTGCGCATCGAAGCCGGGGGGTTGGACAAGCTTGGCGGCTACCCGCTGGTCGCTACGTTTTGCGCAGCGCCCGCCAATCCAGCGCTGCTCGAGCGCGTGCGCCAGGCACTGGAGGGCTTGGGCAATCCTGCTGGCGCCACCTTGCTGGGGCCCTTGCTGGTGATCCGCCTGCTCGACCATGACAACCAACACCTGCAATCCACCCTGCAGCGCCTCTGGCACCTGCTGCGTCCGGCTGTCCTCGGCCTGGCGCCGTGCCCGCCGCGCATCTGGGCCACCTGAGAGAGAGGCCATGGAGCTGACCCCAAGAGAGAAAGACAAACTGCTGTTGTTCACCGCAGCGTTGCTGGCCGAGCGGCGGCTGGCCCGTGGCTTGAGGCTCAACTACCCGGAGGCGGTGGCGCTGATCAGCGCCGCTGTGCTCGAAGGCGCCCGTGATGGGCGCAGTGTCGCCGAGCTGATGAGCCTGGGCCGTGAAGTACTGGGGCGGGCGCAGGTAATGGAGGGCGTGGCCGAGATGCTCCACGACGTTCAGGTCGAGGCGACCTTTCCCGACGGCACCAAGCTGGTGACCGTGCATGACCCCATCGTCTGAGGAGCCGAGCATGATCCCCGGAGAAATCCAGGTCGCTGACGGCGACATCGAACTCAACAAGGGCCGCCCGACTGTCAGCGTCAGCGTGGCCAACCATGGCGACCGTCCGGTGCAGGTCGGATCGCACTACCACTTCTACGAGGTCAATGATTGCCTGGTCTTCGAGCGTGAGGTGGCCCGTGGCTATCGCCTGGATATCCCGGCCGGCACCGCCGTGCGTTTCGAGCCTGGACAGGCCCGCACCGTTCAGTTGGTCGCCTACGCCGGCAAGCGGGAGGTGTACGGCTTCCAGGGCAGGGTCATGGGCGCACTGGAGGGCAGGGTATGAGTCGGATATCCCGGCAGGCCTATGCCGACATGTTCGGCCCGACGGTCGGCGACCGTGTGCGCCTGGCCGATACCGCCCTGTGGGTCGAGGTGGAAAAGGACTTCACCGTATACGGTGAAGAGGTCAAGTTCGGTGGTGGCAAGGTTATCCGCGATGGCATGGGCCAGGGCCAGATGCTCGCCGCCGAGGCGATGGACCTGGTGCTGACCAACGCCTTGATCATCGATCACTGGGGCATCGTCAAGGCCGATATCGGCGTGCGTCATGGGCGTATCGCCGCGATCGGCAAGGCGGGCAATCCGGATGTCCAGCCAGGGGTCACCGTCCCCGTCGGGCCGGGCACCGAAGTGATCGCTGCCGAGGGCAAGATCATCACTGCCGGTGGCATCGACTCGCACATCCACTTCATCTGCCCGCAACAGGTAGAGGAAGCCTTGATCAGTGGCGTCACCACGTTCATCGGGGGCGGCACCGGGCCGGCCACCGGCACCAATGCCACCACCTGCACGCCCGGCCCCTGGTACTTGGCGCGCATGCTCCAGGCCGCCGACAGCCTGCCGATCAACATCGGCTTGTTGGGCAAAGGCAATGCTTCGCGGCCCGAAGCCTTGCAGGAGCAGATCGCCGCCGGAGCGGTGGGCCTGAAACTGCACGAAGACTGGGGCTCCACGCCGGCTGCCATCGACTGCTGCCTGGGCGTGGCCGAGGCGCTGGACATCCAGGTGGCGATCCACACCGACACGCTCAATGAGTCCGGGTGTATCGAAGACACCCTGGCCGCCATCGGTGATCGCACCATCCACACCTTCCACACCGAAGGTGCCGGGGGCGGTCATGCGCCGGACATCATCCGCGCAGCCGGGCAGGCCAATGTATTGCCCTCTTCGACCAACCCGACGCTGCCCTATACCGTGAACACCGTCGACGAACACCTGGACATGCTCATGGTCTGCCATCACCTGGACCCGAGCATTGCCGAGGATGTGGCCTTCGCCGAGTCGCGCATACGCCGCGAGACCATTGCCGCCGAGGATATCCTCCATGACATGGGGGCTTTCGCGATGACCTCTTCGGACTCACAGGCCATGGGCCGGGTGGGCGAGGTGGTGCTGCGCACCTGGCAAGTGGCGCACCAGATGAAGCTGCGCCGCGGGCCGTTGTCGCCTGACAGCGATTACAGCGACAACTTCCGGGTCAAGCGCTACATCGCCAAGTACACCCTCAACCCGGCCCTGACCCATGGCATCGCCCATGAGGTGGGATCGGTGGAGGTGGGCAAGCTTGCTGACTTGGTGCTCTGGTCGCCGGCCTTCTTCGCCGTCAAGCCGGCCTTGGTGCTCAAGGGCGGAATGATCGTCACGGCGCCGATGGGCGATATCAATGGCTCGATTCCCACGCCGCAACCTGTGCATTACCGGCCGATGTTCGGCGCACTCGGCGCGGCCCGGCAGGCCACGCGCATGACCTTCCTGCCGCAATTGGCCATGGACAGGGGCCTGGCCGAGACACTTGGTCTGCGCAGTCTGATCGGTGTGGCCCGCGGCTGTCGGCGGGTACGCAAGGCCGACATGGTCCACAACAGCCTGCAACCGCTTATCGAGGTAGATGCCCAGACTTATCAGGTGCGCGCCGACGGCGAGCTGCTGGTGTGCGAACCGGCCCGCGAACTCCCGTTGGCCCAGCGTTATTTTCTGTTCTGAGGAAAACCCATGATTGTCCTGACCCGTCGACTCAACGAAGCAGGCCCTGTGACCGGCACCGTTACCCTGGACGTGGATTGCCGCATCAAAAGCCGCCTGCGTATCACCCTGGACGACGGCCGAGAGGCAGGCCTGATGCTTGAGCGTGGTCACCTGCTGCGTGGCGGCGAGCTGCTCGGTGACGCCGAAGGTCACCATGTAGTGCAAGTGCTTGCCGCGCCCGAGCAGGTGTCCACGGTGCGTTGCACCGACCCGCTGCTGCTGGCCCGCGCGGCCTACCACCTGGGCAACCGCCATGTGCCGTTGCAGATCGAACCTGGCCTGCTGCGTTTCCAGCACGATCATGTCCTGGACGAGATGCTGCGCGGCCTGGGCTTGAGCGTGGTGACCGAGCAGGCGCCTTTCGAACCTGAAGCTGGGGCCTACCAGAGCGCGCCCCATCATCACGGCCACGACCATCAGTTCGTGCGCTTGCCTGCCCATTGCTGAGCCAACCTGGGAGTTTTCAATGAAAAAGACGTTAGCCGTTGTCCTGCTGCTGGTGGCCCTGCCGGCCTTCGCCCACCCTGGTCACGACAGTAGCCCCTTGCGCGACGGCCTGTTGCATCCACTGACCGGTCTCGATCATCTGTTGATGTTGCTGGGCACCGGTGTGCTGGCGGCCCTGACGCGCCGAAGCCTGGGCCTGCCGCTGGCCGCCTTGGCGGCGATGGTCGGTGGGGCGGTGTGCGGGCATCTGGTTGGTGACGTGCTGGGTATGGAAGCGATGATCGCCGTGTCGGTATGGGTGATCGCAGGCGCCTTGTTGCTGCCCAGTCGGCAAAGGCTGCTGGCAGTGATCATGCCGATGTTCGCCCTGTTCCATGGCTGGGCCCATGGCGTGGAGGCTACACCCAGCGCATTCTGGCTGTTCGGCTCAGGTTTCGTTCTCGTCAGCACGCTGCTGCTGGCAGTGGGATTTGCCGTCGGCTGCCTGTTGCGTCGTCACACGGGCCTGCAGAAGGCCATCGGTGGGGGGATGCTGGCGGGGGCGGCCTTGGTGCTGGCCGGTTGATGGACGTCGACCTCGCGCTGCTGCGCCTACTGCAACTGGCCAGTCCAGGCCTGCCGGTAGGCGGTTTCACCTACTCCCAGGGGTTGGAGTGGGCCGTGGAGGCCGGTTGGGTGCGCGACACTGCAACCTTCGCTGCCTGGCAACGCGAGCAATTGAACGACACCCTCGGCTACCTCGACTGGCCAGTGTTGGCGCGGCTCTATCACGCCTGCCAGGCAAATGATGCCTGCGCCTTCGCGCATTGGAGCCGCTTCGTGCTGGCCAACCGTGAGACTGCCGAGTTGCGGCTGGAAGAACAGCAGCGTGGCAGTGCGCTGGCGCGGCTGCTCGATGGCTGGCAGCTGGGGCAGGCCCCGGACTGGCGGGTCAGTCTCGACCTGAGCCAACTGAGCGGCATGGCCTGGCTTGGCGTGCATTGGTCCATCCCGTTGCGTCAGTTGGCCTTGGGCCACGGCTTTGCCTGGCTCGAAAGCGCGGTGATGGCCGGGGTCAAGCTGGTGCCGTTCGGCCAGCAGGCGGCCCAGACGCTACTGCGCGACCTGGGGCAGGCGCTGCCTGCCGTGCTCGATCGCGCCCTGGCGCTGGACGATGACCAGCTCGGCGGCAGCCTGCCGCGGCTCGCCATTGCCTCTTCCTGTCATGAAATCCAATACACCCGTTTGTTCCGTTCTTGAGGAAGACCTTCATGCAAAGTCATCAAAACCCCCTGCGCGTCGGCGTCGGCGGACCGGTCGGCTCCGGCAAGACCGCATTGCTCGAAGCCTTGTGCAAGGCCATGCGTGACCACTACCAACTCGCGGTCGTGACCAACGACATCTACACCAAGGAGGATCAGCGCATCCTCACCGAGGCCGGTGCCTTGGAGCCTGAGCGTATTGTCGGGGTGGAGACCGGTGGTTGTCCGCATACGGCGATCCGCGAAGACGCCTCGATGAACCTGGCTGCCGTAGAGGCGCTGACGCGTAAGTTTGGCAATCTCGATGTGATCTTCGTCGAAAGCGGAGGCGACAACCTCAGTGCGACATTCAGTCCGGAACTCGCTGACCTGACGATTTATGTCATCGATGTCGCCGAAGGCGAGAAGATTCCCCGCAAAGGAGGGCCAGGCATCACCAAGTCGGATTT
Organism: Pseudomonas sp. HTZ2; assembly: GCF_033173945.1. NCBI lineage: Bacteria > Pseudomonadati > Pseudomonadota > Gammaproteobacteria > Pseudomonadales > Pseudomonadaceae > Pseudomonas > Pseudomonas sp. HTZ2. Next base: position 4,504,405 of record NZ_CP137332.1, on the reverse strand, counting down.
CCTGGTGATCAACAAGACCGATCTGGCGCCTCATGTCGGTGCTTCGCTGGAGGTGATGGAGCGCGATACCCGACGCATGCGCCCCGAGCGACCGTGGACTTTCAGCAATCTGAAGAAGGGTGAGGGGTTGAAGGCGGTGATCGATTTCATCGTAGAGCGTGGGATGTTGGGAGGTGGCGCTCCTTGAGTGCGGCCCAATGGTCGAACGAGGCTGGTGGCCAGATCAGCGTCGTCAGAGTGAGTTTGAAGGTGACTCGCCCCATCAGCGCAGTCGCTGGAATGCGAAAAGAGCTGAACGATGTCTTGAGGGCAGGCGTAGGAAGGCGCTCGAACGCGACATCGATTCAGCGTAATGACCGAGTAGATTTCCTGGTGCTAGAGGGGGCGTTGCCAGACGACAGTGGGCGTAGGTGAAGGACGAGATCCCTCACCGGTCGGCAGGCAGATCATGACGGTTCGCCTGCTTCATCGACGTCAGAAACACACGAGAAAACGATATGAAAAAACGTGCCGTAATCGCTCTGTTGTTCACCGCGGGCCTGACCCCGTTCGCCCACAGCACCGAGTCCGCTCCTGGGGCCGCTACGCCGTCTCCAATTGTCCAGACCGGCGCCATCGCCGGCGATGCCCTGCTCAGCTATTGGGATTTCGGGCCAGAGTGCCCGGAGGGCACGGGCTGGACCGAAGTCGGGCACTGCCAGCCTTACTGGGACTTCGATTGACCCGGAGGTCTCGAGCGGTTCAGAGGCCTTTGCGTGCGTCGCTCGGATGACCCTGCAATGAGCCTTCGAGCTTGAGCGTCGCGCCATCGACCAGAGTCAACACCAGATCCTCGATGGTGCCGGCCAGTCGATCCGCAAAGATCGGCTGGCCATCCGGGTCAAGGTCGTCATAGTAGAACCGAGTACCCTCCAGCCAGCCGACGGCGGTGTTGAGGTCGGTGTCGAGATAGTACTTTCCATCGAGGAAGAAACCCGTGAATTGCCAGGTACGCTCCTCGTTATCGACGGTGTAGCGTTCGCCTGGTTGCATGCCGGTTGCGGGATCGAGCATGGTGCAGCCCTCCTTGAGTGGATGTCGGGTAGAAAACGCAAACCTCGTAGAGGTTCCTTACACAAGACAGAAGTACGTCTGACTGCGATCGAATGGAATCGCTGGCAGCGTACGCAGTCCACCTGTCAGGTGGCGTGTTCTGCAGGTAAGACGTCCGTTGTTCCAAACCAAGGAGAAATCACATGAAAGCACTGGTAATGACCGCCTTGCTGGTCACCGCCGGCCTTGCTCAGGCCGACCAGAAGGTGGAATTGCAGCTTGCCGGCCCGGACGGCCCAGGCAAGTCGATCGGGACGGTCACCCTCGAGCAGACCCCGTACGGGGCATTGCTCACCCCGGATCTTGCCGACCTGCCTCCGGGTGTGCACGGCTTCCACTTGCACCAGCGCCCTTCATGCGACGCGGCCGAGGAGAACGGCAAGTCCGTGCCGGCCGGCGCCGCCGGGGGCCACTGGGATCCGGCGGCGACCAACGCTCACAAAGGCCCGTACGACGCAGGCGGCCATCGCGGCGACTTGCCAGCGTTGTATGTCGGTGCCGACGGCAAGGCTACGACTCCAGTTTTGGCACCTCGACTCAAGGTGGACGATTTCAAGGAGCATGCCCTGATGGTGCATGCCGGTGGTGACAACCACAGCGACCATCCTGAGAAACTGGGCGGTGGCGGCGCCCGGGTAGCGTGCGGGGTGGTGCAGTAAGCGCATCCCAGGTATACGCGTCGTAACCGCCCTGAACAGCCAGGGCTTTTCGGAGGGGCCGCTCTGCGGCCCTTTTGCGCGTCACACGTTTAACCTCACGGCTGCGCTCGTGCCATGAAAAATATCTTCAACCCATAGGCAAATCCTTGCTCACCCACGCGCCTGTGGGCCCAGCGCTAAGGTAAGGTGGCAGGAAAAATCCGCTACGCCGCATGCGGCGTCAGAGAGGTACCTGTGGCTTCCTATACCTTGCGTCAACTCAAGTATTTCGTCACCACCGTGGAGGCCGGCAGCGTCGCCGAGGCATCGCGCCAGCTGTACATCGCGCAGCCGTCGATCTCCACGGCCATCAAAAGCCTGGAAGAGAGCTTCGGCGTCCAGTTGTTCATCCGCCACCATGCCCAGGGCGTTTCGCTGACCCCCAGCGGCAAGCGCTTCTATGCCAAGACCAAGGCGCTGCTGCAGATGACCCACGAGTTCGAGCAGAACGCCTTGGCCGACAACGACACCGTGGCCGGGCAGATCGATATCGGCTGCTTCGAGACGGTGGCGCCGCTGTATCTGCCCAGGTTGATCGCAGGCTTTCGTGAGCGTTATCCGGGCGTGGACATCCGCCTGCGCGATGGCGAGCAGCAGGACCTGATCCAGGGCCTGACCGCCGGCACATTCGATCTGGCTTTTCTCTACGACCATGACCTGGACGGCACCATCGAAGCCGAGCCATTGATGCCGCCGCAAAAGCCCTACGTGCTGCTTCCTGAAAAGCACCGCTTCGCAGGTCAGGCTCAGGTGTCGCTGCGTGACTTGTGCCCGGAGCCGATGATCCTGCTCGATGTCGCGCCGAGCCGCACCTATTTCGTCAGCCTGTTCAACGAGATGGGCCTGACGCCGAACATTGTCTTCAGTTCGCCATCGATCGAGATGGTGCGGGGGATGGTTGGGCAGGGTTTCGGGTTTTCGTTGCTGGTGACCCGGCCACATTCCGAATACACCTACGATGGACAGCGGCTGGTGACGCTGGACATCGCCGAGCCGGTGGCCCTGTCGGGGCTGGCGGCGGCGCGGTTGAAGCGGGTCCAACTGACCAAACCTGCGCAATTGTTCGTCGAGTTCTGCCGGGAGGAACTGGCCAAGCTTTGAGCTTCCATGAGCCCTGAACGGGCAAGCCCGCTCCCCAAGGCCTTGTCGCCTGAGGGGAGCGGGCTTGCCCCCCAAAGGGGGCTGCAAAGCAACCCCGCAAACGCCAGGGTGTTACGCCTGGTCCGGCACCACGGCGATCACATCGATCTCCATAAGCCATTCAGCCTGGGCCAGGCCCGCCACCACCAGTCCGGTGGAGATCGGGAACACGCCTTTGAGCCATTTGCCGACTTCCTGATACACCGGCTCACGGAAGCGGGGGTCGGTGATGTAGGTGGTGGTCTTGACGATGTGCGACATGTCCGAACCGGCTTCTTCAAGCAGCTGCTTGACGTTCTTCATCGCTTGCTCGGCTTGGGCACGAGGATCGCCCAGGCCTACCAGACGACCTTCGAAGTCGGTACCGACCTGGCCGCGCACATAGATCGTGTTGCCGGCACGCACTGCCTGGCAGAGGTCGTTGTCCAGCGACTGATTGGGGTAGGTCGCCTTGGTGTTGAACATGCGGATACGGGTATGGGTAGGCATCAGTGCGCTCCGAGGGTGCTGACTTTCTGGATCGAGGTTGGGGACTGCTCGGCATCCGCTTCACGCTGTTCGCGATCGCGGTAGGCCTGGTATGTGCGTTGGGTGGCGATGTGGCCGGCCACATGCTTGGCGTCGTGCCAGACGCCCCAGATGAATGATGAGCCGCGGCGCGACAGCCAGGGCAGGCCGAGGAAGTACACACCCGGCTCGCGGGACACGCCGCGCTGGTGCAGCGGTTTGCCGTTGGCATCGAAGGTGTCGACCTGCAGCCAGCTGAAATCCACGCCGTAGCCGGTGGCCCAGATGATGGTGTTGACGCCGGCCTCGGCCAGGTCGAGCTCGCGCAGCGGGTGGCTGACGCATTCAGGATCGGGCAGACGCTTGCGGGCTTCTGGCTCCTGCGGCAGGTCCAGGCCGTTACGCTCGATATAGGCATCGGCGGCATCCAGCAGGGCCAGGTAGTTCTCATCGCCACGGCGGATGTTGTCGGCAAGGTCGTCCTGGAAGCGCACCACGCCGTTCTCGAACGACTGGGTCAGGCCGACCAACGTCATGCCCTGATGGGCGAGGGCGCGGAAGTCCACGGTATGGCCACCGCGGGCACCACTGACGGCGATGGTCACGTGTTCGCGGCCCGGTTTGGCGATCTCGGCGTCCCATTCGCCCAGCACACCCAGCCACCAGCAGAAGTCGCGGTTGCGGTAGGACCGTGGCGGACGGTCATGGGCCCCGACCGAGAGGTACACCTGGCGCCCGGCGCGCATCAGCTCTTCGGCGATCTGCACGCCGGAGGAGCCAGCGCCCACCACCAGCACAGCGCCTTCGGGCAGTTGCTCGGGGTTGTAGTAGGCGGCCGAGTGGATTTGGTGCAGGCGCTCGTCCTTCGGGGCGATGGCCGGAATCACCGGGCGTTGGAAAGGACCGGTCGCGGCCACTACGCGGTTGGCACGGATCACGCCTTCGTTGGTTTCGATGGTGAAGCCTGGGCAGTCGGCGTTGCGTACCACCTTCTTCACTTCAATGCCGGTCCGTACGGGCAGGTTGTACTTGCGCACGTAGGTCTCGAAGTAGTCGGCGACCTGGTCCTTGCCGGCGAAGGCATCCGGGTCGAGGTCGAATTCCAGGCCCGGGAAGCGGTCGTGCCAGACCGGGCCGTTGGCCACCAACGAATCCCAGCGCCCGGTGCGCCAGGCCTCGGCGATGCGCTTGCGCTCCAGCACCAGGTGCGGCACGCCGAGTTTGCTCAGGTGTTCGCTCATGGCCACGCCAGCCTGGCCGGCGCCGACCACGAGAGTGTCGATTTCGATGTTGTTCAATGTCATGTCTGAGCCCTTCTTGGAAGGCGGTTTTATTCAGGTCGGTGGGGTACCGCCTTTGCCTGAGGCCAGACTAGGGATGTGCTTTGCAACGCGAAAATATTATTTAGCTAATGATTGCCTATAAATTACCGAAGGCCTTGATCGGCGCGGCGTTGAGCTATGTTTCCTGTTTATTTGAGTGCCGTTTTTATTGATGTTTTATGGCCTTAGTTTTTTCCTTTTCTGGTCCTAGGAAAAAGTTGGTTTCGTGGGTCAATGGCTTCTGCCCAGAATGCTCCCATTCGCGCGAAAAGTTGTTTTCGCTGTGCATTGGACAGACCCTCAGGAGCCATAGAACATGACCTTTTCCATCATCGGCCGTTGCCAGGAAACCGGCCAGCTCGGTATCGCCATCAGCTCATCGAGCATCGCAGTAGGCGCACGTTGTCCTTGGGTACGTGCAGGTGTCGGCGCGGTGGCCACGCAGAACATCACCTTGCCCGCGTTGGGCCCGCAAATACTCGATGCCCTGGAGCAAGGGAAACTGCCGGCGGCCGCGCTGGACCGGGTGCTCACGGCCAATGGCTGGAGCGAATACCGGCAGGTGACGGTGATCGACAGCCAGGGGCAGGTGGCATTGTTCACTGGCAAGGAAGCACTCGGCGTGCACAACGCAGTGGCCGGCGAGCAGTGCGCGGCAGCAGGCAATCTGTTGTCCTCGATCCAGGTGATCGAGGCCATGGTCGCAGCCTTCGAGCAAACGGCCGGGCACCTGGCCGATCGTATGTTGGCTGCGATGCACGCGGCCATGGCCGCTGGCGGCGAAGCGGGGCCGGTGCATTCGGCAGCGATGAAGATTGCCGGTGAGCTGACCTGGCCGCTGGTAGACCTGCGGGTGGACTGGGCGGACGAGGATCCTATCGGCGCGCTGGACAAACTGTGGCAAGACTACCGCCCGCAGATGCAGGACTACGTGACCCGTGCGTTGAACCCAACCGCCGCGCCAAGCTATGGAGTGCCAGGCGATGAGTGAGTCGAGCAGTCGCGAACTGCTGGCCCGGCTGGTGGGATTTGCCACCGTCAGCCGCGAATCCAACCTGGAGCTGATCGGTTTCATTCGTGATTACCTGGCCGGGCTGGGTGTGGACTGCGAGCTGTTCCACAACGAAGAGGGCACCAAGGCCAACTTGTTCGCCACCATAGGCCCTAAGGACCAGGGTGGCGTGGTGTTGTCCGGGCACACCGATGTGGTGCCGGTCGATGGCCAGGCCTGGACAGTCAAGCCTTTCGCGTTGACCGAACGTGACGGGCGTCTGTACGGGCGCGGTACGGCGGACATGAAAGGTTTCATCGCTTCGGTGCTGGCGGCGGTGCCGGCGTTTCTCGCGCAGCCGTTGAAATGGCCGGTGCATCTGGCGTTTTCCTACGATGAGGAGGTCGGCTGCCTAGGCGTGCGCTCCATGCTGGCAGCCCTCGAGCAACGTCCCCACAAACCGCGCCTGTGCCTGATCGGCGAGCCTACCGAGCTCAAGCCAGTGCTGGGCCACAAAGGCAAGTTGGCCATGCGTTGCCAGGTGCACGGCGCCGCGTGCCATTCGGCGTACGCGCCCTATGGGGTCAATGCGATCGAATACGCCGCGCGCCTGATCGGCAAGCTCGGCGAGATCGGCGATGGCCTGGCGCGTCCCGAGCACCATGACGAACGCTTCGACCCGCCGTTTTCCACGGTGCAGACCGGCATGATCAAAGGAGGGCGGGCGCTGAACATCGTCCCGGCCGAGTGCGAGTTCGACTTCGAGGTGCGCGCCTTGCCGGGCTTCGAGGCCCAGGCCGTGGCCGACCAGTTGCAGACCTACGCCGAGGCCGAACTGCTGCCGCGCATGCGTGCGGTCAGCGCAGACAGTGACATTCGCCTGAAGCCGCTCAGTGCCTACCCTGGCCTGGCGACCCCGGCCGACAGCGAGGCGGCGCAACTGGTCGCGCTGCTCAGCGGCTCCGAGGAGTTTGGCACCGTGGCCTTTGGTACCGAGGGTGGGCTGTTCGATCAGGCGGGCATTGCGACGGTGGTCTGCGGGCCTGGCAGCATGGATCAGGGGCACAAGCCCGATGAGTTCATCAGTGTCGAGCAGTTGAAGGCCTGCGATGCCATGTTGCTTCGCCTGGTGCAGCACCTGAGCGCGGGTCGATGAGCCTTGGGGCGCGTGCGCCCCTTTCGCCGCGCCCCGAGGTGCAATCGATCAGAAGCTCGCCTTGACCTGCAGTCCCACCACCAACGCGTTGTCGATGCGTTGCCCGGAGAATGCGCCCGGCTCGATGATGTACTGCACATCCGGCCGCAGGTTCAGCCAGGGTGTGGCCTGGTAGCCGTAGCTCAGCTCGATCAGCTGTTCGGCGCTGTCCAGGTTGGGGAAGTCCTGGCCATCGGCCTGGGCGGCGTCCTCGAGTACATCGCGGCTACGGGGGTTGGGCACGGCGCGACCGTAGCCCAGCGCCAGGGTATCGCGCGGGCGCCCTTCGAACGGCTTGTACAGCACGACGCCTGCGCCATACCACTTGGTAAACGGCGAGGCCGCTTTGCTTGAGGCCGAATACTGGCCGAAGGCGTGCAAGCTTCGGCCCGGCAGGGCAGGGTCGTTCCACACCGCCTGGTCGATCAGCAGGTAATGGCCGCTGCGCCCGGACACTTGGTCATTGCGGCCGATGCGTTTGGCATCGGAGCTGTCGTAGTAGTAGCCGAGCTTGTACTCGCCAGGCAGTTGGCCTTGCAGCTTGTACACCAGCTCGACCGGGACCACGGTGCCGGTCGTGTGCTTGGGCCCCAGGTGCCAGGCGCGGCTGGCGTTGCCGTTGCTTTCGGGGTCGACGTTGAACGCTGCCACACGCACCTGCCAGGCTGGCGACAAGTCGTATTTGACCCTCACGCCCAGATGCGCGTTGGGGTAGTTGGTCCAACCACTGCCGCCGGACATGTTCAGCGGGTGGCCGCAGAAGCCGGCGTTCATGAAGTTGCACAGGATGCCGCTGTCGAGCCCGCCCAGGTCGTTGCCCATGGCCATGTAACCGAGCTTGACGTTGAGTGCCGGGGTGAACAGGGTGCGCTCGTAGCTGAGCTCGGTCAGGCGGGTGTAGAGGCCGCCGTAGTTTTCCTGGATCGGCAGGCGGTTGCCCACCAGGTCCTCGGAGGCGCTGTTGCCGCGGCGGTCGTTGACCGTCAGCTGGACCTTGCCAGCATTGTCCAGGCCGTACAGCTTCGAGAGGTCGAACTGTACGCCGAGCTTGAGGTTCTGCGAGTAGCGTGCCGAACGGTGCAGGCCACCGTGGGCGTTGTAGGCCGTTTCGCCGCTGTAGTCGCCGGTGAACCTGATGCCATCTTCCTCGAGCTGGTGGCGCAAGCCGCCCCAGTCACCGGTCAGGGTGTTGCGGGTCATCAGGTCGCCGTCGGCCATGGCGGTGGTGCTGGCCAGGGCCAGCGCAAGAGCGGGGGTGATGCGAATAACGCGGGGCATTACGGAGTCTCGGGTTGTCTGTGAGGGCCCGTTCGCCGGTCCCACAAAGGCTGCTCGGAGTCTTTGTGAGAACCGGCGAAGGGAGCGACGCGGTCTCGGTGGGGTAGGGTTTATCCGCGAAGAAGGCGGCGCGGTTTACGGCAGGGCATAGGCCATCACGTAGTCGCCACGGTCAGGGGATTGCCGCGCACCGCCGGCAGTGACCACTACATACTGCTTGCCGGTCTTGGGCGAGACGTAGGTCATCGGGCCGCCCTGGCTGCCGACGGGCAGGCGAGCCTTCCAGATCTCGTTGCCATTGCCGCTGTCGTAGGCGCGCAGGTAGAAGTCCTGAGTACCGGCGATGAACACCAGGCCGCCTTGGGTGGACAGCGTACCGCCGAGGGTCGGCAGGCCGATCTTGATCGGCAGGTGCATGCGGATACCGAGTGGGCCGGTGTCCTCGACAGTGCCGACCGGCACTTGCCAGGCGATCTGCTGGGTCTTCATGTCGATGGCGGTCAGGGTGCCGAAAGGCGGTGCCTGGCACGGAATACCGGCCACGGACAGGAAGCGGTTCTTGTTCACAGCATAAGGCGTGCCCTTGAGGGGAACGGCGCCCATGCCCGTGTTCAGCGCCTCGCCACCGGAGGTGGCCTGGCCTTTGTTCTGCGACGGGATCATCTGAATCCACAGACCCAGACGCATGTCGTTGACGAAGATAAAGCCATGTACTGGGTCGGTGGAGATGCTGCCCCAGTTCATGCCACCGAGCGAACCTGGGAAGCTCAGCGACAGATCGGTGCCTGGCGCGGTGTACAGGCCGTCATAGCGCATCTTCTTGAAATCGATGCGGCACAGCAGTTGGTCATACGGGGTGGCGCCCCACATGTCCGATTCGGTCAGGGTCTGTGCACCGATCTGCGGCATGCCCACCGATTTGGGTTGGGTCGGGGAGTACGGCTCGTTAGGGATATTGCTCGGCTTGACCGGCACTTCGTCGACCTGGGTCAGCGGCGTGCCGGTCGCACGGTCGAGCACGTAGATCTGCCCGGCCTTGGTGCCGATCACCACCGCCGGGACGGTCTTGCCATCGTCCCGCGTGAAATCGATCAGGCTCGGCTGCATGGGCAGGTCGAAGTCCCACAGGTCGTTGTGCACGGTCTGGAACACCCACTTCTGGTTGCCGGTGGTGGCGTCCAAAGCCAGTACCGACGCGCCATAGGTGTGGTCCAGCTCGCTGCGCTCGACGCCGTAGAGGTCGGTGGAGGCGCTGCCCATCGGCAGGAAGACCGTGTTCATCGCCGGGTCATAAGACATCGGCGCCCAGCTGTTGGGGGTGCTGCGCACGTAGGTGCTGTCGCCTTGCGGGGCGTTGCGGTCCTCTGGATTGCCCGGGTCGAAGGCCCAGCGCATTTGCCCGGTGATCACGTCGAAGCCACGGATCACGCCGCCTGGCATGTCGGTCTGGACGTTGTCGGCCACCCGGCCGCCAACCACCACGGTGGTGCCGGCCATCAGAGGAGCGGAGGACAGCTGGTAGTAGGAATCCGGGACATCGCCCAGGCCGGCCTTGAGGTCGACCTGGCCGTTGTTACCAAAGCCTTCGCAGAACGCGCCGGTGTCGGCATCGACGGCGATCAAGCGGCCATCGATGGTGTTAGTCAGCAGGCGGCGCTGGCAGTTGGCGCCGGCGGGCAGTTTGACGGCGGCGATCGGCGAGCTGTCGGGCTGGGTCGGCTGGGCGATCTGGGCGGTGGCGTCGAAGTAGGCCAGGCCGCGGCAACGCTGCCAGACCTTGGATTGGGCGTTGATCGCGTTCTTCCAGAGCTCCTTGCCGGTGTCCGCGTCCAGCGCGATGAGATTGTTGTGCGGGGTGCAGATGAATACCTTGTCGCCCACCTGCAGCGGGGTCAGCTGGTCTTCGGCACCGTTGCCGTCGCTCAGCGCCACATCGCCGGTGTGATAGGTCCAGGCGACCTTGAGTTCGTTCACGTTGTCACGATTGATCTGGTCCAGCGCGGCGAAGCGGCTGCCGCCTTCGGTATTGCCGTAGTGCGCCCAGTCTTTCTGTGCCTGGCCGGGTTCGACCGGGGTCATGCCAGGGCCTTTGCCGGTAGGGGCGACGCTTGGATGAGCGACGAACATGTTGCCAACGCCAATCGCCAAGGCGACGGCCAGCACGCCGGCCACGGCGTAGGCACCACGGCCGCTGCTGCCACCGCTGGCGCGCACCAGCATCGGATAGACCAGCGTCACGACCAGGCCGATAGCCGAGAACATGAACAACCGCGAGAACAGCGGCCAGAACGCCAAGCCTGCATCGAGCACGGCCCAGACCGCCGTACCGACCAGGAAAGCGGCGAACAGCCAGGCACCGGCGGGCTTGCGGCGGGCGATGAGCCCGCCGGCCATGGCCATGGCCAGGCCGCCGAGCAGGAAGTACCAAGAACCGCCAAGGATGGCTAGCTTGACGCCGCCGACGGCCAGAAGCAGGCCGAGCAGGGCGATGATCACGCCGAGCCCGATCAGGATGAAGGTTGAGGCGCCAGAGGCGCGAGGTGTTTGTGTCATTGCCAGGGATCTCGCAGGTGGACTGCGCGCAGTTTAGGCCCTTAGCAAGCTAATTAACAAGTTAGTACATTATTTTTCAGGTCAGATTGTCGCAGGGCCGGAACTCTCCAATAACGCTTAAAAGCTTAGATCATGAACGAAAAATCGCTGAAACAGCGTCTACCCAAGCGCCTCGGGTGATCAGTGTGAAACCGTTGGTTCGGCGCGGCGAAGCCCTTCCATGAGGCATCTGAGGGCTGTCTTGACACGTTCTGCCGCCTTTTGTGGGTCGTCCTGGGCAATCACCCACATACCGCTGTCGCCCATGGCGCCGTTGATCAGATGCGCCATGGCCACCGGGTCGAAGTCACGCAGCACCCCAGCGTGCTGCAGCTCCATCAATCCGGCGGCCATGGGGCCGATGTAGCTTTCTTCCTCGAGTTCGCGCAGGCGGGGGCCGAGTACGGCGGGAGCATCCTGCAGCAGGATGCGGCGCAGGGCGGGATCATGGAGCAGGTCGTAGTAGTGCAGACAGGTGTCCAGGTAGCCCTCCCAAGGATCGGTATGGGTGGCGAAACGCTCATCGAGCGCTTGGTTGATCTCGTCGAGCAGGTGCGTCACCACGGCGGTGAACAGCCCGGCCTTGCCGCCGAAATGGTGATGCAAGGCGCCCCGGGTCAGGTCAGCCTCGGCGCACAGTTCGTCCATGACCACGGCGGTGAAGCCTTTTTCCGCGAATTGACGGCGGGCAACAGCGATCAAACGCTCGGTGGTTTCGGCGCTCATGGCGGCTCGGGTTCGGCGAGGGGCGGGCATCGGCAGCTCCTGGGAGATAACAGTGGACGCAAATTAGCATACGTTGCGTATGTCAATAAGGGGTATTAGCATACGCGGCGTATGCTAATTGGAGGTTTGTCCCATGTCCGCGTCCCTGCAGCACCCTCAACGTACATGGCTTGCCGAATTGCCGGGCTTGCTGCGCCTGGCTTTGCCGCTGGTGCTGGGACTCTCGGCCAGTGAGCTGATCAGCTTGACCGACACCCTGATGCTGGCCTCGCTGGGGACACTGGTACTGGCCTGTGTTTCGCTCACGGCCAGCGCCGGGTTGATCTTTCACGCTGGGCTCTACGGCATGCTCGCCACCCTCAGTGTGCGGGTGGGCCATGCCTTCGGTGCCGGCGATGCCGAGGGCGTGGCACGCACACTGCGTGCGGGGCTGGGTTACGGCCTGTTGGTCGGCACCCTCGGCTGCCTGGCGATGCTGGGCAGCCTGCCGGTGCTGCAATGGGCCGGCGTGCCGTTGCCGGACGTAAAGGTACTGGCGCCGTACTGGCAGGCGATGGCGGTGTTCTTGATTCCGTTCTGCCTGGCCGTGGTGTTCAAGGACGTGCTGGAGGCCGTCGGTCGCCCGTGGGCCGCGGTGTTGGTGGTGATGAGTGCGGTCGTGTTCAACGTGCCCTTGAGCTACGGCCTGATCCACGGACATTTCGGCTTGCCGGCTCTGGGCTTGTTGGGCGCCGGTATCGCCAGCGTGCTGGCCGAATCCCTGGCTGTGCTGCTGGCATTTGCCTATTGGCGTCTGGCGCCTTCGCTATCGGTCTACCGGCGAGCCTCCCTGGGCCCCCGGTTGGGGTGGCGCACGCTGATGGGAGAGGGCTGGCCGCTGGGGCTGGGCTACCTGGCCGAGGCTGGCGCCGTGGTGATCGCGGCCTGGATGTTCGGCTGGCTGGGCACGGCGGCGCTGGCCGCCAATCAGGTGGTGCAGTCGATCGGCTCGTTGCTGTACATGCTGCCGTTGGGCATGGCCGCGGCGGTGAGCATCCGCATCAGCCAGGCCCAGGGCCAAGGCCAGCGTGCGCGTATCAAGGCCATTGGCAGCGCCACCTTCATCAGTGTCAGCGCCTGGATGGTGGCCAGTACCCTGCTGCTGATGGTGTTTGGCCGGGCGATCGCCGAGGCCATGAGTGACGACCCGCAGGTGATCGCCATCGCGGTGCCGATGTTCGTGGTGGTCGCGACCATGCAGATCGCCGATGGTTTGCAGTCCACAGCTTTGGGAGCCCTGCGCGGATTGCAGGACTACCGCTGGCCGGTGGGCGTGACCTTGGTCAGCTATTGGCTGTTGGCATTGCCGCTCAGCTACGCCCTGGCGTTCCATTCGCCGTTGGGGCCGGTCGGGGTCTGGGTCGGTTTTGCCTGCGGCCTGGCGGTGGCGGCGTTGCTGCTGCCTTGGCGCTTCTACCAGTTGCAGGGTGGCCCGACAGAGGGGGTTCAGCCTCAGTTGCCGTAGAACACTGCCAGCCAGACCGTCGCCACACCGGCCTCGGTCCACTCCACCCGGTGCCGGCAATGGGGCGGGATATCCAGATGATCGCCGGGGCGCAGCACCCGCTCGTGGGGCTCATGCTCAAGCCTGAGCCCGGCGCTGCCGGTGAGCAGCAGTACCCATTCACCTTCGGCCTGGTCGTACCAGAAGCCAGGCGGGCTGGCCTGGCCACTGGAGACGATGCGCTCGATGCGCAGACCCGGCCGGCGCAGAAGCTCGTCGAACTGCTCGCTCGCCTGGGGGGCGAGCGGAGGAAGGGCCGTGAACAGGTTTTCGGGCATTGGGGCCTCGCGTGCTAAGCCAGTGAGGCCCCTGAGTGTAGATCGGCTCAGCGCCCCAGTGGCAGCGCCACGCCGATCAGCGCGAACAGCGTCCCGCAGCAGCGATTGAAGCCACGCCCCCCCTTGGCCAGCCAAGGGCGCACGCGAAAGGCCAGGCGCGCCAGCAGGTATTCGACCACGAACTCCACGCTGGCAAAGGTCGCCGCCATGATCACGAACTGCATCGCCAGACCGCGTTGAGGGTCGATGAACTGCGGCAAAAAGGCGCCATAGAACAACAACACCTTGGGGTTGGCCATGGCCGACAGAAAGCCCTGGCGGAACAGCCCGCGGTTGCCCAGACGCGTGGCGCCCTCAGCAAGCTCCAGGCGCATCGCCGGGCTACGCCAGAGCTGAATGCCCAGCCACAAGAGATAGGCCCCACCGACCCATTTGAGCACCTGCAGCAGCGAGGCTGAGGTATGCAGCAGGGCACTGAGGCCGAACATCGCCAAGGCAATCAGCGCGCTGAATCCGAACACGCCTCCCACGATGGTGTACAGGGTGCGACGGGCGCCATAGAGCGCGCCGTGGGTCAGGGCCAGCAGGCTGTTCGGGCCAGGGGTCAGGGACAAGCCAATGCTGGCCAGCAGATAGATGAGCCAAATATCCAGCGCCATGGAGAAAGCCTTTGGGGGTGAAGAGCGCCAGTCTAGGGTAAGCGTCGAGATTGCTAAGGTAATATCTGGACTTTCTGCGGTTATCTTTGGACGTGCCCTGCATGACCCCTGACATTCGTCTGTTGATCCTTCCCCTGCCGGAATTCGCCTTGCTACCGTTCGGGGCTTTCCTCGACAAACTGCGCTTTAGTGCGGACGACGAAGACTACAGTCGCCAGCGCTATTGCAGTTGGACTTTGCTCGGGCTGACTGCCGATCCTGTGCCCTCGAGCAGCGGCGCGGTGGTTCAGGTGCAGGCCACGGCGCAATCGGTGGACTTCAAAGGCCATGACTACCTGGTGCTGTTCGGCGGGCGCAACGCCGCGGCGACGGCGGCGCTGGCTCCGCGTTACCGGGCTTTGCTCAAGCGCGCTGTCCGGGCGGGGCTGAAGCTGGTAGGCGTCGACAATGCGGTGTTTCTGCTGGCGGCCTGTGGTTTGCTCGATGGCCACAAAGTGGTGGTGCACTGGCGCCACGAGACGGAGTTTCGCGCCTCGTTCCCGTCCGTGCAGGTGCTGCGCGAGCAGCTGTATTGCTTCGATGGCGCACGGATCTCCTGTGCTGGGGGCACGGCGGCCATCGACCTGGCGGTGGAACTGTTGTCGCGTGCCTGTGGCCGGGCGCGGGCACTCAAGGGCTTGGCCGACATGCTCGTGGACGAGACCCGCGACAGTCGCCATGCCTTGCGCTCCCTGGAGCAGGAGCCAGGGCAGGGGCGTGCGGTGCAGCGTGCTATCGCGTTGATGCGTCATCACCTGGGCTCGAACCTGACCCTTGAACAGCTGGCGGCAGAACTGGGCATCAGCCGGCGCCAGCTGGACCGCCAGTTCCAGGCCAGTCACGGCATGACGGCCAAGGCCTGGTGGCTCGAGATGCGCCTGCAGCAGGCGCGCTGGCGGTTGCTCAACTCAAGTCACGGCTTGGCGCAGATCGCCGATGAGGTGGGGTTGGGGGATGTCAGTTACCTGGGCAAGTGCGTACGCCGCAGGTTTGGCTGTACGGCGTTGACGCTGCGCGCCTCGGGAAGGCCAGGGGAGTGAGTCTCCCCCGGCGTTGCGAACACCTCCACGGCAATCATTGCGGCGACCCGAACAACCCGGTCCAGTAGATACCCGCATCGCTCTTAGGGTCCACCGCATAGGCGGCGCCCAGCTCGGTGAAGTCGGGGTTCATCAGGGTGGCGCAATGGCCGGGGCTGGCCAGCCAGCCATCGACCACCTTGTTTGCCGTGTCACGACCGGCGGCGATGTTCTCGCCGATCTGCCGGTACAGGTAGCCGGCCAGCTCCGCCCGGTCGCCAGGGGTACGGCCGTCGCGGTCGATATGGTCGAAGAAGTTCTGGTTGGCCATGGCCCGGGTGTGGTTGGCGGCGACACCGGCCAAGGTGTTGTTCCAGTTCAGGGCAGGGGCAGCGGCGAAGGGTTGACCGCCGCATTGGCGCGGCGCTTTGCGTGCGGCGTTGATCGCCTGCAGCAGTTTCTGGCCTTCGGCCTGCCAGTCACCCAGGCGCCCGCTGAGCAGGGGGCGGGCCAAGACGATGCGCCAGTCACGGCCTTCCTGGCTGACACCGATGTCGACGAATTGTGGGTCAAGGACAACCTGGCAGAAGCTTTCCTCGATGGCATTCATCGCCGCCCGGGCATCGCGTGGGCCGGACAGGCTGATCGCCTGGACGTTGACCATGGGATAGGCGGCGCGGCTCATGGCCTGTTGCAGGTCCCGGGTGCCTTCCGGCGAAAGCGCAAGGCGGGTGTCGCTGTTGAGCGGCGGCAGCTCCAGGGAGGCCTCGCCGCCGCAGCGCTGGGCTTGGCTGCGATAGGCATTGATCGACTCGATCAGTTGACCTTCTTCACCGGTAAAGGCCAAGGCACCGGTGGAGGCGACAAGGCCCAGCGTCAGGGCGGCAAAGCGGGCAACGGATGACAGGACGCGCATGAAAATCTCCCTATGACTGGCAGCGCCTAGCTGCCCATCCTACACAAGCACACGGCGTTTGGCCCCGCTTTGTGCATGGTGAAAAAACGGCCGGCAATCGATTGCGTACGGCAAAAGAGGGGGTAGACCCCTGGCTGCTCGAAAAGTGCGGTGTCGGTGTAATCAGCCGATCGCAACGCACTCATGAAGTTGGACAGGGAAAGATCTATGCTTGCTCCATGACCATCACCGAGCTTCCCCTTCGCCAACCCTGCCCACCGGGCCTCTGCGATTGCGGGCGCGAGCGGCTGCACGAAAGCCCACCCCAGGCCCAGCGGATCCTGCTGTTGACCCGCCAGGAAGAAAAGCGCCTGCTAGAGCGCCTGGAGCACCTCAGGGACCTGGACGATCTGGAGCGTCTACAGGTGCGCCTGTACGAGCAGCTGGGGATTCGCCTGCGCATCGCCCCTGGCTACAACGAAGTCCGCACCATGCGCGGTATCAGTATCGAACTGGAGGAACAGCCCGGGCTGTGCCGCAAGACCCGCCAGGCCATTCCGGCCGCCATCCGCCGAGGCCTCGAGCGCAACCCGCAGGTGGCCTTCCGTCTGCTCGATGCCCACGACCTGCTGCGCGACGCCTGATTTTCAGCGCATCGCCGCCAGCTTGATCCCGAACCACACCAGGCAGGCGCCTGCCAGGCGCTCCAGCAGATTGGACACCCGTGGGTTGGCGCGCATGCGCTCGGCCAGGTGATGGGTCAACAGCACCGCGATCAGGCCATACAGGAAGGTCAGCGCGGCGACGGTCACCGCCATGAAGGCAAAAGTCACCACGCCCTGGTGGCGCACCGGGTCGACAAACAACGGGAAGAACGCCATGTAGAACATGATCGCCTTGGGGTTGAGCAGCGTGATCATCATCGTCTGGCGCAGATAGTGCCCGCTGGCCATGCGGCTCTCGCGCGGGGCGCCCCCCGGCTTGCTCAGCACCATGCGCAGGCCGAGCCAAGCCAGGTAGGCCGCCCCCGCCCACTGCACCACATGGAAGGCCGCAGGGTAGGCTGCCAGCAGCGTGGCGACACCGGCCACCGCCAACCACATCAAGACCTGATCACCCAGGATCACGCCCAAGGTCGCGGCCAGCCCACCTTTGATGCCACCCTTGCCGGTGGCGGTGATCAGCGCGAAGTTGCCAGGCCCGGGGATGGCCAGGAGGATGAGGAACGCAACAACGAAAGCACCGTAGTCGGTCACGCCTAGCATGGGGGGATCTCCGAATAGGCATCGCCAAAGGGGATCTGGATTTATGCCACCCTACACGCTGCTTGCAAAGCACGGACAGCGACTAATTTTCGCCGTCGACCTTTCGTTTGTTGGATAGCCGCCCTGCGCACCGCGCAGCGGCCCTCATCATTCAAGGAGACAGGCAATGACGTCCGTATTCGACCGCGACGATATCGTGTTCCAGGTAGTGGTCAACCACGAAGAGCAATACTCCATCTGGCCTGACTACAAGGCGATCCCCAACGGCTGGCGTGCCGTGGGCAAGAGCGGCCTGAAAAAAGACTGCCTGGCCTACATCGATGAAGTCTGGACCGACATGCGGCCGCTGAGCCTGCGTCAGAAGATGGCCCAGGCCCAGGTTCAATGAGGCGTTGCCTGTGGATGCAGTGAATCTGCTGTGCCTGCCGTACTCCGGCGCCAGCGCCATGGTCTATCGCCGTTGGCGTCGCAAGGTGCCGGCCTGGCTGCAGGTGTGCCCGGTGGAACTGCCCGGTCGCGGCATGCGCCTGGGCGAGCCCTTGCAGACCGACATGCAGGCCCTGGCCCGGCAACTGGCTGCCGAACACCGCGCATCGGCCCGTGCCCCTTATGCCTTGTTGGGCCACAGCCTGGGTGCGCTGTTGGCCTTCGAGCTTGCCCACGCGCTGCAGGCCCAGGGTTGCCCGCCGCCGCTCGCGTTGTTTGCCTGCGGTACCGCGGCGCCGAGCCGCCGTGAGGACTATGACGGCGTGCAATGGCGTGAACCTCGGCGCGACGACGAATTGATCGAAGAGTTGCGCAAGCTGCAGGGCACGCCCGAAGAGGTGCTGGCCAACCAGGAACTGATGAGCCTCACCTTGCCGATCTTGCGTGCGGATTTTCTGCTGTGCGGGCGCTATGTCTACCGTCAGCGTCCGCCCCTGGACTGCCCGCTGCATGTGTTGGGTGGCGAAGACGACCGGGCGAGCCAGGAGCAATTGCAGGCCTGGGGACAAGAGACGCAGGGTGCGTTCACCCTTGATATCTTCCCCGGTGGCCACTTCTTCATTCATCAGCACGAAGACCAGGTACTGGGCCTCTTGGCCGATGCCTTGGCGCCGCTTCGACACTGTGCGTGATTGACGTCGCCCTTTGCCTCGGCCAGCCTAGTGGGCTTTGCAGCCCACCCTGGGCTGCCCATTTTCACAGGCTAGGGCAGACAATGCTGATCGATCCTCGCAAGGCCACGCTGCTGGTCGTCGATATCCAGGAAAAACTCATCAACGCCATGAGCGACCCCGAAGGCACCCGCGCCCGGGCACGCTGGCTGTTGGCGGCGACCGCCGAGCTGGAGCTGCCGACGGTGATTTCCGAACAGTACCCCAAAGGCCTTGGCCCGACCTTGGCCGAACTCAAGGCCGCATCGCCGGCGGCGCAGATCGTGGAAAAGCAGCATTTTTCTTGCGTGGCCGCCGAGTGCTTGCCGGCCAGCCTGATGGCGCGTGAGCAGGTGATCGTCTGTGGCATGGAAACCCATGTCTGCGTGTTGCAGACCGTGCTGGGCCTTTTGGGCCTGGGCAAGCAGGTGTTCGTGGTCGAGGATGCCTGCGACAGCCGCATCCCCGCCAGCAAGGCGGCGGGCCTGGCTCGCATGCGCGATGCCGGCGCCCAGGTGGTGACCCGCGAGATGGTGTTGTTCGAGTTGATGGGCAGCGCCGATCATCCGCTGTTCCGCCACCTCAGCAAGACTTACCTGGTGGGCGAACAGCCTTGACTGCCAGGACGAGCGGCAGGCTGGCCGCACTGGGCTTGGTGGTCCTGGGGGTATTGCAGGGGTGTACGACCTCGCCTGAAGTTTCCGAGGCCGATCCGGCCCAGGTGCAGGCTCAGGTCAAGCGTCTGCTGCCGGCATCGATCAAGGACAGGGACGGCTGGGCCCGGGATATCCAGACTGCCTTCGCTGCCCAGCGTATTAATCCAAGCAAGAGCAACCTGTGCGCGGTGCTGGCGGTGACCGAGCAGGAGTCGACGTTCAATGCCGATCCTCAGGTGCCGAACCTGGGCCGCATCGCCCGCGAAGAGATCGATCGGCGCGCCGCGCGGCTGCACATTCCCAAATTGCTGGTCGATGGGGCATTGAAAACCCCGTCGGGCAATGGCAAGACTTACCAGCAACGCTTGATGGCCGTGCGCAGCGAAAAGCAGTTGAGCGGCCTGTTCGATGACTTCATCGCCGGCCTGCCGCTGGGGCGTACGCTGCTGGGCGGTCTGAACCCGGTCCGTACCGGTGGGCCGATGCAGGTCAGCATCGAGTTCGCCGAGCGCAATGCCAAGGATTATCCCTACAGCTATGAGGGCACGATTCGCCAGGAGGTCTTCACCCGCCGTGGCGGTCTGTACTTCGGTATTGCCCACCTGCTGGGGTATCCCAGCCACTATCAACGCCAGTTGTATCGCTTCGCAGATTTCAACGCGGGCTGGTACGCCAGCCGCAACGCGGCGTTCCAGGCGGCGCTCAGCCGGGCGAGTGGTGTGACGCTGGCGCTCGATGGCGACCTGATTGCGCCAGGCTCGATCATGCCGGGCAGCACTGAACAGGCGGCGCGTAAGTTGGGCGTCAAGCTGGGGCTGCGCAACCCGCAGATTCGCAGCCAGCTGGAGAAAGGTGACAGCCTGGCGTTCGAGGACACCGATCTGTACCAAGGCGTGTTCGCCCTGGCGGACGCCAAGGCGGGCAAACCGTTGCCGCGTGCGGTGCTGCCGGGAATCGAACTCAAGAGCCCGAAGATCACTCGCAAGCTGACCACCGCATGGTTCGCAGGAAGGGTCGATGAGCGTTACCAGCGCTGCATGAAGCGTTGAGCCTGACGCCTTGGGGCCGCTGGCGGCCTCATTGCTCAACGTCGTGGTTGCCCGTAGGCCTGGCTGATGCGGTCGATGACCATGGCCAGTGCGACGATCGCAAGCCCTGCCTCAACACCTTGGCCAACATTGAGTGTCTGGATCCCGGACAGCACATCCTCGCCCAGGCCTCGGGCGCCGATCATCGAGGCTACCACCACCATCGACAGCGCCATCATCACCGACTGGTTGAGCCCGGCCATGATGCTCGGCAACGCCAGGGGCAGGGCGATGCGGCGCAGGCGTTGCCAGCGGTTGGCGCCCAGGCCGTGGGCCGCTTGCAGCAGTGATGGGTCGATCTGCGCCAGGCCCAGCTCAGTCAGGCGTACCAAGGGGGGCAGGGCGTAGACCAAGGTGGCGAACACGGCCGGGACCTTGCCCAGGCCGAACAGCATCAATACCGGGATCAGGTACACGAAGGCCGGCAAGGTCTGCATCACGTCCAGCACCGGCAGCACCAGGCGCCGTGCCAAGGGACGGGTCGCCAGGACGACCCCTAGGGGTACTCCGATCAGCACGCACAAGCCGGTACTGACCAGCACCAGCGCCAGGGTTTGCAGCAGCTTGTCCCATAACCCGATCATGCCGATCAGCGCCAGCAGGGCACTGAGCACCAGCGCGCGTGTCAGGCTGCGGCTGGCGTGCCAGGCGAGCAGGCCGACCAGCAGGAGCAGCAGCCACCAGGGCAGCAAGCGCAACAGGCTTTCCAGGCCCACCAGCAATTGCAGCAAATGGTCGGACAAGCTGCGCAGTTGATCGCCATAGCGCAGCACCAGCCAGTCGACCAGGCGGTTGACCCATTCGGCGAAGGAGAACTGCCAGGCATCGGGAAACCCTGCGCTCACAGCGCGCCCTCGACCTTGGCGGCGACCTCGGCGGGCAGCCAGGCCTTCCAGACCGCTGGATGGTCGCGCAGGAACATCAAGGCAGCCTCACGTGGTGACTGGCGGGTTTCGCTCATGTGGGCCAGGGCTTTGTTCAGGCGGTCGATGGGCAGGTCGACTTTCTCGAACACCGCCACCAGGTCTGGGTAGTGCTCGCGAAAGGGCGCCGACACACCGATCGACAATTTGGCGGGCAGCGAACGGCTGCCTTTGGGGTGTGGGTTTTTCGCGTCGGTGAGGGTTGCCCAGGCTACGGGGTCGAACGGCGGTTCCTCGAGTCGGACCAGGTCATAGCGGCCCATCAGCGGCGTAGGGCTCCAGTAATAGAACAGCACAGGTTGGCCGCGACGGATCGCCGAGCCGATTTCCGCATCCAGGGCGGCGCCGGAGCCACTGCGGAAATTGTTGTAGAGGGTATCCAGGCCATAGGCCTTGAGCTTCTGGCTGTTGACTGTTTCGGAGGTCCAACCGCTGGGGCTATTGAGAAAGCGGCCTTTTTCCGGTGTTTCCGGATCGCGAAACACCTGAGGGTAGCGTTTGAGGTCTTCGACGCTACGCAGATCCGGCGCCAGCGCCTTCAGGTTGCGGGCCGGGTCGCCCTTGATCACATAGGCCGGCACCCACCAGCCTTCTTCGGCATTTTTCACTGTATCGCCCAGGGCGAATACCTGGCCGGCCTGTTCGGCCTTGACCCAGGCGGGGCTGCGTCCGGCCCATTCCTCGGCGATCACCTGCAGGTCGTTGCGTGCCAAGGCCACTTCCATGCTGACGGTGCTGCCGGGGAGGGTATCGGTGGGGTAGCCGAAGCCGTGTTCGACGATCAGGCGCAGGATCTCGGTGGTCAGGGCGCCGCTTTCCCAGCCGATGGCACCGAAGTGAATCGGCGTGCGCTCCTCGGCGGCTGCGCTGTCGGTGCTGGCCAGGCCCACGGCAAGCAGCAGGCCGGCCAGCAGCGTTGGAATTCGTTTCATCAGAGCCTCGTCGGTTGCCGGTCCTTGGGTTGTGGCAAGTGTAGACGACGAGGTTGCAAGGGCCGCGCAGCGGCCCCGGCGATGCAGGATTCAGACGCGGAACTGATCCATCAGTCGCTGCTGCTGGTTGGCCAGGTCATTGAGCGACTGGCTCACCCGCGCCGACTCGTTGGCCTGGCCGGACAGCGATTCGGTGACATCGCGAATGGTCGCGACATTGTTGTTGATCTCTTCGGCCACCGCGCTTTGCTCCTCGGCGGCCGAGGCGATCTGCAGGTTCATATCGGTGATCACCGTCACGGCCTGGCCGATGCGCTGCAGGGCCGTGACCGCCTGGCCGACCTGTTCGACGCCGCCCTGGGCCTGGCGATGGCTGTTGTCCATGGCACCGACGACCTCCTGGGTCCCGGCCTGCAGGGCTTCGATCACCTGGCGGGTTTCTTCCACCGACTCCTGGGTGCGGCGTGCCAGGTTGCGCACTTCGTCGGCGACCACAGCAAAGCCACGTCCGGCCTCGCCGGCACGGGCCGCCTCGATGGCGGCGTTGAGGGCCAGCAGGTTGGTCTGTTCGGCGATCGAACGGATCACCTCCAGCACCGAGCCGATCTTCTCGCTGTTCTGTGCAAGGCCTTGGACTTGGGCCATGGCGCCGCTCATGTCGGC
Organism: Pseudomonas sp. HTZ2; assembly: GCF_033173945.1. Taxonomy (NCBI): domain Bacteria; kingdom Pseudomonadati; phylum Pseudomonadota; class Gammaproteobacteria; order Pseudomonadales; family Pseudomonadaceae; genus Pseudomonas; species Pseudomonas sp. HTZ2. Next base: position 4,481,768 of record NZ_CP137332.1, on the reverse strand, counting down.
GGCCAAGGCGTCGATGCTGGTGGTGGTGCGGTCGATCACCGCCAAACCTTCGCGGGTCGCCTGGTCGGCCTCGCGTGCGGCCTGGGCCGCCTGAGCCGCGCTGCGGGCGACATCCTGGGCGGTGGCGCTCATTTCGTGGGAGGCAGTGGCCACCTGGTCGACCTGGCGGTACTGCTGTTCCATGCCGGAGCTGGTTTCGGCAGCGATGGCCGCGGACTGGTCGGCGGTACCACGGGCAGCCTGGACCGACGCTTTGACGTCGGCAATGGTCGGTTGCAGCTTGTCGAGGAAACGGTTGAACCAGCCGGCCAGCTCGCCCAGTTCATCGCGTTTGTCATAGGTCAGGCGACGGGTGAGGTCGCCTTCACCACTGGCGATGTCCTTGAGCATGGCGGCCACGCCCAGGATCGGCCGGGTGACTCCCCGGGCCATCAGCCACACCAGCAACAGGCCGGCAATCGCCACGGCCAGACCCAGGCCCAGCTCCAGCAAGGTGCCGCTGGTGTTGAGGCTGTCGAGTTCCTGCTTGAGCGTCTCGGCCGGGCCTGTCAGGGCGCTTTCCGGCACATCGAGCAGCACGCCCCAAGGCTTGCCGCCAGGGATCGGTTCGAACGCGGCCAGCACCTTCAGACGCTGCTCGTTGCGCAAAATCTGCAGCTTGCCTTCGGGCAGCTTGCCCACGAGGCTGGCGCCTTGGGCGGTGTCGACCTGGTCGAAGCGGTGGGCCAGTTTGCTGGCATCGGCACTGTAGCCGGCCAGCAGGCCTGCAGGGCTCAGAATGCCGACCGTGGTGCGGCCTTCATAGAGGTTGCGGCTGGCATCCTGGCTGAGGGCCTGTAGGCTGTTGAGGTTGATGTCGATGGACAAGGTGGCGATCACCTTGTTGGCGACGATCAGCGGGAACACGATGCTGGTCATCAGCACCTGCTGGCCTTCGATGGTGTAGAAGTACGGCTCGCTCACGCAGACCTTGCCGGTGCTGCGCGGGCAGACCCACCAGGTGTTGTTCGGCTCGCCGCTCGGGCCGATCTCGGTGTTGGCCATGTCCTGCTCGGGCAGGGCCATGGAGGTCAGCTGGCCGGCACGCGGTTGCGACCAGTAAAGGGCGAAGCGGCCGGTCTCGTTGCTGCCCAGTTCGGCCTGACCGGTAAACAGTTTGTCCTTGCCATCCAGCGCGTCAGGCTCGAACACCAGCGACAGGCCCAGCAGGTCGGGGTTGGCCTGAAGCGCAGCGCGCACCTGGCGGGTCATGTCTTCGCGCAGGTCGTAGGCGTCCAGGAAGCGCTTTTCGGCCTGCTCGCGCAGGAACAGCACCTGACGGGCAAACCCTGCGCCGTACTGGTAGGCATCCATGAACTGGCGGCGGATGTTCAAGGCCTGGACCTCGCCTTGCGACTCGATGCGCGCCTGGGCCGACTCGGTGAGCATCTGCATGCTGCTGGCTTTGACCAGGTCGGAGCTATGGTCCATGCGGTAAAGCGAAAGGCCGATCAGTACCGTGACGATGGTGGCCAGGCAGAGCCCGGCCAGCAGGGTGATCTTCCACTGGATGGAGAGTTGTCGCAGAGGCATTTTCGGGCGAATCCCTTGTTATAAATCGGGGGTCTGCCTCCTGTGTCGGCGCCTCCCAGGCTTTCTTTATTCAAGCGTTCAATAAAAATTCGTATTGCCTGAGCCTGTTGCGTCAGGTCGCGACGTTGAGCGCTTTGACAAGCGACCGAGCGTGCTTCAGAGTGTGCGCCCTTCATAACAATATCCCCTGGCCCGGCCACTGCCTTGAGGCAGCCTGTCGCCGGCGCGTCCGCTTTTTGTCCGTCGTTACGAGGTAACCCACACAATGAATGCTGTCATTGCCGCGGTCGGCATCATGCTGATCCTGAGCCTGTCCCGCGTGCATGTGGTCATCGCCCTGATCATTGGCGCCCTGGCCGGTGGCCTGGTCGGAGGCCTGGGCACCGAAGGCACGCTCAAGGCTTTCAACAGTGGCCTGGGCGGTGGCGCCACGGTGGCGCTGTCTTACGCGCTGCTGGGGGCCTTCGCCGTCGCCATCGCCAAGTCCGGGCTGGCCCACGCCCTGGCCGATCGCGCCCTGGCGATGGTCGATCGCCAGGGGCATGGCAACGCGGGTGGGCTCAAGTGGCTGCTGATCGGCCTGATGCTGGTGGTGGCGATCTCGTCGCAGAACATACTGCCCATCCATATCGCCTTCATACCGCTGCTGGTGCCACCGCTGCTCTATGTGCTGACCCGCTTGCGCATCGACCGCCGGTTGATCGCCTGTGTGATCACGTTTGGCCTGATCACTCCGTACATGTTCCTGCCGGTCGGCTTTGGCAACATCTTCCTCAACGAGATCCTGCTGGCCAACGTCAGTCGTGCAGGGGTGGACGTCAGTGGGGTGAATGTCACCCATGCCATGGCCATCCCGGCCGCCGGCATGCTGGCCGGATTGCTGCTGGCCGTGTTCTTCAGCTACCGCAAGAAGCGTGACTATGACCTGAATCGCATCGAACAGGTCGAGCAGGTCAGCGTCAGCTACAACCCCTTGACCTTGCTGGTGGCAGGCGCGGCCATCGCCGCGGCATTCATCATCCAGCTCTGGCTGGACTCGATGATCATCGGGGCGATGGTGGGCTTTTTGATTTTCTCGCTCTCGGGCATCGTGCGCTGGAAGGACACCGACGACCTGTTCACCGAAGGCATGAAGATGATGGCCATGATCGGCTTCATCATGATTGCCGCCTCGGGGTTTGCCGAGGTGATGAAGGCGACCGGTGAGGTGAAGAGCCTGGTGGAAACCTCGGCGCAGTGGATCGACCACAGCAAGGGCATCGGTGCCCTGCTCATGCTGTTGGTAGGGCTGCTGGTGACCATGGGCATCGGCTCGTCGTTTTCCACGGTGCCGATCCTGGCCGCGATCTTCGTGCCGCTGTGCGTGCAGCTGGGCTTCGACCCGGTCGCCACGGTGTGCATCGTCGGTACCGCCGGTGCGCTGGGCGATGCCGGTTCGCCCGCGTCGGACTCGACCCTGGGCCCGACCTCGGGCCTCAACGTGGATGGCCAGCATCACCATATCTGGGACACCGTGGTGCCGACCTTCATCCATTACAACCTGCCGTTGCTGGCCTTTGGCTGGCTGGCGGCGATGGTGCTTTGAAGAACCCGGGCTGCCCTGCAGCCCATCGCAGGTTCGGCCCGCACCTAGAGGGCTAGGCTGGCACGCTGCGGCGTCAGCCGCGTCCAGGCGGCGGGGAAATACGATTGAGGACGGTGCTGCCGTCCTTGCTGCGGGTCAGGTAGATCGGCAGTACCTTGGGCAGATTGTCCACCAATCGCTTGACCTCATGGATGCTGTAGACGCCACTGACGCGAATGGTGCCGGTGCTCTCGTCAGCCAGTTGCAGGGGGGTGTCCAGGTAGCGGTTTATCACCGGTAGGGCCTGGGCGAGGCTCAGGTTGTCGAGAATCAACTTGCCGCTGCGCCAGGCCAGGCTGTTGCCTGAGTCGTCGCTCTGGGCGAGCGCCGGTTCGAAGTCGCCGGCGCGGTAGCTGGCCTGCATGCCGGGGCCCAGTCGGTAGCCACCATCGTTGCCGTTGCTGCTGACCAGCACAGAGCCTTCCACCAAGGTCACCTTGACCTGATCTTCATACTTCCAGACGTTGAACTGGGTGCCGGTCACCCGTGTCTGGCCGGTACCCGCCCGAACGATGAACGGGTGGGTGCTGTCGTGCGTAACCTTGAAGAACGCCTCGCCCTGGACCAGGGTGACCTGGCGCTGATCCTTGTAATTGAGGTAGCGCAGTTCGCTGTGCAGGTTGAGCTCGACAACGCTGCCGTCGCTGAGCGTGACCTGGCGCATCTGGTCGGTGCTTTGAACGTGCTGGTAACGATTGGGCAGCCAGCCTTGTTCCCAGCCGACCCAACCCGCCAGGGGCAGGGCCAGCAAGGCGATCGCCGCCGCCGAGGCCAGAGGGCGCCAGTTGCGCGCACGAGCCGGTTGACGGGCGTTGGGGTTGAAGTCGACCACCGTGGTGGTGCGAGGCAGCAATTCGGCGGTCTGCCAGATCTCCAGCATCGCCTCGTATTCCTCCAGGTGCCTCGGATCGGCCGCAAGCCACCGTTTGAACGCCTCGCGCTCGGCTGGCGTGCAATCTTCGGCATGCACGCGCATGCACCAGTGCGCGGCGGCATCGGCGAGGGCATCGTCTGGGTTGAGGCGGTCTTGGTTCATCGTGGCTCCCGGTTTTGCGGCATTCTACCCTCCACAGGGGGGTGGCGAGAACCGAGATAATGGCGAATGACTATCAGTTGTGGGGTTTTTTGTCGGCATCAGCCGACTTCTCGCGCCGATAAGCAGGGGCGCGGAGCGCCCCTTGTCGGATCAGAACTGCTCAGGGGTCATGCCGTACAGACTCCCGCTGCCAGCCATGATGCTGACTTCCAAGGCCAGGCTGCGCGGCAGCAGGCGTTGGAAGAAGAACTGCGCGCACGACAGCTTGGCCCCATGGAAGGTAGGGTCTTGTTCGAGGTTGCGCAGGGACACGGCGGCCATGCGTGCCCACATGTAGGCGTAGGCGGTAAGGCCAAAGAGGTGCAGGTATTCCACGGCGGTGGCACTGACCAGATTGGCATCATTGGATGCTTGCTCGCGTAGCCAGTGGCTGGTGTGCTCCAGGCGGTCCAGGGCGTCCTGCAAGGCCTCCCGGTGCGCCGGTGCGTCGGCACAGAAGGTGCGCACTTCTGCCAGGAAACCGGCCAGCGCCTGGCCATCGTCAGCCAGCACCTTGCGCCCGAGCAGGTCGAGTGCCTGGATGCCATTGGTGCCCTCGTAAATCTGTGCGATCCGCACATCTCGCACGCGCTGTTCCTGGCCCCATTCGCGGATATAGCCATGGCCACCGAACACCTGCTGGCCCAGCACGCAGCTCTCCAGGCCGTTGTCGGTAAAGAACGCCTTGGCCACCGGCGTCAGCAGCGCCACCAGACGCACGGCCTGCTCCCGTTCGCCCGCGTCCTCGGCATAGCGGGCCAGGTCCAGTTGCTGGCCTACGTAGGTGGCGAAGGCCCGTCCGCCTTCGGTCAAGGCGCGCATGGTCAGCAACATGCGCCGTACGTCGCCGTGATGAATGATCGGGTCGGCGATCTTGTCCTTGGCCTGCGGGCCAGTGGCGGCCCGACTTTGCAGGCGGTCCTTGGCATAGCGCGCAGCGCTTTGGTACGAGGCTTCGGCGCAACCGATACCTTGGAGACCGATGGACAGGCGCTCATAGTTCATCATCGTGAACATCGCCGCCAGGCCTTTGTTCGGCTCGCCGACCAGGTAGCCGGTGGCGCCGTCGAAGTTCATCACGCAAGTCGCCGAAGCCTTGATGCCCATCTTGTGTTCGATCGAGCCGCACTGCACGGCGTTGCGCGCACCGAGCGAGCCGTCCGGGTTGACCAGGAACTTGGGCACCAGCAACAGCGAAATCCCCTTTGGACCGGCCGGCGCATCCGGCAGCCTGGCCAGTACCAGATGGATGATGTTCTCGGTCAGGTCCTGTTCGCCACCGGTGATGAAGATCTTGCTGCCGCTGACCTGGTAGGTGCCGTCGGCCTGGGGTTCGGCGCGGGTGCGGATCAGCCCCAGATCAGTTCCGGCGTGTGGCTCGGTCAGGCACATGCTGCCCGCCCATTGGCCGCTGTAAAGCGGTGGCAGGTAGATAGCCTTGAGGTCGTCACTGGCATGGGCATCGATCGCCAGGCAACTGCCGGCGCTCAGCGCCGAGTACAGGCTGAAGCTGCAATCGGCGGCGTAGAGCATCTCTTCGAACAGCACGGCGAGCATTTTCGGCATGCCCATGCCGCCATGCTCAGGGTTGCCACCCAGACCGACCCAGCCGCCTTCGCGGTAGGTCTGCCAGGCCTGGCGGAAGCCGTCAGGGGTGATCACCTGGCCGTCGTCGAAGCGTACGCCTTGCTCATCGCCGTTACGGCTGAGGGGGGCGATCAATTGGCCTGTGATCTTTGCCGCCTCTTCGAGGATGGCATCGGCGGTGTCGGCGTCGACCCGCTCGGCCAGAGCGGGCAAGCGTGCCCACAGGGCCGGAGCGTCGAAGACTTCGTGCAGGACGAAACGCATGTCGCGCAGAGGCGCGTTGTAATCAGTCATGTCGGGGCTCGCGTGGATAGTCAGAGGGCCTTGGCCCGGTCGCGCAGGACGTATTTCTGGATCTTGCCCGTGGAGGTCTTGGGCAGCTCGCCGAACACCACGGTCTTGGGCACCTTGAAACCGGCCAGGTGCTCGCGGCACCACTGGATGATGTCTGCCTCCCGGGTGCTGGCTTGCCCTGCCTTGAGGGCGACGAACGCGCAGGGTGTTTCGCCCCACTTTTCATCCGGGCGGGCCACCACGGCGGCTTCGAGCACTGCCGGATGCTTGTAGAGGGTATCTTCGACTTCGATGGTGGAGATGTTCTCGCCGCCGGAGATGATGATGTCCTTGAGCCGATCCTTGATCTCGACGTAGCCGTCGGCATGCCAGACGGCCAGGTCGCCGGTATGGAACCAACCACCACGGAAGGCCTCGGCGGTGGCCTCGGGGTTCTTCAGATAGCCCTTCATCACCGTGTTGCCGCGCATGAATATCTCGCCCAGGGTCGTGCCGTCCTGCGGCACCGGTTGCAGGGTCTGTGGATCGGCCACCATCAGCCCATCCAGGGTCGGATAACGCACACCTTGGCGGGATTTGATCCGAGCCCGCTGCTCCAGCGGCTGTTCATCCCACTCCTCGTGCCAGGCGCAGACGGTGACCGGGCCGTAGACCTCGGTCAGGCCATAAGTGTGGGTGACGCGGATGCCCATCTGCTCGACCGCACCGATCACCTTGGCTGGTGGCGCAGCGCCCGCGACCATTGCCTGCACCGGGTGGCCGATGGCGGCTTTGTCGGCGTCGGGCACGTTCACCAGGGCGTTGAGCACGATGGGCGCGCCACACAGGTGACTGACCCGGTGCTCGCGGATCAGGTTGAGGATCTTCTGTGGATCGACCCGGCGCAGGAACACATGGGTGCCGGCCAGGGCGGTGACGGTCCAGGGGTAGCACCAGCCGTTGCAGTGGAACATCGGCAGTGTCCACAGGTACACCGGATGCTGACCCATGGACCAGGTCATCTGGTTGCCCAGGGCGTTGAGGTAGGCGCCGCGATGGTGATACACCACGCCTTTGGGATTGCCGGTGGTGCCGGAGGTGTAGTTCAGAGAAATCGCCTGCCATTCATCATCGGGCCATTCCCAGGCGAACGCTGGATCGCCTTCGGCCAGCAGCGCCTCGTAATCCAGATCGCTGACGGCGCGGCCTTCACCGTATTCTGGATCGTCCACATCGACCACCAGGGGAGGGTGTTCGAGCAGGGCCAGGGCGCCTTCGATCACGCTGTGGAACTCGCGGTCGGTGATCAGCACCTTGGCTTCGCCGTGCTGCAGCATGAAGGCGATGGCCTCGGCGTCCAGACGCACGTTGAGGGTGTTGAGCACCGCGCCGATCATCGGCACGGCAAAGTGCGCTTCGAGCATTGCCGGAATGTTCGGCAACATCACTGCGACGGTGTCGCCCCGGCCGATACCGCGCCCGGCCAAGGCACTGGCCAGGCGTCGGCAACGGGCGTAGGTCTGGGCCCAGTCACGACGGATGGCGCCGTGGATCACCGCCGGATAGCGGCCATACACCGCGGCGGTTCGCTCGATGAAGCTCAAGGGGGTGAGGGCGACATGATTGACAGCAGTGGGCATCAGGCCCTGGGAATAGATCGACATGCGGTGGTCCTGTAAGGAGGCAGACGCAGCCTGTGCGCATGGCCCCCGGTGGCTGATTGTTAGCTCTGATCAGGGAAAGGGAGCAGGCCGATGGCTGCTGCCCCTGTCGCATTTTTACGCGAACCGCTATGGTAGCTGGAAGATCGACTATAGCAATATAGTAAAACTACTATAAGAAGAGCCTTCTACGGTGAATACGACCCTATCGCCCTTGCTGGCCAAGGACCCGCAACCGAGCCTCTTGCTGGCCTCCGACGCACGCCCGTTGGCGTTCAACTCCGCGTTCCAGACGCTGTTCGGCGAGGACACGCAGGCATTGCCCACCAATACCGCCGCTCTGGTAAAGGCATGTCTGCGTCAACGCCGTGCCATCGTCGAAGTGGAGGCCGAGGTTGGGGAGCGCATCCTGCTTTGGACGTTCATTCCCGATGACAACGGCCAGCAGGTCGTGGCCCGCTGCCGCGACGCCAGTGATGAACGTCGCGAGGCGCGCGAAGCCAGCCGTGCCCGGCGTCTGTACCGACTGATCACTGAAAACACCACCGACTTGATTTCCCGGCACAGCCCGGACGGGCGTTTTCTCGATGCCACGCCGGCGGCGTTCCGCTTGCTCGGCCTGTGGCCTGAACAACTGCGCGGCAGCGCCGTGCACACTTTGCTGCACCCCAGCGAGCGGCGTCAGGTGCTGCTGCAGGCCGGCGCGGCGCTGGAAGTGGAGGGCTACCACACCCTGACCTGTCGGGTGCGCCATGCCGATGGCCGTTACCGCTGGTTCGAGATTGCCTGTCGGGCGATCCGCGAGACCTATACCGGCACGGTGGTGGAAATCGTCGCCGTCTCGCGCGACATCACGTTGCGCATCGAAGCCCAGGAGACCCTGGCCCACAGCGCCCGCGTCGCCACCTTGGGCGAGCTCGCCTCGGGCATTGCCCATGAGATCAACCAGCCGCTGGCAGCGGTGCTCAATTACAGCAACGCCAGCCTGCGTTACCTGCACAACCTCGACCATGACCCCCAGGCCCGCGAACGCATCGCTCAGGGCTTGCAACGTATCAACGCCCAGGCCAACCATGCCGCGCAGGTGATCCGTCGCCTACGGGCCTTCCTGCGCAAGGGGCCGCGTCATCTCCAGGCGCTGGATATCGCCGATGTGGTGGGTGAGGCGTTGCGTCTGTGCGCCTGGGAGGCCGGGCAGGCCCAGGTGCGCATCGAACAGCGCCTGGGCCCGCAGTTGCCCAAGGTGTACGCCGACCGGGTATTGCTCGAGCAGGTGCTGCTCAACCTGCTGCGCAATGCTATCGACGCCAACCGCGAGCAGCACGGGACGCAGGCCTCGCGTATCCTGCTCATCGCCAAGGCCGTGGACGACGGGCTGCTGGTGGAGGTCTGCGATCAGGGCCCGGGCGTGGCAGTGGAACGCCTGGATGAGATCTTCACTCCGTTCACCACGACCAAGGCCGATGGCCTGGGATTGGGGTTGAGCATGAGCCGGAGCATTGTCGAGGGCTTTGGTGGCAGCCTACAGGCGCGGTCGGGCGAGGCGGGTGGCTTGGTGCTGTGCTGTCGTCTGCCGGCGAACAACGGATAAGGAGAGGGGCCAGTGGTGCAAGCGAAGGTGTATGTGGTCGATGACGACCAGGGCATGCTCGACTCGACGGTCTGGTTGCTGGAGTCGGTAGGCCTGCGCGCGCTGCCGTTCACAGGGGGGCAGGCGTTTCTCGATGTCTGCGATGACCGCGAGCCGGCCTGCGTGCTTTTAGATGTGCGCATGCCAGGCCTGGGCGGGCTGGCGGTACAGGCGGCGCTACGTGAGCGCGGGCTCGACATCCCGGTGATCTTCGTCAGCGGCCACGCCGATGTGCCCATCGTGGTACGGGCCTTCAAGGCCGGTGCCTGCGACTTCATCGAAAAACCCTACAACGACCAATTGCTGCTCGACAGCGTGCAAGCCGCCCTGGACCAGGTCCGTCGCCGACAGCAGGGCAGCGAAGCCCTGGCCGCCGTGCAGGCGCGGATCGACGGGCTCACGCCCCGTGAGCGCGACGTGTTCATACCCTTGGCCCAAGGGCTGAGCAACCGGGAAATCGCCGAGCAATTGGGCGTCAGCGTCAAGACCGTCGACCTGTATCGAGGGCGGGTGATGAAGCGCCTGCAGGCTGCGAGCCTTCCTGAGCTGGTGGGCATGGCCATCGCTTGTGGGCAGGTCGCGGCGCTGGGATTACAGGAGTCCTGAGGGCTTCTGTACGAAAATTTACATAGCAGGCTATTTAAGGCTTTGACATTCACTGCCTAGGCAGTAATATTTTTAAACAATTGCCTGAGCAGCCTGTCATGTCCCATTTCTCTCCGGAAAACTTCCAGACCTGCACCATCGGCCTGCTGCTTGGTCGCGCCGCGCTCCTGAAGGACCGCATCCTCGACTCTCACCTGGAAGCCGACGGCGTCACTGCCGCCCAGTTCAAGGTGCTGATCATCGTCACCCAGTACCAAGTGGACACGCCGGCCGAGCTGTGTCGCTACCTGGGCCTGGACAGCGGCTCGATGACCCGCATGCTCGATCGCCTCGAGCAGAAGGAGCTGATCGTGCGTAACCGCTGCCCAGAAGACCGTCGCCAGGTGCGCCTGGCGTTGACTGCCGAGGGTCAGCGCCTGGCCGACCGGCTGCCGGAGATCGGCGCGGCGGCGATGAACGAGCTGGTCGGTGTGCTCGAGCCCGAAGAGCTCAAGGCCCTTGAAGGCTTGCTTGCCAAGGTGCTGATCAGCGCCGGCGACCCCCTGACGATCAGCCGTTTCGCCGATCGTTGATCCCTCACGACTCATCCAAGGTATTGTCATGGCCACTTCCGCTGACACCTCCACCCCAGCACCTGCGCCGGACAACACAGGCAAGCGCAAGGCCTGGTTGCTTGGCTTGCTGCTGGTGCTGATCCTTGCCGGTGCCGCCGCCTGGGGCTGGTACACCCTGGTCGGGCGCTGGCATGAAAGCACCGACGACGCCTACGTCAATGGCAACGTGGTGGAAATCACGCCGCTGGTGACTGGTACCGTCACCAGCATCGGTGCCGATGATGGCGACTTGGTGCACGAAGGCCAGGTCCTGCTGCGCTTCGACCCGGCCGACAGCGAGGTCGCCTTGCAGGCCGCCGAGGCCAAGCTGGCGCGCACTGTGCGTCAGGTCCGGGGCCTGTACAGCAATGTCGATGCGCTCAAGGCGCAATTGCAGACGCGTCAGGCTGAGCTGCAGAAAGCCCAGGACAATTACAACCGGCGCAAGGTGCTGGCAGACAGTGGGGCAATCGCCGCTGAGGAAATCTCCCACGCTCGCGACGACTTGACCGTCGCCCAGAGCGCCCTGAACAGCGCCCGCCAGCAACTGAACACCAGCACTGCACTGGTCGACGACACCGTAGTCTCCTCGCACCCCGAGGTAATGGCTGCCGCCGCCGACCTGCGCCAGGCCTACCTCAACAATGCCCGCACCACATTGGTAGCACCGGTCACCGGCTACGTGGCCAAGCGTACCGTGCAACTGGGCCAGCGCCTGCAGCCGGGTGTCGCGACCATGGCGGTGATCCCGCTGGACCAGGTCTGGATCGATGCCAACTTCAAGGAAACCCAACTGCGCGACATGCGCATCGGTCAGCCGGTGGAAATCTCTGCCGATCTTTATGGCAGCGACGTGAAGTACAGCGGTACCGTGGACAGCCTGGGCGCCGGTACCGGCAGCGCCTTTGCGCTGTTGCCGGCGCAGAACGCCACCGGCAACTGGATCAAGATCGTGCAACGGGTACCGGTGCGTATTCACCTGAACCCCGAACAGCTCAAGGACCACCCCCTGCGTATTGGCCTGTCCACCGTTGTCGAGGTCGATCTGCATGACCAGAGCGGCCCGGCGCTGGCCCAGCAGCCGCCACAGCAAGCCAGCTACACCACCCAGGTGTACGATCGCCAGTTGGTCGAAGCCGACAACCTGATCGCCCGGCTGATCCACGAGAACAGCGCCACCGGCAAGACGGCCCAGCGATGAGCAAGGACGCGCCCGCGCAGTTCACTCCGCCGAGCCTGCTGCTGACGACCATCGGCCTGTCGCTGGCGACTTTCATGCAGGTGCTCGACACCACCATCGCCAACGTGGCCCTGCCGACCATCTCCGGCAACCTGGGGGTGAGCTACGAGCAGGGCACCTGGGTGATCACCTCGTTCGCGGTGAGCAATGCCATCGCCTTGCCGCTGACGGGCTGGCTGAGCCGGCGCTTCGGCGAGGTGAAGCTATTCCTGTGGGCCACATTGCTGTTCGTGCTGGCCTCGTTCCTGTGCGGCATCGCCCAGTCGATGCCGGAACTGGTGGCCTTCCGCGTGCTGCAGGGTGTGGTCGCCGGGCCACTGTACCCGATGACCCAGACCCTGCTGATCGCCGTGTACCCGCCCGCCAAAAGGGGCATGGCGCTGGCCTTGCTGGCCATGGTCACGGTGGTGGCGCCGATTGCCGGGCCGATTCTCGGTGGCTGGATCACCGACAGCTACAGCTGGCCCTGGATCTTCTTCATCAACGTCCCCATCGGCCTGTTCGCCGCGGCCGTGGTGCGCCAGCAGATGCGCGCGCGACCCGTGGTCACCAGCCGTCAGCCGATGGACTATATCGGCCTGCTGACGCTGATCATCGGCGTGGGCGCTTTGCAGGTGGTGCTGGACAAAGGCAACGACCTGGATTGGTTCGAATCCTCGTTCATCGTCATCGGCAGCCTGATTTCGGTGGTATTTCTGGCGGTCTTCATCATCTGGGAACTCACCGATCGTCATCCGGTGGTCAACCTGCGTTTGTTCGTGCACCGCAATTTCCGTGTCGGCACCTTGGTGATGGTGCTTGGCTATGCGGGCTTCTTCGGCATCAACCTGATCCTGCCGCAATGGTTGCAGACCCAGATGGGTTACACCGCCACCTGGGCGGGCTTGGCAGTGGCGCCGATCGGCCTGCTGCCTGTGGTCCTGTCGCCATTCGTGGGCAAGTATGCGCACCGGGTCGATCTGCGTTTGCTGGCGGGGTTGGCGTTCCTGGCGATCGGCGCCAGCTGCTACATGCGCGCCGGCTTCACCAGCGAGGTGGACTTCCAGCACGTGGCACTGGTGCAACTGTTCATGGGCATCGGCGTGGCGCTGTTCTTCATGCCGACCTTGAGCATCCTGCTGTCGGACCTGCCGCCTCACCAGATCGCCGATGGCTCGGGGCTGGCGACCTTCCTGCGCACCCTCGGAGGCAGCTTCGCCGCCTCGCTGACCACCTGGATCTGGATTCGCCGCGCCGACCAGCACCACGCGTACCTGAGCGAGCACATCAGTCAGTACGATCCTTCCACCCAGCACATGCTGGAGCAGTTGGGCGGGGCCAACCCGCAGAGCTATGCGCAGCTGGAACGGATCCTCAACGGCCAGGCCTACATGATGTCGACGGTGGATTACTTCACCTTGATGACCTGGGTGTTCGCAGGGCTGATCCTGCTGGTATGGCTCGCACGGCCGCCGTTCACCGCCAAGGCGGGACCAGCGTCGGCCGGACACTGATGCAACGGCTTCTTCGCGGATGAGCCACTCGCGCCTGGCCCGGGTTGCTCCCTGTGACAGTGGACTCGCCCGCGAAGGGGCTCTGCACGCGTGCGACCGCTAACGTTCAGGCGGGCATTCACAACCCTCTGCATTTCTTCTATTGTCGAACGTTCATTTCCAGGCAATTGGCAGATTCATGGAGAACGTCATCGTCATCACCGGTGCCAGCCGTGGCATCGGCGCCGCCACCGCCTTGCTGGCGGCGCAGCAGGGTTATCGCATCTGCATCAACTACCATGCCGACGACCAGGCCGCCGAACAGGTGCTGGCCCAGGTGCGTGCGCTCGGGGCCACGGCCATCGCCGTGCGAGCCGATGCCAGTGTCGAAGATGAAGTGGCGCAGCTGTTCCATCGCGTCGACCAGGAGCTTGGTCCGGTTACCGCGCTGGTCAACAACGCCGGCACCATCGGCCAGCAGAGTCGGGTGGAGGAGATGTCTGAGTTCCGCCTGCTCAAGGTGATGAAGACCAACGTGGTCGGCCCAATGCTGTGCGCTAAGCACGCATTGCTGCGCATGGCCCGCCGTCATGGTGGGCAGGGCGGGGCGATCGTCAATGTATCGTCCGTGGCGGCGCGCCTTGGGGCTCCCCACGAATATGTCGACTACGCCGCCTCCAAGGGTGCACTGGACACCTTCACCGTCGGCCTGGCCAAGGAAGTGGCAGGCGAGGGCGTGCGGGTCAATGGCGTACGGCCTGGCTACATCCACACAGGTTTCCATGCGTTGAGTGGCGATCCGGACCGGGTATCCAAACTCGAACCGGGTTTGCCCATGGGGCGTGGAGGACGGCCGGAGGAAGTGGCCGAGGCGATCCTGTGGCTGCTGTCGGACAAAGCGTCCTATTCGACAGGTAGTTTCATTGACCTGGGTGGTGGGCGCTAAGTAGCTGGGGGAGCGCGCACCGCGGTGGGCTGCGAAGCAGACCCTGCTGCGCGATCAGAACGACCTCACGATCCGCCCCAACGTCTCCATGGCCTGCTCGGCACCCTCATTCCAAGGGCTGCCGTAGTTCAGGCGGATGCAGTTACCAAAGCGCCGCGTGGGCGAGAAGATTGGCCCTGGGGCGATGCTGATGCCCTGGGCCAGGGCCATGTGGAACAACTTGAGCGCATCCATCTGCTCCGGCAGTTCAAGCCACAGGAAGTAACCACCGCTGGGGTGGCTGACCCGGGTCTGTGCCGGGAAATGCCGGGCGATGGCGGCCAGCATGCTCAACTGCTGGCCTTCCAGGGCATAGCGCAGCTTGCGCAGGTGGCGGTCGTAGCCGCCGTGTTGCAGGTAGTCGGCGATCGCAGCCTGGGCGGGCATCGAGGCGCACAGCGAGGTCATCAGCTTGAGCCGCTCGATCTTCTGGGCAAAGCGCCCGGCAGCCACCCAGCCAATGCGATAGCCCGGTGCCAGGCTCTTGGCGAAGGAACCGCAGTGCATCACCAGGCCCTCGGTGTCGAAGGCCTTGGCCGGCTTGGGCGCTTGCTGGGCATAGTAGAGCTCGGCGTAGACATCGTCTTCGATCAGCGGCACCTGGTGGCGGCGCAGCAGCTCCACCAACGCCTGCTTCTTCGCCTCAGGCATGCTTGCGCCCACCGGATTCTGGAAGTTGGTCATGCACCAGACGGCTTTTACCGGGTGTTTCTCCAAGGTTTGCGCCAGTACGGCCAGGTCCATGCCTTCACGTGGATGCACCGGGATTTCCACGGCCTTGAGCTTCAGGCGCTCGAGCACCTGCAGGCAGGCATAGAAGGCCGGGGCTTCGATTGCGACCAGATCGCCAGGTTCGGTGACCGCCTGCAGGCACAGATTGAGCGCCTCCAGGGCGCCGTTGGTGATTAGCAGCTCCTCCATGGGCAGCATCAGCCCACCGACCATGTAGCGCAGGGCGATCTGCCTGCGCAGTTGCGGATTGCCCGGCGACAGGTCGGTGACCACCATGCGCGGGTCCATGGCTCGGCTGGCGCTCGCCAGCGAGCGCGACAGACGCTGGAGGGGGAAGAGTTCCGGGCTGGGGAAGGCCGAGCCGAACGGCACGGTATGCGGATCCTTGATCGAGTCGAGGATGGAGAACACCAGCGCGCTGACGTCCACCTGGGTGGATTCGCTGACCGGTGCCAAGGCCTGGGGTTCGCTGAACGGCCGGGGTGCGTGGGCATTGACGAAGTAGCCTGAGCGCGGCCGGGCGCGAATCAGGCCACGGCGCTCGAGCAAGTAGTAGGCCTGAAACACCGTGGACGGGCTGACGCCGTGGGTCTGGCTGGCGTAGCGCACCGAAGGTACACGTTGGCCGGGCCCCAGGACGCCGGAGCGGATCAGTTCGGCAATGTCGTCAGCGAATCGTTCGTAGCGTTTCATCGTGGCTCGGCAGTCAAGGTGACAAGTCAGTGTAAGGGATCAACGGTTCAGTGGCGCGACGAAGCGGCTGTCGGCGCGGCTGTAGATCGTCGGCTCATCGCTGTCGCGGACTTCGAAGGTGATCTGCTGGGCACTGCTGGCGGGGCGGTCGGCCAGCAATGCGACCGATACCGGCAGCTCGCTCATTTCTCCGGCGGGAATGACGAAGGCCGTCTTGCCGTTCAGCGCGAAGCCCTCGGCGTCCACCAGACGCAGTTCGTAGCGCTGGGGAGACTGGGTCTTGTTGATGACCTTGAGCAAGTAGATGTTCTCGATCTGGCCTTGAGCGTTCTCGCGGAACAGGCCGCGGTCCTTGATCACATCCAGCGACACCATCGGGCGCAGGTTCAGGGCCACCACCAAGGCACCGATCATCAGCACCAGGGCACTGGCGTAGCCTAGCAGGCGTGGGCGCAGCCAGTGCGTCTTGCCGCCTTGCAAGGTGTGTTCGGACTTGTAGCCGATCAGGCCACGGGCATAGCCCATCTTATCCATCACGTTGTCGCAGGCGTCGATGCAGGCGGCGCAGCCAATGCAGGCCATCTGCAGGCCGTCGCGGATATCGATGCCGGTGGGGCACACCTGCACGCACAGGGTACAGTCGATGCAATCGCCCAGGTTCTGCGTGCGCGGGTCGCTGCCTTTCTTGCGCGGGCCACGGGCCTCGCCGCGGCGAGGGTCGTAAGCCACCGCCAGGGTGTCCTTGTCGAACATCACGCTCTGAAAACGTGCGTAGGGGCACATGTGCATGCACACCGCTTCGCGCAGCCAGCCGGCGTTGAGGTAGGTGGCGGCGGTGAAGAACACCACCCAGAACAGCGCCACGCCGCCCAACTGCAAGGTGAACAGCGCCTCGGCCAAAGGGCGGATGGGCGTAAAGTACCCCACGAAGGTCAGCCCTGTGAGCACTCCGATGGCCAACCACAGGCTGTGCTTTAGGGTGCGGCGCGCAAGCTTTTCAAGGTTCCAGGGGGCTGCGGCGAGCTTGATACGCTGGTTGCGGTCACCTTCGCTGACCTTCTCGCACCACATGAACAGCCAGGTCCATACACTCTGCGGGCAACTGTAGCCGCACCAGACACGGCCCGCGAACACCGTGATGGCAAACAGCCCGAAGGCGCAGATGATCAAAAGCGCCGAGAGCAGGATGAAGTCCTGAGGCCAGAAGGTGGCGCCGAAGATATGGAATTTGCTTTCGGCAAGGTCCCACAGCACAGCCTGGCGGCCGTTCCAGTCCAGCCAGGCGGTGCCGAAGAACAGCACGAACAGCGCACCGGCAAAGCCAATGCGCAGGTTGCGGTACAGGCCGGTGAAACTGCGTGTATGGATGCCGCTGTCGCCCAGGCGCTTGCGCGGGCTGGCGGGCGCGTCAACGTCAATCACGCGGTACGGGATTCTATCGCTCATGGCTTGTGCTCTTGAGTCTCGATCAGGCCCGGTCACTATGGGGCGCGATCTGTTTCCAGCACAGACTCAGGTGGCGCGATAAAAACCGTATCAGATGAACCGCTGGTACCTCGCAGGCCTCAGATCACGGAGCCTGGCGTGCTTGCCTTCAGATGCCTGCGGCTATCCACCGCACCGGCCACGGTGAGCGCGTCGGCCTCGGCTTCGGTGATGGGGACGCGCTGGTTGGCGAGCAGGGCCACCGACATGCGCAACTGCTCATCCGTGACGATCTCGATGTCCGGCCCTTCGGCCTCGAGGCGTAGGTCTTCGCCGATCAACGTACAGCGGCGGGTGCTTTCGTCGATTTCTACGGGCATGGCGATGTCCTCTTGGTTGGCGGTCTGCAGTTGTGACCGCGCCAAACAGGTGGTTGCTGCATCGCTGCGCTCAGTGGATTCGGTTGCACTCCCGGCAAGCCCAACGGTCCATCCCTTGAGAGGTACGAGCGTCGCTCCCACGACCTGGAGGTCTGACATGCACCCTTGGTGGCACACGGTATGGCTGGCCATACAAGCCGAGTTCGCCGACATCGCCGACCTGCGCGAGGTCACCCAGATCCTGGTGCGCTTGTTGATGGCCGCCGTGCTGGGCGCGGTGCTGGGCTTCGAGCGCGAGCACAAGGGCAAGTCCGCGGGCGTGCGCACGCACATGTTAGTGTGCCTGGGGGCGGCGCTGTTCGTCCTGGCGCCGAGCATGGCCGGCGCTGACGAGCAGGCGCTCAGCCGAGTGGTCCAGGGGATCGTCGCGGGGATCGGTTTTCTGGGCGCCGGGACGATTCTCAAAGGGAACGGCCAGGAGACCAGCCATGTGAAAGGCCTGACCACCGCCGCCGGATTGTGGATGACCGCCGCCATCGGCACGGCCGCGGGTGTGGGGCGTGAGGCCACTGCCGTGATCAGCACGGTGCTGGCGCTGCTGGTGCTGGGCAGCATGCCGTTGTTGGTGGAGAAGCTTGAAGGCGAGGATGAAGGGAAGCAGGAGGAGGAGCGTGACAGGAAGCACTGAGGGGAGCCGAAGCTCCCCTCAAAGCGTTGTTGCCTGCTCTTTTTTTTATTATTGGAGACTGGCCTGTTGTTGTTTTTGTCAGCCATTGCCTCGGTAGTGCGGGTGGCCCCCACTCGGGGCACAAGAGCAAACGTATTTTTTTGAGCGCTGACCTGCTTTCATCATTGCTGATCCGATGCTGACTGCCGCTACCTTGCAGGTAGTTTTATTGTTCTGTGTCAGACCGCGAGGGCGAACCCTCTGAAAAGCGTGCCTACTCCAAAAAAATCTGCTTGCTACGCCTCTGCCGTGTTGTTCTTGTTATGTCAGAGCCGTTACCTATTGTTTTTATTGGGTGTCACGTTGTTGTTCTTGTTATGCCAGAGATAAAGCAGATGCCATGCCAACTTTTTAAAATCATTTAAAATCAATGCCTTGTCTGAATTCGCAGAAGCCGGGCCACCTGAAAATCTGTCGATTTGTTTCCCTGTTACCCGATTTTTTGCTGGCAAACGGGGGTGAGGTAACACTCACCCACACACATGTGACACCCGTATGACTCATTGAGCGCTACGCGCCCGTGCAACCCGCGACCCCGTGACGCGGCCCAGCACCGAACTGATGCGCTGGCCGGCCGCGATCAGGCGCTCCAGGTCGATGCCGGTGTCGATTCCCAGGCCTTGCATGAGGTACACAACATCCTCGGTGGCAACGTTGCCGGTCGCGCCCTTGGCGTACGGACAGCCGCCCAGGCCCGCCACGGAACTGTCGAAGACCTGGATGCCTTCGAGCAGACTGGCATAGACATTGGCCAGGGCCTGGCCGTAGGTGTCATGGAAATGCCCGGCCAATTGCCCACGTGGCACCTGGGCCGAGACCACCTCGAACAACCGGCGTGTTTCGCCAGCGGTACCGGTGCCGATGGTGTCGCCCAAAGACACTTCGTAGCAGCCCATCTCATGCAGTGCCCGCGCCACCGGCGCGACCTGCTCGGCGCTGACCTTGCCTTCGTAAGGGCAGCCCAGCACGCACGACACATAACCGCGCACGCGCACGCCATGGCTGCGCGCCGCCTCCATGATCGGCTCGAAGCGCTTGAGGCTCTCGCTGATCGAGCAATTGATGTTGCGCTGTGAGAAGGCCTCGGATGCGGCGGCGAATACCGCCACTTCTTTCACCCCAGCTGCCAGGGCGTCTTCGAAACCGCGCAAGTTGGGCGCCAGGGCGGCGTAGGTCACGCCTGGGCGTTGCTTGATGGCGGCGAACACCTCGGCTGAGCCGGCCATCTGCGGTACCCATTTGGGCGAGACGAAGCTGCCCACCTCGATATAGGACAACCCGGCCTCGGTGAGCTCGTCCACCAGGCGCACTTTGTCCGCGACGCTGATGGGCTGGGCTTCGTTCTGCAGGCCGTCGCGCGGGCCGACTTCGACCAGGCGGACTTTCTCGGGCAATGACATGGCGGGGTTCCTGTGTCAGGTCAACGGTTATTGTGATTGTGCTGGTTGAGGGTGGCGGCCAGGGCCTGTTCGCAGCGTTCCTGGGCAGTGTCCAGCTCCAGGTGCATTTGCTGGATATCGAGCATCTGCTGTTCCAACTGAGCGCGGCGCTCGGCGATCTTGGCCAGCATGCTGTTGAGCTGCTTGAGATTGCCGCTGGTAGGGTCATACAGCTCGATCAGCTCCCGGCATTCGGCCAGGGAGAAACCGATGCGCTTGCCGCGCAGGATCAGCTTCAAGGTGACCTTGTCGCGCGCCGAATAGATGCGCTCCAGGCCTCGACGTTCGGGGCTCAGCAGGCCTTGCTCCTCATAGAAGCGAATCGCGCGGGTGGTGATGTCCAGCTCGCGGGACAGGTCGGAGATGCTGTAGGTCTGGCTGCTCATGCTTGGGCTCGGAAGAGGTGATAGCCGCTAACCTAAAGGCTGCTTGACGTAAACGTCAAGCAGGTGCTGCTGGCCCCTGGGATTGGGCCGATCGCCGGAAGCCATTTGGCGTCTGGCCGGACAGGCGCTTGAAGAACCGGGCGAAGTAGGTCGGGTCGGTGAAGCCCAGGCGGTCTGACAGCTGGCCGATGCTCATGCGCGTGTACACCAGGTTGCGTCGTGCTTCCAGCAACAGGCGCTGGTGAACGACTTGCAGAGCGGTCTGCCCGGCCAGGTCCCGGCACAGCTGGTTGAGACGCAGGCTGGAAATACCCAGCTTCGCCGCGAAGTCTTCGACCGACAGGTGCTCGCGGTAATGGGCTTCCACCAAGCGCAGGTATCGGCTTAGCAATTGCCGGTCGCGTTCATCTCGGTTGCGCGGGGCCTGGCCCAGTTGTTGGCGACGGCTGATCCACACCATCAGTGCGGTGAGCAGCGCCTGCAGCATGGCGGCCCGCCCTGGCGCGTGGCCCTGGTATTCCTGTTGCAGCGTGTCGATCAGACCGTGCAGGCGGATACGGTCCTTGCCCAGCGGGTAGCAACCCACCGACGTCAGCACTGCCAGGGGTGCGCCGAGGCGCTGCTCCAGATCGGCCACCAGGGCGGTGCCGAACGTCAGCACGTGGCCCTGGATGTCGGCGCTGAAACGAAACCCATGCACGGTCAGCGGAGGGACCACCTGAATCGCCGCTTCGTGGATTTCGCTGCGCTGGCCTTCGATCTGTACCTGCGCCCGGCCCCTTTGCACGTAAAGCAGCTGGAACAGCTCGGCATGGCGATGGGGCTTGATTTCCCAGTGGTGCAAACGGCTGCGCGCAGGGATCGACTCGCAATGCAGCAAGTCGGCACCGGGCCAGGCCTGGTTTTCGCCGTAGAGCTGGAACAGTGGCACTCCGGGAAGTCGGGTGGTCATGGCATGTCTGTCCGTTAATCGAACGAAATTTGCAAAAGTGCAGTTAATGCACGGGATTTCACACTTTTTGCCCTGCAGTGGCCAGTAAAAATGCAGGTGCAAACCCAAATCTGCAGATGCCAAGGCATGCGTTGCCAGTACCGGCATCGATACGACGAGACAACAACAATGAAGACTCAGGTTGCAATCATCGGGGCTGGTCCGTCCGGCCTGCTGCTTGGCCAGTTGCTGCACAGAGCTGGCATCGACACCGTGATCCTCGAACGTCAGACCCCAGACTACGTGCTCGGCCGCATCCGTGCCGGCGTGCTGGAGCAAGGCACGGTCGACCTGTTGCGCGAGGCGGGTGTCGCCGAACGCATGGATCGTGAAGGACTGGTGCATGAGGGCGTCGAGCTGCTAGTCGGCGGTCGTCGCCAACGCCTTGACCTGAAGGCCCTCACCGGCGGCAAAACAGTCATGGTGTACGGCCAGACCGAGGTCACCCGTGACCTCATGCAGGCCCGCCAGGCCAGCGGTGCGCCGATCGTCTATTCGGCCAGCCAGGTGCAGTTGCACGGGCTGGACTCTTCACAGCCCTTTGTCACTTTCGAGCAGGACGGCCGACGCCTGCGCGTGGACTGCGATTACATTGCCGGATGCGATGGTTTCCACGGTGTGTCGCGCCAGAGCATCCCTGCGGGGGTGCTCAAGCAATACGAGCGTGTCTATCCGTTCGGCTGGCTGGGCCTCTTGGCCGATACGCCGCCGGTCAACCACGAGCTGATCTACGCCCACCATGAGCGCGGGTTCGTGCTGTGCAGCCAGCGTTCCCACACCCGCAGCCGCTACTACCTGCAGGTGCCGCTGCAAGAGCGTGTGGAAGATTGGAGCGACGAGCGCTTTTGGGAAGAGCTCAAGGCGCGGCTGCCAGAGGACGTGGCGGCACGACTGGTCACCGGGGCGGCGCTGGAGAAAAGCATCGCACCGCTGCGCAGCCAGGTGGTCGAGCCCATGCAGTTCGGCCGGCTTTTTTTGCTCGGCGATGCCGCGCACATCGTCCCGCCCACGGGTGCCAAGGGGCTTAACCTGGCGGCGTCGGACGTCAATTACCTCTCCCGGATCCTGGTCAAGGTCTACCGCGAAGGGCGTACCGACCTGCTGGCTCAGTACTCGCCCCTGGCCCTGCGCCGGGTGTGGAAGGGTGAGCGCTTCAGCTGGTTCATGACCCAGTTGCTGCATGACTTCGGCGAGCATCAGGATGACTGGGACCGCAAGATGCAGGAAGCTGACCGGGAGTATTACCTCAGCTCGCCGGCCGGGTTGGTGAACATTGCCGAGAACTATGTGGGGTTGCCGTTCGAGGCGGTGGAGTAGGGCGGACGGCTCCATTCGCCCTCATTTCTCCAGTAACGCCACGATCTCCCGATATCCTCGCTGCTGCGCGTGCTCCAGTGCCGTCACGCCGTCCTTGTCGGCGATCGCCGGGTCCGCCCCGGCCGCCAGCAGCCGGCGGACGATGTCCACGTGACGCGGGCCACCATCGCCAAGGATCACCGCCTCCAGCAAGGCGGTCCAGTGCAGGCGGTTGAGATGGTTCACGTCGACACCTGCGTCGATCAGCATCTGTACGGTCTGCACATGGCCGCGTTCGGCGGCGGGAATCAGCGCGGTGCCACCGTAGCGGTTGGTGCTCTTGAGGTCGGCACCGTGATCCAGGGTCAATCGCAGGATCTCGTTCAGACCACGGGCCCCGGCATATAAATAAGGACTGTCCTGGATGTCGTCCTTGGCATTGACGTCGGCGCCAGCTTCTATCAGCACCTTGGCTGTCGCGACCTCATTGGCGTGGGTGGCCACCAGCAGCGCGGTGCGGCGCCGAGCGTCCCGCGCATCGACGTTGGCGCCTTCATCGAGCAGACGGCGTACGGCAGAAGCATCGCCACGCTGGGCGGCATCGAGCAGTTGGGTATCCATGGCAAGGGTCTCGGCGTGGGCGACAACGCTGATGAGCAAGGCGAAGAGGGCGGCGAACGGCAAGCGCATGGGAGAGGCTCCTGAATGACCGGTCTTCATCCTAGGAAATACCCTTGAGTGCTTGAAGTTAATTCTGCGCATGAACATCAGTGCATTTCTGGATATACCCCTGTTTTCGGGCTTTTGCGCAGGTTCGGCTAAAATCGCTGGTTTTGGCGCCCTGCGCCTGCCCTCGAATTACAGGATGTCCTTCTTGAAAAGGCCTTTACCCGTTGTAGTGCGTGTCACGGCTCTGTGTTGCCTGGCGACCTTGACCAGTTGTGGCTGGGGTGGACGAACGGCAGAAACGCCCTCGGTCTTGCCGTTGCCACCCGAGCTCGACTCCGGCTACCGCGCCGGGTTAAAGCCGACTCATGCCAGCCGGCACATGGCTGCCGCCGCCAACCCCTTGGCCAGTGACGCAGGGCGCTCGGTGTTGCGCGCAGGTGGCAGCGCCATCGATGCTGCCATCGCCATGCAGGCGGTGCTCACCTTGGTCGAACCGCAGTCCAGCGGTATCGGTGGAGGGGCGTTCATCCTCTATTGGGACGGGCACCAGGTCCAGGCCTTCGACGGTCGTGAAACCGCGCCCTCGCAGGTTACGCCGAACCTGTTCCTTAAGTCTGACGGTACGCCCATGGCATTTCGTGACGCCCAGATCGGCGGCCGCTCAGTGGCCGTACCCGGCGTGCTGCGCGCCTTGCATTTGGCCCATGAACAGCATGGTCGACTGCCATGGCGCGACCTGTTTGCCCCGGCCATCGCCTTGGCCCGCGACGGTTTCCCGATGTCCAAGCGATTGCACACACTGCTGGCAGCGGACACCTATGTCGCCGGCTCGCCCGGCATGGCCCGCTATTTTCTCGATGCCCAAGGCAAGCCCTTGGCGGTCGGCACGCTTCTGAAGAACCCCGAGCTTGCACAGACGCTGGAACTGATCGCCACGCAGGGGCCTGATGCGTTCTACACCGGCGACATTGCCCAGGCGATGGTCGAGGCTGTGCGCGGCCATGCCAACCCCGGCCTGCTGTCGCTCGAAGACCTGCGTCGCTACCAGGCCAAGGAGCGCACGCCCGTCTGTGGGCCCTACAAGATCTGGCGCATTTGCGGCATGCCACCGCCATCCTCCGGTGGCGTCGCGGTATTGCAGACCCTGGGCATCCTCGAAGCCCTGCAGTCGGCCACACCGTCGCTGGACTTGGCCAGCATGGCACCGACGCAGGCGGCGTCGGTGGCGGGTCTGGAACCCGCGCCCATGGCGGTTCACCTGATTGCCGAGGCCGAGCGCCTGGCCTACGCCGACCGTGCTCAGTATCTGGCTGATAGCGACTATGTGGCGGTGAATCTCCAAGGGCTGACCAACAAGGCGTACCTGGCGAGTCGTGCCCGGCTGATCGGCCCGAGCAGCATGAAGCACGCCGAGGCCGGTACACCGCCGGGTAACAACTTGGCCCTGTCGCCTGACCGGTCTCCCTTGCGCATTGCCACCTCCCATGTCTCGGCCGTCGACGATCTGGGCGGTGCGGTTGCCATGACCACGTCCGTGGAGGCCGCTTTTGGCTCGCACCTGTTCGTCAAAGGATTTCTGCTGAACAACCACCTGACCGACTTCTCGTTCGTACCCAGCGCAGACGGCAAGCCCGTCGCCAATGCGGTCGCTCCCGGCAAGCGACCGCTGTCCTCGATGTCGCCGACACTGGTATTCACACGTGAGTCCGGCGAACTGCTGGCCAGTCTGGGCTCACCCGGTGGCTCGCAGATCATCGGTTACGTGAACAAGGCATTGATCGGCCTGTTGGATTGGAAGCTCGATCCCCAAGCGGCCATCAATCTGCCCAACTTCGGCAGTCGCAACCTCGGCACCGAGGTGGAAGCGGGGTTGGCAAGCCCAGCCCTGATACAGGCGCTTCAAGCCCGCGGCCATGAGGTGACACCGATGACGATGACCAGCGGGACGCAGATCATCCAGCGCACCGCTGACGGCTGGTCGGCGGGTGCCGATCCTCGGCGCGAAGGGACGGCGCTGGGCGACTGACGCGCTGGCGCGTGCGGTTGCCGGCGGTGTATGGGCGTGCTAGAAGTCGGGTCTGTCATTCAGAAGTTGAATACACCGATGTCTATCAGCGTTAAACCGAATAGGGCCCTGTTCGACCTCGACCTGCTGCGCGCCATTGTCGTGGTGGCCGACTGCGGCAGTTTCACCACGGCGGCGACGCGCTTGCACTCCACCCAGTCGACCATCAGCCAGAAAGTACGCCGGCTGGAGGACATGGTGGGGCACCGCCTGCTGGTGCGAGGCAACCGCGACGTGCTGCCCACGGACGCAGGGCAGACACTGCTGGGTTATGCCCGGCACATGCTGGCGCTGAACGACCAGATGCTCGAAGCCCTGGCGGGGGCGATGGTTGGCGTGACGGTGCGCTTGGGAGTACCTGAGGATTTCGTCGGTGGGCGCACCACCAATGCCTTGTCGGCATTCAGTCGACGCCATCCTCAGGTCAAGTTGGAGGTTACCAGCGGGTTGTGCCGGGACCTGAGCCAAGCCTATGACAACGGCGAATTGGATCTGGTGTTGCTCAAGCAGCGGCGTAATGCGAGGGAAGGGGTGGCGTGCTGGCCTGAGCGATTGCAGTGGATCGACAGTGCCCGGACACCGGCCTTCGAACTCGACCCGATCCCACTGGTGACTTTTCCGCCGCGGGGGTTGTATCGCGATGACATGATTACCGCGATCGAGGGGATGGGGCGGCGTTGGCGTATCAGCTTTACCAGCTCCAGCTTGAGCGGGATACAGGCGGCGGTGGCCGATGGCATGGGGATCAGTCTGTTGCCGCCGCGGGCGGCGACGGCGGAGCACCGGGTGTTGGGAGTGGAGCAGGGGTTGCCGGAGGTCGATAGCTACGAGATCGTGGTGGTGCATCGGCCGACGGCGGATGGAATGGTTCGGGCGTTGGCCGAGGTGCTCATGGAGTTGCTTGCGGCGCACGAGATTTGATTTGGCGTTGGTTGTTGGTTGTTGGTTTTGAGGTTTGTGGGCTTATCCGTTTGATTTGGCGACGGTTAGTCACCTTTCCGCCTTTACGGCGGGTCACTTTTGGTCTTGGCCAAAAGTAACCAAAAGCCGCGCGCCCCTGCATCCGGCCCGGCGCTTCGCACCGGGTTCCCTCGCTGCGGTGTCTTACGGGGCCTCGCGGCCTCCGGCTGGCTGCGCCAGCCTCCATCTCGCGACTTCGGCTACCGCCGAAGGGCGCTACGCGCCTGCCCCTACAGACACCTCCGCTCGGCCTGCTGATGGGGCGCAAGTTACGGGCGGCGTCTGGGCTGGCGTTGTTTCGTTCAGTGGTTTTTGTGGTGAGCTTTTGGGCCATTCGCGGGTAAACCGGAGCACCGAACCGCCGCTCACACAGGCTCACCGCAGCTCTTGAGAACGGCGCTGTGCCTGTAGGATCGGCGGTTCGGTGCTCCGATTAACCCGCGAATAGGCCTGAACAAACACCCAAACAATTAACTTGTTTGCCGTTGCCGTTGCCGTTGCCGTTGCCGTTGCCGTTGCCGTTGCTTTTGCTACGCGATAGTCCAGACGCCACCAATCGCGACCTCAGGAGGCCGAGTGGAGGTGTCTGTAGGGGCAGGCGCGCAGCGCCCTTCGGCGGTAGCCGAAGTCGCGAGATGGAGGCTGGCGTAGCAAGCCGGAGGCCGCGAAGCCCCGAAAGGCACCGGAGCGCAGGGAACCCCGGAGCGCAGCGCAGGGGCCGGATGTGGGAGCCAACGGTTTTTGCCTACTTTTGCCCAAGAGCAAAAGTAGGTCGCCGTAAAGGCGAAAAGCGCCGGTAGCGCCCCCACCAAACCCGGATATTCACCCAGCCTGAAAGCCCAAGCCCAAGCCCAAGCCCAAGCCCAAGCCCAAGCCCAAGCCCAAGCCCAAGCCCAAGCCCTCACTCATGACAACACTGCCCAGCCCGCGTCCCCACCTCATACCGATCATGATGCCGCACCCAATCCATCGTCCCCCCCTCATTCCTCCCCAACGGCGCAATGTCGAGAAAGTTATAAGCCCCCACCAGAATGTCCAGCCCCCGCGCATACGTAGAATAGGTGTGATAGACCGCCCCATTCCCGTCCCGGTAGAACGCACTGAGCCCTGGCAGCTCCTGCTCGCTCCCCGCATAGGCCTCGTAGTTGTACTGCCCAGACCCATCCGTGGCGACACTCACCCCAAAGTCCTCGTTGAAACTGCCACCGTGTGACGAGAACCAAGGAAACCGCCACCCCATCCGCCGCCGGAAGTCCTGGAACTGCCCATAGGGCGCCCGCGACACCGCGACCAGCGAAACGTCATGGTGCGCCAGGTGCAGGTTGGCACCGTCGAAATGATCGGCCAGGAACGAACACCCCGGGCAGCCCTCGCTCCAACCGTCGGCGAACATGAAGTGATAGACCAGCAGTTGGCTGCGCCCGGCAAACAGGTCCGTCAGCCCCACCTCGCCATCGGGCCCGTGGAAGCGGTAAGGCTGTTCGACTTTGACCCACGGCAAGGCCCGCCTGGCCGCTGCCACTTCGTCACGCTGATGAGTAAGGGCTTTTTCATGCAGCCAGAGCTGGCGCCGGGCGGCGAGCCACTCGCTTCGGGTCACCACTGGGTGCTTGATGTCTGGATTGTTCATGACGCTGGCTCCACGTGAGGGATTCAGCGAATGGTCGAATGGCGGCTGTTGGATTCGACAAAGGCTTGCCCCCTCACGATGAATGGTGCAGTAGCCCGGATGAATTCGAGTGATATCATCAGGCCATTAATCACAAGGAGCTGTGCATGCGCTGGCGTTGTCTGTCGTTATTTCTGTTGACTCTTCTGCTCGGCATCACGTCGGCCCAGGCGGCTAACACCCCGTGCTCGGGTCGCAAGGGTGGGATTGCAGGGTGTGACGGCGAGATCTTCCTGTGCAACGACGGTTCGATCAGCGCTTCGAAGAAAAACTGCAGCGCGTTATACGGGAGCCGTACCGCGCACCCGGCAGTGCAGTCATTGCGCGCCAGCGACGAAGGCTGCGGATGCGGCAGTGGCAACTACTGCACGGGCCCGCGAGGCGGGGTGTATTGCCTGACACCCTCGGGCAACAAAAGCTACCGTCGACGCTAGCCGGCCATCTCGTCTATCAACGCCCACAACCGCGTGTCGTTGAAATCTTCGACCACCAATCGCGCCCCGGCAGCGAGCAATCGCTCGGCAGTCTGGGTAGTGGCGATGCCCACTGTGAAGATGCCTGCATCGCTGGCAGCCTTTACGCCGGGCAGAGAGTCCTCGAAGGCCAGGGCCTGGCTGGCCGTGGCTGCAAGGCGCTGCAGGCCAGTCAGGTAGGGCAGCGGGTCGGGCTTGGGGCGGGCCAGTTCCTCGGCCACCAGTACATGTCCGAAACATCCCTCCAGGCCCATGGCGGCCAGCATGTGCTCGGCATTGAGGCGGGGCGCATTGGTCACCACGCACATACCGATTTCATGCTGCCGGGCGTAGGTCATCAGGCGTGCCAGTCCGGGCATGGGCGTCAGCCGAGGCGACAGTTCGCGGAATAACGCCTCCTTGCGCTCGGCCAGGGCCAGGCATTGGGCCGGGCTGCAGAGAGGAAAAAGCTCGGCGAACAGCTCTCCGTTGGCCCGCCCGCTGACCTGGGCCTCGAACTGCGCTTGGCTCAGCTCGCGGCCGTCATGCTCGCGCAGCAACTGGCGGAAGGCCTGCAAATGCAGGGTATCGGTATCGGTGAGGGTTCCATCGAGGTCGAACAGCAGGGCGGTCAGCATCGGGTATCCAAAAGGGGAAAACGTCAATCCCGGCCATGATAGCCAAACCGGACGACGAAGGGGGCTGTTCACTGTACGCCGAAAAGAGTACAAATGTACTCCATGGATAACATGACCCCCAAACGCCGCGCCATTCTCGAATTCATCCGCGAGCGCATCGCCGATCACGGCCAGCCCCCCAGCCTGGCCGACATCGCCCAGCGCTTCGGTTTTGCCTCGCGCAGCGTGGCGCGCAAGCACATCACCGCCTTGAGCCAGGCCGGCTTCATCGACGTGACACCTAACCAGGCCCGCGGCATCCGGCTGGCCGAGCCGCTGCGTCGGCCCGAGATCCTCGAAATCCCGGTGCTTGGCCAAGTGGCGGCGGGCGCGCCGATCGGTCCCGACCTGGACATCCACGAGCAGCTGTTGCTCGACCCCAGCCTGTTCCGTCGTACGCCCGACTACCTGCTCAAGGTGCGCGGCGACTCGATGATCGACGACGGCATTTTCGATGGCGATCTGGTCGGCATCCGCCAGCAGGGCGAGGCCCGCGACGGGCAGATCGTGGTCGCCCGCCTGGATGGCGAGGTGACCATCAAGCGCCTTCAGCGCATCCCCGGAGGCTATCGCCTGCTGCCACGCAACCCTGCCTATGCGCCAATCGATGTGGCGTCGGGTCGGGATTTCGTCATCGAAGGCGTGTTCTGTGGCCTGCTGAGGCGTGACTGATGGGCGCGGTAGTCGACCTCGATCGCCTGCTTGACCAGCGTCGGATCTGGCGCGGGCGCCAGGTCCAGGCACGGCCTCAGGGCCTGCAGCCTACCGGCCATGCCTCGCTCGACGATCGGCTGCCCGAAGGCGGCTGGCCGGCTGCTGCACTCACGGAACTGCTGCTGGCCAGTCCTGGCTGCGGTGAGCTGCAATTGCTCTGGCCAAGCCTGGCGCGCCTGACCGGTGAAGGCGGCCGGGTGGTGCTGGTGGCACCACCGTTCATTCCCTATGCGCCGGCCTGGCAGGCGGCCGGTGTCGACCTGCGCTGGTTGGCCCAGGTCGAGGCCCCTGCGGCCGAAGTCTTGTGGGCCGCCGAGCAGTGCCTGCGCTCCGGCAGTTGCGCGGCCGTGCTGTGCTGGCCTGGGCGTGCCGATGACCGAGCCCTGCGGCGCTTGCAGGTGGCTGCCGAGACAGGGCAGGCCCTGGCGTTCGTCTGCCGCGGGCAGCAGGCTTTGCACAATCCTTCGCCAGCAGCCTTGCGTATTGCCATCGACACCCGGCCTGCCCAATGGCGGGTGCTCAAATGCCGTGGCGGCTTGTCGCCGGCAGCGCCCATCGCCTGCCCGGTGCGGAGCTGATGCAGCATGCTGTGGGCGTGTATCGTGTTTCCGCAACTGGCGTTGGACAGCGTCCTGCGTGAGCGTGACGACCCTGGCGCCCCCCTGGTGCTGATCGGCGGGCCGCAGCAGCGGCGGGTGGTGCAATCGGTCAATGCGGCGGCTGCGGCGCTGGGCCTGCGGGCCGGGCAAACCCTCACGACCGCCCGTGCCCTGGCTGATGGCTTCACGTGCGTGGAGGCCGACCCTGCGCGCATCGAGCAGCTCCAGCAGTTGCTCGCCACTTGGGCCTACCGCTTCAGTGGCCAGGTCAGTCGGCACTACCCGCGGGCATTGCTCTTGGAGGTCGGTTCAAGTCTGGGGCTGTTCGGGCCCTGGCCGGCGTTCGAGGCTCGATTGCGTCTGGAGCTGGACGAACTGGGGCTGCGTCACCGTATTGTCCTGGCCACCAACCCGGTGGCCGCGCGCGTGCTCGCCAATGGTCATGACGGCTTGGCAGTGATGACGGTGGAGGATACCCGGGCTGCCCTGGCATGCATGCCTGTCGACAAGATCGGTCTGCCCCCGGAGGCGGCGACGGCGTTCGCCCGCATGGGGCTGCGCCATCTCGGTGAAGTCCTGGCCCTGCCACGCGATGCGCTGGCCCGGCGCTTTGCCGCCCAGGTGCAGGTGCACCTGGACCAGTTGCTCGGCCTGCGCAGCCTGGGCCTGGCCTACCATCAACCAGCGGAGCGCTTCGAGGTGCGGCTGGAGCTGAACTTCGATGTCGAATCGCACCAGGCGTTGTTGTTCCCCTTGCGCCGTCTGCTGAGCGACCTGGCGGTCTTTCTCGCGGGGCGGGACTGCGGCGTCCAGCGCTTCCACCTGTACCTGGAACATGTCCAAGGGCCGGCGACCGAGCTCAAGGTCGGTCTGCTGGCCGCCGAGCGCGATGCTGCCAGGCTGTTCGAGCTGGCACGCGGGCGCTTGGAGTCGCTGCGCATTCCTGCGCCGGTACGTAACCTTCGTTTACTGGCCGAGGACCTGCCACCTTTCGTGCCCCAGCACCAGGCACTGTTCGACCCTCGGGCCCAACAGGCCCAACCCTGGGAGCAGCTGCGCGAACGCCTGCGGGCGCGCCTGGGCGACGATGCGGTCAAGGCGCTGAGCGCCGAAGCCGATCACCGTCCCGAATGCGCTTGGCAGCCGGTGGAGCAGGGGGCCTTGGGCGTATTGCCGGTCGCGCCAGGCAGCCGCCCTGGCTGGCTGCTACCTGAGCCCCAGCCGCTGAGCGAAGCAGGCTTGCGCCGGTTGGGGCGGGCCGAGCGTATCGAGTCGGGTTGGTGGGACGGCGGCGACGTGCGTCGTGACTACTACCGCATAGAGACCCGTGATGGTTTGCAGGGGTGGGCCTATGACGACCTGAGCAAGCCCGGGCAGTTGTGGCTGCAGGGGTGGTTCGCATGAGTGGGTTGGATTACGCCGAGCTGCATTGCCTGTCGAATTTCAGCTTCCAGCGCGGGGCCTCCAGTGCCGACGAGCTGTTCAAGCGGGCCAAGGCCTTGGGTTACCAGGCCCTGGCGATCACCGACGAATGCACCCTGGCCGGCATCGTCCGCGCCTGGCAGGCAGCCCGGCAGGAGGGTGTACGGCTTATCGTCGGGAGCGAAGTACAGCTTCATGGGGGCGCCAAGCTGGTGCTGCTGGTCGAAAGCCTCGAGGGCTACCAGAACCTCTGCGCACTGATCACTCGGGCGCGACGCCGGTCGGAAAAAGGCACCTACCAATTGCTCCGCGAGGACTTGCAAGCCCATTGCCAGGGTCTGCTGGCGCTGTGGGTTGCCCAGCCCGGGGATGCACCGGCCAATGGGCTATGGCTGAAGTCGCTGTTCGGCGAGCGGCTGTGGCTGGCGGTGCACCTGCATCGAGGGTGCGACGATGCCCGGCGTCTGCAACAACTGCACGTCCTGGCGGGCCAGGTGGGGATTCGCGCGGTGGCGTGCGGCGACGTACATATGCATGTCCGGGGCCGGCGCGCCCTGCAGGACTGCATGACCGCAATCCGCCAGCATTGCACCCTGGCAGAGGCCGGCCGCTACCTGTACCCCAATGGCGAGCGTCACCTGCGCACCTTGACCGAGCTTGGCGAGCTGTATCCGCCCGACCTGCTGGCCGAAACCCAGGTCATTGCCCACCGCTGTCGCTTCGGCCTGGATGAGCTGAAATACCAGTACCCCAGCGAAGTGGTGCCGCAAGGACACACCCCCGCCAGCTGGTTGCGCCATCTGTGCCAGTCGCGCTTGCCCGAACGCTGGCCGCAAGGTGTCAGCCGCAAGGCGCTGGACACCTTGGACAAAGAGTTACGACTGATCACCGAACTGGGTTACGAAAGCTACTTTCTCACCGTCTACGACATCGTCGATTTCGCTCGCAAACAGGGCATCCTCTGCCAAGGGCGGGGCTCTGCCGCCAACTCGGTGGTGTGTTTCGTGCTGGGCATCACCGAACTGGACCCGATGGAGCATCGGCTGCTGTTCGAGCGCTTCCTGTCCCGTGAGCGCAACGAGCCGCCGGACATCGACGTGGACTTCGAGCATGACCGCCGGGAAGAGGTCATCCAGTATGTGTTCCGTCGCTATGGCCGTGACCGGGCGGCGCTCACGGCAGTGGTCAACACCTACCATGCCGCCGGCGCGATACGTGATGTGGCCCGGGCCCTGGGGCTGCCGGCCGACCAGGTCGACGCCCTGGCCAAGTGCTGCGGGCGCTGGAGCGACCGCATCCCCGATGCCCAGCGCCTGGCCGAGGCGGGTTTCGAGGCACAGAGCCCTTCGCTGCAACGCATCCTGGTGCTGGCTGGCCAGCTGATCGGCTTTCCCAGGCACCTGTCGCAGCACCCAGGGGGCTTCGTCATCTGCCAGCAGCCGCTGGACCGCCTGGTGCCGGTGGAGAACGCCGCCATGGCGCAGCGCACGGTGATCCAGTGGGACAAAGACGACCTCGACCTGGTCGGCCTGCTCAAGGTCGATGTGCTGGCCTTGGGCATGCTCAGCGCCTTGCGCCGCTGCTTCGACCTGTTGGCCCGTCACCGAGACCGGCACCTGACCTTGGCGACTATCCCCAAGGAAGACCCCGCCACCTACGCCATGATCAGCCGCGCCGAGACCATGGGTGTGTTCCAGATCGAGTCGCGGGCGCAGATGGCCATGCTGCCGCGCCTCAAACCCAAGAAGTTCTATGACCTGGTGATCGAGGTGGCCATCGTCCGGCCCGGGCCGATCCAGGGTGACATGGTCCACCCCTACCTGCGCCGACGCCTGAAGCAGGAGAAAGTGACCTATCCCTCACCCGAACTGGAAGCTGTGTTCGAGCGTACCCTCGGGGTGCCGTTGTTCCAGGAGCAGGTGATGGAGCTGGCCATGATCGCCGCCGACTACACCCCGGGCGAGGCGGACCAGTTGCGCCGCAGCATGGCTGCCTGGAAACGCCACGGCGGCCTGGAGCCGCACCGTGAACGATTGATCAATGGCATGTTGAAGAACCGCTACGAGCGGGCCTTTGCCGAGCGGATCTTCGAGCAGATCAAGGGCTTTGGCAGTTATGGCTTCCCCGAGTCCCATGCCGCCAGCTTCGCCTTGCTCTGCTATGCCAGCAGTTGGCTCAAGTGCCATGAGCCAGCGATCTTCACCTGCGCGCTGATCAATAGCTGGCCCATGGGCTTCTACAGCCCTGATCAGCTGTTGCAGGAGGCGCGTCGCCAGGGCATCGAGGTGCGACCGGTGGACGTGTGCCACAGCGAATGGGACTGCACCCTGGAACCGCACGGTGAGGGCGCGTTGGCGATTCGCCTGGGGTTGCAGCAGATACGCGGGTTCAGCGAGGCCGATGCCCGACGCCTCGAGCAGGCGAGGGCGCGTCAGCCCTGGCGTGATGTCGAGGACTTGTGCTTGCGCGCCGAGCTCGACAGCCGCGCCCGTGCCCGCTTGGCCGATGCCGGTGCTTTGCGTGCTTTGGCTCGCGACCGTCATCAGGCACGTTGGCAGGTGGCGGCCGTGCAGGCGCAGCTGCCGTTGTTCGCCCAGGTGGAGGCTGCGCCAGAAGTGGCGGTGGAGTTGCCGGTGCCGAGCGTGGCCGAGGACCTGTTTGCCGATTACGCCACCCTGGGCACGACCCTAGGGCCACATCCTCTGGCGTTGTTGCGACGAAATCTTCGGGCATTGGGATGTCGCAGCTCTGCCGAGCTGGCGGATGTCGAGCATGGGGACAGCATCGCCGTGGCCGGCGTGGTGGTAGGGCGACAGCGGCCGCAGACCGCCAGCGGCGTGACGTTCGTTACCCTCGAGGATGAGCACGGCATGGTCAACGTAGTGGTCTGGCGTGACCTGGCTGAGCGCCAACGCAGGGCACTGGTCGGGTCGCAACTGCTCAAGGTGAGCGGACGGCTGGAGCAGGAGAAGGGCGTCCGCCACTTGATTGCCCGGCGCCTTGAGGACATCAGCCCCTTGTTGCAGGGGCTGGATGTGCGCAGCCGGGATTTTCACTAGCCTCGAACCCGATCGCGGAGAGCGCCGGGCCAAGCAGCCCCGAAGAACGCTCAGACCATCGCCAGGTGCTGCTTGCGCGTCGGCGCCGGAAATGCCTTGTCGATCGCCTGCAAGTCCTCGTCGGTCAGGCTCAGTTCGCCCGCCGCCGCGTTGAGCCGCACATGCAGTGGCTCCACCGCCTTGGGGATGGCGATGACGCCTTCGTTGCGCGTCACCCAGGCCAGGCTCACCTGGGCCGGTGTGGCCCCATGCCGCTCGGCGATCTCGGCCAGTACCGGGTGTTGCAGCAAACGCCCGGCCTGGGCCAGCGGGCAGTAGGCCATGGTCGGCAATCGATGTGTCTGGCTCCATGGCAGCAGATCGAACTCGATGCCTCGTTGAGCCGGGTTATACAGCACTTGGTTGGTGGTACAGTCGGGATTGTCCAGCTCGAGCAGGTCCTCCAGGTCGAAGTTGGACACGCCCCAGCGACGGATCTTGCCCTGCTCGCGTAGGCGCTCGAAGGCTTCGACGGTTTCCTCCAGCGGATACTGGCCACGCCAGTGCAACAGGTACAGGTCGATGCAGTCGGTACCCATACGCGTCAGGCTCCGCTCGCAGGCAGCGGGAATGCCGCGGCGGCTGGCATTGTGCGGGTAGACCTTGCTGACCAGGAATACCTGTTCTCGGCGTCCGGCGATGGCTTGGCCGACCACCTGCTCGGCGCCACCTTCGGCGTACATCTCCGCCGTGTCGATCAGTGTCAGGCCCAGTTCGATGCCCTGTTGCAGGGCGGCCACCTCGGCGGCCTTGTGTCGTGGGTCCTCGCCCATGTACCAGGTGCCTTGGCCAATGGCCGGGACGCTGGCGTCTGCCAGATTCACGAAACGCATGTCACCTCCTGTGGATCGGTGTGGGAAAGCACGACGTCGAGCAACGCTTGCGCTGCCGTGGAAAGTTTGTGGTCGGCCAGGGCAATGACGCCGATACGGCGCTCCACGCGGGGCTCGACCAGGGCCACGCAGCGCGCGCCGAGCTCCTGCATCTGGTTGATGCACAGCGCTGGCACGGCGCTCACGCCCAGGCCGTTGGTGACCATGCGACCTACGGTCGACAGTTGATGGCTCTCGAACGCCGCAGTCAGTTTGCCGTGGCTGGCTGCTACATTCTGCTCCATCAGCAGACGCACCGCCGAAGGACGCTGCAAGGCAATGAAATCCTGGGCCAGCAGATCCTGCCAGGTGACCTGAGGTTGGCTTGCCAGTGGCGAGTCGGCGGGTACCACCGCCACGAAGCGGTCCAGATAAAGGGGATGAAAACGCAAACCGTCGAGGTTTTCCGGCTCGAAACCGATACCCAGCTCGACGCGGCGATGGCGCACCAGCTCCAGCACCTGTTCGTTGATCACGTCATGCACGGTGACGTTGACCTTGGGGTAGCGCTGGCGGAACACCTTCAGCGAGCGCGGCAGCAGGTTGCCGGCAAAGGCGGGCATGGCCGCCACCGAGACCCGCCCCAATTGCAGGGTGAAGCGCTGGCGTAGCATTTCCTCGGTGTCATCCCAATCTGCCAGCAGGCGCCGGGCCAAGGGCAATAGCACTTCACCTTCGGGGGTGAGGCTGACGCTGCGGGTGGTGCGGGTTAACAGCGCACCGCCGAGGTTGTCCTCCAGGGCCTTGATGGTCAGGCTCAAGGCCGGCTGGGAGACATGCAGATGTTCGCCGGCCTGGGCGAAGCTCTGGTACTTGGCCACGGTGATGAAGGCGCGTAACTGCTTGACGTTCATGACGAACCCGATTTTGTTTTGAAAAAGTTATCAATCGATGACGAAAACAAAATTAACAAATCAGTCGACAGCGGTGAAGATGCCTCCACGGTTCCAACAACTACAAAAGGCGACTGAGCATGGCCGGACTGGACAAGCGCGTAGCAACCTATGAAGAGGCCCTCGCAGGCCTGACCGACAACATGACGGTACTGGCCGGCGGCTTCGGCTTGTGCGGCATCCCCGAAAACCTCATCGCTGAAATCAAGCGCCGCGGCGTCAAAGGCCTGACCGTGGTCTCCAACAACTGCGGCGTCGACGGCTTCGGCCTGGGTGTCCTCTTGGAAGACCGTCAGATCCGCAAGATGATCGCATCCTATGTCGGCGAAAACGCCGAGTTCGAACGCCAACTGCTCAGCGGTGAGTTGGAAGTCGAGCTGACCCCTCAAGGCACCCTGGCCGAAAAGATGCGCGCAGGCGGTGCCGGCATCCCGGCCTTCTACACGGCCACCGGCTACGGCACTCCCGTCGCCGAAGGCAAGGAAGTGCGTGAATTCAAGGGGCGTAAGTACATCCTCGAAGAATCCATCACGGGCGATTTCGCCATCGTCAAGGGCTGGAAAGCCGACCACTACGGCAATGTGGTGTACCGCAACACCGCGCAGAACTTCAACCCGCTGGCCGCCACCGCCGGCAAGATCACCGTGGTCGAGGTCGAGGAGATCGTCGAACCGGGCGTGTTGCTGCCCAGCGAGATCCACACCCCCGGCATCTATGTCGACCGGGTCATCGTCGGCACGTTCGAAAAGCGCATCGAGAAGCGCACCGTCAAGGCCTAACGCGCCGTCCACAGAACAACAAAGAGATCCTGACCATGGCACTGACCCGCGAACAGATGGCGCAACGCGTCGCCCGTGAACTGAAGGACGGTTACTACGTCAACCTCGGTATCGGCATCCCCACCCTGGTGGCCAACTACGTGCCCGCCGACATGGACGTGATGCTGCAATCGGAAAACGGCCTGCTCGGCATGGGCGAGTTCCCCACCGAAGGCACGATCGATGCCGACATGATCAATGCCGGCAAGCAGACCGTCACCGCCCGCCGCGGTGCATCGATCTTCGACTCCGCGCAATCCTTCGCCATGATCCGTGGCGGCCACGTCGACCTTACCGTGCTGGGAGCGTTCGAAGTTGACGTGGAGGGTAACATCGCCTCCTGGATGATTCCTGGCAAGCTGGTCAAGGGCATGGGCGGCGCCATGGACTTGGTAGCTGGTGCCGAGAACATCATCGTCACCATGACCCATGCCTCCAAGGATGGTGAATCCAAGCTGCTGCCGCGCTGTAGCCTGCCGCTGACCGGCGCCGGTTGCATCCGCAAGGTGCTCACCGACCTGGCCTACCTGGAAATCGAAGACGGCGCGTTCATCCTGCGCGAGACCGCCCCGGGGGTCAGCGTGGAGGAAATCATCGAGAAGACCGCCGGCAAGCTGATCGTGCCGGATGACGTGAAGGAAATGACCTTCTAAGAAACATCGGCCCTGTGGGAGCGGGTTTGCCCGCGAAAGCGTCAGTCGAGGCGACACCGTCGCCTGAACGGACGTCTTCGCGGGTGAGTCTGTTCCCACAGGGCTTTGTGCTGCTTCAGTGCTTGAAAATCAAAAAAACAAATAAAAGGAAAATCCCGTGGCCGCTGAAATCCAAGACAGCCGCTCCGCCCGTTTTGCCCTGCGTTGCTCCAATTGGGCCGAACGCTGGTTCCCCGATTCCTGGGTATTCGCCGCCCTGGCCGTTGTGTTGGTGTGCCTGGGCGCGATGGTCATGGGCGCCAAGCCTACCGATACCGCCAAGGCGTTCGGCGATGGCTTCTGGAGCCTGATCCCATTCACCATGCAAATGGCTTTCGTGGTCATTGGTGGTTATGTGGTGGCCAGCTCGCCGCCCGCCGCGCGGCTGATCGACCGCCTGGCCAGGTTGCCGAAGAACGGTCGTTCGGCGGTGTGCTGGGTAGCGCTGATCTCGATGCTCGCATCCTTGCTCAACTGGGGGCTGTCGCTGGTATTCGGCGGTCTGCTGGTTCGTGCCCTGGCCCGGCGCCAGGACCTGAAGATGGATTACCGTGCCGCAGGCGCTGCCGCCTATCTGGGCCTGGGTGCGGTCTGGGCGCTAGGGCTTTCGTCGTCGGCTGCACAGTTGCAGGCCAACCCGGCCAGTCTGCCGCCGTCGATCCTCGCCATTACGGGGGTGATTCCATTCACCGAGACCATTTTCCTCTGGCAATCCGGCGTCATGCTGGCGGCCTTGGTGATCGTTTCGCTGGCCATTGCCTATGCCACTGCGCCAGGGCCGAACAGTGCCCGCACCGCCGAGCAATGCGGCGTCGACCCAAGCTTCAGCGCGGCACCGGTGGCCCAACGCACCCGTCCGGGCGAGTGGCTGGAGTACAGCCCAATACTGACCCTGCTGCTGGTTGCCCTGGCTGGCGGTTGGCTGTACCAAGAATTCGCCACCAAACCTGCGATCACCGCCATCTCCGGCCTGAATACTTACAACTTCCTGTTCATCATGCTCGGCGCCTTGCTCCACTGGCGTCCGCGCAGTTTCCTCGATGCTGTGACCCGCGCGGTGCCGACCACCACCGGGGTGTTGATCCAGTTCCCGTTGTACGGCTCGATCGCCGCGATCCTCACTCAGGTCAAGGGCGTGGATGAACAGACCCTGGCGCACCACATCTCTACGTTCTTCGTGCAGATCGCCTCCCACGACACCTATGCCGTGCTCATGGGGGTGTACTCGGCAGTGCTGGGCTTCTTCATCCCGTCCGGCGGCGGCAAATGGATCATCGAGGCGCCCTACGTGATGCTGGTGGCCAACGACCTGCAGTACCACCTGGGCTGGGCGGTGCAGATCTACAACGCCGCCGAGGCCTTGCCCAACCTGATCAACCCGTTCTACATGCTGCCTCTGCTGGGCGTGCTGGGGCTCAAGGCGCGGGACCTGATCGGCTTTTCATTCGTACAATTGCTGGTGCACGTGCCGTTGGTGCTGGTGTTGCTGTGGGCCCTGGGCACGACTTTGCACTATGTGCCACCGGTCATGCCGTAAGGTTTGCAGAGTGTGGGAAGAGGGCGGTGAGAACCGCCCTTTTTTTGCCTGATGAGTGCGCCTTGTCAGTGGTCTCTGGAATGTTTACCCGCTGATGGCTGGCTCAGGTCTCGCGCATGTTGTCGACTCATTTCAAGTCGACGAGCAATTACCCATGCCCATTCACAAACTTGTCCCCGGTCAACCCGATGATGCCAACAGCCCACTCGTTGGTCAGATATTGCCGCGCCCTGAACCCGTCGAGCCGCCACCGGAGCCTGATACCACCGCCCCGGATTTCACGGCAGAGCTGACCCGTGCGCTGGGCCTTAAGCAGATCAAGGCCACTGACCGCATGGTGCTGCGTGATCAACATGGGCGTGTCCTGTGCGTTCATGCAAAGTCCGATGATTGGGGGTGGGTGTATCTGGGTGAGCCGGAACGATATGGCGCTGAACTAGTGCCGTTGGTGGTGCATCTGGACCCGACCAGTCAAAACCTGTC
Organism: Pseudomonas sp. HTZ2; assembly: GCF_033173945.1. Taxonomy (NCBI): domain Bacteria; kingdom Pseudomonadati; phylum Pseudomonadota; class Gammaproteobacteria; order Pseudomonadales; family Pseudomonadaceae; genus Pseudomonas; species Pseudomonas sp. HTZ2. The sequence continues at coordinate 4,441,761 of NZ_CP137332.1, read as the reverse complement.
GATGTCCGCGGAAAAGAAGATGGTCGGCTGGTCCTTCTTCGCCGATGGCAACTCGACCGCTGGAGACTATGTATTCGCGGGGTTCAAGGTTTGGACGGACTATCCGCGCCTGCGTTTCAGGATCAAGCGAAGTGGGACCACAATCGTCAACCATCGACAAATGTTTGCTTTCACGCTGAGCTGTGAAATCGGCAGCACGCGTATGGCCGTGCAGGCGCCTGCTGGTAAGTGGGGGTGGGTTAAGCTGGTGCCTGAAAGCGACGTCTCCGACGATGACCAGCTTCGGTTCTCTTTGCACAAATTGTCGATTCCGCTTGTCAGGGTGAGAGAGTTGATCAAAGCGACCTGGCCCAATACGACTTTGACGTATCAGACGTCCGTGGATTCGTACTACGAGGCCATATCCGCTCAACAAGCGCGCGGCATCTGGGTTGAGTCAGGCCTCAAGTATTTCAAGTACAAGCCAGAGGTGTTCGATTGCGATGATTTCGCCTTGGCCTACAAATCCAAGGCCGCCAAAACGGCGTACTTGGAAAACAATCTGTATCCCTACTCGGTGGGCATCGTATTCGGGCAGAATGCCAAAGGTGCCCATGCGGCGAATCTGTTCATCGACCAATGGCTGCGCCTGCAACTGCTCGAGCCGCAAACCGGCGCTGTTCAGCGTGCATCAGAGTGGGCCTATACGCCGTATCACATCATGTTTTGACGTTTTTCCAGGCGCGATGAGGGCGCAGCGATGATCGAGGTGTCGCGGTTCTGGCGGGATCCGGCTTTACCCTTCGTTGAAGCCCGGCGAGTGGGGGATGGCCGCCAGGTGTGCTATGCGCCCCATTCCCACGAGAGCTTTTCGATTGGCGTTATCACCGGCGGGCGCAGCACCTACGTGACGGGCACCGTACGACGGGAGGTAAGTGCAGGCACCACGGTGCTGATGAACCCCGGAGTGGTCCATACTTGCAACCCCATCAAGGACGAGCCTTGGTCCTACCTGATGCTGTTCGTCGACCTGCCGTGGCTACAGGCCCAGGGCTTTGAACTGCCGTTGGCGACGTACAGCACCTCACCGGTGCTGTACGGCCGGCTGCTTGAGGTCTTTGCCACACTGTTCGATGACCAGTGCGCAGACCGTCAAGCCTGCCTGGCCGCGTTTTTCAGGACATTGCGGGGTGACCTCGACGACGAGCCGACACCGCCGATACAGTTCAATCCCCGATTGGAAGCTGCTGCTGCGTTCATCCGCGCTCATCGGCTCGACCCTTTGACGATCGAAGATATCTGCGCTGCCGTCGGCCTGTCGCGGGCTTACCTGATCCGCGCCTTTGGTCAGCGTTTCGGCCTGACACCCCATGGCTACCTGCTCGACCAACGCGTGCAGCACGCCCGGGCCCAATTACGCCAGGGGCGGGCGATCGCCGAAGTAGCGGCGGAGGCAGGCTTTGCCGATCAGGCGCATCTGCAACGGGCATTCAAGCAGCACCTGGCGGCGACCCCTGGGCATTATCGCTCGGGCCGCTAGGGTCAGCCCAAGGCCAGGTACAACGCGCTGGCGAGCAACAAAGCTGCCAGTGCCCGGTTGAACATGCGCATATGCCCAGGGTTGCCCAGGTACTGGCGAATCACACTGCCGGCCCAGGCCCAACTGGCAATCGAGACGAAGCAGATCGGCCCATAGGTCCAGGCAAACAGCCATAACAAATGCTGCTCACCCCCTGTATAGGCTCCAATGCCTGCCACAGCGGCCAGCCAGGCCTTGGGGTTGAGCCACTGCATGGCCGCGCCATGCCAGGCTGAAGGCGCGTCGTCCTGATGCTCGGTAGTCAACTGGCCATTGTCACAGGCCAGCTTCCAGGCCATGTACAGCAAGAAAAGCACCCCGCCACCATGCAGCAAGCGGCCCAGCAACGGCCAGCGCAGCAGCAGTTCATGCAGGCCCAGGCCAACCAGCACCAACAACAGGCAAAAGCCCAGGGTCGCTCCGGCGGCATGGCCAAGGCTTGCGCGCAGGCCATGGCGAGCGCCACTGCCTAGGGCAACGATGTTGACCGGGCCGGGTGAAATGGACGCCGCCAGAGCGAAAGCAGCCATGGACAGGGACAGGCTCATGAGAAATATTCCTTGAGTGGTGGGACGCACCATCGTGGCCGAAGGGGGCAGGCAGGGTATTGAAGAAAAGTTCCCTACAGCTTTTGTAATAGTTTCACCCTGTCAGAAAAAGCCGCGGTGACTGTAGGATCAACATCCCAATTAGCCATCAAGGTCACCATGAGCACCTTCTCGGAGCCCCCCAGTCTCTGGCCATATCGGCCTTCCTTCCCACGTCCCTGTGACGCCTCCCGCATGAGTACTTCGCAATGGAATGGCTAGCCGATCCTACGGCCTGGCTGGGCCTTGCCACGCTTATCGTGCTCGAACTGGTGCTGGGCATCGACAACCTGGTGTTTATCGCCATCCTGGCCGACAAGCTGCCGCCGCATCAGCGCGACCGTGCGCGGGTCATTGGCCTGAGCCTGGCCTTGATCATGCGTCTGGGCCTGTTGGCCAGCATTTCCTGGATGGTCACCTTGACCGCGCCATTGTTCGAGGTGCTGGGCAAGAGTTTTTCGGGTCGTGACTTGATCATGCTGTTCGGTGGTGTGTTCCTGTTGTTCAAGGCCACCATGGAGTTGCATGAGCGTTTGGAAGGGCATGTGGTGCAGACCAACGGCGCTACCCGGCATGCGGCGTTCTGGCCCATCGTGGCGCAGATCGTGGTGTTGGATGCGGTGTTCTCCCTCGACGCGGTGATTACCGCAGTGGGTATGGTCGAGCATTTATCGGTGATGATGATCGCAGTGATCTTCTCCATCGGCATCATGATCGTCGCCAGCAAGCCCCTGACCCGCTTCGTCAATGCCCACCCCACGGTGATCATGCTGTGCCTGGGCTTCTTGATGATGATCGGCTTCAGCCTGACAGCCGAGGGCCTGGGCTTCCACATTCCGAAAGGCTACCTGTACGCGGCCATCGGCTTCTCGTTGCTGATCGAGCTGTTCAACCAGTTGGCGCGTGCGCGTCGCAAGCGCAGCTTGCAACAGCATCGACCGCTGCGCGAGCGAACTGCCCATGCCGTCCTACGGCTGATGGGCGGGCGCCGGGTGGAGGCGGACGAAGTGGGCGATGAGATCGCCGATCTGGTCGAAGGCGGTGGTGAACAGGTGGTCTTCGACCGTCGCGAGCGGGTGATGATCAGTGGCGTGCTGAATCTGGCCGAGCGGCCGATCCGCACCGTGATGACCGTGCGCGTCAAGGTGGATGCCATCGACCTGGCCCTGCCTGCCGATGCCATCGCCCAAGCGCTGGCCCACTCGCCCTATTCACGTCTGCCGCTGATCCGTGATGGGCGGATCGAAGAGCCGTTGGGCTTCGTGCACAAGAAAGAACTGCTCAAGGAATTGCTGTCCGGTGGGCGACCTGACCTGGAGCGCCTGGCACGTGCGCCGCTTAACCTGCTGGAGAGCTTCAGCATCCTCAATGCCTTGGAGCAGATGCGCGCACATTCCACGCATATCGCCTTCGTGGTCAATGAGTTCGGTGACTTCACAGGCTTGCTGACCATGACCGACATCCTTGAGTCGATCGCCGGAGAACTGCCTGACGCCAGTGAAGTGACTGGGCCAGGCATCGTCGAAGAGGGCGGGGCGTTTGTGGTCAGCGGTGCGTTGAACCTGAGCCAAGTACAGGCGCGTACCGGTTTCAGCGCCCGCGCTACCGAGGATTACCAGACCCTCGCGGGTCTGGTCATGAGCTTGCTGGATCGTCTGCCGGTGGTCGGTGATCGTCTGGCCTGCGATGGCTGGACGCTGACGGTGATGGCAGTGGAGGAGCGCAGGGTGCGCCAGGTTCGCCTTACACCGAGCGACGACGCTGGCGTAGCAGGTGCTTGAAGCCTTCAAGCACCAGCACCAGCACTGCGGCCCAGATCGGCAGGTAGGTCAGCCACTGGTCAGGGCCGATGGTCTCGCCCAGCAGCAGGGCTACGCCGACCAACAGCACCGGCTCCACGTAGCTGAGCAGCCCGAACAGACTAAATGGCAGCAAGCGGCTGGCCAGCACGTAGGCGATCAGGGCTGAGGCGCTGATCGCGCCGAGCAACGGGATCAAGCCATAGAGGCCCGGATGTTCGGCCAAGTCGGCCGGCGTGAGCGGGCGCTGCATCACGAAGTACAGCGCCCACGGCAGTAACAGGAACATGTCGCACCACAAACCGCCCAGGTGATCGGTGCGGCAGCGCCGACGCAGGACGAAGTAGATTGGGTAGCCAATGGTCACCACCAGGGTTTCCCAGGCAAAGCTGCCATTCTGGTACAGCTCATGCCCCACGCCCAGGACGGCGCACGCTACCGCAACTTTTTGCAGGCGCGAAAGGCGCTCGCCATAGACCAGTCGACCAGTCAGGACCATGGCCAGCGGCAACAGAAAGTAGCCCATGGAAACCTCCAGGCTGCGCCCATGCAAAGGCGCCCAGAGGAACAGCCATAGCTGCACGCCCATCAGCCAGGACGTGCCGATCATCCCCAGTAGCAATGTCGGCGTTTGTTTGACCCGAGCGAGCAAGCCACCGACCAGTTTCCAGTCCTTGGTGGCCAGCATGAACAGGGTGAGGCAGGGGAGCGTGAGCAGCGTGCGCCAGCCGAAGATCTCCTCGCCATCCAGTGGAGCCATCAGGGAGGTATAGAAATACATCACGGCGAACAGACAGGACGCCATGACGGACGAAACGATGCCTTTTGACACGAATGCCTCTGTTAATGGATATGAGCGTGTGGATCAGTTGGGCATGATCTCAGGCCGTATGCTGTGCGGCAACCGCGAGCTCCCCGGGCGGGCGGCCAGGGCTTGGAGGAAGTCGTCCACAGGCATCGGTCGGCCGAACAGGTAGCCTTGCTGGAAGCCTACCTGGTGCCGGGCCAGGTAATCGCGTTGAACCTCGGTCTCGACTCCTTCGGCCACGATGCCCAGGCCCAGCTTGCCTGAGAGTTCGATGATGGTGTCGAGAATGTGCTGGGACAACGCGTCGCCGCCGATCATGGCCACGAAACTCTGGTCGATCTTCAGGTAGTCGACCTTGAACTGGCGCAGGTAGTTGAGGCTCGACTGGCCCGTGCCGAAGTCGTCCAGAGCGATCATCACTCCCATGTCATGAAGTTTCTCGAACAACTCCAGGGTAATGGGGGTGGCTTCGATCAGCTTGCGCTCGGTCAGCTCCAAGGTCAGCACCACGCGCCCCGGCGGGAAGTGCTGGAGGAAGGTGCGGCAATCATCCAGCAACTCCAAGTCGCGGCAATGATCGGCGGTAATGTTGATGCCTATGTGAAATCCATCCTCCAGCAGTGCGGCATACGGCGCCAGGGCCTGGGCGGTACGCAGCATCAAAGCGCGGGTCATGGGGACGATCAGGCCGCTGTGCTCGGCATAGGGAATAAAAAGGTCGGGACGCACCAGGCCTTCGCGTGGGTGGTCCCAACGCATCAGGACTTCGACCCCAGCCCAGCGGTAGTCGTCCTTGCGCACCACGGGTTGGAAGTATGGGAGGAATTCATCGGCCTCCAGGGCTCGGCTAAGTTCGGCTCGAGGCGACGAGGCACGCCGTATCTGCCAGTGGCAGACGATGCCGGCGAGGACGCCGAGCAATAGCAACAGACTGAGCAGGGCCGGATAGTGTTCGGAGACGAACTGGACTTTCTTCCCTGTTCCATAGCCGCCATGAACGCTGAACGGGTAGCGGATCGATGCCTGTACCGAGGGTGCGATGGCCGCTGCTGGCGGCGTGCCTTTGTGTACCACACCGTCCTTGCCCATCCAGTGGTCGCCGACCTGAAGCTGCAGTTCTTCTCCAGAACTGACCCACTGCAGTGCGCTGGTCAGGTGGTCGCCATCGACGGTGGCGATCGCACCGCTGCCAGCGTTGCTGGCGCGATAGGCCAGCAAGGGGTGGTTGGGCGTAACCGAGTTGCCGCTCATCAGCCAGAGGCGACCGTCGGTATAGTCTTGCGCATCTACCGGCTCGTCGAAGTTGCCGAACAGCGAGGAACAATAGAGGGTGTTGTTGTGGAACAGGTTGGTGGAGCGCACAAAGGCGTTCCGGGTGACTTGGCTGCGCAGAGCCAGGTCGATTTCGTCGCAGGGGCGGCCGACCAGCGGCAATAGCTCTTTGGCGGCGTTGGAAATGTTGTCGAGGATATGTTCGACCTGTTCTACCACTTGTCGGGTCGTGGCCTGGCTGGTGTTTTGCAACTCGCGTTGGGCCTGCCAATGCATGATTGCCAGGCCACACAGCAGCGGCAGCGCGCCGACGGCCCAGGGAAGCAGGACTCGCCAGCCCCGACGGGCGGAGCGTTTAACCTTGAAAGGCATGCTGATCTAATCTGATGAAAAACAATGGGCAGAGGATAGCCGTTTGTCGGCCGAAGCGGTGAACTAAAGCGCGACAAATGATTTTACGCACTGTAGAATCCGTTTACGAATACAAGAATAAGGTTCTCCGCGTTCCGGAGGATCAAGCCCGCCGAGAATGGGTCCATATGACATATCAAGGGTTCAAACTCATCATTGGTGACTTCCTTGCCCGCAGCGTGCGCGGCATACCCTGCTCGCCACCACGCCTGTCCGACATCCAAAGCACCTGATTTCACTGTTTTTCGCTTATAGATGAGGACACCAACATGGCTGATATCTTCGACAACCCGATGGGTCTGATGGGCTTTGAGTTCATCGAATTCGCTTCCCCCACCCCAGGCGTTCTGGAGCCGGTCTTCCAGATGCTGGGTTTCACCAAGGTGGCTACCCACCGTTCCAAAGATGTGCACCTGTATCGTCAGGGCGGCATCAACCTGATCCTGAACAACGAACCCAAGAGCATCGCCTCGTACTTTGCCGCCGAGCACGGCCCATCGGTCTGCGGCATGGCATTTCGTGTTCGCAATGCCCACGAAGCCTACGCCCGCGCCCTGGAGCTGGGTGCGCAGCCGGTCGAAATCGAAACCGGTCCAATGGAGCTGCGTCTGCCAGCGATCAAAGGTATTGGCGGAGCGCCGTTGTACCTGATCGACCGCTTCGAAGAAGGCAGCTCGATCTACGACATCGACTTCAAGTTCATCGAGGGCGTTGACCGCAATCCGAAAGGTGCGGGCCTCAAACTCATCGACCACCTGACCCATAATGTCTATCGCGGCCGTATGGCCTACTGGGCCGGTTTCTACGAGAAACTGTTCAACTTCCGCGAGATCCGCTACTTCGACATCAAAGGTGAATACACCGGCCTGACCTCGCGTGCCATGACGGCGCCCGATGGCATGATCCGTATTCCGCTGAACGAAGAATCGTCCAAGGGCTCGGGGCAGATCGAAGAGTTCCTGATGCAGTACAACGGTGAGGGCATCCAACACGTGGCCTTCTTCACCGATGACCTGATCAAGACCTGGGATGCCCTCAAAGGTTATGGCATGCGCTTCATGACCGCGCCTCCACAGACCTACTACGAAATGCTCGAAGAGCGCCTGCCAGGTCATGGCGAGCCAGTCGACGAGCTGCAGGCCCGTGGCATCCTGCTCGACGGCTCTTCCGAGGCGGGCGACAAGCGTCTGTTGCTGCAGATCTTCTCCGAGACCCTGCTCGGCCCAGTCTTCTTCGAGTTCATCCAGCGCAAGGGTGACGACGGCTTCGGTGAAGGCAACTTCAAGGCGCTGTTCGAGTCCATCGAGCGTGACCAGGTTCGCCGCGGCGTCCTGAACGTCGAATAAGGCCCAGGGCACGCTGGGTCATCCCCGGGATGACGCAGCGTGCCTGCCACTGGCACGATTCCTGAAAATTCCCCAATACATCATTGCCCCCGTCAGCAACCCTATCAGGGCGAGTGAGGGGAGTATCTGCAACATCGATTGACGAATCTCCTGGCTGGTATGGCCTTGGGGATAACCTCCCTTGACCGTGTACCCATGCTTGCTCGACATCGCACTGCGAAAGAACTCCGCTTGCGAAGGGCGTTGGGCTTCTCGGCTATCGCCTGCGCTCCACAGGTATGTCTCCCCAAATTCCAACAGCAGCACCAGGCCATCCTGGAACCCGCGTAGTTCGTTGCGCAGCTCCAGGTCGTAGGCGGTGGCAATCACTCCTGGGTTGGCATAGGTCAGACGCAGTTCGACGACCACGTCATTGGGTGTGACCGGCGAGTTGAAGTTGAGCTGCACATGGGCGCTGGGAGTGGAAAAGGCAGGGCTGTAGGACGAAGTGGTTTCGATCGTGCTGCAGTAGGCCTGGCCATCCTGGGTCAGCACCAGCGAGCGAATGCGCGGATCGCCAGCCACCAGCCGTTCGAGCTTCCCCAGAACCTTCGCACAGGGCTGTCCAGCCAGCGGCAGTGCAGTGGAGGCGGCTGTTTGCAAATGGTCCAATACTCGGTCGACGGTGAAGATGGCCTCCTGAACGGACACCAAGGCGTTTTCTTCGAGTTTTCTTTCCAGCTGGTACACCATCACTAGCAGGCCTGACACCATCGGGACCAGTCCGATCGTCAGGACCAGCAGTATCTCGAGCAGGCTGCGGCCTGCGTGAGTGAACCTCGACATCGAAATGTAACCCTCCGACCAGACTGTCCTGAATGGACAGAAGCCGGAAAGATTAACGGGGCAGGTAGCCGGTGGACTGTAGCTGCGATCCGTTTGCGCAGCGGTACATGGCAAAAGACGTTGTCGGAGTCATGCCGGCTTTTTCAGTCGCTCCAGCACCTGTTGCGCTACCTGCCGGCTCGAGGCCGGATTCTGCCCGGTGATCAGCCGGTCGTCGCTGACGACGAAGGCAGCCCAAGGGTCCTCGTGCTTGCTGTATTTGCCGCCACGGGCGACCAGTTCGTTTTCCGTCAGGAACGGAACGACCTTGTCCAACTCGGCGAGTTTCTCCTCGGTGTTGGAGAACCCGGTGACCTGTCGCCCCCTGACCAACAAGCTGTTGTCACTGAGCTTGATGTTGAGCAAGCCGACCACGCCATGGCACACCGCAGCCACCACCCCTCCGGCCTCGTAGATGCGTCGGGCCAGTTCCTGCAGCGGCGCGTTGTCGGGAAGGTCCCAGACCACGCCATGGCCGCCGGCGTAGTAGATCGCGCAATAACTGTCGGCCTTGACTTGGCCGGGAGAAAGGGTGCTGCCCAGGCGATTCATGAAGGCTTTGTCGTCATACCACTGCCAATCGAGCTCGGGCGCCATTTGCAGGCTGTGGGGATCGATCGGTACATAGCCCCCGGCGGGGCTGACGTAGTCGACGGCATAGCCGGCCTTCTGGACCTCGTCGACAAAGTGCACCGCTTCGCCCAGCCACAGACCGGTGGCGCGCCGCAGCGTTGGATATTTCGCCGTATTGGTCAGCACAACCAGGATTTTCTTGCTCATGACCACACTCCCAGCGCCAGCAAAGGGCCCGGATCTGCCCGGGGCAGAAGAAAACCTAATGAGCATAGACGCCCATGGCGGGAAAGCCACGGCCCGGCGCGTGTGCTAGCCTGCTCGGCAGACCGTCGAGCATGGCGGCATGACAGGAGGCAGTATGGACACATTCATGCAGGCGGCCATCGATGAGGCGCGCCAAGGACTTGCCGAAGGGGGCATCCCCATTGGCTCGGTGCTGGTTCATGAGGGGCGGATCATCGGGCGTGGGCATAACCGCCGGGTGCAATGCGGCAGTGCCATCCTGCACGGCGAGATGGATGCCCTGGAACGGGCCGGTCGCCAAAACGCGCAGGTCTACCGCGAGGCTACGCTGTACACGACGCTGTCGCCTTGCCCGATGTGCAGTGGCGCCATCTTGCTCTATGGCATCGGCCATGTGGTGGTGGGAGAGAACCGCACGTTCATGGGTGAAGAGCAATTGCTGCAAAGCCGGGGAGTACGCGTAGAAGTGCTGCAGGATGCCTCGTGCGAGCAGATGATGCGCGACTTCATCGAAAACCATCCAGCGCTGTGGAATGAAGACATCGGTCGTTGATCAGGCCTCGCCGAGCATCTGCATGACCCGGGCCTGCAACTGGCTCAGTTCGAACGGTTTGCAGATCAGCTGCATGCCGGGGTCGAGAAAGTCGTCGCGAGCCATGGCGGTCTCGGCATAGCCGGTGATGAACAGCACCTGCAGGCCAGGCCGCCGTTTACGGGCGATCTGCGCGAGTTGACGACCGTTCATTCCTGGTAGCCCTACATCACTGATCAGCAAAGCAAACTGCCTTGGCGAGTTCAGCAGTTGCAGGGCTTCATCGGCATTGCAGGCCGCCTGACAGGGGAAACCCTCTTCGCGCAGCGCCTGGAAAACCAGGTTTCGTACATGAGGATCGTCCTCGACGATCAGCACATCACGATTGCCGTCGACGGCTTTCATGGGGTGCGTATCTGTCTTGGGCTTTGCCTGGCCGCGATAGCGTGGCAGGTAAAGGTCGACCTGGGTACCGTGTCCAATCTGGCTGTGCAGCACCACATGGCCGTGAGACTGTTTGCTGAAACCGTAGACCATCGACAGGCCCAGGCCGATACCCTGACCGATCGGTTTGGTGCTGAAGAACGGCTCGAAGGCACGTTCAAGGGTGCCTTGCGACATGCCATGGCCGGTGTCACGGATGCTCAGGCGCAGATAGTCGCCATCGGACAGTCCACCGCCGCTGAAACAGGCATCGTCGATATGCTGATTGCTGGCTTCGATGTCGAGCTGACCACCGCTTGGCATGGCTTCGCAGGCGTTTAGTACCAGGTTGTCCAGTACTTCACGCAATTGCATCTCGTCTGCCTCGACCAACCAAAGATTCGTTGGCAGGATCAGCTGCAACATCACGGATACGTTGAGCTTGGCTTGCAGGGATTCTCGCTGGAGCAGGCTGCGCAGATCGATGATTTTTCGTTGCAAGGACTGCCGAGAAGAGAACGCCAGCAACTGATGGGTGAGGCGAGCGGCGCGTGCCACGGCTTCGCGTCCCATGCGCAGTACGCCTCCCAACTGCTCCGTACGTCCTTGGAGCAAGCGCTTTTCGATCAGTTCGAAGCTGCCGCCGATGCTGGTGAGCAAGTTGTTGAAGTCATGAGCGATGCCGCCAGCCAGCTGGCCTACGGCGTCCATCTTCCGGGTCTGGCGCCATGCCCGATCCTCCTCCTTAGGCCGTTGCCGTTGGTCATCGAGGCGCTGTTGCAGTTCGCACAGGCGGTCACGGGCACGGTACTGCCGGCGCCGTGCATGCAGGGCCACCTGGCTCATCTGAAGGAGCTGGGTATCGTCGACAGGCGATGGCAATTGCAGCAGATGGCCCAGTCGTGAGGTGGGAGGGTCGGTACCTGAAGGGGGGGTATCGAGCAGCAGCAGAACAGGCAGGTCCGACCACACCGGTTGTTGGTCGATGAACACTTGCAGTGGCGATTGCGGGTCTGTCGGCAGCGTGCTGTTGGCGGCAATCAGTAGGCCTACACCTTCGGCCAGCCATTCGCCCAGGCGCGTGACATTGTCGGTGCACAGGCACACGAAGCCTGCACCTGTCAGCAGGCGAGACATCTGCGCAGCGATCTGCGCGGGCCCCAGGATGAGAGCCCGTTCGTCTATGAGCACCGCAGCGGCCAAGGGATTCTCCTGACTCTGGTCACCGATACCCACTGGACCACGAACAGAGAGCAGGGGTTCCGCCGCAGATGAGCGGCGTCCTACAAACCTTGCTGGAGCAACGGATCGTCCGGGTTCTGCCGCTCGAGTTCGGCCAGCAGCACCTGTACGTTCTGCAGTTGCCCGGTTTCCTTCCAGTACTGAATCAACAGCACCCGCGCACGCCGATTCGCAGGTTCCCGGCTCAGCACGGTCTCCAGCTGTTTCTGCGCAGCCTCGACCTGCTCCAGGTCATGCAGAGTGACGGCCAGGCTGTAGCGGTAGTCGAGGTTGTCCGGCTCCAGCTCGACGGCGCGTGAGAAGGCGAGCAGGGCGTACTCTTTTTGATCGTGGCGGGTCAGCCAAAGGCCCAGCTGATGCTGCAGGAAGGCTGAGTCCGGGCGCAGGGCCAAGGCTTTGGCGAGCACTTGACGAGAGGCGTCGTGCTGGCCCTGGCGTTCGAGCAGTCGGACCTGCGTGGCCAGTGCGTCGAGGTTCTCAGGGGCGATCTTGAGGCTGCGTTGCAGGGCGGCGGCGGCCTGGTCGTAGGCATCTTCATGCAGATACAGACGCGCCAGGTGCACTTGCGCGGCGGCGTCGTCGGGCTGGGCCTCCAGTGCCTGCTGGTACTGCTCCAAGGTGTCCTGCAAGGGGCCGAAGTACAAACCGATTGCATCGGGATCGAGGCCCAGCAAGGCATCCACCGCAGCAAAACGCACGCCTTGGTCCTCGTCCTCCAGCAACGGGCCCAGAACCAGACTACGTTGAGCTGCGGGTAACAGCCGGCGAATGCTGGTAATGGCGGCGCGGCGAACCATCGGGTCGTCGTGCTCCAGGTCCTGGCGAGCGAGTTTCAGTGCCTGGGGGGAGGGGTAGTTGGGCAGCTCGGCGTGCAGGGCTGCCCGGCGGATCGGCGCCAGGTCGTTGCGCTGCAGTTGCTGGTAGAGCACCCGCGCTGCACCCGGCTCGCCATCATGAGCTTGGCGCAAGGCCTTGGCATAGCTGTGGGCAGGGATGGCAGGGGCAGTGGGTTGCGGGTCACGCCTCAGGTAGCCGATGACACCCGATACCAGGACCAGCAAGAGCAGGGCAATCAGGTAACGACGGCGGTTGGGCATCGGGCGGTCCGTGGCGGCGGGAATGGCAGAGCTTGGGACAGCCGGACACTAATTGCAACGCCCGTGCGGCAGCTGGCCAGGCCAGATCGTATGGAAAGGTCTGTTAAGATTCGCGCGTTTCCAACTGTGGCCAAGGAGCCGTTTCATGATCATCAGCACCACCAGCCAGCTCGAAGGCCGCCCCGTCGCCGAATACCTGGGTGTGGTCAGCGCCGAATCGGTGCAAGGCATCAACTTCGTGCGCGATTTCTTTGCTCGCTTTCGTGATTTCTTCGGCGGCCGTTCCCAGACTCTGGAAAGCGCCCTGCGCGAGGCGCGTGAGCAGGCCACCGAGGAGCTGAAGGCGCGGGCACGTCAATTGCAAGCCGATGCAGTGCTGGGTGTGGATTTCGAAATCAGCATGCCATCAGTCCAAGGCGGCATGGTCGTGGTATTCGCAACCGGTACGGCAGTCCGCCTGAAGTAGGGCACTTTGCCACTGGTCGGGTGATGCCGGATTGTCCGGAAGGTCTGCAAATGACCGACTAGTCTCCATTTCAACGGGCCGCCGCTTCTGAGCAAGCAGAGTGCTTGCTGGCGCAGCCATCATTGGAGGGAGCAGGGCATGAGCGAATCCTTTTCCGAAGACATGAACGATGCGTTCCCGATCAACAGCCAAGTGTGGTGTGGCCAGGCGTTCTTGCGCCTGGGGTTCGCCAACATGACCCTGGATGAATCGGAACAACTTAAGCCTGCACATTTGCAGCGCGTCAAAAAGGGCCGTTTCACGCCCCGGTTCCGGACCCGGAAGTAACCCCGCCCAGCGTTCTCGCCTGGCCAGCAATATAGCGGTCAGGCGAGGGCACTTTGGCTCCTGCGCCGACGCTTGCCTGATCGATCGGAGAACTGCATCACGTTCGCTGGCAGCTTTTCATCCTGTTTGTTGATCTTGCTCATGGCATCGGTGGGTCGTACTCGCCGGGCGGTCACGGCTGTGCTTTTCTTGCGCCGATTTTCAGCACAAGGAGGTGAATGCATGCGTGTCAGGGAACAGACTTATTGGGAATGGGCCGATGCCCAGTTGCACAGCCGCTGCCATGACGAAGTCCTGAGTGATGGCACCGTGCTCGATATCCAGGTGCGGTTGTCGCGGTTGGGTGCCACGCAATTGTTTCTCGGGCTATATGCTGGGAACGGCAAAGCCCTGCTGGAGGAGTACTATCCCGCGCGCCCCGGTGAGACCATGACCCGTGCCCTGGTCTGGGGCGTGGAGCGCGCTCGGGCCTTGGCCACCGGCGCCGTGCCGTTGCCCGCGGCCAGGGCCCGGCGACTTCAGGCCTGAGCGCGGCGGTTGCGGCTGGCCTGGACGATACGCTCGGCCGGCACGCGCAGCTGGCGCAACAGGTACTCTGCAAAATCCTTGGCCCAAGGCTGCAAGGCAATGGCTTGTTCCATGCAGCTTAGCCAGACGTTGGCGTGCTCTTCGTCGATTGGCCATTGTGCGTGGAATGAGGGAATGGCGATCGAGCCATAGCGCTCGCTGTACAGGCGTGGTCCACCGAGCCAACCGCTCAGAAAGCAGGCCAGTTTGTCCCGTGAGCCTTCAAGGTTGTCAGGGTGCATGCGCCGCACGCTGGATGCTTCAGGGCGCTGGTCCATCAATCGGTAAAAATCATCGACCAGACGGCGCAGGCCGTCGATGCCGCCAGCGGCCAGGTAGGACGCGTCGCCGGTGCCATAGGCAGGGATATTCATCGCAGGCTCCAACAAACAGGAGCGCACAGTGTAACAGGCATGAAAAAGCCCGGCCTTGCAGGGCCGGGCTCAAAGAAGGGTGGTACGACTCAGTTCAATGGGTCTATCACCTTGACTGCCTGCCGCTCACGGGCGGTAGGCCATTCTTGTTGTAGGGTCTGCAGGACGCGGCCGACGAACTCGGTGTCGGCGGCGGCCTTCTTGCCGACATAGCCTTGGCCACGGCGGTAGACCTTGAAGCGGGCGCGCATGCTGGGCATGTGCGATTCGAATTCATCTTCGACCGTGTTGGGTGGCAGACGGTCGAGGCGTACCTCGCCAGTCTGGCTGACCCACAGTAGGTGGTCATCGAGGCTGTCCTTGCGCGCGGCGAACAGCTGGGCCAATTGGTCGATCGTAGGATTGTTGTTCAAATTCATCATAAAGCCCCCATTACCCATCAGTCAGTGATTTTTCACTCGGCGCCACGATGTGTAGCGCACTAACACGGCTGCTACAGCAGCATTGCAACAGGGGCCTTCTCACGCTGCCTTTTGGACAGTTTCCCTCTCCACGGACGGCCTGCGTTACCGCGCAGGCCGTCTGGAACACCCTTGCCACCGCTCCCGATCAGGGAGACGGCCTCATCATGCCCAAGGCTGATGAACGACGTCAACAGGTTTGTAGTGAATATTTTTTGGCACTACATGTTGTCCGACAATCGATCACGCGCAGCGCCTCGAGCGTGTTCTGGGGCTGAAGTGGCTGCTTCGTGTCTCAGTGTTCCAAGGCGGAAAGGATCTGGTAGGCCGCGCGTACCCTGGCTTCATTTGGGTAGTTGCGGTTGGCGAGCAGGACGATCCCCAGCCCCTTGGCCGGGATGAAGGCGTAGTACGCACCGAAACCTCCGGTGGCACCGGTCTTGTTGTACCAAGCGGCTGGTTCGGTGGGCAGGGTCGGTTGCAAACGGACGGTAGGTTGGGGGTTGAGAGCTACCTCAGAGCTATTGCCTTTAAGCAAGGTTTCCAAGGCGACTGGATACCGGTAGCGCTCCCATCCAAGGCCCTGGGTCATCGGGCCGACCTTGAAGTAGCCCGCCTGGGTGAGGGCGATCGCCTTTTGCAGCGATGGCGCCAGCGAGTCGGCGTTCAACTGCAGGCGCACATAGCGTGCGGCATCGTTCACGGTGGTCTTGATTCCATAGGCTTCGTCCGCCAATGGTCCTGGATTGACCCGCACCGGCTGGTTGCTGGCGTTGTAGCCCTGGGCATAACGCTGTTGTGCAGTGCCAGATACGGCAAGGTAGGTATCGGTCAGGCCTAGTGCAGGCAAGAGTTGTTCGGTCATGATCTTGGCGAACGATTGTTTCTGTGCACGCGCCGCCAGATCACCAAACAGGCCTAGGCTGGGGTTGGAGTAACAGCGCTGAGTGGCCCGTGCAACACGCGGTTTCCAGTGCTGATAGAAGGCCTGCACCTGCGCTTCGGTCTGCACGTTGTCGGGGAATTGCAGCGGTAGGCAATCGGCGCTGTAGGCACCCAGTTCCAGCACACTGGCCTCACCCAGGGACGTGCCTTCAAGGGCCGGATGGTAGCGTTTGGCGGGGGCATCCAGCGCCAGCGTACCCTGGGCGCTGGCAAGCGCAACGAGGGTGGCGGTGTAGGTCTTGCTGAGCGAGCCGACCTCGAACAACGTGTCGCGTTTCACGGGTTGGGCGTTGGCCTTGTTGGCCACGCCGTACGTGAAGTAGTGCTCCTTGCCATCGGCGATCACGGCCACGGCCATGCCCGCGATGTCGTGTTCACGCATCAAGGGCTCGATAACCTCATCGACCTGTGTGTGCAGCGCGTCGGCCAGGCTGTGCCCGGTCACGGTGGCGAGGCTCAAAGCGAGTGCAAAGCGCACGTAGGGCAGTGGCTTCATGCAAAAGATCCTTTTCAGATTCAGTAAGGTGTGTGGCGTCGCAGGAACTCGCCTGGCGATTGGCCGAAATGCTCGCCAAAGGCCGCGATGAATGCTGAAAGCGAGGCATAGCCACAAGCCAAGGCCACGTCAGTGACCCGTTCTGCGCGCTCCAGCGCTGGCAAGGCACTTAGCAGGCGCACCCGTTGACGCCATAGGCGGAAGGTCAGGCCGGTCTCGCGCAGAAAGCGCCGGCTGAGGGTCTTTTCCGAGATGCCAAGACGCAGCGCCCAGTCGGCCAGACTGCGGGTATCGTCGGGCGAGGCTTGCAGGCGACGGCAGATCTGACGCAAGTGACGATCGCGAGGGAGCGGCAGGAGCATCTGTTCTTCCTGGGCACTGGCCAGACGGTCGAGCAGCACCTGCACCAGACGCCCATCGGCGCCTGACTCGTCATAGTGCACGGGCAATTGCGAGAACGCCTGGATCAGTTCGCCCAGCAGCGGTTCCACTACCACCACCCGGCAGGCCATGGCCGGCCAGGGCAGGGCGGCAGGTTCGATATACAGGCTACGGATACAGGTGTTGGGCTCACAGACCACACGGTGGGGAACCTGTGCGGCGATCCAGACGGCCCGTTGGGGGGGCACCAGATACAGGCCTTCGGGCGTGTGCACGCGCAGGATGCCGTTGCGGGCGTGGGAGAGTTGCCCCCATGGATGCCGGTGACGATAGCCCAAGGCAATGTTGGGGAGGCTTTCGGCCTGGCCATAGACCTGTCGTGGTAGGCATTCGAGCTGGTCGAGGCAGGCCTCGGGATGTCCGTTCAGCGACACTAGTGGGGGTTCCGGCGTTAGCGGTAGGGAAGGCGAGACCTTATCGTTTGCTCCTGCATAAATACAACTCGGAATAAACCATGAAGTACGTCAGAAAAATCTTCGATAACTTCACCTTAGCCTTGCTTGGGGTCGTGCTGATCGCCACCTTCTTGCCGTGTTCAGGCGATGGCGCGGTGTTCTTTGGCTGGTTGACCAATTTGGCGATTGGCCTGCTGTTCTTCCTGCACGGCGCCAAGCTGTCGCGCGAAGCGATCATCGCTGGCGCCAGCCATTGGCGGTTGCACTTGCTGGTGTTCGCCTGCACGTTCGTGATGTTCCCGTTGCTGGGCATGGCCTTCAAGCCGCTGTTCGTGCCGTTGGTGGGCAACGAGCTGTATCTGGGCGTGCTCTATCTGTGCGCCTTGCCGGCGACAGTGCAGTCGGCGATTGCCTTCACCTCCCTGGCGCGCGGCAACATTCCGGCGGCGATCTGCAGCGCAGCGGCATCGAGCTTGCTGGGGATCTTCCTCACACCGTTGCTGGTGATGCTGCTGCTCGGTGCCGAGGGCGACACCGGGTCGGGGTTGGACGCGGTGTTGAAGATCACGCTGCAACTGCTGGTCCCGTTCGTGGCAGGGCAGGTTGCCCGTCGCTGGATCGGGGAATGGGTCAAGCGCAATGCACGGTGGCTGAAGATCGTCGACCAAGGTTCGATCCTGCTGGTGGTGTATACGGCTTTCAGCGATGCGGTGGTCACCGGGCTTTGGCATACGGTCTCGGCACAGCATTTGGCGGGGCTGTTCGTCGTCTGCGGGATCTTGCTTGCAGCGGTGTTGTTCGTGACCCGGCTGTTGGGGCGTGTGTTGGGGTTCAGTGTGGAAGATCGCATCACCATCTTGTTTGCCGGGTCGAAGAAGAGCCTGGCTACGGGAGTGCCGATGGCTCAGGTCTTGTTCGTGGGCGGTGGGATTGGGGCGATGATCTTGCCGTTGATGTTGTTTCATCAGATTCAGCTGATGGTGTGTGCGGTGTTGGCTCAGAAGTACGCTGCGCGTGGGGTTGAGGGGGTTTCGGCGGTTTCCTGATGGTTTTGTGGTTTGGTGGTTTGGTGGTTTGGTGGTTTGTGGGCTTATCCGTTTGATTTGGCGACGGTTAGTCACCTTTCCGCCCTTACGGCGGGTCACTTTTGGTCTTGGCCAAAAGTAACCAAAAGCCGCGCGCCCCTGCATCCGGCCCGGCGCTTCGCACCGGGTCCCCTCGCTGCGGTGTCTTACGGGGCCTCGCGGCCTCCGGCTGGCTACGCCAGCCTCCATCTCGCGACTTCGGCTACGCCGAAGGGCGCTACGCGCCTGCCCCTACAGACACCTCCGCTCGGCCTGCTGATGGGGCGCAAGTTACGGGCGGCGCCTGGACTGGCGTTGTTTTATTCAATGGTTTTTGTGGTGAGCTTTTGGGCCATTCGCGGGTAAATCGGGGCGCCGAACCGCCGTTCACACAGGCTCACCGCAGCTCTTGAGAACGGCGCTGTGCCTACAGGAGCGGCGGTTCGGCCGTGAGATAGGCAGGAATAAACACCCAAACAATTAATTTGTTTGCCGTTGCCGTTGCCGTTGCCGTTGCTTTTGATACGCGATAGTCCAGACGCCATCTATCGCGACCTCAGAAGGCCGAGTGGAGGTGTCTGTAGGGGCAGGCGCGCAGCGCCCTTCGGCGCTAGCCGAAGTCGCGAGATGGAGGCTGGCGCAGCCAGCCGGAGGCCGCGAAGCCCCGAAAGGCACCGGAGCGGAGGGGACCCCGGAGCGCAGCGCAGGGGCCGGATGTGGGAGCCAGCGGTTTTTGCCTACTTTTGCCCAAGAGCAAAAGTAGGTCGCCGTAAAGGCGAAAAGCGCCGGTGGCGCCCCCACCAAACCCGGATATTCACACAGCCTGAAAGCCCAAGCCCGATTACATCGAGATGTTCTATAACCCTAAACGCCGACACAGCAGTGCTATGCAGCTGTCTCCAGTAGAGTATGAGAAACGCTATTTCCTGAGCTTGGAGAGTGTCTAGAAAACCAGGGGCGATTCACGATTTACAACAAGAACGGCAATCTCTATTTCATTGGGAAGTAGTCGTGGTCGACCTGTGCGACTGGCGTGCCGGGATTTTATCTGAGGAATCAGGCATACAGACTCTCTCGCGAGTCGAAGGCGTTCAATAAAAACGAAGGTGCTCAACACAAGTATTGAGCACCTTCGACGTGCGTTGAGCGCCTTCAGGAAGCGGTGGGAAGCTCCCATGCCCATCCGCCCTGCATACCTGTTTTGTGTGAACGTATACCTAGCTGTTTCTGGGCTCTGCGAAGTGACGCCGAAGAAATGCAACGTTCTTCAGCTAAAGCCATCAACGCATTGATTGCAACAGGCCCAGCTTGCAACGTCTCCTCGAGAAAGCTGCACGCCTCTTGAGTAGCTGATGCTGGTCTTTCGCCGTCCGCTCGCTCGATATCCGCCAAAATAGTTTCAGCACTACCTTCGACGGCCTCTCCCCACCGGATGCAGGTTGTTTCCAACTGCTCGTTTATCACTAAGGGCTCAACGAAGTACTCTATCCCCCCACTATCAATCGAGACGTTGGATTTCGGTCGGACAAGCACTCGCGCTTCGGAATTTTGAGCTTTCCCAGCCACCAGTACCGTGCGAGCAAGCGCTGAGAATGCCTGGCTGCCGATTACGCGATCAGCTACGGATGACTGGGATGTACCTTTGCTCAGGTGAGATATACCGAGGACAGCGCAACAATGCTGCTCTGCGAAATCCACTACCATTTGTAGCCCCTGCCGAACTTCGTTTGCCCGGTGCATATCCCCACGAATGAGATTGATCAGTGGGTCGAAAATCAGCAATGAAACGCCGTCAATCCTTGCGGCTGCTTCATCCAAAAGGGAAAAGTTGGCTGCAGGATCAAACTGTCGTCTGTTCCCACGTTGATCTCTGAGCCCCTCGATAACGTGCACGCGGGTTAGGTCTGCATCTGCAGCCGTAAGGCGGGGAATGATCGTATCAGCGATACCATCCTCGCCGCTCCAGATTACGATGTTGCCTGCTGCCTCACATTTGCTGCCGTCTGGCCAGTCACCACCTCTGCTGAGCGTGGCGGCCAGCGAGATTGCCAGCGTGGTTTTGCCGCATCCACCTGCGCCGGCAAGAATGGATAACTTTGCCTTTGGCAGCCAGCCTGGCCAAATCCACTGGATTTTTTCCGCTGGAATATCGACCGCTGCTGTGAGTTCTATCGTCCAGCCCGGTTGTTGAGGTGTTCGGCGCTGCATTACAGCGCCTCCCTTTGCCGAATCCAAGCCTGGACTTCGCTGTTACGCCAACCGACGCTGGAGCCGCACAAAAGGCGCTGTCGCGGGAAAAGGCCTTCCGATATTTTCCGATAGATCGTTGAACGTTTTAGGCCGACGATTGCTTCGACATCGCGCAAACGAAGAATCTTGTCATCGTCGCCGACGTCGTCAAAGTTGCTAACGTGCTTTGCCATAGGTTTTGAGTCCGAGGTTCTGAAGCGTGGGGCAGCGTCCTCCGGCACTACTGCTAAAAAGGGTAAAAGACGGGTATCGGCTGGCTATATAGCGAGCAGGGGCATTTGCCACACGCATAGGTATATGCGCGTTTCCGAGATTCATGGTCGGTAGCGTCGGAGGTCGTTGTGGGCTACAGAAGTTCTAGGGTACTAAGGCTTCTAGGGACAGAACGGACTGCGAGTGTTCTGACCAGGTACGCAAATCAGCCAAAGGCAGCTGATGCGGCCCATTCAGCTGATGCGAACGAGGCGAAAGTTTTTAACGTCGTTACCGGGGCGACGTGGCGGCCCGTTGCGGATCGATAGGGAACGCTTGAGACGGACACTATTTAACATGAGAGTGCCGGGCTGGCAATCAGCAGGTGCTCTACCTTGGTCGGGAAAGGGTGGCCCAACCAAGGCAGTAGTGACTGAATGCTTAGTGTTCTATCTGACTCAACTAGTCATCTGTGCCGATATCGAGTTTGGGCAGCGCCTTGACGATTTTCTGAGTTTCCAAGCTGACGGTGACCACGCGCTGGAACAGCTCGAGTGGGTACTTGGGGTTGCCCATGGTTTCCACGGCCCAGTCGTTGGCGTCGTTGACGATGCCGCTGGCCTTGTCGGTACGCACCGCTTGGCGCTCCATCACCCAATCGAGTGCGGCTTTGCCGTTGACGACGTAATCCCACGCCGCTTCAGGAATGCCCTTTAGGGTGATGCGGTGGTTGTAGATGACGGTGGTCTTGTCGCCCTTTTTGGCGAACTTCATCTTCTCCACTCGGTAGTCAGCGGCGGAGAGTGTGCCTTTGGCCTCGATGGTCAGCGGGTAGGGCGCGACGGTTTCGTAGTTCAGGTGAAGGTCGGCCAAAGCGCGCCCAGCCTTACTGAACGCCCAGAAGTCGGCTGCTTCCTTCACTGCCGGAATGCGTGGCAGCTCCTTACTCAGGTTGTCGGCAAAGCGCTCGCGGTAGTCTGGGGAGTGGAGGATGCCGTAGACGTAGTAGAACAGGTCTTCCTTACTGATCTGCTCGTCGGGATAGGCGCTCCGGAAGTGAACCAGACTAGCGTCGGTGATAGCGTCACGGCGGCGCAGGCCGCCTTCAACTGGTTCAGCAAAGAGGTCGTCTGTTGAGGCTTGGGCTGCTTCGTCGTAGAGGTAGAGCGGAAAGCACTGTGAACCTTCAATGTCTATGAAGTGAAGGCTTGGCACATGGCGTGAAATCAAGGCGCTAAAGGCAACTTTCTCGCCAGAAGCAGAAACGCCAATCACCAGATTTTCCGCGCTAGCACTGGGGAAAAGGCGCGGCATCTGTAGCACCATCTCGTTAAAGGCGCGGTTGAAATACAGCCACTGCTTAGTGAATGGTCGGTAAAGACCGGTCACCAAACATTCGCTTTCAAACGTGAACGTGCGACCCTTCCCGAGGTTTTGTTTCAAAGCACGAGACCAACTGATACGTGCCGGATTGACATCAATAAAGTTGTTGACCAGCTCTTGTCGAGCCTTGGTGTCCAGCCCTTTATATGCCGCCTCAAAGCGAGCCACTTCAGAGTTGTAGAAGCCGATCATACTACTCATGTTGACTTCTAGCTTCATACGACTGGCGTTATAGGCCCAAGCGTCGCGTGCAGTCACAACACCAAGCGAGAAACTGTCGAAAAGCTTGATGCCATCATTTTTCTTATCCCCTATAGCAATGAATTGACCAAAACTATCGTCGCGCTGCTTAAGCCAATCGCCATGCTCGTCCGGGGTGATCTGCTGCCATTGCTCAATACCAGCCACGCTGGCGTAGTTTGCAATTTTCTCTAGTTTTTCTTCTCGACTCAGGTAATCGCCGATGTCGTTGAAAAAAATCTGGCCTTGAAACTGTGCGTCTGGATTCTTTACCAGCAGTGAGATGGCGATAGGGGCGCGACTGCCACTGCCGAAGATCTTGCCGCCTTCCTTACGAGAGGTTTCACCGCTGGTTCGCTGGTTACCACGCAGGTGGAACACATAGAGGCTGGAAAACTCATCCGCTAGGCACTTACGCATTCCATCCTGTGAGGCAGCGTCCAAAAAACCTGCGTTGGTCACAAAGCCGATAATGCCAGCATTGCCGATGCGGTCACTGGCCCAGCGAATAGAGCGGATATAACTATCGTAGAGGCCTCTTGAAAGAGTGGCCTCAGAAAGCGCAGCGTAAGTTTCCTCAATGCGGCGATCCAATGCCGGGTAGCTTACGTTCTGGTTGTTATCGTTCTGGCTGCCCTGTCCTATGGAGTACGGTGGGTTACCCACAATCACTCTAATATCGAGCGCCTTCTGCCGCTTACGCCTGGCACTGTTGTCCACCAGCAGTGCCTCTACCAGATCTTCCTTCTCATACATCTGGAAGGTATCGGTCAGGCAGATTCCTTCAAACGGGGTGTACTCGTCGATCACTTCTCCGTGGTAGGCGGCTTCGATATTGATGGCGGCGATGTAGTAGGCCAGGAGTACCAGCTCGTTGGCATGGATCTCGTGCCTGTACTTGTGCGCTAGCTCTTCCGGCTTGATCAGACCCGACTGAATCAAACGGGTGATAAAGGTGCCAGTGCCGGTAAAGGGGTCGATGATGTGAACGCCCTTGCTGCCGAGGGTTTGGTCAAACTCTTTTTGCAGCAGGTGATTGACGCTGTGGAGGATGAAGTCCACCACCTCGACCGGGGTGTAAACGATGCCCAAGCGCTCGGTCATCTTGGGGAAGGCGTTGCGGAAGAACTTGTCGTACAGCTCGACGATGATCTTCTGCTTGCCCTGGGCGTTGTCGATACCGGCAGCACGCTGACGCACGCTGGCGTAGAACTTCTCTAGAGTGTCGGCTTCCTTGGCCAAGTGATGCTCATGTAGCGCGTCCAGCACGCCTTGCATGGCTTTGGACATGGGGTTGTGGCTGGCGAAGCTGTACTCCTCGAACAGCGCATCGAACACCGGCTTGGTTACCAGATGCTGGGCGAGCATTTCGACGATCTCGCCATCGCTGATGCTGTCGTTGAGATCATCGCGCAGCTCAGCAGCGAAGGCCTCGAAAGTCGCTCTCTCTTGGATATATTCAGGGTTTTCCAAAATGCCCTGGATACGATCGATATGGGTGCGGGCGATCTTGGCGATATCGTTGGCCCAGTCTTCCCAGTGGTGGCGGTTGCCGCACTTGGAGACGATCTTTGCGTAGATGGCCTTCTCGATTTCCCCCACCTCATAGGCCAGCTCGGCCTGCTGGGTCATCTGACCCTCGACATCGTACTTAGTACGTTTCTCACCAATGCCGTACTGCCCTTTGCCTGCCTGGCCGTTGCTGGTGCCGCTAGCTTTCCTGGCCTTTTTCTCGGCCTTGTCGGTGATGGCGATGACTTCCATCTTGCGCGGGTCAGAGCCGATCAGGTCAAGCTTGTTGACCATGGCGTCGAAGCTGTCGTCGTGCGAGCGCAGTGCCTGAAGCACCTGCCAGACCACTTTATAGGTCTGGTTGTCATTGAGCGCTTCGTGGGGCTCCATGCCGGCCGGAATGACGACGGGCAGCACCACGTAGCCGCGCTTTTTACCCGGTGCGTTTCGCATCACCCGGCCCACCGATTGCACCACGTCCACCTGGGAGTTACGCGGGGTGAGGAAGAGCACGGCGTCCAGCGCCGGTACGTCCACACCTTCAGACAAGCAGCGCACGTTGCTGAGGATGCGGCAGGTGTTGGCTGGCGGTTCTTCCTTAAGCCAGGTGAGCTTGGCTTCCTTGGCACTAGCGTTCATGCCGCCATCGACGTGTGCGGCTTCGCAGATGATGCGTGAGGCCTCATCGATGTTTTCTGACTCCTGATAAGCCTCCACCACCGACTGGAACATGCTGGCGATGTTGATCGAGCTGACCTTGTGCTTGGTGCCCTTGTAATTGGGCGAGATGACCTGGCAGAAAGCTACAGCGCGCCTCATGGGCTGATCATCACCCACCAAGTTTTCGGCCAATCCCTGCTTGGCCAGCGCCTTCCAGCAACCGACTATCTTGGCGGCGTCGTCTACCTTGAGCTGGTTGTTCTCGTCCTTCAGCATCTCCTGAAGGCGGCGGCTGATGGTGCTCTCCTCGACGGTGAGTACCAGCACCTTGTAATCGGTGAGCAGGCCGCGCTGAACGGCCTCGGAGAAGTTGATGACGAACAGCTCTTTGCCGTAGAGCGCTTCGTCATCCATCGAGCACAGGGTGACTTCGCCAGACTCGGCCTTGAGCTTGGCGTTGTCACCATAGATGCGCGGCGTAGCGGTCATGTACAGACGTTTGGTGGCGCGGATGTAGTCGGCATCATGAACGCGCACAAAGTTGCTTTCGTCATCGTCGCCAAAGGTGGCACCCGTGGTGCGGTGCGCTTCGTCGCAGATCACCAGATCGAAAGCGGCCAGGCCATGATCAGCCTGGGCGCGGCTGATTACGTCGATGGAGTGATAGGTGGAGAACACCACGCTCATGTGTTCGGCATCGTGGCGCTTGAGCATTTCCGCTGCGAGGCGATCCGCCTTGGTGGTGGCCGGGTAGCGCAGCTCGTGGGTGAACACCTGAACCGCGTCATCCTCTGATTTGCGCTTCTTGCCTACGTCGCTGTCGGAGCAGACGGCAAAGCTGTGGAGCGGGGTTGCGCTTTCCTGCGTCCACTCGGTGAGGGTTTGCGATAGCAGTGACAGGCTGGGCACCAGGAACAATACACGCTTGCCCTTGCCGGCCTGCTGCTCGGCAATTTTCAGGCTGGTGAAGGTCTTGCCGGTGCCGCAGGCCATGATCAGCTTGCCGCGTTCGGCGTCCTTGAGGCCAGCGGCCACGGCATTCAGCGCGGTTTGCTGGTGCTCGCGCAGCTGCTTCTTGGCCTTGAGCGCGACGGCTTGATTGGGCTGGTACTTGGCCCAGTCGATCTGGCTGTCTTCCAGGGCTTGCAGGTCGATCTTACTGACCGGGGGCTGCTGGCCCTGCAACGCGTCCTCGGCGTGCTCGCTCCAGTTGTTGGTAGTGGCTACGATGATGCGGTGCGAGAACGGCGCCTTGCCCGAGGCAGTGAAGAAGCTGTCGATGTCCTTCTTCTGAACGCGGTAATCCACGGCATACAGCTTACACTGGATGGCGTGGTACTCGCCGGTACCTTGGGTGCGCGCCACCAGGTCGATGCCCGCGTCCTTACCGCTAAGGCCCTGCTCCTTCGCCCACTCCGCATATGCCCATACCTTGTCGTACAGGTCGCGGTAGGTGGCTTCGTTGCGGAGGTAAGTGCAAATCAGCTCTTCGAAATAAGTACCTTTTTCGCGTTCGGTGACAGAAGCGCTGCGGTAGGTATTCAGCAAAGCTGATAAGGCTGACATCGGTAGGAATTCCTTTTGGACTGCGCCTGGCGCACTACAGGCGCCAAATCGGCGCAGTTTAGCAATTCAGCCAGTACTGGAGCGATAAGATAGTGCTTGTATTAGCTTGAAGGCTTGCTGGCTGATGGGGGCGCTTGCATTCAGCGTTTTATCGAGTCCAAAAAGTCGGCCCAGATCTGCATCATTTCACGCCGCTCCGGCAAGAAGGTGGTTCGATCGTACGCACGTCCCAGCGGATTTTTTACCGTGTGAGCAAGCTGATGCTCCAGAAGATCGGGGCGAAACCCCAGCACCTCAGCGCCTATGGTTCTCGCTGTCGCACGAAAACCGTGCCCAGTCATTTCGTCGCCGCTGATGTCCATGCGGCGTAACGCGCTGAGTACGGCATTGTTGGACATCGGCCGGTCGCCTCCTCGTGCCGAGGGGAAGGCGTACCGATGTCTGCCGGTGAGTGGTTTCAGCTCGCGCAGAACAGCGATTGCTTGCTGGCTCAGGGGAACCAAATGATCCGGACGATCCTGTTTGGTGGCAGTGAGCCCTTTCATCTTGTGGCCGGGTATCAACCACTCGCCCGCATCCAGATTGACCTCCGACCACTCCATGTGGCGCAGGTCACCGGGTCGGCAGAACAGCAATGGGGCCAGTTTGAGTGCACAACAAACAGGCATTGTTCCCGTGTAGCTATCCAGTGCTTTGAGCAGTGCACCGAGTTTTTCAGGATCGGTCACGGCAGCAAAGTGTTTCACCCGCTTGGCTGGGAGCGTCCGTGAGAGATTCCCTATCTGGTTGGGCGGGGTGATGCCGGCAGCTCCGGCGAACTCAAAAATCTGTTTGTAGATCTGGGCAACACGACGGGCCGTCTCGCGAGCACCGCGCTTGATAATGCGCTGCAGGTTTTCGACCAGCATGGGTGTGCTGATGCTGCTGATTGGGAGTTTTCCCAACCAGGGGTAGGCATTGAGCTCAAGGCGCTGCCGTACCGTGCGGGTGTACTCCGGATCCCAGGTTGACTCGCGAATAGTGAGCCATTGCTTTGCGACCGATTCAAAGGTGTGTTGGTGATCGAGCTGGCTGACCACCTTGGCCATGCGTCTTTGCAGCGAAGGGTCTTGGCCGCCGGCAAGCTGAACGCGTGCATCATCACGCTTGCGTCGGGCCTCCTGCAGGCCGACCTCAGGATAAACACCAAGCGCAAGGCGCTTTTCCTTTCCCAGAAAGCGGTACTTCAAGCGCCAGTAACGGCCTCCGTTGGGTTGCACTTCTAGGTACAACCCCTGTTCGTCGTACAGGCGATACGGCTTGTCCTGGGGCTTGGCGTTGCGGCAGTTGGTGTCTTTCAGGGGCATTGGGGGCACATCCTCTCCGAGCGAGCTGATGAGCGTTTTATGCCCCCATATATGCCCCCGTCAACCGCGGGTTGCCCTGGGATTAGGTGGGAAAGCGTGGGCAATAAAAAAGCCGTAAAGCTTTGATTTCTTTAGGCTTTACGGCTTTTCTGGGTCTTCCTGGGAAGAAAAATTGGTGGAGCCGGGGGAATCTGAAATGACTTTTTATCTTATTTAAAAACAACATAAAAATTCGGTTTGTCTTTTCTATGGAATACCTTTTGGAATACTGCGTCACGAAATTTGAACTCGGGACTCCGGAGCATTGAGGGGCGCACGAGCGCTCGCGTTTAGACTTCAGAATCGCAATTTGCTCAGATCGACCTCGGACTCAGCATCGCATGCTACGTGACGGCAGCATCGATGGCCTATTGGATTACTCGCATCCGCTGTTCTGTGAGCGCAACTGCCTTTGCTTTCTCACCGTGGGCAGCCTCCGGCAGCTTCAGGACAGACGGGGGATAGGGATGATCCAGCGGCGTGATCCAATCGCACGTGGGATGTTCATTTCGCCATGCGCTGACGTCACAACGCCGCGCGAATAGCTTGAGTGGAATACTGGTGCTACCTCTGTGCAAAAAAGCCGCGTTTTGATGGGACGCGAGCTTTACCCATGCTGGCTGGATAGATATTGTGACGTCGTTCGCACACAGTTAGGTCAAAGAGCCATCAGGGACGTAATCAAGGGTTCTAGCGTACACTTTTACGCCGTCCCAATAATCGCCTCGCCAACCAGATATGCGAGGTCAAGGCAGTTCAACGGGACGGATACATGGACAAGAATTCACTGACTGAGCGTGACATCTGCAGCAAATACATCACACCGGCCATCACCGCGGCGGGCTGGGATTTGCACAAGCAGGTTCGTGAGGAAGTCAGCTTTACCAAGGGGCGCATCATCGTCCGTGGCAAGCTGCACAGCCGAGGCGAATCGCGCCGCGCCGACTACATCCTGTATCACCAGGCCAACCTGCCGCTGGCGGTTATCGAGGCCAAGGACAACAAGCACGCGCTCGGCGCCGGTATGCAGCAGGCGCTCGGTTATGCCGAGGCGCTGGATGTGCCGTTCGTATTCTCCAGCAACGGAGACGGCTTCCTCTTCCATGATCGCAGTGGCACTGGCACGCAAAAGGAAACCGAGCTGAGCCTGGAGCAGTTCCCCAGCCCCGATGAGCTCTGGCAGCGCTACTGCCAGTGGAAGGGCCTGAGTGGCGAAAGCCAGCAGAAAGCCGAAGCCCCGTATTACGACGACGGTTCCGGACGCATGCCGCGTTACTACCAGATGAACGCCATCAACCGCACCGTCGAGGCCGTGGCGCGCGGGCAGGATCGCATCCTGCTGGTCATGGCCACCGGCACCGGCAAGACCTACACCGCCTTCCAGATTATCTGGCGCTTGTGGAAGTCCGGGCAGAAGAAACGCATCCTCTTCCTCGCCGACCGCAACATCCTCGTCGACCAGACCAAGAACAACGACTTCAAGCCCTTCGGCCAGGCGATGACCAAGATTGCCAAACGGCAGATCGAAAAGTCCTACGAAATCTACCTGTCGCTGTATCAGGCCGTGACCGGCAACGAAGAAGAGAAGAATATCTACAAGCAGTTTTCCCGCGACTTCTTCGACCTCGTGGTGATCGACGAATGCCACCGAGGCAGCGCCTCCGAAGACTCGGCCTGGCGCGAGATTCTCGACTACTTCTCCGGTGCCACCCACATCGGCCTGACTGCTACACCGAAGGAGACCAGAGAGGTTTCCAGCATCACCTACTTCGGTGAGCCGGTGTACAGCTACACCCTCAAGCAAGGCATCGAAGATGGCTTCCTCGCCCCGTACAAAGTGGTGCGCATCGACTTCGACAAAGACCTGCAAGGCTGGCGTCCGCCCAAGGGCACGCGCGACAAGAACGGTGAGCTGATCGAAGACCGCGTCTATGACCTCAAGGACATGGACCGCGACCTGGTGATCGAAGCGCGCACCCAGTTGGTCGCCCGCAAGGTTACCGAATACCTGATCGCCACCGACCCCTTCCAGAAAACCATCATCTTCTGCGACGACATTGACCACGCCGAGCGCATGCGCCAGGCCCTGGTCAACTTCAACCCCAAGCGCGTTGAGGAAAACCGCAAATACGTGATGCGCATTACCGGCGACGACAAGGAAGGCAAGGCCGAGCTGGACAACTTCATCAACCCCGAGTCGCGCTACCCGGTGATCGCCACCACCAGCAAGCTCATGACCACCGGCGTTGATGCCCAGACCTGCAAACTGGTGGTGCTCGACCAGCACATCAAATCCATGACCGAGTTCAAGCAGATCATCGGTCGTGGCACCCGTATCAACGAGGATTACGGCAAGTACTGGTTCACCATCATGGATTTCAAGAAAGCCACCGAACTGTTTGCCGACCCGGCCTTCGACGGGGAGCCGGTGGTAATCTACAACCCCGAGGGCGACTCCTCACCGGTGCCGCCGGAAGAAACCGAGGGCGAAGAGGGTGACGTGATCGACGGTGGCGCTGGGCCAACAGAAGGTGACGAAACCACCGGCGGCGCTGACGACGATGGCGGCAAGAAGCGCGTCAAATACGTGATCAACAACGTCGCCGTGCACGTCATTGCCGAGCGCGTGCAGTACTACGGTCCGGACGGCAAGCTGATCACCGAATCGCTACGCGACTACACCCGCACCTGCGTTAAGAAACAGTTTGCCTCGCTGGATGACTTCCTGCGCCGCTGGAGCGATGCCGAACAGAAGAAAGTCATCATCGATGAACTGGCCGCTCAAGGCGTGATGTGGGAAGCCCTGGACGACGAAGTCTCAGCCAAGCGCGGCCAGCCGCTCGATCCGTTCGACCTGATCTGCCATATCGCCTTCGACCAGCCGCCGCTCACCCGCAAGGAGCGCGCCGAGCAGGTGAAAAAACGCAACTACTTCGCCAAATACTCCGGCGCCGCCCGCCAGGTACTGGAAGCCCTGCTCGACAAATACGCCGACACCGGCGTCGAGCACATCGAAGACATCAAGATTCTTCAGCTGGCGCCATTCAGCCAGATCGGTGCGCCGATTGAGCTGGTCAAGGCCTTTGGCGGCAAACCGGGCTATCAGCAGGCCATTCAGGAGCTTGAGCGACAGCTCTACGGATAACCGATGCCCAAACTTAATTCATTTGAAATCGCAGCTGCGCTCATCCGTAAGGGCTTTGTTCTGACCGTCAAAAATCAACATGCTAACGGGTATGAGCGACCTGATTTTAACGGTCGTGTATTCGTCAAAATGAGCAAAACGGGTGCTCCTGTTGCCAAGCAGCCCTTCCTCATTCATCCAGAACATGCCACCGCAGATAAATGGGACTCCATCAAGGTACTTTCCCCTTCGTTGCCAAATACCGGGTATCGAAACACCAACATGACGGGTTATCCCACCGTAGCTGGCTCTGACAGTAAATTAGCAATTGCATTGGATATCGCTACAGAGGCCGACCTTCATCAACTGCTTGATCTACTCGGTTATAAATCCTCTGTTTCTGCCCTCCAGTCCGCGACTCCTAAATCTTCGGTCTCAACAGAGGAATTTCTAAACGATCCCAACCTCACCGACACCGAACGCGATGCCCTGATCAAAGCGCGCATCGGCCAGAGCGGCTACCGCGACGACCTGCTGGCCTACTGGGGCGGCTGTGCGATTACCGACTGCTGCGTACCGGAGTTGTTGCGGGCCTCGCATATCAAACCCTGGCGTGCTGCCAGCCCGGCCGAGCGGCTTGATCCGTTCAACGGGCTGTTGCTCACCCCCAATCTTGATCTGGCCTTCGACCGTGGCCTGATCAGCTTTGACGATCAGGGGCAGATTCTCCTTGGCGAGGATCTCGACCCCGACAGCGCCCGTGCGCTCAATATCACCCCTTGTCTGCGCTTGCGCCAGATCAAGCCGCAGCATCGCGACTATCTGGCCTGGCACCGTGAACACCTTTTCAGGAAGTAAGCATGTCCATCAGCAGCACCATCAAATCCATCCAGGACATCATGCGCAAGGACGTCGGCGTCGACGGTGATGCGCAGCGTATTGGCCAGCTTGTGTGGATGCTGTTCCTGAAAATATTCGACGACCGCGAGCAGGAGTGGGAGCTGCTCGATGACGACTACCGTTCGCCGATTCCCGAGAGTTGCCGCTGGCGTACCTGGGCGGCCAACCCGGAGGGCATCACCGGTGATGCCCTGAAGGACTTCATCGACAACAACCTGTTCCCGCAGTTGCAGAACCTCCACGAATACAGCACCACGCCGGCCACCTATGTGGTGCGTGGCGTGTTCGAGGATGCCTACAACTACATGAAGTCCGGCCAGTTGATCCGCCAGGTAATCAACAAGATTCAGGAAGGGGTGGACTTTAACAAGGCGCAGGAGCGCCACGCCTTTGGCGACATGTACGAGCAACTGCTGCGCGACCTGCAGAACGCCGGCAATGCCGGTGAGTTTTACACCCCGCGCCCGGTCACCGAATTCATGGTGCGCATGGTCGACCCCAAGCTGGACGAAAAGGTCATGGACCCGGCCTGCGGCACCGGCGGCTTCCTCACCTGCAGCATCGAGCACAAGCGCAAGCGCTATGTGCAAACCGCCGAGGACGAGCGCACCCTGCAGTCGAGCATCTTCGGCGTGGAGAAAAAGCCGCTGCCACACCTGCTGGCTACCACCAACATGATCCTGCACGGCATCGCGGTGCCCAACCAGATCAGGCACGACAACACCCTGGGGCGTCCTCTGATCAGCTGGGGGCCGGCGGAGCGGGTCGAGTGCATCGTCGCCAACCCGCCGTTCGGTGGCATGGAAGAAGACGGCATCGAAACCAACTTCCCCACGGCCTTCCGCACCCGCGAAACCGCCGACCTGTTCCTGGTGCTGATCATGCACCTGCTCAAGGACGGTGGCCGCGCCGCCGTGGTGCTGCCCGACGGGTTCCTCTTTGGTGAAGGCATCAAGAGTCGCATAAAGGAAAAGCTGCTGACCGAATGCAACCTGCACACCATCGTTCGCCTGCCCAACGGCGTGTTCAACCCCTACACCGGCATCAAGACCAACCTACTGTTCTTCACTAAGGGCACGCCCACCAAGGACGTTTGGTTCTACGAGCACCAGTACCCAGCAGGTTACAAAAGCTACTCCAAGACCAAACCCATGCGAGTCGAAGAGTTTGCTGTCGAGGAAGCCTGGTGGGGCAGCGAGGCCGATGGCTTTGCCGCACGCCAGGAGAACGAGTTCGCCTGGAAGGTCAGCATCGACGATCTGAAAAGCCGCAACTGGAACCTCGACTGCAAGAACCCTCACATCGGCGAACAGATCAGCCACAACCCGGACGAGTTGCTGCGTGACTACGCCGCGCTGCAAGGTGAGATTGGTGAGCTGCGCGATCAGCTCAAGGCCGTGCTGGCCGAGGCCTTTGCCGCACAGGCGGCGGAGCGTGACGCATGAGTACTGTGCTGACCGATAACCTGCCGCTGCTGGCGGGGGCACCAAAGGGCATCAAAAAACTGCGTGAGCTGATTCTGGAACTGGCGGTGCGCGGCAAGCTGGTGCCGCAAGATCCGAGTGATGAGCCGGCCAGTGAGTTGCTAAAGCGGATTGCTGAGGAAAAGGCACGGCTGGTGGCGGAGGGGAAGGTCAAGAAGCAGAAGACGTTGGCTGAATTTGGCGAGGAAGCCGAGCCGTTTGAACTACCAGCAGGTTGGAGTTGGGGGACATTAGCACAAGTGGCATTTGTTAACCCCCGCAATGCTGCGGCAGATTCACTTGAGGTCTCGTTTGTGCCTATGACCTTTATTGGTACGCGCTTCGATGATCAGCATGCGCAAGAGCCTCGCCTATGGGGTGAAGTGAAACAAGGCTTCACGCATTTCGCAGAGGGTGATATTGGTGTGGCAAAAATTACGCCTTGTTTTGAAAACAGCAAGGCATGCGTCTTTTCAAAACTCGTGAATGGACTGGGAGCCGGGACTACCGAACTGCACATTGTTCGCCCTGTCGGCGGAACACTTGATCCACGATTTGTGCTGGCCTATCTGAAGTCGCCGAAGTTCTTGCTTGTTGGCGAAACCAAGATGACAGGGACGGCAGGCCAGAAACGGTTGCCAAAAGACTTTGTTGAGACAAATCCGTTTCCACTCCCGCCGCTACCCGAACAACACCGCATCGTCGCCAAAGTCGATGAGCTGATGGCCCTGTGCGACCGGCTAGAAGCCCGGCAGGGCGATGCCGAAAGCGCCCATGCCCAACTGGTGCAGACGCTGTTGAGCAGCCTGACTCAGGCCAGCGATGCCGAAGACTTTGCCCAAAGCTGGCAGCGCCTGACCGAGTACTTCCACACCCTGTTCACCACCGAACCCAGTATCGACTCCTTAAAGCAAACCCTGCTGCAACTGGCGGTGATGGGTAAGCTGGTGGAGCAAGATCCTAGTGATGAGCCGGCCAGTGAACTGCTCAAGCGCATTGCCGAAGAAAAGGTGCGGCTAGCAGCAGAAGGGAAAATCAAGAAGCCGAAGCCGCTGCCACAGGTTGGCGCAGATGAGCGATTGCGTGAAATATCAAATGGATGGGAGCTTGTCAGATTCGGTGAACTCATTGAGCTGATTTCTGGGCAGCATCTAGGACCTGATGAGTACTTTGACACCCTGCAGGACGGGGCCATTCCGTATCTCACAGGTCCTGCGGAATTTGGTGAGGTCCATCCGCAGCCAACGCGATTCACTTATGAGCGGCGAGCCACCTCAATCCAGGGGGACATACTGTTGACAGTCAAAGGCTCTGGAGTCGGTAAAACCAACTTTGTAGACCAGGAAGAGCTCGCGATTAGTCGCCAGCTTATGGCCATTCGCCCAGTTCTGCTCGACACGCAGTTCACACGATATTTGCTGCTCTCGATGGCTGAGCATTTTCAAAGTAAGTCCATTGGTATAGCGATCCCAGGCATCTCACGTGAGGATGTGTTGGACACACCGATGGGGCTTCCCCCGCTCCAGGAACAAAACCGCATAGTCGCCAAAGTCGACCAGCTGATGGCCCTCTGCGACCAACTCAAAGCCCGCATTAACCAGGCTCGGCAGGTGCACGAGCATCTGACCAGTGCGCTGGTCGAGCAGGCCGTGGCCTAGGCAACAGGAACGCACGGATGCCCATTCGCACTCAGATCTGGACCGTCGACGCACAGCCCGCGCCGCTGAAAAGTGCCGTGCTGGCCAGCGAGCAGTTCCTCGAAGACATGATCGTCAGTGCCCCGGCGCTGCTCTCCGAGGACTGGCTGTTGATTGGCCGGCAGGAAAGCACCGGCCAGGGCGGGCGTATCGACCTGTTGGCGCTGGCGCCGGATGCTTCGCTGGTGCTGATCGAGCTCAAGCGCGAGCGCACCCCGCGTGAGGTGGTGGCGCAGGCGCTGGACTATGCGGTGTGGGTGGAGCGTTTGCAGGCCAACGAGATCGAAGCCATTTACCAGCGTTTCAAACCCGGCGCCGACCTGGCGGCGGACTTTCAGGCGCGCTTCGGCGCGCCGTTGGAGGCTGAGGCGCTGAACCAGAGCCATCAGATTGTCATCGTTGCCGCGGAGCTGGATACCAGCAGCGAGCGCATCGTCGGCTACCTGAGCGAGCGCGATATCGCTATCAACGTGCTGTGTTTCCAGGTGTTCCAACTGGGTGAGCAGCAACTGATCAGCCGCGCCTGGCTGCTCGACCCCAGCGAAGCACCGCAGGCCAGCAGCGTCAGCAAGCCCGGCATGCCGGCCGAACCCTGGAATGGCGAGTTCTACGCCTCGTTCGGCCATAGCAGCACGCGCGACTGGGCCGAGGCTCGGCGTTACGGTTTTGTCTGCGGCGGCGGCGGCAGTTGGTACAGCAACAGCCTGAAACTGGTCGGCCCCGGCGACCGCCTCTGGGTCAACGTGCCCGGCGCGGGCTATGTCGGCGTCGCCCGCGTAACCGGCCACGCCACGGCGGCCAAGGACTTCTGCCTCAGCGAGGGCGGCGTCGAGCGCCCGGCGCTGGAGCTGCTGCAAGCCGACTACCACCGCGCCTATGTCGATGACCCGCAGCGCTGCGAATACTTCGTGCCCGTCGAGTGGCTGTACAGCCTGCCGCTCAATGAGGCCGTGCGGGAAGTCGGCCTGTTCGGCAACCAGAACACTATCTGCCGCCCGACCACGCCGAAATGGCGCTGGACGGTGGAGCGGCTCAAGGAGCGCTTCGCCCAGTAGCGCGATGCCCTGCCAGGCATTTCTTCTTAATCGTTTGTCTTCACTGGATACACCACCATGCTGGATCTGCTGCAACACCTGATCCCCGATTTCGCCCATATGTTCAGCGCCAACCCCAATGGCATCAGTGCCTGGTTCTGGTCTGTCACCTTCGTACTCTTTTTTGGCTCCTTGGTAGCGCTGGTAGTGCATTACTCCCGGTTCAAGGCGCGAATGAAGGCACTGCACTCGCTTCTTGAAGGGCAGAGCAAGGAGACGCTGGCACAGAACCGCCGGGAAACCCTGCACAAGGCCGGTGAACTCAATGCGCCCAATGTGAGCATACTTTGGCGTGAATTCGACGAGAGCCTGGTTCTGTCCTCAGACCAGAAGCAGCTGTTCAACACGCTGGATGCCGAGCACTTCTTCAACCCGCGCACGCTGGCCGGCGGCTTGACTGCCAGCCGCTTGCTGGCGGCGGCGCCAAGCTTTCTGGTGGCTATCGGCGTGCTGGGTACCTTCGTCGGCCTGACTGTCGGTCTGGAAGGGCTGGTTGGCAGTACGGACGAGATCGAAGCGCTCAAGGGCGGGATCAATAAGCTGATCTCCGGTGCTGCCGTGGCCTTTATGACGTCAGTCTGGGGTGTGCTGTTCAGCCTGTTGCTCAACTTCATCGAGAAGATGTTCGAGCGTGCGGCGCTGCAGGGGATTCAAGCGCTGCAGCACGATGTGGATGCGCTGTATCCGCGCATTCCCGCCGAGCAGTCGCTGGTGCACATCGCCGAATACGGCAAGGAGAGCAAGGAGGCGCTGCAGGAGCTGCACGAGCGCATCGGCGAGCGCCTGCAGGAAACCCTGACCGGCATGAACGAGGCGATGCAGACCGCACTCACTGATGCCCTGAACAACATCATGGCGCCGGCCATTCAGACCCTGGTCAGCACCACCAGCCAGCAGTCCACTCAGGTGCTGGAAAGCCTGGTAGGCAACTTTATGGAAGGCATGACCTCGGTTGGCCGTGAGCAGGGCCAGCAGATGCAGCAGGCAGCGGCTAATGTGAATGCCGCCGTGAGTGGCATGAGCGAGCAGCTGAATCAGTTGTTCAGCAGCCTCAGCGAGCAGCAGAGCCAGCAGATGGCGGTGGCGCAGCAGCAAAGCTCGGCCTTCGAGGCGCAATTGCAGCGCATTAGCGGTTCTGCTGATGATCGTCAGGCACAGATGGAGCAGCGCTTCAGCGAGTTGATGGCGGGCCTGAGCGGCCAGCTACAGAGTCAACTGGGTGCGGCGCAGCAGCGTGACGAAGAGCGCCAGGCGCTGTTCGAGCGGGTATTGGGGCAGGCCAGCAGCAGCCAGACGGCGATGCTGGAGCAGTTCTCCCATTCGACCCGTGAGCAGATGCAGGCGATGGCCGAGGCCGGCAACGAGCGCCATAGCAATCTGGAGAAGGTGTTCTCCCGTTTGATGATGAACCTCAACACTCAGCTCGATACGCAGTTGGGCGCCGCCGAGCAGCGTGAGCAGGCTCGCGCGCAACGGCATGAGCAGCAACAGGCCGAGCTGCTCGAACGCCAGCAGCTGATGCTGGGCAGCCTGGGGCAGAGCAGCCAGCAGCAGATCAATGCACTCAACGAGGCGGCGGCGCAGCAACAACGTGAATTACAGAGCACCGTGGACAAGCTGCTGGGTGGCCTGACCACGCAGATCAGCACCCAGGGTGAGCAGGCCGAGGCTCGCGAGCAGGCGCGGCAGGAGCGCTTCCAGCAGCAGCTTGAGCAGGTTGCCCTGCAGCAGCAGGAGTTGCTGGCCGGTTTGGCCAGTGCCATGCAGGCCACTCAGCAGCAGAGCCGTCTGATGGCGGAGCAGCACCAGCGGTTGCTCGGCCAGCTCAAGCAGGCAACCGAGGCGGCTGCGCAGAGCAGCAAGCATATGGACAGCAGTGCCAATCAGCTTGGCCTGCTATCGACCAACGTGCGCTCGGCCGCCGAACTGTTGGGCCAGCGCCTGGAACAGGTGACTGCACGCATCGAGCAGGCAGGCGGGCAGAACGCCGAACTGGCCGGCCAGCTGCAGCAGCAGGCGACGATCCTGGCGCAGTTGCAGGGCACCCTCCTGGAAGGCGCTCAGCGCTTTGAACAGGCTGCCAGCGAGGCGCGTAACGGCTTTGGCGATATGAAAACGACCCAGCAGGAGTTCCTCGCCGGGGTGCGCCATGAGTTTACCTCGCTGGGCGTGGCGCTGCGTGAGCAGGTCGAGGCGGTGGAGAAGCAGGCCGAGGAGTGGCTGCGTAGCTATGCCGGTGAGGTGCGCGTGCAGACGGATGACCGCATGAACAAGTGGAATGAGGTCTCTCAGAACTATGCGGATCAGATGCACCGCATCGTGCAGAACATGAGCAGCATTCTGGATGAGCTGGAGGCACGCTAATGCGTCTGGGCAAAGCCAAAGAGGTCAGCGTCGACGAGGAAAATCCGTACTGGATGTCCTTCTCGGACATCATGTCGGCGTTGCTAGTGATCTTTATTCTGGCCTCGGTGATTCTGATCCTGCAGTTGATGGAGATTCAGCAGGAGCTGAAGGAGCGGCAGGTTCAGTTCGAGGAAGAAATCGTCGAACTGAAAAAAGCTGAGCAGGTGCGCCGCACCATTCTGGATGAAGCGGTTGAGGCCCTGCGCCGTCGCGGCATCAAGGTCGAGGTCAGCGAAAATCATACGGTACTGAGTATTCCCAACGATCTGCTCGGGTTCGACAGCGGCGCCTATGACATTCATGCCGCTTACCAGGAACGTGCGCTGGAGATCGGCAAGGTGATCCATGAGGTGATCGCCCGTGATGACAGGATTGAGTATCTCGATACCATCTTCATCGAGGGCCATACCGACAATCGGCCGTTCCCGGGGTTTATGGGCAAGGGCAACTGGGGGCTCTCAACCTTCCGCGCCATTTCTTTGTGGCAGTTCTGGGGCGCTGCCCTGCCGGGTGATGAGCAACTGGCCAACCTGAACAACAAGGATGGCAAGCCGCTGTTCTCGGTCAGTGGTTACGGTGAAACCCGGCCGGTGGTGGTAGACCAGCAGGCGGAAGAAGACTTCAAGCGTAACCGCCGTATTGACATCCGCTTCACCATTCGCCGCCCGGACAGCGCTGAGTACGAGCAGGTGCGTGAGCGCCTGGAAGAGGTGCAGCCGTGAAGTTGCCCCCGCTGCATATGCCCGTGGTCGAGTGGCCTGCCAGGACAATTGAAGTCTGGCAGACTCTGATCGAAAAGGGGGCCAGGATGGCGGCAGCGACAGGGCAGGGTGATGCGTTCGAGGCAATGCTGGCCCGTTTGCGCGATATGGCCAGCACCGGGCGTTTTGATGGCTTGCCGGCGTTGCTCAAACGCCGGCTTACTGCGCGAGCGCTGACCTGGCTGTGGTTGAACGACGAGGTTATCGGCAGGCGCCTGTTCAGTGTCCGCTTGCTCACTGTGCTGGTGGAGGCGCAGCAGCCGAGGCTGACGCGCATTACTCTGCAGCAACTGGCGCAGTTCTACTTCCGTCGCTTCGACAAGCTGGACGAGCACGAGGGGCTGCGTGAGAAGCTTGAGCAGGTTTTGCAGCAGCAACTGCAATTGTTGCCTGAACCCAGAGTCAGCGGGCCGCAAGCCGATCCGCTGTTAACCCTCAAGCGTGATGGACATTGGTTGTTGCCGCTTGACGGCCCGGTACAACTGGTCGAGCAGGTTCGCGACAGCGGCCATGAGCTGAGTGCAACCTTTGAGGCTCTGGGTCTTCAGGGCTTTGACGATGGGCGTTATGGCGATATCTGCCGGGCGCACTTCTACCTGGAGACCCTGCGAGGGCTTTCGCACGGTGAGTATGACCCGGTGCTGGACGAACTGCAGAAACCCTCTGTGGCCAAGGCGCCCTACGAGGGCGAGCGGCGAATCGGCCATATCGCGCTGGAGATTTTGATCGACCGCGTCGGGCAGGAACCGGGCGATGCCTGGTTGAACTTTATCCTCAATCTGGCGGGGGATCCGCGTATTTCCCGCAACTCGGCCAATTACCGAGAGTGGTGGCAGTTCCTCGGTGACGAGCGGGTGCATAAGGTTCGGGGTTGGTTGTCCAAGGAAGACTTGCGTCTGTTTTTGCAGGCGGTGGAACAGTTCGGTATCGAAACTCAGAACGACGATCTGCAGCGAATGTTCCCTGCACGCAAGCAGTTCCTGGAAGGCCTCTTCAAGCTCAAGCTGATCCGCAATACCCGTTTGCTGCTTGGTGGGCGGGCGCAGCATTCAGTCAACCGCATCCTCGGCAAAGAGGTCAAGACCACATTTGCGCGTATGGACGGGCAGATGAACGACAAGGCGGTGATCTATCTCGATTGCGGAGATTTCCACCTGGTTGAGGGCTCGCACAGCTTCAGAGTTTGGGTTTATCTCGCCTCGCCGGGCGAGGCTCTGCGCTCCTATGAGCGCTCAAGTTTCAGTCACGCTGATCTGACCACGGCTATTCCTCAAGCCTACAAGCTGCTTTATCCCAGCCTGCCCTATGATGCCTTCACGCATCACCCGCCGCTTTCCTGGCAGAACAGAGTGTTCAGTTTCCTGGCTGATAACGGTATCGCTCTGGATATCGAGCAGTTGCTCAATCGCAGTGACTACCAGTCTTACCTGCGCAAGTTTGGTATGCCTGTGGTCAATGCCAGGCGAACGGCAGTGCCGGCTCCTCGACAGCTAGATTCTCCTGCAGAGTCGGCGCGTTCCGCTGCTGACAGGACTGAGGCGACAATGCTGCCAGCGCCTCAGGGGCGTGCGCCTATAGCACAGGTAACGAGAGAATCCAGAGCTACTCCTGCACAAGAACCATTGGCTTCGCGTGCTGTGACGTCTTCTCCGTCTTCTTCAGTACGGCAAGGCACTCAGCAGCATTATCCCGTAGTGACGCGCTATGTAAGTCCTTCCGTAGTGAATGCTCCTGTCACGGCTCCTCCGATGCAGGCAAGCGAAGGACGGCTGGCAGGGTTGAAACCCTCGGCCCTGAAGATACTGCGCTACTTTGTGGATAACCCAGGCGATAAAGTCCGCTATGCGGCGAATGTGTTCGGTGTCGAAACGCGAGAAATCAATCAGATCTTGTATGGCCCATTGAAGGACATGTGCGTGCGTGATGAGCAGTACGGCTGGACGGTGAATGAGGCAGCACGTCTCGCGCTTGAGGCGTTGGATGAACAGGAAGGGGCCGAATAGATGGGGTTGATGGATATTTTCCGCTCGCTCATCGGTGAGCGGGATGGCGCGCTGAGTACTCAGCAGGGCTTTCAGTCGCAACCGGACTCCAATGGCTTGAACTTCTTCATGCCCACGCCCGCCTTCCAGGCGTTGCAAACTGGGCAGGGTAGTGCGCTGGCAAAAGTACAGTTGATCGTGTTCAACATGCTGACTGAGCAGGGCATTGCTGAAACCACCGCTAACGGTTTCCACATCGGTGCCGAAGATGTTTCGGGGATGGACCTTGAGCAGGCGGAAATCCTGCGCTTGCCAAGGCGCTTGCCGGGGCGCTTTCTGACCTCGATCAGTGGACGCACAGGCAACAGTGGTTTTCGTGTGGCGATCACCTTGGAAATGCCGGATGGTGCTGCCAGCTTCACACGCAAAGGCCCTTATTTGTTCCTGACCAGCAGTGAGTGCTACTGGCTGACGCCGGCTGAAATGATGGGGTTGCAGGCCTGGGAGCGGCATGAGGCGCTGCTGCCGGAACAGCGTGGTGAGGCGGCCAATCTGCGTTTGATGGCTGAACTGCAGACCGCCGCACGCAGCGGTATGCGCATTGACCTGAGCCACTTCGAGCGGCTGGATGTGGTGGTGCCGGAGAACATCGGGGTTATCGCCACGCGCTTGCCAGATGGCAGCCTTCAGCTCTGCCCTAGCCTGGGGGATGGCTCCACTGCTGATCAGTTGGAGAAACGCTGGTCGCAGTTGG
Source organism: Pseudomonas sp. HTZ2 (assembly GCF_033173945.1). Lineage (NCBI taxonomy): Bacteria > Pseudomonadati > Pseudomonadota > Gammaproteobacteria > Pseudomonadales > Pseudomonadaceae > Pseudomonas > Pseudomonas sp. HTZ2. The sequence goes on along the minus strand of NZ_CP137332.1, from coordinate 4,400,098 downwards.
ACATGACGGCCGATGGCGGCGTGCTGCGGATTGACAATCGTGTGCTGTTGGTGGATCAGGCGAGGATGGAGGGTATCCGCAATGTGCTGGCGAACAAGCGTATTCCGGCTAACCAGGTAAACGAGTTTATTGCGACGCCCACGGCGTTTCTCGATGCTGCGCTGGTCAATCTGGAGGTGGGCTTCTCCGCCCGGGTTGCGGGCATCGGCAAGCTTCAGCACATGGACTTCGGCGCGCTGGATGCAACTAAGAATGACTGGTTTGCACTGGACAAACGCCCGGCACCTGCCGCTATTCTGGGCAAGCTGATTCAGTCTCCCGAGGATTTGCAGCGCTTCGAAGGGGTACTGCAGGCGGCTAATGAACAGGGCGCGACGAGTGTGGCGTTTGCTGGCGAAGTGATCGATATCTCCGATGCCCCGGCCGTTCAGCAGGAGCTGGCCAAGGCTCGCCAGAACATGCACCCGGTCAGCGATAGCGAATCGCGTGACGAGGAGTACGAGCCCCCGGAAGGCAAGGAAAAGGTCGGGGTCATTCTCAAGGATGCCGACGAGATAAATTCGGCACTATTGCACAAGGCGGCTGCTGCAACGCCGTTGACTGTGCCCGACTGGTCGGTTTACGCCCGGCAACCGTTCCCTCATCAGCGTGAGGGGATCGAGTGGATGTTGAAACTGATGGGCGCTGCGTTGCAGGATGAAGCGGATGACCTGTATCGCCTGCAGGGCGGTCTGCTGGCTGATGACATGGGCCTCGGCAAGACCTACATGTCGCTGGTTACGGTCGGGGAATATCTGGCCAGTCAGCGCGCGGCTGACAAGCCACAGAAACCAGTTCTGGTGGTGGCGCCGCTGAGCCTGCTGGAAAACTGGGAGGATGAAGTCGGCAAGACTTTCGCCGGCATTCCCTTCCGCGATGTGGTGGTGCTGCAGTCGGGGCGAAGTCTGCGCGACTATCGCGTCAACGGTGCTGAGCGCGAATCGGTGCAGTTGGCGTCTATGATCGATGACAGCAGTGGCATGATGGATGAACAGAGCATTCGCTATGCGCTGCATGTAGGGCCGGAAGCTGGTGTGCATCGTCTGGATATGGATCGCCGCTTGGTACTGACGACCTACCAGACCCTGCGCGATTATCAGTTCTCTCTGTGCCGTATCGACTGGGGCGTGGTCATCTTCGACGAGGCGCAGAACATCAAGAACCCCAATGCGCTACAGACTATTGCGGCCAAAGGGCTCAAGGCGGATTTCAAACTGCTGGCAACCGGCACGCCGGTAGAAAACAGCCTGGGCGATTTCTGGTGCCTGATGCATACGGTGCAGCCCGGTTTGCTGGGGGGCTGGGAAAACTTCCGCGATACCTGGATCAAGCCGATCCTGGCTGCCAGCGATGATGAGCGAGATGAGGTCCGGACGTATTTAGGCGAGCAGCTACGGCGTGCGGTTGGCATATTCATGCTGCGGCGGGTGAAAGAGGATCAGCTCAAGGGCCTGCCAACCAAGACCATCCTCAGTGGTGTCGAGCAAGCTGATCATGGCCTGCAACGGCATGCGACGCAGTTGGGTGTGGTGATGAAAGGCAACCAGTTACAGTTCTACGATGAAGTCCTCAACAGCTACCGGGCGCGACGTGCGAGTGCTGAGGATATGCGGGGTACCGCACTGGCGGCATTGACTCAGCTGCGCTCGATTTCCCTGCACCCACGCCTGGAGAATGAGCCGGCGCTGTACAGCGAGGACGGCAAGCAAGCGCGGCAACTGATGATGGAGTCCGGCAAGCTGGCGGTGATGCTGCAGTTGCTCGATGAGATTCGTAGCAAGGGTGAAAAGGTCATTTTATTCATGATGACCAAGCGTCTGCAGCGAGTCCTCAAGCTCTGGCTGGACCAGATCTATGGCTTGAATGTATCTGTGATCAATGGCGATACCAAAGCGGTCGCGACACGTGCGGAAGACATGACGCGCAAGCGGATGATTGCCGAATTTGAAGCCCACAGCGGTTTCAATGTGCTGATCATGTCGCCAGTCGCTGCGGGGGTCGGTCTGACCGTGATCGGGGCCAATCATGTGGTGCATCTGGAGCGCCACTGGAACCCGGCCAAAGAGGCACAGGCATCTGACCGGGTTTACCGGATCGGCCAGACCAAACCGGTATTCATTCACCTGCCTGCTGTCACTCATCCCCAGTTTGATTCATTCGATGTGCACCTTGACCGCTTGTTGCGCGGAAAACTGATGCTCAAGGATGCTGTTGTGACGCCGGAGTCGGTCAGTGAAGGTGAGATGATTCAGTCGATGGGCCTTTAAAGAATCTGTACGGGCGAGGTGAAAGGGGGATAGATTTATTGATGGACTGCCTACCCTCGATTCGAGCGTCAGATCAGCAATCCTCGGCCGCTCCCTAATCGCTTCCAGATCAATAGGGCGGTGAGTCGATAGTAATACCGGGTGGCGTCGGAGTGGTCTTTCAGGTGCTGAGTGAGGAACCAGCGTACATGCTTGAGCTGCCAGGTCCAGGGATTATCGCGTTGCCATCGCTGTTGAATGGCTGCTTGCATGACTCGTGCTTGGCGTAGGTGACGTTGCTGTGTGGCCTTCGAACCGGTCAGTACGCCGCTCAGGAACAGCGTCATATCGAAGGGTTTGCTCATGTTCTCCCGCCAATGTAGGCCGACACCACATCGATCCGGTTATGCCCGAGCTCTAGGCTGATTTGTTGGCGCGCCTGTTGATCAAGGTCACGGTCAATGCGATAGCAGTGGCCGCCATTGACCGGTGCGGCCTGGCCCGTGAGCTGCTCGTAACGTTCGCATGCGTAGGCTGCGCGCAGTTCATGAAAACCCTTCAGCCCGTGTGCGTGCAGCGTTTCGCGGGCGGGGAGCACGGTTTGGTGCAGAAATATGGCGTAGCTTTCGTCTCGGGCCAGCAAGTTGCTGCTGCCGGTCGGCAATGCCTGACGAACCAACTGCAGGGCCGCTTTCACCGCTTCATTGGCCACGACCCATCGTGGCGCTGATGAGCCTGAACGGCCGCCTTTGGTGCCGTCTTGGATGTTGATGCGGCCTAAGCGTTCGGCTTCGCGGTGTAAGCGTGGCAGGTCAGCCAGGATCGCTTCGCGCAGGCGCATGCCGGTTGCTCGAGCTAAAAGGACTATGGCGGCCACCCGATCGTGTTGCTGTTCACCAAGCACCTCAGCCAGTCGCCGCACTTGTTGGTGATCTTGGCCATCCGGCGCGCGAGTGCGTACGCTCGAGCGCTGCTGTCCCAACGCCTGACTCGGGCTGGCGATCCTCACATCCTGATCACCGCGCAGCGCAGCAAGGGTGCGGTTAACGCTGCTCAGGTGGTTTTGCGCGGTGGCGATACACAGCTCGCCTTGCTGGACCTGCTGGCGCAGGTATGCGACGTAGTCCTCCAGCGTATGTCGATCAATCTGGCGCGCATCGTTGTAACCGGGGCCGTTCTCTGACCGGCACCAGCGCACGAAGGCTTGCCAGCGATCGCTGTGTGCTTTCACGGTGGCGAAGTGGCCGCCTGCGAACATATCCTCGAGTGCCTGCCGCCCGGCATAGCTCAGTTGGCGACCATAGCCAAAGTTGCGACCGTCACGCCGACCGACCAGCGCCATTATCTTCACCTTGATCGTTGGTTTGTAGGTGCAGCAGCAGGGCTTTCCAGTGGGGACCGATGCAGTCCAACTGTCCCCAGTGTGCTGGGCGGACGAGAAGAGCGTTCTCGCTGTGTTGCAGCAGAGCCCCTTCTTCTTGCAACTGCTCGATAAGCCGAGCGAGGTCGATTGACTCAGATGTTGGAGCGGCGACAGCGGCGACACTGGCGACAACCCCCGCCGCATCTGGATTGGCACGTGGCGACAGAGTGGTGGCAGTGGCGGCGACACTCCGTAACTCGGTCGGCGAGCGATGTTGCGCTCGATAGCGGCGCACGGCGTCATTGAGCCGGAACATGGCGCACCTCGAATATGTCCCCGTCATTGTTCAGCCAGTTATGGGCAACCAGTTGCAGCAATAACTCGAAGGTGTGCCGCGTGCTTTTACGGGCAAAGCGAGGGCCGTTGCGTGTGATATCGCGGAGGCGAAACGGTGGCGAGTTCTTCTTTATCAACCAGCGCAGCAGGCAATCGGCCTCTGCACGAAGCTTATTCAGCGGTTCTTGTTCAGTCAGTCGTTGGTTCTCGGCCAGGTAGTAGTCCATCAGCGTAGAGGCGCGCTGAATGTGCATGTCTTCCAATAAAGTCGATTCCTCAACCACCGCCATCACACCAGCCATGCGTAATACGTTCGCGGCGGCTTTGCCCGCGGCAGCTTGTACGTTGACCAACTCGCCGAATTCTCCTGACTCGCATTCAATGGTGTCGTGAATGGCAATCCAGGCCTCACGGGCTCGGGGGCTCAACTCCAGGGCCGCAGGGTGGAGGCCACCATCTTTGTGGCGTGACCAAGGCTTCTGCATCAGCGCGGCAATGCGCTGCTGGTAAAGGTGCACCTTTGGATCTCGGGTCAGGTCGATGGCTTTGTACAGCCGTTGTCCAACCAGACGCTCGGGCCAACTGATCAGGCAGCGCCCCAGGATGCCCTGGTCTTTGATATCTGCGTCCTGAAGCAAGCGGTCGGCCAGGCGGGGTTGCAGCATCAAGTGCATGCTGAGACGGCGGTCATAGGCTCGCAGACTTTCCCCTGCCATCGCGCGCGACCGATCAATCGGGCTGCCGTCCCACAGCGTCGCCAAGTGAGTGATCGCCTTGATCATGTTGTCCTTGCTCATGGTGCTGCCGCCCAAAAACTGCCCCCCCTCATCGCTGAACAGCCCCATGCTGGGCAAGCCGTGGCACAGGCTTTTGACTAGGCCCTCAATGGTCGGCTCAGCAGTAAGCAGTCTTGGTTGGACAGGTTCAGGTTGGCCGTCCAGCGCTAGCTGTGCTGACTTTTTCAGGGTCGGTGACTTCGCGGTGAGGCTCATTGCAGCACGGTGCGCCTTGAGCTGTTCGCCATAAGCGATCCACTGCTGTCTTTCCCAGTCGCGTACGGCCTGCAGCGCAATATGGTCCACCGCGCTTTTGCGATCACCCGAGCAAGCCACCGTCAGCAAGTACAGCGACAACGGATAGACTCGGCCGTCGAGGTGAACATTGCCGTGCGCCTGGCTCGCCAAAGCTGCCGTGGCCAGAACGGATTGCGCGGCCATGGCGCAGGGCACGCCGATCACATCGGCCATACGCTCCACGGCCGGGCCCAAAAGATCGCCCAGCGCCGCGACCGGATAGGGTAGGGGCGTAATCTGCTGTTCCAACAAGGGGCGTGGTGGCCCTTGTACTTCGCACAGTTGCATAGCCGTCCTCCATAAATTACCGATCTCTCCCTCACGTCATCCCGCCAAGAATGCTGAGTGTTATCAGGGATCAAGGCCCCTGCGACCTGTGAGGGTGTCCACTGACGCGGGACTGGCGGCTCCTTACGACCAGGAGCAAGGGCATCTCATGATCTGGCCTCCTGAGCACCGATAGCGGTGGGCGGGTGGAGGCTGCACTGGCTGACGAGACCAGCGCCGCGAGATCCTGAGTCGGGTGAACGCAGCAATGCGATGACCGGGGCATGCCTGACTGTCAGTCAGGTGCAGTTCATTCCCTGGTCTGCGGCACCATCATCTACAGCGCTGTGGCTGGTGACATCGGCGTTTGTCACGCCGATTGTCACGAGGGAAATTGCCGCGAAGCCATGTGCGATGAGGGCTGCAGCAGTGGTAGGAGCGCCCGTCTCTTTTCTGGAAAAAGAGACGGGCGCGCGGTTGGCGCAAAACGTTGGCCGAGCAGGTTCGTTGCTGCAGGGCTAAAGGGTTAGCGGGCAGCCGCACTAGGCGGATTGTTTAGAGGGCGTCCATCATTCTGGCGAATGACCGTGCGAGCCTCCGGGCGCGAATCGCACTTTAGGATGAACCACCGGGTTAGCGGCATGACCTTGAAGGCTCTGGTCATCTGGGGTGCTGCCTAAGGCAGCGCTTTGAACCTTCGTTCTATCGGTCACCGCAGCACGGGTCAATTGGTGAAGGGCACATGGAAATGCGCCAGATACCTCCTCTGGCGTGCTTTGGAAGTCGGTGGCTGTCAGTGGCAAAGTAGCCGTTTGTCGCTTTTCTAGTGTTAGCCCGTGAGCATGGGGATGCGAAGCCTCCCCATGCTCACGGGCTTAGCCGGAGAAGCCAAAATCGAGGCGAGTTGGCGACTGTCGCCATCCGCTCAGACGGCAAGGATGTAGATGGCACGCGGTCTGTCGCCAGTGTCGCCGTTGTCGCCGTCCTATCGGACAGGTACTACGTTCCGATCTCTGGGCACATTCATTGCGCTGGCCGAGAGATTGCCCGTCGACGCCTTCAGAATGTACTCGCTCCACCAAGCCATCATCGGCCGGCGTCGCTCGATGTAGTCGGCTCGGTTGTAGGCACTGCGTACCTCATCCTTGTCGACGTGCGCCAACGCCACTTCGATGAGCTCCGGGTCCCACCCATGTTCATTCAATATGGTGCTGGCCATCGAGCGCATGCCGTGGCTGACCAAGCGGTCCTGGAAGCCCATGCGTTTCAACGCCATGTTGGCGGTCTGGCTATTGGCATGAGTACGGGGGTTTCGGTCTGCCGGGAAGACGTACTCTCGATGACCACTGTGGGACTTCAGTATCTCCAGCAATGACATGGCTTGATCGCTTAACGGGATGCTGTGCGGGCGGCGCTTTTTCATCCGCTCCGGTGGGATAGTCCAGACTCGCTTTTCAAAGTCGATGTCTGCCCAGCGAGTAGTCGCTGCCTCGGCAGGGCGAGTCATGGTGTGCAACTGCCATTCGATCAGGCAGCGGGTCGTGCGCTTGATGCTGGCGTTCGCAATTTCCAGCATCAGCTCAGGAAGCTCCTCGGGTGGAAGCGCCGCCATATTTTCTTTCTTCGGTTTCTTGAACACCGCCCGAATCCCGCTGAGCGGGTTCGCGAAGATCATTCCCGAATTGACCCCGTAGGTCATGATCTCGTTGAGGCGCTGGCTAAGCCGCTTCACGGTTTCCAAGCTGCCTTTGGCTTCGATGGGGCGAAGGATCTTGATCACCATCGGTGCGCTCACTTCCGAGATCGGAGTCGATTTCATGCTCGGGAAAACGTGCAGAGTGAGTGAACGCCAGATGTCCTCGGCATAGGCCGGCGTGACCGAGTCCTTTTTCAGCTCGAACCAGGCGGTAGCTACTTTCTCGAACGTATGTTCCGTCTCGGCTAGCTTGGCCTGTGCGAGATCATTGCGCTGAGCTTTGGGGTCGATCCCCTGAGCAAGTACTTCCCTAGCATCAACCGCTTTCCGCCGTGCTTGCGCCAGAGAGACCTCAGGATAGGAGCCGAGCGCCATGTTGATTCGATTCTTGGTGATCGGATGCCTGTAGTTGAAATTCCACTGCATCGAGCGGTTGACCCGGACGCGAAGCTGCAGACCGTCGCCATCCGTGAGGACGTAGTCCTTGTCTTTGGGCTTGACCGTCTTGAGCTGGCGGTCGGAGAGACGAGCTGTTTGAGCGCACATGGGAGAAGCTCCCTGACACCTTTTGGTATTCCCAAGATTAGCCCCAGGTAGGCTGGAATACCACCGGGAATACCGGGATGGCTGGAACTCAAAAAACCGTTGTGGCCCTCAAAAGAGCAGTAAACCCTTGATTTAACTAACTTCCAGGCACAAAAAAAGACGTCCGTGGACGTCTTTGTTTGATAATTTGGTGGAGCCGGGGGGATTTGAACCCCCGTCCGCCAGTCCTCCGCTGTCGGTACTACATGCTTAGCCGTGTCTACTGAGTTAATCCGCAGCCGCCCGACGGGCAGGGTGCTTTGGACGAGTTGTGTAAGTTTTAGCCGCTTCGTCCACAACGTACTACGCGGCGATCCTGTTCTGTATGACAATCACTTCGGGTTTACAGGCATCCCCTGGTGATTGCTGGAGCCGAAGCTACCAGGAGAGCGGGCTCAGCTGCTTACGCAGCGAGAGCGTAGCCCTCGTAGTTTTCGTCATTGGCAACTATAGAAAGTTGCAACAGTGGATTTACGAGTTCTGTTACCAACTCGGCATGCACCTAGAGTTTCGATACCGGCGTCGAATCCTAATCGGCCCCACACTCAGCTCTAGCTGACGTGCCTTTCGACACGTGGGTGCAGTATACGCGTTTGCACGCCCGGCGTCGACAGCTGCGCCGATTGCGCGTCAGGAGCCGCTGCCGCTGCTGGAGCCACTGCCTTTCTCGGTTTTTTCCATGCGTTCGAGTACCTGGCTGGTGATGGCGATGCATTCCTTGGTGTCGCCGGAAGCCTGGGCGGCCTTGGCCTTGTCGACGCGCTCGGTGATGGCTTTGTCCAAGCCTTCGGAGGTCGTGCCGAGGGTGGCCATGTTGTCGTCGATTTTTTGCAGGTTGATGGCGCAGAGGTCTTCGTCGGCGAACACCGGCGAGGCCAGCAGGGTTGCGGCCGCGAACAGGGCGGAAAGCGCAGTACCTTTCATGGGGTGTCTCCTCGTGATGGCCTCTGGAAGGTGGGCCTGTAACGGTGGACTGCGCAGGTTTTGCCTGGGTTCCATTTGATGGGTAGTACTGTTGCTGCCGGATGTTTTCGTCGCGGGTAAACCCGCTCCCACAGGGGGGCGGGTTCATGCGTGAGAGGCAGTCAGGCCGCCCTGGCGGCCTTAAAGGCTGCGCGCTCGCGTGACGCGGTCCACTAGATAGACCAGCCCGTGATAGTCGATGCCGCTGTGGCTGGACAGACCGATCTCGCAGGTGCGGCTGGTGGAGATGCCTTCGCTGCAGTACTGCACGGCATCTTTCAGGCTGCGCAGCGAGTGGGCGTTGAGTTCCGGTGTGGTGAAGCCTTTGTCGCCGGCGAAACCGCAGCAATGGATGCCCTCGGGGATCACCACCTGCTTGCTGCACAGACGCACCAGGTCGATCAGCGCCTGGCTTTCGCCCAGATGTTGGGTGCTGCAGGTGACATGCACAGCGACGGGCTCGTCCTGCGCAGTGAACGTCAGGCGCTCGACCAGGTGAGTGCGAATGAAGCGCACCGGGTCGTACAGGTCCAGGCGGGTATCGGCCAAATCCTGGACCAGGCGCAGGGTGCAGGGGCTGGTGTCGCAGTAGATCGGGTCGAGGCCGCCACGGCTGGCGTGCAATAGCGCGTTGATCAGTTCCTGGCGCTTGTGCTCGGCCTGTTCGGCATAGCCTTTTGAGGCGAAGGGCTGGCCGCAGCACAGGCTGTCGGCGTTCTCGGGGAACACCACCTGATAGCCGGCTTTTTCCAGCAGTGCGCGGGTTTTATCCAGCAGCGAGCTTTGCTCTCGATCCCCGGCTGACGGCCCCATCACCCGCGAGACGCAGGCGGCGAGATAGACCACCCGTGGGCGAGCATCATGGCTTGCCGGCGCGATATCGACGGCGCGAACCGCTTGGGGCATGGCGGGGGTCCATTGGGGTAGGCGCCCATTGCTGGCTTTGCGCAGGGAGGCGCTCAAGCGGCTCAGGCGTGGGGCGCCGAGCAGCTTGCGCGTACCGTTGGCGGCGGCCAGGGTCAGTCGAGCGCCGCGCAGAGCGGTAGTGAAGTGTTCTGCGAGCCAGTTGGCGGCCTGGCCATGTGCGGCAGCCTGGCCTCGCAGTTTCTTCACCAGTTCACCGGTATTGATGCCCACCGGGCAACGCTGGGCGCACAAGCCGGTGGCAGCACAGGTATCGATGCCCTGGTATTGATAGGTTTTCAGTAGCTCCCGAGTATCGAGGCCAGCACGGGTCCTGGCTTGGATATCACGCCACATGACAATGCGCTGGCGCGGGCTCAGGGTCAGCCCTTTGGAGGGGCACACCGGTTCGCAGAAGCCGCACTCGATGCATTTGTCGACGATCTCGTCGGCTGCAGGGAGGGGCTTTAGGTGCTTGAGATGGATATCTGGATCTTCGCTGAGCACCACGTCGGGGTTGAGGATGCCGTTGGGGTCCAGCAGGCGTTTGAGCTGCCACATCAACTGATAGGCGTCCTGGCCCCATTCGAGCTCCACGAAGGGCGCCATGTTGCGTCCGGTGCCGTGTTCGGCCTTGAGCGAGCCGCCGAACTCCACGGCCACCAGTTGTGCTACGTCATCCATGAAGGCCTGGTAGCGCGCCACTTCCTCAGGGCTGTTGAAGCCCTGGGTGAAGACGAAGTGCAGGTTGCCTTCCAGGGCGTGGCCGAAAATGATCGCCTCGTCGTAGCGGTGTTTGTCGAACAGCTGGATCAGGCGATTGACACCCTCGGCCAGTTGCTCGATGGGGAAGGTCACGTCCTCGATGATGACCGTCGTGCCGGTCTGGCGCACCGCGCCGACGGCGGGGAAGGTGTCCTTGCGGATCTTCCACAGCTGGTTGTACACCGCCGGGTCTTCGCTGAAATCCACGCGTTGCTCCAGGGGGAACTCGGCAATGGCCGCCATGATCTGGCTGAGCTGCTCGTGGAGCAGGCTCTGGCTGGCGGCGCGGGACTCGATCAGCAAGGCGCAGGCATTGGTCGACAGCCCCTTCACCCAGGCAGGCATGCCGGGCATGTCCTGCACCGAACGCAGGCTACGCCGGTCAAGCAGCTCCACGGCGGACACCGGCTGTGGCTTGAGCACGGTCACGGCGCGGCAGCAGCTTTCCACCGAGGGGAAGACCAGTAGGGCGCTGGCCTTGTGCGGGTGATCGGGCACGGTGTCGTAGGTGACCGCGCTGATGAAGCCCAGGGTGCCTTCGGAGCCGACCAGTAGGTGCTGGAGGATATCCAGCGGTTGGTCGTAGTCCACCAGAGCGTTGAGTGACAGCCCGGTGGTGTTCTTCAGCCGGTACTTGTGCCGGATGCGCTCGGCCAGCGCCGTGTTGGCCCGGGTCTCGCGGCCCAGGCGGGCGAGTTCGTCCAGCAACGACGCGTGGCTTTGGCTGAAGGCAGCGACACTGGCCGGGTCCTCGCTGTCCAGACAGGTGCCGTCGGCCAGCACCATGCGCATACCGGCCAAGGTGTGGTAGGTGTTCTGAGCGGTGCCGCAGCACATGCCGCTGGCGTTGTTGGCGACGATGCCGCCGATTTTGCAGGCGTTGATCGAGGCCGGATCCGGGCCGATCTTGCGCCCATAAGGCGCGAGCCAGGCGTTGGCCTGGGCACCGATGACGCCGGGTTGCAGCCGGATCTGCTCGCCCTGGCCACGGATCTGACGACCGTTCCAGTTATCGCCTAGAACGATCAGCACCGAATCGCTGATGGCCTGGCCGGACAGGCTGGTGCCTGCAGCCCGGAAAGTGACCGGCACACGGTCGCGCTGGGCCAGGTGCAGTAGGCCCACCACCTCGTCCTCGGATTCGACGCGCACCACCAGCTTTGGGATGAGCCGGTAGAAGCTGGCGTCGGTGCCGAACGCCAGGGTCGAGGTCGGGTCATCGAAGCGGCGCTCGGCGGGAATCAGGCGCTGGGCATCTCGCAGGAACGCGGCGGGCAAGCTCATGCAATCTCCTCTCGGGGCCACAGCGTCTGTCGCGCTGCGTGCCCCGGTCAATCAGGCAGTTTCGTGCAGGCGTCAGGCGCCCAGTTCGCGGACCAGCGAATCGCGGGTGATTTCGCTGATGGATTTGGCACCGGTCAGGACCATGGCCACGCGCATTTCTTTCTCGAACAGATCGAGCAAATTCTTCACCCCGGCCTCGCCATGGGTGGCCAGCGCATAGAGGAAGGCGCGACCGATCAGCACAGTGTCAGCGCCCAGGGCGATCATGCGCACCACGTCCAGGCCATTGCGGATACCGGAGTCGGCAAGGATCTTGATGTCGCCTTTGACCGCGTCGGCAATCGCCGGCAGGGCGCGGGCACTGGACAGTACCCCGTCGAGTTGGCGGCCGCCGTGGTTGGAGACGACGATGCCGTCGGCACCGAACTTCACTGCGTCCTTGGCATCCTCGGGATCAAGGATGCCCTTGATGATCATCGGGCCATCCCAGAACTCGCGGATCCACTCCAGATCCTTCCAGGAAATGGACGGGTCGAAGTTGGCACCCAGCCAGCCGATGTAGTCCGCCAGGCCTGTGGGGTTGCCGCGGTACTTCGAAATATTGCCCAGATCGTGTGGACGGCCCAGCAGGCCTACATCCAACGCCCACTGCGGGTGAGTCATCGCTTGCCAGATGCGACGCAGCGGCGCGTTCGGGCCGCTCATGCCGGAGTGGGCATCACGGTAGCGGGCGCCGGGCACCGGCATGTCGACGGTGAACACCAGCGTCTTGACCCCAGCGGCCTTGGCCCGCTCCAGGGCGTTGCGCATGAAGCCGCGATCCTTGAGGACATAAAGCTGGAACCACATGGGCCGGTCGATCGCCGGGGCAACTTCTTCGATGGGGCACACCGAGACCGTCGACATAGTAAAGGGAATGCCCTTGGCCGCCGCCGCCCGTGCGGCCTGGACCTCGCCACGGCGCGCGTACATACCGGTCAAACCGACCGGTGCCAGGGCCACGGGCATGCTCAGGGTTTCGTCGAACAGCCGGGTTTCCAGGCTCAACTCGGACATATTCTTCAATACGCGCTGGCGCAGGGCGATGCTGGCCAGATCCTCGACGTTGTGGCGCAAGGTGTATTCGGCGTAAGCACCGCCGTCGGCGTAGTGGAAGAGGAACGGAGGCAGCTTGCGTTGGGCCGCGGCGCGATAGTCGGTGGAGGCGGAAATGATCATGGATTCTCGCAGCGTGGGTGGGGATCGTTGCCGGGCGCGCCAAGGCGCCCGGCACCTTTCACTTTAGTGATGAACCAGCATGCCGGTGAGCCAGTAGGCCTGGACTAGGGTGATCAGGCCGACGATGGTGGCGAAGAACAGGCTGTGCTTGACGGTAAAGCGGAACAGGTCAGACTCCTTGCCCACCAACCCGGTGGCGGCGCAGGCCACGGCGATGGACTGCGGGGAGATCATCTTGCCGGTCACGCCGCCGCTGGTGTTGGCGGCCACCAGCAGGGTGTCGTTGACCCCAATCTGGTGCGCGGTGGTGGCCTGCAGTGAGCTGAACAGGGCGTTGGACGACGTGTCGGAGCCCGTCAGGAACACACCCAGCCAGCCCAGGAACGGCGAGAAGAACGGGAATGCAGCACCCGTACCGGCCAGCACCAGGGCCATGGTCGAGGACATGCCCGAGTAGTTGGTGACGAAGGCGAAGGCCAGGACCATGCCAATCGACAGGATCGGCCAGCGCAGCTCCCAGAACGTCTCCTTCAAAGTGGTCAGACCAGTTTTTACGTTGATCTTGAGGACCCACATCGAGATCAGTGCCGAGAGGAAGATCGCTGTGCCGGTGGCGGAGATCGGGTCGAGCTTGAAGATCGCCGGCATGGCGGTCGGCGCGGTGACGATCGGCGCGGTCTTGATCACCAACTGGTCGAGGTGCGGGATGGCGAAGTTGAACACGAAGTTGTACATCGCGCCGCCCGGGGCGAAGGCTGCCTTGAACGGTTTGAGGGTCCAAATGGTGACCAGCACGGTCAGGATCAGGAACGGCGACCAGGCCTTGAAGATCTCGCCGAAGCTGTATGGCGAAGGTTGGCTACCGCCACTGCTGACCACGGCCGCGCCGACACTGCCTTTGGCTTCGGCGAAGGCGCGCTTGGGCTGCCAGACTTTCAGGAACAGGGTCAGGGCGATCAGGCTGGCCAGTGCCGAGGTGATGTCCGGCAGCTCAGGGCCGATGAAGTTCGAGGTGAAGTACTGGGTGATGGCGAAGCTCAGGCCGGCCACCAGGGCGGCTGGCCAGGTTTCCTTCACGCCGCGCAGGCCATCCATCATGAATACCAGCCAGAAGGGCACGAACAGCGACAGCAGTGGCAGCTGGCGGCCCGTCATGGCGCCGATGTGGAAGGCGTCGATTCCGGTGACCTGACCGGCAACGATGATTGGAATGCCCAGGGCGCCGAACGCCACCGGGGCGGTGTTGGCGATCAGGCACAGGCCGGCAGCATACAGCGGGTTGAAGCCCAAGCCCACCAGCAGCGCGGCAGTGATGGCCACCGGGGCACCGAAGCCGGCCGCGCCTTCGAGGAAGGCGCCGAAGCAGAAGCCGATCAGCAACACCTGCAGGCGCTGGTCATCGGTGATCGACAGCACGGAGCTTCGGATCACTTCGAACTGGCCGCTCTTGACCGTGAGTTTGTAGAGGAACACCGCGGCAACGATGATCCAGGCAATCGGCCACAGGCCGTAGAGGAAGCCGTAGCCTGCAGCGGCCAGGGCCATGTCGACAGGCATCTGGAAGGCGAAGATCGCAACCAGAATCGACAGGGCCAGCGTGATGCTGCCGGCGACATGACCTTTGAGGCGGAACACCGCCAAGGCCAGGAAGAAGAACACGATGGGAATGACCGCCGCCAGCGCGGACAGGCCAAGACTACCAAGCGGGCTATAGAGTTGTTGCCAGGTTTGCATATGGGGTGGCCCCTAATTGTTGTTGGTCAGGCACTGGCATTGGATAATTGGTAATACCAATTTACAATGACTGGTCGCTAGGTTAAAAGCGCTATCGAGGCTGTGTCAATTTGTCCTGGGCAAAACTTTGGTCGGATGCCGATGAATGGCCGGCTGATGGGCAGGGGAAATCGTCAACTGATGGGTGTCGATACGCTGTGGATCGGCGAGAATGGACGCCCCCCTAAGTGCGTGGGGATTGTGGAGAGCATGTGATGGTTTTTGATCAGGTCCGCCAACGGCGCCTGTCCGACGACATCGTCGATCGGTTGGAAGGGATGATTCTCGAAGGTACGCTGACCTCAGGGCAGCGCCTGCCGGCCGAGCGCGTGTTGGCGGAGCAGTTTGGCGTATCCCGGCCTTCGTTGCGCGAGGCGATCCAGAAGCTGGTGGCTAAAGGGTTGTTGGTCAGTCGCCAGGGCGGTGGCAATTATGTGGCCGAGGCACTGGGGTCAACGTTCAGCGATCCGTTGCTGCAGCTGCTCGAGCGCAACCCCGAGGCTCAGCGCGACCTGTTGGAGTTTCGCCATACGCTGGAGGCTTCCTGTGCCTACTATGCGGCCCAGCGGGCCACGGAGCCTGACCGTGAGCGGCTCAAGGCTGCCTTCGATGCGCTGCAGGACTGCTATGCCCGTGTCGACGAGGTCAGTCGGGCGGAGGAGGGGGCGGCCGATGCGCGTTTTCACCTAGCGATCGCCGAGGCCAGTCACAATGCAGTGCTGCTCCATACCATCCGCGGCTTGTTCGACCTGCTCAAGCGCAACGTGGTGACCAATATCGGCGGTATGTACCAACAGCGCAGCGAGACCCGCGACATGCTGATCAGTCAGCATCGCGAGTTGTATCGGGCAATCATCGAGGGTAGGGCAGACGATGCGCGGGAGGTCTCGAGCCGGCACATTCTGTACGTGCAGGAAGTGCTCGAAGAAGCGCAGCAGGAGGCCCAGCGTGTAGCACGCGCAGAGCGACGCAGCGGGCGTTGAGATGGGTTGCTTTGTGTAGGCGTTTAGCGGGTAAACCCGCTTCTACAGGGTCGCCGTCGCTGTCCCTGTAGGAACGGGTTTACCCGCGAATAGACTTGCACAGGCAGGGAGGGCTTACTCGCCCTTGCCCTTGTTGCGCATCGTGCGCTGGATCTCGCGATTGGAGTCGCGCTCGCGCAGGGTGTCGCGCTTGTCGAACTCCTTCTTGCCCTTGCCCAGTGCAATTTCGCACTTGATCAGGTGCTTGCTCCAGTACAGCGAGAGGGCTACGCAGGTGTAGCCCTTCTGTGCCACGGCAGCCTCCACGCGTTCGAGCTCGCGCTTGTTCAGCAGCAGCTTGCGGGTGCGGGTGGGGTCGGCGATGACGTGGGTGCTGGCGGTGGTCAGCGGGGTGATGTGGCTGCCGAACAGCCAGGCTTCGCCGTCCTTGAGCAGCACGTAGCTGTCGGTCAGGTGCGCCTTGCCGGCCCGCAGGCTCTTTACTTCCCAACCGGACAGGACCAGTCCGGCCTCGAACTTGTGTTCGATGAAGTAATCGTGTCGCGCTTTTTTGTTTTGCGCGATGGTCCCGGTCGGATGTTTCTTTTGCTTAGCCATAGGGGCCGCATTATAGGCAGTCGCTGCGTCGGCGGCTACGGGGTTTAGGTGTGCTTGAGCCTGTAGGATGAATCCCGGACAATGCAGGGCCTGTTCCCTCGAAGGGAACTGTTTTCGATGTGCTTAGAAAGCGCTGCCGCCCTGCCTTGGAAGTGACGCCTGGATGACTACCCATATTCAACGCTCTGCCCTGCTGCCGTACCCTGCCCAGGCGCTCTACGATCTGGTGAATGACGTGGCCAGCTACCCGAAATTCCTGCCGTGGTGCTCGGCCTCGACCGTGATCGAAGCCAGCGACACGCACATGCGGGCGAAGCTGGAAGTGGCCAAGGGCGGCATGAGCCAGCAGTTCGTCACACGTAATGTGCTGGTACCTGGGCAGTCGATCGAAATGAATCTGGAGGAAGGGCCGTTCACCCAGTTGCATGGCCTGTGGGTGTTCAAGGCATTGGGCGATAAGGCCTGCAAGATCAGCCTGGACCTGTCCTTCGATTATGCCGGCCCTCTGGTGCGCGCTACCCTCGGCCCTCTGTTCAACCAGGCGGCCAACACGCTGGTCGATGCATTCTGCCAGCGGGCCAAGCAACTCAATGGCTGAGGCAAACCTGAACATCGAGGTCGTATACGCCACTGCCGAGCGTCAGTGGCTGCTGACGTGCGTGGTGCCCGCAGGCACAACCGTACATCAGGCGTTGCTCCACTCTCGGCTCGCCGAGCAAGTGCCGGGCTTGGACGTCGAGGCTTGCCCGGTGGGGATCTTCGGCAAGGTGGTGAATGATCCGTTTGCGCATCAGGTCGAGGAGGGGGATCGTCTGGAGGTCTACCGGCCGTTGTTGGCGGATCCGAAGGAAGTGCGCAAGCTGCGTGCCGCCAAGGCGAGAGCTGCGCGGCAGGGATAGGCCTGATGCTTGTTGGGCACACAATGGTCCTTAAGTCGATCAGGCAATAAAAAGCCCGGGCATTGCCCGGGCTTTTTTGTCTCGCCGCGCTTATTGCGGGGAGGTTTCCAGCGGTGCTGGTGTCGGGACCGGCGTGGTCTCGATAGTGTCGATTTCTTTCTGGATCGATTCTTCCAACGAGCCTGGCTTGGCCGGTTTTTCTTCCGGTTGGCTTGGCTGGGCCGGTTGAGTGGCTGGGCTGACGGTGGTGTCGCCGCTGCCGCCGAGGATTTCCTGGTCGCGGCTCACGCCTGGCATGAAGTCGCCGGACAGGCTGACTAATTGATCGCTGTCGTTGAAGAAAATGCTCATGCGCTCTTGCTGACGCTGGCCGCCGCCAGGCTGCAGGCTGTAGAGGTAATCCCAGCGATTGGTATTGAACGTGTCCTGGATCAGTGGGTTACCCATGATAAACCTTACTTGGCGGCGGGTCATTCCGGGGCGCAATTGGTCTATCATGTCCTGCGTAACGACATTGCCCTGCTGGATGTCGATTTTGTAAACCCCGGGAAACGAGCAACCGGCGAGTGCGAGCAGTCCCACTAGGGTGAGGCTGGTTAGCAAGAGCTTGGTGTTTTGCATCGGTGGGCGACTTCCACTATCTTGGCTGGACAACGTAAACCCCGATCATACCCGTATTAAGAGAAGCTGCGAAGCAGCATCGGCGAGAAAGCTGACCATGGTTGAAAATAGCGAATTGCGCAAAGCCGGTCTCAAGGTGACCCTGCCTCGAGTCAAGATTCTACAGATGCTCGACTCCACGGAGCAGCGCCACATGAGCGCCGAAGACGTCTACAAGGCACTGATGGAAGCCGGTGAAGACGTCGGTCTGGCAACCGTGTATCGCGTACTGACCCAGTTCGAAGCGGCGGGTCTGGTGGTTCGCCACAACTTCGACGGCGGTCATGCGGTCTTCGAGCTGGCTGACGGCGGCCACCACGACCATATGGTCAACGTGGACTCTGGTGAAGTCATCGAGTTCGTGGATACAGAGATCGAAAAGCGCCAGAAAGAGATCGTTGCCCAGCACGGCTACGAGCTGGTTGACCATAACCTGGTCCTCTATGTGCGCAAGAAAAAGTAACGATTTATATCGTTAACAAAACAAAGGCGGCCCTCGGGTCGCCTTTTGTTTTTAGGTTGCGGGGGACTCGTTGTTATTCATACATAGGCCCGATCCCGCCAGCGCTGCGCCTTAATTTCCGAACAACTCAGGCCTTACCTGTGACCACCATTTTGCGCGCATGGGCCAGCGATTCCTTGGTGAGGTCGATGCCGCCCAACATCCGCGCCACCTCCTCGACCCGCTCGCGCTTGCCCAGGTTGGCCACTGCTGTATGAGTGGTATCGCTGTTGCGTACCTTGTGCACGAACAGATGATGGTGCCCTTGGGCTGCGACCTGGGGCAGGTGGGTCACGGTCAGGACTTGGCCGCGCTCGCCCAGCCGACGTAACAGCTGGCCGACAATTTCTGCGGTAGGGCCGCCGATGCCAACGTCCACTTCATCGAACACCAAGGTGGGGATGCGCGAGGTTTGCGCAGTGATCACCTGGATCGCCAGACTGATCCGCGACAGCTCGCCGCCTGACGCCACTTTTGCCAAGCCCTTGAGTGGCTGGCCCGGGTTGGCGCTCACCAGCAGCTCGACCACCTCCAGGCCATGGGGCGAAAGCTCGCTGCCTTCATAGGGCGTGAGTTCGATACAGAAACGCCCGCCGGGCATGCCCAGGCGCTGGATCTCCTGTTCAACGGCCGTGGCGAGCTGCTTGGCCGCCTGCTGGCGCAACGCACTGAGCTCGAGGGCTTTGGTCTGGTAATGCTGGGCATAGGCGGCCAGTTCCTCGCCCAGGCGCTCGATCGATTCGTCGCTGGCGTTGAGCCCTTCCAGCTCGTCCATCAAGCGCTGTTGCAGGTGAGGAAGCTCGGTCGGGTGCACGCGGTGCTTGCGTGCCAGGGTGTAGATAGTGTCGAGGCGTTCCTCCAGGGCTTGCAGGCGCATGGGGTCGGCATCGAAGTGATCGAGGAAGCGGTTGAGTTCGCCCACGGCTTCCTCGACCTGGATCTGTGCGCTGGCGATTAGATTGGCGGCCTCGCCCAGCGCTTTGGGCGCGTTGGCGACGGCGGTCAGGCGATTGAGGCTGGTGGTCAGTGCACTGAGCACATTGCCGGAATCGCTTTCGCTGCAATGGTCGATCACCTGGCGGCAGATACCGAACAGGGCCTCGGCGTTGGTCAGGCTTTTATGTTCCTGTTCCAGTTGCTCCAGTTCATTTTCGCCCAGGCCAAGGTTGTCCAGCTCTTCGAGTTGATAGCTGAGCAATTGGTGACGGGCGCGTTGCTCGTCGCCGGAGTTGGACAGGCGCTCCAGCTCCTGGCGGGTCTGGCGCCAGCGCTGGGCAGCCAGTTGTACCTGACGGGCCAGGTCGATGGCGCCCGCGTACTCGTCCACAAGGCGACGATGGGTGTCGGTTTTCAACAGAGACTGGTGTTCGTGCTGGCTATGAATATCGATGAGCAGTTCGCCCAGGGCCTTGAGATCGCCCAAGGGGGAAGGGGTGCCATTGATATAGCCGCGGCTGCGTCCTTCGGCAGTGATGACCCGGCGCAGGATGCAGGGACCGGTGTTGTCCAGGTCGCGCTCGGCCAGCCAGGCACGGGCTTCAGGAATCTCGTCCAGGTCGAATGTGGCGAGGATGTCCGCCTTGTCTGCGCCAGGGCGTACCACGCCGCTGTCGGCGCGATCGCCCAAGGCCAGGCCCAGGGCGTCGAGCATGATCGACTTGCCGGCGCCGGTTTCGCCGGTGATCACGCTCATGCCGCGGGCAAGTTCGAGGTCGAGGTGCTCGACGATGGCGTAGTTGTGAATGGACAGGTGCACCAGCATGAGGGCGGCTCCCGAAGGGTCATGTCTGGTTATTTATACAGTGCTTTTCGTCGGGCTGACAATGCCCGCCGGGCGATCAATATCGTCATGGGAAAACAGCGTTGGCCCTTGAACCTTGTTTTTCCGGCCCCATATAGCCGGCAAGACAAGACGAGCCTGGGCTCGCATATCAGAAATTGCGGAGGAGAAACCTAATGGCTGACGAACAGCTGGATGAGAAGAACCTTAACGCCGAAGAGGCTGGTGCAGAGGATCTCGGTGCCCGCGTCCAGGTGCTCGAGGAGCAGCTGGCCGCCGCCAAGGATCAGTCCCTGCGCGCTGCCGCCGAACTGCAGAACATCCGCCGTCGCGCCGAGCAGGATGTCGAGAAGGCCCACAAGTTCGCCCTGGAGAAGTTCGCGGGCGACTTGCTTCCGGTGATCGACAGCCTGGAGCGTGGCCTGGAGCTGTCCAGCGCCGACGACGAGACCATCAAGCCGATGCGCGAAGGCATCGAGCTGACCCTGAAGATGTTCCACGACACCCTCAAGCGTTACAACCTCGAGGCTGTCGACCCGCACGGCGAGCCGTTCAACGCCGAGCACCACCAGGCCATGGCCATGCAGGAAAGCGCCGACGTCGAGCCGAACAGCGTGCTCAAGGTGTTCCAGAAGGGCTATCTGCTCAATGGCCGGCTGCTGCGTCCCGCCATGGTGGTGGTCAGCAAGGCGCCGGCAGCCCCCCAGCCGTCGATTGATGAAAAGGCTTGAAATCCTTCCGGGCATCCCCATCTAGGTGTCAAGCATTCAAGTATTACCGCAGTTGGCCAATGTAGCCGCTGCAACCTAATTCAAGTTTCGGGAGAGTAAACATGGGCAAAATCATCGGTATCGACCTGGGGACCACCAACTCGTGCGTCTCCATTCTGGAAAACGGTAACGTCAAAGTCATCGAGAACGCTGAAGGCGCGCGTACCACCCCTTCGATCGTGGCCTACGCCAACGATGGCGAGATCCTGGTTGGCCAGTCGGCCAAGCGTCAGGCCGTCACCAACCCGCACAACACCCTGTTCGCAGTGAAGCGCCTGATCGGCCGTCGCTTCGAAGAAGATGTCGTGCAGAAAGACATCAAGCTGGTTCCGTACAAGATCGTCAAGGCCAACAACGGTGACGCCTGGGTCGAAGCCAGCGGCAAGGAAATGGCTCCGCCGCAGATCAGCGCCGAAGTCCTGAAGAAAATGAAGAAGACCGCCGAAGACTACCTCGGCGAGCCAGTGACCGAAGCGGTCATCACCGTGCCGGCCTACTTCAACGACAGCCAGCGCCAGGCCACCAAGGACGCCGGTCGCATCGCCGGTCTGGACGTCAAGCGCATCATCAACGAGCCGACCGCCGCTGCACTGGCCTACGGCATGGACAAGGCCAAGGGTGACCACACTGTCATCGTGTATGACCTCGGTGGTGGTACCTTCGACGTTTCGGTCATCGAAATCGCTGAAGTCGACGGTGAGCACCAGTTCGAAGTACTGGCCACCAACGGCGACACCTTCCTGGGTGGCGAAGACTTCGACATGCGCCTGATCGATTACCTCGTCGATGAGTTCAAGAAAGAGTCCGGCATGGACCTGAAGAACGATCCGCTTGCTCTGCAGCGTCTGAAGGAAGCTGCTGAAAAGGCCAAGATCGAGCTGTCCTCCGCTCAGTCGACCGACGTCAACCTGCCGTACATCACTGCAGATGCGACCGGTCCTAAGCACCTGAACGTGAAGATCTCCCGCGCCAAGCTGGAGTCGCTGGTCGAGGACTTGGTCAACCGTACCATCGAGCCTTGCCGCATCGCTCTGAAGGACGCCGGTATCGACGCCAGCAAGATCGACGACGTGATCCTGGTCGGCGGCCAGACCCGTATGCCGCTGGTACAGAAGGCCGTTGCCGACTTCTTCGGCAAGGAAGCGCGCAAGGACGTCAACCCGGACGAAGCCGTCGCCATGGGTGCTGCCATTCAGGGCGCGGTCCTGGCCGGTGACGTCAAGGACGTTCTGCTGCTGGACGTCAGCCCGCTGACCCTGGGTATCGAAACCATGGGTGGCGTGATGACTGCGCTGATCGAGAAGAACACCACCATCCCGACCAAGAAGTCGCAGGTGTTCTCGACGGCTGATGACAACCAGAGCGCCGTGACCATTCACGTGCTGCAAGGTGAGCGCAAGCAGGCTGCGCAGAACAAGTCGCTGGGTAAATTCGACCTGGCCGACATTCCGCCGGCCCCGCGTGGTGTTCCGCAGATCGAAGTGACCTTCGACATCGATGCCAACGGCATCCTGCACGTGAGCGCGAAGGACAAGGCCACTGGCAAGTCCCAGTCGATCGTGATCAAGGCCAACTCGGGTCTGTCCGACGAGGAAATCGAACGCATGGTGCGTGACGCCGAGGCCAACGCCGAGGAAGACCGCAAGTTCGAAGAGCTGGCCGCTGCTCGTAACCAGGGTGATGCGCTGGTTCACTCGACCCGCAAGATGGTCACCGACGCTGGCGACAAGGCCACTGCCGAAGAGAAAGCGGCGATCGAAGCGGCTGTGGTTGCACTGGAAGCTGCCCTGAAGGGTGACGACAAGGCTGCCATCGATGCCAAGGTCGAGGAACTGTCCAAGGTCTCCGCGCCGGTTGCCCAGAAGATGTACGCCGAGCAACAGGCCGAACAGCCTCAGGGCGGCGCACAGCAGGCCGAGCCGGAAGCCAAGCACGATGACGTGGTCGACGCCGAGTTCGAAGAAGTAAAAGACAACAACAAGCAGTAATCCCTGCATGTTGTCGGCCAGCTCATCGTCTGATGTCGGTGAGCTGGTAGGATGTCGCCGCGCGGGGGCTTGCTCCCGCGTTGGTGTGTCTGGAATTCGAGAATTTTTACAGCATCTGTCAGGGCGCAATCGTGTGGTGGCAGGTGCTGACGGCGTGGCGCAGCAAGCGCATGAACGCGCCGAATGCCCCCAAGAGTGCAATGACCTATGGCAAAGCGTGATTTTTATGAGGTCCTGGGTGTCGAGCGCGGCGCCAGCGAAGGTGACCTCAAGAAGGCCTATCGCCGCCTGGCGATGAAGTACCACCCGGACCGCAACCCGGGCGATAAAGAATCGGAAGACAAATTCAAGGAAGCCAACGAGGCTTACGAGGTTCTGTCCGATGCCAGCAAGCGCGCAGCCTACGACCAGTACGGACATGCCGGCGTCGATCCGAGCATGGGTGGTGGCGGTGCCGGCTTTGGTGGCGCTAACTTCTCGGACATCTTCGGTGATGTCTTCAGTGACTTCTTCGGTGGTGGGCGCGGCGGCTCCCGTGGCGGTGCGCAGCGCGGCAGCGACCTGCGCTACACCCTTGAGCTGAACCTCGAGGAGGCCGTGCGCGGCACTACGGTCAGCATCCGTGTGCCAACCCTGGTCAACTGCAAGCCTTGCGATGGTTCCGGTGCGAAGAAGGGGTCGACCCCGTCGGCCTGCCCAACCTGTGGCGGCATCGGTCAGGTGCGCATGCAGCAGGGCTTCTTCTCGGTGCAGCAAACCTGCCCGCGCTGCCATGGCCAAGGCAAGATCATCACCGATCCTTGCACCGCCTGTCATGGCGAGGGACGTGTCGAGGAATACAAGACGCTGTCGGTCAAGGTGCCGGCGGGTGTCGATACCGGCGATCGCATTCGTCTTTCTGGCGAAGGCGAGGCGGGGACCCATGGTGGTCCGACCGGTGACCTCTATGTCGTCATCAGTGTGCGTGAGCACGCTATCTTCCAGCGCGACGGCAAGCACCTGTACTGCGAGGTGCCGATCAGCTACACCGATGCGGCCCTGGGTGGTGAGCTGGAAGTGCCCACCCTCGATGGTCGGGTCAAGCTCAAGATTCCGGAAGGCACTCAAACCGGCAAGCAATTCCGTCTGCGTGGCAAGGGCGTAGCCCCTGTGCGCGGTGGCGGGGCTGGCGACCTGCTGTGCCGAGTGGCTGTGGAGACCCCGGTCAACCTCAGTCGACGTCAGCGCGAGCTGCTCGAGGAGCTGCGCGACTCGTTGCAGGGCGACAGCTCCCATTCGCCCAAGGCCAGTGGCTGGTTCGAGGGTGTGAAGCGCTTCTTCGGCGATCTCTGACAAGGAACAGGCTATGCGACGTATTGCGGTAATGGGCGCGGCGGGACGGATGGGCAAGACCCTTGTCGAGGCTGTGCAGCAACAGGCGCCCCAGGCTGGCCTGACGGCGGCCATTGATCGTCCGGACAGCTCTCTGGTCGGGGCCGATGCCGGCGAACTGGCGGCCTTGGGGCGGATCGGTGTGGAAATCTCCAGTGATCTGTCCAAGGTCGCTGACGAATTCGATGTGCTGATCGACTTCACTCACCCGTCGGTGACGCTGAAGAACCTCGCCTTCTGTCGCAAGGCAGGCAAGGCGATGGTGATTGGTACTACCGGTTTCACGCCAGAGGAAAAAGAGCAGTTGGCCGAGGCGGGCAAGGAGATTCCGATTGTCTTTGCCGCCAATTTCAGCGTCGGCGTCAATCTTTGCCTCAAGCTTCTGGATACCGCCGCGCGGGTGTTGGGCGACGAGGTGGATATCGAGATCATCGAGGCGCACCACCGCCACAAGGTCGATGCACCTTCGGGTACTGCCTTGCGTATGGGAGAAGTAGTTGCCCAGGCGTTGGGTCGTGATCTGGGAGAAGTGGCGGTCTATGGGCGTGAGGGGCAGACCGGTGCCCGCGATCGTAAGACCATCGGCTTCGCCACGGTGCGCGCCGGTGATGTAGTGGGGGACCATACCGTGTTGTTCGCCGCTGAAGGCGAACGCGTGGAGATCACTCACAAGGCCTCCAGCCGCATGACCTTCGCCAAGGGGGCGGTGCGTGCCGCGCTATGGCTGGAGGGGCGCGAGCCAGGCCTGTACGACATGCAGGACGTGCTCGAGCTGCGTTAAAGCAAGTTAGAGAGGCGCCTCGCGGGCAAGCCCGCTCCTACAGCAATAGCGTCGCTTTGATGTGCGGCGCGGTTTTTGTGGGAGGGCGGGCCACCCGTGAAGGAGTCGCCGATGTCAGCCTGTCGCATTCCTGTGTTTCAGAGACACATACGCGGTAGACCTAAAACGTAATTTTCTGTAAGCTACAGCTTTAGTGTGTCCACTAAAAGCGCGCAGCGAATTGAATTCAGCACATGAAAGCGGGGTGACGTGTCCATACGTCACTCCGCTTTTTTGCAACCTGCGATCGCCCTTTCATGCTTGATTTACGGGAGGTCTTCTTGACAAAGCCAGCCATACTCGCCCTTGCCGACGGCAGTATTTTCCGCGGTGAAGCTATCGGTGCCGACGGTCAGACCGTTGGTGAGGTGGTATTCAACACCGCTATGACCGGCTACCAGGAAATCCTTACAGACCCTTCCTATGCGCAGCAAATCGTTACCCTGACCTACCCGCACATTGGCAATACCGGTACTACACCGGAAGACGCCGAGTCGAACCGTGTCTGGTCCGCTGGCCTGGTTATCCGTGACCTGCCCCTGCTGGCCAGCAACTGGCGCAACACCCAGTCGCTGCCTGACTACCTCAAGGCCAATAATGTCGTCGCCATCGCTGGCATCGACACTCGTCGCCTGACCCGAATCCTGCGCGAAAAGGGCGCCCAGAACGGCTGCATCCTCGCCGGTGACAACATCAGCGAAGAAGCCGCCATCGCCGCTGCTCGCGCCTTCCCAGGCCTCAAGGGTATGGACCTGGCCAAGGAAGTTTCCACCAAGGAACGCTACGAATGGCGCTCCAGTGTGTGGAATCTGGCAACCGACAGCCACCCGACTCTGGAAGCTGCGGACCTGCCCTATCACGTGGTGGCCTACGACTACGGCGTCAAGCTGAACATTCTGCGCATGCTGGTTGCCCGTGGCTGCCGCCTGACCGTCGTGCCGGCCCAGACCCCTGCCAGCGAAGTCCTGGCCCTTAATCCGGATGGCGTATTCCTGTCCAACGGCCCTGGCGATCCCGAGCCATGCGACTACGCGATCCAGGCGATCAAGGACATCCTCGAGACCGATATTCCGGTCTTTGGTATCTGCCTCGGCCACCAGTTGCTAGCCCTGGCTTCTGGCGCCAAGACTGTCAAGATGGGCCACGGCCATCACGGTGCCAACCACCCGGTCCAGGATCTGGACACCGGCGTGGTCATGATCACCAGCCAGAACCACGGTTTCGCCGTCGACGAAGCCACCCTGCCGGGCAACGTCCGCGCCATCCACAAGTCGCTGTTCGACGGTACCCTGCAGGGCATCGAGCGCACCGACAAGAGCGCGTTCAGCTTCCAGGGCCACCCTGAAGCGAGCCCAGGCCCGACCGACGTCGCGCCACTGTTCGATCGTTTCATCGATGCCATGGCCAAGCGCCGCTGAGCATCCTGCATCAAGGCCCCGGGGCGGCAAGTGCCGCGCCCGGAAGCGCCTGACCCAGATTGTTCAAGACGGCTTGCCGACTGACCCGCGGATTTGAGTGACAACCATGCCAAAACGTACAGACATCAAAAGCATCCTGATTCTCGGCGCTGGCCCGATCGTGATCGGCCAGGCCTGCGAATTCGACTACTCCGGCGCCCAGGCCTGTAAAGCCCTGCGCGAGGAAGGTTTCCGCGTCATCCTGGTGAACTCCAACCCGGCCACCATCATGACCGACCCGGCCATGGCCGATGCCACCTACATCGAGCCGATCAAGTGGCAGTCGGTGGCCAAGATCATCGAAAAAGAGCGCCCTGACGCACTGCTGCCGACCATGGGCGGCCAAACCGCGCTGAACTGCGCCCTGGACCTGGAGCGCCACGGCGTTCTGGAAAAATTCGGCGTCGAGATGATCGGTGCCAATGCCGACACCATCGACAAGGCCGAAGACCGTTCGCGCTTCGACAAGGCGATGAAGGCCATTGGCCTTGAGTGCCCGCGCTCCGGTATCGCCCATAGCATGGAAGAAGCCAATGCGGTGCTCGAGCGCCTGGGCTTCCCGTGCATCATCCGTCCGTCCTTCACCATGGGTGGCACAGGTGGCGGCATCGCCTACAACCGTGAAGAGTTCGAAGAGATCTGCGCCCGTGGTCTGGACCTTTCGCCGACCAAGGAGCTGCTGATCGACGAATCGCTGATCGGCTGGAAGGAATACGAAATGGAGGTTGTCCGTGACAAGAAGGACAACTGCATCATCGTCTGCTCCATCGAGAACTTCGACCCGATGGGTGTGCATACCGGTGACTCCATTACCGTTGCACCAGCGCAGACCCTGACCGACAAGGAATACCAGATCATGCGCAACGCCTCCTTGGCGGTACTGCGCGAGATCGGCGTCGAAACCGGCGGTTCCAACGTCCAGTTCGGTATCTGCCCGAACACCGGCCGCATGGTCGTGATCGAGATGAATCCGCGTGTATCGCGCTCCTCGGCGCTGGCCTCCAAGGCCACTGGCTTCCCGATCGCCAAGATCGCCGCCAAGCTGGCGGTGGGGTATACCCTCGACGAACTGCAGAACGACATCACCGGCGGCCGTACCCCGGCGTCCTTTGAGCCGTCGATCGACTATGTCGTCACCAAGCTGCCGCGCTTTGCCTTCGAGAAGTTCCCCAAAGCCGACGCCCGCCTGACCACCCAGATGAAATCCGTGGGTGAAGTCATGGCCATTGGCCGTACCTTCCAGGAGTCCCTGCAGAAAGCCCTGCGTGGTCTGGAAGTGGGTGCATGCGGCCTCGACCCGAAAGTCGACCTGGCCAACCCGGAAGCCAACAGTATCCTCAAGCGCGAGCTGACCGTGCCAGGCGCCGAGCGTATCTGGTACGTCGCCGACGCCATGCGCGCTGGCATGACCTGCGAGCAGATCTTCGACCTGACCGGCATCGACATGTGGTTCCTGGTGCAGATGGAAGACCTGATCAAGGAAGAAGAGAAGGTCAAGACCCTGGCTCTGTCGTCGATCGACAAGGACTACATGCTGCGCCTCAAGCGCAAGGGCTTCTCGGACCAGCGTCTGGCCAAGCTGCTCGGCATCACCGACAAGAACCTGCGCCGTCACCGTCACAAGCTCGAAGTGTTCCCGGTGTACAAGCGCGTCGACACCTGCGCTGCCGAGTTCGCCACCGACACCGCCTACCTGTACTCGACCTATGAGGAAGAGTGCGAGGCCAACCCATCGACTCGTGACAAGATCATGATCCTGGGTGGTGGCCCGAACCGTATCGGCCAAGGTATCGAGTTTGACTACTGCTGCGTACACGCTGCCCTCGCGCTGCGTGAAGATGGTTACGAGACCATCATGGTCAACTGCAACCCGGAAACCGTCTCCACCGACTACGACACTTCCGACCGTCTGTACTTCGAACCGCTGACCCTGGAAGACGTGCTGGAAGTCTGCCGCGTCGAGAAACCGAAGGGCGTCATCGTTCACTACGGCGGCCAGACCCCGTTGAAACTCGCCCGCGCCCTGGAAGAAGCCGGCGTACCGATCATCGGTACCAGCCCGGACGCTATCGACCGCGCCGAAGACCGCGAGCGCTTCCAGCAGATGGTTCAGCGTCTGAGCCTGCTGCAGCCGCCAAACGCCACCGTGCGCAGCGAAGAAGAAGCCATCAGCGCCGCTGGCGGCATCGGCTACCCGCTGGTGGTGCGTCCTTCTTACGTACTGGGCGGTCGTGCCATGGAGATCGTCTACGAGTTGGACGAGCTCAAGCGCTATCTGCGTGAAGCGGTGCAGGTCTCGAACGACAGTCCGGTACTGCTCGACCACTTCCTCAACTGCGCCATTGAAATGGACGTGGATGCGGTCTGCGACGGTACTGACGTGGTGATCGGCGCGATCATGCAGCACATTGAGCAGGCCGGTGTTCACTCCGGTGACTCGGCATGCTCGCTGCCACCTTACTCGTTGAGCAAGGAAGTGCAGGACGAAGTCCGCGTTCAGGTCAAGAAAATGGCTCTGGAGCTGGGTGTCGTCGGTCTGATGAACGTGCAGTTGGCCCTGCAGGGTGACAAGATCTACGTGATCGAAGTCAACCCACGCGCCTCGCGTACCGTACCGTTCGTCTCCAAGTGCATCGGCACTTCGCTGGCGATGATCGCGGCTCGAGTCATGGCTGGTAAGACCCTGAAAGAGCTGGGCTTCACCCAGGAAATCATTCCGAACTTCTACAGCGTCAAAGAAGCCGTCTTCCCGTTCGCGAAGTTCCCAGGTGTTGACCCGATCCTCGGCCCTGAGATGAAATCCACTGGTGAAGTCATGGGTGTCGGCGACAGCTTCGGTGAAGCCTTCGCCAAGGCCCAGATGGGTGCCAGCGAAGTGCTGCCAAGCGGTGGTACCGCCTTCATCAGCGTGCGTGACGACGATAAGCCGCAGGTTGCGGGTGTCGCTCGCGACCTGATCGCCCTAGGCTTCGAAGTGGTTGCTACCGCAGGCACCGCCAAGGTCATCGAGGCGGCTGGCCTGAAGGTGCGCCGTGTGAACAAAGTGACCGAAGGTCGTCCGCACGTGGTCGACATGATCAAGAACGACGAAGTGTCGCTGATCATCAACACTACCGAAGGTCGTCAGTCGATCGCCGATTCCTACTCGATTCGTCGCAATGCGCTGCAGCACAAGATCTACTGCACGACCACCATTGCGGCTGGTGAAGCCATCTGTGAAGCGCTGAAATTCGGTCCCGAGAAGACCGTTCGCCGCTTGCAGGATCTGCACGCAGGACTCAAAGCATGAGCATTACCAAGTACCCAATGACCGTCCAGGGCGCTCGCGCCCTGGAAGAGGAACTGCTCTTCCTGAGCAAGACCGAGCGTCCGCGCCTGAGCCAGGCGATCGGTGAAGCGCGGGAGCTGGGCGACCTCAAGGAAAACGCCGAATACCATGCCGCTCGTGAAGAGCAGGGTATGGTCGAGGCGCGTATCCGCGATATTGAAGGGCGTCTGCAGAACTCGGTGGTGATCGATGTCACCACCATTGCCCACACCGGGAAGGTGATCTTCGGTACCACCGTGGACCTGGAGAACACTGAGACCGGCGATCAGGTTTCCTACCAGATCGTGGGTGAGGATGAGGCGGACATCAAGAAGGGCAAGCTCTCGGCGAGCGCGCCGATTGCCCGTGCCATCATCGGCAAGGAAGAAGGTGACACCGTCGTCGTCAACACGCCAAGCGGCACGGTCGAGTACGAGATTGTCGAAGTCAAGCACATCTGACCGGCGCCTACGCGCGCCGTCCCTTGAGGGCATCCTCTGGCAACTGGCCCAGGTATTCTGGGTCGGTGGCCTGTGGGTTTTTCATGTGGGATTGGTGCCGGCACTCAAGGTGACGGGCCTTGCGCCCTTGTTGGTGCAGGATGTGGCTGCCCAGATTGACCGCTGGTTGATCGGCGTCGCGCTGCTTGGCCTGATGACCCAGCTGGCGGTATTGGCGAGGGTAGACGGTCTGGCGGCCTGGTGGCGACAGTTCCGTGGGCAGATGATTTTGCTCGGCTTCGGTGCCTGTGTTGGCTATTACACGCTGCGCTACGGGATTTCCGTGGGTGAGCGTTGGCAGATGTTCTGCTTTTTAGTGCTGGGCTTCTCCGGCATCGTGCTGGTGGCCCAACCGGTCCCGGTCAGGGCGCGTCCATCGCGCCACTGACCGGAGCCACCGTCACTTGTAACGGTGGATATTGGACAGCTGCTTGTTCGGCTGCGGATTTTTGCGATAGATCAGCGCTTTCTTGCCGATGGTCTGTACCAGTTCGGCGCGGCCGGCCTTGCACAGTTCGGCAATGGCGGCAGCGCGCTCTTCGCGATCTTCCGAGCGGATTTCGACCTTGATCAGTTCATGATCGGTCAGTGCGCGTTCCAGTTCGGCGATGACGCCTTCGTTCAAGCCATTGCCCGCGACGATCAAGACCGGCTTCAGGTCGTGACCAATCGATTTGTATTGTTTCTTCTGCTCGTTATTGAGCGGCATAATCTGACCCTTTTCGTCTGATTCTGTAAAATTGGCGGCCATTTTACCCGAGGGCCCGTGGCTCCGCCCAGTCAATCACGACGCTAATCATCGAGGTGCCCCGTGGCGCAACGTTCCAAGAGCAGCCATAACTGGCTGAGAGAGCATTTCAACGATCCTTTCGTCAAGCAGGCGCAGAAGGATGGCTATCGCTCGCGCGCGAGCTACAAGCTGCTGGAGATCCAGGAAAAGGACAAGCTGATCCGCCCCGGCATGAGCGTGATCGATCTCGGTGCCGCGCCGGGTGGCTGGTCGCAGGTGACCAGTCGTCTGATTGGTGGTCAAGGGCGGCTGATCGCCTCCGACATCCTGGAAATGGACTCGATCCCCGACGTTACCTTCATTCAGGGCGACTTTACCCAGGATGAAGTGCTGCAACGGATCCTCGAGGCGGTGGGCGATTCGCATGTGGACCTTGTGATTTCAGACATGGCCCCCAATATGAGTGGTACGCCCGCCGTGGACATGCCGCGTGCCATGTTCCTCTGCGAGCTGGCCCTGGACTTGGCGTGCCGCGTGCTTCGCCCGGGTGGGGATTTCCTGATCAAGATTTTCCAGGGCGAAGGTTTCGACCAGTACCTGAAGGACGTACGTGGCAAGTTCGACAAGGTGCAGATGCGCAAACCGTCGTCGTCGCGTGATCGCTCCCGTGAGCAGTACCTGTTGGGACGCGGCTTCAAGGGGGCGTGAGAGGCGTTTTGCGGATCGGCCGATAGTTATTTCCAATCGGCGGTTCCGTCAGGATCGTCCGAACTTCGTGTAGTCTAGCTTTCACAAAGGGTTACAGACGGCGCCTGCGGATGCGTAGGTAATGTAGTAAGTTAGGGCGGTGAATATCATGCGAGGCACGGCTGCGTCGTGCGCCGACCTCAGAGGGTAGCTAATTGAACGACATGGCAAAGAATCTGATCCTGTGGTTGATCATCGCGGCTGTCCTTGTGACGGTGATGAACAACTTCTCCAGCCCGAACGAGCCGCAGACCCTCAACTATTCCGACTTCATTCAGCAGGTCAAGGACGGGAAGGTCGAGCGTGTTACCGTCGACGGCTATGTCATCACCGGCAAGCGTACCGATGGCGACAACTTCAAGACCGTTCGTCCGGCCATCACCGACAATGGCCTGATCGGCGACTTGGTCGACAACCATGTCGTGGTTGAAGGCAAGCAGCCGGAACAGCAGAGCATCTGGACTCAGTTGCTGGTGGCCAGCTTCCCGATCCTGGTCATCATCGCCGTGTTCATGTTCTTCATGCGCCAGATGCAAGGCGGTGCGGGCGGCAAGGGCGGCCCGATGAGTTTTGGCAAGAGCAAAGCGCGCCTGCTGTCCGAAGACCAGGTCAAGACCACTTTGGCCGACGTCGCGGGTTGCGATGAGGCCAAGGAGGAAGTCGGCGAGCTGGTCGAGTTCCTGCGCGATCCGGGCAAATTCCAACGTCTGGGTGGTCGCATCCCGCGTGGTGTGCTGATGGTCGGCCCGCCCGGTACCGGTAAAACGCTGCTGGCCAAGGCCATCGCGGGCGAGGCCAAGGTGCCGTTCTTCACCATTTCCGGTTCCGACTTCGTCGAGATGTTCGTCGGTGTAGGCGCCAGCCGTGTGCGCGACATGTTCGAGCAGGCGAAAAAGCACGCCCCTTGCATCATCTTCATTGATGAGATCGACGCCGTTGGCCGCCACCGTGGCGCCGGCATGGGCGGCGGTCACGACGAGCGTGAGCAGACCCTCAACCAGTTGCTGGTGGAGATGGACGGCTTTGAAATGAACGATGGCATCATTGTCATCGCTGCCACCAACCGTCCTGACGTGCTCGACCCTGCGCTGCTGCGACCCGGTCGCTTCGACCGTCAGGTGGTGGTCGGTCTGCCGGATATCCGCGGTCGTGAGCAGATCCTCAAGGTGCATATGCGTAAGGTGCCGGTTGGCGAGAACGTCAACGCCGCCGTCATCGCCCGCGGTACGCCAGGTTTCTCCGGTGCCGACTTGGCCAACCTGGTCAACGAGGCTTCTCTGTTCGCCGCGCGCGCCAGCAAGCGTCTGGTTGAGATGAAGGAGTTTGAGCTGGCCAAGGACAAGATCATGATGGGTGCCGAGCGCAAGACCATGGTCATGTCCGAGAAGGAAAAACAGAACACCGCCTACCATGAGGCAGGTCATGCCATTGTCGGTCGTCTCGTTCCCGAGCATGACCCAGTCTACAAGGTCTCGATCATTCCGCGCGGTCGTGCGCTGGGTGTGACCATGTTCCTGCCTGAGGAAGACCGCTACAGCCTTTCCAAGCGGGCGCTCGTCAGTCAGATCTGCTCGCTGTACGGTGGCCGTATCGCTGAAGAAATGACCCTGGGCTTCGATGGCGTCACAACCGGTGCGTCCAACGACATCATGCGCGCCAGCCAGATTGCCCGGAATATGGTTACCAAGTGGGGCTTGTCCGAGAAGCTCGGCCCGCTGATGTATGCCGAAGAAGAGGGCGAGGTGTTCCTCGGTCGCAGTGCGGCGAGCCAGCATGCCAGCGTCTCGGGTGAGACTGCCAAGCTGATCGACTCCGAAGTGCGCAGCATCATTGACCATTGCTACGCCACCGCCAAGCAGATCCTCACCGACAACCGCGACAAGCTCGACGCCATGGCCGAAGCCTTGATGAAGTACGAGACCATCGATGCCGATCAGATCGACGACATCATGGCCGGTCGTACGCCGCGTGAACCGCGCGATTGGGATAATGATGCCGGCACCTCCGGCAACCAGGCCTCCCAAGATGATCGTCCGGAGTCGCCAATCGGCGGTCCAGCGGCTCAACACTAAGGGCATCTATGACCTCACAGCAGTACCCGACCCGGTTGCCTTGCGGCAACCGGGTTCTTGATTTGTCCCGTACCCATGTCATGGGTATCCTCAATATCACCCCTGATTCCTTCTCCGATGGCGGGCGCTTCAATCAGCGCGACGAGGCCTTGCGCCATGCCGAGGCGATGGTGGCTGCCGGCGCGACGCTGATCGACATCGGCGGCGAGTCCACGCGTCCCGGCGCTAGAGCGGTGTCGCCGACCGAAGAGCTGGAGCGAGTGGCGCCCATGGTCGAGGCAATCAACAGCCGGCTCGACGTCATCATCTCGGTCGATACCTCCACGCCTGCAGTCATGCGCGAATCCGCTCGGCTGGGTGCGGGATTGATCAACGACGTACGGGCCTTGGAGCGTGATGGTGCCCTGGATGCTGCCGCCGACACGGGTCTGCCGGTGTGCCTGATGCACATGCGCGGCGAGCCGGGCACCATGCAGGACAATCCGCATTACGACGATGTCTCCGCTGACGTGACGCGCTATCTTGAAGAGCGGATGGCCGCATGCGCCGTCGCAGGGATTGCCGCTGACCGAATCATCCTCGATCCGGGTTTTGGCTTTGCCAAGACGCTCGATCACAACCTCAGCCTCTTCAAACACATGGAAGTGCTCTATCGCCTGGGCCGGCCGTTGCTGGTCGGTGTCTCGCGCAAGAGCATGATCGGCCTCACGCTCGATCGCCCCGTTGGCGAGCGGCTTTACGGCAGCCTGGCGCTGGCCGCATTGGCCATGACCAAGGGAGCCAGCATCCTGCGTGTGCACGATGTGGCCGAGACCGTCGACGTGGTGCGAATGATCACTGCGGTGCAGAACGCCGAATAAGAACATTGGAGTCCCTATGAGCAGAAAATACTTTGGTACCGACGGTATTCGTGGCCGCGTCGGCGAATACCCGATCACCCCTGACTTCATGCTGAAGTTGGGGTGGGCAGCGGGCATGGCGTTCCGCAAGCAGGGCAATTGCCGCGTCCTGGTGGGCAAGGACACCCGGATTTCGGGCTACATGTTCGAGTCCGCGCTCGAAGCGGGCCTCTCTGCCGCTGGTGCCGATGTGATGTTGCTCGGCCCCATGCCGACTCCGGCGATCGCTTACCTGACTCGAACCTTCCA
The DNA here is from genome assembly GCF_033173945.1 of Pseudomonas sp. HTZ2. Taxonomy (NCBI): domain Bacteria; kingdom Pseudomonadati; phylum Pseudomonadota; class Gammaproteobacteria; order Pseudomonadales; family Pseudomonadaceae; genus Pseudomonas; species Pseudomonas sp. HTZ2. Next base: position 4,365,256 of record NZ_CP137332.1, on the reverse strand, counting down.
TGCAGAGGCCGGCATTGTCATCAGTGCTTCGCACAATCCACACGATGATAACGGCATCAAGTTCTTCTCCGGCCAAGGCACCAAATTGCCCGACGAGGTCGAGCTGATGATCGAGGAACTGCTCGATCAGCCGATGACTGTGGTCGAGTCCAGCAAGCTGGGCAAGGTTTCCCGCATCAACGACGCGGCGGGCCGTTACATCGAGTTCTGCAAGAGCAGCGTGCCCACCAGTACCAACTTCGAGGGGCTCAAGCTGGTGGTCGATTGTGCTCATGGTGCTACCTACAAGGTGGCGCCAAGCGTGTTCCGTGAGCTCGGCGCCGACGTCACCGTACTGCATGCCCAGCCTGACGGGCTGAACATCAACGAAGGCTGCGGCTCGACCCATATCGAGTCGCTGCAGGCCGCCGTATTGGTGGGCCATGCCGACCTTGGGATCGCCTTCGATGGTGATGGCGACCGTGTGCTGATGGTCGACCATACCGGCGCCATCGTTGATGGTGACGAGCTGCTGTTCATCATCGCCCGCGACCTGAAAGATCGAGGCAAGCTGCAGGGCGGTGTGGTCGGCACGCTGATGAGCAACTTGGGCTTGGAGCTGGCGCTCAAGGACCTGGACATTCCGTTTGCCCGGGCCAAGGTGGGTGATCGTTATGTGATGGCCGAGCTGCTCGAGCGCGACTGGCAGCTCGGCGGCGAGAATTCTGGACACGTCGTGTGCTGCAATCACACCACCACCGGAGATGCGATCATTGCCGCGCTGCAGGTGTTGCTGGCGCTCAAGCGCCGGGGCGAGACGCTTGCTCAGGCCCGCCAGGGGCTGCGCAAGTGCCCGCAGGTGCTGATCAATGTGCGCTTTGGCGCGAGCAAGGTGGACCCACTGGAGAACCCTGCCGTGCAAGAGGCCAGCGCCAAGGTCACCGAGGCCATGGCCGGGCGCGGGCGTGTGCTGCTGCGTAAGTCCGGTACCGAGCCTCTGGTGCGAGTGATGGTCGAAGGCGACGACGAAAACCAGGTCCGCGGTCATGCCGAAGCCTTGGCCAAATTGGTCGCTGAAGTTTGTGCCTGAAATAGGCTTGCCAGCGCAGATCCGGTTGGGTAAGATCTGCGCCCACTTTGACCGACGAGGTAAAGCATGCGTCGCCCCATGGTAGCTGGTAACTGGAAGATGCACGGTACCCGCGCCAGCGTCGCTGAGCTGACCGAAGGCTTGAGCAATCTGGCCTTGCCGAGCGGAGTGGAAGTCGCGGTGTTTCCGCCGTCGCTGTTCATCAATCAAGTGATTGAAGGGTTGCAGGGCAAGGGAATCACCGTCGGCGCACAGAATTCTGCTGTACAGCCCGAGCAGGGCGCGCTGACTGGCGAGATTGCGCCGAGTCAGCTGGCTGAAGCAGGCTGCAAGCTTGTGCTGGTCGGGCATTCGGAGCGTCGCCAGATCGTTGGCGAAAGCGATGAAGTACTCAATCGCAAGTTCGCAGCCGCTCAGGCAAGTGGTTTGAAGCCTGTGCTCTGTGTGGGGGAAACCCTTGAGGAGCGCGAGGCAGGCAAGACGCTGGAAGTGGTTGGGCGTCAGCTGAGCAGTATCATCGATGAATTCGGTGTTGCCGCTTTTGCCAACGCTGTAATTGCCTATGAGCCTGTTTGGGCCATCGGTACAGGTCTGACGGCGACGCCTCAGCAAGCTCAGGATGTGCATGCAGCCATTCGAGCCCAGCTGGCGGCGCAGGACGCCGAAGTTGCCGCGAAAGTGCAGCTTCTTTATGGCGGCAGCGTGAAGGCGGCCAATGCGGCCGAACTGTTCGGCATGCCGGATATCGATGGGGGGCTCATTGGTGGAGCGTCCCTGAACGCAGACGAATTCGGTGCAATTTGTCGCGCCGCAGGAAACTGAACAAATGCTGGAAACAGTCGTAGTTGTTTTTCATCTGTTGGCTGCACTGGCTGTGGTAGTGCTGGTTCTGTTGCAACAGGGTAAAGGTGCGGAAGCAGGTGCATCTTTCGGCGCAGGTGCTTCAAATACTGTGTTCGGAAGCCAAGGTTCCGCTACCTTTTTGAGTAAAGTTACTGCTATACTTGCTGCCACTTTCTTTTTGACTGCTCTTGGGTTAGGATACTTCGCTAAAGAGAAAGCTCATCAGCTGACTCAAGCAGGTCTGCCAGATCCAGCGGTTCTGGAAGTCAAAGAGCAGAAGCCGGCAGTAAATGATGATGTACCGGTGCTCCAGGAGAAGAAGAGTGAAGCCACCAACGCTGGTGACGTAACTCCTCCAACCGAAGAGCAGAAGTAACGGGTTTCAAGAAGTAGTATTGCCGAGGTGGTGGAATTGGTAGACACGCAACCTTGAGGTGGTTGTGCCCATAGGGTGTAGGGGTTCGAGTCCCCTTCTCGGTACCAATTGAAGCATGAGAGCCCGCTTTAGCGGGCTTTCTTGCAGGTGGAGGTTAGATTGACCCTGTAGCGGGTTCGGTCTTATACTTTCGCCCCAGCTTTGTCGCGGGGTGGAGCAGCTTGGTAGCTCGTCGGGCTCATAACCCGAAGGTCGTTGGTTCAAATCCAGCCCCCGCAACCAGCTTCAGCGGAGCCCCTTTTCAGGGGCTTTTTGCTAGCTGAACAGTTCTTGCGCCGTTGTCCAACGGCGCTTTCAGGGATGGGCGCTTTGCCCATTTTTTATTTGCACAGCATGCACGAGGGGGTTCAGGTGTCGAGCAAGCTAGAACAGTTGCAGGCCTTGTTGGCCCCGGTGGTCGAGGGTCTGGGCTATCAATGCTGGGGGATCGAATACGTTTCCCAGGGTAAGCATTCGGTCCTGCGCATCTATATCGACAAGGAAGGCGGAATCCTGGTGGACGATTGCGAAGCTGTCAGTCGCCAAGCCAGTGCCATTCTGGATGTGGAAGATCCGATCACCAACGAATATACCCTCGAGGTATCCTCTCCTGGCATGGACCGCCCGCTGTTCACTCTGGAACAGTTTGCCTCGCATGCCGGCGAACAAGTGAAGATCAAGCTGCGTACGCCCTTCGAAGGTCGTCGTAACTTCCAGGGCCTTCTCCGCGGTGTGGAGGATCAGGATGTGGTGGTCCAGGTGGACAACCATGAGTTCCTGTTGCCGATCGACTCGATCGACAAGGCCAATATTATTCCCAGTTTTGACTGAGACGTGCCGGGCCCGGCGGACTATCCGGGCCCAATGGCTTGCGCAAGGCGAGGCGTACGATGAGCAAAGAAGTACTGCTGGTTGTTGAATCGGTATCCAACGAAAAGGGTGTACCACCCGGCGTCATTTTCGAAGCGCTGGAAGTGGCCCTGGCCACTGCAACCAAAAAACGTTTTGAGGACGAAGTCGACCTGCGTGTGGAGATCAACCGCCACACCGGTAGCTACGAGACCTTCCGTCGCTGGACCGTGGTTGACGAAGCCGATCTGGATGATCCGGCGATCGAAACCTGGTTGAGCAAGATCCACGAGACCCACCCTGATGCCAAGGTCGGAGACGTGATCGAAGAGAAGATCGAGTCGATCGAATTCGGCCGCATCGCCGCCCAGACCGCCAAGCAGGTGATCGTGCAGAAGGTCCGCGAGGCCGAGCGCGCCCAGGTGGTCGATGCCTACCGTGAGCGTGTTGGCGAGATCATCTCCGGCACCGTCAAGAAGGTGACCCGCGACAACGTCATCGTTGACCTTGGCAACAACGCCGAGGCCCTGCTGGCCCGCGAGGACATCATCCCACGCGAAACCTTCCGTGTCGGTGTCCGCCTGCGTGCACTGCTCAAGGAAATCCGCACCGAGAACCGCGGCCCTCAGCTGATCCTGTCGCGCACCGCGCCGCAGATGCTGATCGAGCTGTTCCGCATCGAAGTGCCAGAGATCGCTGAAGGTCTCATCGAAGTCATGGCCGCCTCCCGTGATCCGGGGTCGCGTGCCAAGATCGCCGTCCGCTCCAAGGACAAGCGCATCGACCCGCAAGGTGCCTGCATCGGCATGCGTGGTTCGCGCGTCCAGGCCGTATCCGGCGAGCTGGGTGGTGAGCGCGTGGATATCGTCCTGTGGGATGAGAACCCGGCGCAGTTCGTCATCAACGCCATGTCGCCGGCTGAAGTCGCGGCGATCATCGTTGATGAAGATGCCCATGCAATGGACATCGCAGTCGCCGAAGACAACCTGGCCCAAGCCATTGGCCGTGGTGGTCAGAACGTTCGCCTGGCCAGTCAGTTGACCGGCTGGACCCTGAACGTGATGACCGAGAAGGACATCCAGGCCAAGCAACAAGCAGAAACCGGCGACATCCTGCGCAACTTTATCGAGGAACTGGAAGTCGACGAGGAGCTGGCCCAAGTGCTGGTCGACGAAGGCTTCACCAGCCTCGAAGAAATTGCCTACGTACCGTTGGAAGAAATGCTCAACATCGATGGCTTTGACGAGGAAATCGTCAACGAGCTACGCGCTCGTGCCAAGGACCGTTTGTTGACCAAGGCCATCGCTACCGAAGAAAAACTGGCAGACGCCCATCCGGCCGACGACCTGCTCTCCCTCGAGGGTATGGACAAGGATCTGGCGGCGGAACTGGCGGTGCGCGGCGTGGTTAACCGCGAAGACCTGGCCGAGCAGTCGATTGACGATCTGCTCGACATCGACGGCATCGACGAAGAGCGTGCCGGCAAGTTGATCATGGCCGCCCGAGCCCATTGGTTCGAGTAATTAGGCGCGGCCTGAGGAGAGAAGTGCATGACGCAAGTCACGGTGAAAGAACTGGCCCAAGAGGTCGAGGCACCGGTAGAGCGCCTGCTGCAGCAGATGCGTGAGGCAGGTCTGCCGCACACCGACGCCGGTCAGGTAGTGACCGATAACGAGAAGCAGGTTTTGCTGACTCATCTGAAAAGCAGCCACAAGAGCAAGGCGGAAGAGCCGCGCAAGATCACCTTGCAGCGCAAGACCACCAGCACCCTGCGTGTCGCCGGTAGCAAAAGCATCAGCGTAGAAGTACGCAAGAAGAAAGTATTCGTGCAGCGCAGCCCGGAGGAAATCCAGGCTGAGCAGAAGCGCGAGCTGGAGGAGCGCCGTGCAGCCGAGAATGCCGCACGCGAGAAGGCGGACGCCGAAGCTCGCCAGCGCGCTGAGGAGCAGGCGCGTCGTCAAGCGGCTGAAACCGCAGCCCAAGCGCCTGTCGAGAAAGCTGCGCCTGCAGCGGTAGCGGCCCCGGCTCCGGTTGTTGCCGAGGCACCTGCGTCCGAAGATGCCGCTGCGCGTGCCGCTGAGCGCAAGAAGGACGAGACTCGTCGCAACGAAAGCCGTGTCCGTGACGAAGACCGTCGTGGTGGTGAGCGCCGTGGCGAAGCCCCGCGCGTTTCCATCAAGGTCAAGGTCAAGGAAAAGGAAAAGGCGCCGACCCCTCGCGCGGCCCCACGTACCACCGACGAAGAGAGCGATGGTTTCCGTCGCGGTCGCGGTGGCAAAGGCAAACCGAAGAAGCGCAACCAGCATGGTTTCCAGAACCCGACCGGTCCAGTCATCCGTGACGTGACCATCGGCGAGACGATTACTGTTTCCGAACTTGCACAACAGATGTCGGTCAAGGCCGCTGAAGTCGTCAAGTTCATGTTCAAGCTGGGGACCCCGGTCACCATCAACCAGGTGCTCGACCAGGAAACCGCTCAGTTGGTAGCCGAAGAACTGGGCCACAAGGTGACCCTGATCAGCGACACCGCTCTGGAAGACTCCCTGGCAGAATCGCTGAAGTTCGAAGGCGAGACCGAGCCGCGTGCACCGGTAGTGACCGTAATGGGTCACGTCGACCACGGTAAGACCTCGCTGCTCGACTACATCCGTCGTGCCAAGGTTGCTGCAGGCGAGGCCGGCGGCATTACCCAGCACATCGGTGCCTACCACGTCGAAACCGATCGTGGCATGGTCACCTTCCTCGACACCCCTGGCCACGCCGCGTTCACCGCGATGCGTGCCCGTGGTGCCAAGGCCACCGACATCGTGATCCTGGTAGTGGCGGCGGACGACGGCGTGATGCCGCAGACCCGCGAAGCCGTCCAACACGCCAAGGCTGCCGGTGTTCCGCTGGTGGTTGCGGTTAACAAGATCGACAAGCCGGGTGCCGACATCGATCGCATTCGTAACGAACTGGCTGTTGAAGGCGTGACCTCCGAGGATTGGGGTGGTGACACTCCGTTCGTCAAGGTTTCCGCGAAGATGGGTACCGGTGTCGACGAACTGCTCGAGGCCGTGCTGCTGCAGGCAGAGATCCTCGAGCTGACCGCCACGCCAACCGCACCTGGTCGTGGTGTCGTGGTCGAGTCGCGCCTGGACAAGGGCCGCGGCCCGGTCGCTACCATCCTGGTTCAGGACGGTACGCTGCGTCAGGGTGATATGGTCCTGTGCGGCTCCAACTATGGCCGCGTGCGTGCCATGCTCGACGAGAACGGCAAGCCTGTGAAGGAAGCCGGCCCGTCGATCCCGGTCGAAATTCTCGGTCTGGACGGCACTCCGGAAGCCGGTGACGAGCTGTCCGTGGTCGCCGACGAGAAGAAAGCCCGTGAAGTCGCCCTGTTCCGTCAGGGCAAGTACCGCGAGGTCAAGCTGGCCCGTGCTCACGCCGGCAAGCTGGAAAACATCTTCGAGACCATGGGTCAGGAAGAGAAGAAGACGCTCAACATCGTCCTCAAGACCGACGTGCGTGGTTCTCTGGAAGCGCTGCAGGGCTCGCTGTCGGGCCTGGGCAACGACGAAGTTCAGGTGCGCGTGATTGGTGGCGGTGTCGGTGGTATCACCGAGAGCGATGCCAACTTGGCGCTGGCGTCCAACGCGGTGCTGTTCGGCTTCAACGTTCGTGCCGATGCCGGTGCGCGCAAGATCGTCGAGCAGGAAGGTCTGGATATGCGTTATTACAACGTGATCTACGACATCATCGAAGACGTCAAGAAGGCCCTGACCGGCATGCTCGGCAGCGATGTTCGCGAGAACATCCTGGGTGTCGCCGAAGTACGTGACGTGTTCCGCTCGCCGAAGTTCGGCGCCATCGCTGGCTGTATGGTCATCGAGGGTACCGTGTACCGCAACCGTCCGATCCGCGTACTGCGCGAGGACGTGGTGATCTTCGAAGGCGAACTGGAATCGCTGCGTCGCTTCAAGGACGATGCTGCCGAAGTTCGTTCGGGCATGGAGTGCGGTATTGGCGTCAAGAGCTACAACGACGTCAAGGTCGGCGACAAGATCGAAGTCTTCGAGAAAGTCCAGGTGGCACGTACCCTGTAAGGGCCGTGCCGGGCGCAAGCCCCGCCCTTGGGCGGTTTGCGGCGCCTCTGAAGGTAACGCCCGGTCAGGCTCCAGCCTGTCCGGGCGTTTGCCGCTTTAGTTACAGGTAGCAAGAATGGCAAAAGAATATAGCCGTACCCAACGCATCGGCGATCAGATGCAGCGCGAGCTGGCCGAACTGATCCGTCGTGAAGTCAAGGATCCGCGTGTCGGCCTGGTGACCATCACCGCCGTGGATGTCAGCCGTGACCTGGGCCATGCCAAGGTCTTCATCACCGTCATGGGCCAGGATGGCGCCGATGCCGTGCCGCAGACCCTCAAGGCCCTCAACAGTGCAGCGAGTTTCCTGCGCCTGCACCTGGGGCGTGTCATGCAACTGCGCAGCGTACCGCAGCTGCATTTCCACTTCGATGAGAGCGTCAGCCGCGGTGCCCACCTGTCGGCGCTGATCGAGCGTGCAGTGGCGGAAGATCGCCTGCACAAGGATGCCGACAAGCCGGACGCCGAGGAGTAATCGGTGGCTCAGGTCAAACGAATCCGCCGCAACGTAAGCGGCATCATCCTGCTCGACAAGCCGTTGGGGTTCACCTCCAACGCCGCGTTGCAGAAGGTCCGCTGGCTGCTCAATGCCGAGAAGGCTGGCCATACCGGTAGCCTCGACCCGTTGGCCACTGGCGTGCTGCCGTTGTGCTTCGGCGAGGCTACCAAGTTCTCCCAGTACCTGCTCGACTCCGACAAGGGCTACGAGACAGTCATGCAACTTGGGCAGACTACCAGTACCGCCGATGCCGAAGGCGAGGTCTTGCAAACCCGCGATGTGACCGTTGGTCGTGCAGATATCGAAGCTGTTTTGCCACGTTTTCGCGGTGAAATCAGTCAGGTACCGCCGATGTACTCGGCCCTCAAGCGTGACGGCCAGCCGCTGTACAAGCTGGCACGTGCAGGAGAGGTAGTGGAGCGCGAGGCGCGTTCTGTTACTATTAGCCGCTTGGAGTTGATCGAGTGCGAAGGCACTCGGGTTCGCCTGTCGGTCGGTTGCAGCAAAGGCACCTATATCCGCACCCTGGTGGAGGATATCGGTGAGGCGTTGGGCTGTGGTGCCTACGTCGCGCAACTGCGCCGTACCCAGGCCGGCCCCTTCGAGCTGGCACAGACCGTGACCCTCGATGAGCTCGAGCAGGCCCACGCCGAAGGTGGCAACGAAGCGCTTGATCGCTTCCTGATGCCGTCCGACAGCGGATTGCAGGATTGGCCACTGGTGCGTCTCTCCGAGCACAGCGCGTTCTACTGGCTGCATGGCCAGGCGGTTCGTGCGCCGGATGCGCCGCAGTTCGGCATGGTCCGAGTACAGGATCACAATGAACGCTTCATCGGTATCGGTGAGGTGAGCGAAGACGGGCGTATTGCGCCGCGTCGACTGATTCGGTCGGAATGATCGAAACCGTACGTCCAAGCCCTGGCCCAAGCGTACGGAACCGAGGGTGGCTGTTAATAGGCACGGTCACACCTCTACTCATTAATACAGGGATTCGTCCCTGGCCTATTGGAGACCGTCCGCGGGATCCGTTTATCAGGAGAAGCCAAATGGCCCTCAGCGTTGAAGAAAAAGCTCAGATCGTTGCCGAATACCAGCAAGCCGCCGGCGATACCGGTAGCCCGGAAGTGCAGGTTGCTCTGCTGACCGCCAACATCAACAAGCTGCAAGGCCACTTCAAGGCCAACGAGAAAGACCACCACTCCCGTCGTGGTCTGATCCGTATGGTTAACCAGCGTCGTAAGCTGCTGGACTACCTGAAGGGCAAAGACACCACTCGTTACAGCGCCCTGATCGGTCGCCTGGGTCTGCGTCGCTAATAGCGTCCTGGCCAGTGGTGTGCATGGCGTGTCGCAGGTTTCGGGAGTGCTGCCTGGCAGCACTCGCGTCAGGCACGCCACGCGTATCTCCGAGGTTGGCAGCCTGGTTGTGCTGAGCGGTTTTACCGCGCAGCGGCCAGGCTCCCAGCCTCGTGTTGTATCTGGACGGTCAATGGGGCCGATTCCCCGTTCTGCCCAAGAATTCGCAAGAACAAGTTCCCCCCAGAGCCACTGAAAAAAGGTAGGAAACCGTGAACCCGGTAATCAAGAAATTCCAGTTCGGTCAGTCGACCGTAACCCTCGAGACGGGCCGCATTGCCCGCCAGGCGACCGGCGCCGTGCTGGTCACCGTCGACAACGACGTCACCGTGCTGGTGACCGTGGTCGGTGCCAAGCAGGCAGATCCAGGCAAGGGCTTCTTCCCGCTGTCCGTGCACTACCAGGAAAAGACCTACGCCGCTGGTAAGATCCCAGGTGGCTTCTTCAAGCGTGAAGGCCGTCCTTCCGAGAAAGAAACCCTGACTTCGCGCCTGATCGACCGCCCGATCCGCCCGCTGTTCCCTGAAGGGTTCATGAACGAAGTGCAGGTTGTCTGCACCGTGGTTTCCACCAGCAAGAAGACCGATCCGGACATCGCTGCGATGATCGGTACGTCGGCTGCCCTGGCCATCTCCGGTATCCCGTTCGAAGGCCCGATCGGCGCAGCCCGCGTTGCCTTCCACGAAAGCACCGGCTACCTGCTGAACCCAACGTACGAGCAACTGGAAGCCTCCAGCCTCGACATGGTCGTGGCCGGTACCGAATCCGCTGTACTGATGGTTGAATCGGAAGCCAAAGAGCTGACCGAAGACCAGATGCTGGGCGCTGTGCTGTTCGCTCACGACGAGTTCCAGGCCGTGATCCAGGCCATCAAGGAATTCGCTGCCCAAGCCGGCAAGCCGACTTGGGACTGGCAGCCAGCCCCAGCCAACACCGAGCTGCTGAACCTGGTGCGCGCCGAGTTCGGCGAGGCCATCTCCCAGGCCTACACCATCACCCTGAAGGCCGATCGCTACAACCGTCTGGGTGAGCTGCGCGACCAGGCCGTCGCCCGTTTGTCCAATGAAGAAACCGGCCCAACCGCCGGCCAAATCAAGGACATCTTCGGCGAACTGGAATACCGCACCGTCCGCGAGAACATCGTTAACGGCAAGCCGCGTATCGACGGCCGTGACACCCGCACCGTGCGCCCGCTGAACATCGAAGTCGGCGTTCTGCCCAAGACCCACGGTTCGGCCCTGTTCACCCGTGGCGAAACCCAGGCCCTGGTCGTCGCGACCCTGGGTACTGCCCGTGATGCCCAGCTGCTGGATACCCTGGAAGGCGAGAAGAAAGACGCCTTCATGCTGCACTACAACTTCCCACCGTTCTCGGTAGGCGAGTGCGGTCGCATGGGCGGCGCTGGCCGTCGTGAAATCGGCCACGGCCGTCTGGCTCGTCGTGGCGTTCAGGCCATGCTGCCGAGCGACAGCGAGTTCCCATACACCATCCGCGTCGTATCGGAAATCACCGAGTCCAACGGCTCCAGCTCCATGGCCTCGGTCTGCGGTGCCTCCCTGGCACTGATGGATGCAGGCGTACCGATGAAGGCGCCTGTAGCCGGTATCGCCATGGGTCTGGTCAAGGAAGGCGACAAGTTCGCAGTCCTGACCGACATTCTGGGTGACGAAGACCACCTGGGCGACATGGACTTCAAGGTTGCTGGTACCGCCAAAGGCGTTACCGCACTGCAGATGGACATCAAGATCAACGGTATCACCGAAGAGATCATGGAAATCGCCCTGGGCCAGGCCCTGGAAGCGCGCCTGAACATTCTCGGCCAGATGAATCAGATCATCGCCCAGTCGCGCAGCGAGCTGTCGGCCAACGCACCGACCATGCTGGCGATGAAGATCGACACCGACAAGATCCGTGACGTCATCGGCAAAGGCGGCGCGACCATCCGCGCTATCTGCGAAGAGACCAAGGCTTCGATCGACATCGAAGACGACGGTTCGATCAAGATCTTCGGCGAGACCAAGGAAGCGGCCGAAGCGGCCAAGCAGCGCATCCTGGGCATTACCGCTGAAGCCGAGATCGGCAAGATCTACCTGGGCAAGGTCGAGCGCATCGTCGACTTTGGCGCCTTCGTCAACATCCTGCCGGGCAAAGATGGTCTGGTGCACATCTCCATGCTCAGCGATGCGCGTGTAGAGAAGGTCACAGACGTTCTGAAAGAAGGTCAGGAAGTCGAAGTATTGGTACTGGACGTGGACAACCGCGGCCGTATCAAACTGTCGATCAAGGACGTTGCGGCTGCCAAGGCCTCCGGCGTCTAAGCCTCTTCAGGCGAAAGAAAGGACCCAATAGGGTCCTTTTTTTTTTCGCCTCGATTTTTCCTTGGTCCACTTGCATCTTGCATGCAGGATTTTGCCTGCCCTTGCAAATTGCACGATCGCAATCCGAATCGATTATTTTAACTATTTGAATTTAAAGAGATTTTTTATCCGGAAAAGCTGGCACAGCACATGCAACGGTAGGTTTACCTGCTGCCAGGAACCACGGCGCAGACCTTTCGAACAACAGGAGTGACTCACATGAAGAAATTCGCCATTGCTGCCGCTACTGCCACCGCCCTGACTCTGACCATGGCTAATGCGGCATTTGCCCAGCAGCCCGCCCAGTCGTCCCCAATGACGCTGGCGGCCGGTGAAGTGACCAAGGCCAAGGAAGAGACTAAAGACACTTGGATCACCACCAAAGTGAAGGCCGACCTGATGACAGAGAAAGGCATCCCTGGCAGCGACATCAAGGTCGAAACCAATAAGGGTGTGGTCTCCCTGTCTTCTGACGTGGCGATCACCGCCTCGCAGAAAGAACAGGCGATTGCCATCGCCAAGGCTATCAAGGGTGTCCAGGCTGTGTCGGCTGACGGCCTGAAAACCGAGTAAGGATTGTCCCGTCGGCCAAAAGGATTTGGCCACCTTTTCATCGAGGGCCGCTGTGCGCCCCTTTCGCTAGCGTTGACGCGAGCGACAGGGCCGTACAGCGGCCTTCGACTTTCATTCACCGCCCAAACGCACAGGGTTGAACGTGATCACATCACTCTCGAAGCATTCCTGCTCGACGATCAGCGGCTCAACCAATGGCCGGCTGTCACGGAAATGCGCGGTTTGGGTGTGCGCCTCGTACGCGGCGTCGTCGCGATAGATCTCATAGAGGTAGATCACGTCCGGATCGAGACGGTCCTGTGACACATCGAACACCAGACAACCTGGCTCATTGGCCACCGAGGCCGCCGCATTGACCTTGATGGCGTTCAGAAATTGTTCAGCGCTGCCGTTCTTTACACGGGTCTTGATGAAGATGCTGTACACAAAGCGATCCTTTTGTTTTAAATTTGATCGCAAATTGTATACATAAAAGGAGCCGCGTCCATGTCTGATCTTCCTGCCCGTCCTGGCCGTCTGAATGGTCTGCGTCATCTCGCCCTGCTGGTTCCCAACCTGGAAGAGTGCGAACGTTTCTACGTCGACCTGCTTGGTATGGAAGTGCTGCACCGGGCTCACGAAGATCTGGTCTACCTGACCTGCGGTAACGACAACCTGTCCCTGGGGCGCGGTGCGGGTGCGGCCAACGGCCTGCAGACCTTGGACCACTATGGGTTCATTGTCGACAGCGTGGAGGAGATGGACGCTTGGTACCTGTACTTCAAGGCGCACGGTGTGACCCTGCTGGATCGCCCATTCGATCATGGCGATGGTGCGCGTAGCTTCCATGTCCTCGACCCGGCCGGCAACAAGGTGCAGCCGCTGTATCACCCGGCGGTTTCCGGACAGCGGCTGGTCTGAAGGTAGGGTTTGCGGGTAGCTCCGCTCCTACAGGGCCACTACACCCTCTGTAGGAGCGGGTTTACCCGCGAAGATGACACCGGTGGCCAAGGGCACCCCGAGGTGCCTGCAGGGGCGGGCTACTCGGCATCCAAGTGCAATGGCGTGATGACCCGCCCATCGCTTTCAGCCTGGCCCAGGTTGGTATCGATGAAGTACACCCGGTCGTCTTCCAACTGACCTTTGTCCACCAGGTAGTCCTTGATGCTGCCAGCCCGATCTTGGCCCAACTGACGCAACAGCGCGGTACTTTCAGCCCAGGACTTGATCACCGCATCGTGCAGCTTGGCGGTGCGTTCGTCGCGGCTCAGTTGTTGCCATTCGGCCGGAGGTTGCTGTTTGAGACGGGCGCGGTAGATACCCTCGAGCATCGCCGGTTTGTCACTGTCGTCGACCACCAGCATCGATGCATTGGCTGGCACCTTGTCGCCGCGGCGCTGGAGGATCTTGTACCAGGTCGCCTGGTACTCGCGCTCCAGGCGTTGCTTGGCGATCAGCGGGCCATCGCTGCTCTGAGCACTGGTGCCTTCGATTTCCAGGCGCAGTTCTGGGCGCTCCTTGAGCGCACTGGCCAGTTTGTCCAGTGCGGACTGGGCGTCGGCACTGAGGTCGCTGGAGCCTGGCGCGAATGCCACATTACCCAGATCCTCGGCGCCACCGCCGGCAATCAGGCCGCCGATGAACTTGAACGGTGCCTGGGCTGCGCGCAGCACCAGATTGCGCAAGGTTTGCCAGATGATCGGCATGACGCTGAACTGTGGATTGTTCAGGTCGCCGGTCACCGGCAGCTCGATGGAGATCTTGCCTTCGGTGTCCGTGAGCAGGGCGACTGCCAGGCGGATCGGCAGGTCCACGGCATCGGGGCTGTCGACCTTCTCACCCAGCTGCAGCTGCTCGACCACCACCTTGTTTTCAGCCTTGAGTTGGCCGTTGGTGATCAGGTAGTGCAGGTCCAGGTTCAGTCGGCCTTTGCGGATGCGGAAGCCCGCGAACTTGCCGGAGTAGGGCGTCAGCGTGGTCAGCTCGACGCGTTTGAAGCTGGTGGCGATGTCCAGGCTGGCCAGTGGGTTGAACGGGTTGAGCGCACCTTTGATGGTCACCGGTGCGTAACGATCGACCTTGCCTTTCACATCGACCTTGGCCGGTGCCGGCTTTCGGTTATCGATGGTGCCGATCTGGCCGTTGAGCTGCTGGATGGCAGTGGCGAAGTTGGGGGTCAGGGTGAGGTCGGCGAAGTTGGCCGAGCCATCGTTGATGTCGATGCCACCGATGCGGATGCCCAGCGGCTTTTCAGTGCTGGCAGTGGCCGGCTTGGTTTGACTGGTTGCGGGTGCGCTGGCCGGTTGAGGGATCAGCAGATCGTCGACGTTGGTGGTGCGGTCTTCATTGATGATGAAGCGTGCATAGGGCTGCAACAGCGCCACCTTGTCGATCGACAGGGCATCGCCATGGACATACGACAGACCGCTCAGATCCAGTTGCTGCCATTTGACGAAGTCGCGATTTTTGATGGTGTCCAAGGTGTGCAGCTGGCCGACCTGGGCTTTGCCGCCGACGCTGAAGGCCAGTGGTTCGGTACTCTTGAGATCGACCTTCAGGTCGCTGGAAAGCATGCCGCTGCGCAATTCCAGGCGGATGAACGGGCTGATGTAGGCCTGGGCCATGCGCAAGTCGATATCACGGGTGCTGACATCCAGCTTGGCGGTGACCGGCGCCAGATTGACTTGGCCGGCCGCCTGCAGTTTGCCTTGCTTGCCGACCCCGGTGTCGAGCTTGAGTGTGAAGGGCGACTGGTTGAGGCTGTCGAAGTTCTGCAGGTCGGCGTTGAGCGGGCCCACATCCAGTGCCACAGGCTCCTTCTGGCTACGGTCGGCCAGGTGTACCTTATAGTTGCGCAGTTGCACATCCTTGAGCAGCACCTGCCAGGGCTTGCTCGGCTCCTTGGCGGCCTTTTCCTCGGCACTCGGCTCGGCAGCGGCAGGTTCGGCTTTTTCCTTCGGGGTGGCCTTGGCCGGCTGACTGGCGAACAGCTTTTGCCAGTCAAGCTGGCCGTCGCGTTCGAGGGCGGCCCAGGTCTCGAGCTTTTCGCTGCGGATCTTGCCGACGATGATCTGTTGTTTGGCCAAATCGATGGAAGTTTCGCTCACGTCCAGACTGGCCAGACGCGCCAGCGGGCGTCCGTCCGGTGCCTTGATGGCGAAGGGGGCGACGCGCACCGAGGTGTTGTCCAGCAGCAGCTCGGTTTCCTTGGACAGATTGAGCTTGTAGTGAGTGTCCAAGCTGACCATGCCTTCTTCCAGCACCAGGGGAACCGCATCGCGCACATAGGGCCAGAAGGCTTTCATCCTGCCTTCGGTGACCTTGAGGGTTCCTTCGGAGGCGATAGGGGCCAGGCTCAGGGTACCGCTCCAGTCGATACGTCCACCATTGGGGCCAATGGCCACCAACGCCATGTCGGCATTGTCGTCGGGCAGGGTGCTGAGGTTCTTCAGTTCCAGGTTCATGGAGTCGTAGAGGAACTCGATGGGTTCGCTCGGTCGCAGGTCCTGGAAGTGCAAATAGCCTTCGTTGAGCTTGATGCTGCCGATGCGCAGCGGGAAGGGGTCGCCTGCGGGCTCCTCAGGTTTGGGCTCGCTGGGCGGCAGTTTGAACAGCTGGGTCAGGTTGAGGCTGCCATCCTTGGCGAACAGCACCTCGTTGCGTGGCTTGTCCAGCTCGACAGCCTCCAAGTGCAGGGCCTTGGTCCACAGGCTGTCGAGCGAGAGGTTGGCATAGAGGCGTTCGAAGCCCACCTGCTCCTTGCCCGGTTCGCCGATCTGCAGACCCCAGAGCGTGAGCTCGAGGCTGAACGGGTTGAACTCGATACGTTGCAGGTGTGCCGGCACCGTGGCGTATTGCGCCAGTTGCTGGTTGGCGATGCGCAGGCCGACACCGGGGATGATGAGAAAGCCAAGCAGGCTGTACAGGGCCACGAGGGCCAGCATGGCGCCGAAGGCGCGCGTCAATCCTTTGGGCATGTAAGACGTCATCTGTCTGAAGCGGGGTGCCTTGGAGTATGGCACGTTAAAACGGTTCCGACGAAGCGACCAAAAACCTCACTCGAGTCCCATACGCCGTCTTGCCCGGTGTGCCGAGCCGTTGCGCATGGCCCAGCGCAGCACCGGAGCGATGCGATTGATGCCCAGGCGGATCATGCGCTGCTGAAGAGGATTCTGGTGCAGATCGAGCATATCGCGGGCCCAGTCCGGCAGCAGGTCGATGCCGGCATTGAGCATCAATTTGCCGACCGGTTGCGCCATGCGGCTGGGAGCTGGGGCATCAAGCAGGATATCCACCACCTCATGACTGCGTGCGTCGCACAGCAGCTGTGGGCGCATGCATTGCAAGTAGTCTTCGACTGCCTGACACGAGCGCGGTACATCGCGTGCCCCCAAGCGTTCGGCGATCAGGGCGATCTCGTTGTAGTAGGCGTCCTGGGCCTCGCGGCTGAGATGGGGGTTGCGGTAGCGCAGGTGGGCGGCCAGGAAGCTACTGACCTCGGCGACATGGACCCAGGTCAGCAGGTCGGGGTCGCTGGCGGCATAGGGGCGCCCGTCGGGGGCAGTGCCCACCACCTTGAGGTGGATGGTGCGGACCTTTTCGATCAGCCATTCGGCATCGCGGGTCGAGCCGAACGTGGTGCCGGAGATGAACTGGCTGGTGCGGCGCAGGCGACCGAGCAGGTCCTGGCGGAAGTTGGAATGGTCCCACACCCCAGCCAGGGCCAAAGGGTGCAGCAGTTGCAGCATCAAGGCGCTGATACCGCCGACGAGCATGCTGGGGAAGTCGCCGTGCACCTGCCAACTGATGCTCTGCGGGCCGAACAGGCCCGGGTCACCTTTGGGGGATTCCAGGTCGAGCTGGCCTAGGGCCAGCCCGGTGAGGCTCATGACCTGAGTTTCGATGCGGCGGCGTAAGGCTTCCATGGCGGTCCCGCAGGCCGCCATGGGCGGCCGTCTATTGATTGAGGCGATTGTCGATCAAGCCCTGGACCACGGTCGGGTCGGCCAGGGTCGAGGTATCGCCCAGGTTGTCCAGCTCGTTGCAGGCGATTTTGCGCAGTATACGCCGCATGATCTTGCCCGAGCGGGTCTTGGGCAATGCCGGCGCCCACTGGATCAGCTCGGGTTTGGCGAAGCTGCCGATCTCCTTGCTGACCAAGGCCAGCAACTCGTTCTTGAGCGTGTCGTCCGGGGTGACGCCGTTCATGGGCGTGATGAAGGCATAGATGCCCTGGCCCTTGAGGTCGTGCGGGTAGCCG
The DNA here is from genome assembly GCF_033173945.1 of Pseudomonas sp. HTZ2. Taxonomy (NCBI): domain Bacteria; kingdom Pseudomonadati; phylum Pseudomonadota; class Gammaproteobacteria; order Pseudomonadales; family Pseudomonadaceae; genus Pseudomonas; species Pseudomonas sp. HTZ2. The sequence goes on along the minus strand of NZ_CP137332.1, from coordinate 4,347,933 downwards.
ACCACGGCGGCCTCGGCGATGCTGTCGTGGAGCACGAGAGCGCTTTCGACTTCGGCGGTGCCGATGCGGTGGCCGGAAACGTTGATCACATCGTCGACGCGCCCGGTGATCCAATAATCGCCATCGGCATCGCGACGGGCGCCGTCACCGGTGAAGTAGTAGCCGGGCATGGGCTTGAAGTAGGTGTCGACCATGCGTTGATGGTCGCCATAGACACTGCGGATCTGCCCGGGCCAACTGGCTTTGATCACCAGCAGGCCTGCGCCTGGGCCTTCGATGACCTTGCCTTTTTCGTCCAGCAGCACCGGTTGCACGCCAAACAAAGGTTGCGTAGCGCAGCCCGGCTTGAGGTGGGTGTTGCCTGGCAGCGGGCTGAGCATGATGCCGCCGGTCTCGGTCTGCCACCAGGTATCGACGATGGGGCAGCGCTTCTGGCCCACCGCCTCGAAGTACCATTCCCAGGCTTCCGGATTGATGGGCTCGCCCACGCTGCCGAGCAGGCGCAGGCTTTGTCGGGAGGTGTTCTGTAGGGGCGCCGAACCTTCGCGCATCAGTGCGCGCAGGGCGGTGGGGGCTGTGTAGAAGATGTTCACCTGATGTTTGTCGACCACCTGCCAGAAGCGCGAGGTGTCCGGGTAATTGGGCACGCCTTCGAACATCAGCGAGATGGCGCCGTTGGCCAGGGGGCCGTAGACGATATAGCTGTGGCCAGTGACCCAGCCGACATCGGCGGTGCACCAGAACACCTCGCCATCACGATAGTCGAACACCACCTTGAAGGTCAGCGTGGCCTGCAGCAGGTAACCAGCGGTGGTGTGCAGCACGCCCTTGGGTTTGCCGGTACTGCCGGAGGTATAGAGGATGAACAGTGGATCTTCAGCTTCCATGGCCTCGGGCGGGCAGTCGTCATCGGCCTGTTCCGTGGCTTCGTGATACCAGAGATCACGGCCCTCGCTCCAGGCGATATCGGCCCCGGTGCGCCGTACCACCAGCACGCTGCTGACCGCCGGGCAACTGGCCAGGGCCTTGTCGACGTTCTGCTTGAGCGCAATGCGCTTGGCGCCGCGAACCCCTTCGTCTGCGGTGATCACCGTGCGGCAGTCCGCGTCCAGAATGCGATCACGCAGGGCATCGGGTGAGAAACCACCGAACACGACCGAGTGAATGGCGCCTATGCGGGTGCAGGCGAGCATGGCATAGGCCGCCTCAGGGATCATCGGCATGTAGATGCACACACGATCGCCTTTCTTCACCCCACGGGCCTTCAGGGCATTGGCGAGACGGCAGACCTGGCGGTGCAGCTCGCGGTAGGTGATGGCCTTGGCGTCCTTGGGGTCGTCACCTTCCCACAGCAACGCCGTCTGCTGGCCGCGGGTGGCCAGGTGGCGGTCGATGCAGTTGTAGCTGACGTTCAACTGGCCACCGTCGAACCAGCGCGCCTTGCCGGTCTTCAGATCGCATTGCTGCACACTCGACCAAGGCTTGATCCAGTCCAGGCGCTTGGCCTGTTCGGCCCAAAAGGTATCGGGATCTTCGATCGACTGGCGGTAGAGGCGCTGGTAGTCGTCGGGGGAGAGGGCGGCGGACTGGCTCACGGCCAGGGCCTGGGGGTAGTTGCGGATATCGAACATGGCGGGTTGTCCTGCTCTTGTGAGGGGCGAGGGACTGCAGCGGCTATTCGATGGACAGTGTAGAAGGTAGGGGTGTTCCCTGGAGGGCCGCCCCGGTGATTGAGTTGCGTGGTCAGCGTACCTGTGGAGCTTTAGCCGCGAAGCAGGCGTACCGGTGCATGGCACAGGCCGGGTCGGCACTCGCGGCTAAAGCCGCTCCCACGGGGCGCTGGGCACATCTGCGAGTGATATGCAGTACCGTGAAAGCGACCCTATATCAACCGCGGTGGCGACCGCGGAAGTAGTTGATCAGGCCTTGGGTGGAGCCATCCTCAGCGCTGTCTTCCAGACTGCCGACCAGGCGTTGGTATACGCCCTTGCCCAACTCCTTGCCCAACTCCACGCCCCACTGGTCGAAGGCATTGATACCCCAGATGACGCTCTGTACGAACACCTTGTGTTCGTACATGGCCACCAGCGCGCCGAGGCGACGAGGGCTGATGCGCTCTACCACCAAGGTATTGCTCGGGCGGTTGCCCGGAATCACCTTGTGTGGTGCCAGCTTCTCGATGTCCGCTTCATTCAGGCCTTTGGCGCGCAATTCGGCCTCGGCTTCCTCGCGGGTCTTGCCGAGCATCAGCGCCTGGCTCTGGGACAGGCAGTTGGCGTACAGCCACTGGTGGTGGTCGGCCACCGGATTGAAGCTCACCACCGGGACGATGAAGTCGGCCGGGATCAACTGGGTGCCCTGGTGCAATAGCTGGTGGTAGGCGTGTTGGCCATTGCAGCCGACGCCGCCCCAGATCACTGGACCGGTATCGGTTTTCACCGGGGTGCCGTCCTGCAGCACGCTCTTGCCGTTGGATTCCATGTCCAACTGCTGCAGGTGCTTGGTGATATTGCGCAGGTAATGGTCGTACGGCAGGATCGCGTGGCTCTGGGCGCCCCAGAAGTTACCGTACCACACGCCCAGCAGGGCCAGCAGCACTGGCATGTTCTTATCGAACGGCGTGGTCTGGAAGTGCTGGTCCATGGTATAGGCCCCGGACAGCAGCTCCTTGAAGTTTGCGGTGCCGATGGCCAGTGCGATCGGCAGGCCGATGGCCGACCACAGCGAGTAGCGCCCACCCACCCAATCCCACATCGGGAAGATATTCTCTTCGCGCATACCGAAGGCCACGGCGGCGGCCTTGTTGCTCGATACCGCGATGAAGTGGCGGTACAACTCGGCCTCGGAACCGCCCTGGGCCAGGTACCAAGTACGCGCGGCGGTGGCGTTCTTCAGGGTTTCGAGGGTGTTGAACGATTTGGACGAGACGATGAACAGGGTGGTCTCGGCACGCAGATTGGCCGACAGCTCATGGAACTCGCTGCCGTCGATGTTCGCCAGGTAATGGCAGCGCACGCCACGCTGGGCGTAGGGCAGCAAGGCTTCGGAGACCAGCTCCGGCCCCAGGAAGGAGCCGCCGATACCGATGTTCACCACGTCGGTGATGGGCTTTTCGCTGTAACCGCGCCACAGGCCGTCATGGATACGGCCCACCAGTTCGGTGATCTGGTTGAGGACCTTGTGTACTTCCGGCATCACATTGACGCCATTGACACTGAGCTTGTCGCCCACCGGGCGGCGCAGGGCGGTGTGCAGGACCGGACGACCTTCGGAGGCGTTGATGATCTCGCCGCTGAACATCGACTTGATGGCATCGGCCAACCCGACCTGGTTGGCCAGGTTCACCAGCAGATCGCGGGTCTGCTCGGTGATCAGGTTTTTCGAGTAGTCGAGGAACAGGCCGCAGCTGCTGAGGGAAAACTGATCGAAGCGCTTGGGATCGGCTGCGAAGGCTTCGCGCATGCTGAAACCCTGCATGGCGTCGCGGTGTTGCTGGAGCGCCTGCCAGGCGGGCAGCGCCGTCACATCGTGGGGGGTACGGTAATACGCCATTGCGGATGCTTTCCTTGGTGCGTGATGGGCCTTGGACAACAGACAGTTGCTGGCAGTTGCAGGCTGGCCATCATTATAGGCATTGGCTGTCAGGAAGGAATGGGGGGCTTTGCGCCCCCTCACGAGCTTCCGCCCCAGGTATCACGCAGTCTTTTCGTCCAGGTGCAGGTACAAGTTGTCGATCAAGCGGGTAGTGCCCATGTAGGCCGCAGCCAGGATCACCAGGTCGCGGTCATCGATCATTGCCGGGCGCAAGGTCATGGCGTGGCGCACTTCCAGGTAGTCTGGGCGGAACCCAGCGGCAACCAGTTGCACCTGCCCCTCGGCAATCAAAGCGGGATAGTCACGCTGGCCCTTGGTGATGGCCTCGGCCATGGTCTTCAAGGTTCGGTACAGCGCAGGCGCAGCAGCGCGCTGCTCCGGGCTCAGGTAGCCGTTGCGCGATGACAGCGCCAGGCCATCCTCGGCGCGCACGGTGGGCTCGCCGATGATCTGGATCGGCATGTTCAGGTCGCGCACCATGGCGCGGATCACCGCCAACTGCTGGAAGTCCTTTTCGCCGAACACTGCAAGGTCGGGCTGGACCATGTTGAACAGCTTGCTGACCACGGTGGCGACGCCTTCGAAGTGTCCAGGGCGGCTGGCGCCACACAAGCCTTCGGACAGTTGCGGCACGCTGACGCGCGTCTGCACTGCCATGCCGTCGGGGTACATCTCCTCGACGGTGGGCGCGAACAGCAGGTGGCACCCGGCTTCGAGCAAGCGCTCTTGGTCGGCGGCGAGGGTACGGGGATATTTGTCCAGGTCTTCGCCGGCGCCAAACTGCAGCGGGTTGACGAAGATGCTCGCGACCACGAAATCGGCACGCTGGGCGGCTTTGGTCACCAGTGCGGCATGGCCACTGTGCAGGTTGCCCATGGTCGGCACGAAGCCGATCCGCTTGCCTTCGCCGCGGGCGCGTGCCACGGCGGCGCGCAGTTCTCGAACGGTCTTGACTGTATTCATGCGCTGAACCCGTGTTCGCTACCTGGGAAGCTGACTGCCTTGACCGCTTGCACGTAGGCAGCCAGGGCGCTGTGAATATCCGGCTGGCCTTCCATGAAGTTCTTCACGAACTTGGGCACACGCCCGCTCAGGGATAGCCCGAGCATGTCATGCAGGACCAGCACCTGACCGTCGGTGGCGCTGCCGGCTCCGATACCGATGACCGGAATGCTGACCGCCTGGGTGATCTCGGCGGCCAAGTCGCTGGGCACGCACTCCAGCAGCAGCATGGCCGCACCGGCTTGTTCCAGGGCGATGGCGTCGGCACGCATTTGCCGAGCCTGGGCTTCCTGGCGGCCCTGAACCTTGTAGCCGCCTAGCACATTGACGGTCTGCGGAGTCAGGCCCATGTGCGCGCACACTGGCACGCCACGTTCGGCCAGCAGACGGATGGTCTCTGCCAGCCAGGCGGCGCCTTCGAGCTTGATCATGTGGGCGCCGGCCTGCATCAGGGTGGCGCAGTTGGCGAAGGCCTGCTCAGGTGTGGCGTGGGCCATGAACGGCAGGTCGGCGAGGATCAGGGCGCCCTCGTTGCCACGCTTGACGCAGGCAGTGTGGTAGGCCATTTCGGCGGTCGTGACCGGCAGGGTACTGTCATGGCCCTGCAGGACCATGCCCAGGGAGTCACCCACCAACAGTATTTCCACGCCGGCTGCGCAGGCGGCCTTGGCGAAGGTCGCGTCGTAGCACGTCAGCATGGCGATTTTCTCACCCTTGGCCTTGAGGCCGTGCAGGGTGGTCAGGGTTACTTCAGGCATGTAGGAAATCCTCGTTCAGGCGCTGTGAAAAACGACTGCGTACAACGCGTGTAATCATCTTCCGGAGCGGCACATCATCGTGTGTGATGTTCGGGCACAGGTCCGTCCGAGCCTAAATAGGTAAAAAGGCGGCACTTTGGTGCCACGGGACGCCTATAGTCGTGAGCGAGGGGGGGGAAGTCAATCACCCTGTTACCGCATTGTTACGATCAGGGTGTTACTGGCGTTACCGTTGTCCGAAACGCCCGGATTACAGGCGTTCCAGACCCACGAAGGGGCAGGCCTCAAGCAATTGCGCCAGGCTACGGCCGTCGGCAAGGTGGAAATCGGCGGGTACCAGCTCAGCCAGGGGATAGAGCACGAAAGGGCGCGCCTGCATGTGGTAGTGCGGGACTTTGAGGCGTGGCACGTCGATGACTTGGTCGCCGAACAACAGGACGTCCAGGTCGAGGGTACGGGGCCCCCAGCGCTCCTTGCGCTCGCGGCCTTGGTCAAGCTCGATGGCCTGAAGGGCGTCGAGCAACGCCAGTGGCGCGAGATGGGTGTCCACGGCGGCCACGGCATTGGTGTAGCGCGGTTGGCCGGGGAGCAGGGAGTCGCTGGTATAGAAAGCCGAGGTGGCTGCCAGGCGGGTACCTTCGACGTTGTCCAGCGCCTGCAGGGCGCTTCGCAATTGTTCGGCGGGCTCGGCCAGATTGCTGCCCAGGCCAATGTAGGCGCGGGTCGTCATGTTCAATCCCAGTTTTCGTCGCCGCTGCGCTTGCGCTTGCTGCCACTGCGCTTGCGTTTGCGGGGCGCGGCACCGGCACCGTCGTCGCGGCTGCCCAGGTCACGGATCATGTCGCGACGTTCGCTGTCGTTGGCGTCCTGATAGTCTGTCCACCATTGGCCCAGATCGTCGGTTTCCTCGCCGGCGCTTTCGCGCAGTAACAGGAAGTCGTAGCCGGCGCGGAAGCGTGGGTTGTCGAGCATCATGTCGGCGCGCTTGCCACTGCGGCGTGGCAGACGCTCCTGCATGTCCCAGATCTCGCGGATCGGCAGGGTGAAACGCTTAGGTATCGCGATGCGTGCGCACTGTTCGGCGATCAGGTCGTGGGCGGCGTTGTTCATGGCCGGAATCGGCGGCACACCCTGGCTTTGCAGGTACAGCGCGCGGCCCGGCAGCGCCGGCCAGAGCAGGGCAGCGAACAGGAAGGCCGGGGTGACCGGCTTGCCTTGCTTGACCCGCAGGTCGGTGTTGGACAGCGCCTGGCTGATCAGGGTGTGGGTGTAGGTCGGGCGTTCTTCCAGCGCATGGGCGCTGGCCGGGAACAGTGGGTCGAATAGGTGCAGGTCCACCAGCATCTCGAAGGTGATTGCGCCTTGGCCGGAAAGGAACAGCTTGAGGCTTTCTTCGAACAGGCGCGCTGGCGGGATCTCTCGCAGCAGCGGAGCCAGGTCGCGGATCGGCTGAACCGTGTGCTTTTCGATGCCGAAATCGAGCTTGGCGGCAAAGCGCACGGCTCGCAGCATGCGTACCGGGTCTTCCTGGTAGCGTTGGGTAGGGTCACCGATCAGGCGCAGCAGGCGGTTGCGGATATCGTGCACGCCGTTGGCATAGTCGAGGATCCGTTCGCTGACCGGGTCGTAGTACAGCGCGTTGATGGTGAAGTCACGACGCTGGGCGTCGTCTTCCAAGGTGCCATAAACGTTGTCGCGCAGAATGCGCCCGCTGGCATTGTGCGACGAGCGGTGGCTATCGCTTTGATCTTCTTCGGAGTGATGGGCACGGAAAGTGGCGACTTCGATGATCTCACGGCCAAAATGCACATGGACCAGCTTGAAGCGGCGGCCAATGATTCGAGCGTTGCGAAACTCTGCGCGGACTTGCTCAGGAGTGGCACTGGTGGCGACGTCGAAATCCTTGGGATTGATACCCAGGAGCAGGTCGCGGACGCAGCCGCCGACCAGATAGGCCTGGTAACCGGCGCTTTGCAGGCGCTCGACGATACTCACCGCGTGGCGGCTGAACTGGCTGCGTTGCAGCGAGTGCTGGCTCTTGTTGATCACTTCAGGCGTGGTGCGCCTGTGGTGCTGACCACGGATAGGAGGACGGAACGACTGGAACAGCTTCTTCAGCATGGGATGCACTGTTTGAAGGAATGTTCGGCCAAGAATAGGAGAATGGCCGCATGATGGGCGGGGATTCTAGCATTTACTCGGGGAATGGTGTAGGCGCTGCTTTGGCGGTGATGCTGGAGGGGGAGAAACGACATGGGGAGCCGAAGCTCCCCAGGAAAGTCGTTGCGTGCTCTTATTGTTTTTCTGCCGGGCTTCTTGTTTTTGTTGATGCCCTGCCCACAAATCTCAAAGCTTGTGGACGACCCCCAACCCGGGGGTGAAGAGCAAACGGATTGCTTTGGTCGCTGATGTTATGCTGATCGTTCGATCCAACCAGTTCAGGCGCTGCTTTTTAGTGCAGTTTTTGTTGTTCTCTGCCTGGCTGTGGGGCAAGCCCCAAACACAACTCCTCTCCAAAAGAATCAGTTAGCTGCGCCTCCGCCGTCTTGTTTTTATTGTGCGTGAGCCGTTTCGTCTTGTTCTTATTCTGGATTGCAGTGCTTGTTATTGTTCTTGTACCAGACATATAGCAGGTGCCGTGCCAACTTTGCTAAACCCAGCAAAATCAAGGCTTTGCGGGTTCTGTGCTTTCGGTGTCATGCAGAAAATGTCGAAATTTCGTTACCGTACGCCTCGGCTGATGTTACGCCTGGGCGGGTGGGGTAACAGATTCCTTGGGCAACTGCGCTGTTACCGAGGAACACCGGCAACGCCGATGTCAGTGCGGCGAGTAGGTTTCTTCGTGGCGGCACCCGCTCCCGCAGGTTTCGTGGCGCATTCATCGACACGCTGTACCTGTAGGAGCGGGTTCGTCCACGAATAGGCGCGAGTGAGCACCACAAGACAGTGGGTTTCTCACGAGCTGCGTGGTGTTTTGGGGAGGAAGGCGCAGGCAGGAGAAAACCCTCCTGCCTCTGTAGCGGGGAGGGGCGGATCAATTGTCGCTAGTGGCATTGCTCTTGCGCCGTGGAATACCCAGGCGTTGACGTCGTTCCCACAGGCATTTGCGGCTGACGCCCAGCTTGCGGGCCAGCTCGGTCTCGGTCATGTGATCCTGATGCTCGAGGACGAAATGCTGGAAGTAGTCTTCCAGGGACAAGTCCTCGGTTGGTTCATGGCTGGCGTTGTTGGTACCGGCGCCGGCCACGGCCGGAGCGGTGTCGAACGGCCCTTCGTCCTCCAGGCCGCTCAACTCGATGTCGATGCCCAGCAGATCAGCGGAGATTTCCGCGCTCTCGCTGAGAATCACCGCGCGCTCCACGGCGTTTTCCAGCTCGCGTACGTTGCCTGGCCAACTGTAATGACGGATCGCTTGCTCGGCCTCGGCGGAGAAGTGCAGATCGTCTCGGCCGATGCGAGCGCTCTGGCGGGCCAGGAAGGCATCGGCGATTTCGTTGACGTCGCTGCCGCGCTCGCGCAGGGCCGGAAGCTTCAGGGCAATCACGTGCAGGCGGTAATAAAGGTCTTCGCGGAACTGCCCTGCCTTGGCCAGGTTCTTCAGGTCGCGATGGGTCGCGGCTATCAGACGGACATCGACCTTCTGCGATTGCACCGAGCCGACCCGACGGATCTCGCCTTCCTGTAGCACACGCAGCAGGCGGGCCTGGGCTTCGAGTGGCAGCTCGCCGATTTCATCGAGGAACAGCGTACCGCCGTCGGCCGCTTCGACAAGGCCGGCACGGCCTGCGCTGGCACCTGTGAACGCGCCTTTCTCGTGGCCGAACAGTTCGGACTCGATCAGGGTTTCCGGGATGGCCGCGCAGTTGACCGAGATCATCGGGGCTTTGGCGCGACGCGACAGGTTGTGCAGGGCGCGGGCGACCAGCTCCTTGCCGGTGCCGGATTCACCCTGGATCAGGACATTGGAGTCGGTAGGCGCGACCTTGCGGATCTTGCCGAACATGTCCTGCATCGGTGGGCACGAGCCAATGATGCCGATCTCGCCGTTGGCCGAGGCCGGGCTGGCCTTGTCGGCGGCGACTGCCTTGCCGTTGGCGCGCGGCTCGGCGGCGCTGACGGCGGCAGGTGCCGGGGCGTTCTGCCGGTCGCGCAGGATGCGCGCCACGGCCTGGAGCATCTCGTCGTGATCGAAGGGCTTGGCGATGTAGTCCACCGCGCCCATTTTCATCGAATCGACCGCCGAGCGCAGGCTGGCATAGCTGGTCATGATCAGCACCGGTGTGCCCTGGCCGAGCTTGATCAACTCGGTGCCCGGGGCGCCGGGCAGGCGCAGGTCGCTGACGATCAGGTCGAAGGTGGCAATGCTGAAGCGTTCCTGGGCTTCCTGCACCGAGCCGGCTTCGCTGACTTGGTACTGGTTCCGCTCGAGCAGTCGACGCAAGGCCGAGCGGATGATGGTTTCGTCTTCGACGATCAGAATGTGCGGCATTGATTCAATTCTCTCGACGGTCTCGAATTTCAGGGGACGTCGCTACGACATGCCTTGGCAGGGTCACGCGGATCCGGGTACCACGTTGGCGTTCGATATCGGCCGGGCTGTCGATGGTGATTTGCCCATAATGCTCTTCCACGATGGAATAGACCAGAGCAAGCCCCAGTCCAGTGCCTTCGCCAGGGTCCTTGGTGGTGAAGAAGGGCTCGAACAGCCGGTCCATGATGTTTTTCGGGATTCCGCTGCCTTCGTCCTCGACGATCAGGTCGACAGTGTGCTCACACACAGCGCTGCGCACACGCACGGCGCTGCCGGGCGGGGATGCGTCGCGGGCGTTGGAAAGCAGGTTGATCAGCACCTGGGCCAGGCGCTGGGGATCACCCTCGGCCCAGTGATCCGGGTCGCAGAGGTTGAAGAACTGTACTTCGAAATTGCGCCGGTTCAACGCCAGCAGACCAATGGCATCTTGCGCGACTTCGGCCAGGCACACCGGCTCCTCGCTGTTCTGGTGGCTGCCACCTGCATGGGCGAAGCTCATCAGCGACTGGACGATGCGCGAAACGCGTTTGGTCTGTTCGATGATCTGGCTGGAGAGTTCGATGATCTCTCCATCGCCTTCACGCTCTTCGCGCAGGTTCTGCGCAAGGCAGGCGATGCCGGTGATAGGGTTGCCGATCTCATGGGCCACGCCCGCAGCCAGGCGACCGATGCTCGCCAGGCGCTCTGAGTGCACCAGTTTGTCTTCCAGGGCCTGGGTTTCGGTCAGGTCCTCGACCAGCAGCACCAGGCCGCTGTTGCCCGGTGCCAAGGGCTCGGCGATGGCCGCCTTGTGCAGGTTGAGCCAGCGGGTCTGTCCGTCCAGGGCCAGGCGCTGCTTGTGCAGGTGTTCGTCGGGGATGTTGATGAAGTTCTGCAACAGCCCGCGCCAAGGCTCGCTGACAGTGACCAGACGCGAGCCGACCACATGCATGGCAGCCACGCCGGTCAGCTCTTCCATGGCTTTGTTCCACATCAGGATCTCTTGGTCCTTGGCCAAAGAGCACACGCCCATGGGCAGCTCCTGCAGCGTCTGGCGGTGGTAGCGGCGCAGGGCATCGAGCTCGGCGGCGAGGCCGGTCAGGCGCGAGTGGTAGTCTTCCAGGCGGCTTTCGATGAAGTGGATGTCTTCGGTGACGTAGTTCTCGTTGCCCGATTTGTAGGGCAGGAAGGTCTCGACCATGTCCTGGGCCACGCTCGGCCCCATCAGGCCCGACAGGTTGGCCTCGATGCGGTCGCGCAGGCGGCGCAAGGCATAGGGGCGGCGTTCGTCGAAGGGCAGGTAGAGGTCACGCAGGGCCTGCTCGACTTCCTTCTGCGCGGCCTTCGCGCCCAGGGGCTTGGCCAATTGGGTGGCGAACTCCTGGGGCGAGGCGGCATGTAGCTCACGCCGTTGTGGCCGGCGCACGTTGTCCACGGCGCAGGCCTCGGCAGCGCTGACTTCTTCGCTGCTGGCATTGGTGAACAGCGAGATCAGGGTGAACAGCAGGACGTTGGCGGCCAACGAGCCGATGGCTGCCATGTGCCAGCTGGTGTCGTCCAGCACGTAGATCATGTCCAGCAGCGGGATATAGAAGCCCTGCAGATTGCCCAGCAGCGGCAGCAGCATGGTCACCATCCACACCGCGATGCCCGCCATCAGGCCGGCGATGAAGCCGCGGCGGTTGGCAGTCGGCCAGTACAGCACCGAAAGCACGCCCGGCAGGAACTGCAAGGTGGCGACGAAAGCGACGATGCCCAGGTTGGCCAGGCTCTGGTGATTGTTCTGGGTCAGGTAGAAGACGAAGCCTGCCGCGATGATGGCGACGATCAGGGCGCGCCGGGTCCACTTCAGCCAGCGGTAGATGTTGCCCTCGGCCGGTGGCTGATAGAGCGGCAGCACCAAGTGGTTGAGGGCCATCCCCGAGAGGGCCAGGGTTGTGACGATGATCAGCCCGCTGGCGGCAGAGAGGCCACCGACATAGGCGAGCAGGGCCAGCGCTGGGTTATCGGCGGCGATGCCCAGGCCCAGGGTGAAGTACTCTGGATTGGTGCTCGCGCCCAGGCGCAGGCCGGCCCAGAGCACCAGCGGCACGGCCAGGCTCATCAGCAGCAGGAACAGCGGCAGGCCCCAGCTGGCGCTGACCAGCGAGCGCGGGTTGAGGTTTTCGGTGAAGGCCATGTGGTACATGTGCGGCATGACGATGGCCGAGGCGAAGAACACCAGCAGCAGGGTTCGCCACGGACCTTCCTGCAGCGGCGTGTGCAGTGCGGCCAGCGCAGTCTGGTTCTGCAGCAGCCAGACCTCCAGCTGGTGCGGACCGCCGAATACGCCATACAGCGCATACAGACCGATACCGCCCAGGGCCAGCAGCTTGATCACCGATTCGAAGGCGATGGCGAACACCAGGCCTTCGTGTTTTTCACGCGTGGCGATGTGGCGCGAGCCGAAGAAGATCGTGAACAGGATGATCAACACGCAGAATGCGAAGGCTACCCGAGCCTTGACCGGCTCGCCGGTGAGGATGCTGATCGAGTCGGCCACCGCCTGGATCTGCAGGGCCAGCAGGGGCAGCACACCGATCAACATGAAGATGGTGGTGAGCGCGCCGGCCCACGTGCTGCGAAAGCGAAACGCCAGCAAGTCGGCCAGCGACGAGAGCTGGTAGGTGCGGGTGATCTTTAGAATGGGATAGAGCAGCACCGGCGCCAGCAGGAAGGCCCCGGATACCCCTAGGTAACAGGCCAGGAAGCCATAGCCGTACTGATAGGCCAGGCCCACCGAGCCATAGAAGGCCCAGGCACTGGCATAGACGCCCAGGGACAGGGTGTAGGTCAGCGGGTGGCGGATGATCGAACGCGGGATCAGCCCACGCTCGCTGATCCAGGCCACACCGAACAGCACCAGCAGGTAAGCGGCGCTGATCAGGATCATCTGGGTCAGGCTAAAGCTCATCGGCATCTCGTTGGCTCTGCAAAATGAAGGTGACGACGATGAGGATCAGCCAGAGCAGGTAGGGTCGGTACCAGGCACCGGTCGGCTCGATCCACCAGTCCATGATGGCCGGGGAAAACAGGTAGATCCCCACGACCAGAAGCAGGACCAAACGATAGATGTACATGCTGGCCTCGAAGGTTGGGCGCTGCGGGCTTGGACTTATTATTGGCGCAAATGGCTGGGACGATGCTAGCGGGATTCATCCTCGCTCGGCAACAATTTGAATTTATTGGGTTTTTGCACCGCGCTTGTTACAACGGGCCTGCGCGAACGCTCGATCAGCGCAGGTCAGCCTCCGGCACCGTCAATTTGTGGGCGATCGCCTCGGGGCGCCACTGCTGCCGTGCGACCGTCAGCACCTCGGCGGGGCTGGCGCGCTCCATGCCAGGCTCTGTGGCCTGGCCCAGGGCCCGCAAGGCGCGCAACAACAGGGGCGTAGCTTGATCGGCCGCCAGTGGTGGCGAGCGATAGGATTTACCCAGCTTGTGGCCGTCCGGCTGAGTGATCAGCGGGATGTGCAGGTAGCGTGGCTGGGAGAAGCCCAGCAATTCCTGCAGGTAGAGCTGGCGAGGTGTGTTGTCCAGGAGATCGGCGCCCCGCACGATATCGGTGACGCCTTGCCAGGCATCGTCCAGCACCACGGCCAGTTGGTAGGCGTAGAGCCCGTCCCGGCGCTGGATGACGAAATCGCCCACCTCACGTCCCAGGTGTTGCTCGAAAGCCCCCTGGACGCGATCGGTGAAGCGGTAGATCAACTCCGGCACCCGCAGGCGGATCGCCGCGCCTTCGCGGGCATGTCCGGCGTTTCGGCACAACCCCGGATACACCCCGCCATAACCCTCCAGTTGTTTGCGCGAGCACGTGCAGGCATAGGCCAGGCCCATGCGCATCAGACGCTCGACCACCTCGGCATAGGCTTCGTGGCGCTGGCTTTGGTGGACGACCTCGCCGTCCCACTCCAGGCCGTAACGCTCCAGGGTCTGCAGGATGGCATCCCGTGCACCGGGCATTTCCCGAGGCGGGTCGGTGTCCTCCATGCGCAACAACCAGCGTCCGCCCACCGCGCGGGCATCGAGCCAGGAAGCGAGCGCCGCGACGAGCGATCCGAAGTGCAGAAAGCCGCTGGGGGTGGGGGCGAAGCGCCCGATATAGCTGGAGTCGTTCATGGGTTTGCAGGCTATATAAATGAAACGGGGCGCATCGAGCGCCCCGTTCAGGTGGGAATCAGGTCAGGCCTTGCCGACCTGCTTTTCCTTCTTCTCCGCCAGTTCCTTGCAGTCGAAGCACAGGTCGGCGGTTGGGCGCGCTTCCAGGCGACGCAGGCCGATCTCGACGCCGCAGGCTTCGCACCAGCCGTACTCTTCGTCCTGGATCGATTGCAGGGTCTTGTCGATCTTCTTGATCAGCTTGCGTTCACGATCCCGGTTGCGCAGTTCGAGGGCGAATTCCTCTTCCTGGCTGGCACGGTCGGCAGGGTCCGGGAAGTTGGCTGCTTCATCCTTCATGTGGTCTACAGTCCGATCCACACTGGTCATCAGCTCTTGCTTCCAGGCACTGAGGAGTTTGGTGAAATGCTTGCGCATGGGTTCACCCATGTACTCTTCGCCCGGCGTTTCCTTATAGGGTTCGACACCGTACATGGTTTGACCGGCTTTTTGCTTTTCTACGGTGGACATGAATAGACCGCCTCTCACTCATCTGATCCAATGCGCAGGCTGCTCCATCTCCGGCACCCGCCGGCCCTGCGACTGCGAGCCGCCGAACTTACCAGATAGATCGGGGGTGCGCTACCCCGCCCGATCCTAGGAGTTGACAGCGGTGCGAGCCGCACGTTCGATGCCTCGCAGGGGTAGAATCACCAGTTTAGACCCAATTGAGAGAAGGCCCATGGCTCAGCCCTACAGTGCACGCAGTCGCGCTATCGAACCCTTCCACGTCATGGCGTTGCTGGCGCGCGCCAATGAGCTGCAGGCGGCTGGCCATGATGTCATCCACCTGGAGATCGGCGAGCCGGACTTCACCACCGCCACGCCCATCGTGGCGGCTGGCCAGGCGGCCTTGGCCTCGGGCCACACCCGCTACACCGCGGCCCGCGGCCTGCCCGCCCTGCGCGAGGCGATTGCAGGTTTCTACGACCAGCGCTACGGGGTGAGCGTCGACCCTGAACGGATCCTCATCACCCCGGGCGGATCCGGTGCGTTGCTGCTGGCCAGCAGTCTGTTGGTCGATCCGGGCAAGCACTGGCTGCTGGCCGACCCCGGCTACCCGTGCAACCGCCACTTCCTGCGTCTGGTCGAAGGTGGGGCGCAACTGGTACCGGTAGGGCCGGACGTCAATTATCAACTGACGGCCGACCTGGTCGACCGCTACTGGGACAAAGACACTGTCGGTGCCTTGGTGGCCTCGCCTGCCAACCCCACGGGTACAGTGCTCGAGCGTGACGAGTTGGCCAGCCTCTCCAAGGCTACCCGCGAGCGCCACGGGCATCTGGTGGTGGACGAAATCTATCATGGCCTCACCTATGGCATGGACGCACCGAGCGTGCTGGAGGTGGACGACCAGGCGTTCGTCTTGAATAGTTTTTCCAAGTATTTCGGCATGACCGGTTGGCGCCTCGGCTGGCTGGTCGCACCGCCCAGCGCGGTGAAGGACCTCGAGAAGCTGGCGCAGAACCTCTACATCAGTGCGCCGAGCATGGCCCAGCATGCCGCGCTGGCTTGCTTCGAACCTCAGACCCTGGCCATTCTGGAAGAACGTCGTGCCGAGTTCGCCCGCCGCCGGGACTTTCTGCTGCCGGCGCTGCGCGAGCTGGGCTTCGGCATCGCCGTGGAGCCGCAGGGCGCTTTCTATCTGTATGCCGATATCAGTGCCTTTGGTGGCGATGCCTTCGCTTTCTGCCAGCACTTCCTGGAAACCGAGCACCTGGCCTTCACGCCGGGCCTGGACTTCGGTCGTCACCAGGCCGGTCATCATGTGCGGTTCGCCTACACCCAGAGCCTGCCGCGTCTTGAGGAAGCCGTGCAACGCATCGCACGTGGCCTGAGGAGCTGGCAAGGCTGATGTTGTTCTTCCCTGCACTCGAACAGGCGCGCTTGTTGCGCCGCTACAAACGGTTCCTGGCCGACATCGAGTTGGCCAGCGGTGAGCAACTGACTATCCACTGCCCCAACACCGGCTCGATGCTCAATTGCATGCGCGAGGGCGGGCAGGTTTGGTTCAGCCGCTCCAACGACCCCAAACGCAAGTTGCCCGGCACCTGGGAGATCAGCGAGACGCCCCAGGGGCGCCTGGCCTGTGTCAACACGGGGCGGGCCAATGCCTTGGTGGAGGAAGCGCTGCGCGCCGGACGTATCACCGAACTGGCCGGGTTCACGGCGCTCAAGCGCGAAGTGGCGTATGGCGAGGAAGGCAGCCGGGTGGACTTTCGTCTGGAGTTCGCCGAGGGGCCGGCTTATGTGGAGGTCAAGAGTGTGACCCTGGGCTACCCGGACACGCCGGTCGCAGCTTTTCCCGACGCGGTGACCCAGCGCGGCGCCAAGCACCTGCGCGAGCTCGCAGCCCTGGCGCGCCAGGGAATCCGTGCGGTGCAGTTGTATTGCGTGAACCTGACCGGTGTCGAGGCGGTGCGTCCGGCCGAGGAAATCGACGCGGCTTATGCCCAGGCCCTGCGCACTGCAGTGGCCGATGGCGTGGAGGTGCTGGCCTACGGCACGCGCCTGGACGCCGAGCAGATCGTCATCGACAGGCCATTGCCGGTGCTGCTCACGCCTTGAGCCAGATGCCCTGGCTGTCTTCAAGGCAGGCCAGTGCCTGCAACTGTTCGCCCTCGCAGGGGCCGGCCACGCATTCGCCGCTTTCGATCAGGAACAACGCGCCGTGATGGGCGCAGTGGATCAGGCTGGCGCTCTGATCGAGAAAAGCATCCGCCTCCCAATTCAATGGAATGCCCTTGTGGGGGCAGCGGTTGCGATAAAGGTAAACCTGGCCCTGACGCCGTACGCCGAAAACTTGCTCGCCCGCTACGCTGAATGCGCGGCTGTGGCCTTCGGCGAGATCGAGGGATGCGCAAAGGAAATGCATTGAAGCAGACAGCTCATGTGACAAAGGGATGGCTTGACGCCTCAATGCGAACAATTATCAAATTGCTCGCAGTCGCTGCGCCAGGCTGCCTATGGTGCGCAGTTCCGTCGCCCGCTACAAGGCGCGCGGCCCGCCTTCTGTAAAGGAAAACGATGATGCGTCGTCCCGCTGCCCTGATCGTCCTGTGTGCAAGTCTTGTACTTGCCACCCAGGCATTGGCCGCCGAGCTACCCCAGCGCTGGGTCAGTGCGGGTGGCGCCTTGAGTGAATGGATCAGCGCCCTGGGGGGGGAGCGGCAACTGGTGGGGGTCGATACCACCAGTCAGCACCCTGAGTCGCTCAAATCGCTGCCTAGCATCGGCTATCAACGGCAATTGTCCGCCGAAGGGATTCTCAGCCTGCGCCCGGATGTCTTGGTCGGCACCGAGGAGATGGGGCCGCCGCCGGTGCTGGCGCAAGTGCGCAAGGCCGGGGTGCGGGTGGAGTTGTTCTCCAGCAAGGCCGAGTTGGACGCCGTGGACGATAACCTCCAACGCCTAGGCAGTTTGCTGGGGGCCGAACAGAAAGCCGCCGAGCTGACCGCCGGTTACCACCGGCAACTCGATGCGCTGCAAGCCAGGGTCAAGCAGGCCCAGGCCAGCCAGAAGGCGCCAGGGGTTCTGCTGCTGGTCGGGCATGCAGGTGCCAAGCCCCTGATCGCAGGCCTGGGCACATCGGGGGACTGGCTGCTACGCCAGGCCGGTGCCCGTAACCTGGCCGAGCATCCGGGTTACAAGAACTTCTCGGTCGAGGCTCTGGCAGCGCTGGATCCAGATGTGCTGGTGCTCTCCGATCGCAGCCTCGAGGGCGAGCAGGCGCTGCAGGCGTTGCTCAAGGAAAACCCCGCGCTGGCCACGTCCCGGGCAGTCCGAGAGAGGCGCCTGGTAGCGCTGGACCCGACCTTGCTCGTCGGTGGTCTTGGTCCGCGCTTGCCAGCCACCTTGACCGCACTGGCCGAGGCCTTCTATCCGGTGGCCAAGGCCCAATGAGAGGCCGCGTTCAGTCCCGCGCGCTGTTTGTCTGTCTGACGCTGTCTTGCCTGTTGGCCGTTTGGTTGTCGCTGGCGCTTGGGCCGGTCAGCCTCCCGCTGTTCGATACCCTGCGTGCGGGCCTGCGACTGCTGGGTGTGCCGGTTCACGCCGAGGGGCTGGAACAAGCCGAGATGATCCTTGGGCAGATCCGCTTGCCTCGTACCCTCCTGGGGCTGGCTGTGGGCGCGGTGCTGGCGCTGTCCGGCGTGACGATGCAGGGGCTGTTCCGCAACCCTCTGGCAGATCCTGGGCTGGTCGGGGTGGCCAGTGGAGCAGCGCTGGGGGCGGCGGTGGCGATTGTCGGTGGTAGCTGGCTGGGCGGGATCCCAGAGTGGTTCTCGCCTTACCTGTTGTCGGGCTGTGCCTTCGTGGGCGGCCTCGGTGTGACCGCGCTGGTGTATCGCCTGGGCCGGCGCGACGGGCAAACCAGCGTCGCCACCATGCTGCTCGCAGGCATCGCCCTGACTGCATTGGCCGGTTCGGCGGTCGGCTTGTTCACCTACCTGGCCGATGACGCCACGCTGCGCACCTTGACCTTCTGGAACCTGGGCAGCCTCAACGGTGCCAGCTACGAGCGCCTGTGGCCCTTGCTGCTGGTGACAGCAGCGGTTGCGCTGTGGCTGCCACGCCGCGCCCAGGCGCTCAATGCCCTGTTGCTGGGCGAGTCCGAGGCCCGGCACTTGGGCATCGATGTGGAGTCGCTCAAGCGTGAGCTGGTGTTCTGTACTGCCCTGGGCGTGGGGGCTGCGGTGGCGGCTGCGGGGTTGATCGGTTTCATCGGCTTGGTAGTGCCGCACTTGATGCGCTTGCTGGCAGGCCCCGACCATCGGGTGCTGCTGCCTGCCTCGTTGCTCGCAGGGGGCGCCTTGCTCTTGTTCGCCGACTTGGTGGCCCGGCTGGCGCTGGCACCGGCGGAGCCGCCGATTGGCATCGTTACTGCGTTCCTCGGCGCGCCGTTCTTCTTGTTCTTGTTGATACGAGGGCGAAGCTGATGCTGGAAGCCCAAGGGGTACGTTTGCGGCGCGGAACCCAGGACGTGCTGCAGGCGATCGACTTGCACGTGCGTCCTGGGCAGGTCCTGGGTGTACTGGGCCCCAATGGGGCCGGCAAAAGTAGCCTGTTGGGCGTGCTGTGCGGCGAGCTGGCTCCCAGTCAGGGGCAGGTGCGTTTGCGTGGTCGCACCTTGGCGGACTGGCCAGGCCAAGCACGCGCTCGTTGCCTGGCGGTACTGCCGCAGGTTTCCACCCTTGGGTTTGCATTTGGTGTCGAAGAAGTGGTCGGGCTTGGCCGGCTGCCTCACGCCAGTGGTCAGCAACGCGACCAGGAAATCGTCCACGCCGCCTTGGGTGCGGCTGATGCCCTGCACCTGGTCGATCGCAGCTACCTGGCGCTGTCCGGTGGCGAGCGCCAGCGGGTTCACCTGGCCCGGGTGCTGGCGCAGCTGTGGCCGGGGGAGGAGGGCGCCACCCTGCTGCTGGACGAGCCCACTTCGATGCTGGACCCCTTGCACCAGCACACCACCTTGCAAGCGGTGCGGCGCTTTGCCGACCAGGGCGCGGCGGTGATGGTGATTCTGCACGACCTCAACCTCGCCGCGCGCTACTGTGACCAGATCCTGTTGCTGGAGCAGGGACGCTGCCATGCGCTGGGCACCCCGCAGCAGGTGCTGACGCCTGACGCGCTCAAGGCGGTATTTGGAATCGATGTGCTGGTGCAGCCGCACCCGGAGCTCGGTCATCCGTTGATCATCACCCGCTAGGAGGCTTTGCCCATGCGCCATCCCGTGCTGTCCGGCCTATCGATCCTGCTGGCTTTGGTGTTGTCCGGCTGCCAGGCCAGCCTGCCCGACTTGCCGGCGTGGCAAGCCGGCGAAGGACGCGATAGCGCACAACTGGGGCAAATCCGTGACCTGGCCACGGGTGAGCAGCTCACGCCAGAGCAGCTAGTTGCGTACCTGGCCCCGGCGCCTCGGGTGCTGGTGGGAGAGAAGCACGACAATCCCGATCACCACGCGTTGCAGCTGTGGCTGTTGCGAGCCTTGGAGGCCCGTCGCCCCCAGGGCAGTCTGTTGCTGGAGATGCTGCAGCCTTCGCAGCAACCGCTGATCGATGCCGTGCAAGGGCAGGCGGTCATGCCTGAGGATTTGCCCAAAGCCCTGGCCTGGCAGGACGGCTGGGACTGGCAATGGTATGGGCCGATCGTGCAGGAGGCTTTGCATCGGCAGATTGCGCTGCTGGCGGCCAATCTTTCGCCGGAGGAGTTGCGTCAGGCTTATCGGGACACCCCGGTGTTGCAGGGGCCGCGCTCGAATGCACCTGCGGTCAAGGCTGCGCTGCTAGACCAGGTGCGCGCCGGACACTGTGGATTGCTGCCGGAAAACCAGCTGCCGGCCATGCTTGCCGTGCAGCAGCAACGCGACCGCCGCATCGCCGAACGCGTCCTTGGCGCGCCACAACCGGCCCTGTTGCTGACCGGCAGCTACCATGCGCGCAAGGACTTGGGTGTGCCACTGCACCTGGCTGATCTGGGCGCAGAGGGCGAATCCAAAGTGTTGTTACTGGTGGAGGTGGGCGAAAAAGTCGAGCCGGGCATGGCCGACTACGTCTGGTACACGGCCGCCTTGCCTGAACAGGACTACTGCGCCCGATTGCGTCGTTGATCGGACTTTGTTTATCGGAGGCAAAAAAAGACCCGGCAAAGTGCCGGGTCAATAACCGTGATTAGCCTGATGAGGAGATAATCTGAGCGTCCGAACCAAGGACTTTTCAGGTTATCCAACCAGTCTCGCGACCAGTTGTGATAATCATAACGATTCTCATTTATAGGTCAATCCCCCCATCCCGCCTATTTTGATTTTTTTTGCACAGGGCTTTTGGCGTCCAGCTGTTCATCGAGCGCTTGTTTACGCTCGACCGGCAAATCATTCCAGTGCATGTCCAGCAGTGCCGCCTCGATGGAGTACAACAACACCTTCGATGCCCGGAACCCCCGCGACTTCACAGCCTGGTAGGCGCCTACCGCGCCCAGGCGGCGCAAGTCCGATGCACTGTGGATGCCGACGGCATGAAGCCATTGCGCGGAGGTCTTGCCAAGATTTCTCAGATGCTGCAATTCATCGTTCATCGGGCCTCCTTGCGATGGCTGAACGAGGTCTTTGGGATAAATCGCGAGCAGGTTTCAGAGGAGTGTAGCGGGGGTTGGGAAATACGCGGCCTTTTGCCATCGACCCCCGACGAGGGCCACCCTGAAAACCGGGCGTTGGCATCTGTGAGCGTGGCTTTACCCGGTCGCGATGGCATGCAAAAAGGGCTGCAAGAGCAGCCCTTCATGAATCGTTCAAATGCCTGGGAGACGCTGGCGGATCTGCTCGATCAATTGGTCCATGCTGGCGCTTTCCTGTGTGTCCACCCGCTTGCAGTGGGGCAGTTCTTCGGCGCTCAGCGGTTCGCGGCTGGCCTGTTGGGCCTTGACCACTTCCAGGGTGGCATCGGAGGGGTCGTTAGCCTCGGTCTGGCGCTGGGCCAGCCAGCTGGCGATGACCGCGTCGGGCGCCTGGCAATCGAGGATCAGGAACGGAACGCCCGTTTCGTTGGCAACCTGGGCCGCGGCTTGGCGCTGGGCCAGCTTGAGGTAGGTGGCATCGAGCACCACCGGGAAGCCTGCACGCAGGATGATCGCCGCCAGCTCATGCAGGCGCTGATACGTGGCGCGGCTGGCGTCCTGGTCATAGATGCCGGCCTGCAGTTGGCCAGCGCTTTGTTGCTGTTGCTCGCCGAACAGGCGCTTGCGCTCGACATCCGAACGTACACGAATCGCGCCCAGGGCTTCGACCAGACGCATGGCCACGTGGCTCTTGCCCACGGCCGAGACGCCATGGGTGATGGCCAGCAGCCGCGATGGAATGGCACTGTAGCTTTCGGCCAGGTTGGCATAGTTGCGGTAGGTGCGCAGGGTGGTGGCACGCTGCACGCCGTCGGCATCGGCCGGCATGCTGAACAGTGCGACCTTGGCGCGCACCAGGGCGCGGTAGGCCTTGTAGAAGTTGAGCAGTTCCAGGCCTTCGTAGTCGCCGGTCAGCTCCAGGTATTGGCTGATGAAACGACGGGCCAGGCATTTCAGCCCGCGGTCTTCGAGGTCCATGGCCAGGAAAGCGGTGTCGGCATAGACGTCGGTCAGGCGGAACGGCTCGTTGAATTCGATGCAGTCGAAGATCACCACCTTGCCGTCGATCAGCGTGGCGTTGCCCAGGTGGATGTCGCCATGGCACTCGCGGATAAACCCCTGGGCCTTGCGCGCCTCGAGCAACCCGTGAAGCCGCTCGAAGCTGCTGCGGGCCCACGCCTGTAGGTTGTCCAGTTGTTGCAGGTCGGCCTTGTCGCTGAGGAACGGACGGATCTGCTCGAAGTTCTGCTCGACCGGTGCCATGACACTGTCAGGTGTGCCTAACGGATGGTCGACCGATACCTTGGGCGCCTGCAGGTGGAATTCGGCGATCTGGCGGGCCATCTGGTCGATGTGGCTGGCATTGAGTTCGCCATTGGCCTGCAAGGTACTGAGCATCTGGCCTTGGGGGAACTGGCGCATCTTCAAGGCATACTCGATCGGTGCGCCGGCGCCGCCCAGTTGGGGAGCATCGGCCGTTCCTGTGATCGGCAGCACTTCAAGGTACAGGCCCTCGGTAAGGCGCTGGTTCAGGCGTAGCTCTTCGTTGCAGAAGTGACGGCGTTGGTCCAGCTCGGTGAAATCCAGGAAGCCGAAGTTCATCGGCTTCTTGATCTTGTAGGCGTACTCGCCGGTCAGCAGCACCCAGGAGATATGCGTCTCGATGAGTTGGAACCCGTCCACCGGGTGGGCATAGAGGGCGGGGTTCTGCAGCGCGCTGATCAGGGCTTGGCTCACGGGCAATCCTTCTGGGGCAGGGAATTCGAAAGCGCCATTATGGTCAATGGTGCCGTCCCTGCAAACAGCTGGAAATCCTGGCGGATGAACGCGAGCTTTCCGTTTCGTCCCGCAGGCCACTAGCCTTTATCAAAGTGCGTATAATCCGCCGCCATGACTCGTACCCGAAACTCCCGTACCCCCAAGAAACGCCCGACCGGCCGCTCCCGCGCCTGGCTGGGCTGGGCGCTCAAGCTCAGCCTGGTCGGCCTGGTGGTGCTTGCCGGCTTCGCGGTTTATCTCGATGCTGTCGTCCAGGAGAAGTTCTCCGGCAAGCGTTGGACCATCCCGGCCAAGGTATACGCCCGTCCGCTGGAGCTGTTCGTCGGCCAGAAGTTGAGCCGCAACGACTTCCTCACAGAGCTCGATGCCCTGGGCTATCGTCGTGAAGCGGCCGCCAACGGCCCGGGCGCGGCCTCGGTCAACGGCAACACGGTCGACCTCAATACCCGAGGCTTCCAGTTCTACGAGGGCATGGAACCTGCGCAGTTCGTGCGCGTGCGTTTCTCCGGCGATTATGTCGCCGGGCTGTCCGGTGCCAATGGTGGCAAGCTGGATGTGGTGCGACTCGAACCGCTGATGATTGGCGGCATCTATCCCAAGAATCTCGAAGACCGGATCCTGATCAAGATCGACCAGGTTCCGCCTTATCTGCTGGAAACCCTGGTCGCCGTTGAAGACCGCGACTTCTACAGCCACCATGGCGTATCGCCCAAATCCATCGCCCGTGCCTTGTGGGTCAACACCTCCGCAGGCGCCATGCGCCAGGGCGGTAGTACCCTGACCCAGCAGTTGGTGAAGAACTTCTTTCTGACCAACGAGCGCAGCCTCAGCCGCAAGCTGAACGAGGCCATGATGGCCATGCTGCTGGAGCTGCACTACGACAAGCGCGAGATCCTCGAGGCGTACCTCAACGAGGTATTCGTCGGCCAGGATGGGCAGCGTGCGGTGCACGGCTTCGGCCTGGCCAGCCAGTTCTTCTTCAGCCAGCCGCTGCAGGAGCTCAAGCTGCACCAGATCGCCTTGCTGGTGGGGATGGTCAAAGGGCCGTCCTATTACAACCCGCGTCGTTATCCCGAGCGTGCGCTCACCCGACGCAATTTGGTGCTCGACCTGCTCGCCGAGCAGGGCGTGGTCAGCCAGGAGATGGCCGAAGCGGCGAAAAAGATGCCGCTGGGCGTGACCAAGCGCGGCAGTCTGGCCGACAGTTCCTTCCCGGCTTTCCTCGACCTGGTCAAGCGCCAACTACGCCAGGACTATCGCGACGAAGACTTGACCGAAGAAGGCCTGCGTATCTTCACCAGCTTCGATCCGATCCTGCAGATGAAGGCCGAGACGGCCATGAGCGAGACCTTCAAGCGCCTGGCCGGGCGCAAGGGTGCCGATGAGGTCGAGTCGGCGATGGTGGTGACCAATCCGGAAACCGGTGAGGTGCAGGCGCTGATCGGCAGCCGGCAGGCCGGCTTCGCCGGGTTCAACCGCGCCATCGACGCCGTACGGCCGATCGGCTCGCTGGTCAAGCCGGCGGTCTACCTGACCGCCCTGGAACAACCCAGCAAGTACACCTTGACCAGTTGGGTGCAGGACGAGCCGTTCTCGGTCAAAGGCGCTGACGGCCAGGTCTGGCGTCCGCAAAACTACGATCGTCGCCCCCACGGCACCATCTACCTGTACCAAGGGCTGGCCAACTCCTACAACCTGTCCACCGCCAAGATCGGTCTGGAAGTGGGCGTGCCCAACGTGATCAAGACCATTGGCAGGCTGGGCGTGAAGGTCGACTGGCCGGCGTTCCCGTCCATGCTGCTGGGCGCGGGCGGCATGTCGCCGATGCAGGTGGCGACCATGTACCAGACCATCGCCAATGGCGGTTTCAACACGCCGATGCGTGGTATCCGCAGTGTGCTCACCGCCGAAGGCGAGCCGCTCAAGCGCTACCCGTTCCAGATCCAGCAGACCTTCGATCCAGGTGCCATCTATCTGGTGCAGAACGGCATGCAGCGGGTGATGCGCGAGGGTACCGGCCGTTCGGTCTACAACGTGCTGCCCCGTTCGCTGACCCTGGCAGGTAAGACCGGTACCAGTAACGATTCGCGCGACAGCTGGTTCTCCGGCTTCAGCCAGGATTTGCTGGCGGTGGTCTGGCTGGGCCGCGACGACAACGGCAAGACGCCGTTCACCGGTGCCACGGGTGCCTTGCAGGTATGGACCAGCTTCATGAAGAAAGCCGACCCGCTGCCGCTGGACATGCCGCAACCGGACAACGTGGTGCAAGCCTGGATCGACCCGTACAGCGGCCAGGGGTCGGACGGTAGCTGTCCGGGGGCGGTGCAGATGCCGTATATTCGTGGAAGTGAACCGCCTGCCGGCGCTGCCTGTGGTGGCCCGCAAGACCCAGTGGAGTCCGTCATGGACTGGGTCAAGGGATGGATGAATTGAGCGCTAGCTTTGAAGAGGGTGTGAAGTGAACAAGTGGTTGTTTCCTGCCTTGACGGCGATTGCCGTGCTCCAGGGGTGCTCCAGCGTTCCGCGCGGCAATATCCCCGTGGTGGACTCGAGCACCCGGGTATCGAACAGTGAGCGAATTGCGAGCAACCGTAACGTTGCCCGCCAGCCCAGCGGAGGCACCAGCCAGGCGCAGTCCCTGCCTGAGGATTCCGGTGTGACCGTGGTGATCCCGCAAGGCGCTGGCGCAGCGCCCATCCAGGCCTTCCCGGCCGGTACGGCTGCGCCAATCAGCACTGGGCCAATCACCCCTGGCCCTGTGAGCAGCGGCCCGATCGCCACCAACCCCAACCCGATTGCCGACGAGCCGTTCGACATCGCCTCGATGAACAGCGCGTCCAGCACGCCCAGCGCTCCGACCGGTATTCCGCGCAGCAACGCCACCGGCGGGCTGTCGGCCGATGAGCAGCTCGATGGGCCGGTGCTGGCGCTGCTGACCACCGCTCAGCAGCAACAGGGCGGTGGTGACTTCAACGGTGCCGCCTCGAGCCTGGAGCGTGCCCAGCGCATCGCTCCGCGCGAGCCGCAGGTACTGTTCCGTCTGGCCCAGGTGCGCCTGGCCCAGGGCGACTCGGCGCAGGCTGAGCAACTGGCACGTCGTGCGCTGACCTACGCCAATGGGCGTCCCGACCTGCAGGCCGAGCTGTGGAACACCATCGCCCAGGCCCGTGAGAAGCAAGGGGACAGCCAGGGTGCGGCATTGGCGCGGCAGAAGGCGCGGACTACCTCGTGATGGAGCAACGCATCCTCGATATTGCCGATCATCTGTTGTTGATCGAGCGCGAATTGCAGGTCCAGGGCTGGTGGAGCGAACAGGTGCCCAGCGCCGAAGCGCTGGCCAGCGTGGTCCCGTTCGCGGTGGATGTAATGACCTTCGAGCAGTGGCTGCAATGGATTTTCCTGCCGCGTATGAAGCTGATCATCGAGCACGGTCACCCGTTGCCCAATGCCTCTGGCATTCTGGTCATGGCCGAAACGGTGTTCGTCGATCGCCCAGAGCAGAGTCGCGAGCTTAGACGTCTGCTGGCAGCATTTGACCAATTGATCAGTCCTTCCGCCTGATTTCTTCTTTTTTTCCTATAAGGGCCGCAGATTGTGGCCCTTTTTTTTGGAAATCTTTATTTTCCTGCTGCTGACCACCTTTTTCGTGGTGGCAGGAATTCATCCTGGGGAAAAATTGGCAATAATTTTTCTTGACTTGCGCGCGACGAATCAGAAGAATCCAGATTCCGCTGTAGAGGGACTGCCAGAAGCAGACCCGCTAAGCAGATCATGAGGCGCACACCCGCGCCGACTTGTAACACCCCGCAACGCGTTACCTCGCGCTGGGTGGGAACCCCCCGCAACACTCTGGGGCGCTCCCAATACTTGCTCAGTCAGTGCTGACGTTCGCTCATGCTCTGCTTGGCAGTAAACCTATTAAGACCCGTCCATTTGAGGGCGGTATTCTGGCGTTTTAGAGGTGAACAACGTGGAGCTTTTATCTGGCGCTGAGATGGTCGTCCGCTTCTTGCGTGACGAAGGCGTTAAGCACATCTATGGGTACCCTGGCGGTGCTCTCCTTCATGTTTACGACGCCCTGTTCAAGGAACCGGAGATCAACCACATCCTGGTTCGTCACGAACAGGCTGCCACCCATATGGCGGACGGTTACGCCCGTGCAACCGGCAAGGCCGGCGTGGTGCTGGTGACTTCCGGCCCAGGCGCGACCAATGCCATCACCGGCATTGCCACTGCCTATATGGACTCGATCCCGATGGTCATCCTGTCCGGTCAGGTGCCTAGCACCATGGTTGGTACCGATGCCTTCCAGGAAACCGACATGATTGGTATTTCCCGGCCGATCGTGAAGCACAGCTTCATGGTCAAGCATGCCTCGGAAATTCCCGAAGTCCTGAAAAAAGCCTTCTACCTGGCGCAATCCGGCCGTCCAGGCCCGGTCGTGGTCGACATTCCAAAAGATATGACCAACCCGGCCGAGAAGTTCGAGTACGTCTATCCCAAGAAGGTCAAGCTGCGCTCCTACAGCCCGGCTGTCCGCGGTCATTCCGGCCAGATCCGCAAAGCGGCCGAGATGCTCTTGGCAGCCAAGCGTCCGGTGGTCTATTCCGGCGGTGGCGTCATTCTTGGCGGCGGCTCCGAAGCCCTTACCGAGATTGCCAAGTCGTTGAACCTGCCGGTCACCAATACCCTGATGGGGCTGGGTGGCTTCCCGGGCACCGATCGTCAGTTCATCGGCATGCTGGGCATGCACGGCAGCTACACCGCCAACATGGCGATGCACAATGCAGACGTGATCTTCGCTGTCGGTGCGCGTTTCGACGACCGCGTAGTCAATGGCCCGGCCAAGTTCTGCCCGAACGCCAAGATCATTCACATCGACATCGACCCGGCGTCGATCTCCAAGATGATCAAGGCCGACGTGCCGATCGTTGGCCCGGTCGAAAGTGTGCTCACCGAGATGCTCACCATCCTCAAGGAGATCGGCGAGCAGCCTGACAAG
The DNA here is from genome assembly GCF_033173945.1 of Pseudomonas sp. HTZ2. Classification (NCBI taxonomy): domain Bacteria; kingdom Pseudomonadati; phylum Pseudomonadota; class Gammaproteobacteria; order Pseudomonadales; family Pseudomonadaceae; genus Pseudomonas; species Pseudomonas sp. HTZ2. The sequence continues at coordinate 4,319,981 of NZ_CP137332.1, read as the reverse complement.
GCGGCACTCGATGCCTGGTGGAAGCAGATCGACGAGTGGCGAGGTGACCGCGGCCTGTTCCCTTACGACAAGGGCGATGGCAGCGTCATCAAGCCGCAGACCGTGATCGAAACCCTGTGCGAAGTGACCAAGGGCGATGCCTTCATCACCTCCGATGTCGGCCAGCACCAGATGTTCGCGGCGCAGTACTACCGTTTCAACAAGCCAAATCGTTGGGTCAACTCCGGCGGCCTGGGCACCATGGGCTTCGGCTTCCCGGCGGCGATGGGCATCAAGCTCAACTTCCCTGACCAGGACGTGGCTTGCGTGACCGGTGAAGGCAGTATCCAGATGAACATCCAGGAACTGTCCACCTGCATGCAGTACGACCTGCCGGTGAAGATCGTCAACCTGAACAACGGTGTGTTGGGCATGGTTCGTCAATGGCAGGACATGGCCTACAGCGGCCGTCACTCGCATTCCTACGTGGAGTCGCTGCCTGACTTCGTCAAGCTGGTTGAGGCCTATGGCCATGTGGGTATCCGCATCACCAGCCTGAAGGACCTCAAGCCAAAACTGGAAGAGGCTTTCGCGATGAAGGACCGCCTGGTGTTCATCGACATCGCGGTCGACAGGACCGAGCACGTCTACCCGATGCAGATCAAGGACGGCTCGATGCGTGACATGTGGCTGAGCAAGACGGAGCGTACCTGATATGCGGCACATCATTTCCCTGCTGTTGGAAAACGAACCCGGTGCCTTGTCTCGCGTGGTCGGTCTGTTCTCCCAGCGTAACTACAACATCGAAAGCCTGACCGTGGCGCCGACCGAGGACCCGACTCTGTCGCGCCTGACCCTGACGACCGTTGGTCATGACGAAGTGATCGAACAGATCACCAAGAACCTGAACAAACTGGTCGAAGTGGTCAAGCTCGTCGATCTGTCGGAGAGTGCTCACATCGAGCGCGAGCTGATGCTGGTCAAGGTCAAGGCCACCGGCGCCCAGCGCGCCGAGATCAAGCGCACCACGGATATCTTCCGTGGCCAGATCGTCGATGTCACCGCCAGTGTGTACACCGTGCAACTGAGCGGTACCAGCGATAAGCTGGACAGCTTCATCCAGGCCATTGGCACCGCGTCGATCCTGGAAACCGTGCGCAGCGGCGTCACCGGCATTGCCCGTGGCGACAAAGTGCTCAGTATCTGAATACGCATACAAGAATCAGTGATGGCTCCGTGGAGCCGAGATATAACAGGGGTATTTCATGAAAGTTTATTACGACAAAGACTGCGACCTTTCCATTATCCAGGGCAAGAAAGTCGCCATCATCGGTTACGGCTCCCAGGGGCACGCCCAGGCGTGCAACCTCAAGGACTCCGGTGTGGACGTTACCGTCGGTCTGCGTAAAGGTTCGGCCACCGTTGCCAAGGCAGAAGCCCACGGCCTGAAAGTCGCTGACGTTGCTACTGCCGTCGCCGCTGCCGACCTGGTCATGATCCTGACCCCGGACGAGTTCCAAGGCGCCCTGTACAAGAACGAAATCGAGCCGAACATCAAGAAGGGCGCTACCCTGGCCTTCTCCCATGGCTTCTCGATCCACTACAACCAAGTCGTTCCGCGTGCCGACCTGGACGTGATCATGATCGCGCCGAAGGCTCCGGGTCACACCGTTCGCTCCGAGTTCGTCAAGGGCGGCGGCATCCCTGACCTGATCGCCGTCTACCAGGACGCCTCCGGCAACGCCAAGAACGTTGCTCTGTCGTACGCCTCGGGCGTCGGCGGCGGCCGTACCGGTATCATCGAAACCACCTTCAAGGACGAAACCGAAACCGACTTGTTCGGTGAGCAGGCCGTTCTGTGCGGCGGTACCGTCGAGCTGGTCAAGGCCGGTTTCGAAACCCTGGTCGAAGCGGGCTACGCGCCGGAAATGGCCTACTTCGAGTGCCTGCACGAGCTGAAGCTGATCGTTGACCTCATGTACGAAGGCGGTATCGCCAACATGAACTACTCGATCTCCAACAACGCCGAATACGGTGAGTACGTCACCGGTCCGGAAGTCATCAACGAAGAATCCCGCAAGGCCATGCGCAACGCTCTGAAGCGCATCCAGGACGGCGAGTACGCGAAGATGTTCATCTCCGAAGGCGCCACCAACTACCCATCGATGACCGCCAAGCGTCGTAACAACGCCGCTCACGGCATCGAAGTCATCGGCGAGCAACTGCGCTCCATGATGCCTTGGATCGCGGCCAACAAGATCGTCGACAAGACCAAGAACTAAGTCTTGCGTCGGTAACATGAAAAACGCGGCTTCGGCCGCGTTTTTTCGTTTACGCGGCCTGCTTCTGGTATAAAGCGACCAGTGGCTTGCCGTCAGAACCTGTTTCGCAGGCCCGTGTCGAATATTTTCCACCCCAGTTGCAAGGTACTTTTCATGAGCGAACGTCCCGAAGAGCCGAATAAGCCCTCCGACGCCGAAAGCCTGCTACCTGTCGATGAGCATATTGAAGAAGGGCATGACGCCGAAGGGCGCAAGGTCCGTCACCGTGGCATTTACCTGCTACCCAACCTGTTCACGACCGCCAACCTGTTTGCCGGTTTCTATTCCATCGTCAGCTCCATCAGCGCGCACGGTTACCTCAGTGCCGGCGACCCGCGTGAAGCGAGCAAGTACTTCGCGTTCGCCGCGATCGCCATCTTCGTGGCCATGGTCCTCGATAGCCTCGATGGTCGTGTTGCGCGCATGACCAACACCCAGAGCGCCTTCGGTGCCGAGTACGACTCGCTGTCGGACATGGCGGCCTTCGGCGTTGCGCCTGCCTTGCTGGCGTTCGTCTGGGCGCTGGGCGACATGGGCAAGGTCGGCTGGATGGTCGCCTTCATCTATGTCGCTGGTGCGGCATTGCGTCTGGCGCGCTTCAATACCCAAGTCGGCACGGCTGACAAGCGCTACTTCATCGGCCTGGCCAGCCCGGCTGCCGCCGGTGTGGTCGCTGGCACCGTATGGGCCTTCAGTGACTATGGCATCCAGGGCTCCAAGCTGTCGTTCCTGGTCGCCTTGTTGGTGGCCGCTGCCGGCATGCTGATGGTCAGCAACATCAAGTACAACAGCTTCAAGGAGCTGGACCTCAAGGGGCGCGTGCCCTTCGTGGCCATTCTCGCTGTGGTGCTGGTGTTCGCGGTGGTGTTCAGCGACCCGCCCCGAATCCTGCTGCTGATCTTCCTCGGCTATGCGATTTCCGGCCCTGTGCAGTATCTGCTGCGTGGTCGTCGCCGCAAAAGCTGACAAAGCGTTAATGTTGGAATAACCCTCCGGCTCCATAGTCTTACAGGTACATCCGTTGCCTGTGCTGTGGAGCCGTCATGCTTATCAAGTCTCCCACATCGTCCGATTGCAAAGCGTCGGAGATCACCCCCGAAAGACTCTATCTTTCCAGGCGTTCAATGCTTGGGGCTTCCCTGGCAGGGCTGGCCCTTGGCGCGTTGCCGCGTGCTGCTTCGGCTGTCGAGGCGTCGCGCTATGCCGACGTCGCGCCTGGTGCCGCGCCTGCCTGGTTCACAGACAAGCTGGCAGCCGCGCGCTGGCAGGCTGTGACGGTCAAGGACGAAGCGATCACGCCGTTCAAGGACGCCACCCACTACAACAACTTCTATGAGTTCGGCCCCGACAAGGGGGACCCAGCGGCCAATGCCGGTGCGCTTAAGACCGAGTCCTGGACTCTGGTGGTCGATGGTGAAGTGGCCAAGCCCGGTCGCTATGCCTTGGAAGACTTCGTCAAACCCTACCAGCTCGAAGAGCGCATCTATCGGTTGCGTTGTGTCGAGGCCTGGTCGATGGTCATCCCCTGGCTGGGCTTTCCATTGGCACAGGTGCTCAAGCAGGTCGAGCCGAACTCCAAGGCGCGCTACGTACGCTTCGAGACGCTGCAGGATCCACAGAGCATGCCTGGGCAGCGCTCAGGCTTTGCCTTGATCGATTGGCCCTATGTAGAGGGGCTGCGCCTGGACGAGGCGATGCATCCCCTGGCGATTCTGGCGGTAGGCATGTATGGCCGGGAGTTGGCCAATCAGAACGGCGCGCCGTTGCGCCTGGTAGTGCCATGGAAGTACGGGTTCAAGAGTATCAAGTCCATCGTGCGCATGAGCCTGGTGGCAGAGCGGCCAAGCACCACCTGGGAGAGTCTTGCGCCTACGGAGTATGGTTTCTATGCCAACGTCAATCCGATGGTCGACCACCCGCGCTGGAGCCAGGCCAGGGAAAGGCGTTTGCCCAGTGGGCTGTTCAGTCCCAATGTGCGCGATACCCTGATGTTCAATGGCTACGCCGATGAAGTGGCGTCGCTGTATGCGGGGCTCGATCTGCGGAAGAACTACTGATGCGTTATCCCTGGTTTCGACTGGCCATTTTCCTGGTGGGGTGTGCGTTTCCCGGTTGGTGGCTATATGAAGCGGCGATGAATCTGCTGGGACCAGACCCTGGCAAAATCTTGGTAGATCGCCTGGGTCTTGGCGCGTTGACCTTCTTGCTGGTCACCTTGAGCATGACGCCGTTGCAGAGACTCACAGGGTGGCCCGCTTGGATAGTCGTGCGGCGGCAACTCGGGTTGTGGTGCTTCGCTTACGTCGTCCTGCACATGGCTTCCTATATTGTGTTCATCCTCGGGCTGGACTGGGGGCAATTGGGTGTCGAGCTGCGCAAGCGGCCTTACATCATTGTGGGAGTGTTGGGCTTTCTTGGCCTGCTGGCGCTCGCGGCGACGTCGAATCGTTACAGTCAGCGGAGGCTCGGCGCGCGATGGAAGAAGTTGCACCGGTTGGCTTATGGGATTCTCGGGTTGGGATTGCTGCACTTCCTCTGGATCGTTCGCTCAGATCTGCAAGAGTGGGTGATATACGCCGCCGTCGGGGCAGTATTGATGTTTGTGCGTATTCCGCCGGTGTGGCGTCGTGTCCCTCGTTTGCTGGGGCGGGGCAGGGCGGTTTGAAACTTTCTTGAAATAACTGTTGACGGGGTTTCGAATCCCCTTATAATGCGCCCCACTTCCGACGCAGTCGAAACGCAAAACTCCTTGATAATCAACGAGTTGAACGCTTCAGGTAGTATCGGAAGGGCTTCGGTCTTCTGATCGGCAGCGGTGAAAAAGGCAGTTGACAGCAGGTTTTAACGCTGTATGATTCGCCTCCCGCTACGAGAGATCGCAGCGAGTTAAGCGGTTGAAGTTGAACGGGTCGGCGCTTTTCGCCTTTACGGCGACCTACTTTTGCTCTTGGGCAAAAGTAGGCAAAAACCGCTGGCTCCCACATCCGGCCCCTGCGCTGCGCTCCGGGGTCCCCTCGCTGCGGTGTCTTGCGGGGCTTCGCGGCCTCCGGCTGGCTACGCCAGCCTCCATCTCGCGTCTTCGGCTACCGCCGAAGGGCGCTGCGCGCCTGCCCCTTCAGACACCTTCACTCGGCCTTCTGAGGTCGCGATGGGTGGTGTCTGGACTATCGCGCATCAAAAGCAACGGCAAACAAGTTAATTGTTTGGCTGTTTGTTCCGGCCTATTTGCGGGTAGGAGCGCCGCCGCTCCTACAGGCACAGCGCCGTTCTCAAGAGCTGTGAGCCTGTGTGTGCGGCGGTTCGGCGCCCCGATTTACCCGCGAATAGGCCCAAAAGCTCACCACAAAAACCACTGAATGAAACAACGCCAGCCCAGGCGCCGCCCGTAACTTGCGCCCCATCAGCAGGCCGAGTGGAGGTGTTTGTAGGGGCAGGCGCGTAGCGCCCTTCGGCGTAGCCCAAGTCGCGAGATGGAGGCTGGCGTAGCCCCGCAAGACACCGCAGCGAGGGGACCCGGTGAGAAGCGCCGGGCCGGATGCAGGGCGCGCGGCTTTTGGTTACTTTTGGCCAAGACCCAAAGTGACCCGCCGTAAAGGCAGAAAGGTGACTACCTGTCGATAAAACAATCGGATAAGCCCACCAACAAGAAACCAACAGAAACCAACGATTCACTGCAAAAGAATCTGAATCTGCTCCCGCAAACTATCCAGATCGAACGGCTTGGCCAGTATCGGCGCCCGCCGCGCAATCGGGCTCTGGCACTCGCGGATCTCCGCCGGATACCCACTGATGAAAATCACCTTCAAGTCCGGCCTCAACTTGACCGCAGGCTCAGCGATCTCCACCCCCGAAATCCCACCCGGCAAACGAAAATCCGTCACCATCAAATCCAGATGCGGCTTGCTCGCCAAGATGGCAAAGGCCTGTTCACCGTCTTCGGCCACCAGCACGTGATACCCCTCCCCAGCCAGATAATCACGCAGGATCATGCGAATCGCCGGTTCATCCTCGACGACCAATACGACATCTTGTGCATCTTCACTCATGACTTCGCCTTGGGATTCAATAACTTGGCCATCAGACCGTCACCTCAGGCAGAGGTTGCCTGCGTCTGGTCGCTTTGTCGACGTTGTGCCGCCAGCGGCAGGTAGAGGCTGAACGTCGCGCCTTTACCTTCCTCGCTGTCGACATGAATGCGTCCGCCATGGGCCTGGGCGATCTGTTCGGAGATATACAGCCCCAGCCCCAGGCCCGCGCTGGATTGCTGCGTCGCGACGCGTTCGAACTGCTGGAAAATACGCTGCTGATTGGCCGCGCTGATGCCGATCCCTTGATCCTGCACCTGCACGCAGGCCATGGCGTCGTGCTCGAACACTCGCACTCGCACCGGTCGCCGTTCGCCGTAACGCAAGGCATTGGACAACAGATTGGCCACCACTTGCTCAATCCTGAACTCGTCCCACTCTCCCGGTAACGCCTCGCAACGCTCCAGTTCGAGATGGGTTTCCAGGGCCGCGGCCTGTGCCGCGAAATTCTCCACGAGCCCTCGCACCAGTTGCGCCAGGTCGAACGCCTTGGGTCGGATCGACAGCTTGCCGGTACGGATGCGGGCCACATCGAGCATGTCTTCGATCAAGCGGATCAGGCTGTTGATCTGCCGTTCGTCACGCTCGACCATCGCCCGCAAGCGATCTTCACTGAACGCCGCAATATTGCCCTTGGCCAGATGCATCTTGCGCAGTTGGGTTTCCAGAATCAGGCCATTGAGCGGCGTGCGCACCTCATGGGAGACGATCGACATGAAGTCGTCGCGCATGCGCACCGCGCGCTCCAGCTCGCCACGCGCCACTTCGAGCTCGGCCAGCAGTTGCGCCTGCTCCTGGCGGCTGCGCTCCAGGGCCTCCAGCTGACGCCCCAGCGCCTTGCGCTGGCGGAACAGGTCGACGAAGACCGAGACCTTGCTCTTGACCGCCAGGGTGTCCAGGGGCTTGTGCATGAAGTCCACCGCGCCGCTTTCATAGCCTTTGAACGCGTAGTTCATCTCGCGACCGGCCGCACTGACGAAGACGATCGGAATGTTCTTGGTCTTTTCGGTGCCACGCATCAGTTCGGCCAGCTCGAACCCGTTCATGCCAGGCATCTGCACATCGAGAATGGCCAGCGCGAATTCATGCTCGAGCAACAACGACAGCGCCTGCTCGGCGGACTGGGCCCGGTGCACTTCGCGGTCCTCACCCTGGATCAGGGCTTCGAGGGCCAACAGGTTTTCCGTCAGATCGTCAACGATCAACAGTTTGGCGGTGATATCGCTCAGCATGCGCGCGGTTCCAGGGTAGCGAGCAAATGCCCGATACCACTCAGGGAAAGAATATGGTCGGGCTGCTGCAAGGCCAGCGCGGCCTCCGGCATCTGCGCGACCTGTGCGTCGCGAGGGTCCTGGATCACGGTCCGGCCCCCGCTGTTTTTGATCTGAAGCAAACCCTCGGCACCGTCTTCGTTGGCACCGGTGAGCAGCACGCCGAGCAGGCCGGCGCCATAGGCATCCGCCGCCGACTGAAACAGAAAATCGATTGCCGGGCGGGAGAAATGCACCGGGTCTTCCTGGCTCAACGACAGGGTCAGGTCGCGTTCAATCGACAAATGGTAACCGGGTCCGGCCACATAGATCACCCCGTCGACGATGCGCTCTTTGTCCCGGGCCTCATGTACCGGTCGATGCAAGCGTCGCTGCAACACCGTGGCCAGCTGGCTGTGGCGATCATCGGGCAGGTGCAATACGCACAGCACCGGAATGGCAAAACCTTCGGGCAGCCCGCCTAATACTTGCAACAGCGCCGAAACGCCGCCCGCCGAGGCACCGATGACCACCGCCGCCACGCCACTCATGACTTGCGATAGATCCGTTCAGGCCGCACGAGCGCTTCGAAGCGCTCGCTGTAGGCGGAAAAATCCAAGGACTCCTTGCTGCCGAGTACCAGGAACCCACGATGGCACAAGGACTCATGGAACAGGCCCAAGGCGCGATCCTGCAGCGCCTTGTTGAAATAGATCAGGACATTGCGGCACGACACCAATTGGGTTTCGGAAAACACACTGTCGGTGGCCAGGCTATGGTCGGCGAAAGTCACGTTCTCGCGCAGGCTGCTATCGATGATCGCGTTGCCGTAGGCGGCCGTGTAGTACTCGGACAAGTCCCGGCGCCCTCCAGCCTTGCGGTAGTTCTCGGCGTAGGTCTGCATGGCCTTCAGGGGGTAGATACCCTGCTTGGCTTTTTCCAGTGAATGGGGGTTGATGTCGGTGGCATAGAGGATGGTGCGCTCCAGCAAACCCTCCTCGCGCAGCAGGATCGCCATCGAGTAGACCTCCTCACCCGTGCTGCAACCGGCGATCCAGACCTTGAGCGACGGCCAGGTGCGCAGCAGCGGTACCACCTCCCTGCGCACGGCCAGAAAGTGCTCAGGATCGCGGAACATCTCACTGACCGGAATCGTCAGGAACTGCAGCAACTGCATGAATGCTGCCGGATCGTGCAAGACCCGCTCCTGCAAGGCCGATACCGTGCGGCAATCGAACTGGCGCACGGCGTGCAGGATCCGGCGCTTGATCGAAGCGCCGGAATAATCGCGAAAATCGTAGCTGTACTTGAGGTAGATCGCCTCGATCAACAGCCGGATCTCGATATCGGTGTTGCGTTCGTTACTCAAATTCGCTCCAGTTGCGGCAGCCATACACGGATCAGTGAGAACAATCGGTCCAGTTCGATCGGTTTGGCCAGGTAATCATTGGCGCCAGCCTGCAGGCAGCGTTGCTGGTCGTCCTTCATGGCCTTGGCGGTCACGGCGATGATCGGCAACTTGCGCCAGCGCGCTTGCTGGCGGATCAACCGAGTGGCCTCGTAGCCGTCCATCTCGGGCATCATCACGTCCATGAGCACCAGGTCGATGTCCGGGTGCTGCTCCAGACGCTCGATGGCCTCATGCCCATTGCGACCGATCTCGACGATGGCGCCCTTATGCTCAAGGGCGCTGGTCAAGGCGAAGATATTGCGCACATCATCGTCCACCAAAAGGATCTTGCGCCCTTCGAACACTTTGTCACGACTGCGTGCGGTCTTGAGCATGCGCTGGCGCTCATGGGAGAGCTGCGATTCGACCTTGTGCAGGAACAGCGTGACCTCATCGAGCAGCCGTTCAGGCGAGCGTGCGCCTTTGATGATGATCGAGCGCGAGTACTTGAGCAGGTCCGCCTCCTCCTCACGGGTGAGGTTGCGCCCGGTGTAGACGATCACGGGCGGGAAGGACCGGATCGTCTCGGACGTCATGCGCTTAAGCAACTCGTTGCCAAGCATGTCCGGCAGCTTGAGGTCGATGATCATGCAGTCGTAGATGTTTTCGCGAAGCAGCGCCAGGGCATCCTGTGCCAGAGCCACTGCAGTGATCTCGACATCCTCATCGCCGATCAGGCGGGCGATGCTCTCGCGCTGCAGATCATCGTCCTCCACCAGCAGGATGTGCTTGAGCTTCTGGGTGAGTTTGGCTTCCAGGCGACCGAACACCGCCTTGAGTTCCTCACGGCTGGCCGGTTTGACTGCATAACCCACCGCGCCCATGTGCATGGCCGCCTCGATGCGATCCTCCACCGAGATGACATGCACCGGGATGTGCCGGGTGCTGGCCTGTTCCTTGAGCCGTTGCAGCACCGTCAGCCCCGAATGATCGGGCAGGCGCATGTCCAGCAAAATGGCATCCGGCGTGTACTGGGCGGCCAACGCGTAACCCTCGTCGGCCCCTTGGGCCACCAGGCAGCTGTACCCCAGTTCATGGGCAAGGTCATAGAGGATACGGGCGAAACTTGGCTCGTCCTCCACCACCAGGATGCAGCGGTTGGCGAACGGCGCCTGCTCGCGGTCATCGGCAAAAGCCGGTGCCTTGGCAGGTGGCGGCGCGGCAGGCAGCGTTGCCGGTGGCGTCGGCGCCGGCGCGCTCACCCGCGGCGCAGAGGGTCCTACCTCATCGGCTTCGAGCTGCTCGGGCAGGACAAGACTGAACGCGCTGCCCTGCCCTGGCGCGCTCTCGACCTTGATCTGCCCGCCCAGCAACCGCGCCAGGTCACGAGAGATCGACAGCCCCAGACCGGTGCCGCCGTAACGGCGGTTACTGGTGCCATCGACCTGATGGAAGGCGTCGAAGATCGCCTGGTGCTGGTCGGTCGCGATGCCGATGCCGGTGTCACGGACTGTGAAGACGACACTACGGTCCTGATGCTGGTCGATGGTCAGGCTGACCTTTCCGTGCTCGGTGAACTTGATGGCGTTGGACAGCAGGTTCTTCAGGATCTGCTCCAGGCGCTGACGGTCGGTGAGCAGCGTTGCCGGTACCCCCGGCTCAAGTCGTACGTCGAACGCCAAGCCTTTGTCCTGGGCAAGCGGCTGGAACAAGCTGCGCAAGCCATCGGCCAGGCTATCGACCTGGGTGGCCTGTGGCCGCACTTCGAGCTTGCCCGCCTCGACCTTGGCAATGTCGAGAATATCGTTGATCAGATTGAGCAAGTCGTTGCCCGCTGAATAGATGGATTCGGCGAACTTGACCTGTTCGCTGCTCAAATTGCCCTGCGCGTTCTCGGCCAGCAATTTGGCCAGGATCAACGAGCTGTTGAGCGGCGTGCGCAGTTCGTGGGACATGTTGGCGAGAAACTCGGACTTGTAGCGATTGGTGCGCTGTAAATCCTCGGCTCGGGCCTGCAGCTCCAACTGCGCCTGATTGAGCTCACCATTCTTGCGGCCCAGGGCATCGGTGCGCTCGGCCAACTGCTCGTTGGTCTGCTCAAGCTCCGCCTGTTGAATCTCCAGATGCGCCTGGGACTCCTTGAGTACGCGGGACTGCTCCTCAAGCTCCTCGTTGGCGGTCTTGAGCTCTTCCTGCTGCACTTGCAGCTCTTCGTTGAGCTGTTGCGTCTCGGCCAGTACCTGCTGCAGGCGATGTCGGTAGCGTGCGCTTTCTATGCTGATGCCCAGGCTGCCCGCCACTTGCTGCAGCAGCTCCACATCGCGCTCCTGCAAAGGCCGCAGGAACCCCAGCTCCAACACGCCATTGACCTGACCATCGTCGTGGGTCGGCAGCAGCAAGGCACTGCGTGGCAGACCGCTGCCCAGGCTCGAGCTCAGCCGCAGGTAGTCCTCAGGCAGGTTGTCCAGGCGCAACGGCGCCCGTTGACGGACCGCCTCGTCCAACAGGCCCCCCTGACCAGCGGTCAATGGCCCTTGGGCCTGTTCGGTGTCCAGGCCGTAGCTGGCCACACGCACCAGTTGCCCTTGTTCATCGCGTACATGGAAGGCCCCCACCACGCTGCCCAGGTAACTGGCGAAAAAGCGCAGGATATTGTCGCCGAGCATCGCCAGGGTCAGTTGGCCCAGGACCTGTTCGGCGAGCTGGGTCTGGCCGCTGCGCAGCCATGCCTGGTGCTCCAGGCGCTCGGTGGCGCGGCGCTGGGCCTGCAAGTTGTCCACGTAGCTGTTCGACAGCAGCAGCAGGTCGCGACGGCCAAGATACGCCAGCAAGGCACTGAGCGTGACGATGAACAACACAAAGGCCGTGATCGCCCAGACCGTGACACTGTTGACCTTCTCGTTGCGCGCCATGCGCAGTTGCTGCTCGGTGACGATGAAATCGTCGAACTCCTTGCGGATTTCATCGGTCAAGCGCTTTCCGCGGCCATTGCCTATGGAAGTCTGGTAATCGCCCTGGTTGCGCCGCGAGGCGATCATTTGGCTGCTGAAATCGTTCCAGGCCTGTTGCAGGGCCACCAGGCGGTCAATGCGCTCTGTCTGTTGCGGGTTGTCCTGCACCATCGCTCGCAAGGCCTTCAGACTCGTGAAAATGCGAGGCTTGGCCACTTCGTAGGGGTCGAGGAAGCGCTCGTCCCCGGTGATCAGGAACCCGCGCATACCCGTTTCCATGTCGATCGACAGTTTGACGGTTTCGTTGGCATTGCCGATCACCCGATCGGTGTGCTCGACCCATTGCATGGCCGAGAGCAGGTAGTTGATCACCGCGACGAAAGCCACGGCGCCCAGCAGGCCTACCCCCAGGGGGAGCCCTACGTTGCGGCTCAACAGTTTGCGAAAGCTCTGTTGATCCATCGAGGCTGCTTGAATCATCTGAAAACGCCCGGGTAAAAAAGTCCATTGAAAGGATCGCGGCCACTACGCAAGGCGGACGCTATAGCGAGTCTAACCAGCTTTGCCCGCTCTGACAGGGCAGTTAGCCAGTATTTGAAGGTTGCTGGCGCCAATCGTTCCATCGATCGACAGGGGCCGTTATGCTGGGGAACTTCTGCAACGTACGCACCCACACAAGTAAGGACAACCCATCTGAACAGGACGCCCCCATGCAACTTCTGGTAGTCGAAGACGACGACATCGTTCGGATGTTGATGGTCGAAGTGCTCGACGAACTGGGCTACACCGCCATCGAAGCCGAGAACGCCACCGCGGCCTTGAAGATCCTCGAGGACGCCAACCAGCCATTGGCACTACTGATGACCGATGTAGGCCTGCCGGACATGCGCGGCGAGGAACTGGCAGCCAAGGCCCGAGCACTGCGTCCAGCGCTGCCCGTGCTGTTTGCCAGTGGTTTTGCCGAGAGCTTCGATGTACCGCAGGGCATGCACCTGATTGGCAAGCCCTTTGGTATCGATCAGTTGCGCGACAAGGTGATGGGGATACTGGGAACGCCTTGAGCGCAGGCGCCGCCCTAGGGTCGGCGCTCGCCGAAATAGTAGCGATCCAGACTGCCTTTGCCAAAATAGCGCTCGTATTCCTGGATGGCGTACAGGTCCATCATGCCTGCGATGTAGTCGATGATCAGCCTGTGCCTGTCCGCCTTGAGTGAGCGAAGCTCCGGCGGCAGCAACCTGTTTTTCTCGTTATAACGCTCATCGCTGTACACCTCGAACAGCCCCTTGATCACCTGCTCGCCTCGTTTTTCGTAGAGCTGTACGTCTTTCTTGCGCAGGATGGCCTTGAACAAGAGTTTTTTGAGGCCCTCCGCCAACTTGGCATAACGCGTGTAACCGAGTTTGCCATCCACCAGGCCGATGTCCGAACACAGCGTGTTGACGATCTTGGAGGTCAGCTCCTTCTTCAACACCATGGCGTACTCTTCCGACGACCCCAGTCGATGCGAGCACATCGCATCGTTCTGCACCGCCTGCGCCAGTTGCTCCATCATTGGATACGCCTCGGCGAAGGTGTCGCTGATCTTGAACTCGTGCAGGATCTCTCCCAGGCTGATCAGACCAAAACTCAAGGCGTCCTCCAGATCATGGGCGGCATAGGCGATTTCATCGGCAAGGTCCATGATCTGGGCGTCGATGCTTTTGCTGCCTTCGAAACCCTGCTTCGCCAGTTCGGCACAGAGGAACTGGTAATCCTCGTCGTAGAGGAACTTCGCCGGATTGTCCTCCCGGCGATGAAAGTACTTGGTCACCGCCATCAGCGTACGGACATTGAGGTTGAGCCCGTCGTACAAATGATGCTTGCGCTCCAGGGTACGCAGAATACGAAAGGCCTGGGCATTGCCTTCATATCCGCCACAGTCGCCACACAGTTCGTTGAGCACTTTTTCTCCATGGTGCCCGAATGGCGGGTTGCCGATGTCATGGGCCAGCGCTGCAGTCTCGGCGACGACAGTGTCATTGAGCGCCAGGTCAATGGCTATCGAACGCGCGATCTGTGCGACCTCCAGGCTGTGGGTGAGGCGATTGCGGTTGAAGCGCCCGGCGTCGATACCCAGCAGTTGCATCTTGCCTTGCAAGCGCCGGAAGGAAGAGGAGTACAGGACCCTGGCATAGTCGCGCATGAGTTCCTGACGCCCATTGGATCGTCCATCGTCATGGACGAAGACTCGGTACTCCAATTTTGCAGCTTCGATTTCTTGTTCCTTGGCGTAGGCCTTTACATCGCTGTCGTACATGTCATCCCTTTCCTCGGTTGTACGTAAGTCTCATCGTGGCCGCTATGGCCGAAACGGCAAGCAGGCCGCATCCGATGTCGCGACATCCGCCTCGAACGCCTGCTCACTGTAATCGCGTGGGTAATAGGAAAAGCGCTTCAGATCAAAGTAATCCTGCTTTGCCATGTAGCGCCTGGACAGCGCCAGGCTCTCGCGCTCCACCTGCTCAGCGTCCAGTTCAGGGCTCAGGTTCAACTGCGTGATGCCATAGTCCTCGGCGCTTGCTGGGTCGACAGGTGTCGCGCCCCGTGCCCTTAGTGCCGTCAGAAACTCAGAACAATGGCTGGGCGGGCCATAGACCCCCACTGGCCCGACCGACACGCCCTTGATGCAATGGGCATGGGCATCGAGCCACTGTCGGGTCTGCTCAAGGGTGTGCGCCGTTTCACCGGCGTAAAGCATCACGTTTACCTTGACCCAAATGCCGTGACGGGCACAGGCCTGCAGTAATTTTGACGCCGCCCCTAGGTAGCGCGCCGGGTCCCGGGCCTTGTTCATCGCCAGGATCTGCTCGGGCGCCGCCGACTCAAGGCCAAGGTCGATGACTTTCATGCCCGCCGCAGCCAGGCTTGGGACTATCTCGGGTTTGATGCCATCGACCCGGCTCTCGCAGCGCCAGAGAATCCTGGCATTACAGCGCTGGACCTGTTCGGCCAGCGCCTGGGCCCATCGCGGGTTGGGCAGGAAGAAGGACGACTGGAAGTACGGATGGATGCCGTGGTCGCCATAGTCGCCTGCAAGCTGGCGCAGCTCGTCGGCGATCCGTTCAGGGGCTTTGAGCTTTTGCAGCGGGACGTCTCGCTCTTGGCAAAAAGTGCAGCCCTTGCCACATCCGCGCGAGGTCTCGATGCTGGGCTGATAACGATGATGCCCCTCGACCAGCAGATGGTTGAGCCCAGCGGCCCGCCCATCCCATGCACCCTGAAACCCCAGCAACGAAGGCAACAGGTCTTCACCCAAGCCTTGAACGATCCGATCGACCAGCGGCAGCTTGCCGTGCAGCCATTGCCGGTCAGGCCCTGTCACCCATCGCCCACCGAGTACGATACGCACCCGTGGCTCCATGCCCTTGACCGCAGAACAGAACACGCGCGCCCACTCCAGAGCATGGAAGCTGGTCATCGACAGCATCAACGGCGCATCGACCCGGAGCAACCCTTGCCGGTGAAGACGCTCGGCGAGCGCAACGGGAGCCTCGTGTTCGCCATGCACCAACAGGGTCTCGAGACCGTTTCGCTGACACAGGGTCGCCAGACCTAACGCGCCGTAGTTCAGGTACAGCTGCCGACGGGCCAGGGCGTGATCCCGCTTCTTGGGGCGCAGCAGGCCGGCGGACACGAACAGCACCGGTACACGTCCCGCGCCGATCAGCATTCGCCGAGTTCTCGGGCACACCAGTCACACTCGCCGTCCTCGGACTCGCCCTGCACGAAGAGTATCTGGCCGGCTTCACCGGCTTTGCGGTCGTCTTCGATGCAGCCGTCACAAAGGGTGATCGTGGGGTATTGCTCTGCGGCGCGATCAGACATCAGATCGCCATACACTACGCATTTCTTCATGGTCGCATCCCAGGTGATGAGGGCCTTTCGTTAGCCGTTGGCATCCTTTGCCTCGGTCTGGACACCTTCAGCCAGGCCACTCCGACCTGTCAAAAACGCAGTGTTTAGACAACGCCTGGAAAGCCAAGCGCCTTCTTACAACGCACGACTGAACGACCGACACAGACCTTCTTGTCGATGGATCGAAAGCCTGTCGGTGTTCTGAAGTACACTTGCCGTCCAACCTGACCAAGGCTTACCTCATGGCTCGCTTCCCTCGCCTGCTGCTCCCCTTGCTGCTGCTCGCCACTCTCGCCGCCTGCGACCAGAAACCCACCCGCGAAGAAAAGATCCTGGCCAACCTGCCGCTGCAGGAAGCCTACGAGCACAACATCGAGAAGATCGCCACACTGCTCGCACCCAAACATCCGCAGTTGTCCGAGCAACAGATCCAGGCCGTGCTGCGCAAGCACCTCACCGCCGAGGACCAGCGTCAGGACCTGTTCAAGCTCTACAGTGAACAGCACTTCAGCGATGCCGAATTCGACCTCATCGTCGCCGCCACACACGATCCGCAGAAAGCCAAGGCGCTGGAGAACAGCGACGAAGGCAAGCGCCTTAGCGAGAAGCTGACCGCCTTTATGCGCGAAAGCGCCAGCGACGAGCAGGTGCAGGCCCTGGCCGAGCAACGCATGCAGAAGGTCGAGGACGAACTGAGCGAGCTGGAAACCTCCCAGGAGTGAAAACGGCTGCGACTGAGCCCTGTAACAGGTAAGGTTGTTTCTCTTCCCCGCCCAAGAGGTCAGGATTGCCACACACCAAGAAAGGCCTGCGCCTGGATCTGCGCACGCTGATTCTCGTACTTGCGGCACTCACCGCCACCGTGATGCTGCTGACCAGCTACTTCGCCAGCTACCGCGTGCAGCGCCAGCTGCTGATCGACCATGCGCTGGAAGCCAATCGGGTGTACGCCGCGAAACTGGCCTCGATCACCGAGATGTTCCTCGGTAACGCCCTGCAACAACTGGCCTTCAGTGCTTCGGTCCAGGGCCGCCAGCTCGACGATGCTTTGGCGATGCAGAACGAAACCCAACGGCTGCTGCGCCAGAGCAGCGCCTTCAACTCGACGTTCGTGGTCGATGCCCAAGGCGTCCTGCAGGCCATTTCACCGGCGCCGCTGCGAAAGATGATCGGTGCCCGCCTGCAGACCCCTGGCGCCACCCAGGCACTGCGCGAACGGCACGCGTTGGTGTCGACGCCGTTTCTTTCCACCGCCAGCAACCTGGTAGTGGTGCTATCGCAACCTATCTTCGACGCCAAGGGTGGCTACCTTGGTTATGTAGGCGGCACGCTGTACCTGCGCGAGCACAACATTCTCAAAAGCCTGCTAGGCGAGCATTTCTACAAGGATGGCTCCTACCTCTATGCGGTCGATCGCAACCGACGCCTGCTCTATCACCCGGATGCCGAGCGCGTGGGCACAGTGGTCCAAGGCAATGCGTTGATCGATGAACTGGAGGCCCTGGGCAATGGCACGCAGCAGGTGCGCAACAGCACCGGCGTGGACATGCTGGCGGGCTTCGCCACCGTGCCCAGCACGGGCTGGGGCATCGTTGCCCAGCAGCCGTTGGCGCAAACCGTCGCCCCACTCAAGCGCCTGATACTCGATGTGGTCGGCATTTCCGCGCCGCTGGCCCTGCTGGGCTGCCTGGTGCTCTGGTGGCTGACCGTGGCCATCACTCGACCATTGCAACAACTGGCCGCCAGTGCACGCGCCCTGGACCGTCCCGGAACGGCCGAGGGCTTGCAACGGGTCAAGGCCTGGTACTTCGAAGCCGCCGAGCTCAAGCGAGCGCTGCTGTTTGGCTTGAACCTGTTGCAGGAGCGCATCGGCCGGCTCAACCGGGCAGCCCAGACCGATCCGCTCACCGGCCTGGGCAACCGTCGCCACCTGGACTTCAGCCTGTCGCTGCTGGAGGCTGAAGCCTGTGACTTTTGCGTCGTGGCACTGGACATCGACCACTTCAAGCAGGTCAACGATGGCCATGGGCATGAGGTGGGCGACCAGGTGCTGCGTCGACTGACCGAACTGATGCGCCGCTGTTGCCGGGAAGGCGATGTGCTGTGCCGCACCGGCGGCGAAGAGTTCTTGATGCTACTGCCCGACGCCAGCCTGCAAGCCGCCCTCGCCGTGGCCGAGCGCTTGCGCAAGGGCGTGCAGGATACCCCCATCGAGCCGGTGGGTGCGGTGACGCTCTCGCTGGGCGTGGCGCGTTGGGAAGCAGACAGCAACGAGGCGCCCAGCGAAGCCCTCAACCGCGCCGACCGGGCGCTCTACGCGGCCAAGCAGGCCGGGCGCAATCGCGTGATGACCAGTGACTGAGGGCACCGTCCGTCGCGGTTTCGGCACCCACCTTGGCATCGAGGGTTCCAATGCACGCAGACCTGACCCAGGAGACGTGCCATGAGACACCCACACCTGCTTTCATTGAGCCTTGCCCTGTGTCTGGGCGCCAGCGCGCCTTTGGCGCTGGCGGCCGGCACTGCCAATACCGTACGCACTCCCAGCGAGCAGATACCCGGCACCGGCACCATCGATCGCGACGGCGGTGCCATGGGCTCTGGCACTCCAGGTGATGCCACGGGCAGCGGCAACGGTGGCACCGATGCCAACGACACCGACAACACCGGCGGCGACGGCACCTCCCAAGGCAGCAAGGGCGACCAAGGCCCGGGCACCGGCAACAGCGGCGATGTCGATGACGCCGGCACCTCGGGCGGTTCGGACATCCACGATGATCGTGAAGCACCCTGAGGCCTGCACCTGCTCTAGTACAGGGCCTCTGCCCGACATGTAACAAGCCTTGTCTTAATACTGTCATCTTACGGTCATAGGATTGACCTCGATCTGCAACCTATCAGGGATGAAGTACCATGCGTCGTGTCGTGTTCAACCACAAAGGCGGTGTAGGCAAGTCCAGCATCGCCTGTAACCTCGCTGCCGCCAGCGCCGCCGAAGGTTATCGAACCTTGCTGGTCGATCTGGACCCGCAGGCCAACGCCACCTACTACTTGACCGGCCTTGCCCACGATGCAATCCCTGCCGGCATCACCGATTTCTTCCGCCAGACCTTGACCACCACGGCGGCCGGCAATAAGCACCGCGTGACGATCACCGAAACACGCTATGACAACCTGCACCTGGTCACCGCCAGCCAGGACCTCACCGACCTGCAGCACAAGCTCGAAAGCAAATTCAAAATCAACAAGCTACGCAAATTGCTCGTGCAGCTGTCGGATGATTACGAGCGCATCTACATCGATACGCCCCCAGCCCTGAACTTCTATACCTTCAGTGCCCTGGTGGCGGCCGAGCGGCTACTCATCCCGTTCGATTGCGACAGTTTTTCGCGCCAGGCGCTACGCAGTGTTCTGGTGGAAGTGGAGGAACTGCGCCAGGACCACAACGCCAACTTGGTGGTCGAAGGGGTGGTGGTCAATCAGTTCGCCGGGCGTACGGCCCTGCACCAAACCCTGGTCGATCAGTTGCGCGCCGAGGGGCTGCCGGTGCTGCCGGTGTACTTGAGCAGTTCGATCAAGATGCGCCAATCCCATGAAGCGGCGATGCCGCTTGTACACCTGGCGCCCCGACACCGCTTGTCCCAGGAGTTCGTCGATCTGCTGGATGTGCTGGAGCGGGCAGCCTGAACCGGCGCAGCATCTGGGCGCCATGCTGCGACAATCCACCACATCACGACCGTTCGTCCGAATGGTAGATTCGCCGCCATGAAAACCTTGCGCCGGACACGTGTGTTGACCGCCTGGACGCTCTATGCCAGCGTCCTGTTCAGCCTATTGCTGTGCGGCCTGCACCATGGCCAGATGAGTGGCCTTCGCCTGTCCGGACTGGAAGGCGGGTTCTGCTCGCTGTCGAGTGACCACGGCCCGGCCGTCGACCTAGGCGACAGCGGCAGCGACTCGCACATGGCGCAGCTCGATTGCCCAGTGTGCTCTTCCTTCGCCCTGGCAGTACCGCTGACCAGCAGCGCCTGGACTTTCACCCAGGCCCAAGGCAATTCGCCCTCGCCGATCGTGGTGCGCAGCTGGGCGCAACCGCCACCGCGCTACCTGCGCCCTGCCCTCAACCCTCGCGCCTCCCCCTCCGATTTCCTCGCAGCAGCAACTTCAGCCTGACCTCGACCGGGTGCTTTCGCGTGCACGGTCGTGGCCAGCCATGACCTTTGCGTGGAATCCCTGACAACATGATCCGCAATACTTCCCTGGTGCTCCTGATGGGCACCTGCAGCTACGCCTGGGCGGGAGCCAACCCCGTCGAACTGACCGCCACCACCATCGATGGCGAACGCGAGGCACCCAGTGGCGTGCAACTGGACGAGCCGATCCAGACCGGCTCCCGATTGGGCCTGACTGCGCGGCAGACGCCAGCCTCGGTGAGCGTTTCGGACCGCCGCGTGATCGAGGAACGTGATGCCAAGGACACCCAGGACGTACTCAACACCATGACCGGCGTGAACGCGTCGGCCAATCCGGGCTACGGTGGGTTCGTGTCCTACCGGGGCTTTACCCAGAACCAGGTCACCCAGCTCTACAACGGCATCAACCTGGGCTACAGCAGCGCCACCCGCCCGGTGGACGCCTGGGTCGTCGACCGGGTCGAACTGATCGGCGGGCCGTCGTCGTTCCTGCATGGCACAGGCGCCGTGGGAGGCTCGATCAACACGATCACCAAGCTGGCCAGCCGTGATGAACAGACCTTCGACGGCCGGGTGCGCTATGGCAGCTACGACGATTCGGAAGTCGCCTTCGGCATCAACCAGGCCCTGGCCAGCAACCCGGCCGACGCCCGGCATTTCGCCCGACTGGACTTCAGCCGTGGCCATGGAAACGGATACGTGGACCGCAACGAACGCTGGACCGACAGCCTGGCCTTCTCCGTGCTCAGCGACCTTGCCCCCGACCTCACCCACACCCTGGCCCTGGAATACCAGCAAGACAAGGAAGACAGCCCCTACTGGGGCTCGCCCATCCTGCCCGGGCGCAGCACGATGAAGATCGACCGCAGCCGGCGCTTCGAGAACTACAACGTCGCCGATGGCCGCTATGAGCAGCGGGTTCGTTGGCTGCGTTCGATCCTCGATTACCAGATCAGCGACACGACGAGCGTGCAGAACACCCTGTACCACTACAACGCTCAGCGCGACTACCGCAACCTCGAAAGCTACGCCTACAACGACGCAGGTAACGTGGTGCGCTCGAGCCCCTACCTGCAACGCCACGAACAGCGTCTGCTGGGTGACCGCATCGAACTGCGCCACGATGATCAAGTGCTGGGCCTCGCCAGTCAGTGGTCCTTGGGCCTGGACTATTCGCGCATGCGCCAGACCCTCTACCCCACTTCGGGTAGTTGGCGTGATGTCGTCGATCCAGCGCATTTCGACCCGGGCAGCTTCGATGACATCCCCGGCGTGAACGCAGGCCTGACCAAGCAGCGTCACAACGAGGTGACCAACCGCGCCCTGTTCGCCGAGAACCGCCTGCAACTGACCGACCGCCTGGCCCTGCTCACCGGTCTGCGCTACGACTACCTGGACATGCAAGTGACCAACTATGGTCCTGTCTCGCCGACCAGCCCGGCCTTCTTCGAGCGCCGCTGGGAGCCGTTGAGCGGGCGCATCGGCCTGACTTACGAGCTGACACCTGCTGCGAGCGTTTACATGCAGTACAGCACCGCGGCCGACCTGCCCGCCGGCTCGCTGGCCGCAGCGACCTACTCCAACGTCGGCCTGTTCGACCTCTCCAAGGGCGAGCAGTGGGAGGCTGGCAGCAAGTTCGACTTCCTCGACGGAAGGGGTGCAGCGACGGTGGCGGTGTACCAGATCGTGCGCAAGGACTTTGCCGTGCGCGATTCCAACGACCCCAACGTGATGGTCCAGGCTGGCCAGCAGACTTCCCGCGGCATCGAGCTGTCGGGGCGGCTGCAGGTCACGCCCAAGCTGCTGGCCGAGGGCAACTACGCTTATGTCGATGCCCGATACGACGATTTCAACGAAGCGGCCGGCGGCCAGTCGGTCTCGCGCAAAGGCAACACCCCAGTCAACGTGCCAGCCAACGTCGCCAACCTGTGGCTGACCTATAGCTTCACCTCGGCTTGGTCGGCGGGCGTGGACGTGCGCTACGTCGACTCGGTGTACGCCAACAACGCCAACACCCTGCAAGCGCCGGCCTACACATTGCTGGGCAGCTTTGCCCGCTATCGGCTGGACGCGCACACCACCCTCACCGCTCGGGTGCGCAACCTCACCGATGAGCTGTATGCCAAACAGGCGTATGGCGGGCAGTACTACATGGGCGCGCCGCGTACCGTCGAGGTGGCGATGGACTTGCGCTTCTGAGTGGCGGACCGAAAGCTGGCGGAAAAATCTCAATACACATTGTATTTTTCCGCCATTGCTCAACCCCTTTAAGATCCCGCACGCCTCTCTCACTACGCCGGAGCATGAACGCTTTGGCTATCGACCAAGGATGTTCCCGTGCGACCCGCTTTCTTACACGCCTACCCGCTCCACTTGTGTTTATGGGCAAGCATGCTCTCGCTCGCAGCCTGCCAGGCATCGACCGTCACCCCAGCCGAGAAGCCCTTTATCGAGGCCATGCAGTCTGTCCTTGCCAACGACGTAACGACCGCAACCCAAGGCAAGCTTAGCGGGGCAGTCGATCTCAAGGTCACCCTCGATCGCCAGTCCCGCCCCGTCGCCTGTTCAACCCAGCCCGGCAAACCGGAGTACGCCGCCAAGCTGCCTGCTGAAGTGGTCCGTTCCGCCTATCCGGTTCTGGCCCGCGCAGTCGAACGGCAATGCTGGAAGACCATTTATCCCTTGGTGCCGAGCGAGCTGTATGGAGGCGAAGAGACCGTCCAGATCACTGCCCCCATCGTGATAGTCGCGCCCTGGCCGACATTGGCCAGCGATCACCCCTGGCGGATCCATGAAGCGCGCAAGGCATTTTTCTGGCAGCAACTGATGCGTGAGCAACCCGTCGACAGCGTTGGCCAGGCGGTCATCCGCTACCAGGCCGACGCCCAGGGCAAAGTCACCGGTTGCCTGGTTGATCTGGCCCCCGTACCGCAGCGAACCGATGCCTTTCGCCTGGATGGGCAATTGCAAGCCGACCTGAGCCGTCGCTGCATGCAACTCGACCTGCGTGACATGCCTAGTTTCATGCTGGAGGCGCAGGCGCCTGCAGAAAATCATGCGGTCGTTGAATACGCCCCCTGGAAAGTCGGCCGCCAATAGCCGTCTCGATTGCACAGAACGCCCTCCGGCGCCCTGCAGGCCAAAACAGGTATCCCGATGTCGCCCACGAAAAAGCGCGCCCTCCCGCCTGCCGTTCTACTGGTCTTCACAACAACGATGCCGTGGCCTGACCACGGCACTTGCGCCCAGGCTGCCTTTGAAGACCGGAGAACATCCCAATGTCCGTACCCCATGAGGTATCCCCCGCCACCTTGCGCCGGGTGATCGCCGCCTCGGCCATCGGCAATTTCGTCGAATGGTTCGATTTCGCCGTCTATGGCTTTCTCGCCACGCTGATCGCCAGCCTGTTCTTCACAGGCGAAGATGCCAGCGTCGCCTTGCTCAAGACCTTTGCCGTATTCGCCGTAGCGTTCGCCCTGCGACCGCTGGGCGGTATCGTGTTCGGCGCGCTGGGCGATCGGCTGGGTCGCAAGCGCATCCTGTCGCTGACCATCCTGTTGATGGCCGGCTCAACCACCCTGATCGGCCTGCTGCCGACCTACGCCAGCATCGGCCTGGCGGCGCCGCTGTTGCTCACCGTGGCGCGCTGCCTGCAAGGTTTTTCCGCAGGCGGCGAGTACGCCGGCGCCTGCGCCTATCTGATGGAACATGCACCGCAGGACAAACGGGCCTTCTACGGCAGCTTTGTGCCGGTCTCGACCTTTTCCGCCTTCGCCTGCGCGGCAGTGATTGCCTACACCCTGGAGGCGAGCCTGACCCCCGAGGCCATGAGCAGTTGGGGCTGGCGTGTTCCGTTCCTGATCGCCGCGCCTTTAGGCCTGGTCGGCCTCTACCTGCGCTGGCGGATGGAGGAAACCCCAGCCTTTCGCGAGGCCATGGCCGAGGGCAAGGAACACAGCCACTCGCCGCTCAAGCAAACCCTGCGCCACCACGGCAGGGCGATCCGCAACCTGGGCGCGTTCATTTCGCTGACCGCGCTGTCGTTCTACATGTTCACCACTTACTTCTCTACCTACCTGCAGATGGTCGGCAACCTGAGCCGCGCCCAGTCGCTGCTGGTGACCACCGTGGCGCTGCTGTTCGCCGCGGTCGGCTGCCCGCTGGCCGGCGCCTTCTCCGACCGGGTCGGGCGGCGCAAGACCATCGGCTTCACCTGCCTATGGGTGATGGTGGCGGTATTCCCGGCCTACTGGCTGGCCAGTTCCGGCTCGATGTCCGGCGCGTTGCTGGGGGTGATCCTGCTGGCCGTCGGTGCCTTGCTCAGTGGCGTGGTCACCGCGGCGTTGCTGTCGGAGACCTTCCCGACCCGCACCCGCTACACCGCCTCGGCGATCACCTACAACGTGGCCTACACCCTGTTCGGCGGCACCGCGCCTCTGGTGGCCACCTGGCTGATCAGCCAGACCGGCAGCAGCCTGGCGCCGGCCTTTTACCTGGTGGTGATCGCATTGGTGGCGCTGGTGGGCGGCTTGGCACTGCCGGAGACCTCGCGGATCTCTCTGCACGAGGACGCCGGCGAGCGCCAGCCTGCGCGCGCGATACCCTAGCGATTGAGCAAAGTGCGGCGTGTGGGGCGGCTCAAGCCGCCTCCTCACGCCGGTGCGCCCACTGGTACAACGCCGGCAGCACCAGCAAGGTCAAGGCGGTGGACGACAGGATGCCGCCAATCACCACGGTCGCCAGCGGTCGCTGCACCTCGGCGCCGGTCCCGGTGGCCAGGGCCATGGGGATGAACCCCAGCGAGGCCACCAGAGCGGTCATCAGTACCGGTCGCAGGCGAGTCAGTGCCCCTTCCTCGATCGCCGCATGCAGCGTGCGCCCTTCCTCACGCAGGTTGCGGATGAAGGCGATCATCACCAGTCCGTTGAGTACCGCGACCCCGGACAATGCGATGAACCCGACCCCGGCGGAAATCGACAGCGGGATGTCACGTAGCCACAGCGCCAACACACCGCCGGTCAAGGCGAACGGGATGCCGGTGAACACCAGCAAGCCGTCCTTGAGGTTGTTGAACATCATCAGCAGCAACGCCATCACCAGCAGCAATGCAACCGGCACCACCACCTGCAGGCGCTCGGTCGCCGACTGCAACTGCTCGAACTGGCCACCCCAGCGGGTCCAGTAGCCCGCTGGAATCTGCACCTCGTCGATCAGCCGTTGCTCGGCCTGTTCGACGAACGAACCCAGGTCACGACCACGCACGTTCGCGCTGACCACCACCACCCGCTTGCCATCCTCACGGCTGACCTGGTTCGGCCCCAATTGCAAATTCAACGTGGCCACCTGCGACAGCGGGATGAACCCGATTTGCGCAGCTCCCGCGGCGCTGCTGGCCGGAACGGGGATCAGCAGGCCCGACAGCCCGTCGACATCGGTGCGCAATGTTTCGGACAAGCGCACCACCATGTCGAAGCGTCGGTCGCCTTCGTACAGGGTACCGGCGGTACGGCCACCGACGGCGATGGCAATGGCGTCTTGCACATCCCCCACGTTCAGGCCGTAACGGGCGGCCTTGTCGCGATCGATGTCGATGGTCAGCACCGGCAGGCCGGTGGTCTGCTCCACCTTGACCTCGGAGGCGCCCGGCACTTGTTGCAAGCTAGCGGCGATCTGCGCGGCGATCCGGTTGAGCACGTCCATGTCATCGCCGAACACTTTCACCGCCACATCGCTGCGCACGCCGGAAATCAGCTCGTTGAATCGTAACTGGATCGGCTGGGACAACTCGTAGTTGCTGCCCGGCACACTGGCCGCGGCACGCTGTACTTCGGCGATCAGCGCTTCGCGCGGCTTGCCGGGATCGGCCCATTGCTCGCGCGGTTTGAGCATCACATAGGCATCGGAGATGTTCGGCGGCATCGGGTCAGAGGCGATCTCGGCAGTGCCAGTGCGGGCGAATACCCGCTCCACCTCCGGCACCTGGGCGATGATGATCTGTTCCAGGCGCTGCTGCATCTGCACCGACTGGCTCAGGCTCGTACCCGGTACCCGCAGGGCCTGGAGGGCGAAGTCGCCCTCGCTGAGGCTGGGGATGAACTCGCTGCCCATGCGGCTGGCCAATGCACCGGACAACACCACCAGCAAGGCGGCGCCGGCGAAGGCCAGCGTGCGCTGGCGCAGGACCCAGGCCAGGACAGATGCATAGCGCTGGCGGGCGGTGCGCATCACAACGCCCTCTTCTTCCTTGACCTTGCCGGTGACGAACAGGGCAATGGCCGCAGGCACGAAGGTCACCGAAAGGATCATCGCCCCCAGCAAGGCCATCACCACCGTGAACGCCATGGGGTGGAACATCTTGCCCTCGACGCCGGTCAGGGCAAAGATCGGCAAGTACACCACCATGATGATCAGCTGGCCATAGATCAGCGGTCGGCGCGCTTCGCGGGCGGCAGCGAACACCTCATGGAAGCGCTCGGCGCGGGTCAGCATGCGGCCGTGGCGCTGCTGGGCGTGGGCCAGTCGGCGGATGGCGTTCTCGACGATCACCACCGCGCCGTCGACGATGATGCCAAAGTCCAAGGCCCCGAGGCTCATAAGGTTGGCGCTGACCTTGTTGTTGAACATGCCGGTGAAGGTGAACAGCATCGACAGCGGAATGACCATCGCGGTGATCAACGCCGCGCGGATATTGCCCAGGAACAGGAACAAGACCGCGATCACCAGGATCGCGCCCTCCACCAAGTTCTTCTTGACCGTGGCGATGGCCTTTTCCACGAGGTTGGTGCGGTCGTAGACCGTCACGGCCATCACCCCCTTGGGCAGCGTGCGGTTAATGTCGGCCAGCTTGCGCGCCACCGCCTGGGACACCGTGCGACTGTTCTCGCCGATCAACATGAACACCGTGCCCAACACCACTTCGCGGCCGTTCTCGGTGGCCGCACCGGAGCGCAGCTCCTGGCCCAGGCCTACTTGGGCGACATGGCTGACGCGGATCGGCGCGCCGTCGACACTGGAAATGACGATGTTCGCAATGTCCTCAGCCGAAGCCACCTGACCCGGGGCGCGGATCAGCAGTTGCTCGCCGTTGCGCTCGATGTAGCCGGCGCCGACGTTGGCGTTGTTGCGTTCCAAGGCGCCGATCAAATCGTTGAGCGTGAGTTTGTAGGCCGCCAAACGTTTTGGGTCCGGAGCGATCAGGTATTGCTTGGCATGGCCGCCGATGGAGTTGACCTCGGCCACACCCGGCACGTTGCGCAGTTGTGGCTTGATGATCCAGTCCTGGATCACCCGCAGGTCAGTCGCCGTATAGGGCGTGCCGTCGTCCTTGAGCGCCCCTGGCTCGGCCTCGACGGTCCACAGGAAGATCTCACCCAGCCCGGTGGAGATCGGCCCCATGGCCGCTTCGATGCCGGCGGGCAACTGCTCGCGGGCCACCTGCAGGCGCTCATTGACCAACTGGCGGGCGAAGAAGATGTCGGTGCTGTCTTCGAAGATCACCGTCACCTGGGACAGCCCCGAGCGCGACAGCGAGCGAGTCTGCTTGAGCCCCGGCAGGCCGGCCATGGCGGTCTCGATGGCAAAGGTGATGCGCTGCTCGGTCTCCAGCGGCGAGTAGCCGGGCGCGGCCGTGTTGATCTGCACCTGGACATTGGTGATATCCGGCACCGCATCGATCGGCAGCTTCTGGTAGCTGTTGATGCCGACGGCAGCCATCAGCACCACAGCGAGCATCACCACCAGGCGCTGCTCGATAGCAAATTGGATCAGGCGTTCGAACATGAAGAGGTCCCCAGTCAGTGGCTGTGCTCGGCCGAGCCCTTGCCGAGCTCAGACTTGAGAACGAAGCTGCCAGCGGCCGCCACCTGGGTGCCGGCCGCCAGGCCGTCGGTGATTTCCACCTGGCCTGCGTCGCGTCGGCCGGTTTTCACCGGGCGGGCCTGGAAACCCTCGTCGGTGCGGGCGAACACGACGGTCTGTTCCTCCCACGTTTGCAGCGCTGCCTCTGGTACCACCACGGCGGCATCGAAGCGCTCGACGTTCACCGCGATATTGACGAACAGCCCCGGACGCCAGGCGCCGTTGGGATTGGCCAAGGTGGCACGGGCAGTGGCTGCGCGGCTTTGCTCGCCCAGCAGACTGCCCACATAGTTGACCTGGCCTTGGACCTGAGCCCCCAGATCCGGCGCGCTCACGGTGACCGTCCGCCCGGTCGTGACCCGGCCCAAGTCACGCGGGGTGACCGAAAAGGTGGCCCAGACCCGGCTCAGATCCGAGAGGGTGAAGGCGTTGCTGGTCTCGTCGACCACTTCGCCGACGGTCAGGTGCTTCTCCACCACCACGGCGTCGAAGGGGGCGCGCAGCTCGTAGCGATTGCCTGCGCCGGCCGGAGCGACGGCGGCGACTTTCTGCTGGGCGTTGGTCAGCGCGATTTCGGCCTCCTGCAAGGCCTGGCGGGCTTGCAGGTAGTCCTGTTCGGCACTGATACGTTCCTGCCACAGCTGTTGTTCGCGCTTGAAGGTCAACCGCGCCAGTTCCACGCGGCGCTGGGCAGCCTGCTGCTCGCTGCGCAGATCGGAGATCTGCTGGCTGGCGATCACCGCCAGGACTTGTCCACGCTTGACTGGCTGGCCCAGGTCGGCGTGCACCGATTCCACCACCCCGGGCACACGGGGCACTACATGAGCGGTATGGTCCTCGTCGAAGCGGATCTCGCCAGGGAAGCTGATAGCGGTGCCCAAGGTCATCGGCGCGGCAGCGACCAACTGCACACCAGCGGCTTCGATCTGGGTGGCGGACAGGTGCAGGCTGCCCTCCTGTTCCTCATGCCCTTCATCGCCACCCTCGGCGTGAGCATGACCATCGTCTTGCTGCGGGCTGTCATGGGTAGGGTTGTTTTCGCCCTGGGTGTCTTGAGGAGCCTGGCCGATGGATTGGGTCCAGGCCAGGCCGCCCAGGCCGATCACGGCGATGGCAGCGGCCAGGATGGCGAGTTTGCGGGTGTTTTGCATGGTTGCTCCTAAAGGGATTGCCGATGGCATCGGTGCAGACGGGCGAGACAGGCCTCGGTCAACGGTCTGGGCCAAGGTCGCCGTAGATGCGCTCGACCTGAGCACGGGCATCGGTTGCCGAGGCCAGGGCCTCCAGGTACAGCCCACGTGCCTCGATCAGCGTGCGCTGGGCATCGAGCACATCGAGGAAGGCGAACTTGCCCATCTCGAAACCACGGGTGGCGGTGTCCACAGCCTGCTGCGCCGAAGGCAGGATGGTGCGGTCATAGGCCTGCACCTCCTGCATTGCCGACGCCCACTGGCTGACGGCGCTGCGGGTGTCGCTGTGCAGGCGCAACTGCACGGCGTTGCGCAGGTCACGGGCCTGGTCGGCGCGGCGCGCGGCAGCCAGCACATTGCCCTGGTTGCGGTCGAACAACGGCAGGGGCATGGACAGACCGACCACGTTGACCCGTTCACGCTCCTCACGGCTGTACTGGCTGCCCAGGCTCACGGTCAGGTCGGGGATGCGCTTGGCTTTTTCCGAGCCGAGGGACGCCTCCCCTCTCTGGATCTGCGCTTCTGCCAGGCGCCACTCGGCGGTTTGCGACACCTTGTCGAGCAAGGTCTGGGCGCGAGGTGCCGGGCCCGGCGACAGCTGGCTCGTATCCAGGCGAGCGAAGGCCGCCTGCGGGCTGCCGGTCAGCCGCGCCAAAGACTGATTGGCGACGACGCGCTGCGACTCGGCACGGCGCACCTGCGCCTGCGCCTGGGCCAGCTGAACCTGGGCGCGGGTGGCCTCGACCGGCGAGGACTGTCCCGCCTTCACCCGCCCTTGCACGACCCGCAGGCCGCGCTCGATCAAGGCCTGGGATTGCTGCGCCAACTCCAGGGCGGTCTGGGCGCGCAAGGCGGCATGGAAGGCCTGCACCACATCGGCACGCAGGCCATTGCGCTGGCGCTCCCACTCCAGCTGGGCGACGCTCTGGCCGGCGGCGGCCACGTCGATGCGTGCGCCGCGCTTGCCGCCCAGTTCCAGGGCTTGGCTGAGGGTCACGGTGGTCGTTCGGGTATCGCGGCGGGTGTCCTCGGCTTCCCAGGACAACTCTGGATTGGGCAGTAGCCCCGCCTGGCGCCGCTCACCTTCGGCGATACCGATTTCGCGGCCGGCGGCAGCAAGGTCGGGGTTCTGGGCGAAGGCGGCCTCGATCGCCTGGGGCAGGCTCAGGCGCTGCTCAGCGCGCAGGCTGGGCGCAGCGAGGCCAGCCAGCAGTAGACAGAACAAGGCGGTACTGCGGGGGATGAACCGGTTGCGCGGCACGTTTGAAGTCCTCGTCGGCAAGCGTCGGAAAGCATGGCGAGGGACTGTAAAGAGCGCCGCCTATCGGCTCGGTGGCGGCAAAATTACAATTTTGAAAGGGAGGCCGAAGGACGACACTATCCGATAACCGCACACATTCGCTGCGGGGCAAACGAAGGAAATTGACGAAACTAACCAGGTGGTACATATATCGAGGCATCCAAAAACAACAAAGCGATGCCCCGCCATGACGCCCCGAATCCTCGTGCTCAACGGCCCCAACTTGAACCTGCTCGGCACCCGCGAGCCCGACCAGTATGGCCAGGAAACCCTCGCCGACCTGGCCCAAGGCTGTGCCGACTGCGCACACGCGCTCGGCCTGGAAATCGAATTTCGCCAGACCAACCATGAAGGCGAGCTGATCGACTGGACACACGCCGCACGCGGACGCTGTGCCGGCATTCTGATCAATCCCGGCGCCTGGACACACACGTCGGTAGCCATTCGCGATGCCTTGGCGGCGAGCGAGTTGCCAGTCATCGAGGTGCACCTTTCCAACGTGCACAAGCGCGAGCCGTTCCGTCACCTCTCCTTCGTGTCATCGATCGCCGTGGGCGTGATCTGTGGCCTTGGCAGCCACGGCTACCGCCTGGCCCTGACGCATTTCGCCCAACTGCTCAAGGAGCCACGCGGATGAACCCGAACACTGTCCTGGCCGGGCTGATCGGCCGTGGTATCCAAGCCTCGCGGACCCCGGCGCTGCACGAGCACGAGGGCGACGCCCAAGCCTTGCGCTACCTGTACCGGTTGATCGACGCCGACCAGCTGGGCCTGGATGACAGCGCTTTGCCCGGCCTGCTGGATGCGGCCCAGCGCACCGGGTTTACCGGCCTCAACATCACCTACCCGTTCAAGCAGGCGATCCTGCCGCTGCTCGATGAGCTGTCGCAAGAGGCTGAAGGCATCGGTGCGGTGAACACTGTCGTGCTCAAAGACGGCAAGCGGGTCGGCCACAACACCGACTGCCTGGGCTTTGCCGAAGGCCTGCGCCGGGGCCTGCCGGATGTGGCACGTGACCAGGTGGTACAGATGGGCGCCGGCGGCGCGGGCTCGGCGGTGGCTCATGCGCTGCTTGGTGAAGGCGTACGCCATTTGGTGCTGTTCGATGTGGACAGCGCGCGCGCCCAGGCGCTGGTGGGTAACCTCAGCGCCCGCTTCGGCGAAGGCCGGGCGTCACTTGGCACGGACCTGGCTGCCGCCATGGCTACGGCGGACGGGCTGGTCAACACCACCCCGGTGGGCATGGCCAAGCTGCCCGGCACACCCCTGCCCGTGGCGCTGCTGCATGCCCAGCTGTGGGTGGCCGAAATCATTTATTTCCCGCTGGAAACCGAGCTGCTGCGCCATGCCCGGGCGCTGGGGTGTCGCACGCTCGATGGCAGCAGCATGGCGGTATTCCAGGCAGTCAAGGCATTCGAGCTGTTCACCGGCCGAATCGCCGATGCCGGGCGCATGCAAGCGCATTTCGCACGCCTGGGGTGAGGTACCTGCTCGCGGGTACATCGCCGTACCCGCGAAGCAGATTGCACGTCATCAGGCGGGCAGCATCCCACGCACCATGAACGCAGTCGATTCACGCACCTCGCGCCAGTACCGCTCCAAGTCCATGGGCTCGCTGCGGCACAGGCGCAGCAGTTGCAGGTGCCCATAGTCGTTGAGCATGAAGGCGGCATAGTCGACATCCAGATCGGCGCGTAACTTGCCCAGCCCGCGCAGCTCGTCCAACAGCGCAGCGATCTCGCTCACCAACGCATCGTTGACCCGCTTGTAGGGCGCAGGCAACGCCGACTGATCAGGCCCAAGCAGCGCAATCACTTGGGGCAGGATCTCGCGCCACAACGCAGGCGACAGCACCTCGAAGGCGAACTCGGTCAGGCAACGCTCGAAATAGCAAATGGTGTCGATCGGGTCGTCCAGCTCGGGGATGCGCTGGCGCGCGGCGCTGATGGCGCGGTGATCCGCCTCGCGCAGTTTCTCCAGAAGGATCTCCTGCTTGCTGCCGAAATAGGCGAAGACCGTAGGCACCGAGACCGCCGCCGAACGGGCGATCTGCTCCATGGTGGTGGTCTGGAACCCTTGGCTCTCGAACAGGCTAAGGGCCGACTGACTGATGGCCTGGCGGCGCAGGGCCTTTTGTTGTTCGCGCAATCCGCTCATGGCTCTCCTGGCTGGCGTTGGCGGGTGGGCGCCCAGCATAACGGCAAACTCATTCGATTAAAAATTTTATTGACTAAAAGTTTTTATGGATTAAAGAATATTTCCACGTGATCGACTGACCACGCCGTACCGGCCGCACCCTGCCCGACAACAACAACCAGCGGGAGCCTTGCAATGCCTACCCTCGCCTGTCGTCCGCGGCCCTCCCTCGCCCAGCCCCACGAGTACCGCCATGACTGAACATGCCGACCTGATCATCCACCACGCCCGTATCTACACCGTCGATCCGCACCGCCCCTGGGCCAGCGCCGTGGCGGTGCGCGGCGAGCGTATCGTGCATGTCGGCGACGACCGTAGCGTGCTGGCTTTCAAGGGCCCTGCCACGCGCATGCTCGACGCCCAGGGCAAGTTGGTGCTGCCAGGTTTCGTCGAATCCCACTGGCACTTTTCCACCACCGCGTTCGCCCATCAGGCCTTCGTCAACCATGAAGACCCCCATCAGGTGCTGGCTGCGCTCAAGCGCTACGTGGACGAGAACCCCAACGAGAAGGCCATCACCGGCATGGGTTGGGTCCAGGCCTTGGTGCCTGGGGACATGCTGCGCCGCGAAACCCTGGACGCGATCTGTGCCGACAAGCCAGTGTGCCTGTTGTCCACCGACTACCATTCCATGTGGGTCAACTCCAAGGCCCTGGAGCTGGCAGGCATCGACCGTGACACGCCACCGGTGGAAGAAGGCGCCAGCTGGTTCGAGAAGGACCCGCACACCGGCGAACCCACCGGCCTGATCGTCGATGGCGCGGCCTATTCGCTACTGATGCAGCGCCTGAGCGACCTGGGTTATCTGCCTGTCGGCATCGATCTGTACCTGCGCTCGATCGCCTTGTGGCAGGAGAAACTGGTCGCCGCCGGCATCACCACCGTGTTCGACGCAGGCTTCCTCGACCCGAGCGGCGATCAGTCGCTGCTGTACCAGACTCTGATGCGCCTGGAAGACGAGCAACGCCTCAAGCTCCGGGTGGTCGGCAGCTACATCGACATGGGCACCGACCCGGACCCGGTGGCCAGTCTCAAGGCCCTGCGCGCTGAGTACGCAAGCCCTCTGGTCAAGGCCCAGGCGCTGAAACTGATGCTCGACGGCACCGAGATGAACCACACCGCCTACCTGCTCGAGCCCTACTGTGACAAGCCGCACAGCTGCGGCAGCACCACCATGCCGGAGGAAACCTTCGAGCGGCACGTGCGCGAGGCCGACCTCAACGGCATCGATGTGATGGTCCACGCCGTGGGCGATGGCGCCGTGCGCATGGCCTTGGATGTGTTCGAGCGTGTCAGCGCGAGCAACCCGCCACGTGACCGTCGCCATGTGATCACCCACGCGTTCCTCACCCACCCGGACGACATCCCGCGTTTTCGCCGCATCGGCGTAATGGCCAATACCCAGCTGCAGTGGGGTGTGGTCGACGCCTATACCCAGGCGATCCAGAAGTCCTATGGCCCGCAGCGCTGGGCCTCGATGTACAGGTTCCGCAGCTTCATCGAACAGGGCGTGACCGTGTCCATCGGCATGGACGGGCTGGCCTGCCAGTGCCGCTGCCAGCATCGACCGGTGGAGCACATCGAG
Organism: Pseudomonas sp. HTZ2; assembly: GCF_033173945.1. Classification (NCBI taxonomy): domain Bacteria; kingdom Pseudomonadati; phylum Pseudomonadota; class Gammaproteobacteria; order Pseudomonadales; family Pseudomonadaceae; genus Pseudomonas; species Pseudomonas sp. HTZ2. The sequence goes on along the minus strand of NZ_CP137332.1, from coordinate 4,285,790 downwards.
TCCGGCCATACCCGGCAGTTGGCGGGCGAGCCCGATGCCCCGGTGATGCCGGACATCCACGAGAAGCTGAGCATCCCCCAGCTGATCGCCGCCTACACCATCAATGGCGCCTACCAGTTGGGCCTGGAGAAAGAGATCGGCTCGATCAGCGAAGGCAAGCGCGCGGACATCATCATTCTGGAACAGGACTTGTTCGAGCTGGACCGCTACCAGATCGGCAAGACCGAGGTTCTGCTGACCCTGATGAACGGCCAAGTCACCCATGACCAGCTGAGCCGCGCCCTGACCTGAGCCCAGGCCCTTCGTCCCAAGCCGCTTCGCAGTGTCGCGCCAACGCGCGGGCTGCGGGGCGCTCCACTGCGACACGCATCAGCCATTTCATTCATCGGGACCCCACAATGCACAACAACAATTCCCGGCTCCAGCGTGCTTCTCTGATCTTCATCGCCAGCACGGCCATCATCGTAATTGGCGTTCAACCCATGTTCATCGGCCTGCTGGCCGAACGCCTGGCCCTTTCCCTCAGCCAGCAAGGCCTGGTGATCGCCATGGAAATGGGTGGCCTGGTCCTGGGTACCCTGCTTAGCCCCTTGTTGGCTCGGCAAGGTAGCCAGCGCCGCGTCTATCTACTGGCCGCGCTGCTGGCGCTGGCCTGTAATCTGTTCACGGCGCAAAGCGCCAGCTTCACCCCGGTACTTGCCTGGCGCCTGCTCGCGGGGATTGGCGGGGGCCTGTTGTACGCCAATGCCCTCAACGACCTCGGCCGCCTGCCGGGACAGGACCGCTCCTTTGGCCTGGTGCTGTTCCTGCAGACAGGCATCTTCGCGTTCTCAGCCGCCACCCTGCCGCTGGTGGCCGAAGCGTTCGGCAGTTCGCTGGCAATCGCCTCGATGGCGGGCTGGTTCGGCCTGATCAGCGTCAGTTGCATCGCCTTACCGGTCTGCCACGCCGTCACCCGCGGCACCGTGCTGGCCGCCAGCGGTCAGGGATCGGCGCGCATCGGCCGCTATTCATTGCTGGGTATGTTGTTCCTGCAACTGGCGATCTACAGCGTCTGGGGCTTCCTCGATCAGCTGGGGCATGACCAAGGCCTGAGCGCCGTGGAGGTGGGTTGGGCATTCGGCATGGGCGTGCTGGGCGGCCTGCCTGGCTCGGGTCTGCCGAGCCTGTTGGGGGCACGGGTCAGCCGCGGGCCGATGATCGGCCTTGGCTCGTTGCTGGTGCTGTTGGCCATCGTCCTGCTCGCCGGGGGTACACCGAGCGCGATCAGCCTGTTCGTGGCGCTGTTCATCCTGAACTTCGGCTGGGCCCTGGCGTTGAGCTACTACATGGGCGCCATCGCCACCAACGACCCCCAAGGCCAGTTCACCCCACTGGTGCCGATCACGCTGGCCAGTGCGGCTGCAGTTGCGCCAGCGTTCATCTCGATGCTGTTGCAGGTGACCGGAAAGCCTTCGATCTTCATCACCGCAGCCAGTGCGGTGACCATCGGTTTTCTGCTCAAGTGCATGGCGGGCATGCGCGAGCGGCAGAAGGCCCTATGAAAAGGGGCGCCAAGCGCCCCAAGATACGCGGTCACTCAGCCAGCAACGCCTGTATCACCTTCTCCTGACCGTCATAGCCGCCTTCGCCGTAATGCACATGGCGCACCTGTCCCTGACGGTCAATGAAGTAATGGGCTGGCCAGAACTGGTTGCCCCAGGCGTTCCAGATCCGGTAGTCGTTGTCCACCGCTACCGGATAACCGATGCCTAGACTGGCCACCTTCTGGCGCAGGGTGCCCAGATCATGCTCATAGTCGTATTCCGGCGTATGCACCCCGATCACCACCAGCCCTTGGTCGGCATAGCGCCGAGACCAGTCGTTGACATAGGGCAGGCTGCGCTGGCAGTTGACGCAATCCCAGGTCCAGAAATCCACCAGTACCACCTTGCCCTTGAGCGCCGGGGCATCCAGCGGCGCCGAGTTCAGCCACTGGCTGGCGCCGGCCAGCGAAGGCATGGCGCCCTGCCCGTCCCGCGCCGCCAGGTAACCGGCCAGGCCAAGCCCAACCAGTCCCATGCCCAACCCGCCGACCTTGATCAGCATGCGCCGGTCAATTTTCATGGCAGCCGCCGGTGGCGTAGGTACGGTACTCGACGCTCTGACGCTGGCCGTGGGAGTCCAGGTAATCCATGCGGGTGGTGACCACGCCACAGGCGTTGGCCTGGTCGTCCTGGGTAGAGAGTACTTTCTGAATATCCAGATGATCGCCATAGCGGTATTGCATCACGTTGTCCTGCATCGGTTGCGGGCTTGCCTGGGCACCGATGGCGCCCAAACTGGACAAGGCAAACAAGGCGGCGATGGCAAAAGTCTTGGTGGTCATGGCATCTCTCCTGCGAGTGTTTATGCGGTGGGGAGTCTTCCCCGGTCGAGAGCCATTTCACCGCTGGCGGGTATCCGGGCTGTGTCCGCAAAGGCCTCCTATTGCCTTGTGCTGTATCTGCACCGCCGACGGATACACTGCAATACAAAGCCCGGTCCGCAAGGGCCACAACGCTCGGTACACTGCGCCTATCCAACCCTGTACAGGAACCCTCCGATGGAACATGTCGATCACATCCTGATCGTCGACGACGATCGCGAAATCCGCGAGCTGGTCGGCAATTACTTGAAGAAGAACGGCCTGCGCACCAGCATCGTCGCCGATGGCCGGCAAATGCGCGCCTTCCTGGAGAACAACGCGGTCGACCTGATCGTGCTCGACATCATGATGCCCGGCGACGACGGCCTGCTGCTGTGCCGTGAACTGCGCGCCGGCAAGCACCGCAACACGCCTGTGTTGATGCTCACCGCACGCAACGATGAGACCGACCGCATCATTGGCCTTGAGATGGGGGCCGACGACTACCTCACCAAACCCTTCTCGGCGCGTGAACTGCTGGCGCGCATCAACGCCGTGCTGCGTCGCACGCGGATGCTGCCGCCCAACCTGACCATCAGCGAAAGCAGCCGGCTGATCGGCTTCGGCCAATGGCGGCTGGACACCACCGCCCGCCACCTGCTCGACACCGACGGCACCCTGGTGGCCCTGAGCGGCGCGGAGTATCGCCTGCTGCGGGTGTTTCTCGACCACCCCCAGCGGGTGCTCAGCCGCGAACAACTGCTCAACCTCACCCAGGGCCGCGAGGCGGATATCTTCGACCGCTCCATCGACTTGCTGGTCAGCCGCCTGCGCCAACGTCTGGGCGACGACGCCCGCGAACCCACCTGCATCAAAACCGTACGCAGCGAGGGCTATGTGTTCTCCCTGCCGGTGCAGTTACTCGAGTCGCCGTCATGAGATGGCCCCGTACCCTTGCCTCGCGCCTGGCGCTGATCTTTCTCACCGGGCTGGTGCTGGCCTACGGGCTGTCGTTCGGCCTGCAGTTCTACGAGCGCTATGTCAGCAGCCGTTCGATGATGCTCAACAACCTGGAGCAAGACGTGGCAACCTCGGTGGCGATCCTTGAGCGCTTGCCAGCAAACGAACGTGCTGCCTGGCTGCCACGCCTGCAACGGCAAAATTATCGCTATCAACTCAGTGAAGGCCTCAGTGGCCAGGCCATGGCCAGCGAGGACCCGCCCATGGCCGCCGAGTCGATCGTCAAGGCGATCGGCCAGGATTATCGCCTGACCTTCCAGGAGATCCCGGGCCCCATTGCGCATTTTCAGGCCCACTTGCGCCTGGCGGACGGCGCGCCGCTGACCATCGACGTCACGCCAGCCGGCGTGCCCTTGGCCAAATGGCTGCCGGTGGTGCTGTTGATCCAGCTGGCGGTGCTGCTGGGCTGCACCTGGCTGGCCGTGCGTCTGGCGATCCGTCCACTGACCCGGCTGGCCCGTGCGGTGGACGATCTGGACCCGGACAAACCCGGCCCCCAACTGGACGAAAGCGGCCCCCGAGAGGTGCGCTACGCGGCCGTCGCCTTCAACGCCCTGCAGGCGCGCATCGCGGCCTACCTCAAAGAGCGCATGCAACTGCTGGCGGCCATCTCCCATGACCTGCAAACCCCCATCACGCGCATGAAATTGCGGGTGGAGGTGATGGACGACGGCCTGGAGAAGGACAAACTCTGGAGCGACCTGAGCGCCATGGAACACTTGGTGCGCGAAGGCGTGGCGTACGCGCGCAGCATGGACAGCAGCACCGAGGCGCCCTGCCGCATCAAGCTCGATGCCTTCCTCGACAGCCTGGTCTTCGATTACCAGGACAGCGGCGCCAAGGTCGAGCGCCTGGGTGCCACCGATGTCACCCTCCACACCCGCCCCCATGCCCTGCGCCGGGTGCTGGTGAACCTGGTGGACAACGCGCTGAAGTTCGCAGGTGCCGCGCAGCTTGAGGTGGAACACACCGGGAACGGCACGTTGATCCGTGTGCTCGACGAAGGGCCTGGCATTCCCGCCGATGAGCTGGCCGAAGTGCTCAAACCGTTCTACAGGGTGGAAGGTTCCCGCAACCGCAGCACCGGAGGTACCGGCCTGGGGCTGGCGATCGCTCAGCAACTGACCCAGGCCATGGGAGGGCAACTGACCTTGAGCAACCGCGCTGGCGGCGGGCTGTGCGCGCAGATCGAGCTCAAATGACGTGGGGGCCGCGTCCCGGCCCCGGCTTCGACTACACGCCGATACATAACGCCACTGCCCTGGACACACTGCAGATACCCTCGCCGCACACACTCCTTGTCACACCTCGAGCCCCCAGGGCTCGAGTTCTCCAACCTGCTGACAAGAGAGCCTGACCATGAACGCATTGCCCCGCGCCTTTAACGCCCTGGATCGCCTCGGTACCTGGAGCGCCGACCTGCCCCTGCGCCTGTTCCTGGCCTGGGAGTTCTTCGAATCGGGTATCGAGAAATTTAACGGCGCCAACTGGTTCACTGATCTGCAAGCGAGTTTTCCCTTCCCGTTCAACCTATTGCCAGCCAATGTGAACTGGCAGCTCTCGCTGTGGGCTGAATTGATCTGCCCGCTGTTGCTGCTGCTCGGCCTGGGCACGCGCCTGGCCTCGGCCGTGCTGATGGTGGTGACAGTAGTGGCTATCGCCGCGGTGCACTGGCCGGCGCAGTGGTCGAGCTTGGCCGAGCTTGCCCAGGGCTATGCGATTACCAACCAGGGCTACGGCAACTTCAAGCTGCCGGTCATCTATCTGGTGGCCTTGCTGCCACTGTTGCTCAAAGGGGCCGGCCGCCTGAGCCTGGATCACTGGCTGCGCGGCCGGTTCCAGCCAATGAGCGTCAGAGCACCCGCCTGATCAATGGCTCGAGGCGGCTGTAGCGCAGCCGCCGCAGCAGCTTGAGCACTTCGCGCGGGTGTTCGCCGGCCTCGCCCAGCTCCTCGGCCGACGACAACCGGGGGGCGTGCCGACGGATCCTTTCGAGTTCGGCCTCACGGGGGGCGAGCCACTGTCCCTGGGGGTCATCGATCAACAGGCCGTTCTCAAGGTCCAGATTGAACCCACGGGGATTGAGGTTGTTGCCGGTGAGCAAGCTGTAGCGTTCGTCGATCCACACGCCCTTGGCATGGAAGGTGTGCCCCGGATCGTTCCAGATCCGCACCTGCAGCTGGCCGCTGGCAATGGCGCCCTGGCGCCGATGGGCGAAGGCGCGCAGGTTGTCCTCGTACAGATAGGGCAAGGCGGCGCTGGCGGTGAAGGGTTGCCCGGGGGCGACGTAGAAATCGTTGGCGGTTCGGTGACCGATGATCATCTCCACCGTCACCCCACGGGCCAGCGCCCGGTCGATCTCGGCGATCAGTACACGGGGCGGGTTGAAGTACGGTGTGCTGAGCACGATCTGCGAACGCGCAGCCGCAAGCAGCGCGCACACGCTGCGGTTGAGCGGATTGCCTCGGCCGATGCCCAACAGAGGGATCACCCGCAGCCCTTCCCGGGCCGGAGCCACGGGCAGGTCGTAGGCCATGTGCCTCAAACGCGCTCGCAGCCGGCGAATCGCACCACGCAGGCGTTTGGTCGTCGGCGGTGCAGGCAAGTCCAGGCGCGGTGTCGCGGTACTTGCCAGTATCTGCCGCACCAGGCCGGCCATGGCGTCAGCCAACCCGGCATTGTGGAACAGGTGGTATCGATCCAGCCGGTAGCGGTCGAAGCGGTGTAGGTAGACGTTGTTCAGGCTCGCCCCGGTGTACAGCACCTGGTCATCGATGATGCTGCCTTTGAGGTGCAGCACGCCGAACAGCTCGCGGGTCTGTACCGGCACACCATGGATGACCACATCAAGGCCTCGGCGTTGACGCTGGGCCTGGTACCACGCCGCGTTGCCCGGTTGCCGGCCCGCCCCCAGCAAGCCGCGCCGGGCCCGGAACCAGTCGACGACGACGAGAACCTCCAGCGCTGGTCGTGCCGCCTTGGCCTGGTACAAGGCGTCGAGCACTTCTTGGCCGGCCTCGTCCTCTTGCAAGTACAGGGCGACGATGACAATACGTTGAGTGGCGCTGGCAATCAGCTCAAGCAAGCGAGTGCGGTAGCTCGCCGCATCGGGCAACACCTCGATGGTACCGGGGGCCAGGGCGAAGCCTTCCTGGGGTACCGGCACGGATTTACGGTTCAAGCGGTCGTCTCCTGTGCAAAAGGGGCTCCGGGTCGTGGGCATTCCGGCCCCTTGTCATCCGGGTGTACTATCGGGCCGGCCACGGCATAGAACAACAAGAATTCCTCAAGGCTGGTTTTTTCTTATAGCCCGGAAACAACGACGCCTCAGCTTGCACAGGTAAATCGCACATGGTCCAGCCCTGCTCTGCGCAGCCTGCCTCCCCCCTCCCCCCACCCAGGACGTTCGGCTTTCTGGTACAACCCAACTTCACCACCATCGGCCTGGCCTCGGCGGTCGAGACCCTGCGCATGGCCAACCTGGCCGCCTGCCGCCCGTTGTTTCGCACCGTAGTCGTCGCCGCCACGCCGGAACCTGTGACCGCCAGCAACGGCATGCGCGTGCTGCCTGATCATGGCATCGCCGACGCACCCGCACTGGATGCCCTGTTCGTGGTAGGTGCCAACCCCATTGCCAACGACCGTGACAGCCGCCGGCTGATCGACTGGTTGCGACAACTCGCCCGCCAGCGGGTACCCCTGGGTGGAATTTGCACGGGCAGCTACCTGCTGGCACGGGCGCAGCTGCTCAAAGGCTACCGCTGCACCATCCACTGGGAAGACATCGAAGCGCTCAAGGAGCGTTTCCCCGGCATCGTCATCTCCAACCAACTGTACGAGCTCGATCGCGACCGCTACACCTGTTCCGGCGGCGTGGCCGCCATGGACATGATGTTGCAATTGGTCGCCCGCCTGCCCGATGGCCAAGCCATCGCCGCCAAGGCGGCCGAGCTGTTGCTGTGCGACCGGGTGCGTGGTGAGCGTGACCGCCAGCGGGTTCCGCTGCGCACCCGCCTCGGCAATGCGCAACCCAAGCTAAGCCAGGTGGTGGCGATCATGGAAGCCAACCTGGAAGAACCCCTGGGGCTGGAAGAGCTGGCAACCCTCAACGAGGTGACGGTGCGCCAACTGGAGCGGCTGTTTCACAAGTACCTGCAGCGCACCCCCAGCCAGTACTACCTGGAGCTACGTCTGTCACGGGCGCGGGAGATGCTGCTGCGCAGCGACGCCCAGGTGCGGGAAATCGCCCTGGCCTGTGGCTTTACCTCGCCTGCGCATTTTTCCAAGAGCTACAGCCGGTTCTTTGGTCTGTCACCGCTCGGAGAGCGGCGACAGGCGTCGTTGCACTGACGGGTTGCTAACGAAGGTAGGGTTCACCTCGAACAAGGTTTCCCGGCGGCACCTGGCACCGGCTCCGCCGATGTTCGCAGGTGAACCCCGCTCCCACAGGTTCTGGATTGCTCGCAAACACCCGTCCTACCGGTTGGGAGCGCTGGGCGCTCTGCGCAGTCAATCCTGCAACGCACGATGCGCCGTTTCCCGGCAGGCCAGCATAGCCACCAGTGCCACCACCGCAGCGACCAGCAGGTAGCCCGCCGGGGCCAGCTTGTTGCCAGTGACCTGGATCAGCCAGGTGGCAATGAACGGCGCGGTGCCACCGAACAGCGCGTTGGCGATGTTGAAGCTCAAGGCAAACCCGCTGAAACGCACACGTGTGGGAAAAATCTCCGCCAGCAAGCAGGGCAAGGTGCCGTCGTTCATCGCCAGCATCGCACCGAACAGGATCTGGATCGCCAGGATCACCAACAGCGGCTGATGATCGAGCAAACTGAACAGCGGCACCGTCAGCCCCAGAAACAGCAGCGAGGCGACCACCAGCATGGGCTTGCGACCAAAGCGGTCCGACAAGCGCCCCATCAGGAAGATCAACCCGATGTAAGTTGCCAGCGACACCGTCGAGGCAATGAACGAGTCGCGCTCGCTCATGCCCATTTCGTTGGACAGGTATGTGGGCATGTAGCTGAGCAGCAGGTAGAAGGCCACCGCATTCAGGCAGGTCACGCCAATGCCGATCAGCACACTGCGCCGGTGCAGGGTCAGCAATTCGCGCAGCGGTGTGGCGCCCGCGCAGCCCTTGCTTTCCAGGCGCTGCTCCATCTCCAGGAATTTGGGCGTGTCCTGCAGACTCATGCGGATATAGCGCCCCACCAGGCCGAACGGTGCAGCCAGCAAAAATGGCAGGCGCCACCCCCAGCTGTGCAAGGCCTCGGTGCTGAGCAGCGCATGCAAGGCGGCGACGAACGCGGCGCCGAACAGCAACCCGGCGGCAGTGCTGGCCGGCACGATGCTGGTGTACAGCCCGCGACGGCCTGCTGGCGCGTATTCGGCCAGAAACGCCGAGGCCCCGGCATACTCGCCGGAGGCGGAAAAACCCTGCACCAGGCGAATCAGCAGCAAAAGGCACGGTGCCCACACGCCGATCTGCGCATGACTGGGCAATATGCCGATGCAGAACGTCGACACCGACATGATCAGGATCGACCACGACAGCGCGTTGCGCCGCCCATGGCGGTCACCGAAATGTCCCCAGACCACCCCGCCCAACGGCCGGACGATGAAGGACAGGGCAAACACTGCAAAGGTGGCCAGCAGGCCAGTGGTCTTGTCGGCATCGGGGAAGAACGTGGCGGCAATGATGGTGGCCAGGTAGCCATAGGCGGCATAGTCGAACCATTCGACGAAGTTGCCCATGAAGCTGGCTCGCGCGGCCTTGCGCAGCGCCTGGCGTTCGGCGTCCTGTGCCGGGAGGTCAAGGTGACGGGCGCTCATGGTGATCATCGCGCACCTCCCAGGGCGGGCAGCAAACGAGATTTCGGCACAACGGAATGACGCTGGGACATGACGGATACCCTCTGTTCTTGTAATTGGCGGCAGGGTCGAGCGGTCACTGGCGGGAAGGTCGCGGGCAGGCCCGCGACCGTGCCCGAGGGTCACTTGCGGATGATGTTGTGCTCCGGCCCGTACGGGAAATGGGTAATGTTCTCGGCACCGTGCTCGTTGACGATCAGGATGTCGTGCTCACGGTAGCCACCCGCGCCGGGGTGCCCTTCGGGCAGCATGATCATCGGCTCGATCGACACCACCATGCCTGGCTCGAGGACGGTGTCGATGTCCTCGCGCAGCTCCAGCCCCGCTTCGCGCCCGTAGTAATGGCTCAGGGTGCCGAAGGAATGGCCGTAACCGAAGGTGCGGTACTGCAGCAGGTCATGACGAAGGAAAATCTCGTTCAGCTCGCGGGCGATGTCGCAGCAGCGGATGCCGGGACGCACCAGCTTCAGGCCCGCTTCGTGCACCTCGACGTTGGCTTGCCACAGGCGCAGGTACTCGTCCGGACAGTGGTCGAGGAACAAGGTGCGCTCAAGCGCAGTGTAGTAACCGGCGATCATCGGGAAGCAGTTGAGGCTGAGGATCTCGCCCTTGCTCACCGTGCGGCTGGTGACCGGGTTGTGAGCACCATCGGTGTTGAGCCCGGACTGAAACCAGGTCCAGGTGTCCATCAGCTCGGCGTCAGGGAAGCTGCGGGCGATCTCGCGCACCATTGCCTGGGTGGCATGCAGCGCCACTTCGTACTCAGGCACCTGATCGCGCAGGGCCTCGACCACTGCCGCGCCACCGATATCGGCGATACGCGCGCCCTGACGGATCAACGCCTGCTCTGCGGCGGACTTGATCATGCGCATACGCATGCAAGGCGCGCCGATGTCGACCAACTCGGCCTTGGGATAGCAGGCAGCGAGCTTGGCATGATTCTGTAGGTTGAGATGGTCATGCTCCACGCCGATGCGCGAGGCCAGCGGCAGGGCCTGCTGGATGGCGACGAAGAAGTTGTCGCGCTGCCAGTCGGTGTAGACGATGTTGTCGGTGCCGACCGTCCGCCGCCAGGGTTGGCCGCCATCGATGTTGGCGCTGATCGAGACCACCTTGTCCTGGGTGACCACCAGCGCATAGGGGCGCCCGAACGAGCAGTAGAGGAAGTCGCTGTAGTAGTTGACGTTGTGGTACGAGGTGAAAATCGCCGCCTCGATGTCATGCTCGGCCATGTAGGCGCGCAGGCGGGCTTGGCGGGCAGCGTATTCCTGGGCGCAGAACGTGGGTTTGGCCTTCTCGCCATTGTGGATCTTCAGGGTCTTGGGCATTTGCATGGTGGGTTTCCTTGTCGTTATGGGCATGCTGTTCAGGCCGGTTGCCTGGGATGCATTGCAGCAGAACGATCAAGGGCGCTTTTGTATCTATCCGACCTGAAATTGGCGAAACGGCCACCGCTCCTTGGCGGCCTTTTTGCGGATCACCTAGACACAAGGCCGCCCCACAGGCACAGCGCAATGGCGTGCGCAGCACCTGTGGGGCGGCCATGTATCGCGATAGGGGGCGCACAGGCCCCTCAAGCCACGGTCACTTCAAGTCGAACCTATCGAGCTCCATCACCTTGACCCAGGCAGCGACGAAGTCCTTCACGAACTTGTCCTGGCCATCACTGCTGCCATAGACCTCCGACAAGGCCCGCAACTGGGCGTGGGAGCCAAACACCAAGTCGACGCGGGTACCGGTCCACTTCACCTGGCCAGTCTTGCGGTCGCGACCTTCGAAGGTTTCGTTGTCCGCCGAGGTCGGCTTCCACTCCACGCTCATGTCCAGCAGGTTGCGGAAGAAGTCGTTGGACAGCACACCGGGCTTGTCGGTAAAGACCCCGTGTCGGCTGCCACCGACATTGGCGCCCAGTACCCGCAGGCCACCGATCAGCACGGTCATCTGCGGTGCGGTGAGGGTCAGCAACTGGGCTTTGTCCAGCAACAGTTTTTCAGCCTTGACGCTGTAGCGGGCTTTGGTGAAGTTGCGGAAACCGTCGGCCAAGGGCTCGAGCACACCGAACGACTCGACATCGGTCTGCTCCTGGGAGGCGTCCATGCGTCCAGGCCTGAACGGCACATTGACTGTGTGCCCACCGTCCCTGGCAGCTTTTTCCACCGCGGCGCAGCCCGCCAGCACAATCAAATCAGCCAGGGAAACCTTCTTGCCCGAGGCGTTGAACTCACTCTGGATCTTCTCCAGCGCCTTGAGCACTTTGTCCAATTGTTCAGGCTGGTTGGCTGCCCAGAACTTCTGCGGCGCCAGGCGCAGGCGGCCGCCGTTGGCACCACCGCGCTTGTCCGAACCCCGGAAGGTCGAGGCCGAGGCCCAAGCGGTGGAGACCAGTTCGCCGACGCTCAGGCCCGAGGCCAACACCTTGGCTTTGAGGGCGGCGATGTCTTGATCGTCGATCAGCGGGTGGTCCACCGGCGGGATCGGGTCCTGCCAGAGCAGCACCTCCTGGGGCATTTCCGGGCCCAGGTAGCGTGACAGCGGGCCCATGTCCCGGTGGATCAGTTTGAACCAGGCACGGGCGAAGGCATCAGCCAACTGGTCGGGGTTGTCCTTGAAACGCCGGGCGATCGGTTCGTAGATCGGGTCGAAACGCAGGGCCAGGTCGGAGGTGAGCATGGCCGGCGCGTGACGCTTGGAAGGATCGTGGGCATCGGGGATCTGTCCTGCCCCGGCGCCGTTCTTCGGCCGCCACTGGTGGGCACCGGCCGGGCTCTTGGTCAGTTCCCAGTCGAAGTTGAACAAGTTCTCCAGGTACTCGTTGCTCCACTTGGTCGGGGTAGACGTCCAGGTCACTTCCAGGCCACTGGTGATGGTGTCGCCGCCCTTGCCGGTACCGAACTTGTTCTGCCAGCCCAGACCTTGCAGCTCAAGGCCTGCGGCTTCTGGCTCAGGGCCTACGTTGTCGGCGGGGCCGGCGCCGTGGGTCTTGCCGAAGGCATGTCCGCCGGCGATCAGGGCCACGGTTTCCTCATCGTTCATGGCCATGCGCCCGAAGGTCTCGCGAATGTCCTTGCCCGAGGCCACAGGGTCGGGATTGGCGTCCGGGCCTTCCGGGTTCACGTAGATCAGCCCCATCTGCACGGCAGCCAGCGGGTTCTCCAGGTTACGCTCCCCTCCCAGGGTGCGGCTTTCTTCTTCACCGTGCTTCTGCGGCTCGGCCACCAGGTCGCCCTGGCCTGGGGCTTGGGCCTTGCCATAGCGCGTGTCGCCTCCCAACCAGACCTTCTCGGAGCCCCAGTAAACGTCTTCGTCCGGCTCCCATACGTCTGCGCGCCCGCCGGAGAAACCGAAGGTCTTGAAGCCCATGGATTCGAGGGCGACGTTGCCGGTGAGCACGATCAAGTCGGCCCAGGAGATCTTGTTGCCGTATTTTTGCTTGATGGGCCAGAGCAGGCGCCGGGCCTTGTCCAGGCTGACGTTGTCCGGCCAGCTGTTGAGCGGCGCGAAACGTTGCTGGCCAGAGCCTGCGCCGCCGCGACCATCGCCGATGCGGTAGGTACCGGCACTGTGCCAGGCCATGCGGATGAACAGCGGGCCATAGTGGCCGAAGTCGGCGGGCCACCAGTCCTGGGAGTCAGTCATCAAGGCGTGCAGGTCCTGCTTGAGGGCCTGGAAGTCGAGGCTCTTGAACGCTTTGGCGTAGTCGAAACCGGCATCCATCGGGTCGGACTTGGCAGAATGCTGGTGGAGGATCTTCAGGTTCAGCTGGTCCGGCCACCAGTCACGGTTGCTGGTGCCACCACCCGCGGTTTGATGAAACGGGCATTTCGATTCGTTCGACATCTGCGTGTACCTTTGGGTCGGTTGTCCAGATTTCCCGGTCTAGGCCAGGTGTTCGATCGGCTGAGCACGCAAGCTCATGCGCCCCCTCATCAGGTCGCGTCGGCGAAAGCCCGACACAGGCTCGTCAACGGCGGAAAAAGCAGGCGCCCCGAGGGGTATCCCTGCCCACGCCCACCCGCCGTTGTCACGGGGCAGAATGAAGACTAGCCGAGCGGCGGCAGGTTTCTAATAGAGTGGCTATGTGGGGGTAATAGGCTGGGACTTTCGGGGGCCGAGGTTCACTTGCCGCGCTGCATCCAGGCTGCGCCCAACCCACTCAGGCAGATGATGGCGATGCCCACCAGGCTGCTGGTTTCAGGTACCTGGCTGAAAATCACCAGCCCCAACAGCCCTGCGAAAACGATCTGACAGTAGCTGAACGGCGCCAGCAAGGCTGGGGCGGCGAAGCGGAAGGCTTGGGTCAGCAGCAGATGGGCGGTCATGCCGCAGCCGCCCAAGGCCAGCATCAGCAAGGCGTGATTCCAGTGGGGCAGTTGCCAGAAGAACGGCACCAGGGCACTGAGCACCAGGGTGTTGCACAGCCCGGCGTAAAAGTTGCTGGTGGTCGGGGAGTCATAGGCGGACAGCTTGCGGGTCAGCAATTGATAGAAGCAAAAACCCAGTGCCGAGCCCAAGGGGAAGAGGATCGCCGGCGTGAACATCGCCCCGCCCGGATGCACAACCACCAGCACGCCGATAAAGCCCATCACCACCGCCACCCATTGGCCGAGGGAGACCCGCTCCTTTAGCAGTGGTGCCGAGAGCGCAGTGACCAGCACCGGAGCCAGGAAGTTGACCGACGTCGCCTCGGCCAGCGGCAGATACTGCAAGCCTGCAGTGAACAGCAGGCTGGTGCTCAGCAGACTCAGGGCTCGCAGGGTCTGCAGCAGCGGCCGGCGGGTTCGCAGTACTGCCATGCCGGCTTTGGGCAGGAAGATCCCCGCCATCAGCAGGGTGTGCACCAGATAGCGCGCCCACACCACCATGACGATCGGGTACAAGCCACCGAGGAACTTCGACAGCGCATCGTGACTGGCGAACAGGAACGTTGCCACGACCACCAGGGCGATGCCGCGCAGCGGTTGGTTGACTCCGGACAGCGGGGTTCTGGAACTCATGGCGCTCTCGACGGCGCGCGTGGCAGGGCCGGCGCAGGTATGGGCGGATTCTAGAAGAGATGCACCGGGATGAGAAATCGGCGTGCACGGGTTTGTGTTCGCTGATCGACCGGATTTGCCAGTGTGGGTTCCGCCTCCACCTGCTCCGGCCGGTTCGTGGGTAAACCCGCTCCTATGCGGTGCAATTGAGAGCGACACCGAACCTGTGGGGCGAGTTCACCCGCCAAGCAAGCACCGCCGAGCTTCAGCCTTGCACGGGCACGACACTCCTGAGCCGCTGGCTCGCTGGCGCCGGCTTGCCATACAGGTAGCCCTGGAAATGCGAGCACCCTTCCGCCGCCAGGCGGCGCATCTGTTCAGGCGATTCCACCCCTTCGGCAGTGGTCTTGATCATCAGGCTGTTGGACAGTTCGGTGATGGCGCGAATGATCGACATCGCTTCGCGGCTGTCGCACATGTCATGGACGAACGACTTGTCGATCTTAATCCGGTCGAACGGAAACGAGCGCAAGTACCCGAGCGATGAATATCCCGTGCCGAAATCGTCGAGGGAAATCGACACCCCCAGATCCTTGAGCGCCCGCAGAGTGCGTACGTTTTCCTCGCTGTTGCCCAATAAAACCGACTCGGTGATCTCAAGTTCCAGCCGCTGCGCCGCCAACCCCGAATCGGCCAGGGCCAGGGCCACGGTCTGTACCAGGTTGGCGTTCTTGAACTGCACGGCGGACAGGTTCACCGATACCGTCTGGGTGCCTTCCCACGTGGCGGCTTCCTGGCAGGCCAGATTCAGGGCGCGGGTGCCGATCTCGTGGATCAGCCCGGTTTCCTCGGCGATGGGGATGAAGTCCATGGGCATGACCATGCCACGGGTGGGGTGCTCCCAGCGCAGCAGGGCTTCGTAGCCGGTGACGCTGTTGGTTTGCTGGTCCACCACTGGCTGGTAGTGCAACTGCAACTGCCCCAGGTGCAAGGCGGTGCGCAGGTCGGTCTCCACCAGACGGCGCTGGCGGGCAGCGACATCCATCTCGACGCTGAAGCATTCGTAGCGGTTACGGCCGTTGCGCTTGGCCTCGTACAGGGCCATGTCGGCATAGCTGAGCAGTTGCTCGGCCTGGCCATGATCGTCCGGCGCAAGGGCGATGCCAATGCTCACGCCCACCGAAAACTGATGCCCTTCGATGCGAAACGGCGGGCTGATCGCCTCGATCAGGCGTTGGGCGGTATGGCAGGCGGCCTCGCGGGTATCCAGCCCGGCCAGGACCACGGCGAACTCATCGCCGCCAAGCCGGGCCAGGGTATCGTGCTCGCGCAACTCGCGGCGCAGGCGCTTGCCCAGCGCGCGCAGCAGCTTGTCGCCGAAGGCGTGACCGAGGGAGTCGTTGATGTTCTTGAAGTTATCCAGGTCAAGGCACAGGGTCGCGGTCAACTTGCCGCTGTCCTGGCCGCGGCCCAGCGCCTGCTTGAGCCGCTCGCTGAACAGGGTGCGATTGGGCAAGCCGGTCAACGCATCATGGTGCGCCATGTAGTGGATCTGGGCGTGGGCCGCCAGTTCCTCGGTGGCATCCTCGGCCACGAACAGCACGTAGTCAGCCTGCCCTTCGCGGTTCTGGCTGAGCAACGTCCTGCTGCGCAAGGTGCGCAGGCCGAGCGCTGTGGCCACGCGACTCTCATCGGCATAACCCTTGACGCTGCGCGCGCCTCGGGCCAGCTGCTGGGTCAGGTACTGGGCAGCTTCAGGTGCCAGGCACTGCTCGGGCAACTGGCCGACCATGCATGTGCCCTGAGCGCCAAACAGCTGCTCGGCTTGCTGGTTGGCCAGCAGGATGCGCTGGCTGTCGAGGTCCTGGACGATGACACTGGCTGGGATGTTGGCGATCACCGAGTCGAGAAAACGCGACAGGTCGGCCATTTCCTGGCTGTACTGCTCGGCCAACTGCTTGGCCTGGCGCAGCTCGGCCTCCTGGCGCCGGTGCTCGGAGATGTCGCGGGTGGTCTTGGCGAACCCCACCAGTTGCCCTTGGTCGTCGTGCACCGCGTCGATCACCACATGGGCATGGAACGCCGATCCGTCCTTGCGCAGGCGCAGGCCGCTGGCCTCGAAGCGACCGGTGCGCCGGGCCTGCTCGAGGTTCTGCTGCGGCAGCCCCGCAGCACGTTCATCCTCGTGGTAGAACAGCGAGTAATGCTTGCCGACAATCTCCTCGCTCGAATACCCCTTGGCCCGCTGCGCTCCGGGATTCCAGTTGGCCACCCTGCCATCGGGGGTCAATAGGTAGATGGCGTAATCCGCCACACTTTGGATCAACAGCCGGTACATGAGGTCGGGGCTGACTGGCGTCATGATTTACCTTATGGCAGCACGGAACATGCCGGCCTGTCAGGGCCGGATCGAAGTCATCAAGTGCTGGCATTATGCCGTTAGCCGAAAGCGTTTTGTGAAGTGCGTCACAAAAATTTATGGTCAGCTCAGTGGACGGGCGAGACCAGAAAGTTGAGCAGCAGCGGCTCATCGTCCAGGGCGATAGCCCGCCAGGCACGGGGCAAGTCCGCCAGCACAGCGCGACAGAACGCCACTGCAGGCGGGTCTTGGGCGTAGCAGCGCAGCAGCCAGTCTCCTGTACCGCTGCATAGCAGTTGCTGGGCAATGGCCTTGCCGATGCCCTGGCGGCGATAGCGCTTGAGAATGAACAGGTCGGCGAGTTCCGTGGCCGCAAGCCCCGGCAGCTCACTGCGCTCGATCAGCACAAAGCCTGCGATGAAGCCATCGACCAAGATCACGCTGGCACTCCAGCCGGGCGATTGCCAATACCGGACCAGGTGTTCTTCGTGGATATAGAAGCGCCCGTCCACTTCGACGTCTTCGGCTTCCCAGTCGGAGGACTCGTAGGCGTAGAACTGGTAGAGGTTGCGGATCAGCTCGGCCTGGTCGGCGGAGGTCTGGAGCAGTTGGAGGGGGGCGTGCATGGTGTGGCTCGGCGAAAAAGAGGTGGGATTCTAGCGAAGTTCGCGGGGCGCGTTGCGCCCCGGATTCCCCCTGGGAACTGGCGACAGCCTGCGGCGCAAGGCGATGCGGCCCTGGCCATCATCGTTCTTCCAGCACCGCCCTGCCCTTGACCGCTCGCGGCCCTTTCCAGGCCCAGAAGATCAGCCCTGGCAAGGGCACATACACCACGAAGACGACCCATAGCATCTTGCGTTCGGCACGCCGGTCGCTGCCGATGATGTGCCAGATGGCGACGATCTCCAGCAGGATGAGAATGGCCGCGACAATGATCCAGATCGTTCCGATTTCCATGAGCGTTCTCCCGTAAGCATGTACTGCATTGGGCGACGCTCAGGCGCAAGGGTTCAGTCGGATCCGTCAGGCTGGCTCAAGGCGTGGCCCGCTCCAGGGCGGCCTTGAGCGCCGTGGCATCGGTGTACACCCGCTGCCCGGCGAGCACCCGGTGATCCAGTTGCAGCCACAGCACCTGCCCCTCCCCGACGCCATAGCGGCTGGCCACCCGTCCCTCGCGGTCGAGCACCACGCGGTAGTTGTAATCGCGCATGGCGGGGATGGCGAACAGCTTGCCGATGATCGCGGGCATGCGCTGGATGTCAGCAAGGAACACAGCATGACGCGCTTGCAGATACCCCTTGGGTTGCTCGGCCAAGGCGGCCTTGACGAGCTTTGCGCCATCCATGTCGCGTGCCACCAGCAGGATGCGGGTGTCGGTATCGAGGCTGTAGGGCTGGTCGTATTGATCGAGCAGCGTCCAGGGTGCGAGCGTGTCGCCCGACTCCAGCGCCTGGGCCAGCAGTGGGAGCAGGCTCAGCAGCAATGCGGCGGCGTATTTCATCGGGGATTGTCCTCGAGGCGGTGGCTCAGCATAGCCCAGTGACCCTGCGCCCGCCATGCGTGCTCCGGTTGTCTTTCCCGCAGACTCCCAGCACACTCATCCGGCCAGCCAGGAAGCGGAGTCAGCAGTGTCCACGCCACGCCAGTTCAGCCAGAAAACCAGCACCAGCAACATGTTGAGGCTCAAGTCCACTGCCGGTAACGGCCAGATGCCCTATCGGGTCGACTTCGTCCTGCTCGAACACTTCTCCATGGCCAGCTTCACCGTGGCGATGGATGTGCTGGTGACGGCCAACCTGCTGCGCGCCGACAGCTTCCGTTTCACGCCGCTCTCGCCCAAGGGCGACCGGGTGCTGAGCGACCTGGGCCTAGAGCTGGTGGCCAGCGAACTGAACGCCGCCAGCCTCAAGGAGCTGGACCTGCTGGTGATCTGTGGCGGCTTGCGCACGCCGCTCAAGTACCCCGAACTCGACCGCATGCTCAGTGACTGCGCCGCCCATGGCATGGCGCTGGGCGGGCTGTGGAACGGCGCGTGGTTCCTCGGTCGCGCTGGCGTGCTCGACGACTACGGCTGCAGCATTCATCCAGAGCAGCGCGCCAGCCTTGCCGAGCGCAGCCCGCAAACCCGCCTGACTCCGGCCAGCTTCACCCTCGACCGTGACCGCCTGACCGCCGCCAGCCCCAACGGTGCGATGGAATTGATGCTCGGCCTGGTCCGACGCCTGTATGGCGATGCGCTGGCCGAAGGGGTCGAGGAAATTCTCTCGTTCTCCGGCGCCCGCTATCGCCAGGTCGGGCCGGGGGCGAAGAAGTCCATGAGCCTGCATCTGCGCACCATCGTCGAACTGATGGAGAACAACCTTGAGGAAACCCTGAGCCTCGACCAGCTGGCCGCCTACAGCGGACGCTCGCGGCGCCAGATCGACCGCCTGTTCCAGGCGCAGCTCGGCACCTCGCCACGGCGCTACTACATGGAACTGCGCATCACCAAGAGCCGCCGCCTGCTGCAGTACTCCGACCTGTCAGTGATGGAAGTGGCGGTGGCCTGCGGCTTTGTCTCGGTGTCGCACTTCAGCAAGTGCTATGCGGCGTACTTCGGGTATCCACCCTCGCGCGAGCAACGGCTGGGCGAATGAGTTTCTGGGGCTGCTTTGCAGCCCCGAAGGCATGAATCAAGCGCGGATGTAGCGCAGCACCGCGTCACAGATCATCTGCTTGTGGCGCTGCTTGATCTGCTCGTCGGAGAGGTCGATCTGGAAGATCTCACTGAAGGTGTGGCGATTGGATACCCGGTAGAAACAGAACGAGCTCATCAGCATGTGCAGGTCGATCACCTCGATACCGGCGCGGAACACGCCCTCCTCCACGCCCCGGCGCAAGGTGCGGCCCAACGCCTCAAGCACCAGACTGCTCATCTCGCGGATGACCGGCGATTGCTTGACGTACTCGCCGTAGTGGATGTTCTCGGTGCAGACGATGCGCACGAAATCCACGTTATGGTCGTGGTGGTCGAAGGTGAACTCCACCAGCCGCTCGATGGCCTGCACGGCCGGTAGAGACTCCAGGTCCAGGCTGTGCTCGGTCTTGCGGATATCGCCGTAGAGTTTGACCAGGCACTCGACGTACAGCTGCTCCTTGCTGCCGAAGTAGTAGTAGATCATGCGCTTGGAGGTGGCGGTGCGCTCGGCGATGGCGTCGACCCGCGCCCCGGCCAGACCTTGCTGGACGAACTCGTGAATGGCGGCCTGGAGGATGTCCTCGCGGGTTTTTTCGGGGTTGTTCTTGCGCGACTTGCGCGGCCCTTCGATCTCAGGCTGGCCGAGATTGACTACCGAATCACTCATACCCACTCGCAGGCTGTTGTTTTCAATGGGGTGGGATTATCCGCGAGCGGGACGATGCAGGGAAGCGTGGTGTTGGTCGGGTAGTCAGGTTTGGTGGGCCCTACCTGGTCTGGTGGGCCCTGGTCGAAACACCGCAAACCCGAGTCGTCACAGGACCGGTTTGCGCCCTGCCCCGCTGCGCGCCTTGGCCAGCGCCGCCAGGCGCACCGCCACGTTGGCCGCGCCGTACCCTGCGTAATCTCCCTTGCGCTGCAGGACCTCGAAGAAGAACCGCCCCTCGAACGGCTCGGTGTACACGTGGAACAGCTCCCCGCCCTGGGCATCGCGGTCATAGAGCACGTTGTAGTACGCCAGTTCGCTCAAGAACTCATCGTCGAAGTCGAAGCGCGCCGCCAGGTCGTCGTAGTAGTTCAGCGGGATTTCCAGCAGCGGCACGCCGGCTTCCTTGGCCCGGGCCACCTCGGCAAAGATGTCCTCGCAGGCAAAGGCGATGTGGTGCACGCCCGAGCCACGGTAGCTCGAAAGCGCGTGGG
Organism: Pseudomonas sp. HTZ2; assembly: GCF_033173945.1. Classification (NCBI taxonomy): domain Bacteria; kingdom Pseudomonadati; phylum Pseudomonadota; class Gammaproteobacteria; order Pseudomonadales; family Pseudomonadaceae; genus Pseudomonas; species Pseudomonas sp. HTZ2. Next base: position 4,265,307 of record NZ_CP137332.1, on the reverse strand, counting down.
CGATGGCGGTGTTGCGGTTTTCCGAGATGTTCAGCGGCAGCCGAAGCGTGGCGCAGGCGCTACGCAGGGCGCGGCTCTTGACCAGACCATAGGGGTCGGGCAACACCACCTCGTCGTCGGCGGCAAAATCGAACAGGCTCTTATAGAACAGCACCCAGCTGTCCAGCGACTCGGCCGGCAGCGCCAGGGCCATGTGGTCGATGCGCTGCAGGCCGCCACTGGGAATGGCCTGCGGGTCGAGGCGAAAATCACTGTCATAGATCGTCTGGCCCTCGCCCGCCTGCTCCACCAGATAGATCAGGCTGCCGTCGGGGGCGCGCACAGCGGGGATCTCCCGCTCGTTGGGGCCGACCAATCCACGGAACGGTTGTCCTCGATAAGCGGTCGCCCGCCCCAGGGCGGCCTGGCCGTCGGTGACGCGCAGCGCCGTGGCACACAGCGATGGGCCATGGGCCTCGAAGAAGTTGTGGGCGAAGGAATAGGGTTCGGCATTGAGCACGATATTGATCTCGCCCTGGCGCAGCAGGCGCACGTCCTTGCTGCGGTGCTGTCCGCTTTCGGCAAAGCCCAGGCGCTTGAGCCATGCGCCCAACTGCGCTCCGGTGGCCTCGTCCACCGCGAACTCGAGAAACTCAACGCCCTCGTAGCCGCTGGCCGGCGGCGGGTCGAACAACACGCCCGGCTCCACGGTGTGGGCTTGCTGGGCGAGCCGCACGCGGGTCTGCTCCTCCAGGTAAAGCAACGAGCGCAGGCCATCGGCGGCGTTCTGCCGGGGCGGGGCGGCGCGGAAACCGTCGTTGAAGATCTCCAGCGACAGTGGGCCGCGGTACCCCGTGGCCAGAATCGGGGCGAGAAAACCCGCCAGATCCATCTCACCCTGGCCAGGGAAGCAGCGGAAATGCCGGCTCCACTCCAGCACATCCATGGCCAGGATCGGGGCATCGGCCATCTGCACGAAGAAGATCTTCTCGCCAGGGATCTGGTGGATGCCACTCGGATCGCCCTTGAGCGACAGGGTGTGGAAGCTGTCGAGGATCACCCCCAGGGCCGGATGATCGGCCTGGCGCACCAGGTTCCATACCTGCTGGTAGGTATTGACGTGACGCCCCCACGCCAACGCTTCATAGCCAATGCGCAGCCCGCGCTGGCCGGCACGCTCGGCGAGCAGGCGCAGATCGTCCACCAGCAGCTGCTCATCGCCCAGGGCGTCGGCCTGGACGTTGCTGCACACCAGCACCAGGTCGGTGCCCAACTCCTGCATCAGGTCGAACTTGCGCTCGGCGCGGTCGAGGTTTTTCTGCAGGCGCTCGCGTCGGCAGCCCTCGAAGTCGCGAAACGGCTGGAACAGCGTGATCGCCAGGCCCAGATCGCGGCACAACTGACGGACTTCACGGGGGCTGCCGGCGTAATACAGAAGATCGTTCTCGAAGATCTCGACGCCGTCGAAGCCAGCAGCGGCAATGGCTTCGAGCTTTTCCGGCAATGTACCGCTCAAGGACACGGTGGCAATCGAACGCTGCATGGGGGAGTTCCTTGTTATTGGCGCGCCCCCCGAAGGTTGCGCGGGCTGACGGTCACAGGCCCGTGGGAGCCTGGCACGATCGATTATTCGCAGGTAAAGTCAGCCCCGCAATGCGTTTTGTACGAAACAGTTAGTTTTTGTTCGATTACCGAACAAAAGCGGTTTTGGCGAATTGATTCAGGTCTGCCCCTGGACAACCATGAATCCCCAGCAACGGCCCCTGCCCCCACGTTCAGCAGGTGTCGTGCTGACAGGCCCAGCGTCACGGCATAATAAATTCAATAACCGGGTACCGACCTATGCACACTTCCCTCGCCCTGCGACCCGCACCTGCTTGTTCGTCCCATCGGCATCAGTCATCGACTGATCACTCCTGAACAGCCTCCCGCTGACCTACAAGAACACCGGAGAAAACGATGGCCCACTCCAACTCCCAAGCCAAGAAAGCGACCGCCAGCGGGTGGATCGGCTCGGCACTCGAGTACTACGACTTCTTCATCTATGCCCAGGCTGCGGCACTGATCTTTCCGCAGATCTTCTTCCCCTCCACCGACCCGAAAATGGCCATCATCGCCTCGCTGGCGACCTACGGGGTCGGCTACCTGGCCCGCCCGCTGGGCGCCTTCGTACTCGGCCATTGGGGCGATACCCGCGGTCGCAAGAACGTCTTGTTGCTGTGCATGTTCCTGATGGGGCTGTCGACCATGGCCGTCGGCCTGCTGCCGACCTACCACGACATCGGCCTGCTGGCCCCGGCCCTTTTGGTGGTGCTGCGCCTGGTCCAAGGCTTCGCGGTGGCCGGCGAGATCTCCGGCGCCAGCTCGATGATCATGGAGCACGCCCCGTTCGGGCGGCGTGGCTACTACGCCAGTTACACCCTGCAAGGCGTGCAGGCCGGCCAGGTGATGGCGGCGGCGGTGTTCCTGCCGCTGGCTTATTTCATGCCTAGCGAGGCCTTCAATGAATGGGGCTGGCGTATCCCGTTCCTGATGAGCGCGCTGGTGCTGGTGGCCGGCTATTTCATCCGCAAGGAAGTCCACGAGACCCCGGCCTTCGTGCAGGAAGAACAGCAGGACAAAGTCGCCAAGTCGCCGATCAGTGAAGCCTTCCGACACAGCTGGAAATGCATGGTGCTGGTGGCCTTCATGGCGTTGATGAACGTGATTCCGGTGGTGGCAACCATCTTCGGCGCAGCCTACGCGGTACAACCGGCCTATGGCATCGGCTTCGACAAGAGCGTGTACCTGTGGATCCCGGTGGTGGGCAATATCGTCGCGGTGCTGGTGATCCCGTTCGTCGGCAACCTGTCGGACAAGATTGGCCGTCGCCCGACCATGATCGCCGGCTGCCTGGGCTCGGGCCTGCTGGCCTTCGTCTACCTCTATGCGATCAGCATCCAGAACGTGCCGCTGGCCTTTGGCGTGTCGATCCTGATGTGGGGCATGGTCTACCAGGGGTACAACGCGGTATTCCCAAGCTTCTACCCGGAGCTGTTCCAGACCCGCTATCGCGTCTCGGCCATGGCCATTGCGCAAAACATCGGCACCATGCTCACCGCCATGTTGCCCGCGCTGTTCGCCACCGTCGCCCCGCCCGGCTCGGACAACATTCCGCTGGTGGTCGGTAGCCTGGCGTTCTTCATCACCTGCCTGTGCGCCCTCGCCGCCTACATCGCGCCGGAAACCCACCGTCTGGCCATGGAAGACCTGGGCAACCCACAGGCCAGGCCCATGGACAAAGGCGCCTATGAAGCCAGCCGCAAAAGCAGTTTCCAGGCAGTGAGCCGCTGACACACACCCTGTGAGAGCGGCCTGAGCCGCGCAAAAAGCCCGCTCCCGCAGGGCCCATGCTGACCTTGTGGGAACGGGGTTCATAGAGGCTGCTGTCAGCCGTTGACGATGGTCTGAAGCCTCGCCCACAACTGCTCCACATGCGCCCGCTCGGTCGGTAGCGCCCCCACCGACACCCGCACCATCCAGCGCCCCTCCAGGGTCGCCGGGGTCACGTAGGCATGGCCGGAGCCATTGAGCCGATCCGCCCAGGCCCGGGTATGGGCATCCAACGCCTCCCCCTCCAGCCCCGGCGGGCAGTGACGAATGCACAACGTCTGCAGCTGCACCGGCGCCAACAACTGCCAGTGCGGTGCGGCCTCGATCTGCTCGGCCAGCCAGCGGGCGTTGTCCAGGTCCCGGCGCAGGCGCTGCTGCAGGGCCTCGACGCCTTCGCTGCGCAACATGAACCACAGCTTCAGCGCACGGAAACGCCGGCCCAGGGGGATACCCCAGTCGCGCAGGTTTTTCACCTGGCCATCGACTGCCGATTGCAGGTAGCTGGGGTTGGTGCTCATCACCCGGATCAGGTGTTGTGGATCACGCACGTAGTAGATCGAACAGTCGAACGCCACACCCAGCCACTTGTGGGCATTGACCACCACCGAGTCGGCCAACTCGATGCCATCCCACATCCAGCGGCACTCGGGCAGGATCATCGCCGAACCAGCCATGGCCGAGTCCACGTGCAGCCACAGCTTGTGCGCCTGAGTGATGGCGCCGATCGCCGCCAGCGGGTCGAGGGCCGTGGTGGCCGTTGTGCCGGTGGTGGCGACCACCGCGCAAGGCTGGTTGCCGGCTGCCAGGTCCTGCTCGATGGCAGCCTGCAGCGCCTCGGGGCGCATGGCGAAGTGTTCGTCGGTGGGGATCAGGCGGATGTTCTGGCGGCCAAAGCCGGCCAGCAGCGCAGCCTTGTCCACCGAGCTGTGGGCGTGGGCGCTGACATACACCACCAACGGTTTGGCCTGGGCCTGCAGGCCGCCGCGCACCAGGGCGTAGTCGGTGGCACGCTCGCGGGCGCAGATCAATGCCACCAGGGTGCTGGTCGAGGCGGTGTCCTGGATTACCCCGCTCCACTGTGCTGACAGCCCGAGCAGCTGGCGCAGCCAGTCCAGGGTGGTTTCCTCCAGTTCGCTCAGGGCCGGGCTCGATTGCCAGGACAGCCCCAGCACGCCCAGCCCGGTGCTGAGAAAATCACCCAGCACCGACGACAAGGTGCCGTTCGACGGGAAGTAGCCATAGAAGTTGGGGTGTTGCCAGTGGGACAGACCCGGCATCAGCAGCTTGTCGACATCGGCGAGTATGGCTTCGAACGGCTCACCTTGTTGTGGCGCCTCGCTGGGCAAGGCGGCCTTGAGGTAGCCAGGCTCGACCTGGGCCATGACCGGTCGCTCGGCGACGCTTTGGCGGTAGTCGGCGATCAGGTCGATCAATTGGTGGCCGTATTGGCGAAAGTCTTCCGGGGTCACGCGCAATCTCCTTGGGCTGCTGACGCTATGGACGACAGAGTCTAGGTGCGCCAGGCACTGCGAAGAACCCCGTTTCGCGCATAGGTGCTATGGCGAAGACGCATGCCCGCCCTGCACCCCAAACTGCGACTGCCGCCACAACTCGAAGACCCGGTTGCGCAGCCAGCGGTGTTCCGCCGAGGCCTGCAAACGCTGGTGCCAGACCACCCAATAGCGCTGGGTATGTTCGATGAAACCCAGGGGCCGCCAGGCCAGACGGTGCAGACGACACAGCTGGCGGGCGATGTGCTCGGGCACGGTCGCCAGCGCCTGGCCATTACCGATCACCTGCACCGTGGCAGAGAAGAACGGCACCTCCAGGCTGATCCGCCGCTGCAACCCCTGGGCACGCAAATGACGGTCGATGAAGCTGTCCTTGTCGCCGCCGCCGGAAATGCGCACATGCTTGAAGGCCAGGTAATCCTCCTGGTTCAAACTCTGCTGGGTGGTCAGTGGGTGATCGTCGCGCATCAGGCACACTGCGCGGTCTTCCCCCAGCAGCCGGCCGTGCAGGTTGGGCGGAGACTCGTCGAACAAGGTAGTGGCCAGGTCGATCTCGCCACTGGCCAACAAGGCGTACTGGCCGGCCTGCCAGGTGCGGTACTCCAAGGATACGCCCGGCGCCTCACGCTCCAAGGCGCTGACCAGCAGCGGCAGCATGTGTTCGGCCACGTAGTCCGAGGCGGCAATACAGAAGCGCCGCTCACAGCGCGCCGGATCGAAGGCGGCGGGTTGGCGCAGGGCGGCCAGCTCCTCCAACACCTGGCGCAGCGGCTCGACCAGCGACTCGGCATGCTCGCTGAGCACATAGCCGCGTCCTTGGCGGACCAGCAACGGGTCATCGAAGGCGTCACGCAGATGCGCCAGTTGCCGGCTCAAGGCCGACTGGCTGGTACCGAGACGTTCGGCGGCGTGGCTGAGGTTCTTCAACTGCAGGAGGCAGTCGAGGGTACGCAGGTGAGCGAGGCTCAGGGAAGCGAAGGTGGGATGCATCGATGGGTGGCTCCGGCGAGGGCCGTGCCCTCGGTCGCCGGACACCTCGGGAGGCCGATGTGTCCGGCGATGGGGGCCCCGCTGATCAGTCAGTCAGGCCGACGTAGACGTTCTGCACGTCATCGTGGTTGTCGATCGCTTCCAGGAACGCCTCGACTTCGGCCAGGGCTTCTGCGCTCAGGCTGGCTGCGCTGACTGGGTTTTTCGGGGTATAGCCGATCTTGGCGGAGGTCACGGTGAAACCATGTTCTGGCAGGGCCTTCTGCACCGCATCCAGGTCGGTGGTGTCGGTGATGAACAGGGTCGAGCCCTCTTCCTCGCCTTCCTCGAAGTCCTGGGCGCCGGATTCGATGGCGGCCAGCTCAGGGTCGGCATCGCCGTTGGGAGTGGCTTCGATCAGGCCGACGTGGTTGAAGTCCCAGGCGACCGAACCACTGGAGCCGAGCTGGCCCTTGCGGAAGGCGACGCGGATTTCAGCGACGGTACGGTTGATGTTGTCGGTCAGGCACTCGACGATCAGCGGGACCTGGTGCGGGGCGAACCCTTCGTAGGTCACCGCGTGGTACTGCACGGCATCGCCGTCCAGGCCTGCGCCCTTTCGGATCGCGCGTTCCAGGGTCTCACGGGTCATCGAAGCCTTCTTGGCCTGCTCCACTGCCAGGCGCAGGCGCGGGTTCATGTCCGGATCGGCACCGGATTTGGCGGCGATCTGAATTTCCTTGGCCAGCTTGCCCATGATCTTGCCTTTGGCGTTGGCTGCGGCTTCTTTATGCTTGGCTTTCCACTGTGCGCCCATGTCGACTCTCTTTGTTTCAGCGGCCGGTTCAGGAAGCGACCGGCCAAAAGTGGGAGCAGTTTATACGCCCTCGCCTGCTTGATCGACAAGAAATCGCACAGCAACCGCAGAGCGGCTCCCCTGGCATCAAGCCTTGTCGGCCTTGCCCGCCGCCGCCGCGAACTTGGCCAGACGCACATCGAACCGCCGTGGCCGCACGCCGCGGTCCTCGGCGCGTTCCTTGCGGCGAATGGCATTGCGCACCATCAGCGAGCCCAGGTAACGGATCGGCTCCGGCGGGAAGTAACCGAGCGGCCCCTTGACCAACGGCGAGCGTGTCCACGGGTTGTCCAGGCCCAAGGCCAGCGAGGACAGAATCTGCCCGCCCATGTGGCACGGCCCGACACCGCTGCCCGAGTAGCCAAAGCCGTAGAACACGTTGCCCTGCCCGTCCAGCCGGCCAAAGAACGGCAAGCCGGTCACCGAGCGATCCGACGGTCCGTTCCAGCTGGCCGCCAAGGGCACGTTGGCCAACGCCGGGAAGAAATCGCCCAGGCTTTCACGCAGCAGGGGCTGGTAAGGCGAAGGCTGGTCGAACACTGGTAGCATGCGCCCGCCATAGGCGAACGTGTTGCCGCCCTTGCCCAGCATCAGTCGGCCATCGCTGGTGTTGTGGTAGTAGTGCACGAAAATCCGCGAGTCCAGGACGCTGACGCCACTGACCAGGCCGATCTCGCGCAGCAGCTCTGGACACGGCTCGGTGATGATCATGTCGCTGGAAACGATCGCCACACTGCGCTCGAACTGCGGGAAGGCCCGGGCCATCCAGGCATTGAGGCCCAGCACTACGCGATCTGCACGAATGGTCCCACGCGCCGTGCGCACCTGGGCCGGCGCACCATGCTCCAGCCCCGTCATGGCGGTGCCTTCGTGAATCCGCACACCCCGTTGTAGCGCGACCCGGCGCAGGCCACGCACCAGGCGGCCGGGCTGCACCGTGGCGGCGGCCGGTGAGTACCAGCCTTCCAGATGACGCTCAGAGCCTGCCAGACGTTGTACCTGTTCCAACGGCAGGCGCTGGAACGAATTGATCCCTTTTTGCTCCAGGGCCGCGATCACCGCATCGGTGCCTCCGACTTGGGCCTGGTTGGTCGCGGTGTACAAGGTGCCATCTAGGCGATAGTCGCACTGGATGCCGTTGGCCGCGCAAAACTCGCCGATGGCGCTGATGCTGCGCTCCGACTCGCGCACCAGGCGCACTGCCTCCTGCGCCCCGAACAGGCGTTCGAGGGTGAAGTATTTAGCCGACCACGACAGCGCGCATCCCCCGTTCCGGCCGCTGGCCCCGGCACCGCAGATGTCCGCCTCGATCAGCATCACATCCAGTTCGGGCGCCTGCTCCTTGAGCATCAGCGCCGTCCACAAGCCGGTGTAGCCTCCGCCGACGATGCACACGTCGCATCGCGCATCGCCGATCAGCGGCGGACACACCGCCTGATCTTCCGTGTCCAGGGCCTGTTGCAGCCAGAAGGGTCTCATGGGTCGCTTTCCTTTAGGTGCGCGCCGGCTTGATTGCCATTGCGGTGTTGGGTGCCACGTCATTGGCCGCAGCGACGCTGGCCGGGCGGCTGTTCCAGTGCGGCAGCAGGACCAGGGCCGAGAACAGCGCGGTGCCGGCGAAGATGATGAACACCGTGACGCTGTCGAAGTAGCCCGGCAGCAGGCCACCGAGCACTGCGCCCACCGAGCCGCAGCCGTTGACGAAACCGGCGGCGGTTGCGCCGGATTTGGCGGTACCGAAGTCGATGGCTGCCGCGCCGCTGATCATCGAGTCCGGCCCGTACAGGGTCAGGCCCATCACGAACAGCAAGCCGACCACCAACACCACGCTGCCGGTGTGCATGGCGCCCATGAACGCCGCCAGGGCGACCGTCAGCAGCACCAGGCTGATCACGCAGGCCGGCATGCGGCGCGCGCCGAACAGCTTATCCGAGGCCAGGCCGATAAGGATCGGCCCCAGCAGGCCGGCCAGCTCGAAGGCCGTCGGGATGATGGCCGCGCCGACCTTGCCCACCGAGGGCATCTGTTCGAAGACGATCACTGGCCCCCACAGCAAGATCGCGTAACGGGCAGGTTTGAGCATGAAGTAGGCCAAGCCCAGGGTCAGCACAGTACGGTTGCGCAGGATTTCCTTCAAAGGCTCCCACACGCTGCCCAGGCTCGCGCCAGGGGCCATGCTCTGCGGCTCCGGCTCCACCGCCGGCAGCCCCACATCCTCAGGCTTGTTGCGCTGGAAGATGAAGAACAGAACGGCCACGCCCGCCACCACCGCGGCGCTGGAGAAGAACGCCGCGTGCCAGCTGCCGATCAGGGTGTAGGCCCACCACCCGGCGAACGGCGATGCTACCAGGCCGCCGAAGGCATAGCAGGAACTCCACAGGCCCAGGACACGCCCACGCTGCACGGCCGGGAAGAAACTACCGATGTTCTTGCACAGCCCCGCCCACCCGGTGGACTGCGCCAGGCCTTGGATCAACATGCAGGTGGCAAAGATCGGGAACGTGGCATAACTGCCCATCACCAGGGCAGCGGCTGCGGAAATCAGCAAGCCGCCGAGCACCACCACGCGTGGCCCGAAGCGGTCGGCGAGCATGCCCCAGGTGAACTGGCCCACGGCATAGGCGGCCAGGTAGATACCGTCGAGGTTGGCCATGGCGGCCTTGTCGAGCATGAACGTCGGGTCCTCGCCGATGCCAAGCTTGGCCACCGAGAAGGCTTTGCGAGTGAAGTAGAAGGCGGCGTATGCCAGCCAGGTGATTGCGAAGATCTGGACGCGCCAGCGCTTCATGGCCGCTAGGGATTGATTCATTTGACTCTGACCTCTTGCTCAAGTGTGCCGGCAGAATGTGAAAAAACGCCTGTTTTGTTGTTGTGTTGCGCACTGCATGACGAGGAGGACCGTCACTGGTCAGATGGCACCGCAGATCGGGATGACCGGCTGATTACCATGGCCCCCGGTGATTGCTTGCAAAGCACCGTCGGACTGTCGGACATGGAACCAGTTGGTGACTGATAAATAAAATCGATTTATCGTATTTCACACATAAGCTCAGCTTGTAACGGAGTACGTCATGTCGGTCTCCCACGCTCAACTGAAGGCCTTTCACGCTGTCGCCCAGCACGGCAGCTTTACCCGCGCCGCCGAAAAACTCTTTCTGACCCAGCCGGCGGTCTCCGATCAAGTCCGCAAACTGGAGGAGCGTTATGGCGTGTTGCTGTTTCACCGCAACAAGCGCTCGGTCCAACTGACCGACCTGGGCGAGCGTCTGCTGGGCATCACCCAGCGCCTGTTTGCCTGCGAGACCGAGGCGGTGGAACTGCTGCAGGATTCCCGCGCCCTGCACACCGGCAGCCTGGTACTGGCCGTGGATGCCCCGGTACACGTGCTGCCGCAGATCGCCCGGTTCTGCCAGCGCTACCCGGGCATCCAGGTGAAGATCGAAACGGGCAACACCGACGAGTCTCTGGCACGGCTGTTCAGCTACCAGGCCGACCTTGCCCTGCTCGGCCGCGATGTGGATGACGAGCGGTTGTTCTGCGTGCCCATGCGCCGCGACCCGATGGTCGCGTTCGTCTCCCACAACCACCCTTGGGCCAGCCGCGGCGCGATCCACCTGGCCGACCTGGACGACACGCCACTGGTGCTGCGTGAGCCCGGCTCGGTGACCCGCCAGACCCTCGAAGAAGAAATGCAGCGCGCCGGCCTGCGCATACGCTCGGCGATCCAGGTGGAGGGCCGTGAGGCGGCCCGCGAGGCGGTGGTAGTGGGGATCGGCGTGGGCGTGGTCTCAGCGGCCGAATTCGGTGCCGATGCACGGGTATGCGCCTTACCGATCCTTGATTGCCAACGGCACCTGACCGAGACGCTAGTCTGCCTGAGCGAGCAGCGCACTCGGCGGGTGGTGGCGACTTTCCTGCAGATGGTGCAGGAAGAACACTGACAATCGCGTTGGCCTGTTCCCAGGTAAGCCTGCGAACAGGTCGGGACAGGCAATAGCAGACGTTTAGCCGGCGGCAACGGCAATGGCATATGCTCAAGGCACCGTTGTTGCGCAGGGATTCACCGCATGCTGTATCGCCTTGCCGCCGACGCCTTGGTTCTGGTGCACCTGGCGTTCATCCTGCTGGTGCTGTTCGGCGGCCTGCTGGTCGTCAAATGGCGCGCGGCCCTGTTCATTCACCTACCCGCCCTGGCCTGGGGGCTGGCGGTGGAGGGCCTGCACCTGGCCTGCCCGTTGACCGGCTGGGAGAACCGCATGCGCGCCGCGGCCGGTGGGGCCGGCTACCAGGGTGGCTTCGTCGAGCACTACATCTGGCCGCTGATCTACCCCGCTGGATTGACGCCCCAGATCCAGACGCTGTTGGGGTTGTTCGTGCTGTTACAGAACCTCGTCGTGTACAGCTACGTGATCCGGCGCTGGCGCCGATCTAGCGGGTAGCGACCACGAACAACCGTGGAAACGCCAACAGCACCTTGCCATCGGTCGAGGGCGGGTAGTCGCGCTGCATCGCTTGCAAGTACAACTGCAAAAAATCTTCCTGCTGCTGCGCGTCCAGGCGCGCCAAGTAGGGACGCAAGGCCGACCCTTTGAACCACTCGACCACAGCCTCTGCCCCGCCCACGAGCGGGTGGTGGTAGGTGGTGCGCCACACATCCACGCGGCTGCACAGCGGGCTGAGCAAGTCGTAGTAGAACGCCGCGTTGTGCCGGGGCGGCAGTGAGAAGTCGGCGAACAGGTCGGCCCAGGGGCCTTGGCTGGCGATCTCACGCAACTGGCGATGGGCAGGCTCGTCCAGGTTGTCGGGGGTTTGCACCGCCAGAGTACCGCCCTCGGTGAGCTGGCGAATCAGGTGCGGATAAAGGGTGCCATGGTCGGGCACCCATTGCAGCGAGGCATTGGCGAGAATCAGGTCCTGCGGCTCGGCGGCCGACCAGCTGGCGATATCGCCGACTTCACAGCGTACCTGCGGCACGCACAGGCGACGACGCTGGCGTGCCTTGTCGATCATGTCCGGGTCACTGTCCAACGCTACCACCATCGCATCGGGGTGCTGGCCGCGCAGCACTTCGGTGGAATTGCCCGGTCCGCAGCCCAAGTCGGTGGCATGGCGTACCGGCCGGGGGGGCACCGCGGCGAGCAGGTCACGCACGGCGCGGGTGCGCTCATCTTCGAACAGGGAATACTGCGTAGTGGACCAGGCCATGACGGGGCTCCTGCAAAAGGCTCAATGCCAAGAGCCTAGACTTCGGTCAGCGGGATGTCACCGGCACTGCCCTTGCCTTCGCGTCGCTCGCTCATCCAGTCATTGATTTGCTGACCGAACTGCGCCGGCGCCTTGCGCCCGAAACGCCGGGCCAGATCGAGGATGGTCTGCTGGGCCAGGGCTTCCTCCATGCGCTTCTGCGCTCCCATCATCACCGCATGGATCGCGCAGACACCCTCGGTGGCCCAGCCCGGCGGCGCGCCCTCGAACAGGACGCAGCGCTCGCGGATCTCGCGGCAATCGAAAATCTTTTTCGGTCCATCGATGGCGTGGACGATATCCAGCACGGTGATCTCATCGGACGGCCGCGCCAGACGAAAACCGCCACGCACGCCTTCTGTAGCAGCCACAAGCCCTGCACGGGCGAGTTTGGTGAATACCTTGGCCAGGTACTCCTGGGGCACGCCTTGCAACTCGGCCAGGTCACGGACGCTGGACTCGCGGCTTTCACCACGCTCATCCACCAGAAACAGCAGGCAATGGATGCCGTATTCGACCCCGGCACTGTAAAGGGACATGTCAATCTCCGACCAATATTGTCGCAAATAGTACGCCTATGTGAATCGGCGAGCAAAATTTCGCGATGCCGTCCGTCTTGCTCATGAGCCTTGCAGCCCCTTTAAACCGAAGGTCCTAGCCAAACGGCAGAACGCACTCGCAGCGCCGTGCGCAAAAAAACCTTGCCGTTTTAAACTACGACCAATAAAGTCGTAGTTACTCGGCGACAGTGCAGACCCTCGCCGAAGGCTCGTTCACTTCCCCTTGCGAACCTTGTTGGAGCACCTTCATGAACCCACATATCCTGATCATCGGTGCCGGCTTTGCCGGTGTCTGGAGCGCTTTGAGCGCCGCCCGCCTGCTCGACCAGGCCCAGCGCGGCGATGTCAGCATTAGTGTGCTGGCTCCCCAGGCCGAACTGCGCATCCGCCCGCGCTTCTACGAAAGCGACGTGCACAGCATGAAGGCGCCGCTGGGCGCCCTGTTCGAGACCGTAGGAGTCACCTTCATCAAGGGGCACGCCCAGACCATCGATGTGGAAGGTCGCACCGTCGGCTACACCGACGCCGACGGCCAGCCGCGGCAAATCGGTTACGACCGCCTGGTGCTCGCCGCCGGAAGCCAGGTGGCCCGCCCACCGGTCCCGGGCCTGGCCGAGCACACCTTCGATGTCGATCAGATGGAATCGGCCATGCGCCTGGAGCAGCACCTGGTTGGCCTGACCAAGCAGCCGGCCTCCCCGGCCCGCGATACCGTGGTGGTCTGCGGTGGTGGTTTCACCGGCATCGAGACCGCGACTGAAATGCCGACGCGCCTGCGTACCATCCTCGGCGAAGACGCCCCCGTGCGGGTAGTGGTGGTCGATCGTGGCCCCAGCATTGGCGCGGCGCTGGGTGCAGGTATCACGCCTTCGATCGTCGAAGCTTGTGAACAGGCGGGAGTGCAATGGCTGACAGGGCGCTCGGTGGTGGCAGTCGATGCGGGCGGCGTGACCTTGGACGACGGCGAGTACATCGCCAGCAAGACCGTGATCTGGACCGTGGGCGTCAAGGCCAGCCCGCTGACGGCTCAGGTCCCCGGCGAACGTGACGGCTTTGGCCGCCTGCGAGTGGATGACCACCTCAAGGTGATCGGCCAGGAACACATCTACGCCACTGGCGATGTGGCCTGGGCGGCGGTGGACGAGTCGGGCAATCACGCTCTGATGACCTGCCAGCACGCCATCCCCATGGGTCGCCACTGCGGTAACAATGCGGCCGCCGACCTGCTGGGTGTGGCGCCGGTGGTGTACCGCCAGCCGGTGTACGTGACCTGCCTCGACCTCGGCGGTTGGGGCGCGACGTTCAGCGAGGGCTGGGAACGCACACTCAAGTACAAAGGCCAGGAGGGCAAGGACCTCAAACGCCAGATCAATACAGTGTGGATCTACCCACCGGCGGCGGATCGAGCCGTAGCCCTGGCGGCGGCCGATCCGCTGATCCCTGTCGTGTAAACCCTGTGTCAAAGAGGCCGCAATGCGGCCTCTTTTTTTTTGCCTTTTTTTGACCAACTGTTCAAGAGTGATGGCACTGTGGCATCATCGATAAAAACAATAGAAATGGTAAGGACTTAACCCAATCCGCAGTGTATCGAGCGCCTGATCTCCCCTGCTGTCCAGCGCTGGGTCGCTGCCACATGCGATGGAGCATTTCTATGCAGTTACGCAACCTGAAAATCGGCCTACGGGCTGCCTGCATGTTCGTCCTGTTGGGCGTTCTGGTGCTGGTCATGGGACTGGTCTCGCTCTACGAGACCCGGCAAATGGACCGCGCCACCGATGAGATTCGCGTCACCTGGATGCCGGCGGTCATTTCCTTGGGCGATGTCAGCAGTGCCCTGGGCCGGGCACGCGCCCTAACCCTGCGCAGCGCCCTGGAAGAGCAGCCCTCGGCCCGCAAGGCCACCCTGGAGAAAATCACCGAGATCAACCAGACGCTGCAAGGTAATCTGGACGACTATGAGCGCACCATCATCGCCGATGACGACCGCGCCCTGTTCAACACTTTCCTGCAGATGAGCGAGCGGTACCACGGCCTGCAGAAATCCATCCGTGATGCGGTTGCCGCCGAACAGCTCGACGAGGCCCGCCGGCTGATTAATGGCCCCTTGGCCGAATACGCCGACAGCATGATGAAAGCCCTCGCAGCGCTCATCGAGTACAACGCCAAAGGCGCCGAGCAAGCATCCCAACGTAGCAGCGCGGTGTTCGAAGAGGCCTTCTCGCTGATCGTCGTTGCCTTGGTGATGATACTTGTAGCGCTGATCGCCATCGCCACCCTGCTCACCCGCAGTATCGTCCTTCCCCTGGCCGATGCCGTGGCCGTGGCCGAGCGCGTGGCCACCGGCGACTTGACCCAGGATATCCCGGTGCTCGGACGTGACGAGCCCGCCCTGCTGCTGCGCGCCCTGAGCCGCATGCAACAGAGCCTGCGCGATACCTTGCGCAAGATCGCCGCCTCCTCCGACCAATTGGCCTCGGCCTCCGAGGAGCTGCATACCGTCACCGAGGACACCAGCCGCGGCCTGCACCAGCAGAGCGCGGAAATCGACCAGGCCGCCACCGCGGTCAACCAGATGACCGCCGCGGTCGAAGAAGTCGCGAACAACGCCGTCAGCACCGCTGACGCGTCCAAAGGCGCCGATCAAACCACCCGCGAGGGCCGCGACCAGGTCAACCAAGCCCTGGCGTCGATCCAGTATCTGGTCAGCGATGTCACCGACACCTCAGGGGAAATCGAGCAACTGGCCAGCAATGCCAACGAGATCAGCCGCGTGCTGGACGTGATCGGCGCGATCGCCGGGCAAACCAACCTGCTGGCGCTCAACGCGGCCATCGAAGCGGCCCGGGCCGGCGAGGCCGGACGTGGGTTTGCCGTGGTCGCCGATGAAGTGCGAGCCCTGGCCCACCGCACCCAGCAGTCCACAGCGGAAATCGAGCAGATGATCAGTGGTATTCAGTCCGGCACCGAGCGTGCGGTCAGCGCCATGCATACCAGTCAGGATCGTGCCAACGGCACGCTGGAAGTGGCTCAGTCGGCAGGCCAGGCCCTGGAGGTGATCGCCGAGGCCATCACGTCGATCAACCAGCGCAACCTGGTGATCGCCAGCGCTTCGGAGCAGCAGGCCCAGGTGGCCCGCGAGGTGGATCGCAACCTGGTCAACATCCGCGACCTGGCCATGCAAACCTCAGCAGGCGCCAACCAGACCAGCGCGGCGGCGCAGGACCTGTCCCGCCTGGCCGTAGACCTGAACGCGATGGTGGCGCAGTTCAAGGTCTGAGCCTAGGGCTGTTCTCACGCAGACCGCCTCGCGCGATGGGCTTTATGGCAGCCCATCGCGCTGCTTGTTCAGTCACTGGCACTCACAGCCCGGCCTACCTTGCCCAAAGACTTGCCCCGAGTCGCCAGGCAGTAGTACAGCGGGCAGGTCACCAGCAGGCCGAACAGCCATGACAGGTCCGCCCCTTCCACCAGGTTCGAGTACGGCCCGACATACAGGGACGTATTGGCGAACGGCAACTGGACCAGGATGCCGCAGGCATAGGCGACGATCGCATGATGGTTGAAGCGCCCGTAGATGCCACCGTCGGCGCAAAAGATCGATGCGATGTCGTATTCACCTTTCTTGATCAGGTAGAAATCGATCAGGTTGATCGACGCCCAGGGCACCAGCACCAGCAGCAGCGCCAGAATCAGGCCGATGAACTGACCGATGAAGTCCGCCGAGGCGTTGAGCGCGACCATCCCGCATGCCAGCAGGATCACCGAAGCCAGCACCACCCGCACCTTGACGCTGGGCGTCCATTGGGCGGCGAAAGTCTGGATGGCAGTGACGATCGACAGCACCGCGCCATACAGGTTGAGTGCGTTGTGGCTAATGATGTTGCACAGGAAC
The DNA here is from genome assembly GCF_033173945.1 of Pseudomonas sp. HTZ2. NCBI lineage: Bacteria > Pseudomonadati > Pseudomonadota > Gammaproteobacteria > Pseudomonadales > Pseudomonadaceae > Pseudomonas > Pseudomonas sp. HTZ2. Next base: position 4,248,924 of record NZ_CP137332.1, on the reverse strand, counting down.
AGCACCATCAGCACCGGGCCCAGCCAGCCGGTGGCTTGTTCCACCGCAGCCATGGCGTCGGTGCCTTCAGGCACGCACAGCACCGCCACGACACCGAAGCTAAAGCACAGGATGGTGCCCACGGTGGCGCCGAAGTAGGTCGCCCAGAAGGGCCGGGCGATGCCCACTTCACGCGGCAGGTAGCGTGAGTAGTCGGAGGTGTAGGGCGAGAAACTGATCTGCCAGATCACCCCCAGCGATACCGTGGCCACGAAACCTGAAAGGTTGAAGGCCCCGCGACTGAAGAAGTCCACCGGCAGCGCCTGGCTGAACATCATGACGAAGCCCGCCAGCAACGCCGAGCCCATGACCCAGGTACCGATGCGGTTGAGGGTGTGGATGAAGCGGTAGCCAATCACACCGATGGCTGTGGCACTCAAGGCGCCAATCACAATCGCGGTGGGCATCGGCACGCTCGGGGCGATGCCGTGGATCGACTTGCCTGCCAGCACGATATTGGAAATGAAGAAACCGACGTAGATCAACGCCGTGAAAAACACGATCAGCAACGCGCCGTAGCGGCCGAATTGGCCCCGGCTCTGGACCATCTGCGGAATGCCTAGCTGCGGTCCCTGCGCAGACGCCAAGGCGATGACCACACCGCCCAACAGATGACCCAGCACGATGGCGAACAGGCCCCACAGCAAGTTCAGGTGAAATACCTGGACGACCATGGCACCGGTGACGATGGGCAACGGCGCAATGTTGGTGCTGAACCAGAGGGTGAACAGGTCGCGCGCCTTCCCATGGCGTTCGGCAGGTGGGACGTAATCGACCGTATGGTTTTCGACAAACTGGTGCTGCGACGACGATTGGGACATGGTTTTCAGCTCGAAAGGGTCGTTTTTTATCTTTGTAGGAAACCGCTCAAGGCGGCCTCTCAGCTGCGCACCATATTATGGTATTCCAAGCTTTTGACAACACTGCGCTGCGCTTTTTCGGCGCATCTGCTCCGTATTGCGCCCCACCCCAATGCACTTAGTTTCCCAGCAACGCCAATGAATACGGGGCCTGTACCGTTCATCGCATGCGTCCGACAGGTGAAAATTCCACTTGCAATCCAGGTATTACGGTATACCATCAGACACATCAACGATAAAAATGCGGACCACCGCTGCCCTACCTCGAGGAACACGCCATGATCGACGCAACCGTCTACAAGAACGTCCTGGGCTCCTTCCCGTCCGGCGTCACGGTCATCACCACCCTGGACGACGACGGCTCGATCGTCGGCCTTACCGCCAGCGCTTTTTCGTCCCTGTCCATGGACCCGCCGCTGGTGCTGTTCTGCCCCAACTACAGCTCCGATTCCTACCCCGTACTGATCAAGCAGAAGCGCTTTGCCATTCACCTGCTCTCCGGCGAGCAGCAGGCCGAAGCCTATGCCTTCGCCAAGAAAGGCAAGGACAAGGCCGCCGGAATCGAGTGGCGCCTGAGCGAGCTGGGCAATCCGCTGCTGGCCAATGCCACGGCGATCATCGAGTGCGAGCTGTGGCGTGAATACGAAGGTGGCGACCACGCGATCATGGTCGGCAAGGTGCATAACCTCATCGTCCCTGAAGAGGCGCCACGGCCGATGGTCTACTGCCGCGGCAAGATGGCCAGCCTGCCAGCCTTCGCCTGAAGTCACCCTTTATATGACGGATGCCCAGGCATGCGTCGAGACACCTGACGCCTGCCCCGACAGGCGACACTTCCAAGCTTCGAGGAAAGCCCCATGAAATTTTCGTTGTTCGTGCACATGGAACGTTGGGATGAACAGGTCAGCCACCGCCAGCTGTTCGAAGACCTCACCGAACTGACCCTGATGGCCGAGCGCGGCGGTTTCAGCACCGTGTGGATCGGCGAACACCACGCCATGGAATACACCATCTCGCCAAGCCCGATGCCGCTGCTGGCCTACCTGGCCGCACGCACCGAGACCATTCGCCTGGGTGCCGGCACCATCATCGCGCCGTTCTGGAACCCCATCCGCGTGGCGGGCGAATGCGCGTTGCTCGATGTGATCAGCAATGGCCGCATGGAAGTGGGCCTGGCTCGCGGCGCCTATCAATTCGAATTCGACCGCATGGCCGGCGGCATGCCCGCCACCGACGGCGGCAAAGCCCTGCGCGAGATGGTCCCGGCCGTGCGCAAGCTGTGGGCAGGCGACTACGCCCACGACGGCGAGGTCTATAAGTTCCCCACCTCCACCAGCGTGCCCAAGCCGGTCCAGAAGGGCCAACCGCCAATGTGGATCGCCGCCCGCGACCCGGATTCGCACAACTTCGCGGTGAAGAACGGCTGCAACGTCATGGTCACCCCGCTAATGAAGGGTGACGAAGAAGTGCTGGACCTGAAGAACAAGTTCCAGACCGCCCTGGACAACAACCCCGACGTACTACGCCCACAACTGATGGTGCTGCGCCACACCCATGTGCACAGCCCATCTGACCCTGAGGGCTGGAAGATCGGCGCCCAGGCCATCTCACGCTTCTACCGCACCTTCGATGCCTGGTTCGGCAACAAGACCACTCCGGTCAACGGCTTCCTGGAGCCAAGCCCTGAATCGAAGTTTGCCGAAGTGCCGGCGTTCGAGCTGGAGAACATCCGCAAGAACACCATGATCGGCACACCTGAGCAAATCATCGCGCGCATCAAGTACTACCAGGAGCTGGGCGTCGATGAGTTCAGCTTCTGGTGCGACAACAGCTTGCCCCATGCCGAGAAGAAGAAGTCGCTCGAGCTGTTCATCAAGGAAGTGGTCCCGGCGTTCGCCTGATTCCCCGGCGGCGAGCGGCGAGCTGCAAGAAACAGCAGCGCGCGCGGCTTGGAGCTCGGAGCTTCCCGCTTGCCGCTCGATTCTGAAGAGAAATTCTACCGCCCTCTTGCACAACCAATATTATGGTATACCATCAGACAGCAAGAGCTGATAACCCTCACCAGGAGCCATCCATGAGTTTCGAAATCCGCAAGATCGTCACCTACTCCGAAGAGACCCGCATCGAAGGCGGCAAGGCCACCGACAAGCCGGTGACCATGGTCGGCCTGGCCGTGGTGATCAAGAACCCGTGGGCCGGTCGCGGTTTCGTCGAAGACCTCAAGCCCGAGATCCGCGCCAACTGCTCCGAGCTGGGCGCCCTGATGGTCGAGCGCCTGTGCGCAGCGATCGGCGGTGCCGACAAGATCGAGGCCTACGGCAAAGCTGCCGTGGTCGGTGCCGACGGTGAGATCGAGCACGCCTCCGCCGTCATCCATACCCTGCGCTTTGGCAACCATTACCGCGAAGCCGTGCAGGCCAAGAGCTACCTGAGCTTCACCAACAAGCGCGGCGGCCCAGGCACCTCGATCCAGATCCCGATGATGCAGAAGGACGATGAAGGTCTGCGCTCGCACTACATCACCCTGGAAATGCAGATCGAAGACGCCCCGCGTGCCGACGAGATCGTCGTGGTCCTGGGCGCGGCCGACGGGGGCCGGCTGCACCCGCGCATCGGCAATCGCTACATCGACCTGGAAGAACTGGCCGCCGAGAAGGCCAACGCTCAATAACAACAACCAGACGGGCCGGGGCGTTGCGTGCAAGCACTGCCGCCACGCCCGACCTTCAAGGAGCGCCCTCCATGATTCAGCCTGTTGCTGAACGTACACCCGCCGGGACCAGCTACCTGAGCCTCGGCCAGGGCCACCCCGTGGTGCTGATCCACGGCGTAGGCCTGAACAAGGAAATGTGGGGCGGCCAGTTCGTGGGCTTGGCCGGTGACTACCGTGTCATCGCCTACGACATGCTCGGCCACGGCCAGAGCCCGCGCCCCGACGCCGACACCGGCCTTGCCGGCTATGCCGCGCAACTGGCCGAACTGCTCGACCACCTGCAGATCCCGCAGGCCACGGTCATCGGTTTCTCCATGGGTGGCCTGGTCGCCCGCGCCTTCGCCCTGCACTACCCTGCACGCCTGACGGCGCTGGTGGTGCTCAACAGCGTGTTCAACCGCAGCCCCGAGCAGAGCGCCGGCGTCATCGCCCGCGCCGCCCAGGCCGCCGAACACGGCCCCGACGCCAATGCCGAAGCGGCGCTGGCGCGTTGGTTCAGCCGCGAATACCAGGCCGCCAATCCGGCCCAGGTCGCGGCCATTCGTCAGACCCTGGCCGGTAACGACCCGCAGGGCTATCTGACCACCTATAAATTGTTCGCCACCCAAGACATGTATCGCGCCGATGACCTGGGCAGCATCCAGGTACCGGCCCTGATCGCCACCGGCGAGCACGACCTGGGCTCGACCCCGGAGATGACCCGCCAGCTGGCAGCGCGTATCCCCGGTGCCCGCAGCGTGGTGCTGGCCGAGCAACGCCACATGATGCCGGTCGAAGCGCCTCGGGAGGTCAACAAGATGCTGCTGGACTTCCTGGCGCACGCCCGCACCCTCAACGAATCCGCCAAGGGGATTGTTGCATGACCCTCGTACGTTTCCAGATGTGCATCGACGGCCAATGGTGCGATGCACAGAGCGGCAAGACCTTCGACAGCCTCGACCCGGCCACCGCCAAGGCCTGGGCGCAACTGCCGGACGCCGATGAAGCCGATGTGGAGCTGGCCGTGCAGGCCGCCCAGCGCGCCTTCGAAAGCGCCGCATGGCGCGGCCTGACCGCGACCGCGCGGGGCAAACTGCTGCGCCGGCTGGGCGATCTGATCGCCGAGAACAAAGAGCACCTGGCCCAGCTGGAAAGCCGCGACAACGGCAAGCTGATCCGCGAGACCCGCGGCCAGGTCGGCTACCTGCCGGAGTTCTTCCACTACACCGCAGGGCTTGCCGACAAGCTCGAAGGCGGCACCCTGCCGCTGGACAAGCCTGACCTGTTCGCCTACACCGTGCACGAGCCGATCGGCGTAGTGGCCGGGATCATTCCCTGGAACAGCCCGCTGTACCTGACCGCCATCAAGCTCGCCCCTGCCCTGGCGGCCGGCAACACCATCGTGCTCAAGCCTTCCGAACACGCCTCGGCGACCATTCTGGAGCTGGCCCGCCTGGCCCACGAAGCCGGCTTCCCGGCAGGCGTGGTCAACGTGGTGACCGGTTTCGGCCCGAGCACCGGCGCAGCGCTCACCCGCCATCCGCTAGTGCGCAAGATCGCCTTTACCGGCGGCGCCGCCACCGCCCGCCATGTGGTACGCAGCAGCGCCGAGAACTTCGCCAAGTTGTCTCTGGAGCTGGGCGGCAAGTCGCCGAACATCATCTTCGCCGACGCCGACCTGGACAGTGCGATCAACGGCGCGGTGGCCGGCATCTATGCCGCCTCCGGCCAGAGCTGCGTGGCAGGTTCGCGCCTGCTGGTGCAGGACGAAATCTTCGATGAATTCGTCTCGCGCCTGGTCGAGCGCGCCAAGCGCATTCGTATCGGCAACCCGCAGGACGACGCCAGCGAAATGGGCCCGATGGCCACCGCCCAGCAATTGGCTGTGGTCGAAGGCCTGGTCGCCGCGGCCAAGGCCGAGGGTGCCAAGCTGCACCTGGGCGGCAAGCGCGCCGAGGTCGAGGGTGACGGCTGGTTCTACGAGCCGACCCTGTTCGAGTGCGACAGCAACTCGATGAAGATCATGCAGGAAGAAGTCTTCGGTCCCGTGGCGGCGGTGATCCGCTTCAAGACCGAAGAACAGGCCCTGGCGATCGCCAACGACTCACAGTTCGGCCTCGCCGCCGGTATCTGGACCCGCGACCTGGGCCGCGCCCACCGCCTGGCGCGCGACGTGCGCTCGGGGATCATCTGGGTCAACACCTACCGCGCGGTCTCGGCCATGGCGCCGATTGGTGGCTTCAAGAACAGCGGCTACGGCCGCGAGAGCGGCATCGACTCGGTGCTCGCCTATACCGAGCTGAAGACGGTGTGGATCAACCTCTCCACCGCGCCCATGCCCGACCCGTTCGTGATGCGTTAACGAGGTAGCACCAAGATGATCGAACCTGGCATCTACAAAGACGTGATGGGCTCCTTCCCGTCCGGCGTCACGGTGGTCACCACCCTGGACGCCGAAGGCGGCATCGTCGGCATCACCGCCAGCGCGTTCAGCGCGCTGTCGATCGACCCGGCGCTGGTGCTGTTCTGCCCCAACTACGCCTCCGACACCTACCCGATCCTGCGTGACAGCAAGCAATTCGCCATTCACTTGCTGTCCGCCGACCAGACCGCCGAGGCCTATGCCTTCGCCGGCAAGGGCAAGGACAAGGCCAACGGCATCGAGTGGCACCTGAGCGAGCTGGGCAACCCTCTGCTGGCCAAGGCCACGGCAATCATCGAATGTGAATTGTGGCGCGAGTACGACGGCGGTGACCACGCGATCATCGTCGGCCAGGTGAAGAACCTGGTGCTGCCGCCCGAACCGGTCACGCCGATGGTCTATCACAAGGGCAAGCTCGGCGCGCTGCCGCCGCTGGGTTGAGACCTGAACGGACGGCGTTGGTCTACCCGCGAAGAAACCAACGCCGTTCCCTGTTTCCGGGGGCCGCGCATCCTCCCCCTCACCTTCGGTTGCGGCCCCTTTTTTTCATGCAGGAGCACGGCAATGAGCAACGAGAAGTACGAGAAAGGCCTGAAGATCCGCACCCAAGTGCTGGGCGAGGACTATGTCAACCGCTCGATCCAGAACGCCGACGACTTCAGCAAGCCCTTGCAGGAGCTGGTCACCGAGTATTGCTGGGGCCACGTCTGGGGCCGCGACGGCTTGTCGCTCAAAGAGCGCAGCATGATAAACTTGGCCATGATTTCCGCGCTCAACCGGCCCCACGAGCTCAAGCTGCACATTCGCGGCGCCTTGCGAAATGGCCTGAGCCGTGAACAGATACGCGAGATCCTGCTCCAGGTCGGCATTTATTGCGGCGTGCCCGCGGCGGTGGACAGCTTCCGCCTGGCCCGCGAAGCGTTCGCCGAGGCCGATGCGGAGTCAACCCGTTAACAGCGGGCTGTTCGAACCACGCAAGGAGAGCGCCCCAGGTTCGTGGTGCTCTCAAGTTGTGGCCAGGCAGCCTCATTCAGAGCGCAATCGATGAAACGCCAGCCTCTCGACGACAGCTTCAAGGTCAACCGCAACCCCGTTACCCTGCGCGAAATCGTACTCGACAAACTGCGCGGGGCGATCATGAACTTCCACCTGCTGCCCGGCGATCGCCTGGTCGAGCGCGACCTGTGCGACCGCCTCGGTGTCAGCCGCACCTCGGTGCGTGAAGCCCTGCGCCACCTGGAATCCGAAGGCCTGGTGGAATTCGCCGATGCCAAGGGCCCACGGGTGGCGATCATCACGCTCGAAGACGCCCGCGACATCTATGAACTGCGCTGCGTGCTCGAAGGCCTGATCGTCCAGCTGTTCACCCTCAATGCCAAGGCCAAGGACATCCGCGCCCTGGAGCGCGCCCTGGAGGTCAACCGCGAAGCCCTCGAAGAAGGCGAGCTGCAACAGGTGCTCGAATCGGTGCAAGGCTTCTACGACGTGCTCCTGGAAGGCTCCGGCAACCAAGTCGCCGCCCAGCAGTTGCGCCAGTTGCAGGCACGCATCAGCTACCTGCGCGCCACCTCGGTGTCCCAGCAGAACCGTCGCGGCGCCAGCAACCGGGAAATGGAAAAGATCGTCGAGGCGATCAAGACCGGCAATCCCCAGCTCGCCCACCAGGCCTCGGTCGACCATGTGCGCGCCGCCGCCAAGGTGGCTCTGGATTACCTGCGCCAGAAGCAGGACGACAACGCCAAGGTCCGGGACATCGTCGAACCCCTGGCCCTCAAAGATCCTCGCATAGGCCGCTGATCATGCCCGCCGCCCCGCGCTACTGCCCGCACTGCACCACTGCGCTTGCCCGGGGCGTTCCCAGCGGCGACACCCACGAGCGCCTGCATTGCACCGGGTGCGGCTACGTCCACTACATCAACCCCAAGATCATCGCTGGATGCATCATCGAGCGTGACGGCAAGTACCTGTTGTGCCAGCGCGCGATCCCGCCACGCCCCGGCACCTGGACCTTGCCGGCAGGCTTCATGGAGGCCGGCGAAACCACCGAACAGGCGGCCCTGCGCGAGGTCTGGGAAGAAAGCGGCGTGCGCGGCGAGATCGTCTCGCCCTATTCGATCTTCAGCGTGCCCAAGATCAGCGAGGTGTACATCATCTTCCGCGCCATCGCCACGGAAGAGACCGGCCAGCACGGCCCCGAGACCCTCGCCTACCGCTTCTTCGAGCCCGACCAGATCCCCTGGGACGAGATCTACTACCCCGCCATCCGGCAGATTCTCGAGCGCTATATCCTCGAACGCCAGGCGGGGGTCTATGGCATCTACATGGGCAACGACGATACCGGCAAGGTGCATTTCATCCGCTGATCGACGCGCCCCGCGTCACAGCCGGCAGCTTCAGCGCATCTGCCCTGCAATCAGCCCCAGCGCAATCAGGATCATCACCAGCCCCGACACTCGCCCCACGACCTTGGCCGCCGCCGGCCGAGTGCGCAGCACGGCCTTGGCCCCGTAACCCACCATCAGGTACACCACCAGCGAACTGGCCAAGTGCACCAGGCCCAGCAGCAATATCTGCATCCACACCGGCCAGCTCGATGCCGGGTCGGTGAATTGCGGCAACAGCGCAACGAACAGCAAGAACACCTTGGGGTTCAGGCCGCTCACGCAAAACCCTTTCAGTGCCCAGCGCGATCCGCTCTCCTGGCTGTGCGATGCGCCCGCCTGTGGCACCGACGGACTCAGCAACAAGTTGGCGCCCAACCACAGCAGGTAGATGCAACCGGCCAACGTCAGCAACGACAGCGCCAGCGGATGCCCGGCGATCAAGCTGCCCACCCCCGCCGCAACGATCAAGGTCGCCGCAAAATGCCCCGACAACATCCCAGCCACCGCTGGCATCACCCAGCGTCCGCGCATGCCCGCCGAGATGGCATAGGCCCAGTCCGCGCCAGGGGTGATCACGAACAACATCGACACAGCCCAGAACGCCGTCAACACACTGATTGCCACGTTGAATCTTCCTTCACACTCGGTTGGGTGAAAAAAGAGTACGGATTTCAACGGGGGATTTTCTTTCGTATATTCCCGCCATCGCTCAAAAAAATGGAAGGTTCTCCCTCGTGGACAGAACAGATCGAAAGATTCTTGCCGAGCTACAAAAAGACGGTCGCCTTTCGGTGACCGAACTGGCCGATCGTGTAGGCCTGAGCCTCTCGCCCTGCCACCGTCGTCTCAAAGCCTTGGAAGAATCCGGCGCCATCCTGGGCTATCACGCACGCTTGGCGCCCAGCGCGCTGGGCCTGAACTTCGCCGCACTGGTGTTCGTCACCCTGCGCGAGGTCACCCGCCAACCGGTAGCGGATTTCGAGGCTGCGGTGGCAGCGATCCCACAGATCGTCGAAGCCCAGCGTCTGTTCGGCGACCCGGACTACCTGCTGCATGTGGTCGCTCGCGATCTGCCGGCGTTTCAGAAGCTGTACGACGAACAGCTCACCAGCATCCCCAATGTGCAGCGGCTGAGCTCCACCTTGGTCATGAAGGAAGTGCTGCAGGATCGGCAATTGCCCATGTAGGCCTCCTCAGAATTCGCGTACCTTGAACATCCGCTCGTCATAGACGAAATCGAGCACCTCGCGCACCCGGATGTGCGCCGCGGCCGGGTGCAGGGGGTTGACCACCAGGTTGCGTTCAAGCTGCAACACCACCGAGGGCACGACCAGACCCAAATGGCTGCGGGCCTGGAGCCAGCGCGTGCCATACGCCATGCTGGGGCTGTCGGCGGGCAGCGCATCCCAGCCGGGCGGCAGGTCCTGCGGCCCGGGCGCCAGGTACAGGGCGGGGTCGTCAGGCAGTTCGAAGCAGGTGATCTTCAAGGGAAACTGCGGACGCCCGGCGGCATGCACGAACGTCTCCAAGGTGCAGATCGCCGGTGATAGCCCCATGTACAGCGCAGGGACATCGACCTGGTTCCAACGGCCACCAACCAAGGCCGCTCCCTTGCCGCTCAGGTCATCGGCCCGGGAGGCCTTGGCCACACGCCAGGCCAGCATCAGACGACGCCGCCCCACTCCAGGGCCGCCAGCACCCGACGCACTTGCCGTGCACCGATCTCGGTCTGGCACAGCATCACCGGCGTCATGACGCCAAGGGCATCGTTGGGTCGGGACATCCAGGCCACAGCCTGTTCCTCACTCTCGAACACCGCCACGGCCTGGTGGGTGATCTCGGCGATCCGGTCCAGACGCTCGGATGCCACGGCATCGAGTGGCTGGTTGTCCCGCACACGGCGTTCAAGGGTCGAGATCGAGGCATTGAACAGTTCGGCCACTTGTTTTTCGGGCAAGCCGAACAAGCGCTTGACCTCCAGGTAGAGCTTGGCGGACAAGCCGTCGCGGATCTGCGCCAGGCGCTGTGCTTCGGTGCGTTGGTCATGAGTCTGTGTATAGCCCCAGAACACCCCGGCGGTTTCGCTGCCTGGCGTGGCCTTGCGTCCGCCTTCGATGGTGGCGTAACGCGCGCGGCGTGGCGTGGGCTTTTTGGTGGTCTCGATCATGGAAAGCCTCATTTGATGAGTCCCAAACGTCAAATGAAGGATACACCCCCTGCCCGGCCCTTGCATCGGCCGTTTGCTAACCGTTTGTCAGCCTTAGTTTTTTTAACGTTTGTAGGCACATATTTACTAATTTATCGATCCGCTCCCACCCCTCATGATCGCGCTTACAAGAACGCGTCGCCCTTTGCCGGCCCGCACCCGGGCACATTCCTGCGCCCCTCCCTGCCTTGGAGTCCGTCATGACCCGTGCAGCTACATCGGCCCCTCTCATAGAAAAACACACGATCGGATACGTGCCCCCGCAAGACCGCCATGGAAAGGTAAGGGATCTGTTCACCCTCTGGTTCGGGGGCAACATCGCCCCCCTGCCGATTGTCACCGGCGCCTTGGGCGTGCAGTTGTTCCACCTCAACCTGGTGTGGGGCATCGTCGCCATCCTGGTCGGCCATTTGGTCGGCGGCGTGTTGATGGCGCTGCACTCGGCCCAGGGCCCACAGATGGGCATCCCGCAGATGATCCAGAGCCGCGCCCAGTTCGGCTCGCTCGGCGCACTGTTGGTGGTGGTGATCGCCGGGGTCATGTACATCGGTTTCTTCGCCTCCAACATCGTGCTGGCCGGCAAGTCGCTGCATGGCGTGGTCGATACCGTGCCGGTCCCGGTGGGCATCGTCATCGGCGCGCTGGGTTCGGGCATCATCGGCATCATCGGCTATCGCTTCATCCATGTGCTAAACCGCATCGGCACCTGGGTGCTGGGCATCGGCATCGTGGTGGGCTTTGGCTACATCTTCAGCCACGTGCAAAGCGATGACTTCCTGACCCGCGGCAGCTTCAACATCTCCGGCTGGCTGGCCACCGTGTCGCTGGCAGCGCTGTGGCAGATCGCCTTCGCCCCGTATGTGTCGGACTACTCGCGCTACCTACCGGCCGACGTGAAGGTGTCCTCGACCTTCTGGACCACCTACCTGGGCTCGGCCCTGGGCTCGAGCCTGTCGTTCGTGTTCGGTGCGGTGGCGGTACTGGCGATCCCGGCGGGCATGGACACCATGGATGCCGTGAAGCTCGCCACCGGCGCCATCGGCCCACTGATGCTGGTGCTGTTCCTGCTCAGCGTGATCAGCCACAACGCCCTTAACCTGTATGGCGCGGTACTGTCGATCATCACCTTGGTACAGACCTTCGCCTATCGCTGGATCCCCACCGCCAAGAGCCGCGCGGTACTGTCGCTGGTCGTGCTGGCGGCATGCTGCGTGGTGGCGGTATTCGCCTCGGCGGACTTCATCGGCCACTTCGTCGACATGGTCCTGGTGCTGTTGGTGGTGTTGGTGCCCTGGACGGCGATCAACCTGATCGATTTCTACGTCATTCACAAAGGCGACTATGACATCCAGTCGATCTTCAAGGTCGACGGGGGCATCTACGGGCGCTACAACCCCCAGGCATTGATCGCCTACGCGGTGGGTATCGCAGTGCAGATCCCATTCATGAACACCCCGCTGTACGTAGGCCCGGTATCCGCCCACATCGATGGCGCCGACCTGTCGTGGCTGGTGGGCCTGCTGGTCACCTCGCCACTGTACTGGTGGCTGGCGACCCGGGACAGCGCCTACCGCCGCCGGCAAATGAGCGCCAAACTCGCCGCTGGCGTCTGAGCACTCAACGACACCTGACCCCAGAAGACCCGCCATGGCGGGTCTTCTGTTCTTCTTGATTTGCGACAACCCCTACAGCGACGCTTGATTCACCTGATGGTGACCAACGCAACCGATCGCCAGCATGCCCGCTCCTCGAACAAGGAGTTCCCCATGCAAAAACTTCCATTGGTCAAGTTCATCGCCCCTCGCATCAACCGCAAGCTCGTCACCACCGTCACCCTCCCGGTACTCGCCCTTGGCGGCCTGGCTGTGCTGTTCAATAGCGTGTTTTTCTACAACGAAGCGGGTCAGATGACCCATGTGCGCACGATCTTCGGCGAAGAGAAAGTGGTCGAGGACGTGGGCTACGCCACCAAGTGGTTCGGACGCAGCACGGTCTGGCGCCGCACCATCGGGGTCCAGTCCGCACTGCAAGCGGACATCCAGGAGGACAGGCGTAGCGGGCAGCCTTCGATCGTCCTGCCAAACCTGCCCATCGTGTTCCTGGGCAACGTCGATGCAAAGGCCGAGTTCAGCACGCAGTTTCGCCTGCCATCGGGCGAGGCCTTCCTCAAGATCGCCCAGGAATACCGAACGCCAGACAACTTCCTGCAACGCGCCTTGCTGCCCGCGGTCAAGGAAACCCTCCAGGCCACAGCCTCGTTGATGAGCGCAGACGATTACTACGCGGGTAACCGCAGCCACTTCGGCGCCGAATTCGAAAACCAGTTGCGCAATGGCCTGTACCTCACCAGCCGCAAGGAAGTGCGTATCAAGCGCGACGCCTTGCCGGCACAGACCGCCATCCTGCAGGCCGGTACCGACCAAGGCAGCTTCGGCGACAACACCGCCACCCGCTTCATCATCGAGAAGAAACTCGACAAGCACGGCCAGGAGCTACGCAAGCAGCAGCAATTTCGCCTGTATGGCGTAGAAGTCGTCGATGCGCGGGTCACCCACATCGACCCCAACCCTCAGTACCAGCAACGGATGGTCCGGGTGCAACAGGCCTTGGCGGAACTGGCGGTGGCCCGGCAGAACCGCCTCAAGGAAGAGGAAGAAAAGGAGCTGGTGTCCGCCCGGGGAGCCAAGGATGTCGAGGCCAAGCGTCAGGAAAGCCTGCGCCAGCAGATCGAACGCACGACCGAGGCCGAGACGGAAAAACAGCTCACACTGATCAACGCCGAGCGAGAAAAGCGGCGTGCCGAGATCGACAAACAGACAGCCGAACTGCTGCGCGACAAGGCCCGGGTCAATGCCGAGGCCACCAAGATCACCGCCGACGCCGAAGCCTACGCCCGTGAGGCGTCCCTGAAGGCTGACGGTGCCTTGCAGAACAAGCTCGATGCGCTGGTGCAGATCAACAAGGCCTGGGCCGATGCCGCCGCCAGAGCCCCGGTGCCCAATGTGATGATGGGCGGCACGGAAGCGGGCATCGGTCGCCAGGATGAAATGAACAAACTCATGAGTGTACTGGCCACCAAGGCGGCCAAGGACCTCGCAATCGATCTCAAGACGCCCTGAGCCCTGCACTCATTGCGCCTTGTAGTTTCAGGGCGCAATGCCCTCGACGATGATCACCTCGGCCGTCGCCACTCCCTGCCGATGCCGGCAAGCCTCCTGGTATGCCTCGGACCGGTAGCACGCCACCGCCTGTTCGTATGAATCGAACTCGATCACCACGCTACGCTGTGGCGTGGGCCGTCCTTCCATCGCCTCGCTGCGCCCGCCACGGGCCAGCAGGCGCCCACCGAACGCGGCGAAGGCCGCGGGGGCGCGCTGGGTGTAGTGCTGGTACTGCTCAGGATCGGTGACATTCACGTGGGCAATCCAGTAGGCCTTCATCCATCGCTCTCCTGTGAACGGTTATTTGTGTATGATGGTATACCATAAAAATCACCCTACCACAGCGAGTGTGCAGTATGGCTTTCAACAGCATCGAAGAACTCCTCGAGGACTACCGCCAGGGCAAGATGGTCCTGCTGGTGGACGACGAGGACCGTGAAAACGAAGGCGACCTGCTGATCGCCGCCGAGCGCTGTGACGCCCAGGCCATCAACTTCATGGCCCGCGAGGCACGCGGGCTGATCTGCCTGACCCTGACCGACGAGCACTGCCAGCGTCTGGGCCTGGAGCAGATGGTGCCGGCCAACGGCAGTGTGTTCAGCACAGCGTTCACCGTCTCTATCGAAGCCGCCACCGGCGTCACCACAGGCATCTCGGCCGCCGACCGAGCCCGTACCGTCGCCGCCGCCATGGCGCCCGACGCACGTCCTGAGGACCTCGTCCAACCAGGGCATATCTTCCCCTTGCGCGCCCGCGAAGGCGGCGTGCTGACCCGCGCCGGGCACACCGAAGCCGGCTGCGACCTGGCGCGCCTGGCCGGATTCACCCCCGCCTCGGTGATCGTCGAAGTGCTCAACGACGACGGCACCATGGCGCGCCGCCCGGACCTGGAAGTGTTCGCCGAACGCCACGGCATCAAGATCGGCACCATCGCCGACCTGATCCACTACCGGCTGAGCAACGAGCAGACCATCAAACGCATCGGCGAGCGCGAACTGCCCACCGTGCACGGTACCTTCCGCCTGGTGACCTACGAAGATCGCATCGACGGTGGCGTGCACATGGCCATGGTGATGGGTGATATCCGTCGAGAACAGCCGACCCTGGTACGGGTGCATGTCATCGACCCCTTACGCGACCTGGTCGGCGCCGAATACGCAGGGCCCGCCAACTGGACTTTGTGGGCAGCCTTGCAAAAGGTCGCCACCGAAGGCACGGGCGTGGTGGTGATCCTGGCCAACCACGAGTCCTCCCAGGCCCTGCTCGAACGCGTGCCGCAGCTGACCCAGCCGATCAAGCCATTCCAACGAGGCCAGTCGAAGGTCTACTCCGAAGTGGGCACTGGCGCCCAGATTCTCCAGGACTTGGGCGTGGGCAAACTGCGACACCTGGGGCCACCGCTCAAATACGCAGGCCTGGCCGGATACGAGCTGGAGGTGGTGCAGAGCATTCCCTTCGAGCCCGCCGAGTTCAACTGAGCCGACACCCGTGACAGCCACCGTCCTGCTCTGCGGTGTGCTTCGCGGGTAAACACACAACCCACCGCTTGAGAACGCCACGCCGTCCCCTGGAGGACGGCGTGGCGTTTCGCTGAGTGGGGCCGGCGTTTTTAGTGATGGCCGGTCGCCTTCGACCTCTTGCGAAAAGTTTGGAATACCATAATATGATATCCCGTAGACCTTAGATTTCCGGCCGCACCTACACTTCAAACAACGGCCACGCGACATCGTTGGAAAGCTGCTCCCCGAATACATGGCGGGCGACAGGAAGCCCGCTCAAATAACAAAAGCAATGAGGGCGTTAACCATGCTGTTGAGCAAACGAGTCACCGCAGTGCTGTCCGCCAGCCTGCTCTCCCTGGCCTGCCAAGCCACCCTGGCTGCTGACAGCATGAGCTTCGTCAGCTGGGGCGGCACCACCCAGGACGCCCAGAAACAGGCATGGGCCGAACCCTTCAGCGAAAGCAGCAAGATCAAGGTCGTGCAGGACGGCCCCACCGACTACGGCAAGCTCAAGGCCATGGTCGAGAGCGGCAACGTGCAGTGGGACGTGGTCGATGTCGAAGCCGATTTCGCCCTGCGCGCCGCCAGCGAAGGCTTGCTTGAGCCTTTGGACTTCACCACGATCCAGCGCGACCGCATCGACCCGCGATTCGTTTCCGACCATGGCGTCGGCTCGTTCTTCTTCTCCTTCGTGCTCGGCTACAACGAAGGCAAGCTCGGCGCCAACAAGCCGGTGGACTGGTCGGCCCTGTTCGACACCAAGACCTACCCCGGCAAGCGCGCCCTGTACAAATGGCCGAGCCCCGGTGTCTTGGAGCTGGCCCTGCTGGCCGACGGCGTACCGGCGGACAAACTCTACCCCCTGGACCTGGACCGCGCCTTCAAGAAGCTCGACACCATCAAGAAAGACATCGTCTGGTGGGGCGGCGGCGCCCAGTCCCAGCAACTGCTTGCCTCCGGTGAAGCCTCGCTCGGGCAGTTCTGGAACGGTCGGGTCTACGCCTTGCAGCAGGACGGTGCGCCGGTGGGCGTGAGCTGGAAGCAGAACCTGGTCATGGCCGATTTCCTGGTCATTCCCAAGGGCGCCAAGAACAAGGACGCGGCCATGAAGTTCTTGGCCAACGCCAGCAGCGCCAAGGGGCAAGCGGACTTTGCCAATCTCACCGCCTACGCCCCGGTCAACCTCGACAGCATCGCCCAGCTCAAGCCGGAGCTGGCACCGAACCTGCCGACTGCCTATGCCCAGGACCAGGTGACCCTGGACTTCGCCTACTGGGCGAAGAACGGCCAGGCCATCGCGGCCCGCTGGAATGAGTGGCTGGTCAAATGAAAGTCGCCATCAACGCCTTGCACAACGCCCAAGGTGCCCCTAGCGGCACCGGCGCCCCGGGAGCGGCCGTGCGCCGCCCTCCCCTGAGCCAGCGCTGGCGGGGCAGCCGCAATCTGCTGCCGGCGCTGCTTTTCCTGGGCCTGTTCTTCTTCGCCCCGCTGATTGGCCTGTTGCTGCGCGGGGTGTTGGAGCCCGTACCGGGGCTAGGCAACTATGAGCAGTTGTTCGCCAATTCGGCTTATGCGCGGGTGCTGTTCAACACCTTCTCTGTGGCGGGCTTGGTGACCCTGATCAGCGTGCTGCTGGGCTTCCCGCTGGCTTGGGCGATCACCCTGGTGCCGCGCGGCTGGGGCCGCTGGCTGCTGAACATCGTACTGTTGTCGATGTGGACCAGCCTGCTGGCCCGCACCTACTCCTGGCTGGTGCTGCTGCAGGCCTCGGGGGTGATCAACAAGGTGTTGATGGCGCTGGGCATCATCGATGCGCCGCTGGAGATGGTGCACAACCTCACAGGCGTGGTGATCGGCATGAGCTACATCATGATTCCGTTCATCGTGCTGCCGCTGCAGGCGACCATGCAGGCCATCGACCCGATGGTCCTGCAGGCCGGCTCGATCTGCGGCGCGAGCCCTTGGACCAACTTCTGGAAGGTGTTCATCCCACTGTGCCGCTCGGGGCTGTTCTCCGGCGCGCTGATGGTGTTCGTCATGTCGCTCGGTTACTACGTGACCCCCGCCCTGCTCGGCGGCGCACAGAACATGATGCTGCCCGAATTCATCGTCCAGCAGGTGCAATCGTTCCTCAACTGGGGCCTGGCCAGCGCCGCCGCCGCGTTGCTGGTACTGATCACCCTGGTGCTCTTCTACTTCTACCTGAAGCTGCAGCCGGAATCCCCGGTCGGCAACGCGAGGTAAACCGCCATGCTCCTGACTCCCAATGCCATGGGCCGGCCGCTGCGCACGGGCCTGTACCTGACCACCGGGGTGATCGCGGCCTTCCTGCTGCTGCCGATCCTGTTCATCGTGCTGCTGTCGTTCGGCTCGTCCCAGTGGCTGGTGTTCCCCCCACCCGGCTGGACCTTGAAGTGGTACGGCCAGTTCTTCTCCAACCCCGAGTGGATGGACGCTGCCCTGGCCAGCCTCAAGGTGGCCGTGCTCACCACGATCTGCGCCGTACTGCTGGGCCTGCCCACGGCCTTTGCCCTGGTACGCGGACGCTTCCCAGGCCGCGAGCTGCTGTATGGCCTGTTCACCCTGCCGATGATCGTGCCGCTGGTGATCATCGCCGTGGCGGTGTACGCGCTGTTCCTCAAGCTCGGCTACACCGGCACGCTGTTCTCCTTCGTGGTCAGCCACGTCATCGTCGCGCTGCCCTTCACCATCATCTCGATCATCAACTCGCTCAAGCTGTTCGACCAGTCGATCGAGGACGCCGCGGTGATCTGCGGCGCCTCGCGCTTGCAGGCGATCTTCAAGGTGACCTTCCCGGCGATCCGTCCAGGGATGATCGCCGGTGGCCTGTTCGCCTTTTTGGTCTCTTGGGACGAGGTGGTGCTCAGCGTGATGATGGCCAGCCCAACCCTGCAGACCCTGCCCGTGAAGATGTGGACCACCCTGCGCCAGGACCTGACCCCAGTGATCGCCGTCGCCTCGACGCTGCTGATCGGCCTGTCGGTCCTGGTCATGGTCATCGCCGCCGCCCTGCGCCGGCGCAACGAAGTCAGCGCCTGAGCGCCCGGAGACAACAACAATGAGTGCAGTGATGAAAGATGCCGCGCCCGCCAAGACCCTGGTCAGCCTGCGCAACCTGAACAAGCACTACGGCGACTTCGCCGCGGTGGACAACATCAACCTGGAGATCCAGGACGGCGAGTTCCTGACCTTCCTCGGCTCCAGCGGCTCGGGCAAGTCCACCACCCTGTCCATGCTGGCAGGCTTCGAGACCCCCAGCAGTGGCGAAATCCTGGTGGACGGCCAATCGCTGGTGAAAGTGCCGCCGCACAAGCGTGACATCGGCATGGTGTTCCAGCGCTACTCGCTGTTCCCGCACCTGTCGGTGCGCGACAACATCGCCTTCCCCCTGGCGATCCGCAAGCAGAGCGCCGCCGAGACCGCCAAGCGGGTCGACGCCATGCTCAAGCTGGTGCAGCTGGAAAAGTTCGCCCACCGCCGCCCCGCCCAGCTCTCCGGTGGTCAGCAGCAACGCGTGGCCATTGCCCGGGCGCTGGTGTACGAGCCGCGCATCCTGCTGATGGACGAGCCCCTTGGCGCGCTGGACAAGAAGCTGCGCGAAGACCTGCAGGACGAACTGCGCCAGTTGCACCGCCGCCTGGGGATCACCATCGTCTACGTGACCCACGACCAGGAAGAAGCCATGCGCCTGTCCCAGCGCATCGCGATCTTCAGCCACGGCAAGATCGTCGGCCTGGGCACGGGTTATGACCTGTACCAGAACCCGCCGAATGCCTTCGTAGCATCGTTTTTGGGCAATTCCAACTTCCTGCGGGTCAAGGCCAGCAGCCATGGCGCGGCCGCGTTCGAAGGGCAGTCCTTGGCGATCCGCCTGACCACGGGCCTTAATGCCGGGCAGGATGCGCTGATCATGGTGCGCCCGGAAAAAGCCCTGGCCTTGAGCGCCGAGCAGGCAGCCCGCGAGCCATTGCCCGCCGGCTGGAACGAAGTGACCGCCAAGGTAGGGGAAGTGTTGTTCCTCGGCGAGAGCCAGACCTGCCATGTGGTGACTGTCGGCGGCACCGAAATGACCGTCAAGGCGCTGTCGGCAGCCGGCATGCCGATGCAGCCCGGAGATACCGTGAAGGTCCGCTGGGCAGTGGCTGATGCCTGCATCTACACCGAATGGGCCGAGAGTGACCTGAGCAAAGCTGCCGGAGCGCATTGAGCAGGGTCTGGCGCAGAGCGTACTGGCCCTTTCATGGCTAAACCCGCTCCCACAGGCTCTGCGGTGCTCTCAATGACACCGCTGTCCCTGTGGGAGCGGGTTTACCCGCGAACGCAACAACGCTGAACATCAAGGCTCACACAGGCAGCTGATATCGCTCGGCGAAGTACTGCCGGAAGAACTCCACCGCCACCCGCACCTTGGCCGACCCGGCCAGGGGCGTGGTGTACACCGCCCAGATGTCCGCCGCCTGCTGGTAGTCCTCCAGCACCTGAACCAGTCGCCCGTCGGCAAGGTTGTCGTGCACATCCCACCATGAGCGCAACAGGATGCCCCGCCCATCCAGGCACCATTGGTGCGCCACCTCGCCATGGTTGCTGGACAACGGGCCGGTCACCCGCACGCTTTGCTCGCCGCCTGGTCCCTCCAGGTGCCATACACCAAACGGGTGGTCACGCTCCTTGATCACCAGGCAGTCATGGCTGGCCAGATCCGCCAGGCTTTTGGGCGTGCCCCTGCGCGCCAGGTAGCCAGGTGCCGCGCACAGCACCCGACGGTTGCGCGCCAGGAGCTTGGCGATCAGGTTCGGCGCAATGACGTTGCCCACGCGAATGTCCAGGTCCACCCCCTCGGCAATCAGGTCGATCAGGCGGTCATGCACATCCAGGCGGATATCCAGCTTCGGGTAGCGCGCCGCCAGCTCCGACAGCGCAGGCGCCACGAAGCGTCGGCCCAGCCCCAGGCTGCTGGCGATACGCAACTGCCCGGCCGGTTCGCGCTGGCCAGCGTTGAGGTCATCGTCCATGCGTTGCAGGGATTCGAAGATCTGCAGCGCCCACTGGTACACCCGCTCGCCCTCCTCGCTCACCGTCACCCGCCGGGTGGTGCGGTGCAGCAGCCGCACACCGAGATTCTCCTCAAGCAGACGAATACGCTTGCTGACAAAGGCAGCCGACATGCCGCGCTCGTCGGCCACGGCGGCGAAGCTGGCGCGGCGCGCCACCTGCAGGAAGATATCCAGGTCGTCAAGGTTAGGCAGATTATTCACGATTCGTGCACCAAGAATTGATGATTCACCAGATTATCTCCGGTTAGCGTCCTTATAGCATGGCCAGCATCCGTTACCCAGAACAGCGAGTGCGCCCCCATGAGCAAGACTTTCAAAATCGCCGCCATCCCCGGTGACGGCATCGGCAACGAAGTCCTCCCCGAAGGCATCCGCGTGGTCGAAGCCGCCGCGCGCAAACATGGCCTGAACCTTGAGATCGAATTCTTCGAGTGGGCCAGCTGTGACTACTACCTGGCTCACGGCAAGATGATGCCCGACGACTGGTTCGAACAGCTCAAGGGCTTCGACGCCCTGTACTTCGGTGCGGTCGGCTGGCCAGACAAAGTCCCGGACCACATTTCCCTGTGGGGCTCGCTGCTCAAGTTCCGCCGCGACTTCGACCAGTACGTGAACATCCGTCCGGTTCGCCTGTTCCCTGGCGTGCCCTGCCCGCTGGCCAACAAGCAACCGGGTGACATCGACTTCGTGGTGATTCGCGAAAACACCGAAGGCGAATACTCCTCCCTGGGCGGTCGCATGTTCGAGAACACCGAGAACGAGTTCGTCCTGCAGGAGTCGGTGTTCACCCGCCGTGGTGTGGACCGCATCCTCAAGTACGCGTTCGACGTGGCCCAGACCCGCGAGCGCAAGCACGTCACCTCCGCGACCAAGTCCAACGGCATGGCCGTGAGCATGCCTTACTGGGACGAGCGCACCGCCGCCATGGCAGCCAACTACCCAGAGATCAGCTGGGACAAACAGCACATCGACATCCTCTGCGCCCGCTTCGTGCTGCAGCCGGAACGCTTCGACGTGGTGGTGGCGTCCAACCTGTTCGGCGACATCCTCTCGGATCTGGGCCCGGCCTGCGCGGGCACCATCGGTATCGCACCGTCGGCCAACCTCAACCCAGAGCGCAAGTTCCCATCGCTGTTCGAACCGGTACACGGCTCGGCGCCGGACATCTACGGCAAGAACATCGCCAACCCGATCGCCATGATCTGGTCCGGCGCGCTGATGCTCGAATTCCTCGGCAAGGACAGTGAAGACGCCCGCTACCAGGCCGCCCACGACGACATCCTCAAGGCCATCGAGACGGTCATCGCCAACGGCGATACCACCCGCGACATGGGCGGGAACCGCTCGACCCAGGAAGTCGGCAAGGCCATCGCAGAACTGCTGGGGGCCTGATTCGGCGGCGTCCATTAGCAAATTAACCCGCTCGCCAGGCCCCGCGACCCTGGAGGAGCGGGTTTACCCGCGAAATAGACGCCACCAACCATCAGATTGTCTGACGATCCTATTGCAGTTTTGCCCCATTTCAATGCACACTTCGTTAACCAAAAGATATGCGTAAACTTTAGGTTAACAGTCGAGGAAAAAAGCTCTATCTGACATGGACTTCCCAAGCGCTTAGCATTCCAAACGCTCCAGGAGACAATTGATGTCCCACAACAATAAAAAGATTGATGTGTTCCTGATTACCGTGAGCCTGATCGCTGTACTGCTCACTGTCATCGGCCTTGCTGCCTACCCCGCCCAAGCGGAAAGCATGGCCAACCACCTGTTCGAACTGTCCACCCGTACCTTCGGCACCAGCGTCCAGGTGCTGGTGTTCGGCAGCTCCCTGGCCGTTCTGTACCTTGCCTTCAGCAAGTACGGCAACATCCGCCTGGGCGCTGGCAAACCTGAATACTCCACCGCGACCTGGGTCTTCATGTT
The DNA here is from genome assembly GCF_033173945.1 of Pseudomonas sp. HTZ2. NCBI lineage: Bacteria > Pseudomonadati > Pseudomonadota > Gammaproteobacteria > Pseudomonadales > Pseudomonadaceae > Pseudomonas > Pseudomonas sp. HTZ2. The sequence continues at coordinate 4,226,660 of NZ_CP137332.1, read as the reverse complement.
CATCTGCGCCGGCATGGGTTCCTCGACCCTGTACTGGGGCGTGATGGAATGGGCCTACTACTACCAGACCCCCGGTCTTAACATCGCCCCGATGTCGGCCCAAGCTCTGGAGTACAGCGTCAGCTACTCGTTCTTCCACTGGGGTATCAGCGCCTGGTCGATCTACGCCCTGGCCTCGCTGGCCATGGCCTACCACTTCCACGTGCGCAAGAAGAGCGGCTTGAACCTGGCCTCGATCATCGAAGCGGTGACCGGCTTCAAGGCCACCGGCCCTGTGGGACGCACCGTCGACCTGATCTTCCTGCTGACCATGATGGGCGCGCTGACCGTTTCCCTGGCCTTGACCGCCTCGACCCTGACCCGCGGCCTGTCGGACCTAGCCGGCACTCCCAACACCTTCACCGTGCAATTGATGGTGATCGGTGCGGTAGCGCTGCTGTTCTCGCTCAGCTCCTACATCGGCATCGACGGTGGCCTGCAGCGCCTGTCGAAGATGGTGTGCATCGGCGCCTTGTTGTTCGCCGTGGTCGTGCTGCTGGTCGGTCCGACCCAGTTCACCGTCAACAACACTGCCAACGCCATCGGCCTGATGATCCAGCACTACGTGCACATGAGCCTGTTCACCGACCCTGCCGGTGACGGCGCCTTCACCCGCAACTGGACCGTGTTCTATTGGTTGTGGTGGGTGTCCTACGCCCCAGGCGTTGCCATGTTCGTCGCCCGTGTCTCGCGCGGCCGTCAGATCAAGGAAGTGGTGTTCGCCCTGCTGCTGGGCGGCAGCTTCGGTTGCTGGTTCTTCTTCGGCGCCCTGGAAAGCTACAGCATGCACCAGTTCATCAACGGCCAGATCGACGTGCCAAAGCTGTTGAGCAGCGTCGGTGGCGAAGCCGCAGTGACCGACCTGTTGCTGGCCCTGCCATGGGGCACCCTGTTCCTGGCGGTGTACCTGTTCATCATGGCGGTGTTCTGCGCCTCGCACATGGATGCAGCGGCCTACGCCGTGGCCGCCACCAGCACCCGCAACCTGCGCGAAGGCGAGGACCCGACCCCGACCCTGCGTCTGTTCTGGTGCATCGTGCTGACCCTGGTGCCGCTGGCCATGCTGTTCGCCAAGGCCTCGCTGTCGACCATGAAGACCGCTGTGGTCCTCACCGCGATCCCCTTCATGGTGATCCTGCTGGTGAAGATCTACGGCTTCTTCAAATGGCTCGCCGCCGACTACGGCCAGGTTCCGGCCTACCGTATCGAGGAAGAAGCCGCACGCCTTGCCGGCGAAGAGCCGGAGCACCAGGTACCGCGCAGCGCCGCTGCCCTGCATTGATCGTATGACCCAGGGCATCGCCAGTCTCCTGTAGGCGCTGGCGAAGCCTGCGATGGCTGCACCGCAGCCCTAAAGCGTCCGGCCAAATTTTTTTGCCCGACCTGTTAACCAGTAGATACGCGTTAACCAATAAGTAAAAACCGAGAAAGAGCCATGAACGATTTCAAACGCCTGCCCGCCGATTTCTGCGCCAACCCTGAAGAGGCCTTCACCCTTCCGGCCAACTTCTACACCCAGGCCGCCGTGTTCGAGCACGAGAAAGAAGCGATCTTCGCCAAAAGCTGGATCTGCGTCGGTCACCGCAGCGAAGTCGCTGAAAAGAACGCCTACATCACCCGCCAGGTGATCGGCGAGAGCATCATCGTCGTGCGTGGCCGCGACGATGTGCTGCGTGCCTTCTACAACGTCTGCCCGCACCGTGGCCACCAACTGCTCGAAGGCAGCGGCAAGGCCAAGAACGTCATCACCTGCCCGTATCACGCCTGGACCTTCAAGCTCGACGGCGAGCTGGCCCACGCCCGCAACTGCGAGAACGTGGTCAACTTCGACAAGGAAAACTCCACCCTGGTGCAGCTACGCGTCGAAGAGTACGCAGGTTTCATCTTCATCAACATGGACATGGAGGCCGGCAGCGTCGAAGACCAGTTGCCGGGTCTGCAAAAGCGCATGCGCGAAGCCTGCGCCGTGATCGACGACCTGCACCTGGCCGCGCGTTTTGTCAGCGACACCCCGGCCAACTGGAAGTCGATCGTCGACAACTACCTGGAGTGCTACCACTGCGCCCCGGCCCACCCAGGTTTCTCCGACTCCGTGGACGTCGGCCAGTACAACCACAGCCTGCACGGCAACTGGACCCTGCAGTACGGCCTGGCCAAGCCCTCCGAGCAGTCGTTCAAGTTCGACGAATCCGTCAAGGACCCATCGTTCGCCGGTTTCTGGGCCTGGCCGTGCACCATGTTCAACGTGCCGCCAGGCGCCAACTTCATGACCGTGATCTATGAGTTCCCGGTCGATGCCGAAACCACCCTGCAGCACTACGACATCTACTTCCTGAACAAGGACCTGACCGAAGAGCAGCTCAAGCTGATCGACTGGTACCGCGAAGTCTTCCGCCCAGAAGACCTGCGCCTGGTCGAAAGCGTGCAGAAAGGCCTGAAATCCCGTGGCTACCGTGGCCAGGGCCGGATCATGGTCGACCAGCAGCGCAGCGGCGTGAGCGAGCATGGCATCGCCCATTTCCACAACCTGATCGCCGTCGCCCACCTGGACTGATGCGCCCGGCCGCCGGCTTGCGGGTCGGCGGCCTTCGGAGAGCCTTGCGTGAAACTTCAAGACACCACACTGCTGCGCCAGCAAGCCTACATCGACGGGCGCTGGTGCGACGCCGACAGCGGCCAGACCCTGGCGGTCAATGATCCGGCCAGCGGCGAGCTGCTCGGCCATGTGCCACTGATGGGCAGCGCCGAAGCCGTGCGCGCCATCGAAGCCGCCGAAGCGGCCCTGGCCGACTGGCGCGGGCGTACCGCCAAAGAGCGGGCGAGCATTTTGCGCCGTTGGTTCGAACTGCTGCTCGAACATGAGCAGGACCTGGCCCGACTGATGACCCGCGAACAGGGCAAACCCCTGCACGAAGCCCTGGGCGAGATCCGCTACGCCGCCTCCTTCGTCGAGTGGTTCGCCGAGGAAGGCAAGCGCGTCTACGGCGATGTGATCCCGAGCCCGGCCAATGACAAACGCCTGCTGGTGATCAAGCAAGGCATCGGCGTGTGCACCGCGATCACCCCATGGAACTTCCCGGCGGCGATGATCACCCGCAAGGTCGCCCCGGCGCTGGCCGCCGGCTGCACCATCGTGGTCAAGCCGGCCAACGAAACCCCGTTCAGCGCCCTGGCGCTGGTGGAACTGGCCGAGCGCGCTGGCATCCCTGCCGGGGTGTTCAGCGTGGTCACCGGCGATGCCCCGGCCATCGGCGCCCAGTTCACCGGCCACCCGAGCGTGCGCAAGCTCAGCTTCACCGGCTCCACCCCGGTGGGTCGCCTGCTCATGGGCCAGTGCGCCGAAACCATCAAGAAGGTCAGCCTGGAACTCGGTGGCAACGCCCCGTTCATCGTCTTCGATGACGCCGACATCGAGGCGGCCGTCGAAGGCGCACTGATCGCCAAGTACCGCAACGCCGGGCAAACCTGCGTGTGCGTCAACCGCTTCTATGTGCACGACAGCGTCTATGAGCGCTTCGCCCAACGCTTCGTCGAGCGCGTGCGCGCCCTGGCGGTCGGCCCTGGCGACACCGAAGGCACGCAGATTGGCCCACTGATCAGCGACAAGGCCGTGGCCAAGGTACGCAGCCTGATCGACGACGCCACCGGCAAAGGCGCCAGCGTACTGCTGGGCGGCAAGGCCCACGCCCTGGGCGGGCAGTTCTTCGAGCCAACCGTGCTCACTGACATCGCCCCGGGCATGGAGCTGCTGCAGGAAGAGATCTTCGGCCCGGTGGCCGCGCTGGTGCGCTTCACCACCGACGAGGAAGTGATCGAACTGGCCAACGCCACCCAGTATGGCCTGGCGGCGTACTTCTACAGCCGTGACCTGGCCCGCGTGTTCCGCGTGGCCGAGCGCCTGGAGTACGGCATGGTCGGCATCAATACCGGGCTGATCTCCAACGAGGTCGCGCCATTTGGTGGCATCAAGCAATCGGGCCTGGGCCGCGAAGGCTCCAAGTACGGCATCGAGGATTATCTGGAAATCAAGTACCTGTGCCTCGCCGTCTGAGCGAGCCAGTATCTGTGTCACGCGGCAGGGCCTGCCGCGTGATGAGCAAGTCGAGGTGAACCATGGCCAAGCAATACGAAATGTTCAAGGTGCGTGTCACCGACGTGGAACAGGCCACGCCGCTGATCAAGCGCTTCACCCTGGCCCGCGAAGACGGTGCCAGCCTGCCCGCCTTCAGCGGCGGCAGTCACGTCATCGTGCAGATGCAGTCGGCCTGTGGCAGCCAGTTCAGCAATGCCTACTCGCTGATGAGTGACCCGCGTGACCTGTCCAGCTACCAGATTGGTGTGCGCCTGGAAGAGCAGTCCAAGGGCGGCTCGGCGTTCATGCACAATCACGTCCAGGTGGGCACCGAGCTGACCATCTCCACCCCCAACAACCTGTTCGCCCTGGACCCCACGGCCGGCCGCCACGTGCTGATCGCAGGGGGCATCGGTATTACCCCGTTCCTGGCCCAGTTGCATGAACTCGAAGGCAGCGATACCCCCTACGAGCTGCACTACGCCTTCCGCGCCCCGGAGCACGGCGCCTTCCAGGGTGACCTGGAAAGCGGCCCGCATGCGCAAAGCACCCGCTTCTACATCGACAGCCTGGACCGCAAGCTGGACCTGGCCGGCCTGTGCGCGGGCTTGGCCGACGACGCGCACCTCTATGTCTGCGGTCCCAAGCCGCTGATCGACGCCGTCATCGCCACGGCCGCCGCTGCGGGCATCGATGCCTCGCGCGTGCACTGGGAGCAGTTCGCCGCCGCAGCGCCCGCCGCCGGCGCTGCATTCACCGTGGTGCTGGCCAAGTCCGGGACCGAGCTGCAGGTCGAGGAAGGCATGACCATCCTCCAGGCCATCGAGAGGTCCAAGGCTGCCAAGGTCGAGTGCCTGTGCCGCGAAGGCGTGTGCGGCACCTGCGAAACCGCGATCCTCGAGGGCGAAGCCGAGCATTTCGACCAGTACCTGAGCGACGAGGAAAAAGCCTCGCAGCAAACCATGATGCTCTGCGTCTCGCGTGCCCGCAGCGCGCGCCTGGTGCTCGACCTGTAACAGTCACAGTGGTCTAGGCTGGTCTCTTGACGACAAGAACAAGAGACCCAAGCCCATGCCGCTGTCATCCCACGGCTCAACCGCCTTCCCACCGGAGGCGTGAAGCCGAGCCATGAGTATTCTCTACGACGAACACCTGGACGGCCCCCTGCCCACCGTGGACAAGGCGGCCTTGTTGGCAGTCCTGCACGACGCCCTGCCGGATCTTCAGATCCTTCACCACGCCGAAGACCTCAAACCCTACGAATGCGATGGCCTCTCGGCCTACCGCACCGTGCCATTGCTGGTGGCATTGCCCGAGCGCCTCGACCAGGTCCAGGCACTGCTACGCCTGTGCCATCAACGCGGCGTACCGGTGGTGGCGCGCGGCGCGGGCACGGGCCTTTCCGGCGGCGCCCTGCCCCTGGCCCAGGGCATCCTGCTGGTGATGGCGCGCTTCAACCGCATCCTGGAGGTCAACCCACAAGGGCGCTATGCCAGGGTCCAGCCTGGCGTGCGCAACCTGGCGATCTCCCAGGCAGCAGCGCCTTACGGCCTATATTACGCGCCGGACCCTTCCTCGCAGATCGCCTGCTCCATCGGCGGCAACGTCGCCGAAAACGCCGGCGGCGTGCATTGCCTCAAATACGGCCTGACCGTGCACAACCTACTCAAGGTGGACATCCTCACTGTCGAAGGCGAACACCTGACCCTGGGCAGCGATGCCCTGGATAGCCCCGGCTTCGACCTGCTGGCGCTGTTCACCGGCTCCGAAGGCATGCTTGGCATCGTCACCGAAGTCACCGTCAAGCTCCTGCCCAAGCCCCAGGTCGCGCGGGTGCTGCTGGCCAGCTTCGACAGCGTCGAGAAGGCCGGCGGCGCGGTCGCCGATATCATCGCCGCCGGCATCATCCCGGGCGGCCTGGAGATGATGGACAACCTGGCCATCCGCGCCGCCGAAGACTTCATCCACGCCGGTTACCCGGTGGAGGCGGCGGCGATCCTGCTGTGCGAGCTGGACGGTGTGGAATCGGACGTGCAGGACGACTGCGAGCGCGTCGCCGCCGTGCTGCGCCAGGCCGGTGCCAGCGAGGTACGCCTGGCCTGCGACGAGGCCGAACGCGTGCGTTTCTGGGCTGGGCGCAAGAACGCCTTTCCCGCGGTGGGGCGCATTTCGCCGGACTACTACTGCATGGACGGCACCATACCCCGCCGTGAACTGCCTGGGGTACTCAGGGGCATCGCCGAGCTGTCCCGGGAATACGGGCTGCGGGTGGCCAACGTGTTCCACGCCGGCGATGGCAACATGCACCCGCTGATCCTGTTCGACGCCAACCTGCCCGGCGAACTGGAGCGCGCCGAAGCCATCGGCGGCAAGATCCTGGAGCTGTGCGTGGCGGTCGGTGGCAGCATCACCGGCGAGCATGGCGTCGGGCGTGAAAAGATCAACCAGATGTGCGCCCAGTTCAACGCCGACGAAATCACCCTGTTCCATGCGGTCAAGGCCGCGTTCGATCCCAAAGGCCTGCTCAACCCCGGCAAGAACATCCCCACCCTGCACCGCTGCGCCGAGTTCGGCGCCCTGCACGTACACCAGGGCCAACTGCCCTTCCCTGACCTGGAGCGTTTCTGATGAATGCGGACCGCGACATGAGCCAGGACCTGCTCGAGCAAGTCAACCAAGCCCTGGCCATGGACACCCCTCTGCGCATCCAGGGCAGCAACAGCAAAGCCATGCTGGGCTGCCCTGTGACTGGCGAAATCCTCGATACCCGAAGCCACCGCGGCATCGTGCGCTACGATCCGACCGAACTGGTGCTCACCGCCCGCGCCGGCACGCCCCTGCGCGAGATCGAAGCAGTGCTGCACGAAGCCGGCCAGATGCTGCCCTGCGAGCCGCCCTACCTGGGCCCGGATGCCAGCCTCGGGGGCATGGTCGCCGCAGGGTTGTCCGGGCCACGCCGGCCCTGGGCCGGGGCGGTGCGCGACTACGTGCTCGGCACGCGTGTGATCACCGGCCACGGCAAGCTGCTGCGTTTTGGCGGCGAGGTGATGAAGAACGTCGCCGGTTACGATGTCTCACGACTGATGGTCGCCAGTTTCGGCTGCCTGGGCCTGCTCACCGAGGTGTCGCTGAAAGTGCTGCCACGACCCCGTCAATGCGCGAGCCTTCGCCTGGAGATGAACACTCACCAAGCATTGCACGCACTGGCCGAATGGGGTCAGCAACCGCTGCCGATCAGCGCCGCCTGCCACGACGGCCAAGCGCTCTACCTGCGCCTGGAAGGCGGAGAAGGTTCGGTGTTGTCGGCCCGCCAGCGGCTGGGGGGTGAGGCGCTCGAAAGCCGCTTCTGGGAGGACTTGCGCGAACAGCGCCTGGCCTTTTTCGACGACCCGGCGCCGCTGTGGCGACTCTCGGTACCGACCGCCACGGGCCCACTCGCGTTGCCCGGCAGGCAATTGGTCGACTGGGGCGGTGCCCAGCGCTGGTTGAAGTCTTCGGCCACGCCGGCGCAGCTACGTGCGCAACTGGCCCAGGTCGGCGGCCATGCCACGGCGTACACGCCGGGCGATGACAGCATGCCGCCGCTGCCTGCCGCACTGATGCGTTACCACCGCACGCTCAAGCAACAACTCGATCCCCAGGGCATCTTCAACCCTGGTCGCCTGTACCCAGACCTGTGAGGCTGCCATGCAAACCAACCTGAGCGAGGCCGCCAAGGCCCTGCCACGCGGCGAAGAGGCCGAACGCATTTTGCGCAGTTGCGTGCATTGCGGCTTTTGCACCGCCACCTGCCCCACCTATCAACTGCTCGGTGATGAACTCGATGGCCCGCGCGGACGCATCTACCTGATCAAGCAGGTGCTCGAAGGCGCGCCGGCCAGCGCCAGCACCCAGTTGCACCTGGACCGCTGCCTGAGCTGCCGCAATTGCGAGACCACCTGTCCATCGGGTGTCAACTACCACGACCTGCTGGACATCGGCCGCCCCGTGGTCGAACGACAGGTCCCGCGCCCGCTGGGTGAGCGCCTGTTGCGCCAGGGCTTGCGCGCCGTGGTGCCGCATCCTGTGCTGTTCAAGGCCCTGACCCGTACAGGCCAGGCCCTGCGCCCGCTGTTGCCCGGCGTGCTCAAAGCCAAGCTGCCCGCACGGATCGCAGCTCCCGGCCAACGCCCGGCCCCCCACCATGCCCGTCGCGTGTTGCTGCTCGAAGGGTGCGTGCAGCCGGCCCTGTCGCCCAACACCAATGCCGCGGCCGCACGCGTGCTGGACCGCCTGGGGATCAGTGTGGAACCGGTGGCCGCAGCAGGCTGTTGTGGCGCGGTCGACTACCACCTCAACGCCCAGGAGCACGGCCTGGCCAGGGCGCGGCGCAATATCGATGCCTGGTGGCCTGCCATCGAGGCCGGCGCCCAATCCATCGTGCAGACCGCCAGTGGTTGCGGTGCCTTCGTGCGCGACTACGGACACTTGCTGGCAAACGATCCGCGCTACGCCGCCAAGGCCGCCCGGGTCAGCGCCCTGGCCCGAGACCTGGTAGAGGTGCTGCAGGCCGAGCCCGTCGAGCGACTAGGCCTGTGTGCCGAGCAGCGTCTGGCCTTCCACTGCCCCTGCACCCTGCAGCACGCCCTCAAGCTCGGCGGTGCGGTGGAGCAGTTGCTGTCACGCCTGGGCTTTACCCTTACTCCCGTGCCGGACAGCCACCTGTGCTGCGGCTCGGCCGGCACCTACTCGCTGACCCAACCTGCGCTGTCGCGTCGCCTGCGGGACGATCGCCTCACGGCGCTGGAAAGCGGCAACCCTCAGCTCATCGCCACCGCCAACATCGGTTGCCAGGCGCACCTGGACAGCGCCGGACGCACACCGGTGCGCCATTGGATCGAGATCGTCGACGCTGCCCTGACAGACACCTAGCCGACCGCCACTTCGCGGGTAGCGCCCACAAGGTTGGCGCTGCCCTCTGCTGGAGCGGCTTTACCCGCGAAGGGCTGCCCTGCAGCCCGCGCCCTTGCAGCCAGCCCCACAAACCCCGAAGCTTGCCCTCTCACCCCCCGGACAACCCCATGGAACTGCACATCCGCTTGCAAGGCCGCAAAGGCCTGGCCGACCAGCTCTATCAGCAACTGCGTGCCAGCATCGACAGCGGTCACCTGGCCGCCGGCACCCAACTGCCCCCCACTCGCCTGCTCGCCGAACAACTGGGCGTGTCCCGCAAGACCGTCGCCGAAGCCTACTCGCGCCTGACCTACGACAACCTGCTCAGCGGCGTGGTCGGTCGCGGCACCTTCGTGACACCGCAACGCCCCTTGCAAGCCATCCAGGCCCAGGCCATTCCCCTGGCCGCCGCCGCGTCCGTGGCGCGCTGGCAGCAGCGGGCCACGGTGCTCTCCCAGTCCGCTCTGCAGACTCCATCGCGCTACGACTTCGTCGGTGGCGCATCGAGCAAGGCGCAGTTCCCGTTCGATCAGTGGCGCAGTTGCCTGCAGTACGCCCTGCGCCGCAGCCAGCGTCACACCCAACGCCAGTTCGACGCCCAAGGCCTGCCGGAACTGCGCGAAGCCATCGCCCACCACATCGCCTTCGCCCGTGGCGTGCATTGCAGCGCGGCCGACGTGATGGTGTGCAACGGTGCCCAGCAAGCGCTGGACCTGATCGCCCGGGTGCTGATCGAACCCGGCTGCCAAGTGGCCATGGAAGACCCCGGCTATCCACCGGCGCGCCAGCTGTTCCTGGCGCTGGGCGCGCACCTGCAGTCGGTGCCGGTGGATGACGAAGGGCTGTGCGTCGAACAGATCGCCGACGGCACGCGGCTGATCTACGTGACACCGTCCCATCAGTTCCCCCTCGGCATGCCGATGAGCGAACGCCGGCGCACCGCCCTGCTGGCGCGGGCCGCCGAATTGGGGGCATTGATCATCGAGGACGACTACGACTGCGAGTTCCGCTACCAGGGGCCGGGCAGCGATGCCTTGCAGCGCCTGGACCGCCATGGGCTGGTGGCCTACGTGGGCACCTTTTCCAAGACCTTGCTGTCCGAGTTGCGCCTGGGCTACGCCGTGCTGCCTGCGAGCGTGCTACGCGCGGCGTGCGTGGCCAAACACCTGACCGACTGGCACAGCCCGAGCGTGCAGCAATGGGCGCTGGCGCGGTTCATCAGCGAAGGTCACCTGAACAAGCATATCCGCCGCTGTCATGAGGTATACAGCGCCCGCCGGGAGCGAATCCTGGCCCGTCTGAGCAGCGACTTGGCGCCCTGGCTGACGGCCGTCCCGGCCAACGCCGGCTTTCACTTGAGCGCCCTGGCCAGCCCCGAGGTCGATGTGGATTTGCTGGTGAGCCTGGCGCGCAAGGTAGAGGTCGGCCTGTATTCGCTGGCCCCGTTCTACAGCGAGGCCCCGGTGCGTCCTGGGCTGTTGCTGGGCTTCGGGGCCATCGAATTGCTGGATATCGACACCGCGCTGGACCGCGTGCGCGATACCCTGCAAGGCCTCAGCTGACCGCTGCCTGGGCCGGCTGACCGGGGCGAGCGATGGCGGCGACATAGCCGTGCGGGGCGAAGCGCGCCGTGACCAGCAGCATCGCCACCACGGTGATGGTGAGCAAGGTCCAGGAAGCCTGGAAATCGCCGCTTATATCGCGCAACCAGCCCGTCAGGTAGGGAATGATCCCGGTGATGATGAACCCGATGCCCTGCACGAACGCGGCCAGGCTCCCGGCTTGAGCAGGGTCTTTGCGCAAATGTTCCAGGGTCAGGGTCAGGCTCAGGCTGAAGCACGCGCCCAGGCCTAGGCCGATCATCGCCACCCACACACCCATGGCCAAGGTCGGCGCCAGCAGCAGGCCAAGAAAGCCCCCCAACTGGATAGACAGCGCCAGCCACAGGCCCGGGCGACGGTCCGCCAGGCTGCGCAGCAACAGCGGCAGCCCCAAGGCGCCGGTGACCTGGAAGATCGTCATCAAACCAACCAGCTCACCACCCCCCTGCGCGGTACCGCCGTGCTCGATGTGGTAGGCCGGCAACCACGCCACCATGCTGGTGTAGCCGCCATTGATCAGTCCGAAGTAGCTGGCCAGCAGCCAAGCCCGGCGGTTGCCGAACCAATGCCCGCCCCCGCCACCGGCGAGTTTCGGCGTGTTGTGCCGTGGTCGCAGCGCCAGCCAGGCCAATACTGCCAGCACCGCCGGGAGCGCCCAGACGCCCAGGCCGACCTGCCAGCGCCCGGTCGCGGCACTGATGGACGGGCCAAGCACGGCCGCCAAACCACCGCCGCTCATCAACGCCGCCGAGTACAGGCCCATGGTGGTCGCCAGGCGCGTGGGGAACCAGCGATTGACCAGCCCAGGCATCATCCCTTGGACAACGGCCACGCCGAGCCCGGCCAGCACGGCACTGGCAATCAGCGCCCAGGCGCTGTCCAGTTGCAAGCGCCACAGGCACGCCAGGGCAATTGCCGCAAGGCCCATGAGCATGCCGCCATGCTCGCTCAACCAGCGGCGCAGCCAGGGTTGCAGCAATGGGATCAGGCCCATGCACAGCACCGGCAAAGCCGTCAGCAGCGCAGCCTGCTGGTAGCCCAGGCCGGTGCTTGCGCGCATGGGTTCGAGCAACGGACCGATACTGGTGAGGATCGGCCGCAGGTTCAGTGCCAGCAACAGCACCAGCAGTAGGTTCAGTGCGCCACTCATCCCTGGTGCGCCTGCTTCCATTGAAGGTACAGGTCGGCCTCACCGGCGGGTTTGAGCGGCCGCAGAGGCAGGCTCTGCTGCTGGGGTGGACGAGCCATCTGGGCATACACCGCCGCGGTGGACAGCCCATAGGGCTCGCCCTCGTCGTTGTCGTAGGCGAACCAGGCGCGCTCGATGCCGCACAGGTGCATGGCAGCCAGGCACATCGGGCATGGATGACCACTGGCGTAGATCTCGGCGCCGTCCAGACGCGCCTGCCCCAGGGCTTGGGCCGCTTTGCGGATCGCCTGCATTTCCGCGTGGGTGGTCGGGTCCTGGGTGCTGTGGATTTCATTGACGGCACGCGCCAGCACTTTCCCCTGATACACCAGCACGGCGCCGAATGGCCGGCCGCCGGCCTGGATATTGGCGCGGGCCAGGTCGAGGGCTTCGCGCATGAAACGTTCATCGGACATCGTAGGAAATCTCTCGGTGCAAGACGGGTTCATTATCGCGGCTGAGCGGCGCCAGCAAAAATGAAGAGATTGGATGCAGGTCAGTGGCCCCCTGAATAGCCCATTGGCCTCCTGGCAAAGCGCAGGATTGGCTATCGGGCCGTTCGTGCCCTAGCGCTAACGTATGACCAAGGCCAGGCGCTGCCCCAGCGCCGGCAAACGTGATCCCCTTACACCGGAGTCCGCCATGCACGAACGTATCGAATGGGCCAAGCACGCCCCGCAAGCCTACAAAGCCATGATCGGCCTGGAGCAAGCCCTCGCCAACAGCGGCCTGGAAAACTCCCTGCTCGAACTGGTCCGCCTGCGCGCCTCGCAGATCAACGGCTGCGCCTATTGCGTCAACATGCACGCCAACGATGCGCGCAAGGCTGGCGAGACCGAGGCTCGCCTGCAGACCCTCTGCGCCTGGCAGGAAACACGCTATTTCACCCCACGCGAACGGGCCGCCCTGGCCTGGCTGGAATGCCTCACCCGCCTGCCCGAGCGCGGCGCGCCGCAGCCGGAGTACGAAGCCCTGCTGGAACACTTCGAGCCCGCCGAAGTCGCCAACCTGACCCTGGCCATCGCCACCATCAATGCCTGGAACCGCTTCGGCGTAGGCTTTGCCATGGTCCCGGCCTGACACCCTGCCCTGAAAACAGCCACGACAAACAACGTTCGCACCGACTGAAAGCGTGGATGTGTACCCCTAGCATCGATCACCCGATCAATAGCCCTCAGGTACCTTTCCATGCCCGCAACCCGACCCACCCGCATCGTCGGGCGTCTGCTCGGTGCGACGTTGCTTGCCAGCGCCACCCTGCATGCCGCCCCCCTGACACGCGACAACGGCGCCCCGGTTGGCGACAACCAGCATTCGCAGACCGCCGGAGCCAACGGCCCGGTATTGCTTCAGGACGTGCAGCTCATCCAGAAGCTGCAACGTTTCGACCGAGAACGTATTCCTGAACGCGTCGTCCATGCCCGTGGCACGGGTGCCCATGGTGAGTTCACCGCGTTCGAAGATCTCTCCACGCTGACCCAGGCCCGGCTGTTCACGCCGGGAGAGAAAACGCCCGTATTCGTGCGCTTTTCCTCGGTGGTTCATGGTCTGCACTCACCGGAAACCCTGCGCGACCCTCGCGGCTTCGCCACCCGTTTCTATACCAGCAGCGGCAACTGGGACCTGGTTGGCAACAACTTCCCGACTTTCTTCATCCGCGATGCGATGAAGTTCCCCGACATGGTCCACGCCTTCAAACCCGATCCACGCACCAACCTGGCCAACGACGCCCGGCGCTTCGACTTGTTCTCGCACATGCCCGAGGCCACCCGCACCCTCACCTTGCTGTACTCCAACGAGGGCACCCCCAAGAGCTACCGGCACATGGACGGCAACAGCGTATATGCCTACAAGTTCGTCAATGCCCAGGGCGACGTAACCTATGTGAAGTTCCACTGGAAGAGCCTGCAAGGCCGCGAAAACCTCGCGCCCAAGGAAGTCGAGCGTATCCAGGGCCAGGACTTCAACCACATGACCCACGACCTCGTCGCTGCCATTGGCCGTGGCGAGTTCCCCAAATGGGACCTGTACATCCAGACGCTCAAGCCCGAGCAGCTGGCGGCCTTCGACTTCGATCCGCTGGACCCGACCAAGATCTGGCCTGATGTACCGCAGCGCCGTGTCGGCCAGATGGTGCTCAACCGCAACGTAAACAACTTCTTCCAGGAAACCGAACAGGTGACGCTGGCCCCATCCAACCTGATCCCGGGCATCGAGCCTTCCGAGGATCGCCTGCTGCAAGGACGCCTGTTCTCCTACGCCGACACCCAGATGTACCGGGTCGGCGCCAATGCCGGCCGCTTGCCGATCAACCAGCCACGGGCGGCGGTGAACAACGGCAACCAGGACGCTGCCCTCGACAACGGTCGCACCCGCAGCATGGTCAACTACGAGCCCAGCCGCCTGCAGCCGCGCACCAGCACCGTGTCGGCGCGCTACAGCCAGCTACCCCTGGCTGGTAGCACCCAGCAACGCGGCATCACACGGGAGCAGAACTTCAAGCAGGCCGGTGAGCTGTACCGGTCCTACAGCAAGCAGGAGCAGCGCGACCTGGTGAACAGTTTTGGCCAGTCCCTGGCGGGGGCCGATGACGACAGCAAGCACATCATCCTGTCGTTCCTCTACAAGGCCGACCCCGACTATGGCAAGCGCGTTGCCAAGGTCGCCAAGGGTGACCTCACCCGGGTCAAGGCACTGGCACGGGAGCTGCGCGACTGACAACGCCTAGCGGGTGCGATCGGCCAATCGCGCCCGATAGCTGCCGGGACTGTAACCGGTCCATTTCTTGAAAGCGCGGTGGAAGGCGCTGGGCTCCTGGAAGCCGGTCTGCTCGGCGATTTCGGCGATGCTCAGTACACCTTCGCGCAAACGTTCGAACGCCATGGCACGGCGCACTTCATCCTTGATCTGCTGGTAGGAGCGCCCTTCGCGCTCCAGCTGCCGGCGAAAGGTGCTGGCGCTGATGCCCTGCTGCTCGGCCATGGCCTGGAGGGTCGGCCATTGGCCGTAGCGCCGGACACGCAGATGGCGATAGACCACCGCTGCCAGGCCGTTCTGATTGCGAAAGCGAATCACCAGCCCCTGGGGCGCACTGCGCAGGAAGGTCTTGAGCGCCGCCAGGTCCTGCACCACCGGCAAGCGCAGGTAGGCGCTGTCGAACTCCACTTCCGTACGCCCACTGCCCAGCCGCAGGTCCGGGCCCCACAACAAGGTGTCGTCCTCTTGGGCCGGGCGCGCCACGGCCAGTTCGGTGCGGTCGATCGCGATGCGCCGCCCGGCCAGCCAGCACAGCAATCCGACCACCAGCACCAGGTAGGTCTCCTCGGCATAGACCCGCGTCAACGGATCGGTGATGCTCGATTGCACGCTGATCACCACCCGCCCGCCGCGCACCGAAAACGTACCGCGCACATCGCGCAGGAACAGCGCGAAATTGCCCAGGTATTGGCGCAAGGCCTTTTCCAGGGTGGGCTCCTGGATCAGCCCCCGGCAGATCAGGGCGAAGCTGCCCAAGGGCATGCCATGGCTGTCGAGGTGGAAGAACTCATCGTCCAGCACATGGATCATCTGCAGCCAGAGTTGGGCGAACGCCTTGGCCGGCACCCTGGCCTGGGGCTGCTCGAGCAGTGCCGGGTCGATCCCCACGCCGCGCAGGTAGGCATCGCGCTCGGCGGGGCGCTCGCGCAAGGCATGGAGCATGGCGTTGAGAAAGTACACCGCGACCGAATCGCTATCGCGCATGGCTGGTTTTCACTGTCTATGCTGGGTGGCAAAAAATGCCAGGTTTACTGAACAGATCCGGCATAGGCCAAGCCTGAGCGGTTGCCTAGACTCGACCCATTCCGGGAACACCGGCCATTCTCGCAGAGCCTGTGCCGGTCCCGCCATGCCTTCGCAATCGGAGCCTTCCATGAGCAACGCAGAAATCTACGTCGTCAGTGCAGTCCGTTCGGCCATCGGTGGTTTCGGTGGGTCTCTCAAGGACCTGCCACTGGCAGACCTGGCCAGCGCCATCACCCGCGCCGCCATCGAGCGCTCGGGCGTCGCCGCCAGCGATGTCGGCCATGTGGTCATGGGTACCGTGATCCCGACCGAGCCGCGCGATGCCTACCTGAGCCGCGTCGCCTCGATGAACGCGGGCGTGCCCAAGGAAACCCCAGCCTTCAACGTCAATCGTCTGTGCGGCTCTGGCCTGCAAGCCATCGTCTCGGCCGCCCAGACCCTGCTGCTGGGTGACACCGATGTGGCCCTGGCCGCTGGCGCCGAATCCATGAGCCGTGGCCCCTACCTGCTGCCGCAAGCCCGTTGGGGCGCGCGCATGGGTGACCTGCAGGGCATCGACTACACCGTCGGCGTGCTGCAAGATCCCTTCGAGCACTTCCACATGGGCATCACCGCCGAGAACGTCGCCGCCCAGCATGGCATCACGCGCGAAATGCAGGATGAACTGGCCCTGACCAGTCAGCGCCGCGCCGCCCGCGCCATCGCCGAAGGTCGCTTCGACAGCCAGATCGTCCCGATCGAGCTGAAAACCCGCAAAGGCAGCGTGCAGTTCGCCACCGACGAGCACGTGCGTGGCGAAGTGACCGCCGAGCAACTGGCAGGCATGAAGCCGGTGTTCAAGAAAGACGGCAGCGTCACCGCCGGCAACGCCAGTGGCATCAACGACGGTGCAGCCGGCCTGGTCCTGGCCACCGGCGATGCGGTTCGCCGCCTGGGCCTGAAGCCTCTGGCACGCCTGGTGGCCTACGCCCACGCTGGCGTCGAGCCGGAGCTGATGGGCCTGGGCCCGATCCCGGCCACACGCAAAGTCCTGGAAAAAGCCGGCCTGAGCATCAAGGATCTGGACGTAATCGAGTCCAACGAAGCCTTCGCCGCCCAGGCCTGCGCCGTGGCCCGCGCGCTGGACTTCGATCCAGAGAAGGTCAACCCCAATGGTTCGGGCATCTCCCTCGGCCACCCAGTCGGTGCCACCGGAGCGATCATCGCCACCAAGGCCATTCATGAACTGCAACGCACCCAGGGCCGCTATGCGCTGGCCACCATGTGCATCGGCGGCGGCCAAGGCATCGCCGTTGTCTTCGAGCGCGTCTGAGGAGCCTGAACGTGAGCATTCAACACATCGCCGTGATCGGCGCCGGCACCATGGGCAACGGTATTGCCCAGGTGTGCGCGGTGGCCGGTTACCAGGTCCTGCTGATCGACGTCTCGCAGGCGGCACTGGAGCGTGGCGTGGCCACCCTGGGCAAGAACCTGGAGCGTCAGGTCAACAAAGGCACACTGGAAGCCGACAAGGCCGAGGCGGCCAAGACGCGCATCCGCACCAGCACCGACTATGCCGACTTGGGCAGCGCGCAACTGGTGATCGAAGCGGCCACCGAGAACCTGGAGCTCAAGCAACGCATCCTCAAGCAGGTGGCGGCCAACGTCGCCAGCGACTGCCTGATCGCCACCAACACCTCGTCGCTGTCGGTCACTGCGCTGGCGGCCAGCATCGAGCACCCTGAGCGCTTCATTGGCGTGCACTTCTTCAACCCAGTGCCGATGATGGCCCTGGTGGAGATCATCCGCGGCCTGCAAACCAGCGACAGTACCTATGCCCAGGCCCTGGTGGTCACCGAAAAACTGGGCAAGACGCCGATCACCGCCGGCAACCGCCCGGGCTTCGTGGTCAACCGCATCCTGGTGCCGATGATCAACGAGGCGATCTTCGTCCGCCAGGAGGGCCTGGCCAGTGCCGAGGACATCGACACCGGCATGCGTCTGGGCTGCAATCAGCCGATCGGCCCGCTGGCCCTGGCCGACCTGATCGGCCTGGACACCTTGCTGGCGATCATGGAGGCCTTCCACGAGGGCTTCAACGACAGCAAGTACCGCCCTGCCCCGCTGCTCAAGGAAATGGTCGCCGCCGGCTACCTGGGCCGTAAGAGCGGTCGCGGTTTCTTCACCTACTGATCGGGAGCGAGCGCCATGCCAGTCACTGCCGCCCTACGCTGTGCGAGCTTCGAAGAGCGCCGCGACAAGGCCATGGCGCTCTTTGCCGAAAAAGGCTTTGGCCAGGTCAGCATGCGCGAGCTGGCGGCCCATGTGGGCTTGACCGCAGGCTCGCTGTATCACCATTTCCCCAGCAAGCAGGACCTTTTGTTCGACTTGATCGAGGAGCTCTATGAAGAGCTGCAGGCAACACTCGACCAGGGCCGGCGCGCCCTCGCTCGCGGCCAGGCGGTGCTGCCTTGTTTGATTGCCGCACATTGGCAATTGCACGAGGAGCGCCCCCTGCAGTTTCGTCTGGCCGAGCGCGATTTCTGCTGTTTGAGCGAAGACCAGCAAGCCCGCCTGGCCAGTACGCGGGCCCGCTACGAGAAAGGCTTGCTGCACCTGATCGCGCCACAGGCCCGGCTGCAAGGCCAGGCCTTGGCGGCCACCGGGCATGTGCTGGCCACACTGCTCAACCAACTGCCCGGACTGCTGCGCGGGCGTGAGCTGGACAGCGACCAAGGCCTGGCCTTGATGCAGAGCCTGCTGCTCGGCGCGCTGGAACGTACGCTGGGCTAGACCAGCTGGCCTGGAGTCGAGAGGTGCCAATCAGACACCAATCGGCGCATTGCCGCCTTGGTCAATGCCAGGCGTTGATTGAGCCGCCATTGTTTCACCTGCGCCTGAAGCGCATCGAACTCCTGCCGGGTCCCACCGCGACTGGACAACTCCTGCTCTTTCTTGCGGTATTCTCGTGGCAGCTTGAGTCTGGACCCATAGGCGTGCTCAAGGTACTTGTTCCAGAAGGACTGGTTGACCATCCACAATGAAAGCGTGTCCTCGTCCTGGCTTCTCAAAATGGTTTCGCGGGCGTTCTCGACGCCTTCGTCAATGTCGCCCACCACGTCTTCGAAACGTATTTGACTGGGATGGCCCGGCAACTGCAGGTCCTTGTACAAGCGAACCCGAAATGCGAGCACCACTTCGACCTCATCCACAGGGCCACGCATGCCTGCGGCAAAACGCCTGGCATACTCCTCCAACGCGTTTTGCCGCCAAAGCTGCCCCCCCAAGCGCAGCAGCCCTGGTTCTGGATCGACTTCGTATTCATCATGCTCGGCGTCCCACGCCAGCTTTCTGTTTTCCAGGTCGACGAAACGCAACAGGGCGTTATCACCACAGTTAGGTTCTTGAGCCAGTGCCAACAAATGCTCGCTCAGCGCTTCGTCTTCCTCCATAGCACCGAGCAGGGAGAAGATTCGATCGGCCAGGTCGCGTGCGGTTTGGTCTATCGCAAAATCCTTGGACTGCACCAAGCATCGCAGGTACCAGCCCGTCCACCAGGACACTGCGCGTCCACAGCGTTCGCGCCGCCGCCACTCCGACAGCCGTGGCCCCCAGCAGGGCCACGTCCTTGCCTACGTTCACCAAATGGTCCAGAGCCGCATTGGTGTCCCCCTCCCGCCAGTCCTTGACCGACTGGAATACCTCGCTGAGCAGCTCCCAGGCCATCACCGCCAACAACGCCGCGCCGATCGCCGGGATGAACAGCCCTGCGAGCGCCAACAGGGCCATCCCTTGCGCATGCCGACGCTCGCTCTTGGCCAACGCGACATCGCCATCGATGCGCGCAACAGGTGTGGCGAACACGGCCGCGTCGTCCTTGATTTGCTGGATGCGCATCGTCGCCAAATGGTCGAACAAGGGCGTCGGGTAGACCTTCATGTGCTGGTCCAACTCCCGCGTGGCCCAGTCCGCCACATCGCCCACCCGCTGTTGGACAGCGGCAAAGAATCCGGCGCGGTCGCGCTGAAGGACGAACCGCTCGAAGAACTGCCGGTAATCGTCCTTGCGCAGGCGCTTGCCCAGAATCTTCCTGGCGAAGCCTTCCAGGTTCTTGGCGACGCACCAGGCACCTAGTCGGTCCCCTGGGATATACACCAGCACCCGCTTGCTGCTGTTGAGCAGCAAGCCTTCGTCGATCACGTCCAACACCACGATCTGCTGAAGGTGACAGTTGAATGCCTTGAGCTGCTTGGCGACCACCGGTGCGCCTTCGAGCCGCCCGAGCTTGCCGTCGGTATACAAGCCGATGATCAGTTCGAGTTCGGCGTCCCTGAGTACACCCTCGGCATGGGCCTTGAAGGCGTCCACCAGCAGGTTTGAGCGGTATTGCGCCTTGAGCAAGGCTTTGCAGCTCTGCATGTCTTTGAGCTCTTTGGCCTCAAGCACTGCTTCAAGATGGCTCTGGTACTGTCCCCCCAAGTCCAGGTCACGGCAGAACGTGGCGAATGCCGGCACCGAGGGTGTCGTGAGCGCGGCCCCCGGCCCATCGACCAGCGTGTTACGCGCATGCTGCCCGCCCTCGGCAGCCTGAGCCTTGCTGAAATTGGACATTGCTGCGCTGAGCAACGACACGTCGAAGTAGTCGCTCGCCGGCGTCGGGTAATGGCTGGTGTAGTAACTGTGCTCGGGGCTCGTGTAGGTGTACCACTGGCGCAGGAAGTGCTGCTTTGCATCCAGACCGGCGTTGAATTTCTCTTGCAGCGCGGTGTTCAGGCGCGTGATGCAGAAGCTGTCGAGGCTTTCAATCTTGCTCCAACACTTGGCCAATTGCCGACGACTCTGCAGGCCGTTGACCAACGCCTCCCGCAGGAGCGTGAAATCAGAAACCCGAACCTTGCCCATCCAATCAGGCAGGCGCCTGGCAATCAGTTGATCCTGGAACTGCTGCGCAATGGCCATCATGTCCATGGCCGTCGATTGCGCGTTGTCACTGACGTTTCCCATACCGCGAATTCCCTCACCGATAAACGAAGCGGTGAGGCTAGAGAGGACGGTACAGGTACACGCGTTAAATAGTTACGTCTGGTGTGTCAGCGACTAAAGGCTCACGCCCAACGCCTGCCGCAATCGATCAGCACGTGCATCATCGGCCGCGCCAACCAGGGCAAAATTGTAGGCGCCATGAGACCAGTAGCGCGCTTCGAGCTGCCCCTCAGTCCGTTGCCCGCTGGGCATACGTGCAAAGCGCTCGCTGGGCGAGCGCAGGAACAAGCTGATCCGCTCACCCTTGTTGTCCTGAAACACCAGCAGCGCCGCCGGGCCTTGTTCGTTGCTCAGCAGCCGGGCGCCCACCGGCTGGAACCCGTAGGCGCCAAGGTCCGGCAACTGCCCGACGCGCTCGAAATGGCGCTCGAGCCAGGCCTGCAAGAGCTGTGGGTCGCCGGCCTGGACATCCAGCTTGGTTCCACCTGCGAACAGGCGATGGGCCTGTACGGCGTCGGCCATCGGCAAGATATCGGCCACCAGCGTCGCCTCGCGGGCCTGCCACCCTCCGAAACCTCCCACGCCCAGCGCCAGAAGCAGCAACGCAGCCGATGCCCACTGCCGCTGGCGACGCTGACGCAAGCGCCGCTTTAACTGCCCAAGATCCAGGTCGGTCGTGGTGGTGGCCTGCCCGAATCCGGCCAGGGCCGCGCGCAGGCGCCGGGCGTCGTTGCGCCAGGCCTCCACCTGCGCCGCCTCCTGCGGATTGGCTGCCAGCCAGGCGTGCACCTGGGCTCTGCGCACCGGGTCGAGCCGGTCATCGATGTAGGCATGCAGCTCATGTTCGGTGGGGATCAACGGGGTCATTTCAGTCTCCGCAAGGCTGGGGGCGTCGGGTCGCCCTCGGTCAGGTCGCGCAGGGCGGCTCGGGCGCGTGACAGGCGCGACATGACCGTACCGATGGGGATGCCCAGGGCTTGGGCGGCCTCTTTGTAGCTCAACCCTTCGACGCTCACCAGCAACAGCAAGGCGCGCTGTTCCGTGGACAGCCGGGCGAAGGCCGCAAGGTCGGCATGGGCCATGACGATGCGCTCGGTTTCGCCGCCCAGCGCTTCTTCCTGGCCACGGCCGAACCAGGCCAGCCAGCGGGCATGCAGGCGCTCGCGGCGCTTGCCGTCGAGAAACAGGCGATAAAGGATGGTGAACAGCCAGGCGCGCAGGCTGTCGGCGTCACGCTGCTGCCCGCTGCGGCGCAAGGCGCGCTCGATGGTAGCCTGGACCAGATCGTCGGCGCTGCCAGACTCACGGCACAGCCACAACGCGAAGCGGCGCAGCCGCTGCAGCAGTTCGCGCCATTGTTGTTCATCCAGGTCGTGCATGGTCAGGTCCCGGGCCCTTTGATGGTCAGTCTAAGGGGGCAGACGCACTGGCACGACATTTATTCCCATAGCGGGAATAAATCTCTGGCCGGCCCGTCGTACCGGCTCATTCACTGCGTGGAACCTGACCATGACCACTTCTCTGCACGGCCCGGCCAAGGCCTTGCGCCTGGCGGCCATCGGCGCGGCCCTGCTGGCCGTGGGCGCCGGCTTTGCCTATGCCGCCGGCTGGATCGGTGCCCCGGCGCTGACGCCCCAACGCATCATCGACACCTTCGAAGCCCAGGCCGGCCATTACCCCGGCTATCGCAAGAACCACGCCAAAGGCCTGTGCGTGAGCGGCTACTTCCAGAGCAGCGGACTGGCCGAGCCGTTGTCCAGTGCGCGGGTGTTCAGCCAGCCCCGCGTGCCAGTCGTTGGCCGCTTCGCCATCGGTGGCGCCAACCCGTTCGCCCCGGACACCAGCATTCCGGTACGCAGCCTGGCGCTGCAATTCAGCACCGATGACGGGCAGATCTGGCGGACCGGCATGAACAATCCGCCTGTGCTGGCAATCGGCACGCCGCAAGCGTTCTACGAGCAAGTCCTGGCCATGGCGCCAACCCCTGCCACCGGCAAGCCCGACCCTGCAAAGATGCAGGCCTTCTTCGCGGCCCACCCCGAAAGCGCGGCCTTCCGTCAATGGGCCGCCACCTACAAACCCAGCGACAGCTTCGCCAGCACCCAATACCACAGCATCAATGCCTTCCTGCTCAAGGATCGCGGCGGCATCAGCCATCCGGTGCGCTGGCAGCTGGAACCGCAAACCCCGTTCGTAGCGCTGCCGACGCAAATCGATGACAAGCAGTTCCTGCAGCACGACCTGCAGCGACGCCTGGCGCAAGGCCCGCTGCGCTGGACGCTGCGCCTGGTGCTTGCCGAACCCGGCGACCCAGTGGATGACGCCTCTCGCCCCTGGCCTGCCGAGCGGCGCAGCATCGAGGCCGGCACCCTGGTCGTCGAACAGGTCGATGCACCCGAACAAGGCGCGTGCCGTGACATCAACTTCGACCCGCTGATCCTGCCCAAGGGCATCGAGCCCTCCGCCGACCCGATCCTGGCCGCTCGTTCGGCCGCGTACTCGGAGTCTTTCAACCGCCGCAGCCGCGAGTCTCTCGCTACCGGAGCACGCCCATGACCGTCACCGTCTTCCATCCCCTCGCCCGACTGGTGCATTGGCTGATGGCCGTGCTGATCCTGGCGATGCTGTTCATCGGCGTGAGCATGGTCGGCGACCTGTCGCCACGCCATCCGCTGCTGGTCGAGTTGCACAAGGCCACGGGGCTGACCTTGCTGGTGTTGGTGGTGCTGCGCATCGCCCTGCGCCTGACCCTACCTCACCCACCGCTGCCCAGGGACATTCCGCCCGTTCAGCGCCTGGCCGCCGGTGCTTCCCACCTGCTGCTGTATGGCCTGATGCTAGCCATGCCGCTGCTTGGCTGGGCCATGCTCTCGGCCGGCGACTACCCGCGCCCACTGCAACTGCCGGCCATCGCCCCCCATGACCTGCAGCTGTACGCGGTGTTGCGCCAGGCTCACGGCTGGGCTGGCTACCTGTTATTCGCCACCATCCTGGTGCACCTGGGCGCTGCGTTGATGCACGCTTGGGTGCGTCGGGACGGCGTATTGCGTAGCATGTGGCCTGGCCCAGTGCGCCGCAGCGAATGAGCGTTGCGGGCCAGTTTGGCCCCTGACCTCCAACCGACTGGACTGCCCATGACCGCTGCAAAGGACCCTGCTGCCCTGATTCCCCCTGCGACCTTGGATCTGCGCCCGCTGCTGCTGATCAGCGGCGCGTGCACCCTGTCGATGATGGCGTTCGTGGCACTGATCGGCCCGATCGCCCGCCAGCTGGGCATGGCTACCTGGCAGGCAGGTGCAGCGGTGACCGTGGCAGGGGTGGTCTGGGTACTGCTGGCCCGGCCTTGGGGGCGCGCCGCCGACCGCTATGGCCGCAGACGCATCCTGTTGCTGGGCAGCGCGGGGTTCACGCTTTCGTATTGGTCGCTGTGCCTGTTCATCGACGGTGCACTGCGCTGGATGCCTGGGGCGACCCTGGCCTTCATCGGCCTGATGCTCACTCGCGGTCTGATCGGTGCGTTCTATGCAGCACTACCGGTAGGGGCCAACGCCCTGATCGCCGACCATGTCGAACCCCAACGCCGGGCGCGGGCCATGGCTTCGCTGGGCGCAGCCAACGCCGTCGGCCTGGTCCTGGGGCCGGCCTTGGCGGCCTTGCTGGCTCGCCACAGCCTGAGCATGCCGTTCTATGTCATGTCGCTGTTGCCGGCGAGCGCTTTCTTCGTGCTGCTGTTCAAACTCAAACCACAACCCTTGGCACATGGCCATGCGCCTAGCCCGGTGCGGCTGCGCGATCCGCGCCTGCGTCGCCCGTTGCTGGTGGCCTTCAGCGCCATGTTCAGCGTGACGGTCTCGCAGATCACCGTGGGCTTCTTTGCCCTCGACCGCCTGCACCTGGCCGCGGTCGAGGCTGCCCAGGCCGCGGGCATCGCCCTCACCTGCGTAGGTGTCGCGCTGATACTGGCCCAGGTACTGCTGCGCAAGCTCGAGTGGCCGCCGCTGAAGATGATCCGCGTGGGCGCCACAGTCTCGGCATTGGGGTTTGCCAGCGCCGCCCTGGCGAACACCGCGCCTTGGCTGTGGGGGGCATTCTTCGTGGCAGCCGCTGGCATGGGGTTTGTCTTCCCGGCGTTTTCGGCACTGGCGGCCAACGCCATGCATGCCACCGAACAAGGCGCCACCGCAGGTTCCATCGGCGCGGCCCAGGGCATGGGCGCAGTGCTCGGTCCGCTGGCCGGCACGCTGGTCTATGCGGTCGATCCAGCCCTGCCCTTCGCGGCGGTCGCTGTGCTGTTGCTGCTGGTCGGGCTATGGCCGACACCCGCCGATAAACGTCACTGACAAGCACAGCGCGTTGCTGTCCAGAGTGTGCTTTAATGCGTCGCCCATTATTTTTGACACCTCTCTATCTAACAAGGCGGCTATGGACACGGGGACACGACTCAAACTGGTGCGTGAACGCAACAACCTCTCCCAGCGGGAGCTGGCCCGCCGTAGCGGCCTGACCAACTCGACGATCTCGCAGATCGAGCAGAATCGCGTCAGCCCGTCGGTCAGCTCCCTTAAAAAGCTGCTCGAAGGCATCCCCATGTCCCTGGCGGAATTCTTCAGCTTCGATGAGCCGGTGCGCGAAGAGCGCTATGTGTTCCGCGGCGGCGAGCAACCCGACCTGGGCCGCAATGGCCTGCGCATGCTGTTGGTCGGCGCCAGCGTCCCCGGCCGGCAAATGCGCATGCTGCGCGAGCTCTACGCACCGGGCGCCGATTCGGGCGAACCGATCGTGCACTCCGAAGGCGAAGAATGTGGCCTGGTCACCCGTGGCACCATCGAGCTGTGGGTCGATGGCCAGGTAAGTGTCCTCAATGCAGGCGATGGCTACTACATCCCCACCACCCTGCCGCACAGTTTCAAAAACATCGGCCCGGACGAGGCCGAGATCATCAGCGCCAACACCCCGGCCAACTTCTGATCCGCCGTGCTGCCGCCCAATAGCCGAGAAGCCTGCCAACGCCTGCGTGACGCCGCTCTGGGTATCCATGCGCTGCAGGTGTTGGCCCGCACACCCGAGGGGCAGGTCGATGTACTCATCGACGGCTGGCAGCTGCGCTTGCTGCTGGACGCCGATGGCCTGGTCCAGTGCAGCCATTGCCGCACACCCGACGGCCATGAAGCCGGCCTGCAAGATTGGCACCGCTATGGCACCAACCCCACCGATCTGCTGAGTATCTGGGAGCGTGGCCGCATCGAGCAGCTCCTGGCCACGGGAATCTCTGAATGAAGCGCATCAGCCTGTTGCTCGGCCTGGCGCTCGCCTTGCCGGCCCTGGCCGAAAACACTTGCCCGCCTGGGCAGTACCAGGTGTGCCTGATGGGCTGTTTCTGCGCACCGATCGACCCAGGCCAGGCCGGCCAGGTACTCAAGGACGTCGAACTCATGGCCTCCGGTAGCCTGGCCTTCGCTCTGCGCCAAGCTCGCGACGAAGCCACCGCCAACGGCACCGAGCCGATTCCCCTGCACATCCGCGCCCAACTCGAGCCCTGGTATGACTTTGCCGTGCTCGATGCAGCGCGTTATCGGGTGGGAGACGAGCAGCAGGTCAGCGCGGCCAATGCCCTGCTGCAAAACCCGGACGTGAACGCGGTGACCCTGATCGACACGATCATCTTCCGCCACGCCCAAGACGCCGAGGACAACGTGGCGCTCTGGGCTCATGAACTCAAGCATGTGCAGCAGTACCAGGACCTGGGGGTGGAGGAATTTGCCCGGCGGTACACCCGCAACTACGAGGACCTGGAAGGGCCGGCCTACAAGATCGAGGCCGAGGTCGCCAAGGCACTGCGACAAAAACAGTCAGGGCAGGCGCGTTGAACATACCTGCCGTCTCAGCAGGTCACTTCATCTGCCAAGAGTGTTCCACGCCGTTAAGCACTTTTTTGTCGAATGCGAGCATTGTCCCACTGGTGCAGCCACCTACCTTGGGCCTACCCATACCACCATCGGCTTTTTCAAGTTAACAATCCGTAATTTCTTACAGATCAAACGCATAACGCCTTGTATTTTTCGCGCCCTGAAAATACTAAGGGACATTCGATATGCTCGTACTTCTCAATCATTCAAGCGCCTTCAGATAAGTAGAACTCCGCTGCTTTGCTGAAAAGGCCGCTTACTTCATTTCTGTTGCCAACTTCAACTTACCGCCCCCTTTGTGCGGGTAACCAAGTATTTAGGCACGCCTGAATGAAATATGGGTTCCACGGCCTTTTCGTAGCGAAGTTACGTAACTCTTGCCCACGTGACTTTCATGAAAAACCAACCTATTTATTCCGGTACCTCTTTGGGCATCCGCTGGATGGCCTGGCTCAACATCGGCGTCCAGGCGGTCCTTCCGTTGACCCTGGCATTGGCCACGCCTTCAGCCAGTGCCGCCCCCACCACTGAACCGGCCAAGCGATCACCCGCGCCTTCCCGTCTTCACACCTTCGCCATGGGTGACACCCTGGCCTCGATCGCCACCCAATACGCCGCCACCATCGCCACCCTGCGCAGCCTCAACCCCGGCCGCGACCTCGATACCCTCAAGCCCGGCGATCGCTTGGTCGTACCCTCGGCCGCCGCGCACCCGCTGCCGAAGCTGAACTCGCCCGACCCACACGATTACATCGAGATGTTCTATAACCCTAAACGCCGACACAGCAGTGCTATGCAGCTGTCTCCAGTAGAGTATGAGAAACGCTATTTCCTGAGCTTGGAGAGTGTCTAGAAAACCAGGGGCGATTCAAAACCCGAAAAACCCCAACCTGATCCACTGCACTAATCAGTTCAAAGCGCACAAAGTCGCAAACTACCCTCTGGCGTTGCAGGAGGGTGATCTATGCCTGCAAAAGAATACGCTGTCCGCTTCGCTGCAAAGTTTGGTTTACGCGGTGCAGGCGGATGCGTATAGCAACCTCAAGCGCTTCCCCGAAGCCGTGGTCGCCAAGGAAAAATCCATGCAGCTCGACGGTAAGCCTAGCCCACGCGACAACCTGGATTTGAGCGCCATGTATCGTGACGCTGGCAATCCGAAAAAGGCGCTCGAACTCGTCCAGTACAACCTTGATAACGGAATCGGAGAGGCAGGCAAAGGCACCGGCTTTCACATGCCGACCTATTATCATTTGGGCCTCGCGCTGACAGATCTTGGGCAATACCGGGAGGCCGCCGAAGCCTTCAGCACGGGCCTTCAGCGCCAGCCAGACTACGCATGGGCCTATTATGCGCGTGGAATAGCGTACGACCATTTGGAGAGTCAAGATGATGCCAAAGCCGACTTCATGAAGTTCTCGCAGATGGTCAACAAGAGTTACGTGAAAAATGAGCACAAGGCCAAGCTCGCAGAGTACGGGATTTCGCTGCCCTGATAGGTCAGTGAGTCGCGAGGGACTGTTATCGACCCATAGTGGCCGTGGCTCTTCGAAGTTGCAGGGGCGCCACGGCGCCCCTGTCTAGGATCACGTAGACATCCGTCGCATGATCAACTCACCATCAATGACTTCACCGGTCTCGACGAAGCCTTCGGATGCATAGAGACGTCGCGCGCCGACGTTTTCGGGGTCAACACCAAGGGCGACGCTTGGTCCCCCAGGCAAGGAGTGGAGATGAGCCATGAGCGCTCGCAGGGCCGCACGCCCGTAACCACGGCCTTGGTGGTTGCGATCAATCATCAGGCGGTAGATCCACCGGCTGTTCTCATCCGGATCGAGGGCGTGCATTAGGAAACCTACTAGCTCACCAGTCTGCACGGCCTCTTCCAAATGCTCCGAAACCGTAGAAAAAATCAGATTCCCCCTCTTCCTCGTAGTCCATTTCCCAAACACACTCCCGCCACCTTTTTTCCGTTGCGGGTGCTCTGGCAGGGCTCTAGTCTCGGCGAGCCGTTGCACTTCAACGACGCGGCTTTGACAGGCCGCAACGGAACGCAGGGGCATAGCTTGGCCTTCAATGGCGGCTGTGTGTGGGGCACGTTCGCGTGCGCCGGTCTTCCTGTATTCCACCGGTCTGTCAACCCATACGCAGCTGCCACCCACCTGTTTGACAGCAGGTCGTGTGCAGCACTATCGGGAATACAGGAGTTGCCATGCTGAAAAACGATCTTCGATCCATCTCGCTATCCCTTTCTCAAAGCACGATCCCCAGCCTCAACAACGCAAATTCAATCCATTCGGATCGTAGCTCACCATCCAATCCCGCTACTCCCACTTTCGATTCAGGTTTTGGGCTTGCGTGTCCAACCCTAAGACGCTGCATTTAAGCCTTTAACCATGTGCTATCTGCGCCGGCCCATTCGCGAGTGAATCCGCACCCACAGAGGTTTTGCGTTGTCGTGGGGGCAGCGGTGTGCCTGCGGGGCGGCGCTGATCATTTCAGGGAGATCGAACAATGACCACGAAGGACATCGAGCCGAGGACGGTGGGCAGGACGAAGTTCTACCAGGGCGAGGGCATGACCGCGCCGCTGTTTTGCATCGAGCCTGGTATCTCGGAGTTGATGGGGTATGTGGGGGA
This sequence comes from Pseudomonas sp. HTZ2, assembly GCF_033173945.1. Taxonomy (NCBI): domain Bacteria; kingdom Pseudomonadati; phylum Pseudomonadota; class Gammaproteobacteria; order Pseudomonadales; family Pseudomonadaceae; genus Pseudomonas; species Pseudomonas sp. HTZ2. Next base: position 4,197,540 of record NZ_CP137332.1, on the reverse strand, counting down.
CATGACCCTAACAGGCGCGATGGACGACAAGCCGCAGTTGGTATGGGCGTCGCACTATCTGGCGGCGTTAGCGAAGGCGCTGATGGATGATGCGGAGTTGGGCATGATGGGCTGAGGTCAAGGTGCTGTTGGATTCAGGGCTGCTTTGCAGCCCTTGCGCCGCGTTGGGGCGCGAAGCGGCACCGGTCAGGGCCCCGGGGCAACCAGGCGATAGCCTACGCCGGCTTCGGTGATGATGAACCGCGGCGCAGTCGGATCATCCCCCAACTTCTGCCGCACGTGGGCGACGACGATGCGCAGGTAATGGGTGTCATCGACGTGCGTCGGCCCCCAGATGTCCTTGAGCAGTTGCTGCTGGGTGATGACGCGGCCGGGGTGGCCGGCGAGCTGGGCGAGCAATGCGTACTCTTTGCGGGTCAGGGCTACTTCCGCACCGTCGAGGGTCACCTTGCGAAACGCAAAGTCCACCACCAAGGGGCCGAAACTTACGCTCGACTGGACAGCGTCGGCCTGGGACGTCTGGCGCAGCAAGGCGCGGATGCGGGCAAGGAATTCCTGGATGCCGAAAGGTTTGGTCACGTAGTCGTTGGCGCCGCCATCGAGTGCGTCGACTTTCTGTACTTCACTCGCGCGCACCGAGAGCACCAGCACTGGCACGGCGCTCCATTCACGCAGCTCGCGCAGCACCTGTTGGCCGTCCATGTCGGGTAGGCCAAGGTCGAGCACCACCAGGTCCGGCTTGCTCAGCGCGGCCTGGGCGAGACCTTCGGCGCCGGTGGCGGCTTCGATGACTTTGTAGCCTTGTGAGGCGAGGCTGATGCGCAGGAACTTGCGGATCTGCGGCTCATCGTCGATGACCAGCAGGGTGGCGGACTGACTCATGGGGCTTCGCTTTCAGGCTCAGGTTGTGGAGGCAACGGCAAGCATAGAGTGATGCAGGTGCCCTGACCATCGATGCCGTCGCCGACGAGGATCTGCCCGCCGTGGGCGCCGATCATGCCTTGGCAGATGGCAAGGCCAAGGCCGGTGCCCTGCCCTCCCCGGTCGCCGCGGGCTGCGGTGTAGAACATGTCGAAAATCTTCTCGCGCTCACTCACCGGAATGCCCGGGCCTTGGTCGCTGACGGCGAAGTGCAGTTGCTCATTCTGCTCAGAGACTTGCAGCGCCAGGCGCCCGTTGACCGGCGAGAAACGGGCCGCGTTTTCCAGCACGTTGACCAGCGCCTGTTCGATCAGCGCCGCATGCACGAACAGCAGCGGCAGCTCGGGCGGCACATCGGTGTGCACACGCAGCGGAGCCAGGACCACGCGCAGGCGGTTGAGGGCGCTGCCGACGATGTCGGCCGGGGCGACCCAGTCGCGGGCGAGCTTGAGGCCGCCGTGGCCGAGACGAGTCATGTCCAAGAGGTTCTGGATATAGCGGTCCAGGCGTTCGGCTTCGTTGCGGGTGCCTTCGAGCAGCTCTTGGCGATCGGCCGGGGGGATGGCGTCGCCCAGGGCCAGCAGGCTGTCGATACTGCCGCGCATGGCGGTCAGGGGGGTGCGCAGGTCGTGGGAAACAGAGGCCAGCAGTGCACTGCGCAGTTGTTCGGTCTCGCCATGCAGGCGCGCGGCCTCCAGTTGCTCGCCCAGGCGGGCGCGAGCCAGGGCCTGGGCCAGGGGTTGGCCGAGAGACATCAACAGGCGTCGGCGTTGGGGGCTTAAGGTCTCCCCTGTGCGTGGGCGCACGCCAAGCAGGGCCAGGGGTTGATCGTCCACCGCGAGCGGCCACCACCACCAACGCCCATCAGGCAAGGTGTCGCTGCCGTGCCCGGCGGCCTGGCCGTGCTGCCAGGCCCATTCGGCGGCGGCGCGTTCGTTGTTGGTCAGTTGCGGTTCGTGGCTGCTGGTGGCTTGCAGCAGGCCCTCAGCATTGCGCTCGAGCAGGCAGGCCTGCATGTCCTGCCAGGCGCCCAGGTGCTGGCCGGCGGCGTTGAACACAGCCTGGCGGTCCGTGGCCACGGTGAGACGACGTGAGAGGTCCAGCAGTTGCGTGGTCTCGGCCTGGGTTTCGCGCAGGGCCTGCAACTGACGGCGCTGGCGGGCGGCGAGGTTGCCGGTGAGGCCCGCCATGAGCAGGAAGAACACCAGGGTGAGCACGTCTTCTTCGCGCTGGATGGCGAAGGAGAAGTTGGGCGGGATGAACAGAAAGTCATAGGTGAGAAACGACAGCGCCGCGCAGGCCAGCGCCGGCCCCAGGCTGCTGCGCACCGCCACCAGCAGCACGGCAGCGAGGAACACCAAGGAAATATTGGGCAGCGCCAGCACACTGGATACCGCCCACGACAACCCTGCTGCCAGCACGGTGGCCATCAATGCCAGCAGGTAATGGCGCCAGACCCACACGCGCTGCACCGCCGAGGGTGCTGTGCGGGGTTGGGTGTCGCGGTCGAGGACGTTGATTTCCAGGCCGTGGCTTTCTCGCAGCAGGCGCGCGGCCACGCCTGCGCCGAACAAGCGACGGCGCAGCCGATCGCGGGACTGGCCTACCAGTACCAGGCTGGCCCGGCGTTCGCTGGCGTGCTGGATCAGGGTGCGGGCCACTTCGCCGGCACGCAGCACGACCACTTCGCCGCCCAGACGCTCGGCCAGTTGCTGGGCGGCCTGCAGGCGCTGGCGGGCGGTCTCGTCGCGCAGGCGGCCGTTGTCCACGTGCACCAGGCTCCAAGGCAAGTGGCGGCGCTGGGCAACGCGACTGGCATGGCGCACCAGGCGTTCGGCCTGCTCGTCACCGTCCACGCCCACCAGCAGGCGCCCGCGCAGGGCCGGGGCCTCCTGACCGCGCTGGCGGTAGCCGTGGGCGAGGTCGGCATCGACCTGAGCGGCGGCGGTCTGCATGGCCAGCTCGCGAAGGGCGGTGAGGTTGGTCTGGGAGAAGTAGGCGTCGATGGCCGCCCTCGCCTGCTCCGGCACATAGACCTTGCCCTCGCGCAGGCGCATGAGCAGCTCACGCGGTGGGAGGTCGATCAGCACCAGCTCGAAGGCTTCCTGCAGGACCCAGTCCGGCAGGGTCTCGCGGACCTGAACGCCGGTGATGTCGCGGACTTTGTCATTGAGGCTTTCCAGGTGCTGGACGTTGACGGTGGTATAGACATCGATGCCGGCAGCGAGCAGTTCCTGCACGTCCTGCCAGCGCTTGGCGTGGCGGCTGCCGGGGGCGTTGGTGTGGGCCAGTTCGTCCACCAGGGCCAAGGTGGGGGCGGCCTTGAGCAAGCCGTCGAGGTCCATCTCCTCGAGGGTCACGCCGCGGTAGTCGGTACGCAACAAGGGCTGCTGGGCCAGGCCGCCGAGCAGCGCCTCGGTTTCGGCGCGGCCGTGGGTTTCGACGATCCCGGCCAGCACTTGCACGCCCAGACGTTGCTGGGCGTGGGCGGCCTGGAGCATGGCGTAGGTCTTGCCCACGCCGGGGGCGGCGCCGAGAAATACCTTGAGCTTGCCACGACCTTCGCGCGGCAGGCCCGCCAGGAGCGCATCGGCGCGGGCGGAGTCACTCATGTTTCATCCTTCGATTTCAGAGAGCCTGGAGCCTGCTGTGCAGGCCGCAGGCTTCGCCAGCTCCGATAAGGCTCAGGAGCCGGAGGGCATCGGGGCCAGGCGCTCCAGCGCCTGGTTCAGCGCCAGCACGTTGACCACAGGCGGGCCGATCAATGGGTGGAGGGTGGACGCTTCCACCAACGCTTGCAAGCGCTGCACCGGCACTTGCCGCGCCGACGCCACACGGGGCAGTTGGTAGGCCACGGCATCGGGCGGCAGGTGCGGATCCAGGCCGCTGCCGGAGGTGGTCAGCAAGGCCAGGGGTACAGGACCTTGCTGGGGTTGATAAAGCGCAGAGGCCTCGGCCTTGACCCGCTCGGCCAGGGCCGGATTGCTCGGCGAGAGGTTGCTGGCGCTGCTGGCGACGGTGGCGTAGGCGCCGGCCGACGGGCGCGAGTGGAACCAGGCATCGCCAGTGAAGTCCTGGGCGATCAAGGCCGAGCCGCGCACCCGCCCCTGCTCGTCACGTACCAGGCTGCCATTGGCCTGCTCGGGGAAGGCGACCTGGGCGATGCCGGTCACCGCCAAGGGATACAGCGCGCCGGTGACCAGGGTCATCAGCAGGGCCAGGCTCAGGGCCGGGCGCAGGTAAGTGGTCATGTCCATCTCCTTCAAACCAGGTGCAAAGCGTTGAGCAAGAGGTCGATCGCCTTGATCCCGGCAAACGGCACGATGATGCCGCCCACACCGTAGATCAGCAGGTTGCGTCGCAGCAGGTGGGCCGCGCTCGCCGCCTGGACGCGCACGCCGCGCAGTGCGAGCGGGATCAGCACGACGATGATCAGCGCGTTGAACACGATGGCCGAGAGGATCGCGCTCTGCGGGCTCTGCAGTTGCATGAGGTTGAGCACGCCCAACTGCGGGTAGATCGCGGCGAACAGCGCCGGCAGGATGGCAAAGTACTTCGCCACGTCGTTGGCGATGGAGAACGTGGTCAGCGCACCGCGGGTGACCAGCAGCTCCTTGCCCACCTGGACCACGTCCAGCAACTTGGTCGGGTCGCTGTCCAGATCGACCATGTTGGCCGCCTCGCGCGCGGCCTGGGTGCCATCGTTCATGGCCATGCCGACATCGGCCTGGGCCAGGGCGGGGGCATCGTTGGCGCCGTCCCCGCACATGGCCACCAGGCGGCCGTCGTTCTGTTCCTGGCGGATGCGCGCCAGCTTCTTCTCCGGCGTGGCCTCGGCCAGCACATCGTCGACCCCCGCTTCGGCGGCAATGGCAGCGGCGGTCAGCGGGTTGTCGCCCGTCACCATCACCGTACGGATCCCCAGCTTGCGCAGCTCGGCGAAACGCTCGCGAATGCCGGGCTTGACCACATCCTTGAGGTGGATCACTCCCAGCAAACGCTTGTCGATGCACACCAGCAGCGGTGTGCCACCGCTCTGGGCGATACGCTCGACTTCACGGGCCAGCGGCGTGGGCATCTCCAGGCGTTGCAGGCCGACGAAGGCCAACACCGCATCGACCGCGCCCTTGCGGTAGCAGCGTTGCTGGAAGTCGATACCCGAGAGCCGCGTCTCTGCACTGAAGGCAATGGCTTCGAACTGGTTGGCCGAAGGTTCGATGAACGCCTGTTGCTGACGTAGGTATTCGACAATCGATTTGCCCTCGGCAGTGTCGTCGGCAAGCGAGGCGAACAACGCGCCCTCCCCCAGTTCCCGCGCTGTGATGCCGGGCGCGGCATGCAGTGCACTGCAACGACGGTTGCCGAAGGTGATGGTGCCGGTCTTGTCGAGCATCAGCGTGTGCACGTCACCCGCCGCCTCCACCGCACGGCCGGAGCGGGCGATGACGTTAAGGCGCACCAGGCGGTCCATGCCGGCGATGCCGATGGCCGAGAGCAGGCCACCGATGGTGGTGGGGATGAGCGTGACCAACAGCGCAGCAAGGAAGATCAGCGGCAGGCTGCCAGCCGAGAAATGGGCGAACGGCTGTAACGTCACCACCACGATCAGGAAGATCAACGTCAGGCCAATCAGCAGGATATCCAGGGCGATTTCGTTGGGGGTCTTCTGGCGTTTGGCGCCTTCGACCAAGGCGATCATGCGATCCAGGGTCGACTCGCCGGGGTTGCTGGTGATGCGGATCAACAGCCAGTCCGAAACCAGGCGGGTGTTGCCGGTCACCGCCGAGCGGTCGCCGCCGGACTCACGGATCACAGGGGCCGACTCGCCGGTGATGGCCGCCTCGTTGACCGCAGCGATGCCTTCGAGCACCTCGCCGTCACCGGGGATCAACTCGCCGGCAACGACCTTGACCACATCGTCCTTGCGCAGTTGGGTGGCGGGCACGGTCTCGAAGCGGCCATCGACGGTGCGACGCTGGGCGGTCAGGCCCTGACTGCCGGCCTTGAGGCTGTCGGCACGGGCCTTGCCACGGCCTTCGGCCAAGGCTTCGGCGAAGTTGGCGAACAGCACGGTGAACCACAGCCACAGGGCGATCTGCAGGGCTACGCCGGTCCCCACGCCACTGCCGGGGACGAAGCACAGCAGCGTGGTCAGCAGCGCGGTCAGGGCGACCACCAACATCACCGGAGAGCGTTTGAGTTGGCGGGGGTCGAGCTTGACGAAAGCCTGGACCAGGGCCGGACGCCAGAGCGCGGCGAAGCGGGTCTGGTCCACGGCGGTGCGGTTGGCTTTGACATCAGGAATAGGCATGTTCATGGGAGGTCCTCAGAAGCCCAGGCTCAGGTGTTCGGCAATCGGCCCGAGGGCCAGGGTCGGCAGGAAAGTCAGGCCACCGACCAGCACAATGGTCACCAGCAGCAGGACCACGAACAGCGGGCCATGGGTGGGGAAGCTGTTCAGCCCCTGGGGCGCGCTCTTCTTCGCTGCCAGGCTGCCAGCCAGGGCGAGCACCGGCAGGATGTAGCCGAAGCGGCCGATAAGCATGGCCAGGCCGATCATCAGGTTGTGGTACGGCGTGTTGGCACCGAAACCGGCGAACGCCGAACCGTTGTTGGCGGTGCCGGAGGTATAGGCATAAAGCAGTTGGCTGAAGCCGTGGGCACCGGGATTGGTCACGGCACTGGCAGGCCCGGGGAGGCTCGCGGTGATGGCGCCGAGCACCAGCACACCCACCGGCATCACCAGCAAGGTCGCCACCAGCAGTTGCACCTCCCGCGCCTGGAGCTTCTTGCCCAAGTACTCTGGCGTGCGACCGATCATCAGGCCCGCCAGGAACACGGCGATCAGCACGAACAGCAACATGCCGTAAAGGCCTGCGCCGACGCCGCCGAAGATCACCTCGCCGACCATCATATTGACCATGGCCACCATGCCCGTGAGCGGGTTGAGGCTGTCATGCATGGCATTGACCGAACCGTTCGAGGCGGCGGTGGTGGTCACGCTCCATAGCACCGAGGCGGTGGTGCCGAAGCGGCTTTCCTTGCCTTCGAGCGGCGCGGTCTGTTGTACCTGGGCGCTTTCCAAGGCAGGGTTGGGCTGTTGCTCGGACCACAGCGCCGTAGCGCCGCCGATCAGGAACAGGCCCAGCATGCAGGCGAGGATCGCCCGGCTCTGGCGCAAGTCTTTGACGTAATGGCCGAAGGTGAACACCAGCGCTGCCGGAATGAGGATGATCGATGCCACCTCGAACAGATTGCTCCAGGCTGTGGGGTTCTCGAACGGGTGCGCCGAGTTGACGCCGAAAAAGCCGCCGCCGTTGGTGCCCAGTTGCTTGATGGCGATCTGGCTGGCGGCCGGGCCAAGGGGAAGTGCCTGGTCGCTGCCTTGCAAGGTCAGTGCGTGGGCGTAGTCGGCGAAGGTTTGCGGCACGCCCTGCCACACCAGCAGTAGTGCCAGCACCAGGCACAGTGGCAGCAGCACGTAGAGGGTGGCGCGGGTCAAGTCGACCCAGAAATTGCCTAACGTGGTGGTGGAGCGACGGGCAATCCCTCGGCACAGGGCGACCAGCACGGCAAGACCGGTGGCGGCGCTCACGAAGTTCTGCACAGTCAGGCCGATCATCTGGCTCAGGTAGCTGACCGACGCTTCACCGCTGTAGGCCTGCCAGTTGGTGTTGGTCATGAAACTGACTGCAGTGTTGAACGCCAGCGTCCATTCCTGCCCCGGCAGCTGCTGCGGGTTCAGCGGCAGATACCCCTGGAGCAGGAGCACGGTGAACAGCAATACGAAGCCGACCAGGTTGAAGGCCAGCAAGGCCAGGGTGTATTGCTTCCAGTTCTGCTCCTGCTCGGCGCGTACACCGGCCAGGCGGTAGCAACCGTGCTCCAGCGGGCCGAGCACCGGTGTCAGCCAGGTGCGCTGCCCTTCCATCACCTTGAAGCAAAAGCGCCCGAGCCAAGGTGCTGGCAGCAGCACGATGGCGAAGAACGCCAACAGCAATAGGTAGTCGTAACTGTGCATGGCCGCCCCTTAACTGCGATCGGCGCGCAGCAGCGCCACCAGCAGGTACATCGCCAACGCCACTGCCAGCAGCAGTGACACCCCGTCCAGCATGTTCATGTGCGCATCTCCCTTGGTACGGCGCATGGGCCGCTTTAGGGAAATTGTCCGAGGGAGGGGCGTAAAGGGACGAGATGGGGGGTGGGGTCAGGGCATAAAGAGTGCGTAAAGATCAGCCTTTTCGGCAGCCGCCATCGTCGCGGGTACCCCGCAAGGATGGCGGCATGGAGAGCCTTGGCCTGACTACCGCTGGGGTGTCTGCTGCCCCGCGTTACGGCTCCAGTCCAGCAGCAGGCTATAGCCCACCGCCAGCAAGGTCGGCCCGATGAACAGGCCGATGAAGCCAAAGGCGATCAGCCCGCCGAACACCCCGAGCAGCACGATCACCAACGGCAGGTTGCCACCGCGGCTGATCAAGTACGGCTTGAGGACGTTGTCGACGCCGCTGATGATGAAGGTGCCCCACAGGCCGAGGAACACCGCCATGCCGTACTCACCCTTCCACACCAGCCAGCCGGTGGCAGGTATCCAGGCCAGCGGCGGCCCCATGGGAATCAGGCTGAGCATGAAGGTCACCAGCCCCAGCACGATGGCGCCCGGCACACCGGCGATCAGGAAGCCGATCAAAGCCAGCAAGCCTTGGGCCGCGGCAGTGCCGATCACGCCGTTGACCACGCGCTGCACGGTGCCAGCCACCAGGTCCAGGTAATACTCGGCGCGTTCCCCCATCAACCGCTGCAACAGGCGCAGCACGAAGGCCGCCAGGCGCGGCCCGTCACGGTAGAAGAAGAACACGAACACCAGGCTCAGGGTCAGCTCCAACGCGCCGCTGCCAATCTGCGCACTGCGCGCCAGAAGCCAGTTGCCGACCTGCCCCAGGTGCGGCTTGACCGAGGCCAGCAAGGCCGCGCCCTGTTGATCCATGGAATCCCACCAGCGCACCAGTCGCTCCCCCACCAGGGGGATGCTGCCCAGCCAGTCGGGGGCGTCGGGCAAGCCGTCGACCTGCACGTCCCGGATGAACGCGGTGGCATCACGGATGTGGTCGGCCAGATTGAAGCCGAGCCACACCAGCGGCAAGGCCACCACCAGGATCCACACGGCGGTCAGTAGGCTCGCGGCGAGCGTTTCGCGCCCGCCCAGCGCGCGGGTGAGCAAGCGCATCAGCGGCCAACTGGCGAAGGCCAGGATGGCGCCCCAGAGCAATGCCGAAATGAAAGGCGCCATCACCCACAACCCGGCCCCGAGCAGGGCCAGCAGCAGGATCTGGATCAGCAGGCGGTCATTGTTGGGCATGGAGGGACTCATTCAACGGATCAGCTCAAGGTGCAGGCCATCGGTGGGTGCCGTCCCGACTTCCAGGCGGGTACTGCGCACGCCGGCGTTTACCAGTTGCTCGCGCCAGGCTTCGGCCTGGGCGCCGCTGAGGCTGGCGCGCAGGGTGCTGTCCAGGTTCAGGCTGCGCCCGAGCAAGGCCACCCAGGTGGGCTGCGGTGCGGCAAGGTCAGGGTAGTCCAGCTTGCCGGTGTCGCGCAGTTCGCGCAGCACCGTGGCTGGTGTCGGCAACAGCTCGCCCAGAGGCTGGTCGGCCACGAACTCCTCGACGTGCAGGTAGGCGCGGCGATTGCCACGGGTGACGCTGTAGAGCGAGACCAAGGTGTCGGCCTCTTCGGCGGAGCGGCGCAGGAGGATGAACGCCTGTTGCTCGTCACCACCATTGAGGCGGGCATTGGCGAATACTTCGTTGGCCCACAGGCTGGCTTCGCCGCAATCGCGGCCCTGGCACCAGAACAGCGGATAGCCCCCCTCGCGCTGCAAGGCCTCGCGGGCACTGGTGAAGGCCTCGCGGGCAGTCCGTTCGACAGGGAGCTCATAGGTGACGGAACTGACCTGACCGCGGCTTTCGACTTTTTCGTCCACCCTCAGGCGGCCGCTGATCTTGCGTAAAGGGCCCATGGGATAGACCCGCTCCTGCTCCACGGCCGGACGCTGGTCGACCACTTTGGCATCCACCGGCACGGGCAGGCTGCCGGCCCACGACAAGGGGCTGGCCAAGCCCAGGCAAACGGCGATCAGTGTGCGCGTGATCATCGGCCACCTGTCACGCACAGGGCGCCGATGGGGTAATCCAGGATGTCTGGCATTTGCATGGTTGTCTCCGTGTTCAACCCGCCAAGCCTCGACACTTGTCCTGTGCAAGTCAAGAAAAGCCGAAGAAGCGATTGAAACAGTCTGCAACAAGGGTTGCGCCCGGTTCGTCATTCAAATGCAGGTGATGGCCACCGGGCAGCGTGACCTGCTCAAAGGGTAGCTGCTCCAGCAAGGCTGTGTGCTGCGCGAGCATGCCATCGGCCGCCACCACCAGGCAGGCCGGGCACGCGACCCGATGCACGAAGGCCATGGCCTGCGCCTCGTTCAGGCGTACCGGTGATGGCAAGGTCAGGCGGCTGTCGCTGCGCCAGCTGTAGCCGCCCGGCACCGGCATCAGGCCACGCTGGGCCAGCAGCTCGGCGGCTTCGCGGCTGACCGCGACCATGCCTTTCATGCGCGCCTGCACGCCATCTTCAAGGGTCGCGTACACCGACTTGTGCTTGCCATCCAAGCGCAGTTGCGCCTGCAGCGCCATGCCCAGGCGTTCGGCGGCGTCCTGCTCGCGGGCCGTGGGCGGGATCACGCCGTCGATCAACGCCAGGTGGCTGATGCGATCGGGCAAGGCTCCCGCCAGCTGCACGCTGATGATTGCGCCCAACGAGTGTCCGAGCAGACCAAAGCGCTTCCAGCCCAGTTGCTCGGCCACCCGTAGCACATCGTGGGCGTAGTCGGCCAAAGCGTAACCGGCGCCGACAGGGCGATGCTCGGAATAGCCATGCCCGGCCAGGTCCAGGGCGACTACGCGCAGCCCGTCGAGGCGCGGCGCAAGGCGGGCGAAGCTGTTGGCGTTGTCTAGCCAGCCATGCAAGGCGATCACCGGCAGACCGTCATCCGGCCCGAACAGGTGCGCCGCCAGCTCGATATGGCCGAGGCTCAGACGGATCTCTTCGACATGCGTGCTCATGCTCGACTCCAGCGATCGAACAGGCCCTTGATCAAGTGCGCTGTATCCCCCGGCCGCTCCAGCGGGAACATGTGCCCACCGGGCAGGCTGTGGTATTCGCCCCGGGGAATGCCGCGCACCGCCAGGGCATGGTGGCGGCGGATCACCCGGCTCTGGTCGCCACGCACCACCGCCAGCGGTACCTGCAGCTGGCGCGCTGGCGCCGGGCTGAGGTGGGGGATACTGCGGTAGATGTCGATCTCGGTCGTGGGGTCGAAGCGCAGGCGCAAGCCCTCCTGGGTGGCTTGCAGGCCGTGCTCCAGATACGCCTCCAGGCAATCGGGGTCGAAGTGGCGGAACAACGTCTTGCCGGCGAAGTAGGCCCGTGCGCTGTCACGGTCGGGGAATGCCTCGCGACGCCCCAGGGTGCGCCCGGCCGGGGTGATGCGGTCGATGAAGCCCAGGCGCTTGGCCGCGCGGATCATCCACTGGTCGGCGCGGGTCAGCACAGGCGAATCGAGCATTACCACGCCTCGGTAGTACTGCGGGCAACGTAGCGCGGCATGCAGGTGCAGAAGGCCACCCAGGGAATGGCCGACGCCCCAGACCGGCTGCCCCTGCTGGGCCAGGTGGTGAAGCAACTCATCGACCAGGTTCTGCCAGTTGTCGTTGACCGGGAATCGGGGGTCGTGGGCATGTTGCGCCAGGTGCTGGACCTGGTAGTCCGGCGCCAGGGCGGCGAACAACTTGCCGTAGGTGGCCGAAGGGAAGCCATTGGCGTGGGCGAAGAAGATCTGCTGCGACATGGCGGCCTGGTCTGAATGGGAAGTGATGGCCCATTGTCGGCATGGCGTGCTGGGGCGGCAACGTTCGGAAAGGTCATCGCTGAGGGCGATCCGGACATGCCTGGCATGTGTGTCGCCTTCTTCGCGCGTGAACCCGCGAAGAAGGCACCTTCAACAGCCAGGGTCAGCCGGCGTGGTACAGCCCGTGCAAGGTCATCAACCCAGCCAGCGGCCAGTCCCCTTCCAGCTCAGCCAGGGTCGCTGTGCTCAGCGGCGCCGGTTGCTGGCCATGGCCGTGTTCGAGCATGCCTACCAAGGTGCCGACCAAGGGTTGGTGACTCACCAGCAGCACGTGCTCCAGGCCCAGTTGGTCCAGCTCGCCGATCACCTGCCCGACATCGCTGTCGGGGGTGAGCCAAGGCACGGTACGCACCGGCTCATCCAAGCCCAAGGCGTCGTGCACCAGAGCGGCTGTCTGCTGGGCTCGAACGTACGGGCTGGCGATGATCGCCTGCAGCGGTTGGCCCAACAGGCGCGCGGCACTACGCAGCACCTGCTCGCGACCATGGTTGGTCAGGCGCCGCTCGGCGTCGGTGTTGGCGCGTGGCTCGGCCTCGCCGTGGCGCAGCACCCAGACCTTCACAGCTTGGGCTCCTGATCACGCACCGGATGAGGCGCCGAGGCAACTTCGTGAGGCACTTCGCCTTCAGGGGCGCGAGGGGTCGGCCAGTCGGCGAACGGCCAGGGCTTCTGGTCGCTGTGGAAGGTGCCAAAGCGGCCGATCTGCGCCAGGAACTGGCTCAGGCTGTCGCCGAAATTCATCAGGCTACCGCTGGGCGCGCCATAGACCAGGCGGTAGATCAGCTGGACCAGCACCAGGCCACCCAGCAACAGTTGCGCCATGTGCCAGACCAAGAGGAACACCAGCATCCACAGTACCCGCAGGATGATCGATTCGCGCTGGGCGCGGTTGGCTGTGTCGTTCATGCATGTGCTCCGGGATCAATTGAAACCGCTGATGGAAATGAAATCGACGTCGGTCTTGGGCTCGGCGCGCATCAGGTGCTCGATCACCTGGTTCAGCGTACGCCCCTCGAAGAGGATCGCGTGCAGGCCAGCCACCAGCGGCATGTACACCTGTACCTCCTGGGCCTTGGCCTTGAGTACCTTGAGGGTGTTGACCCCTTCGGCCACCTCGCCCAGGCGACTCACCGCCTGCTCCAGGCTCAGACCCTGGCCCAGGGCATGGCCGACCTGATAGTTGCGGCTCTTGGGCGAGGAGCAGGTGACGATCAAGTCGCCAACCCCGGCCAGGCCCAGGAAAGTCATGGGGTTGGCGCCCTGGCTCACGGCGAAGCGGGTCATCTCGGCCAGCGCGCGGGTGATCAGCATGCTCTTGGTGTTCTCGCCCATGCCCAGGGCGACGGCCATGCCGGCAATGATGGCGTAGACGTTCTTCAACGCGCCGCCGAGTTCGACGCCGAAGCGGTCGGCGCTGGCGTAGACGCGGAAGGTGCGGCCATGCAACACCGCCTGCACACGTTGGCAGAGGGCTTCGTCCTCACTGGCGACCACGGTGGCGGTCAGGGCGTGTTCGGCGATCTCGCGGGCCAGGTTCGGCCCCGACAGCACGCCGATGCGGGCCTCGGGCGCGATCTCTTCGAGGATCTGGCTCATCAGCTTGAAACTTTGCGCCTCGATGCCCTTGGTCAGGCTGACCAGACCCTTGCCGCGCAACAGTTCGGCATGGGGCGCCAGCACGCTGCGCAAGGCGCTGGAAGGTAGCGCGACGAAGATCAGGTCGCAGGCCTGCAACGTGGCCAGCAGGTCGTTGACAGGTTCCACCCCGTCCTGCAGGCGAATGCCTTTGAGGTAGCGAGGATTCTCGCGATTGACGCGCATGGCCTCGGCCTGCTCGGGGTCACGCATCCATTGCCGGACCGGCACGCCGTTTTCGGCCAGCAAGTTCGCCACGGCGGTGCCGAAGCTGCCGCCCCCAAGAACTGCAACAGGTTGCTGTTCAGTCATATCCAATCCGTTAAAGCCAATAAGTTAAGTTGGCGACCGGGGCATTATACGGCGCGCATGCGACAGAGCCAGTGGCAGTGCCAGCCCTGCGTATGGATATCAAATCGCACTGGCAAAACCCAAGCGGTCAGTTAACATGCCTGTTTCATCTCTGAAACAAGGCCGTACCGTGTTCCCTGGCACGCCACCTTACCCTCGCCTGCTGTTGCTGACTGCCCTCTTGGGCGGCCCGGCCCTGGCCGATGACATGTTCCTCGACAACCAGGACCTGCCGCAGGTTCTGACCGCGACACGCCTGAAACAATCCCCGGCCGCCGTACCTGGCAGCATGACGGTGCTCGACAGCGAACTGATCCGCGCCAGCGGCGCACGCGACATTCCCGAGCTGATGCGCCTGGTACCCGGCATGATGGTGGGCTACGTCGCCGGCAACCAGCCGACCGTCAACTACCATGGCAGCAACGTCAACGACGCGCGGCGCATGCAAGTGCTGATCGATGGCCGCTCGGTGTATCGCGCAGGCCTTGCCACGGTGGACTGGAGCGACATCCCGCTGGCCATCGAGGACATCGACCGGATCGAGGTATTCCGCGGCCCCAACACCGTGAGTTACGGGGCCAACGCCTTGATGGCCGTGGTCAACATCCTCACCCGCAACCCCGCCGACAGCCATGGCACCCGCGTGAAGGTGACCCGCGGCCAGGACGGCATCAACGATTACTACGCCAGCCAGGGCTTCGGCTGGGAAGGCGGCGACATGCGCCTGTCGCTGTCCGGCATGCAGGATGATGGCTTCGACGAGGACCAGTTCGGCAACGACTACCGCGACAGCCGCCGCCTCAACCGCTTCAACCTCAGCGCCAGCCACAACCTGGCGGTCAACCAGACCCTTGAATGGCAACTGGCGGCCAAGGAAGGGAGCAATCAGCGGCCCTATACCTATCAGCCGGTGTTTCCCTTCGTGACCGCCCGAGGCGACAACGCCGACGTCAATGCCAAGGACTATGCGGGCTCGATGCGCTGGAACATCGATTTCAATCCCGAACACAGCCTGTATGTCCAGGGCTCGGCCCAGCACTTCGACCGGCAACAGGTCTGGCTGGCCTGCGATGCGGCCATCGCCTTCAGCCCGGAGCTGACGCGGCTCTGGCAGATCAACCCGGACTATGCCGAGCAAGTGGCACGCAACGCCAACAACCCGCCCCCCAGCAGCGACCCCGTGCAGAACGCCCTGCGCGACCAGATCGCCAGCCAATGGGCCAATGGTGGTCGTGAAGTGGTTTGCGGCGATGTGGACCAAAGCACTCGGGAAACCCGCTTCGATCTCGAGGTCCAGGACACCCTGAGCCTGACCGACAACCTGCGTCTGCTCAGCGGAATGAACTACCGTTATGATCGCGCCGACTCGCAGACCTACTTCAACGGCAGCCTGGACGACCAGACCTGGCGCCTGTTCGGTCAACTGGAGTGGCGCGCCGACGAGCACTGGATTCTCCAGGGTGGCGCGATGTTCGAGGACTCGCGCCTGTCGGGCAGCTCGCTCACCCCGCGCATGGCGGTCAACTACCTGATCACCCCGCGTCACGGTTTGCGCGCGGTGTACTCCGAGGCGGTGCGCTCGCCGGACATGTTCGAGAACAACGTCAACTGGAGCTACACGGTCAACAACCTGACCCCCAACGTGTATGGGTTGCAGCACGGCGAATACTTCGTCAAGACCCGCGGCCCTGGCGACCTCGAACAAGAGCGCATGCGCTCGCGGGAGCTGGGCTACAACGGCAATTTCAGCGACATCGATTTGAACATGGATGTGAAGTTGTTCTATGACGAGATCACCGGAATGATCAGCGAGCCGTTGCGCAACAACCAGTACATCGCCAGCAACGCCAACAAGGCCCGCTTCAGCGGCAGCGAAGCGCAGCTGGACTGGCGCCCTACCCTGCGTGACCGACTGCGCCTGACCTACGCCTACGTCGATGCCTGGGCCAGCAACCCCAGCGACCGACGCCTGAGCGCACGCAACAGTGGCTCGGCCGGCTGGATGCGCGAATGGGGCCAGGGCTGGTCCAGCGCCCTGTTCTACTACGGTGACGACGCGCTCAACCAGTACCGCTACGAACGCCTCGACCTGCGCGTGGCCAAACGCTTTCGCATCCAGGGCAGCAATCTTGAGCTGGCCGCGCTCTGGCAGCAGCGCCTGGATGACGAGCCGGTCACCGTGCCGCAGAACCGCTACGACAGCCGTCACCGCTTGAGCGTGAGCGCGGAGCTGGAGTTCTGATGGCCTTGTTGCTGCGCCTGTTGCTGTTCTGCCTGTGGCCTTTGGGCGCGGTATCAGCCAGCGAGATTCTGTTGGTAGGCGCCAGCGACCAACCAGGCGTACGCAGCTTCGTCTCCGCCCTGGAAGCGCGCCGTCCCAACGACCAGGTGCATTTCAAGACCGTCGACGCCCTGCCCAAGCCAGGGCAGTTGAAGGCTGATGTGCGCCTGGTGCTGCTCGACAGCGCAGCATTCGAATGGCGCCTGGGCGAGGCCGCTGGCCCTCCGGCGCTGGCCTTGCGGGTCAGCCGGGTACAGGCGGAACAACGCCTGGGAAAGTCGCGTCCCGCCTACCTGTGCCTGTTGTGGAGCGATCCACCGCCTGGTCGGCAATTGCGCCTGACGCGCTACTTGTTGCCACAGGCGCGACGAATCGGTGTGCTGTACGGCGAACATAGCCGCTTCATGCTTGACGAACTGCGCCTGGCCGCCCGCCCGCTGGGCCTTGAGATCGTCGCACAGGACTGGCCGGACCCGCGCGACAGCCGCCCGCTGCAACACCTGCTGAGCAACAGCGATGTCCTGCTGGGGATCGACGACCCCGACCTGTACAACTCCAAGACCGCCAAGAACGTCCTGCTCAGCAGCTATGGCCGGCAGATGGCGCTGATCGGTCCCAACGCAGGTTTTGTCCGCGCCGGGGCGCTGGCCAGCACCTTCAGCGACCAGGACGACTGGCTAGCGGTGCTCGACCAATTGCTCGACCGCTCGCCCACCAGTTGGCCGCGCAGCCACTACCCCACGCACTATGGGGTCAGCGGCAACCAGCAAGTGGCTCGCGCCCTGGGGCTGGAGCCGATCGACCCCAAGGCCGCCGCCGTGGTCCTGGCCGAAGGAGAGCCCACCCCATGAGCAACCGCCTGAGCTGGGACATCCACACCCGCACCCAGATCATCAGCCTGGGCCCCGCCCTGTTGCTGACCCTGCTGCTGATCAGCTTCTTCACCTTCGTGCGTCTGCAGGACCTGCGCCAGGAGCTCAACCATACCGGGCAACTGATCGCCAACCAGTTGGCTCCCGCCTCCGAATATGGCGTGATTTCCGGCAACAATGAGGTACTCGAAAGCCTCATGCGCGCGACCCTGAGCATTCCGCACGTACGCTTTCTCGAGGTGCAGGACAGCCGCAACCACATCCTGGTGTACGTCGAGCAGAACGGCGAGAACGTCAACCGTGCCCAGCGCGTGGAAGTGTTCCAGGCGCCGATCCGCCTGCAGCAGATCCGCCTGGACAACGACTTCTTGCAACAGGGCAACGCGCCTGCTCCCAGCATTGGCGATGACTATCTGGGGCGGGTGATCGTGGGCATGTCCGACGATGCCTTCAGCCAGCGCCAGCAGGAAATCGTGATAAAGGCCGGCATCCTGGCCCTGTTCGCCTTGCTGTTCACCTTTCTGCTCGCCCGCCGCCTGGCCATGAGCCTGGCCAAGCCGATCAGCGACATGGGGCATGCGGTCAAGGCCATCCAGAAGGGCGAATTCAAGACCCAGGTGCCGGAAGTCGACGACAGCGAGCTGGGGCACCTGGCCCGACACATCAACAACCTGGCCAGTGCCTTGGAGAAAGCCAGCACCGAGCAGAAGCAGGCCATGGCGCAGATGATTCAGGCGCGTGAGGAGGCCGAGCAAGCCAACCGGACCAAATCGGAGTTCCTGGCGATGATGAGCCATGAACTGCGCACCCCCATGAACGGTGTCCTGGGCATGCTGCAACTGCTCGAGACCACCCCGCTGACCAGCGAGCAGGCTGACTACACCGCCGTGGCCAGCGAATCCACCGGGCATCTGCTCAAGGTGATCAACGACATCCTCGACTTCTCGCGGATCGAGCGCACCACGCTGGAACTCGAACACATCGCCTTCAACCTGGGCGAGCTGATCAGCAGCAGCGTTCAGTCGTTCCAGCACAGCGCCCAGCAGCGCGGGCTGGGCCTGCATTTGCAGCTCCCCCAAGGCATCGACCAGTTGCAGGTCACAGGCGATCCGACACGGATCCGCCAGATCTTGCTGAACCTGATCGGCAACGCCTTGAAATTTACCGAACACGGCCAAGTGGAAGTGGAGGCCCGCTGGCGGGCCCTGGATGCCCAACAGGTGTGGTTCACCTGCGCGGTGCGTGACACCGGCATCGGCATCGACAGCGACCGCCTGGAGATGATGTTCGTGGCCTTCCAGCAGGCCGACAGCTCGATTTCCCGTCGCTATGGCGGCACAGGCCTTGGCCTTGCGATCGCACGGACCCTCGCCGAGCGCATGGGCGGGCAGTTGCGCGGCGAAAGCCGCGAAGGGCTGGGCTCGACCTTCACCCTGGAAATGCCTTTGGCCCTGGCCAGCGCCACGGCGACCTTGCTGCCGGCCCAGGACGTCGAAGGCCAAGCGGCCTGGGAAGGCGGGCAGATCCTGCTGGTAGAAGACAACCCGGTCAACCAGAGCGTCATCGAGGCCATGCTGCGCAGCCTGGGCTTCGATGTCGTCACCGCCCTCGATGGTCTTCAGGCCGTCGAGCAGGTGCTTGAACAACGCTTCGCCGCCGTGCTGATGGACTGCCGCCTGCCCGTTGTGGACGGCTACGAGGCCACTCGGCGTATCCGCCTGCTGCCCAACGGCGCGCAGGTGCCGATCATCGCCCTCACGGCCAACGCGCTGCAGGGCGATCGCGAGCGATGCCTGGCAGCGGGGATGAACGACTACCTGAGCAAGCCTTTCAAACGAACGGAACTGCAGCAGGTGCTGCAACGCTGGTTATCCGGACGGACAGCCGCGACTGGCGATTAACGCCGAAATGCGGCAGTCTAGGGAGATGGAGGCCAGAACGCGGCTTGTCCGGTGTCGGTGACGGGTCGCCCGACGACGCAAAGCAACCGAATTAACCGCCGTGGCCACTAGACAGGACCTGCATAGGCCCTGAAAATAAGCGTTTCAGTGCACACCTGTACTTCTTTGCCAGGTGCGCTGTGACTTTCACCACAACGCAATAGTCTACCTGTAGGCTGCCGTCTCGGACTCAACCGCCGAGCCGGCCGGGAAGATTCAGCCCCAGCCGCACGGGGATTATTGAGGAGCTCGCATGACCAAACAAAACGCCTTTACTCGGGAAGATTTGCTGCGCTGCAGTCGCGGTGAGCTGTTCGGCCCAGGTAATGCGCAACTGCCCGCCCCGAACATGCTGATGGTCGATCGCATCACCCATATCAGCGCCGAAGGCGGCAAGTACGGCAAAGGTGAATTGGTCGCCGAGCTGGATATCAATCCGGACCTGTGGTTCTTCGCCTGCCACTTCGAGGGCGACCCCGTCATGCCAGGCTGCCTGGGCCTGGATGCCATGTGGCAACTGGTCGGTTTCTTCCTTGGCTGGCAGGGTCTGCCAGGCCGCGGCCGCGCCTTGGGCTCGGGCGAAGTGAAATTCTTCGGCCAGGTACTGCCTTCGGCCCAGAAAGTCACCTACAACATTCATATCAAGCGCGTCCTGAAGGGCAAGCTGAACATGGCCATCGCCGATGGCTCGGTCAGCGTCGACGGCCGCGAGATCTACACCGCCGAAGGCCTGCGGGTCGGCGTGTTCACCTCCACTGACAATTTCTAAGGGTTATTCGCATGCGCCGCGTCGTTATCACTGGTCTGGGCATCGTATCGTGCCTGGGCAATGACAAAGCTACCGTCACCGAAAACCTGCGCAACAGCCGTCCGGGTATCCGTTACAACCCGGAATACAAGGAAATGGGGCTGCGTAGCCAGGTTTCCGGTTCCATCGACCTCAACCTCGAAGAGCTGATCGACCGCAAGGTCTACCGCTTCGTCGGCCATGCCGCTGCCTACGCCTACCTGGCCATGCAGGACGCGATCAAGGACGCCGGTCTGACCGAGGAGCAAGTCTCCAACCCGCGTACCGGCCTGGTTGCAGGTTCCGGCGGCGCCTCCACCCTGAACCAGATGGAAGCCCTGGATACCCTGCGCGAGAAAGGCGTCAAGCGCGTCGGCCCGTACCGCGTCACCCGCACCATGGGCAGCACGGTATCGGCGTGCCTGGCCACCCCGTTCAAGATCAAGGGCATCAACTACTCGATCTCGTCGGCATGCGCCACCTCCGCACACTGCATCGGCACCGCCCTGGAGCAGATCCAGTGGGGCAAGCAGGACATCGTCTTCGCCGGCGGCGGTGAAGAAGAGCACTGGAGCCAGTCGTTCCTGTTCGATGCCATGGGCGCCCTGTCGACCAAGCGCAACGAAACCCCTGAACTGGCCTCGCGCGCCTATGACGCTGACCGCGATGGCTTCGTCATCGCCGGTGGTGGCGGCATGGTCGTGGTCGAGGAGCTGGAACATGCCCTGGCCCGTGGCGCCAAGATCTATGCCGAAATCGTCGGCTACGGCGCAACTTCCGACGGCTACGACATGGTTGCCCCGAGCGGCGAAGGCGCGATCCGCTGCATGCAGCAGGCGCTGGCCACCGTCGACACCCCGATCGACTACCTCAACACCCACGGCACCTCGACTCCGGTCGGTGACGTCGCCGAGATCAAAGGTGTACGTGAAGTGTTCGGCGACAAGGCTCCGAAGATCAGCTCGACCAAGAGCCTGTCCGGCCACTCCCTGGGTGCCGCAGGCGTACACGAGGCGATCTACTGCCTGCTGATGATGGAAAACAACTTCATCGCCGGCTCCGCCAATATCGACGAGCTGGACCCGGAGGTCGCCGACCTGCCGATCCTGCGCCAGACCGAAGAAAACGCCAAGATCGACACGGTCATGAGCAACAGCTTCGGCTTCGGTGGCACCAACGCCACCCTGGTGCTCAAGCGCTGGACTGGCAAGTAACAGCCTGACCTCGCTGCAACGAAAACGCCCCGACTGGTTCGGGGCGTTTTCGTTTGGCTGCAAGAACAGAGCGAGGGCCTTGCCCTTGCTGGGCTACACCGAAAACCTGTGCACCAGTGCGTTCAGATCCACCGCCAGCTGCGACAAGGCCTGGCTCGCCGCCGAGGTCTGCTCGGCCCCCGCCGAGGACTGGTGCGCCAGGTCGCGGATGGTGGTCAGGTTGCGATCCACTTCTCGGGCCACCTGAGCCTGCTCTTCCGATGCACTGGCGATCACCAGGTTGCGTTCGTTGATCCGCGCTATGGCCGCCGTGATCGCCTCCAACGCCTCGCCCGCGGCATGGGCACCCTCAAGGGTCGAACGCGCCCGCTCATTGCTTTGTTGCATGCCGTGCACCGCACGTTCGGTGCCGGCCTGGATGGCAACGATCATCTGCTCAATCTCGCGGGTAGACGTCTGTGTGCGGTGGGCCAACGCCCTTACCTCATCAGCCACCACCGCAAAGCCACGCCCCGCCTCTCCCGCCCGCGCCGCCTCGATAGCGGCATTGAGCGCCAACAGGTTGGTCTGTTCAGCAATAGCACCTATCACATCCAGCACCTTGCTGATGTCCTGAACCTGCTGGGCCAGTTGCCCGACCTCATCGGCATTGTCGGCCACGCCCGCCGCCAGGGACTCGATGGCATGCACGGTCGCCTGCACCTGTTCACGCCCCTGGCGGGCGATACGGTCGGACTCGCGGGAGGCCTCTGACGTCGCTACCGCATTGCTCGCCACCTCCTCCACTGCCGAGGTCATCTGGTTGACGGCCGTCGCCGCCTGTTCGATTTCCTGGCTCTGTTGCTGCAACCCTCGGGTAGCGTCCTCGGTAACCGCACTGAGCTGCTCGGAAGCTGAAGCTAACTGTCCCGCCGAATCGGAAATTCGTCCGATGGTGTCACGCAGGCTCTGCTGCATGACCTTGAGCGCCGCCTGCAAGCGCGCAGGCTCGTCCTCGCCCTGCACAGTGATCTGCGGCGTCAGGTCGCCCTTGGCGACCGTCTCAGCCACCTGTAACGACTGCCCCAGCGGCCGCACGATACTGCGTGTCAGGGCCAGCGCCAGGACCACGGTCATGGTCACCGCCACCAGTAACAATCCCCACACCCAGACCTTGGCCCCTGCGTAGACCGCCTCGGCAAGATCCGTGGCGCGATCGGCATGGTGGATGTTCAGCTCGATCAGTTCGTTGAGGGTCGCGGTCATCTGGTCAGCGAACTGGTTCATCTCGCCGTTGACCAAGGTCGCGGCCGCATCGGTGCGCCCTTCGCCCGCCAGTTGCATTACCTGGCCCTGCAGGTCCAGGTATTGGCGTTCAAGCCCTTGGTAGCGAGTGAGCAGCGTGTGCTCTTCCGGCAACACGATCAGCGCCTTATAACGCTGCTGGACTTCGTTCAAGCCGGCTTTGAGTTCTTCGATACGCGCACGGTTCTGCTGTTGTGCCGCCGGCGCCGGGTCGATCAGCAGGCGCAAGGTCAGGGCGCGGATTCGCAACATGTCCTGAGTCATGCGCCCGACCGAAATGACACTGGGCAACCAGTTGTCGTCCACCTGCTCGGCTTGCTGGCGCATCTGTGTCATCTGTTGGAGAGAAAAGCCCCCGAGCAGGGCGACCAGCAAGGCCATCAGGCCAAAGCCAAGCCCCGCACGGGGGGCGATATTCAAACGTCTCAGACTCATGTACAGCTCCCTCTGCCACGTTGTCGTTGTTATAGACACTATCGGGGAGGGGCCGAATTTGCTTAAGACGAAAAGGCAATATCAAAGGGCCAGAATCAAGCGGCACGCATTATTTTGGTGCACCCGGTAGCACTGACAGAAAATTCGTGTGCGCCACACGGTTGGCCACTTCGACCGGCAGCGCATCGAGGAAGGCATCAAAACCGTGCATCTGCTCGCCGATTCCGGAAAAGCGCCCGACCACATCCGAACCGAGCATGAAACGCCCCGGGAACCGCTCGACCAGCTTGACCCATGCCTCGTGCGGCTTGCCCTGCCCGTCCAGCAAGTAAGGCTCGCGCATGCTCCAAGAGAGATCGATATACAGGTTCGGGTAGTCTTCGAGCAGCCGGGTGAGCACTGGCAGGAGGAAGTTCATCTGTGTCTGATGCCGATGGATTTCCGCGCTGGTACCGGCATGGGCCCAGATGAAGCGGGTGTGTGGATGGTTACGCAGTGGCTCTTCGATCTCCGCCAGGTAAAGCGGGTTGCGCTCGCGCTTGGAGGTGATGTTGGAATGGATGAGCACCGGCAAGTCACGCTCGGCCGCCAAGTGATAGATCCGCGTCATGGCCTCATTGTTGGCCCTGGGCGTATCGCCACTGGTGAGCGCAGTCAGATCGTCATGACGGGTGAACACCTCGCCAATGCCCTGCCAAAGCCCTGGGTACAGCTCAAGCATGCGCTCGATGTGGCTGACGGCATTCTTGTCCACCGGATTGAAGCCGCTGAGAAATGGATGCAAACGTCGGCGCTGCTGCGGCGGCAACTGCTGCACCGCGGCGGCGACGTAGACATCGGTGGCGCTGTACCAGTAGGCGTCCGCATCATCACCGGCGTAGTAGCGCGGGCGCTTGGGCTCATCTTCATGCCACTTCTTGGCCACGGGAATACCCGCGATCATGGACTGCTCGACCCCAGCCTCGTCCATGGCCTTGAACAGCGCAGCCATGCCCTCGCTCTCCTGGAAGAAGTCGACGTAATGCAGGTGGGCATCACTGTAGCGGTAATCCCGCGCCTGCACCGTCAGGCACAGGACGGTGGACAACAGCAGGCAGGCCAGCGCTCTGGCGATCATGGTGGTCTTTCCTCTGCGGCTTGGAGAAGAGTAGACCCGAGCCTGCGCAAGGCGGTTCAGCCCGCTTCGCTGAACCGCTATGCTTGAGGCATCCGTCGCCCGCCTGGAGCCCTGTCATGAGCCGCCCCTTGATCATTCATCCGCGCGCCGAATCGGTAGAGGGCCAACCGATCCTGCGCCCACTGCCATCGGCCCAGTGTCGCAGCGTGGGTCCTTTCGTGTTCTTCGACCACATGCTCGATACACGCTATGCCCCCGGCAGCGGCATGGACATCCGCCAACACCCGCATATCGGCCTGTCGACCCTGACGTATTTGTTCGAAGGCGAAATCCTGCACAAGGACAGCCTGGGCTCCGAACAGCGCGTCCTGCCCGGCGATGTCAGCTGGATGACTGCAGGTAGCGGCGTCGCTCACGTCGAGCGCACTCCCGCCGATGCCTTGAGCAGGGGTTCGCGCCTGCATGGCCTACAGGTATGGCTGGCTTCGCCCCGCGAGAATGAGCAAGGGCCGCCCAGCTACAGCCATCATCCGGCTGATAGCCTGCCGGTCAGCGACAATCTGGGCGTAAGCATCCGCATGATCGCAGGCCAAGGGTTTTGTCTTGAATCCCCAGTGCCGGTGCTCTCCCCTACCCTGTATGCCCTGGTACAAATGCAGGCGGCCACCACGCTCAACGTGCCCCTCGAACATGCCGAGCGTGCCCTCTACCTGCTTGATGGCGAGCTGCTGCTGGGCGAGGACGAGGTCGAGCCATGCAACCTGCTGGTACTGCCCGAAGGCGAAGAGGTGACGCTGTATGCACAAAGCGAGTGCCAGCTGGTGCTGATCGGTGGCGCGCCGCTGGATGGGCCACGGCGGATGAACTGGAACTTCGTGGCCAGCGATCCGGAACTGATCGAACAGGCCCGGGCGCGCTGGGCTGCGGGGGATTGGCCGACAGTGCCGGGGGAAACGTCGCGGATCGAATTGCCGCGTTGAGAGGGCCGCCATGTGGTCAACGCAGGCCTCGCAAGGACCCAAGGGGCTTGTGGCGTTGTAGCGCGGCAGATCCGTGGGCGCTGGCTTAGCCTGCGATGGGCTGCCGCGCAGCCCTTGCCCAGTCAGCGCTGGAACACTTCGTCCAGCAGGTTGTGCATGGCACGGAACGCACGCTCGCTGGTACGGCGGTCGTATTGCATCTTGCCGGGCACGTTGGCGGACGGGTCGGTGAACGAGTGCACCGCACCGCCATAACTGAGCAATTGCCAGTCGACCTTGGCCGCGTTCATCTCCTCCTCGAACGCCGGCAACTGCTCCTTTGGCACCAGCGGGTCGGAAGCACCGTGCAACACCAGCACAGAGCCTTTGATGCGCTGGGCATCGGCCGGGTTCGGCGTATCCAGCGTCCCGTGGAACGACACTGCCGCCCGTAGGTCGGCGCCGGTACGGGCCAGCTCCAGAGCGCAGCAACCACCGAAACAGAAGCCAAAGGTCGCCACCTTGCCCGGCTCCAGCAATGCCTTGGACTGCCCGAGCAATTGTGCCAAGGCTTCCTGCATGCGCTTGCGCAGTTCGCCACGGTCATTCTTGAGCGGCATCATCGCCGCGCCCGCCTCGTCGGCATTGGATGGACGAACCGATTGTCCGTAAAGGTCAGCAACCAGCACCACATACCCCTGGCTGGCCACTTCCTTGGCAATCCGTTCGGCGCCTTCGCCGACGCCCATCCAGTTCGGCGCCATCACCAGGCCCGGCTGGGGCAGCGCGCCCGGCTCATAGACCAGGCGGCTCTCGTAGGCCTTGCCCGCATGGTGATAGACCAGCGATTCGACGATTACCTTGCTCATCAAACTCCTCCTTGCACCATGAAAAAAGCCCGCCGAAGCGGGCTTTGTCTTCAACTCAAGCAGACAATTCGACCAACAGCTTGTTCAGGCGACGAACGTACGCCGCCGGATCCTTCAAGCTGTCACCTGCTGCCAGCGCAGCCTGGTCGAACAGGATGTGGGAAAGCTCCGCAAAGCGGTCCTCGCTCTGTTCATTATCCAGCTTCTCGATCAGCGGGTGGCTCGGGTTGAATTCGAAGATCGGCTTGGAGTCCGGCACCTTCTGACCACTGGCCTCGAGGATCTGGCGCATCTGCAGGCCCAGGTCCTGCTCGCCGATGGCAAGGATCGCCGGCGAGTCGGTCAGACGGTGCGAGACACGCACTTCGGCGACACTCTCACCCAGGGCGGTCTTCAGGCGCTCGACCAGGCCTTCCTTCTCCTTGGCGACTTCTTCCTGGGCCTTCTTGTCTTCCTCTGAGTCCAGCTTGCCCAGGTCCAGGTCGCCACGGGCGACATCGACAAAGGCCTTGCCGTCGAACTCATTGAGGTAGCTCATCAGCCACTCGTCGATGCGGTCAGTCAGCAGCAGAACCTCGATGCCTTTCTTGCGGAAGACTTCCAAGTGCGGACTGTTCTTGACCTGTGCGTAGGACTCGCCGGTCAGGTAGTAGATCTTGTCCTGGCCTTCCTTGGCGCGGGCCAGGTAGTCCGCCAGCGCAACGCTCTGCTCGCCGCTTTCGTCGGCGGTCGAGGCAAAGCGCAGCAGGCCGGCAATCTTCTCCTTGTTGGCGAAGTCTTCGGCCGGGCCTTCCTTCATCACCTGACCGAAGTTCTTCCAGAAGCTCTTGTACTGTTCAGGCTCGTTCTTCGCCAGTTTCTCCAGCATGTCCAGCACGCGCTTGGTCAACGCCGACTTCATCGAGTCGATGATCGGATCCTTCTGCAGGATTTCGCGCGAGACGTTCAGCGACAGGTCATTGGAATCGACCACACCCTTGATGAAACGCAGGTAAAGCGGCAGGAACGACTCGGCTTGGTCCATGATGAATACGCGCTGCACATACAGCTTCAGGCCGCGCGGCGCTTCGCGCTGGTACAGGTCGAACGGTGCGCGGGCCGGCACGTACAGCAGCGAGTTGTACTCCAGCTTGCCTTCGACCTTGTTGTGGCTCCAGGCCAGCGGGTTCTCGAAGTCATGGCCGATGTGCTTGTAGAACTCCTGGTACTCCTCGTCCTTGATCTCGGTACGCGGACGGGTCCACAGGGCGCTTGCGCGGTTGACGGTTTCCCATTCCTGGGCAGGCTTTTCTTCGCCTTCGGCGGTCTCGACGTGCTGCTTGGGCAGTTCGATCGGCAGAGCAATATGGTCGGAGTATTTCTTGACGATGTTGCGCAGGCGCCAACCATCGGCGAACTCTTCTTCGCCCTTCTTCAAGTGCAGGACAATACGGGTACCGCGTTGCGGCTTGTCGAGCGTGGCGACTTCGAACTCGCCTTCACCCTTGGACGACCAGTGGACACCCTCGGCGGCAGGAAGACCTGCGCGACGGCTGTAGACATCGACCTTGTCGGCGACGATGAACGCCGAATAGAAGCCGACGCCGAACTGGCCGATCAGGTGCGAGTCCTTCTTCTGGTCACCGGTCAAGTTCTTCATGAAGTCGGCAGTGCCGGACTTGGCGATGGTGCCCAGGTGCGTGATGACGTCTTCACGGCTCATGCCGATACCGTTGTCCTCGAGGGTCACGGTGCCGGCGTCCTTGTCGAAGCTAACGCGGATCTTCAGCTCGGCGTCGCCTTCGAGCAGCTCTGGCTTGGCCAGCGCTTCGAAACGCAGCTTGTCGGCGGCGTCGGAGGCGTTGGAAATCAGCTCACGCAGGAAGATCTCCTTGTTCGAATACAAGGAATGGATCATGAGGTGCAGCAGTTGCTTTACCTCGGTCTGGAAGCCCAGGGTTTCTTTTTGAGTTTCCACACTCATGGTCTTCAAAACTCCGATCTGTTGGCGGTGGCCACCTGGCGCCCCTCGAAGGGCTGCGTTGGCGGCGGATGTCCAGCAGATGGGGGCTGGCCTGACTATTTCAAGGGCTTTTCCGGTTCAATCTTGAAATGAGCACGCGCGGTAGCGATCGGTGAGTCGGGGTCGGCCTGCCAGGCGGTGATGGCGACGTTGGTCACCCGACGCCCCTGGCGCCAGAGCTGACAACGCGCGAACGTGTCGCGATAGTGCCCGGCCCGCAGGTAATCGATGGAGAAATCGATGATCTTGGGAATGCTGGCGCTCTCACTGTAGATCAGTAGGTAAAGGGCCGCGGAGAGCTCCATGAAGCCTGCGATCACCCCGCCATGGATCGCGGGCAGCAAGGGATTGCCAATGTTGTCCTGGTTCGCCGGCAGACGAAACAGTAAGTCATCACCCTGGCGCTCGCACTCGATGCCGATGAGTCCGGCGTAGGGAATCAGCCTCAGCAAAGGCTGGTAATTGCCGACGGCGTGGGCTTCGTTGAGCTGGAGACGAACATCAGCAGGAATCATGACCTCTCCTCCTTGAGGCTGTTGCCGAAGCGGATGCCGCCCTTGACCTCCTGCCCCAGACGCATGAAGGTGCCGACCACATGACAAATCGGGCGTGACGGATCGTCCTGGTAGGCAGTGCCGCGGGTAAAGATCACGTCGCGAGTCACCCGGTAGCACTGCGCATGGCCGTGAATATCCTTGCCTGCCTCGGCCGGGTGCATGTAGTCGATGCGAAGGTCCAGCGTCGGGCAGACCTCGAAGCGCGGCAGGGCGCACAAGGTGGCCATGCCACAGGTGGTGTCCATCAGCGTGGTCAGGGCTCCGCCGTGCACCGCGCCGGTCTGCGGATTGCCGACGATGGCCGCAGACCAAGGCAGCACCAGTGTCATGCCTTCGGCATCGGCGTGGTGGACTCGCATCCGCAATAACTGACAATGTTTCAATGCGGACAGAAAGCGTTCGGCCATGGCCCGCAGGTCTGTATCTGTCATGGGGCAACCTGTTTTTGTGAGGCTATTCACTCTGCACAAATCCGAGGAAAAGTCTATCTGGATCCACGCTATATATATCTGTAATCTTCGCGGAACTTATTCCACTTACTTGAGCTCGAATGGAACAAGTAAGTTATTCCACCAAGGAGAGACACCCCATGCGTAAACCTTTTGCTTTTGCCCTGATGCTGGCCGCTGCCATGGGCCTGGCCGCTTGCGACAAGGCGAGCGAAAACAAGGCTCCGGAAACCAAGACCGAGCAAGCCGCCCCTGAAGCTGCCCCAGCTACCCCGGCTCCAGAAGCCGCCCCTGCTACCCCAGCTCCGGAAGCCACTCCTGCTCCGGAAACCGCTCCAAGCGAAGAGCCGGCCAAGCAGTAAGCAGCACGTAAAAAAACCCGACACTGTCGGGTTTTTTTATGCCTGGCGTTCAGGGAAGGGGTCAGCTAGCCGGGCTGGCAGGCTCTTTGAGCCCCTCCCCGGCCACCGGCTCGGTGGGCGTGAATACCATTACCTCGAGCACATCGGAATGAAACTCCCGGCGATAGAGAATCAGCACCACGCAGACACTGGTGACCATGAACAACCAAGGGCTGATGAACCAGGCCAGCATGGCCATTCCGAAGTAATACGAACGCAGCCCGAAGTTGAACTGGTTGGCTGCCAGTGATAATACCCGCGCCGCTCTAGATGCAAATGCCTTGCGCTCCAACTCACTGACTTGTCGCTCACCGATCATGGGCGCAGAACCCACCAGAACTGCGGCGAAGTTGTACTGGCGCATACACCAACTAAAAGTGAAGAAGGCATAGACGAACACCATTGCCAGCCCCAGCAGCTTGATTTCCGACATGCCTTGGGACGCCTGCTGCACCAGAGGCAGGTCGGCCAGCAACGACAGCGCGCGGTCCGATGCCCCGAGCACGGTGAGGATACCGGCAAGGATGATCAGCGTACTGGAGGCGAAGAACGAGGCGTTGCGCTCCAGATTGCCGATCACGCTGGCATCGGCGATGCGGTTGTCACGCAACAACATGCGGCGCATCCAGTCCTCCCGGTACAAGTGCAGCACGCTGGCCAGGCACGCGGTGTCGCGCCCTTTCCAAATCGCATAACGGGTGTAGCCACCCCAACAGAGGGCGAACCAGCAGGCCGCAACCCAGTGGCTCAGATTGCTGTGAATGAAGCTCATGCAGGCTCCTGATCGTTCAAGTCCTGAGAATATTGAAGTCCGCTTTTCGACGCACGGCGGCCAGAAAAGACACGCTCTGGAAACAAAACGTAGCAACAAAAAACCCCGTATCCGAATGGACACGGGGTTGGCGTTTTGACCATCGGCTGGCGCCCTTTGGCTTGTGGCCGGCGCCAGCGCTCTGGCTTCAACGTATCAGGCCAGCGCCTCGCGGGGCTTGCCCAGCATGCGATCGCATGCAACGGCCAAGCCCAGGGTGATGACCGACGGCACCAGCCAGGCCAGGCCCTGATCGCTCAGCGGCAGATGGGCCATGGCGTCCGGCAGCATGTGCGCCAGGTTGCTGCCTTTGATGGCATCGACCATGCCGAACAGCAGCGACACCAGCATTACCGGCGCCAGGATGCGCACCGGCGAGTTCCAAAGCTCTTTGACGAAGCTCAGGCCCACCACAACGATGCAGGGCGGGTAGATGGCGGTCAGAACCGGGATCGAGAACAGGATCAGCTTGGTCAGGCCGAGGTTGGAGATCAGCAGCGAGAAGCCGGCCAGGATCACTACCAGTGCACGGTAGGACAGCGGCAGGATCTGGCTGAAGTACTCGGCACAGGCGCAGGTCAGGCCCACGGCGGTCACCAGGCATGCCAGTGCGATCAGCACCGCGAGGAAGCCACTGCCCAGCGAGCCGAAGGTGTGCTGCACGTAGGCATGCAGGACCGCAGCGCCGTTGGTCGCACCCATGGCGATGTCATGGCTGCCGGCACCCAATCGGAACAGGCTGATGTACACGAGCGCCAGGCCCACACCAGCGATCAGGCCAGCGATGATGGCGTAACGGGTGATCAGTTTCGGCGACTCCACACCGCGCGAACGGATGGCATTGACGATGACGATACCGAAGACCAGCGCACCCAGGGTGTCCATGGTCAGATAGCCATTGATGAAGCCCTGGGAGAACGGCGCGGCCACGTAGGCCGGCTGCGCCTCACCGATGGTGCCGGCCGGCAGCGCGAAGGCAGCGATGCCCAGCACGGCCAGGGCGATGATCTTCAACGGGGCCAGGAACCGGCCGACGGTATCGAGCAGCTTACCCGGATACATCGACACGGCCAGCACCACGATGAAGTAGATCAGGCTATAGATGAACAGCGCGAGCGGGCTCTCACCCGTCAGCGGTGCCACACCGACCTCGAACGAGACCGTAGCTGTACGCGGGGTGGCGAACAACGGGCCCACCGACAGGTAGCACACGGCCGCCAGCAGGCCGCCGAAGAACTTGCCGATCGGGCTGCTCAGGGCGTCCATGCCGCCGCCGACCTTGGCCAGGGCAACCACGGTGATGACCGGCAGACCCACAGCGGTGACGAGGAAGCCAAGGGCTGCCATCCAGACATGTGGACCGGATTGCAAACCAACGATAGGCGGGAAGATGATGTTGCCCGCGCCGACGAAAAGCGCAAACGTCATAAAGCCAAGCGCCAGGATATCCTGGCCTTTCAACACTTTCATTTAGGGTAGTACCACACTGCTGAAATCGGGGTTCGAGAAGGGATTTCCCCAGGGGTATGGGAAAATGCTGCCCGGCTTGATAGGCCAGACCCGTTTAGCGTGTCGTTCCCTTTTGGGGGACGGGCACAGAGTGAACGCGTAGGTTAACCGTTTTACCCGGCAAACGCACTGGCACAGGCCTGCTTGTCCGATGTGCGTATGTTCTTGTCGTCTGGGTGACTCTGTGACGCGGTTAATGCTGGCAGATAGGATCAAGCCCGTCTGCCTTAAAATCCCTATCAAATCGATCGATTTTTCTTACAAGTTACACAAACCTGCCGAAAACGCCGGCTTGTCCTCGGCAGGTCATTCCTCAAAGCGGTTTGTCAGCCGCGTCTATCCCAACGCTCTGCCAAAAGCGTTTGATTTCGTGAATGTTGCCAAAGTTGTAGCGTGGCCCGGTGTAAAAGCCACCGTCACCGGAACAAAAAATTTCGGAGTCGACGCCGGTCTGCGGCAAGGTTTCGCTACCGGCGCTGTATAGACGGGCTTGCGCCCAAACAGGTTTGTGCATGACTTTCTACCTTTTTCACGGTTTACATCAGGATTGATGTGCTTGCCACAGCGCCTGGATGCGCTGGTGTATATGCTGCTCTTGCGAACCAAGCCCCGAATAGATCGGCCGCAGTTCCTCATCGAAACACCACTCCTGCCGCCCATTTCGGCTCGCGGCAGGAACAGCGACCATCAATGCCAACGACAGGGAAAACTCCTCGGGAGGAATCTGATAATGCAGGTCCTCAAAGGCACGCATATGTAGGAGCTTGCCTGGGCTCAAGCGAACTTCTTCAGGCTCACCCAGTACAGGCCTGGTCCGCGCGTCGACCTGCGCTGCATTGAGTATCGGGTACTTCATGGTTCGGTAGCCGCAGCCTTGATAACCCACGGCATACAGTTCGAAATCGTGGGTATGTGGCACGCCATAGATGAAGGTTTGCCGCTCAGCCTGCGCTTGGGCCGGCAACCAGCAGGTCATTCGCAGGGAGACGTACTGCGAGGCATGCAACGCAAAACCGTACGGGCTGTACACCTGCTCCCCGCGGCTGAAGGCGTGTTGCTGGATGTGCTCATACATGCACTCCCCAAGCAGGCTGCGATTCTGCGCAAGCGCCAGAAGGTCGGCGCTGATCGCGTCCTGCTCTCGCTCAAGATCCCGCTGCTCGAGTCGCTCGATGAATGTATCCAGTTTCATGCCGCCCCCTGCCCAAGGTAGTTCGACAGCATGTCGTCGAGTGCAGGGTCGGATAGTGAGCGAAGGACCTTCAGATAATGCTCAAGATGCCCTGGAGCCAATCTCATCAACACCTCGAAAGCCCGCCAACGGACAGCCGAATGGTGGTGATAGATCAGCTCACCTGCCACAGCTTCCAGATACGGATCCTCGATGCGCTGGAGTGCATCGAGCCACACAAGAAAGCGCGAAACCTGCGGATCGGCCGGAAACCAGGCGATACGTGCCAGCGTGGTGCGGTCGAACACCTCGATGTCACTGCCGGGGTTTGGCAGGTTCAAGCTGAAGACCAGACGCTCTGACCGTTCATCTGGGCATAGCGCCACCACCTTACAAGCACCGTCTACAAGCACGGGCGCTTGGGGTGTCACCTCCACCTTCACACCGTTGCACAGGCGGTCGGATTCGCGGTTGAACAGCCATAGGGGGTATTCGAAGCCCTGGGGTGCAAACCAGATGCTGTAACCCGAAGTGGAATACAGATGATCCGCTGTCGAGCGCACCCGCGTGACATCCAGTGCAACAGGTTCATGTGGGGCATTGAGTCGTAGACGCTCACTGAAATGAGCGACCGTGCCACACAACATGGCCTTGCTCCCAGGCTCGCCCTGGTCTTTCATGCGTTGGTCAAAACCCTGCCATGCGGCGTTGACGAATGCACGCATGTCGGTACACCTCACCTGTTCCAACAGGACGGCCGGTTCGGGTTTCCTACTCAGCAATGCTTCCATGAAGTTTTCTTTCATCCGCTCTTCTGATCTCGAGCGGGATGATCTCTGACATGGGTAACGTCATTAAGATGGAAGTAATCCCCTGAAACGACAAAGGCCACCCGAGGGTGGCCTTTGTGCGCGTGGGGGGTAAAGCGTATTACTTCTTCATTTCCCAACCGGTCAGCTCGGCCAGCGCCTTGCCGATGTCAGCCAGGGAACGCACGGTTTTGACACCAGCGTCCTGGAGGGCGGCGAACTTCTCGTCAGCAGTACCCTTGCCACCGGAGATGATGGCGCCAGCGTGGCCCATGCGCTTGCCCGCAGGCGCGGTAACGCCGGCGATGTAGGAAACGACAGGCTTGGTCACGTTGGCCTTGATGTAGGCCGCGGCTTCTTCTTCAGCAGAACCGCCGATTTCACCGATCATAACGATCGCTTCGGTCTGCGGATCTTCCTGGAACAGCTTCAGGATATCGATGAAGTTGGAGCCTGGGATCGGGTCACCACCGATACCAACGCAGGTCGACTGACCGAAACCTGCGTCGGTGGTCTGCTTGACCGCTTCGTAGGTCAGGGTGCCGGAACGGGAAACGATACCGACCTTGCCTGGCAGGTGGATGTGGCCTGGCATGATGCCGATCTTGCACTCGCCCGGGGTGATGACACCTGGGCAGTTAGGGCCGATCAGGCGTACACCCAGCTCGTCGCACTTGACCTTGGCGTCCAGCATGTCGAGGGTAGGAATACCCTCGGTGATGCAGACGATCAGCTTGATGCCACCAAAGGCAGCTTCCAGGATCGAGTCTTTGCAGAACGGAGCCGGAACATAGATGACCGAAGCTTCGGCGCCGGTGGCCTCAACCGCTTCCTTCACGGTGTTGAACACCGGCAGGCCCAGGTGGGTGGTGCCACCCTTGCCTGGGGTTACGCCGCCAACCATCTTGGTGCCGTAGGCGATGGCTTGTTCGGAGTGGAAAGTACCCTGCGAGCCGGTGAAGCCCTGGCAGATGACTTTGGTGTCTTTATTGATCAGGACGCTCATTACTTGCCCTCCGCAGCTTTGACAACTTGTTGAGCAGCGTCGGTCAGGCTGGTTGCCGCAATGATGTTCAAACCGCTTTCTGCCAGTACTTTAGCGCCCAGTTCGGCGTTGTTGCCTTCGAGGCGAACGACGACCGGAACTTTAACGCCGACTTCTTTCACTGCACCGATGATGCCTTCGGCAATCATGTCGCAACGAACGATGCCGCCGAAGATGTTGACCAGAACGGCCGCGACATTGCTGTCGGACAGAATGATCTTGAACGCTTCGGTAACGCGCTCTTTGGTAGCACCACCGCCAACGTCGAGGAAGTTGGCCGGCTTGCCGCCGTGCAGGTTGACGATGTCCATGGTACCCATGGCCAGACCGGCACCGTTGACCATGCAGCCGATGTTGCCTTCCAGGGCAACGTAGTTCAGTTCGAACTTGGCAGCGTGGGCTTCACGGGCGTCGTCCTGGGACGGGTCGTGGAAGGTCTTCAGCTTTGGCTGACGGTACATGGCGTTGGCGTCGATGTTGATCTTGGCATCGAGGCAGTGCAGGTCGCCGTCGGCCTTGATGACCAGCGGGTTCACTTCCAGCAGGGCCAGATCGTGATCCTTGAACAGCTTGGCCAGGCCAACAAAGATCTTGGCGAACTGTTGAACTTGCTTGCCTTCCAGACCCAGCTGGAACGCCAGTTCACGACCTTGGAACGGCTGAGCGCCGACCAGCGGATCGATGGTAGCCTTGAGGATCTTCTCGGGAGTTTCGTGAGCGACTTTCTCGATGTCCACGCCACCTTCGGTGGAAGCCATGAACACGATACGGCGGCTCGAACGATCGACTACAGCGCCCAGGTACAGCTCTTTGGCGATGTCAGTGCAGGATTCGACCAGGATCTTGGAAACTGGTTGACCGTTGGCATCGGTCTGGTAGGTGACCAGGTTCTTGCCGAGCCACTGTGCAGCGAACGCCTTGGCGTCTTCCTTGCTGCGAACCAGCTTGACGCCGCCCGCCTTACCGCGACCACCAGCGTGGACCTGGGCCTTTACGACCCACTCGGAACCGCCGATCTTGTCGCAGGCTTCTGCAGCTTGCTCAGGGGTATCGACTGCGAAACCCTTGGAAACTGGCAGGCCGTATTCAGCGAACAGCTGTTTACCCTGATACTCGTGAAGATTCATGCTTTTTACCGTCTTCGTTAGGTACTGCGCTTCGGCGCTGCGCCATCACTGGCGCCGCACCACCTGTGACCGTTGACCCCGGGTTTCCCGTGTGATCCGGTCCGGCGGACGTTCCGCGGTGAGTCTTGCACGCAAGACCCACGACGGGCAGCCCGCCGTGGTTTCTTATAATTAACGCTTCTTACGGTTGGCGACGTGAATGGCGCCGCCATTCACAGCCAGCGCTGCTTCATGCAGCGCTTCGGACAGGGTCGGATGGCTGAAGACCATCATGCCCAGATCCTCGGCACTGGTGCCGAATTCCATTGCGATCGCGCCTTGCTGAACCAGCTCGGCAGCCGATGGGCCGATCACGTGAACACCCAGGACACGGTCGGTCTTGGCATCGGCGATGACCTTGACGAAACCGCCGGTATCGTTGGCTGCCATCGCACGGCCGCTGGCCGCGAACGGGAAGGTGCCCACGTTAACCTCAACGCCCTCGGCCTTCAAGGCCTGTTCGGTCTTGCCGACCCACGCGATTTCCGGGTGGGTATAGATGACCGACGGAATCAGGTCATAGTTCATCTGGGCTTTGTGGCCCTTGATGCGCTCGACGACCATGATGCCCTCTTCCGAGGCCTTGTGCGCCAGCATCAGACCACGGACCACGTCACCGATGGCGTACACGCCCGGTACGCTGGTCGCGCAGTAGTCGTCGACGTAGATGTAGCCACGCTCGTCGATGGTCACACCGCTGTCGGCAGCCAGCAGGTCGGTGGTCACCGGACGACGGCCCACGGCCACGATCAGTTTGTCGAAGACGATCTTCTGCTCGCCGTTGGCGTCGGTGTAGGTGACTTCGACTTCTTCGCCATTGACCTTCGAGCCGGTCACGCGAGCGCCCAGCTTGATGTCCAGGCCTTGCTTGGTCAGGGTTTTCTGGGCTTCCTTGGAAACCGCGGTGTCAGCGGCCATCAGGAAGGTGTCCAAGGCTTCCAGGACGGTCACCTGGGCACCCAGGCGGGACCATACCGAACCCAGCTCCAGACCGATCACGCCTGCGCCGATGACGCCCAGACGCTTCGGTACCGATTGGAATTCCAGGGCGCCGGTGGAATCGACGATGACTTTCTGGTCGACCGGAGCAGGCGGAATGTCGATCGGACGCGAGCCGGAGGCCAGAATCACGTTCTCGGCTTCGATGACTTCGGTGGTGCCGTCAGCCTTGGTGACTTCGACTTTCTTGCCAGCCAGCAGTTTGCCGTGACCTTGGATAGAGGTAACACCGTTGGCCTTGAACAGGGTGGCGACACCACCGGTCAGGTTCTTGACGATGCCAGCCTTGCGGCCAACCATCGCAGCAACGTCCATCTTCACTTCGCCAGTGGAGATACCGTGGACGTTGAAGCTCTCTTTGGCCTCCTTGTACTTCCAGGAGCTGTCCAGCAGGGCCTTGGAAGGAATGCAACCCACGTTCAGGCAGGTACCGCCCAGGGCCAGTTTGCCCTCGGCGTCGGTGTATTTCTCGATGCAGGCGGTCTTGAGGCCGAGCTGAGCAGCCTTGATCGCGGCCACGTAGCCGCCAGGACCTGCACCAATCACCACTACGTCGAATTTCTGGGTCATAAAAGATTCCTTTTTAGCTTCAAGCGGCAAGTTGCAAGCCGCAAGACTGGCAAGCTTCGACGTGAAGCTTGCCGCTTGCAGCTTGCAGCTGCGCGATTAGATGTCCAGCAGCAGACGAGCCGGATCTTCCAGCAGATTCTTGATGGTCACCAGGAAGGTTACCGCTTCCTTGCCATCGATCAGGCGGTGATCGTAGGACAGCGCCAGGTACATCATCGGGCGAATGACCACTTGGCCGTTGATCGCCATCGGACGCTGGATGATGTTGTGCATGCCCAGGATGGCAGCCTGCGGCGGGTTGACGATCGGGGTCGACATCATCGAGCCGAAGGTACCACCGTTGGTGATGGTGAAGGTACCGCCAGTCATCTCTTCGATGGCCAGTTTGCCTTCGCGGGCCTTCTTGCCGAAGGTGGCGATGCCGTTCTCGATCTCGGCCAGCGACATCGATTCGGCGTTGCGCAGGACAGGAACCACCAGGCCGCGGTCGCTGGAGACGGCAACGCCGACGTCAGCATAACCGTGGTAGACGATGTCGTTGCCATCGATCGAGGCGTTGACGGCCGGGAAGCGCTTCAGTGCTTCGGTGGCAGCCTTGACGAAGAACGACATGAAGCCCAGGCGTACGCCGTTGTGGGACTTCTCGAACAGGTCCTTGTACTTCGAGCGCAGGGCCATGACTTCGGTCATGTCCACTTCGTTGAAGGTGGTCAGCATGGCCATGCTCGACTGGGCTTCGACCAGACGCTCGGCGATCTTGGCGCGCAGACGGGTCATCGGCACACGCTTCTCGGTGCGATCGCCTGCGGCAGTGACCAGTGGCGCAGCAGCAGCGGCAGGCTTGGCAGCCGGAGCGGCGGCAGGCGCGGCCTTCTTGTTGGCGATGGCGGCAACCACGTCTTCCTTGGTGACGCGGCCACCTTTACCGGTGCCGGCAACCGAAGCCAGATCGATGCCGTTCTCTTCAGCCAGCTTGCGAGCGGCTGGAGCGGCGATCGGGTCTTCTTCGCCAGCGTCGGCGACAGCGGCAGCCGGAGCAGCAGCGGCCGGGGCGGCGGCAGGCGCGGCGGCGGCAGCGCCACCTTCAACGATCGAACCCAGGACTTCGTCGGACAGGACGGTATCGCCCTCGCCCTTGACGATGTCGCCCAGCACGCCGTCGGCGGTGGCCAGAACTTCCAGGACGACCTTGTCGGTCTCGATGTCGACGATCAGCTCGTCACGCTTGACGGCATCGCCCGGCTTCTTGTGCCAGGTGGCAACGGTGCCGTCGGCGACCGATTCCGGGAAGGTTGGGGCTTTGATCTCGATAGCCATTATCAGTGTTTCCTTAAATTCGGTTTCAGGTGCGCGAAGGCGTTAGACAGTGAAAGCATCCTGCAGCAGTTTTTCCTGCTGCTCGGCGTGCATCGAAGCGTAGCCACAGGCTGGCGCGGCGGAAGCGTCGCGACCGGCGTATTCCAGGACCAGCGCCTTGTTGTGGCGGGTCAGGATACGGCGCATGTGATGCTGGCTGCTGTACCAGGCGCCCTGGTTCATCGGCTCTTCCTGACACCAGACCGCGTGCTTGAGGTTGGTGTAAGGCGCCAGGATTTCCACCAGGTCGTCCTCAGGGAACGGATACAGCTGCTCGATACGCACGATGGCGATGTCTTCGCGGCCTTCGGCACGGCGCTTTTCCAGCAGATCGTAGTAGACCTTGCCGCTGCACAGCACGAGGCGCTCGACCTTGGCCGGATCGAGAGTGTCGATTTCCGGGATCACGGTCTGGAACGAACCTTCGGCCAGATCTTCCAGGGTCGAGACGGCCAGCTTGTGGCGCAGCAGCGACTTAGGCGTCAGGACGATCAGCGGCTTGCGCAGCGGACGGATGACCTGGCGGCGCAGCAGGTGGTAGATCTGAGCCGGAGTGGTCGGTACGCAGACTTGGATGTTGTGCTCGGCGCACAGCTGCAGGTAACGCTCCAGACGCGCCGAGGAGTGCTCGGGACCCTGGCCTTCATAGCCATGCGGCAGCAGCATGGTCAGGCCGCACAGACGACCCCACTTGTGCTCGCCACTGGTGATGAACTGGTCGATCACGACCTGGGCACCGTTGGCGAAGTCACCGAACTGGGCTTCCCAAATCACCAGCGCGTTCGGCGTGGTGGTGGAGTAGCCATATTCGAAGGCCAGTACCGCCTCTTCCGACAGGAAGGAGTCGTACAGCTCGAACTTCGGCTGGCCCGGGAATAGATTCTGCAGCGGTACGTAGGTGCTGGCGTCCTTCTGGTTGTGCAACACCGCATGGCGGTGCGAGAAGGTGCCACGACCGATGTCCTGGCCGGTCATGCGGATCGGGTGACCTTCGAACTGCAGGGTGGCGTAAGCCATGGTCTCTGCGTAACCCCAGTTGATCGGCAAGCCACCGGCCTGCATCTTCTGGCGGTCTTCGTAGATCTTCGCGACCTGACGTTGGACGACAAAGCCTTCCGGCAGCTCGAGCAGCTTGGCCGACAGGTCCTGCAGGGTCTTGAGGTCGAAGCGGGTGTCGTGACGCGCAGTCCAGGCATGGCCCAGGTACGGACGCCAGTCGACGAACAGCTCGCGGTTCGGCTCCTTGACCAGGCTCTTGACCACGTGCAGACCGTTGTCCAGGGCGTTGCGGTACTCGTCGATCTTGGCCTGGGCGCGCTCGGCATCGATGCGACCAGCCTGGATCAACGCGTCGGCATACAGCTCACGGGTGGTGCGCTGCTTGCTGATCTGCTGGTACATCAGAGGCTGGGTACCATTCGGCTCGTCGGCCTCGTTGTGGCCGCGACGACGATAGCAGACCAGGTCGATGACCACGTCACGCTTGAACTGCATGCGATAGTCGATAGCCAGCTGAGTGACGAACAGCACCGCTTCCGGATCATCGCCGTTCACGTGCAGGATCGGCGCCTGGATCATCTTGGCGACGTCGGTAGCGTACTCGGTGGAGCGCGAGTCCAGCGGGTTGGAGATGGTGAAGCCAACCTGGTTGTTAATCACGATGTGCACGGTCCCGCCGGTCTTGAAACCGCGAGTCTGCGACATCTGGAAGGTTTCCATGACCACGCCCTGACCGGCGAACGCAGCGTCACCGTGGATCGAGATCGGCAGAACCTTGTCACCCACGGTGTCGTTGCGACGGTCCTGGCGGGCGCGCACCGAACCTTCCACCACCGGCGAGACGATTTCCAGGTGGGAGGGGTTGAACGCCATGGCCAGGTGGACTTCGCCACCG
Source organism: Pseudomonas sp. HTZ2 (assembly GCF_033173945.1). Classification (NCBI taxonomy): domain Bacteria; kingdom Pseudomonadati; phylum Pseudomonadota; class Gammaproteobacteria; order Pseudomonadales; family Pseudomonadaceae; genus Pseudomonas; species Pseudomonas sp. HTZ2. Next base: position 4,157,176 of record NZ_CP137332.1, on the reverse strand, counting down.
GGGGTCATCACGTTGGAGGAGAAGCCCTGGTGATACTTCACGTCACCGGAGCCCAGCTCGTTCATCTTCTTGCCTTCAAACTCGTCGAACAGCTCGCGCGGGTTCTTGCCGAAGGTGTTGACCAGCACGTTCAGGCGGCCGCGGTGGGCCATGCCGATCACGACCTCCTTGGTGCCGTAGGAGCCGGAGCGCTGGATCATTTCGTCCAGCATCGGGATCAGGCTTTCGCCGCCCTCGAGGCCGAAACGCTTGGTCCCCGGGTACTTGGTGCCCAGGTACTTTTCCAGGCCTTCGCCCGCGGTGACGCGCTCGAGCAGGTGAGTCTGCACGTCAGCGGAGAATTCAGGACGGCCACGAACGCTTTCCAGACGCTGCTGGAACCAGCTGCGCTGCTCGGAATCGACGATGTGGGTGAACTCGGCGCCGATGGTGCGACAATATGTCTTCTGCAGCGCATCGAAAATTTCGCGTAGGCTCGCTTCCTCTTTGCCGATGAACAGGTCACCGGTACGGAAGGTCGTATCAAGGTCGGCATTGGTCAAGCCGTAGTGATTGATCGACAGGTCTACGGGCGCAGGACGCTGCCACAACCCCAACGGGTCGAGCTTGGCAGCCTGATGGCCGCGCATACGATAGGCCTGGATCAGTCGCAGAACTTCAACCTGCTTCTTCTCGTGTTCACTGCTCACGCTCCCGGCGGATACCGGTTGGGCGCGGCGCTGGTTCTTTGCCAGCAGTACGAAATGGTCGCGGATTGTAGAGTGCGATACATCGGTAGCGGTGCTGCCGTCGGCGGGCAACTTCTGGAAGTAGGTGCGCCACTCTTCTGGCACAGCGTTAGGGTCGTGCAGGTAGAGCTCATAAAGCTCTTCCACATATGCAGCGTTACCACCTGAAAGGTGGGCGCTTTCCCACATGCGCTGCATCACGCTTTCTTGCATGCTTGGTCACCCTCGGTTAGGGGACTGATCGGCAAAAGCCACAGCAAACCTGGAAAAGTCCGAACACAGCGACTGAACCACGCCACCTGGATCCTGCTGATTTTCCGGGTACCAGCCCGGAAGCCCCTGCTGGTCTCATATCTTCATAGGTAATGAGCGCGGGCTTTGTAGGCCCTTGCTCGGGTTTTACCTTGGTGCGGGCTCAGCGCCCGCACCTCGGCTTACTGCAGGTGCAACATTTTTGAATCAGGTGCCGCTTTGCAGCAGCATGTTACGTACGTGACCGATTGCCTTGGTCGGGTTCAGACCTTTCGGGCAAACGTTTACGCAGTTCATGATCCCGCGGCAGCGGAATACGCTGAACGGGTCATCCAGGGACGCCAGGCGCTCCTGAGTCTTGGTATCACGGCTGTCGGCCAGGAAGCGGTAGGCCTGCAGCAGCGCGGCGGGGCCCAGGAACTTGTCCGGGTTCCACCAGAACGACGGGCAGGAGGTCGAGCAGCAAGCGCACAGGATGCACTCGTACAGACCGTCCAGCTTGTCGCGGTCTTCCGGCGACTGCAGACGCTCGATGGCCGGGGCCGGCGTGTCGTTCTGCAGGAACGGCTTCACCTTCTCGTACTGCTTGTAGAAGATGCTCATGTCGACGACCAGGTCACGAATGACCGGCAGACCCGGCAGCGGGCGCAGAACGAGCTTGTTGCCCTTGACCACCGACGACAGCGGAGTGATGCAGGCCAGGCCGTTCTTGCCATTGATGTTCATGCCATCGGAACCGCAAACGCCTTCACGGCAGGAGCGACGGTACGAGAAGCCCTCGTCCTGCTCCTTGATCAGTGCCAGCACGTCCAGGACCATCAGATCCTTGCCACCGGTATCGACCTGGAAGGTCTGCATCTTCGGCGCCGAATCGGTATCCGGGTTGTAACGATAAACTTCGACTTGCAACATAGCGGCCACCCTTAGTAAGTCCGGACTTTCGGTTCGAAGGCAGGAACTGTCTTCGGCGCAAAGTTGACGCCACGCTTGGCAACGCGCTTCTCACCCGGGTAGTACAGGGTGTGGCACAGCCAGTTCTCGTCGTCACGGTCTTCGTAGTCTTCACGGGCGTGAGCACCGCGAGACTCTTTACGGGCTTCGGCCGCGATGGCGGTAGCTTCGGCGACTTCCAGCAGGTTCTGCAGCTCCAGCGCTTCGATACGCGCGGTGTTGAAGGCCTGGGACTTGTCGTTGATCTTGACGTTGGCAATACGCTCGCGCAGACCAGCCAGCTGAGCGATACCCTTCTGCATGTATTCGCCAGTACGGAATACACCGAAGTAGTTCTGCATGCAGCTCTGCAGCTCGCGCTTGAGGCTGGCAACGTCTTCGCCAGTGGTGCGCTCGTTGAGCTTGTTCAGGCGGTTCAGGGCTACGTCGACGTCGGTGTCGCTGGCGTCGCGGTATTCGACGCCTTCGGTCAGCGCCTTCTCCAGGTGCAGACCAGCTGCACGGCCGAAGACCACCAGGTCCAGCAGCGAGTTGCCGCCCAGACGGTTGGCACCGTGAACCGATACGCAAGCCACTTCACCTACAGCGAACAGGCCTGGGATGATCTGATCCTTGCCTTCGGCGTCCATGGTGATGGCCTGGCCATGAATGTTGGTGGCGATACCACCCATCATGTAGTGGCAGGTCGGGATGACCGGAACCGGCGCGACCACAGGGTCAACGTGAGCGAAGGTCTTGGACAGTTCGCAGATACCTGGCAGGCGGCTGTGCAGCACCTCCTCGCCCAGGTGGTCGAGCTTCAGCAGCACGTGGTCCTTGTTCGGGCCCACGCCGTTGCCGGCGATGATTTCCTTGACCATGGAACGGGCGACGACGTCGCGACCAGCCAGGTCTTTGGCGTTCGGCGCGTAACGCTCCATGAAGCGCTCGCCGTGGGCGTTGATCAGGTAGCCACCCTCGCCGCGGCAACCCTCGGTGACCAGTACACCGGCACCGGCGATGCCGGTCGGGTGGAACTGCCACATTTCGATGTCCTGCACCGGCACGCCGGCACGCAGGGCCATGCCGACACCGTCACCGGTGTTGATCAGGGCGTTGGTGGTCGAGGCGTAGATACGGCCCGCACCGCCAGTGGCCAGTACGGTAGCCTTGGACTTGATGTACAGGGTTTCGCCGGTTTCGATGCAGATCGCGATCACGCCGACAAAAGCGCCGTCCTGGTTCTTCACCAGATCAACGGCATAGTACTCGTTGAGGAAGGTGGTGCCTGCTTTCAGGTTGCCCTGATACAGGGTGTGCAGCAGCGCGTGACCGGTACGGTCGGAAGCGGCGCAGGTACGGGCGGCCTGGCCACCCTTGCCGAAGTCCTTGGACTGGCCACCGAACGGACGCTGGTAGATACGCCCAGTTTCGGTACGCGAGAACGGCAGACCCATGTGGTCCAGTTCGAAGACCGCAGCAGGACCTTCCTGACACATGTACTCGATAGCGTCCTGGTCACCGATGTAGTCGGAACCTTTGACGGTGTCGTACATGTGCCAGCGCCAGTCGTCGTTCGGGTCGGCCGAAGCGATGGCGCAGGTGATGCCGCCTTGGGCGGATACAGTGTGCGAACGGGTCGGGAAGACCTTGGTGACTACGGCAGTCTTATGACCGCCCTGGGCCAGCTGCAGCGCAGCGCGCATGCCGGCACCGCCGCCACCGATGATGATGGCGTCGAAAGAAATGGTTGGAATGCTAGCCATGGATCAGATACCCCAGAGAATCTGCACACCCCAGACGAAGTACGCGAACATCGCAACGCCGCACACAGCCTGGAACAGGAAACGAATCGCAGTCGCCGACTTGCCGAAGGACATCGGCGTCAGGTAGTCGGTGGCAATGGTCCACATGCCGACCCAGGCGTGAGCGCCCAGGGCAACGAGTGCCAGCAGACTGAAGATACGCATCGCGTTGTTGGAGAACAGACCGTGCCACTGGGCATAGTCGAGACCCGGGTGAACGGCGACGTAGCCGATCAGGAAAATGAAGTAAGCCGCGAGAACGACCGCAGATACGCGCTGCGCCATCCAGTCATAGAGGCCCGAACGCGACAGGTTCGTGACATTAGTTACCATACCCAAACTCCCGCCAGAACGATCAGCACCACGGAGATGACGATCACGATTTTCGAGCCCAGCTTGCCGCCCTCTAGCGTCTCACCGACACCCATGTCCATGATCAGGTGGCGTACACCTGCAACGAGGTGGTACAGCAGGCCGGACAGCAGGCCCCAAGTCACCAGCTTGGCCAGCGGACTGGTCAGACACGCCTTCACCTCGGCAAAGCCCTCCTCGGAACCCAGCGACTTGCCCAATGCGTAAAGCATGATGGCCAGGCCAAGGAACAGGATGACGCCGGAGATACGGTGAAGAATGGACGTGTACGCGGTGATCGGGAGTTTGATGGTCCTTAGGTCTAGGTTTACAGGTCGTTGGCTTTTCACGGCTTTTTTCACACTGAAGAGCCCCTAGCTAACAGGGCAAAGTTGTTGGTAAGTGTACTGGTCAGGTACCCACCACCCAGGGAGCGACGACCCCCAGCGGAACGGGCTTGCAAGCCCCTGGCGGTCGGTTGCGGAGTATAGACAGTTAGGCTGCTTATGACAACGTGAGGGGCTAGCCCAAATAGCGCATTGCCTTTAGCGAACAAAAGGCGTAAATGGGCGAGAATTTCGTGAAAAATCAGGGCTCAGAGGGTGTTTCAACCAGCCTTTAGGCAAATTGACATTCGAATTTATCCCTCTATAGTGGTGCGGGCCCTGCGTGGGGGGTCTGTCTGATGATTTCAAGCATTAATAGGAGGCCACATGGCTGACAAAAAAGCGCAGTTGGTCATCGAGGGCGCTGCCCCCGTCGAGCTGCCCATTTTAACCGGCACCGTTGGTCCCGATGTTATCGACGTCCGCGGGTTGGGGGCTACTGGTCACTTCACCTTCGACCCCGGTTTCATGGCGACTGCGTCCTGCGAGTCGAAGATCACCTACATCGATGGCGACAAGGGTGTCCTGCTGCACCGCGGCTACCCGATCGAACAGCTCGCCGAAAAATCGGACTACCTGGAAACCTGCTACCTGCTGCTCAACGGCGAACTGCCGAACGCCGAGCAGAAGGCCCAGTTCGTCAGCACCGTGAAGAACCACACCATGGTTCACGAGCAGCTGAAATCCTTCTTCAACGGCTTCCGCCGCGACGCTCACCCGATGGCGGTGATGTGCGGCGTGGTCGGCGCCCTGTCGGCGTTCTATCACGACTCCCTGGACATCAACAACCCGCAGCATCGCGAGATCTCTGCGGTGCGCCTGGTCGCAAAAATGCCGACCCTGGCCGCGATGGTCTACAAGTACTCCATGGGCCAGCCGATGATGTATCCGCGCAACGACCTGTCGTACGCGGAAAACTTCCTGCACATGATGTTCAACACGCCGTGCGAGATCAAACCGATCAGCCCGGTGCTGGCCAAGGCAATGGACCGGATCTTCATCCTCCACGCCGACCACGAGCAGAACGCCTCTACCTCCACCGTGCGCCTGGCGGGCTCCTCGGGCGCCAACCCGTTCGCCTGTATCGCCGCCGGCATCGCTGCACTGTGGGGTCCGGCCCACGGCGGCGCCAACGAAGCCGTACTGACCATGCTCGATGAAATTGGCGATGTCTCCAACATCGACAAGTACATCGCCAAGGCCAAGGACAAGAACGATCCGTTCAAGCTCATGGGCTTCGGTCACCGCGTTTACAAGAACCGCGACCCACGCGCCACCGTGATGAAGAAGACCTGCGACGAGGTGCTGAGCGAACTGGGCATCAAGAACGATCCGCAGCTCGAACTGGCGATGCGCCTGGAAGAGATCGCACTGACCGATCCGTACTTCATCGAGCGCTCGCTGTACCCGAACGTCGACTTCTACTCCGGCATCATCCTGAAGGCGATCGGCATTCCGACCAGCATGTTCACCGTGATCTTCGCCCTGGCACGCACCGTCGGCTGGATCTCGCACTGGAAGGAGATGCTCTCCAGCCCGTACAAGATCGGCCGTCCGCGCCAGCTGTACACTGGCCACGAGCAGCGTGACATCGTTGACTTGAAAGACCGCAAGTAAGCTCTTCGAGCCGAACGTAAAAAAGGCTGCCCTTGGGCAGCCTTTTTTATAGCGCAGCAACCGATAGACCGCTGCTCACCGCTTCGCGGGCATGCCTGCCATCAGACTCAGGGCTTTTCAGCCTTGTCGCGCAACCCCTTGAGGGTATTGAACGGCGCGTCGACCACAAACTTGTTGGCCAGCCAGGACGGCACACTGCCTCCAGGCTCGGTGTGCACTTGGTAGGTAACCTCGGTGCTGTCACCCTTGGGCACCAGCTTCCAGAAGCCTTGGACCTGTGCCACACGCACATAGCCCTTTTCCTCCGGCAGGTATTTGGGGTCCTCCTCGAGCTTTCGGACCAGGCTGCCGTCAGCCTCCTCGGTGGTGGTCACGTGAAGGATCGAATCACGCGGCGTCACCGGCCAGGGCGTATTGAAACGAGTATAGGTCCAGCTCTGCGCGCCATCCTGCTTGAGCAGCTTTTGCGACTCGCACTCATGAATCCACTTGCAGGCACCTACGGTGTCCTCCTGCAAAGCCTTGACCTTGGCCAGCGGCGCCTTGATCAAGGTCACGCCGCGATAGGCTTTGTACTTCGAACCCGGCACTTCACTGAGGGACACCTTGATGCCGTCCTCATCCTTGGCCACCTGCCAGTTCTCGGCCCAGGCAGCCGGCGACAGCAGAACACCGACGCCACACAGCAGTGCAATACGCTTGATCGATCTCATCGTTTTGTTCCTTGTTGTCGAAGATCCAACCTGTTACGCCGCCGTCATTTGCTCCAACCAGCCGAGAATCCTGATCGCCTCGTCGCGATCATTGCCGCACACCTCCACGTCCGCCTTGAACCCACCACACACCGCCGGCCGCTCAGGCTTGCCAAACAACTCACAGAGGTTGTCAGTGGTCAGGTGCAGGCACCGCTCGCCAGCTGGCTTGCCCTGGGGCATGCGCGGCATCGGCGAGCTGATGGATGGGGCAATGCAGCATGCGCCGCAGCCCTCTCGGCATTTCATGAAACAGGACTCCCACGAGCAAAACGGGACGAACGTCCCTGGATAGTAACCGCTCAAACATATGTTTGAAATTGCGGATCGGATGAAATCTGCCGTGACCCGGCAGTCAGTTGGAACACCTACTGACGAAACTCGAAATCGATAGCAGCGCCCTCCACATCATGACGACTGTCGTTGCGCAGCTGTAACTGCATTTCGTTGTTGATCAGGCGCCCATTGAGTTGGAAGGGACTGTCATCGCTGACTGGCTTTTGCGGAAACATGGACGGCAGCAAAGGCTTGCGCCGCATCACCGGATCACCCACCTCTGGCTTGAGTTCTTCGACCATCGCGGCAGGCAAACTCAGGTCTAGCTTTGGCTTGGGCAACGGCTTGGCGACCGCCTTGGTCAAAGGTTTTTTGCGCACTACCTTGCCGGACGGCTTGGCCTTGCCCCTGCCCGGCGTCTTGCTCGCGACTTTGCCGGCCTTGTTCGCCGCCTGCTTGCGTACTGGCTTGGCCGCCGGCTTGGTTTGCGTCGCAGACGCTTTGGCCGCCGGCTGCGTGGCGTGTGCCATAGCAGCGGACAGGCACAACGGCGCCAGGCAAAGGAGTAGGACAAAAGAGCGAAGCGCTTTCATGGACATCAGGAGCGTGCTGGAAAAGTGTGCGTATGCTCTCTGTTCCGAACGCCACTGGCAAGATTTACAACAGTGATCCTGTCGACGATTTGCATAACTGATGAGCCAGCAGACCCAGCGTGATCACTGCACGCTCGGCCTCCTTGTTCCATGGAATGCCGCAGTTGAGCCGAATGCAATGGTTGAACTGCTCGGTGTTGCTGAAGATAAGCCCCGGCGCGATGCTGATGCCTTGCTCCAACGCCCGCACATGCAGATCTTGGGTGTTGACCCTCCCAGGCAGGCTCACCCAGAGAATGAATCCTCCCGTAGGCCGGGTCATCTGCGTACCTTCAGGAAAATGCTGCTGCACGGCCAACTGATAGGCGCTGAGGTTCTTGCGGTACTCCTGGCGGATGTACCGCAGGTGGCGGTCATATCCGCCGTTTTCCAGATAGGCGGCCACACCCATCTGGGTGACGCTGCACGCCGAATGGGTGGTGAAGGTCTGCAGCCGCTGGATCTCGTCCTGGTAACGACCGGCAATCATCCAACCTACCCGCACTCCAGGCGAAAGGGTCTTGGAAAAGCTTGAGCAGTAGATGACCCGATCCAGACGATCGAATGCCTTGAGCGCCTTGGTCCGGCCTTGCTCGAACATCAGTTCGCCATAGATGTCGTCCTCGACGATCTGGATATCGAAGTCCGAGGCCAGACGCAACAGCTGCTTTTGCCGATCCTCAGGGATCGTGCCCCCCAAGGGATTGCTCAGACGCGGGGTCAACACCAGGGCCTTGATTGACCATTGGTTGGCAGCCAACTGTAAGGCCTCTAGACTGATGCCGGTCGACGGGTCACTCGGAATCTCGATGACCTTGAGCCCCAACAAGTCGGCCAATTGCAGCAATCCATAATAGGTGGGCGACTCCGCAGCGATCAGGTCGCCTGGGCGAGTCAGTACCCGCAACGACATTTGCAGGGCATCGACGCAACCATGGGTCACCACCACCTCACGCGGATCGACCAGCACCCCGGCGTCACGCATACGAATGGCTATCTGCCGGCGCAGTGGCTCGAAGCCAGGACTGAACATGTAACTGAAGGCGCGCGGGCTGTGAAAGCGCGTCACTTTGGCCAATTGCTGATGCAGAGCCCGCACCGGCAAATAGTCAACGTGCGGGACTGCCGCACCAAAGGGGAAAACTCCGTCTCGTCGCGCCTCGGTCAGCACCTGTTGGATGATGCTCGCACGAGTGACCAGGCCCGGCCGCTCGACCCGGGCGATATCAGGGGTCTGTGCGGTGAGTGCCGGGGTCTGGTGCACGTAGTAGCCGGACTGCGGCCGCGCGCGGATCAGGCCTTGATCCTCCAGATTGGCATAGGCCTGCAGCACCGTGGCATGACTGACGTTGAGCTGGGCGCTCATCTTGCGCACGGAGGGCACACGCTCACCAGGCTGGTAGACACCTCGGCGGATGTCATCGGCCAGTTGCTGGGCAATGCGCTGGTACAACAGCAGGTTGGTCATGGCGGCTCTCGAAACGCGGACGGGTTCGTTGTTCTTGTGCGACTCAAAGCCGAGTCAGAATACCGTAACAGTTACGAAGTGTACTGGGACAGATTGGAGAATAGTCAACAATACAGTGAGGTAACAATCACAGAATCAACAAACCCGCCCGTTACCGACGAACGAGATAGCCAAAAACCTACAAGAACGCCCGGCTTCAACGCGCTGGCGCGAGCTTGCCCTTGTCGTCGGAAAAGACGATTTCGACCCGACGGTTCTGCGCCCTGCCCCGCTCGGACGCATTGGCGTCGATCGGATACTGGTCGCCATAGCCTTCGACCTGTATGCGTTTTTCGTCTACACCCAGGTCGATCAACATATCAGCCACGGCCTGGGCACGATCCCGCGATAGCGCGAGGTTATCCTCGGGCAGTCCGGTACTGTCGGTATACCCTTCGACCCGCACCACACGACGAGGATTGAGCTGCAGGAACTGGACGAGCTTGAGCACCGTGCGGCTGGCAGAGGTCTTGAGCTCGGCGCGACCAGTGTCGAACAGCACATCGCCCAACGTCATCACCAAGCCACGATCGCTTTGCTCGGAGGCCATGGCCGCGATCTGCGCTTCGACCCACTTACCCTGCTGTTGGACGCTGGCCAATTTGGCTTCGCGCAGACCCAGCTGCAAGCGCTGGCGCTCCAGGTCGAGCTTGGCCAGACGCTCTTGATTGAGGGCCAACTTGGCATGCTCGGCCGCGATCTCGCTGTAGCGCTTGCTCAAATAGGCGTAGTGACGCACGTCGGACCCGGTGCCGATGTAGCTCGAGAGACGCTCGGCACGCGCCAGGGATTCACCAGCACGAATCACATCGCGCGGCGCGCTGCGCAGCACATCGGCGTCATCCTTGACCTTTTGGAAGGCGACCGCCGCTTCATCGAGCGCCGACTCGCTGCGCTGGCTCGCGCAACCCTGCAACCCGACCAGCGCCATCAGCGCCAGTGCAGCCATTGATTGGCGACGCATCATGGCTGGACCTCCAGTTGCTTGCGAAGGCGCTTGACCCGCGCCTGCACGACCTGAAGCTGCTCTTCGCTCTTCTGGGTCAACACCCGAGCCTCGGCCAGGCGCGCATCCAGCTCGGCCTGCTCGGCGCGCATGCGCGCGTCACGGTAATCCTCGGTGGCCATGTTGGTCTTGGCTCTCGCCAGTTTGTCTTCGGCCAGTTTCAATTCCGCCACCTGCTCGGTGGCACCGACGGCCTTGGCCTGCTCCAGGGCCTGCTCGGACAGACGCATCTGCTCGTTGGGCGCAGGATCGTTGGCACAGCCAGCCAGGCCGAGCATGGCCAAGGCAAGGATCAGTGGTTGGGTTCTCATTGCATTCCTACTGTTTAGGGGCATCCAGAGGCGCCTGCATCTGCGCCTTCCAGCGCTCGACATTGCGCTGCAGCACAGCCTGGGACACCCCGGAGATCGGCAATTCTGTCAGTTTTTTTGCCAGTTGTCCGCGCAGCCAGGCGTCATTGCAGGCCGAGTTGTGCGACACAGCGAGGTACAGGCCTGGGCGGTCCACCGGCAAGCCTCGGGCGATCAAGTCATTGCCCATCCCCAGACTCTGGACCATGCCCATGCCCGAATAGCGCCCGGCCAGCACATAATCGACCTGGCCCAGTACCAGTTTCTGGAAGGCCTGAGTCAGGTTCTGCGCAGGGGCCAGCTTGAGCTGGGCCTTGGCGAAGGCTTCGAAAGCCGGAGTCAGGCGAGCCCGCTCGGAAATACTGCCTTGGTACTGGGCAAGGTCCGCCGGCCCGTCGAAGACCAACGTGGCGTCATGACGAGTCCAGACAAGGTACTCGTTGAGCTGCAACGGCGGATGGATGTAGTCCAGGGCGGTCAACTGTTCGACCTGCATGGGCGTATCGATCAACAGGTCCATACGCCCGCTGCGCACTTCCTCCAGCGCCTGGTCGCGCTTGCCGGCGTGCAGCACTTCGACCGACACCCCAAGCTCGGCGGCGACCTGACGCAGCAGGTCGACATTGGCACCGATCAGATGCCGAGGATCTTTCGGATCCTGCCAGGAATACGGCGGAGCATCCGGGCTGCCAGTCGCCACCAGGCGTTCGCACTTGCCTGCTGCCATTGTCCATGGCGCCGACAACGCCGCCATGCAGGCCAGCACCCTGCCCGCTTTGCGAAACTCCATGCCCTACTCCTTGCAGCCAGAAAAAAGCCCGGCCCTCGTTTCGGAGGGCCGGGCTTCTTTATAAGTGAAGCCGCCGGATCAGACCAGCTTTTCCAGCTCTGGAACCGCCTCGAACAGGTCGGCGACCAGGCCGTAGTCGGCGACCTGGAAGATCGGTGCTTCTTCGTCCTTGTTGATCGCAACGATCACCTTGGAGTCCTTCATGCCCGCCAGGTGCTGGATCGCGCCCGAGATACCGACGGCGATGTACAGCTGCGGCGCAACGATCTTGCCGGTCTGGCCGACCTGCATGTCGTTGGGCACGAAGCCTGCGTCGACCGCGGCACGCGAGGCACCGACAGCAGCGCCGAGCTTGTCGGCCAGGGCGTACAGATGCTTGAAGTTGTCACCGTTGCCCATGCCGCGACCGCCGGAAACGACGATCTTGGCAGCGGTCAGCTCAGGACGGTCGGACTTGGCCAGCTCTTCACCAACGAAAGCAGACTTGCCAGCGTCGTGCACGGCACCAACGGCCTCGACAGCAGCCGAACCACCCTCGGCGGCCACGGCATCGAAGCCGGTGGTACGCACGGTGATGACCTTGACCGCAGCGCTGGACTGCACGGTAGCAATGGCGTTACCGGCATAGATCGGGCGCTTGAAGGTGTCGGCAGACTCGACCGAGATGATCTCGGAGATCTGGTCGACGTCCAGCAGCGCGGCGACGCGTGGCAGGATGTTCTTGCCATTGGTGGTGGCCGGAGCCAGCACGTGGCTGTAGCCCTTGCCCAACTCGGCGATCAGCGGCGCTACGTTTTCCGGCAGCGCGTGAGCGTAGGCGGCATTGTCAGCGACCAGTACCTTGGCAACGCCAGCGATCTTGGCGGCAGCTTCAGCGACACCACCGACGTTCTGGCCTGCGACCAGCACATGGATATCCCCACCGATCTTGGCGGCAGCGGCAACAGTGTTCAGGGTAGCCGGGGCAACGGCACCGTTTTCGTGTTCAGCGACAACCAGGATAGTCATTTAGATTACCTTCGCCTCGTTCTTCAGTTTCTCGACCAGTTCAGCCACCGACTTGACCTTGATACCCGCGCTGCGAGCAGCCGGGGCTTCGACTTTCAGGGTCTTGGTGGTGGAAGCGGTGGAGACGCCCAGCGCGTCTGGAGTGACAGTCTCCAGCGGCTTCTTCTTGGCTTTCATGATGTTCGGCAGCGACGCATAGCGTGGCTCGTTCAGACGCAGGTCGGTGGTGACGATCGCCGGCAGGTTCAGCGCGACGGTCTGCAGGCCGCCATCGATTTCACGGGTGACGTTGAGCTTGTCGCCAGCCACTTCGACCTTGGAGGCGAAGGTGCCTTGGGCGTAGCCGGTCAGCGCAGCCAGCATCTGGCCGGTCTGGTTGTTGTCACTGTCGATGGCTTGCTTGCCAAGGATGACCAACTGTGGCTGCTCTTTATCGACAATGGCCTTGAGCGCCTTGGCCACGGCCAGGGAGTTGAGCTCTTCGGCGGTCTCGACCAGGATGGCGCGATCGGCACCCAGCGCCAGGGCGGTACGCAGCTGCTCCTGAGCAGCGGTCGGACCGACGGCAACGGCGACGATCTCGGTCGCAACGCCCTTTTCCTTCAGGCGTACGGCTTCTTCCACGGCGATTTCGCAGAAGGGGTTCATGGACATCTTGACGTTTGCAAGGTCGACGCCGGAGTTGTCCGCCTTGACGCGAACCTTGACGTTGTAGTCGACCACTCGTTTGACAGCTACAAGAACCTTCATGGATTCCTCGTTACTCTCCGGTGAAAAGAATGTCGCCTGGGGCATGCCCGGCGATTGCGCGTGGGTACAAGGGCACCTCTAAAAACGTTCCTGGCTGCGGGGAATTTCCTGTGACCGAACAGTCCTGTTTCGACTTCGCCGGCAAAACCGACGGGTCATTTTCTGTCGTGGCGTGTAGACTCCACTACAAAACCGGATTCGGCCCGAAAACCCTGCTCCATGCCTGGTCTTTAGGGGTACACCTGCGCCCGGCGGTCAGCCTACGGCGAGCGTAAAACCGCTCGTATCTTGACCGTAACACCTAATCCGGTCAATACGGCAAATCGGCCAGCCTCCAGCCGCGTTCCAGTGATTTTACTGGGCTCCGGCAAATTCAAACAAACGTTTGTATTGGACCCACCAAGTGGTGTAGATATAATGCGCGGCCAAGACAAAGCGGTGTAGTCCGTCATCCACGAAGCTACAGCTTATACAGTCGTGCATGGCCCTCCATCACCCAAAAAGACAAGACAAGCAACAGCGATGAGCCTTGAGTAGGAGAGAACCAGTGGAACGCGAATACATGGAATTCGACGTGGTCATCGTCGGCGCAGGCCCGGCGGGCCTGTCCGCCGCCTGCCGCCTGAAGCAGAAGGCCGCCGAAGCCGGTAACGAGATCAGCGTCTGCGTGGTCGAGAAAGGCTCGGAAGTCGGTGCCCACATCCTCTCCGGCGCGGTGTTCGAGCCACGTGCTCTGAACGAACTGTTCCCCGACTGGAAAGAACTCGGTGCTCCGCTGAACACCGAAGTCAAGCGCGACGACATCTATGTACTCAAGGATGCGAGCAGCTCGACCAAGGTCCCTGACCTGTTCGTGCCAAAGACCATGCATAACCAGGGTAACTACATTATCTCCCTGGGCAATCTGTGCCGCTGGCTGGCCCAACAAGCCGAGAACCTGGGCGTGGAAATTTACCCAGGCTTCGCCGCCCAGGAAGCGCTGTTCGATGAGAACGGCGTGGTCCGCGGGATCATCACGGGCGACCTGGGGGTCGACCGCGAAGGCAACCCTAAAGACGGCCTGTACACGCCAGGCATGGAACTGCGCGCCAAGTACACGTTGTTCGCCGAAGGCTGCCGTGGTCATATCGGCAAACAGTTGATCAAGCGCTTCAACCTCGACAGCGAGTCCGACGTCCAGCACTACGGCATTGGCCTCAAGGAAATCTGGGAAATCGATCCGGCCAAGCACGAGCAAGGCCTGGTGGTGCACACCGCCGGCTGGCCGCTGGACGTAGTGAGCGCCGAGAACACCGGCGGCTCCTTCCTTTATCATCTGGAGAACAATCAGGTGGTGGTCGGCCTGATCGTCGACCTCTCCTATGCCAACCCCTACCTGTCGCCATTCGATGAGTTCCAGCGCCTGAAGCACCACCCGGTGATGAGCCAGTACCTCGAAGGCGGCAAGCGCATCAGCTACGGTGCCCGCGCCATCTGCAAGGGCGGCCTGAACTCGCTGCCGAAGATGGTCTTCAACGGCGGCGCACTGATCGGTTGCGACCTGGGCACCCTGAACTTCTCCAAGATCAAAGGCAGCCACACCGCCATGAAGTCCGGCATGCTCGCCGCCGACGCCGTGGCCGAAGCTCTGTTCGCCGGTCGCGAAGGTGGCGACACCCTCGACAACTACGTCAGCGCCTTCAAAGCCAGCTGGCTGTATGAGGAGCTGTTCGCCAGCCGCAACTTCGGCCCTGCGCTGCACAAGTTCGGCCCCTTGCTCGGTGGTGCGTTCAACTACATCGACCAGAACTGGTTCGGCGGCAAGCTGCCGTTCACCCTGCACGACACCAAGCCGGACTACGCCTGCCTCAAGCTGGCAGCCGATTCGCAGAAGATCGACTACCCCAAACCCGACGGCAAGCTCAGCTTCGACAAGCTGAGTTCGGTGTTCCTCTCCAGCACCAACCATGAAGAGGAACAGCCCTGCCACCTGAAACTGGCCGATGCCAGCGTACCGATCGCCAGCAACCTGCCGCTGTATGACGAACCTGCCCAGCGCTACTGCCCGGCCGGCGTGTACGAAGTGGTTACCCAGGAAGACGGGAGCAAGCGCTTCCAGATCAACGCGCAGAACTGTGTGCATTGCAAGACCTGCGACATCAAGGACCCGGCCCAGAACATCACCTGGGTCACTCCAGAAGGCGCAGGCGGGCCGAATTACCCGAACATGTAACATCGCCCCGCATGAAAAAAGCCCCCAAGGCCAGGCCTTGGGGGCTTTTTCGTTTGGGTTGCAGGCCATCACATCGCCGGGGTTTGCGTCCTGTATCGGATCTGCGTACTGCTCGTATCCAGCCCAAGTTGGGCCAGCCGTTCGCGCACATGTGCCAGACATGTGCCGCCATCGGGCAGGTAATGCCCGGACGCGTCGTTGATCATCCCCAAAAGATCCTGCACAGCCATGTGGGTCGCAACACGAGTGATGGTGAGCTCTCCGGCGCACACCACTGGATTGCCGGAGCCGAGTTGGCTATGACGGATATAGCTGCTGCGGGACGCGGTCTTGTCCCAACGCCGGATGATGATGCTTCCCTGTGGGGTGTAGACCCACGTGTAAGAATCGATTGCGGTATTGGGCTCAAGATAGACCGGTTTCTTGTCTTTGAGATCGTAGGCCAGAAGCCTGCCCTGATACTCGCCAATCAACTGGCACACCCCCGTGAGCGTTTCCGGTTCATACGAACGCCAATTCAGCCAATCGGACAGCAGTGGCCCCCAATTGACCGGATAGGTGTACCCGGCAAAGTCCAACGGCGTCTGACCGCCCTCCTCACGCCAGTCCAGCCAATTGATCGTACCCGTCCAGTTTGCGCCTGACGTTGGCAACAGCCATGGACTGTCGGACCCGAGCACACGGTTGCTCATGTGGTCATTGACCACCAGATCCAGCGCGTTCATACGCCATGCTGGACCGTAGCCGTCGCCGCTTACCTGATACAGCTCCACGCTGACGAGTTCGTCGGCAAAGATGGTGCGCCCTTGGAACATACTGGCCAGATCCACCTCGGCAGCCAGCGCCGAGCCTCGTTCGAAATTCCTGGCCAGAAGCTGCTGATGACGGCTGCCATTGATCGAGAAGTAGACGCTGTCCGAAGTCCCGGCGCTGTAGTCGTCGCAGACCTGCACATGCAGGACCAGCTTCTCGACCTGCATGCCCGACGCCTTGTTACGCGGTCGTTTCACCTGCCAACGCACAGATGGCAACCCCGGGTCCTGAGGCTGAAGCCAGACCTCGCCATGCGCCGGGTCTGCGCACAGCGCCTGCGCCTGAGGGCCAAACGCAAGCACCCCTTCGGGAGAAAGATGCCATTTTTCAAGCCCTTGGGCGGGCGGCAGACAACGTACTCCCAGGCCAAGGACTTGACCGGTGGCGACGCTGCTCAGTTTTCCGTCCTTGAACATCCATTGCATGGCCAGGGTCTCCGGCCCCGAATCAATGCGCACGCCCTTTTCATCGGCCATCAGCAAAGCATGGTCATGGCCCAGGCAAAAAGGGATACCCACTGGCAATCCCTCGATTTCGGACTCGCGGCCGTCCTTGCCATCCAGCGAATCAAGTTCCAGGTGCGAGATTTCCACCTCATGGCCATTGGCATCGATCAGACGCAGTGCAACGCCACTGGCCGCCTCCTGGATATCAGCGATATGCCGGAACCCTTGCAGAGGTCGGCCCCCCGTGAGCCGCTGGCCATCCCCATAGACCACCAGCCAGGCCTGCTCATGGTGTACCCGGTCATCAAAGACGCAGGCTTTGCTGTTTCCCCAGCGTATGACGGGCGTACTCATCACAGGGGCATGACCGGGATCAGCCTCTGGCGTGTCGCGCGCCACACCGGAGAACAACATGTCCTGGGGGATTTCCGGCAGTTGCTCGCGCGTCTGCCACTTCACGTTAAAGCCATACATCGGCAGCCTCCAAATCCGGTAGATGCGGGTGCTTGAATCAAGCACCGAGCAATCTACGCAGAGGCTCCACCACCGACAGTCAGTGCCGTTCCCCTTACCTTGCGTGAACCCAAGCTCGCGCACCGTAGGACACGCACTGCACCTTCAGAGGGGCGAGGTAGCCGAGCACGACGTCGCGCACGCCACTCCACGACCGCGGAAGTAGGCCGCCGTCATGAAACCGACAAGCCCCATGATCAGGCAGAACCCGACGCACACCCAGGGGCTCCATGGCATCAATGCAATCAACGCCAGCGGCGTGGTGCTGGCCCATAAGGCATAGGCGATGTTGTAGGTGAAGGAAATACCCGACACTCGGATCTGCGCCGGGAACAACCCGACCATCACTGATGGCACCACCCCTACCACACCGCAGGACAACCCTGCCAAGGCATAGGCCAGCCACGTCCAGCCAAACTGCCCCACCAGACTTGCGTACAACGCTCCGATGCCCACAGGCAACAGCAGGCTGTAGATCATCAAGGCGCGCCAGGCACCGATGCGGTCGACCAGCAAGCCGGCCAGCACGCAACCCATGTTGAGAAAGACAATTCCCACGCTGCTCAGGGCGAAGGTGTGGCCCGCTGCGATGCCGAAGCGCTGCTGCATCACGGTAGGGGTGATCACCACCAGCACCACCACTGCCGACGTCAGCACGCAAGTCAGCAAGGCCGCCGGAATCAGTGCATGACGATGCGTGCCCAGCACGCTACGCAGCGGGAAGGCCACTGGCTGTTCCTGGCGTTCGCGCAGGGCCAGGAACACCGGCGTTTCACTCAACCAGCGGCGCAACCAGACGCCGACGACACCAAACACACCGCCCAACAGGAAGGGATAACGCCAGGCGTAGTCGAGAATCTCCTGCGGACTGTAAAGCTTCGCCAACAAGGTCGCGGTCAAGGCGCCCAGCAGGTAGCCGAAGGTCAGTCCAGCTTGCAGAAAGCCCAGGGCATAGCCGCGTCGGCCCACAGGCGCATGTTCGGCAACGAAGGTCCAGGCGCTCGGCACCTCGCCACCCACCGCAGCGCCTTGGAGGATACGCAACGCCAGCAGGATCAGCGGCGCGGCATAGCCGATATCGGCATAGGTCGGCATCAGGCCGATCAGCAAGCACGGCAGGGCCATCATCAGGATGCTCAGGCTGAACACCCGCTTGCGCCCCAGGTGGTCGGCGAAGTGCGCCATCAGGATGCCGCCCAGGGGCCTGGCCAGGTACCCGGTGACGAAAATTCCGAAACTCTGCAGCAGCCGCAACCACTCAGGCATTTCAGGCGGGAAAAACAGCTGGCTGAGGGTCAGGGCGAAGAACACGAAGATAATGAAATCGTAGATTTCCAACGCGCCGCCCAACGCCGCCAGGCCCAGGGTCCGGTGATCGCCGCGGCTGAACCGGGGTGCACGGGCGGTATCGATGACAGTCATGGCATGGTTCCGCAAATCGGCAAAGGGCAAGAGGATAGCAAATGCCACCCCCTTGCCCCACCTGACTCAGCTCGAACGGCTGAACATTGTGTGGCCGAAGTTTCGGTGCCGGATCGGATTGCCCTTGCCCGCCAGGCTCGCCGGCAGCGGCAACTGCCCTACCACCAAAGGCAGGTCGATGATCGCCATGAACGATTGCAGCGCCTCGTCATCCGGTACGCGCGGCAGGCTGATGTTCACCGCCTGGCGCTGGGCCTGAGGCACTGCGGGCACCTTCAGGTGCTGAGAATGGTAGAGCAAGGCATGCTGGATCTGGGTGCTGACCTGGCAAAAGCGCGCCAGGTCGACGCCGGCGTGGCTGGCCAGCTCGATGTTGCCGATCAATAGATTGAATGGCTGCAGCGCGCTCTGCACCAAACGCTGGAGGTCTTCGAAACTTTCCACCGGGGCGATGCGGTAGTAGCCCAGGCCATTGAGCATTTTTTCCAGCTGCAAACGTTGGCACGGATGCTCGTCGGCAATGAGGATGCGCATGGTCTTGTTTGCCATTGTCTGCACCTGGGCAACGAGGCGTTGAGGGAATATGCCCTGCCCCTACTGCGCCAGTACAGGCAACCACCACGACGGGGGCCCGGCCGGGGTCTTTCCTTGATAGTTGTCGGGAAAGCAGGAGAAATCAAGTCGCCAGCATGGGGAATTTTCATTTCCCATCAAGGGTGTAACGCGGCTGATACGGGTGTTTCAGGGATGTGTCGGCAACGTCAGGATTCCCACTCGCGCATGCGTACGCGGCAGTGTTTCATGGCATTGACAATATGCTTTTCCACCAGGCTACGAGAAATCCCCAGGCGCTCGGCGATCTGCGGGTGAGACAGCCCTTCGAGTTTGCGCAGCAGGAAGCTGTCCCGGCAGGGTTTGCTCAGCTCATCAAGGGCGCGCTGCATCAATTCCAGGCGCTGGTCCATCTGCATGCTGTGGGACAACCCAGGCCCGTGCCAGCGCTCGTCGGTGTCCAGCACTTCCAGCGGCTCGGCCTGGCGCACCTGATGACGTCGGTGGCGATCGACCACCAGGTTCAGCGCAGTGCGGTACAAAAAAGCGCGCGGGTGTTCGATGCGCTGAGCGTCAGTGCGCTCCAGCACTCTCAGGTAGGCATCGTGGGCGACGTCCTCCGCCGCCTGACGGTTGCCCAGGCGCGCGGAAAGGAAACTCACCAGCTCACGATAGTAATGTTCCACGACGGTACCTGGCATTTCCTTGCTCGACACTTGCAATCGGAACACGGGACGAAGTGATATCAGCGCGACATATTACAAATTATAATTATTCTCAGCAACAACCCACCCCCACTTCTCGAATCGACTAAATCTCCCCGTTGTGGCTTCGTCTACCTGAGACCGCCCTGCGTGCCACGATTGGCCGCGTGTGACTTTCACCCCTGGCCGGAAGCCCGCATGAGACGCTTAATCCACACCCGCCGTCGGATCCTGCTCGGTGGCCTGGGCCTGCTTGGCCTGGGCGCCATCCTGGCCTGGAAGACCCTGCCCTTCGGCACCCTGCCGGTTAGCACCGTCCAGGTCGTGCGAGGCGATATCGAAAGCAGCGTCACGGCCTTGGGCACCTTGCAGCCCAGGCGTTATGTCGATGTGGGCGCCCAGGCCTCCGGGCAGATCCGCACGTTGCACGTGGAGGTGGGCGATGTGGTGCGCCAGGGTCAGTTGCTGGTCGAGATCGACCCGTCCACCCAGCAAGCCAAGCTCGATGCCGGTCGCTACTCCATCGAAAACCTCAAGGCCCAACTGGCCGAGCAACGCGCCCAGTACCAGCTGGCGACGCAACAGTACCAACGCCAACGTGATCTAGCCGCCGCAGGCGCCACCCGCGAGGAAGACCTGCAAACAGCCCAAGCCCAACTCAAAGTGACCCAGGCGCGCATCGACATGTACCAGGCGCAGATCCGCCAGGCTCAAGCCAGCCTGCGCAGCGACGAGGCCGAGTTGGGTTACACGCGCATCTATGCCCCCATGAGCGGCACCGTGGTCGCTGTGGATGCCCGGGAGGGCCAGACCCTCAACGCCCAGCAACAGACGCCGTTGATCCTGCGTATCGCCAAACTCTCGCCGATGACCGTCTGGGCCCAGGTATCGGAGGCCGACATCGGCAAGGTCCAGCCCGGCATGAGCGCCTACTTCACCACCCTGGCCGGCGGCAAGCGCCGCTGGAGCAGCCGCGTGCGGCAGATCCTGCCGATCCCGCCCAAGCCGTTGGACCAGGCCAGCCAGGGCGGCGGCAGCCCGGCCAGCGCCAGCGCCGGCACCACCGGCAACAAGGTGGTGCAGTACACCGTGCTGCTGGATGTCGACAACCCCGATGGCGCCCTGATGGCCGAAATGACCACCCAGGTGTTCTTCGTTGCCGGCCAGGCCAAGCAGGTGCTCACAGCCCCCCTGGCCGCTCTGGAGGACGCCGATGACGACGGCCTGTACTTGGCCCAAGTGCTCAATCGCGAGGGCAAGATCGAGCAGCGCCAAGTGCGAACGGGCCTGAGCGATCGTCTGCGCGTGCAGATCCTCGAAGGCCTGAGTGAAGGCGAACAACTGGTTATCGGCGCCCCGGCCGCCAGCGGAGGTTGAATGCCTGTCCCTCTGATCGAACTCACCGACATCCGCAAGGCCTATGGCGGCATCGACACACCGAAAGTCGAGGTGTTGCGCGGCATCAGCCTGACCATCCACCCCGGCGAGTTCGTCGCCATCGTCGGTGCCTCGGGCTCAGGCAAGTCGACGCTGATGAACATTCTCGGCTGCCTTGATCGCCCCAGCGCCGGCAGTTATCGCTTCGCCGGCAAGGACGTCGCCGACCTGGACAGCGATGAGCTGGCGTGGCTGCGTCGCGAGGCCTTTGGCTTCGTGTTCCAGGGCTATCACCTGATCCCCTCGGGCTCCGCCCAGGAAAACGTCGAGATGCCGGCCATCTATGCCGGAACGCCCGCCGCCGAACGCCACGCCAGAGCTCGTGCGCTGCTCGAACGCCTGGGGCTGGCCAGCCGCACCACCAACCGCCCGCACCAACTCTCCGGCGGCCAGCAACAGCGGGTATCGATCGCCCGGGCACTGATGAACGGCGGACACATCATCCTCGCCGACGAGCCCACCGGCGCGCTGGACAGTCACAGCGGCGCCGAAGTCATGGCCCTGCTGGATGAGCTCGCCCACCAAGGCCACGTGATCATTTTGATCACCCACGACCGCGAAGTGGCGGCACGAGCTCATCGGGTCATCGAGATCCGTGATGGCCTGATGCTCAGCGACTCCGCCGACGAGCAACCTGCAACCGCTACGTACCCAGGCCTGCAAGCCGACGAGCTGCGCCAGCGTCTGGACCGCGGCGCCACCCTGCGCGGCGCCTGGAAAGGCGAGCTGCTCGAAGCCCTGCAGGCGGCCTGGCGGGTCATGTGGATCAACCGCTTCCGCACTGCCTTGACCTTGCTCGGCATCGTCATCGGCGTCGCCTCGGTGGTGGTGATGCTGGCCGTCGGCGAAGGCAGCAAGCGCCAGGTCATGGCACAAATGGCCGCGTTCGGCTCGAACATCCTCTACCTGTCCGGCAAAGCGGCGACACTGCGCGAACCTGCAGGCCTCATCACCCTCGATGATGTCGACGCGATCGCCGAACTGCCACAGGTCAAACGCGTCATGCCGGTCATCGGCGAAGAGCTGATGGTGCGCTACGGCAACAACAGCCAGCAGTTCTATGTCGGTGGCAACAACACCTGGTTCCCGGAAGTCTTCAACTGGCCAGTGGTCGAAGGGGCCTTTTTCAGTGAGTCTGACGAGGCCAGTGGTGCTGCCGTGGCGGTGATCGGGCAGAAAGTGAAGGAGAAGATGCTCGGCAACCGGCGCGACCCGCTGGGCCAGTACCTGTTGATCGGCAACGTGCCGTTCCAGGTCGTGGGCATTCTGGCCGGCAAGGGTGCAAGCTCGGGGGACCAGGACAGCGACGAGCGCATCGTGGTGCCCTACTCCGCCGCCGCCATCCGCTTGTTCGGGCGCTATGAGCCCGAGTACATCGCCATTGCCGCTCTCGACTCATCCCAGGTCCACGCCACCGAGGCGGCCATCGACCACCTGCTGCGCCAGCGCCACCAAGGCAAGCGCGATTTCGAACTGACCAACGATGCAGCCTTGATCCAAGCCGAAGCCCGCACCCAGAACAGCCTGTCGCTGATGCTCGGCGCGATTGCCGCCATCTCCTTGCTGGTTGGCGGCATCGGCGTGATGAACATCATGCTCATGACCGTGCGCGAGCGCACCCGTGAGATCGGCATCCGCATGGCCACTGGGGCCCGTCAGCGCGACATCCTGCGTCAATTCCTCAGCGAAGCGGTGATGCTGTCGATGGTCGGCGGGGTCACCGGCATCGTACTGGCCCTGTGCATCGGCGCAGGCCTGATGCTGGCCGACATCGCCGTGGCCTTCGCTCTACCCGCCATGCTCGGTGCATTCGCCTGCGCCGTCGTCACCGGCGTGGTGTTCGGCTTCATGCCAGCCCGCAAGGCCGCTCGCCTCGATCCGGTCAAAGCCCTCACCAGCGTATAACTCATGACATTGCCCAGCCGCATCAGCCTGTTGACCCTGAGCCTCGCCCTTGCCGCGTGCAGCACACCGCCCAGTCCAGAGGCCGATATCACCGCGCCGGCGACCTGGCAGGCGCAGCGCGAAGACGCCACCCGCCCCCTGCCCGATGCCATCTGGTGGAAGGCATTCGCCAGCCCCCAGCTGGACCAATTGATCGAGCGAGCCCTGCGCAACAGCCATGACCTCGCCGCCGCCACCGCACGGGTGCGCCAGGCCCAGGCCCGCGCAGTGATCGCCGGCGCACCTTTGTTGCCAGAGCTGCAGTTCGGCCTGGATGCCAGCCGCCAGCGCCTGTTGCGCGGCGACGGCAACGACCAACTCGATGCCAGCAGCAGCGAGCGTACCAGCACCTCCTTCGGCACCCGCCTGAGCGCCAGCTACGAGATCGATTTCTGGGGAGGCCTGCGCGCTGCACGCGACAGCGCCTTGCATGGCCTGGACGCCAGTCGCTTCGACCGCCAGACGGTCGAGCTGACGCTGACCTGCGCGGTGGCCGACAGTTACCTGCAAGGCTTGGCACTGGAGGAACAACTGCGTATTGCCCGTCTGAACCTGGACAATGCGCGTGACGTGCTGGCGCTCGTACAAGCGCGGGAACGCTCAGGTTCGGCCACACGCCTGGAGTTGGCCCAGCAGCGCAGCCTGGTGGCCGCCCAGGAACGCCAGGTGCCGCTGTTTGAGCAGCGATGGCAAGACAGCCGCGTCACCTTGGCCACTCTGCTGGGCGAGCCGGTCCAGCACGTGCCCGCCAACCGTGGCACGATCGGCGCCTTGCAATGGCCGCGCATCGGCAGCGGCGTCCCCAGCGATCTGCTCGGCCGCCGCCCCGATATCGCCGCTGCCGAGGCACGCCTGGCGGCAGCCAGCGCCAACGTTCAGGTCGCCCGGGCCGCGCTGTTGCCCAAGCTGACTTTGGGCGCCGACCTGGGCAGCGGCGCGCGCACCTTCGCCCAGATCCTGGACAGCCCCTATTACACCCTCACCAGCGGGCTGATCGCGCCGGTCTTCAACAACGGCCGCCTGCGTGCCGCCCGCGACCTGGCCACTGCCGAGCAGCAAGAACTGCTGGAAAACTACCGGACGAGCATTCTGGCGAGCTTTGCCGACGTGGAGAAGGCGCTCAATGCCATCCAGGGTGTGGACCACCAGCGCCAGTGGCAGGACGAGGAAGTGCGCCAGGCGCGCATCGCCTTCGATCTTGCCCAGCAACGCTATGCTGCCGGCGCAGAGACCCTGCTCAGCGTGCTGCAGACCCAGCGCACCCTATATGACGCGCAGGACCAGCAGGCGCAATTGCGCCTGGCCCGGCTACAGGGCAGCGTGGCGTTGTACAAGGCGTTGGGGGGTGGCTGGCAGGTGCCTTCGCGCTGAACGGCATCGGGGCCGCATACGGCCCCTGGACATCGATCAGGACACGATGTTCTTCACCGAAAGATGCCGCGCATACCAGGGCCGGCGAGGCACCCGCCGCACCAGGTCGCCGATCGCATCATCCTCGCCAAAGGTGATGCGCAGCGCCAGTTTCATGATCTCGACATCCATCTCCACCGACTTGCCGGGACGCGTGCCAGGAACCGTGCTGCAACCATGGGTGTCCGGCCCCAGCCAGGGGTCATCGACCTCTACCCAGCGCCCTGGCGCGAACCAGTCCACACCGTTGACCTGCATACGCCGCACCTGGCCTGGGTGGTAGCGCTCCTGGGCGCGGTACCAGTCCTCGATCCGGTCGTCGATCCAACCATGGAAGCCCCAGAACACAGGGTTCACATGGGAAGAGAACGGGTCACCGAGAAAGTCGTTCTCCGGCCCGAACCAACGCAGGGCGAAGTCAGCCGGATCGCGGGCGAAAGGCACCGGCGCACCATTGAGCGGATCACGCGGCACCGAAGCCCAGCACATGTGCAGCCAGTCGTGCAGGGTCATCTCCATCTCCGATCCCAGCGCGCCCAGGCTCAGCTTCGCGAGGTACCGAGGGTCCTGGTATTGCGACTCCCAGACCTGGAAGTTACTGCAAAACGTCTCGCTGGCCTTGATCGCCGACACCCACTGCCCATAGGGCTCATCATCCGGCGCCTGCCAGCTCGGTGGCACACAGCAACCATCGTGATTCTCGTGATAGCGGGCAAAGCCTGCCCGGTCGAGCTCGACATTTGGCGCAGGCAATGGGAAGTGCGTCCAGGATGGCAAGTCCTGCAGCTGACGAGCGGTCTGCAGCATATGCCTGTGCATGAACAGAAAATCGATCCCCGAGCCATTGCGGTGCTTGCGCGGGCCGCGGGCATCGCGCTCACGCTCCCGTGGGCCTGGCTGCCAGCCCAGGCCACGCAGGGCGCCGCGCTGCTGTTCGGACAGGTCGTGCCATTTGTCCCGGGTGGCATGCCAAAGCTGGTGGAACAACCGATGCTCGGCACTGAGCACCCAGGCGTGCATCTGTGGCGTATAGCCGATGCGCTCACGGGCTTCGGGGAAGCGCCGCTTGACCGCGACGAAGCGGCTGTCGGCCACCGGCAGCATGAGCGGTCGGTCCAACCGCTGCAGACGTCCGCTCAGGGTACCGGTGCCAGCATTGGCGAAATCGCCCCAGACCTCGTCGAGACTGGCAATGCATTCGTAGCTGGCCCCTCCCTGCTGGTTCAGCAAGCGCCAACGCACCTGCGCAGACGATGCCTCGACCAGATCGCCCAACACTCGATAGCGGGCCACCCCGACACTACGCAAGCGCTCACCGGTATCGACAAAGCCGCGCAAGCCGCGCCCCTTGGTGGCAACGTCGAGAAACAGCTCGACACCGACCACGGGCAACCCTTCAAGGCCCGCTTCTGTGCCTTCGAAGCGCAGGTCCCAGATGCCACGCAGGTGATCGGCCAGTACTTGTCCTGCGTAGTCGGCCAACTCGACGCTGGCCTCCCCTGGCGTGACGATGTCGTCCTCAGGATCGTGGGTCAGCGCCTTGTGTGCGTGATAGGCAGCCGTACCGGTTGCCCCCGCCACTGCCAGGCCTGCGATGAATCCTCGTCGGGAAATGCCCATTGCGCCTCTATCCGTTCCAGCCACACTGCGGGTTCTGTCCAAGCTAGGACGTAACCTGGATCGGGAAATTTACTGCTGGCAGAAGCCCCCGAGCCTTGGCAGGTTCCGTTCGTTCAACCGGCGGACACCGCTGCCTGCACGGCCTGAGCAAAGCGGTCGGCCACGTCGTCGATTTGTTCGGCACTGATGATCAGCGGTGGCAGGAAGCGCACCACCGCACCGTGGCGCCCGCCGAGCTCCAGGATCAAGCCGCGCCTGAGGCATTCGCGCTGAATTTTCGGTGCCAGGGTGCCGTTGGCCGGAGCCCGGCCCAGCGCATCGACGGCGCCATCCGGGTTCACCAGTTCGACCCCAAGCATCAGCCCACGCCCCCGAACATCTCCAAGCTGCGGATAATCCTGCTGCACACGCAGCAAGTGGCCACGCAAGCGTTGGCCCATGGCCTCGGCGTGCTCGGCCAGGCGATGCTCGACCAAGTAGCCCATCACCGCGGAACCTGCCGCCATGGCCATTTGGTTACCGCGGAAGGTACCGGCATGGGCTCCAGGCTTCCAGGTGTCCAGCCAGTCGCGATAGACCACCACCGCCAGGGGCAGGCTGCCGCCGATGGCCTTGGACAGGGTGACCACGTCCGGCACGATGCCGGCGTGCTCGAAGGCGAACATGCGCCCGGTGCGGGCAAAGCCACTTTGAATCTCGTCGACGATCAACGCGACGCCGGCCTGCTCGGTGATACGGCGCAGGCCACGCAACCACTGGATATCCGCAGGGATCACTCCGCCTTCGCCCTGCACCACTTCGACGATCACCGCCGCCGGCAACGCGACACCAGCTTCCGGATCGCACAGCAGGTTCTCCAGGTAATGCAGGTTGGCACGCACGCCCGCCTCGCCACCCAGGCCGAAGGGGCATCGATAGTCATAGGGATACGGCAGGAACTGCACGCCATTGGCCAGCAGCGCACCCAGCGGCTGTTTCGGCCCCAGGCTGCCCATCAGGCTCAACGCCCCCTGGGACATGCCATGGTAGGCCCCCTGAAAGGCCAGCACCGTGCTACGTCCCGTGGCGGTGCGTACCAGTTTCAGCGCCGCCTCCACCGCATCGGTGCCGGTCGGTCCACAGAACTGGACCTTTGCCTCCCGGCGCAAGGCTTCGGGCAGGATGCCGAACAGGTCCTGGACGAAGCGGTCCTTGACCGGCGTGGTCAAGTCCAGGGTGTGCAGGGGCAGCTCTTCGGCCAGCACGCGCTGGATGGCCTCGATCACCACCGGGTGGTTGTGGCCCAGGGCCAGGGTGCCGGCACCTGCCAGACAATCGATGAACTGACGGCCTTCGACGTCCTCGACATGGATGCCACGGGCACGCTTGAGTGCCAAGGGAATACGCCGCGGGTAACTGCGGGCGTTGGACTCCTGTTGCTGCTGGCGCAACAGCAGGGGGGAATCCTCGAACTCGTACAGCGTCTGTGGCGCGCTGCTCGGCAGGACCTGGGCAAGGCTGGAAGCGATCGACATCGGAAAAATCCTCGCGAACAAGCGAATGAGCCCCGCCACGCCCCGGTAAGCGGATGGGTGTCGGGTGGTTATCGCTTGGAAAACGCTTCAGCGAGGCAAGGATTTAGCTGTCAGGCAGGTTTTTCCGCAGGCGCACTCTTCGTGGGTAAACCCGCTCCCGCAGGGCCCAGGTGGGCCGAATGGGAACGGGTTTAACCGTCATGAGGTTTGCGCCACATCGAGGATCAAGCCTCCTGGCGCGCCGGCACCTGCAGCCACACCCGCAGCCCATCGTTGTGGCTTTCGAAGCGCAGGCTGCCGGCGCAGCGCTGCACGATGGCCTGGACAATCGCCAGCCCCAACCCGCAGCCACCGCTCTGGTCATGACGCCAGAAGCGTTCGGTCAGGTGCTCGATGTCCTCTTCGGCGATCCCCGGCCCGTGGTCCCGAACCATGAAACCCACCTGCCCGTCGGCCATCTGCACCTCCAGTTCCACCGCGTTTTCGCCGCCGTGGCGCAGCGCGTTGTCCAGCAGGTTGCGCAATGCCGCCACCGCCAGCGGCGCGGGCATGCCCAGGTAGATCCGGCTGGCCTCCTCCGGCAGGCGTACCACGATGCGGCGGTTGTCGCCGCCGCCGGCGTCTTGCACCGCCTGGCGTGCCACCTGCTCGGCGCTGCACTGCACGCCGTCGTCGAACGACAGGCTGCCCTCAACCCGGGCCAGCATCAGCAGTTGTTCGAGAGTCCGGTGCATGCGGTCAGTGCCTTGCTCGGCATGCTCAAGGGCCTGCTCGCGGACCGCGCCGTCAGTCATGCGCGCGACCTGCAGGTGGGTCTTGATCGCCGTCAGCGGGCTACGCAGCTCATGGGCGGCATCGTCGGTCAGGCGCCGTTCGCGCTCGATGGTCTGGGCGATGCGCAAGAACAGTTGATTCTGGGTCTCGAGCAATGGCTGCAGCTCACTGGGCATGCCCGCTACCTGCAGCGGCTCGACGCTGTCGGCGCGGCGTCTGCGCAGCGCATCGCGCATGCGGTTGAGCGGCTCCAGCCCTTTGCCGACGCCGATCCACAACAACCCTAGGCTGCCAAGCAGGGCCATCAATACCGGCGCTGAGGCTGCCAGCAAGATCGAGCGATTGAGCGCCTCGCGTTCCTGGTGACGGTCGGCGGTGGTGATGCGCACATCGCCATGGTTGTAGGTGAAAGTGCGCCACAGCGCACCGTCGATGGTCTGGTCACGGAAGCCACTGCGCTGATCATCCATGGCACCGTCGTGCTTGTGGTTGCTGGCCAGGATCTCGCCGCGCAGGGAGCTGACCTGGCAGGCCATGCCATCCGGCACGCTGAGCTGGTCGGCGGAGAAATGCGCATCCTCGCCCTTGGCCGCCAGCGGCTGCGGCAGTTGTTCGATCAGCCCGGCGACCATACGCGCCGATGCGACCAGCCGTTGGTCGAGGGAAAACATCATCTGTTGGCGCAGGTCGCGCAGCATCCAGGCGGCGGCCAATGCCCAGATGATCACGAAGGCGCTGCCAAGGATCAGCGTCAGGCGCGCGCGCAGGCTCATGGTGCTGGCTCCTGCGGCGCCTGCGCCGGGCCTAGGCGATAACCCAGGCCGCGCACGGTCTCGACGATGCTGTTGCCGAGCTTGCGGCGCAGGTGATGGATATGGACGTTCAAGGCATTGCTTTCGACCTCGTCGCTGAAGCCATAGACGCAGTCCTTGAGCTGCTCGCTGGAGAGCACCCGTCCGGGATTTTGCAGCAAGGCCTGCAGCAGCGCCTGCTCGCGGCGGGACAGGTCCACCGCCCGGCCGGCCAGGGTGGCCTCGCAACTGCTGGGGTCGTAACGTAGGGGGCCATGCTCGATGACATTCACCGCACGACCCGCTACGCGCCGCAACAGAGTGTGCAGACGGGCCGCCAGTTCGCGCAGGTCGAAGGGTTTGAGCAGGTAGTCGTCGGCCCCGGCCTGCAGGCCATCGACCCGGTCGGTGACCGCATCGCGGGCGGTGAGCACCAGCACGGGCAGGGTCACGCCTTGTTGGCGCAGGCGGCGCAGCAGTTTGAGGCCATCTTCGTCGGGCAGGCCCAGATCGAGGATCATCACATCGAACTGCGCAGCCTGAAGCAAGGCCTGCGCGGCCGAAGCGGTGGCCACCCTGTCCACGGTCAAGCCTTGGGCGGCGAGGCCGGCGCAGATGCCGCTGGCGATCAGGTCGTCGTCCTCGCAAAGCAGTACGTGCATGAGGGGTCTCCGATGGGGAAGCTTGTATTGCACGCTTGGCGGATTAAGAACCGATTATGAATGATTAACGAGACGGCTGTACCCGCCCATTGCCAATCGAACCTCGGGCGGCACTTGCAGGATGGCAGCAAAACGACACCGGTTAACTTTGGGTTAATCAGCCAAGGCCAGCATGGCCAGATTCACAGTACTGCCAAGGCGAAGACATGCGCGTTCTCCTGCTCTTCCTGACATCTCTGCTGGCCGGCCCGCTGCAGGCCAACCCGTTCGAGACCAAGCCTGACTTCCTGCCGGTCAACCAGGCTTTCGTCCTGACCCATGACCGCCAGGCAGACGGCCAGATGCGCCTGAACTTCCAGATCAAGGACGGCTATTACCTTTACCAAAAGCGTCTGAAGTTCGACGGCCTCGCGCCTGAACAACAGCCACAGCTCCCTCCCGCCGAAAACCACCATGATGAGTTCTTCGGTGACAGCGCGGTCTACCGCCACCAACTCCAATTGCTGATACCCGCCAATGCCCAGGGCCAATTGCGCCTGGGCTGGCAAGGCTGCGCCGATGCAGGCTTGTGCTACCCGCCTCAAACCACCGCCATCGACCTGGGTGGCCAGGCGGTGCCGGCTTCGGATCAAGCCACTGACCAGGCCCTGGCCAGCGACCTGCAACAGGCCAGCCTGGCGTGGAGCCTGCTGGCGTTCTTCGGCCTTGGCCTGCTGCTGGCCTTCACGCCCTGTTCGCTGCCGATGCTGCCGATCCTCGCCGGGCTGGTCCTGGGCAATGGCGCCAGCGCCCGCCGTGGCTGGCTGCTGGCGGGGGTCTATGTACTGAGCATGGCGCTGGTCTATGCCGGCCTCGGCGTGGTGGCCGCCCTGCTCGGCGCCAGCCTGCAGGCCTGGCTGCAACAACCCTGGTTGCTGGGCAGCCTGGCAGCGTTGTTCGTGATGCTCGCCCTGCCGATGTTCGGCGCCTTCGAACTGCAACTGCCTGCCGCCCTGCGCGATCGCCTGGACCGGGCCGGCCAAGGCACCCGTGGTGGCAATGTGTATGGCGCAGCCCTGCTCGGCGCGCTCTCCGGTCTGCTCATGGGGCCCTGCATGACCGCACCGCTGGCCGGCGCATTGCTGTACATCGCCCAGAGCGGCGACGTGCTGCAAGGGGCGTTGGTGCTGTTCAGCCTCGGGCTGGGCATGGGCGTCCCTCTGCTGTTGCTGGTCACCCTCGGTAACCGCTACCTGCCCCGCCCCGGCGCCTGGATGAACCTGGTCAAGGGGCTGTTCGGTTTCGTCTTCCTGGCCATGGCCCTGTACACCTTGCGCAGCCTGCTGCCGGCCCCGTTGCTGCTGGCCCTGGGTGGCGCCTGGTTGATCGCCCTGGCCTGGGCCGCCTGGCCGGCCCTGCACCGTTTGCCGGCCCTGCGCGCGATCCCCTTGCTGGGTGCGCTCTGGGGCGGGCTGTTGCTGGTCGGCGCGGCCGCTGGCGGCGACGATCTGTGGCAACCCTTGCAGCCCTTTGCCGGCAGCGGCGTGCAAAGCGCGGCCAAGGCCGAGGACGCCTTCGTCACTGTCAGCCAGCCCCAGGATCTGCAACGCGAACTGGACGCTGCCAAGGCGCGTGGCCAGTGGGTCATGCTGGACTACTATGCCGACTGGTGCGTGTCGTGCAAGGTGATGGAGAAACAGGTATTCGCCCGGCCCGATGTGCTTGCCGACCTCGCCAGCGTGCACCTGGTGCGCCTGGACGTCACCGCCGACACGCCCGCCAGCCGCGAGTTGCTGCAACGCTACCAGGTGCCAGGCCCGCCCAGCCTGATCTGGATCGGTCCGGAAGGCGACGAGCGCCGAGCCCGGCGCATCACCGGTGAAGTGGATGCCGCAGCCTTCAAGCAACACTGGGCACAGACCAGGAGCCAAGGCTGATGCTGACTGTGACCCTGGGGCCACTGACCATGGCCCTCAACCACCTGCTACTGCTCGCGGCCCTGGCCGTGGCCAGTGTCGTGGGCTGGTGGGTGGCCCGGCGCGGCGGTGAAAGCCCCGAGTCGGCGCTGTTCAACCTGTTCCTGCTGGGGCTGCTGTGTGCCCGCGCAGGTTTCGTCCTGGCGTACTGGCCGATGTTCCGCGACGATCCGCTGCAGGCGATCGACATTCGCGACGGCGGTTTCCTGCTGTGGGCCGGCCTGATCGGCATCGTCATCGGCGCGCTGTGGCAGGGCCGGCGACATCCGGGCCTGCGTCGGCCACTGGGCTGGGCGCTGCTGAGCGGTGCGGTGTTCTGGATCCTTGCCAGCCTAGGCAGCCATCTCTACAGCAAAGGCACCGAGTTGCCGACATTGAGCCTGCGCAATGCCGGCGGCCAATCGGTGGCACTGCACGATTACCGAGGCAAGCCGCTGGTGATCAACCTCTGGGCCACCTGGTGCCCACCGTGCCGTCGGGAAATGCCTGTGCTGCAACAGGCCCAGGACGAGTACCCGCACGTGACGTTCCTGTTCGTGAACCAAGGCGAGACGCCGGAGAACGTCAGCACCTTCCTGGCCACTACCGGCTTGAGCCTGACCCACGTGCTGTTCGACGGTAGCGGTCAGCTGGCCCAGCAGGTGGGCTCCATGGCCCTGCCCACCACCTTGTTCTACACCGCCGAAGGGCGCTTGATCGGCAGTCACCTGGGCGAGTTGTCCCGGGCCAGTCTGCACCGCGCCCTGGAACCTTTCGAGCAGGCCAACGTGCCCGCCTCCGCCGCACAAGGAAATTGACATGCGATTGAATGCCCTCCTGCCCCTTGCCCTCATGGCTTTCACGGCCCCCGCACTGCAGGCTGAAGAGTTGCCCAAGGCCATCGAGCAACTGCAAGCCAAGGGCGCCGAAATCAAAGGCACCTTCGATGCGCCTAATGGCCTCAAAGGCTATGCCGCTGCCTACCAGAACAACGGCATCGCCCTGTACCTCACCCCCGATGGCAAGCACGTGCTGGTGGGCAGCCTGTTCGACGAACAAGGCAAGGACCTCAGCGCCGAGCCGCTGGAAAAACTCGTGTATGCCCCGATGAGCAAAGCGATCTGGGCGAAGATGGAAAAAACCGCCTGGATCGCCGACGGCAGGGACGACGCACCGCGCAAGGTGTACCTGTTCAGCGATCCCAACTGCCCGTACTGCAACATGTTCTGGGAGCAGGCGCGGCCTTGGGTGGAATCGGGCAAGGTGCAACTGCGCCACATCATGGTCGGCATCATCCGCGAGGACAGCCCGGGCAAGTCAGCGGCGCTGTTGGCTGCCAAGGACCCGGCCAAAGCGCTGCAACAGCATGAGAAAGCCGGCAAGGCGAGCACCCTCAAGCCGCTGGGGACCATCCCCGAGGCGGTGCGTCAAAAGCTGGAGGCCAACATGGCCTTGATGGAAGAGATGGGCTTGGCAGCGACCCCGGCGATCTTCTACCAGAATGACAAAGGCCAGTTACAGAGCCAGCAAGGCGCGCCGCGGCCCGAGATGCTCGGGCAGATTCTGGGCAAGCGCTGAACAGTAGCCTGCCCAGCCCCCTGATGCGCGGGTAAAACCGCCCCCGCAGGCACCGTGGTTGTGAGAACACCGCAGTGTCTGCCAGAGCGGGCTTCCCGCGAAGGGGCGCAACGCGGCCCCTACACCTCAAAGCGCCTCCAACTCCGCCATCAGGTCACTGAGCCGGTCGACCTTGCCCTCATCCAGCGCGCTGCCCTCCAGCGCTCGCACGTATTCGGCCAATGCCTCCACCGTGTTGCACTCGAACATCGCCCGCAGCGGCACATTCAGTTGCAACTGTTGTTGCACACGCGAGGCGATCTGGGTTGCCAACAATGAATGCCCGCCCAACTCGAAGAAGTTGTCGTGCACCCCCACGCGCTCGACCTTGAGCACATCGGCCCAGATCCCCGCTAGCTTGTGCTCCAGCTCGTCGCGGGGCGCCAGGTAGTCCTGGCTGTGCTGCGCGCCGATGTCGATCGCAGGCAGGGCCTTGCGGTCGAGCTTGCCGTTGGCGTTGTGGGGCAGGTTCGCCAGCCAGGCCCAGTGCAGCGGCACCATGTATTCCGGCAACTCGGCGCGCAGACGCGACTTGAGCTGCTCCAACAGCACGGCATCGGCCGCCACGCCCTGATGCGCCACCAGATAGCCGACCAAGTGCTTGCCGTTGATGCCTTCCTGTACGCCCACCGCCGCATCGCGAATCTCGACCTGCTCATGCAGACGGGCTTCGATCTCACCCAGCTCGATGCGGTAGCCGCGGATCTTCACCTGGTGGTCGATCCGGCCCACGTACTCGAGCACACCATCGACCCGGCGCCGTGCCAAGTCGCCCGTGCGGTACAGACGCTCGCCTGGGGCACCGTAGGGGTGAGGGATGAAAGCCAGCGCCGTGCGCAGCGGGTCCCCCACATAGCCACGCCCCACGCCGGTACCGGCCACGCACAACTCGCCCACCGCTCCCAAGGGCACCAGCGCCTGGGTCTCGTCGAGCAAGTACAGTCGGTTGTTATCGGTCGGCGTGCCAATCGGCAGGTAGCTGCCGCGGGTAGATGCAGCATCGACCCGGAAGAACGCCACATCGTCCGAGCACTCCGCCGGGCCATAGGCGTTGACCAGCCCGATGTGCGGATAGCGTTGCAACCATTGGGCGGCCAGCTCCGGAGGCATGGCCTCACCGGTTGGCAGCATCCAGCGCAGGCCCTCGAGTGCCCGCTGCTCGCTGGCGAGCATGCCCTGGATCAGCGAAGGCACACTCTCGAGCACCGTGATGCCAGTGGCCTGCACGTGCGCCAGCAGGCCTTGTGGGTCGTGGGCGATGGCGTTCGGCACGATCTGCACCCGGGCGCCGAACAAGGGCGCTGCGAGGAACTGCCACACCGAAATATCGAAGCTCTGGGACGCGGTCTGGGCGATCACGTCGTGCTCGTCCAACTCCAGGTACGGCACCTTGCTCAACTGGTTGTTGAGCATGCCGCGTTGCTCGACCATCACCCCCTTGGGCAGGCCGGTGGAGCCGGAGGTGTAGATCACGTAGGCCAGGTTGTTGGGCGCGCTGTAGATGCCTGGGTTGTGACTGGCCATGGCACTGGCTTGCACCTGCTCCCATACCAGCAGCGTCGGCCTGGCGACCCCGGAGATCTCGTCGAGCAACTGACGCGCCTGCTCGGCGCACGCCGCCGTGCACACCAGCACCGGCGTGCGGCTGAGTTCGACGATGCGCTGCAGGCGCGCAGGCGGCAGGCCCGGGTCCAGCGGCAGATAACCACCGCCGGCCTTGAAGCAACCGACGATCATGCCCAGCAGCGGCAGACCACGCTCGGCGAGCAGCGCCACCGGCTGATCGACGGCCACGCCCGCGGCGATCAAGGCATGGCCCAGGCGGTTGGCCACAAGGTTCAGCCCGGCGTAATCGCAGGACGCGTCCAGGCAGCGAGCGACCGTGCGCTCAGGGTGCGCGGCGACCCGCGCCTCGAACAGCTCGACATAGCTCTGCTCCAGCGCATAGGCGTGTTCGGTGCGGTTGCAGTCTTCCAGCAGGAAGCGTTGCTCGGCTTCGCCAAGCAACGGCAGTTCGGCCACATCACCGTCAAAGCCGTCTACAAGCGCCAGCAGCAGGCGCTTGAACTCGGCCAACAAGCGCTCGACGGTGGCGAAGTCGAAGTAACGCTGGTCGAACGACAGGTGCAGGCCCAAGTCGTCGCCCGGGTAGCACACCGCCGTGAGCGGGAAGTTGGTGTGGGTACGGCCCGAATCGGAGCTGGCGTTCAATTGCTGGGCATGGTCCAGCACGGCGGTTTCCACCGGGGCGTTCTCGAACACGAACAGGCTGTCGAACAGTGGCTGGCCCTTGGGCAGTTCGCTGCACTCCTGGATCGCTACCAGCGGCAGGTACTCGTACTCGCGCAGTTCCATATTGCGCTCAAGCAGGCTTTGCAACCATTGCCCCACGCGCTGACGCTGGCCCGGCTCGGGCAGTCGCACACGCAGGGCAATACTGTTGATGAACAGGCCTACAGTGCGCTGCATCTGCGGCAGGCTGACCGGGCGGCCGGCCACGGTGACGCCGAAGACCACGTCGCGCTCGCCGCTGTAGCGGGCCAGCACCAGCGCCCAGGCCGCCTGGGCGAAGGTGTTGATGGTCAACTGATGGGCCTGGGCCAGCTCGCGCAGTCGCACGCCGTCGCGCACGTCCAGGCGGGTGTAGCAGTCGCCGACGATCATGCCGTTGCCCGCATGGTCATGGCGCAGCGGCCGGTCGCTAGGGATGGCCGTGGCGCGCTCGAAGCCTGCCAGGTTGCGCTGCCACCACTGGCGCGCCTCACCCAGGTCCTGGCGTTGCAGCCAGCCGATGTAGTCGCGGTAGCGCGGCGGCACCGGCAACTGAGCGGCGCGCCCCTCGCCCAGGGCCTGGTAGAGCGCGAAGAAATCGTTCATCAGCAACGAACGGCACCAGGCATCGATGAGGATGTGGTGGTTGCTCATCATGAACCAGTAGCGGTCGTCAGCAACCCGTACCAGCCGCAGGTGGAAAGGAGCCTCGCGCAGCAGGTCGAAGCCGGCTTCGCGCTCCTGCTTGTGCAGCGCTTGCAGGCGCGCCTCCTGGGCCGCGTCGTCAAGACCGCGCCAGTCTTGGTAGTCCAGCGGCGTCTTGCCTGGTTTGTGGATGATCTGCAGCATCGCTTCGCCGGCGTTCCAGCTGAACGATGCTCGCAGGGCCTCGTGGCGCGCCACCACGGCCTGCCAGGCCTGGGCGAAGCGCTCGTGATCCAGGGCGCTGTGGATGCGGTAGCGGTCTTGCATGTAATAGATGCCTGTGCCCGGTTCCAGCAAGGTGTGCAGCAGCAGGCCTTCCTGCATGGGCGTGAGCGGGTAGACATCCTCGATCTGCGCTGCCGGTACCGGCAAGGCGTCGATCTGCGCCTGGGTCAGGCGAGCCAGCGGGAAATCCGAAGGCGTGAAACTGCCGGTGCCGTCGGTCAGGCAATGGCCGACCAAGGCCAGCAGCTCCTGGCGATAGGCCTCGGCCAACGCGGCGATGGTCGCCTCGTCATAGCGCTCGGTGCTGAAGGTCCAACGCAGTTGCAGGGCACCGCCATACACCTGGCCATCGACGCTGAGCCAATTGGGCAGCGGCGCATCCAGGTCATGGGCCAGGCCTGCCGGCGCATCCAGCGGCTGGAACAGCGCGGCACTGTCGAACTGCTGGTCGAATTGACCCAGGTAATTGAAGGTGATGCGCGCCTGGGGCAAGGCGGCCATGGCTTCGCGCCCGGTGGTGTCGGCCAGGTAGCGCAGCACACCATATCCCAGCCCCTTGTGCGGCACCTGGCGCAGTTGTTCCTTGATGCCCTTGATGGCCGCGGCGACGTCCTGTTCGGTGTCGCCCAGTTGCGGCGTCAGGCACAGCGGATAGGCATTGGTGAACCAGCCGACGCTGCGGGTCAGGTCCATGTCCTCGAACAGGCCGTCACGACCATGGCCTTCCAGTTGCACCAGTACCTGGCTGTCACCGCTCCAGCGGCACAGGGTGCGCGCCAGGGCGGTGAGCAGCAAGTCATTGACCTGGGTCCGGTAGGCCGCAGGTGCCTGTTGCAGCAACTGGCGGGTCTGCTCCTCGTCCAGGCCGATGGCCAAGGTACGGGCATGGCGGTGCAGGTTGCCGCCCCGGGGATGATCGCAGGGCAGTTCGCGACGGGCAGTACCGAGCTGATCCTGCCACCAGCCAAGCTCGTCACGCAGCGAGTCGCTGCCGGCATAGCTGACCAGGCGCGCGGCCCAGTCAGCCATGGCGTGGGTCTTGGCCGCCAGTGGCTGGCCGCGGTAGAGCGCCTGCAGGTCCTCGAGCAACACGCGCCAGGACACACCGTCCACCACCAGGTGATGGATCGCCAGCAGCAAGCGCTGGGCGCCCTGCCCGTCGGTCACCAGCAGCGCACGCAGCAATGGGCCTTCGGCAAGGTCCAGGCTGCGCTGTACATCGGTGTACAGCGCCTGGCAATTCTCGAAACCCGCCACGGTGGCGACCCACAGTAATTGCTGACCCGGCGATTGGACGTACTCGGCCTGCCAATGCCCGTTGGCCTGGGTAAAGCGCAGGCGCAGGCTGTCGTGATGCGCCACCAGCGCCGCCAGGGCATGCTCCAGCGCCTGAGTCTGCAACGGCTGACGGACCTCCAGCAGCACGGCCTGATTCCAGTGTTGAGGGTGAACGATCTCGCTGTCGAAGAACCATCGCTGGATTGGCGTCAGGGCGCTGCTGCCCTGCCGAGCGCCCTGCTCGATGCCGCTTTGCGCCTCGCTACGGCTGACCACGGCGGCGAGCGCCTGGACAGTCTGGTGTTGGAACAGATCGCGCGGGGTGAACTGCAAGCCCAACTGGCGGGCGCGACTGACCACCTGAATCGACAAAATCGAGTCGCCCCCCAATTCGAAGAAGTTGTCCTGCACACCGATGCGGGCAACGTTGAGCACCTCTTGCCAGACCTGCGCCAGTTGCTGCTCCAGTTCGTTGGCCGGCGCCTGATAGTGCTGGCGTGCCTGCTCGATGTCCGGCGCCGGCAAGGCGCGGCGATCGAGCTTGCCGTTGCCCATCAGCGGCAGGCTGCTCAGCAGCACCAGGTGCGCAGGCACCATGTAATCCGGCAGGTGCTGCCGGGCATGGGCCTTGACCGCCTCGCGCAGGGCCGCCTGGGTGTCGGCGTCAGCGCTGGCTTGCGGGCAGACCAGATAGCCCACCAATTGCTTGCCCCCCGGCAGGTCCAGGGCGACGACCACGGCTTCATCGACAGCGGCATGGCCCTGCAGCTGGCTTTCGATCTCGCCCAGTTCGATACGGAAACCACGGATTTTCACCTGCTGATCGGCACGCCCCACATACTCGACCAGACCATCGGCGCGCAGGCGCACCAAATCCCCTGTGCGGTACAGACGACCGCCCTCCTGACTGAACGGGTCGGCGACGAAGCGCTCAGCCGACAGCCCCGGACGATCGTGATACCCCTGGGCAAGACCGGCGCCCCCAATGTACAGCTCACCGATGCCGCCCTGAGGCAGTAACGCCAGGTCATCATCCAGAACGTAAGCCGTGCGCGCCCCGATCACCCGGCCGATCGGCACGCTGCCCGCATCCGCCGGCAACTGCTGCGGCGCAAGGCAGGCCAGCGGCATGACCACGGTTTCAGTCGGCCCGTAGGCGTTGAAGAACTGCTGTGGCAGGAATGCCTGGCGGATTCGCTGCAGATGCTCCCCGGTCAATGCTTCGCCCCCGGTGATCACCAGGCGCACCGGCAACTGCTCGTGCTGCCCGAGCAGGTACTGGGCCAACTGGCTACCGTAACTGGGGGTAAAGCCCAGGATGCTCACCTGCTGCGCGCGCACCAGCTGGCAGATCTCTTCGGCCCCCCACTGGCCCTGGCCACGCAGCACCACCCGAGCGCCGCACAACAGCGGCGCCAGCAGGCGCTCAGTGGCGGCGTCGAAGTTGATCGAATAGAAGTGCAACTCGCAGTCGTCGCTGCGCATGCCGAAGGCCGCGATCACCGCCTGGCAATGCATGGCGATTTCGCCATGGCTGACCACCACACCCTTTGGCTGGCCGGTGGAGCCTGAGGTGTAGATCAGGTAGGCCTGATGCTGCGGCAGGTTGAGGTTGTCCAGTGGCGCATCGCTGTAATGCGCAAGCGACGCGGCATCGTCTTCCAGGCACCATTGGGCCACGCCTTCAGGCAGCCCCCCTATGGCATCGAACAGAGCACGCTGCCCGAGCAGCAGGCCGAGTCGGCTGTCCTCGATCATGTAGCGCAAGCGGTCGAGGGGATACTCCGGGTCCAGCGGCACATAGGCACCGCCGGCCTTGAGGATGGCAAGCAAGCCCACGACCATTTCCAGCGAACGCTCCAGGGCAAGGCCCACCCGCACCTGCGGCCCGACGCCACGTTCACGCAGGGCGCGGGCCAGGCGGTTGGCCTGCTGGTCCAGTTCAGCGTAGGTCAGGTGCTGGCCGGCGAAGGTCAGCGCCCGGGCCTGAGGGCTGCGCGAAGCCTGCAAGGCGAACAGGCCATGCAGGGTCTGGTCGAGCTCGAGGCCTTGCTCACCCTGCAACTGGCCGACCAGCGCGTGCTGCTCAGCGTTGCTGAGCATCGGCAGCTCGCACAGGCGCGAGCCCGGGGCATCGATCAGGCCGACCAACAATTGCTGCCAGTGCTCAGCCATGCGGGCGATGCGCGGCTCGTCGAACAGGTCACGGCTGTAGGTCAGGCAACAGCCCAGGCGACCGTCCAGGTCAGTCACCTCCAGGTAAAGGTCGAATTTGGTCGCACTGGCGTCGTTGACCAGGTAATCCACGCTCA
The DNA here is from genome assembly GCF_033173945.1 of Pseudomonas sp. HTZ2. Lineage (NCBI taxonomy): Bacteria > Pseudomonadati > Pseudomonadota > Gammaproteobacteria > Pseudomonadales > Pseudomonadaceae > Pseudomonas > Pseudomonas sp. HTZ2. Next base: position 4,116,880 of record NZ_CP137332.1, on the reverse strand, counting down.
TGCCCGCCAGTTCGCGGCTTTGCTGGAAGGCCCAGCGCTGGACATTGCACATCACCTGGAACAACGGGTTGTAGGCGCTACTGCGCGGGGGCTGCAAGGCCTCCACCAGCTGGTCGAATGGCAGGTCCTGGTGCGACTGGCCATCGATCACGGTGCGACGGACCTGTTCGAGCAATTGGCTGCCGGTCATTTGCCCATCGAGCTCGCAACGCAGCACCTGGGTGTTGAGGAAGGCGCCAATCAGCCCTTCGCTTTCCGGGCGGATACGGTTGGCCATCGGCGCGCCGATGCGCAGGTCGCGCTGACCGCTATGGCGGTGCAGCAAGGCGGCCAGGGTGGCGGTCATGGTCATGAACAAGGTCAAGCCATGCTGGCTGTTGAAGGCATGCACACGTTCGACCAGCGCGGGGTCGAGGTCGAAGCGGTACAGCTCGCCACGATGGCTCTGTACGGCCGGACGCGGACGGTCCGAAGGCAGCGCCAGCACCGGATGCTCGTGCCCCAGGCGGGCTTTCCAGTAGGCCAGTTGGCGGGCTGCTTCTCCGCTTTCGAGCCACTGGCGCTGCCAGACGCTGTAATCGAGGTACTGCACCGGCAGCGGCGCCAGGGGCGACTCGCGCTCATCGACGAAGGCCTCGTACAGCTCGCCCAGCTCACGGGCGAAGATGTCCATGGCCCAGCCTTCGGTGACAATGTGGTGCAGGGTCAGCACGAAGTAGTGTTCGCGCTCACCGGTCTTGACCAGGCAGGCGCGCAGCAACGGGCCGCGCGCCAGGTCGAACGGCAGGTGCGCCTGCTCATCGGCCAGTAGCTGCAAGCGCTGCTGGCGATCTTCGCCCTGGAGCGCGGAAAAATCATGCCACTGCACACGCAGCGGGCTGTCTTCGGCCACGCACTGATATGGCACGCCGTCGATCTCAGGGAAGGTCGTGCGCAGGGTCTCATGGCGCACGACCAGGGCCTGCAAGGCCCGCTCGAAGGCATCCACATGCAACACGCCGCCCAGGCGCGCCATACCGCCGACGTTGTAGGCCGGGCTCTCCGGCGCCATCTGCCACAGCACCCACATGCGCTGCTGCGAATACGACAGCGGCACTGCCTGGCGCCGATCGACCCGCTCGATGACGCCTTGCCGGTTGTGCTCGCCGGCGGCCTGAATGCGCTCGATCTCGGCGCAGAAGGCGCCCAGTTCGCTGGCCTCGAACAAGGCCTTGAGCGGCAGCTCGACGTCGAGCGCCTGGCGGGTACGCGAGACGATCTGGGTGGCGAGCAGCGAGTGGCCACCGAGGGCGAAGAAGTCATCCAGAAGACCGACCCGCGGCAGATTCAGCACCTCACGCCAGATCGCCGCCACCTGTTTCTGCACAGCGCTTTGCGGCTCGACATGACCGCGTTGCTGCCAGACCGGTGCCGGCAGTGCCTTGCGATCAACCTTGCCGCTCGGCCCTAGGGGCATCTGTGCCAGGTGAATCAGTTGCGCCGGCACCATGTAGGTCGGCAGGCGCTCGCCCAAGGCCGCGAGCAGCGCCTCGGACTGTTCGACACCGCTGTAGTAGCCGACCAGCTGCGCACCGACGGCATCGGGGTGGACCAGCACCAAGGCCTGGTCGACGCCCGGCTCGGCCAACAGGCAGGCCTGGACCTCCTGGGGCTCGACACGAAATCCTCGCACCTTGACCTGTTGATCGAGGCGGCCGAGGTATTCCAAGGCTTGCTGCGGCACCAGCCAGCGGGCACGGTCGCCGCTGCGGTACAGGCGCTCGCCGTTGCCATCGGGCTGGGGCACGAAGCGTTCGGCGGTCAGCCCAGGACGGCCCAGGTAACCACGGGCCAGTCCCGCGCCGCCCAGGCACAACTCGCCCGGTACGCCCGGCGCGGTCAGTTCCAGCTCGTCATCCAGCACTCGGCACAGCACGTTGCCCAGCGGCCGGCCGATCGGCGAGCGTTCGCCATCCTGCGTCTGGCAATGCCAGTGGGTGACGTTGATGGCGGTCTCGGTCGGGCCATAGCGGTTGTGCAACTGCACCTGCGGCAAGACTTGCAGCACGCGGTCACGCAGGTGCGCCGACAGCGCCTCGCCGCCGGAGAACACCCGGCGCAGGCTGGTACAGCTCGCCGCCAGCGGCTCCTGGACAAACACCTGCAGCAACGGCGGGACGAAATGCAGCGTGGTCACGCCATGGGCCTGCACCAGCTCGGCGATACGCCGCGGGTCGCGGTGCTCGCCAGGGCCGGCCAGTACCAGCGTGCACCCCTGGATCAACGGCCAGAAGCACTCCCACACCGATACGTCGAAGCTGATCGGTGCCTTCTGCATCAGCACGTCGCTGTCGTCCAGCGCGTAGGTGCCCTGCATCCATTGCAAGCGCTCAGCCAACGCGGCATGGGTGTTGCCCACGCCCTTGGGCTGGCCGGTGGAGCCTGAGGTGTAGATCACATAGGCCAGGTTGTCGCCGTCCAGGTGCAGGCCTGGGGCATGGCTCGGCCAGCTGTCCAAATGCAGCTGGTCCAAAGCAATGGCACTGACGCCCTGGACCTGCGGCAGGCGTTCGAGCGTGGCGCTGTGGCTGAGCAGCAGTGCGGCGCCACAGTCGCTGAGCATGTAAGCCAGGCGCTCGGCTGGGTAGTCGACATCCAGCGGCACATAGGCGCCACCGGCCTTGAGGATGGCCAACAGACCGATCATCAACTGTGGCGAGCGTTCCAGGGCGATGGCCACGCGGGTGTCCGGGCCGACGCCCTTGTCACGCAGGTAGTGGGCCAGGCGATTGGCCTGCTGGTGCAGGCTGGCGTAGTCGAGACTGCCACCTTCCCACACCAGCGCCGTACGCTCCGGTGTGCGTTGGCCCTGGTCGGTCAGTTGCTCGACCACCAGGCGCTGGGCGCTCGGCCCAGGCGCCTGCCCCCAAGCCAGCAGTTGCGCATGGCCTGCGTCGTCGAGCAAGCGCACCTCGCCCAGCACGCGCTGCGGGCAGGCGCAGACTTGCTCGAGCAGGGTCAGCAGGTGCCTGGCCAGACGTTCGATGGTATCGGCCTCGAACAGCTCGGCGGCATAGTCGAACGCCAGACTCAAACGCCCCTGGTGATCCTGCTCGCTGTGCAATTGCAGGTCGAACTTGGCCTCGCGGCTATGCCAGGGCAATTCTTCGGCGAGCAGACCAGGCAGGCGGCGCAGCGCCGAAAGATCACGCTGCTGATGATTGAACATCACCTGGAACAGCCCCTGCTCGCGGGCATCTGGCAGCGCCTCGAGCAATTGCTCGAACGGCAAGTCCTGGTTGGCCTGGGCCAGCAGTGTGGCCTGGCGCACCTGGGCCAGTAACTGATTGAACGGCAGGCGGCCATGGAGTTCGGCGCGCAGCACTTGGGTATTGATGAAAAAGCCCACCATGCCCTGGGTTTCCAGGCGCGGGCGGTTGGCGTTGGGCACACCGACGCGGATATCGCCCTGACCGGTGTACCGGTGCAACAGGCCTTGCCAGGCGGCCAGCAGGACCATGAACAGGCTAGCCTGCTGCTCGCGGGCCAACGTGTCCAGGGCAGTGGCCAGCGTGGCGGGCACCTTCACGCTCAGACGCGCGGCGCGATGGGTGCGCTCAGTGGCGCGCGGATGGTCGGTGCACAGGTCGAGCACCGGCAATTCATCGCCCAGTTGCGCCTTCCAGTGGTTCAACTGCCGCTCACCTTCGCCGCCGGCCAACCATTGGCGCTGCCAATGACCATAGTCGGCGTAGCCCAGCGGCAGGGGCGCCAGGTTGGCCTGAAGGCCTTGGCAATGGGCGGCGTACAGCTTGGCGAATTCGTCGAGCAGGATGTTCAACGACCAGCCATCGGCAACGATGTGGTGCAGGGTTACCCAGAGCTGGTGGTCCTCATCGCCCAGGCGCGCCAGCGTGACGCGCAGCAGCGGTCCTTGGGTGAGGTCGAACGGCTGCCGCGCCTCGGCCTCGCGACAGGCCAGGACCTGCTCGGCGTCCGCCCCTTGCAGATCCGTGCGGTGCAGCTCGAAGGTCGCCTCGGGCAAGACCTGCTGCATGGCCTGGCCGTCGACCTCGCAAAAATGCGTACGCAAGGACTCGTGACGTGCCACCAGCGCCTGGAAGCTCGCCTGCAGCGCCGACTCGTCCAACTCACCCCGCAGGTGCAAACCGGCAGGGATGTTATAGGCCGCCGACTCCGGCGCCAGCTGCCACAGTAGCCACAGACGGTTCTGCGCCAGCGATTGCGGCAGAGCCTTGCCACGCCCCAGAGCATCGATGGCCGCGGACGCGGTGCCACCTTCGGCCAGGCTCGCTGCCACCGCAGTGCTGTAATCGGCCAGGGTCGGCGACTCGAACAGCGTGCTCAGGCTCAGGCCAACACCCAGTGCGTCCGCCAGGCGAGCGGTCGCGTGGGTGGCGGCGATGGAGTTGCCGCCCAGCAGCAGGAAATGATCGTCCGGTGCCACCGTTTCGACCTTGAGCACCTCACGCCAGATGGCCGCGATGCGCTCCTGCAGCTCACCACCTATCGCCTGCGCAGCCACAGGCGCTTCGACAGTCGGAAAACGTGCATAGCAGTCCAGGCTGCCATCGGCCATGCGCAGGCGGCAGGCCGAGCGCTGGAGCTTGCCACTGGAGGTCTTGGGCAAGGCGCCGGGGTTGAGCAGCAGTACCACCGCAGGTGCCTGGCGGCAGGCATCGGCAATGACCTGGCGCACAGTACGGATCAGGTCCTGAGGTTTGATGACCTTCTGCACGTTGCGGCTGATCTCCACCGCCACGCCGATACCCTCTTCCTCCTGGTCGTCCACGGCGAATACCGCGACACGGCCTTTACGCAGCCCTTCGACCTCGCGTTCAAGGGTCTTTTCCAAGTCCTGTGGGTAGAGGTTCTGGCCCCGAACGATGAGCATGTCTTTCAGGCGCCCGGTGACGATCACCTCGCCATCACGCATGAAGCCCAGGTCCCCGGTGCGCAGCCAGGTCTGGCCGTCCTGCTCGACAAAGGTGCGTGCGGTGGCCTCTGGGTTGCGCCAATAGCCCTGCGCGATGCTCGGCCCTGCAGCCCACACTTCGCCGATGCGGTTATCGCCCAACACCGCCAGGCGCTGCGGGTCGACGATGCGCACGGCGTGGCCGGGCTGCGGATAGCCACAGCTCATCAGTACACTGCCCTGGCCAGGTTCGGCGCGATTGGCGGCGAGCGCCTCGGCGTCCAGGGCCATGGCAGCGATGCCCTGGCCCCGGCGGCTACCGCTGACGAACAGCGTCGCCTCGGCCAGGCCGTAGCTGGCAAAGAAGCTGCTCGCCTCGAATCCACATGCACTGAACTTGTCCGCGAAGGTCTGCAGGCTGTCCTGGCGAATCGGCTCGGACCCTGAATACGCCACCCGCCAACGGCTCAGGTCCAGGCCAGCCAGGGCCGCCTCGCTGACCCGCTCGCTACACAGGCGGTAGGCGAAATCCGGACCACCGCTGATGGTGCCGCCATAGTCGCTGATCGCCTGCAGCCAGCGCTGTGGCCGGGCAAGGAAATAGCCCGGCGACATCAGCACGCAGGGCACGCCGCTGAAGATCGGTTGCAAGAGCCCGCCGATCAGGCCCATGTCGTGATACAGCGGCAACCAGCTGACGATCACGTCGTCCGGGTTCAGGTCGATGCCAAAGCCCTGACGGATCAGTTGCTCGTTGGCCACCAGGTTGCCATGGCTGACCTGCACGCCCTTGGGCAAGGCAGTCGAGCCGGAGGTGTATTGCAAGAAGGCAATGTGCTCACCGGTCAGCACCGGCTCGCGCCAGTCGGCCGCCAGCGCCGGGTCCAGACAGTCCACGGCCAGCAGGCCAGGGGCGCCCTGCTGCGCCAGGGCATCGAGGCCCTGCAAGCTGTCGCGCAAGGCGTCGACGGTGAGCAGCAGGCGCGGCTGGGCATCGTCGATGATCGATAGCAGACGCTCCTGGTGATGGCGCCGCGAAGATTCCGGCGGATACGCCGGCACGGCAATGACCCCGGCGTACAGGCAACCGAAGAACGCCGCCACGTAGTCCGGGCCACTGGGAAACAGCAGTACCGCCCGGTCGCCAAAATCGGTACGCGCCTGCAGCGCCGCGGCAATGGCCCTCGCTCGCAGATCCAGCTCCTGATAGCTGAGCACGGCCTGCTCGCTGGGATCATCGGCCAGAAAGCGCAAGGCGATCCGGTCGGGGGTCCGCGTGGCGCGCTGCGCCAGGGCGTGGACCAACGAGAGCGGGAGTTCGAAGGCGTCCATCATGGGGAGTTCCTGCCAGTGTCTGGATAAGTCGTGCCGACGCTGCGCCGCGAGACAGGCGCAAAGCGTTCGACAGCCGGATGTACACAGGGGAACGGATGGGCGGGGCAAATAATTAAACCGCTTGGCAGCGGCAGACAAAGCAGACGAGAGGCGAAAGGGGCCGATTTCAACGGTCGAGGCTTAGAACGCAAACGCCACGCTACTAATTACTTTTCGCATTTGACAATCATTATCATTGTGAATAATTTGTCGCTCGTCGTAGGAAGCGTCCCACACAGACGCCTTCCCCTTCCCTTCAGCGTCCAGGTGATTTCCATGGCGGAACAACTATCCACAAGTAAGTGCGATTCACCACTGCTCCAGGCATTCGTCGACAACCGCAGCATCCTGGTCAAGATCGCGGCCCGCATCACCGGCTGCCGTTCACGCGCCGAAGATGTGGTGCAGGATGCCTTCTTCCGACTCAGCGCCGCGCCGCAGATCACCTCGTCGTTCAAGGCCCAGCTCAGCTACCTGTTCCAGATCGTGCGCAACCTGGCCATCGATCACTACCGCAAGCAGGCCATGGAGCAGAAGTATTCCGGCAGTGAAGAAGAAGGCCTGAACGTCGTCCTGCAGAACGCCTCGCCCGAAACCACCCACATCAACCTCGCCACCCTCGAGCACATCGCCGAGGCCCTCGGAGAGTTGCCCCAGCGCACCCGTTACGCCTTCGAGATGTATCGCCTGCATGGCGTGCCGCAGAAAGACATCGCTAAGGAACTTGGGGTGTCGCCGACGCTGGTCAACTTCATGATCCGCGATGCCCTGATCCATTGCCGCAAGCACACCCGCCAGGCCTGAACCCGATGGGGCCGCTGTGCGGCCCCACCGGGTTCAGGACAGTGAGCAGCGGTCGAAGAACCGCTCCCGCGCCAAGATCATCAACGCCGCCCGTTTGTGCGGAAAATCGAACTCTTTTTCGCAATGGAAGCACTGATCGTGCATGTAGCCGATCATCTTGCCGTTGTCGGCACGCGGCTCGGCGACCACCCGCTGGGTCCGCGGATCGTCCAAGAACAAATAGTGCACCAGCGCCGACAGCCAACTGGCTACCTTGTGCGGACCGCGATGGGCCTGCTCGCCCACCAGCATATGGATACCCCGGTCGTAGTCGTCCGCCGGATAGAACGGCGCGATGCGGTCCTCCTTGGCCCAGTAGGCCTCGAAGTAGGCAAAGGGCTGGTCATCGAAGCAGCCGATCAAGGTAAGGGTATGCGGGTCGGCCTGAAGCTTGGTCAGGTATTGGCGATGCTGTTCGAGCGTGCCGCCTTCCTGCCAGAACTGCAGCACACGTGCATCGTTCTGCCAGCGATTGAAGCGTTCCAGGTCCTGTTCGATTTCAAGCGTGCGCAGCGACACCCAGGCCCCCAGGCGCGCATCGAATCGCCGGTACACCTCACCTCGGGGCTTGGGTGCACGACGAGGATGGCGCTTGCCATCGCTGATCTGCATTTGCTGCGGATAAGCGCCGGCTTGCGCATCGCCCAGCCAGGGCTGCGGCAGTTGCCAGAACATCGCTCGCTCGCACAGGTACAACCCTGGCTGGTCACCGGGCACCAGCAGGCCGCTGGCCAAGGCCGAATCCACTGGATGCGGGCAATGCCAGACCAGGCGCTGGCGCGCTGGATCCCGCGAGAGCAGCCAGTAGCAGGCTGCCCACAGCGCTTGCGCGGGGCGCGCTTGGCACACCTGCTCGAGGTGGACGTGCAGCGGCTCGCCTGGGGTCAGGCGAACCCGGATCAACGCTTGCCCCTCAAGGGTCAGGCTCAACCGGCAATCGTTTTCATCGGCGCTGAGACTGCGCCAACGCGGCAGGGAAAGGGGCTGCGAATCGGCATCGAACGGCATGGTCATGGCTCACGGCATTGAAATGAAGGCTCAATCCGATAGACGTGACGGGCATTAGGGAATTTAGTGGCCGCTCGGCGCCACGACGTTGATCCGATAGGGCTGGAAGATGCGCAGCAATTCGCCGCTCGCGCGCAGCCGATCGAGCAAGGCGGCGAATGTCCGGGCATCGATCGGCGCGCCTGGTCGCACCATCGCATAGTGGTGATAGACCTGATCGACCCGCTCGGAGGCCATCAGCTGCGCCCGGCTGTCCGGGTTTCGCGCCATGAAGTCGGCTAGAAACGATCGCGTCGCCAGGGCAATGTCGACACGTCCACGCTGCACCATCAGCAAGTTGCTGTCGTGGGAGTAGGTCAGCGTGGCGCTGAAGTTCTGGCTCAGATAGCGAGGGTCGGAATTGAAGTCGGCAAAGGCGTAGTGATAGCCGTGGAACAATGCCAGGCGTTTGCCTTGCAGGCTGCTGAAATAGTGCTGGTCTCGCCCGGCCTGTTGGCGTGCGACGAACACTTCGGCATCTTCCAGGCCCACGTCTACGCTTTCGTGGGGAACCTGTTCCCAGCCCCATTTGGGATTCTCGAATATCGCGATGTCCGTGCGCCCTTGCTGGAAATCGCCAAAACGCCGAGGAATCGACGTGGGAACCTGCACGAAGTGGTAGCTGTGCTGTTGCTGGTTGAGGGCTTTGAGCAATTGCGGCAACAGGCCGTTGTCAGCGCCCTGCTCGGGACGCACGGTATAGGGCGGAAAATGCGCCGCCCCGACCCTCACCTCGACAACCGCTTGCGCCGACGCAGGCAGCGCCATCCACACTGCGGCGAGTATCAACAAGGAAGACAAGGCCTTCGAGCCGGTCACGGAAGTCAAAAGCAGACACTCATCACGGTTTGTGAATGGATTCAACTAAGCTAGGCGCTTTCCCGCCAGGGCACAACCTTCTGCGATGTCAAAACAGCAGCATTGTGCCAGGGGATGCCCTTGGGCCTCAGATTGGCTACGCTCTAGCGACCACGCAGGGGACTGCGTCTTGCACGGGAGCCCGGTATGGGGCATTGGCTGGTGATTGACCTGGAAGCGACCACCGATGACGGTGGCTGGCCCGTCACGGAGATGGAAATCATTGAAATCGGGGCGAGCCTGGTGACACGCGAAGGTCGCGAGATCGATCACTTCCAGCGCTTCGTGCGGCCCAGGCGGCGACCACAGCTGACCCCCTTCTGCCGTGAGTTGACCCATATCACCCAGGCCAGTGTCGACGGCGCAGCCTCCTTTACCGAGGTCTGGGCGCAGTTCGAGCGCTGGCTCGGCCATCATCAGGGGCAGTTGCAGGCCTGGGTCAGCTGGGGCGACTACGACCGCCAGCAGCTGCAACAGGAATGGAAACAGCACCAGCTCACCAGCCTGCTGCAGGCCCTGCCCCACATCAACCTTAAACAGCGCTTTGCCAAGGCCCGCCAACTGCAGCGCCCGATGGGGCTGAACAGCGCCCTGCAACTGGCCGGCCTGCAGTTCGCCGGCCAGCAGCATCGCGCCCTGGAAGACGCCCGCAACACTGCGCGGTTACTTCCGTTGAGCCTGCCGGCCAGCGGCACCTGAATTCAGATGACGAGGTGTTGGGGCTTGGGCATACTGGCCAGCCTTTTTTCCTCCCTTTTTTCAGGAGTCGCTCCATGTTCAAGGTCAATGAGTACTTCGATGGCACCGTCAAGTCGATCGCCTTCACGGGCGAGGAAGGTGCAGCTACCGTGGGTGTCATGGCGCCGGGCGAATACGAGTTCGGCACGGCCAAGCGGGAAATCATGCACGTGGTGTCCGGCGCGCTGACCGTGAAGCTGCCGGGGAGCGATAACTGGGAAGTCTTCAAGGCGGGGAGCCAGTTCAATGTGCCTGCGGACAGCAAGTTCCAGCTGAAGGTGGCGGTGGATACAGCTTACCTGTGTGAGTATCGCGACTGAGCTCTTCTTGGATAGTGTGATTATCCGTTTCTGGTGGTGACGCCACCGACGCTTTTCGCCTTTGCGGCGACTACTGTTGCTGTTGGGCAAAAGTAGGTCGCCGCAATGGCGCAAAGGTGACCAAGCGGCGCACATCAGACGGATCAGCCACAAACCTCAAACCAACACCACTACCTCATCAAAAACGCAGCAACCCGCTCAGCCGCCACCTGCAGATGCCCCTCATGCGTCAAACCCGACGCCTTCAGCGGCTTCAAGTCATGATCCGCTGCCGCCAACCAACACAACTCGATCGCAGGCGACAACACATACCCCGCCACCGCCTCCCGGTTCCCCAGGGCATCGCGCTCGCCCTGGACGATGAGCGTAGGCGTGCGCAATCCCGCCAGATGCTCGACCCGGGGTTTTTCCGGCTTGCCCACCGCATAGAACGGATACCCCAAGCAAACCAAGGCATCGGCCCCCAGCTCATCGGCCAGCAGGCTCGCCATGCGCCCGCCCATGGACTTGCCGCCAATGGCCAACGGCCCCGCGACCAATAGTCGCACCTGCCGATACACCTCGCGCCAGCAGTCGAGCAGCACCTTCTGTGGGTTGGGCGGCCGCTTGCCGCCGCCCTCACGACGTTGGGCCATGTAGGGGAACTCGAAGCGGATCACGCCTACCCCTTGCGCTGCCAGCCTTTGCGCCATGTCCTCCAGAAAGTCGCTGTCCATCGGCGCCCCCGCGCCGTGGGCCAGGATCAGGCAGCCCTTGTAGTCCTGATCCCCCCGAATTCTCGGAGGATCGCAGCGCAAGCCTGGGATATTTCCCACCTGCGCCCATTGATCCCCGTCAATACCGGCAATGTGCCCATTACTCATGCTTGCCTCGCTATCTAGCCTGCCTATAACCGTGGATGGGAACCCATACATGAACACAACCAGCAGTACCGCCTATAACTACAAGGTGGTCCGCCAATTCGCCATCATGACGGTGGTGTGGGGAATCGTCGGGATGGGGCTCGGCGTTTTCATTGCCGCGCAACTCGTCTGGCCCTCCCTGAACTTCGACCTTCCCTGGACCAGCTTCGGCCGCCTGCGACCGCTGCACACCAATGCGGTGATCTTCGCCTTCGGCGGCTGTGCCTTGTTCGCCACTTCCTATTATTCGGTGCAACGCACCTGCCAGACCACCCTGTTCGCCCCCACCCTGGCGGCGTTCACCTTCTGGGGCTGGCAGCTGGTGATCCTGCTGGCGGCCATCAGCCTGCCGCTGGGCTTCACCAGTTCCAAGGAATACGCCGAACTGGAATGGCCCATCGACATCCTGATCACCATCGTCTGGGTCGCCTACGCCGTGGTGTTCTTCGGTACGCTGATCAAGCGCAACACCAAACACATCTACGTCGGTAACTGGTTCTATGGCGGCTTCATCCTGACCGTGGCGATGCTGCATATCGTCAACAATCTGGAAATGCCCGTCAGCCTGACCAAGTCCTACTCGATCTATGCCGGCGCCACCGATGCAATGGTCCAGTGGTGGTATGGCCACAACGCCGTGGGCTTCTTCCTGACCGCAGGCTTCCTGGGGATGATGTACTACTACGTGCCCAAGCAGGCCGAGCGCCCGGTGTATTCCTATCGGCTGTCGATCGTCCACTTCTGGGCGCTGATCACCCTGTACATCTGGGCAGGCCCGCACCATCTGCACTACACCGCCTTGCCCGACTGGGCGCAGTCGCTGGGCATGATCATGTCGCTGATCCTGCTGGCGCCGAGCTGGGGCGGGATGATCAACGGCATGATGACCCTCTCCGGCGCCTGGCACAAACTGCGCAGCGACCCGATCTTGCGCTTCCTGGTGGTCTCGCTGGCCTTCTACGGCATGTCCACCTTCGAAGGCCCGATGATGGCCATCAAGACCGTCAATGCCCTCTCCCACTACACCGACTGGACTATCGGCCACGTCCACGCCGGCGCCCTCGGCTGGGTCGCGATGATCTCCATCGGCGCGCTGTACCACACCATTCCCAAGGTGTTCGGCAAGGAGCGCATGTACAGCATTGGCCTGATCAACGCCCACTTCTGGCTGGCGACCATCGGCACCGTGCTGTACATCGCCTCGATGTGGGTCAACGGCATCGCCCAGGGCCTGATGTGGCGCGCGGTCAACGCCGACGGCACGCTCACCTACTCCTTCGTCGAGACGCTGGTGGCCAGCCATCCTGGCTTCATCGTCCGCTTCGTCGGCGGCGCGATCTTCCTCAGCGGAATGTTGCTGATGGCCTGGAACACCTGGCGCACCGTGCGCGCACCGGCCACCGACGCCGCCCCTGCGAACGCCCAGCTGGCCTGAGGAGACACGCCTGATGAAACATGAAGTCATCGAAAAGAACGTAGGCCTGCTGGCTTTGCTGATGGTCTTTGCCGTCAGCATCGGCGGCCTGACCCAGATCGTCCCGCTGTTCTTCCAGGACGTCACCAACAAGCCGGTCGAAGGCATGAAGCCCTACACCGCCCTGCAGCTCGAAGGCCGCGACATCTACATCCGTGAAGGCTGCGTTGGCTGCCACTCGCAGATGATCCGTCCGTTCCGCGCCGAGACCGAGCGCTACGGCCACTACTCGGTGGCTGGCGAGAGCGTCTGGGACCACCCGTTCCTGTGGGGCTCCAAGCGCACCGGTCCGGACCTGGCCCGCGTCGGTGGCCGCTACTCCGACGACTGGCACCGCGCGCACCTGTACAACCCGCGCAACGTGGTGCCCGAATCGAAGATGCCGTCCTACCCGTGGCTGGTCGCGCAAAAGGTCGACAACAGTCACACCGACACCAAGATGCGCACCCTACGCACCCTGGGCGTGCCCTACACCGACGAAGACATCGCCGGTGCCCGCGACGCGGTCAAGGGCAAGACCGAGATGGATGCCCTGGTGGCCTACCTGCAGGTGCTGGGCACCGCGATCAAGAACAAGAGGTAACGATGGAACTGTCACTGGATATCGGCATGATCCGCGGCCTGGGCACCTTGGTGGTGATGATCGCCTTCATCGGCCTGAGCCTGTGGGTCTTCAACCGCCGCCGCGACCGTGATTTCGCCGAAGCGCGCCTGCTGCCCTTCGTCGATGACCGCCTGCCCCCTGCCGGGCAGGAACCTGCCATGAGGAATAATCGGTAATGACCACCTTCTGGAGTACCTACATCAGTGTACTGACCATCGGCAGCCTGATTGGCCTGACCTGGCTGCTGCTCGGCACCCGCAAGGGCCAGAGCAACAACACCACCGACCAGACCATGGGCCACAGCTTCGATGGCATCGAGGAGTATGACAACCCGCTGCCCAAGTGGTGGTTCTGGCTGTTCGTCGGCACCCTGGTGTTCGCGGTGGGCTACCTCATCCTCTATCCGGGTCTGGGTAACTGGAAAGGCATCCTGCCGGGCTACGAGAATGGTTGGACCCAGGTCAATGAATGGCAAAAGGAAATGGACAAGGCCGACGCCAAGTTCGGGCCGATCTTCGCCAAGTTCGCCGCCATGCCGGTCGAAGAAGTCGCCAAGGATCCGCAAGCCCTGAAGATGGGTGGCCGCCTGTTCGCCTCCAACTGCTCGGTGTGCCACGGCTCCGACGCCAAGGGCGCCTACGGCTTCCCCAACCTGACCGACAAGGACTGGCGCTGGGGCGGGGAGCCTGAAACCATCAAGGCGTCGATCATGGACGGTCGCCATGGCGTGATGCCAGGCTGGTCCGAAGTGATCGGTGAACAGGGCGTGGCCGACGTGGCTGCCTTCGTGCTCACCAACCTCGATGGCCGTACCCTCCCTGAAGGCGCCAAGGCCGACCCGGTCAAAGGTCAGGAGATCTTCGCGGCCAACTGCGTGGCCTGCCACGGTCCTGAGGGCAAGGGCACCCCGGCGATGGGCGCGCCCAACCTGACCCACCCGCAGGCGTTCATCTACGGCTCGAGTTTCGCCCAGCTGCAGCAGACCATCCGCTACGGCCGTCAGGGCCAGATGCCGGCCCAGCGCGAAATCCAGGGCAACGACAAGGTGCATCTGCTGGCAGCCTATGTGTACAGCCTGTCGCAGGATGACGCGTCCGAAACCGTGACTGCCAAGTAACACCCTTCGCGGGTAAACCCGCCCCCACAGGAACAGCGCCGATCCTTGTGGGAGCGGGTTCACCCGCGAATATCCCGCCCAAGCACCAGGACAAGCGACGTCCGCCAAGGGCTGCGCTCCGCCCTCCCCGCCTCATCCCTCCTTGCACCCCCTCTGAACAGAACTAAGCTTGTTGCCACAGTGGCCTCGCTTATAGCGAACCCACATGGCGCGGCGCATGGCCTGACTCCGCGCACCGGCTTTTGCGGGTCGATCGAACAGATTTCGGTAGACGTCCCTTCTTACCGGAGCCCTGCAGAAAAAGCTTGACCGATCGATCAGAAAAAGGCGAAAAACGGTACACATTACAAACATTTATTTGTGTACAATCACCCAGCCCCTAAACCGCGGGACGGTGGTGGAAAGGGCCTGGACACGGGTCGGCGTCATGATCCTTGCATTGCCATAACCCTGGTGGTTATCGATACTGGCGCCGATTTTCGACCAACAAGAACACCCAAAACCGTGGAACCTTAGAATGAGCACTGCAATCAGTCCGACTGCTTATAACTATAAGGTCGTCCGCCAGTTCGCCATCATGACGGTGGTCTGGGGGATCCTTGGCATGGGCCTCGGCGTCTTCATTGCCTCGCAACTGGTATGGCCCCAGCTCAACCTGGACCTGCCATGGACGAGCTTCGGCCGCCTTCGCCCGCTGCACACCAACCTGGTGATCTTCGCCTTCGGAGGTTGCGCGCTGTTCGCCACTTCCTACTACGTCGTGCAGCGCACCTGCCAGACTCGGCTGATCTCCGACAGCATGGCCGCGTTCACCTTCTGGGGTTGGCAGGCAGTGATCGTCGGCGCGCTGGTCACCCTGCCGATGGGCTACACCACCACCAAGGAATACGCCGAGCTCGAGTGGCCGCTGGCGATTCTGCTGGCCATCGTCTGGGTCACCTACGGCCTGGTGTTCTTCGGCACCATCGTCAAGCGCAAGACCAAGCACATCTATGTCGGCAACTGGTTCTACGGTGCGTTCATCGTTGTCACGGCGATGCTGCACATCGTCAACCACATGTCCTTGCCGGTCAGCCTGTTCAAGTCGTACTCGGCCTACTCCGGCGCCACCGATGCAATGATCCAGTGGTGGTACGGGCACAACGCTGTGGGCTTCTTCCTGACCACGGGCTTCCTGGGGATGATGTACTACTTCGTGCCCAAGCAGGCCGAGCGTCCGATCTACTCCTATCGCCTGTCGATCGTCCACTTCTGGGCACTGATCACCCTGTACATCTGGGCAGGCCCGCACCATCTGCACTACACCGCGCTGCCTGACTGGGCGCAGTCGCTGGGCATGGTGATGTCGATCATCCTCCTGGCCCCGAGCTGGGGCGGCATGATCAACGGCATGATGACCCTCTCCGGTGCGTGGCACAAACTGCGCACCGACCCGATCTTGCGGTTCCTGGTGGTCTCGCTGGCCTTCTATGGCATGTCCACCTTCGAAGGCCCGATGATGGCCATCAAGACCGTCAACTCGCTGTCGCACTACACCGACTGGACCATCGGCCACGTCCACGCCGGCGCCCTCGGTTGGGTCGCGATGATCTCCATCGGTGCCGTGTATCACATGATCCCGCGCCTCTACGGTCGCCAGCAGATGCACAGCGTCGGCCTGATCAACGCCCACTTCTGGCTGGCGACCATCGGTACCGTGCTGTACATCGCCTCGATGTGGGTCAACGGCATTACCCAGGGCCTGATGTGGCGCGCCATCAACGACGACGGCACCCTCACCTATTCCTTCGTCGAAGCCCTCCAGGCCAGCCATCCGGGTTATATCGTCCGCGCCCTGGGCGGTGCGTTCTTCGCCTCCGGCATGCTGCTGATGGCCTACAACGTCTACCGCACTGTCCGCGCCGCGAAGCCGGCCGAGGCTGAGGAAGCCGCCAAGATCGTCGTCGTGGGAGCTCACTGATGAAGCACGAAGCAGTCGAGAAGAATATCGGCCTATTGGCCTTCTTCATGGTCATCGCCGTCAGCATCGGCGGCCTGACCCAGATCGTCCCGCTGTTCTTCCAGGACGTCACCAACAAGCCCGTCGAAGGCATGAAGCCGCGTACCGCGCTGGAGCTCGAGGGTCGCGACATCTACATCCGCGAAGGCTGCGTCGGCTGCCACTCGCAGATGATCCGTCCGTTCCGCGCCGAGACCGAGCGCTACGGCCATTACTCGGTGGCCGGCGAGAGTGTCTGGGATCATCCGTTCCTGTGGGGCTCCAAGCGCACCGGCCCGGACCTGGCGCGTGTGGGCGGTCGCTACTCCGATGACTGGCACCGCGCGCACCTGTACAACCCGCGCAACGTCGTGCCCGAGTCGAAGATGCCCTCCTACCCCTGGCTGGTGGAAAACAAGCTCGATGGCAAGGACACGCCGAAGAAAATGGAAGTCCTGCGCACCCTGGGCGTGCCCTACACCGACGAGGACATTGCCGGCGCCCGCGACGCGGTCAAGGGCAAGACCGAGATGGACGCCCTCGTGGCGTACCTGCAAGGCCTCGGCACCATCATCAAGAGCAAGCGGTGACACTGATGGATATCGGGATGATTCGTGGCCTGGGCACCGTCGTGGTGATGGTCGCCTTCGTAGGCCTGGCGCTGTGGGTGTTCAACCCACGGCGCAAGAAAGAGTTCGACGAGGCAACCCAGTTGCCGTTCGCCGATGATCCCGAAGCCAGCCGGCACGTCGAGCAAGCGCAAGCGAAAGCTTCTAGGAGCAAAGAACAATGACAACCTTCTGGAGTCTGTACGTCACCGTCCTGACCCTGGGCACCATCTTTTCCCTGACCTGGCTGTTGCTCTCCACCCGCAAGGGCCAGCGCGAGGAAATCACCGACGAGACCGTCGGCCATGCCTTTGACGGTATCGAGGAATACGACAACCCGCTGCCCAAGTGGTGGTTCTGGCTGTTCGTCGGCACCATCGTGTTCGCCTTGGGCTATCTGGTGCTGTACCCAGGCCTGGGTAACTGGAAAGGCGTCCTGCCTGGCTACCAGTACCTGGATACCGAAAAGCAGACCGAGTTCTCCAACGGCCAGGCCGGCTGGACCGGCGTGCACGAATGGGAAAAGGAAATGGCCAAGGCCGATGCCCGCTTCGGGCCGATCTTCGCCAAATTCGCCGCCATGCCGGTCGAGGAAGTCGCCAAGGATCCGCAGGCGCTGAAGATGGGAGGTCGCCTGTTCGCCTCCAACTGCTCGGTGTGCCACGGCTCCGATGCCAAGGGCGCCTACGGCTTCCCCAACCTGACCGACAACGACTGGCGTTGGGGCGGCGAGCCGGAGACCATCAAGACCACCATCATGAATGGTCGCCACGGCGTCATGCCGGCCTGGGCCGAAGTGCTGGGCGAGCAAGGCGTGGCCGATGTCGCAGCCTTCGTCCTGACCAATCTTGACGGCCGCACACTGCCCGAAGGCGCCAAAGCCGATCCGGCCAATGGCCAGAAGCTCTTCGCCGCTAACTGCGTGGCCTGTCATGGCCCCGAAGGCAAAGGCACTCCAGCGATGGGCGCGCCTAACCTGACCCACCCGCAGGCGTTCATCTACGGCTCGAGCTTCGCTCAGCTGCAACAGACCATCCGCTACGGTCGTCAAGGCCAGATGCCGGCTCAGGCGCAGATGCAGGGCAACGACAAGGTCCACCTGCTGGCGGCCTATGTCTACAGCCTGTCGCATCAAGACGCTGCGCAGCAGAAAGCAGAGTAACCACAGCAAGCGGCCCCGGCGATCACCACCGGGGCCGTTTTTTCTGGGCTGGCAGGATTGATAGGAGGAATCGCTACCGGATTCCGAAGAACAGGACACTAGGAAATTCTCTGGTGGACAGGCATCGAGCCTGACTTACCCAGAGGATTTAAGAAATGGCCTACCCCACCTATCCCGTAGCCCTACCCCCAAAACAGCCTGGCCGCTATGGCAACCGCCCGACACCCAGAGCGTTCGTGTTCGCATCCGATCCACAGTACCCATGGACGCCCGCTTCCGACTATGGCGAATATGAAAGCGACGCTGAACGCAACAAAGAATCGAAAGCCTTGATCAACGAGCAGTACGCCAGCATTGCGAGCTACCGCAACAGCTTGGGTGGCACGGGCGTCCCGGTGATGATCAATGGCGACATGACAGCATACGGGCACGGCTGGCAACGCAAAGTCCTCTACCCGATCATCGAGCGCCACCTGCACAAGAACTACTACTTTGGCCTGGGCAATCATGATTACAAGAACAACATCACCGATGAATTCGGAGGCTCATTCAACAACGGCGGGCCCCGGGACAGCGTGATGGATCTGCTCAATCACCACCGAGATGTGGTGGACACGATGGATGTCGCGACCTCGAGCAGCTACAGGCTGACCAGCTACAGCGGCAGCCTGGCGTACAGCATCAGCTTCGGCAGGGTTCGCCTGATCCAGCTGAACAACGAGCCCACCTACCGTGTGGATTTCGACAGTGGCTGGGCATGGCCTTTCGAGCCCCGCGATAAGTTCAGGATCAATGACGCACTGGGCTGGCTGGAGGGGCAATTGAAAGAAGCCTATGAGAACGGCCAGATCGTCCTGCTCAACCTGCATCAGCCAGACGATTGGGACGGCACCGAGGAGGACCTGATGCATTTCAGGGACATGATCAACCACTTCCAGGTCAACGCGGTGTTCGGTGGCCACTATCACACCGAAGCCGGAGGCTGGCATCGCTCCAACCGGCAATATGGCGCGGTCCCGGTCTTCCTGAGTGGTTCGGCCTCCCAGCGCACCTACCTGCTGGCCGAACTGGACGACGATGCCCAAGGGTTGGCCATCAAACGCGTGAGGAACAATGACTGGACCCAGGCCGAAACACTGAGGCACCTGAGGCTGTATCGGGCATAGACACTTGCCTGCGGCGGGCACGCCTTGTCAATTGACCTGCGTCAAGGCGAGCCCCAATACACGATAATCAAATGCAACCCAATGCGACTTAACGCCGCAGCCACACTCCAGGTGCCATGACGGGCGTATCATGCACGGACACCTGATGGGTCACAAACGCGGTCGGCATGCACTGGCCGCAGCGTTTTTCCACTGCCGTGGGACATGATGATGAGCAAGCAAATTCCGGTACATGACGTCACCCCGCCCGCCAAGAAAGGCAAGGAATCCGTCGACCTCTACGCCTCACGGGAAAAAATCTACACCCGTGCCTTCACCGGCGTGTTCCGCAGGCTGCGCATGGTCGGCGGGGCCATCCTGTTCCTGCTCTACTTCGGCACGGTGTGGCTGAACTGGGGCGAGCATCAGGCTGTGTGGTGGAACCTGCCCGAGCGTAAGTTCTACATCTTCGGCGCCACCATCTGGCCGCAGGACTTCATCCTGCTCTCGGGCCTGTTGATCGTGGCGGCCTTCGGCTTGTTCTTCATCACGGTGTTCGCCGGGCGTGTGTGGTGCGGTTATACCTGTCCGCAGAGCGTCTGGACCTGGATTTTCATGTGGTGCGAGAAGGTCACCGAGGGTGACCGCAACCAGCGCATGAAACTCGACAAGGCGCCAATGAGCACCAACAAGTTTTTGCGCAAGGCCGCCAAGCACAGTCTTTGGCTGCTGATCGGCTTCGTCACTGGCATGACCTTCGTCGGCTACTTCTCGCCCATTCGCGAACTGGTCACCGAGTTCTTTACCGGCCAAGCCGATGGCTGGGCCTATTTCTGGGTCGCGTTCTTCACCCTCGCCACCTACGGCAATGCCGGCTGGCTGCGTGAGCAGGTGTGCGTGTACATGTGCCCTTACGCCCGCTTCCAGAGCGTAATGTTCGACAAAGACACCCTGATCGTCTCCTATGACCCACGCCGCGGCGAGACCCGAGGCCCGCGCAAGAAAGACATCGACTACAAGGCCAAAGGCCTGGGCGACTGCATCGACTGCACCATGTGCGTGCAGGTCTGCCCCACCGGCATCGACATCCGCGACGGTCTGCAGATCGAGTGCATCGGCTGCGCGGCCTGCATCGACGCCTGCGACAACATCATGGAGAAAATGGACTATCCCAAAGGGCTGATCAGCTACACCACCGAGCACAACCTGTCCGGGCAGAAGACCCACATGCTGCGTCCACGCCTGATCGGCTACGCCGTGGTGCTACTGGTGATGATCGGTCTGCTTGCCACCGCCTTCGCCACCCGCTCGCTGGTGGGCTTCGATGTCAGCAAGGACCGAGTGCTGTATCGCGAAAACGCCCAAGGACGGATCGAGAACGTATACAGCCTCAAGGTCATGAACAAGGACCAGCGCGACCACGTCTACGTGCTCGACGCCACCGGCCTGCCGGGCCTGCAGCTCGAAGGCCATCGCGAGATCCGCGTCGCTGCCGGCGATATCGTCAGCCTGCCAGTGCAGTTGTCGGTCGCGCCCGAGCAATTGCCCTCGACCACCAACGAAATCACCTTCATCCTCAAGGACGCTGATCAAAGCGCCACCCAGGTTGAAGCCAAGAGCCGCTTCATCGGCCCGCAAATACGCTGAGAGAGAATTCGACAATGCCTGCCGCAACCGCCGACAGCCCCTGGTACAAACACCTTTGGCCGTGGATCATCATCGGTATCCTGGCCACCTCGGTATGCCTGAGCCTGACCATGGTCAGCATCGCCGTGCACAACCCCGACAACTTGGTGAACGACAACTACTACGAGGCCGGCAAAGGCATCAATCGCTCCCTGGATCGTGAACTGCTGGCCCAGACCCTCAACCTCAAGGCCAGTGTGCACCTGGACGAACTGACCGGCGAAGTCGATGTACGCCTGACCGGCAACAGCGCCCCTCAGACGCTGGAGCTGAATCTGATCTCGCCCACCCAGCCAGACAAGGACCGCAAGGTACAGCTAGCCCGCAGCGAACCCGGTCGTTACCTCGGCCAGCTTGACGACCGGGTCGAAGGCCGGCGCTTCGTCGAACTGCTGGGCAGCGAAGACGGTCACGTCTGGCGTCTGTTCGAGGAGGAGAAAGTTGCCCATGGCGTGACCCTGGCGCTGGGCGACGAGGCCCTGCAGGGCGCCGAGCACCAAGAGTAAACGATTCCCCGTTAGAGCAGGTTTACCGCACGATGGCGCCCGACCTGGCGATGAGACAGGCAGTCCGGCGCCATTACGCGGTGAACCCGCCCCACAGGGTTGCGCTGCAGCCAGAAGACATCACATGACCCAACCCACCCCCTGCTACCACTGCGCCCTCCCCATCCCCGCCGGCAGTC
The DNA here is from genome assembly GCF_033173945.1 of Pseudomonas sp. HTZ2. NCBI lineage: Bacteria > Pseudomonadati > Pseudomonadota > Gammaproteobacteria > Pseudomonadales > Pseudomonadaceae > Pseudomonas > Pseudomonas sp. HTZ2. The sequence continues at coordinate 4,095,424 of NZ_CP137332.1, read as the reverse complement.
GTTTCACCGCGGTAGTCCTTGGCGAGCCGCGTCAGTTCTGCTGCCCGGGCTGCCAGGCAGTGGCTGCGTCCATCGTCGCAGGTGGCCTGGAGCACTACTATCAGCATCGCAGCGACACCAGCGCTAACCCCGAAGCCCTGCCTCGGCAATTGCAGGACGAACTGGCGCTCTATGATCGCGCCGATGTGCAGCAGGCGTTCGTACGTCACCAAGACGAGCTGTCCGAAGCCACACTGATGATCGAAGGCATCAGTTGCGCCGCCTGCGGCTGGCTGATCGAAAAGCATCTGCGTAACCTGGCCGGCGTCGCCGAAGCACGACTGAACCTGTCCAATCACCGCTTGCTGGTGACCTGGGACGACCGCCAATTGCCCCTTTCCCAGCTGCTGGCCGAACTGCGCCAGATCGGTTACGCCGCCCACCCCTATCAACCGGACCAAGCCGCCGAACGCCTGGCCCAGGAGAACCGCAGTGCGCTGCGCCGCCTGGGCGTGGCAGGCCTGCTGTGGTTCCAGGCGATGATGGCGACCATGGCCACCTGGCCGGAATTCAACATCGACCTGAGCCCGGAACTGCACACTATCCTGCGTTGGGTCGCGCTGTTTCTGACTACCCCAATCGTGTTCTACAGCTGCGCACCGTTCTTCAAAGGTGCCGCCCGCGACGTGCGCACACGCCACCTGACCATGGACGTCTCGGTGTCTCTGGCCATTGCCCTGGCTTATGGCGCCGGCATCTGGACAGCCATCACCGGCAGCGGCGAGCTGTACTTCGACACCGTCGGTATGTTCGCGCTGTTCCTGCTCACCGGCCGTTATCTGGAACGCCGTGCGCGGGAGCGCACAGCAGCGGCCACCGCCCAACTGGTCAACCTACTCCCCGCCTCCTGCCTGCGCCTGGACAGCGTCGGAAACGCTGAGCGCATCCTGCTCGGCGAGCTCAACCAGGGTGATCGGGTCCAGGTGCTGCCTGGCTCGGTGATCCCCGCTGACGGGCGTATTGTCGATGGCCGCTCCAGCGTGGACGAATCGCTGCTCACCGGTGAATACCTGCCTCTGGCACGGCAGGTCGGTGACCGGGTCACCGGCGGCACCTTGAATGTCGAGAGCACGTTGACCGTGGCGGTCGAAGCCATTGGCCAGGACTCGCGCCTCTCAGCCATCGTGCGCCTGCTGGAGCGAGCCCAGTCGGAAAAACCGCGCCTGGCCGAGATCGCCGACCGCGCCTCTCAATGGTTCCTGCTGTTCACGCTGGTGGCCAGCGCAGCCATTGGCCTGCTGTGGTGGCAACTCGATGCGACGCGAGCCTTCTGGATCGTCCTGGCCATGTTGGTAGCGACCTGTCCCTGCGCGCTGTCCCTGGCCACTCCGACCGCCCTCACCGCCGCCACCGGCACCCTGCACAAACTGGGCCTGCTGGTGACGCGAGGCCATGTGTTGGAAGGGCTGAACCAGGTCGATACGGTAATCTTCGACAAGACCGGCACCCTCACCGAGGGTCGCTTGGCGCTACGCAGCATCCTCCCCTTGGGGGCGCTGCCTGCCGATCGTTGCCTGGCGCTGGCCGCCGCCTTGGAGAACCGCTCCGAGCACCCCATCGCTCGCGCCTTCGGTCGTACCGCCGAGCCAGCCGAAGATTTGCAGACCGTGCCCGGGCTGGGGCTGGAGGGGCGCTTCGACGGGCAGCAACTGCGCATCGGCCAGGCCACGTTCGTTTGCGCGTTGAGTGGCGCCCAGATCCCGCCAGTACCAGAGGCGCGTGGCCAATGGTTGCTGCTGGGTGATCGCCAAGGTCCGCTGGCCTGGTTCGGCCTGGATGATCGGCTGCGTGATGACGCACCTGCCCTGCTGGCCGCCTGCAAAGCCCGTGGCTGGCACACCCTGCTGCTATCGGGCGACAACTCGCCAATGGTCGCTGAAGTCGCCACACAACTGGGCATTGACCAGGCCATTGGCGGCCTGCGCCCGGACGACAAACTGGAACGCCTCAAGGCGCTGCAGGCCGAGGGTCGCAAGGTGCTGATGCTGGGAGACGGGGTCAACGACGTGCCGGTGCTGGCCGCCGCCGACATAAGCATCGCCATGGGTTCGGCCACTGATCTTGCCAAGACCTGCGCCGACGCAGTGCTGTTGTCCAACCGTCTGGACGCTCTGGTGCAAGCCTTCGACCTGGCCCGACGCACTCGCCGCAATATCATCGAGAACCTGCTTTGGGCGACCTTGTATAATGGCCTCATGTTGCCGTTCGCCGCCCTCGGCTGGATCACCCCGGTCTGGGCAGCCATCGGCATGTCGGTCAGTTCGCTGATCGTGGTGCTCAATGCCCTGCGCCTGACCCGGCCGACAGGCGCGAGCCTGCTTGCGAGCCAGACGCCCGCGACCGAAAGGAAACCGCTATGCCCGCCCTCTACGTCATGATCCCCGCGGCTCTGCTGATCGTCGGCGTGGCCGTCTACATCTTTTTCTGGGCAGTGGACAGCGGCCAATACGACGACCTCGACAGCCCTGCCCACAGCATCCTGTTCGACGATCAGGACCCACGCCACCAGGCCGCTGTCAAACCCGACGAAAACCAGCCAGACGACAAGGATCCGCCCACCCGTGCCTGACCTGCTTCCCCTGCTCGGCTCGGCACTGGTCCTAGGCTTGCTCGGCGGTGGGCACTGCCTGGGCATGTGCGGCGGCCTGATGGGCGCCCTGACGCTGGCCATCCCTCCTGAGCAACGCAGCCGTCGCCTGCACCTGCTGCTGGCCTATAACTTAGGGCGCGTACTGAGCTATGCCACCGCAGGCCTGTTGCTCGGCCTGGCCGGCGTGGCACTGGCCAGCAGCCCACTGGCCCAAGGCCTGCGCGTGGTCGCTGCACTGCTGTTGATCGCCATGGGCCTGTACCTGGCGGGGTGGTGGAGCGGCCTGACCCGCATCGAAGCACTGGGCCGCGGCTTGTGGCGCCACATCCAGCCCCTGGCCACTCGCCTGCTGCCAGTCTCCAGCCTGCCCCGGGCGCTGCTGCTCGGAGCCCTGTGGGGCTGGCTGCCGTGCGGCTTGGTGTACAGCACACTGCTATGGGCTGCCAGCCAGGGCAATGCCGCTCATAGCGCGGCCTTGATGCTGGCGTTCGGCATCGGGACCTGGCCGGTGCTGGTGGCTACGGGGCTGGCTGCCGAACGCATCGGCGCGGTGCTGCGGCGGCGCGGCGTACGCATGGCCGGGGGACTGCTGGTGGTCCTGTTCGGCCTGTGGACCCTGCCAGGGCCGCACCAGCACTGGTTGATGGGACACTGACAGCGCCTCAGCCCCAGCTACGCGCTCCCATCCAGACCCCGTTGATGCAAATCAAGACGAGCCCCAGCGGGCCGCCCTAGACTCCGGACACTGCCGCTCTCTCCGGGGACCACCATGCTCGACGACCTACGCTGGGACTGCGACCTGATCCGCCGCTACGATCTGGCCGGCCCACGCTACACCTCTTATCCGACCGCCATGCAACTGCACGGCGAAGTGGGTTCGTTCGACCTGCTCCACGCCCTGCGCGAGAGCCGTCGCGCGGTCCGCCCACTGTCGCTGTACGTACACGTGCCGTTCTGCGCCAACATCTGCTACTACTGCGCCTGCAACAAGGTCATCACCAAGGATCGCGCCAGAGCCCAGCCTTACTTGCAACGCCTGGAGCAAGAGATCCAGCTGATCGCCTGCCATCTGGATGCCAAGCAGCGGGTCGAGCAATTGCATTTCGGTGGAGGCACACCCACCTTCCTCAGCCATGTCGAACTGCGCCAATTGATGGCCACCCTGCGCCAGCACTTCCACCTACTGGACGACGACTCCGGCGACTACGGTATCGAGATCGACCCACGCGAAGCCGACTGGTCGACCATGGGCCTTTTGCGCGAGCTGGGCTTCAACCGCGTCAGCCTGGGCGTGCAGGATCTCGACCCGGCCGTGCAGCGCGCGATCAACCGCCTGCAAAGTCTGGAGCAGACCCGCACCTTGATCGAGGCCGCACGCACCTTGCAGTTCCGCTCGGTCAACCTCGATCTGATCTATGGCCTGCCCCGCCAGACCCCGGAAGGCTTCGCCCGCACCGTCGAGGAAGTGATCCGCCTGCAGCCGGACCGCCTTTCGGTATTCAACTATGCCCACCTGCCCGAGCGCTTCATGCCCCAGCGACGCATCGACAGCGCTGAGCTGCCAACGCCTTCGGCCAAGCTGGAAATGCTCCAGGGCACCATCGAGCAATTGACGTGCGCCGGCTATCGTTACATCGGCATGGACCACTTCGCCTTGCCCGATGACGAGCTGGCGATCGCCCAAGAAGAGGGCACCCTGCAACGCAACTTCCAGGGCTATACCACCCACGGCCACTGCGACCTGATTGGCCTGGGCGTATCGGCCATCAGCCAGATCGGCGATCTCTACTGCCAGAACAGCAGCGACCTGGCCACCTACCAAGACACCCTTTCCAGCGCCCAGCTGGCCACCCAGCGCGGGCTGCTGTGCAACCCGGATGACCGCCTGCGACGCGCGGTGATCCAGCAATTGATCTGCCATTTCGAGCTGGACTTCGACAGCATCGAGCAAGCTTTCACCATCGACTTTCGAGGTTACTTCAAGGACCAATGGCCACAATTGCAGGCCATGCAGCGTGATGGTCTGATCAGCCTGGATGCAAAGGGTATTCGGGTACTGCCTGCCGGGCGACTGCTGGTACGTTCGGTGTGCATGGTGTTCGACGCCTATTTGGCCATGCACAACCAGCAACGCTTCTCTCGGGTGATATAAACAAACCGAGTCGATCAACCGCATGGACAGAACGCCTTGTCAGGCACACTATGGACAGTTAACAGGCCTTGGCATACTCCCGCCAAAGCCCCGGCCAGGTCGCACCAAAATAGCGCACGCTGGCCTACTGCCTATGCTGTGAGTTACCCTTACAGCTTATGTGTGCTTTCCCACAAGGATCGATAGAAATGTCCGAGCCAGTCAAACTGCGCCCACACAACCAGGCCCATTGCAAGGACTGCAGCCTGGCCCCCCTGTGCCTGCCCCTGTCACTCAATCTGGAGGACATGGATGCACTGGATGAAATCGTCAAGCGTGGCCGTCCCCTGAAAAAGGGTGAGTTCCTGTTCCGCCAGGGTGACAATTTCGGCTCGGTCTACGCCGTACGTTCCGGCGCCCTGAAAACGTTCAGCCTCAGTGATGGTGGCGAAGAGCAAATCACCGGCTTCCATCTGCCGAGCGAACTGGTCGGGCTGTCGGGGATGGACACCGAGACCTACCCGGTGTCGGCCCAAGCCCAGGAAACCACCTCGGTCTGCGAGATCCCCTTCGAGCGGCTGGATGAGCTGTCGGTCCAGCTGCCCCAGTTGCGTCGCCAGTTGATGCGGGTCATGAGCCGGGAGATTCGCGATGACCAGCAGATGATGCTGCTGCTGTCGAAAAAGACCGCTGACGAACGCATCGCCACCTTCCTGGTCAACCTGTCCGCCCGCTTCCGTGCCCGGGGCTATTCGGCCAACCAGTTCCGCCTAAGCATGTCGCGCAACGAAATCGGCAACTATCTGGGCCTGGCGGTGGAAACCGTGTCCCGGGTGTTTACCCGCTTCCAGCAGAACGGCCTGATCAAGGCCGAGGGCAAGGAAGTTCATATCCTCGACCCGATCCAGCTGTGCGCGCTGGCCGGCGGCGCGATAGAAGCCTGAAGCCGCACCGGCAAGGTATACTGGCGCATCCGTTTTCCAGGAAAGCCACATGCACAGCGATACCTTCGACCTCAAAGCCCTGATCCGCCCGGTCCCGGACTTTCCCAAGCCGGGCGTGATCTTCCGCGACATTACCCCTCTGTTCCAGTCGCCGCGCGGGCTGCGCTATGTGGCCGACCAGTTCATCGAGCGTTATGTCGAAGCCGAGTTCAGTCACATTGGTGCCATGGATGCCCGGGGTTTTCTGATCGGCTCGATCATTGCCCACCAGCTGAACAAGCCACTGATCCTGTTCCGCAAGCAAGGCAAGCTGCCGGCCGACGTGCTATCGGAGGCTTACCAGACCGAGTACGGCGAAGCGTTTCTCGAAGTGCATGCCGACAGTCTCTGCGAGGGTGATTCGGTACTGATCTTCGACGACCTGATCGCCACCGGCGGTACCCTGCTGGCGGCCGCCAATCTGATCCGTCGCACCGGTGCCGAGGTGTTCGAGGCTGCGGCCATCATCGACCTGCCTGAGCTGGACGGCTCGCGCCGCCTGCAGGCTGCGGGCGTACCCACCTTCTGCCTGACCGAGTTTTCGCTGAGCGAGTTCTGATTTTTTGTCAGAGCCCTGCGCCTACAGGCGACTGCAGGCGCGGTTCTGTTCATGATTCAGAGCGAGATCGGCTTACGCCCGGCGAAGGCATGAGCCAAGGTACCGCCATCGACCAGCTCCAGCTCCCCACCCAACGGCACGCCATGGGCGATTCGCGAGGCGATCAGGCCTTTCTCGGTCAGCAACTGGGCGATGTAATGGGCGGTTGCCTCCCCTTCCACGGTAGGGTTGGTCGCCAGAATCACTTCGGTGAAGCTGCCTTGCTCCTCGATCCGTGCCATCAATTGCGGAATACCGATCGCATCCGGGCCAAGCCCGTCCAACGGTGACAGATGCCCCTTCAGGACGAAGTAGCGGCCTCGGTACCCTGTCTGCTCCACTGCATACACATCCATCGGACCTTCGACCACACAAAGTTGTGTGTCGTCTCGGCGCGTGTCGGCGCATTGCGGGCACAATTCCTGCTCGGTCAGGGTCCGGCATTGACGGCAGTGGCCGACGCCTTCCATGGCCTGGCTCAGGGCCTGGGCCAGACGCAGACCGCCACTGCGGTCGCGCTCGAGCAACTGCAGGGCCATACGCTGGGCGGTTTTCTGGCCGACACCGGGCAGCGTGCGCAAGGCGTCGATCAGTTGGCGGATCAGGGGGCTGAAGCTCATGGGAAAGGCCTGACAGATCAATAGGAGGCGGTTTATACCGGCCGGGGTCATATACGTCAAATACCCCCTTCAAGCGGCCACCAGCAACGACCTCACTTCCCGCCGCCCTTGCTCTTCATGCGCGATAGTCCAGACACCATCAATCACGTATGAAGAGGGGCATGGGCAGCGAACCCGTTGTCGCTGATGTGCTGGATCAGCATGGCTTTTCACAGCCAAATAAAAAAGCCGCCCCGATCATCGGTAGCGGCTTTTCGATGCGCAGCCAGTCATTGCCTGGCCAGGCAACAGTCAGAACGGCATCTTGAAGCCCGGTGGCAGCTGCATGCCTGCAGTCATGCTACCCATCTTCTCCTGGCTGTTCTGCTCGACCTTGCGCACTGCATCGTTCACAGCAGCAGCGATCAAGTCTTCCAGCACTTCTTTGTCCTCTTGCATCAGGCTGTCATCGATGCTGATGCGCTTGACGTCATGACGACCGGTCATCACCACGCTGACCAAGCCGGCACCGGATTGGCCAGTCACTTCAGCATTGGCCAGCTCTTCCTGCATCTTGGCCATTTTTTCCTGCATCTGCTGGGCCTGCTTCATCAGGCCGGCCATGCCACCTTTCATCATGGGGTACACCTCGATTGGGTCATGTGATGCGCCCCGGCTTGCTACCGGGCGCATGGTTATCCGTTCATTCGCCCTGGCTGACCAGGGCTTGCACAGGCTCAATAGTATCCTGTCGTACCGTCGCACCGAACTGCCGGATCATCTGCTGGATGAGTGGGTCCTGCTCGATCGATACCTCAGCCTCGCGCTGGCGCTCTGCACGCTTGCGCGCAGCAGCCTGGGCCGGAGTTTCCTGCTCGGGGCGGATCAGTTCGATCTTCAGTCGCAGGGTTCGTCCCAAGTGCTGATTCAGCGCATCGTTCAGCCGGCGCTGCTGGGTCGTATTGAACAGCGCGCCCTGCCCCGGGTCCAGATGCAGCAGCCAATCGTCACCATCAGCGGCAATCAGCGTACAGTTTGCGGCGATGTTGCCTGTCATACCGGAGACAGGCAACTGTGGGAATAATTCCAGCCATTGCAGAGCCAAGCCCGTGGCCGGCTTGGCCGCTGGCAGAGGCTCCGGCGCCTTCGCCGGCTCGGCTTCGTGCACATGCTCGGCCAATTCGTCCAGGTAGCTGAAACCTGCCGGATCGCTGTCAGGCGTGTAGTAATCCTCATCGAGCGGCGGTTCGTCGTCGCGGTCCATGGCGGCCGAGCCGTAGGCTGACGGATCGAAAGGCGGCTCGTCATGGCTTGGGCTCTGACTGGACACCGGAACAGGCTGAGCCTGCGGCGCGGGCGAGACGTCGGGCGCAGGTGACGCGACGGGGTCTTCCCACGGCAGGTCGATGACGTCCTCCACCACCACATCCGGCTCCGGCGCAGCTACCTCGACTTGTCGCTCGGGCTCGGGCGCAGGTACCGGGTCGACAACCGCTGACGGTGGTTCGACCGGCGGCACAGCCGCTGGCTCAGCAGCAACAGCTGCCTGGGCCGGCATCTCGGATTGCTCGGGAACACTCGCGACAGGCGGCTCGACGACAGGCGTCGCGGCTGCCACCGGTTTTGCCGGATCAGCTGTGGCCTGGCTGATCCCCACCGGCTTTAGTACCGGCTTCGGCGCATCTTCGGCATCCGCCGGGCGGAAAGCCAGCATGCGTAACAGGACCATCTCGAATCCGCCCCGCGGATCCGGCGCCAACGGCAGGTCCCGTCGACCGATCAGGCCCATCTGGTAATAGAACTGCACATCCTCGGCCGGCAATGCCGAGGCCAGGGCCAGCACGCGGTCACGATCGCCCTGGCCGTTGTCCACGGCCTCTGGCAGCGCCTGGGCGATCGCGACCCGGTGAAGCACATTGAGCATCTCGGCCAGCACGCCGTTCCAGTCCGGCGCCTGTTCGGCGAGATTGCGCACGGCCTCCAGTAGCGCCCGCGCATCGCCCTCCAGCAGCGCCTGGAGTACGCCATACACCTGACCATGGTCGAGGGTGCCGAGCATTGCCCGGACATCGGCGGCCAGCACCTTGCCCTCACCGAAAGCGATGGCCTGGTCGGTCAGGCTCATGGCGTCGCGCATGGAGCCATCAGCCGCACGGCCGAGCAGCCACAGGGCATCCTCCTCGAACGGTACGTTTTCGGCAGCCAGGACATGGCTCAGATGCTCCACCACCCGCTCCGGGCTCATGTTCTTCAACGAGAACTGCAGGCAACGAGACAGGATGGTCGCCGGAAGCTTCTGCGGATCGGTGGTCGCGAGGATGAACTTGACGTAAGGCGGAGGCTCTTCCAGCGTCTTCAACAGGGCGTTGAACGAGTGGGTGGAAAGCATGTGCACTTCGTCGATCAGATAGACCTTGAAACGCCCACGGCTCGGCGCGTACTGCACATTGTCGAGCAGTTCACGGGTGTCCTCGACCTTGGTCCGGCTCGCCGCGTCGATCTCGATCAGGTCGACGAAGCGCCCCTCGTCGATCTCTCGGCAGACCGAACAGGTACCGCAAGGTGTTGAGGTAATACCGGTTTCGCAGTTCAGGCACTTGGCGATGATCCGCGCGATCGTGGTCTTGCCCACGCCGCGCGTACCGGTGAATAGATAGGCATGGTGCAGGCGCTGGTTGTCCAGGGCGTTGATCAAAGCCTTGAGCACATGGGCCTGGCCGACCATTTCGCGGAACGAGCGCGGGCGCCATTTACGTGCAAGAACCTGATAACTCATCAAAAAACCATCGCAACCTGAACAAGCGGAAGATCGCTAATGCTAGCGGAGCGGGGGCAAAATTGCACCCTGCCGAACTCGTCTAAGCTAAGGACAAACGCACGCATTGGCAGCGATCAAGGAGGATTGACGTGCACAGAGCCCTGCTCATCCTCATGCTCTGGGCCGGCAACGCCCTGGCCGAGCAGCCAGTGCTGCGATTCTCCGTCGCCGAAAGCTGGAGCATGCCGCTGATCCGCATCGAACAGGACCAGCCGGTGGAGGGCATTCTGTTCGATCTGATGCAGACACTGGCACGGGAGACAGGCACACGGGCGGAATATCACGTCATGGCACGCCTGCGGGTGCAACAGGCAATGGACGCGGACGAAGTCGATGTACGCTGCCATGTGACCCCGGCGTGGTTCGACAACCGCTTCGACAAGTTCCTGTGGAGTGTACCTCTCCTTCACCAGCGTGACCTGCTGGTCGGGAGCCCCGGCCAGTACGCTCCTACCCGCCTTGAACAACTGCCGACTCAGGCCGTTGGCACAGTCCTAGGCTATCGCTACCCCGCACTGGACGCATTGTTTGACCAAGGTCGGTTACGTCGCGAAGACAGTCGCAATCAGGTTCTCGTCTTGCAAAAGCTCCAGGCAGGCCGCTACCGCCATGCCGTGAGCAACGAATTCTCACTGCTATGGTTCAATCGCACACTGCCCCCGGCGCAACAATTACAGGCCCTTGCCGTACTGGAGGAGCAGGACTTGCGTTGTATCGTGCGCAATGACCCGACAGTCCCCACCCAGGCAGTGCTCAACGCCCTGGCACACATGAAGCAGTCAGGGCAGATCGAGCGGATTCTGCAGCGCTACAGCACCCCGCCCACACGGCCGGTCAGCTCGCAGACAGTGACATCGTCCCAGATTCTCGATCGCTGACCCTCACCACGGGCCCGCCTGCACCAGCATCGCACTCAAGAACAACCCCACCCCGAACACCATATGCGTCGCGACGCTGCGCAGGCAGCTGACCAGCGGCTTGGGCGTACGCGACGCAAAGAAGCCTGCCCCCAAGGCAGGCTGCATGAAACAAAGCGGTGCCACGACCGAGCACAAGCCGAAAGCCAGGGCCGGCCAGAGTGTTGGCGAGCTCAGCCACGCCTCCCCTGCCAAACTCACCAGCAATGCTGCAAAGGCGAGGCCGGTGGCGTAGTGCATGAGCCAGCCCAGTGCGCGTTCGTGCCTAATGGGCGCGGCCTTGGCGATTGCTTCATGGCGCAGATGCCCATGTCCCATATGGCCTACCCAACGTCCGACCATCGCATAGTTCAAGGTGGCAACGCCTATACGCTTGAGCATCAACGTCCACAGGTCCATGACCAGCGTGGCGCCGATGCCGATCGACAAAGTACTTAGGAAAGCAGTTGTGGCAGACATACGAACGCCCTCTGGCATTGACGGAAAATTCCATGCCGCGCAGCATAGAAGTTGAAGTCAACTTCAAGTCAAGGGATGCACAAATGGACATCGCCGATGTGGCCAGGCGCACAGGGGTACCGGCCTCGACACTGCGCTACTACGCCAAGAAAGGTCTGATCAGGTCGCTGTCCAGGCAGGGCGAGCGCCGACAATTCCCTGCCGATATCGCCCAGCGGCTGGGGTTGATCGCCCTAGGCCAGGCTGCAGGATTTTCACTGGATGAAGTGGGGGCGATGTTGGTGGAGCAGCAAGTCGATCGACAGATGCTGCGAGACAAGGCCGACGAGCTGGATCAACGAATCAAGCGCCTGCAAGCGATGAGCAAAGGCCTTCGCCATGCGGCGGCATGTCCTGAAGAGGATCACCTGAACTGCCCGACGTTTCAGCGACTGCTGAAGCTTGCCGCCGCCAGTACACGAGCGAAAAAGCAGGCCAAGCCTCAGTAACCGTGCGATTCCCGGAACGGTTGACTCTTATGGTAGGCCACCCATTCCTCTACCTCATAGGGCAGGTAAAGCTGACGCCGCGCCCGCGAAAGTGCGATGTACACTGCACAGACCCGAGCATCGAACGCATAGGCGTCCTTGAAGGGGTCGGTGCTCATCAGCTCCGGCGTCAACAGCACGCGCTCGAACTCCAACCCTCCCGCATCCTGGGCCAGCATCAACAGAACGCTGCCGGGCTGGCCGGTCACCCGAGCCTTGACCTTGTTCAGCTCAGCGATACGGAAGCCTTCCTGCAGCCTGGCCTCGACCCAGACGAATGCAGCATCGTGCTGATGGATTTCGCGAACCTGCCGCCAATCCGTGGAGTGAGCGAAGGACGGATGCGACTCGTCACTATCCTGCTCTCCCCTGAACAACCTGATCGCGGTTTCCATGAAGCCCTGCAGGTTCATCTGCTCGGCAAAGGCGATTGCGTAATGCTTGCCGGCCAGTTCCATCGCCCATTTCATCGCGTCCCAGTGGGATGCGGTCAACACCACGCAGCCCTCCGGCGGCACAAAGCCTTCTGGATAGAACTCCACGCCGACCTCGGCGCTACCCGCGCCCTCGAATGCCAGCTTGGACTTTTGCGAATGCACGCTGATCAGCGGGTTGATCAAGCGCTCGACCTGAGGACCGCTACGCACGGAGAAGGCGATATCGCGCTGACGCACCTCGCGCTGCCTGCGCAGTCCCGGCCCCCAGGCGCGCTGGTACTCATCGCCAAGGGTAATCAGGACCTGACGGCCACGCTCGATGATCTGCAACAAGGACGCCGGCACGTCCTGGCTCTCGTCGATGATCACGTGGCTATAGCGGGCCGGCACACTGCAACCGGCAAGGCTTGCACGCTTGATCAGCAACAGTGCCAGGAATCCCGTGTGGCTGTCCCAGGCAGGATTAGCCTGGAGGTAGGTCCACAGCCGGCTTGAATATTCCAGCAGTACCCGACTGTCGAGGTTGGACAGCGGGTGTTCGAAATAGGGCAGGTGCCGGGCAGTGATGCTGTAGTCCCAGGACTCGCAGTAGTTCTTCAGCAGCTCAAGGCAGATCTCCAGCGTTTTCTCCGGTCCGTACTGGCGAAAACCGAGAATGCCCAGTTCCTCGGCCAAGGCACGTTTGCGCGGAACCCTCACGGCCTTGGCAGGAGCGCGTCGCGAGCCCTGCAACAACTCATGGGCGAATTCGCCAAACGTCTTGCCTCGCTTGCTATCGGCAGCGACACCCAGGCGCCGCCGCAGCGCGTGCAATTTGCCGGAGGTACGCGCCAGCGGCAGCACGCTCCCCGCGGGCAGGCAGTCCATCAATGCCCCGAGCAAATAGCTCTTGCCGATACCCGCATAGCCTTGAACGTGCAAGTCCTCGTCCGGATTGGCCCGCACTATCCTGACCAGCTTGTCCTGCTCGGCGGTGAGCCAGCGCTCCCTGTCGAACCTGGTGATCGCTTGCTGACGAAACGGATTGTTGCGCTGGTGGCGGCGGATCTTGAACTCGAAATCCCACTTGCCATCAGGTAACAGGTACTCGCCGGCCGCCACTTCGTCAGCCATCAGCAAATGCAGCTTCGAGCCTTTGATGAGCTCCAGCCCGAAGTACAGTTTTCGCGCATCGAACAACCGCCGCGCTTCCGACAACAGCCCTATCCCAGGTGAATGGCGAACATCGACCGACCAGGCCAACAGCCTGGCCAGTACCTTTTCGGTTGCAGAGGGATCGAGCACCTGCCCCTTGGCCTCGACAAGATTCTGGATAACCAATACCGCTGCCAACTGCGCATCGCCCAGCGCATCGAGCGCGCTGTGATCCTGGGCATCGAGCAACCCCTGGCAGGTCTCCAGGGAGACCGGCAGGAACACGGGGTTGGTGAAATCGTAGTGTTCAGGTTGCATACGCGCTCACGGGAAAATCATTCAACGCGGCAAGGCCCGTCGGCCTCGGCCACTGTCAGGGTGTACTCGTACGCCCCAAGGCTGCCCGACATGCCGCCCGGATAGCTTCGTGCTTCTGGGAGGCCGGCTTCCAGCGTGCCGTCGAGTTCATAGATTGCCATTTCCAGCAGCTTGCGCAGGTCCCGGGCGCTACCAGCCGAAACCTTGAGCTCAAAACCCAAAGCCCCTTGAGCGACGACGCCCTGATCAGTGTTTGCAATGACTTCGGCCTCGCCGAGGATGCGCTCATGCTCCTCTTCCATCTGGTCGAGCACCCTCGACAGCTCCAGAACCCGCTCGGGATGGGCAGCCATCAGGTCCTTGATTTCCAGGCGACGGATTTGCCAATCACGGATCTTGTGGCGGGTCTGGTCATCTAGGTGATCCATGGGCGTACCTCAGGAGGTGAAACAGCGAACGGAATGCCTTGCATGATAAGGCGCTCGCAGGGGCGGGAGAAAGACGCGCGGTATTACCAGACGTTGAATTCTGGCGCAGGGAGAGGGGTAGGAGAGACAGGTGAATCGCTTGGCGGACGCCAGAAATGGAGGCGGCCCCACCAGCCACACCCCGGCACACGATGTTCCCGCTATGGCTGCTCCCTTCCGGGCCTGACCAGGTTAACGGGTAATCGTTGCGGGTAGCCTGTAAGCCTCGCTATTCCTGACTTCTAGCGTTTCTGCTCGTCACACTGTGAATCGCCCCTGGTTTTCTAGACACTCTCCAAGCTCAGGAAATAGCGTTTCTCATACTCTACTGGAGACAGCTGCATAGCACTGCTGTGTCGGCGTTTAGGGTTATAGAACATCTCGATGTAATCGTTCTCGGTCACTTGCTTGACCGCTTCGATCTTGAATTCTTCGGGGTAACGCTGACGACTCATGGCACCTCCTATTTGGGCCTCATTATGAGGCTTGGAGGTGTCTACGAAACCAGGGGCGATTCAAACATTATGCCCGTGACAAACATTAGTGGAATGTTCAAGGTCGCGGCGCTTGACGGCTGGGTATTTGGTTCAATAAACGTGAGTCCGGCCACCGTGGTCAAATCAATACCCACATATGCGTATGACACCGTCAGTCAATTCGCGCTGCCGTATGTCCCGGCCCCGTTGGGTCTTAACTGCTACATTCGCGCCCTTGAGGCGTAAGGAGTAATTATGGACGATATCTACATCTATCAGTACGACGGCAACCGGGTGTTCACATCAGCTTTCAAAGTTGAGGACATTTATGGCCCGGTTCCGGCAGGTACAAATATTGCTCCGCCAGAGCTCAAGGAGGGGGAATTTGCGCAGTGGGACGGCTTCGAGTGGAAAAAGCTTTCGAGTTATCCGGTGCCCGTCTTGCCTGAACCGCCTGTGCCGGATTGGACGAGCCTCATCGCTGCCCGCCGTTACCAGACCGAGACCGCCGGCATTGAGCTGCAGGGAATGCAGGTGGCCACGGACGACCGCAGCAAGCTGCTGATCAACGGTGCAGCCCTACGCGCATCACGCGAGCCAGGCTACACGCTGCGCTGGAAGACTGGCGACGGCTTCATCGATTTAAGCGGCGCCCAAGTCCTGGCTATGGCTGACGCCGTTGCTGACCACGTCCAGCGCTGTTTCGATCGGGAGGCTGAGCTGTTGACCGCCGTGGCTGACGGGTCGATCACCGTCGAGATGCTGGAGCAAGGGTGGCCGTAATAGCCTCGATCTGACGCAAGCATCCCCGACCGACCAGACCTATATCAGCGCCTGCGGATCAATACTCAAGCCTCCGGATTGGTATATTGCCGAACTTGTATTGCTGATAGCCCGTGTACGGAAGGATGACTGTATCGGCAATACCCGACGCCGCCATGTCGATCAGGATCGGGAATGGCGCCCAGTGAGCCCCCGCTCTTTGCGGCCCACTCAAATTGCAAAACTGATACGCAGCGCCGCTATACACCCGAGGAATGGTGTGGCAATCGGTCTGCCATTTCGCCAGGTCATCCGCAGCCTTTGACTCGCTCGACACTGTTCGCACAGTCCCGCACCCGCTCAGCGCTACCGTAAGCGCTACGCCCATCCATAGCTTCTTCATCAGGCCACTCTCTCTGTGATGGGCAGATCATAGCGCATCTATTTCACGGCCCGCCTAGCGCGGGCTTTTTCGTTTGGAGAAACCCATGCTGCAACAAATCCGCGCCTCGGCAATTGCCCCGGCGCTCAAACTGCTGCCTGCGAAAATGTCGGGCCGGCGCGCTGAGCAGATGCTGCTGAGCATCGGGCTACAGGAAAGCCGGCTGATCCATCGCCGGCAGATCGGCGGCCCGGCCCGAGGACTCTGGCAGTTCGAGAAGGGTGGCGGTGTCCGTGGTGTGCTCGAGCACCCGAGCACCCAGGCCCTGGCGCGTTCCGCATGCCAGGCCCGAGGCGTGCCGGCGACCGACGCCGCTGTCTATGCCGCGCTGGAGCACGACGATGTGCTTGCTGCCGCGTTCGCCCGGCTTCTGCTGTGGACCGATCCTGCGCCGCTGCCTGCGGTGGGTGAGGTTCAGCGGGCATGGGCCTTGTACCTGCGCACTTGGCGCCCGGGCAAGCCGCACCGGCAGACCTGGGACGCTCTGTATGCCCAGACAATGGAGGAGGTGGCATGAAGAAAGCCATTCTGCTGACCGTCGTGATCCTGCTCCAGGGCTGCGCTGTCCAGGCCCTGAGCTACGCCGCCAACGCCTACTGCGCGACTCCAGTGGATGTGCGCGCCGCCAACCGCATCCTGGTCAACGCCTCGATCGCGCCGAATCGTGTCGAAGTCACCTGCGGCGGTGCGCCATGACCGGCCGCTTCCTCGACCCGCTACTACTGCGGGCGTACGACAAAGGCGAATGGGTGCTGACCAGCGACTTCCGTTACCAGGCGCTCGACGGTACCGTCTACACGGCGCCGCGGTACTTCATCACCGACCTGGCTTCCGTGCCCTGGATCGTCAAGCCGTTGTTCCGCGACATCGAGGACCGCGAGGCCGGGGTCATCCATGACTGGATTTATTGCCAGAACCAACTGCCCCGCGCCGTGTGCGATGCGCTGTTCTACGAGATGCTGCTCGCCCTGGGCGCAGACAAGCGACGGGCTGGCTTGATGTACGCCGGTCTGCGGGTCGGCGGTGGGTCGCGCTATGCGGCGTGCAAGGGTGGGGTGAAGGATGAGGATATGGCTTGGGCGCTGATGAGAGAGGAAGAACGGAATCTGGCCTCTCGACAGCGCTTGAGCGAAGTCGAATAGCAGGTCTTGCCTGCGAGGCGATCGTCGACGGCATGAAGCCGATCCGCTGACCGGCAATTGCCCATGGCGGAAATCGCCAATACGATACTGGCTTTATATACAGTATTGGTGCAGCCATGTACGTCTACCTAGTCCGGCGCCGCGAGAATGGCGTGGCCATCCCTCCAGAACAGTTGCGCAAGATCCAGCCCCTGGAGGCCGACCTCCATATGGGTGAGAACCACAGCCGGCCACTGGGCCGGATCTCGACGCAGGCCTGGGTGTTCAACCCTACGCCTGGGTCTGACGTTATCCCGCGCCTGCACGACGCCAGGGTCACGTCCATGGCCCAGGGCGGCCTGAGCCTCACCGGCGTGGAAGAGATCGACGGCGTGCTGTATGCGCAGTCGTGGTGGTGCAGGTCGCGATGATGGGTAGCTCTCTGCCGCAGGCCTGGCTGGCCGAGTTGAACGACCAGAGCGCCCTGATCACCGATCCGGATGGAAGGGCCAGGGTGCTTTGCGAAATGGCATTTGCCGCCCGACGACGGGAGGATGTGGATGCGGGCGGTCTTTCCGACATGCTGGAGTTTGTCGAGTCGGCCCGGCTGTGGGCGCTGGTCGAGCATGAATTTGATGTGTGGACAGGATTTCCTGGTCCGAAAAATCAGATGAGTGGTAAGTGAACGGTCCAGAAAGGATCGTGATCGGCGGGGGTGCCGGGGAGGGTAGAGGCGGTCCATTAATCGCCTATGTAACACTGGCCGAGGTCCTCGAAATCTCGTACCAATTTTTGTACCAATGGCTGTGTTTTGGTGGGTGTGTGAGCGTGACCCTGCGTGACGAAACCCCCGCATTTATTGGGTTTCGTCACTTACAGGAACTCACGAAAACGCGGAAAACATCTCTGGAGTATGGCCGAACGGCTGTCGAATGCCTTATATCCAAAGGGCGCAAGGTGAAGGAAATTTAATCCTGTACCCGTTCAGCGACATAGCCAGTACCGCTGGGCTCAGCGATGCCCAACGTGGTCAATACGAAGTCGGCACGCTCAGTCACGCTGATCTTGGGCAGCAGCGATACCGCGTAGCCTAGCGCTGGATAAGTCTTCTGGAGCTGCTCGAACTCACATCGAGCGGCAGCCATGTCATGGCGGCGCTCTGCGTCCTGCACATAAATCTCTGCCCATGGCGGTGCCAGGAAAACATGAGGTTTATAGGGATGCTGCTGGCTGAGCTTTTCCAGTATGAGATCGCCGGTCAGGGTCTGAAGCGCAGCCGCCGCGTCGATCAGGCCACGGTCGAAGAACACCCATTGCGAACTACCACATGGCGCATTGGCATAGTCCTCCAGCGCTACGTCGATGGCCCGACGCAAGAAGGCTTCCATATCAAGCCAAGGCAATGCCTTCCCGCCTGCGCGTTCCTCTGCCTGCACGACACGCCGCCCGGGCTCTTCTACCACTGCATAGCCGCGCCGCTTAAGCTCGGACAAGAGAGTTGATTTACCTGCGCCTGAGCAGCCGGAAATAACGACGAAGTGATTCATATGTACTCGGTCCGAAAGCCTTCCTTTCAACTGAGCTACGCAGTTTTGCATAAGCGATACTAGATTGCGCTCATCAACAAGCAGGGCACGCCTGAAACGTGTGGCCCTGGGGATATTCGGCGAAGTCGTTCCGGGCGGCCGAGGGAAGCGCGACAGCCATCACTGAATCGGCTTGATCAGCTCCGGGCCCTGGTTTCTGACGTTGCCCACGGCCGCGCTCACCCGGAACCACTCGAATTCTTCAGCGGGTTCGCCCAGGTTCAAGGCCATTTGCTCGGCATGCTCTGGTTGGAATGCAGGGTCTACCCAGGCTCTGGCTGGCCCTGGGGCCAGAACCACCGGTCGCCGATCATGCACATCGACCATGCCGCCTTGGGCGTCGGCGGTGATGATCACGAAGCCGTCGTGCTCACTGCCGGTGAACTGGCCGATGCTGGCACATAGGGCGGGTCGCCCGTCCCGACGCCGGATGTAGTAGGGCTGCTTCTTCGGCCCGCCTTCATCGACCCACTCATACCACCCGTCCACCGGCGTGATCGCCCGATGCGGCCAGATTGCCCGGAAGAATGGCCCGTGGGCGACCTTCTCGATTCTGGCGTTGATCGGCGGCGCTCGATCGGTCGCCCAGTGCGGCCGCCATCCCCACCTCACCAGATCCGCCCGCAGGCCTGCGTCATCCATTCGCAGCACGGCTACCTGCGTGGTGGGCGCCACGTTGTAGCACTCCATGGCTTGGTCGCCAATGGTGTCGCGCCAAACCCCAGGCATGCTCAGCGTATCGACGAAGTCGTGTATGCCACGGTACTGGCTGAGCCTTCCGCACATCTGACTTCCCTCCCGGTTAGCCAATAAGCATAGCCTTCTGCTCAACCTGCCCGATCTCTCGCCTCACTGCCTTTGAGGCCCTTTCGCGGGTCGAGGTTTTAGCCGTCCTGGTCAGGCCTGTGCTTTACGGGCACCGCAGTGGGTGAATTAGCGTTTCGTCGTCGCAGCTCCTATCATCGCCAACGCTTTACGCAGGGATGATCCTCACTGGCTTGAAGGGATTGCTTAAATGGAAAGAAGCTATTTTGTCACGATGCTTGCGCTCATCCTTCATCAGATAGATGCCGCGTACTGGCAGGAATGGGAGATGTTTTTCCTGCCTGGCGGGGTGCAGGGCTTTTTGCTGTTCAATAGCTTGGCAATCCCCGTATTGCTGGTTGGCTATCGAAATGTTTTGCTGGGTACGGCCAACGCCATGGTCTTCGCTAAAGTGTGTGCCGGCCTGGGCCTGCTTACGGTCTTTATCCATACCGGTTTCGGCTTGGCTGGCTTTCATCAGTTTCACCTGCCTGCTTCGATCTGCATTCTCACTCTGTGTTTGGCCAGCGCTCTATGGCTGATGGCCAGAATACGATCCGCATTGCAATGAAGGCCGGGGCTTGCCTCTCTGACGTTCTCGCGGCAAACCCCACACAGGATGTGGCTCCAACAGGCAAAAAAAAGCCCGCCAAGGAGGCGGGCAATAGGGGCTTGGGAGCAACGCACAACAAATTCGGTCAGGCCAGCAGGCTTGCGGCCTGCAAACGCTCGGCAAGGGCCTGGGCGGTGGCTCGGGAGGTCAGTGGACCGCTGACGGTCTCGCCATTGCGGATCAGGTACCAGCAGGCCAGCAATCCTTGTTCACGCAAGGTGGCCGGGACGGCGCTGCCGATGACGGACATGATCTGGATAGTGGCCATTTGAGAACCTCCTGTGTGACATGGGGCTACCTTATCGGGCATCCGGCGCGGCTTGAAATCAACTTCCTCAATAGTGCTAATCAGTTATATCAACGTTAACTCGGGTGCGAAGCAGTCCCTCTGTTACGCTACGTAAACGATTCAGCCTAGGAGAGCGGGGCAATGACGATTCCACCGAGCAGAGACACCGTGTTGTGCATTTCCCTGGCCGGGCGCCCCGGCACGTTCGGGGTACGCTTTCACAACCACCTCTACCGGCAGTTGGGGCTGGACTACTACTACAAGGCCATGACCACCCAGGATCTGCCCGCCGCGGTTGCAGGGATCCGCGCCCTGGGCATTCGTGGTTGCGGTGTGTCGATGCCTTACAAGGAAGCGTGCATGGCCTTGGTCGATGAAATCGATCCTTCGGCGGCGGCCATCGAGTCGGTCAATACCCTGGTCAACGAAGGCGGGTATTTGAAGGCTTACAACACCGATTACCTGGCGGTGCGTCAATTGCTCCAACGCCATCAGATCGACCCCAGCACTGCGTTCGCCCTTCGCGGCAGCGGTGGCATGGCCAAGGCGGTGGCCAGTGCCTTGCGCGATGCCGGATTCGCCGAAGGCATCATCGTGGCGCGCAACGAGCAGGCCGGGCGGCAACTGGCGGATGTGTGCGGTTATCGCTGGCTGCCGCAGCTGGGCGACCTGTGCCCGCCAATGCTGGTGAACGTGACGCCAATCGGCATGGCCGGTGGGCCCGAGGCAGAGGAATTGGCATTTAGCCCGGATGCCATCGCAGCAGCGCAGCAAGTGTTCGATGTGGTCGCGATGCCGGCGCGCACGCCGTTGATCCGCCATGCCGAGGCGCTGGGCAAGCCCGTGATTACTGGGTTGGAGGTGATCGCGTTGCAGGCGCTGGAGCAGTTCGTGCTGTATACCGGCGTACGTCCGACGGACGCGCAGGTGGCGGCGGCGGTGGAGTATGCGCGGCAGGCTTAGGGCCGTGCAGACGTTGTGGGAGCGGATTTTGCCCGCGAAAGCGGTAGTGGATCAGTCGACGTTTGGCGAGTAAACCCGCTCCCATGGGTGCAGCAGTCTTCGAACCGTCAGAACACCTGGCGGTCACCGTCGAGCTGTTGATCGACCAGCCAGCGGCCATGGGCCAGCGCGGCGTGCTGGGCGTTCTCCAGGTCGGACAGGAAGGCCATCTTCATCGGCAGCGACAGGCGGCGGCTGGTGTGTCCTTGGGGATCGGTGATCAGGCAGCCGGCAGCGAACGGCAGCGGCGACCCAGGATGGGTCATGACGCTCGCGGTGATGGTGTGGTCGCGGTATTCACAGTGAAGGGTTTGCATCGTCCTTTACCTCGCTGTGGCTTGGAAACGGTTTATTCCATATACCACAGCGAGGGGCCGGGAGTTCCCGGCCCGACGAGCGTGCCCTGGCGGGCGAGGCTTAGAACGTGGTCGGCTGGATCACTTCGACCCAGTAACCGTCCGGGTCCTTGATGAAGGCCAGGTGCTTCATGCGGCCGTCCGACAGGCGCTTCTGGAAGGGCACTTCCAGGGCTTCGAAACGCTCGCAGGCGGCGCGTACATCCGGCACCGAGATGCAGATGTGGCCAAAACCGCGCGGGTCGGTGTTGCCATCGTGATAGGCGAACTCGGGGTCGTTCTCGGTGCCGTGGTTGTGGGTCAGCTCCAGAATGCCGGGGATCGACTTCATCCACTGGTGACGCTCGGCGTCATCGGCCGGGATCTGTGCCGGATCGACCAGTGCCAAGAAGTACAGGCTGAAGGCCGCTTCAGGGAAGTCGCGCTTGTCCACCAGGCTGAAGCCCAGCACGCGGGTGTAGAAGTCCAGCGACTTTTCGATGTCCTTGACCCGCAGCATGGTGTGGTTGAAGACGAAGTTGGCGGTGGCGGCATCCGGTGTGGCGGTGACGCCTGGCAGGGCGTGCAGATCGTGCAGGCTCATGGGTACTCCAGAAGAGAGGCCGGGACACAAGGCCCCAGCGGGAAAGACAGGTGAGCCATGATACGGCAGTGAGGCGTGAGCGCAAACGAAAGCGCCCTGCACGAGTGCAGGGCGCTGGAATTAGAGGCCCGCATGTGCGGGCGCGTGATGGGGTCGCTAGTCCTTTAGCTGGTTCGATACTGCGCGTGTCGATGTGAAAAAAGTGTGAAGTGGGTGTTGATGTTTCATGGGCGTACCCAACTTTCCACTGTCTTGGCGCCGTACTGTTCTTTCCAGGCCTTCAACCCGCGGTGGTTGCCACCTTTGGTCTCGATCAGCTCGCCGGTGTGCGGGTTCTCGTACACCTTCACCACACGGGGGCGGCGCTGCTGCTTGGGCGCCGTGGTCGGTGCCTTGGCCACTGCCTTCGGGTCGAGGATGGCGACGATGTCGCGCAGGCTCTTGTCATAGCTTTTCATCAGGCCGACTAGTTTCTGCTCGAATTCGATTTCGCGTTTTAGGCCGGCGTCCTTTTTCATCGCCTCCAGTTGCGCCATTTGTTCCTGGAGAGCTTTTTCGGCAGCACGAAACTCTGCAAGTCTGGACACTGTCATCACTCCTGTAAGTGTCGTGGCAGGGCGTGACGAACATACAAGAAGCAATAAACGCCGGCCACGGGGATGGGTACAGCTGTTCGCTGATATCGATTGTAGTCGTCGACCTCTACTGGGTAAACCGCAAACTTTTTATAAGTAATCGCGGAACTTTGTTAGTTTTTCGCGCCTTATTCGCAGCGCGTTGCAAATTGCTCTTCAGCGGTGCTTAGACCTTCGTCCAATGGCGCATGCTAGAGGGGTTGCACGATCATTCAAGATGATGGCCGTCGTGTTTGTCGGCTGTTCCGTAGTGCCGGGGGCAATGCTGCCCCGGATCGTTTTTCGCCTTCTTCCTGGATGTTCCTTTCGCATGTTTCCCCCGTTTTCCTCAGCCCCCGGGCGCCGTTTTACCGGCCTGTTGTTCCTGTGTGTCGGTGCCCATGCCCAGGCCGCCGGTTTTCTTGAAGACAGCAGCGCCAAGGTCGAAGCGCGCACTGTCTACTTCAACCGGGATTTCCGTGATGGCCACAGCAGTTCAAGTCAAGGCGCATCCAAACGCGAAGAAGCGGCCCAGGGTTTCATTCTGAATGTGCAGTCCGGTTATACCCAGGGGCCGGTGGGGTTTGGTGTGGATGCACTGGGAATGGTCGGCTTCAAGCTCGATTCCAGCCCGGCCGATAGCAACAGTGGCCTGCTGCCCTCGTCGGGCCATGACCCGCGCGGTTCGGCCGATCAGTACGCCAAGCTTGGCCTGGCTGGCAAGGTCAAGGTGTCCGACACTGTGCTGCGCTACGGATCGATGATGCCGGATATGCCGCTGCTCAAGTACAACGATGGCCGTCTGCTGCCAACGATGTTCCATGGCGCGATGCTTACCTCCGAAGAAGTGCGTGACCTGAAGTTCACTTTGGCTCGCCTGAACCAGTACACCGCTCGGGACTCCACCGATCGCCAGGACATCCGCGTTCACTGCAAGAACAAGCGCTATGCCTGCAACATCGAGGCCGAGCACTTCGACCTGGCCGGCCTTGACTACCGTTTCAATGACCGCCTCAGTGGCCAGTACCAGGTGTCGCGCCTGGAGAACATCTATCGCCAACAATTCCTGGGCCTGGTGGCCAGCCAGCCTCTGGCGGTGGGCAGCCTGTCGGCCGACCTACGCCTGATCAAGAGCGACGATATCGGCAACGCCCGCGCGGGTGAAATCGACCACCGTGCCTTCAGCGGGATGCTCGGTTACAGCCTGGGTGGGCACAAGATCAGCGCCGGCTGGCAGCGCATGTATGGCCAGAGCGCCATGCCGTATCTGGATGGCAGCAACCCTTACTTGGTCAACTACGCCCAGGTCAATGACTTTGCCGCCGCTCAAGAGCGCTCCTGGCAACTGCGTTATGACTACGACTTCAAGGCCCTTGGCGTACCGGGCCTGACATTCTTCACCCGCTACATCAACGGCGACCATATCAAGGTTCCCGGCAGCAGCGCCGAAGGCAAAGAGTGGGAGCGCGATACCGAGCTCAAGTACCAAGTGCAGAGCGGCACCTTCAAGGACGTGAGCGTGCGCCTGCGTAACTCCACCTACCGCAGCAACTATGAAAAATGGGCGCGGGACATGGACGAGACGCGGGTGATCGTGAGCTACAACTTCTCGATTCTCTAGCGTTTTGCCAAATGCCGCCGGCCGCTCGACAATGGCGGCTGGTTGGCAGGAGGACAGGGCGATGAAACGCGTGCTGCTGATTGGCATCGGTCCGGGCGACCCACGCCAGATCACCTATGAAGCGGTGGATGCGCTGCGGCGCGCCACGGTGTTCTTCGTCCTCGACAAAGGCGACGACAAGGATGAACTGGTGCAGTTGCGCAGAAACATCCTGGCGCGCTACGTGCCACAAGGCGGTTATCGCTTGGTGCAATTGAGCGACCCGCGGCGCGATGGCCAGGCGCAGGATTACCTCGGCGCGGTGCAGGACTGGCATCGCCAGCGCGCGGCCTTGTATGGCCAGTGGCTGCAGGACGAGCTGGGCCCTGACGATGTTGGCGCCTTCCTGCTCTGGGGCGAGCCGGGGTTGTACGACAGCACGTTGCGTGTGCTCGACCTTGTTCGCCAACAGGGCATGGCCTTGATGCTGGAGGTCATCCCCGGCATCAGCAGCGTGCAGGCCCTGGCCGCGCGCCATCAGATTCCCCTCAATCGTATCGGCGAGCCTCTGACTGTGCTGCCTGGGCGGCGCCTGGCCGAGCAGACACGGATCGACAACGTGGTGGTGATGCTCGATGGGCAGTGCGCCTTCGCCGGGTTGGACGATCCGCAATTGACCATCTATTGGGGCGCCTACCTGGGGACCGATGATGAGGTGCTGGTCGCTGGGCCGCTGCAAGAGGTCAAGGCACAGATTCTCGAGTTGAGGGTGCGATTGCGGCGACGCAAGGGATGGATCATGGACACCTACTTGCTGCGGCGCGAATGCTGACGTGGGACAGATCGGCAATCGGGGCCGCTTTGCGTCCCCGGTTTCAACGCCGACGCAACATGGCCCCAGTGAAGTTGTACAGACGCTGTTCATCCAGATGCGCCAGGCTGTGCTCGATCCGCTCGGTCAGGGCCAAGGCGTGGCGGTTGCGGTCGTAGCGGGTCTTGAGCAAGGGGGCGCAGGCCGCCTGGGCTTGTTGCCACGCCGCTTGGTCGCTGTAGAGCCGCACGCAGGCTTTCGCCAGTGCCTCGGCGGTCCCGGCGACGGCGCCGGGCCAGGGCAGGGCGCCGTGCATGGCCTCGGCGCCGATGGGCGTGGTGACGCTGGGGGTACCACAGAGCATGGCGTCGGCAAGCTTGCCCTTGATCCCGGCGCCAAAGCGCAGCGGCGCAAAACACAGGCGCGCGTTGCTCATCACCTGCAAGGCATCCTCGGCCCAGCCGAGCAGGTGGAAACCTTCGTCTGGGTTGTGCAACGCCTGGGCCTTGGGCGAGGCGTAGGCGCCGTAGATGTGCAACTGGGCTCCGGGCAAGTGGCGGCGGATCATCGGCCAGAGGTTGTGCTTCATCCACAGCACCGCGTCCCAGTTGGGTGCATGGCGGAAGTTGCCGATGGTCACGATGTGCTCGCGCTCGGCGAAGGGGCGCAACGTCTGGGCCGCAGGGTCGAGCATCAGCGGACACCAGTGCAACAGGTAGTCCGGCACACCAAAGCCATTGACCAGCAGGTCCGTTTCCACGTCCGAGATGATCAGCGACAGGTCGCAGCGGTAGATCGCGGCCAGCTCACGCTGGGCCAGCGCGCTCGGCGCCATTTGGCGGAACAGCTCGGGGCCGCTGGTGTTGAACAGGCCGCGGAAGTCGTTGGGGTCCAAGCCTTCGATCAGTCGCCGGCGCAGCAATTGGTGGCGGGCCTCGCGCAGGCTTTGCAGGTCTGAGGTTTCCAGCACGCGCAGGGCGTTGGGGCAGTGCCGGGCAACGATGGCGCCGAATTGCTCTTCCATTTCGAATCGGTCGAACAGCACCAGGTCGGGCGCCTGTTCGGTGAGGAGGTGGGCAATGCTTGCGTGGTCGCCGGCGAGGGCCAGCTCGGTGATGCCCAGGGCGCGGAGGTCGGCCTTGTGCTCGGCAGGCTCGGTGGTGCTGGCAAAGGTGATGCGCCAGTTGCGGGCGAGAAAACTCTCGAGGATCTGCATCATGTGACCGCCGACGGCGGAAGAGCGCGGTTCGGGCCAGGCTTGGCCGATGACCAGGACGTGGAGCATGGAGGAGGGCCTTGGGCTGGAAAAGGCGCTATTTAATCATGTCCGGGGGCAGGGGGCCGCAGCGCAGCCCCATGCCAGCCTTCAGAACGTGTAATCCAGCGTCGCAAAATACGAACGCGGTGCCCCCAGCAGCCACTGGTCGCTGGTATAGACGTAGGACGCCGCGTACTCACGGTCGAACAGGTTGTTCACTTGCAAGCCCAGGCGCACATCCGGCAACACCTGCCAGCCCAGATTGGCATCGACCACCGTATAGCCAGGTACGCTGTTCTCATTGGCCGCGCTGTCGTAGCGCTGGTCCACGTAACGCACACCCAGGCCGGCATCGACCTGTTGGCCAAACCCCTTGCTCAGCCACAGGTTGGCCGTGCGACTTGGCACGTTGCCCGGTCTGTTGCCAGCGCGATCCACCACGCCGCTTCCGGTGTTCTCGAGATAGTCATCGAACTTGGCGCGCACCACTGCAGCATTGGCCGAGACCTGCCACTGGTTGGCCAAGGCCAGTTCCACCGTCGCCTCCAGGCCATCGGAGGTCTGTTGGCCCGCTTGCTGTACGCCGTGATTCACGGGGTCGGCAACCAGCAGTTTCTTCTTGACGATGTGGTAGGCCGCCAGCGTCCACTCGCCACGGCCCTCCCAGAACCGTTGCTTGAGGCCCAGCTCGGTCTGCTTGGCTTCGGTCAGGTCGTAGCGTTGCTCCGGGCGCAGGGTCAACAAATCGCCTACGCCATCCTCGCTGGTCGAGTATTGCCCGTACAGCGACAAGTCGTCGTTGACGGCGAACACCAGCCCGGCGCGCCAGTTTCCGCCTGGCAGGCTGCGCTCGCTGCGGGTGTCGTTGACCAGATCGTTACGCTCGATGTGATTCTGGTCGCGGCGGATACCAGTCACCAACGACAGGCGCTCGGTCAGCTCGGTGCGGTTCTCGGCGAACAGGGCAAAGGTGTGAGTGGTGGACAAAGTCTGGGGGCGTGTCGGCGACAGGCTATGGAACCTGCCAGGGGCGGGATGCCAAGGGTCGAGCGGGTCTGTGATGCCATCGTCGTAGGGCGCGTTGCTGTCGACGTTGAAGCGGATCTTGTTGTATTCGGCGCCGACCAGCGTCGTGCTGGCCAGGCCAAACAGATCATGGTCAAAGGTCAAGCTCTGGCGGTCGCCGATCTGCTCTTGGTTGTGCTTGATCTCAAGGAAACTGCCGCGCTCCAGCCGGTCTTGATCACCATTCCAGGCATAGGTTTCGGCATTGCGCCAATGCCGGCGGCTTTTGATGTAGTACAGCTGGTTGCTGGCCGATACGCTGTCGCTGAGGGTCCAGTCGGTGTTCAGCCGGGTCCATTCCTCGTGGTAGCGCTGGACGTCGTTTTGGATGTTGTAGTTCTTCTTGCGCAGACTGCTGCGGTAATGCCCCTCGATCAGCGGCGTGCCGTAGTAGTTGGCAGGTTCTGCATCGCCGCGCTCGTGGGCCAGGGTGAAGCTCAGGTCATCGGTGGCGTCGAAACGCAGCGCGGCGCTCAAAGCCAGGCTGCGCGAGTCGGTACGATCGACCCAGCCGTTGCCGGCCTGCTGGTTGACCGTCATCCGGTAGCTCAGACGCTCGCTCAGGCTGCCGCCGCTGTCCAGGCCGAGCTGTTGACGGTCCCAGGAGCCGTAGCCCAAGCGCAGCCGGTTGTGGACGTCGCCGGCGAAAGGTTTTTTCGGAATCACGTTCACCACCGCCCCGGTGGCGCCTTCGCCATACAGGACCGAGGCTGGCCCGCGGAGGATGTCGATGCGCTCGACCATCCACGGATCGACCGGGAAGGTCAGCGTACCGGCGCCGCTGTACAGGCGCGAGCCGTCGAACAGGGTCATCACCGAGCTATGGCCTTCGAAGCCCCGGGCCGAGAGGCCGGTGCCGCCATCGCCGGGGCTGCCGGTGAAGCTGATGCCTGGCGAGCGGGTCACGGCGTCCTGGACGGTGAGGTTGTTGCGCCGCTCGATCTGTTCGGCGCTGAGGGTGCTGGTGCTGGCCGGGGTTTGCAGGGCGCTCAGGTTCAGGCGCGATCCGGCATCGGTCGGGGTGGCCAGATCGATGGCCGGCGTGTCGTGGGTGTCGGTGATGGTCGTCGAAGGCAGGGCCAGCACGGGATTGTGCTGTTCATCGGCCACTGCCGGAAGGGCAACGGCCAGGCAGGCCGCCAAGGCATGAAGCGTGTAGGTACGGGACATGTCGTTCCACTGCTGCAGGAATGAATGGATCCCGGTGGAAACAACGCAAAGACAAGCGAACGCGCACGCAAGGGGCGTGCGCGAAGACCGGCCTGCGCCCGCCCACCGCGGGTTTGCCAATGTGAAGTTCCAGGCCGGTCTCCGGGCTTGCGAGGGTCATGAAGCCTTCACCTTCCCATGCAGGCGCACAGTGGTCTGTCGAAGGATTCGCTCGCTTACCGTTGCGGGGGCAGCGCCGGACTTGTCGTAGGGACGACTCACCGGCTTCCCGTTTCACCCTGCGCGCGGCGGCGCAGGACACCTGAAACTGGCACGCATCTGACCATTGATCGGGTGGGCAGTCAATGCGCGGGGGAAAGGCGAGGGCTCAGCGCCCGCGTCGGCGCGAGACCCGCGCCTCGATATTCTTGCGCCCGATCAGCAGCGCGGGCTTTTCCACCACCGGCTCGTCCGCCAGCCATTTGTACATCACCAGGCAGTCCACCAACCCCAGTTGGGCATGGCGGTACGCCTTGGGCAGCCGGCCGACGGTCTCGAAGCCGAGCTTGTGCCACAGCGCCACCGCCACTTCGTTGGTAGCCACCACCGAGTTGAACTGCAGTGCCAGGAAACCTTCCTGGCGGGCCAGCTTCTGTGAGTGTTCGCACATCAATCGGGCCACGCCACGGCCACGAGCGGCCTCGCTGACCATGTAGCCGCAGTTGCCCACATGGCTGCCAGGGCCGGCGGCGTTGGCCTTGAGGTAGTAAGACCCCAGCAACTCGCCGTCCTGCTCGGCCACCAGGGTGCGCAGGGGCAGATCCAGCCACAGCTGGCGGGCCTGCTCGAAGGTCAGTGCGGGGTCGAAGGCGTAGGTCTGGCGGGCCTGGACGATGGCCTGGAAGGTCGGCCAGAAACGGTCGAAGTCTTCCGGGGTCATGGGGCGGATCTGGATCATGGCGGCTCCTGCGGGCTGGACCGCCAAGTCTGGGTGGCTTGGCGCCGCCGCGCAAGGGCGACGACGCCGGTCGGGTTCAACTGCCGGCTTTGCCCACGGCGTCCATGGCGCGGGCCGAATAGACCAGCGCGGCGCCGGCGTTCATCGCCACGGCCACGCCGAGTGCCTCGGCGATCTCTTCACGGGTGGCGCCTTGCTTGACCGCCTGTTGGGAGTGCACGGCGATGCAGCCGTCGCAACGGGTGGTCACGGCGACGGCGAGGGAGATCAGCTCGCGGGTCTTGGCATCGAGGTGGTTGGTCTTGGCACCGGCGCCGCTGGCGGTCATGTAGCCGGCCACGGTGTCCGGAGACAACTGCTTGAGATCGCCGATGCCGGCCATCAACTGCTTACGGTAGGCGTCCCAGTCCATCATGCTCATCGTCTTCACCTTGGGAAGGTTGCGGAGTGGAGCTTTCAGGCTAGTCGAAGTTTTCGGCAAGGGACGGGCTTGTGTCGCG
The DNA here is from genome assembly GCF_033173945.1 of Pseudomonas sp. HTZ2. Taxonomy (NCBI): domain Bacteria; kingdom Pseudomonadati; phylum Pseudomonadota; class Gammaproteobacteria; order Pseudomonadales; family Pseudomonadaceae; genus Pseudomonas; species Pseudomonas sp. HTZ2. Next base: position 4,065,418 of record NZ_CP137332.1, on the reverse strand, counting down.
ATGGGCCGCGAAGCGGCCCATTGGCATTTCAGATGTAGATGAAGAACAGCACCAAGGCTGCGACCACCGCCCACTTTTCCAGGTAGTAGCGGGTGCGGTTGCGCTTTTTCAGCGCTTTGCCGCGCTCGCGGATCTTGTAGATACGGGTGAACAGGCGGTTGATGCCGCCGGTCTTGTCATTGGCGTCGTTGGGCGCGGCGGCGGCGGCCATGACGTTGCGGCTGAACCAGCGGTTGAAGGCGGTCGCCCAGCGGTACTTGAGCGGGCGCTCGACGTCGCAGAACAGAATGATGCGATTGTGCTCGGTGGTGTTGGCGGCGTAGTGGATGTAAGTCTCGTCGAACACCACCGCTTCGCCGTCGCGCCAAGCGTACTTTTCGCCATCCACATCGATGTAACAGCCGTCGTCGTTCGGCGTGTCCAGGCCCAGGTGGTAGCGATAGGAGCCGGCATACGGATCGCGGTGACGCACGAGCTTGGCGCCTGGCGGCAGGGTGGCGAACATGGCGGCCTTGACCGTGCCGATACCCTGCAGCAGCTCGGTGGTGCGGGGGCACAGCTTCATCGCAGAAGGATGGCTCTCGCCGTACCACTTCAGGTAGAAGCGCTTCCAGCCGGTCTTGAAGAACGAGTTGAAACCGACATCGTCATAGTTGTCGGATTTCTTGATCTCGCCGACGTGCAGTAACTGCTGGGCTTCTTCGCGGATTTCCTGCCAGTGGTCCTTGAGTGGTTGCAGCTCAGGGAAGGCCTCCACCGGCAAGTAGGGCTTGGCCGGGTGTTTGGAGAACAGGTACAGGAAGGCGTTGACCGGCGCCAGGAAACTGGAGTGATCGCCCAGCTGGCGGGTCAACTTGTGGCGAACCCGACCGCGCAGGTGGACATAGGCGATCGAGAGGACGAATAGAAGTACTAATGCAATTTTCATGGACGGCTGCTTGTCAAGATGGCCATGCTTCGTGGCTTGAGCCCGCCAGCATAAACAATCATGCGTCGGCTTTATAGAATTAATCTCACATTGCCAGGCAGACAATCGTACGATAAGCCCCGTTCGTGCCGTGTGCCCCGGCCTAGACCTTTTCCAGGAGGGAATGACCAATGGCATTCGTCGAACGCGACAAGGGCCAGCCCTTCAAGCGCCTGTTCTTCGCTCTGACGGTCAGCGATGCCCAGCGCCGCGCCATTGCCCAATGGCGGCGCGCGCTGGCGCTGCGCAGTGGCAAGCCGGTGCCGGCGCAGAACTTTCACCTGACATTGTTGTTTCTAGGCGATGTGGATGTCGCCCAGGTGCCCGCCCTGTGCGCCGCCGTGGATCAGCTCAAGCGTCCAGAGGCGCCGATACGTCTGGTGCTGGATCGTCTACAAGTGTGGCATCGCGCCAGTGTCTTGGTCCTTGAGCCCCAGCAGACGCCTCCGGCCTTGGGTCAGTTGGTCTACGCCCTGCAACAGGCAGCCTTGCCGTTGGGCGTCGCCGAGCAGACCCGCGAGTACCGGCCACACCTGACGCTGTCCCGCGATTTTCGCGCCCAGGTGCCGGAGTCTCCCACGGCGCCGGAGTTTTTCCTTGCCGCGCGCTCGTTCGTGCTCTACGAGTCGCGCAAGGGCGCCTATTGGCCACTGGCCGAGTGGCCTTTGGAAGGCTGAGGCCAGCACAGGCTTCATGGTTGTGAGACAGGGGCTTGACGCGTACCATGCCGAGCATTCCTTTCAATAACAAACCGCACGGCACTGGCCAGCATCGGCACGTGGCGTGTGGCTTTTCGTCTTGCCTGCGGAGATCAACAACCCATCCATGAACGGACCTACTCCAAGCGTCTTGCCCACCACCGCGCAAAGCGGCAGCTGGCTCAGTGTCATCGCCCTGGCGCTGGCGGCCTTCATCTTCAATACCACCGAGTTCGTACCGGTGGCGCTGCTCAGCGACATTGGCCACAGCTTCGACATGAGCACCGCCCAGGTCGGTCTGATGCTCACCATCTATGCCTGGGTAGTGGCGCTGGCCTCGTTGCCCATGATGCTGATCACCCGCAACATCGAGCGTCGGCGCCTGCTGTTGTTCGTCTTTCTGGTGTTCATCGTCAGCCACCTGTTGTCGTGGCTGTCCCAGAGCTTCGCCATGCTGCTGGTCAGCCGTATCGGCATTGCCCTGTCCCATGCGGTGTTCTGGGCCATCACCGCGTCGCTGGCGGTGCGCGTGGCCCCCCCAGGCCAGCAGGCCAAGGCCCTGGGCCTGTTGGCCACCGGTACCACCTTGGCCATGGTCATGGGCATTCCGCTGGGACGCGTGGTGGGCGAGGCTTTGGGCTGGCGGGTGACCTTCCTCAGCATTGCCGGTGTGGCACTGGCCACCTTGCTGTGCCTGGTGAAGTCGCTGCCGCTGCTGCCGAGCCAGAACTCCGGTTCCCTGCGCAGCCTGCCGATCCTGTTCAAACGCCCGGCACTGGTGATCACCTACCTGCTGGTGACGTTGGTGATCACCGCGCAGTTCACCGCCTACAGCTACATCGAGCCGTTTGCCTTGCACGTGGCGCAGATCGGCGGCGAGCGCACGACGCTGTTGCTGCTGCTGTTCGGCGGGGCCGGGGTGTTCGGGTCGCTGTTGTTCAGCCGCTACAGCGACCGCTTCCCCCATGGGTTCCTGGTGGCGGCCATCGCATCCCTGGCCGCGTGCCTGCTGCTGTTGCTGCCGCTGTCGGGCAATTTCTATGTGTTCGCGGCCTTGAGCATGGTCTGGGGCGTGGCGATCCTGAGCTTCAGCCTGTCGTTGCAATCGAAGACTCTGAAGCTGGCGTCGGACGCCACCGATGTGGCCATGGCGCTGTTCTCGGGGATCTACAACATCGGCATCGGCGGTGGTGCCCTGCTGGGGAGTATCGTCAGCAGCCAACTGGATGTGGCGTACATCGGCGTGGTCGGTGGCAGCGTTGCGGTGGTGGGGCTGGTGCTGGCGGCGGCGAGTACGGCGCGGTTTCGCCAGGCGTTAGGCAAGTAGACGCAGGCGCTCTTGAATCCGGCGGCGAAGCAGACGGTGCTGAGCAGGCTGATCGCATCAAGTGTCGTCGGGCTGCAACGCCGCGAAGCGCTCGCGTAGCCACAGATGCAACTGCGAAACCGCAGGCGACAATTGCTTGCGGTGGGGGCACACCAGAGTCACGGGTGTGGGCTCGCCGGGGTGCTCGGGCATCAGGATTTCCAGCTCGCCCGCCGCCACGTTGGCACTCACATCCAGCCATGACTTATAGACGATCCCTTCGCCTTCCAGGGCCCAGCGCCGCACCACGTCGGCATCGTCGCTGAACAGTGGGCCGCGTACCTGTACGGTGCGGCTGCCCAAGCGCCATTTGTCGTAGACCCGCCCCAGTTGCAAGTAGAGCAGGCAGGCATGCTGCTGGAGCTCTTCGGGCGTGCGCGGACGGCCGTGGCGGGCCAGGTAGTCAGGGGAGGCCACCAGTACCCGACGGTTCCAGGGCGCCAGGGGCAGGGCAATGTAGTTGGCCTCGGCGTTCAGGCCGTAGCGAATAGCCACATCCACCGGATCGCGGGAAAAGTCGGCGACCTGGTCGGAAAGAAAGAACCGCAGGCTCAGTTCTGGGTGTTCGCGGCGAAACGCACTGAGCCAGGGCAGCAGGATGTTGCGCCCAAGGTCCGAAGGCGCCGACACCTGCAGCACGCCACGCAGGCTGCTGTGTGCGCCGTGCAGGTTGTCGCGCCCTTGGCGCAGGGTGTCCAGCACGCTCTGGGCGGTGGGCAGGTACAGCTCGCCCTCGGCGGTCAGGCGCAGGCTGCGGGTGGTTCGGGCGAACAGGCGCACATCCAGCTCGCGCTCCAGGCGCTTGATCGCTGCCGCCATTTGTCCCGGCAGCAGACCCGCTTCATGGGCGGCGGCGGTGAAGCTGCCCAAGGCGCTGCTACGCACGAACAGTTCGAGATCGGTAAGACGCAGCATTTTCACTCCAGCGATGAAAGTGTTGCTGCATTGTGCGGGTTTTTCTTTTTAACGGGAAAGATAAGATGCGCCACACATCCGTTCTCTTGAGGAGTTGTCCTGATGGATACCGTTGCCCTGGCCAAGCGCCGCTACACCACCAAAGCCTACGATGCCGCACGCCGCATTCCCCAGGCCACTGTCGATGCGCTGCTCGAACAATTGCGCCACAGCCCGTCGTCGGTCAACTCGCAGCCCTGGCACTTCGTCATCGCCGACAGCGCCGAGGGCAAGGCGCGCCTGGCGAAGGCCGCTGATGGGCGTTTTGCCTACAACTCGCCAAAAATCCTCGACGCCTCCCATGTGATCGTGTTCTGCACCCGCACCGACATGACCGAAGCGCACCTGAATGCCTTGCTCGAGCAGGAACAGGCCGATGGACGATTCCGCGACGAGCAGGCCCGTGCCGGGCAGGACGCCAGCCGTCGTGGCTATGTGAATCTGCACCGCTTCGACCAGAAGGATCTGCAGCACTGGATGGAGAAGCAGACCTACCTGGCCTTGGGCACCGCGCTGCTCGGCGCCGCTGCCCATGGCCTGGACGCAACGCCTATCGAAGGGTTCGACAGCAAGGTGCTGGATGCGGAACTGGGCCTGCGCGAGCAGGGTTTCACCAGTGTGGTGGTGCTCGCCCTGGGCTATCGCAGCGAGCAGGACTTCAATGCCGGGCTCAACAAGTCGCGTCTGCCGGCTTCCACGGTGTTCACCTTCCTCTGAGCCGAGGGGCTAGTCGTCAGGCTCCTGTGACAAGGGCCTGGCCACATGCTCCAGCGCGCGGCGTTCGGCGGCGATGCCCCAGCGTGCTTGCACCAGCGCGGCGATTATCATCAGGCTTGCGCCGATCAGGTAGCCGTACAACACGTTGATGCGCTCGCCAGTCTCGATCAATCCACCGAACAACGCGGGTCCGATCAAACCGCCCAGCCCGGTGCCGAAGGCATAGAACACGGCGATGGCCAAGGCACGGATTTCCAGGGGAAAGGTCTCGGACACGGTGAGATAGGCGGAGCTGGCGGCGGCGGAGGCGAAAAAGAAAATCACCATCCAGGCTGCCGTTTGCTCCGTGACATCGAGCAGGCCTTGCTCGAACCCATACCCGCTGATGGCCAGCAGCACACCGGATACCAGGTAAGTGGTGCTGATCATCACCCGCCGGCCCAACACATCGAACAGTCGCCCCAGCAGCAACGGCCCGCAGAAATTGCCCAGGGCGAACGGCAGCACGTACCAGCCGATACGCTCGGACGGCACGCCATAGAAATCGGTGAGCACCAGTGCATAGGTGAAGAAAATCGCGTTGTAGAAAAACGCCTGGGCACTGAGCAACGTCAGGCCGACCAAGGCCCGGCGTCGATGGACGACGAACAGGCTGTGCATGACCTCGCCCAAGGGCGTGTGGTCGCGTGTGCGCAGGCGCAAGGGTGGGGCGTCGAGGGATGGCAGTACGGCGCCACATCCGCGCAGCTGGTGTTCGATGTCGCTGACGATGCGTTCGGCGCGCTCGGGTTGCCCGTGGACCATCAACCAGCGCGGGCTCTCCGGGATCCATAGGCGCATTAGCAGAATCGCCAGGCCCAGCAGCGCACCGATACCGAAGCACAGTCGCCAGCCCAGATCGCCGCCGATCCAGGCCGGATCGAGCAGAATCACCGCGCCGATCGCACCCAAGGCAGCCCCCAGCCAGAAGGTGCCGTTGATCACCAGATCCACCCAGCCGCGATAGCGCGCGGGGGTGAACTCCTGGATGGTCGAGTTGATGGCGGTGTACTCGCCACCGATGCCGGCCCCGGTGAGAAACCGGAACAGTAGAAAACTTGCCAGGTTCCACGAAAACGCCGTGGCCGCTGTAGCGCCGATGTACAGCGCCAGGGTGACGAAGAACAGCCTGCGCCGGCCCAGGCGGTCGGTCAGCCAGCCGAAGAGCAGGGCTCCGAGCACGGCGCCGGCGATGTAGGCGGCGCCAGCCAGACCGATATCGGTGTTGCTCATGTGCAGCGCCGGGCTGTCTTTGAGGGCCCCTGACACCGAGCCTGCCAGGGTGACTTCCAGGCCGTCCAGCAACCAGGTGATGCCCAGCGCTATCACCAGCAGTGTATGAAAGCGGGTCCAGGGCAGGCGGTCGAGACGGGCGGGAATGTCAGTATGGTAAAGGCGCCCGGTCGAAGAGCAGGGCGAGCGTTGGGTCACCAGAAGGGGCTCCGAGGCTGGCGGTGTGTGCCTGGCAGTGGAGCTCTTTTCAGGGGGCGGAGTTCATTTCAGTTCGCGGGTAAACCCGCCCCACCTGGTCCGCTGTGCCTGTGGGAGTGGGTTTACCCGCGAACAGGTCGGGACTGTCACCACAAGGCGACAGATGCAGCGTTCACCACCCGCCCGAACACCTCGATGGCCTTGTCCACCTCGGCCTCGCAGGTGAAGCGCCCAAGGCTGATCCGCACGCTGTTGCGTGCCTGGGCTTCGTCCAGACCCAGGCTCAGCAGGACGTGGGAAGCGGCATTGCTCGCCGAGTTGCACGCCGAAGTCGAGGACAGGGCCAGTTCGCTGGCCAATGCCGCGCTGTTGAACCCCTTGGCGTCGATGCACAGGTTCAAGGTATGGGGAATGCGTTGTTGCGGGCAGCCATTGAGGCGCACCCCGGGCAGTGCGAGCAGGCCACGGCGCAGGCGTTCGCTGAGCTGGACGATGCGTTGGTGCTCGCTGTCGCCGGGCCCGCCGGCAAGGGCGAAGGCGCTGCCCATGCCGACGATCTGGTGGGTCGCCAAGGTCCCGGACCGCAGGCCGCGCTCATGGCCACCGCCGTGCATCTGGGCGCGCAGCACCGGGCGTGCGCGCGGGCCGACGTACAATGCACCGATACCCTTGGGTCCATAGACCTTATGCGCCGAGAACGACATCAGATCGACCGCCTGACGCGCGAGGTCGAGGGCGACCTTGCCCACTGCCTGGGCGGCATCCACGTGCAACAGGGCCCCATGGGCGCGCACGTGTTCGCCGATGGTGGCGAAATCGGTAAGGGTGCCCAGTTCATTGTTCACCGCCATCAGCGACACCAGGCGGGTGTCGTTGCGAAGCGCCGCCTGTACTGCCTGGGGTTGGATCAGCCCGCGTGCATCCGGTGCCAGGCGCGTGACCGTCCAACCGAGACGTTCGAGCTCGGCCACGGTATCGAGCACCGCTTTGTGCTCCAGTTCGCTGGTGATCAGGTGGCCTGGGTGGCCGACGCCTTGGGCAATGCCCTTGAGCGCTAGGTTGTTGGATTCGGTGGCGCCGGAGGTCCAGACCAGGTCGGTCGGGTCTGCGCCTACGCGCTCGGCTACCTGGCGGCGAGCCTGTTCCACGAGCTCGCGGGCGGCCTGGCCATAGACATGGCCGCTGGATGCTGGGTTGCCGAAATGCGCTTGGTGGCCAAGGCAGGTGATCATGGCCTCGATGACGCGGGCATCGACAGGAGTGGTGGCGGCGTAGTCGAAGTAGAGGGGGGCGCTGGGCATGATGGGCGGGTCCGTGCAAGTTGCCGTGAAGTGGCGATCGATGTCCCATCGTACCCAGCGGGCGGAGATGCTTTTTGCCTTGTTGGCCGATTGTGCTCTGGCTTGAGGATCAATTTTTCTCTGGAATCGATTCGTGTAGGAAAAATTTCTCCAGCTAGGGAGCGGGAGGCCTTCCGAGCAGAGCTTCAGGCCGAGAGGGGCTGCTTTTCTTCTTCCGTCGTCACCCGTTCGCACAGGTCGATGATCTGCTCGCGCATCCAGCGGTTGGCCGGGTCCTGGTCGGTGCTTTCGTGCCAGTACAAGTGGGTTTCCAGCGGCGGCACTTCGACCGGCAGCGGCAAGTGGCGCAATTGATGGCGGCGGGCGAAGCGCTCGGGGACGGTCATCACCATGTCGGTCTGTTGCAATACCTGCGAAGCCATCAAGTAATGCTGTGAGCGCAGGGCGATCTTGCGCTGCAGGCCCATTTTGCCCAGGGCCAGGTCCACATAGCCCAGGCCGTTGCGGCGGCTGGAGATGTGGATGTGGGTCAGGGCAAGGTAGCTGTCGAGCGTGAGCTTGCCTTCGATCAGTGGGTGGCCGGGACGCATTGCGCAAACGAAGCGATCTTGCATGAGCTTGACGTGGCGCACCTGCGGGTCGATGTTCAGCGGGGCGTCCACGGCGAAATCCAGGTGACCGGCGGCCAGTTCCTTGGTGGTCTCGCGCCGTTTGCACAGGAAACTTTCGATCACCAGCGCCGGGGCCAGGCGCCGCAGGCGCTGGAACAACGGCGGCAGGATCACCGCCTCGGTGAGGTCGGTCATGCTGATGCGGAAGGTCTTGTTGGCCTGCTGCGGGTTGAAGGTACGGCTTTCCTGCACCGAGGTGCGCAGCAAGGCCAGGGCGTTGCGCACTGGGCCGATGATGTTCTGCGCCATTGGTGTGGGCACCATGCCTTGGGCGGTGCGCACGAACAGCGGGTCGTTGAAGGTTTCGCGCAGGCGCGAGAGGGCGTTGGACACGGCAGGCTGGGTAATGCCGACGATCTGCCCGGCACGGGTCAGGTTGGCTTCGGTGTAGATGGCATCGAAGACGATGAACAGGTTGAGGTCGACCTTGCTGAGGTTCATGGCGCTGCTCTTTATAGGAATTATCGGCCGATCATATATTGCTTATGAATGTTAATACACGCGGAAAATAGACTAGGTGGATAGCGCCTCGGTGCTCTAGGCTCTGGCTCATGTTCTCAAGCCTGTGAAGGTAGCCCTGATGGATTTCGCCTATTCGCCCAAGGTCCAGGCATTGCGTGAGCGTGTCACGGCATTCATGGACGCCTATGTCTACCCAGCGGAGCCGGTGTTCGAACGCCAGGTCGCCGAGGGCGATCGCTGGCAGCCCACCGCAATCATGGAAGAACTCAAGGCCAAGGCCCGCGCCGAAGGCCTGTGGAACCTCTTCTTACCCGAGTCGGAGTACGGCGCAGGCCTGTCCAACCTCGAATACGCCCCCCTGGCCGAGATCATGGGGCGCTCGCTGCTGGGGCCGGAACCGTTCAATTGCTCGGCGCCCGATACCGGCAACATGGAGGTGCTGGTGCGCTATGGCAGCGAGGCGCAGAAGCGCCAATGGCTGGAGCCGTTGCTGCGCGGCGAGATCCGTTCGGCGTTCGCCATGACCGAGCCGGACGTTGCGTCCTCCGACGCCACCAACATGGCCGCCACGGCCGTGCGCGAGGGTGACCAGTGGGTGATCAACGGGCGCAAGTGGTGGACCTCCGGTGCCTGCGACCCGCGCTGCAAAGTGATGATCTTCATGGGCTTGTCCGACCCGCAAGGGCCGCGTCATCAGCAGCACTCGATGATCTTGGTGCCTACCGACACGCCGGGTGTGAAGATCGTCCGCCCGTTGCCGGTGTTCGGTTACGACGATGCGCCCCATGGCCATGCCGAGGTGCTGTTCGAGAACGTACGGGTGCCGTATGAGAATGTGATCCTGGGCGAGGGCCGTGGCTTCGAGATCGCCCAGGGTCGCCTGGGCCCTGGGCGCATCCACCACTGCATGCGCTCGATCGGTATGGCCGAGCGTGCCCTGGAGCTGATGTGCAAGCGCGCCGTCGAGCGCACGGCGTTCGGCAGACCGCTGGCTCGGTTGGGGGGCAATGTCGACAAGATCGCCGATTCGCGCATGGAGATCGACATGGCGCGGCTGCTGACCCTCAAGGCCGCCTACATGATGGACACCGTCGGCAACAAGGTCGCGCGCAGCGAGATCGCCCAGATCAAGGTGGTGGCGCCGAACGTGGCGTTGAAGGTGATCGACCGGGCGATCCAGATCCACGGCGGGGCCGGTGTCAGTGGCGACTTCCCGCTGGCCTACATGTACGCCATGCAGCGCACCCTGCGCCTGGCCGATGGGCCGGACGAAGTGCATCGGGCAGCGGTGGGCAAGTACGAGATCGGCAAGCATGTGCCCAAGGAGCTACTGCGTAGCGGTCACTGAACTGGGGCCGCTTATGCGGCCCCGAGGCGGGTTATGGACCAGATGGGGGAGAACCGGCGCGCTCGTTTTTTTCTGCAAGGTCCGGGTGGTCTTGCGCCGGGTCGTCATGCCGGTCGCGGGTCTTGAACAGTGACAACAGCACCCCGCCGAGCAGCAAGCCGAACGTCACGCCCAGCGACAGCAAGGCGGGCACCTTGCCCACCAGGCCGTGGTAGAAGATCTTGCAGCCGATGAACACCAGCACCAGCGCCAGGGCGTACTTGAGGTAGACGAAGCGGTGCATCAGCGCCGCCAGGGCGAAGTACAGCGAGCGCAGACCGAGGATGGCGAAGATGTTCGAGGTGTAGACGACGAACGGGTCTTGGGTGATGGCGAAGATCGCCGGGACGCTGTCGACGGCGAACACCAGGTCGGCCAACTCGATCAGTACCAGTGCCAGGAACAGCGGCGTCGCATGGCGCACGGCGGTGTGCTGCCCGGGCGGGGTGAGGTGCACGAAGAAGTGTGCGCCGTGGACTTGGTCGGTGACCCGCATGTGCCGACGTACGAAGCGTAGCACCGGGTTGTTGGCAAGGTCAGGGTGGCTTTCCTGCCGAGCCAAAGCCATCTTTACACCCGTGAACAGCAGGAAGGCGCCGAACAGGTAGAGCACCCAGGCAAAGTGCTGCACCAGCGCCGCACCTACGCCGATCATGATCGCCCTCAGGACCACCACGCCGAGAATGCCCCAGAACAGTACCCGGTGCTGGTAACGGCGGGGAATGGCGAAGAAACCGAAGATCATGGCCATGACGAACACGTTGTCCATCGATAGCGATTGTTCGACCAGGAACCCCGTGTAGAACTCCAGCGCCGACTGCGCGCCCAGCTCGTACCAGACCCACGCGCCGAACAACACGCCGACACTGAAATAGCCGGCGTACAGCAGCAGGCTCTCGCGCATTTCAATCTCGCGGTTCTTGCGGTGGAGCACGCCAAGGTCCAGGACCAGCAGGCCGATGACGATAGCGATGAAGACCAGCCACAGCCAGGCGCTGGTGCCGAGGAACGGGGTGGTGAGGAATGTGTGCAGAGCCATCATGAGCCCCTCCTTTAATGTCGACGTTGCATGGCAACAGTGATCCGACATGGCGGCTGGGTAGCCGTCAGAGGGGCCCGGTATCACATAGGCTTGAGCGTAGTCCCGATCGGTGAGCCTGCCGAATGGCGCGCTGTTACATTTCTTTGCGAGGCTGCCCAGTCCTTCAGTACACCCACACTTCCACCCGTCGATTGCGCAGCCGCCCTTGTTCCTGGTCGTTGTCGGCCACAGGCAGTTCGTCGCCCATGCCGGTCACTTCCTTGATTTCCACGCCATCGCGGGCGAGCTCGCGGCGCACCGCCATGGCCCGCAGGCGCGAGAGCAGGGCGGCGCGGCCCTGGGTTTCCTTGGGGTCGCCAAACCCCACCAGTACCACCTGGTGCTGCAGCTTGCCGGCCTGGCGCAGGTAGTCTGCGACCCGGCGTACGTCGCGCAGCGCCTTGTTGTCCAGGTTGGCGCTGCCGGGCTGGAAGCGAAAGTTCACGGTCAGGCGCCGGGCCTCGGCGGCCAGGGTCCGATAGCGTGGCGGCATGTCGGCCTGGGCGGGTACGGGCAGGGCTTTGACCTGCTGGGCCACGAAGCCTTGGCGGGCGACGATGGCCTGCCCGGCGGGGGTTTGGGTGTACTCGGCCAGGGCGACCGCCAAAGGGGCGGCGCGAGCAGGCAGGTAGAAGAACAAGCGGCGCGACAGCGGATAATCCTCGCTGGCGACCAGCGTTGGGGTAGGCAGCATGGCTGGCGCGTCGCCTTCGGCGATGGCCAGCACCTTGGCGCCATGCACGGCGGCCAGGCTGCTGAAACCGATGGCCTGGCGGTCAGCCTTGACCCGCTCGGCCAGCGCTTCGCTGGATTCGAAACGTTGCGCCTGACCGGCCAGCGTCTGCTGGCGTGGCTCCAGCACCAGAGCCTTGAAGGTTTCCAACGTGCCGGAGCGATCGTCACGGGCATACAGACGGATCTCCCCGCCGGGCACGCCGAGCTGTTCCCAGCGTCGTACCTGGCCGCAGAACACTTGGGCCAATTGCGCGGTGGTCAGTTGGGCCAGCGGATTGTCCGGGTGAACGATTACCGCCACTGCGTCCAGTCCGATGACCTGTTCGGCGCCTTTGCCGCGAAGATCGCCTAGTGCCCGAAGACGCCGGGCTTCGTCGTCGGTGATGGGGCGGGACGCGGCCGCCAGGTCCGCTTGGCCATCGCCCAGGGCTGTGAAGCCGGTGCTCGAGCCGTGGGCGGCGATGGTGATGCGCAAAGGCTGGCCCTGGGCATCGAGTGCGTTAATTTCGGTTTCGTTGGCTTGGCGGCTCGGGGTTTGAGTGACCGCAGTGGCACCTTGGGCCGCCAGCAGGCCTTGGATGAGCGCGGGTGTCAGGGCGGCGCCGATGGTATTGGAGCCCTGGATGCGCAGTTGCGCGGGCCCTGCGAGGGCCCACAAGGGGAACAGACAGCACAGCAAGGCGAACAGGCGAGGCATGCCGGAGACCTGTGGCATAAAGATGCGCTGCAGATTACGACAGTGGCGTGACCGGGAGATGACAGGGCGTGAGGCTGAGAAAAGGGGCCCGATCAGAATGTCGGCGGCGTGATCACCCAGATCACCACGGCATCCACTGCTCCGGGATTGCCATAACGATGGGGCTCTTGGCTCGAGAAACTGAAGCTGTCCCCTTCGTTGAGTTGGAAATACCGCTCGCCGACCCACAGCTCGAAGCTACCGGACAGCAAATAGCCGGCTTCCTCGCCCTCGTGGCTGTAGCTCTGCTGGCTGTAGGTGCCCGGGGGAAAGCGCGAATGGAGGATTTCGAGCTGCCGGTTGGGCTGGGGGGTGAGCAACTGATCGACGATACCGTCCTCGTAATGCACGCTCAGGCGGCTGTTGCGCCGCACCACGTAGCCTTGGTCCTCAGGGGCGGTGCTGGCCTCGCTGGCGAAGAACCACTGGATGGTCACGCCCAGGCTGCGGGCAATGTTGAACAGCGCCGGGATCGAGGGATAGGAGAGATTGCGCTCCAGTTGGCTGATGTAGCCGGCGGTCAGTTCGCTTTGCTTGGCCAGCTCGGCGAGGGTCATGCCGCGGCGCTTGCGCAGGCCGCGGATGCGGGTGCCGAGAAACTGCGGGGCCGCGCCGCCGTCTTCGGCGGCGGGCGGCGGCGTCTGGGGTTGCTGGCTCATGCACGTCGGTCCATCGGAAAAGCCAGAAGTATGACCAGCCTCAGAGCGCCCAGGCAACCGTCAGGCCGTCGTGGATCGCTTCTTCGACGGTGCGCGGTGCCAGGCAGTCGCCGATGCGCCGCACCTGAACCAAACCGGCCAGTTCCTCGGCCAATGTGTCCACCGGTTGATGGCCCAGGCACAGGACCAGGGTGTCGATCTCTTCGAAGATCATCGGTTCGCCACTGGCGGTGTGCAGCAGGTAGACGGTGTTGTCGTCGCAGCCGTACAGCCGGGCATAGGGGGTGATGGGGATGCCCAGGCGGTGCAGCTCGCCGGCCATCTGGTCGCGCACGTACAGCGGCAAGCTCTCGCCACAGTGGGTGCCATTGACTGCCAGCTGCACCTGATGGCCTTCGCGCACCAGGCGCTCGGCGATGCCGGGGCCGATCCAGTCGCTGCGCCAGTCCACCACCAGCACCGAGCGTCCCAGGGTGGCCTGGTTGCGCAGCACCTGCCAGGCATCGACCACCTGCAAGTCGCCACTGCGTTCGAATTCGGGCCAGTACGGGCGGGCGCCGGTGGCGGCGATCACCACATCGGGACGTTCGCGTTCGACCAAGGCCCGGTCGACGCGGGTGTTGCGCACCACGCGCACGCCGGCCAGTTCCATCTCCCGTTGCAGGTTGGTGCTGGCGCCGCCGAACTCGCTGCGACGCGGCAGCAGCTGGGCCAATTGCACCTGGCCACCCAACTGTGGGCCGGCCTCGTACAGGGTCACCTCATGACCGCGCGCCGCTGCGACCGCCGCGGCTTTCATGCCGGCCGGGCCGCCGCCTGCGATCATCACGCGCTTGGGCGCCTGGGTGGGGGTGAGCGTGCCGTATTGCAGTTCGCGGCCGGTCTCTGGACGCTGGATGCAAGAGATCGGCAGGCCGCGATGGAAATGGCCGATACAGGCCTGGTTGCAGGCGATGCAGGCGCGCACGTCCTCAACCTGACCACGTTCGGTCTTCGATGGCATCTGCGGGTCGCAGATCAGCGCGCGGGTCATGCCGCAGACGTCGGCCTGACCGCGGGCCAGGATCAACTCGGCCTCCTGGGGCTGGTTGATGCGTCCGGTGACGAACAGCGGGATGTCCAGGCGCGCCTTGAACGTGCCGGCTTCGCGGGCGAGATACGCAGGCTCGATGGCCATGGGCGGAACGATATGCACCGCACCGCCTTGTGAGGCGGAGGTGCCGGCGACGATGTGCAGGTAGTCGATCTCGCCCTGCAGGGCCTGGGCAGCCACCAGGGATTCGTCCTCGGTCAGGCCTTCGGGGTCGCGCTCGTCGGCGCTGATGCGCAGGCCTACGATGAATTGCTCGTCGGTGGCTGCGCGCACGGCGCTCAGCACTTCACGCACAAAGCGCAGGCGTTGCTCGAGGCCGCCGTTGTAGCCGTCGGTGCGGCGATTGACCCGCGGATTGAGGAACTGCGCCGGCAGGTAGCCATGACTGGCTACCACTTCCACGCCGTCGAGCCCGGCCTGATGCAGGCGGCGGGCGGCACTGGCGTAGCCCTGGATGATCTCGTCGATCATCGCCTGGTCCAGCGCCCGAGGCATCACCCGGAAACGCTCGTTGGGCACCGCCGAGGCCGAGTAGGCCACTGCCAGCAGGCCATCGGCGGTTTCCATGATCTCGCGCCCGGGGTGGAACAACTGTGACAGCACGACGGTGCCGTGGGCGTGGCAGGCCTCGGCCAGACGGCGATAGCCGTCGATGCAGGCATCGTCGGTGGCCATCAGCACATGGGAGGTGTAGCGGGCGCTGTCGTGAACCCCCGCCACCTGCAGCACGATCAGGCCGGCGCCGCCTTCGGCGCGGGCGCGCTGGTAGG
Source organism: Pseudomonas sp. HTZ2 (assembly GCF_033173945.1). Taxonomy (NCBI): domain Bacteria; kingdom Pseudomonadati; phylum Pseudomonadota; class Gammaproteobacteria; order Pseudomonadales; family Pseudomonadaceae; genus Pseudomonas; species Pseudomonas sp. HTZ2. Next base: position 4,050,351 of record NZ_CP137332.1, on the reverse strand, counting down.
CAATGAGCTTGTCGTTGACCAAGTTGTCGGTGGGCAGGCAGGTGTCATGTCCGGTGGACATGATGCGGTTCTTCAGGCGTTTGCCACGGATCTGCAGCGGTTCGAACAGGTGGGGGAAGGCGGTCGACATGCGCGCAGCTCCGGTCGGTTGTCGTTCTTGTTTTTTCCATGAAAGTGTAGCGCCAGTAAAAAATCAACTTGTTTTTTTACTGGCTGGCGTCTAGCGTTCCCTCGACCCCTCGCTCAGGGGCATCCCTCACAACAACAAGAAAGCGGAGCCTGCGCTGCACCGGCCAGGCACCGGCAGGAGGAACCACCGATGCAAGCATTTCCCCGCAGGACCGGATTGTGCGCAGTGCTTCTGGCCTTGGGCCTGGGCAGTGCGCAGGCGGCGCCGCAGATGGTCGTGGTCGGCTATGGCGGCGCGGGCCAGAAAGCCCAGGACGTGGCGATCTTCCAGCCTTTCAGCGCCCAGGATGGCAGCAAGCTGATCCAGAGCGAGTACAACGGCGAGATGGCCCGGATCCAGGTGATGGCCGATACCGGGAATGTCGATTGGGACGTGGTGCAGATCGAAGGCCCGGACCTCATGCGCGGCTGTGACGAAGGCATCTACGAGCGCCTGGATTGGCAACAGATGGGCCATGCCGCCGAGCTGATCCCGGACGCGGCCCAGGCGTGCGGTTCGGCGGCGCTGGTGTGGAGCGTGGCGATTGCCTATGACCGCGACAAGCTGGCCAAGGCGCCCACGTCCTGGGCGGATTTCTGGGATGTGAAGACGTTTCCCGGCAAGCGCGGGCTGCGCAAACGTGCGGTGTACAACCTGGAGTTCGCGCTACTGGCCGACGGCGTGAAGGTCGAGGACGTCTACAAGGTGCTGTCTACTCCGGCAGGTGTCGAGCGCGCCTTCGCCAAGCTCACCGAACTCAAGCCTTACATCCAATGGTGGGATGCCGGCGCCCAGCCCGCGCAGTGGCTGACAGCAGGCGATGTGGTGATGACCTCCACCTACAGCGGCCGCATCGCCGTCGCTGCCCAGCAGGGCAGTCCGCTGGCGGTGGTGTGGCCGGGTAGTCTGTATGGCATGGATTACTGGGCGATCATCAAGGGCTCCCAGCATGTCGATCAGGCGCGGCGTCTGATTGCCTATGCCAACCAGCCAGATACCCAAGTGCGGTATGTGCAGCAGATCCCCTATGGCCCGACCAACACTCAGGCCGCAGCCAGGCTCGATCCTGCGTTGGCCAGCTGGGTGCCGACTTCACCGGAAAACCTAAAGGGCGCGCTGGCGATGAATGTCGAGTTCTGGGTTGACCATGGCGAGGAGCTGGAGCAGCGCTTCAACGCATGGGCCAGCAAGTGAGGTAGATTCAATCCCCAAGGCCGCTTCGCGGCCTTCGTGGGTAAATCGGAGCGCCGAACAGACCTCGGCCTCTCACATTCTCGAACCAGGACAACAACAATGACCCCCTCCGAACGGACCCTGCGCCAGGAACTGGCCGCCTGCTACCGGCTGATCGCGCACTTTCGCATGACCGATCTGATCTTCACCCACATCTCCGTGCGCTTGCCGGGGCCTGAGCATCATTTTCTGATCAACCCCTACGGCCTGCTGTTCGATGAGATCACGGCCTCGAAACTGGTGAAGATCGATTTGCAGGGCAATCCGGTGGAGCCGACGCCCTACCCGGTGAACCCGGCCGGTTTCGTCATCCACAGCGCCATTCACGGCGCCCGCGAGGACGCCCAGTGCGTGTTGCACACCCACACCCGGGCTGGCTGCGCAGTGGCGGCGCTCGAATGCGGCTTGCTGCCGCTCAACCAGATTTCCATGGAGTTCTACGGCCGAGTTGGCTACCACGCCTATGAAGGCATCGCCCTGGACATGGACGAGCAGCAGCGCCTGGTGGCGGACCTGGGCGAGCACTCGGTGATGATCCTGCGCAACCATGGTTTGTTGACCGTCGGCAGCAGCGTGGCCGAGGCCTTCATGCGCATGTACTACCTGGAGAAAGCCTGCGAGATCCAGTTGGCGGCCTTGCAGGCCGGGCAGGTGATCGTGCCGCCGCACGAGGTGTGCGCGCATACAGAGCGCCAGTTCAATGCCCCGGCGCGGCCGTTGAAAGCCGGGGAGTTGTCGGACCCAGACGGCAATGCGTTGGCCTGGCAGGCCTTGCTGCGGTTGCTGGAGCGGGTGGCGCCGGATTATCGCGACTGAGACGCCAGCGCCGGCTCCCAGGGTAGCGCGTCGTTGAGCCGGCGAAGCCTGCAATGGGCTGCACAGCAGCCCAAGGGACGAAGGCGCCGGTGTCAGCGAGCGTCCGGCACGATGATGTGCGCCGGTGCCTGCGCCGCGCGGCCACGGGCGACCCAGTAGTACAGCACGCTCGGCACGACCAGGCCGATCAGCCAGGAGACATCCACGCCGCCTAGGTGGGCGACCATGGGGCCGGTGTACAGCTTGGTGTCGATGAACGGCATCTGCACCAGCACACCGAAGGTGTAGACGATGATCCCAGGCCAGTTCCAGCGGCCATAGCGCCCTTCAGGGTCGGCCAGGGCGGGGATGTCGTAGCGCTCTTTGGTGATGAAGTAGTAGTCCACCAGGTTCACCGCGCTCCAGGGCACGAAGAAGGTCAGCAGGAACAGGATGAATGACTTGAACGCGCTCAGGAACGAATGCTGGCCGAGCAGCGCGACCAAGGTCGCGGCACCGACGATAGCCAGGACGAACACCAGGCGCTGCGCTCTGCTGATCTGCAGATGGCCACGGAACCCGCTGATGATGGTGGCGATGCACATGAAGCTGCCATAGGAGTTCAGCGTCGAAATGGTCACCTTGCCGAAGGCGATGCTGAAGTACAGCAGGGCCGCGGTAGTGCCTGCGCCGCCCAGGCCGACGATATAGGCCACTTCGTGCCCGGTGAACTGGCCGCCGGCGATGGCGGCGGCGAACACACCGAGGATCATCGAGGCTTGAGCGCCGATCACTGAACCCAGGCCGGCGGCGAGGAAGGTCTTGACCGGCGAAGTGCTGCTGGGCAGGTAGCGCGAGTAATCCGCCACATACGGGCCGAAGGCGATCTGCCAGGAGGCGGCGAGCGAAACGGCCAGCAGGAACGAGGCCCAGGAGAAATGGCGGTTGTCCATCAACTGGCCGATGTCGGCCAGCATCAGGATGCGGCTGAAGAGGTAGATGAAGGCGATGATCCCCAACACGCTGGCCACGCGCCCGATCCAATGGATCACCCGGTAGCCGGCGAGGGTGGCCAGCACGATCACGCTGGCGAAGATCAGGATGCCGGTGCTGTCGCTGACGCTCATCAATTGGCCGATGGCCTGGCCGGAGAGCACCGTGCCGGTGGCGGTGAAGCCCAGGTACATCAGGCACACCAGCACCATGGGGATGGCCGCGCCATAGACCCCGAACTGTACACGACTGGAAATCATCTGCGGCAGGCCCAGGCGCGGGCCTTGGGCGGCGTGCAACGCCATCACCGTGCCACCGACCAATTGCCCGATCAACAGGCCGATAAGCGACCAGAACACATCACCGCCGAGCACCACGGCCAGGGCGCCGGTCACGATAGCGGTAATCTGCAGGTTGGCTCCCAGCCAGAGGGTGAACTGGCTGTACACGCGTCCATGGCGTTCAGCTTCGGGGATGTAGTCGATCGAGCGCCGTTCGATCACGGGTTTGTTGGACATGGGCACTCCGCGTACTTGTTTTTGTGGGGGGCGGGCGAGCCATCGGCAAAGACTGGCTGTGTCGAGATATGAGCATGTATAGACAAGGTCGGTCAAGTGAAGCTTGACAGGTAACGAGTGGCGGTACACACGCTTGCCAGACGCTTCGCTTGAACGACTGTTGCGCAAGGTCGGTGCCCAACTGTGCTGGTCGGTGAAAAAAGAATGGCCTTATGCTGTAACGAAATATGTCTAGAACGCCTGAAGAAGGAAGCCGCAATGCCGCTCAAGGACCTGCTGATCGCCCTGGTGGTGATCATCGCCTGGGGAGTCAACTTCGTTGTCATCAAGGTCGGCCTTGATGGCTTGCCGCCCATGTTGCTCGGTGCGTTGCGTTTCGCCCTGGTGGCGTTCCCGGCGATCCTGCTGGTGAAGCGACCGAAGCTTCCCTGGCGCTGGTTGATCGCCTACGGCGCGACCATTTCCCTGGGACAGTTCGCGTTCCTGTTCCAGGCCATGTACAGCGGCATGCCACCGGGGCTGGCCTCGTTGGTGCTGCAATCTCAGGCGTTCTTCACCTTGGGTTTTGCCGCGCTGTTTTTGGGTGAGCGCCTGCGCTTGGCGAGTGTGCTGGGGTTGCTGGTGGCAGCGGGCGGGTTGGTGCTGATCGGCAGCGAAGATGGCAGCCACGTGCCGTTGCTGGCGCTGCTGTTGACCCTGTGCGCGGGGGCCATGTGGGGGATGGGCAATATCATTACCCGGCGCTTTGGCTCGGTGGATCTGGTGGCCTTGGTGATCTGGGGCGGGCTGATCCCGCCGCTGCCGTTTCTGGCGTTGTCCTGGTGGCTCGAAGGTCCGGAGCGCATTGGCCATGCATTGGCCAACCTCGGCTTGAATTCGGTGTTGGCGCTGGCGTACTTGGCCTTCGTCGCCACCATGCTGGGCTATAGCCTCTGGAGCACGCTGTTGTCGCGCCATCCGGCGGGCAAGGTGGCGCCGTTCTCGTTGCTGGTGCCGGTGATTGGCTTGAGTTCGTCGGCCTGGCTGCTGGATGAGCGCTTGAGCGCGGTGCAGGGTTGGGGCGCGTTGCTGGTGATGGCGGGGCTGCTGATCAATGTGTTCGGGCCGCGGCTGGGACAGCGGTTGCGGGCGGCCACGGCACAATGAGTGAGGTCGGCGGTGGCGTGTTGGCGGGTAAGCCCGCTCCGACAACGATGACCGCCAACCCGGTTGCAATTGTTCTGCTGTTGGGACGATCAGGGCCGTTTTTGCTATCTACCGAAGTATTGTTCTCATAGGTAGTGTTATACCCAGCTATCTGAGAGAGGAGACTTCTCATGAAAGAGATTCTGGGTGTTCATCGTAGCCCTCACGGCCATTGGGTCGGGGATGGCTTTCCGGTTCGCAGTCTGTTCACCTATGACAATCTGGCCCGTCACATCAGCCCGTTCCTGCTGCTGGACTACGCCGGCCCGCACGACTTCACCCCGACCACTGCGCGCCGCGGTGTCGGCCAGCATCCGCATCGCGGCTTCGAGACGGTGACCATCGTCTACCAGGGCGAGCTGGAGCATCGCGACTCCACCGGCGCCGGTGGCCTGATCGGCCCCGGGGACGTGCAGTGGATGACCGCTGCCAACGGCATCCTGCACGAGGAGTTCCACTCGCCGGCTTTCGCCCGCACTGGCGGCACCCTTGAAATGGTGCAGCTGTGGGTGAACCTTCCTGCCCGGGACAAGCGCGCTGCAGCGGGCTACCAGACGCTGCTGGCCAGTGATATCCCGGTGGTGAAGCTGCTAGACGATGCCGGTACCCTGCGCGTGATTGCCGGTGACTATCAAGGCCACAAAGGCCCGGCTCGGACCTTCACGCCCATGGATGTCTGGGACCTGCGCCTTGCGGCCGGTGCCAGCTTGCAACTGCCCATCGCCCAAGGGCGCAACGCTGCGCTGGTGGTCTTGCGGGGCAATGTGCAGGTCAATGGCGAGCGTGAGACCGGGCCGGCCAGCCTGGTGCTGCTCGAGCGCGATGGTGAGCACGTACAGGTGCAGGCCTTGGAAGACGTGAGCCTGCTGCTGCTCAGCGGCGAACCAATCGATGAGCCTATCGTCGGCTATGGCCCGTTCGTGATGAACAGCCAAGCGGAGATCGCCGAGTCGTTCGACGACTTCCAGGCCGGGCGGTTCGGCCAGATGGCGGGGGAGCAGGGCCCCCAGCATTGAGTCGATGGGCCACAGCGCGGCAGCCGTTCAACCGGTCTGCCGCCACTGTACATCACTGATCCCGTAACGCTCGGCCACCGGCTTGCTGACTTTCTTGATCTTCTCGCGCCCGTAGCGTCCGATGCGGGCCACTCCCGCATCGCAACTGGCCCAGTGCCAGGCCTCGGCGTTGTCCATCCGCTCGGCGCGGATCACGAACGACTTGTGCTGCCCGTGCAGTTCGTAGTCGATCACGAAAAGTTTGGCGTCGATCATCGGTCCCCATCCCTTGCGCAGCCGCGCAGGCTGGCCACGTGCAAGACGTTCCGTGGCCTATCCGTGGGAAACTGTGACTTACTCAAAAGTTTGAAAGAATTCCCCCTTGCCCGACCAGCGGCACAGGCAAGACCGCTCGTCGTAAGCCTGCTTCATTGGATCGAACAGCCAGCGTCAAGCCGGGCTCTTCTTCTAAGGTGCTAGAGGATTCACCAGGCACTCATTGCTACAGCAAATGAGTGACCGCTTGGACATGCGCAATATCAATTGGCACTGCGCCAATTCAGGGCGTACTCACACACAACAGGCCATCCAGTACAGAGAGGGTCGAACCATGTCGTTGATAGGAGTTTCGCTATTGGAAATGCGCCAGCTGATCGAGCAGGCCTGTCTGCCCGACCGCTGCGAGGTCAGTTGCCCGGACGGCGTCAGCCTGACCATTCGTCTGGGCAACGAACAGGGGCTTGACGATTGCCTGACCGTCACCGGCATTCCCCTGGACAGCCTCAATAGCTGTCGTGATGTCCATGAACTGGTGAACCAGTTGCGCAAGGATCAGCGCCTGGGTCATCCGCACGTGGCCAGGGCCATCGCCTGAAAGGCTCGGCAGACCCGGTCAGCCAAGGCTGGCCGGGCGCACATACTCAGGCATCAGGCCGTTGAACCAGAACAGGATCATCGACACCAGGATGGTCACCAGCAACAGCAGTCCCACACCCCAGACACAGGTTGCGAACAGCAGGGCCTGTTCCTTGCGAAGCCGCAGAAACGTCTGCAAGCCGCCATAGAGCAATACCGTGGCATAGGCCGAGGCTGCCAGCAGGGCCAGCACGGCCAGCCAGCGCATCGGCACCAGGCCCACCACGCCCGCGACGAACCAGGGCGTGGCGCAATAGGCGGCAAAGCCGATGCATTGGTTGAGGGTGGGTTGGGCGTCGAAACCTCGTGACATCCAGCGGATCATCACGCCCATCAACATGACGCCGACCACGGTCGTGGCGTACAGAAGGCCCGCCAACTGCGCAGCGCTGACCAGGCTCAGGCGTACTCGATCCTCTGCGGCCAGGCTCCAGCCGAACGTGGTGGTGCCGATGAACAGGCACACGGCCGGGATCAGCGCCAGTGCCAGCAGGCGTGGCAGGTATTGTTGCGGGTGGGCTTCCTCGGCACGGCGGATGTCCAGCCAGGCGGCACCCGGTTGAGTGAAGAGCTTGAGCAAGGGGCTGTTCATGGCAATCTCCTCGAGGGCAAGCGTGTCCTCTTTTTATGGAGAAGCCCCAGCGCCCAGGGTTCAGGTTATCTGTCGCCCGTTGATCGCTTCACTGCAGCTCAAGCACTAGGTTCATGCCGCCATCGCCGCATTTGGCATGGTCACGCACCACGCCGTGATAGCTGCGTCCGTCCCAGACGAACGCCACGCTGTGGGCGCGGTCGAGTTTTTCCGGCAGCGGTGGGTCGATGTGCAGGCGCAGCGCCGGGCAGCCTTGCAAGTTGAGCGCGGCTAGCTGGACCTGGCATTCCACGCGATGAGCCACCGGGCCGAACAGCGTATCGCGGACGAAGTCCAGCTCCAGGCTGGCGCAGGGAGCGCGGTAGTGGGCCTTCATGGCTGACACAGCGGACGTAGGGACATGACGGGCTCCTGGGAGGATCGCGGAGGTATCTATCATTCGAAACCTCTCCCGGGGTGTTGTTCAAATTATTTCTATTTCATCGAGCGTTTATTTTTGCGCTGTCAGGACGGGGCCTGGTTTGGCGGTGAACCCGCTCCTCAGGGGTTAGGGTGATCCTTGCGGGAGCGGGGTTACCCGCGAATGCTCTTAGGGCTGACGCTCGGCCACGGCCTTCAATGTGCGCAAGGTGACCAGTGGCGCATCCACCACGAACTGATTGGCCAGCCATCCCGGCACGTCGCCCGCCGGGTCGGCCTGCAGTTGATAACTCACTTCGGTTTCCTTTTCCCCCAGCGGGCGCATGGTCCATTCCCCGCGTAGTCGGCGTACGCGGATCAACCCTGGCGCTGCGGGCACCCTACCAGGTTCGGCGCTCAGGTAGCGCATCAGGGTCCCATCGTTCAGGCGCTCGGTGCGCACGCGCAGCACGATGTCCCTGGGGTGGGCCGGCCAGGGCAGGTCGGTGACCAAGTAGACCCAGGTACTGTCGCCCTCGACTTCCAGCAAGCGCATCTCAGCGCAGGCATATAGCCATTTGCAGGCCACCCGCAGGTTCTCCTGCAGGTCAGTGAGGGTACGCACGCTTGCCTTGATGCGGGTCACGCCGCGAAACGCCTGGTAGGGCGAGCCTTCCACAGCGCTCAGATAAACGTCGACGCCATCCTCCTGATGCGCCAGGCGCCAGTCGGCCGCCACCAGCAAGGGGGCTGGCAACAGGAGCAGCAGGGCGAGCAACAGACGATACACCAGGGGCATGGACGCAGGTCCGCAAGCAGTGGGGTGCAAAAAGTATGGACACAAACGACAAGCCCGCCATGAAGGCGGGCTTGTGAGACATCAGCCTGGACTCAACGCTGTGGGTTGAGCGTCAGGTGCACGTGGCGGTTGACGTCCTTGTACAGCAGGTAGCTGAACGGGCCAGGGCCGCCGGCATAGCAGGCTTGCGGGCAGAAGGCACGCAGCCACATGAAGTCACCGGCTTCGACTTCGACCCAGTCCTGGTTCAGGCGATACACCGCCTTGCCTTCCAGCACGTACAGGCCGTGTTCCATGACGTGGGTTTCAGCGAACGGAATCACGCCGCCTGGCTGGAAGGTCACGATGTTGACGTGCATGTCGTGGCGCATGTCGGCCATGTCGACGAAGCGGGTGGTGACCCAGCGGCCTTCGGTGCCCGGCATTTCGATGACGGTGGCGTCCTTGCGGTGGGTGACGAAGGATTCCGGAACAGCCAGGCCTTCGACCTTCTGGTAGTGCTTGCGCAGCCAGTGGAAGGTGACGTTGGACTTGCTGTTGTTGCGCAGGCTCCAGTCGGCGCCCGGGGCCAGGAAGGCGTAGCCGCCAGGGACCAGGGTGTGGTGCTTGCCTTCGACGGTGATGTCGATCTCGCCTTCGACCACGAACAGGACCGCTTCGGCGTTCGGGTCCAGCTCAGGACGCTCGCTGCCGCCTTCCGGGGCAACTTCGACGATGTACTGGGAGAAGGTTTCGGCGAAGCCGGTCAGCGGGCGGGCGATGACCCACATGCGCATCTTGTCCCAGAACGGCAGGTGGCTGGTGACGATGTCACGCATCACGCCCTTGGGGATGACGGCATAGGCTTCGGTGAACATGGCACGGTCAGTCAGCAGCTCGGTTTGGCCTGGGTGCCCACCGTGAGGGGCGAAGTACGAATGATTCGACATGGAGAGTCTCGACTTGTTGTTCTTTCCCCGTGCCGTTGAACCGCACCGGCCGGTGCGCCGCAGGGGATGCACGGACAGGATATGAGCCTTTCCGTGGCATCCACAAATTAAATGTTGAAATGTCCGGTATTTATTCAGTGAATGTCGACCAGGCGCCCGGCATGGGCTTCTGGCAGACGATCGCCCTGGCCGAACAGCTTGTGGCGCAGGGTTCCCTTTTCATAGGCCAAGGGATAGCGACCGCGGCGTTGCAGCTCGGGTATCAAGAGCTCGACCACATTGGCCAGATCGTCCGGTTGCACCGCGTAGGTGAGGTTGAAACCGTCGATGCCGGTCTGGTCGAGCCAGGTTTCCAGCTGGTCGGCGACTTCTTGCGCCGAGCCCACCAGCACCGGTCCCCGACCGCCCAGCCCAACGAACTGCGCCGCCTCGCGTACTGTCCAGCGCCGGTCGGGGTCCGCGGCGGTGAAGGCGGCCAGGGCCGCGCGGCCGGCGTCGTTCTCCACATATTCGATGGGCGCGTCGGGCTCCAGGCCTGCGAAGTCTATGCCGGTCCAGCCCGACAGCAGGGCCAGGGCCGCCTCCAGATCGACATGGCGGCGGTAGTCGGCAAAGCGTGCCTGGGCTTGTTCGTGCGTCTGGCCGACGATCAGCAGGGCCTGGGCATAGATGAGCACTTCATCGCGGCCACGCCCGGCGACCTCGCTGGCCTGGCGGATGCCGTCGGCATAGCGGCGCAACACGGTGGGTGTCGGGCCACTGATGAATACGCATTCGGCATGCCGCGCGGCGAACTGCTGGCCGCGCGCCGACGCTCCGGCCTGGAACAGCACCGGGGTACGTTGGGGCGAGGGCTGGCACAGGTGCATGCCAGGCACCTGGAAGTGCTCGCCAGCGTGGCCGATGGGGTGTACGCGCGACGGGTCGATGTAGCGGCCGGTCTCGCGCTCGAGCACCACGGCATCGTCGTCCCAGCTCTTTTCCCAGAGCTTGTAGAGCACCTCGAGGTATTCCTCGGCCAGGTCGTAGCGCTGGTCATGACCCAGTTGCCGGGCCAGGCCCAGGTTGCGTGCGGCGCTGTCCAGGTAACCGGTGACGATGTTCCAGCCGACTCGGCCGTTGCTCAGGTGATCGAGCGTCGACATGCGTCGGGCGAAGGGGTAGGGGTGTTCGTAGGTCAGCGAGAAGGTCACGCCGAAGCCCAGGTGTTCGGTCACCCCGGCCATGGCTGGCACCAGCAGCAAGGGGTCGTTGACCGGGACCTGCACGCCGCCACGCAGGGCTGCGTCCGGCCCGCCTTGGTAGACATCGTAGATGCCCAGCACATCGGCAATGAACAGGGCATCGAACAATCCGCGTTCGAGCAGGCGAGCCAGGTCCGTCCAGTATTCAAGGCGGTTGAAATCCACGCTGGTGTTGCGCGGATGACGCCAGAGGCCCGGTGACTGGTGGCTGGCGGCGTTCATGCTGAAGGCGTTGAAGCGAATCGGGCGCGGCATGCGGAGCTCCTTGGCGTCAGGGCAGGACGGAAGCCGGGTAGACCGCGTCGGCCACCTGTAGCTTGCGCGGAATCAGGCCCAGGCTCTGGAAGGTGTCGGCCAGCTTCTGCTGCTCGGCGACAATCTGTGGGGTAATGGCCACGGCGTTGTAGTTGCGCCGTTCACTGGCCACCTCCAGTACGTCGGCACCGATGCCCAACTGCGGCGCCAGCAGGTTGGCGACCTCGGCAGGCTTGGCATTGGCCCACTGGCTGACCTTGGCCAGTTCGTTGAAGAAGGTCTTGAGCAGGTCGCGATGCTGGTCGGCGAAGGCGGCCGTGGAGAGGTAGAACGTCCGGTTGTTGGAAAGCCCGCTGCCATCACGCAGGTTTTTCAGGCCCGGTTGCCGTTCGGCTGCGGCCAGGAACGGGTCCCACAGCGTGACAGCCTGCACGCTGCCCGACTGCAGGGCGGCCACGGCGTCGGCGGCGTTGTTGACGTAGGCGGGGGTGATGTCCTTGTAGCTCAGGCCTGCCTGCTCCAAGGCCACGGCCAGCAGGTACTGGGCGTTCCAGCCACGGCCGGTGGCCACGCGCTTGCCCTTGAGGTCTTCGACACGGGCAATGTGGTCTTGCTCGCGCACCACCAGCCCGATGCCGCGGGGGTAGGGTTGTTCGGCTGCCAGGTACACCACCGGTTTGCCGGCCGCCTGGGCGAACACCGACGGTGCGTCGGCAGCGTGGCCCAGGTCGATGGCGCCTGTACTCAGGGCTTCGAGCAACTGTGGCCCGGCGGCGAATTCGTGCCAGGTGACTTTCACGCCTTGCGGCGCCAGCGCTTTTTCCAGGGCGCCGCTGCCTTTGAGGATGTTGATGCTGTTGAACTTCTGGTAGCCGATGCGCAAGGTCTTGGCGTCTTCAGCCAAGGCGTTGGACCAAGGCAGCAAGGCACTGGCGACACTGGCCAGCAGGCCGCCAAGCAGCAGGCGGCGAAGGGGAGAGAAGGCACGGGCGGGCACGGGAAGATCTCCTGGAAAGGCTTGGGTGGGGTGTTCTCCAGCCTAAGGAGGCGCGCGAGGGCTTTCAATTTTTTAATTCCATTTAGTTAGAATGTTTTGTTCTTTATATATCGTTTTGTTTTTCATAGACGGCCGGCCGCGCAGGGCTGACAACATTTTTTTCACATCCTCTTGCTAGGATTTCGCCTCTTCCAAGGAGACGATCAATGGCACGAGCCCTACGCGTACGCGCTGTGAAAGTGTTGCTGGCCGGCACCGCCGGCGTGCTTGCCAGCGCGCTGGGGTTCTTTGCCTGGCAGAGTTTTTACCCCGTCCAGGCCGCCGATGGCTGGGGTGTTCAGGTACTTCACCGCTCGGTGGACAAGGCCGCGTCGCTGCTGCCCCAGGCCGACGGCAGTCTGTTGGTGAGCCGCGAGCTGGACGATGGCCGTGGCAGCATCCTGAAGATCACCGCCGAAGGCGATCGGGTCGTCATGATCGAGGGCTTGTCCAAGCCTGATGGCATGGTGGCTGCACAAGGCGGTTGGGTGTTCAGCCAGGAGGGCGGCAGAGCACCGGTCAGCCTTGCTCGGGATGGCCAGGTGACCCATCTGTTCGATGGCGAAAGCGTGCAGGGTTTGTGGAACGACGGCGATTACCTCTATGCCATCGAAGACCGCAAAGGCAATGGCCGCTTGATGCGCTACGACTGGCACAGCGGTCAGCTCGACATCCTGCGTTCAGGCCTGACCGAAACCGAGGGCCTGACCCGCTGCAGCGATGGCCGCCTGCTTTACACCGAAAAGGGCGCCGGGCAAATCCGTGCCCTGAGCGAGGATGGCCAGGACCCGGTGGTGGCCAGCGGCCTGCGCAACCCCACCTTCCTGCTCTGCGACCAGCGTGGTCTGTGGATCAGCGAAGATTCCACCCACCGCGCACGGTTGTTGCGCATCGACGCCCAGGGGCAGCGTCACACGGTGCTGACCTTCCTCAAGGCGCCTCAGGCCATCGTTCCCGACGGCAAGGGTGGCTACCTGCTCGCCGAAGGCGGGCGAGACCGGGTGCTGCGCCTGACGCCACCGATCGATACCAACACCGCCCAGGCGCAGGATGTGGCACCGGACGTGCCGGGGGCCTGATCAGCTGGGCAGGCGCTTGCCGCGCCCCGGCAGCAAGCCGAGCACCAGCATGCAGCCCAGCAGGATCACCCCACCGCCCACGATCTGCAGAAGGCTCAGGGCTTCGCCGAGGAACAGCGCGCCGATCAGCACGGCCACCAAGGTCACCACGAACTCCACGCTGATGGTACGGGTGGCACCGATGCGCGCGACCAGGCCGAAGTACAGCACGTAAGTAGTGGCGCTCATCACCGCGCCGCTGATGGCCAGCAGCAGCCAGTCGCTGGCCTGGGGCACGGTGGGTACAGGCACCACCCACAACAAGGGCAATGTCAACAGGCCGCCAGCGAGAAAGGCGCCGCCGGTGACCGTCCACGGGTCCTGGCCGCGCAGGCGCAGGCTCGCATAGTTGCTGCCGAACGCAGCGCACAGACAGCCAAAGACCGAAGCGATGCAGCCGTGGATGAAGTCTTCGGTCACGGCCTGCGCCGGGAACCCCACCAGCATGACGATGCCAAGTACGCCCAACAGCAGGCCAGCCAGGCCCTGGGGGGTGATTTTCTCGAGGCCCCAGACGCGACCGATGATCATCGAGAACAGCGGAATGGTCGCCACCAGAATCGCCGACATGGCGGTGCCGATTCGCGGTGTAGCGTAGGAAAGACCGATCAGTTGCCCGGCCACCGTGGTGGCGCCCACGACTAGCAGCGGCTTGAGCAAGGGGCGCAGGCGCAGCGCCCGCCCCAGCAGCGCCGCCAGTACGGCCAGCGTGCCGCCGGCGATCAGCGAGCGCAGGCTGACCGCGCCGACCCAACCGAAGGCATGCACGACCTTGAGCACCACCAGAAAGGACAGCCCCCAGGTGATGGCCAGGAACGAATAGGCGGCAAGGTCGCGCGGTTGCATGGGGCAGGGTCCGTCCGGGAGAGGAAGGCAGGCTAGCGGGTGGGCGCGAAGGGGAGCAAGGGGGCGGGGTGTGGTTGGCGCGTCTGGTGTGAATCCTGTCGCAACCAAGCGGATGTTCAGGGATCCAGTTGGGGGCGGGACAGGCCCAGGTTTACTCGCGAAAAGGGCACTACAAGACTTGGCGTTGGGCAACCAGCAACAGCGACTGCGGTACCGGGCTTTGCGGGTGCTGCGGCTCCTGCAGGCTGACCAGGCGCAACCCGGCCATGTCCAGAGCATTCAACCAACTGGCGAGGGTGCGGAAGTACCAAGGCATCGGGGCCCACTGCCCGGCAAATCCGGCGAACGTTTCTTTGCGCCATCCATCCTGGTAATCGCCATTGGCCATCGTCCAGGGATGCAGGGTCTGGATCACCATTGCGCCGTCTGGGGCGAGCAGGGCGCCCATGGCGTCGAGCAGCGGAATGATGTCCTGATGCAGCAAGGCGAAGTTGGCGCACACCAGGTCGTACTCCTGGCCGACGTCCACCTGCCTTTGCGCCAACTGCTCGTAGGTCGCCTGGTATACACGGCTCGCCCCGGCAGCCTGCGCGGCCTGAACCAGCGTCTCGTCACCATCCACGCCCGTCACCTCGATCCCGCGCTCAGCCAAGGCGCGCAACAACCAGCCCTCGCCACAGCCCAGGTCCAGCACGCGCTCAGGCTGGCGGCCCAGCACTGCGAGCAGGATGGCCTGGTCGGTGACTTGCCGCCGGCTTTCGATGGCACCGCTGCGCACGGCGGCTATCCAGGCTTGGGCGTTGTGCTGCCAGCTTTGCAGCAGCGAGGCGTCAGGTGTGGGCATCGGGCGTGTCCGCTGAGGGGTCAAGCACAAGGATAGGCCGGATCGCGCCACCCAAGGCGCAGGGCTTCTGGCATGATGCTCGGACTGCGTGTATTCGAAAGATGAATCTTGCCTATGACAGACAGTGCGAAACCCAATAGATCGATCTATGACCTGGATCTGCTACGGGCCGTGGTGATGGTGGCCGATTGCGGCAGTTTCACCACAGCCGCTGCCAGGCTTCACTCTACCCAGTCGACAGTCAGCCAGAAGGTGCGGCGGTTGGAGGAAATGGTCGGGCATCAGTTGCTCGATCGCAGCAACCGGGAAGTGCATCCGACCGATGCCGGCGAGATGCTGTTGGGTTATGCGCGGCATTTGCTGGCCGTGAGCAACCAGCTGAGCGAGGCGCTATCCGGCGGCGTGACGGTGACCGTGCGCATCGGCTTGCCGGACGATTTTGTCGCCGGCAAGACGATGGCGTCGCTGGCGGCGTTCAATCGCAAGCATCCCAAAGTGAAGCTCGAGATCACCGGCGGCCTGAGCCGAGACCTGATGGGCAGCTACGACCGTGGCGAGCTGGACCTGGTGCTGGTCAAGCAACGCCGTCACAGCCGTGAGGCCAATGCCTGCCAGCCGGAACGCATCGAATGGATCGACAGCGCGCAGTACCCGTGCTTTGCCCAGGACCCGATCCCCTTGGTGACCTTCCCGCCGCGGGGCCTGTATCGAGACGACATGATCAGCGCGGTCGAGGCCATGGGGCGTAGCTGGCGCATCGGGTTTACCAGCTCGAGCCTGGCCGGTATCCAGGCGGCGGTGGCCAATGGGCTGGGGGTCAGTCTGCTGCCGTCCCGGGTGGTCACGCCTGGGCATCGGGTCTTGGGCGCCGAGGAGGGTTTCAAGCCGATCAAGGTGTTCGAGGCGGCGATCTTCTACCGGCCCACGGCCGACCCGATGGTCAAGGCGCTGGCGGACATCCTGATCGGCATCCTGCGTGACGAAGCACCTGAACCGGCCTGATTCCGTCCAGGGGCCGACTCAGCGGCGCATCTCACGACTGAACTGAGCAGCCTTGAGCTGCAAGATGGCGGGCCCGCCCCAGGACGCCCCATGGCGCACGATCAATCGCTCGTGCAGCGCCGCCGCCACCGCTGCCGCCGCGTTCGGTGCCTTGAACAACAAGAAGCTCGCCTCGTTGCCCACCTTCAGGCCGTAGTCGGTCTTGCCCATCACGGCGGCGCTGGCCTCGGTGGCCATGTCCAGCGCAACCCGCAACTCCTCGTCGGTATTGAACCCAGAGCGATAGCTGACCAGCATCGCGCGCTGCAGCATGTCGCCGTTGCCATAGGGCCACCAGGCATCCTGGATGTTGTCGTTGCCGGTGAACACCCGCACCCCCCCTGCACGCAGGCGCAAGACCGGCGGAAAGGCATGCTCGCCAGGCGCATTGGTCATGATCGAGACACCTGCGTGGGCCAGTACCTGCGCGGTTCGGTCAACCACCTGCTCGGACACATCTCCCAACCCATACGCATGGCTGACCGCAACCAGGCCCTGCATGCCCAGGGCGCGGGTGCGTGCAGCGATGCGTTCGAGCTGGGCAATGCAAATCTCGCCCGGTTCATGGAGGTGGATATCGGCCTTCACCCCATGGCGCTCCGCGATGCCGAAGATTATGTCCAGCTGTGCTTCGGCATCGCCGTCCAGCGTCGTCGGGTCGATGCCGCCGACCACTTGTACACCCTCACGCACGGCAGCTTCCAGGATTTCGGCGGTACCGGGGCAGGACACCACGCCCGCCTGGGGAAAGGCCACCAGTTCGATGTCGATCAGGTCCTTCCAGTTATCCCGTGCTTGGAGAATGGCGTTCAGATGGCTCAGCCCAGTCGTGGCATCCACGTCCACGTGGCAGCGCATGGCGAGCGTGCCATAGGTGGCGGCCTGGCGGATCAGGGCATCGGCACGGTCGAGGATCGGTGGGGCGCTGGCCAGTTCGCGTTTTTCCACCGCCAGGCGCTCGCGCAGGGTGGCGACGTTCTGGTGCGGGCGCCAGCGGTCGCCAACGAAGCTCTTGTCCAGGTGGATGTGGCCATCGACGAAGCCGGGCAGGGCCAGCAGGCCTTCCAGGTCGATGGTCTCGGCTGCGGCGACGGCGGCGCGCTGTGGACCGATGTGGGTGATACGTCCGTTCTTCACGGCGATGTTCAGGGGCAGGCCATCTGCGTCGATGGCGTTGATGAACTCACGGTCGTTCATGGCTGGCCTTTTATCATCGGGGCCGGTTCGACGAAGCGCACGGTGGCGGGCGATGGCCCCTTGGTTGGATGTAGCGACACACGGTAGGGAATCTCCAGGGGCCTCACAAATTAAATATCGGCATCGATTGCAGTGCGTTTCTGGATACAGGCAAGCGGTATCGGCGTGCATTAAAAAGCCCACTGGAGTCGATTCCGATATTTAACTTTCAAAGGCCTCAGGCAAGGCCCAGGATTGCATCCCAGAGCGGTCAAGCCACCGCTCACCTGGGTCTGCGGGGCGTCTATCGCGGCGTATTGGGCCCAGTCACCCAAACAATAAAAACAAACGCTGTGGGCAGGGTCACCTGATCTAGCAGGTGATGCTGTGCAGCGTGTCAGGGTCCATTCATGATCAAAGACTCCAAGCTACTACGTGCTTCCCTCATCTTCATCGCCTGCACTTCATTCATCGTCTGCGGTGTACAACCAATCTTCATGGGGTTGGTCACCGAACAACTGAACTTGTCGCTCGATCAACAGGGCTGGGTCGTCTCGGTGGAGATGATCGGCATGACCCTGGGCACATTGCTGTGCCCGATCGTGATGAAACGCCAGGGTGGGCGCAGCCTCTGTCTGTGGGTGGGGTTGCTGTGCGTGGCGCTGAGCATGGCCACCGCCTTTGCGCCGAGCAACGGCACGCTGCTGCTGGTACGCCTGGCGGCGGGCACGTGCGCCGGGTTGATCTATGCCTATGCGGTGTCCACGTTGGGTCGTTTGCCCAACCAGGACCGCTCGTTCGGCCTGATGCTGTTGCTGCAGACGCCTGAGTACTCGTTGTTTTCCGCCGCCTTGCCCCTGCTTGCGGCCCAGAGCGGCACGGTGACGGCGCTGTGTTCCTTTGGCCTGTGGTACCTGCTGATTTGCGGCGCGAGCCTTGCGCTGCCACGCAAGCCCGCGGCGCTGATCGGTAGCGGCGAGGGGACGTGCGCCCAGGGCGGTTCGTCGCGCATGGGGCGCAGCGCGCTGGTGGGCATGCTGTTCATGCAGATCGCCATCTATTGCGTGTGGGGCTTCATCGACCAATTGGCGCGTGACCAGGGCATCGACGGTGTCGATATCGGCTGGGCGTTTGGCCTTTCTGCGATCGGCGGCTTGCCGGGGGCGGGGCTGCCTAGCCTGTTGGGCGCGCGGGTCAACCGGCAGCTGATGATCGCCGTGGGCCTGGTGGCGATCTTCGTGTCGATCGCCATGCTGACGGGACACACCCGCACCCCGATGCAGTTATTCGTGGCGCTGCTGTTGATTAACTTCGGCTGGGTATTGTCGTTGTCGTACTACATGGCGTTGATCACTACCAATGACCCGACCGGAAAACTTACGCCCCTGGTGAGCATCACCCTGATGGGCGCGGCGGCGGTGACCCCAGCCCTGATCGCCTTGCTGGTGGAGGGATCGAATCAGCAGTTGATCTTCCTGTTGGGCACCAGCGCGCTGGTGATCGCGTTTGCGGTGACGTGCCTGGGTGGCCGCTCGAAGAGGGCTGGGGAGCGGTTGTCGGCTTCAGCTTGAGCCGCTCCCACAGGGACTGCGCCTCGATCTCAAGTCTGCTCAGTCCCTATGTATGTAAACAAAAACGTTAAATTAATCGCATAACCTGCTGATATATAACGTATTAACGTTTTGCGATCGCATGCTGTACGCATTGCTCGTAGTACGTCTGCCTGATCGCCGCGGGCTTGAGCCGGGACTGGCTGTTGTAGGTCTGCTCGGTGATGCCGAAGGCGGTCATGCGCATCCAGGGCTTGGGGAATTTGCGCGTCTGCAACTTCTTACGCGTGGCATACAGCGTGACGCCGGAAAGCTTGGCCTGCTGCGCATCGGCGGCGATTTGCGAACCCCAGTGGCATACCTGACGATCGTTCTGGTTCAGGGCCTTGGCTTGGGCTGCGAAGGCGGCCGTGGCCATCACACAGCCGGCGATCGTTGCTAGAAATACCCGCATGATGCTGTCCTAAGCTTATGAAGGAAAAGGGAGTTTGCCTTCACTTCGCAGGGCTGGGGGCCAGCAATTTGCCGTCAGCTGCGCACCAGGAGCATCGTCAGCAACACGCCGCCCAGCAATAGCAGGTAGGCGCGGGCATGGAGCGTATCGTTGATGCGTCCGACCAACGGTGCAGCCAGTGCCATCCCCAGCCAGGCGCCCGCCACCAAGGCTGTCGCGGCATACAGATTGACCAGGCCCAGATAGCCCACCCCCAGCGTCAGTTGCGCCTGAGGCAACAGGGCGTAGGTCAGCGTGGCCACCAATGCCATGGGCAACGACAGCGGATTGGCCATGGCCGTGGCGGTCAGCATGCTCGCGCCGCGTCGGCGCATCAACGGTACGGTCATGACGCTGCCACCAACACCCAACAACGCCGCCACCGCACCAATCGGCACGCCGATCAGGGTCGAGTGCCCTGGGCCCAACGGGGGACGCTGCGAGCGGGTCTTCGCGACGAAGCCTGGGCGAAGCCAGCCATCGAGCAGGCTTGCCAGCACGTAGGCGACGAACAGCCAGCGCAGCCAGTCGCTGTCCAGCCAGAGCGCGGCGATGGCGCCGAGCAGGGCGCCAAGACCGATGCCCGGCACCAGCAGGCGCACCAGTGCCCAGTCCAGGCTCCCGGCGCGATGATGACGCCAGCTGGCCAGGGCACTGCTGACGATCATCACCGCGGCGGAAGTGGCTACAGCGATCTGCATCGCATGCTGACTGACCACGGAGCCCGCATCATGACTGGCCAGCAGCAGCGCATAGAGCAAGGGCACCGCGAAGAACCCGCCGCCAAAGCCGAACAACAACGTGGTGACGCCTGCGCACAGGCCGAACGCGACGAGCAACGCGTAGAACATGCAACGCCCTCCAGAGCGGATGAAGGCTGCACGATAATGGGCCTCGGCCTGGCCGGCTTGCGCGCGATGGCCAATAATCGTTGTTTTTCGGCCAAGGCGATCGGCATGCGCAACATTCCTTTGCACACCATGGACGCAACGCCCCGCCCCGTGCTTGCCATCGGCACCGACTACCCGCCTGGCACGCTGCTGGCGGCGCACAGCCATCGACGGGCGCAGTTTCTCTACGGTATGAGCGGTTTGATGGATGTGCTGACCGATGACGGCGCCTGGGTAGTTCCGCCCTACAACGGCGTCTGGATACCGCCCGGTAAGCGCCATCAGGTGCGTATGCGGGGTGTCAGCACACGCAGCCTCTACATCGAACCCGAAGCGGTGCCCAGGCCGGGTGAGCAATGCGAGGCCTTGCTGGTCAGCCCCTTGCTCCACGAACTGCTGCTGGCCAGTGCCGATGTCCCGGCGTTGTACGACACCCAGGGGCGCGATGGCTTGCTGGTCGCCTTGATGCTTGCTGAACTGAGCCGTGCCCGGCCATTGCCACTGTTTGCGCCGATTCCGCAGGAGCCACGCGTTGCGCAGTTGTGCCTGGCGTTTCTGGCTCAACCGGATATCCGCGTCACGCCACTGGATTGGGCGCATCGGCTCAATTGGAGCCTTCGTACCTTCACCCGGCGCTTTCGAACGCTCACGGGGTTGTCGTTCGCCCAGTGGCGACAGCAGGCATGCCTGATGGCGGCGGTGACGCGTCTGGCGGCGGGGGAGTCGGTGACACGGGTGGCGCTGGATTTGGGCTACGAGAGCCCGAGTGCGTTTTCCAGCATGTATAGACGGATGATGGGGGAGGCACCGTCGGCACTACGGCACACGGCGGTGTGAGGCAAAAAACGATCGCGGAGACAGGCACAAGCCAGCCGCCCGCTTCCGGGAAGTGTTCTGGGACCAGCAGAGGGTGACCGGGGAAGCGGGGGCGACATTGCGCCGCCCCGCGATCAAAACTAACGAAGAAGAATCAGGCAGCCTGGTTGCGCTTGCCCTGGGATTTGCGCACCTGGGTGCGGCAGGCGTCGCCGAAGGCTTCGAAGATCTTGATCGAGTCAGGGTTCTTCGCGGCTTGCCATTCCGGGTGCCACTGCACGGCGAACAGGAACGGCGAGATGCTCGGGGCGTGGATCGCTTCGACCAGGCCGTCTTCAGCGTGGGCGATCGGCTCGATGCCTTTGCCCAGCTTGTTCAGGCCTTGACCATGCAGGGAGTTGACGCGGATCTCGTCGGTGCCGAGCTTCTCGCGCAGCCAGCTGCCTGGTTGGACCTTGACGCTGTGCACGGCCTGGTACTGGACCTCGACCGGATCTTCCGGATTCTCCCGGTGATCGTTGAAGCCTGGCTCGGCGTAGACCTTCTGGTAGATGTCACCGCCCAGGGCCACGTTGATTTCCTGCATCCCACGGCAGATACCGAAGATCGGCAGGCCACGGGCGATGGCCATTTTCACCAAAGGAATGTCGAACAGGTCGCGATCTTTGTCCTGGACCTTGCCCGGGGTCTGGTTTTCCTGGCCGTAGAGGGCCGGGTCGATGTTGCTGCCCGCGCCGGTCAGGTAGACGCCGTCGGCCATGTCCAGGTAGGTCTCGAGGTCTTCGACGCCACAGCAGGTGGGCACGAGGACCGGGACGCAACCGGCGAATTCGACCAGCGGAGTGATGTATTTGTGGGTCATGACCTGATAGTCATGGCCTTTGCGCTCTTGGCTGCCCATGGTCATCAGGACGACGGGTTTGCGCAGGGAGGGTTGCTTGTTGCCAATGTTGCTGTTGGACATATGTCACCTTGGGACAGGTTCATCCTGTCGTTGTTGTGCAGGCGCACGGGCTCGGCCTTGAGTACGTCCTGAAACCCCGAGCACTGCCGGCTCGCCTGGCAGGCGATTCCGGTCGGGGCTTGTTCATAGCTTGCCAGAGCCGTTCGATATGTCAAACGAGTGGCGAGGGGTGAAGGCGCCGTTTTTCGGGGGGTTGAGGGCTTGGAGCCCTGCGGTGACAAGGGTTTGGCGGTGGGTTAGGTCAATAATATTTAACGATGCAGTTGGGTCTTTGCATGGGTGCAATGAGTGCCGGCGGGTATAGGGGCTTGGTGGTTTGCAATACCCGCACGAGGGGGCCTTCCCGTTCCCATCTCACTAAAAACCAGCCAGCTCCATCCGGACGCCAAAAACGCGGTGGGAGCAGGTTTACCCACGAATACGACGGTGCATTCACTATCGCATTGGCGGGTGAACCCGCTCCCACAGGGGCGGTGCTTATCCAGAGAGGGAGCGCTGATGCGCGCTAGTGCAGGATTTGTTTGAGGAACGCTTGTGCCCGCTGGGTTTTCGGGTGGTTGAAGAACACCTCCGGTGGGCTGTCCTCGATGATCTGCCCGCCTTCCAGGAACAGTACGCGCTCGGCCACCTGACGGGCGAAGCCCATTTCATGGGTGACGCAGAGCATGGTCATGCCGGTACCGGCCAGTTGCACCAGCACATCCAGCACTTCGGCGACCATCTCCGGGTCCAGCGCCGAGGTGGGTTCGTCGAACAGCATGATGCGCGGCTTCATGCACAGCGCCCGTGCGATGGCCACCCGCTGCTGCTGGCCGCCGGACAGCTGGCTGGGGTACTTGTGCGCCTGGCTCTCGATGCCGACCTTGCTCAGGTACATGCGCGCCCGTTCCTCGGCGTCCTTGCGCGACAGACCGCGTACGCTGGTGGGGGCGAGCAGGCAGTTGTCCAGCACGCTCATGTGCGGGAACAGATTGAAGTGCTGGAACACCATGCCGATCTCGCTGCGCACCTGGGCGGCCTGGCGGCTGGTGGCGGCCAGGTCCGTGCCGGCTACGTGGATGCTGCCCTGTTCGGCGATCTCCAGCCGGTTGATGCAGCGAATCAAAGTCGACTTGCCCGAGCCTGAGGGGCCGCAGAGTACGATGCGCTCGCCTTCGCGGACCTGCAGGTTGATGTCGTGCAGCACATGGAAGGCGCCGTAGTGCTTGTTCAGGCCCTCGATGCGGATCAGCACTGGGCGCGCGTCGGGTTCGGGGGTGACACTGGCAAGGCTCAGAGAGGCGGCGGTCATCTTGTTGTTCTCCCGCGTGGATGTTTAGTCGAAGCGTGCGGCGCTGTAAGGCGACGGGTCGGTGAAAGGCGCCTGGCCTGTGACCAGTTCGGCCAGCAGGCGGCCAGTGACCGGGCCCAGGGTCAGGCCGTGGTGGGCGTGGCCGAAGTTGAACCACAGGTTCTTATGCCGTGGCGCCGGGCCAATCACCGGACGCATGTCCGGCAGGCAGGGGCGCCGGCCGAGCCACGGACGGTCGTCCAGGCGCTCGCCCAGGGCCGGGAACAGCCTGCGAGCCAGGGCTTCGCAGCGCCCCAGCTGGATCTCGTTGCCGGGGGCATCGTGGGCGGCGAACTCGATCCCGGTGGTCAGGCGTACGCCACGCGCCATCGGAGCCAGAACGTAGCCACCTTGGGTGTCGCAGACCGCGTGGGCCAGTTCGGCGCCGTCCCGGGTGCTGTAATGCATGTGATAACCGCGCTTGATCGCCAGCGGGAAGCGATAGCCCAGGGGCTCGAACAGGTCGGCCGACTGCGGACCCAGGCAGGCCACCACCTCGTCGGCAATGACCGGGCCGCGGCGGCTGTTCACCTGCCACTGGGTGCCGACCTGACGCAGGCTGCGGGCATCGCCATGAATGAACTGCCCGCCGCGCTGGATGAACAGGGCGGCATAGCCGCGCGTCAGGCCGCCGGGGTTGTTGACGGTCTTCGGGTCCAGCCAGTGAATACCGCCGATCACATCACCCTCGAGCTGTTGCTCCCGGGCTTGCAGTTGGTCGCGTTCGAGAATCTCGTACTTCAGGTTGCAGCGGGCAAGGCCCTGCAGGTCGGCCTTGGCCTGGGCGAACAGGGCAGGGTCGCGGTAGACCTCGATCCAGCCCTTGGCCTGCACCAGTGCGCCAAGGCCTGCGGCGTCGATCAGGGCGTCGTGCTCTTCGACGCAGCGTTGCACCAGCGGCAGCATGTCGGCGGCGGCACTGGCCAGGCGGCCCGGCGCGGACTGCTGCCAATAGCGCAGCAGCCAGGGGGCGGCCTTGGGCAGGTGCAGGAAGCTGTAGCGCACGTCGGGTTGGCGGTTAAGTCCGTAGCGCAGCAAGGCGCCCAGGTTGCGAGGAAACGCGTAGGGGATGACGCTGGAGCGTTCGATCAACCCGGCGTTGCCATGGCTGGTGCCGCTGCCCGGCTCGTCGCGGTCGATCAGGATGACCTGGCGGCCTCGGGCCTGAAGGTGCAGGGCGGTACTGACGCCGACGATACCGGCGCCCAGAACGATGGTTTGGCAATGCATGGAGCGTATCCTTCGGTCAGTTCAGGTGGCGACCCAGGCGGGCTTCCACGTGTTTCAGGGCGCGGCGGACGATCTCCACGATCACCAGGTAGAGCACTGCGGCCCACAGGTAGATCTGGAAGTCGAAGCTGCGCGAGAACGCCAGCTTGGTCACGCCCATCAAGTCGTAGATGGTCACCAGCGAGGCGATGGCGCTGGCCTTGATCATCAGGATCAGTTCGTTGCCCAACGGGCCGATGGCCACCAGTAGCGATTGCGGCAGGATGACCTTGAAGAAGGTGGTCGAGCGCTTGAGGCTCAAGGCCCGCGCCGCTTCGTATTGGCCGGGGGCCACGGCCATCAGGCTGCCGCGGAAGATCTCCGCCTGATAGGCGGCGGTGTTCAAGGTGAAGGCCAGCAGCGTGCAGTACCAGGCTTCGCGGAAGAACCACCACAGGCCCATGTCCTGCCAGAAGCCCTTGAGCGAGCCCAGGCCGTAGTACAGCAAGAACAGCTGCGCGAGCAGGGGCGAGCCGCGGAAGAAGTACACGTAGCCCGCCGACAGGCGCTGCAGCACGCGGCTTTGGGACATGCGCGCCAGCGCCAGTAGCAGCCCGAGCACCGCGCCCAGGCTGAAGGAGATCGCCACCAGCTTGGCGGTCACCAGCAAGCCGTCGATGAAGCGCGCGCCGTAGCGTTCGAGCAGGTCGGGGTCGAGCACCATGGCCAGCAGTTGTTCGAAGCTCATGCCCGGGCTCCTTGCAGGTGACGGTTGCAGCGTCGTTCGATGAAGGCAAAGACCCGCCCCGACAGTGCCGAGAACAGCAGGTAGCCCAGGCAGGCGACGCCATAGAAGAACATCGGTTCCTTGGTGACACTGACCGCCAGGTTGGTCTGGCGCATCAGGTCGACCAGCGAGATGGTCGACACCAGCGAGGTGTCCTTGAGCAGGGACAGCCAGTTGTTCGACAGCCCAGGCAGGGCGATGCGGGTCAGTTGTGGCAGCACCACCTTGAAGAATCCGGTGCGTTTGCTCAGGCCCAGGGCCGAACAAGCCTCCAGCTGGCCTTTGGGCAGCGTCTTGAAGGCGGCCAGCCAGATTTCGCTGGAAAACGCGGCGAACACCAGGCTGAAGGCGATCATCGCGGCGAGGAAGGTGTTGATCAGCACCTCGCCTTCATAGCCCATCGCCGCCAGCAGCTTCTGTGCGGCGATCTGGCAGCCGTAATAGATGATCAGCAGTGTCAACAGCTCCGGCAGGCCGCGAAACACCGTGGAGAAACTGGTGGCCCAGGCGCGTGCAGCGCGCTTGCGCGAGCGCGCGGCGAGGGCCACGAGCAGGCCCAAGGGCAGACCGATGGGCAGGCAGGCCAGGGCCAGCGACAGGGTCACCAGGGCGCCGGCGAGCAGCGCCTGACCCCAGCCACCGCTGGCGAACGACAGCAAAGACAGTTGATCGAGCATGGAGGAGACTCCTCAGCGACATCGATATCGAAAGGCAACAGCGATCCTGTGGGAGCGGGCTTGCCCGCCAATACGTCGGTGAGTCCACTGCCGTATCCGCAGGTAAACCCGCTCCCGCAGGCGTCAGGTCAGTTGTAGATGTCGAAGGCGAAGTACTTGCTGGCGATCTTTTGGTAGGTGCCGTTGGCGACGATTTCGGCCAGCGCCTTGTTCAGACGCTCGCGCAGGGCGACGTCGTCCTTGCGTACGGCGATGGCGGCGTCGGCCTTGGTGCCGTTGACGTCACCCAGGACCTTGCAGCAGTCCTGGCCGTTCTTGTTCATCCACTCGTGCAGCGGGAACTTGTCGGCGATTACCCCGTCCAGGCGGCCGGCGGCCAAGTCGGCGTTGGCTTCGTCCATGGTCGGGTAGAGCTTCACATCGGCGCCGGCCTTGGCGTAGACGTCTTCGGCGTAGATGGCCTGGGTGGAGGACGACTGGGCCCCGACGGTGTAGCCCTTGAAGTCGGCCTGGGCGTCCTTGATCGGGCTGTCCTTGGCCACGGCGACGGTCAACGGGGTGCGGTAGTAGTGGTTGGTGAAGGCGATCTTCTTGCGTCGCTCCTCGGTGTCGATCATCGAGGCGACCACAGCATCGTATTTGCGGGCCATCAGGGCCGGG
Source organism: Pseudomonas sp. HTZ2 (assembly GCF_033173945.1). NCBI lineage: Bacteria > Pseudomonadati > Pseudomonadota > Gammaproteobacteria > Pseudomonadales > Pseudomonadaceae > Pseudomonas > Pseudomonas sp. HTZ2. Next base: position 4,023,893 of record NZ_CP137332.1, on the reverse strand, counting down.
ATGATGCCTTCCCAGTCCTGCGCCACCAGGGTGCATTCGACTTTCATCTGCGCGCACAGGGCGTTGGTGATGTCGATGTCGAAGCCATGCAGCTTGTTATCGGCATCGACATAGTTGAAGGGCGGATAGGCGCCCTCGGTCGCGAAGCGCAGGGTCTCGGCGCTGGCCGCGCCAGTCAGCAACAGGGCGCACACACCCACCACGGACAGGGTCTTTTTCATCTAACACCTCTGGACTTTCACTCTTGCTATTGTTGTTTTCCCGTTGGCCACGAGGTGTAGCCGACGAATGCGTTATGTAGAGCGGCAGTTGCTTCCAAGCGTCTTTCAACATCAGGTCCCAGCTTCCTGCAGACCTCGTTGACCATCAGGTGCACCCACGACAGCATTGCCGAGGTGGACTCCCAGAAGAGGTTGAATTCGGTGGGGATGCGGAACACCTCGTCGGCGTTGGCATCGGCCCAATCACAGAAGGTGTCGGTCACCAGGGTGACCGGAATGCCCGCTTCGCGTGCTTTGCTGCACAGCAGCAGGGCATGGCGGGAGTAACGGCGCGCCTCGAACACCACCAGGGCACTGTCCTGGGCAGGGCCCAGCAGCACGTCGCCGAAATGCCCGGCGCTGCCATCGACCAGCTGCACGCCATCACGCAGGTATTGCAGCAAATGGCTCATGCACATGGCCACGCCGCGCTCGGTCTGGAAACCTGCGATGAACACGCGGCGCTTGCTCGCCAGGCGCTGGGCGACCTGTTGCCAGGCCTGGCTGCGGCGGTACTCATGCACGCGCACCAATGCAGCGATTTCAAGGTCAAGACTGCCGGAGCTCTCGCTGTCGTCCTCGCCTTGGCGATACTCTTGCAGGCGATCTCCCACTAGCCAAGGGCCGTCCCCCAGGTCGTTCTGCAGGTCTTGCTTGAGCGCCTTGAGGTGGGCATAACCCAGGGAGCGACAGAAACGCCCGACACTGGATTCGCTGACGCCAAGCTTGGTCGCGATGCTGGCCGACGTCTGGAACGGCAACTCGTGCAGGTTGGCGAGCATGTAGCTGGCGATCTTGCGGCCCGAGGCTGCGGCGCTTTGCAGGCTGCTCTCGAGGCGTTGCTTGATCGGTTGGCTCATGGTCGACTCCGGGATGGGTGAGGCTTGCGATAGAAAATGGATGTTTTCTGTCATCAAGTCAACAATTGACAGATAGCTGTCATTCGCGGGATAAGTTTTGCCATTGCTTGCGCTGTAGCCATTCCACGTCCAAGAAGTACAAGAACAGGAGCTCCAGATGTCCGCACATTCCGTAAGCCCCGTCGTGCGCGTGCCTTTCGCCGAGCTGCAGGCGTTGTTGCAACGCATCCTGCAGCGTCATGGTTGTGCCGAGCCGGTCGCCGCGGCGCTGGCTTACAACTGCGCCAGCGCCCAGCGCGATGGCGCCCACAGCCACGGGGTATTTCGTATTCCCGGTTATGTCTCGACCTTGGCCAGTGGCTGGGTCAACGGGCGCGCCGAGCCGCAGGTGAGCGATGTGGCCCCTGGCTATGTGCGGGTCGACGCCGGTGGTGGTTTCGCCCAGCCGGCCCTGGCCGCAGCGCGGCCTTTGCTGGTGGAAAAGGCGCGCAAGGCTGGCATCGCGGTACTGGCGATCCACAACTCGCATCACTTCGCAGCGCTCTGGCCGGACGTGGAACCGTTCGCCGACGAGGGGCTGGTGGCCTTGAGCGTGGTCAACAGCATGACTTGCGTGGTGCCCCATGGCGCACGCAAGCCTCTGTTTGGCACCAACCCGATCGCCTTTGCCGCGCCTTGCGCCGGGCACGATCCGATCGTCTTCGACATGGCCACCAGCGCCATGGCCCATGGTGATGTACAGATCGCCGCGCGGGCCGGCGAGCAACTGCCGCCGGGCATGGGTGTGGATGCCCAGGGTCAGCCGACCTGCGACCCCAAGGCGATTCTCGAAGGTGGCGCACTGCTGCCGTTTGGCGGGCATAAGGGCTCGGCGCTGTCGATGATGGTCGAATTGCTGGCAGCGGCCTTGACCGGTGGGCATTTCTCCTGGGAGTTCGACTGGTCCGGGCATCCGGGGGCGAAGACGCCTTGGACTGGGCAATTGATCATCGTCATCGACCCGACCAAGGCCGAAGGGCAACGCTTTGCCCAGCGCAGCCGAGCGCTGGTCGATCACATGCAGGAAGCGGGGCTGACCCGCATGCCAGGGGAACGGCGCTACCGTGAGCGCGAGGTGGCGCAGCGTGAAGGGGTGGCGCTGACCGAGCAGGAGCTGCAGGGGCTCAAGGCTTTGGCGGACTGAACGCGCCCGGGCCGGCCTTCGCGGATACAACCGCTGCTTTCACAGGGCTTGCGCAAGCCCCTGTGGGAGCGGGTTTAACCGCAAAAGGGGCAGCGCTGATGCCGAGTCAAAGGTGCGGCCCAGGGCTCCGTGCAAGGCTGCATTGAACACCTTGCACATCAGTGATGTTCCTCCAGCCTCACTGAGGGTATTCTCGGGGCAGCATTTCCCGAACTGTCCTGATCCAAGGAGCTGTGCGCTGTGTTCAAACATGTCGATGCCTATGCCGGCGACCCGATTCTCTCGCTGATGGAGACCTTCAAGGCCGACCCCCGTGCCGACAAGGTCAACCTGAGTATCGGCCTGTACTACGATGAAGCCGGCGTGGTGCCGCAACTGGCGGCAGTGGGCGAGGTGGAAAAACGCCTGGCCGACCAGCCCCACGAAGCCTCGCTGTACCTGCCGATGGAAGGCTTGGGCAGCTATCGCCAGGCGATTCAGGCGCTGCTGTTCGGTGCCGATCATCCGGCCGTGACCGGCGGGCGCGTGGCCACCGTGCAGACCGTCGGCGGCTCCGGCGCCCTGAAAGTCGGCGCCGACTTCCTCAAGCGCTACTTCCCGCAGTCCGAGGTCTGGGTGAGCAACCCGACCTGGGATAACCACCGCGCGATCTTCGAAGGTGCGGGCTTCAAGGTCCACACCTACCCGTACTTCGACCCGACCACCCGTGGCGTGGACTTCGCCGGCATGCTGGCGTGCCTGCAAGGCCTGGCGCCCAACAGCATCGTCCTGCTGCACCCGTGCTGCCACAACCCCACCGGCGTCGACCTGAACCAGAACCAGTGGCAGCAAGTGGTGGAAGTGGTCAAGGCGCGTCAGCTGATTCCGTTCCTCGACATCGCCTACCAGGGCTTCGGCGAAGGCTTGGTGGAAGACGCCTACGCGATCCGCGAAATGGCCCGTGCCGGCGTGCCGTGCCTGGTCAGCAACTCCTTCTCCAAGATCTTCTCGCTGTACGGCGAGCGGGTAGGGGGGCTGTCGGTGGTCTGCGATGACGAAGCCACCACCGCAAGCGTGCTGGGCCAGCTCAAGGCCACCGTGCGCCGCAACTACTCCAGCCCGCCCTGCCATGGCGCGCAACTGGTGGCCGGCGTGCTGGGCGATGCCGAGCTCAACGCCCAATGGGTGGCTGAGGTCGAGGTGATGCGCAAGCGTATCCTCGACATGCGCCAGGGTCTGGTCGACCTGCTGGGCGAATTGCTGCCGGGCCAGGACTTCCAATTCTTCCTGCGCCAGCGCGGCATGTTCAGCTACACCGGTTTCAGCGTCGCCCAAGTGCGTCGCCTGCGTGACGAGTTCGGCGTCTACCTGATCGACAGTGGTCGGGTGTGCATGTCCGGCCTGCGTCCGGCTAACCTGCGTCGGGTGGCCGAGGCGTTTGCGGCTGTGCATTCGGCGTAACCGCTCGGGGCCGCAGCGCGGCCCATTCTCATCACAAGGCCGCTTCCATCGATCCTGCTGCGCTTCGGTGCGTGCATGAGTCGTGGGAGCGGCTTTTTTTGTCGTAGAAGGGTCGTACGGTCGTTCCATTTTTCCAGGTGCAACCCGTTTGGTTTGAGTGCAGCCCGCTTACAGAAAATTCTGACGCTTTAGGTGCAACCGTCTGTAGGGCGGGGCTATGCAAGTGCAACCCAATCAGCGCACAATCGCGCCCCTCTTTTCGGTTGAGGTGTGCGAAGCCTTCTGTTTCGCCGCTCTCAGCCTGTTGCAGTCTTGCGAGTGGAGTTGCACCCGGAATGAATGAGCAGGCCCCAAGCGTTGAACAACGCTTCGAAGAATCGACCCCAGCCACCCTCGGCAGCTGGTCGCGACAAGACACCACCTGGATGCTGGGCCTGTTCGGCACGGCAATCGGCGCCGGAACCTTGTTCCTGCCGATCAACGCCGGCCTTGGCGGCTTCTGGCCGCTGCTTATCCTGGCCGTACTGGCCTTCCCGATGACCTATTACGCTCACCGCGGACTGACCCGTTTCGTGCTCTCCGGGCGCAGCGGCGGCGACATCACCGAGGTGGTCGAAGAGCACTTCGGCATCAAAGCCGGCGCGCTGATCACCGTTCTGTACTTCTTCGCCATCTTCCCGATCCTGCTCATCTACAGCGTCGCTCTGACCAACACCGTCAGCAGCTTCATGGAGCACCAGCTGCACATGACTCCGCCACCGCGGGCGCTGTTGTCGTTCCTGCTGATCTTCGGCTTGCTGCTGATCGTGCGCTGCGGAGAACAGGCGACGGTCAAGGTCATGAGCCTGCTGGTCTACCCATTCATCGTCGCCCTGGCGCTGCTGGCCCTGTACCTGGTACCGCACTGGAATGGCGGCATCCTCGACAGCGCAGGCCAACTGCCGTCGGGTTCGGCCTTCCTGCATACGATGTGGTTGGCGATCCCGGTGATGGTGTTCTCTTTCAACCACTCGCCGATCATTTCAGCCTTTGCGGTCGACCAGAAACGCCGCTACGGCGAGCACGCCGACGAGCGCAGCGGGCAGATCCTGGCGCGCGCTCACCTGCTGATGGTGGCGATGGTGCTGTTCTTCGTCTTCAGCTGCGTGCTGACCCTCAGCAGTGCGCAGCTCGCCGAGGCCAAGGCACAGAACCTGTCGATCCTGTCGTACCTGGCCAACCATTTCAGTAACCCGGCCATTGCCTTCGCCGCGCCGTTGATCGCTTTCATCGCCATCGCCAAATCCTTCCTGGGCCACTACATCGGCGCCAGCGAGGGTCTCAAGGGCATCATCGGCAAGGCTGGCCTGCGCCCAGGTGCCAAGGCCATGGACCGTGTGGTCGCTGCGCTGATGCTGGTGGTGTGCTGGGTCGTCGCGACCCTCAACCCAAGCATCCTGGGCATGATCGAGTCCCTTGGCGGCCCGATCATCGCTGCGCTGCTGTTCCTGATGCCGATGCACGCCATCCGCCGTGTGCCGGCGATGCGCAAGTACAGTGGAGCAATGTCCAACGTCTTCGTCGTGGTGCTGGGCCTGGTGGCCATGTCCTCGGTGGTCTATTCGGTGGTCGATAGCCTGCTGGGCTGACCTGCCGACACTGTATAAAGAGAAAGGCCCGGATGGTTTGTCGCCATTTGGGTCTTTTTATTGTCCACAAAAAAATCCTGGAATTAGAACAATTTAACTTTTCCGATAGGCACTTGCGCGCCTTCATGCTTAACTCAGTGTCCTTTCAAAACCCCGCATAAGGATCTCGTCATGGCTCAAGTGACTCTCAAAGGCAACCCGGTACAGGTCAAAGGCAATCTGCCGCAGGTCGGCGCCCAAGCACCGGCGTTTTCCCTGGTCGGTGAAGGCCTGGCCGACACCTCGCTGCAGAACTTCGCTGGCAAGCGCAAGGTGCTGAACATCTTCCCGAGCGTCGACACCCCGACTTGCGCCACCTCCGTGCGCAAATTCAATGCCCAGGCCAACGACGTGGCCAACACCGTGGTGCTGTGCATTTCTGCCGACCTGCCGTTCGCCCAGGCGCGTTTCTGCGGTGCCGAAGGCCTGGAGAACGTGAAGAACCTGTCGACCCTGCGTGGTCGCGAGTTCCTCGAAAACTACGGCGTGGCCATCGCCGACGGCCCGCTGGCCGGCCTGGCTGCCCGTGCAGTGGTGGTGCTGGATGAAAACGACAAGGTCCTGCACAGCGAATTGGTTGGCGAAATCGCTGACGAGCCGAACTACGACGCGGCGCTGGCCGTGCTGAAGTAAACAGGCCGGGGGCTGTGTGCCCCAGCGGTCACACGTTGTAACGGCCTGGAGCGATCTCCAGGCCGTTTTCATTTAAAGTTCAGCATCTTGGCAACGTAAGCCGAAGGTAAATGCCTGGTAAAGGTCCTTTGCTAATACGGTGTCAGTGCTTATCGTTCATCCTCCCCAGTCGTCATTTCCTGAACAAGGTTCGTTCAACCCATGCAATCTTCCGTTTCTCGTTCCCCGCGTCGCTGGCTCGTCGGCCTGCTGATCCTGCTGCTGGTGGCCCTCCTGGCCTGGTGGCTGTGGCCTGCAGCTACGCCTGATACGGCGAAGCCGGGCGGACGGCCCGGCAAAGGCATGGGCATGGGAATGGGGCGTCCGGGCTTCGGTGGTTCCACCGATCCGGTACCGGTGCGTGTGGAGCCCGTGCATGTCGGCGATTTCCCGCTGTACTACAAGGCTTTGGGCACTGTGACGGCAACCAATACCGTCAACGTCCGTAGCCGGGTGGCTGGTGAGCTGGTCAAGATTCACTTCAAGGAAGGCCAGCAGGTCAAGGCCGGCGATCTGCTCGCTGAAATCGACCCGCGTCCTTACCGCATCGCCCTGCAGCAGGCAGAAGGCACCCTGGCGCAGAACCAGGCCCAGCTGAAGAACGCCCAGGTCGATCTGGCCCGTTATAAAGGCTTGTATGCCGAAGACAGCATCGCAAAGCAGACCTTGGACACTGCCCAGGCCCAGGTCGCGCAGTTCCAGGGGTTGGTCAAGACCAACCAGGCGCAGGTCAACGATGCTCGCTTAAACCTGGACTTCACCCAGATCCGCGCCCCCATCAGTGGCCGGGTAGGCCTGCGCCAGCTGGACTTGGGTAACCTGGTGGCCGCCAACGACACCACCGCCCTGGTGGTGATCACCCAGACCGAGCCGATCAGCGTGGCCTTTACCTTGCCCGAGACCGAGCTTTCCACCGTGCTCGAGCGCTACCGCAGCGGCGCGACCCTGCCAGTCGAGGCCTGGGACCGCAGCGACAGCAAGCTGCAGTCCACCGGTGTGCTGGGCAGTCTGGACAACCAGATAGACACCACCACTGGCACCCTGAAGTTCAAGGCCCGCTTCGATAACAAGGACCAGGCCCTGTTCCCCAATCAGTTCGTCAACGTGCGCCTGTTGGCCGATACCCTCAAACAGGTGCTGCTGGCCCCATCCGCAGCCATCCAGTTTGGCAATGACGGCACCTTCGCCTATGTGGTCAACGCCCAGAGCACGGTCAATATCCGCAAGCTCAAGGTCGGCCCCAGCGACGGTGAGCAGAGCGTAGTGCTCGAAGGCCTGGCCGCCGGTGATCGCCTGGTGCTCGAGGGCACCGACCGTCTGCGCGAAGGCAGCAAGGTGGAGGTCGTCCAAGACAGCTCTCAGGTGCCGACCACTCCCGGGCAGCATCTGCAAGGCCAGGACGCCAAGGGCTCGGCCCAGGCTGGTGAGTCGAGCAAGGCGGGCGCATGAACCTCTCGCGCCTGTTCATCCTCCGCCCGGTCGCCACCACGCTGAGCATGTTGGCCATCGTCCTGGCCGGCCTGATCGCCTACAAGCTGTTGCCGGTCTCGGCCTTGCCCCAGGTCGATTACCCGACCATCCGGGTCATGACCCTGTATCCCGGCGCCAGCCCCCAGGTCATGACCAGCGCAGTCACGGCCCCCCTGGAGCGTCAGTTCGGTCAGATGCCAGGCCTGACGCAAATGGCCTCCACCAGCTCCGGCGGGGCCTCGGTGCTGACCCTGCGCTTCAACCTCGACATGAACATGGATGTCGCCGAGCAACAGGTCCAGGCGGCGATCAACGCGGCCAACAACCTGTTGCCCAGCGATCTGCCGGCGCCACCGGTGTACAACAAGGTCAACCCGGCCGATACCCCGGTGCTGACCCTGGCCATTTCCTCCAAGACCATGCCACTGCCCAAGCTCAACGACCTGGTCGATACCCGGGTGGCGCAGAAGATCGCCCAGATCAGCGGGGTGGGCATGGTCAGCATCGCCGGCGGTCAGCGTCAGGCGGTGCGTATCAAGGTCAATGTCGATGCCTTGGCGGCCAACGGCCTGAACCTGGACGACGTGCGCACTCTGATCGGCGCCTCCAACGTCAACCAGCCCAAGGGCAACTTCGACGGCCCGACGCGGGTGTCGATGCTCGACGCCAACGACCAACTGCGCTCACCCGAGGAGTACGCCAACCTCATCCTGGCCTACAACAACGGCGCGCCCTTGCGTCTGAAAGATGTCGCCGAGATCGTCGACGGCGCCGAGAACGAGCGCCTCGCAGCCTGGGCCAACGAGAACCAGGCGGTGCTGCTGAACATCCAGCGTCAGCCGGGTGCCAACGTCATCGAAGTGGTCGACCTGATCAAGGAAATGCTGCCCTCGATCACCGATAACTTGCCGGCCGGCTTGGATGTCACCGTTCTCACCGACCGTACCCAGACCATTCGTGCCGCCGTCAAGGACGTGCAGCACGAACTGTTGATCGCCATTGCACTCGTGGTGATGGTCACGTTCGTGTTCCTGCGCCGTTTCAGCGCCACCCTTATCCCGTCGATTGCCGTGCCGCTGTCTTTGATCGGCACCTTCGGCGTGATGTACCTGGCCGGATTTTCGGTCAACAACCTCACATTGATGGCCCTGACCATTGCCACCGGCTTTGTGGTGGACGATGCGATCGTGATGCTGGAGAACATCTCCCGGCATATCGAAGAGGGTGAGACGCCGATGCAGGCGGCGCTCAAAGGTGCCCGTCAGATCGGTTTCACCTTGGTCTCGCTGACGTTCTCGCTGATCGCGGTGCTGATCCCGCTGCTGTTCATGGCTGACGTGGTCGGCCGGCTGTTCCGCGAGTTCGCCATCACCTTGGCGGTGGCGATCCTGATTTCCCTGGTGGTGTCCCTGACCCTGACCCCGATGATGTGCGCTCGGCTGCTCAAGCGTGAGCCCAAGGATGAAGAGCAGGGGCGCTTCTACCGTGCCAGTGGCGCCTGGATCGACTGGCTGATCGAACGCTACGGCCGAGGCCTGCAATGGGTGCTCAGGCACCAGCCGCTGACCTTGCTAGTGGCGGTGGCAAGCCTGGTGCTGACGGTGTTGCTGTACGTCATCGTGCCCAAAGGGTTCTTCCCGGCGCAGGATACCGGCGTGATCCAGGGGATCTCCGAAGCGCCCCAGTCCACCTCGTTCGCCGCCATGAGCGAGCGCCAGCAGGCGCTGAGCCAGGTGATCCTCAAGGACCCGGCGGTCCAGAGCCTCTCGTCCTACATCGGCGTGGATGGGGACAACGCCACGCTCAACAGCGGTCGCTTGCTGATCAACCTCAAGCCACACGGCGAGCGGGATGTCACTGCCAGCGAGGTCATCGACCGCCTGCAGCCGCAGGTCGACAAGCTGGTGGGGATCCGCCTGTTCATGCAGCCCGTGCAGGACTTGAGCATCGAAGACCGGGTCAGCCGTACGCAATACCAGTTCAGCCTCTCTTCGCCCGACGCCGACCTGCTCGCCGAGTGGAGTGGCAAGTTGGTCCAGGCCCTGCAGCAGCGGCCGGAGCTACAGGATGTGGCCAGCGACCTGCAGGACAAGGGCCTGCAGGTGTACCTGGTGATCGATCGCGACATGGCCAGCCGCCTGGGCATCAGCGTGTCGCAGATCACCAACGCCCTGTACGACGCTTTCGGTCAGCGGCAGATTTCCACCATCTATACCCAGGCCAGTCAGTACCGCGTCGTGCTGCAGTCGCAGACCGCCTCGACCATTGGCCCGCAGGCACTGGAGTCGATCCACGTCAAGGCCACCGATGGCGGCCAGGTACGTCTGTCGGCCCTGGCAAGGATCGAGCAGCGTCAGGCGCAGCTGGCGATCTCCCATATCGGTCAGTTCCCGGCCGTGATGATGTCGTTCAACCTGGCCCATGGCGCGTCCCTGGGCGAAGCGGTCAAGGTCATCGAGCAGGTACAGCAGGAAATCGGCATGCCCCTGGGCGTACAGACTCGCTTCCAGGGTGCCGCCGAAGCTTTCCAGGCGTCGTTGTCGAGCACATTGCTGCTGATTCTTGCAGCGGTGGTCACCATGTATATCGTGTTGGGCGTGCTCTATGAGAGTTACATCCACCCGGTGACGATTCTCTCGACCCTGCCGTCGGCGGCGGTCGGTGCCTTGCTGGCCTTGATCCTGAGCGGCAACGACCTGGGGATGATCGCCATCATCGGCATCATCCTGCTGATCGGTATCGTCAAGAAGAACGCCATCATGATGATCGACTTCGCCCTGGAGGCCGAGCGCAACCAGGGCATGGCCCCGCGCGATGCCATCTACCAGGCGGCGCTGTTGCGTTTCCGGCCGATCCTCATGACCACCCTGGCAGCGCTGTTCGGTGCCGTGCCCTTGATGCTTGCCACCGGTTCCGGCGCCGAGCTGCGCCAGCCCCTGGGCCTGGTGATGGTGGGTGGGCTGCTGGTCAGCCAGGTGCTGACGCTGTTCACCACGCCGGTCATCTACCTGTATTTCGACCGTCTGGCCCGCCGCTTTGGCAAGCAGGGTTTGACGCAGGAGGCAGCATGATCGGCGGCGACGCTCTTTCTCCTAGCGTGCAGCTCGTGGCTTGGAGCTTCCAATGAACCTGTCCGGCCCGTTCATTCGCCGGCCTGTGGCGACCATGCTACTGAGCCTGGCGATCATGCTCTTGGGGGGCGTGAGCTTCGGCTTGCTGCCGGTGTCTCCATTGCCGCAGATGGACTTTCCCGTGATCGTGGTGCAGGCCAACTTGCCGGGGGCCAGCCCTGAGGTGATGGCGGCCACCGTGGCCACGCCGCTGGAGCGCAAGCTTGGCAGCATCGCCGGGGTCACTACGCTGACCAGCAGCTCCAACCAGGGCTCGACCCGGGTGATCATCGGTTTTGACATGGGACGCGACATCGACGGTGCGGCGCGCGAGGTGCAGGCTGCGATCAACGCCACCCGCAACCTGCTGCCCAGCGGTATGCGCAGCATGCCCACCTACAAGAAGATCAACCCCTCCCAGGCACCGATCATGGTGCTGTCGCTGACCTCCGAGGTCCTGTCCAAAGGCCAGCTCTACGACATGGCCGACACCATCCTGGCCCAGAGCCTGGCCCAGGTCAGCGGGGTAGGGGAAGTGCAGATCGGCGGCAGCTCGCTGCCGGCGGTGCGCATCTCGGTGGAACCCCAATTGCTCAACCAGTACGGCTTGTCCCTCGATGAAGTGCGCACCGCGGTGGCCAATGCCAACCAGCGCCGGCCCATGGGCTTCGTCGAAGATGCCGAGCGCAACTGGCAGGTGCGTGCCAACGACCAGCTGGAAACAGCCAAGGACTACGAGCCGCTGGTGATCCGCCAGCAGGACGGCGCAATCCTGCGCTTGTCCGATGTGGCGAGCATCACCGACGGCGTCGAGAACCGCTACAACAGTGGCTTCTTCAATGATCAGGCCGCGGTGCTGCTGGTGGTCAACCGCCAGACCGGCGCCAACATCATCCAGACCGTCGACGAGATCAAGGCGCAGTTGCCAGCCTTGCAGTCGTTGCTGCCGGCAAGCGTCAAGCTCAACGTGGCCATGGACCGCTCGCCGGTGATCAAGGCCACCTTGAAGGAAGCCGAGCACACCCTGCTGATCGCGGTGGTGCTGGTGATCCTGGTGGTGTATCTGTTCCTGGGCAATGTCCGTGCGTCGTTGATTCCCAGTCTGGCCGTGCCGGTCTCGCTGGTGGGCACCTTCGCGATCATGTACCTGTTCGGGTTCTCTTTGAACAACCTGTCGTTGATGGCGTTGATCCTTGCCACGGGGTTGGTGGTGGACGATGCCATCGTGGTGCTGGAGAACATCTCCCGCCATATCGAGGATGGCCAGCCGCCCATGCGCGCGGCCTACCTCGGCGCCAAGGAGGTGGGCTTCACCCTGCTGTCGATGAACGTCTCGCTGGTGGCGGTGTTCGTTTCCATCCTGTTCATGGGCGGCATCGTGCGGGGGCTGTTCCAGGAGTTTTCCATCACCCTGGCCGCGGCGATCCTGGTGTCGCTGCTGGTGTCGCTGACCCTCACCCCCATGCTTTGCTCGCGCTGGCTCAAACCCCACGCCCAGGAACAGAACCGCCTGCAGCGCTGGAGTGACCAATTGCACCAGCGCATGGTGGCGGCCTACGACCACAGCCTGGGTTGGGCGCTGCGTCACAAGCGGCTCACGCTGATCAGCCTGCTGGTGACCATCGGTGTCAACATCGCCCTGTACGTGGTGGTGCCCAAGACGCTCATGCCCCAGCAGGACACCGGGCAGTTGCAGGGCTTCATCCGTGGCGACGATGGCCTGTCGTTCAGCGTGATGCAGCCGAAGATGGAAATCTACCGCCGCGCCTTGCTGGCCGACCCGGCGGTAGAGAGCGTGGCAGGCTTCATTGGCGGCAACAGTGGGACCAACAATGCCTTCGTGCTGGTGCGCCTCAAGCCCATCGGCGAGCGCAAGCTGTCGGCCCAGCAGGTGATCGAACGCCTGCGCAAGGAAATGCCCAAGGTGCCCGGTGGCCGGTTGTTCCTGATGGCCGACCAGGATTTGCAGCTGGGCGGAGGCGGGCGTGACCAATCCACCTCGCAGTACCTCTATACCCTGCAAAGTGGCGACTTGAGCGCCTTGCGCGAGTGGTTTCCGAAGGTGGTCGCAGCCCTGCGCGCCTTGCCCGAGCTGACGGCCATCGATGCCCGTGACGGCGCCGGTACCCAGCAGGTGACGCTGGTGGTGGACCGCGACCAGGCCAAGCGCTTGGGGATCGACATGGAGATGGTCACCACGGTGCTGAACAACGCCTACAGCCAGCGGCAGATCTCGACCATCTACGACAGCCTCAACCAGTACCAAGTGGTGCTGGAGATCAACCCAAAGTACGCCTGGGACCCGAGCACCCTGGAACAGGTCCAGGTGATCACCGCCGACGGTGCGCGTGTGCCGTTGTCGAGTTTCGCCCGCTACGAGAACAGTCTGGCCAATGACCGTGTCAGCCACGAAGGGCAGTTCGCTTCCGAAGCCATCGCCTTCGACGTCGCCGAAGGCTACAGCCCCGACCAGGCCATGGCCGCGGTGGAGCGCACGGTGGCCAAGCTCGGCCTGCCGGAGGAAGTGATCGCCAAGCTTGGCGGTACCGCCGATGCCTTCGCCAAGACCACCCAGGGCCAGCCGCTGATGATCCTCGGCGCCCTGGTGCTGGTGTATCTGGTGCTGGGTATCCTCTATGAAAGCTACATCCATCCGCTGACCATTCTTTCCACCTTGCCTTCGGCCGGGGTGGGCGCCTTGCTGGCGCTGTACGCCACCGGGGGCGAGTTCAGCCTGATCTCGCTGTTGGGCTTGTTCCTGCTGATCGGGGTGGTGAAGAAGAACGCCATCCTGATGATCGACCTGGCCCTGCAACTGGAGCGCAACGATGGCCTGAGCCCGGAGGAGTCCATCCGCCGAGCGTGCCTGCTGCGCCTGCGCCCGATCCTGATGACCACGCTGGCCGCCATCCTCGGCGCGCTGCCGCTGCTGCTCAGCCGTGCCGAGGGCGCCGAAATGCGCCAGCCCCTGGGCCTGACGATCATCGGTGGCCTGGTGTTCAGCCAGGTTCTGACCCTCTACACCACGCCTGTGGTCTACCTGTACCTCGACCGCCTGCGCCATCGGTTCAACCGCTGGCGTGGCGTGCGCACCGACGCCGCACTGGATACCCCGCTATGAACTTTGCCCAGACCCCACTTCACCACGCCCTGAAGCTGCTCACCCGTGGGCGCGGCTCGCGCCTGGTCGGCGCCGGGCTTTGCGTGGCGCTGCTCAGCGCCTGTACCCTGAGCCCGGACTATCACCGCCCGGAAACCGCCACGTCAGCGCAGTTCAAGCAGGCCGAGGGCTGGACCCAGGCCAACCCCTCCGATGCGATTGCCCGCGGCGCCTGGTGGGAGATTTACGGCGATGCAGAGCTCAATGCCCTGGTCGAGGAACTCAACCGCAACAACCAGACCGTTGCCCAATACGAGGCCCAGTACCGTCAGGCCCAGGCCTTGGTGCGTAGCAGCCGGGGCGCGTTGTTCCCAAGCCTGGACCTTTCCGTGGGCAAGACCCGCTCGGCCCAGGGCACCGGTAGTAGCAGTTCGAGCCTGTCGAACAACAGCAGCGGCATCCGCAACACCTATAACGCCCAGCTTGGCGTGAGCTGGGAGATCGACCTTTGGGGCAAGTTGCGCGAGACGCTCAATGCCAATGAGGCCAGTGCCCAGGCCAGTCTCGCGGACCTGGCGGCGATCCGCCTTAGCCTGCAGTCGGAGCTGGTGCAGAACTACCTGCAGCTGCGTGTGATCGATGAGCAGAAGCGCTTGCTGGAGGCCACCGTGGCCGCCTATGCACGTTCGCTGCGAATGAACGAAAACCAGTACCGCGCTGGGGTTGCCGGGCCCGATGCCGTGGCGCAGGCGCGCACCCAGCTCAAGAGCACCGAGGCTGACCTGATCGATCTGGCCTGGCAGCGCGCGCAGTACGAAAATGCCATCGCTGTGCTGCTGGGCAAGGCGCCGGCGGACTTCGCCCTGGCCGATAGCAAACGCATCCCGGCCTTGCCGCAGATCCCTGTGTCGCTGCCTTCGCAACTGCTCGAGCGCCGCCCCGACATCGCCTCGGCCGAGCGCAACGTGATGGCCGCCAACGCCAACATCGGCGTGGCGCGCTCGGCGTACTTCCCGGATTTGAGCCTGAGCATGAGCGGTGGGTACTCCAGCAGCAGCTTCAGCAACTGGATCGAGCTGCCCAACCGCTACTGGTCGGTGGGGCCTTCGCTGGCCATGACCCTGTTCGACGCCGGTCGGCGCAGTGCCGAGGTGGATCGCACCGTGGCGGTATACGACCAGACCGTGGCCCAGTACCGGCAAACCGTGCTCGATGGCTTCAAAGAGGTCGAGAACTATCTGGTTCAGCTCAAGGTGTATGGGGACGAAGCCGTGGTACGCCAGGAAGCGCTGGATGCTGCCCGTGAATCGCTGCGCCTGACCGAAAACCAGTACCGTGCCGGACTGATCGGCTACCTGGATGTCGTCAACGTCCAAACCACCGCGCTCAGCAACGAACGCAGTGTGTTGACTTTGCTTCAGGGCAGGCTGGTCGCCAGCGTGCAGTTGATTGCCGCGTTGGGCGGTGGCTGGGATGCCCAGCAAGCGTTTGCCGAGGCGGATTAGGTTCGCTAGCGGTCGGTAAAGCTGCGCAGGCTGGCAGGTGCAGCGCAAGCATCTTTTCCTGCCGGGCGCCACCTAGTGTTTCGGGCAGTTCTGCCCCGTTGGGCCGATGGATAAGCTTTTTCGAAGCTTGAGCGATCTCGCCCTGCATGCGCGTCAGAGCGCCCGCCAACAGCGGGCGGGCATGCAGGCACGCTCCTTCCATGCCATCCAGTAGTCTGCGCCGTTCCCGCGACATGCGGGAGGGCGCGCAGGAGCCCAACATGCCTGATTCATCCTCTACGTCCGTGGACTCTCGCCGCGACCCCTTGTTTACCCCGCCGTCGCTACCCAAAGGCGGCGGTACCGTCTCCATCGGTGGCGGCATGCTGTCCGTCGGCAGCGCCGATGGTGCGGCCGGCTGGTCGTTGCCGTTGCCCCTGCCCACCGGGCGCGAGCTGTCGCCGTCGTTGACGCTGAGCTACAGCTCAGGTGGCGGTAACGATGCGTTCGGCGCCGGCTGGCATTGCCCGCTGCCTGCGGTATCGCGCATGAGCCGTTTCGGCATCCCACGGTATAACGACGACGATCGTTTGGCCGGCCCAGACGGCGAGGAAATCCTGCGCGACAAAGCAGGTGTGCGTATCGAGCGCAGCTTGCCGTTCTCCACAGTCATCGCTGAGTACACGGTCACGCCCTGGGTGTCGCGCAGCGGCGGCCGCGGGGAGCGTCTCGAACACTGGCGGCCCAACGCAAGCCCCGATTCACCAGGCTTCTGGCTCAACTACCATGCCGACGGCAGCATCACCTTGTTCGGCTGGTCGGCCAGCGCCCGATTGAGCGATCCGCAGGACCCTTCGCGGGTGGCTGGCTGGTACGCCGAAGAGACGGTCAGCGCCAAGGGCGAGCACTTGGTCTACACCTATCGCCGTGAGGATGACGCTGGCTGCGACGTCCAGGAACTGGCTGCCCACCGGCAGGTGACGAATCTGTATTTGGTCGGCGTGCATGCGCTGAACGCGACCCCGTCGGACGCTTTGCTGGTGCCTGAAGGCGCTTTCGACGCCGAGGACTTCATGAGCGTAATGCTGTTCGATTATGGCGAGCGCAATACGCCCCTGGATGTTTCCCCGCCGTTCGAGACGGACGCGCCTTGGCCGGTTCGCCAGGACCGCTACAGTTTCTGGCGCTGGGGCTTCAACACGCGCGTACGGCGTCTGTGCCGGGACGTCATGCTCTGGCACCGTACCCAGATGATGGCCGCAAAGGCCGATACGACCCCGGTGCTGGTCTCGCGCCTGCACCTTGTCCACGAACATTCAGCCGTGGCGACACTGCTGATGTCGGCCCAGCTGGTGGCCTATGAACCAGACGGTACGCCGGTGACCCTGCCACCGACGGAGTTCGAGCTGAGCCGGCCGGGGCGCAAGGCACCGGCCTGGGACGCGCTGCCTGAACTGGACGGCTTCAGCCCGCCTCGCTGGCAGATGGCCGATCTGCATGGCGACGGCGTGCCAGGGCTGCTTTACCAGCACGAAGGTGCCTGGCACTACCGCGCACCGCAGCGCGATGCCACGCAAGGAGCGGATGCCGTGACGTGGGGCGGGCCACAGGTACTACCCCAGGTTCCAGCCATGGCGGCAGGCGTCTTGACCGACCTGAACGGTGATGGCCGGCCCGAGTGGCTGATCGCCCAGCCGGGCATGCATGGCAGCTTCACCCTTGGCCCGGACGGCCAGTGGAGCCGGTTCATTCCCCTCCAGGCCCTGCCCTCGGAATGGTTGAACCCCAGCGCCCAGCGGGTCGACCTGACGGGCGCAGGACTGCTGGATGTCGCCATGATCGGCCCGCGCAGTGTCCGGTTGTGGGCCAGTGCTGCCGGCGAAGGCTGGCAGCGGGCGAGTGATACGCCATACCTGGGGACGACGCCATTACCCTTGGAGGGCGGTGAGCATCGGCTGGTGGCATTCGCTGATCCGGCCGGCAGCGGCCAGCAGCATCTGATGGAAATTACTGGGCAGGGCGTCACCTATTGGCCGTCGCTCGGCCATGGCCGCTTCGGTGAGCCAATCGACATCGGCGGCTTCGCCGTGGAGAACTTCAGCGCCTCGCGGGTGTTTCTCGGGGATACGGATGGCAGCGGCACCACCGACATCCTGTACCGCGAGGCCGACCGTGTAAGGGTGTTCATCAGCCAGGCCGGCAACTGCTTCGTGGAGGCTGCGCCAGTGCCGGCGCCGAAGGGAGTGGTGCTGGATGACACCTGCCTGCTGCAGGTGACGGACCTGCGCGGACAGGGCACGGCAGAGCTGGTGCTGACCGTGCCGCACATGGCGCCACGGACCTGGGCATACCGTTTCAACGACCGGCGGCCGTGGTTGCTGGCCCAGGTCTGCACCAACACCGGAAGCCGTACCCAGTTCGACTACCGCAGCTCAGCCCAGGGCTGGCTGGATGAAAAAGCCGCCTTGACCGCACAAGGCAAGGCGGCGGTGAGCCTGCTGCCGTTTCCGGTACACATGCTCAGCCGAGTGACCACGGTCGATGACATCAGCGGGCTGCGTACCGTCAGCGGCATGACATACCTGCGCGGCATCTGGGACGGTATCGAACGAGAGTTTCGCGGGTTTACCCGCCTGATCCAGACCGACACGCTGGTCGAGGCCCAGGGCACTGCGCCAGAGCGTTCGCCACCTGCACAGATCCGCACCTGGTTCCTCAGTGGAATCGAAGCTTATGACACGA
This sequence comes from Pseudomonas sp. HTZ2, assembly GCF_033173945.1. Classification (NCBI taxonomy): domain Bacteria; kingdom Pseudomonadati; phylum Pseudomonadota; class Gammaproteobacteria; order Pseudomonadales; family Pseudomonadaceae; genus Pseudomonas; species Pseudomonas sp. HTZ2. The sequence continues at coordinate 4,005,905 of NZ_CP137332.1, read as the reverse complement.
CCTTGGAGGGCATATTTGCGGCGCCGGGCTCGGCGGAGTCTGACTTTGCCGTCAGCCCGCTGCGCATCACCCGGCTGGAAACCGACCAGCAGGAGGTGCCCTACGCGCCGGAGGGCGAGACACGGCGTTGGCTGTTGCGCGCGCTGAAGGGAATGCCGGTGCGTACGGAAACCTACGGTCTGGACGGCAGCGATCGGGCGGGCGTGCCCTACAGCATCACCCGCCAGCGTTTTCAGATACGGGCCTATGAGACCGGCATTCCGACGAAGCCTGCGGCGCTGGTAACCGCGGTGGAGCATTTGACGTTGGCTACGGAGCGTATCGCTGAGGACCCGGTGGTTTCGCAGGTGGTCATCCTGGAGCAAGACCTTTATGGCAGCGTCCTGCAAAGCGTGGACATCCGCTATCCGCGCAGGGATGCCGTCACGCCATCGCCTTACCCGGACACGTTGCCTGAAGGGCTTGAGGCCGCTTCTCGCGACGCGCAACAGAACGTGGTGTGGCTGACGTTATCGCGTCAGCGAGTGCGCAACCTGCATGACGGGCATGTTCATCTGACCGGTCTGAGCGAAGGGGAGCGTACTGACGTGCTGCAACTGGAGTCGGCACAGGTACCCGAGGGGGGCTTCACCGTGGAAAGCCTGCAGGCAGAGCAGGGGCCTCTTGCGCGACTGGACGATGCCGCGTTGAGTCAATACAGGCGTGTGCAGTGGTGCGACACCTCGGGCGAACTGACTGAAGTGCCGGTGCGTCAGGCGCTGGTGGCTCACACCGAGACGGCCATGCTGGAGCAGGCGTCACTGGTCGCTTTCGAAGACCACATCCCCCAAGCGGAGCTGGAGCGTCTGTTGAATCAGGGCGGCTACCGTATCGGTGAGCTACCGGAGGACGGCAAGTGCGTCTATCTGGGACGCCATGGCCTGGCGCGCTACTGCGGCGCCGAAGGTTTCTACCGGCTGGTCGGTGCGCGGGACAGCGAACTGACGGGAGAGGTGGTTGTGCAATGGACGGCTCATGGACTGGCCGTGCAGCAGGTGACCGACGCAGCAGGTTTGTGCACGCGCTTTAGCCATGACTGGCGTTTCATGACGGTAATGTCGTTCATCGATCCGAACGACAATGTGCGGTCGGTGATGTTCGATGCACTGGGACGGGTGGTCCAGAGCCGATTCCACGGCACGGAAAATGGCGAAAAGGCGGGTTACCACCCCACGCGGGCATTCGAAGTGCCGACATCGATGGAGGCCATGCTGTCGCTCGAAGGCGGCGACGTGCCGGTCCACACGGCGCACCTGCTGGTGACCGACAGCTGGATGCTCCCGGCCCGTGACGAGCAAGGCAGGTTTCAACCTGGGCGCGTCGGCGAACTGGCGCTCAGGCGTTTTGCCCAGACGCATGGGCTCGAGATTGACCTGGACCAAGGGCGCGAGCCGCCGCACATCATCAGCCTGTTGACCGATCGCTACGACGGTGACCCGCAGCAGCAGGTGCGCTTGAACGTGACCTACAGCGACGGGGGCGGGCGTGCATTGCAGACCTCGGTCTTGCATGAGCCGGGAGAGGCACTGGTCCGCACCTCCAAGGGCGAGCTGGAGATGGATGAGCATGGCAAGGCTGTCACGGCCCATGCCGCCATACGTTGGGCCGTGAGCGGAAAGACTGAGTACGACAACAAGGGACAACCGGTGCGAACCTGGCTGCCGTTCTACCTCAACGATTGGCGCCCGGTGAGCGATCAGCGCACGGGCGAGGGACTCTATGCCGATACTCATCTGTACGATGCCACTGGGCGTGTGTGCCGCGTGATCACTGCCGCGGGCTACGAGCGACGCACGCAGTACTACCCCTGGTTCACGGTCTCGGAGGACGAAAACGATACGGCATGACCGAACCCGCCGCGCAGGCCCCGGGCGGGGTCTGCGCGGTGGCTTGGTAGGCTCGTTGTCACCCCCAAAAAGCCCGTGCGTTTCCCTAACGCTTGAGTACAATAATCAACTTTTCGGGCCCCTTGCTCAGCCCCTTTGCTGGAATCTAAATGCTGATCGGTAGCTACTCCTCCGCGCTGGTGTTGATCTCGCTGTGCGTTGCCATCCTTGCCTCCTATACCGCCCTGGACCTCACTGGCCGGATCGCCACGGCGCAGGGACGTGCGGCTCACCTGTGGATGGGGGGCGGGGCCTTTGCCCTGGGTATCGGTATCTGGTCGATGCATTTCATCGGCATGCTTGCCTTCAGCCTGCCGATCGAGCTGGGGTATGACTGGACGCTCACCGGGCTATCGCTGCTGATCGCGGTCCTGTCGTCGGGCTTCGCCCTGTGGCTGGTCAGCCAGCCGAGCCTGCCGATGCTGCAGTTGGGGCTGGGGGCACTGATCATGGGCGGTGGCATCGCCAGTATGCATTACACCGGCATGGCTGCACTGCAGATGGTGCCGGGCATCGATTATGACCCGACCCTCTTCGGCGCCTCGTTGGCCATCGCCGTAGGGGCATCGGCGGCGGCCCTGTGGATCGCGTTCCGTCTGCGTCGTCATACCCCCTATGTGCGGCACATCCGCGGGGCGGCGGCGGTGGTGATGGGGATGGCCATCGTCGGCATGCACTACACCGGCATGGCGGCGGCCAATTTCCCAGAAGGCAGCTTCTGCGGTGCCCTGGCCAACGGCCTGCGTGGCGACGGCCTGGATTCGGTCGTGTTGATCACCACCTTGGCGGTGCTCGCCGTGGCGTTGGTCACGTCGGTGCTCGATGCGCGCCTGGAGGCGCGCACCTCGGACCTCGCACGCTCCCTGACCCTGGCCAACCAGGAACTGACCCAGTTGGCCCTGCATGACACCCTTACAGGCCTGCCCAATCGCACCCTACTGGCCGAGCGCATCGACCAGGCCATCAGCAAGGTGGCGGAGCAGGGCGGCTGCTTTGCCCTGATGTTCATTGACCTGGATGGTTTCAAGCCGGTCAACGATGCCTTCGGTCATCATGTGGGCGACCTGCTGCTCAAAGCGGTGGCGGCCCGTTTGCGCGGGCACCTGCACAGCCAGGACACCCTGGCACGCATCGGTGGTGACGAGTTCGTGCTGCTGGTGGAGTTGCAGGAGCCAGCCGATGCCATGGAAGTAGCTGTGAAGCAGGTCAACCTGGTGGCCCGGCCCTACCGGGTGGCCGATCACGACCTGCAGCTCTCGGCGAGCGTGGGGATCGTGCTTTATCCGGGCAATGGGCTGGATCAGCACGAACTGCTGCGTAACGCCGATGCGGCCATGTATCACGCGAAAAGTGCCGGCAAAAACGGCTACAGCTTCTTCGACGTGTCGATGAACAGCAACGCGCGCCAGCAACTGCAACTGCTCCAGGACCTGCGTGCGGCGCTTGAGCATGGCCAGTTCCGCCTGCATTACCAGCCAAAGTTCGATGCGCTCGCCCGTCAGCCGATCGGTGCCGAGGCATTGCTGCGCTGGGAGCATCCGCAGCACGGGCTGCTGTTGCCGGACCGGTTCATCGGCCTTGCCGAGAAGACCGGCCTGATCATTCCAATCGGTGAATGGGTGCTCGGCGAAGCCTGCCGGCAGATGCGCGAGTGGCTCGAGCAGGGGCATGACGACTGGCGTATCGCGGTGAATCTGTCGGCCATCCAGTTCTGTCATGCCGGTCTGGTGGATAGCGTGGCCCGGGCCTTGGCGAGCAACCGGCTGCCGGCCAACCGCCTGACGCTCGAGATCACCGAGACCACGGCCATGCGCGACGCCGACGCGAGCTTGACCGTGCTGCAGAAGCTTTCCGATATGGGGGTGGACCTGTCCATCGATGATTTCGGCACCGGCTATTCAAGCCTGATGTACTTGAAACGGCTGCCGGCCAATGAGCTGAAGATCGACCGAGGTTTTGTTCGCGATCTGGAGCAGGACAGCGACGATGCGGCAATCGTCTCGGCCATCGTCGCCCTGGGCCAGGCCCTTGGGCTGCGCATCGTGGCAGAAGGGGTGGAGACCAGCCGCCAGCAGGAGTTTTTGACCCGCCTGGGGTGTGATTCGCTGCAAGGCTACCTGCTCGGCCAGCCCATGCCCGCCGAGCAGTTCATGAAGGCTCTCAAAACGGTGAGGCAGACCGAGACGCTCTGACTACACCGCATCGCGCAGAGCGCATGAGGGTTCGAATGCGTCCATCTCGGCCTCCACCGCCTCGATGATCCGCTCTACATCCGCGGCCGCCATGATGGCCGCGCAGGGGATGCCGGCAATAGCCAGCAATGTTTCGCCGGTGGCGCGGTCGAACAGCCGGGCGACCATGCTGCGCGGTGCATCCATGCTGGCTTCGAAGCCCAATGGATGGAAATGCCAGCGCATCACCTGGCAGGCGTTGGGGAACGTCATCTTGTTCATGCCAGCCTCCTTGTCCTGATCCTTGACGCGGTGATCGGCCGCTCATTCGGCCGGTAGGAACCTAACCATAGCACCTGTGACGACAGTGTCTCGCGCCTAGCATGACAAATATGCGGTTGCTTGATTTGAATCAGTGCCACGGTCTGGGCAGCAAATCACGGCAAAAGGCCAGGGCAAACGTTTTTCCGGGACAAAAGCGGCTGGTCAGGATGGTTCCGCGCGGCTGTCGGAGCATGGTGCTTTTCTGACCAGTGGTGCGGTGCATCAACCCAACAGGCCGGCGGCAATGTTGATGGTGAAGCCTAGGATTGCCGTGTTGTAGACGAAGCACACCAGCGAATGGGCTAGTACCACTCGACGCATGCCGCGTCCGGCCACACCAATGTCGGAGGTCTGCACGGCGACGCTCAGGGTAAAAGAGAAATAGAGAAAGTCCCAGTAGTCCGGTGCTCGTTCACCGTCGGGAAAGCGCAGCGGCAGCGCGTGGGGATCACTGGTATAGAACAGGCGGGCGTAATGCAGGCTGAAGATGCAACCGATCAGCAGCCAGGAGCCGGCCACCGTCAGACCCGTGTACAAATAATGAAGGGCCTGGTCGTTTCCCTGCAGGCCACGGCTGGCGGCCAGTTGCAACGTAACTGCCGCGAGGCTGGCGATGGCCGCGAAGCAGACGGTGAACAGCACCAGGCCTGCGTTCTCATCTTCCACGCAGGCAACCTTGCGCACGGTGTCGGCATTGGCGCGCCAGGTCAGCCAGAACACCAGCACCAGATACAGCCAGACGCCCAGGTTCCATCCGGCGAGGATGCGCTGCACGGTATCGTCGGTAGGAATCAGCCAGGCGCCGACCAGGCCCGCCAGGATGGCGATGCTCAGGCGAGGGTGGGTGCGGGTGAGGCGGTGGAAAGCCATGCGGTCTCGTCAGTGACAGGAGCATGGCTAACACTCTAGTTCAGCCTGGCCCGCCATCCAGCCCAGACTCCGACACCGCGCGCCGCCCTGGGTTCGAACAGGGAGGGTAATGGGGTACTATCACCCGCCGTGCCAGCGGCAAATGCCTTGTATATCAGGATGATGGCACTACCCGGAGGCGTAATGGCCGCCGTGTTTTATAGTCGATATGGCTTGCCACCCAATCTGAAAGACCCGCTTCAGGATCCATGTTTTGTCCGATTTCTTGCATAACCCACTGTTGCAGTACCTGGCTCGTCTGGCGCCTTCCAGCCAGCTGACCATGCGTTACATCCTCCAGGACGCCGCCGACCGCCTGGGGTTTGTCGACTGCGATATCGTCGACGTGCCCTGGCACGAGCTCGAGCCAGGCCATGTGGTTGCCCTGGTGGCAGCGCTGCGTACCGACGGCTATGCCCCGAACACATCGTCGCTGTATGTCAATGCGGTACGCGGGGTGATGAACGAAGCGTGGCGCCAGGGTCTGATCGACCATGAAAAGCTGTTGCACATTCGCGAGGTCAAGCCGGCAGGCGGCAGCAGGCTGCCGGCGGGGCGCAATTTAAGGCGCAGTCTGATTCGCGAGTTGATGGACGTCTGCGCCGCCGATCCGCGCCCTCAGGGCGTACGCGATGCGGCGATCATCGCGCTGCTGTATGGCACCGGCATGCGCAAATCCGAGTCGGTAGACATCGATCTGGACCAAGTGGACTTCGAGGCCCGTAGCTTGAGGGTCATGGGCAAGGGCAATCGCCAGTTGATCAAGTACGCCCCCGTCTGGGCGTTCGAGAAACTGCAGGCCTGGCTGGATCTTCGACGCCAGCATTTGCCGGAAGGAGAGGCCGATGATGAATTCCTGTTCAACCGCATCCGCCGTGGCAACCACATCACACGGGCGCGCATCACCAAGCACGCCATCTACTACATCGCCCGCCAGCGTGGGGCTCAGGTGGGGGTCAAAATCATGCCCCATGATTTTCGCCGGGCATTCATCACCCGGGTGATCGAAGAGCATGACCTGTCCATCGCCCAGAAGCTCGCGCACCATGCCAACATCCAGACCACCGCCAACTACGACCGGCGCGACGACAACGAGCGGCGACGGGCGGTGGATCGGTTCGACTACTGATCAGGTGCGTGCAGCGCACCCATCCCAATGCTAGTGAATACTCGAGGCCAGCTCGAAGATCGGCATGTACATGAGGATCACGATCAGTCCAATCAGCAGGCCGATGAAGGTCATCAGCAGCGGCTCGAACAAGCGTACGAACCATTCCACCCAACGGCCGATCTCCTGATCGTGAAAGTCAGCGCAGCGCTCGAGCATTTCCCCCAGGTTTCCTGACTGCTCACCGGCCCGCAGCAAGCGCAGAGACACCGGTGTGACCAGCTGGCCCAACTCCAGCGCATCGGACAGCGGCAAACCTTCCCCCACTCGTCGGCTGGCCTGTTCAAGCCCTTGCGCCGAGGTGCTGCCCAGCAGGCCGCGGGCCATGCACATCGCGGTGAGGATGGGGATACCACCTTGCAAGAGGATGCCAAGCGAGCGGTAGAAGCGCGCCAACTCATACATCACCAGACGTTGATGCAGCGCGGGCCAACGGCGTAGCTGGCGACTGGCCCAGCGGCGCAGGGCGGGGTTGCGGCGCATCAAGGCCAAGAGGCAAAGGCCCCCCAGTGCCGCCAATGCCAGGGGTAGCTGCTGCGCGTGGAGGAACAGGCCAATCTTCATCAGAACCTGCGAAAGCCACGGCAGCTCGTTGCCCATGCCTTCGAACACCAGGCTGAAGCGCGGCACAACGTAGCCCAACAAGAACAGCACCACGCCACCCCCCACCAGCAACAGCAGCAGAGGGTAGACCGAGGCACCGACCAGTTTCTGCCGGACCACGTCCAGGCGTTGTCGGTAGCTGATATAGCGGCCCAAGGCATCTCCCAAGGCACCGGTGCGTTCGCTCGATTGCACCAAGGCCACATACAGCGCCGGGAACACCCGTGGCTGTTCGCCCAAGGCCTGGGACAGCGAGCGGCCCTCGTAGAGTTGGCGTACTAGCGCCTCCAGCACCTTGCGTGAGGAGGCGTTGGGCGCTTTTTCGGCCAGGCTCTCGAGAGCATCGATCAGGGGTAGGCCCGCACTGAGCAACGTGCCCAATTCCTGACTGAACAACACCAGGTCGAACACTGGCGCGCGGCGCAAAGCCAGGACGCGCAGGGCGACGCCCTGGCTGCGAATGCTCACGACCCGTAACCCCTGGTTCTCGGCCTGTCGTCGCGCGTGCTCGGTATCCTCGGCCTCGACCTGCAACTGGACGATGCCTTGGCGACCCAGGGCCTTGAGGCTGTAGCGCATGGCCGTTCTCCTCATTGCCAGCTGGTGATTTCGGCATTTTCCCCGTCTCCGCCGGGCTGGCCGTCCTTGCCCATCGAGAGCAGGTCGTACTCGCCACCATTCTCACCGGGTTGGCGGTAGATATAGGCGCGGCCCCAAGGGTCCTGCGGAACGGCCTTTTGCAAATAAGGGCCGGACCATCGCTGCTCACCGCTGGGGGCCGCCACCAACGCCTGAAGGCCCTGCTCGCTGCTGGGGTAATGCCCGACCTCCAGGCGATACAGGTCAAGGGCCTTGCCCAGGCCCTCTATCTGCGCTCGCGCCACTTTTGCTTCCGAACGGCCGAGCTGGCTGAAGTACTTGGGCGCGACGATGCCGGCCAACAGGCCAAGCACCACCAGGACCACCAACAGTTCGAGCAGGGTGAAGCCACGCTGGGTGATGGATCTGCGTTGCATGGTGAAATCCTCCAGTGCGTTCGGGCAGGTTTGCCTTGCCATGCAACAGCCGTGCACGTCTGGCTCGGGGCCTTGCGCCATGGGGCGCAGCAAGCGGCACAGTGCTTGCGTCGTAGCTGAAAACCTCGGGTTTTCCGGGGCATTTCCCCCACATCGGGGGCCACGACGGGGAGGCAGCCGACATGCGTGGAATCATCCTGGGATTGATCTGGCTCGCGGCGGGCGCCGCAGAGGCCGACATGTACATCTCCATCGATGCCAAGGGCGGCTATGTGCTGTCCAACGTGCACCGGTCCGGCCGACATTACGAACGGGTCATCCGTGAGCCGGTGGCCCATGCCGGGCCGGCCGATGCTCAATTGATCACCGGCCGGCCCTACGCCGAGCTAGTGGCCAAGGCCGCCCAAGCCCACGGCGTTCCCCAGGCGCTGCTGCACGCGCTGATCAAGGCCGAGTCCGGTTACAACCCCAAGGCGCGCTCGCCCCGGGGGGCAGCCGGACTGATGCAACTGATGCCTGACACGGCGAAGGAGATGGGGGTCAAGGACGTGCTGGACCCTGCATCCAACCTGCAAGGCGGGGCGCGCTATCTCAAGCGCATGCTGACGCTGTTCGACAACGACATCACCTTGGCGGTGGCGGCCTACAACGCCGGGCCCGATGCGGTGATCAGTCGCGGAGGTGTGGTCCCGCCCTTCGCCGAGACGCGCCGCTACGTACCCAATGTGCTGCGTGACTACCGCAAGTTGCAGGGGCTGGCCGAAGATGCGCCGTTGTAGTCGCCGCCAAAGTGTCGCAGGTCAATGTCGCGCAGGGTGTGCCTACTTCCCCAACTCTGGGCTATAACCTTTTGAAGGTGCCCAGCCGTTGGAGTCGACCATGGACCTCGCCCCGCGTTCCGCCAGACTCGATGTGCCCGTTGGCGGCGACAGCAACGTGGCCCGCAAGCCATTCGACCTGCTGCGTTGGTACGCCTGGGTGAGCCTGGCGATCATCGTCTCGATTGCCGTCGGGCTGGGGCTGATCTCCAGCCGCTTCATCATCAACGAGAGTGTCGAGCGAGACGCCTTGCTCTCGGCGCAGTTCATCCAGGCCATTGCCGACGCCGAAGTGCGTCATGTGTCGATCCCCAATGTGCGCACCATGGGCGAGTTGCTCGATCCGCGCACCGACCAGGCCATGCCCGACGTCGACCCCGACGCCCGGCGCCGGGCTCGGGGCGAGTTCCTCGACCATATCGCCCACCTGCCCGACATGCTGCTGGCCAATATCTATGCGCCGGACCGGACGGTGATCTGGTCAAGCAACCCGGCACTGACCGGGAAGTCGATCGAGTCCGACGAGGATCTGGAGCAGGCCTTCGAATACAAGATGCAGGTGTCGGCCAGTTATCACGACTTCGAGGACGCGCGCAGCGAACAGAAGTTCGTGACCCCGCCCCAGCAATTGTTCATCGAGAATTACATTCCTCTGTTCGACGCCGATGGCGAACGGGTCACCGCCATGGTGGAGATCTACAAGGAGCCCCATGACCTGATCGTACGCATCGAGCATGGCCTGTTGTTGATCTGGCTGGCCATCGCGATCGGCGCGAGCCTGGTGTATTTCGGCCTTTACGGCATCATGCGCCGCGCGGCACGGGTGATGGCAGTGCAACAGAAGCGGCTGATCAGCAACGAGACCTACGTGGCGCTGGGCGAGATGTCTTCGGCGGTCGCCCATAGCTTGCGCAACCCATTGGCTAGCATCCGTTCCAGTGCCGAGCTGGCTCAGGCATTCGACGAAGGGCCGGCGCAGAAAAACATCAGCGACATCATCAGCCAGGTGGACCGCATGTCTCAATGGGTACGCCAGCTCTTGCAGTCGCTGCGCCCGCTCAATGACGACGCGGTGCCGGTTGACCTCTCCCAGGTGCTGCAAGAGAGCCTGCAGGCGTTTGCCGTGCCGCTGGCGCGCAGCGGCGTGAACCTGGACGTAAAGCCGCTGCCCTCGGTGCAGGTGGTGGGCCATCCGGTGTTGCTGGGGCAGATCTTCAACAGCTTGATCGCCAATGCGCTGGAATCCATGGAGAAGGGTGGCCAGTTGCGAGTGGAAGTGGTGCGCCGGGATCGACGCAGCCTGACCTTGCGCCTGTCGGACACCGGGCGGGGTATGAGCGACCAGCAGCAACGCATGGCTTTTCGGCCGTTCTTCACCACCAAACAGGGCGGTTTGGGGGTTGGCCTGGTGCTGGTCAAGCGGATCATGGAACGCTTCGCAGGCTCGGTTCGGTTGAGCAGCCGCGAAGGGCAAGGTACCAGCGTTTCGCTGAATTTTCGCTTGGTCAAATCATGATGTTCTACGTTGCAATTGCCTCGTATCTACCTGATTTAATAAGAAAATTGACTTAGTTGGGTGATGTTACCCAATAGTGGGGGATTCATCTCGAATCGATCTCTAATTTGCGTCGTAACTACCTGATAACATTGGTTATTTTCTATTGGTACGTAGGTGGCTGAGAACTTGCAGCAAGATGATAGCGACCAATGGCAGCGGCAAGAGTTCAGGCAAAGTGCTATCACGTTGCTACAGGCAGTAGCACTGTCCTGATACTCCATCCCCCGAAGCCTTCGAACGGGAACGATGCGATGCAGATGCTGGAACACGATCTTCCGGACAAGACTGCCAGCCCCTCCACTGGGCTCGCTGCGCCCTTGCGCGAGTTCAACCTGCTGCGCTGGTTCTCGGTCATCAGCTTGCTGATCATCGCAACGGTGGCCGGCGCCTTGGGTTACTTCTCGACTCGCTTCGTGGTGCGCGACAGCGTCGAACGCGATGCCATGCTCACCGCCCAGTTCATCCAGGCCATGGCTCAGGCCGAGGTTCGCCATTCGCAACTGCCCCCGGGCACCACCATGGGCGAGTTGCTCGACCCGCGCCTGGACAATCAGCATTTGCAGATCCCCCCGGCTCTGGTGCAATCGACCCGCGGCGAATTCCTCGATCACGTGGCGCACCTTCCGGACATCTTGCTGGCCAATGTCTACGCCCATGACCGCACGATTGTCTGGTCGACCAACCCGCAATTGCTGGGCAAGCGCATTGCCGAAGACGACGACTTGGACGAGGCCTTCCACTCGCGCAAGCCGGTCTCAGCGAGCTATCACAAGGCGGAAGATGACCGGGAAGAGCAGAAATTCCAGCGCGAACCACGCTATTTGTTCATCGAGAACTACATTCCGCTGTTCGACAGCCAAGGCGAGCAAGTGCTGTCGATGGTCGAAATCTACAAGGAGCCCCAAGATCTGGTGCGACGCATTCAGCGCGGCTATGTGCTGATCTGGTGCTCGACTCTGGTGGGCGGAGCGCTGATTTATTTCGGCCTGTTCTGGATCGTGCGCCGGGCTGCGGGGATGCTGCATCATCAGCAAGATCGCCTGGTGGCCAGCGAGACCTACGTGGCCTTGGGCGAGATGTCTTCGGCCGTGGCCCATAGCCTGCGCAACCCATTGGCCAACATTCGTTCCAGCGCAGAGTTAGCCCAGGAAATCGCAAGCGATCCGGCGCGCAAGAACATTGCCGACATCATCAGCCAGGTTGACCGGATGTCACGCTGGGTGCGTGATTTGCTGGTGTCGCTGCGACCGACCAGTGACGAGGCCGAAGCGGTGGATCTGGTGGCGGCTATCGAGGATACCCGGCTGGCATTCTTGCAGCAGATCGAGCGCAACGGCGTGCAGTTCAGCTTCGAGGGGCCGGCCCAACAGTGGGTAGCCAGCCAACCGCTGCAACTGACCCAAATCCTCAACAGCCTGTTCGCCAATGCTTTGGAAGCCATGCCCAAGGGCGGCCTGTTGTGCGCCGAAGTCAGTTGCCTGGAAGGGCAGCAGGTGCGCCTGGTGCTCAGCGATACCGGCAAAGGCATGAGTCAGCAACAGGAACGGATGGTGTTCAAGCCGTTCTTCACCACCAAGCAGGGCGGCCTCGGCGTGGGCCTGGCCCTGGTCAAGCGCATCATGGAACGCTTTGGTGGCTCGGTCAGCCTGACCAGCCGCGAAGAGGAAGGAACCCGCGTGAGTCTTGTATTCAATATTGCAGCGGGAGGGGACCATGGGGCCCAGCATTCTGGTGGTCGAGGATGACGAGATCCTCGCGGACAACATACGTACCTACCTCGGTTTGAAGGGGTTCGAAGTCACGGTCTGCCATAGCGCGGAGCTGGCTCTGGAGCAGGTCAAACAAGGCTTGCCCGATGCCGTACTGACTGACAACTCCCTGCCGGGCATGAACGGCCACGAGCTGTTGCGCGCACTGATCACCCAGGCGCCGGAGCTCAAGGTGATCATGATGACCGGATACGGCAATGTCGAAGACGCCGTGCTGGCCATGAAAGAAGGCGCGTTCCATTACCTGACCAAGCCGGTGGTGCTGGCCGAACTCAAGCTGATGCTCGATAAAGCCCTGGCGGCCGAGCGCATGGAACGCACCTTGTCGTTCTACCAAGAGCGTGAGGCGCAGAAGTCTGGGTTGCAGGCGTTGATCGGCGAATCCTCGGCGATGCTGAACCTCAAGCACACCCTACGCCAGTTGCTCGATGCAGAGCAGCGCATGGCCAGCGACGACCTGCCGCCGGTGCTGATCGAAGGGGAAACAGGCACCGGCAAGGAGCTGGTGGCGCGCGCCCTGCATTTTGACGGCCCGCGCAGCAAGGGGCCTTTCATTGAATTCAACTGCGCCTCGATCCCGGCCAATTTGCTGGAGGCCGAACTGTTCGGTCACGAGAAGGGCGCGTTCACCGATGCCAAGGAGCGTCGTGTGGGCCTGGTCGAGGCCGCCGATGGCGGGACGCTCTTCCTCGATGAGATCGGCGAGATGGACCTGGTGCTGCAGGCCAAGCTGCTCAAGCTGCTGGAGGATCGCAGCATCCGCCGGATCGGGGCGGTCAAGGAGCGCAAGGTGGACCTGCGGGTCATCAGCGCCACCAACTGCAACCTGGAACAGATGGTGCAGCAGGGCAAGTTTCGACGCGACCTGTTCTTCCGCCTGCGCATCATCGCGCTGAAGGTGCCGCGGCTATACGCACGCGGTCAGGACATTCTGCTGCTGGCCAGGCACTTCCTGGCTCACCATGGGCGCCGATATGGCAAACCCCATCTGCGCTTTTCTGCTGAAGCCGAGGCGCTGATGCTGGGTTACAGCTGGCCAGGCAATGTACGAGAACTGCGTAACATGCTCGAGCAGACGGTCCTGCTGGCGCCCAATGATGTCGTGGCCGCGCACCAGCTGAACCTGTGCATGACCCTGGTGGACGAACCCATGAGCTTACCCACGTCGGTGGCTTTCGAGCCCCCACGGCATGAGCCGGAGCCTGGGACCAGCCTGCCGGACATGGAACGCGACCTGGTGTGCCGGACCCTCGACCGCACGGATTGGAACGTCACCAAGTCGGCACGTCTGCTGGGGCTATCGCGGGATATGTTGCGCTACCGCATCGAGAAACTGGGGCTGACCCGGCCTGACAAGCGACAGTGGTGAGCCTGGGGCTGCACGGCAGTCCCAGGCTCTTCAGGGCTGTCCCTGGCCGCGAGTGCCTCCGTCGCCATGCCCGCGCATCCCTTCAGAACCTCCGCCGTCCATTCCCGGGAGGTTTCGATCATCGTTCTGGTCGGCGGGCGGGCTGTCCGGATCGTTGCCCTGGATACGCGGGTCGGTATCGCGGGGCACAGGCTTCTCGATTGGATTGAGGGTGCTGTCGGCGCCCGGCTTGGGCGCGGTGTTGTGCGGATCGTCCGGGTGGGTCGGACCGGTGCCCACCGCCAGGGCCAGGGGAGAGGTCAGCAGGGCGGCGAGCAGCCAAGTTCGCGATCGTTTCATGGGTGGCTCCTTGCGGGCAAAGGCGTGTTGCCTGTACCTGGGTTGGGCCGCAACCCTCAACGCAAGGTGCCACCACGGCGACGAACGGTCAGACCACCAGCGACAACAGCATGATGAAGATGATGCCCACCACCGACAGGATGGTCTCCATCATGCTCCAGGTCTTGAACGTCTCTGCCACGGTCATGTTGAAGTACTGTTTGACCAGCCAGAAACCGGCGTCGTTGACGTGGGACAGAATCAACGAACCTGCGCCGGTGGCCAGCACCAACAGTTCGCGGTTCACGCCTGGGACCAGATCGATCACCGGCGCGACGATGCCGGCACCGGTGATGGTCGCCACGGTCGCCGAACCAGTCGCGATGCGGATCACAGCAGCGACCAGCCAGGCCAGCAGAATCGGCGAAATCTCGGCTTGCACCGCCATCTGGCCAATCACGTTACCCACACCAGTGTCCACCAGCATCTGCTTGAAGCCGCCGCCGGCACCCACGATCAGCACGATGGCGGCGGTCGGAGCCAGGCTCTGGTCGAGCATCTTCATGATTTGCTGACGTGAGAAGCCCCGGGCCGAACCGAAGGTGTAGAACGCCAGCAGCAATGCCGCGAGCAGGGCGGTGATGGGGTGACCGATCAGGTCCATCCACTGGCGCACGATGTGCTCGGCGGGTAACACCACATCGGCGAAGGTCTTGAGCAGCATCAGCACGACCGGCAGCAGCACGGTGAGCAGGGTGACGCCAAAGCTTGGCAGGTTGTTCTGATTGGTTTCCCGGGCGATCTGGTCCATCAGTTCCTGGGACGGGTTGCCCGGAATGTAGCGGGCGATGAAATTACCGAACAGCGGACCTGCGATGACCGCGGTGGGCAGGGCCACCAGCAGGCCATAGAAGATGGTCTTGCCGATATCCGCGTGGAAGATGCCGATCGCCAGCAGCGGGCCTGGATGCGGCGGCACAAGTCCATGGACTACGGAAAGGCCGGCCAGCAGCGGAATGCCGATCTTGATCAGCGAAACCCCTGAGCGACGCGCGACGATGAACACCAGGGGGATCAACAGCACGAAGCCGATTTCGAAGAACAATGGGATGCCCACCAAGAAGGCGGCGAACATCATGGCCCAGTGCACCTTCTGTTTGCCAAAGGCACGAATCAGCGTTTGCGCGATCTGGTCGGCGCCGCCGGAGTCGGCCATCAGTTTGCCCAACATGGTCCCCAAGGCCAGGACGATGCCGACGAAGCCGAGCACACCGCCAAAGCCGTCCTGGAAGGACTTCATGACCTTGGCGACCGGCATGCCGGAGGTCAGGCCAAGGAAGCCGGCTGCCAGGGTCAGGGCGACGAAGGGGTGGACCTTGAAATGGGTGATCAGCAGGATAAGTCCGACGATGGTGACCAGAGCGTCGAGCAGCAGGTAGGTATCAGTAGCCAGTCCGAACATGGTTCATGTGCCTCTGTCTTATCATTGTTTTGGCGAAACGATCGGCATCTTTGGATGCCGAGATAGCGCTGTCTTTGGTGAGCCGGGAAGGCTGACGGTTCAGGCGGTACGCGCCAGGCTGCGGTCACCTTGGGGCTTTAGCCAGGTGTCTACCGCCACGGCCAGCGCTTCGATAGGCTGCGTGGCGTCCAGCGCCAGGGTCAGAGGCTCGCCGTGGGGCGGTTCCAGCGCGGCGAACTGGCTGTCGATGAGGCTGGCTGGCATGAAATGACCGGGGCGGGCGAGTACGCGTTTTTCCGCTTCGGCTGGGCTCAGTTCGAGAAACACGAAGCCAAGGCCCGGCACGGCCTCGCGCAGGGTCTCGCGATAACGGCGCTTAAGCGCGGAACAGGTGAGAATGGGGCGTTCGCCGGCCTGGAGCACGGCCTGCAGTTCCTGGCCAAGACGGACCAGCCAACCGGCGCGGTCGTCATCGTTCAAAGGAATGCCAGCGCTCATCTTGCGGATGTTTTCGGCAGGGTGGAAAGCATCGCCTTCGATCAGGCGACCACCGCTCGTGCTGGCAATGGCAGCGCCCACGCAGCTCTTGCCGCAGCCTGCCACGCCCATCACCACGATTGCGGTCAGGGGAGAGTTCATCAGTACCTCCTGCGGGGTGAGATAGCGCTGTCTCGGTGCCGCTGAAAACGGATGCGAGCGCCACCCTCCCGGGTGTTATTGGTCTTGTCTTTACGCAGTATGGACGCTAGGCGCATAGCCGCTACCAAAGATACATTGCCTGTATCCTGAGACAGCGCTACCTTAGTGGCCGTTCCCACTTCTGGCAAGTAGTAAAATTACAACACCCATGTCTCGTACAGGCTCGCGCACGACCGGTCGTCCCACCCTGGCAGAAGTCGCCAGACTTTCGGGGGTTTCCCCCATCACCGCTTCCCGCGCCTTGCGCGGTGTAAGCACCGTGGCCCCGCAACTGGTGGAAAAAGTCGTGGCCGCTGCGGCGAGCCTAGGCTATGTCGCCAATCCGGCTGCTCGGGCATTGGCGTCGGCACGCAGTGAGTCGGTGGTGGTGTTGATCCCCTCGTTGTCCAACCAGCTGTTCATCGACACCCTGGAGGCCATCCACGAAGTGATGCGCCCGCGCGGGTTGGAAGTACTGATCGGCAACTACCACTACGATCTGGCCGAAGAGGAAAACCTCATCCGCAACTACCTGGCTTACCAGCCCTGCGGGATCCTGCTTACCGGGTTCGAGCGCAGTGAAGTCTCCCGGCAGATGCTGACCGCCAGCGGCGTGCCGTGCGTGCACATGATGGAGCTCGGAGGCGAGGCGGGGCAGCTGTCGGTCGGATTTTCCCAACAACAGGCCGGCCGCGCGGCTGCCCGGCACTTGATCGAGCGTGGTCGTCGGCGCTTGGCATTCATCGCGGCGCAGCTCGACCCTCGCGTCATGCAGCGCGCCGATGGCTTCCGCCAAGCGCTCGCCGAGGCTGGTTTGCAGGCGCCGGAGCTGGAACTGCTGGCGCCACAACCGTCATCCATCGGCCTGGGCAGCGAGCTGTTCAGCCAGTTGCTTGCGCAGGCGCCGGATGTCGACGGCGTGTTCTTCTGTAACGATGACTTGGCCCAGGGTGCGGTATTGCAGGCTTTGCGCCAGGGCGTCGAGGTGCCGCGCCAAGTGGCGATGGTTGGTTTCAACGACCTGCCGGCATCGGCGCACATGGTGCCGCGGTTGACCTCGATCCGTACCCCCCGAGCCGCGGTAGGCCGAGGCGCAGCCCAAGCGCTGTTGGCGCTGCTCGATGGCAAGCAGGTGGCCACCGAACAGCAGGATCTGGGATTCGAGCTGATGGTGCGCGAGAGCTCCTGACCGGCTGGTTCGGGCCGGGCAGGGCTCAGTTGGGGGTGTTGAGTGCCGCGAGGCCTTCGCGCAGTTCGCGTTGCAGTGCCTCCAGGCTACTTTCCAGCCGTTCGAGCAAGGCCTTGGTCGGCTGCTTCTGGGCGACGGCCTGTTCGACCGCTTCGCAATCGCGCACCACGCCCCGGACTTTCAGCATTTTCGCGCCTCCCTTGATGCGGTGTGCCAAGGCATGCACCGCGTCACTTTCAGGCGCTTCGCCAAGGGCGCGCAGGGCTGCGAGGTCTTCGCCGGCGCTGTGTGCCAATTGTTCGAGAAGGCGTCGAATCAACTGGTCGTCATCCTGGGTCAGGTGGCGCAGCTCACTGAGGTTGAAGCCACTGGCCGTCGTGGCAGGCTCAGGTGCGGGTGCGGGGGCCGGCACCTGCTCCGCCAGCGGCGCGCTGGGAAGGTGGGCTTTCAGGGCTTTGAGACCGATCGGTTTGAACAGGCATTCATCCATGCCATTGGCCAGGCAGCGCGCTTTTTCCTCGGCTTGGGCGTTGGCCGTAACGCCGAGTATCAGGCAGGCTGGCTGGCCGCGCTCATGCTCCAGGGCACGGATACGCCGAGTGAGCTCGTGGCCATCCATCACCGGCATGCTGCAATCGGTGATCACCACATTGAACTGACCTGCTCGCCAAAGGGCCAGCGCCGCTTCGCCATTCTCGGCCTGGGTCACCTTGTGTCCCAGGGTGGTCAGTTGCTTGTCCAGCAGCAGGTTGGCGGGGTAGTCATCGACTACCAGGATATCCAGTGGGCCGCTGCTCATGTCCTGAGCCGGCTCGGTCTGTTCGTCCTGTGCTGGCACCGAGGTGGCCGGCAGGGTCAGGTCCACGCTCACCTTGGTGCCCATGCCCTCGACGCTCTGCAGTTCGAGCGACCCGCCCATCAACTCGGCCAGGGTTCGGCTGATCACCAGACCGAGGCCGGCGCCTTTTCCGGCCTGGGGGCCGTTTACCTGGGCGAAGGTGCTGAAGAGTCGGGCCTGGTCGCTTGGGCTGATACCGATGCCGCTGTCCTGTACGCACAACGAAACCCGGAAATCGCCGGTGGCGCTGGGAGAGGTGAGTTTCAGAGTCACTTGCACGCCACCCTGGTCGGTGAACTTGAGGGCGTTGCTGATCAAGTTGGACAGGACCTGCTTGAGGCGCACAGGGTCGGCGAGCACCCAGACTGGCGCCTGCGGCAGATCCCCGTTCAGATACAAGCCCTTGATCCGGGCATTGCCGTCGAACACGCGAAGGGTCGCGCGCACCAGTTCCACCAGGTCGATCGGTACCGGTTGCAGGGACATGTGGCCGGATTCGATGCGGGAAATGTCGAGGATGTCGCCGATCAGCTCGAGCAGGCCAATGGCCGAGTCATGGGCGGTATGCAAAGTCTGCGGGTCGCTGTGGCCTCGGCGGCTGTCCTCCAGGGCGAGCTCCAGCAGGCCGATCACCGCGTTCATCGGTGTGCGGATTTCATGGCTCATGATCGCCAGGAAGGTACTTTTGGCTTGGCTGGCCTGTTCAGCGTCATCCTTGGCTTGACGCAACTGCTCCAGCAGACCGCGGCTGAGCGCCAGTTGCGCCTGCAGGGCGCGTTGGGCCTCGGTGCGCTGGTTGATGAGCTTGCGCAGGTACGTGTTCCAGAACACCACGCCGGCCAACAGCACGGCGGCCAGCACCAGCACTTGCAGCGCCAGGGTGCGGTAGTTGCGCCAGGGGCTGTCGCTGACCAGCGTGTTGGTGTGCCATCGGTTGACCAACTGGTCCAGCTCCTCAGGCGGGATGTTAAGCAGGGCTTTGTCCAGAATCGACTGCAGCACCGGTAGATCCGGTGCGATCGCAAAAGCGGCGCTGGCCGGATCGTCGCTTTGCAGGCCGGCGATACGCAAACCATTGTTGAACACATGGCTGATGTAGTAGCTGGCATTGATCTGGCTGCTCAAGGCCACGTCGGCCTTGCCGCTGGCGACGGCTTCCATCAACTCAAGGTGGGTTTCGACCTCGACCAGACGGACGCCGGGATACCGCCGTTGCAACGCCTCACGCTGAGGGGAGCCACGCAACAACGCGACACGTCGCCCATCGAGCGTCATCGGTGTGCCGATCCAGGGGGCTTCGCTGCGGGTGATCAAAACCCGGGGGCTGACCACATAGGGGCGAGTAAAGCGAAGGCGCGTCGCACGTTCGGCGCCGTAGCCCAGGGCGCCGATTATCTGCGCCTGCCCCTCGGCCACTTGGTCGACCATGTCCTGGATCGAGTCGACTTCGACGATCTCGAAGCGCAGACCGGTCTGCAGGCGGATGCGCTTGAGCAGGTCGATGGTGATTCCGGTCGGGTGCTGTTGAGCATCGTTGAAGGTCAGGGGCGCCAGGGAGGGATTGACCAACACCCGCACCTTTGGGTTGTGCGCTATCCAGTCACGCTCCTCAGGCGTGAGGGCACCGACCGGATTTTTCATCAGCAAACTGGTATTGCCGCTGCTCCAGCGCCGCAGGATGTTCAGGCGCTCGCTGTCGCTGATCCTGGCCAGGGCCTCGTTGACCAGGCGTTGCAAGCGTGGATTATCGCGGGCCAGGGCAAAGGCGAAGACGTCGGCGGGCAAGGAGCTGAAATGATCGATTTTCACCAAACCTTGGAAGCTCTTGCCGATCGCGTAGTCGGTACTGATCGCATCACCCAGATAAGCGTCCGCCGCCCCCATCGCCACGGCCGACAATCCGGCCAGTGTCGAGCGGTACAGGGTCACTTGGACGTCGGGATATTGCTTGCGCACCAGCTTTTCGGGCAAGTAATGATCGACCATGGCCAGGCGTAGCCCTGGCAATGCTTTGCCATGACGGCCGAGCATACGATTCTGCTTGCTGACGACGACCGGCAGGTCGTCGGCATAGGGCTGGCTGAGAACCAACTGCGCATCGGCGGCCTCGAAGGCGTTGGAGCTGCCGAGCAAGTCGATGCTGCCGGCGTGCAGTGCTTCGATGGCTGCCTGGCGGGTGGGGAAGCGGCGAACCTCGACCGGGATGCCGAGCTGTTCGCCGATCAGACCCGCATAGTCGGCACTGAGACCTTCAAAGTCGGCGGGGCTGGTGTTGATCTCGAACGGCGGGTAGTCAGGGCGCGAGCTGCCCAGCACCAGGGCTTTGCGGCGTTCGAGCCAGTGCCGGTCATCTTGTTGGAGCGACAACGGGGGCGAGGCGCTCAGTGAGCGGGCGAGCAGGTGCCGGGCTTCGCTGTCGGCATGCGCCACAGCGCTGATGGCCAGGAGCGCGCCCAGCAGGATGGTGAACACCGCGCCTCTCATGACGGAGGGATGTTCAACTGACGTTGTTGCGTTTGGCCAGGTCGACCATTTCGACCAGAGACTCGGTCTTGAGTTTATCCATGATGCGTCCACGGTAGGTGCTGATGGTTTTGGCACTGAGGTTCATGCATTCACCGATGAACTTGTTGTTCTCGCCGCGGGTAAGCCGGCGTAGCACTTCCATTTCGCGGTTGGAGAGGCTTTCGAGACGACTGCACTCGCTTTCGAGCGAGCTGCTGTTGACCGACATCTGCGGAAAGGTGGAGTAGCCCTTGACCAACGCCTTGAGGGCGAACACCAGGGCATCGAGGTCTTCGTCCTTGTTGACGAAGGCGGCGATACCGGCATCCAGGCAACGACGGACATACAGGTCGGCGGGTTGACCGGTGAGCACCATGATCTTCGGTGCCGGCTCCAACAGTTGCAGACGTTTGATGACCTCCATGCCATCGAGGCCAGGTAGGCCGATGTCGAGGATAACCACGTCAGGACGTAATTGGCGAGCCTGCTGCACGGCGTCGATGCCGTCACCGGCTTCACCGATGACCTGAAAACGTTCACGTTCGAGCAGCATGCGCACAGCCAGTCGAACGGTTGGATGGTCGTCAACCATTAAAACGGTTGTCATTGGATAACTCCTGTAGGAATTTGGTCCGTTTCCTGAAGTCCCGCAGGAATACGTGAAAGGGAGCCTGCGCGGCAGCGCGCAAGATTACGTAGATTCCTCTCGATTGGTAATGGGATGCGTAGGTTTGTTGAAAAAGCGAAGATTATTGTTGAAAAGGCCTACAAAATAAACCTCCATGGTAAAGCCCGCCCAGGCGCCAAGGACGGGCCACGCACAGAATAGTTCAGGAGCAGCCCGGGTGCGGCTTGAGCACGCGCAGGTGCGAGGCCGGATTGCGGCTCAATGCCGTCCCGACCCTTGCCGGGCGAGGCAGTAACTGGCCGCCACAGTTCGGGCAGCGCCCCTGGAACTGACGTTCATTGCATGCACGACAAAAGGTGCATTCGAACGAGCAAATCAACGCATCCGCGCTGTCGCCCGGCAGGTCACGGTCGCAGCATTCGCAGTTGGGGCGTAATTCAAGCATGGAGTGGGTTCCTGTCAGATAACGCCCGCTCAACCGGCGGGGCGATAGAGGTGGGCATGCCCGGCCCGGTACAGGGCCGATTCAGCGAAAGGTGCATCGCCCAGCACATGGCCCACCAGGATCAGCGCGGTTCGCCGAAAATCCTTGGCCGCTGTGAGTGCGACGATGTCCCGCAGGGTGCCGCGTACCCAGTCCTGGTCCGGCCAGGTGGCGCGATGAATGACGGCGACCGGGCAGTCCGGCCCGTAGTGTGGCAACAGTTCGGTGACGATACGCTCGAGGTGTTTCACGCCCAGGTGGATCGCCAAGGTGCTGCGGTGGCGGGCCAGGTCGGCCAACTGTTCGCCAGCTGGCATGGGCGAGCTGTCGCCATAGCGGGTGAGAATCACCGTCTGGGCGAGCTCCGGCAAGGTCAGCTCGCAGCCGAGCAGGGCGGCGCTGGCGGCGGTGGCGGTAACACCCGGAATGATCTGATAGTCGATGCCCAGTTCGCGCAGATGACGTATCTGCTCGCCGATGGCGCCATACAGACTGGGGTCGCCGCTGTGAACACGGGCCACATCCTGGCCATTTTCGTGGGCGCGGCGCAGGGCTTCGATGATCTGCTCCAGGTTCAGTTCGGCGCTGTTGATCACCGTCTCGGCGTTGTGTCCCTCCAATACAGCTGGCGGAACCAGGGAGCCGGCATAGATGATGACCGGGCATTGGCGGATCAGACGTTGCCCCTTGACCGTGATCAGCTCCGGATCGCCGGGCCCGGCACCGATGAAATAGACCGTCATGGGAAATCCTTGCAGATAGGCAGTAATGTGGACGCGATTATCAGCCACGGGCCAGGGCAAGGGTAGCCTGGCCCAGCACCTGGCGTGTCACCAGCAAGCGCGAGGTGCCGAGCGATCGTGCGGCCAGTGCCAGGGCTGCGCTTTCAGCGACGCCCCAGCAGCCGCTGTAGGCGTAGGCAACGGGTGAGCGATGGCTGAGCTGCGGTTCGAAGGGCTGTAGCTCGGTGGCCGGGAACACCACCAGGGGGATGCCCAGCCGTTCGGCTAGGGCCTGCAACCCAGGTTCATCGAATTTGAGATCGATACTGGCAAGGCCAACCAGATGATCAGCGCACAGGCGGTGTGTGGCCAGGGTCGTGCGCAGCAACTGCTCCAGGGTTTCGACCGGGCAGCCCTTGCGGCAGCCGAAGCCGGCATAGAATACCGGCTCGGACCAGGCGTTGCGCATCAGGCCTGGTTGGCTCGGCGATAAAGCCAAGCGCTGAGCAGGCCAAGGGCGAGCCAGAACGCGGCGTTGGTCAGCCAGGAGGCGAGCTTGAATTGGGCCACCAGTGCTTGCGGTGCCAGACTTTCATGCACCGGTGGTTGTGGTGCGCCGATCAGGTGTGGCACCACTAGCAAAGCGACGCCCAGCACCTTGAGCAGCCAATGGTGGGTAAACACCACCAGCGCAAGACCCGCGGCCGTGGCGGCTGCAGTGCCGATCCACCAGCTCTGGCGTTGCCCCAGGTCGGCGGCGGCTGTGCCTGGCAGCTCCGGTGGCAACCCCAGTGTGGGTGCCAGGCAGAACACAGCAAAACCCGCCAGCCCCCACAGTGCGCCGGTCATCACTCGGTTTGGCTCGCGCAGGCTGTACAGCGCGGCGAGGATCAGCGCGAAACCGACCGCCACCACGAGGTTGCCGCCGGTGGTGGCGAGCAAACGCTGCCAGCCATCCTCCGGTGCCCAGGCCGCTGGGTCATGGGAATGCGCTGCGACGGGGCTGTCGTGCTCATGTTGCTCGGGGACAGCGCTCTCGAAAGTTTCTGCCTGGAGAATCAACGGGCTGACCCACAGACTTTGCAGCACGGTCAGCAATAGAGCGGCGAGCAGCCCGCTGAAACCTGCGGTACGGGCGATACGCTTGATCATGCAGGTGTACTCAATGGCAAGGGAAGGCGGCGCTGTGGCGGGTATCGTGGGCGGCATTGTGCACCGCCTCGATGTGCGAGAAACCTGCGAAATAGACCAGGCACAGGCCCAGCAGGCTGGCACCGACGGCAATGACGACACGTTGGCTGAGGCTGACGGGAGTGGCGATGCTGTGTTTGGTGCTGGTGATCGGCATGGTGCGTTCCTCTGCTGTTTATAGGCTGCGGACACGCGCGTCGTTCCGGGCACGATTGACCCAGAAGAGGTGACAGCGCCCGCCCACCGCGGGGTGTTCTATTAACGCCAGGCCGGTCTCCGGGCTTGCAAGGAGGAGCAGGGCTCCTGGAAAGCATCACCTTCCCATGCCATACGACGCGGCACAGTGGTCAAGATGCTTCGCTCGCTTACCGTTGCGGGGGCAGCATCGGCTTGGTTACCGATTTCCCGTTTCACCCCTTGGGGGGCACCTGAACGCAAGGTGCAAGCAAAGCATGGGGGCGCCATGGCGTCAATCTGCAAGGTTGCGGTGGCCGCGCCCTCAGCGGGCCAGGTGGTGAAAGGTCGAGCTTGGAATATACCTAGGAGTTCCTCGTGGGCGAACCCGCACCCGCAGGCCAGGGCGACTGTTCCAAAGGGCTGTCCGCAAACACTGACGCGCCATGGTTGACCGCCTGCCGGCCACTGCGTAGCCTTGCCGATTCGAGGTTCTCCGGCATTGGCCGGAGCTAAGACGGGAACGCGGTTCAAGCCGCGGCTGCCCCCGCAACTGTAGGCACCAACCCGGATCGACACAGCCACTGCGCCCAGGCGCGGGAAGGCGTCGTTCCACCGGCACGGCCGGTAAGGTGCAAGCCAGGAGACCTGCCTCGAGACGATTTCGACTTTCAACCGGGCGGGGTGATCCGGTGGCGAACAGGCCCGGCCAGCAAGGCTCGCGGCACTCGTCCTGCATGCCCGCGCCATCCTGCCAAGGGCATCGCGACATGAAAACACTGGCCAAGCTCCCCGTCACCATCGTCACTGGCTTTCTCGGCTCGGGCAAAACCACTTTGCTGCGTCACATGCTGGACAACGCCCAGGGGCGCCGTATCGCGGTGATCGTCAACGAATTCGGTGAACTGGGCATCGATGGCGAAATTCTCAAGCAGTGCAGCATTGGCTGCACCGAGGAAGAAGCCAGCGGCCGGGTCTACGAACTGGCCAACGGTTGCCTGTGCTGCACCGTGCAGGAAGAGTTCTTCCCGGTGATGCGCGAGTTGGTGGCCCGCCGCGGCGACCTGGACCACATCCTCATCGAAACCAGCGGCCTGGCCCTGCCCAAGCCGTTGGTGCAGGCCTTCCAGTGGCCAGAAATCCGCAATGCTTGCACCGTCGATGCGGTCATCACCGTGGTCGACAGCCCGGCCGTGGCCGCAGGGACCTTCGCGGCGTACCCGGACCAAGTGGACGCTCAACGCAAGCTCGACCCCAACCTTGATCATGAGTCGCCTCTGCACGAACTGTTTGCCGACCAACTGGCCAGCGCCGACCTGGTGGTGCTGAACAAGGCTGATCTGATCGATCCCCAAGGCCTGGCCAAGGTGCGTGCCGAAGTCAGCGAAGAACTGCCGCCGGCGGTCAAGGTGATCGAGGCCAGCAGCGGCCGCCTGCCGTTGGAGGTGCTGCTGGGCGTAGGCGCCGAGGCCGAGGCGCACATCGATGGTCGCCGTACCCACCATGACGCACACCACGAGGGCGATGATCATGACGATCACGACCACGATGCCTTCGACTCCATTTCCATCGACCTGCCAGAAGCGGACGAAAGCCTGCTGCTCGATGCCCTGACTCAACTGGTGGTCGAATTCGGCATCTTGCGCGCCAAGGGCTTCGCTGCCATCCCCGGCAAGCCGATGCGCCTGCTGATCCAGGGGGTGGGCACCCGTTTCGACAAGCACTTCGACCGCGCCTGGCGCGCCGACGAGCCGCGTATCACCCGCCTGGTGCTGATCGGCCAGGCGCTGGACGCTGCCGCGCTCGAAGCGCGCCTGCGCCAGGCCTTGGGCGCCTGACCCATGCACCTGCTGCGGACCCAGCCCGGCGGCTTCGTGCCGGACGACAGCATTGCCGATCTCGGCCAGACCCCCGCCGAACTGGTGATCCTCTGCAGCGGTGATTCGCACCTGGCGCTGCTCGCCGAAACCGCCGAGCAGTTGCCGGAGGATTTCCCCAGCCTGCGACTGGCCAACCCCATGCAGGTGCAGAATCACGCCTCGGTCGACCTGTACATCGATCAGGTGCTGCGCCATGCCAAGGTGATCCTGTTGTCCTTGCATGGTGGCGTCGGGTACTGGCGCTATGGTGTCGAGCAACTGGTCGAGCTGAGCACACGGGGCGTGCAGTTGATCCTGGTGCCCGGCGACGACCGCCCGGACCCGGAGTTGACCCAGTTGGGCACCGTGACCGGCGATCAGGCCGAGCGCCTTTGGCATTACCTGCGCCAGGGCGGCAAGGCCAATGCCGCGAATCTGTTCAATTGCTTGGCCAGCCTGTGGCTTGGGCGCGATTACGCCTGGGAGGAGCCGCAACCCTTGCCGCGTACCACGGTGTACCACCCCGCCAAGCCCAGCGCCGTGTTGCAGGACTGGTACTGCGAATGGCAGCCCGACTGGCCTGTGGCCCCCATCTTGTTCTATCGCTCGCACCTGCAAGCGGCCAACACAGCGTTCATCGATACTTTCTGCCAGCGCTTGCAGGCAGCAGGGCTCAATCCGCTGCCTATCGCCGTGGCCAGCCTCAAGGAGGCGGCCTGCCTGGACCAGGTCGAGACCTGGCTGGATGAAGTTCAGGCCGAGGTGGTGCTCAACACCACAGGTTTTGCCTTGTCCAGTCCGGAGCAACCCAACCTGCGCCCGCTGCGCAGAGACATCCCGGTGTTGCAGGCGATCTGCGCCCAGGACAACCAGCCGGCGTGGGAATCCAATGAGCAGGGCCTGGGCGCGCGGGATCTTGCCATGCACATTGTCTTGCCGGAGCTGGACGGTCGCATCATCACGCGCCCCGTCAGCTTCAAAGACCTGGCCTGGCGCAGCGAGCGCAGCCAGTCCGACGTGGTCTGCTATCGCGCTCACGCCGAACGCATGGATTTCGTCGCCGAGCTGGCGCGTCGCTGGGTGGAGCTGGCGCGGCTGCCCAACGCCCAGAAACGCGTGGCGTTGGTGCTGGCCAACTATCCGACCCGCGACGGGCGCATCGGCAACGGCGTGGGCCTGGACACACCCGGCGCAGCGCTGAACATTCTCCGGGCGCTGCAAGGGCAGGGGTACCCAGTGCAGGGCCTGCCTGACAGCGGTACCGCGTTGATCCATCAGCTGTTGGGTGGGGTGACCAATGACCTGGACCATCTGGACCAGCGCCCCTGTGCCCAAAGTCTGAGCCTTGCTGACTATCAGCAGGCTTTCGCCGCGCTCCCCGAGGCCAACCAGCGTGCGGTACTGGAGCGATGGGGGGCGCCTGAACAGGATCCTATGTTCCGCAGCGGTCGGATGATGATCGCCGGCCTGCGCTATGGCCTGACCTTCGTCGGCATCCAGCCGGCCCGGGGCTACCAGCTGGACCCCAGCGCGGTGTATCACGACCCGGACCTGGTGCCGCCTCATGGGTACCTGGCGTTCCACTTCTGGCTGCGCAACGGCTTTGCCGCCGATGCGGTGGTCCACGTGGGCAAGCACGGCAACCTCGAGTGGCTGCCGGGCAAAGGTGTCGGGCTGTCTGCGCAATGCTGGCCAGATGCGCTGCTCGGGCCGCTCCCCAACATCTACCCCTTCATCGTCAACGACCCGGGCGAGGGCGCCCAGGCCAAACGGCGCACGCAGGCGGTGATCATCGACCACCTGATGCCGCCATTGACGCGCGCCGAGACCTACGGCCCGCTGCGTCACCTGGAGCGCCTGGCCGACGAGTATTACGAAGCGCAGCTGCTCGACCCGCGCCGGGCACGCGAGCTGCAGCGCGACATTCTCGAACTGGTCAAGGCCAACCACATCGACCGGGAATTGCAGCTTGAAGGCCAGCTCGAAGACGCGGCCATCTGGTTGCCGCGCCTGGACACCTACCTGTGCGACCTCAAGGAATCGCAGATCCGCGACGGCCTGCATGTGTTCGGCCAATCTCCTGAAGGGCGCCTGCGCAGCGATACGTTGCTGGCGTTGTTGCGCGTGGAGCGCGGTGACGGCAAAGGTGCCAATGCCAGCCTGATCCGTGCGCTGGCCAAAGCCCTGGCGTTGGGCTTCGACCCGCTGGATTGCGAATTCGGCCAGCCTTGGCAGGGGCCGCGCCCAGCGGTGCTGCAGGCGCTCGATACCGCGCCATGGCGCAACCAGGGCGATACCCGCGAGCGCCTGGAACACCTTGCGCTGGACTTGATCGAGCGTGCGCTGGCAGGCCGCCTGGCATTGCCTGAAGATGCCGCCTGGCATCCGGTTGCCACGGTCCTGCAGGCGCTGGTCGACACCATCGCCCCGAGCCTGGACGCCTGCGGCGCGGCCGAAACCGACGGCCTGCTGGCCGCACTGGCCGGGCGTTTCGTCCCGGCCGGGCCCAGCGGAGCGCCCAGCCGGGGGCGTCTGGACGTGCTGCCCACCGGGCGTAATTTCTATACGGTGGATGTGCGCAACCTGCCCACCACCACGGCCTGGCGCCTGGGGTTCGCCTCGGCGAACCTGATCCTTGAGCGTCACTTGCAAGACCATGGCGACCACCTGCGTCAGCTGGGGCTGTCGGTCTGGGGCACGGCGACCATGCGCACTGGTGGTGATGACATCGCCCAGGCCATGGCGCTGATGGGTGTGCGGCCGGTGTGGGCCACCGGCAGTCAGCGAGTCGACGATTTCGAGATCCTGCCGCTGAGCCTGCTCGATCGCCCGCGGGTGGACGTCACCTTGCGCGTCTCAGGCTTCTTCCGCGACGCCTTCGGCAACCTCATTCGGCTGTTCGATGCGGCGGTGCAGGCCGTGGCGGCGCTGGACGAGCCTGACGACCTCAACCCCCTGGCTGCGCGGGTGCGAGCCGAACGCGAGGCCTTGCTGGCCGATGGCGTGGACGCCGAGCAGGCGGCGCGCCAGGCCGGCTGGCGTGTCTTCGGCGCCAAGCCCGGCAGCTACGGGGCCGGGGTGCAGAATGCAATCGATGGACGTTTATGGCAGACACGCGGCGACCTGGCCGAGGTCTACCTCAACCATGGCGGCTACGCCTATGGCGGCAGCGACGAAGGCACACCGGCCCGCGCCGCGTTCGCCCGGCGTTTGGGCCAGGTCCAGGCGGTGCTGCAAAATCAGGACAATCACGAGCATGACCTGCTCGATTCCAACGACTACTATCAATTCCAAGGTGGCATGCTGGCAGCGGCCGAGACCCTGGCCGGCACCGCCCGGGCCAGTTATCACGGCGATCACAGCCAGACCGACCGGCCACGCATCCGCACCCTCAAGGAAGAACTGAACCGGGTGATCCGCGCCCGCGCTCTGAACCCCAAGTGGATCGAGGGGGCCAAGCGCCATGGCTATAAAGGTGCCTTCGAGCTGGCGGCGACGGTCGACAACCTGTTCGCCTTCGACGCCACCACGCACCTGATCGACGATCACCACTACCAGTCGCTGGCCGATGCCTATGTGCTCGACCCTGCGACCCGAGACTTCCTGCAACAGCACAACCCCGAAGCCCTGCGCGACCTGACCGAACGCTTGCTGGAAGCCCAGCAACGCGGCCTCTGGGCGTCGCCAGGGGCCTACCGGGAAGCCCTTGAAGAGCAATTGCTCGATGGCGAGGAACAGGCTTGAAATGAGCGAACCCGTGCAATTCCCCCTGGCGGCCGTAGTCGGCGCCGACGACCTCAAGCTGGCCCTGTGCCTGACCGCCATCGACCCCAAAATCGGCGGTGTGTTGATCGAAGGCCCGCGTGGCATGGCCAAAAGCACCTTGGCGCGCGGGCTGGCGGACCTGTTGGGTACGGCTGGGCAGACACCACCCTTCGTGACCCTGCCCCTAGGCGCCACCGAGGAGCGCCTGGTCGGTACCCTCGACCTGGATGCCGCGCTGGGGCAGGGCAAGGCGCAGTTTTCGCCCGGCGTACTGGCCCAAGCCCATGGGGGCGTGCTTTACGTGGATGAGGTCAACCTGCTGCCCGATCCGCTGGTGGACCTGCTGCTGGATGTGGCCGCCAGTGGCACCAACCGCATCGAGCGCGACGGTATTTCCCATCGCCACGATGCTCGATTCGTCCTGATCGGCACCATGAATCCGGAAGAGGGCGAGCTGCGCCCGCAATTGCTCGACCGTTTCGGCCTCAATGTGCTGCTCGAAGGTCTTCCGCCGCCGCAGGCGCGGCAGCAGATCATTCGTCGGCGACTGGCCTTCGACAGTGATCCGCAGGCGTTCTGCGCCCAATGGGCGCAGGCTCAGGCAGACCTGCGCGAACGCTGCCAGGCCGCACGTCAGCGCCTGGACAGCATCCCGCTGGACGATCGCGCCTTGGCCTGGATCACAGAGGGCTGTTTCAGCGCTGGGGTCGATGGCATGCGCGCCGACCTGGTCTGGTTGCGGGCCGCCCGTGCCCATGCCGCCTGGCGCGGCGGCGATGCGATAGAGGAAGCCGATGTGCAGGCTGTGGCGGAATTCGCCCTGCGCCATCGACGCCGAGAGACGCCCCCGACCAGCGCATCCTCCACCTCACCACCGCCTCAGACCCAAGCTCATTCCGACGCCCAAGGTGGGCAGGGGGATTGGGGCGCGTTGCCCCCACAAACGGTCGCCACCGGGGCACGGCGCGAGGTGCCGAACTGGGCAAAAAAGCCCTGAGCATCCGCAAGCCCGCCGCCCAGGCGGCGGATGCCAAGCCCCAGCCGGGCACCCTGAGCGGCACGCCCCGTGGTCGCGTGCGGATCGGTGGTGCTACGCGTGTGGCGTGGCTTGCGACATTGCTCAAAGGGCGACCACGGCATCGCCATGACCTGTGTTGGCAGCAGCGCCAGGCCCAGGCGCCGGAATTATGGCTGGTGATCGTTGACGCCTCGGCTTCGACCCGGCGCCAGCAGGCGCTGGCACACGCCAAGGGGCTGCTGGTCGAGCTGTTCGATCAGGCCTATCGCCAACGCGCCCGCCTAGCCCTGCTCACCGCCAGTGGCGGCGCGCCGCGTTGGCAGCGCCATGGCCTCAAGGCATCGGCCGCCCTGCGACCCTGGTTGCAAGCGCTCGGGGCGGGGGGCGGTACGCCGTTGATCGCTGCCCTTGAAGAGGCGCAGCACTGGTTGCGGGCACGGGCCAAGCGTTACCCGCAGGAAACACAGCGTTGCTTGGTGCTGACCGATGGTCGCTTGCAACGCTGGAATGCACTGCAACCCATGCCATGCGCGACGGTGCTGGTGGACATTGAGCTGGCGGCGGTGCGCCTGGGGCGTGCGCGGCAACTGGCCGAACAACTGCAGGCCGAATATCGGCATATCCAGCAGTTCAGGGAGTTGAATTGATTAACGTTGAAAGTCGAAGTTGCGACGATATGTCGCAATGACAAAAGTTGCCGGAAGGGCAAAAAGAAAGTTGCACAAGTGCGTGGCCTGGCACGCACTTGCAGGGCGCCGATATTATTTCGGCATCGACCAGGGTTGCAGGTCGTAACCTTTTTCGCAAAGTTCGGCACGCACCTCCTCGATCAAGCTGGCCCATTGCGCAGGGTCGGAATAGATACGCGAGGAGACTTGCTTGCTGCCGATACGCGTGTTGGTCCGGTCGATCACTGCCAGGCTCAGCTCACCAGTACCGTTGGGTGCATCCCAGGCTACGCACTGGAAAGGTTCGAAGGCGTGGTCGGCGATCAGCAGTGCTTCGTTGACACGGAGCGGGGCGTTCATGGTTCGGTCTCTCTATGGTCCCAAACAGCGAAAAGATGTCCGCGTTGCTTCATATTCAAGGAGGCGCAGCGCGGGGTTATTCGTACTGATGCTCCAAGTCAGGGGTGAAGTCACACGGGCGGCGAATTTTTTTTCAAGTCGGCAAAAGTATGTCTGCAACCTGTGCCGGCTGTGACGCTGGAAACTTTGAAAGATTCCCGAGCGCCCCATCGCCGAATGCAATTGGCGGACAAACGGTACTGGGCCAACTCAGGTTCATTGCTACTGTTAATTCGGACGTTGCAACTTACTGTTTCTACATGAAAAACCAACTATTGGCGTCAAGGAACAGTCATGCTCGAACCGACCACCCAACGCCGTCTGCTGATCGTCGATCCCTGCGACGATTGCCACCGTCTACTACCGGGCTTGCGCAGCGTCGGCTGGGCTGTGCATAGCTGTTCGCTGACCTCGGCGCTTGAGCATCCGTGCGATGTCGGCTTGTTGCGCTTGCAGGCCACGCATTTGCGTCATCCCGATGCCGTCAAGGACCTGATCGCCCGCAGCAATACCGAATGGATCGCCGTGCTCAGCCCCGAGCAACTGCGCATGCAGAACGTCGGTGACTTCGTTTGTGAGTGGTTCTTCGATTTCCACACCTTGCCGTTCGACGTGTCGCGTGTGCAGGTCACGCTCGGGCGCGCCTTCGGCATGGCCCGTTTGCGCGGCAAGGGCACCGTCCGGGTGGATGAACCGACCCATGAACTGTTGGGTGAAAGCCGGCCGATCCGCGAACTGCGCAAGTTACTGGGCAAGCTGGCACCGACCGAGTCGCCGGTGCTGATCCGCGGCGAAAGCGGCACCGGCAAGGAATTGGTGGCGCGTACCCTGCACCGGCAATCCCAGCGCAGCGACAAACCGTTCGTCGCCATCAACTGCGGCGCGATCCCCGAGCACTTGATCCAGTCCGAACTGTTCGGCCATGAAAAGGGCGCGTTCACCGGCGCCCATCAGCGCAAGGTGGGGCGTATCGAGGCCGCCAATGGCGGGACGTTGTTCCTCGACGAAATTGGCGACCTGCCTTTGGAGCTGCAGGCCAACCTGTTGCGCTTTCTGCAGGAAAAACACATCGAGCGGGTCGGCGGCGACCAACCGATCCCGGTGGATGTGCGCGTTCTGGCGGCTACCCACGTTGACTTGGAAAAGGCCATCGTGCAGGGGCGCTTTCGCGAGGACCTCTATTACCGGCTCAATGTCCTGCAGGTGATCACCGCGCCGCTGCGTGACCGCCACGGCGACTTGTCGATGCTGGCCAGCCATTTCGCGCATTTCTACAGCCTGGAGACCGGACGCCGGCCTCGCTCGTTCAGCGACCGCGCCCTGGCGGCCATGGGCCGGCACGACTGGCCGGGCAATGTGCGGGAGCTGGCCAACCGGGTGCGTCGCGGCTTGGTGCTGGCCGAGGGCCGACAGATCGAGGCACAGGACCTGGGGCTGCAGATGATCGAGCAGGACGAGCAGTTACTGGGCACTTTGGAAGACTACAAGCACCGGGCCGAGCGCCAGGCGCTTTCGGATGTGCTCGATCGGCACAGCGACAACCTCAGTGTCGCGGCCAAGGTGCTGGGGATTTCCAGGCCTACGTTCTACCGCTTGCTGCACAAGCATCAGATTCGCTGACGCTCAGGCGTGGGGCACCGCGGGCTGGCCCGTGCCGCCAGCGTACTGCACCTTTAAATGGCCCTGGTCGTCGAGCAGCCAGGCATCCATGACTTCGCGCACCACAGGCCCGGCCACCCGGCCACCGGCTTCGCCGTTCTCGATCATCACCGCCACCACGATACTGGGGTGCTCGGCCGGTGCGAAACCGACGAACAGGGCATTGTCCCGGTGACGTTCGAGGGTCTTGTCGCGGTTGTAGCGCTCGCCCTGACGGATCGCCACCACCTGCGCGGTGCCGCTCTTGCCCGCGATGCGGTACTGGGCCCCGGCTGCCGCAGCGCGGGCGATCCCCCGTGGGTCGTGCATGACCATCTGCATGCCGGTGTTGACTTGGTCCCAGGCGTGCTTGTCGTGCAGCACGATGTCCGGCATCGGGTGCGGGTCCACGGGCGCCTGGCCTCCTACACTCAGCGCCAGGTGCGGACGATGCCACACGCCTTTGCTGGCCAGCAGGCTGGTGGCCTGTGCCAGTTGCAGTGGGGTGACCTGCATGTAGCCCTGGCCGATCCCGAGGATCAAGGTCTCGCCAGGGAACCAGGCCTGGCGGCGGGTGGCGCGCTTCCAGGCCGGGGAGGGCATCAGGCCCGGTGCCTCCTCGAACATGTCCAGGGAGACCTTTTGGCCCAGCCCGAACTCGGCCATGTAGTCATGCAGGCGCTCGATGCCCAGCTTGTGTGCCAGGTCGTAAAAGTAGGTGTCGTTGGACCGCATGATCGCGCTGTACATGTCCACCCAGCCATCGCCGCTGCGGTTCCAGTTGCGGTACTTGTGGTCGTAGTTGGGCAGCGTGTAGTAACCCGGGTCGAAGACGCGGCTGGCGGGGGTGATCACGCCACTGTCCAGGCCGGCGATGGCCACTTCCGGCTTGAACGTCGAGCCTGGCGCATACAGACCGCGCAGCACACGGTTGAACAGTGGTCGATCGATCGAGTCGCGCAAGGCGGCGTACTGCTTGAAGCTGATGCCCTTGACGAACAGGTTGGGGTCGAACGCCGGATTGCTCACCATCGCCAGCACATCGCCCGTGGCCGGGTCCAGCGCCACCACTGCGCCACGACGCCCGCCGAGCGCTTTTTCGGCCGCTTGCTGCAGATGGGCGTCCAAGGTCAGGACCAAGTCCTTGCCCGGTATCGGATCCTGGTGGCGCAGCACCCGCATGACCCGGCGCTGGGCGTTGGTCTCGACTTCTTCATAGCCCACGTGGCCATGGAGCTGGTCTTCGTAGAAGCGCTCAATGCCGGTCTTGCCGATTGACTGGGTGCCGCGATACTCGGTGTTGTCGAGGGTCTTGGCTTCTTTTTCGTTGATACGCCCGACATAACCCACCGAGTGGGCGAAGTGCTCGCCCAACGGGTACTCACGGATGAACTGCGCCTCCACGTCCAGGCCCGGCAGGCGGAACTGATTGACCGCGATCAGCGCGATCTGCTCTTCGGACAGGCCGAACATCAGCGTCACCGGCTCGAACGGTTTGCGGCCCCGGCGCAGGTCCTTGTCGAATTGCTTGCGCTCGTCCTCGCCCAGGCCCAGCACCTGGGCCAGGGTATCGAGCACCTGGTCGCTGTCGCCTGCGCGCTCGCGAGTCATGGTCAGGTTGAAGCTGGGTTTGTTGTCAGCCAGCACCACGCCGTTGCGGTCGTAGATCAACCCGCGCTCCGGCGGGATGGGCAGCACGTGCACGCGGTTGTTTTCCGACACTGCGGTTTGCTGGTCGTGTTGCAGCACCTGCAACACATACAACCGGCCCACCAGCACCACCACCAGGCTCATCACCAGCGTCGCACAGGCCAGCAGCCTGCGATTGACCAGGTGTTTTTCCTTTTCGTGGTCCTTCAAGGGAATCGGTTGGGGCATCGGAAGCTCTGGTGATCGGGAGAGGGCTGCGCGAGGGCGGGCGATGCTACGCAACGGGGGAAGGAGGCTCAAGACACTCTCGGGCAGCGAGCCGCTGCGAAACCGCTGATCTGCCCGGTGGCAGGCGCCTGCGCGAAACATGAAGATTCGTTCACATGACCAGAGGCGGCCCCTGCGAACGCGTGTGGCCCCTCACAGCGGCGACTTGAGAGGTCGTTGCCCGTGCCGGTAAACCAGGGCTGTAGGGTGGGCGACAAAGTTTGCGATGGGCTGCACGGAAGCGCCCGAACGCGTTCGGACGATATACTCGGCGCTCTTCACATCGCGCTAGGAAATGCCCATGGAGCAGGTGCTGCTCATTGTCGACGTCCAGTCCACGTTCAACCCGCCGGAATGGCTCATCGATCGCATCCGACATTTGTCAGCGAAGATTCCCACTGTCGCGTCCATCGAGCTGCATGACGAGCAGGTCACGCCGTTTCACCGTCAGCTCGGCTGGCACCCGGCGGCCGAAGACGAGAACCTGATCGAGGCCGATGAAGTCTTCATCAAGCATGGCTATGGGCAAACGCCCGCAACGATCGAATACCTCAAGCGCCTGGGCGTCGATCGGGTCCTGGTCTGCGGCTTGCAGACAGAAACCTGCGTGCTGGCTGCGGGCTTCGCGCTGTTCGATGCAGGGCTGAGCCCGACGCTGATCACCGACTTGACCGTAGGCTCGACCCTGGACCGGTCTGGCCAACTGGGCATCGACCTGTGGAAGCACCACTTCGGCCAAGTGACTACCGCAGCTGAGGTCATTGCAGGTCTCTAGGCGCTGCTCGAAGGTATCCACGCGCGCCCTCACTGCGTTGAAAGGATTGTTCATTTACCTTCGTGCGGACACATTTCAGACACCAAGATCCGCTTGGCCCATCGTCCGCCTGAGGATTAAAGTGAGCTTCAAGGTCCATCCATCACAAGGTGCTTCATGAAAATTGGCGAGTTGGCGAAGATCACCGGCCTGGCGCCATCGCGCATTCGTTTCTATGAGGCGAGTGGGTTGATCCACGCCGTCGAGCGCAAGGCCAACGGTTACCGTGACTACGACGCTGACGCCGTCTGGGTGCTGGAGATGATCACCAGCGCCCAGGCAGCGGGTTTCACCTTGGAGCAGATTCGCCATCTGATGCCCGTCAACGCCAACGGCTGGCGCCATGATGAACTGCTCGACGGGCTCAAGCGCAAGGTCGAGGAAATCGAGGCGCTGCAACAACAGTTGGCGCGCAACAAGGCGCAACTGCTGCTGGTGATCGATGGCGTCCAGAGCAAGCCCGAAGGCATGGCATGCGCGGACAACACACAGCGCGTACTCAACCAGTTGCGTGAGGACATGGCCGCCAACAAGTCTGACATCGAGCGCTAATTGACTTCGTCCTCTATCTGGGTATTGACCTTAAAGTTGGCTTTAAGGATATCGTCGCTGGCACCGTCCAATGAGGTGCCGCTATGAACGCCTTCACCCCCCTCGTACTGCCTAACGGCTCCACCCTCGCAAACCGGATCGCCAAGGCGGCCATGGAAGAAAACATGGCCGATGCCGACCACGCGCCATCTGCTCGATTGATGCGCCTGTACCAGGCGTGGGCGGAGGGTGGCGCAGGCCTGCTCATCAGCGGCAATGTGATGGTCGACTCCCGCGCCATGACGGGCCCCGGTGGTGTCGTTCTGGAAGATGAACTGCACCTGGAGCGGTTCCGGCAGTGGGCGCGCATCGGGCAGGCGCAGGGGGCGCAGTTCTGGCTGCAGATCAACCACCCCGGCCGCCAGATGCCGGCCAACCTTGGTCAGGCGACCTGGGCGCCTTCGGCCGTGGCGCTGGAACTGGGCACGATGTCCCGGCATTTCAGCAAGCCCCAGGCCATGACGACGCAGGTCATCGAGGACATCATCCGGCGATTTGCCCGAAGCGCGCAGTTGGCAGAGCAGGCGGGCTTTACCGGCGTGCAGATTCACGCCGCCCATGGCTACCTGCTCAGCCAGTTCCTTTCGCCGTTGACCAACCAGCGTACCGACCAATGGGGCGGCGCCCTCGAGAACCGCGCGCGCCTGTTGCTGGAGATCGTCAAGGCTGTGCGGGCGGCGGTGTCGCCAGGCTTTGCCGTCGCGGTAAAGCTCAATTCGGCTGACTTCCAGCGCGGCGGCTTCAGTGCCGACGATGCCAAAGAGGTCGTGGGTCTGCTCAACCCACTGGGCATCGATCTTGTCGAGCTTTCCGGCGGTAGCTATGAAGCCCCAGCCATGCAAGGCCAGGCGCGGGATGGCCGCACATTGGCGCGGGAGGCCTACTTTTTGGAATTCGCCCGCGAGATTCGCGAAGTGGCGAGGATGCCGGTCATGGTGACCGGCGGTATCCGCCGGCTGCCGGTTGCAGAACAGGTGATCGACAGTGGCGTCGACATGGTCGGCATCGGCACGGCGCTGGCGATCGACCCTGCCTTGCCGCGTGATTGGCAGGCGGGGCAGCTCAGCGCCCCGCAACTGCCGGCGATCACCTGGAAGAACAAAGCGCTTGCCTCGTTGGCCAACATGGCGGTGGTCAAGTATCAGTTGAACAAGCTTGCCCGGGGCAAGGCGACTGATCCTGCGGTGGCGCCGGGTTGGGCGTTGCTCGTGCAGCAACTGGCCAATGCCCTGCGCGCTCGCCAGTACCGGCGCAGGATGGCGAGCCGGTGAGTGTGGGCAGCCGGGTCATTTAAGCGCCGGCTGCATGGCGGCGTGGACGTCCCCGCACTAGCCCCCGGTGACCGGCGGGAAGAACGCCACGTCGTCGCCATCGTGCAACGGCTCATCCAGGTCACAGAGCGCCTCGTTGCGCGCACACATCAGGCCAGAATGCCCCAGCGTCGTGGTCCAGGGTTCACCGCGCTCGGCCAGCCGGTCCCGCAGATCGCGCAGGCTGGCCAGCGCGGGTGTCCAAGGCAGCGATTCGCTGTCAATGCCCAACTGCTCCCTAAAGCGTGCGAAGTACTGAAGCCGGATCACGGCAGCGCCTCCAGACGATAGGTACCGGAACGTCCGCCGGATTTCCTGAGCAGGCGCACCCAGTCGATCTGCATGCTGCGATCGACGGCCTTGCACATGTCATAAAGGGTCAGCGCCGCGACACTCGCTGCGGTCAAGGCCTCCATTTCCACACCGGTGACGCCCTTGAGGCTGCAGGTGGCGATGATGCGCACCGAGTCCGGGTTGACCGCCTTGATCTCCACGCTGACCGCCGTCAACAGCAACGGATGGCACAGCGGGATCAGCTCGTGGGTACGCTTGGCGGCCATGATGCCGGCGATGCGCGACACCGCGAAGACATCGCCCTTGGGGTGACCTGCGGTGACGATCAGGTTGAGGGTTTCAGGCTTCATCCGCACCCAGGCTTCGGCGGTGGCCTGGCGGTGCGTTTCGGATTTGTCGGTGACATCGACCATCTGGGCGTTGCCGCGCGTGTCCAGGTGGGTCAAGGAAGGCGAGTCGACGGTGGGGGGCATTGGGGCTCCGGGGCATGCTGACATGCCGGCTGAGGGCAGGCTCGAGGACGCTGTCTGTCGGGTGGTCAGGCTTTCTGGCCAATGGCCGGGGGCGGGCTCGGCGTGAGCAAGTCCCGGGCCTGGGCGAAGCATTTTTCCGCCAGCGCCGAGCGTGGCTCGTTGCGGCGCAGCAGCAGGCCGACCGGTGCATGGATGTTGGCGCTGGCGATGGGGATGATGCGGATATGTTCACTCAGCTCCTCCAGCCCATCGTCGAGCGGCATGATGGCGCAGCACAGCCCGGCGCAGACGGCTTGGATCAACTGATAGGTCGAATCGCTTTCAAGCACGGGGGTTGGGTGCAGGCCGCGGCTGCGCAAGCTCAAATCCAGCGATTGGCGGTAGTGCATGCCTTGGGAGAGCAAGCCAAGCGGTAACCCGGCGAGCGTTTCCCAAGGTAATTCGGGCCCGTCGAAGCGAAAATGCCGGGTGTCGTACAGCAAGCCCATGCGGGTGGCGCCCAGCTCGATGATCTCGAAATAGCTGCTGTTGACCCGATCGAGGTAGCAGATGCCCAGGTCAAGCTGGTTACGGCTCAGGCCATCGATCACCTGTTCGGAGCTGAGCGATGACAGCTGGACGGTGAGTTCGGTGTACTGCGCGAGCAGCGGCTTGAGCAACTGCATGGCATTGAAGCTCGACAGCGGCACCATGCCGATGCGCAGGCTACCGACGATCTGTCCACGGCAATTGGCGGCTTCGCTCTGCAGGCCGTCATAGGCGGCTAACAGGGTGCGCGTCCAGGCCAGAATCCGTTCGCCCGCCTCGGTGAACCCTTCGAATCGCTGGCTACGAGTCACCAGCACCAAGCCCAACTCGTCCTCCAGGTTGCGCAGGCGCATCGAGAGGGTCGGCTGGGTGATATGGCACAGCGCAGCGGCCTGGCCAAAGTGCCGGGTCTGATCCAGCGCAATTAGAAATTTAAGTTGTTTGATATCCATCGCTCGCCCTGCAAACACATGAGTCGTATCGGAGGTGTGTTGCATTGAACCGATCGTTTACCTGTTGACGCTGGCAGTCAGTGTATTGAGATGGGTCGAAACCCTGTGGCGGCGAAAAGTAAAATGAAAGAACAAGAGTGTCCAATGGGAATTTACGAACACCTGATAGATCCTGCTGATCAGCAGACGATGATAGGCGATATCGATAATGCAGTATGAATTATTGATTGGACGAACAGGGGCGGGCGCTCTAGTTTCTCGCGAATGACGGCCCCTGTTTAGTTAGAGTGTTCACGATGAGTTCAAAACCCACTGCGCAATTTATTCCTCTGAATGTCGCCGTGTTGACGGTCAGCGATACCCGGACGTTCGAAACCGATACATCCGGCGAGTTGCTGGCCTCGCGCGCGGTGGAAATGGGGCATCGATTGGTGGCTCGAACCTTGCTCAAGGATGACCTCTATCGGATTCGAGCCCAGGTCGCAGGCTGGATCGCTGACGATCAGGTGCAGGTGGTATTGATCACCGGCGGCACCGGCTTCACCGGGCGTGACAGTACCCCAGAGGCGGTGACTTGTCTGCTGGACAAGCACATCGAAGGCTTTGGCGAGCTGTTCAGAGCCCTGTCGATCCTGGATATCGGCACCTCGACGGTGCAGAGCCGCGCGCTGGCAGGGCTGGCCAACGGCACGCTGGTGTGTTGCCTGCCGGGCTCCACCGGGGCCTGCCGTACGGCCTGGGAGGGGATTTTGGTGGAGCAGCTGGATTCGCGGCATCGGCCGTGCAATTTCGTGCCGCACCTAAAGGCCGCCGAGCGTTGCGGCTCGCGGCAGTGAGCCCGAGCCTGCAAGGGCGGATTACCCGCAAAAGCGAATGGGCTCGCAACGAAACTTAATTAATGGCCTCTTTAACTGATGCAACGCTCTCGAGCGTGTGATTGTTTTTTATTAATACGTGATCAATAGCGTCGATCACACCCGGAAAGTTCGCGGGGATAAAGCCCTGGCGGCAGTGATAGATAAACCTGATCATGTCGTCATTACTTTTGATTTGACGGAGGGTGGCGGCAAAAATAGTCTGCGGCTGTCAAAGTTTGAAGTGTGTTTTTCAACTTCTGTACGTGAGTTGAACGTGAGCGCTTCAATTCGATCTCCCGCCGAGTATCAATCAAAGGGTAGCCCGATGAGCGAAGAAGAACATATCAGAAGTTACAACGGCCCGGCCGCCGGTTGGGGCGCGCTCAAGAGCGTGACCAAGGCCTGGCTGGGCAGCGAGAATGCCTTCAAGAACCTGCGCATGATGCTCAAGACCAACCAGAACAGCGGCTTCGACTGCCCCGGTTGTGCCTGGGGCGAATCGCCGGGAAGCGACATGGTCAAGTTCTGCGAGAACGGCGCCAAGGCGGTCAACTGGGAGGCCACCGGCCGTTCGGTGGACCCGGCCTTCTTCGCCAAGTACAGCGTCAGTGCCCTGGCCGAGCAGAGCGACTATTGGCTCGAATACCAGGGCCGACTGACCCACCCGATGCGCTACGACGCGGCCACCGACCATTACGTGGAAACCTCCTGGGACGACGCCTTCGCGCTCATCGCACAGCACCTGCAGGCGCTCGAGTCGCCCAACCAGGCCGAGTTCTATACCTCTGGGCGGGCCAGCAACGAAGCGGCGTTCCTGTACCAGCTGTTCGTGCGGGCCTTCGGTACCAACAACTTCCCGGACTGCTCGAACATGTGCCACGAAGCCAGTGGCGTGGGCATGGGCGAATCCCTCGGCGTGGGCAAGGGCACCGTGGTGTTCGATGACCTGGAGGAAGCCGACGCGATCTTCGTCATCGGCCAGAACCCCGGCACCAACCACCCGCGCATGCTCGAACCGCTGCGCGAGGCGGTCAAGCGCGGTGCCCAGGTGGTGTGCTTCAACCCGCTCAAGGAGCGTGGCCTGGAGCGCTTCCAGCATCCGCAGCACCCCTTCGAAATGCTCAGCAACGGCTCGGAGCCGACCAACACTGCGTACTTCCGCCCGGCGTTGGGCGGCGACATGGCGGTCATGCGCGGCATCGCCAAGTTCTTGCTGCTGTGGGAACGCGAGGCCCAGGCCAAGGGCGAGCCGGCGGTGTTCGACCACGCCTTCATCGAGGCGCACACCTCGGGTGTGGACGTCTACCTGGCAGTCCTGGATGCCACGTCCTGGGAACATATCGTCGAGCAGTCCGGCCTGAGCCTGGCCGAAATCGAGCTGGCCGCACGCATGTACCGCAAGGCTGAGCGGGTGATCATGTGCTGGGCCATGGGTGTGACACAGCATCGCCACTCGGTGCCGACCGTCCAGGAGATCATCAACCTGCAACTGCTGCGCGGCAACGTCGGCAAGCCTGGCGCGGGCCTTTCGCCGGTGCGCGGTCACAGCAACGTGCAGGGCGACCGCACCATGGGTATCGACGAACAGCCGCCGGCGCGACTGCTCGATGCGCTGCAGTGGCGCTTCCAGTTCGAGGTGCCGCGTGAGCATGGGCACAACGCAGTACTCGCCATCAAGGCCATGGAAGAGAAACGCGCCAAGGTGTTCATCGCCTTGGGCGGTAACTTCGCCCAGGCCACACCAGACACTCCGCGTACCCACGCGGCGCTGCGCAACTGCGAACTGACGGTGCACATCGCCACCAAGCTCAACCGCTCGCACCTGGTGACCGGCCGTGATGCGTTGATCCTGCCGTGCCTGGGCCGCACCGAAATCGACCTGCAGGCCGAAGGCCCGCAAGGCATCACGGTCGAAGACACGTTCAGCATGGTGCACATCTCCCACGGCCAGCTCAAACCCCGCTCGCCGCACCTGCGCTCGGAGCCGGCGATCATTGCCGGCATGGCCAAGGCGACCCTGGGCAATCATCCGATCGATTGGGAATGGGTGATCGGCGACTATGCCCGCATCCGTGACCTGATCGCCGACACCATCGTGGGCTTCGAGGATTTCAATGCCCGACTGCAGCAACCGGGCGGTTTCCACCTGGGCAACGCGGCGGCCGAGCGCGAATGGAACACCGCCACCGGCAAGGCCCAGTTCACGCCCAGCGAACTGCCGGTGCACCTGGTCAACGAGGCCGTGCTCGAGCGTGGCGAGCGGCCCGATCTGATTCTGCAGACCCTGCGCTCGCACGATCAGTACAACACCACCCTGTACGGCCTGGACGACCGCTACCGGGGCGTGTTCGGCCTACGCGAGGTGGTGTTCGTCAACGAAGCTGACATCCGCCGCCTGGGCTTTGAGCCCGGCGAGCAGGTGGACATGGTGTCGCTGTGGGAAGACGGCCGTGAGCGGCGCGTATCGGGCTTTCAGTTGGTGCCCTACGACCTGCCTGAAGGCCAGGCCGCGGCGTACTACCCGGAAACCACCCCGCTGGTGCCCCTGGAAAGCTACGGCGACCGGACCTACACGCCCACGTCCAAATTCGTCGCCATCAGGTTGGAAAAGGCGCGGCCCGACAATCTGATCCACACCGTCGCCGAATAACCCTCACGTTCCCCTGTGCACAGGCCCTGGCCGGTAACGGCCGGCGGCCTGCAAGGATATTGTCATGTCGAATCTAGATGCGTTGGACCTGGCGCGGATTCAGTTCGCCTTCACGGTCTCGTTTCACATCATCTTTCCGGCCATCACTATTGGTCTGGCAAGCTTTCTGGCAGTGCTCGAAGGTTGCTGGCTGAAGACCGGCAACGCGGTCTACAAGGACCTTTACCACTTCTGGTCGAAGATCTTCGCCGTCAACTTTGGCATGGGCGTGGTCTCGGGCCTGGTCATGGCTTACGAGTTCGGCACCAACTGGGCGCGTTTTTCAGACTTCGCGGGCAGCGTGACCGGGCCGTTGCTCACCTATGAGGTGCTGACGGCGTTCTTCCTGGAGGCGGGCTTCCTGGGCGTGATGTTGTTCGGCTGGGACCGGGTAGGGCGCAAGCTGCACTTCTTCGCCACCATCATGGTGGCCATCGGCACGCTCATCTCGATGTTCTGGATTCTCTCGTCCAACAGCTGGATGCAGACACCGCAAGGTATCGAGATCGTCGATGGCCGTGTCGTGCCGATGGACTGGTTCAGGATTGTCTTCAATCCGTCGTTCCCGTACCGCCTGGCGCACATGGCGTTGGCCGCATTCCTGTCGACTGCGTTGTTCGTGGGCGCCTCGGCCGCCTGGCACTTACTGCGTGGCCGTGATACGCCACAGGTGCGCAAGATGCTGTCGATGGCCATGTGGATGATCTTGGTGGTCACGCCTGTGCAGGTCGTGGTGGGCGATGCCCACGGGCTCAATACCCTGGAGCATCAGCCGGCCAAGATCGCAGCCATCGAAGGGCACTGGGAAAATATCCCGGGTGAGGCCTCGCCACTGGTGTTGTTCGGCCTGCCGGACATGGACGCCGAAAGGACCCGCTACAGCCTGGAGGTGCCTTACCTGGGCAGCCTGATCCTGACCCACAGCCTGGACAAGCAGATTCCGGCGCTCAAGAGCTTTGCCAAAGAGGACCGACCCAACTCTACGATCATCTTCTGGAGCTTCCGGGTCATGGCTGGACTGGGCATGTTGATGCTGGCTTGTGCACTGCTGGCCTTGGTATTGCGCCGAGGCGGCGCCCTGTACCGCAACCGACTCTTCCTGTGGTTCGCCTTGCTCATGGGGCCGTCGGGCTTGATCGCCTTGCTCGCCGGGTGGTTCACCACCGAGGTCGGCCGTCAGCCGTGGGTGGTCTACGGCATGTTGCGCACCACGCAGGCGGCGTCCAATCACAGCGCCACCCAGATGAGCATCACCCTGGCGCTGTTCGTCCTGATCTACTTCTCGGTGTTCACGGTGGGTATCGGCTACATGATGCGTCTGGTACGCAAAGGGCCGAAGACCCATGAGGCGCACGTATTGCCTGAGCAACCGGGCCAACTTGCGACAGCGCGTCGTCCGCTGTCGGTAGCGGATTGATAGGGGAGCGCAAGCATGGCAATTCAAGGTATCGATTTGTCGGTCATCTGGGGCGTGATCATCGCCTTCGGCCTGATGATGTACGTGATCATGGATGGCTTCGACCTGGGCCTAGGGATCCTGTTTCCCCTGATCAGCGACTCCAGCGAGCGCGATGTGATGATGAACACCGTCGCGCCGGTCTGGGATGGCAATGAAACCTGGGCGGTGTTGGGGGCTGCGGCGCTGTATGGCGCATTTCCGCTGGCGTACTCGGTGATTCTCGAGGCGC
Source organism: Pseudomonas sp. HTZ2 (assembly GCF_033173945.1). Classification (NCBI taxonomy): domain Bacteria; kingdom Pseudomonadati; phylum Pseudomonadota; class Gammaproteobacteria; order Pseudomonadales; family Pseudomonadaceae; genus Pseudomonas; species Pseudomonas sp. HTZ2. The sequence goes on along the minus strand of NZ_CP137332.1, from coordinate 3,961,126 downwards.
TGTACCTGCCGCTGGTGCTGGTTTTGGCCGGGCTGATCTTCCGCGGCGTCGCGTTCGAGTTCCGCTTCAAGGCGCATCCGCGCAAGCGCCACCTCTGGGACAAGGCGTTCATCGGCGGCTCGGTGCTGGCCACGTTCTTCCAGGGCGTTGCCATCGGCACCTATATCTCGGGCATCCCCGTGCAGAACCGCCAGTTCGCCGGCAGCGCGCTGGACTGGCTGGCGCCGTTCCCGCTGTTCTGCGGCGTGGGCTTGATCCTGGCCTACGCGTTGCTCGGCAGCACCTGGTTGCTGATCAAGACCGACGGCATGCTGGAGTCGCGCATGCGCCATTACAGCCGTCCGCTGCTGTATTTGCTGGCAATGGTGATCGTGGTGATCTGTGCCTGGACGGCCTGGCTGCACGCCGACATTGCCCAGCGCTGGTTCGCCGGCAGCCACTGGATCCGCTCTGCGCTGATTGCCGGTTTGGCCGTACTGGCGGTGGTGGTGATCCAGAAGACCCTGCGCAAGCGCCATTCGCATTTGCCGTTCATGGGCGTGGTGACCTTGGTATTTCTCGGCTACCTGGGACTTGCGATCAGCATCTGGCCTAACATCGTGCCGCCCTCGATCAACCTCTGGCAGGCCGCCGCGCCGCTCACAAGCCAGCTGTTTGCCTTGATGGGCGCGCTGTTCATCATTCCCATCATCCTGGCCTACACGTTCTGGAGCTACCACGTGTTCCGCGGCAAGGTCAAAGCGGGGGATGCTTACCACTGACCGCGCCTGGTGTTTGGGCGGGCCTCTGACTGGCCTGTGCTATACCGATAGACCAAGCCTGCGTCGCACAGCCGTGCGCAGGCGAAGGTTCCTGCTAGCTGACTGTCAACAAGGCGAAAGCTGTGATGAACATTTCCGAGATCGAACCCCAGGCTGTCGAAACCCCGATCACCCGCAGTGCCATTTTCCTCGTGGCTACCTTGAATCCCGGCGACGCCAGCCGGGATTGCGTCCGCGGCTTGTGCGGCGACCTTGCCGGGCTGGTTCGCTCGGTGGGCAAACGGGTACCTTCGGGCAACTTGTCCTGCGTCGTGGGTTTTGGTGCGAGCGTGTGGGATGTGCTGTTCCAGGTACCGCGCCCGGCGTCGTTGCATCCGTTTCGTGAAATCGGCAGTGGCGATCGCGTGGCGGTAGCCACTGCAGGGGACATTCTGCTGCACATCCGCGCCGAACAGATGGACCTGTGCTTCGAGTTGGCTGCGCAGATCATGAAGCGTCTGGAGGGCGCCGTAACGGTGGTCGACGAGGTCCAGGGCTTTCGGTATTTCGACATGCGCAGCATCATCGGTTTCGTCGACGGCACCGAGAACCCCACGGGCCGCGAGGTCGGCAAGTTCACCCTCGTCGGCGACGAAGACCCTTCGTTCGCGGGCGGAAGCTACGTGCTGGTGCAGAAGTACCTGCACGACATGACCGCTTGGAACGGGCTGTCCACGGCGGAGCAGGAACACATCATCGGGCGCACCAAGCTTTCGGACATCGAGCTGGACGAGTCGGTAAAACCCAGCAACTCGCACAGCTCGCTGACCACCCTGGAAGAAAACGGCCAGGAGGTGAAGATCCTGCGCGACAACATGCCGTTCGGGCGCCCTGGGGCAGGGGAGTTCGGCACCTATTTCATCGGGTATGCGCGCTCGCCGGCGCCGATCGAACAAATGCTGGAGAACATGTTCATCGGCAAGCCGCCCGGCAACTACGACCGGCTGCTGGACTTCAGCCGTGCCGTCACCGGTGGGCTGTTCTTCGTGCCGTCGGCGACGTTCCTGGCCGTATGCGAACAGTGACCGGTTGATACGACAGCGCCCACGTGACGACGTGGGCGCTGTCGTATCCGGAACGTGCTCGATGTGTCCTTATCGCCTCTCCGAGCCCGCGACTGCGCGGCACTGAGCAAGGGCTACACATCGGGCCAGCACGATCGCGCTGGCTGATTACACTGTTGGAAGCGCCATACATGGAGTACCTGGGATGGGCTGTGTGCTGATCGTTGTCGCTCGCCAGTCGGCGGGCTTTGTGTCCGGGGTATGTGCGGCCAGGTGCTCAGGGGGGCTGCGGCGATGAACACCCCCGGGCGTGGCCTTTCTTTGCAGCTTCTGGTGGCGCTGGCAATCATGCTGGGCATGTTGCTGCTGGGCGCAGGCCTGGCCTGGCAGGGCTACAGCGGAGTTCGAGAGACCCTGCTGGCCGCCGCTGGGGATACTGCCCAGCAGGTGGGCAAGACGATCGACGAGCGTGCCCGCCGGCTGGTCGATCCGGTACAGAGCAGTCTGCGGTTGCTGGCCGCCGATCCGCTCGCCGGCGACCTGGCCCAACGTCTGGAGCGGCTCCCGCAACTGGTCGAGAGCCTGAACGCCAACAAGATGCTCAGCGCCGCCTATGTGGGTTACGCCAATGGCGAGTTCCTGCTCGTGCGCAGGCTTCGGGAGCCTCAGCTGCTCGAGCGTTTCGCGGCGCCACCTGGCACGGCCTTCCTGGTGCAGAGCGTTAGCCGGCAGGCGGGCGGGTCGATGTCGGGCCAATGGCGATTCTATGACCGCCAACTCAACCTGCTCCAGGCCCAGGACAAGCCGGACTACCAGTTCGATCCACGCGCGCGCCCGTGGTTCGTCGAGGCTTCAGGGCAAAGCACCACTGTGCTGACCCGCCCTTATGTGTTCTTCACCACCCGCGAGGTCGGCATGACCCTGGCCCAGCGCAGCGTCAAGGGCGAGGCGGTGATCGGCATGGATGTCTCGGTCGATGACCTGGCCAGCGAAAGCCGGGACCTGCGCATGACCGCAGGGACCGAGCTTGCGGTGATCGACGATCAAGGCAGCGTGGTGGCCTATCCGGATCTCAAGCGGGTCATCGTGCACGAGGGCGAGACGGTGCGCCTGTCGCGCATCAGTGAGCTGGGGATTCCCAGCCTTGCGCAGCTGTATGCCGACCAGTCCCAAGGCGCCAGCCCCAAGCGTTTCCAGGTAGGCGGGGAAGCCTGGTACGGCATGCGTGTGCCGCTCACCAGCTTGGCCGGGCAGGACTTGCAGGTGCTGATCGCCGTGCCTGGTCATGAACTGTTGGCGGGTGCGCGCAAGGTGTTGTTCGAGCAGTTGCTCTGGACCGCGGCGCTGATGGCCGTTTTGCTGGTGCTGGGCGGCTTGCTCGGCCAGCGTATCGGTCGTCCGTTACGCCTGCTGGCCGAGCAGGTTCGCGGCCTGGCAGGTTTCGACTTCAGCCGCGAGGTGGGGGTCAGGTCACGGGTGTCGGAGGTGCGCGAGCTGAGCCAGGTGCTCAGCCGCATGTCCGGGACGATCCGCAGCTTTCAGGCGATCACTCTCACGCTCAGCCGTGAGAGCCAACTCGAACGCATGCTCGAAGGCGTGTTGGCGCACTTGGTCGATGCCGCTGGCGTGCACGCCGGAGCGGTCTACCTGTTCGATGCGGAGCCTGCGCAGTTGCGCCTGGCCACTTGCTGCGGTAGCGAGGCCTATCCAGCGCAGCTCCAGATTCAAGCGGACGATCACCGGGACTTGGCGGCAGTCGTCAGCCATGCCCTTGAACTGTGCGGGCGCAGCCTGGCGGTCGTGCTCAACGACCGAAGTCAGGCGCTGCTCGGCATTCTGGTGCTGCAATTGGAAGCTGATCGGACAGGCGAAGGGGTGGGGCAGCCATTTCGACGCTTTGTCGAGGAGTTGTCCGGCGCCGCGGCCGTGGCCATCGAAACACGTCAGTTGGTCGAGGCTCAGCAACGCCTGCTCGATGCCATGATTAAGTTGTTGGCCGATGCCATCGACGCCAAGAGCCCCTACACGGGAGGTCATTGCGAGCGGGTGCCGCAACTGGCCCAGATGCTGTTGGACAAAGCCGTGCAAGCCGACAGCGGCCCTTATGCCGACTTCACCCTGAGTGATGCCGAGCGCTATGAGTTCCATGTCGCTGCCTGGCTGCACGACTGCGGCAAGGTCACCAGCCCCGAATACGTGGTGGACAAGGCGACCAAGCTGGAAACCCTCTACAACCGCATCCATGAAATACGCATGCGCTTCGAAGTGCTCTGGCGCGATGCCGAGCTCGATTACTGGCGTGGGCTGGCCAGCGGCGCGGATCAACCGCCACTGCAGCGTACGCTCGAGCGCGCCCAGGCCGAACTGCAGGAAGCGTTTGCCTTCGTTGCCAAGGCCAATATCGGTGGAGAGTTCATGCAGGAGCAGGACATTGAACGACTGCAGCGTATCGGCCAGCGGCGTTGGCAACGGCACTTCGACAATCGGCTGGGGCTCTCGCGGGACGAGGAAGAGCGATTGGCAGGTGTTCCTCCCGTGCCGTTGCCGGCCGATGAGCTGCTGCTGGCTGACCGCGATGATCACCGGATGCCCTGGGGGGCGCGCAAGCCACCTGTGGCCAAGGATGACCCGCGCAACATCTGGGGCTTCGACATGCGCCTGCCGGCTCATGCCAGTAACGCCGGTGAGCTGTACAACCTCTCGATCCGCCGCGGCACGCTCAACGAGGAGGAGCGCTTCAAGATCAACGAGCACATCGTGCAGACCATCATCATGCTCGACTCACTGCCGTTCCCACGTCATCTCAAGCGTGTCTCGGCCATCGCCGGCAGCCACCATGAGCGGATGGATGGCGCGGGCTATCCGCGCCGGCAGGGCAGGGATGACTTGGGGATTCCTGAGCGGATCATGGCCATTGCCGATATCTTCGAGGCTCTGACCGCTGCCGATCGGCCTTACAAACCGGCCAAGACCCTGTCCGAGTCGGTGAAGATCCTGGTCACGATGGCCCGCGACAACCACATCGATGGGCAACTGTTGCGGTTGTTCCTCACTAGCGGGGTGTACCAGGAATATGCGCAGCGGTTCTTGCGTCCCGAGCAGATCGACGAGGTGGATGTGTCGTATTGGGTGGGGCAGCTTTAACGTGTAACTGGGCTGTATCGGTCCGATCAGCCCACCCTGGGCGAGTCTCGTGAAGACGCGGTCGCTTGCCCGCGCTATTTGATACACCGCATCACAAATGAAGTGCTCCGGCCTGTATTTATCCTTCCATGGCAACTTTCTACAGTCTTCTCCACCTGCTGCCCCGTCATTCCGACACCGCAGCGAACGGAGAGCACACCATGCCTTTCATCAGCGTACGTATCACTCGCGACGGCGTCACCGCGCAGCAAAAGGCCCAGGTGATCCAGGAGATCACCCAAACCATGGAGCGTGTCCTGAACAAGGACCCAGCGCTCACCCATATCGTGATCGAAGAGATCGACACGGATAACTGGGGATACGCGGGCATGACCACGACGGCCTATCGCAAGCAGCAGGCGCAGTGAGCTGTTCGCGCAAAACGCTAGCGCAACGCTTTTCCTGAACTCATCGCTTTGACCGAGGAATCACCATGAACACTTCAAGCAAGGTCGTCATTGTTACCGGCGCCTCCCAAGGCATTGGCGCAGGCGTCGTCAAGGGCTTTCGCGAACGCGACTGGCAGGTGGTCGCCACCTCCCGCTCCATCCAGCCGTCGAGCGACCCGGACATCCTGACCATCGCTGGCGACATCGCCGACCCGCAGACTGCCGAGCGCGTCGTTGGCGAGGCGATCGCCCGCTTCGGGCGGATAGACACCCTGGTCAACAACGCCGGCATCTTTGTCGCCAAGCCGTTCACCCACTACACCCATGCCGATTACGCGCAGGTCGTGGCGACCAACATGAGCGGCTTTTTCTACATCACCCAGCAGGCGATGGTGGAAATGGAAAAACAAGGGCGCGGCCATGTCGTCAGCATCACCACCAGTCTGGTCGATCATGCGATCGACGGCGTGCCTTCGGTATTGGCGTCCCTGACCAAGGGCGGGATCAATGCGGCGACCCGATCCCTGGCGATCGAATATGCCAAGCGCGGCATTCGGGTCAACGCGGTCTCTCCAGGCATCATCAGAACGCCGATGCATGCTGCTGAAACCCACGAGGCGCTGGGCAAGCTGCACCCGGTCGGTCATATGGGCGGGATTGACGATATCGTGCAGGCGATCCTGTACCTGGAGGGCGCAGGTTTCGTCACCGGCGAGATCCTGCATGTAGACGGTGGCCAGAGCGCAGGCCATTGATCCGAAGGTGGCTTTACCGGCTCGCACGGGCGGTAAAGCCGTTGGGGTCACGATGCTTTTCTGTTGCCGGGTGTGGTAAAGATCTGCCTCAGGATCTTCCTACCCGGTACCTGTGATGAAGCGCCATTTCGACGATTTGCAGTTGGGCAGCATCGAATTGTTCTGCCTGGCTGCAGAGGCCGGTAGTTTCACTGCCGCGGCCCAGCTTGCCGGTGTTACCCCCGCGGCGGTCAGCCGCTCGATTCTTCGTCTGGAGAAGCGACTGGGGTCGCGACTCTTTGCCAGAACCACCCGCAGCATCCGCCTGACCGAGGCCGGGCGAACCTTCTTCGAGCAGTGCAGCCAGGCGCTCAGTCAACTGGTGGAAGCCCAGCAAACCGTCATGGGCGCGCAGGCGACACCGTCTGGGCGTTTGCGTATCAGCCTGCCGACCACCTACGGGCATCACCGCATCCTTCCGTTGCTGCCGCTGTTTCGCGAGCGCTATCCGCAGGTCACCGTGGAGATTCACCTGGGCAACCGGAACATCGACTTCGTGGCGGAGGGGTACGATCTGGCGATCCGGGTCAGGGCTCAGCCAGATTCGACGCTGGTCGCGCGCTTGCTCGAAGACGCCAAGCTGGTCGTGGTGGCCTCGCCTGCGTATCTGGCCAAGGCCGGCACACCGCAGGTGCTTGAGGATCTGGAGGCTCACGAGTGCATTCAGTTCGAGCTGCCCAGCAGTGGGCGGCGGATTTCGTGGCTGTTCCAGGAGCAAGGCCGAGAGCGAGAGATCTTCACCGACGGTGGCTATGCCTGCTCCGACGATGTCCTAGGCGGCGTCACGCTCGCTGAACACGGTGCGGGGCTGTTCCAGACCTACAAGTTCATTGTCGAGCAACAGCTGGCCGATGGCCGTTTGATCGAGGTTCTCGCCGCTTATGGCGGGCGTTCCCGGCCCTATACCTTGCTGTATCCCCATGGGCGCTCCATTCCTCAGCGGGTCAGGGTCTTCGTGGACTTTCTGCTGCAGTACCGCGAGCAATGGGCAGCGCTGTAATCCGACGCCTGGGCTGAATGTATCTCTGTGTATCTAAGCGCCTGCTTGCAAGGCTTCGCTTACAAATGCCGCTACCTGCGGATACGTGCGCGATACACGCGTGAGGCCAAATGAACCTGCCTGAACGAAACGGCCCTAGGCCACGTTCCCCGGCACGTTCGCCCTAGCGGCCAATCGCATAGATATTTCGGAGAATCACCATGTCCCGTTCCCAGTTCCCAAGCAAGACCCGCCTCGGCCTGCTCACCATCGCCCTGGTCGGAGGCATCAACATGACATCCGCCGCCTTCGCCGTGGACGCAATGCCCCAGGGCTATCAGCTTGCTTCCGCGCAAAAAGCCGGGGAGGGCAAGTGTGGTGAGGGCAAGTGCGGTGCCAGTGGTGCCAAGGCGACCCAGACTGAAGGCAAGTGCGGCGAGGGCAAATGCGGTGCCGATGGCGCCCAGGCCAAGGCGACCCAGGCTGAAGGCAAGTGCGGGGAGGGCAAGTGTGGCGATGCCTCCTTCGCCCGTACCGACACCAACCATGATGGCCGGGTCTCGCGTGCCGAGCTGCTGGCGGTCGCGCCCAAGGCCAATGCCGAGTTCGATGCCATCGACGCCAATCACGACGGCTTCCTCTCCGAGGGTGAGGTGTACCAGTTCCGCAAGAACCAGTTCGACGCCAACGGCAAGCCATTCCCTTCCGATCTGTACAGCAAGTTGAGCCAGGCCAGGAACTGACCTTCGCTGATCGCCTCCCCGAGCACGTCGGCCGGGGAGGCGACAGCCCCCAGGAGATCACCCATGAGTACTTCGTTTGCCTTGCACGGTGCCGGGCTCGGCCTGCGTCGGTCGCTTTTGCCTGAGCTGCTGAACATGGATGTTGGTGCGGTGGATTTTCTCGAATGTGCGCCGGACAACTGGATCGGCGTCGGCGGCGCCTATGGTGAGAGCCTGGCCCGCCTGGCCGAGCGCTTTCCGCTGTCCTGCCACGGCCTTTCGTTGTCCCTTGGTGGCCCCGAACCGCTGGATCATGAGTTCTTGCGGCGCATCCGTGCCTTTCTCGACCAGCATGATGTCCCGCTGTTCAGCGAACACCTGAGTTATTGCAGCGATGACGGCCATTTGTACGACCTGATCCCCATGCCTTTCACCGATGAAGCGGTGCGCCATACTGCCAGGCGCATTCGTGAGGTTCAGGATGCCCTCGGTCGACGCATCGCTGTGGAGAACATTTCCTACTATGCGGCGCCTTACCAGGCGATGTCCGAGATCGATTTCTTGTGCGCGGTGCTGAATGAGGCCGACTGCGATCTGTTGCTGGACATCAACAACCTGGTCGTCAACGCCTGCAACCACGGTTACGACGCTGACGCTTTCCTTGCCCGTGTGCCAGCCGGGCGGGTGGCTTGCCTGCATGTGGCCGGTCATTACGATGAAGCGCCTGATCTTAAGATCGATACCCACGGTGCTGCGGTGCAGCATGACGTCTGGCAATTGTTGCACAGCGCCTACCAGTACCTGGGGGTGGTGCCGACTTTGCTGGAGCGCGATTTCAATTTCCCGCCACTTGCCGAACTGCTCGGCGAGGTGGAGGCCATCCGGATGCTGCAGGCCGCCGCGCAAGCGCCGGAGGTGCGTCATGGCTGAGACTTTGCGCGAACAGCAACTGTGCATGAGCCGTTTCATTCGCGATCCGCACGCCAACCCTGCACCGCCCGGCATCGAAGCGCGGCGCCTGGCGGTGTACCGACAACTGTTTCTGGGCAATATGCGGTCGCTGCTGGCTGGCAGCTTCCCTGTGCTGAGCGCCACGTTGCCCCAGGCGCAATGGCAATCGCTGACTGCGGATTTCTATGCCAGCCACCGCTGCAAGACGCCGTTGTTCACTGAAGTGGCAGGCGAGTGGGTCAACTACCTGGAGACCCGCGCCGACCTGCCGGGCTGGGTCGCCGAACTGGCCCACTATGAATGGGTCGAGACCCTGTTGTTGCTTAGCGACGCCACTGACGCGTCCCATGATCCAGAGGGCGACCTGCTCGACGGTGTGCCGCTGCTATCGAGCCTTGCCATGCCCTTGGCCTATGCCTGGCCGGTCAGCCATATCGGCCCCGACCACATTCCGCTGGCAGCACCAGCCGAACCCACGTTGTTGCTGGCGCGACGCGGTGCAGACCAGAAAATCCACTTCGCGCGGCTTGCGCCGTTGGCCCATGCGCTGCTGGTGTCAATGCAACAGCAACCGCTCACCGGTCGGGAACACCTCGCCGTGGTAGCTGATTGGGCGGGTGTCGAACGAGCGGCTATCGAATCCCAAGGCAGTGCGTTGCTCCATAACCTCAAAGCCCAAGGCGTCGTCATCGGCACCGCGTGACCAATCAAGCGCTTGACGTCAGGCTGCAGGCTAGGAGTCGTGGCGTTTTGAGCCGTAAATGCCGGGCCTGTGGTTGTTAAGGCATTTGGTCTGAAATTGCTGAAGAAAATGCATAGCGCGACGACTTCTGCCACTCATACAGGAACACAGATCTTCCTGTGTTTGACTTGAGGTAAGCGATCATGGCTAACAATCAAGACAACCGTGGCGACCAAGGCGGCAGCACCGGCGCAGGTCAACAAGGTGGCCAAGGGTCCAATCAGCAAAAAGGTGGCTCCGAATCCGGCCGTAAGCCTGAGGACAAAATGAACAAGGATTGGGATCGCTCCCGGGATTCGGGAAGCCAAGGTGGGCAGTCTGGCCAGAACATGACCGACCAAAAGATCCCCTCGCAGCAAGACCGCATGGGTGGGCAACAGTCGCAAGGCGACACTGAAAAGTGGGACAAAGACCGCTGATTGCCTTTGAACCGCGCTGGGGTGGATAAACCGCCCCGGCGCACCGGATTCACGCCATGGTGGCCGCCGCCGCTTCTTCCAACCACGTAAGCAACGCTTTCATTTCTTCCTGTCGCTCTCGGCCCGGCACGCACACCGCCATGTAACGTGGCCCTGGCAGGCTGATTTCAGGCCTGAAGGTCATCAGTTCACCTCGCTTGAGGCTGTCGGCCACAAGCACGTTGCTTGCCAGCACCAATCCATGGCCCGCGATGGCGGCCGCCAACGCATAATGCTCATCATCGAACTCACGCATGCGTGCCCGTCCCAGCCAGTGCGCACAGCCGGCGGCTGCACACCAGCTTTGCCAATTGATCGTGTCGCCTTGCGGAATCTGCCAGCGAAGGTCTATCAGCTGCAATTGGTCCTCATCCAGGCGGGCCAGCACGGCTGGTGCGGCATAGACCGAGAAGCGTTCATTCATCAGTGGCTGGCTGAACAGCTTCGGATCTGGGCGGCTGACGGCTCGAATGGCGATGTCGACGCTGGAGTCACGTAACAGGTCCACCAGCTCGTTACGGGTGTCGACCCGTATGTCCAGCTGCGGGAAAGCACGATAGAAAGCGCCGAGCCTTGGGATCAGCCAGCTCGCGGCCAAACCGGGCGTCGTGGTGAGGGTGAGGGTCAGCGAAGTGGTTTTCGGCAGGAAGTGTTCCAGGCTCCGGCTGATATCGAGGAACGCTTGGTGGACCTGGCGATACAGCTGTTCGCCTTGCTCGGTCAGTGCCACGCCTTGCCCGGAGCGCTCGAACAGCAACGTGCCAAGCCGGGCCTCCAGCGCCTTGACCTGGTGGGAAATGGCCGCCGGTGTGACAGACAGTTCCTCGGCAGCGGTCTTGAAACTGCCTAGGCGTGCCGCAGCCTCGAAGCTGCGCAGCGCGTTGAGCGCAAGCGTGGAGAACACCCCACCACCTCCCTGGATGAATTGGATTGGGACCGGCTCAATTTATCTCATTTTTCATGGCTTTCATCGGGCGCTAAGGTGAGCGGCACTCGCTCAATCATAGGTGCATCGTCATGCAAGGCCCTCTTCGAAAAGTCGTACAGGCTGTGCTTTATGAAGCCATCGCCGTCGCCGTTCTGTCACCTGCAATCGCCCTGGTCTACAAGAATGGCTTGGCGCATGCCGGTGCCCTGTCGTTGATGCTGTCTGCCAGCGCCTTGCTTTGGAACGTGGTGTACAACTACCTGTTCGAGTTCTGGGAGAGCCGTCAGGCGAACCGGGCGCGTACTGTCGGAAGGCGTCTGCTTCATTCGGTGGGGTTCGAAGGCGGGCTGGTGGTGCTGTTGGTGCCCTTGGTCGCCTGGTGGCTGCAGATCTCGTGGTGGGCCGCATTGGTGACCGATCTGGGGTTGTTCGTGTTTTTCTTCTTCTATGCACTGGTATTTCAGTGGAGCTTCGATCGTGTGTTCGATGTGCCTCTGTCGGCGCAGGGCAAGGCGCCGGCCGATGCGTGCACTGGGCCTTGAAAGCGACTTCGGGCTGCACGCTTGACCTTAGGTTAACTCGAGGTTTCAGAATGCCCGCTCTCACCACTGGAGTAGCCCTATGTTCAACGATTCTCGTCCTGTGTTCGAGCTGTCCAATCCAGCTGGGTTGTATGACCCGCGCGATAATGGATATTCCCACGTCGCGGCAGTGGCGCCTGGGGCCAGGCTGTTGTTCATCGCCGGGCAAGGCGGTGAGGATGTCCATGGGCGACTGCCATCGGCGTTCTCTGAGCAGGCCAGACAGGCATTGGCCAACCTGAGCACCGCACTCCAATCGCAGGGCGCAAGCTTGCATCAAGTGTTCAAGCTGACCTTGCTGATCGTCGATCATGATGAGCATCGCCTGCGCGAGTGGGTCAGGGAGGTCGATCGGGTCTGGAAGGACAGGGCGCCCGTCTGTACGTTGATTCCGGTGTCACGACTGGCGCTGGATGGGATGCTTGTGGAAATCGAGGCGGTGGCTGCTTGTAGCTGAGCGGCATTCGCGAAACGCTGGGGGCACAGGCTTCGTCCACGTCCATTGGATTGCGACAACTAAATTGAGCAAGACCATTTCTTGCACTTCGATCGCAGTAAGCGTTGTTGCAGTGTTTCGCAGTTCAGCCGCTGCGTTTGACCATGCCCAGTATGGTCTGGCGCAGCTCTTCCTTTGCCTGCTCTGCAGTGATGTCTCCCACTACCGCAGCATCGGACAGGGCGTCGGCGGCGCCAAGCATGGCCCACAGGCTAGCGCTCGATAGGCCAGCGGAGCCGGCGAAGGGCGCAAACACGTCCGCACATTTTTGGATGAATGCTTTCTGATATCGGCGTTTGACGGCCGCAAGCTCCGGAGACCCGCTGAGTGCCGCCAGGACCCCTTGGATCTCACGCCCTTGTGTCAGCACGCAATCGACATAGGCAGCGGCGAAGATACGTGCTTTGTCCGTCAACGTGGGCTCGGCGGTTGCGACGGCGGCATCGAAAAGGGCTGTCTGGCGGATGTCGTAGTCTTCGTAGAGGGCGGCGAGCAGGCCATTGCGGGTTCCGAAGTGATCGTAAACCACAGGTTTGGTGATGCCTGCTACATCGGCCAGGCGACCCAGCGTGAGGGCATCCGTACCCTCATCGCCGATCAATGCCCAGGAGGCCTCCAGCAACTGGCGGGTGCGGGCTTCTCGGGGCAGGCGTCGGCGCGAAGGTACGGAAGTTGGTGAAGTCATGCTGCCGATTGTCCCACTCTTGTTCAGTGCTGGGAAGCTGCCATACCGGCGCCTATCTTGTACGCAGTCTCCAGATGAGCCTGCGGATAACCCTCATCCGATGCCAGAAGCAAGGTGGAGCTGTGCACACGGGCTCCGCAGTAATCGAAAATCCCGTGGTCGATCTGGGTCTTCATCGCAGGCCCGTAGCCGTGTCGAGTGAAGGTCCCTTCATCGGCGCCGCCAACGGCAACCAGGTGAACCTGCAGACGCTGCAGCTTTTTCACGACTTTGCCATTGCCACTGTCCTCGTAGGCCCAGCCCATCGAAAACACCCGATCAATCCAGCCTTTGAGCAAGGCAGGGAATGACCACCAATAGATCGGGTAAACAATGACCAAGGCATCGGCACGATCCAGTCGCTCTTGCTCACTGGCCACGTCAGCAGGCGCTGCGGCTTGTTTCATGAAGAGCGCTTGATCCTCTTGGTTGAAACGCGGATCGAAACCTTCGGCCGCGAGATCTGCAAATTCACTAGTGTGCTGCGCGTCAGAAGCGGCTATGCCCAGGGCGACGTGCCGGGCAATGGCATGAGTCAAGGAATCGGGATTGGGGTGGGCGACGACGATCAGGCTGTGCATGGCGATACTCCGGCAGTTTGGCGAGCGGCTGTCGAGATCATAGGTGTCCGCTGGCTGTTAGCTACGAAAAGTAACCTACCATTGGTAACTTGTCGAATGTCTTGCGCAGTGCCGGGCGACGGTACCGATTTGTAAGGTCGATCACTGTAGAACGGTGTTTCGGTAGAAGAGTTCTTGTTTTTGAACTATACGGCTATAAAAACCCAATTATTCGAAGTACATAGCAATATATGTTGGAAATTTGGCATTTGTGAGCGACAAAACGCAATCCTCCTGAAGCGGCCAGGGTTTAGATTGGATCCAATGTCGCTCCGGTTCTGTTCGGGCGGCTACACAGCAAACCCAGGCAGAGGAGAAGCCGCCATGATGTTGAAGGATCCTTCCCGTAAGTATCGCCATTTCGCCACAGTCAATTTGCCAGACCGCCAATGGCCCAATCGCGTTCAAAAGGCCGCTCCCCTGTGGTGCAGTGTCGACATGCGTGACGGTAACCAGGCACTGATCGAGCCGATGAACGCTGAACGCAAGCGGCGTTTTTTCGACTTGCTGGTGAAAGTCGGTTTCAAACAGATTGAGGTAGGTTTCCCGGCCGCCTCACAAACCGACTTCGACTATGTGCGTGAATTGATCGAGAGCGGCGCCATTCCCGAGGATGTCACTATTCAGGTCATGACCCAGGCGCGCACTCACCTGATCGAACGTACTTTCGAAGCGCTCAAGGGCGTGCCACGGGCCATCGTGCATGTTTATAACGCCACTGCTCCCGTGTTTCGTGATGTGGTGTTCGGCGTGGATCGGGCTGGCTGCATCGAGATTGCCACTCAGGCCACCCGTGAGATCAAGGCGCTGATGCAGGCCAACCCGCAGACGCAGTGGACTTACCAATATTCGCCTGAAACCTTTTGCTTCACCGAGCTCGACTTTGGCCTGGAAATCTGTGAAGCGGTGATCGATGTATTCGATCCGACACCAACCAACAAGATGATCCTAAATCTGCCCACTACCGTGGAAGTCTCCACCGCTAACGTGTTTGCTGACCAGATCGAATGGTTTTGCCGCCATGTACGCAAGCGTGACAGTGTGATCATCAGCGTCCACCCACACAATGATCGTGGTACCGGCGTGTCTACTGCCGAGCAGGCCTGCCTGGCGGGAGCCGAGCGGGTCGAGGGGACGTTGTTCGGCAATGGTGAGCGTACCGGTAATGTCGATCTTCTGACCTTGGCGATGAACCTCTATACCAGTGGCATCAGTCCAGGGCTGGATTTCTCCGACATCATCCACGTCCAGCGCGAGGTCGAGTTCTGTAACCAGTTGCCGACCCACCCACGTCACCCCTACGCGGGAGAATTGGTATTCACGGCATTTTCCGGTTCTCACCAGGACGCTATCAAGAAAGGCTTCGCCCGCCGCCAAAGCGATCCCGACGGGTTCTGGGAGGTTCCGTACCTGCCGATCGATCCGGCCGACATGGGACGTAGTTATGAAGCCGTCATCCGGGTCAACAGCCAGTCAGGCAAGGGTGGTGTGGCCTATCTGCTGGAGCAGCAGGGTATCGTCCTGCCGCGCCGGTTGCAGATGGAATTCAGCGGGCTGGTGCAGCAGGTTGCCGATAGCGAAGGCAGGGAGATCACCCGTGAGATGATTTGGTCGTGCTTCACCGAACACTATCTGGAGCAGGGCAATCCATACACCTTGCTGCAACCGGTGCTCGCCACGGACGAAACCCGTACGTACCTTGACGCACAACTGGCAATTGACGGTGAGCACCTGGCGCTTGCTGGCGAAGGCAACGGCCCATTGGCCGCGCTGGTAGATGCGCTTGCCCAACAAGGTCTGGCCTTCGATATTGCCGATTACCACGAGCACGCTGTGCGTGATGGCGCCCAGTCCGAAGCCATCGCTTACATCGAGATACGTGTCAACAACCAGCTGCTGTTTGGAGTGGGCAGGGACGGCAGCGTGCTCCAGGCATCACTCATGGCTGTCGTGAGCGCTGTCTGCCGTGCCACGCGTCTGGGATTGCTCAAGTCTCTGAGCGTAACCGCCACGGCTTAGGCAGACCGCGCTTGGCGATCAAAGGCTGTCAGGATCGCCGAAGAACATTTGGACATCCATATAAATCAAAAAGTTATGAATGGGGTGAATCGCCCCTGGTTTTCTAGACACTCTCCAAGCTCAGGAAATAGCGTTTCTCATACTCTACTGGAGACAGCTGCATAGCACTGCTGTGTCGGCGTTTAGGGTTATAGAACATCTCGATGTAATCCCGAACTCAGTAGTGAAACGATGCATCGCCGATGGTAGTGTGGGGCTTCCCCATGTGAGAGTAGGTCATCGTCAAGATTCATTTCGCAAAACCCCTATCTGCGCGAGCAGGTAGGGGTTTTGTCTTTTGGGTCCCTGAAATAAACGCCTATACAAATCGCGTCGCTTCCCTGGCTCCGTCAGCCACGCGCCAGCTCTGCCAGGTGTGCGGTCGCCTCTTCACTCTTGAGGACCAACACGTCCCCTTCCAAGGCGTCGAGAACCACTTCCGAAGTATTGCCAATCAAAGCACCGGAAATGCCTGTGCGGGCCACAGTACCCATGACGGTCACCACCGCATCGAGCTGTTTTTCGGTGTAAGGAATAAGAACGTCTGCCGGGCCTTCGGCAATGTGCAAGTGATCATCAGAAATACCGAATTCGGCCTGAAAGGCCGTGCAGGCTTCGCGATATCGCTGCTCGATGGTTTCGGAGAGCTGGTAAGTCGGGTCAGACGCCGAAAGCATGGGAGAAGGGTGGGCGGCGATGACGTGCAGGTCACCCTTGGCCAGGCCGGCAATCGCATAGCCATGGTCGATGATGCTGGCATGTAGACGCCTGTGGTCTTCATCGTTGTTGCCTACATCCACAGCGGCAAGAATCGCGCCTCCCGTCCAGGGCCGCTCGTTCTTCACCATTAGGACTGCACAGGGGCAATAGCGCAGAAGTTTCCAATCGCTAGGGGTCAGCAGTGCCTTGCGCAGTGGGTTGTCTGGCCGGTGCTCCTTGATGACCAGTTCGCAACCTTCGGCCTGCTGCACCTCGATGATGGATTCATGCAGGCTTTCATGCCTGGTCTGTTCATGGGTGATGTTGTCGTACCCGTCATCGTGTAGCTGACTGCTCAGCAGGCTGAGTAGGGCACTGTGGTCCTGGCGCTTGTCACACATTAGCAAGTGCATGCGTGCGCCTGTCACCCCGGCGATGAGCTTGGCGCGTGTCAAGGCGCGACTGTGGGCGTGTTCGGGGTCTAGGACGACGAGTATGCTGCGGACGGCTTGCATGGGCATTAACTCCCTTGGTAGGTGGCGGCCAATGGCTGACTATAGTCAGCATCCCGCGCAGTGCCGCTTGATATGTATCAGCATAGTCGCTGGCGATCAGCGCCACCGCCGGTATAATCGCCAATCCTGCCGTTGGCCTGTCGTTGTGAGCTTATGTCCCTGATTCCTGAAATCGATGCCTTCCTGGGCTGTCCTACCCCCGACGCTTGGATCGAAGCGGCGCTCGCCGACCAGGAAACCTTGTTGATCGATCACAAAAACTGCGAGTTCAAGGCCGCCAGTACCGCGCTGAGCCTGATCGCCAAGTACAACACCCATCTTGACTTGATAAACATGATGTCGCGCCTGGCCCGTGAGGAGTTGGTGCATCATGAGCAAGTCCTGCGCCTGATGAAGCGTCGTGGTGTTCCGTTGCGACCGGTGTCGGCGGGGCGTTATGCGTCCGGTCTGCGGCGCCTGGTGCGGGCTCACGAACCTGTCAAGCTGGTCGATACGCTGGTGGTCGGTGCTTTCATCGAGGCCCGCAGTTGCGAGCGTTTCGCAGCGTTGGTGCCGCACCTGGACGAAGAACTCGGGACCTTCTATCACGGCCTGCTCAAGAGCGAAGCGCGCCATTACCAAGGCTACCTCAAGTTGGCCCACCAATATGGCGAGGCCACTGACATCGCCCGGGTCGTAGAACAGGTGCGTGAAGCCGAGGCGGAACTGATCTGTTCGCCAGATCAGGAACTGCGCTTCCACAGCGGTATCCCAATGGCCATGGCGGCCTGAGCGGTCCGGTGATCGGGCGAGTCAGCGTCGCTGGCCCAACACAAGGCCGATCACCAGCCCCACACCCGCAGAGATTGCCACCGTCTGCCATGGGTGTCCGCCCATATAGTGCTCAGCAGCGTCTATCGCAGGCTGTGCCTTGCCTCGCAGGGTATCCGCGGCCTGGCGTGCTTGGCGCAGCTTGAGGGCGACCTGTGCCCGTAACGTATCGGCCTCGTCCCCCACCAGCGCAGCACTGTCTTGGAGCAGACGCTCCGATTCTTCGATCAAGGCCTGCAGTTCGCTGAAAACCTGGTCCTTGATTTGTTCGTTGTCGCTGTGCGCGGCGATTTTCCTGGCCATGAATGTGTCCTCGATCGTAGGGGGTTGAGCAATGGATGCCGCGCCGTGCGGAAAGTTGCCGCGGCGTAACGGTTGCTCGCCGCTACAGTGTAAGATAGCGGCCATTTTCAAGCGGTAGGTAATCCCATGAGTTTCAATCTGGCCAACAGAAGCTTCGAGGAACGGGCACAGATCGAGGCAGAGAAGGCCCGGCTGTTCGAACATTGGCAGAACAACCTCGGCAAGGCTAAGGGCGAGGCTGCGCGGTTGATCGGTGAGAAGCCACGGCGCAAGAGCAAATGGGCGGAATGGGTTCGCGCCGAACTCGATGGCATGTCGCCCCCTGAGTTCGCCAACATGGTGCGCAGCGAAGTCAACAAGATGATGGCCGCGGCCAGCAGCAATCGCTGAGCCACACCGCCTGCGCGATCACCAGGTCGCGCTACCGACAGTGGGCAGGTCGAGCTTGCCCTTGTCGGTGAAGCGCACGGTCCCTAAGGGGCCGCCAGCCATCTTGCCCTGCAGCACGTAGGGCAACCCTTGCAGTGAGCCCAGCCTTCCCAAACCATAGGCTTGGCGCACCATCGCAAAGGCCGTGACGCTCATGGGCACGACGATGACCGCTTCGTCGTAGCGGCCAATGTGCCCCTTCTGATCGCTGACCCCGGCAGCCAGGGGCTGGCCGTTGACCTCAAGCTTGAGCGCAATGCCGTTGAAATCGACAGGCGCCTCGTTGGGATTTTGCACACGGATTTTCACTGCCATGCGCATTTCAAGCTCCGCGGACGGCAGTGGTTCGATCCCGACGACGCTGATGTTCAATGGATCACGCGCCTGGAACAGGGCGCAGGCATTGAGGGTGAAGGCCAACAGGGCAATCAGCCAGAATCGGAGGCGGCGAGTGGTCATGGCAATGGCCTTGGCGTAACGATCAAGCCCGCAGTGTGGCAAAAGGGTGCAGGCGTTGAAAGACCCTCTGTACAGAGTCCTCCGAAAGACTCAGGCGAAGGCCTCCCGCAGGTCTTCGGCAAAGGCTTGCTGCGCCTCACCCGGTGCTTGGGCACGATGCCGGGCGAGGGTAAAGGGCACGCTGAAATCCAGGCCCGGATCCAACGCCCGTAGCAGCCCGCGCGTCTCCCAGGGCGCGGCGCAATGGAGGGGCAGGTAGCCGATGTGGCGCCCCGAAAGGATGAACGTCAAGGCACTGTCGATCTGCTCGGCCAAGGCAGAGCTGCGTCGGCTCTGGAAGGGCTCACCCGCTTTGAGGAAGCGGTAGGGGTGGCGGACCTGGTCAGCTTCGAGCAACTCCTCCGCCGACACCTGCATAACTGCGAACAACGGGTGTCCCTGGCCGCAATACAGCCGTTGGGTTTCGTTGAACAGCGGCTGGTAATCGAACGCAGCCTGGCTACCGGAGAAGTAGCTGATGGCGTAGTCCAGGCGCTGCTCGAGAAGCAGCCGCTCGAGCTCAGCCGGCGGCGCGCTGATCAACTCCAGTTGCACCGACTCCTCGCGTTGGCGAAAGCGTGCGATGGCATTGGCCAGACGAAGCGTGACGCTGGCGTCCTGGTTCTCGGCCATGCCGATGCGTACAGACCCCAGCAGCCGTCCGCCTACACCATTTGCCTGCTGACGGAACTGCTCGATCTGGACCAGCAACTCCCGGGTAGCCTTGAGCAGCAACTCGCCTTTTTCGGTCAGGCGAAATCCACCCTTGCCACGACTGCACAGGCGGTATCCCAGGCGGGTTTCGAGGCGCCCCATCTGCTGACTGATGCTGGGCTGGCTCAGGCCCAGCACGCCTTGGGCGGCACTGAAGCCGCCGGCCTCGACTACAGTGACGAACAGCCTCAGCAGGTGCAGGTCTGGGTCGTGCAGTTGTCCGAGCATTACATCACTCCTGGTGAATGTCAGCTTTGCAAACTTGCGATTTTTTCAATGTAACCCGGCTGGCATGCTGACGGCATCCATTCATTTGCCGAGGTGTTCGCCATGCGTCGATCGCTGTGTCTGCTGTCCCTGGTCCTGGCTTTGCCGCTCCAGGCCGAAGAGAAGGTCGTCAACCTCTACAGCTGGGCCGACTATGTCGCGGAGTCGACGCTCAAGCGATTCGAGCAGCAGACCGGTTACAAGGTGCGCTATGACACCTTCGACACGCCCGAAGTACTGGAGACCAAACTGCTCACCGGCGGTAGCGGCTATGACGTGGTGGTGCCTTCATCCACGGTTCTGGCCAGGGCCCTCAAGGCCAATGCGTTGCAGCCCTTGCAGGCCCAGGAAATGCCCGGGTACAGCAACCTCGACCCGGATATGCTGGCCAAGCTGGCCGAGACCGATCCCGGCAATCGCTATGCGGTGCCCTACACCTGGGGCACCCTGGGGTTGGGTGTGAATGTCGAGGCGGTGCGAGAACGTCTGGGGGACGTACCGCTGGACAGCCTTGATCTGCTGTTCAAACCCGAATACGCCAGTCGCCTAAAAGGCTGTGGCATCGCCTTGCCCGACTCGCCTCAGGAAGTGATCGGGGTAACCCTCAATTACCTGGGCAAAGACCCATACAGCCAGAGCAAGGCCGATCTGGATGCCGCTCAGGCTTTGCTACGTCAGTTGCAGCCCTCGGTGAGCTACGTGGCCAACGGCCGGCAGATCAATGACCTGGCCAACGGCAGCGTATGCCTGGCGTTGACCTACAACGGCGATGCGGCGATGGCTGCTGACCAGGCGCGTCGTGCCGGCAAGGCCTTCGAAGTGATCTACCGCATCCCGCGCGAGGGAACGTTGGTCTGGCAGGATAATTTGGTCATCCCCAAGGACGCCCCGCACCCGGAGGCTGCTCGCGCCTTCATCGCCTTCATGCTGCGTCCTGAATCCGTGGCCGAACTGACCAACACGCTGTTCTTTGCCAATGCCAACCGGGCTGCCACGCCACTGGTGGACGATGCCGTGCGCAACGACCCGGACATCTACCCATCCGCCGAGGTCCGCCAGCGTTTGTATGGCGACCGCGGCATGGCGCTGTCTGACTTGCGCCAGCGCAATCGGATGTGGACTGCGTTTCGCAGCCGTCAGTAACGAACAATGACAACCAGGAGCTTGACCGTGGAACACGCCCATAACAATGACCAGGCCATGACCCGCGATAGCCTTTACGGCACTGCCGCGGAAAGCACCTACGCCGGCATTACCAGTTTTTCTCGGCGCCGCTATAGCCGTGACCTGCGCGGCGTCGATGTGGTGGTCAGCGGTGTGCCGTTCGATACCGCCACCAGCAACCGTCCTGGCGCCCGCTTCGGGCCACGGGCCATCCGCGCCGCCTCGGTGCAGCAGGCCTGGGCCAGACATTGGCCGTGGACGTTCGACCCCTTCGATCATCTGGCGGTGATCGACTATGGCGATTGCGCTTTCGACAGTGGTACACCCGAGTCGGTCCCGGCCAGCATCGAGGCCCATGCCAGGCAGATCCTCGACGCTGGGTGCGCCATGTTGACCCTCGGGGGCGATCATTTCATCAGTTACCCGCTGCTCAAGGCCCATGCCGAGCGCCACGGAGCTTTGGCGCTGATCCACTTCGACGCGCACAGCGATACCTGGCCGGACGAGGAGGGCAAGCGTATCGATCATGGCACCATGTTCTGGCACGCAGCCCGTGAGGGGCTGGTAGACCCCTCCTGTTCCGTGCAGATCGGTTTGCGCACCACCAATGACGACACCCAGGGTTTTGCCATCCTCGACGCGCGCCAGGTGCACCGTCAGGGCACCGAGGCTGTGATCGCGGCGATCCGCCAGCGGGTGGGAGATCGACCGGTGTATCTCACGTTCGACATCGACTGCCTCGATCCTGCGTTCGCACCTGGCACGGGTACGCCGGTCTGTGGCGGCCTGAGCACGGTGCAGGCGCTGGAGATTCTGGGCGGGCTGCGCGGCATCAACTTGGTGGGGATGGACATGGTGGAAGTGGCGCCGGCCTATGACCACGCCGACATCACCGCCTTGGCTGGCGCCACGCTGGCCATGGAGATGCTTTGCCTGTATGCCGCTCGGCACAAGGTCGACGCCAAGGTTTGAGCACCTCGATCAAGGCCGCTCGCGCCATTGAGCGATGAGTGGTCCTTGTGTCGCGAAAGCCCAGCGGGGCAATCCCCTGGGCTCATACTGAAACATCAGGAAACCTCTCTCCCTGGATTCGCACCTTTGCCGCGAACCTGTCGCGTCTTAGGCTATCCAACGCTTTAGCGCGCGGTTGCGTATAGGAGGTGGAGCATGAATCCCACGATATCCGCTCTGGTTATCGGCCTTTCGCTGAGCCTGCCACTGTCGGCCGCACCGTTCCCCGAACCGTTGCTCATTGCCGCCGACCGCAACAATCCCTACAACAGCCCGATCCAGCGCGCCAACCCCAATAGTCGCCAAGGCAGCATGCAGGCCACACCTCCGGTCCGCGGGCCGTCCACTCAGCCGATCATCCGGCCTCCAACGCTGGACAACCGTGGCATAGGCAATGGCGATAACCTGCGGCGCGAGCAGCAAAGCCCGAACCTGGAACCTACTCGGCCGCCGCGTGATAACCAACGCGCGCCCTGAGCCCCACTGGAAGGAACCGAGCATGAACCGTAGAACCTGGCTGGCCACCTTCGCCCTGATACCCCTGTTGGCCCAAGCGGCCCCTGAACAGCGCTTGCCCAGCGAGGAGGGGGAACTGACGGTCAGCACGATTGCCGAAGGTTTGCGCAACCCCTGGGCCTTGGCCTTTTTGCCAGGCGGCCAGGGCATGCTGGTGACCGAGCGCCCCGGCAACCTGCGCGTGGTCAGTGCCGAGGGCAAGGTCGGTCCGCCACTGAGCGGTGTGCCTGTGGTCTGGGCCCAGGGGCAAGGCGGACTGCTTGATGTGGTGCTGTCCCCCGAGTTCACCAAGGACCGCACGATATACCTCTCCTATGCCGAGCAAGGCGCCGACGGCAAGGCCGGTACCGCGGTCGGTCGTGGGCAGCTGTCCCAGGATCTCGCCCGGTTGGAGCATTTCACGGTGATCTTCCGCCAGCAGCCGAAGCTCTCTGAAGGCATCCACTTCGGCTCACGCCTGGTATTCGACCGTGACGGCTATCTCTTTATCGCGTTGGGTGAGAACAACCAGCGTGCCACTGCTCAGGACTTGGATAAACTCCAAGGGAAGATCGTACGTATCCTCCCGGATGGCGAAATTCCCAAGGACAACCCTTTCGTCGGTCAGGCCAATGTGCGGCCCGAAATTTGGTCCTTTGGCCATCGCAACCAGCAGGGTGCCGCGCTCAACCCTTGGACTGGCAAGCTCTGGACTCACGAGCACGGGCCCCGGGGCGGTGACGAGATCAACATCCCTGAGCCCGGCAAGAACTACGGCTGGCCTATCGCGACCCATGGAATCAACTACTCGCTGTTACCGATCCCCGAAGCCAAGGGCCAGCACGTGGAGGGCACCCAGCCCCCCCATCATGTCTGGGAAAAGTCGCCCGCCATCAGCGGCATGGCGTTCTATGACAGCCCGACCTTCAAGGCCTGGGACCACAACCTGTTCATCGGTGCCCTGGCTACCCAGGAGCTGATTCGCTTGCAGCTCAAGGGTGACAAGATCGTGCATGAGGAGCGCCTGCTGGGTGAGCTCAAGGCGCGCATCCGAGACGTGCGGGTCGGGCCGGATGGTTATCTGTACGTGTTGACCGATGCGAAGGACGGGGCGCTGCTCAAGGTGGGATTGAGCGAAGACTGACGGGCGTTTGCCCCCAGCAAGCCCGAATGCGTAGGATGCGTTCTTTTATCGAGCGTCAGGGCATGTCCTTCGATCCGCAAACCCTTTATCGCCAGGCTATCGACGAGCATGGGTTCGTCCATGACGGCGCCCAGGCTCTGGCAGTGGACGCGCTCCAGGCGTGTTTCGAGGCGCTGCGATTGGGCAAGCCCACTTTAGGCGTGTACCTCTGGGGCCCGGTCGGGCGAGGCAAGACCTGGCTGATGGATCAGTTCCACCGCAGTCTGCAGGTCCCGTCCCGACGCCAGCATTTCCACCACTTCATGGCCTGGGTGCACCAACGGCTGTTCCAGCTCAATGGCACCCGTGACCCCTTGCAGGCTTTGGCCAAGGCCTTGGCGACCGAGATTCGCGTGTTGTGCTTCGATGAGCTGTTCGTCAGCGACATTGGCGACGCAATCATCCTAGGTCGCCTGTTTCAGACCCTGTTCGACCAGGGGGTGACGATCGTCGCCACCTCAAACCAGCCGCCGGAGCAGCTCTACCGAGACGGTTTCAACCGTGAGCGCTTCTTGCCGGCGATCGCCGCCATCGGGCGGCACATGCGTGTGCTGAACGTGGCGGGCGAGCAGGATCATCGCCTGCATCCAGGCGCCCTTCGACAACGCTATTGGGTCGCTGAACCCGGGCGGCCCACGGCCCTGGGGGCTGTGTTCGGTCAACTGAGCCAGGACGGTCCTGCCACTGACCGGCCGTTGTCGATCGGTTCGCGGCAAATCCGCGTGATTCGTCGCAGCGAGCAGACGATCTGGTGCCATTTCAGCGAAGTGTGCGAGCAACCCTTGTCGGCGCTGGAGTTCATGGGGCTGTGCGACCGCTTTTCGGCGATTCTGGTCCAAGGCATCCCGGCATTGGGCGGTGCCCAGCGGGCGGGACGCATTGCACGTGGCACCGAAGATGGGGCCCAGCGAGTGGTGGCCGGAGACCGCGACTTGCCGACGCTGGCACCCAAGGATGACAGCGTGCGTCGCTTCATCGCCCTGGTCGACGAGTGCTACGACCGTCGGGTCGCCTTGTACCTGGAAGCCGAAGTCCCGCTCGAAGCGCTCTACACTCAAGGGTATCTGGCGTTCCCGTACCAGCGGACCCTGAGCCGGCTACGGGAGATGCAACTGCAACGCTTCGCCTGAAGGAGTCGACCATGGAGCCGCTGTCGCATCATCTGCTGACCCAGGCCTACAACAATGGCTGGGCTAACCACCGCCTGTACAAGGCATGCCTGCAACTGACCCAGGACGAGTTCGTCGCCCCTCGTTGCAGCTTTTTTCCTTCGATCAAGGCCACGCTCAACCACCTCCTGACGGTGGACTGGTTCTACCTGCATGCGCTGGAGTGCGAGCAGCGCGGGGAGGCACCGGACCCGGACGGCGAGCGATTTTTCGAGCCCGAGCAGCCTTTTGCCACCTGTGCAGACCTGCATGCCGAGCAGGCCCAGGCCGACCACCGGCTGATTGCCTATTGCCAGCTTCTGCGCGATGACCAATTGCAACGTTATGTGAGCATCGTGCGTCCGGATCGCCTGCAGCGTGAACAGCGCCTGCGCTTGCTGTCGCACCTGTTCGAGCATCAGATCCATCATCGTGGCCAGGTGCACGCCATGCTCAGTGATACGACGGTGCGTCCGCCTCAGCTGGACGAGTTCTTCTGTGAAGAGGAGGCTTGCCTTCGGGCCGATGACTTCGCCGAGTTGGGATGGAGCGAGGCGTTGGTCTGGGGACGCTCGTAAGGGCGGCGGTTCTCCTGCGAGACTGCTCTTGCAAGGCTCAACGTCGGACTACGGTCAGCGTCCGTGCATCCACCCGAGGGTGATCATCGCCAGTACCAGGTAGCGCCCGCCCTTGGCCAAGGTCACCAGCAGCACGAAGCGCCAGAACGGTTCACGCATGATGCCGGCGATCAAGGTCAATGGGTCGCCGATCACCGGCATCCAGCTCAGCAGCAGCGACCATTGCCCCCAGCGCCGGTAACGCTGCTGGGCGCGCTCCAGCTGATGGGCACTGAAGGGGAACCAACGTCGATCGCGCAGGTGCTCGATGGCCCGCCCCAACAGCCAGTTGACGATCGAGCCCAGCACGTTGCCGAGGGTGGCCACCAGCAGTAACGTCGCCCAGGCTTCGGGTTGGCGCAGCAGCAACCCCACCAGCACCGCCTCCGATTGCAGCGGCAGCAAGGTGGCGGCACCGAAGGCGCTGAGAAACAGCGCCCAGAGACTGAGCATCAATAGTTGGCCAGCACTTCGTCCTTGCCTTCCTGGGTCAGGCCGATGACCTGGTAGGCGTCCTTGTGGTCACCCATCTCCATGCCGGGCGAGCCCATGGGCATGCCCGGCACGGCGATGCCCTTGAGGTCATTGCGCTTGGCGAGCAGGCGGATCTGTTCGGCCGGCACATGACCTTCGACGAACTTGCCGTTGATCACTCCGGTATGGCAGGACGCAAGACGTGGGGCTACGCCCAGGCGCTGCTTGACCTCGCTCATGTTCGGCTCGACGTGATCGTTGACCGTGAAGCCATTTTCCCGCAGGTGGCTGATCCATTCCTTACAGCAGCCGCAATTGGGGTCGCGGTAGACGTCGATGGTCTCGGCGGCCTGGGCCAGGCCGGCAATCGCCAGCAGGCCGAGGGAGAACAGGTGTTTGCGCAGCATGGTGATAGTCCTCTAGATACGCAGGCAGATACTGGCGTCTGGATGGGCCGCTTGCATGTCCGCGATGTGCTGGGACACGCGCGAACAGCGTGGTCTGGAAGGGCGGCCCGTAACCCTGAATTGACCCGCAGCATAGCGTAACCGGCCTTCTGGCGCAGCGCAGTCGGTTGCCACCTGTACCGGCGGCCTGCACGATGTTCGCCTTCGCCAGCTGTCAGCGGCCTGAACGCAGCATTACAGATCTGTCAGGCGCTTGTGCTCCAATTCCAGGTCGCGCATCAGCAACCCGTATTCCAGAGAGACTTGTTCGGGAATGGGCAGGTAAACCACATGGCCATCGCCTGGCGCCACCTGGATGGTCTGTTGATGGCGGTCGCGCAGGTGATTCAGGTCGAAATGATAGTTGCCCCGCGGGGTCATCAGTTCCAGGTGATCGCCCACGGCAAAACGGTTCTTCACCTTGACCTCGGCCAGACCCTCCACCCGTGCGCCGGTCAGTTCGCCCACGAACTGCTGGCGCTCGGAGACCGAGTTGCCGCGTTGGTAGTTCTGGTACTCATCGTGCACATGGCGTCGCAGGAAGCCTTCGGTGTAGCCCCGTTGGGCGAGGGACTCCAGATTGCCCATCAAGCCGCGATCGAAGGGCCGTCCGGCCACGGCATCGTCGATGGCCTGACGGTAGGACTGGACGGCGCGGGCGCAGTAGAAGTGCGACTTGGTCCGGCCTTCGATCTTCAGCGAATGCACACCCATTCGGGTGAGCCGCTCCACGTGCTGGATGGCGCGCAGGTCCTTGGCATTCATGATGTAGGTGCCATGTTCGTCTTCGAAGGCTGGCATTTCTTCGCCTGGGCGGTTGCTTTCCTGAAGCAGGAACGCCTGCTCGGTCGGCGCGCCGATGCCCAGGGTCGGCTCGACCTGCTGGACGATTTCACCGGTGGCGTTCTCTGTGGCTGGGGTGGCTTGGTATTTCCAGCGGCAGGCATTGGTGCAGGTGCCCTGGTTGGCGTCTCGACGGTTCAGGTAGCCAGACAGCAGGCAGCGACCGGAGTAGGCCATGCACAGGGCACCGTGGACGAACACTTCCAGCTCCATGTCGGGCACGTGCTGGCGGATTTCCTCGATCTCTTCGAGCGACAACTCGCGCGAGAGAATCACCCGGCTAAGGCCGAGCTGCTTCCAGAACTCGACACTGGCCCAATTCACCGTGTTGGCCTGCACCGAGAGGTGGATCGGCATCTGCGGGAAGTGCTGGCGAACCAGCATGATCAAGCCAGGGTCGGACATGATCAGGGCGTCGGGCGCCATCTCGATGACCGGGGCGAGGTCCTTGATGAAGGTCTTGAGCTTGGCATTGTGCGGCGCAATGTTGACCACCACGTAGAAGCGCTTGCCCAAGGCATGCGCCTCGCGGATACCCAGCGCCAGGTTGGCGTGGTCGAATTCGTTGTTGCGCACGCGCAGGCTGTAGCGCGGCTGGCCAGCATAGACCGCATCGGCACCGTAGGCGAAGGCGTAGCGCAGGGTCTTGAGGGTGCCGGCGGGAGCCAGCAGTTCGGGCTTGGCGGGAGGGGTCATGTGCGCACCGGGGCAAAGGCGCGGATGCTAAAGCCAGCACGTCGATGCGACATTGATCTGGATCAACGGCACTTTTGCCCAAGCGGCGGGCACTAAAGGGATGACCCCCGCGAGAAAACTCCATGAACCAGACCGCACTGCAGAACAAGGCCCTGACTGTCCTCCTGGCGTTGGTGACCATCGCCTTCCTGTGGATCTTGCTGCCGTTCTACGGTGCGGTGTTCTGGGCAGTGATCCTTGCCATCCTGTTCTCCCCGTTGCAGCGTGACCTGATGCTGCGCTTGGGAGGACGGCGCAACCTGGCGGCAGCCTTGACGTTGCTGGTGTGCCTGCTGATCGCCATCTTGCCGGTGATCATCATTGGTACCTTGCTGGTGCAGGAGGGCGCTAGCCTGTATCAGCGCATCGAGAAGGGCGAGCTGGATATCGCCGGTCATCTGGAAGGTTTCAAGTCATTGTTGCCGGCCTTCGTCCAGAACGCCTTGGAGCGCCTGGGCATGGGCGATCTGGAAGGGCTGCGGGACAAGATCACCAAGTGGGCCACGCAAGGCAGCCAGTTCCTGGCGGGCCAGGCGTTCAGCTTTGGTCAGGGTACGTTCGATTTTCTGGTGAGCTTCGGCATCATGCTGTACCTGTTGTTTTTCTTCCTGCGAGAAGGCGGCGAGCTGGCGCGCAAGGTACGGCTGGCCGTGCCGCTTCCCGAGCAGCAAAAGCGTCGCCTGCAATTGAAGTTCAGCCGTGTGGTACGTGCCACGGTCAAGGGCAATCTGCTGGTGGCCATTACCCAAGGGGCGCTGGGTGGTTTTATCTTCTGGGTGCTGGGCATTCCCAGTGCGTTGGTCTGGGGCGTGTTGATGGCGTTTCTGTCGTTGTTGCCAGCGGTGGGGGCGGGCATTGTCTGGGCGCCGGTGGCGGTCTATTTCCTGGCCACCGGCGCAATACTGCCGGGTATTGTGTTGATCGCTTTTGGGGTACTGGTGATTGGCCTGGTGGACAACCTGCTGCGCCCGATCCTGGTGGGCAAGGACACCAAGATGCCCGACTACCTGATCCTGATTTCCACCTTGGGCGGCCTGGCGGTGTTCGGCCTCAACGGATTCGTCATCGGTCCGCTGATCGCCGCGCTATTCATGTCCAGCTGGGCGATCTTCACGAGTCGGTTGCAGGTACAGTTGCCGTCATGACCTTTCAGAGAAAGCTGTAGGAAACGCCGGCGTAGACAGCAAAACCTTCGCCCGGCGTGGAGCGTGGGTTGTCCTTGCCCTGATCGTCATACCCAGGCGTCACCGTGGCGGCATAGCGTTTGTTGGTCAGGTTGCGCAGGTCCAGCCAGGTCTGCCAGTCCTGCTTCGGAGCATTCCAGCCCAGGCGGGCGCCGAGCAGGGCGTAGGCATCGGCATGGTAGCTGTTGGCGTAGTCGACCTGGACTTTGGAGGCCATCTGGGTGTTGAGGCCTGCATAGAAGCCGCTTGGCCAGTCGTAGCGTACCTCGGCCTGGTAATAGTGCATCGGGATGCCTGGCAGGCGGTTGTCGCCGAAGGTGTCGTCGTCCCGGTAATGGAAGTCGCTGAAGGTATAGGCCTGGCGCAGGGATACCCTGCCGATGCCGGCCTGTTCCCAGAGCGTGCTGTCCAGGCTAGCCTCGACGCCTTGGTGTACGGTGGGGCTGGCGTTGAACTCCTTGGGCAGGGCGCCTTGCACGATTTCTACGGCCAGCAGTTCGTGACGTACCTGCGAGTAGTACCAGGCCAGGTCCCAACGCCCCAGCTGCGAATCGCCCCGTGCACCCAGCTCCAGCGTGGTGGCGGTCTGGTTTTGCATTTCGATCGGCTGGGTAGGGACTGTCGAGCTCCAGATCAGCGACCAAGGGTGTGCAGGTTCCACGGAGCGGCTGAGGTTGCCATACACCTGCACTTGCGGACTGATGTCGTACCGCAAGCCCAGGCGAGGCGCATAGTCCCAGTCATGCTGGCTGACCTTGCCGCCATCCTGCGGGTAGGTCACATCGCTTTCGCGGCGGGTATAGATCATCGCCAGGCCGCTGGTCAGCCATAGGTCAGGCATGAGTTCCAGGTCGTTGCCGACATGCAGTACGGTGTCCGAGCCCTGGTAGCTGAAGTCCCGGGTGCGTGGGCCGAAGACATCGCCATCGCGGAAGAACTGCGAGGCGCCGCTGTTGGGCAAGTGTTTGGTGGTGCGCCAACCGATGGTGGTGTTGCTCTGATGCCCGAACAGGGTGTCGCGGCGCACATAGTTGAGGGTCCCGCTGACATCGGTGTAGGCGACCTTAAGACGCATGGGGCCTTCGCGCAGGTCCATCGGGTAGTCGTGGTAGACCAGTCCCGCTTCCAGGCGAGCGTCATCCTCCAGGTAGAAGGTGGTCTTGTTGGCGACCCAAGTGCTACCCGGGTGCGGACGACTGTCGTCTCGGGCCAAGTAGGCTGGATTGGCTGCACGTGGATCATGCTTGACCTGTTCTTTGGTCAGGCGTCCAGCCAGGTCGTTCTCTGTTTCGCGGTAGCGCAGGTAGAAGCGTGTTTCCAGGTTGGGATTGAAGCGATAGCCGACGTTGGCGGCGAAACCCTTGGCGCTGCCGCTGCTGTGTTCCTGATAGCCATCGTATTCGGCGTCGGTCAAGGCCACGTAGTAATCCAGGTCACCCAATACCTGTCCGGAGCTCACGTGCCGATGGGCGTATCCGCGACTGCCCACTTCATAGCGCACTTGAGCAGGCGCAGCGTCGTAGCCTGTGTGGGTCACATAGTTGATCGCGCCGCCGAGGGCCAATGCCCCCCGGTCGAAGCCATTGGCGCCACGCAGCACTTCGGCACGGCTCAGCCACAGGGGTTCGAACAGCTCGTAGGGCGTGCCCCCTGGGCCCGTCAACGGCAGGCCGTCGAACATCGTGTAGACACCAGAGCCATGGGCACCGGGTGCGCGATTGATGCCTGAGCCGCGGATCGACAGTTTGATGCCATCGTTGCCGGCCGACTGGGCGAAGACACCAGGCTGATAGGCCAGCACGTCCTGGTTGGTGGCGACGCGCCCTTGCTCGACACGTTGCATGTCGATGAGGTTGGTAGCCCCTGGGACCTCCCGTAGGCGCTGGGCGGCAGACTCCAGCTCACTTTGCTGCTGGCCTTCGATCACGACCTGCTCCAGCTCCAAAGGCGCAGCGGCCAGTGTCGAATGGCCGGTAGCAACGACCCATAGGCCGACAGCGCAAGGGAAAGGTGAAACGGGACGCATCGTACAACTCCGGGCAGTAGGGCGGGTAACAGGTGTCAGACGTACGCAAAATCCTTCAGAGCACGTCGCTTTTATGGGGAAAAAGTGCCCCTCTGCATGTAGGACGTTTTGTGTAGGACGCCGATCTACAACCCTGGGCGCTGGAATCAAGCGGCGACGGCTTCGTAAGGTTCAAGCACATCAAACGTAAATGCCTTTGGGCTCTTATGACCGTAGGAGAGTGCCTCATGAACCTGCAACGCCAACTGGTACCTGACGTCGACGCCGATCAGCCCATCCACCTTACCCCCAGAGAACGGGAAGTGCTCCTGTGGTGCGCCTACGGCAAGACCTCCTGGGAAATCGGCCAAATCGTGGGCTGCAAGGAGTCAACGGTCAATTTCCATGTCAGCAATATCTTGCGCAAGTTCGCCGTGAACACCCGGGTAGCGGCGGTGATCAAGGCGATACGTTACGGCATGCTGAACAATCAGTGAGTGGAGGGCGAGCCGTGAGTCGGGATTCATACGTCCCATTTGAGTGCCGGCCCAAGCGCTATCTGGTCTACCACGATCCGTTCTGGCCGCGGATAGAGCTTGGGCGGTTGCGTGAGCGACTGGGGTTGTCATCGCAGGTCAGCGATACGCGATTGGAGCTCGCCGCCAGGAGCTCGATGGAGGTTGCAGCGCGAGAGTTCGCTGATTGGCGCCGTTGCCTGCGCGAGCGTGGCTATCGGCGGCTGATCGATGTCGACAGTCATGAGCAGGGGCGTGCACTTTCGATTTGCTATCTGCGTCTGGTGGAGGCCCGGACCCGCTGGAGCCTGGCCCAACAGGTCAGGGAAACGACGGTGAGCGGTGCCGGTAGCGAAGCGCAGGGGGATCAATGCTTGACAGGGCGATGGGTCAATTCTTCGAGACGACGTTCCAGCTGAGAGATGCGCAACTTGTCCTCGATGGTCGCTCGGATGGCTTGCAGATCCAGTGCCGACAGGGCCCGCAACTGATCGAGCAGATCCGCCTCCCAAGCAGAGGGATGCCCTTGAGGGAGGGATGCGCTGGATGTTCGGTTTTGTTGCCCGTCCCCTAGAAGCAGCCAGTCGAGGGACACCCCTTGTTTCTGCGCCAACTCCATGCACAACGCGTAAGGAATACTCCCGCGTATCTTCCAACTGCTCAAGGTTTGCGGGCTGATACTCAATGCTTTGGCAAGTTCGGCATCGGTTCTGGCGCCGGTGAGGTCCTTCATTCGATGCAATATCGCAGACAGGGAAAGTGTACTCATTATGAATACCAAAAAAGGACTATGTATGAGATCTGTAGGCAAAAATATGCGATAAGAATATATTGGGAGCACCAAACAAATCGGTAACGGTATGAATGATGATCGCAGCGAAAATGCCTACATTTGCTCAGCTATATACCTACAACAACAATCAATCAAGCTTATGGACAAATCTCAGGCAAAAGATAGTCAGGCAGGACGCTTGGTTCGGCTATCGCAGGACGGAGAAAGTACTCAATACGAGTAAATGTTTCTGTAAGCCCATGAGCCGAACCCATCTGGATGGATGGGTGAAGCTCCACTCAGCGTCGGATGGTAAGTAACATGAATTTATCGAGAAGTCTTAAATCGGTGGGGGCGGACACTGACTGTGATCGTCACGGTGTCTTACACGCGGCGAGGGTACCTAAAAGGAGGTGCCTGTGAGCAGCTACAAATTGGTATGCCCTCATTGCACCGGCAAAATGCGGATTCGTACCAGTGAAGGGCGTCATATCTTCCTCCGTATCGCCTACCTGCAATGCGTCAACGAGGCCTGCGGCTGGTCGGTGCGTGCCCAGTTCGAGATGACCCATGAACTCTCCCCCAGCGGTATGCCAAATCCAGATGTCCACCTGCCGAGCGCCTATGGTGAGTTGCGGCGCGCCGCCCACAACCCGGGCTGTACACGCAAGCCGGCGCGCAATGGCAAAAATACACCAAGCACAGCATGACACCCGCCTTCGCCTACATGGAGCAGAAAACAAAACACCCCGCATGTGCGGGGTGTTTTGTTTTTGCAGATTGATCAGCCGATAAATTGCAGGCCGGCTTGTTGGACCAGTTCCAACAGAGGCTGTGGGTACACGCCCAGGACGAAGGCGAGGATAGCGATGGCCAGCAGCATGACGCCGCCAGTGCGCTGTTCCCACTTCAGCGGAGCGTCGTGGCGACGCAGGTTTGGCTCTACCAAGTACAGGGTGACCATGACGCGCAGGTAGTAGTACACGCCGATGGCGCTACCGATGACCAGGGCACCGACCAGCCACCACAGGTGCGACTCGACACCAGTGGCGATGATGTAGAACTTGCCGATGAAGCCTGCGGTCAGCGGGATACCTGCCAACGACAGCATCATGACGGTCAGCACCGCGGTCAGGTACGGACGGCGCCAGAACAGGCCGCGATACTCGTACAGGGCATCGGCATCACGACCGGCATAGGGCGAAGACATCAAGGTGATCACGCCGAAGGCGCCCAGGCTGGTAATGACGTAGGTCACAAGGTAAACACCCATGGCCTCCAGGGCCAGGCCCTTGCTGGCGACCAGAGCGATGACCAGGTAGCCGAAGTGGGCGATGGACGAGTAACCGAGCAGACGCTTGAGGTTGCTCTGGGTCAACGCCAGCAGGTTGCCGATCAGGATCGAGGCGACGGCGATCACGGCCAGTACGGTGCTCAGCACACCGCTGCTGGCGGCAGGGGAGAGCATGAACAGGCGAACGACCACGGCGAAGACCGCGACCTTGCTGGCAGTGGCCAGGAACGCGGCGACCGGCGCCGGAGCACCTTCGTACACGTCCGGGGTCCACAGGTGGAACGGTACCAGCGACAGCTTGAAGGCCAGGCCCACCAGCATCATGCCCAGGCCCAGTTGGGCCAGCAGGCTCGGCATGCTGGTGGCAGCCAGTGCCTTGCCGATCTGGTCGAAGGTCAGGCTGCCGGCATCGGCGTACAGCAGGGCCATGCCGAACAGCAGGAAGGCAGAGCCTGCCGCAGAAAGCACCATGTACTTGATGCCGGCTTCCAGCGAACGCTTGTTGAAGAATGCATACGCCACCAGGCCATAGACCGGTACCGACAGCAGTTCCAGGCCAATGAACAGGCCAGCCAGGTGGTTGGCGCTGACCAGCACCAGGCCGCCCAGGGCGGACATCAGCAGCAGCAAGTACAGTTCTTCACGGTTGCCCGGGTAGCCCTTGGACCCTTCGCCCAAGTAGGCATGGGCGAGGGTGACGCAGGCCAGGGTTGCCACCAGGATGATCGCCATGTACAGGCAGGCGAACTTGTCGATGGTCACCAGCGAGGTGACCGCCAGCGGCGCGACCTTCAGCGCCGGCAGGATCGACAGCAGGGCCAGGTTCAGGCCCACGGTGGACAGTAGGAAGGTCTGCGAGTGATTGCGCTTCCAGGCGATCGCCAGCATCACCACCACCGTCGTGACGGTGGTGATGAGCATCGGCGCCAATGCGATGAAGTGTTGAGTGGTGAATTCCATAGCGCTCTTACCGGGCCGAAGCGAGTTGAGTGAAAGCGGAACCGATCCACTGCTGCACACCGCTCATGGTGGCGGCAGAGGTGTCCAGGAACGGCTGCGGGTACACGCCGAGCAGGATCAGCAGGCCGGCCAGGCCCAGGACCATGACCAGTTCGCGACCGTCCATGCCGGCCAGTACGGTGTCGGACTTGGCCGGACCGAAGTAGGCGCGGTGGATCATGATCAGCGAGTAGACCGAGCCAAAGACCAAGCCAGTGGTGGCGATCACGGTGATCCAGGGTACATGGACGAAGCTGCCGATCAGGATCAGGAACTCACCGACGAAGTTGCCGGTACCTGGCAGGCCCAGGGAGGCGGCGGCGAAGAACAGGCTGATGGCAGGAAGATAGGCGATGCGGTTCCACAGGCCGCCCATTTCGCGCATGTCACGGGTATGCATGCGCTCGTACAGCTGGCCGGCCAGGATGAACAGCGCCGCGGCCGACAGACCGTGGGCCAGCATCTGGATCACCGCGCCCTGCAGTGCTTGCTGGCTGCCGGAATAGATGCCGATCAGCACGAAGCCCATGTGCGAGACGCTGGAGAAGGCCACCAGGCGCTTGATGTCGGTTTGCGCGAAGGCCAGGAAGGCCCCGTAGAAGATACCGATCAGGCCCAGGGTCATGGCGATTGGCGCGAACTCGGCCGAAGCGTTCGGGAACAGCGGCAGGGCGAAGCGCAGCAGGCCGTAGGCCGCAGTCTTCAGCAAGATACCGGCCAGGTCCACGGAGCCTGCGGTCGGTGCCTGGGCGTGAGCGTCAGGCAGCCAGGAGTGGAACGGCACCACCGGCAGCTTCACGGCGAAGGCGATGAAGAAGCCCAGCATCAGCAGGTACTCGGTACCGGCTGGCAGTTCGGCCTTGAGCAGGTCGCTGTAGTTGAAGGTGATGACGCCGGTGCTGTTGTAGTTCACCAGTACCAGGCCAAGGATCGCCACCAGCATGATCAGGCCGCTGGCCTGGGTGAAGATGAAGAACTTGGTGGCAGCGTAGATCCGGGTCTTCTTGCCGTCGGCGGAGCTGTGACCCCAGAGCGCGATGAGGAAGTACATCGGCACCAGCATCATTTCCCAGAAGAAGAAGAACAGGAACAGGTCCAGGGCCAGGAACACACCGACCACACCGCCCAGGATCCACATCAGGTTGAGGTGGAAGAAGCCGACGTGGCGCTGGATCTCTTTCCAGGAGCACAGGACCGAAAGCACACCCAGCAGGCCGGTGAGCAGGATCATCAGCAGCGACAGGCCATCGAGGGCCAGGTGAATGCTGATGCCGAAGCGCTTGATCCACTCGACTTTGTATTCGAGGGTCCAGGCCGGTTCCGCGCCCGGGGCAGGGGCCAGGGTGTAGTCGCCGTTAGCCCACAGCCACAGGCCGATGCCAAGCAGCAGGGACATGGTCAGCAGCGCGATCCAGCGGGGCAGGGTGGCGCCGAAGCGCTCACCCAGCCAGCACAGGAGGCCGCCGATGAAGGGGATCAGGATCAGCCAAGGCAGAATCATGACGGGTTCGTTTCCTTTCGCAAAGTCGCAAGGTTCATAGTCATACCGCGGCCACTACCACGGCGCCGAGTACCAGAACGGCACCCACGGCGATCGAGGCGGTGTACCAGCGCAGCTGGCCGGTTTCGGTCTTGCTCATGGCGACGTGACCGCCGCGAGCCATCCGAGGAATCAGGCCGATGCTGCGGTCAACCGGATCCTTGCGCAGGATGTGGCTGATCAGCAGATAAGGTTTGACGAACAGCTTGTCGTAGATCCAGTCGAAGCCCCAGGCGGCGAACCACCAAGCCGACAGGACGCGACCGATGCCGCTGTTGGCGATCGCGCTGACCAGGGTGCGTTTGCCCAGGAACAGCACCGCAGCCAGCAGGATACCGGCGATGGCGATGGCGCCAGAGACGATTTCAAGCGAGTGCTGGGCTTCGCCACCTGCATGACCGACGCTCTGTGGCAGTACACCCGCCAGAGGCGGGTGGATCCAGGCGCCGACGAAGGTCGACAGCACGATCAGCACACCCAGTGGCAGCCAGTGGGAGATACCGTGGCCGGCGTGGGCTTCGGTCTTCGCTTCGCCGTGGAAGGCGATGAAGATCAGGCGGAAGGTGTACAGCGAGGTCATGAACGCACCGACCAGGCCAGCGTACAACAGGCCGGTATGGCCGCTGGCGAAGGCTTCCCAGAGGATCTCGTCCTTGGAGTAGAAGCCCGCGGTCAGGATCGGCAGGGCGGCCAGGGCGGCACCACCGACCACGAAGCTGGCGTAGGCCAGCGGCAGCTTCTTCCACAGGCCACCCATCTTGAAGATGTTCTGCTCATGGTGGCAGGCAACGATGACCGCACCGGAGGCAAGGAACAGCAGGGCCTTGAAGAAGGCGTGGGTCATCAGGTGGAAGATCGCGCCTTCCCAGGCACCGACGCCCAAGGCCAGGAACATGTAGCCGATCTGGCTCATGGTCGAGTAGGCGAGGATACGCTTGATGTCGGTCTGGACCAGCGCGGCGAAGCCGGCCAGGACCAGGGTCACGCCACCGACGATACCCACCAGGTGCAGGATGTCCGGCGCCAGAAGGAACAGGCCGTGGGTACGGGCGATCAGGTAGACGCCCGCGGTCACCATGGTTGCGGCGTGGATCAGCGCGGAGACCGGAGTCGGACCGGCCATCGCATCGGCGAGCCAGGTCTGCAGTGGCAGTTGGGCCGATTTACCGACGGCGCCGCCGAGCAGCATCAGGGTCGCCAGCACCATCCAGGTATCGCCTGCCTGGAACTTCTGCGGTGCCAGCACCAGCAGTTCCTGGACGTTCAGAGTGCCCAGCTGGGCGAACAGGATGAACAGGCCGATGGCCATGAACACGTCGCCGATACGGGTGACGATGAAGGCCTTCAGTGCAGCGTTACCGTTGTTGCGATTACTGTAGTAGAAACCGATCAACAGGTAGGAGCACAGGCCCACACCTTCCCAGCCGAAGTAAATGAACAGCAGGTTGTCGCCCAGCACCAGGAACAACATGCTGGCGATGAACAGGTTGGTGTACGAGAAGAAGCGCGAGTAACCGGCTTCGCCACGCATGTACCAGGACGCGAACAGGTGGATCAGGAAGCCCACGCCGGTGACCACGCCGAGCATGGTGATCGACAGACCATCCACGTACAGGGTGAAGTTCGGCGCAAAGCCGTCCACCGACATCCACTGCCACAGCAGCTGGCTGTACGCACCGCCTTCAGGCGGCGCGACATTGAATTGCCAGATCACATAGGCGGCCACGGCGGCCGACAGGCCGACGGAACCGACGCCGATCAGCGCGGACAGGTTCTCCGAGAACCGCCCGCGCGAGAACGACAGCAGCAGGAAGCCGATCAGGGGGAAGACGAAAGTCAGGAAGATAAGGTTCATCCGCGCATCTCACTGGCAGCATCGATGTCGAGAGTGTGGAAGCGGCGATACAGCTGCAGCAGGATCGCCAGGCCAATGCTGGCCTCGGCGGCTGCCAGGCTGATCACCAGAATGAACATCACCTGACCGTCGGGTTGAACCCAACGGGCGCCGGCGACGATGAACGCCAGGGCAGCGGCGTTCATCATGACTTCCAGACTCATGAGCACGAAGAGGATGTTGCGGCGGACCATCAGGCCAACCAGACCTAAGCAGAACAGGATGCCGGCGACCGCCAGCCCATGCTCGAGAGGGATAGCACCCATGATTTACTCCTTCGCCTCGTTGCGGCCCAGGTGGAAGGCGGTGACGGCCGCGGCCAGCAGCAGCATCGAAGCCAGTTCGACCACCAGCAGGTAAGGACCGAACAGGCTGATGCCCACGGCCTTGGCGTCCACGGTAGTACCGCTGATGGCCGCGCCGCTTGGCTCGGCGAACAGCACGTACAGCAGCTCAAGCAGCAGCAGGGCGGCCAGGAACACGGGCCCTGCCCAGATACCCGGCTTGAGCCAGCCACGCTCCTGCGCGACCGAAGCCGGCCCGAGGTTGAGCATCATCACCACGAAGACGAACAGCACCATGATGGCGCCAGCATAGGCGATTACTTCCAGGGCGCCGGCAAACGGCGCACCCAGGGAGAAGAAGATCATCGCCACGGAGATCAGGGAAATGATCAGGTAGAGCAGGGCGTGCACGGGGTTGGTGCCGGTCACCACCCGAAGGGTGGAAACCACGGCGATCCCGGATGCGAAGTAGAAAGCGAATTCCATCTTTCTGTCCTTATGGGAGCAAGCTCTTCACGTTGATCGGCTCGGCTTCGTTCTGTGCAGCGCCCTTAGGCTTGCCAGCGATCGCCATACCCGCAACACGGTAGAAGTTGTAGTCAGGGTTCTTGCCGGGGCCGGAGATCAGGAGGTCTTCCTTCTCGTACACCAGGTCCTGACGCTTGAACTCGGCCATTTCGAAATCCGGAGTCAGCTGGATCGCGGTGGTCGGGCACGCTTCCTCGCACAGGCCGCAGAAGATGCAGCGCGAGAAGTTGATGCGGAAGAACTCC
The DNA here is from genome assembly GCF_033173945.1 of Pseudomonas sp. HTZ2. Taxonomy (NCBI): domain Bacteria; kingdom Pseudomonadati; phylum Pseudomonadota; class Gammaproteobacteria; order Pseudomonadales; family Pseudomonadaceae; genus Pseudomonas; species Pseudomonas sp. HTZ2. Next base: position 3,922,086 of record NZ_CP137332.1, on the reverse strand, counting down.
GGATACCAGCGGCCGTCCTCGGTCTCGGCCTTCTGCAGCGAGATGCAGCCAACCGGGCAGGCCACCGCGCAGAGGTTGCACGCCACGCAGCGCTCCTCGCCGTCGGGGTCGCGGGTCAGGACGATGCGGCCGCGGTAGCGCGGCGGCAGGTACACGGGCTCTTCGGGGTATTGCAGGGTATCGCGCTTGCGGAACCCGTGGGAGAACACCATCACCAGGCTGCGCAGCTGGGTGCCGGTGCCTTTAACGATGTCGCCGATATATTTGAACATGGGTCAAATCCTCACTGGGCCGCGACGGCTGGCGTGTTGTAGAGCACGATCGCAGCGGTCACCAGCAAATTGATCAAGGTCAGCGGCAGGCAGAACTTCCAGCTGAAGTCCATCACCTGGTCATAGCGTGGGCGCGGAATCGACGCGCGCAGCAGGATGAACAGCATGATGAAGAACGCGGTCTTCAGGGCGAACCACAGGAACGGAACCTGTGGCAGCAGGCCGAATGGGCCGTGCCAGCCGCCGAAGAACAGGGTCACCAGCAGCGCCGAGATCAGGATGATGCCGATGTACTCACCGACGAAGAACATGCCCCACTTCATGCCGGCATATTCAATGTGGTAGCCGTCAGCCAGTTCCTGTTCCGCTTCTGGCTGGTCGAACGGGTGACGGTGAGTCACGGCGACGCCAGCGATGAAGAAGGTGCAGAAGCCGAAGAACTGCGGAATGATGAACCACAGGTTCTGTGCCTGGTAGTCGACGATGTCGCGCATGTTGAACGAACCGACCTGAACCACCACGCCCATCAGTGCCAGGCCCAGGAACACTTCGTACGACACGGTCTGGGCCGAAGCACGCAGGCTGCCGAGCAGGGCGTACTTGTTGTTCGACGACCAGCCGGCGAACAGCACCGCATACACCGACAGACCGGCCATGGCGAAGAAGAACAGCAGACCGATGTTCAGGTCAGCCACGCCCCAGACCGGGGTGATCGGGATGACCACGAAGGCGATCAGCAGGGCGCTCATGGCCACGACTGGCGCCAGGGTGAAGATCATGCGATCGACGAAAGGCGGGTTCCAGTCTTCCTTGAAGAACATCTTCAGCATGTCGGCAGCGATCTGGAACATGCCGAACGGGCCGACACGGTTCGGACCGTAGCGGTCCTGCCACCAACCCAGCAGGCGACGCTCGACGAAGCTGAGCAGCGCGCCGCAGACCACCACCGCCAGCAGGACCACGATGGCCCGGACGACGGTGAGGATCACATCGATCACTTCGGGGGTGAACCAGCTCATTGTGCTGCCTCCTGCAGACCTTCGACGGATGCTCCGAAGATGGCAGGCGGAATGCCGGCCAGGCCTTTCGGCAGCGCGACCAGGCCAGCGCCCAGCTCTTCATTGACACGCAGCGGCAGGCGCAGGGAGACGCCTGCCACGTTCAGGCTCAGCAGGGCACCCTCGTTGACGCCCAGGCGGTCGGCCTCGGACTTGGCCAGTGCCACGTAGGCGGCCGGGATGCGTTCTTGCACCGGGGCGGCGCGGGAAGAAGACTCTTCGCTGCCGAACAGGTGGTAGAACGGCACGGCAGTCCAGGTGCCGCGGGCCGGGTTGAAGGCCGCCGGGATGGTGGTGAACCAGTGCAGGCGATCGCCTTGCGGCTCGATCAGGCGCACGCCTGGATCGCCAGCGCGCAGGTGGCCGCCGACCTCGTCCTGGAACTTGTTCCAGGCCTGTGGGGAGTTCCAGCCCGGCGACCAGGCGAATGGCACCTGCTGGCGCGGTTCGGCCGAGCCCGAGTAGCCTTCCATGGAGAAGGCGAAGGCGGTGTCCTTGTCTTGCGGGGTACGCGGTTCGTGCACGCTGATGTTGGCGCGCATGGCAGTACGACCGGAATAGCGCAGCGGTTCACGGGCCAGTTTCAAGCCCTTGATGCGGAACGCGGCCGAAGGCGCTGCGTTGACGATGCCGGCCAGTTGCGGGGCGGCTTCGGCGCAGGCGCTGGTGACGTGATCCAGTTGGGTCCAGTCGACCGGCTTGTTCAGCAGGGTCGCACGCAGGGCGTGCATCCAGCGCCAGCCTTCGTGAACCAGGATGCTGCTGTCGAGGTATTGCGGGTCGAACACCTGGAAGAAGCGCTGTGCACGGCCTTCCTGGCTGACCAGGGTACCGTCGCCTTCGGCGAAGGTGGCCGCCGGCAGCACCAGATGGGCGCGGTCGGTGGTCGGGGTCTTGGAGTGGTCGGCGACGATCACCACCTTGGCCGCGGCCAGGGCAGCGTCAACCTTGGCGGCCGGCACGCGGGCGTACAGGTCGTTCTCCAGCACTACGATAGCGTCGGCCTTGCCGCTGATGACGGCATCCAGCGCGGCGTCGACGGACTCACCGCCCATCATGGCCATGCCGAGGCTGTTGGCTTCTGGCACCACCAGGCTCAGCGAGCCGTTCTTCTCACGCAGCTTCAAGGCCTTGGCGATGTTGGCGGCGGCTTCGATCAGTGCGGGGTCGGCCAGGGAAGTGCCGGCGACTACCAGCGGACGCTGGGCTGCGACCAGGGCATCGGCGATGCGCTGGGCCAGAGCCTTGGCTTCGGCGTCCAGGCCGTCAACGGCAGGTGCGCTCGGATCGATGGCGTGGGCCACGGCGAAGCCCAGGCGAGCCAGGTCCGCCGGCGCTGCGTGCACGCACTCCTCGGCGACGTCGTCGAGCTTGGTTTCAGCCAGCGAGGCGATGAACAGCGGATACAGCGCGTGCTGGCCGATGTTCTTGACCGCAGCGTCCAGCCACGGTTGTACGCGCATGGCGTCGGCCATGGCTTCGGCCTTGCCCTTGGTGGCCTGGCGCACGGCCAGTGCGACGCGGGCGGCGGTCTGGGTCAGGTCTTCACCGAGGACGAACACAGCGTCGTGGTCTTCGATGTCGCGCAGGGTCGGCACGGGCAGCGGGCTATTGTTGAGCACCTCGAGAGCAAGGCGCACGCGGGCCAACTCGCCGGCTTCCATACCCGAATAGAAATAGTCGGCGCCGACCAGCTCACGCAGGCCATAGTTGCTTTCCAGGCTGGCGCGTGGCGAGCCGATACCGACGATGGTGCGACCGCGCAGCAGGTCGGCGGCTTTGTCCAGGGCAGCGTCCAGGCCCAGCTTGGTGCCGTCGGCCAGGTGCGGTTGGCGTGGACGGTCGCTGCGGTTGACGTAGCCATAGCCGAAGCGGCCACGGTCGCACAGGAAGTACTGGTTGACCGAGCCGTTGAAGCGGTTCTCGATACGGCGCAGTTCACCATAGCGCTCACCGGGGCTGATGTTGCAGCCGCTGGAGCAGCCGTGGCAGATGCTAGGGGCGAACTGCATGTCCCACTTGCGGTTGTAGCGCTCGGAGTGGGTCTTGTCGGTGAACACGCCGGTCGGGCAGACCTCGGTCAGGTTGCCGGAGAACTCGCTCTCCAGCACGCCGTCTTCGACGCGACCGAAGTACACGTTGTCGTGGGCGCCGTAGACACCCAGGTCGGTACCGCCTGCGTAGTCCTTGTAGTAGCGAACGCAGCGGTAGCAGGCGATGCAGCGGTTCATCTCATGGGCGATGAACGGGCCGAGGTCCTGGTTCTGGTGGGTACGCTTGGTGAAACGGTAGCGGCGCTCGTTGTGGCCGGTCATTACCGTCATGTCCTGCAGGTGGCAGTGACCGCCTTCCTCGCACACTGGGCAGTCGTGCGGGTGGTTGGTCATCAGCCATTCGACGACGCTGGCGCGGAACGCCTTGGATTCTTCATCGTCGATGGAGATCCAGGTGCCGTCGGAGGCAGGGGTCATGCAGGACATGACGATACGACCGCGGGTGTCGTTCTCGTCGGTGTACTGCTTGACCGCGCACTGCCGGCAGGCGCCGACGCTACCGAGCGCCGGGTGCCAGCAGAAATAGGGGATGTCGAGGCCGAGCGACAGACAGGCCTGTAACAGGTTGTCCGCACCATTGACTTCGAGCGCTTTGCCGTCTACGTGGATAGTGGCCATGGTTCAAAGTTCTTCGTTGGCCCGCGTGAGCAGGCGTGGCTAATGGAAATCGGTGAGCCTGCGGCCAGCCACGAATCGTTCGGGCCGGCCTGCAGGCTGGCGGATGGCACGGACCATCCGCGATTCATCTTGTTATGCGCCGACCACGACCGGCCCGGTCGGTATCGGCTTGGCCAGGTTCGGGCGCAGGGCGTCGCCAGCGCTGGCTGGGGCGACACCGGCCTCGAACTCGGACCGGAAATACTTGATGGCACTGCCCAGAGGCTCGACGGCACCCGGTGCGTGAGCACAGAAGGTCCGGCCTGGGCCGAGGAAGTTGACCAGTCCCAGCAGCGTCTCGATGTCCTCGGCACGGCCTTGGCCTTTCTCCAGGGCGCGCAACATCTTCACGCTCCATGGCAGACCGTCACGGCACGGGGTGCACCAGCCGCACGATTCCCGGGCGAAGAACTCTTCCATGTTGCGCAGCAGCGAGACCATATTGATGCTGTCGTCGACCGCCATGGCCAGGCCCGTACCCATACGGGTGCCGACCTTGGCGATGCCACCGGCATACATCTGTGCGTCGAGGTGCTCGGGCAGCAGGAAACCGGTACCGGCGCCGCCTGGCTGCCAGCACTTGAGCTTGTAGCCATCGCGCATGCCACCGGCGTAGTCCTCGAACAGCTCGCGGGCGGTGACGCCAAACGGCAGTTCCCACAGGCCAGGGTTCTTCACCTTGCCGGAGAAGCCCATCAGCTTGGTGCCGTGGTCTTCGCTGCCTTCGCGGGCCAGCGACTTGTACCAGTCGTTGCCGTTGGCGACGATGGCCGGAACGTTGCACAGGGTCTCGACGTTGTTCACGCAGGTCGGCTTGCCCCACACACCGACGGCGGCAGGGAAGGGCGGCTTGGAGCGTGGGTTGGCGCGGCGGCCTTCCAGGGAGTTGATCAGTGCGGTTTCTTCACCGCAGATGTAGCGGCCGGCACCGGTGTGCACGAACAGTTCGAAGTCGAAACCGCTGCCGAGGATGTTCTTGCCCAGAAGGCCTGCGGCCTTGGCTTCCTCGATGGCGCGGTTGAGGTTCTTGGCCGCGGTGGTGTATTCGCCACGCAGGAAGATGTAGCCGCGGTAGGCCTTCAAGGCGCGGGCACTGATCAGCATGCCCTCGACCAGCAGATGGGGCTGTTGCTCCATCAGCATGCGGTCTTTCCAGGTGTTGGGCTCCATTTCGTCCGCGTTGCACAGCAGGTAGCGGATGTTCATGGACTCGTCCTTGGGCATCAGGCCCCACTTCACGCCAGTGGGGAAGCCTGCGCCACCACGGCCCTTGAGGCCGGAGTCCTTGACGCTTTGGACGATATCATCCGCAGACATTTGCGCCAGCGCCTTGCGGGCGGCGGCGTAGCCGTTCTTGGCCTGGTACTCTTCGAGCCAGATCGGCTCGCCGTCGTCACGCAGGCGCCAGGTCAGCGGATGGGTTTCAGCCGAGCGCGCGATGCGGTTGGCCGGGCCGAAGGAAGTGATGGTCATACGTAACCCTCCAGCAGTTTGGCGACGCCGGCAGGTTGCACGTCGCCAAAGGTGTCATCGTCGATCATCAGTGCCGGGGCCTTGTCGCAGTTGCCCAGGCAGCAGACCGGCAGCAGGGTGAAGCGGCCATCGGCAGTGGTCTGGCCCAGGCCGATGCCCAGCTCGCTCTGGATCTGGCTGACCACCGACTCGTGGCCACCGATGTAGCAGACCATGCTGTCGCAGACGCGAATGATGTGGCGACCGACCGGCTGGCGGAAGATCTGGCTGTAGAAGGTGGCCACGCCTTCGACGTCGCTGGCTGGGATGCCCAGGACTTCGCCGATGGCGTAGATGGCGCCGTCCGGCACCCAGCCACGTTCTTTCTGAACGATCTTCAGGGCTTCGATGGACGCCGCGCGCGGATCCTCGTAGTGGTGCATCTCATGCTCGATGGCCGAGCGCTCGGTTTCGCTCAGGACGAAACGGTCGGTTTGGATAAGCGTGTTGTTCATGCTTAGCGGTCCACGTCAGCCATAACGAAGTCGATACTGCCCAGGTACGCGATGAGGTCCGCGACCATGCTGCCTTTGATCACCGATGGGATCTGCTGCAGGTGCGGGTAGCTCGGGGTACGGATCCGGGTGCGGTAGCTCATGGTGCCGCCATCGCTCGTCAGGTAGTAACTGTTGATGCCCTTGGTCGCCTCGATCATCTGGAACGACTCGTTGGCCGGCATGACCGGGCCCCACGAGACTTGCAGGAAGTGGGTGATCAGGGTCTCGATGTGCTGCAGGGTGCGCTCTTTGGGCGGCGGCGTGGTCAGCGGGTGATCCGCCTTGTACGGGCCTTCCGGCATGTTGCGCAGGCACTGGTCGATGATGCGGATACTCTGGCGCATCTCCTCGACGCGGACCATGCAGCGATCGTAGGCATCGCCGTTGTGGGCCAGCGGTACTTCGAACTCGAAGTTCTCGTAGCCGGAGTAGGGGCGGGCTTTACGCAGGTCGAAGTCGCAGCCGGTGGCACGCAGGCCGGCACCGGTGGTACCCCACGACAGCGCTTCCTGGGTGTTGTACGCGGCGACGCCGATGGTACGACCCTTGAGGATGCTGTTCTTGAGCGCAGCCTTTTCGTACTCGTCCAGGCGCTTGGGCAGCCATTCGACGAAGTCCTTGACCAGCTTGTCCCAGCCGCGTGGCAGGTCGTGGGCGACGCCACCGATGCGGTACCAGGCCGGGTGCAGACGGAAACCAGTGATCGCCTCGATCACGGTGTAGGCCCGCTGGCGGTCGGTAAAGGTGAAGAACACCGGGGTCATGGCGCCCACGTCTTGGATGTAGGTACCCAGGAACAGCAGGTGGCTGGTGATCCTGAAGAACTCGGCCAACATGACGCGAATGGTGTCGACCTTCTGCGGCACCTTGATGCCGGCCAGCTTCTCGACAGCCAGGACGTACGGCAGGTTGTTCATCACCCCACCGAGGTAGTCGATGCGGTCGGTGTAGGGGATGAAACTGTGCCAGGACTGGCGCTCGGCCATCTTCTCTGCACCACGGTGGTGGTAGCCGATGTCCGGAACGCAGTCGACGATCTCTTCGCCGTCCAGTTGCAGGACGATACGGAAGGCACCGTGAGCCGAAGGGTGGTTGGGACCCAGGTTGAGGAACATGTAGTCCTCGTTGGCGCCGTGACGCTTCATGCCCCAGGCTTCGGGGTTGAAGCGCGCCGATTCCTCTTCAAGCTGCTGCTTGGCCAGGTTCAGGCTGTACGGATCGAATTCGGTGGCGCGCGCCGGGAAGTCCTTGCGCAGCGGGTGGCCTTCCCAGGTCGGTGGCATGAGGATGCGCGACAGGTGCGGATGGCCGGCGAAGTCGATGCCGAACATGTCCCAGACTTCGCGCTCGTACCAGTTGGCGTTTGGCCAGATGCCGGTGACCGACGGCAGGTTCAGGTCGCCTTCGCTCAAGGCCACCTTGATCATCACGTCGCTGTTACGTTCGACCGATAGCAGGTGGTAGAACACGCTGAAATCGGCAGCCGGCAGGCCGCGGCGCTGGGTGCGCAGGCGCTCGTCCACGCCGTGCAGGTCGAACAGCATGCTGTACGGCTTGGCAACGTTGCGCAGGAAGGAGAGGACGTCTTTGAGCTGGGCGCGGTTTACCCACAGGACCGGCATGCCGGTGCGGGTTTCCTGGGCGACGAATGCGTCTGCGCCAAAACGGTTGTGCAGTTCGACGACCACATCTTGGTCGTCAGCCTTGTAAGGCGGAATATAAATAGCGGTGTCCGCTGTCATGGTCTCGGTCGCTTTGAGTCAACGTAGAGAATGAAGCCAGGCCGCCGGCTCCTTCCGGAGCGGGCGGCATGTCGCTGGATCAGACTTCGTCGGGGCTGCGCAGGTTGGTGACCTGGATGCGCTGTTCACGACGCAGGTCTTTCTGGGCGGGCATCTCGGCACGGTAAATGCCTTGATCACCGACAACCCAGGAAAGCGGGCGTCGCTCCTGGCCGATCGACTCCTGCAGCAGCATCAGGCCCTGCAGGAAGGCTTCGGGGCGAGGCGGGCAGCCAGGCACGTAGACATCCACGGGGAGGAACTTGTCGACCCCCTGAACGACCGAGTAAATGTCGTACATGCCGCCGGAGTTGGCGCACGAGCCCATGGAGATCACCCACTTGGGTTCGAGCATCTGCTCGTAGAGGCGCTGAATGATCGGCGCCATCTTGATGAAGCAGGTGCCGGCGACGACCATGAAGTCGGCCTGACGGGGCGAGGCCCGGATGACTTCGGCGCCGAAGCGGGCGATGTCATGGGGGGCCGTGAAGGCCGTGGTCATTTCCACGTAGCAGCAGGACAGGCCGAAGTTGTACGGCCAGAGGGAGTTCTTGCGACCCCAGTTGACCGCGCCACGCAGCACATCTTCGAGCTTGCCCATGAAGATGTTCTTGTGGACCTGGTCCTCTAGCAGTTGATCGGTGACGGTTTCCCGTTCACCGACCGGGTACTGCTCGTTGGGCGCATCCGGATCGATTCTGGTGAGATTGTATTGCATGCCAAAGCCTCATTGTTTCAGCTTCGCTTGCCGCTTGCGGCGACCTTCGGGAGCCCAATCGAGCGCCCCGACGCGCCATAGGTAGACAAGACCAGCCAACAGAATTGCAATGAAAACGAGTGCTTCGACGAATCCGGTCCAGCCGCTTTCGCGGACGGACACAGACCATGCATACAGGAAGAGGGCTTCGATATCGAAGATCACGAACAGCATCGCGACCAGATAGAATTTGGCGGACAGGCGCAGACGGGCGCTGCCGACGGGCAGCATGCCGGATTCGAAGGGTTCGTTCTTGGCGCGACCCCAAGCCTTGCTACCGAGCAGGCTGGAGAGGCCGAGCATGAAGGCACACAGGCCGACGACACCCAGGAGGAAGATGGCAAAGCCCCAGTTGTGGGCGATGAGTCCTACCGAATCGGACATGCTAGAAATCCTTATACAGAGACCCAGCTCTGCAGTCTGAAATAAGTAGAGCGGCGACGCGTGTCGCGGTTGCAGTGACCAAATGTCGCAGCTGAATCAATCGGGCTGATTTTATGGGTAAACCCGGTGCAAGTAAAATTTCTGTGGCAAATTTATTCGTAGGATTAAGAACAAAAAAATCTCCTAAATGGCTGAAACCCTTGAGTTTCGGGCATTGCACGCGCTTTTGTTAATTATGTTTCTTGCATCATGTAACGACCTTTTGCGCCAGTAATGATAATTAATATCATTTGGCCTGATGTGTTGTTTTAAACCTGGCCTGACGCTTGCAAAGTTCATTTTTCCAGCGTGTATCTTGCAAATAAGAAAGCCTCTCGTTCTAGCAGCTGGGCTCGCGTCTTGCACCGCTCTGAATCAACAGTTTATCGATTGAGCCACGATAAGCCGACGCGGCGATTGCCCATTGGCCCAGCCAGTAGGTGAGAATGATCAAGAATTGGGCGCCGGCGAATGGCATGACGAAGCGGTCGATGCCGATCAGGCTGTCGGAGAACACGAACAGGCCGGCTCCGATTGCAGCCAGCCCACCGCAGGCGAGGGCGCGCCAGAGCATTGCACCAATCGCCAAGGCATAAAGCGCCACGGGTATCAGCAAGGACCCCAGGCCGTGGCTGGCCAGCAGTGCGAACAGCGCGCAGGTGAGCAGTACACATACCGCCAGTGTGGCCAGGGCGGGGCGCCGAGTGATGCGGCAATAGGCATGCAGGTAGGCCAGGTGTGCGCAGAAGAAGGCTGCAAGGCCGAAAACGAACCAATCGCGTGGAACGGCCAAAATGATATCGCCCAGTACCGAAAAACCGAGTCCGATACTGATCCAGCGCGTGTAGGGCGTCGCAGGAGCGCTGCATAGCCAGGCAATCAATGCCAGCACTGGCAATGGCTTGGCCAGCAATGCGAGCAGGGTATTGTCGCTGGCCAATGCATATATATAGAAGGCGGCGGCCGTGAGGGCGATGGCGATCAGATGGCTTGGACGGGGCATGGGCGGTCCTTGCTGCTGGGTAGCCACAAGCATAGACCCATGTTGCCGGCTGTGCTGCGAACGCTGAGGGCTAAGCGGGTTCCTACGTGGTAATCAGAAATACGTGTAGGAACAACGTTGTTGCCACTCGATAAAGAAAAAGGCCCGACACCTTTGCAGGGTCGGGCCTCGTTCGAAGGGCGTCACACTCAGTGGAACTGCTCTTCCTCGGTCGAGCCGGTCAGGGCGGTTACCGACGAAGCGCCACCTTGAATCACGGTGGTCATGTCGTCGAAGTAGCCGGTGCCGACTTCCTGCTGGTGCGCCACGAAGGTATAGCCTTTGCTGGCGTCAGCGAACTCCTGCTCCTGCAGCTTGACGTAGGCGGTCATGTCGTTGCGGGCGTAGTCGTGCGCCAAGTTGAACATGCCGTGCCACATGTTGTGGATGCCTGCCAGGGTGATGAACTGGTGCTTGTAGCCCATGGCCGACAGTTCGCGCTGGAACTTGGCGATGGTGGCGTCGTCCAGGTTCTTCTTCCAGTTGAAGGATGGCGAGCAGTTGTACGACAGGATCTGGTCCGGGTACTCCTTCTTGATCGCCTCGGCGAAGCGGCGAGCTTCTTCCAGGTCCGGCTTGGCGGTTTCACACCAGATCAGGTCGGCATACGGGGCATAGGCCAGGCCGCGGGCGATGGCTTGGTCGAGGCCGGCGCGGACTTTATAGAAGCCCTCACGCGTGCGCTCGCCGATCACGAACGGCTGGTCGTACGGGTCGCAATCGCTGGTCAGCAGGTCAGCGGCGTTGGCGTCGGTACGGGCCAGGATGATGGTCGGTACGCCAGCGACGTCCGCAGCCAGGCGGGCAGCAACGAGTTTTTGCACGGCTTCCTGGGTTGGGACCAGTACCTTGCCACCCATGTGGCCGCATTTTTTCACCGAGGCCAGCTGGTCTTCGAAGTGAACCCCGGCTGCGCCTGCCTCGATCATGTTCTTCATCAGTTCGTAGGCGTTCAGCACGCCGCCGAAACCGGCTTCGGCGTCTGCCACGATCGGTGCGAAGTAGTCGATGTAGCCTTCGTCACCTGGGTTCTTGCCTGCTTTCCACTGGATCTGGTCGGCGCGGCGGAAGGCGTTGTTGATGCGCTTGACCACGGTCGGAACCGAATCGACCGGGTACAGCGACTGGTCAGGGTACATGGACTCGGCCGAGTTGTTGTCGGCGGCCACCTGCCAGCCAGACAGGTAGATGGCCTGGATGCCGGCCTTGACCTGCTGGACTGCCTGGCCGCCGGTCAGGGCGCCCATGCAGTTGACGAAATCTTTTTCAGGGCGGAAGGACGGGTGGGCACCTTCGGTGACCAGCTTCCACAGTTTCTCTGCACCCTGGCGAGCGAAGGTGTGCTCCGGCTGCAGGGAACCACGCAGGCGGACGACATCGGCGGCGGTATAGGTACGGGTCACGCCTTTCCAGCGCGGGTTCTCGGCCCAGTCTTTCTCAAGGGCTGCAATTTGCTGTTCGCGTGTCAGTGCCATGGAAATAAAACCTCGTCGCATCAGTCTTTGAAGTAAGTGCTTGTGCTCTGCGGTTCAGAAGCCTGGCGGCTGTCCTGTCCGGCGGAAGGTGAGTGCGTACGAGGGAGGCTCGAAGGGGAAGAGGTGCAGGGCCGGGCGAGGTGTGGCGGCAGGTCGGCTCGTGGATGCCTTGCTGCGGTGCGACAGGACTGCCAGGTACTGCGGTGATGCGCTTCCGTCCCTCGGGACAACTTCTTCGTTGCAGTCACTATCCCGTCGAACCGCCTTGTGGGCCGTATAGACACGAGACGCCCCCAGGGGTAAGGAGGAGCGCGTCTCGAAGGCCCTTGCCAGGGCCTCTGATTAGCGGGAGCGAGGCCATCATGCCCTTGGAAAAAAGTACCTGTCAAATGTTTTGTAGTGGTTTTTTTCGCTTACTACATCTTTGGTCTAATGAGACTCTTCGGTCAGTTTCAAGGCCTTTGGTCGAGGCCTTGAATTGCCTGGGATCAGTCAAGAAGGTCGACTTTGACGCGTAATGTCATGTTTTCACCCCGTTGGGTGCTGTAGGTGTAGCTTGAGGCGCTACGTTCGGCTTGGCTCTGCTGATTGAACCCGGCCAGGGTGATCCACTCGCCGAGCTTGCCGGTGACGGTCGTGTCGGTGCTTTGAACTTTTACTACATCCTGACGTTCAAGGCTCATTCGGTCATTATTGGTGCTTATTTGCAGACGAACCGTATCGCCGCTCAGGCTCGGCGTGACATAGAAACCCTGGGTGACATTGCGGTATTCAGTGTCGCTTTGAATGCGTCCGTAGCCGTCGGTGCTGGTACTGGTGATGGGAATGCTCTGACCGATCTGGATCAACGCCGGCTGGCCTTCGCTGGCCTGGATCTGCTGCATCCCGCCCTCACGGTTGCTCGTGCCGTAATGGATGATGCGGGCGTTGCCACGGTTGTCCTGGAAGTTGCTGTCGTCGTTGTCGACGCTGATCAACAGGCGCTTGGGCGCAGTGTCGAGCTGTTGCAACAGTGCGCGCAGGTCATCGATGCGCTCGGGGCTGGCATTGACGATCAGCTTGTTCTCGAAGGTGCTGACCGTGCCGTCCTTGCCCAGGAATGACTGAGCGGTAGGCAGCAGTTCGGCGCTGGTGCGATGTTGCAGTGGCAGCACCTCGGTGGCCGCCTGGGCGGTGAGGCTGATGGCCAACAGAAAAGACGTGATGAAGGGGCGTAGCGGCATGTCCATGATCTCCGCAGGTGGAATGATCATGATGGCAAATTTGTCGCGCCTCTGCTGGGTCTGGATCACAGGCTGGGCAGCTCATGTTGCTTGCGGGCTTGCGAAGGCCCCGCAGCAGGCTGCCTGAACCTTTGACAGGGCCTGGCAGTCGCAGCACAAGAAGCCCAAAGGACTGCCCTGATGCTGCGTTTGCTCGTCTTGTTGATTTGTCTGCCCTTGAGCGCGGCCGTGGCCGCACAGCAACCCTTGCGCATCCAGCAACTGCAACGTTGTGGCGATTTGCTGGGCGACGGCCCGCAGCGATGGTGTCTGCGGGTCCAGGGGCTGGAGCAAGGCAAGCCTGCGGTGTGGCTCGGTGACCAGCCGTTGTCCGAAACGCATGTGGTGCGTCAGGGCGACACGCTCACATTGACCCTCGATCCACCCCGCCAGCGCAGCGCCCCGTTGTGGCTCGAAGCCCGCGGCCAGAGGAGCAATCCGGTTTGGCTCACGCGCCAGCGCAGCCATGTGCTGGCCGCAGGGCCCGACGAAGTGGCGAAGAACATGGATGGCCTGACCACCTACCTGAACTTGGTCAGTGTATTGATCGAGGAACATCACGACGGTCTGCGTCAAGCGCAGCGCATCGCCGACAAATATGGCGCCCAGGTCGTCGGCGCGATTGCTCCGCTCAACGTCTATCAGTTGCGCTTGCCAGTCCATGACCTGGTGCAGCGGGACGCGATGATCCTGCGTATCGGCAGCGAAACCAGTGTGGATGCAGTGATCGTCGAGGAGTCCGCGCCCGAACGCGGCGAGGAAGGCGCTGTGCAAGTCGCCAAGCCGCCCATCGATCAGGCCCAGGAATGGGCTGCCAATCGCTTCATGGATGCCTTGTATTACTACCAGCGCCGTATCCCGGCCTCAAAGGTGCCCGTAAAGCCATTGCGGATCGGCGTGATCGAGCGGGCGGTGGACTTCGATGCTCCGGCATTCATGGCCTACCGCGGCGCTTGCGGTGCGGGCGAAACCTGTGTGTACGCCCGTGATGGCGACCAGGCGCAAAGCCATGGCACGCAGGTCACCGGGATTCTCGCCGGACGAGGCGGCGAGGGCGCGCCAGGCGGCTTTCTCACGGGGCTGGGCAAGGCCGCCCCGGGCTTCGAAGTGATCGTCGAGCGCAATGCCGATGCTGGAATCACTGCCAACATCGCCGCCTCGGTGAATCTGGTCGAGGATGGCGTGAGGGTGCTGAACTGGAGCTGGGGTATCCACCGCGTCGGGGCCAGGGACGTACGGGGCGATGAGGTGGACTCGCTGGTACGCTCAGGGCTCGCCATGAGCGGTTATGAAGAACTGCTAGAGGAATTCTTCCTGTGGTTGCGCAAGGCACATCCGGATGTGGTAGTGGTCAATTCGGCAGGCAACGGTGCTTCCTGGTCTGGAAGGGATGAATATCGCCTGCCGTCGTCATTCATCACCGATCAGTTGCTGGTGGTCGGCGGCCACCAACGCAGCGACCAAGCCGTTGCGCTCGAAAGCCCGACCCACGTGACCAAGCGGCGCAGCTCCAATGTCGACATGCGTGTGGATATCAGTGCTGCTGCCTGCATCCGTCCTGCGCCGCAAGGCCGGGTCCATTGCGGTACCTCCTATGCGACCCCGCTGGTCACTGCCACAGTGGCTGCCATGCTGTCGATCAACCCACAGCTGACCCCCGACCAGGTGCGCATGCTGCTGCGCCGCAGTGCGCTGACCTTGGGCCCGCAGCAGGATTTCGAAGCCATGGACGCCGAAGACCTGACCGCGCCAATCCTGCCTTCCGAACGCAATGGCCAGTTGCAGCATCCGGATTTGGGGCGTTCGGCGCGTCTGGACATGCTGCGGGCACTGGACCTGGCGGTACAGAGTCGCGAGCGCGTGCGCTGAGCTGCCGATCGGTGGTCGCTATCGGACAAATCTCGTAACATCGCGCCCCTCGATTTTTCATCCCGGTCGCTTCTGCATCCGGACACGACACAGGAACCCCATGAAACCCGCCCGACTTCGCGCCGACGTGCTCGCTGGCCTGACCACGTCTTTCGCCCTGGTGCCTGAATGTATTGCCTTCGCCCTGGTGGCCCACCTCAACCCTCTCATGGGCCTGTACGGTGCTTTCATCATCTGTACCCTGACCGCGCTGCTCGGTGGGCGCCCCGGGATGATTTCCGGTGCCGCAGGCTCCATGGCGGTGGTGATCGTCGCCCTGGTGGTGCAGCACGGTGCCCAGTATCTATTGGCTACGGTGCTACTCGGTGGGGGTGTGATGATCCTGTTTGGCGTACTGCGCCTGGGCAAACTGGTGCGCCTGGTGCCGTATCCGGTGATGCTCGGGTTCGTCAATGGCCTGGCGATCGTCATTGCCCTGGCCCAGTTGGAGCACTTCAAGGACGGCGAGCACTGGCTCAGCGGCTCACCGCTGTACCTGATGGTCGGCCTGGTGGCGCTGACCATGCTGGTGGTCTACGTGCTGCCGCGCCTGACCCGCGCCGTGCCTCCGGCGCTGGTCGCGATTCTTGGTGTCGGTCTGCTGGTCTATCTGCTTGGTTTGCCGACCCGCACGTTGGGCGACATGGCGCACATCGCCGGCGGTCTGCCACGACTGGCCCTGCCAGAGGTGCCGTGGAACCTTGAGACGTTGAAGATCATCGCGCCCTACGCCGTGTTGATGGCAATGGTCGGCCTGCTGGAAACCCTGTTGACCTTGAACCTCACCGATGAGATCACCGAAAGCCGTGGCTACCCCGATCGCGAATGCGTGGCGCTCGGGGCGGCCAACATGGTCTCGGGGCTATGTGGCGGCATGGGTGGCTGCGCGATGATCGGCCAGACCGTGATCAACCTCAGCTCCAATGGCCGCGGCCGGCTGTCGGGCGTGGTGGCGGGCGGGATGATCCTGCTGTTCGTGTTGTTCCTCTCGCCGCTGATCGAGCGTATCCCGCTGGCGGCGTTGGTTGGCGTGATGTTCGTGGTCGCCCAGCAGACCTTCGCCTGGGCATCGCTTCGAGTGTTGCGCAAGGTGCCGGTCAGCGACGTGCTGGCAATCATCGCAGTGACGGTGGTGACGGTATTGACTGACCTTGCGACTGCCGTGCTGTTCGGCATCGTCATCGCCGCGATCAACTTTGCCTGGCAGCACGCCCGCGAACTCTATGCCGACAGCCATCTGGACGAGGCGGGCGGCAAGGTCTATCAAGTGCACGGCACGCTGTTCTTCGCCTCGACCACGCCGTTTCTCGATCAGTTCGACCCGGCGCAGGATCCAGCCAGCGTTACCCTGGACTGTAAGCACCTGAGCTTTGTCGACTACTCGGCGATCGCGGCGTTAAAGACCCTGCGCGAACGCTATGCCAAGGCTGGCAAGCACCTGCGCGTGGTGCACCTGTCGGAGCGCTGCAAGAAGCTGCTCAAGCGGGCAGGGGAGCAGCATTGAGCAGGGCTTTTGCCCGCATCGGCCCCTTCGCGGGTGAGCCCGCGAAGGTGTCTGGCCACTTGCCGCTACAGCGGATTACTCCCCTTTGCTCTTCTTGACGATGCTGTCGGCGATGCTTGCCGGCGCCTCTGCATACTTGGTGAACTCCATCGAGTAGCTGGCCCGGCCCTGGGTCATCGAACGCATGTCGGTGGAATAGCCAAACATCTCGCCCAATGGTACTTCGGCACGGATCACCTTGCCGGCGGGGCTGTCCTCCGAGCCCTGGATCATGCCGCGCCGACGGCTCAGATCGCCCATGATGTCGCCCAGGTATTCCTCGGGCGTGACCACCTCGACCTTCATCACCGGCTCCAGCAGCACGGCACCGCCTTTCTGGGCCAGTTGCTTGGTGGCCATGGACGCGGCAATCTTGTAGGCCATCTCGTTGGAGTCCACGTCGTGGTACGAGCCGTCGTACACCGCGGCCTTGAGGCTGATCAGCGG
Organism: Pseudomonas sp. HTZ2; assembly: GCF_033173945.1. Taxonomy (NCBI): domain Bacteria; kingdom Pseudomonadati; phylum Pseudomonadota; class Gammaproteobacteria; order Pseudomonadales; family Pseudomonadaceae; genus Pseudomonas; species Pseudomonas sp. HTZ2. The sequence goes on along the minus strand of NZ_CP137332.1, from coordinate 3,905,398 downwards.
GTAACCGGCCAGCACGCCATTTTGCATCTGCTCCTCGATGCCTTTCTGGATGGCGGGAATGTACTCGCGTGGCACCACGCCGCCGACGATCTCGTTGATGAATTCAAGGCCTTCCTTGCCATCGTCGCCCGGTGCAAAACGGATCCAGCAATGGCCATACTGGCCGCGTCCACCGGACTGGCGGATGAAGCGCCCCTCGATTTCGCAGGTGTTGCGGATCTTCTCGCGATAGGCCACCTGCGGCTTGCCGATATTGGCCTCGACGTTGAACTCGCGGCGCATGCGATCGACGATGATGTCTAGGTGCAGCTCACCCATGCCTGAGATGATCGTCTGGCCGGTCTCCTCGTCGGTCTTGACCCGGAACGAGGGGTCCTCCTGGGCCAGCTTGCCCAAGGCAATGCCCATTTTTTCCTGGTCGGCTTTGGTCTTGGGCTCAACGGCCACGGAAATCACCGGGTCGGGGAAATCCATGCGCTCGAGGATGATCGGCTTGTTCATGTCGCACAGGGTGTCGCCGGTGGTGACATCCTTCATGCCGATCAGTGCGGCGATGTCGCCGGCGCAGACATTCTTGATCTCGGCGCGCTGGTTGGCGTGCATCTGCACCATGCGTCCGACCCGTTCCTTCTTGCCCTTGACCGAGTTGAGCACTGCGTCGCCGGAACTGAGCACGCCAGAGTAGACGCGCGCGAACGTCAAGGTGCCCACGAACGGATCGGTGGCGATCTTGAAGGCCAAGGCCGAGAACGGTTCGTTGTCGTCGGCGTGGCGCTCCAGGTGCTTTTCCTCGTCATCTGGGTCGACGCCCTTGATCGAGGGAATCTCGCTGGGGGCGGGCAGGTAGTCGATCACGGCATCGAGCATCAGAGGCACGCCTTTGTTCTTGAAGGACGAGCCGAGGATGGTCGGCACGATCTCGTTGGCCAAGGTGCGTTGGCGCAGCCCGGCCTTGATCTCGTCAACGCTCAGCGCTTCACCCTCGAGAAACTTCATCGTCAGCTCGTCATTGGCTTCGGCGGCGGCTTCGACCATGTGCGCGCGCCATTCATCGGCCAGCGCGCGCAGCTCAGCGGGAATCTCCTCTTCGCGATAGCTGGTGCCCTGGTCGGCGTCGTTCCAGTAGATGGCTTTCATCTTCACCAGGTCGATCTGCCCGGCGAAGTGCTCCTCGCTGCCGATGGCCAGCTGGATCGGTACCGGGTGGTGGCCCAGGCGCTGGTCGATCTGCTTGACCACCCGCAGGAAATCCGCGCCCTGGCGGTCCATCTTGTTGATGTAGGCCAGGCGCGGCACATGGTACTTGTTGGCCTGGCGCCAGACTGTCTCGGACTGCGGCTCGACGCCGTCGGCGCCGCTGAACACCACCACCGCGCCGTCGAGCACGCGCAGCGAGCGCTCCACCTCGATGGTGAAATCGACGTGGCCGGGGGTGTCGATGATGTTGAACCGGTACTTGTCGGCAAACTGCTTGGTCGAGCCTTGCCAGAACGCCGTGGTCGCCGCCGAGGTGATGGTGATGCCGCGCTCCTGCTCCTGGGCCATCCAGTCCATGGTGGCGGCGCCGTCATGAACTTCGCCCATTTTATGGTTGACCCCGGTGTAGAACAGGATGCGTTCGGTGGTGGTGGTCTTGCCGGCGTCGACGTGGGCGACGATGCCAATGTTGCGGTACAGCTCGATGGGAGTCGTGCGGGCCATGGTCATTCACCTGTGGGTGAGCGGGTTCTCCCAAGGTAGCAGACGATGGCGCTGCTGATGGGGCCCAGGCCAAGTATCCGACGGTTGCCAAGGGGGGCTGATGTGCCGCCTAATCCAGGCCCTGCCTAATGATCTGCCTGGAGTCGCCCATGGCCCTCGAAGTTCCGCTGCAGACCTGGTGCCAGCAGCACCCGTTGATCGCCGACCTGGTGCGCCACGCCCCAGTCACTTGGTTCAATCCTGGCGTCGCACCGAGTGCCCAGGCGTTGGGCGATGTACCGCTGGGGGCAGGCGATATCGCCGAGGCCAGCGCACGGTTGACGCGTTTTGCACCGTTCATCGCCTCGGCCTTCCCGCAGACCCAAGCCGCCGGTGGGTTGATCGAATCGCCACTGTTGCCTTTGCCCGGCCTGCAGGCTGCCTTGTGCGATGAGCTCGACATCGCGCCGCTCGGCACGCTGTGGCTCAAGGCAGACAACCTGCTGCCAATCTCAGGCTCGATCAAGGCCCGTGGCGGTATCTATGAAGTGCTCAAGCACGCCGAGGGTCTGGCCTTGGCCGGCGGCCTGCTCAAGCCTGGAGATGATTACGCAACGCTCGACAGCGAGGCGGCACGCGTCTTCTTCAGCCAGTACAGCATCGCCGTCGGCTCGACCGGCAACCTGGGGTTGTCCATCGGCGTCATGGGGGCGCGCCTGGGGTTGCGCACGACGGTCCACATGTCCGCCGATGCCCGTCAATGGAAGAAGGATCGCTTGCGGGCCTGTGGTGTCGAGGTGCGCGAATACGACGCCGATTACGGCGTCGCGGTCGAGCAGGGGCGGCGCGAAGCCGATGCCGATCCCCAATGTCACTTCGTCGATGACGAAAATTCCACCGACCTGTTCCTGGGCTATGCCGTGGCGGCCGAACGCTTGCGCGGGCAGTTGCAGGCGGCGGGCATCGTCGTCGATGCCGAGCATCCGCTGTTCGTCTATTTGCCCTGTGGCGTGGGCGGTGGTCCAGGGGGCGTGGCCTTTGGCTTGAAGCAGGCGTTCGGCGATGCGGTGCACTGCCTGTTCGCCGAGCCCAGCCACTCGCCGTGCATGCTGTTGGGGGTGTACACCGGTTTGCATGAGCAGGTGTCGGTCTATGACTTTGGTCTGGACAACCATACCGCCGCCGACGGGCTCGCGGTCGGCAGGCCTTCAGGGTTTGTCGGGCGTGCCATGCAGCGCCTGATCGACGGTTACTACACCGTCAGCGATGCCGAATTGTTCCGCTTGCTGGCGCTGGTGGAGAAGCTAGAAGGGCTGGCATTGGAGCCTTCGGCGCTGGCGGGCGTGCCGGGCATGGGCCAGGTGTTGCAGGAAAACCAAGGCTATCGTCAGCGTCTGGGCCTGGATGAGCGGCGCATGGCCAATGCCACCCACCTAGTCTGGGCGACGGGCGGCAGCATGGTGCCGCGTGAGGAGATGGACGCTTACCTGGAAAAAGGCCGTGCCATCGTGCATGGCCGCCAGGGGCGCTAAGCCCGGCGGCCAAGCGCCCGGGTCAGTCGGCCAGGGCTTGCAAGTGCCACTGGCCGTCGGTTTCGCGGGCCAGGCCGCTGGCTGGCAGCAGGGCCAGCAGACGCTCGTGCAGGGCGGTTTCGGTGAACGTCTTGACGGTGGCCAGGTCCAGCGCGCCGGTCAGTGGTAGATCGTTCTTGGTGTAGGACAGCCAGGCCTTCTTCAGCACCAGCAGGACATCGCTCCCCGCGGTGTTGGCGAAGCGCCGGTGCATGGTACGGCCTTCGAGTGCGAAGGTGTGCTGGTGGCTGTAGTCACTTTCGTCGCCGCCCCGTTCCAGGCAGCGGTGGCAGCGGCAGGCGCCTTCGCCGAAGGCATTGCGCAGGTAGGCGTTGAAGTCCACGACGGGCTTGAGACTCAGGCGTTTGTCGACTTCGAACAGGTCGGCGATCAGGGGTTCTTCGGCGCTCACTCGGGATCCTCGTGTGGTGGGGCGTGCATCGGCGGGCACCCTAACAGATTTCGGGGCTGCGGTCTCGGGACGGGCGGATGCCTTTGAACGAGCGGTTTGCCCGGGCAAATGCGCGCGCGGTACTCGCGCGCGCGCATCGCCTGCCGTAACCTACGCACCCTTGGCGCCCGATGCGCCGTCCCTTTCTTATGAGGCAACCCGATTGAGTAAGTACCCCTACATCGCCACCGTGACCGTCAGCGCCGAAGACCGTGGGGGTGATGCCGAAGCCATGGAAAACCCCAACATGCGCGTGGGCCTGGAAGCGGTCACCGAAACGCTGAAGAAGGTGCACTTCGTCGGCACCCTGGCCGCACCGGAAAAGTCTGCCACGCACATCTGCGTGACGCTGGAGAACGGCCTGACCTACTACGGCCCGATCGTCAATGGCCACGCCGAACTCGAAGGCGGCTGGATCGCCTTCGAGTCCGACATGCTCACCCCGGAAGAGTTGGGCCGCTAACGCGTCAGCCCAGCGCGGCGAGGCACTGTTCGAGGATATCCAGGCCTTCTTCGAGGACCTGCGGCTCGATCGTCAGCGGTGCCAGCAGGCGAATGATGTGCCGCGCCTTGCCGCTTGGCATCAACAGCAGGCCTTTGGCGCGGGCCGACTCGAGTACCTTGGCCAGTTGGGCTGGCGCGGGGCTGCCGTCGGCGTTGACCAGCTCCAGCCCGCGCATCGCTCCGGTGCCGGTCAGGCGACCTAGCGCCGACGTCAGCCCGGTGGCCTTCCAGCGCTGGTAGCGGCCCACGATGGCCTGCTCCTGGCGCTCTCCCCAGGTCGCGAGATTCTCGTCGGTCATCTGCTCCAGGCTGGCCAAAGCTGCCGCGCACGCGATCGGGTTGCCCGAATAGGTGCCACCCAGGCCGCCCTTGGGCAGCGAGTCCATGACTGTCTTGCGGCCGACCACCGCGCCCAGTGGCATGCCACCGGCGATGCTCTTGGCCAACAGCAACAGGTCAGGCTCGATGCCCAGGCGAGGGAAGGCGAAGCGCTGACCGGTGCGGCCGAAGCCAGACTGGATCTCGTCGATGATGATCAGGATGCCGTGCTCATCGCAGAAGCGGCGCAGTGCCTGGGCAAAGGTCGGGTCCAGCGCCAGAAAGCCGCCTTCGCCTTGCACGGGCTCGAAGATGAACGCTGCTACGTCTTCCACCGCCAGTTCCACGCTGAACAGCCTGTCCATGGCTTTGAGCGCCTGCTCACAGGTGACGCCGGTGTCGGCGCTTGGATAGGGCAGGTGGTACACCGGCCCGGGCAATTCACCCACGCGTTGCTTGTACGGCGCGACCTTGCCGTTGAGGTTGAGGGTGGCCAGGGTGCGACCATGGAAACCACCGTCGAAGGCGACGATGGCGCGCTTGCCGGTGGCGCCACGGGCCACTTTCAGCGCGTTCTCCGCAGCCTCGGCGCCGCTGTTGGTGAGCATCCCCGCCAGGGGGTAGCTCACCGGCACGAAGTGCTGCAAACGCTCCATCAGCGCCAGGTAAGGACCATGGGGGGCGGCATTGAACGCATAGTGGGTCAGGCGTGTGGCCTGGGTCTGGATGGCCTGGACCACGGCAGGGTTGCAATGGCCCAGGTTCAGAACGCCGATACCGCCGACAAAGTCGATGTAACGTGTGCCGTCGGTGTCCCAGACTTCGGCATTGCGGCCATGGGAAAGTGTAATCGGATGAACAATTGCAATGGACTGACTGATACTTTCCTGATTCATGTGCACGCAAACCTTGGTTTGATTTTCTTATTATCCAAGCGCGGCGAAGTGTCGTTTCGCAAACGAATTATTCGATTGCGGTCATTCCAAAAATTCTTGCTTTTCCAGGGCTAGCCTCCTGCGCGCCAGCGCGGTCTGTCACCAGCGGCCACGACAAACTTCAGTCCCCCTGTGCCACCCGCTCCAGGATCCATTGCACGAACGCCCGCACCTTCGGTACCTCCGCCGCATGCTCGGCATGGGCGATGAAGTGCTTGCCATTGCTGGGTACCGGGTGGTCCCAGGCCACCACCAGCTTGCCTTCGGCCAGCTCTTCGGCGACCAGGTATCGCGGGATCAGGGCGATGCCGCAACCTGCGATGGCGGCGCGGATGCATAGGTAGAACGTGTCGAAACGTGGGCCGTGATAGCTGTTTTCGCTATGCAACCCAAGGCCCAGGAACCACTCATGCCAAGCCTCGGGCCGCGAAGCGCATTGCAACAGGCGATGCTGGGTCAATGCTTCGGCGCTGTCGAAGCGGTGTTGGGCCCGTAGCGATGGCGCACACACCGGCACCACTGCCTCGCTGAACAGTTCGATGCACGTCGCGCCAGGCCAGGTGCCCTGGCCGAAGAAAAAGGCGATGTCCGCCTTGGACTGGACCAGGTCGAAAGGTTCCAGCTCGTTGCGGATGTCCAGGTGGATACGTGGGTGACGATCGCCGAAACCCTTGAGCCTGGGCACCAGCCAGCGGGCTCCGAACGTCGGCTGGGTGGCGATGCGCAGCACCTCGGTTTCATCGCCGTAGCTCAGGATGTAGCGGCTGGAGATGTCGATTTGGGTGAGGATCTTGTTCACTTCGGTCAGGTACAGCGCGCCGGCCGGTGTCAGCTGCAGGCGCCTGCGGATGCGCTGGAACAGCGGGTGCGCCAGCATGTCCTCCAGTTGCGCCACTTGCTTGCTCACGGCGCTCTGGGTCAGGTGCAGTTCCTGCGCCGCCCGCGTGAAGCTCAGATGACGAGCGGCCGCTTCGAAGCACTGCAGGGCGGTGGAAGAAGGCATCAGTCGTTTTGACATGAGCGGTGAGTACCCCGTGAATTTGGAAGGATTTCATTCCGCAACGGAATCATGTGCTTCGAAAAGGTCGTTTGTTGACCTCGTCTTATTAGATTAATACTGACCTGTATCAACGATGACAACCCGCTGTTGAAACAGGAGAAGAACAATGACTGTCGACGCGTTCGAACGTCTCGGCGCGGCTGAAATGTTATTTGCCATCGGCAAATGCCAGCGTCCGACTGCACGGCATCGATAAGGGCCTGCGCCTGATCGGACCGAAAACAACAAGAACACGAAAGCAACGATTTTGCCTTCTGCTCCCTTTTCAGCCGCCGCTGGCGGCGGCCGACCCATTCGAGGGTTCCCCATGGCATCGCCACACCCAAAAAAACAACGCTCGCTGCAACATGGCCTGACCTCGCGTCAGGTCTCCATGATTTCCATCGCCGGCATCATCGGAGCCGGCCTTTTCATCGGTTCTTCCAACGCCATCGCCACCGCGGGCCCGGCGATCCTGATTTCCTACGCCATGACTGGCCTGCTGGTCTTGCTGGTGATGCGCATGTTGGGCGAAATGGCGATTGCCAACCCCAACAGTGGTTCATTCTCCACCTATGCCGCCGAGGCCATCGGACCCTGGGCGGGTTTCACCATCGGTTGGCTGTACTGGTGGTTCTGGGTGCTGATCATCCCGGTCGAAGCGATTGCCGGCGCGGATATCCTCCATGCGTACTTCCCCGGCGTGCCGTCCTGGTTGTTCGCGTTCCTGATCATGGTCGTGCTGTCGGCCACCAACCTGATCAGCGTGAAGAACTTCGGTGAATTCGAGTACTGGTTCGCGCTGGTCAAGGTGATCGCCATTCTTGCGTTCATCGGCATCTGCAGCATGGCCGTGTTCGGCGTCTGGCCGCTGGCGGAAGTCTCCGGTGTCAGCCATCTGTGGGCCAGCGGCGGCTTCATGCCCAACGGCTTTGGCACGGTGCTCGGCGGCGTGTTGATTACGATTTTCTCGTTCTTCGGCGCCGAGATCGTCACCATTGCGGCCGACGAGACCGCCAACCCGAAAGACAAGATTCGCCGCGCTACCAACCTGGTGGTGTATCGCATCGCCATCTTCTACCTGGCCTCGATCTTCCTGGTGGTGTCGCTGGTGGCCTGGAACGACCCTGGCCTTAAAGCAGTGGGGTCCTTCCAGCGCGTACTCGAGGTGCTGAACGTGCCGGGTGCCAAGTTGATGGTTGACCTGGTGGTGCTGGTGGCGGTCACCAGTTGCATGAATTCCGGTCTCTATACCGCCTCACGCATGCTCTATTCGCTGGGTGCACGGGGCGAGGCGCCGCGGATGATCAAGCGTATCTCCGGCAATGGCGTGCCGACCGTGGCAGTCGTGCTGTCGACCCTGGCAGGTTTCGCCGGTTGCTTCGTCAACTATGTGTTGCCTGGCAAGGTGTTCGGCTTCCTGTTGTCGACCACCGGCGCCATCGCCTTGCTGGTGTACTTGGTGATTGCCGTGTCGCAGTTGCGCATGCGGGCGCGTGCCGAGCGCGAAGGCATGGAGCTTGCGCTGAAGATGTGGTTGTTCCCTTGGCTGACCTGGCTGGTGATCGGGCTGATCGTCATGGTGCTTGGCTACATGCTGTTCAGCGATGCCTATCGCTACGAGACGCTGATGACGGCGGGGGTGACCTGCTTCATCCTGCTGATTGCCCTGACCCGCAGGCGTGGTATCTCGGTGCTGGCCCCGGCAACGGATCGGTAGCGCAAAACGAGGCTGCCAGCGCAGCCTCGTCGTTGGCGGGGGAAGGGTGGGGCGCTACCATCGGTGGCGTCTTCTCCGCATACCAACAAGCACAGGACGCGTATGAACGAACACGTACTTTCCCAGCAGGAGCTGGCGGCCCCTGAGGGTACCTGCTACGGCTGTGGCTGCTCGCACCCCAGCGGACTGCACATCAAGAGTCATTGGGATGACGATGGTATTCACCTGCTCTGTCGCCACTCGCCCGACAGCAGCTTCATCGGCTGGCCGGGGCTGGTCTATGGTGGCTTCCTGGCCATGTTGGTGGATTGCCATTCCAACTGGACGGCCATGGCCTATCACTACCGGGCCGAAGGACGCGAAGCGGGGAGCCTGCCGCGAATCGATTGTGTCACCGGCACCCTCAGCCTGACGTACCTCAAACCCACGCCGATGGGCGTGGAGCTGGTGCTCAAAGCACGTGTCGAAGGTGAAGTCGGGCGCAAGACCCGGGTCATCTGCGAAGTCTGGGCAGGCGATGTACTGACCGTGACGGCTGACTCGGTGTTCGTGCGCGTGGATACCGAGAAGCTCAAGCTCAAGGCCCATGGTTTGTCTTGAGTGCTGCTATCGGCAGACGGTCCTGAGCCGTCTGCCGAGTGGTTAATGCCCCAATTCGTTGAAAAACCTTACGGGCTTGTCAGGTGAGTCCTATGCGGCTCGTCCAGGGTTACGAATAGGCTGGTCTGGTTTTCGCAACCGACGGTCTTGGATGTTCGTTTAATCCCACATAAAGCTCCCACTCTCGCCTTTGCGACGCAGGCGAGGTTCTGCTGAGCATCCGAGACTTTTCCTACCCCCCTGATGCAAACGCGTGCGTGATCGCGGCGGGAGCTCCGTGCCCATGCGCCTTGCACCGAGGAGTTGTTTTCATGCGTGCCAGATCCATCCGCAATCTCATGCCTCTGGGCGGCCTGTTATTGGCCCTGGGCGGCTGCGCCAGTGTTGTCGTGCCGACAGAACAGATCGAGCTGACCCGTAACGCGGTCAATCGTGCCGTGGCTGCCGATGCGACCCAGTATGCGCCCGTCGAAATGCGTGCGGCCCAAGACAAACTCAATGCCATGGAGCGGGCCATGGGCCAGCAGGACATGGCTCAAGTCCGCACCCTCGCCGAACAAGCCGAGGCCGATGCCAGCTTCGCCGAGCGCAAGGCCCAGGCGAGCAAGGCACAGGCACAACTCAGTGCCGCCCGCGAAGGCATCGAAGTGCTCAAGCGGGAAATGCTCGAAGCACCCGACACACTGCCTGCCGTGACCGCCGAATAAGGAGCTGACCATGTCGAAATCGTATCTGTTGCCTTGTGTCTCGGTACTCGCACTGGCGTTGGCCGGTTGTAGCGCGACGCCAGAAAACCCAAGCTTGCTGGAGGCCCGCGAGGCGTATTCGGTCCTGCAAAGCAAGCCTGACGCCAGCCGCCTTGCCGCCCTGGAGACCCAGGAAGCCTACCGTGCCCTTGGCAAGGCGGAGCTGGCCTCGCTCAAGGACCGCAAGGACATGCAGGTCGAGCAGCTCGCCTACCTGGCCAACCGCAAGATCGAGACGGCCGAGCAGACCATCGTGCTGCGTCAGGCCGAGGCCGGTCTTCAGCGTATCGAGGCCCAGCGTACCGAGGCGCGCCTTCAGGTGCGTACCGCCCAGCTCAAGGCGTTGCAATCGCTCAAGTCCCAGCAAACCGAGCGTGGCACCGTCGTGACGTTCGGCGATGTGCTGTTCGACACCGGGCGAGCGCAACTGCGTCCGAGCAGCGACCGCGATATCCAGAAGCTGGCCGCATTCCTCAACGACAACCCTGAACGCAAGGTGCTGGTAGAAGGCTTCACCGATGCCACTGGCAGCGATGCGTTCAATCAGAAGCTGTCCGAACAGCGCGCCGCTTCCGTGGCGATGGCGCTACGCCGTCAGGGCGTGGAGCCTGGCCGCATCACCACTGGCGGTTATGGTAAGGAATACCCGGTTGCCTCCAATGCCGATGCGCATTCCCGGCAGCTCAATCGTCGTGTGGAAGTGATCATTTCCAAGGGTGCAGAGCGCGTTCCGACGCGCTACTGATGTGACGGATGGCGCATCCACGGGCGCGCCATCGGAAACACTGCACGGTCTTTGTGGGAGCGGGTTCACCCGCGAATGCGGTAGTGGATTCACCAACGTATTCGCGGCTAAACCCACTCCCACGCATGGCGGCGAAATCCCCAGTAACAACCGATGGCCAAACCACCGGGTTACCCCTACAGTGGTCATTTCCTCGTTTTCAGGAAGTGCCCATGACCGATCTCAGCGCTTTTCCCATCACCCGCAAATGGCCGGCGCGTCATCCCGAGCGCCTGCAGTTGTATTCCTTGGCCACGCCCAACGGCGTCAAGGTCTCGATCATGCTGGAGGAGATCGGCCTGCCTTATGAAGTGCACAAGGTCAGTTTCGACAACGATGACCAGATGAGCCCTGAGTTCATCTCCTTGAGCGCCAACAACAAGATTCCTGCCATCCTCGACCCCAACGGGCCGAACGGTCAGCCATTGCCGCTGTTCGAGTCCGGCGCGATCCTGCAGTACCTGGCTGAGAAGACCGGCCAATTGCTCAGCCAGGACCCGGCCACCCGTTACCAGACCCTGCAATGGCTGATGTTCCAGATGGGCGGGATCGGGCCGATGTTCGGCCAGGTTGGGTTCTTCCATTTCTTCGCGGGCAAGGAGTACGAGGACAAGCGCCCGCGGGACCGCTACGTCAATGAATCCCGGCGTCTGCTGGGCGTGCTCGACCGGCATCTGTCCGGACGCGAATGGATGGTTGATGACTACAGCATCGCCGACATCGCCATCTTCCCCTGGGTGCGCAACCTGGTGGAGCGCTACAACGCACGGGAGCTGGTGCGGTTCGATGAGTTCAAGCAGGTGCAGCGAGTGCTGGAGGCCTTCCTGGCCCGGCCTGCCGTGCAGCGGGGCCTGAAGATTCCGGGCTGAGTCTGCAGGTGTTCAGGGTCGCGACGCGGCCCTGAACCTTCAGAATACCTGGCACAGCAGCCAGTACAGGCATCCGGCCAGCAACATTGCTGCCGGCAAGGTCAACACCCAGGCCATCAACAGATTGAACAGCGTCCGGCGCTGGACGCCTGAGCCGTTCGCCACCATAGTCCCCGCGACACCGGATGAGAGCACGTGGGTGGTCGACACCGGTAGACCGAACAGGTCCGCCGCGCCAATGGTGCACATGGCCACCACTTCTGCCGAGGCGCCCTGGGCATAGCTCAGGTGGGTCTTGCCGATCTTTTCCCCCACCGTGACCACGATGCGTCGCCAGCCCACCATCGTGCCCAGGCCCAATGCAATGGCGACCACCACCTTGACCCACAGCGGGATATAGCGGGTGGCATCGTCCAGTTGCTGTTTGAACACCGTTATCTGGCGGTGGGTATCGGCGTCGAAGCGTGCCAACTGTTGCTTGTCGATGAGGCGGATGGTTTCGCTCGCCAGATACATGTCGTTGCGTATGTTGGCCATGGCTTCGGCTGGCACTCGGTTGAGCGAGCCATAGCCTTTGACCTGTTCGCCGATCATCCCGCTGAGTGCGGCCAAGGCGGGGACCAGCTGGGGGCTCGCCTTGGGCTCGGCAATGAAGGCGACCAGCGCCTGACGGGGGTCGCCCGGTGCTGCTTGAGGCGCACTGCGCACCAGCGCTTGACGGGTGCTTTGGGCGATGACAGAGAACTGCTGTGCCTGCTCGGTGGGCATGGTCTTGTTCAGCGCGTAGGCCATTGGCAAGGTGCCCACCAGAATCAGCATGATCAGCCCCATGCCTTTCTGGCCATCATTGGACCCATGGGTGAACGACACGCCGGTGCAGGTCAGGATCAACACGCTGCGGATCCACCAGGGGGGAGGTGTCTGCCCTTGCGGTGCCTGGTATAGCTCGCGACGCTTGATCAGCAGGCGCATTGCCAGCAACAGCAAGGCGGCGCAGGCGAAGCCGATCAGCGGCGAAAACAGCAGGGCATAGCCCACCTTGCCGGCTTGGGCCCAGTCCACCCCGCTGGTGCCTGCGCGGCCATGCATCAGGGCGTTGGCCACGCCGACGCCGATGATGGAGCCGATCAAGGTGTGTGAGGACGAGGCTGGCAGACCCAGCCACCAGGTGCCCAGGTTCCAGATGATTGCCGCCAGCAGCAAGGCGAACACCATGGCAAAGCCGGCCGTTGAGCCGACCTGCAGAATCAACTCCACCGGCAGCAGCGCAATGATGGCGAAGGCCACGGCACCGCTGGACAGCAGCACCCCAAGGAAATTGCACAGGCCAGACCATACCACCGCCACCGACGCAGGCAACGAATGGGTGTAGATCACCGTGGCGACCGCATTGGCCGTGTCATGAAAGCCGTTGACGAACTCGAAGCCCAGGGCGATCAGCAGCGCCAGGCCCAGCAGCAGGAAGGGAGTGAAGGTAGTAACGACGGTGCCGCTGGCGCTGATATCCTGTTTCAGGCTCCAGGCGGTGTAAGCCACAGCGGCCAGCAGCAGGCCGATGAACAGCGTGAGGGTGCCGCGGCCGGGTCTGTGCGACAACGGCGGGCGGACGTCGCAGTGGGCCAGGTCGGTCTGGTTGGCCAGTGACGAGGTTGCCATGGAGGGCTCCGGGTGGCGTCGGGCAAAGATGCCAGGCGGGCAAAGCATAGAAGGCAATTCAGAGTCTGCACGTGACCTTGGTCAATGAAGGCCCTAGGCTGATGGGAAAGCCTGGCGTAGGAGAACGTCGTGATCCGTTGCAAACGTGTCTACGATCCAATGGAGGCCGAGGACGGTCAGCGGGTGCTGGTCGATCGCCTGTGGCCACGCAACAAACGCAAGGACGACCTTCACGGCCGATGGTTGCGAGAGGTCGCACCCTCCGATGAGTTGCGTAAGGCGTTTCATCATGGCGAGGTTGATTTCGCCGGTTTCACCCAGCGCTACCAGCAGGAACTCGCGGCCCATCCCGAGCATTGGTACCCCCTGCTGGATCTGGCGGCCAAGGGCAACTTGACCTTGCTCTATGCCGGCAAGGACACCAAGCACAATAACGCCGTGGTGCTGGCCGGGTGGCTGGAGGATGAACTGGAGCGCCGTGGACCGGGTAGTTCACCGGTGTGCTATGCCCCGTAGATTGACTGGAAGACTGCTCCACATGCCGTTCGAACTGACCCCCGCCACCGACGCCTACCGCACCTTCGCCCGCGATCTGACCCGGCGCGCCATGCTGCCTTACTACCGGGAGTTCGACCTGCTGTGGATCGAGGAAGCCTTCGACGAAGCCTGGGGTTGGCGCGAACAGTGGCTGGTGACGCAGGAGGGGCAAGTGCTGGGTTTTTGCAGCCTCAGCCAGGATCGTCAGGCCCTGTTCATCCGCGAGTTGCACCTGCTGCCGGAGCACAGGGGGCGTGGTGTCGGCGCTTGGGTATTGGAGACTCTGGCCCAGTGGGCAGGGCAACGGGGGCTGCCCTTGCTCAGATTGATGGTGTTCAAGAGCAATCCTGCGCGTCAGCTCTATCGGCGACATGGTTTCGTCGAGATGGGCGAGGACGACTGTTTCGTGCGTATGCAACGCGGGGTCGCGCCGAAAAGCTGACTGTCGAGACGGATCGTGACCAATGGCGCAATGATGGCTTGCCAGGATTGGATCCCACTTGGCATAGTGCCATCCGGGGTGATGGCCACTTGCTCGAAGGTCACCATTTCCGTGGGATTCATGGACAGCAAGGGAAGGGAGTCGAATGAGTGGAATTGGTCCGCGGCTGCGGGAAGAGCGTGAGCGCCTTGGCCTCACCCAGCGGGTGTTCGGCGACATCGGCGGTGTCGAGCCCAATGCCCAGGGCAAGTATGAAAGTGGTGAGCGCACGCCGCGGGTCGATTATCTGGCCGCGCTGGCCAAGCGGGGCGTTGATGCGCTCTATGTGCTCAGTGGTGCGCATACCCCAGCCCCACTGGACAGCCTGACCGTCGATGAAGACCGCGTGCTGGCGCTTTTCCGCCGACTGCCTGAGGCTGATCAGGTTGCCTTGCGCCACCTGTTGCAGCGTCTGGCTGGAGAGGCGGGCGAGCGCGATGGTGGCCAGGTACGCACATCGGGTCGGTCTGTGATTTTCGACGATGCATTGACCTAGTGACCGCTGCGCGCTAGGAGGCGAAATAGCCAACCAGGTCACTAGGTCAGCAGTGAAAAATTTTGTTAAGGTGGCGGGATCCAATCGCCCCATTGACGAGGTGTCTGTTTGATTAGGGTCTTGGTGGTCGATGATCACGATCTGGTGCGTACCGGCATCACGCGCATGTTGGCCGATATCGATGGCCTGCAGGTGGTGGGGGAGGCGGATTCCGGCGAGTCGGCACTGAAGCTGGCCCGGGAGCTTAAGCCGGACGTCGTCCTGATGGATGTGAAAATGCCAGGCATCGGCGGCCTGGAGGCGACCCGCAAGTTGTTGCGCAGCCATCCGGACATCAAAGTGGTCGCGGTCACCGTGTGTGAGGACGACCCGTTCCCCACGCGCCTGATGCAGGCCGGGGCGGCCGGTTACCTGACCAAGGGGGCAGGGCTGGACGAAATGGTCCAGGCTATCCGCCTGGCCTTTGCCGGCCAGCGCTACATCAGCCCGCAGATCGCCCAGCAGCTGGCGCTCAAGTCGTTCCAGCCCCAGGGCTCGCCATTCGATGCCCTGTCGGAGCGGGAGATCCAGATCGCGTTGATGATCGTGGGCTGCCAGAAAGTGCAGATCATCTCCGACAAGTTGTGCCTGTCGCCCAAGACCGTCAATACTTACCGTTATCGGATCTTCGAAAAACTCTCGGTCACCAGCGACGTCGAACTGACCTTGCTGGCCGTTCGCCACGGTATGGTTGACGCAAGTCTGTAAGGCCCCATGTCTCAAATCTTCGATGCCAGTGCATTCCTGGCGACCTGCAGCGGTCGCCCAGGCGTCTACCGAATGTTCGACGCCGAGGCGCGGCTGCTCTACGTGGGCAAAGCCAAGAACCTCAAGAAACGCCTGGCCAGTTATTTTCGCAAGACGGGTCTTGCGCCCAAGACGGCAGCCCTGGTGGGGCGCATCGCCCAGGTCGAGACCACCATCACCGCCAACGAGACCGAGGCCTTGCTGCTGGAGCAGACGCTGATCAAAGAATGGCGTCCGCCCTATAACATCCTGCTGCGCGACGACAAATCCTACCCCTATGTCTTTCTTTCCGACGGTCAATTCCCACGGCTGGGCATTCATCGTGGCGCCAAGAAGGCCAAGGGGCGTTACTTCGGTCCGTACCCTAGCGCTGGCGCCATTCGCGAGAGCCTGAGCCTGCTGCAAAAAGCCTTCTCGGTGCGCCAATGTGAGGACAGCTATTACGCCAACCGCACCCGGCCATGCCTGCAATACCAGATCAAGCGCTGCAAAGGCCCGTGCGTCGGCCTGGTGACGCCAGAGGAGTACGCTGAGGATGTGCGCCATTCGATGATGTTCCTCGAAGGCCGCAGCCAGCAATTGGGCAATGAGCTCAATGCCGAAATGGAAATGGCCGCCATGGCCCTGAACTTCGAGAAGGCGGCAGAGTTGCGCGACCAGATCGCCTTGCTGCGCCGAGTGCAGGACCAACAGTACATGGAAGGTGGCTCGGGGGATGTCGACGTCGTGGCCGCCTTCGTCAACCCGGGTGGCGCCTGCGTGCATTTGATCAGCGTGCGGGGCGGGCGGGTACTGGGCAGCAAGAACTTCTTTCCCCAGGTGGGCATCGAGGAGGAGGTGGCCGAGGTCATGGCCGCGTTCTTGTCTCAGTACTACCTGGGCAATGCCGAGCGCGAACTGCCGGGCGAATTGATCGTCAACGTGACCCACGAAGACTTTGCCGCCATCAGCGAGGCGGTGCAGACCCTGCGTGGCCGGGAACTGGCCATCAGCCATAGGGTGCGTGGCACGCGGGCACGCTGGCAGCAGTTGGCGGTCACCAATGCCGAACAGGCCCTCAACGCCCGCCTGGCCAACCGCCAGCACATGGCCGCGCGTTTCGAGGCTCTGGCCCAGGTGCTGGGCCTCGATGAAGTGCCCCAGCGCCTGGAATGCTACGACATCAGCCATTCCAGCGGTGAAGCCACCGTGGCCAGTTGCGTGGTGTTCGGCCCGGAAGGACCGCTCAAGTCCGACTATCGACGCTTCAACATCGAAGGCGTGACCGCCGGCGACGACTACGCCGCCATGCACCAGGCCCTGACGCGCCGCTTCGGTCGCATCAAGGACGGCGAGGGCAAGCTGCCCGACGTGCTCCTGGTGGACGGCGGCAAGGGACAGTTGAACATGGCCCGCGAGGTCATGCAGGAGCTTGCCCTGACCGACCTGACCTTGCTCGGCGTGGCCAAGGGTGTGACGCGCAAGGCTGGTTTCGAGACCTTGTACCTCAACGACGTGGCCCACGAGTTCACCCTCAAGGGGGATTCACCGGCCTTGCACCTGATCCAACAGATCCGCGACGAAGCCCACCGTTTTGCCATCACCGGCCACCGTTCCCGGCGCGGCAAGGCTCGGCGCACCTCGAGCCTGGAGGACGTGGCCGGGGTCGGGCCCAAGCGCCGCCGTGACCTGCTGAAACATTTCGGCGGCCTGCAGGAGCTCAACCGCGCCAGCATCGATGAAATCGCCAAGGCGCCAGGCATCAGTAAAAAGCTTGCCGAGTCGATTTATGCCAGCCTGCATAGCGAGTAGAATGCCACCCTCAACCCGCAGCCAGTCGTACCGATGAATATTCCAAACCTGCTCACCGTTCTACGCGTCCTGCTCATCCCGATCTTCATCCTGCTGTTCTATGTGCCCTATCACTGGAGCTACATTGCCGCCAGCACGGTGTTCGCCATTGCCGCCGCCACTGACTGGCTGGACGGCTACCTGGCCCGTCGCCTGCAGCAGAGCACGCCATTCGGTGCCTTCCTGGACCCGGTGGCGGACAAGCTGATGGTCGCGGTCGCCTTGGTGTTGCTGGTGCAGGTGCATGCCAATTTCTGGCTGACGTTGCCGGCTGCGGTGATCATCGGTCGCGAGATCGTGGTTTCGGCGCTGCGTGAATGGATGGCGGAACTGGGGGCGAGGGCGCATGTGGCCGTGTCCAACCTCGGCAAGTGGAAAACCGCCGCGCAGATGCTGGCGCTGGTCATTCTGCTGGCCAATCCACCGGTGCTGACCTTCTGGGTGGTGCTCGGCTACGCCTTGCTGCTGGTCGCCGCTGGCTTGACGCTGCTGTCGATGGTCCACTACCTGGTCGCTGCCTGGCCGCACCTGCGCGAAGGCTCGGAGCAGAAGTAAAAGTTTTTTTGAATCAAAGGGTTGACGTTGTTTTGCAGATCGCTACAATGGCACCCATCACGACGCGGGAATAGCTCAGTTGGTAGAGCACGACCTTGCCAAGGTCGGGGTCGCGAGTTCGAGTCTCGTTTCCCGCTCCAAATTCAGTGTTCATGGGGTGTCACCCGATATCCCGGAACGCTTCCAGAAAAGGCCAAAGATTTTATCTTTGGCCTTTTTTGTTTTTCCCGTTTCCAATACGCCACGCCAGTCAGAGGCGCAAGCTCCCGGCTGAACCAGGGGGATGGGCACCGCCTGGACGTTCGTGCCGTTGGCGGTGCGTATGAAAAGTGTCAGAGCGTCGGCATCACCGGCTCACGTCCGGCGAGAATATCTTCCACACGTCGTTGCAGGGCATCATTGAGCACCTGCGGTTGTGGAATGAGCCAGTAACGTTCCTCCTGAATTCCTTCGAATACCCGTTCGGCGAACTGGTCCGGGGTCAGCCCATGCGCGTCCAGCATCTGACGCATGGTGTCGACGAACCCTCGCACTTCGGGGCGGTCGAGCGCATCGCCAAAGGGATTGTCGAAGATGCCACTACGCACCGGGCCCGGTGCGAGCAGCGACACCCCCACGGGCGTGCCGAGCATTTTCAACTCGCCATGCAGCGACTCGGTCAGGGCGACGACGGCGAACTTCGTCGCCGAGTAGGGCGCCATCAGTGGGCTTGCCAAAAACCCGCCCACCGATGCGGTGTTGATGATGCGCGCCGGCGCGTTGCGCTCTAGCATGGGTGGCACGAAGCTGCGCAGGCCGTTGAGCACGCCATGGACATTGACCGCAAAGCTGTTTTCGAAGCGCTCCGGTGAGATCTCCCAGCTAAAGCCCGTGGCCATGATGCCGGCATTGTTGAACAGCAGATCGACACCGCCGAAACGCTGCCAGGTGGCCTCGGCCAGCGCCTCGAGCGCTTGCGGATTGCGCACATCGGTCGGTACGCACAGCGTCTCGGTGTCGAGCGTGGCCGCGACGGCCTCGAGTTTGTCGCGGTCCAGGTCGGCCAGCACCACACGCATGCCAAGCTTGGCGGCATGCCGCGCCAGCCCACTGCCGATGCCACTGGCCGCGCCGGTAATGACCGCGGTACCGCCTTCGAAACGAATGGATGTCGTCATCTTCGGTTTTCTGTCGGGTTGAGAGTGGACGCCTACCTGCGCAGGCACCCACCATGACCCAGAGGTCGAACCCTCGCATCGTCCGTTTGAACGAGAGCCAATGAAGCGCTCAGCTACCCGAAGGTCATGCCTCTGGGGCAGGCAAACGCCGCTCAACTGTGCGCACATGCACTGCGCGTCCACCCAATGCGAGCACCTATGGCTTGGCCTTCCAGGCACCCGAGGCCGCTGCCGCGCGGAATTTGGCGCGATTCTCGGGCGTGTCGGCAGGCTCGGACTCCCCGAAGATCGCCTTCATCCAGTGCCCGTCGGTCGGGTTGGGGAAGACGATGAACTTATCGCCGAACTGGGCACGGTCTTCATCGAGCAACGTGGCGCGCTGCTGGATGTTGTCGACGTAGTACCGGCGTTTGAAGTCGTTGAGGTTGTCGCCCAGCATCAGCAGCACGTCGTGGTGCTCGGCTATGGCCTTTTGCGCAGGCTCTTTGTTGGAGCTTTCGCGCAGGATGGTCACGTGTTCTTTGTCGGCGAAGGGCACCTTCAGTGCGCGCAGGTTTTCGAGTGCGTACGCGTCGGTCTTGTCGCCCTGATCGCGGCTGGATACATAGAAGATTTCCACGCCCTTGGACTTGGCATATTCGAGAAACGCCAGTGCACCTGGTGTCAGGGTCGGGCCGTTGTCGGCGACCCAGCGGTCCCAGAGGGCATCGTCGAAGAAGTCCTTATCCTCGTTCATCAGCGCGCCCCAGTAGGTGTTGCTACTGAGGATCGTGTCGTCCAGGTCGCTGATGATCGCTGGCGGCTTGGCACCAGGTTTGCGCTCGGCCAGGGCCTGGTCCAGGCGCAGCTTGGCCAAGTTGAAGCCCTGGTAGTACAAGGCACGGTATTCGGCCGCAGTCTGCCGCCAGGCGGCGGCGGCAGTCAGCAGGTTGGGCTTGGCGGGGGCGGTATCGGCCAGCGCCAACTGGAAGGGCGCGGCGAGTAGCAGAGCGGTGGTGGCGATTATTGTTCTTGGCGTGGGCATGTACGAGATTCCTTGTCTCACCCGCTGCGGGTCGGCGGGCCTAGGAACCTCGTAACACAAGCCGGGCGGCTGTCTCAATCGCGGTGACGCAATTGGGTAGCAACCTGGCGCCATATCGTCAGGCCCCCGTGAGCTCGGCCAGCAGCTCGTCGCGCAGCTTCTGCAATCGCGGCGCGTGCCGTTCGCGCGGGTGCGGTAGCTCCACGCGCACTTCATGGCGAATGCGCCCAGGGCGAGGGTCCATCACGATGACCCGGTCGCCCAGGTAAAGGGCTTCCTCCACGTCATGGGTCACCATGATCATGCTGCTGCCCTGTTGCAGCCAGATGCGTTGTAGCTCGCGTTGCAGGTGGATGCGGGTCAGGGCATCCAGGGCGCCGAAGGGCTCGTCGAGCAACAGCAGCTTAGGCCGGGTGATCAACGCCCGGGCAATGGCTGCGCGTTGGGCCATCCCGCCGGAGAGTTGGTGCGGGTAGGCGTGCTCGAAGCCTTGCAGGCCGACCAACGCCAGATGCTCGGCGACCCGTTCGGCTTTTTCCCGTTTGCCCAGGCGCAGGGGCTTGAGGGCCAGGGCCACGTTCTGTTCAACGGTTTTCCAGGGAAACAGGCGGTGATCCTGGAACACCAGGCCCCGGTCCAGGCTGGTGCCTTGTACGCGTTCGCCATCCAGATGGATGTGCCCGGCGTAGTCTTGCTCCAGCCCCACGATCAGCCGCAACAGCGAGGACTTGCCGCACCCGCTGGCGCCGACGATGCAGACGAACTCGCCCGGCAGCACCTGCAGATCGATGTCCTTGAGCACCTGCAACGGCTTGCCGTCGATCTGGTAGTGCTTGTTCAGCCCACGAATCTGCAAGGCGCCGGGTTGGCCGAGGGTGTAGGCGGGTAGAACGGAATTGAGCAATGCGGTCATCACGGTCACCTATCGACGAAGAGCGCGCCAGCGCAGCAGGTGCCGGCTGAGGCGGGAGAACAGTTGGTTCATGGCATAGCCGAGCAAGCCGATGCACAGCACGCCGATCACGATGACCTCCATGCGCGAGCCGGTCTCGGCGTTCATCATCAGGTTGCCCAGGCCCATGCCGGTGGAGAGGAACAGCTCGCTGCCCACCGAACTGACCCAGGCGAAGGCCAGCGCGTGCAACACGCCGTTGCACAAGCTGGGCAGAGCGCCAGGCAGGAGGATCTGCGCGAACTGCTGCCAGGGCGACAGGGCATACAGGCGCCCGACTTCCCGGTAGCGTTTCTCCACGTGGCTGAAGCCTTCGAAGGCGTTGAGCGTCATCGGGTAGAACGCCGCCAGAGAGACGATCAATACCTTGGTCGCTTCGCCGCTGCCGAACCACAACGCCAACAGGGGGATCAGCCCTAGGATGGGAACCTGGCGCAGGCCATGGAACAACGGCGCGAAGAGCCGCTCCAGCCAGCGCGACGAGGCCATCCCGGCGCCCAGGGCGAAGCCTGCCAGCACGCCGAACAGCAGCCCCAGGCAGGTGCGTTGCAGGCTGGCCTGCACGCTCAACCACAGCTCGCCGCTGGCCAGCAGCTCGACCAGGCCTTGGCCGATGCGCTCGAGCGGTACGAAGGCATAGGCCTGGCTGGCGCCTTGGCGCGAGGCGATGTCCCAGGCCGCGATCAACAACAGGGGCAGTACCAGCCCGCGGCCCCGGCGGGCCAATGAAATCAGTCGGTTCATAGGGGCTTCCAGCGCAGCACGCGCCGCTCCAGCAGTCTTAGACCTTGATCGAGGGTGAAGCCCACCAGCCCGGTCACCAGCACACCGACCATCACCACATCGATGCGCAGCATCTGCCGGCTCATCTCGATCATCTGCCCCAGACCGCTGTCGGCGGCCAGCAGCTCAGCAGCCACCAGCACCATCCAGGCGCGGCTCAGGCCAATGCGCAGGCCAGTGAGGATCGGTGGCGCGGCGGCCGGGAAGGCGACCTGCGTGAGCAGGGTCGGCAGGGGTAGGCGCTGCACCTGGGCGACCTCGAAGTAGCTGCGCGGGATGCCGCGCACGCCCTCGCAGGTCGCAAGGGCCACAGGGAAGAACGTGGCCTTGATGACGATCACGATCTTGAACGTCTCCTCGACGCCGAAGAACAGGATGAACATCGGGATCAGGGCAATCGACGGGACTTGGCGCAGGGTATGGAAGAGTGGCCCGCAATAGGCCTCGACACCGGGCGACAGGGCCATGGCACAGCCAAAGGCAAGGCCTGCGCCGGCGCCGAACACGAAGCCCAGGGCCAAGCGCGACAGGCTGCTGCCCAGGTGTTCGCGCAGCTCGCCGCTGGCCAGCAACTGCTCGAAGGTTTGCCAGACCTCGCGCGGTGGTACCAGCAGCTGGCGCGGGAAGGCGCCGCTGTCGGCCAGCACTATCCACGCCGCGAGCAGCGCCAGCGGCGAGACGAGCAGAGTCAGGTGATGCCAAGGGAGTGTGCGCATCGAGTCAGCCCTCCACGACGATGACAGGGGTCGTACCGCGCCGCACGTGGCGCAGCCAGCAGAACAGGGCGGTGAGCAGCACCAGCGGGGTCCACGCCAAAAACAGGTTGGCCGTGCCGATCCAGTGGCTGATCACCCCACCTAGCAAGGCACCGGTACAGCCGCCAAGCATCCCGGCCAGGTTGAACAGGCCCGAGAGCTTGCTCTTGTCCAGCGGCGAGTCGCTCATCCGCGCCATGTTCACCAAGTGCGCCAGGGCGCTGGCCACGCTCAGCAGCACTGCCCCCGCGGCCAGCCAGGCATAGCCCTGGCCACGACCGAGCAGCAGCAGGCCCGTCACTGCCAGGCCCAGACCTGCAAGGTAGGTCAGGCGCCGCCCCGCGCGCGTTACCAAGCGGCCAAGGCTGAACAGGCCCAGCACCGCCGCCAGGCCCTGGATCATCACCAAACTCACGGCACGCTCCTGGCTCAGGTGTGCGACCTCCATGGCCAGCACGATGACGAAGGTGCCGAACAACGCACCGGTGGCGCCGGACAACAGTTCGATCAGGCAGCTCTCGGCCACCTCGGCATGGCCGAGCAAGGCACGGGACTGGGCGAGGATGCCGCCGTCAATCTCGGGGGCGGTCTCGGCCGGGTTTTCGTGCTCCCAAAAGCCAAGGCTGTACACCGCCATCGAGCCGAAGCACAGCCCGATCACCACGAAGCCCAACGTAAAGCTGCCACCGCTCAGGGCATTGCCCAGTAACGGGCCGAGCAAGCCCATGCCCAGGGTCAGCGCGCCGCGATACCAGCCGGCCTTGTCGCGGCCTATGTGGCGCAACTGACGCAGAAAGGCGCTGTTCATGGCCACGATGCGAAACGGGATGCACAGGCCGATCAGCAGCCGCGCCACGGCCAGCCAGGTCCAATGGGCGAACAGCGGGATCGCCAAGTTCAGCAGCAGTGGCCCGAGGCTGGCCAGAAAGTACACCCGGCGTGCACCGACGCGGGCGATGACGAAGCCCGCCGGCAGGGTCAGCAGCACCATGCCCAGCGACTCCATGGCCGAGATCACCCCCAACTGCAACGGGCTGGCGCCCAGGTGCATGGCGTACAGAGTGGTGACGATCTTCGCCATGCCGATGGTGGCGCCACTGAAGGTCGCCAGGAACATGAAGCTGGCGATGAAGCCGTGCGGCCTAGATGGCGACATTGACGTTCTCCAGCAGGTGCGCCAGCGGCCGGGGTTCGATCCACTGACGCACATCGAAGCGGCGCGCAATGAACCCCCAGCGTTCGAGAAAGTCCGTGAGGTCCTGCAAGGCCTCGATGGAGCGCTCGGCCAGGTTGGTGCGCAGGCGCAGGTGGGCGTCTTCGCCATAGGCCGCCGCGACCCAGTACTCGCTGGTGTTCAGCTCGCGGGCGAGGAAGCGGCGGGTCTCTTCGGGGTGGGCCCAGGCCCATTGCTCGGCACGCAGCACGCTGTCGAGGATCAGCACCGCGGCGTCGAAGTGCTGGTCCAGCAGGTGCTGGTCGACGGTCAGGGTGCGTGGGGTGCCGATGTTGGCGCGCACCAGCGGATCGGGGTGCGAACCGATGTCCACCACCACCCGCAGGCCGAATTCGTCGGCCAGGTGCAGGCCGTGGGCGCCCTTGAGGAAGATCGCGTCGATATCGCCTCGCAGCAGGCCGATCAACTCGTTGTTGCGCTGGCGCACACGGTCGCCGAGGCTGACCTGGGCACCGTGCACGTGGCGCACCGGGTCGTCGCTGTAGGTGCCGCCATAGGGGTAGTCCACCAGCTCCACGTCATGGGGGCTCAGGCCCTCCAGGCGCAGGGCGTTTTCCAGGCCCCGGATGGCCTGGGCACGGGTGAAATCGATCTGCACGTTGGCCCACTTGGGAAGGCCGAAGCGGCGGTTGCGCAGGTCGCGAATACCGCGCACAGGGCTATCGGCGGTGGTGACGATCAACTGCACCTCGTCGCTCCATGACAGGCCCAGCACGCGGGTATCGCGCCCGCTGGCGCGGGCCCAGATGGCCGGGATGTTGCCGCCATGGCGTACCGAATTGTGCAGATGATGGTCGAAGTGCGCCTCACGCACCTCGCGGTCGGAGGATTCGCGCAGGGCCTGGATGCGCGTACCCCAGGGCTGGAAGGCCCGGGCCAGTCGGCCGGATTCGACAGCGATGCCGAGCCCCGTGGGTACCGGACTGTGGGTGTACCAGAGGGTGTCGAGTGGGTTGTTCATGCAAGAGCCTTGTGCGGATGGGCAGTCGGCCCCAGCCTGCGCCGGGGCCAGATGATGCTCAGCTGGCGCGCTTGGCGACGGCGCTGCGCAGGGCGTCCAGCGGGCGCGGGTCGATCCAGTCGCGCACCGCGAAGCGCTCGGGGATGAAGCCCCAGCGGTGCAGGAAGTCGGTGAAGTCCTGCAAGGCCGTGGCGGCGCGCTCGTCGAGCGCGGTGTGCAGGCGCAGGTGCGCGTCCTCGCCGTAGGCCTGGACCACCCAATACTCGCTGCTGTTGGCTTCGCGAGCGAGGTAGCGGCGGGTGTCCTCCGGGTGAGCATGGGCCCATTGCTCGGCGCGCAGCACCGCACCGAGGATGCCCACGGCACTGTCGAAGTGCTGGTCGAGCAGGTGCTGATCGACGCTCAGGGTGCGCGGCGTTCCGTTGTTCGAACGCACCAGCGGCTCAGGGTGCGAGCCGGTGTCGATCACCGTGTGCAGGCCAAACTGCTGGGCCAGCTGCACCGCATGAGCCCCCTTGAGGAAGATCGCATCCACTTCACCGCGCAGCAGCCCGGTGAGCTCCGGGTTCTGCCCGCCACGGCGGCTGCCGCCGAAGGCCCCGAGACCGGCGATGCGCTGGGGCGCTTCATCGCTGAAGGTGCCGCCCTGAATGAAGTCCACCAACTCCACGTCCTTGACCTCCAGGCCTTCCAGACGCAGGGCATTTTCCAGACCGCGGATGGCCTGGGCGCGGGTGAAGTCGATCTGTGCGCCAGTCCAGTGGGGCAGGCCGAAGCGCCGGCCCTTAAGGTCCTTGACGGAGCGGATGCCGCTGTCCGGCAAACTGAGGATCAGTTGCACCTCGTCGGCCCAAGACAAGCCGATCACCCGAGTCTCGCGCCCGCTGGCGCGGGCCCAGATGGCCGGAATGCTGCCCCCGTGGCGCACCGAGTTCTGCAGGCTGTGATCGAAATGCGACTCACGCACTGCCTGGCTGGCGGACTCACGTAGCGACTGGATGCGCGTGCCCTGGTCGCCCAGGGCCTGTTCCAGCCAGCCTTTCTGCAAGGCAATGCCGAGCCCGGTGGGCACGGGGCAGCGGGTGTACCAGAGGGTATCGAGCGGTTGACTCATGATGTGCAGCTCCTTGCAGGGTCAGGCGCTGGCCTTCAGCGCGGTGGGGTGGTCGTCTTGCGAGTGACGGCGGGTCTGCACCAGCGGCAGAACTTCCTGGCCGATGCGCAGGGCTTCTTCCAGGTGCGGATTGCCGGCCAGGATGAAGGTCGAGAAACCGGCGTCGCGGTATTCGGCCAGGCGTTCGGCGACGTTCTCGTGGCTGCCCACCAGACCCACGGTGGGCCCTGGCTTGGCCTTGCCGAAACCGGCCCAGAGGTTAGGGCCCAGGATCAGGTCGTCGAAGCGTTCCAGGTGCTGGTGATAGGCGCTCTGGCGGGCGGCGCCCACCGAGTCGGAGCCGCTGGCGAAGTGCTTGATCGCGGCACTGGTGCGGGTGTCGATCCGCTCGTATTGCTGGCGCAGCTCGCGCCAGGCGGCGTCTTCGGTTTCGCGAGCGAACAGGTCGATGCGGATGCCGAAGCGCACCTGGCGGCCTTGTTTGTCGGCCAACTCGCGGACACGGTCCAAGTGGGGTTTGAGCTTGTCCACCGGCTCTGCCCAGTTCAGGTAGACATCGGCGTGGCGCGCGGCCACGTCCAGCGCGGCGTCGGAGAAGCCGGAGAAGTAGATGCTCGGCTTGCGCTCGTGCTTGAGCCCTGGTGGCAGCGCGCCGTTCTCCAGTTGGTAGATATCGCCCTGGTAGCTGAACTGTTCGTTGCGCCACAGACCCTCGATGATGTCGAGGAATTCACCGGTGCGCTGATAGCGTTTGTCGTGTTCGAGGAAGTCGCCGTTGGCGCGTTGGCTGGCAGGGTTGCCACCGGTGATGATGTTCCACTCCAGGCGGCCGTGGCTGAGGTTCTGCAGGATCGCGGCTTGCTGGGCGGCATAGGCCGGCAGCGTCCAGGTGGCCTGGAAGGCCACCAGGAACTTGATGCGGCGGGTCTCCCGGGCCAAAGCCGCGGCGGCGATCCACGGCTCCGGCCCGGTGGGCAGCAGGGCCCCTTCGAAGCCTGCAAGCTCGGCGGCCTTGGCCACCTGGGCGATGTAGTCGATGTACGTGAAGCCGTCGGCCTCGCCGTTGGGCAGACGCCCGGGGGCAATGTTGCCCGGACGGTAAGTCGGGGCGCCGCGGTTGTTCTTGTCGGTGGCCAGGTAAGGGCCGTCGCTACCCAAGGGTAGGCGCCAGAAGAATTCGGTGCTCATGGCTGTGCTCCAGTGGCTGCATGAAGGAAGGCCCGAACGCATCCAGCGTGGGCTTGCCAGTCATTGAGCAAGGGCTGTGCCGAAAGTCTGGAAGCCTTGTGCAGCAAGGGGTGCAGCGTGGTTCAAGCCGCATCCATGAGCGCGATTGCTGATCCAGCAACACTTGGTCAGCAACGGCTGTTGGCGCCGCAGCAGATGCGGGCCGTACGTGCCGTGGAAATTGATCTTGTAACGGATAAGTGATTGAAAAAACTTGAAATTCAGGAGTGGCACAACTTCTGCTCAGACAGTGCTAGCCCGACTTTCCGAGGCGCTACACAGGAGTTGCACCATGTCCCATCGAATCACCCCGGCACTGCTCGCCCAGCTCGATCGCGTACGGCACGATTTCGCCAAGGCCTTCCAGGTGTTGCGCGATACCCGCACGCTGAGCGCCACCAATACCTTCCAGGCCTACCTGCGTGTGCCGGACAGCGATCTGGTGATCGCCCTGCACGCCCCAAGCCCCTGGGCCGATGACCCGACCATTCGCGCAGTGGTTGCCAATTACGATGGCGAGGTGGTGCTGGACGAGACCGCCGACGGCAGTTCCCCCTTGAGCGGACGCAAGGCCGGCGGCAATGGCCAGCGTTACGCCCAGGTGTTCCAGCGGCGTCCTGAGGTGAATGTGGTGATTCACGTGCATACCCCGTACCTGGGGGGCTGGGCCAGTGCGCACCGGGTACTGCCGATCCGCTATGCCGCCTCCCAGCGCGTGACGTTGGCCCGCGAGCTGCCGATCTACATCGACCGTCGCCAGCCTGAACAAGCGTTCATCGTCGAGCGTATCGAGCAGAACCCGTATACACCGGCCATTCTCGAAGCCAATGGCGGCGCCACGTTCTGGGGTGAGTCGTTGTTGCAGGTGTCCAAGTTGATTTTGCTGATCGAGGAGGGCGCGCACTTCCAAGGGCTGGCTGAACTGTTCGGCGCCTCCCAGGAGTTCGGCCCGGGCGTGCTGGAGCAGCAGTGGAAGATGACCGGGCTGTGGGCACAGGGCCAAAAGTTGCTGGAACGCGTGGCCTGATCCCGGCGGCTGCTGCGCAGCCCCGGCGGTGTTGATCAGGGCTGGGTGGCGACCGAAGCCACAGGCACTGTCCAGTACTGCTGCAGCTGCAGATTCTGCAACCCTTGCTGCACGAATTTCGGCTCGAGCAAGGTCTCTACGTTCACCTCGCCGCGAATCAACCGAGCCTTGAGGGCATAGGCAATGGCGTCGGTGTAATGCTGGCGCAGCGCCTGGTCGTACAGGGGGCTGAAATGCTGCGCCCAAGGCTGGCCCTCGGCTTCGCGCTGCAACACGCTCAAAGGTTGCCCGGACTGCGCCTGGTAGGCCAGGTACGCTGCCTGATTCTCTAGTTGCGCGGTCCAGTGGGCGGCCTTGAGGTAGGCATCGACCACCAGTTGGGTAATCTCAGGCTGCTGGGCGATGAAATCCTTGGCGCCCCACAGTTCGGCGCGCATCCGCCAGTCAGCGGGGGCCTGCTTGCTCGACCAGATGATGCGCCCGACCTGCTTGTCTTCGAGCAGATACGCATCGCTCAGGGTGAAGAGCGCATCGACACGCCCCGCACTGAGCGCAGCGGCACCGGCCTGGGGGTTGAGGTTGAAGATGCGAAAGTCATCGAACCGCAGCTGGTTGGCGTCGAGCAACTTGGCGAACGAGAGCTCCCAGGGCCGCCCGCGGTGCAGGGCGATGCGCTTACCCTTGAGGTCGGCGATGGATTTGGCCGATGACCCCGGCGGCACCACCAAGTACACGTTGTTGCCGCTGCCGCCAGGCACGATCAGTTGGGTCGAGACGCCTGAGGCATTGGCGATGATCGACGGCAGGTCGCCATAGAAGGCGAAATCGATACGCCGGTTAGCGAACTCTTCGTTGACGAATGTCCCCACCGAGGCAGTGGCGGCCGGTACCCATTGGAGTTTGATGTTGCGCTGGGCCAGCTGCTGTTCGAGCCATTTGTCCCGATCCATGACGTAGGACGGGCCATTGAAGATGGTCTTGCCGGCATTGGCATAGGCCACGGTGGCGATGCGCACGGTCTGTGGTTCAGCCGCCTGGGCCTGGGCCGTGAGCAACGCGGCGGGCAGCAGCAGGTGACGCAGCAGCCGGGGCAGGGTAGCGATGGGCATGATGGGCTCCTCGAGCAGGCCCGCGGCACATGCCGCGGGCGTTGGGGTCAGAATTCGGTGGTGACGGAAACGCCGAAGGTGCGCGGGTCGCCGAACATCACGCCGGCAGTTTGGAAGCCGCCCGGCAGGGTGTGGTTGCGGTACTCCTTGTCGGTCAGGTTGCTGACATAGGCGCTCACTTGAGTGGTGTCGCCGGGCAGCTCGTAGGTGATCCGCGCGTTGCCCAGGGTATAGCCGCCGCTACGCATGTTCTGGCTCTGGTCGTTGGAGAAGAAGTACTGGCGGCTGCGGGTGTTCCAGTCGGTGCCCAGCACCAGTGCGCCGCCGACTTGCAGCGGGATGCGGTAGTCCGCGCCGATCACCGCCGAGACGTTCGGTGCGCGGACGAACTTGTTGCCCGAATAGTCGTTGCTGCCGGAGGTGTAGTCGGTGAACTCGGTGTGCAACAGACCCAGGGCGAAGTTCAGGTGCAGGTTTTGCACTGGCACCGCTTCGAGCTCGAACTCCGCGCCGTACGCCTCGCCCTCGGCACCGTTGGCCAGGCGCGAGACGGTCTGGTTGTTCACCGCGCTGACGATATTCAGCTGGATGTCTTCATAGTCGTAGTAGAACAGCGCGGCGTTGGCGTTCAGCCGCCCATCCAGCCACTCGGACTTCACCCCCAGCTCGTAGGAGGTCAGGTATTCCGGGTTCACCGTGGCCACGGTCGCCTGGCTGGTCGCGCCGGTGTTGTAACCGCCGGAGCGGAAGCCATAGGCGTAGCGCAGGTACACCCGCGCGTTGTCGGAAATCTGGTACTCGGGGGTGAGATCGTAAGTCCAGTCGCTCCAGGTGTTGTGCTCGTCCTGCACAGCGTTGACCACCAGCGGGCTGGACACGCTGCCAGGCTTCCACCAGTCGCCGTTGGAAAAGTCAGCCTGGCCCTGGTTCTGCACCCGGCGCAGGTCGATGTCCTTGGTTTCGCGGGTCCAGCGCAGGCCGGCGGTGATGCTGAAGTCCTCGGTGAAGCGGAACGTGCTGCTGCCGAAGACCGCGTAGCTCTCGGTGCCCTGGTTGTAGCTGAGGTTGTTGTAGTAGCGAGGGATGAACGGGTTGTCCAGGGCGGCGCTGGCGTTGCGCGAGTCGAGGTCCTCGTTGAAGTAGTGCAGGCCCACCACCCAGTTCAGCCGGTCCTCGCGCGGCGAGGCCAGGCGCAGCTCCTGGGACCACTGCTGGCTGTCGGCATAGGCGTAGCTGCGTTGCAGCTCGAGCGGGGTGTTGTCCGAATCGCTGAAACCGTCGCGTGTGAAGTGCTCGAACGCGCTGATGGAGGTGAGCGTCAAGTCGCCCAACTGCCAGTTGAGGTTGAGGTTGGTGCCGACCTGGTCGATCTGCACTTGGTATTTGGCGTTGTAGTTGACCTTGCCCTGCTTGGGATCGATACGGTAGCCGAACTGGTTGCTGCCATCGGGACGCAGGCCATAGCTCACGGTGCTGTAGCCGCCGGTGTCGTGATAGCTGCGGGCATGCAGGTTGAGGTTGGCCTCCAGATCATCGTTGATGTAAGCCAGGAACTGCAGCCGCGCGGCGTCGTCCTCGAGCGCCCCTTGGTCGTTGTGGTCGGCGATGTTCTCGTTGTAGCCATCGCGGCCCTGATGGCGGAACGACAGGCGTGCGGCCAGGCGATCGCTCACCAGGGCATCGCTGATGGCGCCTTCGAGCACACGATCGTCATAGTCGCCATAGCCGGCCTTGGCATAGCCAGAGCGTTCGAAGGTCGGCTTGCGCGAGATGAAGTTGATTGCGCCGGCGGTGGTGTTCTTGCCCCAGAGGGTACCTTGGGGGCCGCGCAGGACCTCGACGCGCTCCTGGTCGAACAGCGGGAAACCTGTGGCGCTGATGTTGGCGATGTATACGTCATCGACATAGATGCCCACGGGGCTCACGGTATTGGCGCCCTGATCGCCGGTGCCCAGGCCGCGAATCCACCAGCGCGGCCGGCCATGACCCTCGGTAGTACCGGCCGAAGCGTTGGGGATGAAGCGTGTGACCTCGTTGGCCGATTGCAGCGAGCTGTCGCGGATTTTGTCGCCGCTGAGCACTGAAATCGAAGCTGGAACTTCCTGGGCGGTCTCCTCGCGCTTCTGCGCGGTGACCACCACCTTGGACAAGGTAGAGCCGGTACTGTCGACGGTGGTCGACTCACTGGGCGTAAGGCTTTCGTCAGCCAGCGCCGTCAATGCGGGCAGCCCCCCCAGGGCGACGGCGATGGAAAGTGCGGTGCGTTTGAACATGCTGATCCCCAATGGCATTCGGAACGGACGTCGTGCAGCGGTGTGGCTGCGTTGTCGTAATGACGGTGCGTGCGTCCGTTGGCTGGCGCGCATGGCATCCGGCGCGTCCTGGTCTGGCAGGACACCTTGGGGGTAGGGCAACAACCGTACCGGTTTTTATTTTTGTTGGATAACTAATTGAATTTATTGTGATTTTCTTGATTTTGGCGGGCTTGTCGCATGGGCTGGGGGATCTGCGCTGGCAGCAAGGGTTGCTGCTGCTGTGCTGCTGGTGCAACAGTGCCAACAAAGTTATAAGCAAATGAATATTTATAATTATTTTGTAATAAGGATTTTCGGGCACTATCGACCCATTGCCTGCCAAAGGACTTGCCGCCATGTCGCTGCTCACCCATCCCCACGCCCGAGAACTGAGCAAATCGGTGCGTGCCACCGTGTTGGTCTTCGAGGACCCGCGCTCGCGCGAACTGCTCAGCCGCATCGAGCGCCTTGCCCCCAGTGAAGCCAATGCGTTGATCATCGGCGAGACGGGCACGGGCAAGGAACTGGTCGCCCGCCATATCCATCAGTTGAGCCGACGCGCCCGGGCGCCGTTCGTTGCCGTGAACTGTGGCGCGTTCCCCGAGAGCCTGGTGGAGAGCGAGTTGTTCGGACACGAGAAGGGCGCCTTCACCGGGGCCACCTCCAGCAAGGCCGGCTGGTTCGAGGCGGCCAATGGCGGCACGCTGTTTCTCGACGAGATCGGCGATCTGCCACTGAACATGCAGGTCAAGCTGCTGCGGGTGCTGCA
The DNA here is from genome assembly GCF_033173945.1 of Pseudomonas sp. HTZ2. Classification (NCBI taxonomy): domain Bacteria; kingdom Pseudomonadati; phylum Pseudomonadota; class Gammaproteobacteria; order Pseudomonadales; family Pseudomonadaceae; genus Pseudomonas; species Pseudomonas sp. HTZ2. The sequence continues at coordinate 3,873,434 of NZ_CP137332.1, read as the reverse complement.
GGAGCGCGAAGTGGTGCGCCTGGGTTCGCGCAACGCTATCCCCATCGACGTACGCTTGGTGGCGGCGACCAACGTCAACCTGGCCGATGCCGTAGTGGCCGGGCATTTTCGCGAGGACCTGTTCTACCGCCTGCACGTGGCGACCATCCGCCTGCCGCCGTTGCGCGAACGGCCCGGGGACATCCTGCCGCTGGCCAGGTTCTTCGTCGAGGAGCATTGCCAGCGTCTGGGCTACCAGCGCGCCACCTTGAGCCCCGAGGCCGAATGCAAGCTGCTCGGGCACAGCTGGCCTGGCAACATCCGCGAGCTGGAGAACGCCATCCACCATGCGCTGCTGGTCTGCCGCCAGCAGCGGGTTCAGCCGGGCGACTTGCACCTGGCCGACATGCGCACCCCTGCGTCACGCCATGAGGCGCTGCCCGCCCCGCCCCTCGAAGCGAGCCTGGATGCTGCGTTGCTGGCGTTGTACGAGCGCAACCTGCCGGACCTCTACGAGCACATCGAAGAGGCCGTGTTTCGCACGGCCTATCGCTACTGCCATGGCAATCAGTTGCAGACCGCACGGCTGCTGGGCATCAGCCGCAACATCGTGCGGGCTCGGCTGGAGCGGATCGGGGAACTGGAGCCTTCCAGCCGGACATTGAAAGCCAATGAGCGGTGGCTGGCGTCGGGGTGAGTGGCAAGTGGCAGGCTGTCCTGGTCAGGCACCAGGACAGCCTGTGGCATCAGAAGCGGTAGGCCAGGCTGGCTTCCAGGGTACGAGGGGCACCTGGGGTGATCAGGTCCACCGAGCCATGGGCAGAGGCGTAGTAGTCCCGGTCGAATGCGTTCTTCAAGCGCAGCGCCATGTCCCAGTGCTGTTCGCTGTACAGCAGCGCGGCATCGAAGGTGGTGTAGCCAGGCATCACCACACGGTTGTCCAAGGCGGTGTAGCGCTCGTCCACATAATTGGCGCCGGCGGCGACGCGCCACTGTGCGTTGAGGCTGCGTACCAGCCAGAGGTTGGCGCTGTTGCGTGGAGTGAGCGTTGGGGTCTGGCCTTCGTTGGCAACGCCGTTGGTCTTGGCGTTGGATTTGATGATTTCTGCATCCAGGTAGGCGTAGCCGGCATAGACCTGCCATTTGTCCGAGAGCTGACCGGTGACCGTCGCCTCGAAGCCGTCGGTACGCTGCTCGCCGGCCAGGATGGTCAATCCTGGGACGACCGGGTCTGGGGTCCGCATGTTGGTGCGCTCCAGGCGGAAGATGGCTGCAGTCACCGCCAGCTTGTTGTCCAGCAAGTCCCACTTGGCGCCCAACTCGTAGTTGGTGGTTTTCTCAGGCTCCAAATCCGCGTTGCCGGCGTTGACGGCAAACATTTCCCCTGAAGGCTGGTAGCTGCGGCTGACGGATACGTAGTACGACTGGATCTGGTCGGGCTGGTACACCAGGCCCACGCGTGGGCTCGAGGTCTTGTCGGTACGGTCAAGGTCGACGTCGTCGGCACGGATGTCGTCGTACTCCTGGCCGAAGATGTCATACCGCACGCCGACCAGCGCTTTCCAGTGCTCGTTCAGCTCGATCAGATCCTGCACGTAAAAGCCTGCGGTCTGCTGGTAATTGGTGCCCTTGGAGGTCAGGTTGGCGGCATGCTCCGGGACCGGGACCAAGCCGTCGCGATACACCGGTACCTGAGCGACGTTGTTCTGGCTGAACACGCGTTGGTATTTGTCTTGATAGCCCACTTCCACGCCATACAGCAGGTTGTGCTGCATGCCGGCCAGTTGCGCCTGCTGCTTGAGCTCAGTCTGGTTGAACACGCCGTACTCGTCGCGGGTCACGTTGCCGCGGTTGAGTTTGACCAACAGCTCGCCGTCCGGCGCGGTGACGAAGCGGGTCGGGCTGCTGTCGGCCAGGGTGTTGTTGCGGTCCAGATCGTAGTGGTAGTAGCGGCTGGTGTTGGTCAGGGTGAAGTCGTCGTTGATGCGGTAGTCCAGGCTCGCGGTGAAGGAAAACACTTCGCTGCGGGCGTAGTCTTGGTCGGCGTCGCCGGAGCCGAAGCGCTTGTCGCGGTCCACATCCACCGGGCGGTTGCCCAGGGCCGGGATACCGAAGTCGATCAGGCGTTTGTCGTACAGGTAGGTGGCACCCAGGTTCAATTCCAAGTCGTCAGAAAGACGGAAATACGCCGACGGTGCGATGGCCTTGCGATCAATGTAGCCATCTTCGCGGAAGGTGTCGCTGTCCTCGAACGCGCCGGTGAGGCGATAGGCCTGGTTGCCCTGCGGGTCGGCATAGCCGGTGTCGAACTGGGTGCGGCGCTTGCCTTCGGTGTCGAAGGTCATCCCCACTTCGTGTTTGGGCGCAAAGCCTGGTTTCTTGCTGACGCTGTTGATCAAGCCACCTGACGAACCACGGCCGTAGAGCACGGCAGCCGGGCCTTTGATGACCTCGACGCGCTCGATATTGGACAGATCGCGAAAATACAAGGCGTCGTCGCGAACCCCATCGATGTACATATCGCCGATAGCACTGAAGCCACGAATGGTGACCTGGTCGCGTTGGCCATCGCCGTTGGAGAGTCCGACCCCGGGCACGTTCTTGAGCACGTCTTCCATGGACTGTGCGCCTTGATCCTTGATCACGCTCTCTGGCACCACGTTGACCGTCTGGGGAATGTCGCGCAGGGGCGCATCGATCTTCAGGGCACTCTTGCTTTCGCTGGCCTTGTAGCTTTGCTGCTCGTAGGCACCGGTGACCGGGGTCGCTGGCAAGGCCAGCGTTTGCTGGGTTTCAGCGTAGGCGGCAGGGATTACCAACAGGCCCAGCATCGACAGCGATGCTGGGGCGACAGACTTTTTTGCCATTACGAATCACTCGCGTTGTTGTTTTCTGTCGCAAATAGTAACGATTCACAAATGTAAAGCAAGTGTAAAGAAGCGCGCACTCAATCGAATGCTTACGCATGGCGAGAGTGGGCAAAGGGATGTCGTTGGAGGGTGTCGGGGTCTGTGCTACAGACCTAGTCCAAATGGAGGGTGCATCGGGCGTTCGCGTAAGGATAGGTTTGCTAGCACCGTCCGCGACAGGACAAGCAGCAGGCGGCCCCCGGAACGTTCAAGGGCAGGGGGCTGCGAGGGCGCGCACCTGCCCAAGGTGCAGCAGATGAAAACAGCGTCTGGTGGCAACCATCCCAGGGAGAACCTCATGCAAGACGCAATGACACTGGAGCAACGCATCGCCCGCCTCGAGGCCCTGGAGGCCATCCGAGAGCTCAAGCATCGTTACTTGAACGCATGCGATCTAAAGGACGTGGCCGCGATTCGCGACTGTTTCGCTCAAGGCCCGGTGCTGATCGACTACGGCCCGCTGGGCGTGTTCAACGACCGCGAACCGTTCCTGGCGCTATACCGCGAACTGGCCTGTGTGCCCCGGGTGATCGATCTGCACCACGCCGCCAACCCGCAGATCGACTACCAAGACCCAGACAACGCCCAGGCGCGCTGGGCCTTGCACTACCAGAACCGCGACGCTGAAACCGGCGTGACCCGCCAGCTTGGTGGCTTCTACCAGGACCGCTACCGACGAGAGGCGGGTCAGTGGCGCATCGTCGAAACGGTATTTCGCGGGCACTTCGAAGTGGTGCGGCCAAAGCCCGGACCGATCAGTCCCTGGCCTTGAACACGCCGGCTTCGCGGCCCATCTGGTTCGAAGCCTGGGGCAGGGAGGTCACTTTGATCGCTCGCGCCGGCACGGCGAACTTGGCCCCGATGCTGGCGAACTGCTCGAGCAACTGGAAGTTGATCGCCTGCTGGATGTCCATGTACAGGTTGTAGCCGGGGTCGAGCACGATGTAGACGCATTCGAACTCCAGCGACTCCTTGCCGAAGCCGCGCAGGTGCGCGCGGTCGAAGCGTACCTGCTGCTGGGACTTGATCACCTGGGCGACGATGCCCGGCGCCTTTTTCACCGCCTCGGTGGGCGTGTCGTAGGACAGGCCGAATTCAAAGACGATGCGCCGTTCCTGCAGGCGTTTGTAGTTCTGGATGGTGCTGCTGATCATGCCGGCGTTGGCCATGACGATCTGCTCGCCGCCCAGGCTGCGGATGCGCGTGGTCTTCAGACCAATGTGTTCGACCGTGCCGGCCAGTGGGCCGATGACGATGAAGTCGCCCACCTCGAATGGCTTGTCCACGGCGATGGAGAGGGAAGCGAACAGGTCGCCGAGGATGTTCTGCACCGCCAGCGCCACGGCGATCCCGCCCACGCCGAGGCTGGCGACGAAGGCGGTGATGTTCACCCCCAGGTTCGACAGCATCGCCAGCAACACCATCGACCACAGCAGCACCCGCGCGCCCCAGGCCGACAGGGTGGCCAGGGCGCTGCCTTGGTAGAAGCCCTCGGCGCTGTGCCGCGCGAAATAGCGGGCAAGGCCCAGGGCGATGGCGCGGTTGGCCCACAGGCCGATCTGCAGGGCGGCGACCACGAACCACAGGCTGCCGACCCGGTCCAGCCAGCGCTCGGGCAGGTCCAGCACGCCCAGGCCCACCAGCAGCGCGGCGAGCAGCAACAGCACGTTGCTGGTGCCATCGAGGACTTTGGCCAGGACTTGGGCGAAATGCCCATCGTGGGAGGACCAATGCTGGACCCGGCGCTTGACGAAGCTGATCGCCCAGCGAGCGATCAGGAAGGTGAGGATGCTGACCGCCAGGGCCAGCATCAGGTTGAGCACAGAGATGCCAAAGAGCGTCGTGGTCGTCAGCGATTCGAGGAATCGTTCGTTCATCGTCGGTTGCCCTCCAAGGCAGTGTTGAACACGTGCTCGTTAGAAGGGCATTGGCATCGGGGGTTGGACCGCATGTGTGCGGCCCTCGACGAACGGTGCGCGCGTGAGTGCCGCGCTTCAGGCTTGGCGCTTGGGCGCAAAGCGCAGGATGGCGCAGGCGACGAGCGCCGACACCAGCGAGCCGAGCAGGATGCCGATCTTGGCCTCGTCGATCCGCTCGGGCTGCCCTGGGAAAGCCAACTCGCCGATGAACAGGCTCATGGTAAAGCCGATGCCGCACAGCATCGCCACCCCGTAGATCTGCAGCCAGCTGGCGCCGCGCGGCTTGGCCGCAAGGCCGGTCTTGACCGCCAGCCAGACGCCTGCGAACACGCCCAGCTGTTTGCCCAGCAACAGGCCCAGGGCAATGGCCAGTGGCAGCGGGGCGAGCACATCGCTCACGCTCAAGTGGCTGAAGGAAACCCCCGCATTGGCAAAGCCAAAGGCCGGCACGATCAAGAACCCGACCCATGGCGCCAGGGCGTGCTCGAGCTTGAGCAGCGGGCTGGCTTTGCCGACCCCGGCGCTGTAGGGAATCAACAGTGCGCCGACCACGCCAGCGATGGTGGCGTGCACACCCGACAGCAAGGTGACGTACCACAGCGCCGCGACACCCAGCAGGTACGGCCACAGCGACACCACGCGCAGACGGTTGAACGCCAGCAGCACGAGGATGATCCCGCCTGCTGCAGCCAGGGCCAGCAGGTTGATCGACGAGGTGTAGAACAGCGCGATGATCGCCACGGCGCCCATGTCATCGATGATCGCCACCGAGACCAGCATCACCTTCAGCGACAGCGGTGCGTGCCGCCCCAGCAGCGCCAGGGCGCCGACGGCGAAAGCGATGTCCGTGGCCGCGGGGATGGCCCAGCCGCTGGCAAGGCCCGGTTCGCTGCGCGAGACCGCCAGGAAGATCAGCGCCGGGACGGCCATGCCCATCAAGGCCGGCAACGCCGGCAGGCGGCGTTGCTCCCAGGTGGCCAGACGGCCATCGACCAGCTCGCGCTTGATTTCCAGCCCCACCAGCAGGAAGAACACCGCCATCAACCCGTCGTTGACCCACAGGTGAACGGTCATCGGGCCGAGCTTGTCGCTGAGCGTGGGCCCCACGGGCAAGTGCAACAGATGTTGGTAAGTGCTAGCCCAAGGGCTGTTGGCCAGGACAATGGCAAGGGCAGCGGTGATCATCAGCAGCACGCCGCCAGCGGCCTCGCTGGTCAGCAGGCGGTGCAGCAGCGACGGCCGCGCAAGGGTGGGCACAGGTGCATTCATACGGGAGTCCTCGTTCATGACGTCACCTTCGCGAGGGCAGCGGCGCGTCGGAATGCGGACACAGCAAAACGATGGCCCCGGACGTTCCGGGCCACTGCAGCAAAGGATGGGAGGAAGGGAAGGGGATGGCGCTTGGAAAGCCCGGCCGAGACACGGCGGAGCGGGGAACGCCAAAACAGTGTGGAGGCTGCATGCAACATGAAAATAGCTCTCGGAAAACAAATGAATGTTCTCCGTATTCGGGAAGGCTCCCGGGCGCACGCAGCACACGCCAGGCGACAATTCTACGAGGGTAATTCGCTACTTTCTGTAGGAATTTACTTCGAAATGTTGCCGCGGTTGTGTTTTGTTTTGCTCAAGCCCTGGCCATGTGCAGGTCACGTCGCTGTCATGCCCCCTTGGTAAGGTCAGGCGCCCATGCGTCCAAACAACAAGAAGGTGACCCTAAGGTGTTTTCCGGCACGCCCCGCAAACAGATCATCCTCCGCTCCCGAGGCCTGCGCAGCGACGCTTTCGGTGCGTTGTTCTCGCAGATGTTCGACAACCTCTATGCCGACTCGCTGGCGCTGTCGGACGACATCGTCATCAGTGGCGTCTATGGGCGGCACGAGGGCGTCAGCTTTCGCCGCATGCACTACCGGGGCGATTGCTCCATCACCTTTGGCGCCCCGCAAGATGAGATCACCTTCGTGCTGCCCAGCGCCGGGCGGGTCGTCTTCGAGCACGGCGTCGAGACGACCGGCCGGCCCGGTATGGGCCTGGCCATCGACAAGCGAGCGATCCGGACCCTGCATTTTGCCGACGACCATGCCCAGTGCGGCATGTCGATCCGCCGGGGGCTGATCACCGAGCGGCTGGCGATCCTGTTGGGCCGTCCGGTATTACAGCCGATCCGCTTCGAGCCGGTGGTGGACCTGGGTGTCGCGGCGTTCCAGGGCATTCGTGCGTTGCTCGAGCTGGCCACGGGGAACGCGTTCGACTCGTTGATCCACGCGGGCGTGCTGATGCCAGTGCGCTTGCAGGAAATGCTGGTCGACGCGGTGCTCGAGGCCTGGCCGCACAACCACAGCGAAGCGCTGCGCCGGCCCTCGCCGCAAATCGCGCCGCGGCATGTGAAGCTGGCCATGGACTACATCCGCGCCAACCCCCACAGCCTGTCCAGCGGGGCCGAGCTGGCAGCGCTGGCCAACGTCAGCCTGCGGGCTCTGCAGCAGGGCTTCAAGCGGTTCGTGGGGGCATCGATCGTCGATTATCAACGCCAGGTACGCCTGGAGCGGGCCTATGAAGCCCTGGCACGTGGGGAGTCCGGCTCGGTGTCGGAGGTGGCGTTGCGTCATGGGTTCAGCAACGCCGGGCGGTTTTCGCACTACTTCCAACAGGCCTATGGCGTGAGCCCCGCTCAGGTGCTGCGGGGAGTGTAAGCCCCCGCTCTGCAGAGCAGTGGGGGTCAGAACGCGTAGCTGGCCTTCAGGCTCCCGCTCACCCCATGGCTGTCACCGCCCCCCATGGCCGCCACTTCACCGCCCACGCTGAACGCACCCAGGTTGGCCATGAGGTTGACCGCGCCGGTGAACTGGTCGCGATTGTCGAACGCGGCGCGTTGTTCGATATCCAGCCCCAGCAGATGACCTTCGCTGTCCACCTGATGATCCCCAAGCACATGCTCGTAACCCACCGAGAAGCCCGGCACCAGCTGCCAGCCGCTGTCCAAGTGCACCGCCGCCAGGTTGCCCTGAAGGTTGGCCACGGCGCTGCGTCGGGTCTGCCCGATGCCATCGACGTCCAGGGCCAGCTCGCTGCCTTTTTCAGTGAACCCCGACAGGTCCACATGACTGACCCTCACGCCCAGGCTCGGTTCCAGCACCAGCGCGCCGCTGTTCAGGCGATAGCCCAAGGCAACGCTCGCCCCCGCCAGGTTGCCGTGACTGTCGCCCTTGGCCCGGCCCAGGCCGCCGCCCAGATCGCGCTTGCTTTGATAGTCGAACCACCCGGCGCTGGCCTTGGCATCGATGAACAGCCCTCGCTCCAGGCTGCCGGGAGCGAAGCGGGCACCTGCACTGAGGAAGGTCAGGTCGGTGTCTGCCTCACCACCAGCGCCGCCGACGTTGCCGTTGCTGTAACCGAAGCCGGCATGGGCACTGAGCTGCTCGGAAACGCGCTGGGTCACGCCGATCATCAGGCCCTGGCTGTGCTCGTTGCTGCTTTGTGCGTGGGACGAGCCGTCGGTGCCCACATAGCCGGCCAGCGCCGTGCTCCACAGGCGCGACTGACCAGGCTTGAGGTCCGCGCCATGGGTGAAGGGCGCTGCTGCCTGGTCGATCATCGCGCCCTGGCGCAGCAGGTAGCTGGCCGCATCGGCATGCACCTGGCCCCCGACAGTGGATTCCAAGCCCCCCAAAGTGCCAGCATCGATGGCCGATTGCAGGTAGTAGTTGTAGGCGCTGTAAGTGCCAGAGAGCGAGCTGTCCTGCAGGTCTTGCAACAGACCTGCGCCGGCGGCAGCGTTGCCTTGCAGGCTGGCCTGGCCGGGCAGGCTGGTATAGCGGACCATCTTGCCGCGCAGCACGTAGATCGTTTCCTGGGACAGGCCTAGCCCCTGTTTGAGGTAGTTGTCCATGGTGCCGTAGCGCGCCTTGACCTCATCGAGCCCAGCCTGCAGGTAGCTGGCGTCCACGCCGATCATCGGCCCGTAGATCGCCGCCAGGTTCGGCGGCAGCGCTGCCAGCGTCGCCGCGATGCGGTCAGCGGTGTAGTCGTTGGTGGCCAGGTAGTTGGCCATGATGGTGGCGTCGTCCACCCCGGCGATGCTTTGCAGTACCGCAGCGGTCCAGCCGGTGCGGTCCTTGCCGGCGGTGCAATGGAACAATGTCGCGCCTTCGGCGCTGGCCAGTTCGTTGAACAGCACGGTGTACTGGCTACGCATGCCCGCGTCATAGACGAATGCGCGGTTGGTCTCCTTCATCATCGCAATCGCCTCGTCGGCGTTGTGAAACGTGGTGTTGGTGATGTCCACCCCCGAGGTGGTCGCACCGATGATGTCGATGTTCTGGTAGCGAACGCCGGGCGGCAGGCGGTCAGGCGTGACGGCGATCTCGTTGGGGGTGCGCAGGTCGAACACCTTGCCGATGTTCAGGCTGGTGAGGGTGGCCATGTCCGCGTTGGTCGGTGTCACGGCGTTGGTGCGGTAGAACACGCCGGCGCGCAGGGTCCCATTGTGGGCGGTGCTGTACGCGGTGGTGGTGCCGGCAATGTCGCGGAAGTTGTCCATGCCCACCAGGCGCGGAGTGTTGAGCGGTTCGGCGGCGTGAGCGGCGCCAATGGCGAGGGTGAGCAGGGATAGGGAACACAGGACGCGTGAATACACGGATCTAGCCTCGTTGTTGTGTAGGGGCTAGCCACTATTAGCGCGTTCGTTGGGCCGCGATATTGCACAGGCCCCTGGCGACGACGATGAGTGCGCGATTGGTCTGCGCGGTGCGCGATCTGTCTATCCAACTTCTGTTCTTGCAGGGTTCTCGAGGCCCATTCGCGTGCAAATCGACACCCACCTGGCCCCCGGTGAATCCTGTGCGAGCGGGTTAACCGAACTGCCGTGAACGGCACGGCCGGTGCCTTGCGCGAGCGAGGCTGCCAGGCAGCCTCAGGGTGGGTTTACACGCAGGCGTAGACCACCAATTCCACCAGCATTTCCTCCCGCGCCAAACCGGCCACCACCACGGCTGCACGGTTGGGGTAGGGCGCTTGGAAATAATCGGTGTACAGGCTGTTGACCGTGGCCAGGTAACTGCGGTCGGTGACGTAGATCAGCACTTGGGTCACGGCGTCCAGCGAGCTGCCGGCCGCCTCCAGGGTGTGCCGCAGATTGTCCAGGGTCTGGCGGGTCTGGGCCTCGATGCCGCCAGCGACGACCTGGCCGTGGGCGTCGATGGGAATCTGTGCGGTGTACAGAGTGCCATTGCCGACGACCGCCCATTCCAATGGGGCCTTGGAGGCGAACAGGTTGGTCTTGATCGCATGTTTCATGAAGGAAATTCCTGAGTGTTCGGTAAGGGTCAGTCGGCATCGCTGCCGCCGCCCGCGCCATGGCGGCGGGAGGCTTCGGTGCTTTCGACGAGGATGTGATCGGCCATCTGCTTGAGCCTGCGCCAGGTGTGTTCGCTGACCGTGAACCCTTGGTTGAGCAGGCTGTGGGTCGCGGCGACCGGAGCGATGGCCCGGGCAGGCCGACTGAACAACACCGTGATGCTTTGCTCGATCGCATCCCCGGCACCGGGCGGGGCGTCGCAGTGCAGTTGAGGATGGTTGGCGCCTGCGGCGAAGCTGGCCACATGGCGCTGGCGGGCATCGTCCCAGCGGGCCTGCACCTGCAGCCCCATCTCGGCCGCCCGGCTCAGGTAGCCCAGCAACAGCAGGCGGTTGTGGCAGTGGTGAATACGCAGCACCGCCTGACCGCTGCGCAGGGCCTTGCCCAGCGCCAGTTCCACCACGGTCGCGGCGCAACGCAGCACGCTCTGGCCCTTGGCGTCGATCACCAGCAGGGCGCTGTCTTCGTAGCACAGGGTGAACGGCTGCTCGGCTTCGCTTTGCAGATAGTCCAGGGCTTTTTCCAGCGTGCCGATGCCGTCCAGCCCTTGCAGGTGCAACCAGCCGACCAGGTCGGCGGCGTCCTCGCAGTCGCCAGCGGCAAAGCCCATGCCTTCGAAGGCCTTGCGGCACATCACCTGGATTTCGTTGAGCGATACGCGCATGGTCACAGCCCCTCCTGCGGCATCACCGCGAAGTTCCAGTCGTCATCGAACGGCTGGCCGATGTCGCTGACCAGCGGCGCGCCCTGGAACAGCGTGATGCGTACCCAGCGACTGGACTTGGGGTCGAACTTGCCCGCGCCGAAGAACGCCAGTTTGCAGCGCAGCAGGTGGATCGGCAGCATGTCCTGGGCCAGCAGGTTGGCGCGGATTTCGCCATAGCTGGTATGGGCCATGCCTTGCAGGCGGCGCACCGTGCCCTTGAACGCCGGTTGGGCGATGAGGAAATGCGCGGTCAGTGCCTGGGGTTGCTCGCGCAGGTGCTCGACTAACGCCCCATGACAGCGCTGGATGTTGCGGGCGATGCCCAGTTGCATCTCTTTTTCGGCGCCCGGCTCCTCGGCGCGCATGCCCAGGCGCGGCTCTTCTTTTTCGGCCGAGCGGTACCAGAAGAAATGCTCGGCTTCGACATTGCCGAAGTCGTAGGCCAGGGCCCAGGCGTACTGCCGCTCGATGAGTTCACGCAACTGCGCAAGGGGCATCTGGGCATCCAGGCGCAGGCCTTCGACCACACCCATCTGCTCGGCCAGCGGCGTGACTTGCTCGGGGTACAGCTCCAGCAACAGGCTCACCAGCAGTTCCTGGCAACCTAGGTCGGCGTGGGCTTCGCTCCAGGCCAGCAGGCGCGGCCAGAGATCGTCGCCCGCCGGCTGGCCACCGAGCCAGTCGGCCAACGCCGACAGCTCGGCGAGGGTGCGCAGGTTTTGCTCGTGCTGGCGCACATCTTCGGTCTGGGTCTGGCTCAGGTGCAGGTGGGCGCGGCTGAGCAACCGCTGAAGGCGGGCCAGATGCGCAGGTTCGGCCGATCGTGCCAGTACCTGCGCCAGGGCGGTTTCCCGCGTGCTGATCCAGCGCTCCACGAGCTGCGGGTGATTGATCAAAAAAGGCGCCATGCCCAGGCCCGTGGCATTGCCTACGCCCAGGTAGCGTTGCAGTGCCGGGGCCAGCTGTACCGCCCGTTGTGGGTTGAGCGCACGGGCCATGTGCTCGATCTGCTCGATGCTGAAATGGCGCAGCAGGTACACCGTGAACATCTGCGCGCTGAACGGCTGGTTGAAGTCCGGGTTGTCTTGCAGGCAACCAAAGTCGGCGATGCCGAACTTACCGTTGCCGTAGACGGCGGTGGTGCGGTAGAGGTAGCCCACCTCGGCCAGCTGACGCGGGTCCGGTTGCTGTCCTTCGGCCAGCGCCGCCAGGAACCGGTCGAAGTTGCGCAGGCTGCGGTTGGCCCGGGACAGCACCAGCACGCGGGCATCGAAGCGACCGGCTTCCTGCAGCGGCACGTTGCGCGCAAGCTCGTCCAGTTGCGCCGCGTCGACATCCCCGGCCACCAGCACGAAGGTCACGTCCCACTGGTCGGCGATCACCCGGTCGCTGCGCTTTTCCGGCGGCAGGTAGGCCGAGAAGATCACGCAGTGGTAATGGGCACTCGGCGTGTCGATGCGGTAGATCACAGTGCCGAAACCTTCGCCATCGAGGTCGAAGCGGCTGCGCTGGATCTGCCAGCGCTGGTTCATCATCCGCCGCATGCTGCTGCGCACGAAGCTCAGCGGGCTTTGGAAGTGGCTGCCCAACCGGGCCAAGTCCATGACCTGGTCGGCAGGGCGCAGCGTGGGGGTGGCAAGCACGGTGTTGGACATTGTTGTCGTACCTGGATGCATCATGTTCAGACGCCTTGTTCGCGGGCCATGTGCCGGGCGATGCGCACCGCATCCCACAACGCTGGCAGGATCACCAGCGACACCGGCACCGCGGTGATGACAATGAAGGACTGCAGGGCGGTCACGCCGCCTGCGCCGATGGTGATCAGCACCACCGCCGCCAGGCCCATGCCGATGGCCCAGAAGCCGCACAGCCATTTCTTCGGTTTATCGTTGCTGGACATCGCCAGCGCCACGGTGAAGGCCATGGCATCGCCGTTGGTGGCTACCGAGATGAAGCTCAGGAACAGGAACAGCGCGCTGATCAAGCCGCCCAGCGGCAGGTTCTGCGTCACGCCCAGCAGCAGGTCCTCGGGTTGGGCGCCATGAGCGGTGACAATGCCTGGGGTCTGCAACTCAAGGCCAATGCCGGTCCCGCCGACCACGGTGAACCAGAACATGGTCACCAACGGTGCGATGATCGACAGGGTCATGATGATCTCGCGGATGGTGCGGCCCCGCGAGATCCGCGCGACGTACAGCGCCACCATCGGCGCATAGCCGATGAACCAGCCCCAGTAGAACACCGTCCACCAGTCCAGCCACTTGGGATCGGCGCGGAACATCGTCATCGGGATGAAGTGCTCCACATGCAGGGCGAAGGCCTGCGGGAAACCGCCGAGGATGAACAGCGTCGGCCCGAACACCACCATGAACACCGCCAGGCCAATCATCAGCCAGACGTTGATTTCGCTGACGAAGCGGATGCCCTTGAGCCCTACCAGGCAGGAGACGGTGTACATCGCCGTGACCAGCACGATGGTGATCGATTGGGTAACGATGCCGTTGGGGACACCCCACACCGCATGCAAGGCGCTGCTGATCTGCAAGCCCAGGAAACCGATCGGGCCGATGGTGCCGGCGACCACCGCGATGATCGAGGTGGCGTCGGCCAGGGTGCCGATCGGGCCTTTGAGCGCGCGTTCGCCGAACAGCGGGTAGAGCAGGGTGCGCGGAGCCAGTGGCAAGCCTTTGTCGTAGTGCAGGTGCATCAGCACGATCGCCAGCAAGCTGCCGAGCACCGCCCAGGCCAGGAAACCCCAGTGCACGAAGGACTGCGCCAGGGCTGCAGAGGCCGCCGCTTCGCTGTGCGGTTGCACGCCCGCGAACAGCGGTGGCGGACTGGCAAAGTGCATCAGCGGCTCGGCCGCGGCCCAGAAGGCGCCGCCGCCGGCCAGCAGGGCGCACATGATCACGGCGATCCAGTTGAAGGTGCTGATGTCCGGGCGTTGGGTCACGCCGCCCAGGCGTACGCGCCCGCACTTGGAAAAGCCAATGGCCAGGCTGACCACGAAGGTCGCCAGCATCAAGACCTGCCAATACAGGCCAAAGGCCTTGGTCGACCAGGCGAACAACGTGTTGACCAGGGCCGAGACCACATCGATGTCGATCAGGGCCGCCAACAGGAATGCGCCGAGGAAACCGCCGCTGATCAGAAACAGCGGCCAGTCGATGTCCCGCGACAGCGGCAGGCGCAGGGTCTGGTCGTCAGCCGGCAGGGTGGTTGGGTTTTTCATTTAGCCTCCGGAACCTGTGATTGTTGTTTTTGTAAGGCTGTCCGTGCGAGGGGCTCAGGCCTGCGCCGTGGTGGCGGTTTCCAGCAGGCGCAACCAGTTCAGCCCCATGATCTTGCGCACGTCTTCCTCGGCAAAGCCACGGGCGCGCAGGCCCTGGGCGATGTTGGGGAAGTCGCGGCTGTCGCGGAACCATTGCAACGGCGCTGGCCAGTTGGCGTTGTCCTTGGAGCCTTCGCCGTAGTCTTTCTCCTTGCTCCAGCGGCCGTTGCGCATCCATTCGAGCACTGACAGCGGCTGTCCCTGGCACAGGTCGGTGCCGATGCCGATGTGCTCGACGCCCATCAGGTCGGCGGTACGCGCGACCATGTCGCAGAAGCTCTCCAGGGAGCACTCCGAAGCGCCCTTGAGGTGGAACGGGTAGGTGCTAAAGCCCAGCAGCCCGCCGGACTCGGCGATTGCGCGCAGCACCGCGTCGGACTTGTTGCGCTTGGCGGCGTGGAAGCTCGACGGGTTGGCGTGGGAGATGATCACTGGCCGGGTCGACAGCTCGATGGCCTCCAGCGTGCTGCGTTCGGCGCTGTGGGACATGTCGATCAGCATGCCGACGCGGTTCATCTCGGCGATCACCTGGCGCCCGAAGCGGCTGATGCCGTTGTCTTCGCGCTCGTAGCAACCGCTGGCCAGCAAGCTCTGGTTGTTGTAGGTCAGCTGCATGACGAACACCCCGAGCTGGCGGAAGACTTCCACCAAGGCGATGTCGTCCTCGATCGGCGAGCAGTTCTGGAAGCCGAAGAAGATCCCCACGCGGCCCTCTTCATGGGCCAGGCGAATGTCGCTGGCCGAGCGTACCGGGCGGATCAGTTCGGGCCAGGTCTCGAAGCGGCGGTTCCACTCGCCCAGGCGCGACAGGGTTTCGCGAGCGTTCTCGTGGTAGGCGATGGTGGCGTGCACCGCGCTCAGGCCACCGGCCTGCATTTGCTGGAATATCTCCGGGCCCCAGTTGGAGTACTGCAGGCCGTCGATCATCAAGAGGTCATGCATGGCGCGTATTCCTTCAGGGCCGCAGGTAGGTGGTCTTGACCACGGTGTAGAAGTCGCGGGCGTACTGGCCCTGTTCGCGCGGGCCGAAGCTCGACGCTTTGCGACCGCCGAACGGCACGTGGTAGTCGGTGCCGGCGGTGGGCAGGTTGACCATCACGCAGCCGGTCTGGGCGCGGCGCTTGAACTCACTGGCGTGGCGCAGGGACTGGGTGATGATGCCGGCGGTGAGGCCGTATTGGGTGTCGTTGAGCGTGGCTAGGGCCTCTTCGAAGTCGCGCACGCGGATTACGCAGGCGATGGGGCCAAAGACCTCTTCGCGGTTGATGCGCATGTCGTTGCGGCTGTCGATGAACAGCGCCGGGCGCATGTAATAGCCGTCGGTGTCCAGCTGCAGGCGTTCGCCGCCTTCGATCAAGGTGGCGCCTTCGGCCTGGGCCAGGTGCAGGTACTCCAGGTTCTGCTCCAGCTGGCGCGCATCGGCGACCGGGCCGATCTGCACCCCGGCTTGCAGGGCATGGCCGACCTTGAGCTGGCGCATGCGCAGGCGCAGGGCCTCGACAAAACGGTCGTGGATTGCCTCGCAGACGATCAAGCGCGAAGACGCCGTGCACTTCTGCCCGGTGCCGAAGAACGCCCCGTTGAGCGCGCATTCCACCGCCAGGTCCAGGTCGGCGTCGTCCATCACCACCAGAGCGTTCTTGCTGCCCATCTCCAGCTGGCAGCGCACCAGGTTGCCGGCGGTGGCAACGGCGACGCGGCGGCCGGTTTCCAGGGATCCAGTGAAGGTCAGGGCGTCGATGTCGGCCGAGTTGACCAGGGTTTCGCCGACGCTGGCGCCGCTGCCCATGACCAGGTTGAAGGTGCCGGCGGGCAGGCCTTGGCGGCTGATGATCTCGGTCAAGGCCCAGGCGCTGGCCGGCACCAGATTGGCCGGTTTGAACACCACGGCATTGCCGAAGGCCAGGGCCGGGGCGATCTTCCAGGCCGCCGTGGCCATGGGGAAGTTCCACGGGGTGATGATGCCTACCACGCCCACTGGCTCGCGGTGCACTTCGATGTCGATCCCTGGACGCACGGAGGCGGCGGTCTCGCCCATCTGGCGCAGCACTTCGGCGGCGTAGTAGTGGAAGAACTGGCCGCTGCGGTTGACCTCGCCGATGCCTTCGGCCAGCGGCTTGCCTTCTTCACGCGAGAGCAGCTCGCCGAGTTCTTCCTTGCGGGCGATCAGCTCGTCGCCGATGGCCATCAGCACCTGCTGGCGGGCCTCAAGGCCCGAGGCGGCCCACAGGGGTTGTGCGGCGCGGGCAGCCTGGATCGCCTGGCGGGCCTGTTCGGCGCTGGCCTGGTGGTACTCGCCGATCAGGTCGCGAGTATCCGAGGGGCTGTGATTCGCCAGGGTGGCCTGGCCTTCGCACCACTGGCCATCGATGTAGTTCTTGTACGTCATGGATGAAAGCCTCCGTTTGCCTGGCTCTCATCTTGCGAGCAATATGCAGCAAATAAAAATTAATAAAAAAAATGCTTTGATAAGGATCGCTAACCATGCTGCCCGAACTGAAGATTGCCCAACTGCGCTATTTCGTGCTGGTCGCCGAACTCAAGAGCTTCCACGCCGCCGCACGCCAGGCGTTTCGCACCCAACCGGCCATTTCCCTGGCGGTGCGGGAGCTGGAGCAGAAACTGGGCCAGGCCCTGGTCGAGAAGGGCGGTGGCCGCGTGGAGCTCACGCCGTTCGGCGAGCATTGCCTGCCGCTGTTTCGCGGCTTGATCGAACACCACGACCGCATCGCCCGCGAGGCCACCTTGCTGGCCCGGCACGAGATTGGCCAGGTCAGCATCGCCACCGTGCCCTCGGTGGCCAGCCGTTTGCTGCCAGGGCCGTTGGCGCGTTTCGTGGCCGAGCACCCGAACGTGCAAGTCAGCATCCAGGACGGCACGGCCGAAAGTGTCCAGCAACTGTTGACCAAGGGGCAGGTGGACTTCGGGATCAGTAGCCTGTGGATGGAGGACGAGCAGATCGAGTTCATGCCGATCGCCCATGACCAGGTGGGCGTGGTGTGCCGGGCCGATCATCCACTGGTGCAAGTGGGCGGGGCCTTGCATTGGTCGCAGCTGCAGGGCCTGCCGATGATCGGCAACGGCACCTCGCGGCTACTGGAAGGCACGGATGCAGCGTGTTTGCTGGAGCACAGGCGGTTGTTCGTCTCCAACATGATTTCGTTGATCGCGATGTTGGAAGAAGGGGTAGGGATCAGTACCCTGCCGTACCTGGCGTTTCCGCTGGAAAACGAAAAACTCGCCTTCCTGCCCTTGGCCGCGCCCAAGGTGGAGCGCCAGATCGGCATGCTCACCCGCAAGGGGCGCAGCCTGTCACCGGCGGCGGGGGCGTTGATGGCGTTCTTGCAGGCGCAATGGCCGAGCGCCGAATGAAGGCCCACAGGTACCACGTCGCGCTTGGACCTGTGGGGCAAAGCCTACGATGGGCTGCAACACCGCCACACCTTCAGCGTGAGGTCTCGACGCGCAGCACCTCGGTGTAGATGGCATCGACCGTCTGGCCGACCTTGAGGTTCTTCATGCGCGCTTGTAGATCAGGGTTCTCGACCTTGACCACCTGCACCTTGCCTTCCGGCGGCAGCAGGGTCACTTCATGGTTCTTCAGGTCGATCTTGCTGATCTTGGAAGTGACCTTGACCTGGCGGAACGCCTCGCCGCCGGGGTTGGGGTTGTCCTTGGTGGCGCGGATGGTGCCGGACTCCTCGCTCATCTTCGGCGCACCACCGACCTCGGTATTGAGTTCGTAGGCGACCGCCCGGGTCACGTAGATGTCCACGTTGTCCCCCACCTTGAGGTTGGGCAAGGCCTTGGCTTTCTCGGTGAGCTGGAAGGTCACAGGTTTCTGGTTGGGGCCTTCGACGGTGACCTGGTAGTTCGGCGCATTCACCGCCAGTACATGGGTGGAGACGTGGCTTTCCAGGGCTTCACTGCCCAGCGGCAGCGGGGCCGCAACGACGGTGAAACTGGCGGCGCAGGTCAGCGAAGCAAGGGCGAGGGAGCGGGTGAGTTTCATCGGGCTTCTTTCCATGTCGTCGATTCCGGTTAGGCGTGCGCTGCGCACGCGCCTAGCAAGCATAGCCAGACTCTGGCGATATGCCTGTAACCAGGATGGCCCGTGACGAAGCCGGTGCTGCGGTCTGCAGGGGGCGCAAACTGCCCTTTGCGGAAGCGAATTTACCCGCCAATGCGACAGTGGTTTCATCAACGGCATTCGCCGGTAAACCTGCCCCACGGGGACTGCACAGCCTGACGGTGAATTTTTTTACGTTCCGCTGTATCTGATGCCATAGAACGTGCATCCGCGACAGGGAGCGACCATGAAATCACGGAAAAAGACCGTCAAGCCGATCGGCTTGCAGGACATCACCATCGTCGACGACGCCAAGATGCGCAAGGCGATCACCGCCGCGGCGCTGGGCAATGCCATGGAGTGGTTCGACTTCGGTGTCTATGGGTTCGTTGCCTATGCACTGGGCAAGGTGTTCTTTCCTAACGCAAGCCCCGGGGTGCAGATGATCGCGGCACTGGCCACGTTCTCGGTGCCATTCCTGATCCGCCCGCTGGGTGGGCTGTTCTTCGGCGCGTTGGGTGACCGCTATGGGCGTCAGAAGGTGCTGGCGGCGACCATCGTGATCATGTCCTTGAGTACGTTCGCCATCGGGCTGATCCCGTCCTATGCCTCGATCGGCATCTGGGCGCCGATCCTGTTGCTGCTGGCCAAGATGGCCCAAGGGTTCTCGGTGGGCGGCGAATACACCGGGGCGTCGATTTTCGTGGCCGAATACGCACCGGACCGCAAGCGGGGCTTTCTCGGCAGTTGGCTGGACTTCGGTTCGATCGCAGGGTTCGTGCTGGGCGCGGGCCTGGTGGTGCTCATCTCCACTGCACTGGGCGAGGCGGCGTTTCTGGAGTGGGGCTGGCGCTTGCCGTTCTTCCTGGCCTTGCCGCTGGGCCTGATCGGCCTCTACCTGCGCCACGCCCTCGAAGAGACGCCAGCTTTCCAGCAGCATGTCGACAAGCTGGAGCAGGGCGATCGCGAGGGCCTGGCTTCAGGCCCGAAGGTGTCGTTCAAGGAGGTCGCCACCCAGCACTGGCGCAGCCTGGTGACCTGCGTGGGTGTGGTCATCGCCACCAACGTCACCTACTACATGCTGCTCACCTACATGCCCAGCTACCTGTCCCATAACCTGCACTACAGCGAAGACCATGGGGTGCTGATCATCATCGCGATCATGGTCGGCATGTTGTTCGTGCAGCCGATCATTGGCCTGTTGAGCGACAAGGTCGGCCGCCGGCCCTTCATCATCGGTGGCAGCGTGGGGCTGTTGGTGCTTGCCATTCCGGCGTTCATGCTGATCAACAGCGGCGTGCTCGGGGTGATCTTCGCCGGTTTGCTGATCCTGGCCGTGCTGCTCAATTTCTTCATCGGGGTGATGGCTTCTACCTTGCCGGCGATGTTCCCCACCCATATCCGCTACAGCGCTTTGGCCAGCGCCTTCAACATTTCGGTGCTGATCGCCGGGCTGACCCCAACCATCGCCGCCTGGCTGGTGGAGAGCACCGAAAACCTGTACATGCCGGCCTACTACCTGATGGTGATCGCATTGGTGGGATTGGCCACGGGCGTGTCGATGAAGGAGACGGCCAACAAGCCCCTGCACGGCGCTGCCCCCGCTGCCTCGGACATCGAAGAAGCGCGCGAGCTGCTGCAGGAACACCACGACACGCTGGAGCAGAAGATCGAAGACATCGACGCGAAGATTGCCGAGCTTCAAGCCCAGCGCGCACGTTTGGCGCAACAGCATCCTCATATCGACTGACGGCGCGAAGCGGAGTCTGAATGTTCATTGCAAGTGCAAACTATTTAAGTCGGGTGATTAATTTGACGCCATAAAATAATTGGCAAATACCCGAGGTAGAGCGCTTGCAAAGTCATTTGTTGGCACCTTTACTTGTTACTGGATATGAGGGGCGCTGTTTCAATGAAGCGTGGCTTTCATATCAATGAGTTAAAGGGTGCATTGACGTTTCGCGTTGATATTCCGGCCTATTTGTCAGGTTCATAAAGGGTGGCTACATCCTTTATGGGTTTGCCGTTCCTGACGGGTCCCGCTCAGTGGGGAGGACTGTTCATGGAAAGTGAGGTGTCGGCGTTCAGTCAATTGGATTCCCATCATCGTCGGCACTGGACATTGGCCGCGTATAAATACATCGCGCGAAAACGGCTGGCTCGTCATGTCGATATCAGCCTGAAAAGCATCGCGGAAAAAAGCTGGGACATCGCCCCAGGTTGCCTGTCGTTCTCTCCGCCAGCCATTGCGCTGCCCGGCCAGCTGGAGCGCGTCACCGGCTGGGAGGAAAAACGCTTCTATCCATATGAGCACCCGGCCCGCACCATGGCAGGGTTGGGCGAAGTGGTGCAGGGCCCGACCCGGGGCTATCTGCTCAAGGACGTCTGGTTGATCGACGGAGTGCTGTACAAGGGGCGGGCCAGTTTCTGGCTTTCCCAACGGCCCAGGGCATTCCCGCCTGTGGTCGTGGAGCATGAGATCGACCGCGGGGCAATCTACTGTTCGGTCAACGGCAATACCTGGTTCGGCAACTGGATGGTCGAAGACTGCGTGACCTATCCCCTGGCCGCCGAGGAAGGTGTGCCGGTCACTGTCGGGCCGTCGGCGCGGTTTCCCATCTACACCCAGGCGCCGCCCTACGAAGACTGGCTCGGCATGAAGCCAAGGCGCCTGAGTGGCGCCTACTTCCATGAACTGGTGCTGTTCGATGACTTCTGTAACAACCGCAACAAGTATCTGCGTTTTCGCGCCATGGGCGACAAGCTGCTGTCGCGGGTGAACTATCAGTCTCACCCCGGCGTGTTCTTGCTGCGCGGTGGCGACGGCGACCTGCGCTTGCTGCGCAACGAACTGGAGTTGGCCGAGCACCTGCGTCGAACCCGTGGTTTTCACGTGGTCGATCCGCTGAAAAGCGACGTGCCGTCCATCGTTGCGGCCTGCGCCGGGGCGCAGGTGGTGATCGGTGTCGAGGGCAGCCAGCTGGTGCATGGGGTCAATGTCCTGCAACCGGGTGGTGCTTTGCTCGCCCTGCAACCGCCCAATCGCTTCGTCAGCTACTACAAGTACCACACCGACCGAGACAACCAGCACTTCGCTTATGTGGTCGGTACCCCCGATGGCGACGGTTTCAGGATCGACATCGAGGAAGTGGAGCGCACGTTGGATTTGATTCCACCGCCGTGAGCCGTGACCCAGAGCACGTTCAGGATGTGGCCCGGGCCAGGAGAAGGTTTGCCGTCTTCACCATTTGAATCCACTCCTGCTCGGTCACCAACCCCCTCTGCCGGAGCAACTGGGCCTCCAGGATGGCCTCGTCGTACTCGGATTCGGTGAACCCCTTCAAGTGCACGTGCCTTGACGACCACAAGGCAAATTCCGGTGATTGAATGTCGTTCATCGTCGCAAACCCTTCCGTGGTCAGATCTTGAAGTTCGCCACCAAGCCGTTGAGTTCGATTGCAAGCTGGGACAACGCCTGGCTGGCCGCGCTGGTCTGGTTTGCGCCCGCGGAGGTCTGCATCGACAGGTCACGGATATTGACCAGGTTGCGATCGACTTCCCGGGCGACCTGAGCCTGCTCTTCTGAGGCGCTGGCGATCACCAGGTTGCGGTCGTTGATGGTGGACATGGACTGGGAGATAACCGTCAGGGCGTGGCCCGCCGCCTGGGCGATTTCCAGCGTACTGTTGGCGCGGCTTTCACTTGCGCGCATGGCATCGACCGCATGCGCAGTGCCGGAGCGGATGCCGCTGATCATCTGTTCGATCTCGCCGGTGGACTGCTGGGTGCGATGGGCGAGGGCGCGTACTTCGTCGGCTACCACCGCGAAGCCACGCCCGGCTTCGCCTGCCCGCGCCGCCTCGATCGCGGCGTTCAAGGCCAGTAGATTGGTCTGCTCGGCGATCTCACCGATCACCTCGAGCACGCGGTTGATCTCGTTGGCGCGGTGCGCCAGCTCGGCGATCTGCCCAGAGGTCGTGCTGACATCGCCCACCAGTTGCTGGAGCGAACCCAGTGCCTGTTCGACTTTCTCGCGGCCCTGGCGCGTGGTGCTGTCGGCGTCCTCGGAGGCCTGAGCAGTATTGACTGCATTGCTGGCCACTTCCTCGACGGCTGCGGTCATTTCGTTGACAGCGGTTGCGGCCTGTTCGATCTCCGCGCTCTGCTGGTGCAATCCACGGTTGGTATCTTCGGTCACCGCGTGCAGCTCTTCGGCCGCGGAGGCGAGCTGGTCGGAGGATTGAGCGATGTGCTGCAAGGTCTGGCGCAGGCTGTCCTGCATGTGCTTGAGCGATGCCAGCAATTGGCCCGGCTCGTCGCGCTCCTTGATACGGAGCTCTTGGGTCAGGTCGTTGCCGGCAATCCGCTGGGCGACCGCAATGGCATCCGCCAGCGGGCGCACGATGCTACGGGTCAGCAAGAACGAGCAGAGCAGCATCACGAGCAGGATGACCACCAAGGCTACGACGATGGCGAAGAACGCCTCGTAGTAAGCCTTTTCGCTGGCTTCGGCTGCGCGGTCGGCGCTGTCGGAGTTGAAGATTCGCAGGGCATTGAGGGCGGCCATCATGCTGTCGGCCTGAGGGGACAGCTCATGCTTGATGGTGTTCATGGTCGCCGCCTTGTCGCCCTGGGCTGCGAGGACCTTGTCCAGTATCGTCAGGTAGTTTGCGTATTCGCGGCTGAAGGCGGTGAAGAGGGCACGGTCTTCTTCGCTGTGGAGGGTTTTCTCGTATTCGGCCAACGCGCTGGAAACATCGCCCTTGAGCGATTCGATCCTGCGCACGTCTTCAACGTCTTGCTCGATGAAATTGCGCAGGGCCAGCGAACGTATCCGCCCCAGATGGTTGCTGATATCGCCGGTGGCCATCACACCGGGCAGCCAGTGCTGGCGGACTTGTTCGGCCGAGGCGTTCATGGATCGGGTTTGCAGGATGGCAGTCACGCCGATCGCCAGCGTCAACAAGGCGATGAGCGAGAAAATAAGCGCGCAGCGGCTTCCGATGGCGAGGGATCGTAAATTCATGGGGAGAGGCTCCACGGTCAAGAGGACGTCGCACTTCGAGCACGGTGTACCGTGGATTATCAAGCCATTGGGTGGGCGTGGCTTTTGCCCGGAGGGCCGCGTCTTTCGCCGGCGGGAAATTTTTGTTGGCGCAGACGCGCTCGCGAAGTATCCGCAGTTGAAGCGCGCAAAAGTGGCATGCGATAAAACGGCTGTACAGGCCTGCGTGATGGTGCGGGCCGGCTCTGTAATCGGCCGGTAGAGGAGGGAGTTTCATCGAGACGCTAAATCTTGCGCCAGACGTTCTCCAAGGGCAGCGTATCCTGGTCGTCGATGATGTCGACAATGAGCGGATGCTGCTCGCCGACTACCTGCAGCAGCAAGGTTGCCGCGTGTATCTGGCACGCAACGGCCAGGATGCATTCAAGAAGGTTCAGCTGATCAATCCGGACATCGTGTTGATGGATGTGCTGATGCCGGTTTGCGATGGCCTGACCTGTTGTCGAATGATGCAGGCCTCGGCATTGACCCGGCAGATCCCCGTGATCTTCCTGACAGGCGCGGGCATGCCTGACCAGCGGGTGCAAGGCCTGCTGTGCGGCGCGGTCGACTACATCGTCAAACCCTTCAGGCTGGAAGAGATCCGTCTGCGGCTGGTGATTCATCTTCGACGCAAACTGGACAACGCTTCGGTGAATGAGCATCAGGCCGCACCAGTGCGCAACCTCGACAACATACTGTTCCAGACCGCGCGCAACGTGTTGGTGAATGCGTTGAGCACGACCCCTGACCTGCACGAGCTGGCCGCGCAGGTGGGCACCAACAGCAAACGCCTGAACGAAGCCTTCCGCCAGTGCGCCGGGGTGACGGTGTTCGAATTCCTGCGAGAGGAACGCATGAAGGAGGCGTGCCGCCTGCTGTCCAACACCGGCCTTGCCTCCCAGGCGATCGCCCTGGAGGTGGGATTCACTAGCGGCGCCAGCTTCTCGACGGCGTTTCGCGACCGTTACGGGCTCTCGCCCAATCAGTTTCGCCAGTCGCGCGGCAACTTGGAGTCGGGCGATGTCGACTGACGCTCGTAGCGCATGCACGGTCTTTTTCGGGGCCTTGCTGTTGTTGCTGGCCTTCGGCTCGGTGGCGGTGTTCGATCAGCGCAGTTTCCACGCCCCGTTCCAAGCGCTCACTGGTAGTGCCCAAGTCTTCGAAGAGCCCCCCGGACAGGCCCTCGAAGCGCAGCAGGCCCTGCAACAGGCACGCTGGCGTCCAGCCAGCAAAGCGCTTCTGAGCGCGCCGCGTCGTCATTCCGCGCTCTGGCTGAGGCTCAAGGTCCAGGCACCGGACTTGCCGGTCACCGAGCGCTGGCTGGAAGTTGCGCCCTGGCGAGTCGGAGACATCGATCTCTACCAACTCGATGCCCGTACCGGCGAAGTGATCGACCATCAGCGCACCGGCCCTTCGCTGCCCATCGAGGCGCGGACGATTCACAGTCAGCGGAATCTGCTGCCCATCACTTTCGTCGGCGCAACGCCGAGCGATCTGTTGATTCGGGTGCAAAGCGAACACAGGCCCACGCTGTCACTCAGGTTATGGGAGGCGGACGCCGTGCAGGCCCAGGACCGCCTCGAGCAGTTGCAGCATGCCGTGCTGTTCGGGTGTGTGCTGGCGCTGGTGGCGATCCTGCTACTGCGGCTGAAGCTGGCCTTCATGACACTTGCTCTGTGGCTGCTGGCAACCTTCGCCATGCAGGCCGAACAGGAAGGCTACCTGACTTTTCAGCTGTTCGATGGATTGCAATCCATGGGGCTGGCCCTGCGCACGACGTTCTGGCAGATCGCGCTGTTCAGCTTCCTGACCTCGGCGCTGCTATTGCTCGACCTTCGCCAGCGCCGGGCGTGGCGGTACTTCTATTGGCCGAGCGTGGTGCTCATAGGGGCGTTGGTCCTGAGCCAGGCATTGTGGGATAACAATACGCTGCGCACGCTCAGCGCCTACCTGAGCCTGACCGTGCTGCTGGCATGGCCTTTCTCGTTATCGCGCGTCGCCTTGCGCGGCAACCCCTATCGCCAGGTGCTGTTGGTGCTGTTCCTGCTCAGCTGGCTGGAAAGCCTGTGGTTCACCTTCAACTACACCTTTGCCATCAACTATGACGGGCTGTTCAACATCTCGGCCATGCTCATCCGGTTAGGCATCATTGTCGGCATCATTGGCTTGTTCGCCCTCGAGCAGCAGGTCAGGCGCAAGCAGATCGAGCAGGAGCTGCTCGAGAGCGAACGCCAGCAAAAGCACCGCTTGGAAAAGGCCGTGGCCCAGCGTACACGGGCGCTTCAGGCCGCCGTGGTCGAAGCCAACAACGCCAGCCAGGCAAAAATCGAATTTCTCGGTCGGGTCAGCCACGATCTGCGCTCGCCGCTGACCTCGATCATCGGCTACGCGCAACTGTTGCAAGCCGAAGGGGGTGCGATCACACGAAAGGCGGGGGTGATCTTCAAGAGCGCCAACCACATGCTGGCGCTGGTCAGCGACCTGATCGATTACGCCAAAGGCACCTCGGGACAAACCTTGCTCGTGGCGCCGGTGTACTTCCATGGTGTGCTGGACTCGGTGGTCATGGAGGCGCAAGTCCTGGCCCTGCGACGCAACAACAAATTCTCGTTCGACCTGTCTGGGGCTGTACCGCCCGTTGTGGAAGTCGATGCCAAGCGCCTGCGCCAGGTGTTGATCAATCTGCTGGACAACGCCGCCAAGTTCACCCGAGACGGCATGATCGGCCTGAAGGTGCGTGCGACGGATACACCGGGCAAGGCGAGCTGCGTGGACCTGCATTTTTGCGTGCACGACACCGGCCTTGGCATCGCCAAAGAAGACTTGCCGAACCTGTTTGCGCCTTTCTTTCGCAGCCACGCCCACGAAGTGGAGGGCAGTGGACTGGGCTTGGCCATCGTCGATCACTGGTTGGGGCTGATGGGCGCGAACGTTGAGGTCGACAGCGCCGTTGGAGAAGGGACGCGCATCGGGTTTTGCCTGACGGTCAATGTCGCTTGCGAGAGCCAGATCACCGAGCCGCAATGGCTGGATTTCTCGATTGCCGTACCGCCGGTCCTGGGGGAGGGGCGCACGGTGTGGGTGGTCGAAGACAACGACGACATCCGCAATTTGTTGGTAGATGAACTGCTCACTTGCGGGTTCGCTGTCCAGGCGGCGGTGGATGGCGAGGATTGCCTGGCACGGCTCGCCGCGACCGTTTCCCAGCCGCCAGCGTTGGTCCTGACCGATTACCTGATGCCCAAGCTCAACGGCGCGCAGTTGCTGCGAGCATTGCGCGAGCGTTGGCCCGCGCTGCCTGTGGTGTTGATTTCGGCGACCCAGCACAGCCAGCATCTGCCCAGCCCACCGCACCCCGCCTTCGACGCTGCGCTGATAAAGCCGGTCAATCTGGCGACATTGCGCCAGACGCTGGCGCAGCTACTGGGGCTGGGTTATCGCATGGAAGGCAGGGAGGAGGAGGTGCCGTGCGACCGGGTGCTGCTGATCCACCAATTGAGCAGCCTGGAGGCGCATCGTTTGCGGGAGTTACGTGTGTTGCTCGAGGCGGGGGCGGTCACGGACCTGTTCGAATGGGTGCAAGGTCTTCCGCAGGAGCTCGAGATGCTGGCGGCCCATATGTGTGCATTGGCCGAAGCCTGTGATCTGGATGCCGTGAGCGCGCTGCTCGAAGCCGTGCCCGCGACAAAACCGTGAGGTCGTGCAGGTTTCACGGGTAAACCGGACACCGAACCGATTCACCCGCGAAGCGGGCGCCACGCAGAAGGGCAGCGCCGACAAGGATCATTTCTTCAGGGCCTGGTACGACTTGACCATGTCCTGCGCCCAACCGTCGAGCACGGCCTTGGCATCTTTGGCCTGCATGACTTGCGATGAGTTCTCCAGCTCTGTGCCGGCGCCTTTGCGCACCACCTCGGCCACTACCTGGTTGTTGCTGCCATCGATGAAGGCCGCCTCGGTGGCGATGCTGGTGTCCTGGTCGCGAATGCCGGTGGCGGTGCTGATACCCGCGGCGATCAGGGCGATCGGGATCACTTCATACGGGCGCAGGCTCTTGGTGGAGGCGCTGACCGCAGTGATCGCCGGGCGCACGACCAACACGCCTGGGCCTGGGCTGGTGGCCAGCGGCAGGACCTTCGAGAAGTGTGATTTCAAGGTCTGGTCGTAGTACTGGGTGATGCCTTGAAGCGTGGACTGCGGAACCTTCTCGGTCGGCTGCGGCCGCGGATAGAGCTGGCTGGGCTCGATGTACACGCTGCGGAAGGCGTTGACGTCGACGCCAGGCTTGATCCAGCGCATCACCGGCGCACCGGAGGGGGACTTTTCTTCCTTGAGGATGCTGTAGTCCTTCAGAAAGCCGGAATACTGATCGGACTCCACGTATTTGCTCGCGCAACCGGAGAGCAGTAGCGAGGACAGGCACAAGGTTGTAGCGAACGACTTCAGGTTCATTCAGGTTCTCCTTGGGACATTGGCAGTGCGCGGTGGCCTTGGTTTCGAGTTCGTGTGACGGTGTCGTGGAAACGCCAGGTCGCGCGCCCTCCAATGATATGTAGCGCACAGTTGCCGAAGTTGCCGGACAAAGTGTTGTCCGACAGTGCATTTGTCGGGTCAATGTCCTGTTGCTGAGTCAGATCAAGGTGTCGCTCATGCTAGAATCCGCCGCTTCGAATCAGGAGGTAGACGCGTGCGCAAACTGGCAGTGGTAATGGCAGTGCTGGCCCTGGCGGGCTGTGAGAACGAGGTCGAGGGTGTCCACAAACAGGTGGCCGAACTGCACAACCTCAAGACGGCCAAGTTCGCCAACGTGCGGATCGACACCCAGGGCTCGATCTGCGGCCAGGTGCGCGGCAAGGACGACGCCGGGCAGTACGAGGCGTACCGCAGTTATGTGGCGATCAAGCACGATGGCCAGTATGAAATCCTCGTCGATGACACCGGCAACAACCTGCGCATCCGTGAGGTCTGCGGCGGTGCCGAGCTGCAACGCCGCGCCGATGCCCTGGCTGACCAGCCGGCCCCGGAAGGCTGGGATGTGGAAGTGATCCAAGGGGCCAACATGGGCGCCTTGACCGACATGACTGCCCGCCTGATCGAAAAGGGCATCCCGTCCTCGGTCGAGTATCGCAATGGCAAGCCGGTGGTGTTGATGGGGCCATTCCCCACCAAGGCCGAGGCCGAGGCACGCAAGGCCGATGTCATGGCGCGCCTGGGCACGGACTCGATCGTCATCCAGCACGGCGCACAGCGCTAAGGCACGGGCCGCACAGCGGCTCCAGGGCGTCAAAAATGCATGTCCGGGGCGTGTGCGGCTATGCTTGCAGGGAAGCAGGTGGTTGAGGGGGAAAGGCCTCATGTCTACGCTGGAACGGGCCATTGCCGTCGCTGCCAGGGCGCATGAAGGGCAATACGACAAGGGTGGGGCGGCCTACATTCTCCACCCGTTGCGGGTGATGATGCGGGTTTCGACGCCCGAGCAGCGGATCGTCGCGGTGCTCCACGACGTGTTGGAGGACACCCCGCTGACCCTGTCGGACCTCGCGCGCGAAGGCTTCCCCCTGAAGATCCTCGCCGCCGTGCTGGCGTTGAGCCGGCGTGAAGGCGAGAGCTACGAAGCGTTCGTGGTGCGCCTTGGCGGCGACCCGCTGGCGCGGCAGGTCAAGCTGGCGGACCTGGCCGACAACAGTGACCTGTCGCGTATCCCATGCCCGGGCCCTGCGGACCTGGCCCGGCTTTGCCGCTACCAGCAGGCCAGCGCCTACCTGCAGACCCTCAACTGATCAGCCACAGGCCTGCATGTTCACCGGCCCGACGAAGTCGTTGCCATGGCCCATCACGCACGCCACCTGTTGGTTGCGCTGCAACTCCCAGGTCTGCGGTGGATAGGTCTTGTTCCAGGCCTCGAACAACTGCCGGTCTTGCTTGGACAGGCGCAGGTTGTACTGTTTGCTCATATAGAAGTAGGTGCGCGCGATCATCCCGCGGATCGACGGGCGCGGCATCACTTTCTTGGCCTTGAAGTCCACCTGAGTCAGGCAGCTGCCGTACTGACCCTGTTGCTGCGGCAGCCAGCCGAAGCTGTAGTTGCTGCGGTCGCCATTGACCTCGCCGATGCTCGGTACCAAGTTGTGCAGGTCGGCTTCGGCGCGTTTGTACACCTCATCGTGGCGCGAGCAGTTCTTGCGTCCACCATTCTGCCAGCATTGGCGCTGATGGCCGATCTGCCAGGCAGGCACGATGTGTTCCCATTCGATGCGCGAAGCGCGTTGGGCATTCTTGCGCGGGGTGTAGCCGCAAGAGGCCAGGTCCACTTTGTTGCCTTTGTACTTGCAACCACAGTAGAACTCGGTGGATTGCGGTGCATACAGGCGCCAGGCGACCTTCTTGGCTTCCTGGAAGGTACGTGGGGCGTCGGCGTGGGCAGTGACAGCGGTGAACAGCAGGCACAGGCCTGCGAAAAGCGAAACTCTCATGCGCGGTCAGTCTTCCTTGGGCACAGTCCAGAAGATCTGCACGCCGCCGTCATCGCGGTGGGCGAGGGTGACGTTGTCGTTTTCGGCGATTTCCTCGAGCAGGGTTTCCCAGTCGTCGGGCGACTCGTGCTCCAGGCGGAAGATCAAGGCCGCGCGGCTGCGCTGGGCGATGGGGCTGTTGATGATCTTCTGGATGCGCAGACCCAGTTGTTCGTAGGTACTAGGGGATGCTGCAGAGGTACTGGCCACGGGGCTTTTCCTTGTTTTGCTGTATGCGCATACAGTATTTCACTGTAAGGCATTTCGCAACAGCGTGTAAGGCGAAAGCGTCTATGACCGCAGGGATGGAATTGGTTCACTCACGGGTGAATGCAGTTGCGGGTAAGCCCGCTCCTCCCACGTCCGCTCTGGACCCTGTGGGAGCGGGTTTACCCGCGAAGGGGCCGGCTCATACAACGCGCCGGCCCGACGTCATGGCAACGAATCAATACTCCCAGAAGATCCGCTGCAGCTCCTTGCTGTCCTGGGTCTTGGTCATCGCCACCATCGCCAGGATCCGCGCCTTCTGTGGATTCAGGTCATGGGCCACGACCCAGTCGTTCTTGTCGTCAGGCTGTTCGGCGTTGCGCAGCACGAAACCACCCTGATTGACGTGGGACGAACGAATGATCTGAACACCGTTCTTGCGCAGCTCTTGCAGGGCTGGCACCACCCGCGACGATACCGAGCCATTGCCAGTGCCGGCGTGGATCAGAGCCTTGGCGCCATTTTGCGCCAGCGCCTTGTAAGCGGTGTCGGTCACGTTGCCGTAGCCATAGGCGATGTCCACCTGGGGCAGGGCGCTGATTTGCTTGATGTCGAACTCCGAGTTGACGGTATGGCGCTTGGCCGGCAGGCGGAACCAGTAGGACTTGCCTTCGACCACCATGCCCATCGGGCCCCAGGCGCTCTTGAACGCTTCGGTCTTGATGTTGACCGACTTGCTCACGTCACGGCCGGACTGGATCTCGTCGTTCATGGTCACCAGCACCCCTTTACCGCGGGACTGCTTGTCGCTGGCTACTGCTACGGCGTTGTACAGGTTGAGCATGCCATCGGCGGACATGGCAGTGCCCGGGCGCATGGAGCCGACGACCACGATTGGCTTGTCGGTCTTCTCCACCAGGTTGAGGAAGTAGGCGGTTTCTTCGAGGGTATCGGTGCCGTGGGTGATGACGATGCCGTCGACGTCCTTGCTGTCGGCCAGCTCCGCGACGCGTTTGCCAAGCTTGAGCAGGTCGTCGTTGCTGATGCTCTCGGAGGCGATCTGCATCACCTGCTCGCCGCGCACGTTGGCCAAGGTGGCCAGCTCCGGTACGCCGGCGATGAGTTTGTCGACACCGAGCTTGGCGGCCTGGTAGGTGGCGCTGTTGGCGGCGCTGGCACCGGCGCCGGCAATGGTGCCGCCGGTGGCGAGGATGACCACGTTGGCCAGCTTCTGCTGTTGCTCTGCTTCCTTGGCGCTAAGGCCGGTCGGCAGGATCAGCAACAGGGCGAGGGCGCTTGGGGCGAAGGTTTTCACTGCAGCATTCATGTTTTTATTTTCTCTCTTCCAAATGAGACGGTTGGCTGTGTCGCGCCCTAAAGCAGGCAGGTTTCGTACCAGCGGGGGCCGTGGTCCCAGCAAGGGCTGGATGAGGCCGTGATCAGGGCGCGTTACGACAAACCTGTGAGACTGGTTCGGGCTGCATGACAGCCTGTTCCGTTCGGTATCCCGAATGAGAGTAGGAAAAGGTGTTCGGTTTTTCGGAAATTTTCCGGATAATCCCGACGTACGCGGCCTGGGCAAAACCGCGTAAGGGTTTGACAAAAGCAGGTCTTGTTTCCATAGTTAGGCAACGCAAACGTTTGCGATCCGATAAAAAACACAAGATTCGGAGTCAAATTCATGAAATTGCCATTCCCTGGCCGCTTGCTGGCCCTGGCTGTCTTCTCCACGCTTGCCCTCTCGCTCCCCGTGTCCGCCGCCCAGGCCCAGGACAAACCCAAGGTCGCCCTGGTCATGAAATCCCTGGCCAACGAGTTCTTCCTGACCATGGAAGACGGCGCCAAGACCTACCAGAAAACCCACGCTGATGATTTCGACTTGGTGGCCAATGGCATCAAGGACGAATCCGATACTGGCAACCAGATCCGCATCGTCGAGCAGATGATCGTCTCCGGCGTCAACGCCCTGGTCATCGCTCCGGCCGACTCCAAAGCCCTGGTGCCGGTGATCAAGAAGGCCATGGACGCGGGCATCACTGTGGTCAACATCGACAACCGCCTCGACCCCGACGTGCTCAAGAGCAAAGGCCTGAGCGTGCCCTTCGTCGGCCCCGACAACCGCAAGGGCGCACGTTTGGTCGGCGACTACCTGGCCCAGCAGAAGCTCAAGGCCGGGGACCAGGTCGGTATCATCGAAGGCGTGCCGACCACCACCAACGCCCAGCAGCGCACCGCAGGCTTCAAGGACGCCATGGAAGCTGCGCAGATGAACGTGGTCTCGGTGCAGTCGGGCAACTGGGAGATCGACAAGGGCAACGCCGTCGCCGCCGCCATGCTCAACGAATACCCCGATCTCAAGGCATTGCTGGCCGGCAACGACAGCATGGCCCTGGGCGCTGTGTCGGCGGTGCGGGCGGCAGGCAAGACCGGCCAGGTGCAAGTGGTTGGGTACGACAACATCCGCGCCATCAAGCCCATGCTCAAAGACGGCCGCGTGCTTGCCACCCTCGAGCAGCATGGCGCCGACCAGGCAGTGTTCGGCATCCAGGCGGCCTTGCAGATGCTCAAGGGCGAAAAGCCTGCGGTGGATGCCGACAACGTCATCCAGACCCCGGTTGAACTGGTTACCAAATGATGATGCGGCATCGCGGCGCCGGTTTCGCCGGTAGGACCGCACCCACAGGTACAGCAGGGTTTTCCAGGCCTGCGCAAGGTCTGTGGGCACCGGCTCATCCGCGAGGAGGCCAGCACAGCCAATACAAGACCGCTGCGTTCCCTGGGGCGGGGTGTCTGCCATGAAAGAAGCGAATGAGGTCACCCTTGCCGTCAGCGGCCTGGGCAAGACTTACACCCAGCCGGTGCTCGGCGATGTGACGCTGGAGCTGCGCGCCGGCGAAGTGCTGGCGCTCACCGGCGAGAACGGCGCGGGCAAGAGCACGCTGTCCAAGCTGATCAGCGGCCTGGAAACGCCCACCACAGGGCAGATGCGTTATCGCGGCGAGCCCTACGCGCCCGGCAGTCGCAGCGCGGCCGAGCGCCTGGGCGTGCGCATGGTGATGCAGGAGCTCAACCTGCTGCCCACCCTGACCGTGGCCGAGAACCTGTTCCTCGACAACCTGCCCAGCCGCGCCGGTTGGATCAGTCAGAAACGCCTGCGCCAACTGGCTACCGCCGCCATGGCCCAGGTCGGCCTGGATGCCATCGACCCGGACACCCCGGTCGGCGAGTTGGGCATCGGCCATCAGCAGATGGTGGAGATCGCCCGCAACCTCATTGGCGATTGCCATGTGCTGATCTTCGACGAGCCCACGGCGATGCTCACCGCTCGCGAAGTGGAGCTGCTGTTCACTCAGATCGAACGCCTACGCCAGCGCGGCGTGGCCATCGTCTATATCTCCCATCGCCTGGAAGAGCTGCAGCGCGTGGCCCAGCGCATCGCCGTGCTGCGCGATGGCAAGTTGGTGTGCGTCGAGCCGATCCAGCGCTACAGCAGCGCCGAGCTGGTCAACCTCATGGTCGGTCGCGAGCTGGGCGAGCATATCGACCTCGGTCGTCGCGAGATCGGCCAGACGCTGCTCAAGGTCAACAAGCTCAGCCGTGGCGACAAGGTGCGCGAGGTGTCGTTCGAGGTCAGGGCAGGGGAGATTTTCGGTATTTCCGGCCTGATCGGCGCCGGACGCACCGAGCTGTTGCGCCTGATCTACGGCGCCGACCGCGCCGACAGCGGGCAGATCGAACTTGGCCAGCCCTTGCAGCCGGTCACCCTCGATTCGCCCAAGGCGGCGGTGCGCGCGGGCATCGCGTTGATCACCGAGGACCGCAAGGGCGAAGGCCTGCTGCTCACTCAATCGATCAGCGCCAATATTGCCCTGGGCAACCTGGGGGCGGTGTCCCGCGCGGGCATACTCGACGCCGAAGCCGAGCGCGCCCAGGCGCTGCGCCAGATCAATGCCATGCGCATCCGCAGCGCCAGCCCGGCCCAGGCCGTGGGCGAGCTTTCCGGCGGCAACCAGCAGAAAGTGGTGATCGGCCGCTGGCTGGAGCGCAACTGCCAGGTGCTGTTGTTCGACGAGCCGACCCGGGGCATCGATGTCGGCGCCAAGTTCGACATCTATGGCCTGCTGGCCGAGCTGGCGCGCCAGGGCAAGGCCTTGGTGGTGGTGTCCAGCGACCTGCGCGAGTTGATGCTGATCTGCGATCGCATCGCTGTGCTCTCGGCGGGCCGGCTGATCGACACCTTCGACCGCGAGCGCTGGAGCCAGGATCAACTGCTCGCCGCCGCCTTCGCCGGCTATCAGAAACGTGACGCACTGCTGCATGAAGCAGCTCCCAGGATGGACCCATGAAGACCACACCCCTCGACACCCCGGGCCGCGCCCCCGCGCGCCGCAGCGCCAATTACTTCGGCCTGGGTACTTACCTGGGCCTGGCTGGCGCCTTGCTGGCGATGATCGTGCTGTTCTCGTTCTTGAGCAGCCATTTCCTGTCCTACGCCACCTTCAGTACCCTGGCCAACCAGATCCCGGACCTCATGGTGTTGGCGGTGGGCATGACCTTCGTGCTGATCATCGGCGGCATCGACCTGTCGGTGGGCTCGGTGTTGGCCCTGGCCGCCTCGGCGGTCAGCGTGGCGATCCTGGGCTGGGGCTGGAGCCCGTTGCCTGCGGCGTTGCTGGGCATGGCCGTGGCGGCGCTGGCCGGCAGCGTCACCGGTGGCATCACCGTGGCCTGGCGCATCCCATCGTTCATCGTGTCCTTGGGCGTGCTGGAGATGGCCCGAGGCCTGGCTTACCAGTTCACCGACTCGCGCACCGCCTACATCGGCGATGCCTTCGCCTGGTTCTCCAACCCCATCGCCTTCGGTATTTCGCCAGCCTTCATCATCGCCTTGCTGGTCATCGTCGTCGCCCAGTTGGCGCTGACCCGCACGGTGT
Organism: Pseudomonas sp. HTZ2; assembly: GCF_033173945.1. Taxonomy (NCBI): domain Bacteria; kingdom Pseudomonadati; phylum Pseudomonadota; class Gammaproteobacteria; order Pseudomonadales; family Pseudomonadaceae; genus Pseudomonas; species Pseudomonas sp. HTZ2. The sequence goes on along the minus strand of NZ_CP137332.1, from coordinate 3,838,468 downwards.
TCGGCCGCTACCTGATCGGCATCGGCACCAATGAGGAGGCCGTGCGCCTGGCAGGCATCGACCCGCGCCCCTACAAGGTGCTGGTGTTCGCCTTGATGGGGCTGCTCGCGGGCCTGGCCGCGCTGTTCCAGATCTCCCGCCTGGAAGCCGCCGACCCCAATGCCGGCGCTGGCCTGGAGCTGCAGGTCATCGCCGCCGTGGTCATCGGCGGCACCAGCCTGATGGGCGGGCGCGGCTCGGTCATCAGCACTTTCTTCGGTGTGCTGATCATCTCTGTGTTGGCCGCGGGGCTGGCGCAGATCGGTGCCTCCGAACCCACCAAACGCATCATCACCGGGGCGGTCATCGTGATCGCCGTGGTGCTCGACACTTACCGGAGCCGGCGCGCAGGCCGGCGGAACTGAACCCATGGCAACCATCAAAGACGTCGCGGCATTGGCAGGTATTTCCTATACCACCGTGTCCCATGTACTGAACAAGACCCGCCCGGTCAGCGAGCATGTGCGCCTGAAGGTCGAGGCGGCCATCGCCGAGCTCGACTACGTGCCCAGCGCCGTGGCCCGTTCGCTCAAGGCCCGCAGCACCGCCACCATCGGCCTGCTGGTGCCCAACAGCGTCAACCCGTACTTCGCCGAGTTGGCCCGGGGTATCGAGGACGGCTGCGAGCGCAATGGCTATTGCGTGATCCTCTGCAACTCCGACGACAACCCGCAAAAGCAGCGCAGCTACCTGCGGGTGTTGCTGGAAAAGCGCATCGACGGCCTGATCGTCGCCTCGGTCGGCCAGGACAGCGACCTGCTGGAAAGCCTGGCCTGCGTGCGCACGCCGATGGTCATCGTCGACCGCGCCCTGGATGGCATCGACGCCGACCTGGTACGCATCGACCACGAACAGGGTGGCTACCTCGCCACCCGGCACCTGCTGGACCTGGGCCACCGTGACATCGCCTGCATCGGCGGGCCGGCCGACTCAGGGCCTGCCCAGTTACGCCTGGCGGGCTACCGTCGGGCCATGGCCGAGCAGGGCGTGGCGGAGGGTGAAAATCGCATTCTGCACAGTGACTTCAGCAGCCCCGGTGGCTACGACGCCGCGGTCCACCTGCTCGACGGCCCGCGGCCCACGGCGATCTTCGCCGGCAACGACATGATCGGTTTTGGCGTGTTGCGTGCGGCGGCCGAGCGCAACATCCACGTGCCGGGCGAGTTGTCGGTGGTCGGCTTCGACGACATCGAGCTCAGCCGCTATGTGTACCCGCCGTTGACCACGGTCGGCCAGTCGATCCGCGAGCTGGGCGAAAGCGCCGCGCAGCTGCTGCTCTCGCGCATCGCCACCCCCCGCAGCGGCGGCGTGGAGCAGCGCATCGTCGCCCCGCGCATCGTGCTGCGTGAATCCACCGGGCCGCGCCCGGACCTGTTCAATGATTACCGCTAAGGAGTGACCATGAGCGCCAAGGTCGTGGTGGTCGGCAGTCTCAACATGGACTTGGTGGCCCGCACCCAGCGTTTGCCCCGGCCCGGCGAGACGCTGGCCGGCGACAGCTTCTTCACCGTGCCCGGCGGCAAGGGTGCCAACCAGGCGGTGGCCGTGGCTCGGCTTGGGGCCAGCGTGGCCATGGTCGGCAACGTGGGCGACGACGCCTATGGCCAGCAACTGCGCAAGGCCCTGGAGCATGAGGGCATCGATTGCCAAGCGGTGGGCGTATGCCCAGGCGTCTCCAGCGGCGTGGCGCTGATCATGGTCGATGCCGCCAGCCAGAACTCCATCGTCATCATCCCCGGCGGCAACGGCCAGCTGACGCCGGCGTCCGTGCAGCGTTACGACGCTCTGTTGCAAGCGGCCGAGGTGATCATCTGCCAGCTGGAAGTGCCCATGACCACGGTGGCCTGGACGCTGGCCCGTGGGCGTGAACTGGGTAAGACAGTGATCCTCAACCCCGCGCCTGCCACCGGCCCGCTGCCGTCGGACTGGTTCGCCGATATCGATTACCTCACGCCCAACGAGAGCGAGGCCGAAGCCTTGACCGGGCTGCCGGTGACCGACATCGACAGTGCACGCCGCGCCGGTGAACGGCTGTTGCAGCTGGGCGCGGGCAAGGTGATCGTCACGCTGGGGGCGCAGGGTGCGTTGTTCGTCAGCCCTGCGGATAGCCGGCATTTTCCCGCCCCGGTGGTCAAGCCCGTGGATACCACCGCGGCAGGGGATACCTTCATCGGCGGCTTCGCTGCCGGCCTGGTGCGTGGATTGGAGGAGGGCGAGGCCATCGCCTTCGGCCAGCGGGCCGCGGCGTTGTCGGTGACCCGCGTGGGCGCCCAGCCTTCGATTCCCTATTTGGCGGAGCTTGCGCCATGAAGAAGACCGGATTGTTGAACGTGGCGTTGTCCAGGGTGGTCGCCGGGCTGGGCCATGGTGACATCCTGGTGATCGGCGATGCCGGGCTGCCGGTGCCGCCGGGCGTAGAACTGATCGATCTGGCCGTGACCCCCGGTGTGCCGGATTTCGCCAGTGTGTTGCAGGCGGTGCTGGAGGAGATGCAAGTGGAGCGGCATGTGCTGGCCGAGCAGATGCTCGAGGTAGCGCCGCCAGCCTTGGCGCAGGTACAGGGGCTGCAAGGACAGCTGGGCGTGCGCGAGCTGCTGAGCCATCAAGCGTTCAAAGAGTTGTGCCGCCAGGCCAAGGCCGTGGTGCGAACCGGGGAGTGCAAACCCTACAGCAACATCGCGCTAGTGGCGGGTGTCACGTTCTGAGGTCAAGGCCCACTCGCGGGTAAACCCGGTCCTGCGCCGAACCCTGTGGGAGCGGGTTTACCCACGAAAGGCCGCAACGCGGCCCCACTATCGAAGGCAACAAGGAGTGCCCTATGTTCAAACACCTCCTCAAAGGAGTCGTCCTCATGTCAGCCGTGGCCACCACCTCCCTCCAGGCCGCTACGCGGGATGTGATCATCGACACCGACCCGGGTGCCGACGACGTCGTCGCGCTGCTGCTCGCCATGGCCTCGCCCGAGGACTTGAACATCCGCGCCATCACCACCGTGGCCGGCAACGTGCGTCTGGACAAGACCTCACGCAACGCTCGCCTCGCGCGGGAATGGGTTGGGCGCGAAGACATCCCGGTCTACGCCGGGGCAGGGCGCCCGCTGGTGCGCAAGCCGATCTACGCTGACGATATCCATGGTCGGGAGGGCCTGGAAGGGGTGAAGGTCCACGAGCCCAAACAGGGCCTGGCCCAGGGCAATGCCGTGCAGTACCTGGTCGATACGCTGTCCCACGCCGAGCCTCACAGCATCACCCTGGCCATGCTCGGTCCGCAGACCAACCTGGCCCTGGCGTTGATCCAGAAGCCCGAGATCGCCAAAGGCATCAAGGAAGTGGTGGTAATGGGTGGTGCTCACTTCAATGGCGGCAACATCACCCCGGTGGCCGAGTTCAACCTCTACGCCGACCCCCATGCTGCGCAGGTGGTGCTGGCCAGCGGCGTCAAGCTGACCTACGTGCCCCTGGACCTGACCCACAAGGTGATCACCAGTGAAGCGCGCTTCAAGCAGTTGGCAGCCATCAACAATCAGGCCAGCCAGCGTGTGGTGGATATCCTCGACGCCTACGTCAAGCACGACATGGACCTGCACGGGATGCCCGGAGGCCCGGTGCACGATGCCAGTGTCATCGCCTACCTGATCAAGCCCGAGCTGTTCAGCGGCAGGCGGGCCCACCTGGAGGTCGACAGCCGTGAAGGCCCGACCTTTGGCCAGACCGTCGTTGACTGGTACGCGGTGCTCAAGCGTCCGGCCAATGTGCTGTGGCTGAACGAGGGCGATGCCCAGGGCTTTTTCGACCTGCTCAGCGAGCGCTTGGCTCGATTGCAATAGCGGCGTGCGGGGCGTAGCGCTCGAACACCTGCTCGATGAAGCTGCGCGCTGCTTCGCTGCCGCGGTCGCGGACCAACAAGTCGATGGCGATCAGCAGCAGTTCTTCGGGGGTGCTGGGGCTGTAGGCGCTCTGGCCCTCGGCCCATTTGACCTTGATGTCGGCGTCGATGCTGTGGCTGCTCATGGGAGGCTCTCGTGGCAAGCCTGGGCTAAGGGTCGAACACCGGACCCTGGCGTTCGAAGGGAGGCGTGCTGCGCTCCGGTTGTTGCAGTAAATCATGCCTTTGCATTCGTCGCACGACCGCTGGCGAATAAACCGCCAGGCGTACGGCGCAAAATCCAGTCACGATTCCCTTTCGCCATCAGGGGCCGGTTCAGGCAGACTTGCCCGGTTTTGCAACAAAAGTTGAGCGGAGCTGTCGCATGAGACAGTTCCCATGATGATTAGGAGGATTCATGTTCCGTACCCGTGCTTACCTGGCGACCTTGCTGGCGGCTGCAGTCCTGGCAGGTTGCAGCACAGGCGGTTCTTCCAGCGGTGGCGACAAGGCCCCAGGCACCTCGGCCGATAACGGCGGTCGCTGCGAGGCCAGCGGTGCCGACTTCACCATCGGCAAACAGGCCACCCCGGCGCTGCTGGAGCAGGCACGCAAGGCCAGCGGTTCGCAACTGGCACGTATCCTCAAGCCCCACGATGTAATCACCCTGGAATACCGCTCCGAGCGGCTGAACCTGAACGTCGATGACAAAGGCGTGGTGACCCGCGTTAACTGCGGTTGAGGTTTCGCCTGCGACAAAAGCGAACACCCACAAAAAACCCGCCATGAAGGCGGGTTTTTTGTATTCGTATCCGAATTACTCCGGACGAACCTGCGCAGCCTGCATGCCCTTCTGACCGCGTTCGGCAACGAAGGAAACGGACTGGCCTTCTTTCAGGCTCTTGAAGCCGTCGGTTTCGATGGCCTTGAAGTGTACGAACAGGTCGTCGCCGCCGCCTGCTGGGGTGATGAAGCCGTAGCCTTTTTCATCATTGAACCATTTGACGGTGCCGTTTTGGCGATTGGACATGGGGTGAATCTCCAGAAACATGGTTTTTTTTCGAGGTGCGATGTTGCCGAGGCTACGCAGCACCGGCGACATCATAGTCTAATTCTGCGTATCTAGCGCCTGTTACCTTCGCAGGATACTGATCCACGGCAAATAATGCGTGCATCGCCCCGCAAAAAGGCTCAGCTCTTAGGTGCGCAGGCCTGACGTACCACGGTTTGCGCCCGCTGCATCAGCTTGGCGTCGACACCGTCCTTGCTGTCCAGGTCTTCGATTTCCGCCTTGGTGAAGTTCTTCTCGATCGCATCAGCGCCGCACTTGCAGTGCTGGTCCGCCGTTTTCGCATCGACACCTTGAGCCGACGCCACCTGGACGCACTGCTCCATGTAGGCGCCTTTCTTGCCGGCAGGCCACTCGGCATGTGCCGCCAGGGGCAGCAGCAGGGCGCTGGCGGCGGTCAGGGCCAGAAGAGACTGAAGTCGCATAACCACACACTCCTTGGGTTGGATCTCATCAAGAGTAGGATGCTTCAGAAACTCTGAGGTGGAATTTTCCGAACAAGTTCACCCAGACGGCTTAATTTCCAAATATTTCTGCCTGCCGCCCAAGCCGCGTGCTAGCATGCTCGGCTTGCAGCTGCACCCTGGCAGCTGTTTTCCATTTTTCTTTCCAGTCACTCTGGTTCGTCCCTGGTTGGCCGAAAGGCTCCTGCCACTGTGAGGCAGGCTTTCCCGCGGGAAAGGCAGGTCGGATCTTGTACTGGCTCATCCCAACCCATGTGACCTTTGGTAGGGGTCACCACTAGGAGAGGAGGCGCCATGCCCGTAATTACTCTTCCCGATGGCAGTCAACGTACGTTCGACAAGGCCGTCACCGTTGCCGAAGTTGCCGCCTCCATTGGCGCGGGCCTCGCCAAGGCCACGCTGGCCGGCAAGGTCGATGGCAAGCTGGTCGACGCCTGCGACCTGATCGAGAATGACGCCACGCTGCAGATCATCACCCCTAAAGATGAAGAGGGACTGGAGATCATCCGTCACTCGTGCGCCCACTTGGTCGGCCACGCAGTGAAACAGCTGTACCCGACCGCCAAGATGGTGATCGGCCCGGTGATCGACGAAGGCTTCTACTACGACATCGCCTACGAGCGCCCCTTCACCCCAGAAGACATGGCCGCCATCGAACAGCGCATGCAACAGCTGATCGACAAGGACTACGACGTCATCAAGAAGATGACCCCGCGCGCCGAAGTCATCGACGTGTTCAAGAGCCGTGGTGAAGACTACAAGCTGCGCCTGGTCGAGGACATGCCGGACGAACAGGCCATGGGCCTGTACTACCACGAAGAATATGTCGACATGTGCCGTGGCCCGCACGTGCCGAACACCCGTTTCCTCAAGGCCTTCAAGCTGACCAAGCTGTCTGGCGCCTACTGGCGCGGCGATGCCAAGAACGAGCAGCTGCAGCGCGTGTACGGCACCGCCTGGGCTGACAAGAAGCAACTGGCTGCCTACATCCAGCGCATCGAAGAAGCCGAAAAGCGCGACCACCGCAAGATCGGCAAGCAGCTGGATCTCTTCCACCTGCAGGAAGAAGCCCCGGGCATGGTCTTCTGGCACCCGGCCGGCTGGACCGTCTATCAGGTGCTCGAGCAGTACATGCGTGGTGTGCAGCGCGAAAACGGCTACCTGGAGATCAAGACGCCGCAGGTCGTCGACCGCATCCTCTGGGAGCGTTCCGGCCACTGGTCCAACTACGCCGAGAACATGTTCACCACTTCGTCGGAAAGTCGCGATTTCGCGGTAAAACCGATGAACTGCCCTTGCCACGTACAGGTGTTCAACCAAGGCCTGAAGTCCTACCGTGACCTGCCGCTGCGCCTGGCCGAGTTCGGTGCCTGCCACCGTAACGAGCCGTCCGGCGCCCTGCACGGCATCATGCGTGTGCGTGGCTTCACCCAGGACGACGCCCACATCTTCTGCACCGAAGATCAGGTGAAGAAAGAAGCGGCCGACTTCATCAAGCTGACCCTGGATGTCTACAAGGACTTCGGTTTCACCGACATCGCCATGAAGCTCTCGACCCGTCCCGCCAAGCGTGTGGGCTCCGAAGAGCTGTGGGACCGCGCCGAAGGCGCCCTGGCCGATGCGCTGAACGAGTCGGGCCTGGAGTGGGAATACCAGCCGGGCGAGGGCGCTTTCTACGGTCCGAAGATCGAATTCACTCTGCGTGACTGCCTGGGCCGTAACTGGCAGTGCGGCACCCTGCAGTACGATCCGAACCTGCCGGAGCGTCTGGATGCCAGCTATATCGCCGAAGATAACAACCGTAAGCGCCCGGTCATGCTGCACCGTGCGATCCTCGGTTCCTTCGAGCGCTTCATCGGCATGCTGATCGAGCACTACGCGGGCGTATTCCCGGCGTGGCTGGCCTCGACCCAGGCGGTGATCATGAACATCACCGACAAGCAGGCCGATTTCGCACTCGAAGTGGAAAAATCCCTCAATGGGGCTGGTTTCCGTGCCAAGTCCGACTTGAGAAATGAGAAGATCGGCTTTAAAATCCGCGAGCATACTTTGCTCAAGGTCCCATACCTTCTGGTTATAGGGGACCGCGAAGTCGAAACGCAGACCGTTGCAGTGCGTACCCGTGATGGCAAAGACCTGGGCTCCATGCCCGTCTCCCAATTCACCCAACTGCTCGCTGACGCCGTGGCTCAGCGCGGTCGCCTAGAATCGGAGTAATGACTATTAAGCGTGAAATGAGAAACGATAAACGAACTGCACCGAAAGCCCCGATCAACGAGAATATCTCGGCACGCGAGGTTCGGTTAATTGGCGCTGACGGCGAGCAGATTGGCATCGTCTCGATTGATGAAGCGCTGCGTATCGCTGATGAAGCGAAGCTGGATCTGGTGGAGATCTCTGCAGACGCGCAACCGCCTGTCTGCAAGGTCATGGACTACGGCAAGCACCTCTTCGAGAAGAAGAAGCAGGCCAACGAAGCCAAGAAAAACCAGAAGCAGATCCAGATCAAAGAAATCAAGTTTCGTCCAGGGACGGAAGAAGGGGATTACCAGGTAAAACTACGCAACCTGGTACGTTTCCTTAGCGATGGGGACAAGGCCAAGATCTCTCTGAGATTCCGCGGCCGTGAGATGGCCCACCAGGAGCTGGGCATGGAGCTGTTGAAGCGGGTCGAAGCTGACCTCGCCGAATACGGCACCGTTGAGCAGCATCCGAAGATGGAAGGACGCCAGCTTATGATGGTCATCGCCCCCAAAAAGAAGAAGTAATCTCCCGGGCACGGCAGGCCTGATGATTATGTGTAATTTTATCGAATGCGGAGTTCCAACATGCCAAAAATGAAAACCAAGAGCGGTGCTGCGAAGCGTTTCCTGAAAACCGCTTCCGGCTTCAAGCACAAGCACGCTTTCAAGAGCCACATCCTGACCAAAATGTCGACCAAGCGTAAGCGTCAACTGCGCGGTGCCAGCCTGCTGCACCCGTCTGACGTGGCAAAAGTCGAGCGCATGCTGCGCGTACGTTAATTCTGGTCAACGATAGAGGAAGTTACTCATGGCTCGTGTAAAGCGTGGCGTCATCGCTCGTAAGCGTCACAAGAAAATTCTGAAACTGGCTAAAGGCTACTACGGTGCACGCTCGCGCGTATTCCGCGTTGCCAAGCAGGCTGTCATCAAGGCTGGCCAATACGCCTACCGTGACCGTCGCCAGAAGAAGCGTCAGTTCCGCGCTCTGTGGATCGCTCGTATCAACGCCGGTGCCCGCACCAACGGTCTGTCCTACAGCCGTCTGATCGCTGGCCTGAAGAAAGCGTCGATCGAAATCGACCGCAAGGTTCTGGCCGACCTGGCAGTGAACGAAAAAGCGGCGTTTGCTGCGATTGTCGAGAAAGCTAAAGCCGTCCTGGCTTAAGTACCCACGACAATCATCCGGCGGCGCTTTGCGTCGTCGGGTGTAAAACGTCATCGATAGGGGAAGAGCCTTCAAAAGCTCTTCCCCTATTTTCGTATCTGGAGTCTGTACATGGAAAACCTGGACGCGCTGGTTGCCCAAGCCCTCGAGGCCGTGGAACGCGCTGAAGACATCACTACCCTGGAACAGATCCGGGTCCAATACCTCGGCAAGAAAGGCGAGCTGACCCAGGTGATGAAGACCCTGGGCAACCTGCCAGCCGAAGAGCGCCCGAAAGTCGGCGCGCTGATCAACGACGCCAAAGAGCGCGTCACCGACGTGCTCAACGCACGCAAGGCTGCCTTCGAAGAAGCCGAGCTCAACGCTCGCCTGGCCGCCGAATGCATCGACGTGACCCTGCCAGGCCGTGGCCAGACCACTGGCGGGCTGCACCCGATCACCCGTACCCTCGAGCGCATCGAGCAGTTCTTCACCCACATCGGCTACGGCATCGCCGAAGGCCCTGAGGTCGAAGACGACTACCACAACTTCGAAGCGCTCAACATCCCCGGCCACCATCCGGCCCGGGCGATGCACGACACCTTCTACTTCAATGCCAACATGCTGCTGCGCACCCACACTTCGCCTGTGCAGGTGCGGACCATGGAGTCCAGCCAGCCGCCGATCCGCATTGTCTGCCCGGGCCGCGTCTATCGCTGCGATTCGGACATTACCCACTCGCCGATGTTCCACCAGGTCGAAGGCCTGCTGGTCGATCGCGGCATCAACTTCGCCGACCTCAAGGGCACCATCGAAGAGTTCCTGCGCGTGTTCTTCGAAAAAGAACTGGCGGTACGCTTCCGTCCGTCGTTCTTCCCCTTCACCGAGCCTTCGGCTGAAGTCGACATCCAGTGCGTGATGTGCTCCGGCAATGGCTGCCGCGTGTGCAAGCAGACCGGCTGGCTCGAAGTCATGGGGTGCGGCATGGTCCACCCGAACGTGCTGCGCATGTCCGGCATCGACCCGGAAGAGTTCCAGGGCTTCGCCTTCGGCATGGGCGCCGAGCGCCTGGCCATGCTGCGCTATGGCGTCAACGATTTGCGTCTGTTCTTCGACAACGACCTGCGGTTCCTCGCCCAATTCCGCTAGGCCCAATCGACGCACTTTCTAGGAGAACAGCATGAAATTCAGTGAACAGTGGCTGCGCGGTTGGGTAAACCCGCAAGTCTCCCGTGACGAACTGGTCGCCCGCCTGTCCATGGCCGGCCTTGAAGTCGACAGCGTGACCCCCGCTGCCGGCCAGTTCAGCGGCATCGTGGTGGGCGAGATCCTCGCCACCGAACAACACCCGGACGCCGACAAGCTACGCGTGTGCCAGGTGAGCAACGGCCAGGAAACTTTCCAGGTCGTCTGCGGCGCTCCAAACGCGCGCCCAGGCATCAAGATCCCGTTCGCCATGATCGGCGCCGAACTGCCGGGCGACTTCAAGATCAAGAAGGCCAAGCTGCGCGGCGTCGAGTCCTTCGGCATGCTGTGCTCGGCCGCCGAGCTGCAGATCAGCGAAGAGAACGACGGCCTGCTGGAACTGGCGGCTGACGCCCCGGTCGGCGAAGACATTCGCCAGTACCTGAACCTGGACGACGCCAGCATCGAAATCGGCCTGACCCCGAACCGCGGCGACTGCCTGTCCATCGCAGGCCTGGCCCGCGACGTCAGCGCCCTGTACGACGTGCCGGTCACCCGTCCTCAAGTGCCTGCCGTTGCCCCGGCCCACGACGAAGTGCGCCCGGTTGAAGTCTGCGCGCCGGCGGCCTGCCCACGGTACCTGGGCCGCGTCATCCGCAACGTCGACCTGAGCAAGCCGACCCCGCTGTGGATGGTCGAGCGCCTGCGCCGTAGCGACGTGCGCAGCATCGACGCCGCTGTCGACATCACCAACTACGTGATGCTCGAACTCGGCCAGCCGATGCACGCCTTCGACCTCGCCGAAATCAACGGCGGCATCCGCGTACGCATGGCCGAGGAGGGCGAGAAGCTCGTCCTGCTGGACGGCCAGGAAGTCGCGCTGCGTGCCGACACCCTGGTCATCGCCGACCACACCCGCGCCCTGGCCATCGCCGGCGTCATGGGTGGCGAACACAGCGGCGTGAATACCGAGAAGACCCGCGATCTGTTCTTGGAAAGCGCCTTCTTCGAGCCGATTTCCGTCGCAGGCAAGGCCCGTTCCTACGGTCTGCACACCGATGCCTCGCACCGCTACGAGCGCGGCGTCGATTCGCAACTGGCCCGTGAAGCCATGGAGCGCGCCACCGCCCTGGTCCTCGAGATCGTCGGCGGCGAAGCCGGCCCCATCGTCGAGGCCGTGAGCGAGCAGCACCTGCCGAAGGTCGCGCCAGTCACCCTGCGCGCCGAGCGTATCAACCAGATGCTTGGCATGGACATGGACGCTGCCCAGGTCGAGCAACTGCTCAACGCCCTGGAGCTGAAAACCAGCGCTGATGGGGCAGGGCAGTGGACTGTCGAAGTCCCAAGCCACCGCTTCGACATCAGCCTCGAAGTCGACCTGATCGAAGAGCTGGCCCGCCTGTACGGCTACAACAACCTGCCGGTCCGCTACCCGCAAGCCCGCCTGGCTCCGCAGACCCGCCCGGAAGCCCGTGGCGAGCTGCCGACCCTGCGCCGCCTGCTGGTCGCCCGCGGCTATCAGGAAGCGATCACCTACAGCTTCATCGACCCGAAACTGTTCGAGCTGTTCACCCCGGGCGTCGAGCCGCTGCTGCTGGCCAACCCTATCTCCAGCGACATGGCCGCCATGCGCGCGTCCCTGTGGCCGGGCCTGGTCAAGGCGCTGCAGCACAACCTCAACCGCCAGCAGGACCGCGTACGCCTGTTCGAAAGCGGCCTGCGCTTCGTCGGCCAGCTGGGCGACCTCAAGCAGCAGCCGATGATCGCCGGCGTCGCCACGGGCAGCCGCCTGCCGGAAGGCTGGGCGAACGGCCGTGACAGCCTCGACTTCTTCGACGTGAAAGCCGACGTGGAAGCCCTGCTGGGCTACTCGGGCGCCCTGGACGACTTCACGTTCGTCGCCGGCAAGCACCCAGCCCTGCACCCTGGCCAGACCGCCCGCATCGAGCGCGACGGCAAGGAAGTCGGCTACATCGGCGCTATCCACCCAGAGCTCGCCAAGACCCTGGGCCTGGAGCGTCCAGTGTTCGTCTTCGAGCTGGTACTGAGCGATGTGGTCGAAGGCCGCCTGCCGAAGTTCAGCGAACTGTCCAAGTTCCCAGAAGTGAGGCGTGACCTGGCTTTGATCGCAGGACGTGATGTTGCTTCTAGCTCCGTGCTTGAAGTAATTCGTGACAATGCGGGCGAATGGCTCACAGACCTCAGGCTGTTTGACGTCTACCAAGGTAAAGGCATTGATCCTGATAGAAAAAGCCTGGCCGTCGGCTTGACCTGGCAGCATCCATCGCGCACTCTTAACGACGATGAGGTGAACACTACCCTGCAAAACATCCTCACCTCGCTTGAACAAAGGTTGAACACCACGTTAAGGAAATAGCGTATGGGTGCTCTGACGAAAGCTGAGATGGCCGAAAGGCTGTACGAGGAGCTGGGGCTCAACAAGAGAGAGGCCAAGGAGCTGGTCGAGCTGTTTTTCGAAGAAATTCGGCACGCACTTGAAGAGAACGAGCAGGTCAAGCTGTCCGGATTCGGCAACTTCGACCTTCGCGACAAACGCCAGCGGCCGGGCCGCAACCCCAAGACAGGGGAAGAGATCCCGATCACCGCTCGCCGCGTCGTCACCTTTCGTCCAGGGCAGAAACTGAAAGCCCGGGTTGAGGCCTATGCTGGAACCAAGCCATAACGACGAGCTGCCCCCCATTCCGGGCAAGCGCTACTTCACCATCGGTGAGGTCAGTGAGCTCTGTGCGGTAAAACCGCACGTGCTGCGTTATTGGGAACAGGAGTTCCCGCAACTCAACCCGGTCAAGCGCCGCGGTAACCGGCGGTATTACCAGCGCCAAGACGTGCTGATGATCCGCCAGATCCGCGCGCTGCTGTATGACCAGGGCTTCACCATCGGCGGGGCGCGACTGCGCCTCTCCAGTGACGAGGCCAAGGATGACACTACCCAGTACAGGCAACTGATCCGGCAGATGATTGCCGAGTTGGAGGATGTGTTGGTGGTGTTGAAGAAGTGAACCGAACCCGATGAATGGAAAGTTTTTTGAAAAAAAGCTTCCATTAATCAAAAGGTTAGGGTAAATTTCTTCTCGTTCTCAGCAACATTGAGAATTTGCTTCAAAGCCCAGTCGGGGCGTAGCGCAGCCCGGTAGCGCACTTGCATGGGGTGCAAGGGGTCGAGTGTTCGAATCACTCCGTCCCGACCAAAAAACCCTAAAAAATCCAGTCACTTAGCGGTGACTGGATTTTTTTATGGGCGAGAGTTTAACGTTGTGATTAAAAAATAGCCGCTCTGGTTGCCAATTGGTTGCCAATTGAGATTGGCTTGAGAAGGATAGGGGGCTAGCATCGATCAAGGGGGCGGGGAGGATCAGCTCGTGCCTACCCGAGCTGATCCACGCATTAAGGAAGAGCACATCCGATGGTTTTCAGTGAAGATTCGCGCGTCAAGATCCCTTGCATCTTGCACCTGGTTCGCCTTGGCTACAGCTACCTCTCCCTGAAAGGGGCTTCTTGGGATGAGCAAACCAATATCTTCCCGGCGCTTTTTTGTTCTTCGCTGGCCAGGATCAACCCTGGCGTGGACGCCGCTGACATCGACCGCCTGCTGGCGGAGGTCAAGCTCTTACTGGACAACGAAGACCTTGGCCAGGCTTTTTACGACCAGCTCACCGAGCGTTCTGGCATTCGCCTGATCGACTTTGAGAATTTCGACAACAACAGCTTCCACGTTGTGACCGAGCTGCCATGCCGAAATGGTGATGATGAGTTCCGGCCCGACATCACCCTGCTTATCAATGGCATGCCGCTTGCCTTTATCGAGGTCAAGAAGCCTAACAACCGCGAAGGCGTGCTGGCCGAGCGCAACCGTATCGTCACTCGCTGCCGCAATCCGCGCTTCCGCCGCTTCATCAACATCACCCAGTTGATGGTCTTCTCCAACAACATGGAGTACGAAGACGGCTCGCCGCAGCCAATCGAAGGTGCCTTCTATGCGAGCCCTTCGTATGACATGCCGACATTTAACTACTTTCGCGAAGAAGAGGCGTTGGATCTGGCCGAGCTGCTGGCCTCCGAGGATGACGCTGTCGAAAACGCGGTGCTACGCGACAACAATCTCAACGTCATCAAGCACAGCCCAGAGTTCCTTACTAACAAGGATCCCGACGCACCGACGAATCGTATTTGCACGTCATTGTTCAGCCGTCAACGGCTGGCTTTTCTGCTGCGTTTTGCACTCGTCTATGTCAACGAGGCTGACGGGCTGCAAAAGCACGTCATGCGCTACCCGCAGCTTTTCGCCACTAAAGCGATTAAGAAGAAGCTCGATGCCGGTGTGCACAAGGGCATCATTTGGCACACACAGGGCAGCGGCAAAACCGCGCTTGCCTATTACAACACCCGCTTCCTGACTGACTACTTCCAGCGACAGGGCATCATCCCCAAGTTCTATTTCATCGTCGACCGGCTCGATCTGCTCATCCAGGCCCAGCGCGAATTTTCCGGGCGTGGGCTGATCGTACACAGCATCGACAGTCGTGAAGCCTTCGCGCGCGATATCAAGGCTACTCAGGTGTTGCACAACCACAGCGGCAGACCCGAGATCACAGTGGTCAACATCCAGAAATTCCAGGATGACCCGGACGTGGTGCGTACCGAGGACTACGACGTTAACATCCAGCGCGTCTACTTCCTTGATGAGGTGCACCGTAGTTACAACCCCCAGGGCAGTTTCCTAGCCAACCTCAGCCAGTCGGATCGCAGCGCCATCAAGATTGGCCTTACCGGCACCCCCTTGCTGGGTGACGACTACAATTCCCGCGCCTTGTTCGGCGACTACATCCACAAGTACTACTACAACGCCTCCATCGCCGACGGCTATACCCTGCGCCTGATCCGCGAAGAAATTGCCACCAACTACAAACTGATCCTTCAGGAAGCGCTGGCCGCTGTAGAACTGCAACAGGGTGATATAGATCGCAAGCTCGTCTACGCCCACCCGAGGTTTGTCGAGCCAATGCTCGAATACATCGTGCGTGACTTCGAGAAGAGCCGCGGTGCGTTGGCCGATGCTAGCATCGGCGGTATGGTGATCTGCGACAGCGCCGAGCAGGCCCGACAGATGTTCGAGATCTTCAACGCCGTTCATGCCAAGCAGGGCCAGCCCACCCCCAACTTGCAGGACTCCTCACAAGCTTTGGTCTCGGCGGCGAAGCCCGGCAGCTACGCCGTCCGCTGCCAGCAGGAGAACCGCATCAAAAGCGCCGCACTGATCCTGCACGACGTCGGCAGCAAGGAAGAGCGTAAGCAATGGGTGGAAGACTTCAAGGCGGGCAAGATCGACTTGCTGTTCGTCTACAACATGCTGCTCACCGGCTTCGATGCCAAGCGCCTGAAAAAACTCTATCTAGGCCGGGTGATTCGTTCGCACAACTTGTTGCAGGCGCTCACCCGTGTCAATCGTACCTACAAGGACTTCCGCTACGGCTATGTGGTCGATTTTGCCGATATCCGCAAGGAGTTCGACGCCACCAACAAGGCCTATTTCGACGAGCTGCAGGCAGAGCTGGGCGATGAGGTCGAGCACTACTCCAATCTGTTCAAATCCGCTGAAGAAATCGCCGAGGAAATCGAGGCGATCAAGGACATCCTATTCAGCTTCAACATCGAAAACGCCGAAGAGTTTTCGCGGCAGATCACCCAAATTCAGGATCGAGCCACGGTGCTGGCGCTCAAGAAGGCACTGGCCGACGCCCGCAGCCTCTACAACCTGATTCGTCTGCAGGGTGATTACGCGCTTTTGCAACAGCTTGATTTCCAGAAGCTCAACCAGCTCTACCGTGAAACCTGCAACCACCTTGACCTGCTCAACCTGAAAGAGAACATCGAATCCAGCACAGACACCAGCAACCTGCTCAACGTGGCGCTGGAAGATGTGCTGTTCATGTTCACCAAGGTCCGCGAAGAAGAGCTGGTACTGGCTGACAAGCTCAAGAACACTCTGCGCCAGACCCGCGAGGCTCTGGCCGACAATTTCGACCAGCAAGACCCCAAGTTCATCACTCTGAGGGAAGAGCTGGAGCGGCTGTTCAAGAAGAAGAAACTCAACGAAGTCACCCAGGAAGAAATGACCGCCAACATCGGCGCGCTCAACGCGATTCATAGCCAGGTCAAAGAGCTCAACCGGAAGAATAACCAGCTGCGCGCCAAGTACCAAGGCGACGCCAAATACACTCGTATCCACAAGCGCCTGCAAGAGCGCGGCGGTCTCACCCAAACAGAACGCCGCTTGTTTGAGGCGCTCTCCGGCGTCAAACAGCAGGCCGACGAGCAGGTGCTGCAGAACACCCAGCTTGTGAACAACGAAAGCTACTTCGAGCGAATGATGATGCCGTTGGTGATTGGCGAGTTCCAAAACCGCCAGAAAATCCAGCTCACTCCGGACGCCTCCCACACCATCAACCAACTGGTTGTGGCCGAATACATTAATGAATTTGCCTCAGGCACTCGAACAGGAACACGTACGTGGTAACGCAAGAATTTGAGCAACGCACCCGCCAACTGATCGACAGCCTCAAGGCCATTTGTGCAGCCTATGGCCTGGGCAACGATGGCAATGAGTTCAAGATCATCACCCAGGTCTTTCTCTATAAGTTTCTCAACGACAAGTTCACCTTCGAAGCCAAGAAAATCCGTCCCGAGTTGAACCAAGCACTCACTTGGGAACAGGCCATCGCCGGTCTTAGCGCGGATGAATTGGAAATGCTGCAATTGCAGTTGGGGCCGGACACTCCACGCCTGAAGCCTGAGCACTTTCTCGCCCATCTGTTCGGCCGGCAGAATGAGCCTGAATTCGCCAAGTTGTTTGACGACACCCTTCGCGACATCGCCATTACCAACAATGACATCTTCGCGGTGAAAACCGATGGCGGAGCCAAGGTCACGCTGTTTGATCGCGTCAGCGAATACATTTCAGACCCGTCCAAACGCGACAATTTTTGCCGAGCACTGATCAACAAACTGGTGGAGTTCAGCTTTGAGCGCATCTTCACCCAGAAGTACGACTTCTACGCCGCGCTATTCGAATACCTGATCAAAGACTACAACAGCAACAGTGGCGGTAAATACGCCGAGTACTACACGCCACACTCCGTAGCGAAGATCATGGCTTCTATCTTGGTCCCGGAGGATGTGCGCGGCAAAATCAAGAACGTGAGCTGCTACGACCCTTCAGCCGGCTCCGGCACCCTATTGATGAACATCGCCCACGCCATCGGCGAGCAGCGCTGCAGCATTTATTCGCAGGATATCTCACAAAAGTCATCCAGCTTGCTACGCCTGAACCTGATTCTAAACAACCTGGTGCACTCTATCCCTAACATCATCCAGGGCAACACCATGCTCCACCCCTACCACCGGGAGGGCAAGGCGCTTAAAAAGTTCGATTACATCGTCAGCAATCCACCATTCAAGATGGACTTCAGCGATTTTCGCAACGAGCTGGACAGCAAGGAACATCAGGAGCGCTTCTTCGCCGGGGTACCAAATATTCCCAAGCAGGCCGTCGACAAGATGGCAATTTACCAGCTCTTCTTGCAGCACATCATTCATTCGCTAAAGCCTGGCGGCAAAGCGGCTGTAGTAGTACCCACCGGCTTCACAAGTGCGCAAAGCGGCATCGACAAGAGAATCCGTCAGCACCTGGTAGATAACAGAATGCTGGCTGGCGTGGTCTCAATGCCCAGCAACATCTTCGCCACGACCGGGACCAACGTATCAATCCTGTTCATTGATGCCACTAACAAAGAAGATGTAGTTCTGATCGACGCATCAGGCCTCGGTACTAAGGTTAAGGACGGAAAAAATCAGAAAACCCTTCTTTCAGATGCTGAGGAAGACCGAATCATTGCTTCATTCAATGGCAAGCAGGCCGTGGAAGATTTCGCAGTGGTAGTCAGCTACGCCGACATCGCGGCGAAGAACTATAGCCTCAGCGCCGGGCAGTACTTTGAGGTGAAAATCGAATACAGCGAACTTACGCCTGTGCAGTTCGCAGCCAAGATGAAGGGCTTTAGTGAGAATTTGAATAAACTCTTCGAAGAGTCGGCTGGTCTCAAGGCGGAGATAAATAAGCAGCTGGCGGGTTTGCGATATGAGTAAAGTAATAAAAACTAAAAGAAAATTTTCTGGGAAAACAACCCCGTTGCATAAACTTTGTTTCTCAATAACCGACTGCCATCACTCAACTCCTATCTGGAGCGAAAGCGGGAAAATTGTTGTTAGAACTTTTAACATTAAAAATGGCAGGCTCGACCTTGGTAGTGTCTCTTATACGGATGATGAAACGTTTCAGGAGCGAACTTTACGGGCCAAGCCTGAAGCGGGGGACTTGATCATTACCCGAGAAGCGCCTATGGGTGAGGTTTGCGTTATTCCCGACGGCATCGAGTGTTGTCTTGGTCAGCGAATGGTTCTAATAAAGCCTAATCCAGAGAAAATAGGCAGTAAATACCTTCTTTACGCAATGTTGTCTGAGTTTGTTCAGGGGCAAATAAATCAGAGCGATAAAACAGGGTCAATTGTTAGTAACTTACGAATTCCTTTGCTAAAAGAGCTTGAGATCCCGCTGATTGATAAGTCTGAAGAGATTGCAGCTGTTCTTTCCGCTCTCGACGCCAAAATTGACTGTAATAACCGTATTAATTCTGAGCTGGAGGCGATGGCCAAGACGCTATACGACTACTGGTTCGTGCAGTTCGACTTCCCCGACTGCAACGGTAAACCTTACAAGTCCTCCGGCGGTAAGATGGTTTACAGCACTATGCTAAAACGGGCTATTCCGTGTGGGTGGGAGGACTCAAGCATTCTGGCCGTTGCTGACCTGCTTGGTGGCGGAACGCCCACGAAAAAGAAGGCTGAATATTGGGGGGGGGATATCCCATTCTTTACCCCAACTGATGCTGATGGGGAAAGCTTCAAGTTTTCGACGGCAGATTACATAACCGTGCAAGGCCTTAAAGGCAGTAGTACCAAGCTTTTTGGAAAGCATACTGTTTTCATTACAGCGCGCGGATCTGTAGGCAAACTGACACTGGCAGGCGTCGATATGGCAATGAATCAGTCTTGCTATGCTTTGCGCGCCAAACCAGGAATCAGTCACACATTTCTTTTCCTCCTCGCCAAGGAATTAATCCATCACCTGCAGGTTAAATCCTCAGGGTCTGTCTTCGACTCCATCGTCTCAAATGATATTGAACTGACTAAGTTGGCAATTCCAACGGTGGATGTGATCGAAAAATTCGCTGCGGTTGTTGAGCCCGCGTTCGAGAAGATCGCCAACAACATCAAAGAGAACCTGCAGCTTGCTCAACTCCGCGATTGGCTACTGCCCATGCTGATGAACGGCCAGGTTACCGTGGTCTAACGTGCCCCGCCATGACTGATAACTAATCACATTTCAAATCTTGCTTACAGGCTTCTGATTTTCATTTTTCGTGGTCGGCGAGATGCTGTGTACTGCGCTCCGCGAGCTGTAACAACAAGGATGATCGAGCATTATGAAGCTACAGACGCTGCGCCTATCAAGTTTTCAGTCTTACGGTGCCGGGCCTACTGATGTTGACCTCGTAGCCATCACCTATTTGATCGGCCCCAATGGTTCCGGCAAGACCGCTGCGCTCCAAGCACTGTGTCGCTTGTTTGCGTTTGATCCGGCCCAGCGCCGTATTCAGCGCTCTGACTTCCATGTCCCGTTCGATGAAAAGGAGATTCCGGCAGAGCGCCAGCTTTGGATCGAAGCAGATTTTCTTTTCCCAGAACTGGCCGAAGACGAAGACAACAGCACGGTTGCTCCTCATTTTGGACACATGCGCCTAGATGAGCCAGACGGCGTTCCACGAGTGCGTTTCCGTCTGAGCGCTGCCATGGGGCCCGATGGCGACATCGAAGAAACCTTTGTTTATGTACTGGACGTCAATCCAGATGGTTCGCCCCTTACCACGGCGCAGGTGCCGCGAACCGAGCGCAACCATATTCATGTTCACTACCTGCCCGCGCGACGTGATCCCGCGGACCACATTGCTTACGGGGCCAATGCTTTGCTTGGGCGGATACTCCGAGCTGTGCAGTGGGATAAAGAGCGCGACGTTATTAGGGGGCTTACAGACGGCATAAGCGATAGCCTGGCAGCCAACCCATCAGTCAATACGTTCAGTGTGCATTTGCAAAATGCATGGACGTCGCTGCACAAAGGCAATTTCTTTGCTGACCCCAAGATTACTTTCGTTGCCTCTGAGATTGAGGCGCTGCTTCGGCACATGTCCGTTTCGTTCACACCAGGGCATGACGAAAACTTGGTCGATTATTCTCGGCTGAGTGATGGCCAGAAATCGATGCTCTATCTGTCACTCGTGCTGTCGTCGCAGGCCATAGGTCGCGCCGTTTTAACTGAGCAAGATAAGTCCTTTGATCCAGACAAGCTGCGCCCCCCGGTTTTTACACTTATTGCCGTTGAAGAGCCTGAGAACAGTCTTTCCCCTCACTACTTGGGAAGAATTGTCAGCGCACTGAATGCCATGACAAGCCAAGGCGATGCCCAAGCCCTCATCGCGACGCATGCGCCTTCCATGCTCCGGCGAGTCGAGCCTGAACACATTCGCTACTTGCGGCTGACTGAGGCGCGACAATCGCGCGTAACCTGCATTCACTTGCCTGACAAAGCGGACGACGCGCACAAGTTCGTGCGCGAGGCAGTACAGGCATTTCCCGAAGTTTATTTCTCTCGATTAGTTGTCCTCGGCGAAGGGGACAGTGAAGAGATCGTGTTGCCGCGCCTATTACGGGCCAAGGGTGCGCCGATTGATGAGTCAGCTGTCGTGATAGCGCCGCTGGGGGGCAGGCATGTCAACCATTTCTGGCGTCTGCTGGAAGCCCTGCAGATTCCATATCTAACGCTGCTAGATTTGGATGTGGCCCGCCATCAAGCAGGGTGGGGGCGCATCAAGTACGTGAACGACCAACTGGCAGCACATGCTCCTGCCAGGATGCTTCCGGCGGACCATGGAATTCCACAGTGGAACGATGACGCTCAACCTGTTCGAACCTACCCACATTACTTAGGGTTACTTGAGCAACGAGAAGTGTATTTCTCGTCTCCTATGGACCTTGATTTCGCGATGCTTCTCGCCTATCCAGACGCTTATAGCGTTGAGGAAGAGGTGCCAGATGCTGATGCTATCAAGGCCGTTCTGGGGAAAAGCCATCACGGCTCATCCCAATATAGCGAAGACGAACTTAAGCTGTTTGGCACCTATCATCAACGCTTCAAACTTGGTAGCAAGCCCGCCGCCCACATCAGTGCACTTGCTCAACTGAGCGACCAAGATTTACTTGAAGATATGCCTGCATCCCTGAGTAGATTGGCGGACGCCGTCATCGCCAAACTCGCGGAGTTGCCGGAGTGATCGTAACCGAAGCCTGGCAGCCCGCTGATGGGCTGACGCTGGAGCCTAATGCCAAACTCGCAGCCAAGGAACAGGAGCATTGTCTTGCGTTGACCGCTGGACCAGGTGCCGGCAAGACCGAGATGCTGGCACAGCGAGCTGATTTTCTTTTGCGCACTGGCACTTGTCGTTATCCCAAGCGGATTCTCGCCATCTCGTTCAAAGTTGATGCCAGCAAGAACTTGAAAGAGCGGGTTCAGCGTCGCTGTGGCTCAGATCTGGCCTCACGTTTCGATAGCTTCACCTTTCATGCCTTTGCCAAGCGCATCATCGATAGATTTCGGCCGGTTTTGACCGGGGATGATGCCCTGGACGCGGGTTACACAATCACCGATAGGAAGGTGGGTTTATCCCGAACACAAATTACGTTCGGCGATCTAGTGCCGTTGGCTATTAAGATATTGCAGACGTCTAAAGTGGCCCGTAACGCCATTCGCCAAACCTACAGCGATGTTTTTTTGGATGAGTTCCAAGACTGCACCAATCTGCAGTATGACCTTATAAAGCTAGCCTTTCAGGGCACCAGCATACGTCTCACAGCCGTCGGTGATACCAAACAAAAAATTATGGGCTGGGCCGGAGCCCTTGATGGCATCTTTGAAGCCTTCGCTGCTGACTTCGAAGCGGTACCGCTCAACATGTACCGCAATTTCCGTTCTCAGCCTCGCTTACTCAGAGTGCAAAACGAGATCATCCGTATCCTTGACCCAGCGTCAGCCATGTCCGAAGAGCAGCTTGCGGGGGATGGAGGTGAGGTATTTGCGTGGCAATTTGAGGACAGCCGAAAAGAGGCAGAGTGCTTGGCCGACTTGATTGCCAACTGGATAAGAGTTGAACAGCTACCACCGTCCGAAATCGCGGTGCTGGTTTCCAAGCAGTTGGAGCTGTACGCCGACCATCTCATGGCAGCACTAGAGGACCGTGGTATTCCTTTCCGTAACGAACAGCAGATGCAGGACATCACGGTCGAACCGGCAGCGCGATTGATCGTGGATTATTTGTCCTGTCTTTATGGCCAGCGTGAGCCCAAAGCCTGGGTTCGGTTGATGAACCAGTTGATTCCTTTCGCGGATGATGAAATTCAATCCAGCACTCGCAAGAATGTAGATCGATTGATAAAGCGTCAGCGAAAAGAAGCTGTCGTTGCAGAGCTTCTTGAAGTGCCGTTTTCAGGTTGGTGGGAGGCCGCACGGGCGTTCTTGAGGCAACTTAGTATCGAAACCCTGAGCGCGCTTTCCCCGGACTATGAGTCTTATGACAGGCTCAAGGAAGTTGTCCGAGACACCAAAATGCGCATCGAAGAATTGCTCAAGATCGAACCTGATCTGCCCAAGGCACTTGAGCGTTTTTCGGATGACCAAGCGGTACGCATCATGACGATGCACAAGAGCAAGGGCCTGGAGTTCGACTCGGTCATTCTCTTAGGTGTCGAAAACCAGACCTTCTGGGGGAAGCCAGACGAAGAGCGTTGCGCTTTCTTTGTTGGCGTATCACGGGCCAAGCGTCGATTGATAATGACTGTCTGTGAACGCCGTGAAACGCCCCCATCCAAGCCATACAAGTGGCGAGAGCAAAGAGTGCCTCATGTTGAGTTTCTCAGTTACGCCACCCCGTTTTTAAGTAACGCATGACATTCACCAAACGAGCTAAGACCGTTGCTCTCAGATGGATGCATAAGATTTTAAGAGGGGCATCAAATGACGCGGATGTGGATGGTACGTGGTGAGTCAGTAAGTCTTTACGATGCATTTCGCGAGCGTGAAGTGGCGGCAGTCGGCTGGAGCCAATTGGCACCGCTGGCTTGAGAATGAGATCCAAGAGTGGATCAAGGCCAGAGTTGCTGAGCGAGATCGCATCAACTGATTGGAATCCTGATGCTGATAAGCTCATCTGGGTTTCATGGGCACGGCGTCACACTTTTGTTGCTGGCGTTTTGCCTTTAAAGTCCAATCAGGCATTTGCAGTAGCAGGGATCGCGTCAGGGATGTCATCAGTTCCCCAACCCAAGAGCTTGGTCATCGATCTGGAGGTCGCTCCCGGTAAGGAGGGGCAGCCAGATCGTATCTTTAAGGTCGGGGCTGCGCGGCCTGACCTCGGTGTCGAGCTTGATCGTAAGGTCTCGAAAAATCTCTCCGAGATTCTTGCTGAAGTCGATGCGCTGTCCGATGGCGCTGGCTTTCTTCTGGGGCATAACGTCATCGAACATGACTTGCCCATCCTCAAGCAGCAGGCACCTACTCTTGCTCTGCATTCTCTGCCAGTCATCGACACCTTAAGACTATCCCCTCTGGCCTTTCCGCAGAACCCGTATCACCGGCTGGTCAAGGATTACAAACTCATCCGGGACAGCCTCAACTCGCCGCTTGCAGACTGTCGTTCGACGCTGGTTTTGTTCAGAGATCAGCGAGATGCATTTGCGCAGTTGAATGAGACCAATCGTGCTGAGCTACTCTGCTACCAGGCATTGCTTGCTCCAAGCATAAAGAGTGATCTGGGATCTTTTTTCGCCTCGCTAACGGGGCAGACTGCAGTTCCGATTTCGGATCTGCAGCGGCTCATTCCCAGTCTGTTGGCGGAAACCGATCCATCATTGGATCGTGATCTCAAGGTATGTAGAGCTCGACTGGAAGCTCTCCTGGCTGAGGACCTTGAGCAGACGGATTTGCATCTGCCCTTGGCCTATGCCCTTGCGTGGTTGCGGGTGTCGGGGGGCAACTCTGTCCTTGCGCCTTGGGTGCGGCATCAGTTCTCTGCTGTGGGGCGATTGATCACTGAGCTCCGGGACGTTCCCTGCGGCCGTTCAGACTGCCGCTACTGCTGCACGACCCACGACCCGCGCCATGAGCTGAAGCGCTACTTCGGCTTTGCTGATTTCCGCTACGAACGCCCCGGCCAAAGCCTGCAACACGATGTGGTTCTCGCAGGCATGCAGGGCAGACATGTGCTCGCGATCCTGGCAACCGGTGGTGGTAAATCACTGTGTTACCAACTGCCGGCGCTGAATCGTTTTCATCGTAACGGCAGCCTGACCATCATCATTTCGCCTCTGCAGTCGCTGATGAAGGATCAGGTTGACGGGCTTCTTGAGCGAAATGTGCAGTGTGCTGCGACGCTCAATGGCCTGCTGACCATGCCTGAGCGTGCTGATGTGCTGGAGAAGGTCCAGATGGGCGATGTCGGCATTCTGCTGGTATCTCCTGAGCAGTTCCGCAACAAGGCTTTCCGGCGTGCGATACGCCAGCGCCAGATCGGCGCTTGGATCTTCGACGAAGCACACTGCTTGTCGAAGTGGGGCAACGATTTCCGTCCAGATTACATGTACGCCTCGCGCTTCATTCGCGAGCACACAGGCAATCAACCCCTGGCCCCCATTGGTTGCTTCACTGCAACGGCTAAGCCGGATGTGTTGGCTGATATCCGTGATCATTTCAAGGAAGGCCTCGGAATTGAGTTTGATCAGTTCCTGGGGACTCATGAGCGGACGAATCTTAGCTTTGAAGTGCTGCCCTGCAGTCGTGGCGAGAAATGGCCCAGAACTCATCAATTGCTTGAGGATCACCTCGGCGGCCAGGACGGTGGTGCGGTCGTTTTCGTTGCAAGTCGCAAGGGCGCTGAAGAGCTTTCAGAGTTTCTAGTCGGGCAGGGATGGCCGTGCCGCCATTTCCACGCCGGGATTGAACCCAATGACAAGAAGGATATCCAGGACGACTTCAAGGCTGGGCGGCTCCGCATCATCGTTGCCACCAATGCCTTTGGCATGGGCGTCGACAAGTCCGATATCCGCCTGGTAGTTCACGCAGACATTCCTGGTTCGCTGGAGAACTACCTTCAAGAGGCAGGCAGGGCAGGGCGTGACCAGGTTGCAGCACGCTGTGTGCTGCTTTATGACTCGCAGGATATTGAGACCCAATTTGGATTGTGCGAGCGCTCAAAGCTCAGCCTCCGTGACATCCAACAAATTCTCCGCAAGCTGCGTTTCGAGTATGCCAGACGTAAGGGCGGTGAGCTGGTCATCACCGCCGGCGAGATTCTCATGGATGAGACCGTCGAGACTTCGTTCGACGCTGACGACAGTGATGCTGAAACCAAAGTGGTAACCGCGGTTGCCTGGCTGGAGCGGGGGCAATACCTCAAGCGAGAGGAAAACAGTACACAGATTTTTCCGGCGCGCCTGAGTCTGAGCGAAGCGGACGCCGAGCAGCGTTTGCTCAAGGCCAATCTGTCGGAGCGGCGCCGTGAAGAGTTCGGCGCAATTCTGAAATACCTCTACCAGGCCGACGCCGATGAGCGGGTTAATACGGACAACCTGATGTCGCTCACCAGCCTGACATCTGAGGAGGTTGTTAGCACCCTCAAGCAGATGGAGGAGCTGGGCCTACTCGTCAACGATACCCAACTGACCGTATTGCTGCGTCACGGCGTGGTGGATGCTTCCATTCAACGCCTGGAGCAGACCCTGGCATTAGAGGGGGCGCTGTTCGAGGTACTAAGCGAGCTGGCGCCAGATGCCGAGGATGGCAGTTGGCAGGATCTCAATCTCGCGGCTCTGACGGCGGGGCTCAAAGCCAGACTCGAGCGCGAGGATGTCATCCCGTTGCAAGTGCTTCGCCTGCTGCGCAGCCTCTCTCAAGATCGTGAAAGCAACAGCCAGCCACGCAGCAGTTTTGAGCTAAAGCAGGTCAATCACGACTACATCAAGCTAAAAGTTCAAGGTAAGTACAGCTGGTCGCAGATTGAACGTTTTGGTGAAAAGCGCAGAGTCATTGCCAGCAAGCTGCTTCAATTCTTGATCGGAAAGCTGGCTCCGGCCTCCAAGGGCAAAGATCTGATGGTGCAGTCCACCTTCGGTGAGCTAGTGGGTGTGATCGAGTCGGATCTGGAGCTCTCACAGGTCATCCCCCCCAACCAGCGTCAGCGAGCAATTGAGCATGTGCTGTTGTACCTGCACAAGCAGGAGGTGCTGACGCTCAACCACGGGATGACTGTGATGCGTCGAGCAATGACCATTGAGGTAAACGCAGACAAGAAGGGCAGCTACCTCAAAGACGATTACCTGCGTCTCGATGAGCATTACAGCGAAAAGCGTATCCAGGTCCATGTGATGCGTGAATATGCCGAGGTCGCGCTCGGCGCTATGGCGAGTGCGCTGGAGCTGGTGCTGCACTATTTCACGGACTCAAAAGATGCCTTCTTGCAGCGCTATTTCTCTGGCCGCGAAGAGGTGCTTAAGCATGCCACCAGTGAAGAGTCCTGGAGATCCATCGTTGAGGATCTGAGCACTCAACAGCGACTCATTGTGGTCGATGACGACGACGTTAATCGCTTGGTGTTGGCAGGGCCAGGGTCTGGCAAAACTCGCGTAATCGTTCACCGTATTGCGTACCTGCTGCGTGTTCGACGGGTTCCTGCCAATGCAATTGTGGCGTTGACCTTCAATCGGCATGCGGCCAATGAAATACGGCGGCGACTTTTGAGCCTTGTCGGAGCTGATGCCTACGGCGTCAGCGTCATGACCTACCACAGCATGGCCATGCGACTGACCGGCACTCGTTTTGAGCGTAGGGATGTTGTCGACGAGGGGGCTCTTAAACAGGTTCTGGAGGACGCTGTTGAGCTTTTGGAGGGCAAGGGAACAGCCGATGGAGAGGACGACCTGCGAGAGCAGTTGTTGCGTGGCTACCGCTACATCCTGGTTGATGAATACCAAGACATCGATGCTCTGCAATACCGTTTGGTGAGTGCGCTTGCCGGTAGGCAGTCCAGTGAGGAAGGGCGTTTGTGCATTCTGGCGGTAGGCGATGATGATCAGAACATCTACGCCTGGCGCGATACCAACAACCGCTACATCGAGCGCTTTCGCGAGGATTACTCTGCCGCTACCAGTTACCTCGTCGAGAACTATCGTTCGACTCAGAGCATCATTGCGGCTGCAAATCACCTGGTTGGCAACAACCCCGGGCGCTTGAAAGCGTCCTATCCGATCCGAATCAACCGCGAGCGCCAGTCAGATCCTCTCGGGGGACAGTGGCAGGCGCTTGATCCAGGTCGCTCTGGACGGGTTGCACGATTGGCAATTGATCCCAGCGATAGAGCTGTTGGCAACCTTCAGGCGCAGGCTGCTATAGGCGAACTCAAGCGACTGCTGGCATTGGAAGAGGGTGGCTGGAGTGGATGCGCCATTCTTGCCCGTACCCATCAGTATCTGTGGCCAGTCCAGGCGCTTTGCGAGCTTGCCGGAGTTCCGTACTTTCTGGCCTCGGATAAAGATAGTGCGCTGCCCATCACTCGGCAGCGTGATTTCGTGGCGGTTGTTGATCGACTTCGAGAAGCCAATGAGGCGCTTTCGGCTGCTATGGCGTGGCAGCAGGTGTCTGCGGGAGTGGGTGAGAGCTGGTGTAACTTTTTCCAGGAGGCTTTCACCCAATTGCAGGTCGAGCTCGGTGATTGCCAGCTCAACAGTGCTGCAATCGTGGACTGGCTCTATGACTACGCTCGGGAGATGCGGCAGCAGACCAAGAGTGGCCTGTATTTGGGCACGGTGCATTCAGCGAAAGGCCTAGAGTTCAGGCATGTCGTACTGCTTGATGGTGGATGGAATGTACAGACTGAGGGACTTAACGATGAGCGCCGGTTGTACTACGTGGGTATGACGCGCGCAGAGCAGACGCTGACTCTGTGTGAGTTCAGTGCAGCGAATCCTTTCAGTGGAAGTTTGTCGTCTGACATCGTGCAGCAGACCTTCACCGGCGATTACAACCCAGCTTTGGAGCGGCGTTATCTGCAGCTCAGTTTGAAGGACATCGACATTGGTTTTGCCGGACGTAGCCCTGTAACAGACCCTATCCATGAGGCACTGAGGTCCCTGGAGCCGGGGGCGACGCTGAAGCTTGAGCAGCGAGGCGAGCGTTATGTGATTCTGGACGACCATGGTCGGGTTGTCGGGCGGACTTCTCAGTCCTTTAGGCTGGATCTTGAGGTTGAATACTGCGAGGTTGCGGGTGTGGTGGTTCGGTTCCTAGAGGACAGCGAGGAGCAGTATCGGTCTCTGCAGAAATGCGAGCGCTGGACGATCGTTATCCCAAGGGTTTGTGGAGTACCTAGCCACTGATCTGGGCTTGCTCGGCAGGCCAAATCGGGTTCGCGGATTACTCAAGTCTGGGGATCCTCTCTGCTATCAAGCTCATGGTAGTGCTTCTAAAACAGGGAGCTATTTTTGAACGGAGGCACGGAATTTGACTGCATCTTTAACCTGGCTGGACCTGACCTCAGCCGATCGCGATAAGGTTCGCCAAATCCTTGATCTGTTCAAGGAGCAGGGCACTGTTGACGAACTTGGCCTCGGTAGTCTCCGCGATGCCCTGTCTGATGCACTGTTCCCAGGGACTTCTGTACTGCATACACGCTTGCGCTATGTGCTGTTTATCCCTTGGATTTACAAGCGTCTCGAGCAAACGGGGAGTGGAGGTGATGTCGCCAGAACTGCGCGCTCTAAAGAGGTGGAGTTGATCTCCCATCTTGCGGATCAAGGCAATGACGGCGTGATCGGCATACAGGCGCGAGAGTCCCTTGCTCGTCTGCCAAGCAGCGTTTATTGGGTCGCACTTTCACGTTGGGGGATTTTCGTACCTCGGCAGAGCCTGAGCTGGTATCACACCCATTTTGATGAGTTACGCCGCGGGGCTCGCCGCCCTGATGCATCGGCAGACGACCCTGGTGTGCTTTTGTCCGGTCGCTATACCTGGCACCCGAGACTGCCTTCAGCACCGGCTGGATTCCCTGTAGGAGCAGAGTTTTCTCTGAGTCGTGAAGAGGCCGAGTTCGTTCAGGCCCAGATCCGTGCCAACTGTAATGGCTCTTTGCTGGGTTGGCTGGCTGATCATCATCTTGCCGAGCAGGCTCATAAGCTTTGGGAGGTTCACCTGCCACCTGATGCTCCCTCCCAGATAGTTTCCACACTCGAGTTGGCTCGCCAGTTTTCATTGGTTGTTGAAGGTGCGCCGCTCCTTTACAACCTGATGTTGGCGGAGAAGCGTGGCAAGACCAATCAGTCGAAAGCCGATATGGAAGCAGCTGACTACTACCGTCAGGAGTTTTCCGAATGGATGGTGCGGGCCAAGGCAGACCTGCAGACCTTCCAGCCAGAGGTCTTGTGGGCTTTTGTGCTGCGTCAGCAGGTGCGTAGTCCGGAGCCTCAACGCCGTTTTGTAGAGCGCTGGTTGCAGTGCGTCAGTCATGGGGATGCTGAACGAGCGCTTGAGGATCGAGAATTACGCTCCCTGATTGAAATGCGAGAGCGGCACCTCAAAGGCCCCAAGCGGGCGCGACTTGCAAATGCTGGCCGGTTGGCAGATTGGAGTGGCCGTGTAGGAGTTGGGCGTATGGAGTTTCGCTGGAGTCAGGTGCGCCGACTGTTGATGGATCTACATGAGGGGTTGTCGCACTGATGCTGTCTCCCGACTCCCGTGCCGTGGCCATGGATTTGCTCAAGCCGCCACCAGGTTACCGACTTGAACGCACCGTACTGACGACCTACAGCCTGGATCTAGAAGTTCTGCTGGCTCTGCCGCTGGCTGTATTGGCTCAGACAGATGCTGGAGTCGAGCAGCTCTTGCTGGATCCGCTGGTGTTGCTCGAGGCTATTCGAGAGGCAGGTGAGCGTATACAGGTTTTTGTCGACGAAGCTGGCATTGCCGTGCCCGCTAACAGCCGGGCTCTATATGGGGCGTTGGAGTCCAGCGTTCATCAGGTAAAAGCGCCTAACGGCGGAGCATTCCATCCAAAAGTCTGGGTGGCCCGTTTTGTTCGTGAAAATGAACCACCGCTGATTCGTGTATCTGTGGCTTCTCGCAATTTAACCTTTGATCGGTCTTGGGATATTGCCCTGACGTCGGAGGCGACTCCTGGCAAAAAAACAATTGCAGCAAGCAAGCCGCTGTCTGACTTGTTGCGTCGATTACCAGGCCTAGGAGATGAAACACTGGATGACGCAGTCATTGCAGGCATTCAGCAACTGGCGGATGAAGTACAGCGGACCGCGTTTCCGGCGCCGGAGGGATTCGATAGCGGTCTTGAGTTTCATGTGTTGGGTTTTGGTAAGCAGAAGGGACACTGGAGCCCAGTCGAGCAGGCAACTCGGGTGCTGGCCATAGCTCCCTTCCTGTCTGACAAGGCGCTGCAAAAAATCGCCAGCCTGGCATCGAGTGAGTCACTGTTGGTTAGTCGTGCAGATCAGCTCTCGCAGCTTGAAGTGGATCTGGCCAAGGATTGGAGCCTCGTACAAGTACTGAGTCCGACGGCCGATGGAGAAGCGGAGGATGGATCTCAGCTACGGCCATCTGGCCTGCATGCCAAGCTGATGGTATTTGAGCATGGGCACCGAGCCAGCTGGTTTGTCGGCTCTGCCAATCTGACTGATGCAGCTTTTACCGGGAGAAATGTTGAGGTGATGGCATCAGCCTCAGGTCCTAAAGGATGTGCTGGGGGCAAAGGAATTGGTATCAACCTGTTCATGGAGTCGGGCTTTCTGCGTCTGTGTGAAGACTACCAGCCTTCTGAGTACACGCCTGAGGAAGAAACAGCCCAAGAGGCTGCAACCAAGCTGAAACAGGTCCGAGACGCATTGCTGGGGGCGGAGTTGCTTGTCAGCTTTAGACCAGTAGAAAACGATTGGCAAATGGCAGTGCAGGGTGAGATTGCCCTACCTCAAGGCGTCACACTGACAGCCTGGCCCTTATCGGTTGAAGGGCATCAGGCTAAGAAGTGGCAGGACGGTGTCAGTTGGCATCTACCAATTGCCAGGCTGACAGCATTTATAGCTTTCAGCATCGCCGTGGATGGACATGATGAGAGGCTCGATCTTGCCATCAAGCTGCCTGTAGAAGGGATGCCGGAGGAGCGGATCCATCATGTGTTACGCACCCTGATCGATAGCCCAGAGCGTTTCATGCAGTTCCTGCGGGCCCTGCTAGGCGGCCTGGAAGAGATTGCCGGGCTCATTGGGGCCAGCTCCGGACAGACTTGGAATTTTGCCGGAGGGCAGGGACTCCGAGGTGAGCCATTGCTGGAAGGCATGCTGCGCGCCGCCTCAAGGGACCCGCAGCGGCTGCTCCCGGTAAGACGGCTGATTGCTGATTTGCTCCAGTCGGAAGAGGGGCGAAAGATCGTGCCCGATGATCTTTATGTCGTATGGCAAGTAGTTGATTCAGTACTGAATGACATGGAAGCTCAATGAAACGACCGGATATCGAGAGTGTTCTGGCCCCACTGAAGACTTTCCAGCGGCGCACAGTGGAGCATGCTTTCTTTCGCCTGTTCGATGCTGATGACAGTACGGGCCGCTTCCTGGTTGCTGATGAAGTAGGGCTTGGCAAGACGCTGGTCGCCCGAGGTGTGATCGCTCGGGCAGTAGACAAGCTCTGGCAGGATGTCGATAGGATCGACGTGATCTATATCTGCAGCAACCAGAGTATTGCCCGCTCCAATCTACCGAAGCTGCGGATCACCGGTGACAACCAGGTCAGTTTTTCCCTTGCTTCTCGCTTGACCATGCTCGCTACTGAGCTTGCCCCCCGTGAGGGGCAGCTGGGATTGGCTGGTAGCAAGCTGAACTTTGTCAGCTTCACTCCGAGTACCTCCTTCAACATGGGGCGTTCGACCGGAATGCGGGATGAGCGTCGGTTGTTGTTTCACCTCCTCGATGGTGTAGTTAGGCCGCGAGTGGGTCTGATGAACTTTCTCCAGGGAGCGGTCCAGAGCCGTGAGCGCTGGCGTCAGCAGCTCAATGACTGGCCACTGCCGCTGGAGGAGGGCATTGCTGCACGTTTCCGGGAGCGATTCCGGGATAGCGGGCGTCTGCAACAGGAGGTCATTGACGCCGCAACCGGCTACTTCGCTCGTTATCGGGAGTCCTACCCGCTGGATGCTGGTCATTTACGCCGACGCTTGATCGGCGAACTACGCCAGTTGCTGGCTGAGGTTTGCGTCGAAGCGCTGGAGCCGGACTTGATAGTGGTGGATGAGTTCCAGCGCTTCAAAACACTTCTGGATCCAGAACAAGCCGAATCTGATCCTGCGGCAGAGATTGCTCAGGCACTGTTTAGCGCTAAATCATCGGAGGGAGTCCCTGCGAGGGTGCTGCTGCTTTCCGCAACTCCGTACAAGCTGTTCACCACGGACGCAGAGATTGAGCAGGAGGACCACTATAAGGATTTCATTGCCACTACCGCCTTTCTGCTTGGGCATGACGAGAAGCGGGGCGCTCGTCTGAAGTCTGCGATTACCGAATTTGGTCGCGGGTTACGTCGTGCAGCGAGGGGAGAAACGGATCAGGTCTTGCCAGCCAAGCAGGAGCTTGAACTCTGCCTGCGAGAGGTGATGGCTCGCACCGAGCGCGTGGCAGCTACAGAGGAACATGACGGTATGCTGGTGGAGCCTGGTAATACCGTAAAACTGCAGCCTGAGGATGTACGCCAGTATCTGGCGGCAGATGCGGTGTTTCGTGCGGTAGGCGAGCGAGATCCAATGGCTTACTGGAAGTCCGCCCCCTATCTTGTCAACTTCATGCATCGCTACAAGGTGGACGAGCGGATTCAGGATACGCAGCAGCGCTTCCCTGAAAAGCTGGCCAAGGTGCTCACCGAGCACCAAGACAGCATGCTGTCCATCGATGCAGTTTCAAAGCTCGAGCTTGTGCCGGATGCGCATGCAAAACTGCGTGATTTGCGAGAACGCTTGATCGACAGTGGATTGTGGAAGCTGCTTTGGATGCCACCGACCGTACCATACTGGCCATTGGCTGGAGTTTATGAGGGACAGCATGGGCAGAGCAAGGCGCTGTTGTTCTCTGCCTGGAACATGGTTCCCGATGTAGTCAGTGGTCTGCTCAGCTATGAAGCCGAGCGGCGAATGCTGGGGCCTGATTTTGAGAGTTACCACGAACCGGATCGTCGCCAGAGCGCCCTGTTGCGCCTGACTGAAACAGGTGGATCTCGAGCCCGGCATCGCCTGTTGCTGCTGCTTATGCCCTGTCTGACACTGGCAGATAAGGCTCATCCTCTTGCTGCTCCAGTAGGTGTTGACCGGCGCGAATGGGTACGTAGTCAGGTGGCTGAGCTGCTCCAAACCTTGCCTGATCCTGAGAATGCTGCGGTAGATAATCGTTGGGAATGGGCGGCGCCGTTGCTGCTGGATCCTGGCATGCGTGAGTTTTTGTCTGACTGGCCGCACGACTCTACGGCCCCGGAGTATCGACCCAATCCTGAGTACTTGCCTGGCTACGTAGATGACCTGCTCTCCCTGGATATCAGCACCCTAGGGCGCCGTCCTGATCACTTGCTTGAAACCCTCACGGATGTAGCTCTTGGCTCGCCTGCTGTGCTTGCTGCGCGCATGCTTGATGTGCCTGGATTGTCACCGCAGGTGCGTCGGGAGCTAGCTGCTAGGACCGCCTATTCATTCTGGCGTTTGTTCAACCGCCCGGCATCGATTCGCCTGATCCGTCAGCTGGATTCCACTGGTTCTGATTCCAGCGATGAAGATGCCTACTGGCATCGCGTCTTGCGCTATTGCCGTGACGGGAACTTGCAAGCAGTGCTCGACGAAACCTGGCATCTAGTGTTCGAGCAGCATGGTTGGGCGGCAGGCCAGGAAATCAACTCCGTCTGCCGTGACTGCGTAACCGATGTGGTGGAAATGGTAGAGCCACGGCCTTCACGAGTGCTGGCTCGCTGCTATCGGGTTAAGGGTAATCAGGTTGAGACGGAGGAGCTGCATCTGCGGATGATGTTTGCTCTGCGCCTTGGGCATTTGCAGTCAGAGGAGGGCGGTTTGACTCAGGACGCAGTCCGAAAGGCCTTCAACAGCCCATTCCGCCCATTCCTGCTCTCCAGTACATCGGTGGGACAAGAGGGGCTCGACTTCCATCCGTGGTGTCATCGGATTGTTCACTGGAACCTGCCCGGTAATCCGGTGGATATGGAGCAGCGGGAGGGGCGGGTGCATCGGTATAAGGGGCACGCAGTACGTAAGAATGTTGCCGCCCGCTTTTCCTCCAAGTCACTGTGTAACTGGCGTCCAGGTCACAACCTCTGGCAAGAAATCTTTGTGCGGGCTGATCGGGAAGCGCGTGCGCAGGGGCGCAGCGAACTAGTGCCTTATTGGGTCGCACCGGGAGAGGCTCGGATCGAGCGCCATGTGCCGGCATTGCCTTACACCAGCGAGGTTGAAGCCTTCGCCAGGTTGAAACGCCAGTTGGCTGCTTACCGGGTGGTCTTTGGTCAACCGCGACAGGAAGAACTGCTTGATCTGCTCGATAGCTCCCAAGTATCGCAGGGACAGTTGGAGGCTTGGTCTATCGACTTGATGCCGACAGAGAGCGAGTTGCCCGAAGTGTCGTAGACATCATGATCGGCAGTTCTTGGCCGCGCCTGGAACGTGATTGATCAGAGCAAAGGGAGTTATTGCTGGCGAACTGCATCGCATTGTGCGCTGCCAGATGCAACTTAAAGAAAGGAAGGAACCGATGTCTCTGCTCTCCCAGCTTCGAAGTCCGGCGGCTGTACAGGCTGCTATCGATGAATTTGTGCAGCTTGGGAGAACGAAATTCCTGGCGCGCTATGGCTTTGGCAAGTCGCGCGATTTTCTCGTTCGTGACCCCAAAACGGGGGTTGACTGCGACTCCAAAGCTATTGTCGGAGTCGCCTTCGGCAAGCAGTTTCCCGATATGGGCCCGCTAAGCGCAGACAGTTTCTCGGGCGGCGAAGCCACGGTTGTGCCTGTGCTAACTACCCTCGGTTTTACCATCATCCGCATCGGTGAAGATTGGTCGGAAATGGAGGTGGAGGCCACTGTCAGCGATTACTTTGAAATGCTACGCGCTGAAGCCGCCGGGAGACCTTTTAATAAATCCGAGCATAACCAGGCGCTACGACGACTGCTGAATGGCCGGAGTAAATCCTCAATTGAGCTAAAGCACCAGGATTCTCCGGGACTTTGCCGGTCACTATGCTCGACTCAGGCAAGCCGTCCGTGTCTATCGGGCCGCCGGCTCGGGAGAACAATGCGACGCCCAGGTCGGTTTCCCTGGTTTCCAGGGGGGCGAACAGCTTGTCGAACGCATCGTTGACCTGCCCCTGCTCGACGGGCGTCAGGTACGGATACCGGCCTGGATCACGGCTGAACTGCTCCAGCGTCTGCACGTTTGCCAGGTAGTCGTTGCGGAATCCCTGGTCGGCCAGGCGGGCAATCACATAGGTCTCGAACGACCTGGCGCCGCGCTCGATGATGCGCGACCAATAGCCATCAGAGGTCTTGCCGTCAATCACCTTGGCGCGCAAGGCGCATGGGTTCACAGCTGGATGAAAGGCCTAAGGGCAATCGGTGCTGTCAGATTGGCGTATGTTCAAAACTGGACGCATCCTGCCATTCCGAAGATTGCCCATGGGGATGCCTTGCTATGCTATGCACCTTAAGACCAAAATAAAGACCTAAAAAAGGAGCTATGGTATGCAGAGTGTTTTGGCTGACGTTGCCGTGAGCGTTTCTGAGCTGAAGAAAAACCCCACCGGTGTCATGGCTGGTGCTGGTGGCATGCCGGTCGCCGTTCTCAATCATAACCGCGTGATGGGGTACATGGTGCCAGCCGAGCTGTACGAGCAGATGCTGGAGCGTCTGGACGATCTGGATCTGATCGATGTCGTTAATGCACGCTCCGGTGAGAAGGGTGTGCCGGTGAACCTGGATGACCTATAAGCTCGAGTTCCTGCCCTCAGCGCTGAAGGAATGGGAGAAGCTGGGTCATACGGTGCGTGAGCAGGCAAAGAAAAAACTGCGTGAGCGGCTGGAAGCACCAAAGGTACAGGCTGATGCCCTCAGGGATCTGCCTGGCCACTACAAGATCAAGCTCCGAACAGCAGGCTATCGATTGGTCTATCGTGTCGAGGATGATCGGGTGGTTGTGATTGTGGTTGCAGTGGGCAAGCGTGAACGAAGTGCAGCTTACAAGGCAGCAGGTAAGCGTTAGCTACCAAGGCAAAAGAAAAAAGTGAGAGCCATTGCAGGCAGCCTTTCGACTACCCACGCTGGCTCACCGTTCAAGGGTTCATTCTTACTTTCTGCTTCCGGTAGATCCAGCACGCCAACACCACGGCAATCAGCAATGGTGGAAAGCGCACCATCAGAATCACCAGCAGCAATATCGCCTGACAACCGGCCAAGATCCCGGCAAACATGAATGCCGAGGCAACAGTCGTAACAGCAGTTTCATTGGCACCTCCTTAAAGGTACCCGCGCTCAGCCAACGACACACAATCCTCCTGGCCTACCACAACGTGATCAAGCGTTCTGACTCCGACCAGATTCAGCGCGTCCTGCAGTTTCGTGGTGAGGTTGCGATCCGCCATGCTGGGCTCAGGGTCACCCGAAGGGTGGTTGTGCACCAGGATCAGGGCGGCGGCGTTGTGCTCCAGGGCGAGCTTCACGACCTCCCTGGGATACACGCTGGCTCCATCAAGAGTCCCCCTGAACAGCTCCTCGAACGCAATCACCCGGTGGCGGCTGTCGAGCATGAGCAGGGCAAATACCTCATGCTCATAGTCAGCCAGCAGCGCCTGCAGGTGACTGAACACCTCCTTAGGCGACGTCAGGGCACGTCCCTTGCGCAGGCGCTGACTGGCCAGTTGCCTGGCCATCAGTAGAATGTCGTTTTCCGTCACCGGCGAATCGACCAAGTAGGTGCCGGTCGTGTCACTGGCTTTCAGCTTGTGCAGGCGCATGGCGTCCTCCTTGGTCTGAGGGTGTGTTTTGACGAGCGGCCTGTGCATCGAGCTTTTCAGCCAGGCTGGGTTTGGTTGGGTGGAGTGAAGCGGTGGGCGCTGATGCAGGTGCCTCACCCTCGGGGTAGAACTCTTCCACGATGGCACTGACATCCTCCTCGCTGTCCTCGAAGGCACCATTGCCGAAGCCACGTCGTGCAGCTTCATCTAGCGCGGCCTGATTGAAGCCGGCAGCCTGGCGCCGAGAATCGAGTTCATTGGCGGTCACCAGTGCTTCAGCCATGTCCATGCCGCCGCGTACCGTCAGATCGGCGTAGAAGATCGGCGTGCCATGGCTCTGGCGAGTCGACTTACCACGTAGACGTAGTTCCAGTGGCAGGCAGGCCAGGCGGTTGCCCGAGATGGCCTGGAAGTAATGCAGGCGAGCGGCGAGGGTGCGGATGCTGTTGAAGCCGGTGGTGCGGAACACGAAGCTGCCCAGCGGATCCTCATCGCCAATGACCACGTTCAGTCGGCCGTAGGGCTTGCAGGCACCGCCTTTGGCCAGCGGACAGGCATCCGGCGAAGGGCAGGGCAACGACTGCATACCGTCCTGAGTGACCCGCTTGCAGGTCTCGCCATTGCCGACGCAGACGGGGCGTCCGGATTGTCGGTCGAACAGCGTGTAGTCTGCTCGGAAATTCAGCTCCGGTTCGTTGAACAGCAGGCGTACCGGAATGCTGCGCAGCTTGTCGTCTTTGCCCTGACGCAGCTCATCATTGAGCGGGTGCAGCAACCAGCCGTCCTTACCCTGCACCTGGGACGTGATGGTGAACTGGTCATCCTTCTCTGGCAGTCGCTTGCCGTTCTTCTCGATGACCTTACCGATGGAAATCCGCCCGAGCACCGGCGGGGTGATAGCCAGACCTTTGAGCATGGTGAGTCTCCTGGAAATGAAAAAAGGCCAGCCACGCAGCGCGAACTGCATGGGCTGGCCAAGGGGAGGGAAGGGATGGAGCAGTTGGGTTTCAGCCGACCAGGAAGCGCCGTGCACCCGGCTTCAGCAGTGGGTACTTGGCCTGCAGGTGCGGCTTGTCTTTGAGCAGTTGCGCGACATCGAAGCCGACACTGTCTTTGGCCTTGCGCCAGGTGATGTAACCGTTGGAGAACTCCGCCCGGCTAGCATCGCCCATGGCCTGCTGCAGCATCTGCTTTAGCTCAGCCTCGCGTTTTTCCTTGTCGGCAATCGACTGACGAATAGCCTTCAGCTCGACGTAAGCCGCGCTGAGCCCGGCATGCTGGGTGAAGTCGACGACTTGGCCGTTGTCCTCCGGGTAGAGGCAGCGCAGGGCTGACTCTGCCGAAGCGGTGCCATCAGCCGGTGGCGGCGTATCTGTTTCCACGTAGTGCCAGAACTGGCGCTCCAGCTCGATCAGGCGAGCAATCATCTGCTCGTCCCGCTCGATGCGGTGGATCTCCAGCGTCTGGCCACCCAGCAGTACCGCTACATCCGCCGCCTGCTTACCGGTGACGGCGAGCTGGTGCATCACCTGCAGCTGCACATACTCAGGCACGCCCTCTTTCCAGAGTCGTGCCCCATTTATGCCTGCTGTCTTGCATTCCAGAATCTGCACATCGTCCGCCCCGATCACCTCGCGGTCGATGTTGGCCAGCATCCAGGGCAGCTCCGGATCCGGATGCTGCAGCACAGCGTTGATGCGCCGTACCTTGTTCTTCGTGCGCTTGCTGTAATGCCAGGCCACGATGGGCTCCAGCACGTTGCCCCAGTACATAGGGCTTTCCTCATCCTGAGGATCAGCCTTCGGCATGCCGGCATCACGCCCGGTCTTTTCCATCCACAGCTCCAGTTGCGACTTGTAGGGGGTCAGTCCTACGGCTGCGGCAGCGTCCGAACTGCCGATGCCTTGCTTGCGGATCTGCAGCCAGTCCTCACGGGGCAATTCCTTGGTGCTGACCAGGCGCAGAGCCGGACGGGTTTTGCTGGTGCTGCGATTCAATGAAGTGGCTTTCATAGTGTTCACCTTGCAGAAATAGAAACGCCCGACCTGCAACGAAGCGGGTCGGGCGTTATGGGGTGGAGTAGGTAAAAAGGTCAGGCGACCAGTTGCAGGGCCGTATCGAGAGCGCGTTGCTTGATCTGGGCACCCTGGCCAAACCAGGCAGAGTCGAGACGGTATTCCGTGCTGCGTGCCCGGCGTTCGTGATCGACGTACTCGGTTACGGCATTGAGCAAGCCCCAGGCGGTGCCGCGTGCCGAGTCCAGTTGGCTGCCCCGACCGCGACCTTCGTACAGCTCCTGCACCTTGCGCAGCGCGCGCTCGTTGGGTAGCTGTTCCGGCAGTGCGCCGGTCGGGCTGGTCTCGCACATCACGTTCATGAAGAAGCCCAGTGCCTCATGCCACTGCACCTTGCGTTCAGCCAGGTGGCGCATGCGGTACATGAAGTCATCCCATTGCGAGACGGCGATGCCGAGCTGCTTCTTCACCAGATCGCTGTCGAAGCGGGTGCTGTGCGGCACCTTGATCGCACGGCTGGTGCCATCCAAGGCAATGGTCAGCGTGTTGTTGCAGACCACGCGAATGGTGGTGGGTGTTGCGGTGGTGGCCAGAGTGCCGTCACAGGAAGTGGCCAACAGCAGATAGCCATTCACCTGGTCGTTGCCCTTGAGTGCAGCGCCCTGGCCGGTTCGTGCCAGCGCCCAGAACTTGCGCCCGCCCTTGAGCACGCCAGCGGTTTCCAGCTCGTAGCCGGAAACTTCGGTCAGGTCCCGGTAGAACTCCAGCACCTCGCGCGGCTGAACGGTGTGATAACGCTGCGAGACCACCGACAGCGGTGCCTTGGTATCCGAACGGTAGAGCACCTTCTGTTCGGGGAAGGAGTGGATCGCGCCCAGATGGCCGATGGCGTCCGACTTGAAATGTACAGGGCTTTCCAGGATCTGCCAGTCCATACCGGCTTCGCGTTGCCAGACTTCGATGGGCTGTTTCTGCGGCAGGTTGTTGCCTAGACCGTGCCACGGAGTAGCGCCAACGTAGGCCATTTGTTCGATTTGATGAGCCATGGAGGAATCTCCAATAAGTAAGGTTCGAGTGCGTAGGG
Source organism: Pseudomonas sp. HTZ2 (assembly GCF_033173945.1). Lineage (NCBI taxonomy): Bacteria > Pseudomonadati > Pseudomonadota > Gammaproteobacteria > Pseudomonadales > Pseudomonadaceae > Pseudomonas > Pseudomonas sp. HTZ2. Next base: position 3,798,087 of record NZ_CP137332.1, on the reverse strand, counting down.
GATTGCTTGAGATGATGGGCGGCGGGAGTGCTTTAAACGCTGCGGAAGGTGCTCCCACAACTCAAGCACTGGCAGTTGTCGACGAGGGAGCCGTCTGCCATATCGCCGATCTGCCTTCCGGCCACGGTTCCGGCTGTTGCACCTAACAGACCTCCCAGCAGCGCGCCGGCAAAGCCGCCGAGCGCTAAGCCAAGCGGGCCTCCTACAGCACCGACTATTGAGCCCAGCTTTGCACCGGAAATTGAGTTGGCGGCACCACCAATGGCACCCGTGATACCACCGATGCGTTCACCGGTCTGGCGACCGGCATGGCGACTGATGAGGTTTGTGGATTTACAAAATGGGCAGCTGATCATGTTTCTCTCCTGGCGGTGCTATGCGTAGAGTTTTTTGCCAAGGCAAATGAAACCCACCCTTGCCAAAAAGCAGGGATGGGTTTCAGCGAGGGTTTGCCAATTTAGCAATTGATATATATGCAATTGAGATGCATTCAAATGCACGGCGCAGCAAGCAACGTGGAGAGGGTTATTGTTGTCCATGGTGGATCGATCAACCGGAAAAGCTGAAACCCCGGTAAACGACCGTTCTCGACCTATCGCTGCTTCAAAAAGGCAGTTTTTCGTTTAATAAGGCTTGACAACGGTCGGGGGTGTAGGTAGATTTTTTGCTAGTTGTAAAATCCTTACTGGCGGGAAGTAGGCATAACCTGCGAATACAATTGTGTTTTAAGCCAGCACCATCTTACCCACTGCTCCTGCAGTCTCTTATTCAGCTTCCGCTGACATATCAAATTTAACTGATCCTATGCGACTGCTTGGTCGCGTATCCAAATCATTGCGCTGGACATACTTGAGCCTGCGAGTTCGCGACCTGACTCCTAATTGGAGCGGTTTCGAGAAGCTAATTCTCAGGAGTGTGCTTTATGCAATGCGTCCAGCCGCGGGCCATCCAAAATAAGGTCTTACGCGTTCGAGCGTGCCTCGACGTGATCGGTATATCACGTTCAACGCTGTTTGACATTACCAATCCGAAATCACCTCGATACGACTCAACATTTCCAACGAAGATCAGAATTGGGTCGCGTGCTGTTGGTTGGCTTGAGGCTGATATATTCCAATGGCTCATGTCTAAGCAGGTCGTGCAAAAGAATAAATAATTTTGCGCTGGTGCTGACTGCTTTTGTCTGGTTTTTACACGCCTAATGTCTTGTTAGGTAAAAAATTCGAATTTTGGAAAAATCGCCATGAACAACAATGTGTTTCCGATGGGCTGTCTTCCTGCGTCCATTCAGTGCGTAATTAACGATGTAGGGCATAAGACTAAAGCGCCTTTGCCTCTCATTTCTGCCACCGTGCTAGCTGCTGCTGCGACAGCTGCGCAAGGAACTTATAGGGTTAGGCGGTGGAAGGGCTTAACATCAAATATATCGATTTACGTTTTGACAATTGCTGAGTCCGGCGAGCGAAAGACAAGCGTGGACAGTCTGGTTTTTGAAAGCTTGCGAAGTATACAGGCTAAAGGGGAGGATGATTACGAAGGGCTGATGGTTGATTATGAGTCCGCTAAGAAAGTGTGGGATCTAAAAGAGCGAATGCTAGATCGGAAAATAATCAAGGCTTTGGAAAAAGGGACGTCCGTTGTAGATTTGGAGGGTGAGTTAAGGGCGCATGCTAAAGCAAAGCCTGCCAAGCCAGTAAAAAGTAAACTTATCTATAAGGATGTAACCCCGGAGAGGTTGTTGGAGGGGTTGTGTGAGTCCTCCAAGGCAGCCACTCTTATCGAGGACGAGGGTGGTCGTTTCTTAAATGGCTACGTGATGCGATCCCCAGGTAATATGTGCTCTTTGTGGAATGGTGGGACAATTGATATAGAAAGGAAAAATGCGCCCAGCTATATTTTGCGAGAACCTAGATTTTCAGCTTGCATCCAGGTTCAGCCAGGCATACTTGAAAAGTTTTTATTAAAAAAGGGCGATGTCGCTAGGTCATCAGGCCTGTTGGCTCGTTTTTTGATTTCATGGCCTATATCTAACATAGGTATTAGGACTGTTCTATCTGGTCATCCTAATGATGGTGCTTTGGAGCAGTTTGGTCAGAGACTGCTTGAGCTTGCAAGTCGGCGCGATGACGTCGTCCTGGTCTTCTCGGAGGATGCTCAGGTCCAATGGAAGAATTACAGTGACCTTATTGAGACAATGATGCAGGCAGATGGTTTGCTATCAAATGCTAAGGATTTTGGATCCAAGGTTGCTGAAAATACTGCAAGACTCGCCGCGCTAATGCACCTTGTAGATTCAGATGCTGAAGAGATATCGGGGGAGACGCTTTTTTCAGCGATTTCTTTAATGAATTGGTATGTTAACGAGTTCCTTAGAGTCTTTGGCCTTGTTGGAGGTGGTAGTGAGCTTGAAAAGGATGCACTAGATGTTGAGAGTTTCGTTAGAGATATAGCATTTAAGTATCCGATGGGCTGGATTCCGCTAAAAATTCTCCTTCAGTATGGACCTAACCGGCTACGGAAGAAAGCAGCATTGGAGCCTGTGCTGCAGTATTTAGTTAATCAGCGACGAATTTATTACTTCCCATATGGGCGATCAATGATTGTTTGTATGCCCTCATAAGAGATTTTATCTGAAATAAAAAAACCGCTTAAGGCGGTTTTTTTATTTCTAAGTGGTTGTTGTGTGCTGGCTTTGCTCTGGATTGGGTGTGTTGGATTCGGTGCATAACTCTGTATGTTCGTTGTGGGTTAGTGTTCTCTAGAGTTTTCGGTTGCAAATTTATGTATACCTGATACTGCTCGGTGCTTTGTATGTTAGTTGTATTTAGGTTATTAGTTTTATTGCTTTGCTGTGTGTTGCTTTATTTGCTTGATGTTTTATTTGGTTAATTTTTTGTATACATACTTTGGAACTTACCGTTAACTATTTTGAGGTGCAGCTAATGGCTCGTGATGTAGATAAAAGAATGTTGGAGAGTGCTACTGAGTATGTTGACGCGATATTGGATTGTCATTCTAAGATTGAGGCGGTGCGTATTGATCTAGCATATACAAAGGAGTGTTCTAGGGACGTGTCACTGGAGAGGTTGAGTGAAGATATTACCCACCTCTTGGCTAATCGTAGGGGGAAACCTTCAGTGTTTGGAGGTATGGTTGGCTATATGATTAAGAGTGAGTATGCTGAGAGTAAAGGGGCGCATGCCCATGCGCTGTTTTTCTATGACGGAAATAAAGTGTGTAAGGGGGCGTATAAGGCTAATCAGATTGGTGAGTATTGGCGACAGAATATTACTGCGGGTGATGGGTTGTTCCATAATTGCAATATGAATATGGGTAGGTACGATAAGTGTGGTATTGGGAGGGTTGACTATAGTGATGAAGATAAAATTTCTGTACTGAAAGATCAGGTTGTTGGCTATATGTGCAAGTCTGATCAGGACATTGGTGCTATCAAACAGACAGGGGGAGAGCGGGCTTTTAGGAGGGGTGTCTTGCCTAGAAGAAAATCTAATGCGGGTAGGCCGCGAGGTAATGGTGGCGAGGTGGGTTAGCTGGCGAAGATAGGATGCCTATTCGCACCTGCTTGAGAGCTAGTGAGCTGCTATTTTCGCTACTAATAGCGAAAATAGCAGCAGAGGAATGCTAGAATAACTATATTTAATCAGCGGTTTGTTACTTGAGCTCATTGCATAAAAGCAGTCTTGGCTTCAATCGGGCTAGCTACGCAGTGTGCGTTATTTCTTCCAGATATTGGCCAAGGACGTGCCAAGCCTCAGCCATTTCCTTGGTGTAACTATGGCGCTGGTAGGTACGCTTCACCTTGTTTTCTTCGGTGTGGTTCAGGCAGCGTTCTGCAACTTCCGGCAAGACACCTAGTGACGTCATGATAGTGGCACCGGTTCGCCTTAAGTCATGAGGTGTCCATTTGCCTCCAGGCAAGAGAAGAGCCTGGGCTTTGGCGCTTCTGTTGCTCAGGATCCCTTCACCTGGAAGACGTTGTCGATCTCCAAGCTGCTTGGTCACAGTTTTTGAGCAGACAGGGCCGTCATTCTTGACATTGGGGTAGCACCATTCACTGGCCGTGGTGTAGACCCGGACAGCCTCGAACTGCCGGATGGCAAACGATGAGAGTGTAACGTTATGTGCCTTACCGTTTTTGCTGTGCTCTGCTGGAATGTGCCAGTTGCCTTTAGTTAGGTCGACATTTTCCCATCTGGCGTTGAGTAGCTCACCGATGCGGCAGCAAGTCGACAACGCAATCCAAATGGCAGCTTCAGATGAGGGAAGTAGGCCAGCCTTAGGGGTGAGATTGGCTAACGTACGAATTTCTTCCACGCTCAATACGCGATCTCGCTCGATGTCTTTGCCGCCAATTTTGGCTTTGCGAATGCTCGCCGTCGGATCGTGATCAATCAGGTCCCGGTCTACGGCGAATCGGAACATCTGACGCATCAGGCTGAAGATCATCTTCGCCATCCGGTTGACACCACGTGCGAGCAGGGCGTCAGTCACCTCGGTGATGTGACCTTTTCTCACATCTTCGACGGCCATCTTGCCAAGCAACGGTAGAACGTCTTTCTCGAACATGCGGCGCACCTCTGCACCTCCGTCCTTGCGGTTTATCAAGTCGACCTTGGCCCAGTGGTCGAACAAGTGCTGGACGTTTTTTCTGGCGGCTTGTCGGACCTGGGCTGCCTCCAGTGCGGCTTTCTCCGCGGCTATTCGTGCAAGCTCGGCGTCACGTACTGCGACACGTGCGGCCTCCTCAGTCTCGAGATGTTCCTTTATGTCTCTGATACCTGACTTATGAAGCCCAGCGAGCTCTTTAGCTCGCTGTCCAGCTTCGGCGAGCGTCATGGTGCCTTCACTGCCATCGCGGCTATAGGTGCCGATGGGGAGGGTGATGCGCTCACTGCTGCTATTTGTGTAGCGAAAATAAAAAAGGCGCTCGCCGCTTGGGGTGATACGTGCCACCAGGCTGCCATGTCCCCAGATGGCGACTTCGCTCAGCCACTTGTCGCTCGTACCTGGTTTGGCGGTCATCTGGCGGTCTGTAATCTTGGCCATGTAGTCAGCTTCCCCGTTGCCAATTGGTTGCCAATTGAGATCGGCTTTTTTCGAATCGCTTTGGGCAATTTTGGACGATACAAAGGCTGTAAGCCAGTGAAATAGAGGGGTTTAAGGATGGCTTTTGAATTTTATTGGGCAGTCTCGGACAGGTTATTACCTGTATGGGGTGCAAGGGGTCGAGTGTTCGAATCACTCCGTCCCGACCATTATTGAAACAAAAAAGCCCAGTCGGAAACGACTGGGCTTTTTTGTTTCAATAATTTAATTGCTAGGTGTCTAAAAATTCTCATGTTGTGGCTATGGGGCCGGTCGGGCCTTGTGTTGAGTGATATCATCACGCTAGTCTATTACCATCTTCATGTCTCTAACTGTGTACGGAAATGTCTATGTCTATTCCTATGGAAGATTTGCACAAAGAGCTTGCCTGGGCGCGTACAGAAGAGCATAAGCAGCAGGTGCTCGCGAAAATGGAAAGCTTGCGGGTTCAGGCGGAAAATGCAATTCGAACGGCCCAGAAAAACATTTCATATAGCACTCGCGAATTTCCAATCGATGAATCGCCCCTGGTTTTCTAGACACTCTCCAAGCTCAGGAAATAGCGTTTCTCATACTCTACTGGAGACAGCTGCATAGCACTGCTGTGTCGGCGTTTAGGGTTATAGAACATCTCGATGTAATCTTTCTCGGTCACTTGCTTGACCGCTTCGATCTTGAATTCTTCGGGGTAACGCTGACGACTCATGGCACCTCCTATTTGGGCCTCATTATGAGGCTTGGAGGTGTCTACGAAACCAGGGGCGATTCACACATTCCTAGGCCAGGCGACAAGCATACCGGCCGGCCGCTTCGCGCGTGGTGCCAATTTACCAGTATGCTCGTCGGACTTCACGCCTTAAGCGTTAATCAGTGATAGAAGAGGCTCATCTGAAAAAGTTCCCGGGATTCCGACGAGACCTTGGCGAACCGCCAAATGGTCATGGGATCGAGACAGTTAAGTGCTCGTTCATCGCGTCATACGCGCGCTGAAGCGCTACAGCCAGCGCCCGCTTCGCACGCTCCTCGCCATGTACAAGCACTATTTCCTTCGCGGCACTCCCCTGCCCTCGTGCAAAATCGACCAGTGCTGCCTGATCCGCATGGGCCGAATAACCCTCCAAACTCATCACTTTCGCCCGCACTTCGTACATTCTGCCGTCTAGGTCAATTTGCACAAAACCTTCCGCCCCCTGACTCGCTTGGATGACGGCACCGGGTGTGCCTTTTGCCTGATAACCGACAAACATCACTTCATGTCTGGGATCGCCCACCATAGCCTTGAGGTAATTGACGATGCGCCCGGCGGAGCACATGCCATTACCGGCGATCACAATAGCGGGACGTCCCGTACTTTTAAGGTAATTGACCACTTGCTGATGTTTGGCGTGTGTATCCACGCATATCAGTTGTTCAAAGCTCAAGGGGTTGCGGCCTTCATATAAACGTTGCCGGGCTTCGGCGTTCCAGAACTGATGCAGGTCTTGGTACGCGCGGGTAATGCGCTGGGCCAGGGGCGAATCGAGGATGATGGGGAGTTGCGACCAATCTAGGGGATCACTCCCGGTATTCTCGCTGCGGGGCGCGAGCAGGGCTTTGCGGTGCAGGATGTCTTCGAGCTCATAGAGCAGCTCTTGGGTACGCCCGAGGCTGAAGGCGGGGATCATGAGGGTGCCGTGATCGGACAACGCGCGATCGATGGCCGCTTCCAGTCGTTGCTGGCGTTCGCTGCGGTCCGCGTGCAGCCGATCGCCGTAGGTGCTTTCGAGCACCAACACGTCCGCTCGCTCTGGTGGCTGCACGGGCTTGAGCAATGGATTATGCGCAGCCCCCAGGTCGCCGGAAAATACGACACGCGTGCTGCTGGGCGGATCCGCTTTACATACATCGCACTCGACATAGGCAGAACCGAGCAGATGCCCGGCGCGCTGCAGCCGGATGCAGCATACGAGTCCTTCTCGATCTACTATGGTGTGCCATTGTTCGAAGGGTACGGGGATTATCAATTTCTCGAGAAATTCCAGGTATCGCTCGACCTGGGCAGGCTCGGCAGTGACGCTGAGCTTATAGGCATCTTCCAGCACCAAAGGTAACAAGCGCGCAGAGGGCTCGCTGCAAATGATCGGGCCGCGGTAGCCGGCGGCGAGCAAGGCGGGAATACGCCCGACGTGGTCCAGGTGCACATGGGTAACGATCAGCGCCTGGATGCCATCGATGGCGAAACCGAGCGAAGCGCTCTCACCTTTCAGAGCGGCATCACCGCCCTGCTCGAGGCCGCAGTCGATCAACAGGCTGGTCGCGCTGTCGATGTGAAGTTGATGGCATGAGCCGGTCACACCACGGGTAGCACCGTGGTGTGAAAGCGTAGGGAATTGCATGCTGCTGAACCTCCAAAGTCTGAATTGAAGCGCGCTATTACTTCATTCATTCAGCTGGAGGATACAGGGCAGGATTCGCCGCCCCTGGAAGGAAAAATCCTCAGTTGCCAGACAGGGCCGCCTGGCGGGCAGAAGCACGGATCTTGCGCTTGCTGCGCAGCACGCCGTAAGCGCCGAGCAGCGGGCCGACAGCCAGGCCAACGACCAATGCGGCGATCACCAGTATCGCTACAGGGACTGCCGGTGCAGTCCAACCGAACAAGACCAAGGAGACGGCTTGCTGATTCTCCAGAACGAAGAACAGGACCACCGCCGCCAGCAGCAGCACGAAGAGTGCCGCCAAGGCACGCTTGAGGTTACGCATCAGGCTGTTCCTTTATCAGTGCGGGACCTGGTCTTCTTCGTTGACGCGATCGCGCAGTTCCTTGCCGGGCTTGAAGTGCGGTACGTACTTGCCTTCAAGATTCACCGACTGGCCGGTCTTGGGGTTACGCCCTACCCGTGGTGAGCGGTAGTGCAAGGAAAAGCTGCCAAAACCACGGATTTCGATGCGATCACCGGTGGCCAGGCATTGTGACATCTGTTCAAGCATGGTCTTGATGGCCAACTCCACGTCCTTGGACGAGAGCAGCCCTTGATGGGTGACAATACGTTCGATCAGCTCCGACTTCGTCATATTTTTCCCTTCGTTATCAAGCAGCTAGATCATTGCTTAACCAGTTTGTAGCACGCCCCGACGGATTTGAACAGGGTGGATCTTGACTTAATAAAAAAATTCAAGATTGCAGGAGACTGGGAAGCGAGATGAGCAGTAGGGAATGGCCGAATAACCAGGCGAGGCGCAGTGAATTGATTCAGGGGGAGCTGGCGCCGCTTTGCAGGCTTCGTCAGCGTCAACAGAAGCGGCACGCGACGCGAGGGCGGTATCTGCTTGTTTTCAAACAGGCACAAAAAAGGGCGACCGAAGTCGCCCTCTTTTACCGATCAAACAGAACTTAGTTCTGCTTGGCCATCGCTTCGCGCAGCAGCGCAGCCATGGTGGTGTCGGCAGCAGCTTCCGGAGCGGCGTTTTTCAGGCTCTGGATAGCTTCGCGCTCTTCAGCGTCGTCCTTCGACTTGATGGACAGGCTGATAACGCGGGACTTGCGATCGACGCTAATGATCTTGGCTTCGATCTCTTCGCCTTCCTTCAGGACGTTACGCGCGTCTTCAACGCGGTCACGGCTGATTTCGGAAGCTTTCAGAGTAGCTTCGATGTCGTCGGCCAAGGTAACGATGGCGCCTTTGGCGTCAACTTCCTTGACGATACCCTTGACTATTGCACCCTTGTCGTTCAGAGCAACGAAGTTGGAGAACGGATCGTCTTCCAGTTGCTTGATACCCAGGGAGATGCGCTCGCGCTCTGGGTCAACCGACAGGATGACGGTTTCCAGCTCGTCGCCCTTCTTGAAGCGACGTACGGCTTCTTCGCCGGACTCGTTCCAAGAGATGTCGGACAGGTGAACCAGACCGTCGATGCCGCCGTCCAGGCCAATGAAGATACCGAAGTCGGTGATCGACTTGATGGTACCGGTGATCTTGTCACCTTTGTTGAACTGGCTGGAGAAGTCTTCCCATGGGTTGGACTTGCACTGCTTGATGCCCAGGGAGATACGACGACGCTCTTCGTCGATGTCCAGAACCATGACTTCCACTTCGTCGCCAACCTGAACGACTTTCGACGGGTGGATGTTCTTGTTGGTCCAGTCCATTTCGGAAACGTGTACCAGACCTTCAACGCCTTCTTCCAGCTCAGCGAAGCAGCCGTAGTCGGTCAGGTTGGTAACGCGAGCCTGTACGCGAGTACCTTCTGGGTAGCGCGAGGTGATGGCAACCCACGGATCTTCGCCCATTTGCTTCAGACCCAGGGAAACGCGGTTGCGCTCACGGTCGAACTTCAGGACGCGAACGTCGACTTCGTCACCAACGTTGACGATTTCCGACGGGTGCTTGATGCGCTTCCAAGCCATGTCGGTGATGTGCAGCAGGCCGTCGATACCGCCCAGGTCCACGAAGGCGCCGTAGTCGGTGAGGTTCTTGACGATACCCTTGACCTGTTGGCCTTCCTGCAGGGTTTCCAGCAGGGCTTCGCGCTCGGCGCTGTTCTCGGCTTCCAGCACGCTGCGACGGGAAACGACAACGTTGTTGCGCTTCTGGTCCAGCTTGATGACCTTGAATTCCAGCTCTTTGCCTTCCAGGTGGGTGGTGTCGCGCACTGGGCGGACATCAACCAGGGAGCCCGGCAGGAACGCACGGATGCCGTTAACGTCGACAGTGAAGCCGCCCTTAACCTTACCGTTGATAACGCCCTTGACCACTTCTTCGGCGGCGAAAGCTGCTTCCAGAACAATCCAGCACTCGGCGCGCTTGGCTTTTTCACGGGACAGCTTGGTTTCGCCAAAGCCGTCTTCGACCGCGTCCAGCGCAACGTGAACTTCGTCACCGACCTTGATGGTCAGCTCGCCAGCTTCGTTGATGAACTGCTCGAGCGGGATGACGCCCTCGGACTTCAGACCAGCGTGAACGGTAACCCAGTCGCCGTCGATGTCGACAACGATACCGGTGATGATCGCGCCCGGCTGCAGATTGAGGGTTTTCAGGCTTTCTTCAAAGAGTTCTGCAAAGCTTTCGCTCATTTTAATTCCTGTAGATTCGGGCGAAACAGACGCCCATAGCCACATTCCAGACAATGTGGGTTTCGTTCATATAAAGGAAAACCGGCAGGACGTTGACTGGTGCCCCTGCCTGTTCTCCTGGCTATCAGAGCAGATCGCGCTGGGCGAGCTCGCTCCTGATACGTTGCAACACCTGCTCGATGGACAACTCGGTGGAGTCCAGTTGGATGGCATCGGCCGCTGGTTTCAGCGGGGCCACCGCGCGCTGGGTGTCGCGCTCATCGCGCGCACGAATCTCATCTAGCAGACTCGCCAGACTAACATCATCGCCCTTGCCCTTCAACTGCAAATAGCGACGCCGTGCCCGCTCCTCCGCGCTGGCGGTGAGGAACACTTTCAAGGGCGCGTCCGGGAAGACCACGGTGCCCATGTCGCGACCGTCAGCGATCAGGCCAGGCGCTTCGCGGAAGGCGCGCTGACGCTGCAGCAACGCTTCGCGCACTGCTGGCAGCGAAGCGACCATGGAGGCGCCGGCGCCGACGGTTTCGGTGCGGATCACGTTGCTGACATCCTCACCCTCGAGGATGATCTGTTGCAGCTTACCCGGTTCCGCAGCGACGAATTGCACATCCAGATGGGCGGCCAAGGCCTTGAGCAACTCTTCGTTGGTCAGGTCGACGCCGTGGTTGACGGCATTGAACGCCAGCAGGCGGTACAGGGCGCCGGAATCAAGCAGCTTCCAGCCCAGCTCGCGGGCCAGAATGCCCGCGACCGTACCCTTGCCCGAACCGCTTGGCCCATCGATGGTGATGACTGGCGCTTGCGAACTCACGATTTGCCCTCTTCTGCGACCCGAATGCCAACCTCGGCGCACAGCGCCAGGAAGTTCGGGAAGGACGTGGCGACGTTGGCGCAGTCATGGATGCGAATCGGCGCGCTGGCACGCAGCGAGGCAACGCTGAAGGCCATGGCGATCCGGTGGTCACCGTGACCGTGCACTTCGCCGCCGCCGATCTGGCCGCCATCGATGATGATGCCATCGGGGGTTGGCTCGCACTTCACGCCCAGGGTCAGCAGGCCGTCAGCCATGACCTGGATGCGATCGGATTCTTTGACGCGCAGTTCCTCGGCGCCGCGCAGCACGGTACGCCCTTCGGCGCAGGCGGCAGCCACGAACAGCACCGGGAATTCATCGATAGCCAGCGGCACGAGGTGCTCGGGGATCTCGATCCCCTTGAGCTTGGCACCGCGCACGCGCAGGTCCGCGACCGGCTCACCGCCAACTTCACGCTGGTTTTCCAGGGTAATGTCGCCGCCCATCAGGCGCAGGATATCAATGACGCCGGTACGGGTCGGGTTGATGCCGACATGCTCGAGCACCAGCTCCGAACCCTCGGCGATCGAAGCCGCGACCAAGAAGAACGCCGCCGAGGAGATATCCGCCGGCACCTCGATGCGGGTTGCACTGAGCTTGCCACCCGACTTGAGCGAAGCGACCGGGCCGTTGGTCTCGACCGCATAACCAAAGCCGCGCAGCATGCGCTCGGTATGGTCGCGAGTCGGCGCAGGCTCGGTGACGGTAGTGGTGCCTTCAGCATACAGGCCAGCCAGCAGCAGGCAGGATTTGACCTGGGCACTGGCCATCGGCAGCGTGTAGTTGAGCGCCTTGAGCTTGTGGCCGCCACGGATGGTCAGCGGCGGACGGCCTTCAGGACCGGTCTCGACCACTGCACCCATCTCGCGCAGCGGATTGGCCACACGGTTCATTGGGCGCTTGGACAGCGAGGCATCGCCGGTCATGGTGACATCGAACGGCTGGCCGGCCAGCAGACCCGACAGCAGGCGCATCGAGGTACCGGAGTTACCCAGGTAGATCGGGCCGGGTGGCGGTTTGAGGCCGTGCAAGCCGACGCCATGGATGGTCACACGACCATGGTGCGGGCCTTCGATGACCACACCCATGTCCCGGAAGGCCTGCAAGGTCGCCAAGGCGTCCTCGCCTTCGAGGAAACCTTCGACCTCGGTGGTACCTTCGGCCAGCGAGCCAAGCATGATCGAGCGATGGGAAATCGATTTGTCGCCCGGAACGCGGATCCGTCCGGACAGGCGGCCACCAGGTTGGGCCAGGAAAATCAGATCGTTGGCGTTCATAGCGTCCACATAGGCCCGGCGGGCCAGGATTTTACTGAAATGCTCGCGGGCAGCCCGGGCGCGGGTGAATACACCCAGCAGCTGGTGCCCGTCCCCTGCATCGACCGCGTCGCGCAAGGCGTCGAGATCGCTGCGAAATGTATCCAGGGTGCGCAGGACAGCCTCGCGGTTGGCGAGGAAGATGTCGTGCCACATGATCGGGTCGCTGCCGGCGATTCTCGTGAAATCGCGGAAGCCTCCCGCAGCGTACCGGAAGATCTCCAGGTTTTCATTGCGCTTGGCCAGGGAATCGACCAGACCGAACGCCAGCAGGTGCGGCAGGTGGCTGGTGGCGGCCAGGACTTCGTCATGGCGCTCCACCGGCATGTGCTCCACATCGGCACCCAGCGCGCGCCACAGGCGGTCGACCACGGCCGCGGCGGCCGGATCGGTTTCCGGCAGTGGCGTGAGGATGACCTTGTGGCGGCGGAACAGTGCGGCGTTGGAGGCCTCCACGCCGCTCTGCTCGGAGCCTGCGATCGGGTGGCCCGGGACGAAACGCGACAGACGTCCGGCAAAGGCCTCACGTGCGGCACGCACCACATTGCCCTTGGCGCTGCCCACATCGGTGATCACTGCATCGCCCAGGTCCAGGCGCGCGAGATGGGCCAGGACCTTTTCCATCGCCAGGATGGGCACGGCCAACTGGATCACGTCGGCGCCGACGCAGGCCACGTCGAGGTCTTGCTCGCAGCGATCGACCACGCCGAGCGAAACGGCCAGCTTGCGCGACTGGGCATCCAGATCGACGCCGACCACTTCCCGGCACAGGCCGCTTTCGCGCAGGCCCTTGGCGAATGACCCGCCGATCAGGCCCAGGCCTACGACGACCAGGCGGCCGATGATCGGCGCGGGTTTGGTTGTAACTGCATCTACCACGAGTGCGAACCCTGTTTAGAAACTATGCCAGTCAGTGAGACCGCAGGGGGCTGCCGGGCAGCCCATCGCGACACGAGGCCGCTCCCACAGGTACCGCGCGAAAACCAAAGGTTTTCGATCAAAGCACCGCCTTCGGATAGGACCCCAGCACCTTGAGCGCCACAGCCTCCTGGCTGATCTTCTCCAGCACCGCCTTAATCAGCGGGTCGCGGTGATGGCCGACGAAATCGATGAAGAACACGTAGGTCCATTTGCCGCTGCGCGACGGGCGGGTCTCGATACGGGTCAGGTCGATGCCGTTTTCATGGAAAGGCACCAGCAGCTCGTGCAGGGCACCTGGCTTGTTGCTCATCGAGACGATGATTGAAGTCTTGTCATCGCCGGTCGGCGGCACTTCCTGGTTGCCGATCATGAGGAAGCGCGTGGAGTTATCCGGGCGGTCCTCGATCTTCTCGGCCAGGCGGGTCAGGCCGTACAGATTGGCCGCCATATCGCCGGCGATGGCCGCCGAATTCCACTCGCCCTTGACCCGTTTGGCGGCCTCGGCGTTGCTGGACACCGCCACGCGCTCGACATTCGGGTAGTGCGCGTCCAGCCACTTGCGGCATTGGGCCAGGGACTGAGCGTGGGAATAGATGCGCGTGATGCTGTCGGTCTTGGTGTTCTCGCCCACCAGCAAATGGTGGTGGATACGCAGCTCGACTTCGCCACAGATCACCATGTCATGCTCGAGGAAGCTGTCCAGAGTGTGGCTCACCGCGCCTTCGGTGGAATTTTCCACCGGCACCACACCGAAGTTGACGGCACCTGCCGCCACTTCACGGAACACTTCATCGATGGCAGCCATCGGACGGCTGACCACGGCATGACCGAAGTGCTTCATGGCCGCGGCCTGGGTGAAGGTGCCTTCAGGGCCGAGGTAGGCAACCTTGAGCGGCTCTTCCAGGGCCAGGCAGGAGGACATGATTTCGCGGAACAACCGCGCCATCTCTTCGTTGTCCAGCGGGCCCTTGTTGCGCTCCATGACGCGCTTGAGCACAGCAGCCTCACGCTCGGGCCGGTAGAATACCGGCTTCTCGCCTTCGGCCAGGGAGGCGGTCTTGACCTTGGCCACCTCCTGGGCGCAACGGGCGCGCTCGCTGATCAGCTCGAGGATCTTCTCGTCGAGACTGTCGATGCGTACGCGCAGCGCCTTGAGTTCCTGATCGGACATCAAGCGTGCTCCTTCTCGAACTCGGCCATGTAGGCCACCAAGGCATCGACCGCTTCCAGGCCCAGGGCGTTGTAGATCGAGGCGCGCATGCCGCCGACCGAACGATGGCCCTTGAGGTTGAGCAGACCACGGGCATCGGCGCCGGCCAGGAAGGCCTTGTCCAGGCGCTCGTCGGCCAGGCGGAACGGCACGTTCATCCACGAGCGGGCATTGTGGCTGATCGGGTTGGTGTAGAACTCGCTACCATCGATGAAACCGTACAGGCGGTCCTTCTTGGCGCGGTTGCGCTGCTCCATGGCCTCGACCCCGCCCTGCTCCTTGAGCCATTCGAACACCAGGCCCGAGAGGTACCAGGAATAGGTGGCAGGAGTGTTGTACATCGAGCCGTTGTCGGCCGCGACCTTGTAGTCGAGCATGGTTGGGCAATGGCTACGGGCGCGACCGAGCAGGTCTTCGCGCACGATCACCACCACCAGACCGCTCGGGCCAATGTTCTTCTGCGCACCGGCATAGATCAGGCCGTACTGGGAGACGTCGATCGGGCGCGACAGGATGTCGGACGACATGTCGACCACCAGAGGAACGTCACCGGTCTGCGGAACCCAGTCGAACTGCAGGCCACCAATGGTCTCGTTGGACGCATAATGGACATAGGCAGCGTTCTTGGTCAGGTTCCACTCGTTCTGCCCCGGAATAGCCAAGTAATCGTAGGGCTTGGCGCTAGCGGCGACATTGACATGACCGAAGCGGCGCGCCTCTTCGATGGCCTTCTTCGACCAGATGCCAGTCTCGACGTAGTCGGCCGTAGCGTTTTCCGGCAGCAGGTTCAGCGGGATCTCGGCAAACTGCTGGCTGGCACCACCCTGCAGGAACAGGACTTTGTAGTTGGAGGGGACGGACAGCAGGTCGCGCAGATCCTGCTCGGCCTTTTCGGCGATGGCCACGTAGTCATCGCTGCGATGGCTCATCTCCATCACGGACAAGCCCTTGCCACGCCAATCCAGCATTTCGGCCTGGGCACGCTGCAGGACAGCGTCAGGAAGCGCGGCAGGGCCTGCGCAGAAGTTAAAGGCTCGTTTGCTCACATCCACTCTCGCTCTGCCAAATAGTACAAATCTACAATCTTCGATACTGCCGAGCACCCTGGGAAGCGGGTTTACCCGCTTCCACAGGTAGTGCACCGTCCTTGAGGACGCTGCCTGCCGTAATCAGTCAAACGGGGCGACCATGGTCGCCCCGTTCGGGGGTGTTGCGCTGAGTTACTCCTGTGGCGCCTCTTCGGCGACACCACCGTCGTCGTCGACTGCGTCCAGCGCATCGACCTCGACGCCCTCCTCGTCCCCGTCGATCAGTTCGTCGGGATCTTCGGACGGCTCCTGAATCCGCTCCAGCCCCACCAGCGTCTCGTCGGTCGCCAGCTTGATGAGGGTCACACCCTGGGTGTTACGGCCCAGGCTGGAGACCTCACCCACACGGGTACGCACCAAGGTGCCCTGGTCAGAGATCAACATGATCTCTTCGCCTTCCTGCACCTGGATCGCACCGATCAACAGACCGTTACGCCCCTTGGTACCCATGGCGATGACGCCCTGGCCGCCACGGCCGCGACGAGGGAACTTGGACAGCGGGGTACGCTTGCCGAAGCCACGCTCGGAAGCCGTGAGGATCTGCGCGCCGGACTCAGGAATCAGCATGGAGATCACCTGCTGCCCTTTGCCCAGTTTCATGCCGCGAACACCACGGGCGGTACGGCCCATTTCGCGCACCACGCTCTCGGCGAAGCGGATCACCTTGCCGGCGTCGGAGAACATCATGACTTCCTTGGCGCCGTCGGTGATGGCCGCGGCAATCAGGGTGTCACCTTCCTTGAGCTTCAGGGCGATCAGACCGCTGGAACGCGGACGGGCGAACTGGGCCAGCGGGGTCTTCTTAACGGTACCGGAGGCGGTCGCCATGAAGATGTACGCGCCGGTCGGCTCTGCCACCCATTCCGGGGTGTCGCCGTCTTCTTCGTCGACTTCCTCGGCCTCGATCACTTCCCCTTCGAGCACGGTGTCGTCGGCATCCTCCAGTTCTTCGTCGCCATCGGCGTTCTGCTGAAGGGCTTCGAGGTCAATCTGCAGCATGGCGGTGATGCGCTCACCTTCTTCCAATGGCAGCAGGTTGACCAGCGGACGGCCACGGGCGGCGCGGGACGCTTCGGGAATCTCGTAGGTCTTGAGCCAGTAAACCTTGCCCTTGCTGGAGAACAGCAGCAGCGTGGCGTGGCTGTTGGCGACCAGCAGGTGTTCGATGTAGTCCTCGTCCTTCACGCCAGTGGCCGACTTGCCTTTGCCGCCACGGCGCTGTGCCTGATAGGCGGACAGCGGCTGGGTCTTGGCATAGCCACCGTGGGAAATGGTCACCACGCGCTCTTCTTCCGGGATCATGTCGCCGTAGCTGAGGTCGTGGGTGGCGTTGAGGATTTCGGTGCGACGGGCATCGCCGTACTCGGCGCGGATCGCTTCGAGTTCTTCGCGGATCACTTCCATCAGGCGCTCAGCGCTGCTCAGGATGCGGATCAGCTCACCGATCTGTTCGAGGATCTCCTGGTACTCGGCCAGCAGCTTCTCGTGCTCAAGGCCGGTCAGGCGGTGCAGGCGCAGGTCGAGGATGGCCTGGGCCTGTTCCGGCGAGAGGTAGTACTTACCATCACGCAGGCCGTACTGCTCCGGCAGGTCTTCCGGACGGCAGGAGTCGGCACCGGCACGCTCGACCATGACCTGCACGGCGCTGGACTCCCAGGCCGTGCTGATCAGGGCTTCCTTCGCCTCGGAAGGGGTCGGCGAGGCCTTGATCAGGGCGATCACCGGGTCGATGTTGGACAGCGCAACGGCCTGGCCTTCAAGAATGTGACCACGCTCGCGCGCCTTGCGCAGCTCGAACACGGTACGGCGGGTCACCACTTCACGACGGTGACGGACGAACGCCTCGAGCAGGTCCTTGAGGTTGAGCAGACGCGGACGGCCGTCGATCAGCGCGACCATGTTGATGCCGAACACGCTCTGCAGCTGGGTCTGCGAATAGAGGTTGTTGAGCACCACTTCCGGCACCTCGCCGCGACGCAGCTCGATGACGATGCGCATGCCGTCCTTGTCGGACTCATCACGCAGCTCGGTGATGCCTTCGATCTTCTTCTCTTTGACCAGCTCGGCGATTTTTTCGATCAACCGCGCCTTGTTCAACTGGTACGGCAGCTCGGTGACGACGATCTGCTGGCGACCGCCGGTCTTGTCCTTGTCGATGTCCTCGATCTCGGAGCGGGCGCGCATGTAGATGCGGCCACGGCCGGTGCGGTAGGCCTCGATGATGCCCTGGCGGCCGTTGATCAGGCCGGCAGTGGGGAAGTCGGGACCGGGGATGAACTGCATCAGTTCATCGATCGACACCTCGGGATTGTCGATCAGCGCCAGGCAGCCGTCGATGACCTCGCCCAGGTTGTGCGGCGGGATGTTGGTTGCCATGCCCACGGCGATACCGCTGGAACCATTGACCAGCAGGTTGGGGATCTTGGTCGGCATGACCGCCGGGATTTGCTCGGTGCCGTCATAGTTGGGCACCCAGTCGACGGTTTCCTTGTGCAGGTCGGCCAGCAGCTCGTGGGCCAGCTTGGCCATGCGCACTTCGGTGTATCGCATGGCTGCGGCGTTGTCGCCGTCGACCGAACCGAAGTTGCCCTGGCCATCGACCAGCAGATAACGCAGCGAGAAGGGCTGGGCCATACGCACGATGGTGTCGTAGACCGCAGTGTCGCCGTGGGGGTGGTACTTACCGATGACGTCACCGACCACACGCGCGGACTTCTTGTACGGCTTGTTCCAGTCGTTGCCCAGTTCGCTCATCGCGTAGAGAACGCGGCGATGCACGGGCTTCAAGCCGTCACGCGCATCGGGCAGCGCACGCCCGACAATCACGCTCATCGCGTAGTCGAGGTAAGACTGTCTCAGTTCGTCTTCGATATTGACCGGGAGGATTTCTTTGGCCAGTTCGCCCATGAGAAGCCTGATTCCTTTTTCTGGTGAAACTTCGTCGTTTCCCTCGTAGGACGAACGAAGCTCGCCGCCGCACGCAAAGGGGTGCGACGACTTACGACAAATCAATGAGTTGAGCCATGGATCTGCGCAATGAAGGCCGCTTCAACGAGCGGCCCTGGAAACTGCCGGATGGTATCACAAAGGCGTGGGGCGTGGGAGATATGGCAGGTTGCCGCTGCGCCTGTAAAAACGCCGTTTTTCCTGCCCCACGATGAGGCCATCGTAAAATCCTGAACGATCAGTGCAAACGCTTGCGACAAATCAACTGGGCAATCTTGGCGGTATCAGGCCGTTCTACCACGCCTCGCTCGGTCACGATCACATCGACCAGGTCCGCTGGCGTCACATCGAATACCGGATTGAACACCTCCACCTCGGCTGCCACACGGTTACCCGCCACATCCAGCAGCTCGTCGGCCTCGCGCTCCTCGAGGGGAATGTCCTCGCCGGTAGCCAGGTTCAGGTCGATGGTGGTGCTCGGCGCCACCACCATGAAGCGCACGCCATGGTGCATGGCCGCGACCGCCAGTTGGTAAGTCCCGATCTTGCCAGCCACATCGCCATTGGCGGCGATGCAGTCAGCGCCCACCACCACCCAGGTGATGCCCTTGGTCTTCATCAGGTGGGCCATCGCCGAATCCGCGCACAGGGTCGCCGGGATGCCTTCGTGGGCCAGCTCCCAGGCGGTGATGCGCGAGCCGTGCAGCCAGGGCCGGGTTTCGCCGGCGTAGACCCGCTCCACCATGCCTTCGAGGTAGGCCGCGCGGATCACCCCCAGCGCAGTGCCGAAGCCGCCACTGGCCAAGGCACCAGCGTTGCCGTAGGTGAGGATGGTCTGCGCGTTGCCCTGCTGGCGGCGAATCAGCTCCAGGCCGTGCTGGGCCATGGTCAGGTTGGCTTCGCGGTCGCTTTCATGGATTGCCACCGCTTCGGCCTCCATGACCGCCAGCACGTCTTCATCCGCACGCAGACGCTGCAGACGCTCGCGCATGCGGTTGAGCGACCAGAACAGGTTGGCCGCCGTTGGCCGGGCTTCGGCAAGGGCAAGGAAATCTTCCTCCAGCGCGTGCTCCCAGTCCTCCCCTTCGGCCAGGCGCTGGCGCAGGGCAAGCACTAGGCCGTAGGCGGCGCTGATGCCAATGGCCGGCGCACCGCGCACCGCCATCTGGCGGATCGCGTCGACCACCGCCGTCACGTCGGTGCAGGCCAACCAATGCTCACGAACAGGCAGCAGGCGCTGGTCGAGCAGATGCAAGGTGCCATTACGCCACTGGATGCCGGTCACCTTCTCCGCCGCCAAAAGTCGCTCGCGCATCGCCTCTCCCCGTCGTTCGCTGATCAAAAGCGGCCGATTATAGCGAGCCTCAGCCCTGGACGCTCGGGTATACTGCGCGCTTGACTCAACCGAACCAGGTGCCCTTCGCATGCCCACAGCCCCCTCCCCCCTCGACCTGCTGCTCGTCCCGGGCTGGCTGGTCCCCGTGGAGCCGGCCGGCGTGGTACTCAAGGAGCACGCCCTGGGCATCCGTGACGGGCTGATCGCCTGGCTCGGCCCGCGTGAACGGGCACCGGCTGCACGGGAAGTACGCGAGCTGCCCGACTGTCTGCTGTGCCCCGGCCTGATCAACGCCCATGGCCACGCCGCCATGACCCTGCTGCGCGGGCTGGCCGACGACCTGCCGTTGATGACCTGGCTCAAAGAGCACATCTGGCCGGCCGAAGGCCGCTGGGTGGATGAAGCCTTCGTGCGCGATGGCACGGACCTGGCCATCGCCGAGCAGCTCAAGGGCGGCATCACCTGCTTTGCCGATATGTATTTCTTCCCGCGGGAGGCCTGCGACCGAGTGCACCGCAGCGGTATTCGCGCCCAGATCGCCGTGCCTTTGCTGGATTTCCCCATCCCTGGCGCCCGCACGCCCGACGAAGGCCTGCACCTGGCCATCGAGCTGTTCGATGACCTGCGCCACCACCCACGCATCAGTGTCGCCCTGGGGCCTCACGCGCCCTATACGGTCAGCGATCAGAGCCTTGAGAAGATCCGCGTCATCGCCGACCAGCTCGACGCCCCGCTGCACATGCATATCCACGAGACCGCCGGCGAAGTCGAACAAGCCCTGGCCGAGAACGGCGAGCGCCCGCTGGCGCGCCTGGCCCGTCTCGGCCTGCTGGGCCCAAGGCTGCAGGCGGTGCACATGACCCAGATCAGCGACGATGACCTCACTCTGTTGGTAGAAAGCGACACCAGCGTTGTCCATTGCCCCGAATCCAACCTCAAGCTGGCCAGTGGCTTCTGCCCGGTGGAACGGCTATGGCAGGCCGGGGTCAACGTGGCGGTGGGCACCGACGGGGCGGCCAGCAACAACGACCTGGATCTGCTCGGCGAAACCCGCACCGCGGCCCTGCTGGCCAAGGCGGTCGCCGGCTCCGCCACAGCCCTGGATGCCCACCGAGCCCTGCGCATGGCCACCTTGAATGGTGCCCGCGCCCTGGGTCTTGAGGCGGTCACCGGCTCGCTGGAGCTGGGCAAGGCCGCAGACCTGGTGGCTTTCGACCTCTCGGGGCTGGCCCAGCAGCCCGTGCACGACCCGGTTTCGCAACTGATTTACGCCACAGGCCGCGACTGCGCACGGCATGTCTGGGTCGCCGGCCACCAACTGCTCGACGACCGACGCCTGACGCAGATGGACGAACAAGCTTTGACGACCACGGCCCGCGCCTGGGGCGCGCGCATCGCAGGCCACGAATGACGGCCGCAAGCCTTGGGTTTGCGCCTGTAACACTTTTATCGAAGATTCAGAGGATTGTTCCATGAGCAACGTCGACCACGCCGAAATCGCCAAGTTCGAAGCCCTGGCTCACCGCTGGTGGGACCGCGAGAGCGAGTTCAAGCCGCTGCACGACATCAACCCGCTGCGGGTCAACTGGATCGACGAGCGCGTGGGCCTGGCCGGTAAGAAGGTGCTGGACGTCGGCTGCGGCGGCGGCATCCTCAGCGAAGCCATGGCCCTGCGTGGCGCCAGCGTCACCGGCATCGACATGGGCGAGGCACCATTGGCCGTGGCCCAACTGCACCAGCTGGAGTCCGGCGTCGAGGTCGAATACCGCCGCATCACCGCCGAAGAGATGGCCGAGGAAATGGCCGGGCAGTTCGACGTGGTCACCTGCCTTGAAATGCTCGAACACGTGCCTGACCCCTCCTCGGTGATTCGCGCCTGCCATCGCCTGGTCAAGCCGGGCGGCCAGGTCTTCTTCTCGACCATCAACCGCAACCCCAAGGCCTACCTGCTGGCGATCATCGGTGCCGAGTACGTGCTCAAGATGCTGCCGCGCGGCACCCACGACTTCAAGAAGTTCATCCGCCCGTCGGAGCTGGGCGCCTGGAGCCGCGTCGCGGGCCTCGAGGTGAAAGACATCATCGGCCTGACCTACAACCCGCTGACCAAGCACTACAAGCTCAGCAGCGACGTCGACGTCAACTACATGATCCAGACCCTGCGCGAGGAATGAGCATGCGTTTGCGAGCAGTACTCTTCGACATGGACGGCACCCTGCTGGACACGGCGCCGGATTTCATTGCCATCTGCCAGGCCATGCTGGCCGACCGTGGCCTGCCGGCCATCGATGACCAGCGCATTCGCGACGTGATTTCCGGCGGCGCCCGGGCCATGGTTGCGGCCACCTTCGCCATGGATCCGGACGCAGAAGGCTTCGAAGCCCTGCGCCTGGAATTCCTCGAGCGCTACCAGCGCGACTGCGCAGTGCACAGCAAGCTGTTCGACGGCATGGCCGAGCTGCTCGAGGACATCGAGAAAGGCAACCTGCTGTGGGGCGTGGTCACCAACAAGCCCGTGCGCTTCGCCGAGCCGATCATGCAGCGCCTGGGCCTGGCCGAGCGCTCGGCCTTGCTCATCTGCCCGGACCATGTGAAAAACAGCAAGCCCGACCCCGAGCCGCTGATTCTCGCCTGCAAGACCCTGAACCTGGACCCGGCCAGTGTCCTGTTCGTCGGCGATGACCTGCGCGACATCGAGTCCGGCCGTGATGCCGGTACCCGCACGGCGGCGGTGCGCTATGGCTATATTCATCCTCAGGACAATCCCAACAACTGGGGAGCAGACGTGGTGGTGGACCACCCCCTGGAACTGCGCAAGGTGATCGACAGCGCGCTGTGCGGCTGCTGACCCCTGATGCGGCCCCAAGTGGAACCCGCTCACCCAGGGGGCCGTGCAAGATTGACAAGCAAGGACACCTGACATGTACGACTACACCGCCCGCCCCGACCTGCTCAAAGGCCGGATCATTCTGGTCACAGGCGCTGGCCGTGGTATCGGTGCTGCCGCCGCCAAGGCCTATGCCGCCCTGGGGGCGACCGTGCTGTTGCTGGGCAAGACCGAGGCCAACCTCAACGAGGTCTACGACCAGATCGAGGCGGCCGGCCATCCGCAACCGGTAGTGATCCCGTTCAACCTCGAGACCGCCCTGCCCCACCAGTACAACGAACTGGCCGTGATGATCGAAGAGCAGTTCGGCCGCCTCGACGGCCTGCTCAACAATGCCTCGATCATTGGCCCGCGCACACCGCTGGAGCAGCTTTCGGGCGAGAACTTCATGCGCGTGATGCACATAAACGTCAATGCCACCTTCATGCTGACCAGCACGCTGTTGCCGCTGCTCAAACTGTCGGAGGACGCGTCGGTGGTGTTCACCTCCAGCAGCGTCGGGCGCAAGGGCCGCGCATACTGGGGCGCCTATGGTGTCTCGAAGTTTGCCACCGAAGGGCTGATGCAGACCCTGGCCGACGAACTGGACGGCGTAGCGCCGGTGCGCGCCAACAGCATCAACCCTGGCGCCACCCGCACCGCGATGCGTGCCCAGGCCTACCCGAGCGAGAACCCGCAGAACAATCCGCTGCCCGAAGAGATCATGCCGCTGTACTTGTATCTGATGGGTCCTGACAGTGCCGAGGTGAACGGGCAGGCGTTCGACGCCCAGTAACTGGGCCGTTCAGCCTGACACGATCAGAGGCCAGGCCAGCTCCTACAGGTAACGTGTTGCCCCTGTAAGAGCTGGCGCAGCCTGCGATGGGGCGCAAGGCCCCAGACCTTACCCTATCGCCAGCGCCGGCCGCAGACGCCCAGGCTGACGATGCTCCAGCTGCATGCATCGCTCCAGGAACAGGAACATGCAGTCATAGCTTTTGCAGATCGTCCTGCGCAGCTCGGCCCGCAAGCCCGGAGTCGGGTGCTCGCCAGCCAGCGTACAGATGATCTCCAGCGCCTCCCACGGGTGCGCATCATCGTATTGAGCATGCATCTTCAGCCATTTCATCGCGCGCTTGCGGATGTCCTCGGGGAAGCTCAAGGCATAGGTGTCGGTGGAACACACCAGCGCCGCCCACTCACCTGTCGCGCCTTCGATCGCATAGTTGGTCGCGGCCATCGACAGCGCCAGCGACTCGGTGGCACAAACCCGCCAGCACCAGTCATTGAGGCCATTGAGCTCCGGCGGGACCTCCTGGGCCTGCAGGTCAGCCAATGTGATCCCGTGGGCCTGGCACCAGTGCAGCCAGTAGTCGGCGTGGTTGAGCTCGACGCGGATGTTGCGCATCAGCCAGCGCCTCGCCATGTCTTCGCCTGGGTGCCGGGCAAAGCGGGTCTTGGTCAGGTTGTGGGCCATATAGAGGGAGAACTGCTCGACCACCGGCCAGCCACCGATCAGGTACTGGCGGATAGTGGCCTGCTTGAGCTGGCCGTCGCGCAAGCGCTGGTAGAACTCATGCTCCACCACCCGCCGCTTGCTTTCGCGGCACTCTTCGATCAATTGCTGAGCCCAATCGGGGTAACTGGCGGCATCCATCAATGGGCCGATTCGTACGAAGGTATCAATCACTTTCTGCTCCTTGAATCCATGTGATTTCCGGACGACACCTTCTTCAACGAAAGGTCCCAGGCGCCCGGTGCAACAGGGGCCTTGCGGCTATTCGTTGGCGTTGCAGGCTGTCGCAGGTGAACACCTGCGGCCGCTCGATGAGGTAACCCTGGGCATAATCCACGCCGATCTCCTGCAACGCCTGTTCAATCAACGGCGTTTCGACGAATTCGGCAATGGTCCGTTTGCCCATCACATGCCCGATATGATTGATCACCTCGACCATGGCGCGGTTGATCGGATCGTCGAGCATGTCTTTTACGAAACTTCCGTCGATCTTCAGGAAGTCTACAGGCAAATGTTTTAAATACGCGAATGACGACATACCCGCGCAGAAGTCATCCAACGAGAACTTGCAGCCCAGCCCCTTCAACTCGTTGATAAAACGAATCGCACTGCCCAGGTTGGCGATGGCGCTGGTTTCGGTGATCTCGAAACAGACCAGCCGCGGTGGAATCGAATACTTGCCAAACAATGAGCGCAGGTACTCCAGGAACTTGTCGTCGCCAATGCTCGATCCGGATAAGTTGATCGCGCACATGGCCAGCGGCCCTTCCCTGCCTTCGTCCAGGCATTGGCGAATGACCTGGAACACGTTGCGCACCACCCAGCGATCCAGGGCAGTCATCAAGCCGTAGCGTTCGGCGGCCGGAATAAAGGTGCTGGGCAGGATGGTGCGGCCGCTTTCATCGTGCAGGCGCAGCAGGATCTCCAGATGGCCAGGCCCTTCCATGGATGAAAGCGGCGCGATTTCCTGGGCATAGAGGCAGAAGCGGTTTTCCTCCAAGGCTACGTGCAGACGCTGGATCCACGCCATTTCGCCAAAGCGCAGGGACAGTTCAGTGTCGTCGGCGTGGTACACCTGGACCCGGTTGCGGCCTTTCTCCTTGGCCATGTAGCAGGCCATGTCGGCCGCACGCAGCGAGGCTTCCAGGGTGCCGGCCGGTTGGGCGATATGCACAAGGCCCACACTCACGGTGGTGACGAACGGCCGGCCTTTCCACACAAAATGTAGGCTCTGCACGGTCTGGCGCAGTTGCTCGGCAATACGCTCGGCCTGTTCGGGCGGGCAGTTCTCCAGCAGCACGCCGAACTCGTCGCCCCCCAGCCGCGCCAAGGTGTCCCCCTCACGCAGGCCAGCCTGCAATACCGCGCAAATGTGGCGCAACAACTCATCGCCAGCGGCATGGCCGCTGGTGTCGTTGACCAGCTTGAACTGGTCCAGGTCCAGGAACATCAGCGAATGCCGCCCGGGCTGGCGTGCCAGGCTGTTGAGGGCCTGCTCGAGGCGATACTCGAACTCGCGGCGGTTGGCCAGGCCCGTCAAAGCGTCGTGAGTCGCCTGCCAGGAAAGGCTGGCGATGTACTGGCGCTCCTGGGTCATGTCATGCAACGCCAGCACCAGGCCACTGACCTGGCCATCGCTGACGATCGGCGAGCCGACCAGGTTGATCGACACCGTGCTGCCATCAAGCCGCTGTATCAGCCGGGCATGCTCGGAGCCACCCTTGAGACTGCCGCTGAGCACCTGCTCGACCAGGGTGCGGTTGTCGTGCTCGGCATGCTCGTCCACCAAGCTGAACAACGCCGCCAGCGGCATGCCCTGGGCCTGGCTGGCCTGCCAGTGGGTGAGCAGCTCGGCGGCCGGGTTCATGTAGACGATGCAGCCTTCGACGTCAGTGGTAATCACCGCATCGCCAATGGACTGCAAGGTGATCTGCGCCCGCTCCCGTTCGGCCTGCAGGGCCTGGGCAAACGCTTGGCGCTGGGCCAGCAGCTTGCTCGAACGACGCCAGGCGATACTGATGAGAAACAGCGCCGTCGCCAGATTGGTGATCATCAGCATCCTGAGCAACATCCGCGACCCTTCGCCCAGTGCATCGCTGAAGGCCTTGGCCGCCGGGGTCACACCCTCGTTGATGGAGACGATGCGCGCACGCCAGCGGTCCACGTCGCCGGCAGTGACCTCTCCAGTGACAAACCCCTCGCGCATCTCCCGAGCCACGTCATCGAGCAAGCGCAGATAGTTATCGCCGATGTCCCAATAGGCGATGGCGGTTTCCATATAGCTGACGTGGCGAAAATTGCGGTAGAACCAGATGATCCGGGAGGCATCGTCCGGGTGGTTGCCGCCTTGCAGGACACCTTTGCGCGCCGCCTCAATGTCAGGATCGGGTCGGTCCAGCGCCAGACGCAGCTGGTAGTCACCCTTGGGCACGTCGATTGCCTGCAGGTAACGCTGGTAAGAGCGTTCGTCACGGGTATCGGCGTACAGGCTCAGGTAGTAGATGGCGTCCTTCTGGGCCTTGGACCACAGGCTTTCGCCTGCCACATAGGCGCGTACGGCAGACAATGCGTAGAGACTCATGCTGCCCAACAGCATCTGGAAAATCACAACGGCGATGAAGGGCCAGATGATGCCCAGCAGCCTTGGCGCTTCGAGAGTCCGATTTCCCTTCATGTAATCCCTGTCACTGAGCAGAAAGGCGCATGTCGACCCAGACAAGCACAGCGTAGGTCATTTGCCAGCGGGACGACGGGGTTTTTGATGGGAATTGAAGTGGGTTACCGCGTTACCGGTACTGGCCTGGATCAAGCGTTGCGGGGCAATGGCACCGGCCGTGGCAGTGCTCGCGACGAGGCGCGCTTTCCCGCAGCGCCCCCAGGCACGTTCAGCTCTGCTGCAAATGCCCATACAGCTTGGCGTACAACCCGCCCTCGGCAATCAACTGCTGGTGACCGCCATCCTCGGCCACATGCCCGCCATCGAACACCAGCACCCGGTCTGCCTGTTTCACCGCCGACAGCCGGTGGGCGATGATCAATGTGGTACGGCCATTGAGAAACCGCGCCATGGCCTGATGCAGGTTGTATTCGGTGGCAGCGTCCAGGGCCGAGGTGGCCTCGTCGAGAATCACCACCTTGGGCTCGGCGAGGATCATTCGGGCAATGGCCAGGCGCTGGCGCTGGCCACCGGACAGACGGACGCCGGAGCGCCCCACCACGCTGTCCAGGCCCTGGGGCAGCGCGGCGATGGTGGCATCGAGCTGGGCGATGCGCAGAGCCTGCCAGCAGGCCTCGTCGGTGCAGTCACGGCCCAGCGTCAGGTTGGCGCGCACGCTATCGTTGAACAGCGATGGGTGCTGTAGCACCACCGCGACATTCTCGCGCAGCGCCTCAAGGCCGATCTCCTGAAGGCTCGCCCCACCGAAGCGGATGGTCCCGGCCTGGGCGCTGTACAGGCCCAGCAGCAGCTGTACCAAGGTGCTCTTGCCGCCACCGCTGGCCCCGACAATAGCCACTTTCTCGCCCGGGGCGATGGAAAGATCCAGATGCTCGAGCACCGGCTCGTCGGCATAGGCAAAGCGCAGGTCGCGCACTTCGATGCCGACCGTGTCGCGCCCGGCGAAGGGGTCGACCGCCGCCGGATACTGCGGCTCGTCGGCCCGCGCCAGCAGCTCATTGAGCCGGCTCAGGGCGCCGCCGGCGGCATAGTAGGCGTATTGCAGATTGAGCAGTTGCTCCACCGGCCCGATCATGAACCACAAGTAGCTGAATACAGCCAGCATCTGGCCAATGGACAGGTCGGAGAACAGCACCGTGAGCATGGCCGCGGCGCGGAAGATATCGATACCGAACTGGAACAACAGCCCGCTGGCACGACCGCTGGCGTCGCTCTTCCACTGCGAGGCCACGGCATAGTCGCGCACTTCCCGGGCACGCAGCCCGAGGCGACCGAGAAAATAACCCTGACGGTTGCCGGCGCGGATCTCCTGGATGGCGTCCAGGGTCTCGGCCAAAGCCTGGGTAAAGCGTGCGGTGCTGTCGTTTTCGAGCTTCTTCAGGTGCTTGACCCGCTTGCCCAGTTGCACGGTGAAGTAGATCACCAGTGGGTTGAACAGCAGGATCAACAGTGCCAGCTGCCAGTGCATCCAGATCAGGATGGCGGCCGTACCGGTCAAGGTCAGGACGGCCACCAGGAAGCGGCTCAAGGTCTCGCCGACGAACTTGTCCAGGGTGTCCAGGTCAGTCACCAGATGCGTGGTCACGGTGCCGCTGCCCAGGCTTTCGTATTCCTTGAGGGAGATCCGCTTGAGCCGTTCGATCAGGCGAATGCGCAGGCGGTAGACGATGTCCTTGGCAAGGCCCGCGAACAACTTGGCCTGCAACACGTTGAAGGCCAGTGCAGCCAGGCGCAGGCCAAGGGTCGCGATCAGCATCAGGCCGATGTAGCCGGCCGCCACCTGCCAGTTGTCCGGCAGGAAGCGGTTCATCCACTTGAGCGCCGCATCGCCATGGCCGAGCAACACTTCGTCCACCAGCAATGGCAGCAGCAAAGGGATCGGCACGCTGCACAAAGCCGCGAGCACGGCCACAAGGTTGGCGGACCACAGGGCCTTCTTGTGATGCAACGCCAGGCGGCGGATCTCCGCCCAGCTCAGACGATCGGCCACGGCGGGGGCCTTCCCCGGCACAGGGTCGGATGACCCTGGCAGGTCAAGCACAGGCGGCCTGCTGCAGCCAGCGGCCGAGCAAGGGTTGCAGCCGGTCCAGCGGCTGGTAGCCGTTGGTCAGCAAGGCCAGCTGGCCGTTGCGCTCGGCCAGCAGCGTCGGAAAGCCGGCAATGCCCAGGTCCTGCACCCAACTGAAATCGGCCGCGGTGGCGGCACGGGTATCGGCCCGGGAAAACGCCTCGGCGAAATGACCTCGGTCAAAACCTGCCTGCTCGGCAAGCTCCACCAGTTGCGGAGCGCGGGTAACGTCCACCCCCTGCTCGTAGAACGCCCGCTGAATCAATCCCAGCAGAGGCCAGACCCGCTCGGCGTCCAGCTCGCGCGCTGCCACCAGGGCGCGGCAAGCGGGCTCGGTGTCGTAGACGAAGCCGTCCGGCATGGCACCTTCGAAGCGAAACGCCTGGCCGGTGGCTTCGGCCACCGCCTGCCAATGTTCGAGGATGTAGCGACGGGTCGAGGCATCCAGGGCGCTGCTGCCCGAGCGCAGGCCACCCAGCACTAGGCGCGTCGGCACGCCAGCCTCACGCGCCTGGGCGATCAACGCCTCGGCCACCGGGGCGAAGCCCCAGCACCAGGAACACATCGGGTCCATCACATACAGCAGGCGTGCGGACATGCATCAAGCCTCGGCTTTGTAGTTGTAACCGATCGGGTGGGGCTGGTTGCGCGCCTTGGCCAGTTCGATCTGCTTCTGCCGGTCGATGGCGCTGCGCCGGGTCTTCTCGCTCAGGCTGTCCCAGCAATGCGGGCAGCTCACGCCTGGCGAATAGTGCTCGGACGCACGGTCCTCCACGCTGATCGGGTGGCGGCAGGCATGGCACTGGTCGTATTCGCCCTCGGTCAGGTCATGACGCACCGTGACGCGATTGTCGAAGACGAAGCAGTCGCCATCCCACAGGCTCTGCTCTTGAGGCACTTCCTCGAAGTACTTCAGGATCCCACCCTTAAGATGATAGACCTCCTCGAAGCCTTCACCGAGCATGTAGCTGGAGGCTTTTTCGCAACGGATGCCGCCGGTGCAGAACATCGCAACCTTTTTGTGCTTGCTCGGATCGAAGTTGGCCTTGATGTAGTCGGGAAACTGGCGGAAGGTCTCGGTCTTCGGGTCGATGGCGCCCTTGAACGTGCCGATGGCCACTTCGTAGTCGTTGCGGGTGTCGATCAGCAGCACTTCCGGGTCGCTGATCAGGGCGTTCCAGTCCTTGGGCTCGACGTAGGTACCGACCTTGTGGTTCGGGTCCACGCCCGGCACGCCCAGGGTGACGATCTCTTTCTTGAGCTTGACCTTGGTGCGGTAGAACGGCTGCTCGTCGCAGTAGGATTCCTTGTGGTCGATATCGACCAGGCGCGGGTCGTTGCGCAGCCAGGTGAGCAGCCCGTCGATACCTTCACGGGTGCCCGAGACAGTACCGTTGATGCCTTCCAGGGCCAACAGCAAGGTGCCTTTGACGCCGTTGTCGACCATGGTCTGGAGCAGCGGCTCGCGCAGCTCGACGTAGTCTTCCAGAGTGACGAACTTGTACAAGGCCGCCACGACGATAGCTTGGGACATGAAACAACTCTCCAGGTGGTCACCCTCGTAAGGGGCGGACCGGGTTTGACAAAAAGCAGGGGGCCGCTGTAGCGGCCCCCGGATGACGCGGATTGTACCAGAACGACGGAAGGGATTCAGTGCCCCCCGCCGGCACAGACCGGGGAGGCCGGCGCCGCACCGACTTTGGCCCATTCCTCGGATGTATAGGTATGGATCGCCAGGGCGTGGATCTGGCCCATCAGCTCACCCATGGTGGCGTAGACCTTCTGGTGGCGCTTGACGCTATTGAGTCCGGCGAACTGCTCGCTGACGATCACCGCCTTGTAGTGGGTCTCCTGGCCACGGCTATGCATGTGGCTCTCGTTGAGCACCTCAAGGTGCGCCGGGGCCAGGGCGGCCAACTGCTGTTCGATGCGTTGCTGCATGTTCATCGGGGCGTCACTCACTTCTTGGCTGGGGCCTTGCCGGCGTTCGGGTCCAGTTCCTTGGTCATGTCGTCAAGCAGCTTGTTGACCACTGGGACCGCCGGTTCCAGGCTCTGCTGGGTCAGCTGGGCCGACTGCTGGGTCACGCGGGGCATCTCGCGCAGGACCTTCTTGCCCAGCGACGATTCGTAGAATTTGACCAGGTCCTTGAGCTCCTGCTCGGTGAAGGTCTGGGTATACAGGTCGACCATCTTCGGCTTGATTCTCTTCCAGCCGATGGCGTTGTCCAGGGCGGCATTGGCCTTGGCCTGGTAGCTGTCGAGCACGTTTTTCTTGGACTCAGGCGCTTTGGTCTGGGCGAAACGCTGGGCGAACATCTGCTGGACTTGCATGTACACCGGGGTGCCCAGCTTGTCGGCATTGACCAGAGTCAGGAATTTCTCGGCGGCAGCGTTGTGGCTGGCAGTGGCGGCGAGTACCTGGCCGCTGGCGCAAGCCAGGACGACGGCGGCACAGAGGACGCGAAGACGAGTCATTGCATTTCCTTCATGAAAGAAAGGGAGGCGGGTACCTCGGGGAGAGCATTCTGCGCCGTGGCGCCATAGTGCTCAAGTGGCATGACGAGCGACGGAACCGCTCGAGCGAATCAGGGCCTAAACTGCGGTTTCGGACTGACAAAGGAGTGAACGCAGCATGAGCCGTATCGAGACAGACAGCCTGGGCCCGGTCGAAGTTCCAGAGGACGCCTACTGGGGCGCGCAGACCCAGCGTTCGCTGAACAACTTCGCCATCGGCAAGGAGCGCATGCCCCTGGCTGTACTGCACGCCCTGGCGCTGATCAAGAAAGCTGCAGCGCGGGTCAACGACCGCAATGGCGACCTGCCGGCCGACATCGCCCGTCTTATCGAACAGGCCGCCGATGAAGTGCTCCAAGGCGAACATGACGACCAGTTCCCGCTCGTCGTCTGGCAGACCGGCAGCGGCACCCAGAGCAACATGAACGTCAACGAAGTCATCGCCGGGCGCGCCAACGAGCTGGCCGGCAAGGGTCGAGGCGGCAAGGCGCCGGTACACCCCAACGACCACGTCAACCGCTCGCAGAGCTCCAACGACTGCTTCCCCACCGCCATGCACATCGCCGCTGCACAGGCCGTGCACGACAAACTGCTGCCAGCGATCGCCGAACTCTCGGCGGGCCTGGCCGAGCTGTCGGCGCGTCACCAGCACCTGGTCAAGACCGGCCGTACCCACATGATGGACGCCACACCCATCACCTTCGGCCAGGAAGTCTCGGCGTTCGTCGCCCAGCTTGACTATGCCCAGCGCGCCATTCGTGCCAGCCTGCCGGCAGTGTGCGAGCTGGCCCAGGGCGGGACTGCGGTCGGTACCGGGCTCAATGCTCCGCACGGCTTCGCCGAAGCCATCGCCGCAGAGCTGGCAGCGCTTTCGGGCCTGCCCTTCGTCACCGCACCGAACAAGTTCGCCGCCCTGGCCGGCCATGAGCCGCTGACCACCCTGGCCGGCGCCCTCAAGACCCTGGCCGTGGCCTTGATGAAAATCGCCAACGACCTGCGCCTGCTCGGCTCCGGCCCACGGGCGGGGCTCGCCGAAGTACGCCTGCCGGCCAACGAACCGGGCAGTTCGATCATGCCCGGCAAGGTCAACCCGACCCAATGCGAGGCCTTGTCGATGCTTGCCTGCCAGGTGCTGGGCAACGACGCGGCGATCGGCTTTGCCGCCAGCCAAGGGCATCTGCAGTTGAACGTGTTCAAGCCGGTGATCATCCACAACCTGCTGCAATCGATCGAGTTGCTGGCCGACGGCTGCCGCAACTTCCAGCAGCACTGCGTGGCCGGGATCGAGCCGGATGCCGAGCAGATGGCCGCGCATCTGGAGCGAGGGCTGATGCTGGTCACC
This sequence comes from Pseudomonas sp. HTZ2, assembly GCF_033173945.1. Lineage (NCBI taxonomy): Bacteria > Pseudomonadati > Pseudomonadota > Gammaproteobacteria > Pseudomonadales > Pseudomonadaceae > Pseudomonas > Pseudomonas sp. HTZ2. The sequence continues at coordinate 3,765,279 of NZ_CP137332.1, read as the reverse complement.
GCGCTCAACCCGCACATCGGTTACGACAAGGCTGCCGAGATCGCCAAGAAGGCCTACAGCGAGGGCAAGACACTGCGTGAGGCGGCGCTTGAGCTCAAGTACCTGACCAACGAGCAGTTCGACCAATGGGTGCGGCCAGAGAACATGCTGGCACCCGGTGCAAAAGGCTGACCGTCAGGCCATGCAGCCCCGTTTGCGCCAGCTCTTTTACGGGAGCTGGCGCAGCCACGTCTGGTTCACTGAACCTGTGCCAATCGCGCACGCCGCGCACGCCAGCCGGCCATCAATGAAGGTCCCAACGCCACGAGGGCCGACCCCACCACCACCGTCACCGCCCCGACGTATCCCAGGGCGTTGATGTCTTCGGCCTGGACATAATCCGGCCACAGCACGGCCGCCGCGGCCACGGCGAGGAAAGTCACCAAAGGTGTGAGCGCCAAGGTCGCGCTCACTCGCGAGGCTTCCCAATGGGCCAGCGCCTCGGCGAACGCTCCGTACGCCACCAGGGTATTGAGGCAACACGCCAACAACAGCCAGCCTTGCAGCGGGCTCAACTGCAATGCCTCCAATGGATGCGCCCAGGGCATCAGCAACAGCGCACAGCTCAGGTACATCACCATCATCACCTGCTGTGAATGCCACACCGTGAGCAGTTGCTTCTGGCTCAGGGCATAGAACACCCAGATGCTCGTGGCCAGCAGAATGGTCAACACGCCGGTGGTATAAACGCCCAACGAGGTCAGCAGCTCTTCGAGCCGCTGGTTGAAGAACAGCCCGAATCCAGCCAGCAGCACCAACAACCCAAGCCCCTGTCCCAGGCTGAAGCGCTCCTTGAAGACGAACACGCTGGCCACCAGCAACAACACCGGGCCAATCTGCACCACCAATTGTGCGGTGCCAGGGCTGAGCAGGTTGAGCCCGATCAGGTACAGCACGTAATTGCCCATCAGGCCGAAGACCGCCACGGAGATCAGGCCTGCGCCCTTGCGTCCAAGCTTGCCGACAGCCGGCAAGCGCCGATTGACCGCCAGCCAGGCGAACAGCAGGCAGCCAGAAACCGTGAGGCGATACCAGGTGACGGTGATCGGGTCCATCACCTGCAGGACTTGCTTGAGCTTGATCGGCAGAATGCCCCAGAGAAACGCGGTCAGCAGTGCCAGGAACAGGCCGTAGCCCCAGCGTCCGGAAGAAATGTGCATAGCGTCCTCGAATCAGGCCCTGCGGGTGGGGGTACTGGAAATTCTAAGGGCTTGGAGTACAGGGCTGGGGAAAAGTCGCGGGAAAAGAATTCATCGGGTCATTCCTTGCGGGCATGCCAGGATTTCCCCTGTCGCCTACGCTGGCCTTTTCGCCGGCAAACCCGCTGCCACAAGTGCACCGCTAGTCTGTGGAAGCGGGTTCGCTCGCCAAAATAGGTGACAGCCAAGCACTTATTTGCGGGATTTATGAAATGCCGCTTCCAGCGCCTCGTTGATGGTCTTGAGCACCTTCACCCGTGCCCAACGCTTGTCGTTGGCCTCGACCAAGGTCCAGGGCGCGATCTCGGTACTGGTGCGGTCGACCATGTCCCCCACCGCCTCTACATAGAGGTCCCACTTGTCGCGGTTGCGCCAATCGTCCTCGGTGATCTTGTAGCGCTTGAACGGGATCTGCTCGCGTTCCTCGAAGCGCTCCAGCTGCGTTTGTTGGTCGATCGCCAGCCAGAACTTCACCACCACGACGCCCGCGTTGGTCAATTGCTCTTCGAAATCGTTGATCTCGCCATAGGCACGCATCCAGTCGGCCGGGGTGCAAAAGCCCTCCACCCGCTCCACCAGCACCCGGCCGTACCAAGAACGGTCGAAGATGGTGAACTTGCCTCGCGCCGGAATATGCCGCCAGAAACGCCACAGGTAAGGCTGGGCCCGCTCCTCCTCGGTGGGCGCGGCGACCGGTACGATGCGGTACTGACGGGGGTCGAGCGCCGCGGCCACCCGGCGGATAGCGCCGCCCTTGCCTGCCGCGTCATTGCCTTCGAACACCGCCACCAGTGCATGGCGGCGCATCTGCTTGTTGCGCAGCAGCCCTGCAAGGCGAGCTTGTTCGGTGACCAGTTGCTCTTGGTAATCGTGTTTGTCCAGGCGCCGGCTCAGGTCCAACGCGCCGAGCAGGCTCTTCTGGTCGATGCTGCGCCCCAATGGCGCCACGTTGCCTTTGTGCTTGCTACTCGGATCGTTGGCCAGCGCCGCTTGCAGGCTCTCCAGAAGGATGCGCCCCACCGCCAGGCTGCGGTAGTACGGATCGACCCCCTCGATCACATGCCAGGGCGCGTAGTCGCGGCTGGTGCGACGCAACACACGCTCGCCGAAACGCACGAAGCGGTCATAGGTTTGCGATTGCTGCCAGTCCAGCGGGCTAATGCGCCAGCTGTGCAAAGGGTCGTCCTTGAGCGCCTTAAGACGCGCCTTCATCTGTTTCTTGGACAGATGGAACCAGAACTTGATGATCAGCGCGCCCTCGTCGCAAAGCATCTGCTCCAGACGCTCGGCCCCGGTGATGGCCTGGTCGAGCACCGCATCCTTGAACAGACCATGGACCCGTCCCTGCAGCATCTGGCTGTACCAGTTGCCGAAGAACACACCCATGCGCCCTTTGGGCGGTAACGCCCGCCAGTAGCGCCAGGCCGGCGGACGGGCCAGTTCCTCATCGGTCTGCTGGTCGAAGGTGCGTACCTCGATCAGACGCGGGTCCATCCACTCGTTAAGCAGTTTGACCGTCTCGCCCTTGCCGGCGCCCTCGATGCCGTTGATCAACACGATCACCGGAAAGCGCGCCTGCTGCTTGAGTTCGTACTGGGCTTCGAGCAGCGCCTCGCGCAGGGCGGGTACTTCGGCCTCGAAAGCCTCCTTGTCGATGCTGTGACCAATTTCGGCGGATTCGAACATGAGTTGCCTTGGCTCCTTCAATGGATAACCAAGACTAGCGGATTGTGCGCCAGGCTTCAGGTCCAATCGCTGGCCACGTTCGGTTCTGTTCGGTTGGCGCAGCGACAGGTGCGTAAATGGCTTAAAATCGTCCTCCCGCGACATGCTGAGCCAACCATGCCTGACACCTTCTTACAGCACGCCCAGATCGACTGGGACGACCAGGGCCGCCCTCACTCGCGGCAGTACGACGACGTCTACTTTTCCAAGAACGAAGGCATCGAGGAAACCCAGCATGTCTTCCTCGAACAGAACCGCCTGCGTGAACGCTGCACCGCCCTGACGCCCCAGGACTGCCTGGTGATCGGCGAGACCGGCTTCGGCACGGGCATGAATTTCTACTGTGCCTGGCAGTTGTTCGCCGAACACGCCCCGCGGGGTGCGCGCCTGCATTTTGTCAGCGTCGAAAAGTACCCGCTCACCCGCGAAGACCTCGCCCGCGCGGTACAGCTGTGGCCGCAACTCGAACCTTACTGGCAGCCGCTGCTGGCACAGTACGTGGCGGTGCATGGCGGCTTCCAGCAGTTCAGCTTCGACCATGGGCGGGTGACCCTGACCCTGATGGTGGGCGATGCCCTGGCGCAATTGCCTACGCTCGATGCGCAGGTCGATGTGTGGTTCCTCGACGGCTTCGCCCCGGCGAAGAACCCCGACATGTGGACGCCGGAGCTGTTCGCGCAACTGGCCCGGCTGTCCCGGCCCGGCACCACACTGGGCACCTTCACTACCACCGGCTGGGTGCGTCGTGGCCTGATCGCTGCAGGCTTTGCCATGCGCAAGGTGCCGGGTATCGGTAAAAAATGGGAGGTCATGCACGGCCAGTTCCAGGGCTGGCCCGCTGAGCAACCCGCCCCAGCCGAACCCGAACCTTGGTATGCCCGCCCTGCCCCTGCGCAAGGCCCGCGGCATGCCGTGGTCATCGGTGCCGGCCTTGCCGGTAGCGCCACGGCTGCCAGCCTCGCGGCCCGTGGCTGGCAGGTCAGCGTGCTGGAGCGCCACGACGCCCCGGCCCAGGAAGCCTCGGGCAACCCCCAGGGCGTGCTCTACCTGAAACTCTCGGCCCACGGCACGACGCTGTCGCAGATGATCCTCTCGGGCTTCGGCTACACCCGCCGTTGGCTGCAACAGCTGCAACGCGGACAGGACTGGGACGACTGCGGTGTGCTGCAATTGGCCTTCGACGACAAGGAAGCACAGCGCCAGGCCAAGCTGGCCGAGGCCTTCGACAGCACATTGCTGCACGTGCTCGATAAAGCCCAGGCCGAGTCGGTCGCAGGTGTGGCACTGCCTGCCGGTGGGTTGTTCTATCCCGAAGGCGGCTGGGTGCACCCGCCAGCGCTGTGCCAGGCGCAGCTGCAACATCCGCACATCGAGTTGCTGACCCACCAGGAGGTGATCGAACTGCGCAAAGTCGATGGCCGTTGGCAAGCGTGGGACGGTGAGCGCCTGCTGGCGAGCGCGCCAGTGGTGGTGCTCGCCGGCGCCGCCGAGATCCGCCGCTTCGAGGCCTGCGCCGAGCTGCCGCTCAAGCGCATCCGCGGGCAGATCACCCGCCTGCCGGCCACCGAGGCCAGCCGCGCCTTGCGCACCGTGGTGTGTGCCGAAGGCTACGTCGCGCCGCCGCGTGGCGATGAGCACACCTTGGGCGCAAGCTTCGACTTCCATAATGACGACTTGGCACCGACTGTCGCCGAACACCAGGGCAACTTGGCCCTGCTCGATGAAATCTCCACGGACTTGGCCGAGCGGCTCAATACCAGCGTGCTGGACCCCGCCCGGTTGCAGGGCCGAGCGGCGTTCCGCTGCACAAGCCCAGACTACCTGCCGATCGTAGGGCCCGTGGCGGATGCGCAAGCGTTCACCGACGCCTATGCAGTGCTCGCTAAAGACGCTCGACAGGTGCCGGACACGCCCTGTCCTTGGCTCGACGGGTTGTACGTGAACAGCGGCCATGGTTCGCGAGGGTTGATCACCGCGCCCTTGAGCGGCGAGCTGGTCGCAGCCTGGGTGTGCGGTGAACCGCTGCCGCTGCCGCGCACGGTGGCGCAGGCGTGTCATCCGAACCGGTTTGCGTTGCGTCGGTTGATTCGCGGCAAATAGAGAGGCCGGGTTCACCGGCAACGGGGCCGCTCAACCCATATAACGGATTGATCTAAAACTCTCACAACCCCCATGGGTCAGTTCCTTATGTGCCCCATTTCGGGGCGCATATTCCCCAACGGCAAAACCGGTAAGGACCTATGTGCGGATTAGCAGGAGAGTTACGTTTCACCCCCATCGACCAAGCCCCTCGCCCGGCGGACCTCGCCGCGGTAGAGCGCATCACCCATCACCTGGCGCCTCGCGGCCCCGACGCCTGGGGCTTCCACAGCCAGGGCCCGATCGCCCTCGGCCACCGGCGTCTGAAAATCATGGACCTGTCCGACGCCTCGGCTCAGCCCATGGTCGACAACACTTTGGGCCTGTCGATGGTCTTCAATGGCGCCATCTACAACTATCCCGAACTGCGCGAAGAGCTCAAAGCCCTGGGCTACCGCTTCTTCTCCGACGGCGACACCGAAGTGTTGCTCAAGGGCTATCACGCCTGGGGCGCAGCCTTGCTGCCCAAGCTCAACGGCATGTTCGCCCTGGCCATCTGGGAACGCGACGCCCAGCGCCTATTCCTGGCCCGCGACCGTCTCGGCGTCAAACCGTTGTACCTGTCGCGCAACGGTGAGCGTCTGCGCTTCGCCTCCACACTCCCGGCGCTGCTCAAGGGCGGCGATATCGATCCGGTGATCGACCCGGTGGCGCTCAACCACTATCTGAATTTCCACGCCGTAGTGCCCGCGCCTCGTACCCTGCTGGCCAACGTGCAGAAGCTCGAACCCGGGACCTGGATGCGCATCGACCGCCACGGCGAGGTGCAGCGTGAGACTTGGTGGCAGTTGCACTACGGTCCGCGTCCGGATGAACAGCACCTGGACCTGGAAGACTGGACCACACGCGTGCTCGACGCCACCCGCGACGCCGTAGCCATCCGCCAACGGGCGGCGGTGGACGTCGGCGTGCTGCTCTCCGGCGGCGTCGATTCCAGCCTGTTGGTCGGCCTGCTGCGCGAAGTAGGGGTGGACGATCTGTCGACCTTCTCCATCGGTTTCGAAGATGCCGGCGGTGAGCGCGGGGACGAGTTCCAGTATTCGGACCTGATCGCCCGCCACTACGGCACGCGCCACCATCAATTGCGTATCGACGAGCGCGAGATCATCGAACAGCTGCCGGCGGCGTTCCGCGCCATGAGCGAGCCGATGGTCAGCCATGACTGCATCGCCTTCTACCTGCTTTCGCGGGAAGTGGCCAAGCACTGCAAGGGGGTGCAGAGCGGCCAAGGCGCCGACGAATTGTTCGCCGGCTACCACTGGTACCCGCAGGTGGACGGCGCCGACGATGCCTATGAGGCCTATCGCACCGCGTTCTTCGACCGCGACCATGCCGAGTATCGCGACACGGTCCAGGCCCCGTGGCTGCTGGAAAGCGACGCGGCCGGCGAGTTCGTTCGCGAACACTTCGCCCGCCCTGGCGCCAGCGAGGCTGTGGACAAGGCCCTGCGCCTGGACAGCACCGTGATGCTGGTCGACGACCCGGTCAAACGCGTCGACAACATGACCATGGCCTGGGGCCTGGAAGCCCGCACACCGTTTCTCGATTACCGACTGGCGGAACTGTCGGCGCGCATCCCGGCCCGATTCAAACTGCCCGACGGTGGCAAACACGTGCTCAAGGCCGCGGCGAGACGGGTAATCCCACATGAGGTGATCGACCGCAAGAAGGGCTACTTCCCGGTGCCGGGTCTGAAGCACCTGCAAGGCGCCACGCTGGACTGGGTTCGTGAACTGCTGACCGACCCAAGCCAAGACCGAGGTCTGTTCAAACCGGCCATGCTCGATCGCCTGCTGAGCAACCCTCAGGGTCAACTGACGCCGCTGCGAGGCTCCAAGCTTTGGCAGTTGGCCGCCCTGAACCTCTGGCTCAGCGAACAAGGAATCTGACCGATGAAAGCGCAAACAGCCTATGGCCAGCGCCTGCTCCGCGGACAAGTCCCCTCCTACGAGCGCCTGCAGGCGCAATTGGCCGGTGACGGCAGCGAACCCCACGGCCAACCCCGTGCGGTACATTGCGGCTGGGGCCGGCTGCTGATCGGCCACACCTACCCGGACCCGGCCGTGCTCGCCGAGGCATTGCTCGACGAGCGCCCCGGCGAGCGAGACATCGCTCTGTATGTGGCCGCTCCCCAACAAGTGCTGGCCCAGGCCCCGCAACAGTTGTTCCTCGATCCTTCGGACACCCTGCGCCTGTGGTTCACCGACTACCGCCCTGCGCAACGCGTGTTCCGCGGATTTCGCATCCGCCGGGCCCAGGCCGACGCTGACTGGCATGCCATCAACGCCCTTTACCAAGGACGCGGCATGCTGCCGGTCAACCCAGAGCTGCTCACCCCCCATCACCTGGGCGGGCCGGTGTACTGGCTGGCCGAGGACGAGGACACGGGCGCTGTGATCGGCAGCGTCATGGGGCTGAACCACAGCAAGGCCTTCGATGACCCTGAACACGGCAGCAGCCTGTGGTGCCTGGCCGTCGACCCGCAATGCACCCGCCCAGGCGTAGGCGAAGTGCTGGTGCGTCATTTGGTCGAGCACTTCATGAGCCGCGGCCTGGCCTACCTGGACCTGTCGGTGTTGCACGACAACCGCCAAGCCAAGCGCCTGTACAAGAAGCTGGGCTTTCGCAACCTCCCGACCTTTGCAGTCAAGCGCAAGAACGGCATCAACCAGCCACTGTTCCTCGGCCCTGGCCCAGAGGCTTCGCTCAACCCCTACGCCCGTCTGATCGTCGACGAGGCCTACCGGCGCGGCATTGACGTGCAAGTCGACGACGCCAGCGCAGGCCTGTTCACCCTGAGCCTGGGCGGGCGCCGTGTCCGTTGCCGCGAATCCTTGAGCGATCTGACCAGTGCCGTGAGCATGACCTTGTGCCAGGACAAACGTCTCACCCAGCACGTTCTGGACGCCGCCGGTCTGCGCGTGCCGGTTCAACAGTTGGCCGGTAATGCCGATGACAACCTGGCTTTTCTCGAAGAGCACGGCGCAGTGGTGGTCAAGCCGGTGGATGGCGAACAAGGCCAAGGTGTCGCAGTCAACCTGGGCACTCTGGAGGAGATCAACCAGGCCGTCGAGCAGGCTCAACGCTTCGACAGCCGGGTACTGCTCGAAAGCTATCACCCTGGTCTGGACCTGCGCATCGTGGTGATCGGCTTCGAAGTGGTGGCGGCAGCGATCCGTCACCCGGCCCAGGTGATTGGAGACGGCAAACACAGCATTCAGGCCTTGATCGAAGCCCAAAGCAGACGGCGCCAGGCTGCCACCGGAGGCGAAAGCCGTATCCCGCTCGATGAGGAGACCGAACGCACCTTGCGTGCGTCGGGCCTGGACTACGACAGCGTGTTGCCGGCTGGACAACGCCTTGCCGTGCGCCGCACCGCCAACCTGCACACCGGCGGCACGCTCGAAGACGTCACCGAGCGCCTGCATTCGGTGCTGGCAGACGCCGCCGTGCGCGCCGCGCGCGCCCTGGACATTCCTGTGGTGGGCCTGGACCTGATGGTGCGCGATGCCGAGCAGCCGGACTACGTGATCATCGAAGCCAACGAGCGGGTGGGCCTGGCCAACCACGAACCGCAACCGACCGCCGAGCGCTTCGTCGACCTGCTCTTTCCCCACAGCCAAGCACCGACATGAAACCGTGCACAAGGTAAACCGGCTCCCATTGGGCTCGGCGCAGCTCTGTGGGAGCGGGCTTACCCGCGAGAGAACAGCGTTAACCCAAGGAGTACCTGATGTCTAACGGACACCCCGAACCCGATCTCGAGTACCTCAAACGCGTGCTGCTGGAAATGCTCGCCATTCCTAGCCCCACCGGTTTTACCGACACCATCGTACGCTACGTGGCCGAACGCCTGGACGAATTGGGCATCCCCTTCGAACTGACCCGCCGCGGCACCATCCGCGCGACGCTAAAAGGCCGTCAGAACACGCCCGACCGCGCCGTCTCGGCGCATCTGGACACCATCGGCGCCAGCGTGCGCCAACTGCTCGATAACGGCCGTCTGGCCCTGGCCCCGGTGGGCTGCTGGTCCAGTCGATTCGCCGAAGGCAGTCGCGTCAGCGTGTTCACCGACACAGGCGTGTACCGCGGCAGTGTGCTGCCGCTGATGGCGAGCGGGCATGCCTTCAACACGGCCATCGATCAGATGCCGATCAGTTGGGAGCATGTGGAAGTGCGTCTGGACGCTTACTGCGCTACCCGCGCCGACTGCGAGGCACTGGGGATAGCCATCGGCGACTTCGTCGCCTTCGATCCGCTACCGGAGTTCACTGAAAGCGGTCATATCAGCGCGCGCCACCTGGACGACAAGGCTGGCGTGGCAGCACTGCTGGCAGCACTCAAGGCCGTGGTGGAGTGCGGCCAGCAACCGTTGATCGACTGCCACCCGCTGTTCACCATCACCGAAGAAACAGGCTCTGGTGCCGCGGCAGCGCTGCCTTGGGACGTGAGCGAGTTCGTCGGCATCGACATCGCTCCGGTGGCACCCGGGCAGGCCTCAAGCGAACATGCCGTGAGCGTGGCCATGCAGGACTCCTCAGGCCCTTATGATTACCACCTCTCACGGCACCTTCTGAAACTGGCTGGCGACCACGACCTACCGGTGCGTCGTGACCTCTTCCGCTATTACTTCAGCGATGCCCATTCGGCCGTCACGGCCGGCCACGATATCCGCACCGCGCTGGTGGCGTTTGGTTGCGATGCCACCCACGGGTATGAGCGGACCCACATCGATAGCCTGGCTGCCCTGAGCCGCTTGTTGGCGGCTTATCTGCTCAGTCCACCGGTATTCGCCAGCGATTCGCACCCTGCAAATGCATCGCTCGAGCGCTTCAGCCATCAGCTGGAGCATGATGCCCAGATGGAAAGCGAGACAAGGGTGCCGGCGGTGGACAGCCTGGTTGGCAACAAGCCTTGAGCGCTTGGCGCGAGGAGGCACAGCACCTGAGGCAAGCCCTGCGCGATTGGCGTAGCATGCCCCCATCCCAGCCAAGACTTTGTGACCATGCTGATCCCCTACGACCAACTCGAAGCCGAAACCCTCACCCGTTTGATCGAGGACTTCGTAACCCGCGACGGCACCGATAACGGCGACGACACGCCCTTGGAAACCCGCGTACTGCGGGTCCGCCAGGCACTGGCCAAAGGTCAGGCGTTCATTCTGTTCGATCTTGAAAGTCAGCAATGCCAATTGCTGGCCAAGCACGAAGTGCCCAGGGAGCTATTCGACTGACTGCTTGCCCTGGCGCCGCTGCGCCAGGGCTTGTTTGACGCTGTCGCTGATCTCTTCCCGGTTTACCGTGATATCAGCAGGTGCCTTGATGCCCAGACGCACCTGTTCACTCCCTTGCACGGACAACACCCGAATCGTGATGTCGTCCCGGATCTTGATCGCCTGCCCCACCTGACGCCCTATCACCAACATGTCTGACCCTCCAATCCAACGGAAAACCAGAGACTGCCTGTGGCGCCTTCAACCGCACAACGTTACGCAGGTGAAATAGACGCATCCCACACAAACACGCGATTTCACCTACAGCCTTGCCTGCATCACCCTTGCTGCAACCGCGGCCCGAACACAATGAGGGTTGCACCGGCCACGCAGAGCAGTGCCCCTAGCCAGTCGCTGGCCATCGGCCGAGCCCGCTCCACCAGCGCCAGCCATAGCAATGAGGCAACGATATAGATACCGCCGTAGGCGGCATAGGCACGGCCGGCATACGCCGCTTCGACACGGGTGAGAATCAGCCCGAACACCGTCAGGCTGGCCAGCGCAGGCGCTACCCACCAAGCGCTCTTGCCCAGGCGCAGCCAGAGATAAAATGCATAGCAGCCGCCAATCTCGAACAGCGCCGCCAAGAAAAACCATAGGTAATTGATCACACCGGTCATCCAGCCCATTTGAACGACGCATAGCATAACGGAGGCGGAAGCAAAGCATGGAGGGCTCTCAGGGGTTACCGTTCCATCGCAACCGCAGAAGTTCTCAGGCCAGCTCGATTTGTAATTCAGGATTCAATGCAAGCATTGCATGTAATAGTCTGATGTCATCAGTGGCATCAGCGCCTCTATTGTCTGGGGAATACAAGATCCCGGTGACGCCAACTTCTTTCGTCATCGTAAAATGTATTTTGGCGCACGGTCGGGTCACCACAAGGATTTCGTTATAATCCGAAAAAACACCGTGACCTCGGGTATGGTGCAATATCTCGAACGGCGGCTCGATGTGTCTGAAGCCACCCGCCCACATCATGTTTTGCTCGAACCCATTAAGCACTGCATCGGAAAACTCGTATCCATCGGCTGATGCATGGGTAGGAAAAAGTACATCCCGCGAGAACGTGCCGAGGATATTTTCAGGCGGCACATCCAATATAAAACCCACCGAATGACACATGGGTGTCACCTGAGACGAAATCTGCACAAAGCCTGCACGGTTCCTGCGCATCATACTGTGTGCCCACAGACGCCTGCGTATGACCAAAGACGTTGAAATCACATCCCAGGATCTAAAGACATCCTGTGCCCTGCCCGCTGACAGCGCGCCTGCCTGAAATCCATTCAAACAGAGCGTATGAACCAGGCATAGGCCATATTCTGAAAGCCGTCCCCACTCACGTAAATCGCGCTCGACCTGCTCGTCGAAGGAATACAACGGCGATGAACACGACGACCGTGGCTTGAATGCCGCCTTCGCCAAGCCCGCAGAGAGAGACTCTGCGCGCGATCGAAATCTGAAACATCCCATGCGAAGAGCCTACTAGCAAGATTTTGCGCAAATGGTATGTACACTGACAGATCGAGTATGGCGGTGTATGAAAACAACCAGCGGCGAGGAAAATCGAGGCCGACAACCAGACTCATATGTATTCGACAGCTAAATCCGGATTAACCTGACACAACCTGTCTAGCATAAACTGATCCCGCCTTTTGTCTCGGATGAAAGCGTTTCCATGCTGCGAGTAAATAATGCCTTGCACCCTAACCTCTTCCGTCGCCGAAAAGTGCACCCTGACATTGGGTCGGGTAACGACCAATATCTCGTTGTACACGGCACTTGGCGTGATGGTTTTCTTCAGGATCTCGGCAGGTGACTCAATCTTGGTAAACAGGTCTTCATTGAAAAGTTTTCCTTTTGCCGTTCGCCTTGCCAGTATTCGAGATGCAAATTCGTAGTGTGCCGCCGGCGCATGAGTCGGAAAGAAAACATCATACTCGTGAGTACCTAATATATTTTGGGGAGGTACTTTTAAAATCAGCCCCAGGTTGGCGTACAGACAATTGCAGCTATCGATCTGTCGAAGAATCCGGTTTGGGAGATTGTGTGCTTGGGCCTGTCGCCGGATACGATTACGTGCAATCATGGACGTGGAAATTACGTCCCACCCCCTCAACACATCCTGCGCTCTTCTTTGGAATAACTCGCCCCCAAAAGAGCTAATGCCCAAAGCATGCACCAGACACAGCCCATATTTCGAAATGTCCCCCCACGCCTCCAAATCACTTTCCACTTTTTCGTCGAAAGAGAATCTAGGCGTAAAGGATGCTCGCGTTGAACTGAAAGCCGTCTTGGGCTCTGCAACCGAAAGGCAATTCAGTCTTCGTATAACCTGGGATACTTTCATCCAACCTCTCAAGAATACTATGCAAAGGCATCAAACGTGCCCAAGCTTCAAACACACAATGTCCACACCGGAGTTTCAGGCGGCAGTACGGCGCCCCGCACCATCATTAGCTTTCTTCCGACCTTTAACGCCTCGCCGGCGCATAGGGCCCCCTGAAGTAATTCGCCGTATGAAAACCCAACCACAACTTCCGATTTTCATGGGAAAACTCGGACTGCGTGTCCTTCGAAAGCACCACGATATCTTTGGCGATGACTCTCTGCGTGACAACACCATGTACATGTTGGTTGGGTTTGCCCATGATCAAAACTTCATTATGCTGCCAACGGGTCGATTTCATTAGCGTTTTGGGTGTAACAACGTTGAAGGAGGCATCCGTCTGAGCCGTGATATCTGGACCTTCAACACTGAATAATCCATTGTTTGCCAATATGAATTTTTGCTGATTGATTCGGGTACGAGTCATCATCGGTGCCGCCGCAGCACGTAGGATATTTTGCGGCGGCACGTCGAGCACAATACCAAGTTCCTCCGGCATACCGGAAAATAAATGCCCGTCCCTATTCATTCGCCGATAGCTTTTCCGTTGCTTTTCGATGTCGCTCGGATTGACCAATGACGTGGACAGTACCCAATGACGATCAATCCACTGTTGGATGACTGGCAATTCATAGCCACATAAAGCCGTGATGGAGGTGAAGGGGCACACCAGCATCATGCCTTGGCGGTCGAGATTCTCCCACTGCGATAAAACCTGCTGCATCGCGGTGTGATTGGAATATAGTTTTCGCTCTTTCGCTTTTGAAACCATCGCTCAGATTCACACTGCTCGCCAAGTCAGGCTTACCCTTCCTCGACTGGAAGATCGGGATTCAATTCGCGCAAGCGCTGAAGCACCTCGGCTTCCGACGGACTGAGACCACAACTTCCTTGAGTGTAAATAATACCCTTCACTTCAACGTTCTTCGTTTCCGAAAAGTGCAACCTGACATGAGGGCGGGTCACCACGAGAATCTCGTTATACTTAGTACCCGGCATCTCTTTCCCGGTCCTTTCCATTATCCTGCGCGGCGACTCAATCTGAGTATATGCCCCTCCTAATACCGGACGCGCTGTACTTCTGTCGCCTAAAACTGCACTCGCAAACCTGTAGTCTTTTGCCGGTTCATGCGTTGGGAAGAAGACGTCCGTTGGGAAGGTTCCCAGAATATTTTCTGGCGGTACCTGTAGAATCAACGCGACATTTGCATACATCGTCGGAGGCTTCCTTAGCAGCCGGGCGATCTTTGGATCCCGATTGCGGATCTGCACTTGCGCCCATGGCCGTCTGCGACTGATCAACGACGTTGAAATGACATCCCACCCGCTCAAGACGTGCTGTGCGCGCCCTTGGAACAGCTCACTGTCGTCCAGCGCGTGCTCGCCCACGGCATGCACCAAGCACAGCCCCATCTCGGAAATACGCCCCCATTTTTGCAAATTTTTTTCGACTTTCTTGTCAAAAGAATATGCTGGATAGGCAGTCGCCGGTTTGAAGGTAAAAGCAGCTTTGGAATCCTTTCCCGATAGCGCTTCGAATCTCGAACTGACGCGTATTTTATTCAACCACCCCACATGACACCTCGTATTAGCCCACGCCTTAGACCTGTACAACACCAAGCCCTGGATTCAACTGACGAAGGCGACTTATAAAATCCAACCGTTCGAAACTCGATCGGTCCCGATGATTTTCCGCAACCTCGAATTTAGGCGCATAAAGAATACCGCGCACCCTGATCGGTTGCGTCATCGTGCAATATATATTCACATTAGGTTTGCCGACGACCAGCACTTCATTATGAAACGCCGTTCGCCCAATGATGTCGCTTGGCGGAACGACCTTATTATATTTCTCCACCAGCCTTTGCGAAAATAGCTTGGAGACACCGTTGAGTATTGCATCGGCAAACTTAAAATCCTTACTGGGAAGGTGCGTCGGAAACATGACATCTTCCGGGAAGGTTCCCAGAATATTTTGCGGCGGCACTTCCAGAATGAAACCCAGCTCGCCGAACACCTGGGTTGGAATGGCTGATCCTGTATTTTTATAGCGGCGTCTGTACCTGAAGACCCGCAGGGAGTCCACCAGACTGGTGGAGAAGACATCCCACGACTTGAAAACGTCTTCGGCCCGTCTCTTTGAAAGGTCGCCTCTTTCGAACTTATCCAGGTCGAAAGCATGCACGAGAAATCTGTTCTGCTCCGCCAGTCGCTCCCATTGACCCAGGGCGTGCTCGACACTTTTATCATAAGAGTATTTGGAGTGCAGCCGCCCCGCGTCGCTCAACCTGCCCATCGATAGTTCAAGTGCCCGTTCGTATATGATGGCACGTCAGCATGTATGAACGCACCGCACCTCTACAATTCCTCAACAAGGTCTTACATGGAATAGACTTCAAGGCCTGGATTCTGCACTCGCAGCAGCCTAATCAAATTAAAATCTTCACGCAGTTTTTCACTATTGTTCCGATTGACAATTACCACACCCTTTACGTTGATTTTGCGCGTCTGGGCAAAATGCACATGCGTGTTGGGCCGACCAATGACCAGTACTTCATTGCCAACATTTTTGTACTTGAGCAGCTCCTCCGGCGTCATAATTTTGCGATACCCGCCTTTGATTATCTTTCCGCTCTGGCTAATACCCGCCTCTATGCTGTGGGCCAACTGATACTTAGAGGTCCGTCCATGAAACGGCAGCCCGACAGGCCGAGTAAACGTCCCGAGAATATTTTGAGGATTTATGTCCAGAATCAGGCCAACCCCGCGAGTCCACGGTACCGAGGCAGGGTTGCCATACGAAGCCAATGAGGTGGAAAACACATCGCACTCCTCGATAACATCCTCCGCTGTTCGCCGACTCAGATCACTGCTCAAGAAACACTCCAGCGTCACGGGATGTGCCAAGAAAAGGTCGCGATCATCCAGGTCTTCCCACGTTGTCAATCGCTGTTCCAATTTGGGGTCGAGGGAATATTTTGGCGTGCATGCCTTGCCATGCATATTGACCTTGGTGTTGGCGGGTCGCCGCCGCAGCAAAGACGACGTAGCAGTTGCCAACTTGGACTTCAAATCAGTCATGAGTCTCTCACTTTCAGATTTTGTTCAAACAGATAATATTCGACCATTCGCCACTTCGATTGATCGGCGATTGATCACGTCTCGACAGTCTTAAACAACACTAAGCGGCAACGTCGGATTTAACTCACACAACCTTCGCAGTAACGCAACCCTTTCCCAAGGCAGGTCACGCAAAGACAACTCGCAATTCTGATGGTGGAGAATACCGACGACCTTGATGGGCTTGGTCATTGCGTAGTGCAACTTGAATCCCGGCCTGCCCACGACGAGAACTTCACTGTATATATAAATCTTCGACGCCACCCACTCAGGCGTCTCGATACGATTGTAGCCGCCTTTTATATAAACGCGACGCCCCAACGGCTTGTCTTTATAGGCCGAACGCCCAGACAATACGGATCGGGCAAACTTATTCTTCTCACCCGTTTCATGGGTGGGAAAGTACACATCCCCCCTGAAAGTACCCAAGATATTTTCAGGCGGGACCTCCAATATCAGTCCAATCGCGGCAAACGTTCCGAGTGGCGCCTGTTGCCTTCCAGCTTTACCGCTCGGACAGGCTATCAAGGAGGTCGAGAACACGTCCCACCGCTGGAATACCTCCTCAGCGGGCCTTCTCGTCAATTCACTCGAGAGGCCATGGTCAGTCCTGATCGCGTGCACCAGGCAAAGGCCCTTAGCAGAAAGATTCGCCCATTCACCCAACTTGGACTCTGTCGCTGGATTCGTCGAGTACCGCGGGCCAGGTAGGACGCCACGCATTTCAAAGTTGGAAACCGACGGCATGACGTGTTTAGCCGATTCCCGTTCGGCTGACGAGCGAGACTTTCAGATCCCCAGACTCTCCTCGCGGGCTGCTGGCGTAACACCACTTCGAATCACGCTCCCAGAACGCCCATTGAAAGGTGCCCCCAAGCCCCTCCGGCGGCAACGGTGCACGCACCACGCTGCACGAGCCTTGCACATCGCGTGTCGCAATCGGGCTGTTGCTGGCTACAGGACTTTCGGCAGTCACGATCGCGTACTGGCTGATATGCGTGACCTCGAACTTCAAATTCAAGGTCTCGCTACCACCGTCACGACGCACCAGCAGGCTTCGAGGCTGCGGAACCTTCACGTAATACTGCTGCCGAGCCAGCCTGTCCTTAAGGGTCGTTTTGCGATAACTGATCGGTAGGTCCACTGCATTTTCCGACGCGCTTTTGCACAGGTCTCGCCAGGTTTTGCAGATCCACTCATTGGACGAGCCATAGCGCAGGAACTGGCTGCCCGTCTCGGTACGAAACCGCGCACCAATCGTGACATTGGCCGCTTCGGCCCACGACGATAGCAAAAGAACGAGCAGAACCACGGCCGCTCGCAACCCCGCGGGGAAATACCCCATCGACATGCCCTCCTGGTGATCATGCATGGGCACGGGCCGTTTCAGTCTTTGAACGCCAGTTCCTGGCGCTGCCCTCCTTCGAGCAACTCGAAGCGATACTCACGCCCTGGCTGCTCGGGGAACTTGCGCGTCACACCGGGCAAGAGGTGATGCTTGGTGCCTGCAACGCATTCGGTGCCGTTTCTAACGCAATGTCGGAAGTTGTCCAGCACCACCGTACTGTTGCCCTGGTTGGCCACCACGAAGTCCGCGCCCTCCCGATGCTTGGGCGTGCGAAAGTGCGCGCCTTGTGGGCGAACGAACAGCAAAGTGCCATAGCCTGCCAGCAATTGAACGCCGGCCTTGAGGGTATCGCTGTACTGTTTGGCCTCTTCCTCGCTGATGGCGAAGCCATCGTTCTTTTCCGGCAGCACAGGCACGAAGCGCAGGCGGAAGTAGCGCTCCTTGTCGCGCTCACCGCGATACAGCAGGCGCACGGCCTGCATGCCGCGCGCCGGCACGATCAGTCGTGCGGGGCTGGCGATCACGCCGCGCTGCTCCAAAGGCAGTTGCTCCAGGTCCACTTCCTTTGGCACCCCGTCTGCCCCGTAGACCAGCTCGGCGACGCTGACCTTTACGAAGGCCGTGGCGTCCCCGCCGTTGTAGATACGTTTGAGCAGGGTGCTCTTGCCATCGTCCAGGTAGTCGTAAAGACCGCCGACGTTGAGCTCGGGGCCTGCCTTGGCCACCAGTGGTACCAACAACAGCGCCAGACACAGCGATTTGAACCCGTGCATTTTCAACCTCCGATTTGCTAAGCACATCCTTGGCCTGCGGCCTCGATACCGCAGGCCGCATCTCATGAATCACCTTTGGGTGCGTTGCCTCGATCGGCCAGACTGCTGGTGCGGCACACTTGGTCGCCCGCCAGCAGCACATCCCCTTCACGCTTCAAGCTGCTCACCGGCAAGCTGAGCAGGCAGCTCACCGCACCGGCCTGGCGAATTTCCAAAGTCGGCGTGGAATGGCTCATTTCCACCGAGAAGAACCCATCGACTTCACTGACACCGCGGCTGGCATGGTTGATGACATGCGCGCCACGCATGGGTTGGCCTTTCTCGTCGAGCAGCCTGCCAAGCACCGTGACCGTTCGCATCACATGCAACTGGCGGTACTCCACGCCCCCCCGGTTGAGGTGATAGTCCAGGCTCGACGGCTGAATGACAGCAGCCGGAGCATCGTCACCGTCGAAATCGAACTGCACATGACCTGACTTGAACGCCGTGACTGGGATGATGTTGCGACCTGGACGCAAATTGGCGCTGCTGCCCTGCTGGTCATCGGCGCGCAGTTTCAGGCCATCGACATCGGAGTCCACATCCACGATCAGACCCGCCTCATGTGTCAGATACTGGCCGCTCATGGCCATCTTGCCGCCACCGAAGGCCGTGATGCTCTGCAGGTTCAGGCCGGCGCTGAGCTTATTGTTGAGGGTCGAGGTTTGCGCATATGCATCCCCGTACAGGCTGTCGCTTTGCAGTTGGGCATTGCCGCCGAAACCGCTGCCGTAGCGGTCGACCGTCGTGCTGATGCCCAGGCTTTGCACAGGGCCTGCGTCCACATCCTGCTGATAGGAGATCGACGCGTGCTGGTCGCTGCGTCCATCACGGGAAGTACGGCTGCCCAGGCTGGCAGCGATACGCTTGCCTGGCCCGCCCAGGTTCATGCTCAGCGTCAGGTTGACGCCACGGCTGCGCGCATCGCCGCTGCTGGCGGTACCGGGGCGGTCGAACACCGAAAGACGCCAGTTGGTTTCCGAGCCCAACATCTTCCCGAAGAACGCCCAGCCCAAGTCGATGCCCGTACCACTGGCCGAACCTGAGCTGTGGGACAGACGCAAGGTGGCACTGCTGCGCTGGGTGACCCGGTGGCTGAGCGACAGGCTCGACTGACTGCGTTGCTCCTGCCGGGACGCCTCGCCTCGATGGGTGCGGCCGGTCTCGACCCACGACTGACTGTGACTGAGGACCATAGAGCCTTGGGCGTAGGACTGGATGAGCTGCATGTCGTAGCCCGTGCCACGATCCTCGGTGTAATTGACGTTGCCATAGAGTTTCAGCCGTTCCAGGACATCCCAGTCCAGCGAGGTGCCGTACTGCAGCGCCTCGTCCACTCGCTGAGCGGACAGACCAAGCACCGCACGCGGATGCAGCAGGTAATTGCTCATGACGCCGGCGCCGAAGCTGTCCTGACGTTCATAGCCCCAGTTGTTCAACAGGCTGGTTTGCTGCCCCAGGTAGGCGTTGTAGCGCCAGCGGCTTTCTGGGTTGCGCCAATTGGAAGGCTTGTAGATGAACGCCTCGGTACGCGAGGTCTCCTGACCGTCTTCGAGCAGACGCACTTCCACCTCGTAGATGCCACCAGGCAAAACGCGGGTATCGAGGGTTTGCAGACCCGGCTGTACCGGCTGGCTGTTGATCAGCACGCCGTTGCGGTAAATCTCGACGATCCCCTGGCGATTGGGCGTGACATAGATCGGCGTGGAGCTGGGCTGGCCGTTGTCGATCAGCAGACTGTCACTGCTGCCGAACATCACCCCGAGCGTGGTATCGGGCGCGTTACCCAGTAACGTGGGCTGACGCGTCAGGCCCTGGGCGCCCGGGGTGAAGTAACCCAGGCGGAAGAAATTCTGTTCGAGCAGACGCTCGGCATAGAGCTGGTCCATGCGATAGCGTGTGCCCGCCTGGCTTTGGCTGACACGGTCGGCCTGGGCATCGGCGACCGCGGTCCAGTTGCCCAGACTGCCTTGGCTCTGGAAGGCGACGCGGCCGGTGGTGTCGTCACCATCATGGACAAGGTTGAGCTGGTTACGCACCAGCAAGCCCATGCTGCCGCCTTCGGGCATCTTGTGATAGCGCAACTGTTGCGCATTGTTTTCGGCATTGGCCGTGACCAGCGAGAGCTGGGAGTTGGCCAGGCTGTAATGGATGGCCTGCAATCCATCTGGGCAGTTGCGGGTGCAGTCTCCGAGCAGGCGCCCGGCCTGCAGACGCTCCTGCCATTGACGCCGGACCACAGGCGACTCCCGGCTTTCCTGGGTATCGGTGAACTCGAGCAGTTGCACGCGTTCGTCGCGGGTCAGGATCACCATGGCGTCGCCCAGGTAGCGCCCATCGAGCTCGACGCGAACCGCCAGCGGCACGTCGAAAAAATGCGCCTCGAACTCGCGCGGCAACCCATCGAACTGGCGAACCACCGAAGGTGGGACCTGAGATTCGGCCCAGGTCTGCAAGGGCATCAGGCAGGTGCTACAGACCAACCAACCGCGCAGACAACGGTGAAGTGCAATGAAATGGAACATGACTCTTTCCGCAGGCAAAGCCTACCCCTGCCACTCGAAGAGCATCGAGCAGCGGAGGGAGGCAATGAAGAGGGAGTGCGGTGTGCCGCAGAGAGGGATCAGGCGCCGCCTGGAGCTTCGCTTTCGAACATCATGTTGACCATGCCCTGGTAGGAGCCTGCCTTGTATCCACCGGCTGGTTTCACCGCGCTGACCACGAAATCCATGGTGGTGCCGGCAGCGGCCTGCTCCTTGGTCAACAGCGGAACAGGCGTAAGACCCAGCGCCTTGCCAGCCAGGGTGACGTTCAGGCCGAATTTGTCGATACCGCTGACGACCTCTGGCTGGTTGAGCAGGAAGGCGGTCACTGGACCGATGGTGCTCTTGGCCTGGAACTGACGACGAATTTCGCTGAAGTCCTCACGCTGCGGGTTCCAGGTAAGCGCTTGCGGATCGTCCATCCAGTTGCCGACTGGCTCGACATAGAACTTCTCGGTCGGTACCTGGGCAACGACCTGGACCTGCTTCTCGATCGTCTCGGCGGCTGTCACCGAACCTGCCGCCAGCGCCAGAAAAGGGATAGCCAGAAAACGCGCTTTCATTCCATTCATCTCCTTGAAAAATCTCAAATGTCATCTCGGCAATTCGCCGCTGACGGAGTGAATTATCGACATGCGCTGTACGTGTATATGCAGGACCGCTCCGAGCGTACTGTGGAAATTTCAGACGGCACTCAGCCTGGAAAACCGTGGGTTGGCATCCTTGCCAATTGATGCTCCAGTTGCATCATCATTCGGCGTAGCGCCTGGACATCGCTGCGCAGGCGCTCGACATCCAGCGGTTGCGCCGCACAACTGCGCTCGAGCTGTTCGCAGCGGTCGTACAGTCGATCAGCCCGGGCGATTCTCGCCCCGCCCTTCACGCGATGGGCCAGCTCCGCCAACGCCGACGCATCGTTGCCCACAGCCTCCAGGCGCTGCAGGTCTTCTCGGTTACTGCTGCGCAGGTCACCCAGCAAGGCCTTGAGCGCAGCCTGGTCCCGGTTGACCAGACGCTGCAGGTGTTCGAGGTCGAGCATGGGCTGCTCTGCGTTTTGCTGGCGCATGCCATCGGCCAGTGCCCGTTGCAGGCTATCCAGGCCGAGGGGCTTGAACAGGCAATCATCCATGCCCACGGCACGACACCGCCGGCGCTCGCGCGTCATGGCGCTGGCCGTCAGGCCGATCAAGCGACAGCGCGACCTGCCGCTGCGACGCTCATGTTCGCGAATGGCTCGGGCCAAGGCATAGCCGTTGAGCTGCGGCATGTTGCAGTCGCTGATCACCACATCGAAGTGCTCCTTGAGCCACAAACGCAGTGCTTGCGAGCCATCCTCGGCCACCCGGGCATGGTGACCGAGAAAGTCCAGTTGCTGGGCCAACAGCAGGCGATTGGCCGGATAATCATCGACCACCAGTACCCGCAAGCGCAGTTCCCCCGCCAGGTCCGGAGGCGCATTGGCGGGCAGGGCCTGCTCACGCTCAGGTGCCAGCGCCAGGTCAAGGTTCAGTTCCACGCGCGTTCCCTGCCCCAGGACGCTATGCAACTTGAGGTCGCCGCCCATCATCTGGCAGAGGCTGCGGCTGATACCCAGGCCAAGGCCGGCGCTACAGCGGGCCGATTGACGCTGATTGCTGGCCTGGCGGAAAGGCTGGCCGAGCGCATCCAGCTCTGCTGCATCGATGCCGATACCGGTGTCCTCGACATGCACCTCGACCAGCAGCCTCGTTTCATCCTGCAAGGCCCGCACCCACACCCGCACATGCCCTTGGGCCGTGAACTTGACCGCATTGCTCAACAGATTCGCCAGCACTTGCTTGAACCGCAGCGGATCGAGCATCACCTGCGTATCGACCGGACCTTGCGTGTCCAGGAGCAACTCCAGCCCTTTACCCTTGGCCTGTTGGGCAAAAAGCTGCACGACCCGGGCAACCTGCTCATCCAATCGAACCCGCTCAAGCACCAGTTGCAGGTGCCCGGACTCGATACGCGTGATATCGAGTATGTCGCCGATCAGCTCCAGCAGGCCGCGTGCCGCATCGCTGGCAACCTCGATGGCCAGCCGATCGAGTACCCCTTGGGCCGCCTTGCGCTGGGCCAGTTCGAGCATGCCCTGCACCGCATGCAAGGGCGTGCGGATTTCATGGCTCATGGTGGCCAGGAAGTGGGTCTTGGCCTGGTTGGCTTGCTCGGCGTCCTGCTTGGCACCCCGTAGTTGCAGGTGCAGGCGCCGCAGATAACGCACCCACAGCAATGCCATGGCCAGCAATACGACGATCACGGCAAAGCCTGCCATCACCTTGGCCCGGTAACGCGGCCAGTTGCCGTCGGCGACGATCATGGGGTTGCGCCAGCGGCGCACCAGCGCGTCGATTTCCTGTGGTGCCAGGCTGAACATGGCCTTGTTGATGATGCCTTGCAGCTCTGTCGCGCCGCGAAGGCTCGCCAAGGCGAAATGCACAGGCGGCAGTGCCAGGCTAGCG
Organism: Pseudomonas sp. HTZ2; assembly: GCF_033173945.1. NCBI lineage: Bacteria > Pseudomonadati > Pseudomonadota > Gammaproteobacteria > Pseudomonadales > Pseudomonadaceae > Pseudomonas > Pseudomonas sp. HTZ2. Next base: position 3,742,207 of record NZ_CP137332.1, on the reverse strand, counting down.
CCGATCTTCAAGCGTCCCGGGTACCAGCGGATGATCAGCGGCCGGGCGTCGTCAAGTGACAGCACGGCAGCGGCGGCCTTGCCTTTGGCCACGGCGTGCAGCGCGTCCAAAGGGGTTGCGACGTTCAACTGACGAAGCTTCGGATGGTGCTGTCGCAGTTCGTCCTGCACAGCGCTGCCCTGGACCAGCGCCAACCGCTGCCCCTGCAACTGCGCAAGCGCTGTCGGCGCCTGGGGTTCATCGCGCGTCACCAATACCCGCGGTGCACTCAGGTAGGCACGACTGAAGCTCAAATATCGGCGCCGTCCGGGGCTATCGGGCAAGCCGGCGATCAACTGCGCCTGCCCCTGGCGCAGTTGATCGATCATTCGCTCGATGGTACCGCCAGGCCGAACATCGAACTGCAAACCGGTACGACGCTCGATCAACTGCAGGATGTCCAGGCTCATGCCTCGCCAGTTGCCGTTGGCGTCGTGATAGCTCAACGGCACCAGATGCTCATCGGCCAATACCGTCACGCGCGGGTTGTCGCGCAGCCAGAGTTGCTCGGCGACACTCAATTGCAGAGGCTCGGGATGGTGACTGTCGATCAACGTGGGCCGCCAGCGCTTGCTCACCTCAAGGCGCTGGGACACCGAGAGGCTGTCCAGAGCGATATCGATCAGATCCGCCAACGGACTGGCGCCCTCGGCCATGGCAAAGCCGAGCATCTGCTCAGGCAGACTGGCACGCCCAACCTCCTCGAAGCCACCAGACTCATTGCGCCCCAGCACATAGCGCACACCCAGCGCGCTGCCCAGGTAAAGGTCCGCCTGGCCAAGCGACAGCGCGGCCAAGGCGCTCGCCGGCGAAGGAAAGGTTTGCAGTTGGGCCTGGGGAAAGGCCGCCTCCACCTGATCCGGTGCACGGTAGCCGTCGACCATTGCCAGCCGCACAGCCTGTGTGGTGTCCAGGGGCGCACGCACGCTCGGCGCCAACAAGGTGGGCGCATCGCTGACATAAGGGCGGGACAGCCGCAAGCCCTGGGCCTTGGCCTGTTCCAGTGTCATCGAGCCAAGCAGGTCGATATCCCCCTCGCGCAAGCCTTTGATTGCACCGTCCAAGGACGTGTACACCTTGACCTTCACCTGTAGCCGCAACTGTGCAGCCAACAGGCTGGCGTAGTCGGCGGTGATACCTTCGAAAGACAAGCCTGTGCCCAGAATTTCGAACGGCGGGTTCTCTCGATCGATCACCCCAAGGCGCAAGGTGCGGCGCTCCCACAACCAACGAAGCTGTCGATTGTCCAGGTCCGGCCGCGCACCTTCGGAAAAGGGATGCGTGTTGAGTTGTGGAGCACCATGGGCGACGGAGACGGCGATGCAATACAGCAACGCCGTCAGTAAAAGACGTAAGGGCACGGAGAAATGTTCTAGATGAGCTGATTGCGGCGAGCGAGGTCGGCCAGCTCGATCAACGAGCTCACCCTGAGTTTTTCCAGCAAACGTGTCTTGTAGGTACTGACCGTTTTGTTGCTGATCAGCATCAATTCACCAATGACCTTGTTGCTCATGCCACGCGCCAAGTACTGGAAAATGATCACTTCACGGTCGCTGAGCGCAGCGATGCGTTGAGCTTCGGTGGTGATCATGTCCTTGTGGTTGACGGAGCTGTACGACACATCCGGGAAATAACTGTACCCAGAGCGCAAGGCCAGCACGGCCTTGCTCAGCTCATCGAGATTGTCGCTCTTGGACAAAAATCCCGACGCCCCTGCCCGCATACATCGCAAGGAAAAATAGTCGGCCAGGTGCGAAGTCAGCACCAAGACCTTCGGTGGCTGTGGCATGTCCCGAATCCGGAGCAGAACCTGCAGGCCGTCCATGTCGGGCAGCACAAGATCCAGCACCACCAGATCCGGCATATGCTCGCGCACCAGGCGCACGGCATCGACGCCGTTGTCTGCCTGGCCGACCACCTCGAGCCTATCCTGGCGAAGCTGCATGCTCACACTGGAACGGATGAAGGGGTGGTCGTCCACGATCACAACTTTCATGGAGTGTCATCCTTTACAAATCAGCAGTTGGCCTTTGCAGAAGTCCGATAGTGGCCAATTGACTATCACTGGATCTATTGTTCGCTGATTGACGCATATGAATAGTCGGACACCTCCCAAACGTAATAGGAAACATCCGCTTGGCGTGTCAGACGAAACCTACATCCAAGCATCAGTCATGCAACGGGCTTCAACGTGTAAAAGCGCCCCATGAGGTCGTCAATCGGCCTTGCCGGAAGTACGGGGTCGAAGCGGGAAGTGTGGGCAATCTGGCTTACCTTTTTAACGAGACTGGTCCCAATGAAACTGCGAAACGTCCTATGGGATTGTGAAATTTCTCATAGCCAATAAAAACGCCCCGACTGGCGGGGCGTCATTGGCAGAAGCAAGACCTTAGTGGGAAACCGCGCCACTGGCCCCCAGACCGGTCTGCGAACGGACGAACTGCGGGAAGAACAGCGCGCGCTCGTCTTCGGCAGCCTTGGACTTGTCGGTCACCGAGAAGAACCAGATACCGGCAAAGGCGATGAGCATGGAGAACAGCGCCGGGTACTCGTACGGGTAGATGGCTTTTTCATGGCCGAGGATTTGCACCCAGATGGTTGGGCCAAGGATCATCAAGCCGACCGCGCTGACCAGGCCCATCCAACCACCGATCATGGCGCCGCGGGTGGTCAGCTTCTTCCAGTACATCGAGAGCAGCAACACAGGGAAGTTGCAGCTGGCGGCGATGGAGAAGGCCAGGCCCACCATGAAGGCGATGTTCTGGTTCTCGAACAGGATGCCCAGGCCGATCGCCAGTACGCCCAGGGCGATGGTGGTGATCTTCGACACACGGATCTCGTCCTTGTCGTTGGCCTTGCCCTTGCGCCATACGCTGGCGTACAGGTCATGGGACACCGCCGAGGCGCCGGCCAAGGTCAGACCCGCCACTACCGCCAGGATGGTGGCGAAGGCCACTGCGGAGATGAAGCCCAGGAACACGCTGCCGCCTACGGCATTGGCCAGGTGCACCGCCGCCATGTTGTTGCCGCCGATCAGGGCGCCAGCAGCGTCCTTGAAGTCCGGGTTGGTGCTCACCAGCAGGATCGCGCCGAAGCCGATGATGAAGGTCAGGATGTAGAAGTAACCGATGAAACCGGTGGCGTAGAGCACGCTCTTGCGCGCTTCCTTGGCGTCGCTGACGGTGAAGAAGCGCATCAGGATGTGCGGCAGGCCGGCAGTGCCGAACATCAGCGCCAGACCCAGGGAGAACGCCGAGATCGGGTCCTTGACCAGGCCGCCCGGGCTCATGATCGCCTCACCCTTGGCGTGGACCTTGATCGCCTCGGAGAACAGGGTATTGAAGTCAAAGCCTACGTGCTTCATCACCATCAGCGCCATGAAGCTTGCGCCGGAGAGCAGCAGCACGGCCTTGATGATCTGTACCCAGGTAGTGGCCAGCATGCCGCCGAACAGCACATACAGGCACATCAGGATACCCACCAGAATCACCGCGACGTGGTAGTCCAGGCCGAACAGTAGCTGGATCAGCTTACCGGCACCGACCATCTGGGCGATCAGGTAGAACGCCACGACCACCAGAGAACCGGAAGCCGACAGCGTGCGGATTTCCTTCTGCCCGAGGCGATAGGAAGCCACGTCGGCGAAGGTGTACTTGCCCAGGTTGCGCAGGCGTTCGGCAATCAGGAACAGGATGATCGGCCAGCCGACCAAAAAGCCGATCGAGTAGATCAGGCCGTCATAGCCGGAGGTGAACACCAGCGCGGAAATCCCCAGGAAGGAGGCTGCCGACATGTAGTCACCGGCAATCGCCAGGCCGTTCTGGAAGCCCGTGATGCGACCGCCCGCGGCATAGTAGTCCGAGGCCGACTTGTTGCGCTTGGAGGCCCAGTAGGTAATACCCAGGGTAAAGGCGACGAAGGCGACGAACATCGCGATCGCCGAGACGTTGAGCGGCTGCTTGTGCACCTCGCCGGTCAGGGCATCGGCGGCCCACACGGCGGGTGCGAAAGCGCCGCAGGCCAGGACGGCCAGGGCTTTGGCTTGGCGGATCATTGTTGCGCCTCCTTGAGGATCTCTTTGTTCAGCTCATCGAATTCGCCATTGGCGCGGCGCACGTAGATAGCGGTCAGGACAAATGCCGCAACGATCAGGCCGACGCCCAAGGGAATGCCCCAGGTGATCGACGAGTCAGGGCTGAGTTTGGAGCCCAGGATCTGCGGGCCATAGGCGATGAGGAGGATGAAGCCGCAGTAGAGACCGAGCATGATCGCCGAAAGAATCCAGGCGAAACGCTCGCGCTTGGTGACCAGTTCCTTGAAGCGCGGACTGTTCTGTATCGATTGGTAGATGCTGTCGTTCATTGTTTTTGTCCTAGCAGCAACGCAAATAAGGGAGAACCCGCCCTTACTTTATTCTGCCGATGGACACCAACCAGACGACCTTAGTCTTAGATGCAACGGTGTTTTACAGATTGCGTAACAAATTCGCGGGTAAACCCGCTCATACAGGCCTGTGCAATACCTGTAGGAGCGGGTTTACCCGCGAAAACAGCAGAGTCGACTACAGAGTCTGATTACTTGCCGGTCCACTCCTTCACGCGCTCTGGGTGCTTGGCAACCCAATCCTTGGCCGCGGCATCGGGCTTGGCACCTTCCTGGATGGCCAGCATGACCTCGCCGATCTCATCCTTGGACTGCCAGTGGAAGTTCTTCAGGAACTCGGCCACTTCTGGCGCCTTGGTCGCCAGTTCCTTGCTGCCGATGCTGTTGACGGTTTCGGCGGCACCGTACACACCTTTCGGATCTTCAAGGAACTTGAGTTTCCATTTGGCGAACATCCAGTGCGGCACCCAGCCGGTCACGGCAATGGATTGCTGCTTGGCGTAGGCGCGGCCCAGTTCGGCAGTCATCGCCGCGCCGGAGCTGGCCTGCAGTTTGTAACCGTCCAGGGCGTAGTCCTTGATGGCCTGGTCGGTCTTGAGCATCACGCCGGAACCGGCGTCGATGCCAACGATCTTGTGCTTGAAGCTTTCATCGGTCTTGAGGTCGGCAATGCTGGCAGCCTTGACGTACTCCGGCACGATCAGGCCGATCTTGGCATCCTTGAAATTAGGGCCGTAGTCGACCACCTTGTCCTTGTTCTTGCCCCAGTATTCCCCATGGGTGACCGGCAGCCAGGCCGACAGCATGGCGTCGAGCTTACCGGTGGCCACACCCTGCCACATGATGCCGGTGGCGACGGGTTTGAGGTCCACGTCATAACCGAGTTTCTGCTTGATCACTTCGGCGGCCACATAGGTGGTTGCCACACTGTCGGACCAACCATCCACGTAACCTATGCTTACTTCTTTGGCCATTGCCTGTGCAGCGCTCACGGCCAAAACCAGGGCTGTCCCCACACCCAGGAAACGTCGCATTTTTGTAAACGTAGCCATCAAAGCATCCCCTCGTCAGGTCTCGGAAGTTGCATCATCATCCTCACACCATAGCCGACCTGCTCTGAGCACGACCTTTACCGACCGATAAACGACAGCAAATCGCCATCAATCACTGAGCCATCATGCGCCCTGCGTGATCCTTGCATGGTGAATGCTTGATCTAGAGCGTTTGCGGCTATCATCTAGCCCTTTGCACCTGACGACGGACCGCCCGATGCCCAGCAGCACACGCCTTCTGCCCCTCTACCTGATCGCCTGCTTGTTCGCCCTGATCGGGCTCGGGTCGCTCTGGTACGGGCTTGGCAAGCCTGTGCACCTGCCCGATGCGGCCAGCCCTACGCACAAATTGCAGTGCGCCTCCTATACGCCGTTCGACAAGGACCAGTCGCCGTTCGACCAACCCTTCCGCTTGCGTCCGGCCCGCATGGACGCGGACCTTGCGCTGCTGGCCGAGCGATTTGAGTGCATCCGCACCTACTCGATGACCGGTCTCGAGGCCATTCCGGGCCTGGCGCGCAAACATGGGCTGAAGGTGATGCTTGGCGCCTGGGTCAATGCCAACCCGGTGGACACCGATAAGGAAGTCGACGCGCTGATTGCCTCGGCCAACGCCAATCCGGATGTGGTCAGCGCCGTGATCGTTGGTAACGAGGCATTACTGCGCAAGGAAGTGACCGGCGACCGCCTGGCTGGCTTGATCGCTCGGGTCAAAAGCCAGGTGAAGGTACCGGTGACCTATGCCGACGTCTGGGAATTCTGGCTGCAGCATCCGCAGATTGCACCGGAGGTGGATTTTCTCACCATCCACCTGCTGCCCTACTGGGAGGACGACCCCCGCGGCATCGACGATGCCTTGGCCCATGTGGCCGATGTGCGCCGACAGTTCGGCGCACGCTTTGCCCCCAAGGACATTCTCATCGGCGAGACCGGCTGGCCCAGCGAAGGGCGCCAGCGTGAAACCGCCATACCAAGCCGAGCCAACGAAGCACGCTTCATCCGTGGTTTCGTTGCATTGGCCGAAGCCCACGGTTGGCGCTACAACCTGATCGAAGCCTTTGACCAGCCCTGGAAGCGCGCCAGCGAGGGAGCAGTTGGCGGTTACTGGGGGCTGTACGACGCCGACCGTCAGGATAAGGGCGTGCTCGAAGGACCGGTGAGCAACCTGCCGTACTGGCCGCAGTGGTGGCTGGCAGGTGTGCTGCTGTTTGCGGCCACCTTGCTGCTGGCTGGACGACCTGGCAATCGGCACGCGGCCACGCTGCTGCCGCTGCTGGCCGCGCTGGGCGCGGCAAGCCTGGGGTTGTGGGGCGAGCTGGTGCGCACGAACGCACGCTTCACCGGCGAGTGGGTGTGGGCAGGATGGCTGGCCGGGCTCAACCTGGTAGTGCTGGCCCATGGCGCGCTGGCACTGGCCGCTCGCGGCGGCTGGCGCGAGCGTCTGTTCGCCTGGCTGGAACGTCACGCCCGATGGTGGCTGCTGGCGGCGGGTTTCGCGGCGGCGGTGAGCATGCTGGCGATGGTGTTCGACCCGCGTTATCGCAGCTTCCCAACGGCGGCACTGGTGCTGCCGGCAGTGGTCTACCTGGCGCGCCCCGTGGCGGCGCCCAGGGCTGAGATCGCGTTGCTGGCGCTCATTGTAGGGGCCGGGATCGCACCGCAGTTGTTCATCGAAGGAGTGAACAATGTCCAGGCGTGGGGCTGGGCGGTTGTCAGCGCGGCGATGGTCGCAGCGTTGTGGCGCAGTCTGCGCAAAAACCAAGAGGTGCCTTCACGGTAAACCCGCTCCCGCAACGCCCGCGGTGATTCGTACGGGAGCGGGTTTACCCACGAACAAAATCCCGGGTCTAGTTCGCAGGCTGCCGAACCAACCGCAACCCCGCCAGCACCACCGCGAATACTGCAATGCTCGCGGTATACAACACCAAAGCAGGAATCCCGAACAACAGCCCCAGCACCGCCAGCCCCCACCCGCCCCGCCCCGGCACCCACTGCGCCAGCAGCGAAATACCCAGCGCGCCCCAGGCCAGTACCTGATGATGGATGCCCAATCCCAGCAACGAGCGGGCCTGGCATTGCCAGTACCCCTGCGCCGCGCTGCACAGCCCGACCCAGCGGGCATCCTCCATCAGCCCGTAACGCACTCCATAGCTGGCCGCCAGCCACGCCGACAGCAACAGCAGGAACAGGGCGATGGGCAACGAGCGGGCCATGGGAACTCCAACGGGTTGAAAACAAACGCCAGCATAAACGCCCGTGCCTACCTTGCAAGGCAAAATCCGCGCATGACGGCTATGTTCCAAGGATGACCGTTTGCCGCGCCGTAGACTGTCGCGGCAACATCTGGCACGACAAAGAACACTGCGGCAGGCAACTTTGCCCTGCCTATCATGGTCCTAGGTAGCGATTTGCCTTACGTACTTTCTTGGGGGATCCCATGCTTCGACCCTTGTGGCTCGTCGCCTCGCTCTGCGGCCTGCTCCTGGCCACAGCCGCCTCGGCGCGGGATATCGACGCCGCGAGCTATGGCTATCCGCTGACCAATCCGTTCGAGGCCACCATCGCCACCACGCCGCCAGAGCAGCGCCCGACGCTGCCCAACGACGAGGACATCAGCCAATCCGACTACAGCCTCAACCTGCGACCGGAGCGAGCCTTCACGCTGCCGGACAACTTCTGGCCCGTGCGCAAGCTCAAGTACCGTCTGGCCCGCCAGGATCACGAAGCACCGCTGATCTTCCTCATCGCCGGCACCGGCGCGCCCTATTCCAGCAGCATCAACGAATACCTCAAAAAGCTCTTCTACCAGGCGGGCTTCCATGTGGTGCAACTGTCCTCGCCCACCAGTTGGGACTTCATGAGCGCTGCCTCGCGCTTTGCCACGCCGGGCGTGAGCAAGGACGATGCCGAGGATCTGTATCGCGTCATGCAGGCCGTGCGTGCCCAACACCCGCGCCTGCCGGTGAGCGAGTTCTACCTCACCGGGTACAGCCTCGGAGCCCTCGACGCAGCCTTCGTCAGCCACCTGGACGAGACCCGGCGCAGCTTCAACTTCAAGCGGGTGCTGCTGCTCAACCCCCCGGTCAACCTCTACACCTCGGTCAGCAACCTGGACAAGCTGGTGCAAACCCGGGTCAAAGGCATCGATCGCAGCACCACGTTCTATGAGCTGATGCTCGAAAAGCTCACCCTGTACTTCCAGCAGAAGGGCTACATCGACCTCAACGAGGCGCTACTCTACGACTTCCAGAAGTCGCGCCAACACTTGTCCAACGAGCAGATGGCCATGCTGATCGGCACCTCGTTCCGCTTCTCGGCGGCCGACATCGCCTTCACCTCCGACTTGGTCAACCGCCGTGGTCTGATCACTCCGCCGAAATTCCCGATCACCGAAGGCAGCAGCCTCACGCCGTTCTTCAAGCGTGCGCTGCAGTGCGATTTCGAGTGCTACATCACCGAGCAGGTGATCCCGATGTGGCGAGCCCGCACCGATGGCGGCAGCGTGCTGCAACTGATCGACCAGGTGAGCCTCTACGCACTGGCCGACTACCTGCGGGAGAGCCCCAAGATCGCCGTGATGCACAACGCCGACGACGTCATCCTCGGCCCTGGCGATATCGGCTTCCTGCGCAAGGTGTTCGGTGATCGCCTGACGCTCTACCCTCATGGCGGCCATTGCGGCAACCTCAACTACCGCGTCAACAGCGATGCGATGCTGGAGTTCTTCCGTGGTTAACAAATTGCTGCTCGTCACCGCCCTGCTCGTCGCCGGCAACGCCCTGGCAGCCGAGACAGCGCCCCGCACCAGCGTGGTGGAAGCCGACAAGGCCGACTCCCCGACCGTCGAGCCCGACGGCTTCCTCGACCCGCTGCGCGAACTGAAATTCAACCCAGGGCTCGACCAGCGCGAGTTCGAACGCTCCACCCTGACCGCGCTGAATGTCTATGACCCGCTGGAGTCGATGAACCGGCGCGTGTATCACTTCAACTACCGCTTCGACCAGTGGGTGATGCTGCCGGTGGTCGACGGCTATCGCTACGTCACTCCACGCTTCGTACGCACCGGGGTAAGCAACTTCTTCAACAACCTGGGCGATGTGCCCAACCTGTTCAACAGTCTGTTGCAACTCAAGGCCAAGCGCTCGGCCGAGATCACCGCACGTCTGATGTTCAACACCCTCATAGGCGTAGGTGGATTGTGGGATCCGGCGACCAAGATGGGCCTGCCGCGCCAGAGCGAAGACTTCGGCCAGACCCTTGGGTTCTATGGGGTGCCTGACGGGCCTTACATCATGCTGCCGATCCTGGGGCCGTCGAACCTGCGCGACACTGCCGGGCTGGCGGTGGACTATGTGGGTGAACGGGAGGCGAACTTCCTCAATGTTGCCGATGCCAGCAGCGATCACCCGGAAATCACTGTGCTGCGGGCAGTGGACAAGCGCTACACCACCAACTTCCGCTACGGGCAGCTGAACTCACCTTTCGAGTACGAGAAGGTGCGCTACGTATACACCCAGGCACGCAAGCTGCAGATCGCCGAGTAGATCCTTCACCCCTTCGCGGGCAAACCCGCGCCCACACGTAGGAAACTGGTGGGCGCGGCCCTCGTCGGCATCAAGGCGGATTCAACCCCAGGAATTGACACAGTTCCCGCCGCTTGGCCAAAGCATCCTTACGCCCAAGCTCGATCAGTTCACTGCAATAGCTGGCCTCGAACAACAAGTAGCTCAACACCCCCGCGCCACTGGTACGGGTCGCCCCCGGCCCACGCAGGAACAGACGCAGCGCCGCCGGCAGTTCGCGGCGATGGCGCGCTGCGATTTCGTCCAGCGGCTGACTGGGCGCTACCACCAACACATCGATCGGTGCCAGACCCAGGCGCCGGGCATTGAGGTGTGCCGGCAGCAGGTGGCTGAGGTGGTTCAGGCGTTGGAGCAGCTCGATGTCATCCTCGAGGCTGTCGATGAACGTGCTGTTGAGCATGTGCGCGCCGATTTGCGCAAGGCTGGGCTGCTGGCCACTGAATACCCGCTGGTTTGGCATCGGTGCCGAAGGCCGCTGCGGGTTGCCACTGACCCCTACCACCAGCACCCGGCTGGCGCCAAGATGCAGCGCTGGGCTGATCGGCGCCGACTGGCGCACCGCGCCATCGCCGAAGTACTCCTCGTCGAGCTTGACCGGGGCGAACAGCAACGGAATCGCCGAGCTCGCCAACAGGTGCTCGATGGTCAGGGAAGTCGGGACGCCAATGCGCCGATGGCGCAACCAGGGCTCGATGGTGCCGCGCCCCTGATAGAACGTCACCGCCTGGCCGGACTCATAGCCGAAGGCAGTGATGGCCACTGCCCTGAGTTGCTCGGCAGCCAGGGAATGGCCGATTCCATCAAGATCCAGATGTGATTGCAGCAGGCCCCGCAAGGGGCTGCTGTCGAGCAGCGCCACCGGGACCTGACCGCCGACCCCCAACAAATTGTGGCTGACGAAGCGGCTGGCCTGGCGGATGACACCGGGCCAGTCGCTGCGCAGCACAAGGTGGCTGCGAAAGTTCTGCCAGAAGGTCGTCAGCCGCTGTACCGCCTCGGTGAAGCGCGTAGCCCCGCTGGCCAGGGTGACGGCGTTGATGGCGCCAGCCGAGGTACCGACGATCACGGGGAACGGGTTGGCCGCGCCCGGCGGCAGCAACTCGGCGATACCAGCCAGCACCCCCACCTGGTAGGCAGCACGGGCGCCGCCGCCGGAGAGAATCAGGCCTGTGGTGGGGAGTGGCGCCATCGTTGTCACTCGCGATCAGCGCTTTTTCTTGTCATAAAGCCGCGGCTCTCCCGGCGGACGCGACTTGAAACGCCGGTGGGCCCACAGGTACTGCTCCGGGCACTCCCGCAGCACACCTTCGACCCATTGGTTGATACGCAGGCAATCGGCCTCTTCGGTCTCGCCGGGGAAGTCCTCCAGTGGTGGGTGAACGACCAAACGATAGCCGCTGCCATCCTCCAGGCGCTTCTGGGTGAAAGGGATCACCCGGGCCTTGCCCAGGCGGGCGAACTTGGTGGTCGCCGTGACGGTTGCGGCCTGAATGCCGAACAACGGCACGAAGATGCTCTGCTTGGCGCCGTAGTCCTGGTCCGGCGCGTACCAGATGGCGCGGCCGCCGCGCAGCAGCTTGAGCATGCCGCGCACATCGTCGCGCTCCACCGCCAGCGAATCGAGGTTGTGGCGCTCGCGACCACGGCGCTGGATGTAGTCGAACAGCGGGTTACCGTGCTCTCGGTACATGCCATCGATGGTATGGGCCTGGCCCAGCAGGGCGGCGCCGATCTCCAAAGTGGTGAAATGCACAGCCATCAGGATGGCACCCTGCCCCTCCCGCTGGGCGGCCTGCAGGTGCTCAAGGCCCTCGATATGGGCCAGGCGTGCCAAACGCGGCTTGGGCCACCACCAGCTCATGGCCATCTCGAAGAAGGCGATGCCGGTCGAAGCGAAGTTTTCCTTGAGCAGATGTTGCCGTTCGTCGCGCGACAGCTCCGGAAAACACAGCTCCAGGTTGCGCGCGGCAATACGCCGGCGCTCACCGGCGACCCGGTACATCAGCGCGCCCAAGGCACGGCCCAAGGCCAACAGGGCACGGTATGGCAACTGGGCGACCAGCCACAGCAGGCCAAGGCCCAACCAAAGGCCCCAAAATCGTGGGTGAAGAAAATACGGACGAAAACGCGGGCGTTCCATTGAAGCTTCCGGCAAGACAAAGGTGGCCATTCTACATCGGTTCGGCTGCGGTTGCGGCCAACGGGTCTTATCGTTATAAGTCAGGGCACTTTTTTCGCAACAAGCCGTCTATGCAGACCATGAGCCTCAACCCGACCTCCGATACCGCACCCGTCTTCCAGCTCAAAGGCAGCATGCTTGCCATCACTGTGCTGGAACTGGCGCGCAACGACCTCGAAGCCCTCGACCGGCAACTGGCGGCGAAAGTGGCCCAGGCCCCCAATTTCTTCAGCAATACCCCCTTGGTACTGGCCCTGGACAAGCTGCCGGCCGACTGTGGGACGATCGACCTGCCCGGCTTGATGCGCGTCTGTCGCCACCATGGCCTGCGTACCCTGGCCGTGCGCGCCAGCCGGATCGAGGACATCGCCGCGGCGATCGCCATCGATCTGCCCGTGTTGCCGCCCTCCGGTGCGCGTGAGCGGCCATTGGAGCCGGAGCCCGAGGTGAAGAAACCCGAACCCGCACCAGCTCCGCCACCACCACCGGCCGAACCGGAAGTGCGCCCCACCCGCATCATCACGACGCCGGTACGCGGCGGCCAGCAGATCTACGCCCAAGGCGGCGACCTGATCGTCACTGCCTCGGTCAGCCCCGGCGCGGAACTTCTCGCCGATGGCAACATCCATGTGTACGGCGCCATGCGCGGTCGCGCGCTTGCTGGCATCAAGGGCAACACCCGGGCCCGTATCTTCTGCCAGCAGATGACGGCGGAGATGGTCTCCATCGCCGGTCAGTACAAGGTGTGCGAAGACCTGCGTCGCGACCCGCTGTGGGGGGCTGGCGTGCAGATCAGCCTGTCCGGCGATGTGTTGAACATCACCCGTCTTTAACGGATACTTGCCGGCATTTTTAGCGCAACTTTTTTCCCGTTGCCGTTTTTTGTATTTGCAGGGACACGCGTCCCGTTTATTTAGGGGTGAAACACCTTGGCCAAGATTCTCGTGGTTACTTCCGGCAAGGGGGGTGTGGGCAAGACCACCACCAGCGCCGCTATCGGTACCGGCCTCGCACTGCGTGGCTACAAGACTGTCATCGTCGACTTCGACGTGGGCCTGCGTAACCTCGACCTGATCATGGGCTGCGAGCGCCGCGTAGTGTATGACTTCGTCAACGTGGTCAACGGCGAAGCCAACCTGCAGCAAGCCCTGATCAAGGACAAGCGCCTGGAAAACCTGTTCGTGCTGGCTGCCAGCCAGACCCGCGACAAGGACGCCCTGACCCAGGAAGGCGTCGAGAAGGTCCTGATGGAGCTCAAGGAGTCCTTCGACTTCGTTATCTGCGACTCCCCGGCCGGCATCGAGAAGGGCGCTCACTTGGCGATGTACTTCGCCGACGAAGCCATCGTGGTGACCAACCCGGAAGTTTCCTCGGTTCGTGACTCCGACCGCATGCTGGGCATCCTGTCGAGCAAGTCGCGCCGCTCCGAGAACGGCGAAGAGCCGATCAAGGAACACCTGCTGATCACCCGTTACCATCCTGAGCGCGTCGAAAAGGGCGAAATGCTCAGCATCGCCGACGTCGAAGAGATCCTGGCGATCAAGCTCAAGGGTGTGATCCCTGAATCCCAAGCCGTGCTCAAGGCCTCCAACCAAGGTATTCCAGTGATCCTGGACGACCAGAGCGATGCCGGTCAGGCATACAGCGACACTGTCGACCGCCTGCTGGGCAAAGAGAAGCCACTGCGGTTCATCGATGTGCAGAAGCAAGGATTCTTCGCGCGCCTGTTTGGAGGCAAGTAAACCATGAACCTTTTTGACTTCTTTCGTGGCAGACAGAAACAAAGCAGCGCGTCGGTAGCGAAAGAGCGTCTACAGATCATCGTGGCGCACGAACGCGGCCAGCGTAGCGAGCCGGACTACCTCCCAGCCCTGCAGAAAGAACTGCTGGAAGTGATCCGCAAGTACGTGAACATCGGCAGCGACGACGTGCATATCGAGCTTGAGAACCAGGGTAGCTGCTCGATCCTGGAGCTGAACATCACCCTGCCCGATCGCTGATCCAGCTATTTCGGGTCGCCCCTGTGGGAGCGGCTTGTCCGATGATCGTGCCAGCCCAGGCTGACGCAACCATTGGACAAGCCGCTCCCACAGTGCTTTCCAAAGAGACTTTGCAATGCCGCTGTCGAACGTCCAGATCCTCCATGAAGACGCTGCCATCCTGGTGGTCAACAAGCCGACACTGTTGCTGTCGGTGCCAGGTCGCGCCGAGGACAACAAGGACTGCCTGATCACCCGCCTGCAGCACAACGGCTATCCTGATGCGCTGATCGTTCATCGACTGGACTGGGAAACTTCCGGGATCATCCTGCTGGCCCGCGATGCCGACAGCCACCGCGAGCTTTCGCGACAGTTCCATGACCGCGAGACCGAAAAGGCCTACACCGCGTTGTGCTGGGGTCAACCGGCGCTGGACAGCGGCAGCATCGATCTTCCCCTGCGCTACGACCCACCGACCAAACCCCGTCATGTGGTGGACCACGAACAGGGCAAGCATGCCCTGACCTTCTGGCGCATCCTCGAGCGTTGCGGCGATCACTGCCGGGTGGAGCTGACCCCAATCACCGGGCGCTCGCACCAATTGCGCGTGCACATGCTCTCGATCGGCCACCCACTGCTGGGCGACCGCCTGTACGCCAACCCCCAAGCCCTGGCCGCCCACGATCGACTGTGCCTGCATGCGAGCATGCTGAGCTTCACCCACCCGGTGACGGGCGAGCGGTTGAAGTTCGAGTGCCCGGCACCTTTTTGAGCTACAAGCTTCAAGCGACAAGTTGCAAGAAATAGCCAAAGCGGATGGCGTGGAACTTGCCCAAGCTGCCGCTCTTGCTTGAAGCTTGCAGCTTAAAGCTTGAAGCTCGAACCGGAGTGAGTTATGCGCGATTCCCTGAATGCTGGCCTGATCGATTTCCTCAAGGCCTCCCCAACGCCTTTTCATGCGACCGCGAGCCTCGCCCAACGCCTGGAGGCCGCCGGCTATCAGCGCCTGGACGAGCGCGACAGCTGGGCGACGGTGCCGGGTGGCCGCTATTACGTGACCCGCAACGACTCCTCGATCATCGCTATCAAGCTGGGCAAGCAATCGCCATTGCTCGGCGGTATCCGCATGGTCGGCGCCCATACCGACAGCCCGTGCCTGCGCGTCAAGCCGCAGCCTGAACTGCAGCGCCACGGTTTTCTGCAACTGGGCGTCGAGGTCTACGGCGGCGCGCTGCTCGCGCCTTGGTTCGACCGCGACCTGTCGTTGGCCGGCCGGGTCACCTTCCGTCGCGACGGCAAGGTCGAGAGCCAACTGGTGGACTTCAAGCTGCCGATCGCGGTGATCCCGAACCTGGCTATCCACCTCAACCGCACCGCCAACGAAGGCTGGGCGATCAACCCTCAGCTCGAACTGCCCCCCATCCTGGCCCAGGTGGCCGGTGACGAGCGCGTGGACTTCCGGGCCCTGCTCACCGAGCAATTGGCCCGCGAGCACGACCTCAATGCCGACGTGGTGCTGGATTACGAGCTGAGCTTCTACGACACACAGGATGCTGCGCTGATCGGCCTCAATGGCGACTTCATCGCTGCTGCCCGCCTGGACAACCTGCTTTCCTGCTATGCCGGTCTGCAGGCCCTGTTGGCGGCGGACAGCGACGAAACCTGCGTGCTGGTATGCAACGACCACGAGGAAGTCGGTTCCTGCTCAGCCTGCGGCGCCGACGGTCCAATGCTCGAACAGACCCTGCAGCGCCTGCTACCCGATGGCGACGACTATGTGCGAACCATCCAGCGCTCGCTGATGGTCTCGGCCGACAACGCCCACGGCGTGCACCCCAACTATGCCGACAAGCACGACGGCAACCATGGGCCGAAGCTCAACGCGGGCCCCGTCATCAAGGTCAACAACAACCAGCGCTACGCCACCAACAGCGAAACCGCAGGCTTCTTCCGCCACCTGTGCATGGCCGAGGAAGTGCCGGTGCAGAGCTTCGTGGTACGCAGCGACATGGGGTGTGGCTCGACCATCGGCCCGATCGCCGCCAGCCATCTGGGCGTGCGCACGGTGGACATCGGCCTGCCGACCTTCGCCATGCACTCGATCCGCGAGCTATGCGGCAGCCATGACCTGGCGCACCTGGTGAAGGTGCTCACCGCGTTCTACCGTAGCCGCGAACTGCCCTGAGTGGCCCAAGGGCCGCTTTGCGGCCCTTTTCCCGGCATCGCCAGCACCCACCGATGCCCTGTCGGCATGCTCGATGCCTGTCCTTGATCAATCTCGCCTGCGTCCCGAGCCGCTATGCTTAAAGCATGGCCCTATCTTTCAGAAGGATTCCTGTCCATGACGTTCCTGTCGCTGTTCCTGCCGGTCTTCCTGTTCCTGCTGCTGCTAACCATTGGTTTCAGCCTGCGCGAACGCAATATCGGCGTGCTGATGATGTGGATCGGAACCCTGGGTATCTTCGGCCTCACTTGCTGGAAGATCCTGGAGCAACTGCCCTCATAAACCTCTACACTCGGTCAATCGTTTGACCTGAGGTAGATTTCCCGGTGCCTGCACTCCTGCGTTGCCTGTTCCTGCTGTTGTTCCTGTTCATCACCCCGGTCCAGGCCGCGGGCCTGCCAAGTCTGCTCGGATCGAGCGCGCCAGCGCAGCCGGAGGCGACCGAGCCTTTGGGCAAATCGCTCGATGAGGTGATCAAGAACCTGGAAAACGACCAGCAACGCACCAAGCTGCTGGCCGACCTGAAAAAACTGCGCGATGCCACCAAACAGTCGCAACCGACCGTCGAACAGGGCGTGCTCGGGCTGATCGGCGGCGCGTTGCACGACCTGGAAAAGCAATTCAGCGGCGACGCCAGCCCATTCCGGCGCTGGTCCCTGGAAATCGACCAGGCCCAGCAGGAGCTGGCGGCCCTGATCGTTCCCGTGCATCAATGGCCGGCGATCCTGTTCGGCTTCGCGGCGATCATCGCGGTCTGGAGCCTGCTGGCGTATGCCTTCAACTGGATCGGCCATCGCGTGCGCCTGCGCTTCGGCCTGACCGAAGAACTGCCCCAACACCCGCGCACCTGGGACTTGGTCCGCTTTGCCTTGCGCAAGCTGGGGCCTTGGATGGTTGCACTGGTGTTCACGGTCTACCTGAGCTTCGCCCTGCCCTCTTCCCTAGGCAAATCACTGGCCATGGTCCTGGCCTACGCCTTGGTGGTCGGCACCCTGTTCTCGGCGATCTGCGTGATCGCCTTCTCACTGCTCGACGGCCCACACCGTCATCGCGCCCTGTACATCCTGCGCCATCAGGCGTTCCGCCCGCTGTGGCTGATCGGCAGCTTCGCTGCGTTCGGCGAGGCGATGAGCGACCCGCGCATGACGACCGCCCTGGGCAGCCACTTGGCCCATGCCCTGGCGACACTGGCCAATGTGGTGGCGGCGATGTGCACCGGCCTGTTCATCCTGCGCTTTCGCCGCCCCATCGCTCACTTGATTCGCAACCAGCCGTTGTCCCGACGCCTGACCCGGCGAACCCTGAGCGACACCATCGAGATCCTCGGCAGCTTCTGGTTCGTACCGGCGCTGCTCTTGGTAGCTGTCTCGTTGTTCGCCACGTTCGTCTCGGCCGGTGACACCAGCACGGCCCTGCGCCAGTCGCTGATGTGCACCGTGCTGGTGGTGGTGTGCATGGTGCTCAACGGCCTGGTGCGTCGTCACGCGGCCAACCCCAAGCGCGCCAACCGACGCCAGGAGGTATACGCCGAGCGCCTGCGCAACTTCGGCTACGCTCTGGTGCACCTGTTCATCTGGTTGGTGTTCATCGAACTGGGCCTGCGGGTCTGGGGGCTGTCGATGATCAATTTCGCCGAGGGCGATGGCCATGAAGTGAGCATGCGCCTGGTGGGTCTGGCAGGAACCATGATCGCAGCCTGGCTGGTGTGGATCCTGGCCGACACGGCGGTACACCACGCTCTGGTGCGCTCACGCCGGGGCCTGGCCAACGCTCGCGCACAAACCATGATGCCGCTGATCCGCAACGTGATGTTCGTGGCGATCTTCATCATCGCAGTGATCGTCGCCCTGGCGAACATGGGCATGAATGTCACTCCGCTGCTCGCCGGTGCCGGTGTCATCGGCCTGGCGATCGGTTTCGGCGCCCAGTCGCTGGTAGCCGATCTGATCACCGGCCTGTTCATCATCATCGAGGACTCCTTGGCCATCAATGACTATGTGGATGTCGGTGGTCACCTGGGCACGGTCGAAGGCCTGACCATACGCACCGTGCGGCTGCGAGACATTGACGGCATCGTGCATACGATTCCGTTCAGCGAGATCAAGAGCATCAAGAACTACTCGCGCGAATTCGGCTATGCGATCTTCAGGGTGGCCATTCCCCACAGCATGGCGATCGACCAAGCGATCACCTTGATTCGCGAGGTCGGGCAGAAGCTGCGCAACGACCCGCTGATGCGGCGCAACATCTGGTCCCCTCTGGAGCTGCAGGGGGTAGAGAGCTTCGAATCAGGGTCGGCTATCTTGCGGGCGCGGTTCAAGACGGCGCCCATCAAGCAATGGGAGGTGTCGCGGGCATTCAATCTGGCCTTGAAGCGCCAGCTCGATGAAGCCGGGCTGGATCTGGCGACGCCACGGTTGTCGGTGCAGGTGGTGACGGCGGGTGGAGGCACGACCGCCGATTGATACTCATCTGAGTACGACAGGGATGCCGCCATGCCTGGCGGCTTTTCCGATACGTCAAACAGCGCTTTCCGACTAGCAGTCAGCCATACAGCCAAATCAAGCTGATTCTTCACTCCCCTCTGGGGGTGGCGAAAAATCAACATGATCAAGGTAACTGCAAGTTGGGACACATAGACTTTTCACTTCATAACGGAACGCCTACGGTCACCGTCCGAGACAACCGAGGATTAGGCATCCGCGATATCGCTTATCATCGCCATCCCGATACACCCGAACAACTCGACGAACGCATCACCCGCCACCGGTTTAACGCCCTTGCGCAGCTTGAGCAAAGCATCGATCCTCGCCTCCATGAACGCCAAGCCGTGGACGCGACGACCCAACCCAATTACAAATTTCATAATTCGCTGACGGGCGATGTCCTGCGTAGCGACAGTGCCGACGCGGGCGTCACGCTCTCGCTCAACGATGTTCACGGCCGCCCGTGCCTGAGCATTGGCGCCACAGGCGCGCTCCATCGCTGGCACTATGAAACCCCACCGCTTGCAGGGCGATTGCTACACGTGAGTGAGCATATCGCCGAAGCAAATCCGCGCATCACAGAACGCTTGGTCTGGGGCGACAACACCCAGACTGCGAAGGATCAGAATCTTGCAGGCCGATGCGTGCGCCACTATGACACGGCAGGTTGTTGGCAGATGGACAGCGCCGGCTTGTCCGCAAGCGTACTTTCCGCCACCCAAAAGTTGCTGGCGGAAGGCACCGAAGCCGATTGGCAGGGAGAGGACGCGGCAGTCTGGGACAAGCTACTAGCACCGGATGCGTTCACGACCTCACATCGTATCGACGCGACGGGAGCTTCCATCGAGCAACGCGATGCGCTCGGCCATACCCAATGCCAGGCCTATGACATAGCGGGCATGCTGCGTAGCACTCGGCTGATCATGAAAGGTGGAACGACGCGGGTTATCTTGAAGGCTGTGGAATACTCCGCGTTCGGACAAAAGCTGCGGGAAGAACAGGGCAACGGCGTCATTACCACCTACACCTACGAACAGCGGACTCAGCGCCTCCTAGGCAGCAAGATCGAACGACGTGCCGGGCGCAGCGAGGCGAAAGTCCTGCAAGACCTACGCTACGAGTATGACCCCGTCGGTAATATCCTGAGTGTGCACAATGATGCGGAGGCGACGCGGTTCTGGCGTAATCAGAAGATCGTACCGGTCAATCACTATGAATATGACAGCCTCTATCAACTGATCTCAGCCAGCGGCCGTGAAATGGCCGATATGCCCCGCCAAGGCCCTAAGCCTCCCTCCCCCACCATTCCACTCCCGACCAACGACGGGGCCTACACCAACTACACACGTCGTTACCAATACGATCGCGCTGGCAACCTGACGCGTATCTCACACAGCGCACCCGCCTCCAACAACAGCTATACCCTGGACATGACAGTGTCCAACCGCAGCAATCGGGCGGTATTGCATACTCTCGCCGACGATCCTGCCAAGGTCGATGCCCTCTTCGATGCAGCGGGCAATCAGTTACAACTGCAACCTGGCCAATCCCTTCATTGGACACCGCGCGGGCAGCTCGACAAGGTCGTGCCACAGGCCGGTGATGAAAGCGCCGTCGACCAGGAAAGCTACCGCTACGGTGCAGACGGCCAACGGATCGCCAAATACAACTCCCAACAGGCAGGCGCCCAAACGGGATACGTACTTTATTTGCCAGGGTTGGAGGTGCGCGCCCGTTTCAGGGACGATGCGATAAAAGAACTACTTCACGTGATCACCATCGGCGAAGCCGGTAATGCTCAAGTGCGATTACTGCACTGGGAAACCGGCACACCGCCAGGTGTCAGCAATGACTCGCTGCGCTACGGCTATTCCAATCTCATAGACAGCGTCGGGCTCGAACTCGATAGCGACGGTCAAATCATCAGCTATGAAGAGTACTACCCCTACGGCGGCTCTGCGATATGGGCCGCTCGCAGCCAGACAGAAGCCGATTACAAGACCGTGCGTTATTCAGGGAAAGAACGCGATGGCACGGGGCTTTATTATTACGGTCACCGGTATTACCAACCCTGGGTCGGGCTCTGGCTCAGTGCAGACCCTGCCGGTACGGTCGATGGACTCAATCTCTACCGAATGGTACGAAACAACCCCATTGCCTTAAAAGACAACAACGGATTGAATGCCGAAGGGTATTACCATGAGTTCCAAGCGCTGAAGAGCGCACCCAGTATGATCCGTAATACCAGGCTTCAAATTCAAGATTATATGCGAAGCCAAACCGAAAGCCGGATTATTTACGTGTTGATGTCGATCGTTTTGGAAGCGCTCGCTACGACCATTGGCATGGCCGGCGGCCTCCTGGGCGGTGCGGCGGGAGGGGCTATAGGAGGCGCTGTAGGAGGGGTTATCGCCAACGTTCCAGGAGCCGCTGTAGGCGCAACCTGGGGGGCTAGCGTAGGAGGGCTCGTCGGGAAAACCGTTGTAAAGAAAGCGGCAGAGAAAATACTCCCGCAGGCTGAGTTGACGCCAGACCTCGACATGACAAAAAAAATAAACGAAACGGCCGAAGGCGGCCTTAGGCATAAAATCAAACATTTCCTAGAAAAAGAAATAACCATGGAAAAGCTCCGTGAAAAAATAACCGATGATCAAATGACCAACGATGCAAACAAAGTGGCGACAGGCGTGGGTTTACCACAATACCCTCTTACCCTTCCCGTATCAAAAGCGATAAAAGTCGCCACAGAAGTGGAAAAATCAATAACCGTTACCACAAAACATGCAGTAGCCGGGGCAATACCTGCTCAAGTAGAGAATGCAAAAGGTGCCCTTCATGCCATTTACTCAAAGATAGACGCGCAATTCGGTAAGCTCAGCAGCATGCGCAGCCGTAAAAGCCTGTTGAGGCCTTTCATACCCGATGGCCCACGAGAGCTTTCCATTACATTGAATAATGACCCGTTCAACCCTGATGCATGGGTGGGAAGATCGGAGGTCGAGAAGCCTTACCAGGCAGCCTTGGCCGAACTGGATAAACTTAACGAACTGTACGTTAAGTACGAAAAAAAATTTCGTACTTAAGCGATCTCAACAACCGGCCCCGCCGGTCTGCTGCATGCAAGACCGGCGGTACCCCAATGCCTGAACTCACCCCGCCTCAGCCCGAATCCGTATCGCATCATGACGCCAATATTCCAGGTCACAGTCGATCAGATGCCCATGCTGGTCACTGTTGACCCGGGTGACATGTAACCCCGGACTACCCGCCGAGACCTTGAGGGCTGCGGCAGCCGGAGCCGGCAACGCGGTCGGCAGGATCTCGAAGCATACCCGGCCATAAGCGATCCCATAGGCTCTGGCATAGATCTCGGTCAGCGACTGACCAAGATCCAACTCCAGGATCCCAGGAAAATACCTAGGGTTCAGGTAATGCTCGGCATACAGCACCGCGCGCCCGTCGATACGCCGCAAGCGGCAGATCTGCACCACGCTGGACAACGCCGGCAAGCGCAACCGCGCACAGATCGCCGCCGAGGCCGGTTGCAACCGAGCAGACAGCAGCTCGGTACTGGGCACCCTCCCCTGCTCTCGGACCATGGCATGGAAGTGGCTGCGCTCGATCAGGTCATAAGTCAGCCGCTCCGGCGCCACGAACCAACCCCGCCGCTCCTCGCGATAAATCAGCCCCTGTGCCTCCAGCTGCACCAAGGCCTCGCGCAGGGTGATACGTGTGGTGTCGAACACCTCACTGAGCTTGCGTTCGGCCGGCAGCTTGCCGCCCGGCGCCAGCAGACCGTGTTCGATCTGCTCCTGCAGGGCATGGCAGATGGCTGTTACCGCGCGCGGTGGCGTCGAGTGCATCAAGGTTACCTGTATGGACTAGTCCAGCCCCAATGTTGGGCAATTGGAGAATAGTGCAAGCCTAGGGAGGGCTGATGAACATCCTGTGACAAAGACTACCAGTGCTGGCCTGGGAAACGAGCAAGGCCTTGCGAATAAAGGCCTGCGATCTGGTCTACGCTGTAGTGCCAGGGCCTGCATCGCAGGGTTGCGGGCCTGCTCGTACATCAAACTGTCACGCAACCGGCCTACCTTGGCTCGAGGATTGCTGACCTAGACCAAAGGTTCGCAAACGAACGGTTTTCCTACAACAACACTGCAAGGCCCCACCAAAGGAGCTTCGGATGAAAAAGTTCTTCATGGCGTCACTGCTGGGCTCGGCCATCGCCCTGTGCACCTCGGCCATGGCCGCCGATACCGATCTCAAGGCCCTGGAAGAGGCCGCTCGCAAGGAAGGCACCGTCAATAGCGTGGGCATGCCCGATGCCTGGGCTAACTGGAAAGGCACCTGGGCGGACCTTGCCAGCAAATACGGGCTCAAGCACAGCGACACGGACATGAGCTCGGCCCAGGAGATCGCCAAGTTCGATGCCGAGAAGGACAATGCCAGTGCCGACATCGGTGACGTGGGCGCCGCCTTCGGCCCCATCGCCGCCACCAAAGGTGTGACCCAACCGTACAAACCCAGTACGTGGGATCAAGTTCCAGAATGGGCCAAAGACAAGGATGGCCACTGGGCCTTGGCCTATACCGGTACCATCGCGTTCATCATCAACAAGGACCTGGTCAAGGAAAGTGAACGCCCGAAAACCTGGCACGACCTGGAAAAAGGCAAGTACAAGGTCGCCATCGGCGACGTAGGCACCGCCGCCCAGGCCGCCAATGGCGTGCTCGCCGCAGCCATCGCCTACAAGGGCGACGAGAGCAACCTGCAACCCGGCCTGCAACTGTTCACCAAACTCGCCCAGCAAAAGCGCCTGTCGCTGGCCAACCCGACCATCCAGACTCTGGAAAAAGGTGAAGTGGAAGTCGGCGTGGTATGGGACTTCAACGGTCTGAGCTACCGGGAGCAGATCGATCCCAAGCGTTTCGAGGTGCTGATCCCGTCCGATGGCTCAGTGATCTCCGGCTACACCACTATCATCAACAAGTACGCCAAGCACCCCAACGCGGCCAAGTTGACGCGTGAGTACATTTTCAGTGACGCCGGCCAGACCAACCTGGCCATCGGGCACGCCCGTCCGATTCGCGCCGAGCACCTGAAGCTGCCGGCCGAGGTGCAGGCCAAGCTGCTGCCGAACGAGCAGTACAGCGCCGCCCAACCGATCAAGAATGCCGAGGCCTGGGAGGCCACTTCCAAGAAGCTGCCGCAGATGTGGCAAGAGCAAGTGATCATCGAGATGGAATAAAAAGCTTCAAGTGCCAAGCTGCAAGCTTCAAGTCAAAGCAGGTGATCGACATGCCTGCTTCTTCTTGTCGCTTGTAGCTTGCAGCTTGCAGCTCCACTGGGAGCCACCATGCAACACAACGTCATCCTGGTCCTGCTCGACGGCCTCAACCATCAGGTGGCCCACCACGCCATGGGTCATCTGCATGCCTATGTCGAGGCCGACCGTGCCGCCCTGTACCGCGTAGAGTGCGAGCTGCCATCGCTGTCACGCCCGCTGTACGAATGCATTCTCACCGGTGTCCCGCCCATCGACAGCGGCATCGTGCACAACAACATCAATCGTCTGTCCACCCAGCGCAGTGTCTTCCACTATGCCCGAGAAGCGGGCCTAGGGACCGCGGCGGCGGCATATCACTGGTTTAGCGAGCTGTACAACCGCTCGCCCTTCGACCCGTTGCGCGACCGTCACACCCACGCGCCGAAGCTGCCGATCCAACACGGCCTGTTCTACTACGCCGACCACTACCCTGACTCGCATTTGCTGGCCGATGCCGAATACCTGCGTCGGCGCCATGCGCCGAACTTCCTGCTGGTCCATCCGATGAACATCGATGACGCCGGGCACCGCCATGGCCTGGACAGCAGCCAGTACCGCAATGCCGCTCGCAGCGCCGACATCCTGCTGGCCGACTACCTACCGCTGTGGCTGCAGGAGGGCTATCAGGTGCTGGTGACCGCCGACCATGGCATGAACAACGACCGCTCGCACAATGGTTTGCTGGCCGAGGAGCGCGAAGTGCCGTTGTTCGTGTTCGGCGAGGCATTCAGCCTGGACCCTGCGGCCACGCCCCTGCAGACCGAATTGTGCGGCACGATCTGCGAGCTGCTCGGCGCGCCGCATGACAAGCCAGTCTGCCGGGAGCTGCTCAAGTGAATGCCAGCCAACGTGGCCGCTACCTGGCCCTGCTCTGCCTGCTCCCGTTTGCCGTGTTCTTCATTGTTTTCCAGATCGCGCCCTTGGCCTGGGTGGCCATCAACAGCCTGCAGAGTGAAAGCGGCTGGGGACTTGCCAATTTCAGCAAGGTCTTCGCCTCGAAGTTCTACTTGCAGGCGCTGCAACGCAGTCTGGAAATCAGCTTCTGGTCGAGCCTGTTCGGCATCGTCATCGCGACCCTCGGCGCCTACTCCCTGCGCCAGGTGGATTCACGCTTGCGTGATTTCGTCAGTGCCTTCGCCAACATGACCAGTAACTTCGCTGGCGTACCGCTGGCCTTCGCCTTCATCATCCTGCTCGGCTTCAACGGCGCCCTGACCCTGCTGCTCAAGCAGGTGGGCCTGCTCGAGGATTTCAGTATCTATTCCAAGAGCGGCCTGATCCTGGTGTACACCTACTTCCAGATTCCCCTCGGCGTGCTGCTGCTCTACCCGGCTTTCGACGCCCTGCGGGAAGACTGGCGCGAGTCGGCAGCCCTGCTGGGTGCCAGTCATTGGCAGTTCTGGCGGCACATCGGCCTGCCGGTGCTGGCTCCGGCGTTGCTGGGCACGTTCGTGATTCTGCTGGCCAACGCTCTGGGCGCCTACGCCACCGTCTACGCCCTGACCACCGGCAACTTCAACGTACTGCCGATCCGCATCGCCGCCCTGGTGGCCGGTGACATCACCCTGGATCCGAACCTGGCCAGCGCCCTGGCCATGGTGCTGGTGGGGCTGATGACACTGGTCACCGTGGTCCATCAATGGCTGCTCAAGAGGAGCTACCATGCGCGCTGAACCTCGAACCAGCCTCTATCACCGGGTCGTGGTGTACCTGTTGTTCATCATCCTGCTGTTGCCGCTGGCCGGCACCCTGCTCTACTCCTTGGCCACCAGTTGGTCGGCGAGCCTGCTGCCCAGCGGCCTGACCTTCAAGTGGTACCTGGCGTTGTGGAGCGAGCCGCGCTTTCTCGCGGCCTTCGGCCAGTCGCTGCTGGTGTGCGTAGGTGCGCTGGTGCTATCGGTGGTGCTGATCCTGCCTTTGCTGTTCGTGGTGCATTACCACTTTCCGCGGCTGGACGCGCTGATGAATATCCTCATCCTCCTGCCGTTCGCCGTGCCACCGGTGGTGTCTTCGGTGGGCCTGCTGCAGCTGTATGGCAGCGGCCCGATGGCCATGGTCGGTACGCCTTGGATCCTGATCGGCTGCTATTTCACCATCGCCCTGCCCTTCATGTACCGGGCGATCACCAACAACTTGCAGGCGATCAACCTGCGCGACCTGATGGACGCCGCCCAACTGCTCGGTGCCAGCACCTGGCAGGCAGCGTTCCTGGTGGTGCTGCCGAACTTGCGCAAGGGCCTGATGGTGGCACTGCTGCTGTCGTTCTCCTTCCTGTTCGGCGAGTTCGTCTTCGCCAACCTGCTGGTGGGTACACGCTACGAGACCTTGCAGGTGTACCTGAACAACATGCGCAACAGCAGCGGCCATTTCAACAGTGCACTGGTAATCTCCTACTTCGCCTTCGTGCTGGTGCTGACCTGGGTCGCCAATCGCCTGAACAAGGACAAATCCTGACATGAGCTTCGTCAGCGTACAGAAACTGCACAAAAGTTATGCCGGCAGCCCGGTGTTCCAAGACATCGACTGTCAGATCGAACGCGGCGAGTTCGTCACACTGCTGGGTCCATCCGGCTGCGGCAAGTCGACCCTGCTGCGTTGCATCGCCGGCCTCACCCCCGTGGACAGTGGCCGGATCCTGCTCGATGGCCAAGACCTGGTGCCCGTCAGCCCGCAGAAGCGCGGCATCGGCATGGTCTTCCAGAGCTACGCGCTGTTCCCCAACATGACCGTGGAGCAGAATGTCGCCTTCGGCCTGCGCATGCAGAAGACCAAGGCCGACGAGAGCAAGGCCCGGGTTCTCGAGGCTTTGGAGCTGGTGGAGCTGGGCAGTTTTGCCAGGCGCTATCCGCACCAGCTCTCCGGTGGTCAATGCCAGCGCGTGGCCCTGGCCCGATCGCTGGTGACCCGCCCTCGTCTGCTGTTGCTCGACGAACCACTGTCGGCCCTGGACGCGCGTATCCGCAAGCACCTGCGCGAGCAGATCCGCGCGATCCAGCGCGAGCTGGGGCTGACCACCATTTTCGTCACCCACGACCAGGAAGAAGCGCTGACGATGTCCGATCGAATCTTTCTGATGAACCAAGGACGCATTGTCCAGAGCGGCGATGCCGAAACCCTCTATACAGCACCCGTGGACCTGTTCGCCGCAGGTTTCATCGGCAACTACAACCTGCTCGACCCGGACGCCGCCAGCCGCCTGTTGCAACGCCCGGTGGCCGCCCGCCTGGCGATCCGCCCGGAAGCCATCAGCCTGCACCTGGACGGCGAGCTCGAAGGCCAGGTTCGCAGCCACAGCCTGCTGGGCAACGTCATCCGCTACCGGGTGCAGGTGCGTGGCGTGGAACTGGTGGTGGACGTACTCAACCGCTCATCGGCCGACCTGCATGCCGATGGCCAGCGGGTGTCCCTGTCGATCGACCCCACGGCGCTTCGAGAAGTGGCCTAAGGAGAACAACAATGGCATTGGCAATATTCGATCTGGACGAAACCCTGATCCACGGTGACTGCGCCTCGCTGTGGAGCAAGCAGATGGCTCAGTTGGGCTGGGTCGACGGCAAGAAATTCCTGCGACGCGACCAGGAATTGATGGAAGCCTATGGCAAAGGCCACCTGCAGATGGAGGAGTACATGGCCTTCAGCCTGGAGCCGATAGCAGGACGTACCCTCGAGGAGGTCGAACACCTGATCGAGCCCTGGGTCGAAGACGTGATCGAACCGATCATCTTTGGCGACGCCTGCCGCTGCATCGCCGAACACCGCAAGCGTGGCGACCGCATCTTGATCATCTCCGCCTCGGGAACTCACCTGGTGGGACCGATCGCGGCGCGTCTGGGCGTGGACGAATACCTGGCCATCGAGCTGGAAGCGGTGAATGGCGTGTACACCGGCAAGACCCACGGCGTGCTGACCTACCGTGAAGGCAAGATCACCCGCCTGCTGGAGTGGCTGGACCAAGAGCAGGAGAACCTCGAAGGCGCCAGCTTCTATTCGGACTCGCGCAATGACCTGCCGCTGCTGCTGAAAGTCGACTACCCGCATGTGGTCAACCCGGACCCGGTGTTGCGTGAGCATGCGCAGATCAATGGGTGGCCGATCCTCAGCTGGAGCTGATTTTCAGCCTGTTCGCGGGTAAAAACGCTCCCACAACACCAGTGGGAGCGGCTTACCTGCGAACAGGCCAGCCCGGCTTACACCAAGGCAGGATCGATCACCAGCACCAGCTTGCCCGACACCTGGTTGCTCGCCAGCTCCGCAAACGCCGCCTCGGCAAAGGCCACCGGGTAGGTGTCCACCAGTTGCGGTGAAAGCCGACCTTCGCTGAACAGCGGCCACACCTGCTGGCCCAGGTCTCGCAGCAGTTCAGCCTTGAAGGTATCGTCACGGTTGCGCAGCGTGGAGCCTGTGACTTGCACCCGTTTGGCCAGCAGTTGCGCCAGGTCCAGCTCGGCCTTGCGCCCACCCATCAGGCCGATGATCACCCAACGCCCGTCCCGGGCCAGCAGCTTGAGGTTGAGCGGCCCGTAGCTGGCCCCCACCGGATCGAGGATCGCATCGAACGGGCCGAAACCTTCCAGTGTTTCCAGATTCTCGTTGCGCACCACGCCACCGGCCGCCCCCAGCGCCTGGCAGTAGGCCAGACGATCCTGCGAGCCGACACTGACCCACACGGGGTTGCCGAACGCCTTGCACAGCTGGATCGCCGCCGAGCCCACTCCGCTGGCCCCGGCATGCACCAAGACCTTTTCACCGGCCCGCAGGCCCGCCAGCTGGAACAGGTTCAGCCATGCCGTGGCATACACCTCGGGGATCGCCGCCGCCTCGTGCAGGCTCAGGCCTTCGGGGACCGGCAGGACATGGCGGGCATCGACCACCACTTCTTCGGCCATGCCGCCACCTGCGAGCAATGCGCAAACCCGGTCGCCAACACGCCAGTCGGCGCCCGGGCCGACCTCCGCGATCACTCCCGCGCATTCCAGGCCAAGGTACGGGCTGGCACCGGGGGGCGGCGGGTACAAGCCTGCGCGCTGGAGCAGGTCAGCACGGTTGAGTCCCGCTGCAGCCACACGGATCCGGACCTGACCCGCATCACAGGCCGGGCGCTCGGCTTCTACCCAGGCCACATGTCCGTCAACGCCTTGCAATGCCTTCACAGTGCCTCCATAGTTGAGTCATGACTGAGCCCGGGATCGCCATGTCCCGGGCTTTTTGCAGTATGCGTCCGGCTCTCCTGGAGCCGGCGAACGGAAAAGACGGCCTACTATGCGTGATCAATTGCCTTTACGTCGAATCAGCATGAAGCATTTCCTGCCCAGCACAGCCCTCGCCCTCATGATCGGCCTCGGCAGTCTCACGCTCGGCGGCAATGCATCGGCCGCCAACAAGTGGGACAGCCTGCAACCTGACCGCGACGAGATCGTCGCCAGTCTCAACGTAGTGGAACTGCTCAAGCGCCACCACTACAGCAAGCCGCCACTGGACGACGCCCGTTCGATCATCATCTACGACAGCTACATCAAGCTGCTCGATCCTTCGCGCAGCTACTTCACCGCCGCCGACATCGCCCAGTTCGACAAGTGGAAGACCCAGTTCGACGACTTCCTCAAAAGCGGCAACCTGGAGCCTGGCTTCACCATCTACAAGCGCTACCTGGACCGCGTGAAATCGCGCCTGGACTTCGCGCTCGCGGAGCTGGACAAGGGCGTCGACAAAATGGACTTCACCACCCGCGAAACCTTGCTGGTCGACCGCAAGGATGCCCCGTGGATGAAGAACGAGGCCGAGCTCGACGACCTGTGGCGCAAGCGCGTCAAAGATGAAGTCTTGCGTCAGAAGATCGCAGGCAAAGATCCCAAGCAGATCCAGGAAACCCTGACCAAGCGCTACAAGAACCAACTTTCGCGCCTGGACCAGACCCGTGCCGAGGATATCTTCCAGGCCTACATCAATACCTTCGCCCAGTCGTACGATCCGCACACCAACTACCTGTCGCCAGATAACGCCGAAAACTTCGATATCAACATGAGCCTGTCGCTCGAAGGCATCGGCGCCGTGCTGCAAAGCGACAACGACCAGGTCAAGATCGTGCGCCTGGTACCAGCAGGCCCGGCAGCCAAGACCAAGCAGGTGGCACCTGCCGACAAGATCATCGGCGTGGCCCAAGGCAACAAGGAAATGGTCGACGTGGTCGGCTGGCGCCTTGACGAAGTGGTCAAGCTGATCCGCGGCCCGAAAGGCTCGGTGGTGCGCCTGGAGATCATCCCGGCCAGCAACGCGCCCAACGACCAGACCAGCAAGATCGTGTCGATCACCCGCGAGGCGGTGAAGCTCGAGGAGCAGGCCGCCAAGAAGTCGGTGCTCAAACTCAAGCAGGATGGGCGCGAGTACAAGCTGGGCATCATCGAGATTCCGGCCTTCTATCTGGACTTCAAGGCCTATCGCGCAGGCGATCCGGACTACAAGAGCACGACCCGCGACGTGAAGAAGCTGCTCACTGAGCTGCAGAAAGAAAAAGTCGACGGTGTGGTCATCGACCTTCGCAACAACGGTGGCGGCTCCCTGCAGGAAGCCACCGAGCTGACCAGCCTGTTCATCGAGAAAGGCCCGACGGTGCTGGTGCGCAACAGCGACGGCCGTGTCGACGTGCTCGAGGACGAAAATCCCGGCGCCTTCTACAAAGGCCCGCTGGCCCTGCTGGTCAACCGTCTCTCGGCGTCGGCCTCGGAAATCTTCGCCGGTGCCATGCAAGACTACCATCGCGCCTTGATCATCGGCGGCCAGACCTTCGGCAAAGGCACCGTACAGACCATCCAGCCGCTCAATCATGGCGAGCTGAAACTGACCTTGGCCAAGTTCTACCGGGTTTCCGGGCAGAGCACTCAACACCAAGGAGTGCTGCCGGACATCGACTACCCGTCGATCATCGACACCAAGGAAATCGGCGAAAGCGCCCTGCCCGAAGCCATGCCGTGGGATACCATCCGCCCTGTCGTGCGCCCGGCCGTGGACCCGTTCAAGCCGTTCCTGGCCGAGCTCAAGGCACGTCACGATGCGCGTAGCGCCAAGGATCCAGAGTTCGCCTATATCCGCGATCGCCTGGCCCTGACCCAGAAGCTGATGAACGAAAAGACCGTCAGCCTCAACGAGCAGGAGCGCCGCGCCCGCCACGACGAGATCGAAGCCAAGCAACTGGCACTGGAGAACATCCGTCGCAAAGCCAAGGGCGAAGAGCCACTCAAAGAGCTCAAGAAGGAAGACGAGGACGCCTTGCCCACCGAGGACGAGGACACCAAGCCGGAGGACGATGCCTACCTGTCCGAGACAGGGCGCATCCTGCTCGACTACCTGAGCCTCAATTCGCAGGTGGCCAAGCACTGAGAGCGTGATGGCAGAATAATGCGACCTGTCATCAAATAGTCATTCGGCTGTCGTGAAATAGAAGGGCCGGACGCGCAAGCGCCCGGCCCTTTTTCTTTCAGGAAGCAGTCCATGACCGTCGCCGAACAGCTCAGCGCATTGAGCGCCATCCTGGCTCAACGCAGCATCCACAGCCTGTTCCAGCCGATCATCTGTCTTTCCGAACGCCGCGTCCTTGGTTACGAGGCACTCAGTCGCGGCCCCTCCAACAGCCCGTTGCACGCGCCCCTGAACCTGTTCGCCATCGCCCATCAGGCCGGTCGCCTCACTGAACTGGAAGAAGCCTGCCGCGACAGTGCCTGCCGGCAGTTCTGCGACCAGGCACTGGAGGGCAAGCTGTTTCTCAACGTCTCACCCGAGTCGCTGCTCGAACCCAACTACCCCTCCGGTCGCACCCTCAAGCTATTGGAGCAAGTCGGGTTGCCGCCGAGCCGAGTGGTCATCGAGCTGACCGAACACACCCCGACCGACGATTTCCAGTTGTTGTCCAACGCTTTGCACCACTACCGCGACATGGGCTTCTCCATCGCCTTGGACGATTTGGGCGCAGGCTATTCGAGCCTGCGGCTGTGGTCGGAGCTGCGACCGGACTACGTGAAGATCGATCGGCATTTCATCGACGGTATCCACCTGGACTCGCTCAAGCGCGAATTCGTTGGTTCCATCTTGCAGATCGCCCGCGCCTCAAAGGCCCAAGTGATCGCCGAAGGCATCGAGCTGGCCGAAGAACTGACGGTACTTGGGGAAATGGGCGTGGATCTGGTTCAGGGCTATCTGCTCGGCCGCCCACAGGAGTATCCGCTACGCGAAGACTTCCAGCCGCTGTTGCAGAAGGACAGCGAGGCGCCTGCCGCCAGGGCCAGGCCTGACGATTTGCGCGCGTTGCTGATCGAGCAGCGGGCAGTGAGGGTTGATAGCGAGATTGAAGAGGTGCTCGATGCCTTCAAGGCCTGCGCCGGGGTCAATTCCCTGGCTGTGCTGGATGATCATGGCAGACCCTGCGGCCTTATCCATCGCCAGGACTTGTTGATCACTCCGGGCAAGGCGGTTGCGCAACTGATGAGCGTAGAGTTTCTGGCCATGGAGCGTCTGCACTCACTACGCCAGGCCAGCCGCCTGATCACCAGCCGGGTTCGCCAACGCCTCGATGAGGACTTCGTCATCACCCACAACGGCCGTTATCAGGGCATAGGACGCGTACTGGACCTGCTGAGGTTGATCACCGAACAGACCGCAGCCTGAACGTGCTGCTGCGTCAGGCGTGTTCCGGATAGCTGTACTCGAACACCCGTACCACTTCGGAGGCATGCCAAGACGCCGCTTCCAGACCATCGACTGGCCCGGAGAAACGCCCCAGGCGCTCGACACACTCGAAAAAGCCGGTACGCGGTAGGCGGCTAGCACCTTGGCTGATCACCAACGAGCTGCGCAATGGCTGATCGGCACGGGCATCGAGGACAGCGAGGTACTCCAGAGCAGCGGTCAAGGTCTGCATGGCCGGGCTGGGAAGCTGCAGGCGTTCGATCAAGGCACGGTACGTGAGCAGGTGACGTTGACGCCGGGCCACATCCAGTTCGCCCAGCAGGCTCTCCCAATGCTGTCGGCTGATCCTGACCTGGCTCATGATGGCTCGCTCCAGCCCGCGATACCCAGATGCCAGGCCAGGCTGCGCAGGATCGCAGCGTCTGGTTGGCGCTCGCCGGACTCGATCATGCCCAGATAGGCCGGGCTGATACCGACATTGCGTGCCAGTTGTTCCGGCGCCAGCCCCTTGGCCTCACGCAATCGCGTCAAATCGCTCAACGATGCCAGGCTCGGCGCCTGGGCAGCCACAGTGGCTTTTGGTTCAACGCTGGCAGGCGCCTGCCCGGCCGCCTTGAGCAACGCCTGATATTGCTCCCAGGGAACTACGGCGTACTCGGGTTGACCGTCCCGGCTGATGACCTGAATACCCATTACAACCCCCTTTACGTAGGATTACAGCATGTAATCCGTAGGCATAATCCTTATGCCAATTATATGTCCAAGCGCGGGCGTCTGTGCAGGTCGGGCAGATCAGCGTTTTGCATGACGAAATAGGTTCAGGCAAGGAATCCGGTGCCATCCTCAGGGGGCGCGACGCTCCAGGCGCAGGCTTTCAGGGGAATCCGGCAGCCGTTCCACCACCCTCAGCCGCTCGGGCGCCTGGCTGTCGCGCCAGGCCTTGAAGCGGTTCAACTCATCGGCCACGGTCTTGAGCACCCAGCCGAGCACGGCGATGTCATCAAGAAAACCAACGCCCACCAGCCAATCGGGAATGGCGTCCAGCGGGCTTACGAAATACAGCAGGCCAGCCACCACCGTGACCAGCGCCTTGGGGCTGATGGCCCGGTACTCACCACGCCACCACGCCAGGCACAGGGCCTGCAGCAGACGCACATCCTCACGCAATTGGCCCAGCTTCGGCCCCTTGCGCGCGACGGCGAACAACAAGGCTGGCAGACGGCCACGGCTGAGCAGACGCTCCGCCAAGGGCAGGAAGCGGGCAAAATTCCAGGGTGCGCTCATGAGGCCTCCATATCGGCAGGGAAGGTTATCCACATTTATTGTGGATAACCTTGTGAACAGGGTGCAGTTTCCGACGCGAGGCGCCCACTGGGCAAGGGTCTCGCTCAGATCGGGCGTTTTTTACACAGTCGTTTCATAACCGCAAACGTTTTGCTACGGGGCTGCCCTACTCCTGCTACGACCGTACAGCCGCGCCGAGGTTCGCCTTCGTCAAACCCCAGAAACGACAACGCCCCGTCGAGACGGGGCGTTGTGAACAGCGCGATTACTTGGCAGGTGCTTCAGCTTCCGGAGCCTCGGCCTCGCCTTCTGCCTTGGACGGATCCTTGATACCGATCAGTTCCAGGTCGAACACCAGGACCGAGTTGGCCGGGATCAGCGGGCTCGGGCTCTGGGCGCCGTAAGCCAGGTCAGCCGGGATGTACAACTTGTACTTCTCGCCGACGTGCATCAGTTGCAGGCCTTCTACCCAGCCTGGGATCACACCGCTGACAGGCAGGTCGATCGGGCTGCCGCGCTCGACGGAGCTGTCGAAGACCTTGCCATCGATCAGCTTGCCTTCATAGTGGACAGTCACCACGTCGGTAGGCTTGGGCTGCGGGCCGTCGGCTTTCTTGACCACTTCATACTGCAGGCCCGACGCAGTGGTGACCACGCCTGGCTTCTTGGCGTTTTCTTCGAGGAATTTCTTGCCGGCGCTAGCCGCTTCCTCGCTGGCCTTGGCCAGGCGTTCTTCGGCGCGCTTCTGCAGCGCGGTGAACGCCTCGACCAACTCTTCGTCCTTGATGCGTTGCTCTTTCTTGGCAACCGCATCCTCGATACCGAGAGCTACTGCTTTGGAATCAAGGTCTTCCATGCCTTCCTGAGCCAGACTCTTGCCCATGTTCAGGCCGATACCGTAGGAGGCTTTCTGTGCCGGAGTCTTCAGCTCGACGCTGCTGGTCTGAGCGTCGCAGCCCGCCAGGACCAGGCCAACCAGGGCAACCGCAGCCGCCAAACGATGCTGTTTCATGCTAGTTCCTTGTTCATGCGCCATAAGGGCAATCAGGTAAAGCCGCGAGCTTAGCAGGCGGCCGTGACCAATGGCTACCGGCATGAGAGCAGGGAATGTCCGATAAGTTCACGGATATTTCCGATCAATTGAAGGTGTCATTGTCCCTACGTACGTCAGATTCGAGCTGCCCGTGCACCTCCGGCATGGCCAAAGGCCTGCACGCTCACGGATACAGGCCATCCCGGTACTGCCCTGCGACTTCACGCATCACCTCGCATACCCATTGTCCAGGCACACCCTGGGGCAACGCGGCATTACGACAGATACCCACCGAACCACCAGGCTCGCGTACACCGAGATCGAGCTCGACCAGCTCGCCACGCCCCAGGTCGATCAAGACCGCGTCACGCGGCGCCACCCAGACCGCATCGCTGCCGAGCAGGTAACGACGGCTCAAGGCCAAGGACAAGGTCTCCAGGCGCTGGGCTGGCATCTGGATCGCGCACTGCACGAACAAGCTGTCGGCGTGCTGGCGGATGGTCGTGCCCTGGGGCGGCAGGACCAGCGGGTAGTCGCCAACCCGCGCGCGTTCGACGGGGTGGCGCGCCAGCAAAGGATGGCCGGGCCGTACCACCAAACTCATCGACTCGCTGTATAAATGTTCGAAGGACAACCCCTGAATCTGGGGGCTGTCGGTCATACGCCCTACGACCAGCTCCAGCTCACCCAGACGCAACTGCCCAAGCAGCTGAGCACTGGCACCAGTCACCACTTCGATCACCAATGCCGAATGCCGCTGGTGTAGCCGGCAAAGCACCTCCGGCATGAGCAGGCTCTCGACCGTCGATAACACACCGATGCGCACCTGCGACGGCGCCCGCGCCTCGCCGCGCACACTTCCCACGCCTTCGCGTAGAGCGTGGACGCTGGGCCCTGCGTAACGCATGAACAAGGTGCCAGCTGCGGTCAGTTCGACGCCTTGCCGGGTGCGCTCGAACAGGCGGGTTTCGAGCAGCTCTTCGAGCTCGCGCAACGTCTTGGATATCGCCGGCTGGCTGATCGCCAATACATCGGCAGCCCTGGCCAGGCTACCCTGGCGGGCAATCTCCAGAAAACACAACAGATGGCGGTACTTGATGCGGGTATCGAGGTTCATGCCCGGCAGCTTGCAGCTTCGGGCCTCGCGCTTCAAGCACCTGTTCGCCCTCCCTAGCAAGCGGTGGCGCATGTATCGTCCGTAGGGCTATTCTGGCGACTCTTTGCCATTGTGATCCTAGCCTTGCCCATGTCCCAAGTGATCTTCAAGACCCCGGCCCAACTCGACCTCATGCGCCGGGCAGGTCAACTGCTGGCCCAGGTGTTCGCTGACCTGGACAGCTTCATTCGCCCTGGCGTGACCACCCTGCAGATCAACGACCGCGCCGAGGCCTTCATCGTCCAGACGCTCAAAGCGCGGCCGGCGAGCAAGGGGCAGTACGGCTTTCCCTATGCGCTGAACACCTCCGTGGACCATGTGGTGTGCCATGGCATGCCAAAGGCCGATGAAGTGCTTAGGGTGGGGTCGATCATCAACGTCGACATCACACTGGAACAGGGCGGCTATATTGCCGACTCATCGAAAATGTACTGTCTCGGCCAGATCAGCGATGACGCCCGGCGCCTGGTGGATACCACCTATGCGGCGCTCTGGAAAGGCATCGCCCAGGTACGCCCCGGCGCAACCCTCGGCGATATCGGCCATGCCATCCAGGTTCATGCCGAGGCGGCAGGCTACAGCGTGGTCCGGGAGTACTGCGGCCATGGTATCGGCCAGCAAATGCACGAAGGCCCTGAAGTGCTGCACTTCGGCCAGCCGGGCATGGGCATGAAACTCAAGCCTGGCATGGTCTTTACCATCGAACCGATGATCAACCAGGGTGGGCGTGGTACGCGTACATTGCGCGATGGCTGGACCGTGATTACCCGCGATCATTCGCTGTCGGCCCAGTGGGAACATACCGTGGCCGTGACAGAGACTGGCGTGGAAGTGCTGACGCTGCGCGAGGAAGAAAAGGCCTGGGCAACCGCGATGGCTTGACCGGGAAGGGGCGTAAGGGGCGCCCCCAATCACGATGCCGAGCGCCAACGCTCGCGAAGCCTGGATGAGAAGAGCAGAAACAAAAAAAGCGACCCTAAGGTCGCTTTTTTTGTGGCTTCCGGGTGTTCAGTGGGCCCTGGAAGCTGGAATATGGCGCAGCGGACGGGACTCGAACCCGCGACCCCCGGCGTGACAGGCCGGTATTCTAACCGACTGAACTACCGCTGCGCTAAACATCGAGAAGTGGTGGGTGATGACGGGATCGAACCGCCGACCCTCTGCTTGTAAGGCAGATGCTCTCCCGGCTGAGCTAATCACCCAACGTCTCGGTGTGGCGCGCATTCTACGGAGGACCTGCCACCCTGGCAAGCACTTTTTTAAAAAAATTTTTCAGATCTTTCAAAGACCTAGCACAACCAGGCTTTTCCTTATGAATAAGTGTCTGGTGGCCCTCTGACAGGGTTGGCCTGTGACCGCCCCTCGGAGAATAATGCCCGCCTTATGCATTAAGGAGAGATTCCCCCTCATGTGGTTCAAGAGCCTGCTGACCTACCGCCTGACCCAGGACATCCCGTTCGAACCCGAGGCGCTGGAAGCCGCCTTGGCCAGCAAGCCGGCCCGCCCTTGTGCCAGCCAGGAGCTGACCACCTACGGTTTCGTCGCCCCATTCGGCAAGGGCGAGGATGCTCCTCTGGTGCACGTCAGCGGTGACTTCCTGCTGATCGCCGCGCGCAAGGAAGAGCGCATCCTGCCAAGCAGCGTGGTCAACGATGCGGTCAAGGAAAAGATCGAGGAGATCGAGACCGAACAGATGCGCAAGGTCTACAAGAAGGAGCGCGACCAGATCAAGGACGACATCATCCAATCGTTCCTGCCCCGTGCCTTCATCCGCCGTTCGATGATCTTCGCCGCCATCGCCCCGCGCCTAGGCCTGATCCTGGTCAATTCGGCCAGCGCCAAGCGCGCTGAAGACCTGCTGTCGACCCTGCGTGAAGTCATGGGTTCGCTGCCGGTGCGTCCGGTCACCGTGAAGATCGCCCCGAGCGCGACCATGACCGACTGGGTCAAGTCTCAAGCACCTGCACCAGACTTCTTCGTCCTGGACGAGTGCGAGCTGCGCGATACCCACGAGGACGGCGGCATCGTTCGTTGCAAGCGTCAGGATCTGGCCAGCGAAGAGATCCAGCTCCATCTGGGCACCGGCAAGGTAGTCACCCAGTTGGCCTTGGCCTGGCAGGACAAGCTGTCGTTCGTGCTCGACGACAAGACCGTGATCAAGCGCCTGAAATTCGAGGAGTTGCTGCAAGAGCAAGCCGAGCAGGATGGCGGGGAAGAAGCTCAGCAACAGTTCGATGCCAGCTTCACCCTGATGATGATGACCTTCACCGAGTTCCTGCCGGCGCTGTTCGAAGCCCTGGGTGGCGAGGAGATCCCGCAGGGGGTCTAAGAGCGGTCACAAGCTGCAAGAAGAAAGTCAAAAGCGACAGCGCGGTGCGGCCAGCACCGTGCTGCTTCACTTAAGGCTTGGAGCTTGAAGCTGCGACACCGTGAGTCCGTCGGACTTGCCCTGTTTTCTGGAAATGGGCAGTATAGTGCGCACTGTGAGGACGACCTCACGACGCTCTGCGTGATCATTCAGGGGGACGGCCCCATCCTTAACAACGATGGAGACCCACCATGTCCTGGATCATCCTGTTCTTCGCTGGCCTGTTCGAAGTCGGCTGGGCCGTAGGCCTGAAGTACACCGACGGTTTCACCCGTCCACTCCCCACCGCACTAACTGTTGCCGCCATGGCCGTGAGCTTGGGCCTGCTGGGTCTGGCCATGAAGGAGCTGCCGCTGGGCACGGCGTATGCCGTATGGACCGGCGTCGGCGCCGTCGGCACCGTCATCGCTGGCATCATCCTGTTCGGCGAATCCATGGCGATCATGCGCCTAATCAGTGTTGCACTGATCATCGCTGGCCTGATCGGCCTGAAGGTCAGCACTAGCTGACCTTGCGCCCTCATCACTCAACGCACATCGCCACGCAGGGCACTGACCTTCTCGCGTAGTGCATTGGGCTGCGCCGCCTCCACCGGGATAGCGGCGCCAGCCACCAACGTCACCCTCGACCAAAGACGCTTGAAAAAGCCCTTGTTCGGATCGCGGCTGAAGAAGCTGCCCCAGAGCCCTTGCAAGGCCAGCGGAATCACCGGCACGGGTGTTTCCTGCAGGATGCGGCTCACCCCTCCCTTGAATACATCTATCTCGCCATCGGCGCTCAGCTTTCCTTCAGGGAAGATGCAGACCAGTTCGCCATCGGCCAGGTACTCGGCAATTCGCGCAAAGGCGCGCTCATAGGTGGCCTCGTCTTCGCTGCGTCCGGCGATGGGGATGGCCCCGGCGGTGCGGAACACGAAATTGAGCACCGGGAGGTTATAGATCTTGTAGTACATGACAAAGCGTATCGGCCTGCGAATGGCGCCGCCGATGAGCAGTGCATCGACAAAAGACACATGGTTGCACACCAGCAACGCCGGGCCTTCATCGGGGATGCACTGCAGGTCCCGATGTTCGACGCGGTACATGGAGTGGCTGAGCAGCCAGATCAGGAAACGCATGGTGAATTCGGGCACGATGCGGAAGATATAGGCGTTGACCGCGACGTTGAGCAACGACACCACCAGAAACAGCTGAGGGATACTCAGTTTTGCCACGCTCAACAGCACGATGGTGATGATCGCCGAGACCACCATGAACAGCGCATTTAGGATGTTGTTGGCAGCGATCACCCGGGCCCGCTGGTCTTCGGGCGTACGCGCCTGGATCAAGGCGTACAGCGGCACGATATAGAAGCCACCGAACACCCCCAGGCCCACGATCGAAAGCAGGATCCACCAAGCCTGGCCCATGCCAAGCAGCGCCAGCCAGTCATGGGGCACCTCCCCTGCCGGCACATCGCCCGAGTGCCACCACCACAGCAGGCCGAACAGGGTCAGGCCGAAGGAGCCGAACGGCACCAGGCCGATCTCCACCTTGCGCCCGCTCAAACGCTCACAGAGCAGCGACCCCAAGGCGATACCCACCGAGAACAACGTCAGCACCAGCGTCACCACGGTCTCATCGCCGTGCAACCAGTCCTTCGCATAGGCCGGGATCTGGGTCAGGTAAATGGCACCGACGAACCAGAACCAGGAGTTGCCGACGATCGAGCGCGACACCGCTGGCGTTTGCCCCAGCCCCAGGCGCAAGGTGGCCCAGGATTGCTTGAAGATGTTCCAGTCCAGCTTCATCTGCGGGGCAGCGGCGGCCGCCCGAGGGATCCAGCGGCTGGCCAGGTAGCCGAGCACCGCGGTGCCGACCACTCCCCCTGCGACCACCGCAGCATAACTGCCAGAGGACATCATCACCCCAGCCCCGATGGTTCCGGCCAGGATCGCCAGGAAGGTGCCCATTTCCACCAGGCCATTTCCGCCGACCAGTTCCTCTTCACGCAAAGCCTGGGGCAGGATCGAGTACTTCACCGGGCCGAACAGCGCCGAATGGGTGCCCATCGCGAACAACGCCAGCAACATCAGGTGCAGGTGTCCGGTGACAAATCCGGTCGCGCCAATGGCCATGATGACGATCTCTGCCAACTTGATCGCGCGGATCAACGCATCCTTGGCGAACTTCTCGCCGAACTGCCCGGCCAGTG
This sequence comes from Pseudomonas sp. HTZ2, assembly GCF_033173945.1. Taxonomy (NCBI): domain Bacteria; kingdom Pseudomonadati; phylum Pseudomonadota; class Gammaproteobacteria; order Pseudomonadales; family Pseudomonadaceae; genus Pseudomonas; species Pseudomonas sp. HTZ2. Next base: position 3,701,243 of record NZ_CP137332.1, on the reverse strand, counting down.
CCGAGAACAGAAAGAACGGCAGGATGAACAGCAGCGCGCAGAGATTGACCCAAATCGAGCGATCGCCCTCCAGGCTGAGCTTGTACAAGATCGCCAGGATCAGCGACTGTTTGAACAGATTGTCGTTGAAGGCACCCAACGACTGGGTAATGAAGAACGGCAGAAAACGCCGCCTGCCGAGCAGGGTGAATTGCGAGGGGTGACTCATCGTCCGTGTACCTGATTGGGCTTTTTCATTGGAGGCACGCACAGCGCGAGAAGCCACAAATCTGCATGGGAATGGGGCTCGCTGGCAACCGGAAGAATGCGTGCGGCTATTTGCGACCGCCACGCCCTCCTCCACCGGACACACGACAAACCGTGTGCCTGTCCTTATGCTTGGCCACTGGCACTACTCGACAACAAGGATGTCCGATGCTCGCCGCCCTCCATCGCTACCCCCCCCCTGTGCGCCTGCTGCTTGCGATCACGTTCGCACTGACCTTGGCCCGGGCGATCACCCTGCCTTACCTGGTGGTTTACCTGGCGGACAACTTCCAGTTGCCGGTCAGCCACATCGGGCTGCTGATCGGCGGCGCGCTGATCCTGGCGTCATTGCTGAGCCTGTATGGCGGACATCTGGTCGACACCCTGAGCAACTATGCCCTGCTGATCGGCGCCATGCTGACGTTCGCCCTGGCCTTCGTCGGCGCCATCGCCAGCCGCTGGGCAGCATTGTTCTTCCTGTGCCTGGTGCTGATCAACCTGGCCCTGGCGGTGGTCGACATCGCCGCCAAGGCAGGCTTTTGCACATTACTGCCAGTGTCCGAGCGGGCCGAGGTATTCGCCATAAAGTACACCTTGAGCAACATCGCCTATGCAGCAGGCCCTCTGCTCGGGGTGGCCCTGCTCGAGCTGAATGATCACCTGCCTTTTGTAATGTCCGCAGCGATCGGCTTGGGCATGGCCCTTTTGTACCAGCGCCTGGGCGAGCGACAACTGAAGATAAGCGAGCCACGCCAGCCCGGCGCCGGCTTTGCCCAGGTCGGTCTGCAACTGGCGCGGGACCGTCGGCTGGTGTGTTTCACCCTAGGCGGCGTGCTCAGTGCCGTGGTGTTCGGGCAGTTCACCGCCTACCTCTCCCAATACCTGGTGGTCACCGCCAGCGCCAGCGAGGCAGCGAGGTTGGTGGGGTACCTTGTGACCACCAACGCCACCACGGTGATCGCACTGCAGTACCTGGTGGGCCGCCGCATCGACCGCCAGCGCCTGATGCCTTGGCTGATGGCCGGCATGACACTGTTCGTTCTCGGTCTGCTGGGCTTTTCCCTGGCAGGCTCGGTCATGGCCTGGTGCCTGGCGATGCTGGTGTTCACCTTGGGCGAGATCATCGTGATTCCGGCCGAATACATGTTCATCGACCTGATCGCGCCGGAGCACCTGCGCGGGGTCTATTATGGCGCGCAGAACCTCTCCAACCTCGGCGCGGCCCTGGGACCTGTGCTCGTCGGATTCGCCCTGGGGCTGATGGTGCCGGTGGCGATCTTCTACCTGCTGGTGTTGTCGGTGATACTGGCGGCAGGGTTCTATTACCTGGGGACAAGGGGTGCGATGGAGCGGCCATGACGCCTTAATACGCCCCCTGCTGCGCCAAGCCGGCGCCGACAGGGTCGTGACAAAGCCCAGGCCTGCGGCGTCCTGCCACTGCGACCATCGTCTGCGCTGACGAACCCCAGACTGCGTGCCAGACTGATTGATCGGGACCGCGTTTCCTTTTTTGCTCCGGAGTTTGCATGTCGTTGTCCAGTGGGCTGATCGCCGTGGTCGCCCTGGCCTATATGGCCATCATGTTCGCCATCGCCTTCTATGGCGACCGTCGCAGCACGCCATTGCCGCCACGCCTGCGCGCCTGGGTGTACAGCCTGTCGCTGGCGGTGTACTGCACAAGCTGGACCTTCTTCGGCGCGGTCGGCCAGGCTGCCGAACAGCTCTGGGCGTTCCTGCCCATCTATCTGGGGCCTGTGCTGCTGCTGGTCTTCGCGCCCTGGGTGGTGCAGAAGATGGTGCTGATCAGCAAGCAAGAGAACATCACCTCGATTGCCGACTTCATCGCTGCACGTTACGGCAAGTCACAGTCGCTGGCGGTGGTGGTGGCGCTGATCTGCCTGGTCGGCGTGCTGCCTTACATCGCCTTGCAGCTCAAGGGCATCGTGCTCGGTGTCAATCTGCTGATCGGTGCCAACGCCGACGCCACTGGCCCCCGAGTGCAGGACACCGCACTGGTGATTTCGCTGGTGCTGGCATTGTTCGCCATCGTCTTCGGCACGCGCAGCCTTGACGTCACCGAACACCACCGGGGGATGGTCCTGGCGATTGCCTTCGAATCTCTGGTCAAGCTGCTGGCCTTCCTCGCCGTTGGCGCGTTCGTCGTGTTCAATCTGTACGACGGCTTCGATGATCTGTTCACTCAGGCGCGACAGTCGGTGCATCTGGAAACCTACTGGCAGGAAACCGTCAACTGGCCTTCGATGGTGGTGCAGACTGCCGTGGCGATGATGGCCATCATCTGCCTACCCCGCCAGTTCCATGTCACTGTGGTGGAAAACATCGAGCCCCAGGACATGCGCATGGCCCGCTGGGTGTTCCCCCTGTACCTGGCCCTGGCCGCGCTGTTCGTGGTACCGATCGCCCTGGCCGGGCAGATGTTGCTGCCAGGCACGGTGATCTCCGACTCCTTCGTCATCAGCCTGCCCTTGGCCGAGGCCCACCCGAGCCTGGCATTGCTGGCGTTCATCGGCGGTGCATCGGCCGCCACCGGCATGGTCATCGTCGAGGCGGTGGCCTTGTCGACCATGGTATCCAACGACATGCTGTTGCCGTGGCTGCTGCGTCGCAAGAACGCCGAACGGCCGTTCGAGGCGTTCCGCCACTGGATGCTCTCGGTGCGCCGAGTGACCATCGTCGCCATTCTCCTGCTGGCCTATGTCAGCTACCGTCTGCTGGGTTCCACCGCGAGCCTGGCGACCATCGGCCAGATCGCCTTCGCCGCCGTAACCCAATTGACGCCAGCCATGCTGGGGGCGCTGTATTGGAAGCAGGCCAACCGCCGCGGCGTATTCGCAGGCCTCGCGGCCGGGATATTCCTATGGTTCTACACCCTGGTGCTGCCGATCGCCGCCCACAGCCTGGGATGGTCGCTGCAACTGTTCCCCGGCCTTGCCTGGCTGCACGGCAACCCGCTGAACCTGCCGATCACCCCACTGACCCAGGGTGTGGTGCTGTCCCTGGCGGGTAATTTCATCCTGTTCGCCTGGGTCTCGATCCTGTCGCGCACACGCGTCTCGGAGCACTGGCAGGCAGGCCGCTTCATCGGTCAACAGAGCAGCGCCAGGCCCAGCAACCGGTCGCTGCTGGCGGTACAGATCGACGATCTGCTCAAGCTGGCTGCACGCTTTGTGGGCGAAGAGCGGGCGCGACAGAGCTTCATTCGTTTCGCCTATCGCCAGGGCAAGGGCTTCAACCCCAACCAGAACGCCGACGGCGACTGGATCGAGCACACCGAGCGGCTGTTGGCGGGTGTGCTTGGCACCTCTTCGACCCGCGCAGTGGTCAAGGCGGCCATCGAAGGCCGCGAGATGCAGCTTGAAGACGTGGTGCGCATCGCCGACGAAGCCAGCGAGGTGCTGCAGTTCAACCGCGCCCTGCTGCAAGGCGCCATCGAGAACATCAACCAGGGCATCAGCGTGGTGGACCAGAACCTGCACTTGGTGGCCTGGAACCGCCGCTACCTGGAGTTGTTCAACTACCCCGACGGGCTGATCAGCGTGGGACGGCCGATCGCCGACATCATCCGCTACAACGCCGAACGCGGCCTGTGCGGCCCTGGCGAGGCGCAGGTGCATGTCGCACGCCGTCTGCACTGGATGCGCCAGGGCCGAGCACACACCTCCGAGCGGTTGTTCCCCAATGGCCGGGTCATCGAGTTGATCGGCAACCCCATGCCAGGCGGGGGCTTTGTTATGAGCTTCACCGACATCACGCCCTTCCGCGAAGCCGAACAGGCGCTCAAGGATGCCAACGAAAGCCTGGAGCAACGGGTAGCCGAACGGACCCAAGAACTCTCCCAGCTCAACCAGGCGTTAACGGAAGCCAAGAGCCGTGCCGAAGCGGTCAGTCAGTCCAAGACCCGCTTCCTGGCCGCGGTCAGCCATGACCTGATGCAGCCGCTCAATGCTGCGCGGCTGTTCTCCGCCGCCCTGTCGCAACAGGCTGAAGGCATGAACGAAGAGGCCCGGCAACTGGTGCAGCACATGGACAGCTCTCTGCGCTCGGCGGAGGAACTGATCAGCGACCTGCTGGACATCTCACGGCTGGAAAACGGCAAGATCACGCCCGATCCCAAGCCGTTCGCCCTCAACGAACTGTTCGATACCCTGGGTACCGAATTCAAGGTGCTGGCGGCGGAGAAGGGGTTGGAGTTCCGCCTGCGGGGCAGCCGGCTGCGGGTCGAGAGCGACATGAAACTACTGCGACGGGTCTTGCAGAACTTCCTGACCAACGCCCTACGATACGGCAAGAGTCCGCTGCTGCTCGGCGTGCGCCGCCAGGGCGAGCGCCTGTGGCTGGAGGTCTGGGATCGAGGCCCAGGTATTGCCGACGACAAGTTGCAGGTGATCTTTCAAGAATTCAAGCGCCTGGACAGCCACCAGACCCGCGCTGAAAAAGGCCTGGGCCTGGGCCTGGCAATCGCCGATGGCCTGTGCCGGGTGCTGGGGCATCCACTGCAAGTGCGCTCCTGGCCAGGCAAGGGCAGTGTCTTCAGGGTCAGCGTGCCGATCGCCCGGGCCCCGGCGCCCGAGACCCGCGCGCCCGTGGAACAGGTCAGCCAGCCCCTGGCCGGCTTGCAGGTGCTGTGCGTGGACAACGAAGACAGCATTCTCCTGGGCATGAACAGCCTGCTCAGCCGCTGGGGCTGCCAGGTCTGGACAGCGCGCAACCGCGAGGAATGCGAAGCGTTGCTGGCCCAAGGCATGCGCCCGCACCTGGCGCTGGTGGATTTCCACTTGGACGATGGCGAGACCGGTACCGAGCTGATGGCCTGGCTACGCACCCGCCTGGGCGAGCCGGTGCCTGGCGTGGTGATCAGCGCGGACGGGCGCAACGAAACCATCGCCATGGTGCACGCCGCCGGCCTCGATTACCTGGCCAAACCAGTCAAGCCGGCGGCCTTGCGCGCCTTGCTCAATCGCCATCTGAGCCTGGTTCAGTAAGCGCTTCGCCAGCCGGCACACCCTCGGCAAGCGCCCGCTCGAGCAATTCGCCCGGCAGACTTTTGCTGGCCCGGGCGCCAAGCAGCTTGAGTTGCTCGCTGCGGCTGACCAGGTTGCCGCGACCTTCGCACAGTTTGTTGCGCGCAGCGGCATAGGCCTTGTCCACCTGCTGCAAGCGACTGCCCAGCTCGTCCAGGTCCTGGATGAACAAGACGAACTTGTCGTACAGCCACCCGGCTCGCTCGGCGATTTCCCGCGCATTCTGGCTCTGGCGCTCCTGCTTCCACAGGCTGTCTATGACCCGCAAAGTCGCCAGCAAGGTCGTCGGGCTGACAATCACGATCTGCCGATCGAAGGCTTCCTGGAACAGGTTGGGCTCGGCCTGCAAGGCTGCCGAGAACGCCGCTTCTATGGGCACGAACAGCAGGACGAAATCCAGGCTGTGCAAACCGTCCAAACGATTGTAATCCTTGCTCGATAGCCCTTTGACATGACTGCGCAGGGATTGAACGTGCTGCTTGAGGGCAGCCTGGGCGCGTTCGGCATCGGTGTCAGCCACAAACTGTTGGTAGGCCGTGAGGCTGACCTTGGCATCGACCACGACCTGTTTGTTGCCTGGCAGCATGATCAGCACATCGGGCTGGTAACGCTCCCCGTCGGCACTCTTGAGGCTGACCTGGGTTTGGTACTCCCGCCCCTTCTCCAGCCCCGCATGCTCCAGCACCCGCTCGAGAATCAGCTCCCCCCAGTTGCCCTGGGTCTTCTGGCCCTTCAAGGCTTGAGTCAGGTTCGTGGCTTCATCCGACAGGCGCAAGTTGAGCTGCTGTAGGCGCTCGAGCTCCTTGCCCAGGGAAAAGCGCTCGCGCGCCTCTTGCTGGTAGCTTTCCTCAACGCGCTTCTCAAACGCCTGGATGCGTTCCTTGAGTGGGTCGAGCAACTGGCCCAGGTGCTGCTGGCTGGTCTGGGTGAAACGTTGTTCACGCTCATCGAAGATCTTGGTAGCCATCTCGGCGAACTGGGCACGCAAGGTATCGCGCGCCTCCTGCAGGTCTTCGAGACGCTGTTGGTGGCTTTCCTGCTGTTCCCGCAGCTCTGCCTCCAGGCGTGCGGCCTGGGCCTCCAGGCGACGCTGCTCGGCTTCACGATTGGCCCGCTCGAGCTGCCAGGCGTGGGCGGCATCACGGGCGTTGTCGCGATCGATCTGCAATAACTCGAGTTCTCGGGCCTGGGCCGCCAAAGTGGTCTGCTTGACCACGTTCGCCTCGCTCAGGTCGCTGATCTCATCACGGCAAGCCTCCAGTTGCGCTTGCAGACCTTCGTGGGCAAGTTGGGCGCTGGATAGGCGCTCTTGCACCAACGCCAGCTCCGATTGCCTGGCCGACAGTTGTCGCTGCAACTGCAATGCCCAACCCAGGCAAGGGACGGCTGCGGCGACGAGGCCCAGCAGGATACTGGCAAGATCCACTGCCATAGCGACTCCAATCGATGTTCGACAATGCCGTGAGCTTACCAGTTGATGCTTTGGGTGGCTTTACCGCTCCAGGGTAAAGCCTGCTCCATCGCGGGCGTAGCAGGACTCTCCTGCGATAGGCATTCAAACCGGAAGCAGCTGTCGGAGCAACCGCCGCGCCTCTTGCGACCCCTGCCCTGCCGCCAACTCCAACCAATAACGGGCCTGCTCCGGCTCGCTGGCCTGACACAGGCGACCATATTCGAGTTGCGCACGACGATCGCCCGCGCGCGCAGCCTGGCGCAACAGGTCATGACCGATGCGCCGGTCGCGGGCATTGCCGCACTCCCGGCAAAGCATCTGCCCCAGGCGGCTCTGGGCCACTACCACGCCCTGGCGCGCGGGTTGCTTTAACAGGCGGCCGGCCAGGTGCTTGACGTGCGTCTTGTCCCCCAGGCGTGGACTGTCGAGCAGCCACAGGGCGACTTTCAAGGAAAAGCGCTTGGAATAAGGCTCTGACGAAGAGACAGGGGGACTGGCGAGGTGTTTACCGCGAAACTTCATGACCAACAGCGAAGGCAACTCGAGAGGCGCGCCACTGTACTCTTTTTTTATTCGGATGACCCGGTGCTTTTGGGGCGAAGTAAAAAAAATTTCTACGATCTTTTCTTGACGTTTTTTGAAGCCATGGTATCGCCTCTGGGCTGCCTCATGATTGTCGGACAATTCGAAAAACAGCTGGCACGCCCGTCCTAGAGCAAGCGCTCGGGACAATCCACAGAAGCTGTGGATAACTCGGTGGACAACCCCCCCGACGTGGCCGCAAAGCCCCATGAAATGGGGCTTTTGGTCAAACTGTCGATTTTTTCACCAGCAAAAATTAGTGTTTTTTTTCATTGACTTAAGCGCACAGTCAAGTCATTGGCGAGGCTCCCGTAGGCTGTTGCCAAGTTGTTACAAGTCGTTGTCAGCATGTGCACAAGTGAGCGATTTACAGCCATTTGGATGCCACCGGTGTAGGCATCGTCCCCACGGCCGGTCTGCGCCCCACTTCACAGTCAGTCAATTAAACGCCATACTGCTCGGCTCGCCTGGTAAAACACGAAATCGCTTGCCAGGTACAGATGTTTAGGGTAGGGTGCTCACCGTTAGTACCCAGCTGAAAGTCAATTCTGGCCAACAGTGTCCTTGCAGTGCCTCGCTCGACCCAACGAGTAGCCATTGCTGAAACCAGGACCGGCCCTTTCGATGATTCCCAGACAGCCCCGCTGCTCCATCACGAATCACGTAACAGATTGATCGGGATTTTTCACCCAGAGGCCTCGAACCTTGGCCCTGGCGTGCCTTGCCCGCCTTCTGATGTACCTACCAGTCAGCCCAGCGCCCACATTTGCTTGCGCCTCCTCTGGCTGCCCTGTTCCAGTCAGGTTCTTCGTCCCTTAATAAAGGCGTCACTGGAACGTTTCTAAGATGCACGGATCGAACCCCGTGTTAAATGCAGGAACATCCAAACAATATGAATACTCATCATCAGATCCAATCCGCCATCGGCACCCTGTCCCAGGCCTTCGCACCCTTGAAGTGCCTCATCGTCGCACCTCGCAAGGGCAGCTTCAGTTTCACTCTGGTCGACGAGCATGGCGTCGCATGCCATACCGAACGCCTGTACCCTGAGCAGTACAACCGCAGCGCGCCGCTGCAGGCCATCATCGAGCGCACTCGCCAGTCGTTGGCCGCGTGAACGACATATACCCATGTATTCACACGCTCGGTAACCCCTTCGCTTGCCAGCCTGATCGTTCTTGGCGTAATTGCTACAAGGCATATACGCCGGGGCGTCCGGCAGCAATCGATTTAAAAACAGTCCTTTACACCACGATTATCACACTACACTTCAACTCGAGCGGTGCGAGCCGCTTCCGGCGGGCCTGATCAATTCACCAGCTGCCAAGCTCCAGCGCCCGTCGGCCCTTAACTGATCGAGGGCATCATGGGCATCGCAGCGAAAGAGTTGTGTCAGTATGTGATCCGACCGACCCTGATCTACCTGGATCGTCATTGCGAAAGCGCCGAAGCCTTGCTGCTGGGCGTGGCCGCTAGCCAGTCGGCACTCGGCTCGGCATTGCACGACAGGCGTGGTCACGGCCTCTACCGAATCGGCGAAACTCGCCATCAGGCCCTCTGGGACGACTACCTGGCACGCGATCCGGATCTGGCGAGCCTAGTCCGCGGCCTGGCCAGCCAACATGCATTCCTTCGCGGTCCTCACCTAGAACTTGCAGTCAACCTGCGTTATTCCACCGCGATCGCCTGGATGCTCATCGAAGAGCAGGCCCCTCGATTGCCAGCTGCCGATGACCTGTTGGGACTGGCGCGCATCTGGCGCCAAATCTTCCACCCCCAAGGGCGCCTGCGCGATTTCACCCACGCTTGGCATCTTTGTGTGAACCCCATTCTTTCGGAAGCATCTTAAGAGGTGCCTTACAAATTAACCGGAAAAAAGGGAATTTTGGTCGGATTGTCCTACAAAACTACACGAACTGCTGCGATTGAGCCTATAGCGCAGCACGTAAATTGTTGGTAGCTTTTCGCCCCGGAGAACCCAAGGAGTTTCACAATAATGAAAAAAGCAATGCTCAAAACCTCCCTCGGTGTAGCTGTCGCCCTCGCATCCAGCCAACTGTTCGCAGCAGGTTTCGCCCTCAACGAACAAAGCGTCAGCGGTATGGGGACAGGTTTCGCAGGGCGTTCGTCTTCTGCCGAAGATGCCAGCACTGTCTATGGCAACCCTGCCGGCATGTCGCGCCTGAAGCGTGAACAAGTTACCGTCGGCGGTGCTGCCGTCATCGCCAAGACCGATATCTCGGGTCGGGGTGCCAGCGTCGCGGGGAGAAACCTGCCGGGTGAAACCGATGGCGACATGGTACCGACCGTGGGCGTCCCCATGGGCTACTACGTCAAGCCACTTGATGATCATTGGAGCGTCGGTTTTGGTGTCTACGTGCCGTTTGGCCTGGTCACCGACTATGGTAGCGACGACGCCGCACGCTACTGGGGCAAAAAGAGCCATGTGGAAGTCATCACCTTCCAGCCAACTGTGAGCTATGCCTTCAACGACAAGGTATCGGTCGGCTTTGGTCCCACCATCAACCGCATCAAGGGCGAACTGGGTTCGAATCTGCTCAATCCGAGCAGCCCTGGCTTCAATGACGGCGAAGTGAAGATCAAAGGTGATGACACTGCCGTGGGTTACAACATCGGTGTTCTGGTCCAGGCCACTGACAAGACCCGCCTTGGTCTGACCTATCATTCGATGGTCGATTACAAGCTCGAAGGTAAAACCCGTGTCAGCACCCCGCTGATCGGTCCATTCAACGGTGACAAGTTCGACGCCAGCCTGAAGATCAAGACCCCAGAGTCCGTCGACCTTTCGATCACTCATGAGCTGAATGATCAGTGGACCCTCTATGCTGGCAGCACTTGGACCCGTTGGAGCCGCCTGGAGAGTATCGTCGTAGAAAACGATGTACCCGGCCCACTCAAAGGCTCTCCATTCGAAACCATCACCGAAGAGCAGAATTGGCATGACACCTGGGCTCACGCCATCGGCGCAGCTTACAAGGTTAACAAGGAGTGGACCTTGCGCGCCGGTTTCTCCGTCGACCAGTCGCCTACCAACAACCACGACCGTTCGCCACGTATCCCGACTGGCGATCGCAAGGCGGTCAGCTTCGGTGCTGGCTGGAGCCCGAACGACGACATGACTATCGACGTGGCTTACTCCTACCTGTGGGAAGAAGACACCAAGGTCAACCTGGGCAGCCAAACCAACTCTAAAGGCGCCTACCAGGCCAAGTACGAAAACAGCGCTCACGGCATCGGTGCATCCCTCACCTACCGCTTCTGAGTTGCACCCGCTACATGAAGAAACCGCCCTCGTGGCGGTTTTTTCATGCCTGTACCAACCAAGGCTCGGCCAACGTGGGATCAACGACCCCACGCGCACTGAACATCATGGCTGGGAAGCGATGGCTTTTTCGATCGCTGCCTGGAAGGCGGGGTCGTCAGGCTTGGTCAGGCTGGAGAAATTGGCGATCACCTTGCCCTGGCGATCGATCACGTATTTGTAGAAATTCCATTTCGGCGCACTGCTCTGACGCGCCAACTCAACGAACAAGGGCACCGCATCCTTGCCACGCACAGCCTGGGCCTTGGTCATGGTGAAGGTCACGCCATAGTTGGCGTAGCACACCTTGGCGGTCTTCTCACTGTCGGCATCTTCCTGCTTGAAGTCGTTCGAAGGCACGCCGAGCATTTCCAGGCCCTTTTCGTGATAAGCCTTGTAGGTCGATTCCAAGCCCTCGAACTGCGGGGCAAAACCGCAATAGCTGGCGGTATTGACCACCACCAGCGGTTTGCCGGCAAAGCGCTCGCACAAATCGATCTGCTCCTTGCCACGCAGTTCGGGCAGGCTACCTTGCAGCAAGGCGGGGCAATCGGCCGCCCAACTGGACGAAGCGGCGGCAAGAACCAGTAACGAAAGGGTAAACCTGCGTAAAGACATCGTACGGCACTCCTGCAAGATGAAAATCCGTTACCTGCAGGGTAGCGCCTAACAAACACCCATGCCCAACTGCATCAACGCCAGACCACCCTCATGCCAGCCCCACCACGCCAGCGCCAGCAGCACGAGCGCGCCCGCTGCCAGCAACCCACGCGTCAGGGAGCGGTTCATGCCGGCTGGGCCTGCAGGCGTGCCACAGGACGCTCGCGCACGGGCCAGTTCAAGGCAGCAGCCAACACGCTCAACAGAATCGAGATCTGCCAGACCAGCTCGTAGCTGCCGGTACGGTCGTACACCACGCCGCCCAGCCAACCACCGAGGAAGGCGCCCAACTGATGGAACAGGAAGACGATGCCACCGAGCATGGACAGGTTACGTACACCGAACACTGTGGCCACGGTGCCATTGGTCAGCGGGACCGTGGACAACCACAAAAGCCCCATGGCGATGCCAAACAGATAAGCACTGACCTGAGTCACCGGCGCCCATAGGAACAACACGATCACCACCGCCCGCAACAGGTACAAGCCCGTGAGCAAACGCGGTTTGGACATGCGCCCGCCCAACCAACCGGCGGTGTAGGTACCGACGATATTGAACAGCCCGACCAACGCCAGCACGGTGGTGCCGGTGGTCGCCGGCAGATGCTGGTCTACCAGGTAGGCCGGCAGATGTACGCCGATGAACACCACTTGGAAACCGCAGACGAAAAAGCCCAGCGCCAGCAACCAGAACCCTGAATGCGAACACGCCTCGCGCAGCGCCTGGCCGAGTGTCTGCTCGGTACCGTGATTCGGAAGTGGTCGATCACGCAACAGGCCCACGAACGGCACGATCAAGGCCACCAGCAAGCCTAGTACCAGCAAGGCCGCCGACCAACCCAACCACTGGATCAGGCCGAGCGTCCCCGGCAGCATGGCAAATTGGCCGAATGAGCCGGCGGCACTGGCGATACCCATGGCCAAGCTGCGTTTTTCCGCCGGGACTGCGCGTCCCACAACACCGAGAATGACCGAGAAGGATGTGCCAGACAGCCCAATGCCGATCAGCAGACCGGCGCTGAGCGAGAGCGACCAAGCCGAGTCGGCCATGCCCATCAATACCAGCCCAACGGTGTAGAGAATCCCGCCGATGATCACGACCCGCGCGGCGCCCAAGCGGTCAGCCAAGGCTCCGGCAAACGGCTGGGCCAGACCCCAGATAAGGTTCTGCAGGGCGATGGCAAAGGCGAACACTTCCCTCCCCCAGCCGAACTCGGCACTCATGGGCGCCAGGAACAGGCCAAAGCCATGCCGCACCCCCAGGGACAACGCCAGAATCAGCGCCGCCCCCAACAATACCCACCCGCTGGTTCGCCATACCGAGGTCATCGTCGTTCTCTCCAGCACATCGCAAGGTTCATGCGGGTATATACCCACTTTTAGTTGTAAAACATCAGGCCAGGCGTTCCAGCAGCCCAATCAGCACGTCCCGCTGCCCTTCGCCCAATCGCTCGATCAATTTCCGCTGAGCCTGTTCCCATGCGGGATGCGCAGCGCGCAATAACGCTTCGCCCGCCGCACTCAGGAGCACCAGGCGATTGCGCTGGTCGTCGCCATCGGACAGTTTCACCAGCCCTTCAGCCTCCAGTACGCGCAAGTTGCGCCCTAGGGTGCTGCGATCCAGGCCCATGGCTTCGGCCAAGGTGGTGATACTTGGCCGATCGAGCCGCTGCAGGTGACGTAGCAGGGAAAACTGCGCGACATTGACCCCGAAGCCGGCAAGGGCTTCGTCGTAGTGCCGGCTCACCCCGCGGGCGGCTCGGCGAAGATGGGTACAGATGCATTCACTGGTCAGCATGAATGCGTGTATATACCCGCAACCGAAATGTTGCAATAAATTTCAAATCTGATGTTATGGCGCCAACCGCCGGCGAATCGGCTCGAACTCAGCCGTAGCCTGGCGCGCCAGCGGATCAGGCTCACCCTTTTCGATCGCCTGCCAGTAGCGCCAGGGCACCTTGGCCGCGCCCAGTTCGTAGTCCATGCCGTCCCAGTTGTCTTCCCGGAAGCTGTAGAAGGCCCAGTGCAGTTGCTGCTTGTCCAAGACAGTGAGGACATCCTCGAGGTATTGCTTGCACCCGGCCAGTCGTCGCATGCAGCCGAACTCCCCCACCACCAGACGAGAGCGGGGAACCCCCACCGCATCCGCCCAATCCAGCGGCTTTTGAAGATAAGCCGCTACCCGTTCACCATCCCATCGTTCACGCTTGCCGCCGAAGGGTGCCGGCCCCGGATAGGGAATCGGCTGCTTGCGCGCCATATTCGGCGCACTGGTAGCCGAATAGGGCTCGTACATATGAACGCTGTAGAGCACTCGCCGATCTGGCAACGCCGTCGGCCAATAACCGAAGGCATCGGCTGCTGCGTACCAGCCGGCATCGACCATGATCGGGGTGGTCGCATCCACCTCACGAATTGCCGCGACCAGCTCGCGATACAAGGCCGGCAAATCACGCGGGCCGCCTTGCTCACCGGCGTACCACTGCTGCATACGTTGCAGCTCGGCATGCTCGGCCAGGCCGCCATGGCGCTCTGGCGCCGGCTCGTTGATCAAGTTGTAGGCCGCCACGGCGGGGTGATCTTTCAGTTCTTGGGCAAGGTCATGCCAAAAGGTTGCCGCCTGGGTCCAGTAGCGTTTGTCCCGCCAGAGCCGGTCGTCGAACTGGCCTTGGTTGTTTTGTGACCAGCGCATGCCCGGCAACGAAAGCGGGGCGATCACAACCTTCAGTCCCGCGGCGTGGGCGTTGTCCAGCACGGTCTTCAACTGCGCCAGGTCTTGGGGCGAAAGCCCCTTGTAGGCGTCAGCATCGCCGAGCAGGAAATCACGCCCCTGAGGCTTCCACTTGTCGTAAGACAACCGTACCCAGGTGGCGCCGTAGCCACTCAATGCCTGGAAGTAGGATCGATCGGGAGGCAAACGGTTGAAACTGTTGCCGCCATGGCGGGGGCTGTTCCAGAAATCGATGAGGTCTGCAGCGTTGGCCGGCAGGCTTGCCAGCGCCAAGAGGCTGGCGAACATCCAGTGGCGCATGCGAGGGTTCCCTGATGCATGGGTCGGCCCGTGAGCATACGCCCGCCTCGCCAGGGAAACCGTTCAGCAACATTGCGGGAAGTTGCATGGTGTCGTTGTGTCAGGCCTTTGCACGCGAAAAGTCCAGCTTTGACAACAGAGACCTCAATGCCCAGACAACGCCAGCCCCAATACCACCGTCAGCTCCAATAGCTCCAACAGGGCTCCGGCGGTGTCCCCTGTTGTCCCGCCCAGGCGCCGGCACATCAGGTGACGAATCCAGAAAAAGACCACGGCCGACACCAGCAGCACCCAAAGTACCGTCAAGCCACCGAGCAGCACGCAGACCAGCGCACTGCCAACCAGCGTCCAACCCGCCGCCTGTCTGGGCAGGTGATCGGCCAGCGCTTGTCCAAGCCCTCCCGGGCGCACATAAGGGGTGCCCATGAACAGCCCCAGCAAGGCAGCGCGCCCGACCACCGGGCCCAATACCAGCCAGGCACCTGCGTCGCGCTCCACCAGCACCCAGAGAGCGCAGAACTTGAGCAACAGCACCAACACCACAGTAACGACAGCAATCGGTCCGCTGCGTGGGTCCTTCATGATCTGCAAGGTGCGCTCGCGATCACCAAAGCCCCCGAGCCACGCGTCGGCGGTGTCGGCCAGGCCATCCAGGTGCAGCGCACCACTGAGCAGCACCCACAGTGTGAGCAGCAAGGCCGCGTGCAAGGGCGCGGCGACACCTGCGAGCCACTGACTGGCCAACCACAGCAGCAGGCCGAACAGCAGACCGATCACCGGGTAAAACAATAACGAACGGCCCATCTGCCGAGGCTCCGGCATCCCCGGCAAGCGCACCGGCAAACTGCTGAGAAACTGCAGGGCGATCCAGAACGGCAGCACTTCAGCCCTCCTCTCGCAGTTGGCCATCGCTCGCCAGGTTCAGGCGCCGCAACGCCCCGTGCCCGACCTCGATTTGAAGCAGCTGTTCACGCGGCAGGCCGCGGGCACGTGCCAGCAGCAGCCGCATCACGCCGCCATGGGTGATCAGCAGTACGCGCTTGCCCTGATGCTGCCTGGCCAAGTCGTCGACGGCCGCGAGCACCCGCTCGGCAAATGCACTCACTGGCTCGCCATTGGGCGGCGTGTAGCCATACGGGTCGGCCCAGAAGCGCCCCAGGTCATCCGCTTGTTCCTGCATGATCTGCGCGGCACTGCGCCCTTCCCAATCCCCAAAGTGCAGCTCACGCACGCCAGCTTCGCGTTGCACCGGCAGCGCCAGTCGCGTGCCGAGCTCATCGGCAAACTGTGCGCAGCGACGCAGGGGGGAACTGACCAGCACGTCCCAGGGCCCCGCCTCGGCTACCGCTTCGCGCATCTGTGCCCAACCGCGCTCGGTCAAGGCGTCGTCCAGGCTACCGCGCAGGCCACCGCCCAATTCGGTTTCGCCGTGGCGCAGCAGGTCGAGCCTCATACCGAGCGATCCGCCACGGCGGCTTCGGCGAAGGTCGCCATCTGCCCGTGCAAGGCGCAGGCCAGACGCATCAGCGGCACGGCCAATGCCGCACCGCTGCCCTCGCCCAGCCGCAAGCCGAGGGCGAGCAAGGGGGTCGCTTGCAGCGCTTCGAGCAAGGCCCGATGTCCCGGTTCCGCGCCCTGGTGAGCGAACAGCAGCCAAGGTCGGCAGTCAGGGTTCAGGCGCACCGCCACCAGGGCAGCGACACTGCAGATGAAGCCGTCCACCAACACCGCCACCCCCTGCTGGGCACAGGCCAGATAAGCACCGACCAGCGCGGCGATTTCAAAACCACCGACACAGGCCAGGGCCTGCAGCGGGTCGTCGGCACGCAAGCCGTGCAGCGCCAGGGCACGCTCGATCACCTGCGCCTTGTGCTGCACGCCGACAGCATCCAGACCGGTGCCTGGACCGCTCAGGGCCTGCGCCGAGCACTCCAACAGGACACTGGCCAACGCAGCTGCGGCGGTGGTGTTGCCGATGCCCATTTCGCCACCGATGAACAACGTGGCGCCCTGTTCGGCGGCACGCAACGCACTGTCGCGCCCGGCAGCGAGCGCCGCCTGCCATTGCGCCTCGGTCATCGCCGGTTGGCGGGCGAAGTTGGCCGTGCCGGCGCCCAGGCGCAGATGGCGTACCCCAGGCATGGCAAGCTCAAGGTCAATGGTGCCCAGATCGACCACGTCCAAAGTGGCCTGAAGTTGGCGCGCCAGTACGCTGATCGCAGCGCCCCCCCCGACGAAATTGCGCAGCATCTGGCCGGTCACCGCTTGTGGATACGCGGAGATGCCCTCCTCCACCACCCCGTGGTCACCTGCGAAGATCGTGATGGCCACCCGTTCCAGGGTCGGTCGTTCACAGCCTTGCAGGCCCGCCAGTTGCACAGCCAGGCCTTCCAGTTGACCGAGCGAGCCGGCCGGCTTGGTCAGTTGCTGCTGACGGGCACGGGCCTGCTCCATGGCGGCGCTGTCGAGGGGTTGGCAGGCGCCACGCCACCAGGGTTGAGTCATAGGGAGGGTCCTTTGAGCATGAGAGGAAGGCCAGCCACCGTCAGTACCACGCGCTCGCAGCGCTCGGCCACCGCCTGGTGCAGCCAGCCGGCCTGGTCGACATAGCGACGGGTCAGCTCGCCCATGGGCACCACGCCCAGGCCGGTTTCGTTGCTGACCAGGATGATGGTGCCTGGCAGTGTCTGCAGGCATTCGAGCAGCGCATCGCGCTCCTGGGCCAGGCGTGTGTCGTCGTCCAGCATCAGCAGGTTGGTCAGCCACAGGGTCAGGCAGTCCACCAGCAGGCAGCGCCCTTCGGCGGCTTCGGCACGCAGCACGCTGGCCAAGGCCAAGGGCTCTTCGATCAGCCCCCAATCGGCGGGGCGACGTTGGCGATGCAGTTGCACGCGCTCGTTCATCTCACCGTCCAGCGGCTCGCTGGTGGCAATGTAGGTCACCGGCAGGCCGCTGGCCTGGGCCAATTGCTCGGCCAGGCGGCTCTTGCCGGAGCGGGCACCGCCCAGGATCAGGTTGCGCATGTCAGGCGACTCCACACAGTTGGCGCAGGCGCGCGGTGTCCAGGTGTTGTTCCACGAGGTCGGCCAGGCGCTCGATGTCCCGCTCGCGCAGGGCGTCGTAGTCGATGGTCTGGGCGTCTTCCAGCCCGGCCCAACGCAGCAGCGCCGCACACGAGTGGCTGCCCTCGAACAGGCCGTGCAGGTAGGTAGCGAGCACCTGTCCGTCGGCGCTGATCGCGCCGTCACAACGGCCATCTTCCAGGTGCACGGCGGGGTGCTCCAGGGCCGGGCCGCGGGTGACGCCTGCGTGGATTTCATATCCCCCTACCTCAGCCTGCTCCAGGCTCAGGGTGCCGCGTACGTTACGCAGTTGCTTTTCAGCCTCCAGCTGCGTGACGTAATCCAGCAGACCCAACCCCGGGCTCGAGCCTGCTGGGCCTTCCAGGCCAAGCGGATCGTGAACTTCACGGCCGAGCATCTGTAGCCCGCCACAGATACCGATGAGCTTGCCGCCATAGCGCAGGTGCCGGGCGATGGCAGTGTCCCAGCCGCGCGCGCGCAATTGCGCCAGATCGCCCCGCACGCTCTTGGAGCCGGGCAGGATGATCAGGTCCGCCGCAGGGATCGGCTGACCAGGGCCGACGAACTGCAGGTCGACCTGCGGGTGCAGGCGCAGCGGGTCGAAGTCGGTGTGATTGCTGATGCGCGGCAACACCGGGACGATCACCTTGAACAGGCGCCCGGCCTGGGTCGCCTGCCGTGCATCGATGGCATCCTCGGCTTCCAGATGCAGGTCGGTCACGTACGGCAACACGCCCAGTACCGGCTTGCCGGTGCGCTGCTCCAGCCAGTCCAGGCCAGGCTGCAGCAAGGCGATGTCACCGCGAAAACGATTGATGACGAAGCCCTTGACCCGCGCCTGCTCGCTCGGCGACAGCAGCTCCAGGGTACCGACCAGGTGGGCGAACACACCGCCACGATTGATATCCGCCACCAGAATCACTGGGCAGTCCACCGCTTCGGCAAAGCCCATGTTGGCGATATCACCCGCACGCAGGTTGATTTCCGCCGGCGAGCCCGCGCCCTCGACCATCACCACCGGATAGGCGGAGCTCAGGCGCTGGTGGGATTGCAGCACCGCTTGCATGGCGATGGCCTTGTAGTCGTGGTAGGCCACGGCATTCATGCACGTGACGGCACGACCATGGACGATCACCTGGGCCCCGGTGTCGCTGTTGGGTTTGAGCAGTACCGGGTTCATGTCGGTGTGTGGCGCCAGGCGGCAGGCCTGGGCCTGTACCGCCTGGGCGCGACCGATCTCACCGCCGTCGGCAGTCACCGCGCTGTTGAGCGCCATGTTCTGCGGCTTGAACGGCACCACACCGATGCCTTGGCGCAACAGCCAGCGGCACAAGGCGGTGACCAGCGTGCTTTTGCCGGCATCGGAGGTGGTGCCTTGCACCATGAGCGTGGTCATGCCGATTCCTTCTGGTATTGCGCCAGCGCCTGGCGCAGGCGCTGTTCGTCCGCTTCGTTGGCCGGTAGCCCCAGACGCACGGCCTGAGGCTGTTCGAACAGCCGCACCAGGATGCCCCGACGGGCGAGAAACTCATGCAGGTGCGCGGCTCGCGGCGTACGCACGTACTGGAACAGATCGCAGCCGCCGCTGGGCATCAGCCCCGCCTCTTCGAGCAGCGCCGCCAGACGCTGACTGGCTTGAGCACAACGGCTGATCTGGATGCGATGGGCCGCTGCGTCATTGAAGCAAGACTGCCCCAAAACCCGCGTCGGTCCGCTGATGGTCCAGGGTCCGAGCAGTTCGGCCAAGCGCTGCAACAGGACCTGCTCGGCCATGACGAAGCCTAGTCGCACCCCCGCCAAGCCAAAGAACTTGCCGAACGAGCGCAACACGATCAGGCCCGCGCGATCGGCGCAATCAACGATGCTCTGGGCGGGGGTGTTGTCCATGAAGGCTTCGTCGACCAACAACCAACCGCCACGACGCGTCAGGCGAGCGTGCCAGTCGAGCAAGCGCTCGCGCGGTACGCACCGCCCCGTAGGGTTGTTGGGGTTGACCAGCACCAGCACATCGAGGCTGTCCTGGGCCTGTTCGACCTGCTCATCGGCCAGTTCGACCACTTGGTGTCCTGCACGCCGCCAGGCGTGAGGGTGCTCGGCATAGCAAGGCGCGAGCACGCCAACCCGTCCGGCGGGCCGCAGGGACGGCAAGCCTTGGATCGCCGCCTGGGAGCCGGCCACCGCCAGCAGGCTGTCGACGCCATAGTAGGTGCGCGCTGCCTGCTCCAGGCCATCTTCGACCTCGGGCAGGCGCGCCCAAGCCTCCACCGCAATCGCCGGGATGGCGTAGGGCCACGGGGCGATGCCGCTGGAAAGGTCTAGCCAGTGTTCACGGGCAATGCCGTACTGCCGCACTGCGCGCAGCAGACGACCACCATGTTCAAGCATTCCAATACGCTCCCAGGCAGATCACCAGCAACCACAGCCATACCCCGCGCTGCACCAGGCTCCAACCGCGTTCGATGGCCTCGGCGTCGGCCACAGGCCCCTCCCCCAGGCGCGCACGCTCGTGCAACTCGCCGTGGTACACCGCAGGTCCGCCCAGCTCGACACCCAGGGCACCTGCACCCGCTGCCATCACCGGGCCGGCATTCGGGCTGTCCCACAACGGCGCCTGGTTGCGCCAGCAGGCCAGGGCCAGGCGGGTCTTGCCCAGCAGCGCGTAGGTCAGCGCCACCAGCCGGGCTGGAATGTAGTTCAGGACATCGTCGATACGCGCCGCGGCCCAGCCGAAGCGTTCGAAGCGTTGATTGCGATAGCCCCACATGGCATCGAGGGTATTGCTCAGGCGATACAGCACCACCCCGGGCGCACCGGCCACGACAAACCAGAACAACGCCGCAAAGACCGCATCACTGCCGTTCTCCAGTACCGATTCGGTGGCGGCGCGGGCCACGGCGGGCTCATCCAGCTCGCGGGTTTCACGGCTCACCAGATACCCCACCCGCCGCCGCGCCTCGTCCAGATCCCCCCGACGCAGAGCTTCAGCCACCGGCTGAACATGCTCGCCCAGGCTGCGTAGCCCCAGGGCGCAATACAGCGCCAGCACATCCACCAGCCAGCCGATAAAGGGCAACCAGGAGAGCACCAGCGCCAGCAGAGTCAACGGCACCACGGCAAGCAGCCAGGCACTGACGCCATGGCTGCGCCAACCCCGACCGCCCGCGTTCAGCCGCTGCTCCAGGCGCGCGGCGAAGTTGCCGAACCCCACCAGCGGATGACGCCGTCTCGGCTCGCCCAGCAAGGCATCCAGGGCCACCCCGGCCACAGTCAGCAAAGCCACGCTCATTGCCGCTCTCCCCAATGGTTCTCATAGAGCATTTCACTCAGCGGCCGCTCCTGGGCCCATTGCTCCAGCACCAGCATTGGCGCCGGGTAGAACTCGACCACTGGCCCCAGGCACAGCACGGCCATCGGCTTGGCGCCCGCCGGCATGCCCAGCAGATCGCCCAGTGCCTGCGGGTCGAACAACGACACCCACCCCATGCCCAGGCCCTCGGCACGGGCTGCCAGCCAAAGGTTCTGAATGGCGCAGGCCAGCGATGCCAGGTCCATCTCCGGCAAGGTCCTGCGGCCGAAGATGTGCGCTTCGCGGTGGTCCATCAGTGCCGCCACCAATACCTCGGCACAATCCTGGATACCTTCGACCTTGAGCTTCATGAATTCATCGGAGCGCTCTCCAAGGGCCTGGGCGGTGCAGGCTCGCTCCTGTTCCACCAGCGCCTGGACTTGGCCACGCAAGGCGCGATCACTGATGCGGATGAAGCGCCAAGGCTGCATCAACCCGACACTGGGCGCCTGATGGGCAGCGGCCAGCAGGCGGGCGAGCAGCTCGGGCGCGACCTCGCCGCCTGCGAAATGGCGCATGTCGCGACGCTCGCCGATAGCGCGGTAGACCGCGGCGCGCTCGGCAGCGGAAAAGGCATGTTCGCTCATGGTCGCAGCAGCGCCGCCGTCGCGTGGGGGTTGGAGGGGAAATAGAAGTGTACGTACGACGCAGTCAGGCGCCCGATCCGATAGACCGCCTCGTTGCCGCGCCCACCGTTGGGGCTCTGGCCTCGGGCGATCGGCTCGAGCGCCGTCTCGGTCAAGGAGTGATGATAGGTGTGGCCGCGCAAGGTGCCCTCCGGCAATTCCACCGCTTGCAGGGCAAGGGCAGCCAGGCGCTTTTGCATCACCGCTTCACCCGGCAGCAGACCCAGCAACTCGGCGCGCTCGCCTGCCACATCAGTCAGGGCGTCGAGCAAATAGAGCATGCCGCCGCATTCGGCCAGCAAAGGCTTGCCCTGGACGTGATGGGCGCGGATCGCCTCGCGCATCGGCGCGTTGCTGGCCAGGGCGTGGTGGTGCAGTTCGGGATAGCCGCCAGGCAGGTAAAGGCTGTCCACGGACGGCAACGCCTGATCGTGTACAGGAGAAAAAAACACCAACTCCGCACCCAGCGCACGCAGCAAATCGAGGTTAGCGCCATAGGTGAAGGCAAAGGCTTCATCCCGGGCCACGCCAATGCGCACACCCGCCATGCACGGCAGCGCCTGTGCAGTTGTGGGGGCGGCGAATACCACCGGGGGCGGCAAGGCGGCATCACAGCTTTCGCCCAGGGCCTGAGCAGCGGCGTCCAGGCGCAGGTCCAGATCGTTGAGTTCACTGGCCTGGACCAATCCCAGGTGACGGCTGGGCAGCTCGATGCCGCGCTCGCGGGACAGCCCGCCATACCAGCGCAAGCCTTCAGTGAGGCTGCCTTCGAGCAACTGTGCATGACGCAGGCTGCCGACCCGGTTGGCCAGCACGCCGGCAAAGGGCAGGTCGGGCTGGTAGTGCGCAAGGCCCAGGGCCAGGGCACCGAAGGTCTGCGCCATGGCTGTGCCATCGATCACCGCGAGCACTGGTACGCCGAAGTGGCGCGCAAGGTCCGCGCTCGATGGCGTGCCATCGAACAACCCCATGACCCCTTCGATCAGGATCAGGTCGGCATCGCCTGCCGCCTCCCAGAGCAGACGCCGACTCTCGTCAGCCCCGATCATCCACAGGTCGAGTTGGTACACCGGCGCGCCGCTGGCGCGCTCGAGGATCATCGGGTCGAGAAAATCTGGCCCGCACTTGAACACTCGGACCTTACGGCCAAGGTTGCGGTGCAGGCGCGCCAGGGCAGCGGTGACAGTAGTCTTGCCCTGGCCAGAAGCGGGTGCCGCGATCAGCACCGCCGGACAATGCCGGGGCTGGCTCATAGCTCCACGCCCTTCTGGGCACGGATGCCAGCCTGGAAGGCGTGCTTGATCACGCCCATCTCGGTGACGGTGTCGGCCAGCTCGATCATTTCGGGCTTGGCGGCGCGGCCGGTGACGATCACGTGTTGCATGGGCGGGCGGGCCTGCAGATCCGACAGCACTTGGTCGAGGTCCAGGTAGCCGTGCTTGAGGGCGATGTTCAGCTCGTCCAGCACCACGAACTGTACCGAAGGGTCCTGCAACAGCTGGCGCGACACCGCCCAGGCGGCTTCGGCGGCGGCGATGTCACGTTGGCGATCCTGGGTCTCCCAGGTGAAGCCCTCTCCCATGACGTGGTAGCGCACCTGTTCGGGGAAGCGGCGGAAGAACAGCTCTTCGCCTGTGCTGTCGCGGCCCTTGATGAACTGCACCACGCCGCACTGCATGCCATGCCCCATGGCGCGGGCGAGCATGCCGAAGGCCGAGCTGCTCTTGCCTTTGCCATTGCCGGTGAGCACCAGCAGCAGGCCGCATTCATTGGGGGCATTGGCGATGCGCTCGTCGATGATCGCCTTCTTGCGCTGCATGCGCGCCAGGTGGCGTTCGTCGCGTTCGGTGGATTCGCTCATCAGGATTCTCCGCAAGCTGTCGACGCGCACGGAAGGCGACGACAGGTCGATAGACAGGCAGACGGAGAACGCGCAGAGGCCGCGGCAGAAGGCCACGGTGCACCGCGCATCACCCTCCGTGATGCCGTTGGCAGTGACAGGCCGGTCTCCGGGCTCGTGAGCAGGGCCTTGGCCCATGGATCGCGCGCCTTCCCGGATACCTGTATCCAGTGGCCCTGCACGACCTTTGACTCACCTACCGTTGCGGGGGCAGCGCCGGATTCGCGCCTTGCTGGCGCCCACCGGCTTCCCAGTTTCACCCTGCCCAACCGAAGGCTGGCAGAGCACCTGAAACACGCCGCGAAGGTTAGAGGGTTGGGGCGGGAGCGTCAATGAAGCGCGCCCGAGGCAATGCTCGACTTCATGGCTTGTGCCGGACGTGCAGCAGTGATATCACATAGCCATCAGCGTTCGGCAATGCGATCAAAACTATAAGGAGAGCGCAGCATGCGAGGCCTGATCATCAACAACCAGAACCTGGAATTCCTGCGACCGGCCCTGGAAGGCTGGATCGAGTGCATCGACCGCTTCAACCAGGTCCATGGCGACAGCGAGGCGCCCTACTGGCACGGCGCGGCCACCAACAGCGGACTGCTCGCAGCCGCCGCCTGGCAGGCCGAACAGGTCGCGTTGGCGCACTATCCCAGCAAGAAGCAACGCGACGAAGGCGAACGCGAAGGCCGCTGCGACCTGTCGATCAGCACCGCCGAGCAATCCGTTCATCTACATGTCAGCCAACGCTGGCCGCGCATCGCCCGCCTGGACCTGGCCACTGCCCTGCAGGAAACCGCCACTCTCGCCCGCCCGATCGCCTACCCCAGCCAGCTCAAGGCCGGCGCGTTGTTCGTCAGCCCCTGGAAGGCCGGGCAGCACGCTAGTCCCGAGGAGCTGCAAGACTTGGTCGACGACCTGCAAAAACACACAGCCTGCGCCATCGCCTGGCATTTCCCCTACGCCTACCGTTCGCTGCACAACGAACTGGGGCAGTATTTCCCTGGGGTGGCATTGTTGCTCAAGCAGGCGTAGGCAAGCCGATGAGCCCACGCGGAAGCCATCCGGCGGTCGCTAGGCCCATTCGCCTGGAGTGAACCTACCCCGACGCATCCGACTCTCAATTCTCACAAGCCAATGAGGATTGCGAGCATGGACAGGATGCGTATCGCGATGGTGTTGGCCCTGAGTGCCAGCCTAAGCGCCTGCGGCGAGTCCGCGCGCCTGGAGGTCAGCGACGGCTTCGGCCCCTCGCCTCGCCTGCCCGAGCCCAACAAGACCCTGATCCCGACCGTCAACATCGCCCCGGCGACCGGCTGGCCGGACGGCGCCACGCCGACGGCCGCCGCGGGCACCCGAGTGGTGGCCTTCGCCAGGGACCTCGATCACCCACGCTGGCTCTACGTACTGCCCAATGGCGATGTCCTGGTGGCCGAAACCAATGCCCCGCCCAAGCCCGAAGACGGCAAGGGCCTGCGCGGCTGGGTAATGGGCAAAGTCATGGAGCGTGCCGGTGCCGGGGTCCCCAGCGCCAATCGCATCACCCTGCTGCGCGATGCCGACCATGATGGTGTCGCCGAGGTGCGCAGTACGTTCATCGAAGGGCTCAACTCCCCCTTCGGCATGACCTTGGTAGGCAAGGACCTCTATGTGGCCGACACTGACCGGCTGTTGCGCTTTCACTACGAGGAGGGCGCGATGCAGATCCGCGCCGAAGGACGCCCGGTCACCGACCTGCCTGGCGGCCCGTTGAATCACCACTGGACCAAAAACGTCATCGCCAGCCCCGATGGCAAGAAGCTTTACGTTACCGTGGGTTCCAACAGCAATGTCGGCGAGAACGGCCTGGAAAAGGAACAAGGCCGCGCCGCGATCTGGGAGGTGAACCCGGCCAGCGGTGAACACCGCATCTTCGCCTCAGGCCTGCGCAACCCCAACGGGCTGGCGTGGGAGCCCCGTACCGGCGCGCTATGGACGGCGGTCAATGAACGCGACGAGATCGGCAGCGACTTGGTGCCCGACTACATCACCTCGGTGAAGGACGGCGGCTTCTATGGCTGGCCTTTCAGTTACTACGGGCAGCATGTGGATCAACGGGTCGAGCCGCAGGATCCTGGCAAAGTCGCCCAGGCGATCGTCCCAGACTACGCAGTGGGGGCCCATACCGCATCGCTGGGGCTGGCGTTTGCCCAGGCCGGCGCGTTGCCGCCGCCCTTCGAGCAGGGAGCCTTCGTGGGCCAGCATGGGTCTTGGAACCGCAAGCCGCACAGTGGCTACAAGGTGATCTTCGTGCCGTTCGACAGCGAGGGTAAGCCCGCAGGCAAACCGATCGACCTGTTGACCGGTTTTCTCGATGGCAAGGGCAAGGCCATGGGACGCCCGGTGGGCGTGGTCAATGACCGAGGCGGGCTCTTGGTGGCAGATGATGTGGGCAATGTGGTTTGGCGCGTGAGCCGAAAGTGAGCGCAGCTCAGGGATTTTGAGCCAGATGCCCGGTTGGCAATACGCGTTTGGCCTGCAGATAGGCCCGGGACCAGTAGCTGTTGGAGAGGTAATCCAAGCGCACCGTGCCGCCTGTGGATGGCGCATGCACGAAACGCCCCTCCCCCACGTAGATCCCGGCGTGGCTGACCTGCGACCCGCCGCTGGTGGCGAAGAACACCAGATCTCCGGACTGCAGGGCGTTGATGTCCACATTGGGCGCCCGCATGACGATCATCTCGCGGGTCGAACGCGGCAGGCTGATCCCGGCGGCGTCCCGATAGACGTAGCCGATCAGGCCACTGCAATCGAACCCCGAATCCGGCGTGTTGCCGCCCCAGCGATACGGCGTGTCTACCAGGCCGATCGCACGGAACAGCACGTCCTCGGCCATGGGCGAAGACGACCCTTGCTGATTGAAGATGACCTTCGGCTTGACCACCGGAGCCGGTGCCGGAGCATGGCTGGAGCAGGCCGCGAGCAGTGCCGCCAGGGAAAGGAATGCGAAGCGCGCCAACATCGCCATGGTCAGAACATCCTGTCTGGAACCGTTCGGCCGCAGCCGAAGCCAAAAGTGGTGAGAATTTAGATTAGACGCTTTCTGTAAATGCGCACGGCGGCGAGCTTTTCAGCATCGCCGCCGCGGCAGGGTACATCATTTTGATATCAGTTGCGCGAGATTGTGGTCGGCGCCATCGCCAAGGCGCGCTTGGCTTCAATGAAGGTCTTGCTCCAGTAACGATCGCCAAGGCTGTCGATGCGTACACCGCCGCTGCGGCGGCTGCTGGAGTGGATGAACTGGTTGTCACCCAGGTAGATGCCGGCATGGCTGACACGGCCACGGCCGTTGGTGCTGAAGAACAGCAGGTCGCCAGGCTTGAGCTTGTTGCGGGACACCTTCGGCGCATCGACGTTGATCATTTCACGCGTCGAGCGCGGCAGGTTCAGACCGGCTTCTTCGCGGAACAGATAACCAATGAAACCACTGCAATCGAAGCCGGACTTCTCCGAAGTACCGCCAAAACGGTAACGGGTGCCGATCAGCGACATGCCACGCTCCAGGATGCTGTCGGCCAGGGCTGGCAGCTCGTAGGGCTTGCTGTTGCTGGAAAAGGCTTCCAAGTCTTCTTCAGTGGCCAGCGGCTCTTCACCGAAGACGGAAGAGGCAGAGGGTTTGATCAGGCTCGCGGAGTGCGCGGCGATCGAGTGTTGATCCTGCGGCTGGGAAACGGGGCCTTGGGAGGCGCAGCCAAAAAGCAGGGTCACGAGTGCAAGTGGCACGAGGGGTGCGAAGCGCTTCAGCATGGGCACGACCGTGTCTGTAATCCTTTAGAAGGGTGAAACTATGCCCTCTATCATGGCCATTTGCAAATTTTATCGAAAAAAATGTGACTTTTCTGTTTTCGGGCTCTGGCCCGCGCTTTTCGGGGGTTACCAGCCCAAGGTTTCCTTGAGAAACGGAATGGTCAGCTTGCGCTGGGCCTGAAGCGAAGCCTGGTCGAGACGCTCGAGCAGGTCGAACAGCGCGCTCATGCTGCGCGCACCGCGTGTCAGGATGAAATGACCGACCTCATCGGTAAGGTGCAGACCGCGCCGGGAAGCGCGCAGTTGCAAAGCGCGCAGCTTGTCCTCGTCGGACAATCCGCGCATCTGGAAGATCAGCGCCAAGGTCAGCCGGGATTTGAGGTCAGGGAGTTTGATCGGCAGCTCGCGCGGCGAGGCGGAGGCCGCGAGCAATAGGCGTCGACCGCTATCGCGCAGGCGGTTGAACAGATGGAACATGGACTCTTCCCAATCCGCCTTGCCCGCGATGACATGCAGATCGTCGATGCACACCAGCTCGTACTGCTCAAGGTAATCGAGCAATTCCACGCCTCGGTCGAGCAGTTGTGCCAGAGGGAGGTAGACCGCAGGTTCACCCAACTGCTGGAAGCGGTGGGTGGCGGCCTGGAGCAGATGGGTACGACCCACGCCCTGCTTGCCCCACAAGTAGATGAGGCTCTCGGTCCAGCCGGCGTCGGCTTCGCATAGCCGCTCGACGTAGCCCAATGCCGCGGCATTGGCGCCCGGATAATAGTTGATGAAGGTGGCGTCATCGCGCAGGCGCACACCCAGGGGCAACTGGATCGGTTTCATGCTGGCGGGCGGTCGCGAGGACCACAGGGGGCCTTTGGTGAATAGTGTGCAAAGTCTATACCCGCAGCGCGGGCGGCACAATGCGCGAGGGTAAGAGCATAAGGAAAATCAAGGAGTTGCGAGAGCATTTTACCGTTTGAAGCCCATCGCCCCCCTTGCCTACGAAAAGGGCCGCAAAGCAGCCCTCTCGCATCAAAGCTGCGGATCGATATCCCCCGCATACATGTCCGACTCCTTGTAGAGGTCGTGCACATGGCGCAACAGCACCATGATCACCGCCGCCACTGGCAGCGCGAGCAGCACACCGGTAAAGCCGAACAGCTCGCCCCCGGCCAGGATGGCGAAAATCACCGCTACCGGGTGCAGCCCGATTCGATCGCCCACCAACAGTGGCGTAAGCACCATCCCCTCGAGAGCCTGGCCGACCATGAACACCGCAACGATGCCCAACATCGGGTACAGGTCGCCGCCAAACTGGAATAGACCGGCGATCAAGGCCGCACCGATACCGATGATGAAGCCCATGTATGGCACGATGGCCGCAAGCCCTGCCAGAAGGCCGATCAACAGGCCCAGCTCCAGGCCTACCAGCATCAGACCTCCTGCATAGATCAAACCAAGCGCCAGCATTACAAGCAACTGGCCACGCACGAACGCCCCCAGCACTTCATGGCACTCGCCCGCCAGCCCCATCACCTGGCGCTCACGCTGACGCGGCAGCAGGCTGCGCAGCTTGGCCATCATCAGGTCCCAATCGCGCAGCAGGTAGAAGCCCACCACCGGAATCAGCACCAGATTGGCCAGCCAGGCGAGCAATGCCAGGCCCGAGGCAGTGGCCTGGGACAACAGCATGCCGACGATATCGGTGGTCTGGCCCATGTGCGCACCGATGGCGGCCTTGATCTTGTCGAACTTCCAGAACCCATCGGCCAGGCCCAGGCGGCTCTGCACCCAGGGCAAGGCGACATGCTGCAACCAGTCGAGCATCTGTGGTGTCAGTTCGTACAGGCGCACCAGCTGCTTGGCCAGCATCGGAACCAGCACCAGCAGCAAGGCCAGGAAAATGAGCGTGAACAGGCTGAACACCACCACCACGCCCCAGGTGCGCGACAGCCCCATGCGCTCCAGCCGATCGACCAGCGGGTCGGCCAGATACGCTAAAAGAATGCCTACCAAAAACGGCGACAAGATGTTGTGCAGGAAATAAAGCAGCGCAGCGACCAGCAGCGCCACACCCAGCCACGCCCAACGGCGAACCTCGATCATGCCTGGCACTCCTTACCAGCGAAAACGCAGGCCGTCGAACGGCTTGGGCGCAGCCGGCTGGGCGGCGGCGGGCTGTCCATCTGCCGCCGGAGCAGGTGCCGGAGCAGAGGACTGCTCAGGGGGCAACTCCTGCAACTTGGCCAGCCCCAGCTGAGCACGCAACTGTTCGCGGTTACCGGTGACGCTGTAGGTCAGGGTACCGCCGTCGACTTGCCGCAAACGCGGGGCGTAGGGTTCGAGTACCCGACTGAGCTCTGCATAATGCTGCAGGTTCATGCCCTGCACCTGCAGTTGCAGCTCGCTGCTGGCGCCCGGGCGGGTGACGTAGCGCGGCGCCAGACGCGTGCTGATCGCCAGCATCACCGCATCGGCCAGGGCGGCCTGGTCGGCGCCTTCGGCAGTGCCTTGCTCACGCTGGTCGCCCAGCCACAACTGCCATTTGCCCTGCCACTTGCCATCGGCCTCGTGGGCATGCACAGCCAGCAACGCATCGGCGCCGTAGCGCTCGGATGCCTCGCGCAGCGGCGCAGGGTCGCTGCCTTCGAGCTGCTTGGCGTTGGCGACCAGTTGCTCCTGCAGATCGGCCAAAGGCAGGCGCAGCGGCAAACCTCGGTGCTGGGCGGCGCGGCGCAGTGGCGCAGCTGTCGACTGGCCGTCGCCGACCAGGTTGCTGCCCTCGGCACTGTCGTTCAGCCACCAGCCGAGTATCGAGGGACGGTTGCTGCCCCACAGTGCCAGGCCAGCCTGGCGTAGGGCACGCTCGGTGCTGCCGGGGTCGAATTCCACCAACAGGGTTTCAGGCGGACCGGCTTCGGAGCCCACCTGGTTGATGATTTGTTGCGGGTCCTTGCGCAGGGCCGCCAGGGCTGGGCTTTGCGCGGCCTTGGGATCGCCGGTCAAACGCAGCACCAGTGTGTCCAAAGCTTTGCCAGTGGCTTGGGCGCGGGCGTCGCTGCCCTGCCCTTCGATCGGTTCACGGACTTGGTAGAGCCCGGAAACCGGCTCGGCCTGTGCGACGACACTGCCCGCGATCAGGCAGGCGGCAGCCAGGTAATTGAGAAAACGCATGGAGGATTCCTGTCCAGATGACCAAGGGGCACCGAGCCCCGAATCTGCTGCTGTGACCACGACACCGCGCAAAACGCTCCGCCATGCCGGACAGATTCGGCCCGCCGCCATTGCTATTACCTTATACAGGCACTGGCGCGGCAACCAGTCGCGGCCTGTGAAAGGATGTTTTTTGCCAGATTCGCGGCCTGCCCGTCGGCCTGAGGATGGCCGCTGCCCGGCAACCCTGATAAAATCGCGCGCCTTCGCAGACCAGTGACGTACAGGCAGCCGCCGCCCTTCGAGCCGGCCTTGGCCGTCGCGGTCGTTTTCCCGAATCCCTCCCTCTTAAAGGCCTGGATCAATGAGCAAGCAACCCTCCCTGAGCTACAAGGACGCCGGTGTAGACATCGACGCCGGCGAAGCACTGGTCGAACGCATCAAGGGCGTGGCCAAGCGCACCGCACGCCCTGAAGTCATGGGTGGCCTGGGCGGCTTCGGCGCCCTTTGCGAGATCCCGGCCGGCTACAAGCAGCCGGTTCTGGTCTCCGGCACGGACGGCGTCGGCACCAAGCTGCGCCTGGCGCTGAACCTGAACAAGCACGACAGCATCGGCCAGGACCTGGTCGCCATGTGCGTCAACGACCTGGTGGTCTGCGGTGCCGAACCGCTGTTCTTCCTCGATTACTACGCCACTGGCAAGCTCAACGTCGACGTGGCCGCCACCGTGGTCACCGGCATTGGCGCCGGCTGCGAACTGGCCGGCTGCTCGCTGGTCGGTGGCGAAACCGCCGAGATGCCTGGCATGTATGAAGGCGAGGATTACGACCTGGCCGGCTTCTGCGTCGGCGTGGTGGAAAAATCCGAAATCATCGACGGCTCCAAGGTCGTCACCGGCGACGCCCTGATCGCCCTGCCATCCTCCGGCCCGCATTCCAACGGCTACTCGCTGATCCGCAAGATCCTCGAAGTCTCCGGCACCGACATCGAGAATACCCAGCTCGACGGCAAGCCTCTGGCCGATCTGCTGATGGCTCCGACCCGCATCTACGTCAAGCCGCTGCTCAAGCTGATCAAGGACACCGGCGCAGTCAAGGCGATGGCCCACATCACCGGCGGTGGCCTGCTGGACAACATCCCACGCGTCCTGCCCGACAACGCCCAGGCCATCATCGACGTGGCCAGCTGGCAGCGCCCGGCGGTATTCGACTTCCTGCAGCAAAAAGGCAACGTCGACGAGCACGAGATGCACCGCGTGCTGAACTGCGGCGTGGGCATGGTCATTTGCGTGGCCCAGGACAAAGTCGACAGCGCCCTGCAAGTGCTGCGTGACGCCGGCGAACAGCCATGGGTCATCGGCCGCATCGCCGAAGCGCCGGCTGGCGCCGCCCAGGTCGAATTGCAGAACCTCAAGGCGCACTGATGCCAAGCAAGACCTGCAATGTCGTAGTACTGCTGTCGGGCTCCGGCAGCAACCTGCAAGCGCTGATCGACAACAGCCGTGGCGAAGACAGCCCGGTGCGCATCCGTGGCGTGATCTCCAATCGCGCCGATGCCTATGGCCTGCAACGGGCCCAGGCAGCGGGCATCGAGACCGCCGTGCTCGCGCACGGTGGCTTCGATGGCCGTGAAGCCTTCGACGCGGCGCTGATGGCGTTGATCGACGGCTTCAAGCCTGATCTGGTGGTGCTGGCGGGCTTCATGCGCATCCTCAGCGGCGGCTTCGTGCGCCACTACCAAGGCCGCCTGCTGAACATCCACCCGTCGCTGCTGCCCAAGTACAAGGGCCTGCACACCCACCAGCGTGCGTTGGAGGCGGGCGACGCGGAGCATGGTTGCAGCGTACACTTCGTCACCGAGGAACTCGATGGCGGCCCTCTGGTCGTACAGGCTGTGGTACCGGTGGAGCCAGGCGATACAGCCGACAGCCTGGCACAGCGCGTTCATCGCCAGGAACACCAGATCTACCCGCTGGCGGTGCGCTGGTTCGCCGAAGGACGCTTGCGTCTGGGCGAACAAGGTGCACTACTGGATGGCCAGCCCCTGGCGGCCAGCGGTCACTTGATTCGACCCTAGGAGAATTTATGCGTCGTGCCCTGCTCTTGGCTCTCGCCGTGCTCGCCCTGCCCCTCCAGGCAGCTGATCTGAAGCCTTTCTCGGCTAGCTACACCGCCGACTGGAAGCAGCTGCCCATGAGCGGCACCGCCGAGCGCAGCCTGGAAAAAAACGCCAACGGTACCTGGAGCCTGAACTTCAAGGCGTCCATGATGATCGCCAGCCTGACCGAGCAAAGTACCCTGCGCCTGGACAACGACACCCTGCTGCCGCAGAAGTATCACTTCGAACGCGGCGGCCTGGGCAAGGCGAAGAAAGTCGACTTGGATTTCGACTGGAACAGCAAGAAGGTCACCGGCACCGACCGTGGCGATGCGATCAACCTGCCGCTCAACCGCGGCGTGCTGGACAAATCGTCCTATCAGCTGGCCCTGCAGCATGACGTGGCCGCAGGCAAGAAGAGCATGACCTACCAGGTCGTCGACGGTGACGAGATCGACACCTATGACTTCCGCGTGCTCGGTACCGAGAAAGTCACCACCAAGACCGGCCAGGTCGATGCCGTGAAGGTCGAGCGCGTCCGCGACCCGAGCCAGAGCAAGCGCATCACCGAGCTGTGGTTCGCCAAAGAGTGGGACTATTTGCTGGTGCAACTGCGCCAGGTCGAGACCGATGGCAAGGAATACGTGATCGTGCTGCAGGATGGCACGGTCGACGGCAAGTCGGTGAAGGGCAACTGATCACCGTTGTGAGCCCCCGAAGCCCCGCCTAGTGCGGGGCTTTTTGTTGCCTGTCCCGCCGGCTTGCGGGCAAACCCGCTTCCTATAAACACTGTTTACCTAGGGGAGCGGGTTTAGCCGCAAACAGCCCTTCATGAACTTTGTTTCATCGTCGTTTTATTTACTTAGCCTGCTAACTAACTCTATAAAGAAGGCCTGCGACATGTTGCCGCAGCCAACCGAAAGTGGAGTTTAACGATGACTGTCCAAGTAACCGAACGCGACGAATCGAAAATGTCCCACGAAAGCCAGGCCCACGGCCTGCGGATCTGGGATGTGCATCAGCAGGGCGAGCTGGTGGGGATGTTCCACTCCGAACACGAAGCCCAACAGTACCGCAGCGAGCTGGAATGTCTGGAGAACCAGCACAGCCCGCAATGACCGCACTGCCCACGAAAAACCCCGCCTGAGCGGGGTTTTCGTCTTTTACCACATCAAATCGTCAGGGATCTTGTAGGCCGCGTACGGATCGTCCTCGTCCGCTTCTTCGACATGGGTGTTGAGCAGCAGGATGCGATTGGGGTCACGCTCCTGGATCTTCACCGCCGCTTCACGCGGGATCACTTCGTAACCGCCGCCGAAAGACACGATGGCCAGGGCGCCGTTGCTCAGTTTGCTGCGCATCAAGGCGTTGACGGCGATGCGCTTGACCTTCTTGTCGTCGACGAAGTTGTAGTAGTCCTCGGTATTGAGCTTGGGCAGACGGGTCGCCTCGATCAGTTGCTTGATCTGCGCGGCGCGGGCCTTCTGCTCGGCCTTTTCCTGAAGCTGGCGGTTCAGCTCCTGGTCTTTCTTGGCCTTTTCGGCCATGGCCTCCTTGGCCAGGCGCTGCTGGGTGTCGTCGACCTCGGCCTGGCCTTTGTGCTCCAGACGCTTTTGTTTCTTCTCGGCTTTGTTGACCTGCTTGACCTGTTTCTGGTTGACCAGACCGGCCTTGAGCAATTGGTCGCGAAGGGAAAGGCTCATGTATTCACTCACTTATGCAACAGCTCAGCCGCAGCTGGGCAGGTTCTTTTCCTGACGCTTGGCTTCGCCCCACAGGGCGTCCAGTTCATCGAGGGTACAATCTTCGATCGGCCGGCCATTGTCGCGCAATGCCTGTTCGATGAAACGAAAACGCCGCTCGAACTTGCGGTTGGCCCGGCGCAGGGCGTTTTCCGGGTCTTGCTTGAGATGGCGGGCCAGGTTGACCGCGGCGAACAGCAAATCGCCGATTTCATCTTCCAGTGCATCAGCTTCGCCATCGGCCATGGCCTGCAGCACTTCGTCCAGTTCCTCACGGACCTTGTCCAGCACCGGCAGGGCATCCGGCCAGTCGAAACCGACCGTGGCCGCGCGCTTTTGCAGCTTGGCCGCACGGGACAAGGCCGGCAGGGCCGCCGGCACGTCGTCGAGCAACGACAACTGTTCGGGCTCGCTCTTTTCGGCACGCTCCTGGGCCTTGATCTCTTCCCAGCGCGCCTTGACCTGCGCCTCGTCCAGACGCGGAGTGTCCAGCGGGGCATACAGGTCGCCGGTAGGAAACACATGGGGGTGACGGCGAATCAGCTTGCGGGTAATCGCGTCGACCACGCCTGCGAACTCGAAACGCTCCTCCTCCCGCGCCAGCTGGCTGTAGTAGACCACCTGGAACAACAGGTCGCCCAGCTCGCCCTGCAAGTGCTCGAAATCGCCACGCTCGATGGTGTCGGCGACCTCGTAGGCCTCTTCAAGGGTATGCGGGACAATGCTCGCGTAGTCCTGCTTCAGGTCCCACGGACAGCCGTATTGCGGGTCGCGCAGACGGGCCATCAGGTGCAGCAGGTCATCGACAGTGTAGGTCATCGGGCAGGTCCTTCGGCGGCGGCTTCTGGCGGTTGAACCGGCTTCCACAAGCGGGGTGAAATCGCTGTGGAAGCGGGTTCACCCGCGAAAAAGGCACCTCGGTCTCAAGGGGTACGGTTACGCCGCGTCTCGATGATGTTCGGCAACTGCGAGATTCTGCCCAGCAAACGCCCGAGGGCGTCCAGGCCTGGGATCTCGATGGTCAAGGACATCAGCGCGGTATTGTCTTCCTTGTTCGAGCGGGTGTTGACCGCCAGCACGTTGATCTTCTCGTTGAGCAGCACCTGCGACACGTCGCGCAGCAACCCCGGACGGTCATAGGCGCGAATGATGATGTCGACCGGATACGTCTGCACCGGGATCGGCCCCCAGCTGACCTGGATCATCCGCTCCGGCTCCTTGCCGGCCAATTGCAGCACCGAGGCGCAGTCCTGGCGGTGAATGCTCACCCCGCGACCCTGGGTGATATAGCCGACGATGGCGTCGCCCGGCAGCGGCTGGCAGCAGCCGGCCATCTGGGTGAGCAGGTTGCCGACACCCTGGATCTGGATATCGCCACGTTTGCCGGAGCGGGTACCGCTGGCCTTGCGTGGGATCAGTTCGATCTGCTCGCTGCGCTCCGGCTCGAGCAACTGCTGGGCCGCGTTGACCATATGCGCCAGGCGCAGGTCGCCTGCGCCCAGGGCAGCGAACATGTCCTCGGCAGTCTTGACGTTGGCTTTTTCGGCCAGGCGTTCGAAGTCCACCTGGGGCAGGCCCAGGCGGCTAAGCTCACGCTCGAGCAGGGTCTTGCCGGCAGCGACGTTCTGGTCGCGGGCCTGCAGCTTGAACCAGTGGACGATCTTGGCCCGTGCGCGGGACGTGGTGACGTAGCCGAGGTTGGAGTTCAGCCAGTCACGGCTCGGGCTGCCGTGCTTGCTGGTGATGATCTCCACCTGCTCGCCGGTCTGCAGGCTGTAGTTGAGCGGGACGATACGCCCGTTGATCTTGGCGCCGCGGCAGTTGTGGCCGATCTCGGTGTGCACACGGTAGGCAAAGTCCAGCGGCGTGGCGCCCTTGGGCAGGTCGATGGCATGGCCATCGGGGGTGAACACATAGACCCGGTCCGGCTCGATGTCCACCCGCAGTTGCTCGGCCAGGCCGCCGATATCGCCCAGTTCCTCGTGCCACTCGAGCACCTGGCGCAGCCAGGAGATCTTCTCTTCGTAGTGGTTGGAGCTGGACTTGACGTCGGTGCCCTTGTAGCGCCAGTGGGCGCACACACCGAGCTCGGCTTCCTCGTGCATGGAATGGGTGCGGATCTGCACTTCCAGCACCTTGCCCTCGGGGCCGATCACTGCGGTGTGCAGGGAGCGGTAGCCGTTCTCCTTGGGGTTGGCGATGTAGTCGTCGAATTCCTTGGGGATGTGCCGCCACAGGGTATGGACGATGCCCAACGCGGTATAGCAGTCGCGGATCTCCGGGACCAGTACACGCACGGCGCGCACGTCGTAGATCTGGCTGAACTCCAGGCCCTTGCGCTGCATCTTGCGCCAAATGGAATAGATGTGTTTTGCCCGGCCGCTGATGTCGGCCTTGACGCCCGTGGCCAGCAGCTCGTTCTGCAGTTGGTTCATCACGTCGCTGATGAAGCGCTCGCGGTCGAGCCGGCGCTCATGCAACAGCTTGGCGATCTGCTTGTACTGGTCGGGTTCGAGGTAGCGGAAGGACAAGTCCTCCAGCTCCCATTTGATGTGACCGATGCCCAGGCGGTGGGCGAGCGGAGCATAGATGTCGAACACTTCGCGCGCCACACGCAGGCGCTTCTCGTCATCGGCGGCCTTGACCGCCCGAATGGCGCAGGTACGTTCGGCCAGCTTGATCAGGGCAACGCGCACGTCGTCGACCATGGCCACCAGCATCTTGCGCAGGTTCTCGACTTGCGCCTGGGAACCGAGCACCAGCGACTGGCGCGGGCTGAGGCTGGCGCTGATGGCGGCCATGCGCAGCACGCCGTCGATCAACTTGGACACCACCGGGCCAAAGCGCTGGCCGACCTCGGCCAGGGTCACCTTGCCCTCGCGCACCGAGCGATAGATCACCGCAGCCACCAGGGAATCCTGGTCGAGCTTGAGGTCGGCGAGAATTTCGGCGATCTCCAGACCCGCCTGGAAGCTGGACGTACCGTCGGCCCAGGAATGCTTGGCCGGGTTGCCCTTCTTCTCGACCTCCTGGGCGAAATCGCAGGCCTCCTTGAGCGCCTTGCGGTCCAGAGCCGAGTCGACGCTCACCACATGATCCAGCCATGCTTCGAGATTGATACTACCGTCGGTATTGACCGGCTGGTGCACTCTCACCTGTACCATCTTTCTTTTACCTTTCCATACAGCGCACCACGCGGGTGCGCTGGCAATCACCGTACGCCGCCCAGTCCCTGGACGCCGCACCAAGGGGCCAGCCTGGCTAGCCCGCTTCGAATAACGCCATGGCCTCGACATGTGCCGTCTGAGGAAACATGTCGAGGATCCCGGCCCTTGTTAACCGGTACCCCTGCCCGACCAGAACCTGGGCGTCTCGCGCCAGCGTGGCCGGGTTGCAGGACACATAGACCAGCCGCTTGGCCTTGAGGCGTGCGATGCCTTGCACCACCTCGAAAGCACCGTCGCGCGGTGGATCCAAGAGTACCGCAGAAAAGCCCTCGGCGGCCCATCCGGCGCCCGCCAAAGGCTGCGATAAATCGGCCTGAAAAAACCGTGCATTATGCACATTGTTGCTACGGGCATTGGCCTCGGCCCGTTCGACCATGGCCTGTACACCTTCCACGGCCACCACTTCCCGGGCCCGCCGGGCCAGCGGCAGGGCAAAGTTGCCCAAGCCGCAGAACAAATCCAGCACCCGATCCTCGGGTTGAGGGGCCAGCCACGCCAGCGCCTGCTCGATCATCAACGTATTGACCTGAGCATTGACCTGGACGAAATCCCCCGGCCGCCAGGCCAACTCCAGCCCCCAAGGCTCGAGTGCAAAACCAAGTGTCTGACCGGCCTCGACCGGCGCCGGTTCGCCGTCGCCCTGCAACCACAGCTGGGCGTCAGCCTGCTTGCAGAAGGCCTCCAGGCGCGCCAGATCCTCCGCCGGCAACGGCGCCACATGCCGCACCAGAACCGCTTGCGCGGTGCCGCTGAACAGCTCGACATGCCCCAACGCCTGAGGTTTGCTCAGGCTGCGCAGCACCGTCGGCAGATGGCGGAAAATCGCCTGCAAGGGCTGTACCAGCACCAGGCATTCGTCGATGGCGACGATGTCCTGGCTGGCCTCGGCCCGAAAGCCCACGTCCAGATGACGCGCCTTCGGGTCCCAGCGCACGGCGATCCGGGCCCGGCGCCGATAGCCGAATTCAGGGCCGACCAGTGGCGTGGCCCATTGCTCGGGTTGTACGCCGGCCACCCGCTGCAGTTGCTCGGCGAGCATCCGCTGCTTGAGTGTCAATTGGCCGTCGTGAGGCAGGTGCTGCAGGTTGCAGCCACCGCAACGCTCATAATACTGGCACGGCGCCTCGCGCCGTTCGGGGCTGGCCTGCAGCACCCGCTCCAAGCGTGCATCGACCACCTTGCCACGGGCGCCCAGCACGCGGGCCTCGACGGACTCCCCAGCCAAAGCGCCACTGACGAACCAAGTGCGTCCCTCGACAAAGGCGATGCCACGACCGTCACCGGCCAGACGCTCGATTTGCAGGCGTTGTTTCTTGCCGACCGGCACTTGTGGCGCACGATTGCCGCCGGCCGGCTGGAAGCGCAGGCCGCTGTTGCTTTTCTTTCTGGACATCAGGTTGCGTCGAACAGGCCAGTGGACAGATAGCGGTCGCCACGGTCGCAGATGATCGCCACCATGACCGCGTTCTCGACCTCGCGGGACAGGCGCAACATTGCCGCGACCGCACCACCGGAAGAAACGCCGCAGAAAATCCCTTCTTCACGAGCAAGACGACGGGTGGTCTGCTCGGCTTCGTCTTGGGACATATCGACCACGCGGTCGACCCGGGTGGCGTCGAAGATCTTCGGCAGGTACTCCTCGGGCCAGCGGCGAATGCCAGGGATGGCCGAGCCTTCCATCGGTTGCAGGCCAACGATCTGCACTGCCGGGTTCTGCTCCTTGAGGTATTGGGAGCAGCCCATGATGGTCCCGGTGGTGCCCATGGAGCTGATGAAATGGGTGATGGTGCCGTGCGTCTGCTGCCAGATCTCAGGGCCAGTGCTGGAATAATGGGCAATCGGGTTGTCGCCGTTGGCGAACTGGTCGAGCACCAGGCCGCGACCTTCGGCCTGCAGCTTCTCGGCCAAGTCTCGCGCCCCTTCCATGCCCTCTTCCTTGGTGACCAGGATCAGTTCGGCACCGTAGGCGGTCATCGCCGCCTTGCGCTCGGCGGTCGAGTTGTCCGGCATGATCAGGATCATCTTGTAACCCTTGATCGCCGCCGCCATGGCCAGGGCGATGCCGGTGTTGCCGGACGTGGCTTCGATGAGCGTGTCGCCCGGTTTGATCTGGCCACGCAACTCGGCGCGGGTGATCATCGACAGCGCTGGGCGGTCCTTGACCGAACCCGCGGGATTGTTGCCTTCGAGCTTGAGCAGGAGGGTGTTGGTGGTCTCGCCGGCGATACGCTGCAGGCGAACCAGAGGCGTATTGCCGACGCAATCGGCGATGGTTGGGTACTGCAAGGTCATGGCGTTGTTCGCAATCCGGACGGCAGGGGCGACTATCATACCGGCAAACCTTTGCTCGCCATATCACGCAATCTGTAGTCGCTATAGCTACAAGCTATAAGCTCGTACCGGTCCAAACCTGAACGCGCGGACCTGCCTCGCGATCCGACGCCACATGCGCCGGCAAACGCATGCACAGGCGTAGCCCTTGCTTGCCATTTTCGGCCCACAACGTGCCACCTTGGCGCTGAATCGCACTGCGAGCAATGCTCAGCCCCAGGCCGAAGCCGCCATCCCCGGGTCGGGAGCCATCGAGGCGGGAGAACGGCGCGAAGATCCGATCCAGATCCGCCTCGTCCACGCCTCCCCCCTGATCTTCCAGCCATAGCCGCCAATAATTGCCTTCGCGGTAACCGCCCAAGCGCACCAGCCCGTGTTCGGGCGAATGGCGGATCGCATTGCGCAGCATGTTCTCCAGTGCCTGGGCCAGGTGGTTGAGGTTGCCTTGCACCCAGCATTGGGCGGGCAATTCACAGCGCAAGCGTTCAGGCGGCCAGCCGCTTTCGTAGCAGGCATCCTCGGCGAGCATGTCCCACAGGGCCTGGAGCTGGATCGGCTCGAGGTTCATCGGTGCCCGCTCGGCATCCTGCCAGGCCAGTTGCAAGGTGTTTTCGACCAATTGCTGCATGCAGTCGATTTCCCGCGCCACCCGCTCGCGCAGGCATTGATGATCGGTCTCGCCGTCGCAGGCCACGCGCAAGCGGCTCAAGGGTGTGCGCATCTCATGGGAAAGGTCGCGCAGCATCTGCTGTTGCATGGCCACGCTCTCCTGCAGGCGCTCGGCCATCTGATCGAACGCCCTGGCCAGCTCGCCCAGCTCGTCATGCCGCCCAACGGTACGCGAATCCAGACGGGCCGACAGCTGGTCGGCACGCCAGGCGTTGGCCTGCTCGCGCAACTGGTTCAGCGGCACGATCAGCATCCGGTACAGACCGACACACAACAACAAGGTGAACAGGCCAGGAATCACGCCGTTGGTCAGGATCTGCCAGAACAGCAGGTATCGCCCGGGATTCAGCCGCTGCGGCAACTCGATCACCAACATGCCCTGCTCCGGCGCCTCGGGAAACGGCAGGCGCAGCCAAGGCTGGGTGATGCTGCGTCGGCTCATGGGCCAGTCGACTCCACGCAGACGTGTCAGTTGCTGGATTTCATCGGTGGACAGCGTGGCGCTGCCCAAAGGGCGCAGTTGGGCATCGAGCACATTCACCCAGCCGGGCTCGCGCTGGTGCATGCCGGCTAGCCAGCGGTCCACCCCCGCCCTGCCTTCTTGGCGCCAGGCCTGCTCGGCTTCGGCGGCATAACCGATCAGCTGTGCCTGGGCCGGCGCGTCGAGGAAGGCGTTGCGGGTTTCCATGTGCCGGCCCCAGGTGTAGCTCAGGCCAATCATCAACAGGCAGAAGCCCACCAGCAGAATGGCCAGCTTCCAGAACAGCGAATGCCGATCCAGCACTGTCATTCGGCCTCGCCGGCGCACAAGGTATAGCCCTTGCCCCAGACAGTACGGATTTGCCGTTCGTGATAGCCGAGCGCCTTGAGCTTGCGACGTATCTGGCTGACATGCATGTCAAGGCTACGGTCATGGCGGGAATAACCGCGCTGCAAGACCTGTTGATAAAGGAAGGGTTTGCTGAGCACTTCGTCCTGGCTGCGATGCAGCGTCTCGAGCAGGCGGTACTCGCTGGGTGTGAGCCCTGCCGAACGGCCGTCGAGCCAAACATCGCAAGCCGCTTCGTCGAAACGCAGCTGCCCGCTGACCACCTCCCGTGGCGCCTGGTGCCGGCGCTCCAGCGCCACCCGTCGCAGGATCGCTTCGATGCGTACCCGCAATTCGGCCATGCTGAAGGGCTTGGGCAGGTAGTCATCGGCGCCACGCTTGAAACCGCTGATGCGATCGGACTCGGCGCCCAGCGCGGACATCAGAATCACCGGCGTGGTGCTGTGCTTGCGCAGCCGGGCCAAGGCGTCCAGACCATTGAGGCCGGGCAACAGGATATCCATCAACACCACATCGAAGGCCTGGCGGCTGGCGGCCTCCAGGCCTTCGAGGCCGTTACGGCACCAAGTCACCAGGAAGCCGTCGCGCTGCAACTCGTCGTGCAGGTAGGCACCCAGCACCGGGTCGTCCTCGATGGCCAGAATGGTAGACGGGTGAATAGCTTCGGGATTCATTGGCTTCTGACATTAATTCTCAACTGCGCGATTATTGGCCATGCATCCGCCCAAGGCAACCGGGTCGCGCTCGCCGATGACCTGAGGCCAACGCAGGCGCCACTGATGATTCAGCCGCCAAGGCTGGGAACCGCAAAAAGAGCTACAAAGAAGTGCATCAGACGGCCCTGGAGAGTAACGTTCCGCCTGGGGCCGTCTTTATGCTGACGGCAGGCAAGCACATGACAGGAGACAAATGTGCTCGATCGTTTGGGAATCAGAAGCCGGGTCCTGCTGTTGGCCCTGCTGCCAGCCAGCCTGATGGCCCTGGTGCTGGGAAGTTATTTCAACTGGCTACAGCAAAACGAGCTGCGGACTCAGTTGCTCCAGCGCGGCAAGATGCTCGCCGAGCAGCTCGCGCCCTTGGCAGCGCCCTCCCTGGCCAACCCGGCCCAAGCCCAGGAGCTGCTCGAACGCATCGCCGCCCAAGCCCTGGAGCAAGCCGATGTGCGCGCCGTGGCATTCCTGGCCCCCGACCGCTCGCGCCTGGCCCATGCCGGCCCGAGCATGCTCAACCAGGCGCCGACCGGGGGCACCGGCACTCAATTGCTGCAACGCACCGGCAATGACGCTACTCGCTACCTGATGCCCGTCTTCGGCCATCATCGTGACCTGGCCTCCCAGGCGGTCCCCGCCGAAGCCGAGCGCCTGCTCGGCTGGGTCGAAATCGAACTGTCCCACGACGGCACCTTGCTGCGCGGCTATCGCAACCTGTTCACCAGTCTGTTGTTAATCTTCGGCTGCCTGTCGCTCACCGTGTTGCTCGCCCTGCGCATGAGCCGGACGATCAACGATCCGCTCAGTCGCATCAAGCACGCCGTCACCCAACTCAAGGAAGGCAACCTGGAACAGCGCCTGCCGGCGATGGGCAGCCATGAGCTGGATGAACTGGCGGCGGGCATCAACCGCATGGCCGAGACCCTGCAAAATGCCCATGAGGAACTGCAGCACAGTATCGACCAGGCCACCGAAGACGTGCGCCAGAACCTAGAAACCATCGAGATCCAGAACATCGAACTGGACATGGCGCGCAAGGAGGCGCTGGAGGCCAGCCGCATCAAGTCCGAGTTCCTGGCCAACATGAGCCACGAGATCCGCACACCGCTCAACGGCATCCTCGGCTTCACCCACCTTTTGCAACGCAGCGAGATGACCCCGCGCCAGCTCGACTACCTCAATACCATCGAGAAGTCCGCCGACAACCTGCTGGGGATCATCAACGAGATCCTCGACTTCTCCAAGATCGAGGCCGGCAAACTGGTGCTCGACAGCATTCCGTTCAACCTGCGCGATCTGATCCAGGACACGCTGACCATCCTCGCCCCTGCGGCCCACGCCAAGCAGCTGGAGCTGCTCAGCCTGGTCTACCGCGACACCCCGCTGTCGCTGATCGGTGACCCGCTGCGGCTCAAGCAGATCCTCACCAATCTGGTGAGCAACGCCATCAAGTTCACGCGCGAAGGCACCATCGTCGTGCGTGCCATGATCGAGGATGAACAGGAGGACAGCGTACAACTGCGCATCAGCGTGCAAGACACAGGCATCGGCCTCTCGCCCCAGGATGTGCGCACCTTGTTCCAGGCCTTCAGCCAGGCCGATAACTCGTTGTCACGCCAGCCCGGCGGTACCGGCCTGGGCCTGGTGATCTCCAAGCGCCTGATCGAGCAGATGGGTGGCGAGATCGGCGTGGACAGCACCCCAGGCGAAGGTTCGCAGTTCTGGATCAGCCTCAGCCTACCGCGCGCTCATGACGACGCGCAGGAGCAACCGCTGCAACCGTTGCTCGGGCGCCGCGCCGCCATCGTCGATGGCCACGAGCTGGCGCGCCAAGCC
The DNA here is from genome assembly GCF_033173945.1 of Pseudomonas sp. HTZ2. NCBI lineage: Bacteria > Pseudomonadati > Pseudomonadota > Gammaproteobacteria > Pseudomonadales > Pseudomonadaceae > Pseudomonas > Pseudomonas sp. HTZ2. Next base: position 3,657,591 of record NZ_CP137332.1, on the reverse strand, counting down.
CTGGAGCACCAGTTGGAAGATTGCGGCCTGAGCGTCAGCCTGTTCGCCTCCTTCGACCAGTTGCTGCAAGGCGTGCAGGCGGCGAGCCAGGCAGGCCAACCCTTCGAGTTCGCGGTGCTGGGGGCCAACCTGGGTACGCTCTCGCCGGAGCAACTGGGCCATTATCACCAGCAATTGGAACGCCTGGGCTGCCTGTGCGTGGTGCTTTGCCCGACTACCGAGCAGGCGCTCTATCACCCCTACCTGCCCAATCCCCATGGCCAGTTGCTGTCCAAGCCCACCTGCACGCGCAAACTGCGCCGCCTGCTGCTCGAACTGGTGCAACCGCGCCGAGCGACCAACGACGCGCGCGCCAGCGGCAATACCCGGGCGCCGAGGATTCTCTGCGTGGACGACAACCCTGCCAATCTGTTGTTGGTGCAGACCCTGCTCGAAGGCCTGGGCGCCGAGGTGTTGGCGCTGGACAACGGCTATGCCGCGGTCAAGGCAGTGCAGGACGAGCCTTTCGACCTGGTGCTGATGGATGTGCAGATGCCGGGAATGGACGGACGCGCCTGCACCGAGCAGATCCGCCGTTGGGAAGCCAGCCAGAGCGGCAGCCCGCTGCCCATCGTCGCGCTCACCGCACACGCCATGGCCAACGAGAAACGGGCCTTGCTGCACAGCGGCATGGACGATTACCTGACCAAGCCGATCAGCGAGCGCCAGCTGTCCCAGGTGGTGATGAAATGGACCGGAATGAGCCTGGTGCCGTCCATGCAGGAGCGCGGCAGCGAACGGGCCATCGACAGTAACGAGCTGAAGGTGCTCGACCCTGAGGAAGGCCTGCGCCTGGCCGCCGGCAAGCCGGACCTGGCCGCGGACATGCTGGCCATGCTGCTGGCGTCTCTTGAGACCGACCGTGAATCGATCCGCGTCGCCCGCGAGCTGGGTGATCGCACGGCGATGATCGAACGGGTCCATCGCCTCAACGGCGCATCGCGCTACTGTGGCGTGCCGCAACTGCGCGCGGCCTGCCAGCGCAGCGAGACCTTGCTCAAACAGGACAGCCCCCAGGCGGCGCAAGCCCTGGACGAGCTGGACCGGGCCATCGTGCGGCTCGCGGCTCAGGCTCGGCTGAGCGCCTGAGCGCAAAGCCCTGGGGCCGCAGGACGGCCCCAAAATCGGGGGCGTTGCACTATCCGAACAGTGACGCCACTGAGCAAGATCAACGTCCTTCTTCGCAGGCTGTCTACACTGCCGCGATGACGAAACCTGGAGATTCACACCATGCGTGTCCTGTTGTTCAGCAGCCAGCACTACGACCAGGAAAGCTTCACCCAGGCCTCCCGCGACAGTAGCCTGGAGCTGCACTACCAGTCGGCCCGGCTGACCCAGGACACCGTCGCTTTGGCCCAGGATTTCGAGGTGGTCTGCGCGTTCATCAACGATGAGCTCGATGCCACGGTGCTCGAACGCCTGGCTGCCGGCGGGACCCGTCTGATCGCCTTGCGCTCGGCAGGCTACAACCACGTCGATCTGGCCGCCGCCCGGCGCCTGGGACTGTCGGTGGTGCGGGTACCGGCCTATTCACCCCATGCCGTGGCCGAGCATGCCGTGGCCTTGATCCTGGCGCTCAACCGACGCCTGCACCGGGCCTACAACCGCACCCGCGAAGGTGATTTCACCCTGCATGGCCTGACCGGCTTCGACCTGCACGGCAAGACGGTCGGCGTGGTCGGCACCGGCCAGATCGGCGCCGCCTTCGCCCACATCATGGCCGGTTTCGGCTGCCAGTTGCTGGCCTACGACCCCTACCCCAACCCTGAACTGCTTGCCCTGGGCGCCCGCTACGTGGAATTGCCCGAACTGCTGAGCCAGGCCCGCATCATCAGCCTGCACTGCCCGCTGACCGAGCACACCCGCCATCTGATCAACGCCCAGAGCCTGGCCACCCTGCAACCCGGCGCCATGCTGATCAATACCGGGCGCGGCGCGCTGGTCGACACGCCGGCCCTGATCGACGCGCTCAAGTGCGGCCAGCTCGGCTACCTGGGGCTGGATGTCTATGAAGAGGAGGCGCAGCTGTTCTTCGAGGACCGTTCCGACCTGCCGCTGCAGGATGACGTGCTCGCCCGGCTGCTGACCTTCCCCAACGTGATCGTCACCGCACACCAGGCGTTTCTCACCCATGAAGCGCTGGCGGCCATCGCCTCGACCACCCTGGACAACATCATCCGCTGGACGGAGGGCGATCCGCAGAATCTGGTGAACGGTTGATGCTAGGATACGCGGCAATTTTGGAGGACCCATGGTCGAACACGATTTCCGCTACACCCTTTTCAACCCGCAACACACCCTGATCGAATGCCGCGCCCTGGTGCCGGGCCGCTATCAGGTGACTGGCAACGGTGGCTCGATCCAGAAGGACGATGTCCTGCTGGTGACTCTAAAAGGCAGCAAGGATCTTTCCATGCGCCTTACCGTGGAGAGCGTGCGCCACCTGATCAACCCGCGCGGCCAATGGGTCGCCGTGGCCAGCGGCCCGATCTTCAACGAGCTGGAGATCCTCAACTGGAAGGTCAAGTGCAACAGCTGCCAGGCTGAGCTGGACTTCGAGTTCGCCGTCGACGGCAAGCTCGGCAACAAGGCCCGCCAGCCCGCGGCCAGCGCCCGCATCGCCGAGCTGGGTTGGGCCAGCCGTGGCGACCAGCACCTGTGCCCGGCCTGCCAAGGGAGCGCGCAGTGAAGCATCTGTTGACCGGTGCACTGATTGCCGTCGGCCTGCTCGGCTGCGCATCGGAGCCTTCGAAATTGCAACCGGAGCAAAGCTATGTGCTGGAGTGGATCGGCGAGCGCCCGTTGATCGACTACAGCCACCTGACCCTGATCCTCGGCGAGGACGGCCGTGCTTATGGCAATGCTGGCTGCAATCACTGGTTCGCGTCCTACACCCTGCAAGGCGACCGCATCAGCTTCGGCAAGGTCGGCAAGACCCGCAAACTGTGCGCCCCTGCATTGATGGACCAGGAAAAACGCTTCCTTCAGGCGCTGGAGGCCGTGCAACGCTGGGACGTCTCATCGATCGAGCAGATTCGCTTCTGGCCGGCCGAGGGCAAGCCACTGCGCTTCTGGCCTGAGGAAGGTTAAGAGCAGCTGCAAGCTGCAAGAAAAGCAAGCCCGACACGGTCCGCTCTTTCTTGAAGCTTGCAGCTCGAAGCGCTTAAGCGCCCTTGAGGGCCTTGATCTTGGCTTGCAGTCCTTCGAGGGTCTGCTCCCCCATCAACTGCTCACGCACTTTGCCTTTGTCATCGATGATGTAGGTCACCGGCAGCGCCTCGCTGCGCGGCAGCTCGTAGCGCTCGGCCGGGTCCTGGGCGAGGACGGTAAAGGCGATGCCGAGAGTTTCGGCGGCCTGCTTGAGATCCTGGCCCTGCAACCCATCGAAGTTCACCCCGACCACCTTGATACCCTGGGCCTCCCACTGCTTGGCCGCAGCGTTGAGCTCGGGAATTTCCGTACGGCACGGGCCGCACCACTCGGCCCAGTAGTTGAGCACCAGCCAGTGCCCGTCGATCTGCTCGGCCTTTACCGTGTTGCCGTGCTGGTCCACGCCGTAGTCCGCACCGCAACCGCCGAGCAACAGGCTCGCGGTGATGGCCAGTACTGCTGCCAAACGCCTTGCCATGGGTCAATCCTTCTAGAAGTTTCAAGCAAACGACACAGTCGCTGCGGTTAGAATAGCCGCCACACCCAGCTGGATGCGACCCGTCATGACTGATCTGACCCTCTATCATAACCCGCGCTGTTCGAAATCCCGCGGCGCCATGGAACTGCTCGAAGCGCGCGGCCTGGCCCCGACCATCGTGCGCTACCTGGACACCCCGCCGGATGCCGTCACCCTGAAAACCCTGCTCGGCAAGCTGGGCATCGCCCCGCGCCAGCTACTGCGCACCGGTGAAGAAGAATACAAGGCCCTGGATCTGGCCAACCCCGCCCTGAGCGACGCGCAACTGATCGACGCGATGGTCCAGCACCCCAAGCTGATCGAGCGTCCGATCCTGGTCGCCGGTGACAAGGCGGTGATTGGCCGTCCGCCGGAGAAAGTACTGGAGATCCTGCCGTGAGCGATCCCTACGTTCTAGTGCTCTATTACAGCCGCCACGGCTCGACCAGCGAGATGGCCAGGCATATCGCCCGCGGCGTCGAGATGGCCGGCCTGGAGGCGCGCCTGCGCACTGTGCCGGCGATCTCCACCGAATGCGAAGCCGTGGCCCCGGACATCCCGGCCAGCGGCGCGCTCTACGCCACCCTCGACGATCTGCGCCACTGCGCGGGCCTGGCGCTGGGCAGCCCGACCCGATTCGGCAACATGGCCGCGCCGCTCAAGTACTTCCTCGACGGCACCAGCAGCTTGTGGCTGGGCGGAGAGCTGGTCGGCAAGCCCGCGGCAGTGTTCACCTCGACCGCCAGCCTGCATGGCGGTCAGGAGACCACGCTGCTGTCGATGATGCTGCCGCTGATGCACCACGGCATGCTGGTGCTTGGCCTGCCATACAGTGAGTCGGCGCTGCTCGAGACCCGTGGCGGCGGCACCCCCTATGGCGCCAGCCACCACGCTGGAGCTGATGGCAAGCGCGAACTCGACCCGCACGAAATCGCCCTGTGCCGCGCCCTGGGCCAACGCCTGGCGAGCACCGCCAAGGCTTTGGGGGGCGAGCGTGGCTAGAAAGCCCAAGGTATTGCCACCGCTGGAATGGCTCACGCCACGGGTGCGCGTCACCCGGGCGCTGAGCCTGGCTTGCTTTTTTGGCCTGATCGCCCTGCTGGCGGTCAACAACCTGTGGTTCGCGGACCTGCATGGGGCACGGGTCGAAGTGATCCTGGCCATCGAGCTGATCCCTCTGTTGCTGCTGGTGCCGAGCATGCTGACGGGCAGCGCCCGGGCCCATGCCTGGACGTGCTTCGTGGTGAATATCTATTTCATCAAGGGAGTGCTGGCGGCGTTCGACCCGGCACGGGCGGTGTTCGGCTGGATGGAGGTGCTGGTGAGCCTGGGGCTGTTCGTCAGTGCCCTGCTGTATGTGCGCTGGAAGTTCCAGCATGAGCGGCGTGTGGCCGGTGAAGGGCAGTAGAAGCGGCGGCCTTTTAGCGGGTAAACCCGCTGCCACAAGTACTGCACCGCCCCTGTGGCAGCGGGTTTAGCCGCGAAGCCGCGTCGCACCTCTCAATGATTGACGGTATGCGCCAGCATCACCGACAGCTGGCACAGCGGTCGCCCGCTCTGCTCATGCCACTGATTGAACGCCTGCTGCACCAGCGCCAAATCGCGCTGGCTGGTCGGCTGCTTGTCGATCACGCCTTGGGCGATGAGGGCTGCGCTCATGTCATCGGTGGGAATGAACGTGTCCTTGCCGACCATGCGCAAGAAACGCGGCGCCGACAACCCGCCCAACTGATTGCCATGCTTGGCCAAGTACTTCCATAGTCCGACGATGTCGGTCACCGGCCAATCGGCGATGAACGCGCCGAAACTGCCCCGCTCCTTCGCCACATCGAGAATCATCTGCGCATTGCGTGGCACGCTCTTGAGCTTGCCCAAATGGCGGATGATCCGCTCGTCCTGCATTAACCGCTCAAGGTGCTCGGCGCCCATCAGCACGACCTTTTCCGGATCGAAGCCGAAGAACACCTGCTCGAAGGCCGGCCACTTGGCGTCCACCAGGCTGTGCTTGAGCCCTGCACGGAACACCCGCAGGGCCAGCGTCGACAGGTAGCGGTCATCGCTGATGTCACGCAATTGCGCTGGCGTGCGCGGCTGCGGCAGGAAGGCCTCCAGGGCCTGTGCCGAGCCGAAGCGGTTCAGGCAGTACTCATGCAGCCATTGGTAGTCGCGCATGGGTCAGATGTTCAGTACATCGAGAAAACGCGGAGTGGCGCTTTCGTCGATCTTGAGGCTGGTGAAATCGAACAGGTTGCGATCGGCCAGCTGCGATGGCGCGACGTTCTGCAGAGCGCGGAAGATGCTCTCGGTGCGGCCCGGGTGCTTGCGTTCCCATTCCACCAGCATGTCCTTGACCACCTGGCGCTGCAGGTTTTCCTGAGAGCCGCACAGGTTGCAAGGGATGATCGGAAAGCCCTTCATGTCCGAGTAGGCCTGGATGTCCTTCTCGCTGCAGTAGGCCAGCGGGCGGATCACCACGTTGCGACCGTCGTCGGCGCGCAGCTTCGGCGGCATGCCCTTGAGCGAGCCGTTGAAGAACATGTTGAGGAAGAAGGTCTCGACGATGTCGTCGCGATGGTGCCCGAGGGCCATCTTGGTCGCACCGATCTCGTCGGCGAAGGTGTACAGCGTGCCGCGGCGCAGGCGCGAACACAGCGAGCAGGTGGTCTTGCCTTCCGGAACCAGCTCCTTGACCACCGAGTAGGTGTCCTTCTCGACGATGTGGTACTCGACGCCCAGCTCCTTGAGATAGGCCGGCAACACGTGCTCAGGGAAGCCTGGCTGCTTCTGGTCCATGTTCACAGCGACGATCTCGAACTTGATCGGCGCCACCTTCTGCAGGTGCAACAGAACGTCGAGCATGGTGTAACTGTCCTTGCCGCCGGACAGGCAGACCATGACCTTGTCGCCATCCTCGATCATGTTGTAGTCGGTGATGGCTTCGCCAGCGAGGCGACGCAGGCGTTTTTGCAGTTTGTTCTGGTTGACCGAGAGGGTGCCCATAGCGCTTGGATCCGCGAGGTGTGACAAAAGCGGGCTATTTTACGCACAAACCGAGCGGGGGCGTAGGCCATTCCGATAAAGAATCAAGCGCGCATCTGACAGCGCAATTTGCTCTAAAAACCCAGGTTTATGTAGGTAACGGCTTCCTATACTGCGAGATAAGGCCACACGACCGCTTGCATCGGTGTCCAGGCCTCGGGCCGCAAGCGCTCCACTTGGGGGGCGTTTGACAACGACGATAGGAGTGACCGGCATGATCCATCACGTTCTGGGGCTGTTTACCCACCCTGACCAGGAGTGGAAGGAGATTCGTGGCGAGGACGAAAGCATCAGCCACATGTACCTGACCCACACGCTGATACTCGCCGCGATCCCGGCTGTGTCGGCGTTCATCGGCACCACCCAGGTCGGCTGGGTCATAGGCGATCGACCGGCGGTGATGCTGACGATGGAAAGCGCACTATGGATGAGCATCATGTCCTACCTGGCGATGCTCGCCGGGGTCGCGGTCATGGGGGCTTTCATCCACTGGATGGCCCGCACCTACGATGCCACCCCATCCATGGCGCAATGCGTGGCGTTTGCCACCTACACCGCCACCCCGCTGTTCATCGGCGGCCTGGCGGCGCTCTACCCGCACCTCTGGCTTGGCATGCTGGTGGGCACGGCGGCCATTTGCTACACGGTCTACCTGCTCTATGTCGGCCTGCCGACCTTCATGAATATCCCCACCGACGAAGGCTTCCTGTTCTCCAGCTCCGTGCTGGCGGTAGGCCTGGTGGTGCTGGTGGCGATCATGGCCTCCACGGTGATCATCTGGGGGCTGGGTGTGGGGCCTGTCTATACCAACTAGATCCAACGCAACATAGGAGCGTCACCCCGGGGCCGCCGCAAGGCGGCCTCTGGCTGTGTGCTGACAGATGGCCCGGCAGGCACCTGGCGCTTGCGGCATAATTGCCCGCTCAGGAGAACCACCCCGCCATGCCCGAGCTGCTCAAACAACGCGTCGAAACCTGTTACCAGCAAGCTGAAGCCTTCTTCAAACGCACCTTCCCTCGCCCGCAAGTCAGCTTCAAGCTGCGCGGCCAGAAGGCCGGCGTCGCTCATCTGCACGAAAACCTGCTGCGCTTCAATCTGCAGCTGTACCGGGAGAACCAGGAAGACTTCCTGCGTCAGACCGTTGCCCACGAAGTGGCACACTTGGTGGCGCACCAGCTGTTCGGCGACAAGATCCAGGCCCATGGCGAGGAATGGCAACTGATCATGCGGGGCGTGTATGAATTGCCACCGAACCGTTGCCACAACTATGAAGTGAAGCGGCGCGTGGCCACCCGCTACATCTACCGCTGCCCCTGCCCGGAAAGTGACTTCCCGTTCACTGCCCAGCGGCACAAGCTGGTGCGCCAGGGGCGACGCTATCTGTGCAGGCGGTGTCGTGAGATCCTGGTTTACAGCGGCGAGACCCGCATCGAATGACAAGCAGCATTCGCGGCTAACCCCGCCCCCACAAGGCTTGCGCCAAACCTGTGCAAGCGGGTCTACCTGCGAACAGGCCGGCAGGCATTACAAATAAAGAAGGCGACCCGAGGGTCGCCTTCTTCGATTTCACAACGCAATCAGCGCGCCGGGCCTTCAGCCACGCCCAAGTCATCGACCGGACGAGGGTCGACCAGCGGCGAACCACCGGAGGCCAGCTCGGCCTGCAGCGTGTCGGTGTCCAGCTCGTTGACCCACTTGGCCACGACTACCGTGGCCACGGCGTTGCCGATCAGGTTGGTCAGCGCACGCGCCTCGGACATGAAGCGGTCGATACCCAGGATCAGCGCCAGGCCTGCCACCGGCAGGTGGCCCACGGCGGACAGGGTCGCGGCCAGCACGATGAAGCCGGAACCGGTGACGCCTGCTGCACCCTTGGAGGCGATCAGCAGCACCAGCAGCAGGGTGATCTGGTGGGTGATATCCATGGTGGTGTCGGTAGCCTGGGCGATGAACACCGCAGCCATGGTCAGGTAGATCGAGGTGCCATCCAGGTTGAACGAGTAGCCGGTAGGGATCACCAGGCCGACCACCGACTTCTTGGCACCCAGGCGCTCCATCTTGGCCAGCATGCGTGGCAGGGCCGATTCCGAGGAGGAGGTGCCGAGCACGATCATCAGCTCTTCACGAATGTAGCGGATCAGCTTGAGTACGCTGAAGCCATGGAACCGGCAGATACCGCCCAGCACCACCAGGATGAACAGCAGGCAGGTGACGTAGAAGCAGATCATCAGGTAGCTCAGCTGCACCAACGAGCCCACACCATACTGGCCGATGGTGAAGGCCATGGCGCCGAAAGCGCCGACCGGAGCCAGCTTCATGATCATGTTGATGATGTTGAACATGACATGGGCGAAGCGGTCGATCAGGTCCAGCACCGGCTTGCCGTAGCTGCCCAGGCGGTGCAGGGCAAAGCCGAACAGCACGGAGAACATCAGCACCTGCAGGATATCGCCATTGGCGAATGCGCCCACCACGGTGTTGGGGATGATGTTGAGCAGGAAGCCCACGGTGGTCTGCTGCGCGCCTGCGGCGGCGTAGGCGGCGACGCTGCTGGCGTTCAGGGTGCTGACGTCGACATGCATGCCGGCACCGGGCTGGACCACGTTGACCACGACCAGGCCGATGATCAAGGCGATGGTGGAAACGATCTCGAAGTACAGCAGCGCATAGCCACCGGTCTTGCCGACCGACTTCATGCTCTGCATGCCAGCGATGCCGCTGACGACGGTGCAGAAGATGATCGGGGCGATGACCATCTTGATCAGTTTGACGAACCCGTCGCCCAGGGGTTTGAGGGCTACGCCGGTTTCCGGGTAGTAGTGACCGAGCAGGATACCGATGGTGATGGCGACCAACACCTGGACATACAGGGATTTGTACAACGGCTGACGTGTCGTCATGGCTAGTTTTTCCTCAAGTGTGCCGAGCCCACCCTTCCCAGGGCGTTGGGGCACCTAAAGCGCGAACCCTCCTGCACTTGGAGGGATTTGTCGTTGTGTTCGAGCTGCCTTGTGACAGGCCTCTGCCAGGTCGATAGCAAGGCCGATGCCAAAATGCTCGCAATCAGTGCAGCCCGCGGATTTCGGGGCTTTCGGCGCCCCATGGCGGGGCAGGCGCGCAGTTTGAGGTTGGCGGATTTCCGCCCATTGGCGGGTTTGGAACAAGGCTGTTGGCGGGAATCCGCCCAGGAAGGGAGAACGTACCCCGGCCGGCTCGCCCTGTGGCGTTAACTTCGGGGTAAATCCCACAGGATCCACAAGCCCCAGGATGGGTGAGGCCTTGGGACGTGCCGCGCAGCGCCTCAGTGGGTTTCAGTCCAGATGGAACACGATCCGGAACGCCGCGCCTCCCAGTGTCGAATCATCCAGGCTCAGCTCGGCGTCATAGCTGTCGATGATGTCCTTGACCACCGCCAGGCCGATGCCCTGCCCCGGATGCTGCCGATCGAGCCGTTCGCCCCGTTTGAGAATGCGCTCACGCTGATTGCCCGGTACGCCAGGGCCATCGTCTTCGACGCATAGCACCAACTGCCCAGGCGCTTGTTGCAGGCTCACACGCACCTGGCCGAGGCTCAGCCGATAAGCGTTCTCCAGCAGGTTGCCGAACAGCTCCAGCGCTGCCCCTTGATCCATCGGCACCCAAGCATCCCGGGGCATGTCGAGGCTGACGGCCACGCGCTTGTCGCGATAGACCTTGTCCAGCGTGTTGCACAGGCTGTCGAGCACCGGTCGTAGTTGCACCCGATGACGGACCAGACCGCTCTTGCGCAGGCTGGCGCGCTGCAGTTGGTAGTCGATCTGCTGGCTCATGCGTTCGATCTGGCTTTGCAGCACCCGCGCCTGCTCGCGTTCGCTGTCACCCTGGCCGAGGCTTTCACCGACGCCCTGCAGCACCGCAAGGGGCGTCTTGAGGCTGTGCGCCAGGTCATCGAGCGAATCGCGGTAGCGCTGGCGCTGCTCACGTTCGCTACGCAGCAGGCGGTTGAGCGAGCCGGTCAGGCGCAGCAGTTCACGCGGGTGCTCGCCGCTCAGGCCATCACGCGCACCCGCTTCCACTTCGTCAAGCTCCAGGCTCAGCCTGCGCAACGAACGAAGCCCCCAGGTCAGGCCGGCCCATAACAGCACCATCAGCGCCAGCAGGGCCGCCCCGAAACCCAAGTAGAGTTTTTCACGCAGGCCATCGAGGGTGTGCTGGTACTCACGCACCGGCTGCAGCGCCACGATACTGAACGCGGCACTCTTGCCCCCGAGCAGCTTGACCTCCACGTCGTAGACGAAGAATTCCTCGCCGTCATCCTGGTGGATCCGGGCGAACTCATTGCCGCGCCCGTCATATCGGGGGCGGTAGTTGATGTTCTGCCCGTTAGTGGCGCGCGAACGCCACACCAGAGCACCCTGGCGATCGAAGATGTAGCCGAGCAGGCCGGTGTAGGGCAGGTTGTAGCGCTCGTCGGGCAACTGCTCGGGCATTTGCAGCCGCCCCTGCTCGATCCGCGCGGCGGAAATCAAGGTGGTCACATCCGAGGCCAAGCGCTGTTCGATCGACTCCTGCAACGCCAGGCTGAAGGTCTTTTGCAGGGCCGGTAGCAGCGCCAGCATGAACAACAACGCCAACAGCGCCGCCGCCAGCATCAGGCGCACCCGCAGGGAGCGGATCATCGGCAGCGCTCGGTGAACAGGTAACCCAGGCCACGCACCGTGTCGATCGGTTTGAAACCACGGTCGCCCTCGAGCTTGCGTCGCAGACGACCGACCAGCACCTCGATGACATTCGGATCGCGCTCCTCGTCATCGGGGTAGAGCTGCTCCATCAGACGATCCTTGGCCACCACTTGCTGGTGATGGCGCATGAGGTATTCGAGGATGCGGTATTCATAGGCGGTCAGGGCAAGCGGTTGCTCGTCCAAGGTCGCCTGCTTGCGATTGAGGTCCAGCACCAGGGGCCCTGCCGCGATGGTCGACTGGGTGAAACCGCTGGAGCGGCGCAGCAAGGCATTCAGGCGCGCCTCCAGCTCTTCGAACTGGAACGGCTTGACCACATAGTCGTCGGCCCCGGCGGCCAGGCCTTCGACCTTGTCCTGCCAGTTGCCGCGGGCGGTGAGGATCAGGATCGGAAAGGTCTTGCCCTGACTGCGCAACTGGCGGATCAGGTCCAGACCGCTCATGCCCGGCAGCCCGAGGTCGACCACGGCCAAATCGTGGTTGTATTGCTCGGCCTGGTAGAGCGCCTCTTCGGCATTGGCCACCGCCTCGACCACATGCCCGCTCTCGCCCAGGCGCGTGTACAGGTGGTGGCGTAGCAGCGCCTCGTCCTCGACCACCAGCAGCTTCATGTCACTCTCCTTGATTCATACCTGTATCCGCCTCCCGTGCCGGTCAAGCCCGCTTCTGCACGACGCCTGGCGGCAGGAGCGGGCTTGGTCGCGGAGGGACCGGTGCAGCATACCAGCGTTGCCCTGGCCCCTCCTGTGGGTCAGAAGGTGTAGTTGGCCGACAGGTAGGTCTGGGCGCTGCTGGTCAGACGCAGGGTGCCTGCCTTGGGACCGCCATGTTCGGCCAGTTCGGTGCTGGCGTTGCTGCGCAGGTAACGGTAGCCCAGCTCCACCGAGGCGTTGTTGGTGATCTGCTGCAGCACGCCGGCCTGCAGGCCTACGGCATAACCCACATCGGTGTCACGGCTGTAACCGGAGGATTCCTGGGACAGTTTGGTCAAGCCCAGGCTGCCGCCACCGAACAGCTTGGTGGTGTCGCCCACCGGCAAGAACGCATCGTAGCTGCCAAGCAGGTTTTCCTGGCGCAGCTTGATGCCACTGTGGTCGCCCGAGACATTGTCGTAGGTCAGGTAATAGCGGGCATCGTCATTGATCTTGCCCACGCGCACGCCCCAGGTGCCGTCCTTGCCGATGATGCCGTCGGCGTTCAGGTGATCGGTGTTGCGTTGCAGCAGGCCGGACTTGCGGACCTTGTCGCTGGTCTGGCCATAGGTGAGGCTGGCGAAGGTGTCATCGGCGGCCTGGGCGGTGAGACTGGCGGCACATACGGCCATGGCGACCATCAAGGTATTGAGTGTTTTCATGGTGGGATACTCCAGTTGGATGCGATGTCTGTGTCTGGTGGCTAGAGTAGGGAGTGAGCCCTGAACCGCGGCTGAACCCTGACTGAACCCCGGCTGAACGAATCGCACCCTTTGCCCAAGGAGTACCGACCATGCGTTCCCTGCTTGCCCTGGCCCTGTTGTGCAGCGCTGCCGTCGCCCAGGCGGCGGTGCAGACCCGCGAAATTCCCTATCAGGACGCCGATGGCCAGCGCCTGGTGGGCTACTACGCCTACGACGATGCAGTCGAGGGCAAGCGCCCCGGCATTATCGTGGTGCATGAATGGTGGGGGCTGAACGACTATGCCAAGCGCCGGGCCCGGGACCTGGCGGCGCTGGGTTACAACGCCTTGGCCATCGACATGTATGGCGATGGCAAGCACACCGAACATCCGAAGGACGCCCAAGCGTTCATGGCGGCGGCGACGAAGGACCCCAAGGCTGCTGCACGGCGCTTCGATGCGGGGCTTGAGTTGCTGAAAATCCAGCCCAACACCAATAAACATCAGTTGGCGGCGGTGGGTTACTGCTTCGGCGGCAAGGTGGTGCTCGATGCCGCGCGCCGAGGCGAGAAACTCGACGCCGTGGTGAGCTTCCATGGCCCACTGGCCACTCAGACGCCAGCCAAGCCGGGTGTGATCAGGGCGAAAATCCTGGTAGAGCACGGCGAGGCCGACAGCATGATCCCGCCAGCGCAAGTGGCAGCGTTCAAGCAGGAAATGCAAAGCGCCGGCGCCGACATGACATTCGTCTCCATTGCCGGAGCCAAGCATGGATTCACCAATCCCGATGCCGACCGCTTGAGCCACGGCGACCATGGCGGGCCGGACATTGGCTATAACAAAGAGGCGGATGACCGCTCGTGGGCGGACATGCAGGCCTTCCTCAAGAAATCCTTCGACTGAAGACTGTCGGGGTGGCAGTCAAGGGTGCGGCACTCGCCTGGTTTGCGCATCAGGGCGCCACTGGCACAATACTCACCATGACCAGACACCCCACCTGCTGCTCCCCCCTCAAGCACCACTGGCCCCTGCCCCGCCCGGTTCCCGGCGCGGTGCTGGTCAGTTGCACCTTCGACCCCGCGCGCCTGGCGCCGGACGACTTCCAGCGCGCCGGCATCGAACAAAGCGCCAGCCTGCAGCGCTCGGTGGCCAAGCGCCAGGCCGAGTACCTGGCAGGCCGGGTCTGCGCACGTGCGGCGCTGCATGCGCTGGATGGACGCGACTACGTGCCCGCCACCCATGAGGACCGTTCGCCGATCTGGCCGGCCGGCATTCACGGCTCGATCACCCATGGCAAAGGCTGGGCCGCCGCTGTGGTTGCTGCCGATGGCGACAGCGCTGGCCTGGGCCTGGACCAGGAATCCTTGCTGAACGACGAACGCGCCGAACGCCTGGCTGGCGAGATCCTCACCCCCGCCGAGCTCCAGCGCCTGGACTATAGCCAGCTCGGCCTGGGCGTGACGTTGACGTTCTCACTCAAGGAAAGCCTGTTCAAAGCGCTCTACCCCTTGACCCGGCAGCGCTTCTACTTCGAACACGCCGAGCTGCTGGAATGGTCTGTCGAGGGTTATGCCCGCCTGCGCCTGCTCACCGACCTTTCAGCCGACTGGCAGGCTGGCCGCGAGCTGGAAGGTCAGTTCTGTGTCCAGGATGGCTACCTGCTCAGCCTGATCAACGTATAACCCCTAGACCTGCGGCCGGTGGCTCGGCCAGATCAGGCTGAAGCAGGCCCCGCCCAACGCCTCGCTGCGTCCGACCATTGCCCGGCCCCCGTGCCAGTAGATGATCCGGCGCACGATCGACAACCCCAGGCCATGCCCGCCGGAGGCGCGGGTACGGCTGTCGTCGAGGCGGGTGAAAGGGGTGAAGATGCGATCCCAGACCCCTTCGGGAATTCCGGGCCCATCGTCTTCCACATCAATGCGGCAGCGCTCCAGGCCCAATTGATAGCTCAACCTGACCTGGGATTCGGCGTGCCGCATGGCATTGCCCACCAGGTTCTGCAGCGCCCGGTGCAGGTAGCGGGGTTCGGCATCGACCCAGGCGCCTGCCGCATCCGCACCCTGGCAGTCGCCGCGTACCACCTTGACCTCGACCCGCAACGGCGACAGCTCCTGGATCACGCGCTCGAGCAGGGCGTCGAGGTCTACCGCCTGGAATTTCAAGGCCGGTGTGCCCTGCTCCAGGCGGGCGTAGGTCAGCATCTCGTCCACCAGTTTGTCCAGGTCCTGGATGTCGCTGTCCATCCCAGCCAGGTGCTTGGCCCTGGCCTGCTCGTTGCTGGCGCTTTCGATCATTTCCAGGCCAAAGCGCAGGCGCGCCACGGGTGTACGCAACTCATGGGACACCGCCCGCACCAGCTCGCGCTGCATGGTCAAGGAACGCTGCAGATGCTCGGCCATGCCATTGAAGGCCTCGGCCAGGCGCCCCACCGAGTCGGCGTCCCCCTCGGGCACGCGGGTCTCCAGGCTACCCTGGGCAATGCGCGTGGCCGCGACCTCCAGCCCCGACAGGCGTCGCTCCAGCTGGCGCACCAGCAGGTACACCACCAGGCCGATCAGGCACAAACCAAGGAAGGCGATGAGGACCAGCAACTGCGGCGGATACGGGTTGAGCTGATGCAACGGCCCGATCTCCAGCACCCAGGGCGAGCCAGTCAATCCGGAAAACACCCGCACCGAATCGCCATCTTTGCCCAACGCCATCACCGTGTCGCCCTCCTCGACCCGGCGCCGCTGGTCGTCGTCCAGCCCTGCCCGCTCCAGGCGCTGCAGGGCGATGTCGAAACCAAAGCCCTTGCTCTTGCTGATCTCGGCCAGACGTCGCTGCTGTTCGGCGACCGGGTAGCGCACCAGCTCATCGGCCAGTAGATAGAGCGTGGCGCGGGCCAACTGTTCACTGACCTGCTTGACCTGGGCCACCAACAGCTGGTCTTCATCGCCGATCTGGCGCAAGACGCGCACGGCATGCGGGCCGGTCTTTTCCACCACCACCAGGCCCCGACGAAGGCGCGTGCGCTGGCCACCATCCAAGGTGAAGGCCGAGGCCGGCTGCAAGTCCAGCGGCACGCCGAGCAAGCGCTCCCAGATCAACAGCGAGCGCTTGCGCTCGACCGGATCTTGCAGGGCCAGGTTGTCCGCCATGAGGCTGAAGGTGCCTTGGGCCAGTCCCTCGCGGTGCCGTTCAGCGCGCACCTGGTTGACCAGATGCAGGCTGAGCACCCCAAGCACTGCCACCAGCACCAGCACGGCGAGCATGCCACCGTAAATGCGCAAGAAGATCGAATTCACGGGGCCGCTGCCTGGGCGGTCTCGCCGACGAACAGGTAGCCCTTGCTACGCAGGGTCTTGATCAGACGCGGGTGGATCGGGTCATCACCTATCTTGGGGCGGATCTTGGAAATACGCACATCGATCGAGCGGTCCTGGCCGTCGTAGCCGACGCCACGCAAGGAGGTGAAGATCTCTTCGCGAGACAACACCCGCCCGGCATTGCTGCTCAACAACCAGAGCAGGTCGAACTCGGCGCCGGTCAGTTCGATCGCCTGCTCGCCCAACCAGGCCTCGCGCACGCGGCTGTCGATGCGCAATGCACCGAACTGCAGCTCCTGACGCTTGCTCTGCGGGGCTTCGCTGCGCCGCAGCAAGGCGGTGATGCGCGCCAGCAGCAAGCGTGGACGCACCGGTTTGCACACATAGTCATCGGCGCCCATGTCCAGGCCCTGGACCTGATCGAGTTCATCGCTGCGAGCGGTGAGCATGAGGATGGGGCCGACGTATTGCCCGCGGACGCGTCGACAGATGCTCAGGCCATCTTCGCCGGGCAGCATCAGGTCGAGGATCACAAGGTCCGGCTGGCTGTCGATGATACGCCGCGCCGCCCGACCGCCATCGCCCTCCACTGCCACCTCGTAGCCGTTGGCCTGCAGATACTCGGCGGTGAGTTCCGCCAGTCGCTGGTCGTCCTCGACGATCAAAATCCGATTGTTGGGCTGGTCCATGGTCCGCCTTCACTGATTATTCTTGTTCTGGAGCCGCCTGCTGGCGTTGCAGTGTACAACCGGCGATGGCATCGGGCCCGTCAGCCACCGTTCACCAAAAGGCAACATTGCCCCCGGATACTACGTCCCACCCTCGCCCCTGCCAACCACGCCAAGCCGCCTGTCGCAGGCCCTCGGCCGGGACGATTTTTGTGATAGGGTTCGCGCCCGAAAAAATCAGCGACAGGGCATGGGAACGCAGAAAAAAAGTGAAGGCCAGCTAGGACAAGGCCTACAGCGAATACCCACGGATCACACACAAAGTACGCACAAGTTATCCACAGGCGCTCACCTTGCAAAGCCCCTGATACCGCATTATCTTGTATCCCCATCGCAGCGAACCACTAGATATTGGGGTTCGAGCAAAATCACAAACACAAGTCAACAGAGAAGTTCAAGCGATTTGTCTGGCTGAACTTAACGTGATTCCAACAGCCAAACCGCTCCTGCGGAGGCGACCGAGGCAAGCCCATCCAGGGACTTGTTCGGGCATGGGTGTTGCAGGCCAGGCCTGGCACTCATCAGCAACAGTTTTTGGGCTCAGCCCAAAACCTTTGACTTCGGCCAGGGAGCGGCAGGTTATTGCCCCTTATTCCTGAGTCTGTCCCGAAGTCGGTACGCCCGAGCGGGCGGATGCGCGTGCATGCGCGTCCCCGCGCGTGGCCATCAGGCTAGTGGATGGAACGGTGGGCGCCCCAAAGGCGCCTGAACAATATAGAAACTGTGGAGACACCCACCCATGCAAACCGACACAACTCGCGAGAACCCGCAGGCCAAGGTGCCGCAGGCCGCCGATTCGAACCAGGATCTGGCCGCGACCGCACCCGGTCAACTGCGCGTGATCAAGCGTAACGGTACTGTCGTTCCCTACACCGACGACAAGATCACCGTGGCCATCACCAAGGCGTTCCTCGCAGTTGAAGGCGGCACCGCCGCTGCCTCGTCGCGCATCCACGACACCGTCGCTCGCCTGACCGAGCAGGTCACCGCGACCTTCAAACGTCGCATGCCATCGGGTGGCACCATCCACATCGAGGAAATCCAGGACCAGGTCGAACTGGCCCTGATGCGCGCCGGCGAGCAAAAAGTCGCCCGTGACTATGTGATCTACCGCGAACAGCGCGCCAAGGAGCGTGCCACCCGCGCCAACACCGAATCCGTGGTCGAGCCGCACCCAAGCATCCGCATCACCCTGGCCGACGGCAGCCTGGCGCCGCTGGACATGGCGCGCCTGAACACCATCATCAGCGAAGCCTGCGAAGGCCTGGCCGAAGTCGATGGCGAGCTGATCCAGCGCGACACCCTGAAGAACCTGTACGACGGCGTGGCCATCAAGGACGTCAACACCGCCCTGGTTATGACCGCCCGTACCCTGGTCGAGCGCGAGCCGAACTACTCCTTCGTCACCGCGCGCCTGCTGATGGACACCCTGCGTGCCGAGGCCCTGGGCTTCCTGGGCGTGGCCGACAGCGCCACCCACCACGAAATGGCCGACTTGTACGCCAAGGCCCTGCCGGCCTACGTCGAGAAAGGCGTCGAGTTCGAGCTGCTCGACCCTGCCCTCAAAGGCTACGACCTGGAGCGTCTGGGCAAGGCCATCGAGCACGAGCGTGACCAACAGTTCACCTACCTGGGCCTGCAGACCCTGTACGACCGCTACTTCATCCACAAGGATGGCGTACGTTTCGAGCTGCCACAGGTGTTCTTCATGCGCGTGGCCATGGGCCTGGCGCTGCAGGAAAAAGACAAAGAAGCCCGTGCGATCGAGTTCTACAACCTGCTCTCCTCGTTCGATTACATGGCTTCGACCCCGACCCTGTTCAACGCCGGTACCCTGCGTCCGCAGCTGTCGAGCTGCTACCTGACCACCGTGCCGGATGACCTGTCGGGCATCTACAAAGCCATCCACGACAACGCCATGCTGTCGAAGTTTGCGGGTGGCCTGGGCAATGACTGGACTCCGGTACGCGCCCTGGGTTCGTACATCAAGGGCACTAACGGCAAGTCGCAAGGCGTCGTGCCGTTCCTGAAAGTCGTCAACGACACCGCCGTCGCGGTCAACCAGGGCGGCAAGCGCAAGGGCGCGGTCTGCGCCTACCTGGAAACCTGGCACCTGGACATCGAGGAATTCCTCGAGCTGCGCAAGAACACCGGTGACGACCGTCGTCGCACCCACGACATGAACACCG
Source organism: Pseudomonas sp. HTZ2 (assembly GCF_033173945.1). Taxonomy (NCBI): domain Bacteria; kingdom Pseudomonadati; phylum Pseudomonadota; class Gammaproteobacteria; order Pseudomonadales; family Pseudomonadaceae; genus Pseudomonas; species Pseudomonas sp. HTZ2. The sequence continues at coordinate 3,638,523 of NZ_CP137332.1, read as the reverse complement.
CCAACTGGATCCCGGACCTGTTCATGAAGCGCGTCTTCGACGACGGCAAGTGGACCCTGTTCTCGCCTTCGGAAGTGCCTGATCTGCACGACCTGACCGGCAAGGCCTTCGAAGAGCGCTACGAGTACTACGAAGCCCTGACCGAGTACAACAAGATCAAGGTGTTCAAGACTGTCCAGGCCAAAGACCTGTGGCGCAAGATGCTGTCGATGCTGTTCGAGACCGGCCACCCATGGCTGACCTTCAAGGACCCGTGCAACCTGCGTTCGCCGCAGCAGCACGTGGGCGTGGTCCACAGCTCGAACCTGTGCACCGAGATCACCCTGAACACCAACGCCGATGAAATCGCCGTGTGCAACCTGGGTTCGATCAACCTGCCGAACCACATCGTCGACGGCAAGCTGGACACCGCGAAACTGGCGCGTACCGTCAAGACTGCCGTGCGCATGCTCGACAACGTGATCGACATCAACTACTACTCGGTGCCCCAGGCGCAGAACTCGAACTTCAAGCACCGTCCGGTCGGCCTGGGCATCATGGGCTTCCAGGACGCACTGTACCTGCAGCACATCCCCTACGGCTCGGACGCTGCGGTCGAGTTCGCCGACAAGTCGATGGAAGCGGTCAGCTACTACGCCATCCAGGCATCCTGTGACCTGGCCGACGAGCGCGGCGCATACCAGACCTTCGAAGGCTCCCTGTGGTCCAAGGGCATCCTGCCGCTGGACAGCCAGCAGATCCTGATCGAAGCCCGTGGCGCCAAGTACATCGACGTCAACCTGGAAGAGTCCCTGGACTGGGCCCCTGTCCGCGAGCGCGTCAAGAAAGGCATCCGCAACTCGAACATCATGGCCATCGCGCCGACCGCGACCATCGCCAACATCACCGGCGTTTCGCAGTCGATCGAGCCGACCTACCAGAACCTGTACGTCAAATCGAACCTGTCGGGCGAGTTCACCGTGATCAACCCGTACCTGGTCCGTGACCTCAAGGCTCGCGGCCTGTGGGACTCGGTCATGATCAATGACCTGAAGTACTACGACGGTTCTGTGCAGCAGATCGAGCGTATTCCGCAAGAGCTCAAGGACCTGTACGCCACCGCGTTCGAAGTCGAGACCAAGTGGATCGTCGATGCCGCCTCCCGTCGCCAGAAGTGGATCGACCAGGCCCAGTCGCTGAACCTGTACATCGCCGGCGCCTCGGGCAAGAAGCTGGACGTGACCTACCGCATGGCCTGGTACCGTGGTCTGAAGACCACCTACTACCTCCGTGCCCTGGCCGCCACCAGCACCGAGAAGTCGACCATCAACACCGGCAAGCTCAACGCTGTTTCCAGCGGCGGCGACAGCGCCCCGGTCCAGGCAGCGGGCCCAGCCCCGGTACCTAAGGCCTGCGCGATCGACGAGCCAGACTGCGAAGCCTGCCAGTAACACCCCATGCCGTGGGAGGCGCCTTAAGGCGCCGCTTGCGGCATTTTTGTATCCGCGTCATCGAGAGACTCTGCCCTCTGCACGTCGCTTTCGCGAAGGGATAAAACAGTACTGCTCCGTGCCCTGGACGCCAGGACACGGGCTTCACTGACCCACACGGAAGACATCACGATGGCTCGGAAGAAACCTGCAACTCGCAAGATTGGCCGCAATGCCGAAACCGGCCGTTTCACCACGGTCGAAGAGGCGCGCAACAACCCCAGGACGCACATCGTCCAGACGCTGCGCAACCGCTGCCGCTAAGACCCGCCCGGAAGGCCAAGGCCCTCCGGGTGCGGTTTTTCGACGCTGACAACCCCACCTCGAAAACACAATATTTTGTGTTAGATCAAAAAATCAAACACCACATCTGCGATTTTTCCGCTAAACTCCTTCCCCGTGGAAACGACGCGTGATTCGTGAACGGACGCGCCTGATACCGGTCGAAAAATTACAGCAGACCGGCCTAGCGTCGCTCCGATCGGTAGCGAATTCCGTTATACTTCGCCCCCCCTCGAAAAAGGGTTTAGCCAATGATCGACTGCGTGACACAGGCCGTACCCAACCGCTTGGCCAGCCCGCACGTTTTATCGTTGCCACACTGTATTCAGGCGTCCTGGCCCCTCCTGCGAGGCATGGACAGGCGCTGATCCGACACCTTCAAACGTGACGAGCGCGCGCGCTCACTGCCTGCCGTATCGCCCTTGGGGCCTTGCAGGCGTCACCTTTTAAAATCCAATCGGTTGCCCCGCGCAACCCTCTAGCAGGAGCCAGGACCATGCTGAGCTGGGACGAATTCGACAAGGAAGACGGTGAAGTCGCCGCCAAAGGCGCCACCCCCGCACAGGCCAACGCCGCCGCCACCCTCGACAAACTCGACAGCGCCGGTGACGCCGCCGCCCAGGAAGCCCGCGCAGCGACCGCCGACGACTCCGACGCCGTCAAGCGCGCCAAGGCCGCCCTGAACGAACTCGACATCGCCGAAGGCCTGGCCGAACTCGAAGGCTCCTCCGCCCGCGTGCGCGTTGACGAAAAGCGCATGATCAACTGCCGCGCCGACCTCAACCAGCTGGTTCCGTTCAAGTACGACTGGGCCTGGCAGAAATACCTCGACGGCTGCGCCAACCACTGGATGCCGCAAGAGGTCAACATGACCGCCGACATCGCCCTGTGGAAGAGCATGGACGGCCTGACCGAAGACGAGCGCCGCATCGTCATGCGCAACCTCGGCTTCTTCTCCACCGCCGACTCCCTGGTGGCCAACAACCTGGCCCTGGCCGTGTACCGCCTGATCACCAACCCCGAGTGCCGCCAGTACATCCTGCGCCAAGCATTCGAAGAGGCGATCCACACCCACGCCTACCAGTACTGCATCGAGTCGCTGGGCATGGATGAAGGCGAGATCTTCAACATGTACCACGAGATCCCATCGGTCGCTAAAAAGGCAGCCTGGGGCTTGAAGTACACCCGCGCCATCTCCGACCCCGAGTTCAACACCGGCACCGTCGAGACCGACAAAGAACTGCTGCGCAACCTGATCGCCTACTACTGCGTCCTGGAAGGCATCTTCTTCTACTGCGGTTTCACCCAGATCCTCTCCATGGGCCGCCGCAACAAGATGACCGGCGTCGCCGAGCAGTTCCAGTACATCCTGCGTGACGAATCCATGCACCTGAACTTCGGCATCGACGTGATCAACCAGATCAAGATCGAAAACCCGCACCTGTGGGATGCCGCGATGAAGGAAGAAGCGACCCAGATGATCCTCCAAGGGACCCAGCTGGAGATCGAATATGCCCGTGACACCATGCCACGCGGCGTACTGGGCATGAACGCCGCGATGATGGAGGACTACCTCAAGTTCATCGCCAACCGTCGCCTGACCCAGATCGGTCTGAAAGAAGAATATCCAGGGACCACCAACCCGTTCCCGTGGATGAGCGAGATCATGGACTTGAAGAAGGAGAAGAACTTCTTCGAGACTCGCGTTATCGAGTACCAGACCGGTGGTGCGCTGAGCTGGGACTGATTGTCCAGCCACTTAGAAAAGGCTGCCTCCGGGCAGCCTTTTTATTTTGAGTTGATACCTCTGGGACCGCTCGCGTGCCAACAGTCAGGCCAGATGCGACTGGCTGCGCAGATGCTCGGCCAGCATGTCGATGAAGGTGCGCACCTTGGTCGAGCCGTATTTGCTTTCGCGGTGCAGGATGTGGATCGGCCAGGACGCCTCCTCGTACTCGGCCAAGATCACCTGCAGGCGCCCGTCCGCCAGTTCATCAGCCACCTGATAGGACAGCAGCCGGGCGATGCCGAGGCCAGCGCTGGCGGCGGCGATTGCAGCGTCGTTGCTGGTCACGGTCAGGCGCGGCTTCATGCGTACCAGCGTCGGCTCGTCGATCGCGCCGAAGCGCCAGTCCGTGCGCGGCGACAGCGCCCCGGCAGCGATGATCTGATGCCTGTGCAATTCCGAAGGATGGCGCGGCGTGCCGTGGCGCTCCAGATACTCCGGCGAGGCGCACAGTAAGCGGCGCATGTGGCCCACGCGCAGTGCCTTGAGCCCAGAATCCGGCAACTGCCCGATGCGTACAGCCACGTCCAGGCCCTCCTCCACCAGATTCACCACACGGTCGAGAAAATACGCCGACACGTCCACCTCGGGGTACTGCTGCAGGTAACGGACGATGCAGGGCATGACGAACTTCTTGCCGAACAGGATCGGCGCGGTAACCGCCAGGTCGCCCTTGGGCGCGGCGTTGATGCCGGCAGCGGCTTCATTGGCTTCGACGATGCTGGCCAGAATGTGCCGCGTATCTTCCAGGTAACGGCCACCGGCCTCGGTCAGACGCACGCTGCGGGTGGTGCGCAAGAGCAGCTTGACGCCAAGTTGCTCCTCCAGCGCGGTGACCGCCCGGGTCACGGCAGCAGGCGAAATCGCCAGGCGGCGGGCAGCGGCGGCGAAGCTTTCCTGCTCGCCCACGGCCACGAACACTTTCATTAGGTGAATCTGGTCCATGCCGCGCCCCATGCGTTGTCATAGGGCGATTATTCCAGCGCTGACGCTAGAGCTCCAGCACCAAGGGCTGCACACCTTCTTCAGCCTGAGCCGGAATGGCGCAGCAGATCAGTACGCTACCAGGTTCAGGCAGTTCGGCGGGCGGGTTCGGGTAGTGGACCTGCCCACTGACCAGTCGGGTCTTGCAGGTGCCGCAGGAGCCGCCTCGGCAACTGAACTCCGGCGACAGGCCACGGCGCTCCGCCAGTTCTAGCAGCGTGCCACTGTCCGGTGCCCAGCGGGCCTCCTTGGCAGAGCTGGCGAAGTACACCGGCACAGGTTCTTTGGCGGGCGGAGGCTGTTGCAGCGTGGGCTGATTGTCGTCGGTGTGACGACGCAAGGTCGAAGGGCCAAAGGCTTCGGCATGAATGCGCGAATCGGGCACATGCACGCTGCGCAGGCCTTCGTACAGATCCTGGGTGAAGCTGGCCGGACCACAGAGGTAGAAGTCGTAGTCGTCCAGTGCCAGTGTGGTCTTGATCTGGTCGATGCCCAGGCGGCTGGCGAAGGTGTAGTCACGGCCCTGCACCGCATGCGCTTCCGGCTGACTCAGGGCACGATGGATATTCAGCAGGCCAGCGGATTGCTTTTGGAGTGCGCCTAGCTCCTGCTGGAACGGCAGGTCAGCCAAGGTACGTCCGCCATGGAACAGATAAATGCGCCGGCCCTGCCCGCTGGCCAGTTGCTCACGAAGCATGGCGATCAGCGGAGTGATGCCGACGCCCGCGCCAATCAGCACGAGGGGGCGTTCGCTGTCTTGGTCCAGCGTGAAGCTGCCCATAGGCAGGCGTACATCTAAAAGATCACCGACCTTCAACGCTCGGTGCAGATGCCATGAAGCCGGCCCCTGCGCCTTGACACTGATACGCAAGTAACCGTCGGACGGCGCGCTGGACAAACTATAGGTGCGGATAAGTGGCGTCTGCCCTTCGGTCCGCAAACGCACGGGAATATGCTGGCCGGGCGCAAAGGTTACGGCGGCGCCGTCCCCAGGTTGCAGGTAGAACGAGCGGATATCACGGCTCTCCTGCTCGATGCGCGATACTCGCCAGCTCAACCATTGACGTTGCCGTTCACGCTGTTGCAGGCGCAGCTCGGCTTCGGCCCAGGTGCCGGTCGTCAGGCTGGTGGGGGCGTACTCATGGAATGCCCAGCGCAGCGACACGGCAGCTGGACGCAACACCACCTGTTCGACATCCAGGGTCCAGATTCGCTCGGCACCTTCGAAAGCACTGATCAGTGGGCTGTCGAGAATGACCTGGGCCTGCCCGACCACCTGAAGCATGTCGCCAGTGGCGAAGTCAACGAACAGCAGGCCTGCGACAGGGTTCACCAACAAGTTGCCGAGGGTGTTGAAATGCAGATTGCCGGCATAATCGGGGACGGTCAGGCGGTTGCCTTCGACCCGCACGAATCCGGCCCGACCACCGCGGTGGGAGACATCCACCGAGCGTTGGCCGCTTTCATGTTCGACGTAGCTGGCCACGAAGAATGTATCCGTGCTCTCGATCATGGCGCGAGCCCTGGCATCGATCGCCGTTGAATCCTGACGCCCTTGCGAAGGTACGTCGACACGGGTGTATTCGCGCAATTGAATGTACTGCGGGCAGTTGCCGAACGACTGCTCGACCTCCACCTCCAACTGGCCGGCACTGGCCCTGCGAATCATGCCATTGAGGCGATTGCGCCGGCGGGTGTGCAACTCGATCCCCAACAGACCGACGGCACCGCCAGCCACCAACCCCGGCGCTGCCGGATCGTCGGCGGCAAGCTCGGTGCCGATCAGCAACTGCCGCGGATCAGGCGAGCTGACGAAGCCCTCGGGGCCTTCGAGCAGCGTCGCCCAAGGTTTGCCCTCGGCATCCACGGCACCGACCACCATGAATGGCAACTGATGGTAGAACGCGCGATGCTGGTCGGGCATGTAGTCGCGGATGACCTTTTGCCCAAATGCCTCCATGCGCTCTGCAACACCGGCTTGCTCCTGCAGCCGTTTCTCACCTGCATGCCAGGGTGATCGCATGGCGGCATTCCTCTGGACTCAGAGAGTGGTCTGCAAACCGATAACGGTGCGCGGCATCGGCACGAAGCCTGGCAGCGCCTCGATACGGGCCAGCCAGGCACGCACGTTGGGGTACGGCTCGAGCGACACGTTACCTTCCGGTGCATGGGCGATGTACGAGTAGTTGGCGATATCGGCGATGGTCGCCTGGTCGCCGACCAGGAACGGGCCCTTGGCCAGCTCGGCATCGATCACCTTGAGTAGGGTGTGGGCGCGGCCGATGACTTCATCGGTGTTGAACGAAGCACCGAACACGGTCACCAGGCGCGCAGCCGCTGGGCCGAAGGCCAGAGGACCGGCCGCTACCGACAACCAACGTTGCACGCGAGCGGCACCGACCGGATCCTCAGGCAGCCAACGCGAACCACCATAGGCCTTGGCGAGATACACCAGAATGGCATTGGAGTCAGCGATGACAGTACCGTTGTCGTCGATCACCGGCACCTGGCCGAATGGGTTGATGGCCAGGAAATCGGGCTGCTTGTGCTCGCCCTTGGCCAAGTCGACGAAGACCAGTTCGGTGGGCAGTTCGAGCAGCGACAGCATCAGCTCGATGCGGTGAGCATGGCCGGACTTTGGAAAGTTGTAGAGTTTGATCGGGCTTGGCATGTTCTGGGCTCCGGATCAGCGCCGGGAGTGGCGCTGCTGGAGGACATGCTGCACCGGATCGGTGAGCAGCAGAATCAGTGCTGTGAGCAATCCAGTATTTCGGCAGGTGGAATAATCGTGGGAACCGCGCTATCGCAGGCGTCGGATAGATCCATGCTCAGTGCCGCTGTCGCTTTTGATATAGGTACAACCCCCGCGCCGCCTCGACCACCTGTGGCACGCATGCCTGGAGCTCGTCGAAACTCATCGCGTCGAGCAGCTCGAAATTATCCTCCAACCCATGCAGGGAAATGGCCTTGAGCAGGCGGTCCTGCTCCGGCGGCAACTCGCTCCACTCGGCCACCTGGGTACCGCGCATGTAGCCGAAGCACCACTCCTCGAGAATGATCGACGGCCCCTCTTCGCCTTCGCTCTCTTCGAACAGCGGCTCGAAGTGCTCAAGATCATCGGCCAAGGATTCAGCCACCTGGTTGGCGTAACGCAGCATCAGTGCGGTGTAGGCCTCCTCATGGGCGGGTTTCTTGAACTTGGGGACTTTTCCACCAGCGACCGAAGGCAGCCACTGCTCAGGCATGACGGCATTCGGTGAGCTGGCCAGGGCGGTGAAAAAGCCGTTGAGTTCAGCCAGGTTGAGTACCGAATAGTCGTTGCCGTAGGTGATCAACAGATCTTCGAGACGGTCGAGTTCTTTTTCGCTGAGGGCGGGGAGCATCATGAGTGTCCTAGGGCAGAAGTCTGGGTGCACCCTAGCACATGGGGAAAGGTATAGCGGGAATTGTGGGCAGAACGACAGTAATCGCGGGTCAATCCCGCTCCCAAAAGCTGTAATGCCATGGGAGCGGGGCTTGCCCGCGGCAGACCGTCAGTCGTTAGACCGCCAGTGCGCGTTCACGCAGTTCCTGGTTCAGGATGCGGTCGTTTTCGCTGTAGTCCACCGGGCAGTCGATCACGTGTACGCCCGGGGTCTTGATGCAGTGCTCGAGCAGCGGCAGCAGGCCTTCGGCGCTTTCGACGCGGTGACCGTTGGCACCGTAGGCTTCGGCGTATTTGACGAAGTCCGGGTTGCCGTAGTCCAGGCCGAAGTCGGTGAAGCCCATGTTGGCCTGCTTCCAGCGGATCATGCCGTAGCCGTCGTCACGCAGGATCACTACGGTGATGTGCATGCCCAGACGTACTGCAGTCTCCAGCTCCTGGCTGTTCATCATGAAGCCGCCATCACCGCACACCGAGATGACCGGGCGGTCTGGGTACACCAGATGCGCCGCCATGGCCGACGGCAGACCGGCGCCCATGGTTGCCAGGGCGTTGTCCAGCAGCACGGTGTTGGGCTTGTGGGCCTTGTAGTTGCGGGCGAACCAGATCTTGTAGATGCCGTTGTCCAGGGCCACGATGCCTTCGGACGGCAGGACGCGGCGGATGTCGGCGACCAGACGCTGCGGGTAGACCGGGAAGCGGTCATCGTCCTTGCCTTCGGCGATCTGCGCTTCATTGGCTTCGCGAATCGCCAGCAGGCGGGTGAAGTCCCAGTGCGAGGTGTCGCCCAAGCCTTCGCCGATCTGCCAGACGGCATTGGCGATGTCGCCGATCACTTCGATCTGCGGGAAGTACACGGCGTCGACTTCTGCGGAGCGGAAGTTGACGTGGATGACTTCGGTACCGCCACGCACCATGAAGAATGGCGGCTTCTCGATGACGTCGTGGCCGATGTTGATGATCAGGTCGGCCGCTTCGATGGCGCGATGCACGAAGTCACCGGACGACAGCGCGGCGTTGCCCAGGAAGCTCGGATGGCGCTCATCCACCACACCTTTACCCAGCTGGGTGGTGACGAATGGAATGCCGGTCTTGTCGATCAGTTGCTTGAGGACCTTGGCGGTCATCTTGCGGTTGGCGCCGGCACCGATCACCAGGATCGGGCTGCGGGCGTTGCGCAGCTTCTCGATGGCCGCTTCGATGGCCACGTGCTCGGCCAACGGGCGGCGGTGCAGGCTGGGCTGGATCGGCATGGCATCGGTCTGCTCGGCGGCGATGTCTTCCGGCAGTTCCAGGTGCACAGCGCCGGGTTTTTCTTCTTCAGCCAGGCGGAAGGCTTCGCGCATGCGGGCCGGGATGTTGTCGGCCGAGGCGAACTGGTGGGTGTACTTGGTGATGGGGTCCATCATGCCGCACACATCGATGATCTGGAAGCGGCCCTGCTTGGACTTCTTGATCGGCTTTTGGCCGGTGATCATCATCATCGGCATACCGCCCAGGTAGGCGTAGGCGCTGGCGGTCACCAGGTTGGTGGCACCTGGGCCGAGAGTCGACAGGCTGACGCCGGTCTTGCCGGTCAGGCGGCCGTAGGTGGCGGCCATGAAGCCCGCGGACTGCTCATGGCGGGTCAGAACCAGCTTGATCTTCGATTTGCGCAGGGATTCCAGCAGGTCGAGGTTCTCCTCGCCGGGAATGCCGAACACATACTCGACGCCTTCGTTTTCCAGGCATTGCACAACGACATCGGCGGCCTTGGCCATCTTGCTTGCTACCTCAAGTGATAGGACGGTGGTGAAGTCCAGGAATGCGCAGCACGGTGCGCTGGCATCGCTCGGTCCGGGTGCCAGGATTGCCCCGAACCTAAGCCTTGACGCAGGGTAGGTACGGGGAAGTCACTTAATGTGGCAGCAATATTGTCGCACTTACAATGAAGCGACGTGAGGTAGCCGACGAGCAAAAGATATTTGCTGTGAGGACAGAGTTAGCACCTGTAGGAGCGGGCCTTATGCGAACCCACAGGTGGTACATGTGCAGCAGCGCAAAGACAAAACCCCTACCTGCTCGCGCAGATAGGGGTTTTGCGAAATGAATCTTGACGATGACCTACTCTCACATGGGGAAGCCCCACACTACCATCGGCGATGCATCGTTTCACTACTGAGTTCGGGATGGGATCAGGTGGTTCCAATGCCGATTACATCGAGATGTTCTATAACCCTAAACGCCGACACAGCAGTGCTATGCAGCTGTCTCCAGTAGAGTATGAGAAACGCTATTTCCTGAGCTTGGAGAGTGTCTAGAAAACCAGGGGCGATTCATGATGATCGAGCCGATCACCCGGGACTGGGTGTCCAGCGCCTGGATGCCCTGGGCGGCATCCTGCATGGAGCTTTCCAGACCGCGCATGACATCGACGGTCTGGGTGACCACCTCAGTGGCCTTGCGGGCACTGGCGTCGGTACCCAGCGAGGTGTTGTAGGCGATGTCCGCAGCCTGGGCGACGGCGATTTCCTGGTTGACTTGGTCGGTGATCACGGTGGCGAATTTGACCACTTTGTAGAGCACGTCATGGGCATCGATGATCGGGTTATAGGAAGCTTCCAGCCACACGGTCCGGCCATGGGCATCGACACGCTTGAAACGGTCGGCAACGAATTCGCCCCGGCGCAGCTTGTCCCAGAACGCCTGGTAAGCCGGCGAATTGGCCTCTTCCGGTTCGCAGAACATGCGGTGTGGTTTGCCACGCACTTGCTCCAGGGTGTAACCCATCGCGTTGAGGAAGCGGTCGTTGGCGGTGAGCACTTCGCCTTGCAGGTTGAACTCGATCAGGGCGGTGGAGCGCATCAGGGCCTTGATCAGGCTCTCGTGCTCGCGGGAGGCCTCGATGGTGCGGGTCAAGTCGCTCGAATGCATGCTGAAATGCTTGATCCGCCCATCGCTGCTCTTGACCGGCTGCAGGATCGAGCGCAGCCAGGCTTCCTCGCCGTTGCCGCGTAGCAGGCGGAACGCGCCGTTGAGGTGTTCGCCACGGGTGATGGCGCCTTTCATGCGGTGATAGAAGTCCAGCTCCTTCACATGAGGCGGCACGATTTCTTCGATGTTGCGCCCGATCAACTGCCCGGCGCTGTACAGCATCTCCTTTTCGAAGTTGCTGTTGACCGACTCGATGCGCCCGTGGGGGTCGAGCTGAAGCACCAACATCTCGCTGTCCAGGCTGCTTTTGACTTGCTCGACGGACATCAGGTCCTCGCGCAGCTGTTGGATTTCTTTCTTGAGTTTGCTGTTGAACATGACCGCTCTCCCGGAGCGCACCTCGAGTGTCGAATACATCTGCATCGGCTGCTCCTGGGGGATTCTTGAGCACCCCAAAGGGGAAATTTCCAAGCATTTTTCTCTTCAAAAAAATGGCGTCACCCGGCCGTCACAATGACGTCACAGAACCGCAACGCGGCGGGTGGAAACTTTTTGCCATGAATAGACCGCCCCTACGTATCACCCTTGTCAGCGAGACGTTTCCACCCGAGATCAACGGCGTGGCCAATACCCTCGGACGCCTCATCGAAGGGCTGCGCCAACGTGGTCATCAGGTCGAGCTGGTGCGCCCAAGACAGGCCAGCGACACCTCGCAGCGTGAAGGGGATGATCTGCTGCTCTGCCGGGGCTGGCCACTGCCGGGTTACCCAGGCCTGCAATGGGGCGAGATCACCAAGCGCACACTGCTGCGCCGCTGGCGCAAGCACCGCCCGGACGTGCTCTACATCGCCACCGAAGGGCCGCTGGGCCTCAGCGCACTGCGTGCGGCGCGGCAGTTGGGGGTTGCCGTGGTCAGCGGCTTTCATACCAATTTCCAACAATATTCGCGGCAGTACGGCCTGGGCCTGCTGACGCGCCTGCTCACTCATTACCTGCGCTGGTTTCACCGGCGCACCGCCATCACCCTGGTGCCGAGCGCGAGCCAGCGCCTGGAGCTGGAGCGCCGTGGTTTCGAGCGCCTGGCGCTCATGGCCCGCGGCGTCGACGCCTGCCTGTTCAATCCGGCCCGGCGCAGCCAGGCGTTGCGCGAGCGCTGGGGCCTGGGCGCGGACGACATTGCCGTGCTGCACGTGGGGCGGCTGGCCGCAGAGAAGAACCTAGGGCTGCTTGCACCGTGCATGGAGGCCTTGCGCAAGGCTTATCCACAGCGCCGCATGCGCCTGGTCATCGTCGGCGACGGCCCCCAGCGCGAAACGCTCGAACAGCAGTTGCCCGATGCCGTGTTCTGTGGCGCCCAACGGGGCGAGGTATTGGCCGAGCACTATGCCAGCGGTGACTTGTTCCTGTTTCCGAGTCTGACCGAAACCTTCGGCAACGTTGTTCTCGAGGCCCTCGCCTCGGGCTTGGCGGTGGTTGCCTATGACGAAGCAGCGGCCGCCCAGCACATCCGCCACGGGCACAGCGGCGCGTTGGCAATGCCGGGCGACCAGGCGGCGTTCATCGACGCGGCCTGCTGGCTGATGGAAGAGCAGGAAACCTTGCGCACGGTACGTCTGAATGCCCGCCAGCACGCCAGTCGCCAGGGCTGGCCGGCGATCGTCGAGCAGTTCGAAGGGTACCTGGCTAGTGCTTGTCGCCAGGCAGGAATGATGAACACTCAGGCTGTAAAGACAGATCTGGCGATCAAGCGAGGCTCGACCACACCGCGCAGCTGAGCGCTCGTCGGACTCAAAACGGTGGTCCATTCGCGAGTAAACCCGCTCTCACAGGCCTGCGCCGGCCTTCAGGCTGGCAGAGCCCCTGGGGGAGCGGGTTTACCCGCGAATGGACTGCGCAGTAGGGCCGCCGTTGTTTGGCGACTCGCAGGACTGAAGCCCCGAATCAAATAGGACTCAGGCCAGCGCCTTCTCGATCGCCTGGACCACCGTCGGGTCATCCGGTGTGGTACGCGGTGCGAAACGAGCCAGGACCCGGCCATCCTTGCCGACCAGGAATTTTTCGAAGTTCCAGGTGATATCCCCGGGGAATTCAGCCCCCTCACCCGCCAGCAGGCGGTACAGCGAATGACGCTGCGGCCCGTTGACTTCGAGCTTGGCCCCCAACGGGAAGCTCACGCCGTAGTTGAGGCTGCAGAACGCCTGGATTTCCTCCTCGCTGCCCGGCTCTTGCCCGGCGAACTGGTTGCAAGGCAAACCGAGGACGTTGAAGCCTTTGTCCTTGTAATCCTGGTACAGGTTCTCCAGGGCTTTGTATTGCGGTGTCAAACCACACTTGGAGGCGACATTGACCACCAACACCACCTGGCCCTTGAACGGTGCAAGGGGCAGATCCTCGCCGTTCAGCGCCTTCAACGTCAGGTCGTGAAATGCACTCATGATGACTCCCCTCTCAGGTTCCCGGTTGTCGCAGGGGCGAAAGGCGCCCACTAAAAAGGCGCGCGGCCAAACCGTCCACACCTTCCCCAAGGAAGGCAAGTCGGCTTGCCCGAGCGCCTGGCGACTCTCTGAGCTTAGCGCAGAAAATCAGTGGTGATGGCCACCTTCACCGTGGATGTGGCGGTGAGCGATTTCTTCGTCGCTGGCGTCACGCACATTGACCACCTTGACCTTGAAGTTCAGGCGCTGGCCGGCCAGCGGGTGGTTGCCGTCGACAGTGATGTCGTCGCCGTCGATGTCGCGGATGGTGACGATCTGCATCTGGCCGTCCGGTGCCGAAGCGTGGAACTGCATGCCCACTTCCAGTTGATCGACGCCTTCGAACAGGCTGCGGTTGAGGGTGCTGACCAGCTCGGCCAGGTACTCGCCGTAGGCCTCTTCAGGCTCGACGCTGACGTTCAGTTCGTCGCCGGCCTGCTTGCCTTCCAGGGCTTTTTCCAGGCCTGGAATGATGTTGGAGGCACCGTGCAGGTACACCAGCGGAGCACCGCCGGCGGAACTGTCGATGACCTCCCCGGCGTCGTTGGTCAGGGTATAGTCGATGGAGACAGCCTTGTTGGCGGCAATCAGCATGGGGCAAGACCTTTTGCAAAAGAATGTAGAGCGAATAAGTGTAACCAAGGCATCGCCCGATTGCGAACGCCCCTCGGACATTGAGCGCCCCGTCAGTCGGGTGACTGGGTTTCACCAGGACGAAGACGGCCACTGGGTGGTTGAGCTTTCCTGTGGCCATACCCAGCACCTGCGCCACCAACCGCCCTGGCAGGCCAGGCCCTGGGTGCTCGATGCCCAAGAGCGCGAACGGCGCATCGGCCAGGTATTTGCCTGCGGCTGGTGCGCCCAGGGTACCGATAGCGATACCCTTGGCCGTTGATCCCTTGCACCGCTTATTTCGAGAAGCACGCATGCAGACATTTTTCATCGCGCCGACAGATTTTGGTGTCGGCCTGACATCCATCAGCCTCGGCCTGGTCCGCACCCTCGAGCGCGGCGGCCTGAAGGTCGGCTTCTTCAAGCCGATCGCCCAGCACCACCCTGGCGACACAGGCCCGGAGCGCTCCAGCGAACTGGTCGCCCGCACCCACGGCATCCGCCCGCCCACACCCCTGAGCCTGGCCCAGGTCGAGCGCATGCTCGGCGATGGCCAGTTGGACGAGTTGCTCGAGGAAATCATCCGCCTGTACCAGCAGGCGTGCATCGGCAACGACGTGGTGGTGGTCGAGGGCATGGTGCCCACCCGCCATGCCAGCTACGCGGCCCGGGTCAACCTGCACCTGGCCAAGAGCCTGGACGCCGAGGTGATCCTGGTGTCGGCACCGGAAAACGAAGTACTCAGCGAGCTGTCCGGCCGTGTCGAACTGCAGGCCCAGCTGTTCGGTGGTCCGCGCGATCCGAAGGTGCTCGGCGTGGTCCTGAACAAGGTTCGCACCGAAGAGAGCATGGCCGACTTCGCCACCCGCCTGCGCGAACACTCGCCCCTGCTGCGCGGCGATGACTTCCGCCTGCTCGGCTGCATCCCCTACCAGGCCGAGCTCAATGCCCCACGGACCCGCGATGTGGCCGAGCTGCTAGGCGCCCAAGTGCTCAATGCCGGCGACTACGAGCAGCGGCGCATGAACACCATCATCATCTGCGCCCGCACCGTGGCCAACACCGTGCCGCTGCTCAAGCCGGGCACGTTGGTGGTGACGCCGGGTGACCGCGACGACATCATCCTCGCGGTGAGCCTGGCGGCGATCAATGGGGTCCCGCTGGCGGGCCTGCTGCTGACCAGCGACAGCAAGCCGGACCCTCGCATCCTGGAACTGTGCCGCGGCGCCCTGCAGGCCGGCCTGCCGATCCTGTCGGTGAGCACCGGTTCCTACGACACCGCCAATCGCCTCAACTCACTCAACCGCGAAATCCCAGTCGATGATCGCGAACGCGCCGAGTTCATCACCGACTTCGTCGCCAGCCACCTGGATGCCGCCTGGCTGCATCAGCGTTGTGGCACACCACGCGAGTTGCGCCTGTCACCGGCGGTGTTCCGCTACCAGTTGATCCAGCGCGCCCAGCAGGCCAACAAGCGCATCGTCCTGCCCGAAGGCGCCGAGCCGCTGCTGGTGCAGGCCGCCGCCATCTGCCAGGCGCGGGGCATCGCCCGTTGCGTGCTGCTGGCCAAGCCCGAGGACGTCCAGGCGGTCGCCCGCGCCCAGGGCATCACCCTGCCACCGGATCTCGAGGTGCTCGATCCGGAGTTGATCCGCGGCCGCTACGTCCAGCCCATGGTCGAGCTGCGCAAGAGCCGGAATCTCAACGCTCCCATGGCCGAACAGCAACTGGAAGATCCAGTGGTGATCGGCACCATGATGCTGGCGCTCGACGAGGTCGACGGGCTGGTGTCAGGGCTGGTCCATTCGACTGCCAATACCATCCGCCCTGCCCTGCAATTGATCAAGACCGCACCCGGCAGCAGCCTGGTGTCGTCGGTGTTCTTCATGCTCTTCCCCGAGCAGGTGCTGGTCTACGGCGACTGCGTGATGAACCCGCACCCCAGCGCTGCGGAACTGGCCGAGATTGCCAGGCAGAGTGCCGAATCGGCCCAGGCCTTCGGCATTGCCCCACGCGTGGCGATGCTCAGCTACTCCAGCGATTCGGCCGCCAGCGACGAGGAAGTGGAGAAGGTACGTGAGGCCACCCGCCTGGCGCAGCAGGC
The DNA here is from genome assembly GCF_033173945.1 of Pseudomonas sp. HTZ2. Lineage (NCBI taxonomy): Bacteria > Pseudomonadati > Pseudomonadota > Gammaproteobacteria > Pseudomonadales > Pseudomonadaceae > Pseudomonas > Pseudomonas sp. HTZ2. Next base: position 3,622,475 of record NZ_CP137332.1, on the reverse strand, counting down.
CGAGCACGATCTGGTGATAGACGGCCCGTTGCAGTACGACGCCGCCGCCAACCCCGAAATCGCTCGTCAGCTGGCTCCGGCAAGCCCTGTGGCCGGGCAGGCGACAGTGTTCGTCTTCCCGGACCTGAACACCGGCAACACCACGCACAAGGCCGTGCAACGCAGCGCCGACTGCGTCAGCCTCGGCCCGATGCTTCAAGGGTTGCGCAAGCCGGTGAACGACCTGCCACGCGGGGCTCAGGTAGACGATATCGTCCACACCATCGCCTTGACCGCGATTCAGGCCAGTACCGTGCGCTGAAATGAACAGGGGCCGCTATGCGGCCCCTGTCATGTGGGTCTGACGCTTACGGGTACTGCTGGACAGTGCCCTGCTGATCGTACTGCTGACCCGGAATCGGCTTGAGGTTGACCTCTACACGACGGTTCTGCGCACGGCCATTGGCGTCGGCGTTGCTGGCGATCGGCTGGTCCGGGCCCATGCCGCGCACGCTGACGCGGGACGGGTCGACGCCCTGGGAAGTCAGATAGCTGCTGACGGCCTGGGCGCGACGCTGGGACAGGTCCATGTTGTGCTGGCGGCTGCCGGTGCTGTCGGTGAAGCCGACCACCTCGATGGTGTTCTGGTTGAACTGCTTGAACGAGTTGGCCAGGTTGTTCAGCGGCGAGTAGAAGCTTGGGGAGATGTTCGCCGAATCGGTGGCGAAGGTGATGTTGCCCGGCATGATCAGCTTGATCTGGTCGCCTTGGCGCTGCACTTCGACACCGGTATTGGCCATCTTGGCGCGCAGCTCGGCTTCCTGTTTGTCGGCATAGTAACCATAGCCAGCAGCGGCGGCGCCCACTGCGGCGGCGCCGATCAGCGCGCCCTTGCCACGGTTGTTGTGATCGATGGCAGCGCCGGCGATGGCACCGGCCAGCGCGCCCAGGCCACCATACTTGGCGGTCTTGCTCATCCCGGTGGAGCCCTGCGCCTGGCCCTGGCTGTCATAGGGGTTCTGGCCGGCACAGCCGGTCATCAGGGCAGCAGCGGTAGCGACGATAATCAGACGACGCATGGTGAACATGGACAAGCTCCTACAGAAATTCGAAAGTGCAAAAGGTCGTGGATGGCCCTATGCCAGCCTTGGACCGAAGCGAGGCGGAATAATTCCGTGAAACCTCACGCCCGCACGAAAGGATTTTCGCGCATTTCGTCGCCAAGACGAGTATCCGGGCCATGGCCGGTCACCACCACCGCTTCCTCGTCCAGGCGATAGAGCCGCTCCTTGATGGAACGGACGATCGCCCGCTGATCCCCACCCCACAAATCGGTGCGACCGATTCCCCGGCGGAACAACGTATCACCTGCGATCAGCAGCTTGGCATCGGCGAACCAGAAGCTCATCGAGCCCGGTGTGTGTCCCGGCGTATGCAAAGCCACACCGCAGCCACAGGCCAGTTCCTCGTCGTCTCCCAACCAGCGGTCCGGTGGCGGCACCGGCGTGTAGGGCACGCCGAACATCTGGCATTGCATCTGAAGGTTGTCCCACAAAGGCTGGTCGTCCTTGTGCAGATGCAAGGTCGCGCCAGTCAGTTCCTTGAGTTTGCCCGAGGCGAGGAAGTGATCGAAGTGGGCATGGGTGTGGATGATGCTCACCAAAGTCAGGCCATGGGCCTGCAGGCGGGCGAGAATCTTTTCCGGATCGCCCCCCGGGTCGACCACGATTGCCTTCTTGCTGATCGGATCGCCGATCAGAGTGCAGTTGCACTGCAACGGGCCGACGGGGAAGGTTTCCCGAATGAGGCTGGGAGATTGGGGATTCATGTGCGTTTGGTCCTGCTTGCGTTCAGGCAGAAACCATACAAGAAAAACCCCTGGCTCCCCATACCAATAACAGAGAACTGAAGAGCAACTGTCTCGCTTCGTGGCGCCTTCTTCGCGGGTAAACCCGCTATCTGGCCCGCGTTGCCCCTTGCGGGGGTGGGTTTACCCGCAAACGAGGCTTATACAAAACGTGTTCGATACAGCATCAAGGCAAATACAACCGGAACAACCCGCCCCCCAGCACCCCGCCGTTGCTGATCTCGATCCGCCCGCGCACGCCATTGCGCTCGTGCAGGGCGGCGATGCGGGCGGCGAAATACAGACCAAGGCCTGTGCTGCCGGTGCTCGAGTCGATGCCTTGGACGTAGTCCTGCTGGCGTTCGAGCATGCGCTGTGGATAACCGGGGCCATCGTCGTTGACGCTGATCACCAGTTGCTCTCCCACGTCTTCGATGCTGATCTGCAAGGCGTGACCGGCATGGCGAATGGCGTTGGTGAGGACGTTGCCCACCACCGAAGCGACCAGCTCGCGGTCAAAGAAACCCAGCGGGCTTTCGGTCTCCAGGCGCCAGGTGGCGAGAATGTCGCGATGCTCCAGCACCTCCTGCTGGGCGGCGAGCTGGGCTTCGATGAAGTCGTCCAGTTCGTGGTAGTCCGGGCAGATCGGCAACTGGTTGATATCCAGCTTGTACAGGCCCAGCAACTGCACCAGCATGCCGTTGAGGTGGCGAAACTCATGCTCCATCACGCCTTGCTCGCTGCCGCCGTGCAGCACTTCGGGCAGCCGCGCCAGCCATTGGTCGTGGGCCTGGATCAGCGCCGACAGCGAGTTTTTCATGTCATGCACGGTAGACGCGATCACCGTGGAGAAATCCAGCCCCTGCTCGTCTCGATTCATGCGCCGAATACCCGGATATGCAGTTTGCGGTAGCGATCGTAGCGGTTGTCACTGGCCGGAATGCCGGCGACGCTCTGCAGGCAGTTGCGGCACTCCTGCATCAGTGCAGGCGCCGGGTTTTCGCCACCGATACGCAGCAGCGCCTGGGCGGTATTCAGTGCAATGCTGATGTTCTTGGGCTGCAACGCCAGCGCCCGGCGGAACATCTCCAGCGCCTCGTTGAGCTGGCCGCCCTGGTAGCTGCGCACGCCTTGGCGGTTGAGGTCCACCGCCTCGGTGACAGCACCGAGCACGCTGGGGTCGTCGGTGAGCTTGGCCACGCTCTGCATGACCTTGGGGTCGTCGCCGTAGGTTTCCACACAGCCCTTGAGGATGCTGGTGCCGGCCGAAGCCTGGCCGAGTTGCTGCAACTGCTTGGCCACGGTCAGGGCCGCTTCGACCGAGAAGAACTGGTCCATCTTCTCCAGGCGCTGCATGGCCTGCTCGGTGAGTTTGCCCGCCGTTTCCTCGTCACCGGCCTGTTGCAGACTGGCGGCTTTCATCAGTCGGGCACGCACCTGCAGGCCCTGGTCCTCGACGTTTTCCTTGGCCACTTCGCTGAGCACCGTGTTGATCTCGACGCGAGTGCGGGCATCCAGGCCATTGCCGGCGTTCTTGCTCATCAGCGCCTGGACCAGGCCCAAGTTACTCTCCGGGCTTTTATAACGAGAACTCTGGCCTTGGTTGACGGCGTGACGATAGGCCTTGGAGGCGCTCTCGAAGTCTTCGTTGTCCAGCGCCAGCTTACCCAGCGCCGCCTGCCGGCGTACCGCCAGGGGCGACAGGCGCACGGCTTCTTCGAGCATGTGCTGGGCCCGCTTGGTCTCGCCCTGGGCGACCAGCACTTCAGCCATGCCATCGTACAACCCCGGCATGATCGGGAACGCCTTGAGCGCCTGCTCATAGACACCCTGGGCCTGGGCATGCTGGCCACGCTTGTGCAGCAGGCTGCCAAGGGACGCATAGACCCACGGCTGGGGGCGACTGGCAAGGATGCTGGTGAGGAATTTTTCCAGCTCTTCGAAGCGGTTCAGGTCGCGCAGCGCATCAGCGCGATAGCGCAGGCACAGCGGGGCGAAGCGTGGGTCCTTCTTGCACAGCTCGGCGCAGGCCGCCAGCACTTCGGCAGGGCGTGCACGGTCCAGGGCCTGAAGAATCGGCTTGAGCAGGGTCTTGCGCTGAACGAGTTTTTCCAAGCGCTGGGCCAGGCCCACCCGGTTGAACGGTTTGGTCAGATAGGCATCGGGCTCATGTTCGAGTGCGCTCAGGACGATGGACTGGCTGCTCTCGGCGGTGACCATGATGAACACGCATTCATGGCTGATCAGCTTGTCCAGCAGCAGGTCTTCGAGCACCTGCTGACCGTTTTTCTTGCCGTCGCCCAGGTGGAAATCCTGGAGGACGAAGTCGTAGCGCTTCTGCGCGCACATGCGCAAGGCTTGCTCGCCGCTGTCGGCGGTATCCACATCGCGCACCCCCAGCTCACGGAGCATGGAGCGGGTCGAGGTGCGAAAGTCGGTGAAGTCGTCGACGATCAGGAAGCTTTTTTGCCCGTACTGCAGCATCAACACGACCCTGTATTGGCAAGAGTTGGAGAATGGTCCGTGGCGATGCGTACCGCCGAACAGGCTATCGGCAGCGAGTCAGGAAAGATGAGCCCGCGATGGCCGCCCAGAAATAATGGCCATGAGCCATTATCCGACCCGATCCACGATCAGGCAAGCAGCCCCAGGCTCTTGGCCTTGGCCACGGCCTGTGTGCGACGCTCAACGCCAAGCTTGGCGTTGATGTGACTGGCGTGGGTCTTGACGGTATGCAGGGAGATGAACAGCCGCTCGCTGATCTGTTGGTTCGAGCAGCCTTGGGCGATCAATTCGAGCACCGCCAACTCGCGTCCGCTGAGCGCCTCGATGTTTTCCGCGACCGCTGCGGGGCGCGGCAGGCGGGCGAGCAATTCGGCCTGGACTTGACAGGCCGGGCGTGTGGCCAGTTGCTCACGCAGCCAGTGGGGCTGCTGCTCGAGCAGTCGCTGGAACGGTTGCAACACGCCGCCCCGGGCGGCCTCGAGGGCTTGAGGCAACAAGGCCGCCGCCTCCTGCTCCTGCCCCTCGGCCAGTAACAGCGACATCCATTGGCACAGGGCGTTGACGACCAGCATCATGCCGCCACTGGCCTGACCACGCTCCACCAGTGCACGCAGACGCTCCGCCGCCTCCTGAGGCCGCGCCAGCACGGGCTCGAGCAGCGACTGCTGCAACTCGATGTGCAGCGCCAGCAACGGGTGGAATTCCGGCGCCGCCGCCGGTCGTTCGCCGCCGTAGGTCTGGCCCAGGCGCAACAGCCAGGAGCCGGCCAGGTCGGTACGCCCCTGGGCCAGCCACAGCTCGCATTTCACCAAAGTGATCATGGCCAGGTAGAAGATCGGCGGCACATCCCAGATGTGCATCAACCGCTCGGCCTCGGCCAGTTCGGCGAAGGCCTCGGCGAACCGGCCCTCCCGACCGTCGAGCGAGGCGATCACACAATGGCCGATCAGCACGCTGATATCGCGGCAAGCCCGCGCCTCGCTGAGCCCGGCACGAAGCCGCGCGCGGCCTTGGGCGGGCTGCAGGCGCGAGACCAGCAGATACCCCTCATACAAGGTCAGCCGGGCGCGTACGGCATACAGGCGTTGCGCCGACAACCCTTGCAGACGCTGCAGGCCTTGATGCACTTCATCCAGGGCACGCAGCACCTCACCGCGGGCGTGCAGCACGCGCGCCCGATCGTAATGGGCCAGGGCCTCGAACAACGGATTGCCGACGCGCTGCGCCAACTCCAAGGCTTCTCGGTTCCAGCCTCGGGCCCGCCAGAAATCGCCATCGGCGATCGCCAGGTTGGATAGCGTCGATAGGCACACCAGACGCTGGCCATAGCGTTTGTAAGGCAGGCTGCGCAGTGCCTCGCCACAGTAGGCCAGGGTGCGCTGACGGTCCCCACGCCCCCGGGCGATCACCCCGCTCAATGCCAGCCACTGGGCGAGCATGGATTTCTGCGCAGTGGCCGAAGGGGCCGGCAGGAAACGGCTCAAGTGCGCCGCCAGCTCTTCGGCCGCATCAAGCTGGCACGCCAGGCCCAAGGCCCAGCTATACAGCACGATCAGACGCGGGGTGCTGATCAGCAGGCTATCGGGCAGGTCCATCTTCCAGCGCAGCAGCATGCCGACGTTCTGCTCGGCCAGCAGTTGCTCTTCAGACAGGCTCTGCACCAGGTCGGCGGCTACGTCCAGATGCCCCGCGCGCAAGGCCTGTTCCACGGCCTCGTCGAGCAAGCCTTGGGCCTGGAACCAGCGGCACGCCCGCAGGTGCAGGGCGCCTAACGGCTGGCTGGAGTGACGGCTGCGCAACAGATCGGAGAACAGATGGTGATAACGGAACCAGCGGCCATGTTCGTCCAACGGCACCAGAAACACCTGGTGGGCCTGCAGGTATTTCAGGATGCCGGCGCTGTCCTCGCGTTCGCGCAATGCATCGCACAGCTCAGCGCAGAAGCGCTCCTGGCAGGCGGTGTCATAGAGAAACGCCTGCACATGGGCCGGCAGGATCTCGATGACCTCTTCGAGCAAGTAGTCGCGAATCAGCCCTTCGCCGCCGTGCAAGGCCTGGGGCAAGGCGTTGTCCTCGCCGGATTCGCTGGCCGCCAGTTGCCAGAAACGCAGCCCGGCAACCCAACCGTCGCTGCGCTGGATCAAGTTGTCCAGCGCCTGCCCGCGCAGCCCTGTGGGTTGGCGGCCGATCACTGCCAAGGCTTCGTCGGGCGTCAGGCGCAGGTCCTGCTCATTGAGCTCGACCAATTGGCGCGACAGCCGCAACCGCGCCAGGTGCCAGTCAGGTCGCTGGCGGCTGGTGACCAGCAAGACCAGGCCGGTGGGCAAATGGTTGAGGAAGAACTGCAGGCAACGGTCCAGCACGGGCCCCTGGGCCAGGTGATAGTCGTCCAACACCAACAACAAAGGAGAGTCCGCCTGCAGGTAGAGCGCGAGCTCGTCGAGCAGGCCATCGAGCCACTGTTCGAAGGCGAACGGTTGGTGGCGCTGACGCATTTTCAGCAGCCCCATGGCCTGGCCCCCCAGGGCCGGACAGAACTGCTGGAGGCCTTCGAGCAGGCGTTCAAGGAAGCGGCCGGGGTCGGCATCGCGCTGGCTGAGGCCAAGCCATAGGCTGCGCCAGTGAACAGGTAAGGCCTGACAGAACTCGATAGCCAGGGAGCTTTTGCCGAAGCCCGCCGGTGCGTTGACCAGCAACAGACGCCCGTCGAGGCCCAACTGCAGGCGCTGGCACAGCCGCGACCTGGGCACATGGCCATCAGGCAGGGGCGGCCGGAAGAAACGCCCGTCCAACAGGCCGAAGGCCTGACTGGCAAATCCATGCATACGGGACAGGTCTGTCATGGCCGGCTCGTTCTGGGTGGAGGACTACGGCGGGTATGGATTGTTGCGAGACTAGCCGGTAACGCCGCTCATTTGAAGATGATGGCTGCGGTTGGCAAGAAAAAGACTACAACAAAAAGAAACAAGGCCGATGGCGGGAATGAGCAGGCATTGGATGCGTGAATGGCAGGCAGGGTGTGTAAACCTCTGGGGCTGCTTTGGCAGCCCCAGTGGCTTCAGGCGAAATCAGACCTCAACGCACGCCGTCCTGGCGCAGCGCCGCCGGTTGGAAGTCGCTCTTGCTGGCACTGAAACCGAAGTCGTAGGCGCGTTTTTCCTCGTTCTTCATGCCCAGCGCCAGGTAACGGCCCGATTGCAGGTCGTAGATGGTCTCCAAGGTGTACCACGGCACTTGCACGTTGTAGTAGTCCTGGGCATGAGCCTCCGACACACGCCACAGCTGGCCACGGCCGTCGTACTGGTCGATCACCGCGGCCTGCCAGGTGTCCTCGTCGATGTAGAAGTCACGCTTGGCGTAGATGTGCCGCTGGCCAGGCTTCAAGGTCGCGACCACATGCCACACACGGCGCAGCTCGTAGCGGGCCAGGTCCTGGTTGATGTGCCCCGGCTTGAGGATGTCGGCATACTTGAGGGTGGGCGAGTCGAGCTTGTAGCTGTTGGAGGCGATGTACAGCTCCTTCTTGCCTTCGAGCTTCCAGTCGTAGCGGTCCGGTGCACCGTTGTACATGTCCAGGTTGTCGGAGGTGCGCAGCCCGTCCGCGGCGGTGCCCGGCCCATCGTAGGACACCTGTGGAGCCTGGCGCACACGACGCTGGCCAGCGTTGTAGATCCAGGCCTTGCGCGGCTCCTTGACCTGGTCGAGGGTCTCGTGAACCAGCAGCACGGTGCCCGCCAGACGCGCCGGGGCGGTGACCTTCTGCTTGAAGTAGAACAGGATGTTGCCTGGGTTGTTCGGGTCGTAGTCCTTCATGCGGTCACGGAAGACGAACTGGTCCTGGAAGTACACCAGGCTGTAGGAGCCGTTCTGCTGGGGCGTGGCCTGGGTGACCAGGCGGGTCACGCTACCGCCACGGTAGCGAGTGATGTGGTTCCAGATCACCTCCAGACCGCTTTTGGGGATCGGGAACGGAATGGCGGTGCGGAAGTTGTTCAGGCCGTTGCCGCCTTCGACCAGCGTGGTTTTGGTGGCGTTTTCCTTGATGGCGGCGAACACTTCATCGGGCACGGTCGCGCCGCGGTGGGTCTTGTACACCGGGATCTTGTACGTGTCCGGGTAGCGCTTGAACATCGCCACCTGGCCTGGTGACAGCTTGTCCTTGTACTGGTCGACGTTTTGCGCGGTGATGGTGTAGAGCGGCTTGTCGCTGGCATAGGGGTCGGACAAAAAGCCCTTGGCGTCAGCGCTGCCTGCAGTCTTGGACAGCGGTTCCCACGGGCCGATGGAGCCATCGGCATTGCCGGCCTTCTCTGCCCCCATTGGGGTCAGGCTCGCGCCCAGCTTGGCAGCCTCGTCGGCGGACACCGCGGCCATTACGCTGGTGGCCAGCAGGGACAGCCCCAGTACACCGGCTTTGAGCAGACTTCTGGTCTTGTTCATTGTTGTCGTCCTGGATCAGTGTGCTTAGAAGTTCACGCCAAAGCTCAGCGCCACGAAGTCGCGATCGTCCACGGTGCTGTACTTGCCATCGAAGAAATTGGTGTACGAAAGGCTCGCCGTGTAGGTGTTCTGGTATTCGGCGTCCAGGCCCAGGCTGATGGCCTTGCGGCCTTCCTCGAAGTTGGCGCCAGGGCCTGGCGAATAACCCGAGACGTCATGGGACCAGGCCACGTTCGGCCGCAGGTTCACCCCGGCGAAGACATCGTTGTAGTCCCAGATGGCGCGGGCGCGGTAACCCCAGGAGGTCGTGGTGGTAAAGCCATCGTTCTCGCAGTTGCGGCTGATGTTGGCGGTGGAGCTGTTCAGGCCAGAGCCCCCGATGGTGCTGCCGTTGAGCGCTTCGCAGGTACCGTTGGGCAGATTGCCTGGGCCAAAGACCGGGTCGCGACCGTACCGCGCTTTGCTCGAGCTCTCGAGCCCGCCTACGTGGGTGACGCCCACTTCTCCCACCACGGTGAGGCGGCTGGCACCCATGACCTGATCGAAGAAGTGGGTCAAGGTGGTCTGGAACTGGGTGATTTCCTTTCGGGTGTACCCGTGCAGGTCTTCGCCCGGCACGCCGGTGAGCACCGAGGCATCGGCGTAAGGGCCGCCCAGCGGACGCACGGCCGAGAAGAGGATGTCGGTGGTGTTCAACTGCACCGGAGCGTTGGGGCGGTAGCTCAGCTCGCCACTCCAAGCAGTGCCGGTGGGCAGCGTGGTGGAGAAGCTCAGGCCATACAGTCGGATATCCTCAGGGTATTCGACGAAGTATTTCGAGTTACCCGCGACGATGATCGGCGCCAGTCGACCGAAGTTGCCCGCTGCGGCATAGACCGACGCAGGTGCGCCAGTTGCGCTGAAGATCGGCGCACGGCTGTGGTAGTTCATGAAATACGCGCCGAACTCGGTATCCAGCGGCTCGAACATGTAGCGCATGGCCACGCCGAACTGGCCACTGTCGCGTGCATCGCGGTCCGGCCCACGGGCGACCTTCACGCCCTCCTGGTTGATATCCACCCCTTGGCTGGCCAGAAGGCCCAGTACCGGAGCCGGCAGGGAGCGGCTGCTGTTGAGCACGCGCAGGTTGTCGCTACAGCCATCGGCGATGATGTCGGCCTGGGAGAAGAAGGTGCCGCAGTTGTCGACGACCGTCTGGTCCCATTCGATCTGGTAGAAGGCCTCGGCCGACAGGTTGTCGGTCAGGCTTTGGGAGATATAGAACATGTTGACCGGGATCAGGCCTTCCTTGATCTCGGCGCCAGGGCGGCGGAAGGCAGACACGTCGATCGGGTTGATCGCGTTGATGCCGCCACCGATGAAGGTGCTCTCACCCCAGCTGACCACCTGCTTGCCCAGGCGTACGGAGCCTGGCAGATCGCCGATGGAGTAGTTGTGGTAGACAAAGGCGTCGAGCAGCTCGGCGCCCGAGGACTTGGCGCCTTCCTTGCGATTGGAGTCGCTGATGTCCTTGAACTGGCGGTGCTCGTCCTTGAGTTCGAAGTCATACCAATACTTGCCCCGGACGAACACGCCGGTGTCGCCGTACTTCAATTCCAGGTCATGGATGCCCTTGAAAATCTTCGAAAAGGTCTCGCCCTTCTTGAAGTTCAGGTGGCCATTATCGGAGGTCTGGGACAAGCCCTTTCCACCGTTGTTGACCCCGATCAGGTTCTGGTTCGGATTGGCCGTTGACCAGCTGGCCCCGATGGAGAGCGACGAATCGAACTGGCCTTCGATTTCCCCGATGTTGAAGCTGACACCGAATGCGGGACTTGCGAGCGTGGAAGCGAGGCTGACGGCCAAGGGCAGCTTCGCCCGGCGCCAGAACAGGTTTGCAGATGTCATCGACGCTACTCCATGTACTTTATTGTTATGGCAGTGAGTCCTTTCAGAAACGGCCCGTGCGACCGGTGTGCAGGCTTGCGCCCGCGGCGCTGCGACTTGCGCGCAGTGCCTTGCCCCATTCCTGAAAATCACCTGGCCCCGACTATAGCCAGCAGGTCCGGGTGCTTGATCCCTCTAAAGTGTGATTTGTGTTTCCTGGGCCGACGATGGCTTTCAGGACGCGCGCAAGCATGGCGCAATTTCAGCGCTTTACAAGCGCCAGCCGCTCTGGCCTGCGGGTCGCGCGCAGACGAGCGCGACCCGCAGGGAGGTTACAAGGTCGACAGAAACGCGCTGTTACTGGCCTGCCACTGGACGATGTCCTGGCGGATACGCTTCTTGTCGAGCTTGCCGACACTGGTCTTGGGAACTTCAGTAACAATCGCGATCTGGCTAGGGATCGCCCACTTGTTGATGTGCCCCTGCTCGACGAACGGCTTGAGGTGATCCTTGAGCGCCCGGGCATCGATGGCCTGCCCTTCGCGGACCACCAGCAAGGCGAATGGCCGCTCGCCCCATTGCGGGTCGGCCACACCGACCACCGCCACTTCGCGCACCGCCGGGTGGCGACTGATCAGGTCCTCGAGGTCGAGGGAGGAGATCCACTCGCCACCGGTCTTGATCACGTCCTTGATGCGGTCACGGATGTCGATGTAGGCCATGCCGTCGAGGGTGGCGACATCGCCGGTATGCAGCCAGCCGCCCGCCCACAGCTCCTCGCTCTTTTCGGATTCCTTGAAGTACCCCTGGGTCAGCCAGGGTGCGCGCAAGACCAGTTCGCCCTGGGTCTCGCCATCGGCTGGGAGGAAGTTGCCGTTACCATCGACGATCGCGGCCTCCACCAACGGTACCGGCACACCCGCCTTGATGCGGTAGGAAATACGCTCGTCCTCGCTGCCGGCCTGCAATTCGTCGTTGAGGTGGGCGCAGGAAATCAGCGGGCAGGTTTCCGACATTCCGTAGGCTGCGGTCAGCTGGATGCCCCGCGCCAGGGCCGCCTCATAGAGCGCCTTGTTGAGCGCGCTGCCGCCGATGATGATCTTCCAGCCGCCAAAATCCTCGCCTTGGGCAGACGGGCAATTGAGCAGCATTTGCAGGATGGTCGGCACGCAATGGGAGAAGGTGACCTTTTCCTCGCGCCACAGCTTCACCAGCATTTCCGGCTCGTAGCGCCCCGGATAGACCTGCTTCATGCCGAGCATGGTGGCCGCATAGGGAATGCCCCAGGCATGCACGTGGAACATCGGGGTGATAGGCATGTACACATCGTTGCTGCCCAGCAGGCGCACGCTGTCGATACTACCGGTGACCGACGCTTCGGCCAGGGTGTGCAGCACCAACTGGCGATGCGTGAAATACACCCCCTTGGGGTTGCCGGTGGTGCCAGTGGTGTAGAAGGTGGTGGCCACCGAGTTTTCGTCGAAATCGGGAAAGTCATAGTGTGGACTGGCCGCGGCGAGCAGTTGCTCGTACTCGCCGACCAGACTGGGCAGATCGGCCTGTTTGTCTGGCCCATCGGTCAGCAGGATGGTTTTGTCCACCGTGGTCAACTGGCCGGCGATGGCTTGGTAAAGACCGGCGAAGTCGCTGTTGACCAGCACCACGCGATCCTCGGCGTGGTTCATGGTGTAGAGAATCTGCTCCGGCGACAGGCGCACGTTGATCGTGTGCACCACCGCGCCAATCATCGGGATGGCGAACATGCACTCCAGGTATCGATGGCTGTCCCAATCCATCACCGCCACGGTATCACCGGCCTTGACCCCAGCCTCGGTCAACACGTTGGCCAGACGCGCGATGCGCTCGACCAGTTGCGGATAGGTCAGGCGCAACTGGTCGCGGTAGACGATCTCTCGGGTCTTTTCGTAGCGGCTGCCCGACATCAGCAGACGCTTGATCAACAGCGGGAAGGTATAGGCGCCCTCGGCGGGCTTGATGATACGCGTCTGCAACATAGGGATCCCTTATCTGCAATGCTGGCCGGAGAAGTCTGATGTCTACTCTAGAACGGTGACACTTTGGTCAAATCAGCCGAAGGAATGATTCGAAGGGATAAAGGTATGAGTGGCCTCGCCCCACACGCTTGACACTTTGCCAACCCGCCTTCAGCTTGATCGGCTGCGCTGTCGCGCAACGGCTGACCTGATCTGTCACCGCCCGAACCCCAGCCCGGAGCCCCTCATGCCTAGCCCGCGTCGCGCCGTCTTCCTCGATCACCAGTCCCTTGACCTGGGCGACCTCGATCTCGCGCCCTTGCAACGCCCCTTCGACAGCCTGCAGCTGTTCGCCTCTACCCAGCCGGAACAGGTCGCCGAGCGCCTGCAAGGTGCCACAGCGGTGATCAGCAACAAAGTAATGATCGACGCCGCGGCCATGGCGGCCAATCCACAGCTCAAGCTGATTCTGGTTGCCGCCACCGGCACCAACAATGTCGACTTGGCCGCCGCCCGTGCCCAGGGCATCACCGTGTGCAACTGCCAGGGTTATGGCACCCCATCGGTCGCCCAGCACACTCTGGCCTTGTTGCTGGCCTTGGCCACGCGCCTGTGCGACTACCACCAGGCGGTCAGCGAGGGCCGCTGGGCCACGGCCAGCCAGTTTTGCCTGCTGGACTTCCCGATCGTCGAACTGGAAGGCAAGACCCTCGGCCTGCTAGGTCACGGCGAGCTCGGCGGCGCGGTGGCGCGGCTGGCCGAGGCGTTCGGCATGCGCGTGCTCAGCGGGCAGATCCCCGGTCGCCCAGCCCGCGCTGAACGTTTGCCACTGGACGAACTGCTGCCTCAGGTCGATGCGCTGACCCTGCACTGCCCGCTCAACGAGCACACCCGCCACATGATCGGCGCGCGCGAACTGGCGCAGCTCAAACCCGGCGCCCTGGTGGTCAATACCGCTCGAGGCGGCCTCATCGATGAACAGGCGCTGGCCGACGCCCTGCGCAGCGGCCACCTCGGCGGCGCAGCCACTGACGTGCTGAGCGTCGAACCCCCGGTCGATGGCAACCCCTTGCTGGCCCCGGACATCCCGCGTCTGATCGTCACCCCGCACAGCGCCTGGGGCGCGGTGGAGTCGCGCCAGCGCATCGTCGGCCAGTTGAGCGAGAACGCCCAGGCCTTCTTCGCCGGCCAGCCACGGCGAGTGGTCAGCTGAATCGGCAAGGGGCTCTGGTACACTGCGCGCTTTTTCAGGAGACGTCGTCCATGGACCCGCGCAGTGAAGTGTTGCTTCGCCAGGCCGAACTGTTCCAAGGCCCGCTGTTGCTCGCCGGGCTGCCCGCCGACGACCTGCTCGGCCAACTGCCGCAGGCTAGCGGCTGGTCCTGGCACGCCGGGGACCAGGCCCTGCTCGACAGCCGTTTCAGCGACCGCAGCCACTATGGCGTGCACGTGCCCGAAGTGGCCTTCGAGGCCGCCGTACTGTTTCTGCCCAAGTCGCGGGAGCTTGCTGCCTATCTGCTCAATGCCCTGGCGTCCCGCCTGGCAGGCCGTGAGTTGTATCTGGTAGGCGAGAAGCGCGGGGGCATCGAGGGCGCTGCCAAGCAGCTGCAAGCTTTCGGCAAGCCGCGCAAGCTCGACAGCGCGCGTCACTGCCAGCTGTGGCAAGTGACGGTGGACCATGCTCCGCAGGCCAAACCCCTGGAGAGCCTGGCCGAACGTTTCGAGCTGCCCCTGGAAGACGGCCCGCTGCAGGTCGTGAGCCTGCCCGGCGTGTTCAGCCATGGCCGTCTGGATCGCGGCACTGCCCTGCTGCTCCAACACCTGGACAACCTGCCGGCCGGTCACGTGCTGGACTTCGGCTGCGGTGCCGGCGTACTGGGCGCGACCATCAAACGCCGTTATCCACAGAGCCGCGTCACCCTGCTCGATGTGGATGCCTTCGCCGTGGCGAGCAGTCGGCTGACCTTGGCGGCCAATGGTCTGGAAGGCGACGTGATCAGTGGCGACGGCATCGATGCCGCGCCTACCGGGCTGAACGTGATCCTGAGCAACCCGCCCTTTCATACCGGTGTGCATACCAACTACCAGGCATCGGAGAACCTGCTGAAAAAGTCAGGTCTTCATCTGCAAAAAGGTGGGGAAATGCGTCTGGTCGCCAATAGCTTCCTGCGCTATCAACCGCTGATCGAAGGCGCCCTGGGCAATTGCCGGGTCTGCGCCGAGGCGGACGGCTTTCGTATCTACCAGGCCACACGCGGCTGAAAACAGGGCTTGCCGAAACGCATTCACCTAGGCAGAATCCGCACCGTCCTAGGGGAGTAGTCTCCCGCGAGCGCCCTGCTCGCCCGGCACGCGTCAACACACTTGGCCCACAGGCCATGGCGCGTGCGACCCGCGGTCTGCGCAGACAGATCCAGGGTTTGACAAGACCTATGACACGCACACCTTACCCGGGGCGGGGAGGTCGTACGTGTCATAGCCGTGTCGACCCGCCCCCGTAGGAAACCTGATGCTGGAATCCCTGCTCGTCCCCACCGCAATCGTCGCCCTCGCTGAAATCGGCGACAAGACGCAATTGCTCGCCCTCATTCTCGCCGCGCGTTTTCGCAAGCCTTGGCCGATCATCGCCGGCATCATCGCAGCCACCCTCGCCAACCATGCCGCCGCCGGTGCCGTGGGCGCCTGGGTCAGCAGTTTCTTCAGCGAGACGGTATTGCACTGGATCCTCGCCGGGAGCTTCGCTGCAACAGCCCTGTGGACATTGGTTCCAGACAAGATGGACGATGACGAAAACAGCGCCGCACGCCGCTTCGGCCCCTTCGTCACCACGCTGATCGCATTTTTCCTGGCTGAAATCGGCGACAAGACCCAGGTCGCCACGGTCATGCTGGCGGCCCAGTATCCTCACCTGATCATGGTCATCCTCGGGACCACCCTGGGCATGCTGATCGCCAACGTGCCGGTTGTGCTGGCGGGCAACTTCGCCGCCGAGAAGCTGCCACTGACACTGATTCGACGCCTGGCAGCGGCTGCATTCTTCGTACTGGCCATCGTCGCCGTGTACTCGGCCATGAAAGCCAGCGGCTGGGTGGGCTAAAGACTGAAGCTGCAAGCTGCAAGCTGCAAGCTGCAAGCTGCAAGCTGCAAGAGAAGCGAGTCACGCCGTCCTAACAGCTTGAAGCCTGAAGCTTGCAGCTTACTTCTTGGCAGCCTGGTAGAGCGGCATCACCTTCGGAATCGCCGCCTGCAGCGAGGCAATACGGCTGCTTGAGGCCGGGTGGGTGCTCATGAACTCAGGCGGCGCGCCTTCGGAGGCCTTGCTCATCTTGTTCCACAAGGTGATCGCGGCATTCGGGTCGTAACCGGCACGCGCCGCCAACTCCAGGCCGATCAGGTCGGCCTCGTTCTCGTTGGCGCGGCTGTTGGGCAGGGTCATGGCGTAGTTCACCACGGTGTCCGCCAGGGCCATGCCGCCCTGACCCAGGCCGAACAGAGCACCGGCGCCTTGGCGCGCCATTTCCACCCCATAGGCCTTGGACATGGCTTCGCGGCCATGCTCGCGCAGGGCATGGGCGATTTCATGACCCAGTACAGCAGCAATCTCAGCGTCAGTGAGCTGCAGCTTGTCCATCAGGCCGGTATAAAAAATGATCTTTCCGCCCGGGCCACAGTTGGCGTTGAGCTCGTCGCTGTCGATCAGGTTGACCTCCCAGTTCCACTGCGCGGCGTCCGGCCGGAACTTGGGCGCCTGGGCGATCAGGCGGCTGGCGATGGCCTGGATACGCTTGGCCTTGGCGCTGCTCTTGTCCAGCTCACCCTTGCTCGAGGCCTCGCTGAGCGTCTGTTGATACGACTGGGCATACATCTGGTTGACCTGGTCGGTCGAGAGCATGCTGAACATGTACTGCTGGCGATCGACGCCCACGGCACCACCGCTGGTGGTATTCACTGCCTGGCAACCAGACAGCAGGATACTGGCGCCGATCAGGCTGGCAACGAATGAACTACGCATGAAAGCACTCCGTTTTTACATGCCGCGTATCCTAGGCCGAGTCGCCTGGCCTCGCCAGAGCCGCAGGTAAGATTTCTCATCCCCCCTCATGCTTTCGCCAGGCCCCGCCGATAACCCGGGAAACAATCATTCTCGAACGCGGTGCCCCATGAAGTTCAAGTCGATTCAGTTTTCCGTGGCTGCCCTGGCGGGCGCCATCGTTTTGAGCATTGTTGCGGCCCTGGTGCTGTACGCCGTGTACTCCGGCGAACGCACTCAGTCGCTGGTGCAGGAACGCACCCGTCAACAGTTTGAAAACGTGATCGAGCAACGCCTGGGGGCCCTGGCCCGTACGCAAGTCAGCGAGATCCAGCGCGGGCTGGAAGCGCCGCTGCTGATTGCCCGCAGCCTGGCCACCAGCAATGCCATGATCGGCATGCAAGGCACCGACGGCCAACCGCTGATGCGCGTCGACCGCCAATCCCTGGTCAACCAACTCAAGCGCACCGTCGAGGTCAACCCGACCGTGCTCGGCGCCTACCTGGGTTGGGAGCCCAATGCCCTGGACCATGACGATGCCCGCTATGTCGGCAGCAACATGGTTGGCGTCGATAGCGCCACGGGACGTTTCCTGCCGTGGTGGTTCCGTAATGGTGACGGCAGCCTCGGCCAGGACAAGCTGATCGATGTGAACGACCACACCGTGCTGGCCACAGGCGTACGCGCCAGTGAGTACTACCTGTGCCCGAAAGAGTCGAAGAAGCCCTGTGTGATCGATCCGGCGCCTTACAAGGTGGGCGACAAGACCGTCATGCTCGCCTCGTTCGTCGCACCGATCATGATCGATGGCCAGTTCCAGGGCATGGCCGGTGCCGACCTGTCGGTAGACTTCATCCAGGACTTGCTCAACAACGCCGACCGTCAGCTATACGACGGCGCCGGCGAACTGGCCCTGGTCTCGAGCAACGGCCGCCTGGTGGCCTATACCCGTGACCCGTCGAAGTTCGGCGAAAAAGCCAGTGATGTGCTGGATGCCGAGGAGTCGGGCACGCTTACGTCCCTGACTGGCGAAAACCTCCACTATGAGCTCGACGAAACCAAGGACCGCATCGAACTCTACTTGCCCTTCCGCGTCGCCAGCACCGACGCCCGCTGGACGCTGCTGCTCGAACTGCCGCTGAGCACAGTGATGGCCGACGTCAACCAACTGCAGAAAGACCTCGCCGCACAACGGCGCACCGACATCACCGGCATGACCCTGATGGGTCTGGGTATCGCCGCCATCGGCTTGTTGGTGATCTGGCTGCTGGCCCACGGTATCGCCCGCCCCCTGCGTCAGATGGTGGCCATGCTCGACGACATCGCCCAGGGCGAAGGCGACCTTACCCGCCGCCTGCACAGCGACCGTGCCGACGAACTGGGCGCGATCGCCAAGGGCTTCAACACCTTCCTGGCCAAGTTGCAGGCGATGATCACCCAGGTGGTGGGCTCGGTGCAGAAAGTCAGCGACTCCTCGGAGCACACTGCCGATATCGCCATTCGCACCAACCAAGGCGTGCACAAGCAGATGGCCGAGATCGATCAGGTGGCCACTGCCGTGCAGGAAATGACTGCCACTGCCCAGGACGTGGCGCGCAATGCGACCCACGCCGCCCAGGCCGCGAACAACGCCGACCAGGCGGCCAACCAGGGCTTGCAGATCGTGCGCGACACCTCCCATTCGATCAGCGTGCTGGCCACTGAGATCGGCCGTGCGGTGGAGGTGGTCCAGACCCTGGCCCGCGACAGCGAGAACATCAACGCGATCCTCGTGGCAATCCGCGCCATCGCCGAGCAGACCAACCTGCTGGCGCTCAACGCCGCCATCGAAGCGGCCCGCGCGGGCGAGCAAGGCCGGGGCTTTGCCGTGGTCGCCGACGAGGTCCGCAACCTGGCGCAGAAGACCCAGCAGGCCACCGAAGAAATCCAGCAGATGATCCAACAGCTGCAGCAAGGCACCCGCGAAGTGGTCAAGGTCATGGAAGACAGCCAGGGCAAGACCGACGACAGCGTGCAACAGGCCACCCGTGCCGCCGAAGCGCTGGAGAGCATCACTCAGGCCGTGTCGGTGATCAACGACATGAACACCCAGATCGCCAGCGCGGCCGAGCAGCAGAGCGCCGTGGCCGAAGACATCAACCGCAACGTCATCAATATTGGCCAGGTGGCCGGTGAAGTGGCCGGCGGTGCCGACGAGTCGAGCCAGGCCAGCGCCGAACTGACCAAGCTGGCCGAACAGCAGCGGCGCTTGATCAACCAGTTCCGCGTTTGAGGAACAAGGGGCTGCCTTGCAGCCCCGTGAGGTTCACGCCGGGGTCAGGCACTCCGGCGCATCGAGCTTCGGATCATTGACGAAATGCGCCAGCGCCCGCTCGCGCAACGCTGCTGGTGGGCTGGCCAACAGCTCGTGCAGCCGCGCCAGCGGCGTTTCCGGGTCCAACCAGGCCGCCTGCCCCGCTTCATCGAGAATCAGCGGTCGACGTTGGTTCATCGCCGCCTGGGTCACTACCGCGCAACTCAGCCAGACCTCGTCCTGCACCGGATACGCCTCCCACACCGCCGCGAAGAACAGCGAGGCCCCCTCCCCCGGTGTCAGCCAGTACGGCCGCTTGCGCACCGTGCCACGCCACTCGTAGAAACCATTGGCCGGCATCAGACAGCGCCTCTGGCGGAAGGCCTCGCGGAACATCGGCTGCTCCGCCAAGGTTTCGGCACGCGCCTGGGCAGGTGTGCGGGATAAGTCGGTCAGCCAGGCCGGGGTCAGTCCCCAGCGGGCCCTGGCCAACTGGATCTGGCCGTCGAGCTGACGTTGGATCAGCACCGAAGCGCCTGGGGCAATGTTCCATTGCGCCTGCTGGTCGGCGGGGTACCCGGGCAAGGCGGCAAAGGCCGGGGACCAGCGAAACAGGGCGTAGCGTCCACACATGGCGATAAAAACTCAGCAGATCAGGGTTCCGGGGAAACTCTCCGGTTCGTCGCCGGCAAGTGGCAGGGCCGCATTGTACGCATCGATCAACTGCCGTGCGTACCCAGCCTGCTCGTCCGGTACTACCAGACCGAGCAACCCTTGCATCGGCAACTCGCCGGCAGCGCCGACCAGATCACGCCCGGCCAGATGTACCTGGACACCCTCGCTGGCCAGCATGCCCACCAGCAACTGCGCCTCCATCAGGCTCTCCGGCTCGTAGATCCGCATCATCAGGCATCATCCTCGCGTCTGACATCGAGCATCCATTCGTCACCATGCACCTGCAAGATGAACACCACTGGCTGGCAACACACCTGGCAGTCCTCGGTGTACACCTGGTCGCCGCCGGAGATATCCACCGTGGTTTCCACGGTTTCACCACAATAGGGACAACGATAGAAGTCGGTTTCCAGCATCGCGGCCTCCGCGGTGACTTATGCGTATAATTGCCGGTCTGTTTACAGGGCCTGCGTGTGTCCGAGCCGTTTTTTCGGACCCCACCCCTACCTTATTACCCTAGCCGTTTCCAACAAGAGAGCATGATGGGCGAATTCGATGCCATCCGACCGTACGACGACGCTGAGGTCCCTGCCGTCCTGGCACGCCTGCTCAGCGACCCGGCATTTCTGGATATCCTCACCCACTTCCGCTTCCCGCGGGCGGCCGGCGCCTTCGGCTGGCTGCTCAAGCCACTGATCGCTCGCCGCCTGCGCAACGAGTTCGCCGGCGTTACCTGCGTCTCGACCCTGCAGGACAAGGTCGAGCACTACGTCGACCAGACCATCGAGCGCGCCACCGATGGGGTCACCTACTCCGGGGTCGAGCAGCTCAAGTCAGGGACGGCCTACCTGTTCCTGGCCAACCACCGCGACATCGTCATGGACCCGGCCTTCGTCAATTACGCGGTGTATCACGCCGGCCTGCCGACGCCGCGCATCGCCATTGGCGACAACCTGCTGCAAAAGCCCTTCGTCAGCGACATGATGCGCCTGAACAAGAGCTTCATCGTCCATCGCTCGCTGAGCGGTCGCCGGGAAAAACTCGCCGCCTACCAGCTGTTGTCGGCCTATATCAATCACTCGATCCGCAACGACTGCGTGTCGATCTGGATCGCCCAGGCCGAAGGACGGGCCAAGGACGGCGATGACCGTACCGATTCGGCGATCCTCAAGATGTTCCACATGAGCCGCAAGGACGAAGCCTTCGGCGCCGTGATCCAGAGCCTGAACCTGACACCGGTGTCGATCAGCTACGAGTACGATCCGTGCGACCTGGCCAAGGCCCGCGAGCTGTACATCCGCGCCACCACCGGCACCTACAAGAAGGCACCGGGCGAGGACGACAACAGCATCGCCCAGGGCATCACCGGCTACAAAGGTCGGGTGCATATCAGCTTCGCGGCCCCGGTGACCGAGTACTTCGAAGACACCAAGCAACTGGCGCAGGAAATCGACCGGCAGATTCTCGGCGGCTACCGCCTGTTCCCGGTGCATTACCTGGCCTATGGCATGTGGAGTGAAGCAGACCCGGCCCTGCAGGTGCCGAGTGCGGAGAAACTGTTCCCCGCGCAGGAATTGGCCAAGGCCAAGGAAGAATGGCAGCGCCGCCTGGACGCTTGCCCGGTGGAACACCAGCCCTACCTGGTGCAGCAGTACGCCACCCCGGTGCGCAACCAGTACCAGGTCAAGGCTCAAAGCCCCGTCGCCTGAAATATCCCCTGTTGGGGCGGGTTACCCGTCCCAACAGGGGCATCCGGTGTTCAGATCCAGGTGCTGAACCAGGACAGCAGCAGCGCCATGGCCAGGCAAGAGAATCCGAGGATGTAGTAGTAGCGCGGCACCCGCTGGTCGAAGGCATCGACCACCGCCTCGTCGCTCGCACCACTTGCCCGCGCCACCACTTCGCGCCGCCGTGCGCTTTGCAGCAGCAGCCCGCCGGGACAGGTAATCAGCAGGGCCAGCAGATTGATCAACTTGGCCGGATGGGCAGCCAGGAATCCCCAGAGCACTTGCAAGGACATCGCGTAACCTCGGAAAAGAACGACGGCAAAGCCCGGCATTCTACCCAAGCCCAATCCTGCTGCTCGGATTTTGCGACCAACTGTCATTGAATTTCACTGTCACACGCTCGTCATCAGGACAGGCCACCCTGTCGGCCTTTTCCTACGATGGAGCTTGTCATGTTGCACGCCGAAAACCAGGACCGCCTCTACCTTGTCGCCCAGAGCGATGAACAACAGGCGCTGATCGACGGCTTGGCCATTAACGTCCAGGATCGCCAGTGGCTGGTCTATTGCGCCTTGGGTGGTCATGCCCACCAAGACCTGCCCGAAGTCGATATTTATACCGGCCGTAGCCTGCTCGACTTTCGTATAGAGGCCGCATGACAAGCTGGCCTGCTCCTTAGCCTCTTCACAGGCAACAAAAAGCCCGCTACCGGAAGCACCCGGCAGCGGGCTTTTTATCGAGGGCGCTGCGCTTATTCGCCTAGGACCTGGCCGATGGTCGGGTCCTTGAACAGACGGGTCAGGGCATCGCTGAGCACGTCACCGACCAGCTTGGTGTTGGTCTCCTGATTCGGCGCCATGCCGAAGCGCTGATCCAGGGAAGCACCGTAACGGCCGCTGTAGCGACGGTTGGCGTTGGACACATCGGCACGGAAGGTGGCGCCGATGGTGGCTTCGGTCACATACATCTTGTCCTTGGGCGACTGGTACTTGAGCTCGGCCAGGGTCACGGTCAACTGGGGGGCATTGTAGGCGTTGGGCGTCGGGGTGAAGCCCAACAGGCGTACCGCGGCCTCGGCCTGGGCCTGCAGCTTGGGCACGATATCGTTGCCACTGACGCTGATGGTGCTGGTTTCAGGGTACATGCCACCCCGGGTCCCCAGCGATTGCGAGGCACGGCCATCGACCACCTTGACCACGACCGGCTGGCCACGGCCGACCGGATTGAGCTGGGCGGTGAGCTTGGGTTGCGGGCTGAGTTGTTGCGGGCTGTGGGCACAACCGACCAGGCTCAGGCTGGCCACCGCGATCAAACCGAACAACAGACGTTGCAACATGCGCGTTTCTCCAGAAAATACGGCAAAGGCCCACAGTATACCTAGCGACAAGCTTCACGCTGCAAGCTGTTAGAAAAAGCAGCCGAGCAACCGATCCGCCTCCTTAATTGCGATTGTCACATGGGTTTCATGCCGGGCGTTCATCCTGTTGCCAGACAGACCGAACAGGATCGCCGCCATGACCTCGCTGTGGAATCTGCTTTTCTCCCGCCCCCGCCAGAACACCTATGTCCGCCTCGATGCCGAGGGCAATTGCCTTGGATTCCTGCACTGCACACGACGGCCCAGCAGCAGCGGCTGGGTGCAGGTCAGCGAAGCCCAGCTGGGCTGGCTTGGTCAGCCGCTACCGGACAGTGCTCGGGTTTGCGCCCACGCAAGCCGCCGCTGGCAGCAACGCACCCTGCCAGCCTGACAAACGCAGCAATAAAAAGCCCATTAAGCGCACCTTTCTGCCCGCGACATCGTTATAATCTCCCCCCGATTATAAGGACGTCTCCTGATCGGGCCCCGCATCGCCGTTGACCACGGCACTTTCGACGCTTTGCCCACAGAGAGCCTTCCACTCAGGTCTTGCATCCGCCGCGCCTGCTGTCCCGGCCTTCGCATTGCAGGAACCTGTGGATTGCCATCGCGCAGTCCCTTTTGAGGTTCACGTTCCAAAAGAGCGTGAAAAAACGGGTTTTTCAAACTTCACAAGAGTGTGGCGAGCAAATGAACAGTCTGGCATGTGCAAAAGCGACAGATGCGTCCCGAACAGCCTCGAACAGACGGCAAAAGTGCTCATCCTCGATGAAGTACTGAAGCCGGTCCATACCGCACGGCGGATACCTTGACCATAAGTCGAATTGCCGCACCCGTGGCAAGGGCGTTCAATAGCCGAACACCAAGACTGAATTGGCAGGGTCCGCGGAAGTGGCAAGAACTGCGAAGAGTCGGACATGGCGATCCTGGCCAACCCAGGGATCCTATGCTGTCAATTAGGTGCTGTAGATTGTGGAGACGCGTTAATGGCGCAGAACGAATCGGTTGATGTGGTACTGGTAGGCGCGGGCATCATGAGTGCCACCCTGGCCGTACTGCTCAAGGAACTCGACCCGTCGATCAAGCTGGAGGTCGTCGAGGCGATGGACTCCGGTGCCGCGGAAAGTTCCAACCCCTGGAACAACGCAGGGACGGGCCACGCAGGCCTGTGCGAGCTGAACTACACGCCTCAGGCCGCCGATGGCAGCATCGACATCAAGAAGGCCGTGCACATCAATACCCAGTTCGAGGTGTCCCGCCAGTTCTGGGCCTATCTCGTGCGCAAGGGCAGCTTCGGCTCGCCACGTGCCTTCATCAATCCGGTCCCGCACCTGAGCTATGTCGAAGGTGACAAGGGCGTTTCCTTCCTCAAGAAGCGCTTCGAGCTGCTCAAACAGCACCATGCCTTCAGCGAGATGGAGTACACCGAAGACAAGGCCGTGATGGAGCAGTGGATGCCGCTGATGATGCCGGGCCGCCCGGCCGACCAGCGCATCGCCGCCACACGCGTGATCAAGGGTACCGACGTGAACTTCGGCGCCCTGACCAACAAGCTGCTCAAGCAACTGGGCAACTGCGCCGATGCGCAGGTCAAGTACAGCAAGAAGGTCGTCGGCCTGCGCCGCAACGGCAGCGGCTGGACCGTCAGCATCAAGGACGTCAACAGCGGCGGCAGCCGTGAAGTCGATGCCCGCTTCGTCTTCCTCGGCGCTGGCGGCGCGGCCCTGCCGTTGCTGCAGATGTCCGGCATCCCCGAAAGCAAGGGCTTCGGCGGTTTCCCGGTCAGCGGCCAGTGGCTGCGCTGCGACAACCCCGAGATCGTCAAGCAGCACCAGGCCAAGGTCTACAGCCAGGCCGCGGTCGGCGCTCCGCCCATGTCGGTTCCACACCTGGACACCCGTGTGGTCGATGGCAAGAAGTCGCTGCTGTTCGGCCCGTATGCAGGCTTCACCACCAAGTTCCTCAAGCACGGCTCTCTGCTCGACCTGCCGCTGTCGGTACGCATGGGCAACATCGGCCCGATGCTGGCCGTCGCCCGTGACAACATGGACCTGACCAAATACCTGGTCAGCGAAGTGATGCAGTCGATGGAACAACGCCTGGAGGCCCTGCGCCGCTTCTACCCTGAAGCCAAAGCCGAGGACTGGCGTCTGGAAGTTGCAGGCCAGCGCGTGCAGATCATCAAGAAGGATCCGAAGAAAGGCGGCATTCTGCAATTCGGTACCGAGCTGGTCTCGGCACAGGACGGCAGCCTGGCAGCCCTGCTCGGCGCCTCGCCAGGCGCTTCGGTGACCGTCTCGATCATGCTTGAACTGATCGAGCGCTGCTTCCCCGAGCAGGCCAAGGGTGCCTGGGCTGCCAAGCTCAAGGAGATCTTCCCGGCTCGCGAGAAGGTCCTGGCCACCGATGCCGCGCTCTACCACAAGATCAGCGCACAGAACGACGAAGCGCTGGAAATGGTGGAAGACACCAGCAGCCCGGCCCAGCACTACGCTTGATACCGACCCACAAAAAAACGCCCCTCGGGGCGTTTTTTTGTGCCTGGATTTGCGGTGCTCTTCGCGGGAAACCGCGCCCACAAGCATTGCGATGAACCCTGTGGGAGCGGGCCTACCCGCGAAAGGTCGGCACAGGCTTACCGATCAGCCACGGGCGTTATTGATGATCTCGATGTATTCAGGCGCATTGCGCTGGTCGGCGATCAGCTCGACAAAGGTCTTGCCGTGCTCATCTTTGCCGTCCAGGTCCAGACCCGCCTCGACGAAGAAGCCGACGAAACGCTCGAAATCGTCTACGCGCAGGCCACGATAGGCCTTGACCAGTTTGTGCAGCGATGGCGAGGTCACGCCATCGGCCGGCTCGAACTGGAGGAACGTCTTGACGTAGTCGTCGCTGATCTCGTCACCAATCACCTGCTTCTTGTCTTTACGCATTGCCGACTCCAACTGGGCCATATGGGCATTCAAAGGCCCGCAGTTTACCCCTCACGGCCCGCGGGTCTCAACGCGTACGTACGGTGCCGGTGTGCAGATCCGCCCAGAGATGACCGTTGGGGTAAGTGAGGAACTGCACGTACAACGTCTCGTTGCGCAGCAGGTCCATGATCACTCGATAGTTGGCCAGCGGATAGCTCAAGGTGAGGGTTCGGGTCTTTTCGTCGTAGACCGGCTTCTTCAGGCTCTTGCCGCCTTCGCCATCGAAATTGATCAAGACCTGGCTGAGGGTGGCGCCCTTGCTCAAGGGCTTGCCCTTCAGGCGCAACAGCAACGATGAGGTGATCGGGATGGGTTGCTGGTCGGACTGGCGCTGGATGCCGGTCACCACCGAATAGTCGGTCACCTGCAGCAGTTGCTGGGCTGTCGGAGCCTCTTGGCGCAGGGACAGCTCATCGGGGGGCAGGAACTGGCCATGCAGCGGCGCCGCGGACAGCGGCAGGCTCACCGCCAGCAGGAAAGGAAGAATCGCACGCATGTGAGGCTCCTTGGCAGGGAGAAGCACTCTAGCATGGAGGTGGGTTCAGGATCCTGAGTGGGCGTGGCGCTTTTTGATTGCGTCTGCGTCCCTTCGCAGAAAACCGCTGCCACTCAGGTTCGTGGTGAAACTGCCTTGCTCTGCGGTGTCGTCTTAGTGGGTAAACTCGCCCCCAAAGGCACTGCGGACCAGGCTTACCCGCGAACGCTACTCGAACTGCGCACGCATCCACGCATGGTATTCGGCCACGCCTGGCTCGCCCTCACGCGGCGCCCAATGAGCATGCTCGCCCTCGCCCACCGGCCGGTAGGGCCCGGCCTTGCATTCGAACAGCATGCTGTCGGCTTCTAGCACCACCAGCCCATGGTAGGTACCCGGCGCCAGGTCGACACCCAGGCAATCGCCTCCGGCCTGCATCACCCGCTTGTCGATCACCACGCCCTTCTCGTCGAAGATCAACAGGCCCAGGCGCCCCTTGAGCACGATCAGCGCCTCGGCCTTGTCGTCGCTCAGGTGGCGGTGGGGCGGGATGTAGGTGGTGGGCTGCAGGCCGACGGCCATGCGGTGGCAGGGTTCTTCCATCTCATGGAAATTATGGTGTTGCCGCCCACGGGGGCTGTCGGCAGCTTTTTGCGCCAACTCGGCAAACAACGCGTGGTCGATGAATGCAGGTTGGCGCATGGTCACAGGCCCTTGACTGCGAAGATGCCGTTGGCGTTGCGCCAGTAGCCTTTGTAGTCCATGCCATAGCCGAAGATGTAGCGGTCGACGCACGGCAAGCCGGCATAGTTGGCCTTGAGGTCCGGGCTGGCTTTACGGTCGTGGTCCTTGTCGATCAGCACCGCGGTGTGCACGGAGCGGGCACCGGCATGTTTGCAGAAATCGATGATGGCGCTGAGGGTGTGACCCTCATCGAGGATGTCGTCGACGATCAGCACGTCGCGGTCGATGAAGGAAATCTCAGGCTTGGCCTTCCAGAACAGTTCGCCGCCGCTGGTTTGGTTGCGGTAACGCGTGGCGTGCAGGTAGGAGGCCTCAAGCGGGAACTGCAGGTGAGTCAGCAGCTTGCCGGCGAAGATCAGGCCACCGTTCATGACACAGAAGACCACCGGGTTCTTGTCATGCAGGTCTTGGCAGATCTGCTTGCCGACCTTGGCGATGGCCGCTTCGACCTCGGCTTCGGTGTACAGGCAGTCAGCCTCGCGCATGACTTGACGGATATGCTCGAGATCGGCGGACATGGCGCTCTCCAGGGGGCTCGGAATTGGAAAAGCGGGCAAAGGTACGCATCCGCCCGCCCCAGATCAAGCATTTATGGACTAACGTCCAGAATGAGCAGACGACATGCAGGACTGAATAGATTAATCTACCGCCGTTTTTTTGCCCGCCTCCCGGAGCCCTCCCCTATGCCTACTCGTGAGATCCGCCACCCGCTGATCCGCCACAAGCTCGGCCTGATGCGCCGCGCCGATATCAGCACCAAGAATTTTCGCGAACTCGCCCAGGAAGTCGGCGCGCTCCTGACCTATGAAGCCACCCAGGACCTGCCGCTGGAGACCTACGAGATCGACGGCTGGTGCGGCAAGGTGCAGGTCGAGAAAATCGCCGGCAAGAAGATCACCGTGGTTCCGATCCTGCGCGCAGGCATCGGCATGCTCGATGGTGTGCTCAGCCTGGTGCCGGGCGCCAAGGTGAGCGCCGTGGGCGTTGCCCGCAACGAAGAAACCCTCGAAGCACATACCTACCTGGAAAAGCTCGCGCCGGACATCAACCAGCGCCTGGCCCTGATCATCGACCCGATGCTGGCCACCGGCGGCTCGATGGTCGCCACCATCGACCTGCTCAAGAAGGCAGGCTGCAAAGAGATCCGCGCCATGGTCCTGGTCGCCGCACCCGAAGGCATCGCCGTGGTGGAGAAAGCCCACCCAGACGTGCAGATCTACACCGCATCGATCGACCAGCGCCTGAACGAACACGGCTACATCGTCCCAGGCCTGGGTGATGCCGGCGACAAGATCTTCGGCACCAAGCAGAAGGACGCCTGACCATGCAGGACGGCTTCAACGACCCGCTCTGGCGCCAGATCGTCTCGGGCGCGCAGATGCTCTTCGTGGCATTCGGCGCGCTGGTACTGATGCCGCTGATCACCGGCCTCGACCCCAACGTGGCGCTGTTCACCGCGGGCATCGGCACCTTGCTGTTCCAGCTGGTTACAGGCCGCCAAGTCCCAGTATTCCTGGCCTCCAGCTTTGCCTTCATCACCCCCATCATTCTCGCAAAGGGCCAGTTCGGCCTGGCCGAGACCATGGGCGGCGTGATGGCAGCGGGCTTCGTGTACACCTTCATGGGCCTGATGGTGAAGATCAAGGGCACCGGTTTCATCGACCGTATGCTACCGCCTGTGGTGATCGGCCCGGTGATCATCTCCATCGGCCTGGCCATGGCGCCGATCGCGGCCAACATGGCCATGGGCAAGGCCGGTGATGGCAGTGTGCTGATGCCGTACAAGACCGCCATGTTGATCTCCATGCCGGCATTGCTGACCACGCTGATCGTGGCCGTGTTCGGCAAGGGGATCTTCCGTCTGGTACCGATCATCGCCGGCGTGCTGGTGGGCTTTGGCCTGTCGTTCGCCTTTGGGGTGGTCGATACCGCCAAGATCGCCTCGGCGCCCTGGCTTGAACTGCCGAAATTCACCGCGCCGGCATTCAACTGGCAGGCGATCCTGTTCATCGTTCCGGTGGCTCTGGCTCCGGCGATCGAGCACATCGGCGGCGTCATTGCCGTGGGCAGCGTGACCGGGCGCGATTACCTGAAAAAGCCGGGCCTGCACCGTACCCTGCTCGGCGATGGCCTGGCCACCACCGCAGCCGGCCTGTTCGGCGGCCCGCCCAACACCACCTATGCCGAAGTGACCGGCGCAGTGATGCTGACCAAGAACTACAACCCGAAGATCATGACCTGGGCGGCGATTTTCGCCATCACCTTAGCGTTCATCGGCAAGTTCGGCGCGCTGTTGCAAAGCATTCCGGTACCGGTGATGGGCGGGATTCTGTGCCTGCTGTTCGGTTCGATCGCCGCAGTGGGCATGAACACCATGATCCGTCACAAGATCGACCTGGCCGAAGCCCGCAACCTGGTGATCGTCTCGGTGACCCTGGTGTTCGGCATCGGCGGCGTATTGATCGGCAGCGGCGACGGCCCCGATGACTGGGGTCTGAAGGGCATCGCCCTGTGCGCCATCGTGGCCATCGCCCTGAACCTGATCCTGCCGGGCAACGACAGCTGGAAGCACAAGAAACTGGACGATCAGTTGCACTGACACCCGACTTCAGCCTGACCAGGCCTCTTCGCGGGTTTACTCGTGAAGAGGCCGAACAGGTGTTCAGAAAGTCAGGCCTTTTCGCACATCCCTGCCAGTACCTTCACCCACTGCGGGTGGTCGTTCAGACATGGCACCAGCACCAACTCCTGACCTCCCGCCTCGATGAATTGCTCACTGCCGCGCTGACCAATCTCCTCCAGCGTCTCGATGCAATCGGCGACGAACGCCGGGCACATCACCAGCAGCTTCTTCACCCCAGCCTTGCCCAGCTCATCCAGACGCGTCTCGGTATAGGGCTCGATCCACTTGGCACGCCCCAGGCGTGACTGGAACGACACTGACCACTTGCCATCGGCGATCCCCATCTTTTGCGCGAACGCCTTGGCCGTGGCCAGGCATTGACCGCGGTAGCAGATCGCACGGGTCTGGGCATCGGCATCCTTGCAGCAATCGGCGGCCTGGAAGTCATGCTTGCCGGTCGGGTCGAGCTTCTTCAGATGTCGCTCGGGCAAGCCGTGGAAGCTCAGCAGCAGGTGATCGTAGCCCTGCTCAAGATACGGCTTGGCGCTGGCCACCAAGGCATCGATGTAGTCGGGGTGATCATAGAACGGCTGCAGCACGCGCATCTGCAATGGCAGCTGACGATTTGCGATGGTCTGCTTGGCCAGCTCCACCACCGTGGTCACGGTACTGTCGGCGAACTGTGGATAAAGCGGCGCCAGGGTAACCTTGCGCACACCCTGGGCTGCCAGACGCTCCAGCACCTCGGGCAAGGCCGGCTGGCCATAGCGCATGGCAATCTCCACCGGGCCATGGGGCCATTGCTCGACCATGGCCGCTTGCAGGCGCCGGGTCAGGACCACGAGGGGCGAGCCCTCGTCCCACCAGATCGAGGCGTAGGCGTGGGCCGACTGCTCCGGTCGCTTGATCAGGATCAGCGACACCAGCAGACGACGCACAGGCCACGGCAGGTCGATCACGTAGGGGTCCATGAGGAACTGGTTGAGGTAACGGCGCACGTCGGCAACCGAGGTGGAGGCCGGCGAACCCAGGTTGACCAGTAGCAAGGCGTGATCGGTCATGCAGCATCCTATGTCAGAGGCGGCTGGACAGGTCGTCCAGGGCCGATTGCAGATCGTTGAAACGGAATGTGAATCCTGCCGCCAGCAAGCGGACCGGGCGCGCCCGTTGTCCGCCAAGCAGCAGCGTCGAAAGCTCGCCCAGGCCCGCCCTGAGCAGTAGCGCCGGTGTCGGCATGAAGGCAGGCCGATGCAGGGCACGCCCCAGACGCTTGGCGAATTCGCGGTTGCGCACCGGCTCTGGCGCGCAGGCATTATAGGGACCGGTGGTGTCCTTGTGCTGCAAGAGAAAATCAATCAAGCCGACCTGGTCTTCTATATGGACCCAGGGCATCCATTGCCGACCATCTCCCAAACGCCCGCCCAGCCCCAGCTTGAACGGCAGGCGCAGGCGCGACAAAAAGCCGCCGTCGCTGGCCAGCACCAGCCCGGTTCGCACCAGCACCACGCGAATGCCCAGCCGTTGCGCACGCTGGGCGGTTTCCTCCCAGGCGATGCACAGCTGGCTGGCGAAATCTTCCTTCACCGGAGGCGAGGCCTCGGTCAGTTCCCGCTCGCCACCGTCGCCGTACCAGCCCACCGCGGACCCCGATATCAGCACCTCGGGGCGCTGCTCACGGCTCTCCAGCCATGCCAGCAGCTGCTCGGTGAGGGTGATGCGGCTGGCCCACAGCAGGGTCCGTCGCGAGGCAGTCCAAGGACGGTCGGCGATCGGTGCACCGGCCAGGTTGATCACCGCGTCGACCTCCTCGTCCGCTGCCAGGTCTTCCAGTCGGGCGATGCCGCGCACGCCGGTGCCGCAGATTTTAGCGACCTGCTCGGGGCGACGGCTCCATACGGTCAGGCGATGGCCCTGGCCGAGCCAGTACTGGCACAGGTGCCGGCCGATCAAGCCAGTACCGCCGGTCAGCAATATATGCATGGCTGTGTCCTCGCAAGTTGCGGCCGTGGTCTATTTTTAAGAACAAGGCACTTTTTAGACCGGATGCTCTCGGATTAAACATAGGCCAACCTGCCCTATCGAGCGGTATAACCTTATACAAATTTTGTGCATTGTACAGGTTTGCCTAACAGCGTAGTCTGCTTACAGCAAGGTTCGAAGAGGCCATCATGACAGTACCTATTGCCATCATCGGTGCCGGTATCGCCGGCCTTTCCGCCGCCCAGGCTCTGCAGAAAGCCGGGCAGACGGTCCACTTGTTCGACAAGGGCCACGGCAGCGGCGGCCGCATGGCCAGCAAACGCAGCGAAGCGGGCGCACTGGACTTGGGTGCGCAGTACTTCACCGCCCGTGACCGGCGTTTCGTCGAGCAGGTCCATCAATGGGTCGAGGCCGGCTGGGTGCAGCAGTGGAAGCCTCAGCTGTACAACTACCGAGACGGCGAACTGACCCCCTCACCCGACGAACAGACGCGCTGGGTCGGTGTGCCGCGCATGAGCGCCATCACCCGCGGCCTGCTCAAGGACGTGACGGTGAACTTCGGCTGCCGCATCGCCGAAGTCTTCCGTGGCAAACAATACTGGCACCTGCAGGACACCGAAGGGTGCAGCCACGGCCCCTTCAGCCGTGTGGTGATCGCGGTGCCCGCGCCCCAGGCGACACCGCTGCTGGCCGCGACGCCCAAGCTCGCCGCCGTGGCCGCTGGCGTGCAGATGGAGCCTACCTGGGCCGTCGCCCTGGCTTTCCAGACCGCCCTCGATACGCCCATGCAGGGCTGCTTCGTACAGGACAACCCGCTCGACTGGCTGGCCCGCAACCGCAGCAAGCCTGGGCGCGACGAACAACTCGACACCTGGGTACTGCACGCCACTTCGAACTGGAGCAAGCAGCATATCGACCTGCCCAAAGAGGACGTGATCGAGCAGCTGTGGGGCGAATTCGCTGAGTTGATTGGCTGCATCGTGCCGCCACCGACCTTCGCCCTGGCGCACCGCTGGTTGTATGCCCGTCCGGCCGGCAACCATGAGTGGGGGGCCCTGGCCGATGCCGACCTTGGGTTGTATGCCTGCGGGGACTGGTGCCTGTCCGGCCGCGTGGAAGGCGCCTGGCTCAGCGGTCAGGAGGCTGCCCGGCGGCTGCTGGAGCACCTCGATTAACGCGATCCGCAGAGCTGTACAAAAAATTTCTCTTGCATAAGTTTTTCGGTGTGCTGGAATGAACCTGTACAAGACGCACATCAACGTACAGGTTTTCCGGAGACCCGCCATGGACATCGCTTCGCCCACCGACAAGCCGCGGATTGGTATCAGTGCCTGTCTGCTCGGCCAATCCGTGCGCTTCAACGCCGGTCACAAGGCCTCTCCCCTGTGCCTTGAGTTGCTCGCAGATCACTTCGAATGGGCTCCGGTATGCCCTGAGGTGGCCATTGGTCTAGGCGTTCCCCGCGCCGCTATCCGCCTGGTCGGCGATCCTGAATGCCCTGAAGTGATAGCCCCCCAAAGCCCTGGCACTGACCTGTCGGGCCCGCTGCGCGCCTATGGCGAGCAGATGGCCGAGTCGCTCGATGACCTGTGCGGTTACATCTTCATGCAGAAGTCGCCGTCCTGTGGCCTGGAGCGGGTGAAGGTCTATCAGCACGACGGTCAGCTCTCCCGCCTGCCGGGGCAAGGTGCATACGCCAGTGCATTTTGCGCGCGCCGCCCGGATCTTCCGGTGGAAGAAGAAGGCCGCCTGCACGACCCGGTACTGCGGGAAAACTTCATCAGCCGCGTCTATGCCTATGCCGACTGGCAGCATCTGCTGACGCAGGGCCTGAACCGCGGAGCCCTGGTGCGCTTTCACTCGCGCTACAAATACCTGCTCATGGCCAACAATCCTCAGGCCTATCGCGAACTGGGCCGAATGCTCGGCAGCATGCGCCGTGACGACGACCCGCTCGACATCGGCCCCCGTTATTTCAGCGCGCTGATGCAGGCGCTACGCCGTCGCGCCAGCCGTGGCACCCATGGCAACGTCTTGCAGCACCTGAGTGGTTACTTGAGAGATGTTCTGGGACAAGGCGACCGCAACGAACTGCAGCAGCTCATCGGCCAGTACCAGCAAGGCATCGTGCCGTTGGTGGTGCCCCTGACCTTGCTCAAGCATCACCTGCGCAACCACCCCGACCCTTACCTGCTGCAACAGGCTTACCTGCAACCACACCCCGCGCCCCTGGGCCTGCGCAATGCTCTCTGAAATCCTGCTGCCGATAGGCGAACTGGCCCGGCGCACAGGCGTCAACCCGATCACGCTGCGGGCCTGGGAGCGGCGTTATGGCTTGCTCAAACCCCAGCGCACCGCCAAAGGCCATCGCCTTTATCCGCCAGAACAGGTCGAGCGGGTGCACGCCATCCTGAGCTGGCTGGAACGCGGCGCGTCGGTGGGCCAGGTGCGCGAGCTGCTCGAACGCCCGCCGAGCGTTGCCCCAGTGGGCGACTGGCAATTACGCGAACAGGCGATGATCGAGGCCATCGCCTCGCTTTCACATCATGCTCTCGACCAGCAATTCAATCAGGCGATGGCACTGTATCCGGCCTTCACTTTGTGCGAGCAATTGCTGCTGCCCCTGCTGGACAGCCTGGAACAACGCTGGCGCAGCTACTTCAACGCCCGGCTCGAGCAAGCATTCTTCTACACCTGGCTGCGTAGCAAGCTGGGCGCGCGCGTTCAGCACGACAGCCTGTCGCTGCCAGGCCCCGCCGTGCTCATCACAACCTGCGGCGATGGCGCGTTCGATCCGCACCTTTGGCTGTGCGCCTGGTTGCTCGGCAACAGTGCGATCGCCGTGGAGGTGCTCGAACAACCGCTCACCGGCCCCTGCCTGCACCGCGCGGTGCAAGCCCTGCGGCCACGGGCGGTGATCTTCTACCTCGGCACCCGTGTCGACATCCGCTCGTTCAAGGCAGCGTTGACCGGCATCGACATCCCACTGCTGGCCGGTGGTGGCACTGTCTTCGCGCACGGCCCGCGCCTGGTCGAATCCGACGTCGAGGGCTTGCAGTTGTTCGACACGCCCCTGGCAGCCCTGCGCCTGCTGCAATCACTTTGAGGAAACGCTTTTGCAACTGATCTGGCTGCGCAGCGACCTGCGCGTCGAAGACAACACCGCCCTGAGCGCGGCCTGTGCCCTTGGGCCGACCCTCGCCCTGTGGCTGGCCAGCCCCGGCCAGTGGCTCGCCCATGACGATGCTCCCTGCAAGGTCGATTTCTGGCTGCGCAACCTGCAGACCCTGCGCCAGTCCTTGGAGCGCCTGAATATCCCCTTGCTGATCCGCCACGTCGACACCTGGCGACAGGCGCCCCAGGCGGTGCTGGAGGTCTGCCGAGAACATCGGATCGAGGCGGTGCATTGGAATGAAGAGTACGGCGTGAACGAGCAGCAGCGTGACGCCGCTACCCAGGATCTGCTCGAGCAGGCGGGCATCCTCACCCATGGCCACCTGGATCAGCTGCTGCTTCGCCCAGGCTCGGTGCTGACCCGAAGCGGGCACTACTTCCAGGTGTTCGGCCAGTTCCGTCGGGCATGCCTTGAGCATCTGCATCTGAGCCTGCCAAGCCTGGCGCCTCCCGTGAAACGTCAGGCACCGCTGCGCATTGCCAGCGATCCCCTCCCCCAGGGCTTCACCGGTTTTCCGTCCCCACCGCGAAGTGTGCGCGAGCACTGGCCAGCCGGAGAAAACGAAGCCCATCGGCGCCTGACCCGCTTCATCGACGAGACGGTCGAGGACTATCTTCAACTACGGGACCTACCCGCCCGGACCGGCACCAGCCAACTCTCGCCATACTTGGCTGCCGGCGTGATTTCGCCGCGCCAGTGCCTGCACGCTGCCTTGAGCGGGAACCAGGGCGAATTGGACAGCGGCAGCGTAGGTGTACAAACCTGGATCAACGAGCTGCTGTGGCGGGAGTTCTACAAACACATCCTGGTGGGTTATCCACAGGTCTCTCGACACCGGGCCTTCCGCGCCCCCACCGAAGCGCTGCCCTGGCGGGATGCCCCCGAAGACTTGGAAGCCTGGAAAACCGGTCGTACCGGTTTTCCGATCGTCGATGCCGCCATGCGCCAATTGCTGCACACCGGCTGGATGCACAATCGTCTGCGCATGGTCGTGGCGATGTTCCTGAGCAAAAACCTGCTGATCGACTGGCGCCTGGGCGAACGGCATTTCATGCGACACCTGATCGACGGCGATCTGGCCGCCAACAATGGTGGATGGCAATGGAGTGCCTCCACAGGGACCGATGCAGTGCCCTATTTCCGTCTGTTCAACCCGGTCAGCCAGTCACGCCGCTTCGACCCGCAAGGGCAGTTCATCCGTCATTGGCTGCCGGAATTGCAGGGGCTCGATGACAAAACCATCCATGAACCGGGTGCCGGCGGGGATTTATTTTCTGCGTCATACGTGCAGCCGATCGTGGACCTGGGCAGCAGTCGTGAGCGGGTCTTGGCGGCGTTTCAAGGTCTTAAGGATTGAGCCTGCGGCGCGCGGTGCGCCCCATCGCAGGCTAAGCCAGCGTCTGCAGGCGCCCCCTTGGGCAGCACACTTCGGTTACAGCGGAAAAGACAGAACCCGATCGGCACGCCCCCAGAGCAGCGGCAGCACGTCGTTCAGCAACTGTGGTTCGGCGCTGGTCCAGAACGCGGTGTCACGCGCTGGCCCCTCGGCCAGCAGGTCCCGCGCCGCCAGCAAGCGCTGCAGTTGCCGCGCCACAGCGGCACCGGTATCGATGATGGCCACATCCGCCGGCACCATGCTGGCCAACAGCGGACGCAGGAAGGGGTAATGGGTGCAGCCAAGGATGAGCGTGTCGCAACCTGCGTCCAGCAAAGGCCGCACATAGCCGTGCAACAACTGGCGCAGCTGTGGACTGTCGAGATCCCCCGCCTCGATGCGCTCCACCAGGCCAGGACACGGCTGGGTGATGACCTGGACATCGTTGGCGAAACGATCGAGCAAGGCAGCGAACTTGGCGCTCTGCAAAGTGCCGGTGGTGGCCAGCACCCCGACCACGCCAGAGCGCGTCGCTGCAGCGGCCGGCTTGACCGCAGGCTCCATGCCCACCAGAGGCCAATTCGGGTACAGCTCGCGCAGGTCGGCCACTGCCGCCACGGTCGCAGTGTTGCAGGCCAGGACCATCGCCTTGGCACCTTGCGCGTGGAAGAACCCGGCAATGTGGCGCAAGCGCTGGCGGATATAGTCCGGTGACTTTTCGCCGTACGGCACATGGCCGCTGTCGGCGACATACAGGAGCGATTCGTTGGGCAACAGGCGCTGGATCTCGGCGAGCACCGACAGACCGCCGACCCCAGAATCCATCACGCCGACCGGCGCCGCACGCTCAGCCATGCCGGCTGCCACAGACAGCACACGCCGGATCGCGCTTGACCCGCAGCTCGCGCATGCGTGTGCCCAAGGCATCGATCAACAGCAAGCGCCCCACCAGAGGATCGCCGAAGCCGGCCAGCAGTTTCATCGCCTCGAGTGCTTGCAGGCTGCCCACCAAGCCCACCAACGGACCGAGCACACCCGCCTCGCTGCACGTCAGCTCAGCCTCGCTGCCATGGCCATAAAGGCAGTGGTAGCAGGGGCTGTAGTCACGACGGGGGTCGAACACCGACAGCTGCCCTTCCAGGCGGATCGCCGCACCACTGACCAGCGGCTTGCCTGCTGCGACACAGGCGGCGTTGACCGCTTCGCGGGTGGAGAAGTTGTCCGAGCAGTCCAGCACCACGTCGACCGCGCCGACGGCCGCGGCAAGGGAGTCTTCGTCCAGCGCCTCGCGGTGCGCAACCAGCTTGACCTCGGGGTTGATCGCCTCAAGACGCTTGCACGCCGAGTCGACCTTGCTCATGCCCACGCTGTCGCTGTCATGGATGACCTGGCGTTGCAGGTTGGTCAGGTCGACGGTGTCGAAGTCGGCCAAGTGCAGCTCGCCGACACCGGCCGCGGCCAGGTACAGAGCAACCGGCGACCCTAGCCCCCCGAGCCCGACGACCAACGCCTTGCTGCGCTTGAGCCGCAACTGACCGTCGATATCCACCTGGGCCAGCAGGATCTGCCGGCTGTAGCGCAACAGTTCCTGATCACTCAGCATGGCAGTCGTCCCATGGAAATGCGTTCGTGACCGGCCAGGTCCAGGCGGCTGGCCACGTCGATAAAGCCGTGGCGGGTGAGCAGCTCACGCACGGCCGAGGCCTGGTCGTACCCGTGTTCGAGCAGCAGCCAGCCACCGGCCGACAGGTGATACGGCGCCTGGGCGATGATCACTCGCAGGTCATCCAGGCCATCCTGCCCCGCCACCAGGGCACTGCTGGGCTCGAAGCGCACATCGCCTGCGACCAGATGCGGGTCGTCGGCAGCGATATAGGGAGGGTTGCTCAGGATCAGGTCGAAGCGCTCGCCAGCCACGGCGTCATACCAGTGGCTCAGGCGTACCTGGGCATTGGCCAGGCCAAGGCGATCGCGGTTGCGCTCGGCCAGGGCCACGGCTTCGGGCACGCGGTCCAGTGCCGTTACCTGCCAGGCCGGGCACTCGCTGGCCAGGGCCAGGGCAATGGCGCCGGTGCCAGTGCCCAGGTCAAGCACCCGCGCAGGTCGCACGGGCAGCAGCTCCAACGCCGCTTCTACCAGCAGCTCGGTTTCCGGACGTGGGATCAGGGTGTGCGGCGCGACTTCAAGATCGAGCTTCCAAAAACCCTGCTGGCCCAGGATGTAGGCCACCGGCTCACCGGCTCGGCGACGCGCCAGGTAGCCGGCGAACGTCTCGGCGGCCTCGCTGCTGACGATTCGCTCTGGCCAGGTGTGCAGATAACTGCGCGACTTACCCAGGGCTGCGGCGAGCAATAGCTCGACGTCCAGGCGCTCGGTCGGGGAATCTGGCAACTGCGCGTCGCGCAGCAGGCTGGCGATGATGGTCATTCAATCCCCCAGGGCGGCCAACTGATCGGCCTGGTATTCAGCGAGCAGGGGTTCGATGACCGCATCGACGCCCCCGGCCAGAATGTCATCCAGGGAGTACAGGGTCAGGTTGATGCGATGATCGGTCACCCGGCCCTGTGGATAATTGTAGGTGCGGATACGCTCGGAGCGATCGCCCGAGCCCACCAGCAGCTTGCGCTCGGTGGCAATGGCGTTTTGCGCGGCGCTGGTCTGCATGTCATTGAGCTTGGCCGACAGCCAGGACATGGCCCGGGCACGGTTCTTGTGCTGCGACCGCTCCTCCTGGCATTCGACCACGATGCCGGTAGGCAGGTGGGTGATGCGAATCGCCGAGTCGGTCTTGTTGACGTGCTGACCACCGGCGCCCGAGGCGCGGTAGGTATCGATACGAAGGTCGGCCGGGTTGATCTCGATGGCGACCTGTTCATCCGGCTCCGGCAAGACCGCCACGGTGCAGGCGGAGGTGTGGATACGCCCTTGCGATTCGGTCTCCGGCACTCGTTGCACGCGATGTGCGCCAGATTCGAATTTGAGCTTGCCGTAGACACTGTCGCCTTCGACCCGGGCGATGATCTCCTTGTAGCCGCCGTGCTCGCCTTCGTTCTCGGAGAGAATCTCCAGACGCCAGCCGCGCTTTTCGGCGTAACGCGAATACATGCGGAACAAGTCGCCCGAGAAGATCGCCGCCTCGTCGCCACCGGTACCGGCGCGGATCTCGAGGAACACGTTGCGCCCGTCGTTGGGGTCCTTGGGCAGCAACATGCGCTGCAACCGGGCCTCCAGGCCGACCAGTTGCTCCTTGGCCTCACGCACTTCCTCGACAGCCATTTCGCGCAAGTCCGGGTCGCTGTCCTTGAGCAGCGCCTGAGCGCCGGCCAGATCGTCCTGGACCTTTCGCCACTCTTTATAGGCGTCGATGACCGGCTCGACTTCGGCGTATTCACGCGAATAAGCGCGGAAACGGGTCTGGTCGGAAATGACCTCGGCATCGCCCAACAGAGCGGTGAGTTCTTCGAAGCGGTCCTGGAGCGTGTCCAGTTTATTGAGCAGCGACGCTTTCATTGCGGGGTTTTGTCCGTCGAGCCCTCGTTGAGGGCAAAGAGTTCCTGGGCCATGGCCAGCGCATCGAGGCGGCCTTCGGCGGAGAGCTTTTTCAATTGCACGCTGGGCGCATGCAGCAATTTGTTGGTCAGCCCCCGGGCCAGCTGGGCCAGTACCTCTTCGGGATTGCCGCCATTGGCCAGCAGGCGCTGGGCCTTTTGCAGTTCTTCGTCGCGCAGGCGCTCGCTTTGCTGGCGATAGGCCTTGAGCACATCCACCGCGGCCAGCTCGCGCAGGCGCGCCATGAAATCCTCGGCACCGACCGATACCAGCTCCTCGGCAGCCTGGGCCGCGCCTTGGCGGCTCTTGAGGTTTTCCGCGACGACGTCATGCAGGTCATCGACCGTATATAGGTAGACGTCATCGAGCTCGCCAACCTGCGGTTCGATGTCCCTTGGCACGGCGATATCGACCATGAAGATGGGCTTGTGCCGACGCTGCTTCAAGGCGCTTTCCACCGCGCCCTTGCCGAGGATCGGCAACTGGCTGGCGGTGGAACTGATGACGATGTCGCTGTTGGCCAGCTCCTGAGGGATGTCCGAAAGCAGCACCGCATGGGCACCGAACTGTTCGGCCAGGATGCTGGCGCGCTCCAGGGTACGGTTGGCCACGACGATACGCCGTACACCCTGCTCATGGAGGTGGCGGGCGACCAGGGTGATGGTCTCGCCAGCGCCGATCAGCAGCGCCTGGCTGCGACCCAGGTCGCTGAAGATCTGCTTGGCCAGGCTGACGGCGGCGAAGGCTACGGAAACCGGGTTCTCGCCGATGGCGGTGTCGGTGCGCACTTGCTTGGCAGCACTGAACGTGGCCTGGAACAGGCGCCCGAGCAGCGGGCCGATGGTCCCGGCCTCGCGGGCCACGGCGTAGGCCGACTTCATCTGGCCGAGAATCTGTGGCTCGCCCAGCACCAGCGAATCCAGGCCCGAGGCCACACGCATCATGTGCCTGACCGCATCATGCTCTTCGTGGATATAGGCGCTGGCACGCAGCTCTTCGAGGTTGAGCTGATGATACTCGGCCAGCCACTGCAGCACGGCGTCGGCGGCCAGGTGGTCCTGTTCGATATAGAGTTCACTGCGGTTGCAAGTCGACAGGATCGCCGCCTCACGGCTGGCGGTCAGTCGGCAAAGCTGCTGCAGGGCATCGACCAGCTGCTCTGGCGTAAACGCCACGCGCTCGCGTACGTCTACCGAGGCAGTCTTATGGTTGATACCAAGTGCAAGAAAGGCCATGCAAGGTCGCTGGTTGTGACGAGAAGCCGATAATTGTCCTACTTCGCAGGTTTCAGAACAACCACCGTTCGCTATTGTCGCGATACCCGAGGGCTATCGACGGTGGCGGGCCGTTGCGCCGGCCAGACGCTACGAGCACATACAGTGACTGACAGCCCTCGCTCTCACCCTATCGGCTTTGGCTTTTTGGTGCACGATGGCTCAAACACCGCCGGTGGGCATTTACAGCGTGGGAATATCCGTTCCCTGCGCCGGCGCAGACTCACCTTTCGCCCTTACGGCGACCTCCTTTTTGTCTTGGCAAAAAGGAGGCAAAAACCGCTTGCTCCTGCATCCGGCCCCTACGCTGCGGCGCCTTCCGGGGCTTCGCGGCCTCCGACTTGCTTCGCAAGTCTCCATCTCGCAACTTCGGCTGACGCCGAAGGGCGCTGCGCGCCTGCCGCTACAGGCACCTGCACTCGGCCTCCTGAAGTCGCGATTGGCGGCGCCTGAACTAATTTGTGCAATTAAAAGCAAAAGCGGGATTGGGATTGGGATTGGGATTGGGATTGGGATTTTGGTCCGGTGATTTCGAAAGTCCAGAACAACCCGCTAATAGAATGGTCCGAACAATCCGAAACCTCGCAACCTCGACCTTCGCAGGTGGGTTTGCCATCGCGCTTGTGTCATCATGCTCCGACCGCCGGTATCCAAAGCCTTCTTTATGAACAAGTCCTACGCATTGTTGCTTGCTCTCGCCCTGCTCCAGGGCTGCCAAAGCCTGGCCCCGCAGAAGAACGAGGCCGCGTCGCCCGTTGCCGCGGCAGGCAAAAGCGCACCGGAAAAGCCTGTGGTGTACGGCTCGTTCAAAGAGGAAACGCTCTACAGCCTGCTGGTAGCGGAACTGGCCGGGCAACGTAACCGCTTTGACATTGCCCTGGCCAACTATGTCGACCAGGCTGAGAAGACCCAAGACCCAGCCGTCTCCGAACGCGCCTACCGCATCGCCGAATACCTCGGTGCCGACGAGCCCGCGCTGGACACCGCGATGATCTGGGCACGCAACGATGCGCAGAACCTCGACGCTCAACGGGCCGCGGCCATTCAACTGGCCCGCGCCGGACGCTACGACGAATCCATGGCCTACATGGAAAAGGTCCTCCAGGGCCAGGGCGACACCCACTTCGACTTCCTCGCGCTGTCCGCAGCCGAAACCGACCAGAACACCCGCGACGGCTTGTTGCAAAGCTTCGACCGCCTGTTGGTCAAGTATCCGGACAACGGCCAGTTGGTGTTTGGCAAAGCACTGTTGCTGAACCAGGATGGCAAGACCGAGCAAGCCCTCGAACTACTCGAATCGCACCCGCCGCAAAACGGCGAAGTCGCCCCGGTGTTGCTGCGCGCCCGTCTGCTGCAGACCCTGGACCGTGGTTCGGAGGCTTTGCCACTGCTGCGCGGGGCTATTCGCGACAATCCCGACGACAAGCGCCTGCGCCTGACCTACGCCCGCACTCTGGTCGAGCAGGACCGCATGGCAGATGCCAAGGCCGAATTCGAGAGCCTGCTTCAGCAGTACCCCGAAGATGACGAGCTGCGCTATTCGCTCGCTCTGGTCTGCCTGGAAACCAAGAACTGGGACGAGGCCGAGGGGTATCTGCAGGAGCTGGTGGAGCGCGACAGCAATGTCGACGCCGCACACCTGAACCTGGGCCGCCTGCACGAAGAGCGCGGCGATCCCGAGGCCGCCCTGCGTGAATACGCCCTGGTAGGCCCTGGCCCCGATTACCTGCCGGCGCAATTGCGCCAGGCCGACATCCTCATCGCTAACGGCCGCTCCAGCGAGGCGTCGCGCCTGCTCGGCGAAGCCCGAGAGGCCCAGCCGGACTACGCCATCCAGCTGTACCTGATCGAGGCGGAAAGCTACGGCAACAACGCCAAGGAAGCCCAGGCTGAACAAGTCCTGGCCCAGGCGATCAAGCGCTACCCGGATGACCTCAACCTGCTTTATACCCGCGCCATGCTGGCGGAGAAGCGCGATGACCTGGGGCAAATGGAAAAAGACCTGCGCGCCATCATCCAGCGCGAACCGGAAAACGCCATGGCCCTGAACGCGCTCGGCTACACCCTTGCCGACCGCACCACGCGCTACGCCGAAGCCAAGGCGCTGATCGAAAAAGCCCACCAGCTCACCCCGGACGACCCCGCTGTGCTCGACAGCCTGGGCTGGGTCAACTACCGCATGGGCAACCTCGACGAAGCTGAACGCCTGCTGCGCCAGGCCCTGGCGCGCTTCCCCGACCACGAAGTGGCAGCCCACCTGGGTGAAGTGCTCTGGGCCAACGGCAAACGCCGCGAAGCCCGCCAGGTCTGGGCC
Source organism: Pseudomonas sp. HTZ2 (assembly GCF_033173945.1). Lineage (NCBI taxonomy): Bacteria > Pseudomonadati > Pseudomonadota > Gammaproteobacteria > Pseudomonadales > Pseudomonadaceae > Pseudomonas > Pseudomonas sp. HTZ2. The sequence goes on along the minus strand of NZ_CP137332.1, from coordinate 3,579,279 downwards.
AAGGCCTTCGAGGGCCAACCCGACAGCCAAATCCTGCGCAAGACTCTCCTGCGCCTGACCGGATCAGAGACCCTGTAAACCATGTTCCTGCGTCATTGCATCACCTTTACCCTGATCGCCCTGCTGGCCGGCTGCGCCGGATTCGGTAGCCGTGAATCCCTGCAAGGCCACGGCGATCCACAGTTGTGGCGCGCCCATAAAGAGCAACTGAGCAACCTCGACGGCTGGCAGATCAACGGCAAGGTCGGCATTCGCGCCCCCCGTGATTCGGGCAGTGGTACCTTGTTCTGGCTGCAACGCCAGGACTACTACGACATCCGCCTGGCCGGCCCCCTGGGTCGCGGGGCGGCACGCCTGACCGGACGCCCCGGCGGCGTGGTCCTGGAGGTGGCCAACCAGGGCCGCTACGAAGCCCCAAGCCCCGAGGCACTGCTCGAAGAACAGCTGGGCTGGCAACTGCCGGTCTCGCATTTGGTCTGGTGGGTCCGTGGCCTGCCTGCCCCCGACAGCAAGAGCCAACTGACCCTGGATGGCGACAGCCGCCTGGCCAGCCTGACCCAGGACGGCTGGCAGGTGCAGTACCTGAGCTACACCCAACAGAACGGCTACTGGCTACCTGAACGCCTGAAGCTGCACGGCCAGGACCTGGACGTCACCCTGGTGGTCAAGGACTGGCAGCCACGTCAGCTGGGGCATTGATCGATGGCCACGCTCACCCTTCCCGCCCCGGCCAAGCTCAACCTGTGGCTGCATATCATCGGTCGCCGCCCAGACGGTTACCACGAGCTGGAAACCGTGTTCCAGTTTCTCGACCATGCCGATCAGCTGCACTACAGCCTGCGTGACGATGGCCAGATCCACTTGCGCACCGAAATCGCCGGCGTGCCCCACGACAGCAATCTGATCGTGAAAGCTGCACGCCAGCTGCAACAACAATCAGGCTGCGCGCTCGGCGTCGACATCTGGCTGGACAAGATCCTGCCCATGGGCGGCGGCATCGGTGGCGGCAGCTCCAACGCCGCGACCACGCTGCTGGCCCTCAATCATCTGTGGCAACTGGGCTGGGACGAAGACCGCCTGGCCGGCCTGGGCCTGGGGCTTGGCGCCGATGTACCGGTGTTCGTCCGCGGCCACGCCGCCTTCGCCCAAGGTGTGGGTGAGCAACTGACCCCGGTGGACCCCGAAGAGCCCTGGTACGTCGTACTGGTGCCGCAAGTGTCTGTCAGCACAGCGGAAATTTTTTCGCATCCAGAGTTGACACGTGATTCCCTCCCCCTTAAGATGCGCCCCGTTCCCGAGGGAAACAGTCGAAATGACTGCCAACCGGTGGTAGAGCAAGGTTATCCAGAAGTTCGCAATGCGTTGAATCTGCTGGGTAAATACACTGAAGCTCGTCTAACCGGCACTGGAAGTTGTGTGTTTGGGGCCTTCCCAAGCAAAGCCGAAGCTGATAAAGTTCTGGCCCTTCTTTCAGAGACCCAAACAGGGTTTGTGGCAAAGGGAAGCAACATTTCGATGTTGCATCGCAAGCTGCAGAGCCTGCTCTAGAAGTCGAGTATTCGGTACTCGCAGCAACAGATACAGGGGCGTCGCCAAGCGGTAAGGCAGCAGGTTTTGATCCTGCCATGCGTTGGTTCGAATCCAGCCGCCCCTGCCATTTTCCTTATACTCATCCAGGTTACCCTCAGCCTTCAGGTACTGCGCGTGTCCAAGATGATGGTCTTCACGGGGAATGCCAACCCCGATCTGGCTCGGCGTGTCGTACGTCAGCTGCATATTCCACTGGGTGATGTTTCTGTCGGTAAATTCTCCGACGGCGAAATCAGTGCTGAGATCAATGAAAATGTTCGTGGTAAGGACGTTTTCATCATTCAGCCAACCTGTGCCCCTACCAACGACAATCTGATGGAACTGGTAGTGATGGCCGACGCCTTCCGCCGCTCCTCAGCGTCACGAATCACTGCCGTGATTCCTTACTTCGGATACGCCCGCCAGGACCGCCGTCCGCGTTCGGCACGTGTAGCCATCAGCGCCAAAGTCGTCGCTGACATGCTCACTGTCGTGGGTATCGACCGTGTACTCACTGTCGACCTGCACGCTGACCAGATCCAGGGCTTCTTCGATATTCCCGTCGACAACATCTACGGCTCGCCCGTACTGGTCGACGACATCGAAGACCAGCGTTTCGAGAACCTGATGATCGTCTCCCCGGACATCGGTGGTGTCGTGCGCGCACGTGCCGTCGCCAAGTCCCTGGGTGTCGACCTGGGTATCATCGACAAGCGCCGTGAAAAGGCCAATCACTCCGAAGTGATGCACATCATCGGCGACGTCGAAGGACGCACCTGCATCCTGGTAGACGACATGGTCGATACCGCCGGTACCCTGTGCAACGCGGCCAAGGCCCTGAAAGACCACGGCGCGGCCAAGGTCTACGCCTACTGCACGCACCCGGTACTGTCGGGCCGTGCGATCGAGAACATCGAGAAGTCGGTGCTGGACGAGCTGGTGGTGACCAACACCATCCCGCTGTCCGCCGCTGCTCAAGCCTGTGACCGTATCCGCCAGCTGGATATCGCACCGGTTGTCGCTGAAGCGGTTCGCCGCATCAGCAACGAAGAATCGATCAGCGCGATGTTCCGCTAAGCGGAACGCTCGCTGACGAAAAGCGCCCCGCCCCGGCATCTTGTCGGGGCGGGGCTTTTTTGCCAATCCCGATGGCGCTGGTCGCAAACGCCATACGGGAGGCTATTTTGGAGATACAAAATGACCGATTTCATCCTGAACGCCCAAGCGCGTACTGACCTGGGGAAAGGTGCGAGCCGCCGCCTGCGTCATTCCGCCAACATCCCAGCCGTTGTCTACGGTGGTGGCAAAGAAGCCCAATCCCTGACCATCCTGGCCAAGGAAATCACCAAGCTGTTCGATAACGAAGCTGCCTTCAGCCACGTTCTGGAACTGAACGTCGACGGCACCAAGCAGAACGTCGTCGTCAAGGCCCTGCAGCGTCACCCAGCCAAAGGCTTCATCATGCACGCCGACTTCGTTCGCGTCGTTGCTGGCCAGAAGCTGACCGCCAAGGTACCGGTTCACTTCATCAACGAAGAAGCCCCGGTCAAGAAAGGCGGCGAGATCTCCCACGTAGAAGCCGAGATCGAAGTTTCCTGCGAAGCCAAAGACCTGCCTGAGTTCATCGAAGTCGACCTGGCCAAGGCTGAAATCGGCACCATCATCCACCTGTCGGACCTGAAAGCTCCGAAAGGCGTAGAGTTCGTCGCTCTGGCCCACGGTGATGACAAAGCTGTTGCCAACGTCCACGCCCCGCGCGTAGCCGCTGACGCTGCTGAAGGCGCTGCCGAGTAATCCACTCGCACGCCGGCGTTGATCGGGTTACAGTGCCGCGCGCACCGTAACCCACCAACTCCAAGGAAGAGCCCCTGACGTGACCGCCATCCAGTTGATCGTCGGCCTGGGTAACCCCGGCCCCGAATACGAACAGACCCGGCATAACGCAGGGGCTCTTTTCGTTGAACGCCTCGCCAGCGCCCAGCGTGTATCGCTGACCGCTGACCGCAAGTATTTCGGCCTGACGGCTAAGTTCAGCCATCAGGGCCAAGACGTTCGTCTGCTCATTCCCACCACCTACATGAACCGCAGCGGCCAGTCCGTCGCGGCACTGGCCAATTTCTTCCGGATTCCACCGGCGGCCATCCTGGTGGCGCATGACGAACTCGACCTGCCCCCGGGCGTCGCCAAGCTCAAGAAAGGCGGCGGCCATGGTGGGCACAACGGCCTGCGCGACATCATCGCGCAGCTCGGCAACCAGAACGACTTCCATCGCCTGCGGCTCGGCATCGGCCACCCAGGTGACGCCAAACTGGTCTCCAACTTCGTCCTGGGCCGCGCACCGCGCGCCGAGCAGGAGAAGCTCGACGCCAGCATCGATTTTGCCCTCGGCGTGATGCCGGACGTGCTCGCAGGCGATTTCGCCAAGGCGATGCGCGAACTGCACAGCCAGAAGGCCTGATTTCCTAGAGAGGGGAATTCCCATGGGTTTCAATTGCGGCATCGTCGGCCTGCCCAACGTCGGCAAGTCCACCCTGTTCAACGCCCTGACCAAGTCCGGTATCGCGGCGGAGAACTTCCCCTTCTGCACCATCGAGCCGAACAGCGGCATCGTGCCGATGCCCGATGCACGCCTCGACGCCCTGGCCGAGATCGTCAAGCCTGAGCGTGTGATTCCGACCACCATGGAATTCGTCGACATCGCAGGTCTCGTCGCCGGTGCCTCGAAGGGCGAAGGCCTGGGCAACAAGTTCCTCGCCAACATCCGCGAGACCGACGCCATCGCCCATGTGGTGCGCTGCTTCGAAGACGAGAACGTGATCCACGTCTCCAACAGCGTCGACCCCAAGCGTGACATCGAGATCATCGACCTGGAACTGATCTTCGCCGACCTGGACAGCTGCGAGAAGCAACTGCAGAAGGTCGCGCGCAACGCCAAGGGCGGTGACAAGGAAGCCCTGGCCCAGAAAGCCCTGCTGGAAAAGCTCATTGCCCACTTCACCGATGGCAAGCCTGCGCGCAGCCTGATGAAGAACATGAGCGTCGAGGAGAAAGCCGTGATCCGCGGCTTCCACCTGCTGACCAGCAAGCCGGTGATGTACATCGCCAACGTGGCCGAGGACGGCTTCGAGAACAACCCGCACCTGGACGTGGTCAAGGCCATCGCCGAGGAAGAAGGCGCGGTCGTGGTGCCAGTGTGCAACAAGATCGAAGCGGAGATCGCCGAGCTGGAAGAAGGCGAGGAGAAGGACATGTTCCTCGAGGCCCTGGGCCTGGAAGAGCCTGGCCTGAACCGCGTGATCCGCGCCGGCTACGCCCTGCTCAATCTGCAGACCTACTTCACCGCGGGTGTGAAAGAAGTCCGCGCCTGGACCGTGCGTGTCGGTGCCACCGCGCCGCAAGCCGCCGCCGTGATCCACACCGACTTCGAGAAAGGCTTCATCCGCGCCGAAGTCGTGGCCTATGACGACTTCATCCAGTACAAGGGTGAAGGCGGCGCCAAGGAAGCCGGCAAATGGCGTCTGGAAGGCAAGGACTACATCGTCAAGGACGGTGACGTGATGCACTTCCGCTTCAACGTCTAATCGGGAGTCGAGATCGCACGAGCTCCTGATGGACATCAAAACCCCTTGAATACAGCCGATTCAAGGGGTTTTTTATTGCCCATGAGTGTCCGGTTCAGCCCCCCCCTTCGCTTGCCAACGCGTTCATAGGGCGCTCACCCGCAACTGCGTCAGGCTGTTGGCTAGGTGCTATTCGAAATTGGTTTTCCCACTTGGAGATCACCAAGGGCGCCAAGGCGTTGCCCAGCACATTCAACGCGGTGATCGGCATGTCCATGAGCCTGTAGACACCGGCGATGAAAGCGATGCCCTCCACGGGAAGCCCGGCACTGGTCAGCGTGGCGGTGAGGATGACGAACATCGCCCCTGGCACACCCGCCGCGCCTTTGGACGTCAAAACCATGATGAGCACCAGCACCGCCTGGTCAGCGAGGCTCAATGGGATTTCATACAGTTGGGCGATGAAAAGCGTACCAATGCCCACGAAGAGCGATGCGCCATCCAGATTGAACGAGTACCCAGTAGGAATCACCAAGGAAGCAATGGACCTCGGCGCGCCGTAAGCCTCCACCTTCTCGATGAGCTGTGGCATCACGGTAGCCGAAGTGGCGGTACTGAATGCCAAAATCAGTTCATCCTTGATGAACGTGATCAGGTCGAAGATGTTAATGCCAACCGCTTTGGCTATTCCGCCAAGTACGACCAGTCCGAACAGCAGGACAGCGGCGTAAGTGACAAGAATCAATTTACCCAACGGCAACAGCGCAGAAAGTCCGAAGTTAGACACCGTCACGCCAATGAGACCGAAAATGCCGATCGGAGAATAGTGCATGACGATGTGCGTGACTTTGAACATCGCTCCGGAAAAGGCGTTGAACACAGCGATCAGCGGTCGCTTCTTATCCGCATCAAGCGCATTCACACCAAAACCGAACAGGATCGAAAAGAACAAGATGGGTAGCAAGTTACCCTGCGCCATTGCATTCACGATGTTATCCGGAATGACACCAAGAATCACACTTCCGACATCGCCACCCTCCGAAGAAGAGGGCAACGTCAGTGACTGGGCAGCCGAAAGGGTGCTCAAGTTTGCGCCGGTACCTGGCTGGGCCACATTACCTATGATCAAACCACAAACAATGGCGATACCCGTGACGACAAAGAAGTAGAACATGGTTTTGGCCCCCACCCGCCCGATTGCCTTGCTGTCGCCATTACCGGCAACGGCACTGACCATGCAGGCAAAGACCAGTGGCGCCACGATCATTTTCATCATCTTGATGAAAATATCACCGGCTGGCTGCAGGACCTGACTACTCACCCATACTTTGTAATCTGGATAAATATTTAACAGGGCACCCACTATAATGCCCAACACCAGACCCACGATGATTCTTGTGACCAGACTCGCCTTCGCCATACGTCCTCCCATTATTATAATTTGGACTGTCAACTGGCTGGTAAACGCCGCGCACACTCAAGCATCCGGTATTCGCACTCATGCGTTGGTGCTCATGATAAACAGCGTGATCGACAAAGCGTGCTGCTTGGATAAAAGCACGCCTTCAAACAGCAAAGACTTCTTTGAAGTCCTTGAAACCTTTTATCTCGATTGGGTTGCCACTTGGATCGAGGAAGAACATTGTCCGCTGCTCACCCGGCTGACCCGGGAAGCGCACAACGGGGGGAATATCGAACTTCACCCCATGGGCTTGCAGGCGCTCTGCCATCGCCATCCAATCATCCAACTGAAGCACCAGGCCGATGTGCGGCATCAGCACCATGTGCTCGCCGACCTTGCCGGTGCGCGTGGTCGGAAATGGCGTGCCTTCGTGAAGGGAAATTTGATGACCGAATAAGTCGTAATCGATGTACGTCTCGCTGGAGCGGCCTTCTTTACAGCCCAGCACCTCGCCGTAAAACTTACGAGACTCTTCAAGGTTTGTTACATGATAGGAGGCATGGAAAAATGCGGTCACGGAAACGCCCTCTTGTTTGGGTGGGAATTTCGTGCAGCCTACCCTATCCTTTCGCTTGTTCTGGAGCGTGATTTTCCATCTCTGACCGAAAGGAATTGTTTTGGATATTCGATTTCTCGAAAGTCTGGTCGCGGTTATTGAAACAGGTTCCATCGCGGCAGCCGCCCGCCGAGAAAACCTTACTGCACCTGCCATCAGCCAGCGTATTCAAGCGCTTGAGAAATCGCTCTGCTGTGAACTATTGAACCGTGGATCCCACTCAGTTGATCCCTCTGAACAATGCCTGGCACTGTTGCCGAAAATGCGCAACTTAATTCAGTGCGCCACGGAACTCAGGGATGGATTCGACAGCAATGGGCTTGCAGGTGATTTCAAGTTAGACGCTATTTCAACTGCGTTGACAGGCCTGCTTCCAGAATTAATGCACCAATTAACGATAACGGCACCGCACCTGAGGCTTAGAATCACACCTGGCGACTCGCGCGCGCTGTATGAGCAGGTGGTAACAGGTGAACTCGATGCCGGGCTTATGGTCTGCCCCCCGTTTTCCGTACCGAAATCCATCAAGATGCAAACGCTGCGGCATGAACCTTTAATGCTGTTGACAAAGGAACCCATTGAACAGAGCAATATAAATACGACCATTCTCACCCACCCGTTGATTCGATACGATTCAAATGCCTGGGGCGGGCAGATAGCCCTGCAATACTTGCATGACAACGATCTAAGCCCAGATCTACTGTGCAACCTCGATGCGCTTGACGCCATTTACATCATGGTAGAGAAAGGGATGGGCGTATCGCTCGTTCCCGCATGGGCAGGTTTGAAAAGTGGGGAGGTGTTCGCCACGCCCGTCTCAGACTCCGATGACTACATACGCCAACTCGTTTTACTGTATAAATCCATCCCGCGAAGGCCCAAAGCGCTGGATGCCATTAAAGAAATACTCAAGCGCACGGCTTTATGATCCGCTCTCTACGAAGCGGACACCGAGCCTTGCAGCTCCCTGGCCTCCCACTTCGTGACCTCCCCGTTTCAAAGGGTTTGTCGCATCTGGCCTTCAGCCTCTCGCTCGAACGCCGCCACCAAAAAGTCGATCAGCTTGCGCACCGCAGGCATCACCCCGCGTCGTGACGGGAACAGCGCAACGATCTCGCCCTTGCGTGGGGTCCAGTCTTCCAAGGCAGGCACCAGGCGCCCGGCTGCCAGGTCGGCGCGCACCAGTTCCTCGGGGAGCAACACCACACCGGCACCTGCCAACGCACCCTGGCGCAGCACCGCGACATCGTCCGACACCAGGCGGGGCCGGTAGCGAATCGACGCCACGGCGCCGTCCGGCCCGTCCAGGTCCCAGGTGTACTCCTGTACATTGGCGCCCCAGCCCAGGCTCGGCAGTTCGAACAGGTCCGAGGGGCGCAGCGGTTGCTCATGTCCGATCAGCAGCCTGGGGGCGACTACCAGGCATTGACGACTATCGGCCAACTTGCGCATCACCAGCTCGCTGCTCTCCAGTGGCCGATGGCGCACGCTCAGGACCAGGTCGAAGCCCTCGCCAATGACATCGACACGCCGGTTGTAGCTTTTGACCAGCAACTCCACCACTGGGCATTCGGCCATGAAGCGCGCCAGCATCGGCGCCAGGCGCGAGTCCAGCAGCGAGGTGCTGCAGGCCAGGCGGATAATACCGCTGGGCACCGCACGGCTGCGCTCGATCGCGTCTTCGGCGGCATACGCCCGGTCCATCATCGATACACAGTGATGGTAGTACTCCAGGCCCACCTCGGTGACGGCGAACTGGCGGGTGGAGCGCTGGATAAGGCGCACGCCCAGGCGCTCTTCCAGCAGGGCCACACGACGGCTAAGGCGCGACTTGGGCAAGCCGAGGACACGGCCGGCGGGGGCGAAGCCACCGTGCTCCACCACCTTGGTGTACAGGTACAAATCATTCAGATCGAACATGCGACAGACTCACCCAACTCAATCCACGATGGTGACCGTCGCCGTGGTCCCAGCGCGCAGCGGCGGTGCGTCGGCGCTGCGCTCCAGACGCAGGCGCACCGGGATCCGCTGGGCAAGCTTGACCCAGGTATAGCTCGGATTGACGTTGGCCAGCAGGCGGTTGCCCGGCTGGTTCTCGCGATCGGTGATGGCGTAGGCGATGCTTTCCACCGTGCCCTCCAGCACCTCGCCGCTCATCAAGGCGATGCGCGCATGGCTGCCCACCTTGATCTTCGGCAGCTTGGTTTCTTCGAAATAGCCACTGACGTGGAACGAGCTGCTGTCGACCAGCGCCAACAGCGGCGTGCCGGATTGGGCGAAATCCCCCTGGCGGGTCAACAGGTTGGTTACATAGCCGCTGACCGGCGCGGTGACCCGTGTGCGCTCCAGGTCCAGGCGGGCCTGCTTCAATGTGGCCTCGGCGAGCTGCACGTTGGCCTGGGCCAACCCCAGGTTGGACTGCTCGCGTAGAAGATCGGCCTGGGCCACGGCCACGTCCGTGCCGGACTTCTCCCACTCTTCCGCGGAAATCGCCGACAAGGACTGAAGCCTACGCCGGCGTTGCTCTTCGCTGCGCCGTTGCTTGAGCAGGGCTTCGTTGGCGACGATCGATGCCTTGGACTGCCCCAGTGCGGCGCGAGCGACCTCGACCGCGCGCTCGGCATGCAGTACCGCAAGCTCATAACGGGCGGGGTCGATCTGCAGCAGCAGCTCGCCTTGCTTGACGAACTGGTTGTCATGGATCGGCAGTTCGATGATGCGACCGGCCACCTCGGCCGACAGGGTCACCACGTCCGCCCTCACCCGGGCGTCGCGGGTCCAGGGCGCACGGGTGTAGTAGTCCCAGGCAAACCAGCCCAGCACCAGGGCAAGGGCCAGCACGGCCAAGGTCAGTGCCTTGGAAAATACAGGTTGCAAGGCAGGCATTGTTAGACACTCACTCCCATCGATAACACCAGGGCCGCGCAGATCGCGGCATACAGAGCACCCTGGAACAAGGCGGGATGCCACACCAACGCCAGCACCCCAACTCGACGCAGCAAGGCGTCGGCAAGCAGAAACAACGGCAAGCCCAGCAACAACGCCTGGGCGATCGGCGGCAGGTAGACACCGCCGAACTCGAAATCAATGGGCATAGGCGCCCTCCTCTTCAGGCTGCGTGGTCGGCGCCAGTACCTGGCGGTAGCGCTGGAGCAACTGGCCGGCGATCGCCAAGGCGACCCGCAGGATGAACAACTGACGCAGCGCCTCCCGGCCCGCCTCGAAATGCGCCTGATGCAAGGCGTCCAGGGTTTCGCCAAGCGCTTCGAGCTCGTGCAGCAGTGCGTCCAGGTCCACCTGACGACGCGCACCGATGAAGTCCGCCATCTCTTGCAACCCTAGGCGCAATCGCGCCTTTACGCCTTCCGGCAAGGTCTCGCTGGTGACGCACTGGGCCTGTGCCTTGGCCAGGACGATAGCCAATGCCGGGCACACCAGATTGCACTCGAACAGCTCCCGCGAACGCGCATCGCTGGTGGCCGGCAGCAGGCCGATCATGGCCGAGAGCCGGTCGAGCATGCGGCTCTCGAAATCGAACTGGCGCACCAGGCTGGAGGGGGCAGTCACGTGTTGGTACACATCTTCCCGGCTCAGGCGAAACAGGCGGGCCATGCGCCTTTGCGGGTTGAACGGGAAGACCAGGGCAAACACCACCATCGCCAGCAGCCCCCCGGCCAGGTAGGCCCCGGCGAACTCGAACCATTGGATGGCGCTGTTGTGGTAAGCCCCGACGTTCTGCGGGCCGATCATCAGCAGGCCCACCAGGCCGATGCCCATGCCGATCCCGGCGGTCATGGGGTTGGCCAGACCGACGGCGGCCAGATAGAGCAAGGGTGTCAGGCACAGGGCGAGCATTTCGAAATCGGTGAAGATCGGCAGCAGGCCGAACTGATAGACCGCTGAGAGTACCAGCGCCACCAGCAATCCGCGGTTGTAGTTCTGACTGGCCAGCAGCGGTCGAGGCAAAGTGGCCATCAGCGAGCACATGACGCCGATCAGGATCACTCCAGAGCGGGCGCCGTCCCAAGCGGTCTCGATCCACAGCCACCCTGCCAGGAACAACGCCAGGAAGGCCCGCGCGGCGTTCATGCCGGCCAGGCGAAAATCCAGGTGCAGGGCACTGACCCGCCCTTGGGCATGGGGGCAGCTGGCAGCCCTGCCCTGCTGGATCGCCTCGTTCAGCTCGATCAGCTCGTTCAGTTGTTGCAACAGACGCGCCTGCTCCCAACGCAGGGCCCACGCCAGTGAACGCAGACGCGGTGGCAATGGTTCGCTGAGAAATTCCGCACGGTCGGCGGCCTGCTCGAAGCGCTGGTTCAGGCGGTGTATGGCCTGGCGACGCTGCGCCGATAAGGCCACACCCTCATTGGCCAGGGCATCGAGGCTGTCCAGCTCATCGTTGCGCAACAGTTGGATGTCGACCGGCAGCGGCCCTTGCCAGTGCTGCTTGATCAGCTCACGTTGCTGTCGCAACACCAGTAGGCGCGACACCAGCAGCACCAGCTGGTTGGCCAGCAGTTGCACCAGGCCATCGGCGTTGCGCAGGTGCGGGGCATCGAAATAAAGATGTCGGCGCAGGCCTTCCAGCGCGCTGACCTGGGCGATCAGCTGGGCTTGGCGCTGGTTGAAAGCGGCTTCGTCTTCCTCGGTCCTGATGACCTCGGCGGCATGCCGAGCGATCAGCTTGACCAGGCTGTCGACCTGGGCGAAGTAACCTTGAGCGACCGCCTGCGGACGCGCTGTCAGCAGGCTGACCACGGCTACACAGGCCACTGCCAGCAGGGTTTCGGTCAGGCGCGTGATGGCCAGCAGCAGGATGCCGTCCGGTTCGGGCACCGCCAGCATCGCCACCACCACGGCAGTGAAACCACTGAGGACGAAGGCATGGGCGTCGGTATAGCGCAGCAGCGTGCCCCCTGCCGTGCAGAACGCCAGCCACAAGGCCAGGCAAACGATGAAGGGCATCGGTGCCTGGGGGAACAGCGCCATCAGCACCACCGCCACCGCCGCGCCCGCCGCCGTGCCGATCACCTGCGCGAAGCTGCGCTTGAGGGTCATGCCGGCCAAGGGCAGGCTGATGATGATCACGGTCATCAGCGCCCACTTGGGCTGTTCCAGATCGAAGATGAACGCCAGATACAGACACAGCAGGCCTGCGACGATGGTGCGTAAGGTGAAGAGCAACACCCCACGCCCGGGATTGAGGGCCAGTTTGAAATAGCCGATCAGTGGACCCATCCGGTACCTCTGGATACGGACGGGGAACCCTGCCCCAGGCGCATGAGCCCCTAAGGCAAAGCTCCCACGCCGGATTACTTCGTCAGCGTGCTGAAGCTGGTCATCAAGTTACGGTAGTCCGGGATGTGGTTGGAGAACAGTGTGCCCAGGCCTTCGATGTCGTTGCGCCAGTCGCGGTGCAGCTCACAGGCCACGCCGAACCAGGTCATCAACTGCGCACCGGCCGCCTCCATGCGGCGCCAGGCAGAATCACGGGTCAGTTCGTTGAAGGTCCCGGAGGCATCGGTGACCACGAACACATCGAAGCCCTCTTCCAGGGCCGACAGCGCCGGGAAGGCCACGCACACCTCGGTCACCACACCGGCGATGATCAGTTGCTTCTTACCGGTGGCCTTCACCGCCTTGACGAAGTCTTCGTTGTCCCAGGCGTTGATGTTGCCGGGGCGGGCGATATAGGGCGCATCTGGGAACTGCGCCTTGAGCTCAGGCACCAGCGGGCCATTGGGGCCGTTTTCGAAGCTTGTGGTGAGGATGGTCGGCAGCTTGAAGTACTTGGCCAAGTCCGAGAGGGCCAGCACGTTGTTCTTGAAGCGGTCCGGTTCGATATCACGCACCAGGGAGAGCAGACCCGTCTGGTGATCGACCAGCAAGACAGCGGCGTCGTTCTTGTCCAGACGCTTGTATTGGAAAGCCATGGTAATGCTCCTTTCTTCGGTGGGATTTTTAGACGTACGCAATCCAGTTGCCGCCTGCCCGCAATTCATGTGCGGGACTATCAGCGTAGGCAACACCGGCCATGCCAAGCGACCGTCAGTCGGCTCGATTCGGCGGTCGGCGCCCCTTCTGAAAAAACAATAGACACAACGTTAGTCCGACGAGTGGACAGTCGCTAGATACTCAAATCAGACCTCAGCGTTCCATTGGGTGAACACTGTGGCCCTGCCTTGCGAGCTGGCCGTTTCACATCTTTACTCGTTCTAGGTATGCACATGCCCCTTGAAGGAGCGTCAGCACCGCGATGAAAGAACAGCTCGCCCTACTGGCCAGGCAGTGCATTTCGCCGTCGGTCCGCTTCGAAATCAGGGCCACGTCCGCCAGGCTCAAGGACCTGGCCAGCCGCGCCTGCCTGTGGCGCTGGGAGCGCAGCCGCTTCAAGCCCGACCAACAGAGCAGCCACGAGGTGGTTTACTTGGGCCGCAAAGCCCACCGCGACCTGGCCAAGTTACTGATGGGGGCGACCACGCCGGCCAGCGCGACCAGCGATGCCGTGGTACTGGCCAGCGAAGTGCCGGTGCCCGGAGCCCTGCAGGTGCCGCATTTTTTGAGCGCCGTGGTGCCATTGGGGCGCTCTCTGGACAGCATCGTCGCCACCTACAACAGTGAGTTGCGGCGCAGCCTGCGCAAGCACCGGCCGCGCTATCACATGCGCCCGGCAGTCACCGACGAAGAGATCGCCCATGCCGACACGACGATGCTGCAACCCTACGCCAAGGCTCGCCATGGGGCGTCCGCCTCGCAGATTGCCACTGCCGAGGTTTTCAGGCTCGCCAAGTCCGCAGGCCGGCTGGACCTGATCCTGCGCGACGATGAAGTGGTGGCCTGCCACCTGGGCTGCGTCATCACCCGTGCCGGTAAGCGCTACTGGAGCACCATTCGCTTCGGCTACCCCGAGTCGGTTTTCGCCGATGCCAAGCAGCTGCGCGAGGTCAACTCGATTACCACCTTCATGGCGTTGGAGTGGGCGCTGGAAAACGGCTTCGACTACTACGACATTGGCTGCTGCCTGGCCCGCCCCGACGATGGGCTGCTGGAATGGAAAAGACGCCGCGGCGGCGACGTCGATACCTTAGGCAACCATGCCCACTTCTTTGTCAGGCTCCCCCGCACCGGCTCGGAATGGTTCCTCTGGAGTACGCCGCTGTTCGCGGTGGAGGATGGCCGGCTGACCTTGCACCTGGGTGTGCCCGAAGGGCCGAGCGATGAAGAGATCGCCAGCCGCTACCGGGAAATGGGCTTTGGCGGGTTGTCCAAGGTGTACTTGCATTGCTCCCAGGTACCAAGCCCGTCCTTGATCGAGACCTTGCGCAGCCGCTACGCGCACCTGAACCCGATGCCGATAATCCAGACACGTCTGACGCGCTAGTACGCCTGCTTGCCGGTGAACGCCGAAAGCGTGCGCACGAGAATGATGAAATCCAGCCACACCGACCAGTTGTTGATGTATTCGATGTCCGAGTCGACCCGCTGGATCATCTGTCCCAGATCCTTGGTCTCTCCCCGGTAACCGCGCACCTGCGCCAACCCTGTCATGCCGGGCTTGATGTTGTTGCGCGCGAAATAGTCGGCGATGTCCCTGGAATACTGAGTGTCGTGCTGGATGGCGTGCGGACGTGGCCCCACCAGGGACATCTCGCCCATCAATACATTGAACAGCTGCGGTAACTCGTCGAGGCTGGTGCGGCGAATGAACGCCCCGACCCGGGTCATGCGCGGGTCGTTCTTCTGCGCCTGTTGGAGCACCCCGGTTTCGGGCTGGTGCACGAACATGCTTCTGAATTTCCAGATGCGGAAGGTCTCGCCGCTCCAGCCCATGCGCTCCTGGCGGAAGAACACTGGCCCCGGGCTGTCGAGCTTGATGGCCACAGCGATGATGAGCAGGACCGGTGCGGCACACAGCACAATCAATGCGGCCAGCAGTTTGTCTTCGAGGTTCTTGAGGAACAGGCTGGTGCCGGTGAGTGGCGTTTCGGAAAGCGTGAGCACAGGGATACCGGCAATTTCGCGCACGCTATGGTTGATCAGCCGCAGCGAGAAGATGTCGGGAATCCAGTTGACCGAAACGCACTTGTCCAGCAGCCGCAGGTACACATCGCGGATCAGTTGCGAGCCTTCCAGCGGCGTGACCAGGTAGACGGTCTTGATGCCATGACGTACCACGATGTCATCCAGCTGGGAAATATCGCCCAGGATCACCGGGCCACCCTCTCCCTCCTGCGCCCCTACTTGCAGCTCCGTCTCACCGATGTGCACGCAGCCGACGATCTTCTCGCCCAGCCAGGGGTTGTTGCTGATCTTCTTATGCAGGAAGGTCGCCAGTTCACCGGAGCCGATGATCAAGGCGTTCTCCTGGCTGTAGGGCAGCGTCAGGAATTTCACCTGGATTTCACGTACCAGAAAATGCAGCAGCAACTGGATGAAATAGCCGATGACGAACAGCTCGCCCACCAGCAGGCGCGAATACTGCTCGCTCTGTTTGGTGAGAAAAGCCATGGCCACGAGAAAGCAGAACGTCACCGTCCAGGCCTTGAACAGCTTGAACGCCTTGATCGACAGGCCCACGTTGCTGCGGTAGATGGCGTAGTGGTCATAGACCACCGCCAGGGCGCCGATCAGCAACAGCAGCATGATGACGTAGTCGGGGGTGATGTAACCGACGTGCAGGTAGATCAGGTACCAGGCGACTCCGGTCACCGCGATGCCGTCAAGCCCGGCCTGGATGGCGTTGCTGATGCTGCGTCTGCGCTGGAGTAGGGAACGGTTACTTCTGGGTTCGAAAACCATTGCTCGTCCTCACTGATGCCGAGAAACCACACGCTTTCCTACCAAGCCAAGAACAACCGCATTCATCCTGAAAAGACAAAGACCCGACGCGCACTCAGCGAGTGCCGCCTGGTCAATGACGTAGGAGATCGTCCCCGTGACTATCGATCACCTGAATCACACGCTAATGCGCGGACTGCTCCCCAGGGCGATAGTGCGACCCGTTTGCCGAGGGTCCTCGGCACATGGGTGCGTTTGATATCACTGTAGCAGTACTTTGGAACCGCGCCGGGGATTTACCCTTTTGGGCCGTTGCAGAGGCGCGTCGCCCCCTTCGCAGGTTTACCCGCGAAGCAGACACCACTCCCTGTCAGTGACCACGCGCTCGCGCATAGCTCAACGTGCGCCAGAGGAACAATGGATTGCCGAGCACATACCGGCTGAACAGCCGCCTGGGCTCACGCAGCAGTCGGAACAACCACTCGCAGCCCAGGCGCCGCATCCACCGAGGCGCACGCGTCACCTTGTCGCCGAGAAAATCCAGGATCGCCCCGCCGCACACCACCACGCAGGGCGCGCCGCTTTGCGCCAGCCGGGCAGCGACCGCCTCCTGCTTGGGCATGCCCATGCCCAGTACGATCAGCTCCGGCCGCTGCCGGTGCGCCAGGGCCAGGTAGGTATCGATCTGATCGAAACCATGGTGAACAGACGTCACCTGAACCCCGAAGCGGGCTTCGCTGCTGCGCGCTGCGTTTTCCAGATAAGGCGCTTCGGTGCCCCAGAACGCCACACGCCGCCCGCTGAAGGCCATCAGCAACTTGGGAATGAAGTCGGTGCCGTTCATGTTCAAGCCAGGCGCCAACCCCAGCCGGCGCAACAGGATCGCCATGCCCGAACCGTCGCGCAACAGCACGTCCGCCGAAGCCAGCGCCTGGAGGTAAGCGCGGTCGCGGGTCACCAAGTTCATGGCATGGGCGTTGACGAAACCCAGCACCCGCCGCGCCCCAGGTGTGGATAACTGGGCCAGCAAGCGCTGCTCATCCTCTGCGTCTTCGACCACCCGCAGCTTGTCGACGATGGTGCTCCAGTGGCCTTGCCAGATCGACATAGGCATCAGTTGCCATCCCGTTTGGAGCGCACCCAGTCCACCTGGCGTTTGACCAGGAACCCCAGGTAGATAGGGATTTTCTTCGCCGCGTAGAGCGGCGCGTAGAGCAGCACTGAAAATGCGATCAGCCCTCGGCAGAACCGGTACCAGGCCAGCAGGACGGCGATGCCCAGCAATACCACTGCGCAGCTCGCCAGCCACGGCGCGGTGCTGACATCCAGCAGCAACCAGGCCAACCACGAAAGGCAGAAAACCCCGGCCAAGGCCAACACCAGCAAGGCCAGCGGTGGCACCATCAGGTCCAGCGCCAGGGCCAACAACGCACCATTGCGACGGGCGAGGCTTTCGATCAACAACCGTGGCGCATCCTTGAGCAAGACGCCCAGGTGCCCGTGCTCCCAACGTCGGCGTTGCGCCCCCAGCCCTTCGTTGCTGACGGGAAACCAGCTGGTGACCCTGGCATCGGGACAGAACAACGGCGCCTTGCCGATGCGGCACAGGTCCAGGCCCATCTTCAGGTCCTCGACCAAATGGCCACTGGCAAGCTCCAGCGAGGCCAGGTCACGCCAGGTGAACGCCATGCCAGCGCCCATCAACTGACAAGGCAGGCCCAGCCGCGCCCAGCCGCGTGGACGCACCAGGTTCTTCACGCGCCAGGCGAACTCGGCCACGCGGGTCTTGAGTCCTGCGCCCTCAGGCGCCTGCATCAGGTACAACGCCTGAACCGGACGCCCGCTGTCGATGCAGCAGGTAGCAAGGCGCGTGAGCGCGCCCTCGCCCAGCTGGCAATCGGCATCGACCACGACGATCACCGGCGGTGGGTCGAAACCCAGGTAGCGCACTCCAAAGTCCAGCGCATAACCCTTGCCCCGCGCCTGTGCATCGAAGCGCTCGACCACCTCGGCACCTGCTGCCCGCGCAAGCGCTGCGGTGTCATCGGTGCAGTTGTCCGCCACCACCAGCAGTCGATCACCCTCGCACAGCTGCGCACGGATGCTGTCCAGCGTGGCGATGATGATCGAGGCCTCATCATGGGCCGGCACCAGCACCGCCAAACGCGGACGCGGCACGCGGGCCGCAGGCGGCAGCCGTGCCGGCAGGCAGGCCATCAGCACCTCGATGAACAACACCAGCGTCGGCAACAGCACGAGCAACGCCAGCGCGCCCAGTATAGCCGCCGCGAGCCCTGTCATGCCGGAGCCCTGAACAGTGCGGCCAGCTTACCGGCCTCGGTGTCGATGTCATGGCGCTCAAGCACCCGCGCATACGCCGCCTCCCCCATACGCTGAAGCACCTCCACCGGTTGCGCCAGGCAGTCGGCCATGGCCTGCGCCAGTTCCTCCACGGCCCCGGCGCTGAACAACCAGCCGTTCTCACCCTGGCGGACCAGCTCGGGGATGCCCGCCACATAGGTCGTTAAGACAGGTCGGCGCAGGGCCATGGCCTCCATGATCACCACCGGCAGACCCTCAGCGAAACTCGGCAGCACCAGGGCGCGCGCCGCCAGGATCTCGGCACGCACCTGCGCGCTGCTGATCCAGCCGGTGATGCGCACCTGGGCCTGCAGGCCGTGCCGGGCGATCAGCGCCTCGATATCCGCCCGCATCTCGCCATCGCCCGCCAGCACCAATTCGCAGGCCACACCGCGCTCGGCCAGGCGCCGCGCCGCCTCGAGCAACAGCAGTTGCCCTTTCTGTTCGCACAGCCGCCCCACGCACACCAGCCGTGGTACCGCCGGAGCCGGTACTGCCGGCACGTCGTGGAACATCCGCTCCAGGCCGCAATGCACCACCTTCACCTTGGCCCAATGCCCATGGGCGACCCAACGGAACAACTGACTGCGCCCGTAGGAGCTGATCGCCGCGACGAACGCGGCGCGCCGGACCTTCTCGCCCAAGTGGAGAAACTGGGGTTTGTCGAACTCTTCCGGCCCGTGCACGGTAAAGCTGTACGCCGGCCCGCCAAGGGCATTGGCCAGCATCACCACTTCGGTGGAGTTGGTGCCAAAGTGCGCATGCACATGCTCGCTGCCAAATGCCCGCAATCGCTGCAGCACCCAGCAGGCTTCAGCCAGGTAGACCACGTGGTAAGGCAATGGCCGGTCGGCGCGCCAGCCCAGGCGCAAGGCCAGCCAGAATGCGGTAAAAAACCGTCGCGGGTCGGCCCGCAGCACCTGTAGCAAGGGCTTGATCAGCCCTCTGAGGCCACCTTGCAGGACGTACTGGGTCTGATCCCGCTCGGCCATGTCGTCGGCATCCAGCAATTGCGCATCCCAACCCCGCAAGGCCATGCGCTGGATGATGAAGCCCTGACGCTCCAGCGCCAGGATTTCACGGCGTATGAAGCTATGGCTGACCTTCGGGTACTGATTGACGAAATACGTAATGCGCATAGGGACCCGACTGAATGCGTGTTCGATTGATTATGGGTGCACTCCTGACTCAGGGTAGCCTGCCTCCTTCACGCTCACCGATTGTTTACCTTGCAAACGCAACGTGGCGTCCACCTGGGCGAATACATCGTCCAGCAGGTCATGACGGCGGCGGTACATCGCGCGCTTCTTGGGCGCGACGTCGTCCAGGCTGCGCCGGGCCTCGTCGATCGGCATGACGTAGAAGTCCTGGCGCTGCGAAGGCAGCGCACCGTGCTCTTGCCAGATGACATCGTAGTTGGTCGGCAACTCCTGGGCCTTTTGCGCACCGAAGTAGGCATGGCGATGATGCCGGTAGCTATCTCCCACGGCGTAGAGCCGCGTGACGCCCAGGCGCGTGGCCAGGTGGCGGAGCACCTCGATCAACAGGCTGCGCGGGCGCAGCCCTTCGAAATCCTTGGTCAGCGTCCGATAGATCGACAGTGACGTTTCGCTGTCGATGCCTTTGTGAATGCCCTGCACTGCGCCGATGAACACGCACAGCTCGCCGTCCTCCAGGCCCAGGCTGAAGGCCAGCGACGCGACCCGCAGATCATGTTGGAACAGGTTCAGCACCAACTCCCCTTCGCGCATGAACCAGAACGCCCGATCAAGCACCAAAGAGCATGCCGGTGAATAGCGCGACAGGTCATCGAGCAGCAGCCGCTCTTCGCGCCCCAGCAGCAGCAGGCTCGGGCACCGGCTGCTGACCACTTCGTAGTGCGAGGCCAGCGCATCGAAGCGCATCGACGCCGGCCAGTCCTTGCTGATGTACGGCCACTGGACCAGGCCGATGCAATCGATGCCCAGCCGCTCCCGGCCACTGTCGCCCAAGGCAAGCGACAGACGCCGCTGGAACGCATTGAGGCCGGACCATTCCCGCGCCATGTGCCGTACCAGACGGAGCTTGTTGTGCAGCGCCCGCAGCGAGTAACCGGGGTGCAAGGTGAACACGCTTTTGACCAGTGACCGATATGTCATGGACATCTCACTTGTATTCGATCAACACGGATTTGCCGACACCGAACCTTTTCAGCAAGAACTTCACCTGCCCACACATTTCGGGAAACTTGCCCAACACTAGAAACCCCGCCTGCAACCCGTTCTGCTGCAACGACCCGCGCCCCCGGCGCATCAGCCGAAGCACCTGCAGCGGGTAGACGAGCAACAGCAACAGCCCGCCCCAACCGAACAACGTGCAGGCCAGCAGGGTCGCCAAGGGAATCCCCAGCCCCCACACCCAGGCTCGGCGCGACTCACGCAGCCAATGGCGCTCGGGTGCCGCGCCATGCAGGAACGCGCCTTCGGCAAAGGCATAGCCGCCGCGCAGGCTGCGCCGCCACCATTGGCTGAAGCGGGTCATGGCCGCGTCGTGCAGGGTCATTTCGGCGTCCAGACGCCAGACCTTCCAGCCCTGGGCGCGCAGGCGCACGCACAACTCCGGCTCCTCGCCGGCGATCAAGTCAGCGCGGTAGCCATTCACTTGGACGAAGGCATCGGCGCGCATGAGCGCATCGCCGCCACAGGCCTTGGCCTGGCCGACCGGGGTGTCCCACTCCAGGTCGCACAATTGGTTGTAGATCGAACGTGTGGGGTATCGCTCGCGGCGCCGACCACAGACCACGGCGACCTCAGGGTGCTGGTCGAGAAAGGCCTGCGCCGCGGGCAGCCAGCCGGCGACCACTTCGCAATCGCCATCGACGAACTGCACGTAACGCACCGAAGGCATCAAGCGATGCAAACAGGCAAAGCCTTCGTTGCGCGCACGCGCGGCAGTGAAGGGCTGCGTCATGTCCAGGGCCAGCACCTCGATACCCCGCGCCTGCGCCATCTGCACAGACCCGTCGGTGGAGCCTGAGTCGACATACACCACCTGATCCGCCGCACCGGCCAGCGACGCCAGGCAGCGCTCCAGCCGCGAGCCCTCGTTGCGCCCGATCACCACCACACCGATGCCGGTCATCATGGATTCATCCGCCACTGCGTCGGGGCTTGATGACCGCGGGCACACCGACAGCCAGCGAATCGTCGGGCACATCGGTCAACACCACCGCGTTGGCCCCGATGATCACGTTGTTGCCGATGCGGATATTGCCCAGCACCTTGGCCCCGGTGCCGATATCGACGTTGTTGCCGAATACCGGCGCGATGGGCTCCTGCACGTTCTTCAAGCCCACCACCACGCCATTGCGAATGCGGCAGTCATCGCCGAAGCGGGCATAGCCGCTGACCACGATGCCGCCAAAATGATCGATGACGAAGTTGCGCCCCAGCTCCACCTCGCAGGGCAGTTCGATGCCGGTGAGGATCTGCACCAGCTTGAACAGCACCTTGTAGATGAACGACAGCAGCTTGCGCAGCAACGCCGGACGCACCCCGTAGCGCCAGCGCCCGAAACGGTAGACCAGCATCACCCAGAAGCCCTGTGCCGCCCAGTCGCCTCCATGGGCCCGCAGGTCCGCGCGAACGTTCTCGAACATACGGCCCCCTAGCGTGTCGGCTGGCTTGCAAAGCGCGTGTCGAAGAGCAACGCCCAGGTCGCCCGGGCATGCTTCCAGCTGGCTTTCACGGCCCCCCAGCCACGTCGTTTGAGCAATGCCTTGAGCGCCAGCAAGGTGTCCCCGAGGCTCACCAGCAGCATGTGCAGCACAAGCCCTGGCACGCCATGGTGCTTGCGAAAATACAGCAGCTCGCTTTCGATCTGCATCACCGAGATCTGCCGGCTGGCCGCTTCGAGCTCGGTGACTGACTTGGAGCTTTCGCCGCCAATGTGCACCACCGTGGTGTAGGGGTAATACACGACTTTCCAGCCAGCCTGCTTGACCCGTTTGCAATGGTCCACTTCCTCGTAATAGAGGAAGTAGCGCGGGTCGAACAAACCTACCTGCTCGATGACCTCGCGTCGGACCAGGTAGAAACAGCCTGGCAACCAGTCGCATTCACGCACCGAGTCGTGGTCCCAGTTCATCTCGTCGATGGTCTGCAGCCCAGGGAAGAAGCGCTCCAGCCCCGTGCGCGCGGCAAACATGTTCAGCGGCGTCGGAAAGTACCGGCAGCTGGGCTGAAGGTCTCCCTCGCGCCCCACCAGACGCACCCCGAGCACGCCGCACTGCGGATGCGCTTCCATGTATTCGACCGTTCGCACCAGGGTGTCGTGCGCGACGAAGGCGTCGGTATTGAGCAGCAAAGCGTATTTGCCCTGCAGGTGCTCGACCAGTTGGTTGTTGGCGCGGCCGAAACCGACGTTCTTCGGATTGGCCACCAGCAGCGCCTCGGGGCAGACCGCCGCCAGGCGCTCCAGGGAGTCATCGACCGAGGCGTTGTCGACCACCAAGTAGCTCGCCAGATCCGCGCCCTCGCCACGGCGCAGGGCATCGAACATCGGTTGCAGCAGCCCTGCGGTGTTGTAATTGACGATCAGCACATCGACGAGCTTTTCAGTCATGTCTCCTGCCTCCCGGTGCCGTAAAAGTACTCGGCGCGCATGGCAGCCAGTTTCGGCTCCAGCTGTGGATCGAAGACATCTGCCCGATTCTTGATCAGGTCGATCCACGGGTAGGCCTCGCAGCGCGCCTCGACCCGCTTGACCAGGTCTTCGAGCGTGCACAGGACCTTGGCCGGGTTGCCACCAACGACCGTGCCCGGCGGCACGTCCTTGGTCACCACCGCCCCTGCGGCCACGATGGAGTTCGGCCCGATGGTCACCCGCGGCATGACAATCGCCCCATGGGCGACCCAGCTGTTGTCACGGACATCGATGAAACCCACCGAGTCGAGCTTCTTGCCGTAGATGACCTCGATCAGCTCCACCACACCGTCGTGCCCGATCAGCGTGCAATCCGACAGACCGCAATTGTTGCCCAGGCGCACCAGGGAAGGGTCGGTGATATTGCACCCCGGGTTTATCTGGACGTTGGTCCCGGTGGAGTGAAACCGCCCCCAGCGCGACAGGTACGCGCCCCACTGGATAGCGTTGGGGCGGCACAGGCGCCTGTACAGTCCGGCCCCACGTCCGGTGGACATGGCGTAATGCGCCACGATTTTTCTCAGCCATCCCATCATGCTGTTGCCCTCGCAAACCTATCGATGTCGAACCGAACCCAGGCCGCACGTTCCTCGCACGGTACCTGCCCCATCAGCGCAGCTGCCAGACATCCACAGGTTGCAGGCGCGCTGTCACACCCTTCAGGCGAACTCTCCCGCCTGAGACTTCATCTTTGCGTCCAGATGGTCCGCCAGCCGCAAGGTGAACTGCAGAAGCGGCATCGTCGGATTGCTCGCCCCGCCCTTGGCGAAAATGCTGCTGCCAGCGATATACAGATTGTCTGTGCCGAACACCTTGCAGTCCGGGTCGACCACCCCGGCATCGGGCGAGGCCGCCATGCGCGTGGTGCCCATGTGGTGCGCGTGGGGCGACATTTTCAGGGGCAGGGACGTGTCGTGGACGAAGTCGTTCAACTTGACGAAGGCCAGCCCGCTTTCGGCGAAACGCTTTGCCAGCTCGACGCCGATGCACTTGATGGTCTGACGGTCATCGCCGCTCAGTACCCAGTTCATGTTCACTTTGGCCACGCCCAGCGCGTCCTTTTCTTGCAATGTCGAAAGGCGGCTCTGCAGGTTGGGGAACTGTTCGATCATGGTGCTCAGCACGCCATCGCCGGGGCAGTTGAACTTGGCGATGAAATCGATCTTGTGGGCGATTCCCATATCGCAGCTGAGGGTCTCGAGGAAGTCCTTGACCTGGGCGGTCCGGCCATAGTTCGTCACCTCGTCCAGCACCGTCGCGGAGACGTTGCCTTTGCCCGCGTGATACTCGGCCACGAACGCATCGGTGGTGAAGTACTGGCGAGGCTTGTCCACTTTTCCGCTATTGAGGATGAACGTGCCCAGGTCGACATTCAGGTGCTCCATGAAACAGCGCCCGACAAAACCATCGGGCTTGACCACGCCCGCGGCAGCCAGTGACTCGCTATTGAGCAGTTGCCGGGCATTTTCCACAGCGCCCATGGCCAGTACGAACTGCCGGGCGATCACCCGCTCCCGGTGCAGATCGTAATCGGACACCACTACAGCCTTGACCCTATCGGCAGCGTGATCGAATTCCAGGTCGACGCAATTGCAGTGGATGAACACATCCAGCCCTGGCGTCTGCTCCAGCGCCTTGGCGTACTTCTGGGCAAACCGAGTGGGCGGGCTGAGCAAGAACTCGTCAGGTACGAAGTCATCACCGAGCCGACTGACATTGATCGCCTGGAAGTGCGCGCCTTCCGGCAGGTCGACGATGGCCATGGCGGCCGGCAGGTACCGCTCGATCTCGGCATAGGCGATGGGCCAGCCAGGAATGCCGCCCGGCGGCGGGACAGAAAAGTCCGAGGCTTCGAATGGCCGGCAGCGCCCGGCCCAATGGTTGGAGGTGCCGCCCAGAAAGCGCAGGCGCGTATTGTGGATATACGCCTCCAGACCGGAGGAGGTGCATTGATAAAGATCCTGGGATTGCTGGGAATACTCGTGTCCGCCGCCTTCGAGCAACACCACGCGCCAGCCTGCTTCGGCCAGGCGCAAGGCCAGGGTGATGCCCGCAGGTCCCCCGCCGATGATGCAGAAGTCGTAGTCATCACGCAGTGCTTTGTGCGTCTGATAATCCTTGATCATGCTCAGGCCTTGCGAAAGTATTCGGCGGGCAACACCCATCCGTTGATCACCACGAAGCCCCCGGTCTGAGTGACTTTGCGCGTGGCGGTCCCGGAAAGCCCGAAGACCAGCCCGCCTGCACCCAATACCGCGCATCCCTTGAGAAAGCCCCTGCGTCCTAGCAGCGGGGAAACAGAGTCATGCTTTCCCATGATTCCAAGACCCATGCCGTGAAATTCACTTTGGAATTCTAGGTTTCCGACGGCGACAGACAGCGTATTCGCGATGGAATCAGAACCCGTTGAAAAGCCGCGTCACCAGCTCACCACACAACGCGCCGACCGCGATGATCGGCAAGACCATCAGCTCACGCTTGAGGCTGAACATCTCCAGTTTGCGATTGACGTAGAACACCAGGATCAACGTGGGGAAGGTATGCAGCGCCACCCACCAGATCGCGTAGTCCACGCCGCCGATGGCCAGCATCACTGGCATCCCCACCCAAAGCGAAACGGCCCGGATGATGTTGTCCATGGCCTGGTACTTGGTCAGCCCCACGGCCAGCCACACCTGATGGGCCAAGCTGTAACGCAAGGTGAAGAACGACCATGAAAGAATAGCCAAGATCCGGCCCGCATCCTGGTAACGGTCGTCGTACAACCAGCTGATGATCAGCGGGCTGACCGTGAGGAACAGGCCGCAGGCGAACAGGCAGGCGGTGTCGAAGTACAGCCTGAAGTGGTTGTACAGCTTGAGCAGCCGGGGTTTGTCGCCAGCGCGAGTGGCCTCGCTGAAGGCCGGCAGCACCACCGCCCCGCCCAGTTTCAGCAAGCCGACCTGCACGGCCGAGAGAATCAGCACCGCGATGGAGTAGACGCCCATGTCGAAAGTGGACATCACCCCGCCGAACCAGATGCGGTCGCCGTTCATCGCCAGCACGCCCACCATCGAGGACAACAGAATCCAGCGGCCATAGTTGATCAGCTCGGTCAGCGCAGACTTGTCCCAGCACAAGTGGCTGCGTGGCCCTTCGAATAGCAAGTGGCTCATCACGGTGGAGACGAGGGTGGAGACGATCCCGGCGGCCACCAGCGACCAGATCGACCGGGTGAGGTAGCCGAACACCAGCATGACCAGCAATCCGACGAACTGCGCCGTGAGCTCGAGAATCACCACGCGCTTTTGCTGGAACGCCCGCACGGCCAGGTCGATGGTGTTGGACTGCAAGCCGTAGATCACTGCGGAAATGCCGGTGACCGCCAGCACCAACGGCAGCTCCGGAGCGGCATAGGAGGATCCGGCTGGCCACAGGTTGATCTGCTGGGTCGCCCAGGAGCCAAAGGCGATGAGCAGCGTCACGGCGAACAGCAGGATGCCGCGCAGCAGTTGCACGGTCCAGGCGGTATTGAGAAACAGCGGATCGTCGCCGCGCGGGCTCTGGATGATGTTCTGGCGCAGGCCGACATCCGACAGCAGGTGCAGGACCACCGACAAGGTAGTGGAGATGGCCAT
This sequence comes from Pseudomonas sp. HTZ2, assembly GCF_033173945.1. Lineage (NCBI taxonomy): Bacteria > Pseudomonadati > Pseudomonadota > Gammaproteobacteria > Pseudomonadales > Pseudomonadaceae > Pseudomonas > Pseudomonas sp. HTZ2. Next base: position 3,552,693 of record NZ_CP137332.1, on the reverse strand, counting down.
GATGCCGAACATGTCCGGCACCAGCAGCCGTGCCATGATCAGGTTGCCGCCAAGGCGCAGGGCCTGCGTACCGACCAGGGAGACCATGTTCCACGCACCCGCTCCCAATGCGCGTTTGCGCAGGCTGGTCGGCGGCGATAAGTCGACTGACGGCATGACTACATTCCCTGACCTATTGGCTAAAGTCACTATAGTCTCAATCTGCCATGTCGCTAGCCGTCGTCCATCACAAAGGGACAGGTCATCACCGCCTATGCCAGAACACCTTCGCGCATTGATCGTCATCCTGTTCCTGGCCACCGTGGTGTTCACCATGGCACGACGGCCGGCGCTGGACCTGATCCGTTCAGCCGACTTCAAGCGTCGGCGCAACCTCTGGTTCGCGCTCACCTTGCTGGTGTTCGTGTCCGGCAACTTCTGGGTGTATGCCGTCATTGCCGTCCTGGTGCTGCTGGTTGCCGGACGGCGCGAGCACAACCCGATGGCGCTGTTCCTCATGCTGCTGTTCCTGATGCCGGCGGCGGCGATACCGGTGCCTGGCTTTGGCGTGATCAACTACCTGGTCGACCTGGACCATATCCGCCTGCTCAGCCTGAGCGTACTGCTGCCCGCGGCCCTGGCCCTGCGCCAAGAGTCGGACACCTTGCCGTTCGGGCGCACCTGGCCTGACCGCTTCCTGCTCGCCAGCCTGGTACTGATGAACCTGCTCTACCTGCGCGAGACCAGCCTGACCGACACGTTGCGCCAGACGTTGTACCTGTTCCTGGATATCTTCCTGCCGTACTACGTGGCCAGCCGGGCACTCAAGGAACTCAGCCATTTCAAGGACGCCTTGCTCAGCTTCGTGATCGCCACGATGTTGCTAGCACTGATCGGAACCTTCGAGTCGGCGCGCCATTGGCTGTTGTACAACGCCTTGACCTACGTGCTGGGCATCCACATGGACATGACCAGCTACCTGAGCCGGGGCGGTGCGCTGCGCGCCAGCGCCACCACAGGCCAGGCGATCGTTCTGGGCTACCTGATGATGGTCGGCATCGGCTTGTACCTGTTCGTCCAAGGCTATGTACGCAGCACACTGCAACGCACCCTGGGCGCCCTGCTACTGGCAGCCGGACTGTTCGTGCCGTTGTCGCGCGGGCCCTGGGTCGGCACGGGCGTGATCATCGTGGTGTTCATCGCCACCGGGCGTGGCGCGGTCAAGCGCCTGGGAATGCTGGCGGTCGCCGGCCTGCTCTGCTTGCCGTTGCTGGCCGTGGTGCCGGGGGGCGAGAAGGTGATCGACATGCTGCCGTACATCGGCACGCTGGAAAAAGACAACATCACCTATCGGGAGCGGCTGCTGGACAACTCACTGATCGTCATCGAGCGCAACCTGTGGTTCGGCTCGTTCGATTTTCGCAAGACGCCGGAAATGCAGTCGATGGTCCAGGGCCAAGGCATCATCGACATCGTCAATACCTACCTGAACTTGGCCCTGCGCTTTGGCGTGGTCGGCCTGGCCCTGTTCGTCGCCTTCTTCGCCTCCTCGCTGCTGAGCCTGCGCAAGACACTGCGTACGTTTGCCGACAAGGACGAGCACCTGTGCCGACTCGGGCGCAGTTTGCTGGCCACCCTGCTTGGCATCCTGGTCACGATCTTCACCGTCAGCAGCATCACGTTCATCCCCGTGGTGTACTGGTCCCTCGCCGGTGTAGCCGTTGCCTATGTGCAGATGGTGCGCCGGTTCAAACTCGCCCACGCTGCCGGCATCGTTGGTGTCGGCCTGCCCGCCCGGTGACCCGCATGACACGACGCTGCCTGGTTTCATCCCTGCTGCTCACCCTGCTGCTGGCATTGCCCCCCGTCACTCACGCCGAGGACTGGGTCGCCAGTATCGACGAAAGCCAGGGCCTGCCACAGTTGACCCGTGGCGGTAACCTGGCGATGCAGGCCAAGTTCAAGTTCTTCGCTGCCGACTGGAAATGGGCGAACTTCGACAGCGGCGCCTTCAAGGTAGAGGCCCCCTTCACCTACAGCCTGCAGGCCAGGAACTCCACACTGGGGTTCGACCTCAAGGCCCAGATCGCCAAGACCACGCAGCAGAGCCTGACCTGGGCTTTCGACTTGCAGGCCCACAGCCGCAAAACCAATGTGATGGGCGGCGGCATCTCGTTCCAGTTCGACCGCGCCCTGTTCACTGAAATGGGCAAGCCAAGCCTGCTGCCGGGCAATCGAGGCTGGACCTGGGGCGACCGCGCCAAGGGACCGTACATCGAGATGCGCTTCGATCCGCCCCTGACGAGCGTGTACATCGAGCCCATCGACGACGCCGAAGTACGGGCGTTCTTCTACAAAGACCAGATCGTTCCCGGCACCCAGCAGATCAAAGGCGTGCTCACGGTCTCGCAGGGCATAGAGCTGGCCCAGACCTCCGATGAGCGCTTCGGCCTGGGCGACACCAGCCGCTGGCCGCTGGACCAGACCGACTGGCGCACCTCGCCGGTGGACCTGTCGTTCCTCAACGCTGGAGAAAAACCGGCCGGCAAGCGTGGCTTCGTCAAGGCAGTGGGCGATCGGTTGCAATTCGCCGATGGCACCCCGGCGCGCTTCTGGGGCACCAACGTCTCGGCCTATGCCCTGTTCAACACCACGGACGACGAAATCCGTGCCCAGGCCAAGCGCCTGTCGGCCCTGGGATTCAACCTCGTGCGCCTGCATCACCACGATTCGTATTGGGTGACACCGAGCATCTTCGGCCGGCACGACCAAGTGCGGGACACCCAGAACCTGAGCCCTGAGTCTTTGCAAAAGATCGACTGGTGGATCAAATGCCTCAAGGACGAAGGGATCTACGTGTGGCTGGACCTGCACGTCCAGCGCGCCCTGATGGCCAGGGACAAGATCCGCGGCTTCGATGAATTACCCAAGCGCGAAGGCCTGACCGACCGCGACAAACAGCCCATCGCCGACCTCAAGGGCTACAACTATGTCAACGACACCATCGCCCAGACGATGAAGCGCTTCGCCGAGCAGTACCTGGGGCACGTCAACGCCTACACCGGCCTTGCCTACAAGGATGACCCGGCCATCGCCGCCGTACTGATCACCAATGAAAACGACCTCACCGGGCATTACGGCAATGCCCTGCTTCCAGACAAGACACCCACCCAGCACATCAAGCGCTACATGGAATTGGCCGAAGCCTTCGCCAAGCAACATGGGCTCGCGAAGCAGCAGACCTGGCGCGCCTGGGAACATGGCCCATCCAAGCTGTTCCTCAACGACCTGGAGCAACGCTTCGACCAGCAGATGATCGATCACCTGCGTACTTTGGGCGTGAAGGTGCCCATCGTCACCACCAGCACCTGGGGACGCAATGGCCTGAGCGCCTTGCCGGCCTTGACCAGTGGCGACCTGATCGACGTCCACAGCTATGGCGGCGCAGGCCAGCTGGAAAAGAACCCGCTGACCAGCGACAACCTGGTCAACTGGCTCGCCGCGGCCCAGGTCGTGGGCCGGCCGTTGAGCGTGACCGAGTGGAACAACGAATGGCAAAGCGACACCCAGCCTGTGGCCGATCGCTACACACTGGCGCTGTATGTCGCCGCCACGGCCCGCTATCAGGGCTGGGATGCTTTGATGCACTACGCCTACAGCCAGGAGCCGTTCCGCGAGCAGGATCGTTCGGCGAGCAACTGGCACGCCTACAACGACCCCAGCCAGCTGGCCACACTCCCGGCCGCTGCCCTGGTCTATCGCCGCGGCGATGTACGTGAAGCCGACCAAAGCTACGTCTTCGCCCCCACCTCGGACACCTTGTTCAACCAGTCCATCTCGCCAGCCGATTCGGTGCTGCTGCGCACAGCCATGGAAAAAGGCAAATTGCAGATTGCCATGCCAAAGACACCGGCGCTGCCGTGGCTGCAGGCGAGCGCACTGCCCGCCGGCGCCAAGGTTATCCAGGATCCCAACCAGTCCCTGCTGCCGGCCAACGCCAGCGAGGCCCGCAGCGACACCGGCGAGCTCAGACGCAACTGGCAACAAGGGCTCTACACCATCGACACACCGCTGACCCAGGCGGCCATCGGCTGGCTCGGCGGCAAGACGCTCGCGCTCGGTGACATCCAGCTTAAGCTCAAGACCGCCAGCGCGAGCGTGGCGGTGCAGAGCCTGGACGGCAAACCGCTGAAACAGTCGCGAAACCTGTTGATCTCCCTGGGCACCCGGGCCGAGCCCCAGCCGAACAAGCGGACCCCGTTTCGTGTCGAGCCGCTGGACGGCACCTTGTCGATCCAGGCCGTCGACGGCTTGAAACTGTTCAGTCGAAACGCCCAGGGACAGCTTCAGGAATACCCCGTCAGCTATCAGGACGGGCGCTATCTGATCCATTTCGACGGCAGGCAGATGACGAATTGGCTGTTCTTGAAATAGGCATCTAGGCTCCAAGAAACCAGGGGCGTGCCCATGCAGATGGCCAACCCGCTGACCACCTGATCCGCTTGCTAAGGATGACCGCCCGGCCCCTCCGGAGCGCGCTTGCACATCAAACAGATTCCAGGAGGCTTGGATGAAGTTCTTGGTTGTCGGCGGCGCGGGCTACATAGGCTCGCACATGGTCAAACACCTGCGTTGCGCAGGGCACGACGTCATCGTGGCGGACAATTGCGCCTGCGGGCCGCGTCCGAACTGGGTCAGGCTGGACATCGCCGACGCCCATGCTTTGGATGCCTTGTTCGCCCAGCATCAATTCAGCGCGGTGTTTCATTTCGCCTCGTTCATCCAGGTGGGCGAGTCGGTGGTCGAACCCTCCAAGTACTACCAGAACAATGTCGTCGCGACCCTGACCCTGTTGCAGGCGATGGTGCGCGCCAATGTCCGTCACCTGATCTTCTCCTCGACCGCCGCCGTCTACGGCGACCCGCAGCATGTGCCCATCGACGAAGCGCATCCCAAGCAGCCGATCAATCCTTATGGACGCAGCAAGTGGATGGTCGAGCAGATCCTCGAGGATTTCGACCGCGCCTATGGCTTGCGCTCAGTGTGCCTGCGCTACTTCAACGCCGCGGGCGCGGACCCGGAGGGCGAACTGGGTGAATGCCATGAGCCTGAGACCCACCTACTGCCGTTGATTCTGCAGGCGGCCTCCGGACGGCGTGAGACGATCACGGTGTACGGCCGGGACTACGACACGCCGGATGGCACCTGTATCCGCGACTACATTCATGTGGCAGACCTGGCTGCGGCGCATTCACTGGCGGTGGACTACCTGCTCGCCGGTGGTGCGAGCACGGCATTCAACCTGGGCAACGGGCTGGGCTTCTCGGTGCAGGAAGTGATCGACACCGCCTGCGGCGTGACCGGGCGCAAGATCGCCACCAGCGACGCCCCCCGCCGCGCCGGCGACCCGCCCCGCCTGGTGGCAGATGCCAGCCGGGCCAGGACCGTGCTGGGCTGGCGACCGGCCTTCGCGGCGCTGGAGCAGATCGTCTCGCATGCCTGGCATTGGGAGCAAAAGTACCCTTGGTACTCCCCGAACTGATCGGCAGCCCTTGCCCAGTGGCCAGCAGTTCAGTAGTAGGTGCGCGGCTGTTCCTCGGCCTTGTTCAGCACCGTCCCGATCAGGTTACTGGTACCCAGGTGATACAGGCTGTCCTCGATGTCCTTCTTGCTGTTCATGCCATTGGCCACCACCAGCAACACGCAATCGAATTTCGGCAGCAGGGTGATGGCGTCATCGGAGCTCAGCAGCGGCGGCAGGTCGAAGATGGTGATGCGCGACTCGTAACGCTCGCGCAACTCGTGGATCAGGTTGCTCACCAGCGGCGAGGACAGCAATTCGGTCGACAGCGGAATGGGCTCGCGGGTCGGCAACACCACAAAGCGTGGCAAGGTCGGGTTGACCATGGCATCGCACAACTCAGCTTCGTTGGCCAGGTAGTCGTTGAGTGACTTCTCCATCGGCAACCCCAGGCAGGCGCCGACCCGTGGCCTGCGCAGGTCGAAATCCACCAGCAACGCGGTCTTGGTGGTGTGGTGGGCGATACTCATCGCCAGGTTGATCGCCAGCACCGTCTTGCCCGCCTCAGGCGTCGGCGAGGTGATGGCCAGCGTGCGCCAGCCGTTCTCCTCCATGGCTTGCAGCACCTGGGTGCGCAGCAGGTCGAAGGCCGAGCTGATCGCCGAGTTCTTCTTGTAGGCCACGATGCGGTGACGCTCCAGATGGTCCGGGCGCAAGGGCACGACCTTGGTGCGCACATAGTCGAACAGGCCTGGCACTTCCGGATGCTTGACCGGCACGATGGAGGAAGGCGCTGATGCGCCGGTCTTTTTCGTTTCGTCTATCGGCGTGATCTTGTTCATCGCAGCTGTCCCTATCCGAACCGACTCATGGCCTTCATCAGCAAGAGGTCAAACGGCATATAGAAGAAGTGCAGCAACACCACCCCTAGCACCGCCAGTGCCAGGATCGAGACCACCAGCCACACGCGCCAACGCCGCCGCTGCGCAAGCTCGGCCTGGGTCGGGATATGCGGAATGCTGACCAGGACCCGCTTGCCCACGATGCTTTCCAGGGCCCCCACACCGCGCACGCGCTGGTTGAGCATTTCCAGCACCATCACCAGTGCGCCACCGCCGGCCGGGGCCAGAACGAAGCCCAGCGCGACGATCTTCTTGCGATTAGGCTTCACCGGTTTTTCCGGCAACATCGGCGGCTCCAGGAGCACGAAGCGCTCGGCCTTGTTCTCCTGCTCCAGGCTTTCGGAAATCTTCGCCGCCATTTGCTTGGCACGAATCTCTTCGTACTTCTTGCGGGCGTTGTCGTGGTCGCGCATCAGGTTGACCAGGCCACGCTCGACCTGGGGTGCCTCAAGGATCTCGGCCTCGTAGGCGTTGATCTTCTGCGACATGTCGCGCTTTTGCTGGGCCAGCGAGGCAACGCGCTCCTGCGCCGCGGCCATGCGGGTGCGTACCTTGGCCACGTCCAGGTTACCCTCGACGCCAATGCCACCGGCGCCGCCGCCGGCTTTCAAGGCGTCGATCTTGCGTTTGACCGCACGTACGTCGGGGTGCGCTTCCTTGTAGCGGGAGAGCAACTGGGTGTACTCGGCCTGCAGGCTGGCCAGATCCTGCGGCGGCTCCGCCGTACGAGGCCTGCCGCCATCGAGTGTGCTAGGCACGCCGGCCTTGGCCCCGGCCAGTTCCAAGTCCAGGTAGCGCAACTCCTCTTGGGCGGCCTTGTAGTCACGATCGATTTCCCTGAACTCCATCTCCGAGCGCGACAGCATGTTCATGCGCAGGGTCTGGTGTTCCGGCAGTGCGTTGGCATGCGCTTGTTTGAAGTCGGCCAACTGGTTCTCGAGGCTCTGCAGTTCGGCGCCCAGCTTGTCCGCTTCCTGGCTGAGGAACTCGGTGGTCTCACTGGCGCGCTCGGTACGCTGCTTGATGTTCTCGTTGAGGAACAAGGTCACCAGCTCGTTGGCGACCTCCCTGGCCACCTCCGGCTGCTTGTGTTCGAAGGACACATTGAAGGCGACCGTGGCCTCGCCACGCCCTTTTATGAAGGTACTCAAGGTCTCGACCAAGATCGCGGTGCGCATCAGCTCGACCTTGTCGGCGTCACTGAGCTGGCGGGCCTTGCTGGAAAACAGCCCGTACTTGTCGATGATCCGCAGCAGGTTTTCGCGGGTCATCACCCGCTGGCGGATCACCTCGATGCGTTCGTCGGCAAAGCTGTTGTTGTTGTTGGCGACCAGATCCGGAGATATCTGCTGGGACTCCACCAGGATAGTCCCGGTCGACTGGTAGACCGGCGGCACCGCCACGGCGACCGCCACGGTCGCCGCGAGGATCACCACGATGACAATCGCCAGCACCAGTGCACGATCCTTGATGATGGAGATGTAGTCCCTGATCGACAGCTCGTATTCAGATTTCATAGTCACCACACCGCTGAAAAATCAGTAGTCGGGAAATCTATAGGTCAAGCTCAGTCCGATAATGGTGCCGGTGGCATCTGGCAGGTTGTCTTGCTGGCGCTCTCTGTACACCAAGGATAGGCGCGCTACCCAAAATGGCGAGAGCTCTCGACTGGCCCAGGCGCCAACCGACCATAATTTGTTGGGCGTTTGCCCTTTGCTGTCCTGCCAGCTGGCATCGAACCCGACCCGATCGGTGTCGGCGACCAGGTAGCTCCAGGAGCCGCGCAACGTGTCGATCTCGGAAAACCCACCCTGACCGCTGGCCACCGAACTGCGGTCGGCGGCGACGTTGGCGTCCATGCGCTCGCCCCGATAGCGCAACGACACGCCGCCCTGCCCCTTGCGTCCACCGCCGTCACCGGAGACTTCGTTGACGCCGACGTTCACGCTCCCCTCCAGGCGTTCGGTGAACTGGTGCGTCATGCCGATCACTGGCGTGTAGCTGTTCGAGGCGATCGCCGCATCGCGATCATCCGGTTCGTAACGCCGGTAGATGAACCGGGTGAACAGGTCGGTGCGCTCGGTCCAGGCATAGGTGTAGCTCAACCGGTTGGCGTATTCCTTGTAGCCGATCAGCGTGGACACGTCGTAGCTGGCGTCGTCGTACGAGGTCTCGTTTTCCAGAAGGCCTCGCTCGCTGAGCTGCCGGCTCCAGTTGCCGGTCAGGGTGTAGAGCTTCTGCGTACCGTCGGTGGTGACCACGCCGGTTTCGAGTACCGCACTGGACAGCGTCGAACTCTCGACGTAGGTCCCCACCAGGCCATAACGGCCTTTGTCGTAATCGCGTTGCCACCCCAGCCGCACGCGAGGGTCCTCGCGGTTGTCGAGGATGTTGCGATCGGATGAGCGCAACACATGAGCCCCCAGACCGAAGTCGAACTGATCGCGATCGAAAGTGCCCAGCAGGCCGACTTCCGGATCGAGGTAGGTGCTGGTCACTGCTTTCTCCTGAGAGGTCAGCAGCAACGGGTTGCTGTCATGTTCGACGGTCATGGGTACGGCGACCGACGTGTGCCAGAGCGCTGCCTGGACCACGGCCGGGCAAGGAAGAATCAGGATCGCCGCGGCGACCCGGGAAGTTTTCAATACAGACACGATAGGCTCAGAGCAGGATCAAGGAACGACCAGCGTATCGCCGGCCTGCAGTTGGAAATTGGTGGTCATGTCACGTCCGGAAACCAGGTCCCGGTAGCGCACGGGCAGCACTTGCTGGCTCTCACCCTTGCGCCGGATCACTTTGATGGAGCCTTCATCGGCGAACTTGTCCAGGCCACCGGACATGCTCAGGGCCTGCAACACCGCCATGGGGCCTTCCATCAGCACCGGGCCGGGCTTGAGCACCTTGCCCTGCACATAAACGAGGTTGCCGGCGATGCTGGTGACGACCACGCTGACATTCGGCTCGGGCAGGTACTGCTCGAGTTTCTTGGCAATCTTCTGGGCGACCGTGCTGGCATCGAGGCCGGCGACGTCGACGCGCCCGGCAAGCGGGAAGGTGATGCTGCCATCGGGAAGCACCTTCACCTCCTGGCGAAGGTTTTCTTCCTGCCAGACCGAGACCAGGATTACATCGCCAGGGCTCAGCAGGTAGGCCGCATTCGGCTCGGTGGCATTGGCCGCCGAAGGCAGGAGCATCAGTGCGCAGAGTGTGGAGATCAGGAAACGGAACATCGGGATCCCTCCGGTCAAGTAGCCATGCCCAGCGCTACACAATAGAACGGGGCGAAAACGCTCGCCTTTGCCGTAAAACAAGTACCGACCGCAATCGCCTCGACCGTCCTGGAGGATGTTTCCGCGATGAAACACATCGACGAAGCTTCCTGCTCCCGCGGCGTCCGCTGGGGGGCGCCGACAAGTGGAATATAGCAACGGCATGGGATTCCACAAGCCGTTGCTCCGTCCTGATAAAACGCGGTTCTTCCAGGAACTTTCACATCGTTTTCACTTATCGGCGCAGGGCAATACACCGCACGCCAATGTTTAAAACGTACGCATTAAAACCAAGGTGTTAATGCACAGAAAAGCGAATAACTTTCACTATATTTTCGATCGGTTGGCGAGGGCGATAAACCCAATCACCGCAAAGGAAAATAGCCATCCCGCCGTCGCGGCAGGCACTACACTCGCCTTGCTGATGTAGGAATCCGCAGCGCCAGCTGCGCCACTCATCAGCACCAACAAGAAAATCGACTTGATGATCAGTGTCGAGCGCATGATCCCCTCCCTGAAAGAGGATTGAAACTGTTTAATTGAGAAACAGCTTTCTTTTTATATGGCTTGAGTATGGGGCACCATGACACTACGTCAATAGACCGCCACCATGATAAATCTCAATGGCCCCTCCCCTGCCTCGTCAAAATCTCGACAACCATTCTGTGGCTAAAAAACGCGCACTGTTTCAGCAGCGTTGCAACGGCCGTCGCTGACTGTGTGGAAACTCCAAGGTTCTGGAAAACGTCACAGCGGCCGCCCCCCCTTGGATGACTTGGTTCACAAATTCCTGAACTGATTATTTATCCCCAGCGATTTTTCCCCCCGCCAAGGCTCACCAGAATCGCTGCACCACAATCACAATAACCGTGAGGCCACTGCTGTGGACCAGACCCTCCAGGTACGCCAGGCCGCCGCCGACCTCGTCGCCGCTTTCGCCAGCAACGATACCGCTCGCTATTTCGCCTGTTTCAGCGAAGACGCCACCTTCCTCTTCCATACCCTGGCGCAGCCGCTGCTGTCGCGCCGGGCCTATGAGCACCTGTGGGCCCAATGGCAAGCCGAAGGCTTCGCCGTGCTGGCGTGTCAGTCCAGCAATCAGCACGTGAGCCTGCAGGGCGACGTAGCGATCTTCATGCACGATGTGGCCACCCGCATCCGCATCGCAGGCCAGGAGCACTCGCTCGCCGAACGCGAAACCATCGTCTTCCGCCGCCAGGACGAAGGCTGGCTGGCCTGCCACGAGCACCTGTCGGTCGTCTCCGACGCCTGACCTTTTCCGCGGCCTTGCCGCACTGCCAACGCAACCACAATAGGGTCGCGCCCCGCGACGACCTACAACATGCGCGCTGGAGCCTTGCCATGAGTCAATCGACCGGTATCGAGACCAACGGCGTCGAACAGATCCCCGACGATCAACGCGACGCCTCCCCGCTGGACCTGTTCCGCCTGATATTCGGCGGTGCCAATACCTTCGCCACCGCGGTGCTGGGCAGCTTCCCGGTGCTGTTCGGCCTGTCGTTCCAGGCCGGTGTCTGGGCGATCCTGCTCGGCGTCGGGGTCGGCGCCCTGATCCTCGCGCCCATGGGCCTGTTCGGCGCGCTCAACGGCACCAACAACGCGGTGTCGTCAGGTGCGCACTTCGGCGTGCATGGGCGCATCGTCGGCTCGTTCCTGTCGCTGCTCACCGCTGTAGCGTTCTTTTCCCTGTCGGTGTGGAGCTCGGGCGACGCCTTGGTCGGCGGCGCCAAGCGCCTGGTCGGGGTGCCGGAAACCGACCTGACCCTGGGCCTGGCCTATGGCCTGTTCGCGGTGCTGGTATTGGTGGTGTGCATCTTTGGCTTCCGCTTCATGCTGTGGGTCAACAAGATCGCGGTATGGGCGTCGAGCCTGCTGTTCCTGCTAGGCATCCTCGCCTTCGCCGGCCCCTTCGACCTCAACTTCGCTGGCAGCGTCAATCTCGGTCAGCCAGGCTTCTGGGCGGCATTCGTGGGCGCGGCGATACTGGCGATGAGCAATCCGGTCTCGTTCGGCGCTTTCCTTGGCGACTGGTCGCGCTACATCCCACGCCAGACGCCCAAGGCGCGCATCATGCTGGCGGTGATCGCTGCCCAGCTGGCGACGCTGATCCCGTTCCTGTTCGGCCTGTGCACCGCGACCCTGGTCGCCACCCAGGCACCGGACTACATCGCGGCCAACAACTATGTCGGCGGCCTGCTGGCGATCTCGCCGAGCTGGTTCTTCCTGCCAGTATGCCTGATCGCGGTGATCGGCGGCATGTCCACCGGCACCACAGCGCTGTACGGCACAGGTCTGGACATGTCCAGCGTCTTCCCGCGCCTGCTCAGCCGCGCCGGCGCCACCCTGCTGATCGGGGTCGCTGCCATCGCCTTCATCTTCATTGGCCGCTTCACCTCAACCTGGTGCAGAGCGTGTCGACCTTCGCCGTGCTGATCATTACCTGCACCAGCCCCTGGATGGTGATCATGATCCTCGGCCTGATCACACGCCGCGGCTTCTACCACGCCGATGACCTGCAAGTGTTCACCCGGGGCCAACGCGGCGGCCATTACTGGTTCCTGCATGGCTGGAATTGGCGCGGCATGGGCGCCTGGATCCCCAGCGCGGCGGTGGGCCTATGCTTCGTCAACCTGCCCGGACAGTTCGTCGGCCCCCTGGGTGAACTGGCCGGCGGTATCGACCTGAGCCTGCCAGTCACCTTGGGCTTGGCGGGCGTGCTGTACCTGATCCTGCTCAATCTGTTCCCTGAACCTGCCGGCGTCTATGGCCCGAACGGCCCGCGCTGGGTGCGCTGCAAAAGCGCGCCGCGCACGCCGGTAACCTCCGCCGAAATCGCCTGACTGGAATCCGATCATGACCGCACCTCACTACATCGATGGCCACTGGGTCGAAGGCCAAGGCAACGACTGCATCGTCGTGCATGACCCTTCGCTGGGCCAGCCGTTCGCCGAACTGATGTCGGCCAGCGCTGCTCAGGTCGACCAAGCCGTGGCCGCCGCCCGCCGCGCCCTGCCTGCCTGGAAAACCACCAGCCCGGCCACCCGCGCCGCACTGTTGCGTGGCTTCGCCGATCAACTCGGCCAACGCCGCGAGGCGTTGATCACTCTGCAGATGCGCAACAACGGCAAGCCGCGCCACGAAGCCGAGATCGACCTGGACGATGCCATCGCCACTTTCGGCTACTACGCAGACCTTGCCGAGCAACTGCCCGAGAAGAACCGCGTCGTGCCCCTGGCCGCCCCAGGCTTCACCGCCCGCACCCGCCTGGAGCCGGTAGGCGTGGTCGGCCTGATCGTGCCGTGGAACTTCCCTCTGGTGACCAGCGCCTGGAAACTCGCCCCAGCGCTGGCCGCAGGCTGCACCGTGGTGCTCAAACCCTCGGAAGTCACCCCGCTGATCGAACAGGCCTACGGCCAGATTGCCGAGGCCTTGAACCTGCCTGCCGGTGTGCTGAACATCGTCAACGGCAAGGCCGAGACCGGCGCCGCCCTGAGTGGCCACAACGGCCTGGACAAGCTGTCGTTCACCGGCAGCAATGGCGTCGGCAGCCAAGTGATGCGCGCCGCCGCAGCCCAATGCCGGCCGGTGACCCTGGAGCTTGGGGGCAAGTCGGCGATCGTGGTGTTCGATGACTGTGACGTGGACCAAGCAGTGGAGTGGATCGTCGCAGGCATCACCTGGAACGCCGGCCAGATGTGCTCGGCCACCTCCCGCCTGCTCGTGCAGGACGGCATCGCCGATGCTCTGCTGCCACGTCTGCAGGCAGCCCTGGAGCAGATGCAGGTGGGCAATCCGCTGACCGAGGAGGTGGCCATGGGCCCACTGACCAGCCAGGCGCAATGGCTGAAGGTCGCCGGCTACTTCGCTACCGCGCGCGAAGAAGGCCTGCACTGCCTGACCGGCGGCCAGGTACTGGACCGTGACGGCTGGTTCGTCAGCCCCACCCTGTACGTGGACGTGCCCGAATCCAGCCGCCTGTGGAGCGAGGAAATCTTCGGCCCGGTGCTTTGCGCCCGCCGCTTCGCCACTGAAGACCAAGCCATCGCCCAGGCCAACGACAGCCGCTTCGGCCTGGTCGCCACGGTCTGCAGCGCCGACCTCGAACGCGCCGAACGTGTGGCCGATGTGCTGGAGGTCGGGCACGTGTGGATCAACTCGGTCCAGGCGGTATTCGTCGAGACGTCCTGGGGCGGAACCAAGGGCAGCGGCATCGGCCGTGAACTCGGGCCGTGGGGCTTGTCGGCGTATCAGTCGGTCAAGCATGTGACGCGTTGCCTGGGCTGATAGCCGGAGACGAAAAGCCCCTTGCTGACGGCTGTCACAAGGGGCTTTCACAAATAAGGCACTGGCTACCGAAGCGCCAGCATCATCGTCTTGGGTGACAGATCAGGACAGTGCCTGAACCCCGCATAGTTTGCGTAGAACTGCTCAAGCCGCTCGGTACGCGGATGAACGACAGACGCAACGCAACCCACTCTTTCAGACGCGACCAGAGCTCGTTCGATTGCATCCTGCAAGCGATCGGTCGCCACAATGACGTTACGCAGCGAGCGGGTCCCACAACCCGCCGGCACATTTCTGTGCCTCTGGTGACTTTTATCTAAAATGAAAGAGTCCCACCCCTGGTAGCCCAACAATCACAACACCAGGCCAGACCTCCCATGCACCCGCAACGCACCGCCCTGCACAACGAACTGCACGCCCGACCTTCGCTGTATTTCAACGAGCCTGCCCATGTCCATCACCTGGCACTGCTGGGCGATGAGGCCGACTGCCAGGCCTTGCTGCAGCGCTGTTGCCCGGATGCACTCGACACCGAGGCCGCCCAAGGCATCACCCGGCTGGAGGGCCATCCGTTCAAATGGGAGCGCCACGCCGAGTTCTTCACCCTGACGCTGGTGGTGCCCTGCGCCGCCCACGATGCCGGCTGGCAGGGGCTGCCCCAGGTCCTGGCCGAGGCCGTCGCGCCGCAGGCGGCGCAAGTGATCAATGCCGTACAGGTGCTGGTGCGTGGCGAGCAGGACCTGGACCTGACACGGTACGGTTTCAAGGACCCCTGCGGCTCCTGCGTCGGGGGCGGTGATGCGGTGGTGTGGAGCGATTTTCGCCTGACCGAAGACGGCACCAACCGCCTGCTATTCGTCAACCGGCGGCTCAATGCCTACCGCCAAGGTCGCATGATCCGGCGCCTGCTGGAGATCGAGACCTACCGTATGATGGCTTCGCTGACACTCACCACGGCCAAGACGTTGAGCCAGGAGCTCGATGCCTTTGACCGGACCCTGGTGAGCCTCTCCGAACGCAGTGCCAGCGTCGACGGCCAGGACTCCAAAGCCCTGCTCGAAGCCATTGCCCACCTCTCGCGCCAGGTGGTCAGCCGCACGGTCAAGACCCGTCATC
Source organism: Pseudomonas sp. HTZ2 (assembly GCF_033173945.1). Taxonomy (NCBI): domain Bacteria; kingdom Pseudomonadati; phylum Pseudomonadota; class Gammaproteobacteria; order Pseudomonadales; family Pseudomonadaceae; genus Pseudomonas; species Pseudomonas sp. HTZ2. The sequence goes on along the minus strand of NZ_CP137332.1, from coordinate 3,537,601 downwards.
GCTTCGGCGCGACCCAGGCCTATGCACAGCTGGTGTTCGAGCGCCTGGGGGAGCTGCGCGAAAGCCATGTGGGCGACTGCCAGCGTCTAGGGGTGTTCATCGAGCGGCGTTTCAAGCCGACCGTGCGTTACTGCGCGGCCACCGAGCAACGCCTGGAACAATTGGCCAAGAACGTGGCCAACCTGGGCGACCTACTGCAGGCTCGGGTGCAAGTGGAGATGGAAGAACAGAACGCCGAGATCCTGCGCAGCCTCAATGCCCGCGCTGACGCCCAGGTGAAGATCCAGCGGGCCGTGGAAGGGCTGTCGATCATCGCCATCACCTACTACCTGTTGAACCTGTTCAAGCTGCTGTATGGCGGGCTGAACGTGCTGGGGGCTGGGCTGACGGCGCGCGAGGCGTTGCTGGGAATGGCGGTGCCGGTGATTCTGCTGCTGGGGATGATCCTGTTGCGGATCCGGCGGGCGAAGCAGCATTGAGCCTGATGGTGCTTACGCCTCTATTCCACGAACACCGACAACGCCGGTCTGAACGACCGAGCCGTCGGCTTCGCGGGCAACTCCAGGATTTACGCTTCGCTCAAAAGCACCGGGGTGCCCGCGATGGGCCTCACACAGCTCCGTCCGCTGGCCGTGCATTGTCCTGCAACAGCACCATGCTCTGCGGCGACGACAGTGCGATGCCCTCGTCGCGCAGACGCCCCAGCACCGTGAACAACAGGTCGCTGCGCGCGCCCGACACCTGGCGGGGGCTGGCCACATAGCCGCTGACGCTGAGCACCATACCGCTGGTGGTGAGGTCCTTGAAGGTCACCGACGAGGCCGGCGCATCGAGGATCGACTCATGTTCGCGGAAGGCCGTCAGCAGCAGTTCGCGCACTTTGTTCGCATCGGTTTCCAGCGGCAAGGTCAGGGTGATGCCGACCACACCCAGGGCATTGCCCATGGTGACGTTGCGCACGTTCTGCGAAATGAACTGGGAGTTGGGCACGATCACCGTGGAGCGGTCTGACATCTGGATTTCCGTGGCTCGCACGTTGATCCGGCGGATATCCCCTTCCACACCGGCCAGGCTCACCCAGTCACCTACTTTGACCGGACGCTCAGTGAGCAGGATCAAGCCGGAGATGAAGTTCTGCACGATCTGCTGCAAGCCAAAACCGATACCCACCGACAGGGCACTGACTACCCAGGTGAGGCTGGTGAGGTTGATGCGCAGGGTCGTCATCACCAGCATGGCCAGGAACAGGAAGCCCAGGTAGCCGACCAAGGTCACCAGGGAGGCACGCATGCCGGCATCCATGTCCGTCTCCGGCAGCAGGCGCTCGCTCAGCCAGCGCTTGACCACACGAATGGCGAACAGACCGCCCAGGAACATGGCCACGGCCAGCAGGATGTCCTGGGGCACGATGTTCAGGTTGCCCAGCAGCTTGCCGCCGGTGTCATCCCAGTCCGCCAGGCTCTGCAGCAGCTCGCCCGGGCTGGTGCCCGACGGCATGAGCACCAGCAGGCCGGCGACAAACAACAAGAAGGTGCGGCCGATCCCTGCCAGGATCGTGCTGGCCTGGGCCTGGTGGCGCTGCTGCAGCCCCAGCGCAGCGGCCAGGGCCAGGCCACCAGGCTGGCGTGGCGAGAGCAAGGTTTCGCACAGATCGCCAAACACCGTGACCAGCAGGTAGGCGCAGGTGCCCACCACGCTGACCCAAAGCAGCTTGGCGGTGAGGAAATAAGCCAGGGTCAGGTAACCGGTGAGCAGCGCCAGCAGGACCAACGCGACCCACACCACGATCACGAACGGGATCAGCCCCGCAAGCCCAGGTGCCCGTTCCAGCTGATGCTGCTTGCGGGCACGACGATAGCGCACCAGCGCTGCGACGAAGATCAGCGACACCACCAGCGCGGTCAGGCCATTGGTGGCCACGGTGAGCGCGAGGCTGGTACCGATCACGCTGTTGATGCGCTCCTGGGTCAGCAGCACCATCAACGCCAGCGCCAGGAGCTTGGGGAACCAGCCGAGGGCGCTGGCCACTTCATCCGGAATCGGCGGCAGTCGCCAGGACGGACGCTGGAGCATCAGCATGGCGCGGCCAAGGCCAGCAATGAAGGCACTGAACACCACCAGCGCCAGAATGTGGTTGGTCAAGCTGGCAATGTCATTGCCCAGCTCGGCGCTGTTCTCCAGGCCCCAACGCACCAACGACACCGAGCCGCCGATGGTGCTCAAGGTCGCCAGACTGACACTCAAGGCCAAGGCGCTGCGACGCAGGCGGCCCTCGGGCAACCAGCGGACCATGGCATTGGCCAGCAAGCGCTCGAGCAAGCGGCGTACCCAGGTCCAGACCAACAGCGCGGCCGCCAGGCTGCCAATGAACAACCAGCGGTGATCGGCACTGAAGGCGCTGGCCACAGCGTCAGTCGCCTCGCCACGCAGATCGCGCAGGCGGGCGACATCTTCGTCGGTCGGCCGGATCAGGCTCGACCAGAACGCCGGACTCAAGGGGCTGGCAGCACGGGTGGTGACCTGGGAGTTGAACTGGCTGCGGCGCAGGTTGACGATCTGCGTAGCCAGGTCGCGCGCCGACTGGGTCAGCTTGATGGCCTGCTGTTGCTCGGCCAGCACCTGCTTTTTCTCGTCACTGAGCTGCTTGCGCTGACGCGTGATGCTCTCGGCTTCATCCGGCAATACTGGGCCAAGGACCTTGAGCTGGTCGTCCAGACGCTCGACATCGGTCGTACGCTGGGCGCTCAAGGCGTCCGCTTGGCGCTGCACCTGCAAGGCGGCCTGACGCAACTGTGACAGCAGGTCGTCGTTGGCTTCGCTGGTCAGTTCCTGGCGAACCTGATCAAGCCGATCAGTCAGTTGCTTCAGGCTGGCGTTTTCGTCCAGCACCGGCAGTTCGTCCAGGCTCAACGGCCCGACGGATGCCGACCAGGCCGGTGTCGCCACCCACAGCAACAAGGCGAGGATTCCCACGTAAAAACGGCAATGGCTGAGTCGCCCCATCGAATTCCCCTATTTACAAGCTCGATTGGGCGGGAATTCTACGCTGCTCCTGATGATCACGTGAGTGCCGTTTCTCGCTCCAGCAATTGCCGCTTGCGCTCGACACCCCACCGGTAGCCACTGAGGTCACCATCGCGGCGCACCACCCGATGGCAGGGGATCGCCACGGCCAGGTGGTTGGCCGCGCAGGCCTGGGCCACCGCACGCACGGCCTTGGGCGCGCCGATGCGCTGGGCGATGTCGGTATAGCTGACCCGGCTGCCCAGCGGCACCTCACGCAGCGCCTGCCAGACCCGCTCCTGAAAGGCCGTGCCCTGCACATCCAGCGGCAAGGCCAGCCCTAGTGCCGGCTGCTCGACAAAGCCCACCACCACCGCAACCAATTGCTCGAAGCCGGCATCACCGCCGATCAACTGCGCATTGCGAAATTGATCCTGCAACTCGCGCAACAGCTGCTCCGGGTCGTCGCCCAACAGAATGGCGCAGATGCCGCGCTCGCTCTGGGCCACCAGGATCGCCCCCAGAGAACATTGGCCAATGGCGAATCGGATCCTCGCCCCCGCCCCGCCGGCGCGGTACTCGCGCGGGCGCATGCCCAGGCGTTGGCCTGCGCTTTCATAGAATCGGCTGTTGGAGTTGTAACCGGCGTCATAGATCGCGTCGGTCACGGAACTGCCTTGATCATCGAGCCGCTCGCGCAGGCGACGGGCGCGGAAGGCCGAGGCGTAGGCCTTGGGCGTAAGGCCGGTTTCAGCCTTGAACAGGCGATGCAGGTGGAACGGGCTCAGTGCCAGTTGCTCACCCAGTTGCTCGAGGTTGGGTGCGGTGTCGCTGGCCTCGATCAAGCGACAGGCACGAGCAACCAGCTCAGTGCGTCGCGCAACCTGCTCGGCCTTGGCCTCGGTGCAGCGTCGGCAAGCACGATAACCGGCCGCCTCGGCAGCCCCGCCATCGGCGAAGAACTCGACGTTCTCGCGCTTGGCCAGCCGCGACTTGCAACCCGGTTGGCAATAGACCCCCGTGGTGCGCACGGCATAGACGAAATGACCGCAGGCCGCAGCGTCGCGCGCCTGCACAGCGTGCCAGCGGTCGGTATCGGTGAGGTAAGTCGAGGCAGGCTTCATGGGCATCTCCTGGCTGCGGATGGTTCAAGCCTGACAGGGTGCTTGGAGCGTGGCACTCCGATTCTTGCCGAGCAATCTGTGCGTCATCGGTTCAAGCCCGCCACAGATACCAGGACGCCACCGTCCGATACGGGCTCCATACCCCACCCAACGAACGCAACTGCGCGGGGGTCGGGGCCTTGTCCATGCCCTTGAGCCGCCGGTAACCCTCCCGTACGCCGAAGTCGTCCACCGGCAGGATGTCAGAGCGCTCCAGGCAATAGATCAGGAGCATCTCCACCGTCCAACGGCCAACACCGCGCAGGCTGACCAACCGTTCGATCAGTGCGTCATCGGTCAAGGTCATGGCCTGCTCGCGGCTGGGCACGATACCGTCCAGGCGCGCCTGGGCGATACCCTGCACGGTCGCCAGCTTGCTCGCAGAAAAGCCACAGCCGCGCAGCACCTCAGGCGGTGTCGCCAACAGCTGCTCAGGTTCGGGGAATGCGGCATCAGGAAACAAGGCCAGCATCCGCGCCAGGATCGCCTCGGCTGCCCTGGCATGCAGTTGCTGATAGGCCACCGCCCGCACCAGCGCTTCGAAGGGTTCACGCTCGGGCGCAGCGCTGTGCAGGCAAGGGCCGATGGTGTCGATATGCCGGGCCCAGTCCGGGTCCAGAGCGGCCAGATAATCCGTGGCTTCACGGTAGGCCGCGGGCGAGAGGTCGGCGTGGATCATGCGCAGTGCCCTCCAGGGAGCGGAAAACACCCAGCTTAGACCAATCGCTCACCGGCTAAACGACGGATCTTGCGCGGGTAATTCCGCTTTCAATGGTCTTGCTCCGTGGCGCCTTCTTCGCGAAATGCCTGCGAACAGACCGATATTGGCAGCGCCTTGGCGTCAGTCTGTCACAGCCCGCAGCCTGGCCGCCCGACGATACGACTGCCGGGCAAAGCACACGAACAGACCCGCCATCAGCGCCAGCGCCATCGGCAACCCATGGGGCGCCACATCCATCGCCGCGCCGCTGACCAGCGGCCCGACCAGGCTGCCGACACCCCATAGCAAGCCGACACTGGCGTTTGCGGTGACCAGGTCCTGGCCCTTGAAGCGCTGGCCGATCAGCACCAGCGCCAAGGTGTAGATGCCACCGGCCACTGCCCCCAGCAGCACCAGCATCGGCCAGAGCAACCAGGTTGCCTGCAACAGCCACGGCAGACCTATGCCGATCGACATCGCCACTACCCCGCACACCAAATGCAACCCGGTGCGCTCGACCCGGTCGGCCAGCCAGCCCAGGGGCAACTGGAAGATCATGTCGCCGGCGAACACCACCGTCACCATCAGCGCCGCCACGCCCACCGCAAAGCCATGACTGCTGGCGTACACCGGCAGCAACGACAGCACCACGGCATCGAAGAAGGAAAAGAACAACACCGCCACGCACAGCGCTGGTGCCACGCGGAAGAAGCCGGCGAGGGTGAAACTCTTTTCGCCCTCCTCGCCGTGTTCCACATGATCCTTGGGCACCGTCAGCAGGATGCACAACAGGGCCAGGCCGTAACAGGCCGTCACCACGCCGGTGACCCAGGGGCTATTGGCACCGACCAGCGCCAGCATCGCCGGGCCCAGCACCTGGAAGCCGGTGAAGCTGGTGGCGTACAGCGCCATGATCTTGCCGCGGTTGTGATCCGGGCACAGCTCGTTGACCCAAGATTCACCCAGGATGATCGCGATTCCCATGCCAACCCCCAACGCCAGGCGCAGCAGCGCCAGGTACCAGATCGAGGCGAACGACCACTCCAGCAAGGCGATGCTCAGGGTGCACAGGCTAAAGCAGAACAGGTAGATGGTGCGCCGGGTCAGGTGCCGGCAGCAGGCATCGACCATGAACGCCGAGAGCATCATTCCTGCCGCCGGAATGGCCGAGATGATGCCAATTTCAAGGGTGCTGGCCCCCGCCTCGTGAAGGCGTAACGACACCAGCGGCAGGCTCGCTCCGAGGCTGAAGCCCACCACTGACACGGCGAACAACAGGCCCGCCAGTAAACGCATGTTCATGTACCACTCCTTGCGCGCCGCCAGGCAGCCCCCATGGGGGCCCGGTCGGCTGGAAAAATCACTGAAAACAGATGCAAGCGCAGACGCGCACCGCAAAGGCGCGGCGCAGGTAAGCGCGGATCAGATCAGGGCAAGGTGTGGCGAGAAAGTGAAGGCGAACAGCACGCTGCGTCGACGCTTGAGCACCGTGTCGCTCGGCCACGTGCGACGTGCAGCCTGGAAAGCAGGCTGGCGAACAAGGCGAGAACTCAGGGAACAGCGCATTGCATCGACTACGTGGAAAGAAAAGAGCCGGCACTCTAGGCCAACGGCCGCCGACTCGTCAATCTCGGGACCGCCAGGCGGTCCCAACGACATCAGCGCTTGCTGGTGGACGGCAAGAACACCGCCAGCAGGCCGAACAACGGCAGGTACGAACACAACCCGTACACGTACTCGATTCCCCGCAAGTCAGCCAGATACCCGAGCAACGCCGCCCCAATGCCCCCGAACCCGAACATCAGGCCAAAGAAGATCCCGGCAATCATGCCGACACTCCCAGGCACCAGTTCCTGGGCGTACACCACGATCGCGGAGAAGGCTGACGCGAGGATGAAGCCGATCACGACACTGAGCACGGTGGTCCAGAACAGATCGGCATAGGGCAGCACCAGGGTGAATGGCGCCACGCCCAGGATGGAGAACCAAATCACCGCTTTGCGCCCGATGCGATCACCGATCGGCCCGCCAAAGAAGGTCCCGGCGGCCACTGCGCCGAGGAACAGGAACAGGTGCAACTGGGAGCTGGCCACCGACAGGTCGAACTTCTCGATCAGGTAGAAAGTGAAGTAACTGGTGAAGCTGGCCATGTAGAAGTACTTGGAGAACACCAACAGGCCCAGTACCACCAGCGCCAGGATCACTCGCTGGCGGGAGATGCCATGGCTGGCCTGTACGGCCTTGCGCGCCTTGAACTGGTTGAGGTGCCCGGTGTACCAGCGGCGCAGCAGCAAGGTCACGGCGAAGAAGAACAATCCGGCCAGTCCGAACCAGGCCACGTGGGTCTGGCCGAAGGGAATGACGATCGCCGCCGCTAGCAACGGGCCGAAGGCAGAGCCGGCATTGCCGCCAACCTGGAACGTCGACTGGGCCAGGCCAAACCGTCCGCCCGAGGCCAGACGGGCGATCCGCGAGGTTTCCGGATGGAAGGTCGACGAGCCGATGCCTACCAACGCCGAGGCCAGGAGAATCATCGGAAAGCTGCCGACGAACGCCAGCATCACGATCCCCACCAACGTGCACACCGTGCCCAGAGGCAACAGGTTCGGCGTCGGTCGCCGGTCGGTGAAAAAGCCCACCCAAGGTTGCAGTAGCGAGGCAGTGACCTGGAAGGTCAGGGTGATCAGGCCGATCTGGGCAAAGCTCAGGTCATAGTTCGCCTTGAGCATGGGGTAGATGGCTGGCAACACCGACTGGATCAAGTCGTTGATCAGATGCGCCAAAGCGCAGAAGGCGATGATGCGCATCACCAGCGGGTTGGCTTGGGCCGTCGCGCTGGCGGCAGTGGAAGTCTGGGCGCTGCTGATGGCCATAGCAGGTATTCCGTCCGCGAATTTGGGATCCGATTATCCGGAAATAAGTAGATAGATAGCTACCTTTTTATATTGTCGCCACAATCTCTCCAGCGGCGCGTCAGTGATGACTTCACCATCGACACCCCACACAGCGCGCAGCACGCTTGGCTGGCGAACAGCATTCGCGCCTGGTCAAGGTGCTCGGCCATTGTCTGGTGATGCGCGGATTCAGGGCTTTCTGGCTAAGCGATTGAAAGCGCGTAAATTTTTTTTGAAATGAGTGTTGACACAATCGCGTTTCAGGCGAATAATGCGCGCCACTTGGCTACATAGCTCAGTCGGTTAGAGCACGGCATTCATAATGCCGGTGTCCGGGGTTCAAGTCCCTGTGTAGCCACCATATTGAAAAGGGCTTATCGAAAGATAAGCCCTTTTTCTTTGCCCGCGAAAAGTCGCGCCAGCTCTATCACTCATCGCACCCCCGCCGCCACCACCGCGACGCCCAGCCCGATCAAGGCTACGCCGATCACCCGATCGACCATCACCTGCCGCTCGATCATTGCCTTGCGCAATACCGCACTGGAAAAGAACACCGCCACCAGGCTGAACCACAGCCAATGGGCAAAGGACATGAACGCACCATAGACAAAGTCCAGGGCTAACGGGCTACCCGGTTGCACGACCTGGGTATAGGCGCTGACGACGAACAGCATGGTCTTGGGATTCAGCGCATTGGTCAGAAAGCCCGTGCGCAACGCCTGCAACGTGCTCGCCTGGCCGTCCTGCGCAAGGCCATCGAGGCAGATGCGTGAGGTGTTGGTCAGCGACTTGTAGCCCAGGTAGATCAGGTAGCCCGCCCCCACCACCTTCATCGCCATGAACAACACCGGGCTCTGGCTGATGATCACGGCAATACCCAGGACGGTGTACAGCACATGCACCTGCACCCCCAATGCGATGCCGATGGCAGCGGCAAGTCCTGCCTTGCGCCCTTGCGCATAACTGCTGCGGGTGACCATGGCGAAGTCAGCGCCCGGGCTGATGACAGCCAGCACAGTGAACAGGGCGACAGCGATCAGTTCATTCACAAAAAAAACTCCTCGATAGGCGATGAAAATACACAGAAGCGCCAATTATCGAGGGCTTATCCACAGGCAAAAATCGATTTATAGTGCGACAAATCCGCTAGTTTCTTTCACGGATTCGAGAGCGAACTCGCTCTTGAAAACACAGGATTCCCTTCGCGGGCGAACCCACTCCCACAGGGCTGTCGCGCCGACACGATCATGAAACTGCCCCCACTTACCGCTTTTCGTTACTTCGACATCGCCGCCGAAACCGAAAGCTTCGTGCGCGCCGCCGAGCGCCTGCATGTGACCCATGGTGCGGTCAGCCGCCAGGTGCGACTGCTGGAGGAGAGCCTTGGCATCGAACTGTTCGAACGGCGCAACCGGGCGATCTTCCTCACCGCTGCCGGCCGGACACTGCACAGCACCACCCAATCGATCTTCGAACAACTGGAAGGCACGGTGCAGCGCCTGCAAACCCAGGAGCGCGATAACGTCCTGGTGTTGTCGTGCGAGCCGACCATCGCCATGCGCTGGTTGATTCCGCGCCTGCCCCGCTTCCACGCCACCCACCCTGACCTGCAACTGCACCTGGTGGCCGCTGGCGGCCCGCTGGATTTCGCACGAGCGGGTGTCGACCTGGCCCTGCGGCGTGACGACTTCCATTGGGACCGACAGCTGCACAGCTTGAAGATCTGCGACGAATGGATCGGCCCGGTCTGCCAACCCAACCTGGGAGGCAGCCTCGAAGGCCAACGGCTGCTGCACAGCGCCACCCGCCCCAACGCCTGGAGCACTTGGCTGCGCCTGGACGGTAGACAGGCCCGAGAGACCGAGCGTAGCGACTTCGAGCATTTCTATCTGTCGATACAGGCCGCCAGCGCGGGCCTGGGCCTGGCGATCGCTTCAGCCTTGATGGTTCGCGACGAGCTCGACAGCGGACAGCTTCAGGCGCCGTTTGGCTTCCTGCGTGATGGCTCTGCCTATCACCTGCTCAGCCCCCGCCCCTTGGAGGCCGGTGACAAGCGCCAGCGCTTCGCGACGTGGGTGGTTCAGGAGTGCCACAGCTGCCTGGCTCACTTGGGCTTGATACAGAACGACGAGCCCGAGTGACCGTCGCCACCCCAAGTCCGAAACCCTGCGGTATCCAGATGAATGCGCCCAGTCGGGTAGCGCCCCAGCCCCATGTTCCAGGCCTGGCCGTGCTGCTGCCAGAAGCGGCAAAGCGGATTGGGATCTGACCACGCCGGCAGCAGCACGTCGACCGCGAAAGCCCGCGTGTGAGCGCTACCCGGCGCGCCGCCCGCACAGGCGTTCAGGCGCGGATCGCGATAGGCCGAGACCACTTCGAACTGACGCAGGATGCCTTGTTCATCAAGGGTCTTGAGCAGCGCCAAGGTGGATCGCACCTGGGGCCATTGGGCGGCCGGCGGCACGGCGAAGGGCGAGGCCTGGCACAGGCGCCAGTCCGAGGCCGAGCGCAGCAGTTGATGGATCGGCACTACACCATAAAGGCGTGCATCCACCAGCATCTGGCGGAAGGCACGCGTCTCGTGGTCACCCGCCCATTGGGCGAACATCCACAGGTCTCGATCATCGGCGCGAGCATGGGCGCCCATCACCAGACTTGCCGCCAATGCCAGCAGCGTCATGCCTTTCATCTACCACTCCTGTGCTCGTCCCTACACCGAGTAAAGCACGGGCCCCGCGCTATTGAGACACGAGCTACTCAAGAGGCCGCAGGCGATATTGAGGCGGCAACTGGGCAAAGCCGCTGATGGTGGTGTCCAGGCTCTTCCAGCGACCATCCTTGATGCCATAGATACAGCCATGAATCGACAGCTCCTGTCCGCGATGCCAGGCGTTCTGCACGATGCTGGTATGAGCCACGTTGGCGACCTGCTGGATGACATTGAGCTCGCACAGCCGATCGACCCTGGCCTCTTCGCTCTCCAGCTTGGCCAGCTCGCCGCGCTTTTCGTAATACAGGTCGCGGATCGAGCGCAGCCAGCCATCGATCAGGCCCAGCTGGCGGTCCTGCATGGCCGCCCGCACCCCGCCGCAGCCGTAGTGGCCGGTGACCAGGATGTGCTTGACCTTGAGCACCTCGACCGCGTACTGGATCACCGACAGGCAGTTCAGGTCGGTGTGCAGCACCACGTTGGCGACATTGCGATGCACGAACAGATCGCCCGGCAGCATGCCAACAATCTCGTTGGCCGGCACGCGGGCATCGGAGCAGCCGATCCAGAGGAATTCGGGGGTTTGCTGGCGGGCCAGCTTGGCGAAGAAATCCGGGTCGCGCTGCTTGATCGCATCGGCCCAGCGCTCATTGTTGTCGATCAGTTCCTGCAGGTCATGCATGGTCGTTGCCTCATCAGGGTATGGCTGTGTGACACGACCTGCTCCTGCAAGGTCACTCTTCGAGCAGGGTGCAGGCCATCACCAGGGCGTCTTCGCGGCCGCCGGCGACCGGATAGTAGTCCCGGCGCCGGCCGATTTCGTTGAATCCGTAGCGCTCGTACAAACGATAGGCCGACTGGTTGCTGGCGCGCACCTCCAGGAAACATTCGCGACCATTGAGCTGATAGGCCCGCGCCATCAGGTGCTCGAGCAAGCGCAGGCCCAGCCCGCGTCCCTGGTTCTCGGGCTTGACGGTGATGTTGAGCAAGTGGGCTTCGTCGATGATCACGTTGATCACGCCATGCCCCACCTGCTGCTGCCCGTCGAACATCAGCCACACTTCGTAGGATTTGAGCGCATCCTGAAAGATCCCGCGGGTCCAGGGATGACTGAACGCGGCATATTCGATCTTAAGCACGGCATCCAGATCCGCCTCGGTCATTCGGCGGAAACTGATCGAGTCACTCATTCAACGCTCTTCCAGCGCGCCATCAGCCGGCGCATCGCTTGCCAGACGTCCGCCTTGCGTTGCGGCTCGTCCATCAACAGTTCAAGGCCCGGCAAGGCCCAGGCATCGCCCAGGCCCTCGACCTTCAGTTCTTGGTAGTAGGCCTCGCTGTCGGCTTGGCCGGCAAAGCGCACGGCTGGCAGGCCGACCAGCCACAGGCAGGTGCAGGGCGCCTCTTCCAGGCGAGCCTGAATGAACCCTTGGACGAAGTCGCGCGCAGCCTCTGGGCCTTGGTCCATGTTGCCGCGTACCAGCAGCGGCCAGCGCACCGGCTCGCCGATGATCTGCGGCGCATCGGGCAGGCCGGCGGCGCGCAGCATGTCCTTGAGCAGCAAGTAAGACGGGTCACGGCTCTGGAACGGCTGGCCGGTGGCCAGCTCCACCAACAGCAGGCAACTGCCGGCACGCAGCAATTGCAGGGCGAAACGCGGCGGCGGCACAGGCACTGGCCGGGGTGCCGGCGCCTGCTCCTCGACTTCGACCGGTTTGCTGGCGGGCTTGGGAGCGCTGCCAGGTCGGGGGATCTCGATCTTCGGTCGTTCCGCCGAGCGGGCCAGCGGCGCGGCTGGCGCCTGCTCGGACGATGGCACCGAGGCCCGCACGTCGATTTCGAAGTCCTCGACCGGCGCCAAAGGCGCCAACAGCTCCGGACGCGACGGTGCGGCGAACGGCAGTTCGGCGCGCGGCAGCCAATGCACCACTTGCATGGCGGATAGGTAAGCGCGGCGGCGGGGCTCGGTCAGCAAGGCACAGGCATCCGGGGAACGAAAACAGTCGGCCATTCTAACGCCGTTGCCCAGCAAGTGCCGCAACTGGTCGGCGGAAATTTGTTGTTTGCTTCCCCATCCGCAGGCAAACCCGCGTCCACGGATACAGCGGTGTTGCTGAGCGCACCACTGGACCAGGCGAGAGCGGGCTTGCCCGCGAAGAGGCCAGGCAATTCCCTGCAAGGCTTGGGGCCATCCCGATTACAGACCAAGGGGTGAAATCCTCCCCCCCGGATGCAGTACAATCGCCCCTTTTATTTGGCAACGAGTCGACCCGCCAATGATCGAACCCAAGCGCGTCCTGCGCGCCCTAGCCGAACACTGGGCCCTGATCGAGCCGCTGTGCGAGCGTTTCGACCAGGGCACCCTGAGCCTGGTCGAACTGCGCCAGCAGCTTGCCCGGCAGCAGGTGGAAAGTACGCCGCAGGACATCACCCAGCTGCTGGACGTATGGATACGCCTGGATATCCTGGTGCCGGTGGCCAAGAGCCCGAACCGCTTCGAGCTCAACGCCCAGATCCACGACTTCCTCGCCTACCTGCGCCGCGAGCACCGCCTGGGCCTGTGCCTTGAGATCGAGGCCTACCTGCGCCACCTGGAGCGCCTGGCCGGGCACATCCAGGACGCCTTCGACAACCGCGACAGCGACGACCTGGCGCGCCAACTACGCCTGCTCGACATGCGCGTGCGCGATGTCCTCAAGAAACTCGACAACGACGAGCAGGCGCTGGTCGCCGTGGCCGAACGGGCCAAGACCAGCAACCGCCAGATCCCTCTGCGCCAACGTTACGCCGAAGTCCTGGCGACTTGGGACGAATACGTCGAGCCGATGATCCAACTGGTCAATGCCGACGGCGCTTTCGAACAAGGCGTGCGCAAGGTCGAAACCGTGCTGCTGCGCCTGCTGGGCGAGCAGGCGCGCCTGGGCCATCTGGTCGACGACGACATGTTGCTGCGCACCCATGCGCGCATCCTCGAGATGCAGACCAGCGCCCAGCTCACCCTGCGCCATGCCCGTGAGCTGCTGCTGCCGCTGCGCGAAGAAGCGCGCCGGCACAACGCGGTCACCCGTGGCGCGGCCCTGGCCCTCTCGGTGATCCGACGCAAAGGCATCGATGCGGTGCCGCATGCGGCCATGCCGATGTTCACCCGCCCGCAGAGCACGTTCCTCGGCAGCGCCAGCCAGGTCGAGGCCTATGTGTATGCCTTGGCCCGCTTCGAGCCCAAGCCGGCGCGCTTCCCCAAGGCGCACAAGAGCCAGAAGGGCCCGCTGCCCCGCGCTCCGCGCACGGTCAAGGAAATGCTCGAGCGCTGCGAGGACGCCTTGCCCCTGCCGGATCTGATGGTCTGGCTGCTCGAGCAGGAGCCCGAAGGCGCCACCGACGAATTGCTGTACTGGTTCTCGCGCCTGTCGCGGGAGAAGCGCTTTAGCCGCGAACGCCTGGACCGCCGCGAGTACACCACCCGCGAGCACCTGGTCAGCCTGCGCTCCTTCGCCCTGACCTCCAGCCGCGAAACCACGCCTGAATCCAACGCGAGCCCAGCCAATGCATCTTGATCTTTCCGAACTGTCCCAGCTCGCCCCCATCTTCCGCGAGCTGTTCAAAGGTTTTCACATCAGCCGCCGCGACCCTGAGCTGTATGCCCAGTTGTCGAACTTCCAGGACCAGTACCGCACCCTGTTCAAGGCCCTGGGCTTCGAACTGGTGTGCGATACCCGCGGGTTCTACTACTTCGTGCCCGAGCAGGCCGCCGCGCAGGTCAACAAGACCGCCCAGCGATTGTCGCTGTTCACCTTCATCCTGGTCGAGCACCTGGCCGACCAGGGCCGCGATCCAATGGCCGTGCTTGACGGCGGCAGCATTGGCCGCGATGAGCTGCCTTCGCTGCTGGAAAAGTACCGCGACCTGTTCATCCAGGCCGAAGTGCAGACCGTCGACGAGCTGGAAGAAAAGATCCTGCGCCGCATGACCCAGCTGGGTTTTGCCCACGAGGAAGGCGGCATCTACCGCTTCCTGCCGCCGATGCACCGCTTCCTGGATGTGTGCCTGTCGGTCCAGCAGGACCGGGATCTGGCTGCCAGTCTGCACAGCGACCTGCCGTTGCCAACGCCGGTACTGGTCGAAGAAGAAAGCCCGGAAGAACTCAACCGCACCGACGATCCGCTCGACCTGTCGCCGTTCGACAGCGAGGAGAGCGAGGAAGAAGCCCTCGCCCGAGCCATCCGCGAAGAGCAACAGGAGATTGACGCATGAGCCAGGAACGCTACGGTATTCGCCGCTTCGCACTGCTCAACACCGCCGGCTACAGCCTGGGACTGTTCCCTCTGGAGCAGCCGCTGTCGGTCTATGGTGCCAACAACCTCGGTAAATCCGCCTCGATCAACGCCCTGCAGTTCCCGATCCTGGCGCGCATGTCCGACATGAGCTTCGGCAAGTACAGCCTGGAGCAGTCGCGCCGGTTCTACTTCGCCAGCGACACCAGCTATATCCTCTGCGAGCTGAACCTGCCCCACGGCCCCCACGTGATCGGTGTGGTCGGCCGCGGCCCAGGGGGTGGTTTCGGCCACCAGTTCTTTGCCTACCAGGGACAGCTGGACCTGGCGCACTACCAGAAGAACGACACCTGCCTGCGCCAGAAGGAGCTGTTCACCAACCTCGAGCAGCACGGCCTGAAGGCCTACGAACTCAAGCCCGACGAACTGCGCCGACTGCTGGTCGGCGGTCATACGTCGGTGCCGCTGGACCTGACCCTGATCCCGCTGCGCTCGACCAGCGAACAGAGCCTGAAGACCTTCCGCTCGCTGTTCATCAACCTGCTGCACATGCGCGAGATCACCGCAGCCAAGCTCAAGCAGCTGTTCCTCGATGCCTTCGAGCACAGCCTGCGCTCGGGCAGCGTCGATTACATCGCCGCCTGCGAGGAAGCCTTCCGCGACGTGCGCCGCATGGAGCAGGACTACAATGCCCTGGTCGCCGCAGGCCCGCTGGTCGAGGCCCTGGCCGGCGGCGTGGCCCAGCGCGACATCCTGCGCGGAAAGCTGCACCGCCTCTCGCCCCTGCTCGACAACCTGCTGGGCACCTGGCAGGAATACGCCATGGCGCGCAAGGAAGAACTGGTCATCCAGGCCGAGCACTACCGCAGCGAACAGGACCGCCTGCAGAACGACCAACGCGGTGGTACCCAGGAGCTGATGCGACTGGAGCGCGAGATCACCGGCATCCAGCGCTGGCTTGGCGAGCTGTCGGTACTCAAGCATCGCTTCGCCTTGGTCGAAGATGCCAAGGTCCTGGAGCAGCAACTGCTGGCCGCCAAGGATGCCCACGACGAATTGGCCGGCGCCCTGGCCCAGTCGCGTCAGTTCTCCGCCGAGGACCTCGACGAGCGCGTGCGCGATCTGGAAAAACGCCTAAAGCAGGTCAAGCAGCAGCTCGATCACGCCGACAACAACAGCTACGCCCGCCTGCGCGAGGAGTTTTCCCAGCAGGATGTCGACCGCCTGATGCGCCTGTTCAACGGTGCGCTGTTCAGCCTGCCGCTGGGCGATCGGGGCATCGAGCTGGACGACAGCGATGTCTGGGTCAAGACCCTCGAAGCAGTGCTCGACAGCTTCAAGGGCGAGCGCTTCGAGGCGCCTGGCCTGTCCATCGACCTTTCGCACATCGACCCGCCGGCCCTGCAGGCCCTGGCCGACCGCGCCGCCTTGCGCGACCAGAAGGAGCGCCTGGAAAAAGAACTCAAGCAGCTCAAGACCCAGCAGGCAGTCGCCGCCGACCGCAACGCGAGCAAGGCCCAGACCGAGGCCCTGTACCAACAGGTGCTCGACGCCCAGAAGGCCCTGGAAGACTTCCGCCGCAGCGAAACCCTGAGCGCCGAAGAGCCCGAGAAGATGGAGCAACTGGCGCAACTGGAAGCCGCCCAGGACGAGCTCAAGCGCTCCAGCGACGCCTTCACCGAACGCGTCCAGCAATTGTCGGCCAAGCTGCAACTGGTCGGCCGGCAGATCGCCGACCTCGAAGCCAAGCAACGCACCCTTGACGACGCCCTGCGCCGCCGCCAGCTGCTGCCGGCCGACCTGCCGTTCGGCACGCCGTTCATGGAAGCGGTCGACGACTCCATGGACAACCTGCTGCCACTGCTCAACGACTACCAGGACAGCTGGCAGGCGCTGCAGCGGGTGGACAACCAGATCGAGGCGCTGTACGCCCAGGTGCGCCTCAAGGGCGTGGCCAAGTTCGACAGCGAAGACGACATGGAACGCCGCCTGCAGCTGCTGATCAATGCCTACTCGCACCGCACCGAAGAGGCCCTGACCCTGGCCAAGGCCCGTCGCGCGGCGGTCACCGACATCGCCCGGACTCTGCGCAACATTCGCAGTGACTACGACAGCCTCGAGCACCAACTGGCGCTGTTCAACCGCGAGATCAACCGGCGCCAGGTGTCCAACCTGGAGAGCTTCCGCGTGGTCCTGGCACCGAACAAGGAAGCGCTCAAGCACATCGACCAGATCATCCACAGCGCCGGCCAGTACGAAGAAGGCGAGACCCTGTCGGTGTTCGACCTGACCCAGAGCGCCGAGCAGGATCACAAGAACGAAGAGGCCAAGGAGTACCTGGCGCGGCTGGTGGCGGCCAACCACAACCAGCTGGGCCTGAAGGACCTGTTCGAGCTGGCCTTCGAGATCACCAAGATCAACAGCCAGCCGGTGATCCACGCCGACATCGATGGCGCCGCGTCCAACGGCACCACCATGACCATCAAGGCGCTGACCAATATGTACCTGCTGCTGCACTTGATGGATCGCGATCTGGCCGGGCGCATCCGCCTGCCCTACTACCTCGACGAGGCGGCGGACATCGACGAACGCAACCAGGCAGCGCTGCTGGAAACCAGCCAGCAGCTAGGCTTCGTGCCGATTCTGGCGAGCGTGAAGCCGCAGGTGTCGGCGCGGGTCGCGATTGACTTGGAAGGGGGTAGCGGACCGAACGGCATCTACATCGACGAAGCGGACTGGAAGTTCATCAGCCGTATCGATGAAGTGAAGGCGATCGTGCGTGAGGATGTGGCCGAGGAACTGGCCTGAGTCGGTGAACTGGGGCCGCTTTTGCGGCCCTTCGCAGGCTAGCGCCAGCGCCTGCATGCTTTAAGTCTGGCGTGACTCCCTTGCAGCGTAGGATGGGGCCAAAGCCCCCTCCCGACCGTCAACCAGGTATCACTGCGCCCACGGCAGGATGGGAATTGCCGTTACCGCATTTTGCGGGCTGCCTTCGATCATCCGGTCGCTGTACACCAGGTACACCAGCGTGTTGCGCTTCTTGTCCAGAAAGCGCACCACCTGCATGGTCTTGAACACCAGCGAGGTGCGCTCCTTGAATACTTCCTCGCCGTCCTTGAGCTCACCCTTGAAGTTGATCGGACCGACCTGACGGCAGGCGATCGACGCCTCTGCGCGGTCTTCGGCCAGACCCAGCCCACCTTTCACACCGCCCGTCTTGGCCCGCGACAGGTAGCAAGTCACACCCTCGACCTTCGGATCGTCGAACGCCTCGACCACAATGCGGTCGTTCGGCCCGAGGAACTTGAACACAGTGGATACCTGGCCGATTTCATCGGCTGGGGCCAGCACCGGCAGCGCCAAGGCCGCCAGGGCAATCATCTTTTTCAGCATGCCCCGCCTCCTTAGACCAGCACCAGGTTGTCGCGGTGCACCAGCTCCGGTTCGGCGCTGTAGCCCAGCAGGCTCTCGATGGCATCGGAAGGCTGGCCGATGATCTTCTGCGCCTCCAGGGCGCTGTAATTGGCCAGGCCACGGGCCACTTCACGGCCATCAGGCCCTACGCAGACCACCATTTCGCCACGACGGAAGCTGCCCTGCACGGTCTTCACGCCAACCGGCAGCAGGCTCTTGTTCGATTCGCGCAAGGCCTTCACGGCGCCGTCGTCCAGCACCAGGGTCCCGCGGGTTTGCAGATGGCCGGCCAGCCACTGCTTGCGTGCGGCGAGCATGCCGCGCTCGGGCGACAGCAGAGTTCCCAAGCGCTCGCCAGCCTTCAAGCGATCCAGGACACGCTCGATGCGGCCACCGATGATGATGGTATGGGCGCCGGAACGGGCAGCCAGGCGCGCGGCGCGCAGTTTGGTCTGCATGCCGCCGCGACCGAGCGCCCCCCCGGTACCGCCAGCAACGGCATCGAGCGACGGATCATCGGCGCGAGCCTCATAGATCAGCTGCGCCTGCGGGTTGTTGCGTGGGTCGGCGTCGAACATGCCGTCGCGGTCGGTGAGGATCACCAGCAGATCGGCTTCCACCAGGTTGGCCACCAAGGCGGCCAGGGTGTCGTTGTCACCGAAACGGATCTCGTCGGTGACCACGGTGTCGTTCTCGTTGATCACCGGGACCACACCCAGATCGACGAGAGTACGCAGGGTGCTGCGCGCATTGAGGTAACGCTTGCGGTCGGAAAGGTCATCATGGGTCAGAAGAATCTGCGCGGTGTGTTTGCCGTGCTCGCCGAAGCTCGACTCCCATGCCTGCACCAGGCGCATCTGGCCAATGGAAGCGGCGGCTTGCAGCTCGTTCATCGCGCTCGGTCGCGAGGTCCAGCCCAGCTGGCTCATGCCCGCTGCCACGGCCCCGGAGGAGACCAGCACCAATTCCACACCTGCTTCCCGCAGTGCGACCATCTGCTCGACCCAGACAGCCATGGCGCCGCGGTCGAGGCCTTTGCCATCCGCCGTCAGCAGGGCGCTGCCGATCTTCACGACCCAGCGCTTGGCGCCTGTCACCTTGCTTCGCATCTTCTCTTCCAACCTATGTCGAATCTGTAGATACCGTAGATACAAAAACGCCGCTCGTTTGAGCGGCGTTTAGTGTACTGCAACCGATCAGTCGCGCACGTAAATGATTTCCGGACCGTCTTCGTCGTCCTCGAAATCATCCCAGTCATCGTCGTCGCCGATGTCGTGCACGCTCTTGACGCCGGTGCGGCGCAGAGTACGCGCGTCATCCAGCGCCTGCAGCTGGGCACGGGCTTCATCTTCGATACGCTGATCGAGCTCGGCCAGCTCTTCGGCGTAGGCCGGGTCGTTGGCCAGGCGGTCGGCGCGGTCTTCCAGGTAACGCATCAGGTCATGGCTGAGCTGTTCGGTGCCCTGCTTGGCAATGGCCGAAATCACATAGACCGGACCATCCCAGTTCAAGCGCTCGACGACTTCCTTGACGCGCTCTTCGCGCTCATCGTCCATGATCATGTCGGCCTTGTTCAGCACCAGCCAACGCTCACGATCGACCAAAGCCGGGCTGAACTGCGCCAGCTCGTTGAGGATGATTTCAGCGGCATCGGCCGGGCTGCTGCCGTCCAGCGGCGCCAGGTCGACCAGGTGCAACAGCACACGGGTGCGCGCCAGGTGCTTGAGGAAGCGGATACCCAGGCCGGCGCCATCGGAAGCACCTTCGATCAGGCCCGGGATGTCGGCGATGACGAAACTCTTCCAGCGGTCGACGCTGACCACACCCAGGTTCGGCACCAGGGTGGTGAACGGGTAGTCGGCAACCTTCGGCTTGGCTGCGGAAACCGCACGGATGAAGGTGCTCTTGCCCGCATTCGGCAAGCCCAGCAGACCGACGTCGGCCAGGACCTTGAGCTCCATCTTCAGGTCGCGCTGCTCACCCGGTTTGCCTGGCGTGGTCTGACGCGGCGCGCGGTTAGTGCTGGACTTGAAACGGGTGTTGCCAAGGCCGTGCCAGCCGCCCTGGGCGACCATCAGCTTCTGCCCCGGCGTGACCAGATCACCGATCACCTCCTGGGTCGAGGCGTCGATCACGGTGGTGCCGACCGGCACGCGCAGGAACAGGTCTTCACCTTTCTTGCCGGTGCAGTCGGTGCTGCCACCGTTCTGACCACGCTGGGCTTCGTGATGACGGGTGTAGCGGTAGTCAACCAAGGTGTTGAGGTTCTCATCGGCAACCATGTACACCGAGCCGCCGTCGCCACCATCACCACCGTTGGGGCCACCGTTCTCGATGAACTTCTCGCGGCGGAAGCTCATGCAACCATTGCCGCCGTCACCGGCCTTGACCCGGATCGATACTTCGTCAACAAACTTCATAAAAACCGCCTCTCGTCTTCCGACGAGCTGAATGACTCAATTACATGAGGCTCTTGCAAAAATGAGCGCGGCGGCCCCGTACGACCGTAGAAACCCACGCCGGCAGCCCATACAAACAGCTTTGCAAGAGGCTCACCACAAACGAAAAAGCCCCGTCGCATGACGGGGCTTCTCCAGCGACAGCGCGATTAGGCCGCGACGACGCTTACGTAACGACGACCGAACTCGCCTTTCTTCTCGAACTTGATCACGCCTTCGATCTTGGCGAACAGGGTGTGATCCTTGCCCATACCAACGCCGTAGCCGGCGTGGAATTCGGTGCCGCGCTGGCGGACGATGATGTTGCCTGGCTTGATAACCTGGCCACCATACATCTTCACGCCAAGGCGTTTCGATTCTGAGTCGCGACCGTTACGAGTACTACCACCAGCCTTTTTGTGTGCCATGGTTCAATTCTCCAATAAATTCAGGGGATCGGGGCGATTAAGCCTGGATACCGGTGATTTTGATTTCGGTGAACCACTGGCGGTGGCCCATGCGCTTCATGTGGTGCTTACGACGACGGAACTTGATGATGCGAACCTTGTCGTGACGGCCTTGCGAAACGACTTCGGCCACAACCTTGGCACCTGCGACGACTGGAGCGCCGATGGTGACTTCTTCGCCGTTGGCGACCAGCAGAACGCGATCGAAGGTCACGGATTCGCCAGTAGCGACTTCCAGCTTCTCGATCTTGAGGAATTCACCTTCAGCGACTTTGTACTGCTTGCCGCCGGTAACGATTACTGCGTAAGACATTGGGTATTTCTCCGATAATCCTGCTCACCCAGCGCTTTATATGATGAGTATTGGCTGGCATGGCTGCACTGGGCTGGAACGGCCCGGTGCAATTGCGTAAGGCAGGTGCTGCCCAGGAAGTTAGGGTGCGCGATTGTACGCAACCCAATAAATGCTTGCAAGTGGCGGCCAGGGGCCACGGGCACCGCGCCTTGACACACCGGGACCCGCGACCTAGCATGCCGCGCAACCTCAATGGAGCAGCCGATGCAACCCCAAACCTTCTACCGCGCGGTAGCTGACGATTTCAGCGCCGTCGACGAGATCATCAAGAAGCAGCTGACCTCGCGCGTGCCGCTGGTATCGAAGATCGGCGACTATATCACGTCCGCTGGCGGCAAGCGCCTGCGCCCATTGCTGGTGCTGCTGTGCGGCAAGGCCCTGGGTCGTGAAGGCGACGACCTGCGCTTGCTCGCGGCGACCATCGAGTTCCTGCACACCGCCACCTTGCTGCACGATGACGTGGTCGACATGTCCGGTATGCGCCGTGGCCGCTCCACCGCCAACGCCCTGTGGGGCAACGCCCCGAGCGTGCTGGTCGGCGACTTCCTTTATTCGCGCTCGTTCGAGATGATGGTCGAGCTGGGCTCGATGCCGGTCATGCAGATCCTCTCCAAGGCCACCCGGGTGATCGCCGAGGGCGAGGTGCTGCAACTGTCGCGAGTTCGCGATGCCAGCACCACCGAAGAGGTCTACATGGATGTCATCCGCGGCAAGACCGCGATGCTGTTCGAGGCCTCCACCCACAGCGCCGCTGCACTGGCCGGCGCCAGCGACGAGCAGCGCGAAGCCCTGCGCACCTTCGGTGACCATCTGGGCGTGGCCTTCCAGCTGGTCGACGACCTGCTGGATTACAAAGGCGACTCGCAGACCCTGGGCAAGAACGTCGGCGACGACCTGGCCGAGGGCAAGCCAACCTTGCCGCTGATCTACACCATGCGCGAAGGCACCGCCGAACAGGCCGCCCTGGTACGCCAGGCGATCCAGAAGGGCGGTATCGAGGACTTGGAGCAGATCCGCATCGCCGTGGAAGCCTCCGGCGCCTTGGACTATACCGCCCAGCTCGCCCGGGACTACGTCAAGCGCGCCATCGAATGCCTGGAAGTGCTGCCAGCCAGCGAATACCGTGACGCACTGATCGAACTGAGCGAGTTTGCGGTAGCCCGAACCCACTAAGATCGCATCGCCCTCATTCGCGGGTAACTCCGCCCCACAGATTGCGCCGCGTCTGAGGGAGCGGGGTTACCCGCGAATGCGTTTGCACAGGCAAAACACACTATCCGATCAAAACCTTATACAATGTGGGCCTTAATCCCGCTTGTCTTGAGGAACCCCTGTGAGCACTTTGCCACCTTGCCCCAAATGCAACTCCGAATACACCTATGAGGATGGCACTCAGCTGATCTGCCCCGAATGCGCCCACGAATGGTCGGCCAATGGCGAAGCCGAAGCCGCCAGCGACGACGTGGTGAAAAAGGATTCGGTCGGCAATGTCCTGCAGGACGGCGACACCGTCACGGTCATCAAGGACCTCAAGGTCAAAGGATCTTCCCTGGTGGTGAAGGTCGGCACCAAGGTCAAGAATATCCGCCTGTGCGATGGCGACCACGATATCGACTGCAAGATCGACGGCATCGGCGCCATGAAGCTGAAGTCCGAGTTCGTACGCAAGGTCTGACCCCGCACCGGGGCCGCCACCCGGGCGGCCCCTCAGGTCTGCGACAAGTCCCTACCCCGCCCGGAAGAAAACTTCCAATAGGGTCTTGCTATTCTGATAATAAGAATTATTCTCATTGGAACCCATTCCAAGGAGAACAGCCATGACCTATCTGATCGATGCCTGGCTCGACCGGCCTCACCCCTACCTGCGCATTCTGCATCGCGAAACAGGCGAAGTCTGTGCCGTGCTCGAGCAAGACGCGCTCGATGAGCTGCGCGACCAGGGCGACCTGGACCTCAATGGCCTGAATTCAAGCGAGCCGGGAGTGCTCAAGGAGTTGGTGCGAAATCTGTTTCTGTATTGCTATGCACGGGCATTGCGCCCCGGGGGAACAGAGTGGAACTGATGCCACAGGCTTGGCCAACTCCCGCACGCGCTGAATGCACGGCACCTGCGGGAGCGGGCTTGCCCGCGACTGGGCCGCAATGCGGCCCCGACGGCATTACAGAACGTCGAGCAGCTCGACGTCGAACACCAGTACGCTGTGCGGCGGGATGCTGCCGACGCCCTGGGCGCCATAGGCCAGCTCGCTCGGCACGTACAGACGCCATTTGCTGCCGGCATTCATCAGTTGCAGCGCCTCGGTCCAGCCCGCGATGACACCACCGACCGGGAATTCGGCCGGCTGGCCACGATCGTAGGAGCTGTCGAACACAGTGCCGTCGATCAGGGTGCCGTGATAGTGGGTACGCACGTTGTCTTCGCGAGTCGGCTTGGCGCCTTCGCCTGCGGTCAGGACTTCGTACTGCAGGCCCGACGCCAGGGTGACGATGCCGTCACGCTTGGCATTCTCGACCAGGAACTGCTTGCCAGCGGCAGCAGCAGCTTCGGCCTTGGCAGCCGCTTCGGCTTGCATCACTTCACGGATGACCTTGAAGCTGGCCGACAGGTCGGCTTCGCTGACTCGGCTCTCGGCACCGTTGAACGCATCGGTCAGGCCAGCCAGGATGGCTTCCAGGCTCACGCCTGGCGGCGGGTTGTCACGCAGTTGGCCGCCCAGCTGACGGCCAATGCCATAGCTGACGCGCGTTTCGTCGGTGCTCAGGTTCAGTTCGGACATTTCACTCTCCGCTTGAGGGCGAAGGAAATCCGCCCTGCATGAAAAAGGGCGAGAAGCCTAGCACACAGCGGCGCAGTGATTCAGCTATCAGGGCTACCAGGCCGAACGCTGGGAGATCGGCACTTTCAAGTCCTCCTCCGGGTGCGAACCCATTCCGCACATTTCGTCCTGGACCGACCAGTGCACCAGGTTCATCGACAACATCGGCAGAGCGTTGAGCAGTTGCCGCGCATCCTCCACCGAATGCACCCGCAACCGTTCGCCACGACCATCTGCCAGTGGGTGGGCATGGCCCTGGATCCGGGCCTCGAGCAGATAATCACCGCCTTCGATGGCGATCAGATTGAGTTCCTCGACATGGCCAGCCCTGGCTTCGACATTGAGCTGATGCAGGTTCATGAGAGCACCTCACAAGTGGGAACCACGCATGACTGCTCATTTTTTGTACACCCGTTGAAAAATCACAAGCCATGAGCGCAACCGCCCGTCCGTTTGGCAACGGACGGGCGGCGGCTAGATGCTCGGCAACAGCGTCGATCAGTGCTTGGTGAGCTTGTCCAGGTAACCCATGACGAACGCCGAGACCACGAAGGTCATGTGGATGATCACATACCACATCAGATAGTCGGTGGAGATGTTCTGGGCATCCATGAATACCCGCAGCAGATGGATCGAGGAGATCGCCACGATGGAGGCCGCGACTTTCATCTTCAGCGAAGAAGAATCCATCTTGCCCAGCCAGTTGAGCTTCTCCTTGTTGTCGTCGATGTCCAACTGCGAGACGAAGTTTTCGTAGCCAGAGATCATCACCATCACCAGCAGGCCTCCGACCAGCGACATGTCGATCAGCGACAGGATCACCAGAATCAGGTCGGCTTCGCTCAGCGCGAAGACATTCGGCAGGACGTGGATGACTTCCTGGAAGAACTTCAGCGCCAGGGCCAGCAGGCCCAGGGACAGGCCGAAATAGATCGGAGCGAGCAGCCAGCGCGAGGCATACATCGCATTTTCAAGGATACGTTCCATGGGGAGATAGAGACTCGTCAGATGGCGAAAAAGCGAGCGCGAGTATAGCTACCCCTCCGGGACAGCAAAAGCCTGGAGCCCAGAGCGTCGCGGGTTAACCGCCTCCACCGGTGGAGGCGGCGCCCCATGCTCCAGGCAGCCGAACGCAACGACTGCCGAGCAATCAGGTCTCGGGATGGAACTGATAATCCCCCAGGTTGCGACAGCGCTCGCCATTGATCCGCCGCAACTGCGCTTGCAGGTGCAGGCACCAGATCTGCGGGTCGTCAGCGACCTGATAACCATGCAAGGTCAGGCTGTCGACAATGGCATTGAGCACCGACTCGGCGACCAGTGGACCATGGAATGGTCCTTGAGCCTTGATGGCCGAAGGTTGCTCTCCCTCCATCCCGGCAGCGAAGAGCAAGGTCCACATCCCGGTGTCGCCGGCCAGCGGACGGATACTGCATTCGATACGCGTCACCAGGCCCAGGCACTGGCGGGTGAGGCTGAGGTTGCGCATGGCGGCGTCCCCTCTGTGAAGCCTTGTTCAGCCCGAAAACTTCAGGCTGTTTCCATCCTGAACGCTGATGCCGTCCTAAGTTCCAGCATAGAAGACCCACAAAAAAAGATGGAAAACCGGCGCTGAACGGTAGCCATTTGCCTCCAGCGCCGGTTTATTGACTCAAGCGGGATTCGCTTGGGCCACGACCTCCTCCATGCGCTCTTTCTCGGCTTCCTTGATGTCTTCCTCGCTGATCATCTCGGCAATCACACGCAAGCGCTCGACCACCCGCGCATTGACGCTGCCTTCAGGGAATTGGCCCTTCTCGTCAGGTGCCCCCGCCTCCTCGCCCACCAGCAGGCTCAGGGCCTCGTCGGCCTGGCTGACGGCATAGACGTGGAACCGTCCGGCCTCGACCGCCTGAACCACCCGCTCATCGAGCATCAGCGTAGCGACGTTGGCGCGCGGAATGATCACGCCTTGCTCACCGGTCAGCCCGCGTGCCTCACAGAGACGGAAGAAGCCTTCGATCTTCTCGTTGACCCCTCCCACCGCCTGCACTTCACCGAACTGGTTGATCGAACCGGTGATGGCGAAGCACTGCTTGAGCGGGGTGCGGGACAAGGCCGAGATCAAGGTACAGACTTCGCCGAGCGATGCGCTGTCCCCGTCCACATATCCATAGGACTGCTCCAGCGCGATGCTCGCCGAGATCGCCAGCGGGAACTCCTGGGCATAGCGGCTCCCCAGATAACCGGTGAGGATCATCACGCCTTTGGAGTGAATCGGCTGACCTAGGTTGACCTCACGTTCGATATCGACGATGCCGCTGCCGCCCGGGTAGACAGTCGCGGAGATCCGCGCCGGCATGCCGAATGCCGAATCCCCGACCTCGAGCACGGTCAGGCCGTTGCACTTGCCGATGGCGGCACCCTCGGTGTCGATCAGGATGATGCCGGCGAGCATGTCGTCGAGCACTCGCTGCGACACTCGCCCGGTGCGTGTGGCCTTGGCCTTGAGGGCGCGTTCGATGTGCCCGGCATCGGTCATGTCCTCGCTGGCCAACTGACGGATGAAGTCCGCTTCACTGACCAACTGGAACAGGTCACCGATACGCGCCGACAGGCGCGACTGGTTCTCTGCAAGACGGGCGCTGTAGGTGGCCAGCCGGGCCACGGCATCGCTGGTCAGCGGGGCCATGCCTTCCTCGTTGGTGCGGGTGCGCAGCAACTGGGCGAACTGCTCGAGGTTCTCGTCGACCATCGGCATGTCTTCGTCAAAGTCCACCAGCACCCGGAACATCTCCTGGAAGTCCGAGTCGTGGTCCTGCAGCGCGTAGTACAGCTGGCGAGAACCGATGATGACCAATTTGATGGTGAGCGGGATCATCTGCGGCGTGAGGGTCACGCTGGCGACCCGCCCCAGTTCGCCCAGCGGCGATTCCATCTTCAGCTTGCGCGATTGCAGGGCGCGCTTGAGGGCGTCCCAGACGAACGGCTCGCCGAGCATCTTCTCCGCTTCGAGGATCAGGAAGCCACCATTGGCCCGGTGCAGCGCACCCGGGCGCAGCTGGCGATAGGAGGTGTAGAGCGCGCCCTGGTCGGTGCTGTACTCGATTCGGCCGAACAGGTTGTCGTAGGTCGGGTGCGGCTCGAACACCATCGGCGCTCCGCCGCTGACGTGATGACCGACCACCAGGCTCGGGGCGTATTGCTCCTCGAGCATCTTGCGCGCCACGGCATCGGTCTTGCTGTCGTCGACCAGTTGCTCCACCACGGTACGCAGCAGGTTCAGTTGCATGGACTGCAGGTAGGCGCAGACGGCCGCATTCTCTGCGTATTTTTCAGACAGCGGCGCCAGCAGTGGCTGAAGGGCCAGGGTGATGGTTTCTTCATTGAGTTGACGCAACTGGTTGTTCGATTCGCGCTTCCACTGAGGCAGGCTAGCCAGCTCCTCGTTGAGACGCTCCTCGAGTGCGGCGATGTCCTCGTGGAACTGCTCGCGCACCTCCTCGGGCAGTTGAGCGAACTCGGCCTCGTCCAGGGCCTTGCCATCGGCCATGGGCGTGAAGGCGACGTTGCTGGCGTCGCGATACAGGGCCACGTCCTTTTCCAAAGACGCCCGCTCGATCACATCCAGGGCACGGTCGTAGCGCTGGTTGAAGGCCCGGTCGATCGCGCCTTTCTTCTGTTGGTAGGACGGATGCTCGAACACTGCCGGGAACGTGGCCAGCAGGTTGTCGATCAGGCCGTTCATGTCGGTGATGAATTCGTTGGCGCTGCCAGCCGGCAGCTCCAGTGCCCGTGGCTCGCGGGTGTCGTCGAAGTTGTTGACGTAGACCCAGTCAGACGGCGTCTGCTGGCGTTTGCCCTCAGCCTTGAGGTAACGCTTGACGAACGAGAAGCGGCCGGTGCCCGGCTCGCCCATGACATACACGTTGTAACCTGGGCGCGGCATGGCCACGCCGAACTGCAGGGCCTCTACGGCACGCTCCTGGCCCAGGACCCCTCGAAACGGCTCCAGATCGTCGGTGGTGGAAAAGGCAAACTGCTCAGCGGAGAAACGCCGGGTCAGGGCTTCGGGCGCGAGACGCAGGCGCGAGGCGACAGAATCGGGCATGGGGTTTCCTTACTTCGGCGGGGCGGATGAAAGGCATTCTGGCGCTGCCCGCGCGCTGCTTGCAAGGCTTGGCGGGACTTTATGTCGCAGCCCAGCCAATGCGAATGCGCAAGCAATTTTTCGCAATAAATAACGCAACCTTTGGATCGTGCCTAAACTCCAACCTGCGCGGGTGGGCGTATTTGCTTTCCCGACCTGGCAACCGCGTTGCCAGAACCCTGACCATTGGTACGTCTACTGAAACCGAAAAAGAGAACAAAGCTATGAAACGGATTCTTCTGGGTACTCTGTTCGCCGCTGTTTCGATCAATGCCATGGCGGAAGCGCCGGGCGGCCCGAACTGCGGCTGGGGCAACTTGCTGTTCGAGGGCCAGCGCGGTACACCGGCCCACTTCCTGGCTTCCACCACCAACGGCACTTCCGGCAACGCGACCTTCGGCATGACCTCTGGTACCAACGGCTGCTCGACCAAGGCAGCGCTCACTTATGGCGGCAAGTCCTGGTTCGCCATGAACGGCATGATGAACGAGCTCTCCGAGGACATGGCCCAGGGCCAGGGCGAAGCCCTGACCACCTATGCCGTGGTTCTTGGTGTGGCACCTGAAGACCGCGCGCACTTCGCCGCTGTCACCCACCAGCACTTCAGTGAAATCTTCAGCAGCGCCGACGTCACTGCCGAGACCGTGCACAGCAACACGCTCGCTGTTCTCAAGAGCGATCCACGCTTGGCCAAATACGCCACCGAGGCTTGAGGCCTGCCCTTTCCCGCCCCGGTTTCGGGGCGGGTTCGGTCACTTTTACCTTCGGCATCATCCAGACGTAGTTGCCCGATATGCTCAAACGCCTCGCTTCCCTGGCGCTGGTCGCCAGTGCTCCACTTCATGCCGCGCCACAGCTGGATCAGGCGCGAGTCCAACAACTGGCCTCGACCCCTTACTGGATTGCCCTGGGCCACTACGAGACGGCCAAGCTCGGTGGCTGGCGCAGCTATGTGGACGATGACGCGTTCTTCTTGGCCCCCGATGGCGCCCATCATCCCGATCAGGAGCTCGAGGCCACGGTCCAAGCGCTGTATGCCCCGGCCAGCCTGGGTGACAAACATGCCCAATGCGTCTTCCCTGCGCGCACCCGCTGGCTGCGTGAGCAACTGCAGCTCACGGACTTGCCTCAACCGAACTGCCAGGAATTCGCCACCTGGTACAAATCCATCGACCCGCACAGCGCCGTGCTGGTGTTTCCGGCGGCCTACCTGAACAGCCCTTCGTCGATGTTCGGCCATACCTTGCTGCGCATCGACCAGTCCAATACCCGCAGCGACGACACCACGCTGCTGAGCTACGCGATCAACTTCGGTGCTTATATCGAAGGCAGCGACAACAGCATTCTCTATGCCTGGAAGGGGCTGATGGGCGGTTATCCCGGCCTGTTCGCCCTGATGCCCTACCAGGAAAAACTCTCCGAGTACCGCAGCCTGGAAAATCGCGACCTGTGGGAATACCAGCTGGACCTGACACCCGAAGAGACCGGACGCATGGTCGAACATGTATGGGAACTCAAGCAGATCCAGTTCGATTACTTCTTCTTCGATGAGAACTGCTCCTACCGCCTGCTGGAGTTGTTGCAGGTGGCCCGCCCCAGCCTGGACCTCACCTCGCAGTTCCCGCTGACCGCCATCCCCACCGACACGGTCAAGGCGGTCAAGCAGTCCGGGTTGGTCGCCAGCGTCCATTACCGCCCCTCCCGCGAGCGTGAACTGCTGGCCCGCGCCGAATCACTGGATCACGACGAAAAGCAGCAGGTGCTGGCCGTCAGTGCCGATACCGCAGAACTAAAGGCTCCCGCCTTCACCGCCCTGCCCCGCGAACGCCAGGCCCTCGTGCAGGACGCCGCCTACCGATTGGAGCGTTACCGCGCCAATGGCCAGGTCCGCGACCCGGCCCAGGCCCGGCGCAGCTTCGAACTGTTGCAGGCGATCAACCGCAACCCGCCACCGCCACTGGCAATCGAGCGGCCGGGCTTGCCCGAGGACGGCCATCAGTCACGCACCTGGCAACTGGGCGTCGGCACCCGCGACGACCGCGCCTACGCCGAATACGGCCTGCGCATGGCCTACCATGACCTCAACGACAATGCCTACGGTTTCCCGCTGGGCGCGCAGATCGAGATCCTGCAGCTCAAGCTGCGCCAGTACGAAAACAACGACTGGCAGGTGCAACGCCTGGACCTTGCGACCATCCGTTCCCTGACACCACGCAACGAACTGCTCCAGCCCTGGTCCTGGCAGGTAGCGGGAGGGCTCGAGCGGGTGCCGGGCAAGCATGATGACGAGGTCCTGGTCAGTCATGTCAACGGTGGCGCCGGTGCCACCTGGCAGCTGGCCGACGGCCTCTTGGGCTTCGCCCTGGGCACCGCGCGGATCGAGCACCACAACGACTTTTCCCAGTTCATCGCCCCGGCGGCAGGTTTCAACGGCGGGCTGTTGTGGCGCAACGGCCTGGGCAATCTGACCCTGGAAGCCAAGGGCGACTACTTCACCAATGGCGAGGTACGCCGTACGCTGAGCCTCAACCAGCAGTGGGAAATCAGCCAGAACCTCGGGTTGCGGTTAAGTGCCAGCCGCCAGTTCAGCCAGCTGGCGACGGCGCAGAACGAGGTGATGCTGGAGTTGAAGTGGTACCACTACTGAGTCGCCCCTGTCCGTGTTAGCGGGTTTACCCGCTGACACCTCAGTAAACAGGAACGCTGTGCGAGTCATTGACACGGTTTTGACGCCCCACCGACAAATCGCCGCCTAGACTTTCCCGTATCGGTCAGAGGGTATGTGGTCATGCGTTGGTGTGGGGTCGGGTTGTGGATAACGTTGTCGCTCACCGGCTGCCAGTCAGCCCACCAGCACATGATCGACCAAGGCTATCCGCCCGCCTATGCCGATGGTTTCGAGGACGGCTGCAGCAGCGGTCGCCAGGCAGCCGGGCTGATGGTCGGGGGCTTTCGCAAGAACGTGGCGCGGTATCTGCACGAGCGCCAGTACGAAACCGGTTGGGACGACGGTTTTCGCCAGTGCAATGCAATGCAGTCCAACGAAGATCTACGCCAGTATCGCGAACGCTATTGGGATGAGCGCGACCGGCAATGGCAGCAGGAAAAAGACCGCGACGCCGCGCGCGCCTATCGCCGCCAATGAGTCGCAAACGGACAACCGTTGAAACCCGCACGCTGCCACCATGGTCTCCTGCACAAGGAGGCTTTCATGAGTCGAGCATTTGTCAACGAGGATCAGGCCGCTGCCCAGGCCAGCCAACCGGTGGAGCGACGGGTCAGCGACCAGCCCAACTACGTCACCGCCAGCGGGCTCGCCCAGCTGCAGCAGCGTGTGGCCGAGCTCAACGCACTGCGCAACGAGCTCATGGCCCAGGGCGAGCGCGCCGACAAGCAGCGCCTGGCCGACAGCGAACGGGATTTACGGTATTTCTCTGCGCGGGTGCAAAGCGCCCAAGTCGTGCCTGCTGCCCATTCCACCGAAAAAGTGCAGATTGGCAGCCGGGTGACCTTCGTCGACGAAAATGACCAGCAACACACCGTGCAACTGGTGGGGGAAGACCAGGCCGACGCTACGCGTGGCCTGGTCAACTGGGGCTCACCGTTGGGCCGTGCGCTGCTGGGTGCGGGGCCCGGGGATGAAGTGCTGTGGCGACGACCGGCGGGGGATCAGTCGATCGAGGTCGTCAGCATCGAAGGCGAGCCCTGAAACAGCGTACGCCCTTTTCTCGGGCGACCCGCTCCTACAAGCTGAATCCTTGTCGGAGCAGGTTTACCCGCGAAAGGGTCGGTGATGGCTTTTAAACCACACCCTGGGCCAGCATGGCATCGGCGACCTTGACGAAGCCGGCGATGTTGGCGCCCTTGACGTAGTTGATGGTGCCATCGGCTTCTTCGCCGTAGTGCACGCAAGCGTGATGGATCGACTGCATGATGTTGTGCAGCTTGCTGTCCACCTCACCGGCAGTCCATAGCAGGCGCATGGCGTTCTGCGACATTTCCAGGCCCGAAACCGCCACGCCACCTGCGTTGGAGGCTTTGCCCGGCGCATAGAGGATGCCCGCTTCCAGGAAGATATCCACCGCCTCGAGGGTGGTCGGCATGTTGGCGCCCTCGGCCACGCAGATGCAGCCGTTTTGCAGCAGGGTGCGGGCATCTTCGGCGTTGAGTTCGTTCTGGGTGGCGCATGGCAGCGCGATGTCGCATGGCAGACTCCAAGGCGTCTGGCCTTTGCGGAACTCCAGACCGTACAGGCTGGCCATCTCGCTGATGCGGCCGCGCTTGACGTTCTTGAGCTCCATCAGCGCATCCCACTGCTCGTCGGTCAGGCCGACTTCGCAGAACAGGGTGCCCTCGGAGTCCGACAGCGAAATGACCTTGCCGCCCAGGTCCATGACCTTGCGCGCGGCGTACTGCGCCACGTTGCCCGAACCGGAGATCGCCACACGACGGCCATCGATACGCAGATCGCGGCGTTTGAGCATTTCTTCGGCGAAGTACACACAACCGTAGCCAGTGGCTTCCGGGCGGATCAGGCTGCCACCGTAGGTCATGCCCTTTCCGGTCAGTACCGAGGTGAACTGGTTGGCCAGGCGCTTGTACTGGCCGAACAGGTAGCCGATCTCACGGGCGCCGACCCCGATGTCACCGGCCGGCACGTCCAGGTCGGCGCCGATGTGACGATACAGCTCGCTCATGAAGGCCTGGCAGAAGCGCATGACTTCGGCATCGCTCTTGCCTTTCGGATCGAAGTCCGAGCCCCCCTTGCCGCCGCCCATGGGCAGCGAGGTCAGTGAATTCTTGAACACCTGCTCGAAGGCCAGGAACTTGAGCACCCCCAAGTTGACCGATGGGTGGAAACGCAGGCCGCCTTTGTAAGGGCCGATAGCGCTACTCATCTGGATGCGGTAGCCGCGGTTGACTTGCACCTTGCCTTGGTCGTCGACCCACGAAACGCGGAACAGTACTGCACGCTCGGGCTCGACCATCCGTTCGAGAATACCGGCCTTGAGGTAGCGGGGGTTGGCTTCGAGGAAAGGCCACAGGCTGCGCAAAACTTCTTCCACGGCCTGGTGGAATTCAGGCTGGGCCGGGTCGCGCTGCTTCAAGCGGGCCAGGAAATCGTCGACGGATTCGATCATGGTAGACATCTCACCAAGAGGATTGGACTTATTGGTTTTTTCCGAGACTTTACCAAGAACCAATCGCACCGGAACAGGGCGGCATGTCGTTTTTTTGAAATTTTCTGGTGCAATTTCTATAACTGTATACAAACAACACGTTGCCAATCGGTGAGTTCAAGAGCGGTTTGCCATCGCGCCCAACCTCAATAAAAGGCCCTCTTCGACTGCCGCGCTCATGCGCAGCGCCGTTACGCGCCAGGCACAAAAATGGGGCCGCTGAGGGCCCCATTCTTGTGCAGCGCTTGCCGGCTTACTGGGCCAGCTTCTTGTGCCGTACCCGGTGCGGTTGGGCAGCGGCATCGCCCAGGCGCTTCTTGCGGTCGGCTTCGTACTCGGTGTAGTTGCCCTCGAAGAACACCACGTTCGAGTCGTCCTCATAGGCCAGGATATGAGTGGCCACACGGTCCAGGAACCAACGGTCGTGGGAGATCACGATCGCGGCGCCCGGGAAGTCCAGCAAGGCTTCCTCCAACGAACGCAGGGTTTCGACGTCGAGGTCGTTGGACGGTTCGTCGAGCAGCAGGACGTTGCCACCCTCCTTCAAGGTCAGGGCCAGGTGCAGACGGCCACGCTCACCGCCGGACAGGTCCTTCACGAATTTCTGCTGGTCGCCGCCTTTGAAGTTGAAACGGCCAACGTAGGTACGCGACGGGATTTCGTAGTTGCCGATACGGATCACGTCCGAGCCGTCGGAAATCTGCTGGAACACGGTCTTGCTGCCGTCCAGGTCCTCGCGGCTCTGGTCGACGCAGGCCAGTTGCACGGTCTCACCGATCTCGATGCTGCCCGAGTCCGGCTGCTCCTTGCCCATCAGCATGCGGAACAGGGTCGACTTACCGGCACCGTTACCCCCGATCACACCGACGATGGCGCCCTTGGGCATGGAGAACGACAGGTTGTCGATCAGCACGCGGTCGCCGTAGCCCTTGGTGACGTTCTTGAACTCGATGACTTTGTCGCCCAGGCGCGGACCGGCCGGGATGTAAATCTCGTTGGTCTCGCTGCGCTTCTGGAACTCTTGGGACTGCATCTCTTCGAAGCGTGCCAGACGAGCCTTGGACTTGGACTGGCGGGCCTTGGCGCCTTTGCGCACCCACTCCAGTTCTTCCTTCATGGCGCGTTCGTGGGCGCTCTGCTGCTTGGATTCCTGCTCCAGGCGCGCCGACTTGGCTTCCAACCAGCCCGAGTAGTTGCCTTCGTACGGAATACCGGCGCCACGGTCCAGTTCGAGAATCCAGCCTGCAACGTTGTCCAGGAAGTAACGGTCGTGGGTGATCGCCACCACGGTCCCGGGGAAGTCGTGCAGGAAGTGCTCCAGCCAAGCCACCGAGTCGGCATCCAGGTGGTTGGTCGGTTCGTCCAGCAGCAGCATGTCAGGGGCCGACAGCAGCAGGCGGCACAGGGCCACACGGCGCTTCTCACCACCGGACAGGTGCTCGATCTTGGCGTCCCATGGCGGCAGACGCAGGGCGTCGGCGGCGACTTCCAGCTGGCGCTCCAGGTTGTGGCCGTCGGAGGCCTGCAGGATCGCTTCGAGCTTGGCCTGCTCGGCAGCCAGCTTGTCGAAGTCGGCATCCGGCTCGGCGTAAGCGGCGTAGACCTCGTCCAGGCGTGCCTGGGCATCCTTGATCACGCTCACCGCTTCCTCGACGACCTCGCGGACGGTCTTGCTCGCGTCCAGCTGCGGCTCCTGGGGCAGGTAGCCGACATTGATGTCCGGCATCGGACGGGCTTCGCCGTCGAACTCCTTGTCGACGCCGGCCATGATGCGCAGCAGGGTCGACTTGCCCGCGCCGTTGAGGCCGAGCACACCGATCTTCGCGCCGGGGAAGAACGACAGGGAAATGTTCTTCAGGATTTCCCGCTTCGGCGGCACGACCTTGCTCAGCCGATGCATGGTGTAGACGTATTGAGCCAAAACCAAGCCCTCTATCAGAAAGGTAAAGACAACGACCCCGGCATGGGCCAGGGGGATGTGTTTACGGGGTGTCGTTGAACAAAGTGGGCCATTCTACGCCAAGTCGTGGCGTTTCACAGATGGCGGGGCGTCGAATGGGTGCATTGAAGGGCCAGTGCTCTGGCGAGGCCGTTCCCATCCGTACACGGGCTGTGCCGGAGGGAGCGGCCTTGAAGCCGCGACCGAGGGGCGCAGCCTGCGGCCAGGCAAGCTTAGACGTGAGCTTGTTTGGCCTTGCCGCGTGGCAGACGGCAACGGTCGTTCTGCTCGGCCAGGCGCGCAGCCCAGGCGGCCTTGACGCTGAAACCACCGGTGCGTGCCGGCTTGCTCGCACCTTGCTTGGCGGCTGGCTGGGCACCCGGTTTGGCGGCAGGTCTTGCCGAAGGCACAGCCACGGCAACCGACTCGACAACCGGCTCGACGGTCGCCTTGGCCGACTTGCGCAGCTCAGCCAGCGAAGGGCTCTTGCGCACCGCCGCGTTGGCAGCATCTGGCTTTGCCAGCGAACGCTGGCAGGACTTGCAGGATACGTCGTCGGTCACGGCAGTGCTGACCAGGGTCTGACTGCTGCGCCCACAGGCGGAATCGAGGCCATTGGTGGAATAGTGAGTAACCAAAACCGTACATCTCCAGAAGCGTTGACTATGAAGCGGCGCGCATTCTCGCACAGCTTGAAGGGTCTTGCCGAACAGGATGTCGACCATCGGCAGGGGACAGAGGAGTGGCACTTTGCCATAATTCAAGGCATGCTAGTCGGCTTGATGCGCCACTCTGTAATAGTGTGCCCGGCGATATGCCCAGGCACGCCCCATGCCTGTTCAGCCCCTGCCATCGCCAGCCCAATCGCAGGATCAACGCTTGACCAATCTCACTCAACCGCCCTCCCTGCGCCCTGCTGAAGCTGCCTCGGCTGGCAATCCGCGTGGCTCGCTCAAAGGCGCCCTGGCCTTGTTGGCCCTGGTCCTGCTGGCGTTGCTCCTGTGGCAACTGTTCTCGCAATACCGCCATACCCAAAACGACCTGCACCGCCAGAGCTTGGCAGCGAGCGCCCAGCTGGCCGATCACTTGAGCCTGAGCATGGCCCTGAAGGCCGAACAGGCCGGGAACATTCTGCAACCTTACGTCAACGCCCCGACACCTTCGGCACTGCCTTCGGTGCTGCACGCGGTTCGTGACCGGCTTCCCAACCTGCAACAGCTGGCCTGGCTGGACGACAGCGGCAGGGTGGTGGCCGACAGTCTGGTCGGCAGCCCGGACCGTCAATCGATTGACGAGCTGCTGCAATTGAGTCAAGGCCGCCCGTACTTCTTCAGCAACACTGCAGACAATAACCAGATCTACCTGCTGCTGCGCCAGCCAGACGACCGCGGCTACTGGTTGTTGCGGCTCGCCCCTCGCTACTACCAGCAACTGTCCGAACACCTAAACGGCACGAGCCACCTCCTGTGGCTGCTGGAAAACAGCCGCAGCGGCACGGTTCTGGAGCGGCACGGAGCAGTACCGCCGCCTAGCGAGCCGCTACAAAGCGTGATGCTGGCCTTCATCGACAACAGCGCCTGGCAACTGCGCGGTCTGTTCGACGCCGAGCAGGCACGTGCCGATCTGCTCCCTCCCCTGATCGGAAAGTGCTTGCTGGTGCTGTTCTGCGCCCTGCTGCCGGTGCTGGCCCTGATCAACATGCGTCGCCGCCATCGGGCGCTGCAAGAGGACCGCCGTCGCTACCAGGAAATCTTCGAAGGCACTGGCGTGGCATTGTGCGTGCTCGATCTGTCCAGCCTGCCTGGTCAGCTCGACCGTTACCACCTGCGCAACCATGCCGCCCTCAAGCAGAGCCTGGCCCTGGATGCCAATTTGCGCCGCTCGCTGCTGCAAGAGCTGAAGATCACCGAAATCAACGAAGTCGCACGCCAGCTGCTCAACGTGCATTGCCACGAGGGGGCCTGGCAGCGCCTGATCGACGGTAGCGGCGATGGCCGTGAAAGCGTCGGCATGCAACTGATCGATGCGCTGATCGAACAACGCAGCCTGCTGGAACTGGAAGTGCGCCTGCCCACGTCCACCAGTGGCGAGTTGCACCTTTGGCTGATGGCCCGCCTGCCCCAGCAGCGCCGGGACTACCAGGCAGTGATCCTGAGCATCAGCGACATCACCCGCCGCAAACAGGTCGAGCTGTCACTGCTCGAACGTGAGAGCTTTTGGTCGGACGTGGTGCGCACCGTTCCCGACCAGTTGTACGTGCAGGATGTGCATAGCCAACGGATCATCTTCAGCAATCGCCACCTCGGACAGACCCTGGGCTACGACCGCGCCGAGCTTGCACAGATGGGGGACCGCTTCTGGGAACTGCTGCTGCATCCGGAGGATGCCGAACACTACGAAACGCTACGCCAGCAGCAGCGTGAGACCGGTCACGGCCAGACCCTGCATTGCCAACTGCGCTTCCGCCACCGTGACGGCGGCTGGCGCTGCTACGAAATCCGCGAGCAGGTCCTGACCCGCGAGGCCAATGGCCAAGTGACACGCATCATCGGGGTGGGCAAGGACGTCACGGTGCAGATCGAAGCCAGTGAATCGCTGCGCGACAGCGAGCAGCGCTACCGCATGCTGGCAGAAAGCATCAGCGATGTGATCTTCTCCACCGACAGCCAGTTGCAACTGAACTATGTCAGCCCGTCGGTGCAGGCGGTGCTGGGCTATCAGGCCGACTGGATCTTCGAGCACGGCTGGCAATCGATCGTCGCCAACCCGGCCCAACTCACGGGCGTCTACACCCTGCTCGAGCGGGTCAGCAAGGCATTGCACGACAGCGAGCAGCTCGCCCAACTGCGCAGCCAGCTGCCCACTCAGTTGTTCCTGTTCGACTGTCTGCGCGCCGATGGCCGCAAGATTCCCATCGAGCTGCGCTTGGTGCTGGTCTGGGACGAGCACGAACACTTCGAAGGTGTGCTCGGTGTCGGGCGTGACATCAGCCAGCAGCGCCGCGCCGAAAAAGACCTGCGCATGGCCGCGACGGTATTCGAGCATTCCACCTCGGCCATCCTCATCACCGACCCGGCCGGCTACATCGTGCAAGCCAACGAAGCATTCAGCCGGGTCAGCGGCTATGCGGTCAGCGAGGTGCTCGATCAACTGCCCGGCATGCTCACGGTCGACGCCCAGCAAGAGGCGCACCTGCGCTATGTGGTCAAGCAACTGCATCAGCGCGGTAGCTGGGAAGGCGAAGTCTGGCTCAAGCGTCGCAACGGCGAGCACTACCCGGCCTGGGTCGGCATTACCGCCGTGCTCGACGACGAGGGCGACCTGGCCAGCTATGTGTGCTTCTTCACCGACATCAGCGAGCGCAAGGCCAGTGAACAGCGCATCCACCGCCTGGCCTACTACGATGCCCTGACCCACCTGCCCAACCGGACCCTGTTCCAGGATCGCCTGTTCACCGCGTTGCAACAGGCCGAGCGCCACAAGTCCTGGGTGGTGTTGATGTTCCTGGACCTGGACCGTTTCAAGCCGATCAACGACTCCCTCGGCCACGCCGCGGGCGATCGCATGCTCAAGGACATGGCCCAGCGCCTGCTGGCTTGCGTCGACGATGACGATACCGTTGCGCGCATGGGCGGCGATGAGTTCACGCTGCTACTGCAACCCAAGGCCAGCCGCGAGATGGCCCTGAACCGCGCTATTCACGTGGCCGAGAACATCCTCGGCAGCCTGGTGCGCCCGTTCGTCCTGGAAAACCGCGAGTTCTTCGTCACTGCCAGTATCGGCATCGCCCTCAGCCCGCAGGATGGCGGTGAACTGAGCCAGTTGATGAAGAACGCCGACACCGCGATGTACCACGCCAAGGAGCGCGGCAAGAACAACTTCCAGTTCTACCAGGCCGACATGAACGCCAGCGCCCTGGAGCGCCTGGAGCTGGAAAGCGATCTGCGCCATGCCCTGGAGCAGAACGAGTTCATCCTCTACTACCAGCCGCAGTTCAGCGGAGACGGCAAACGCCTGACCGGAGCCGAGGCCTTGCTGCGCTGGCGTCACCCGCGCCGAGGCCTGGTTCCACCGGGCGACTTCATTCCGGTCATCGAGGAGCTGGGCCTGGTGGTGGATGTCGGCGACTGGGTGCTGCGAGAAGCCAGCCGCCAGCTCAAGGCTTGGCACAAAGCCAAGCTGCGGGTGCCGAAGGTGTCGGTGAACATCTCGGCGCGGCAGTTCTCCGATGGCCAGTTGGGTACGCGCATCGCCACCATCCTCGAGGAGACCGGACTGCCCCCGGCATGCCTGGAGCTGGAACTGACCGAAAGTATCCTGATGCGCGAGGTCAGCGAGGCCATGCAGATTCTCGACAGCCTGAAGAACCTCGGCCTGAGCATCGCGGTCGACGACTTCGGCACCGGCTATTCGTCGCTCAACTACCTGAAGCAGTTCCCCATCGACGTGCTGAAGATCGACCGCACGTTCGTCGATGGCCTGCCGGAAGGCGAGCAGGACGCCCAGATCGCCCGGGCGATCATCGCCATGGCCCACAGCTTGAACCTGGCGGTCATCGCCGAGGGGGTCGAGACTCACGAGCAGTTGGAGTTCCTGCGTGAGCACGACTGCGACGAAGTGCAGGGCTACCTGTTCGGCCGCCCCATGCCAGCTCACCAGTTCGAGGCGCAGTTCAGCCACGAGACGTTGTTCGTGTTCCAGTGAGCGAGGCGGTTCGCAGGTTTACCCACAAAAGCGTCGCTTGACCGCCCCAGGCCAGCCGAAGGCAAAACCGGACTTTCGAGTCAACCTGCACAGGTGCGCAGCCCAGTCAGGGCGCGGGTTGCAACATGAACCCCATTGGTCTGCTACGTGACACCACTTCATATGCCAGTGGCGAATCAATCGGTTAGAATGCCCACCCAATTCAGCCCGATCCTTGAGGACCGCCATGTTCAGCCGTGATTTGACCATTGCCAAGTACGACGCCGAGCTCTTCGAAGCCATGCAGCAAGAAGCTCTGCGCCAGGAAGAGCACATCGAGCTGATCGCTTCGGAAAACTACACAAGCCCCGCCGTCATGGAAGCCCAGGGCTCGGTACTGACCAACAAGTACGCCGAAGGCTATCCAGGCAAGCGCTACTACGGTGGCTGCGAGTACGTCGACGTCGTCGAGCAACTGGCCATCGACCGTGCCAAGCAGCTGTTCGGCGCCGACTACGCCAACGTCCAGCCGCACGCCGGCTCCCAGGCCAACGCAGCCGTCTACCTGGCCCTGCTGTCGGCCGGTGACACCATCCTGGGCATGAGCCTGGCCCACGGTGGCCACCTGACCCACGGCGCCGCCGTGAGCTCCTCCGGCAAGCTGTACAACGCCATCCAGTACGGCATCGACAGCAACGGCCTGATCGACTACGACGAAGTCGAGCGCCTGGCGGTCGAGCACAAGCCGAAGATGATCGTCGCGGGCTTCTCGGCCTACTCGCAGGTCCTGGACTTCGCCCGCTTCCGCGCCATCGCCGACAAGGTCGGTGCCTACCTGTTCGTCGACATGGCCCACGTTGCCGGCCTGGTCGCCGCTGGCGTCTACCCGAACCCTGTTCCGTTCGCCGACGTGGTCACCACCACCACCCACAAGACCCTGCGCGGTCCACGCGGCGGCCTGATCCTCGCTCGCAAGAACGAAGAAATCGAGAAGAAGCTCAACTCGGCTGTCTTCCCAGGCGCCCAGGGCGGCCCGCTGGAGCACGTCATCGCTGCCAAGGCGATCTGCTTCAAGGAGGCACTGCAGCCTGAGTTCAAGGCTTACCAACAGCAGGTCGTGAAGAACGCCCAGGCCATGGCCAGCGTGTTCATCGAACGTGGCTTCGACGTCGTTTCCGGCGGCACCCAGAACCACCTGTTCCTGCTGTCGCTGATCAAGCAGGACATCTCCGGTAAGGACGCCGACGCCGCCCTGGGCAAGGCCTTCATCACCGTCAACAAGAACTCGGTCCCGAACGACCCACGCTCCCCGTTCGTCACCTCGGGCCTGCGTTTCGGCACCCCAGCCGTCACCACCCGTGGCTTCAAGGAAGCTGAGTGCCGCGAGCTGGCCGGCTGGATCTGCGACATCCTCGCCGACCTGAACAACGAAGCGGTGATCGACGCGGTTCGCGAGAAGGTCAAGGCCATCTGCAAGAAGCTGCCGGTGTACGGCAACTGATCGGCAATCGCCTGATGTAAAAAAGCCCGGCCTTGTGCCGGGCTTTTTCATTGTGCGTAAGACGGGCGATGCTTTCGGCTTGCCCAGCGATCAGTTGCGGGCTCAGTT
This sequence comes from Pseudomonas sp. HTZ2, assembly GCF_033173945.1. NCBI lineage: Bacteria > Pseudomonadati > Pseudomonadota > Gammaproteobacteria > Pseudomonadales > Pseudomonadaceae > Pseudomonas > Pseudomonas sp. HTZ2. The sequence goes on along the minus strand of NZ_CP137332.1, from coordinate 3,495,830 downwards.
GCTAGCCTTGGCTCAACGCCTCGAACCCCGCCCGGATCTTCTCTTCCGGCAGCTCATCGGCAATGAACACCATCACGCTTTCCCGCTTCTCGCCCTCGGCCCACTCGGCGTCCCAGTCGAAGCCATACAGCTTGAGCACGCCCTGGAACACCAGACGGCGGTCCTCACCGGCGATGTTCAGCACGCCTTTGTAACGCAGCAATTGCTTGCCATGGCTTTCCAGCAGCTCGTTCATGAAGTCGCTGAGGCGGTCGATGTCCAGCGGGGTGTCGGTACGCAGCACGAGGGTCGAAATACGATCCGGGGTCGCGGGCTTGAGCACCGGGCGCAATGCGGGCTTTAGGTTGGCGCCCAGGTCGGTATTGAGGTTGAAGCCGCGCACATCCAGCAACTCGGCCAAATCGATGTGGCCATGCTCGACCACGCGGATCGCGGCACGGCCGTTGATGCGGGACAGGCGCTGCTCCAAAGCTTTCACGCTCTCAGGCTCGACCAGGTCGGTCTTGCTCAGTAGCAGGCGGTCGGCGAAACCGACCTGGGCCTGCGCGATGGCCTGGGTGAGGTGCACCTCGGCGTGCGCGGCATCGACCAGGGTGATGATGCCGTCCAGCAGGTAGCGCTCGCGCAGGTCTTCGTCGATGAAGAAGGTCTGCGCCACCGGAGCCGGGTCAGCCAGCCCCGTGCATTCGATCACCAGGCGGTCGAAAGCGATCTCGCCGGCATCCAGGCGCTCAAGCAGCAAGTACAGAGCCTTGGTCAGGTCGGTGTGGATGGTGCAGCACACGCAGCCGTTGGCCAGGGTCATGACCTGTACCGGCTCGTCACCAAGCAGCTGGCTGTCGATGCCTGCTTCACTGAACTCGTTTTCGATCACAGCGATCTTCATGCCATGTTCGGCCTTGAGCATGTGCTTGAGCAGGGTGGTCTTGCCGGCGCCGAGAAAACCGGTCAGCACCGTCACGGGAATAGGCGTTTGCACGCGGTCGTCTCCTGAAGCTGATAAGAATTGCGCGAGGCCTCAAGCAATAAACCTGTGGGAGCGGGCTTGCCTGCGAATGCGCCAGTGAACTCACCGACGTTTTCGCGGGTAAACCCGCTCCCACAGGTTCTGCTACTCAATGAGGGGCGTGATGTTCAATGGGAGGCCGGAGCCGACCTCCCAAGGGTTGCGTCAACAGCACTTGGGGCCGGACTTGCCACCGTAACGGGCCTCCTGACGCTCACGGAAGAACGCCTCGTAGCTCATCACCGGTTTGTCCGGGTGCTTGGTCTGCATGTGCTCGACATAGTTGTCGTAGTCAGGCATGCCGACCATCAGGCGGGCTGCCTGCCCTAGGTACTTACCCAGTCGCCCCAGGTCGTTGAACATCACTGCATTCCTCTTCGGTTACGCGTCAGGCAAGGCCTGGAACGGAGTTTCCTTGTCGCTGCGCTCCTTGCGGCCCAGGGCGGCGATGCCGACCTTGATCGCGAAGATCAGCACGCTGAACACCACCACCAGGAACAACACGGTCAGGCCCGCGTTGGTGTAGGCGTTGTAGATCACGTGCTGCATCTGGCCAATGTCCTTGGCCGGCGCCAGGACCTGGCCTGCGTCCAGCGCAACGCTGTACTTGTTGGCCAGGGCCAGGAAGCCCACTGCCGGGTTCGGATCGAACAGCTTGATCAGGCCCGCGGCGGTGGTGCAGATCAGCAGCCAGGCCGCCGGCAGCAGGGTGACCCAGACGTACTGCTGGCGCTTCATCTTGATCAGCACCACGGTGCCGAGCATCAGGGCGATACCGGCCAGCATCTGGTTGGAAATGCCGAACAGCGGCCACAAGGTGTTGATACCACCGAGCGGATCGATCACCCCTTGGTACAGCAGATAGCCCCACAAGGCCACGCAGCCTGCGGTACCCACCAGGTTGGCACCCCACGAGTCGGTACGCTTGAGGGCTGGAACGAAGCTGCCCAGCAGGTCCTGCAGCATGAAGCGACCGGCACGGGTACCGGCGTCCACCGCGGTGAGGATGAACAGCGCCTCGAACAGGATCGCGAAGTGGTACCAGAACGCCATGGTGTTATCGCCCGGCAACACCTGGTGCAGGATCTGGGCGATCCCCACCGCCAGGGTCGGCGCACCACCGGCACGGGCCAGGACAGTGTGCTCGCCGATGTCACGGGCGGTGGCCTCGAGCTGCTCGGGAGTGATCAGGAAGCCCCAACTGCTGACGGTCTGGGCGACCGATGCAACGTCGGCACCGACTACCGCAGCCGGACTGTTCATGGCGAAGTACACACCCGGCTCGATCACCGAGGCGGCGACCATGGCCATGATGGCGACGAACGACTCCATCAGCATGCCGCCGTAGCCGATGTAGCGAGCGTTGACTTCGTTGTCCAGCAGCTTGGGCGTAGTCCCCGAAGAGATCAGCGCATGGAAGCCGGACACCGCGCCACAGGCAATGGTGATGAACAGGAACGGGAACAGGGTGCCCTTCCAGACAGGGCCGGTACCGTCGGTGAACTGGGTCAGGGCCGGCATCTTCAGTTCCGGCGCGATGATCAGGATACCGATGGCCAGGCCCACGATGGTGCCGATCTTGAGGAAAGTCGACAGGTAGTCACGCGGCGCCAGCACCAGCCATACCGGCAGCACGGCAGCCACGAAACCATAACCGACCAGCATCCAGGTGATCTGCACGCCGGTGAAGGTGAACGCCGGGCCCCAGACCGGATCGGCCGCCACCTGGCCCCCCAGCCAGATCGACAGCAAGAGCAGTACCACGCCGATGATCGAGATCTCGCCGATGCGTCCCGGACGGATGTAGCGCATGTAAACGCCCATGAACATCGCGATCGGGATGGTCGCCATCACCGTGAACATGCCCCATGGGCTCTCGGCCAGGGCCTTGACCACGATCAGCGCCAGCACCGCAAGGATGATGATCATGATCAGGAAGCAGCCGAACAGGGCGATGGTGCCGGGGATGCGGCCCATTTCCTCACGGACCATGTCCCCAAGGGACCGGCCGTTACGGCGAGTGGACAAAAACAGGATCATGAAGTCCTGGACCGCACCTGCCAGCACGACGCCTGCAATCAGCCAGAGCGTGCCGGGCAGGTAGCCCATCTGCGCGGCAAGCACCGGACCGACCAAGGGGCCTGCGCCGGCAATGGCCGCGAAGTGGTGACCGAAGAGAATGTGTTTGTTGGTCGGGACGTAGTCCAGGCCATCGTTGTTGAGCACCGCCGGTGTGGCCCGACGGGGATCGAGTTGCATCACCTTGGTGGCGATGAACAGGCTGTAGTAGCGATAGGCGACCAGGTAGATGGCCACTGCCGCGACCACGATCCACAAGGCGTTGATCGCCTCGCCGCGACGCAGGGCGACCACACCCAGCGCGCAGGCTCCTATGACTGCCAGCGCCAGCCACGGAATGTGGCGTAGCAGGCTATTATTGTTGTTCATGGTTTACTTCCAGCTGGTGGATTGGAAAAAGACCGCCCATCGAGTCTAGGGCGTGTCATCGCGCATTGCCACACTTGCTTTGGTCTAGAGCCTTTGCGGCCCGATTCAGGTACCGGTAGGACATACACAATCAACTATAGTCAGGAAGTACCCCCGGAGGGCCTGCCCCATGAGCGAACACGATGAACGCCGCCGTTTCCTGCGCATAGATTTCGACGCCCCCACCGAACTGCGCCAGGGCCTCAAACGCTGGCCGGCAAAGCTGCTCGATCTCTCGCTGAAGGGCCTGTTGATCGAAAGGCCAGAACCCTGGGATGCGGACCTGACCCAGGATTTCGACGCCATCATCCACCTCGACCCGAAAAATCACGTGAGCATGCAGGTCGAACTGCGCCACGAAGAGCCCACCCGCCTGGGCTTCGTCTGCCTGTATATCGATATCGACTCGATGACGCATTTGCACCGTCTTGTGGAGCTGAACGTGGCCGACGGCACCGAAATGATGCGCGAGCTGCGCGAACTCATCGAATATTGATATCTCTTAGCCTGCTAACGTTCTAGCCTCAATGTGTTTCCTGTCTACCCAGACAGCTTTCTGTCGGCTGGTGGACAGGATGTACACACCCCTCTAGCACCGCCTCTGACACTTTGGAACACAACCTGCATTCACTTGTAGCGCATGTGGCGTTTACCTGCGTCCGTGCTCCGATCAAAATCTTGTATACAATTCATATGGTATTTGGTTGTAAGAATTGTCTACAGTAGCGGCACAACAATAAACAAGTGAGCCTGCTCCATGACTACGTCCCCTAGCACGTCTCCCACCAAACGTCCCGAAGACGAAAATCTCGGGCTTGGTGCCAACTTGGCTTATGGTCTGCAACACGTATTGACCATGTATGGGGGCATCGTTGCCGTACCCCTGATTCTCGGACAGGCCGCAGGCCTGGCACCTGCGGAAATCGGTATCCTGATCGCCGCATCGTTGTTCGCAGGCGGTCTGGCGACCTTGCTGCAGACCCTGGGCCTGCCGTTCTTCGGCTGTCAGCTACCGCTGGTGCAAGGGGTTTCGTTCGCCGGCGTGGCAACCATGGGCGCCATTCTCAGCAGCCAGGACGGCGGCGGTCTTCCAGGGGTGCTCGGTGCGGTCATGGCGGCGTCGTTCATCGGCTTCCTGATCACGCCGGTGTTCTCGCGCATCACCAAGTTCTTCCCTCCGCTGGTGACCGGCATCGTCATCACCACCATCGGCCTGACCCTGATGCCCGTCGCCGCACGCTGGGTCATGGGCGGCAACAGTGCCTCGCCGGAGTTCGGCAGCGTGGCCAACATCGGCTTGGCAGCACTGACCTTCGCCATCGTCCTGGTGCTGAGCAAGCTGGGCAGCGCGACCATCTCGCGCCTGTCGATCCTGCTGGCCATGGTCATCGGCACCCTGATCGCCTGGTCGCTGGGCATGACCGACTTCAGCAAAGTCACCGAAGGTCCGATCTTCGCCTTCCCCACTCCGTTCCACTTCGGCATGCCGACCTTCCACATCGCCGCGATCCTGTCGATGTGCATCGTGATCATGGTGACCTTGGTGGAAACCTCGGCAGACATCCTCGCCGTGGGTGAGATCATCGACACCAAGGTCGACTCCAAGCGTCTGGGCAACGGCCTGCGCGCCGACATGGCCTCGAGCATCCTGGCGCCGATCTTCGGCTCCTTCACCCAGAGCGCCTTCGCCCAGAACGTCGGCCTGGTAGCCGTGACCGGGGTCAAGAGCCGCTATGTGGTGGCTACCGGTGGCGTCATCCTGGTGATATTGGGCCTGCTGCCAATCATGGGCCGCATCATCGCTGCGGTACCGACCCCAGTCCTGGGCGGCGCCGGCATCGTATTGTTCGGCACCGTGGCAGCCAGCGGCATCCGCACCCTGTCGACAGTCAGCTACAAGAACAACGTCAACCTGATCATCGTCGCTGCCTCCCTGGGCTTCGGCATGATCCCGATCGCTGCGCCGACCTTCTACCACAACTTCCCGAGCTGGTTCGAAACCATCTTCCACTCCGGCATCAGCTCCGCGGCGATCATGGCGATCTTGCTGAACCTGCTGTTCAACCACCTCAAGACCGGCAACTCGGACCAGCAGTCGGTATTCGCCGCCGCTTACGAACGCACCATCCAGTACTCTGACATCTCCTGCCTGCGTGATGGCGACTACTTTAAAGACGGTAAGCTGTTCGACGCCGACGGCAACGAAGTGCCTGTGATGGAGCTCGATGAACATGGCAACGAGGCGCCCCGGCGCAAAGCGTTAGCCGAGCACTGATCGCCCGCCGAGGTGGTCGAGGGGAGCCGATGCGCATCGTCGGCTCCCCTTTTTCTTTGCGAACAGGCCCGATGTCGCGGTGTGCTCTTCGCGGGTAAACCCGCGATAGGGCCGCCGCGATGTCACTCGAACAATGCATCCAGCGCCTGCTCCAGGCGCGTCACGGCAATGACCTGCAAGCCCGCCGGCGCCTCCTTCGGCGCATTGCCCTTGGGCACGATGGCGCGCTTGAAGCCATGCTTGGCCGCTTCCTTGAGGCGCTCTTGGCCGCTGGGTACCGGACGCACTTCGCCAGACAGACCGATCTCGCCGAACACCAGCAGCCCATGGGCCAGCGGGCGGTTGCGCAGGCTGGACATCACTGCCGCGAGCAACGCCAGGTCAGAAGCCGTCTCCAGCACCTTCACCCCACCCACTACGTTGAGGAACACGTCCTGGTCATGGGTGGGAATCCCGCCGTGTCGATGCAGGACCGCCAGCAACATGGCCAGGCGGTTCTGGTCCAGGCCCAGGGTGACCCGCCGTGGGTTGGCCAGGTGGCTGTCGTCCACCAGCGCCTGGACTTCCACCAGCATCGGCCGGGTGCCCTCCCAGGTCGCCATCACCACGCTGCCCGGGACTTCCTCCTGGGTGCGGTTGAGGAAGATCGCCGACGGGTTGGAGACCTCCTTGAGCCCACGGTCGGTCATGCCGAACACGCCCAATTCGTTGACCGCGCCGAAGCGGTTCTTCACCGCCCGCAGCAGACGCAGTCGGCCATCGGACTCGCCCTCGAAATACAGCACGGTATCGACCATGTGCTCCAGCACCCTCGGGCCGGCGAGCGAGCCTTCCTTGGTGACATGGCCCACCAGGAAGATTGCCGTACCGCTTTGCTTGGCATAGCGCACCAGCAAGGCCGTGCTTTCGCGCACCTGGGCAACGCCGCCGGGGGCTGACTGCAACTGTTCGGTGAAGATGGTCTGGATCGAGTCGATGACCATGACCCGGGGTTTTTCCACCCGTGCGGTGGCGATGATCGTCTCGATACAAGTCTCGGTCATCACCTTGAGCTGCTCCTGGGGCAACCCCAGGCGACGCGAACGCATGGCTACCTGCTGCTGGGATTCCTCCCCGGTGACGTACAGGGCCGGCATGCGGGTGGCGATGTTGCACAGGGTCTGCAGAAGGATGGTCGACTTGCCGATGCCCGGATCGCCGCCGATGAGCACTACCGAGCCATCCACCAGGCCCCCGCCCAGCACTCGGTCAAGCTCGGTGCTGCTGGTGGTGAAGCGTGGGATCTCCTCGACGCTGACTTCGGCCAGGGTCTTGATCTGCGCCTGCTGCCCGGCCCAGCCGGTACGCCCGGCCGGGGCCGCGGCGCCACCGCTTTCGATCATGGTCTCGACCAGTGTGTTCCAGGCCCCGCATTCGCCGCATTGGCCAGCCCATTTGGGAAAGGTTGCGCCGCACTCGGTGCAGCCATACAAGCGCTTGGCCTTGGCCATGGGCTCAGTCTCCTGGAAAAAATCGCCATGATAGCCGAGCCGGACGTGTCTCGAATGCGCCGGGAGGCGACAAAACTATTCGCTCTAAGCGAAGTCTGTAATCGCGATGCAACGCATGAAGCGCATTGCTGGCTTACACTGCGATTACCTCTCCATTTGTTACAAGGAATAAACCATGGGCATGCTCAGTGAATTCAAGGCCTTCGCGGTCAAGGGAAATGTCGTCGACATGGCAGTCGGTATCATCATCGGAGCGGCCTTTGGCAAGATCGTATCGTCCTTCGTCGGCGACGTGGTCATGCCACCGCTGGGTCTGTTGATTGGCGGCGTGGACTTCAGCGACCTGGCCGTCACCCTCAAGGCGGCCGAAGGTGACGTGCCGGCGGTAGTGCTGGCGTATGGCAAGTTCATCCAGACGGTGATCGACTTCCTGATCGTTGCCTTCGCCATCTTCATGGGCGTCAAGGTGATCAACCGCCTCAAGCGCGAAGAAGCCGCGGCGCCGAGCGCACCGCCCGTGCCGAGCGCCGAGGAAACCCTGCTGACCGAGATCCGCGACCTGCTCAAGGCGCAGAACCGGCAGTAAGCTGCAAGCTGCAAGCTGCAAGCTGCAAGCTGCAAGCTGCAAGCTGCAAGCGAACAGGGTGGATTCCACACCCACTTGCAGCTTGAACCTTGCAGCTTGACGCTTCCAACTACCAGTAATTCTCCACAGCCACCTGCCCCGGCCGCTTGCTCAGGCTCAACTGCAGGTCCCGTGCTTTCAGAGCCTTGCGCGTGTCATCGATCATCTGCGGGTTGCCGCACAGCATGATCCGCGAATGCTCCGGCGACAGCGCCAAGCCCGCCGCCCTTTCCAGCTCACCGTTTTCGATCAGCGTGGTGATCCGCGCATTCAGCGCCCCGGGGTACGCCTCACGAGTGACCACAGGGATGAACTGCAACTTGCCCGCGAACTCGGCAAGATACTCCCGTTGCTCGAGGCCTGCGATCAGATCCAGGTAGGCCAGCTCCTTCGCTTCACGCACCGAGTACACCAGCTTGATGTGCTCGAAACGCTCCCAGGCCTCGAAGTCTTGCAGGATCGACATGAACGGCGCGATACCAGTGCCGGTCGCCAGCAACCACAGGTCGCGACCGCCAACGAAGCGGTCGAGGGTCAGGTAACCGAAGGCCTGGCGGTCGATCAACAAGGCGTCGCCCTCCCCCAGACGGCTCAACTCGCTGGTGAACTCTCCTCCTGGCACGACGATGGAGAAAAAGTCCAGATGCTCGTCATGAGGTGCGCTGACCATCGAGTACGCCCGCCACACCACGCTGCCGTCGGCCTTGGTCACGCCCAGTCGGGCGAACTGCCCGGAGCGGAAGCGAAATCCAGGATCGCGAGTGACCCTCAGCGTGAACAGGCTGGGGGTAAGCGGCTGAACGTCAAGCAGGGTCTGGCGGGTGAACTTGTCGGCGCTGGCGGTCATGACGGACTCCATCGAGCAGGTGCGCCCAGTGTCGCGCAAAGCGCCAGGGATGAACACCGATGGTTTGTAGGGCCTCCATCGTACAAGCGGACGACAAAGCCCTGTAGAATCGCGCCTTTGAAGCTCGACGTGGCCTGCGTCGAGCAGATTGGTACCCGAGCCCTACGCCATGCCCCTGCTGACCAGCCCTTTCGCCGAACTCGACCTCATCCGCCAGCCCGAGCAGGCCAACGACCCCTTGCAGGCCTTCGACGCCGCCGACCAGTACCTGCTGGAGCACCTGGCCAGCCAGGCGCCTGCCGCCGATTGCCGGGTACTGGTGCTCAACGACAGCTTCGGCGCGCTGGCCGCCAGCCTGGCAGGCCGTTTGCCGGTAGTCAGCAGCGGCGATTCCCACCTGGGCCGCCTGGCGCTGGAGAAGAACCTGGTGCGCAACGGCAAGCCCTTCGACAGTGTGCCCTTCATTCCTGCCAGCGAGGCCTGGCAAGGCATGTTCGACCGGGTCCTGGTGCGGGTACCCAAGACCCTGGCCCTGCTCGAGGAGCAACTGATCCGCCTGCAAGGCCACCTGGCCCCCGGCGCGGAGGTGATCGCGGGCGCCATGATCAAGCACCTGCCGCGAGCGGCAGGTGACCTGATGGAAAAGTACATCGGCCCGGTCCAGGCATCGCTGGCCCAGAAAAAAGCCCGGCTGCTGACCGCCACCGTTGCCGAGCGCCCGCTCGCCCGCTCACCATATCCCACCCGTTATCGCCTGGATGCGCCGGCCCTGGAGCTGATCAACCACGCCAATGTGTTCTGCCGCGAAGGGCTGGACATCGGCACGCGCGCCTTCCTTCCACACCTGCCGCGCAACCTGGGGCAGGCGCGGGTCGCGGACCTTGGCTGCGGCAATGGCGTGCTGGCGATCGCCAGTGCCCTGGCCAATCCCGAGGCCCATTACACGCTGGTGGACGAGTCGTACATGGCTGTGCAGTCTGCCCGTGAGAGTTGGCAGGCGGCGCTGGGTGGGCGGGACGCGGAAATCCGCGCCGCCGACGGTCTGGCGGGGCAGGAAAAACAGTCGCTGGACGTGGTGCTGTGCAACCCGCCGTTCCATCAGCAACAGGTGGTCGGGGACTTTCTAGCCTGGCGCATGTTCCAGCAGGCCCGTGAAGCGTTGGTGGTAGGAGGGGCGCTGTACATCGTCGGCAACCGCCACCTGGGCTATCACAGCAAGCTGGGGCGGTTGTTCAGAGGGGTGGAGCAAGTGGCGGCGACCCCCAAGTTCGTGATCCTCAAAGCACGCAAGTAACCTGATTGGGGCCGCCTTGCGGCCCCAGGGTTCAGTGGGTACTCAATCCAGCCGCACTCATGAACATCCGCATCAGCCAGGCCACCACACCGAGGGCGGCCACGCTGCCCGCCCAGATCAGCACCAGCCAGCCCAGGCGTTGCCACAAGGGCTTCTTCTGTTCAGCCATCATTGCCCGACCTCCTAGTGATAGCCCTGGTCATGGGTCACCTTGCCGCGGAACACGTAGTAGCTCCAGAAGGTGTAGCCCAGGATGAATGGCAGGATGAACAGCGTCCCCACCAACATGAAGCCCTGGCTTTGCGGTGGTGCCGCGGCATCCCAGATGGAAATCGACGGCGGGATGATGTTCGGCCACAAGCTGATGCCAAGGCCGCTGTAACCCAGGAAGATCAGCACCAAGGTCAGCAGGAACGGGGTGTAATGCGCATTGCGCGCCACCGCCCGCAACAGGCCGTAGAAGGTCACCAACACCAGGATCGGCACCGGCATGAACCAAATCAGGTTGGGCATGCTGAACCAGCGGTCGGCGATCTGCGGGTAAGCCAGCGGTGTCCACAGGCTGACGATGCCGATCACCGCGAGCAACACCAGCGCCAGGGGCTTGCCCAGCGTGTGCATCTGCTCTTGCAATGGTCCTTCGGTCTTCATGATCAGCCAGGTGCAGCCGAGCAAGCTATAGGCGACGATCAGCCCCAGCCCAGAGAACAGACTGAATGGGGTCAACCAGTCGAAGGCCCCGCCCGCATAGTGACGATCGACCACCTTGAAGCCTTCGATGAAAGCGCCCAGGGCCACGCCCTGGAAGAAGGTCGCCACCAGCGAGCCCCAGATGAACGCCTTGTCCCAAAGATGACGCTTGTGCGCCGTGGCCTTGAAGCGGAACTCGAACGCCACGCCCCGGAAGATCAACCCAACCAGCATCAGGATCAACGGCAGGTACAGCGCTTCGAGCACCACCGAGTAGGCCATCGGGAAGGCACCGAACAGCCCCGCCCCACCCAGCACCAGCCAGGTCTCGTTGCCGTCCCACACGGGGGCAACGGTGTTCATCATCACATCCCGGTCACGCTCTGCCTTGACGAAGGGGAAGAGCATGCCGATCCCCAGGTCGAAGCCGTCCATCACTACATACATCATCACGCCGAAGATGATGATCACGGCCCAGATCAACGGAAGGTCGATACCCATGGCTCAGTTCCCCTTGCTCAGACTGGCGGAATCGGCCGGATGGCCTTCATCGGCGGCGGACAGCGGCCGCGCCGGCGTACGTTTCTGGCCAGGCCCGCCAGGATTGTGCTCGTCACCCTCGCCAGTCTTCGGCCCTTTGCGCACCAGACGCATCATGTAGCCCAGGCCGGTGCCGAACAACGCGAAGTAGACAACCACGAAGATCACCAGCGTCAGGCCCAACTGGCCGTAGCTGTGGTTGGAAACCCCATCGGCGGTGCGCATCAGGCCGTAGACCACCCAGGGTTGGCGGCCGATTTCAGTGGTGAACCAGCCCGCCAGCAAGGCGATCAGACCCGAAGGCCCCATCCACAACACCATGTGCAGGAAGGGACGCGAGCTGTACAGCGTGCCGCGCTTGCGCAGCCACAGGCTCCAGAAACCGACGGCGATCATCAGAAGGCCCAGGCCGACCATGATCCGGAACGACCAGAACACGATGGTCGAATTGGGGCGGTCTTCGGGCGGGAACTCCTTCATCGCCGGGACTTGCTTGTCCAGACTATGGGTGAGGATCAGGCTGCCCAGTGCCGGGATCTCGATCTTGAAGTGGGTGGTCTCGGCCTTCATGTCCGGGATGCCGAACAGGATCAACGGTGTCGGCTCGCCAGGCTTGTTCTCCCAGTGACCCTCGATGGCGGCGATCTTCACCGGCTGATGCTTGAGGGTATTCAAGCCATGGAAGTCACCGATCACCGCCTGGATCGGCGCAACGATCAGCGCCATCCACATGGCCATCGACAGCATCTTGCGTACAGCCGGATTGTCACGCCCGCGCAGCAGGTGCCAGGCAGCCGAGGCACCGACGAAGAAGGCCGTGGAGACGAACGCGGCAGTGGCCATGTGCATCAGGCGGAAGGGGAAGGACGGGTTGAAGATCACCGCCAGCCAGTCCACCGGGACCACCCGGCCATCGATGATCTCGTGGCCCTGTGGCGTCTGCATCCAGCTGTTGGACGCCAGGATCCAGAAGGTCGAGACCAGGGTCCCGAGCGCCACCATGACCGTGGAGAAAAAGTGCAGGCCACGGCCGACACGGTTCCAGCCAAACAGCATGACACCCAAGAAGCCCGCCTCGAGGAAGAAGGCAGTGAGCACTTCGTAGGTCAGCAGAGGGCCGGTGATGGAGCCGGCGAAGTCGGAGAAGCGGCTCCAGTTGGTGCCGAACTGATACGCCATGACCAGGCCTGAGACCACGCCCATGCCGAAGTTGACGGCAAAGATCTTGGACCAGAAGTGGTAAAGGTCGCGGTAGGTGTTGTTGCCGGTCCTGAGCCAAAGGCCCTCCAGAACCGCCAGGTAGCTCGCCAGGCCAATGGTGATGGCCGGGAACAGGATGTGAAAGGACACGGTAAACGCAAACTGGATTCGGGCGAGCTCCAAGGCCTCTAAACCGAACATAGTGCTTCCTCTTCAGGTAATCCGGCGTCCGGGCTCGTGGCCCTGACGCCCACTGCCCCCACGGTTATCGAGTGCGCTGTCTTGGAATTGTTCTGTTCGATCGCAGGGATTGCGGCCGATGGCCGGATCGTTGCATTTGGAACGATTGACCCAAATCAACGATTGTTGGGAAGCATAGACCCGAATACACAGGCGAGCCGTGCGGTTGATTGCCGCGTGACCGGTTGTCCCACCGTCTTGAAGGGGTGTGAAAAAGCTGTCTGCCCCGGCAAACAGCAACCATTTGTTACAAACAGGTGATACCCTGCAGCGCCTCCACGTACCGAGGCCAAGGCTCACCGATGTCCGACCCCACCCCGCTTCTGCTCCGCCAGCATCGCCCCTTTTTGGCGTTCTGGCTGGCCCGTGTGTTCACCGCCAGCGGCTTTCAGATGCTCACCGTGGCTATTGGCTGGCACCTCTACCAGTTGACCGGCAATGTGCTGGACTTGGGCTTGGTCGGCCTGGTGGAATTCGCCCCGCGGGTGCTGTTCATGCTGCATACCGGCCACGTCGCCGACCGCTATGACCGGCGCCGTGTCGCCGCCCTGTGCCAAAGCCTGCAGGCGCTGATCGCATTGGCCCTGGCCGTGGGCAGCGCCACCGACAACGTCAGCCGTGAGCTGATCTTCGTGCTGGCCTTCCTGCTCGGTGCCACCCGCTCCTTCGAAATGCCGGCCACCCAGGCCCTGCTGCCCAATGTCGTACCGCCAGGGCTGTTCCCGCGGGCCGTGGCAGCATCGGCATCGGCAACCCAGGCGGCGACCATCGTCGCTCCGGCCGTGGGTGGTTTTCTCTATGCCTTCGGCAGCATCTGGGTGTACGGACCGACCGTGGCGCTCTACGTCATCGCCTGCCTGCTGACCTTGAGCCTCGATGCCCGCCAGCAAGTGGCCCAACGTGGGCGCGCCAGCCTGGAGTCCCTGTTGGCTGGGATCCGCTTCATCCGTAGCCGCCCGGACATCTTCGGAGCGATCTCCCTGGACCTGTTCGCCGTGCTGCTTGGTGGTGCCACGGCCCTGCTGCCGGTGTTCGCCAAGGACATCCTGCTCACCGGCGCCTGGGGCCTGGGCCTGCTGCGCTCGGCGCCGGCGGTGGGGGCGCTGCTGATGTCACTGTGGCTGGCGCGCTTCCCGGTGGAGCGCAAGGTGGGTCTGACGATGTTCACCGCCGTGGGCGTGTTCGGCGTGGCCACCATCGCCTTCGGCCTGTCGACCTCGTTCTGGTTCTCCCTCGCGGTGCTGGTGGTACTGGGTGCGGCGGACATGATCAGCATGGTCATCCGTGGCGCCTTCGTGCAGTTGGAGACGCCGGACGAGATGCGCGGCCGGGTCAGCGCGGTGAACGGCCTGTTCATTGGCGCCTCGAACCAGCTCGGCGAGTTCGAGTCCGGCGTGACGGCCCACTGGTTCGGTACCGTGCCGGCGGTGGTGCTCGGTGGCGTGGGCACGCTGGTGGTGACCGGCACCTGGATGAAGCTGTTCCCGACCTTGGCCAAGCGCGACAGGCTGCACGGTGAGTGATACGGTCCATTCGTGGGTAAACCCGCTCCCACACGGGTTGCGTCGGCTTCTGTCTCAAGGCCCTGCAGGCCCTCTGTAGGAGCGGACTCCCCCGCGAACGGGCCAACGCGGCCAGCGGCCTTCCCACCGGCCATAGGCCCTCGCCCCCCATACTGGTATCATGCGCGGCTTTTTTGTGCCCCACACAAATGCAGGCATCGTCGACGGTCTGTGCTTTGCTGATTGGGGACGATTCAATCGCGGCGCCGGGGGCGCCTTGGGGAGCGGGCATGCTGGACAGGCTGTTTCAACTAAAAGCACACAACACCAACGTGCGCACCGAGATTCTCGCGGGCGTCACCACCTTCCTGGCCATGGCCTACATCCTGTTCGTCAACCCGAGCATCCTCGGCGAGACCGGCATGGACAAGGGCGCGATCTTCGTCGCCACCTGCCTTGCCGCAGCCATCGGCTCGGTGACCATGGGCCTGATCGCCAACTACCCTATCGCCCTGGCACCGGGCATGGGCCTGAACGCGTTCTTCACCTACACCGTGGTCCTGCACATGGGGCACACTTGGCAAGTGGCGCTGGGCGCGGTCTTCCTCTCGGCAGTGCTGTTCTTCCTGTTGTCGATCTTCCGCATCCGCGAATGGATCGTGAACAGCATCCCGCTGCCGCTGCGCTCGGCCATCGCTGCCGGTATCGGCCTGTTCCTGGCGCTGATCGCCCTGCACAACGCCGGCATCGTCGTGGACAACCCGGCCACCCTGGTGGGCCTGGGGGACCTCAAGCAACCTGCACCGATCCTGGCGACCCTGGGCTTCTTCCTGATCGTGGCCCTTGAGGCCATGAAGGTCCGTGGCGCGGTGCTGATCGGCATCCTGGCGGTGACCCTGGCCTCGATCCTGATGGGCGTGACGCCCTTCGGCGGCGTGGTGTCCATGCCGCCATCGCTGGCCCCGACCTTCCTGCAACTGGACATCAAGGGCGCCTTGGACGTCGGCCTGATCAGCGTGATCTTCGCCTTCCTGTTCGTCGACCTGTTCGACAACTCCGGCACATTGATCGGCGTGGCCAAACGCGCCGGCCTGATGGGCAAGGACGGCCACATGCCGAAAATGGGTCGCGCCCTGATCGCCGACAGCACCGCCGCCATGGCCGGCTCGCTGCTGGGCACCTCGACCACCACCAGCTACATCGAATCCGCGGCCGGCGTGAGCGCCGGTGGCCGCACGGGCCTGACCGCAATCGTGGTTGCCATCCTGTTCCTGCTGGCGTTGTTCTTCGCGCCGCTGGCCGGTAGCGTACCGGCCTTCGCCACCGCCCCCGCGCTGCTGTTCGTCGCGGTGCTGATGGCCTCGGGCCTGGCGGAAATAAACTGGGACGACGTCACCGAAGCAGCGCCCGTGGTGGTCACCGCCCTGGCCATGCCGCTGACCTACTCCATCGCCAACGGCATCGCCTTCGGCTTCATCGCCTGGACCGCCATCAAGCTGATCTCCGGTCGCTACCGCGACCTGAACTCGGCATTGGTGATCCTTTCCATCCTGTTCGTCATCAAGCTGGGCTGGTTCAACGCATGAGTGCTGTCTTCGACCCTTCCGCCTATTCCACGCAGCTCGAGGGCAAAGTCGCCCGGCTGCGTGAGCTATTGACGCCGTTCGGCGCGCCGGAGCCCGCCGTCTTCGATTCGCCGCGCGAGCACTACCGCCTGCGCGCCGAGTTTCGCCTG
Source organism: Pseudomonas sp. HTZ2 (assembly GCF_033173945.1). Lineage (NCBI taxonomy): Bacteria > Pseudomonadati > Pseudomonadota > Gammaproteobacteria > Pseudomonadales > Pseudomonadaceae > Pseudomonas > Pseudomonas sp. HTZ2. Next base: position 3,479,899 of record NZ_CP137332.1, on the reverse strand, counting down.
TGGCGCGAAGAGGGCCAGCGCCACTATGCGATGTTCGCCCCAGGCGAAAAACACAAGGCGATCCTGATCGATGACTTCCCCATCGCGAGCGAACGGATCAACGCATTGATGCCACGCCTGAAGGCCGCCTGGCAGGCCAGCGAGGAACTGGGCAACCGACTGTTCCAAGTGGAGTTCCTCACCACGTTGGCCGGCGACGCCATGATCACGATGTGCTATCACCGCCCGCTCGATGACGCCTGGGAAGTCGCTGCTCGGCAATTGTCCGAGGATCTGGGCGTCAGCATCATCGGCCGCTCCAAGGGCAAGCGCTTGGTCATCGGTCGCGACTATGCCGTGGAAAAACTCAACGTGGCCGGCCGCGTGTTCAGCTATCGCCAGCCAGAAGGCGCTTTCACCCAACCCAACGGCGCGGTGAACCAGAAGATGCTGAGCTGGGCTTACGAGGCTATCGGCGAGCGTGACGATGACCTGCTGGAGCTGTATTGCGGCAACGGCAACTTCACCCTGCCGCTGGCCACCCGCGTGCGCCAGGTGCTGGCCACCGAAATCAGCAAGACCTCGGTCAATGCCGCGCTGAGCAACCTGGATGAGAACGCCGTGGAAAATGTGCGCCTGGTGCGCTTGTCGGCCGAAGAGCTGACCCAGGCACTGAACGAGGTGCGCCCGTTCCGTCGTCTTGAAGGCATCGACCTGAAAAGCTACGACTTCGGCACCGTGTTCGTCGACCCGCCGCGCGCCGGCATGGACCCGGACACCTGCGAGCTGACTCGCCGCTTCGAGCGGATCCTGTACATCTCGTGCAACCCCGAGACGCTGGCAGCCAACATCGCCCAGTTGCAGGACACTCACCGCATCGAGCGCTGCGCGCTGTTCGACCAGTTCCCTTACACCCACCACATGGAAAGCGGCGTACTGCTGGTTCGGCGTTGAGTTTCGGGGCCTGGGGCTGCACTGCAGCCCCAGAGTTCGCTCAGAAGTCGAAGAACACCGTCTCCCCTTCCCCCTGAATACGGATATCGAAACGATACGCCGTCTTCCCGTCCACCTCGCAACGCCGAGCGATCAGCGTCTCGCGCCGTTGCGGCTGCTCGATCAGGTTGAGCACCGGGCACTGGACATTGGCCTGGGCCTCATCGTCGAAATACAACCGGGTGTGCAGGTGGATGTTGATCCCCCGCGCGAACAGGCTGAGGTTGATGTGCGGCGCCATGGGCACCCCGGCGGCATTGTTCACCACGCCTGGCTTGACCGTGTGCAGGGTCCACTCACCGGCATCGAAGGTGGTGGCGGTACGGCCAAAGCTGTTGAAGGCGTTCTCGTGGTGGTACTGGTCCTGGTATTCACCGTTGGCATCGGCCTGCCAGAACTCCAGAAACGAGTCGCGCACCAGGTGCCCATTGCCGTCGTACACATGACCGAACAACAGGATGTGCTCACCTGGCGCGTCAGGCTTGGCCAGGCGATTCCAGATTTCCTGGTCGCGGGTAGGGTTGCCGGCCGCTTCCAGGGCCAGGCCAATGTGCACATAGGGGCCGGCGGTCTGAGAAGGGGTTTCCGGCAGCAGTTCGATAGGCATGACGGGGTCCTCAGCAGTTTTCGAAGTGGGTCTTGCGCTGGCCGCGCAGCACGATGTCGAAGCGATACGCCAGGCAGTCCATGGGGTTGGCGTTGCTCATGTCGAGCTTGGCGATCAGGCGCTGCACCGCGTCGGGGTTGGCGATCGACTTGACGATCGGGCACAGCGGGATCAGCGGGTCGCCTTCGAAGTACAGCTGGGTGATCAAGCGGGTGGCGATCGACGGGCCACTGACCGACACGTGGATGTGCGCCGGGCGCCAGTCGTTGGGGCCATTGCGCCACGGATAAGGCCCTGGCTTGATGGTGCGAAAACTGTAGTAGCCGTCACGGTCGGTCAGGCTGCGGCCGACACCACCGAAGTTCGGGTCCAGCGGCGCCAGGTAGCGGTCATTCTTGTGCCGGTAACGGCCACCGGCGTTGGCTTGCCACATCTCAACCAAGGTATTGGGCACCGGCTGGCCGTACTGGTCGACCACCCGGCCTGCGACGATGATGCGCTCACCGATCGGCAGACCGCCGTGGTTGAAGTTGAGCAACAGATCGTTGTCGTGAGGGCCGAAGCCCAGGTGGGAAAAGTCCGGCCCGGTGCTTTCGCTGATCGACTGCGGGATGCTGACCAGCGCCTGGCGTGGCGAGCGGGCCACGGAGGTTTTGTAGTCAGGCGTGAGGGCTTTGGGGTGCCAGTTGCGATCACGGATCACGAAGCGGCTGGTGTCCTGGGCGGGCATGCCGTGTTCCTCTCTTGGAATTGTCGGGCACCTGTGCGTGGCAGGTGGACATGCAGTTTCAGATAGGTCACCGGGCATGAACATTGAAAACAACGTGACCTTACATAACCAAATGGTTATGCATCTACAGATTGGCTGACACCCGAAACAGCCCTGAACTAATCTTTGTGCTCATGTTTCAGGCTCCGGAGAACATTACATGGAATGGCGAAAAGGCCGACGCAGCGACAATGTGGTCGATGCCCGAGGTGAAGGCGGTGGCGGCGGCATGCGTTTTGGCGGTGGCAAAGGGCTGGGGCTGGGCGCCATCCTGCTGATCGTCGGCATCGGCTGGATCACAGGGCAAGACCCGCTGCAGATCCTCGGCCAACTCGCCGGCCAGATGGAGCAGCAGCAACAGGCGCCGTCGGGCGCGGGTGGCAAGGCGCCACCGGCCAACGACGAGCAGGCCGAGTTCGTCGCCTCGATCCTGGGCGACACCGAGGACACCTGGAAGGCCTTGTTCGCCCAGGCCGGCAAGCAGTACCGCGATCCCAAACTGGTGCTGTTCAGTGGCCAGGTGAATTCCGCCTGTGGTTTCGCCTCCTCGGCGGTCGGGCCGTTCTACTGTCCGGCAGACCAGCGGGTGTATCTGGACATGACCTTCTTCCGCGAGATGGAAACCCGTTTTGCCGCCGCCGGTGACTTCGCCCAGGCTTATGTGATCGCCCACGAGATCGGCCATCACGTGCAGACCTTGCTGGGCGTCTCGGCCAAGGTCGACGCGGCGCGGCGCAACGGCCAACGCATGGAAGGCGACAACGGCCTGCTGGTGCGCCAGGAATTGCAGGCCGACTGCCTGGCAGGCGTCTGGGCCTACCAGGCGCAAAAGCGCCTGAACTGGCTCGAACCTGGCGATGTGGAAGAAGCCCTGAATGCCGCCAACGCCATCGGCGACGACCGCCTCCAGCAGCAGGGCCAGGGCCGTGTGGTGCCAGACTCCTTCACCCATGGCACCTCGCAGCAGCGGGTGCGCTGGTTCAAGACCGGCTTCTCCAGCGGGGACGTGAACCGCTGCGATACCTTCGGCTCACGCAGCCTCTGACAGACAGGGCCGCCCTGCGGCCCCCTCTCAGGCTTCGCCCTTTCCCACGAACTTCCAGCCATCTTCACCGCTGTAGAAGCTGCCAAAGCCTTCGATAGGCTGCGACGTCGCCGCCTGCCATCTCCAAAACGCAAACGTTTTCAGTAGGTTACAAATCTGCTGAAAAAGCGTTTCAGCTTCGCTCGATCTTGCCGATAACCCCTGGCATGAATCAGCGGGCGCCGATAACAACAATGCCCAGCGATTGGAGATCAAGCGAGCGAAATCAATTTTCTGGAGAGCGTGCCATGAACGGCTGGTTTGCCAATATCAGCGTCAACCTCAAACTCGGATTGGGCTTCGGCCTGGTCCTGCTTCTGACCGGCCTTCTGGCCCTGACCGGCTGGACCAGCCTGGGCAGCCTGATCGACCGCAGCAACTGGATGAGCGACATCACCAAGCTCAACAGTGACCTGACCAACCTTCGCGTGGCGCGCCTGCAGTACATGCTGACCAACGGCGACGACACCTCGGCCGCCAACGTGCTGGACAAGCTCGATGCTTTCGGTGCCCAGCAACAGCATCTGGTCAATACCTTCAAAAGCCCAGAAAACCTCAAGCTGCTGCGCGAGCAGGGCGAGACCATCGCCAAGTACCGGGTCTCGCTGGAGAAGATGCGCAAGGCCTACAAAACCGGCCTCGCCGCGCGAGAAGCCCTGAACCAGAACGCCCGCCAGGCCAGCGAGGCGCTCGCCGCCATCGAGGCCGTCAGCCGCGACGCGTTGGCGCGCACTTCCGGCGACACAGCCACCCTGCAGCAGTTCCTGGCCATCAGCCAGGCCAAGGAACAGCTCGTCCAGCTGCGCCTGGACGTGCGCAGCTATATCGCGGACCTCACCAGCGATGCCGAACAGACCGTCACCCGTCAGGTTGAAAAAACCTTAGTGGAGATCGACAACCTCAAGCGCCACCTGCCTGGGGAGACCGCCCGAATCCAGGCGTTCGAGTCGGCCATGAGCGGCTACCGCGATGCACTGCGTCAGTTCCGCGATGCCAACGCCGAAGTCGGCGTGGCCCGTGCGGAAATGACCGTAGAAGGCGCCGATATCGTCAAACGCAGCGACCAGCTGTACCAGATCCAACTGGACCGTCGCGACAGCGAAAGCGCCCAGGCCCGCAGCCTGCAGACCATCGCTACCTTGCTGGCCCTGCTGGTCGGCGTGCTGGCAGCATTCCTCATTACCCGCCAGATCACCCGCCCCCTGCGCGAGACCTTGGACGTGGTGGAAAAAATCGCCAATGGCGATCTGACCCAGAACCTGCGTGTCACTCGCCGCGATGAACTCGGCGCGCTGCAGCAAGGTATCGCGCGCATGGGCACGACCCTGCGCGAGTTGATCACCGGCATCCGCGATGGCGTCACCCAAATCGCCAGCGCTGCCGAGGAACTGTCGGCGGTGACCGAGCAGACCAGCGCCGGCGCCAACAGCCAGAAAGTCGAGACCGACCAGGTGGCCACCGCCATGCACGAAATGGCGGCCACCGTACAGGAAGTGGCACGCAACGCCGAGCAAGCCTCCCATGCCGCGACTGGCGCCGATCAAGAAGCCCGCGCAGGTGATCGCGTGGTAGGCGAGGCGATCAACCAGATCGAACGCCTGGCCTCGGAAGTGCACCGTTCCACCGAAGCCATGAGCCTGCTGCAGCAGGAAAGCCAGAAGATCGGCAGCGTCATGGACGTGATCAAATCGGTGGCCGAGCAGACCAACCTGCTGGCGCTGAACGCCGCCATTGAAGCCGCACGCGCCGGGGAAGCCGGCCGCGGTTTTGCGGTGGTAGCCGATGAAGTCCGCGGCCTGGCCCAGCGTACCCAGCAGTCCACCGAGGAAATCGAAGGGCTGGTGGCAAGCCTGCAAAATGGCACCCAGCAGGTGGCTGATGTGATGAACGACAGCCGCAGCCTGACCGACAGCAGCGTTGAGCTGGCGCGCAAGGCTGGCGCTTCGCTTGAGAACATCACCCGTACGGTGTCGAACATTCAGTCGATGAACCAACAGATCGCCGCCGCCGCCGAGCAGCAGAGTGCCGTGGCCGAAGAAATCAGCCGCAGCATCCTGAATGTGCGTGATGTGTCGGAGCAGACCGCTACCGCGAGTGACGAGACCGCCGCCTCGAGTGTCGAGCTGGCGCGCCTGGGCGGACATCTGCAGACACTGGTCAGCCAGTTCCGCGTCTGACCTGAGATTCATAGAGCCTCTTCGCGGGTGAGCCCACTTCCACAGAAGCAGCGGTGTCGTTAGAACAGCGCACCCTGTGGGAGCGGGTTTACCCGCGAATGCGTCAGGCCAGGCAATCTTGCATGACCTGACGCACCATCGGCTTACTTGACGATCATCCCTACCCCTCGCCCACGCGGGTCAGAGGCAGTCTCGAGCTTCTCGCCGGTCACCCGGATCGCCTGGATGTCGCCCATCTCCCAGCCTTGGTCCTCCAGCACATAACCCATTTTCTTCAGCTCATCGGCCACCTGGCCAGTCAGTGGCGCATAGCTGTCGAAATAGATGGTGTCCTTGGGCAGCAGTTGGTGATGCACGCGCTGCGCCGCCACGGCTTTTTCAAGCGGCATGTCGTAGTCGTACAGGTTGTTCATCACCTGGAAGATCGAGGTGAAGATCCGCGAACCACCGGGTGTGCCGAGCACAAGCGCCACCTTGTCGTCACGGGTCACCAGGCTGGGACTCATCGACGACAGCATGCGTTTGCCCGGCTCGATGGCATTGGCATCGCCGCCTACCACGCCGAAGGCGTTGGCTGCGCCCGGCTTGGCGCTGAAGTCGTCCATTTCGTCGTTGAGCAAGAAGCCCGCGCCCTTGACCACCACGCCGCTGCCGTAATCGAGGTTCAGGGTGTAGGTGTTGCTCACCGCATTGCCCTGCTTGTCCACGATGGAGAAGTGCGTGGTCTGGTGCGGCTCCAGGCCCGGCTTGACCTTGTCGGTGTCGGAGATGGCGTTTGGGTTGACCTGGACGGCGCGCTTGGCGAGGTAGTCCTTGGCGATCAACTGGTCGACCGGCACCTTGGTGAAAGCCGGGTCACCCAGATAGTCGGCACGGTCGGCGAACACACGCTTCTCGATCTCCGAAAGCAGGTGGATGTACTTGGCCGAGTTGTGCGCCACACCCTTGAAGTCCGCCGCGCGGTCTTCTTTGATGCCCAGCAACTGGGCCAGGGCCACGCCTCCAGAGCTTGGTGGCGGTGCGGTGTAGACAACATTGCCACGCCAGCTGATCGCCATTGGCTGACGCCACACGGCTTTGTAGTCCTTGAGGTCGGCCTTGGTGATCAGGCCTTTATCGGCCTGCATCTGCGCCACCAGCAAGTCGGCGGTCTTGCCCTGGTAGAACTCGCTGACGCCCTTGTCGGCGATTCGCTCCAAGGTCTGGGCGAGCTCAGGCTGCTTGAACAGCTCACCTACCTTCATGTTGCCGAAGTAGTCGTTGAAGTTGGTGGCGGTCTTGAACATGCCTTGGGCATCGTTGCGGTACTGGTACTGCTTCTGGGCGACCTTGAAACCGTTCTTGGCATAGCCGATGGCGGGGGTCAGCAGTTCGCTCCAGGGCAGCTTGCCGAACTTCTTGTGGGCCTCCCAAAGCCCCATCACCGTACCTGGCACACCAGCGGCTCGGGCTCCGACCAGGCTGAGGTTCTCGATGACCTCGCCTTTTTCGTCGAGGTACATGTTGCGACTGGCCGCCTTGGGCGCCACTTCGCGGTAATCGAGGAAATACGGCTTGCCATCGACGAACAGGGTCATGAAGCCGCCGCCACCGATGTTGCCGGCTTCAGGGTAGGTCACCGCCAGGGTGAAGGCCGTGGCCACGGCGGCATCCACTGCATTACCGCCCTTCTTCAGAATGTCGGCGGCCACCTGTGCGCCATATTGATCGGGCGCGGCCACCGCGCCACCCTCCAGGGTGACCGCAAAGGCGGACGAACAGCTCAGGATCGCGGCCCCGAGGGCCATGGACTGGAACATGACGATACGCATGCGCACTTCCTTGGTGTTGTTTTTGTTGATCAGTCATTAAGGCCGAAGCCGTTCGACTAAGCAAACACCCGGGGAAGATTGCGCCGCCCCTGCACAGGTCCTGTCGTGTTCAGGCAACTCAGCAGGCGTACATCGCCAGCTTCTTCTGAATGAAATCCAGGAAGCATTGGATACGCAGGGCCAACTGGGTATTGCGGTAGTACACCGCATGGATTGGCTGGCGATAACCGTTATTGAACTCGCCCAGCACCACCTGCAAGCGGCCGGTGCGGATGTCCTCATGGGTCATGAAGTGCGAGAGGCTGACAATGCCCTCTCCCGCCAAGGCCAGCTGACGCAAGGTTTCGCCGCTGGAGGCAATCAGACTAGGACGGATCTGCCAGTAATCACCTTGGGCATGGCGCAGCGGCCAGCGATTGAGCGACTCCGGCTGGCTGAAACCGAGCAGGGAATGCGCGTTCAGGTCCTCGACCTTTTCTGGCGTGCCATGGCGCGCCAGGTACTCGGGGCTCGCCAGCACTTGGATCGGGCTGCACCCCAGGGCGCGAGCATGCAGGCTGGAGTCAGCAAGGTCGCCGATGCGGATGGCAACGTCGGTGCTTTGCTCGAGCAGGTCGATGATCAGATCGTCCGTGTTGAGTTCCAGCTCGATGCCAGGGTACTGGCGACGAAACTCACCAATCCACGGCAGGATGGCATGCAGCATGAACGGCGCCGCGGCATTGATGCGCAGACGCCCGGAAGGCGTCTGGTTATGCATCGACAGGTGCTCTTCCATGTCGTCCATTTGCTCGAGGATCTGCCGCGAACGCTCCAGAAAAAAGCGCCCTTCCTCGGTCAGGTCCATGCGCCGGGTGGTGCGGTTGACCAACGTGGTGCCGAGCTTACCCTCGAGCCGTGACAACGTGCGGCTGACTGCCGACGGCGTCTGGCCGATCTGCTCGGCAGCGGCGGAAATCGAGCCGCAGTCGATCACAGCGACGAATACCTGGAGCTCTTCGGATCGGGTTTTCACGTATCAGGCCTGTATCGGAGAATGCCGTGATTGATAGCGGGTGACAGAGATTCATGCAAGGCGCCCATCGCAGTCCAGGGCTGCTTCCGACGCACGTGGAGAGCGCTGACCGAGCCTGCGAGGGGCTGCACCACAGCCTTAGCCCTTCACTGGGCCTTGCCGAACACCTTGTCCAGATGGGCTTCATAGGCTGCCACCGCCGCCGGCACATCCGGACGCTTCATCACGTCCACTGCCAGGAAAGTCGGCAGGCCGGTCATGCCCAGGAACTGGTTGGCCTTGTGGAACGGGAAATACACCGCATCCACACCTTTGCCCTCGAAGAAGTCGCTCGGGTCGTCGAAGGCTTGCTGCGGGGCATTCCAGGTGAGCGAAAGCATGTACTGCTTGCCCTGGATCAGACCGCCGCTGCCGTACTTCTGCGAGGCGTCGGAGCGGGTGCGGCCATCGTTGGCGTACAGGCTGCCGTGGCCTGCGGTGAAGACTTCATCGATGTACTGCTTGACGGTCCACGGCGCGCCCATCCACCAGCCGGGCATCTGCCAGATCACGACATCAGCCCAGAGAAACTTGTCGACTTCTTCCTGAACGTCGTAGCCACCATCGATGAAGGTCTGCTTCACGTCGAAACCTGCGCGGTCCAGATGGGCCAGGGCAACCTCGTGCAGGGTCGTGTTGAGACGACCGTCGGAATGGGCGAAGCGTTTGCCGCCGTTGAGCAGAAGAATCTTTTTCATGGGAGCCTCCGATAAGGGGACCCGAGGCTGTCGGCCACCGGTCACGTCAAGTTCGATGGCGGCAGATTAGGCATCCGGGAAGCTGAGAAAAAGCGCTCGATCGGCAAAATACATTTGCGCTCGAATCACGAATTGAACACACATTATTGCTTTAAAATTCTTCCCATCTTTTAACCCACGAGGCCAGTCCATGACCGAGCAATACGCGTTCATTCTCAAAGCTAAGACCCGCCCGGAAAAAGCCGAGGCTTTCGAGCGGTTGTTCCGCGCCTATGTCGAACCGAGCCGCCAGGAGCCGGGCTGCATCGAGTACCACATGCTGCGCGACAAGCAGGATCCCAGCCTGTTCGTGTTCTATGAGGTCTGGGCCAGCAAGGCCGACCTGGATGTGCATTCGGCCCTGCCGCACATGCGCGAATTTTTCGAACAGCGCATGGAGTACCTGGAGCGCGATTTCGACATCCAGCTGATCGAGATGCTCAGCCCTTCCTCGACTAGCCGTTGAGCAGCAGGTGCCCGCCCAGCAGCGCCAGGCCGATGAAGAAACAGCGCTTGAACACCTGCGCGCTGATGCGCTGACGCAACCACTGGCCGCCAAGCATCCCCAACAGGGCGGGCACCAACATCAACAGTGATGCGCCAAGCGTCTGTCCGCCGAGGGCATCCTGACCGGCCAGGCCCAAGGCCAGCGCCAGCGTGGACACCGTGAACGACAGGCCCAGGGCCTGGACCATCTCGTCACGCGACAAGCCCAGGCTTTGCAGGTAAGGCACCGCCGGCATCACGAACACGCCCGTCGCCGCCGTCACCAGGCCGGTCACCAGGCCGCACAACGGTCCCAGCCACACTTCCCATGCGGGCCGCACCTTCATCGTTGGCCCCGACAGCCCATATACGGCATACAGCAGCAACGCCCCACCCAGCGCATGAGCGGCCCAAGGTCCACTGTCGATACCCAGCCAGGCACTGCCGATCAGGGTGCCGGCCAGAATCATCAGCAACAACGGGCCCAGGCGACGCAGCAATCCACGCAAATGCCCCCCAGAGGCCAACTGCCAGAGGTTGGTGACGGTGGAAGGAAGGATCAGCAGTGCGGCAGCCTGCGACGGTGCCATAGCCAGACCGAGCAGGCCCATGGCGATGGTCGGAAGGCCCAGGCCAATCACTCCCTTGACCGCACCGGCCAGCAAAAAGGTCATCGCCACCAGCAACCACAGTGCCGGGCCCATATCCTGATAAAACGCCAAGAAAGTCTTCATGGCGCCAGAATGACGTCTCGGCGCCTGGCTGAAAATCTGCCATATACTCAGCCAGACTATTGCCAGGACAGAGGCTGATGCATTTCGACCTGACCGACCTCCAGCTGTTTCGCCACACCGCCGAGTGCGGCAACATCACCGCAGGCGCGCGTCGCAGCCACCTGTCGCTGCCTGCCGCCAGCGCCCGCATCCGCGCCATGGAAGCCTCGCTCGGCATCGCACTGCTGGAGCGCAATCGCCGTGGCGTACTGCCCACACCCGCCGGCCAGGCCCTGTTGCAGCATGCCCGGCTGATCAGCCAGCAGGTCGAACGCCTGCAATACGATCTGGCCCAGTACGCCCAAGGCCAATATGGCCAGGTGCGCCTGTTGTGCAACACCGCCGCGCTGACCGAATACCTACCCGAGCTGCTGGCCGCCTATCTGTGTAGCCATCCCGGTGTCAGCGTCGATGTTCAGGAAATGCCAAGTCTGCGCATCGTGCAATCGATCACCCAGGGCATGGCCGACCTGGGCATCATCTCTACCGCCGCACCCAACGAGCACCTGCAGACTCGTCCCTTTCGCGACGACCCGCTGGTACTGGCGATGCCCATCGCTCATCCCCTGATCGAGCAGGCCGCGCCGACTTTCATCGATAGCCTTGCCCACGGCCATGTCGGGCTGGGTGCCAACAGCGCCCTGGCCCTGCATCTGGAGGAACAAGCCCTGCGGGAAGGGCGGCGCATGCAGGTACGGGTGCGGGCAGAAGGATTCGACGGGGTGATTCGCATGGTTGCCGGCGGCGCCGGGGTAGCGGTGGTGCCGTTGGCATCGGTGCGACGCTGGGAAGGGGTATTGCCACTGCGCTGGATCGCATTGCCCGAGCCTTGGGCCAACCGTCGACTGTTACTGTGCGCCCGGGATTTCGGAGCGTTGCCAGGGTATGCCGCCGCTTTGGTGAAACAACTGGAGGACAGCTGAAACCCGCGCAGGCTGCAACCCCATCACCCCCACCGCGAAATCGAGACTCAACCTACAACCAACCCGGCACGGTCCTGGCGCGCCTGGCCCGGCATCTACGTTAAAACCCTGAGCGAACGCGATCTTTCGTTTCCACGGGATGCCTTCATGAATCGACACGACAATCGCCTGTGTTCCAGTGACGATCTGGAGCGCCTGCTGCAGACGTTCGCACAGCGATATATCCGCAAGACATTCATCTCGCGCTTCATGCATGAAGCGAAGAAAAAACCCGAACAGCTGCACGCCCGGGTTTGCCATAGCCCTGAGCAGCTGTTCCATGGCGGCCTCAGAGGCTCCCCGCAATGCTTGCCTGCCACAGGTGAATTCCTGACATTGGAGAATACGGGCTTCAAGGTCGGTACCTGGGAGCACTGCGAGGCGGACCTTCTGGTTTGCTTCGGCGGCCTGGTCATTGCGCAGGGAGGTGCCTGGTTCTGGGCACGCAGCGAACCGACAAGGCAACGACCGGGCAACGAATACCACGGCATGCCGCACCGTTGAAGGTCATCAACGTCCCCCCTTGCCGCCCACCTGGCTCATTCCTCACAATCGGGTCATGTCGCGCCATGAAAGGGAGTTCAACGTGCCGTCGATCTATCAACTCAAACCCCGTTTCCAGGCCCTGTTGCGCCCTGGCGTAAAGCGCCTGTACGCGCGCGGCGTCACCGCCAATCAAGTCACCGTGGCAGCCGCATTGGTGTCGGTACTGCTGGGCCTGTTGCTGGCCTGGCAGCACGATGTGACCGGGCTGTTCATCCTGGTGCCGGTGTGGATGCTGCTGCGCATGGCCCTCAATGCCGTCGACGGCATGCTGGCGCGGGAGTTCGGCCAGCAATCGAAGCTTGGGGCTTACCTCAACGAGCTGTGCGACGTGGTCGCCGATGCGGCGCTGTACCTACCATTCGCCCTGTTGCCGGGGGTATCACCGGCGCTGGTGGTGCTGGTGGTCGTGAGCGCGGTCATCAGCGAGTACGCCGGCGTGATGGGGCCGCTGGCGGGGGCTTCGCGGCGATACGACGGGCCCATGGGCAAGAGCGACCGGGCCTTCGCCTTTGGTGTGCTGGGCACCGGGATCGCTTTCGGGGTGCTGAGCGCAGCATGGATCGACGGCCTGCTGCTGGTCATCCTCGCACTCTCGCTCTATACCCTCTACAACCGGGTTCGCCAAGGCCTGGCCGAAACTCGCTGACCTCTTCGCCGCCGGACAAGGACCTTCGCCATGCGCCAAGCGCAATCGCTGCACTTCTGCACCCATGATGGCGTCGAGCTGCATTACCGCTATTGGCCCGCCACCCGTAACGAATACCAGCCACGCCGGGCGGTGGTGATGTACCACCGCGGCCACGAACACGGCGGGCGCATGGCCCATTTGGCCGATGAGCTGGACATGCCCGGCTACGACTTTTTCGCCTGGGACGCCCGGGGCCATGGCCAGTCACCCGGAGCACGTGGCGACAGCCCAGGCTTTGCCACCAGCGTGCGGGACGTGCAGACCTTCATCGAGCATGTCCGCGACAGCCATGGCATCGCCGAGGCGGACATGGTGGTACTGGCCCAGAGCGTGGGGGCGGTGCTGGTGGCGACCTGGGCCCATGACTACGCGCCGAAAGTGCGCTGCCTTGTGCTGGCCTCGCCGGCCTTCAAGGTCAAGCTTTACGTGCCGTTCGCTCGCCCAGGCCTGAAGCTGCTCAAGGCATTGCGCGGCAATTTCTTCGTCAACAGCTACGTCAAGCCACGCTTGCTGACCCACGACCCGGAGCGGGTCATGTCCTACTTGGCCGACCCGCTGATCAGCCGGCCGATCTCGGTGACCATGCTGCTGGGCCTGTATGAAGCGGCCGACCGAGTGGTCGCCGATGCCCAGGCGATCCAGGTGCCGACCCAGATGCTGGTGTCCGGCGCCGACCTTGTGGTCGAACGCAAGCCCCAGGAGCGCTTCTTCGAGCGTCTGGGCAGTGCGCGCAAAGAGATGCATGTTTTGCCGGGCTTTTTCCACGACCCCCTCGGCGAGCGCGACCGGGCCCACGCCCTGGTGCGGATCCAGCGCTTCGTTGCGCACTGCTTCGACAGGCCCTTACCGGTGCCCTCGCTGCTCGATGCCGACAAGAGCGGCGCCAGCTGCGCTGAAGCCGAAAGCCTGGCCGCGCCGCTACCTCGCAACTCGCCCCGCGACCTTTACTGGCGGGCCACCCGTGCCGGACTGCGCTTGGGCAAGGGCTTCTCGGAAGGGGTGAAGCTGGGCTTCGACACCGGCTTCGATTCGGGCAGTACCCTGGACTACGTGTATCGCAACCAGCCCAGCGGCAAAGGCAAGCTGGGCGAACTGATCGACCGGAACTATCTCAACGCCATCGGCTGGCGCGGCATCCGCCAGCGCAAGCTGCATGTGGAGGAACTGCTGCGCGAAGCCATCCGCCGCCTGCGCGAGCAGCAGCGCCCGGTACACATCGTCGACATCGCGGCAGGCCACGGTCGTTACATCCTCGAAGCGCTGCAGGAGCAGATGCCCGACTCGATCCTGCTGCGCGACTACAGCGAGCTGAACGTCCAGCAAGGCAGCGCCTTGATTGCCGAGAAGGGCCTGACCGAGGTGGCCCGCTTCGTCCAAGGCGATGCCTTCGACCGCCAGAGCCTGGCCAGTCTCGATCCGCACCCGACCCTGGCAGTGGTGTCTGGCCTGTATGAGCTGTTCGCCAGCAATGACCTGGTGGGCAGTTCCCTGGCGGGCCTGGCCGATGCTGTTCAGCCGGGCGGCTATCTTGTGTACACCGGCCAGCCCTGGCACCCGCAACTGGAGATGATCGCCCGTGCCCTCACCAGCCACCGCGATGGCCAGGCCTGGGTAATGCGTCGGCGCAGCCAGGCGGAGATGGACCAGTTGGTGGAGGCGGCAGGCTTTCGCAAGGTCGCTCAGCGCATCGATGAGTGGGGCATTTTCAGTGTCAGCCTGGCGCAACGGGTGGATTGATGACGCGCGAACCCGGCTTGATCCGCCGAGGCGTGCTCTGGCTGTTGCTGCTGGGGCCGTTCTTCTTTCTCAGCTATGGGCTGGTCAACAACCACACCGCTACCCGCGACGACGTCGGCAGCCTGGTGTTCGGCTGGGAAGGGCAAACGCCACTATGGCCGTGGACGATCGTGCCCTACTGGTCGATCGACCTGCTGTACGGGTTGTCCTTCCTGTTGCCGACCACCCGCCGGGAGATGGACCGCCACGCCCTGGCCCTGCTGACCGCGCAAGTGATCAGCGTCGGCTGCTTCTTGCTGTGGCCACTGCGCTTTACCTTCGAACGCCCAGCGCTGGACGGCCTGTTCGGTTGGCTGTTCGATGTGCTGATGGGGTTCGACAAGCCCTTCAACCAGGCCCCGTCACTGCACATCGCGCTGTTGGTGATCATCTGGACAATGTTTGCCCGTCATGTTCATCGCCAGCCTTGGCGCGGGCTGATGCATGGCTGGATGGCTTTGATCGGGGTATCGGTGCTGACCACCTGGCAGCATCATTTCATCGATCTGCCCACCGGGGCACTGGCGGGGCTGGTATGCGTCTGGCTGTGGCCGAGGGAGGGCGAGCTGCCGCTGCGGGCAGCACGCCTGGCCCGTGATCCTCGACGTTGGCGGCTTGCCCTGTATTACGGGGGCGGCGCGCTGTTGTGCGCGGTGCTGGCGCTGCAGTTGGCGGGCGCCTGGCTATGGCTGCTGTGGCCGGCGGTTTCGCTGCTGATGGTGGCGCTGAACTATGCCGTGTTCGGTGCCGGTGGATTCCAGAAAGGCGCGGATGGACGGCTATCCAATGCCGCCACTGGGTTGCTGGCGCCCTATTTGTTAGGGGCCTGGATCAACTCGCGGCTCTGGACCCGCAAACGGCCACAGGCCGATGAGGTGTGCGATGGGGTATTTCTGGGGCGCATTCCCGGAGCCGGCGAGGCCTCCTCATTCAATGCCGCGCTGGACCTGACGGCTGAACTGCCGTGCTATGCCTGTGCCGGCGCTTTCGCGGGTAAACCCGCAAATGGGCCAGGCCAGACAATGCAGATGCCCGCACATTACACCTGCCTGCCCACCCTGGACCTGATCGTCCCGGATGCCAGCTTGCTCAGACAGGCCGCCGAGGCCATCGAATGCCTGCGTCAGCAGGGCCCGGTCCTGGTCTGCTGCGCCCTGGGCTACTCCCGCAGCGCCAGCGCGGTGGCCGCCTGGCTGGTGCACAGTGGCCGTTGCGCCAACGTTACCCAGGCCGAAGCGCTGATCCGCAAAGCCCGACCCTCTGTCGTGTTACATCCAGGCCATCGCATGGCACTCGAACAGCTGGAGGCCCAGCCATGAACCTGCATCTGGTGGCCAGCCTGCTGGGCCGTGGTCGACAGCTCGAATGCTTGTCCGATGGCATCACCCTGTTGGCCCTGGCCTACGGCCTGGCCCCCCTGGTGACACACCTGCCCCCGCTGGCCAGTGCGGTGTGCGCGGTGTTGCTGGGGCTGGGGCTGCTGCACAAGTACTGGGCAATCCGCGTAGCCTTGGACGCCGCGCTGTTCGCCCGGCTCGCCAGCAGCGCAGACCTCACCGCCGACACCCAAGCCTTGGATCGCGCCCTGTTTGACTTGAACCTCAAGCCCCACGCCCACGACGCACGCGACTGGCCCTCGCGCAGCCAGGGCGCACTAGCCCTGCTGCGACGCCAGGCGCTGTGCCTCGCCGCGCAAGTCGTGCTAGCCCTGACTACCCTGCTGATACTCTCTTTCACCGGATAACCACCGCGCCATGTTCGCCGCCTTGACCGCCTTTGCCATCACCTCTGCCGCACGCCTGATCACCGGTGCCCGGGCTCTCTGGCTCGGCTGCACGCCGCACCCCAGGCAACGCCTGTATTTTGCCAACCACAGCAGCCATGGCGACTTCGTGCTGCTCTGGGCCTCGCTGCCCGAACCACTGCGCCGCCGTACACGCCCGGTCGCCGGGGCCGACTATTGGGCCAAGCCGGGCATCCGGGAGTTTCTGATCCGTAACGTGTTCGACGCCGTACTGATCGACCGCCAGCGTGGCGAGTCCAACGACAACCCACTGCAACCGGTGCTCGATGCCTTG
Source organism: Pseudomonas sp. HTZ2 (assembly GCF_033173945.1). Classification (NCBI taxonomy): domain Bacteria; kingdom Pseudomonadati; phylum Pseudomonadota; class Gammaproteobacteria; order Pseudomonadales; family Pseudomonadaceae; genus Pseudomonas; species Pseudomonas sp. HTZ2. Next base: position 3,463,379 of record NZ_CP137332.1, on the reverse strand, counting down.
GGCCAAGGCGATTCGCTGATCTTCTTCCCTGAAGGCACCCGCAATCTCAGCGATGAGCCACTGCTGCCGTTCAAGAGCGGCCTGTTCCACCTGGCCTCGGCCAACCCTGATATCGAGCTGGTGCCAGTGTGGATCGCCAACCTCAACCGCGTCATGCCCAAGGGCCGCGCCCTGCCCTTGCCGCTGCTGTGCACCTTGAGCTTCGGCGAACCCCTGCACCTGCTGCCTGACGAGAGCAAGCAGGCCTTTCTCGAGCGGGCCCGCCAGGCCCTGCTGAACCTGGCCCCGAAGGATGCCTGAGATGGACGACAACACCCTTTCCCTGTTCGCCGGCATCGGCGCCCTGCTCCTGCTCGCCAGCGTGATCGGCCGTCTACTCAAATGGCGCGCCGGCCCCGCGCCGCACGCAGTGATCGACAACCTCAACGCCCGCATCAACGCCTGGTGGGTGATGGTGCTGGTGATCGGCATCGCTTTCGTGTTCGGCAAGTACGGCGTGATCGCACTGTTCTACTTCGTCTCGTTCTATGCCCTGCGCGAGTTCATGACCCTCACGCCCACCCGGCGCAGCGATTACCCGGCGTTGGTGGCGGCGTTCTACGTGGCGCTGCCGGTGCAGTACCTGTTGATCGCCATGGACTGGTACGGTTTGTTCAGCATCTTCATCCCGGTGTACCTGTTTCTGTTCCTGCCGATCCTGGCGAGCTTCGGTGGCGACACCACGCGCTTTCTCGAGCGCGCTTCCAAGGTGCAGTGGGGGCTGATGATCGCGGTGTACTGCCTGTCCTCGGTGCCGGCATTGATGACCTTGGACATTCCCGGTTATGAAGGCCGCAACCTGTTGCTGATCGCTTGGCTGATCCTTGTGGTGCAGATCAGCGATGTGTTGCAGTACGTCTGCGGCAAGCTGTTCGGCAAACGCAAGGTGGCGCCTAACCTGTCGCCCTCCAAGACCGTCGAAGGACTGGCCGGCGGCGTAGCTTTGGCCACCCTGGTGGGCGCCTTGCTGTGCTGGATCACCCCGTTCAACTTCTGGCAGGCAGCGCTGATGGCGCTGACCGTCAATGCCATGGGTTTCTTTGGCGGGCTGGTGATGTCGGCGATCAAGCGCGACCGCGGGGTGAAGGACTGGGGACACATGATCGAAGGCCACGGCGGCATGCTGGACCGCATGGACTCGGTGTGCTTCGCGGCGCCGGTGTTCTTCCACTTCGTACGGTACTGGTGGGCCTAGAAAAATACCCCCAGGGGGTATTCAGAACTGCGGCCTGGGCTTGCCGAATCGCCAAGCCTGCGATGGGCCGCAACGCAGCCCACACTGGTTACTTGAGGTAAGAGCGCAGCAGCGAGGCCACCTTGTCGGCCTCCTCCTGGCGCTGCTCGGCACTCAGGTCATCGGCCACCAGATGCTCGCGGATGTGCCCTTCCATCACCTCGGCCATCAACCCATTCACCGCACCTCGTACGGCGGCGATCTGCTGCAGGATCGCCAAGCAGTCCTTGTCCTGCTCCAACGCGCTTTCCAGGGCTGCGGCTTGGCCCTTGATCTTGCGCACACGGGTCAGCAGTTGCTTCTTGCTCTTGATGGTATGTGCCATAGGGTTCTGCATCACTCTAGGTATACTGGGGTATAGTATATTTCGCCTATCTACCGGAGCATGATAAACCATGGTTGCGCAAACCTCAGACAAGTGGCTGCACAGCCATCAGTTCCATACCGGCAACCTCGGCGCCGAGCGCAAGACACGCCTGGCCGTGTGGCTCACGGCGGTGATGATGGTGGCGGAGATCGCCGGCGGCTGGTACTTCAACTCCATGGCGCTGCTGGCCGACGGCTGGCACATGAGCTCCCATGCCCTGGCCCTGGGGCTCTCACTGCTGGCGTACGCTGCCGCACGGCGCTACGCCCGCGACCGTCGCTTCGCCTTCGGCACTTGGAAGATCGAGATCCTCGGCGGCTACTCCAGCGCTTTGCTTCTGCTGGGCGTAGCCGGGCTCATGGCCTTCCAGTCGGTCGAGCGGCTGCTGACACCTGGGCCGATTCACTATGACCAAGCCATCACCCTTGCGGCACTCGGGCTTGCCGTGAACCTCGCCTGTGCCTGGCTGCTGCGCGACGATCACCATCACGATCACCACCATGGCCATCATCATGATCACCACCACCACCACCACCACCACCACCATGACCTGAACCTGCGATCGGCCTACCTGCACGTGATGGCCGACGCCGCGACCTCGGTGCTGGCGATCATTGCCCTGCTGTCCGGCAAGTTCTGGGGCGCCGGCTGGCTCGACCCGGTGATGGGCCTGGTGGGAGCGGTGCTGGTGGCGGTGTGGGCCAAAGGCCTGCTGCGTGACACCGGGCGGGTATTGCTGGACGCCGAGATGGACGCGCCCGTGGTCCAGGAGATCCGCGACGCCGTGGCGCAACTGTCGGTACCGGCCACCCTCACCGACTTGCACGTGTGGCGTGTCGGCAAGGACCAGTACGCCTGCATTCTCAGCCTGGCGGCGACGGGCTGTCTTAGCGCCGACACCGTACGCCAGGCACTGGCGGTCCATGAAGAACTGGCGCACATCACGGTCGAAGTCAACGCAATGGCCAACGCCTGAGGGTGATTGCTATGGTGTGCCCTCAGGAGGCGCACCATGACCGACCCACAACTGCTCGCTGCCCAGCAACTGCTTGCCCAGCACCTTGGCGACGCCTTGCAGGCCATCCACCTGTACGGCTCGGCCGTGGCCGGTGGATTGAGGCCGCACAGCGATCTCGACCTGCTGGTGACTGTGTCCCGACCGCTGTCCGACGCCACACGCCAGGGGTTGATGCGCGCGCTGCTGGATGTTTCCGCACCACCGGGAGCAGACCCCAACCTGCGCGCCCTGGAGGTGACGCTGTTGGTACGCGACGACATCCATCCCTGGCGCTATCCGGCCCGCCGCGAGCTGCAATTCGGTGAGTGGCTGCGAGCATCGCTGCTGGCAGGCGAGGTCGAACCTGCCCAGCTCGACCCGGACCTGGCCATTCTGCTGACCAAGGCCCGCCAGCACAGCCTTTGCCTGGTGGGCGAAGCGGCTGCGAGCTGGTTCGACCCGGTGCCGCCCGCCGACCTGAAACAAGCCTTTGCCGACACCCTGGCCCAATGGAACACGCCCGAGGACTGGACCGGCGACGAGCACACCGTGGTGCTCGCCCTGGCGCGCATCTGGTACAGCCTGGCGACGGGGTCGATCGCAGCCAAGGATGTAGCCGCCCAGTGGTTGCTGGAGCGTTTGCCAGACGCGCACCAACCGGTGCTGGCCAACGCGCGCGCCGCCTACCTGGGTACCGCGCCGGACCTGCTCGCCCAATGGCCGGAACAGGTCAACGCCTTCGTTCTTCATTGCAAGTCGCATATGCCCACATAGCGCATCCAGACACCTGGACGTCGAGCCCAGGCAACTCCAGCGCCAGCGCAGGCCCTATGGTGACGTGTCATTCAGCCACTTACCTGGGAACCTGCCATGTCCGACTTCATTACCGTCCTGCGCGAAACCTGCCCGACCCCGGCCCTGAACGCCACCCCGTGGAAGCGCATCGGCGGCAACCCGCAGACCGTCAACCTGAACGCCTATCTCTCTGCCGATGGCAGCAAGATCATGGGCACCTGGATCTGCACTCCCGGCAAGTTCGAGATCAACTACGAGAAGTGGGAGTTCTGCCACTTCCTCGAAGGCTACGTGATCATCACGCCGGAAGGTGAAGAGCCCAAGCACCTGAAGGCAGGCGACGTGTTCATCATCGAGCCAGGTCTCAAAGGCACCTGGGAAGTGGTCGAGACCGTGCGCAAGTACTTCGTCTTCGCCTGATGCCAAAGCCCTTTCGCAGGGCTTTGAATGGCGCAGCCAGGTCAACACGGCGCGTCCCTGTGGGAACGGGTTTACCCGCGCCCACAGACTGCACCACACCTGAAAAATCGAGCACGAAAAAAATCGCGAGGCAGGTGCCCTTCCCTCTGGTGCGCAGTTACAGAGGGAAGGCCACCTGGCCCGCGATAAAATTCACCTCGCTCGTCAATCCTTCTTGCGATAACTCTCGACGATCGCCGAAAAGTCCTTGCCGCCCTCGCCACGCAGGCTCATGGCCTGATAAAGCTGCTGCGCCACGGCGCCGAGGATCACCGGCTGGTGCGCCAGACGCGCAGCCTCGGTGGCCAGCCCCAGGTCCTTGAGCATCAGCTCGGCGCCAAAGCCGCCGGTGTAGCCGCGCGAAGCCGGGGCGGTCTCGATGATGCCTGGCCAGGGGTTGTAGGTATCCGAACTCCAGCAACGCCCGGTGGAGCTGTTGATGATGCCGGCCAGCACCTTGGTGTCGATGCCCAGCGCATTGCCCAGGGCCATGGCTTCGGACACACCGATCATCGAGATACCCAGCAGGAGGTTGTTGCAGATCTTGGCGATCTGTCCGGTACCCACCTCGCCGCAGTGCACGATGTTGCGCCCCATCTGTTCCAGCACCGGCTTGAGCGTGGCGAACAGCTCGGCGCTGGCACCGACCATGAAGGTCAAGGTACCCGCTGCCGCGCCACCGGTACCACCGGACACCGGCGCATCGCCCATGTCCACGCCCTTGGCCGCTGCGGCTTTGGACACTTCGCGGGCGGTCTGCGGATCGATGGTGCTGCAGTCCACGGTCGGTGTGCCCGGCCGTACACCCGCCAGCACGCCATCGTCACCCAGATAGACACTGCGCACGTGGGCCGCCGCCGGCAGCATGGTGATCACCAGATCACTGCTGGCCGCCGCCTCCTTCGGCGAGGCGCTGACCTGCCCGCCCAGTTCGGCGAGCTCGGCCAGCACGGTCTTGTTCAGGTCGAACAGGTTCAGTTGATGCCCGGCCTTGATCAGGTTTCGGGCCATGGGCGCGCCCATGTTGCCCAGGCCGATGAATGCGATACGCATGACGAACTCCTTAGCGCAGGCTGATGGTGGTGTTCACACCGTCATTGACGCTGTCATCGTCGAACCAGCGGGCGGTGACGGTCTTGGTCTGAGTGTAGAACTGCACCACCTGCTTGCCGTACGGGCCCAGGTCGCCCAGCTTGGAGCCGCGCGAACCTGTGAAACTGAAGAACGGCACCGGCACGGGAATCGGAATGTTGATGCCAACCTGGCCGATGTCGATCTCGCTCTGGAACTTGCGCGCTGCCGCACCGCTCTGGGTGAACAGGCCCGTGCCGTTGCCGAACGGGTTGGCATTGACCAGGGCGATGGCCTCGTCGAGGGTGTCGACTTCCAGGGTCACCAGCACCGGGCCGAAGATTTCCTGTGTGTAGATCTGCATGTCGGTGCGTACCCCAGAGAACAGGGTTGGGCCGACAAAGTTGCCCTGCTCATAGCCCGGCACCTTGACGTCACGCCCGTCCAGTTCGAGCTTGGCGCCTTCTTTGATTCCGCTTTCGATCAGCCCCAGCACGCGCTCCTTGGCGCGCTTGGAAACCACCGGGCCGACGTCGGTGCCCGGCTCGCAACCAGCATTGACCTTGAGCTTGCTGGCGGCTTCCTTGATGTCCGGCAGCCATTCACGGGCCTTGCCTACCAACACCGCCACCGAGGTGGCCATGCAGCGCTGACCGGCCGCGCCGAAAGCAGCACCGACCAGGGCATTGATCGTCTGGGTACGGTTGGCGTCCGGCAGCACCACGGCGTGGTTCTTGGCGCCCATCATCGACTGCACGCGCTTGCCGTGCTGGCTAGCCAGGTTGTACACGTGGGTACCGACCTCGGTGGAACCGACAAAGGAAATCGCCTTGATGTCCTTGTGGGTGCAGATCGCATCCACCACCTGCTTGCCGCCATGCACCACGTTCAGCACACCGGCCGGTATGCCGGCTTCCAGTGCCAGTTCCACCAGCATCATGGTCGACAGTGGGTCCTGTTCGGACGGCTTGAGCACGAAGGTGTTGCCGCAAACGATGGCCATCGGGAACATCCACAGCGGAATCATCGCCGGGAAGTTGAACGGGGTGATGCCAGCGCATACGCCGATCGGTTGGCGCAGGGTATAGGTGTCCACGCCACCTGCGACGTTTTCGGCGAACTCGCCCATTTGCAGGGTGCCGATCGAGGCCGCGTGCTCGACCACCTCCAGGCCGCGGAAGATATCGCCTTCGGCATCGGCGAGGGTCTTGCCCTGCTCGGCACTGAGGGTCTGGGCGATACGCTTGGTGTGTTCGCGGATCAGCGCCTGCAGCTTGAGCATGATGCGCATACGCGCGCCGATGGGGGTGTCGCGCCAGCTGGCGAAGGCTCGCTGGGCCGCAGCCACGGCGGCGTCGACTTCCTCTACGGTGGCGAACGGCACCCGCGCCAGCACCTGCTGGGTGGCCGGGTTGACGATGTCGCGCCACTCGGTGGTCTTGGACTCGACCCACTGGCCGTCGATCAGCAGCTTGACCTGCTCGACCTTGGCCTGATCGGGGGTATGGGGTGCGTTCATCTGCGCTCTCCTTGGAATTATTGTCGGAACGAGATCGCCAGCGCGCCGAGGCGGGGTGGCGCCGTGGGGCTTTTTTCGAGTATAGATGTGCAAACATCCAACAAGAACGCACAAAAAAACCGGATCATCATGCAAAAAGACCTCACCTCCCTGAGTTCACTGAACTGGGACGATTTGAAGTTCTTTCTTGAAGTGGCGCGCACCCGCAAGGCCAGCAGCGCGGCCAAGCGCCTGGCCGTTGACTACACCACGGTGTCGCGACGCATCAGCTCGCTGGAAGGCGCGCTGGGCACGCTTCTGTTCGAAAAATCCCGGACCAACGGCTTTGTCCTGACCTCTGAGGGTCAACGCCTGCTGGGCTACGCCGAATCGATCGAAAGCACGCTGCACATGGCCTGCGAGCAGGTCTCAGGCTCAGGCGTGGCACTTTCGGGCCATGTTCGCATGGGCTGCACCGAGGGCTTCGGCAGCTTCTTCGTCACTCCGCAACTGAGCCACTTCGTCGATGCCTACCCGGCAATCTCGGTGGACATCCTGCCCCTGCCGCATTTCATCAGCCTGTCCAAGCGCGAGGCCGACATCGTCATCGCCTTGGAGCGGCCCGAGCATGGGCCCTATGTGTGCTGCAAGCTGTGCGACTATCGCCTGCGGCTGTACGCGACCCAGGAATACCTGGACAACCACCCGCCAATCCGCCAGGCCGCAGACCTGACCCAGCACCGGTTCATCAGTTATGTGGACGACTTGGCGTTCAGCTCCGAGCTTTTGTACCTGGCCAACCTGATCCCCAACGCCAACGCCCACCTGCGCAGCACCAGCGTGATCGCCCAATACACCGCGGCCTTGCAAGGCCGGGGCCTGGCAATCCTGCCGTGTTTCCTGGCTGCGCAGGATGCACGATTGATCAATCTATTGCCTGAAGAGGTGGAGATCACTCGGCAGTTCTGGATGTACTGCCGGGAGGACCTGCGCAAGTTGAAGCGCATCACCTTGCTGTGGGACTACATTCGCGATGTGACCGAGGCCAACGCGCCGTTGCTGATGGGCAACAGCCGGGAGATGAAGTTCGCGTGATGCCGGATGGGCGCATCTGCGCCCAATTGCAGGCGCCAGCGCGTGCCTCAGTAGGACGCTACCACGATCGATACGCGGCGGTTCTCGGTTCGCCCGCTGGCGGTGCGGTTGTCCGCCACCGGCTGGCTGCTGCCCAGGCCAACGGTGCGGATGTTCTGAGGCTGCATGCCGATGCCGATCAGCGCCTGGGCGACGCTCTGCGCACGGCGTTCGGACAACTGCTGGTTATACGCCTCCTTGCCCGAGGCATCGGCATGGCCGTCAACCCTCACCCGCTGGATATCCACCGACAGCAAGGCTTTGCCGATGCGCTCGACGATCGCGCGGCTCTGGCTGTTCAGGCTGTCCAGATCGCTGCCAAACAACACCTTGCCAGAAAGATCGAACGCCCAACCTTCGTCAGTCGGCGCGAAGCCTTCACGCTTGAGCACGGCGATCTGCTCTTCACTCAAACCCTTGGGAACGCTCTGGCAACCGCCGAGCGCCAGCAACGTCAGCAATGCCAATACCAGCGTGGGAAAACGCAGTGCAACGACACGGTGAATCACGGTTCAGCTCCTGTTATCAACGTCAGTGGCCGAATGCTCCGTCTGCGCCACTTGCCAATGGCCACGGCGCATGCGCTTGGCCTGATACATCGCCCCATCGGCGGCATTGAGCAGCCCTGCCGGGTCCAGGCCGTCGTCGGGGAAGTAAGCGATGCCTACGCTCAACGAGGTGGTGATGCTGTTGCCGGTTTCCAGATGAATCGGCAGCTGCATGCTGGCGATGATCTTTTCAGCGATGCGCTCGGCGTCGCCTCGCGACTGCAAGGGCGTCAGCAGCACCGCGAACTCGTCCCCGCCGAGGCGCGCCACCAGGTCGTGTTCGCGCAATTGCGCGCGGATCCGACTGGCCACGCTGATCAGCACCTCATCCCCCGCCGAGTGGCCCAGGCTGTCGTTGATCTGTTTGAAATGGTCGCTGTCGAGGAACATCAGCGCCAGCCGCTCCTGCTGGCGGACGGCATTGCGTAGGCTACGGCTCAGGCGCCCCTCGAAGAATGCTCGATTGGGCAGGCCGGTAAGGCTGTCATGGGTCGCCTGGTGAGCCAGGTTCTCGTTCTCACTGCGCAGGTGACTGTCCCAGGCCTCCAGTTCGTCGAGCAGTGCATTGAAGTCGTTGCCCAGCTCGTTGAGCTCGGCGATCTGCGTTTCGGGTACGCGCCGGTCGAAGGTACGATCGCGGCGGGCGGCGTGAGCCACGCTGGCAAGGCTGCGCAACGGGCGAATGATGTCGCCGAACAGCCGACGCGAAAGATAGAGAGCCACCACTGCACTGAGCAACGTGCAGAACACGATCCCCGCCAGGCCACTGAACAGGAAGCGCAGCAAGTTGCCGCCCTGCCCGGACACTTCGATGTGCCCGACCTTCTGTTGCTGATGCATCACCGGCAGCGTGATCGGTTCCTCCAGTAGCGCGCTGGCCACTTCCGCCTCCAGCTGGGCAAACATGCCATCATCGTCACGGTGCCAATGGGCCAGTTGCACGCCTTCGTCATTGAACACCTTGGCATCGGCCACCTCTTCGGTGGCTGCGATCAACGCCAGGGCTTCCTTCGCAGCAGGAGCATCGTCGAACACCACAGCCGCTTCGACGGTGTAGTTGATCGAGCGGGCAATCAGGTGCAGGTTGTGATTGGCATAGACGCGCAAGGCGAGCACACCGAGCAGGGTCAGGGAGACGCCTGCCAACCCTACCGCCAGCAAGGCCAATCCCAGATGGCCGCGGCCAAGTACCGAACGCAGGGTTGGGCGAACGCCAGGCTTGATGCACCTTCTCATGGCTGCACCGCCCGTCGACGAGACAACTGCAACACACTGGGATGGATTCGCACACCGCTGCGAGCGACTGAATCCAGGTTTACGTCAAAGGCCACCTGCTCGTCACTGACCCGCAGGCAAAACAGGCTGCCCACGGTGCAGGGATCGTCCGCCTCGCTGATGCTGAGCACCGGATGGCCGCTGACCGACTGGAACAGCCGCTCCCGCTCACCTTGGTCGAGCTTGCCGATATAAAGTGCGTCGCAGGCGCTGGCGACACGCTGGTCGTTCACCAACAAGCGCCGCACCTGCAAGGGCTGGCCGGAGTTCTGCACATTCCCCTTGATCAGATCATCGGCGTATTCGGTCGGCCCTACCAGGCACAAACGCAGCGGCACTGGCTCTGCCGGCCAGCGCGCATAGCTGAGAATGCCCAGCACGACTTGGGTCACGGCCTTGGCCCGCTGTTGGACCTGAGCAGCGCTCGCAGGGGTGTCCGCCCGTGCAGGGCCTGCGAGCAGCAAGGCGGCCATCAACAGCGCAAGCGCACGGCCCATCACGCGTCCCCGAGGCGAGACAGCCACCATTTAGGAAATCCCACAAAGTCCCTTCAGATTTGGCGCAACGATAGCACAAGGCCTGCCGCTCAGAAATGTGCGCTACGTCACACTTGCTCGAGCATCAAACCGGAGATCCGTCGCACCCTGCGCGCCACCGCCTCTTCGAAAACGCCGGTGCGCGGCTCGATCAGGCTGAAACAGTGCTTGGCGCGGGTGATACCGGTATAGACCAACTCCTTGGTGAGCACCGGGTTCAATGCATCCGGCAACACCAAGGCCGTATGGCTGAACTCCGAGCCCTGGGACTTGTGCACGGTCATGGCAAACACCGTTTCCACCTCGTTGAGCCGGCTCGGCAACACAAAACGCACCCCGCCTTTGCCATCGTTGCGCGCAAAGGCCACGCGCAGTACCGGCTCGCCCAGATCATCCGGCAGACGCAAGGCAATGCCGATGTCGCCGTTCATCAGGCCCAAGCCATAATCGTTGCGCGTGACCAGCACTGGCCGGCCTTCATACCAGGGTTGCTGGTTGTCGATCAGCCCGGCGTTGCCAAGCACACGCGCCACACGTTCATTCAGACCCGCAACCCCCCAAGGGCCCTTGCGCACTGCGCAGAGCAACTGGAAGTGCTCGAAACTCTGCAGCACCTTGCTGGCCCACTGCTCCCAGCGCGGGTCATCGACGGGTGTGCCAGGGGGCGGACGATGACGACCAATGGCACGCAGATAGCTGCGGTAACCCTGGGGCCCATCGTCGCCACGGCCCAGGCCGTCCAATAGCAAGCGATCAAAAGCCCGGTCCTGTTCACCGCGCAGGGTCAGACCGAACACATCGCTCGGCGGCAGGGTCAGCAAATCACGTGCCTGCTGTGCCTGCTGGCGGTTGACCAGGCGGGCCAGCTGGCCGATGCCGCTGCCTTCGCCGAAACGGCGCGAGTAACGCAACATCACCACCTGCTGGGCCAGCGGATTGCGCTGCGCATCCCCGGGCGTGAGACCACAGCCCTCCAGCGATTGGCCGCCGACTTGCTCCAGCCAGGCCCGGGTAGCCGGGGAATAACAGCCCTCCTCGGCATCGCGACACAAATCACCCAACACCGCGCCGGCCTCGACCGAGGCCAACTGGTCCTTGTCGCCCAACAGCACCAGACGTGCCTTGGGCGGCAAGGCGTCGAGCAGGTTGGCCATCATCTCCAGGTCGATCATCGAGGCTTCGTCGACCACCAACACGTCCAGCGGTAACGGGTTGCCCGTATGGTGGCGGAAGTGCCGGGACCCCGGTCGGCTGCCCAGCAGACGGTGAACGGTGCTGACCTCGGTCGGGATCTGTGCGCGCACCTCACCGCTGACCTTCAGCCGCTCGACCTGCTGGCCGATCGACTCGGTCAAGCGGGCAGCGGCCTTGCCGGTGGGCGCCGCGAGGCGAATGCGCAAAGGGCGCCCCCTCTCCACGGCAGGCGCCTGCAACAACGCCAGCAAACGCACCACGGTGGTGGTCTTGCCGGTGCCAGGGCCGCCGGTGATGATGCTGAACGCCGCCCGCGTGGCCAGCGCACACGCAAGTTTCTGCCAGTCCACCTGCCCTGCCGGGGCGCCGCCTTCGAACAAGTGATCAAGCCGTGCGGGCAGATCCGCCGGCATGGCTTCGCTCTGGGTCAGGCGCTGGCGCAAGGCGTCGTCGATGCGCCGCTCATAGCTCCAGTAGCGGCGCAGATAGAGACGCTGGCCGCTGAGCACCAGCGGCCGGGCACCTTGCCCCGGGCTATTGCCCGCGGCCACCAGAGGGCTGGCGGCAATGCGCTGCAGCCAGGTGTCCAGGGTCAGGCTGGCGAGCAGTTGCGAGGGCAGCAGCAAAGGCCCGGCCAGTGCGTCGCCCTCCGGCGGCAGCGACAAGGCGAAATCAGGCTCGGCGAGGGTCTGCTCCAAATCGAGGCAGACATGACCATGGCCCAACTGATGACTGGCCAAGGCCGCTGCCAGCAATAACAAGGTGTCGCTGCCAGGGGCGCGCTCTTCGAGAAAATTCACGAAGGCACGGTCCAGTGCCCGCAGCCAGCCTCGCTCGACCCAGCGATCGAGCAGCACCAGCAGGTCACGGCTCTCGCGCAGGGGCGCCAGAGCCGTCAGTTGTTCGGCATCTACAGGGGTAGGCAAGAGGTCATCGAGGCATCGGCTCATGGCGCGACTCCGGCAAACAGGTCCTGCTGTTCCGGCTCATGGGCACCGCGGAACAGCGCATCGAGCGCCTCGATCAGCGCCCGCGGCGGCTTGGCGAAATACAAGCCATGGCCGGCGCTGTCGGCACCACGCAGGAAGATGAACACAGCACCGCCCACATGACGGTCGTAATCGTAGTCCGGCAACCGAGCCCGCAATTGGCGATGCAGGGCCAGCAGATAGAGCACGTACTGCAGATCGTAGCGATGCTCCAGAATCGCCTGCTCCATGGCCAGGCCGTTGTAGGCCTGGGTGTCCGGACCGAGCCAGTTGGATTTGTAGTCGGCCACGTAGTAACGGCCGTCCAACTCGAATGCCAGGTCGATGAAGCCTTTGAACATGCCGTTGAGCACCGTGGGCAACGCCGCAGGACGCGCCGCTGCGCCATGGGTATGGCGGGCGACCAGATGGTCAAGGCGCACGGCATCCACTTGATGGCTGGCGAACCAGAACTCCATCTCGATCTGATAGTGACGCAGCTCGGCGAGGATCAGGCTCGGGCCGTCGGCGTGCAAGGGAAGCGGCTGGCTCAGCAACTGCCCCAGCCACTGCTCCAAGGCGGGAATCCAGCCGGTCCAGCCCCGGCGGTTACAACGTTCCCCCACGGTGCGCTTGATCAAATCCGGCTTGCCGCTTACCTCGGCGAACCCTTCCCGGCCGGCCCACTCCAGCAGGCCGTGGAGGAAGGTGCCGGGGTTCGGCCCGCGAGGGAAGCGGTGAATATCGCCGCCCTCGGCGGGCACCTCACGCAATGCCTGGGTATCGACTATTTCGTCGTCCAGCAATTGCTGGGCTTGGGAACTGTCGGCGCTCAAGGTCTGATCACCGACTCGCAGGGCACTGTAGGAGGCGATCCACCAATGCTCGGCGGCGGCCCGCCGTGGCTTGCGCGCCGGCAACAGCTCGCGCTCGTCACGAGGGGGGTGGTAGCGCTGGGCGTCGGCTTCGGGCAGTACGCTGCATGTGATGTCCGCACTCGAGCCCTGCAACTGCGCAAGCCATTCGCCCAGTTCGCTGGAAGCTGCCAGAGGCAAGCCTGCGCCGAGCAGATAGCCCAGAGCACAGCGGTGCAATTGCGAGGTCTTCTGACTGCCGCGCTTGAGGTCGGCGACACCCAGCCAGCAGGCATACTGTGCACGGGTCAGGGCCACGTAGAGCAGGCGCAGATCTTCGGCCAGGCGTTCATCATCGGCGCGGGCGATCTGTGTTTCGTCGGGTGTCAGGGTGAGGTGGATCCGGCCTTGGCTATCGTGCCAGGTCAGAGGCAGGCGCTGACCATCCACCGGTTTGCTGGTGCAGATGAACGGCAAATAGACCAAGGGGTATTCCAGCCCCTTGGATTTGTGGATGGTCACTACCTTGACCAGTTGCTCGTCACTTTCAAGGCGCAGGATTTGCTCTTCGCCGGCGTGACCAGCATTGGCCAGGTGTTCGGCCAGGTGGCGGATCAAGGCCTGCTCACCGTCCAACTCACTCGCCGCCTGCTGCAGCAACTCCGCCAGGTGCAGCAAGTTGGTCAGCACCCGCTCGCCGTCGCTGCGGGCCATGAGCATGCGCGGCAGCTGGAAGTCATGCAGCAGGCGGCGCAGCATCGGCAACACGCCCTGACGCTGCCAGGTCTCGCGGTACTGACGAAAACGCATGACCCAACCTTCCCACACGCGCTCGTCCTGGTTCAGGCGGTCCAGGTCGGCGAGTGGCAGGTCGAGGGTCAGGCTGGCCAGGGCGCCCTTGAGCAGACGCTCGGAATCCGGCTCGGCACAGGCCTTGAGCCAGACCAACAAGTCATGGGCTTCTTGGGCGGCGAAGACCGAGTCCTTGTCCGACAGATACACGCTGCGCACATCGCGGGCCGCAAGCTCGGCGCGTATCAACTGGGCCTCTCGGCCATCGCGTACGAGGATGGCAATGTCCGACGGCAAGCAGGGGCGAAGCGTGCCCTGGCTGTCGAGCAGTCCGCTCACGCCTTGCTGGCCGCCATTGAGCAGGCCGACGATATGACTGGCGCAACTGGCCGCCAGTTGCTGGCGGTAGAGCGTGCTGGAGACCGGCTCCTCGCTTTGCAGTTGCCAGCATTGCAACGCCGCAGCGGGCTGGCCGTCGATCATCAATCGCTCATCGCGCCCCTTGGCACGGACCTCGACGAAGGGCAAGGGGTTGTCCTGGCCCTCGCGGAACAGGAAGGCGCCGCGCCCCTGGCGGCGCTCTTCGGCCTGGAGAAACACGCGATTGACCGCCGTTACCATCGCCTGGCTGGAACGGTAGTTGGTATCCAGACTGTGCAAGCGCCCTGCCGTGGCGCGGCGGGCGGCCAGGTAGGTGAAAATGTCGGCCCCACGGAAGGCGTAGATCGCCTGCTTGGGATCGCCGATCATGAACAGACCAGTCTCTCTATGGTTCTCGCTGATCCGGTAGATGCGCTCGAAGATGCCGTATTGCACCGGGTCAGTGTCTTGGAACTCGTCGATCAGCGCTACCGGGAACTGCTCGCGAATCAAACCGGCCAGACGCTCGCCAGACTCGCTGGTCAACGCTTGCTCCAAACGCAAGAGCATGTCGTCAAAACCCATCTCGGCGCGCTTGCGCTTCTCCACCTCGAAACGGGCCGACACCCAGGTCGCGGCGTGCTCCAGCAGCCGCGCATCGGGGCTGGCCAGCCCCTGCAATTGCTCACGCAGGCTCTGCATGGCATGCAGGGCGGGATGATCAGGCGGCTCGCCGGACTTCCAGGCTTCTGCCATGCCCGCAGGCGTCAGTCGGGTGAAACCGGTGCCCAAATCCAGCTCAAGTACTTGATCGTCACCGGCCCAGGCCCGGAGCTTGTCGAACCAAGGCTCGAAGAAGCGTGCCTGCAGCTTGCGGCCGTCCGCCAGTTTTCCGGCCACAGCCGCCTGGCAAATCTGGTGCAGTTCATCGGCCCATTGCCCCCAGGGCGCCTTGAGCTGGCACAGCTGCGCGGCCCGCTCGCGCAAGGCCTGCTCGATCAACGCTTGCGGCTGAGCATCATCCACCTCACCGCGTACCCGCCCAAACAATGGGCGGATACGTGGCAGCAACGCGTCGGGGCTGCCCCACTGGTTGCGTACCCAGGCCAGGGCTTCGCCTTGCATGCTGTAACAGAAACGCCGCCAGTAATCGCGCATGACCTGACCCAGCAACTCGCTGTGATCGGTCTCCAGGCTCTGGGTGAACAAGCTTCCGCTGTCGAAGGCGTGCTCGCGCAACATACGCTGGCACCAACCGTGAATGGTCGACACCGCGGCTTCGTCCATCCACTGGACCGCAACGTCAAGGCGACTGGCGCAACGCGCCCACTGCTCGGCGGGATAATCATCGCGCAACATCTGCAGCAGCGGATCAGCTTCGGCCAGCTCACCGCGGAAGAACCGTGCCGCTTCGGCCAGGCGAGCACGGATCCGCTCACGCAACTCTTTGGTGGCAGCGTCGGTGAAGGTCACCACCAGGATCTGTGGCGGCAGCAGCTCACGGCCAAAGCCCTGCTCGCCGCCATGGCCTAGGATCAGGCGCAGGTACAACGCCGATATGGTGAACGTCTTGCCGGTGCCAGCACTGGCCTCGATCAGTTGGCTGCCGTGCAATGGAAAGCTCAGGGCCAAGGGGCGGGCCTGGGTCATGCGGCATTCTCCGGATTGCCCAGGGTCTGCCAGGGCGCTGCGAACAAGGGGCGGTACAGGGTCTCGCACCAACCTTCGAAGGTTTCATCGGCGCACAGCGCGGCGAAGTCAGGGAACTGACGTGCCAAGGCAAGGCTCTCGCCGCGCTCGCCGGTGGTGTTCTGCCCATCGCCCTCGTAGGCGCGGACTGCTGAGGCCAGGGCTTTGTCCGGATCGCTCTGGGCCAACCAGGCGAACGCGGTCTTGGCGGCCACGGGCAGCGGCGCATTCATGGCCGCCTGGCGAGCCACGATCAGGTCGCCCAAAAGCTCCGCCGCCTGGGGCTGCGGCAGCGGGTCGAGCAACAATGTCAGGTCGCTGGCGACCATGGCGGTATGCAATGGATAGCCTGCGGCACAGGCCGCCAGATGTACGACCCAGGCAGGGATCAGGCGATGCCATTTACGGCTATTGCGTCCGGCACTCAGGGTGTTGGGTACGGTGGTGATGCTCAGAAGGCTCAGGTCCTGGGCTTGGTACACCCTCCCCAACCAGCCTTCCAGACGCTGCGTTGCGTGGTCGAAATGAATCGGCAGCGCCCCATCGACCACGGTTGGCCAACGTTGCAGCAACTGGCGATGACGCTGCAGCAGGTCAGGTAGGGGCTGGATCAGCTCGGCCTGGAGGATTTCGCCGAACCCCGCCAGCGGCAGCAGGCCGCAGGCCTGAAGGCGACGAGCCTGGCTCAGCAGCGCGTGATCGGCGTTGTCGGGATCGGCCAGCGCGGCGCCGAGCAGGCTTTCGCTCAGCCCGTAGCGCTGCAAAGCATCGAGCACGAAGGGTTCTTCATCCGGCGTTGGCGTTTCCAAGGCCTCGAAGAACACTTTCAGACGCTGACTGAAGAAGTGCCGCACAGGGTGACGCAGAAAATCCTGCAACTGGGTGAGGCTCAACGCCTCCTCGGCTACATAGGGCGGCAGCGTGTCACGACAGGCCACAGGATCCGTGTCGAGCTGGTGCAATACCTGCCACTCATGGGCGTAGCTGAACAACGCGCTGCCTTTCTGGAAATAACGTTGGCTGAAGGGTTGGAGGGGATGCTCCTGGGTCAGGGCATGCAGCAACTGCTCACCAGGGTTTTCCCGCAGCCCCTCCTTGGCGCCCGCCAGACGCCAACCCGCGGCGAGGTGATCGCGCAACTGACCGATCAACACCGATGCGGGACGCTCGCTGTTGTCACGAATGCTGCGCCCGACCCAACTGATATAGAGCTGGTCACGCGCCGAGAGCAGGGCTTCAAGCAACAGGTAACGGTCATCTTCACGGCGGGAGCGATCACCAGGGCGGTAGTCGCTGGCCATCAGATCGAAGTCCAGCGGCGGCTGGGCACGTGGGTAGTCGCCGTCATTCATGCCCAGCAGGCACACCACCCGGAAGGGGATCGCGCGCATGGGCATGAGCGTGCAGAAGTTCACCGAACCTGCCAGAAAACGTTGGGACAACTTGCCTTGGTCCAGCCCCGACAACCAAGCCTCACGAACCACCGTTAGCGGCAACACGTCTTGCAAGCCAACCGCTTCGCACGTGGCCAACCAGGTGTCGCGCAAATCCTGCAGCTGCATCAACAGGAACTCGTCCTGCTCATCCTCGGCGAGAAAGAACACTTGTAGCAGCGCTTGCAGACGCTCGCCCCACTCGCGCGCCGTAGCCGGCTGCGACAAGGCTTCGCATGCCACATCGAGCGCGTCGAGCAGGGCCACGAGCGGGCCGATCAAGGCAGCATCGAGGCCACCGATTTCATCATAGGGCTCGATCTCGTCGAAGCCCTCCCCGACACCGACGGCATACCCCAGCAACATGCGTCGCAGGCCAAACCGCCAGCTGTTCTGCTCCAGGCCTTCAGGCAGTCCCAGGGTCGCACGTTGTTTGGCGCTCAGTCCCCAGCGGATGCCGGCGCCCTCGATCCAGCGATGCAAAGTCGGCAAATCGCTCTGTGCGATGGCAAAGCGCGCACGAAGCGCAGGGACGTCCAGCAGGTCGAGCACTTCGCTGACGGCAAAGCGACTCTCGGGCAACTTGAGCAGATGCTCCAGAGCGATCAGCAGCGGTTCTCGACCACGCTGGCCTTGGTCGGTGAGAGTGAAAGGAATGTAGCGAGGGTCGTTGCGCTCAAGTTGGCCGAAGACCGCGCGGATATGCGGTGCATAGTCGTCGATGGCCGGCAGCATGACGATGACATCACGCGGGCGCAGCGTGGGATCTGCACTGAAGCGGGCCAGCAACTGGTCATGAAGGATCTCCACTTCTCGCTGCGGACTGTGGGCCACATGGAAGCGCACCGAGCGATCCTTGGCGGGATCGACAGGAGCCCACTGCTCGCGGGTTTCGGCCAGTGGGCGCAACTCGAGAATGTCATCCTGCAACTGGCGAAGCAGGCAGTTTGGCTCAGACTCTTGGAAAAGGTCGATGCGACCCTCGCTGAATACACCGCGGTAGCTGCCGGGGTCATCATAACTGTCGAGAAGGTTGATGTAGTCACGGCCCTGCTTGCCCCAGGCAGCCAGTAATGGATGAGCATGCTGATGCAGGCTTTCGTCATCCAATTGCAAGGGGGTGCCGTGCTTGCGCTGCTGACGCTTGTACTGATGACGTAGCAGGTCCTTGTCTGCAACGATATCCGCCCAATGATGGCGGCATGGGTTATGTACGCACAGCAACACCTGACTGAAGCGAGCAAGCCCCGCCAGCGCCTCGAGTGCTTGGGCTGGTAAGGACGAAATGCCGAAGACGATCACCCGTTTCGGCAAGCCGGAGGGGGCTTGGTCCAGGCTGTTGATACGTTCGATGAAACGCTGGTGCACCCCGGCGCGACTCTGCGCCATGCCCGCCTCGCCGACATCCTCGAGCAAAGCTCGCCATAGCTGCGCCTGCCAGCGATTACCGGCGGGTAAGGGCTTGCGTTCGCCACGAGCGCTATTGAGTACATGCTCGCCTACTGCCCAATCCTTGAGCCAGTCGGCGCGATAGACTTGGTATTGGTCGAACAGGTCCGCCAAGCGCTCGGCCAATTGGTAACGCTTGCGCAGATCACCATCGTCCGTGAGGAAACGGCGCAGCGGTTCGAAATGGGGGCGCTCGATCAACTCAGGAAGCAGGCGCATCAAGCGCCAAGTGAGGGGAGCTTTGTCCAGCAACGAAACCTCAGGAATTTCATCGCGCCCCAGAACACGGCGATACAACTGCCACATGAAACTGCCCGGCAACTGGACATCGATAGCAGCCGCAATCCCACATCCGCCTTGATCGCCCTCCTGCGGGTCTTCGGCCAGGGCCAACTTGAGCCATTGGGCGATGCCATTGCTTTGAACCAGCGCGATCTCGTTCTCCAGCGGTGCCAAGGGATAACGACGCATCACACCCACTACCAGATGGCGCAAGTCATCCAGACGGTTGCCTTGAACGATCATGAAACCTGGATGCAGGGAGGATGTGTCGGTCATTGAGCGTCTCAGCCGGGGAGGTTCTGGTAGGGAACCATATCACAGGGGCTGCGCATCGCCCGAGGTGTTGCAGGCCCCATATCGCTGTAGGAAGCGCCTTTCTGGAAAGTACTGATTGGGCTGCCAATATAGGCTGCAGAAAAGACAAAACCCCTACCTGCTCACGCAGATAGGGGTTTTGCGAAATGAATCTTGACGATGACCTACTCTCACATGGGGAAGCCCCACACTACCATCGGCGATGCATCGTTTCACTGCTGAGTTCGGGATGGGATCAGGTGGTTCCAATGCTCTATGGTCGTCAAGAAATTCTGTTGCCAGACTGTCTTATGACACTCCAGCCAATTCGGATATGTGATCGTTGTGGTTGCGAACTTTCGGTTCCGGCTCCTGGTGGTGCCGGAGGATGGGGTGCACCGGCCAGGGCTCAACGATGAAAGAGGCCTGGGACGACATGTGGAGCCTCTACTTCGAGGCTGTCCGCCCCGCTCGCCCGCAGACGTTCCACTCGCCGCGCGTCCGCTGCGGCTGATTCCAGCCTAACCCCTCCCCCAACTACTCAAGCCCGCCGACATGCGCGGGCGTGGAGAGCTATCGCCATGCCAATCATCACCGTGACCACGACGGTCATCACCCGCTTCGACGTGCCCGAGGGCGTAGGCATCGATCTGATCCGCCACCAGGCGCTGCCAGTGCTATCCGAGGACGAAGAAGGAACCGACGAGGTCGGCAACCTGCAGGACACGGCCTTGAACATGGTGTTCCTGGGTGATGCCGATCCACAGTCGCGCACCGTCGAGCACTACATCGTCGAGGGAGGCGACCATCCATGAACCTGATCGACTGCTACGTCACGAAGATCCTCGGCGAGCCGTACCGCATGTTCGGCCACTGGTGGGTCGATGTCGAATACAGCAGTCGGGGAAGCGTCACTACCACCCGGCTCATGTTCCGCACCGAGGAAGCCGCTAGGGCGGCGAAGATCGGGCACCACTTCTTGGCCTGAGGAGGCTCACATGAACACCTATTTCCTGCTCATGGCCCAGTACGGAGGCCAGGCAATCATCCCGCTCGAGCGCGTGTGCCTCGACTACTTCAGCCATCTGACCCCGGAGAAGATGAAGGGCAAGGTGGCGCGGGGCGAGATCAACCTGCCGCTGGTCTGCATGGAGAGCAGCCAGAAGTCAGCACGTGGCGTGCACCTGAACGATCTGGCTGCCTACCTGGACGCGCAGCACCAGAAGGCCAAGACCGAGCACGACAAGCTCATGGGTCGCGGCCTTCGACGCGTCTCTTGATCCTCTTCTGGGCCTCGATCACGGGGCCCGTTATCACCTTATCGATCCATTCCCATCCTTTATATGGATCGCCATTCCCCCGTAGGTGCGTATAGCGCCGCATCGAGTTCCAATCCCGGTGACCAGAAACAGAGGCCACCTTCGGGATATCCCACCCCATTTCGAACAGACGGCTGACGCCATCGTGGCGCAGGTCGTGAAAGTGCAGGTCGTCTATCTCCAGGAAGTTGCAGGCCCTGGTGAAGGATGCCGAAATCGACTTCGAGTTGTACGGAAACACCTCATCGGCTACGCGAGGCATCGACTGCAGAATACGCCAGGCCTCGTCGGGCAGGTGGCACCACACGTCGTTGCCGTATTTCTGGCCCGGGTTCTTCATGTCGGTGATCAGCGCCGACTGATCCTTCTCGTTTAGCGCGTCCCAGCGGATTCGAGTGATCTCCTCCTGCCGGCGGGTGGAGAACAGCGCGAACAGCGTGACCCGCAGCATGTCGATCTCCTGCTTGCGGCGTTCGCGCATCTCCTCGAAGTACTTCAGGATCTTTTCGAGCTCGCCCAGGGTAGGCCGGCGGTTACGCTCACGGCTCCGGGTGACCGCGCCCATCTTGCGCAGCACCTTCCGTGCGTCGGGCATAGCGTGCGGGTCGACCTCATACCCCCAGGCAGGCCGGGCCACTGAAAGCACGGCGCCGAGGTGGGCCAGGTCGTTGCCCACGGTCTGCGCCTGGATGCCGTCCTTTTCCATCCGCCACATGGCGTAGTCCACCAGCTTCTGGCTCGTCAGCTCACTGTCCACAACGTCGCCCAGCCAGGTTTCCTTGATGGCCAGCAAGGTGGCGCGCTTGGTCTTCCCCAGCGGCCGGAGCTTCTCGTACTGGTCCAGGTACTTCTCGACCATGTGCTTGACCGTCACTCCGCTCCGGTTCGCCTTCTCGATAGCGCCCGGCTCGTGCAGTTCGGCCTCGCGCTTTCGGATCCAGGCCTGCGCCGTAGTCTTCCGATCGAAGGTCTGGCTTTCCTGATAGACTTTCACGCCCTTGCGCATGATCCTGATCTGGGCGTCGTAGGTGGTAGACCCGTCTTTCCTTTTGCGGGTGGTGATGGTGCCCATTTGCTAAATCCCCAATTGCTTTTGCTGAAATTCAGCAACGAGCTTTGGAGAATAAGCAAAAAAGGTAGTAAACGATAGAGAATGAGAGAAACCCGAATGCACCCCGAGACACCAGAAAACGCGGCCCACCCAATGGATACGGTAGTAAGGCGGTTTTCTGTTGCACCGATGATGGACTGGACCGATCGCCATTGCCGGTTCTTCCTGCGCCTGCTCTCCAAGCACGCCCTGCTCTACACCGAAATGGTCACCACCGGTGCGCTGCTGCACAACGATGCCCATCGCTTCCTGCGCCATGACGACACAGAGCATCCGCTGGCCTTGCAGCTGGGCGGCAGTGTGCCGGCGGAGCTGGCGGCGTGCGCGCGGCTGGCCGAGGATGCCGGCTACGATGAGGTCAACCTCAACGTCGGCTGCCCGAGCGACCGGGTGCAGAACAACATGATCGGCGCCTGCCTGATGGGGCATCCGGCGTTGGTGGCCGATTGCGTCAAGGCCATGCGCGATGCGGTGGCCACTCCGGTCACGGTCAAGCACCGCATCGGCATCAATGGCCGTGACAGCTACGCCGAACTGTGCGATTTCGTGGGTCAGGTGCGTGACGCGGGTTGCCGCAGCTTCACCGTGCATGCGCGTATCGCCATCCTCGAAGGCCTGTCGCCCAAGGAGAACCGCGAAATTCCGCCGCTGCGCTATGACGTTGCTGCGCGACTGAAGGCCGATTTTCCGGATCTGGAGCTGGTGCTCAATGGCGGTATCAAGACGTTGGAAGAATGCCATGCGCACCTGCAGACCTTCGACGGCGTGATGCTGGGCCGCGAGGCCTACCACAACCCCTACCTGCTGGCCGAAGTGGACCAGCAGCTGTTCGGCAGCACCGCCCCGGTGGTCAGCCGCAGCGAGGCGCTGGAGAAGCTGCGCCCGTACATCGTCGCGCATCTGCAAAGCGGCGGCGCCATGCATCACATCACCCGCCATATCCTCGGCCTGGGCCAGGGTTTCCCTGGCGCCCGACGCTTCCGCCAACTGCTGTCGGCGGACATCCACAAAGCCCCGGAGCCCCTGGCGATCTTCGACCAGGCCGCCGAGCTGCTGCAAGGCCGCTGAGGGAACCCCCGGCGCGCTTTCGACTCGAACCTTCATTCCCTCGCCCGACCTGCCCCGCCGGCCCTTGAGTGGCCGTCGGGGCTCGGGTAATGTCGAGTCATTGCACAGGACAGAGCACGCCCATGACCTCCAAGCTGGAACAACTCAAGCAGTTCACCACCGTGGTCGCCGACACCGGGGACCTGGACGCCATCACCCGCCTCAAGCCGGTCGACGCCACCACCAACCCATCGCTGCTGCTCAAGGCCGCGGCGATCCCGGGTTACGCGGACTTGCTCAAGCAGGTCAAGAGCGATGCCAAGGGCAATGTGGACCTGGCCTGCGACAAGTTTGCCGTGGCCGTGGGCGCGGGCATCCTCAAGGTCATTCCTGGGCGTATCTCCACCGAGGTCGACGCCCGCCTGTCGTTCGACGAACCCGCGCTGCTGGCCAAGGCCCGCCAACTGATCGGCCTGTACGAGCAGGCTGGCGTGCCGCGTGATCGCGTGCTGATCAAGCTGGCCTCCACCTGGGAGGGTATTCGCGCCGCCGAGAAGCTGGAAAAAGAAGGCATCCAGACCAACCTGACCCTGTTGTTCTCCTTCGCCCAGGCCCAGGCCTGCGCCGATGCCGGGGTGTTCCTGATTTCGCCGTTCGTGGGCCGCATCTACGACTGGTACAAGAAAAGCACCGGCAAGGAGTATGTCGGCGCCGAAGACCCAGGCGTGCAGTCGGTGACGCGGATCTACAACTACTACAAGGCCAACGGCTACGACACGGTGGTGATGGGCGCAAGCTTCCGCAACATCGGCCAGATCGAGCAACTGGCCGGCTGCGACCGCCTGACCATCAGCCCCGAATTGCTGCAGCAACTGAGCGATGACCAAGGCCAACTACCGCGAATCCTCAAGCCAGGCAACGCCGGCGAGGCCAAACAGCATCTGAGCGAAAGCCAGTTCCGCTGGGCGATGAACGAAGACCCCATGGGCACCGAGAAACTGGCCGAAGGCATCCGTCAGTTCGCCCGTGATCAGGAAAAGCTGGAAGCGTTGATGGCTGAAAAAGCCTGATACACATTTTGGTTGCCCTACGGGCGGGAGATGCCGAGCATTTTCCGCCCGTTTTCATTTGCGGCACCTTCAAACTGCCTTGCCCGCAAGCGCCTGGGCACACACGACTGAAAACCAATCGATGCCACCTAACACCGCACTTCCCCTTGTCCTTGCAGGCCCCGTCCTGCGCCGGCTGGAGCCTCAACGCCTGGCAATCTGGCTGGTCGCAACGCAGCCGCTTCGCCCCACGTTCGTTCTCGATGCGCCATCTCTCACGGCAAACCTAACCTGCGAGGTGATCCCCATCGGCACGCAGGCCTTCGTTCACCTGCTGGATATCCACTTCGACCAGCCGCTGCCGCGCAACGCCGCCATCCCCTATGACCTGTTGCTCGAGGATGGCCAGGGGATCGCCGACTGGGCTCCTCACCTGCTCTACCCCGGCAGCCAACGCCCAAGCTTCGTGCTGCGCGAGCGCCTCGAGCAGTTGCTCCATGGTTCCTGCCGCAAGCCTCACTACCCGGCTGCCGACGGCTTGCTGTGCGCGGACCGGCTCCTGCAGCAGTGCCAGCTGCCCGAGGAACGCCCGGCGCTGCTGCTGATGAGCGGTGACCAGGTCTATGCCGATGATGTCGCCGGGCCCATGCTGCGCGCCATCCACACGCTGATCGAACGCCTGGGCCTGTTCGGCGAGACCCTGGAAGGTGCTTTGGTCGCCGACAGCGCTGCGCTGTATCGTCACCCTGCCAGCTATTACCACCGCGCGGACCTGCTACCCGCCCAGCAGGGCAACGAAACCCTGCGCGAGCGCTTCTTCGGCGGCAAGCGCAAACCGATCTTCTCCAGCAGCAACGCCGACAATCATCTGGTGACCTTCGCCGAGGTCATGGCCATGTACCTGCTGGTTTGGTCCCCCGTGCCCTGGGCGCTGGTACGCCTGGACATGCCCGAGGGCCTGACCGACAAGCGCCAGGCGCGCTACCGGCAGGAATTGCCACAGATCGAAGCGTTCGCCGGCCACCTCGATCGGGTCGCACGGGTGATGGCACACCTGCCCTGCCTGATGATCTTCGATGACCATGACATCACCGACGACTGGAACCTGTCGGCGCAATGGGAAGAGACCGCCTATGGGCATCCCTTCTCGCGTCGGATCATCGGCAATGCGCTGCTCGGTTACCTGCTATGCCAGGGCTGGGGCAACGATCCGGACAGCTGCCGGGCGCTGATCGAGCCGTGCAAGGCCCTGGGCGAACGCAGCCTGCAACAACGCCTGGACGCCCAGGCCCAGGACACGCTGATCGACCAGTTGCTGCGCTTTCAGGGCTGGCAATTCAGCCTGGCCACCGAGCCACCACTGCTGGTGCTGGACACCCGCACCCGTCGCTGGCGCAGCGAGAGCAGCCTGAAAAAGCCTTCCGGCCTGCTCGACTGGGAAGCCTTGTGCGAACTGCAGCAGGCACTGCTGGACCATCCTTCGGCGATCATCGTGTCGCCGGCACCGATCTTCGGGGTCAAGCTGATCGAAACGGTCCAGCGCGTGTTCAGCTGGCTGGGCTACCCGTTGTTGGTGGATGCGGAAAACTGGATGGCCCATCGGGGCGCGGCACAGGTGATTCTCAACATCTTCAGCCATTCGCGTACCCCAGGGCACTATGTAGTCCTGTCGGGCGACGTGCACTATTCGTTCGTCTATGAGGTGTTGATCCGCCACCGTCAGCGCAGCCCGCACTTGTGGCAGATCACCAGCAGCGGCATCAAGAACCAGTTTCCCAAGCGCCTACTGGACGTATTGGACCGCCTTAACCGCTGGCTCTATGCCCCGCGTTCGCCACTCAACTGGTTCACCAAGCGCCGACAGATGGAAGTGGTGCCGCGCACGCCCAGCCGCAGCCAGGCGGGTGAGCGACTGTGGAATGGCGCAGGGTTGGGGCAGGTGTGGTTCGATGAGCAGGGGCGACCGACGCGGGTGTTCCAGCTGAGCGCCGCGGGGAACGAAGCTACGGAATTTACGCAGCGCAAATGACAGCGGCGGCCTGCGCTGGGCGCGTCACGGGTAAACCCGCTCCCACTGGAATACCGCGAGCCGCAAAGCTTGTGAAGGATAGGGGAACGGGTTCACCCGCCAAGGGATCGACACAGGATAAGAATCAGGTGCGCTCCAAAGCGCTGACCAGATCGTGGAAGGCCTCACGGTTGGAATCGTTCAGCCCCATGAGGATCTTGTGCGCCTCCAGCACCTTGGAACGCACGACATCTTCGTTCTGGTCCTGGGATGGCAGGTCGGTCAGGCACTCCGGGCACGGCACCGGACGATCGACGATGTTGAACACCTGATCGAAGCCCATGGACTGCAGCAACCGAGAGATGTCCGGGTTGGTGGTGACCACGGTCGGCAACAGGCCGACCTTCTGCCGGGACAGGATCGACAGTTTGGCCAGCAGGCCAAGCGTGGTGCTGTCGATGCTCTCGGTCTCGGTCAGATCGATGACGATGGCCGAGAAGTTCAGCGCGGTGAAGATCTTTTCGATCGTTGCATCCAGCGCCGAACACAGGGTCAGGCGCACTTCACCGACGAACTTCAGAACAAAGGTCCCGCTCTGCTCGGCGAACTGGATTCTACCGGTACTCATTCAAGGTTCCTGCTCAACACCAATAGGGCGATATCATCCGGCATCTCCCCAAGCGTAGCCAATCCAAATCGTTGGCGCAGCCCGTCCAGGCTGCCCCCCGCGTCCTTGACGATTTCCGGCAAGGTCGCTTCCTTATCTTTGAGTGTATCCCCTGGCAAAAGGTCCAGAATGCCATCGGACATCAGGGTCAGACTGAAGCGCGACGGCAGCTCCAGCACCTGGTCCTGATAACTGGCCTCTTCGAACAACCCCACCGGCAGGCCACGGCCTTTCAGGTAACGAGCTTGTCCCGGGGTGTAAAGCACCGGCAGCGGCAGATGGCCGCCAACACTGTAGGTCATCAACCCGGTTTCCTCGTCGATCACCCCACCCACCATGGTCACGTGCTTGCCCAGCTTGCAGTTGATCAGCCCACGGTTGATGTGGCTGAGCACCTCGGAAGGCTTGAATTCGCGCATCTTGCCGCTGCGCTTGAATTCGAACAGCAAGCGGGTGGTCATGAACTTCAGCAGCACGGTGACGAACGCCGAGGACGCGCCGTGACCGGAGACATCGGCCAGGTAGAAGGCGATACGTCGCTCATCGACCCGGAAGTAATCCGCAAAATCACCCGACAGGTACAGCGACGGAATGATCTGGTGCTCGAACGACAAATCGCCCGCTGTCCACGGGCTTTCCGGCAGCATGTTCATCTGCACCTGGCGACCGGCGTTCTGGTCCTCCTGGAGCAGGTGCAGGCTGGCTTCCAGCTCACGGTTGGCGGCCTCGAGCTTGTCGCGGTAGCGCTGGTTTTCCAGCACCAGGCGCGAACGGTCAAGTGCGCGGCGAACCGAGTGTTCGAGCACGGCCAGGTCTTCCAGAGGCTTTATCAGGTAGTCAGCGGCTCCCACGCGCAAGGCCTCGACCGCATCGTTCATGACACCGGCTCCGGAGACCACGATCACCGGCAACTGCGGCGCCCGCTCGCTGATCCGACGGATCAGTTCGAGGCCACCCATCTGCGGCATGCGCAGATCGCAGATCACGAGGTCGGGCTGGTGTTCTTCGAAGACCTGGAGCCCCTGCTGGCCATTGCCGGCCTGGAGGACGCTGAAGCCACTGTCTTCCAGATAGGCGGCGAGGCTGGCACGGACCACGTCGTCGTCATCGATGATCAGCAGCGTTGCACTGGTTTTCTGCATGTGGGCGAACGGCGCCGGATTGGTTGGCGTAGCGACGTCAGCAAGGCAGACGGCGGCTACAGGGATACTCTGTGGTGACTCTCTACTTGAGTTGTAGGACAAGAAAACTGGCCCGACAACTGGCAGAGGTGCCTTGTAAGGCGCAGACGGTACTCCCATCCGCCAAGCGTTTCAAGCCATGCGACGGTCGAGTTCCCCGCACTTTACAGGGCAAATCACCGAGAGTTATAAGAAAGCCGATCCGTGCAACCCAATGGGAAGGATGCAGCATGCCTCAGACCCCCACCAACCACAGCGAGAAACGCGACTTCATTCGCATGCGTATCGATGCCGGCGTCACCCTCCTGCATGCGGGCCAGGTGATCTCGGCCGTCTGCCTCGACCTCTCCAGTGGCGGCATGCAGGTACAGGCCGAGCAACATTTCGAGGTCGGTGACAAAGTGCAGGCACGGATCGAATCCGACCACCCTGCCCTCAAGGGCCTGGAAGCCAGCACCGAGGTAGTGTGGATCGCCGATCAACCCGGCGGCGAGCAGAAGTTCGGTTTGCGCATCCTGGCCCTGCATTGAAGCAAAGACGAAAAAAGGCGACCCGAAGGTCGCCTTTTTACATACCCGCACGAATCAGAAGTCGTCTTCGACTTCCCCATCCTTGACCTTGAACTCACGGTTCTGCAGGTAAGCGTTGCGGATGAACACGTACTTGTCGCCAGTGATCAGTTTTTCTGCCGACAACAGGTTGGCCCGGGTGTCGATCACGTCCAGGGCGAAGATCGAGTTGCGGGTCGGCACGTGGTCGATATAGCGGTAGGGTTCGGTGTAGGTGTCCGGGTATTTGGCCAGGCCATCGCGCACGGTGCTTGGACCGAGGAATGGAATGACCACATAAGGACCGCTGCCCAAGCCCCAATAGCCAAGGGTCTGGCCGAAGTCTTCGTCGTTGCGCTGCAGCCCCATCTTGGTACCGACGTCGAAGAAGCCGCCCAGGCCGAACGTGGTGTTGACGATCAGGCGCGCTGTGTCGACGCCCGCGGCATGGGGCTTGAGCTGCAGCACATCATTGACCAGGTTGGTGACATCGCCCAGATTGCGGAAGATATTGTGGATACCATCTTCGAGGAACTGCGGGGTGACGGCCTGATAACCCTTGGCCAATGGCTTGAGGGCATAGGTGTCGAGGGTATCGTTGAACTTGAAGATCGGTCGGTTGACCGATTCCCAGGGATCTTCCTCGGTGGCCGCCTGGGTGGCTGCCACGGGCGCCAGCAGCAGGCTGGCGCAGACACAGGCCTGGGTGAATCGCTCGATCACTCCGGCACCGATCCTACGCATAGATGTTTCTCCATCGGATTTGACGGCAGCAGGCACATGAGTGCGCTGCGAAATTAAGACGCCAGTATAAAGGCTCATCGGCTGATAAGCAGCTTTACACATTTTTAATCAAGATTATGTGAACAACCGTTGCGATGTCATCCACCGGTAACAAGCGCCCGCTAGCCTGCGGAGTATTTGAGGGACGCTGCCATGGAAGCTGCATCTGCCTTCACCGCCGTACTCTTCGGACTGCGTGGCTGCCTGGTCCAGGCGGTCAACGGCACTCCCCACCCCGCCCCTGGGGCCTTGGACATCCTGTCGGTCCTGCGTGAACGCCAGGTACCGTGCATGTGGCTCGATGAACTGGGCGCCAGCCAGGGCAAACGCTTGGCCAACGTGTTGCCGGACTGGCTGCCCGGGCAAGCGCTCAATGATTGCCCCTGGCCCGCGCCGAACGCCTGTTGGCAGGCGTTGATGACCCTGCGCAGCACCCGCCTGGACGGCTGTGTGCTGGTCAGCGGGGAGCCGGGCCTGCTGCAATCGTCCCTCAACGCGGGGCTATGGACGGTAGGCCTGGCCAACAGCAGCCCATCATGCGAGGTCGGCTCCAGCCAGTGGCAAGCCATGACCGAGCAGGCGCGCGAACTGGCCCGCGGCAAGGCCACCCTGGAGCTGTTCGGACTCGGCGTACACTCGGTGATCGACCATCTGGAAGCACTGGATACATGCCTGGCGGACATCGCCCTGCGCCGGCGCAAGGGCGAAAAGCCCTGATACAGGGTCGTTGACACCGATCATGCAAAGCGCCTGCAGGTGGATTACGCTTGGAAACAGGCCAGAACCTTTGCACCACCGCGAAGGTCCATGCCTTGCCAAGCCATAGAGGGAGAACACCCAATGCCCGCCCGCGAACTGCAAGAGCGACTCAATAGCCTGCGCGAGCAACTGGATCGGAATGTACCGCTGTCGGACGAAGAACTGGCCAGTCTGCACGAGGAAGCGAGGCAGATAGAGGCGCAACTCAAGCTTGAGGAAGCCACCCCCGACAACAACCTGGTTGACGGTGTGAACCTCGCCATTGAACGCTTCGAGGTCGACCACCCCGACCTGACCGCCACACTGCGCAATATTGCCAACTATCTCCACAGCATGGGTATCTGACCCTGCTCATCCGGGGCTGCTGCGCAGCCCTCTCACGACACAAGGCCGCTCCTACGGACATCGTGCTGTAGGAGCGGCCTTGTGTCGCGAACAGAGCCCGCCGAGGACGACGCCAAACTTACTGACGAACGAGCCGCTGATTGTCTGGGCTGATCGCCCCGGTGCTGCGGTAAGGGTTGATGTCCAGGCCACCACGACGCACATAGCGCGCATACACGGTCAGGTGCTCCGGTTTGAGCAGGCGCAAGAGATCCAGATAAATGCGTTCGACGCACTGCTCATGGAAGTCCGAATGCTGGCGGAAGCTCACCAGGTAGCTCAACAGACTCGCATGATCCAGCGCCAGGCCTTTGTACGCCACCACGACACTTCCCCAGTCCGGTTGCCCGGTGACCGGGCAGTTGGACTTGAGCAAATGGCTGTGCACTGCCTCCTCGACCACGCGCTGCGGGTCGCATTGCAGCAGTTCAGGTCGGGGCTGCTCGTAGTTGCTGATGCTTACATCCAGATCATCGATGCAATGGCCTGGCAGCGCTACCACGCCCTGGGCCTCGACATCCGCCAAGGTACGAACCCGAACAGTGACAGACTTGCCCGCGGCGGCGGACAGGTCTTTCTCCAGGCAAGCCTGCAGTTCGCGGGTGGAGGCGAAGACAGTCTGGTTCAAGGAGTTGAGGTAAAGCTTGAACGACTTGGATTCGATGATGTTGGGCGAATCGGCCGGAATGGCGAACTCACCGATGGCCACCACCGGCTTGCCCGAAGGCAGCAACCAGGACAGCTCGAAACAGTTCCAGTAGTCCACGCCCTGCCACGGCAGGGTTTGGGCGGTCACGCCCAACTCGGCCCATTTGGCCGCGCGCGGAATGGGGAACAGCAACGAAGGGGTGTAGGTGGCGATGTACTCGCTGGACTTGCCCAGCGGGGAATGTTCGGCGGCGGGATGCATGGACCTGACCTGAAGACTCGTGATGGCCCTCATTCTACCGGTTTTGCATCCCGCCTTGGGGTCGAAGTCACTCGATGGTCAGTTTCCCGACCATGCCGGCCTGGTAATGGCCCGGCACGTTGCAGGCGAACTCGATAGGCGCAGACTTGCGGAAGGTCCAGGTCAGTTCGGCACGCTGGCCAGGCTGCACCAACACTGTGTTGCCGCCATCATGACCATGCCCGCCCATCGCGCCGTGGTCCATGCCTTCATGGTTCATGCTCATGCTGGCCATGGCCAGCATCTGTTGCTGATGCGCGGCATGCATGGCCGCGTCGCCCAGGTTGAACTCGTGGGGCAGTTTGCCCTGGTTGGTCAGGATGAAGCGCACAGTTTCGCCTGCCTTGACCTCCAGGCCTGCCGGCTCGAAGGCGATGTCCTTGAGTATGACTTCCACGGTGCGAGTGGCCTTGGATGCCGGGGCTGGTTCACCGAACGCGAAGGTTTTTGCTTCGCTTGCCAATATGGGCAGGCTGACCAGGGCCAGGGCGGCGGCGATGAACAGGTGCTTCATGAAGTCTCCAAACAGATGCAGCAGGATGAGACTCACTCTATAAGGCTCCGCTGGCGCTTAGCTGACAGTCGGATTACAACTTTGTCAGCTTGGTTGCCGCTTGCCGGAGTCACGTATCATTTCAGCCGTCACCTCCTGCGAACGCGGGCTTCCCCGCCGCACCGAGGCAGGTGCGTACTTTTCGAATTATGGACAGGACATGAAACTGCTGATCGTCGAAGACCAGGTCAAGACCGGCCAATACCTGCGCCAAGGGCTCAGCGAAGCCGGCTTTGCCACCGAACTCGCCTGTGATGGCGACACCGGCCAGCACCTGGCCTTGACTGGCGATCATGACCTGCTGATTCTCGATGTCATGCTCCCGGGGCGCAACGGCTGGCAGATCCTCCAGGCAGTACGCCAGGCTGGCCTGGAAACTCCAGTACTGTTCCTCACCGCCCGCGATGCCGTGGAAGACCGGGTCCATGGTCTGGAGCTGGGCGCGGACGACTATCTGGTCAAACCCTTCGCCTTCTCCGAGCTGCTGGCCAGGGTGCGCACGCTGCTTCGCCGGGGCGCCAATTCCAGCCAGGATACGCAACTGGGTCTGGCCGACCTGCGCCTGGACCTGATCCGCCGCCGCGCCGAACGCGCCGGCCAACGTATCGACCTGACCGCCAAGGAGTTCGCCCTGCTCGAACTGCTGTTGCGCCGCCAGGGCGAGGTACTGCCCAAATCGCTGATCGCCTCGCAAGTCTGGGACATGAATTTCGACAGCGACACCAATGTCATCGAGGTGGCGATCCGCCGCCTGCGCCTGAAGATCGACGATCACCATGACAACAAGCTGATCCATACCGTGCGCGGCATGGGCTACGTACTCGAGGAGCGCCACGACTGATGCCGCGCGTGTCCCTAGGCGGGCGTCTGGCCCTGCTGTTCGCCGTCTGCACGGCGGCCGTCTCGCTGACCGCCGGCCTGCTGTTCAGCCGCGCCAGCGAACGGCACTTCATCGAACTGGACCAGCAACTGCTCAATGGCCGGCTGTCCTTGATGCGCACCTTGCTCGAAGGCGTCACCCGCCCTGCCGACCTGGCGTCGCGCTTGCCCGCCCTTCGCAACGAACTGAGCCACCAGGCCGATCTGGCCTTGCGCATCCGCGGTGCGGATGGCGCGCTGTGGTTCGACAGCCGCAACGACTTGCCAGATACCCCCAGCCACACCGGGCTTACCACCCTGCATGCCGATGGCGTTGACTACCGCAGCCTGTGCATCCAACTGGACGAAGGCAGCCCAGACTCGGCCCAATTGACCCTCTTGCTGGACATCACCCACCACCAACACTTCCTGCAAGGCATGCAGCGTCTGATCTGGCTGACCGTCGGCCTCTCGGCTTTGGCCACGGCCCTGCTCGGCGCCTGGGCTGCTCGGCGCGGGCTGCGGCCCTTGCGCCAAATGGGCGAAGTGGCTGCCAGGGTCAATGCCCGTTCCCTGACCACCCGATTGCCCGTGGCCCAAATGCCGGAGGAGCTGGCCGAGCTGGCCACCACCGTCAATGCCATGTTGCAACGCCTGGATGATGCCTTTCAGCGCCTGTCGGCGTTTTCCGCCGACATCGCCCATGAGCTGCGCACACCGCTGTCCAACCTGCTGACCCACACCCAGGTCACCCTTACCCGTCCACGCAGCCTCGACGAGTATCGCGAGGCGTTGCACGGCAATTTGGAGGAACTGCAATGGATGGCCCAGCTGGTCAATGACATGCTCTACCTGGCCAAGGCCGATCACGGCCTGCTGATGCCCAACCGCGAGGCGTTGGACCTGGCGGTGGAGCTGGATGCCTTGCTGGAATACTACGCGCCGCTGGCCGAGGACGCCGAGGTGCGCCTGGTGCGCGAAGGCGTGGCGCGGCTGGAGGGCGACCGACATATGCTACGCAGGGCATTGTCCAATCTGCTGGACAATGCCCTGCGTTTCACGTCGCAAGGTGGGGAGATCCGCGTGTCGCTGCAGCCCGGGGCTCACATCGTCGTCGCCAACACCGGTCCTGCAATTGAACCGGCTGTTCTGCCCAGGCTTTTCGACCGTTTCTATCGGGCAGACCCCGCCCGACGGGAAGGCAGCAGCGAACATGCGGGATTGGGTCTGGCGATTACCCGTTCGATCATCCAGGCCCATGGCGGAAGCATCCGCGCCGAGTGCGCGCAGGGTTGGACGCGGTTCGTGATCGAGCTGCCCGAAACGTTGTGAAGGGGCCGCCATGGCCCCTTCAGATCACTCGTAACGCAGCGCCATCGCCGGCTCCACCTGGGAAGCCCGATACGCGGGATAAAGGGTGGCCAGGAAGCTCATGACCAGCCCCGCGGTGCAGATGATCGCTACATCTCCCCATTGCAGGTCAGAGGGCAGGCTGCTGATGAAGTACACGTCGGACGTGAAGATGTGCTGCCCGCTGATCCGCTCCAGCCAGCCCACGATCTGGCTGACATTGAGGGCCGCGATCACGCCTAGCACACCACCGACCAAGGTACCGACGATACCGATCAGCGAGCCTTGGACCATGAAGGTCCCCATGATTTGCGCAGGCGTCGCACCGATGGTGCGCAGGATGGCAATGTCCGAACCCTTGTCGTTCACCACCATCACCAAGGTGGCGATGATGTTGAATGCGGCCACCGCGATGATCATCATCAGCAACAGGCCGATCATGGTCTTTTCCATCTTCATGGCACTGAACAGGCTGCCTTGTGTGTGGGACCAGTCATCGGCGCGATAGGCATCGCCCAGGCCTGCGGCAATTGCCTTGGATACCTGGGGTGCGGCGTACAGGTCCTGCAGTTTCAGGCGCACCCCTTGCACGCTACCCGACGCCCAGCGCTGCATGTCGCCGGCATCGGCAACATGGATGTAAGCCTGGGAACCGTCGAGCTCGGCGCCCACCTTGAAGATACCGACCACGGTCAGACGCTGCATGCGCGGCGTGATACCGCCAGGGGCCTTGCTGATTTCAGGGACGATAAGCGTCAGCTTGTCGCCGGTATTGAGACGAAAACGCCGCGCGGTGAGCTCACCGATGACCACGCCATACTCGCCGGGGACCAGGTCCTGCAGGCGCCCCTGAACGATATGCTGACCGACGATGGAGACCTTGCCCTCCTCGGCCGGGTCGATGCCACTGACCTGGATCGGCTGCATCGCCCCCTTATAGGACAACATGCCTTCCATTTCCGTGATGGGCGCAGCTGCGACCACGGCAGGATTCTTCAGCGCCGCATCGGCCACCTTGCGCCAGTCATTCAGCGGCTGCACCCCCAGGATGCTGGCGTGTGGCACCAGCCCCAGGATGCGCGAGCTCATCTCACGCTGGAAACCGTTCATCACCGACAGCACCACGATCATCGCCAGCACGCCCAAGGACAGGCCGATCATCGAGGTCATGGAGATGAACGAGATGAATTGGTTGCGGCGCTTGGCACGGGTGTAGCGAGCACCGATGAACAAGGGCAAGGGTCTGAACATGTACGAGAACACCCAATGAAAAAAGGTTACGGCGCAGCCCGTGCCGCGCCGTGCAATCGACTCAGATCGGCACCAGACGGCCGTCTTCCAGGTGCAGCACGCGGTCCATCTGACGCGCCAGGTTCAAGTCGTGGGTGACCACCAGGAACGCGGTCTGCGAAGCGCTGGACAGCTCCTGCATCAATTCCTGGATACCAAGGGCGGTGTGGTGATCGAGGTTGCCGGTGGGCTCGTCGAGCATCACCAGGCCCGGGCGGTTGACCAGGGCACGGGCGATTGCCACGCGCTGGCGCTCGCCACCGGAAAGTTCGGCCGGCTTGTGGTTCAGACGATGACCCAGGCCCACCCGCTTGAGCAGGGCCTCGGCGCGCTCACGCGCTTCGGGGATCGGCGTGCGGCCGATCAGCAGCGGCATGCAGGCGTTCTCCAGGGCGGTGAACTCCGGCAGCAGGTGGTGGAACTGGTAGACGAAGCCCAGCGCACGGTTGCGTAGCAGGCCACGGGCGCGCTCGCCAAGGGCAGACAGCTCCTCGCCCGCGAGCCAGACACTGCCCTGGGTGGGAGTGTCGAGGCCGCCAAGCAGATTCAGCAAGGTACTCTTGCCGGAGCCGGAGCTGCCGACGATGGCCACCCGCTCACCTGCATGCAGCTCCAGGTTCAACCCGGACAGCACCTTCACCGACTCCGGCCCTTCCTCGTAGGACTTGCCCAGGTTGCGGCAGCTCAGTACGGCTTTATTCATGCGCGACTCACTCATAACGTAGCGCCTCTGCTGGCTGGGTGCGGGCCGCACGCCAGGCCGGATACAGGGTGGCAAAGAAACTCAGGACCAACGCCGCACCGCAGACCATCCAGACGTCCTCGGCCATGATCTGCGACGGCAGGTAATCGATGAAGTACACATCCGCGTTCAGGAACTTGTGCCCGATCAGCTTCTCGATGCCGGCGATCACCGCACTGACATTGAGTGCGGCGACGATGCCGACGACGGCACCGATCAACGTGCCGACCACGCCGATCACCGTCCCCTGGACCATGAAGATGGCCATGATCTGCCCCGGCGTGGCGCCGAGGGTACGCAGAATGGCGATGTCGCCACGCTTGTCGTTGACCACCATCACCAGTGTGGAAATGATGTTGAACGCTGCCACCGCCACGATCAGCAGCAGCAACAGGCCGATCATGGCCTTCTCCATACGGATGGCCTGGTACAGGTTGCCGTGGCTGCGAGTCCAGTCGCGGGTGTAGAACTCCTGCTCGCCCAGGCGTTGGGCGATATCCCAGGCCACGCGCGGGGCCTGGAACAGGTCGTCGAACTTCAGGCGCAGGCCCTGGACCTGGTCGGCCTTCCAGCGGTGCAGGCGGGAGAGGTCGCTGATGTTGGTCAGGCCCAGGTAACCGTCGATTTCGCCGGCGCCAACGTGGAAGGTGCCGACCACGGTGAAGCGCTTCATGCGCGGGAACATGCCCGCCGGGGTCACGCTGACCTCCGGGGCGACGAAGGTCAGCTTGTCGCCGATACCCACGCCCAGCTTGGCCGCGGCTTTGTCACCGATCATGATGCCCCATTCGCCCGGCGCCAGCTTGTCGAGGCTGCCCTCCAGGACGAAATTCTCGATGATGGATACCTGCCGCTCCAGCGCAGGGTCGATGCCGTTGAGCAGCACCTTCTGCACCTTGCCGTCATGAGTCAGCAACCCCTGCATCTGGGTGAAGGGCGCGACCGCCAGCACCTGTGGATTCTGCTTTACTTGTTGGGCAAGACCCGACCAGTTGTCCAGCGGTTGGCCGGTTTCGAGCGTGGCATGGGGGATCATGCCCAGCACGCGGGTACGCATCTCGTGGTCGAAGCCGTTCATGACCGACAGCACCACGATCATCACCACCACGCCAAGGGCGAGGCCGATCATCGAAGTCAGCGAAATGAACGAGACGAAGTGGTTGCGACGCTTGGCACGGGTGTAGCGGGTGCCAATGAATACGAAAAGAGGTCTGAACATGTCGGGGCTTGTTCGGATGAAAGGGAACGTCCTTGTGGCAGGGCGCCTGCAGCGGCTTTACACTCGGACCACCGCCGTAACCATGGGTTCGCCATGACGACACTAGACGAAGAAGATCGCCGCGAATACTACCGCATCGAAGACAGTATCGCACTTGAAATCAACGCCTTGGACACGGCCCAAGGCCAGGAGACAGACCTGTTGCAGGATGCTTCACCGCTGTTCAATCTGCTCAGCGAACTGCACCTGGCCGACTTCGAGTCCCAGCACCTGATGCGCCAGTTGAGCGAGAAGGACCGCACCCTCGCGGCCTTCCTGCGGGTACAGAACAAACGCATCGACCTGCTCAGCGCGGTGCTCGCCCAGACCCTGCTGGGTGAAATCGGCAAGCCCCGGCGGGTGATTCTCTCCGAAGGCGGCATCGAGTTCGCCCATGCAACGCCCATCGCCCCCGGTACGCGACTGGCAGTGAAGATGATCCTCATGCCCCGTGCCCTCGGCCTACTGCTGCGCGCGCGGGTCACCCACTGCGACCCACGCCCGGAAGGCAATCACGAGGTCGGCACCGAAT
Source organism: Pseudomonas sp. HTZ2 (assembly GCF_033173945.1). NCBI lineage: Bacteria > Pseudomonadati > Pseudomonadota > Gammaproteobacteria > Pseudomonadales > Pseudomonadaceae > Pseudomonas > Pseudomonas sp. HTZ2. Next base: position 3,425,723 of record NZ_CP137332.1, on the reverse strand, counting down.
TCATCGACATGACCGACGCCCAGCGCCAACTGCTGGCCCGGTACATCCTGCAGCGCCAGCAACAACAACGACGCCAGGCGCTGGAACAGAACGACCCCGCCTCTTGAGCCTTTTCCATTTTGACCTGAAGGAACGAACGTGACCCTGATCTATGGCCATCGCGGCGCCAAGGGCGAAGCGCCCGAGAATACCCTGAACAGCTTCCGCCAGTGCTTGTCACATGGCGTCGATCGCTGCGAACTGGACCTGCACCTGTCGGCCGACAACGAGCTGATGGTGATCCACGACCCGACGCTCAAGCGCACCACCGGTCGGCGCGGCAAGGTGGTCGAGCACACCGCCGCCGAGCTGGTCACCTACGATGCACGTAAGGGCGGCCCGGGCTGGGTGCAGCCCTGCCCCATCCCACGCCTGGAAGAGCTGTTCGAGAAGTGCGCTTTCGCGCATTGGCAACTGGAGGTCAAGAGCGCCTCGCGTACCCGCGCCGCCAGTACCGTGCTGGCGATTCGCGAGCTGGCGCAGCAGTACGGCCTGCTGGACAAGATCACCATTACCTCGAGCTCCCGGGAGGTGCTTGGCGCCGCGCTGGAACTGGTGCCGGATGTGTCTCGCGGACTGGTCGCCGAGTACGCCTGGCTCGACCCGCTGAAGGTGGCCCAGAACTATGGCTGCCAGATGCTGGCCTTGAACTGGACACTGTGCACGCCCGAGCGCCTGATCAAGGCACAGCGTCAGGGGTTGCACGTATCGGTGTGGACGGTCAACGAACCGGCGCTGATGCGCCGGCTCGCCGACTTTGGCGTAGACAGCCTGATTACAGACTTTCCCGGTTTGGCCATGACCACCCTTGGGAAGGGCTGAATCCGGACTCCCCGACCGGCTCAGGCCACCGGCCGGAGCCGCTCAAAAAAGCCGGTTCAGGCCGTCGTAGGCCGCTACCCGATAGGCTTCGGCCATGGTCGGGTAGTTGAAGGTGGTGTTGACGAAGTACTTCAGATTGTTCTGCTCACCGGGCTGGTTCATGATCGCCTGGCCGATGTGGACGATCTCCGAGGCCTGGTAGCCGAAGCAGTGTACACCCAGGATTTCCAAGGTCTCGCGGTGGAACAGGATCTTCAGCATGCCCTGAGGCTCACCGGCGATCTGGGCACGGGCCATGCTCTTGAAGAAGGCCTTGCCCACTTCATACGGCACCTTGGCCTGGGTCAGCTCCTGCTCGTTCTTGCCGATCGAGCTGATCTCCGGAATGGTGTAGATGCCGGTCGGCACGTCATCGACGAAACGCCAGCTGCCATTGTCGACGATGCTGCCAGCGGCGGAACGCCCCTGGTCGTGGGCAGCGCTGGCCAGGCTCGGCCAGCCGATCACGTCACCGGCGCCATAGACGTTCGGCACGCTGGTACGGTAGGCCTCGTCGACCTCGATCTGGCCGCGGCTGTTGACCTTGATTCCGATGTTCTCCAGGCCCAGCTTGTCAGTGTTGCCGGTACGGCCGTTGCACCACAGCAAGGCATCGGCCTTGATCTTCTTGCCCGACTTCAAGTGCAGGATCACACCGTTGTCCAAGCCTTCGACCCGCTCGTACTCCTCGTTGTGGCGTACGGTGATGTTGTTGTTGCTGAAGTGGTAGCTCAGCGCCTGGGAGATTTCCGAATCCAGGAAGCTCAGCAGTTGGCCGCGGTTGTCCACCAGCTCGACCAGCACGCCCAGGCCACTGAAAATGGAGGCGTATTCACAACCGATCACGCCAGCGCCATAGACGATCAGCTTGCGCGGGGTATGGCTCAGGCTGAGGATGGTGTCGCTGTCGTAGACGCGCGGGTGGTGGAAGTCGATATCGGCCGGACGGTACGGACGCGAGCCGGTGGCGATGATGATGTGCTTGGCGACCAGTTTCTCGACCACACCGTTGGAGCACACCACTTCGACGGTCTGCTCATCGGCGAAGCTGCCGGTGCCGACGAACACGTCGACGCGGTTGCGCGCGTAGTAGCCGGTGCGCGAGGCCACTTGCTTGGAGATCACCTTCTCGGCGCTCTTGAGCACATCGGGGAAGGAGAACCAGCGCGGCTCACCGATGGCGCGGAACATCGGGTTGGTGTTGAACTGCATGATCTGGCGCACCGAGTGACGCAGGGCCTTGGACGGGATGGTGCCCAAGTGAGTGCAGTTGCCGCCGACCTGGCGACGGCTGTCGACCATGGCCACCTTGCGTCCTGCTTTGGCGGCATTCATTGCCGCACCTTCTCCGGCCGGGCCGGAACCCAGCACCACTACGTCGTAGTTATAGACAGCCATGCGTACTCCTTCAGAACTGGCCCGCCGACCGGATGGCCGCGGGGCACGATCATGTCGCCGGGGCGCCATGAGAAAATTCGGGTGCAGTCTAATCAAGCGTGAACGCCGCGCACATTAACCCTTGGTCGCGTCGTAGGCCAATTTTGCCTGCACTACATGTCATTCACCGATTCCCTGGCGACGATCATCCGTGTTTGCGCTTTCACTCGCCTTTCAGTGCCCGCTCGAACGCAGGCGTAACACGAGAGACGAAGCCACCCTCGGCCCGGGTCACCAGCACCGCGGCAATACCATGGGCGACAGCGAAGTCCCAGCCTTGTTCCGGCCCCAGGATCAACAACAGGGTCGAGTAGCCATCGGCTTGGAGCGCCGAGGCATCGAGCACGGTGACAGCAGCCAGGTCATGTTCGACCGGACGCCCCAAGCGGGCATCGAAGGTGTGCGAATAGCGCCGGCCATTGTCCTTGAAATAGTGCCGATAGTCACCCGAGGTCGATACAGCCAGACCATCCACGGCGATGACTTGGCGCGCGACCTGACGGTCTTCGCGCGGCAGTTCCAGAGCCACCCGCCACGGACCGCCATCGGGCTTGCGACCCACAGCCTTGAGTTCGCCCGTGGCTTCGACAAGAAAGCTTGCGACGCCCATCGCCCCTAGGCGCTCGGCGATCAGGTCCACGGCGTGGCCTGCGGCGATACTGTTGAAATCCAGTTCCACTGCAGCGTCCTTGCACAGGATGTCGCCATCGATGCGCAAGTGGTGATAGCCGACGCGCTGACGGGCCTGGGCCAACTGCAACGGGTCAGGCACCTGCTCTTGGCGCGCCTGAGGGCCGAAGCCCCAGAGATCGAGCAATGGCTCGACGGTCAGGTCGAAAGCGCCCTGGCTTTGTTCGGCCAACTGCTGACCAAACCCGACCAACGCCAGCATGTCCTTTCCTAGCGCTTGGCATTGGCCTGCCTGCAACTGGTTGAAGCGGCTGACCGCAGAATCGCCACGGTAGGTTGAATAGTGTTCGTCGACATCACGCAGGATGGCTTCCACTGCCTCCTGCACCTCGAGGCGCGATGGCCCGCCCGGCTCGCGGACATACTGGATGCTGTAGCTGCTGCCCATGGTCGGGCCGCCAAAGCGCTCCAGGCGCGGAGCCTGGTCGCAGCCAACCAGGAACATCAGGGTGAGCAGAAGACCTTTACGCAATTTCAAGTTTCTCGACTGGCCGTACTGGCCTCTTCGCAGGCTTACCCATGAATGCCCGCACACGGCATAAAAAAACGGGAACCCGAAGGTTCCCGTTTCTTCAACGCATTACAAGCGGATCAGCGTGGAAACGCTGGCGGGTTCACACCAGCCATCTCTTCCATCACACGCACCACCTGGCAGCTATAACCGAACTCGTTGTCGTACCAGACGTACAGGACAACGCGGTTGTCGTTGCAGATGGTCGCTTCGGCGTCGACCACACCGGCGTGGCGCGAGCCCACGAAGTCGGTGGAGACCACTTCCTGGGAGCTGACGTAATCGATCTGCTTGTGCAGTTCCGAGTGCATGGCGGTCTGGCGCAGGTACTCGTTGATCTCGTCGCGGTTGGTGGCCTTTTCCAGGTTCAGGTTGAGGATGGCCATCGAGACGTTCGGCGTCGGCACGCGAATGGCGTTGCCGGTCAGCTTGCCCTTGAGCACAGGCAGTGCCTTGGCTGCAGCGGTGGCTGCGCCGGTCTCGGTGATGACCATGTTCAACGGTGCGGCGCGGCCGCGGCGGCTGCCCTTGTGGAAGTTGTCGATCAGGTTCTGGTCGTTGGTGAACGAGTGAACGGTTTCGACGTGGCCGTTGATGATGCCGTACTGGTCATTGACAGCCTTGAGCACCGGCACGATGGCGTTGGTGGTGCAGGACGCAGCGGAGATGATCTTGTCATCGGCGCTGATATCGCCATGGTTGATGCCGTGAACGATGTTCTTCAGCGCGCCTTTGCCCGGAGCGGTGAGGATCACGCGATTGATGCCAGGGCACTTGAGATGCTGACCCAGGCCTTCGGCGTCACGCCATTTACCGGTGTTGTCCACCAGCAGGGCGTTGTCGATGCCGTATTGGGTGTAGTCGATCGAGGCCGGATCGTTGGAGTAGATCACCTGGATCAGGTTGCCGTTGGCGGTGATGGTGTTGTGCTCTTCGTCGATGACGATGGTGCCGTCGAACGGACCATGTACCGAGTCGCGGCGCAGCAGGCTGGCACGCTTGGTCAGGTCGTTCTCGGCGCCCTTGCGCACGACGATTGCACGCAGGCGCAGGCCGTCGCCGCCACCGGTCTTCTCGATCAGGATACGCGCCAGCAGGCGGCCGATGCGACCGAAGCCGTACAGGACGACGTCGGTGCCCTTGCGGGCGGACAGGTTCTGCTGACCGACGACATCGGCCAGTTCTTCACGCACGAACTGCTCGACGCTGCGGCCGTTGCCTTCGAGCTTGAACTTGTTTGCCAGCTTGCCCAGGTCGACCGAAGCGGCGCCCAGTTTCAGCTCGCTCATGGCCTTGAGCAGGGGGAATGTCTCGTGGACGGACAGCTCGGTTTCGTCGGTCTGACGGTGACGGGCAAAGCGGTGGGCTTTGAGGATCGAGATAACCGAACGATTGATCAGGCTGCGGCCATAGATCGAGCTCACCACGTTATTGTTGCGGTAGAGCTGACCGATAAGCGGGATCATCGCTTCAGCCAGGGCTTCACGATCGATCCACTCACCAAGACACTGGTCGGGCTTCTGAGTCACGGGAACCTTCCACATGTAGGGGGAGAAAAAAGGGGCTACATTATGACGCCCCTCGACGTATCGGGCAATGAGCGCCTGTCGCCGCCGCTCGAGCCCGTCGCCAAGCCCTTCCGAGCCTGACAGCGCGCACCAGCACCGGTACAATTGTCCTCTTTGCCGCAACGCTTGGAGTCCAATCTCCCGTGTCAGTTCTGCGCCTACCGCAATTATCGGCCACGGCCGGCAAACAAACCTGGGGAAACCTGCCCGGGGCCGCCCTGAGCCTGGCCATCGCCGAAGCCGCCAGCAGCGCCGGTCGCTTCACCCTGCTGTTGACCGCCGACAGCCAGGCTGCCGACCGCCTGGAACAGGAGCTGCGCTTCTTCGCGCCCGACCTGCCGGTGCTGCCGTTCCCCGATTGGGAAACCCTGCCCTACGACCTGTTCTCGCCCCACCAGGACATCATTTCCCAGCGCATCGCCAGTCTCTATCGGCTGCCTGAGCTCGATCACGGCATCCTCGTGGTGCCGATCACCACCGCCCTGCACCGCCTGGCCCCGACCCGCTTCCTGCTGGGCAGCAGCCTGGTGCTGGATGTGGGCCAGACGATCGACGTCGAACAAATGCGCACGCGCCTGGAAGCCAGCGGCTACCGCTGCGTCGACACGGTCTACGAGCATGGCGAGTTCGCCGTGCGCGGCGCCCTGATCGACCTGTTCCCCATGGGCAGCAAGCTGCCCTACCGGATCGACCTGTTCGACGATGAGATCGAGACCCTGCGCACCTTCGATCCCGAGACCCAGCGCTCGATCGACAAGGTCGACTCGGTTCGCCTGCTGCCGGCCCGCGAGTTCCCGATGCAGAAGGACGAGGTCACCCGCTTCAAGGCGCGCTTTCGTGAGCGTTTCGACGTGGATTTCCGGCGCAGCGCGATTTTCCAGGACTTGACCAGCGGCATCATTCCCGCCGGTATCGAGTACTACCTGCCGCTGTTCTTCGAAGAAACCTCGACCCTCTTCGACTACTTGCCGACCGACACCCAGGTGTTCTCCCTGCCGGGTGTCGAACAGGCAGCCGAGCATTTCTGGAACGATGTGCGCGGACGCTACGAAGAGCGCCGCGGCGACTTGTCCCGCCCCCTGCTGCCACCGGCCGAGCTGTTCCTGCCGGTCGAGGACTGCTTCGCCCAGCTCAAGCAGTGGCCCCGGGTCGTGGTCAGCAGCGACGAGATCGAAACCGGCGCGGGTCGTCTACGGTTCCCGGCGCGAGCCTTGCCGAATCTGGCGATCGAAGCCAAGGCCAACCAGCCACTGGCGGAGCTGTCGAATTTCCTCGAGCAGTTCCCCGGACGCGTGCTGTTCACCGCCGAATCGGCCGGCCGCCGCGAAGTGCTGCTGGAACTGCTCGAGCGCTTGAAGCTGCGCCCTCAAACCGTCGAAGGCTGGGCCGACTTCGTCACCGGCAAGGACCGCCTGGCGATCACCATCGCCCCGCTCGACGACGGCCTGCTGCTGGATGACCCAGGCCTGGCCCTGATCGCCGAGAGCCCATTGTTCGGCCAGCGCGTGATGCAGCGCCGGCGTCGCGAAAAACGTGGTGAGGCGGCCAACGATGCCGTCATCAAGAACCTCACCGAGCTGCGCGAAGGTGCACCCGTGGTGCATATCGACCACGGCGTGGGACGTTACCTGGGCCTGGCCACCCTGGAAATCGAAGGCCAGGCCGCCGAGTTCCTGACCTTGGAATATGCAGAGGGCGCCAAGCTCTACGTACCGGTGGCCAACCTGCACCTGATCGCCCGCTACACCGGCAGCGACGATGCCCTGGCCCCACTGCACCGCCTTGGCTCCGAAGCCTGGCAAAAGGCCAAGCGCAAAGCCGCCGAGCAAGTCCGTGACGTGGCGGCCGAACTGCTCGACATCTATGCCCGGCGCGCCGCCCGCAAGGGGCATGCATTCGCCGATCCGGCCGCAGACTACGCCACCTTCAGTGCCGGCTTCCCGTTCGAGGAAACCCCGGACCAGCAATCGGCCATCGAGGCAGTGCGCGCCGACATGCTCGCCGGCAAGCCGATGGACCGCCTGGTGTGCGGCGACGTCGGCTTCGGCAAGACCGAAGTGGCCATGCGCGCAGCGTTCATTGCCGTGCACAGTGGCCGCCAGGTGGCAGTACTGGTGCCTACCACCCTGCTCGCCCAGCAGCACTACAACAGTTTCCGCGACCGTTTCGCCGACTGGCCGGTGACCGTCGAGGTGATGAGCCGCTTCAAGTCGGCCAAGGAAGTCAGCGCCGCCGCCGCAGAGCTGGCCGAAGGCAAGATCGACATCCTCATCGGCACCCACAAGCTGCTGCAGGACGACGTGCGCTTCAAGGACCTAGGCCTGGTGATCATCGATGAGGAGCATCGTTTCGGTGTGCGTCAGAAGGAACAGCTCAAGGCCCTGCGCAGCGAGGTGGACATCCTTACCCTGACCGCCACGCCTATTCCACGCACCCTCAACATGGCCGTGTCGGGCATGCGGGACCTCTCGATCATCGCCACCCCGCCGGCGCGACGCCTGTCGGTGCGCACCTTCGTCATGGAGCAGAACAAGAGCACGGTCAAAGAGGCGCTGCTGCGTGAATTGCTGCGTGGCGGCCAGGTGTACTACCTGCACAACGACGTCAAGAGCATCGAAAAATGCGCCGCCGAGCTGGCCGAACTGGTACCCGAGGCACGTATCGGCATCGGCCACGGCCAGATGCGCGAGCGCGAACTCGAGCAGGTGATGAGCGACTTCTATCACAAGCGCTTCAACGTGCTGGTTGCCTCGACCATCATCGAGACGGGTATCGACGTGCCGAGCGCCAACACCATCGTCATCGAACGCGCAGACAAGTTCGGTCTGGCCCAGCTACACCAGTTGCGCGGCCGGGTCGGACGCAGCCACCACCAGGCCTACGCCTACCTGCTGACGCCGCCGCGCCAGCAGATCAGCGCCGATGCCGAAAAACGCCTCGAGGCCATCGCCAACACCCAGGACCTGGGTGCAGGTTTCGTGCTGGCCACCAACGACCTGGAGATTCGCGGTGCCGGCGAGCTGCTCGGCGAAGGCCAGAGCGGGCAGATTCAGGCCGTGGGCTTCACCCTCTACATGGAAATGCTCGAGCGCGCCGTCAAGGCCATCCGCAAGGGCACCCAGCCGAACCTCGAGCAACCGCTTGGTGGCGGCCCGGAGATCAACCTGCGTCTACCGGCGCTGATTCCCGAGGACTATCTGCCGGACGTGCATGCCCGTCTGATTCTCTACAAACGCATCGCCTCGGCCGCCGACGAAGAGGGCCTCAAGGACCTGCAAGTGGAGATGATCGACCGCTTCGGCCTGCTGCCTGAACCGACCAAGAACCTGATGCGCCTGACCCTGCTCAAGCTGCAGGCGGAAAAACTCGGCATCAAGAAAGTCGATGCCGGCCCCAATGGCGGCAAGCTCGAGTTCGAGGCCGAAACCCCGGTCGACCCGCTGACCCTGATCAAGCTGATCCAGGGCCAGCCCAAGCGCTACAAATTCGAGGGCGCCACGCAGTTCCGCTTCCTCGTGCCGATGGAGCGCCCCGATGAACGTTTCAACACCCTGGAGGCGCTGTTCGAGCGCCTGACCCCACAGCCTGCCTAAGGAAGATCCATGCGTGCCATTCGTTGCCTGACCTTGATGCTGACGCTGTTCGCGCCGGCCGCCTTCGCCGAAGGCCTTTATCAGGTGGAAATGATCCTGGTGCGGCAGAACGCCGTACCTGCGGTAACCAGCCCGTTCGCCCCCGAAGATTGGAGCGCCGGCGCCCCCCGCCTGGACAAGGGCGCCGAGCGCCCACTGGCGCTGGAGGACGAAGTCACCCGCTTGCAAGCCACCGCCGACTACACCGTGCTGATGCACAAGGCCTGGCAGCAGGAAGTGGGCAGCGAACCGAGCCGTATCGCCCTGAGTGCAGGCCAGGAGCAGTTCGGTCATTTCCCCATCGAGGGCAACCTGAGCATCGCCGATGGCCGCTTCATCGCCGTGCAGGCCAACTTCTGGGTGAACCAGCTCGATGGCAATAGTGCCGTGGTGCGCAGCGAGCAGTTCAAGCAGAGCAACAGCAACATGAAAGGCAACCAGCTGACCTTCCTCGACGGCGGGCACCTTGCCGTACTGCTGAAGGTGACACCCGCTGGCATGCGCAAGATGCCGGTGATGGATCCGGAGATGATGGAGCAGTGAGGTGAGCGAGAGCGATGTGCGGCGCCTGCTTCAGCGCGATGAAAGCTGGAAGGCGGACTTCGACGACGGAGCGCTCGCCCGTGGACAGAACTACGCGGCGCAGGGCCGGACAAAAACGCTTTCGATCCATGACAGAACGATAGAGGCTGCCTGCCTGGGCTCGGCAGGCCAGCGCTACACTCAGAAGATCCTTCTCGAGCCGAACGCTGGCAGGCTGCGGGTACTGGGCCGCTGCAGCTGTCCTGTGGGCGTCAACTGCAAACATTGCGCTGCGACACTTTTCCATTTGCACGCGTCCCTCGATGACCATGACGCCAGCGACGGGCTGTCCCTTCCCCCGGAGCTGAGCCAGTGGGTCAAGGCACTGGAAACGCCCGAGTCTGCGCCGGCCAATCCAAGCCCTTCACGCAAAGGGCCAGCCATCTACTACCAGATCAGCCTGAACCAGGCGCAATGTCGGCTGGAGGCGGTGAAAGGCACACGCCAGAACGACGGCACACTGAAGCTGAGCAGGATCACCTCGCTGCCGGAAATGATCTACTACACGCCACGCTATGTAACCGAAGCCGATGCGCGGCTGCTGCGCCTGATCAGCGCCCAGAACAGCAACGTCGTCTCGCCGGTAACCCGCCTGGAGGGGAAAAAGGGTTCCGAACTCCTCGAGTACGCATTGGCAAGCGGTCACCTGCTGTTCGACCAGCAGCAGGAGCCGCTGACTCCTGGCCCGGACCAGGCCGCCGAGTTTCGCTGGGTCCGACTGGAGGACGGCGCGTACCGGGGCGTCTGGCATCACGACAGCGACACACCGCTGCAGGTCCTGCCGCTCGACCCGCTGTATTACGTCAATCCGCAGACCCGCCAAACCGGCAGGCTGCAACATAACCTGGACCCATTCATCGCCAGCCAGCTGGCGCGCGCGCCCATCGTACCCGAACACCTGGTTGTCCCTTTGAGTCACCGCCTGAATGCCTTGAACCGCCAAGTCCCCACCCCTACCGCCGTGCGTAGCGAAGAGCACGATGACATCCAGCCGCGTCCGCACCTGACCCTGGGCAGCCTGGAATTCAGTGCCTACATGCCCAAGACCGGGCGTATGCAGCGTCAGATGCAGCATCGCGCTGCGCTGGCGTTCAGTTATGACGGCCTGCTTGCCAGCGGCACCGATGAAAAGCCCCTGAGCCGCCTGGTAGGCGAAACCAGCCAGCGCATCCGTCGCCAGCCCAAGACCGAGCAAGCCTTTCGCCAAACCCTGCGCGAACTGGGCTTCAAGCCTGCCACCCGACAGAGCAAAGCTCTGCCGGACAGCGCAGGCGAGATGCTCCAGCTACCCGACGATGAGGCTTGGCTGCGCTTTGCCCGCGAAGGGCTGCCCAAACTGCGTCAGGCCGGCTGGGAGATCGACATTCCTCGGGATTTCGCCTTCGATCTACAGGAGGTGGACGACTGGTACGCCACCGTCCAAGAAGCGCCGGGCCATGAATGGTTCGATCTCGAGCTGGGTATCGTGGTCGATGGGCAACGCCACAGCCTGCTGCCGATCGTGCTGCAGCTGTTGCGCAGCAGTCCTGAACTGCTGCGCGCCGGCGAACTGGCCCGACGTAGCGACGATGAACACCTGCTCATCGACCTCAACCGCGGCCGCCAGGACAGCCCTGCCCTGCGTGTCGCCCTGCCCTATGGCCGGATCAAAGCGGTGATGGGCACCCTCGGCGAGCTCTACCTGCATGAAGATGCTGTCGGCCCATCCCTGCGCCTGGAGCGTGCCGATGCGGCGCGACTGAACGATATCGAGCACCTGCCCCTGCACTGGGAAGGCGGCGAGCATGTGCGTGAGCTGGGCCGACGACTGCGCGATGCGCGTGATTTGCAGATCGAGCCGCCCAAGGAGCTCAAGGCCGAGCTGCGCCCCTACCAACAGCAAGGCCTGAACTGGCTGCAGGCCCTGCGCGAAATGGGCACCGGCGGCATCCTGGGCGATGACATGGGCCTGGGCAAGACCCTGCAGACCCTTGCCCACCTGCTGCTTGAGAAACAAAGCGCACGCCTGGAGCAACCGGCCCTGGTGGTGATGCCCACGAGCCTTGTGCCCAACTGGCTCGATGAAGCCCAACGCTTCGCTCCCGCACTTCGCGTCCTGGCACTGCATGGCCCGGGCCGCAGCAAGCACTTCACCGCGCTGCACGACTACGATGTGATCCTGACCACCTACGCCCTGCTCCCGCGGGATCTGGAGCACCTGCGTTCAGTGCACTGGAGCCTGCTGATTCTCGACGAGGCGCAGAACATCAAGAGCAGTACCAGCAAGGCAGCCCAAGCGGTCTGCGATCTGAAGGCAGGCCAGCGCCTGTGCCTGACCGGCACCCCGATGGAGAACAACCTGGGCGAGCTATGGTCGCTGTTCCACTTCCTGATGCCTGGCTGGCTGGGCGATCTGAAGCGCTTCAACCAAGACTACCGCACACCGATCGAACGCCACGGCGATACCGAACGCATGGCGCATCTGGCCAGTCGCATCCGACCATTCCTGCTGCGCCGGACCAAGGAACAGGTGGCCACCGAGCTGCCGGCCAAAACCGAGATGATCCACTGGGTCGAGCTCAGCGATGCCCAGCGCGACACCTACGAAGCCGTGCGCGTGGCCATGGACAAGAAAGTCCGTGACGAGATAGCCCGCAATGGGGCGGCGCGCAGTCAGATCGTCATCCTCGATGCCTTGCTCAAGCTGCGCCAGGTGTGCTGTGACCTTCGCCTGGTCAAGGGCGTGGAGGCCAAGGGCAACCAGGCCGACAAGGGCAAGCTCGGCAGTTTGATGGACATGCTTGAGGAGTTGCTCAGCGAGGGGCGCCGGGTGCTGCTGTTTTCGCAATTCACCTCGATGCTGGCGTTGATCGAGACCGAACTTGCCAAGCGCAATGTCCGCTATAGCCTACTGACCGGTGACACCCGTGACCGACGCACCCCTGTGCAGCAGTTTCAGACCGGCGAAAGCGAGGTATTCCTGATCAGCCTCAAGGCCGGCGGCACGGGCCTGAACCTGACGGCTGCCGACACGGTGATCCACTACGACCCGTGGTGGAATCCAGCCAGCGAGAGCCAGGCCACCGACCGCGCCTATCGCATAGGCCAGGACAAGCCGGTGTTTGTGTTCAAGCTGATAACCCGAGGCACGGTAGAAGAAAAGATCCAGCAGCTTCAACAGGAGAAGGCAGCCCTGGCAGCCGGCCTGCTCGATGGCGGATCGGCTGGCCAATGGCGCTTGGGCGATGAGGAGATCGAGGCACTGTTTGCGCCACTGCCTGGCAAGCGCAGTCGCTGATCTGTGGAGGACGCTTTCGTCGCTCCACCAGATCGCACCGAATCAAGGCACCCCAAATCAATCGACCAACTGTGCTTCCTTCAAAGCACCCAGCGCCTCCAGCCAACGCGGCTGCTGGCGGTAATCGGTGCGGGCGAAGCCGCGTCCGCGCATCCTCGCGATCCGCGGCGATGGCTCGACCTTCAGCCGCTGGGCCGCGCTCAATGCCAGCTCCGCCGCTGCCCGGTCATTGCACACCAACCCCATGTCGCAACCAGCACTCAGGGCCGCCTCGATCCGGCTGGCAGCATCACCCACCACATGGGCACCGGCCATGGACAAGTCGTCACTGAAAATCACCCCCTCGAACCCCATCTCACCGCGCAGGATGTCCTGCAGCCAGCGACGCGAGAACCCGGCCGGCTGGTTATCGATTTGCGGGTAGATCACATGCGCAGGCATCACAGCCGCCAATTGGCCTCTTAGCTGAATGAAAGGCAGCAGGTCCGCCTGGCGTAACTGCTCAAGGCTGCGCTCATCCGTAGGTATGGCCACGTGAGAGTCGGCTTCCGCCCAGCCATGCCCCGGGAAGTGCTTGCCACAAGCAGCCATGCCAGCGGCATTCATACCGCGGATGAACGCCCCCGCCAGTTGGGTGGCGCGCGCCGGGTCGCCCTCGAAGGCACGGCTGCCGACTACAGCGCTGCGCTGATGATCCAGGTCAAGCACCGGGGCGAAGCTCAGGTCAAGGCCTACAGCCTGCACTTCGGTCGCCATCAGCCAACCACACTGCTCGGCCAGGTATTCGGCGTTGGCATTGTCGGCGATCGCACGCATGGCCGGCAGACGTACGAACCCCTGGCGTAGGCGTTGGACCCGCCCACCCTCCTGGTCGACAGCCAGGATGAGGTCGGGGCGCACCGCGCGGATGGAGGCGCACAGCTCACGCACCTGGCGAGGGCTATCGATGTTGCGGGCAAAAATGATCAGGCCGGCCACTTCGGGCTGGCGCAGGAGATGACGGTCTTCGGCGGTCAGCCATTTACCGGCGATATCCACCATCAGGGAGCCTTGCAGGCGGGCAGTCATATTGGATTCCTTCATGGGAGGGGCAGCACGCCCCAGTGCGGGCAGGCAGACTCATCGATCCGCACCGCGCAATGGTCCGGTACCCGATCGAACAACGCGATCAAGTCGCTGTTCCTGAGACGTATGCAACCATGGGACAACGGGATGCCCATAGGTTCAGTGTCCGGCGTACCGTGCAGGTAGATGTAGCGGCGAAAGGTGTCGACCTTGCCAAGCCGATTGACCCCAGGTTCACAACCACTGAGCCAGAGAATGCGGCTCAGGATCCAGTCGCGCCCGGGAAACTGCTCATGCAGCTTCAGGGACCAGACCTCGCCCGTCCAGCGCCGGCTGCGCAGTACAGCGCCCTGCGGCAGGCCGGCACCGATCTTGGCGCGGACCTGGTGAAGGCCTCGCGGCGTACAGCCGGAGCCATTGAGCTCCCCGGCACCGTTTCGCGCCGTGGATACCTCCAGGCGCACACGCAGCGCCCCACGGGTGAATCCGTAGAGGCGCTGGTCGGCAAGAGAGATATGTAGGTAGTCGAGGTCAGGCATGGGCGCTAGCTTAGCCCAAGCGCCTCTTAGCGCACAGTGTCAGGCCTTGGCAGGCGCTGGCGCGACGCTGCTTTTGCTGCGTGGACGCAATTGTGCGGTGGCCATGGCCGGATCGGTGACCCCACTGTCGGCACGCATGCCAGCGGCGAGAAACGGCACCATCAGGCGCATCACTTGCTCGATCGAGGTATTGATGCCGAAGTCGGTTTCGGCGATGGCACGCAGCGCCTTGATGCCCGACATGCTGAAAGCGGCAGCCCCAAGCATGAAGTGCACGCGCCAGAACAGCTCCAGCGGCGGGATACGTGGCGCGGCTTCGTTGACCAGCAGCATGTAGCGGCGGAACACCTTGCCGTACATGTCTTCGAGGTATCGACGTAGGTGACCTTGGCTCTGGCTGAAGGCAAGGCCAAGCAGGCGCATGAAGATCGACAGATCGTTGTTGCTGCGAGGCTGCACGGCCAGCGCTTGCTCGACCAGCATCTCGAGCAACTCCTCCAGGCTCGGTTTGGGCTCGGGGCGCGCCTGACGACGATCCAGCTCACGTTCGAGACTGGAGCAGAACGGGCCGAGAAAACGCGAGAATACCGCCTGGATCAGGGCTTTCTTGGAGCCGAAATGGTAGTTGACCGCTGCCAGGTTGACCCCGGCCTTGCTGGTGATCAGCCGCAACGAGGTTTCCGCGAACCCCCTCTCCGCAAACAGCTGCTCTGCAGCATCGAGAATGCGTTCAACGGTTTCCGATTGGGCCATGACTACTCCGCCTGACAAACAGTTGTTTGAAACATACGTTTCAAGCTTTCATCTGTCAAGACACGTGACCCGCCAGTCGCCATTTAACCACAGCATTGAAACATTCGCTGCAAGCCACGGTTGGCGCAGGCTTCGCCCTATATGCACGACACAGTGACGTGTTTTCCCGGCCCACAGTGCTTGCAGCTGGCCAGCCACTGTATATAATCCCAGTCACTGTATAAAAAGACAGAGCGCTTGCCATGCTTAAACTGACGCCACGCCAAGCTGAAATCCTGGCCTTCATCAAACGCTGCCTGGAAGACAACGGCTTTCCGCCGACCCGCGCGGAAATCGCTCAGGAACTTGGGTTCAAATCGCCCAATGCCGCCGAAGAGCACCTCAAGGCGCTCGCCCGCAAAGGAGCGATCGAAATGACCCCGGGCGCCTCCCGCGGCATTCGCATCCCAGGGCTTGAGACCAAGGCAGAAGAGAACAGCCTGCCTATCATCGGCCGGGTCGCTGCCGGCGCACCGATCCTCGCCGAGCAACACATCGAAGAATCCTGCAACATCAACCCAGCCTTCTTCCATCCTCGCGCCGACTATCTGCTGCGTGTCCACGGCATGAGCATGAAGGACATCGGCATCTTCGACGGCGATCTGTTGGCGGTCCACACCTGCCGGGAGGCCCGCAACGGCCAGGTCGTGGTCGCCCGCATCGGTGACGAAGTGACCGTCAAGCGTTTCAAGCGCGAAGGCAGCAAGGTCTGGTTGATCGCCGAGAATCCCGAATTCGCCCCCATCGAAGTCGACCTGAAAGAACAGGAGCTGGTGATCGAGGGCTTGAGTGTCGGCGTCATTCGCCGCTGATCCAGGAGGCGTCATGCAGCAGTTCATCCAAACACCCCAGCAAGCCCAGTTGCCGCTGTTCGAAGCCTTCCTGGCCCAGCCGGCGCTGCCAGGTCTCAAGCCTAGAGACTCTGCCGGTGAGAAGCCGCGCAAGGGCACCCAGCCGGAGTTGTTCAGCGAACTGTCTTTGCGCGGCGCTCCAGGTCATTGCCAGGGCCTGCTGGCCCCGATCCTGCGCGAGCTGAGCGAAGAGGACGAAACCCGTTGGCTGACGCTCATCGCGCCCCCTGTCAGCCTGACCCAGGCCTGGTTGCGTGATGCCGGCCTGAACCGCGAACGTATTCTGCTATTGCAACCAGGCGCAAACCAGAGCGCCTTGCAACTGGCATGTGAAGCGCTACGCCTGGGCCACAGTCACACCGTCGTCAGTTGGCTTGGCAACGTCAATGCCAATGCACGCCAGCAATTGATCCGCGCCGCCAACACCGGAAACGCACAAAGCCTGAACATCCGCCTCGGCTGATGTTCAGGCTTTGCCTGTCTCAATCCAATCCCTGAATCGGAGCGCGGTGCTCAGTGCAAAACGCGCGGTCCTTCGTCACGCTCGAAATCGCCCTCTACCAGGCGACCTGCCATCTGCACACCCACGCTCAACATGGCCTTGGCCACTTCAACATGCTGGCCCTGCAGGAAGGCCTTGGCGTCCTCGGAGAAATCCAGGGTCACCAGGGAACCCTCGTCCTCGGCGCGGCGCAGTTCGATCCGGCCATCAGGCAACTCGACAATTTCTAGAAAGGACGTTGACATATAGGGCCTGCTTTTCACGAAAGGCGATTATTGTACCAGCCGCCAGCGCTATCAGCACTCACTCAACGCGTCACGAAAGCGCCGAACCACGTCCTTGAGGTTGGCCCGCCAACTTTCCAGCTCTTGCCGGGAAAGCGCTTGTTGCTCGGGCTCGTCCAAATTGACGGCCTGGATCAGCGGCTGGGTGACATCGGATTTAGGGGCTTTTTTGGCGACCGGCGGTCGGAACAAATCGGCATAAGCACTCAGCATCTGGGCAAGCCAGGTTTCTGGCTGACGCACCAGCTCAAGCAACTCGGCCACCTCAGGAATGGCGATGCTGTTCAGCGCCTCGTCGTTGAGCAATAGCTCGACCCGCGACGCCCCAGCCTGAGGCAAGCGGTAGAAACCTGCAATTTCATGGCACAGCCCTAGTAAAGCGCCATACAAGTGGAACAGCGCGGACTCGCGCTCGGCCTGTATCAGGCCTTGGGCATTCATCGCCTGGCTACCTTCAGCCTTGGCCATGGACTCCAGGGCAAGCCCGGCGAAGAAGAGTTTCTGATTGGTGCGGGTGTAGAGTTCCTGGGCCATCTTCAGTGGCCTCCCTGAGGCTGCAAGGCGATATCCCAGTGTCAGGGATTGCCCTGCCCCGCCGCAAGCTCAATGTCAAAAAGAAAGGGGCCGATTCGCGGCCCCCTTTCAGCACTTTGGATCAGCGCTTGTCTTCGATTTTCCAGCTGTTGCCGTCAAAGAATGCCTTCCAGCCGGTCGGCTTTCCGTCGACCTCGGACTGCACGTACTGCTCTTTTGTCTTGCGGCTATAGCGAATCACCGCCGGACGCCCGTCGGGATCTTTCTGCGGGGCATCGCACAAGAAGTGATACTTCGGATCGATCTCGTGCTTGTGCGGGATGATCTCCAGCACCAGTGGCGCGCGTGTTTCGCGGTTCTTCGGGAACTGGCTGGCAGCCAGGAACAGCCCCGAGGCGCCGTCGCGCAGCACATAAGTGTCATCGACCTTCTCGCACTTGAGCTCGGGCATGTCCACCTTGTCCATCTTCGGTGGCGCTGCCTCACCGCTCTTGAGCAGCTTGCGGGTGTTCTTGCACGCAGGATTGGTGCAACCGAAGAACTTGCCGAAACGGCCAGTCTTGAGCTGCATCTCGCTACCGCACTTGTCACATTCCAGGCTAGGCCCTTCATAGCCTTTGATGCGATAGCTGCCCTGCTCGATCTCGTAACCGGCACAGTCCGGGTTGTTGCCACAGATGTGCAGCTTGTGCTTTTCATCCAGCAGGTAGGCATCCATCGCCGTGGAACAGATCGGGCAACGGTGCTTGCCACGCAGGACCAAGGACTCGGACTCACCTTCATCGTCGGCAGCGATTTCATCGCCCGGTACGAGGTTCACGGTGGCCTTGCAGCGCTCCTTGGGTGGCAGACTGTAACCCGAGCATCCCAGGAACACGCCAGTGGAGGCGGTACGGATCATCATGGGTCGACCACATTCTTTGCAGGGAATGTTGGTCAGGGTCGGCTGGTTGGCACGCATACCGTTCTCGGCGGATTCGGCAGCCAGCAGCTTCTTGCTGAAATCGCCATAGAACTCGTCCAGAACGTTCTTCCAGTCGCGTTCGCCCTGGGCGACGTCATCGAGGTTCTCTTCCATGCCGGCGGTGAAACCGTAGTCCATGAGATTGGAGAAGCTTTCCGACAGACGCTCAGTGACGATGTCGCCCATCTTCTCGGAGTAGAAGCGGCGATTGTGCAAAGTCACATAGCCGCGGTCCTGGATGGTAGAAATGATCGCCGCGTAAGTCGATGGTCGACCGATCCCACGCTTTTCCATTTCCTTGACCAGGCTGGCTTCGGTGTAGCGCGCCGGCGGCTTGGTGAAGTGCTGGCTCGGGTCGAGCTGGATGAGCTTGAGCGACTCGCCCTGGGCCATTTCCGGCAACACGTCATCTTCGCCCGGCTTGCTCTGCTGAGGCAGTACACGGGTATAACCGTCGAACTTGAGGATGCGGCCCTTGGCACGCAATTCAAAGTCACCGGCATTGACCGTGACGCTGGTGGACAGGTATTGCGCAGGAGGCATCTGGCACGCCAGGAACTGGCGCCAGATCAATTCGTACAGGCGCTCGGCGTCACGCTCCATGCCACTGAGCTTGGTCGGATGAGTGTTGACATCAGAGGGGCGAATCGCTTCGTGCGCTTCCTGGGCACCCTCCTTGCTGCCATACACCACTGGCTTTTCCGGCAGGTACTGCTTGCCGAACTCGCGCTCAATGTAGCTGCGCGCCATATCCAGCGCATCGACCGACAGGTTGGTCGAATCGGTACGCATGTAGGTGATGTAGCCCGCCTCGTAGAGACGCTGGGCCATCATCATGGTTTTCTTCACACCAAAGCCCAGGCGGTTGCTCGCGGCCTGTTGCAGCGTCGAGGTAATGAACGGCGCCGACGGCTTGCTGCTAGTCGGGCGGTCTTCGCGTTTGGCAACGCTGTAGCTGGAAGCCTTGAGTTTCTCAAGCGCCGCCATGGCCTGGGCTTCGTTCAACGGCTTGAAGGCTTCGCCCTTCTCACGTGCCACTTCGAAGCGCACCTTGGCGTTCTTGGCGGTCCCCAGGTCAGCATGCACTTCCCAGTATTCTTCAGGATTGAAAGCCCGAATTTCCCGCTCACGTTCCACTACCAGCTTCACGGCCACCGACTGCACCCGACCGGCGGACAAGCCCCGGGCGATCTTGGCCCACAGCAACGGCGAGACCATGTAACCGACCACGCGATCGAGGAAGCGCCGGGCCTGCTGGGCGTTGACCCGATCGATGTCCAGCTCGCCTGGCTGGGAGAAGGCTTCCTGAATGGCCTTCTTGGTGATCTCGTTGAACACCACGCGCTTGTAGCGGCTGTCATCACCACCGATAGCCTCGCGCAGGTGCCAGGCGATGGCTTCCCCTTCGCGGTCCAAGTCGGTTGCGAGATAAATGGTGTCGGCATCCTTGGCCAGGCGACGCAGTTCGTCGATGACCTTTTCCTTGCCGGGCAAGATTTCGTACTTGGCTTTCCAGCCGGCTTCCGGGTCGACCCCCATGCGGGCGACCAGCTGGCGGCGCGCCTTCTCCTTCGGCGACAGCGCGGGGGCCTCGGACGCGGTCTTACCGCGCTTGGCCGCCGGCTCCTTGGTGGCGCTGGCCGAACCGCTGGTGGGGAGGTCTCGGATATGGCCGATACTCGACTTCACCACGTACTGGCTGCCCAGGTACTTGTTGATGGTCTTGGCCTTGGCCGGGGATTCCACAATGACCAGCGATTTGCCCATGGATCGGAGTATTCCTGAATCTGAAGATGAAAAACGCGTCAGGTGCCAGACGCGGCACCGCTATATATAGTGGCAACAGGGTGAGGTCAAGCGCTCAGGTTCAGCCTTGCGCTACACCAGGCTGCTCGAACCGTCCCTCTTCGGCCTTGACCAAAGCAAAGCGTGGCACCTGCTCGCCGTCAACCTCGACAGACTCCAGGAACATCGACAACGGCCTTACCCAAAGCCCGAATTCGCCATACAACGCCTGGTAGAACACGACCCATTCTTCGGTCTCGGAGTGCCGCGCAACGCCGAACACACGGTACTCAGGCCCTTTGTAATGCCGGTACACACCGGGTTGTATCTGCATGTCGCCCACCTCTTGAAACAAATCCTGTAAAAAACAAAAACCGGGGCACAAGGCCCCGGTTGCTGTCATCGACGCGATCAGACGCGTTCGAAGACAGTGGTGATGCCTTGACCCAGGCCGACACACATGGTGGCGACGCCGAGGGTACCGCCTTTTTGCTTCATGACGTTGAGCAGGGTGCCGGAAATCCGCGCTCCCGAGCAACCGAACGGGTGACCCAACGCAATCGCGCCGCCGTGCAGGTTAACCTTCTCATCCATCTTGTCGAGCACTTTCAGGTCCTTGAGTACCGGCAGGGCCTGCGCGGCGAACGCTTCGTTGAGCTCGATGAAGTCGATGTCGGCCATGGTCAGGCCGGCACGCTTGAGGGCTTTCTGGGTCGACGGCACCGGACCGTAGCCCATGATTGCCGGGTCGACGCCGGCCACCGCCATGGCGCGGATGACCGCCAGAGGCTGGATCCCCAGGTCCATGGCACGCTGGCCGGACATGACGATCATGCACGAAGCGCCGTCAGTGATTTGCGACGAAGTACCAGCGGTGACGGTACCCCCTTTCGGGTTGAACGCCGGCTTGAGCGACGCCAGGCCTTCAAGGGTGGTTTCCGGGCGAATGGTCTCGTCGTAGTCGAAGACCTTCAGGAAACCGTTCTCGTCATAGCCCTGCATCGGGATGATCTCGTCCTTGAAGTTGCCTTCGACCGTCGCCTGGTGGGCCAGCTGGTGCGAACGCAGGCCGAACAGGTCCTGCTGCTCGCGGGTGATGCCATGCATCTTGCCGAGCATCTCCGCAGTCAGGCCCATCATGCCCGACGCCTTGGCGGCATGCAGGGACAGGTGCGGGTTGGGATCCACGCCATGCATCATGCTGACGTGACCCATGTGCTCGACACCACCGACGACAAACACATCACCGTTGCCAGTCATGATCGCCTGGGCGGCGGTGTGCAGCGCGCTCATCGACGAGCCGCACAGGCGGCTCACGGTCTGGGCCGCAGAAGTATGCGGGATCTGGGTCATCAGCGACGCCATGCGGGCGATATTCCAGCCCTGCTCCAGGGTCTGGTTGACGCAGCCCCAGATCACGTCCTCGACTTCTTTCGGATCGACCTTGTCATTGCGCTCCAGCAGCTTGCTGATCAGGTGCGCGGACATATCCTCGGCACGGGTGTTACGGTGCATGCCACCTTTGGAACGACCCATCGGCGTGCGACCGAAGTCGACAATCACCACGTCTCTTGGATTCAGGCTCATATCAATACTCTCGCTCTAACTCGTTGGGCGCTCAGTTGAAGAAGCGCTGACCGTTCTTGGCCATTTCGCGCAGCTTCGCGGTCGGGTGGTACAGCGGCCCCAGATCGGCATATTGGTCGGCCAGGGCGACGAACTCAGCGACCCCGATCGAATCGATGTAGCGCAGCGCACCACCACGGAAGGGAGGGAAGCCAATGCCGTACACCAGGCCCATGTCGGCTTCGGCGGCGGTCTCGACGATGCCATCTTCCAGGCAGCGGACGGTTTCCAGGCACAGAGGGATCATCATCCAGTTGATGATGTCCTCGTCGGTCACTTCACGCTGCTCGAAGACGATCGGCTTGAGCACATCCAGCACCGAGGCATCGGCGACTTTCTTCGGTTTGCCGCGCTTGTCGGTTTCGTAGGCGTAGAAGCCCTTGCCGTTCTTCTGGCCCAGGCGATTGGCCTCGTACAGGGCATCGACGGCGGAGCGGCGATCGTCTTTCATGCGGTCCGGGAAGCCTTCGGCCATGACGTCGCGACCATGGTGGCCGGTGTCGATACCGACGACGTCCATCAGGTAGGCCGGGCCCATCGGCCAGCCGAACTTTTCCATCACCTTGTCGATGCGCACGAAGTCGACACCGGCGCTGACCAGCTTGGCGAAACCGCCGAAATACGGGAACAGCACACGGTTGACCAAGAAGCCCGGGCAGTCATTGACCACGATCGGGTTCTTGCCCATCTTCTTGGCGTAGGCGACGGTGGTAGCGACCGCGACTTCACTGGACTTCTCGCCACGGATGACTTCCACCAGCGGCATCATGTGCACCGGGTTGAAGAAGTGCATGCCCACGAAGTTCTCGGGACGCTTGAGGGCTTTGGCCAACAGGTTGATGGAGATGGTGGAGGTGTTGGAGGCGAGAATCGCGTCCTCTTTGACCTGCCCTTCCACTTCCGCCAACACCGCTTGCTTGACTTTCGGGTTCTCTACCACCGCTTCGACGACGATATCGACGTTGCCGAAATCACCGTAAGACAGGGTCGGACGAATGGCATTGAGCGCCTCAGCCATCTTCGCCGGGGTCACGCGCCCCTTCTCGACACGCTTGCCGAGCAGCTTGGAGGCCTCGTTCAGGCCCAGCTGGATGGCCTCCTCACGGATGTCCTTCATCAGGATCGGCGTGCCCTTGACGGCGGACTGGTAGGCGATGCCGCCACCCATGATGCCGGCGCCGAGCACGGCAGCCTGCTTCACGTCACGGGCGATCTCGTCATGGGCCTTGGCCTTGCGCTTGAGCTCCTGATCGTTCAGGAACAGGCCGATCAGGCTTTCGGCGACCGAAGTGCGGGCCAGCTTGGCGAAACCTGCGGCCTCGACCTCCAACGCTTTGTCACGACCGAAATTGGCGGCTTTCTGAATAGTCTTGATGGCTTCGACCGGTGCTGGGTAGTTCGGGCCGGCTTGACCTGCGACGAAGCCCTTGGCGGTCTCGAAGGCCATCATCTGTTCGATGGCATTGAGCTTGAGCTTTTCAAGCTTTGGCTGGCGCTTGGCCTTGTAATCCAGCTCACCGCTGATGGCACGCTTGATCAGGTCCAGAGCAGCGGACTGCAGCAGTTCAGGGGCAACCACGGCGTCCACGGCGCCGACCTTGAGCGCGTCCTCGGCACGGTTTTCCTTGCCGGAGGCGATCCACTCGATCGCGTTGTCCGAACCGATCAGGCGCGGCAGGCGCACGGTGCCACCGAAGCCTGGGTAGATGCCCAGCTTGACTTCGGGCAGACCGATCTTCGCGCTCGAGGACATGACGCGGTAATCGGCCGCCAGGCACATTTCCAGGCCGCCACCCAAGGCGATGCCGTTGATGGCAGCGACGGTCGGCACGGCGAGGTCTTCAAAGTCGTTGAAGATGCGATTGGCTTCCAGGTTGCCGGCGACCAGCTCGGCCTCGGGCAGCTTGAAGTTGTCGACGAACTCGGTGATGTCGGCGCCGACGATGAACACGTCCTTGCCGCTGCTGACGATCACGCCCTTGATGGCGGCGTCGGCCTTGATGGCGTCTACGGCCTGGCGTAGCTCTTCCAGGGTCAGGCGGTTGAACTTGTTGACGGACTCACCCTTGAGGTCGAACTTCAGTTCGACGATGCCGCTTTCAAGAGCCTTAACCGTGATGGCTTTACCTTCGTAAATCATCAACTGATCTCCACGATATGGAAGCTGAACTGTACACGCCGATCGCTGGTGCGAAGGCCGATCAAGCCTTCTTTCCAGGCACACCCGTCAGCGCGATAGTCGGGATTCTGTAAGAGCGATCTGACATACAAACGCTCAATTCATACGCCCGTTTGATTTGGGTATGCACACATTCACCGAAAAGATCGGCGTTGTCAAATGCTCGAAAGCACCCTTAAAACGCGACTTTCCGGTCATTTTGCACCGCACAGGTACCAAACATGATGACGGTGATTGCGGCACATTCATCGGGAACATAGACACCCCATACACCCAGAAATGCACTGGTAAATGAGGAAAATGGGGCACAAGGCAGAGGCGTTACGCTATTGGGGCCGCGAAAAGCGGCCCAGGGAGGGTAGAGATCAAGCGAGGGTTTCGAGCACGCGGGCAATATCCTGCAAAACAGTCTTGTCGCCCCGCTCGCTCCAGTACAGGGCCAGCATGCGACTGTCGGCTTCGACTTTGTAGACCGTTGCCGGCAGGCGCGCAAAGGCTTCATTCAGGCGCGGGTCTGCGCAGGGCTCGCGCCACTGGTTCCACCAAACCCCTGGCGTGACCTGCCAATAACACCAGGTATCGTCGCTCCCCTTGCGCCGGGCTCGATGGTATTGCGGACAGGGGCTGGGAGGCTCTTTTTCCAGCCAATGAGGCCACTGCTGAGGCGCCAGCTGCATGGCCAACCCCATACGCCGGCCTTCCAGACGTAGATTCATCTGCTCGCTCTGTTTTCGCGAAGGGCGCAACCAGGCCATAGGGCTCAGAATCAGCGCAAGGATTGACACCACCAGCCATACCGTCATATCTGTAGATTCCATAAAGCGTTGCAAATGAGCTGGTTAGCCAGGTTTCTCGGCACTCGGCCCGAAAGCGACCATACTTCTACTATCGCAAATGTCAGGAGTACCACCATGTCCTACGAACATCTTCTGGTTGCTGTCGACCTGACCGAAGAATGCGACCCGGTGATCAAGCGCGCCATGAAGCTCGCCGAACCTACTGGAGCCAAGGTCTCGCTGGTGCACATCGTCGAACCCATGGCCATGGCCTTCGGTGGCGACGTGCCGATGGACTTGTCGCAATTGCAGCAGCAACAGTTCGATCAGGCCAAGGAGCGCATGGATCGCCTGTTCAACAAGTATCCGACCATCAACCGTGGCGACTCGCACCTGACCTACGGTCAGCCACGTCAGGAAATCCATCAACTGGCCAAGGACCAGAACTGCGACCTTATCGTAGTTGGCAGCCATGGCCGCCACGGTCTTGCCTTGCTGCTTGGCTCCACCGCAAACGATGTGCTGCATGGCGCGCCTTGTGACGTCCTGGCCGTACGCCTGCAGAAAAAAGAAGGCTAAACGCCCCCAGGGGCATCCAACAGCCACTCGCAGGTTTCACCAGCTTGGTCCTGGGCTGGCGAAGCCTGCGGCAGGGCGCCAGGCGCCCTGATGGCCTGAGACAGCCTTACCCTTCCAGTTCAGCCCAGCGCTCGACCAGCGTATCCAGCTCACTTTGCATCTGCTCAAGTTTGGCCAGCACCGCCGAGGTCTCACCGATCGGTCGTTGATAGAAGCCCGGGGCATTGACCTCTTCCTGCACCGTAGCCATGCGCTGCTCCAATTCATCGATCAGCCCTGGCAGCGCCTCCAGCTCACGCTGCAGCTTGTAGCTCAGCTTTTTCTTGGCCGGATCCGACGCAGCAGCCGCAAGGTTTGCAGCCGGTGCCGCCTGCTCCGCAGGCTTTTCCACTACGGCGCTGCCCAGCTCGGCCTTGCCGCCCTTGCTCTCGGCAACGCCGAGCAACTTCGGCGAGCCACCTTGACGGATCCAGTCCTCATAGCCACCGACATACTCACGCACCCGGCCTTCGCCTTCAAACACCAGGGTACTGGTCACCACGTTGTCGAGAAATGCCCGGTCATGGCTGACCATCAGCACGGTGCCCTTGAAGTTGGAGAGCACTTCCTCGAGCAGCTCGAGGGTCTCCACATCCAAGTCGTTGGTCGGCTCGTCCAGCACCAGCAGGTTGGCCGGCTTGCTGAACAGTTTGGCCAGCAACAGCCGCGCCCGCTCGCCCCCGGACAACGCCTTGACCGGCGTACGGGCACGTTGTGGACTGAACAGGAAATCGCCCAGGTAGCTGAGCACGTGCCGGCTCTGGCCGTCGATCTCGATGAAGTCCCGCCCTTGCGCGAGGTTGTCGATTACCGTCTTCTCCAGGTCCAGTTGATGGCGCAACTGGTCAAAGTAGGCGACCTCAAGCTTGGTGCCGCGCTCGACTTTGCCCGAAGTGGGCTCCAAGTCGCCCAGCATCAGCTTGAGCAAGGTCGTCTTGCCAGTACCGTTGGCGCCCAGCAGGCCAATACGGTCCTCGCGCTGCAGAACCATGGAGAAGTTCTTGACCAGCATCGGGCCATCGGCGTGCGCGAAGCTGACATTTTCGAGCGTCATGACCTGCTTGCCGGACTTGTCCGCAACCTCGATCTGGATGTTCGCCTTACCCTGGCGCTCGCGACGTTCGCCGCGCTCGACACGCAATGCCTTCAGGGCGCGCACACGACCCTCGTTACGGGTACGCCGGGCCTTGATGCCCTGGCGAATCCAAACCTCTTCCTGAGCCAGACGCTTGTCGAACAGCGCATTGGCAGTTTCCTCGGCGGCCAGCATGGCCTCCTTGTGTACCAGGAAGCTGGCGTAATCGCCGTTCCAGTCGATCAGACCGCCGCGATCCAGTTCCAGGATGCGGGTAGCCAGGTTTTGCAGGAAGGAACGGTCGTGAGTGATGAACAGCACGGCCCCGTTGAACCCGCTGAGGGCCTCCTCGAGCCAGGCGATGGCACCGATGTCCAGATGGTTGGTCGGCTCGTCGAGCAGCAGCAGGTCCGGTTCGGACACCAGCGCCTGGGCTAGCAGCACACGCCGACGCCAACCACCGGACAGCTCGGCGAGGGTCTTGTCAGCGGGCAGCTGCAGACGGCTCAGGGTGCTTTCCACCACTTGCTGCAGTCGCCATCCATCGCGCGCTTCGAGTTCATGCTGGACGTGCATCAGTTTCTCGAGGTCGGCATCGCCCTGAATGTTCTGGCTCAAGTGGTGATACTCGGCCAGCAGCGCGCCGACGCCGTCCAGGCCTTCGGCCACCACATCGAACACTGTGCGCTCGTCAGCAACCGGCAATTCCTGCGGCAATTCGCCGATCTTCAGGCCCGGAGCACGCCAAATTTCGCCGTCGTCAGGCTTCTGCTCGCCCTTGACCAGGCGCAGCATGCTCGACTTGCCAGTGCCGTTGCGGCCGATGATGCACACCCGCTCGCCACGCGCGATCTGCCAGGACACCTTGTCCAGCAGCGGCATGGCGCCGAACGCAAGGGACACATCGCTGAATTTGAGCAGGGTCATAATCTTCTCCAAAAACCGGGCGCGCATTCTACCTGACTTGCCCCTTGCGGGCATTAGCCAGACTGCACCCCGCAGACCTTGCGACATCCGGTCGAAGATAATGATTGGATACAAGCACAGTGCTTTCACCCGCTGCCGGCAAACGGCTAAGCTAAGGCAATAGATCCCAACAGTGCTGGCTTCGCCGTCACTTTTCCTTGGTTCACTTGCCCGGACGTCTCATGCGCAGCCGCCTGTTCCAACTCGTTTCCTGCCTGCTGCTCACCGCCACCACCGCGAGCGCGGCACAGGCCATCGATATCACTCAGCAGCGTCAATATTACGATGAGGCCAAGCGCGCCCTGGCCAAGGGCGACAAGGGGCCTTACCTGCGCTACGCCAATGCGCTTCGTGATTATCCGCTAACACCTTACCTGGCCTATGACGAGCTCACCGCCCGCCTCAAGAGCGCCAGTAACGAAGAAATCGAAGGCTTCCTCGCCCGGCATGGCGACCTGCCCCAGGCCAACTGGATGAAACTGCGCTGGCTACGCTGGCTGGCCGAACGCGGCGAATGGCACACCTTCGTCAAATACTACGACCCCAAGCTCAACTTCACAGAACTGGATTGCCTGAACGGCCAGTA
The DNA here is from genome assembly GCF_033173945.1 of Pseudomonas sp. HTZ2. NCBI lineage: Bacteria > Pseudomonadati > Pseudomonadota > Gammaproteobacteria > Pseudomonadales > Pseudomonadaceae > Pseudomonas > Pseudomonas sp. HTZ2. Next base: position 3,397,984 of record NZ_CP137332.1, on the reverse strand, counting down.
CCAGCTCACCCACGGCCTGCGCGCCGAAGGTTTTGCCAGCGCCGAAAAACTGTGGAACGTCGGCAAGTCGCAACCTGCCGCCTGCGACACCCTGTTCGGCCTGTGGGCGGCCGAAGGCCAGCTGACCGAGGCCAAACGCTGGCAACGGGCCAAGCTCGCGGCCCAGGCGCGCAACTACAGCCTGGCCAATAACCTGGTCAAGACCCTGACCACCCTCGCCCCCCAGGGCCGACTGCTGATCGATGTGGCGCAAAAGCCGGAGCTGCTCAACCAGCCGTCGCGTTTTACGCCCGTCAACGAAGCCATGTCCGATGTGGTCAGCCTGGGCCTGCGTCGCCTGGCGCGTCAGGACCCAGAGCGGGCCATGTCACTGCTCGACGACTACGCCCAGCGCATGCACTTCTCGCGCGACGAGAAGGTCGCCATCGCCCGCGAAATCGGCCTGACCCTGGCACGCCGTTACGACCCGCGCGCCCTGGACCTGATGACCCGATACGACCCCGAGCTGCGTGACAATACCGTCAGTGAGTGGCGCCTGCGCCTGCTGTTGCGCCTGGGTCGCTGGGAAGACGCCTACGAGTTGACCAAGCGTTTGCCTCAGGACTTGGCCAGCAGCAACCGGTGGCGTTATTGGCAGGCCCGTAGCCTGGAGCTGGCGCAGCCGAACAACCCCCAAATCCCACTGTTGTACAAGACAGTGGCCCGCGAGCGTGATTTCTATGGATTCCTCGCCGCCGATCGGGCACAGACGCCCTACCAGCTCAACAACAAGCCGTTGATGCTGAGCCAGCAGGTGATCAACAAGGTACGCAACACCCCCGGAGTGCGTCGCGCCTTGGAGTTCCATGCTCGCGGCCAGATCGTCGAGGGTCGTCGTGAGTGGTACCACGTCAGCCGCCACTTCAACCGCGACGAGATGGTCGCCCAGGCCCGCCTGGCCTACGACCTGCGCTGGTACTTCCCAGCGATCCGTACGATCAGTCAGGCCCAGTACTGGGATGATCTGGACATCCGCTTCCCCATGGCTCACCGCGACACGCTGGTGCGCGAAGCCAAGGTGCGCGGATTGCATTCGAGCTGGGTATTCGCCATCACCCGCCAGGAAAGCGCCTTCATGGAAGACGCCCGCTCCAGTGTGGGAGCCAGTGGTCTGATGCAGCTGATGCCGGCCACGGCCAAGGAGACAGCGCGCAAATTCAACATTCCGCTGGCCTCGCCTTCGCAGGTACTCAATCCGGACAAGAACATCCAGCTTGGTGCGGCTTACCTGAGCCAGGTGCATGGGCAGTTCAATGGCAATCGGGTCTTGGCCTCGGCGGCGTACAACGCAGGTCCCGGGCGGGTGCGGCAGTGGCTCAAAGGGGCCAAGCATCTGAGCTTCGATGTGTGGGTGGAGTCGATCCCATTCGACGAAACACGCCAGTATGTGCAGAACGTGTTGTCTTATTCGGTGATCTACGGGCAGAAGCTGAACTCGCCGCAGCCGTTGGTGGATTGGCACGAACGGTATTTCGACGATATGTGAGGGCTTGGGCTTTCAGATAGTGTGAATATCCATTCTGGGTGGGGCGCCACCGGCGCTTTTCGCCTTTACGGCGACCTACTTTTGCTCTTGGGCAAAAGTAGGCAAAAACCGTTGGCTCCCACATCCGGCCCCTGCGCTACGCTCCGGAGTCCCCTCGCTGCGGTGTCTTGCGGGGCGTACGCGCAAAGGTGACTAACCGTCAATAAATCAAACGGATACACCCACGCCCCTCAAACCATCACCAACGAACAAACAAGCCAGCCACAACGTATTATTCGATCACCTCGACCGCCATCCCGACCCGCAACGCCCCAGGTCCATCGGCCGCCACGTTCTGCCCAAACAACACGTCCCCTTCTCTCTCCCGGAACGTCTTCAGTGTCGTCAAAGGCTCACGATCCGCGCTGCGCTCCCCCGTGGCAGGGTCAAGCGTGGTCAAGATGCATCGCACGCTAGGTTTGAGCAACCGAAAGGTCAACTCGCCAATGCGAATCCGCTTCCAGCCGTCCTCGGCAAAAGGCGCAGCCCCTTCCACCACCAGGTTCGGGCGAAACCGCAACATCTCCATGGGGCGTCCGATCCGCCGGTTCAGCTCGTCAAGCGACCCTTGCCCGATCAGCAGCAACGGAAACCCGTCCGGAAACGCCGCCCGGTCGCTGTTCAGGCCATAGCCATTAGGTAGATAACGCGCCCGCTGCTCTGGGCAATACACCAGGCGAACCGACTTGCCGAGCAGTTCGCTCAACCAGGCTGCGGCGGCATCGCCGGCGTCCGGTACTCGCAGTGTGTCACGCCAAATGGTAACACCACGCAGGTCGTCATCGACTCCAGGTACGGGAACGGCCAAAGGCGCCTGCCCTGGGGCCTGGAGCAAGAGTTGCCCATGCTCGTCGTAGCTGGCATTGATTTGTCCCAGGCCTGGCCAGGCGCGTTGGGTGAGGAAGCGTCCATTGTCCTGCTCCACCACCATCCAGCGCCGGTCACCCCGCAACCCCAGAAGGTCAACCGGCGAGTCCACCAGGCTCTGGGCCTGCCCCGATTTCACCGGGTATCGATACAACGCACTCAAAAACATCCCTGCCCGCCTCGAGCCAGCCGAAAATGCCAAGCTTATACCCGGCCACGGCAGGCCACTAGACTGTGGCGTGATCCAGCATCAGGCGCTGTCGCACCACATCCACCAGGCGGTCAGGCTGGAATTTGGAAAGGAAGTTGTCACAGCCAACCTTCTTCACCATTGATTCGTTGAAACTGCCCGACAGCGACGTATGCAGCACCACGTGAAGCCCACGCAGGCGCGCGTCGCCACGGATCTCGGTGGTCAGGCGGTAACCGTCCATCTCGGGCATTTCCGCGTCGGTGAACACCATCAGCAGTTTCTCGCAGACATCTTCTCCGGCATCCGCCCAGCCTTTGAGCATGCGCAATGCCTTCAGGCCATCGCTTGCCACGTGCAGCTTCATGCCGAGCTGAGACAGAGTCTCGCGCAGTTGAACCAAGGCCACGCTGGAGTCATCCACCAACAACACTTCACGACCGCGGGCGCGCGCCAGGACCGGGTCATCGAGCTTGTCCCGCGAGACGCGTGTGTTGTAGGGCACGATCTCGGCCAGGACCTTTTCCACATCGATCACCTCCACCAACTGCTCATCGACCTTGGTGATCGCTGTCAGGTAGTGCTGGCGACCGGCGCTGGACGGCGGCGGCATGATGGCTTCCCAGTTCATGTTGACGATGCGGTCGACGCCGCCCACCAGAAAGGCCTGCACCGAGCGGTTGTATTCGGTGACGATGATGGTGCTGTCCGGGCCGGGCTGTAGGGGCCGCATACCGATCGCTTGAGAGAGGTCGATCACCGGCAGTGTCTGGCCACGCAGATTGACCACACCACACACGAAGGCGTGGCGCTGCGGCATCAAGGTCAGCTTCGGCAGTTGCAGCACTTCCTGAACCTTGAACACGTTGATGGCGAACAACTGGCGCCCCGCCAGTCGGAACATCAGGATTTCCAGGCGGTTCTCACCTACCAGTTGTGTACGTTGATCGACCGTATCGAGAATACCAGCCATTGGAAAACCCCCAGGCTTGAGTCAGGAATGTGAATTCATCTGTCTTGTATCGGCGCAACTGCGCGCAGCTTGACCCCTCAGGGAAATTGTATTGCCGACATTTGATATCACTTTAACATCATGCTTTACTGCCTGCGCGGACATATCCGTTGCCGACTCATCATTTATCCGACCGCCATCAGGGAATCCCCTAGTAGCAATCGGGTGCGACCTGATGTTCCCCGTATCCAATAGCCATTAATGTGACGCCATTCTCAATGCATGAATGGAGTCAGGCTTTGCTAGCGACGGTCTCGGTGTTGCCAAGCGCAGATCCTCCTGCCCCGTGCGCAGGCGTTTCATGATGGATAGCGCACCACTGAACAACGGCGCCCTGCAGGATTTCCTGCTGGATGCACAGGTATGGCTGACCAAAACCCAGGAATGCCTTCAGCATCTGGAGCTGATCGATAACGATCCCGATGCATGCCAATGCCTGAACGAGACGCTCGACACCCTAGCCCGTCGTGCTGACGCGCTTGGGCTGCTTGAAGTCGCCCGCTACACCGCCGCGCTCCAGCAACTGCTGGCCCCCGTCTGCCAGCAGCAACATCATCTGGGCGAGCAGGCGTTGAGCACGCTGCATGCCTGCATGAATCTACTGGCTTGGCAGCTGGAGCTGGTCGATGCGACGACAGGCCGCTTGAACCTAGATACCGCCGAGCAGTCCCTGTTGCTCGAAGAACTGGCGAACGCCCTGGGGCAACCTCGTCCGGAACTGTGCGGGCCCTGCCAGTCGCGCGGCGACCTGTGCACCCACCCTCACCTGTCCCAAGCCCATCTTGCCTCGTCCGTCGTGGTGCCCGGTCACCGGCACTGAGCGTTTGTGACGAACAAACAATAAAAAATACAAAGCGCAAAGTTTTTCTTAGTTCGGAAAACGCTCTAGCAGGCATGTACGTATTAGTTGCGCTTGAAGAAAAACCATTTCAATGAATAATGGCGTTTTGATATCTGTCGAGTTGGGCTATGCCCCTGCATGGCCCCGAAAAACCTGAGGTTTCAAGCCACCGGCCACCGCGACCAAATCAACTTGAAGTGATACCATGCACGCAGTTGAATGCATGCGCCGCAGGTATTGTTCAATTGAGTGAACCGTCGTCGGCAAGTGCTTGAAAGCAGGACGCCAAAGCCTCTGACCAGTCCCATGCAAGGCCTCCAACAGCAACAATTCAGTGGCTTTTCTATCTATGCTTCCACGCTTGAAACTCCCTCAGCATTGCCGCTCCCGCGCCACCTTGCTGCGCTGGGCGACCGCGTTGCTGTGCGTGGGATCACTGCTCGCCAACCTAACGTTTGCCGTACGAGCCCTCCCCCTGCCCGCCAGCCTGCTACTGCTGCAATCGATTGCCTTGATCGGGATCCTCTGGCACTGGCGCCAGTGGGCAAGATCGATCAGCCTGCGCCCAGCGGAACTGGCCGACCGTATGCTGAAGGTCCAGGAAGGCGAACGCCAGCGCCTCAGCCGAGAGTTGCATGACGATATAGGCCAATCGCTCACGGCCGCGAAGCTTCAGCTCGACTGGCTACAGCGGCGCATTCCGGCAGAGCTTCAAGAGCACTGCCAGACCCTGCGCAAGACCCTCGAAAGCACATTGAGCAATGTCAGGGACGTCTCGGCGATTCTCAACCCGCGTCAACTGGCCAGTCTGGGACTGGAGGCGAGCCTGCGGGCCCATCTGGTGCGCACCCTGGAGAGCAGCGATGTTCACTGGAGCCTGGAGTGCCATCAGCGCCTCGGCGGTATCGACGAAGCGGTTTCCATGGCCGCATTCCGGATCACCCAGGAAGCGGTGACCAACATGCTGCGTCACGCCCATGCGTGCAATCTCACGATCAGCCTGCGCCGCACGCCTGCGGGCCTGAGCCTGTCGATCCAGGATGACGGCCAGGGCTTCGAGCCCGCCGCCAACCCGGCCGAAGCCGGCCAACGAGGCCTGGCTGGGATGCTTGAACGCGCGGCGGCCCTGCAAGGCACGCTGAGCATCTCCAGCCAACCGGGTCAGGGCACCCGGATCGACGCGCTGTTCCCATGGCCACCGCGCACCGAAGAGCGCGCCAGGACTCCCGCCTCCCATGACCTGTAGATTGCTGCTGGTGGACGACCACTCGCTGATCCGCGCGGGCGTCCGCGCGCTGGTGACCGATATTCCTGGCTATTCGGTAGTAGGCGAAGCCGATGATGGCAGCCAGTTACTGGAGATGGTGCAGCGCGTGACGCCAGACATTGTCCTGCTGGACATCTCCATGCGCTCGACCAGCGGCCTGGACGCTCTCAGCCAACTGCGCGCAAACGGTTTCGTGTGCAAAGTACTGATCCTCTCCATGCACACCGATCCGGATCTGATCATGCGCGCCTTGGAAAGCGGCGCCCATGGCTACCTGCTCAAGGACACCACGGCCAACGAACTGGAACAAGCCCTGGCCGCCCTGCACAACGGCGAGCGCTACCTGAGCCCGGCGATTGCCCATACCGTGATCAACCAAGCCTTGCTTCACGCCCAGGACGGTAAGCAAACGGCGGGCGAGCGCCACAACCTGACCGCTCGCCAACTGGAGATCCTGCGTCTGATCGTGCGCGGCAAGTCGACCCGGGAAATCGCCAACGGCCTGGGCCTATCGATCAAGACAGTCGAAACCCACCGCTCGCAGATCATGAAACGCTTGCAGATCTATGACGTGGCCGGCCTGGTGCTGTTCGCCGTTCGCGAGAAGATCATCAGCCTGGACGACTGAGCAAGGGCGAGTCCGCCGGCAAATGCAGGCGCAACGCGGCCGGACACGCCTCGAAGCGCAGACTGTCGGCCTGCAACGGCTCGCCATCGAGGTTGATGTCCACCCCCTGTGAGCTCTTGATCTCGACCCAAGGCAGCCGAGCCCTCACGAACAACCCCTCTCCGGCAAGCAGATCGCGCAAAGCACCGATCATTTCCTGGGGGGCAGGCAAGATACCGATATCCAGCAAGCCATCGTCCACCCAAGCATCGGGGCACAGCACATGCCCACCGCCCGCCTGACGACCATTGCCGATACCCAGCGCCAGCAACTCGCCCTGCCAATGAAAATCCGGCCCCTGAAGCTCCACCGATGCCGCCTGCAGCTCGCTGAAACGAGACAGACCAGTGAACAGGTAGGCCGCGGCGCCTAGTACTTTCTTCAAATCTTCGGATGTATTGGCCGTAACTTGGCTGCCAAACCCACCGGTGGCCATGTTGAGAAACATCTGATCACCCACCTTGCCCAGATCCACCGGCCGTGCCGGCTGCTCGAGCAAGTCCAGAGCCGCCGCAGGCTCCAGCGGTATACCTGCGGCCTTGGCGAAGTCATTGGCCGTGCCCAAGGGCAGCAGTGCAAGGCTGGCATCCGAGCGAGCCTGCGCCATGGCCTCGGCCACGTCTCTCAAGGTGCCGTCTCCACCACCGGCCACCACCTGCCGAAAACCTGCGGCCAATGCCTGTGCGACCCACCGCTGAGCATCTCCGGCCTCCCAGGTCAGGCGCACGTCCAGCGTCCAACCGCGCTCGCGCAGCCCGCCCACGGCGCTGCGCACCTCCTCGTTCATGGCTTGCTTGCCATGCAGGATCAACATCGCCTTGCGTTCGCCCATCACGCCACTCCTTGAAACCTGCGGTTTTCAATCTCGACCATCGGCAGCGCTTCATTGCTGCATGCAGCTTCCGCCAGATACTTGGCTATCTGACCACCTGCACGGCCACCAGGCCATTTTATTGACTAAGCTACTGCAATACACCGAACCGACCACACCAGCCGACGATGAGGTAGCGGGGCCATGCGTATACTCTGGACACTGCCCTACCTGCCCTGGCCCACCACCAGCGGCAGCAAGACCCGGCAATATCACCTCATGCGCGAACTGACGCGCCAAGGCCACCGGATCACCTTGCTGGTGCAGTCCAAAGTCCCGCTTGGTGACGCCGCCCGGCAAGCACTGGAGGCGGTGGTCGAACGTCTGATCGTCCTGCCCAGGCGCCCGCTGCACAGCCCGCTCAACCTGCTGGCCTCCCCCATCATCGATTACCCGATGCGTGCCATCATCAACGGTTTAGCGCCTTGTCTGCGCCATCGCTTCGAGCAATTGCTGGACGAGCCCTGGGACATCATCCAGATCGAACATAGCTACAGCTTCCAGCCCTTCGAAAAGGCCCTGCAGACCCGCCGCCTGCCCTTTGTGCTCAGTGAGCATAATCTGGAATCGGTGATGGGCGCGGCCTGTCATGACCGGTTGCCACTGTGGTTGCGTCCCCTCAATGCCTTCGACCGCTGGCGCTATCGGCGTTGGGAGCAACGCGTTCTACGTCAACCCAGCGAAGTGGTTGCCGTCAGCGCCCACGATGCCGAGCTGATCAGCCACATCAGCGGCCGGCCGGTGAACGTGGTGGTCAATGGCGTGGATTGTGACTTCTACCAGGACGTGCACCCTGCCTACCACAGCCAGCGCCTACTGTTCGTTGGCAATTTCGAATACGGCGCCAACCTCGAAGCCATCGAATGGGCACTCGAAGAAATCCTGCCTCAGGTCTGGATGAGCAACCCGGCCGTGCGCCTGGCCATCGCCGGGCATGCCCTGCCAGCGAGCTGGAAACTGCACTGGAACGACCCGCGCATCGAGTGGATCGGCTATCGCCCGGACCTGCGCGAACTGCAGCGGCGCTCGGCGCTGTTCTTTGCACCGCTGCGCTACGCAGGTGGCTCCAAGGTGAAAATCCTTGAAGCCATGGCCGCCGGGCTGCCGGTCATTACCACCAGCAAAGGTGTGTCAGGCCTGGCAGCCAACAATGGCGAGCATTACCTGGGCAGCGATGACAGTGGCCAACTGGCGCTGCTGATCACTCAACTGCTCAACCAGCCCTGGCGCATGTGCCAGTTGAGCGAGGCTGGCCGGCAGTTCGCACGCCAGCGCCACGACTGGAGCGTCGCGGCGCAGCAGCTGATGAACGTGCACATGCGCTTGAGCCAGTTGGGGCCGGCAGATGCCTCGCCCCTGGGCAACGTGTGGCTTGGTCGGTCAGCCAAGTAGCTCGCTGAAGGGAATGAACACCACGTTGTCGCCCTCGCGCACCGTGGTGCCTTCTCGCACTTCCACCAGCCCCTCGGCCCAAGCTGCACTGCGCAGCACACCGGAGCTCTGGTTCTTGTAGATTCGCACCGTGCCCTCTTCGATTCGCGCGCGCAGGTATTCGCGGCGGCTGCCGGGCTTGGTCCATTCGAACCCCGCTGGAACGGTGAAGCGCAGCGGCGTGACCTTCTCGACGCCTTGGCGGCGCAACAGATACGGGCGGGCCAGCAAGGCGAAGGTCACCAGGGTCGAAGCCGGGTTACCCGGCAGGCCGATCACCGGCACACCACGGAAGTGCCCGAATGTCAGGGGCTTGCCCGGTTTGATCGCCAGCTTCCACAACGCAAGCTCGCCGGCCTCGCGAAGGGCCATGCCAAGGTAGTCCGCCTCGCCCACCGAGACACCACCGGTGGACAGAATCAAGTCGACCTCGCCCAGTCCGGCCAAGCAGTCACGAGTACCCTGCAGGTCATCGGCGAGAATCCCCACGTCCAGCACTTCGCAGCCCAGGCGCTGCAACCAACTGACCAGCAGACGCCGGTTGCTGTTGTAGATCTGCCCTGGCCCTAGCGGCAGGCCCGGCTCCACCAGCTCGTCGCCGGTGGACAGCACAGCCACACGGACCTTGCGTACCACCTCAAGCCGAGCATGGCCCAGGGTGGCCGCCAGGCCCAACGCGATCGGCCCCAGACGCGTGCCGGCAGCGATCACGTGCTCGCCAATGCGGGTCTCCTGCCCTTGCGGGCGCACGTTCTGGCCGATCTTGAGCGGCTCGAGCAAGCGCACCCGCCCGTCTTCCAGGACCTCGGCGTTTTCCTGCATCTGCACACAATCGGCGCCCTCAGGCAGTGGCGCCCCGGTAAAGATCCGCGCACAGGTGCCCGGCTGCAGCGGTGCCGGGGCATGGCCGGCAAAAATGCGCTGGCTCACCGGCAGAGGTTCGCCTTGCCAGTCGGCCAGGCGCAACGCATAGCCGTCCATGGCACTGTTCGGCCAAGGCGGCAGGTCCAGGCCGGCCACCACGTCGCGGGCCAATACCCGGCCTTCGGCGTCCGCTAGGGCCACTGCTTCGCTGTCCTTGATCGGCGCGGCCTCGGCCAGCGCCAGTAAGCGCTCCAGGGCTTCTTCAACCGGCATCAGGGGCCGGGCCTGCTTGACCTCAACCACGGCTGTCACAGGCCGCTGCCTGCTTCAGGTGAGGCACGAAGTTGCACGGCCTGTGACGCGCATCGAGCTGCTCGGCAAGAATGCCGTCCCATCCGGTGCGCACTGCGTTGGTCGAGCCCGGCAGGCAGCACACCAGGGTGCCATTGGCCAAGCCAGCCAAAGCGCGGGACTGGACGGTAGAGGTGCCGATGTCCGCCACGGAGATCTGTCGGAACAGCTCGCCGAAACCTTCGACCTGCTTGTCCAGCAGGCACGCCACGGCCTCCGGCGTGCTATCCCGGCCGGTAAAGCCGGTACCGCCGGTGATCAGCACTACCTGCACCTGCTCATCGGCGATCCAGCTGGCGACTTGCGCGCGAATCTTGTAGAGGTCGTCCTTGAGCAGCACACGCTCTGCCAGTCGATGCCCGGCCGCACTCAGGCGGTCGACGAACAGCTGGCCAGACGTGTCGGTCTCGAAAGTACGGGTATCGCTGACGGTGAGCACCGCGATATTCAGCGCAACGAAGGGGATGTCTGCCTTGGCTTTCATGAGAGTGCGTCGCAGGAGGAAAAAGATGGCGGTTGTTATATCACAGCCCAGCACGCCGCGACGCCGGCATTGTTCTCCGTCAATGCCGGCGTAATGCCGCTATGCTGCACTGAGAAGGAACTTGCATGGACACCGAGCGTCCTACTACTTATCAAGCACGATCGTACTGGAGAAAAGCAATGATTCAACGGACCCTTCCCGCCTTCCTGCTCGCCCTCGGCCTGGGTGCCTTGGCCGGTTGCGCATCGCCAACCGTCATCACGCTGAACGACGGCCGCGAGATCCAGGCAGTGGATACCCCCTCTTATGATGAGGACTCCGGTTTCTACGAATTTGAACAGCTCGATGGCAAGCGTACACGCATCAACAAAGACCAGATCCGCACGGTCAAAGAGCTGTGATCTGACAGGCCCTTTTTGCAAAACCCCCTTTTCGCAACAAGGGCTTGCGTTGAAAAATACGATGCAGTAGGATTTTGTTCATCGGAGTGTAGCGCAGCCAGGTAGCGCGTCTCGTTCGGGACGAGAAGGCCGCAGGTTCGAATCCTGTCTCTCCGACCAAATCCTAATTTTCAAAAAGCCCGCCTTGCGCGGGCTTTTTGTTGTGCCCGAAAAAATAACGGTGCAGCCTTTTCGAATATACCCTGCCCCCACCGGCCGACACTGCATTCCTGCACAACGCTGCATTTGTGGAGGCGGGTCACCCGCGAAGAGGTTGGTCCCGCCATGACAGAAAAACGCCCCGCAGGGCGTTCTTCAATCCATCGTTACTGCGCCTCGGCCAGCGCTTGCTCGGGCTGCACAGGTACGTACAGCAATTGCAGACGCGAGCTGGTCCATTCGCGCGTCTTGTTGGTCAGCTCCAGGTTGTTGTTCAGCTTCTGGCCGTAAGTCGGCACGATCTGCTGAAGCTTGGCCTGCCACTGCGGGCTCTTGATGCGATCCTTGAAGGTCTTTTCCAGGACGGTCAGCATGATCGGCGCGGCAGTGGAAGCACCTGGCGAGGCGCCCAACAGCGCTGCGATAGTGCCATCCTCGGAGGCGACCACTTCGGTACCGAACTGCAGGATGCCGCCGTGCTCAGGATCTTTCTTGATCACTTGCACGCGCTGACCAGCCTGGAGCAACTTCCAGTCTTCGTTCTTGGCGTTGGGGAAATATTCGCGCAGGGCGTTCATGCGGTCATCGAAGCTGAGCATCAGTTGCCCCATCAGGTATGTGCTCAGGTCGATGTTGTCGATACCGGCGTGCATCATCGGCATGATGTTGTGGCTGGTCAGCGACGCGAACATGTCCAGCAGCGAGCCGTTCTTCAGGTACTTGGTGGAGAAGGTCGCGAACGGGCCGAACAGCAGCACCTCCTTGCCATCGATCACCCGAGTGTCCAGGTGCGGCACCGACATCGGCGGCGCGCCGACCGAAGCCTTGCCATACAGCTTGGCCTTGTGACGAGCAACGATGTCCGGATTGTCGGTCATCAGGAATTGTCCGCCTACCGGGAAGCCTGCATAGCCTTCGGCCTCCGGAATACCGGACTTCTGCAGCAGTTTCAGCGCGCCACCACCGGCACCGATGAACACGAATTTGGCATTGACGCGGGTTTGCTTGCCGCCATCGGCCAGGTCTGCCACCACCACATTCCAGGTACCGTCATCGTTGCGCACGATGTCACGCACTTCGTGGCGCAGGTGCAATTGCACGTTCGGGTTGCGAGTCATGGATGCGAACAGCTGGCGGGTGATCTCGCCAAAGTTCACGTCAGTGCCAATGGCCATACGGGTGGCCGCGACCCGCTGCTCGGGCGAGCGGCCTTCCATCACGATCGGCACCCACTTGCGAATCTGCTCGTGGTCCTCGGAAATCTCCATGCCACGGAACAGCGAGCTGTGCTGCAGTGCTTCGACGCGCTTGTGCAGGAAAGCGATGTTCTCATCCCCCCAGACGAAGCTCATGTGCGGTACGTTGTTGATGAACGATTTCGGGTTGCTCAGCACGCCCTGCTCGACCTGATAGGCCCAGAACTGCTTGGACACCTCGAACTGCTCGTTGACGTTGACCGCCTTGCTGATGTCGATCTTGCCGTCCTTGCCTTCGCTGGTGTAGTTCAGCTCGCAAAAGGCCGAATGGCCGGTACCGGCGTTGTTCCAGGCGTTGGAGCTTTCTTCGGCGACTTGGTCCATGCGCTCGTACACATCGACCTTCCAGTCCGGCTCAAGCTCAGTGAGGTAGGTCCCCAGACTCGCACTCATGATGCCACCGCCAATCAGCAGGACGTCGACCGTTTTTTCCGGTTCACCGGGCTTGGAGCAACCGATGACGCTCAGGCACAGGAGCGTCAGCAGGATTTTTTTCATGATTCAATCCAATTGAAGTGAAGTGACTGGCCTTTCGCTGCCCTTGCTGTGCACGCCCGGTTGTTGTTCTGACTCACGTGACCTTCGCGTCAGCGACGCTACATCCTGCGGCAACTGGCCAGCAGGACCGCTGAAGGTCAACGCCTGGGGTTTCGAAGGATCGGGACAGGATTGCCGTGGGCCTTGGCCCCGCTCGCCCTTAAGCAGAAGTTGTGCCAGTTACGCCAAGACCAACGACTAATAGCCAGGACGTTTGGTCGCAGGCCATCTTTAGCGGTTTCGCTGGCGACAATCCGCCACATGGGACAGGTCGCCAGAAGAGAAATGGCGGGTTTCCCCCTCAAGATTGTGGGAGAGGTTCGAAACCGGTGTGAACGGCATTGTGTGGCGATTGGGCCGCCAAGCGGCCCAGAACCTGGTCAGGCATTGAGCCGGGAGGTGACTTCAGCCAGCTGCCCGGACAGACCATGCAGGCGTTGGCCTGCCTGCTCGGTATGCTGCACGGCCTGCTGGTTGGCCGTGGCGATGCGGGTGATCTCCACCAAGTTGCGGGAAATATCTTCGGCAACGCTGGTCTGTTCCTCAGCTGCCGTTGCGATCTGCCGGTTCATGTCGCGGATCGCCTCCACCGCCGTGGTGATGCGCTGCAGCATCTGCCCTGCCTGCTCGACCTGCTCGGCGCCTTCCTCGCTGCGTCGCTGGCCACTTTCGATAGCCTTGACCGCGTGTACCGCGCCGGACTGCACGGCGTCGATGATCTGGTTGATCTCAGCGATCGACGCAGCCGTGCGCTGGGCCAGGCTGCGGACCTCGTCGGCCACCACTGCGAAACCACGTCCGGCTTCACCAGCGCGGGCCGCCTCGATGGCGGCATTTAGCGCCAGCAGGTTGGTCTGCTCGGCGATACCGCGAATCACTTCCAGAACCTTACCGATACGTGTGCTGTCGCTTTCCAGTTCGCGGATCACTTGGGCGGTGCCAGCAATTTCACGGTTGACCACGCCAATGATGTCGATGGTTGCCTGCATCACTTGCTCCCCGGCCTGGGCGCTGTGGTCGGCATCGTCTGCCGCCCGCGCAGCCTCGGCTGCGTGCCGCGCCACCTCCTGCGCGGTGGCGGACATCTCGTGCATCGCCGTGGCCACTTGGTCGGTGCGCTGGAACTGATCATCCGTGCCCCGGGCCATTCCCCCGGCGAGGGTGCGCAACTGACCGCTGGCGGTTTCCAGCTCATCGGCGTTGTCCTTGAGCCGGCCAACGGTCTCGGCCAGGAAGTCTCGCAAAGTATTGGCGGCACGGGCCAGGCGGCCCAGTTCGTCCTGTCGACGGCTGTCAACCCGAGCGCCGAAGCGGCCTTGGCTCAATTGCGCCACATATTCGATCAAACCACGGATCGGCTCGACCAGGCTGCGGTTGACCAGCCACAGGCTGAACAGGCCCACCAGCACCGCCGATGCGAGCATCACCGACATGCCCAGCCACACCGTACGCTGGGCAGCGGCGCTGAGTTCTGTCGAACGCTCGTGGGCGTCGGCTCGCAAATGCTCGACCAACTCGCTCATTTGCTCGCTGGCGGCACGGTCCACGCCCTTCACCGCCTGGTCACCCACAACCGGATCGCCACCTGCGGCCAGAAACGCCTCACGCCCCTGGGCATAGGCCTTGCCCAATTGCCGGTGGCTGTCGCGCAAGTGCTGTAATCGCGCCTTGAGCTCACCGTCGCTGGCGCCGATCAACTGCTCAAGCAACTGTTGTACCTGCTGTTCGCGGGCCTGGAACTGCTGCCAGTACTTGTCCAGCTCGGCGCTCTGACGACCACGCAGCAACACGTTCTTCCATTCCTGCACTTGGATCTTGAACTGCAGGTTGGCCTCGTCGATCAACTGCGAATCACGCAACGGGCCATCGACCAGCGCGGCATAGCCGCGCACGTTGGCGGACAGGAACTGGAAGCACACCAAGGCGATCAGCAGCATCGCCACCAGGCTGCCGCCAAGCAGGGTGAGAATTTGCACTCTGAGGGATTTATGCAACATCGGGAGATCTCGCAAGCAAGGCTTGGGGAAACGACAGGCCGAAGGCTGCCGCACAAGACGTCCTTGTCTTCGTTCGCAGGCCAAAAAAAAGCTGCCATCGATCGATAGCAGCCAGGTCGAGCACTTACGCAACAGTTGAGCTAGATAGTCTCAAGCAATTGCTACAGAAATGTTACAAGCGCATTGCGCGCTATACCGCTGCAAACTGAAGCGCAGCCAAGCGCGCATAAAGTGGGCTTTGCTCGATGAGCTGACGATGACTGCCCACCGCCACCACTCGCCCCTTGTCGATCACCGCGATGCGATCAGCATGCTGCACGGTGGCCAGGCGATGGGCGATGACCAACGTGGTGCGCCCGGCCATGAGCTGCGGCAAGGCCTGCTGGACTAGGTATTCGCTCTGCGCATCCAAGGCACTGGTGGCTTCATCGAGCAGCAGGATCGGCGCATCCACCAGCAAGGCCCGGGCGATTGCCAGGCGCTGGCGCTGTCCACCGGACAAGCCGATCCCTGCCTCACCCAGTGGTGTCTGGTAGCCCTGAGGCAGTTGCTCAATGAACTCATGGGCATAGGCACTGCGCGCCGCTGCCTCGACTTCGGCCAGGCTGGCCTGGGGTCGGCCATAGCGGATGTTGGCCTCCACCGTGCCGCGAAACAATGCTGGGGTCTGCGCCACCAGAGCGAACTGCCGGCGCAAGCAAGTGGGGTCCAGCGCAGTGATCGCCTGCCCATCGAGCAGGATTTGCCCTTGCTGGGGCTCGTAGAAACGCAGCAGCAAGTCGAACAGGGTCGACTTCCCGGCGCCGGACGGTCCGACCAAAGCCACGGTCTGTCCCGGCTCGATGATCAGGCTCAGGCCGTCAATGGCCGCCACGCCCGGGCGCGACGGGTAGGCAAAGTGCACCTCACGCAGTTCGATGTGCCCGCTCGCCCGTCCCGCCACCTGCTCACTGGGCTGGGCCGGCGTCAGGATCGCACTGCGTGCTGCCAGCAGTTCGGCAATACGTTCAGCCGCACCCGCTGCGCGCTGCAGCTCGCCGATGACTTCGCTGAGGGTACCGAAGGCGCTGCCGACGATCAGGCTGTAGAACACAAACGCGGCCAGCTCGCCACCGGAGATGCGCCCTGCTATCACGTCCATGCCGCCGACCCAGAGCATCACCCCCACCGCGCCCAGCACCAACACGATCACCAACGTGATCAACCAAGCACGCTGGGCGATACGCCGCCGGGCCACGGTAAAGGCCGCCTCCACGGTCTCGGCGAAGCGTTCGCGATCGAGCGGCTGGTGGTTATAGGCCTGTACGGTCTTGATCTGGCCCAAGGTCTCGGCGACATAGCTGCCGACATCGGCGACCCGATCCTGGCTCTGGCGCGACAAGCTGCGTACCCGCCGGCCAAACAGCAGGATCGGCGCCAGCACCAGCGGCAAGGCCAGCACCACGATACTGGTGAGCTTGGGGTTGGTGACAAACAGCAGTACCACACCGCCGGCGACCATCAAGGCGTTGCGCAGGAACATCGACAACGACGAGCCGATGACCGATTGCAGCAAAGTGGTGTCTGCCGTCAACCGCGACTGGATCTCCGAGCTGCGATTGTCCTCGAAAAAGCCCGGATGCAGGCCGAGCAGGTGATCGAACACCGCCCTGCGGATATCCGCCACGCAGCGCTCACCGATCCAGGAAACTAGGTAGAAGCGGCTGAACGTGCCCACTGCCAGGGCTAGCACCAACACGAGGAACAGGCCGATGGTCTGGTTGAGCTGATGCGGTGAACCGGTCATGAAGCCTTGGTCCACCAACAGGCGAATGCCCTGCCCCATGGACAAGGTGATGGCAGCCGTCACGATCAAAGCCAGCAATGCCAACACGACTTGCTTGCGGTAAGGACGGATGAACTGCCAGGCCAGGCGCAGAGCCCGACGTTGACGCACGGAAACCGGTTCAGGCATGAAAGGGGCCATCCACTGCGAAGAGCCTGCAGCCTACCACTCATCGGACAATGCGGAACTGTACAGCGTCTGCAGCCATCGTTAACAAGCGAGACGCCGTGCAAGGGAGCATAGATCAGTCCCTATGCGCTTTCGTTCTAAAACGAAGCTGGAGCTTTCATGAACTTTCTGGTGGACTACCCCTGCCGCGACGCAAGGGATATGTCACAAGGCAGTCACGGCAACGGTTTATCCTGAGCTTGAACCTGATGAGGAGACAGGAAATGAGCCTGCAACATGGCAGTGAAACACCCAAGGCCCCCAACCCACCACAACCTCAGGTCTGTGGTTCGATCATCGATGCACAGGGGCGGGAAATCCCGATCACCGAGCAGATGATCCAGAAGGCCTGCAAGGACCTGGAGCAAAGCCGGGTCGAACGCGTTAAAAAGGCCTGAGCCAAGCATTCCTTACAACCCGGCGCATGCGCCGGGTTTTTATTTGCACGCCCGTTGGTGTCTGCTCGAAACCCGCTTGAAGGAAAAGCCCCCTTCGAAAGCCTCCCTCTGGCAATGGAAACGCCGCAGTTTCAACCTGCCGAATCAGACCAGCACACCACCCAGCGCGCAGACCATCTGCGCCAATTGCGGCGCCTCGCCACGCAGGTGTACCGCCAGCCCTTCGATCTCCCGCCGCTGTGGGTAGTGCTTGCGCAACAGGTCGAATGCGGCGCGCTGTTGAGCGGGGTCTTCGCTCAGGCTTCGACGAAAATCGGCGTCGTCCCGACGCGGGTCATAGACCGCACGGCACAGCGTCGCCAATGCCCAGGCCGGGTCACAACTGGCGTCCAGATCGATCTGCGCCAGCGCCGGGGCAGGCAGTAGTTCAGACAATTGCACCTGCTCCGGCTCCCCCCGCCAGCGGCAGAACGCCTGATAGATCTGCGCCGTACCCCGTTGCTTGCCGTCCAGGCTGTAGCCGGCGATGTGCGGCGTGGCCAGGGTGCACAGGTCGGCCAGGTCGAGGCTCACCTGAGGCTCGCCCTCCCACACATCGAGCACCGCGTGCACGTCCTCGCGATCGAGCAGCAGCTCGCGCAGGGCCTGATTGTCCACCACCGGGCCACGGCTGGCATTGATCAGCCAGGTACCAGGGCGCAGGCGCGCCAACTGATCGGCGCCCAGCAAGTGCCAGGTGGGGTACTCGCCATCGCGCTGCAGTGGAGT
This sequence comes from Pseudomonas sp. HTZ2, assembly GCF_033173945.1. Classification (NCBI taxonomy): domain Bacteria; kingdom Pseudomonadati; phylum Pseudomonadota; class Gammaproteobacteria; order Pseudomonadales; family Pseudomonadaceae; genus Pseudomonas; species Pseudomonas sp. HTZ2. The sequence continues at coordinate 3,380,027 of NZ_CP137332.1, read as the reverse complement.
GTGCAGGCTGATTGCATCGCAGGTTTGCAGCAGAGTGTCGAGGCTGACGAAGTCCCCACCTTCCCGCGCCTGGCGAGGTGGATCGCAGACCAGCACTTTCCAGCCCAGGCCATGCAGCACCCGCACCAGGCGCTCACCGACCTGCCCTGCGCCGACGACGCCATAAACCCGCTCGCTGAGCTTGGCACCGTCGAGCTCGGCCAAGGTCAGCAAGCTGCCCAGCACGTAATCCACAACGCCACGGGCGTTACAACCTGGTGCACTGCTCCAGTGAATGCCTGCTTGGGCAAAGTAGTCCAAGTCCAGGTGATCGGTGCCGATGGTGCAGGTACCGACGAAACGCACCTGGCTGCCTTCGAGCAGTCGCCGGTCGACCTGGGTCACTGAACGCACCAGCAGCACATCGGCGTCCTTGACGCAGGCGGCGTCGATGCTGCGGCCTGGGTAGCGGCGAATCTCGCCGAACCCGGCAAAGAAAGCATCGAGCAGCGGGATATTCTCGTCGGCAACTATCAGCATGGCGCTCTCCTGTGAGGGGAGCGCAGTGTAGGCCCTATTGCGGTGCGCGATCCAGGCTCAGTCGGCCTTCTTGCGGATCCAGTACAGGTAGGTGCCGGCCTGCTCCTGCTGCTCCAGCAGCTCATGGCCCAGGAAGTTGCAGAACTTGGGGATGTCGCGGCGGGTGGAGGGATCGGTGGCAATGACCTTGAGCAGGCCACCGGCCGCCAAGTCACGCACGTGCTGGTGCAGCATCATCACCGGCTCCGGGCAGTTCAGGCCGGTGGCATCGAGGATGGCGTCAGGGGTGAATTCGGTCATGGGGGGGCTCCACAAATGATGGGGCATTGTCGCGCATCGGACGACGGGGTCCAAGAGGGCCGAGCCAGCTCCACGACGGTGGGCGCTGGCCAGGCCTGTGGTCGATCAACGCGACTTGAGGTCCAGCCGGCGCAGATGACAAGTGACTTCTTCGCGGTCGTGGTAGAGCTGCTTGCAGGCGATCGATACCTTGACCTTGCGCGCCTTGAAGCCTGCCTCGATCCGGTCGAGCAGGCGGCGTACTTCGCCATAGCGCTGCTTCATCGGCAGCTTGAGATTGACCACCGCCTCGCGGCACAGCCCCTCCCCCAGCCAGGTCTCGATCAGCGAGGCAGTGCGCGCAGGCTTCTCGACGATGTCGCAGACCATCCAATCCACGGTGTGTTTGGGCTGCCAGGTGAACCCATCGGCCATCAGGTGCTGGACCAGACCGGTTTCCATCAGGCTTTCTGCCATTGGGCCGTTGTCGATGGCCGTCACCAACATGCCCCGCTTGACCAGCTGATAGGTCCAGCCGCCCGGCGAGGCACCCAGGTCCACGCCGGTCATGTCGTCGTTCAGCCGCAGGTCCCACTGCTCGCGTGGGATGAACTGGTGCCAGGCCTCCTCCAGCTTGAGGGTCGAGCGGCTGGGCGCTTCGCGAGGAAACTTCAACCGCGGGATACCCATGGGCCACAGGGCCGAATTGTTCGACTCGGCCAGGCCAACGAACACCCGGCGCCCACTGATGAAGGTCAACAGCAGGCGCGGCCCTGCGGCATTCTCGACCAGGCGCCCGGCCTTGTGCAGGGCCTTGCGCAACGGCACTTCGAATTTACGGCAGAAGGTCGAGAGCTCCTTGCCCTCGTTGCTGTCGAGCACCTCCAGCCACAGGCTGCCGAACACCGGGTAATCGGCCAAGTGTTCGAGCAAGACGCTGATCCGGTCGCTCTCCGGCAGTTCGACGAACGCGCCCCGTGCCCACTGGCGGGGGAAGATCAGTCGCTCGAAACGCAGTTCACGCATCAAGCGCTCGCCGCCATCGGGCTCTGCACAGACGAACTCGGCGCAGGCATTCTGCGGCTTGCCCCGGGCGTAGCCGGCAATGCCCAAGAGGGCGGCGTGTTCGCTGATTTCGGCGCAGACCTCGCCCTCGAAACCGGGCCGGCAATGCATGAACAGGGTATTCATCTTTCACTCCACGTCGCTGGCCTGGATCGCCAGCCTTGATCCGGCGCAAAGCAGGCGCCGGCAGGGCGGCGATGATAAAGGAAGATCGGAACCTGCGACATGCCCCACCTGTCCAGAAGTGGGTCAGGACCGGCAAACCAGTCTACCCTGACCATTCAGCCAGGTCCGTTGCGTACGGGCCGTTACAGAGCGGTGATACCGGCATCCACTGGCTTGTGTGGCAAGTCCGCACACTCGAAGCGGGAATGACCGGACACCGGCGCAGAAGGAGTTGGCAATGCCCTCGCTCGATAGCCTGAAGACCCTGAAGACCCTCAAGGTGGCCGACCACACCTATCATTATTTCAGCCTCGCCGAGGCTGCCCGGCAGCTCGGCGACCTGCAGCGTCTGCCCATGTCGCTCAAGGTACTGCTGGAGAACCTGCTGCGCTGGGAAGACGGCAAGACCGTCACCGGCGATGACCTACGCGCCCTGGCCGGCTGGCTGGGCGAGCGTCACTCGGATCGGGAAATCCAGTACCGCCCCGCACGGGTCCTGATGCAGGACTTCACCGGCGTGCCCGCGGTGGTCGATCTGGCTGCCATGCGCGCCGCCATGGCCAAGGCCGGTGGCGATCCGCAGCGGATCAACCCGTTGTCCCCGGTGGATCTGGTGATCGATCACTCGGTGATGGTCGACCGTTACGCCAGTCCCGCCGCCTTTGCCCAGAACGTCGACATCGAGATGCAGCGCAACGGTGAGCGCTACGCCTTCCTGCGCTGGGGCCAGAGCGCCTTCGACAATTTCCGCGTGGTGCCGCCGGGCACCGGCATTTGCCACCAAGTCAACCTGGAGTACCTGGGCCGCACCGTCTGGACCCGTGAAGCCGACGGCCGTACCTATGCCTTCCCCGACACTCTGGTCGGCACCGACTCCCACACCACCATGATCAACGGCCTGGGCGTGCTCGGCTGGGGTGTGGGCGGCATCGAGGCCGAAGCGGCGATGCTTGGCCAACCGGTGTCGATGCTGATTCCCGAGGTGATCGGATTCAAGCTGACCGGCAAGCTGCGCGAGGGCATCACCGCCACCGACCTGGTGCTGACCGTCACCCAGATGCTGCGCAAGAAGGGGGTGGTGGGCAAATTCGTCGAGTTCTACGGCGATGGCCTGGCCGACCTGCCCTTGGCCGACCGCGCCACCATCGCCAACATGGCTCCGGAGTACGGCGCCACCTGCGGGTTCTTCCCGGTGGACCAGGTGACGCTCGATTACCTGCGTCTTTCGGGGCGTCCGGAAGAGGCAGTGCAGTTGGTCGAAGCCTATTGCAAGGCCCAGGGCCTGTGGCGTGTGCCCGGTCATGAACCGGCTTTCAGCGATACCCTGTCGCTGGACATGCACGATGTCGAAGCCAGCCTGGCCGGACCCAAGCGCCCACAGGACCGGGTGGCCTTGTCGCAGGTCAGCCAGGCCTTCGAGGGCTTCATCGAACTGCAGCCCAAACCGTTGGCCAAGGAGGTCGGACGCCTGGAAAGCGAAGGAGGCGGCGGTGTGGCCGTGGGCAATGCCGACCAGGCCGGGGAAATCGACTATACCCATGACGGCCAGACCCACACCTTGCGTGACGGCGCAGTGGTGATCGCCGCCATCACATCCTGCACCAACACCTCCAACCCCAGCGTGATGATGGCGGCCGGCCTGGTAGCCAAGAAAGCCGTCGAGAAAGGCCTCACCCGCAAGCCTTGGGTGAAAAGCTCCCTGGCTCCGGGTTCCAAAGTGGTCACCGACTACTTCAAGGCAGCCGGCCTTACGCCTTACCTCGACCAACTCGGCTTTGCCCTGGTCGGCTACGGATGCACCACCTGCATCGGCAACTCCGGCCCATTGGATGACGCCATCGAGCAGGCCATTGGCAGCGCCGACCTCACGGTGGCCTCGGTGCTCTCGGGCAACCGCAACTTTGAAGGCCGTGTGCACCCGCTGGTCAAGACCAACTGGCTGGCCTCTCCGCCCCTGGTGGTGGCCTACGCCCTGGCCGGCAGCGTGCGCACCGACCTGACACGTGACCCACTGGGCATCGGCAAGGATGGCCAACCGGTATTCCTTCGCGATATCTGGCCCAGCCAGCAGGAAATCGCCGAGGCCGTGGCCAAGGTCGACACCGCCATGTTCCACAAGGAATACGCCGAAGTCTTCGCCGGCGATGCCCAATGGCAAGCCATCGAAGTGCCTCAGGCGGCCACGTATGTCTGGCAGGACGACTCCACCTACATCCAGCATCCACCGTTCTTCGACACGATCGGCGGCCCGCTGCCACAGGTCCGCGATATCCAGGGCGCTCGCATCCTGGCGCTGCTCGGCGACTCGGTGACCACCGACCACATCTCCCCGGCAGGCAACATCAAGGCCGAAAGCCCCGCCGGTCGCTATTTACGCAGCAAGGGCGTGGAGCCAAGGGACTTCAACTCCTACGGCTCACGACGCGGCAACCATGAGGTCATGATGCGGGGTACTTTCGCCAACATCCGCATCCGCAACGAAATGCTCGCCGGCGAAGAGGGCGGCAACACCTTGCATGTACCCAGCGGCGAGAAGCTGTCGATCTACGACGCGGCCATGCGCTACCAGGACGAAGGCACCCCGCTGGTGGTGATCGCCGGCCAGGAGTACGGCACAGGCTCCAGCCGCGACTGGGCCGCCAAGGGCACCAACCTGCTGGGTGTCAAGGCTGTGCTGGCAGAGAGTTTCGAACGTATTCACCGCTCCAACCTGGTGGGGATGGGCGTGTTGCCGTTGCAGTTCAGGGCCGGCGAAAACCGCAAGACCCTTGGGTTGACCGGCAAGGAGCGCATCGACGTACAGGGCCTCACCGACGCGCAGCTGCGCCCCGGCATGACTCTGGCGCTGCGTATCACCCGCGAGGACGGGCAGCAGCAGCAAACCGAAGTACTGTGCCGGATCGACACCCTGAACGAAGTGGAGTACTTCAAGTCAGGCGGCATCCTGCACTATGTGCTGCGCCAGCTGATCGCAGCCTGATCGGACATCGGGGCGCCTGAGCCCCATCACCGACGCGAACCCAGGTGGTGTCCTGAGCGCCACCTGGGCAGTCGAAAGGATTTCGACGACGTCATGACAAGGAATTCGCATGTATCCGCTTTCCTGGCCCGCACTGATCCCGCTCTGTTTCGGTTACGGCCTGGCCTTGATCCATGGCAGCCTGGGCCTGTCCAGTCTGCCCACCTTTGGCGCCCTGATCTGCGCCGCCCTGCTGGCGCACCGTGCGGTGCGCTGGCAACAAGTGGCGGGGCACGTGCTGTTCATCGTCCTGGCCATCGCCTTGGCAGTGCACTGGCTACCTGGCTTCCAGGGCGCCAAGGTGATCGACCAAGCGACCTTCAGCGACGGCGCCCTGCCCTTTTCCATGTACCTGAATCTCGACAAGCCGTTGATCGGCTTCTGGCTGTTGTTGACGTGCCCATGGGTGCTGGCCTGGCGCGGGGCCGCTTGGAGCACCAGTCTGGCATTCATCCTGCCGCCTACCGTGCTCGTGTGCCTCGGCGGCGCTTGGGCGCTTGGTGTAGTGACCTGGGCACCGAAATGGCCGGATCAGGCTTGGCTCTGGCTACTGAACAACCTGCTCCTGGTCAGCCTCACTGAGGAGTTGCTGTTCCGTGGCTACATCCAAGGTGGCTTGCAACGGCTATTGGGCCATGAGTCTCTGGCGCTGTTCGCCGCCGCATTACTGTTTGGCCTGGCCCACCTGGGAGCGGGATGGCAGTGGTTCTGCCTGGCCAGTCTCGCCGGCATCGGTTACGGCCTGGCTTACCGCCGGGGCGGGTTGATGGCGGCGGTGCTTTGCCATTTCGGTCTGAACCTTGTCCACTTTGCAGGCTTTAGCTATCCGATGCTGGCACTTGGCTAAACAATCGGTCATGATCGGACCAGCGCGTCACAAAACCGTAAAAAATCGGCAATATAGACGCCAATTGATTGGAAAAAACCGAATTTCTTTACTCAAGCCTGGGTGCCATTCATTGCGCCAGATCAAGTAAATTAAATAAACATTCAATAAAACCGGCGGCTGGCCGATACGGATTCAAAGCCTTGCGGATTGAACCTCATGCGTAACAACCAACCGATTACCCAGAGAGAGCGGACGTTTCCTGCTGAACAGCGGTTGATCTCCACCACCAACGCCAAGGGGGTGATCACCTACGTCAACGATGCGTTCATCGATATCAGCGGCTTCTCCCGCGAGGAACTGACGGGAGCGCCTCACAACTTGGTCCGCCACCCCGATGTGCCATCGGCGGTGTTCGCCCACATGTGGCAAACCCTCAAGCAGGGCCTGCCGTGGATGGGGATCGTCAAGAACCGCTGCAAGTCTGGCGATCACTACTGGGTCAACGCCTACGTCACGCCCATCTTCGACAATAACCAGGTAGTCGGTTACGAGTCGGTGCGGGTCAAGCCCACGGCCGAGCAGATCCGCCGCGCCGAGGCGTTGTATCAACGCATCAACCAAGGCAAGCCCGCGATTCCACGCCGCGACAAGTGGCTGCCTGTCCTACAGGATTGGCTGCCATTCATCCTGGTCAGCCAGATCGGCTTCTTGATCGGCAACTGGCTCGGCCACTCCTGGGGGTTCGCCCTGGCTGCCGGCCTGTCGGTGCCGCTGGGCCTGCTCGGCCTGAGCTGGCAACAGCGCGGCCTCAAGCGCCTGCTGCGCCTGGCCGAACAGACCACTTCCGATCCATTGATTGCACAGATGTACACCGACAGCCGGGGTGTACAGGCGCGCCTGGAAATGGCCATGCTCAGCCAGGACGCCCGCATGAAGACCTGCCTGACTCGCCTGCAGGACAGCGCCGAGCAACTCAGCGACCAGGCACGCGAGTCCGACACTCTGGCCCATCAGAGCTCCACCGGCCTGGAGCGTCAGCGAGTCGAGACCGAGCAGGTCGCCGCCGCAGTCAACCAGATGGCTGCCACCACCCAGGAGGTGGCCAACCATGTGCAGCGCACCGCCGATGCGACCCAAGAGGCCAATCGACTGACCAGCCAGGGTCGGCAGATCGCCGGAGAAACCCGCGAGGCCATTTCTCGCCTTTCCCAAGCCGTCGGCGAAACCGGGCAGACCGTCACCCAACTGGCTAAGGACAGCGACGAGATCGGCGGCGTAGTCGATGTGATCAAAGGCATCGCCGATCAGACCAATCTGCTGGCCCTCAACGCCGCCATCGAGGCTGCCCGTGCAGGTGAGATGGGTCGTGGCTTCGCGGTCGTGGCCGATGAAGTCCGCCAGCTGGCTCAGCGCACCGCAGAGTCCACCGGGCAAATCCACAACCTGATCGCCAAGTTGCAGCAGACCGCCAGCAATGCGGTGCAGACCATGGAGAATGGCCATCGTCAGGCCCAGGAAGGCGTGGAGCGGGTGATGGAGGCTGACCAGGCCCTAATAGGTATCAGCGAAGCAGTGGCCAACATCACCGACATGGCCACCCAGATCGCCGCGGCCACCGAGGAGCAAACCGCTGTGGCCGACGAGATCAGCCGCAACATCAGCACCATTGCCGATCTGGCCGACCAGACTGCCGAACAGGCCCAGCGCTCTGCCTTGCTCAGTGAAGAGCTGACCAGCACCGCCGGTAGTCAGTACTCACTGGTGGAACGCTTCAACCGCTGATGCACGTCGGCGCATGCCCGTCTCTACAGGTGCATTACCAACCTGTAGGCGCGGGCTTGCCCTCACCCCGACAGATTTCACCAATCCAGCGAGAGTCGGCTCTCGAAGTAACGCATCTCCCCAGTCAGGGGATCCTGGAAACGCAAACTGTGCGCCAGCAGCTTCAAGGGGCGTTGGTAGTCGTCCTCATCCTTCGAAAGCTGCGGATAGAACGGGTCATTGCAGATACCGGCACCCAACGCCGCCATATGCACCCGCAATTGGTGCGTCTTGCCTGTCACCGGTGAGAGCCCGTAGCGCCACAGCTTGCCGTTCTTCTCCAGCACTTCGGCAAGGGTTTCGCTGTTCTCCACACCGTCCACCTCATGCATGCGGAAGAAGGGTTCGCCATGCACCAGGCGGCTACGGTGCACCAAAGGGAATTCGCGCTCAGGCAGTGCCGCCGCTATGGCCTGGTAGCGTTTGTCGATACGCCGCTCGGGAAACAGCCGTTGATAGGCGCTGCGGGTCTGCGGATTGGCGGAAAACAGCACCAGGCCCGCGGTATGCCGGTCGATGCGGTGCAACGGCACCAGATGCGGGTTATCCAGACGGCGGATCAGGCGGCGCAGCAAGGTCTGTTCGACGTATTCGCCGGTCGGCGTGACTGGCAGAAAATGCGGTTTGTCCGCGACCACCAGATGCTCATCGACATGCAGGATCGACTCCTGTACGGGAATCGGCTTTTCATTGAGCACTTCGCGAAAGTAGTGCAAGCGCATGCCCCGACGGTAGGGAAAGTCCGCCGCAATGGGCTGCCCTTGTGCATCCAGCACCCGCCCCCGGGCGAAGCGGTCCAACCACTGTTCACGATCGATCCCCTTGAAGTGCTCGCACAGGCAATCGAGCACGGTTTGCCAGGAGCCCGGAGGCAGGCAGACAGTACTGGCTTGCTGATGGGCAGGGTCGAAAGGTGCGGTCATGACAGGGCTCGGGAATTCAAAGGCGGGCATTATCCCCCATGGCTACAGGCTCAACCAGCCTTGGCCTGCAGTTCAGTGCGCTCCTTGAGCCAGCGCAGTACTTGCACTGGCTCCCAGCGGGCGGGATCGTAAAGGGCATAGATCAGCCCCTGGTAACCCACCACATCCAGCGCACGGTGATAACCCGCGCGCTGGAACAACGCCTCGATCTCAGCGAAACAGGTGTTGAAATGGACTTTGCCGAACGGAGTCCGGTCGTCGGTCACCAAGCCTTCGAGGCGCAGTTCCAGCACGGCCTCGCATACCTGCTCGGGCGGCATGCGATTGACGCTGTACTTCAGTTGCTCGACGTTGAACATGGGCGAATCCGTATACTGTATTTATATACAGCATACGGATTCGCCCAAGCCTGCGTCAACGGCTCACCCCAGAAACGCCACGACTTGCTCGGCATCGAACGGCCAGCCCAGCTCGGCGCCGGTATCGCACCGGCGAAGTACCGGAATGCGCAGCCCATAGCGCTCGAACAGCGCCTCGCTTTCAGCGATATCGACCAGCTCCACCAACAAGCCATGCTCGATGAACGGCATCAGCATGGCCTCGGCGACTTCGCACAGGTGGCACCCCAAGGTGCCGAACAGTTGGCATTCAGGCAGCATGGACACGCCTCGAGTCTGCGGGAACGGGATACCCATTCTAGGACCATGCTTGCTCCCGCGCATCTGACGCGCGTCAATCTTGATTGGTCGCCCCGATGCGGTGCAGCGACAAGTCTGCGCCTTGGAATTCCTGCTCATGGCTAAGACGCAGCCCGTGTACCCGCTTGATCAGGCCATAGACCGCAAAACCACCAGCCAACGCCACGATGACGCCCGCCAGGCTGCCCACCAACTGACTGCCCAGACTGACGCCCCCCATCCCGCCGAGGGCCATCTGCCCGAAAATGCCGCAGGCGATACCGCCCCAGAGGCCGCATAGGCCATGCAGCGGCCAGACCCCGAGGACATCGTCGATCTTCCAGCGGTTCTGCGCCGCGGTGAAGCACCAGACGAACAGCACGCCAGCGATCAAACCCGTGGCCAGCGCTCCGACAGGGTGCATGACGTCCGAACCGGCACACACAGCCACCAATCCGGCCAGCGGGCCGTTGTGCAGAAAGCCCGGGTCGTTACGCCCGGCCAGCAAGGCCGACAAGGTGCCGCCGACCATGGCCAGCAGCGAGTTGATCGCCACCAACCCACTGACCCCTTGCAGGGTCTGGGCGCTCATGACGTTGAAGCCGAACCAACCGATGATCAGGATCCATGACCCCAATGCCAGGAATGGAATGCTCGACGGTGCGAAGGCCACCAGGCGCCCTTCGCGATAGCGCCCACGGCGTGCACCGAGCAACAGCACCGCCGCCAGCGCCAGCCAGCCGCCCATGGCATGCACCACCACCGAGCCGGCAAAGTCATGGAACGGTGCTCCGAAGCGCGCTTGCAACCAAGCCTGCAGCCCGAAGTTGCCGTTCCATACCACGCCTTCGAAGAGCGGATAGACCACCGCCACGATCAAGGCCGTGGCGCACAGCTGCGGCACGAAGCGAGCGCGCTCGGCAATGCCGCCGGAGATGATCGCCGGGATCGCCGCCGCAAACGTCAGCAAGAAGAAGCATTTGACCAATGCATAACCGTGGTCGTCGGCCAGCGTTGCGGCGGGCTGGAAGAAGCTCACGCCATAGGCCACCCAATAACCCACGAAGAAGTACACCAAGGCCGAGACCGCGAAGTCGCTGAGGATCTTCGATAAAGCGTTGACCTGATTCTTGTGACGTACGGTCCCGACCTCCAGAAAGGCAAATCCCGCATGCATGGCGAGCACCAAGATGGCGCCCATGAGGAGGAACAAGGTATTGGAGCCGTGAACGAGGGAGTCCATCGCGCTGTGCATGTTTTCCATGAATAGGCAGACCTGCTGAAAAGGCACCAGGACAGTTCAAGAGCCCGCATCCCTGCACCGATTCGGTGCCAGGCCTTTGCCCTATTTCGGTGAGCCGGGCGCGACCTGCGTGGTTTTTTCTTGGGTTTGTCGTGGATTGGGTTAAGGTTTATCGGTATCGCATGGCCCGCGCACGCATTCGGCGCGGCCACGCTCCGTGAGGTAGCAAGGGCCGTACCAGCGGCCATACTGAACCTTCCGCCAACCCCATCACTCGAAATAGCCACACACTTTTACAGGGAGAGCCTCCATGGCCAGCAAACCGGCAAAGACTGCTCAAGAGATACTGATGGCTGACTTCCAGGCGTTGGTGCGCGACACCGAAAAGCTGCTCGCCGACACCGCCAACCTGGCAGGCGACCAGGCCGACGAACTGCGTGAACAGCTTCATGACCGTCTGGCCCAGGCCCGCGAAACCCTGCAACTGACACAGGACTCGGTCCGCGAACGTGGCCAGGCAGCCTTGGGCAGCGCCGAGCAATACGTCCAGGAAAACCCTTGGCAGGCCATCGGCATTGCCGCCGGCGTTGGCCTGTTGATCGGCCTGCTGGCCAGTCGACGCTAAGGGGTGAGCATGGAAAACGACGCCCCCGGCACCAGCGCATCCGGCAAGCGCCTCGGCGCGGCGTTGCTCGGCCTGCTGCACAGCCACATCGAGCTGTTCGGCATCGAGTTGCAGGAACAAAAATCCCGCACCCTGAGCCTGCTGCTGTTCGCAGGCCTCGCCCTGGTCTTCGCCCTCCTGCTGTTGACGGCCCTGTCGGGCTTGGTGCTGGTGTTGCTGTGGGACAGCTATCGCCTGGCCGGCATCATCGGCTTGTGCGTGTTCTACGGCATCGCCGCCCTGTACTGTGGGCTGCGCCTGAAAGCGGCGGTATTCGATGAGTCGTCCCCCTTCAGTGCCACCCTCGAAGAACTCGCCAAGGACAGGGAGCGCCTATTGCCATGAGCCTGCCCGAACTGCCCAACACCCGTAATCCCCGTGAACTGCGCAAGGCGTTACTGCGCCTGCGCCTTGAAATGCATCGCCAACAGATCCACCACGAATCGGCGCAACTGCTCGAGCCGGTCCGCCGCCTGCGTGGCATAGGCGATTCATTGCAAGATGGGCTGGGGATCAAGCATGCGCCGCTCTGGGGCCTGGGCGCTGTGGTCGCCCTGGGATTTCTCACCGGCAAAGGCGTGCGCAGCGGCAACCTCGGCAGACTCGTGCGCCTGGGGACTAGCCTGGCACCGCTGGTGCGATTGTTCCTGCGCAACAGTCGACGCCCCTGATCGATCGCGCCCGCTGCTTGCACGGGCGCGCCCGACACGGGAAGCTATGGCGTCCACCTGACGGGAGATCGAGCCTTGGACTGGCACACCCTGCTGACCCGCGAACGCCTGGGCAAAGCCCTGTACAGCCCCGAGGAACTGGGGCGCAGCCCCTTCCACAAAGACCATGACCGCATCATCTTCTCCGGTGCCTTCCGCCGCCTGGGGCGCAAAACCCAGGTCCACCCCGTTTCGAGCAACGATCACATCCACACCCGCCTGACTCATTCACTGGAGGTCAGCTGCGTCGGTCGCTCGCTGGGCATGCGCGTTGGCGAAACCCTGCGCGAGCGCTTACCGGCCTGGTGCGAGCCCAGCGACCTTGGCATGATCGTGCAGTCGGCGTGCCTGGCCCATGACATCGGCAATCCGCCTTTTGGCCATTCCGGCGAAGATGCCATTCGCCACTGGTTCCAGCAGGCCGCCGGACGTGGCTGGCTGGACGACATGAGCGATGACGAGCGCGCAGATTTTCTCAACTTCGAAGGCAACGCCCAGGGGTTTCGTGTACTGACCCAACTCGAATACCACCAGTTCGATGGCGGCACCCGCCTGACCTACGCCACTTTGGGTACCTACCTCAAATATCCATGGAGCGCCCGCCACGCCGACGCCCTGGGCTATAAGAAACACAAATTCGGTAGCTATCAGAGCGAATTGCCGCTGCTCGAGCAGATCGCCCGCAAGCTCGGCCTGCCGCAGCTCGAACAGCAGCGTTGGGCGCGCCATCCGCTGGTATACCTGATGGAGGCGGCAGATGACATCTGCTACGCCCTGATCGACCTCGAAGACGGCCTGGAGATGGAGTTGCTGCAGTACGCCGAGGTCGAGGCCCTGCTGCTCGACCTGGTAGGTGACGATTTGCCCGAAACCTACCGTCAACTGGGGCCCACGGACTCACGGCGGCGTAAACTGGCGATTCTGCGTGGCAAGGCAATCGAGCATTTGACCAACGCGGCAGCCCAGGCCTTCGTTGAACAACAGACCGCCTTGCTTGCCGGGCACCTGCCTGGCGATCTGGTCGAACACATGCACGGTCCAGCCAAGCGTTGCGTGCTCCAGGCCAAGGACATGGCCCGCAAGAAAATCTTCCAGGACAAACGCAAGACCCTGCACGAGATCGGTGCCTACACTACCCTCGAGATTCTCCTCAATGCATTTTGTGGAGCGGCATTGGAGCAGCACGGCGGGCGTACACCTTCCTTCAAGAGCCGACGTGTACTGGATTTGATCGGTAATCACGCTCCAGACCCGCACGACTCGCTGCATACAGCCTTCCTGCGCATGATCGATTTCATCGCCGGCATGACCGACAGCTATGCCAGCGAGATGGCCAGTGAAATGACCGGACGCTCCAGCCCTCCCTGAGGGCTGGGTACCCAATAGTCTTGAGGGCTAGTAATTGAAGGAAATTTCTTATTAGCCCTCAACAGAATTAAATACTTATCAATATCTAAAAATAAAAAGTTACTAAACCAGGTGCCTTTGGTGACGTCAACACGCTCAATTCGTAGCGCGCGTAGCTTTTTACTGTAGGCATTTTCCCATATGCGAGTCGTGGCAGCTCCTCGCATGTCCGACGACTTCCAACTGAGCTAAGGTGCGCATTATTTCCGACACCCGCCGCATGGAAGTTGAATATGCACTCTGTATATATTGTCGATGATCATCCCGTTATCCGCATGGCGGTTCGCATGTTGCTGGAAAACCAGAATTACAAGGTCGTCGGTGAGTCGGACAATGGCGTCCATGCCATGCAGATGGTCCGAGAGACACGTCCCGACTTGGTGATCCTCGACATTGCCATTCCCAAGCTCGATGGCCTCGAAATCCTGTCCCGCTTCCAGAGCATGGCCTTGCCCTTGAAAGTGCTGGTACTGACAGCACAATGCCCCGCCCTTTTCGCGGTGCGTTGCATGCAATCGGGAGCCGCCGGATATGTCGGCAAACAAGAGGACCTGAGCGAACTGCTTAGTGCAATAAAAGCCGTGCTCTCCGGTTACAACTATTTCCCCAGCCAAGCGGTTAACACCAGCCAGATTATTCCAGACCACGAGATACGACTTTTCCGACACGTTAACGACAGAGAACTTATGGTTTTGCAACTTTTCGCCCAAGGAAAGAGCAATAAGGAAATTGCGAAGGGCATGTTTCTGAGTAACAAAACCGTCAGCACCTACAAAAAGCGCTTGATGCAAAAACTTCAGGTCCAGACGCTGGTCGACCTGATTGATGTCGCCAAACGCAACGCGCTGGTTTGAGGTGCGACATGGGGCGGTACCTAACCTGCCTGTTTATCGTTGCCCTTGCGCTGGCTTGCCATCCAGCGCACGCCCACCAAAACAGGCCCAAAGCACTTAACCTCCTGACGCGCTCGTCGCTAAAGCCGGTTCTGCCAATGCTGACACCGACCCAGCGCCAATGGCTCGCTGAAAAACAAGAGTTGGTGATCGGTACATCCTTCCCGGACTACCCACCTTTCGATATCACCACAGGCGGGCGCGACTACCAGGGGCTCACCGCTGAATACGCTGGCCTGATCGGCATTGCGTTGGGATTGAAGGTCCGCGTGCTGGGCTTCGACAGCCGCCAGTCAGCGATCGAAGCGCTCAAGCATGGCCGGATCGACTTGCTTGGCAGCGCCAATGGTTATGAAGCCGTCGCAGGCCTTGCGCTCTCTCGTCCTTATGCGATCGACCAGCCAGTGCTGGTGACGCGAGAACATGAGCGCCGCGTACTGGATGACGAACTCAAAGGGCTGCGCCTGAGCATGCTCTATCACTATCTCTCGCCCAAAGAAGTACTCAGTGCCTATCCGAAGGCCGAACTGCTGGCATTTCGCTCCTCCACATTGGCGCTGAATGCTGTCGCTTTCGGCCAGGCCGACGTGTTCATTGGCGATACCATTTCGACCCATTACCAACTCAATCGCGGCCATCTCCCGCCTTTGCGCATGGCGAGCTTCGGCAAGCACGAGGCCATTGGCTTTAGTTTCGCCCTGCGCCGCCAGGACACCATTCTCAAGGAGGTGATCGATGCGACCCTAGAGAGCCAGACACCCATCATGGCCGCCAGCATCTTCAAGCGTTGGGGGGCGGGAAGCGATTATCTGCTGACTGATCGCAAGCTTCAGCTCTCGGCCGGCGAAGAGCAATGGCTGCGGGAACATCCGGTGATGCGCGTGGCGATCAACGAGACCGCCGCTCCGGTTTCCTACTTCGACAGCAACGGCAACTTTCGCGGTATCGCCGCCGATCTGCTGGACCTGATCCGGCTGCGCACGGGTCTGCGCTTCGAGATCGAGCGGGCCAGCGGCATCCGGGACATGCTGGCCCGACTCAAGGACGGCCGGGCCGATGTCATCGCCGCCATTTCCAGCGACGAAAAGCACGATGGTGCCCTGCATATCAGCCGGCCGTACCTGGAAAGCACCTATGTACTGGTCACCCGCGCAGGCAGTGACCAGGCGGCGTCCCTGGAGCACCTGCAGAACCGGCAGGTCGCGATCACCCGCGACAGCATCATGGCCGGCTTGCTCTCGGCCCGTTACCCGAAGATCAGCAAGATCGAGACCGACAGCCCATTCTTTTCCATTGCGCTGCTAAGCAGTGGTGAAGTCGATGCGGCCATCACCACCCTGATCGACGCCAACCATGCCCTGGCCGGAAACCCGGACTTGGTCATTCGCAGTACGATCGGCAGCGAGCCGGCCACAGTCGCGATGGCCACCAACAGCCAGGCCCATGCACTGGCGTCGATCTTGGACAAAGCCTTGCAAAGCATCTCGCCGGAGGAGCTTGGCGTGATCAACAATCGCTGGGGAGGCTATCGGCTGCATGACGACGTGTATTGGCGGGAGTTTCGTCGCCTGGCGCTGAAGTTCTTGCTGGCAGTCGGCTTGCTGTTGCTTTTGGCACTGATCTGGAACGCGCACCTACGGTGGCAGATCAGGCAACGCAAATGCGCCGAGCGGGCACTCAACGACCAGCTTGAGTTCATGCGAGCCTTGCTCAACGGCACCCCTCATCCGATGTATGTGCGGGATCGTGAAGGGCGGCTGCAAAGCTGTAATGACAGCTACTTGCAGGCTGTCGATGCCCAAACCGACGAGGTCATGGGCAAGCGACTGGATGAAAGCCCGGGTGCTGATCGGGAATATACCCAACAGATGGAGGCCGACTACGAGCAAGTCATGGCCGCCGGCACCCCCTTGATCCTGGACCGTCCACTGCGCATGGGAGGACGGGAGCTGACCATCTACCACTGGATCCTGCCCTATCGCGACTCCCTAGGTGAAGTCCAGGGGATCATCGGTGGCTGGATCGACATCAGTGACCGTCGCGAGCTGGTCCAGGAGCTGCGCCTGGCCAAGCAACGTGCCGACGACGCCAACCGTGCTAAAAGCACCTTCCTGGCGACCATTAGCCACGAGATCCGCACGCCTATGAATGCAGTCATTGGCATGCTGGAGCTGGCAGTGCGCCGGGCGGATCGCGGGCAACTGGACCGGCCATCCCTGGAGGTCGCCTACCATTCGGCAAAAGACCTGCTCGGGCTCATCGGCGACATCCTGGACATCGTCAGGATCGAGTCCGGCCATTTATGCCTTTCCCCGGAGTCGGTCGATCCCAGCGTTCTGGTCGAGTCAGTGGCCAGGGTATTCGCTGGCCTGGCGCGACAGAAAGACCTGGCCCTGCAAGTGGTCATCGCGCCAAACGCCCGTTGCCACGCGCTGCTCGATCCACTGCGGTTCAAGCAGGTGCTGTCGAACCTGGTCAGCAATGCCATCAAGTTCACCGACCAAGGCCAGATCCAGATCAACTTGCTCGTGAACGAGGACACCGATCGCGATGGCCCGTGTCTGGAACTCAAAGTCCGCGACACCGGCATCGGGATCCACGAGGAGGCACTCAAGGAGCTGTTCAACCCGTTCGTCCAGGCCAATCCACACAGCGAGGGAGCAAGGGCTGGAACCGGTTTGGGATTGGCGATCAGTCATAGCCTGAGCGAGATGATGGGAGGGACGCTGAGCATCAAGAGCCTGCCTGGCGTCGGCACTCAGGTGACCCTGGTAATGCCCCTGCAACGCGTCGAAGCGCCACCGGTGACCACCCCACTGGTGCAGGACGTGGAGACACCGAACAGCGGGCTGAACGTACTGGTCATCGATGACCACCCGGCCAACCTGTTGTTGATGGAACAGCAGTTGAGTTTCCTGGGGCTGAGCCTGTCCGTCGCCAGCGATGGCCGTGAAGGGCTGGAAAAATGGCGCGCGGGCGGTTTCGATGTGGTGATCCTCGACTGCAACATGCCGCAAATGAACGGCTACCAAGTCGCTGAAGCCATCCGCGCGATAGAGCGCCAACGCGACTGGCCACGCTGCCTGATCCTTGGCTACACCGCCAACGCCCAGCCGGAAGTCCGTCAGCGTTGCCTGGACGTTGGCATGGACGACTGTCTGCTCAAGCCGATAGGCCTGCACACGCTGAATCAGCGCCTGGCAGGCATCGAACCGAGTTGGCATGCGTCGCCAAGGCGCAGGGCAAGCAAACGTCTCGCCCTTGAGGGCCTGTCCGCCATCGTTGGTGACGACCCGGACAGCCGTACTCGACTCCTCAACGCCTTACTGGAAAGTTTGATACAAGACCTGGCCACGCTGATGGCCATCGACCCGAAAGATGCACGGGCCATTGCCGCTCAGGCACACAAGATCCTCAGCACGGCCAGGATGCTGGAAGCCAGGGATCTGATGGAGGCGTGTGAAGCACTGGAGCAGGAAACCTTGCCATTGGCACAGCTGAAACTGCGACGGCAGGTATTGGCACGGCATATGCGCCGAACGGAGAAAGCGCTGGCCAGGCATTTGCAACACCCGGCCAGGGCTGGATGAGCAGCGCGTAAATACGCTGCTCGGGGCGGATCAGGAAGCCTGGGTGTTGATTGGCTTGTCCGGATACCAAGCGTCCAGCAGCGGGCTGAGTTCGATTTTGGTCAGTTCGCTGCGGCCCTTGAGCCACGCTTCGACAATGGCGCGCTGCTCTTCGCTGACCGAGCCACGCTTGGCCAGGCAAACCAGGCCGAAGTCATCACCACCGACGTAATCCAGGCCGTTGGCATCCATGGCTTCAGCGAGGAAGGCATCGAGGAAGGCATCGATGGCTTCGTCGGACAGGTCTTCCTTGAATTCCAGGTTCAGTTCGAAACCCAGCTCCTGGAATTCGTCCACGCACAGTTTCTTGCGCAGACGACGGGAACGGTTGGTGGCCATGAAACTATCCTCTTGAGTATTAACGCGCGGCACTTTACCAGTTTCCGGGCGGCTGCGGCGCTTTTCCGTCGAACATGGCCCATGGAGGATGCGCTTGGGGCATAATGCGCACTATATTTCGTCCTGGGGCCATCATCTTGTACAGCCCCAATGTCACTTTCCCTCGTCCGCAGGGTTCAAATTGCACATGATCAAAACGCTCCGTCCCCTGATTCTCGCCAGCCTGTTCCTGCCCTTCGCCATGCCTGGCCAGGCCGCGCCCGTCAACACTACCCTCCCGCCGAAAGTGCAACAGGCGCTCAAAGCCAACAAACTGCAGGACTCAGCCCTGTCCCTGGTGATGCTGCCGCTCAACGGTCCCGGCACGCCCACCGTGTTCAACGCCGATGTCTCGGTCAACCCGGCCTCGACCATGAAGCTGGTGACCACCTATGCGGCGCTGGAACTGCTGGGCCCCACCTTCCAGTGGAAAACCGAGTTCTACACCGATGGCACCCTGAGCAACGGCGTACTCAACGGCAACCTGTACCTCAAAGGCGGTGGCGATCCGAAACTGAACATGGAAAAGCTCTGGCTGCTGATGCGTGACCTGCGCGCCAACGGCGTGCGCACGGTGACGGGCGACCTGGTGCTGGATCGCAGCCATTTCGTTCAGCCCAACCTGCCGCAGTTCAATGACGACGGCGGTGATGTGAACAAGCCGTTCCTGGTCCGCCCCGACTCGCTGCTGGTCAACCTGAAGGCCCTGCGCTTCGTGGCCCGCAACGATGGCGGAAAAGTCACTGTGGCCATGGAGCCGCCGCTTGCGAACGTGCGCATCGACAACCAGGTCAAGGCCGTCGCCTCCAGAAAATGTGCAGGTGATGTACGTTACAACCCGGTCACCCAGGCCGACGGCGTCAGCGTAGTCGTCAGTGGCCAGCTTGGCGAAGGCTGCAACTCACAGACCTATCTGTCGCTGCTCGATCATCCGACCTATGCCGCCGGTGCGGTGCGAGCGATCTGGAACGAACTGGGCGGTAGCATTCAGGGCCGCGATCGCATCGAGAACGTGCCCAAAGGTGCACGCCTGCTGGCACGGGCATTCTCGCCGGACTTGGTCGAGGTGATCCGCGACATCAACAAGTACAGCAACAACACCATGGCCCAGCAGCTGTTCCTGAGCCTGGGTGCGCAGTTCCGCACGGATGCCGACGGCGACGACGCCCGCGCAGCCCAGCGTGTGGTACGTCAGTGGCTGGCGAAAAAAGGCATCACCGCGCCGCACCTGATCATGGAAAACGGCTCCGGCCTGTCCCGTGCAGAGCGGGTCAGCACTCGCGAGATGGCGGCGCTGCTGCAGGCAGCTTGGAAGAGCCCCTACTCCGCCGAATTCATCAGTTCCATGCCGCTGGTAGGCATGGATGGCACCATGCGCAAGCGGCTCAAGCGCACGGCCATGACCGGTGAAGGGCACATCAAGACCGGCACCCTGAACACCGTTCGGGCGATTGCCGGGTTCAGCCGGGATAGCAATGGAAACACCTGGGCGGTGGCGGCGATTCTGAATGATCCCAAGCCCTGGGGGGCATCGCAGGTGTTGGATCAGGTGTTGCTGGATCTTTACCGGCAGCCGAAGGTGGGAAATACTGCGGCGGCTGGCGTGCCTTGATCGGCTTGGGCTTTCAGATAGTGTGATATCCATTCTGGGTGGGGCGCCACCGGCGCTTTTCGCCTTTACGGCGACCTACTTTGCTCGCAAGCAAAGTAGGCAAAACCGCTGGCTCCCACCTCCGGCCTCCTGAGGTCACGATCGGCGGCGACTGAACTACAGCGCACCAAAGGCAAACAAGCTAATTAATGTGTTGTTTGTTCCGGCCAATTCGCGGGTAAATCAGAGCGCCGAACCGCCGCGCCTACAGGCAATCCCACCCTCAGCGCAACTCCGCCTCAACCCGATCCCGCCCCGCCTGCTTGGCCGCATACACCCCGGCGTCAGCCCGCAACAGCAACGCATCAGCTCCCTCCCCCGGTCGCCAACCCGCCACTCCAAAGCTCGCCGTCACCCGGCCCACTCCATCGACCGGAACACTGCGAACCCCCTGCCACAGCTCCAATGCCAATGATCGTGCCTGCTCGGCATTGCTACCCGGGCAAAGCACCATGAACTCCTCGCCCCCCAAACGGCAAAACACATCGGTACGCCGCAGGCGACTGCCGATCCGCTGGCAAAGGCTGCGCAACACATGATCGCCCACCGCATGGCCGTACTGGTCATTGATCCGCTTGAAATGATCGATATCCAGCATGATCACCGCCAGCTCCAATCCGTCACGCTGTGCACGCTCCAGCTCGTTCTGCAATCGTTCCTGGAAATGTCGCCGGTTATGGATGCCGGTCAAGGCATCGGTGACCGAAAGCGCCCGAAGCTCTTCCTCCACCCGCTTGAGGTCGGAGATGTCCGTCTGGTAGCCATGCCACAAGGTGCATCCTCCTTCACCGATTTCGGGGGTAGCTTCCCCGCGCACCCAGCGCAGGCCCGCCTGAGGCAGTATCACGCGGTACTCCTCACGCCAGGGTGTCAGGTGCAAGGCCGAATAACGGACCGAGCGACGGACGCGCTCCAGGTCATCGGGGTGGATGCGTTCGAACACCGCCGATGCATCCTCACGCAGCGTCTTCAGATCGACTTCATAGATATCGTGCAGGCCTTGGCTGGCATAGGGGAAACAAGAGTGTCCGTCGGCATCCAGGCGGTACTGGTAGATCCCACCGGGCACTTCGGCGCTGAGCTTCTCCAACAACCGATCACGGGCCGCCAGCGCTTCATGGACGCGCCGCCGTTCGGTGACGTCGATGCAGATGGCCAGGTAGCCAACCCACAACCCCTGCTCGTCCAGTACCGCAGTGACCAGCATGTTGGCCAGCAGGCGGCTGCCATCCTTGCGCACCAAGGTCCACTCCCCTGCCTCGGTCCCTTTTTCCTGCACGGTCTCGGCAAACATCGCCTGGCCACCGCCGATCTCGCGTCCATAGCGCACGCTCAGGGCGTGGGCGCGCTGGCTGAGTTCCTCAGGGGGGACCAGATCCTCCAGCCGCAACTGACCAATGGCTTCGCTTGCCGAATAGCCCAGCATGCGCTCGGCACCGGCATTGAAGGTACTGACCAGGCCCTTGAGGCTGGTGGCGATGATGGCGACCTGTGTCGCGGCGTCCAATACGCTGCGCAGCTGATTGTGGGTATCGCGCAAGGACTGCTCGCTGACCCGCAATTCGCCAGTGCGCTGATCGACCAGTGCCAGGGCACGCTGACGCTGGCTGAACAGGCTGTAGAGCAAGGCACTGAGCAAGACGCTGAGCAAACCACCCAGCAAACTGACCACCACCACCGCGGAGGAGCGGTTGGCTTGGAGAAAAGCCCGGCTGGGACGAATATCGAGCTGATAATGGTGATCGGCCAGATGCAAAAGGTGGGTGCTGGCCAATGGCACCTGGGCGACGGTGTTGCGTGAGTCGAACAGCACCTCCGGCCCTTTGGCTCCGGAGGTATCGATAATGCGCACCACCAGGTTGTCATCCGCGGCAGGCGGCAGCCCTTCGGCGACCAAGCGCTGCATGCTCAGCAACGCCATGACATAGCCAGAAGGCAACCCACCGGGATCACCATCAGCGAACACCGGCGCCACGACCAGCACCCCACGGGCATAGGTAGGCTCGACATTGATCATGTCCAGCGGCGCAGAGACCGCCATGCTGCCGGGTGACTTAGCCCGAACAAGGGTGGCCTCGCGAAGGGGCTGTCCACGCAAGTCCAGGCCGTAAGGCTGCCCTTGCAGGGACGCCGCCTGGGTATAGAGCACCGGATAGTAATAGTCACGCGTGGGCGCAGGATGCCAGATACCCTGTGCGTCCTGATCACGAATCTGATACGCCTGCCCAAGCCAGGCACTGGCACGTCGCTCGAAATCGGCGCGTTGTCCAGCATCGACCCGGGGCGCCCAGGAATACGCCTGGGTCCGGTACAACAGTGGCCGCGCGTAACCGTCAAACTCCTGCGGGGTGATTTCGTTGGAATAACTGAAAAACCGTCGCAGGCCATCCAAGCGCTGCTCCTGGTCGTCGAAACGTTCGGCGATGCGACTGTACCGCTCGTTAGCCAACAGCTCGAAGCGCTGACGCAGTTGCTGCGTGTAGAAGCTCTGCGTGGCAATGGCCAAGGCCGCCGTCAACAGACCGCCAGCGACCAGGACCACCAACGCCACCCCCCAGGCGGGCAGCGCTTCGCGGAACATGCCGAGTACCTTCGCACGAACGCCACACTTCGACATAAAGCAATCTCATCACGTCAGCGTCCTGCGAATTGTCGGGCCCTTCGCGTCAGTTATAGCTATTGGCCACTAGCCACGCAACCTCATACACGCCGCTTATCGCGCCTGAATGCGCCACGCCCGGTGGATTCGATTGTTGCGCGCGAAATCAGGATCCAGGGTCTGATGACTGATCTCCTCGACGGCATATCGCTCGACCAGACTCGGATCGAGCTGGAATTTGCGGAAGTTGTTGGAGAAGTACAGCACCCCGCCTGGCGCCAGGCGTGCCATGGCCAAGTCCAGCAACTGCACATGATCGCGCTGCACATCGAACACCCCTTCCATGCGCTTGGAATTGGAGAAGGTCGGCGGGTCGATGAAGATCAGGTCGTAGCTGTCCCGGTTGCCTTCCAGCCAGGCCATCACGTCGCCCTGCTCCAGGCGATGGCGGTCCGAAAAACCGTTGAGCGCCAGGTTGCGACGCGCCCAGTCCAGATAGGTCTTGGACAAATCGACACTGGTGGTGCTGCGGGCCCCGCCCTTGGCGGCGTGCACCGTGGCCGTCGCGGTATAGCAGAACAGATTGAGGAAGCGCTTGCCCGACGCCTCGCGCTGGATGCGCAGACGAATCGGACGATGGTCGAGGAACAAGCCGGTGTCCAGATAGTCCGTGAGGTTCACCAGCAGCTTTACACCCCCTTCGTTCACCTCCTGGAAGCGGCCTTCGGCACCTTGGCGCTCGTACTGACGCGTCCCACTCTGGCGCTCCCGGCGCTTGAGCACCACACGCTGTGGGTCGATACCCAGGGCCTGCGGGATGGCGGCCAAGGCATCGAGCAGACGCGCTTGAGCCTTGTCCGGATCGACAGAGCGTGGCGCGGCATACTCCTGCACGTGCACCCAGTCTTGGTAAAGGTCCACCGCCAGGGCATATTCGGGCATGTCGGCGTCATACAAGCGGTAGCAATCGACCTGCTCGCGACGGGCCCACTTGCCCAACTGCTTGAGGTTCTTCTGCAGGCGATTGGCGAACATTTGCGCGCCTTCGGACAGGCGCGCCGGTTCACTGGCCACGGCTGCCGGACGCTGCGCAGCGCCTGCATCCGGCTCGGCCGGGCGACGCTCGCCGGTAACGAACTGGTCGGGCTGAACCTTGAATAGCAGCAGCTTGCACGGCAAGGCGCCGTTCCAGAAGGCGTACTGCTTGTGGCTGCGAATACCCATGCGCTTGCCCAGCTCGGGGGCGCCAGTGAACACTGCCGCCTCCCAGCCCAGGCAGGCTTGACGCAAACGCTCTCCAAGGTTTTGGTAGAGGTACAGCAGGCTGGCTTCGTCACCCAGACGCTCACCGTAGGGTGGGTTGCTGATGACCAGGCCTTTCTGGTTCTGGTCCGGACGCGGTTCGAAACTGCCGACTTCGCCCTGATAGATCTTCACCCAGTCGCCCAGACCTGCGCGCTCGACGTTGTTACGCCCCGGCTGAATCAGCCGCGGATCGGCCTCATAGCCGCGGATCCACAGCGCAGGCTTGGCCAGACCCGCCTGGGCGCGGGCCTGGGCTTGCTCGTGAACTTTGCGCCACAACGCCGGCACATGGCCAAGCCAGGCCGTGAAGCCCCACCGCTCACGCTTGAGGTTGGGCGCGATATCCGCGGCGATCATCGCGGCTTCTACCAGGAACGTGCCCACACCGCACATCGGGTCGGCCAACGCGCCGCCTTCGGCGGCGATGCGTGGCCAGCCGGCTCGGATCAGCACCGCCGCCGCCAGGTTCTCCTTCAAGGGCGCAGCACCTTGCTGCAGACGGTAACCGCGTTGATGCAGGCTGTGTCCGGACAAGTCCAGGGAGAGGATCGCCTCGCCACGATCCAGGCGCAGATGCACACGCACGTCAGGATCAATCTTGTCCACGGACGGGCGCTGTCCTTCGCGGTTGCGTAGCTTGTCGACGATCGCGTCCTTGACCTTAAGGGCACCGAAATGGGTGTTGTCGATTCCGGAGCCATGACCACTGAATTCCACGGCCAAGGTGCCGTCAGCAGCCAAGTGATCTTGCCACTCGACCCCATGCACGCCGTCGTAGAGCTCATCGGCGTTTTTCATGCCGAAGCGCTTGAGCACCAACAACACGCGGTTGGCCAGACGCGACCACAGGCACAGGCGGTAAGCGGTTTCCATGTCGGCCGAGCCACGGATGGCAGAGGTGTGCTCCCGCACATCGTCCAGGCCCAGGCTACGGGCCTCCTCGGCGAGCAGGCCTTCAAGACCTTTGGGGCAAGTGAGATAAAGTTCGAAACGGTCCGACATGAGCAATCCAGAGCCTTGGGCTGATTGAGTGACGGGCCGACGCATCGTCCCGCCGATGTTTGCCCGCACGCCCTTCCAGCAGGCGTCCGGGTGGCCTCGCCCGCAGTCCGGGAAAGCCGGGCCACCTGAACGACAAGCCCCTTCGCACCCTGCGAAAGTGGATTAGATCGTCAGGCAGTATGAAAATTTCCAGCAACGCGGCCACGCATGTGACCCTTCGTCGCATTTCAAATTATTACTGCACACCCGA
This sequence comes from Pseudomonas sp. HTZ2, assembly GCF_033173945.1. NCBI lineage: Bacteria > Pseudomonadati > Pseudomonadota > Gammaproteobacteria > Pseudomonadales > Pseudomonadaceae > Pseudomonas > Pseudomonas sp. HTZ2. Next base: position 3,354,999 of record NZ_CP137332.1, on the reverse strand, counting down.
CCACGACGCTGGCCAGATGACTACAAAGGGCATTAAACCCTGATCATAGCGGGCTTAAGGACAAATCACGTTGAGTCGCAATTATTTACTTATCCTTTGACCCTATGAAACGTTACGTCCTTATGACAAATCGATCATTCACACTGTGACCCGCTTTGGTTAGAACTGGTCTCAGGTTGTCTCGCAACGAGGCAACACTTTCTGCTCGCCACGCCGGCAGCGAGCGCACACCGGCAGAACGATTCTGCCCGGCCTCGGAGAGGCCGACGGGACATTACAGTCAACAAGTGAGGGCAACACCCTATGAGAAGACTTAAGCGTGATCCGTTGGAAAGAGCATATTCACGTGGCTACCAATACGGGGTTACCGGCAAATCCCGCGAACTTTGCCCCTTCAATCTGCCATCCGTTCGTCAAGCCTGGATCAATGGCTGGCGGGAGGGCCGGGGCGATAACTGGGATGGTATGACCGGCACCGCAGGCATCCAGAGACTCAACGAAAATCACGCCGTTGGCTGAGACGAGGACACTGAATTCGAGTCACCATGCGCGCCCTATCCGGGCGGCGGGCTGAGGCCCAGGGGCCCCTTCAAGGGGCCCTTTTTTATGCCTGCCTTTTTACGGCCGAGGCATGGCAGCAATCGCGTCCACTGCCTCACGAATCAGCGCCGGCCCTTTATAAATGAAGCCCGAGTAAATCTGCACCAGGCTCGCGCCGGCAGCGATCTTCTCGGCGGCATGACGCCCCTCGGTGATACCGCCTGCGGCGATGATCGGCAACTTACCGGCCAGCTCGCCTGCCAGAACTTTCACGGTGTGGGTGCTTTTTTCGAGCACTGGCGCGCCGGACAGCCCGCCCGCCTCTTCACCGTACGGCAGGCCCTGGACACCTTCGCGGCTCAGGGTGGTATTGGTCGCGATCACTGCGTCCATGCCTGTCTCGAGCAACGCAGAGGCCACCATGGCGGTTTCTTCATCAGTCATGTCCGGGGCGATCTTGATCGCCAGCGGCACACGCTTGCCATGCTCACTGGCCAGTTGTTCGCGGCGCACGGCCAGCGCCTGGAGCAGTTGCTTGAGCGAGTCGCCGAACTGCAGGGTACGCAGACCTGGGGTATTGGGCGAACTGACGTTGACGGTGATATAGCTGGCGGCTGTGTAGACCTTTTCCAGGCAGATCAGATAGTCATCCACCGCGCGCTCGACCGGGGTATCGAAGTTCTTGCCAATATTGATGCCCAGCACGCCGTCGAAGCGCGACGCACGTACCCGCGTCAGCAAATGATCGACACCCAGGTTGTTGAAGCCCATGCGATTGATGATCGCAGTGGCCTCTGGCAGCCGGAACAGTCTCGGCTTGGGGTTGCCAGGCTGCGGGCGTGGCGTCACGGTACCGATTTCGACAAAGCCGAAACCGAGCTGGGCGAAGCCGTCGATGGCGGCGCCGTTCTTGTCCAGACCTGCGGCAAGGCCCACCGGATTGGCAAAGTTCAAGCCCATGACTGTCACCGGCAGCGCCGCCGGCTGCTTGCACAGCAGGCCATTGAGACCGAGGCGGCCACCGGCGCCGATCAGGTCTAGGGAGAGGTCGTGGGAGGTTTCCGGGGAAAGCTTGAACAACAGCTGGCGGGCCAGGGTATACATGGGCGGGCAAGACTCGCGGTGAGTGAGGGGGCGATTATAGCCACCGCGCGGCTCGGACGACAGGGCTCTAGGCTCATGGGTTGCTTGTCAGTTCCACATCGCGTGCCCTAAGCGGACGAGAATCCCTGGAAAACAGGCGTGCAGCAATTCTCCTGGGACCCTCACCGGGCGTCCCCCGAAAAAAGAAAAACCCGGCCGAGGCCGGGTTTTTCATGAAGCATCAAACCAAATTACTTGGCCTGGGCTTCGACCTGAGCTTCAACGCGACGGTTGATGGCGCGACCTTCTTCGGTGGCGTTATCAGCAACCGGACGGGTCTCACCGTAGCCAACCGAGTCGATACGGCTGGATTCAACACCGTACTGCTGGGTCAGGACCTGCTTGACAGCATTGGCGCGACGCTCGGACAGCTTCTGGTTGTAAGCGTCTGGACCAACGGAGTCGGTGTGACCTTCAACGGTGGTGGTGGTCTGTGGGTACTGCTTCATGAAGTCAGCCAGGTTCTTGATGTCACCGTAGCTGTTTGGCTTGACGACCGACTTGTCGAAGTCGAACTTGACGTCCAGCTCAACACGTACGACTTCGGCAACAGCCGGGCAGCCGTCGGCGTCAACGGTAACGTTGGCCGGGGTGTCAGGGCACTTGTCGACGTTGTCGCAAACGCCGTCGTTGTCGCTGTCGGAGCAGACTTCAGCAACAGGAGCCGGAGCAGCTTCAGCTTGCTTCGGGCTACCGCCGAAGTTCATGCCGATACCGACGCTAGGAGCCCACTCGGTGTCGCCCTGGTCGATGTTGTACTGAGCTTCAACGCCAGCACGGGCGTAGAACATGTCAGTGATGTACCACTTGGCGCCAGCGCCAACGTTGGCGAAGGTGGAGTGGTTACGACCACCACGGCCGGTCTGGCCCAGGCTCTGGTGCGAGAAACCAGCCGAAACGTACGGACGGATGGCGTCGTACGGGTTGTTGAAGTGGTAAACGGCGTCCAGGGCAGTGTTGGAGCCCTTGATGTTCTTACCGTCTTCGCCACGAGCGTTGTGAACTTCGTCATAGCCCAGACGCAGTTCGACGTCGTCGGTCAGGAAGTAACCGATCGAGCCACCGAACAGGTTGCCGTCGTTCTTGAAGTCGCGCTGGCTGTCGAAGAACTCTTTCTTGTAGAAGAGTTCGGTCTCGACGGCGCCTTGACCTTGTGCCAGAGCGCCAAACGAAGTGGCGGCTACAAGCGAACCAATGGCCAAGCCCAAGGTGTTTTTCAATTTCATCCGTTAAATCCCCATCTGGTGATAGTTAAGCAGTCCCACCAACATCCGGGGGACAACTCGACGGCAAGTCTAGCAGAACTTGCCGGTTGGTTAGAGATATTTACGCGGTGCTAAGTTTCAGCCAGCCCCGTAAATTTCTCTCTAAGCTTGTCGAGCGCACGCTTGTAGCGCATTTTCGTGGCGCTCAGGCCCATGTGCATGATGTCGGCGATTTCCTGAAATTCCAGCTCTGCGACAAATCGAAGCACTAGGATTTCACGGTCGATCGGGTTCACATGCACCAGCCATCTGTCCAGTCCGCCCTTCTCTTCGGCCTTGGGTGCCTTCTCTTCGGACGCCTCTTCAACAGGGTCCAGACTCAAGGCATCCATCAACCGTCGCTTGCGACGCTCCTTGCGGTACTGGGTAATGCATTCGTTGTAGGTGATGCTGTAGAGCCAGGTCTTGAACTTGGACTTACCCTCGAAGTTCTTCAGACCGTAGAGCACCTTGAGCATCACTTCCTGGCAGACATCGTCGGCATCCCGGTCGTTCCCCAGATAACGCGCGCAGACGTTGAAAAGGGTCCGCTGATAGCGCCGCATGAGTTCTTCATAGGCGCGCGTTACGTGATACAGCTCCTCATGCGAACGCGCCACCAACTCCTCATCGGTGAGCTCACGGGGGTCATAGCGCATGGGCGGCGAGTGAACTTTATTCAAAACGGATCTGGCCGACAGTCAGGTCAATGTCGCCGCACGGCCCCCTTGGGCCGTTTTCGCGGCGGCATACATTAACAGCTTTTGTGCGGTTAGCGGCTATTGACTCGCTGTTCGAGCAATTCTCGATTCGAAAGCGACACCAATTCGCCATCATCGGTCAGCAGGGTCGTCTTGACCGTACCGATCTCCTCGATATGCCCTTCAACCTCTCCAATCCGCACCTGCTGGCCCACTTGATAGAGTTCGCGCACGTAGATGCCTGCCAGTATTTGCCCGGCAATTTCCCGGCTGCCCAGCCCCATCGCCAACGCAACGGCCAGACCAACGGTAATCAGGCCGATGACGATGACATGGTTGAGCAGATCGGTCTTGACCTCCAACTGGCTGATCGCAACCGAGATGCTGATGATAATCACCAGGCCTTGGGCGATACGCCCGACGCCTGCGGCATACTCCAGACCGACGCCTTCGGCAGCGCCACGTACCAAGCCATTGGCCAACTGCGCCAACAGCACGCCAGCCAGCAGCACTAGAGCTGCGCCAAATACCTTGGGCAGGTAAAGGGCGAGCATGTCCAAGGTGGCCGAGACACGCTCAAGGCCCAAGGACTCGGCGGCCGAAACCAGGAAAATCAGCAACACGAACCAATAGACGATCTTGCCGATCAAGGTAGAAATCGGGACCTGGATGCCCACCCGGCTGAGCATCTTGGTCAGACCGGTACCGCTCATCAGGCGGTCCAGGCCGAACTTGGCCAGCAGTTTGGACAACAACGTATCGAGCAGCTTGGCTACCACGAAGCCGAGCAACACCACGACCAGGGCGCCGAACAGGTTCGGGATGAAGTTCGCCACCTTGGTCCAAAGGGCGGTCATGGCGGTGACCAGGCTCTGGGTCCAGAGATCGAGTTCCATATTCAATCGGCCTTATCTGCTTTTCTGCCAGCGGCAGGGTTGCGACGCACCGGCGCGACATGCGCCGAGCCATTGTTCACAGCGATCATCAGCGCCTGGCTCCAGCGCCCCAGCAAGCTGAACAGATCGCCCGCGCCGACCTGGCGGTTGGCGGTCTTGAGGACGCGACCCAGGCATGCGGCATCGTCTCGGTCCTGGCCGGACGGCGATGCCTTGAGCAGGTCGCGCAAGGATTCTTCAAACGGATCGTGCATAGGCACCTCGCGCAATGTCTGTCAAAGACGAGGGCTCGGGACTACGGGTCACACATGAATATGGGACGGATGTTTCAAAATGCCTCATGCATCCCCCGGCCGGACAGCCCATCATACCCAGCGTAACCGTCGGAACAGCCACCATTGCCCCGCCGCCAACCCCAGCACCACGGCGCAGGCGAACAGGAAGCCATACGGGCTCTCGGCGCCCGGAATGCCCCCGACATTGATGCCCAGCAGGCCGGTGACGAAGCTCATCGGCAGGAAAATGCAGGTGATGATGCCGAAGCGGTACATGGTCCGGTTCATCCGCTCACTGCGCCGTCGATCCTCGCTTTCCAGCACCAGAGCGGCCCGCTCGCGGGTCAGCTCGAGCTCTTCGAGATAGCGGATCAGGCTGTTGTTCAGCTCGTTCCAGTAGTCGGCATCCCCTTCGCCGAACCAGCTCCACTTGTTGCGCGAAAGTTGCGCATAGAGTTCCCGCTGTGGGGCGAGAAAACGCCGTAGCCCAGCAGCACGACGGCGGATCTGTTGCAGGCTGCCTTGCACCGGCGAATACCGTTCATCGGTTTCCACCTTCTCTTCTTCGAGATCGACCACTTCCGACAGGTCGCTAACCAACGCCTGGACCTTCTCGGTAAGCAGCTCCCCCATCAGCAGCAACAGCTCGGAGGCCGACTTCGGCCCCCTGCCCTCGTCCAATTGCTGAAGCACTTCATCACTGGCGCGCAGTGGTCGCAGGCGCAACGAAATCACTCGCCGGGCCTCGGCGAAGATCCGCACCGAGACCATGTCTTCGGGCTCGGCGCCGGGATTGAGATTCACGCCCCGCAAAAACAAAAGCATCTGCTCGTTGGCCAAGGGCAACAGACGCGGACGCGTGTTCTCTTCCAGCAGCAAGTCGCAGGCGAAGGTGCTCAGGCCGCTCTCCTGGAGCAACCAGGTACGCGTCTGGGGATGGCTGCGATCCCAGTGCAACCAAAGGCTTTCCTCTGGTTGCAACTGGAGCGCATCCAGCGCTGTCCGGGCAATTGAGCGCGCACCGCCTTTACCATCGAGCACCAGGGCATGGACCAGCCCCCACTGCGCGTTGTCTTCCTCGAACATTCCTGCTCCATCAGCGCGCGCGGCGCATCACTCCGGCATTTTCAACGGGCTTGGCGAGACGATCACGCCATTGTTGTCGGCATACACATATTCGCCCGGACGGAAGGTCACCCCAGCGAAGGTCACGGCCACGTTGAGATCGCCAATACCGCGCTTGTCGGTCTTCATCGGGTGACTGGCCAGGGCCTGGACACCGACGTCGGTCTGCACCAGCACGTCCACGTCACGCACACAGCCATAGATCACCAGGCCTTCCCAGCCGTTCTTGGCCGCCTTTTCGGCCAGCATGTCACCCAGAAGCGCGCGGCGCAGCGAACCACCGCCGTCCACCACCAGGACCTTACCCTTGCCATCGAGCTCGACCTGCTCCTTGACCAGCGAGTTGTCCTCGAAGCATTTGATTGTGACGATCTGGCCACCAAAGGAATCGCGGCCACCGAAGTTGCTGAACATGGGCTCCAGGACCTGGACCAGGTCCGGGTAGGCGTCGCACAAGTCGGGCGTTACGTAATGCTGCATGGCAAACTCCTGTCAGTCACAACGAAAGCGGGATTTGAGCAAGGCTACACCGGGGAGGGCCTTGCAGTCATCCGAGACTACTCAGTCAGCCGCTACTGCTCTTCGGCGGATTCGGCGGCCACCGTAGCCCCCGGCAACGGTGATTCAGGGGCCCTCAGCCAGCGCTCCACCAGTGGCCATACCTGCACCTGGGCCGCCTTGCTAACCAACATGTCCACATGCCCGAATGCGTCGAACCCTTCTTCAGCGCCAAGCCGTAAAAACTGCTTGCGCTGGCCACCCAACTGCTCGAACAACTTGCGGCAGGCCCAGACCGGGTCCTGGTAATCCGCCGCACCGGCCACTGCCAGCACCGGCACGTTCACGGTCGCCAGCCCCGCCCACCAGTCGTCCTGCTTGTCGCCGAAACGCCCGAACAGGCCGTGCCAGCCCAGGGTCTCCAAGGCCAGACCGATCGGCTCGTCCTCCGGCCCACGTTTGAGCCGCGACCCGGACAGCTGACCTAGGCGCTTGAGCAGCAAACGCGCGCTCCAGGCCACAGGCGGAACCTTCAACGGCCAATAGACCCGACTGACCTGGGTACCGAAGAACGCCGCGCTGGCCACCTGCTCGGCTGCCAAGTACGCGCCGCCCAGGGCTGCGGCGAGGATGGTGCCGCCCAGGGAGTGGCCGATCCAGTGCGGCGCCTGGCCGGCCTGCTCCTGGATGAATGCGCCGATCACCGGCAAGTCGAAGCGGGCATAGTCGGCCACCCGGTTGTGACGCCAGTGGCGGTTGCGGGGAGAAAGTCCATGGCCGCGCATTTCCGGAATCCACACATCGAACCCGGCGCGCGCCAGAAAGGCGCCTAGGCCGACGCCCTTGGGCGAATACCAGAAGCGGCGATTGGAGAAGCTGCCGTGCAGGAGAATCACCGGCACGCCTTGGGCTGCGGCCTGGTCGGCCAGCCCCAGGCGTGTAACGGCCAACTCGACGCTGGGGTCGGGGCTGTTGCCGGCCTTGATCCGGTACACATCCTCGCTCAGATCACCCCGGCGCTCGGCGCTGAGCAAGGCCACGGGAAACAGGGTACTGCTGCTTTGCATAGGTCGATTGCACAAAAAAGGGCGGGATCCATCGCTGGAACTCGCCCTGGAAGAAACCAGGCAGGAGCGCCGTGAAGCGCTCCCGCGTTCATTGCATCATGCCGCGCCCTGATCCTCGGCCAGGAAGAACCAGGTCTCGAGCACCGAGTCTGGGTTCAGCGATACGCTCTCGATGCCCTGCTCCATCAGCCACTTGGCCAGGTCTGGGTGATCCGAAGGGCCCTGGCCACAGATACCGATGTACTTGCCGGCCTTGTTGCACGCGGCGATGGCGTTGGCCAGCAGCTTCTTCACTGCCGGGTTACGCTCGTCGAACAGGTGGGCAATGATGCCGGAGTCACGGTCCAGGCCCAGGGTCAGCTGGGTCAGGTCGTTGGAACCGATGGAGAAGCCATCGAAGTACTCGAGGAACTCATCAGCCAGCAAGGCGTTGGATGGCAGTTCGCACATCATGATCACACGCAGACCATTGACGCCACGGCCCAGGCCGTTTTCGGCCAGCAGATCGACCACCTGGCTCGCCTCGCCCAGGGTGCGCACGAATGGCACCATGATCTCGACATTGGTCAGGCCCATTTCGTCGCGCACACGCTTGAGGGCGCGGCACTCGAGCTCGAAGCAGTCACGGAACGACTCGCTGATGTAACGCGAGGCGCCACGGAAGCCCAGCATTGGGTTCTCTTCTTCCGGTTCGTACAGCTTGCCGCCGATCAGGTTGGCGTATTCGTTGGACTTGAAGTCCGAAAGGCGCACGATGACCTTCTTCGGATAGAACGCCGCGGCCAGGGTGCTGATACCCTCGACCAGCTTCTCGACATAGAAGCCGACCGGGTCGGAGTAACCGGCCACGCGCTTGTCGACGCTCTCCTTGAGGTCGGCCGGCAGGCCTGCATAGTTGAGCAGCGCCTTGGGGTGCACGCCGATCATGCGGTTGATGATGAACTCCAGGCGCGCCAGGCCCACGCCTGCGTTCGGCAGTTGGGCGAAGTCGAAGGCGCGGTCCGGGTTGCCGACGTTCATCATGATCTTGAACGGCAGCTCAGGCATGGCGTCGACCGAGTTCTGCTTGACGTCGAAGCCCAGCTCACCTTCGAAGATGAAGCCGGTGTCGCCTTCGGCGCAGGAGACGGTCACGCCCTGGCCGTCCTTGAGCACTTGAGTGGCATTGCCACAACCGACGACCGCCGGGATGCCCAGTTCACGGGCAATGATCGCCGCGTGGCAGGTGCGCCCGCCGCGGTTGGTGACGATGGCGCTGGCGCGCTTCATGACAGGTTCCCAGTCCGGGTCGGTCATGTCCGAGACCAGCACGTCGCCCGGCTGGACCTTGTCCATCTCGGAGACGTCGTGGATCACGCGAACCTTGCCGGCGCCGATGCGCTGGCCGATGGCGCGACCTTCCACCAGGACAGTGCCCTTCTCCTTGAGCAGGTAGCGCTCCATGACATTGGCGCTGGAACGGCTCTTCACGGTCTCGGGACGTGCCTGGACGATGTACAGCTTGCCGTCGTCACCGTCCTTGGCCCACTCGATGTCCATCGGGCGCTGGTAGTGCTGCTCGATGATCATGGCCTGCTTGGCCAGCTCGCTGACCTCGGCGTCGGTCAGGCAGAAGCGCGCGCGGTCGGCACGGTCGACATCGACGGTCTTGACCGAACGACCGGCCTTGGCCTCGTCGCCGTAGATCATCTTGATGGCCTTGCTGCCCAGGTTGCGGCGCAGGATGGCCGGGCGGCCGGCCTGCAGGGTTTGCTTGTGGACGTAGAACTCGTCAGGGTTGACCGCACCCTGTACGACGGTTTCGCCCAGGCCGTAGGCGCCGGTGATGAACACCACGTCACGGAAGCCCGACTCGGTGTCGAGGGTGAACATCACACCGGCGGTGCCGGTTTCCGAACGGACCATGCGCTGCACGCCGGCGGACAGGGCGACCAGTTTGTGGTCGAAGCCCTGGTGCACGCGATAGGCGATGGCGCGGTCGTTGAACAGGGAGGCGAACACCTCCTTGGCGGCGCGGATCACGTTGTCCACGCCACGGATGTTCAAGAAGGTTTCCTGCTGTCCGGCGAAGGAGGCGTCCGGCAGGTCTTCAGCGGTGGCCGAGGAGCGCACGGCCACGGCCATGTTGTCGTTGCCTTGGGACATTTCGGCGAAGGCGGTGCGGATTTCGGCATCCAGACGCGCCGGGAACTCGGCTTCCATTACCCATTGGCGGATCTGCGCGCCGGTCTTGGCCAGGGCGTTGACATCATCGACGTCCAACGCGTCCAGGGCTGCGTGGATGCGGTCGTTCAGGCCACTCTGCTCGAGAAAATCGCGGTACGCCTGAGCCGTAGTGGCAAAGCCGCCCGGCACCGATACGCCGGCACCTGCGAGGTTACTGATCATCTCGCCCAGGGATGCGTTCTTGCCCCCCACATGCTCTACATCATGGACGCCGAGCTTATCGAGGGAAACTACGTACTCTACCAAGGTGATCTCTCCACTAACTGTATTGGAAAAGCTCAAGGGCGGCCGCCTGTCACACTGACTTGGCCGGACGCTTGTGGCCTGGACCTGGAAAATAAGTGAGAATGCCGAACAGTCACGTTCGGCAAACCGAACCTATCATACTCCAGAAAACTTCGGCAGCTTAAGGCCCAGGGTGCAAATGAAACGATCCGCGTTCTTCATCTCCGACGGTACCGGTATCACTGCAGAAACACTGGGCCAAAGCCTGCTGGCACAATTCGAAAGCATTCCTTTCAATAAATTCACCCGCCCCTACATCGACACCCCGGACAAAGCCCGGAGCATGGTGCAGCAAATCAATGCTGCCGCCGAACGGGACGGCATGCGGCCGATCATTTTCGACACCATCGTCAACCAGGACATTCGGGAAATCCTGGCAACGTCGAACGGCTTCATGATCGACATCTTTTCGACGTTTTTATCCCCGCTCGAGCAGGAATTGACCGCCCATTCGTCGTATTCCGTGGGCAAGTCCCACTCGATTGGCGGCAACTCCAACTACATGGAGCGCATCGAGGCAGTCAACTTCGCCTTGGATAACGACGATGGCGCGCGCACCCATTATTACGACAAAGCCGACCTGATCCTCGTGGGCGTGTCGCGATGTGGCAAGACGCCGACGTGTTTGTACATGGCCATGCAATTCGGCATCCGTGCGGCCAACTACCCACTGACCGAAGACGACATGGAACGCCTGCAATTGCCGGCGGTACTGAAAAAGTACCATCACAAGTTGTTTGGCCTGACCATCGACCCCGACCGCCTCACCGCCATCCGCCACGAGCGCAAGCCCAATAGCCGCTATTCGAGCTTCGCCCAGTGCGAGTTCGAGGTGCGCGAGGTGGAGAGCCTGTTCCGCCGGGAGAACATCCCGCACATCAACTCCACGCATTTCTCGGTGGAGGAAATCTCGGCGAAGATTCTGGTCGAGAAGGGTGTAGAGCGGCGTTTCAAGTAACATCCGCGCCGTTTGTTTCGCGGGCCTATCCGTTCCCGCAGACGTGCCCCGCCGCCGTCACGAATCTCGACAGCCCCAATGAAAAAAGCCCCGGCATCGCTGCCGGGGCTTTTTGTTTTCAGCTTACGCTCAGGACGGTATCACCGCCGCCTGCCCGCTCATGGCCAAGTCGACCAGCTCACGGTTGGCCACCGCATACATCGCGTAGTCGGTGCCCGTGGCGTTGCGCAGGTCATCGAGCATGGCGCGCCAGCGCTCCGTCATCACCCGGTGCTGTTCACACCACAGTGCGACACGGGCGTCCATGTCTTCCGGTGCATCGGCCATCTGCAACACAGAGATGGTGATCGCTCGCTGTTGCAGGTCGATGTCGTCGCGGAACGCCTCGCGGGCCAGGGCCTGCCAGTTGTTCTCCACCGGCAGGTTGCTGATCTCCTGCAGATACCAGGTCAGGTCCAGCGAGCTGCCCACGGCGAAGAACGCCTTGGCCACCTGGGCCGGATCGTGACCGGTGACATCCGAGGCCTCGATGATCGGCAACAGGGTGTACAGGTGGGTGGTGCCTGCGACCATGCGCGCCAGCAACTCCGGCACCCCGGCTTCGACGAAGCCCTGGTAGCGTTGCTGCCAGCGATCGCGGGTCGGGCCTTCGAGCAGCTCATCGAGCTTCAGGCCCAATTGGGCGATCTTCGGCCCGAAGTGCGCGACATCGCGACCGGCATCCTGCTCGTTGCGGCGGCTGCGCAGGAACCAACGGGTCGCGCGACGCCCCAGGCGCATCAGCTCATCCATCAGGGTCAGCTGGATCTCGGCCGGGACTTGGTAGTCCAGCGCCTCGATCTGACGGAACCAGTGCGGCAGGTGGAAAATGTCCCGAACGATCACATAGGCACCGGCGACGTTGGCCGGGCTCATGCCGGTGGATTCCTTCAGACGCTGGACGAACGTGATGCCCATGTTGTTGACCAGGTCGTTGGCGATCTGGTTGCTGACGATTTCGCGCTTGAGGCGATGACGGCGCATGGCGTCAGCGAACTTGCTGACCAACGACGGCGGGAACGCGTTCTCCATGTCGCGGGTCAGGTAGTCGTCATCGGGCACCAACGACTTGAGCAGTTGCTCCTTGAGGTCGATCTTGCTGTAGGAAATCAGCACCGACAGCTCGGCGCGGGTCAGGCCCTGGCCTGCGGCCAAACGCTCGGCCAGTTGCTCCTCGGACGGCAGGAACTCGATAGCCCGGTCCAGTTTGCCACGCGACTCCAGATCAGCCATCAGGCGCTTGTACTCGGCGATCCGCTCCAAGGCACGGCGGGCCGCCAGGGACAGGGCCTGGGTCTGCTTGTAGTTGTTACCCAGCACCAGCGAGGCGACTTCGTCGGTCATGCTACCGAGCAGTTGGTTACGCTGCTTCTCGGTCATGTCGCCACCCTGCACCACTTCGTTGAGCAGGATCTTGATGTTGACCTCGTGGTCGGAGCAGTCCACGCCACCGGCGTTGTCGATGAAGTCGGTGTTGGTCGCGCCGCCGTTGAGGCCGAACTCGACCCGGCCAAGCTGGGTCATGCCCAGGTTGCCGCCCTCGCCCACCACCTTGCAGCGCAGTTCATTGCCGTTGACCCGCAATGCGTCGTTGGCCTTGTCGCCGACATCGGCATGGCTTTCGCTGCTGGCCTTGACGTAGGTGCCGATACCACCGTTCCACAGCAGATCCACAGGGGCCTGCAGCAGTGCGTGCAGCAGTTCGGTCGGCGTCAGGCGGTCGGCTTCGATGGCGAAGCGTTCCTTCATCTGCGGGCTGATGGCGATGCTCTTGGCGCTACGCGGGAAGATCCCGCCGCCTTCGGACATGATGCTGGTGTCGTAGTCGCTCCAGGCCGAACGCGGCAGCTCGAACAGGCGCTTGCGCTCGACGAAGCTGGTGGCTGGGTCAGGATTCGGGTCGATGAAGATGTGCAGGTGGTTGAATGCCGCCACCAGCTTGAGCTTGTCCGACATCAGCAGGCCATTGCCGAACACGTCGCCGGCCATGTCGCCGATACCTACCACGGTGATCGGGTCTTCCTGCACATTGATGCCGCGTTCGCGGAAGTGGCGCTGCACGCCGACCCAGGCGCCGCGAGCGGTGATGCCCATGCCTTTATGGTCGTAGCCAGCCGAACCACCGGAGGCGAAGGCGTCGCCCAGCCAGAAGCCGTAGTCGTTGGCGATGCCGTTGGCGATGTCGGAGAAGGTCGCGGTGCCTTTGTCCGCGGCCACTACCAGGTAGGGGTCGTCGTCATCGTGACGCACCACGTTGGCCGGAGGTACCACGCCGCCGTCCTTGAGGTTGTCGGTAATGTCGAGCAAGCCCGAGATGAAGATCCGGTAGCAGGCAATGCCCTCGGCCTGGATCTCGTCGCGGCTACCGCCCAACGGCAGACGGCGCGGCAGGAAACCACCTTTGGCTCCCACCGGCACGATCACCGAGTTCTTCACCTGCTGGGCCTTGACCAGGCCGAGCACTTCGGTACGGAAGTCTTCTTCACGGTCCGACCAGCGCAGGCCACCGCGGGCAACGTTGCCAAAGCGCAGGTGCACACCCTCGACCCGCGGCGAATAGACGAAGATCTCGAACTTCGGCACCGGCTTGGGCAGCTCGGGGATCAGCTTGGGGTTGAACTTGAAGCTGAAGTACGACTTGTTCTGCCCGTTGGCGTCCGGCTGGTAGAAGTTGGTGCGCAGGGTGGCCTTGATCAGGTCCAGGTAGCGACGCAGGATGCGGTCTTCGTTGAGTACCTGGACCTCGTCCAGCGCAGTGAGAATGGCCTGCTCCAAGCGCTGCTGCTTGTCGTCCAGGTCCTCGACGGTGAGCTTGCGTGCCAGGTAGAAGCGGGTCTTGAACAACCGGGTCAGCTCGCGGGCGATGTCGGTGTGGTTGTTCAGGGTGCTGGCGATATAACCCAGGTCGAAGCCCAGGCGGATCTGCTTGAGGTAGCGTGCGTAGGCGCGCAGCAGCGCCACGTCACGCCATGGCAGGCCGGCGGTCAGTACCAGGCGGTTGAAGGCGTCGTTCTCGGCGTCGCCCTTGACGATGTGGATGAAGGCATCCTGCAAGATGTCGTTGAGCTGTTGGATGTCCAGGTCCAGGCCTTCGCTGTAGGTGAAGGCGAAGTCGTGGATCCAGTATTCGCGACCACTGGCATGGCGCAGGCGGTAGGGGAACTCGCCGAGCACGCGCAGGCCCAGGTTTTCCAGGATCGGCAGCACATCCGACAGCGCCAGCGGGGTGTCGGCGTGGTAGAGCTTGCAGTGCAGCAGGCGGTCGCCCAGACGGGTCAGCGGCTGGTAGAAGCTCATCGCCAGCGGCTTGCTCTCGGACAGCGCCAATACATGCTGCATGTCGACGACCGCCGAGTGGGCAGCGAAGCGCTCGCGGTAGCCGGCCGGGAAGCCTTTGGGGAAGTCGGCCAGGATGTTGGTGCCCTGGGCCTCGCCGAAATTCTCCACCACCAGGGCGGAGTAGTCGTCCTGCCAGGAACGGCAGGCCTGGATGACTTCGTTTTCCAGCTGCTGGGGGTCCAGGTCGATGCGGTTCTTCGGATCGACGCGCAGGATGAGCTGAACACGCGCCAGCACCGACTCGGAGAAGAACGTCCAGAACTCGCAGTCGCTGGCCTTCAGGCGCTCCATCAGCACCTGCTGAATCTTCTGGCGCACCTCGGTGGAGTAGATTTCACGCGGCACATAGGCCAGGCAGTAGCAGAAGCGGCCGTACGGGTCCTTGCGCAGGAACACGCGGATCTTGTTGCGCTCCTGGATCTGCACGATCGACATGACCGTGGTGAACAGCTCGTCCACTGGCGTCTGGAACAGATCGTCACGAGGCAGCACCTCGAGCACCTGGGCCAGCTCCTTGCCCAGGTGGGCCTTGGCGTCGAAGTGCGAGCGGCGCTCGACTTCCGCGACCTTGCCACGGATGTACGGAATGGTACGCACGCTCTCGCCGTACACCGACGAGGTGTACAGACCCATGAAGCGGCACTCCTTGACGACCTTGCCGTCGGCGTCGATCTGACGGATCGACACGTAGTCCGGATACGCCGGGCGGTGCACACGGCTCGGCTGCGAGGCCTTGGCGAACGACAGCAGGTCAGGCGCGCGCAGGTAGGCAACGGCGTAGTCCTCGATGCGCAGGTCATCGGCGCCCAGCCCTGCGCGCAGCAGGCGGGTCAGGCCGAGGAACGAACCTTCGTCATAGACCAGGTGGCCGCCATCGGCGTCGGACTCGACCACGAACTCTTCGTAACCGAGGAAAGTGAAATGGTTGTCCAGCAGCCACGACAGGAAGCTCTTCACCTCGGCCTTGTCATGTTGTGCCGGACCGAATGCGGTCTGCTCTACCAACTCCACCAGGTCGCGGACCTTGGCCTTCATCGGCTCGAAGTCGGCGACAGCCACCCGCACCTCGGCCAGCACCTGCTCGATTTCCTTCGTCAGGGTGGTCAGCTCGGCAGCGCTGGAGCAGCGGTCGATCTCCAGGTACATCAGCGATTCATGGCGCACGCCCTCGCCCTGGGTGCCCTTGGGCAGCAACTCCAGCAGCTCGCCCTTGGCGCCGCGGCGCACGCTGAGCACGGTGGTCTGCAGGGTGTGGATGCTGTAGCCGCGACGGTTGAGTTCGGTACGCACCGAGTCGACCAGGAACGGCAGGTCATGGTGCAGCACCTCGACCACGGTGTGGGTCGATTGCCAGCCGTGGCGTTCGTAATCGGGGTTATAGACCCGCACCTGCGGGTGTTGGGGGTCGAAGCGCTCGATGATGCGCCAGGCAGAGAGGGTGCAACCGGCCAGGTCCGAAAGCCTGCGCTGGGTGAGTTCGTCCAGAGAGATGATGCCGAAGAACTGTTCGGCGAACAGCGCCACTTGTGGCAGTGCCTGCTCGCTGATGTGCTGCGCCAGGGCCGCTTGCAGTTGATGCTGGAAGTCGGCTTTGCTGGCTGCGGTGAAGAACGCCATCTGTGGTACTCCGCTTGGGCTTTGTTATTAGGTGAAGCGTCGCGTGCGTCCGCCGTTCACGGTCAACGATAGTCAAACCGTGACGACAGGGCGGTGAAAACCAGGCGTTTGGACGCGATCAGCACGTCCATCCGTTCCATGGATGGGCACCTGCAAAGACGACTGCCCCTCAGGGCTGTGGCTTTACGGGTGTCCATCGACTGGGCAGCTTAACGACTGAGCGGTCACCACGGCTTGCAGCGCTGCGACAATTTCGGTCAAGGGGCGGTAACTTTACGTTTATGTCCATGCCCAAGGCTGTCAGAATTCCCGCTCATTTCTTTGACCTGAGCCTGCCTATGCAACTGAAAACCGCCCTGCTCTTCGCCACACCCTGCGACGAAGAGGAAGACAACATGGCGACCTTGTGCTGCCACAGCGACAAGGGGCAGATGTTCCTGCTCACCCGTTACCCCGACGAAGACACCGTGGACCTGACCCTGGACGACGAGCCTTCGACGCTAGACGGGCTGAAGGTCACGCTGAGCGCCGACCGCCTGCTGATCGAGGTGGCCGCCGGCGACCGAGATGCGCTCAAGGGCTCGGAGCAGTTGGAGATCCTACTGACCTCACCGGGCACGGACCTCGAGGAGGTCGAGCTGACTTTGCGCAACATTCTCGACGGCACCGGGACCTACGTCAGCGAGCTCTGAACGCGGTAGCGGCAGGCTTGCTTTCTCCAGGGCCCGCTCTCATAACCCCTTGAAATCGTTGACAGGCGATCCTCACCCCAGGCATTGTCTGACAACCTGATCAATAGGCAGCATATCCCATGCTAGAGCTCCAGCGCCCGGACACCTTGGTCGAACGGGTCGTCAGCGCCATCCGCGCAGAAATCGATTCCGGCCGCCTGGCCGCCGAATCGCGCCTGCCCACCGAACAGCAACTGGCCGAACAGCTCAATGTCAGCCGTTCGGTGGTGCGCGAGGCAGTGGCGCAACTGAAGGCGGACGGCGTGCTCATCGCCCGGCGCGGGCTCGGCTCCTATATCTCGCAAACGCCCTGCGGCACGGTTTTCCGCTTCCCCGGGAGCAACGGGCGCAAGCCAGACCTCGTGCAGATGTTCGAGATGCGTCTGTGGATCGAAACCCAAGCTGCCGCCGTTGCGGCCCGCCGCCGCGACGACGCGGACCTCGCCCGCATGGCCCAGGCTCTGCAGACGATGCTCGACGGGCGCAGCGACCTGGCCACAGCCTCTGCCGCCGACGTGGCCTTCCACCGGGCCATTGCCGAAGCCAGCAAGAACGATTATTTCGTGGCCTTCCATGATTTTCTGGGTGGCCAGCTAGCCACCGCGCGCCGCAACGCCTGGGAGAACTCCGCGGCTCTTCCCCAAGGCGGTGCAGCCGATGCCAACCGTGAACACCAGGCGCTGTACCAAGCCATTGCCGACGGTGACCGCCAGGCGGCTGCCGCCTGCGCTGAAGCCCACCTACGGGCATCGGCCAGACGCCTGAAGATCGACCTTCCCGACCTCGACTGATTTCGGAGCCTTCGCATACGGCCTGGCGACCTTTCGTACGCCCTACTTAGTCTGACAACCTGATAAGCAGATTCACCGACAAGATCACCAAGGTATCCCCTGCATGACTTACGACTACTGCATCATCGGCGGCGGCATCGTCGGCCTCGCCACCGCCATGGCCCTGCTCGAACAGCGCCCCGGCGCCTCGTTGCTGATCCTCGAGAAGGAAACCAGCCTCGGTCTTCACCAGACCGGCCACAACAGCGGCGTGATCCATGCAGGCATCTACTACGCACCAGGCAGTCTCAAGGCCGACCTGTGCAAACGCGGCGCCCAAGCCACCAAGGACTTCTGCACCGAGCACGGCATCGCTTTCGAGGTCTGCGGCAAACTGCTGGTGGCCTCGAACGATCTGGAAATGCAGCGCATGCACGCGCTGTACGAGCGCTCGCAGCAGAACGGGCTGAAGGTCGAGCGCCTGGACGCCGCCGAACTCAAGCGCCGCGAGCCGAACATCGTCGGCAAGGGCGCGCTGTTTCTCGATGCCACCGGCATCGTCGACTACAAGCAGGTGTGCGACGCCATGGCCCGGGTCATCCAGAAGGCCGGCGGTCACGTTCGTCTGGCCACCACCGTGCGGGCGATCCAGGAACAGGGCGACTACGTCGAGGTGAGCAGCGACAGCCAAAGCTGGCGCGCCCGCCAGCTGGTCGCCTGCGCCGGCTTGCAGTCCGACCGCCTGGCGCGCCTGGCCGGAGTGAAGATCGACCACCAGATCATCCCCTTCCGCGGTGAGTATTACCGCCTGCCAGCGAGCAAGAACCAGATCGTCAACCACCTGATCTACCCGATCCCTGACCCGGACCTGCCGTTCCTTGGCGTGCACCTGACACGCATGATCGACGGCAGCGTCATCGTCGGCCCCAATGCGGTGCTGGGCCTGGGCCGGGAGAACTACCGCAAGTTCTCGGTGAACTGGCGCGATGTGGCCGAGTACGCGCGCTTCCCGGGCTTCTGGAAAACGATCTGGAATAACCTGGGCTCGGGCACCACTGAAATGAAGAACTCGCTGTTCAAGCGAGGCTACCTGGAGCAGTGCCGCAAGTACTGCCCGCAGCTGGAGGTAGAAGACCTGCTGCCGTATGAGGCCGGCATCCGCGCCCAGGCGGTCATGCGCGACGGCACCCTGGTGCACGACTTCCTGTTCGCCGAGACCCCACGCATGGTGCATGTCTGCAACGCACCCTCGCCTGCAGCCACCTCCGCCATCCCTATTGGCCAGATGATCGCCGCGAAGATCCTCAAGGCCCGCTGAAACCCCTGCATAGCCCACTACAAAGACAATAAGGAAACCTCAGATGTCGGTACACGAGGCGGCCCTGGCCGCGACCGAAACCCCGGACCAGCAGCGCAAACGCCTGCGCAAGGTGGCAGCAGCGACCATCTTCGGCTCGATGCTGGAGTGGTATGACTTCTACCTGTACGCCACCATGGCAGCGATCGTCTTCTCGAAGATCTTCTTCGATGCCAGCAACCCGGCCGTGGCCTCGCTGCTGGCGTTCTCCACCTTCGCCATCGGCTTCATCGCCCGCCCCTTCGGCGGCGTACTGTTCGGCTACCTGGGCGACCGCTTCGGGCGCAAACAGGTGCTGGTGATCACCTTCTGCATGATGGGCGTTTGCACGGCCCTGATCGGCCTGATCCCCAGTTACGCCAGCATCGGCATCTGGGCCCCGATCATCCTGGTGGTGATCCGCATCATCCAAGGTCTGGGCGCGGGCGCCGAATTGTCCGGCGCGGCGGTCACCTCCTACGAGCACGCCAGCGAAGGCAAGCGCGGCAGCCAGGGTGCCTGGCCGGCACTGGGCCTGAACCTGGGCCTGCTGCTGTCGTCGCTGACCGTGTATCTGCTGACCATGAACGGCAATGAATTCCTGCTCGCCGGCGGCTGGCGCATCCCGTTCATCGCCAGCATCGCACTGGTCGGCATCGGCCTGTGGGTGCGCAAGAGCATCCCTGAGACCCCGGATTTCAAGAAGCTCGACCAGGCCAAGGATAAACCCCAGGTCTCGCCGCTCAAGCTGCTGTTCAAACATGACCTCAAGGGCCTGGCGGTGGTGTTCTTCGTAGCCATCGGCTACAACGCACTGAGCTACATCTTCAAGACCTTTTCCCTGGCCTACCTGACCCAATTCAAGGGCGTCGAGGCCCATGTCACTTCGCTATCGGTGACCATTGCCAGCCTGGTGGCGATCTTCACCGTGCCGTTGTTCGGCTGGCTGTGCGACAAATGGAGCAGCAAGACCGTACTGATGCTTGGCGGTGTGCTGTCGGCAGTGTTCGCCTACCCCTTCCTGCAATTGCTGAGCACGGGCGAGCCGACCCTGATCTACATCGCCATCGCGATCGGTACCGGCATCCTCGCGCCCATGATGTTCGCCCCTCAGGGCTCGTTCCTCAGTCGACAGTTCCCAGCCCAGACGCGCTCTTCGGGCTTTGGTACCGGCCGCGAGATCGGCACGGCCGTGGCCGGCGGCCTGGCGCCACTGGGCGGACTGGCCCTGGTGGCCGGATCGGCCACCCATTCCACTGACGGTGTGGCATTGATTTTGGCGATCTCTGGCGTATTGGTGGTGGTCTTTGCCCTGTTCGACCAAGGGCGCAAGCATTCCAGCGCGAAGAACTGACGCGCACTGGCGGCCCGATCGCAGCCAACCCACGATCGGGCCGAGCCACCCCGTTGAACTGCCCCGGCTTCACCGGACCAGCCCTGCAAGAAAAATCCACGCCGCCATTGGTCGGCATGGGCCTGGATGGATTAAAGTATCACCCCCTGCCCGGACGCCGCTGTGCCAGCACGCCAGGCCCATTTCCAGGAACCGTCGACGATGGAACACCGTGAGGCGCTGATCGCGCTGCGCACCTTTCTTTCCTCCCAGATCCTTGGCCAGGAGAAGCTGGTCGAACGCCTGCTGATCGTGCTGCTGGCCGACGGCCACATGCTGGTCGAAGGCGCACCGGGCCTGGCCAAGACCAAGGCCATCAAGGAACTGGCCGAAGGTATCGAAGCGCAGTTCCACCGCATCCAGTTCACCCCCGACCTGCTCCCGGCCGACATCACCGGCACCGAAATCTATCGCCCGGAAACCGGCAGCTTCGTGTTCCAGCAGGGGCCGATCTTCCATAACCTGGTGCTGGCGGACGAAATCAACCGCGCTCCGGCCAAGGTGCAGTCAGCGTTGCTCGAAGCCATGGCCGAGCGCCAGGTCAGCGTCGGGCGCAGCACCTACGAGCTGTCGCCGCTGTTCTTGGTCATGGCCACCCAGAACCCGATCGAGCAGGAAGGTACCTATCCCCTGCCCGAGGCCCAGCTCGACCGCTTCCTGATGCACGTGAAGATCGGCTTCCCGGATGCCGCCGTGGAACGACGCATCCTCCAGCAGGCCCGCGGCGAGGCGCTCGGCGGCGAGGTCAAGCCGGAGCGACGGGTCAGCCAGCAGGCGATCTTCGCCGCGCGCAAGGAAATCCTCGGCCTGTACATGGCCGACGCCGTGGAGGAATACCTGGTGCAGTTGGTGATGGCCACCCGCACACCGGCCAAGTTCGACGCCGAGTTGGCCGACTGGATCGCCTATGGCGCCAGCCCGCGCGGCTCGATCGCCCTGGACCGCTGCGCCCGCGCCCACGCCTGGCTGGCCGGGCGTGATTTCGTCAGCCCCGAGGACATCCAGGCAGTGCTGTTCGACGTGCTGCGCCACCGCATCATCTTGTCCTTCGAGGCGGAAGCGGCGGGGATCGACCAGGACCGGGTGGTCCAGCGCATCCTCGACGTTGTCGCTGTCGCCTGACCCCATGCCCACCGCGCACCTGACCGAACCCGGCATCCGCATCGGCCTTGCCGAGTTGATCGACATGCGTCACCGCGTGCGCGAAATCCAGCTGTTTTCCCGGCCCGGCCAGCGCAGCCCGCTGGTGGGCCTGCACCACTCCAAGCTGCGCGGACGCGGCGTGGACTTCGACCAGGTGCGGGTCTACCAGGCTGGCGACGACGTGCGCAACATCGACTGGCGCGTCACCGCGCGCACCCAGGAGCCGCATACCAAGCTGTTCCACGAGGAGCGCGAACGGCCGATCTTCATCCTGGTCGAGCAGAGCCAACGCCTGTTCTTCGGCTCCGGACTGATGTTCAAGTCAGTCCTGGCGGCCCAGGCTGCGGCCCTGTTCGGCTGGGCCGCGCTGGGCCACAACGACCGCATCGGCGGACTGGTGTTCGGCGACAACGAACACCACGAGATCAAACCCCGGCGCAGCAAACAAAGCCTGCTGCAGTTGCTCAACCGACTGGCCAAAGTGAACCAGTCGCTGCACACCGAGGCCGTGCCCCAGCCCGACAGCCTGGGCCTTGCCTTGCGCCGCGCCCGCGAGGTGCTGCGCCCAGGCAGCCTGGCCATCATCATCTGTGACGAACGCGCCTTGACCCCTGGTGTCGAGCAGCACCTGAGCATGCTCTCGCGCCACTGCGATCTTTTGCTGATGCCCGTCTCCGACCCGCTCGACCACGCGCTGCCGGCCGCCGGCTTGCTGCGTTTTGCCCAACGCAGTGCCCAATTGGAGCTCGACACCCTCGATGCCAACCTGCGCCAGGCCTACCGCCAGCAGGCCGAGGCGCGCATCGAGCGCTGGGAGCTGCTGGCGCAGAAGCTGCGGGTACTGTTGATGCCCTTGAGCACCCAGAGCGAGATGATCGAGCAACTGCGTGAGTACCTCAACGCCCAGCGCCCGGGGAGCGGTCAATGAACCCGCTGGACCAGTTGCAACCCTTGATCGCGCCGCCGGCCGTGAGCCTGTGGCCGCCCGCGCCGGGCTGGTGGGGCCTGCTCGCCCTGCTGCCCCTGCTCGGCTGGGGGCTGTGGCGACTGCGCCACTGGCGTCCGGCCAAACCCCGAGTGGTGCGCGCCGAGCAGCCGCTGGACCCTATCCGCCTGGAAGCACTGGCCGAACTGGCTCGCCTGCCCCGCCCCTACGACGGCGCACCTGCCGGCGCCTGGCTGCAGCACATCAACGCGCTGCTCAAACGCCTGTGCCGCAACCACTACCCCGGCGCCAACAGCCACACGCTCAACGGCCGTCAGTGGCTGGCGTTTCTAGACAACCGCTGCCCGGCCGCAGGCCTGACCCGCTGGATGGTGCTGGTCGAAGGCGCCTACAAACCCGAGTGCAAGCTCGACGACAAGGCCATCGCCGGGCTCGCCCAGGCGGTCGAAATCTGGATCCGCAAGCATGTTTGAGCTGGCCTGGCCGTGGGTCTTCTTGCTGTTACCGTTGCCGTGGCTCGCGCGCCTGGTGCTGCCGGCTGCCGACAGCGGCGAGCCGGTGCTCAAGGTGGGCTTTCTCGATGAACTCGAAGGCCTGGCCGGGCGCCGTGCCCGCCTGAATCTGCCGACCTGGCGCCAGCAGGCGCCCTTCGTGACGATCTGGCTGCTCCTGCTGCTGGCCGCTGCCCGTCCCCAATGGCTCGGCGATCCGGTGCCGGTGGCGGCCAGCGGTCGCGACCTGCTGGTGGCGGTGGATGTGTCCGGCTCGATGGACTTTCCCGACATGCAGTGGAAGGACGACGAAATCAGCCGCCTGGACCTGGTCAAGGCGCTGCTCGGCGATTTTCTCCAGGACCGCGAGGGCGACCGGGTCGGGTTGATCCTGTTCGGCAGCGAAGCCTACCTGCAGGCGCCGCTAACCTTTGACCGACGCACCGTGCGCACCTTTCTCGACGAGGCGCAGATCGGCATCGCCGGTAAGAACACCGCCATCGGCGACGCCATTGGCCTGGCGGTCAAACGCCTGCGCCAGCGTCCGGCGCACAGCCGGGTGCTGGTGCTGATCACCGACGGAGCCAACAACGGTGGGCAGATCCACCCGCTCACCGCCGCCCGCCTGGCCGCCCAGGAAGGCGTGCGCATCTACACCATCGGCATCGGTGCCAACCCCGAAGCCAGCGGTACGCCAGGGTTGCTGGGCCTTAACCCGAGCCTGGACCTGGACGAAGCCTCGCTCAAAGAGATCGCCGAACTGACCCAGGGGGCCTACTTCCGCGCCCATGACGGCGCCGAGTTGGTCGCGATCGGCGATACCCTCGACCAGCTCGAACCGGTGGCCCAGCAACCGACCCAGGCACGCACCGCCAAAGCCCTCTACGCCTGGCCGCTGGCCTTGGCATTGCTCTTGAGCGTGCTGCTGGTGGTCGCCGTGCAATGGCCGGACAACCTCTTCCAACGCCTGCTGCGCCGACCGCGCTTTCTACAGCCGCACCCGGAATGGCGCCAGCGCCTCAAGCGCCTGCGTCTGAGGAGGCGGCGATGATCGAACTCTGGCCGCAATGGCTGCGCCCTCTCTGGCTGCTGGTGATCCCTCTGCTCGGCTGGCTGCTGTTCAAGCTCTGGCACCGGCGCAAACGCGCCGGGCGCTGGCAGCTAATCCTTCCCGTGCAATTCCATGGTGTGCTGCTCGGCGGCGGCAACGGCCAGACCAGCAAGTTGCCGTGGATCGCCCTGGGCCTGGCCTGGCTGTTGGTGGTCCTGGCCTTGCTTGGCCCAAGCTGGCAACGCCTGGAAGAAACCCGCCAGCGCCCCGCCGACCCGCTGGTGATCCTGCTCGAGCTGACTCCACAGATGCTCGCCGAAGACAGCACGCCCAACCGCCTGGAGCAGGCCCGCCGCAAGATCTTCGACCTGCTCGAGCACCGTCGCGACAGCCAGACCGCCCTGGTGGTGTATGCCGGCAGCGCGCATACCCTGGTGCCGCTGTCCGACGACCTGGGCACCACCCGCAACCTCCTGGAGGCGGTCGATCCGTCGATCATGCCGCAGCCCGGCCAACGGGCCGACCTGGCCGTGCAGAAAGGCCTTGCCCTGCTCGCCCAGAGCGGCCTGGGCCAGGGGCGTCTGTTGCTGATCGGCTCGGCGCTGAGCGACGCCGAACGCAGCGGCATACTCAAGGCCCTGGGCCGTCAGGGCCCCAGCCTGCTGATGCTCGGGATCGGCAGCAGCGAGGGCGCACCGGTGCGTCAGGCCAACGGCGAATACCTCAAGGACGATCAGGGCGGCATTCTCCTGCCCCGCCTGGACAGCGCCAGTCTCAAAGCCTTCATCAACGGCACCGGTGGACGTTACCGCCACGCCCGCATCGACGACCTGGACCTGCGTGGCCTGGGGCTGTTCGATAACCCTCACGCCCTGCGCAGCAACGGCCAGACCGTGCAACTGGACAGCTGGGCGGACCAAGGCTACTGGCTGCTGCTGCCCTTGCTCGTGCTGGCCGCCTGCGCCGGTCGGCGCGGTTGGCTGTTCTGCCTGCCGCTACTGCTGGCCTTGCCGCAACCGAGCCAGGCCTTCGAATTCAACGACCTGTGGCTGCGCCCGGACCAGCAAGGCCAGCGCCTGCTCGAGCAACAACACCCTGCCGACGCTGCCCGGCACTTCGAAGACCCGCAGTGGCGCGGTATGGCGCTGTACCAGGCGGGCGACTATGAAGCAGCAGCCAAGGCCTTCGCCCAAGGCAGCAGCGCCGCAGCCCACTACAATCGAGGCAATGCCTTGGCCCGCGCCGGGGAGCTGGAAGCCGCGCTGGATGCCTATGAGCAGGCCCTGGAACGTCAACCCGACCTGCAGCCGGCCCTGGACAACCAGGCGTTGGTCCAGCAATTGTTGCAGCAACGCCAGGCCAAGGCCGAGGAACAACCGGCCGGCAGCGAGTCCGAAGGTACCCCCGGCAACGAGACCGAGGGCAACAGCAGCTCAGCGTCCAGCCCAGCCCAAAGCACACCTGGCAGCGATGAGCAGGCCTCCTCCCAGGCTCAGGGCGAGAACGCAAGCAATGCGCAAGGGCCAGGCAGCTCGCAACCTGGCGATGACGACAGCACCACCCAGCCGCCGCAGCGGCCGGTCTCCACCAGCCTGGATGCCGAACAGCGCCAGGCCCTGGAGCAATGGTTGCGGGAAATCCCCGACAACCCGGCCCAGCTGCTGCGGCGCAAATTCTGGTATGAACAGCAATTGCATCAGGACACCTCACGATGAGTCGCCTCGGCGTCTTACTATTCAGCCTGCTGTGGCTTCTCCAGGCCCAGGCCCAACCGACCCTGCAGGCCAGCGTCGACCGCACTCGCCTGCAGGCCGGCGAAACCTTGGAGCTGACCCTGGAAAGCCAGGACGTCACACAATTCGGCAAGCCCGACCTGCGCGCCCTGGAAGGCGACTTCGAAGTGCGTGGCACCCGCCAGCTCAACAGCCTGCACACCCTTGACGGCGAGACCCGCGCGAGCACCCGCTGGATCATCACCCTGCTGCCCAAGCGCAGTGGCAGCTTGCGTATCCCTGAGCTGCAACTGGGCCAGTCGCAGAGCCAAGCCATCGAGCTGCAAGTACTGCAAGCCGATGCCAGCCGTCCCGAGAGCGCCTCCAAAGTCTTCGTCGAGGCCAGCCTGGACAGCCCAGAGGTGTACGTCCAGGCCCAGGCCGTGTTGACGCTGCGCATCTATCACTCGGTGTCGCTGTACGACGACAGCAGCCTGAGCCCCTTGCAACTGGACAACGCCAAGGTCGAGCCGTTGGGCGAATCGCGGACCTATGAAAAGGAAATCAACGGCGTACGCCACGGCGTGATCGAGACCCGCTATGCGATCTACCCGCAACAAAGCGGCACCCTGGAGCTCCCGGCACTGACCTTCACCGCCACCGCCGCCGACAATGGCGAGCAGCCGGCCGGCACCCCGCGCGTGGGTCGCCAGGTCCAGGTCAGCTCGTTGCCACTGCAGCTGAAGGTGCGGCCGATCCCCGGCGCCTGGCCTGCCGATCAACCCTGGCTGCCGACGCGAAGCCTGACCCTGGAAGAACACTGGAGCCCGGACCCAAGCAACCAGCAGACGCAGATCGGCGACTCCCTGACCCGCAGCATCACCTTGCGCGCCGAGGGGCTGTCCAGCACCCAGCTACCGCCTTTGCCAGCCACCGAGATCCACGGTTTGCGCCGCTATCCGGACCAACCTGTACTGCGCAATGAAATCAGCGAACGGGGCATGACCGCCAATCGCGAGGAGCGCGAGGCACTGGTCCCGACCCACAGCGGCGCCCTGGCCCTGCCTGCACTGGAAATTACCTGGTGGAATACCCGCGAAGACCATCTGGAGCACAGCAGCCTGCCGGCGCGCACCCTGCAAGTGGAAGACAACCCGGCCCTGAGCGCCGACACGCCGGTCGGCGACAGCAGTGCCAGCAATGCTCGCGTGTGGCCCTGGCAGCTCGCGACCCTGGTGCTGGCGCTGACCACCCTGCTGGGCTTCGCCCTGTGGTGGCGCGCCCGCTCGCAGCCGGCGGTGCTGCGGGCCACCCAAAGCGGTCCGAGCCCGCGCAGCCTGCTGGACGATCTCAAGCGCGCCTGCCAGGCCAACGACCCCCAGGCCACTCGTCAGGCGCTTGACGCCTGGGCACGCCAGCAGCCGGAAACCCTGGCCGAGATGGCCGCCCGTTTCGTACCCTTGTCCGATGCCTTGGATGGGCTCAATGGCGCCTTGTACAGCGAAAGCGGCCAGTACTGGCAAGGCGACGAGCTGTGGCGTGCCATCGGCACCATCCCACCGGCCGAGCAGGTTCTGACGCCTTCGGGCGAAACAGGCAGCCTGCCGCCGCTTTACCCCAAATAACCTTCAGCGCGTGGTCCTTGACTCCACGCCTGCATGCTTGCGGAAATTTCAATGCGTCTGTTTCACACCTCCGACTGGCACCTGGGCCAAAGCCTGCACGGCCAGGAACGCGACTTCGAACATGCCTGCTTCCTCGACTGGCTGCTCGGCCAGCTGCGCCTGCGCCAACCCGACGCCTTGTTGATCGCCGGCGACATCTTCGACACGGTCAACCCACCGGTCAAAGCCCAGGAGCGGCTCTACGACTTCATCGTCCAGGCCCATGAGCAACAGCCCAAGCTCGACATCGTGATGATCGCCGGCAACCACGATTCCGGCTCGCGGATCGAACTGCCGGCTGCCTTGATGCGGCGCCTGCGTACTCACGCGCTGGGCCGTGTGCATTGGCTCGATGAAGGCCAGCTGGACGCCGAGCGCCTGCTGATTCCGCTGACCAATGCCCGCGGCAAGGTCTGCGCCTGGTGTTTGGCCCTGCCATTCCTGCGCCCGGCGGAAGTCACCGGCCCACAGCTGGGCGACGACTACCTGCAAGGCATCACCCAGGTGCACCAACAACTGATCGCCGCTGCCCAGGCCAAGCGCAAGAAAGACCAGGCCCTGGTCGCCATCAGCCATGCGCACATGGCCGGCGGCGCAGTCTCGGAAGACTCCGAGCGCAGCCTGATCATCGGCAACGCCGAGGCCCTGCCGGCGCGTCTGTTCGACAAAGCCATCAGCTATGTCGCCCTGGGCCACCTGCACAAACCGCAACGGGTCAACCGTGAGGAGCGCATCCGCTACAGCGGC
Source organism: Pseudomonas sp. HTZ2 (assembly GCF_033173945.1). Taxonomy (NCBI): domain Bacteria; kingdom Pseudomonadati; phylum Pseudomonadota; class Gammaproteobacteria; order Pseudomonadales; family Pseudomonadaceae; genus Pseudomonas; species Pseudomonas sp. HTZ2. The sequence continues at coordinate 3,327,062 of NZ_CP137332.1, read as the reverse complement.
TCGCCGATCCCGTTGTCGTTCGCTGAAATCAACTATCCGCACCAGGTACTGGAAATCGAGCTCGACGGCGCCGAGCTGGTCAGCGTCGAGCCTCGCCCGATACCACGGGCCGTGGCCCTGCAACGTATCGGTCCGGCACCTTTGGGCGAGTTGCTGCAACAGCTGGCCGACCTGCCGGTGATCGATCTTCTGGACGATCCCAACCGCCAGAGCTGGCTGGAAGTGCGGGTGCACCTGGACGAGCCACAGCCAGACCTGCGCCAGCAGATCGAGAGTGCCCTGCAAGGCAAGGCCGTGCGTCTGGTGCGCATCAGCGCCGAATACGCTGGGCGCGACAGGCAGGACGAGGACGAGCAACCCTTCGTCGAGCTGTCGCAATTGACCCCGCAAGACCTGTTCAGACGCGCCTGGGAACAGGCCTATGGCAACCCGGTCGATGAGCAGGCTCTGGCTGATTTCGCCCAGCTGCTGCAAGACGTCCAGTTGGAGGAGGCTCAGCCATGAAGATCCTTGCCATTCGCCTGAAAAACCTCGCCTCCTTGGCAGGCCCGATCGACATCGACTTCACCGCCGAGCCCCTGGCCAGCGCCGGCCTGTTCGCCATCACCGGCCCCACCGGCGCTGGCAAGAGCACCCTGCTCGATGCCCTGTGCCTGGCGCTGTTCGGCGCAGTCCCCCGCCTGGACGACATCGGCCGGGAGGCCAAGGTGCCCGACGCCGATGGCGAGATCCCGACCTCCGACCCACGCAACCTGCTGCGCAGAGGTACCGGCAGCGGCTATGCCGAGGTGGACTTCGTCGGCATCGACGGGCGCCGCTACCGCGCCCGCTGGGAAGCCAACCGCGCCCGCGAGAAAGCCAATGGCAAGCTGCAACACAGCCGCCAGAGCCTGTACGACCTGGACAGCGAGCAACTGCTTGGCAGCGGCAAGAACGAATACAAGCATTTGGTCGAAGCACGCCTGGGCCTGAACTTCGAGCAGTTCACCCGCGCGGTGATGTTGGCCCAGAGCGAATTCGGCGCCTTCCTCAAGGCCGACGACAAAGAACGCAGCGAGCTGCTCGAAAAGCTCACCAACACCGCCATCTACACCCGCCTGGGCCAACGCGCCTTCACCAAGGCCAAGGAAACCGGCGAACGGCACAACGACCTGCAGAAACAGGCCGAGCACCTGCTGCCCATGGACACCGAAGCCCGCGCCGTACTCGACCAGCAACTGGAGCAGGCCCAGCAACAGTTCAAGGCCGACCAGGCGCGCCAGCGGCAACTGCAGCAACAACGCACCTGGCTTCAGGAGCAGCGCCAGCTACAGGCCCAGTACACTGAGGCCCAACAGGCGCTGCACGCGGCCGAGCAACAGTGGCAGCAACTGGCCGAGCAGCGCCTGGACCTGCAGCGTCTGGAACGCCTCGCGCCGCAGCGCCATCAGTTCCATCGCCAGCAAGTGCTGACCGCACAGTTGACCCCACTGGCTGCGGAGCTCGCCGACCAAGCCCGCCAGCAAGACGAACTGCAAGCCCGCATGGGCGAACTCGAGCAGGCGCTTGAAGGCGCGCGCCAAGCGCTTGCCCAGCGCCAAGCCCAGCACAGCGAAAACGCCCCACGCCTGCGCCAGGCCTTCGCCGCCCAGGACAGCCTGGCGCGCCTGAGCGAAGAACTGGCCGCCCAACGCGCCGCTGCCGAGCAGGCGGCCCAGGAGGTCGCTGACGGCCAGCAGCAATTGCAGCAGTTGGAGGAAAACCAGCAACGCAGTCTGCACACCTTGGCGCAGATCGACGCGGCGCTCGCGCACAGTGAACAACTGGCCGGGCTGACCGATGCCTGGCAGGCTTATCTGCCGCAGTTGAAGCAAGTGATGCTGGTAGGCGGCCGCCTGGCCAAGGGCCGTGAAGAGCTGCCGGGCCTGCAGGCCCAGGTCAGCCAGGCCAATGCCCAATTGCAGTCCCAACGCGACAGCTTCGAGCTGTTGTTCCGCGAAGCCGGTGCCGAACCCCAGGCGCTGGCCGAGCAGATCGACCTGCTGGGCGCAATGCTTCAGGACAACCGCAAGCAGCAACGCGTGGTCGAAGACTTGTCACGCTTGCACGGCCGCGAACAGGAACTGCGTCATACCCTGGCCAGCCTGCGCGAGCGCCAGCAGCAGGCCATGCAACAGCGCCAACAGCTCATCGGCCAAGGCACCGCCGCCAAGGCCGAGCTGGAAGCCGCCGAACAGGCCCTCGCCCTGACCCGCCAGTTACTCGAACGCCAGCGCCTGGCACGAACCAGCAGTGTCGAGGAGCTGCGCGCGCAACTGCGCGACGGCGAGCCCTGCCCTGTTTGCGGCAGCGCCGAGCATCCCTTCCACCAGCCCGAAGCCCTGTTACAGAGCCTGGGCCGCCATGACCAGGCCGAAGAAGACGCCGCCCGCACCCAGGTCGAGGCCCTCAACAACCAGTTGATGGAACTGCGTACCCAACTGGGCGTGGTCAACGCCCAGCTCAAGGACTACCAGCAGCAACAGGTACAGTTGGGCGAGCAACTGCAACCGCTCCTCGAGCAGCTCCAGGCCCATGCCCTGTGGCCCGCCCTCGCACCGCAGGACGACAAAGGCCGCAGTGCCTGGCTCGACGGCCAGCTGCGCCGCCTGGATGAAGAGATCACCCGCGACGAGAAGCGCCAGGGCACCCTGCTCGCCCTGCAAAAAGACGCTGCCCGCCTGAACCAGCAGTTGCAGGCTGCCAGCGAAGCCCAGCAGCAGGCCCAGCGTCATCTCGAGCAACAACACCAGGCCCTGGCGACCGATGAGCAACAGCTTGAGCAAAGTATCAACGATCTGACCAACGTCCTGCCCGCGGACATCCTCCAGGCCCTGCGCGACGATCCGGCCAACGCCTTCCTCGGCCTCGACCAGCAGATCGCCCAGCGCCGCCAGCAGCTCGACCAGCGCAAGGACGAGCAACAAGAACAACAGGCACGCCAGGTTCAGCTGGACAAGCTGCGCGACCAGCAGCAATTGCGCCTGAACACCCAGCAGCAACTCCAACACAAGCTCGCCACCCTGGATGAACAGCGCCTGCAAGCCTTGGCCACCCTGGCTGAACTGCTCGGCGAACAGCCCAGTGCCGAGGCCTGGCAACAGCACATGGACGCGCAACTGGAACATGCCCGCCTCGCCGAGACCGAGACCGCCGAGCGCTTGCAGGCGCTGCGCACCCAAGGTGTGCAACTGGCCGGCGAGCTCAAGTCCAGCCGCCAGCGCCAGCAGGCGCTGGAGCAGGAGTGCCAGCAGTTGCAAGGCCAGATCGCCCAATGGCGCAGCGAACATCCCGAACTGGACGACACCGGCCTCGACCGCCTGCTGGCCATCGACGATGCCCAGCTCGGCGAACTGCGCCAGCGTCTGCAAACGGCGGAAAAAGCCATCGAGCAAGGCCGCGTGCTGTTGCAGGAGCGTGAACAGCGCCTGCAGCAGCACGTCGCCCAAGCCACCGGCGAAGTGGACCCCGAGTCTCTGGAAGAAGCGCTGACCACCCTCGAGCAAGCGCTGGCCAGCCAGGAGCAGCAGTGCGCCGAACTGCGCGCCCGTCAGGCCGACGATCAGCGTCGCCAGCAAGCGCACCAGGCGTTGGCCAGCGAGATCGAGCAGGCCTATCACCAGTGGCAGCGCTGGGCACGTCTGAACGCCCTGATCGGCTCGGCCTCGGGCGACGTCTTCCGCAAGATTGCCCAAGGCTACAACCTGGACTTGTTGCTGCATCACGCCAACAGCCAATTGCGCCAACTGGCCAAGCGCTATCGCCTCAAGCGCGGCGGCAGTGCCCTGGGCCTGCTGGTACTGGACACCGAGATGGGCGACGAGCTGCGCTCGGTGCATTCGCTTTCCGGCGGCGAAACCTTCCTGGTGTCCCTGGCCCTCGCCCTGGGCTTGGCGTCCATGGCCTCCAGTACCCTGCGCATCGAATCGCTGTTCATCGATGAGGGCTTCGGTAGCCTGGACCCGGAGTCTCTGCAACTGGCGATGGATGCCCTCGACGGCCTGCAGGCACAGGGGCGCAAGGTGGCGGTGATCTCCCATGTGCAGGAGATGCACGAGCGCATCCCGGTGCAAATCCAGGTCCGCCGCCAGGGCAATGGCCTGAGCGATGTGGAGGTGTGTGGGTGAGGCTCTATTCGTTCCGCCGCTGCCCCTGGGCCATGCGCGCACGCCTGGCCCTGCGTTATGCCGGCTGCCCGGTGGAGATTTGCGAAGTGGCGATGAAGAACAAGCCCGCCGAACTCCTGGCATTGTCGCCCAAGGGCACGGTGCCGGTGCTCGACACCGGTGACCACGTGCTTGAAGAAAGCCTGGACATCATGCGCTGGGCCCTGGAGCAGAACGATCCACAGGATTGGCGTCTGCAGGCCGCCCCCGCGGCGGCGGCCCAGGCGTTGGAGCTGATTGCGCGCAACGACCACACCTTCAAGGCCCAGGTGAATCTGTACAAGTACGCCGAACGTTACCCTGAACATTCGCGCGAGCACTATCGCCAGCAGGCCGAACCCTGGCTGGCGGAGCTGGAAGGATTGCTCGAAGGCCGTCCGTACCTGCTGGCAGAGCACCCGAGCCTGGCCGATGCCGCCCTGCTCCCCTTGATGCGTCAGTTTGCGGGGGTGGAACCGGCCTGGTTTGCCGGGACACCGTACCCACGTGTGCGCACTTGGTTGCAGGGCTGGCTGGAATCAGACCTGTTCAAGGCCATCATGGCCCGCTGAGGCCCTGTGTCTGCAGGGTGCCCATTCGCGGCGGCTCGACGCCTCGATAAGCCCGTCCCCAGAGGCACAGCGGTGTGCTTGAGAGCACCGAAGGACCTGTGGGAGCGGGTTCACCCGCGAAGAGGCCGGCGCAGCGACCCGAGACCGGCGTTTATATCTTTCAGATAGCCAGGATCGGCGAAGAGAACAGCAACAGCACCACCGCCGCGATACGCCACATCATGCTCCACCTCCGGAGTCAAAAATACAGCGTCAAATTTAAACATATGGCGTTGTGCTACTACCACCCCTTCTACGAATCAATGTGCGTGTTTTCCGCCCAGGGCTGCATGGAAATGCGCGCTTTGCTGCAGGTACTTTTCGGTATAGCTCTGGGTGACAGACGATTTACCGCGCACTTCGACCTGAGCATGGGCAGGCAGGACGACAGAGGCGGAAATGGCGGAAGCGGCAATGACCGGGAAGAGATTGAAGTTCATGCGGGCTGTCCTCGACTTCGATGGTTTGACGATGGCCGTTGTTGGCCTTGGGTCAAACTTACGCCGCCAGGGAGGCCCGCAGAAATTCATTGCGCCAGTAGCGATTATCAAGCCGATTGATAGTCACTCGAGAAACTTGAGGTCCGACGGCGCGTCCTGAGACAGGGTCTGGATGGTCTCGCCGAGCTTGCCGCTGCGTGGGTCGCGGCGCATGACCACGATCTGGTTGCTCTTCTGGTTGGCCACCAGTAAGAAGTTGCCACTCGGATCGAGGGCGAACTCCCGGGGGTGGTCTCCCTCCACCGAGCGGCGCTGCAACAGGCTCAACTGGCCGTCATCCTTGCCCACCGCATACACCACGATCTCGTTGGCAGTGCCGCGGTTGCTGACATAGAGGAATCGGCCGTCGGCCGACAAGTGCAGCCCTCCGGACGCCTTGGCCGCAGCATCCTGCTGCTCGGTCAGGGGCAGGCGCTGGCGTTCGATCAGGTTGCCGTCCTGGGCCTCGAACGTCACCACCTCGCCGCTCATTTCCAAGGTCAGGTAGGCGTACCGGCCCTTGGCGTCGAACAACAGATGACGCGGGCCACTGCCGGCAGGCAAGGCCACCGAAGCGGGGATCGCCGGGCTCAAGGGATGCTGGGGGCTGGCACCGTCGTAGCGGTAGATGAATACCTTGTCGGCGCCCAGGTCGCTGGCGTACAGGTGGCGACCGTCGGGCGAAAGTACCACCGAGTGCACATGGGCACCGGACTGACGTTCGGGATTGACCTTGCTCGGGGCATGGCGCAGCTGCTGGACCGCCTCCTTGAGCGTGCCGTCCCGTGTCACCGGGATCACCACCAGGCTCCCCCCCGGCACAGGTGCGACAGCGTAGTTGGCAATGAACAGGTAGCGCTGGTCATGACTGAGGCTGGCATGGGTCGGCTCGTCGCCACGGCTGGCCACCTGGTTGAGCGGCTTGATCTGGCCCTGGGTGCCCAGCGAAAAACTGCTCACGTGGCCTTGGGGCGTTTCGTTGACCACGAACAGCAAGCGCTGGTCAGCCGAGAGCACCAGCCACGAGGGGCTCACGCTCTTGACCACCTGCAGCGGCGTGGGGTCGATCTGGCCGCTGCGGGTATCGAAGCTATAGCGATAGAGCCCCTGACTGGCGCCATCGGTATAGCTACCGACTAACAGCACGCCTGCGTGTGCGTTGAACGTCAGGCCCATGAGACTAGCGGTCAGCAGGCTCTTCCAGATCTTCATCGTCGTCATCTTCCGAGGCGCGCAAGGCATCCATACAGACTAGCCGATGCTCACCGTCGGCATCGTCGAGCAGCCATTGATCGCCCTCGGCGACTGCGGCGGCGACTTGCTCTGGCGTGAAGCGCCAACGGCGCAGTTGACGGCCGTCCATGCATTCGACCGACAGGCCATCGGCGTCGAAGGTGAAATCGAAGGCATGCAGCCCATCGATCAGCAGCATGTCACAGGATTCGAGGGCAGTGGCAAGGGTGGTCATGGAAAGGTCCGCAGAGAAATGGACCGGCATTATAGCCTCGGCGACGCGAGAGCTGTGGCCGCGAGTCACGCGTGCGAAGGGCCGCAAAGCGGCCCCCCTCCGGATCAATGTGCGAAGATCGACCCACCCGCCTTGCCCGCCAGCTTCTGCGGACGAATCAGGAACCGCGCCAGCGCCGGCAGCAGCCACAGCGCGCCGAACATGTTCCACAGCAACATGAAGGTCAGCATCAGGCCCATATCCGCCTGGAACTTGATCGCCGAGAAGATCCAGGTGCACACCCCGATGGCCAGGCACAGGCCGGTGAACAGCACCGCCTTGCCGGTGGAGCGCAAGGTTTCGTAGTAGGCCTCCTGCAGCGGCAGCCCTGCCCGCAGGAAGCTCTCCAGACGGCTGTAGATGTAGATGCCGTAGTCCACGCCGATCCCCACGCCCAGGGCCACCACCGGCAAGGTGGCAACCTTGACGCCGATGCCCATGAAGGCCATCAGGGCGTTGCCCAGCACCGAGGTGAGCACCAGTGGCAGGACAATACACAGCGTTGCAGCGAACGAGCGGAAGGTGATCAGGCACATCACTGCCACGCACAGGTACACCAGCACCAGGATGGTCAGCTCGGCCGACTTGATCACTTCGTTGGTGGCCGCCTCGATGCCCGCGTTACCGGCCGCCAGGAGGAACTGCAGGCCCTCTTTGTTATGGCTGTCGGCAAAGGCCTGGGCTGCCGCGGTCACCCGCTCCAGCGTCTCGGCCTTGTGATCGTTGAGGAACACCAGCACAGGCGCCAAGGAGCAATCGGCGTTGTACAGGCCATCGGCGCGGGCGATGGAGTTATTGAGCACGTCCGGGTTGCGCGACAGGGTCTCCCATTTCAGGCTGCCCTCGTTCATGCCTTTGATCACTTGCTTGGACACGGTCACCAAGGAGATCGCCGACTGCACGCCGGGAGTGTTCTCCATGGTCCACATCAGCTCGTCGATCGGAGCCATGGTCGAATGGATCGAGCAGCTCTCGGCCGGGGTCTTGACCATGATCACCAACACGTCGGAGCTGGTGGAGTAATTGCTGATGATGAAGTTGTTGTCCTGGTTGTAGCGCGAGTCAGGACGCAGCTCCGGCGCGCCCTGGTCAAGGTCACCGATCTTGAGGTTCTGGCTGTACCACAGGCCGCCGGCAAAGGCCGCCAGGGCCAGGGCGATGGACACCGGCGCCACCTTGGGGCTGGCGAAGTTGGCCAGCAGGCGCCAGAACGGGTGTTCGCGGGTGGCGTCCTTCTTGCTGCGGGCAATGGCCTTTTGGCTGATGCCTACGTAGGAAATCGCTACCGGTAACAGAATCAGGTTGGTGAAGACGATCACCGCCACGCCGATCGACGCACCGATGGCAAGCTCACGGATCACGCCGATGTCGATCACCAGTAACGTGATGAAGCCCACGGCATCGGCCAGGATGGCGATCATGCCCGGCAGGAACAGCTGCCGGAACGTGCGCCGGGCAGCGGTCAGGGCGTTGTCGGCTCCGCTCGACTGCAAGGCGATGCCGTTGATTTTCTGCACCCCGTGGGAGATGCCGATGGCGAAGATCAAGAACGGCACCAGCATCGAGTACGGATCCAGCCCGAAGCCGACCGCATGCATCAGCCCCAACTGCCAGACCACGGCCACCAAGGTGGTGATGAGCACGGCGATAGTGCTGCGGATGCACCAGGTGAACCAGTACAACAATGCCCAGGTGATGGCCAGGGCCACGCCGAAGAACATCACCACCATCACCAGACCGTCGATCAGATCACCGACTTTCTTGGCGAAACCGACGATGTGGATCTTCACGTTGGGATTCTGGGCCTGGAACTTGTCGCGAATCTTCTCTTCCAGCTGATGGGAAAACTGCTGGTAGTCGAGCTTGACCTGCTTGCTCTGGTCTTGAGAGTCCGGGTAACTCTCCATCAACGGCACGTCGACGATGCTGGACTTGAAGTTGTTGGCCACCAGACGCCCGACCTGGCCGGACTTGAGCACGTTGTCGCGCAGCTCGTCGAGGCTTTCGGCCGAGCCGTTGTAAGTGTTGGGGATCACCTCGCCGCCGGCGAAGCCGTCTTCGGTCACCTCGGTCCAGCGCACGCTCGGACTCCACAGCGACTTGAGCCCAGCCCGGTCGACGCCCGGAATGTAGAAGACCTCGTCATGGATCTGGCGCAAGGTCTCCATGTAGTCCTTGTCGAAGATATCGCCATTGACCGCTTCCACCGAGATGCGCACGGTGTTGCCGAGGTTGGCCAAGTCATTGCGGTGCTCGAGCATCTGTTCGATGAACGGGTGCTGCAGCGGGATCATCTTCTCGAAACTGGTAGACGGGCGGATCTGCGTGGCCTGCCAGAACAGGAAGATGCTCACCAGCAGGCACAGGGCGATGACGGCCGGCCGATTGTTGAAAATCAGCCGTTCGAGCAAGGTCGCCTTATCTTGATGATGGTGCTGGTGCATGTCGAAACTCTCCCGGCTGGTCATTGCTGCCCCTCCTCTGCGCCTTCAGCGGTGGCCAGGTGCACGCCCCCTTGGCCCACCAACAGCAGACCGCCATTGGCAAGCTCCGCGGCGCCCGACAGGGCGAGACGGTCGGCGCGGTTGTAGACCGTGAAGCTCTGGCCGTCATCGCGGCTGCGCAGTACCGTGCCGCCATTGCCCACCAGAACCAGGCTGCCATCCTTGAGCAAGGTGGCGCTCGCCAGGCCGAACTCCAGCGAGCCACGGGCAGCCTTGAGCGCGATCGGCTGCCAGGTATCGCCGAAATCAGTAGAACGGAACAGGTTGCCGCGCAGGCCGTAGGCCAGCAGCGTGCGGGGGTGAGCAGTGGCGATCACGCCGAACAGCGACCCCTCGTAGGGGCCTTCGACGCGCGACCAGCTCTGGCCGTTGTCGCTGGAACGGAACATGCTGCCCTGTTCGCCGACGATAAACAGGCCCGCATCCTTGATGCTGGCAATAGCGTTGAGGTGCAACTGATCGGGGTTGTCCAGCCGCTCGGCGATGTCCTGCCAGTGCTGGCCGCCATCGGTGGTTTCGATCAGGGCGCCATAGGCACCCACGGCAAATCCATGCTGGGCATCGAGGAAGGTCACGTCGAGCAATGGTGCTTCGCGCGCGAGGTCTTCGAACTGTTTGCTCCAGGTGGCGCCGCCATCGTTGGTGGTCAGCACCTGGGCGTCATGGCCGACCGCCCAGCCGCGCTTGTCGTCGAGGAAGAACACTGCCGTGAGCAACTGCCGGGTGGGCACTCGGGCCTGGGTCCAGGTCTTGCCCTGGTCGTCGGAGAACAGGATATGGCCACGGTCGCCGACCACCACTAGCCGTTTACCGAGATTGGCGGCATCGATCAACAGGCTCTGGCTGGCCCTGGCCGACTCCACCGAGTACTCCTCGGCAGCGGCGGCCTGGGCACCACCTGCTGCTGTCGAGATGGCCAGCGCCAGCCACATGCTGGCCGCCAGTGGCCAGGCACCACGCCGGGCACGCGCCCTAATCCGGTCTCTCATGACCGCTCCCCTTTTGTGTTCTTGTAGTGGGTGAGCCTATTGGCAGGTGCTGCGAAAACCCTGTTCCAGAGCACTGCAATGGCTTTGGGGCCATCCTATCGGGGATATCGGCGGGAAAACAACGAGCGGGACGTTATGTTTTGTTAAGCAAAAGAAAGGGGCTGCTGCGCCCCATCGCAGGCTTCGCCAGCTCCCACCTAGGTTGATAGGGGCTGACGAAGCCTGCAATGGGGCTGCCCAGCAGCCCCTGTCAGTCCGGTTCAGGCCAGACTCTTGCTCACCACTTCATACACATCGCTGGACAGCGCACCACAAGCCAGGATGCGCTCCAGCTCGCCACGCATCAGAGCCTGGCGCGCATCGTCGTACTTGCGCCAGCGGGTCAGCGGCGCCAACTGGCGCGAAGCGATCTGCGGGTTGAGGGCGTTGAGCTCGATCACCAGGTCCGCCAGGAAGCGGTAGCCCGAACCGTCGGCGGCGTGGAAGTTCACCAGGTTCTGCCCGGCGAAGGCACCGATCAGCGCACGCACCTTGTTGGGGTTCTTCAGGGTGAAGGCCGGGTGCTGCATCAGCGCCTTGACCCGCGCCAGGCCACCCGGCAGGGGGCTGGCGGCCTGCACGCTGAACCACTGGTCCATGACCAGCGGGTTGTCCTTGAAGTGCTCGGCGAAGGCGTCCAGGGCCTTGGCGCGCTCGGCCTCGAACGGCGAGTTGACCAGCACCGCCAGGGCGGTGAGACGCTCGGTCATGTTGTCGCAGTGCTCGAACTGCTCCAATGTCGCCTGCAACACCTGCGGCTTGCCGGTGAGCATCAGGTACGACAGGGCGATGTTCTGCAGGCTGCGGCGCGCGAAGTGCTCGGCTTCGGCGACGTAAGGGGTCTTGCTGGAGACTTCGCGGTTGGCCTGGTAGCGCGCCCACAGGGCGTCGAACAGCTGCTCGGCGATCTGCTTGCGAGCGAATTCACGGGCTGCATGGATGGCATCGACGTCGGCCACCTGGCTGATCTCGGTCAGGTACGCCTCACCAGGCAGCGACAGCATCTCGGCGACCATCGCTGCATCGAGCGCCGCATTGCCCAGTACCGTGCCCAGGGCAGTGATCAGCCGCTGATCGAGCTTGAGGGCCTCGCCGCGCTGATATTGGCCGATCAGCTCCTGCAACACCTGCACCGACAGCTGCTGACCCGCTTCCCAGCGGTTGAAGCCATCGCTGTCGTGCTGCATGAGGAACATCAACTGGTCGCGATCGTAGGGGAAGCTCAGCTTGACCGGCGCGCTGAAACCACGCAGCAACGACGGCAGTGGCTTGGCGGCGATGCCTTCGAAGGTGAAGGTCTGCTCGGCTTCGGTCACCGACAACACGCGGCTGGTGCCCTGCGGTACAGCTTCGCCGGCCAGGCGCAGTGGCAGGTCGTTGCCCTGGGCGTCCAAAAGGCCCAGTTCCACAGGGATCACGAACGGTTGCTTCTGGGCTTTGTCCGGGGTCTGCGGGCAGCTCTGGCGGAAAGTCAGGCTGTAGGTCTGCGCGGCAGCGTCATAGGCTTCGCTGACCTCCAGGCGCGGCGTGCCGGCCTGGCTATACCAACGCTTGAACTGGGTCAGGTCCACGCCGTTGGCGTCTTCCATAGCCTTGATGAAGTCATCGCAGGTCACGGCCTGGCCGTCATGACGTTCGAAGTACAGGTCGCTGCCCTTGCGGAAGCCTTCGCTGCCCAGCAGGGTACGGACCATGCGCACCACTTCGGCACCCTTTTCATACACGGTCAGGGTGTAGAAGTTGGAAATCTCGATGAAGCTGTCCGGGCGAACCGGATGGGCCATGGGACCTGCGTCCTCGGCGAACTGGTGCGTGCGCAGGTAGGCTACGTCCTCGATGCGCTTGACCGTGCGCGAGTTCATGTCGGCGCTGAACTCGGCGTCGCGGAACACCGTGAAGCCTTCCTTGAGCGACAGCTGGAACCAGTCGCGGCAGGTCACCCGGTTGCCCGACCAGTTGTGGAAGTACTCGTGGGCCACCACCCCCTCGACCCGCTGGTGGGCGGCGTCGGTGGCCGTTTCGGCACGCGCCAGCACACAGCTGGAGTTGAAGATGTTCAGGCCCTTGTTTTCCATGGCGCCCATGTTGAAGTCATTGACCGCGACGATCATGAAGATGTCCAGGTCGTATTCACGGCCGTAGACCTCCTCGTCCCAGCGCATGGACTTCTTCAGGCTGACCATGGCGTGGTCGCACTTGTCGATGTTCTCCGGCTCCACGTAGATACGCAGGGTCACGTCACGACCGGACTGGCGGGTGAAGGTGTCCTCGACGCACCACAGGTCACCGGCCACCAGGGCGAACAGGTAGGCCGGTTTCATGAACGGGTCTTCCCACGTTGCCCAGTGACGACCTTCCTCGGCCGGTCCGCTGCCGACCGGGTTGCCGTTGGACAGCAACACCGGGTAGCGATGCTGCTCGGCGATCACGGTGGTGGTGAATTTGCTCATCACGTCCGGGCGATCGAGGTAGTAGGTGATCTTGCGAAAACCCTCGGCCTCGCACTGGGTGCAGAACATCTTGCCGGACTTGTACAGGCCTTCGAGCGCGGTATTGCTCTCTGGATGGATCTTCACGCTGGTGTCGAGGGTGAACCGCTCGGCCTTGGGCTGCACGGTCAGGCTGTCGTCATCGACCTGATAGTCGCCGGTGGCTAGCGTCTGGTCATCCAGCTGCACACTCAGAAGCTCCAGTTGCTGGCCGTCGAGCACCAGCGGCGGCAGACCAGCGCCCCGGGCCGGGTTGCGGCGCATGACCAACTGCGCATGGACCAGGCTGTGGTCCTCGAACAGCTCGAACGTCAGGTGCGTCTCGTCGATCAGGTACTCAGGCGCCTGGTAATCCTTGAGGTAGATCACTTGCGGTTGTTCGGTACGCATCGTGCTGGTCCTTTTACTGGTGCACGGCCAATTGATAGGCCGTGTACTTGCGAATGTTGATCACACCGGTGTCGAAGATCAGGTACTGGCCCTTGATGCCCAGCAGCGTGCCTTCAGCCACAGGGTCTTTGTCCAGGTTGAAGCTCACGATCTTTTTCGGATAGGCCTCGACCGGGTAGCGCATTTCGACCACTTCGGCGTCGGCCAGCGGCTGGATCGCCTGCAGGCCAAAGCGCGCCTGCAAGCCCTGCAGGCCTTCGGCGCAGGCATCGAAGATCTGTTCGCGGATGGCTGGCAGGTCGAGCACGTCGGCGTCGCCCTTGAGCAGCGCTCGCCAGTTGGTACGGTCCGGTACCTGGCTGCGCAGCAGATCCTCGACCAGGCCAGACTGTTGCCGGGTGGCCACGCGCAGGATCGGCAAGGCCTGGCTGGCGCCTTGGTCGAGCCAGCGGGTGGGCAGCTGGGTGGCGCGGGTGATACCGACCTTGATACCCGAGGAGTTGGCCAGGTACACCACATGGTCGGTCATGCAGAACTGCTCGCCCCAGGACGGCTCACGGCAGGTGCCGGCGTCGTAATGGCATTTTTCCGGGGCCATGATGCAGACATCGCACTGGGCCAGCTTGGTCATGCAGGGGTAGCAGTAACCCTGGCTGAAGCTGGTCTTGGTGCGCTTGCCGCAGTGGGTGCAGTGGATGGCGCCGAGGTACTCCAGGCGCAGGGTCTTGCCGATCAGTGGATTGACCGGCACCTGCTCCTCACCGAGGCGAAAGGCGTATTGGACAACCGGTGCTTCCAGGCGCACCGCCATTTTGCTCAGAGAGCCACGAGCGAGTTCGATCAATGTACCGAGTCCGACTTGAACAGGATGTTGGGGACCGGTGCCGATTTCGACGCGCACTCCTGTGGGCCCATATAGCCGGTGCGCTGCTCCTCGGGCAGGTTCTTCATCTCCCAGGCGATCACCGCCTGCAGCGACAGCGCTTTCTGCTCCGGGGTCAGCTTGCGGCCGTCAGCCCATTTGCCGATTTCCACGGCCAGTTTCAGGCTCTCGTAGATCTCGGGGGTGATGTTTTCGATCATTTGCGCAAAGGTGGACATAACATCTCCTAAATCAAGCCGACAGTTTACGCCGTGCCAGGGCCCCGCCCAAGAGCCCGGTCAGGCATCCGATGAGCAGTCCACCGACGTGGGCGGCATTGGCGATCTGGCCGAAGCCGAGCTGGCCGACCACGCCGGTCAGGCAGATCAACAGCCACACCAGCATCATCACCAGTACGCCCTTGGGCAGGCTGAACAACGGGCTGGGCGCCAGCCACTGGTACAGCCAGACATGCCCGAGCAAACCGTAGAGCACACCGGACAAGCCGCCGAACAGGCTGGGGCCGCTGGTGTAATGCTGGGCCAGGTTGGACACCAGGCTGAACAGCAAGGTCAGGCCCAGCAACGCCCAAGGGCCCTGACGCAACTCGATGCGCCGCCCCAACTCCCAGTACCACAGGGCGTTCATGGCCAGGTGCAGCACACCGAAATGCAACAGCATCGGCGACACCAGCCGCCACCACTGCCCCTCGGCCAAGCCTTGCTCCAGCGAGGTGAAGTACAGGTACTGGCCCTGCACTCGGAAATCCAGGAAGGTGAACCAGCCAACCGTCGACAGGTTGTCACCCAGACCGGTCAGCACGGCGACGACCAGGCACGCCAGCAGCATCCCGGCGGTGATCTTGCAGGCCCGGGCCTGCTCAGCCAGGGAGGGACGCTGGGCCATGCCCGCGAGCACTTCTTCGGGCAACTGGATTTCGTCGTTGCCCTCGGGATAGCGCTGATACAGCTCGCGCACGTCCTCGGCCAGCGACTCCGGCACCCAGAGGATCTGCTCCTGTCCCTGCTCGACCACCCGGTGCGGGACCTGCAACCGGCGCAACATCTTGACGAATCCGCCCAGGTCGACCGACAGCGGCAGGCGCATTGCGGCGATCACGTTCATTGGCTGGCCTGCGGGCGTTCGACGTCGACCCAGACGAACTTGTGGGGGTCGATGCGGGTTTCATCATCCAGGCGGTAGGCCGCCAGCTTGCCGTAGAGCACGGCGCTGTAGTCCAGGCAGGCCAGGTTGCCGCGGATCGGGGCCGGGCGGCCGCTGCGCCAGTAGTGACCGACGAACAGCAACGGCTCGTCCTCGGCGTAACGCAGCAGGGCGTTTTTCTGGCTGTGGCTCAGGGGCGTGCGGGCCACGTCCTCGGGCAGGGCGTCGGGCTGGAACACAATGTCTCCATAGGTTTGAGGGTCTTCTTCCCAGAACTTGGTGCGGAAGAAGGCGCGAGTCAGACCATCGCCACCGGTCAGCGTCAGACCGTCCGGCAGGCGCATGTCGGTACCGCGCAGCAGGCGGTTGCATACGGTAGATGCAAAGCTACCGGAGACCGCCGAGGCCTGGATGAAATGCTCATCGATGCACCCGTTCGGGTACTCCCGACGCAGCGGCTCGATCAGCCCCGGGTCCCAGCAGGCATGGACCAGGCGGAAGCGCCCAGCGTCGACGAACAACGGCAGCTCATAGAACCATTGCAGGAAATCGTGCCAGTCACCTGGGTGCTGGGCGAACTGGGTCAGGGTTTCGTCGATCAGCCGAGCGTGGCGCGGGGTGTGCTCGCGCACGTAGGTCTTGCCACTGCCTGGCAGCGCCGGAGTGACCCAGGCCAGGGCGTTGTACTCATGATTGCCCATGATGCAGAAGGCCTGCCCGGCTTCGACCATGTCATGGACGATGTGCAAGGCCTCGCGGATGCGCGGGCCGCGATCGACGATATCGCCGAGGAACAGCGCCTGGCGGCGAGGATGGCGCCACACACCCCCCTGGCGCTTGTAGCCCATGGCGTCGAGCAGGCGTTCCAGGGTCAGGGCACAACCGTGTACATCGCCGATGATGTCGAAACTGCGTGCCGGATCGAACATCAGTCGCCTCCACTCCCCAGACGGCTGCCCCAGCCGAGCTTGGTGCGGCACACCTCGTAGTAGTTATGGTCCAGCGGATGGATCAGGCGCAGCTTCTGCGGTTTCTTGCTTACCGTGATGGTGTCGCCTGGGGCGCAGGTGAAGTGGTTCTGGCCGTCGCACGAGACCTGCGGGTAGATCTGCAGGTCCTGGGAGACGACGATCTTGAGTTCACTGTTGCCGTCCACCACGATCGGCCGCCCGGACAAAGTGTGCGGGTACATCGGCACGATGACGATGGCATCGAGCTTGGGGTGCATGATCGGCCCACCCGCGGAGAGCGCGTAGGCGGTGGAGCCGGTGGGGGTGGCGATGATCAAGCCGTCGGCCTTCTGGCTGCAGACGAACTGGCCATCGATGTAGATCTCGAACTCGATCATCCGCGTCGACTTGCCTGGGTGCAGCACCACGTCATTGAGCGCATCGCCCTGGCCGATGGCCTCGTTGTGGCGACGTACCTCCGCCTGCAGCAGGAAGCGGTTTTCCACCAGATAGTGGCCGTCGAGCACCTCGGCGACCTTGGTCTCCAGCTCGTCGGGACGGATGTCGGTGAGAAAGCCCAGGTTGCCGCGGTTGATCCCCAGCACCGGGATGTTGTGTCGAGCCAGGGCGCGAGCCGCGCCGAGCAGACTGCCGTCGCCACCGACCACGATGACCAGGTCGCAGACCTCGCCCAGCAGCTTGCGTGTGGAGGTTTGCAGGCCATGGCCGGGCAGCACCTCGGCAATGGTGTCCTCGAGGATCACATGCAGGTGGCGCTCGATCAGGAATTTTTTCAGTCGGCGAATGGTGTCCAGCACCTGGGAGCTGCCAAGGCGACCGATGATACCGATATTGCGAAATTGCTCCATGGTGCTCCTGCAAGGCTCTGCGGCGGGGTGACGGATGGCCAGTGTGGCCCTTGGGATTATGGGCGAAACGACCAGCCAGCGGCAAACCGGCTATGCTCGGTGGATGACGCCTTTCGCCGATCTTCACGACCTCCCTGGCCAGTTGCGCCGCCCCGCCGTACGCGACCTGGCGTGGACAGTGTTGTCGCCTGCCCTGCTGAGCCAACCGCCCTGTGCGCAACGTCACCCGTTGACGGCCAGCGCCTGGGCGGACGACCCCGAACGCCTGCGACAGTGGCTACTGGCGCTGGACCAAGACGAACAGGCGCTGCTCGACTGGCTCGCCCGCCTCACCAGCCACCGCCTCGGGCTGTACTACGAAAGCCTGTGGCAGTTCGCCCTAGGCCAGGCGCCCGGCGTCGAGCTGCTGGCAGCCAACTTGCCGATCCGCGAAGGCGGACACACCCTGGGAGAGCTGGATATCGTCCTACGTGACCGGGAAGGCGTTCACCATCTGGAACTGGCCATCAAGCTCTACCTGGGGCCATCCGGCGGGGACGGCCATGATCCGGCGCACTGGCTGGGCCCGGGCTGCCATGACCGCCTGGACCGCAAACTGGGCCACCTGGCCCGCCATCAGTTGACGATCTCATCCTGGCCCCAGAGCCGCCAGGCCCTGGCATCGCTAGGGGTGCACGAGGCACGGGCACATGCCTGGCTCGGCGGCTACCTGTTCTACCCTTGGCCAGTGCTTGCCGAATCACCGGTCGGCGCCAACGCACAGCATCTGCGCGGGCGCTGGTTGCGTCGAAACGACTGGCCTGATTACCAGCAGGCCAATCCAACCGGACGCTGGCAGCCCCTGCCCCGCCATGCCTGGCTGGCACCGGCGCGGGTGGAGGCCACGGCGTGCTGGTCGCCCCTGCAGTTCAAGGCCTGGCTGGGCGAACTGGACGATCAGGCGCGCGCGCAATTGCTGGTCAGGCTGGAGGTGGCCGGGGACGGTACCTGGCAAGAGGCCGAGCGGGTGTTCCTGGTCGCCGACAGTTGGCCGCAGCTCTCGGCTTGATAATCAAAGCGCCTCGACCTCGCGTCGGGGCCACACCAAGAACAAATTTCATCGACCTAGCGCAAAGAAAAAATCCAGCCTGCCATTAAAATACCTCTCACGCGCCACTCAAGAGCGCAATTGCGACCTGATGATGAGGAACCACCATGGCTTCACCCACGCCCACGGCGCATTACGCGCGTCTGTCCATCACCCTGCACTGGCTGATGCTGGTGCTACTGGCTGCGGTCTACGCCACCATCGAGCTGCGCGGTCTGTTTCCCAAAGGCAGCGCCGAGCGCGACCTGATGAAAGAATTGCACTTCATGCTTGGCCTGACGGTGTTCGTGTTGGTCTGGCTGCGCCTGGCCCTGCGCCTGAGCCGCCCGACGCCACCGATCGTCCCCAAGCCACCGGCTTGGCAGACGGGGCTGGCGCACCTGGTGCACCTGCTGCTGTATGTGATGATGATCGGCCTGCCAATCGCCGGTTGGATCATCCTCAGCGCCGCCGACAAACCGATCCCTTTCTATGGCCTCGACCTGCCTGCACTGGTCGCGCCCGATCAAGACCTGGCCAAATTCGTCAAAGGCTGGCATGAGCGAGTCGGCAGTTGGGGCTACTGGCTGATCGGCCTGCACGCCGTGGCCGGCCTCTATCACCACTATGTGCGCCGCGACGACACGCTGCTGCGCATGCTGCCCTACAAGTAACCGCGACGTCCCTGCAGCCCGCCGGTGTGCAGGAAGATCAGGCGTGTGCCGCGCGCAAAACGCCCGGCCACGACCTGATCGCGCAGGGCCAACAAGGCCTTGCCGGTGTACACCGCTTCCAGCGGCAGGCCACTTTCGCGCTCGCTTTGGTCAATGAACGCCAGCAGCTCATCGTCGATCCGGGCGAATCCGCCACGGCACGCGCCATGCAGTTCATAGCCGCCCTGCACCAAGGCCGAGAGGTTTTCTTCGACGCCATGCCCAGGTGGCACCGCCAAGGCGCCATGCACCCCACGACGGCCCTGCTCTGCCATCACCAGGCCTGCCAACGTGGTCCCGGTCCCCACCGCCAGCCACCAGCCGTGGTAATCCGTCCAACCCAGCATCGGTAGCTGCGCCCTCGCCTGCTCCACGATCAGTCGACAACCCTCGGCGCCCGCCAGCCCGCCACCGCCTTCGGGAATGCAGTACCACCCAGGATAGCGCGCCAGCCAAGGCGTCCAGAAACCTACCTGGTGACGCTCCCGGTAGCCGCCGTAACCCAACCAGTGCAGCTCCATGCCAAAGGCCTGCAGATCACGAACGGTGGCAGTGTCCTGCGGATGCCCACGCAGCAGCCCCGCGGTGGCGAAGCCAAAGCGCTTGCCCGCAGCCGCCAGGGCGTGAAGGTGATTGGAGTGATTGCCGCCGAGGCTGATCAGCCCGGGGGCGCCCATGGCATGGGCGTCGCGCAGGTGGTGGCGAAGCTTGAACCCTTTGTTGCCGCTGATCAGCGGGTCGATCAGGTCCAGCCGCAGCACGGCGAGCTGGACACCGGCGTGCTCGAGCCAGGGCAAGGACAACGGCTGCAAAGGTGCTTGGGGAAGGTCGGCAAAGGCGTAAGACATTGGGCGAGTGTATCGAGATCAGGAGGCTCCTGTGCACCCCGTCCTGCGCCTTTGCACCCGGTGGGCACCCGCTCAGAGCGTGGCATCGAACAATACCGTCACATCGCCCTGATACACACTGCCGGGATAGTCGAGCATGGATTTGACATGCTGGGAGACGACATCGAAGTGCAACTGCCCCGACTGGCCAGCCACGGGCATGGCCATTTCAAACGCC
This sequence comes from Pseudomonas sp. HTZ2, assembly GCF_033173945.1. Classification (NCBI taxonomy): domain Bacteria; kingdom Pseudomonadati; phylum Pseudomonadota; class Gammaproteobacteria; order Pseudomonadales; family Pseudomonadaceae; genus Pseudomonas; species Pseudomonas sp. HTZ2. The sequence goes on along the minus strand of NZ_CP137332.1, from coordinate 3,307,202 downwards.
AGGGCGCTAGCGCGGCCGGTCGGAATAGTCAGTCGCTGCACAGGCGCATTGGCATGCTGCACGCTTGAGGGCAGCGTCAAGGCCACGTCTACCGGCACCTGATGCCCCGCACCGTTGCGAATGCCACAGCTCGTCCCTTGATCGTACTGACACGTCTTATAGACCTTGAACGGGCCAGTGGACCACAGGTTCAAGCGCAGGCTGCGCTCCAGGCGAGAAGGCGGCGTGCCACCCCCGAGCCACCGCGACCAGCCCCCTGGAGGTTCCAGCACGGCACGATCACTCGCTGCGGGGAAGTTCAGGACGAAGGCGTGCTGCACGTCCAGTTCAAAGTTGATTGTGAGAGTCGGCGAGTTGAGATTGCTGACGCCATCGCCCAGATCAAAATCACCTCCCGGCCCCACCGTGAAGCTTGCACTGCCTCGATAGAGGCCCTGCTTCATGCGCAAAGCTGAAGGCATGGTCAGTCTATAGCCGATCCCCATGTCACTCACCGGGGTGAAATACACCTCTTTTGGCTGCCCCCCCTGACCGCTGGAATAACAGGGCGAGGGACTTTCGGGTAACCGCGTTGCCCAAAGATAATAAGCCCGATGCGCAGTCAGATAGGTTCTCAGATAACTGCAGCCGCCCTGAGGATAAGCCGTGAACACAGGATTTGCCGTATTGGAAAAATTTGTGTCGCCTTGTATTTTCTGACTGCTGTGAGTGATCTCGAAAACCAGCTGATGGGTGTCGATGCCCTTTTCATGGACCACCTGAACAGTACGACGTGCCGGTAACTTTATATAGAACTGTTCCCGTGGATTCGCAGCTTGATGGGTCGACACCTTGTCGTAGGTTAGCGGCAAGCTCACCGTGAACGCCTGGAAGTCCTTGCACACACCGACCCAGATACTGCAGAAGCTGGCCTGGGGTGTGGTGTTCTCAAACGCTCCGGTCACATTCCCCTTGTAACGAGCACTGACAGTGACCTCTGCTGTCTGACCATCAAGCGGCGCAGTTAACAACCACAACAACACGCTCGTGCTGAATAGACGCGAGGCTGTAAATGCACTAATGATTTTGGTGGAAAACATGCAACGCTCTCATAAGCTTGGATAGCTTTCAGGAGCGTACGCGTAATCCCGATCATCCCTACAGGCGACGTTTCCGAGCGTCTTTGAAGAAACTTCCCAAGACCGAGATCACGGGAAGCGGAACAAACTGCGGGGGATGCAAAGCCCCCGCGCCCTCGAGACGATCACAATTGAGCAGCCAACCTCGACCCCTGGTTGATTGCCCGCTTGGCATCGAGCTCCGCCGCAACGTCCGCCCCACCGATCAAGTGCACCGACTGCCCCGCCGCGACCAGCCCGTCGTACAGCTCACGCAGCGGCTCCTGACCCGCGCAGATGACGACATTGTCCACTGCCAGCACTTGCGGCTCGCCCTCGCCGATACGCACATGCAGGCCATCATTGTCGATGGCCAGGTATTCCACGCTGTTGAGCATCTGTACCCGCTTGTTCTTCAGGCCTGTGCGGTGAATCCAGCCTGTGGTCTTGCCCAGGCCATCGCCGACCTTGGTTTTCTTACGCTGCAACAGGTACACCTGCCGCGCTGGCGCATGCGGCTCGGCCTTGATGCCTGCCACACCACCACGGGCCTCGAGATGGGTATCGATGCCCCACTCTTTCCAGAACGCATCGCGATCCTGGCTGGTAGCCACCCCCTGATGTACCAGGTACTCGGATACGTCGAAACCGATGCCGCCCGCTCCGATCACCGCCACGCGCTTACCGACCGGCTTACGCTCGAGCAGCACGTCCAGGTAGCTCAACACCTTCGCATGCTCGATGCCTGGAATGGCCGGTGTGCGAGGGCTGATGCCGGTGGCGAGAATGATCTCGTCAAAACCGCCCGCCACCAGCTGATCGACCCCGACCCGAGTATTCAGACGCAGGTCGACACCGGTGCGCGCCACCTTGTTGCGGAAGTAACGCAGGGTTTCATGGAACTCTTCCTTGCCTGGGACACGTTTGGCGACATTGAACTGCCCGCCGATCTCACTGGCACTGTCGAACAGCGTCACCTGGTGACCACGTTCGGCGGCCACAGTAGCCGCGGCCAGGCCCGCGGGGCCCGCACCGACCACGGCGATGCGCTTGATCTGGGTGACTGGGAGGTAGTTGAGCTCGGTCTCGTGGCAGGCACGAGGATTGACCAGGCAACTGGTGAGCTTGCCGGCGAAGGTGTGGTCCAGGCAGGCCTGGTTGCAACCGATGCAGGTGTTGATCTCTTCGCTGTGGCCTGCGGCGGCCTTGTTGACGAACTCCGGGTCAGCCAGGAATGGTCGGGCCATGGACACCATGTCGGCATCGCCTTCCGCCAGCACGGCTTCGGCCACTTCCGGCGTGTTGATACGGTTGGTGGTGATCAGCGGAATGCTCACAGCGCCCCGCAGCTTGGCGGTCACTTTGGTGAAAGCCGCGCGCGGCACCTTGGTGGCGATGGTTGGAATGCGCGCCTCGTGCCAGCCGATTCCGGTGTTGATCAAGGTAGCCCCGGCCTGCTCGATGGCCTTGGCCAGCAGCACGATCTCGTCCCACGTGCTGCCTCCTTCCACCAGGTCGAGCATCGACAGGCGGAAGATGATGATGAAATCGGTCCCGACTGCCTCACGCACCCGGCGCACGATTTCAACGGCCAGGCGCATGCGGTTCTCGTAGCTGCCGCCCCAACGGTCGGTACGCTGGTTGGTATGGGCGGCGAGGAACTGGTTGATGAAGTAGCCTTCCGACCCCATGATTTCGACGCCGTCGTAGCCCGCGCGCTGGGCCAGCGTGGCGCAGTTGACGAAGTCGGCGATCTGCTTCTCGATGCCCTGCTCGTCCAGCTCCTTGGGTTTGAACGGGTTGATCGGCGCCTGGATGGCGCTGGGCGCGACTTGGCGTGGGCTATAGGCGTAACGCCCGGCGTGCAGTATCTGCAGACAGATCTTGCCACCGGCGGCATGCACAGCCTCGGTGACGATCCGGTGCTGGTCGGCCTCCTCCTCGGTACTGAGCTTGGCCGCGCCGGAATACACCCCGCCTTCGTCATTCGGCGCGATGCCACCGGTGACCATCAGGCCGACACCACCCCGAGCCCGCTCGGCGAAATAGGCGGCCATGCGTTCGAAACCACCTGGGCGCTCCTCGAGGCCTGTGTGCATCGAGCCCATCAAGGTCCGATTGCGCAAGGTGGTAAAACCTAAGTCGAGCGGGGCCAGCAGGTGCGGATAAAGGGTGGCGGCCATGGATGAACTCCCAGGTGGCAGGATCACGGAGCGCGGGTGCCTCGCAGGCCCCGTCGTTTATAGACAGCGACATTAAACAGCCGTTTGAACAGGCTCAATGATCGAAACTGACAACTTATTGATCCTCCTGCACAGCAGGTCTACCCTAGGACACCCTATACAGTGAAGGTGCCTTGGCGCTTCATGCGAAAACTCCTGGCAGGCGCTCTAGCGCTGGTGATGATCGCCGCCCTCTGCGGCTACGGCTTCTGGACGATGCAGCGACCGGAAGGCCATTACCTTTCCGATTTGCGAATCGAACTGGCGCTCAATCACGGCGTACCGGGCGAACACGGCAACTTGCTGGGAATCGAACCGGTGCTCTACCCGGGCGATTACCAGAACCTGCAACGTCTGCACCGCAAGCTGTCAGCTTATCTGGAACAGGCTCGCGCCCAAGGTCTGGTCAGCCCGCGTACAGTGGTGGTGTTGCCGGAACACATCGGCACTTGGCTCTGGGCCCGGGGCGAAAAGAACGAGCTGTACCAGGTCACCCAGCGCCACGAAGCCTGGCAGTGGCTGGAGGTGAGCAACCCACTGCGCTACGGCTTGGCCATGCTCACCGCCACCGGTGACGATCGCCGCTCCGACGCCCATCTGCGAATGAAGGCCGAACAGATGGCCAGCGACTATCAGCAACTGTTCGGTGGCCTGGCCAAGGAGTTCGGCGTGACGCTGGTGGCAGGCTCCATCGTCCTGCCCGCGCCCTACCTGGATAACGGCGTGCTGCGCCCCGGCAGCGGCCCTCTGTTCAACAGCAGCCTGGTGTTCGGCGGTGACGGTTCGGTACTGGGCCAACCCCAACGCCAACAGTATCCGGACAGCGAAGTACGCCGCTACGTCCATCACGGACGCAAGTTTCCCTTGCAGGTCATTCAGACCCCGGCTGGCCGCCTCGGCGTGCTGGTGGGCAGCGACAGCTGGTACCCGGAAAACTACCGGCAATTGGCGCAGCAGTCGGTGGATCTGATCGCCAATCCTGTTTTCCTCAGCGGCAAGGACACCTGGAATACACCCTGGCGCGGCAACCGCCACCAGGACGCGACGGCCGAATTGCCACTGCAACGTGGCGAAGTCAGCGAACAGACGGCCTGGCAACAACTGACCCTGACCGCCAACAGCATCACCCCAAGCCTGAGCGTATTCCTGCGTGGCCAGTTTTGGGAACAAGGCAGTGACGGACAGGGCTTTGCCAACCAGGCAGGCACGCATTTGGCCGGCACTTCCAGCCAGGGTGCCCGCCTGCTGAACCTTTGGTTGTAACCCCATGACCCGGCCTCGCGTACGCCTGGGCGACCTCTCGGTGGGCTTCGTCCAACCGCTGGGCGAAGCACTCCAGCAACTGGGCCACGACCCGGCTCCTCTCCTACGCCGCTATGGACTGGACCACCCTCGCCTGGCCGAAGCGGGCGCACGCCTGTCGATTCCCCGCTACATGCATTTGGGTCATGCCGCCATCGAGCTGTGCGGCGAACCAGCCCTAGGCCTGCACATGGGCCGCTTGAGTCGTCTGGCCCAGGCAGGGCTGGCTGGCGTCACGGCAGCCCAGGCCCCGACCCTGGGCGAGGCCGCGCGTGCCCTGCTGCACTTCGAGCCGCTGTATGCCGCCAATTACCGGGGCCAGTCGAGCTTTCAGGAGGACGCCCACGGCGCTTGGCTGCGCTTCTACTCCATCAGCCCCTACAATGCCTACAACCGTTTCGTGGTCGACTCGTTGCTGGCTGGCTGGCTGGCCCAACTCTCGCACTTGGCAGGCCACTCGGTGCAGGCCGAGCGCATGGAGATCGAATTCCAGGCGCCCAGCTATGCGGCCCAATACCAGGCGTTGAGCGCAACCCCGGTGCAGTTTGGCGCATCCAGCAACCAATTGCGCCTGGACCGCGCCACCCTGGATTTGCCCAACCTCCAGCATTGCCCTAGCACCTGGCAGCACCTGTTGCAGCTGTGCGAAGCGGAATTGGCCCAACGCACCCGCGTGCGCAGCCTGGGTGAACGCATCACTCATCTGCTCGGCCCGTTGCTCAATGGTGGACAGGAACCGGACCTTGAAGCCGTGGCGCGTCACCTGCAACTACCCACTTGGACTTTGCGTCGCAAGCTGGCCGAGGAAGGCACGCGCTTTCGCAGCCTGCTCAATGACACACGCCGCGACCTCGCTGAAACCTACATCCGCGATACGGAGCTGGCCTTCGGTGAAATCGCTTATCTTTTGGGGTTTGCCTCGGCGGAGGCCTTCCAGCGCGCATTCAAGCGCTGGACCAGCCTGACGCCGGGGGAGTTTCGCCGCAATCAGCGGCGGGTGGGCTAAGGCCTGTGTGAAATGCTAGAGCTCGGTGGCGTCGTCCGCCGGCTCCATAGGGTCCAGCTCATAGGCCTGGTATTCGAGCAGCTCTTCCTGATAGTCATCCATTGGCTTGCTTCCTCTTCTCATTCATCTGTTCGGTCATGCCGTCACGCTAAGCGGGACGGATGAAGGTTTCATGACAGGTTTATGAAAGGTAAACGTAGCCGACATTCGGGAAGTTAGGTGATCGCCTTTACAAAGGCGCAGGCGCCGCCTCGGTTACAGGAGCCTCCTGCTGCACCTGGATCGGCGCAGGTTCGGCAGGCGGGGTGACAGGCTGCGAGCCCTGGCTATCATCGACCATGGGGGCCGCCGGTACTTCGCTGGCAGGCGCCGCGAGGGCTGCGGGTGCTGGGGCTGCAACTGGGGCTGCAACTGGGCCTGCCACGGGGGCTGGGGGCGGTACGGGCTCAGCTGTCGAAGCCGGTGCGCTGACCGCGAGCGGCGCGGCCACAGGCTGTGCAGAGGTCTGCTCTGGCAGCCCCAGATCAGCAGCCGGCTTTTCGGACTTGGGCGTCTCGACCTTGGGCTCGGCCTTTTTCACTTTCTTAGGCTTTGGCAGGTAACTTTCGACCAAGGCGAAATAGCGCTCGTAGAACTGCGGCGCAGTGACTGTCTCGCTGGCCACCTTGACCATGGAATCGTCAGTCGAACCGATAGGCATGGATACCGAACCCAGCACGCCCACGCCAAGGCTCGCAGAGGTGTTGGATTTCTTCAGCGCATAACGATCCTGCAGGGCGTTGGCGAACATGGTGGAGCGCTGCTCATCACCGCTGTCCGGGACACAGGTGATGTTGAAGCTGATCTGCAGGTGATTCTCGGCGTTCTGCTGGAAACTCTTGTTACCCGCGATCTGGTTGGCACCGCTGCTGGTGATGATGTAACCCTGACTGAGCAGCGCGCGCCGGGCTGCCTCGCACGAGCCAGCTTCGCTGACCGGGAAGCTGCGCGAAAACGTGCCCGAGTCGTCGAAGTTTTCGTGCTCGTAGATGGCGGGCTTCTTCGAGGAGCAACCGGATACGCCCGCCAGCACAAGGGCTAGCCCGAGCGCACCGAAGACGGAGGTTCTGGACATCATGGATTCCGGGTAGGACAAACTGCGCCTATTGTGCAACACATGGCTCATCACTGAAACCGCGTTGCACGCTTGGCTGGGCAAAATTCATATAATCGACAAGCAGGCCCACTTGAGTGAGGCGAGCCCAGAAAGCAAAAAAGCGACCCTAAGGTCGCTTTCGTGTTGCTTCGAGGTGTTCATGGAGCCTCGAAGCGAATATGGCGCAGCGGACGGGACTCGAACCCGCGACCCCCGGCGTGACAGGCCGGTATTCTAACCGACTGAACTACCGCTGCGTATCGCTCAGGCTTGCGCCTGATTGAAACTGGGATCCCCCTTTCGATCACGGCTCGAAAGGCAGGCACAAAAAAAGCGACACGCTGATCGCTTTGATTGTTGCTTCAAGGTGTTCATGGGACCTCGAAGCGAAGATGGCGCAGCGGACGGGACTCGAACCCGCGACCCCCGGCGTGACAGGCCGGTATTCTAACCGACTGAACTACCGCTGCGTATCGTTCAGGCTTTCACCTGATTGAAACTGGGATCGGCCTGAAGTGCTCTTGGCCTTCAGACCTCAGACCGGTGATGACACCCATCTGAAGAAAAAGTGGCGCAGCGGACGGGACTCGAACCCGCGACCCCCGGCGTGACAGGCCGGTATTCTAACCGACTGAACTACCGCTGCGCATATGGACTTGCGTCCGGTTCCTCTCAATTAGGAAGCTTCTTACGAAGTCTCCTGGGTCAGGAACATCTCAGGAAGTGGTGGGTGATGACGGGATCGAACCGCCGACCCTCTGCTTGTAAGGCAGATGCTCTCCCGGCTGAGCTAATCACCCTCGCAGTGTTGCTTGGTGCGTTTGCTTCGCTGAGGCCGCGAAATTTACGCAGGTACCGAAGCTAAGTCAATAGCCCCATTGGATTTTTTTTCAAAAAGGCCGAAAAAGCTTCAAGCTGCGAGTGGCAAGCGACAAGGAAACGCCTGCCGCTGTAGCAAGTAGTCCTGGCCCACAATGACGAAGGGACCTCACGGTCCCCTCTTGCAGCTTGTGGCTAAAAGCCTGCAGCTCAGGTGTAGATCATTTTGCGGCTCATCCCGCCATCGACCACGAACTCCTGGCCGGTGACGAACCCTGCCTGGCGTGACAACAGCCAGGCCACCAACGCCGCGACATCCTCCACCGTCCCTACCCTGCCCGCAGGATGCTGGGCATGATCAGCCTCGGTCAGCGGTTCGGCACGGCGCTGGGAAGGGTCCCGGGCGTCGATCCAGCCAGGGCTGACCGCATTGACGCGAATCTCCGGCCCAAGGCTCATGGCCAGTGCATGGGTCAACGCCAACAGGCCACCCTTGCTCGCCGCATAGGCCTCGGTGTCCGGCTCTGACTGCCGGGCCCGGGTCGATGTCAGGTTGACAATGGCCCCGCCATGGGCGCGCAGGTAGGGCGCACAATGCTTGGCCAGCAGCATCGGCCCGTTGAGGTTGACCGCCAGCACCCTGTTCCACTGGGACAACGACAGGCTCTCCAGGGTCTGGTTGTGTGGATTGGCGATAGCCGCATTGCAGACCAAGGCATCCAGACGGCCGAACTGCGCCAGCACCTCAGAGACGCCAGCGCTGACCTGGGCCTCGTCGGCGACATCCATCGACACGAACCAGGCATTGTCGCCCAGGGCCTTGGCCACTTTGGAACCCCGCACGCGGTCCAGGTCGCTGAGCACCACCTGCCAACCTTCGCAGATCAGCCAAGCGGCGATGCCCAGTCCGATGCCGCGAGCGGCACCGGTGACCAAGGCGACCCGACCATTGTGGCCCGGCTCACCGCCCTTCCAGTCGATCACAGCGCCGCCAGACCGCGGGCCAGATCGGCTTGCAGGTCAGCCACGTCTTCCAGGCCGACAGCGACGCGGATCAGGCTGTCGCGGATGCCTGCGGCTTCACGCTCCTGCGGCGTCAGACGCCCATGGGAGGTGGTAGCAGGGTGAGCGATGGTGGTTTTGCTGTCACCCAGGTTGGTGGTGATGGAAATCACGCGGGTCGCATCGATGAAGCGCCACGCGCCCTCTTTGCCTCCCTTGACCTCGAAACTGACCACCGCGCCGAAACCACTCATCTGGCGCTTAGCCAGTTCGTGTTGCGGATGGCTAGGTAGTCCGGCGTAATGAACCTTCTCCACACCCTCCTGCTTCTCCAGCCACTCTGCCAACGCTTGGGCACTTTCGCAGTGGGCGCGCATACGCAGCTTCAGCGTTTCCAGACCTTTGGTGAAGATCCAGGCGTTGAACGGGCTGAGCGTCGGGCCGGCGGTCCTCAGGAAGCCCACCACTTCTTTCATCTGCTCGCTGCGCCCAGCCACCACGCCACCCATGCAACGGCCCTGGCCGTCGATGAACTTGGTCGCGGAGTGGAAGACGATATCGGCACCGAGCTTGAGCGGCTGCTGCAATGCCGGGGTACTGAAGCAGTTATCCACGACCAGCATCGCGCCGCGGGCGTGGGCGATTTCGGCCAGTGCGGCGATATCGACCAGTTCGGCCAGCGGGTTGGACGGTGACTCGACGATCAGCAGCTTGGTGTTGGCCTTGATGGCCTTTTCCCACCCGCTGAGGTCGACCAACGGCACGTAGTCCACCTGCACGCCGAAACGCTTGAAGTACTTCTCGAACAGGCTGATGGTCGAGCCGAACACGCTCTGCGACACCAGCACATGATCACCGGCGCTGCACAGGGACATCACCACGGCCAGGATCGCGGCCATGCCAGTGGAGGTCCCCACGGCCTGCTCGGCGCCTTCCATGGCCGCCAGACGTTCCTCGAAAGCGCGTACTGACGGGTTGGTGTAACGCGAATAGACGTTGCCGGGTGTTTCGCCAGCAAAGCGCGCAGCCGCATCGGCGGCCGTGCGGAAGACATAACTGGAGGTCAGGAACAGCGCTTCGCTGTGCTCGGCTTCCGGTGTACGGTTCTGACCGGCGCGCACCGCCAGGGTGTCGAAACCGACACCCTCGAGGTCACTGTCCAGTCGACCGGCATCCCATTGATCGGTCATGCCGTCGCTCCCAAATCAGTTGTTGTAGAGGTCGATGATCGCGCTGACAGCCTGATTCTTCGCCTTGGCCAAATCGTTGCGCTGCTGCTCGATACGCTCAAGGTAGGCTTCGTCGATGTCGCCAGTGACGTATTCACCATTGAACACCGCGCAATCGAAGTGCTCGATCTTGATCTTGCCGCCACCGACCGATTCGATCAGGTCAGGCAGGTCCTGGTAGACCAGCCAGTCGGCGCCGATCAACTCGGCCACCTGTTCGGTGGTACGGTTGTGGGCGATCAGTTCGTGAGCGCTCGGCATGTCGATGCCGTAGACGTTGGGATAGCGCACCGCGGGGGCCGCGGAGCAGAAGTAGACATTCTTGGCACCGGCTTCGCGGGCCATCTGGATGATCTGCTTGCAGGTGGTGCCGCGCACGATGGAGTCGTCCACCAGCATCACGTTCTTGCCGCGGAATTCCAGCTCGATGGCATTGAGCTTCTGGCGCACCGATTTCTTGCGTGCGGCCTGGCCGGGCATGATGAAGGTCCGGCCGATATAACGGTTCTTGACGAAGCCTTCGCGGAACTTCACACCCAGGTGGTTGGCCAGCTCCAGGGCAGCGGTACGGCTGGTGTCCGGGATCGGGATGACCACGTCGATGTCGTGATCGGGGCGCTCACGCTGGATCTTCTCGGCCAGCTTCTCACCCATGCGCAGGCGCGCCTTGTACACCGAGACGCCGTCCATGATCGAGTCCGGGCGGGCCAGGTAGACATGTTCGAAGATGCACGGCTGAAGTTTAGGGTTGTTGGCGCACTGCTTGGTGAACAGCTGGCCTTCCTCGGTGATGTACACCGCTTCGCCCGGCGCCAGGTCACGGATCAGGGTGAAACCGAGCACATCCAGGGCAACGCTTTCGGAGGCAATCATGTACTCGACGCCCTCGTCGGTATGACGCTGACCGAACACGACCGGACGGATACCGTTGGGGTCACGGAAGCCAACGATGCCATAGCCGGTAACCATCGCCACCACAGCGTAGCCACCGACACAGCGGCTGTGCACGTGGGAGACCGCGGCGAACACGTCTTCCTCGGTCGGCTGCAGCTTGCCGCGCACGGCCAGCTCATGGGCGAACACGTTGAGCAGCACTTCCGAGTCGGAGTTGGTGTTGACGTGGCGCAGATCCGATTCGTAGATCTCCTTGGCCAGTTGCTCGACGTTGGTCAGGTTGCCGTTGTGCGCCAGGGTGATGCCATAGGGCGAGTTGACATAGAACGGCTGAGCCTCGGCCGAGGTGGAGCTGCCCGCGGTCGGGTAGCGGACATGGCCAATGCCCATGTGACCGACCAGGCGCTGCATGTGGCGCTGCTGGAAGACATCACGTACCAGGCCGTTATCCTTGCGCAGGAACAACCGGCCGTCGTGGCTGGTCACGATACCGGCAGCGTCCTGGCCGCGGTGCTGGAGCACGGTTAGCGCGTCATACAGCGCCTGATTGACGTTCGACTTACCGACGATACCGACGATGCCACACATGCGACGCAACCCCTACTTTGATGAAACTTGATTGAAAAGCGCTCAAGGCCTGGTAGGCCCGAGCAACTGTTCCTTGAACGGAAGATCAGCCGGTGCGCTGATCCCACTGGACATCCATTGACCGGTGAATCCCAGAATCAGGTTCTTGGACCAGTCAGCGACCAATAGAAACTGTGGTATCAGGCGCGATTCCTGCCACCACGGATCCTGTTGTACCGGCCCCAGGCTCAACAGCCCAATGGCCACCACCACCAGCAAGGCCCCGCGCGCAGCTCCGAAGGCCATGCCGAGGAAACGATCGGTGCCGGACAGCCCGGTCACGCGAATAAGCTCGCCGATAAGGAAGTTGATCATGGCCCCCACCAGCAAGGTGGCGACGAAAAGAATGGCGCAGCCGGCAATGATGCGTGCCGATGGCGTCTGGATATAGCTTTCAAGATACTGCGAAAGGGAGCCGCCGAACATCCAGGCGACCGCACCGGCAATGATCCAGATGAGCAGGGACAAGGCTTCCTTGACGAAGCCGCGCTTGAGACTGATCAGTGAGGAAATGGCGATGATCGCGATGATCGCCCAATCGACCCAGGTAAATGCCACGGTGTTGCCTGCCGACGTTTGAGGCGGCGCATTTTACCAGAGCGGCGGGTTTGGGGTAAGCGGAATGTCAGCCCATTAGGGCGACTTTGCCTCTGGCGACGCAGGTCCGGGTGCAAGCCTGCGCAGCCGGGACAGGCTGCGCAGGCATTCTGGATCAGTTGCGCTCTGGCTGGAAGCGCACCACAAAGCCCTTGAGGTTGTGCTGGCGATTGATCACATCCCGCAGGCGCTCAGCCTCGGCCCGCTCGATCAGTGGCCCGACATAGACACGATTCATGCCGTCGGCAGCACGGATATAGGCGTTGTAGCCCTGGCTGCGCAGGGTTTTTTGCAGATTGTCGGCGCCAGCGCGATTGGAAAGACTGGCCAACTGGATCGACCAGCTCACCGGCAGACCATTAACATCGACCTTGGAGGGCGCGGCTGGCTTGGTAGTGCTGGCTGTCGCTGCAGGTGCAGGCGTGGCGGCCGGACGCGTCTCGGCCTTCGGCGTGGGCGTTGGTGCAGGCTTGGGAGCTGGTGCCTGGGCGGCCTGGGTCGGTGATGGCGTGATCGGCTGGCTCGGCGTGGTCATCGGCGCACTGGATTCGTTGACCACCACAGGTGGCTGCTCCGGCACCGGCTCCGACACGTCGGGCAATGGCTGGGGCTCCGGTACCTGCACAGGCTCGACCTGCACCTGCGGCAAGCTCGGCATGGCAGGCGCCTCAGGCGCCTCGACACGCACTTGACGCATCTCGTCTTCGCGGGTGAACAGCATCGGCAGGAAAATCACCGCCAGCGCCACCAGCACCAACGCACCCACCATGCGCTGCTTGATCCCTTTATCCAGCACTGCCATCTACTCCTCCGGAGCTTGCCGCTCTAGCCATTCCAGGGCTTGGCCAACACAGAAAAACGAACCGAACAGCAGGATCTGATCGTCCGCCGTCGCCTGCGCGCATTGCCCCTCAAGGGCCGCATCGATGCTGGCATAAGACTTCACCGCTGCACCGACGTTCGTCAAGGCTGCTACCAGCTCCGCGGCCGGACGACTGCGTGGCGTTTGCAGCGGTGCCACCGCCCATTCATCGACAACGCCCTTGAGCGGCGCGATCACGCCCTCCAGATCCTTGTCGGCGAGCAGGCCGAACACCGCCAGGCGACGCCCCTTGATCGGGCGCGCGGCCAAACGGGCAGCCAGGTATTCGGCAGCATGGGGGTTGTGCCCCACATCCAGCAACAGCTCCAGACGCCGGCCTTGCCACTGCACCGTGCGGCGGTCCAGACGACCGGTAACCTGGGTATCGAGCAGCGCCTGGCGTATCTGCCCAGCCTCGAAAGGCAAGCCCATCAGCAAGTAGGCCTGCAGCGCCAGGGCGGCATTCTCCATCGGCAGGTCAAGCAAAGGCAGGTCATGCAGTTCCACGCTGCTGCCGTCGAGCCGACTGCCACGCCACTGCCAGTGCTGGTCAGTGGTTGCAAGATCGAAATCGCGACCCCGCAGCAGGAACGGGCAAGCAAGTTCACGCGCCTTGTCCAGCAAAGGCTGTGGCGGGTTCAGATCGCCACACAGGGCCGGCTTGCCCTGACGGAAGATACCCGCCTTTTCGAAGGCAACGGATTCGCGGGTATTGCCCAGGTAATCGGCGTGATCCACGCCGATGCTGGTGACCAACGCCAGGTCCGCGTCGATCAGGTTGACCGCATCCAGACGGCCACCCAGGCCGACCTCGAGCACCACGGCATCCAGCGCGGACTGCTGGAACAGCCAGAACGCCGCCAGCGTACCCATCTCGAAGTAGGTCAGGGAGATCTCGCCACGGGCTGCCTCCACGGCAGCGAACGCCTCGCACAGGCGTTCATCGCTGGCGTCGGCTCCGTCGATGCGCACCCGCTCGTTGTAACGCAACAAGTGAGGCGAGCTGTACACGCCGACTTTAAGCCCCTGCGCCCGGAGCAGTGATGCCACGAATGCGCAGGTCGAGCCTTTGCCGTTGGTACCGGTAACCGTCACCACCCGGGGCGCCAGCTTGCCTAACCCGAGCCGCGCCGCCACCTGCTGCGAACGCTCCAGCCCCATGTCGATGGCCGATGGGTGCAACTGTTCGAGGTAGGCGAGCCAGTCACCCAGAGTGCGAGTGCTCATCACGCGACGGCAGCCGCCTCAAGGGCTTGCGCCGGAGTCGCCTGGCCGGTCATCTGGGCCAGCAGGCGGGCAAGACGCGGACGCAGCTCGCCACGGGAGATGATCAGATCGATGGCACCGTGCTCGAGCAGGAATTCGCTGCGCTGGAAGCCTTCCGGCAGCTTCTCGCGGACGGTCTGCTCGATCACGCGAGGACCGGCGAAGCCGATCAGCGCCTTCGGCTCACCGACGATGACGTCGCCGAGCATCGCCAGGCTTGCGGAAACACCGCCGTAGACCGGGTCGGTCAGTACCGAGATGAACGGAATGCCTTCTTCCCGCAGGCGGGCCAGCACAGCCGAAGTCTTGGCCATCTGCATCAGCGAAATCAGGGCCTCTTGCATGCGCGCGCCGCCCGAAGCGGAGAAGCAGACCATCGGGCAGCGGTTTTCCAAGGCGTAGTTGGCGGCACGTACGAAGCGCTCGCCCACGATGGCGCCCATGGAGCCCCCCATGAAGGAGAACTCGAAGGCGCTGACCACGATCGGCATGCCCATCAGGGTGCCGCTCATGGAAATCAGCGCGTCCTTCTCGCCAGTCTGCTTCTGGGCTGCAGTCAGGCGATCCTTGTACTTCTTGCCGTCACGGAATTTAAGGCGATCCACAGGCTCGAGGTCAGCCCCCAGCTCGGCACGCCCCTCGGGGTCGAGGAAGATGTCGATACGAGCACGGGCGCCGATGCGCATGTGGTGGTTGCACTTGGGGCAGACATCCAGGGTCTTTTCCAGCTCCGGACGATACAGCACGGACTCGCATGCCGGGCACTTGTGCCACAGGCCCTCAGGCACCGAGCTCTTCTTCACCTCGGAACGCATGATCGAAGGGATCAGTTTGTCGACTAACCAGTTGCTCATGCTTTCTTTCTCCAGTATCGGTGGGCGGGGGCCGGTCTGGCCGGCCATGCCCTGCCCTTGAGCTCATGTTCTTCAATGAAACGATGATGACCCGGTCCGGGGCCCGCATTGAAGCGGAGCCGACCTGGCGGTCGGGCCATCGTCAATCTGTCATGCCGGCGATCCGCACCACCTGTCCAAGGAACAGGCTTGGCAGCACCGGGCTGCGAAAGCTATGGACGATGCCGCGCGGGCAGCCGTCACATCCATCGTCACGCCTGTTTCACCGCACGCATGAAGGCTTCGATCTTCGCCGCGTCCTTGATGCCCTTGGCCTGCTCAACCCCGCCGCTGACATCCACGGCGTAGGGGCGCACCTGGGCGATGGCCTGACCGACGTTATCCGCGGACAGGCCACCGGCCAAGATGATCGGCTTGCTCAGCGAAGCAGGTACCAGCGACCAGTCGAAGGCCTCGCCAGTGCCGCCCGGCACGCCCGGCACGTAGGTGTCCAGGAGAATACCTCGAGCCCCTGCATAGTGTTGGCAGGCAGCATGCAGGTCATCGCCAGGGCGCACCCGCAGCGCTTTGATCCAGGGCCGATGGTAACCCTCGCAATCGGCCGGGGTTTCGTCGCCGTGGAACTGTAGCAGGTCCAGCGGCACCACCTCGAGAATCTCGTTGAGCTCGCACCGCGATGCATTGACGAACAAGCCCACCGTAGTCACGAATGGTGGCAGCTCGGCGATGATCGCACGCGCCTGGCGCACATCCACCGCACGCGGGCTCTTGGCATAAAAGACCAAGCCGATAGCATCGGCACCGGCTTCGGCGGCCGCCAGGGCGTCCTCGATGCGGGTAATCCCGCAGATCTTGCTGCGAACGTTGCTCATGGACGGCGGACCTTGAGTGGGCGGTTAAAGGCCGGATGGTAGCAAATGACGTTTCGCCCGTCAGTCTGCCAATGCTTCGTACCCGGTGAGAAAGTGTGGACCGATGTAACGTTGCGGCAAGGCGAAGACCTCGGGGTATTCCACCTGGACCAGATACAGGCCGTAGGGGTGGGCCGTTACCCCGCCCTCGCGACGATTGCGTCCTTCGAGCACCTCGCGCGCCCAGGTCACGGAGCGCTCGCCCGCACCGATGGCCATCAGCACACCGGCGATGTTTCGCACCATGTGATGGAGGAACGCCGTGGCGCGAACGTCCAGCACGATCATCTTGCCGTGGCGAGTGACGCGCAGGTGATAGATGTGCTTGATCGGCGACTTGGCCTGGCACTGGCTGGCCCGGAACGCGCTGAAGTCATGGGTCCCCAGCAGGAACTGCGCCGCCTCGGCCATGCGCTCGACATCCAGCGGCCGATGGTTCCAGGTGACCTCCTCGGCCAGGTGCGCGGGGCGGATCGGGTCGTTGTAGATGACATAACGATAGCGCCGTGCCACGGCCTTGAACCGGGCATGGAAATTCGCAGGCATCGGCCGTGCCCAGGTGACACTGATGTCATTGGGCAGATTGAAGTTGGTGCCCATGGTCCAGGCGCGCTCATCGCGCACCGCGCGGGTATCGAAATGAACGATCTGGCCACAGCCATGCACTCCGGCGTCGGTGCGCCCGGCACAGATCACTGAGATTGGCTCGTTGGCCACCGTCGACAGCGCTTGCTCCAAGGCTTGCTGGACGCTTGGCACGCCACTGGCCTGACGCTGCCAGCCACGGTAGCGCGAGCCTTTGTATTCCACGCCCAAGGCGATGCGGGAGTAGCCTTCGGCTGCCGATTCGGCTGCCTCGATGTCGTTGATGTCCAAGAACCTGAAACCTGTGGATGGAACGAAAGGCCGGCATTATAACGGCAACGGCAGCCACAAGGGCTGCCGTTATCGGGGGACCGGCCGTATTACAGCGGCGCTATCTTGACAGGCGGGCCCGCCCCACCTGTGCTGCGCGCGTGGGAATGGGCCAGGCCTCGGGAAGGTATTACACCAGGCGCGAAAGCATCTCCTCGGCTTCCTGGCGCTGGTTGTCATCACCATCCTTGACCACTTCGTCGAGGATGTCCCGCGCGCCTTGGTGGTCGCCCATGTCGATGTAAGCGCGAGCAAGATCCAGCTTGGTCGCCACTTCGTCAGCGCCGGAGAAGAAATCGAAGTCCAGGTCATCCAGCGGATCAAGCTCCTGGGCGGCATCTTCGGCGGTGAAATGCGGCTCGAGCGAAGGCGACTCAAGGCTCTGGGAAAGCTTGTCCAGCTCGGCGTTGACGTCGTCGAGCTCCGAGGCAAAGCTCTTGGCCGCAGGCGACTCATCGTCCAGCGACAGGGACAGGTCGAAGTCTTCCGGCAGTTCCAGTTCGGAGATTGGATCGAACTCTGGAATCTCGTCGAAGGCCGCCAACTCAGCCGCCACATCCACCGGTGCCTCTTCGGTCTCCACTGGAGCAGGCTCCGGCGACTGCGCCTCGCCAATGTCCAGATCGAAGTCGGCCAGATCGTCCAGGCTTTGTGGTTCGGTCTGGACCTGGGCCTGCTCGAGCAAGGCTTCGAAATCTTCGTCGGCATCGGTCTGGGGTGCGACAGGTTCGGCACTGTCCAGAACGGGTTCTTCGGCGACCACGGACTCTTGCGGCAGCTCAAGCGCCGCATCCTCAGGAAGGTCATCATCCAAGCTGAGATCGAAGGCGCTGTCCAGATCGCTTTCATCGATAGCTGGCGCCTCGATGATCGCGTCCTGCTCAGGCTCCGGCTGTGGCTCCGCCTCCATCTGGGTAACGGCTTCTGGCTCGGGCTCTGGCGCAGGTTTGCTTTCAGCGACATCATCCGTGCTTTCCTGCAGCAGGTCCTGAACGTACTGCGCGTCCATTTCGGCAGCCAGGGCTGCGGCACCAAGGCCTGCAGCGGCCACTGCAACCATCGCCGGGAAACGCTCTTTGAGCGACTCGACTTCGGCCTTGTTCTGCTCGGTCGGCGCCAGTTGGCGCTCCTCGTTGGCGAACGCGTTCTGATCGCCCTGGCGGGCATAGACCTCCATCAGCTTAAGACGCAGGTCGCCACGCTCGGGGTGAGCGGCCAGCGCCGGCTCGAGCAAGTCAGCGGCGTGGTTCAGACGGCCTTGCGCCAAGCTCTGGTCGACCTCGACCAGCAGGCCGGCCAATGGATCGGTCACTGGCGCAGGCGAAATTGCAGGGGCGGGCTCCGGTGCCGGTGCAGCCGGTTTCTCCGCGGCAACGGCAGCCGCTGCGGAGGCTGCGACCACGGCGGGAGACAGCGTCACGCTAGGTGCCGACACCTCCAGGTCATCGAAGCTGCCCGGCGGCATGTTCAGGTCAGGGCCGCGCTCATTTTCCTCAGCCAGAGCCCGCGCCATGCGCAGGTGTTTCTCGGCTTCCTGTTGAGCCTTGCGCTTGCGCGCCAGAAGCAGCAGCAACAACAGCAACACCAGGAAAGTCGAACCGGCCAGCAACCCTAGCAACAGCGGGTTGCCAAGCAGCTCGTCGAGCACGCCTTGATAAGGGGTTTCTTTGACCACAGGCGCCGTGTCCACCGCTGCCGGCGCCGGCTCGACCACGGGCTCGGCCGGCGTCAGCTGGGCACTGACCGCAGGCTGCGCAGGAGCTGGCTCGCCTGGCAAGGCCGCTGCAGCAGGGGGCTGCGCTGCAGCACCCTGGGCTTCGAGGCGGGCCAGTTGATCGTTCTTGAGCTGGATCAGACGCTGCAGCTTGTCCAACTGGCTCTGCAGGTCTGCCATGCGGCTTTTGAGTTCTTCGTTGTCACGTCGGCTGGTGTCGAGGCTCTCCTGAGCCACGGCCAGCTTGTCGCTGAGCGCCTTGGCATCGCCCGCAGCGCCCTTGGCATCCGGGCTGACCAGGCGCAGATTGTCACCTTGGGCGATGCGCGCCGGTGCGGCCTCGGCAGCGCCTCGGCGGGTCGCGTCCAGCTGACGGGCCCGCGGGCCCAGGCGTCGACCTTCACGCCAGGCAGCGTACTGCTCGGCAACTTCGCGAATGGCCTCGCCCTGTGGGATGTTCTGGATTTGCTGCTGGTCAGGCAGGCGCAGCACCTGCCCGACCTTGAGCTGGTTGATGTTGTTGCCGATGAAAGCATCCGGATTCAAGGCCTGGATAGCCAACATGGTCTGCTGGACCGAGCCGCCCTGGGTGTTACGCGCGGCAATCTGCCAAAGCGTATCGCGCCGCTTGGTGGTGTAGCGACCCGCGCCACTGACCGCCGGCGCGATACCAGCGGCGGAAGCCGCCTCGCCCTGAGCCTTGGGCTGATCGAGCAGCATGTTGTAGTCACGCAGCAGGCGACCTTGAGGCCACATCACCTGGACCAGGAATTTCACCACCGGTGCCGGCAGCGGCTGGCTGGAAGTCACCCGCAACACACTCTTACCGTTTGGGTTGATCACCGGCGTGAAGGTCAGGTCTTCGAGGTAGGAAGGGTAAGGCACCCCAGCCTTGGCGAATTCTTCCGGCGGTGCCAGGCTCGGCGCCACTTCGGCAGTGGTGAGGTCACGCACGTCGAGCAGTTCGATCTCGGCGTCCAGCGGCTGGTTCTGCGCCGACTTGAGGGTCAGCTCACCCAACCCGAGGGCATTGGCCATGCCCGACGACAGCGCCGAGGCTGCTGCCATGGCCAGAACCAGTTTGCGAATTCGAAGCATGACCTCTTCCCTTCTAAGAATCGTCCCTAGACCTGCGTGTGGTGTAGGACAAAAGTACGCGCCAGTATCTTTTACACCATGTCTTTTATCAACAATCCGGCCACTTGCACGGCGTTAAGGGCGGCCCCTTTGCGCACGTTATCGGTCGTCAGCCAAAGGTTGAGTTGTTCCTGCTCGTCGATGCCATGGCGTACACGACCAACATAGACCACGTCTTGCCCCACTGCGTCGCCGACAGCCGTCGGATAATCATCCGGCTCGACCAGCTCGATACCTTGTGCAGCCTCGAGCGCCTCATTGACCGCGACCAGGTCGACCGGGCGACGGCTCTGCACCGCCACACTGAAGCTATCGCCATAAAACACCGGGACTTGAACGCAGCTCACGGAGATTTTCAGCGCCGGCAGGTCGAGCAGCACACGCAACTCATCGACCAAGCGCCGCTCCAGGCTGGTATGACCGTGCTCGTCGGCGGCACCGACCCGCGCCAACACATTGAAAGCGACCTGACGATCGAAGAAGCGCGGCTCCAGCGGCCTGGCATTGAGCAGTTCGGCTGTCTGTCGGGCCAGTTCGCTCACCGCCTCCCGGCCTTGGGCCGACACGGCCAGGCTAGCCATCACCTGTACCCGCTCGATGTCGAGCAAGCCTTTGAGCGGGGCCAGCGCCACCGCCAGCGCGACGGCCGCTGCACTGGGGCTGGCAATCAGCGCGGGATGCTTGAGCTGGGCAACCTTGTCCCCGTTGGCTTCCGGGACCAAAGCCAATGCCTGCTCCAGTCCTCCGGACAGGTCGATCACAGAGCAACCGGCCTGCTGGGCCTTGGGAGCAAAACTACGGGTGACTGCGGGGCTTGCGGCAAAGAACGCCAACTTGACCTGAGAGAAGTCGAAACTGTCGACTTCCCGGACGCGCAGTTTCTTGCCCGCGAACATCATGTTGCTGCCAGCGGATTCCATACTGGCCAGCAAGTGCAGGGTAGCGACGGGGAATTCGAGTTCCTCGAGGATCTGGACGAGGGTTTCGCCGACGCTGCCGGTGGCGCCGATGATGGCGATGTCTATGGGCTGGGGCATGGTTGGGTCCTTCTGGTGGAACTTAGGGTGCGGCACTTTACTTGGATTGGGCGATGGGGAGTAGTTTTGCTTGGGCTTGGGCGCTTGGAGTTTTGAGCATATCCATTTTTTGTGGGGGCGCCACTGGCGCTTTGCGCCTTTACGGCGCAATGGTGAACTAGCGTCACCCTATCAAGTGGATATACCTTCCACCTCGCAACACCAACACCCGCCCCAAAAACAGAAAACCCACGCCAGGCGTGGGTTCTCGGTCAAAGCAAAGGTGCGATCAACGCTCGAGCAGG
Source organism: Pseudomonas sp. HTZ2 (assembly GCF_033173945.1). Classification (NCBI taxonomy): domain Bacteria; kingdom Pseudomonadati; phylum Pseudomonadota; class Gammaproteobacteria; order Pseudomonadales; family Pseudomonadaceae; genus Pseudomonas; species Pseudomonas sp. HTZ2. The sequence continues at coordinate 3,286,292 of NZ_CP137332.1, read as the reverse complement.
ATCCGCAACATGCGACGCAGCGGCTCGGCAGCGCCCCACAGCAGTTGGTCACCGACCGTGAAGGCCCCCAGGTACTGAGAACCCATGTTCAGCTTGCGCAGACGGCCAACCGGCACGTTCAGGGTGCCAGTCACCTTGGTCGGGCTCAGTTCCTGCATGCTGATCTCACGCTGGTTCGGCACCAGCTTCACCCATGGATTGTGCTGGCTGATCATGCCTTCGATATCTGCCAGCGGCACGTCTTTGTTCAGCTTGATGGTCAGCGCCTGGCTGTGGCAACGCATGGCGCCGATGCGCACGCAGATGCCGTCGACCGGGATCGGGTTCTTGAAGCGTCCCAGGATCTTGTTGGTCTCGGCCTGGGCTTTCCATTCCTCACGGCTCTGGCCGTTCGGCAGCTCCTTGTCGATCCAGGGGATCAGGCTGCCTGCCAGCGGTACGCCGAAGTTCTCGGTCGGGAAGGCTTCGCCGCGCATGGTCTCGGCAACCTTGCGGTCGATGTCAAGGATGGCACTGGCCGGGTTGGCCAGGTCATCAGCGACCGCCGCATGGATACCCCCCATCTGCTTGATCAGCTCGCGCATATTCTGCGCACCGGCGCCGGAGGCGGCCTGATAGGTCATGGCGCTCATCCACTCGACCAGGCCCGCTTCGAACAGACCACCCAGGCCCATCAACATCAGGCTGACAGTGCAGTTGCCGCCGATGTAGTTCTTGGTGCCGGCGTCGAGCTGCTGGTCGATGACTTTGCGGTTGACCGGATCAAGGATGATCACGGCGTCATCCTGCATGCGCAGGGACGAAGCAGCGTCGATCCAGTAACCCTGCCAGCCGGCTTCACGCAGCTTGGGGAAGACTTCGTTGGTGTAGTCGCCACCCTGGCAGGTCAGGATGACGTCGAGGGTCTTGAGCTCTTCAATGCTATAGGCGTCCTTGAGCGGAGCAATGTCCTTGCCCACATTCGGACCCTGGCCACCCACGTTGGACGTGGTGAAGAACACCGGCTCGATGAGGTCGAAATCCTGCTCCTCCAGCATCCGCTGCATGAGCACGGAACCGACCATACCTCGCCAACCGATCAGACCTACACGTTTCATCGCAACTACACCTTTGCTAAAAGTGGGCCGCCATCGAAGGGAAGACGATGGCGGGCCAGAGAGATTACAGATTCCGCAGCGCTGCGACTACTGCGTCGCCCATTTCCTGCGTACCTACCTTGCTGCAGCCGGCCGACCAAATGTCGCCGGTACGCAGGCCCTGATCCAATACCACGCTGACAGCCTTCTCGATCGCGTCGGCGGCAACCACCTGGTTGAAGGTGTAGCGCAGCATCATCGACACCGACAGAATGGTCGCGAGCGGGTTGGCAATGCCAAGGCCTGCGATGTCCGGCGCCGAACCGTGGCAAGGCTCGTACATGCCTTTGTTGTTGGCATCGAGGGACGCAGACGGCAGCATGCCGATGGAACCGGTCAGCATGGAAGCTTCATCCGACAGAATGTCACCGAACATGTTGTCGGTCACCATCACGTCGAACTGCTTGGGCGCGCGGACCAGCTGCATGGCGGCATTGTCGACGTACATGTGGCTGAGTTCGACGTCCGGGTAATCCTTGGCCACCTCCTCGACCACTTCACGCCACAGTTGGCTGGAAGCGAGCACGTTGGCCTTGTCCACCGAGCACAGCTTCTTGCCGCGCACGCGGGCCATGTCGAAGCCGACGCGGGCAATGCGGCGCACTTCACTTTCGCTGTACGGCAGCGTGTCGTAGGCCTGGCGCTCGCCACCTTCCAGCTCGCGCTGACCACGTGGCGCACCGAAGTAGATACCGCCGGTCAGCTCGCGGACGATGAGGATATCCAGGCCCGCGACGATTTCCGGCTTGAGCGAGGAGGCATCGGCCAATTGCGGATAGAGGATGGCCGGGCGCAGGTTGGCGAACAGGCCCAGCTGCGAACGGATCTTGAGCAGGCCGCGCTCTGGACGGATATCACGCTCAAGCTTGTCCCACTTGGGCCCGCCGACCGCGCCGAGCAGCACGGCATCGGCCTTGCGTGCGCGCTCCAGGGTCTCGTCGGCCAGCGGAATGCCATGCTTGTCGATGGCGGCGCCGCCGATCACGTCGTGCTCCAGGGTGACGCCGAGCTGGAACTTGTCGTTGGCCAGCTCCAGCACCTTGACCGCCTCGGCCATGATTTCCGGGCCGATACCATCACCTGGGAGAATCAGAATCTGCTTGCTCATGCTTTCCTCTATCCATTCGAACGGCGCGCCTGCTCGGCCCACCGAAAAAAACCGGCCCGGCGAACCGGCCCCTGCCTACATCGTTACAGGAGCCGCCTAGCCGGGAAATCCGCGTATCAGGCGTCGCGGAACAACCAAGGCTGACTGGCCCGGTGCTTGGCCTCGAACGCCTGGATGGCGTCACTGTCCTGCAAGGTCAGGCCGATGTCATCGAGGCCGTTGAGCAAGCAGTGCTTGCGGAAGGCATCGATCTCGAAATGCAGCACCTTGCCGTCTGGACGTGTCACGGCCTGGGCTTGCAGGTCGATAGTCAGTTGGTAGCCCGGGTTGGCTTCGACCTGCTTGAACAACTCATCGACTTCTTCGTCGCTGAGGATGATCGGCAACAGGCCGTTCTTGAAGCTGTTATTGAAGAAGATATCGGCGAAGCTCGGTGCGATGACGCTACGGAAACCGTATTCGTCCAACGCCCACGGCGCGTGCTCGCGGCTCGAGCCGCAACCGAAGTTCTCCCGCGCCAGCAGCACGCTGGCACCCTGGTAGCGCTCGTGGTTGAGCACGAACTCCTTGTTGAGCGGACGTTTGCTGTTGTCCTGGTAGGGCTGGCCTACGTCCAGGTAACGCCACTCATCGAACAGGTTCGGACCGAAACCGGTGCGCTTGATCGATTTCAGGAACTGCTTGGGAATGATCTGGTCGGTGTCGACGTTGGCGCGATCCAATGGAGCGACAAGGCCGATGTGCTGGGTAAAGGCTTTCATGCTGCGCTCCCTTGGATCAACTCGCGGACATCGATGAAGTGGCCGGTGACCGCGGCGGCGGCGGCCATGGCCGGGCTGACCAGGTGGGTACGACCTCCTGCGCCCTGACGGCCTTCGAAGTTGCGGTTGGAGGTCGAGGCGCAATGTTCGCCGCTCTCCAGGCGGTCCGGGTTCATCGCCAGGCACATGGAGCAGCCGGGCTCACGCCATTCGAAACCTGCCTCGATGAAGATCTTGTCCAGCCCTTCGCGCTCGGCCTGGGCTTTGACCAGGCCCGAGCCTGGCACCACCAAGGCTTGCTTGACGTTCGCCGCGACCTTGCGGCCCTTGGCGATCTCGGCGGCGGCGCGCAAGTCTTCGATGCGCGAGTTGGTGCACGAACCGATGAACACACGGTCGAGCTTGATGTCGGTGATCGCCTGATTGGCGGCCAGGCCCATGTACTTGAGGGCGCGCTCGATGGAGCCACGCTTGATCAGGTCAGGCTCGGCAGCCGGATCCGGCACACGCTGATCGACGGCCAGGACCATCTCCGGCGAGGTGCCCCAGCTCACTTGCGGCTTGATCTGGGCAGCGTCCAGCTCAACGATGGTGTCGAACACGGCATCGGCATCGGAAACCAGCCCCTTCCAAGCCGCCACCGCCTGTTTCCACTGCTCGCCCTTGGGCGCGTACGGACGACCCTCGACATAAGCGATGGTAGTGTCATCCACAGCGACCAGCCCCACACGGGCACCGGCTTCGATGGACATGTTGCAGATGGTCATGCGGCCTTCCATGGACAGCGCGCGGATGGCGCTGCCAGCGAACTCCATCGCGTGGCCATTGCCGCCGGCGGTGCCGATCTTGCCGATCACAGCGAGGACAATGTCCTTGGCGGTCACGCCTGCAGGCAACTCGCCTTCGACGCGTACCAGCATGTTCTTCATTTTCTTGGCAACCAGGCACTGGGTGGCCAGCACATGCTCGACTTCCGAGGTGCCGATGCCATGGGCCAGCGCGCCGAAGGCGCCGTGGGTCGAGGTATGCGAGTCACCGCAGACGACGGTCATGCCTGGCAAGGTGGCGCCCTGCTCGGGGCTGATGACGTGCACGATGCCCTGACGTTCATCGTTCATCTTGAATTCGACGATGCCGTATTCGTCACAGTTCTCGTCGAGGGTCTGCACCTGCAGGCGCGACACTTCGTCGGCGATGGCTGCGATGCCGCCCTTGCGCTCTGGCGTGGTCGGCACGTTGTGGTCAGGGGTCGCGATGTTGGCATCGATACGCCATGGCTTGCGGTTGGCCAGACGCAGGCCTTCGAAGGCCTGGGGCGAAGTCACTTCGTGAATGATGTGACGATCGATGTAGATCAAGGACGAACCGTCGTCGCGCCGCTTGACTTCGTGCGCATCCCAGAGTTTGTCGTAGAGCGTTTTGCCAGACATCTGACTATTCCTCATCAGCGTATTTCTATGCCAATAACCCCTTGGCTTGTACGGTCGATGCTATGGGGTTAGATTGAATAACTCAAATTCATAATTTTTATGCTTTGGATAACCAATAGGAATTCTAAGCCGTGGACCTGGCCAACCTCAGTGCCTTCATCGCCATTGCCGAAACCGGAAGTTTTTCCGGTGCCGGGGAACGCCTGCACCTGACCCAGCCGGCTGTCAGCAAACGCATTGCCGGGCTCGAACAGCAACTGGATGTGCGCCTGTTCGATCGCCTGGGTCGGGAAGTGACCTTGACCGAAGCAGGGCGCGCCCTGTTGCCCCGCGCCTACCAGATCCTCAATGTCCTGGATGATACCCGACGAGCCCTGACCAATTTGACCGGTGAGGTGAGTGGTCGCCTGACCCTCGCCACCAGTCACCACATCGGCTTGCACCGCTTGCCCCCGCTATTGCGGGCTTTCACCCGCGAGCATCCGGCGGTGGCGTTGGATATTCAGTTCCTGGATTCGGAAACGGCCTACGACGAGATTCTGCATGGGCGCGCAGAGATCGCGGTTATCACCCTGGCTCCCGAACCCCACCATCTGGTGCGTGCCGTGCCCGTCTGGGACGATGCACTGGATTTCGTCGCCGCACCGGAACACCCCTTGGCCAGCAACCAGCAGGTCAGCCTGGCCGATGTCGCCCGTCACCCGGCGGTATTCCCCGGCGGCAATACCTTCACCCACCATATCGTCCAGCGGCTGTTCGAAAGTCAGGGCCTGACGCCGAACATCGCCATGAGCACCAACTACTTGGAGACCATCAAGATGATGGTTTCCATTGGGCTTGCCTGGAGCGTGCTACCGCGCACCATGCTCGACGAGCAGGTTGCACCCATCGCCTTGCCCGGCATACAGCTGTCGCGCCAGCTAGGCTACATTCTGCATACGGAACGCACGCTGTCGAACGCGGCCAAGGCCTTCATGGCGCTGCTCGACAGCCACGCAGCGACCGCCTGAGCGCAGTCGGCCGGTCTTCCACACTACAGGGACGCGTCATCCGCCAAAGGTCTGGTACCGATGCCCAAATCAGCAAACCGTTTTCCGCGCCTGCCGCGCATCCACGCGGCAGCCCCCCAGGAGTCGGAGCAGACTTGGCAGAACGCTCCGCAACTGTTGGCCGCGCTCAATGGCGCGCGTCTGGGGGCGTGGTTGTGGGATATCGACAGTGGCCGGATCAGCTGGTCGCGGGCCACCCAGGCGCTGTTCGGCTTCGAACCCGATCGGCCCCTGCCCAACGACATCGACTACCTCGACCTGCTGCCCGAGGAGGACCGGGCCCGCACGCGCCAGATGTTCCAGGCCGTGGTCAATGGCGAACCCGTGGAACCGGCGATGCGCCATCGCATACGCTGGCCCGATGGCAGCGTGCATTGGCTGGAAGTCACAGGCAGCCTGACACACGCCCCTGACGGTCGCCCTCAAATGATCGGGGTCGTACGGGAAATCACCCGTCAACACGATCGGGAAACCGCACTGATCAACTCCGAGAAGCGCTTCGCCACGCTCTTTCACCTGAGCCCTAATGTCATTCTCTTGACCCGTCGCCAGGACGGCATGATCTTCGAGGTCAACCAGCATTTCGAAGACATGTTCGGCTGGCCCGGACACCAGGTCATCGGCAAGACCACCTTGGAGCTCGGGTTGTGGGTCAACCCTGAACTGCGCCATCAGGTGCTGGACAACACCCGAAACAGCAATGGCGGCCCACTGACCCTAGAGGTCCAGTTTCGCGCCAGCACCGGCAAGCTTCACGACGGCATCCTCTGCACCCAGAGTATCGAGCTCGAAGGCGTGACCTACCTGCTCAGCACCTTCGTCGATACCAGCGAACGCAAGCGCGCTGAACAAGCCCTCAAAGACAGCCAGGAACGCCTGGACCTGGCCCTGGATTCGGCGCAACTGGGCACCTGGGACTGGCACATCCCCAGCGGCATGCTCTACGGCTCGGCGCGCGCCGCACAGCTGCACGGCCTGCCCCCGGTGCCTTTCCACGAGTCGTTCGAGGCCTTCTTCGAAGGGGTCTCGGAGCACGAACGCAGCGTCATGCGCCAGACCTATCGCAGCCTGCGTGAGGGACCGGCGGGCAACTATCAGGTCACCTACCGCGTGCAACTGGACAACGGCCAGTCGCGTTACATCGAAAGCCGCGCCCGCCTCTATCGCGACGAACAGGGCAACCCCCTACGCATGGCCGGCACGTTGCTCGACATCACCGACCAAGTGGAACGCGAACAGCGCTTGAGCGCCTCTGAGGAAAAATTCGCCAGCCTGTTCCAGGTCAGCCCTGACCCGATTTGCGTCACCCGCCAGGACAATGGCCAGTTCATCGAGATCAACCGCGCCTTTACCCAGACTTTCGGTTGGAGCGCCGAACAGGTCATCGGCCGCACTGCCGAACAGATCGGTCTGTGGGCGGAGTCGGCGAAACGGGCACAACGCATCGAGCAAGTGATCCGGGAACGGGCATTGAGCAATGTGGCGGTGGTAGTCAATCACCACAACGGCTCGTCGCTGACATGCGTCATCTCCAGTTGCCAGATCACCGTCGACAACCAGCCCTGCAGCGTCACGACCTTGCGCGACATCACCCAACAGCAGCGCGCCGAGGCGGCCCTGAAGGCCAGCGAAGAGAAATTCGCCAAGGCTTTCCACTCAAGCCCCGACGCCATCACCCTGACCGAGCGCTCGACAGGCCGCTACCTCGAAGTCAACGATGGTTTCTGCCGACTGACCGGTTACAGCAGCGCGGAAGTGATCGGACGCACGGTCTATGAGATCGGCATCTGGGCTGACGACAAGCAACGCGCCGCCCTGCTCACCGAGCTGCGCGAACGTGGCAGGGTGCACCACCGTGAAATGCTGGGCCGCAACAAACGCGGCGACATCCTCACCGTGGAGGTTTCGGTGGAGCCGCTGAGCCTCAACGAGGCCGATTGCCTGCTGCTCACTGCCCGCGATGTGAGTCAACTGAAGAACGCCCAGGCGCAGATCCGCCACCTGGCTTATCACGACCCGCTGACCAACCTGCCCAACCGTGCCTTGCTGATGGACCGCCTCAGCCAACAGATCGCCCTGCTCAAACGCCACAATCTGCGCGGCGCGCTGCTGTTCCTGGACCTTGACCATTTCAAGCACATCAATGATTCGCTCGGTCACCCGGTGGGCGATACGGTGCTCAAGATCATCACCGCGCGCCTGGAGGCTAGCGTACGCCTGGAGGACACAGTGGCCCGCCTGGGTGGCGACGAGTTCGTGGTACTGCTCAGCGGCCTGGAGGGCAGTCGCGATCAAGTGGAAGCGAAAGTCCGCGACCTGGCCGATACCCTGCGCGAACTACTCGCCGAGCCTATGTCCCTCGATGGCCAGCGCCTGCAGGTCACACCCAGTATCGGCGTGGCGCTGATACCCGACCATGGCGCGACCCCCGCCGACCTGCTCAAACGCGCCGACATCGCCCTGTATCGAGCCAAGGACTCCGGGCGCAACACCACACAACTGTTCCACACCAGCATGCAAAAGGCCGCCAGCGAACGCCTGCGCATGGAAACCGACCTGCGCCTGGCCTTGGCCCGCGGCGAACTCGCCCTGCACTTCCAGCCGCAAGTGGACGCCCGCGACAATCGCATCGTCGGTGCCGAGGTACTGCTGCGCTGGCATCACCCGCAACTGGGTCAGCAGCCACCCTCGCAATTCATCCAGGTGCTTGAAGAGAGCGGCCTGATCCTTGAAGTGGGCAGCTGGATCCTTGACGAAGCCTGCGATGCCTGCGCGCGCATGCTCGAGGATGGACTGATCGATGCCGATGATTTCAGCCTGTGCGTGAATATCAGCCCCCGGCAGTTCCGTCAGAACGATTTCGTCGAACGGGTGCTGCGCAGCCTCGACGACTACCGCCTGCCACGGCGCATGCTGAAGCTGGAGATTACCGAAGGCATCGTTATCCAGAATCTGGAGGACACCATCAGCAAGATGCGCGAACTCAAGCGTTACGGGGTGAGTTTCGCCATGGATGACTTCGGCACCGGCTATTCTTCTCTGACCTACCTCAAGCGCCTACCCGTCGATGCCCTGAAGATCGACCAGACCTTCGTGCGGGACGCCCCGATCGACCCCAACGATGCCGAGATCGTCCGCGCCATCGTGGCCATGGCCCGTAGCCTGGATCTGGCGGTGATCGCAGAAGGGGTCGAACAGTCCGATCAGCTAGAGTTTCTCGAGCGCCAGGGTTGCTACCTCTACCAGGGCTACCTGCACAGCCGCCCGCTGCCCTTGCCAGAGTTTCGCCAGATGTTGATGGAGGCACCGGCGGATTATTGATTTCCCTGCACGCATCATCAGATACAAAAAAAGGGCACCCGAAGGTGCCCTTTCTTCACTCTGCCGAACTTAGTTCAGCGCTGGCTGCTCGCCATTGATCGGGATGCGCTTTGGCTTGGCCTCTTCCGGCACGATGCGCAGCAAATCGATGCTGAGCAGACCGTTGGCCAGGCCCGCGGACTTCACTTCGATGTGGTCAGCCAGGCGGAAAGACAGCTTGAAGGCCCGTTGGGCAATGCCCTGGTGCAGATAGGTGACGCCTTCGGTGCTGTTGTCGCGCTTGCCACCGATAACGGTCAGGACGCCTTTTTCGACCTGCAGGTCGAGGTCCTGCTCCTGGAAACCGGCTGCGGCAACCACGATGCGATAGTGGTCATCGCCATGTTTTTCCACGTTGTAGGGAGGGTAGCTGCTACCCGCCTCGTTACGTGCCGCGGATTCGAACAGATCGTTGAAACGGTCGAAACCAACGGAATGACGGAACAGTGGAGCGAGAGAGAAAGCGGTAGTCATGGTCATGAACTCCTGAGATTCAGCAAGTTAAGTCACTACGCGACCCGGCTTCGGCATCGCGTACTCAAGAGATAGGGCCCGACAAGAGGGTTTCAAGAGGTCATCCAAAAATTTTTTCGAAGCCATGCCAGCGTCGGCTGGCACGGGACCAGCCGGCATTGCATGCTCAGGCAACGCAGGCGTCCAGCGCTAGCGCCTGCTCTACGCCTAGCAACCGGCTGATGCGCTGGCAATCATCCTCACGCCGCAGTTCGGCAAACAACACCACTGCCTCGGGATAACTACGGGTCAGCATGGCCAGCCACTGCTTCAAGCGCCCGGGCGCATAACGCGGCGACAGTTTGGCCTGAGCCTGACGCCAGAATTCACGCAGCAGCGGCATCAGGTCGTCCCAGGTCATCGGTCGGTAGTCCCGCCCGTCGCGAGCCGCGGCGATCTGCAAGCCCAGGTCCGGCCGCGACACCAGACCACGGCCGAGCATGATGTCTTCGGCCCCGCTGACTTGGCGGCAACGCCGCCAATCATCGACGGTCCAGATTTCGCCATTGGCGAACACCGGCACTTTCACCACATCCTGCACCCGCGCCACCCATTCCCAATGGGCCGGCGGCTTGTAGCCCTCAACCTTGGTCCGGGCGTGCACCACCAGATGTTCGGCTCCACCTTCGGCCAGCGCAGTGGCGCATTCCAGGGCACCGTCCGGACTGTCGAAGCCTAGCCGCATCTTCGCGGTCACCGGAATGTGGGCCGGTACCGCACGACGAACCTCGTGGACGATGGCATGCAGCAACTCGGGCTCCTTGAGCAGCACCGCGCCACCTCGAGACTTGTTCACCGTCTTGGCCGGGCAACCGAAGTTCAGGTCGATCACCGGCGCGCCCAGCTCGCAGGCCAGCACGGCGTTGTCGGCCAGACAGGCCGGATCCGAACCCAGCAATTGCACGCGCATCGGCACCCCGGCTGCCGTCCGCGCGCCCTGGCGCAGCTCAGGCGCCAGCTTGTCGAACGACGAGGCCGGCAGCAGGCGATCACAGACACGGATGAACTCGGTGACACACCAGTCGATGCCGCCCACCCGGGTCAGGACGTCGCGCAGGATGTTGTCTACCAGCCCCTCCATGGGGGCCAGGGCAATTTGCATGTCAGGGTCTCGGCGAAAAAGGCGGCAGTCTAGCAAAAAAGACTGCCGGATCAGGCACCGGCCAGCGCCGGGCCGTAGCCTTCGATAAATTCTGCAGGCATGCGCTTGGGCTTGCCGCTGGACAACTCGATACAGGCAAAGGTGGTTTGCGCTCGCAATAGGGTGACGCCGTCACGCGGGCGCTTGAGCTGAAAGCGGCGGGTCATGCGTAGGCGCTGGTCCCAGTCGATGATCCAGGTGGCCAATTGCAACTCGTCGTCTTCATAGGCGGCGGCGAGGTAGTCGATCTCGTGGCGGACCACGGCCATGGCACGGTCCAGGCGGCGGTACTCGGCCAGATCCAGCCCCAGCCGCTGCGAATGACGCCAAGCGCAACGCTCCAGCCAGGTGACGTAGACCGCATTGTTGGCATGGCCGAGGCCGTCGATGTCCTCGGTGCCGACGCGAAGATCAATGATGAATGGCGATGCCAGATCCCAGCTCATGCCCGCTCCCCTTGGTCAGTGATCGGGCAGAGTGTACCGGATGCTCAGGCGCTTTGCCGCGCTCCTTGTGACGTGCGCGCCAGCAGCTCAAGCACCGCCTGATTCACCCGCGGATCAGCCAGCACACGCTGATGGCCACCCTCCTCCAACAACATCAGGCGGCTGTCGAACCAGGCGTTGTGGATGGCCTGAGCCTCACTGACCGGCACCAGGATATCGTCGCAGGCATGCACCACCAGGCCAGGCACGTCCAACTGGTAGCCGCTGACATCCAGCCGCGAGATCTGCACGCCAACTTCCTGCTCGACCTGGCGGATGAACGCTGCTCTAGCCCGCGCCGGTAGCCCCAGGCGATGGGCAAAACCTCGCAATACACCAAGCAATTGCGCCGGCGCAGCGATGCTCACCGCGGCCTCGGCACGCAGCCCCCATTGCAGAGCCAGCAGCATACTGGCCCCGCCCATGGAATGCCCCACCACCGCACGCAGCGGCGGCAATTCGGCAGCCGCCTCCAGCAAGGCGCGGGCAAACAGCCCTACATGGGCATGCTGCCCGGGAGACCGCCCGTGACCCGGCCCCTCAAGTGACACCACGGTGTGCCCGGCCGCTACGAGTGCCTCGATCAGGGCTGCGAACTGAGTGGGCCGACCTTCCCAACCGTGCATCATCAACACGGTCGGCCCCTTGCCCCAGCGCAAGGCCGAGAGCCCAAAACGCAGAGTGATGCGCTCGGCCCTGGACAACAGGGGCAGTTCCCATTGCCGAGGCGGCAAAGGACGCGGGGTCATGAATGCGCGACGCATCTTGCCGGCGACATGCTCTGGGGCCAGGCGACCCAGAGTGCCATTGACGCCACGAATCCAGCTCAGAGTAGTCATCACCTTGCTCCAGAGGTCGGTTAGCTCAGATCACCGCCGATTTGGCGGCGCGCAGGATACGGTCGGACAGCTCGCTATCACCCAAGGCCCGCGCCAAGGTCAATCCGCCAATCATCAGGGATAGATCGGCAAAGGCCTTGTCGATGTCTTCTGGGCGATCAACCATTTGCGCGGTCATCAACTCGAGGTGCTCGGCCAATACCTCACGGAAGGTTTCGGGCAGGCGCTGCATCTCGCTCAGGGCAGTGGGCAGTGGACAGGCGTGCTCATGGGCATCGCGGTGCTTGCGCGACAAGTAGAACGCTGCCACCAGCGCACGTCGCCCTGCCCCATCGACGCTCGGGTCCACTTGGGCAAGCAAGGCTCGGCGCTCACAAAGCAACTGGCGAAATGCCTCGAGCATCAGCTCGTCCTTGCTGTCGAAATGGGCGTAGAATCCCCCGACTGTCAGCCCGGCGGCCCCCATCACCTGACTTACGCTAGGGTCGGCGGGGCCTTGTTGAATCAAGGCACTGCGGGCTGCCGCCAGGATGCGCTCGCGGGTCTTGCTCTTCTTGTCACTCATGGCAACCTCGGAAATATTATGATCGGAATATTATTCCCATAATATTTTTTTGCAAGCAGAAAACCGCCATCCCGTCTGGAGGACTGCTTTTTTCGAGGCAGAAAAACAAAAGGCCCATTCAATATGCGAATGAGCCTTTAAAGTCCCGCAAAACGCGGGTAAAAGTGGCGTCCCCTAGGGGACTCGAACCCCTGTTACCGCCGTGAAAGGGCGGTGTCCTAGGCCACTAGACGAAGGGGACGTGAACCTTCGTGCAGATCCGCTGATGCAGACCTTGGCAGAATTGGTGGAGCTAAGCGGGATCGAACCGCTGACCTCCTGCATGCCATGCAGGCGCTCTCCCAGCTGAGCTATAGCCCCAAAGTGAAAACAAAAGGCCCATCCAAACATGAGAATGAGCCTTTCAACTCCCGCAAAGCGCGGGTAAAAGTGGCGTCCCCTAGGGGACTCGAACCCCTGTTACCGCCGTGAAAGGGCGGTGTCCTAGGCCACTAGACGAAGGGGACAACAACCTTCGTGCCGATCCGTTTCCACGGACCGCGGCAAATTGGTGGAGCTAAGCGGGATCGAACCGCTGACCTCCTGCATGCCATGCAGGCGCTCTCCCAGCTGAGCTATAGCCCCGGATTTCTAGCCTCTCGGCCCAGCGACATCGAAACATCGCTTGTGCAAAACTGGCGTCCCCTAGGGGACTCGAACCCCTGTTACCGCCGTGAAAGGGCGGTGTCCTAGGCCACTAGACGAAGGGGACGAACCTTCTACCTCAAAGACCGGATTGCTGGAACCGATCTTTCTTCCCGATCAATTACCTTGATCGTGAAGCGGAATTTGGTGGAGCTAAGCGGGATCGAACCGCTGACCTCCTGCATGCCATGCAGGCGCTCTCCCAGCTGAGCTATAGCCCCACGATGTCGCGCTGAGCTGAAGTGCTGGCTGGGTGCCTTGCGCTTCGTTTTGCTCATCGCTGTGGACGGGGCGCATATTAAGTTCCGATTGCAGGGCTGTCAAACAAATTTTTGAAAATACCCAAAAAATTTTTCACAGATAACAATCACTTACCGCCCTGCCCTGAGGAACCCGCAACGCCGCGCCCGTAGGAGCAGGTTTGTCCGCGAATGCCGAGGTGAATGCACCTTCGTATACGCGGGCCAACCCGCCCCCACAGCTCAACGACGAGCCTCGGAAAGCTGTCAGGCGATGCTCGCCAGCAGTTTTTCCCATTCCTTGTTTTCTTTCTTCGACACGCCACCGAGCAAGTCCAACGCCTGGCGCAGACGGTAACGGGTCAGGTCAGGGCCGAGGATTTCCATGGCATCAAGCACCGATACCGAGCTGGCTTGGCCCGTGACGGCCGCGAACATCAGCGGCATGGCGTCACGCAGTTTCAACTCAAGGGCATCGACCACCGCCTGGATGCAGCCGGTGATACGGTCCTTCTCCCACTGGCGCAAGCTTTCAAGCTTCCACAGGATCAATTGCATGACCTGGCGCACCTGATCGGCGGACAGCTTCTTGCTCTCGAACAGCTTGGCATCGAGCTTGAGGGCACCTTCGAAGAAGAAGCCGCCCAGCGCAGCGATCTGGCTGAAGGTCTCGACCCGGCCCTGCACGTGTGGCGCGATCTTCATCATATAGTCGCTGTTGAAGGCCCACTTCTGCACGCGTGCGGCGAACTCTTCCACCGGCAGCTCGCGCAGCCACTGGCCATTGAGCCAGGACAGCTTTTCGATGTCGAAGATCGGACCACCCAAGGAGATGCGCGACAGGTCGAAGTGCTCGACCATCTCGGCCAGGGAGAACTTCTCGCGCTCGTCCGGCATCGACCAGCCCATGCGGCCCAAGTAGTTGAGCATGGCTTCAGGCATGAAGCCCATGCGCTCGTAGAACGTCACCGAGGTGGGGTTCTTGCGCTTGGACAGTTTGGATTTATCGGGGTTGCGCAGCAGCGGCATGTAGCAGAGCTTGGGCTGCTCCCAGCCGAAGTACTCGTACAGCTTGATCAATTTCGGCGCCGACGGCAGCCACTCCTCACCACGCAGGACGTGGGTGATGCCCATCAGATGGTCATCGACCACGTTGGCCAGGAAGTAGGTCGGCAGGCCGTCGTTTTTCATCAACACCTGCATATCCATGCGATCCCATGGGATCTCGACGTCGCCACGGAGCATGTCAGGAACCACGCAGACACCTTCGCTCGGCACCTTCATGCGGATCACATGGGGTTCGCCGGCGTCCAGTCGTCGCTGCACTTCCTCGGCGCTCAGCAACAGCGCGCGGCCGTCATAGCGCGGGGTCTCACCCCGGGCCATCTGCTCGGCACGCATCTGCTCCAGCTCTTCAGCGGTGCAGAAGCAATAGAAAGCGTGGCCGGCATCGACCAGTTGCTTGGCGTACTTGGCGTAGATCTCACCGCGCTCGCTCTGTCGGTATGGACCGTGGGGGCCGCCGACGTCCGGGCCTTCGTTCCATTCGATGCCGAGCCAACGCAGGGCGTCGAAGATCTGCTGCTCAGACTCACGGGTCGAGCGCAACTGGTCGGTATCTTCGATACGCAGGATGAACTCACCGCCGTGCTGCTTGGCAAAGCAGTAGTTGAACAGGGCGATGTAGGCGGTGCCGACATGGGGATCGCCGGTGGGCGATGGCGCGATGCGCGTGCGAACGGTGGTCATGGAGAGTCTCGAACGAAAGATGAAACAAAGGCGGGATGTTAGCAGGGAGCGGGCGTCCGGCTCCAGCAATGGCGCGATTGTCACTTGTGAGGGCGCCAGTACTGGCTGTTAAATTTACTTACATTTCTGGAACCATAGTACCCATGCCCGCCCAGCTCAAACGTCGCCTGTTGATCTTCTTCACCCTGGTCCTGCTCGTCGCCCTCGCCTTCCTGGCCCATTGGTACTTCAAGGGCCGCTTCTACGAGAGCACCGACAATGCCTATGTCCAAGGTGAAATCACGCGCATCTCAAGCCAGCTCGGTGCCCGCATCGACAACGTCCTGGTCGAGGACAACCAGCATGTGACCAAGGGCGAGCTCCTGGTTCACCTGGAACGGGCCGATTTCGAACTGGCCGTCGAGCGCGCCCGGGCAGCCCTGGCCACCCGCGAAGCCGAACGTGAGCAGGCGCAAAGCCGGCTGACCCAGCAAGGCAGCCTGATCGCGGCCGGCCAAGCCCAGGTGGCCGCCAACCAGGCGACCTTCAACCGCTCGCAACTAGACCTCAACCGCGCCCAAGCCTTGCGTAAGCCGGGTTTTGTCTCTGAGGAACGTGTCACTACTCTCTCGGCGGAGAGTCACGTGGCCCGCTCCCAAGTCGACAAGGCCCAGGCCGATCTGCAAAGCCAGCGCCAGCAGGTCAATGCCTTGAGCGCTGACCTCAAGCGCCTCGATGCGCAGATCGCCAATGCTCGTGCCGACCTGGCCCAGGCCGAGCTGAACCTGAGCCGCTGCGAAATCCGCGCGCCGATCAGCGGCACCATCGGCCAACGCAACGCACGCAATGGACAGGTAGTGCAAGCTGGTGCCTACCTGCTATCGATCGTTCCGGATGAAGACATCTGGGTGCAGGCCAACTTCAAGGAGACCCAGATTGGCCGCATGCACCCAGGGCAACGCGCAGAGCTGGTGTTCGACAGCTACCCGGATACCCCAATAGAAGGCCAGGTGAACAGCCTGTTCGCCGCCTCCGGGGCACAGTTCAGCCTGCTGCCGCCGGACAACGCCACCGGCAATTTCACCAAGGTGGTCCAACGTATCCCGGTGAAGCTCACCTTTGCCGCGGACAACCCGCTGCATGGACGTATCCGTCCGGGCATGTCGGTAACCGTGACCGTTGACCTGCGCGATGCGGACGAAGGCCAAGATGGCCGGTGACGCGCTGATACGCCCCACTGCGGAGCCAAGCCGTCGCGACTGGATCGCGGTAATGAGCGCGATGCTCGGGGCCTTCATGGCGGTGCTGGATATCCAGATCACCAACTCATCGCTCAAAGACATTCAGGGCGCGCTTTCGGCCACCCTTGAGGAAGGCTCATGGATCTCCACCTCGTACCTTGTGGCGGAGATCATCATGATCCCTCTTACCGCCTGGCTGGTGCAGCTGCTCTCGGCCCGGCGCTTGGCGGTCTGGGTGTCACTGGGATTTCTCGCTTCCTCGCTGCTGTGCTCCATGGCCTGGAACCTGGAGAGCATGATCCTTTTTCGCGCTCTTCAGGGTTTCACCGGCGGCGCCCTGATCCCCCTGGCGTTCACCCTTACGCTCATCAAGCTGCCGGAACACCAACGCGCCAAGGGCATGGCCATGTTTGCCATGACGGCCACCTTCGCCCCGTCGATCGGCCCGACACTGGGCGGCTGGCTGACCGAGAACTGGGGCTGGGAGTACATCTTTTATATCAATGTGCCACCAGGCATCGTGATGATCGCGGGCCTACTCTATGGTCTTGAGAAGAAAGAGGCCCATTGGGACCTGCTCAAGCGCACCGATTACGCCGGCATCGTCACGCTGGGGCTGGGCCTGGGCTGCTTGCAAGTGTTTCTAGAGGAAGGCCATCGCAAGGATTGGCTAGAGTCGAACCTGATCGTCAGCCTCGGCACGGTAGCACTGATCAGCCTGATCACGTTTGTCATCCTGCAGTTCTCCAGACCTCACCCGCTGATCAACCTGCGCATCCTCGGCAACCGCAATTTCGGGCTCAGCAGCGTGGCAAGCTTGGGGATGGGCGTAGGGTTGTATGGCTCGATCTACTTGTTGCCGCTGTACCTGGCGCAGGTCCAGGGCTACAACGCCTTGCAGATCGGCGAGGTGATCATGTGGATGGGGTTGCCGCAGCTGTTCCTGATTCCGCTGGTGCCGCTGCTGATGAAGGTGATTCCGCCCAAGGTCCTCTGCGCACTGGGCTTTTGCCTGTTCGGACTGGCCAGCTTCGGCTCAGGCGTATTGAACCCTGATTTTGCCGGGCCGCAATTCGATCAAATCCAGATCATCCGTGCCGTGGGGCAGCCGATGATCATGGTGACCATCTCGCTTATCGCCACCGCCTACATTCTGCCGGAAGACGCCGGCTCAGCGTCGAGCCTGTTCAACATCCTGCGCAATCTGGGCGGGGCGATCGGTATCGCCCTGCTGGCGACACTGCTGGACGCGCGAACCAAGGTGTATTTCGATTACCTGCGAGAATCAGTGGTGCCAAGCAATCCACAGGTGGCCGAACGGCTATCGCAGTTGGCCGAGCGGTTGGGCAGCGATAACGCGGCGCTGGGCAAACTGAGCGAGATCACCCACCAGCAAGCGCTGATCATGGCCTACAACGACGCCTTCCACTGGGTTGGCTTGGGACTGGTGGTGAGCATGGTGGCCGTGTTGCTGACCCGCAAGTTGCCACCGGGAATGAAGCCGGGCGAGGCCCATTGAATGGGTGTCGCCTGCCCTTTTCGCGGGCAAACCCGCGAAGAAGTCTTACAGGCACTCGAGCGATCAACTCACTATTAATCGATCGCGCAGTTGGGTGATCTCGTCGCGCAATTGGGCGGCCGCCTCAAACTCCAGGTCGCGGGCGTACTGGAACATCTTCTCCTCCAATTGCTTGATGCGCTTGGTGATCTGCGCCGGCGTCTGCAACTCAGCCTCGTTGCGGGCGCTCTCTTGCGCTGCCTTGGCCATGCTCTTGCGCTTCTTGCTGCGTCCGCCCGGAACGCTTGCGCCTTCCATGATGTCGGTGATGTCCTTGACCACGCCTTTGGGCACGATGCCGTGGGCCAGGTTGAATTCGATCTGCTTGGCCCGGCGTCGCTCGGTCTCGTCGATGGCCCGTTGCATGGAGCCGGTGACCTGGTCGGCATAAAGGATCGCCTTGCCGTTGAGGTTACGTGCGGCGCGGCCGATGGTCTGGATCAGGGAGCGTTCCGAACGCAGGAAACCTTCCTTGTCGGCATCCAGGATGGCCACCAGGGACACCTCGGGCATGTCCAGGCCCTCGCGCAACAGGTTGATGCCCACCAGCACGTCGAATGTACCCAAGCGCAGGTCACGGATGATCTCGACCCGTTCGACAGTATCGATGTCCGAGTGCAGGTAGCGTACCCGCACGTCGTGATCGGCCAGATAGTCGGTAAGGTCCTCGGCCATGCGCTTGGTCAGGGTGGTGGCCAGCACTCGCTCGCCAGCACCCACGCGCTTGCGGATTTCCGACAGCAGGTCATCGACCTGGGTCAGGGCCGGCCGCACCTCCACCTGCGGATCCACCAGGCCGGTGGGGCGCACCACCTGCTCCACCACCCGCCCGGCGTGCTCGGCCTCGTACGGACCGGGGGTGGCCGAGACGAAGATGGTCTGCGGGCTGACGGCCTCCCACTCGTCAAAGCGCATGGGGCGGTTGTCCAGGGCCGATGGCAGACGGAAGCCGTACTCCACCAGAGTTTCTTTGCGCGAGCGGTCGCCCTTGTACATCGCACCGACCTGGGGAACGCTGACGTGGGATTCATCGATAACCAGCAACGCGTCCGCCGGCAGGTAGTCGTACAGAGTCGGTGGCGGCGCGCCGGCCGGTCGGCCGGACAGGTAGCGCGAGTAGTTTTCGATGCCGTTGCAGTAACCAAGCTCGAGGATCATCTCCAGGTCAAAGCGGGTGCGCTGCTCCAGACGCTGGGCTTCTACCAGCTTGTTCGCCTTCTGTAGGTAGTCCAGGCGGTCCTTGAGTTCTTCCTTGATGCCCTCCACTGCCTCGAGCAAGGTCTCGCGTGGCGTGACGTAGTGGCTCTTGGGGTAGAAGGTGAAGCGCGGCAGCTTACGGAAGACCTCGCCGGTGAGCGGGTCGAATGCGGCGATGTTCTCCACCTCATCGTCGAACAGCTCGATGCGGATGGCCTCAAGGTCCGATTCGGCCGGGAAGATATCCACCACATCCCCACGCACGCGGAAAGTGGCACGGGCGAAGTCCATCTCGTTGCGGGTGTATTGCAGGTCCGCCAGGCGGCGCAGCAGTGCGCGCTGGTCGAGTTTATCGCCACGATCGACGTGCAGGACCATCTTCAGGTAGGTCTCGGGGCTACCCAGGCCGTAGATGCAGGACACCGTGGTGACGATGATCGCGTCGCGGCGTTCCAGCAAGGCTTTGGTAGCCGACAGTCGCATCTGCTCGATGTGATCGTTGATCGAGGCGTCCTTCTCGATGAAGGTGTCGGACGAGGGCACGTAGGCCTCAGGCTGGTAGTAGTCGTAGTAGGAGACGAAATACTCCACTGCGTTGTTCGGAAAGAACGCCTTGAACTCGCCGTACAACTGCGCCGCCAGGGTCTTGTTCGGTGCCAGTACCAGGGTCGGACGCTGCACCTGCTGGATGACATTGGCGATGCTGAAGGTCTTGCCCGAGCCGGTCACGCCCAGCAGGGTCTGGTGCGAAAGCCCAGCCTCGATGCCTTCGACCATCAGTCGGATGGCTTCGGGCTGGTCGCCGGCCGGCTGGAAACGGGTGACGAGTTGGAACTCGGACATGACGGACCTCGCGGTAACGCAGCAACTGTAAATTTAGCCAGTAGTCTATACCCAAATGCGCTCGCCGGGACCAGAATCAAGGTCAAGCTGCGAACGCGCATTACAGTGGACCGGGCAATTCGACCAATGGTTGAAAAATATTCGCACAAAAGCCCGGAAAACCTGCGCCAGACTGTCGCGGTGACCGATGGGTATCACTATACTGACTCCCCGCTTGCGCACCACTTCTGTGCACTCGGCCGGAGTGTGCGCGTCCTATCACTCTCCAATCAGAGCCAAGGTAACAATGAGCCTGTTTTCCGCTGTCGAGCTGGCACCCCGCGACCCCATCCTGGGCCTCAACGAAGCATTCAACGCCGACCCACGTACCGACAAGGTCAACCTGGGTGTAGGCGTGTACTGCAATGAGGAAGGCCGCATTCCGCTGCTGCGCGCCGTGATCGAAGCCGAGACCCAGCGTGCTGCCCAGCACGCCTCGCGCGGCTACCTGCCGATCGATGGTATCGCCACCTACGACCAGGCCGTACAGAAGCTGCTGTTCGGCGCCGAGTCGCCACTGCTGGCCGCTGGCCGCGTGGTCACCGTACAGGCCGTTGGCGGTACCGGTGCTCTGAAAATCGGCGCCGACTTCCTCAAGCGTATTTCACCCAACGCCGTCGTAGCCATTAGCGATCCGAGCTGGGAAAACCACCGCGCCCTGTTCGAAAGCGCTGGCTTCCCGGTGCAGAACTACCGCTACTACGATGCGCCGAGCAATGACGTCAACCGCACTGGCATGCTCGAGGATCTGAACAATCTGCCTTCCGGCTCCATCGTCGTGCTGCACGCCTGCTGCCATAACCCGACCGGCGTCGACCTGACCCTGGACGATTGGAAAAACGTTCTGGACGTCGTCAAAGCCAAGGGCCACGTGCCCTTCTTGGACATGGCCTACCAAGGCTTCGGTGACGGCATCGCTGAGGACGCCTTCGCGGTGCGCCTGTTCGCCGAGTCGGGCATGGAGTTCTTCGTTTCCAGCTCGTTCTCCAAGTCGTTCTCGCTGTACGGCGAGCGCGTTGGTGCGCTGTCGATCGTCACCGCCTCGAAAGACGAAAGCACCCGTGTGCTGTCGCAGGTCAAGCGTGTCATCCGCACCACCTACTCCAACCCGCCGACTCACGGCGCGACCATCGTCGCCACCGTGCTCAACAGCGCTGAACTGCGCCAAATGTGGGAAGCGGAGCTGGGCGAGATGCGCGAGCGTATCCACGGCATGCGCAAGCAGATGGTCGAGCTGCTGGCCCAGTACGGCGCCAAGCGCGACTTCAGCTTCGTGGGCCGCCAGGTGGGCATGTTCTCCTATTCGGGCCTGACCGTTGAACAAGTGGCCCGCCTGAAGAACGACTTCGGTATCTATGCCCTGGACACTGGCCGTATCGCCGTTGCCGCGTTGAACCAGAGCAACATCCACGTCGTCACCAAGGCCATCGTCGAAGTGCTGTAACTCATTGATTGCTCAGGGGGAAGCTTGACTTCCCCCTGGCGATCAGTAAGATACGCGCAGATTCCGCGATAGCTCAGTCGGTAGAGCAAATGACTGTTAATCATTGGGTCCCTGGTTCGAGTCCAGGTCGCGGAGCCAAACATTGAAAAAACCTCCAGACGCGTAAGCACTGGAGGTTTTTTCGTTTCTGCCGTTGCGTTCTATTTCAGTGGCTCGGTGACAGGTTTGCCCTCATCGACCAGACTCCAAACCAGCAGTTTGGCGGGCCGGCTCTGGCTGGCGTTACGCGACACACTGTGCACGGTACCCGGTGCCTCGTACCAGTACTCCCCTGCCTTGTAGATCCTTTCTCGCTCATCATTGAGCTTGGAAGCCACCGCCCCCTCGAGTACATAGGCCATAACCGCGCCAGGGTGCTGATGGGCCGGCGAGGCCTGTCCCGGTGCATAACTGACGGTGAGCATGACGGCTTTTTTGCCAGGCGCATTGCTGGGAAGCCGCTCTTGCAGGATCTTGACCTGATTGGGCTGCTCACCGTGGGCCCAGGCTGGCGCTTGTAGGCCCCAAAGGCCGCAGGACAGCAGCAAGACGAGGGAGTGATGGAGGGTTTTCATGGGTTTCTCCTGATGGGCGATTGCCAGCAGGTTATGTCCCGATGCGCTAGGGGCAAATGGCCAATTCAGCGAAAAAGCAGGAGGCCGATCGGCGTCGATCCTGGGCCGCTGTGCGCCCCATATCAACCTTCAGCTCTTCAAGGCCGACCGATCGGATAGAACTCGCCGCTACTCCAGACACCCAGCCACACTTGTCCGTCGATCTCGCGCGGCACCGCCAACTCGACCAATTGGTAGAATACGTTGCGGTGAATCAACGCCTCGAGGTTGCTGCGCATGAGGATATAAGGCGAAGGTTCCTGGGTTCGCGAATCGATTTCGACACGTAGGGGATGGTCCTTGCCAGCAGCGACCTGATCGTCGACGTTACTGGTAAAGCGCAGCACCTGTTGCTCGCCGCTGCCTTCCACATCCAGCGTGACAGCGACGAACGGTGCGTCATCGACGCGGATGCCGACCTTCTCCACCGGGGTAACCAGAAAATAGTCATCGCCGTCGCGGCGAATGATGGTGGAGAACAACCGCACCATCGGCTTGCGCCCGATAGGTGTGCCCAGGTAATACCACGTGCCATCCCGGGCGATGCGCATGTCGATGTCGCCGCAGAAGTCCGGGTTCCATAGATGCACCGGCGGCAAGCCCTTCTCCTTGGGGATCTGCGCCAGAAGATCGTTGGCCTTGCCGCTACCTGTCATGCCCCTGCCCTCAACGACTCATACCCACGAGACTACGAGCGTAATCGCGCATGGGCTGAGCAAGCAAATCTTCCGGCGCATTGTCGTGGAACGTCAACAAACCGCCACGGCTCTTGATACGTACGGTGTCGATCAGATAGCGAGTGCTAGTCTCGATCAGCATCATCTGTACCACGCCAGTGTCCACGCCCAAACGATCCACAGCCTGCTCGTCATACCATTCGTCCCCATTGCCGATGCGGTCGTCGCTACGAGCGAAGCGAGTGTACAGGACGTAATCGGCCCCAACCGAGCGCGCCTCGGCAATCGCCTCCTCCAGCCCCAACGGCCCCTGTGCACGACGTACCAGCGGGAAGTACTCGACAAAATTCTTGTAGGCTTCCTCGGCCACAGCGTTCTGGCGTGGAACCGGACCTTTGGCCGGCGGTACGAAGTGGCCTTGGCCGATGAAGATGAACGAATCTGGTTGCAGACGCACCGACAGGCTGCGCCGAGTCTCGCTGTGATCCAGCAGCCCAGCATCGCTCATGTGGTACCGAACGCCTTCTCCCATATCACTGACATTCATGCAGCCGCCCAACGCCATCAGGGCGAGCGACAAGACCAGGCTACGCATCATTCCTCCAGAACCCGGCGACGAAAAACCGGCGAATAGCCGCCAGATGCAGCTTTTGCGCCAGAATCAACCGCCGATCACTTTCATGATCGTCACCCCACCGGAAAACGCCACATCCTGCTTGTCCGCCAAAGCCTTGACCAATAACCGCTGCAGGCTGGGAAGCGCCTGGTGACGCGGCTTGTCGAGCAAATCGCCGACAAAATGCCGATTACCCGATGACAAGCAGCCATGCAGCCAGCCCGTGGAGGACAACCGCAGGCGTGAGCAGGTTCGGCAAAATGGCACGCTCTCGTTGGCAATCACGCCGAAATGCCCTTTGCCGGGAATGCGATAACGCATCGCAGTGGCATCGATAGGGGCACTCGCCTGTTGATAGGCATGAACTTGGCCGATCAACCCAAGCAGTTGCTCCAGGCTCACGAACTGCTGCAGAAAAGCGTTGTGATCGCGGGCCAGATGCCCCATGCGCATGAGCTCGATGAAGCGCAGCTCGTATCCTCGCTCCAGGCAATAATCCAGTAGCGGCAACACCTGATCGAGGTTCTGCCCACGCATCGGCACCATGTTCACTTTGATGCTCATACCAGCGGCACTGGCTCGCGCCATGCCGGTCAACACGCTCTGCAGGTCACCTCCGCGCGCAATTCGGCGAAACGCCTGCGGATCGAGGGTATCGAGGGAAACATTCAGGCGGCGAATACCAGCATCTAGCAACAGCGGCAGCTTGCGTGAAAGCAGCTGGCCATTGGTGGTCAGTCCGATCTCGGCCAGCCCCAGCTTGGCCACCGACTCCAGAAAGCCTTCCAAGCGGGGACTGACCAAGGGCTCCCCCCCGGTAATGCGTAGTCGCTCGATGCCAGCCGCCTCGACCAGGTAGGCTACGCCGCGGGCCAGGGTTTGCGCCGGGAGTTCATCCTGTGCCGCCACCAGGCGCTTGCCATCAGGCACACAGTAGGTACAGGCGTAGTTGCAAGCAGCCGTCAGGCTGACACGCAGGTTGCGAAAACGCCTACCTTGACGATCGACGATCATGAATGACTCCGGCATGGAAGAATCGGGCCTGCAAAACCTGACTCAAAAATCAGGTTTTTGCAAGCCTCAATGCCGGACGGTGCAGGGAAAGGCCGGTCAGACCTTCAGTTTGCGATTTCCGGGTCGCGTTTGCGCTTGTTGCCCATGCGTACGCCGATGTCCATGAGGAACTGGAAGAAACCTTCCTGATCCTCCAGTACATTGCTCCAGAAGGGTGAGTGGTACAGCGCAACGGCGCCATGCACCAACGCCCAGGCGGCGCAATAGTGGAAGTATGGCGGCACGTCCTCGAGCTTGCCCTCGCTGATGCGCCCCTTGATCAAGAGGGTCAGGCGATCGAAATTGGAGGCACGGATGCGGTGCAGTTCGTCGACCATCTCCGGCACCTGGTTGCCCTTGACCACTTTCTCTTCCAGGCGGTCGAACAGCCGGTAGCGCTGCGGATCGCGCATGCGGAACTCGAAATAGGCGCGCGACAGGGCCTCCTTGTCACGGTCGACGTCGTCCGAATGCAACAGCGCGTTCAGGTCACGCTCATAGTCGAGCATCAGGCGCAGGTATATCTCCGCCTTGGACTTGAAGTGCTTGTAGATCGTGCCTTTGCCGATGCCCACGGCGTCGGCGATCATCTCGACGGTGACGCTGTCTTCCCCTTGTTCGAGAAACAGCTTGAGCGCGGTATCGAGGATCTCTTGTTCGCGGCGGCGAAACTCACGGACCTTACGAGGTTCTTTCTGCATAGGAAGGACTGGATGACAATCGAAGCGGATTATTATGCCTAACTTGCAGGAAATTGCACGGATCATCCAAGCATCTGTGTATCACGATACGTGCAAGGAAGCCCTCAAGCCTTTGGAAAATACGCCCAGCCATACAGGGATGGCCCAATGGTTCCAAGGCGTATTCCAAATCTGTTTAAAAAACGACCAGTTGTCGCTGGCACTGTGCCAAACCTGACCAATACTTGGAGTGTTGGCGCGGCGCATCCCCCCAAGTGGCGCGTCAATAAAGGTGCCCAGGGACCGCGGTACCTTTGTTTTACTCCTAATGGTCTTAACCCGGATTCCCCCCCCAGAACCCGGGTTTTTTTTTGCCCGGATCCCCATGCGCGTTGCAGGGTCAGGGCACTCGGATCAACCAGCCACCCGCGCCAGCGGGAACAGTCGCTTGAAGTTGGCTGTGGTCTGCTCGGCCAAATGGGCATAGCTGACACCTCGTAGCGACGCCACGTACTCGGCCACTTCACGCACGTATTGCGGCAGATTCGGCTTGCCCCGGTATGGAATCGGCGCAAGGTATGGCGAGTCGGTCTCGACCAGCAGCCGGTCGGCAGGCACCTGACGGGCGACGTCACGCAGGGCATCGGCATTGCGGAAGGTGACAATGCCCGACAAAGAGATGTAATAACCCAGGTCCAAGGCTTGGCGGGCCATGTCCCAGTCTTCGGTGAAGCAGTGCAGCACACCGGCCTGGGGCAAGTTGGCCTCACGCAGCAACGCCAAGGTGTCGGCCCGTGCCGCGCGAGTATGAACGATCACCGGCTTGCCGGTCTGGCGCGACGCCTCCAGGTGCAGACGGAAGGATGCCTGCTGCAAAGCTGCCGCCTCCGGCTCGTAGTGGTAATCCAAACCCGTTTCGCCAATAGCGACGACGTGGGGGTGGGCCAGCTCACGCAGCAGCCACTCCAGCGCGGGTGTTTCACCGGGTGCAAGGTCCAACGGGTGCACCCCCACCGAGCAATCCACATCGGCGTATTGCTCGCTCAGCGCTTTGACGGCAGCGGCGTTCTCGGCGCTCACCCCGATACACAGAAAATGCCCGACACCCCGCTCCCGGGCGGTCTGCAGCGCCGCATCGAGGGAGCCCTGGTGGGCACTGAGGTCCAGACGATCAAGATGGCAATGGGAATCTACGAGCATGGGATGACGGCACACATGGAGAAAACGAAAGTATCAGCGGGCGCCAGGCAACTGGACCCAGTGGGCCAGCAAGGCTTCCAGCAGCAGGACACGATTGAGGTTGGCCTTGGCCAGTACTTTCTGGCGCTGTTCGAGAATCCACGCCTGGACCTCCAGCACCCTGCCCTGTCGGCTCTTCTGCGCCAGATACTGAACCACCTTGCGCATATCGGCCAAGCCTAGCCCCTCTTCGTCCTGGGTCAATTGATAACGCAGAATCAGGTGCGACCAGTCACAGAACCAGTCGAACAACAAGAGCAAAGGGACGTTGTTCCAGGCCTCGGCGAGCTGACTGGGCGATTGCTGTTGCTTGAGCAGCTTCTTGACCCCTTCGGTGACCAGCGCACGCTGTTCACGCACGCCTTGTGCCTGCAGACTGACAGCCATCAACGGCGAGCCAGCAGCGAGGGCCAGTAGCTCATCGCGCTCCTCAGCGCTGCTCTCGGGCAAGGCACCGGCCAACCAAGCCTGGCTTTGAGCCAGGCTTGGTTGCGGGCATGCGATCTGCTGGCAACGGCTCTTGATAGTCGGCAGCAAGCGGCTCGGCTGATGACTGACCAGTAGCAACACGGTGTCGCCGGAGGGTTCCTCCAGGCTCTTGAGCAAGGCGTTCGATGCATTGACGTTCATTGCCTCGACCGGCTCGATCAGCACCACCTTGCGCCCGCCCTGTTGGGCAGTCTGCACCACGAAGGACACCAGCTCACGCACCTGGTCGATCTTGATCGGCTTGTCGGCCTCTTCGGGCTCTAGCACGAAGTTGTCCGGATGGCTCCCCGCCTTGAGCAGCAGACACGACTTGCACTGGCCACAGGCATCCAGCCCCTGGGGCTGTTGACATAGCAGGCGCGCCATCAGGCGCTCGGCCAAGGCGCGTTTACCGATGCCCTGCGGCCCGTGCAGGAGGTAGGCATGGGCGTGCTGAGCACGTCCAGACAGTTGCTCCCAAAGCCCCTGCTGCCAGGGATAGGCTTCAGCCACGGCACCGCTCCAAAATGCCAGGCAACAGTGCGTCGATGGCACGCTGCACAGCCTCCAGCGGTTGTGCGGCATCCAGCACGCTATAGCGCTGAGGGGCGCCTTGGGCTCGCTGCAGATACGCCTGCCGCACAGCCTCGAAGAAGGCCTGGCCTTCCTGCTCGAAGCGGTCCAGGCGACCACGGGCAGCAGCGCGCGCCAGGCCGACCTCGACCGGCAGGTCGAACACCAGAGTCAGATCCGGACGCAACGAGCCCTGGACAAAGGTTTCCAAGGTAGCGATACGCGCCTGGGGCAGCCCCCGGCCGCCGCCTTGATAGGCATAGGTGGCGTCGGTGAAGCGATCGCAAAGCACCACCGCACCACGCGCCAGAGCAGGACGAATGACCTGATCCAGGTGCTGAGCGCGGGCGGCGAACATCAGCAGCAGTTCGGTATCGACCGCCATGATCTCGTCACTGGGCGCCAGCAACAGTTCGCGGATCCGCTCGGCCAGCGGCGTACCACCGGGTTCGCGGGTCATGACCACGTCCAGCCCTTGCTCGCGCAAACGCTCGGCCAGGTATTCGCGATTGGTACTTTTGCCCGCGCCTAACATTCTGTTCAGGAACGATGTCAACCAGACGTCAACCCCAAGCAAAATCACCAAAAATTTCATTGAACCTAATATTTTCAATGATTTAAATAATCCTATAAATCGTAAAATCAGGCCCGAAACGGCACACGTGTCAACCAGCTCGGTTTCGGGTGGCCTCAGAAGGCCAAATGTAAACCAAACAGCCCTTCCGGACGCAAAACCCCGTCAATCCCAGAGGCTTTTTCAGCCCTGGAATGTAAACCAAATGAGCTATGGTCATGATTGTATAGGGTCTTTTCAGCCCTGTCTGGATGACATCAAACGTCAAGAATCTACCGTCGAATCCGTCCCGCCCCTCTCAAAAACTCCGACCAACGGAGGCCGATCCGATGTCAACGTCCGTAAAAACGCCCACGCCAGAGACCCAATCATGTTTTGGAGCGAGCTTTAGCTGTCCGCTCGCCCTGGCGGAAGCCTTTGATGAACCGAACGCCCACAAGCTCGTCAACGTCCAGATCCAAAGCACAGTTGACGGGCTATGCGAGCGCAGGCCGGCCAGGCCAGCAGCGTGTTGATGGCGGTAAGTCGCCGGCAAATACACCGTCCCGCCACTACCGCCGAAGGCCCTAGTATCCACCTGATGCTGTGATACCCGGCGTAGGAACGTTTGATTATTTCCGGTTGATCTGCACGTCGGGCGTCACATCGCAGCGACTGCTGAGGAAATGTCGTCAATCTCGTCCAGATGCGCCTGGATCGTCAGCTTGGCTCGAATACTGGTGAGAAGGGATCTGGCTCTGCTTTTAGGTTTGGACTGGAATAACTCCGCACGAACCCTGTCGTTAGAAACAAACATATTTGCAGTAGCACGAAGCTGCGTAGTATTCAGTGAGTCGATGAAGTCGTCCAAATATGCAGCCGAGTCAAAGCGATCAACGCGGCGCAGATGGCGCTTCGCGGAGACGGTGAGCATCTTATCTCCCTCGATCATGTGATTCGGACAATGCGAGACACTGGTGCTGACATGCACGATAAGTACAAGGAGACATCGCGGGGCGGGTTAGCAGTCAATCTGATCGAGTGCTGATCCACGCTGATTGAAGGTGGCTCCTCGAAACTGTCGATGGAGCCACCTGGAGCAAATCGCATTTGACGATGACTAAGCGATCAACGATTACTCCTCCATCCCCTTCAAAACAGACAAGGCATGTGCCATAACAGCTGTCTGCCTATCCCGCAGTGGAAAACCGAAGGCGAGCGTTATCGAACTAATTTGCCAACCATCGAGCTCTAGGTCAGTCGGGATACAACGCTGTCGCGACTCACATCAGAACTCAACGAATCTGAATATTGCGAATCTTGGGAATTCCCAGGATCATCAGAGCCGAGACCATCCAGAAAATACTGCTCAAGCCGACCAACCCGCTAAACGAACCGGCGACTATTGGCACAAGAAAATTTGATGCATTCAGTGCCGTAAGCCTGATACCAAATGCCTCGCCCTGACGATGCAGTGGAGTTACTTGAACTAACATCGTCAATATCATAGGTTGGACACATCCTAATGCTGCGCCCAGCACAGTAGAGCACGTGAACATCATCAACGGGTTGTGCGCAAATGGGTAAATCGAAAACACTATGACTGCCACTACACATGAGCAAGCAATGATTTGTTTTTCTGAAAAGCGCTTACTCAAAATTGGCAAGACCAACCTGATCGCTGCTGCAGCAAAAGCAAAACCACCTAATATTACGCCTATGATTGAAGCACTGTAGCCGGCCTTAAAGCCTATTACAGGCACGATAAACGAGTGCACATCCCAAACCGTAGATTGGAGCCAGTTAATAAATAGAATACCCCTGAAATTTGCAGATTTCAAAAGATCCCAAGCAGGCGCCTTAATCGCAACTGGGACACTTGCACTGCGCATCGCGATTACCTTACGGGTGAACAACCACGACGAGCAGGATAAAAGTGCCAAAAATGCAAAACAATACTGAAAGGCCACATAATCGCCTTTGGCTGGTGTCAGTAAATCTATGATGAGCCCGGCAGCCAATGGGCCCAAAGAACTTGATAAAGCGGGCGATATCGCGAGCCAGCCAAAGTAATTTCGACGAGCTTCATCGCTTAGATCAGCCCGCCCGACGTGACGCTGCATGACAATCAAAGTGACGCAGTTTGCAGCCCCCAGCGCAACGGCAATCATTGAAATTATCACTATTTCCGGATGCAATGCCCCCAAGAAAAGCATTCCACCGGATCCCACTGCAGCATAAGCCATTGGGGCGTGCAGCCCCTTTTTGTCGGCAAAGCGTCCAATTGGAATGGCGAGAAATATCTGGCTTGCGGCGAATAGTGCCACAAGCGCCCCTACCGCTCCGTCACTTACACCTATGGAAAGCGCGTACAGAGGCGCTGCTAGCTTCAACCCTTGGAATGCCGCTAGCATGAGGGTTTGAGCACAGAGTATCAAAAGCAATTGGGAGCGTGACATGTTATGCACTCACTACGGTAGTGTAACGCACATTAACTTTTCTCTCGAAAACAAAAAAATCCCTGAGCCGCGTGGGGCTCAAGGAAAAGTACAAAGGATTAAATCATCTTGCCCCTGTATCTAAGGGTGTGAACGAGAGCAAGAGGCGACAATGATGTGAGCATTATGTGACCGCGCCGCATCACAGGTCTTAATTTTGGCATTATCCACCGACGGAATAAAATAAAAATATACACGCACCCTATAAGCCAATCTGATGGATCCGCCGCCGAGCGGGGGAAATCTCAGTGGTGATTCCATGTGATAAATAACTGCCATGGACATCAGCCACTCCCCGCTCAGACTATTGCCACGCACTACGTCAGGTATCAGCTTACGCTGCAGCTACACGAGCCAGTAGCCCTTCCATGGACTCGGACTCAAGCTTCAGTCCTTCAACCAGGTCGTTTTCGTTAGACAAGCCATCTGGCAGCAGTAGGGCCGACATTGCAACAATGCTCTGGGTGACCGGCATCGGTACATTGGCTATGCGCCCCAACGCCAAAGTGAACTCCAAACCGTATGGCACATCTTCAGAAATGTATCGGGTGTCTACTTCAATAGGCCCGGGCGGCCCACCCCTCTTCTGGTGTAGTTCCTCCGCAATTTCTTTCAAACCTTCGGACTGGATACCGAATGACTGTTTCAGTTTCTGCCCCAAAGTCTTAAGCTGCCATCCAAAAGCAGAGGCCAAATTCAATCGTTCAGCGTCAAGCTGCGCAATGAGTTTGCACACATAAGATGTCATATAATGATATTGAGGCCAGCTTTCTTTTCGTTCGATACGCGTCCAATTAAGGATAGCAAGCGGAGCGTGGAAAACGGCATTGGTATTATTCAATGTCGACATCAGTGGGTTTTCATCCACCACGAAATCACTACCGAATAAATCACTGCATACACGCTGCGCATCTTCAACTTTTGAAGCTGGCAAGCAGGAGACGCCCAGCGATGGGCGACGCACCATGATATTGACCTTGTCTTCCGAAACCCTTCGCGCGGTAAGTGCAGTTGTGCCAAAACTGGCGACGACAAGATCTACCCCCAGGTTCCTCGCGCGCTCCCGAAGATAAAGCGCCGACAACGAGCCCATTGAACTTACGATAACCGTCTGGCCGCTTCTCAAGCTTGGGAGCGCAGCATCAATTGCCTGTCGGTGCGCATTCACAGGCAAGCAGATAATTACCACGTCAGCCGCTGAAACCGTGTCCTCAGCGTTATTGACTCTATCAACGTCCACACTTCCCTCGAACACCCCCGTTGCATGCAACTTGAGGCGTCCCAACGAAGGCTGATCCGAGGAGCGCCCATTCCAAATCGTGACGCCGTTACCACGATTTGCAGTCCATGCCGCGTAAGCAAGGCCAATGCCACCAGCTCCGATAATTCCTACTTTGTATGACTGCATTTTCAAATCCCAGGTGAAGCAGTGCCGTCCCGGGTCTCAAAATAAACACCGAGAAACAGCACTGCATTTCGTTACTTGATGATGGTAATACCTGAACCGCTAGCTCAAACTCAGCACCATTCGCCTTCGGGCTCCATGTAAAAGTGACCCTCCCCGGCTTGGTGATACACCCGTGCCGGAGGAATGAAATCATGCGCTTTATACGGAGTTCTCAAAGTACCGGCAGACACTCGCTGCACCTGCTTTCGTGCAGGGTCAGGAATAGGTACTGCGTCAATCAAACGGCGTGTATAGGGATGTTTAGGATCGTTAAAGATTGCGGCACGAGGCCCAATCTCGACTATTTCCCCCATGTACATCACCGCCACTCGGTGGCTCACACGCTCAACTACCGCCATATCATGGCTAATGAATATGAAGCCCAAGCCCAGCTCTTGTTGCAATTCGAGCAACAGATTCACAATTTGGACTTTTACCGATACATCTAAGGCCGAAACCGCCTCGTCAGCGACAATCGTGCCTGGTCTCAACGCCAGAGCCCGAGCAATGCACACACGTTGACGCTGCCCGCCAGAAAACTCGTGCGGCAAGCGCCAAGCAGCATCGGCGGGCAGCCCCACTTTTACGAGCAACTCAATGGCGACCTCTTCACATCGCTTGGCATCGTAAAGCCCATGCACTCTTAGCGGCTCAATGATCGATTGAGCTACAGTCTGTCGTGGATTCAGGCTCGAATAAGGATCCTGGAAGACCATCTGGATCTTCCTGGCACGCTCCATTGGCGTGATAGACCCGAGCTCGACACCCTCCAACTTGACTGACCCATGGGTTGGATCAAGGAGCCCCGTGATGAGTCGTCCAGTCGTCGATTTGCCGCACCCGGACTCCCCAACAATTGCAAGCGTTTCACCTTGGCTAAGATTGAAACTCACGTTTTCGACCGCATGCACTCGGCCAGTGACGCGCTTGAAAAAACCAGACCGCACATCAAACCGAGTTGTCAGGCCAGACACCTCCAGGAGGTAGGGTTTGGTATGACGCACACTGTCTTTCATCTCGGGCGCAGGGACATTGCTTCCAGCGGCCATGTCATAGATCGGAAACGGCTTAGGCGACGGTTCAGCTGCCATTGATCCGAGTTCGGGCACTGCAGACAAAAGCGCTTTTGTATACGGCTTCTGAGGCGCCGAAAAAATCTCCGATGTGGAAGCCGTTTCTACCAGATCGCCGCGATACATGACCAATGTACGATCTGCTATCTGGGCAACCACGCCCATATCATGAGTGATGAACACAACCGCCATGTGCTCTTGCGCCTGCAATTCCTTGATCAACTCCAGGATTTGCGCCTGGATGGTCACATCAAGGGCTGTGGTCGGCTCGTCGGCGATCAACACTGCGGGATTGCAGGCCAACGCCATCGCGATCATGACGCGCTGACGCATTCCTCCCGAGAACTGATGCGGGTAGTCGTCATACCGCTCTTGGGCAGCGGGGATGCGAACCCGCTCCATCAGCTTCAGCGCTTCTTCCTTTGCCTGGGTCGCATCGAGCCCTCGGTGTAACCGCAATGGCTCAGCAATCTGTTCACCGATGGTCATGACCGGATTCAGCGAAGTCATTGGTTCCTGGAAGATCATCGCAATCCGATTTCCACGGATATCGGCCATCTCCGGCTCAGGCAGGCATAGCAATTCCTGGCCCTGCAACCGGATGCTTCCAGTCACCTGTGACGTATTAGCTGGCAGCAGTCCCAGGATAGACATCGCAGAAACACTTTTACCCGAGCCTGATTCGCCCACGATCGCCAGCGTCTCGCCTCGCGCGACACGAAAGCTGAGGTCTTTGACGACTGGCGACCAGCCACCGCCTCGCCGGAATGCGACGTTCAGTCCTGTAACTTCCAGAACAGTTTCTTGGTTCAACGGAAGCGATCCGTTCATAGATGAGGCCTCACTCATGCTTGCTCCGGGCTTATCACGGTTTGCCTGAACTGCACTAAGAGTATTCATGAGCGCTCCGAACGAGTCTTAGGATCGTTTGCATCACGCAATGCGTCACCCAGCAGGCTCAACGCAAGCACGGTCAGCAGAATTGCGAGGCTTGGGAATACCGTGAGCCACCACGCGTCCAAGATGTTCTCAAAACCTTCCCTGATCATGCTCCCCCAGGTCGGGGCGGGCGGTGGGACACCCAAGCCGATGAAGCTCAGCGAAGCTTCTGTGCGAATGGCCGTCGCCATCCACAGAGCACCGAGTACGAGAACTTCCGAGATCATGTTGGGCAAGATATGCACAGTCATCAGTCGACCAGGGCCATACCCCAACGAACGGCCAGCCTCGACGAAATCGCGTTGTTTGAGTGCTATGGTCGGAGCCCGGGCGATACGAACAAAAGGTGCGATCTCGGTGATGGCGATAGCGATGATGAGATTTTCAAGACTCGCGCCGAGCATGGCGGCAACCATGAGCCCAAGCAGCAGTGTCGGAAACGACAGCAGCACATCAACAAAGCCAGTGATCAGACGATCAGTTATGCCCCCGACATACCCGGCGATCACACCGAGCGCAGAGCCAACAACCATCGCAATCATCACGGCGACAAAACCAACGAGCAGCGACACACGAGTTCCGTAAATCAGGCGAGACAACACATCCCGACCGTAGGTGTCTGTGCCCAGCCAAAACTCAGCAGACGGCGGTTCCAACCGATAAGCGATGTTTTGCTGCAGTGGGTCATATGGCGCAATGAGTGGTGCGAACAATGCGACCAAGACGATCATCACCAGAAGGCCAATCCCAATCCAGGAAAGACGATTCTGAAACAAGGCTTGCCAAAGTGTCGTGGGCTTGGCTACGAGTGGTGCAGTGAGAGTAGTCATTTGATTTTCACCCGAGGATCAACCAACCCATAAACGATGTCGGTGATGATGTTTACGACGATCACACACAGTGCGAAGACGACCATCAGCCCTTGGAGCAGGGTGTAATCTCGGGTGTTGAGCGCACCCAAAATCAATTTCCCCAGACCAGGACGGTTAAACACGATTTCGGTTAGGACGGAGTTGCCGATGAGCGTCCCAAAATACAGGCCTACTACGGTGACAATCGGAATCAGTGCATTACGCAGCCCATGCCTCAACACCAATCGCATAGGACGAACACCTTTGGCTTTGGCCGTGCGGATGTAGTCCTCACCAAGCACGCTGATCATCGAGGAGCGCGTAACGCGCATCACATAGGCCGTCATGATCAGACCCAGGTTCAATGCGGGCAGTGTGAGAGCATGGAGTTGGGAGAGGAAACCTCCGTCGACCAAGCTTCCGATCACGGGGAACCACCGGAAATGGATGGCGAAAACCAGGAGCATCAACATGGCAGACACGAACGCGGGGAACGACAACCCAGTCAGCGACAGAATGCGGCCCACGTAGTCTGGCCAGGCGTTGCGACGAAGCGCCGCCCAGACACCAAGGGGCAGACCGAACACGAGGCCGATCAACACGGATGCAAACGTCAATTGCAGCGTCCACGGTAGAACCAGGGATACCTCCTGCAGCACAGTTCTGCCGCTGGTCATTGAGGCCCCGAAATTCCCTGAGAGCATGTCGCCGAGGAAGTGGATATATTGCATCGCGATTGGTTGATTTAGGCCCAGTTGCTCACGCATGGCTGCCAAAGACTCTGCACTCGCCTGGTCACCGAGAATGACAGCAGCCGGGTCACCGGGTACCAGACGAACGAGTACAAAGACAGCGGTCAACATTGCCAGCAAGGTCGGAATCGCGAGCATCAGTCGCTTAATCGCAAACTGAATCATGACTGCTCTCCAAAGATGATCAGTTCAGACGTTGACACCATGTCGATTGTGCTCAGTCGCATAGCTGCCACCGTAAGTGGCATGCCCTTACGCGGCGGCCTCATCAGGTTTTTCAAGTTATGAATCATGGCTATTTCTCCTCCACATCAAGTGAGGCCAGTTCCCCAAGTGTTATTGGTTTAAGGGGGGGACGGATCCGGTAGAAACCAACATCCTCAACTGCTTTTTGTTGCTCGGCTGCAACGATGCTCGCGATGGTGTAGCCGCACTGCCGACCTTGGCAGGGGCCCATACCTGCACGCGTAAACGCCTTAAGCTGATTGACGCCTGGCTGGGCTATTGCACAGGCTTTACGAATGTCTCCTGCCGTCAGCTCCTCACAACGACAGACCACGGTTTCATCGGAAGGGGTGTAGATGCTTTCGCGTGGGGGATACATCGAATCCAGCATTGGCCGCAGACGTAGCAAAGTTTGGAGTCGACGACTCAATGCATCTGTGTTCTTCGCCACCTCATCTGCAGCCATACGACCGGCACGTTTAGCCATGCCGATTGCTGCCAACTCTCCCCTGACACACGCAGCCTTGGCACCGCCGATTCCTGCGCCGTCACCCGCAACGAAAATGCCCGGTTGATCGGTCTCGCCCCACTCATCAAGATCTGGGACGAGGCACCTTTGCTGTGCACTCCAGCTGTGTTTGCAGCCCAGCGATTGGGTAATGTGGATAGAAGGAATCACCCCTTCGTGGGACAGTAGGACGCTCGCCGGCACTGTGCAGAGCTCCCCGCTTTTGAGCCTGAATTGAAGCTGCTCAAGCCGGCCATCACCCAGGGCCCGCAGCTCTTTCACGCCTTTGATTCGACGGGCTCCCGAGCGACGGATTTCATGCAGCCATGCAAGGCCCTTACTGACTTCCTTGAACTCAGCAACCATAGAGCTCGCCCATGGAAGCGCGCGTCGCCAACCGCCTGGCGGCGTAGTATCAAGCCAGCCAGCAACCTTGCCTCCCGCTCGAATAAGTTGTGCCATGTACAGCAGGGGTAACGGCCCACTACCAACGACCCAAACAGGCTCTGCAGGGATCTGGCGAGACGTTTTCAGAAGGATCTGAGCGGCACCTACCGTGAGGACACCTGGCAACGTCCATCCTGGAAATGGCGCTGGGCGCTCCTGGGCACCGGTAGCGAGTAACACCTGACGGGCACCAACGGCCTCAGCTACACCATTACTCTTGATGAACACTGTCCAGCCAGGCTCAATTTTCCACATCTGAGTGTTGGGTTCGTACTTTGCACCGCATGCACGGAACCGCTGTACCAGCTCTGCACCGGATTTGTACTCGGCACCCAAGATGTCGCCGGTGGCTGTGTGCGCGATGGTTTCTACAGCACGCCAAATTTGCCCACCTGGTGCGGGCTGCTCATCCACCACGAGCACCTGGAGGCCTTGCTCGCTAAGAACAACGGCAGCACTCATGCCGGCAGGCCCAGCACCGACGATAACCACATCAAACGTTCGGCTCACGACACTACACTCCGGCGGCCATACTGCCGCTCAACGCGCATTCCATCTTTGACTGTCACTAAACAAGTTTGGGTTGAGGCATTCCCATCCACTACTGCAAGACAGTCGAAGCAGACACCCATCATGCAATAGGGCGCGCGCGGGCTTCCTTTCACTGGGGAGGTTCGGTTAACTGCAGTGCTTTGCCTCAGCAACACCGCCGCTACCGTTTCACCTTGCTCAGCCATCACTGGTACGCCATCCACATAAATCGTGATCGTGATGGCGTGCAGTTCAGGAAGTTTTTTGAAGATCGAAACGTCCATAATGGAAAATCTCTAAATCAGCGGGGATCGATTTTGCGTCGAATGCTTTCGCGTACTCATTGGCGTGAAAGGACGCCAAAGTCACACCCGAGTGGCATGTGGCGATCTCTGCACCGGGGTGGGTCAACGACCTCGCATACACAGGATTTCCATCGGGCGTCATGATCCGGAGACACGACCACTGGCGAACTAATTTGGCCTGTGCAAGATCCGGAAGAATTTTCAACGCCTTACGAGTAATCCGCGCAGCGCCTTCGGTAGTGGTTGCGAGGTCAAAACCTACCTCCTCCTGCGTCACGCCAATCATCACCGTGCCTTCCGCTGTTTGCCGCAATCCGCTCCCGGGAATTGGAAGTAGCGGCGCAAGGCGCTCAGTAACCAGGAGCTGGCCCCGCTGCGGGCGGATAGGCACGTTCAGACCCACCATTGGCCCCAGCGCTGCGCACCCTAATCCAGCCGCAATGACGATTCGCTCACACTGCGCGCGGTACTCGCCTGACTGAACTTCAAAGCCCCCGCCAGATAGGCGTCGTATATCCGTGACCGGGCGGTTGTTCTGGAGCTGCCCGCCACGAGCCATGAAGGCCTTTTGCATTGCGGCAAGCAACCGAAGCGGATTCGCATGGCCATCGAACTCGCCGAAACTCGCACCGACAACGGCCTTGCCAATCTTCATTGTTGGAAATCGACGCAGCAGTTCAGCTCGATCTAGCATGTGGGCTGAAGGAGCGAGTTCTGGTGTTTGCCTGTTCCAGGCATCCATCGCCTTCGCCCGAGCATCGAACTCATCGTCACTGAGGCAGAAGTTCAAGCCCCCCTTCTGCTCGTAGTCCAGCGAGATGCCGCTTTCTTCCTCAAGCTGCGAAGCGAAACTTGGCCAGGCCTTAGCTGCGTTCAGGGAGAGGCGCTGATAGTTAGGGTCGCGCATCCCTTTGCCATGAGCCCACACCAGACCAAAATTAGCCTTGGCGGCGCGGTAATCGGTGTCAGCTCCATCCAGCATCAGAATACGGCGCTTACCACCTGCGAGACCGTAGCCAATCGCGGCCCCCACCATGCCCCCGCCAATGATGATCACATCAAATTGGGCAGTCATTTACTGATCATCCCGTTTGACCGTAGTGAGCTCGGTGACTGGCGGTTGCAAATTCAGAGCACCATGGAGGACATACCCATAATCCACGCTGGCAGCTTTAGCCCAGACCTGTTTCAGACCAAACAAAGGGATGGCGCATACGTCGTCGTGAATCTGAACCTGCGCCTTTTTCCACAAATCGAGTTGAGTCTGCGGATCAGCCTCGACCCTGGCTTTCCGGATGGCATCATCAGCTACTGAGCAATGTCCGAAATTCGACATTGCAGCGGGTGCGCCGATGGCAGAAGCCGAATCGTAAAACTCTGTCAGCCAGTAGTCGGCGCCCGGATATCGAGCAGCACCGTAAAACACGATCGCGCTCTGGTCTTGACGGC
Source organism: Pseudomonas sp. HTZ2 (assembly GCF_033173945.1). Classification (NCBI taxonomy): domain Bacteria; kingdom Pseudomonadati; phylum Pseudomonadota; class Gammaproteobacteria; order Pseudomonadales; family Pseudomonadaceae; genus Pseudomonas; species Pseudomonas sp. HTZ2. Next base: position 3,247,395 of record NZ_CP137332.1, on the reverse strand, counting down.
TTTTGGCCTGGTAAGTCGCGTGATCCACGACTTCCATTTCCAAGGTGATACCTGCCTTGGCGAGCTGGGCTTGGATAATCTCCATGATCGGCAATTGCGGGGCCGCGTTGGAAACAACCGATTTGAGTTTTAACCCGTTGGGATAACCCGCGCTGGCCAACAAGGCTTTCGCGTGCGCAGGATCGTAAGCGTATGGCCCGGCACTGCAATCAAGCCCCTGGTAGCCATTAGGTATGATGGAGCATCCGCCATCGGCTACATCTTTACCCGCGTAGCGAATGATCTCATTGATGTTGACCGACGCAGCGATAGCTTGCCGAACCTTGACGTCGTCTAACGGCTTGATATTCCGGTTAAGAAAGAGAGTTCGGAATTCGGCAGGCTCAAAAACGTCCACGGTCACACCACGAGCCCTGCTGCGCTCGACCCAGCGCTGCTCGCGCTTGCCGAGCATCAGATCAAGCTCATCGGAGGCAAAAGCCAACTCGCGAGCGCTATCAGAAGGGATCATCCTGTAAACAATCGCGCCAAGCTTTGGCTTCCCGCGAAAATACTGGTCGTTGGCCACCAATTTCACATACTGCTGGGTGATGTGCTCCGAGAAAGCGAATGGGCCAGTTCCGATTGGCGCTTGGCCATAACGCTCACCCAGCTTCTCCGCTGCGGCCTTACTGACGATCTGACCGCCGTGGTAGTTCGATACCCGGCCAAGGAATGCAGTATCCGGATATTTGAGGGTTACCTTGACCGTGTAGTCGTCCAAGGCCTCAACTTTCTCCAGAGCAGTAAAGTTGGCTGAAAAGCTGGAGCGCTTCGGGTCTGCTGCCCTTTGCAGGGAGTAAACCACGTCGGCAGCCTTCAGCTCGCCATAACCACCATGGAACATTACCCCTTTGCGGAGGAAGAAAGTCCAAACCTTCTTGTCATCAGAGGATTCCCAGCGCTCAGCGAGATCCGCTTCCAGCGCGGCTGGATCTGAACTGCCTGGAGGGAACCGCACCAACGCATTGAACATCTCGGCAACGATGCCTTTGTCACCTACGAGCGAAGCACGGTGCGGGTCGAGACTGGTGATATCAGCAATGCCTGGACTAACTGAGATCGTAGCGCGAGCGCGATCTTGAGCCAGTGCCAAAGGGCTGATCCCTGACAACGTTATCAACGCGGCAACGGCGCTCATTCGGAGGGTCAAACCTAATGCTTTCATTTTTCACGACTCCGGGGATAAAGGTGCTGATTTCAACTAGCCAGTTACGTGCAGCTTGGCTGGGCGGAGGGGACTTGATGCAGATCCCTGACCTGTATGCTTTTTAGCAATACCTAGGCCAACCCATTTTATCTTCCTGATTTCTAAGTGTTTTATTTTCAGAATTCTGGTTTTCCATAGCATGAATAGCATTGCTCAATGTCTTTTCACTATAGAAAATAAGAAGCCTTCTATGTGGGGGCACTACGGCAGGGCGTGACTAGCGATGGAACGCTCCAAAATGAAACGTCGTAGTTACGTCCGCTACCTTCCGTAACATTTCGAGCGTAAACTTGAATGTCCACTGATACGGATGAGACGCAATTGCGATTATGGTATTCATCTTCACACACAGAGGTCGCATTTCGATAAGAAGGCGGAGTAATTCCAATGGCCAAAACGTGGACGAGCAGAATCAGCAACACCCATCACCGCACCGTTGTACAATGTCTCTTTAGAATAGAACCTCGTTATCCCTAAGCCCTGAAGAAGCAGGGCGAAAGCCTTTGATTAGCAATGGGCGGTACCGTAAGCTAAAAATCTCATGTCTTTATGCTATCGATAGGTGGGGCGCCATGGAGAACAGAATTACCCTTCGTCACCTGGAAGCATTTCGAGCAATCATGGTGCGAAAATCGGTTACCGGCGCAGCGGAAATGCTAGAAGTGACTCAACCAGTGGTTACCAGATTGATTGCCGATCTAGAGGAACGAATAGCGCTGACACTCTTTACGAGGACTAAGGGCCGTCTTGTACCTACTCCAGAAGCGGCTCTGCTCGTCAAAGACGTTGAGCAATCATTGCTGAGTATCGAGCGTATTGCTAATGCGGCAACAAATATCAAATCCTTGAAAATGGGGCGACTCGAAATTGCAGCATCACCAAATATGGCGCTGTCGTTCCTACCACGCGCAATAAACAGTTTCACCCTAGCTCATCCCGACGCACATGTCTCAATGCGTATGCACAGTTCACCCACAGTTCTGGATATGGTGCAAAGAGATCAATGCGATTTAGGCTTTGCGATGTTCCCGGCACGCTCTACTAAGGCGGGAAATAGCGAAACTCTGGTATCAGCCAAAATGGTGGCCGTCGTACCAAAAACGCATGCACTCGCCTCAAAAAGAACTTTACGACCTGAGCATTTCGAGGGTGAGCGTTTCATTTCCATGATGCCCCTGATGGAATCCAGGATGCGCATAGATTCCCTTATGCTTTCTCATGGCGTTAAACGGCACGTAAATTGCGAAACTCAGACCTCTGCCGCAGTCTTGCAGCTCGTTGAAGCGGGAGTCGGGATCTCGATCATCGACCCTTTAACAGCCTGCGGATATACAGGAACCGGACTGAAATTTTTAAATTTCGAGCCTGTAATTAGAAATGACTATTCTATCGTGATTTCTCAGAGAAATTCTTCCACCCTGATATTGAAGCCATTCATTGATCATGCGAAGAAAGAAATTCTCAATATGGTACCGGCCCATTTACTCATTCGAAGTTAGTCAAAAACTATTCACCAACGCCCCGAATACCAACGCAGTAGGGCGTGAGAATGCAAAAAATCTGAGCGGACATCCCTGTCACGCTCAGATCAACGAACTCGATCTCGGTCAAAATTACTCAGGTTGACCAAGTCGACTAAGCTGGTCGGCTCAATAAGATGCTTCAGGCCTAGCGGTGGACTTAAAACCACTGATGCGCGTAGAAGGCAGCTTCAGGATGACCAGCGCCGACACGACAGCTGCTGGGATCAGCAAGAACGCTGGAGACGCCGCAATTTTAGTAACAGAGATCAACCAGGTCGAGATCAAGGGTGCGAACCCGCCGAAGCAACATACCGCTAATGTGTAACCTACGGTCATCCAGGTGTTGCGCAAGCGCGTTGGGAAAATTTCGCAGATGGTAGCTGGCCCAGGGCCCGAATACATTGCGAATAGTGCGCTCAGGCAGCATTGCAGCATGACCACTTGATGGAAGGTTGCACCACCAGACATCATATTCAGAATTGGGTACGCAAGGGTAGCCGTGCCAAGACATGCGAGGAGAAGAAGCGGCTTTCGTCCAAATCGGTCGGACAGAGCCCCGGCGACTGGTATCAGCATGATCTGAAGCAGCAGTGCGATATTACTGGAGATCAACGCCTCAGTCCTGGTGAGACCGGCATGATTTTGCGTATAAGTAACCATATACGCCGATACCAAGTAGGAGAGTGTAGTCCAGAAAATAGTGAAACCAAACGCTTGCAAACCAAGTACGTAGGGCTTGGTTTCAGTTGGATTCACAACTTCACTTTTACTGCTGACGTACTCTGGGGTTTCCTCAGCATGAGCACGCAGGAACAAGCTGAATGCGAAAATTGCAAGACCACCTGCGATGAATGGTACACGCCAGCCCCAATCCATCAAGTCCTCAGCCGGAATCAGCAGGAGAGCAGAAGCAACAAGGGATGCTAACAATGCTCCACCAGAAGAACTTACGCTCTGGAAGCTTCCAAAGAACCCTTTACGACCTACAGGAGACCACTCCACGATATAAGATGCAGAGGTTCCCCATTCGCCACCTGCGGCGAACCCTTGGAGGCATCTCAACATAACTAACAAAATTGGAGCTCCGACACCAATAGTCTCGTATGTTGGAATCAGGCCGATACCAATACTGCCAATGGCCATACAGATGATCGTCAGCAACATTGCGGGCTTTCGCCCCTTTTTGTCACCAATGCGACCAATTACATAGCTACCTAGCGGTCGAGCAATGAAACCCGCTCCGTAAGCAGCGAACGTCTGCAGAAGAGATGTTGTTTCATCCACGTTCGGAAAGAACAATTTAGCGATGGTCGTAGCAAAAAATGCGTAGACCGCAAAATCGTAGACTTCAAGTAAGTTACCGCTTCCAGAAGTGGCCACGGCGAACCAGGTCTTCTTGGTAGATATTGTTTTAGTCATGATTATCTTCTATCGAGTGGGGCGCCGCACGTAACACCACCGTGCGGGCAACGATTCGTTTTTTGTTTTCCATCCCGCATAGCAAGGCTCGAAGGGTGGATCAAATCCAGCTACGCATCTGCTTCAACAATCGCTGTAGCACCAGACAAGTCGCCGAGCTTTTCCCCTTCTCTAATCCGCCGACAGTTCTCGACACCGCGAACCTGTTTGGCCAGCGCCGTTTGAACAACTTCATCAAGTTCAGACGGATTCAAGACAAGAACTCCGTTCTCATCACAGATCACGATATCACCCGGACATACAGCAACGCCGCCACAGGAGACAGGCATGTTCAACTTGCCGCCCAGCCCATAGATTCGGGTAGTAATCGGAGACACACCACGGCTCCAGACTGGGAAATCATGCTCTTGAATTTCATGTGGGTCGGTACACATGCCATCGATCACTGCAGCACTCGCACCGGCAGTGACAGCCGCCTGCGTGACACCTCCACCCCAACAGGCATGTTTGCGATCACCCAAGCGATCAATCACCACAATGTGGCCAGGCTTAAGCAATCCCAGGGTGTAATGCAATAAGGTTGAGTCTTGAGCAGGCAGCGCCAAAGTCACTGCAGTACCAACGACGCGCTTACTATTCCCCAGTGCTTGAATCTCGCCATCCATGAATCCCCAGTGACGGAGATGACCGACCGTAGCGGTTTCGACCTCTAGGAGGATCTTTTCCAGCTCGGGAGTGATGGGATCCGGCATATCGCCTATCAGAAACTTTTTCATTTCTGAAGCACCTTGTGCGAAGCAAGCGGGATTTGCTTGCGTACCGCTGCGATGCGCTCGGGTTCGATGTTGGCAGTTACGTAGCCGACACCATCCGACGCCTTGGCGATAATGTGTCCCCATGGATCACAAACCAGCGAGTGCCCGTAGGAGTAGCGAGTCTCACCGGACTGTTCGAATGGGCCAGTTTGACCTGGAGCCAGGAAGTAGCACTGTGTTTCAATTGCCCGAGCGCGGCAGAGTACATCCCAATGGTCTTTACCAGTTTGAAGGGTAAATGCCGCAGGCAGTACGATTACATCAGCACCTAACGCAACCAGCTTTTGGAAAAGCTCCGGGAAGCGAATGTCGTAGCAGATCGCAAAGCCATACTTAAGGCCTTCAATATCGACCACCGATACCTCGCTACCTGGCGCTACTGCACTGGATTCGCCATAGCGCATACCGTCAGGAGTTACGATATCGAACAGATGGATTTTACGGTAGCGACCAAGCTCGTTGCCTTTGGGATCAAAAACGACCGAGGTGTTATAGACGCGGCTACCGTCAGGCGTGCTTTCATAGAAGCTACCGGTGTGAACGTAGACGTTGCAGTCCTGTGCCAGTTTTTTACACATTTCATAAGCCGGCCCCCCGCTATGCGGCTCGCCAGCTGCGATCTTTTGTTCAGGTGAACCACCCGCCCAGTCAAAGTGCTCAGGAAATACAACAAGACGTGAACCGTCTCGATCGATTGCCTGACGTGCGAGACGATCAGCTTCGGCCAAATTGAACGCCTTGTCCTGTACTGAATTCACCTGGATAAGAGAAACTTTCACAATCAATCCTCGCGTTTTATTAAACTTCTGGCAATCTGCCTCAGGAGTGTTCATCCGAGACGCTTTCCGCATATATCTGTGTCAGATACTGCATTAGTGCATGCGCCGCTCTATTTGGGTGTAACGACGACGAGTTGATCACGCCTATCTTGAGTTCAAGCGCATTATCCAGACCGAATGACTGAAGCTGGCTATCAGCCCGCTCCATCAAGCTAAAACTATTTACGAACGTAACTCCAAGGCCACCACGAACCAGCTCGATCGCCGTACCAGCTCCGCCAACCTCAATCGTGTAATTAGGCGTCACCCCAGCTTCATGAAACCATTTATCGACCATTGGCCTGATAAGCCCCGTGGCCTTAAGAGCAACTATAGGCACTCCATCTAACTGGCTTGCAGTAACAACCGCGCCTTGCGAAATTTGAGCGCCAGGCGACGCAACACAGATAATTGGACTGCTAAACAACGTAGAGCTTTGATCTTCCAAACCTGGCGAAATTGACAATATGCCCAAATCGGCTTGACCTGAATTGACTCGATGGGTAATGAGCTCTCTGTGCTCAACATCCAAATCGATTTTGATTCCTGGATGTAACGCTGCAAACTTGCCGATACCATTCACAATCCGTCCGGCAGACAGAGCCTGCGTGATTAGAATGCGTAACTCGGCGTTGCCATAATTCGCGATCTTGTGAGCTACTGCCTCAACAGACTCAAGCCCCTGATAGAGACGATCTACCTCAGCGAGTAACTGGATCGCCTCCGGTGTCGCACTGAGTTTTCCTCCTTGTCTATTGAATAGAGGAAATCCAACAGCGGTTTCAAGCCCAGAAATCATGTAACTGATAGCGGGCTGGGTAACGGCCATAGCCGCACTAGCTCGCACCATGCTTCCTTCGCGCATGACCGTTCTGAATGCTTCTATCTGCCTTAATTTTATAGGCATGTGTACTCCCTATCGCAGACGGTTTTTATTTATATCCGTCGCGTTCAGTTAATACCCTAACCATTTGAAGACTAGCCCCACGCAACGAGACCAGATCCTACTGAGCACACCATCAGCGATTGCCTACCCTTTGCGTCCTGCAGTTCTGACGAAGCTCCTTGCATCATGATTGGGGGGCAAACCAGCAGAGAGTGACTGCCCTTGGCGTATGCTGTTAGGGACAGTTTGTGGCACCTTGGCCATCATGGATAATCAAAAAATTGCGCCACCCTATAATTTTTTCTTATACGCTTGGAAAACCAATTAAAAACCGCATCCAAGATTACTAAAATTTGCGCCATCGCTTACAAAATCACCGACCGCAGGATTCACAGCCGGTGACTTCGCACACCAATCAAAGTTAGCTACTAGCTTTACCAAAGTGCATAAGTGTAATTAACGAAAAATCTAACTTGATCCTGATCTTTTAAGGTCGAGTCGGGAAGGCCGGTTCTGAAGACACCCTTCCGGAGAGTGAAACCAAGCCCTTTGAATGTCCCAGACTGCAAAACATAATCTAGACGGTAATCACTTTCCCATTCATTGTACCTTCCGGTCGTCGCATTACCCGTGCCCCGAATATCCTTACCACTCACATACGTCCACCCCGCCTTTAGGCCTGGAACACCTAGGGCAGCAAAATCGTAGCTATAAAGGCCAAAAGTAGAGTTTTCGCCCGCACGGGTGAAGCTATTCATCATAACGTCGGTATAAAGATAAAGGGACTGGACTCCCCCTTCACCTTCTGGTCGACCTCGACCATCAACCACATTGCTACTATTGACGGTTGCAAAGCCGGACTTATCACTGACTTGTTGATGCCCTAAAGTTAGCGCATGACCACCCGTTTTATAGGTGAAAGCCAAAGACCAGGTGGTATTATCTATTTTTCCATTTTCGTTGTAGCCGTTACGCAAGGCATAGCGACTGTCCGTACCATTTTTACCATCAGAATCACTTTTAAAATAACGCAAATCAGTTGTCAGCGTTTGACCAACCCCCATATCGAACGAGTGAATAAGCCCGAGGAAGTTTTGGCTATAGTAGTCTTCTAAGTTTGCATAGTAGTATTGAAGCTTTAGATTTTTTCTGACATTCCAGTCACCACCGGCAAAAGCAAATCCATCACTGCCCTTGGCACCCCCGCCAGAAATCCCCGCCCAATTACTGGATGCTCGTCCAATAGCACGATTTAAAAAACCGCCGTTCAAGGTCAGATTCTCAAACTCATTAGATGTCAAAGCAGCCCCCTGAAAGCTCGCAGGCAACAGGCGTCCGTCATTTGAGATGAGCACTGGTAGATTGAAAGTCAGCGCGTTGCCAGCTTTTAACTCGGTCTTCGAGTATTTGAAGCGAGCATTCCCTCCGATCCTAGACCAGTTGTCGACAGGTGATCCGTCAGTCGTGACCGGAGAAACAGTATTCACCGTGGATGCGTTATGAGGAGAGGTACCACCGCTTAAGGTAAATCCTGCTAGCGCTTGAAGATCAAGTCCCATGCCCACTACCCCTTCGGTGTAGCCCGACTGAAAGTCGAGCCTTAAACCGGTCAAGGTCTGCCGCTGATCCGCCCCACCCGAGCTCCGTTGATCCCCATCGTAGTACAAGGTGCGAGAACTGATGGATGCCTTACTGTCCGCAACGAAACCCACCGCGTAGGCTTGTTGTGCCAAGGTGCCGCATGCCAAAGCAGCCAGTATTCTTTTTACTTTTGTCACTACCGCCACTCCATACCTATAAATATTACTTATTGTGAATTGGCTTTATTTATATGATTCGCTTGATGCACGAACGCACTCACCCACCAATCCATCGTGGATTTTAATTTCCCTATTAATACTCTGATCCGCACGCAATACTGGAGCAAGAACAATGCCAGCAAACGGACAGCACCTTTATTTACTGGACTCTATGGCGTCAACTTGCGCCAAGCTATTACCAATGGGCATGACACAATGTTTTAAAGCTATACCATGAGATCAGCTAACGTAGCCAGCCGTATCAATGCGTACTTTTTCGATGCACCGTGTGCCGTTGTGGTGAGTAGGAATGTTACTCTCAGCCGACATCTGGCGACTCACAGCCATTCTCGTGGAGAGACATCTAAGGGTTTTACCTAACCCATGATGTATGAATTCGTACTATGCACTGAATTAGCACAAGCCGAACACCGGTACAGGGCAATTAAGATTTGGAATAAGATGTAGAGCGAGAGGAAATGACATCTACCAGGAGCGCAGACGTCTCTAGCGAGCAACAGCAGCCGCATGGTTTAGGCGATCTGTCACTGAATGGAATATTCGAGATGGGGATTTTGTCTTGCTTAACGGTATGAAGCGATATTGCCGACTTAATTTTTGGCATCGATGATTGGCTAGCCAAATTCTGGCTAGCCAATTCACTCACCTTCAAGGCGCTTCCTTGAGGGTTGCTTTATCAGTTACACCGGGCGCTCGCCTGCAGTGGTAGTGCGATGCATAACACGGATATGCTCAGGACTAAAAGAGTCGCGACGGTGCATGGTGCAGCGGTTATCCCACATAACCATATCGCCAAGACGCCACTGCTGAACGAATATCTCTCCTTTCAGCGTGTGCTCCCACAGTTGAGCTACGAGATCGTTGCTTTCATCCATAGGCAGCCCTACGATCCAGGAATCCTGCTCACGTACACCCTTTGCACCCAGATACAGAGCTTGTCGACCACTGTCACCATGTACCCGAACGAGCGGATGCACGATCCCTGGCCACTCACGGATGTCATCGGACTTAGGCACCTGCTTGTTCAGTCGCAGACCTCCCGCCGCGTCATAAACGCTCTGGAAGAAGATCTGCCGGCCTTTGACTGCGTCCAGTAGATAGGACGGCAGGGTCTCGTAAGCCTGATACATCGATACCCAATAGGTGTCGCCGCCAGTGGGCGGAAGTGCAATGGAGCGCAGCAGTGCTCCAGCTGGTGGACGCTCGTAGAACCAAGTATCGGTGTGCCAGGTCGCTTCGCTGTTACCCAGAGCACCCGATGGCTTACCGTCTTTGGTAGTGTTAGCAATAACCAAAATTTCTTTTTGCGTTGGATGAGCGCCCTCTTGCAGCTGTTTCGGGTGAATAACAGCTTCCCCGAAGTGGTGAGAGAACTTGATGTGCTGCTCGTCGGTAATGTCGATATCGCGGAAACGCACAACACCGTACTGGAGCCAGATTTTTCGTACTTCGGCCACATCCTGAGCATCGTAGTCGTCGAAGTCAAAGCCCACGATGTCCGCGCAGACGTCACTGCCATTCGAGACTGCCGTGATCTTGTTTTTGGTCAGCATGTTCTTGTTCCTCACCAGCTGAAGGTTACGATCTGTGCCTAAGCTACAGCCGCGTTCAACTTGATTTCCAATAATAATCAGCGAGCATTAATAGCCTTGGCTTATCAATCAGTCAGTCGCCCCCTACGCAAAGCTTTTGAGCTAACGCGGGCAGAGATAGCGCCCACTCATCCATTAATCTGATCAATCTATTTGACATCCATGGCTCACCCCTATAAATCAAGGCAGCTAAACGGGAGCATCCGATGGATCTACGTCAGATCAAGACATTCGTAGTCGTTGCAGAAGAACTGCATTTTGGCCGTGCCGCTGCCCGACTGCAGATAGCCCAACCTGCAGTAACGGCCCAGATTCAAGCGCTTGAGAGGCAGCTCGGCGTTTCGCTACTGATACGGTCAACCCGCCGTGTGCAGCTCACAGACGCCGGGATGATCTTCAATTCACGGTGTATCAACATCCTTCGGGACATCGACCGCACGTGCCTTGCTACCCAGGCGGTCGCGGGTCAAGACCTCCATCAGATCACTATCGGTACCATTTACCCTGCGACGTTCGGTGTGCTCCCCAACTTCGTCGCGAGAATCAATCAACGCTTCCCTGAGGCTCGGATCCATATTCATAACGGGAACACAGTAGGTATCGTGAGGGAAATTGAGCGCGGCAACATCAATCTCGGTTTCATTCGTCCCGTTGAAAATATCGGCTCTCTTCGATGGCAGTCCATTCATCGCGAAAAATATCTTCTAGCGATCGCGCGCGAAAACCCTTTGAGCAGCAAGAGTTTCGTCACACCTGAGGATTTGCGAAAGCAGAAAATAATCGCGTTCTCTAGAGCATATAAATCTCAGACGGATGACAATTTCCCCGAAGAGTTCGAGAAATACGACCTGAACCAGCAAGTGATTTATAGCTGTAATGACACTCAAGCAATGCTGGCGATGATAACGGCTGGGATTGGGGTGGGGTTTGTTCCAGAGTGGGTTAAATCCATTCCCGGTCAAAATTTTGAGCTGCGCGAGGTTGAGGGCCTAGAACGACATATCGGACTAGGCCTGGCGTGGAGTGTGGATGATCCAACGGTCAACCGGGACAGCATCATTGAGATATGTCGATCGCTCATCGACGGCGACACTTGACTGGCGCCTCTGGCATTGAGGCGACAAACTTACCAGCTGGATAAGTTCCAAGCGACAATCCGCCTTCCCAACTCAATCCCATGACGAGCCGGCAATGCCACGACAACTTAGTAGAGATAGCAATTTATACATCCATTATAACATTCAAAGTTGACGCATTGCCAATTATGTAGATCTTCATCGTAATAAAATAATGCACGAAGGCAGGCAACCAGCTCTGGAGCGAACCTTCGCGCCTGCATCAAGCCAGCGCGACCGTCACAGCAGAGGCCTCAGTTGGCCTGCGGATTTGATTTGCCCTGAGTCGCTCATCAAAGATCACAACGATGCCGGGGAAGTAACGTTGGTCATCAACGTAGTCTGGGCTTCCCAGCTTCGGGAAAATGTATGCGAACTGGGTGGGTTTCAATGACCAACCTGGGAAATACGGATCATCTGTAAGCCAGCGACTCAGCGAGGCCTTGACCTTATCGGGACAAATCAAAACTCGCTTGCCCGTTCCAATCCGTACCTCGCTCAACGGGATGGTAGGCACTACGAACGTGACTGCGAATCGGCGATTAGCCTCCCAATGGCCAAGATCCCCCGTGTCATCCCATGCCGCCTTCAGGGCCTTGTTCATATGGGTTTCCCCATCCGCGCTGACGCCTATACCTGATTGAAAGAAGTGCTCATAGGCTATCGCCTCAAGCGAGAGCGCTCGGTACCTATTGGAAGTTCTTTCCATCACCAATAGGTACCAGCCCAACGCCCGGCAGCTTGACTGGCTATTTCGAAAGATCTTTAGTCCAAGATCCGCCCGTATCGGTAGAGCTCCAACGAGAGGACGCGCTGCGCTCCTGGCTGTGGCGCAAGGCATCAGGGCCCAGGAGAAGCAGGGTTTTGTGCTGATTCTCAGCACAAGGTTTCTGGCCCTGCGTCCAGTATGACCAGCAGTTGAAGAAAGGCTTTTCCCTGTCCTCGATGATGTCCGGTCGCAAGCGCACGATGTCCGGAGGGGCTGGATGCGCTTTCTCCGTGGCCTTGGTGGGTATGGCATCGTTGAGTTGAGCCAGGAACTCCTTGGAGATCAGACGTTGCCCGCTAGTACCGTCTTCCTTGAGAACCTCCAACAGGTCCCGTACATATCGCCCAAGAAATCACGAATCCGATAGCCTGCCAGGACATCGAACCGGAAAAACCCTCGCGCTTTCCCTCGGGCAGTAAGCGTAAGTACAAAGGGCGTGTCCCGCGTGGAGAAAAGGCAGTCGAAACTCGCCGCTCCAGTTCTCACCAAAAATTGCTGCATGTCGCTGCCAATCGAAATCATGCTGCGGTGGAGCAGCCTCAGCGAAGTCATTTCCATGTGATGAGCCCCTTGATCGAGAGCCCATGATGATGGAGAGGTTTGCCAGGATGGACAAGCGGCCACGGGCCATAGTGCGTCGGCCTGCTGCCCCCTCCCGCCTACCATCCAAATTCAGGCAGCAAGCCTGTATCCCGAACAATTCTCAGTCACAGAAAGCTCTTCCATGATGGGCTAATCTAAGCGAAACGACTTCACAGAGGCTATGGCATGAATCTGGACAAGCACTCCCGCACGATCCCCCTCCACTGCCCTACCTGCGCCGGCACGAAGTTCGAAAGCGAATCGCCCGAAAGTTACAGCGTGACGTGCACTGGTTGTGAGCGCGTGATCACAAGGGAAGACTTGCACCGCGAGAACGAGGAGAACATCCAGGCGCATCTTGGAGAGATCAAGAAAGAGATCTCGAAGGCAGTAGCCGACGATCTGCGTAAGCGTCTTCAGAAAGCGTTCAAGGGCAGCAAAGGATTCAAGCTCAAATGATCAATGTCACCTTCGAATCCGGAGACATCATCGCCACCCTGGCTCTGCTTTTTTCCGTGTACGCCACATTCAAAACCGTTCAGTTCAACAACCGTCAGCAAGAGGTCATCAAGAGCCAAGCGCAGCTGAATGAGCTGCTCCTGAACAAAGAGACCGCTGGTGTAGAGCTGGACAAGCAGGCCGACCTAGGGGCGACCTTCCTGAAGCTGGGCAATAGCAAATACCGGCTAAAGGTCTTCAACAAAGGAAAAGCCCCTGCACACCACGTAACGATTGACTTCCCTGAAGGCAATGAGGTCATCCTTGAGAGCGACATTGAAAGCAAATTTCCGCTTCAACTGCTCGACGTGCACCAGTCGGTTGAGCTAATCGCAGCCGTTCATATGGGTACAAGGTCAAAGCACCTGGTAAAGCTTGAGTGGGAGGATGGGCGGGCTGGCAGGGCGGCGAAGGAATTGTGGGCTACCTTGTGAATAATTGCAGCTGTAGGCAATCACTCTCAATCGAGTGATTGCGCTGATGGAGGTGATCGCATAAGTGGCTTCAGAGAAGCTTCAGCACCTTCTCAAGCGCATCCAGAGTGCCAGGCTTGAAAACGGCCCTACCCCTCTGGTCGATCACATCCCCCAAGTCGCCCTGCTGTAGCTTGAAATCATTCAAGAAGTCTTTTGAGCGTAAGTACTCAAGCGCACGCCGCTCTAAGGAATTGAGCTTAAAGTCTGGTGCATTGCCCGCGCGGTCGTCAATCCGGATCACCTTTCCAGGGGGGTGAATTTTTTTAAGAGCAGCCTGAGTCTCAGCTAGCTCGACGAGGGTCTGCTGAACCATCAACCGCAATTGCGGATCCTGAATCTCGTCGGCCCATGCATCCCCGCGACGTGGTCGCTTGGGCCTTTTGCGACTGGCTGAAGAATTGGCGAAGCATCTAATGAGCGCCTTGTAGTTATCACCAGTGCTGTTGGAGATGCTCTGCGCCCTCGGCACCTTTCTCGACTCCCCGAGCCTTGCAACATTGGCGTAGGAGAAATCAGTACTTTTGTCCGTCACGATTTCCTGGCAAACCTCATAGATCGCTTCAAGCGAAGCTCGCTGCCTCGGGTTCTTCTCGCACAGCAAGGCGAGCATTTCCTCAGGTGTCATTTTGAATCGCCCCTGGTTTCGTAGACACCTCCAAGCCTCATAATGAGGCCCAAATAGGAGGTGCCATGAGTCGTCAGCGTTACCCCGAAGAATTCAAGATCGAAGCGGTCAAGCAAGTGACCGAGAAAGCGTAGACCACCAGCTCCTTCGGATTCTCGGCGACCTGAGGGTCGAGGTTGTTCATCAACATGCGCAGCGGCGCTTCGGTCAGCCAGCTCTTGGCGGTCAGCTTGTTGCCACGCGGGGCGCGGATTTCAGTGTCGCGGAATCGGGAAGCTGTCATGGCGGTTTCCTTTTTTTTGTGATTGTGGTGTCGGGAGTGTCGTATGCGCTCATATACATACAACCATATATCAACCTGTATATACAACGTGGGGCGTACCGATCCTCGTACACCCGGCAGAATGGATTCAGCCGCCAAGCGAAAGAAAAATAGCTATATTTTTCAGTTGGTTGCGTTTCAGGAAATGCTGTCTATATGACGGGGCGGGGCGCGAAGCGGCGACGAAAGGTCAAAAATTTTTGATCAAACTCAAAGCGAAATACCATCGACCGGTTCCAGTCGATGGTCATCCTTGAACGAAATTACTGGCCGAAACGGCCTTCCAGGCGATAACGGGAGCCTGGATAGATCAGCCGAGCGCAGCCCACTTGCCGTTTGCCAGACCAGCTACGACGCCGGATGAGAAGACAAGGATCGGTGCGTTTGATGTGCAGCAGCTTGCACTCAGCTGGTGTTGCATGGATGGCCTCCACCATGTGCTCGGCCTCGGTCAGTGGCGCGAGCTGCATCAGATAGGCGAAGGGCGTGATCCGGGTGAAGTCCTGCTGGAGATAATCGGGTGCGATGTCGGCATTGACGAAACGTTCTTCGATTTGCACCGGAATATCGTTTTCGTAATGCACCAGCACGGAGTGGAACAGGTCCTGGACCTCATCCAGAGAGAAGGGCAGCGAGGCCGGCGTTTTACCTGCAAGTGCCTCAAGCAGCACCACGTCGCTGCGATGCTGATGACCACGCTTGGTGATCTCTTCGGCGATGTCGTGTATCTGGAAAAGCGCGGCATGGCCTTTGAGTTCCGCCACGAAAGTACCTACGCCTTGCAGGCGCACCAGCACGCCTTCGATGGTGAGTTCGCGCAACGCCCGATTGATGGTCATCCGGCTGACGCCGAGTTGATTGAACAGCTCGCTCTCGGAGGGCAGCTTGAAGTTCGGTCCCCAGACGCCGGTACGGATCTGCTGAAGGATGATGTCTTTGACTCTTGCATAGAGCGGGGCAGGGCTTTCCAGAGCGAAAGCGGCCAAAGATGCACGATCGTCAGAAGAGTGGGGCACTGTCTTTTCCTGGGTGATAAGTGGGGGCGAACGGGCACCAGTTTACCCTTTACTTCAAGGCGCTTGCTATGAACGACAGGATCGGCCAAGCCGGCTGTCCGGTGCCGCGAATTGATTTCGATCAGTTGGGCAAACCCGGTGCTCTATGTAAGACAACACAGCAAGGGGCATCCCATGAAAAAGAGAGGCGAGACGTACCGACAATGGTGCGATCCGATCCTGCATCATCAAACCCATGAGCAGACCCTCGACGATGGCACCTGCCTCGACGTGCAGACGCGCTTGTCGCGCACCGGGGCGACACAGCTGTTCATCGGTGTCTACGACGCGGACGGCAATGTGGTGTGTGAACAGATATACGACCAGCGCCCCGGCGAGACCATGACTCGGGCCTTGATGTGGGGGGTGGGCCATGCCAGGCAGTTGGCCGTCCAAGGCGAGGAGGCGCAAGTGGGGCGGTCCGGCCTTGCAGCGAGGTCTAATACAGGAAGGTAGGAATGATTCATCTGGGGTGTGCGGGTTGGAGCTTGCCACGCGAGTACGCCGATGAGTTCGTGCAGTCTGGCAGCCACCTGCAGCGATACGCCGCGCGATTGAACGCAGTGGAAATCAACAGCTCGTTCTATCGCCCCCACCGGCCTGGCACATACGCACGCTGGGCATCGTCCGTGCCGGAAGACTTTCGCTTCGCGGTGAAACTTCCCAAGATCATCACTCATGACCAGCGCCTGCAAGGATGCACTGAGGTCCTCGATGAGTTCCTGGGGCAATGCGGGCAATTAGGCAGCCGCTTGGGTTGCTTGTTGGTGCAATTGCCGCCCTCGCTGAGGTACGACGTTGGCAGTGCCGGACGTTTCTTCGAAGCCTTGCGTGAGCGGTACAGCGGATCGATAGCGCTCGAGCCCAGGCACGTTAGCTGGCAGTTGGCACAGCCGCTGTTGATCGACCTGCAGATCGCGCAAGTAGCCGCCAATCCCTCACGCTTTGAGACCGATGCCCGCCCTGGTGGTTGGCCAGGGCTGGTCTATTGGCGCCTTCATGGTGAGCCGCGGATCTACCACAGCGAATATCCCACGGCCTACCTGCAAAGCTTGGCCGAACAGTTGCAGCGTAGCCGTGCAGCCGGGATACCTACCTGGTGCATATTCGACAACACCGCGTCGGGTGCGGCATTGAGCAATGCGCTGACGCTTCAGGGCTTTCTGTGCTGAGGCATCAAGGTGCATGGCCGGGCTTCGGGCCACCCCGTACCTGTCGATGGAAATCCACCCGCGAAGCATGCGACTCGGTCGCTGGCACCGGTGTTGCCGAAGTTCGCGGGTGGAGTCGCTCCCACAGGGCGCAACGGAACATGCACCAGCCTAGCCGCGTATGAAGGCCAGCAGGTCAGCGTTGATCGTCTCGGCGTGGGTGGTCGGCATCCCATGAGGGTAGCCGGCATAGAGCTTCAGCGTACTGTTCTGCAGCAGCTTGGCCGAGAGCACGCCGGCGTTCTCATAGGGCACGATCTGGTCATCGTCACCGTGCATCACCAGAACGGGAAGGGTGATGCGCTTGAGGTCTTCGGTGAAATCGGTTTGCGAGAACGCAACGATGCCATCGTAGTGAGCTTTGGCGCCGCCCATCATGCCCTGGCGCCACCAGTTGAGGATGATGCCTTGCGAAGGCTTCGCGCCCGGGCGGTTGTAGCCGTAGAACGGGCCTGCGGGGACGTCGTGGTAGAACTGCGCGCGGTTGGCGGCAAGTTGGGCCTGCAGGTCGTCGAAGACCGATTTGGGCAGGCCGCCTGGGTTGGCGTCGGTCTTGACCATCAACGGCGGCACCGCGCTGATGATGACCGCCTTGGACACGCGATCCTGCCCATGGCGGGCAATATAGTGCACGACCTCGCCGCCACCTGTGGAGTGGCCGATATGAACGGCGCCATGGGTACCAAGGTGATCGACCACCGCAGCCACATCATCGGCATAGTGGTCCATGTCATGGCCATCCCATACCTGGCTCGAGCGACCATGGCCGCGGCGGTCGTGCGCCACCACACGAAACCCTTGGGCCAGGAAGAACAGCATCTGGGCATCCCAGTCATCGGCACTGAGCGGCCAGCCATGGTGGAAATGGATGACCTGCGCATCGCGGGGGCCCCAGTCCTTGTAGAAGATCTCAACGCCGTCTTTGGTTGTGACGTATCCCATGCTTGCATCTCCTGTGTAGGTGAAGTTCGGCACTGCCCATCAACTGTAGGATTAAAATTGAGATTGGGCTCGACTCGCTCGCGGAGGATGCGATGACAATTGATTGGATGGCCTTCACACCCTGGTCGGCCTTGGCCGGCGGCGCACTGATTGGGCTGGGGGCCGGCCTGTTCGTGGTCGCCAACGGACGCATTGCGGGAATCAGCGGTTTGCTCAGCTCGGTGTTTCAGCGTCGGGCTGAGGGGCGTGGCGAGAAATTCGCGTTTCTCCTGGGCCTGCTGGCGGCGCCGCTGTTATGGATGCTGTTCTCGACGCTGCCACCCGCGCACTTCGCTTCGGCCCCGTGGGTACTGGCAACGGCCGGCCTGCTGGTCGGCTTGGGCACGCGCTATGGCAGTGGCTGCACCAGTGGCCATGGTGTTTGCGGTATTTCTCGACTGTCACCCCGTTCACTGGTGGCAACGCTGTGCTTCATGGCAACGGGCTTCCTCACGGTCTTTGTCGTTCGACATCTTCTACAAGGAAGCTGACATGTCCCGTATCAGTGGCTTTATCGCAGGGGTTCTGTTCGGCATGGGGTTGTTACTGGCGGGTATGGCCAATCCTGCCAAGGTGCTTGGGTTTCTCGACCTTGCCGGGCAGTGGGATCCCTCCCTGGGATTGGTGATGGTGGGCGCTATCGGTGTGGCGCTGCTGCCCATGGCCTGGGCACGCCGGCATGGCGTGGCGGTGCTGGGCGGCAAGATGCAACTGCCAGACCGGCGTGATGTGGACCGCCGGCTGGTCGGGGGCAGTCTGCTGTTTGGCGTCGGATGGGGGCTGGCGGGTGTCTGCCCTGGGCCGGCGCTGGTCCTGCTACCGGCCGGGTATTGGCAGGCTTGGTTGTTCGTTGTCGCGATGCTCGCCGGTATGGCGCTGTTCCAATGGATCGAAACGCATCGTCGTCATTGATGGGCGGATTAAACCTGTACCTTGCCGCAGGCCTACCCATATCGTGTCGAGCGACAACGGCCAGAGCCATGTTCAGGTAGTCCAAGACGTAATGGCGAACGTCCTAGGTGATGGCAGGACGCTGGGCATCGCTGCAGCCCTGTTCCAGGGCCATCAGTGCTGGCATGTCCAGAATCTCCACGAGGCGGCCGTGCAAGTCGGCGATACCCAGGGCACGCAAGCGGGCGACCGACCGGCAGATCGTTTCCAGGCGCAGTCCCAGGTAGGAGGCCATGTCTTCCCGCGACATGCGTAGCATGAAGCCATGAGCGGAATAGCCCCGGCTGACGAAGCGCTTGGACAAGCCCAGCAGGAAACTGGCAAGCCGCTCCTCGGCACTGAGGTTGCACAGCATCAGCACACGTTCGTGCTCGCGTACGATTTCCCGGCTCATCAAGCGATTCAGGCTTTGCTGCAGGACGGGAAAGTTTCGAGCCAGCGATTGCAACCGCCGGTAGGGAATAGGGCAGACTTCGCTGTCTTCAAGGGCGATGGCGTCACACACATGAAATTCAGTGGCAATGGCGTCGAGCCCTAGCACATCGCCTGGCATCCAGAAATTGATCACCACACCCAAGCCTTCGGCATTGTTCAGGCTTGTCTTGAAACTGCCGCAGCGCACGGCGTAGAGGGTATCCAACGGTGCATTGGCATTGAACAGCGCAGCGCCTTTCTTGATGCGTATGCGTGGGCCCACCAAGCTGCCCAGGCAACTACTGTCGCTTACCGGCAGGCCGGTTGGCAGGCACAGCCCGCTGACCCGGCATTCCTGGCACGGGGACGCTAGCGGCTTGAGGTGGATGGGGGTCGCCTTGGCTGAGGGGATGGGCTGGTCAAGCATCCGGACCCTGATCTGACTGGTCATTTCAGGCCTCCTTCACGCATCGCCCGAGCGATGGCATTGCCTTGGCGGACAGCTGCGCATGCCTGCCCGCCATCTGGTTCCAGATTGGGCTGTCGGCGAGCATGTCCAGCGAATGGGGGGCGTTGAGCCGGGCGGTGAGTCGTTCGACGAACTGTTCGGCCTCATCCGGCGTTCTGAAGCCAACGTGCCATTGGTCCATGTGGACACACCAGCGGTGCTGATCGGCGTTTACCTCGATATAGACGTTCATCGGAACCTCCAGAGCGCGCGTGAGCAAGGACTTGCGTATCGATTCGTAGTGCGATGGCGTCCTGCCGACGGCCCTGAAGACCAGGGGGGCATTGCACGATTGCTGTGGCTGTGGGGTTAGCGTGCGCCGTAAATGCTTTGGAGCTTTGATCCGTGTCAAGTTCTTGGTTCGCCGTGGCAGCCGTTTGTCTGAGCCGTTCGAGTTGATAAACATCAAGTCGGGCAGGCGCCGGTAGCAGATGATCGAGGCACGCTTCCCCAACCGCAGAGGTGTGTCATGGACAATCAACGACTCTTGCTCATCGTGTCGCCCTTGATGCGTCGCACGCCGGTCTATGACCGAGCCGCCGCGCTGGCCAAGGCCAAGGGCATGCCCCTGCACATCGTGGCCTTCGACTATCTCGAAGGGCTTGCCACCGCGGGGATGGTCAACGACCAGGCCCTTGCCGTCATGCGCGATGGGTATGTGCGCCAACACCGTGAGTGGCTGGAAACCCAGGCACTGTCGATGCGACGCAATGGCGTGACGGTCACCACCGAGGTGGTGTGGGTCCAGAATCCGCTGGACGAGATCCTGGTGCATCTGCGCGAGCAGAAATTCGCCATGCTCATCAAGGCGCTCGAGCACGAGCCGTGGTGGGTACGCGCGATGTTCACCTCGCTGGACATCCAGCTGCTGCGCGAAACCAGCATTCCCCTGCATCTGGTGAACAAGGCCAGTCATGCGCTGCCACGCAAGATACTGGCGGCGGTGGACCTGTCCCGGCCCGAAGATCAGGTCGAGGGACTCAACGACCAGATCATCAGTGAAGCGCTCAAGCTGGCATTGCAATGCAACGCCCAGATCGACCTGCTGTACGTCTATGACCTGGGCTCGATGTATGTTGACGCCGGTGGTGGCCGCGAGCACTCGTTCCTCTTCGACTCGAGCCAGCTCAAGACCCTTCACGAAGCCCAGAGCGAGGCGTTCCAGGCGCTGGCCGAGCGCAATGGTATCGCCGCCGAGCACCGTCACATGCGCGTCGGCGATCCGGCCAAGGGCCTGGCGTTGTACATGCAGAACAACGACACCGACGTGCTGGTGATGGGCAGCTATCACCATCATGGTATTGGCTGGTTCATTGGCAGTACGGCAGAGCGGGTGCTGCACCGGCTCGATAGCAGCGTGCTGGTGATCTCGCCGGAGCGCTCCCGAGGCTGACATCCAAGGCCCGCAAGGGCCTTGTTTCAGGTTCTGAGATCCAGCTCGTGGAGGATCTCGCTGACATCGCCCCCCAGGTAACGTGAGGTGAAGCCCAGCGCCTTGGTCAGTCGGTGCATGGCATAGTTGTTTGCCAGATCCCTGGACACCATGCAGTGATAGCCATTGCGCCGGGCCGCGTCGATCAGGTGCTTGAGCAGCAACCTGCCCAGGCCCTTGCGTTGCCATGGTTCGCTGACTGCGACTGCGCATTCGCAATTGTGGCTGCCGGGAATCCCTGCATAGCGGCTCACGCCGACCTGTCTGAGTTGGCCGTCCTCATGCGCAAGTGCCACGTATGCCATGCACCGGTGGTAGTCCACCGGCATCAGCCGTGCATCCAGGTTGGGCAAGCCGCTGCTGAGCCCGGCGATGAAGCGAAAGCGCCGTGACTCATAAGTGATCGTGCTGAGAAAGCGCTTGTCCCGTTCATGATCTTCATCGCGCAGTGGGCGGATCAGTACGACAGCGTCATCCGCAAGATGCTCCACCCAATGTTCCTCCACGTCCAGCTGCTTGACGGGTTGCTTGTTCATGTCGCCTCCGATGATCCGGTCGATACCCTGCGAACCGTTGTACCGCGGTGGGCCGGTCCGGTTCTGACAATCGTCAAGTTCATGCGGGACAAGCGGTTTTCTGATCTGCATCAAGCGGCGAGGGGGCTGATTACCGAAGATCAATTGCATCCCTACTCCTGCCGTGCAAGCCCGGAGGTCCGCCATGGGTCAGTATCGACAACTGCTGGTGCTGCTTACCGACATCGATCCGCATTCCTCAGCCCTGCGCAGGGCGCTTGCCTTGGCCCATGTCAGCGGTGCCAGCGTGCATGTACTGGGGCTGTTCGAACCCACTGAAGAGCACCTGCTGCGGGAGGAGCGACTGAACGAGGTGGATATCAAGCGCCAGTTCATCCACTACCGCGAGCGCCTCGCGCAGCTGGTCGACCGGCACCGGGCCAGCGGTGTCGCGTTGACGGTCGACAGCCTTCATGCCGAAGACATTCGCAGCCAGGCCATCGATTACCTGTGCGAAATGCAACCTGACATGGTCATCAAGGACAGCGAAGCGTTGCCGGCCCTGGCGCGGCTGTTCGGCACGCCGCTGGACTGCGCGCTGATGCGTGGGTTCAAGGGAATGGTGCTATTCGTGCCAACGGCGGCGGTGTCGCTGCCCAAACGCATCATGGTTGCCGTGGACACCGCCTTCAGCGATACCCCTGAGGCCCAGGCGCTGTTCAATCACGGGCTGGTCCAGGCCGCGCAAGCGCTGGCCCTGCAGTGCGATGCGCAGCTGCACCTGCTGTCGGCGTACAACCTGGCGGGGGTGTTTGCCTCGGACATGAATGTGACCCAGGCGTGGATCGACGAAATGCGCAGCGCCCTCCAAGAGCCTTTCGACACCCTGGCCGATGCCGAAGGCGTCCCCCAGGATCGTCGGCTTTTCAAGGAAGGTGGGCCTGTGCAGGTCATTCGCGAGCAGGTGGCCGTGCTGGATACGGACGTGGTGGTCATCGGCGTCGTGCAGCCCAAGGGATTGGACAAGCTGCTGGGCGATACCACTGAACGCATCGTCAGCCGACCGCCTTGCAGTGTGCTGGCGGTTCATCCCCATGTGATCCAGACCTGGGAGCCGCAGCCATGCAACTGACCTTCCTAGGCGGTACCGGCACCGTGACCGGCAGCAAATTCCTGTTGACCCGCGACAGCACCCGCGTGCTGATCGACTGCGGGCTGTTCCAGGGCTACAAGCAGTTGCGCCTGCGCAACTGGGAGCCTTTGCCCGCCCCCCTGCGTGCGCTCGATGCCGTGGTGCTGACCCACGCTCACCTCGATCACAGCGGGTACCTCCCGGTGTTGGCACGCGAAGGGTATTGCGGGCCGATCTATGCGACGCCGGCCACCTGCGCTTTGGCCGAGATTCTTTTGCTCGACAGCGCCCGGTTGCAGGAAGAGCAGGCCGAGCACGCCAACCGGCATGGCTATTCCAAGCATTCACCGGCGCGCCCGCTCTATACCGAGCAGGATGCCAAGCGCGCACTGGCGCTGTTTCGCCCGGTAGAGTTGCACCACAGTACCGTGGTTGCCGAGGGCATGGAGCTTCTGTTGCGTACGGCCGGGCATATCTTGGGCGCTGCGACCGTGCAGATCACCGCCGACGGCCAGCGATTGCTGTTTTCCGGCGACCTGGGGCGCCCGCAGGACCCGATCATGCACGCGCCCGAACTGGTCAGGACGGCAGATGTACTGCTGGTGGAGTCCACCTACGGGGATCGCAAGCATCCTGACGAATCCACCGAGCAGTACCTGGCCCAGGTCATCAACCAGACGCTCCTGCGCCATGGCATCACCTTGGTGCCATCCTTCGCCGTGGGCCGAGCCCAGCTACTGATGTACTACCTGTACAAGCTCAAACGCGACGGGCTGATACCGAACATTCCGGTCTATCTCAACAGCCCGATGGCGACCGATGCCACCGTCCTGTACCAGCAGTTCAGGGGCGAGCACCGCCTGTCACCGGCGGAGTGCGCTGCGATGTGCAGGGGCACACACATCATCCGCACCGTCGATGAGTCTCGGCGCCTGGACCAGCTGCGCGAGCCGGCGGTGATCATTGCCGCCAGCGGCATGGCGACCGGCGGGCGGGTACTGCATCACCTCAAGGCGCTGGCGCCCAATCCCCGCAACAGCATCCTGTTTTCGGGCTTCCAGGCCGGTGGTACACGCGGCGCCGATATCGTCGCCGGCGCGCACAGCGTGCGCGTGCATGGCGAAGATGTGTCCATCAGGGCGCAGGTGTACGCGATGGAGAATCTTTCGGCGCATGCCGATGCTGACGAAATCATGGAGTGGTTGCGCGGGTTCGCCCGACCGCCTCGCCAGACCTATGTCATCCATGGCGAGCCGCACGCGGCCGACACCTTGCGCCGGCGTATCAGCCTCGAACTCGGATGGCAGGTCTGCGTACCCGAACATCAGGAAACCGTTGCCATAGACCCTGTGCGCTAGCCAGGCGCGGGAGGCTGTCATGGATACACAAGCAAGGGCAAAACTCAAAGCATGGATGCAGCGGCCAAGGGGTAGTCTGGGTTGGGTCATGGCCATCGTCACCTGGGTGGTGGCCGCCTCTGCGTACCAGGCGTTGGGCCCGTCCTGGCGTCTGCCGATGCGTGATCCCGCGGTCTTGTTGGCATTACTGGTCTTGAGTATCGCGTTGGGATGGGCCGTGCAGCGCGGCGTGAGGCGCACGGTGGGCAAAGCCATTTTCGAAGGGCAGACCACCGGCTGGCAGGCCAGGCTCGCCTTCATCCGGGCGGTAGCCCGGGAGTCGAATGTGCTGCTGGGCGTGCTGGTGCTCTTGGCTGTGCTCGGCGCCAGCACGCTCTGGCTGGCAGGCCGCTCCGTGGAGCGTATCGTGGATAGATGCCAGGCCAACTTGCAGGCCCAGGTGCAGGCGCCCGAGGACGAGCCTCTCGCCACTCTGGTGGGCAGGCCGGTGTGCTCATGCCTGGCGCAGACCTTTCTGGACCGCAATGGCGTGATCCGACTGGCGTTGTTCGAGACACCGTTGCAGCAAGCGAGCACCCTCAAAGCCTTGACGCCGGCGGATGAGCGGCGCTGTCTGGCGCAGTTCGACTTGCTGCCCGAAGAGGCCGCCGAGGCGATGCCCTAGAGGCGCGATAGGCGATCGAATCAACAGGCGTCCGTCGCGACGCAGGAGGCTCCCATGACTCAGGATCTTGCACGGCAGACTACCTTTGCGAACCGCACCGAAGCCGGTCGAGCCCTGGTGGAGCCGCTGCGTGAATACACCAACAGGCCTGATGCGATCGTGCTCGCATTGCCCCGTGGTGGTGTGCCAGTGGCGTATGAAGTTGCCACGGCCCTCGGGCTTCGCCTGGACCTGCTGGTGGTGCGCAAGCTCGGCCTGCCTTCGCATCCGGAGTACGCCATGGGCGCCATTGCCAGCGGGGGCATCCGCATTCTCAATGACGATGCGCTCTGGGCGTATCCCATCGACCGCACCCGTTTCCAAACTGTGCTGGACCAGGAAACCCAGGAACTGCTGCGACGGGAAAAGAAATACCGGGGCAATCGCCCACCGCTGCAGCTCAAGGACCAAGTGGTAATCCTTATCGACGACGGCCTGGCCACAGGCGCCTCGATGATGGCCGCCGTTCAAGCGGTGCGGGCACAGGCGCCTTCGCGCATCGTGGTTGCGGTGCCGGTCTCGCCCCCGGATACGCTCGACGCCCTGTGCACAAAGGTGGATCAGGTCATTTGCCCGCTGGTGCCGGAGCGGATGGTCTCAGTCGGCTATTGGTACCTGGATTTTCCCCAGACCACCGACGAAGAAGTCCTGGCGCTCATGCACAAGGCAAGCTTGCGTGAGTCAACGTGAGACTGCCGGTCGTAGAGTTTCTCCTGCAAGCTGTTCGAAGGTGCGTTCATCAACGTCATCCCCCAGATGGATAGCTGAGGGCGGCCCTGAAGGGCCGCCGCGACACCGTTTCAGACCAGCGAGAGGCGATGGATGACTTGGCTGGCGTCATCCGGATCACGGGTCGTGGTGAACCCCGCCGCTTTAGCAAGATCACGCATCGCTACGTTAGAGGCGGCATCGATCGAATACATCGCTCGCAGGCCTCTGCTGCGGGCATGGTCGATCAGATGTTTGAGCAGCAGACGGCCCAGACCGTGATGCTGCCAGCTGTCGAGGACCGTTACCGCGCATTCGCACTCGTCGTCCTTCTCGCAGGCGGCATAGCGGGAAATGCCCACTTCCTGCAGTTCGCCATCGACGTGGGCAAGCGCGACATAGGCGGCGTGCCGGTCCTGGTCGACATCCATCAGTTGGTTGAGCATTGCCTCGCCAGGCTCTTTGAGCTGGCACAGGAAGCGGAAATGACGCGATTCTGGGGATAGCCGTTCGATAAAGGCCTTTTCGCGCTGGCGGTCCTTGGGTTGCAAGGGCCTGATCAGCACATGGGTGTCATTGTCGAGTGCTTCGATCCAGTGCTCGCCGGAGGGCACGGGGAACGAGGGTGCGGTGTGCTTAGGGGTCATATCGGCGGTAGCCATGGCAATTTCCTCGTTTGCAAAAAAGGACGATGGAGATTCAGTTTCAACGTTCAGGCGTTGATCGACTTGATCGTTATCAAGTGCCCGGTTGCCGGTCATCGCAGCCGCTCGCGTCGAGGTCTATCCTCGGCTCAGGTAACCGTTGGGGTCACCGGAAACGATTGCCTGGCGCATGAGCATGACGAGGGCTCGCGGGCTTGTCTTGATCTTGCTCAGGTTCAGGCAGGGAGGCAGATGACCCTTGGTCGGCCATGGCGCATGGCTCAGACGAAGCAGCTAGTTTTTATATATGCCCTGCATGAGAAAGCGGAGGCATCGTCATGTCAGGCTCTGAAGATTTGGGGGCAAGGCCCCAGGTGAAGTGCCTTGCGTGCTCGTTGAGCCGGCTTTGCCTGCCCGCCAGCCTCAGTGCTGACGAAGTGGACAAGCTCGAGCACATCGTGCGCCGGAATCGCCCGCTAAAGAAGGGCGAGTACCTGTTCAAGGCCGATGAGTCCATGGATCACGTGTTTGCCCTGCGCTCAGGGGCCATCAAGAATTTCCTGCTCGACGCCGAAGGCAACGAGCGGGTCAGCGGATTCATCCTGCCGGGGGAAATGCTGGGCCTGGATGCCATCGGTGCCAGTCATTACCGAAGCTACGCCCTGGCGCTGGACATATCGCTGGTCTGCTCGATCAAGCTCGATCAACTGGTTGACCTGTCGGGGCAGATTCCAGGCTTGCGCTACCAGCTGTTGCACATGCTCAGCCTGGGGATCCAGGGCAAGGATGAACACCTGCGCTGCTGCCATGGGCGTGCCGACCAGCGCCTTGCGATATTCCTGCTGGGCATGTCGGCTCGGTATCACCAGCGAGGCCTACGTACCGACCTGTTCAGACTGCCCATGTCCCGAGGCGACATTGCCAATTACCTGGATCTGACGCTTGAAACCGTCAGCCGGCTGTTCAGCCGATTCACCCAGGCAGGGTTCATTGAATGCGTCGGTCGGGAAGTCCGGCTTGTCGACCAGCAAAGCCTGGTCAATCTCACCCGGGTGGAGGAGGCCGGTTGAGCATCGCGAGCACCCGGTCATAGCGTTGCACCGGGCCTTCCAGCGCAGATCGCCAGCGCTCTGCTTGGGGCGCCACTTGATCCGTACGTAGCCAGATACGCTGTGCAGGTACGCCGTGTTGCCAGCACAGGCGGGCGGCTTGGCGGGCGATGTGCGCCGGCGCGCAGCAGTAGACGGTGTCGGGCTTGAAATGCGTCAGTTGATCTGCAAGTTGCGCCCATCCGCTGCAGCTGTTGCGGGGCAGGGGAGACAGCGTCGAGAGCCTGTGGAGACAATCATCGGGTAGCTGATCGTGGGGGAAGCCTTCGTGTGACAGTTGCACCTGCACCCAGGGCAGCCAGCAGAGGATTTCATCCAGGCAGCCAAAAAGCGCCAGGATCCCTTCTCCTCGGGTGATCGCCAGCAGCCGCGTACTGTGCAACGGAATCGGCCAAGCGCTGCCCAGCGGCCCTGAGTAATCGAGAACATCACCTGCCTGCCCCAATGCTTGGGTGCGATGCGTGGTCACGGTGAAGCGCCTGGCCATGCCTGGCAGGCTGACGTAGCTGCATGACAGGTCAACGCCTTGGCTGCCCAGCAGGCAGTACTGGCCCGGCATCGCTTCCGTGAGCTGCGAGCCGCACAGCTCCAGGCGCAAGCATTGCTGGATGCCTGGGCCCGGTAACACTTCCAGTAACCGGACACCTCCGCTGTCTTCCCGCCTCATACGCGCCTCGAACGTGCAAGCGTTACGTGCTTGCTTCAGGCTAGGCCTCTGCCACAGGCGCACTTTGATCAGGGTCAAACCGGCATCCTCGGGCTTCCTTCAGCCGATGACGCATCGCTACTTGGCCTTCCAGTACTTCTGCATCTCCAGGAACAGGAACGATGCCGTCCAGGTGATCAACACCAGGCCTGTCAGCGCTTGCAGGCCTGTGAGGTACTTGAGATTGCCCGTGGGGGCGATGTCGCCGAAGCCGATGGTGGTGTAGGTGGTGAAGGAGAAGTACACGCAGTCCATGAACGTGCCGTCGAAATTGCCACTGAACGAGCCCCAGCCTTCGGCATTGGCCATCAGGTAGTAGGCCAGGGCGAAGCACCACACCTCCAATGCGTGGGCTAGCAGCGCCCCGAACACACCGACCACGATCCGGAAGCGGCTCCATAGCTTCAGCCGTGGCAGCCAGTCGTTCAGGCGCAGAAGGCATTCGTAGTGAATGATCACCACAAGAATCACGACCAGTGTGTTGATCAGCGTGACGGTGAACATGGCAGGCACCCTGGCCGAAATCGGGTGATTATTTTGCAGTGCCGATCAATGGGTATGCCACAGGCTCCTTGAGCTGCGGCTGCAGGGCGGGAAACTCCTCGGGCGTGATGGTTTCTTTGGCCAGCAGCAAGCGCGCGCCTGCGTCCAGATCGGCACGGCGTTGCTCAAGCAATGCCTGGGCTCGCTTGTAGGCCTGCTCGAGCAGCTCACGAATGCCAAGGTCGATTTCCCGCGCCGTTTGCTCGGAGTAATCCTTGTGCTC
This sequence comes from Pseudomonas sp. HTZ2, assembly GCF_033173945.1. Classification (NCBI taxonomy): domain Bacteria; kingdom Pseudomonadati; phylum Pseudomonadota; class Gammaproteobacteria; order Pseudomonadales; family Pseudomonadaceae; genus Pseudomonas; species Pseudomonas sp. HTZ2. The sequence continues at coordinate 3,218,693 of NZ_CP137332.1, read as the reverse complement.
CTGACGCAACAGGGCGTCTCCAAGGTAACTGGCCTGCTGGCGCTCCAGCACTGCCTGGCCCAATTCAGGGCTCATGCCGAACCGGGTGATCAGCTGTCGGGCAATATCGGTGGCGCGGCCCAGGTCATCGGCGGCCCCGGTGGACACCTGGCCGAATGCCAGGCTTTCGGCCGCACGGCCTGCCATCAGCACCACGATACGGTCTCTGAGCATCTGCCCGCTGATCAGGAAGCGGTCGTCCGTCGGCCTTTGCAGGGTATAGCCCAGCGAGCCCGCGGCCCGTGGGATGATCGACACCTTGTGGACCGGGTCCATCGCCGGCAGGCTGCTGGCGGCCAGGGCATGGCCCATTTCGTGATACGCCACGACCTGGCGCTCGTCTTCACGCAGCACGGTGCTCTTGCGCTCTACCCCAGCGACCAGGCGCTCGACCGCCTCGGTGAAGTCCTCCAGTTCGACCCACTGACTGGCGCGCCGGGTGGCGACGATGGCCGCCTCGTTGACCAGGTTGGCCAGGTCGGCGCCGGTCAGGCCAGGCGTGATATCGGCGATGCGTTCGCAATCCAGGTCGTTCTTGTAGACGATCTTGTGCAGGTGCACTTTCAGGATCGCCAGGCGGCCCTTGCGATCGGGCCGGTCTATCAAGATCTGCCGGTCGAATCGTCCCGCGCGCAGCAACGCCGGGTCCAACACCTCGGGGCGATTGGTGGCTGCCAGCAGCACGACGCCTTCGCGCGGATCGAAGCCGTCCAGTTCGGCCAGCAGTTGGTTCAGCGTCTGCTCCTTCTCGTCATTGCCACCCAGGTTGCCGATACCGCGCATCTTGCCCAGGGCGTCCAGCTCATCGATGAAAATGATGCACGGTGCCGCGTGTCGAGCCTGGTCGAACAGGTCGCGCACTCGGGCGGTGCCCACGCCCACGAACATTTCCACGAACTCCGATCCGGAGATCGAGAAGAAGGGGACTCCCGCCTCTCCGGCGATTGCCTTGGCCACCAAGGTCTTGCCGGTTCCGGGGGGACCGACCAGCAAGGTGCCTTTGGGGACGTGGGCCCCCAGGCGTGCGTACCAGGCCTGGTTTTTCAGGAACGAGACGATTTCGATCAGTTCATCCTTGACGTCATCGATCCCGGCAACATCGGCGAAGGTGACCTTGATGTCCCGCTGGGCATAGACCCGCGCACGGGACTTGCCGACACTCATCAAGCCCCCCAGCCCCTGCTTTTCCCCAAACCCACGGAAGATGAAGAACCAGGCGCCGAGCATGACCATCAACGGCAGTAACCAGCCCGCCAAGTCCGCGACCGTGTTGTCTTCTGCCAGACCGGTGAAGGCGACCCCGGACTGGCTGAGCTGCGCCGACAGCGCCGGATCGACGCGGACGGTGGAAAACCGTTCGCGCCCATCGATGGGTTCCTGCAGCCTGCCCTGGATACGATTGCGCTTGATTTGCAGATCACTGACTTTTTGCTGTTCGAGCAGTTGCAGGAACTGGCTGTAAGGGAGGGTTGCGACAGCCGAGCGGTCGAACAGACTGAACAGCAGGGCGGTGAGCAGCGCGATCGCGATCGCCAGGTAATACAGTTTCGATGGCTGATCTTTATTCATGGCCGCAGTTCCTCGAGACGATCACTGGACGGGCCTCGTGCCACGCATTCTATGAAGCGCTTCAGGCGATCAGCAGACAATCGTCGACCTTCCTCACGCCGGGCACCGCCCCCTGAAAGCGTGACGACGCCATTGCCTTTAGTCCTTGTTTTTACCCGTCGATGGCCTGGCGCGATTGACAAAGGTCAAGATCGACGTGCTGCCCACGCCGCAGGAGCTTGATAAATGTCAGGCCGCTGCCCGATGCGCTACGGATACTCAAGTCATCTTAGGCACCTGCGAGGGCATGGACATGCGACGCTATCTGCTTATCGGGTTGTCGATCGTGCTGGTATCCGTTTCAGGCTGCAGTCCTTGGCGCGCCGAGGAAATCGATGCGCGCCTGGAGTCGGCGGAGAACAACGCCGCCACCGCAAGGCTGCGCGCTGACGAGGTCTGCTACCGGATCGATCTGGTCGAGCAGACTGCCAACCAGGCGCTGCGCATCGCGACCCAGACCCAGCAAGAGGTCCAACGGTTGCAGCGGCAGGCCAAACAGAAGTAACCGCCATGTCACGTCGTTGGCTGGACCCGGGCCTGTTGCTCGTGAGTGCAGTGGCCTTGCTGTTTGGCGGGGTCGCCTATGCCGCGCAGCAGCCTGCCTGGGCGGCGCTGATCTGGGCGGGAGGCAGCAGTGTGATGGCCCTGGTGCTGGCCGTGGAGATCGCCAGGCGCCTGGCCAGGCGCGAAGCTGGCATCGATCTCATCGCCCTGGTGTCGATCCTGGCGGCGCTGTGGCTGGAGCAGATGCTGGTCGGTGCGGTGGTCGCGCTGATGCTGGCGACCGGGCGTGCATTGGAGGCGCTCAGCCTGCAACACGCCGAGCGCGAACTGCGGGCCTTGATCGAGCGGGCTCCCCAGCGTGCCTGGATTCAAGAAAACGACGGGCTGCGTGAAGTACCCGTGGACGAAGTTCAGCCCGGTCAAATCGTATGGGTGCGCCTGGGCGAGGTGGTGCCGGTCGATGGTCGTCTGCTGAGCGATCAGGTGATACTGGATGAGGCTGCGCTCACGGGCGAGTCCTTGCCGGTCACACGCTATTGCGGTGAGCTTCTGGCCAGTGGCGTGACCAACACCGGCGCGCCAGTGCTGTTACTGGCCACGCGCACGGCAGCGCAGAGCACCTATGCTGGCATCGTACGTCTGGCCGAAACGGCGCGTCGATCTCGCGCGCCTTTCGTTCGCTTGGCCGATCGTTACGCCTTGGGCTTCATTGCGCTGACGTTGCTGGTCGCGGGGGCCGCCTGGTGGCTCAGTGGCGATGTGTATCGCGTGCTCGCAGTGTTGGTGGTCGCCACCCCCTGTCCGCTCATATTGGCCGTGCCCATCGCCATCATCTCCGGTATTTCCAGGGCCGCGCGACGCAACATCCTCGTGCGGGATGGCCAGGTTCTGGAAGCGCTTGCCGGGATCCGGCAGGTCTTTCTGGACAAGACCGGTACCTTGACCGGTGGTCATGCCCAGATGCAATCGATCGAGCTCCAGGGTGAAGGGCTGCCGCTGCAGCTTCTGCAGTGGGCCGCCTCGCTGGCACAGGCCTCTTCGCACCCGATCGCCCAGGCCATTGTCCAGGCCGCTCGCGTGCGCGGTTTGTCGCTGACACCTCCTCAGGATGTGCAGGAGACTCCCGGGCAGGGGCTTGCCGGCACCGTACAGGGGCATGCCGTGCGCTTGGGAGCGGTGGGCTATGTGCAAGGCGAAGCGCAAAGCGATGCCTGGGCGCAGGCGCGCTTGCAGCAGCTGGATTACCTGGCCAGCAGTGGCAGTTTTGTCGCGATCGACGGTCAACTCAAAGGGATGATCAGGCTGGCCGACAACCTGCGCCTGGAAGCACCCCAGAGCCTGCGCTTGCTCCGTAGCCGAGGTATCGAAAAGATCGTCATGCTGACGGGGGATCGTCTGGAAACGGCACAGGCAATCGCACTGACTGCGGGCATCGACGAACTGCATTCTGGCCTGACGCCCGAGGACAAGGTGCGCCTGGTGCAGGAAGGCTGCCGCCGCGAGCCAACGCTGATGGTCGGCGATGGCATCAATGATGCTCCAGCCCTGGCCGCTGCCGATGTCGGCGTGGCCATGGGGGCGTCTGGCGTCACCGCTTCGGCACAGGCGGCGGGTGTGGTGCTGCTGGTGGACCGATTCGACCGGCTGGTCGAAGCACTGGATATTGCCCGGCATGCCGTGCACATCGCGCGGCAAGGCGTGTGGGCCGGGATGAGCCTGTCGTTGCTGGCCATGCTCATCGCCGCGGCAGGCTATCTGCCGGCCTTGCTCGGCGCCATCCTGCAGGAAGGGATCGATCTGCTGATCATCGGCAATGCCCTGCGCGCATTGGGACCCTGGCCCGGTAGGCGGCGCGCCGGCATCGACGTCGCCGCGATCGATCGGCTCCAGGATGAGCACCGGCAACTGGAGGGGGTGCTAACGGACCTGAGCCAGATGGCTCGCGACTTTTCCAGTCGTCCTTTCGACAAGGCACAGGCCGACTTGAGCAACTTGGTCGCTGCTCTGCACAACCTGCTGGAGCGTCACGAACGCGATGACGAACGCCGGCTCTACCCGCTGCTTAGCCGCTTCATGCCAGGTGATGATCCACTGTCGACCATGAGCCATACCCATCGCGAAATCTTTCGCCTGATTCATCTGCTGTCGCGTATGAGCGAAGATTTCAGCCAGGCAACGCGAGCTCCAAGTGCTGAAGAGATACAGCAACAGCTTGTTCGTCTGGACACCCTGGCCAAGCTTCACTTCGACCAGGAGGACGCGCTGTATCGCTCCTTGGATCGACGCTGAGCTTGGGTGTGAGCGGTTGCTGTATCAGGTGTCCTGCAATTGCTCGGCACGCAGCAGTGTCTGACCGGTGCTGATCAGGTCGTCGAAAACGATGACGGTTCTGCCGGCCACGTCACCTATCAGATGCTCGCCCCTCAGCCCTGCCTTGGCCAGCATCAAGCCTAAACGGTGCGCCACCGCATTCAACCGTGAATGGCCAGAATGCTGGACTGGACCTTGTACAGGGCCTGCTCGGTGGTGCTGCCGACAACCTTGGTGCGCCCTTCATGGTAGAGCGTTCCCATCACCACCACGTCGAAACCCTGTTGATTGGCGAACTCGCTGACGACTTTGCTGGCGGGTCCGCGCACCAGATGCAGGTGATCCTGCCGAATGCTTTGGTCGGCACCCAGCTTTGCCAGACGCTCGCGTGCGCGGCCGGTCATTTCCTCGACCAGCGCCTCGGTCCAGGCCACAGGGGCGGCTGCATAGGCAACGAAGCTGGGGCTGGGTTCGTATGCCTGAAGCAGGTGCAGTTGCGCTTTACAGCGCTGCGCAAGGGTGTGTGCCGCTTGCAAGATGCGATCGTTGAGTTTCTGGATCGTTGGGCCGTTCTCGGCCAGTTCCACAGCGGCAATGACACGTGTTGGCAGCGTGGGCTCGGCATGGGCCACCAGGTGTAGAGGGATCGGGCAACGACGCAGCAACTGCCAATCTAGTGGCGTGAGCAGGGCGCGGCTCAGGGCGGTTTCGTGCTTGATGTCCTTGATCACCATTTCCACACGATGCAGTTGGGCCAGGTGAATCAAGTCCTTCAGCGGATCGTCTTCGTCCACGGTTTCGGCGTAGGCGGTGATGCCGAGCGCCCCCAGCGCCGCGACCTGTTCAGCCAGCCAGGCCTTGCGATGCTCGGCGTCCTGCTTGCGGGCATTGCTGCGCAGTACCTGGTCCAGCGTCGCCAAGCGGCTTGGCAGTTGGCTCAACACCACAAGGTGCAGAGTAGCCCCCGTGCCACTGGCCAGCGCTTGCGCGCGGGCCATGGCGGGCGAGGGGTGCAGGTCTGGATGGCAGATCAACAGGAGTCGCGAATAGGTAGTCATGATGGCCTCCTCGGCGATGGCAGCCTTGAGCAAGGCGCATCGGTACAGGCCAAGGGTGACGTATCGGGCCTTTCAAGCCTTGATTTTTATCAAGCTTGCGCCAGCACCTGCTCTGATAATGACGGGGCTGCGAGTGTCGACCCTCGTCTCGGGAGGTGGCCTATGAGCCCGTACCGCCGGATTCTCTTGATCATGACCCAGCCCGAGTCATGTCCGGCCGCCTTGCTTCGTGCGCTGGCGTTGGCGGATGCTTCGGGCGCTGCGTTGCATGTGCTGGGTGTCTATGAGCCCACGGAGCTGCGATTGCACCACGAACTGCAGCAACCCCCGGCAGCGACAGCATCGTTCGTGCATTTCAATGCCGAGCTCAATGCGTTGCTCGACGAGCAGTGCGCCCACCGGCCCCATCCATCGTTCGAGACTGTGCAGACCCTCAACCCGCGTGATTTCCTCCCCGCCTACATTGCGAAGTTCGCACCTGACCTGGTGATCAAGGATTGCCCCGCCAGCTCGATGTTTGGGCAGATCGCGCAGGCCTCGCTCGACTATGCGTTGTTGCATGCCTGCCAAGGGCTGTTCCAGTTCGTGCCGGTCAATGCGCCGGCCATGCCGGCCCAGGTGTTGATTGCCGTGGATGTGGCCAGTCCCGAGCCTGCTCAGCACGTGCTCAACCACCGGTTGATAGAGGCCGGTCAGCAACTGGCGCTCCAGTGCAATGGGCACGCGCACCTGTTGTCGGCCTACGACCTGCCCATGGCCATGCTGGCCAATGCAGAGCTCGCCGAGCCATGGGCACAGTAGGTGCGAGCGTCACTGCGGGTACCGTTCGATACCTTGGCCGATGCGCACGGTATTGCCTATTCGCATCGGTACTTCGTCGAGGGGGCGCCACTTCGCATCATCAAGGCGCATATCAGCTCGCTGATGATCGATGTGGTCGTGGTGGGCGTGGTGCAGCCCAAGCGTTGGGCCAAACTGATTGGGGACACCACCGAAAGACTCATCGGCAGTGCCCCCTGCAGCATTCTGGCGGTCAAGCCGACACCTGCGGTCTGACACGGTGCTATGTGCACGGCCATGGCGCACCAGCTCAATACAAAAGTCGACTTCATAGGGAGGAACGTGGCACTCGATGATGTCCTGTGCGGTCACCCTGGTGGCCGGTCGCACGGCCGCCCGGGGGGGCTAATGCGCACCGACAACCCCCTTGGCATGCCTTGGCAACGCGACCGAAATCAAGGCCGCCAGCAGCACGAAGGCGCAGGAGATCCACAGGCACGCCTGCAGGCCATACACCTGGAACACCCACCCCGAAAGCAGTGTGCCGATCAGCCGCCCCAGGGCGTTGGACATGTAGTAGAAGCCCACATCCAGCGATACGCCGTCTTCCTTGGCATAGCTAACGATCAGATAGCTGTGCAGCGACGAATTCACCGCAAACAGCACGCCGAACAGCATCAGCCCGCCGAGCAGCACGACCTGGGCTGGCGCCCCGGCAGTCAGGCCCACGGCGATCAGCGCGGGCACGCCAGCGAGGGCGGTGGCCCAGGCGAAGGCCGCCCGGCCGTCGGGGACATGACCGCGCGCCTTGCCGGTAAGACGAGGGGCAAGCGATTGGACGATGCCGTAGCCGATGATCCAGCTGGCCAGGAAGCCACCGACCTGCCAGAAATCCCAGCCAAAGGCGGTGCTCAGGTACACCGGCAGTGCCACGATGAACCACACATCGCGGGCGCCGAAGAGAAACAGTCGTGCGCCCGAGAGCAGGTTGATCGCCCGGCTCTTGGACAGCAGGTCGCGGAATTTCGGTTTGGCCTTGGCTTTGCCCAGATCCTTTTTCAGCAAGATCAGGCTGGCGAGCCAGATCAAGGCCAGGACTGTCGCCATGGCCAGCACCGCCTGGGTGAAGCCGAGCAGGGCAAGCAGTGCGCCGCCAAGGAAGAACCCCACGCCCTTGAGCGCGTTTTTCGAGCCCGTGAGTAGGGCAACCCATTGGTAGAGAGTGCCTTGCTGGCTGCCCGGAACCAGCAGCTTGATAGTGCTTTTGGCACTCATCTTGTTGAGGTCCTTGGCGATGCCGGACAGCGCCTGGGCGGCCATCACCCAAGGCACCGTCAGCCAGGCGGCCGGCACCGTGAGCATCAGCAAGGCCAGCACCTGCAGGCCCAGGCCGATGTTCATGGTGCGGTTGAGCCCCAGACGGGCGCCCAGGTAGCCGCCCACCAGGTTGGTGATCACCCCGAACACTTCGTAGAACAGGAACAGCGCCGCAATCTGCAGCGGCGTGTAGCCCAGTGCATGGAAGTGCAGCACCACCAGCATGCGCAAGGCGCCGTCGGTGAGGGTGAAAGCCCAGTAATCGCCGGTCACCAGCAGGTACTGACGGACTTGCGAAGACAGGGCAGACAACGCCTTCATGATCGCTGCTTACTCCGCCGTGCCGACCAGCCGGGCCAGCTCCGCTGCGCGGTTGGCATAGCCCCATTCATTGTCGTACCAGGCGTAGACCTTCACCTGGGTACCGTTGACCACCAGTGTCGACAAGGCATCGATGATCGAGGAGCGTGGGTCGGTGCGGTAGTCGATGGACACTAGGGGGCGTTCTTCATAACCCAGGATGTCCTTGAGCGGGCCTTCGGCGGCTGCCTTGAGCAGCGCATTGACTTCTTCGGCCGTGGTCGCACGCTCCACTTCGAACACGCAGTCGGTCAGCGAGGCGTTGGCCAGCGGGACGCGCACGGCATGGCCGCTCAGCTTGCCGCGCAGTTCGGGGAAAATCTCGGCGATCGCAGTGGCCGAGCCAGTGGTGGTGGGAATCAGGCTCATGCCCGAGGCGCGGGCACGACGCAGGTCCTTGTGCGGCGTGTCGAGAATGCTCTGGGTGTTGGTCAAGTCGTGGATGGTGGTGATCGAGCCGTGGCGGATGCCCAGGTGCTGGTGAATCACCTTGACCACCGGCGCCAGGCAGTTGGTGGTGCAGGAGGCGGCGGTGACGATGCGGTGCTGCGCCGGATCGAACAAGTGCTGGTTGACGCCCATCACCACGTTCAACGCGCCGCTTTCCTTCACCGGGGCACAGACCACCACGCGTTTGACGCCTTGGTCGAGGTAGGCCTGGAGCACGGCCACCGATTTCATCTTGCCGCTGGCCTCGATCACCAGGTCGCAGCCCGACCAATCGGTGTCGGAGATCGTCTTGTTGGCGGTGACTTTGATGCGCTTGCCCTCGATCACCACCGAGTCGCCTTCGGCATTGGCTTGACGGTGCCAGCGTCCGTGGACCGAGTCGAAGTTGATCAGGTGGGCGTGGGTTTCAGCGTCGCCGGCCGGGTCATTGATCTGCACGAACTCGAATTCTGGCCACTCCCAGGACGCACGCAGCGCCAGACGACCAATACGTCCAAAACCATTGATGCCTACTTTGATTGTCATGTTCTTGTGCTCGTAGTGCGGTAAACCCACCTCCGACGGAAGTGAGGAAGGTCATGAGGGGGTCAGATAGAACGTTGATTGACGCGCTTGGACAGTTCCTCGGCCGACTCCTTGCGCTCGGAGTAACGGTCGACCAGGTAATCGGCGCGGTCGCGCAACAGCAGGGTGAATTTCACCAGTTCCTCCATGACATCGACGACGCGGTCGTAGTACGCAGACGGCTTCATGCGCCCGGCTTCGTCGAACTCCAGGTAGGCCTTGGGCACTGACGACTGGTTAGGGATGGTGAACATGCGCATCCAGCGGCCGAGCACACGCAACTGGTTCACCACGTTGAACGACTGCGATCCACCGCAGACCTGCATCAGTGCAAGGGTCTTGCCCTGGGTCGGACGTACCGCGCCCATGCTCAAAGGGATCCAGTCGATCTGCGACTTGAACACGCCGGTCATTGCGCCGTGGCGCTCAGGCGAGCACCAGACCATGCCTTCGGACCAGAGCACCAGTTCGCGCAGTTCCTTGACCTTGGGATGATCGTCCGGGGCGTCATCGGCCAGCGGCAGGCCCGAGGGGTTGAAGATGCGCGTCTGGGCACCGAAGTGTTCCAGCAGGCGGGCCGCTTCTTCGGTCAACAGCCGGCTGAAGGAGCGCTCGCGGGTCGATCCGTAGAGCAGCAGGATCCGTGGTTTGTGCGTGGAGGTCTGCGCGCGTGCCAGTTTGTCCACGGTCGGCAGGTCAACGAGTGCGTTGTCCAGGTTGGGAATAGGGTGTTCGTTCATGATTTCACTCTTGGCAGAGAGACGGCGTTCTTTGCTCGCACGCCAATGGGGGCAATCAGCAGCAGGAGGCGAGGCGCTGGGGCCGCTCGCCCATGACATCCAGGCGTCGAGTGCTGGTGCTGAGCCATTCGCGGTTGGCCTCCAGCGTGGTTGCCAGCACTTCGCGTACCCAGGCGGGCAATGCGGGATGTAACCGGTAATACACCCATTGGCCTTGGCGGCGGTCTTCCAGCAGGCCACAGGTGCGAAGTTGCGCCAGGTGGCGGGAGACCTTGGGTTGGCTTTCATCCAGGGCGCAGATCAGTTCGCACACGCAGAGTTCTTCCTCGCGGGCAATCAGCAGCATCATGCGCACACGGTTCTCGTCGGCGAGGCACTTGAAAACCTGGGTGGGCGACAAAGGGTCAATCATGGCGGTTCTCATGGGCTGACGAGCACGAGTTTCGAGGGATATATGATTTTGTGAATATACGCCTTATCGAATATATCTCAAGCCCCCGCTGATCAGAGGCAGAGCTCAGCGGGGCGGTCAGGCGCCAAGGGCCTGGCCACCTCGTCCGGCATTGGCCGGCGACCGCTCAGCGCATGTGAAGGATGATCGGGCTGCTGCTGGCCGGGTCGGTGTGTTCGCGCAGCTTGGCGACCGCCTGGGCCTGCACTGCACCGCCCCGATTACCCCAGGCGCTGCGCATGAAAGTCAGGACATCGGCAATCTGCCGGTCCGACAGCTGCTCGCGAAACGCCGGCATGCGGTAAGCGTCCGGTTGGCCTTGGGCGACGACCCGTTGCGAGCCGTTGAGGGTGATGTTGATGGCCGAGGCGTCTTCCTTGGCCAGCGCCGAGGTGGCCCCGGCCAGGGGCGGCATCCATTCGGGCTGGCCCTTGCCATCGAGGCCGTGGCAGGAGGCGCAGTGGGTCAGGTAGGTCTGGGCGCCTGGGGTGTCCAAGTGCGTGGCAGGCAAGGCCTGGTATTGCCAGGGCGCACCGTCGCGCTCACGGTCGCCCGGCAATGACTTGAGATAGCGCGCGATCGCCGTCAGGTCCTCGTCGTTCATGAACTGGGTGGAGTTGTTGAAGGCTTCGGTCATCGAGCCGAATACCACGGCATGCTGGTTTCGCCCGGTCTTGAGGAAGTGCACGATGTCCGCCTCGCTCCAGCGCCCAAGGCCGGTGTTGTGGTCGCCGCGCAGGCTCGGGGCATACCAGCCATCGAGCAGGGCACCGGCCAGGAACGGCGCACCTCGCTCATCCAGGGCCTTCTCGTTGAAGGCCAGGCCCCGAGGGGTATGGCAACTGCCGCAATGACCGGGGCCCTGGACGATATAGGCGCCGCGGTTCCACAGTGCATCCTGTGCGGGTTTGACCGCATAGGGTGTGGCGGGCGAGAACAGGCCGTTCCACAGGGCGATGGGCCAGCGCAGGTTGAGCGGCCAGGGAATGTCGCTCTGGATGTTGGCCTGGTTGACGGGCGGTACGCCGTGCATGAAGAAGGCATACAGCGCCCTGACGTCATCGTCGCTGAGCTTGGCGTAAGAGGGGTAGGGCATGGCCGGGTACAGCCGTCGGCCTCCTGGCGCGACGCCCTGGCGCACGGCGCGGTCGAAGTCAGCCAGGCTGTAGGTGCCAATGCCGGTCTGCCGGTCGGGGGTGATGTTGGTGGCATGGATCGAGCCCAGCGGCGTGGCCATTTCCAGACCGCCAGCGAATGGCTTGCCCGCCGGCAGGCTGTGGCAGGCGACACAGTCGCTCAGGCGAGCGACGTACTCGCCACGACTGACCAGCGCAGCGTCCGGTGGCGCCTCGCCGGCCAGGGGCGAGGCTGGCTCACGGGTGACATACCAGGCCAACAGGCCTGCCGCAGCCAGGCACGGCAGGGCCAGCCAACGGGCGGCGGTTGCGAGTCGACGGTTGTGCATGGGTGGCCCCTGGGCGTCAGCTGAAGGTATAGCGACTGAGCGGCATGCTGCGAATGCGCTGACCGGTCAGCCGTGCCACCGCGTTGGCCACGGCAGGCGCCACCGCTGGTAGCGGGGGCTCGCCGATCCCGCCCATCTTCGCGCCGCTCTCGATGATGCGCACATGCACCCTCGCCATGCGCGAAGGCGGCAGCACCGGATACAGGTCGTAGTTGCGCGCCCGCGGCATGCCGTTTTGCCATACCGCTTCCTCCAGCAGCACCTGGGACAGCCCCAGGGCCACCGCGCCGTTGACCTGGGCTTCGATGATCGCCGGGTTGACGATGCTGCCCGGGTCGATCGCCTGCCAAATGTCGTGCACCTTGACCTGGCCGTTCTCGATCGACACCTCGGCGATCACCGCCGCCTCGGAGCCGAATGGCGAGGCCATGGCCACGCCACGGGCGCGCGTGCTGCCATCCTCGGCCGTGAACGGACCGCGCTTCCAACCGCCGGACAACTCGCCGACCGCCTGCAGTAATGTGGTCAAGCGCGCGTTGCCCTGCAGCAGGTGCAGACGCAACGCGTAGGGGTCCTGGCCGCCCTTGTCGGCCAGTTCGTCGAGAAAGGCTTCGTAGAAGAAGTCGTTGAGCGAATTACCCACCGAACGCCAGTAGCCGAGCATGGCCGGCCCTTTGACGTAGATCTGGGCGATGCGCGTGTTGGCGATGGCGTAGGCCTTGCCCGACAGCCCCTCGAGCGCTGTAGGGTCCAGTTGCTCGCCCTGTTTGCCGACGATGGCTTCGGTAGGACCCTCGGTGGCGCTCACCGCTTCAAGCGCCACCGGCAGCCCTTTGTCATCGAGCCCGGCGCGGAACTTGACCACGGCGACGGGGCGCAGCACATCGCGCAGGAATTCTTCCTCGCGCGTCCAGATCACCTTGACCGGGCGCCCGACTGCTTTGGCCAGCGCGATGGCCTGAGGGTAGGGGTTGGCCGAGTCATAGAGAAAATGCCGACCGAAAAAGCCGCCGAGCAGAGGCGAGTGCAGGGTGATCCGCGCAGGGTCGAGCCCGGTGCGTTTGGCGATGTCGTCGCGGAACATGTCTGGCGCCTGGTTGGGCAGCCACACCTCCAGCGAACCGTCCGGGTTGAAGCGCGCGGTCGCCGAGGGCGGCTCCAGCTGGGCATGGTTGAGGTACTGATTGTGGTAGGTGGCCTCGACGGTGGTCTTGGCGCTGGCCAGGGCCGCAGCTACATCACCATGTTTTTCGTCATCGCGACCTGGACCTGGTTGGGCTGCCAGGTGCTCGCGCCAGGCATCGCTGGAAAAATCCTTGGGCATGGGCCGTACCGTCGCGTCGGGCCCCGGCTCCTGCCAGTCGACCTGAAGCGCCTCGGCTGCACGCTTGGCGTACCACCAACGCTCGGCGACCACTGCGACCGCACCGGGCAGTAGGTGCACGGAATGTACGCCTTTCATGGCCTTGACCTGGGCTTCGTTGCGGATGCCGCCAGGGGTCATGCCCAGACGTGGCGCATGCTGCACGGCGGCCTGGAGCATGCCGTCGAGGTGGATGTCGATGCTGTACTGGGCCTTGCCGGTGGACTTGTCGTAGGCATCGACGCGCTTGACCGGCTTGCCGATCCAGCGGAACTGGCTGGGGTCGCGCAGCGGGACACTGGCCGGGTCCGGCACGGGCAGGTCCATGGCGCGTCCGGCCAGCTCGCCATAGGTGATGCTGCGCCCAGAGGCGCCATGGACGACCTTGCCAGGCTCGGTGGAGAGTTCGCCCACCGGCACGTCGAAGTGCTCGGCGCCGGCCTGCAGCAGCATGGCGCGGGCCATGGCGCCGAGACGGCGCATGGTCGGGTAGCTCATGCGCACCGACATGCTGCCGCCGGTGATGCGCATGCCGTTTTCCATCACCACGTAGGCTTCGCCAGGTGGGGCGCTGTCGACCACGAACGTGGCCGGGTCGGCATCCAGTTCCTCGCCGACGATCTGCGCCATGGCGGTGTAGGTGCCTTGGCCGCCTTCCATGAACGGGCTGAGCAGGCGCACGGTGTTGTCCGGGCGAATCTCCAGGAAGGCCGGCACCTGGGTGCCGCGTTCAGTGCCGGTGGCTGTGGCCGCCTGCACCCGGGGTGAACCCAGGGGCAGGCCGAAGCCCAGCACCAGTGCACCGACGGCGGTACCGGCGAGAAAACGCCGGCGCGACAGGTTGACGGTTGCACCGGGCGTCAGGCTCAGCAGGTCTTCGGGGAGCTCCAGGGGCGTTTTCATCAGGCTTTACCCCCTTGGGCCAGGTCGTGCATGGCGGCGTGGATGGCGTTGTAGGTGCCGCAGCGGCACAGGTTGACCATCGCCGCGTTGATCTGCTCGCCGCTGGGCGTGGGTGTGTGCTTGAGCAGTGCGGTGGCCGCCATCACCTGGCCGGACTGGCAATAGCCGCACTGAGCCACCTGGTGTTCGACCCACGCCGCCACCACGCGCTTGCCGACCTCATCGGCCTCGATCGCCTCGATGGTGGTCACCTCCCGCCCGACCACACCGGCCACCGGCGTGACGCAGGCGCGCACCACGTTGCCGTCGACCAGCACCGAACAGGCGCCGCACTGGGCCAGGCCGCAGCCGTACTTGGTGCCGGTCAGCCTCAGGTCGTCGCGGATCACCCACAGCAGCGGCGTGTCGGCTTCGGCATCGACCTGGTAGGTCTTTTGGTTGATTTTCAGCTCCATGGCTCACCTGTAATCAGTCGGTTGATGTGTCGATTCTCGTCGGCAGGAGGGCAGGGCACCCAATCAGGAAACGCTAGCACAGGCGCAGCTCGAGGGCGGCAGCATAAGGCCGATGCTGGACGATCATTAGCCTGATTGCAGGGTAGCCCACCGGTTGTCTGATTCAGTTCTCATTCCTGCCCATGGAGGTTGCATGCCAGGGCGGTTTCGATAGGGTGGCGCTCTGGACAGGAGTCGCAGGAGGCCGACATGCGTATCAGGGGTAATGTGTTTTGGAACTGGGCTGATGCGACCCTTCATCATCGAACGCATCAGGAGGCGCTCGACGATGGCACCTGTATCGATGTGCAGGTAAGGCTGTCGCGCACCGGGGCCACGCAGTTGTTCATCGGTGTGTATGCACGTGGCGGCAAGGCCTTGCACGAAGAAGCGTTCGATGCTCGCCCAGGCGAGACCATGACCCGGGCGCTGGCCTGGGGGGTGGGCCGCGCCAGGTGGATAGCCGGCGAGCGCGTCGCGGTCCCCGCCTGCGCCAAGTGACCGACACCCCGCGGCGCGGCCGGTGCGCTGCCATTTATCGGCCACCACGAACCGACGTAGCGGGCGATGACTCCACACAGGGCAAGTCTTTGTATTCCATCGACTGATGAGGCCCGACAATGAATGCCATCGAACTGCTAATCCAGGATCATGAAACCGTCAAGAAACTGCTCGAGGAACTGTCCAGCACCACCGAGCGCGCCGTGAAAAAGCGCAGTGAGTTGCTCGCCCGCATCGAACAGGAGCTGCAGATCCATACCGCGCTCGAAGAGCAGATCCTCTACCCGGCCATCAAGCAGGCCGGGGGCAAGGAAGAGGAGAAAATGTACTACGAGGCCAAGGAGGAACACCGCACCGTCGACTCGCTGGTCTTGCCCGACTTGCTGCAGACCGACACTGGCACCGTGGAGTTCGCAGGCAGGGTCAAGGTGATGAAGGAGCTGCTGGAGCACCATATCGAGGAGGAGGAAGGCGAGCTCTTTCCGACTGCCAAGAAGCTGCTGGGCAAGCAGGCGCTCGAGGAGATGGGCGTCGCCATGCAGGCCCACAAGAAAATGCTAAAGGCCGACCAGAGCGCCGCCTGACGCCCATACGCGACCGGGTAGCCGGTCGCGTTTCATTTTCTCGACAGGAGCGCCGTCCATGGCCAGTCATCTGTTTCTGATCAGCTACATCCTCGATAACCAACCAGGCACCTGCGAAATGCGCAGCGACGAACAGGACATCAGCGTGGAATGCGCGCGCAGCTATCTGCAGGGGCTGCATCGCGGCGAGTCATCGTCGTTCACCGATGTACAGGTGCAGCGCATCGAGCATGAACATGAGCCGGGCACATCCCCGGCCCACTACCAACAACCCTGAGCGGTGTGGCCGGATGGTAGTCCGCACCGGCGACCGCCCTGAGGAACGCCCGGTCGGCCAGCCGGCGCAGGTCGCGCCATTCGGTCCACTCCACCAACCCGAGTCGGTCCATTTCATCCGCTTGGCGCAACAGCGTCTCGTGGTAGGTGCTGGGGCAGTCCTGGCGTAGCGTGTGATCGTCGAACAGGGCGAACCAGCAATCGATCGCCAGGCGCTTGCGTCGCTCCCGCTCCAAAGGCTCGTTGAATGCATTCATGGCCGTTTTCCTGCGCGCTTTGGCAATCGAGCCCGAGAGCGGGGCCAAGGTTCATTGCGAGCGTTCCGGCGGTCGTTTGGGGCGACTGTACCAAGCGTGTGAATCTCGAATGAATTTTCTTTCCCTGCCCCTGCTCCATAGGCTTGGAACCACTGAGGAGGCTTGTGATGGCAGGGCAGCAATTGTTTGTGATCGAGTACGAACTCCATGGCGAGTACCGCACGTTCATCATCCGCCTGGGGCGCATGGACAATGCCGAGGCCTGGCATTGGGCCTGTTGCGATGCGGGCGTGGGCATCATCCCACGGTTCGGCCAGCACACGATTAAGAAGGTCAGCCGACCCATGGCCGAGCGCTACGGCCTGGCCAACGTGCGTTGGCGTCCAGCGGGGCAGGGGCCCGAATTCGTCGCCCCGCCCATCGATGTGAAGAAGTTCAACGGCTCATGAGCCCGGGGCACGTCATCATGGAAATCGATCCGCTACTCCACGCACTGCTGCTGGCCCGCGGACCCGGCGGGCAGGAGGATGAAGTCCGGCACATCTGCCAGCGTGAACTGGCTCGTCACTGCGACGAAACCCGCATCGATCGCGCCGGCAACGTGCTCGGCGTGCTGCGCGCAACCCAGCCTTGCGAGCCTGAACAGAGCATCCGATTGATGGCTCACATGGATGAGATCGCCATGATCGTGAAGCGCGTGAAGACCGACGGCACGCTCGAAGTACTGGCACTGGGAGGCGCGCAACCGATCAGTTTTGGCGTGTGCCCGGTGGAGCTGCTCGGCGACCAGCAGTGCCTGCCGGGCGTGCTCTCCTATGGCTCGATGCACAACAGCGGGCGCTCCACCAATGGTCGCGAAGTCCTATCTGGTGACGTGCACTGGCAGGACGTGCACGTGGTCACACGCCAGGATACCGCTGCACTGGAACGCGCCGGGATCAGGCCTGGCACGCGGGTCGTGCTCAGCCGGCACTGGCGTCAACCCTACGCGGTCAACGACTGCATCGCGGCGCATTTTCTCGATGATCGCGCGCCGGTTGCAGCGCTGCTGGGCTGTGCCCGTGATCTTAAGGCACGCCGCGCCGGGCTGCGCCAGGATGTCTGGTTCGTCTTCACCACCCTGGAGGAAGAGTCCAACGCCGGAGCCATGTACGCCGCGGCGCGCCTGCCGGGCGATACTACCGTGGCAGTCGAAGTGGGCCCGGTGCTGGACGAGTACGGTACCCGGTTGAGCGCCGACCCGATCATCAATACCGGGGATCAAAAAGGTCTCTACAGCCGTAGTGTCGTCCATGGGCTGACGGCGGCGGCGCAACGCGCCGGGTACAGGCCGCAAGCCGCCTTGCTGGTGGATTTCGCCAGTGACGCGAGCGCGGTCATGAGCGCGGGTGTCGCGGCGCAGGCAGGCTGCCTGGCCATTCCCACGGAGAACACCCATGGCTTCGAGATGATCCATGGCGATGGCATCACGGCCTGTGCAGCGACGTTGGTGGAATACGCGCTGGCGCCGCAAGCCCCATCAGCCCCCCACAATCCACGTTGAACCCTCTCCCAGGAGCGACCGGTGCCGCGCATCATCACCCCCGCAACCCCTGAGCACGAAATCAGCGAGCGCAATGCCAAGCTGTTCGGTTCTCCCAAGGAGCGTCTGGATTTCTACCGCCGGGAAATCCAGTACGAGACGAGCATCCTGGCCAACCGCACCGATGCCTTTCTTGCGGCCCAGTCGTTTCTGGTCATCGCGTTCGTTTCCTCCATGGGCAATCTCAATCCGGACTGGGGGGCGGCGTTCACCTTGATCGTGCCGCCGTTTCTCGCCCTGTTGGGGGCGTTGAGTTCGTTGAGTGCCTGGCCGGGCATCCGCGCGGCCTACAAGATCATCGACCATTGGCAGTTCAAGCAGAGCCACCTGCTGCGCAGCGAGCCCTTGATGGGGTTGGCTTATGACGAGTCACCCCTGTTTTGCGAGACGGAAATCTCGCGACCTGGGTATCGCAAGTCATTGCTGTTTTCGTTGCGCACTCCTTGGGTATTCCTGGTGTTCTGGCTGGCCCTAGGGGGTTATGCGGTGGCAATCCAGGTGTTGTGATGTGCCCGGGCCTGGCAGTCGAAGCGAGGCCGCGTGGCGCCTTTAGCGTAGCCGCATGCCCACCTGTCGGTTCGACAGAGTCGAGGCGGGGAACTGGCTTTCACAAGCAGTACCCATCATTCCAAAGAGGCAACGCAACATGACATCCATTACCGACAATCTGCTCGACTGGCTGCGAGATGCCCATGCCATGGAACAGCAAGCCGAGAGCATGCTCAAAGGGCAGGCTGAACGCCTCGAGCATTACCCCACCCTCAAGGCACGGATCGTCCAGCACATCGAAGAAACCCAAGGGCAGCAGCGCGTGCTGGTCGAGTGCATCGAGCGCCTGGGCGGAAGCACTTCGGTGTTCAAGGACATGGCAGCCAAACTCATGGCCTTCGGGCAGGCAGTGGGCGGCATGGCCATGAGCGACGAGGTGGTCAAAGGGGCCATGGCCGGCTATGTCTTCGAAAACATGGAGATCGCCTCGTATACCGTGTTGATCGAGGCGGCGGAGGCGGCCGGCGACAGCGCCACCGCACAGGCCTGTAGGTCGATTCTCAAGGAAGAAGTGGCCATGGCCGAATGGCTGAAGGACCACCTGCCGGAAGTGACCCGTGCCTTCCTGGCCCGGTCCGCCGATCCGGATGCCGAAGCCAAACGCTGAAGCCAATCACCCGCACCGGCGTTTTGCCCGGTGCGGGTCCCCATCCTACTCCTGACCGTTGTTGACCTTGCCAAGCTCCGCCCCGGTCAGAGGCTGGGCCTGGGGGTTGGACATCGTCCTGGTTTTCATCGCGTCCAATGCGGTTTGCGACTGCGCGTCGAGCTGTACCGAGGCCTCGCCATCGCCGCCATCCACAGCCGGTTGAGGCTGTTCCACATAGACCCAGTCTTGTCCTTCATTCCAGGCCCCGCGCATTTCGCCACCTTTGGAAAGGTTGAAGTACGTGTTGTTGAACTCAGGATCTCCTGGCAGCTTGCCTTGGGGGAAGTTGGGCTGAATGGCATGCAGGGCTTTTTCGAAAGACAGTTGGTGAGCGATTTCCCGACTCATGAGAAAGCCCAGGGCATCCTTGATGCCGGGATCGTCCGTGACATTGATCAGCCGCTCGTAGACGATCTTGGCACGGGCTTCGGCGGCGATGTTGGAGCGAAGATCTGCAGTGGGTTCGCCAATGGTATCGATGTAGGCCGCCGACCAGGGCACACCGCCGGAATTGACCAAGGGTGCGCCGGCGCCATAGAGCAGGCTGGTGATATGCGAGTCGTTACCGGCACCGGTCAGCGAGCGGTAGAGCTCGCCTTCGGCCTCGATGCCCTCGGCCAGCTGGCCTTTGGCGCCCTTGTTGAGCATCACCACGATCGAGCCGATGATTTCCAGGTGGCTCAGTTCCTCCGTGGCGATATCGAATAGCAGGTCCTTGCGCCCTGGGTCATCCTCGCTCACGGCCTGGGTGAAATAGCGCATGGCGGCGGCCAGTTCCCCTTGGGGGCCGCCGAACTGTTCGAGCAGCAGATTGGCCAGCCCAGGATTGGGCTGCGCCACCCGCACGGTGTACTGCAGACGTTTGTTGTGCATGAACATTGGAATGTGCCTCATCAACAGCGCCGGGGCGGCAGAACCGCCCCGGCAATCGGTGGGAAGTTAGCGGTCGTCGTCGCTTTTACGGCCGCCCCCATGGCTGTGCTGGCCGCCTACGCGACCGGCTTCGGAGGCCTTTTCACGGTCGTTGGCGAAATTGCCGCCGGACGCCTGGCCGCCTTTCTTGCCGGCCTCAGAGGCACGTTCAGGGTCGTTCTTGAAATTGCCCCCGGACATTTGGCCGCCTTTGTGACCGGCTTCGGCGGCGCGCTCAGGATCGTTCTTGAAGTTACCCCCGGACATCTGGCCGCCTTTGTGGCCGGCCTCGGAGGCGCGTTCAGGATCGTTCTTGAAATTGCCACCGGACGCCTGGCCACCTTTATGCCCAGCTTCAGAAGCTTTCTCCCGGTCGTTGGCGAAGTTGCCTGGGTTGGTGTTGGCGCTGCCGCCTTGGTTGCTTTGTTTGTCTTGGTTGTCAGCCATGATCTTTCACCTCATGTCATCTACACAGGAAGGTCTGTGTCTAGTAGTGACAAGGGCGAGGCATTGCGCCTCGCAAAAGGAATTGGAATTTGCTGACGGGTTGCTTTAAGGATTGACGGACCGGCGTTTGAGGTGCCAAAGCCAATAACCCTGGCTTGTCTCGCACTGCTTTCGGGTGCGCAGGTTGTTGCTTTACGGATGACCTTCGCGCAAGTATTCGCAAGGCGCTGGCACTGTGGTGAGATCGATTGGTATGTGTCCCTTCGCTTGAACGGGGCGTCAGGTGTGCAGGTCTTCAGGGAAGAAGCGTCAGTCGGCGCTGCCGATACCCGAACCTTTGCCCAGAACACCCGGTATGCCTGCAAAGAAAAACCGCACAGCCAAAGCCCGCGCCACGATCGTCTGTCTACGCAACGGAAAGGTCCTGCTCGTACGCAAGAAACGCGCGAGGTGGAACCTGCCAGGCGGCGTCATCGAACCGGGCGAGACGCCGGAAGAGGCCGCCATTAGAGAGTTGCGCGAGGAAGCCTCTTTGCACTGCCAGGGCTTGCATGCGTTGTGTACATTGCCGGTTGGCAATGTGCTTCATCACATCTTCACCATCAACCTCGGCGAGCGGACACGGCCGGTTCCCAGCAACGAAATCGTGGCCTGCAAATGGGTGCTGCGCAGCGTGCTGGGCCGTATGCAATTGAGCAGCACCGCCGCTGCCTTGTTGGCCAAGGAGCTGCCGGTGTTGTCGGCACCGGTGTGACAGCGCCGGCCCATTCATCCGCGCTCAACGAAGCTGTCTGAACTTTACGCCGCCGTGCGCCTTCCTCTGTTCACACCTGTGGTTTTTTCGAATCGCAAGAGGAGGCGGATATGAGTGATCCTGTCACGTATTTCTGGATCGCCCTGGTGGCGATCATTCTGCTGGTCGATCTCTGGGCCATCGTCAGCGTGTTCCGCAGCGACAAGTCCGACGGCACCAAAGTGCTGTGGTCGTTGCTGCTGGTGCTGTTCCCAGTGATCGGGCTGGCCATCTGGGGCGTTGCCGGGCCGCGCGGCATCAAGCGTGGCACCGGACCGACTTCGCCTGAGCACAGCAAAGGATAGGAGGTGATGATGACCCAAGCTGCCCACGAACCTGCCAAGCGCCCGCCCAAGGGTGAGGCCGAACGCGACAACGACGCCCATCGCCCTGATGGCTCGACCGGTACTGCGCACGACTCGACGGCGCAAAAGGCCGCGCGGGACAAAGGCAAACGCCACTGAGCCTGCCCAAGTTGGGCATGGTTAAAGGTCTACCCACGCTTGGCGCGAGGCTTTCGGGGCGTCGTGCTCGCAGCCTGCATCGACGCTACACTTGCATCGTCGAGATAGGCGGGTACGACCGAACCGAGGGCGCCCATGCGCAAGCTTTATCGACCGATGCTCTTGTCACTGATGTGTTTCCTGCTTGCCCCGGCGGCTGCCGGGGCAGCGCCGCCGTGCAAGCACTTGGTGGCAACAGGCAATCCCGAGTACCCGCCTTACCTGTGGCGCGACCCGCAGAACCCGCAACGCCTGATCGGCGCCAATGCCGATCTGCTCCAGCGCCTTGGCAGCGAACTGGGGCTTGAGATCGACGTGGTCTATGGCGGGCCGTGGTCGCGTGCGCAGGAGCAGGTCAAGAGCGGGCGGATCGACTTGATTGCCGGCGCCTTTCGTACCGCATCGCGCGAAGTCACCATGGATTTCATACCCCCGCCGTTCCTGAACACGCCCAGCGTGGTCTGGGTGCGTCACGACGACCCGTTTTCCTACACAGGGTGGGCCGACCTGCAAGGGCGCAGCGGTGGCACCCTGGTCAACAACAGCTACGGCCAGCAATTTGACGACTACGCCAACGCTCACCTGAAACTCGAAGCGGTCCCCAGCGCGGACCAAGCGTTTCGCAAGCTGTTGTTCAAACGCAACGACTACGTCATCTACGAGCTTTACCCAGGACTGGCGCTGGCCCGCACTCTGGGCATCTCCCAGCAAGTGCAGGCGCTGGCGCCGCCTGTTTCCAGCGAAGGGCTGTACCTGACCCTCTCCCATCACTCGGCCTGCAACCAGCCCGAGCTACGGGCGCAACTGGCACAAAAACTCACCGACCTGCTCGACCGTGCCGTGCCCAGGCAACTGCTGGAGCAAAACCTCAAGCGCTGGCAGGACCAGCAGGCTCGGTCGGGTACGACGGGCAAGCCTTGATGGCGGACTCACTTGAACCAGTTCAGCGCTCGGGGTTCGCAGTTGAGCAGCACATGCTTGAGTTCGCTGAATTCCTCTAGCCCTGCCGCCGACAGCTCGCGGCCAATGCCGCTGGCCTTGAAGCCGCCCCAGGGCGCCTGGGGAAAGGCCACGTTGTAGTCGTTCACCCAAAGCGTCCCCACCCGTAGCCGCCGCGCCAGACGATGGGCCCGGCCTAGGTCTGCGGTCCACACGCCCGCCGCCAAGCCATAGGGCGTATCGTTGGCAAGCTGAACGGCATGGTTCTCGTCGGTGAAGCGCTCGACGGTGATCACCGGCCCGAAGATTTCCTCACGGGCGATGCCCATGTCGGCCTGGACCTCGGTGAGTAGGGTAGGGCGCAGCCAGAACCCCTTGCTCAAGTGCGCGTCCCTGGGGATATGGCCACCTGCGCTCAGGCGGGCGCCTTCGCCTTGCGCCGTCTGGACCAGTGCCAGCACACGGTCCCGATGCGCCGCCGAGATCAGCGGGCCCATGCGCGTACGGCTGTCGAAGCCATCGCCCAGGACGATGGCTTCGATGCGTTCGGCCAGGCGCTCGACGAAGCGGTCATGGATGCTCGCCTCCAGCAGCAGGCGCGACCCGGCCGAGCACACTTGCCCGGCATTGAAGAACACTGCGTTGAGCGCTTGGTCCAGCGCCACGTCCAGGTCGGCGTCGGCGAACACGATGTTCGGGTTCTTGCCGCCAAGTTCCAGGGCCAGGCGCTTGAAGTTGCCACTGGCGGCCTGCATGACCTTGGCGCCGGCATTGGCGCCACCGGTGAACGACAGCATGTCCACCCGCGCGCTGAGCGCCAGGCGATGGCCCACGGCGCCATCGCCGCAAACCAAGTTGAACACGCCGGGCGGCAGCGCGAGGGCGGCCAGCAGCGATGTCAGGTGCAAGGCGCTCAGCGGCGTCAGTTCGCTCGGTTTGAGAATCACCGTGTTCCCTGCGGCCAGGGCGGGCGCGAGTTTCCAGGCGGTCTGCAGCAGCGGGTAGTTCCACGGCACGATCAGTGCGCAGACGCCCACCGGCTCATGGCGCGTGACGCTGATGACATGGGCGGGCGCCTGGGGATGGGCGATGTCGGTGCGCGCTTCGAGCAGCCCCGCGTAGTAGCGGAAGGTGGCTACCACGCAGGCCAGGTCGGCCTCGCTTTCGCCGAGGGTCTTGCCAGTGTTGAGGGTTTCCAGGCGCGCCAGATGGGCGGCATCGGTTTCGATGGCCGCCGCGATGCGCAGCAGCACGGCGCTGCGCTCGTTCGGCGGCAGTTGGGGCCAGGGGCCGTGGTCGAAGGCGTGGCGGGCGGCGTCGATCGCGGCGTCGATATCGTCGGCGCTTGCCTCTGGCGCCAGGGCGAGCAGGGTTTCGTCGGCGGGGTTGATGATTTCCCGATAGCGCTTGCTGTGCGGTTCACGCCACTGTCCTGCAATGAAGAGCTGATGATGCGCCATGCTGCGTTTCCTCGTGTGCATTGGAAATGACCGCACCATAGCCAGGCCCCTGGGCGCGATCTTGACCGAATGCGACAGCCATTACCGCCCGTGCATTCGCGACAAGCCAGGTCGCATCGCGTCAAGTCCTCGGTTGTGTGCTCCCTAGACTCGGGGATGTGAATGCGTACCCGGGGGGTGCGCTCGAAGCCCGAGGAACTGCCATGCACAACCCATCCATCGCCGTGTTAGACGCCCATGCCCAGCTCCGCGTCGAGCTCGCTTGCGCGTTTCGCTGGACTGCCCGCCTGGGCATGCACGAGGCCATCGCCAACCATTTCAGCCTGGCCGTGTCCGAGGACGGAAGGCGCTTTCTGATCAACCCCTATGGGCGGCATTTTTCCAGGATGCGCGCCAGCGACCTGTTGCTGCTCGATGCCGATGATCCTTCGGCCCTGCAGCGCCCCGGGGCGCCGGACATCACCGCCTGGGCTTTGCACGGTGCCTTGCATCGTCAGCACCCGCACGCGCGCTGCATCCTGCATGTGCATTCCAAGTACGCCACGGCCTTGGCCTGCCTGGCCGATTCACGCCTGCCGCCGATCGAGCAGAACGCCATGCGCTTCTTCGAGCGCGTGGCCATCGACGAGGGTTTCGATGGCATGGGCCTGGGGGATGAAGCGGAGCGAGTGAGTCGTCAGCTGGGCGACAAGCCGATCCTGCTGATGGGCAACCACGGCGTACTGGTGGCGGCGCCCAGCGTGGCCCAGGCCTTCGACGATCTCTACTACTTCGAGCGCGCCTGCGAGCTCTACCTCACCGCCCTGGCCACCGGCCGCCCGCTGCGCATCGCCAGCGACGCCGTGGCGCGCAAGACGGCCCGGCAGTGGTTGGACTACCCGGACTTCGCCACCCGCCATTTTGCCGCGCTGCAGGAAATCCTCGATGAACAGGAGCCGGACTACCGCGCCTGAACGTCCCAACCCTTTGCCACGCCCACCCTCAACCGTTCTGGAGTCGCTCGCATGCCGAAGAAAACAGCCGTATCCGTGCTCGCCGCATCGCTGTTCGCCGCAGCCTTTGCCACCGCCCAGGCGGGGGAACCCGTCGCCTGCCAGACCGTGCATTTCGCCGAGGTCGGCTGGGCCGACATCGCTGCCACTACAGGCCTTGCCACCACCGTGCTGCAGGGCCTGGGCTACAAGACCAAGACGCAGATGCTGTCGATCCCGATGGCTTACCAAGCCATGGAGATGAAGACGATCGATGTCTATCTCGGCGCATGGATGCCCTCGATGGCGGCGATCTCTACGCCGTTTCTGGAAAAAGGCAGCGTCGAGCGGGTGCGCACCAACCTGACCGGCGCCAAGTACACCCTGGCGGTGCCGGACTATGCCTACGAGGCTGGGCTCAAGGATTTCAAGGACATCGCCCGGCTCAAGGACCAGTTGCAGGGGCGCATCTATGGCATCGAGGCGGGCAACGACGGCAACCAGATCATCCAAGGCCTGATCGACAAGGATCGCTACGGCCTCAAGGATTTTCGCCTGGTCGAGTCGAGCGAGGCCGGCATGCTGGTGGAGGTGCGCCGGGCCGTGCGCTCGAAAAAACCGATCGTGTTCCTGGGCTGGGAGCCGCACCCGATGAACACCCAGTTGTCGATGCGCTACCTCAGTGGCGGCGATGACGACTTCGGGCCCAACTATGGCGCTGCGGTGGTCGATACCCACACCCGCAAAGGCTTTGGCCAGGAGTGCCCGAACGTTGGGGCGCTGTTATCGCGGATGGAGTTCCAGCTTGGGATGGAGAGTCAGATCATGGGCGCGATTCTCAACGACAAGCAAAAGCCTGCGCTGGCATCGCGTGAATGGCTCAAGCGCAATCCGCAGGTGCTGGACAGCTGGTTGGCGGGGGTGACGACCTTCGATGGCCAGCCGGGCGTGTCGGCGGTGCGCCGTTACCTGGGGCTCTAGCGCAAGGCCCCCGGGGCCGCGTTGCGGCCCCAAAGGTAGGCGCGGGAGAAGTGCTCCAACGAGCCGAACCCAGCGCTGGCGGCTACCTGGGCGACGCTCATGCGGGTCTGCTGCAACAGGTTGTGCGCACGCGCCAGGCGCAGGCTGAGGTAGTACTTCAATGGCGTCAGGCCGGTGTGCTGCATGAACTGGCGCTCCAGTTGCCGACGCGACAGCGCCACCCGCTCGGCGATAGCCTCGCAACTCAGCGGCTCTTCCAGGTGCTGCTCCATCAGCTCGATGGCCCGCCCCATCTTGCCCGCTTGGGCGTGCAGGCTGCGGCGATAACCCTCAGCCTGCTGGACCTGCGGCTCACGCACCTGCTCGATGAGCATGTGCATGGCCACCTCGCGCGCCAGATTGCCGCCGGCCAGGTGATCCAGCCAGTTGAGGACCATATCCAGCACGGCGGTGGCGCCCGCGCAGGTCAGACGCTTGCGCCCAAGCGAGTAGAGCTGCGCGCACGCCTGGACCTTGGGGTAGCTTTCCTGGAAGCCTTGCAGGTTGTCCCAGTGCACCGCCGCCGGATGGCCATCGAGCACGCCGGCGGCGGCGAGTAGCTCGGTGCCG
Source organism: Pseudomonas sp. HTZ2 (assembly GCF_033173945.1). Lineage (NCBI taxonomy): Bacteria > Pseudomonadati > Pseudomonadota > Gammaproteobacteria > Pseudomonadales > Pseudomonadaceae > Pseudomonas > Pseudomonas sp. HTZ2. The sequence continues at coordinate 3,192,274 of NZ_CP137332.1, read as the reverse complement.
GTCTCGATGCCGACCATGATTGCGCCGAATGCGGCCTGGCGCTTGATCCAGGCCTTCAGCGCCGGGTTGCGTGCATGGCGGTGCACGTCGAAGCTGGCAATCACCGCGCAGGCGTCGAACTCGGTGTGCTCGCCGATGCCTGCCTGGGCGCTGGCCAGCAGGCCGTTGCTGGCGGGCACGGGCTGGCCGTCCACCGAGAGCAGGGTCCACTGGAACAGGCTGCGTTGGGCCAGCCAGTTGGCGATCGAGAATGGCTCGATCAGCGAGGCCAGGCCGAAATTGGAAAACGACGGCAACAATAGGATGCCGATGCGCAGGGGAGGGCTGGCGGGGCCCTGCCATTGAAGGCCAAGGGTTTCGGATCGGTTCATGGTTGCACCAGGCTCGACAATGGGCGTCGGCTGCATGGGCCGGCGCCTCGTTCATAGAAAAGGCCCGCTGCGCCTATCCAAGCGCAGCGGGTCGGCTTTGGCAAGCGCGCTTCAGCGCTGGCATTGGCGCCAGTGCGGGTGAATCCACACCGGGGCATCGTTGGCCGGCAACGGGTCATGGCCGCGGATCAAGTCACTGGCCTTCTCGGCGATCATCACCGTGGGCGCGTTGGTGTTGCCACTGACGATCTGCGGCATGATCGAGGCGTCGACCACCCGTAAACCACGCAGGCCATGCACGCGCAACTGCGGGTCGACCACCGCCTCCGGATCGCCGGCCGGGCCCATCTTGCACGTGCCGCTGGCGTGGTAGCCGGTCTCGGTGACGCGCCGCGCCCAGGCGTCGAGCTGCGCATCGCTCACTTGGTCGGCACCGGGTACCAGCTCATCGCCCGCATAGGCACGCATCGCCGGTTGCGCGAGGATCTCGCGCACCAGTCGGGCACCGGCGCGCATGTCGGCCCGGTCGCGTTCGCTGGTGAGGTAGTTGAACAGGATGCGTGGCGCCTGGTGCGGGTCGGCGCTGGTCAGGCTGACACTGCCCAGGCTGGTGGGACGCATCAGGTCGATGTGCACCTGGAACGCGTGCTCCGGCACCAGATCGACGCTGCCCGGTTGCACCGCCAGGGGCATGAAGGTCAGTTGCAGGTCGGGAAACTCCACGCCCGCCCGCGAACGGATGAAGGCGCCGGCCTCGAAATGATTGCTCGCCGCCAGGCCATCGTGGCTGGCGAACCAGCGCGCGCCGATCAGCCATTTGCCTGGCGCCCGCGTCCAGGGATAGATCGACACCGGCTGCTTGCAGCGGTACTGCACCACGGTGTCGGGATGATCGTTGAGCCGCTGGCCAACCCCTGGCAGATCCCGCACCACGGGAATGCCCAGGCGCTGCAGGTCCTCGGCAGGGCCGACGCCGGAGAGCATCAGCAGTTGGGGCGAGTTGATGGCGCCTGCGCTGAGCAGCACTTCGCGGCGCACGCGCACCTGGTGCACGGCACCGTCCATTTCCAATTCCACCCCGTAGGCCTGGTCGCCGTCGAACAGAATCCGGCGGCTCAGCGCCGAGGTGGCGACCGTGACGTTGCCGCCTTGGAGCGCTTCGGCCAAGTAGCCGCGAGCAGTGCTCCAACGTTTGCCGTCGCGGGTGGTGCGGTCGACCGGGCCGAAGCCTTCCTGGCGGTAGCCATTGAGGTCGCCGCTCGCGCCGTAGCCGGCTTGCTGTCCGGCTTCGATGAAGGCCTGGCACAGCGGTGACGACGTATCGCCTGGGGTGACGTGGAGCAGCCCGGCCCCGCCCCGGTAGCGGTCGGCGCCGTCCCGGTGGTTTTGCGCACGGATGAAGTACGGCAGCACCTCGCGGTAGCTCCAGCCCTCGCAGCCGTGCTCGGCCCAGCCGTCATAGTCGCGGGCATGGCCGCGGATGTAGACCATGCCGTTGATCGACGAGGAACCGCCCAAGGTGCGCCCGCGTGGCGTGCCGATACGCCGGCCGTCCAGGCCCGGCTCCGGTTCGCTGCTGTAGCGCCAGTTGAAACGCGTGCCGCCCACCACGATGCCCACGGCCGAGGGCATGTCGATGGTCCAGCTGGCGTCCGGCGGGCCGGACTCCAGCACCAGGATGCGCAGCGCCGGGTTCTCGCCCAGGCGCTTGGCCAGCACGCAGCCGGCCGAGCCTGCGCCGATGATCACGTAGTCGTATTCATGCCCGAGCATAAGGCTCTCCCTCAACGGTCAGCGGCCTTCGCCGATTCCGTCGAACACCAGCTTGTGGAAGTGATGCACCAGGTGCTCGCTTTCGTTACTGCGTTCGGCATCGATCATGTAGCGGCCTTGGTCGTAGCCCAGCGAGTGCAGGCCTTTCTGCACACTGATGTTGAGTTCGATGTCTTCCGGGCCCAGGTCTTCGTTCATCCATTTCATGCAGGCATGGGAAACCGCCGGCACCTGTTCGTGCGGGCTGTAGTAGCCAAAGCGCAGCAGCGAGCGTTCGGCGTCCAGCGGAATCATGATGAAAGTGCCGAGGAACTCGGAGAACGGGAAGGTATAAAAGGTGTTGTTCGGCCATAGGCCAATGTTGAAGAAGCGCTCGTCGGGGTTGCGCGGCCCGCTGAGTTTCACGCCGTAGGCTTCCTCGGCCTGCAGGTTGGCTGGGGCGATGTAGGTCCACCAGTTGTCACGCTTGGTCAGGCGGTAGCCTTTGAAGTCGATCAGCTTGGCCAGGTCGATATGGCAAGGGCCGGACAGCTTGAAGTGATACCCCTCGATGGAGTTGTCCATGATCACCTTCCAGTTGGCCGGCACGATCACGTCCTGCTCCTCGATCAGGCGCATCTTGCCCAGCTCGGGAAACACCGCTCGCATCTCTTCATCGGCGCCGGGGAACAGTTCGGCCAGCGAGGGGGCTTGGGCGTCGAAGTTGAAGTAGACGAAGCCACCGAGCTCTTCGACGCGGACCTTGGGAATATTGAACTGCTGCTTGTCGAAGGCGATCAGCCGTTCGCTACGTGGTGCGCTGCGCAGGCTGCCGTCCATTTCGTAGCACCAGGAGTGATAGGCGCAGCGCAGCACCCGGGTGTCGCTGCCCCGGCGCACGTCCAGCAAGCGATTGCCGCGGTGCTGGCAGACGTTGTGAAAGGCATTGATCTTGCCATCGTTGCCACAGGCCACCACCACGCTCTGGTCAAAGATGTCGCAAACCACGAATTGCCCGGGCTCTGCGAACTCGTTGCGATGGCCGGCCAGGTGCCAGGCGCTCATGAAGATGCGGTCGCGTTCGGCGGCGAAAATCTGCTCATCGAAGAAGTAACGCGAGGGCAGGGTGAACGCCTGTTCCGGGCGCTGATCGGCCCAATCTGCAATGCAAGTGCTGTGCTTGAACTGTTCGACGGATTGCATGGCTGGTCTCCTCCAGACACTGCCCCTTGGGTTCGGTCAGGGGCTTGCTCGGAAGTTAATCTAGGGGAGGGGCAACAGGCGCTCTTGATGGAAAGCGACAACATTCGCCTGTGTTGGCGGGAGTGCTACGGCGATAGGAGCGTGCCCTTGGGGCGCGGTCTTCGCCCCTGGCCTGGCACCGATGGCAAAGTTTTTGATTTTTTTGAAAAAAGCGCTTTACAGCTGGGGGGCGCCCCCTTAATATGCGCGCCACACGACAGGCACATAGCTCAGTTGGTTAGAGCACCACCTTGACATGGTGGGGGTCGTTGGTTCGAGTCCAATTGTGCCTACCAAACAAAAGCCCCGGGTTTCCGGGCACGAAAAGGGCGATCCGAAAGGGTCGCCCTTTTTTCGTTTGCAGATTTTTTGTAGATCCCGCCTGAAGGCAGCCTGTTCGGAGTTGCCGTCATCCGCTCGCGTACGCTGAGCGTCTGCTTGTTCCCCACATTTGCTTCTTTACGCAGCGCAGAGAGCCGAAACCTTTCCCGCCCGGCAACACGCGGCAGGTCGCACATGGGCAAAAACATGGCGTAAGCAGATCACGTGCCATTTAAACCGAGCACGTACATTGACCCTCTAGAAAGTAAGAGTAACTAGCTGTTTAACGCCCCGCCATCAGGCTAATACATCGTATACAGTGATGGCCAAATCGTGCCATCGCCAGCGAACGCTTCTTTCAAGTTGACCTCTGCACTGTTTTGGGGCTCAGGCTAAGTGAGCTTGCTATGCGATATTATTGAACGGTGGTTCAAAAAAACAAACACGGCGTCTTTGCGACCGCAGGATTAACGTTGCAATTTTCAAATAACTAAAAAAACAAATTTTAATATATCGATTATTTCGAGAATTATTAAAAGTAGCCCTTGATGGGTGCTCGCCTGCATGTCGAAGAGGTATCTGTATGTCGTCGCAAAAGGACGGAAAGCCTGCTCAAAACGGCTTTCCTCCCCAGTCCATCGGCTTTCTTTTGCTGGACAGTTTCACGCTGATCTCCCTGGCGTCCGCCGTCGAACCGCTGCGCATGGCCAACCAGCTTTCTGGACGCGAGCTCTACCGTTGGCACACCCTGACCGTCGATGGTGGCCAAGTCTGGGCCAGCGATGGCTTGCAGATTGTCCCCGACGCCGCCATGCACAACGCGCCGCCGATGGATACCGTGATTGTCTGCGGTGGCGTCGGCATTCAACGCACCGTCACCCGTGAACATATCACTTGGCTACAGGCCCAGGCGCGCAAGTCGCGGCGCTTGGGCGGGGTATGCACCGGCAGTTGGGCGCTTGCCTGCGCCGGGTTGCTCGACGGTTTCGATTGCAGCGTGCATTGGGAGTGCCTGGGCGCGATGCAGGAAGCCTTTCCGCGGGTCAACATGAGTACCCGCTTGTTCAGCCTGGATCGCAACCGCTTCACCAGTTCGGGAGGCACAGCCCCCTTGGACATGATGCTGCACCTGATCAGTCGCGAGCACGGTCGAGAACTCTCGGCGGCCATTTCAGAAATGTTCGTGTATGAGCGTATTCGTAATGAGCAGGACCATCAGCGTGTGCCGCTCAAGCATATGCTCGGCACCAATCAGCCGAAGTTGCAGGAAATCGTCGCGCTGATGGAGGCCAATCTGGAGGAGTTGATTGATCTGGATGAGCTGGCCAAATATGTGAATATTTCACGGCGCCAACTTGAACGATTGTTTCAGAAAAACCTGAACTGCACCCCCTCTCGTTATTATCTGCGGTTGCGTCTTGTCCGGGCGCGTCAATTACTCAAGCAAACGCACATGTCGATCATCGAGGTGGCTTCCGTGGTGGGCTTTGTCTCCACGCCGCACTTTTCCAAGTGCTACCGGGAATACTTCGGAGCGCCACCGAAAAACGAAAGAGCTACCTCCAATACTTCGCAAAAGCTGCTGCTGGATGACGACGAGACAAAGGGGCCAGACGACACCACTAAAAGTTCGCTCGACCAAGCACAAAGCGAGTCGACTTTCGCGAGCGTGAAGTTAAAACTTTAACCCTGCGCAAAACGGGTAGGGGCACAGCGACCCCTCCCGCCAGTGACCCTTCAGTTTCCGTGGGTGTGCTCTTTTCCATCTCGGTGGACATGCGTCGTTGGCGAAGGTGTGGCGGGCTGGGCGACGTCCGTTTCGGCCCCGCCATGCCCATCGTGGTGACCTGAGCTGTGTGCTGAGTCGGAGGGTGGATGATGCGCCTTCGATTGCTCCGTACCCTGACCGTGGTGGCCTCCAGCGCTGTGCATCGCACTCTCACCACCGCTGTGCTGGTGGCCGCCACTGCTCGCCACCATCGCCTGATACTGCTGAGCGTCCATCTGGGGCAGTCGATCGAGGAAGGCGACGATCCCCCAGATGTACTGATCCCCCATGCTCTTGCCCCATGCCGGCATGCCTGTGGCCTTGATGCCATGCTTGATGGTCCAGAACGCCACGGCGGGATGATCACCGGTCCCGATCTTGGCCAGGTTCGGAGGCGGGGGGTAGAGCGCTTGGCTGAGTTCGGTCTGGTCAACCCCAGGGGCGAGGTGGCACCCGACGCACATGGCGTTGTAGTTGCCCGCTCCCGTGCGGATCAGTGCTTCATCCTTGAGGTTCGGCACCTCGATATCCCTGGCGCGCACTTCGATGGAGCGCTCCCGGGCCATGACCAGGAAGGCATGCACGGCGGGGAAGTGGGGATCATCGGCGCCCACGTTGACCAGGCCCGAGTAGGCGGCGCCCAACACGGCGGCACTCGCTACCGCGCCTGCGACCACGAGCGTTGTCATTGTTCTTTTCATTCAAGGTCTCAGAACCACATCCGAATCCCGGCAACGAAGCGCGCCTCTTCCACATCCCCGTCTTCGTCGCGAATCAGGTCAGCGGTCTTGCCGTAGGAGCGGCTCCAGGTAACGCCGATGTACGGCGCGAATTGACGAACGATTTCATAACGAAGACGTAGGCCGACTTCGGTGTTGGCAAGGCCCGAACCGACGCCGCGCGCAGGATCGTTCTTGCCATAGAAGTTGGCCTCGGCGATGGGCTGTAGGATCAGGCGATTGGTCAACAGAATGTCGTACTCGCCCTCAAGACGCGCGGCTGTCTGACCATTCTCGCCAATGAACGCAGTGGCTTCGGCTTCGAAGTCGTAAAGCGCCATGCCCTGCACACCAAACGCTGCCCAGGTCTGCGGTGATTCGGGCTTGAAGTCCTGGCGAACCCCGGCCACCACGTCCCACCAAGGGCCGAGGGCGCGGCCATAGAGCAATTGCAACTCGGCATCCTCGGTCACCCCGTTGGTCCGTTCGCCTTCGGAGCGGATCCACAACCGATTGATATCGCCCCCCACCCATCCCGAGGCATCCCAGGCCAGCGCACTGCCTTCGTCCGCGTCCTGATATTCCAGCTGATCGAGCAAGAAGAAGCTGTTGATCGCGCTGTCATGCATCTTGTGACCGTCCAGCGGGGGAAACGCGGCCTTGCGATCGGCGTCCGTGAGGATCGGAATGGGCGTTCGACTGGTCGTTCGGGGGGCATCGTCGGTGCCAGGGTTCATCATTGAATGATCCATGGCACCGTGGTCCATCCCCTCCATGCTGCCATGACCCATCTTGCCGTGGTCCATGCCCTGCATGGCGCCGTGGTCCATCGACGAGTGCTCCATTTTTTCAGCCGCGAAGCTCGGCGTCCCGCCCAGTGTGCCGAGGGAAATGGCCAATGCCATGAGCGAGGGTCGCACCCGCCTATTGGTCATCTTTCCCTGCCTTGGCTTTGTCGCCGCCCTGGGATTCCATCATCTTGCGGTGATCCATGCCCTTCATCTTGCCGTGATCCATGCCCTTCATCGCGTCATGGTCCATGCCTTTCATCTTGCTGTGATCCATGCCTTTCATCGAGCCGTGGTCCATCCCCTTCATGGCATCGGGCTGGCCGGCAGCCTGGGTAGATTTCTGAACGTGTTGCTCATGATCATCGCTGGACCACGAGGACGGCGTGTAGACCGCCAGCAGGCCTGCCAATGCGGCAGAGAAGACATAGGCGTTTCGTTTCATGGTTTTGCTCATTTCAGATCTCCAGTTCATTCGTCCACACGAACTTCTCGGAACATGCCCATTTCCATGTGGAACAGCAGGTGGCAGTGATAGGCCCAACGACCCAAGGCATCCGCCGTCACGCGGTAGCTTCGTTTGGAGCCTGGGGGGATATCGATCGTATGTTTTCGGACCATGAAGTTGCCGTGTTCATCCTCCAGATCGCTCCACATGCCATGCAGGTGGATGGGGTGAGTCATCATGGTGTCGTTGACCAGCGTGATGCGAAGACGCTCGCCATACTTCAGGCGCAGCGGCTCGGCATCGGAGAACTTGATGCCGTCGAAGGACCAGGCGAACTTTTCCATGTGACCGGTCAGGTGCAGTTTCACGGTCCGCCCCGGCTCACGGCCGTCCGGGTCAGCGAAGGTGCTTCGCAGGTCCGCGTAGGTCAGCACACGGCGGCCGTTTTTGCGCAGGCCAATTCCAGGATCATTGAGCTTGGGCGTCGGGGTCATGGTCTGCATGTCGACCAGAGGGTTGTTGGTTTCCGACGCAGGATGGGTCTGCATGGCACCGTCCATGCCAGCCATGCTGCCGTGATCCATCCCGGCCATCTGGCTGTGGTCCATACCCGCCATGCTGCCGTGGTCCATTCCAGCCATCTGGCTGTGGTCCATGCCAGTCATGCTGCCGTGATCCATACCCATGTCGCTCATCGAGATGAGCGGGCGTGGATCGACCGCGGGGACGGGCGCCTGCAGGCCTTCGCGTACTGCCAAGGTGCCCCTGGAATACCCGGTACGGTCCATGGACTGAGCGAAAATGGTGTACGCCTGCGCGTCCTCGGGCTCGACGATGACATCGTAGGTTTCCGCCACGGCGATTCGGAATTCATCGACCGAGACGGGATCGACATGCTGACCATCCGCTGCGACGACAGTCATCTTCAAGCCGGGGATTCGTACATCGAAATAAGTCATGGCCGAGCCGTTGATGAAGCGCAGCCGAATTTTCTCGCCGGGTTTGAAAAGGCCGGTCCAGTTTCCATCGGGGGCCTGGCCATTCATCAGATAGGTGTAGGTATAGCCACTGACGTCGGCGAGGTCGGTGGGGCTCATCTTCATCTGGGCCCACATCTTGCGATCGGCCATGGCCGCCGACCAGCCCATTTCGCTGACATCGTCGACGAAGTCGCCAACGGTGCGCTTGTGGAAGTTGTAGTAGTCGGACTGTTTCTTGAGCTTGGACAGAACCCGGGCAGGATCCTCATCGGTCCAGTCGCTGAGCATGACCACGTAATCGCGATCATAGGTGAATGGCTCGGGCTCCTTGGCATCGATGACCAGCGCGCCATACACCCCGACCTGTTCCTGAAGGCCAGAGTGACTGTGGTACCAGTAGGTACCGTTCTGCTGGACCTTGAACCTGTACTCGTATATCCCGTCGGGGGCGATGCCGTGAAAGCTCAGCCCAGGCACCCCGTCCATGTTCGCCGGAAGGATAATGCCGTGCCAATGGATAGAGGTGTCCTGCTTCAAGCGGTTGCGCACACGCAGCGTGACGGTGTCGCCCTCGCGCCAGCGAAGAATGGGGCCTGGCAGCGAGCCGTTGATGGCCATGGCCGTACGCGCGGCACCGGTGAAGTTGACCGGCAGGTCTGCGATATACAGATCGAACTCGGTGCCCGTCAGCACGCTGGGTTGGCCAGGGCTGGTCACGGCCCAGACCGGTGTGCGCCACATGCCCAATCCACCCAGTAGTCCGGTCGCGGCCAGGCCTTTGACGAAGGATCGTCTTGTGGTTTTGCTTTGCATGCCGTTGCGTCCAGTCAGTCATATAGTGGCTGATGTACGGGCTATCGGGTCAGCGTCCTGGGTCCCGAGAGCACTCGCACTTTCCAGGCTTACGATAGGCAGGCAGCGCTGTCAGAAAACTGAGTGCAACATTACAGATCTGTCAGGTGTTGGCGGGCAGCATCAGGATCTTGCTCAAGGTCGAGCTAAGTGCCCTGGTTTTGCGCTCAGAGCATCAATGCCAACAATGCAGCAGTCAGCGCTGGCGGCATCACCAGCAAGCCCAGGCGCAGGAAGCGCCAGGCACTGACATGCTCGCCTTCGCGACGGATTGCCACCAGCCATAGCAAGGTCGCCAGGCAGCCTGTGATCGACAGGTTAGGGCCCAGGTCTACACCAATCAGCAGTGCGGCCGTCGTCTGTCCGGGTAACTCGACCAGATGCCCCATGGCCCCGGCGATCAGCCCGGTGGGCAGGTTGTTCATCAGGTTGCTGGCAAGGGCGACACCCACGCCTGCGGCCCAGCTGGCCTGGGTGGGCGAGACCTGGGCCCGTGCCGCCAGGGCCTGAGCCAGCCGGTCGATGACGCCGGTCTGGGCCACGGCTTCGACGAGCACGAACAAACCTGCCACCAGCGGCAGCACGCCCCAGGCCACGTGCCTGAGCACCGGCATCGGGCTACGTCGCTGACGCAGGTGGATCAGCCCGGTGGTGGCCAGACCTGCGCAAAAGGTGGGCAGGCCCAAGGGCATGTCCAGTGCCGACGCCGTCAGCAACAGGGTACCGGTCAGCACAATCCCCACGGCGCTCAGCCTGGCCCCTTGGGACAAGGGCTGCGGGTCGATTTCCAAGGCCAAGGGTTGGCGAATCTGCCGACGCTGGGTGATCCGCAGGACCGCGTAGGTCAGGCCGATGGCCGCCAGCGACGGCAAAGTGAACTGCCTGAGCCATTCCAGCAGCGGCGGCATCTGGCTGCCGAATACGACCAGGTTGGCGGGGTTGGAAATCGGTAACACGAAGCTGGCGGCGTTGGCGATGAACGCGCAGATGAACAGGTACGGCAGCGGTTCGGCCTTGGCCGCCCGGCAGGCGGCGTAGACCGCCGGGGTCAGCACCACGGCAGTCGCATCGTTGGAGAGGAACACGGTAACCAGCGTGCCTACCAAGAACACCAAGTCGAACAACCGCTGCCCGGAGCCACGGGCGTGGCCCACCGCGTACCGGGCGAGCCAGTCGAACAAACCTTCCTGTCGTGCCAGTTCGGCCAATACCATCATGCCGATGAGAAACAGATAGACATCACCGCCTTCGGCGATAGCGGCCATGGCACGGTGCAATGGAATCAGCCCCAGGCCTGTCAGCAGCAGCGCGCCTCCCATGGCCCAGACGTATTCAGGGATGCGCCAGGGGCGCAGGATGACGCCACAGGTGGCCAGGGCGGCCACGGTCCAGATGAGGAGTGAGGGGTTGGAGAGTGTCATGCTCGATTCAGGATCCAGCGGGTAAGGAAATACCGGTCGTCGTGGCGACATGCAGGCGATTGCGGCCCGCCTGCTTGGCGGTATAGAGCGCCTGGTCGGCGCGTTCGAGCAGCGATTGGCTGCTGTTGAGGGAGGCACCGGCCGCGCAGGCGATGCCGATACTGGCGGTCACCTGGCCAAAAGGGCTGCCTTGGTGGGCGATGGACGCCATGGCCAGGCACTCCAGCATCAGCCGCGCCACGACGACGGCACCGTCGCAGTCGGTGTCGGGCAGGACCACTGTCATTTCTTCGCCTCCGTAACGTGCCAGCAGGTCGCACGGGCGACGGATGCAGCCGGTGAGCAGGCCGGCGATTCGCTGCAGGCAGGCATCGCCGGCCGGATGGCCGTAGGTGTCGTTGTAGCGTTTGAAGTGGTCGATATCGATCATCAGCAGGGACAATGGCGTCCCACTTCGACGGGCTCTTCGAATCTCCTCGTCCAGCACCTCGTCGAAGCGGCGTCGGTTGGCGAGTCCGGTCAGAGCATCGAGCATCGCCTGGCGTTCGAGCTGTTGATTGCTGTCGAGCAACTGTTGTTGGGTCTCTCTGAGTTCACGCTCTGCGGCGATCCGTCGGCCCATGGCGCGAATCAGCAGCCAGCCGATGGCGCCGGTGAGGGCGAGCAGACCGCAGACCACCAACGCCGACAGTTGCGCCTCGAAGCGCCAGGCCGCGAGCGCCTCGCGTTTGCCCAGGGCGACGGTTGTCACCAGGGGGAGGGTGTCGCTCTTGCGAAATGCATACAGGCGCTCCACGCCGTCCAGGCTGGAGGTGAACGAGGCCGTGCCCACTGACTGATCGACGAGGTACTTGGCATAGATGGGCGATTTGGAGAAGTTGCGCCCCATGTCCTGTTCACGAAACGGGTAACGCACCAGTATCGCCCCGTCGGTGTACGACAGCCCGATGGCGCCGTCCTGGCCCACATCCAGCTGTCCGAACAGGTGCAGGAAGTTCTCCACGCCCAGCGTCACGGCAACGACGCCGGCGAAATCGCCATGGGCGTCGTTGAAGCGGCGGCTGATGGTGATGACCCATTCCTGGTTGGTGCGGCTGCGGATAGGAAGGCCGATGAACGGCTCGCGGGAAGGATCGTCGCGGTGATGGATGAAGTAGGCGCGGTCGCTGCTGTTGGCACCGACGGGCATGGGGCTGTTGGAGGACATGAGCCCGCGGCCATCCTTGTCATAGATGGTGATGCCGCTCAACTGCGGCATCAACGGGTGCTGACGGCTCACCAGCTGGCTCAGGCGTTCGATCTGCGAAGGCCCGCTGCCTTCGGTTTCCAGCCGCTCGATGAGGCCGAGCAACAGCAGCGAGCTCTGTCGCACGATGCCCTCAGAATAGGTGGACAGTGCCTGGGTGAGGTTCAAGGCGTGGGTATTGATGTCTTCCAGTGCCCGCTCGCGAGAGGCCATGACCTTCCACAGTGTCAACGATGCGAGCGAACAACCGATGATCGACAGCAGCAGAACGACGAGGTGGATGTCACGCTTCACATAGATACCTGATGGGAATTCCGATTTCTCTTGCGGGTCGCGAATGCGTGGGGGATTCGCAACGGGCACTCCCGGCCCTGTGCCACACATCAAGCAGACTGACACTGCCACGGGTGGCTAACCTAGCGGTCAAGAAGTAACCAGGTGGTCCAATTGGCGAAATATAACACTGCTTATGTCGGAGTGTCTGACAGATATTATGAAGAATACGTCAGATGACTGCCTGCTGAATCATTGCTTCCAGCAGGCAGCCCGGCGGGGATCAAAGCATGAAAACGGCGATCAATAGACTGGCCAGGGCGAGCAGCTCGAGTCGGTGGCCCTGGGTCAGCCTTGCCAGCCAGTGGAAGGTCGCACCACCTTGCGAAGGCAACAGCCTATGTTCAGATGGCTTGGGCCTGAAGTGCCGGCACGGACGTTTTCTTGAATTCATCGCCGACGATTTCCTGGACCTTGGACACTATGTAGGCCCCGATCGGAATGGCTGAGGTGGCCGCCGGGGAAGGCGCATTGCAGACGTTGACGCTACGGGCGGTGTTGACGAACAGGAAGTCATCGATGAGCTTCCCGTCATTGGACACCGCCTGGGCGCGCACGCCGGCCGGGTAGGGCTTGAGGTGTTTCTTCTCGAGGCTCGGGCAGTACTTTTGCACGGTCTTGAGGTAGGCCCCCTTGAACAGCGAGTTCTTCATCTCGATCAGCCCTGGGCGAAGATTGTCCTTGAGCACTTTGCGGATACCACGGTGCCCCAGCATGTTGCCCAGGTCGCTCAGGGAGACATCGGATTTGCGATAGCCCTCGCGCTTCATGGCCAGCACTGCATTCGGCCCGACGGTGACGGTGCCATCGATCATCCGGGTCAGGTGTACACCCAGGAACGGCATGGACGGGTCCGGGATCGGGTAGATCAGGTGATTGACGATCCGGTTGTGCTCCGGTGGCAGCAGGTAATACTCGCCACGGAACGGGCAGATGGTAAAACCTGGCTCGACACCGAGCATGCGTACGACTCGGTCAGCCATCAGGCCCGAGCACGACACCAGGTAGCGGGTCGTGTAAGTGCCCCGGTCGGTCTGGACGACGATCGAGTCTGCCTGTTCGACCAGCCCGGTGACTTCGGTATCGAACTGCAGGGTGCCGCCTTTTTTCTCGAACTGCTTGGCCATCTGAGCGGTCACCGCAGCGTAGTTCACGATGGCGCTGGAGGGCACGAAGATCCCGCCCAGGCCGACGATGTTGGGCTCGCGTTCGCGAAGTTCGCCGGCCGACAGCCAGTGACGCTCCAGGCCATTGGCCGCAGTGCGCTCCCACAGGGCGCGCATACGCTGCATCTCCAGCTCGTTGGTGGCGACGAGCAGTTTTCCGCAGTTGTCGTAGGGGATGGCGTGCTCATCGCAGAAGCGTTTGGTGGCCTTGTTGCCTTCAAGGCAGAACTTTGCTTTCAGGCTGCCGGGCGTGTAGTAGACACCCGCATGGATCACACCACTGTTGTGGCCGGTCTGGTGCTGGGCTGGGCTGCTCTCTTTCTCGAGCAGCAGCAGGCGCGCCTCGGGGTACTGGTCAGCCAGCTGCATCGCTGTCGACATGCCGACGATACCGCCGCCGATGATCACGAAATCGTACATGAGTCTGTTCCTTGCAGATGGCCCCGGCCCACAGGTGCCGAGGCCATGCTGAGCATCAGTTGGAGGTCTGGCCCCGGTGGTGTTCCATTTTCGGGAAGCTGAAGTAGCCGCGCTGACGCATCAACTCGCGGCGCAGGCCCGGGTGAGCGACGAAGCGGTCACGGCCGTGCAGCCAGAACAGGTTGTTGATCAGCAGGAACGAGCCGACCGGAACCGGAATCGACACCTTGTGCGCACTGCCTTCGAGTGACTCGCCCAACTGGAACAGCCAGGTGCCTTCCTCGTAGTTCTCTGGCTGCACGAACTGGTCGATGTAGCGCATGGTCGGGCGACCCACCGAGTCGGTATCGAACACGGCATGGAATACATCCTCCCGGGTGTTCTTGCTCGGTGGCGCGGTCCAGCGCATCACCCGACGGGCGAGCGGGTGCTTGTAGAAACGGTCCAGGTCAGCCCAGTCGTCCAGGTGCAGCAACAGGGAATTGCCGCCTTCCATGTTCTGCTCGTCGATTTTCATCATCAATACATAGTCGGTGATCTGGTTCACGAAGGTGCCGTCGTTGTGCAGCTCCATCACCCGGTGTGGCTGGCGCAGGTAGCTGTCGGAGTTATCGACGTTCTCGACCACGAAGCGCGCGTAGAACTGGCCGCTCATGGCATCGAAATTCGATCGGCCCAGCAGATGGGCCACAGCGGTAGAGAGTTTCACCATGTCTTCAGCCTGGGAGACGTTGTCCAGGCCCTCAGGGGTGACCAGCAGGCCGCCAGTGCTGCGATCGAGCAGGGTGTTGACGATGACCGGGCGCAAAGTGCCCTGGCACAGGTCATCGAGGATCTTGCCGAACTGGAAACGCAGGAACGATTTGTACTCCAAGGCCTGGACCGGCCATTGGGCGACCGCGGCGACGAAGGCGTCGACGGTCTCCTTGGCAAAGCGCAGTTCCAACAGGCGCTCGGACTGGGAGGTCGACTGCAAGGTGAAACCGTGCAGCAGGGCAGGTTGCTCGAGGACAGGCATATCGATGTGGGTGAGGGCGTTCATGGCGACTCCTTGTTAACCGGGCGGTTGAGAGGACGGGTCAGGTCGTGGGGCAAAAATATCGCCGAAATTAAAAAATGTCTACATTTTTAAATATCGTCGTAATTATTGTGTTTTGTACACGATCTGCGTGTCTGAACGGAGTCCGGTATGATAGGTGCGCCTAGCAAGAGAGCCCTCTGGATGGACCACACAGACCTCGCTGAAACCGCATCAGATGCTGCCTATTCGCGCTTGAAATCCGACATTCTCCGTGGCGTCTTCCGCCCCGGTGAAAAACTCTTGATGAGCGCCTTGAAAGACCGTTACGCCGTCGGTGTGGGGCCGATGCGCGAGGTGTTGGCGCGGCTTGTGGCGGAGCGGTTGGTCAGCGCGATCAACCAGAAGGGCTACCGGGTGGCACCGATGTCGTTGGACGAGATGCTCGATGTCTACACCGCCCGGGCTCACCTGGAGGCCTTGATCGTGGGGTTGGCGGTAGAGAAGGGCGATGAAGCCTGGGAGGCGTCCATCGTGGCGTGTTCGCACACACTGTCGAAGGTGGTCGAGTTGCACAGTCCGCAGGAAATGGTCGATATCTGGGATGCCCGGCACAAAGCTTTCCACAATGCCATTGCCAGTGGTTGCGGCTCCAAGAGCCTCCTGCAGGCGCGTGCCTTCCTGCAGGATCAGGCCGAACGCTACCGGCAGATCTGGCTCAAGCGCACGGTGTTGTCCGAAGCGGCGTTGCGGCTCAAGCGCGAAGAGCACGCCGAGCTGGTCAGTACCATCCTGGGGCGCGATGCCGCCAAGGCCAGCAAGATGATGCTGGAGCATTTGATGACGCCGGTGCCGATCATCACGCAGATCATCGAACGCGAATCCGACATCTTGTAGCCAAACAGCAGGCGAGTGCTTCGCACTCGATCACAGGCTGCGCCAGCGTCCACGAACCCTGGCGCAGCGTCCCCAGTGTAAAACCGCCTCACTGGATAGGAGCTGGCCTCAGTCTCCCCGGCGAAAGCTTGGTCCTCTCTTGTAGGCGCTGGCGAAGCCTACGATGGCCGCGCGCCTGACGTCCCCGACCTCATCTGAATCCCTGGCTATGGGTGGCAGCCGTTTGCTGCGCCTGGCTTGACGCGTGAAATTTTTCATGTATTTTTTCATGAAAAATAAATCCAATAATTTCACGGCTGCCTCTGAGCGATGAAGATGGACGAAGAAGTTGAAGCCTTGGCGATCCTCATTCATGACCTGCGCAAGTTCAAGAATCTGACGCTGGGCGAGCTGGCTGAACGCATCGACCGTTCGGTTGGTTTTCTTTCCCAAGTTGAACGGGGTGTTTCGCGCCCGACCGTGGCCGACCTCACCGCCATCAGCGAAACACTCGGCGTCTCGACCGCGTATTTCTACAACCTGAGCAAGCCCCGCGCCGTCAGCTGGGTGACCCGCCCTCATGAGCGGCGCACGTTGTACTTCGGTTCGGGTATCACCGATGTGCTGGCCTCACCGACGATCTCGGGCGCCTTCTCGATGCTCGACAGCCGCCTCGAGCCTGGTGCGAGCAGTGGCCCCGAACACCTGAGTGATCGCTCGGAGCAGGGCTGCTTTGTGCTCGAAGGCGAACTGACGGTCTGGCTGGACGACGGCGATGCCGTGACCCTGCACGCCAACGACAGCTTCCAGCTGCAACCTCATGCGCGTTTGCGTTACGCCAACCTCACGGACAGGCTCACCCGCGTGCTCTGGGTCTTCAACTGAATTCGTTTCACCTCACAAGGACAAGAAGATGAGTGTCATCTTTCCGGATCTGCTGACTGAAGTGCGCGCTTTTCGCGCCCAACACCCAGACGTGCGTTACGTCGACCTGATTGCGCTGGATATTCCCGGGC
Organism: Pseudomonas sp. HTZ2; assembly: GCF_033173945.1. Classification (NCBI taxonomy): domain Bacteria; kingdom Pseudomonadati; phylum Pseudomonadota; class Gammaproteobacteria; order Pseudomonadales; family Pseudomonadaceae; genus Pseudomonas; species Pseudomonas sp. HTZ2. The sequence continues at coordinate 3,175,537 of NZ_CP137332.1, read as the reverse complement.
ATTTCTATGGCAAGCGCTACCCCATGGACATGCTGGAGAAAGTGGCTGCAGGCGCGCCTTTGAAGTTGCCGCAGAACTGTGTGTTGCTGGGGACCCAGGGTGGCCTCTACAAGATTGGCGACTATTGCTTTGCCGATGGTGACCCGGATGCACCGCGGCGCCTGGTGCCTGGCACCCTGAAACCGGTGCGCTGGGAAAAGGAGGCGATCGCCCAGATGATGATCACCTCCGATGGCACCGCCAAGCCCATCGAGTTCGAGCCCCGCGAAGTGCTGGCCCGGGTGCTGCGACGTCTGGCCAGTCGTGGCATTCGCCCGGTGGTTGCCTTTGAGCTTGAGTTCTACCTGTTCGACCGCGCGCTCAAGGACGGCCTGCCGCAGTACCCACGCGATGTCGCTACCGGCGACCAGGACGACCAGCCGAACATGCACATCGAACGGCTGTCGCGGTTCTCGTCCGTGCTGCATGAGATGGTGGATGTCGCCAACGAGCAGGGTGTGCCGGCGAACGTCATCACCGCGGAACTGGGCCCTGGCCAGTTCGAGATCAACTTCTCCCACAGTGACGACGCGCTGAGCGCGGCGGACTGGTCAGCCTTGTTCTGCCGCAGTACGCGCGGTGTCGCCATGAAACATGGCTATCGCGCCAGCTTCATGAGCAAACCTTACCTGGACGCACCGGGCAGCGGCATGCATGTGCATGTCAGTCTCTACGATGAGGCCGGCAACAACCTGTTGGCCGGTTACGGACAACGCAACCTGCGCCATGCCGTCGCCGGTTGCCTGGAGCTGCTGCCCCACTGCATGCCGATCTTCGCCCCTAATCACAACGCCTACCGCCGCTACGGCGCCATGGTCAACGCCGCGAGTGTGGCCAGCTGGGGCTTCGAGGACCGGGATGCGTGCATTCGCATTCCCGAGTCCGATCCACGCAACCTGCGCATCGAACACCGCCTGGCCGGCGCCGATGCCAACCCGTACCTGGTGCTGGCGGCCATTCTCACTGGCATGGAGCATGGCCTTGATCGCGGCGTGGAGCCCATCGCACCGCTCAATGACGATCGCACGAGCGGTATCGATTTCCCCAAGGATGCCCTGAGCGCGGTGGCTGCGATGCGCAACCATCCGGTGGTCAACGAGGGGCTGGGCAGTGAGTTCGTGATGGTCTATTGCGAAAACAAACGCCAGGAACAACTGGATTTCATGAACGCCATCAACGCGCGTGAATATCGCTGGTTCTTGTGAGCATCCGTTTCACCCAACTGCGCCCCACTTTCTTAATCAGTTTGAATAACTCGCAATATTGATTTGCCGGAGGATGATATGCCACGCGTGCCCGTTATCGGCATCACTGCATGCACTCGCATGATTGAACAGCATGCGACCCAGACGATCAGTGAGAAGTATGCGCGCGCCGCGGCCAAGGCGGCGTGTGGCTTGCCCATCGTGATTCCCAGTCTCGGTGAACTGATGGATACCGCCGACATCGTCGACACAGTGGATGGGCTGATCTTCACCGGCTCGCCGTCCAACATCGAACCATTCCACTACAACGGCCCGGCCAGTGAGCCGGGCACCCATCACGATCCGTTGCGCGATGCCACGACGTTGCCGCTGATGCGTGCGGCCATCGCCGCTGGTGTGCCGGTGCTCGGCATCTGCCGGGGTTTCCAGGAAATGAATGTGGCGCTCGGGGGCACCCTGCACCAGAAGGTCCATGAGACCGGTCTGTTCATGGATCACCGCGAAGGCAAGGACGAGCCTGTGGACCAGCAGTATGGCCCGCGCCACGCAATGCATATCCAGCCAGGCGGCCTGATGGACCGTATGGGCTTGCCCGCGGTCATCGACGTCAACTCCATCCATGGCCAGGGCATCGATGTGCTGGCGCCGGGGCTGAGGGTGGAGGCGTTGGCACCGGATGGGCTTGTGGAAGCGATCTCGGTTGAAGGCAGCAAGAGCTTTGCCCTGGCCGTTCAGTGGCATCCGGAGTTCCGGGTACTTGAAAACCCGCATTACCTGACGATCTTCCAGACCTTTGGCAAAGCCTGCCGGCAACGCTCGGTATTGCGTCAGTTGATGTTGAAAACCGCCTGAGCCGTGAACGCTATTGAAACGTTGAATGTTATTACGCAGCCCGGCTGCGCCTCGTTAAGGAGAGTAATAAATGAGTGAAAAGAATTCCCAGACGCTTGCCTGGCAAGCCATGAGCCGAGACCATCATCTGGCGCCGTTCAGCGACGTCAAGCAACTGGCCGAGAAAGGCCCGCGCATCATCACCTCGGCCAAGGGCGTTTATCTTTGGGACAGCGAAGGCCACAAGATCCTCGACGGCATGGCGGGCCTGTGGTGCGTGGCCGTCGGCTACGGTCGTGACGAACTGGCCGACGTAGCTGCCCGGCAGATGAAAGAACTGCCGTACTACAACCTGTTCTTCCAGACCGCGCACCCGCCGGCGCTGGAGCTGGCCAAAGCAATCGCCGATGTGGCCCCGCAGGGCATGAACCATGTGTTCTTCACCGGCTCCGGCTCCGAAGGCAACGACACCGTGCTGCGCATGGTTCGCCATTACTGGGCGATCAAGGGCAAGAAGGACAAGAAGGTCATCATCGGCCGCATCAACGGTTACCACGGCTCCACCGTGGCGGGTGCCGGCCTGGGCGGCATGAGCGGCATGCACCAGCAGGGCGGTTCGCTGCCGGATATCGTGCATATCCCCCAGCCGTACTGGTTCGGTGAAGGCGGCGACATGTCCGAGGCCGAGTTCGGCGTGTGGGCGGCTGAACAACTGGAGAAGAAGATCCTGGAAGTAGGCGAGGACAATGTCGCCGCCTTCATCGCCGAGCCGATCCAGGGCGCAGGCGGCGTGATCATTGCGCCGCAGACCTACTGGCCGAAGATCAAGCAGATCCTGGCCAAGTACGACATCCTGTTCGTGGCTGACGAAGTGATCTGTGGCTTTGGCCGTACCGGTCAGTGGTTCGGCACCGACTACTACGACCTCAAGCCCGACCTGATGACTATCGCCAAGGGCCTGACCTCCGGCTACATCCCCATGGGCGGTGTGATCGTGCGGGACGACGTGGCCAAAGTGATCAGCGAAGGCGGCGACTTCAACCATGGCTTTACCTATTCCGGCCACCCGGTGGCAGCGGCGGTGGGCCTGGAAAACCTGCGTATCCTGCGCGACGAGAAGATCATCGAGCAGGTGCGTGACGTCACTGCACCGTACTTGCAAAAACGTCTGCGTGAGCTGGCCGATCACCCGCTGGTGGGTGAAGTGCGTGGCCTGGGCATGCTCGGCGCGATCGAGCTGGTCAAGGACAAGGCCACACGGGCCCGCTACGAAGGCAAGGGCATCGGCATGATCTGCCGCCAGCACTGCTTCGACAATGGCTTGATCATGCGCGCCGTGGGCGACACCATGATCATCGCACCACCTCTGGTGATCAGCACCGAAGAGATCGACGAGCTGGTGGAAAAGGCCCGCAAGTGCCTGGACCTGACTTACCAGGCTGTCCAGTAAGCCTGCGGCACCTCGGCAGGCTCCCTGCCGAGGTGCTCTTCAGGCATTGTGCCCGCCCAGTCCGTCCCCTTCGATCCTTGATCTTGCCTTGCACGGCCCACTCCAATACCCTCCGTCGACACCATCGCTCCCACCGCCAAGACCACACGATGAAAGTGCACGAAGAAATTGAAGGGCTCGCCATACTCATTCGCGATCTGCGCAAGTTCAAGGGCTTGACTCTGGGCGAACTCGCGCAACGCATCGGTCGTTCGGTGGGCTTTCTATCCCAGGTCGAGCGGGGCGTGTCACGCCCAACCGTGGCGGACCTGACGGCGATCAGCGAGACGCTGGGGGTCTCGACGGCCTACTTCTATAGCCTGGAAAAACCCCGCGCGCTCGACTGGGTCACGCGACCGGATGAGCGCCGTACGCTACATCTGGGAGGGGGGATTACCGATGTGCTCGTGTCGCCCACCATCGCCGGTGGTTTCTCGATGCTCGACAGCCACCTCGAACCTGGGGCCTCGAGCGGGGAAGAGTATCTGGACGACAGTTCGGAGCAGGGCTGTTTCGTGCTCGAAGGCGAACTGACTGTCTGGCTGGATGACGGCGATCCGGTGACGCTCCACCCCAATGACAGTTTCCAGCTCCAACCTCACGCGCGTTTCCGTTATGCCAACCTGACGGACAAGCCGACCCGCGTGCTCTGGGTGTTCAACTGAGGGCTCGTCCAGCGCCTAGAGCTTCCCTCCTATCGGATATTCCACCGCCAGGCGTATCTGGTCGGCATCCAGTTCTGCCTGTGCGGCGTTGCCCCGGTGCACGTTGTGCCGCAGCGAAAACACCATGCCCTTGGCATTGCCGCTCTGCACCACATACCGCACCTGTAGGTCCCGCTCCCAATGCTTGCCGCCTTTGCCGTAGCCGAGGTAGGCGTAGCCGCCGTCCGGGTCGGCATGGGTGCCGTCGATATCGAACCCGCGCACATACAACGCCGTCAGGTCCAAGCCGGGCACGCCGTAGGGGCCCAGGTCCAGGTCATACCGCGCCTGCCAGGATTTTTCGTTCGGTGCGTTGAAGTCGGACAACTGCACCGCATTGCCGAGGTAGATCGCACCCCGGGTCACGTAGTCGAACGGGGTGCTCCCATCGACCTGTTGCCAGCCGAGGCTGAACGTATGCGGGCCGTCGCTGTAGCGGGACACCAGGCTCCAGGTGGTGTTGTTGATACGGCCTGACAAGGCGTCTGCGGTATCGGTGGTGCGGTACAGGTTCAGGTCCAGGCCCAGGCTGCGTCGATCATCCAGAGCATGGCTCAAGGTGCTGCCGAAGTAGTGCTGGTTCCAGGTGTCTTCGTAGCGCGAGGTATAGAGGCTGGCGCTGACCCGGGCATTGGGAGCCCACACCATGCCGGCCAGGTCGAACGTGTTGCCTTGACGGGCATTGGTGTAGTTCACCACGAAGCCTTGGTCGTGGCTCGACGCATTGCGGTCGGTGTTTTCGTTGAAGTGACCTGCGACCAGCCTGAGCGTCGGGATCTCTTTACTGTCGAGAAACCACCCGGTGGCGGTCTCAGGCAGCAGGCGGCTGTCGGATGAACTGAACACGGGCGTCTTGATCCGTTGTTCGCCATACGACAACACAGTGTTGGAGAAACGCAGTTTCACCGCCGCACCGCCACGGCCGTATTGCGTTTTCGGATGGCCGTCGTTGTCCAGCGCGAGCAAGCGCGCCTTGCCGGCGCGGCCGCCACCGCTGTCGAGTTGCACGCCGAGGTAGGCGTGCGCGTCCAGGCCGACACCGACTCGCCCTTGGGTGAAACCGGACTGAAGACTACCCATCAGGCCGTAGGCCCATTCTCCGGCCTGGTCGCTGCGTTCGCGGCGCGGCTTGAAGGCGTTGCGGGCACTGCTGTTGCGTGAGCCATGGCGATAGTCGCGCTGGTCGAGCACGCTGCGGTTGAGCACGATCCAGGTGCTGCCGTCGAGGAACCCTTCGGCGTGCGATTGCGCGGCGTCGGCCATTGCCGCAGACGAGGCGCCTGCCAGCGGCAGCAGCAGGGCGATGCGATTGAACAGGGTCATCGCTGTGACTTCTACAAATACTTGAGCCAGGCAATGTCACGTCGCCGCGCCTTGAGGCGGGCGAAGCTGCGCACCGGCAGGTACAGCGCAATGGCCAACAGCGGGGCGACCAGCCAAACCGCGCCGATGCCGTCGAAGCCGAAGTAGTCACCCTGGTTCAGCCCAAACAGCGCGACGCAAGCGAGGTACAGCAGCTTCAACACATACAGGTGCAGCAGGTAGAAGAACATCGGCGCGGCGCCGAACACCGCCAACGTACTGATCCAACGGGCGCTGCCCGCGCGTTCGAAGCCACGCAGCACCAGCAGGCCGATGCCCAGGGTCAATGCCAGGAACAGCAGCGATGGTGGGTACTTGGTGATGTTGAAGACACTCATCAGCGTCTGCGTGGCGGTGGGGTAGCCACTCCAGGGCGCCTCGCCGTAGCCATTGATCATACGCAGCACGGCGAAGCCGAGCAGGGCAGCGGCACCTGTGAGCAGCAGTCGCTGCTGGCGCTCACGGGCATCGCTGCCACGGCCGAACCATGGGCCCAAGCCATAGCCCAGGGCGATCACGCCGATCCACGGCAGCACAGGATATGAAGTGCGCAGACGCAAGTCCTCGGAGACCACCAGCCAACCACGGTCATGCAGGATCGCCCACGGCACGTGCAGGGCCGACTCTGGCCCGAAGTGCAGGCCATCGAGCAGGTTGTGCCCGGCGACGATCACCAGGCCCAGCGCCACCAGCGCAGGCCGCGGCAGCCATACCAGCAGCGACAGGGCGATCATGCTCAGGCCGATGGCCCAGATCACTTGCAGGTAGATCACGCTCGGCGGCAGTTGGAAGGTCCAGGCGAAGTTGACCAGGGTGAACTCGAGCGCCACCAGGAACAGCCCTCGCTTGAACAAGAACACCGCCGCAGCGCCTTGGCCCTGGTGCTTTTCGCCGTAGAGCCAGGCCGAAAGCCCCGTGAGCAGCACGAACACCGGTGCGCACAGATGGGCCAGGGTGCGGCTGGCGAACAGGCCGGGTTCGGTCGTGTCGATGTTCATCGGATCGCCGACCTGGTGATGCAGGAAGAACGTCTCGCGCACGTGGTCGAGCAGCATGAACAGGATCACCAGGCCACGCAGGGCATCGATGCTCTGCAGGCGCAGGGTGGTTTGGGTAAGGGCGGGAGTGGCACTGGTCATGGGCGAGGAGATAATCAGTATGAATGAAACGTTATCTTATAACGTAAATTCATGCCGTGGCTATCGCCTGGTTGATCGGGACTCCAAGCAAGCCCGCGCGAGGCGGGCGTGCTTGGGGGCGTTTGAGTTCACCGCCCTTGCGGCATCTCTCCCTTCGCCAGGCGTGCATTGATGTCGGCGATGACCTCAGGCAGCTCGGCGATGGTGTCGATCAGATAATGTGGACGCGAGCCTTCGAACAATCGACCGATGCGCAGGCGCTCCTGCGCCAGCCGGTCCGCCGGCAAGGCCTTGTACTGGGCGTAGGTCAAGCCCAAGGCATTGCCCGAGCAGGTGAGGGCGACAGTCCACATGCCGGCGCGCCGGCCCTCGAGAATGCCCGGCCAGGTGTCGTCGACCTTGACGCATGCCGCGACGTCCTCGATGCCCAGCGCAATCACGTTGGCCAATGCCTGGGCCGGGTGAGGGCGGCCATTGGGGACTTCATCGGTGGCCACTACATGGTCGGCTTCATAGCCGTTGGTCTTGGCCAGGGCAACGACCTTTTCCATCACCACCGCCGGATAACCGGAGCACGAGCCGATCTTCAGGCCTTGCGCACGCAGTTGCATGATGGCTTCCAAGGCGCCTGGAATCAGCGCCGAATGCTCGGCGATCTTCTCGATCTGCAACGGCATGAAGCGGTTGTAGATCGCCGTCACGTCCTGGTCGGTGGGGTAGCGGCCAAAGGCCGCGTGATAGCGCTCGGCGATCTGCGGCAGGTCGCACAGGGTGCGGATGTGGTCCCACTTGCCCATGCCCATCGGGCCGCGTGCTTCTTCCAGGCTGACCTCGACGCCGAATTCGGCGAACGCCTCGACGAAGATCTGGGTCGGCGCGAAGGAGCCGAAATCGACGACGGTGCCGGCCCAGTCGAGCACGACAGCCTGCAGTTTGCTGGGGGTGTGATAGTTCATGGTGTTCTCCGGTGAGTGAAATTCAGGGCGTACGAAGCCAGCCCGCACGCGGCGGGCGGCAGGCAAGGCGAAGCATCAGTGCGGGGCGTTGGGAGCGGTGCTGGCGTCGAACAGCTCGCAGATGATCGGCCGGTTGCGACGAATGCCCAGACAGCACAGGTAGTAGCTGATGTGGAACGGGTCTTCGGCGAAGGCGATCGAGCGCGTGCCGGGGCGATCGGCATACTCCACCGCAGAGACGAAGCCAATCCCGATGCCATGGACCACTGCATGCACGATCGCCTCGCGGCTGTTGAGTTGCATCGCGCAGTCGAGTGTCACGCCGTGCGCCTGGCAACCTTCCTCCACCAGCTGGCGTGTGCGCGATGCCGGCTCGCGCAACACCACACGCTGATCGGCGATCTCCTGGACGCTGATCCGCTCGCGCTGGGCCCACGGATGGTCGTCGCGCACCACCGCGAGGATCGGGCAGGTGCGATACAGCTGGGTGCTCAGGCGATGGTCGAATTCCGACAGAGCGAGAATCGCCACGTCGATATCGAAGTTGTACAGCCGCTCCAGCGTGCCAGCTTCGCTGGTGAACGAGGTTTCCAGCTCGATGTCCGGATACTGCTGCATCAACGAATAGGTCAGGCTCATGGCGATCGGCGGCGAGACGGCGCCGATGCGCAACATACCCTGCTTGCGCTGGGCAAAGCTCTGCAGCAACTGCAGGGCTTCGTCCTCCTGGCCGAACAACCCTTGCGTGATCTCGTACAACTGCTGTCCGGCAGGGCTGAGCTCGATGAAGCGACCGCGACGATGAAACAGCTCCACCGAGAAGCGTTTTTCCAGGCCGCTGACCTGCTCGCTGATGGTCGGCTGGCCGATGTTGAGCAGCGTGGCGGCCTGGGTGAAGCTCCCGCTCCGGGCAACGGCATGAAACGAACGCAACCACTTGTGGTACTGGTACATGGAGCCTCTCGGTCAGGGGCGCGCGGGCAATGACGGGCATCTTCACACCCTCAGCGCCGGACGAACAGGGCGACCAGGGCACTGCAGGCGCAGGCCGTGGTGACGACGATGAAGATCAACGACGTGTTGCCGGTCGTGTCCAGCATACGTCCAATCAAGGGTTCGGCCAGGCCTGCAAACAGATAAGACGAGAAATTCATGATGCCGGTGGCGGTGCCGGCCCGGCGTGCGCCGACAAGGTCCGGGCACAGCGCCCAGAAACTCGACGCCGGCCCGTAGACGAAGAACCCGCACAGGAACAGCGCCAACAACCCCATCGCGCTGTGCGCCGGCAGGCTCCACATCCACAGGCTGGTCAGGGCGCCCAGTACCATGTAGAGCATGATCGCCAGGTAGCGCTTGCTGCCGAACAGCCGGTCCGAGACCCAGCCGTTGCTCAATGCCCCGACAGCCATGCCTACCGGCAGAGCGACGGTGATCCACTTCGGATCGATGAAGCTGTCACCTTTCTGCCAGTTGGCGCCCAAGAAGTGCACGGGCACCCAGACGATCAGCCCGTAGCGCGCAGCGTTCTGGAAGCCCAGCGAAACAGCGGCCACCAGCAGGCGCGGGTTCTTCAGCACGGCCAGGTAGCGTTGCCGGGAGGTTTCCTGGTCGGCGTGGTCGGCTTCGTTCGCACGGTCCGCCGCATTGGCCACACCTGTGTCTGACAAGGGCTCGAAGCCCATGTCCTGTGGCCGCTCGCGCGCCACCAGGTAGAACACGATGCCACCGGCGAGCATCAGCAGCACCGGCAGGCGGAAGATCCACCGCCACTCCAGGTGCAGCACATCGATGACCACCACCGAGGTCACATACGACAGCACCGAGGCGCAGCCTGCGGCGAACACGTAGAAGCCATAGACCTTGCCGCGTTCTCCTGCGCCCCACCAGTTCGACAGCAGGCGGCTTCCCGGTGCCCAGCCCAAGGCCTGGAAGTAGCCATTGACGCCCCAGGGCAGGACCAGGCTGAACAAGCCTCCGGCAAAACTGGTGACCCAGTTTGCACCGCAAGACAGCACGGCCCCCAGGGTCATGATGCGGCGCCCGCCGAACTTGTCGGCGAGGTTGCCATTGATCGCCTGACCGATGGCGTACATCCACAGCATGGCGCTGGAGGCCCAGCCGAGGGTTTCCTTGCTCAGGCCGAACTCGGCCTGGATGCCGGGGATGGCGAATCCAAAGGTCTGGCGACCGGTGTAGAAGAACAGGTAGCAGAACATCGCCGCCAGCAGCATGCGCCATTGGGCGACGCGAAAAGGCGAGGTTCCGGTCAATGGGCCAGACAGGGTTTGTGTACGGTTCATGACGGTTTTCCTTCTTGTTCGTAGGCGCCGCCGTGAGGCACGGCGGGGCGGCACGCTTGTTCGGTGCAACAGGAAAGGGCGGCGGCGCTGGCCACCGGGGTCTGGACGCGTATCAGGCGGCGTGCGAGCCGATGAAGTTACGGCCGCGTGCGCCCTGCATGGCGAAGTCGATCATCGCTTCGGCCTCGGCATCCGTCACGCCGTAGTCCTCGAACTCGGTCTTGACCCCCAGCCGGTGAAGAAACCCACGCAGCTGATGCTGCGCATCGGCCAGGTCATTGCCGAACACCTTCTTCAGGGCTTGGTCACGTCCGGCGTCGCGCCCCCAGGCAAGGCCCAGCACCAAGGGCAGGGTGAAGGAGCAGGCGATGCCGTGAGGCAGACCGTGGCGCAGGGTCATTTCGTAGGAGATGGAATGGGCCAGGGCAGTCTTGGTGTTGGAGAAGGCCATGCCGGCCTTGAGCGCAGCCAACGCCATGCGCGCACGAAGTTCGCGGTTGCCCAGATCCTGCTCAAGACGCGGCAGGCATTCGAGGATGTCTTCGATGGCCGAAATGGCGAAAGTGTCGGAAATCGGATTGGCGTTGTGGTTCCAGATCGATTCCAGTGCGTGGGACAGCGCATCCAGTCCGGTGGAAACCGTCACCGCCGCAGGCACGCTGAGCATCAGGTCAGGGTCGATCAGCGCCACCTTGGGCCAGGTGCACGCCAGGTGCAGGGAATATTTCTTCTGCTGCGCGGCATCCCACAAAGTCGCCCAAGGGGTCACTTCGCTTCCGGTGCCGGCGGTGGTGGGCGCGGCGACCAGGGTCTTGCAGCGCGCAGGGGTGAACGGTTTGCCACTGGCCAGCAGTTCCAGCAATTCGTCGAAGCGCCCAGAGGCGGTCCCCACGATCAACGCCTTGGCTGTGTCGATCGCGCTACCGCCACCCAAGGCAAGCACGGTGTCGCACTCGGCGTTGACCTGCCAGAAGCGCTCATGGACCGTGCGCAGCCAGGCGACATCGGGGTTGGGCTGGACGTCGTCGATCACGCACACCAGCCGCTCGCCGAGCAGGCCGCGCACGCGTTCGACCAAGCCCAGTTGCGCGGCTTCGGGGAAGGTCACCAGTGCGACTTTGCCCGGGCAGAGCGCGGGCAGGCGTTCCAGGCTGCCACTGCCGAACACGGTGGCGACAGGGTTGTGGAAGAGAGCGGGCATGGACAGTTCCTTGTTTTTGTTGTTGAACGGTGCGCCCATGCTCGGCGGCTTGCGGTTTTCGTTCCAATCGATTGATCGCAGGTAGCTATCGGGTGGGCCGATAATGGGTACGCTCCATCGTGCGCCACCCGACCCAACGCGGCCTTACTGCATCACCGCCACCTTCTCCTCCATCATGCGGACCAATACCACGTTCTCCACGGGTTCACTGAGCAAGAACCCTTGCACTTCATGGCACTGGTCATCGCTGAGCAAGGCCAGTTGCTCGGCGGTCTCGACGCCTTCAGCGGTCACTGTCATGCCCATGGCGTTGCCGAGGTTGATGATGGCCTGGACCACACTGCGGTCGCTGCCGCTCTTGCCCAGGGACTGAACGAAGCGCTTGTCGATCTTGATGCTGTCGAACGGGTAGGTGCGCAGGTAGCCCAGCGAGGAGTAGCCGGTGCCGAAGTCGTCCATGTTCAGCCGCACCCCCAGCTCCTTGAGCGCATGCATGGTGTGCAGAGCGCCTTCGACGTCATTGAGCATGACGTTCTCGGTGATCTCCAGCTCCAGGCGGTGGGCAGGCAGGCCAGTGGCCCGCAGGGCATCGCCGACGTCCTGGACCACATCGGAGCGGCTGAACTGGGCCGGTGACATGTTCACCGAGACCATCACTGCCTGCGGCCATTCCCTGGCCTTGGTGCACGCCTCGTGCAGCACCCAATTGCCCAGCAGCACGATCAGGTCCGATTCCTCGGCCAGGGCAATGAAACGATCCGGTCGCAACAGGCCGAGCCGGGGGTGTTGCCAGCGCACCAGCGCCTCGACCGAGGCGACCGATATCCCGTCGACCTTGAAGCGCGGCTGGAAATGCAGCACCAGTTCCCCGCGTGGTATGCCCTCGCGCAGCTCGCTTTCCAGCACACGTTTGTCCAGCAGCGCCGCATTCATCTGCGCCGAGAAATAGCGCCAAGTGTTCTTGCCTGCCTGTTTGGCGCTGTACAAGGCCACATCAGCGTAGCGGATCAGGTCGCTAGGGTTGCCGGGGTATTCGGCTGACAGCACCACGCCTAGGCTGACGCCGACATGAACCACATGGCCTTCGACCTGCATGGGGCGCTTGAGCGCTTCGATCACCCGCAGGCAGAAGCGGTCCATGTCCTCTCGATCTCCGGGGTGCGTCAGCACGACGATGAACTCATCGCCCCCCAGCCGGGCCACCAGGTCACTGTCCCGGGTGGCCTGGCCAAGGCGCGCAGCGACCTCGATCAGCACCGCATCCCCGGCAGGATGGCCCAGGCTGTCGTTGATCGGCTTGAAGTTGTCCAGATCCAGCATCAGCACCGCGACCTGGCGCGTCTCTCCGCCCGGACCTGAGGGCTCGAGGAAGCGGAACAGCTTGTTGCGGTTGGGCAGACCGGTGAGTGCGTCGTGCAACGACAGGTGTTGGATCTGAGCGTGGGCAGCCACTTCATCGGTGATGTCGCTGCAGGTCCCGCGAAAACCGGTACAAGCGGCCTGGGCCATGGTCGCTCGCGCGGCGATGCGGCAGATGCGTTGCTGGCCCAGGTGATCCTGGTACTGGCAGCGCAAGGTGCCGGAAGCGCCGGTCGCCGCCAGGCCGTGCAGCCAGGTTGCGAGCTCGCTGGTGTCACAGGACAGCAGCTCGGTGATCGGGCGCTGCAACCAGGCCTCGACGGTATGCCCGGTCAGTTCGGCGAAGCGCGCCGAGAGGTAGGTCAGGCGCAGGTGCGCGTCGGTTTCCCAGATCCAGTCCGAGGCGGCTTCGGCTACGGCCTTGAAGCGCTCTTCGCTGGTCTGCAATGCGTGCTTGGAGGCCGCCAGGTCGCGATGGCTGCGGTCGATGCCGGCGCTTGCGCGCATCGCATGGCGGGCAAACAGGGCCATGGCCAGGGCGATGAGCAGCACCGCGATGGCCAGCGGGACGATCACGGTCTTGATCAGTTCGGTGCCGGGTTGGGGAATCTGCCAGGTCAAGACATGGCCGCTGCCTTCGAGCGGCAGCAGGCCTCGCCCGGTAGGGTCGCTGGCCGTGTCGCTCACGGCAAGGCCGGTCAGCCCTACCGATCGACCCAGCGGGGCGAGTACCGCGGGGGTGAGGATGCGGACGAACACCATCACGGTGGTGGGCTCCGGCACGTGATGGGGCAACGCCTGCGGGCGGATCAACGAGGCTGCGAACACCGCAGGCTGGCCGCGGAACAGCAAATAGCCCGAGGCTGCCTGCTCGGTCTGCGCAGCCTGGCGGGCCAGGAGCAGGACCTTGCCGGCACTGGCGCTGTGCTGCTCGAATCCCGCATCGCTCAAGCGTCCGTCGACCATAGCGTAGTGGGTGCCGTCATCGTTGAGTACGAATACGCCGTCATAGCCATCGGCGGTGTAGAGCGTGGCGCCGACATTGTCTTCATCGTAGGCCCAATGGCTATCGACCGGCCCGGCCAGGTGGTCGTAGGCGGCTTGCCAGTTGGCGTGCGTCAGCAAAAACGTTCTGTCGTTCTTTTGCAACTGGGTCATGGCGGACTCGGCGTGGAAGCGGCTTTGCTCCACCTCACGCGCATCCAAGGCCCCGGCGAGGCGGTACAGCGAGAACAGCCCCAGCACCAAAGCCAGCAGCAAGACGGAGGAAAACACCACGATCAGTTGGCGGACCACATGACTACGGGGCGACAGGCCATTGTCAGCAAGCACGTCCATTCGTTCACCATCGCTGCCAGGGGAATGCAAGGTTGACCGGGTGCGGGCCCGGGAGGTCGATGCAGCTGACGACCGGTGGTCTATCCAGCCAGCGACCGCCGCTTTGCCAGCGCCGACAAAGTGCACGCAGGCGTCGTTGGCAGCTATGGGATGTTCGTCGCCAGGTCGGGCAGGCTCCCCGCACCACTCGATAATCCCGAAATTCACTCAGGAGACGGTCGTGAAGCTGGAAACGCGAAGTATCGAGTTTGTCCCTCACGCTGAACGCTATGGCACACCCAGGCGGTTGTTCACCATCTGGTTCAGCTCCAATTTCCAGGTGACCGCCCTGATGGTCGGTACGTTGGGCATCGCCGCAGGCTTGAGCTTTGCCTGGACGCTGCTCGGCCTGCTGATCGGCAATCTCGTCGGCACTATCTTCATGGCCGCGCATTCGGCCCAAGGGCCGCATCTGGGCGTGCCGCAGATGATCCAGAGCCGGGCACAGTTCGGTGTCTACGGCGCGGCGATTCCGTTGCTGGTGATGGTGGTGGCCGCTGTGCTGTTCCTGGCCGCCAGCGGCGTACTGATGCGCGATGCCTTGAAAGCGCTGCTACCGATCAGCGACGACCAAGCCATCGTCCTGGTCGGTGTGTTGACCTTCGTCATCGGCTTCGTCGGCTATGAGCTGATCCACCGACTGGGCGCCTGGATGAGCTTGCTGTCCACGCTGGTGTTCGGTGGCGCCCTGGTGCTGATCCTGCTGCATCCCGGCCAGGCGTCGGCGAATGCCTCGGCCACTGGCGCGTTCTCGTGGACCGCTTTCAACCTGGTGGTAGCGCAGGCGGCGTCATGGACGCTGGGATATGGCCCCTACGTGGCCGATTACTCACGCTATCTGCCGGCCAACGTGAACACCCGCACCACATTCTGGACAACCTATTCGGGTTGCGCGCTAGGCTCCTTCGCCATGATGGCCCTGGGCGCGTTGCTGGCCGTCGCGATTCCGACAGCCCTTGGCCTGAACCCGGCCACCGCGATCGCCACGCTGTTCGGGCCTTCGGCGCCGATGGCGCTGGGCGTGATTGCGCTTGGCGTCATCCAGTACAACGTGCTCTGCCTGTACAGCGCCTACATGTCGTCGGTGACGATTTTCGGCGCTTTCGGTGGGCTGCGATATGTCACCCCCACCGCCAAGGCAGTGGTGATGGCGGTGCTGACGCTCGCCGCCACGCTGATCGCCATTGCCACCCAGTACCATTTCGACACCTTCTTTGCCGACATCCTGATCGGGCAGCTCTACCTGTTGATCCCCTGGAGTGCGATCAACCTGGCGGACTACTACTGGGTGTGCCGCGGTCACTACGACGTCGCTGAGCTGTACAACGTCAAGGGCCGCTACGGACGCTTCAATCGCCGGACCCTGGCGGTGTACGCCGTCTCGATCATCGGCACCATTCCGTTCATGAAGCTGTCGTTCTACACAGGCTTCGTCGCGAGCTGGCTGGACGCGGACATCAGCTGGGTGGTGGGCCTGGTACTGGCGGGGGCGCTGTATTGCATGGTCAACAGCCCATCCTCGGTCAGGCAAGGTCAGTTCCCGTCCTCGGTGCCGGAGTAACTGGCTAGTCGGCTATTTCGATAGGCTGAAAACCCAACACGCCCGCAGGAAGCGGGCTTTTCATCCCTTGCGGGGCGTCTTGGCAGCGGGCATGTGCAAGTAAGCCATCACGCTTTCGGTCAACTCTGTCGCCAGCTTCACCGCTTCCTTGTTGCGCGCCATGACGCCGGCCACCAGCCCCTCGATCAATGCCAGCACGGCAATGTTGGAGCTGGTCAATACCGGATGATCGGCGGGCGCGAACAATACATGGTCAGCGATGGCGGTGAGAGGGGAGGCGGGCGAGTCGGTAATTGCCAGCACCGTGGCGTTGCGCTCGCGAGCAAAGCGAGAAAGCTGGAGGGTGTCCTGGGAGTAGCGCGGCATGGAAATCGCCAGCAGCACGTCTTGCTCGGTGATTGCTGCCAGGCGGTAGGCGGCGTTCTCGTTACCGCCTTCCATGCTGATGGCGCAGGCATCCTTGCAGAACGGCACTAGCGTCGAAGCTGCGAGTCCGGCCATGTAGGCGCTGTTTCCGAAGCCCAGCACATAGATTTTGCGTGCCGAGATCAGCCGGCTGACGAAGGCTTCGAACGCATCGGCTGGATTGTTGCTATCGGTGCTGGCCAAGTTGCTGCCGGCACTTTGGATCTGCTCATGCAGGCCGAAGTCGCCGCTGGGCCGCTGGGCCAGCTCGTTGCGGAGTTTGTCTACGGGCGAGACCATTTGCTGCAAGGTGGCCACCAGCTCGGCTTTCATGCCAGTGTAGCCGCCCAGGTCCAGGGCCTTGGCCAGGCGATTGACCGCAGCAGGCGAGGTCGCGGTGGCCTGGGCCATGTCTTCGATGGTCAGGGTCGCCGCTTTCAGCGGGTGGCGCAGAATGTAGTCGGCGACCTTGCGCAACGACGGTGGTAGGTCGAGCAGTTGCTGCGACAACTTGCGCATGACCGGCGAGGCATAGACGGTATTGTTCTTCGATTTGCTCGGCATCCGGCGCAAGCTCCCTGAGTGATTGGCCGTAGTCTATCTCAAGGCATTCCCCGGCCACAGCCGGGGCGCTCGTGCGGACTTACTTGAGGCTGCCGGCAAGAAACTGCTGCAAGCGTTGGGACTGGGGACGTGCGAGCACCTCCTGAGGGGCGCCGCGTTCCAAGGCCACCCCCTGATGCAAGAACAGCACTTGGTTGGAGACCTCCCTGGCAAAGCCCATCTCATGGGTGACCACGACCATGGTGCGGCCTTCCTGAGCCAGGTCCTGCATGACCTTTAGCACCTCGCCGACCAGCTCCGGGTCGAGCGCCGAGGTCGGCTCGTCGAACAGCATGACCTCCGGCTCCATGGCCAGGGCCCGTGCGATCGCCACGCGCTGCTGCTCGCCTCCGGACATGTGTGCTGGGTAGGCGTCACGGCGATGGCTGACGCCGACCTTGTGCAGGTAGTACTCGGCTTTTTCGCGGGCTTGCTTGCGGTTCATGCCCAGGACATGCACAGGGGCTTGCATGACGTTGTCCAGGGTGCTCATGTGCGACCAGAGGTTGAAATGCTGAAAGACCATGCTCAGCCGTGAGCGCAGGCGCTGCAGTTGGCGAGGGTCGGCGGCGCGCAGACCGCCACGGGGGCAGTTGCGCAATCTCAGTTGTTCGCCATTGACCAGGATCTGCCCGGCATTGGGTTGCTCGAGCAAGTTTATGCAGCGTAGGAAGGTGCTCTTGCCGGAGCCGCTGGAGCCGATGATGCTGATCACATCGCCCGCCTTGGCCTGCAGCGAGACGCCTTTGAGCACCTGATGGCTGCCGTAGCTTTTATGCAGGTCCTGAATTTCCAGTTTGTTCATCGATGGGTACTCGTTGTGTCAGTCGCTGAGCAAGCGACCTTGGCGAATAGGCGTGCTACCGGCGACTTTGGCCAGCCACAGACCTGGTTGGGCGAAGCGCAGGCGTTCGCGGGCATAGAGAATGCCGTCAGTGGTGGCCCTGACCACGCTGTGACGATCGCTGAGCGGATCGATCACTTCGAACAACGGGTCCCCGACCTTCACCTGCGCCCCCAGTGGTTGCAGATAGCTGATCACGCCGGGATGTTCGGCATAGGCGTATTGAGCGCCGGCAAAGGGTGTGGCTTGGCAGCAGTGGCTTGGCGCATCGGGCCATTGGCCGCTGATCAGTCCCTGATCGGCGAGGTAGGCAAGGATGTGCTCGGCGTTGGCCTGGCAGAGTTCACGTTCGGTATCGGCCATGCCGCGCAACTCCACGGTGGTGGCGATACAGGCCAACGGGATGTTGGCCTGCTCGAAGTGCTTGGACAGCTTCGTCCAAGGCACCGCGCAGGCTTCGTCGAAGGCGTTGCCGCCGGCGTCTTCGGCCAACAGCGCCACCTGCACCTCCAGGCGTGCCGCCAGAGCGCGCAGACGTGGCCAGTTCTGCGGCAATGCATACAGCAACATCACCGACTCGAAATCGCAGTGCAGGTCCAGCACCACATCGGCGTCGCACGCGTGTTGCAGGAGCAAGCGACGAAGACCGTCGAGCTCCGACTGCGCGGGGGGCATGTGCTCGAGAATATCGAGCATGGTGCGGCGAATGATGGCTACGTTGGCCTCGCCGTCCTCGCCCAGCAGGCCCTCCAGACGTTCGACCAGTGCTGTGGTCAGTTCTGGAAAATCGCGGTTGAAGTTCTTGCCGCTGTTGAACTCGAAACGGCCTTGGTGTGTGGCCTGGAACATCTGGCCGATTCCGATCGGATTGGCCAGTGGCACCAGTTCGATCACGCCCTTGAGCCGGCCTTGGGCTTCCAGCTCGGCCAGGCGGGACTTCAAGGCTACCGCCACGCGCATACCCGGCAGTTCGTCCGCGTGCAGCGAGGCCTGGATATAGGCTTTGCGCGGGCCGTTACCGAAGCGGAACAGGCTCAGGGTGCGTTGGGTACCGCAGGCACTCCAAGGTAGGATATGGTCGATTTGCTGCATGGATGCTCCTCAGTGCTTGCGTGGGGCCAGGTAGGTCAACCAGCGGCGTTCGGCCAGCTTGAACAGGCGCACCAGTAGAAAGGTCAGGGCTAGGTAGATCAGCCCCGCGGTAATGAAAGCCTCGAACGGCAGGTAGTAGCGCGCATTGAAGGTCTTGGCCGCGCCGGTGATGTCTACCAGCGTGACGATCGACGCCAGCTGGTGGTCTGCAGCATCATCAGCACTTCGTTACTGTATTGCGGCAGGGAACGGCGCAGGGCCGAGGGCAGCAGGATGTGCCGGTACAGGGCGAGACGCGACATGCCCATGGCACGTGCGGCTTCGACTTCGCCCCGTGGGGTGGCCCTCAGGCTACCGGCCAACAACTCGGCGCTGTAGGCGCTTGTGTTGATGGCGAACGCCAGGCAGGTGCAGAAAGTCGCGCTGGACAGGTATGGCCAGAGCAGGCTCTGACGCACAAGCTCGAACTGAGCCAGGCCGTAGTAGACCAGGAACAACTGCACCAGCATCGGTGTGCCGCGAATCACGTAGGTGAAGAGCCAGGCCGGGAAGCGCAGCAGATATAAGTTCGACACGCGCATCAGCGCCAGTGGGATCGCTAGCGCCAGGCCGCAGGCCAGGGAAACCAGCAGCACTTTCAGGGTCAGCGCGATGCCGCTTAGGTACAACGGTAGGTTCTGCCAGATCAGGTGATAGTCAAGCATGATGCAAACCTTCCCTTCACAGGTCCGCGGCTTTGAAGCCGAACGAGTAACGGTTTTCCACGCTGCGCAGGATCCACAGCGACAGGCTGGTCAGCAGCAGGTAGAGCCCTGCCACGGTGAGAAAGAACGTGAACGGTTCATGGGTCGCATCGGCCGCGTTCTTGGCCTTGAACATCATGTCCTGCAGGCCGATCACGGAGATCAGCGCGGTGGACTTGGTCAGCACCAGCCAGTTGTTGGTGAAGCCCGGCAGCGCCAGGCGCACCAACTGCGGTACGCTGATTCGCCAGAACACCTGCAGGCTGCCCATGCCATAAGCGGCACCCGCTTCGGCCTGGCCCTTGGGTATGGCGAGAAAGGCCCCGCGAAAAGTCTCTGAGAGATAGGCCCCAAAAATGAAGCCCATGGTGCAAACCCCGGCTATGAATGGGTTGATGTCGATGTACTGCTCGTAGCCCAGGACCAGCGCCAAGCGGTTGACCAAGTCCTGGCCGCCATAAAACACCAGCAGAATCAAGACCAGGTCAGGAATGCCGCGCACCACCGTGGTGTAGACCTCGCCCAGTGCTGCCAGCCAGCGCAGCGGCGACAGCCGGCAGGCGGCGCCGATCAGACCAAGGCCGATGGCCAGTGCCATCGCCATCAGGGCCAGGCTGATGCTCAACCACGCGCCATCGAGAATGCTCGATCCATAGCCGTGAAGCATGATGTAAGTCCTCGTTAGCCGGCGCTATTGGCCATAGATGTCGAATGGGAAGTACTTGCTTTGCACCTGCTGGTAGGTCCCATTGGCACGAATGGCTGCGATGGCGGCATTCAATCGCGCCAGATTGGCGTGATCGCCTTTGCGCACGGCGATCCCCGCGCCCCGACCGAAGTAGCGTGGGTCGCTGATGTCCGGGCCGACCAGTGCGAAGCCTTGGCCAGCGGGCGTCTTGATGAAGCTCTCTTCGGTATTGACGATGTCCGCCAGGGTGGCGTCCAGCCGGCCGGCCACCAGATCGAGGAAGGCTTCGTTTTGCGAGGCGTAGCGCAACACCTCCACACCCGCGCTTTCCAGTTGCTCGGTGGCGAAGCGGTCATAGGTAGAGGCACGCTGCACGCCGAGCTTTTTGCCTTTGAGGTCGTGGACCGGATCGGTTATCTGGCTGCCGGCCTTCATCGCGAACTTGCCGGGGGTGTGGTAGTACTTGTCGGTGAAGTCGACCGACTTGAGCCGATCTTCAGTGATCGACATCGACGACAACACGGCGTCGATCTTGCGTACCTTCAATGACGGAATCATCCCGTCGAACTCTTGGATCACCCACTGACATTTGACCTGCATCTGCGCGCACAGGGCGTTGCCGATATCGTAGTCAAAGCCCGCCAGCTCGCCTTCGGGCGTGCGGTAAGCGAAGGGCGGATAAGCCGCCTCGATGCCGATGCGCAGGCTTCCTTCATCGGCCTGAGCCAAGGCGCTGCAGGCACACAGCGCCAATGCGCCTAGAAGTCCGGTCTTGTTCATATTCTTGTCTCCGGTGGATAGGGCGTTACCGGCCTGCCTCTTTGCGGGGTGCGGCTCGGTGCGAAGAGAAAATGACACGTTTAATTTCACAAATCAACGATCGTGAAAATAAAAGTATCAGTGCCTGATTGCGCAAAGCGCACGCCTAAGACTGTCGCGTCTTACTCATCGAGGAGGTTGTGTGGAGAACACTGGGAATCGCATTTCGAGCACCAGTGCAACATCGTACGGACAGGTGCAGATAGATTTCCTGCAGAGCCTAGCGGCCCTGCAAGGCGCTTATTCGCAGCTGTTTGTCGCAGACAAGGGACTTGCACACGCTCGCCACGCAAGCCAAGGCCGCAAACGCAACGCCGGCCCACAGCGCCAGAAAAGCGCCCTGGGCGGAGTACACCTGGAAGAACCCCGCCACCAACGCCGCGCCCAATACCTGCCCGAGCATTCGCATCGTGCTCGACAGGCCGCCCGCCCCACCGCTGCGCTGCGGTGCGATCGACGAAATCATGTCGCGCATGTTCGGCGACTGGAAGAACCCGAACCCCGCGCCACATACGGCCATGCGCAAGGCGATGTCCCATGGTGCGGGCGAAGACGGTAGGGTGCAGAGCAGTACCAGGCCGATCCCCAGTATGCCCATGCCCATGGCGGTGAGGGTGCCGGTCGCGTAGCGGTCCGAGAGCCTTCCAGCGATGGGGGCCATGAGCGCGGCCATGGCAGGCCAAGGCGTGATCAGAAATCCGGTCTCGACCTGGGAGAGCCCCCACTGGTGCTGCAACATGAAGGGCAGGGCGACGAACGCCAGGCTCTGCGCCGTGAGCGACGCCGCAGCGCTGGCGGCAGACAGCGCGTAGAGCGGCTGGCGCAGCAGGTCAAGAGCAAGGATCGGCACGGGATGACCGGCCTGGCGCCGCAGCAATAGGCACAGGCAAAGCCCGGCGAGCACCGCGCTGCCCAGCGTGACGCTCCATGGCCCGCCTTGGGCAAGGCCATTCACGGCATACACCAGGGCAGCAAGAAACAGCGCGCAGAGCCCTGCGGCCATGGCATCGAATGCCCGCGCGCTGGTAGGGGTGGGCGGCAGCGAGCGCAGGCCGAGAAACACGCCGACCAAGCCCACCGGGACATTGATCAGGAACAGCCAGTGCCAGCTGGCAAGGCTCAGGATCAGTGAAGCCGCGCTCGGTCCGGCAGCCAGCGAGGCGCCCACGACCAGCGCATTGACCCCCATGCCGCGCCCCAGCATGTGATTGGGAAAGACGAAACGCGTCATCGCCACACCCACACCCAGGATCCCGGCGGCGCTCAAACCTTGTACCAGGCGACCGACCAGCAGCCACTCGAACGACGGGGCCAGGCCACACAGCAGCGAGGCCAGGATGAACAGCACCAGGCCCGCCATGGAGATGCGCCGGTAGCCGACGATGTCTCCCAGCGAAGCCAGTGGCAGCAGGGCGGCGATCATCGCCAGGTGATAAATGCTCACCACCCAGATCGATTGGGCGTCGGTGGTGCCCAGGTCGGCGGCGATGGTCGGCAAGGCCGTGTTGGCGATCGCCGTTTCCAGGTTGGCCATGGCGATGTTGAGCATGATCGCGATGACGGCGATGAGCCTTTGAGGTTTGGGCACCCCTTCGCCGGGGGGCGGCAGGGTGGTCTGCTTGAAGGCGAACACGGCGAGACTCATGGCAGGGACTGAACGAGGGAGGCGGCAAGGCGCCTGGCACATACTAGGAAATGTCACCCGGCGCTTGAAATTAAATATCGGCATCCTGGGCAGTGAGAATTCGAATCGGCCAACCCTGTGGCGCATGCTCGATGGCATGGGGTCTGAAGCGCGCTAATGGGCCTTTCCTTACATCTTGTGCCGAGAGTCCTGTTGTTATCGGTAATTTTGCAGGCATAGGATCGATCCGCAGCGCATTCAAGGAGACGCATCCATGCAAATCACCCGCAGCATCAGTACCGTCGAAGTCCACACCGGTGGCGAGCCGTTCCGTATCGTGACATCCGGGCTGCCGCGCATGCCGGGCAAAACCATCGTCGAGCGCCGTGCCTGGTTGCGGGAAAACGCCGATGACATCCGCCAGGCCCTGATGTTCGAGCCTCGCGGTCACGCCGACATGTATGGCGGCTACCTTACCGAACCGGTTTCGCCCACGGCGGACTTCGGCATCATCTTTCTGCACAACGAGGGTTACAGCGACCACTGTGGTCACGGCACTATCGCACTGGCGACGGCAGCGGTCGAACTGGGCTGGGTCGAGCGTACCGAGCCGGAAACGCGTGTGGGTATCGATGCCCCTTGTGGCTTCATCGAAGCGTTCGTGAAATGGGATGGCAAGCACGCCAACGGCGTACGCTTCATCAACGTGCCGTCGTTCATCTACAAGCGCGATGTGACCGTCACGACCCCAAGCTTCGGTGAGGTCACAGGGGACATCGCCTACGGTGGCGCCTTCTATTTCTACACCAGCGGCGCGCCGCATGGCCTGGAGATCCGCGAGTCCGCGGTGGAGACACTGAAGCAGTTCGGCGCGCAAGTGAAGCAGGCGGCCAACGCTGCATTCGCTGTGGTGCATCCGGACATCCCGGAAATCAACCATATCTACGGCACCATCATCGATGGCGCGCCGCGTTTCGCTGAGTCCACCCAGGCCAACTGTTGCATCTTCGCCGATCGCGAAGTGGACCGCTCGCCGACCGGTTCAGGCACCAGTGGCCGGGTCGCGCAGCTCTATCTGCGCGGGCTGCTGGGCAAGGACGAGGTGTTGGTCAACGAGTCGGTGATCGGTTCGGTCTTCACCGCCAAGGTCATCCAGGAAACCACCGTGGGCGACATTCCAGCGGTGATTCCTGAAGTATCGGGCAACGCTTACATCTGTGGGTTTTGCAACTGGATCATCGATGATCGCGATCCGCAGAAGCACGGCTTCCTCGTGCGTTAATGAAAAGGGCAAGAGGTCGCTTTGCTGGGGCACCGCTCTTGCCTCCACACGGGTGTTGCTTTAGAGGTCTGAAGTCTGTCGAATTATGACTTGGACGGTCTTGGTGGGGGAGGCATAGGATGACGGCCACTGGAGTTCACAACTGACTCCCCTCATCAGGAAAGACATCAATGAGCCTCAAATCGCTTATCGCCAACCCACTGGGCTTCGGCACCGCACCGCTTGGCAACATGTTCCGCGACGTACCCCAAGACGAGGTGCAAGCCACCGTCGATGCCGCCTGGAACAACGGCGTGCGTTACTTCGATACCGCGCCGTTCTACGGCGCTGGTCTCTCCGAGTCGCGTCTGGGCGATGCCCTGGTCGGTCGTCCACGTGACGAGTACGTGCTCAGCAGCAAGGTCGGCCGGATCATCCTCGACGAACTGGAAGACCCCACCAGCCGCGAGCTGGGCGAGAAGAGCGGCCTGTTCGAACACGGCAACCGCAACCGCATCGTCAACGACTACAGTGCCGATGCCACCCTGCGTTCGATCGAAGACAGCCTGCGCCGCCTGAAGACCGACCGCCTGGACATCGTCTGGATTCACGACATCGCCCAGGACTTCTACGGTGACGAGTGGCTGGAGCGTTTCGAGACGGCCCGCAAAGGCGCCTTCCGCGTCCTCACCCGCCTGCGTGAAGAGGGCGTGATCAAGGCCTGGGGCCTGGGTGTGAACCGCGTCGAACCGATCGAACTGACCCTGGATCTTGACGAGCCGCAACCCGATGGCTTCCTGCTCGCCGGCCGTTACTCGCTGCTCGATCATGACCGCGCTCTGCAACGTGTCATGCCGCAGGCGGTCGAGCAGGGCGTCGGCATCGTCGTCGGCGGCCCCTACAGCTCTGGCGTGACCGCCGGTGGCGAGCACTTCGAGTACCAGAAAGCCACCCCAGCGGTACTGGCCAAGCTCGAGCGTATCCGTGCTGTGGCGCGTGCCCATGGCGTCGAGGTCAAGGCCGCCGCCTTGCAGTTCGCCCTGGCTCACCCGGCTGTGGTCGCGGCCATTCCTGGCTCTACCCGCGTGGCGCACGCCAACGAAGACCATGCCGCGCTGAGCGCAGTGATCCCGGCGGCGTTCTGGAACGACCTGCGCCAACAAGGCCTGATCAACGCCCTGGCACCGGTTCCGGCCGCCTGAGCATGACGGGGCAGGGCTGCGCCGCAGCCCTGTCAACATCCGCGCCGCGCGTGGCCGATGGGGCACGCGCGGCGTTTTCATGCGTTGAGCGTGCCGCGCGTTGTAACTCGTCGTCCTCTCGGTGTGGAGCGTTGTAATGCCAGGATGGCCCGTGCAGGCGCTTCTTTCACAGGGGAAAGCGTGCTTGCGCGCGTGGTAAGGTCCAACGCATCAATCAACGAGGAGCCAACATGGATCTAGGTATCAAGGGCCGCTGGGCCATCGTCTGCGCCGCCAGTCAAGGGTTGGGCAAGGGCTGCGCCGAGGCCCTGGGCGGCGAGGGCGTCAACCTGGTGATCAACGCCCGCACTGCCACCACCCTGGAGCAGGCGGCTGCCGAACTGCGTAGCCGCTTCCCGGGCATCGAAGTCCGCACGGTCGCTGGCGATGTGGCCGAGCCTGCGGTGCGCGAAGCCCTGCTCAGCGCCTGCCCGCAGGTCGATATCCTGGTCAACAACGCCGGTGGCCCACCACCAGGCGATTTCCGGAACTGGGATCGGGAAGACTGGCTCAAGGCCTTGGACGCCAACATGCTCATGCCCATCGAGCTGATCAAGGCCGTGGTCGATGGCATGGCCGAGCGCGGTTTTGGACGGGTGGTGAACATCACCTCGGGCGCGGTGAAAGCGCCGATCGATATCCTGGGGCTGTCCAATGGTGCGCGCAGCGGCCTGACCGGTTTCATCGCAGGGCTCGCCCGCCAGCAACGTCTGGCCGGGCGCAACGTGACCCTGAACAACCTGCTGCCAGGCGCCTTCGACACCGCTCGCCTGCAAAAGACCTTGCAGGCGGCCAGCCAGGTCAGCGGCGACCTGCAGGCAACCACCCAGGCACGTCGCCAGGCAATCCCGGCGGCGCGGTTCGGCGATGCCAAGGAGTTCGGGGCGTACTGCGCCTTCCTGTGCAGCGTCCATGGTGGCTATATCACCGGGCAGAACCTGCTGATCGACGGCGGTGCCTACCCGGGCACTTTCTGACCTAGCACGCCTGGGCGAGGCGGCTGGATCACCCCAGCCGCGTCACCCACTTGCCCGATGCATGGCCTTCCTTGAGTTGGCGCAACGCCCTCGGTAGCGCATCAAAGGCAAAGTCCAGGCGCTGTGGCATTACCAGTCGGCCCTCGGCGACCATTTGCAGCAAATGCTCCCCTTCGACCTTCAACGCCTGGCGATCGAGCAGTCGACCGTGGGCGTGGATGCTGTTGAGCGCGACTTCATGCAACGAGATCGCTGTGCTGAAGGCAGGCAGCGGCGCGGTTTCCTGGCGGTCCTGGATGCATACCAGATGGCCGTTGTAGCCAAGCAGGCAGGCCAGGCTCGCCGCATGCGCGCCGCTGACGGTATCGAACAGTGCATGCAGCGGGCGTTCGCCCAGGGCGGTTTGCAGGTGTGCCTGCCAGTCCTCGGCGCGGTAGTCGAATACACCTATCACGCCCAGTTGCCTGAGGCGGTCATGGTGTTTCTCGCCAGCGGTGGCCCATACGCGCAGACCGCGCTGCACGGCGAGCTGAACAAGGTAGAAGCCCACCGCACCACCCGCGCCCACCACCAGTACATCACGTGAGGCGCCGTCGGCGACTTTGGCCAAGGCCTGCCAGGCAGTGAGCGCCGGGCAGGGGATGGCGGCTGCAGCGGCATCGTCGAGGTTAGCGGGGATGTGCATCACCAGCGTTGCGTCGAGCAGGCAGTACTGGGCAAAGCTGCCATCACGGGACAGCGACTGGTGATAGGCGACACGGGTGCCCAAGGGCAGGTCGACACCTTCGCCGACGGCGGCAACGAGGCCGGCACCGTCGACGCCGGGCACGGTGCCCTGGCGCCAATCGGCATGGCCCCATTCGCAGATCTTCCAGTCCACCGGGTTCAGGGCGATGGCACGGTTGGCCACCAATACTTGACCGGGGCCGGGTTTGGGGAGGGGTTTGTCGATGAGCTCAAGGCCGTCCAGGCCGGCGCCCGGGGTCCAGCCCCAGGCTCGATGCGTGGTGGACATGGGGAGTCCTCTTGGGGGAAGAAGGGGGAGGGTAGCGAGGTGTTGCGAGGGGAAACAGCAGTGTTGGCGCAAAGGCCTGTTGACCTGCGGTCAACAATGACGAGGGGCCGCTGCGTGGCGGCCCCTTGTGTTCATCTCAGCCCAGGGTCTTGGCCAGGGCTTGCAGGCCACCTTCGTAGATGCCGGTGAACAGGGCGATGGCTTCCTCGTCGCTCACGCCAACCGGGGTGAACTCGCCGAGCCATTCCACCAGGCTGCCCTGGCCGTCGGCCTTGACCCGCAGGGTCGACAGGTAGTCGGTTACCGGGAACGGGCTGGTGAGGATCGAGTAGCTGTAGCTGCGCTGGTGTTCATCGAAGGCCATCAGACGCTCGATGATGGCATTGCCCTCCGGATCTTTCAGCGAGCGTACGCGGCCGCCTTCGCTGGAGAGGCTTTCAGGGATGAATGGCAGCCAGTCGGGCAGGCTGTCGAAGCCGCCGATCAGGGCCCAGACGTGATCAGGGCTGTGTTGGGTTTTCAAGGATGCGTAGGCGTTGGCCATGATGGGATTCTCCAGTTGAATTCAGATAGCGAGGCTGTCGACCACACCGCCGTCGACCCGCAGGGCCGCACCGGTGGTGGCGGAGGAGTAGGGGGATGCGAGGTACACCACCAGGTGGGCGACTTCGTCCACTTCGGCGGCGCGTTGAATGATCGAGCTCGGGCGAGCGGTGCGCACGAAGTTGTCCGCCTCTTCGCGAATGCTGCGGCCGGACACCTTGGCTGCTTCAGCCACCAAGGTGGCAACGCCGTCGGTGAGCGTCGGGCCAGGCAATACCGCGTTGACGGTGACGCCCGTGCCGGCCAGGCGCTTGGCCAGGCCGTGGGAGACGGCGAGGTTGGCGGCCTTGGTCACGCCGTAGTTGATCATGTCGGCCGGGATGGCAATGCCGGATTCGGAGGAGATGAACAGGATCCACCCCCAGCCTTTGTCGACCATGCCCGGTGCGTAGTGGCGAGCCAGGCGCACGCCGGACAGCACGTTGGTGTCGTAGAAGCGGCTCCACTCGCTGTCGGGGACATCGAAGAAGTCGACGTCATCGTAGATGCCCAAGTTGTTGACCAGGATGTCGGCGCTCGGGTGGGCGTCGAACAGCGTCTGGGCGCCTTCGGCGGTGCCCAGGTCGGCCACCACGCCGTGGACCTTGCCGCGGCCACCTTGGGCGTGCAGCTCGGCCAGGGCGGCGTCGACCGACTTCTGGCTACGGCCGGCGATGACTACGTCGGCGTGGGCGCGGGCCAGGCCGCGGGCGATGGCCAGACCAATACCGCCGGTCGAGCCGCTGATGATGGCGGTACGTCCGCCAAGGTCGATGTTCATGGAATGGCTCCTGTGGATGAGTTGCATCGATGGGAGCCATGCTAGGGCGGTCTGGTAAGACTGTAAAAGACTTAATTCGACTGAGTTAAGACCTATGCGGTCTCTTCTGCCAGCGCCAGCACCCGCTCGCGGAACACGCCCACGATTGGCCGCAGGTCTACCTGGTGCCAGGCTGCCCACAACTGCACGCAGGGGCTGAACCACGGCAGCTTGCGCAGCACGACGGTGGAGCCTGCGCTGGCGGACAGGCTGCTCTGGACCATCGCCAGGCCCAGCCCGGCGGACACCAGCCCGAGCACGCTCAGCGGGTCGTTGGCCTCCAGCGACAGGCGCGGGGTGAAGCCTGCGTCGGCGCAGCGGGCGATGAAATCGTCGCGTTTGTTGATCTGGTCAGGCTGGCCGCCGGTGATGATCCATTCCTGCTCATGCAGGTCGGCGGGCGTGAGTTCGACCTTGATGGCCAAGGGGTGCCCGGCGGGGATGGCCAGCAGCAGAGGGTCGTCCAGCACGGGGTGGCCACGCAGGTCGGGGTCGGTGCTGGGCGGGGGCTCGCAGACCAAGGCGATGTCCAGGCTGCGCTGGCGCAGGCCTTCGAACTGCTCGCGCGGGGTCATGTTGTACAGGGCGATATGGATGTTCGGACGTTCGCTGCGGATGGCCCGCACCGCGCCGGGCAGCACGCCGGCATGGATGGCGTGGTTGACGTAGCCGATGCACAAGCCGCCTTCCTCGCCCCGGCCCAGTCGCTTGCCCAGCGACTCCAGGCGTTCGGCGTGCTTGAGCAGGCCGCGGGCTTCGGACAGGAAGGTGCGGCCGTCGGCGGTCAGGTACAGGCGCTGATTGCGCCGCTCGAACAGGGCAAGGCCCAGGTTGTCTTCGAGCTGGGCGATCTGCCGGCTAAGGGGGGATTGTGAAATGTGTAGCTGCTCGGCCGCGCGTCCAACGTTCTCGCATTCGGCGACAGCGACGAAGTAGCGCAACTGACGTAGATCTTGCATGAGACCTCCAAGGGAACTGCCCAAAGTTTTACGCGGACAGCTCTGCCTTGGCTAGCCTCCTCAGGTGGGGGAACTACACGGTCTCGCCCACGGCCCTGGCGGTAACCTTGCCGCGTCCGCCCAGCCAGACCAGCAGCAGGCCGCCTGCCGCCAGCATGCCGCCGGCGACCGGTACCGCGGCGTAGCCCAGGTCCAGGCTGATGACCGCGCCACCCAGCGCTGCCCCCACCGCATTGCCGAGGTTGAAGGCGCCCACGTTGATCGACGAGGCCAGGCCCGGAGCCTCGCTGGCGGCGATCATCACGCGCATTTGCAGCGGCGGTACCACGGCGAAGGTGAATATGCCCCAGACCAGCAAGGCCAGCGCCGCGCCGACGTGGGAACCCAGCACGAACGGCATCAGCACCATGATCAGCGCCAGTACGCCGAGGAAGAGACGTGCCGAGCCGTCCAGCGACCAGTCGGCCAGGCGACCGCCGAGGCTGTTGCCCAGGGTGAAGCCCACACCGATCAGCACCAGGCCCAGGGTGACGAAGCGGTCCGAAGCGCCAGTGAGGTCCGCCAGCACCGGGGCGACGTAGGTGTACAGGGTGAACATCGCGCCAGCACCGAGCACCGTGGTGGCCATGGCCAGCAGCACGTTCGGCCGGGCGATCACTGCGAGCTCCCGACGCACATCGGGCACGCTGCCGCGCTCGCCCTTGGGCAGGGCCCACCACAGGGCGGTCATGGCCAGGATGCCAAGCAGCGCAGTGCCGGCGAAGGCTAGACGCCAGCCGACCTGCTGGCCGATCCAGGTGGCGGCGGGGACGCCGCCGATATTGGCGATGGTCAGACCCATGAACATGGTGGCGATGGCGCTGGCCTGCTTGTCGCGAGGCACGACGCTGGCGGCCACCACCGCACCCAGGCCGAAGAAGGCGCCGTGGTTGAGGCTGGTGACCAGGCGCGAGGCGAGCAGCGTGCCGTAGCCCGGCGCCAGGGCCGACAGCAGGTTGCCCACGGTGAAGATGGCCATCAGCGCGATCAGTGCGCCGCGCTTGCCAAAGCGGCTGAACAGCAAGGTCATGATCGGTGCGCCGACCATCACGCCGACGGCGTAGGCGGTCACCAGCATGCCGGCGCTGGGGATGCTGACATCGATGCCTTCGGCGATCACCGGCAGCAGGCCCATGGGGGTGAATTCGGTGGTACCGATACCAAAGGCCCCGATGGCCAGGGCGAACAGGACGTGTCCGGGTTTCATTGCAAAGGCTCCTGGGGGCGAAGTGTGTGAAGGTGAGGCGCAGTATGGCAACGGCCGGCAGGCCGATTAAGTCACGACTGCGCCAAGGACTTTTGATTTGAAATCAACGATCGCCTGGGCGGCGATCAGTGGATGGCCACCGGATTGATGTTGACCTGGGTCGAGCCCTTGTACAGCGGCTGGCCCAGCACGAAGAGGAACTCGAAGGCCTTGTCGCGCACCAAGGCGCGGGTGTCGATCAGCTCCAGGTTGTAGATACCGCGCTTGGCCAGCATGAACTGGTTGACCGGAAACTCTTCGCCTGTGGGGTTGGGGTAGACCTCCGAGGCCCAGGTGTCACCGCCAAAGGCGACGATGCCCTGGTCGGCGAGCCACTGGGCTGCTGGCAGGTCGATGCCGGGCTCGGTAGCGAGGAACTGCTGGTTGTCCTTGCCGATCAGCTCCAGCCAGCCGGTGTTGAACAGCACCACATCGCCCTTGCGCAGGGTGATGCCTTGTTTCTTCAGCACAGCCTTGATGTCGTTCACGGTGAACGATGTGCCACCCGGCACGATGGCCTTGCCGTAGTAGGCGGTCATGTCCAGCACCACGCCGCGGGTCACCATGGGCGGTACTTTCTCCACGCCGAGCTTGGTGACGCCCTCGACGGTGACGAAGTCCGCTGCCTTGTTGCCGTTGTAGTAGACGTTGTCGATACCGATATGGCCGATGCCGTTGAGCTGGGTGCCGACGCCGGTCCAGCCGTTGACCAGTTCATCGTTGAAGCTGAACTTGTTCTTGCCCAGCGTCTGGCCGGCCTGTTCGCCGGGCTGGATGTTGTAGAGGTGGAAGCTGCGATGGCGGAAGGCGGGCAGGTCCTTGCTCACAGGCACGGCCAAGGGGTAAGTCTTGCCGGTCTTGACCAGACCCACGGCCTGTTTGACCACCTCGGGGGTCAGCAGGTTGGCGGCGCCGATTTCGTCCTGCTTGCCATTAGGCGAATCCTGCCAGTCGGCTGCCAGGGTGGCCTGGGCGGTGGTGGCCAGGGCGGCGGCCAGAAGCAGGGGCTTGAAGTAGTTCATCCGGATTCTCCTGATCGGGAAGTGATGTCAGGGACGGATTCTGGGCGGGTGCAGGGGGGAGAAAAAGCAGCGGGCGGGACAATGACTTTTGCGTACGGGTCAAGGAGCGAAGCCTCAGTCGCAGGTGAGCCCGCTCCCGCAGCGATCAAGCGCAACCGATCCAAATGCCTTTAACATGGTTGCGGATCGGCCCCTTCGTTGAAAGAGACCTGTATGGAGTTACGTCAGCTTCGCTATTTCCTGAGTGTCCTGGAGTACGGCAGCCTGGGCAGGGCTGCAATCGAGCTCGGGGTCGGCGCCTCCGCCTTGAGCCAGCAACTGTCGAAGCTGGAGAGCGAGGTGAGTACCCGGCTTTTGACACGTTCGAGCACGGGCGTCTCGCCGACGGCGGCGGGCCTGGCCTTCGAGTACCATGCACGCCTGGCGCTTCGCCAGGCCGAGCATGCCGTTCTTGCCGCGCAAAGCGGGCGCATGAGTGGCTATGCCAGCGTGGGGCTGGCGCCGACCACCGCCTCGATTCTCGGTCTGGCCTTGATCGACAGGATGCGCGAACGCTATCCCGATATCCGTCTGCATCTGGTGGAAATGCTCTCTGGCTACCTGATGAACCAACTCAATGCCAGACACCTCGACTTGGCAGTACTGTTCCAAGCGGAGTCGGGGCCACGCCTGGATGTCCGGCCGCTTCTGAACGAGCGGCTGTTCGTTCTGGTTCCCGCCCCGTTGGTCAAGGCCGATTGGGGCGAGTCCCTCACGCTGGAACAGATCGCGACGCTTGCATTGGTGATGCCCAGCACACAGCATGGCCTGCGCACGACACTGCGTTCGATCTTCGAGGGGGCCGGGCTGGAGGCCAACATCGTCATGGAAATCGATGGCCTGTCGCTGTTGATGGATTGTGTCTGTGCAGGTCATGCCGCCACCATCCAGCCCGGCGCGACGGTGGCCCGGGCGCACCAGGCGGGCTTGCGAGTGTTCGCCATCGATGAGGCTCAGGCGCAGCGGCGCAACGTGATCGTCAGCCTCACCGATGACGAACTTTCGCCAGCGGCGTTGGCGACCCGGATCGTTCTGCAGGAGCTCGCACGGGAGCTGGTGGAGCAGGGGCGATGGCCGGGCGCCCGGTTACTTTGAGCCTGGGCACGCCATTGCCGCCCAGGACCGTTTAGCAAAACTGAATGCCTCCCCTCGGCGATCGCGTTTCGCCGTCCATGCCCGCTCATTAGAGTCCCCGGTCACGAGGAGCACCCGAACAGTCGGCTCCTCGTGATCTGGAGGCGAAATGATCGATGTGCTTGTCATCGGAGGGGGCAATGCCGCCCTCTGTGCCGCGCTGATGGCGCGGGAGGCCGGAGCCAGCGTGATGCTGCTCGAAGCGGCCCCACGTGCCTGGCGGGGCGGCAATTCCCAACATACCCGCAACCTGCGCTGCATGCATGATGAGCCGCAGGACGTGCTGGTCGAGTCTTACCCGGAAGAAGAGTTCTGGCAGGACCTGCTCAAGGTCACCGGTGGCCAGACCGACGAAACGCTCGCGCGTTTGGTGATTCGCGCGTCCTCCAATTGCCGCGACTGGATGCGCCGCCATGGTGTGCACTTCCAGCCGTCGTTATCCGGTGCGCTGCATACCGCTCGAACCAACGCGTTCTTCATGGGCGGTGGCAAGGCGCTGGTCAATGCGTACTTTCGCAGTGCCGAGCATCTGGGCGTACAGATTCGCTACGACACCCCCGTCGCCGACATCGAACTGCACAACGGACGCTTCGTTGCCGCGCACGTGCCGGCGCGTGAAGTCCAAGGCCGACACTTGCCCGCCGAACGCATCGAGGCGCGCAGTTGTGTGCTCGCCGCCGGAGGTTTCGAGTCCAACCGCCAGTGGTTGCGCGAGGTCTGGGGACAGAACGAACGAGGGGAGTGGCCTTCGGACAATTTCCTGATTCGCGGTACGCGTTTCAACGATGGGGTGCTGTTGCGCCGCATGATCGAACACGGCGCCGACACGATCGGCGACCCGACACAGGCGCACATGGTGGCGATCGATGCCCGTGCGCCGCTGTACGACGGCGGCATCTGTACGCGCATCGATTGTGTATCGCTGGGCGTGGTGGTCAATCGCGACGGCCAGCGTTTCTATGATGAAGGCGAAGACTTCTGGCCCAAGCGTTATGCCATCTGGGGACGGCTGGTGGCCCAACAGCCCGGGCAAGTGGGCTTCTCGATCATCGACCAGAAAGCCCTTGGCCGCTTCATGCCCCCGGTCTTCCCGGGGGCTACCGCCGATAGCCTGGAAGCCCTGGCCGGCCTGCTCGGCTTGCCCGTGCAGCCCTTCGTCGACACCGTGCGGGCCTACAACCGAGCCTGCCAGGCGGGCACCTTCGACCACACCCGGTTGGACGACTGCCACACCCTGGGCCTGGAGCCTGTGAAGAGCCACTGGGCACGACCGATCGATACCCCTCCTTACTACGGCTACCCGCTGCGTCCTGGCGTCACTTTCACCTACTTGGGGCTGCGCACCGACGAAACCGCCGCGGTCCATTTCGCTGGACAGCCCAGCCCGAACCTGTTCGTCGCTGGCGAAATGATGGCGGGCAATGTGCTCGGCAAGGGCTACACCGCGGGTGTCGGCATGTCCATCGGCACTGCCTTCGGCCGCATCGCCGGGACCAGCGCCGCGGCGGCTGCCGGCCATGTATATCCAGAACAAGAGAATCGCCATGACCGCACAACTGCCTGAACCCCGCCAACCTGATGCCGAGCAGCCAGCCCTCGCCCTGATCCCGGTGTTGAACCTTGAGGAGCAGGAAGTGGACCGGCAGATGCGGATCTGCAATGCCTGCCGATACTGCGAGGGCTTCTGCGCCGTGTTCCCGGCCATGACCCGCAGGCTGGAGTTCGGCAAGGCCGATATCCATTACCTGGCCAACCTGTGCCACAACTGCGGCGCTTGCCTGCACGCCTGTCAGTATGCCCAGCCCCACGAATTCGCCGTCAACGTGCCCCAAGCCATGGCCAAGGTGCGCGGGCAGACCTACGCCGAATACGCCTGGCCGAGCCTCTTCGGGCGGCTGTATCGGCACAACGGCACCTATGTCGCCAGTGCCTTGGCAGTGGCCTTGTCGCTGTTTTTGCTGCTGGCATTGTGGGCCAACGGCACGCTGTTGCCCGGGCGGTTGGCGGGGAATTTCTATGCGGTCTTCCCGCACAACACCTTGGCGTTGATGTTCGGCAGTGTCTTTGCCGCCGCAGGTGTGGCGCTGGCGGTGGCGGTGCGTCGTTTCTGGCGCTCGGTCTCGCCTGCCCAGGCCCAGGCGCAACCGGCCAAGGGAGCGGTGCTCGAGGCCTCGAGCGCGGCGCTGACCCTGAAGTATCTGGACGGTGGGCATGGCCAGGGCTGCAACAACGCCGATGATCGCTACACCCTCTGGCGCCGGCGCTTCCATCACTTCACCTTCTACGGCTTCCTGTTGTGCTTCGCTGCCACAGCGGTCGCCACCGGCTACCACTACCTGTGGGGCTACCCGGCGCCGTATCCGCTGCTGAGCGCACCGGTGTTGCTGGGGACCTTGGGTGGGCTTGGCTTGGTCGTCGGGCCAGCCGGGTTACTGGCGCTGAACCTGCGCCGGGCGCCGGAGCAGGGCGATGTGGCCCAGCGGCCCATGGACCGGGCGTTCATCCTGCTGCTCTTGCTGGTCAGCGTCACGGGCCTTGCCCTGCTGGGCCTGCGCGACACCGCCGCGATGGCGATCCTGCTGGCGATCCATTTGGGCACGGTCATGGCGCTGTTCATCACGCTGCCTTACGGCAAGTTCGCCCATGGCCTGTTCCGAAGCGCGGCACTGCTCAAGTTCGCGATCGAAAAGCGCCGCCCCAATGACCTGGGTCTGGGAGGGGAGTGAGCCATGGATGCAGCCGGTTTCTCATCTGCACCGTTTTGCGCGTCTCGCTCACCGGTTGGGCCATTTGTCCAACAGGATCGACACGAACTTCTCCGCCGCCGGCGACAGCGATGCCCCGCGTCGGTAGACCAGCCCCAGGGTGCGGGTCACCTGGGGTTCGATCAGCGGCACGCTGACCAGCGTCGGATGATCGGCGCTGGGCATGGCCAGGCTGGGCATGGCCGAAACACCCAGCCCGGCCTCGACCATGCCCAGCGAGGTGGACAGGTGCTGGACCTCATAGAACCACTTGGGCCGCAGGTTGAGCCCGGACAGGGCATGGTCCAGCAGCATCCGGTTGCCGCTCAGCCGGCCCACGCCGATCAGTCGGTAGTCGGCCAGTTCCGTCCAGGTCACCGCGTCGCGGTTCGCCAGCTTGTGGTCCCGACGGCAGGCCAGGACAAAATGCTCCTGCACCAGGGAGACGAATTCGATGTCCGGGTGCTGGCCGCTCATCATGTTGATGCCGAAGTCGGCCTCGCCGCGCAGCACGGCCTCGAGCCCGTCGTTGGCGCTGAGGTCGAGCAGGCGGATGCGGATCTTGGGGTACTGCTCGTTGTAGTCGCGGATCACCGACGGCAGGAAATAAAACGCCGCAGTCGGGATGCAGGCGAGGGTGACCTGGCCGGTCTGTCGTTCGGCGAGTTCGCGAATGCTCAGGATCGAATCCTCGAAGTCATCCAGCAGGCGCCTGGCTTTGGGCAGAAAGTCCCGCCCGACACTGGTCAAGCTGACTCGGCGGGTCGTGCGCTCCAGCAGGGAGGTGCCCAATCCTTCCTCGAGCTTTTTTATCCGCCGACTCAGGGCGGGTTGGGACAGGTGCAGCGCTTCCGCTGCTTCATGGAAACTGCCAAGTTCGGCGATTTTCACGAAAGATCGTATGTCTTGCAGCTCGTATTCCATCTCGGATCGCTCTTTGGCCCTGGCTCTGGATTGATTCATCAATCGCAATAATGGCTACGATATTTGCATTGGATTGATTTATCCATCCCTGTCAATCTTGTGTCCACAACATCAATGATGTCCATTGATCAACAAGAGTGCGAAATCATGCAACGAATTCCTTGCGTACTCATGCGCGGCGGCACCTCCAAGGGGCCCTTTTTCCATGCATGGGATCTTCCTGCCAATGTGGTCGAACGCGACGAATTGCTGATCAACCTGATGGGTTCCGGGCATGAGCTGGAAATCGACGGAATCGGCGGCGGTAGCCCGCAGACCAGCAAGGTGGCGATCGTCAGCCCCTCGCTGCATGCCGACGCCGATGTCGATTACCTGTTCGTGCAGGTCATGGTCGCCCAGCGCCGGGTCGATACCGCACCCAACTGCGGCAATATGCTCTGCGCCGTTGGCCCGTTCGCCATTGAGCAAGGACTGGTCAAGGCCCAGGATGGCAAGACCTTGGTACGCATCCGTAACTTGAACACCAACACCTTCGTCAATTCGCTGGTGGAAACGCCCGGTGGCATCGTGCGTTACGAAGGCCGCACGGCAATCGACGGCGTACCTGGCACTGCCGCCCCGGTGCACCTGACCTTCCTCGACGCGGTGGGCAGCAAGACTGGCAAGCTGTTCCCCACCGGCCAAGCCCAGGATGTGATCGACGGCGTGCCGGTGACCTGCATCGACATGGCCATGCCGATGATGATCGTCGAGGCCAGCCAGCTGGGCGTGACCGGCTCCGAGACCCCCGCACAGCTGGATGCCGACACCCGCCTGCTGCAACGTCTGGAGGCCTTGCGCCTGAAGGCCGGCAAGGCCATGGGGCTGGGCGATGTCAGCGGCATGGTGATCCCCAAGCCCGTACTGGTTTCTCCGCCCCGCCATGACGGCACGCTGCAAGTGCGCTACTTCATGCCTCACAACTGCCATCGCGCCTTGGCCATCACCGGTGCGATCGGGCTGGCGACTGCCTGCGTCAGCCCGGGCACCGTGATCATGGACATGCTTGGCGAACAAGCACAGCACCTGGATGAAGTGCGCCTGGAGCACCCGAGCGGTGGCATCGACGTCGCGCTTTCGCGCAGCGGCGCCGATGGCAAGACACTCCAGGCCTCTGTGGTTAGAACTGCCCGCCGGCTGTTTTCAGGCTTCGTCTACGCCCCAACCTTGCGCAGGCTGGCGGGGTAGGCAGCTGCTTGCATCACATCGCAACCCGCACATCCGCACAATTTCAACAATGGGTGATGCCTCATGAAACTCGCGAAATCACTGTATTTCCAGATCCTCTGCGCCGTCCTGCTGGGCGTGGTGGTCGGTCACTTCTGGGCGCAACAGGCCGTTGCGCTCAAACCACTGGGCGACGCGTTCATCAAACTGATCAAGATGATGATCGCCCCGGTCGTTTTCTGCACCATCGTGACCGGCATCGCCGGCATGACCGACAAGCGCTCGCTGGGTCGGTTGATGAGCAAGACCTTGCTGTTGTTCCTGGGGCTGACGATCGTCAGCCTGATCATCGGCCTGGCTGCGGTGTACCTGTTCCGCCCGGGTGTGGGGATGAACATCGATCCGGCCACCCTCAGCACCGAGGGCCTTGGCCAGTACGCCGCCTCTGCGGCGAAGCTCAGCGTGGTCGATTTCTTCATGCACATCATTCCGGACACCTTCATCGGGGCGTTCAACAAGGGTGAAGTGCTGCCGGTGCTGTTCATCGCGGTGCTCAGCGGTTTTGCCCTGTCGTCCATGGGCGAGAAGGGCAAGCCGGTACTCGATGTGCTGGAGTCGGCCTCGACCATGGTGTTTCGCATCTTCGGCTACCTGATGCGCTTCGCCCCGGTCGGTGCCTTCGGGGCGCTGGCCTTCACGGTTGGGCAGTACGGGGTGACCTCCTTGGGCGCATTGGCCAAGCTGGTCGGCACGCTCTACATCGCCTGCGCATTCTTCGTGCTGGTGGTGCTCGGTGGCATCTGCCGCGCGCACGGCTTCAGCCTGTGGAAGCTGCTGCGTTACTTCCGCGAGGAGTTTCTGGTGGTGCTCGGCACATCGTCCACCGAGCCGGTGCTGCCGCGCATGCTGGAAAAACTCGAGAAGCTGGGGTGCAAGAAAGGTGTGGTGGGGCTGGTGCTGCCGACCGGCTATTCCTTCAACCTCGACGGCACCGCCATCTACCTGTCGCTGGCGGCGGTGTTCATCGCCCAGGCCTGCAACATCGACCTGAGCCTCGGGCAGACGGTGACGATGCTGGCGATCATGCTGTTGTCGTCCAAGGGCGCTGCAGGTGTGACCGGCAGTGGTTTCGTGGCGCTGGCCTCGACCTTGACCGTCATCCACGACATCCCGTTGGCAGGGCTGGCCTTGCTGATCGGCATCGATCGTTTCATGTCCGAAGCGCGGGCCCTGACCAGCCTGGCCAGCAACGCCGTGGCCACCGTGATCATCTCGCTGTCGGAGAACGCCTGTGAACGGGAAACCTTGCTGCGTCGTCTGAACGGCACCCCGGCTGCACCGGCCGAGACGCAGACTGCGCAGGCCGACTGGTCTGCCGAGCCTCGGCATCACGGCTGAAAGCCTCTTCCACCTCCCATCGTTGACGTAAAATCCCACTCGACATCCCGGCGATGCCGAGTGGGGTAGGGGGCCGTCTGCCTTGCCGATGGCCGCAACACAATAAAAACAAGAGAAAAGACCATGCTCGCACTCCTGGGCCTGATCATGGTGGTGACCTTCACCTACCTGATCATGAGTAAACGCCTGTCGCCGATCGTTGCGCTCACCGTGGTACCCATCGTCTTCGCGGTGATCGGTGGTTTTGCCCCCGAGCTGGGCAAGATGATGCTCGATGGCTTGAAGATGGTGGCGCCCTCGGCGGCACTGTTGCTGTTCGCCATCCTGTTCTTCGGCCTGATGATCGATGCTGGCCTGTTCGACCCGCTGATCCGCAAGATTCTCAAGCGCGTCAATGGCGACCCGATCAAGATCGCCATCGGTACGGCGCTTCTGTCGCTGCTGGTGGCACTGGACGGTGACGGCACCACCACCTACATGATCACCTGTGCGGCCATGCTGCCGCTGTACAAGCGCATTGGCATGAACCCGATGATCCTGGCCACGGTGTCCATGCTGTCGCTGAGCATCATGAGCGGCATGAGCCCCTGGGGCGGGCCGGCCACCCGGGCTATCGCCGCGCTCGGGCTGGATGCGACCGAGTACTTCATTCCGATGCTGCCGA
This sequence comes from Pseudomonas sp. HTZ2, assembly GCF_033173945.1. Lineage (NCBI taxonomy): Bacteria > Pseudomonadati > Pseudomonadota > Gammaproteobacteria > Pseudomonadales > Pseudomonadaceae > Pseudomonas > Pseudomonas sp. HTZ2. The sequence continues at coordinate 3,135,925 of NZ_CP137332.1, read as the reverse complement.
CCGTGATCGGGGGGGCGGCCTGGGTGGTGTTCACCGCCTACCTGCTGGGCCGTGCCGAGCGTCGACGCATCGGCAACATCGCCCTGGAGTCCGGCGGGGGCAATTGCTACATCAAGGAAATCCTTGGCGACAACCCGCACAAGCGCCCACGGCTGGCGTACGTGAATCTGGTGCTGGTGATTGCCGTCATGACGGCCTTGGTGATGGGTGTGATGCACTCCGCGCTGCTGTTCATGATCGGTTTCGTCGCGGCGCTGATGATCAACTACCCGCAGTTGGAGTTGCAGAAGGAGCGCATCCTCGCCCATTCGGGCAATGCCATGACCGTGGTGCTGCTGGTGTTCGCCGCCGGCATCTTCGCGGGGATCTTCTCCGGCACCAAGATGGTCGATGCCCTGGCGCAGACCCTGGTCGACTGGATTCCCGAGGCCTGGAGCCACTGGTTCCCGCTGGTGGTGGCGCTGACCAGCATGCCGCTGACCTTCGTGCTGTCCAACGATGCCTACTACTTTGGCGTGGTGCCGATCCTGGCCAACGCGGCTGCCGCCTACGGCATCGACCCGGTCGAAATTGCACGCGCCTCGGTGCTAGGCCAGCCGGTGCACCTGATGAGCCCGCTGGTAGCTTCGACCTTGCTGCTGGTGGGCATGGTCGATCGCGATATCGGCGACTTCCAGAAAGCCACCGTCAAATGGGCGGTACTCACCTCGCTGGTGATCACGGCACTGGCGTTGCTCACGGGGGCGCTGTCCTTCTTCGTCTGATCTGCATGGGGCGCTCCTGGCGCCCACCTCTATCCAAGAACAACAACTAGAGTACCGAACATGTCCCGAGCTGTTTTCCGTGGGGCCACCTGTGGCCTGCTCTGCGGCTGGCTGCCTGTGGCCGGCGCTGCCGGATTCATCGATGACGGCAAGCTCAAGCTGCAACTGCGCAATGTCTATTTCAACGAAAACTTCCGTGACGAACAGGGCATGAGCCCCCGCACTGCCGCGAACGCCAAGAGTGAGCGGGTGGAATGGGCGCAAGGTTTCCTGCTCGATTACCAATCAGGGTTTACTCAAGGCCCGCTGGGTGTGGGCCTCGATGCCCTTGGCTTGGTCGGTGTCCGGCTCGATTCGGGCCGTGGGCGCAGCGGTACCGGCTTGCTGCCGGTCCACGACGATGGCCGCGCCGCAGACGAATTCTCCAGCGCCGGGGTGACGGCCAAGGCGCGCGTGGGGCAGACCGTGGTCAAGCACGGCACTTTGCTGCCCAAGACGCCGGTGTTGGTCTACAACGATGCGCGGCTGCTGCCTCAGACCTACCAAGGCACACAGCTGATCAGTACCGATGTCGAAGGGCTGACCCTGACCGCCGGCCACCTGGATCGCTTCAAGCAGCGTGATTCCTCCGACAGCACTGGCCTATTTCTGGATGGCTACGGCGGTAGCGAGTCTGGCGATTTCAGTTTTGCCGGCGCGGACTATGCCGTGAGCAAACAGCTGCGTTTGAGTTATTTCCATGGCCAGCTCGAACACTTTTACCGCCAGGACTATATGGGGCTGGTACACGACTTGCCATTGGCCGGCGGGGTGTTCACCACCGACGTGCGTTACTTCAAGAGTCGTGACAGCGGAGCCGCTTACGGTGGCAAGATCGACAACGACATGTTCAGTGGGCAGGTGTCGTATACCCACTCGGGGCACACCGTCGGCGCCGGCTACCAAGTGCTTGATGGCGATGCTGGGCTGCCGTACATCAGCGGCGCGACGGTCTACTCGTTCAGCAACGTCGGCATCGGTAAGTTCATCGAGGAGGAAGAGAAAACCTGGATGGCAAGCTATGCCTACAACTTTGCAGCGGCCGGTGTCCCTGGGCTCACCTTCATGGCGCGCTACTTGAGCGGGGACAACGGTCGCTCCGCTGACGCTGAACTCAACGAATGGGAACGTGATGTGGAACTTGCCTACGTGGTGCAGTCCGGTCCGGTCAAAGGGTTGGGCGTGAAGCTGCGCAACTATGTCTACCGCTCTGATTTCTCCCGCGGTCGTGACAGCAACCGGATCTACCTGACCTACGACATCGCGCTCTGGTAATGCAGCGACGCGAGCCGGCGCACTTCGGTGCGCCGGCTCGCGCTGTGTCGGACTTTCTCGAAGACGAACTACACGCCGGACGGCTGTGGCGCTTTTTTGCCCAGCCGGATCAGCTCGTTGCGTCTGGAGCGGGCCCGCTGTCACAGGTATTGTTCGAGTCCGCTCAACCGGGTTGCCTCAGTGGGCCAAGTCGCCTTTGACGTAGCGCACCGTATTTTCCAGCGTGCGCGCCATGTCGGGGTGTGTGAATTGATACTTGTGCTCCAGAAGCTCGCTTTGACGCATGTCGAAGCGCTGGGTCTGAATGAAGTCCAATGATTCGGCGCTGACCGCCAGTCGGGCCGCCAGGCCCGGAATCGTCAAAATCCACCTGAGCAAACCTATCGGTACATGGTAGCGGGGTGCCTTGACCTGCAGCGTTCCTGCGATCTGCTCGAGCATCCCTTGCAGGTTCGGTGTGTGCGCGCAGAGCGCCAGGACCTGCCGGTTGGCCATCGAAGGGTCGAGCGCCACGCAGGTCATCATCTTCACCAGGTAATCGACGCTGACCAATGGCAACCAGTGCCTGGCAGAGCCGGGAATCGCTTTGAACCGGCCTTGTGCCAGGTTTCGAATGAGCTCGGCCAGAGGTTGTCCTTGCGGGATGTGCCCAGTCTCGCTGTGGCCACACACCGTAGCAGGATGGACAACGGTGTAATCCGCACCGGCATCGTGCATGTAACGCATGACTGCGAAATGGGACTCGATCTTGCTGCCTTCGTAGCCCCCAGCACGGGCGTAGACTGCAGGCCAATCTGTGTTTTCAGGGCGCTCGTTATCGACGCCGATCCTGGCAAGGTGGGCCAGGTTTTGCAGCATGAAGCCACCTACCATGAGCAAGCGGATGTCCTGGCTCGCCGCAAGCCTGGCGACTCTGAGCGCCCCTTGCACATTGACGGCGCGGGCGTGCTCCATCGTCAGCCCCCAGGAAAAATCCGCCGCAAGGTGGAAAACCACCGAAGCCGAAGACACGCACGCCTGGTCCGCCTCGCTCAGACCAAGCCCCTCTGTGCTGATGTCGCCTTCAACCGCGTGGACATGTGCAGGGTCACCGCCCAGCCGGCTTACCTGTTCTCTGAGCCGTTCGATGTTTCCAGGATTGCGCATGAGCACCCAGGTCTTGTGCCCTGTCGCAGTAAGACGGGCCAGTAGGTGTTGGCCTATAAATCCGCTCCCGCCCGTGACGAAGCATTCCACGCTCATGCCTGATTCCTTGTTTGGATGATGGGTGCAGGCTAAGGTGTAGAGCGTGCTCTACAGTCAAGGAGTTTCTTTAGGTGAACATTGGAGAGTTGGAGCGCCGAAGTGGACTCGGCCGCCACGCATTGCGCTATTACGAAAAGCTCGGGTTGATCGTGGCCCATCGACAGGCCAACAACTACCGCAGCTACAGCGATCAGACCGTTAGTGACCTGGCATTCATTCAAAGTGCCCAGGGGGCGGGATTTTCACTCGCCGAGATCGGGGACATCCTGGCGGCCAGGCGCGGTAACTCGATCAATTGCGCCCAAGGCGCAGCCTTGGTTGCCGGCAAGATGGCCGAGATTCAAGCGAAGATCTCCACCTTGCAGGCCGCGTATGCCTTTCTCGACGCCGAGCGTGCCAAGCTTGAAGCCAGTGCCATTGCCCAAGGGCTGCCGCTGATTGCCAGCTACACGAGGTAGGTCGTCCGCTCCTTCTTCGACGAAAACGGTGGACAGCAACTGTCGATACGATTTCGACTTCACCCTTACCCCTTGAGCAACACCGCAAACGTCGTCCCTTGCTCTTCATTCGACATGACTTCAATCCTGCCGCCGTGACTGGCAACGATTTCCGCCGCGATGAACAACCCTAGCCCAAGACCTGCAGCTGAACCCTTTTCTCCGGCTGCATAACTGGAATAACGCCCCTCCGGCTTGAAGAGGTAGGGGATCACGTCAGCAGGAATGGGTTCTCCCCAGTTATGGACTGTCACACGCGGACCGATAGCGTCGTTCTCCACCGTGACCTTGATAGGGCAGGCTATATCGCCGTGGCGGATGGCATTGCCTATCAAATTGGAAAAGACCTGGGCGATACGGGCCGAATCAAACGGGCCGGTCACCTGCGCGACTTCGTCAAAGACGATGTCGGCCACCGGGAAAGCGGTTTGCAACTCCTCGATCACGGTGCGGCATATCGGGTTCAGTTCGACCTCCTCTGGATAGACCGGGATGCCGGTACCCAGATTGCAGCGCGCCAGGTCGAGCAGGTCATTAACAATGGCCGTAGCGCGGCGAGCGCTTGTACAAACCTGGGATGCCAGTGCCTTGCCTTTTTCATCCAGCCCTTTCTGGCGCAAAAGCAGATCGCCAGCCATGTGTACCGCCCCCAACGGTGACCGCAGGTCATGGCCTAACACGGCAAGCACCTTTTTTCGTGTCGACTCCACTGCCACCCCATAAGCTGCGATCGACTCTACCAAGGCTTGGTCTATTGCCTCGTTGAACCGAATCATGTCTTGGACCTGGTATTGGTCGAATGCTTCGTGCTTAAGCCAGAGGGAGAGCACACTGGAGCGCAGCGCTCGATATTCGGAGACCATCTGATCCATGGAGAAGCCTGCCATCAGACGTACCACCGCATGTGTCTGGGCCGCTGTCTCGCTGGATATTTGCGGCCCCCTTCCTTGCGCTTTTTCAGACTGTTGATGGGCTGTCTGAGTCGTTCGCATGTCCTGGGCGACCGTGTGCAGGATCTTCTCGGCGTGATTCCTCAAACCGGTCGCATCCAGATTTGGCTGCTGCGTCTCCACCGAACGCGCGAAATCCTCCCAGGCTTGGAGAATCGGCTCCATGTTGCCCTCGATGAATTCGTACAGTCTCATAACGGTCCCTGGCACTGTCCTCAAACGGCGTCCCAATAGACTAGATCATCGAACTGTAGGGGTATAACAACCAGTGCGTTAACTTCTGTCACGCTTTTGCAACGACGCGCTATATGGCTTGGAATTCACCGATGATCACGATGGTGAAGTCGTAGGGTTTATCCGCGAAGGATGATGTTGCCCGTCAACGGTCGAGCAGCGTTTTCATGAACCGAGCAAATGCCTTGATACGCGTGGACTCGCGATTGGCCGGCAGATACACCATGTTGATACTCGTGTCGACCGAGGTTGGATTGACTTCGAACATTGGCAGCAAGCGGATCAGCCGGCCGTGCCGCACGTCTTCGGCGACCAGCCAGTCGGCCAGCAGCGCGATGCCTTGACCGGCGACGGCAGCCTGGCGGAGAACGTCGGCGTTGTTGCTCTGCATCTGGCCGTGCACTTGGACCGGCACCGTCTGGTCGTCAATCTGGAACTGCCAGGCGCGCATGGGCCCGCCGTAATCGAAGCGCAGGCATCTGTGACGGGGTAGCTCGAGGGGATGGGCGGGGGCCGCGTGCTGCTCGAGGTAGGCAGGGCTTGCCACCAGCCAACGCTGGAAATGGCCGAGCGGGGTGCAAATGACTTCATCGCTGGAAACCGTTGACCCTAAACGCACGGACAAATCGATGCGCTCCTTGAAAAGGTCCACCCGCTCATCGCTGAGGTTGAGGGTGACTTCCAACCCCGGGTGGCTGTCGAGAAAACGCCCCAGATGCGGTGAAATCAAGTGACGGCCGAACTCCACCGGCACGCTGATCCTGAGCGTGCCTTTGGCCTCGCTCCCCCGGTCCATCACCAGGCTGTCGGCCGCAGTCAACGCATCGAGGATGGCCACCGCGTTCGCAAAGTAGGCCTGGCCCAGGTCGGTCGGGCTGTTTCGCCGCGTGCTGCGGGTGATGAGCGTGGCCCCAAGGTCTGCCTCCAACGCTGCAACCTGACGGGCCACCGACGAGGTGGCCACGCCGAGCTTCCGTGCCGCTGCGGAGTAGCCGCCGCAGCGTACCGTCTCGACGAACATGCTCAATGCCAGAAATTTATCCATACGTACAACCTTGTCGAAGAGGACCGGGAGCGCCAGCCCGAAGGTAACGGCTGCACGGATGATAGCCATGTCAAGGGTCATCGAGATAGCGCGATGCCGGCTCAACGAGCTTTCCTGTGTTTGACCACGAACACCAGCAATGCCAAGACCGGGAGCAGGGCAGCGGTATAGAGCGCGGTACTCCATCCGAAACGCTCGTACAGCGGGCTTGCCATCATCGAGCCCACTGCGCCGCCGACGAAGATGCTGGTCATGAACACGGCGTTGAGGCGAGCGCGGCTATGAGGGTCCAGCGCGTAGACCTCACGTTGCCCCAGGACCATGTTCAACTGCACGGCAAAGTCCAAGGCGACAGCTGCCACTACCAGGCCCAGGTAGCCAAGCCCGGAAATGGCACCGATCAGTAGCGAAGCGGGCGCCAACAGCAAGGCAGCCAAAGTGCTGACCTGCCCGTGACCTGCATCGGCAAGGCGCCCGGCGATGGGGGCTGCAACCGCCCCGACCGCACCGACCAAGGCAAAGAGCGCGACGCCGTTCTGGCTGAGGCCGTAATGACGGATCAGCTCGATGGGCGCCAGGGTCCAGAAGCAGCTGAAGCTTGCGAACAGCAGCCCTTGGTACAGCGAGCGCTCGCGCAGCACTGCATAGCGTCTGGCCAATGCGAACACCGATCCGATCAAGCGGCCATAGGTGGTGTGATGGTTCGGGATCCGTTCAGGCAACAGCACCGCTACCAGGGCTGCGATGGCCACCATCAGCAGGGCGGCACTGAAGAACACGCCCCTCCAGCCAACGTACTCCGACAGTAGGCTCGAGACCGGGCGGGCGAGCAAGATGCCGAGCAACAGGCCACTCATGATGTTGCCCACGACGCGACCCCGGCTGCTTTCTGGCGCCAGGTGTGCGGCCAGGGGCACGAGGATCTGCACGGCGACGGAAGTCAGGCCGATCATCAGCGAGGCGGCCAGAAACAGCGAAGGCGAACCGGCAAAACCTGCCGCCGCCAGGCACACCCCCACTACCAAGGTAAAGCCGATGACCAGGCGTTTGTTTTCCATCAGATCTGCCAGCGGCACCAGCAACAGCAAGCCGACGGCATATCCCAACTGGGTCAGCGACACGATCAGGCTGGCATGCTGCGGCGAAAGCCCGATGCTGGGCGCGATGAGTTCAACGATCGGCTGGGCGTAATACAGGTTGGCAACGACGGCGCCGCAACAGAACGCCAGAAACACAACCAGCGCCTTGGACAGGGCAGGCGTGACGACGGCGGACGCCGACGGTGAAGCAACAATCTCAGGGCTGCTCGCTGACATGGTGGACACTCCAAATGGGTTGACAGGTCAGCGACAAGCCTAGGGCTGCGGTCGGGAAGGCGGTATACCCACTCGCCGCAACGAACTTGTGCGTGCTGCGCAAAACCCCGGGGCCGCCTCACAGCATCGGCTTGCCCCTGTCTCACCATAGCGTGACCCGGAGATGTAGCTGCCCTCGTCGGAGCCGAGCAGGACAAAGACCGGGTCCGGGGATTGGAAGTTGGTGGCGAGGGTCCGATGACGCGACAGGTGGTGCCGGGTCCTGCAAGGGTGTCGTCGGACCACACCTTCCAGAGCACTCAGCGCCGTTTGCGTCGAAGCGTGGCCAGCGCGCAGCTCCCCAGTATCAGCACCGCCGCAGTGACCAGCAACGCAGGTGCAGGGTGTCCAGCGGTGCGCCAACCCCCTTGCACGCCACGGGTGCCAACAGGGGGCTGGAACAGATTGCCGTCCGACACCGCCGCCTTCGGGCTACGCTCGATGCCCAGACGGGTCAGCCAGCCGGTGAACTGGGCAAGGCGAGGCACCAGATGACTGGCCAGGTGCGCGAGCCGCGCCGCTGAGCCCACAGTGGTGTGAGCACGGGGCGATACTGCGCAGGCCACCATGGCCTTGGCCACCAACGCCGGATCGTAGACGGGCCCCGGCGGTTTGAGCGCATGGCCTGTGTAGTTGCCGCCGTCCCTGAAACCCGGCGTGTCCATCACCGCCGGATAGATATCGCACACATGGATATCCGGATATTCCGTCAACTCGCCCCTGAGCGCTTCGGTCAGGCCACGCAAGCCGAACTTGCTGGCCGAATAGGCCGCTGCATAGGGTTGGGCTACCCAACTGCCGACCGACAAAGTGTTGATCAATATCCCGCGCCCCTGGGCCTTGAAGTACGGCAGCGCCGCGTGAGCGCCACGCAAGTAGCCGAGCAGGTCGGTCTGGATGACTTGCTCATGGGCGGGGAGCGGCGTCTGGTCGAAGCTGCCCACGGCTCCGACACCGGCATTGTTGATCCAGATGTCGATGCGTCCGTGGCCGAACTCCGCCGCCCGTACGGCCAGCGCTTCGACCTGTTCGCTACGGGTGACGTCGGTAACCACGACCAAGGCATCGGTGCCGCACTCGGTGCACTCATCCAGCACCTCGAACAGCGCCTGTTCGTCGCGGGCGGCCAGCACGAGGCGGGCACCTTGGCAAGCAAAGGCCTTGGCCGTGGCCCGACCGATGCCACTGGATGCGCCGGTGATGACCACCAGTTGGCCCTGCAGCCGGCGCTGGGCCGAGGGGTGGTGCGGCGTAGGACTGGGTCGTTCGGTGTGCGACGCAGCCGCTTCGCCAGCGCCGGCATCGACCCTCGACAGCTTAAGGGCCGGACCCTCCACCACATGAAGCGTCAGGTCCTCGACCGTCCCGGCGAAGCGATCCGCGAACACCGGCTCGCCTGTGGGCGTAAGGTTGTCATAGATGAACCGCCGACCTTCCAGCCAGCCGACGGCCGTCAGCAGCTCAGGTTCCAGGTAATACTTGCCGTCCAGGAAAAATCCCGGAAACTGCTGGACCTCGTCGGGATCGCTTACCCGGTAGCGTTCACCCGGTTTCATTCCCGTTGCCGGATCAATCATGATCAACCCTCTCTCAGGCAGCCATCGCCGTGAATGATCAAGGCCAACATGCAAACGGAACCGCCTGTTGGGCCGGTGGTGGTTTAAGTAGAGGAAGCTGGACAGCCTGAGGAAGTTCAGGCCAAACGCTCGATGGTCAGGCCCGCTGACACCGGGCATCCTTTTCCTGCTGGTTGGTCAAGGCATACTGCATCTCCCATCGGTCATGGCTGCAGAACACCTCCAGTCCCGGCCCCTGGGTCAGGACCAGGTCGCGCAGGCGACGCTGGTTGGCCAGGCGCAATTTGTGGTCGGTGTCCATCATGCGCTGATACAGACGCATGCCTGGCGGGCAGCGACGTTGGGGGCTGTGCACCTCCAGGTGGTGGAAATACGCATCGCCGGCATGCAGCAGCCAGCCCTGTCCGGTGCGCAATGCGATCCCGGCATGGCCATGGGTATGGCCGCCCAGGGGTACCAACAGAATGTCGTCCTGGACATCGATCAGCGCACGCACGGCATCGAAGCCGAACCATTGTTCGCCCAGCTCGGGATAGAACTCCCAATCCGCCACGGCTTGCCACTGGCGGGCGCGGTAACGCCGTGATCCGATCCAGCCACCGGCCTGGGTGGCATGCGATATTTCCTCGCCCATCACATGTACCCGGGCCTGAGGGAAGTCTTCCAGCCCGCCGGCGTGGTCGAAATCCAGGTGCGTCAGCACGATGTGCCTGACATCCCGCGGATCGAAGCCCAGCCGCCTGATCTGATCCAAGGCTGTCAGGCGGTGGTCGAGGCGGATGTTGTTGAACAGCCGAAAGAAGCGGCTCAAGCGCTGTGGGTGCTGGATATCGTTGTAGCCAAAACCCGTGTCGACCAGTACCAGCCCGTCACGCTCGGTTTCGACCAACAGGCAATGGCACGGCACGGTCGCCGTCAGGCCTGGACTGTAGCCGTCGAACAGCGCACCGCCCCAAGGGCACATGCAACCGCAGTTCAAATGATGAATGTGCATGGTCTTCCTCCAGTGGCCCGAGCCCTCAACGGCGTGCGCAACGCTGCTGAGCGCGTTGTCGACAGGCGTCGCCGAAGACTTTGAAAATGGCCAGGTAATCCGGGTTGAACATGACCTGCCACTCAGGATGCCATTGCACGCCCAGGGCAAAGCTCTGGCTGCCTTCTACCGAAAGCGCTTCCACAAGGCCGTCCTCAGCGACGGCCTCGACACGCAAGCCTTTGCCCACCTCGGCGATACCCTGGCCATGGACCGAGTTGACTTCGATACGGCCCGCCAGGCCCAGACGATAAAGCACACCGCCTGGCAACACGGTCAGGTTGTGTGTGCGCGCATATTGGTCTTCCACCGGCTCGTTGCTCGGCGGTTGATGTTCGGTGCCGGTTTCTGGCAACCGCTGTTCAAGGGTGCCGGCGAAGGCGACGTTCATTTCCTGGAACCCTCGACAGATGCCCAATACCGGCAGGCCGGCGTCGACGGCTTCGCGCCACAGCGGCAGGGCCAGATGGTCACGGGCCGCATCATGCGGGGTGTCGGGTGGGCTGGGAGGACCTTGGTAGTGATGTGGCTCGATGTTCGAGGGCGACCCGGTAAACAGCAGGCCGTCGACACGCTCTATGATGTCGCGGGGCATCAGAAGCTCGGCGAACACAGGAATCACGACAGGCAGGCCATTGGCAGCCAAGGCAACGGCGCGCCCGTATTTGTCGTCCATGATCTGCACGGCATGGGGGCCGATTTTCCAGGAGCTTGCCACTATGCCGATTACAGGAAGACGTGCCATACCTTCAGGCCTATTGGTTATCGAGAGAAAACAACCTGTGTCTTGGCAAAGGATGCCGCCCTGTCCCGAACGTTCAAACTGCGTATGCAGGCGGTTTGGGAAATCGACGCAGGCAGGTGCGCGCTAAAGCACGGCCCTAATGGATGGTGCACGAGCCATTGGCACCCCGGCGAACCGTTGCCGATCGCTTGGACTGAACTCCCTGTGTTGCGCCCACGTCCCTCGAATGAATGTCGCAAGTTCCGGCATTCACCCAATCGTCAACTTCGAGGACGTCATGATGGAAAAAAACGACCCCAGCGCCACCTCCAGGCCGGGCAGTACACAGGATCACCTCCACGCCATTGCCGATGAAGCCGGAGCTTTGCTCGATGATGCGAAAATCCAAGGTACCCACCAGTACGAGCAATACCGCGACCGTGCGGCGGAGCAGCTCGACGCTCTCAAGGAAGGCGCGCGTTCGGCGGCTTCGGAGCTTGAGGGCCATGACAGCCTAGGGCTTTCCCACTATCTGAACGAGGCGGCCGCCTGCATCGGCAGCTTCGCCGAGCAGGTTCGTCATGAAAGTGCCGAAAGCCTGCTACAGCGAGGTGCACAGCTGGCGCGGGACAATCCTGCGCTCTTTCTCGCAGGCAGCGTGGCGGTGGGATTTGCCTTGTCGCGTTTCGCCAGTGCCAGCAACCGCCACGCAACCGCCGAACCCCCTCAACCTAGGACGCACGCGCGCCCTGAGCCCGATCACACCCTACCAGCCGTGCCCGATCGGGCGAGCGATGTGTCCACCCACAAACCCTACACCCCCGTCGACCCTGTGGGGCTCGGCGCCGGAAGGCCGGTGAGTGACAGCCCACTGGATCGCGATCCACTCAAAGGAGGCGAGTGATGAACAAGGACCCTTTGCAACACACCCCAACTGCACATTCGACGGTCGACGATCCCGTGGGCGTGACGGGCCTGCTGCGCCAATTGATGCGCGAAGTCCCGGAACTGTTCGCCAAGGAGCTGGCACTGGCCAAGGCCGAACTGCAACAGAACCTGGCCACGCTCAAGGCCGGCACGGCGGCCGTAGCGACCGGCGCGATCGTGTTGCTGGCAGGTTTTGTCATCCTCCTGCTGGCGGCGGTCTATGCCCTGGCGATGGTGCTGGAGCCGTGGCTGGCTGCGCTGATCGTGGGTGCCGTCACCGTCATCGTCGGCTTGATCATGGTGCAATCGGGCAAGAAGCAGTTCGAGCCTTCGCACCTCAGACCTGACCGTACGTTGCATGCCATGGAGCAGGACAAGGACACCTTGAAGAGGAAACTGCCATGACCAGCACCTTCGAACGCGACGCACAAAAAGACCCCGACTTGCTCGAGCAGGAAATCAACGCCAAGCGCGAGCACATCAACGAACTGGTCGATGCACTGGAGCAACGACTGAGCCCTGGGCAATTGGTCGACAGGCTGCTTGCCTATGGCAAAGGCAATGGTGGCGAGTTCCTGCACAACCTGGGCACCACCCTCAAGAACAACCCGGTACCTGCGACCCTGACGGTCCTTGGCCTGGCTTGGCTGGGCCTTAACCAGCACCGGCCCTTTAATCCAGGCCCTGCATCCACAGGGCCTGGGCTGGGCGAAAAACTGGGTGATGCGGTCGATTCCGTGAAAGGTGCATTCGCCCAAGCCGCACAGACGGTGCACGATGCCAGCCACAAGGTGCGCAGCAAAGCCCACGATGCGAGGGACCGCGCCAGCGAGCTCGGCCAGGGCGCACGCGCCTCGGTGAGCGAATCTGCCCAATCCTTGGGCAGCCGGGCACATCAGGTAGGCGACCAGGCCACCGCCCTGAAGGGCCAGATGGACCACCTGCTCAAGGAGCAGCCGCTGGTGCTGGCAGCGCTGGGCGTACTGCTGGGAGCGGCGCTGGGCGCTGCGCTGCCCGGCACGCGTCAGGAGGATCGGCTCATGGGGCCCAGCAGCGATCGGGTCACCGACGCGCTCAAGGCCAAGGGCGAGGGGCTCAAGGCCTCGGTGAAACACGCCGTCGACGATACCTCGGGGCAGCAGGCGCCTGGCACGGCGCGTGATGCCAAGGGGGCCGATCTTTCCGCAGGGTTGGGTTTTCCACCTTGATCTGCCGGTAATGGCCGCCAGCCTCCGGAGCGTCCCAGGAGGCTGGCGCTACTGCATGCTCAACCCCAGAACGCCTGGCCGCCATCGAGCGGCAGGGTGGCGCCGGTCAGATAGCCTGCTTCGTCGCTGGCCAACCACGCGACCGTTCGGCCGATGTCGCTTTCGCAATCCCCGACCCTGCGCAGCGGAATGCCCTGCAGGAACGCTTCGGCTTCTTGCGGGTGGGCTTGCATCCAGCCTTCGAGCCCTGGAGACAAGGCGTGGGGCGCGATCACGTTGACGCGTATGCCATCAGGCCCCCATTCGCATGCGGCTGCGCGGCTGAGGCAGCGGATGGCTTCCTTGGCCGCCGCATAGGCACCATAGCCGCAGGCGTCCCAGCGCACTGCGGCAGAGGAGGCCAGGTTGACCACCACGCCGCCGCCCCGCAGATACGGGTGGCATGTACGCATCAAGCGCAGGGTGGCCAGGGGGCCTGAGTCCATGCCTTGGGCGAAGGCCTCGTCGCTGACCTCCAGCAATCGGCCCAGGGGTACGATCTGGGCGTTGTTGACCAGGATGTCGATCGTGCCGAACGCTTCCAGCACCTGGGCCACGCACTGCTCGATGGCCTGCGCCTGGGTGACGTCGCAGACCACCGCCAGTGCCTCGCCACCGCGCGCGCGGATTTGCGCGCAGGTCGCTTCCAAGGGGGCCAGTGTGCGTCCTGCGACGGCCACCCGCGCGCCCTCGGCGCACAACGCCAGGGCAATGCCTTGGCCTACGCCCTGACCCCCGCCGGTGACCAGGGCTGTCTTGCCGGTAAGACGGTTCATGCGAGAAATTCCAGTGACAGGGGGTATTGGCTGGTGGGCAGTACGCCCAGCTGGTCGAAATCGATGAAGCGCTGGCAGCTGTCCATCATCAGCGCCAGGTTGTGCTGGAACTTCGCCTCATCGCCCGGCGCATCGAAGAACGCCTGCGGATCGTCCATGGCTGCCGGCGGGAAGCATTCCTCGACGATGGCCGCCAACGCGGTGGCGCCAGGGGTGAGCACCTGCACCACCAGGTTTTGCACGTACTGGAAATTGTCCTGGGTATCGATGGCTATCCGTGTGTGGTGGTTTTGCCAGACCTCGAGCCAGGCCTCGTGGCTCAAGCGCGTCGGCCGTTGCAGGAAGGCCAGTTGCGAAAAGCCGTGGGTGCGCTGGCCGGGGCTGGCGGGGAATCGCGTGTTGCGGATGGGCACCGACTCGCAGACCAGGTACCCCGCAATGCGCGAACAGATCACCTGCAAGGCCTCGTCGAATGGGCGGCGGAATTCGCCGACGGCGCTGTCCAGCCAGAAGCTCAGTACGGCCTGGGGCAGGGGGCCTGCCTGTGTCTGGCGCAAGCCGTTGGCGGCGCTCACGTCGGCGTCGGCCAGGTTCAGCTGCAGGTGCTGGGCGCCGAGGGTGTGCAGGCGGTCGGCGAGGGGGCCGCTCAATTGCTGGGAGAACGAATCGAACGTGTCGTGCTCGGGTTGCCAAAGCAGGTAGATGACTTTCTGCACGGAGCGCTCCTTGACACAAGGCATGGTTGAGAGATGACCGTGACCATGGTTGATCGCCGTCGCTGCAGAGGAATCCTCCAAACGGACTATCCCGCGCCGATGAGCAGGCTCGCCTTACTTGTTGCCGGGCGATCTTTGCCTATGCTGCGTAGCGAGGGGCAGTATGAAATGTATTCGCGCAAAGGCCAGACAAGGCGAAACCAACACGTCACGAGGGTCGATACCATGTATTACGTGCAACGCGATGCCGCAGGCCAACTGCTGCGGGTCGAAGCCGCTCCTTACGCCGAGTACACGGAGATACTCCCCGCCGACCATGGCGAAATCCAGGCCTGGTTCGCGGACGATGTGGTGGAAAACAGCCTTCGCCAGCTCAAGCAGAGTGACCTGGACATGATCCGTGTGCTCGAAGACCTGATCGACGTGCTGACCACCAAGGGCGTGATCAGCATCACCGACCTGCCGCCGGATGCGCAGTCCAAACTGCTCAACCGCTCTTCGGCGCGCAAGGCGCTCGGCAGCCTGAACAACCTGATCGAGGAAGACGAGGGCGGTGGTCTGATCTGACCCCGTCCGGGGGCGGCAGCGCTGACGTCAGCGCCAGGGTGCAGGCTCGCCCACCCGCCGCCCTTGCATCCCTTGCACGCCCATTTCGCGCAGAACGTTCGATTCCCCTTCGGACTCGACCCGCTCGGCAATCAGCGGCAGGTCGATGCTGTGCGCTGCCCGTTGAATGGCTTCGATGAACAGGCGTTTATGCTGCTCCTGATCGATGTGGCGAATGTAGCTACCGTCGATCTTCAAGTAGGCAAGTCCCAGGTTTTCCAGGTTACCGATCATGCTGAAGCGCCCGCCGAAGCGCTGCAGCGCCAGGCCAACGCCCAACTCGCGCAGGCGTCGGGTCAAGTGCTCTAGCGAGGCCTGCCGGGGCAGTTGCTCTTCGCCGATTTCCAGGGTCAAGCGTGCGGCCAATGCGCGATGATGGCCGAGCTGTTCGTAGATCTGGCGCATCGCGCCGTCATCGGCCAGGGTGGCGGCCGAGAGGTTCAGTGCCAGGGAGGCATCGTGGCCTTCCAGATGCCTGAGGACCTTATCCAGCATCAACAGGTCCAGGCGCGGCATCCAACCGAAACGCTCGAGCCACGGCAGGAAGCGACCCGCCGCCAACGGCTCGCCCTGATCATCGTGCAGACGGGAAATGACCTTGTAATGCAGGATCCGGCTCGGCACCTGGCAATCGACCACCGGCTGGAAGAACAGCTCGAACAGCCCCCGGTCCAAGGCCCGGTCGAGCCGCGAGTGCCAGGCATTTTGACTGTCGGGTGCCTGTGTCGCGGCGCTGCGTTCCAGGCACACCCAGCTCGGTGCTCCCTGGTGCTCGGCGCGCGCCAGGGCTTCATCGGCCAGCTTGAGCAGTGCGTCGGGCTGATCGCCTGGCGTATAGGGGGCAAGGCCCATGCGGGCCACCGGGCTGACATCGCTGGCCTCGGTCTGGTGCAGGCTGTGCAAGGCCTGCTCCAATGCCTGGGCCAGGTGTACGGCTTGCTCGGAGTCCAGGCCAGGGGCCAGCACGGCGAACTCGCCGCCACGGCTGCGCGCGATCAGGTCGCGGGTCTGGGGATGGGAGGCGCAAGCGCGGCGTAGCTGTTCGGCCACCGCCTGGATCAACTGATCGGTACGTTGCCCGCCCAGGCGCGCGTTGAGGCCGGCCAGGTCCTGAATGCGCAGCAGCAGCAGGTAGCCAGCCCGGGCGTCCTCGACGTTGCTGACTTGGTCGTTGAGCTGCATCTGGAAGTAACGCCGGTTGGCCAGGCCAGTGAGGCTGTCCTGATACGATTCGGCACGCAGCTGCTCGCTGCGCTCGGCCTGTTCGTGGAACAGCGCCTTGAGCTTCTCGACCATCTGGTTCATGGCCTGGACGACGCGGCGCAGTTCGGGCGTGCGGGGAAGATCCGGAAGGCTGAGGAATTCCCGGCGGGCGATGGCATGGGACTGGGCAACCATGTAATCGAGCGGGCGCAATTGGCGGCGCAGCAGCAAGGCGCCCAACACGGCGCTCAAGGCCCCGCACAGCAGCAGCCAGCCCAGGCTGCCCAAGGCGCCTTGCCAGAGCTTGGCCAGGGCGAACATCGGGTGGCTGACCACCTCGACCCGTGCCGCCTGCTGCCAGCCGCGGCTGACGATGGCGTCCGCGCCGGCGGCCTGCAGTCCCGCCAGGCGAATGAACCAGGCGGGCACGCCGTTGCTGTCGGGTTCGGCGTGGCGCTCCACGAGCACGGCGTTGGAGGCCAGGTCGATGACCTTGATGCTGGCGTAGTACCCGCTGTCGAACAGCGAGCTCACCATCAGCTCGACCATGGCTGGATCGTCGATGTTCGGCGTCAGCGACAGGGCCAATGCAGTGGCACCGTCCTGGGCATGCGAGCGCAGCTGGTTCACGTACTGGCTACGCGAGCTTTCCAGGCTGACCATGAAGCTGCCGGTGAAGGCAACCACCAGGAACAGGCAAATGGCGAACAGCAATTGTTTGAACAGTGACATCTGCGCTCCTTAGTAGACCGATTCGGCCGGGAAGCCTTCGGCCTGCATCTTTTTCAGCACGTCCTGCCAGCGCGACAGCCGTTTGGTATCGCCGACTTTCTTGTTCCCCGAGGCGCCGGTCAGCCAGAGACCCTCACCGTTGAAGGCGTAGACCGGCAACAGGTCGGTGCGCTCGCCCGCCGGCTTGATCGCGTCCATCAGGCTGTCGAGCACCAGCGGCTGGGCCTGTGGGGTCGAATAATAGGTCAGGACCATGTGCGCCCGATTCTGGCGCAGGGCCTTGACATAGGTGATGCGTAGCTTCTCGCTGGGTATGCCCATGCGCCGCAGGCTGAAGTACTTGGCGATAGCGTAGTCCTCGCAATCGCCTGCGCCCTTGATCAGTGACTGGATCGGTGTCGCCCAGTAATCGACGTCGCGCCACAGGTCGATATCTTCGACGTAGCGCAACTGCTGGTTGAAGAAGAGATTGACCTGCCGCAGCCGTTCCAGCTCGCTGCCTTGTTGCTGGGTGGCGAGCAACTGCTGCCAGGCATCGATGCGCGCCTGGCCTGGGCCCAGAGGGCCATAGAGGGCCTGGGCCCGTCGGCTGATCTGCGAGAAATCCCAATCGGCGCGCAGGCTGCCCAGCAGCACAAGCGCCAACAGGACGGCGAGGCCGAGGCGCCACACGACGGTTTCGAGCATCCTGGGTTTCGCCACTGCTAAGGCCTATTGAGTACCGATCCTTGACAACCGTGGTGCTGTCGTCCGGGAAAAGCGCAGGGCACGTCACTGCCCGGCGACAACGAGCAGTGTAGATGATAGGCGCCCAGCTATGGCCATGCGCCAGCTATGCAATGAAATCCGATTCGGCGGGCGGCTCTGCCCGGGCATCCTGCTGGATCGTGCCATGCACGGCAATGCCACACACACCGCACAAGCCAACGCTGGCGAGCACGATGTCGCCCAGGATCATGCCGACGATCAACAGCAGCAGGCTGGCGCGAAAGAGGGTGGTCATGACTGCCTCCATGGCAATTGACGTGGGGATGGTGCTAACCATAACGCCTTTGGATCCCAGGATGCAGCCTGGTTTTTGGCAGACGGCAGGCTTTCCATCGGAATTGGCCGATTGGTCCTGTCCGCGTGCTCGGCCCTGATGGCCGCTGGCCGTTGCAGGGCTGGAAACCTCATCCCGACCGAGGCCAGCCTTGGGGGAGGCGAAAGCGGCGGATCAGGCCGGGCGACGCGGAACTTCAAGCGGCGGGCCCGGTCGATAGCATCCCTTGCCTTCCGAACAAGGGCTCAGCCAACCTGGACGGCTGCAAACCTGCCCATCGTGTGGCAGTCCACCCGGTCTTGTCGAGTTCGTTTCCGATGCCAAGCACGCCTGTATGGTTGGCTTTATGCCTGTGTCTGACGGTGATCGTATCCCAGTGTGCCATGGCTGGCGGCCGTGCCACTCAAGCCCGTAGCAACAACGCCTCCACCGCGTTGATCGAAGCCGCCTCGCAGCAATATGCAGAAGGTCATCTGGACCAGGCGGCGGCGACATTGGAACGCGCGCTGCACATACAGCCGAACAATCCCGCCACCTTGCATTACCTGGGTGTGTTGCGCCTGCAGCAGGGGCAATACCAGCAGGCCGAGACGCTGGCGGCCCGCTCCAACCTTCGTGTCGGCGCCAATCGTGCGCTGTACGCTCGCAATCTTCAGCTGATAACGGCGGCCCGCAACGCTCAGCGCTCAGGTGCAATGCCTGCGGCGATCAAGGACTCCGAGCGGGCCGGCGGCGATGCCAGCGGCATGATCACCGCCGAACAACTCATCCGCTACTGACCCCGGCAGGGCGCCTAGGCCTCACGGGCAAAGCACAGCACCTTGCTCGTCATGCGCTGCAAGGTTTCGCCCCGCTGGTTGGACGTGATGCATTCGACCACCACCATGCCGCGGTCGCGGCGCGTGCGCGAGGGCGTGATGCTCACGATGGTGCTCTGCACACGCAGCCGGTCGCCTGCTCGGGTGGGCTGCGGCCAGGAAACCTCGGCAGTGGCACCGATCACGCCGCGGGCCAGGGGCAGGCTGCTCACCAACAGTTTCATGGTCAGCGCACTGGTCTGCCAGCCGCTGGCGGCCAACCCTTCGAAGAACGTGTCCTTGGCAAGGCTTTCGTCCAGGTGAAACGGCTGCGGATCGTACTCACGGGCAAAGCGAATGATCTGTTCAACATCCAGGCAATGCTCACCGCTGGTGAAGGTATCACCTACGGCCAGGTCCTCCAGATAGATCGGGTCGGTCATGTCAGGCTCCTCACGGGGCAGAGGCCGGGAGCGGCACGCTGCGCTCGGCTCATCAAACGCGATCGTGGGGCCTTGTTCAAGTAGGCCGACACTTGTAGCGAGAGGTCGCGGCGCTGGAAAGCGCCAAGCGAAACCTTGACCTGACTCGAAGTCCACTCTCGCTGTCGACAACACCCCAGGCGGCCTTGCGTCGTGAAAGCACTGCGAGGCCTTCGCCAGGGCCGATACTGCTGGTATCGGCGGCGTCTGGCTGGTGGCGCGGGCCGCGAGGAGGTGTGAAGTGAACAAATTGTCCATTGTGGGTGCCGGAATGGTGGGTGAGGCGGCGGCGCAAATCATCGCCCGGGAGGAGTTCTGCCGTGAGCTGACGTTGATCGATGTGCAAGGGGACATGGCGCAGGGCAAGGCACTGGATGTCTGGCAGGCAGCCGTCGAGTCCGGTTCCGATACCCGGGTCTACGGAGGGGGCGATGCTCAGTTGCTGCAGGATTCCGAGTTGGTGGTGATCACCGCGGGCGTGCCGCGCAAGCCGGGTCAGTCGCGCCAGGATGTACTGAGCATCAACCTGCCGATACTCGACGGCATCATGCGGGACATCAATCGGCATGCCCCGTCGGCGATCGTACTGGTGGTGTCGAACCCGGTCGATGTGCTCACTTACCGGGCCTGGAGCCTCAGTGAGCTGGGCCGCGACAAGGTGTTCGGGCAGGCCGGGGTGTTGGATACCGCGCGGATGAAGTGCTTCATTGCCGAACAGACAGGCTTTTCTGCCCGGGATATCGCGGCGCTGGTGCTCGGAGGCCATGGCGACAGCATGGTGCCGTTGATGCGCTACTGCACGGTCGGCTCTGTACCGCTTTCGCACTTTTTGACCTCTGAGCAGATCGAGCGGATCGTGCAGCGTACCCGTCAGGGAGGCGGCGAAATCCTGGGCCTGAAGAAGGTGGGGAGCGCATGCGATGCACCGGGCGTGGCAATCGCCCAGATGGTGGATGCGATCGCCAACGGTCGAAACCGCATTCTGCCTGCGGTCGCGATCCTCGAGGGCGAGTACGGGCGCCGGGACATTGCCATGGGGGTGCCTTGCGTGCTGGGAGAGCAAGGGCTGACGCGGATCGTCGAACTGCCCCTGGATGCGCAGGAGCAATCGATGTTCGACCACTCAGCCGACCAGGTGGCGCGTGACATCGGCGAAATGAAAGCGCTGTGAGCCTGTAGGGCGCGGGTTCAGCCGCAGCGCCCCTCAGGCGTGCCCGCGGGCCAACGCCTGCGCGAGATAGGGCGCAGTGCGGCTGCCCTGAACCTGGGCAACCTCGGCGGCGGTGCCGGTCGCGACGACCAGGCCACCGGCTTGGCCTGCCCCGGGTCCAATGTCGATCACCCAGTCGGCCTGGGCCACCATGCGCATGTCGTGCTCGATCATCACCACGCTGTTGCCGGCATCGACCAGCTGTTGCAACTGCGCCATCAGCCGGTCGGCATCGGCCACATGCAGGCCGGTGGTCGGCTCGTCGAGCACGTACAGCGTGCGCCCTCGCTGGCTGCGCTGCAGCTCGGTGGCCAGCTTGATGCGCTGCGCCTCGCCGCCGGACAGCTCGGTGGCCGGCTGGCCCAGGCGCAGGTAACCCAGGCCGATCTCGCGCAGCACCTGCAGCGAGCGCGATACCGCTTGCTCGTCGACGAAGAAATCGCAGGCTTCTTCTACCGTCATGCGCAGCACGTCGGCGATGTTGCGGCCATTCCATTGCACCGCAAGGGTGTCCGCGTTGTAGCGGGCGCCGTGACAGGTGGGGCAGGGGGCATAGACGCTGGGCATGAACAGCAGCTCGACGCTGACGAAGCCTTCGCCTTCACAGGTGTCGCAACGCCCCTTGGCCACGTTGAACGAGAAACGCCCCGCGTCATAGCGGCGCTTGCGGGCTTCGTCGGTCGCGGCGAACAGTTTGCGCACAGGGTCGAACAGCCCGGTATAGGTCGCCAGGTTGGAGCGAGGCGTGCGACCGATCGGCTTCTGGTCCACCTGCACGACCCGTTGCACGGCCTGTACATCGCCGCCCAGGTGACCGCCGGTGCGCTCGATGATCGTCGGGCCTTCGGTGCTGGCTTCGCTGTCTTGCTCCTCAGGTTCGTGCCCCAGGTGCAGCAGCATCAACTCGGGCAATGCCTGGGCGATCAGGCTCGACTTGCCGGAGCCGGAGATGCCGGTCACCGCCGTGAGCACACCCAGCGGCACGCGTGCGTCCACGCCGTGCAGGTTATGACGTCGGATGGCCTTCAGCTCCAGCCAGCCGGTGGGTGTGCGGGCGCGAGTGCTGGGGGCGGGCAGTTGGTCGAACAGGTAGCGGGCGGTGTGCGATTCGGCCACTTCGCGCAGGCCCGCCGGGGCCCCGCTGTAGAGCACGCGGCCGCCGCGCTCACCGGCATCGGGACCGACATCCACCAGCCATTGGGCGCGGCGCATCAGTTCCAGATCATGCTCGACCACGAACACCGAGTTGCCGGCGTCGCGCAGGCGGTCGAGGGCGTCGTAAAGCGCCTGGCTGTCGGAAGGGTGCAGGCCGGCTGAAGGCTCGTCGAGCACATAGACCACGCCGAACAGCAGGGCGCTCAGTTGCGTGGCCAGGCGCAGTCGCTGAAGCTCGCCGGTCGACAGTGTCGGTGTGGCGCGTTCCAGGGTGAGATAGCCAAGGCCCAGCTGCTGCAGCGTGCGCAGGCGCGCCAACACCCCTTCGGCCAGGCGCTGCGCGGCCAGTTGTTTTTCGCTCGAGCGGGTGTCCTGGGCAGAGACTTGGCCTCGGCTGACCGGTTCGAGCAAGGCCACGACCTGGTCCAGCGGCATCTGGGCCAGGGTGCCGATGTCCACCCCGCAGAACGTCACTGACAATGCCTCTGGCTTCAGACGCTTGCCGTCGCACGCTGGGCAGGGGCGACCCTCCATGAAGCGCGACACACGCTTGCGCATCAGCGCGCTCTGAGTGTTGGCGAATGTGTGCAGTACGTAACGCCGGGCACCGGTGAACGTCCCCATGTAGCTGGGCTCGAGTTTGCGCTTGAGGGCGGTGCGGGTTTCGGCCGGCGTGAGGCCCGCATAGACCGGCACGGTGGGCGCTTCTTCGGTGAACAGGATCCAGTCGCGGTCTGCCTGCGGCAGGTCTTTCCAGGGCCTGTCGACGTCATAGCCCAGGGTGACCAGGATGTCGCGCAGGTTCTGCCCATGCCAGGCCGGTGGCCAGGCGGCGATGGCCCGGTCGCGGATGCTCAAGGTCGGGTCGGGGACCAGGCTCGCCTCGCTGACCTCATAGACGTGCCCCAGGCCATGGCACGCCGGGCAGGCCCCTTGCGGTGTATTGGCCGAGAAGTCTTCGGCATACAGCATCGGCTGGCCGCTGGGGTAGGTGCCAGCGCGCGAGTACAGCATGCGCACCAGGCTGGACAGGTTGGTCACGCTGCCGACCGAGGAACGGGCATTGCTCGCACCGCGTTGTTGTTGCAGCGCCACAGCCGGGGGCAATCCATCGATCGCGTCGACATCCGGCACGCCCACCTGGTCGATCAGTCGCCGGGCGTAAGGCGCTACGGATTCGAAGTAGCGGCGCTGCGCTTCGGCATACAGAGTGCCGAAGGCCAGCGATGACTTGCCGGAGCCGGAAACGCCGGAAAACACCACCAGCGCATCGCGGGGGATGGCGACATCCACATCCTTGAGGTTGTGTTCGCGCGCGCCGCGCACCACCACATAGCCGTCTTCGGTCTCGAGGTGGGCACGGTCGGTCGGGGAGGGGGTGCGTGTCATGGGGCGGCGGCTCGGCGGCTGGCAAAAGGGTTACGGTAGCCGTTGTCGGGCCTCGGCGCCTACCCCTGGGTGTCTTGAGGGCGTTGGGTGTTGAGTCTGGTGTGCATGTACTCTGGCGTGCCCTTGTCCTTTGCCAGAAGCTTGCGGGCTGTCTCTATAAAGGGCGTGACCACCAGGCTGTACAGCGTCAGGTAACGCTGCTGGTCTTGTTCTGCGGTGCCGAAGCGGATGTCTTCAGGCGTTGAGGTGGTGACATAGAGCGTGCCGAACATCCAGTCCCAGAGGGACAGGTTGGTGCCGAAGTTGCGGTTGAAATGGCGCGGGGCGTCACTGTGGTGGATCTGGTGCTGGGCCGGACTGTTCAATACATGCTCAAGCCGCGGACCGAACGACAGCCAGACATGGCTATGGCGAAGGTTGGCCGCCAGGCCATTGAAGATGAACACCAGGTAGGTCACCCCGAACAAGGTGTAGCGGCTGATTTCGCCGCCGCAGGCGTACCAGAAGCAACCGGCGTACAGGCCGATGAATAGACTGGTGCTCAGTTTTTCGACGATCTTTTCCACGAAGTGCACCCGGCTTGCCGTCACGGGTACCAGCACGGGCGCTGAATGATGAACCTTGTGAAAAGCCCAGAGCCAGCGGGAATGAAACGCCCGATGCGCCCAGTAATGAATGAAGTCTTTGACCAGGAACACCCCCAACCCGTACAGCAGTGAGAGCCCGAGGTTTTCACCCACGCGCGGGCGTTCGCCCCAGAGATTGACGAAAAAGGCCTGGTAGTCGCCTGAATGCAGGATGTAGGGATCGACCCAGTTGACGATAGGCAGCACCAGCGCGACTTTGAGGACGGCTCGCACGAAGTAGTAGCGGTAATCCAGCAGCGCCGAGGGATGCAGGTGTACTCGGCCAGCGCCGATGAACTGCCAGAACGAAGGGGCGTCGGTCAGGCCGTGATGCTTTCTGAAGCGGAACAGGCCATAGGCGACGCCATAGGAGATGCAAAGGAACAGGACCCCGAAACGGCCGTTCAGGTTGAATATGCCGAGAAACTGCTCGGTGACGGGCGCGATCACCCACTCGGTCAGATGTTCGAAGGCAAGCGACAGTGCATCCACGAAACGGCGGCCTCGGCGAAAGAAACGGCATTGTAAATCAGATTGATTTACTTAAGCGTCTTTATATGAAGCATCAACCGTGGGTTTGTGGGCGCTACGCCACGGTATGATAGGCGCAACGCGATCCCGCCAGAGTGAATCATGAACCGTCAGAAAAAAATCAAGCAGTTGCTCAAGGCCCATGCCAAGAAAGCCAGCGCCAAGCTCGCACCGCGCAGCAACAAGCCCAAGTACATCAGCAAGGCCGAGCGGGAGAAGCTAGCCGCGCAGACGGCGAGTGAATCAAGCGCAGAGATCGAGCAAGGCGCGCATTGATCACCGCCGGCGCTTCCTATCTTCGCAGCGGCGCCACCGACCGCTGCTGATGGCGAGCCAGGTGTTCAAGGCGACGCAGTGTACTTCCTTATGGCTGGACCTGTTCGAAAGGCACGCCTCCTGCAGGCAAAGGGGCATCCATAGCCCCTGTGCCTCCATGTCTGCCGAATCAATCAGCCGCGATTTGCAGTTCCGGCAGCTTGACACGAAACGCCCGGGTGACCCCCAGCAGGCAGATGAATCCAAGCCCCATCCAGCCCAGGCCAATCATGAACGACATGCTCGACAGGCTGGTCCACAGCCAGATCGTGCTCAGGAACCCCAGCCCCGGAAGCATGCCGTACAACAGGTAGTTGCGCAGGCCACGCAGCTTCTGGCCGACCAAGTAGTGCTTGACCACCGCCAGGTTCACCGCCGAGAAGGCGAACAGTGCACCGAAGCTGATCATGTTGGCGACGGTATCAAGGGTGATGAACAGCGCGATCAGCGACAGAAGGCTGACCACCATGATGGCTGTGGCCGGCACCCGCTTCTTGGACACCAACTGGCCAAATGCGCGCGGCAGCACGCCGTCCCGGCCCATGGCGAACAGCACCCGTGACACGCTCGCCTGGGACACCATCGCTGAGGCGAAGCAACCTGCCACGTAGGTGGCCGTGAAGGCGCTCACCAGCAGTTCACCGCCCACCCGGCGCATGACGTCCACCGATGCGGAGTCGGGGTCGTGGAAAGTGCTCCACTGCGGAAACACCATCTGGGCACACCAGGACACCACCAGAAACAGCAGGCCACCGATCATTGTCACCGCCATGATCGCCTGGGGGATGCGACGTTGTGGGTTGGGGGTTTCCTCGGCCATGGTCGACACCGCGTCGAAGCCCAGGAACGACAAGCAAAGTACGGCTGCGCCGGTCATGATCAGCGGCACGCTGAAGCCTTCATGGTGGAAGGGCGCCAGCAGCGAAACAGGCCCCGCTTGCTGGTTCAGGTGACTGATCGACAGCGCGATGAAGACCACGATGAACACCAACTGGGCAACGATCAGCACCCAGTTGACACGGGTGATGGACTCGATGCCGATCAGGTTGAGGAACGTCACCAGAGCGATGGAGCCGAGCGCCCATACCCACGCGGGGACTTCGGGGAAGTATTCGGACATGTAGATGCCGATCAACAGATAGCTCAGCAGCGGCAGGAAGATGTAGTCAAGCAGTAGGGTCCATCCGGCCATGAAGCCGAAGTAGGTGCCGAAGGCCTTGCGGGTGTAGGTGTACACCGAGCCGGAATAGGGGTGGGCCTGGACCATTCGTCCATAGCTGTAGGCGGTGAACAGCATGGCGACGAGCGTCAGTATGTAGGCGGTGGGCAGATGCCCTCGGGTCATTTGGGTGACCAGTCCGTAAGTGGTGAATACCGCCAGCGGCACCATGTAGGCTAAACCGAACAGCACTAGGGCGGTCAGGCTCATGGACTGGCGGAAACGACTTGATGAGGTGCTTTGCGACGGTGAATGGTGGGAGGAGGTATCGGCCGCATTTGTTGTTATATTCATTACTGACTCCTGAAAGTTCAGAGGCAAGGCACTGGCGGTATTTGGGTCGATCGTGACTTTGTGGGTACGTTTGTTCTCTTTGAAAAACCTCGGTGCGGGCACGTGATGACCTGCGTTGAAATAACGCATTGAGCACGTCCAAGAGTCGCTACGTTGAAACTTGCAGCTTCACAAGCGTTTTACGGCATGAGTGGGGCGACCTGCGGGCTCGAATGGCGCCAGGCCATGGCAGCGATATAAAACCGGGCCTTCGGAACGAGAAGAGCCGTAACAACGCAGGTCAATTCCTGTAGTTCATTAAGTAGGTGTAACTACTTAATACTTTCAAGGCATTTATATTGCCATCGAACGGATTTCGAATGACAACAGCGGCAATATTGCTCGATGACCACTAAATGCCTTGATCAAGAAAGCATGACAAGACAATCCCTGTTGGCCCAACGACGATCCTGTTTTCGACTTGGGGATTGAACGAGTCCGTTGTCCAACCAGGACTCAAGCTTCAGACGGTTTTGATCCACCTCTCATGGCCTGTCACTCCACCCCTGGAGTGTCAATTCTTCATATCGTCCGTGCTTGGCTATTTTTCCATGGCTGTGCGGAGGCCACCATCACCCTTTTGTGTGAGTTGGCGCTGGGCAGATACGGTCACAGGAGATACAGATTGATCAGGGCCCAGCACCACACCGCAGCGACTATCAATTGCACGGCAAATGCGCCGAACCTGAGCCCTGCAAGCACACTAGGGACGACCGTGTCGCGTTGGCTCCATCGCTCTCTGCAGGGTCGTGTCGTCGAACCTTTCCAAAAAGCGGTCGATCTGCGTCTTGCCGCACAGATGCACGGTTGGAACCTGCGGCGCCACAGTCAGGCGGATGGCTTCAATCTCTGCGCGGTAGCTGTTATCGAACTGCCAGACGAATTTCAAGAACTCCAGAAACGCTTTGTCCAGGCGTTCCTTGCAGCCAACCGGCCGGTCGGCCCGGGGCCTGTCCAGCAGGCTGCGAACGATCACCCGGGCGAGGCAGGTGAGTCGCGGGGTATCAAGCCAGATGACCAGGTCGGCTTGGGGCAGGCGCAGGTCGAAGGTGCGCCGTGCATAGTTGCCTTCACAGACCCAGGCGGGCGCGGCAACGGCATGGCGTACCCGTTCGCGAAACTGGTCGGCGTCGGGTTCTTCCCAGTTTGGTTCCCAGAACAACGTATCCAGGTGCACGACGCAAGCACCGAGGCGTTTGCCCAGCGCCCGGGCCAATGTCGATTTGCCGCTGCCGGCGTTACCGAGTATCACAATCCGTTGCATGGGAAGACTTCCAGTCGCCAAATGAGGGGCGGCGATTTTGCGGATTTTGTGGGTGCTGTCAAGGCGAGAAGGGCCAGGCGCCCACGGCATAACTGGTGCGCGCATCGTTCGAGGCCTCATCGTTCAAGTGGCTGATGGCCGCGCTTTTCGCCTGGGCATCCACGAGCGCGGTCTGTCGATCCGAGAGCTGCTGGTTGGCCGTGAACAGGTTCGCCACCTGTTGCTCCAAGTGGTTCAGTGCATCCACAAGTACCTTCTTTTGCTCAAGCTCATCAGCCAGTTGGTGGGCGAGATCGCTCACCCGAGCGATTTGCTGCTCCTGCTCGGGGGTGACGTTCGCTGGCGAGGCAACGGTGAATCCGCTGAACACCGAAGACAGGCTGCAAAGCGCAATGCCAAAATACTTTTCCATCAGGTATCCAGAGCCTGTCACGGTGATGGGTCATCGATTCACGATGGGACCATGACAGGGCCAGGCGGCCAAGAAGATGAGTCTTAAAAGTGCCTTGGTGGGAACACCGAATGCCGGCGTGTTTGCAGTATCATGCGCGCCCGCGTTCGGAGCAGCCCATGGCCAAAGACATCGACAACCCCTGCGTCTCGCTTTGCCAGCTCAATGGCGAGCTGTGCGTGAGCTGTGGCAGAACCCGCGAAGAGATCCGCAAATGGCGCGGCATGAAGCGGCCGGAGAAGATGGCGACGGTGCAGCGTGCGGCGACGCGGTTGAAGGCCATCGTCAAGAAGGGCGCCAAGCGTCAGGCGCGTGACTGACCGGTGAATACCCTTGAGGGCTGCTCAGGGCAGCCCCAAGGGTATCGCCAGCGCACTTGAGCCTTTATCGCAACGCCTTGCCTTTGGTCTCCGGCGCCCAGGCCACCGTCACCAGCAGGCCCAGCAGCGGGAAGAGCGCCATCATGATCAAGGTCGCCGAGAAGCCGAACGCCTGCAGCAACGAGGGCAGCAGGTAGGTCACGCCTGCTGCCGATATCCGCGAGAAAGCCGCCGAGAAGCCGATCCCGGTCGCACGGACATGGGTGTCGAAAATCTCAGGCGGATAGACGAACTGAATGTTGTTGATCGCAGGCCCGATGAACATGTACGTCGCGAACAAGCCTACGACGACCCAGGTCGGCGCATGGGCGAACAGACCCAGTGCCAAGAAGATCGCCAATACCGCGACGAAGGTCCAGATGACGAATCCGCGACGGCTCATCCAGTGCACCAGAAACACCCCAAAGACCACCCCGGCGATCTGAATGGCGTTCAGCGACAGGTCGACCCGGTGATCGCCTTGCAGCCCCAGCGTTTCCAGCACCGGCACCATGAAGGTGAAGATGGCGAAGAAGGGGCCGACCTGACAGAACCAGAACAGGCCGGAGAACAAGGTGTGTTTCCAGGTGTCGCGCTTGAACAGCTCGCCCAGCGAGGCGCCCTTGGGGCTGACATCGACATCGGGAATCGCGTACTCGGCGCCGAAGTGCCGATCGACGATGGCCCGGGCCTCGGCGTCCCGTCCCTGTGCCTTGAGCCACATTGGTGTTTCCGGCAGCAGCAGGCGAAGCAGGTAGATGATGACCGCTGGAATCACACTCGAACCCAACAGCATTCGCCAGTTATCACCGTCGTAGAAGGCGCCGATGATGAAGGCGGCGGTAAAGCCGATTTGCCAGGCGATGGTGAAGCAGCCAAGCAAGGCCCCGCGGTTCTTGCGTCGGGAAAACTCGGCCAGGACCGTGGAGCCGACGGCGTACTCGACGCCGATTGCCAGCCCTAGAAGCAAGCGGATGACCACCAGTTGCCAGATGTCCTGCACGAAGAACTGGCACACCGACAGGACAATGAACGCCGCCAGGTTCCAGGAGAACACTGGTCGACGTCCGTAACGGTCGGCGAAGTTGCCGAACACCAGACCGCCGATGAATACACCGATCAACGCACTGCAGGCAATCAGGCCTTGGCTCGTTGCGGTCAGCAGCAGTTCGTTCTTGGCCAGCGCCAGCGCAGGGCCGACGATTCCCAGGATGTAGCCATCCAGCGCAGCGCCGCCCAGACAGGCGAGCGCGGCGATGACATG
The DNA here is from genome assembly GCF_033173945.1 of Pseudomonas sp. HTZ2. Classification (NCBI taxonomy): domain Bacteria; kingdom Pseudomonadati; phylum Pseudomonadota; class Gammaproteobacteria; order Pseudomonadales; family Pseudomonadaceae; genus Pseudomonas; species Pseudomonas sp. HTZ2. The sequence continues at coordinate 3,106,543 of NZ_CP137332.1, read as the reverse complement.
GATGGGCATCAGGCGCGCCTCATCCAGCAAACGTTGACCGGACGTGCTGCTTGCTTCGCGTGGACTCGAAGCGATTGGCATACCCATAAAAGCCTCCGCAATCTCTCGTTGTAATTATTGATGTGCGCAGACGGTCCCCCCGCCGTGGCGGGCGCCTGCATGACGCGTGCTGGGTCTATGTGGCGGTGCGATACCGGGGCCGTCGGAAGCAAAGACCTCAGGCCCCGGCAGTGGGACTAGGGAAGGGCGATCACCGCCTCGATCTCGACCTGGGCGCCTTTGGGCAGGGCCTTGACCTCATAACAGGCGCGCGCTGGACAAGGCGCTGAGAAGAACTCGGCATAGGCCCCATTGACCAAGGCGAACGCACTCAGGTCGGTGACAAGCAGCGTCGTCTTGACCGTGTACTTCAAGGAGGTGCCGGCCTCGTGCGCGATGGCGGCAATGTTCTCCAGGCACTGGCGCGTCTGCGCGACGACGTCATCGGAACAGAACTCGCCGGTGGCCGGCACGATGGGCAACTGGCCCGAAACGAACAACAAGTTGCCGATCCGGATGGCCTGGGAGTAAGGGCCTATGGCAAGCGGGGCGTGGGTGCTGGAAACCTGGGTGATCATGTCGATATCCGTTGTCGTGGGAAAGGTGCGTTGCTGTAGTGCGATCAGTCGGTGCTCAAGTGATCCGTTGCGCCGTCCAGGAAGGCTTCGATGCGCGCGTACCAGGGCGCGATGTCGAGGTTGTTGCACGCCAGCCATTGGGCGTTGAAATAGGTATCTGCGTAGCGATCGCCGCTGTCGCAGATCAAGGTCACCAGCGAGCCCTCTTCGCCACGGCGTTTCATTTCGCTGGCAATGCACAGCAGTCCGAAGAAGTTCGTGCCGGTCGAGCCGCCGACGCGGCGGAACAGACGCTCCGACAGCACATGGGCGGCGGCGATCGAGGCGGCGTCCGGCACCTTGAACATGCGGTCGATCACGCCCGGAATGAACGACGGCTCCACACGCGGGCGACCGATGCCTTCGATCCGCGAAGGGTGTGCACAGGTCGTTGACAGATCCCCGGTCTGCCAGGCTTGGCAGAAGGCGGAGTTCTCCACGTCCACGACGCACAGGCGGGTGTCGAAACCGCGATAACGGATGTAGCGGCCGAGGGTGGCCGAGGTGCCGCCGGTGCCGGCGCTCATCACCACCCACGCTGGGCACGACTGCTCCTCGCACTCCATCTGGTTGAATATGCTTTGTGCGATGTTGTTGTTGCCGCGCCAGTCGGTTGCCCGTTCGGCATAGGTGAACTGGTCCAGGTAGTAGCCGCCTTTTTGTGCCGCGATCTCGGCGGCCACGCGATAGACCTCGCCGGGGTGATCGACGAATTCGCAGACCCCACCGAAACGCCGGATGGCGCCGATCTTCGCTTCGCTGGTGCTTCTGGGCATCACGGCAATGAATGGCAAGCCCAGCAGGTTGGCGAAGTAGGCTTCCGACACGGCCGTGGAACCGGAGGAGGCTTCCACCAAGGTGGTGCCCTGGTTGATTCGCCCGTTGCAGATCCCATAGAGAAACAGCGAGCGGGCCAACCGGTGCTTCAGGCTGCCGGTGGGATGGGTACTCTCGTCCTTGAGGTAGACCGAGAGCTTGCCCAGGCCTGGGAAGGTCGGCTTGATCAGATGGGTGTCGGCCGAGCGATGACCGTCGCCCTCCAACAACCTGACCGCGTTGCGTGACCAATCGATCGCTACGGATTGCGTGGTATCAGTGCCCATATCAATGTTCCAAGTTATGCCGATCGTTATGAATTGCGCCCACGACCCTGCGCGGACAGCCTCGAGGGCCGTCCGGGGTGCAATCAATTGCCGTGGGGCAGTGCGTCAGTTGCTGGAGGCGTCGGCCGACAGGCGCTCGTCCAGGTCAAGCACCGCATCGAGCAGTACCGTGGCGCCCTTGGCGCATTGCTCGGGTGAGGAGTATTCGCGCACGTTGTGCGAGAGCCCTAGGTACGACGGAATGAAGATCATTGCGCTCGGAGCCAGGCCGGCCACGTGCGCAGCGTCGTGCCCGGCGCCGGAGACCATGCGTCGTGCCGAAAAGCCCAGGGCCTCGGTGCAGGCGGCCACGACATCGACGATGCGTGCGTCGAACCTGACCGGTGGTTTGAGCCATACCCTGCGCACCTGCGCCTCGGGGGAGATGCGCCGGATTTCGGCGGTCAGTTCGGTTTCCAGGGCCGTGAGCCCTGTATCGGTGGGGTGGCGCAGGTCCACCTCCAGCGACACCGAGCCCGGTATGACATTGCGTGAATTGGGCCCGGCACTGATGTAGCCGACCGTGCCCACGCCCGGGCTATGGCGGGCTGCCACGGCCTCGACCGCCAACACGATCTTGGAGGCCGCGACCAGGGCATCCTCGCGCATCGTCATGGGACGGCCACCGGCATGGGCTTCGACGCCGGGCACTTTGATGTCCAGCCAGCAGACCCCCTGTACCGCTTCGACGACACCGATCTCCAGGTTCTGCGCTTCCAGTACCGGCCCTTGCTCGATATGCAGTTCCAGGTAGGCGGCAAACGGCAGGAAGCCAGGCTCACGATCACCGGCATAACCGATGGCGTCCAGGGCCTGTGCCACTGAAACACCGGACTTGTCGCAGGTCGCAGCAACGGTTTCCAGCGAATGGGCGCCGCAATACACGCCCGAGCCCATCATGGCCGGGGCAAAGCGAGAACCCTCTTCGTTGGTCCAGACAATGACGGTGATCGGATGGGCAGGGCGCATCCCGGCATCCTGCAATGCGCGCAACAGCTCGACACCGGCCAGCACCCCGAGGATGCCGTCGAAGCGGCCACCGGCAGGCTGCGTGTCCAAATGGCTGCCCATGGCAATGGGGGCCAGGTTTGGGTAGCGGCCTGGGTAGGTCGCGAAGATATTGCCGATCCGGTCGATGTCGATCGTGCAGCCCAGGGCACGGCACGCGGCCACGAACCAGTCCCGAACCTGACGGTCCTCCTCGCTGAGGGCCAGGCGACGCATGCCGGTTTCGCCCAAGGCGCCGAACCTGGCGGTCGACATCAAGTCCGCCCAGAGACGGTCTTGCTGGATGAGCACTTTGCGCGCCTTGCTGGTCGATACGCTCATTGCTGGCCGTCCTGTTTTTTCACGTAACGGTATTTGAAGTCGCAGCAGGGCGCGCCTTCCATCAAGGTCTGGGTACGTTCGAGTTCGATGTTCGGGTCGTAGCCTTGCGGGAACATGTAGTCGCGGTTGCACGACAGCAGGTGCCCGATGTGGCCCAGGCCCATTTCCCGGTACATCTCGGCGTAGCGGCAGCGGTGGACGGTGTAGTTGAAGTGCTCGTCGGTGGCCGTGTCGACGGCGATGATCAGCGCATCGTCCTGGGTCCACAGCGACTGTAGCTCCTGGAAGGTACGCAGGCTGGTGCCACCCGGGGTCTTGGCGGCGAAGGCCTGGCCGGCCTCGACGGCGGCCTTGCGGATCGCGGCATCGATGATCGATTGGGCCATGTCCTCGCCCAGGCGGGCGCAGAGTTCCTGGTAGATCGGTGCGATGACACCGGCTTCGATACGGCGCCGGGCAAGGATGCCGATCTCGCCGTCGGTGGCGGATGCCGGACGGTCACCTGGCTTGTCACTCATGCTGCTTCTCCTTTGCTGGAGTTCTTATGGGTATGTGTCGGCACTATACCCAGCAGCACTTATTGGCTGGTAACGGATTTATCTGATAGTTTGATCGCGATTTGCAATAAATCAGGCGCGCGATCGACCCTGCGCCCAACGGCCTCAAGCCTGTAGAGGAAACACTCCGATGGATACCGTCCTGCTGCGCAGTTTCTACAAAGTGGCCTCGGTGGGGAGCTTCAGTGAGGCAGCGCGTCTGCTCAATGCCAGCCAGTCCACGGTCAGCGGGCATATCGCCAAGCTCGAGGACTACCTGCAGACCCAGCTTTTCCGGCGTACCACCCGCAGTTGCCAGCTGACCACGGCCGGTGACGTGCTGCTCACCCATGTCACCACCTTGCTGCAGGTCATCGACCGGATCGAGGAAGAGTTCTGCCCCGCGCGTATGGGCGGCACGATCAAGCTCGGGCTGCCGGATGAATATCACCTGTTCTCGCGCCTGGCGCCGGTGCTGCAAACCTTCATGGCCATGCGCCCGAAGGTGACCATCAAGGTCACCTCGGGGTTGTCCTACGAGCACAGCCGGGCGCTCGCCGATGGCTTTCTCGATGCTGCGCTGATGCGCGAGCCGTTGCAGGAAGGGCAGGTGGCAGATCTATGCCCCTCCCAGCTGGTGTGGATCGGCCTGCCGGGCTTTGACCTGGACCAGGCCGAGGTCCTGCCGCTGGCGCATATTTCAGGGCATTGCCTGTACTTTCGCGAGGCTTTCACGGCGCTGGACCAGGCGGGTGTGCCGTGGCGTTCGGTGTATGACTGCAATACGCTCGAAGGCATTCGCACGGCGGTGCGCAGTGGCCTTGCCATTGCTGCCATCCCCGAGGAAGACTGCCCTGATGATCTTGTGAAGCTGCATCATCCGCGGTTGCCCAGGCTGCCCATCGTGCATGGGCAGTTCAAGACTGCCCACCGCGAACCGCCGGTCATCGTGCAGCAGTTGCTCGCGACCCTGCGCGAGGCCTTGCAGGCCGATGGAAACTAGCAAAGCAGCTTGCCGAAGCCGGTCATGGAGGGCGTACGGCCCATGCAACGCAGTGCATGCCAGAAGGCTGCCTGGTTCGAGGTGATCACCGGCAGCCCTGTTTGCGCCTCCAGCGGTGCGATCAAGTCCAGCGTGGCAGCGGTGGTGCAGGAGAGGAAAAGTGCATCGGCGGTGGCGATATCCATCTGAGCGATGGCACGTCGATAATGCGCCAGCCCCGGAGTGGCGATCTGCACGTCGCTGGTCAGGCCAAAGCACAGACGATCGGAAAAACCGATACCGGCCTCAGCGAATACCCCGCTGGTGATCTCGGCGACATCCTCGGTATAGGGCGCGATGAATGCGATCTTGCTGCATCCCAGGTACTTCAAAGCTTCCACGGCGGCGGTCGCTGGATTGATGACCGGCACGCCGGGACGCAAGGCAGCGATTTGCCCGGCGATTTTCGCGGGTCCGATGATCGCGGAGCCGGAAGTACAGGCGAAGACGATGGCATCGAGTTGTGCTTCAGGCAGCAGCAAACCCATGGCGTCCGGGATGCCGTCTTCGAGCCGCGCGAGCGTGGTGGGCGTCAGTGGCATCGATTGCGCGATCCGCGTGGTCACGATATCGACGCCGGCCGCCAGGCCCATGCACCAGAAGTCACGCTCGACCAGCACATCCGACGCCAGCGCGATCAAGCCCAGGCGAGGGCGGCGCTGCGGTGGCTGAGTGAAATCGATACCCGTCTGGTGCTGCTTCATGACCTGATCTCCCGGCAGTCAGTGCTATTTGGTGCCCGGTCCGCATCATAGCGGAGGCACAAACGCACGACTGACGGTGTGTTTCGGCAGGTCCATCGCGATCTGCGATGAATGAGGGCAAAGGTGGCGCCAGGTACCTGGGCATCGGGCGATGTCCAGGTACCTCGGTGAGCCAGGCGCTCGTCGCGGAGCGAGCCTGATCAGCGATCGTTCTTGGTGGAGGAGTGGACTGCGTTGTCCAAGCCTTTGGTGTTGTGACTACCCGGCGTGGTGTCGGAGATCGCTCGGGCCTTGTCCAGGCCGCGGGTTTCCTTGGAGTGTGCGACTCCGGAGGTCACCGAGCCATGCCCTTCGCTGTCATTTCTGTCCTGGCCGTAATGCTTGCCGCTCACGCCGTGGTCGCGGGTGGCTTTGCCGGCATGCAGACCACCCTCGTTGGCGCCATTGCTGTTGCTGCCATGGTTGCCGCCCAGCCCGCCCTTGCCGCCGCCATGGCCACCGCCGTGACCGCCGCCGCCATGACCGCCGCCACCACCATGACCGCCGCCGCCGCCGCCGCCGCCACCCTTGGCATAAACCGAACCAATCGGGGAAAGGTCAGCGGGCAGTATGGCTGTAGCACCAAGCGCGAACGCGCACACTGCTGCAACTACCAGGGTTTTCTTCATGATCGAATCGCCTCCAGGGGCGGGATTGGGATGCCGATATGACATCGTCCAGGCCACTGAGTTCGCGGCCTGGCGACGAAATGCAGGCACGCCGGTGCCAAGTTTTCGCTGTCGGGTTCTGTTGGTGGGCGCTACGCTCAGTAGCGGCATTCTCAAGTAAGGAGACAGATGCAATGTCCAGACTCAACACACTGCTCGCCGCCACGCTGGGGCTGGCCTTGCTGGGCGCGCCCCCAGTGCTGGCCGACCCAGGCAAGGGCAATGGCCACGGCAAAAACATGCAGCACGGTAATCAAGGTCATCAGAATCCGGGCGGCGGCAACGACTGGCGCGGTGGCCCGCAGATAGACATCGGGGGCATTCGGGTCATCCTCGACGATAATCGCGGCTACTGGAGCCCGGGAGCAGACCTGCCGCCTGGCGTGCGGAAGAATCTGGCACGCGGCAAGCCGCTTCCGCCAGGCATCGCCAAGAAGCTCGATGGGCGCCTGATTGGCCGGCTGCCTCACTATGACGGCTATGAGTGGCGCCAGGCGGGCACCGACTTGCTGCTGGTCACGATCGCCACGGGCCTGATCTATGAAGTGCTGACCAACGTGCTGGATTGATCCGCCCTGGCGCTGCCACGCCGCCTTGCAAGCTCAGCGGCGTGGCTGCTGGAAGGTGCGCGGGGGCTGCCCGAATTCCCGTTTGAACATCGCCGTGAACGCGCTAGGCGTGGAATAGCCGGCATCCAGCGAGACGTCGAGAATGTTGTGGCCTTGGGCAAGCCTGTCCAGCGCGATCAACAGCCGCGCCTGTTTGCGCCATGTACCGAAACTCATGCCCACATCCTCATGGAACCAGCGCTGCACAGTCTTGATGTTCAAGCCAAGGAAGGCGGCGCACTCGGCCAGCCCCCAATCCAGCGTCCTGTTCTGGACAAGGTGCTGGCACAGCGCTTGAAGGCGCTGCCCCTTGGGGCGCGGCAGGTAGATCGCCGAGACTCTGGCGAGCGCCAGTTCATCGAGCAGCAACCCGACCAGGCGGGCATGCCGGCTACCTTTGGCAATCTCCAGGTCCATGCCCGAGGTCTCGATGATCAATTCGCGCACCAGATTGGAGATGGCGTAGACCGCGCACTCGCCAGGCATGCCCGGGGTGCGCTGTGGCGCGAAATAAAGCGTGCGGATACAGGTGGCACCGAGGCTGCGTGTCCAGTGGGCGACCTCGGCGGGAATCCACAATCCGTAATTGCAAGGCACCACCCAGCACCCCTGATGGGTGTTGACCATCAATGTGCCCTGGGTGGTATAGAGCAACTGCCCATGGGGGTGTCGGTGGGTTTCGATGCAGGTGCCGTCCGCCAGGTCCAGAGCCAGCGTGGCCACTTCCTGGTCAGGTGGGAGGAAATGCTGGGTCGCGATCGGGGTCTTGTTGTCCATTATTCGACGATTTGTGTCCATCAGTCGTTAGACGGGAGCGCGCCAGCTTAGCATCATGGCGCCTCATACCCTCGCCCTGTGTGCCTTCGCTCATGAACACGCCTTTGCCTGACCCGGCCGATTTCTCCCAGCAGGTCCTTGCGCAGCTCAAGCGCATCGCCGATTCCCTGGAACGCGCATTCGCGCCTCCACCCGTGCCCGTCCTGGACCCCGCTGCCATCGCCTACCAATGGCAGTACCGGGCCAGCCAGGGCGGCCATCGCGCCACCTTGGTACCGGTCAGGCGGCCCATGCTCATCGGCTTCGATCAACTGCAGAACGTCGACCGGCAAAAGGCGCTGATCCGCCAGAATACCCAGCAGTTTCTCGACGGCAAGCCAGCCAACAATGTGTTGCTGACCGGCTCCAGGGGCACGGGCAAGTCCTCGCTGGTCAAGGCGTGCCTCAACGAGTTCCACTCGCGTGGGCTCAAGCTGGTGGAGATCGACAAGGAAAATATCGGGGACCTGCCCGAGGTCATCGAGATCGTCAGTCACCAGCCTGGATACTTCATCCTGTTCTGCGATGACTTGTCGTTCGAGGAAGGGGATATCGGTTACAAACGTCTGAAGACCGCCCTGGACGGTTCGGTGGCCGAGCATTCGTCGAACGTGCTGATCTACGCCACGTCCAACCGCCGGCACCTGATTGCCGAACGCGCCTCGGACAACCTGTCCATGACCCGCGGCGAGAACGGTGCACTGCACCCAGGGGAAGAGATAGAAGAGAAAGTGTCGCTGTCCGAGCGCTTCGGGCTGTGGATTTCGTTCTACGGCTTCTCGCCGGACGAATACCTGAACGCGGTGAACCAGTGGCTGGCGTTCTACGGTGTGCCTGCGCATGCCATCGAGCAGGCCCATGTGCACGCGGTTCGCTGGGCCACTCAGCGCGGCTCGCGTTCCGGGCGCATCGCCGCGCAGTTTGCCCGGGACTACGCCGGACGCTGGAGCCAGGACACGCCCTGATATCAGGGCGTGAGGCGCTTAACGACGGTAATAGCGCTGATCACGCCCGTAATAACGTCGGTCGTGATCGTAGTAACGGTGATCGTGTTCGTAACGGGCGCGGTAGTGACGGCGTTCCCACTCGTGACGACGCTCGGCCTCCCGGCGGGCCTGCTCGCGGCGCCATTGGGCACGGCGCCAATCGTCCCGTCTGTCGTGCCAGCGGCCGTCTCGCCAGTAGCGGTCGTCGTGGGCGAGCATCGGGCCTTGTTGCTTATCGGTCAGGCTGGCCAGGCTCGGCCAAGGGTTCTCGACCACCCGAGGGGTCGTGATCGGGGCGGCGGGCGCTGGGCTTGCCGCTTTCATCGGTGAAGCAGATGCCGAGCCCATCGACGCGAACGCGAACAGGCCAAGGAGCACCATTCGTGGGACGTTGATTTTCATGAGCAAAGACAACCTCTGAATGACATTGGGATCGCGGCCATGGGGCTTAAACAGCGGTGGGCCGCGTTTATTGAGCTGAGCTCCCTCACATAGACCGATAAATAGCAAAAAGTTCTAGGCGAGGGCCCGAATGATTTTGCCCACGAACCCAGTGAACTCGCGCGGGCACTATTCTGAAACGTTGGGGCTTTCTTTCGAGGAGGTGTGTCATGCGTGCGTTCACAGGGTGTTGCCTGGGGTTGATGTTGCTCGCAGGGCCCGTCAGCGCCCAGAGCGTCGTGCCGCTCAATGGCCAGAGCAGCCAGCAGATGCAACAGGACATGGACTACTGCAATGGTGTGGCCAACAACGCGGCCAACAGCGCCGGCACCTCGTCCGAGGCCCATGTCGGGGGCCGCGTGCGTGGCGCGGCAGCCGGGGCGGCGGCAGGGGCGGTGGGTGCCGAGGTCCGTGGCCGGCAGCACGAGGAACTCTATGACCGGGCCGGTGACGATGCCAAAGCGCAATACCGACAGAACCGCGCCGGCGAAGTGGCCGCAGCGGGGGCGGCAGTCGGTGGAATGCGCCAGCGTCAGGAGCGCCGGCAGGACCGCCGCAGCCAGAACCAAGCCCAGGACTCCGCCCACGCCAGCGCCTACAGCAGCTGCCTGCAGGGACGTGGCTATCAGGTCAGCCCTTGAGGTCGATGACGCGTCGCAACAGGCCGTGTGGCCTTACATATCGACTGCCCCGAGCAGACAGCGGCAGGGGGGCGATGCGCGTCTGTAAACCCTGCGCGGAAAATAAAAACCTGCGACAAGCAAACGGCCATTAATCACCCATACTCAATTCCATCTTGACTGGCGGGACTCAGGCAATCGACTTCGCGCGGGCGATTGCCTGGCATTCGAGCAAGGGGGAGGGAAATGCCTCATGACGGCAGCCTGTTGCAGGCGACGGTAGTCTTTCTGTTGGCTGTGGTGCTTCTGGTTCCTCTGCTCCAGCGCCTTAAGTTGGGCGCCGTACCTGGTTATCTGCTCGCAGGTATCGTGATCGGCCCTTCGGTGTTGGGGTTGATCGACAATCCCCACAACGTCGCACGGCTCTCGGAGATGGGCGTGGTGATGCTGTTGTTCATCATCGGCCTTGAATTGTCGCCGCGTAAATTGTGGACGATGCGCAAGTCGCTGTTCGGCGTCGGCTCGTTGCAGGTGGGCCTCACTGCGCTGGTTCTGGGAGGGCTCGCCTTTGTGCTGTTCGACCAGTCGCCTGCGGCGGCGGTGGTACTCGGCGTGGGCCTTGCATTGTCGTCCACCGCGTTCGGCCTTCAGGTACTGGCCGAGCGCAAGGACCTGAACAAGCCACATGGGCGCTTGGCCGTGGGGATCCTGTTGTTCCAAGACATCGCCGCCATCCCCTTGATTGCCGTGGTGCCGTTGCTCGCCGGTGGCGCGACGACTACGGCCGAGGGCACCCGGCCATTGCTGGCGGTGGCGATTGGTATCGGCATCGTGATCATCGGAGGGCGTTACCTGCTGCGGCCGGTGTTTCTCTGGGTGGCCAAGTCGGGGCTGCACGAGCTTTCCACCGCCACGGCGCTGCTGGTGGTGTTGGGGACGGCCTGGGTGATGGAGCACGTGGGCGTATCGATGGCGCTGGGTGCATTTTTGGCCGGTGTGCTGATGGCTGAGTCTCCCTTTCGTCACGAGCTCGAATCCCAGATCGAGCCGCTCAAGGGGCTGCTGCTGGGGCTGTTCTTCGTCGGCGTCGGCATGACCGCCGACCTGCGATTGCTGCTGGGTTTCCCCCTGCAAGTGCTGGGGCTGACCCTGTTGCTGGTGGGCATCAAGCTGCCTGTGCTGTTTGGCCTGGGACGTTGGGCCGGCGGCCTGAGCCGTGCCCAGGCGCTGTGCCTGGCGGTGGTGCTGGCATCGGGGGGCGAGTTCGCCTTCGTGGTGTTCAAGCTGGCGCTGGATCATCAATTGCTGGCGCAACAGGTGCACGACCTGCTGGTGCTGGCCATCACCTTGTCGATGGCGGTGGTGCCGCTGGTGATGATGGCGCTGGCGCGTCAGTTGCGTGAAGAGCGGCCGGTATTGGAGGCCCCGGACACGCTGCCGGCAGTGGATGAAGCGCCGCAGGTGGTGGTGGCCGGCATGGGCCGCATGGGGCGCGCCATCGCCAGGATGCTGCACGCCGAAGGTGTACGCCTGGTAGCCCTGGATACCTCGGTCGAAACCTTCGGACGCCAAGCCGACAAACAAGGCCCGCCGGTGTTCTATGGCGACCCGTCGCGCTCGCAGATCCTGCGCGCGGCCAAGGTCGGCGAGGCCGAACTGGTGATCGTCGCCACCGACGATCCGCAGGTCAATCTCAAGACCGTGGACCTGCTCGCCCAGCAGTACCCGCATACCCCAGTCATCGCCTCTGTACGCGATCATCGGGATGTCCTGCATCTGCTCGAGTTGGGCGCGAGCCCGGTCCGCGAAACCTTCCATTCCAGCCTTGAAATGGCGCGTCGCGCCTTCATCGCCCTGGGCCAGGACGAAGCCCAGGCCGCTGCCTGGGTGCGGCGCTACCAGCACCAGGAGCAGCGATGGCTGCTGGAGCTGTACCAACGACGCGCGTCCAGTGAAAGGCTCGAGGACGATGACGGTTCGGCAGACGACCACCGACCGCAGGATTGACGACCAACATCGCGCCAATCGGCGCACCGACTGTTCGACCCGCCCACGGCGGCCCGGAGGTGATTCATGCAGCCGAGTTTCAAACTGGACAGCGCCCTGTCGCGGGGATTGCTGGATGTGCTCATCAAGGCGGGGTTGGTGGCAGGCTTGGTGATTTTCGCCTTCCAGGTGTTCCAGCCATTTCTCGAACTGATGCTCTGGGCAGTGATCCTGGCGGTCACGCTGTACCCGTTGCAGCAACGGATCAAGCGTGCCAGCGGCTTGAAGGACGGCCATGCGGCGACACTGGTGGTGCTGTTGGTCCTGCTGGTGCTCCTGGTGCCGATTTACTTGGTGGTGGTGTCCCTCGGCGAGTCGGTCGAGAGCCTGGTGACACTGCTCAAGAGCGGCGCCTGGAGCGTGCCGGCGCCGCCAGAGTCGGTCGCCACCTGGCCGTTGGTGGGGCCACGGGTGTATGCCCTCTGGCTGTCGGCCTCCGAAAGCCTGAGCGGGGTGCTGAACAACCTGATGCCGTACCTCAAGGATGCCGGCCGGTTGCTGCTCGGGGCCATCGCCAGTGCTGGCGGCGCGTTCTTGCTGTTTATTGCGGCGATCATCATCTCAGGGGTGATCATGGCCTTTGGCGAGCGCGGTGAATGGGCGGCGCAACGCATCGCCATGCGGGTCTCAGGCGAAGCTCAGGGCAAGCCCATCGCCAAGCTGTGCACCGCCACCATCCGTGCGGTGGCCCAAGGCGTGATCGGCATCGCGTTCATCCAGATGCTGCTGATCGGTGTCGGCTTCGTGATCAAGGGGGTGCCAGGCGCAGGCATCCTGGCCATCGCCATCCTCATGCTGGGTATTGCCCAGGCGCCTGCGACGCTGATCACGCTGCCGGTGATCGCCTACGTCTTGAGCACCGAAGGTTTCACGGTCGGCACCATCGTGTTCGCCATCTACACCTTCGTCGCCGGCCTTGCCGACAACGTGCTCAAGCCCTTGTTGCTGGGGCGTGGCGTGGACGTGCCGATGCCGGTGGTGCTGATCGGTGCGCTGGGTGGCATGGTGGTCAAGGGCATCATTGGCCTGTTCATCGGCCCGGTGATCCTGGCTGTGACCTACAACCTGTTCTGGCAGTGGGTCGCGCAGCAAGTGCCCGAAACGCCCGTCGACAAGACGTATTGAACCAGGGCTTGCCATGGTCAAACGTGTCTTTTGCTGTGCACTGAGCCTGGCCGCCTTGGGCGGTTGCACCCAGGTCGGCCCGGATTTCAAACCCGTGCCGACACCCTGGCTGGACACCTGGAATACCCCCTTGCTGGAGCAGGCCACCCACCCGGCGGCATCGCCGGACCTGCGCCAGTGGTGGGCGGTATTCGCCGACCCGATGCTCGATGCGCTGATCGCCGAAGCCGATGCACATAACACCGACCTGCGCGTGGCCGGCCTGCGCATCGCTGAGGCGCGCGCGCAGTTGGCCATCGCCCAGACCGGGCGCTACCCCCAGGTGCAGCAGCTGCGTGGCGAGAGCCTTTACCTCAAACAGGACCAGTCCGGTACCCCCACGGCCCGGGACTCGGTGTTCTGGCAATCCAGCCTGGGCTTCGACATTGCCTGGGAAGTGGACTTCTGGGGGCGCTTCAGCCGCGCCATCGAGTCGGCCGACGCGCTGTATTTTGCCTCCCAGGCCAACTACGCCGATGCCATGGTGCTGTTGCGGGCGCAGGTGGCCGATACCTATTTCAGCCTGCGTACCGTCGAGGCCCGCCTGGACATCGCCCAGGAGAACGCCCAGCGCCAGGCGCGCAGCTTGCAGATCACCGAACGGCTGTTCCGCCATGGCGAGAACGACGAACTCGACTGGCAGCAAGCCCGCACCCAGTTCCTGGCCACCCAGGCCAGCATTCCGGAGCTGGAAAACCAGCTCAACGCCCTGCGTAACGTGCTGTGCGCATTGCTGGGCCGACCACCTGGGCCATTGCCTGAATTGGCGAGCGGCCACGGGCAGTTGCCGCTGCCTGACCGGGCGATCCTGCAGGACGTGCCGGCGAGCCTACTGCAGCGCCGCCCGGACATCCGCGCTGCCGAACAGGCGGTGGCGGCGCAATCGGCGCTGGTGGGCGTGGCCGAGGCCGACTTGTACCCATCGCTGAGCTTGTTGGGCAGCATTGGCTGGACGTTCGTCTCGGCCAGCCATCTGCCCGACAGCTTCCAGCTCGCCGCCGGCCCCAGCCTGATCTGGAACCCGTTCGACTATGGCCGGCGCAAGAACGCCGTGCGCGTGGAAGATGCGCGCCTTCAGCAGTTGATCGAGTTGTACCAGCGCGATGTGCGCGAGGCCGCTCGCGAGGCCGACGATGCGGCCAGCGGGCTGGTGCGCTCGCTGCAAAGTGCCGAGGTTCGCCAGCAGGCCTCCCAGGCCGCGCAACGCTCGTTGGAACTGGCCACGTCCCGGTACCGTGAGGGCTTTGCCGATTTCCAGCGGGTGCTCGATGCCCAGCAACTGTTGCTGCAACAGCAGGACAGCTACCTGGTGAGCCGTGGCAATGCGGTCGGCAGCCTGGTGGCCCTGTACAAAGCCCTCGGTGGCGGCTGGGATCCGCACCGTGCGCCCATCGCCCCCGACACCCGCCAACACATGCAGCAACGCACCGACTGGGGGGATCTGCTCGACAACCCCGCCCCAGCGCGCAACGACACAGGTGAGCCGAAATGAGCGATGCCCCAGCCCCTTCGCCGACACCCGCCAAGCCCGACCGGGGCATGCGCTGGGTCTTGCTGCTGATTCTCGTGAGCCTACTCTGGTATGTGCTCGCCGACCGTTTCACACCCTATACCCAGCAGGCACGGCTGCAGGCCTATGTGGTGCCGGTCAGTGCCGAGGTGGCCGGGCAGGTGAAGCGGGTGGCGGTGGGCAACAACCAGGAAGTGCGCAAGGGCGAGGTGCTGTTCGAACTGGACCAGGCGCAATACCGCATCGCCCTGGCGCGGGCCGAGGCCGAGCTCGACACGGTGCGCCGGCAGATCGGCGCCCATACGGCCGGCATCGACGCCGCCCAGGCTTCGCTGGCTGCCGCCCAGGCCAACGAGCGCAAGGCCCGCCAGGACGCCGAGCGCCTGGCACGCCTGTATCGGGAAGACCCGGGCACGGTGTCCGTGCGACGCCTGGAGGGCGCCCAGGCCAGCCGCGAGCAGGCCAGCAGCCAAGTGGCCGCAGCCCGCGCCGAAGTCGAGCGCGCCCGCGAGCAGCAGGGCGGACAAGAGGCGGACAACGCTCAGGTGCGCAGCGCGGTGGCCAACGTCGAAAAGGCTCGGTTGGACCTGGCACGCACCGCAGTGCGGGCCGACTCCGATGGATTGATCACCGACCTGCGCACCGATGTCGGCCATTATGTCGGCGCCGGCAGCCCGGTGATGACCTTGATCGCCATCCACGACCTGTGGATCAGCGCCGACATGACCGAGAACAACCTGGGCCACCTGCGCCCGGGCACCCCGGTGCTGGTGGTGCTCGATGCCTTGTCCGGCGAGTTGCTGCACGGACGGGTACGCAGCATCGGCTATGGCGTAAGCGTCGGCCAGAGCCCGCCGCCAGGTTCGCTGCCCCAGGTGCAGAACAGCCGCGAGTGGCTGCGTTCGGCGCAGCGCTTCCCGGTGATCGTCGAGCTGGAGCGCGATGGGCGGCTGAACGTGAGCAACCTGCGGGTCGGTGGCCAGGCCGAGATCATGGCGCTGCCAGGGGAGGGCAACCCACTCAACCTGCTGGGCCGGGTGTTCATGTGGGTGATGAGCTGGTTGTCCTATGCCTATTGAACTGCGTCGCCTGCGGGCGCTGCGCCTGGCCTGGGGCACGGCACTGTGCCTGGCGGCGAGCTTCGGCCTGGACATGCCGGTGCCGATCCTGGCGCCGGTGTTCGCCGTGCTGTTGCTGGCCATGCGCAGCCAGGCACTGGGGCTGCGTGCGGCGCCGGTGCTGGCGCTGATGGTGTTGCTCAGCTGTGGAAGTGGCCTGTTGCTGATTCCGCTGCTGCGCCATGCGCCGCTGAGCGGCGTCCTGCTGGTGGGTGTTGGTTTGTTCGCGGTGTTCCGCTACGCCTTGCGCGGCGGCAACGGGCTGTTGGCGAACCTGCTGGTGATCGGCTTGACCATGATCGCCGCGGCAGGGGCCAGCGATTTCACCCTGGCGTTGTCGGTGGTCGAGGCACTGGCCAAGGGCATGCTGCTGGCGGTCATCGGCTGTGCGGTGGCCCATGTGCTGTTCCCCGAGCCGGCCGACGTGGCGGCTGCGCCAGTGCCGCCGCGCTTGGGCCCCGATGAGGCGAGCTGGATCGCCCTGCGCGCGACGCTGATTGTCATGCCGGCGTTCGTGCTGGCGCTGATCGCACCGGACCGCTTCATGCCGCTGATCATGAAGGCGGTCAGCCTCGGCCAACAGGCAGACCAGACCGATGCCCGCCAGGCCGCCCGCGAACTGATTGGCTCGACGTTGCTGGCCGGGCTGCTGGCGATTGTGCTGTGGGGTGCGCTCAGCTTGTTCGTCCATCTGTGGATGTTCTTTCTGTGGGGGCTGCTGTTTGCCCTGTGGCAGGCCCGGCGGCTGTATGCGGTGATCGGCAGCCGGCATGGACCGGCGTTCTGGGTCAGTTGCCTGACGACCATGCTGATCTTGCTCGGGCAGTCGGTGCAGGACAGCGTGGCAGGCCAGGACGTGTACCGTGCGTTCGCGGTGCGCATGGCGTTGTTCCTGGCGGTTTCGCTGTATGCCAGCGCCATGCTGGTGTGGATCGACAGCCGGCGTGCGCGACGTGGTAAATCGCAGGTGCAGCGCTACCCTTAACGCACAGTCATTTCAGGCGATAGGCCTTTGCGGGAGGTGCAATGCGCGTTCCAATGCTAGGCGTCATCACAATGATGTTGTGCCTAGGCGGCACGGCGAGCCTCGCCCAGACGGCGACGACAGCGCCTGCCCCGGCTGGCGAGCCGGCGCCGAGCACGGGCGCCGCCAAGGCGGCCGTGTTCACCCAGGAGCAGTTGGATCAGATGCTCGCGCCCATCGCGCTGTACCCCGATGCGCTGCTGGCACAGGTGCTCATGGCGGCCACCTACCCGGGCGAGGTCGCCGAGGCGGTGACCTGGTCCAAGGCCAACAGCACGCTCAAGGGCGACGAGGCGGTCAAGCAGGTGGCCGGGCAGACCTGGGACCCCAGCGTGCAGGCGCTGGTGGCCTTTCCGCAGGTGCTGGTGACCTTGGGCCAAGACCCGGTCTGGGTGCAGCGTCTGGGAGATGCCTTCCTGGCCCAGCCCGACGACGTCATGAACAGCGTGCAGCGCCTGCGTCACCAAGCTCAGGCAGCCGGCAACCTGCAGAGCAACCAGTACCAGAACGTGACCGTGCAGGCCGCGCCCGCGCCGTCCTCCGCCGGCGGTACCGGCCAGAGCGCAGCGGCCGGCAACACCACCATCATCATCGAGCCGGCCGACCCGCAAGTGGTCTACGTGCCCAGCTACAACCCCAACACCACCTACGGCACGTGGCAGTACCCCGCCTCTGCGCCGGTGTACTACCCACCGCCGCCGGCCTATTACGCAGGTTCAGCGCTTGTGGCGGGGTTGGCCTTCGGCACTGGCGTGGCGATCATCAATTCGCTGTGGGGCGACTGCGACTGGGACGATCACGACATCGATATCGATGTCGATCGCTACAACAACATCAACAACATCGAAAACCGCATCGACAACAGCCAGAACAAGTGGCAGCACAACGCCGTGCATCGCGATGGTGTGCCCTATCGCGATGCCAGGAGCCGCGAGCAATACGGCCGGCAACTGGACGGCGCCCGCCAGCGCGCCGCGTATCGGGGTGACGATGCCCAGCGCGCCGAGGCCCGAGAACGCGCCCGGGCTTCGATGGACCGGCACGGCATCGAACGTCCGGCCACCACCAACCGCGAGGCCCGTGAACGGGCACGCGAAGCCCAGGCTGGCCATCGCCTGCAAGGTGCGACGAACGCACCCCGGGTAGCCGACCGTCGCCAAGGCGATGGCCAGCTCCGCCAGGCTGCGCACAAGCGGCCTACGGCCTCGGCCGGGCGGGCCCGCAACAATGCCTTCGATGGCGTTCGCTCGCCGTCGCGAGCCAACGTGCAGGCCAACCGTGGACGGTTGAGCCAGTCGTTCGCCCAGCGGCCCGGTTCCGCGCGGGCGGCGGGACGTCCGGTGTCCAGACCGGTCAGTGCGCCGATGCGCAGGGGAGGAGGGCGGCGATGAACCTCAAGTTGCTTATGGGACTATGGGCCACAGGCCTTGCCTGGTCGTGCATCGCCTCGGCCCAGCAGGCCTTCCCGACGCCGGAAAAAGCCGTCGAGGCCTTCGTCCAGGCCCTGGGTGTGGAGCACCCCGACGAAGCGCGCCTGGCGCAGCTGCTCGGCGAAGACTGGCGTAACTACATTCCCCGCGGGGGCGTGCAGCGCAGCGACGTGGATGCGTTCTTGCAGCAGTACCGCGAACGACACCGCATCGAGCCAGACGGCGAGCGCAAGGCGATTCTGGCAGTGGGCAACGCCCCCTGGACCTTGCCGATCCCGCTGGTCAAAGGCAATGGCGGTTGGCGCTTCGATCTGAAGGCCGGCAGCGCCGAGATCCGTGCGCGGCGCATTGGCCGCAATGAGCTGGCGGCTTTGCAGTCGGTGCTGGCGTATCACGACGCGCAGATGGACTACGCCACCCAGGATCGCAACGGCAACGGTGCGCTCGAGTACGCCCAGAAAATCTTCAGCAGCCCAGGCAAGCACGACGGCCTCTACTGGGCGGACGAAGGCGACGGCCAGATCAGCCCGCTGGGCCCGCTGTTCGGTCAGGACGTAGTCGGCGATGACTGGTATGGCTACCACTTTCGCATTCTCGATGGCCAGGGCCCGTCGGCACCTGGCGGCGCGTACAGCTACCTGATCGGCGACCAGATGAGCCGAGGCTTTGCGCTTATCGCCTGGCCTGCCAAGTACAACGAGACGGGGGTGATGAGCTTCATGATCAGCCATGACGGCCAGGTGTTCGACAAGGACCTGGGGCCTGATGGCGAGAAGGTCGCCAAGGCGATGAAGCGCTTCGACCCGGACGACAGCTGGCAGGTGGTGAAGGTAGACCCAGCCGAGTGAGGGCTGGCACCGAAAGCGCAGGCTGAGCCCTGGGCCGAGCTGTGCAGCGATACGTCGGCAATTGCCGAAGCCCACTTCTTGGCCTGGCTATTTTTTTCGAAGCGCCGGCGTATCTACAGTCGCAGGCGAGAGGCAGGCCTCTGTGCGGCTGCGGGCTCACCGGCGAAAGTGTCGCTACAGGCAACGCAACGACAGGGTGCCGGGGCTGCCTGTGCAGTCCTGATTCAGAACTTCTTGCTCGCACTTCCTACCCAGGTCGCCGAACACAGGTCATCGAACCCATAGCTGCTGGCGCACTCGGTCTTGGACAGGTCGGTGTCGATGTACGACAAACTCCAGGTCAGCCCAGCCAGTTCACGGGTCAGCTTCACTTCCCATTCGTGGTGGTCGGACGATGTCTTGCCATCGCCGGCCGTGTACATCGGATCCTTGAAGTCCATGCGCCCGTAACGCAGCTGCAAGCCGATCTCCAGCGGCAGGGCGGTTTCGTAGGCCACGTAGCTGTAGAGGGTGTCCTGGTCATCGCCCAGGGCGCTGCCGGTGTCGTTGGAGTAGTTCGCTCCCAGGGTCACGCCGTAGACGGTGAGGGCGGCGTAGTAGTCGCTGAGGTTGTACAGGCTCGACTTGGGGTAGGTGTACTTGAGGTAGCCCACATCCAGGCTGACTTCATCG
This sequence comes from Pseudomonas sp. HTZ2, assembly GCF_033173945.1. Taxonomy (NCBI): domain Bacteria; kingdom Pseudomonadati; phylum Pseudomonadota; class Gammaproteobacteria; order Pseudomonadales; family Pseudomonadaceae; genus Pseudomonas; species Pseudomonas sp. HTZ2. The sequence goes on along the minus strand of NZ_CP137332.1, from coordinate 3,087,144 downwards.
GTGGCCTGCCAGTACCAGCCGGCGTAGTAGTCCACCTCCTGGCGGGTCTGGGTGCCGAAGCCAAAGTCCACATTGGAGGTCCAGGCGCCGAGGTAGAGGCCGCTGGTGTGCTGCAGGGTGATGGCGAGTTGGGCGGCGGGGTCGTTCTGGGTCTGGGAGATGCCGCGGGTACGGTAATCGCTGACCAGAGCGGGTTCGATCTCCAGGTAGAAGTCATCACTCAGGGATACGGCTTGGCTGGTCAAGGGGGCCAGGGTCGAGGCAATGAGCAGGATGCGGCGCATGAAGGTACCTGTTTGTTGTGATTGTTCTGGCAGGTGCGGGCAAAGCGCGGCCTGGCTCCCGGGTAGCCCGGGAGCTTGGCGTGGTGCAGAGGGAGTCAGTGTTCGGCTTTGTAGACTTCGCGGCCGCCGAACCAGGTCTGCAGGACGCGGGTGTCGGCCAGGTCATTGTCGGCGACGGTGAGCACATCGCGGTCGAGCACGATGAAGTCGGCTTGCTTGCCGGGCGTGAGCGAGCCGATCTGCTTGTCCAGGCCAATGGTGCGTGCGGCGTTGAGGGTGTAGGCCTGGAACATGGTCTGGCGGTCGATGCGCTCCTTTGGGTTAAGCACGCCCTTGGGGCCTTCGCGGGTGATGGCCTGGTGAATGGCCAGCCACGGGTTGGGCGAGGAAACCGACCAGTCGCTGGCCCCGGCGATGGTGGCGCCGTGGCTGAGCAGCGAATGGGCAGGGTACTGGTAGGGGAAGACATGGGGGCTGACGTAGGGCTTGACCATGTCCAAGGTGTATTCGTCGCCCGAGGCCCAGAGCAGCTGCATCGAGGCGATCACGTTCAAGGGCTTGAAGCGTGCGAACTCGGTGGGGTTCACCAGTTGCAGATGAGTGATGGAGTGGGTGACGCCACTCTGGCGGTCCTTGCGCGCTTGGGCGATGCCGTTGAGCGATTCGCGTACCGCCCGGTCACCGATGGCGTGGATATGTACCAGCCAGCCTCGGGCGTCGGCGGCGCTGACCAGCTCGCCGAAATGCGTCGGGTCGATCAAGAGCTCTCCGGTTTTGTGGGAATTGCTGTAGGGCTCGAGCATCGCCGCGCTTTGCGCCGGGTATTCCACCACGCCGTCGGCGAATATCTTGATGCCGGGCAGTGTCAGGTTGGGGATGCCCTGGAACTGCTGGCGAACTTTGTCCAAGGTGTCGAGATCGGCCGGCAGGCTCTTGGGGTTGGCCACCAGCAGCGCAGCGACATGGGCATTCAACTGGCCTTTCTCGGCCAGGGCCTTGTAGGCCGGCAGTACGCCGATGGATTTTTCCGTGGGCTGGAGGCTGAACACCGACTCCCCAGGTGCGGCGTTGGCGGCCGGGTCCATCCAGGCGGTGATGCCGAAGGCGTTGTTGTATTTCACCGCAGCGTCGGCGGCGTGCAGCAGGGCGTCGGCGCTGGGGGAGGGCATGGCGGCGCTGATGCGGTCCCAGCCTGCATCCACGGCAAAGCCATTGGGTGTGCCGTCTTGTTTCTTGCCCAGGGTGTCGCGTTCGGCGGCGGGCAGGGTGGCCAGGAGCCTGGCGTCGATACCGGCGCGGTCGAGCATGGCCTGGTTGGCCCAGGCGGTGTGGTGGTCGCTGCCAATGAACACCACCGGGACCTTTGCCCACTCGCCGTGGTTGAAGGTCGCGCCCAGCTCCTCGGCCTTGGCCCAGTAGGTGGAGCTCACCCCGACCACGGTCAGCACATCGCCTTGGCGGGCTGTGCCGTCGTCACGCCAGGCGCGCAAGCGTTTTTCCAGCTCCGCGGTGGGCACGTTCTCCTCATCGGCCAGGCTGGCTGCCGACAGCTCCAGGCCACCGAAGATGGCGTGGGAGTGGCTGTCGATCATCCCCGGCATGACCCGCTTTCCGCCCAGGTCGATGACTTGGGTCGTGCTGCCGGCCAGAGCCTTGATCTGGGCATCGGTGCCTACTTTGAGCACTTTGCCGTCCTGTACGGCCATGGCCTGTGCAGACGGGTGGGCGGGGTCGGCGGTGTACAGCTTGCCATTGAGCAGCACCAGATCCACAGCGGCCATCGAATCCATCGAGGCAAAGGCCAGCGCCACGGACAGCAACGTAGGCGTGAAACGTCTCATTGCAAAACCTCTTGTTTTTTGGGGGCTGTTGGCGAGACTAACGGCTGGCCCGGGCAGGCAGAACGCCCGAAATGCGCAAAAGCTTTTTTCCTGAATGGAAAAACCATGGACAAGTTCGCCGCCATCACCATGTTCGTCGCCACTGCCGAGCACGGCAGTTTCAGCCGCGCCGCCGAGCAATTGGGCAAGACCCCGTCGGCCCTGACCAAAGCCGTGAGCCATCTGGAGGATGACCTGGGCGTGCGGCTGTTCGAGCGCAGCACGCGGCGCACGGTGCTGACCGAAGCCGGCAAGGTCTACCTGGAAACCGCGCGCCAGGTGCTCATGCGCATGCATGAAGTCGGCGAAGTGGTGGGGCAGATGCAACATGGCTTGCATGGGATCCTGCGGCTGACGGCGCCGCTGGCCTATGGGCGGGCCTTTCTGGACCAGGTGTGCTCACAGTTTCTGCGCGACTATCCGCAGATCCGCCTGCGCGTGGACCTCTCCGATGACTTCGTCGACCTGGTGGAAAGCGGCTACGACCTGGCCCTGCGCGAAGGGCACAACGACTTGCCCGGGTTGATCGCCAGGGAGGTCGGCCGCAACCGCCTGACGCTGTGCGCGAGCCCCGACTACCTGGCGCGCAACCCGATACCGGTCACACCCCAGACCCTCGATCAGCACGACTGGCTGTTGTATCGCCATGCCGCCCTGAGCCGCACCTACTGGTGGGTAGAGAAGGACGGCGAACGTCTGAGCCTGCTGCAGCCCACCCATGCTCGACTGGAAAGCGACAACTACGACCTGCTGCTGGCCAGCGCGCTGGCCGGTGGCGGGTTGTTTCATGTGCCGCTGTGGAGTGGCGCGCCCTATCTGGCCGATGGGCGCCTGGTGCGCTTGATGGAAGACTACGCGATCGACCCCGACGCCTTCGGGCCGAAGATCCTGGCGGTGTACCCCAGCCATCGGCGAGCGACGGGGAAGGTGCTGGCGTTCATCGAGTACCTGGCGGCATACCTGGAGCGCACGGGGTTGGCCTAGCCTTCGATGGCCGGCTCGTTGGCTGCGCTGTGCTCGAACACATGGACACGGTTGCGTCCCGCGGCCTTGGCCGCATACAGCGCGTCGTCCGCCAGCGCCAGCAGGCGCGAGAGTTCGTAGCCTGCGGCCTCGCTGGTGACGACGCCGATGCTGACGCTCAGACTCCCTGGCGTGGGCAGCGCAGCGCTGTGAAAGCGCTGACGAATGTTCTGCGCGACCAGGGTCGCGATCTGCTCCCCCGCACCGGGCAGAAGGCAGGCGAATTCCTCGCCGCCGATCCGGCCGAACACATCGCCGTGGCGCAGGTTGCGGGTCGCCAGCTGACTGAAGGCGATCAACGCCTGGTCGCCTGCCTGGTGACCGAGGCTGTCATTGAGGCGTTTGAAATGGTCCAGGTCGAACAGCAGCAGGGTGATGGGGGTGTGGGTGCGTTTGGCCTCGGCCAGGATCTGCTCACCTTGGGTGATGAATGCCCGGCGGTTGCCGATGCCCGTCAACTCGTCGGTGTTGGCGGCCGTCTTGTACTTCTTCTCGGCCTGCTCCTTGACCATTGCCAGGGTGATATAAGCGATGCCGGTGGCATAGAGCATCGACTCGAACAGCATGACGGCAAAGAACCGTGCGCCATCGCCACTGCCGGACAAGGCGTTTTCCAGCGAGAGGCCTTCATCGACGATGAGGCGCACGATGTAGAAGATGGTGTGCATGCCCAGGATCAACAGGGCCGGCATGTACGCCATGTCCAGGCGATTGCGGCTGCGCCACAGCTCGACGATGCCCAGGCCCGAGTAGGCCGCGGCAAGGGTCGAATACACCGTGATGCGCAGTGACAGCGAGTCGTAGAACACCGGCGTGAAGCAGAACAGCAGCCACACCACCACACCCATGGCAATGCCGGGCAAGTAGGGCGCGCGCCCGGCCAGGGTGCGCATGGCTGTCCAGCCCAGTGCGGCTGACAACAACAGCACGATATTGCCCAGCACCAGGGGAACGAGGTCGTAGCCGCGCTCGCGCAGGCTGATCAAGGCGACGCCCACCGAGGCCAGCAACAACATCGCGCCCAGATAACCCAGCGGCCGCTCACGTTTGCCACGCGCCCAGGTGTGCAGGGTGAGTGTGCCCATCAGACCGAGCAGGAAGACGGTGACGAGAATGAGGGTGGGAATACTCAAGAGCACGGGAAGTCCTTTGGGCTCGGCGGCAGGTCCATCAGTTTTGCCATGTTAAGCGCCAGCGTGGCAGTTTGCCAATGTGCGGAAAGTTATTAAATTCGCTATGGGTGGGGCTGTCGTTAATGTCGCAAGAATAAGCTCACGGATGGCGTACTCTCGGGAAAAAGTATTTTTAAACAATCTGTTAATTCTTCGGGAAAGCATTATGCCGGGCCGGTTGGTCGGGTTTGCGCAGGTGACCAAGCACGGTGCATGCAGGCCCGGGAGCGAGCCTGAACAAGCCGGGAGGCGCCCTGCGCCTGGCCTGCCGGGCGCCGCGCCCACGGCCGAAAAGCACAAGACTTTCGCGGGGAAAAACCGGATAATGGCCGCCATTTTCGTTTTGCTCGTTATCACGGTATCCCCCGCATGGAAATCAAGGTCAACTTTCTCGACAACCTTCGACTTGAAGCCAAGTTTGATGACTTCACGGTCGTGGCCGACCAGCCGATTCGCTATAAGGGCGATGGTTCGGCACCGGGGCCGTTCGATTATTTCCTGGCCTCTTCGGCCTTGTGTGCGGCGTACTTTGTAAAGTTGTACTGCAATACACGAAACATTCCGACCGATAATATTCGTCTGTCTCAGAATAATATTGTCGATCCGGAAAACCGCTATAAACAGATCTTCAAGATCCAAGTGGAACTGCCGGCGGACATCAGCGAAAAAGACCGCCAGGGCATCTTGCGTTCGATCGAGCGATGCACGGTGAAGAAGGTCGTGCAGACCGGTCCTGAGTTTGTCATCGAAGAGGTGGAGAACCTCGATGCCGATGCCCAGGCATTGCTGATGGTGGACACCGACCCGAGCGCGAGCACCTATATCCCAGGCAAGGACCTGCCACTGGAGCAGACCATCGCCAACATGTCGCAGATCCTGGCCGGTCTGGGCATGAAGATCGAGATCGCCTCCTGGCGCAACATCGTGCCCAACGTATGGTCGCTGCACATCCGCGATGCCCACTCGCCGATGTGCTTCACCAACGGCAAGGGCGCGACCAAGGAGAGCGCCCTGGCGTCGGCCCTGGGCGAGTTCATCGAACGCCTGAACTGCAACTTCTTCTACAACGATCAGTTCTGGGGCGAGGACATCGCCAACGCGCCGTTCGTGCATTACCCGGACGAGCGCTGGTTCAAGCCGGGCCGCAAAGACGCGCTGCCAGCGGAGATCCTCGACCCGTACTGCCTGGAAATCTACAACCCTGAAGGCGAGCTGCGTGGCTCGCACCTTTACGACACCAACTCTGGCAACGTCGAGCGTGGCATTTGCTCGGTGTCCTATGTGCGTCAGTCCGACGGCCAGGTGGTGTATTTCCCGTCCAACCTGGTCGAGAACCTGTTCCTGAGCAACGGCATGAGCGCCGGCAATACCCTGGCTGAAGCGCAGGTGCAGTGCCTGTCGGAAATCTTCGAGCGGGCGGTCAAGCGCGAAATCCTCGAAGGCGAGCTTGCATTGCCGGATGTGCCGCAGGAGGTACTGGCCAAATACCCCGCTATCCTGGCCGGTATCCAGGGGCTCGAGGAGCAGGGTTTCCCGGTGCTGGTCAAGGACGCCTCGCTCGGCGGTGAATTCCCGGTGATGTGCGTCACCTTGATGAACCCGCGTACTGGCGGTGTGTTCGCGTCCTTCGGTGCACACCCAAGCTTCGAAGTGGCGCTGGAGCGCAGTCTGACCGAGCTGTTGCAGGGGCGCAGCTTCGAGGGCCTGAACGACCTGCCTCAACCGACCTTCTCCAGCCATGCGGTGACCGAGCCGAACAACTTCGTCGAGCACTTCATCGATTCGAGCGGCGTGGTGTCCTGGCGCTTCTTCAGCGCCAAGGCCGACTTCGAATTCGTCGAGTGGGACTTCTCCGGCCACGGCGAGGATTCCAACGCCGAGGAGGCCGCCACGTTGTTCGGCATTCTCGAGGGCATGGGCAAAGAGGTGTACATGGCGGTGTACGAGCACCTCGGTGCAACTGCCTGCCGCATCCTGGTGCCGGGCTACTCGGAAATCTATCCGGTGGATGACCTGATCTGGGACAACACCAACAAGGCCCTGTTGTTCCGTGCCGACATCCTCAACTTGCACAGCCTGGACGATGACGCCCTGGCGGCGCTGGTCGAGCGGCTGGAAGAGAGCGAGCTGGACGACTACACCGACATCACCACCTTGATCGGCGTCGAGTTCGACGACAACACGGTCTGGGGGCAGTTGACCATCCTGGAGCTCAAGCTGCTGATCTACCTCGCCCTGGAGCAGTTCGAGGCGGCCAAGGAACTGGTGGAGACTTTCCTGCAGTTCAACGACAACACCGTCGAGCGCGGGCTGTTCTACCAGGCCTTGAACGTGGTGCTGGAAGTGGAACTGGACCAGGACTTGGAGCTGGCCGACTACGAAGCCAACTTCCGCCGCATGTTTGGCGATGCGCGCATGGATGCGGTACTGGGTTCGGTTGACGGCAGCGTGCGTTTCCATGGCCTGACACCGACGAGCATGAAGCTCGAAGGCCTCGACCGCCACCTGCGCTTGATCGACAGCTACAAGAAGCTGCACAGCGCACGGGCCAAGGTGACCCTGCGCTGAGCCAGTCGCCAGCCTTGGCGGCTATCGGGGGGCGCGGTGCGCCCCTTTCGCGGCCCTTCGGCCGCTCCCTCAAACTCCGTAGCCCCTCTCACGCAGCTTTTTTTCGCGGATGAACCTGCTCCCACCGGATCGGCGCCGATCCTGTAGGAGCGGGTTCATCCGCGAAGAACGCGCCGCAGAAGGGCCTGGTCTTATGCGCAGGCGCCGGCCAGCGCCTTGCGTCTGCCCATCAGCCAGTAATAGGTCAGCGCTGGGAAAATCAGGCCGACTGCCCAGGCCAGGTCAACCCCTTGCAGGTGGGTGGCGATGGGCCCGGCGTACATCGAAGTGTTCATGAACGGCACCTCGAGCACGACGGTGACCAGGAATACGCCGATCGCCACGCCATTCACCCGTCCATAGATCCCGCTCGGCCGGAAGATGTCTTCGATGCGGTATACCCCTTTGCGCACGACGTAGTAGTCGACCAGGTTGATGGCCGTCCACGGGATCAGGAAGTAGCTCATGAAGAAGATGAAGTTCAGGAAGAACGCAATGAAGTCATCCTGGGCAAGCGTGCACAACCCTGTAGCCGCAGCGGCAATCACCAGCAGCAACCCTGCCCGCACCCACGCGGTGACCTTGAGTGCGGTGAAGGGTTCGATCACGGTCACTGTCGACATGAATGCTCCGTACAGGTTGAAGACGTTGATGGCGATCTGACCGTAGAGCACGAAGGCGAACATCAACACCGTGCTGCCGCCGAGCAATCCCACCAGGTTCAAGCCAACGTTGTCTCCGAACCCGGCCATCGCCTTGGCCAGCACCGCACCCAGCAGCATCATCCAGCTCCCGCCGATCACCGTGCCCAGGTAGCTGTACCAGAACACCTGCTGCGTCGGGGTTTGGGTAGGCAAGTAGCGGGAGTAGTCGGCCACGTAGGGCGCATAGGAAAGTTGCCAGGTGACCGCGATGCTCACCGAGGCGAGGAAGGTCGGCAGGCTGAAGCCCTCGAGCGACCATTGCCCGGCGGGCACCGGCAGGCTCAGTGCCAGCCAGGTCGCGATGCCGAACACCGCGAGCGAAGCCAGCGTCAGCAGCTTTTGCAGGCGATGGATCAGTTGGTAGCCGAACAGCGCGACCAGGAAGCACACCGCACCCAGCACCACGATGTTGCCGCCATTGCCGATCGGGCTGGCGCTGGCGACGGCCTGGGCGGCGAGCAAGGTATTGCTGACGAAGAAGCCCAGGTAGATGAGCATGACGAACAACAACGGCACGATCGCGCCATAGACGCCGAACTGGGCCCGACTCTGGATCATCTGTGGGATGCCCAGCTTGGGCCCTTGGGCAGAATGTGACGCCATGAAGAGGGCACCGATCATCGAGCCCAAAAGAATCGACAGCGCACTCCAGAACAGGTTGAGGCCCAGGCTGATGGGCAAGACGCCGGCCGCGACCGTGGTGATGTTGGCATTGGCGCCGAACCACACGAAGAACAGCGAACGCGCCTGGCCGTAGCGCTCGCCCTCAGGGATGAAATCGATGCTGCGATTTTCAACTTTCATCAGGATCTCTCCACACTCAGCAATCATGGGCAAGGCGGTGTTCGAAGCGTTGGATCGCGTCGACGAATGCCTCGGGGTGGAAGGCGAGGTGGTCGGGCGTATCGGTGCGCACCGAGCCTGCCGGCTGCTGCTGCCAATGGCGCAGCAGCTGTGACGTGGAGAAGATCTCCAGCCCGTAGATCCAGTTGGAGAGGATCATCAGGGCTGAATAGTGCGCACCCAGCGTCGTGGCCGTGCAGGCATCGGCGACCAGGCTCAGGGTGAAGCCGTGCTGGTAGGCATCGAACACGCTGGTCATGACGCACACATCGGTCAGCACGCCGAACACCACCAGATGCTCGATCCCCTGGCTTCGAAGCCGCTGCGCCAGGTCGGTGCCATGGAAGGCGCTGTAACGGTGCTTGTCCAACACCTGGTCGCCGGCGTGTGGCGCCAGGGCGTCGAGGACCTCCACCGCCGAGGTGCCGGCGCGGTAGCTGGTCGGTTGGCCATGCTCGTCCACCGGCTCCCCGTGCGCCAGGTCGTGGCCTTGGGCGTTGTTCACGTGGCGGGTGTAGATCACGGGGATGGCAAGGCGGCGGGCTGCGCCGATGAGGGCGCCGGCGTTGCCGACGACTTGGTCGAAACGCTCCAGGGGGAAGCCGTCCTCCTGTTGCAGGTCGATCACGAGAAGTGCGCTGGTACAGGTCATGGTAAATCACTCGGGTACAGTGCCCCTGGCGCCGTCGCAGGAGGCGCCTTGAGGGCGAACGAACAGTCGCAGCGTCCAGGCGAGCCGGGCGCTTGTGGGAAGGTCGAGACGACGCTCGAAGGGAACTTACGCGACTATTTGCCAGAACCCGTTCTGTTTGGCTGCCACGCAGGCAGGCAGGCGTGGCAGGGTGACCTGGGCGGGCGCGCGCCCATGGCGAAGGAAGCCTTGCATGGCACTGGGCAGGTCATGTCTGTCAACGCCTGCCCTGCAGAGGGCAGCGTGACGACGATTGCCTGTGAGAGTGAAAAAAGTGCCCATGTGAGGTGCGCCTTGGAACGGTTGAGCAGGAGCAAAGCAAACGTCGGGCCATTATTGGCGTTTTGGCCGTAAGGCGCATTGCAGGGGCATTTGGGGTGCTTAGCGGGGGCGTGTTTCTAGGTATACCGTAATACGGTGATACCAAAAGTAGCGATTTGCGCTGAATCAACAGGCCGTGAGGTCCAGCGCGGCATCCTTGATCCAGATCCGCGCCCCGGCATCGCCTGCCACCGCCTGAACCGCAGCCCCCGGCGGTCGGCGCATCCAGCTCCAAGGCCGCAACGCGAAGTCGTCACCTTGTAACTGGCCGTCGAGTACGAACAGCTCCAGACCTCGCGGGTTGGCAATGTTCAGTGTCTGTCCGGGCTGGGCCTGCTGCACCCAAACCCGTTCATGGATGCTTTGCCACAGTAGCTGGTCACCCTGCTCGGGCACCTGTGCGACCACGCGTTCATGGTCCTCGGGATGGAACTGGCGCAAGTGCACGAAGATGACGCAGCCCTGGGCAGACCCCGGCGAGTGCTGGCTGCCGGGTGGGTTGCGTATGTAGCTGCCAACTGGATACTGACCCTGTTCGTCCTCGAAGACCCCCTCCAGCACCAAGAACTCCTCACCCCCCGGATGGGCGTGGGCATTGAACCGACTGCCAGGCGCATAGCGCACCAGCGAAGTGGCGCGGGCCTGCTCCTGTCCGATGCGGAACAACAGGCGTCGCTCCACCCCGGCTTGCGGGCTGGGAATCCAGGGCAGGGCATGTCCCTGCACGATCACCGTTTGCCGCAGGTCGGCATTGATCAGGGCCGGCATTACCATCGAAGTCATCTCCACACATCCGACCGACTGATGATCCACCGCCATGGCCCGAAAATCGAGCGTAAAAAAAGCCCAGCGCTGGCGCTGGGCTTGGGCCTCTCCTTACTGCACGACGCCGTTGTACACCACCGTCGCGACGCCATCCTTCTTGATCGTCAGCTTGTTGCCCTCGGCCAGCGACTTGACCACTTCGGAGCAGCCATCGACTTCCTGTTTGCCGTCCACGTACTCGCCCTTGGCGTCGAAGCTGAAAACATAGGTGGACGCGGGGCAGGCGTTACCACCTTCACCGGTGGACACCACCACGACGTACTTGCTGGGACCGAACGAATAGGCCTTCTCGATGGTGACATAGCCGGTGGCTTCGACATCTTCGACGACCGACTCCATGACGTTCACGACGCCGGCCCGCGACGGGTACATCAGCGCGGTCCCCAGTTCCATGCGCTGGATGCTGAAGGGACCTGCGCTGTCGCCGCTGACCAGCAGCGTTTCGTAGGCCATGGTCGGTGCAGCGGGGGCCAGTTCCGGCGCCACCGGGGGCTTGGCGGCGAGGGCTTGCGGGGTCTGCGGGCTGACGCACTGGCCGCTTTCGCAGATGCGATCGCCTTTGCAGTCGATGTCCTTGGCGCATTGTCCGGCGGGTACGGTGGCCTGGGCGTTGTTCTGCTCGGTTTTGTCACAACCGGCCAGGGCCAGTGCGACCAGGGTGCAGGCAAACAGACGCTTCATGGGGTGAAGTCCTTTTCCAGAAAAAAAGTGGTGGCACAATAGTATCGCGCAATCGCGCCAGGTTGTCTCAAACGCTTGATTTCAGGCGCGTATCAGCGTGTGCCCGAACGCTGTCGCTTGATCCGGTACATGTCGTGATCGGCATGGCTGAGCAGCGCGTCGGCATCCTCGCCGTCCGCCGGGTAGCAGGCCACGCCGATGCTGCAAGAAGGCATCTCGACCTCGCCGAACTCGGCGCCCAACGGCTCGGCCATGGCCGCGAGGATCTGCGCGATCTTTTCGGCCACCGCGCTGTGCGACGGGATGTCGGTCAACAGCACGATGAACTCATCACCGCCCATGCGTGCCACGGTGTCGGTCTTGCCCACGCAGGCTTCGAGCCGTCGGGCGACCGTGCACAGCACGCGGTCGCCCGCCGCATGGCCATGGACATCATTGATGCCCTTGAAGTCGTTGATGTCCACGAACAGCAGCGCCAGTGCGCTCTGTTGGCGGTGCGCCGTGCGCAGGGCCGATTCCAGCCGGTCATTGAACAGCGAGCGGTTGGCCAGCTGGGTCAGCGGGTCGTGGTGGGCGAGGAAGCGCAGCTCCTTCTCGGCCTGGGCCAGGGCCGTGACGTTGCGCGCCACGCCGATGCGAGCCCCGACCTCATCGGACCAGAAGGCCGCCCACAGGATGTGCACCACGCCGCCATCCTTGCGGATGTAACGGTTGCGAAAATCCACATGGGGCTGGCCATTCATGATGCGGATGATCGAGGCGCGGGTGGCTTCCAGGTCGTCGGGGTGCATGTAGTGGGTGATCGGGGTGCCGACCAACTCGCTGGCTCGATAGCCGAGCAGGGTTTCGCAGGCGTCACTCACGAAGACGATTTCGTTGTCCCGGTCGACCACAAAGACCGTGTCCAGCATCAGGTGGATCAACTTGGGGTAAAGCGCTTGGAGGTCGACGGCCATAGGTCAGCGGAGTCCGGTGCAGAAGGGCGTTCGCGGCGCAGGACAGCATACAAGGCTCATGCCTGCGTCACTACTGGGGCGGGCAAGAAAACCCTCGCTGGCGATGGCCGGCAAGTCGTTCAAGTTCTTCTAGAATTTCGCTAATGCGGGCACCGCTCTGTCGGGAGCCTGATCCTGGTCTCGGCGGTGCTGCTGTTGCTCAATGTCAGCGATACGCTGCACCGCTTGGCCAAGTTGCCTTAGCACACGGTGCTGCAGGTGGTGTTGTGCGTGCTTTAACTGGTTCTGGCTTTACGGGTGGTCGAAATCGTCTGGAGTTTCACGGGCCAATAGTCGCGGTTGAAATCTTCAGGCAGACCGGCCAGGCTCTGCAGCTTTTGATTCTGGAGTCCTCCAAATGTGGGGAAAACCTGCGCGCCAGAGCCCGCCATGGGCCTTGTGCACCTTGCTCGCCATCAATCTCGCCCTGGCCGCCGGCTGCAGCAGCAAAGCCAGCACGGCTCAGTATGCCGCAGCGACGGCGGGGTCTAACTGCTATGCCAAGGCCTTGCCGACAGCGGGCGAGGGCGGTCTGGCCTGGGGGGCGAGCATGAGCATTGCCCGGCAAAAGTCCCTTCACAACTGCATGCGCTACGCAAGCCGCTCCGGCGGTACACCGCATACCTGTCAGGTGGTGTTGGCCAAGTGCAAGCGCTGATGGCCCGAGCCCTGTGACCGAAAAACCTTCATCTTTAATGCCTGTGGCGAAAGTTCGTACATCGGCGCGACAAGTTGTCTGCTTGACTTTGCCAGGGGCGCGGTCGTTGCGCTAAACTTGACGCCAAGGTCAGTTTTTGTGATTTCCACTCCGACCTTGCTTTCGGAACGTCAGTGATTCCGCCCTCCGAGCTATCAAGTACCAGAATACGTCATGGGCAGGCGCGCTCTGCCCAGAGGATGAAGCATGACCCACCGTGATATTTCCCGGCGCGCCTTCCTGCAAGGCGGCGTGATTGCGGGCGTAGGGGTGACCCTCGCACCGCTCGGCAGCCCGGCCTTCGCCGCCCTGATGGAAAACAGTGTCACCACTTCCCCGCAGAAGTGGATGAGCCATGACGGCAAGACACGTTTTCGCAACGATGCGCTGTCCAAGGTGTGCGGCAACAAGGTGTTCGCCCGCGACATCCGCGCCAAGGACATGCCCGGCTGGCCGCAGCAGCAAGGCCACGCCCTGTTGCTCAAGACCATCAAGGCCGACCGCATCTATGCAGGCCTGGACCTTGCCTGGCTGGGCGCCGACCTGCAGCCGGACCGCGTCGTCACCGCCGAGGACCTGCACAAGGATGGCATCGCCTGGCCTGAGGCCCACTCGCCGGACCCGCTGCTGCCACCTGGCAAGGTGCCGATGTTTATCGGCCACCCGGTGGCGATCCTGATCTGGAATGACTTCGAGCGTTACCGCCAGGCCAAGCTCAAGCTGCAATTCAACGACAAGGCCATCCGCTACGGCGCCCAGGCGCCGCTGTATCAAGGCGACCCCTATGGCAGCTTCCGTTTCGTGCGGGTGGCGGGCAAGACGCCGTTCGAGGAGGACGAGTTCTCCAGCCTGAAGAACTCCATGCTGTTCCCCACCATCCTCAACCGCAAACCGGTCTGGACCAACGAGCCCAAGCAGCACGGCACCCTCACCGAGCAAGGGTTGTTCTATGCCAATCGCATGGCCGAGCAGCTCAAGCAGGCCCCTGAGGACTGGTTGGTGTTCGACGAGCGCTACAAGACGCCCTCGATCGAACCGGCAGCGCTCGAGCCGGACAGCGGCAACGGCTGGTACGACCCGCAAAGCGGCACCTTGCATTTCGTGGTGGCGACGCAGTGCCCCTTCGAGGTGGCACAGGAATGCGTGCACATGATCAAACCGTCGCGCTTTGCCCTCAAGACGCTGAACATGCACCCCGGCTACACGGTCGGCTACGGCTCCAAGGACAACAACATCTTCGTGTTCTACGCTGCCGTCGCGGCCCTGTACGGCAACGGTGTGCCCGTGCGCCTGGCCAACGACCGCTACGAGCAGTTCCAGAGCGGCATCAAGCGCCATCCGTTCGACATCCACTACCAACTGGCGGTGGACAAGAAAGACATGTCGTTCAAGATCTTCCGTGCCGACATGAGTGTCGACGGTGGCGGACGCGCCAACTACAGCTCCTCGGTGGCCGCCGTGGGCGCGACCGCGGCGCAGTCGATCTACTACATGCCTCAGAGCGATCTGGCCGTGACCGCCTACCACTCCCGCGGTGTCGAGGCCGGTTCCATGCGGGGTTATGGCACCCTGCAGACCATGGCCGCGACCGAGATGATGGTCGACGAGATCGCCGGTCGCCTGGGTGTGGATGCCATCGAGCTGCGCCGGGTCAATGCCCTGAAGTCGGGCATGAAGAACACCCAGGGCGCCGTACCCGCCGGGGCCTTGCGCCTGCATGAGATCCTCGACAAGGCCAGCGCCCACGAACTGTGGAAGAACCGCGACGCCTACAAGAAGGCTATGGAAGCCAAGGACGCCGACAACTGGTACGGCGTGGGCTTTGCCATCTGCCAGAAGGACTTTGGCACGGGTGCCGAAGCGCCCATGGCGAGCATCGAATTCACGGCCGACGGGCGTATCAGCCTGCGTCATATCGGCACCGAACTGGGCACTGGCATGTCGACCTCCCAGGCGTTCGTGGTCAGCGACTTCCTGGGGCGTCCGGCCGATGAAGTGAAAACCGCCGAGACCGAGTGGCCGGAGCTGCAACTGGCCACCCACGGCAACCCCTATCTGATGAGCCAGGCCGAGCAGGACGCTGCCCTGCGTGACCCGCGCTGGGTCGGCAAGCTGGCCTCGCCATCCTCGGCGACCAACTCGGCCTTCTACTTTAGCCACGCCACGCGCGAAGCCGCTCGGGTGCTGTTCAACCATGGCCTGTGGCCGGCGGCGTTGTCGCTGTGGCGCCAGGGCCCGTTCGGAGGGCAGGCCAACCCGCTGGTGGTGCGCCGCGAGAACGCGGTCTGGGTCAACGGTGAACTCACCGGCAATGGCCTGGCCCCGATCCCGTTCGCCGAGCTGGCCAAGAAAGCCCATGAGATGGGGCTGGTGACCGGCGTCAGCGTCCACGCATTCAACCGCTGGAGCTGGGCTGAATCCGATTTCGTCATCGATGGCGTGCGTGAGCGCCTGCCGCTCGATGCGATGGCGGTCAAGTACGGCGACGGTGCGCCGAACGTCAAGAAAGCGCAGATGAACAGCGCCAGCTACCACCTGCTGGACCGCCAGAACGCCGCCTATCCGGCCACCCAGCTGAACAACGCCATGGTGACTTACTACAGCCCGGTGGCGACCCTGGTGCAGGTGAAAGTGAACAAAGGCAGCGGCCAGGTGCAGGTACTCAACCACCACAGCTGGGTGGAGTGTGGCCGTGTACTGGTACCGGAACTGGTCAAGGGCCAGCTCGAAGGCGGTATCGCCATGGGCATCGGCCATGCACTGACCGAAGAAATGCCGCTGTACGAAGGTGGCCCGGGCGAGGGCGACTGGAACTTCAACCGCTATCGCCTGCCGATGGCCAAGGACGTGGCAGTGTGGCAGCAGACATCGGAGATCCTGCCGCCACTGTCACCGACCGACCCCTCCAAGGGCATCGCCGAAGTGGTGATGATCCCGGTGGTCGGCGCGATCGGTAACGCCGTGGCCCATGCCATCGGCAAGCGTGTTCGCGACCTGCCTATCACCCCCGCCCGCGTCAAGGAGGCCCTCAATGGCTAACCGCCCGCTTCAAATGACCTTGAATGGTCAAACCGTCGGTCCGGCCGAAGTGCCTGAAGACCTGGCAATGATCGACTACCTGCACGAATACCAGAACCTCACCGGCTCCCGCCTGGGCTGTGGCCAGGGCATCTGCCACGCCTGCGTGGTGATCGTCGACAACCCTGACGGCACCAGCGAGGAAGTGCGCACCTGCATCACCGGCGCGCATTACTTCGAAGGCAAGAAGGTGCGCACCATCGAGGGCCATGCCAAGCATGACGAGGCGGGCAACCTCAGTGAGCTGAACCCGATCCAGCAGAAGTTCGTCGACCGCTTCGCCTTCCAGTGCAGCTACTGCGCACCCGGCTTCGTCAATGCCGCCACCGTGCTGGTGGAAAAGGCCCAGCGCCAGCCGCTGAAAAAGAGCGAGCTCGAAGGGGCCATCGAGGCCAGTCTCGGCCATCACATCTGCCGCTGCACCGGGTATGTGCGTTACTACGACGCCACTCGCGAAGTGCTCAGTGACCTCGGCCTGGTCAAGGAGGGTTGAGCATGAGGCACGTTCTTTCGGGCCTGGCGCTGGCCATGGGTGCGGCGCTGTCGCTCGGTGTACAGGCAGCCGACCAGGCGCAGGTCAAGCGTGGCGAATACCTGGCCCGCGCGGCCGACTGCATGGCCTGCCACACGGCCGAAGGCGGTGCGCCGTTCGCCGGCGGCCTGCCGATCCATTCTCCGTTCGGCACCATCTACGGCACCAACATCACCTCGGACAAGCAGTTCGGTATCGGTGACTACAGCCGCGACGAATTCTTCGCCGCCCTCACCGAGGGCAAGCGCAAGGACGGCGCCAACCTGTATCCGGCGATGCCCTACACCTCGTACCACTTGATCAAGCGCGAGGATGCCGACGCCATCCACGCGTACTTGATGACCGTGCCGCCGATCAACCGGCCCGCGCCTGAAACCAGCTTGAGCTTCCCGTTCAACGTGCGCATGGGCCTGGCCGGCTGGAACATGCTGTATGGCAAGAGCGTGCAGCTGCAGGCCACCGAGGGCAAGAGCGAGGCTTGGCAGCGCGGGCAGTACCTGGTGGAGGTACTCGGCCACTGCGGCGAATGCCACACCCCGCGTAACCGTATCGGCGCCCTGGAGCAGGACAAGCGCTTGACCGGCGGCCTGTTGGCCGGCTACCTGGCACCCAGCCTGCTGGCCCAGGACCTGGCCGAGCGCGGCTGGACCCAGCCGGACCTGACCACGTTCCTCAAGCACGGCATCAGTGCCCAGGGCAGCATGTTCAACGAGATGTTCCCGGTGGTGCACCACAGCACCCAGCATCTGGAAGACGCCGACCTGGCCGCGATGGCGACCTATCTGCTGGGTGACCAGCCACCGAAGGCCAAGGTCGTGCAGGCCGTGCCGGTGGACCAGCTCGGCGAGAGCGCCCAGCGTGGCCGCCAGCAGTACCTCAACGTCTGCGCCGGCTGTCATGGCGTCGAGGGCGAGGGCAAGCCGCACATCGCGGTCGCCATGCAGGGCAACACCGTGCTGCGCCAGGCCGACTCGCGCAACCTGGCCAAGGTGATCCTCGAAGGCATCCGCGAGCAGCAGTTCACCGGTTTCGAGCGCATGCAGCCCATGCCGGGCTTTGCCGACAAGCTCGACGACGGGCAAGTCACCGACCTGGTCAACTACCTGCGTGAAGCATGGGGCGGGCTGCCGGGGGACTTGAGTACCCAGCAGCTGGCGAACCTGAAGACGGAGTGAGCCGTGCAGCATCTTGATCTGCAAGTGGTACGACAGGCGCTGCAATGGTCCTGCCAGGGCCAGCGTGTGTGGCTGTGCACCGTGCTCTTCACCTACGGCTCGGCGCCCCGTGCGCCGGGCTCGCTGTTGGCGGTCAATGAGGGTGGGCAGTGGGTGGGGTCGCTTTCTGGCGGCTGCGTCGAGGAAGACTTCCTGGCGCGGGTCGGCGAAGGCGAGTTTGCAGGGCCGGTCGCGGTTGTGCGCTATGGCGATGGTAGCGACAGCCGCTCGAATATTCGGCTTCCGTGCGGCGGTGTGCTCGATGTCCTGGTGGAGAACCTGCCAGCGGATTGCGACGTGCAGGCGCACTTGCGCGAGCTGGAGTCGGCCTTGCTCGGCCAGCGTCGGCTGTTACGCCAGGTGAGCCTGCACGATGGCCAGCGCCGGTTGAGCGACGATATCGAGCAGGGGCCTCGGGTGGCCTACGACGAGGCCGCCGTCCATCTGCGGGTGGGCGCGGCCCAGCGTTTGCTGCTGGCAGGGTATTCCAGCGTCGCGCACTTCTGTGCGGAGTTTGGCAAGGGGCTTGGTTTTGAAGTCATCCTCTGCGAACCCCGCGAGGAGGTGCTCGACGGCGTGGAGCTCGACGGCATCGAGATTCGTCGCGAGCTGCCGTCGGTGTTCATTGCCAATGGCGGCTGCCACCGCGACACGGCGGTCGTGGCCCTGACCCACGATCCCAAGATTGATGATCTGGCCATGCTCGAAGCGGTACGCACCGAGGCGTTCTACATTGGGGTGATGGGTTCGCGCACCACCTCAGAGAAACGCCGCGAACGCCTCCAGCGCATCGGCAAGCTGGATGAGCAGGCGCTGGGGCGGATTCACGCTCCCATCGGCCTGAACCTGGGCAGCAAGACACCTGCGGAAATCGCCTTGGCAGTGCTTGCGGATGTGCTGCGTACCCGCAGCGGCATCGCCCGCGAGGCGCTGTGACGGTCGTTGCGCTGGTACTGGCCGCCGGACGCAGTGCGCGTTTCGGCAGCGACAAGCGCCGTGCGCCTCTGGCTGACGGGCGTAGCCTGTTGGCGCACAGTGTCGAGCAGGCCTTGGCCGTGTTCGACGAGGTGCGGGTGGTGCTGCGTGAGGGGGAAGGCATGCAGGAGTTGGGACTGCCTGCCGGCTGCCGCGTGGTCCCCAGCCCGGATGCTGCCTTGGGCATGGGCCACAGCCTCGCGGCGGGCGTGGCCTCGCTTCAGGACGGCAATGCCCACGCGGTCGCCATCTTGTTGGGGGACATGCCCTGGATCTTGCCGGACACCTTGCGGCGAATGGCGCAGGCCGCTTCGGCATCCAGCATCCTGTTGCCCTCGCATGGGGGGCGACAGGGGCATCCTGTGGTGTTCGGCCGTACCTTTTGGCCGGAACTGATGCGCCTTACTGGCGACGAAGGTGCGCGCTCGGTGCTGCGCTCACACCGGGATTGCTGCGTGCTGCTCGAGGTGGACGACGCCGGCGTATTGCGTGATGTGGATACGCCGGACGCGTTGGCGGCAAGGGCCTCGCCCCTGTAAGAGCGGGTTCACTCGCGAATACCGGCCACCGCTGCACGGTCTGCTTCGCGGCGGTTCGACGCTTAGATAACCCCCCATCCACAGGCTCAGTGGTGCTGTCCTTGTGGGTAGGGGGCTTGTCCTGCGCCGGGCTGCGCAGCAGCCTCGATGGTCTTCCGTCTGGCTAGGCCGCCAGGCGCCCACTGGCAATCGCCTGCGAAGCCGCCAGCATGGCGCGCAGCAACACCGCGCAGCCGGCCGCCAGGTCCTCTGGCGTGGCATTCTCGATTTCGTTGTGGCTGATGCCGCCTTCGCAGGGTACGAAGATCATCCCTGCAGGGCCAAGCTCGGCGAGGAAGATCGCGTCGTGCCCCGCACCGCTGACGATGTCCATGTGCGCCAGGCCCAGGTTGCGCGCCGAGTCGCGCACGGCTTCGACGCAACCTGTGTCGAAGTACAGGGCAGGGAAGTCCGCGGTCGGTGTCAGCGTGTAGCTCAGGCCATGCCGCTGGCAGGTGCTGTCGATCACCTGGCGGACCTCAGCGATCATCGCATCCAGCTGCTCACCCTCCAGGTGACGAAAATCGAGAGTCATGCGCACTTCGCCGGGGATGACGTTGCGCGAGCCAGGGTAGGCCTGCAGGCAGCCCACGGTGCCGCAGGCGTGCGGTTGATGGCTCAGTGCGGCGCGGTTGACCGCGGCCACCACGTCGGCGGCGCCCACCAGGGCGTCCTTGCGCAGGTGCATCGGCGTTGGACCGGCATGGGCCTCGACGCCGCGCAGGGTCAGGTCGAACCACTTCTGGCCCAAGGCGCCCAGCACCACGCCGATGGTCTTGGCTTGGTCCTCGAGGATCGGCCCTTGCTCGATGTGCGCCTCGAAGTAGGCACCCACCGGGTGACCGAGCACGGCCCGTTGACCGGCATAGCCGATAGCATCGAGCGCCTCGCCGACGGTCACTCCCTGGGCATCGACTTTGGCCAAAGTTTCTTCGAGGGTGAACTTACCGGCGAACACGCCTGAGCCCATCATGCACGGGGCAAAGCGCGAGCCCTCCTCGTTGGTCCATACCACCACTTCCAATGGCGCCTCCGTCTCCACACCCAAGTCATTGAGGGTGCGGATCACTTCCAGGCCGGCCATGACCCCGAAGCAGCCATCGAACTTGCCCCCGGTGGGCTGGGTGTCGATGTGGCTACCGGTCATCACCGGTGGCAGCTTCGGATTGCGTCCTGGCCGGCGGGCGAAAATGTTACCGACTGCATCGATGCTGACGTCGCAACCGGCGGCCTCGCTCCATTGCACGAACAGGTCGCGCGCCTGGCGGTCGAGGTCGGTCAGGGCCAGGCGGCAGACGCCACCCTTGGCGGTGGCGCCGAGGCGCGCCAGGTCCATCAGGGATTGCCACAGGCGCGCACTGTCGATATGGCGCTCGCTCGATTGCAGGACATGCTGGGCGGGAGTGCTCATGGGTATCTCCTCAGGCTGTTGTTATCCGGTTGGGCGCAGGTCTTGCGTCACGGTATTGGTTTGACCAGTCGGCTGGGTTTGCGCAGCGCCACGCTGCCCAGGGCGTAATAGAGCGTGCCGCCGAGCACCGAGCCTGTGAACCAGCCGTAGTCGTAGAACCAGCTGAAGCGGTCGTTGCCGATGGCCATGATCGTCAGCGCCACGGGCAGGGCGAAGGCGGCGAAGCCCGCCCAGTTCCAGGCGGGGTAAACGTCGTCACGGTACAGACCAGCCAGGTCCAGGCGTTGCCGGCGGACCAGGAAGTAGTCCACCACCATGATTCCGGCAATCGGCCCGAGCAGGCTGGAGTAGCCCAGCAGCCAATTGGAATAGACACTCTCAAGGCTCAGGTCCGAGACGATCCAGCCAAGCTTTTTCAACAGCTCGTGAGCCATCAGGGCCAGGCCGATGAAACCGGTGAGCCACACGGCGCGGCTACGGCCGATCAGCCGTGGGGCGATGTTCTGGAAGTCGTTGGTGGGCGAGACGATGTTCGCCGCCGTGTTGGTCGACAGCGTGGCAATGATGATCAGCGCCATGGCCAGTGCCACCCAGCCTGGGCTCTGGATGTGACCGATCAGGCTGACAGGGTCCGACACAGTCTCACCGACCAGGGACGCCGAGGCCGCCGTCATGATCACGCCCAGGGAGGCGAACAGGAACATGGTCAGCGGCAAGCCGAAGATCTGCCCGAGGATCTGGTCTTTCTGGCTCCTGGCGTAACGGCTGAAATCCGGGATGTTCAGCGACAGCGTCGCCCAGAACCCCACCATGGCCGTGAGACCCGCGCAGAAGTAGCCCACCACGCTGGCGCCTTCCGGACGCTTGGGCGGCTGGGCCAGCAACTCGGTCATCGACATGTGCGGCAGCGCCCACATCAGCAGGCCGAAGCCCACCGCCACGAGCAGTGGGGCCGACAGGGTTTCGAGCCATTTGATCGACTCCGCACCGCGCAGCACCACCCACAAGTTGAGCGACCAGAACACCATGAAACCGATCACCTCGCCGGTGCCGCCCAACGACTTCCAGCCCTCGAACAGCGACCCGAGGAACAGGTGAATGGCCAGGCCACCGAACATTGTCTGGATACCGAACCAGCCGCAGGCGACCACTGCGCGGATCAGGCAGGGCACGTTGGAGCCCAGGATGCCGAAGGAGGCGCGTAGCAGGACGGGGAAGGGGATGCCGTACTGGGTGCCGGGAAAGGCATTGAGCGTCAAGGGAATCAACACGATCAGGTTGGCCAGCAGGATCGCCAGCAACGCCTCGCCGACGCTCAGACCGAAATAGGCGGTGAGCACGCCACCGAGTGTGTAGGTGGGTACACAGATGGACATCCCCACCCACAGGGCGGTGATGTGCCATTTGTTCCAGGTCCGTTGATGCACCTTGGTCGGTGCGATGTCGTGGTTGTAGCGCGGGCTGTCCAGGACATCGCTGCCGGCGGACAGCTCAAACAGCCCGTCCTGCTCGATCACTTGCGATCTGCTCTGTTGCATGGGGCTCTCCAGGTTTTTCTTGTAGTTGTTCGCTCATCGGGCTGATGCGATGGCCGGAGTACACACACCACCAGTACTGCACCTTCGGTCCGGCCAGGCGGTTGGGGCCGCACTCAACAAACGTGCCGGGTTGGCCCTGGACCTTCCCGGATGGCCGCCGCCGACCGAAGGTAATGCGCTGCAAAGCATTTCTCGACAACAACAGCGGGCGCGGCACCTGCCGCGCCCGCTGTTTTCGTGTTGTACGGACCAGATTTCAAACAGCTGAATTTGCATGGAAAATCTCGACCAATTTCGCTTCTTGTCAAGTGAGTCAAGCTGGTTCGAGGTCCGCTGTTTTTCCTGTTTTTTATAAAAAACTAATAAAAACAAGATGTTAATGATTGACGGTTTTGCCAATTAATTTTTTGACCAAACCCGGATCAGCAACTAGATTCCAATCTTGTCAGGTCTGACAGGATTGCATGTTCCTTTCCAGGCCTAGGCCACATAACAATTTCAAGAACCGGCCCTGACCGGTCAGCCTGCGAGGAAAACGGCATGTCCCTGTTGATCCGTGGCGCCACCGTGGTTACGCATGAAGAACACTATCGCGCAGATGTCCTGTGCGCCGATGGCCTGATCCGCGCCATCGGGGAAAACCTCGACCCACCGGCCGACTGCGAGATTCTCGACGGCAGCGGCCAATACCTGATGCCAGGCGGCATCGACCCCCACACCCACATGCAGTTGCCGTTCATGGGCACGGTAGCCAGCGAGGACTTCTTCAGCGGCACGGCCGCAGGCCTTGCCGGTGGCACCACGTCGATCATCGACTTCGTCATCCCCAACCCGCAGCAATCGCTGCTGGAGGCTTTCCACACCTGGCGTGGCTGGGCGCAGAAATCCGCCGCCGACTATGGTTTTCATGTCGCCATTACCTGGTGGAGCGAGCAGGTGGCCGAAGAAATGGGCGAACTGGTCGCCCACCACGGGGTGAACAGCTTCAAGCACTTCATGGCCTACAAGAACGCCATCATGGCGGCCGACGACACCCTGGTGGCCAGCTTCGAACGTTGCCTGCAACTGGGGGCGGTGCCCACGGTGCATGCCGAGAACGGCGAGCTGGTGTTCCACTTGCAGCAGAAGTTGCTTGCCCAAGGCCTGACCGGGCCAGAAGCGCATCCGCTGTCGCGTCCCTCCCAGGTCGAGGGCGAAGCCGCCAGCCGCGCCATTCGCATCGCCGAGACGCTCGGGACACCGCTGTACCTGGTGCATGTCTCCAGCCGCGAAGCCCTGGATGAGATCACCTACGCCCGGGCCAAGGGCCAGCCGGTGTACGGCGAGGTGCTGCCGGGCCATTTGCTGATCGACGACAGCGTCTACCGCGACCCTGACTGGGCCACGGCCGCAGGCTACGTGATGAGCCCGCCGTTCCGCCCGCGCGAACATCAGCAAGCGCTGTGGCGTGGGCTGCAATCGGGCAGTCTGCATACCACCGCGACAGACCATTGCTGCTTCTGCGCCGAGCAGAAGGCCATGGGCCGCAACGACTTCAGCCGCATTCCCAATGGCACCGCCGGCATCGAGGACCGCATGGCGGTGCTGTGGGACGCCGGCGTGAACAGCGGGCGCCTGTCGATGCACGAGTTCGTCGCGCTGACCTCCACCAACACCGCGAAGATCTTCAACCTGTTCCCGCGCAAGGGCGCCATTCGCGTTGGGGCCGATGCCGACCTGGTGCTCTGGGACCCCCAAGGCACACGCACGATTTCCGCCCAGACCCATCACCAGCGAGTGGACTTCAACATCTTCGAGGGGCGCACGGTCCGTGGCGTGCCCAGCCACACCATCAGCCAGGGCCGCGTGTGCTGGGCCGATGGCGATTTGCGCGCCGAGCCCGGGGCAGGGCGCTATGTGGAGCGTCCGGCCTACCCAGCGGTGTACGAAGTGCTGGGCCGACGTGCCGAGCAGCAGCGGCCGACGCCCGTCAGCCGCTGAGCCTGAGGGCTGCGCTGGCAGCCCTTCAGACACCACGAACTGCCGTTGACTGCCATCCCGAGAACGCCGGGCGGGTGACCGCCGCCCGGCCAATAAGAAAGAGAGGCTACAACCGTGATCGATGCCCTGAACCACTTGCCCAAGCCCCGGGCCAGCCGTGAGCAGCTGGCCGAGGCGTTCACCGATCTTGCACCTGCGCTGACGGCGCGCCAGGCTGCCGTGGAAAGCGCACGCTGCCTTTACTGCTACGACGCGCCTTGCGTCAATGCCTGTCCCAGCGAGATCGACATCCCCTCGTTCATCCGTCGCATTGCCGACGAGAACCTGCAGGGCGCTGCCGAGCGCATCCTTTCGGCCAACATCCTCGGTGGCAGCTGCGCCCGGGTCTGTCCGACCGAGATCCTCTGCCAGCAGGCCTGCGTACGCAACAACGCCCAGGAGTGCGCGCCAGTGCTGATCGGCCAGTTGCAGCGCTACGCGCTGGACAATGCAGGCTTCACCGGGCATCCGTTCCAGCGCTCACCGGCTACCGGCAAGCGCATTGCCGTGGTCGGCGCAGGGCCGGCCGGGCTTTCCTGCGCCCATCGCCTGGCCATGCAGGGCCACGATGTGGTGATCTTCGAAGCGCGGGAGAAGGCCGGTGGCCTCAATGAGTACGGCATCGCCCGCTACAAGCTGGTGGATGACTACGCCCAGCGCGAGGTCGAGTTCCTGCTCGGTATCGGCGGTATCGAAATCCGCCATGGCCAGGCGCTGGGAGCCAACCTCACCTTGACGGAGCTGCGTGGGCAGTACGATGCAGTGTTCCTCGGCCTGGGCCTTGGGGCCGTGCGCCAACTGGGCTTGCAGGATGAAGAGGCCCCAGGCGTGCTTGGCGCTACTGCATACATCCGCGAGTTGCGCCAGGCCAGCGATCTGACGCAACTGCCCGTGGCCGACCGCTGCCTGGTCATCGGTGCAGGCAACACCGCCATCGACATGGCGGTGCAGATGAGCCGCCTGGGCGCGCGGGACGTGAATCTGGTGTATCGCCGCGGCCAGGCCGACATGGGCGCGACCGGGCATGAGCAGGACATCGCCAAGGCCAACCAGGTGCGCCTGCACACCTGGGCCCGCCCCGACGTGGTGCTGCTCGATGACTGCGGCCGGGTGCGCGGCATGCGCTTTGCCCGCACGGCGCTGGTCGATGGGCGACTGACCGACACGGGCGAGACATTCGAACTGGCCGCCGATGCCATCTTCAAGGCCATTGGCCAACGCTTCGACGATGCAAGCCTGGCCGATCCGCTGGCGGCGCAGCTGGAGCGCGACGGCGAGCGCATCCGCGTCGATGCGCAGATGCGCACCAGCCTGCCAGGCGTCTATGCCGGTGGCGACTGCACCGCGCTGGGCCAGGACTTGACTGTCCAGGCCGTGCAACATGGCAAACTGGCTGCCCAAGCCATCCATGCCGAACTCATGCTCAACGTGGAGGCTGCGTAAATGGCCGACTTGTCTATCGTCTTCGCCGGCATCAAGGCGCCTAATCCTTTCTGGCTGGCCTCCGCGCCGCCCACCGACAAGGCCTACAACGTGGTGCGCGCCTTCGAGGCCGGTTGGGGCGGGGTGGTATGGAAGACCCTCGGCGAGGACCCTGCGGCGGTCAACGTGTCGTCGCGCTACTCCGCGCACTACGGCCCCAACCGCCAGGTGCAGGGCATCAATAACATCGAGCTGATCACCGACCGCTCGCTGGAGATCAACTTGCGCGAGATCACTCAGGTGAAGAAAGACTGGCCTGACCGCGCATTGATCGTGTCGCTGATGGTGCCCTGCGTGGAGGAGTCCTGGAAATTCATCCTGCCGCTGGTGGAGGCCACGGGCGCCGACGGTATCGAGCTGAACTTCGGTTGCCCCCATGGCATGCCGGAACGGGGCATGGGTGCGGCGGTCGGCCAAGTGCCGGAGTACGTGGAGATGGTCACCCGCTGGTGCAAGACCCATTGCTCGCTGCCGGTGATCGTCAAGCTCACGCCCAACATCACCGACATACGCCAGTCAGCCCGCGCCGCCCATCGTGGCGGAGCGGACGCGGTGTCGCTGATCAACACCATCAACTCCATCACCAGTGTCGACCTTGATCGGATGGTCGCGCATCCGATCGTGGGCGAGCAGAGCACCCATGGCGGTTACTGCGGTTCGGCGGTCAAGCCGATTGCGTTGAACATGGTGGCCGAGATCGCGCGGGATCCGCAGACGCGCGGCCTGCCGATCTGCGGCATCGGCGGTATCGGCAACTGGCGGGACGCCGCGGAGTTCGTCGCCTTGGGCTGTGGCGCGGTGCAGGTGTGCACGGCAGCGATGCTGCACGGTTTCCGTATTGTCGAGGACATGAAAGATGGCCTGTCGCGTTGGATGGATCAGCACGGCCATCACAGCCTGGAGGCCTTCCGCGGTCTGGCGGTGGGGCACACGACCGACTGGAAGTACCTGGACATGAATTACCAGGTTGTGGCCCACATCGACCAGCAGGCCTGCATCGGCTGCGGTCGCTGCCACATCGCCTGCGAGGACACCTCGCACCAGGCCATCGCCAGCACCCTCAAGGCCGACGGCACCCATGCCTACAGCGTGATCGACAAGGAATGCGTAGGCTGCAACCTGTGCCAGATCACTTGCCCGGTGGAGGGCTGCATCGACATGGTGGCGCAGGACACCGGCAAGCCCTACCTCAACTGGACCCAGGATCCGCGCAATCCCTATCGCGAGGCCAGTTGATCCCTGGCCGGCCGGACGTGAGCTTGGGGCTGCTGCGCAGCCCATCGCAGGCTGTCGCCAGTTCCCACGGTTAAACAGCAAGATCTGTGGGCGCTGGCGACAGCCTGCGATGGGGCGCGTATCGGCACCAGGGGCAGCAATGGGATCAGGGCTCCAGGCCGATGCCGCGCAGGATCACGCAGGTCACGGTCTGCACGGCCCGCTCGAAGGCCGGGTCTGACAGCGGCTCGCCGCCATTGAGCAGCGTCACCTGATAGCCGAAGTCGGCGTAGTGCTGGGTCGCGGCCCAGATCATGTACAGCAGTGCCGAAGGCTCCACCGGCAGGATACGTTTTTCCTCCACCCAGCGTCGGATCTTGGCTTCCTTCATCAGCGCCCAGGGCACCAAGTCGTCGTCCAGGCTGGCGCCGAGCAGGGGCGCGCCATGCAGGATCTCTTCGGCCCAGACTTTCGAGCCCAGCGGCCGCGAGCGCGAATGACCCATCTTTGCGCGAATGTAGCTGGTCAGTACCACCCGCGGATCCTCGAAGCGCTCGAAGCACAGGGCGTCCTGCTTCCACACTTCCAGCAGATCGCGCAGCACTGCCTGGTACAGCTCGTCCTTGGTGCTGAAGTAGTAGTGCAGGTTGGAGCGGGGCAGTTCGGCTTGCTCGGCGATATCGCCCATGGAGGTGCCGGCGTAGCCTTTTTCGGCAAATACCTTTTCGGCGGCCTGCAGGATCTTTTCGACGTTGCGTCGACGGATCTCGATCTTGTGGTTGGTCATAGCCTGTCCATTGCAACCTTCGCCCGCCAAGGCTAACAGCTTTACAGGGCACGGCCCAAAGCGAATGCACGACCTGCAAGCCTCTGGTTGGCATCTATGGCCACTGTGCACTACCGTTCAAGCAACGGGGCCTGCGCCATTTATCGCTTTCTTTGATGCCCAGACCACGAATCAACGTTGTCAGGACGACGTCACTCGTTTGGCTTACGGAGTAGACAAGCAAATGCAGGATGTCCGTCCGAACCCGCGTCTTCCCTTGGCCCACGATGCTGGGCAGCCGATCTTCATGGACTTTTTGCAGCAGGCTCAGCGCTCGCCGCAGGCGCCTGCCATTGTTTCCGAGCATGGCATCTGTACTTTTCTTGAGCTTGAGGCGATCAGCCGGGGTATTGCAGCGTTGCTGATCGAAAGCGGGGTGCATCAAGGCGATCGCGTCGTGATCGTTTCGAGCCGGTGCGCGGGGCTGGTCTACGCCATGCTCGGTGCCTCGCGGGCGGGCGCGATCTTCACGGTGGCCGACACGGCCTACCCGAAGGCGCGTATCGCTCAGATCCTGCATACGCTGCAACCTGCCTTCGTCTTGTTGGCCGGGGCGGCGCAGCTTGAACTCGACGACGCGTCCATTCGGGTGGAACGGGTGCCTGAGCCGGCAGGTGAGGCCCTGGCGCGCTTTGCCCATCATCATCAACAGCAGTTGCCGTTGGTCGATCCTGATCAACCGGCCTATATCACCTTTACGTCCGGCAGCACTGGCGAGCCCAAGGGCGTGGTGACGACCCACGCGCCATTGGTGCACTTCATCGGCTGGCATGTTCGCCAGCATGGATTTTCCCAAGAAGACTGCTTCTCGCTGCTCTCCGGGCTGGGCCATGACCCGGTGTACCGGGATGTGTTCACGCCGCTGTCCATCGGTGCCAGGGTTGCGATCCCTGCACAGACCACAGTGATCGACCCGACTGCACTGGCGGCCTGGCTGCAGGCCCAGGCGGTCTCGGTGGTTCACCTCACACCGCCCCTGGGCAAGCTGATCGAGACCGGCGCCAGGCTCGGCGGCATCAGGCTCGATGCGCTGCGCTACCTGTTCTGGGGCGGCGAAGCGCTGGGCAGCGCCCTGTATGGGCAAATACGCGAAATCGCGCCCAACGCCTGCTGCGTCAACTTCTACGGCACCACCGAAACGCCCCAGGCCATGGCGTACCACCGGATCGATCCGGGCGCCGACCACAGCAGGATCCCCCTGGGCAAAGGCATCGATGGCGCGCAGCTGCTGGTCGTGGATGACGCTAACCAACTGGCCGGGCAAGGGCAGGTTGGCGAGATCCTGATCCGCAGCCCCTATCTGTCCCAGGGGTACTGGGGCGATACGGTCCAGACCCGCCAACGCTATGTGCCCAACCCCTTCACCCAGGCCGAAGACGACCTGTGCTACCGCACCGGTGACCTGGGCAGTTACGGTGCCGACGGCAGCGTCACGTTCCTTGGCCGTGGAGACAGCCAGGTCAAGATACGTGGGCACCGGATCGAACTGGCGGAGATCGAAGCGGTGTTGGCCCAGCACCCGCAGCTCAGGCAATGCGTGGTGCTGGCCGACACCGAAGGCCCCAGCACCAAGCTGGTGGCCTATTGTGTTGCCAACGATGCGACGTCCTCCCAGGCGCTGCGCGAGTACGCTGCCAGCCAATTGCCGGACTACATGGTGCCGGCGTTGTTCGTGATGCTCCAGGCGATTCCGATCACGCCGAACGGCAAGGTCGACAAGCGTGCCTTGCAGGCGCTGCGCGGCGACATCGAGGCGAGCACCGTGCAGGCAAACCAGGTGCTGTCGCCGGTGGCGCAAAAGCTGGTCAGCGCCTGGTCAGAAATCCTGCAGACGCCTGAGATCGACCCGAACCTGTCATTCGTCGAACTGGGCGGCGATTCACTGTCGTTCGTCCAGGCCTCGATGGTGCTGGAGACGCTTATCGGCCCGCTACCGGCGCAATGGGAGCTCAAGCCGATCCATGAGCTGTGTCAGCTAAGTGCCACGCGGCCAGCGGCCAGGCCTATGATCCGCGCCGTGGAGATCCCGGTGCTTTTGCGGGTGCTGTCGATCCTGCTGATCGTCATCGGGCATTTTCACGGTGGCTCGGGTTGGCCGATCGTGGGCGAAACGTCGGTGTTGTTCGCGGTGTCCGGGCTTGCCCTGGCGCGGTTTCAACTCAAGGCCATCGACGACTATGGCAGCGTGCGCACGCTGATTCGCTCGATCGCCGTCATCGTGGTGCCGACCCTGCTCTATACGCTGTTGACCCAGGTCGTGTTCGGCAACGTGCACTGGCAGGCTTTCTTGCTGATCGCGAACTGGTACCCGCCAGCGGTCACCGGAGGTTTTTCGTATTGGTACATCGAGCTGCTGGTGCAGATGCTGGCGATCATGGCGGTGGTGCTGTCGTTCGCCCGGGTCAGGGCGCTGATCATGGCGGCGCCGTTTCGCGTGCTGCTGGCCGGTGCCTGCGCGGCGGCCGTGGCGGGCCTGTTGATCGATGCCTATATCTTCGATGCAAGTGCGCTCTACAACCGCGTGCCCCAGCATTACCTTGCGGTCCTGGTGCTGGGCATGGCGATTCATTTTGCCCGGACCACGCCGCAGAAATGGCTGGCCAGCGCGGTGGTGGTGCTCGTGCTGGGCGGGCAGCGTGTGGTGGATGTGCTGGCGCATGGGGTGGACTTCAGCCAATACGTCGATGTGGCCATCCCGGCGGTGCTGACGATGATTTGGTGGCGCGCCGTTCCCCTGCCTGACCTCATTGCCCGTGGGGCTGCCTTGATCGCATCCTCGACGCTGTTCATCTACCTGACCCACTACCAGTTCCAGTCCGTCGCGCGCCGTCTGGGCGATGTGCCGGGGCTCGATGTGGTTCTGGCCATCGTCGGCGGGATCGCTGTGGCTTATGCCTGGAACAAAGCCGTCCGCTTCGTCTCGATGCGCTGGAGTGGCGGCGCCAAGCGCAGCGCGGAAAAGTTCGAGCGCGTCCTGTGACGGGGCTG
This sequence comes from Pseudomonas sp. HTZ2, assembly GCF_033173945.1. NCBI lineage: Bacteria > Pseudomonadati > Pseudomonadota > Gammaproteobacteria > Pseudomonadales > Pseudomonadaceae > Pseudomonas > Pseudomonas sp. HTZ2. The sequence goes on along the minus strand of NZ_CP137332.1, from coordinate 3,056,565 downwards.
TGCGGGGGCTGACTGGCCTGCTAACGTGCCCACTTGCACCTGCACAGGCCTCGCCCCATGCCCGTCGTCGACAACCTGATCGCCTTCACCTTCGCCGCCACGGTGCTGACCCTCACGCCGGGCCTGGACACCGCATTGATTTTGCGTACAGCCACGGTGGAGAGCCGCACCCAAGCCATGCGCGCCGCCTTGGGCATCAACGCAGGCTGCCTGCTTTGGGGCGCTGCGGTGGCATTCGGGCTCGGGGCCCTGATTGCGGTCTCGGAGCTGGCCTACAACCTGCTGAAATACTGCGGCGCGGCCTACCTGGCTTACCTGGGGCTGAACATGCTGTTGCGCCCGCGCCAGGCCTTTTCGGCTGCCGGCGAACAGGCCAGGCCTGTGGCCAACTGGTTTCTCAAGGGCATGATGGGCAACCTGCTCAACCCCAAGGTCGGCATCTTCTATGTGTCCTTCTTGCCTCAGTTCATCCCCCAAGGCGAGCCGCTGGTGGCCTGGACCTTCGGCCTGGTCGGGATCCATGTGGTGCTGGGGCTGCTCTGGGCGAGCGCCCTGATCGCCGCGACCCAGCCGCTGGCGACGGTGCTGCGCCGGGGCCCGGTGATCCAATGGATGGACCGCACCACCGGGCTGATCTTCGTTGCCTTCGCCGCGCGTCTGGCCTTGAGCAGGCGCTGAGCAGCACGCAGTTCAGCGGCGCACGGGAAGCACCACCTGCGCCAGCAATCCGCCGCTGTCGCGATTGCGCAGGGTCAGCTCGCCGCCCTGTTCGCGAACGATCGCCCGCGCCGCCGAAAGCCCCAGGCCAACGCCACCGGTGTCACGGTTGCGCGAGGCCTCCAGGCGAAAGAACGGGGCGAACACCTGCTCCAGCGCGGCCTCGGGAATCCCTGGCCCTTCGTCGCTGACATCGATGCGCACCGCCTGATCGTCCTGGGTCAGGGTAATGGCCGGGTTTCGTCCGTACTTGAGGGCGTTTTCCAGCAGGTTGACGACCACCCGCTTGATGCCCAGCGGACGCCCCAAGTGCACCAGGTGGGCGGGGCCCGTGAAGTCGACGGCGATGTCCTGGTCGCGGTAGTCGTCGACGATGGTGTGCAAAAGCTCGGAGAGATCGAACGCGGTGCTGGGCTCGCGCTGGGTGTCTTCGCGAAAGAACGCCAAAGCGGCGTTGATCATCGACTGCATTTCCTCGACATCGCGAATGAGCTTGCGCTGGTGATCCAGGTCTTCCATGAACTCGCTGCGCAGGCGCATGCGTGTGAGCGGGGCGCGCAGGTCGTGGGAGATCGAGGCGAGCATGTGGGTGCGTTCTGCGACGAAATGCTGGATCTGCGCCTGCATGGTATTGAAGGCGATGATCGCCTGGCGGATTTCCTCGGGGCCTTGCACCTCGATGGGCGGGGCGCGCAGGTCATCGCCGAAGCGCCGCGCCGCGCTGGCGAAGCGCTGCAAGGGACCTGCCAGCTGGCGCGTGGCGATCCAGGCCACCAGCAGGGTGGCCACCAGGCCGAGGGCGATGATCACGGCGATGCGCACGTTAGCGCGCAAGCCCCAGCTGCGTTCGGGCGGGGTGAAGGACAGCCAGCTGCGGTCCTGAAGCTGAACCAGCGCCACGTAACGGGCCTGAGGGCTATCGCCGGGCCAGTCGTCGGGGGTGAAGATGTCGATTTCCCGGCCATCGCCCAGCAATCGGTGCAGCACCGGCACCTGGCCTGCATCGAGCCGTGCGCCGTCGCTGGGCAGCTGGAAGTCGGCGCGCTGCGCATTCCAGGCCACCCGCAGCATGGGGTTGCTGGCGGCGCTTGCCAATTGCGCTCGCAGCGGCGCAGGCGCAGCTTCGATCACCCGGGTGGTCGAGGCGATCTGCTCCAGCAGGCCGGTGCGTTCGATGGGCGGGCGCGCCCAGGTGCCGGCGACCTGGACGAACAGGGCGTTGAGGGCCAGCGAGGCGAGCATCGCGGCGACGATGGTCAGGGCGATGCGGCGCCTGAGGGTGTCGCGACGCAGCAGTGGCTCGATCATGAGCGGGTGACCTTGGCCGTGAACAGGTAGCCACCGTTGCGCACCGTGCGGATCAGTTCGGGGCGTTTGCTGTCCGGCTCGATCTTGCGCCGCAGGCGGCTGACCTGCACGTCGATGCTGCGGTCGAACGCCTCATGGCCCTGGCCGTGGGCCAGGTCGATCAACTGCTCGCGGGTGAGGATGCGCTGGGGGTGTTCGAGAAACACCACCAGCAAGTCGAACTCGCCACCGGACAAGGGCACCATCACGCCCTCGGAGGAGCGCAATTCGCGGCAGGTGATATCCAGGTGCCAACCTGCAAAGTGGATGACCGGCCGTGTCGGTTCGCCTGCCGGGAGGTTTGGCTGGCCGATGCGTCGCTGCAGCGCGCGAACCCGGGCGAGCAACTCGCGCGGTGCAAAGGGTTTGGTCAGGTAGTCGTCCGCACCGAGCTCCAGGCCCACGATGCGATCGCTCAGCTCGGCCATGGCGGTGAGCATGATGATCGGAATACCGGTCTGGGCATGGACCTTCTGGCACAGGCTCAGGCCGTTTTCCCCGGGCAGCATCAGGTCGAGGATCACGGTGTCGGGCCGCTGCGCCGCAATCGCCGCCCACATGGCCTCGCCGTCGGCTGCGACGTCCACCTCATAGGCGTGCTGAACGAAGAATTTCTTCAGCAGGGTCAGGATTTCCACGTCGTCGTCGACGATCAGCAATCGGCTCACGTTCACAGGGTCCAGGGCTAGAAAGGGCGGTATCTAAAACCATTCTGCTGCTTGGGTCATTTATTTCAATCGAGCAACATTCCTTCAGGCCTGACATCAAGCGGACATCCTCTGGCAAAACGCCTTGGGTACTTTGCACGCCTTCGTTTTTGGGGGCTTGCATGAAGGATTTGAGCAACAGGTACACCACCGATCAGGGCGCGGCTGCACGCCCGTTGATCCTGGCCCAACGCACCACCGCGCCAGGGCAGGATGCACCGATTCTGTTCCAGCAGTCCTGCCTGGGCGTGGCCGAGGATCAAGAGCGCATCGTCCTGCGTCGCTATTTCGAGCGCTACAGCCCGGACAGCGGACATTGGGTGCAATACGTCCACTCGATCCCCACGGCCGATTTCATCCACTGGATCATGACCCATGGCCAGTTGCACATCGAATGCTCGGACAACACCCCGGACACCCACGGCCACGCCTGAGCGGCGCCGGCCATCGAGCAGAACAAGGACCTTTGATTGATGAAAAAGCATCGCTCGCTGCCGCTGGTGCTGGCGGCCACCCTGAGCTTGTCGGCATGCAGCAGCAAGACCGTCAGCCCCAAGATGTACACAGGGTTTCTGAAGGACTACAGCCAGTTGGCGCCGCACCAATCACCCTCGGGCCAGCAGGTGTCGAGCTGGGTCAGCCCGGCGCTCAAGACCGGTCGCTACAAACAGGTGTACCTGGAACCGAGCCAGTTCTATCCGCGGCCTGAGCCGACCGAGCGGATCCCCCGCAGCACTTTGATCAACGTCACCGGCTACTACGATGCGGCGCTGAGGCTGGAGTTGGGAAAAGTCGTCCCCCTGGCCTCCAAGCCTGGCCCGGACACGTTGGTCGTCAGGCCTGCCATCACCCGGATCGCCACCTCCACCCAAGGCCTGCGCTTCTATGAGTGGCTGCCGGTCACGCTGGTGGCCGCTGGCGTGAGTGCGGCGACGGGGATACGCGACCAGGACAGCGAGATCGCCACCGAGGTGTCCTTCGAGGACGGCGAAACCGGCGCGGTCGTCGCCGAGCTGGTGCGCAAGGGCACGGGTGTACCGCTGGACAATGACAAGCAGGTCTTGACCGCGCACAACGTCAAGGCAGTGCTCGATGGCTGGGCGGGTGACCTGCGTACGGCCTATTCGGCGCGTCTTCAGTAGAAACTCTTGCGCGGGATGAACGAAAGGGCTGCGTAACAGCCCTTTGTTTTTGCATCGGTAGACGTTTGCCGTGGCTCAGTCCCAGATCGGCGCCAGGCCGTCAGGGCTGACCTCGCGTCCGTTGCGCTCGAGCTTGGCGATGCGCGCCATGTCCTCGTCGTCCAGGCGCAGGTCTCGGGCAAGCAGGTTGCTGGCCAGGTTCTCGGGCTTGGTGGAGGAGGGGATGACCGCATAGCCCAGCTGCATCGCCCAGGCCAGCGCGACTTGTGCGACGGTCGCCTTGTGCTTGGCGGCGATGTCGGCCAGCACAGGGTCCTTGAGCACCTTGCCGTAGGCCAGGGTCATGTAGGACGTGACGGTGATGCCTTGCTCCTTGAGGAATGCTGCGAGCTTGGTGTTCTGCAGGTACGGGCTGAGTTCGATCTGGTTGGTGGCGATCTCGCCCTTGCCGACCACCTCGATGGCCTGGCGGGTCAGTTCGATGTTGAAGTTGGAGACGCCGATCTGACGCGTCAGGCCTTGCTTCTTGGCGTCGGCCAGGGCGGTCATGTATTCGCGCAGTTCGACGCCGTTGCCGGGGGCTGGCCAGTGGATCAGCAGCAGGTCGACATGATCGGTGCGCAGCTTCGCCAGGCTCTCGCGCAGGCTCGGGATCAGCTTGTCGGCGGCATAGTTGTCGACCCAGATCTTGGTGGTGATGAACAGCTCGTCACGCGGTACGCCGCTCTCGAAGATCGCCTGGCCCACGTCGGCTTCGTTGCCGTAGATCTGCGCGGTATCGATGACGCGGTAGCCCAGCTCGAGGGCGGACTTGACCGAGTCGATGACGGCTTGACCGGTGAGGCGGAAGGTGCCGAGGCCGAAAGAGGGAATGCTCATTGATCTGCTCCTGGTAAGTGTGGCAAGGATCGAACCCAGAGATAGTGTGGCCCGGAATCGATCGAGTGAGACCAGTGTGCGGATTTACCGAAGATTGATTAAGACGCCGGTGAACCAAGGTCATTTGACTTCAAATCATCAATGGCCGGTGGCGCGTGCGTGAGGCAGGGGCAATGGGCGAAAACGACACGGCCCGCCAAAGGGCGGGCCGGTCGGTGCTGGCTGTGACGATCAGCGGCGGCGGAACAGCGGCAGCGGCTCGTCGGTGGCGCCCTGGTAGGTCACCGAGAAGTCCTTCAGGCTCTGCAGCGCGTCTTCTGGGTCCTTGTCCGCGCGGATGGCGAAGGCGTCGAAACCGCAGCGGGCCATATAGAACAGCTGGTCGCGCAGCACGTCGCCAATGGCGCGCAGCTCGCCTTTGAACTTGTAGCGGTCCCGTAGCAGGCGCGCGTTGGAGTAGTTGCGCCCGTCGGTGAAGGCCGGGAAGTTCAAGGCGATGACCTGGAAGGCATCCACGTCTTCGCCGATCTCTTCGGCTTCTTCGTCGCTGTCCAGCCATACACCCAGGCCGCCGTCGCGTGCCTTGAGGGCATGGGCGTGGTCACGCCACATTTGCAGCGGGACGATGTAGTCGTCGCAGTTGGTCAGCTCGTCGAACGAGGTGCCTTTGGGCAGCAGGTGCCAGGTTTCGTCGACCAGTTGGTTGTTTTTAATGATTCGCTGCATAGACGCGTTCCTTGAAGGGGTCGATGCCAATACGCTGGTAGGTGTCGATGAAGCGCTCGTCTTCGGTACGCTGTTCCACGTACACGTCGATCAGCTTCTCGATCACATCGGCCATTTCGTCCTGGGCGAAGGAGGGACCGAGGATCTTGCCCAGGCTCGCATCGCGCGCGGCGTTTCCACCCAGGGAGACCTGGTAGAACTCTTCGCCTTTCTTGTCCACACCGAGGATGCCGATGTGGCCAACGTGGTGGTGACCACAGGCGTTCATGCAACCGGAGATGTTCAGGTCGATCTCGCCGATGTCGAACAGGTAGTCCAGGTCGTCGAAGCGGCGCTGGATGGATTCGGCGATCGGGATCGACTTGGCGTTGGCCAGCGAGCAGTAGTCGCCGCCCGGGCAGCAGATGATGTCGGTCAAAAGGCCGACGTTCGGCGTGGCGAAGCCCTGTTCGCGCAGCTCCAGCCAGAGGGCGTGCAGTTGGCGCTGCTCGACGTCGGCCAGGATGATGTTCTGCTCGTGGGAGGTGCGCAGGAAGCCGAAGCTGTAACGCTCGGCAAGGTCGGCCACGGCGTCGAGCTGCTTGTCGCTGATATCGCCCGGGGCAACGCCGGTGGGCTTGAGCGACAGGGTGACAGCGACATAGCCGGGCTTCTTGTGGGCGCGGGTGTTGCGTGAGCGCCAGCGGGCGAAGCCTGGGTATTGCTCGTCCAGCGAGGCGTAGTCGACGTTGTCCAGGGCCAGGTAGGCCGGGTCGACGAAGTGGCGCGACACGCGCTGCAACTCGGCTTCGGTCAGGGTGGTCGGGCCGCCACGCAGGTGGGCCATCTCGGCCTCGACCTTCTCGGCGAACACTTCCGGGGTCAGGGCCTTGACCAGGATCTTGATCCGCGCCTTGTACTTGTTGTCACGGCGGCCGTAACGGTTGTACACGCGCAGGATGGCGTCCAGGTAGCTGATCAGGTCTTGCCAGGGCAGGAATTCATTGATGAACGAGCCGACCACAGGAGTACGGCCCAGGCCGCCGCCGACCAGTACACGGAAGCCCAGCTCACCGGCCTCGTTGTACACCGGCTCCAGGCCGATATCGTGGACTTCGATGGCGGCGCGGTCTTCCTTCGAGCCGTTGATGGCGATCTTGAACTTGCGCGGCAGGTAGGCGAATTCCGGGTGGAAGGTGGTCCACTGGCGGACGATTTCGCACCACGGGCGTGGGTCGATCACTTCATCGGCGGCGACGCCGGCGAATTGGTCGGTGGTGGTGTTGCGCAGGCAGTTGCCGCTGGTCTGGATCGCGTGCATCTGCACGGTGGCCAGCTCTGCCAGGATGTCCGGAATGTCCTCGAGTGCCGGCCAGTTGTACTGGACGTTCTGGCGGGTACTGATGTGGGCGTAGCCCTTGTCGTAGTCACGGGCGATCTTCGCCAGTACGCGGACTTGGCGTGCGTTCAGCTGGCCATAGGGCACTGCGACACGCAGCATGGGCGCAAAACGTTGGATATACAGGCCGTTCTGCAGGCGCAGAGGGCGGAATTCTTCTTCGCTCAGCTCACCGGCCAGGTAGCGGCGGGTCTGATCCCGGAACTGCTTGACGCGGTCCTCGATGATCCGCTGGTCGTACTCGTCGTATACGTACATATAAGTCCTGTCTCAGGCTGCAGGCAGCTATTCGCGCGCACGGCCGCGCACTCCGCTTCGGAGCCGGAGCACGATATCAGGTTGTGTTTATGCGCTAAAGTGATGTTTTTGCATATGAAAAGAACCAATAGGACTAAGTGAGATCCACTGGCATTTGCCCGCCTTCAGGCCCCGTCCGTTTATACTCGCGCGTTTGTTTCGCAACGGATGTCATCGAATGCTCAAGGCCTTGTGCCAGGCCCTGTCGCTGAGCTTGCTCCTGGCAGCAGCGAACGCGCAGGCCGCCTCCGTGGTGTTCCTCAACCCGGGCTTTTCCCATGAGGCTTTCTGGGTCGGCTACTCGCGCTTCATGCAGGCGGCCGCGCAGGAGCTCGGCATGGACTTGCGCATCGAATACAGCGAGCGGCGCACGGACCTGGCGCTGGCCCAGGCCCGCGCGGTGCTGACCGGGCCCCAGCGCCCGGACTACCTGGTCTTGGTCAACGAGCAATACCTGGCCCCGGAAATCATCCGCCTGGCACAGGGGCTTGGCGTCAAGTTGTTCCTGGTCAACAACGGCCTGACCGAAACCCAGGCGCGCAGCATTCAGGCTCAGCCGGACCGCTATGCGCAGGTGCTGGGCACCCTGACTGCCAACGACGAGCAGACGGGCTACCAGATGCTGCGGCTGATGGTTGCCATGCTGCCGCCAGGTCCGGGACCGGTGGACCTGGTGGCGTTCGCCGGGGTCAAGACCACCCCGGCCTCCCAATTGCGCGAGCAAGGCATGCGCCAAGCCCTGGCGGACTTCCCCCAGGTGCGCCTGCGCCAGGTGGTCTATGGCGGCTGGAGTCGCAAGCGCGCCTATGAACAGGCCCAGTTGCTGGCAGAGCGCTATCCGGATACGCAGTTGGTGTGGTCTGCCAACGACGAGATGGCTTTCGGTGCCATGCAGGCATTTGAAGAGAAGGGACGCACGCCTGGGCGTGATGTGATCTTCGGCGCCATCAACAGCTCTCCCGAAGCGCTGCGCGCGCGAATCGATGGGCGTCTGAGTGTGCTGATGGGCGGGCATTTCACTTTGGGCGGCTGGGCCATGGTGATGTTGCATGACGATGCCTTGGGGCTGGCGATCAATCGTGATGGTCTGCAAGCGCACACGATGCCGGTGTTGCAGTCCTTCGACCAGGCCAAGGCCCGCCGCTGGCTCAAGTTGCTTGAAAGCTGCGACGACATGGGGGTGGATTTTCTGCGCTACAGCGCAGAAGGGCGACCGGAAGGTTTTCGTTATCCGTTTTTGGCCAAGCCTGTCGACTATTGAAAGACCTTGCTTGAGAGAAGGCCATTGCTGGGCTTAACTGCTGGTTGAAGTGCATTCCCATAACCACTACAAGAGGCAATGCAATGGGAAACTCGACCAAGTTGCGCAAAGCTGACAGCACTGTCGACGCCTGGGCGATCCTCTGCCTGATCGTCCTGGTCGTCGTGGCCGCCGTGTATTGGGTCAGCCACCAATAGCGCCGATCTTCAGACCTTGAGCAAACCGGAACCGCCCGCGGAAGGGATATCCGCGGGCGGCTTGCGTTCTAGCGGGCGGTCAGGTGCATGGCCAATTGCACCAGGCCGATCAGTGCGAGGATGAACACCAGGGTGAACAAGGTGCCCAGTGCGATGAAGTGACTGGCCTTGCCATGGGTGAAGTCGCGCGCGCGGTTCTTGCCGCTCTGCACGCCGAAGGCGGCGGCGAGGATGCTGTGAAGCATCTGCCAGAAGGTGGGCGGTTTGCCGGGGTCGTTGTCATCCATGAAGGGCTCCTGAAAACAGAGACAATCACACGACAGTGTAGACAGGCCTGTGGACGCTGCGCAGGTCTTCGCGGGTAAACCCGCTCCCACAAGGATCACTGTGAACCCTATGGGAGCGGGTTTACCCGCGAGAGTGCCGCAGCGCGGCCGCCTAGCAGATCAGCTCTCGTAACCGAGGTTCGGTGCCAACCAGCGCTCGCTGACGCTGATGTCCTGGCCCTTGCGCGCGCTGTAGCGCTCGATCTGGTCTTTGTCCACCTTGCCCACGGCGAAGTACTGCGCCTGCGGGTGAGCGAAGTACCAGCCGCTGACCGCCGCTGCCGGGAACATGGCGAAGTGTTCGGTAAGGAACACACCGCTCGGCCCGGTCTCGCCGATGGCTGTGCCGTCGAGCAGACGGAACAGCGTGGCTTTCTCGGTGTGGTCCGGACAGGCCGGATAACCCGGAGCAGGGCGAATACCGCTGTACTGCTCCTTGATCAGCGCTTCGTTGTCCAGGTGTTCGTCCTTGGCATAACCCCAGTACTGCTTGCGGACCTGCTCGTGCAGCCACTCGGCGCAGGCTTCGGCCAGGCGATCGGCCAGGGCCTTGACCATGATCGAGTTGTAGTCGTCGCCTTTGTCCTGGTAGGCCTTGGCCACTTCCTCGGCACCGATACCGGCGGTGGTGATGAAACCGCCGACGTAATCGGTCACGCCACTGTCCTTGGGCGCGACGAAGTCGGCCAGGGAGAAGTTCGGCTTGCCGTCCGGCTTGATGGTCTGCTGACGCAGGTGGTGCAGAGTGGCGAGCTTCTCGCCGTTGTCGCCGTAGACCTCGATGTCGTCATGCTCGACCTGGTTGGCCGGCCAGAAGCCGAAGACCGCACGGGCACTGATGAGCTTTTCGTCGATCAGCTTGTCGAGCATCTCGCGGGCATCGTTGTACAGCGAGGTAGCGGCCTCGCCGACCACTTCGTCGGTGAGGATACGCGGGAATTTGCCGGCCAGGTCCCAGGAAATGAAGAACGGCGTCCAGTCGATGTATTCGGCCAGTACGCGCAGGTCGATGTCCTCGAGCACCTTGACGCCCGTGAAGGAGGGCACCGCTGGGGTGTAGCCGGCCCAGTCATACTGAGGCTTGGCGGCGATGGCCTGGTCGTAGCCCAGGCGCTCGGTGCGGGCGCTGCGGTTGGCGGTGCGCTCACGGACTTCCACGTATTCTTGGCGGGTCTTCTCGACGAAGGCCGGCTTTAGTTCCTTCGACAGTAGCTGAGTGGCCACGCCCACCGCACGCGAGGCGTCGGTGACGTAGACCACCGCGTCGTTGGAGTACTTGGGTTCGATCTTGACCGCCGTATGGGCCTTGGAGGTGGTGGCACCGCCGATCATCAGCGGCAGCTCGAAGCCTTGGCGCTGCATTTCGCGGGCGACGTGGACCATTTCGTCCAGCGACGGGGTGATCAGGCCGGAGAGGCCGATGATGTCGCATTTCTGCTCTCGGGCGGTCTGCAGGATCTTCTCCGCTGGCACCATCACGCCCAGGTCGACGATGTCATAACCGTTGCAGCCAAGCACCACGCCGACGATGTTCTTGCCGATGTCGTGCACGTCGCCCTTGACCGTGGCCATGAGGATCTTGCCCTTGGCCTCGGGGGTATCGCCTTTCTCGGCTTCGATGAACGGGATCAGGTGGGCCACGGCTTGCTTCATCACTCGGGCGGACTTGACCACCTGAGGCAGGAACATCTTGCCGGCACCGAACAGGTCGCCAACTACGTTCATGCCGCTCATCAGCGGCCCTTCGATGACCTCGATGGGGCGCGCGCACTGTTGGCGGCACTCCTCGGTATCCTCGACGATGAAGGCGGTGATGCCTTTGACCAGCGCGTGCTCCAGGCGTTTTTCCACCGGCAGCGTGCGCCACTGTTCGTTTTCCACTTCCTTGGTCGCGCCGCCGCCCTTGTAGTCGTCGGCAATCGCCAGCAGTGCGTCGGTGCCGTGCGGGGTGCGGTTGAGCACCACGTCCTCGACCTTCTCGCGCAGCGCCGCCGGGATCTCGTCGTAGATTTCCAGTTGGCCGGCGTTGACGATGCCCATGGTCAGGCCGTTCTTGATGGCGTGGTAGAGGAATACCGAGTGGATCGCCTCGCGCACCGGGTTGTTGCCGCGGAAGGAGAACGACACGTTGGACACGCCGCCGCTCGACAGGGCGAATGGCAGATGGTCGCGGATGTAGGCGCAGGCTTCGATGAAGTCCACGGCATAGTTGTTGTGTTCCTCGATGCCGGTGGCCACGGCAAAGATGTTCGGGTCGAAGATGATGTCTTCCGGCGGGAAGCCCACTTCATTGACCAGGATGTCGTAGCTGCGCTGGCAGATTTCCTTCTTGCGCGCGGCGGTGTCGGCCTGGCCGACCTCGTCGAAGGCCATCACCACCACGGCGGCGCCGTAGCGCTTGCACAGGCGGGCATGGTGCTTGAATTGCTCGACGCCTTCTTTCATGGAGATCGAGTTGACGATGCCCTTGCCCTGGATGCACTTGAGGCCCGCTTCGATTACCTCCCACTTGGAGGAGTCGATCATGATCGGCACCCGGGAGATATCCGGCTCGCCCGCGATCAGGTTGAGGAAGCGGACCATGGCAGCCTTCGAATCGAGCATGCCTTCGTCCATGTTGATGTCGATCACCTGCGCGCCGGCCTCGACCTGCTGCAGGGCCACTTCCAGTGCTTCGGTGTAGTTCTCCTCGCGGATCAGGCGGGCGAACTTGGCGGAACCGGTGATGTTGGTGCGTTCGCCCACGTTGACGAACAGCGACTGGCGATCGATGGTGAACGGCTCCAGACCCGACAGGCGGCAGGCCTTGGGGATGTCCGGAATTTCGCGTGGTTTGTACTTGGCCACGGCCTCGGCGATGGCCTGGATGTGCGGCGGGGTGGTGCCGCAGCAACCGCCGATGATGTTGAGAAAACCACTGGCGGCGAATTCCTCGACCACCGCGGCCATTTCAGCCGGGGTTTCGTCGTACTCGCCGAAGGCGTTGGGCAGGCCGGCGTTGGGGTGGGCCGAGACGTGGGTGTCGGCCTTGGTGGCCAGCTCTTCAAGGTAGGGGCGCAGGTCCTTGGCGCCCAGGGCGCAGTTCAGGCCTACGGAGATTGGCTTGGCGTGGCGCACCGAGTTCCAGAACGCCTCGGTGGTCTGGCCCGACAGGGTACGGCCGGAGGCGTCGGTGATGGTGCCGGAGATCATGATCGGCAATTCGACGCCGTCTTCCTCGAACACTTGCTGCACGGCGAAGATCGCCGCTTTGGCGTTGAGGGTGTCGAAGATGGTCTCGATCAGCAGCAGGTCGGCGCCGCCTTCGATCAGGCCGCGGGTGGCCTCGGTGTAGTTTTCGACCAGCTCGTCGAAGGTGACGTTGCGATAGCCCGGGTCGTTGACGTCCGGGGAGATCGAGCAGGTGCGGCTGGTAGGGCCGAGCACGCCAGCGACGAAGCGAGGCTTGTCCGGGGTTTCCAGTGTCTTGGCGTCGGCCACCTGGCGGGCGATGCGCGCGCCTTCGACGTTGAGCTCGTACACCAGCGCTTCCATGCCGTAGTCGGCCTGGGAAATCTGCGTGGCGTTGAAGGTGTTGGTCTCGAGGATGTCGGCGCCGGCGTCGAGGTAGGCTTTCTCGATCGAGGCGATGACATCGGGGCGGGTGAGCAGCAGTAAATCGTTGTTGCCCTTGACGTCGCTTGGCCAATCGGCGAAGCGCGTGCCACGATAGTCGTGTTCCTCGAGGCGGTAGCTTTGGATCATAGTACCCATGCCGCCGTCGAGGATCAGTATGCGCTCCTTGAGTGCTTGCTGGAGTGCTTGGAAACGAGCGCTGCGGTCGGACATAGGAACTACCTGGTCGGGCGAATTTCGGAAGGTGCTGAATAATAACAAAGCTGCACGGATTTTAGGCGTGCCGGCCATTTGCATGAATTTCCTTCATGTTGGTGAGCGCGCCAAAGCACCCAAGGACCGGTCAGGCAATCGTGATGGCTTTCAGGAATCAGGACATTCGGCACATGGTGCATCGTTTACTTGCTGGCGCTTTCGCCCTGCTCATCAGCGGCGTGGCGTTCGGGCAAGCCCCTCAATCGAGCCCGGCGATTTCGTACACCCGGGACATTCAACCGATCTTCACTGAGAAGTGCGTGGCCTGCCATGCATGCAACGACGCGGCCTGCCAGCTCAAGCTGGAAAGCCCAGAAGGTGCGGTGCGCGGTGCTTCCAAGACGCCGGTGTACCAGGGGGAGCGCAGCAAGGCGGTGCCCACCACGCGGCTGTTCTATGACGCCCACGACGAGCAGGCCTGGCGCAAGATGGGCTTTTATTCGGTGCTCGACAACCAGGGCAGCCAGGCCGCGTTGATGGCACGTATGCTCGAGCTGGGTCACAAGACGCCGCTGACGCCCAACGCCAAGCTGCCCGAGGAGATCGTCTTGGGGCTCAACCGTAACAACATGTGCCCATTGCCCCATGAGTTCGACGCCTACGCCGGTGCCCACCCCAAGGAGGGGATGCCGCTAGCTGTCACCGGGCTCACCGATGCCGAGTACCAGACCCTGCAGCGCTGGCTGGCGGCCGGTGCGCCGGTCGAATACCAGCCGATCCAGCCCAGCGCCATCGAGTCCCGGCAGATCGCCGAATGGGAAGAGCTGCTCAACCGTCCGGGTTCCACCGAGGCCCTGGTGGGCCGCTGGCTGTACGAGCATCTGTTCCTGGCGCATGTCTATTTCACCGGGGGCGAGCCGGGGCACTTCTTCCAGTGGGTGCGTTCGCGCACCCCAAGCGGCAAGCCGGTGGACATCATCGCCACCCGCAGGCCCAACGACCCGCCCGGCACTGACTTCTATTACCGCCTGATCCCGGTACAGGGTGTGATCGTGCACAAGACACACATCACCTACCCGATGGGCCCGCAGAAGCTCAAGCGCGTCAAGCAACTGTTCTACAGCGGCGACTGGCACGCCACGTCACTGCCGGGGTACGGCCCGCGCCACCGCTCCAACCCGTTCGAGACCTTCGAGGCGATCCCGGCGGTGGCGCGCTACCAGTTCATGCTGGACAACGCCGAATACTTCGTGCGCACCTTCATCCGTGGCCCGGTGTGTCGTGGGCAGATCGCCACCGATGTGATTCGCGACAACTTCTGGGCGCTGTTCCAGGAGCCGGCCCATGACCGCTACATCACCGATGCCGAGTACCGCGGCAAGGCGACACCGCTGCTGGCGATGCCTGGGCAGATCGACGACGTGGGCAGTGTGCTGAGTCTGTGGCATGCCTATCGCGACAAGCGCAACGAGTACGAGAAGCTGCGTCGCGAAGCTTATGCCCAGATGCCTGCACCGAGCTGGTCGACCCTGTGGGCGGGCAATGACAATGCGCTGCTGACCATCTTCCGCCACTTCGACAGCGCTTCGGTGAGCAAGGGCCTGATCGGCGACGTGCCGCTGACCACCTGGTTGTTCGACTACCCGCTGTTCGAGCGCACCTACTATCAATTGGCGGTGAACTTCGATGTATTCGGCAACGTCTCGCACCAGTTGCAGACCCGCCTGTACTTCGACCTGATCCGCAATGGTGCCGAGATCAACTTCCTGCGCCTGATGCCGGCCGACCAGCGCGGCGCGATCCTGAGCGACTGGTACCAGAACAGCGGCAAGGTAAAGATGTGGCTCGACTACGAGGACATCGACACCAGTACACCAAGTGCGCTGAAGCTGGACGAGGCAAATCCCAAGCGTGATTTCGGCCTCAAATTGCTGCAACGCACTGGTAGCCTCAACGCGGCGCCCGATCCGATCAACCGCTGCACTGGTGCCCATTGCTCGCGTCCGCAGATGAGCGCCGAGTTCCAAGATGCCGAGCAGAGTCTTAGCCGCCTGGTCTCACGCCCGGCTGCCGGGCTCAAGGTGATCAACCAGTTGCCCGAGGCGACCCTGCTGCGCATCGAAGGGCAGGGCGGCCAGCGCCAGGTCTACAGCCTGTTGCGCAACCGCGCCCACAGCAACGTCGCCTTCCTGCTCGGCGAGGCCTATCGCTACCAGCCAGGCCTGGACACGCTGACCCTGTACCCGGGCGTGCTCAGCAGCTACCCGAACTTCATCTTCAACATCCCGACCCAGGATGTACCGGAGTTCGTCGAGGATATGGAGGCTGCCCGCGACGATACGGCCAAGTTCGAGCGGATCGTCATGCGCTGGGGCGTGCGCCGCAGCCACCCTGAGTTCTGGCGCTACTTCCATGACCTGAACACGTTCATCAAGGAGACCGAGCCTGTGGAAGCGGGTGTGCTGGACATGAACCGCTACGAGAACCTTTGATCGGGTCGGGCTGACCTTTTCGGATACGTTGCGGTCGGACCTGCCGGGTGGTCCTGATCCATCGCGGGGGCTGCGTGGCAGCCCTTGGCGGGTAAACCCGCTCCCACGGTTTCGCCGCAAGCCGTGCGCAAGCGGGTTTAGCTTCGACGAGCGCGCAGTGCGCGCCGCTGCGTTCGATCGGGGCCTCAATGCACCGAAAACCGCAGGAACCGGCATGCTGTATTCGCTTCAGGCTCTCCGGGCATTCGCCGCCTGGGTGGTGGTCTGCCACCACTTCATGCAGATCTTCTTCGACTTCCACGCTACCGGGCCGATCGGCCGACTGCTCGCCGAACGAGGCGCCGTGGGCGTGGATATCTTCTTCGTCATCAGCGGGCTGGTGATATACCTCTCGACCCGCGACAAACCTATCGCGCCCGGGCAGTTCCTGCTCAATCGGGTGCTGCGCATCGTTCCTGCCTATTGGTTCTACACATTGCTGATGGCCTTGCTGTTGCTGGTGGCCAGTCGCTGGATGCCGCACCAAGTGTTCGACGGGCAGCATCTGCTGCTGTCACTGTTGTTCATCCCGGCGGAGAACCCCGGCGGCTACGGCTTGTATCCGACACTCAACGTCGGCTGGACGCTGAACTTCGAGATGTTCTTCTACCTGTTGTTCGGCCTGGCCTTCCTGGTGCGACGGCGACACCATCTGTTGCTGGTGAGCGCAGCTCTGTTGATAGTCAGTGAGGTGCTTGGACGCATGGGCGTACTGAGCCGCTTCTACAGCAACGGCATCATCTACGAGTTCTTGCTGGGCATCGGCATTGGCGTGCTGTACCGCCGCGGGCTGGTGCGCGAAGGGCTGTGGTTGCCGCTGATGGTACTGGGGTTGGCGGGGTATGCCTTGTATCAGCTGGATGCCTCCGTGCGCCTGCTGCACTGGGGCGTGCCGAGTGCGTTGGTAGTGTTGGCGTTTGTCGCACTGGAGCCGTATTTCCATGGCAACCGGGTGCTCAAGGCACTGGGCGACTGCTCCTATTCGGTGTACTTGATTCACGTGCTGGTGCTCTATGGCGGCTGGTTCGCCAGTCAGCGCCTGGGCTTGAATCCCTATGCGGTGTTTGCCGTCTGCGTGCTGTCCATTGGACTAATGTCGTGGCTCAGCTTCCACTGGCTGGAGCGCGGCCTGTACCGGCGTATGCAGGCCTGGTTGCGTGAAGACAGGGAGCCAGCCCAGGTGCTGGCGCTTTCCCGAGTCAAATACTAGGACTTTGTTCGGGGGCCAGGTTGGCGTACACTTGCCGACAAGTCTGTGAGGAACTTCCATGAGCGCTATAACCATTACCGACGCCGCCCATGATTACCTGGCCGATCTGCTGTCCAAGCAGAACACCCCGGGCATCGGCATCCGCATTTTCATCACCCAGCCGGGTACCCAGTACGCTGAAACCTGCATTGCCTACTGCAAACCAGGCGAGGAGAAGCCCGACGACACGGCCGTGGGCCTGAAGAGCTTCACCGCGTACATCGATGCGGTCAGCGAGCCGTTCCTGGAGGACGCGCTGGTCGACTACGCCACCGATCGCATGGGTGGTCAGCTCACCATCAAGGCACCCAACGCCAAGGTGCCGATGGTCAACGAGGACAGCCCGCTCAACGAGCGCATCAACTATTACCTGCAGACCGAGATCAACCCGGGACTGGCCAGCCACGGCGGCGCCGTGAGCCTGGTGGATGTGGTCGATGACGGCATCGCCGTGTTGCAGTTCGGCGGCGGCTGCCAAGGCTGCGGCCAGGCCGACGTCACCCTCAAGGACGGCATCGAGCGCACCCTGCTCGAGCGTATCCCGGAGCTCAAGGGTGTGCGTGACGTGACCGACCACAGCAACAAGGAAAACGCCTACTACTGATCCATGCTGCCTGGCGTGGGTTCATTCAGCGTTCTCTTTGCAAGATGTTGCACCTAGCAACAAAGTGTTACGGAATCAAGCCCTGCGACAACAGGCCGCAGCCCGGATTTCAAGGGCTGCAGGCCGATCCCTCCTTCGTCGGGTGGATGCCCCTGGGGTGTCATGCCAGAATGCCTCGGTTTTTTCGTCGGCCCATCCCAGGGGCCGGCACCTTCCCTATAAAGGATGGTTCCATGACTGATTTACTGACCCGGCGTGCTGTCGTCGCCGGGATGGGCGTTCTGGGGCTTGGCCTGCTGGCCGGTTGCAACCCGGCCCGGGGGCTCGAGTTCAAGTACGGCAAGAACATGAGCAACGAAATCCTCGGGCGCAAATTCCGCCTGAAGGACACCCAAGGCAACGAGCGCACCCTGTCGAGCTTCTATGGCTCCATGCCGATGATCTTCTTCGGCTTCACCCAGTGCCCGGCTGTCTGCCCGACCGCCATGGCGCGCGCGGCGCAAATCAGGAAGTTGCTCAGGGGCCGCGACCGCGACCTGTTCCAGGTGGTGCTCATCACCTTGGACCCGGAGCGTGATACCCCAGAAGTGCTCGATGCCTACGTCAAGGCCTTCGACCCGTCGTTCACCGCCCTGACCGGCAGCCCCGAGGAAATCGCCGAGGTGGCCAAGGAATTCAAGGTGTTCTACGAGAAGGTCCCCGCCGGCGATACCTACACCGTCTCTCATTCGTCCACCAGCTACGTCTATGACACGCGTGGCACTCTGCGCTTGAGTCTTGGCCATTCCCTGACCGCCAAGGAATGCGCCGAAGACCTGGTCACCCTGATGGAGATTTGCTAATGGCTGTTTCACTGCAACCTGCCAAACGTGCGCTGGCCGTTCTGGCCATGATGGGCCTGGCCTTGCCGGCCCTGGCCCAGACCACCGTGAGTGATGCCTGGGTTCGCGCCAGCGTGCCGCACCAGCAGTCCACTGGCGCGTTCATGACGCTGACTGCCGACACCGACAGCAAGCTGCTCAGCGTGGCCTCGCCGGTCGCCAAGACCGTGCAGATCCACGAGATGAGCATGAAGGGCGACGTGATGAGCATGGGGGAGGTCAAGGCCGTCGACCTGCCCGCCGGTAAAGCGGTCTCCCTCGATCCTAACGGCTACCACGTGATGCTCATGGGCCTGACCCAGCAGGTCAAGGAAGGCGAGCAGGTGCCGCTGACCCTGACCATCGAAGATGCCAAGGGAACAAAGCAGACCCTGGAAATCCAGGCACCGGTTCGCCCGCTGGGGGCTGAAGCCGGGCATGATCACGCGCACATGCACTGATCGGTGGCATGGGCTGTCGCGCAGCCCAACGCGACACAAGGCCGCTCCCACCGTGTGGGCGCGGCCTTGCTACATAAAAGGGGCGCCAAAGCGCCCCGATCGACATTACAAATACTGCTCAGCTACGAAACCTCGGCAACGGTCGCTCGATGGTCAGCGAGGTCAAGGTCTTGCGTACCTGGGCGTCTTCGGCCTCCAGTGCCTTGAGGCTGGCGCGGATCTTGCCAGCCGCGGGCACATCGCCCTGCCGGTCGATCCAGTCGGCAATCTCCTTGCAGGCACTGCTCAGACAGGCTTGGCGCTGGTTCATCAGCGTCAGGAGGGTGGTGAGCTCTCTATCGGACATGGCAGGTTCCTCCGTTCAGCCCTTTCAGTGTAGCAGGGGGTGGGGCTCCTGCCTGATGTGGGGGCTAGGTACTCACTGCGCATCACCCTCACGTCTCGCGCGATGCACAACGACTGCATTATCCATTGAATGGCATATATACACGGCTTGGGTAAGACGGTCTTCATCCTCTCTATATGGGTCTTGTTCGGAGTGCGAGGCGTCTGTAGGAAGTGGTGTGGGGCAGATGTTGTTTACAATGTTTTGAGCGCGTGGTTCTCCTCGGAGGCGGCGGTTGGCTACGTTTTCTCGCTGCTGGCCACGGGTACCGTGCTGGGCGGCCTGCTCTACACCAGGGTTCAATCGACACACCTCGGTGCGTCTTGTGTTGCGCTATTGGGGGGCGACGCAAGGCATTGACCCGCCTGCAATTGGAGCTGCCTTTTTGAACTGTGTGACCGGGTGCTAAACGAACCGACACGCCTGCCGATACGCCCCCGGCGTCACGCCATAGGCCTGCTTGAATTGCCTGCTGAGGTGGCTCTGGTCGGCAAAACCCAGGGTGAAGGCGACTTCTGAGGCGGGGAGGCCGCTCTTGAGCAGCTCTCGGGCGCGGGACAGGCGGCGCTGCTTGAGCCAGGCGTGGGGTGGCAGGCCGGTGGCCTGGCGGAACACCCGGGCGAAGTGGAAGGGGGAGAGGTTGACCGCTGCGGCCAAGGCTTCGAGCGACGGTGGGTCGGCCAGCTGGCTTTCGAGCAGTTCGCGGGCGCGGGCCACAGCGCGCGGTTCGTTGCCGGGGGCGGGCGCCTCGGCGCCGTGGCCATGGCGTTGTACCAGCGCCAGGACTGCCTGGCGCCAGGCGGTCTGTTGTTCCAAGGCGCTTGCGTCGGACTCCGACAGCCGATGCAACTCGCTGAACAGGGCGGCCAAGGCGGGGTCCTGGATCACGCTGTCCTTGAAGTGCGGCATGCCATGGCGACCCAGCTCCAGCTCGTCGAGCACGCCGGTGACCCGTTCGTGCTCGGGGTAGAAGCCACGATAGCGCCAGCCTGCCTCGTGTGCCGTGGCGCCGGTGTGCAACTCGTCCGGGTTGATCAGCACCATGCTGCCCACCGGTGCCAGGTGCTCGCTGCCACGATGCCAGAATCGCTGGGCGCCGGACTCGATCACAGTGAACACGTAGCCTTCATGCACATGGGGGGCGAAGCGTTGCTGGAAATACCGCGCGTGCAGCATTTCCACATCGCCCAGTGCCGGGGCTTGCCAGAGGTGGGTCTGTTCGCGCGGGGGCGTGTTCATGCCAGCCAGCTGCGCAGGAGGAAGAAGATCAACATGCTCACCAGCATGCTCAGCAACACACTGCGGGTCAACAGCACCAGGGCGATGGCCACCAGTGAGCCGAGCAGGTAGGGGTTGGTGAGGCTCAGGTCCAGTTGATGCCCAGGCAGGAAGATGATCGGCCCGCAGATGGCCGTCAGCATGCCAGGTACGGCGAAGCCCAAGAATTGCCGGGCATTGGAGCTCAGGCGCAGGGGCAGGCGCGGTTCCAGGAAAGCGTAGCGGTTAAGAAACACGACAAGGCCCATGGCGAAGATCAGCAGCCAGGTCATGAGCGGCCTCCGGTGAGTTTCTGGCAAGCGAAGCCGGCGCTCATGCCCAGCAGGCCGGCGGCGACCAGAGCGGTCTCCCAATGCCAGTGGCTGAACAGCACCGAACACAACAGCGACACCGCCACGCACACCACTGTCGGCAGGTTGCGCACCAGCGGTGCGATCAACGCGACGAACGTGGGACGATGGAAAAGTCCAGGCCCAGCTGGTCCAGGTGTGGAATGTTCTGGCCTAGCAGGATGCCGGCCAGGGTGAACAGATTCCAGGCCACATAGAACGTCAGGCCGACGCCCAGGGCGTACCAGCGGTTGAACTGCTGTTGGTCGTAGCGGCTGGTCAGGGCAAAGAATTCATCGGTGAGCAGAAAGCCCAGCCCCAGGCGCCAGCGCAGCGGCTGGCCGGACAGCACCGGACGCATGCTCAGGCCGTAGAGCAAATGTTGGGAAGTCAGCAACAAGGTTGTGAGCAGGATCGAGAACAGGTTGGCACCGCCCTTGAGCATGCCGATCGCTACCAATTGCGCGGCCCCTGCGAAAACGATGGCCGACAGCCCTTGGCCCTCCCAGGCGCTGAGGTTGGCCTCGATGGCCATGGAACCGGCGAGCAGGCCCCAGGGGGCTACGGCCAGGGATAAGGGCATGATGGCGATGGCGCCATGGAGGAATGCTTGGCGGGCGACAGGTGGGCTGCAGGGCATGGTGGTGACTTGAATCGGCAAGGCAGTCCAGCATGCCAGAGCGGATGGGGCATGGCTTGAACATTCTTGCTGCCTGCCCCTTGCTAAGCGAGTCTAGCGTTTGCTGGTCAGGTGTCGTTGGGCTGCGGCGCAGCCATTGATGTCCACTGCCTTTTGCAGCAAGGTCTGGCGTTGTTGAGGATCGAGGTCGCCGAGCAGACGATACACCTCCGCCTGGTAGTCCCGCTGGCGCCCCCACTGCATTTCCAGGCCTTGGGGTTGACTGCGGTTGCAGGCCAGCCGTATCGCAGGCTGAGGGTAATAGGCGGCATAACGGGTGGCCATGCTGGGGATCGCTTCCAGCGCCTGACGGTAGGCGGGGCTTGCGTTGTAAGGCGGGCACCAGGTCGCGATCGCCGGGGCGGGTGGCGCGAATCCTTGTTGCAGGCTGGCTTCGAGCAGCGGGCAGGCCGCATCCGGAATTTGCGCCGTCGGCAGGTAGGTCATGTAGTACAGCGCCAGGCGGTACTGGGCGACCGGATGGTTGAGTGCCACCGATTTTTTCAGCAAGGCCACGGCGGTGGGTAGGGTTCGCGCCAGGGCCTGGCCTTGGCGGCTGAGTTCCGGGTCGCTGCCAATCGAGGTGCGCAGTGGGCTGGGGCTGTCGTCCTGGAGGTCGGCCTGCTCCAAGAGGGGCAGGGCCTGGCGGTAGAGCAGATCGGCATGGGGGTCGATCTGTACTTCCAGCGCTTGGGCGTCGAGCGCCAGCACGGCCATGAACAACGGCGACCAGAAGAAGGCGCGGTTCACAGGTAGGCCTCGCAGGCGGACTGGCCAGGGTGGGCCAGATACGGCAGGACGGCTTCGATCATCATGGCAGTTACGCATGTACCTCAAGCGAATCAAGAGCGACGACGCCGTATTCTAGCCACCCAACGCTGCCTGCCGAAAGGCCAATCCTGTTTTGTCAGACTAGCCTGACGGGCGGTGGTCGATAATTGGCGTGCTTTTCCTGGGCCAGCCCGAGCTTGGCGGTGATCACCTTGGCCAGTGCACTGTTGCCCAAGTCGTTGAAATGCAGGCGGTCGACGAACAACGGTTGGTCGAACATCGCGCAACTGCTGAGCATGCAGTTCATGTCATAGCAGGGCACCTGCGCGGCCTGTTGCTTGATGCGTCGAAAGAAGTCCGTGTGCAACTGGCTGTCGAAGACGTCGGCCAGCAGGCGGTCGAAGTTCGTCGGCTGGCGTTGCAGGTGCTGCAGCATGAGCTGCTCGCCCTGTGGAATGGCCTCCCGGCACCAGGGCAACAGGGGCTGAAGGATGAAGGTGAGGGTGGCATAGCCACCGCCCAGCAGGCGGTCCCACTGCTGCAGGCTGCGGCCGATGGTGTCGGCGGCGCGTGCCAGGCGTTTGTCGGGGGGCGACAGCTTCCAGGCGGGGGCCGGCGATTGTCTGCGAGGCGCCAGGGCTTGGCCCAGGCGGCGCCAGAGCGACTCGCCGGGTGGTGGATGGGCGGTGTGCACGCCTTCGTTGAAGCTGTTGAGCAGGTCCTGGTAAGCCAGGGCGTGCCCTTGTTCGTGATCGCCCGCCAGCACTTCGCCCAACGCCTCGTGTGCCAAGGTGTTCAGGCCGCTGAGTACGACTACGTGGCCGACCTCTGTGAAGCGATGTTGGTGGGTCAGGAACATCAGCAGTTCCTGAGTGGCATTGAGGCCGCAGCCGGCCAGGCTCAGCCAGACCTCGCCGGTCAGCGCCGACAGGTAGGAGGCGATCGTGTGTTTGTCGGAGCTGGCGCCGATCCCCAGGGTGGTCGAACCACCTACCAGCAGATTGACCCGCTTGACGCCGCTGTGCTCGGTCACCGAGCAGCGTCTGTCGGCACAATGGCTGTAGCGCATGCCATGGCTGTCGGTGTTGATGGTGCCGGAGCGATAGCCTCGTTCATGCATGTAAAGGGTGTGCGGTGCGCGACGGCTGCCCAGTAGCAGGAAGCGCTGATAGTCCTGCTGCAGGGGAAGAGGGCTGCCCTGGACGTTCGTGTCATGGTCGATCGGTCTCATGGGCGCTCCTTTGGCACGCGAGGTCGAGGGTGGCGCGGTTCAGCCGGCCAGCTCCTTGATGTTGTAGGCCAGTCCGGCAAGGGCAATCAGCAACAGGGCAATGCCCGAGGCAAGTGTGATGATGCGGTTGCTGCGTTGCGAGGCGATCTTGCCGATGGCGAATATGTACAGGCTGAGCACGGCGAAATCGATGGCAATCCACAATAGCGACAGCACCACCATGCTCTTGCCGAACGATTCGGTGATCTGGATGAACTGCGGGAAGAAGGAAATGAAAAAGATGATGTCCTTGGGGTTGGAGATGCCCACCATGAACCCCTGGAGCAGCCCGCCGCGTCCAGGCTGTTCAGGGGCCTGCGCTGGCACGTCGAGGGCTGGCGCTTGCAGCGCTTCCCGAAGGGTAGTGATGGCGATGTAGGCGATGAACAGGCAGCCCAGCAGGCTCATGCCGCTGAGCCAGGTCTTGTCGACCGCAGCGCTGGTCATGATGATCCAGGCAGCGGCGGCGATCAGGACAAGCGAAGCCCAATTGGTGCCGATGGCGGTCGACAGCGCCTTGCGCGAGCCTGAGGTAGCCGCGGTATTGACGATCAGTGCCACCACTGGGCCAGGGGTGGCGATCAGCAGCAGCACGGTGAGGGCATAGGTGGCGGTGAGTGCGGTGTTCACGGTCAGTTCTCGATCAGGGTTTCAGGTGTTGCATGCGCATGGAATGGGCAGCGCGAAGGGTTGAGCGAGCCCGGTTCCTGGAGTTGATACTGGCGCCATTCGAAATTGTCCTCCTGGCCGAAGAAGCCCAGGGTATCGGGTACGACGCCATCGTTGTAATGGCGTACCCGCTCGCGAATGCGTGCACGGATGCGACGGCCGCTTTCGGTGGCGGCGCTGGCGACCTCGTCGAAGCTCTCCCGCGGGTTGATGACGAAGGCGATGTGCGCGCCCAAGTTGCGGCTTTTCATCTGCCGGTGGGCCGGGAAATTCATGTTGATGAATAGCGCCATGCCAGCGAAGCAGAACGACCAGCCGCTGTCATGAGGGTCTGTGGGTAGCGTCCGAGGCCAGGGTTGCGGGTCCAGTTCATGGACTTGTTGCAGCACCGACCAGGCCAGCGCCTGCTGTTCGGCCAGCGTGCTGTCTGGCTCGGTTTCGAGAAACACCAGCAAGGGGTTGCCGATGCGCTGCCTGAGCGGGATGGGTTCGAGGATGCTCACGTAATCGGCGAGCCCTCGGGCAATGTCTGTCGCCAGTTGCGTCGCGCGCGCGAAGACCAGATGGCAGGTGCCGGCGGCGACCGCCTTGCGGCCGAACAGGCAGGGAAAGTCGGGATGGCCGAGCAAGGTACGAAACTGTGCGAGGGTTTGATACGCCCAATGTTGGCATTTTTGGATATGTTCAGCGGCCAGCTCTAGCGCATCCAGGCGATAGCAATTTCCATAACCCGTAAACATGGTGTCCCCAGAGATTCAGTGACATCTAAGCAAGATGTATGCGGTTTCCATTGTAAATTTGTGATTTAACAGCATTTTCTGAGAACCCTCCGACGTTGTAAAACGTGTGGAACTATGACCTACTATTAGTCTCACTCATGCTTTGGGCAGGACCATGTCAGAACGGATTCAAGCACTCCACGCCTTACGCGCCTTCGAAGTGGCCTCGCGCTACGGCTCCTTCACCCGAGCAGCCCAGGAGTTGGCCTTGACCCAGGGAGCGGTAAGCCATCACGTCAAGACCCTAGAGGCCATGTTCGGCTGCGACCTGTTCGAGCGGCGCGGACCCAAGCTGCGCCTGACCGAGCACGGCCGGTTGCTGGCCCAGGAGCTCAAGGTGGGTTTCAAGATCATCGAAAACGCCTGCGCCTTACTGCGTCAGGACCGCTACGGCCTTCGTCTGAAGGCGCCTTCGACGCTCACTGTGCGCTGGTTGCTCAAGGCGCTGGATGGCTTCAAGAAAATCGACAATAGCTGCACTGTGCAGTTGTCGAGCGTCTGGATGGACATCGACACGGTGGACTTCTATTCCGAGCCCTACGACTGCGCCATCCTGTTGGGCAATGGACGCTTCGCCGCGGATGTCGAGAGCCTGAAACTGTTCGACGAGTGGCTGATCCCGGTGTGCCATCCTGAGTATCTTCAAGGCGCTGAGCCGGGGCTATCTGCGCTGCAGCATTGCGACCTGTTGCACCCCTCGCCGGATCGGCGCGACTGGCGGCGCTGGCTGGCGCGGATGGACGCCCAGGACATCAGCATCGACCAGGGGCAGGTTTTCGACACTCTCGACCAAGGTATTTCGGCGGCCCAGCAGGGCCTGGGCATCTCGGTGGTCGACCTGGTGCTGGTCAGCGCCGACCTGGCCGCGGGCCGTCTGGTGACGCCGTTCAAGCACGCGGTGGCCACGGGTGATGGCTATTACATGACGTGGCTCAAGTCCAGCCCCAAGGCGCGCCACATGCAGCGCCTGCGGGACTACTTGCTCAGCCAGGTGCCGCCACTGGCTCACAAGGACATCGATTACCTCTACGGCTGATGACAAGCCCAGCGCACGGATCGGGCGCGCCCTGGATTGAATGGCCCCATGCAATCAAGACAGTCGCTCCCGTCCCGGCGCGGTAGAATGACGCTTTGCCAACGAACATGATCGAGGTCGACGCGGTGCAGTTGCAGCAGGGCTTTGTCCTCACCCGCCATTGGCATGACACGCCCGAGGGCACCTGCGTGGAGTTCTGGCTGGCCACCGACCAGGGCCCACGGCAGTTGCGTCTGGCGCCGCAGGTGTCGGTGGCGTTCATCGCAGCCGGGCAAGGCGAGCACGCGCGGCTGTTGCTGGAGAACGAGCAAGGGGTCGAGCTGCGCCCGCTTGGCTTGCGCGACTTCGAACAGCATCCGGTATTGGGCCTGTATTGCCGGCAGCACCGTCAATTGATGCAACTTGAGCAGCGCCTGCGCAGCGCCGGCATCGAGGTTTTCGAGGCTGACATCCGCCCACCGGAGCGCTACCTGATGGAGCGTTTCATCACCGCGCCGGTGCTGTTCAGCGGTCAAGCCGATGCCCAGGGCGTGATCTGCGATGCCCATCTCAAACCCAACCCTGACTACCGCCCTGCGTTGCGCCTGGTGTCGTTGGACATCGAGACCAGCGAGCGCGGCGAACTCTACAGTATCGCCCTGGAAGGCTGCGGCCAGCGGCAGGTCTATATGCTGGGGCCGGCCAACGGCGATACCGGCGAAGTGGATTTCGACCTCGAATACTGCGAGGACCGCGCCCAGTTGCTTGAGCGCCTCAACCAGTGGTTCGCACGCCATGACCCGGACGCGATCATCGGCTGGAGCCTGGTGCAATTCGACCTACGCCTGCTGCATGAGCATGCCGCGCGTCTGCAGGTGCCACTGACCCTGGGACGCAACGGTGCGCCGCTGACTTTGCGCGCCCATGGCAGCCGCAACCACGTGTTCGCCGATGCCCCAGGCCGGCTGTTGATCGACGGCATCGAATCACTGCGCTCGGCCACCTGGAGCTTTCCGTCGTTCAGTCTCGAGAGTGTCGCCCAGACCCTGCTGGGCGAGGGCAAGGCCATCGACTCGCCCTACCAGCGCATGGACGAAATCAACCGCATGTTCGCCGAGGACAAGCCTGCGCTGGCGCGCTACAACCTCAAGGACTGCGAACTGGTCACGCGCATTTTCGCCCATACCCGTCTGCTGGAGTTTCTCCTGGAACGCGCCACAGTCACGGGCCTGCCGGTCGATCGCAGCGGTGGTTCGGTGGCAGCGTTCTGTCATTTGTACATCCCGCCCATGCACCGGCTGGGGTATGTCGCGCCGAACCTGGGCAGCCGCCCGGACGAAGCCAGCCCCGGCGGCTTTGTCATGGATTCGCGCCCTGGGTTGTACGACTCGGTGCTGGTGCTCGATTACAAGAGTCTGTATCCCTCGATCATTCGTACCTTCCTGATCGATCCGGTGGGGCTGGTCGAAGGCCTGGCCCAGCCGGACGATGCGCATTCGGTGGAGGGATTTCGCGGGGCCCGGTTCTCCCGTACCCGGCACAGCCTGCCGGCGATCGTCGAGCGGGTCTGGCAGGGCAGGGAGGCGGCCAAGCGCGCAGGCAATGCGCCGTTGTCCCAAGCACTGAAGATCATCATGAACGCCTTCTATGGTGTGCTGGGTTCCAGTGGCTGCCGGTTCTTCGACCCCCGGTTGGCATCGTCGATCACCATGCGCGGTCATCAGATCATGCGTCAGACCCGGGCGCTGATCGAAGCCCGTGGCTTCGATGTGATCTATGGCGACACCGACTCTACATTCGTCTGGCTCAAAGGGGCGCACAGCGAAGAGGCCGCCGCGCGTATCGGCCGTGAGCTGGTAAACGAGGTCAACCAGTGGTGGCGCCAGCACCTTGAGACAACCATGGGCCTGGACAGCGCCTTGGAGCTGCAGTTCGAAACCCACTATCGACGCTTTCTCATGCCGACCATCCGCGGTACCGACGAGGGCAGCAAGAAGCGCTACGCCGGCCTGGTCCGCCGCGCCGAGGGCCAGGAGGAGATGGTCTACAAGGGGCTGGAGTCGGTGCGCACCGACTGGTCACCGCTGGCCCGGCAGTTCCAGCAGGAGCTGTATGGACGTATTTTCCGCGGCCAGCCCTATCGGGATTATGTGTGCGATTTCGTGCGACGCACTTTGGCCGGTGAGCAGGATGACTTGTTGGTCTATCGCAAGCGCCTGAGGCGTCCTCTGGCCGACTACCAACGCAACGTGCCCCCGCATGTGCGCGCCGCGCGCTTGGCCGATGAGTACAACAGCCGCCTGGGGCGAGCGCAGCAGTACCAGAACGGCGGCTGGATCAGCTACGTCATCACCACGGCCGGTCCCGAGCCGTTGGAAAACCAGCAGTCTCCGATCGATCACGATCATTACCTGTCGCGTCAGTTGCAGCCAGTGGCCGACGCGATCCTGCCTTTCGTCGGTGATGACTTCGGCACATTGACCGGTCGGCAACTGCAGTTGTTTTGAGGTGGTAGCTATCTAGCGTTCCTTCGCCAAGCCAGGCGCCTAGCCTCGTCGCTCCAGTCAACCAGGAGATGGACATGGGCGGCGAGCGCAATGAACCGCAAGTGAACGAAGCAACGCAGCTGGCAGCGGAGCGTGCCTATCAGGATGGCTTCATCGCCGAACGCCTGCCGCTGTGGATGAAGTCGGCGACGCCGCAGCAACGGGCTCGGTTTGCAGATGCGATGGACGAAAGCGTGGTGCTGCGTTCGCATCTCAAACACGTGCTGGGGCGGATCGAGGCGCTGGACGGCTTTATCAAATCCAAGCTGCAGGCTGCATTGCGAGCGCGCTATTCGGCTCAGTTCAATCTTCATCAGTGGAGCTTTATCGGCGGGTACCCGGAGCCTGTGATCAATGCCCAGCCCGTTGGCGTCCACCTGACCAAGCAGCAGTACGACCAGCGTTCGCTTCTGGAGGTGGCAGTACGCAACTTCACCGCTGAGGAAGCTGTAGCGGGCGGGCAACCGCGCGGCAATCGCTTGACCAGCGCCAGGCAGGGCAGGATCAAGGCGCCGTCTGCAACCGAGTTTGCCAAGCTGTGTCGTGAACTCGATCTTGGCAGCGCGTACCAAGCGCATCTGGCCGAGGTTTTGAGCGGACCTGTGACAGACGACAAACCGGCATGGACCGTCCCATGCTTGCTGGCTGACTGGAGCCGCCATGCCATGCTGTTTGATGCCTACCAGGCCCGTGACCGCGCTGGACTGAGCGAGCGTGAGCTCGAGACGATTGCCGAACTCTGCGCGAAACAGGTCGCGCAAAACAAGGCTTCGACCGTGACAGCGCAACGTCTGCGTCTGCTGGACCGCGACCTGCAGCAGATCGTAGTCATCGATGAGTCGCACAACGACGGAAGGTTGCTGCTCTATGTGCCTGGCGATCCAAACGGGGCCTGGAGCGCGTTCTCCAGCCTTCGCAAGCTCGCCAACGAACTGGGTAGGCGCCTACGCAGCCAGGCGTACCAGACATTCTTTCGCCGCTTCGTGCGCAGACGCGACAGTCATGCGTTCTATTCAATCGTGATCCCCGCGTACAAAGACTTGGTCATCTGGGCCAACATCAGCCTGGATGAAAGCCTCGTGCCCTATGGCACGCCGTTTTTTCAACGCCTGGCCCATGCGCGTATCGAGCAGATAAAAGATGACGCGAAGGTGCTCGTGGCGCCGGTTGAAGAACTGGACCGCACCCTGCAGCGCGAATACGACGAGCGCCTCGCTGCCGATGGCCAGGCATTGTTGTCCGCCGCAGGCCTGTTTGTGCCGGTGCTTGGCGAGGTGCTTTTGGCCGTCAGCGCCTGGGATACGCTCACAGAGGTCTACCACGGCATCGAGGCCTGGCAAGACAACCACACCCGCCAGGCATGCAAGCACCTGCTCAATGTCGTTACCGCGGTGTCGGTGGCCGGCGCCACCACCGCGGCGGTCGCTGGGGTAGAGGCCCTCTCGGCGCGCTCGAGCATCATGGACAACCTGCTGCCGGCCTATCTGGAAGACGGTTCGGCAAAGCTGTGGGCTGCGGACGTCAAAGCCTTTCGCAGTGACGTGCCACCGTCTGGCGCGACGAGCGATACAGCCGGGGTCTTCCGGTTGGGGGAGCAGGCCTGGATCGAGATGGACGGACACTACTACCGCGTGCGTCAGCGAACCCAGGACGGGCAATGGCAACTGCTGCCGCAGGCTGGGCATGGGCCGTTGTTGAGACACAACGGTGCGGGTGCCTGGCGGTTGTGGTTCGAGCAGCCGGCCCAGTGGGAAGACGTCCATTACTTGTTCCGTCGATTGGGAGGGCACTTTCGCGAGCTGGATGACGAGCGGATCGATCTGGTCCTTAGTTTCCACGGGCTAAAGGCGGATGATCTGCGGGGGTTGCACGTGTATGGTCGCGCGCCGGCTTCCGGGTTGCTGGACAGCACGGTCCGTGCCCACCTGGACTTGCGCATCCGCGACATGGTCGAGCGCTTGCGCTCGGGCAAACAGGTGGAGGATGCCTTCGCATTGCAAGGCGCCCAACGTCTTCCCGGAGCTGGCGGGCTGCCTGACCAGGCATTGGCCGAGGTGGCATGGAAGGCTCGGCGCGAGTTGCTGCAGGATCTCTACGAACACATGCCCAACGGCGAGAACCTCGCCAGCACGATGTTGCGTCGGGTGTTTCCCAGTCTGCATTGGCGTGCTGCGCAGGGGTTGGTGGACGCGGCGACGACTACGGACCGGCAACGCTTACTCGACAGTGGACGGGTGCCGCTGCAATTGGCGGAATCGTCCAGAGCGTATGTACAAAACATGCGTGTGACACGCGTGTATGAAGCGCTGCACCTGGACACGCCGCAAAACGCTGATGTGGCCCGGGTCGCCATCGGCATGCTGCGCTATTTGCCCAGTGCTGCCACGGGTATCCGCTGGCGTTTGTTCGAGGGCAGTGCGAGCGGCCTCTTGCTCGTTGCGAGCGAGCAGGGGGCCACCGCCTGCGATCTGATACACGTCGAGGGTAAGTTCCTGGTCGTCGATCCCAAAACGAACCTGTTAAGTGAGCCACATGAGTTGTTCGACGCGATGGCCACCGCCTATCAAGGCCAGCAAGCGGCCATGGGCATTGCCGATCCCTTTGCCCACAACCTGCGCGTGCTGCTGGCGCGCCAGGCGATCGAACGCCCCAGCGAGGTCGGGGAGCTGTTGAACAAAGGGCAAGGCAAGGACCGCTGGCTGGCCCCGCTGCGCCAGGACGATGGCCGGCTCGGTTATCCCTTGAGTGGGCGCCTGTCCGGTAGCAGCCGGAGCCGAGGAGGGCCCTGGATGATCCAGGCGGAACTGCGGCGGATCTATCCCACTTACTCCGACGCCCAGGTCAGTGCCTGGCAAGTGAAAATGCAGCGTACCGGCAGGGACATGGCGCAGGAACTGCGTCAGCTTCGTCACGAACTCAAGACCCTGGAACAATCGCTCAATACTTGGCTCACAGCCACCACTGCGCTGTTGGAAAGGTCAGACCGCAGGCGGGTCACGGGGCAATTGCTGGCGTGCTGGCAGCGAGTCACCGACGAGCCTTCGCAGCTCAATTCGTTGGCGATCGACTATCGCTTGGAACTTAACGGCCTGAGGCCAGGATTCTTGCCTCCTCTGCCTACCCGCAGCTTCTCCCATGTTTCTGAGCTGGCGATTCTGGATATGGACTTGGCGCATGTGCCGGACGGTTTCCTGCAGGCGTTTCCCAACCTCCGGACGCTGCGGGTCAGCGGCAACCGACTGTCTCGACTGCCGGCACGCCTGCATCGACTGCCGCGCCTGCGTGAACTGAACCTGTACGACAACCAAATCGCCCTGGATGACAGCCAAGCCTCTGAGCTGACTCGCTGCTCCCGCCTGGAATACATCAATCTTTCGCACAACCCTCTGGGGCTGGTGTTTTCCGTCAGCGGATTTTCCAGGCTCAGGCGACTGCTGCTGCGCAACACTTTCATCGATGTGCTGCCTCCGGGATTGCTAGAGTGCACGGAGCTGGACTATGCGGACCTGAGCGACAATCGAATCACCCGGATACCGCCGATGTTCCATCAGGCCCCCTTATGGCTCAGGCATCGCGTGCTGTTGATGGGCAATCCGCTGGCCGAGGACGATGTACAGGCCTTGCGCGTGGCGTTCCAGTCCGTCAGGGGAGCCAATACCCATGCCATAGCCTGGAGCAATGCCGTTGCGAGCGCTGACCGGGACCGGCTGCTCGAACTGTGGCACTCGATCGAGGCGGTCGAGGGCTCGGCTGGGCTCATGACTCTTCTGCGCAGGTTGCTCGATACCGCGGATTTCCAGAAACAACCGCAGGTATTGGCCCAGCGTGTGCTGACCATGCTGAAAAACATGCACGAGCAGACTGATTTGCTTACAGAGTTGTTTACCCATGCTGACGATGACCTGACTTGCCAGGACAGTGTGGCGTTGCGGTTTCACAATCTGGAGGTGCGGATGTTGGCGGTCCAGGCCAAGGCCCAGGCCGGCACCGAGCAGGGCGCTACGACGCAGGCATTGCTTAGGCTCGGACGGCGCCTGTGGCGCCTGGCGCAGGTCCAGGATCATATCTTGAGCTTCCTACGTGCCCAGGCTGAAGCCGGCACCCCCCTAGATGAGGTCGAGGTAATGCTGGGCTATCAGCTGGCATTGCGTGGATCACTCGATTTACCCATCGAGGCGGGCGAAATGGCGTTTCCCGAGTATGCCCATCTGGATCCGGCCCGGGTCGACCGGATCCGTACACAGGTTCGCGCCGCAGAACAGCATGAAGCGCTGGCCAGCTGGATGGTGGATCAGGATTTCTGGCGTGAGCATCTGTTGGCGGAAAACCCAGGACACTTCGACCAAGGCAACGCACGGCATCACCGACAGCTTGAGCAATTGACGGCGCAGCGGGATGCGTTGACGCAGGGCGACACCCAGGCGCAGGCCTTATCGGCCCAAGTTCTGCAACAGGTGGAAAACATCGAAGACCAGATGAAACAAATCCAGAAGCTGCAAAAAGCTGATGAGCGATACGAGATGCGTGTATTGACCAACCGGGTGCTGGGGACGGCCCCGGCCGGTGCTGGCATCGATGTCCGTTGATGCAAGTATTGCCTGCAGGTGCCGCGCTGGCTGGAGGGCTTTGGACTATGCTCAGTTCGGGGGCCCGCGGTTTCTGCAGAGGTCGCAAGCCTGGTTCGACGCGCTGCTGGTAATGGCCAGTTACCTTTCGCCTTATCACCTGACTTGTCAGGTGGTTTAGGCTCGCACGTCGGATCTTTCTCAATGATCTGTAGTCTTTGAGTTATCGAGAAATAAGGAGATGCGCATGCTCGTCCGGTCACTGACCCTCGCCACTCTGCTTGCCCTCGCAAGCCCTGTGTTCGCTGCGGACAGCGATGCTCCGCTGGCCAAAGAACTGGGCAAGGCAAGGCCCTTGGTCATCATCGCACCCAGCAGCGCCGACCCGACCTTGCGCGGGTTGAACGAGGCACTCCAGGACCCCGCTACCCAAGCCGCCTTCAAAGAGCGCAGCCTGGTGCTGTACAGCGTTGCCAACATGATGGGCAAGCGCGAGGACAAGAACCTCGAACAGCAGACCACCATGGCGTTGATTCGCGAACTCAAGCTCGGCGCCAGCAAGGGCACCAAGGTGATCCTGGTGGGCAAGGATGGCGAGCGGCATGTGCTCAAGGACGACGACAGCGGCGAGAAGATCGATCCGCAGGTGATCATCAAGGCCGTGGACGAACTACCTGCCAGCGAGAAGGCTGTGAGCGCGCCGGAGCCGGTGGCGGCTTCCGCGCCTGCTGAGCCCAAGTCCAAGGGCAAGGACAGCAAGCCTGCCAAGCCGGCAAAACCGGCGGCACCGCCAAAGCCGCTCGAGGACTGATCGATACAAGCAAGGCGCCGGTTGGCCTGGCGCCTTGCCTGCGTGAGCAGATGCCCCTACGCTTCGGCTTGCTTGGGCTGCGTCGAAGCTTGCTGTTTCTTCGCAGGCTTCAGGCGTGTCACGCCGTACAACACCAGCGCCAGACCCGCCAACTGATACCCCGAGATCTGCTCGCTGAGGATCGCCCACGACGCGAGCATCGTCAGCACCGGACCCAGATTGCCCACCGCTGCGGTATGGGTGGGGCCCAGGCGCTGGATCGCCAGGGCCACCCAGTAGATCGGCAACACCGTGGAAAACACCGCCATCAGCCCCGCATGTATCCAGATCGCCAGTGGCTGCTGCCACAGCTGGCCGATGTCCGCCACCAGCAGGTAGTGCGCCAGCACCATCAATGACGAGGCGATGCCGCAGAGCCCAGCCAGACGCATCGAGCTCATGCGCTTGAGCATGATGCCCGTACCCGAGTAATAGAGCGCGTAGCTCACCGCACTGGCCACCACCCACAACGATCCCAGCACCACTTGCTCGCCGACCCCGGCCACACTGACATCGTGTACGAAGGCGATGCCCAGGCCCAGGTAACACAGGCCCATGGCCGTCAGGGTCCGCAGGGTAGGGCGCTCGCGCAGGGCGATGGCCTGGAACACCAGCACGAGCGTGGGATAAGTGAACAGGATCAGCCGCTCGAGGCCGGCGCTGATGTACTGCAGACCATAGAAGTCGAACAGGCTCGCCAGGTAGTAGCCCAGCAACCCGAGCCCGGCCACGCGCAGGCCGTCCCCAAGCCCCAGCTTCGCAGCGGACTGGCCACGGCTGAGCCAGGTCAGCCAGGCGAACAGCGGCAGTGCCAACCCCATGCGCATGGCCAACAGGGTGATGGCGTCCACCGGACCTGCGGCATAGGCCAGCTTGACGAAGATGGCCTTGAAGCTGAATCCCAAGGCCGCCAGCACGGCATATCCACCGCCGTTGTGGATCGCAGTCTGAAGGCGAAGGTGCAAACGCGTCATGGCAAAGTCCAGGCAATTGAAGGCAGGACTTATTCTGTACAGAACGGGTTGTGGCTAGAATCGCTTTTTCTCGAACATGGCTTTCGCTTTTGGAGAACGCACAAGGATGCACTTCGACTTGCCCGATCTGCGCCTGTTTGCCGCCATTGCCGTTACCGGCAGCCTGAGCAAGGCGGCGGCGACCATTCCGGTGGCGGTGTCCGCCGCCAGCACCCGCCTGCGCCTGTTCGAGTCTCGCTGTGGCTTTGCCCTGTTCGTTCGCAAGGCTGATGGCATGCAACTGACCCCCGCTGGCCGGCTGGTACTGGAGGCGGCCCGTGGTGTGCTGGGGGAGGCGCAAAAGCTGCAGGACACCTTGAAGGAGTTGGCAGGGCAGCGGCGCATCACGCTGCACCTGGCGGCTTCCACCGTCAGCAACAGCACGCTGTTGCCGGCGGTGCTCGGACCGTTTCTGGCCGACTACCCTGAGGTCGACCTGCAACTGGTCGAGCACAAGAGCATCGATGTATTGCGCGTGGTGCTGGCCGGTGAATGCGAGTTAGGGGTGTATGACGGCAACCTGATCGACGAAGGCATCGTCTCGCTGCCGTTTCGCAACGAGCGCCTGGTAATGCTGGTACCAGTGGATCATCCCTTGGCCGGGCGCGAACAATTGCGCTTGGTTGATGCCCTGGGTTACCCGTTTGTGTGTCTGCCGGCAGAGCGGGCGATGCAGCGCTTCGTCGAGGAGCTGGCGATGAATCTGGCCATGCCGTTGAAGGTGCGTGTGCGTGCGCCGAGCTTCGAGGCCATCGCTCAATTGGTGGCCCAGCGCGCGGGTATCGCCATGCTGCCGGAAACCGCCGCTGTGCGCGCCGAGCAGG
Organism: Pseudomonas sp. HTZ2; assembly: GCF_033173945.1. Taxonomy (NCBI): domain Bacteria; kingdom Pseudomonadati; phylum Pseudomonadota; class Gammaproteobacteria; order Pseudomonadales; family Pseudomonadaceae; genus Pseudomonas; species Pseudomonas sp. HTZ2. The sequence continues at coordinate 3,021,100 of NZ_CP137332.1, read as the reverse complement.
AGCTGGCGGTTCGCAGGGTGATGCTGGAGGAGCGCTGGGCCACCCTGGAGCTGCGTATCTGTTTTCGTGACTGGGAGTGCCTGAGTTCTCATGGTCGGCAATTGGTCAGCTATCTCTCGACGGCGTGAGCCCACCGGATCGGCGACTGACATGTTGATGTTTCGCCGCCCGCGAGGCGCTTTTGAAAAGACCCTCCAGTCGGTAGCGACCTGCTAAAAGTGCATCCGAACGCTTACAATCCACGCCCTTCAATACGATCGCTCAGGCCTGTCCGCTCATGGCTCTAGACCCCCTCACGATGTTGACCATCAGCATTGCCCTCGCGGCTGCGGCTGCTTTGTACCTGGCGGTCGAGTGGCGCACCGTGCGTGCCACCTCGCTGCTGTTCTGGGCCGCTGGGTTCGCCACCATCAGTGTGGGGTCGACCTTGGCATTGTTGCGCGTCAGTGGGCTGATGCTCGTCGGGGTGTGGTTCGCCAATGGCTTGCTGGTGTTGGCGCATTGGTTCTTTCTCGTGGGTGTGGCGCGGTTTACCGAGATGCGGCTTTCCCGTGGCTGGTACCTGTTGCCGGTTGTCTGGCTGATGCTGTTGCTGCTGCCTGAAAGCCCGCAGTGGTCGAAGGTGATGTTGCTGGCCAACTCGCTGCTGGTGGCCTTGCCCACCCTGTGGGCCTGCGTGCTGCTGCGGCCCCATGGCAAGTCGTTGCGCGTGGGGGCGGTGCAGCTGCGTTATGTGCTGCTGGCCCACGGCATCTTCTACCTGGCCAAGATGATTCCGCCGTTGGTGCCTGGGACGCTGATCGATCTGGCGGCCTTGCGTGGCGCGATCATCCAGGTGTCGCTGGTCGAGGGCACGATGGCGATCATGCTCATCGCCTTGTCCATGACTGGCACCGAGCGCCACCGACGCGAACGGCAGATCGCCCGGCTGGCGGCGCGCGATCCCTTGACCGCCCTGTATAACCGGCGCGCCTTGGAGGCACGCGCCCCGCGTCTGCTGGATGACGTGGCAACGGACCGCCCCGGTGCGCTTTTGCTGATCGACATCGACAACTTCAAGATGGTCAACGACCTGCATGGCCATACTGCCGGTGATCGCCTGCTGGTTGCATTGGGCGAGATGATTCGCGCCTCGACCCCCGCCAGTGGCTTGGCCGCCCGGTTGGGCGGCGATGAGTTCGTCATCCTGCTGGGTAACGCGACCCGTGAAAAAGTCGAAGGGTTGGGGAGCGCTTTGCGCGAGCAGTTCCATCGGATGACCGCGCAGACGTTCCCTACGCCTGCGGCGGTCACCCTCAGCATCGGCGTCAACCTGTTCGATCGGGCGCCTGCCAGCCTGGCGGCACTGATCGAACAGGGTGACGTTGCACTCTACGAATCCAAGCGAGGCGGGCGTGACAGCATCCGCCTGGTCGATCGCACCCAGCCTAAGGCATAGCGAAGGGTCGTCTTGGCATCGGAACCGCATCGGCCCGGCGTTTTTCTTCTTCAGCCCACCCGCAACCAGAGCGCCGATGCGTCGTCGCTCATCTTGAACCGTGGATAACGAACGCAGGCGGCATCGTCGCGCTCGATCTGCCGTAGTCGCAGCGCAAGTTCTGCCAGGCCCTGCTCGCGCAGCTGGGTCATGAAGGTGTGGGGCGTGCAGGCCCGGTAGGTATCGAACAGGGCCGCGAAACCATCGCTCATCAGCACCAGGTCGTCGCCGCGCCTTACCGGTGCGCGGGTGTATACGGTACCAGCCCTGGCCACTTCGGCATCGACGCTGAGCACGGCCTTGGGACGCTCCCGGGCGATGCGCCGATCTGCCTGCACGGCAGGTGTGCGCACGCCATGGGCGCCGGTGCCAGGGCCCAGGGCGAGCGCCTCGGCGCGCTCGGTTTCGCGGTCCGGCTCAGGTGTCAGGAAGGCAATGCCGTGCTCGCTGCGGTGAAGTACGACGCAGTCCGCCAGATGGGCGCAGACTACTTCGTCATCTTCCAGCGCCACCGCCGCAAAGGCCGCGCGGGGCAGCTCCCAGCCGGCGACCGGCTCACGTCGGCGGTCTCGTTCGTAGGCTGCGGCCACGGTAGCGAACACCTGTTCGCACAGGCTCTGCAACGGCCCGCTTGCGCTGACAAAGGCAGCCTGCGCTGCCGCTGCCAACCAGGCCGCGCCCCCTTGTTCACCCAGCAGACCAGGCGGGCCCAGATCGGTTGCGCCGTCGATGACCCAAGCATGACGGCTTGCACAGCCAATACGGTCGTCATTGGGAACATCGGCCCTGCCGGCCAGGTTGAGACTTTGGATCAGGTCGAAATGCATGGTGTGTCGTCTATCTCGTGAAAAAAGAAGCTTCGACAAGCGCGGCTACCTTGAGTTGTGCTGCGCCGGCTCGTTGTGCAGCCGATGCTGGTGAAGCAGCGCCAAGCGCTCGAGACTAGGCCAAATACCGTTTCAATTATGTAGGAAACCACCGTGAACCACGCTCTGACTGCGCGACTATCGCCTGGCCCATCCGCAAGCGTCTGCAACCGACGAAGCGCTGGCCCAGGCCATCGCCTGCCAGGGGTGAAGGTCTAGACTCTAACCTTTGCGATGTGATCGTGGAGGCTCCAATGCCCAGCAAAAACACCATCTGCCTCTGGTTCGACGACGATGCCCTGGAGGCGGCGACTTTTTACGCCAAGACCTTCCCCGACAGCGCAGTAGGGGCAGTGCATCACGCACCGGGCGACTACCCGTCGGGCAGGGCCGGCGATGTCATCACTGTCGAGTTCACCGTGGCCGGTATTCCCTGCGTCGGCCTGAACGGGGGGACCGCGTTCAAGCACAGCGAGGCATTTTCGTTCCAGATCTGCACGGAGGATCAGGCCGAGACCGACCGTCTGTGGCAGGCCATCGTCGGCAACGGCGGCCAGGAAAGCGTCTGCGGCTGGTGCAAGGACAAGTGGGGCATCTCGTGGCAGATCTCGCCCCGGGTGCTGCTCGAGGCCATGGACAACCCAGACCGGGCCGCCGCCAAGCGCGCATTCGACGCCATGATGCAGATGGGCAAGATCGACATCGCCGGGATCGAGGCGGCGCTCAAAGGTTAGCGGCATCATGCTTTGCCGTGCCCTGGCAATAGCCCGCTGATCAGCTGGCGCGCGGTTTGGCGCAGGATGCCGGCTTGGTCCGGGTCGCCTTGCAGCAGGGCGCCGGCGAACTTCTTCGCCTGCTCCAGGGTGATGTGCGGCGGCAGCGGCGGGACATCGGGGTCGGTACGAAAATCGATGACCACGGGCACCTCGCTGGCCAAGGCCTGCTCCCAGGTGTCGGCCACGTCCTGCTCGCGTTCGACATACAGGCCCTTCAGACCGATCGAGAGGGCGAACAGGTGGTAGGGCACGTCAGGAATGTCCTGGCTGGCGGCAAACTTGGGGTCTCCCTCCATCACCCGCTGCTCCCAGGTGACCTGGTTGAGATCCTGATTGTTGAACACCGCGCAAATCCAACGTCCGTTGCCCCATTGTCGCCAGTACTTGGCCACGGTGATCAGTTCGGCCATGTTGTTCATCTGCATGGCACCGTCGCCTACCAGGGCCACCACGCAGCGCTCGGGGTGAGCGAACTTGGCTGCGATGGCGTAGGGCACTGCCGCGCCCATCGAGGCCAAGCCCCCGGACAACGAACATTCCATACCCGTGCGGATCCGCAGGTCGCGGGCGAACCAGTTGGCGCAGGAGCCCGAGTCGCACGTGATGAGGGCGGCGTCCGGCAGGCGAGGCGAGAGTTCATGGACGACCCGCTGCGGATTGATCGGCGCAGCCTTGCTCAGGGCGCGTTGCGTCAGCTTCTTGTCCCACGCCTTGCGCCAACCTTCGACCTTGGTTCGCCAACTGCGGCGGGTCTTATGCTCGATCAGCGGTAGCAGGGCGTCCAGCGTCTGTGCGGCATCGCCCATCAAGTTCACTTCCATGGGATAGCGCAGGCCGAGCATGTCGGCAGCGATGTCGATCTGTACGCCGCGGGCCTGACCTTCCTCTGGTAGGAACTCGGCGTAGGGGAAGCCTGAACCGATTATCAGCAGCGTGTCGCATTCGTTCATCAGCTTCAGGCTGGGTTCGGTACCCAACAGACCGATGCAACCGGTGACCCAAGGCAGGTCATCGGGCAATACGGCCTTGCCCAGCAGGGCCTTGGCGACGCCTGCACCGAGCTTTTCGGCGATTGCGCTCACCTGCTCACGGGCCTGCAGCGCGCCGGCCCCCACCAGGATCGCGACTTTCTTGCCGGCGTTGAGTATCTGCGCAGCCTGCTGCAATGCGTCGGGGTGGGGCACGATCCTCGGTGGGTTGAAGCCTGTGCCCGAATGCAAGGTGCCATGGGCCCGTGCAGGCGACTCGTAGGGCATTTCCTGCAGATCGTTGGGCAGCACCAATGCGGTGACCCGGCGTTCGCCCAGCGCCGTGCGTACGGCGCGATCCAGCAAATGGCGCACTTGGGCCGGGGCCGTGGCCTGCTGGACGAATGCACCGGCCACGTCCTTGAACATCGAGACCAGGTCCAGCTCCTGCTGGTAATGCCCACCCAGCGCGGTGCGGGCCTGCTGGCCGACGATGGCCAACACCGGCATGTGGTCCAGGCGGGCGTCATACAGGCCTGTCAGCAAGTGCGAAGCGCCAGGCCCGGACGTTGCGATGCACACGCCAAGCTCACCTGTGAACTTGGCATGGGCGCTGGCCATGAATGCCGCCATTTCTTCATGGCGGCACTGCACGAATTCGATCGTACCGGCCCGACGCAGTGCACCGAACACGCCATTGATGCCATCGCCCGGATAGCCGAATACCCGCTTCACGCCCCATTGGCTCAAGCGCTCAACCAGAAAATCGCCTACGGTGCTCGCCATCGTTCCTACCTCCATGCAAACCGTCACAGCAGTGAAACTTCCGACGACCCCCAGGGCCGGATGTTCAGATTCATTTGACAGGCTGAATGAATCCAACTGGTGGCTTGGGGAAAGTTGCGCTAACTATCTAGAGGGCTGACTTCGCTTGCGAGGCCGATCAGGCGCAGGGGCGGCAGACAGATACGCCGCACGAGCCTTGCGCACGACAGGGAGTACACAACGAGGCATCACGTCTCGCAGGAGGAAACATGAACACCACGAAGACGTTGCGATGGGCCTTGGTAGGCCTCACGTGCGGCATGCTCAGTGCCCAGGCCGCCGAGACCAAACGGGTCGACGTACTGCTGGTCGGGGGCGGGATCATGAGTTCGACCCTGGCGGTCTGGCTGAATGAGCTAGAGCCGGGTTGGTCGATGGAAATGGTCGAACGCCTGGACAAAGTCGCCGAGGAAAGCTCCAACGGCTGGAACAACGCAGGCACCGGGCACTCGGCCCTGGCGGAGCTCAACTACACACCGGAGAAGAACGGCAAGATCGACATCGCCAAGGCCATCGAGATCAACGAGTCGTTCCAGATCACCCGGCAGTTCCTCGCCTGGCAGGTCAAGCAGGGCGTGCTCAAGGACCCGCATTCGTTCATCAACACCACACCGCACATGAGTTTCGTGTGGGGTGACGACAACATTCGGTTTCTGAAAAAACGCTACGAGGCCCTGCAGGCCAGCCCCCTGTTCAAGCCCATGCAGTATTCGGAGGAACCGGAACAGATCAAGCAGTGGGTGCCGTTGATGATGGAGGGCCGTGACCCCGCGCAGAAGCTCGCGGTGACCTGGACCCCCATCGGCACCGACGTCAATTTTGGTGAGATCACCCGCCAGTACGTGGGCTACCTGCAAGGCCGACCGAACTTCGACCTGAAGCTCTCGAGCGAAGTCCAGGACATCACCCGCAACGATGACGGCTCCTGGCACGTCGAATACAAGAACCTCAAGGACGGTACCACGTCCGCCACCGACGCCAAGTTCCTGTTCATCGGCGCCGGCGGCGCCGCCTTGCCGCTGCTGCAAAAGTCGGGCATCCCTGAAGCCAAGGACTATGCGGGCTTCCCGGTGGGCGGCTCGTTCCTGGTGACCGACAACCCGGCCATCGCCCAGCGGCACATGGCCAAGGCCTACGGCATCGCCGCGACCGGCGCGCCGCCCATGTCGGTACCCCATCTGGATACCCGCGTGCTCGATGGCAAGCGCATGATCCTGTTCGGCCCATTCGCCACCTTCTCCACGCGTTTTCTAAAAGAGGGCTCGCTGCTGGACCTGTTCGCCAGCATGTCCGTGCACAACACCTGGCCCATGGTGCGCGTCGGGGTACGTGAATTCGACCTGGTGCAGTACCTGATCGGGCAATTGATGCAATCCGACGATGACCGCTTCGAGGCGCTGCAGACCTACTTCCCCCACGCCAAGAAAGAGGACTGGCGCCTGTGGCAGGCGGGGCAGCGGGTGCAGATCATCAAGAAGGACCCGGAGCTGGGCGGGGTCCTCAAGCTCGGCACCGAAGTGGTGATGGCCAAGGACGGCAGCATCGCTGGCTTGCTGGGCGCATCGCCGGGGGCCTCGACCGCGCCGCCGATCATGCTCGACCTGCTGCACAAGGTGTTCAAGGACAAGGCTGCCTCTGCGCCCTGGCAGGAGAAGTTCCGGCAGATCATTCCGTCCTACGGGATTCGCCTGAACGATCATCCTGACAAGCTCGAACAGGAGTGGGCCTACACCAACGAGTTGCTCCAGTTGGCGCCGCCGTCGAGCCACGCAGGGCAGACCGAAATCGCAGCGCCGTAGTGTGCACGATGCCCCGGGTGGCCTTGCGCCTCCCGGCGGCTTCTACTCCACGTGATTGGCCACCTCCCAGACTTTTTGGCGAAACCACCTGCGCAATGGATCGGCGTGCGTGCGCTCGTGCCAGATCTGCATCAATTCGACCCTCGGTAGCGCCAGGGGCAGCGGGTATACCGCAAGCTCCGGGTCCCGTGCCGCCGCATCTTCGGCCAGCGAACGCAGGCAGGTGAGCAGCAGGTCGGTGCCACTGACCAGGCGGGCTGGGGCAAGAAAGCTCGACAACCCCGCAATCACACGTCGTCGATGGCCTTGGGCGCGCAGCGCGCGGTCCACTAGCCCATCGAGGTCACCGGTGAGGGTGGTCAGCACATGCTCGCAGGCCAGAAACGCCTCCAGGTCCAGGCCGTCGGTCAGGTGTGGGTTGCTCCTTGCGGCCAGCACCACCAACTCTTCGCCGAGCAGACGCTGCTGGTGGAAGGTGTCCGGCAGGTCGGTGAAGAATCCGGCGATGGCCAAGTCGCACGTGCCTTTCTCCAGGGCTTCGCGCGGCAACTGGCCACGGGTGTTGTGGGTGACCAGCACCAGGTTGGGGGCCTGGCTGCGCAGTATCGGCAGCAGACGGGGCAGCAGGGTTTGCTCCAGATAGTCGGTGCTATACAGGTGCAGGCGGGCAGGGCGGGTGAGCATGTCCGCGCCGTCGCAACGTTCGTAGAACAGCTCCAGCTGCTCCACCAAGTGCTGAACCTGAGGCGCCAGCTCATGGGCGCGAGGTGTCGGTGTCAGCCCGCGAGGCGCCCGGACGAACAGCGGGTCGCCGAATTGATGGCGCAGCTTGTTCAGCTTGTGGCTCAGCGCCGGCTGGCTGAGCGCCATGCGCTCGGCGGCCAGGGACGCGTTACGTTCCTGATAGAGCATCTGGAAGACCAGCAGCAGGTTCAGGTCCTTGTTTACGATATTCATATTTTGGATCGCTGAAATTAGATCTTTAGAATTATCGAATCATAGCGCAGTCGATAGCATGGCCTCACTGACCGATACCGACCTTGGAGTCCAGTCATGCCTATCAGCATCTTCGCCACTATTTTCCCCAAGCCCGAACACCGCGACGCGGTGGAACAGGCCCTGCGGGTGATGGTGGAGCACTCCCGCGCCGAGCCCGGCAACCTGCGCTATGACCTGTTCGTTCGTGAAGCAGACGAACTGGCCTTCGACCTGTTCGAGCTGTATGTCGACTCGGCGGCCATCGATGCACACCGCAACAGTGCTCATTACCAGGCCTATCGCGCTGCCACCGCTGACTGGGTGGCTGCACCGACCCAGGTCCGCGTTGCCCACCCACTCGACATTGTCCCCTTCGCCTGAACAGGAACCTGACCATGAACAAGATTTCCACCCTGGCGCTCACGGTGGCTGGCGCATTGCTGGCCGGCCAGGCCACTGCCGCGTCCAAAGGCGAGGTGCTGGTCTTGCTGTCGAGCGAGCATCAACTGCAGCTCAAGGACGGCAAACCGTACCCGACCGGCTATTACCTCAACGAGTTCGGCGTGCCGGCCGACCAACTGCTCAAGGCCGGCTACACGCTGGTGCTGGTGACGCCCAAGGGCAATGCGCCGAGCGTCGATGAGCGTTCGGTCGACCCGCAGTATTTCGGTGGCGATGCGGCCGAGATGCAGCGTATTCACAAGGTTGTGCAGAATCTGCCGGGCATCGACGACACCTTGTCGGTCAAGGAGGTGTTAGCGGGTGACCTGGACCGTTACGCCGGCCTGTTCATCCCCGGTGGCCATGCGCCGCTGATCGATCTTGCCAACAACCCTGACGTCGGGGCATTGCTGCGCCACTTCCATCAGGCAGGCAAACCGACCGCCGCGATCTGCCATGGCCCGATCACCCTGCTGTCGGCCCAGCAGGACCCGGTTGCCTACCGCGCGGCCTTGGCACGCGGCGAGACGCCGGCCGCCAGTGACTGGGTGTACCAGGGCTATCGCATGACGATCTTCTCGGATCCGGAAGAACAAGTGTTCGAAAGTTCGCTCAAAGATCAACGCCTGCAGTTCTACCCGGCCAAGGCCATGGCTGCGGCGGGCGGCGACATGAGCTACGCGAAGGCCTGGGCGCCCCATGTGGTCATCGACCGTGAGCTGATCACCGGACAGAACCCGTTCTCCGACAAGGCGCTGGCCAAGGCATTGGTGGAGAAACTGGACGGTGCCAGGCAGTAAGGCCAAGCCTTCGGTGCCGGCGGTGGCACTTGCCATGCTCGTCTAGACTTAAAGCCCGGGCCTGTTTCGCGCAGGCCCGGCAATCATCCATCCGACCACCGCCTCCCGGCCCGGACGTCGCCGACGGTGGCCTTCTTGCAGAGGAGGGCAGGTCATGGACGAGGCAAGACTTCACGAGTTCATGGGCAAGCTGGTGGGCGACATGGGCGCGGCGGCGACACTGGCCAACGTGATCCTGGGCGATGAGCTGGGGCTGTATCGGGCCATGGCCGATAGCCAACCCGTGACCCCCGAGGTGCTGGCTCAGCGAACCGGCTGTCATCCACGGCTGCTGCGAGAATGGCTCAGCGCCCAGGTAGCAGCCGGCTACATGGTTCACCACGACGGTACGTTCAGTCTTCCCGAAGAGCAGGCTCTGGCCCTGGCCATCGAGGAGTCGCCAGCCTACATGGCCGGCGGCGCGTCGGTGGTAGCGGCACTGTTTCATGACAAAGACAAGCTGATCGCCGCCATGCGTGGCGATGGAGGGCTGCCTTGGGGTGACCATCATCCGTGCATGTTCAGCGGCACCGAGCGTTTCTTCAGGCCCGGTTACCGCACCTTCCTGGTGGCTGAGTGGCTACCGGCGCTGGAGGGGGTGACCGCCAAGCTGCAGGCCGGAGCCAAGGTGGCCGATGTGGGATGCGGCCACGGCGCCTCGACCATCGTCATGGCCCAGGCTTTTCCCGCGTCTCGCTTTATCGGCTACGACTACCATGGGCCCTCGATCACGACCGCCACTGCGCGTGCCGAGGAGGCGGGCGTAGCCGGGCAGGTCAGCTTTGCCCAGGCCTCGGCCAAGGACTATCCGGGGCATGATCATGACCTGGTGTGCTTTTTCGATTGCCTGCACGACATGGGGGATCCGGTCGGTGCGGCCAGGCATGCCTACCACGCACTCAAGGACGACGGCACGGTGATGCTGGTCGAGCCCTATGCGGAGGATTCGCTGGAAGGCAACCTGAACCCGGTGGGGCGGTTGTTCTACGCGGCCTCGACATTCATTTGCACCCCCAACTCGCTGTCTCAGGAGGTAGGGTTGGGGCTGGGGGCCCAGGCCGGCGAGGCGCGGCTGCGGGCGGTGTTCGAGGAGGCGGGGTTCACGCGGTTCCGGCGGGCGACGCAGACACCGTTCAACCTGATCCTGGAGGCGCGCAAGTAGCGGGCGAGCCTGTGAGAGCGTTGCGACTTCAAAAGGAGCACCGTGCGCAGTGTGGCGTCTGTGGGCACTGGCCACACGCAGAAGGGGCGCCATCTGGCGCCCCTTCTGTTTGCTGCTTAGGCTTCAGCGTCCCAAGGACGATCGCCTTTTTCGTCTTTGATGCGGGTCGGCAGGCCCATCACGTCCAGCGCCTTGAGGAACGGCTCGGCCGGCAGCTCCTCGACGTTGACCATGCGCTTGGCATCCCATTCGCCACGGGCGACCAGCAGGGCCGCGGCCACTGGCGGCACACCAGCGGTATAGGAAATACCCTGGCTGTCGGTCTCGGCGAACGCCTCTTCGTGGTCGGCCACGTTGTAGATGAACACTTCACGCGGCTGGCCATCCTTGGTGCCCTTGACCAGGTCACCGATGCAGGTCTTGCCGGTGTAGCCCGGAGCCAGCGAGGACGGGTCAGGCAGCACGGCCTTGACCACTTTGAGTGGCACCACTTCCAGGCCTTCGGCGGTCTTGACCGGCTGCTCGGAGAGCAGGCCCAGGTTCTTCAGGACGGTGAACACATTGATGTAATGCTCGCCGAAGCTCATCCAGAAGCGGATGTTCGGCACGTCGAGGTTCTTCGACAGCGAGTGGACTTCATCGTGGCCGGTCAGGTAGAGGTTCTGCGAGCCCACCACCGGCAGGTCGTCGGTGCGCTTGACCTCGAACATTTTGTTGCTGGTCCATTGGCTGTTCTGCCAGCTCCAGACTTGACCTGTGAATTCGCGGAAGTTGATTTCCGGGTCGAAGTTGGTGGCGAAGTACTTGCCATGGGAGCCGGCATTGACGTCGAGAATGTCGATCGAGTCAATGCGGTCGAAATACTGTTGCTGCGCAAGTTTGGCGTAGCTGTTCACCACACCCGGGTCGAAGCCGACGCCGAGAATGGCGGTGATGTTCTTTGCTTGGCACTCTTCGAGGTGTTTCCACTCGTAGTTGCCGTACCAAGGCGGCGTTTCGCAGATCTTGCCCGGCTCTTCGTGGATCGCGGTGTCCAGGTAGGCGGCGCCGGTATCGATGCAGGCACGCAGCACCGACATGTTGAGGAAGGCGGACCCGACGTTGATCACGATCTGCGATTCTGTCTCGCGGATCAGCGCCTTGGTTGCCTCGACATCGAGGGCATTGAGCGAGAAGGCCTGGATGTCGGCGGGTACCTTGAGGCTACCCTTGGCCTTGACGCTGTCGATGATGGCCTGGCATTTGGAGATGTTCCGTGACGCAATCGCAATACGACCGAGCTCGTCGTTATGCTGTGCGCACTTGTGGGCCACCACCTTGGCGACACCTCCTGCACCAATGATAAGAACGTTCTTCTTCAATTTACCTTTTGCTCCTTACTGAAAGGGCCTGCCTCAGGACAGGCTGGAAACGTAGTCTTCGAAACCGAACTCGCGCACCACCTCGACGCTGCCGTCGAGCTGCTTGACCACGATGGCCGGCATTTTCAGACCGTTGAACCAGTTTTTCTTGACCATGGTGTAACCGGCGGCATCGACGAACGACAGGCGGTCACCGATAGCCAGAGGCTTGTCGAACTGATACTCGCCGAAGATATCGCCGGCCAGGCACGACTTGCCGCAGACCATGTAGGTGTGCTCGCCGTTGTTGGGCGCCATCTTGGCGTTGAGGCGATAGATCAACAGGTCGAGCATGTGCGCTTCGATGGAGCTGTCGACCACGGCCAGGTGCTTGCCGTTGTACAGGGTGTCGAGAACGGTGACTTCCAGCGAGGCGCTCTGGGTGATGGCTGCTTCGCCGGGCTCCAGGTAGACCTGCACGCCGTACTTCTCGGAGAAGGCCTTCAGGCGCGCGCAGAATGCGTCCAGGGCATAGTCTTCGCCGGTGAAGTGGATCCCGCCACCGAGGCTGACCCACTGGACCTTGTGCAGCAGGTGACCGAAGCGCTCCTCGATGTGCGAGAGCATCTTGTCGAAGAGGCCGAAATCGCCGTTCTCGCAGTTGTTGTGGAACATGAAGCCGGAGATCTGTTCGATCACCTTCTCGATCTTCTCAGGGTCCCATTCGCCCAGACGGCTGAACGGGCGTGCCGGGTCGGCCAGCAGGTAGTCGGAGCTGCTCACCTGCGGGTTGACGCGCAGACCGCGCACCTTGCCCTGGGACTGTTCGGCATAGCGTTGCAGCTGGCCGATGGAGTTGAAGATGATCTTGTCGCAGTTCTCGAGCATCTCCTCGATCTCGTCGTCGGCCCAGGCCACGCTGTAGGCGTGGGTTTCGCCGGCAAACTTCTGGCGACCTAGCTTGAGCTCGTAGAGCGACGAAGAAGTGGTGCCATCCATGTACTGCTGCATCAGGTCGAACACCGACCAGGTGGCGAAGCACTTGAGTGCCAGCAGGGCCTTGGCCCCGGAGTGTTCGCGCACGTAGGCAATCTTTTCCATGTTGCCCAGCAGCTTTTGTTTATCGATGAGGTAGTACGGCGTCTTGATCATTTAAAGGCCCCCGGCCAGGCCGGCCAAAAAAAGGACACGCATTGTGCCTTCACTTGCCCCGGATCGAAAGGGTCGAAGGCGCATTTCGTCCGAGTTGCACGTGTATTTGTTATCCCTTTGCCATCAAGGCATCGGTCGCTTCGGTCAGAGGAGCCTCATCAGGATATCTGCAGCCTCGTGGCAGACCCAGTTGAGCAGATAAATGTGACCGTTGCGATCACAGGGTTTGCGCCGCCATCTGTCGGAAGGAGGGAGCAGGGCATGTGCCGTGGGGCTCGAATCTTCAGAACTGATCCATGAGGAGAACCCCATGACCAAGCATCACGAAAGCTCCCACGGTTTTGCCGACGACCCACAGAAAGTCCACGATGCCGGCCGCAAGGGCGGCACCAACCAGGATGTGAAGACCGACCGGGCAGAAAAGGCCCGGGTCGGTGGCCAGCACAGCCATGGCGGTACCCCGCGGCGCAGCGATCGCTGAGCGCCGTTCAGCCCTGGGCCGCCAGCCACGCCTGGATCTGCTCCAGCGTGGCGGTGGCCCCGCCGCAGACGATCACCAGGACATTGCGGTACGCCGCCAGGGCCTCGGGTTGGTAGGCCAAGGCCAGTGCCGCGCCGCAGGCCGGCTCGACCAGTACGCGGTGATCCAGTAAAAAACGCTCGCAGGCCTGCAGCGCGGCGCGGTCGCTGACCAGGCAACTTTCGACTGGGTGACGCTGTGCACAGGCCAGCGCCTGTTCTGCGACGCGCTTGGCGCCCAGGGAGGTGGCCACCGAAGTGATGCGTGGCAGTTCCACGGTCTGTCCGGCTTCAAGGGCTGCATGCAACGAGGCCGCACCGTCGGTTTCCACCGCCAGCACCGGCACGTCGTGCCAACCGTTGCGTTCGAGTCCTTCGACCACGCCACTGAGCAGGCCGCCGCCACCCACCGAGAGCATCACGGCATCGGGCTTCATGCCGGCTCGGGCGACTTCGTCGATCATGCTGGCATGACCGGCCCACAACAGTGGATCGTCGAACGGGTGGATGAAGGCATCGTCTGGCCCGACCAATGTCTGCGCCAGTTCGTTGGCCTCCTGCCAGGAGCTGCCGTGCACCACGACCTTGGCGTCTTCCAGGCGCAGCAGCGCCTTGGCGCGTTCGGTGGTGGTTTCTGGCACCACCACGGTCACCGGCACGCCGAGCTTGCGCCCGGCATAGGCCACAGCCAACCCCGCGTTGCCACCGGAGGACGAGACGAAGTGGCGCGCACCGCGGGCATGATGGACCTGGCAGGCATGGCCAACGCCACGCAGCTTGAATGAGCCGCACGGCTGCAGGGCTTCGAGCTTGAGCCAGACCGAGCGGCCGGCGATCAGCGAGAGAGGACGGGATTCGATCAGGGGCGTCTGGATGTGCAGGGACATGTGGGCTCTCCAAAGGGATGCTTCATTGTTCCGGCAGACGCAATCGCGGGGCAAGGGCGTTTTTTCAGGTGTATCGGGGGGTGCCCGTTTGCGCGTTGGCGATGATCGTAGTGGGAGCGGGTTTATCCGCGAAGCAACCGATTCAGTGCTTGCGGATAAACCTGTTTCCAGCCAGGCGTTGGATCAGCCCAGTGGCGGGGTGCGCGGCGGAATCATGCGACGCGAGCCGGTGGCCTCGAAGGCGGCACCGAAGCTCAGCAGTGCATTGTCGCTGTAGGCACGGCCTGCGAAGGTCAGACCGACCGGCATACCGATGTCGGCCATCACGCCCATGGGTACGGTGACAGTGGGCACACCCAGGTGACGGATGGCCAGGTTGCCGTTGGCGACCCAGACGCCGTTGCTCCAGGCGATATCTGCCGATACTGGGTTGACGTCGGCATCGGCCGGGCCCACGTCGGCCACGGTCGGGAACAGCACCGCGTCCAGGCCCAGGTTGTCCATCCAGTCTTCCAGGTCCATCTTGCGGGTCTTTTCCAGCCCACGCAGGCCGTCCGGCAGGGTCTCGATCTGATCCCAGGTCTTCAGGCCGCGCTTGGCCATGTTGACGTACTCATCCATGCCGGCCGCCAGGTCGTCCTCACGGTTGGGCAGGGTGCCCGGGTCGTGGGGGAAGATCTGCGGGCCGTCGACGTCGGCCAGGCGGTTGAGCTTCGGATCATTGTTGGCGCGCAGGAAGTCATCGAAGGCCCAGCCGGACAGTTCCCACAGTTCATCGTGCAGGAATTCCTTGGAGACGATGCCGCGGTTGTACACCGTCGGAGCGCCCGGGCGGTCGCCTTCGCAGTTGGACACCAGCGGGAAGTCCACTTCGATCACTTCGGCACCGGCCGCTTCCAGGGCTTGACGCGCCTGCTTCCACAGGTCGATGACGCTGGCGCGGGTATTGATGCGTTGGCCGGTCGGGCCACCGATGCCGGGTTTTTCCGAGGTGCCGGCGTCAGGGTCGGCATTGATGTACATCTTCGGCACGCCAAAACGCTTGCCCTTGAGGGCGCTGGCGTCGACGGCCAGATCCAGGTAGGAAGCCGGGCGTACCGAGGACGCAGCCGGGATCGGCACCCATGGCTGTAGACGCCACAGATCGCCACGCTTGTCGGCGTCATCGGCAACGACGACATCGAGGATTTCCAGCAGATCGGCCATGGTGCGGGCGTAGGGCACCACGACGTCCATGGTCGGCGTCAGCGGCCAGTTGCCGCGCACCGAGATGACCCCGCGCGAGGGGGTATAGGCGCACAGACCGTTGTTCGAGGCAGGGCCACGGCCGCTGGACCAGGTTTCTTCTGCCAGGCCGAAAGCCGAATAGCTGGCAGCGGTGGCGGTCCCGGCACCGTTGGACGAGCCGGAGGCGAACGGCGCGGTCAGGTAGGCGGCGTTGTACGGGCTTTCGGCGCGGCCATAGACGCCACGCTGCATGCCGCCGTTGGCCATCGGTGGCATGTTGGTCTTGCCCAGGCAGATGGCACCGGCGGCGCGCAGGCGCTCGATGGTGAAGGCGTCGCGCTGGGCCACCAGGTCCTTGAAAGCCGGGCTGCCGGAAGCGGCGGTCAGGCCTTTGACCAGGTAGCTGTCCTTGGCGGTGTAAGGGATGCCATCGAGCGGGCTCAACGTCTGGCCCTTGGCTCGGCGAGCGTCGGAGGCCTCGGCCTCCTTGAGCGCTTCAGGATTGCGTACCACCACAGCGTTCAGGGCAGTGGCGGTGTCGGCTCCGTCATAGGCGTCGATGCGGGCCAGGTAGGCCTTGACCAGCTCAACCGCCGTCGTGCGGCCGGACTCGAGCGCGTCGCGCAGCTCGGCAATGGAAACCTCAGTTACCTCGATCATGCTGTCACCAGTTATGCAGGTGGAAACTCGTGGCGCGAGTGTAGCAAGAAGCCCTTGCCCGGCGCAGGCATGCAGCGTGGCAATGGTCATTTGCACGGCGGCAGTCTCGTGCGCTGCATGCGTGCGTCAGTGCATGTGTCGAGGTCGAGGCTCAGACCGCCTCGAATGGCGTTCTTTCTGGTTTGCGAAGGCCACTACGCGCCCCATCCGCAGGCTTCGTCAGCGTCTACAGGTTCCGTAGGCACTTGCTCGGTGGAAGCTGGCAAGCCTGCGATGGGCTGCAAGGCAGCCCAGGCATTTCATACCAAGTCTGCCGCCGAATGCCGCTCCGGCACCTGGCTTTGCTCATCCCCCCAGGTCCGGTTCACCCGGGTACCTCGCTGCACAGCCGGCCGTTGGGCGATGGCCTCGGCCCAGCGCTGCACATGGGGGTATTCATGCACAGCAAGAAACTCTGCCGCGCCATACAGGTTGCCGCGCACCAACTGGCCATACCAGGGCCATACGGCGATGTCGGCAATGCTGTATTGCTCGCCGCCGAGGTAGTCGCTTTCGGCCAGACGTCGGTCGAGCACATCCAGTTGGCGCTTGGCCTCCATGGTGAAGCGATTGATGGCGTATTCGAACTTCTCGGGTGCATAGACATAGAAGTGACCAAAACCACCGCCCAGGTAAGGCGCCGAGCCCATCTGCCAGAACAGCCAGTTCATGCACTCGGTCCGGGCAGCTGGGGCCTTGGGCAGGAAAGCGTCGAACTTCTCGGCCAGGTACAACAAGATCGAACCGGACTCGAACACCCGCACGGGCGGCTCGACGCTGCGATCGAGCAGGGCGGGGATCTTCGAGTTGGGGTTGACCTGCACGAACCCGCTGGAAAACTGGTCGCCTTCGCCGATGCGGATCAGCCAGGCGTCGTACTCGGCGCCGGCATGGCCGAGAGCCAACAGCTCCTCCAGCAAGATGGTCACCTTGACCCCGTTGGGCGTGGCCAGTGAGTACAACTGCAGCGGGTGCTTGCCCACCGGCAGCGCCCGCTCGTGGGTGGGGCCGGCGACAGGCCGGTTGATGTTGGCGAACTGACCGCCGGACGGCGCCTCGTGGGTCCAGACCTTGGGCGGGACGTAGGGTTTGCTCATGGGCGAAGTCTCCTGAAGGCTCGAGGTAGGCACATCGTAAGGTGGACCTGCATCTATGCCATGGGTTCGCCGCCGGGGGCAAATGCATTGTGGGGGTGCGTTGGGGGCATCACGCCATGCGCTGAAGGCGTGGCGGTATGGGCGCGGGCCCTCGCTTACAGTGGGCGGTGACGCTGTAAGCGAGGGAATGGGCTAATAGAAAGCGGCGCTCACCACGGCGCGATTACTTTATTGGCTGGCGACAGATGGTGCCTCGGAACCAATGATCAGGCCGCGTCTGGGTCCCCCCGACTGGAAACCCGGCATATTGTGGCGTCAGCATCCAACGCATGCCTGGCCCCGCTGCATCAGGTAGCCAGACCTCATATGTTAGCCAGTTGATTTGCATATAGCCCCATTCTGAGGTCGGGGTGCCCAGGGCGCGAACATTATCGCCTTTTGTCGCTTCGGCTTTTGATGCTTGTACAAGTCCCAAGGAACTACAGATTTTCATCGCGTCCTTCCAAGGTTCCATATAGTCGTGCGCCATATGGAACCAGTTACTTACCTTGAAGGTATAACGGTGTGTCACTGCGCTGACCTTGCGAGCGCCGGTAATCGTTATCGTGCCCGAGTCGCTATCACTGGGTTGCGCAGTGAACTCGAAGTATCCATTGCTTGAGGGCGTTAGCCAACTTGCCGTTGAAGTCCATGTGTAATCCACTGGGTCGGCGCCGTTTGCCAATTCCACCACAAAACTGGCTTCCAAATGAGCGGTGGTCGGGAACCCGGTACTTACAGGAAATCGATGCCGGGGCCGGCCGGCATTCAGCGCTACGATCTCGGTACTCATCAGCTCGATGGGGCGCTTCAATGAGTTCATGTTGATGCCATCCAGGCGTGGGACAACTTCATAACGGCCTACCTTCGGCCCTTGCAGTTGCACCTGATAGCCCTTGGCCGTTGATGTGACTGCGCTTAGCGTGACATCGGACGTGGGCTTTCCAGCGCTGTCCGTCACGAGGAACGAGACCCGATCGAGCAGGTCGGCTATCGATTGATCGAGCTCGTTGCGCACGTCAAATGTAATGGCGGCTTGGTGCACGTCATCGGCGAGTATTTTGGAGTTCGACAGCGTGATCGTGGAGTGCGCCTCTGATGGCAGCAACGTCAATACGGTCAACTCCGCTGTCAGGCTATCCATCGAGTCGTTTTCAACGCGAGGGGTGATGGTCAGGTCGCCCGGTATCTTCGTTTTGAGCGTGGTGCGGTAGTTGCCCTCCACGGTTTCCTGCACAGGGTCCAACTTGAAGCCCTCAGGTGGCAGTGGTTGGTTGCTGGCGTCCCGGACGATGAATGTCAGTGCATCGGCCAACCCACTCACCGGCTTGTCGTTGATGTCCTTGGCGGTGAAGTTCAGGGTGGAGAACTCCTTCAAATTGGCCTTGATCGTGTCCGGCTTGATCTGAAACTTCGATTGGCTTGCAGCTGGCGGCAGAGGCAGCAGCTCGACGTCGGCTTTCAGCGTGCCGAACGGGGCGCCGTTGTAGTGCGGTATGAAGGTGTAGTGGCCTGGGATAGTGCCCTGGAGCGTCGCACGGTACTCACCGGTCTTGGCTTCTGAAATGTCGCCGAGCGTAATGCCCGGGACCGGGCCGTTGGCCAGTTCGAACTTCAGCTGATCGGCGAGACCTCCCACGGGCTTGTCGTTTGCGTCCCTGGCGGTGAAAGTCAGCGTCGATGGGTCGGTGCCACTTGCCGGGATCTTGGGCGGTGCGGCCTCGAACGTCGAGCGGCCTAGTGCAGGCGGCAAGGCCTTCAGTTGCACGGTGGCACTCAAGCCATTGACCGGCTGGCGCCCGATGGTCGGGACAAAGGTGTAAGTGTCTGCTTGCAGGCCGCGCACTGTGGTGACGTAGATGCCGGTATTGCCGCTCTCCTGGATCGGCTCGAGGGTGAGCTCGTCAGGTGCCGGTGGCAGGCCGCTGCTATTGGTGGCATTCACTGCCAGCCGGTTGCCCAGGCCGGTGACGGGATTACCGTTGATGTCCTTGGCCACGAAGGTCAGTGTCGAGGGATCGGAGCCGTTGGCCGGGATGATGTCTGGCTTGGCCTCCAATTTCGAAGTGGACGGCACGGGCCGCAACGCCTGCAGCTCAACCTCGGCGTTGAGGCGGCCGATGGGCTTACCGCCCAGCTGGGGGGTGACGGTGTAACGGCCGACCAATTTGCCCTTGAACGTCGCGGTGTAGCGGCCTTGGGCGCTTTCCACGATGGGGCTCACCGTCACATCCGGAGGCGACGCGCTGCCCTTGTCGCTGTGCACCGCGAACTTCAGATGCTTGGCGATGCCCTCCACCGGTGCGCCATTGGCGTCCTGAGCGGTGAAGGTGAGTACAGCATGGGTTTTGTCGTCCGCCGGGAGTGAGCTGCGGTCTGCGGCGAAGGCGGATTTGCCGTCGTCCGGCACAGAGCTGACCGTGCTGACCTGCGCTTGCGACAGCGCAGTCCCTTGAACGGATGGGGTCAAGGTAATCGATTGCGGCGCGCTGCCCGCGGTCACCCGTACTTCATAGTTGCCCGCCGAAACACGCTCAGGCTTCGAAACCACGATGCCGCCGGCGCGCATTTGCGTCTCGGCGACAGCGATCTGAATATCCGCCAAGGCGATGTCCACCGGCTGCTGCTGCTCGTCGCGGATGGCGAGGGTCAGGGTTTGCTGAGTCTTGCCATCGGCCGGCAGCACGGTATGGGCAGGGGTGAAGGTCGAGTGGCGCGCGCTGACCGCGGGGGCGTTGACGGTCACGCGGGTCTCGCTGCGCCCGGAGCGGTTGCCTTTGCTGTCCACGGCCACGCCATGGAGAGTGTAGACGTTGGTTTGCTGGGTTTGGTAGTCGGGCAGCACCACGCTGTAGTGGGGGCCGCCGTCGTGCACGAGCCGGCCGCCGGCCTGCAGCAGCGCCGGGGCTGTCCAGTCGATGTGCGACAGCGGGTACTTGCTGTTGACCCACACGCTCAGGGATTTGGTCTCGCCGCCCTGGCCGCTGACGTGGGCGGCGGCGGCCATTTGGATGACCTGCTTCTTGCGGTACTCGAGGACGATGTGGTTGTTGCGTTCGACCAGGTCGTAACGGCTGCCAGCCAGGGTGCGCAGGGCGCCGACGCCGGCGGGGTCGACCTGCTTGGCCCAGGGCTCGCCGATCTGGTAGCTGAACTCGGCACCGACGGTGGTCTCGTTGCCGCCGTTGCCCTTGCGTTGGTCGGCGCTGAGGGTCAGCAAAGGGATGGGCGTGTAGGTGAGACCGACGGTGACGGCGCTGGGGTCTTTCTTGCGGTTGTCCTTGCCGAACAGGCCGACTTCATCGCCGTAATACTGCTCGTAGCTGAGCTTGCCGCCGAGCTGCGGCATCGACGGCAGCCAGGCCTCGGTGCGCAGGTCCCAGCCGTTGGCCGGGCGTTCCTGGTAGTCCTCGACGTCGGGCGAATCCTTCCAGCCGGTCAGACGGGTGTAGCTGTTGGCGTTGACTTTGAGAAAGTCGCGCCAGTACTCGACCCCAAGGCCCAGACGGGCGTGTTGGCGGGACAGGTCGTAGTCCAAAAAGCTATTGGCGCCGAGCATGTAGCCGTCGTTGAAACGGCGCACGCCCAGGCCCAGGGTGGTCTGCTGGCGGTCGTCCTTGCGGTCGGCGCTTTTCGCCTTTACGGCGACCTACTTTTGCTCTTGGGCAAAAGTAGGCAAAAACCGCTGGCTCCCACATCCGGCCCCTGCGCTGCGCTCCGGGGTCCCCTCGCTGCGGTGTCTTGCGGGGCTCCGCGGCCTCCGGCTGGCTACGCCAGCCTCCATCTCGCGTCTTCGGCTACCGCCGAAGGGCGCTGCGCGCCTGCCCCTACAGACACCTCCACTCGGCCTTCTGAGGTCGCGATGGGTGGTGACTGAACCGACGCGCATCAAAAGCAACGGCAACGGCAACGGCAAACAAGTTAATTGTTTTGGTGTTTGTTCCGGCCTATTCGGCGTCCCGATTTACCCGCGAATAGGCTTAAAGGCTCACCCCACAACCCACTCAGACAAAGATGACCCCACGCAGGTACAAAGCCCCCCGCCCACTGATGATCACCCGCCCATTCCCTGGCACTTCACATTCCAGTTGCCCCTTACGCGCCCCGCCCTGCTCGCACACCAACCGGCGCTTGCCCAGCCGCTCGGACCAGTAAGGCGCCAGCGATGTATGCGCCGACCCTGTCACCGGGTCTTCATTGACCCCAACCCGAGGGCCGAACCAACGGGTAACGAAATCAAACCCACCTCCGGGTGCTGTCACCGCAATTCCTCGCACGTCAAACGCCGAAAGCGCAACGAAATCCGGCGTCAGCGTGCCGAGCAGCTCGGCATCGTCGATCACCAGCACATAGTCATCAGTGCGATACAACGCCCGGGCACTGGTCAGCCCTAACGCCTCGAGCAACGCTTGAGGAATATCAACCGCTACCGGCTGCTTGGCCGGAAAATCCATCGCCAGCAGCCCATCGGCACCTCGACTGACGCGCAGTTCGCCGCTGCGGGTATTGAACCGCAGCACCTCGGCCTGCTCCCCCAACTGCTCGAACAACACCCACGCCGTTGCCAAGGTCGCATGCCCGCATAGGTTCACCTCCACGGTCGGGGTGAACCACCGCAGGTCGAATGCCTCGCCGTTACGCACGAAGTAAGCGGTTTCGGAAAGGTTGTTCTCCGCGGCGATACGCTTGAGTGTTTCGTCGGGCAGCCAGGTTTCCAGCGGGACGACTGCCGCTGGGTTGCCGCCGAACGGCGTGGCGGAGAACGCGTCGACCTGGAAAATTTCGAATTGCATGCAAAGACTCCTAAAGCCCAGCACCTGGCTGGGCGAGTTCTGGAAAACGTTCAGGAACGCAAAAGCGCCAGTGAGTGCCGAGCGGCAAAGAATGTTTGCAAGCGGGGGCAGGAAAATGGCGATAGCCGCGCCACGCGTCCGACAGGACAGTCGGGCTCGAACGCCCCCCAGCTCAACGGTGAGCTGGGATTATGCGTGGCAACCCACCAGTACAGTCAATGGAAAGATAGGATCAAAACTGTACTGTAACGGTCGGATGAACTACTGAGCGAAGGCGCGTCCCAGACCGCCTGGCACACCACTGCTGTCGGTTTCCTGCCAGGGTCCATCAGGGCTGAGCGACCAGCTCCAGCCGTTGTTCCAGCGGTAGTAGGTGCGCTGGCGATAGAAGGTATTGGTCTTGTTCTCCAGGACATAGACACCCATGCGCGGGTCCCAATGGCTGGCCCCGCCTGGTGGCGGGGCGAAGCTGGCAGAGGTACGCGGCATTGCTTTGGGCGTGGCGGCGGGCTTGCTCGGCTGGGTGCCCGGCTGCCCCCCTGGCAACGGTTTGACCGCTGGCCCCTGGCGGGGATGAGGGGCCTCTATCGGCGGCAAGCGCTCCTGGCTCGGCGGCTGCACCGTACACGCGGAAAGACCCAATGCCAGGGTGATCAGGGTCAAGCGCACAGTGCTGTTCATTTGAATCGCTCTCTTAAGGATCTGGGCTGTCGATGGTCAGTTGTTGGGTGCCCTGGGTTCGGTTGGGCAGCGGCGAGCTCTGGCCGATCCACTCGCCTCGGGTCGGTTGTCCGGCGCGCGATACGCGTGCAACGAGTTGGACTTGCGCGAAGTCCGACAGTTTCATCTGCGGCATCATCGCATCCGCGTCGGAAAGCTCCACTTCCACTGGCAGCTGGGCAACCGTCACGCGCTTGGCGGCCAAAGGCATGGGTGGGCCATTGCTGGCCCGGGCGAAGATGAACACCGTGTCGTCTGGCCTGACCTTGTCCTTGAGCGCATCCGCCAGGGCCACCCGCACCTTCAGGCGTGCAGCCTCAGGCGCAGCGGCCAGGGTGCCCCCTGCAGCCTTGAGGCGTTCGGCGGCGCGGTCGATCCCCCCCTGCAAGGCTGCGCGCGACGCGTCGCCTTCGGGCAGTTGGGCCAACAGACGTTGCCAGTAATCGATCGCCTCCTGATAGCGCTCGCCCTCGAACGCCGCGATGCCACGCAGTCCAAGGCTGGTCACCTCCTTGGGGTCCGCCTGGAGCGCTTCGTCGGTCAGGGCCTGTACCTGCGGGCTCCATTGTTTGTTGGCGGCAAAATACAGGGCCTGTGCCCACTGCCCGAGCAGCTCGGGCTGTCGCCCTGCGAGCGTCACGGCTCGCTCGAAGGTACGAGCCGCATCGGCGGGACGCTGCTCGGCCATGTAGGCCCGAGCGAGGAAGTACAGACCTTCGGCCGAGTCCGGCTGGGCTTGCACGGCGCGCTCCAGGCGCGCAGTCATTTCTTCCATCGATTGCGGCGCCTGGGCGAACTCCTGGGTCAGCTCGACCTTGTCCGCAGCGCCGAAATGCAAATAGAGGCCCAGGCCCAGCACCGGCACCAGCACCGCCGCAAGCAGCGGCAAGGTCTTGCCCAAGTGGCCCTGACGTGGCGCCTCGGCGCCCTCGGTGTCGGCCAACAGCTCACGGGCCGCCTCGTCGCGGCCCTTGGCCAACTGGTCGTTGTCGAGTACTCCGGCTTGCTGCTGGGCAGCCAGTTCTGCCACACGCTCCTGGTATAAGGCGACGTTGAGGGCAGTACGGTCTTCCTCCTGCTGCCGACGCCGGCCACGCAGGATAGGGATCAGCAGAAAAGCCAGGGCCGCGAGCAACAGCAGGCCCGCGCTAAGCCAGAATTCAGTCATGGGTCTGTTCTTTATCCAGCAGTTTGGCGAGACGCTCGCGTTCCTCGGCGGACAGCTGCGCGCAAGGGTTTGCCACAGTATTTCGGCGACGACGCACGATCAACGCCAGCACCACGAAGCCACCGACCAGGAGAATCCCCGGGCCGAACCAGAGCAGCCAGGTACGCCCGGTGAGCGCTGGCTTGTAGCGCACGAAATCACCGTAGCGGTCGACCATGAAGTCGACGATCTGCTGGTTGCTCTTGCCTTCGCCGAGCATGCGGAAGATTTCTCGGCGCAGGTCGGCGGCAATCGGTGCATTGGAATCGGCGATGTCCTGGTTCTGGCACTTGGGGCAGCGCAGTTCCTTGGTCAGCTGTTGGTAACGCTCACGTTCGGCGTCATCACGAAACTGATACGTATCGATGGCAGCCTTGGCCACGCCCGTCAGACTCAACGCCAGTACGGCAGCAGCAAGCCAGCGCTTCATGGCTGAGCCTCATCGACCAGCCCCTGGTACAGCGGCGCCAGTTGCTCGCGCCACACGGTGGCATCGACCACGCCCACATGCTTGTAGCGGATGATGCCCTTGGCATCGATCAGGAAGGTTTCCGGTGCGCCATACACGCCCAGGTCCAGACCGAGGCTGCCCTGCTCGTCACGGATGTTCAACTGGTAGGGATTGTGGAAATCCGCCAGCCACTTCAACGCCGCGGCGTTGTCGTCCTTGTAGTTGACGCCGTGGATCACCACGCCCTGCTCGGCCAGCTGGTTCAGGTACGGGTGCTCGACCTTGCACGAGGGGCACCAGGTCGCCCAGACGTTGACCAGCGCTGGGCGCCCCTGCAGGTCCGCGGGGGTCAGCGTACGATCGCCCTGCACCGAAGCCAGGGAGAACGCCGGGAAGGGCTTGCCGATCATCGCCGAAGGCAGTTCGTCGGGCTTGAGGAACAGCCCCTTGTAGAGAAAGACCGCCACCAGCAGGAACACCGCCAGTGGCAACACCATGATCCAACGCTTCATGCAGTCGCTCCAGACATGCCCAGGACATCACGCACCCGGGCCTTGACCTTGACGCGATAGCGTCGGTCGAGAGCCGCCAGGAATCCGCCCAGCGCGGTCAGCAGACCGCCCAGCCAGATCCAGCGGACATAAGGCTTGATATGCACCCGCACCGCCCAGGCCCCGTTGTCCAGGGGCTCGCCGAGGGCGACATACAGATCGCGGGTGAAACCGGCATCGATACCGGCCTCGGTCATCATCGATTGCTGCACCGTATACAGGCGCTTCTCCGGATGCAGCACGGTCACCTCGCGGCCATCACGGCTTACCCGGACAGTGCCCTTGTCGGAAATGAAGTTCGGCCCTTCGAAATGCTTGGCCCCCTCGAACAGGAAGTGATAGCCACCCAGTTCCACGCTTTCGCCGGGGGCCATGCGCAGGTCGCGCTCAGCACTGTTGCTGCTCGCCAGCACCACGCCCAAAGCGCAAACCGCCAGGCCCAGGTGCGCCAGCTGCATGCCCCAGTAGCTGCGCGAGAGGCCGCGCAGCCCTTTGGCCAGGCCCTTGTGGCGGGTCTTGTCGAAGATGTCGCGAACACCGGCAAGCACCACCCAGGCGGCCAGGGCGAAGGCGCTCAAGGCAGGCCATTCGAAATCGTCGACGATCAAGCCCGCGACCGGTGCCAGGATAGCGCTGCCGATCAACACCGGAGTCATCATGCCCACAAGCCACTTGCCGGGGGTGTCTTTCCAGCGCACCACCACGCCGATGCCCAGCACCACCATCAGCAATGCCATCAGCGGCAGGAACAACGCATCGAAGTAAGGCGGACCGACCGACAGCTTGGCGCCGGTCAAGGCATCGAGCACCAGAGGGTAGAGCGTACCGAGCAGAATCATCGAGGCGGCCACGACCAACACCAAGTTGTTGGCCAGCAACAGGGTTTCCCGCGACCACAGGGCAAAGCCCACCTGGCTCTTGACCACAGGCGCTCGAAACGCGAACAGGGCCAGCGAACCACCTACCACGAAGAGCAGGAAGATGAGGATGAATACACCGCGCGAAGGGTCGGCGGCGAAGGCATGCACCGAGGTCAGCACCCCGGAGCGCACCAGGAAAGTACCCAGCAGGCTGAGCGAGAACGCGGCGATGGCCAGCAGTACCGTCCAGCTCTTGAACACCCCACGCTTTTCGGTGACGGCCAGCGAATGGATCAGTGCCGTGCCCACCAGCCATGGCATGAAGGAGGCGTTTTCCACCGGATCCCAGAACCACCAGCCGCCCCAGCCCAACTCGTAGTAGGCCCACCAGGAGCCCAGGGTGATCCCCACGCCCAGGAAGGCCCAGGCGACGATGGTCCAAGGCCGCGACCAGCGCGCCCAGGCCGCGTCCAGGCGGCCACCGAGCAGTGCGGCGATGGCGAAGGCGAAGGCCACCGAGAAGCCCACGTAACCCATGTACAGCATCGGCGGGTGAACGATCAGGCCGAAGTCCTGCAGCAACGGGTTGAGGTCGCGTCCGTCCGTGGGCACCTGCGGCAGCAGGCGCTCGAATGGGTTGGAGGTGACGATCAGGAACGACAGGAAGCCCACGCTGATCATGCCCATCACCGCGAGCACCCGAGCCAGCATGACTTGCGGCAACTGGCGCGAGAACACCGAAACGGCGAAGGTCCAGCTGCCGAGGATCAGGGCCCAGAGCAACAGCGAACCTTCGTGGGCGCCCCACACCGCACTGAACTTGTAGTACCAGGGCAAGGCGCTGTTGGAGTTGCTGGCCACATAGGCGACCGAGAAGTTGTCGGTCATGAAGGCGTGAGTCAGGCAGGCAAAGGCGAAAGCCAGGAAGGCGAACTGCCCCCAGGCCGCAGGCCGCGCCAGGCTCATCCACAGACTGTCGCCGCGCCAGGCGCCAAGCAGCGGTACGCTGGCCTGGACCCCCGCGAAGCAAATCGCCAGGATCATCGACAATTGCCCCAGCTCCGGGATGACCAATGCCGCGTTCATGGCTTGGGCTCCGTGCCGGTCGCGGCCTGGCCGCTTTCTTTCAGGGCCTTGGTGACCTCCGGCGGCATGTATTTCTCGTCATGCTTGGCCAGGACCTCGTCGGCCACCACCACGCCGTCGGCATTCAGTTTGCCCAGGGCGACAATGCCTTGGCCTTCACGGAACAGGTCGGGCAGGATGCCACGGTAGGTGATCGGCACCGACTTGTTGAAGTCGGTGACCACGAAGCGCACGTCCAGCGAATCGGGGGAGCGCTGCACCGAGCCTTTCTCGACCATGCCGCCGGCACGGATGCGCGTGTCCAGCGGCGCCTCGCCGTTGGCGATCTGGGTCGGGGTGTAGAACAGGTTGATGTTCTGCTGCAGGGCGCTCAGCGCAAAGCCCACGGCGATGGCGACACCGACCAGCAGGCCCAGGATGAGGAACAGGCGTTTCTTGCGCTGAGGATTCACTGGTTGTTCTCCCGGCGCAGACGACGCGCCTCTTCTTGCAGGTAACGACGCCGAGCCAGCAGCGGTGCGGCGACATTGAGCGCCAGCACCGCGAGGCAGATGCCGTAAGCCGACCAGACGTACAGACCATGGTGCCCCATGGCCAAAAAATCATTGAAGGAAGCGAAGCTCATCACGCGGCCCTCCGACCCAGGCTGTTCAACACTTCCTCCTTGACCCAACTGGCGCGCGCCTCGCGCTTGAGCACTTCAAGGCGCATGCGCAGCAGCAGCACAGCGCCAAAGAAGCAGTAGAAACCCAATGCCGTGAGCAACAGCGGCAGCCACATTTCAGAAGGCATGGCCGGCTTCTCGGTCAGGGTGAAGGTGGCGCCTTGGTGCAGGGTGTTCCACCACTCCACCGAGTACTTGATGATCGGGATGTTCACCACACCGACGATCGCCAGAACCGCGCAAGCCTTGGCCGCGCTGTCACGATTGCTGATCGCCTGGCCCAGGGCGATGATGCCGAAGTACAAAAACAGCAGGATGAGCATGGAGGTCAGTCGGGCATCCCAGACCCACCAACTGCCCCAGGTCGGCTTGCCCCAGATCGCCCCGGTGACCAGCGCCACGGCCGTCATCCAGGCACCGATGGGCGCTGCGCACTGCACGGCCACATCAG
Source organism: Pseudomonas sp. HTZ2 (assembly GCF_033173945.1). NCBI lineage: Bacteria > Pseudomonadati > Pseudomonadota > Gammaproteobacteria > Pseudomonadales > Pseudomonadaceae > Pseudomonas > Pseudomonas sp. HTZ2. Next base: position 2,993,226 of record NZ_CP137332.1, on the reverse strand, counting down.
CCAGTTTCATCTTCCACACCAGCCCCACCACGCCAGCCACCGCCAGCAGTACATAGCAGGACTGGGCCAGCATGGCGGCGGGGACGTGGATGTAGATGATCCGGAAGCTGTTGCCCTGCTGGTAATCCTGCGGGGCGAAGGCCAGGCCCCAGATGACACCGACCAGCAGCAGGAGAATGGCGCACCCGCTCAGCCAAGGCAGCATGCGGCCACTGATGGCATAGAACCATTTGGGGGAGCCCAGCTTGTGGAACCACGTCCAGCTTATCTTCATCAAGGTACATCCACGGTATTTGCCGGGCTTGGAAGCCCGGGACTCGTTATTCGCCGACGCTGATCTTCAGGCCAGCCGCGATCGCAAAAGGTGCCAGTGTCACCGCCAGGGCCGTCAGGCTGGCCAGCCAGAGCAGATGGCCGGTCGCCGGCATATTCTGCAATGCTGCCTGCAAGGCGCCACTGCCCAGGATCAATACCGGGATATACAGCGGCAGGATCAACAATGCCAACAGCAGGCCGCCACGCTTGAGGCCCACAGTCAGTGCCGCCCCCACCGCGCCCAGCAGGCTCAGCACCGGGGTTCCCAGTAGCAGCGACCCCAGCAGCACCGGCAGGCAGCCAGCTGGCAGCCCCAACATCAAGGCAAGCAATGGCGCCAACAATACCAGCGCCAGCCCGGAAAAGATCCAGTGTGCCAGCACCTTGGCCAACACCAGCAGTGCCAGCGGATGCGGCGACAGCACCCACTGCTCCAGCGAGCCGTCCTCGAAGTCGCTGCGAAACAGCCCGTCCAGCGACAGCAATACGGCCAGCAATGCCGCGACCCAGACCAAGCCTGGCGACAAGGTTTGCAACAATTGTGTCTCAGGACCGACCGCCAGAGGGAACAAGGCGACGACTATCGCAAAGAACACCAACGGGTTGGCCAGCTCCGCCGGGCGGCGGCACAACAGACGCGCCTCGCGGCGCAACAACAGGATGAATACACTCATGCCGCCCACTGCCCCAGGTTCAGTTCTCGATAACCCGATGGCTTGCGCTCGAGGTTGTGATGGGTGGTCAGCACCACCGTGCCACCTTGCTCGCAATGGGCCGCCAGGTGGGCCTCCAGTTGCGCCACACCTTGCTTGTCCAGAGCGGTGAAGGGTTCGTCGAGGATCCACAACGGCGGGCTGTCCAGATACAGCCGCGCCAAGGCCACGCGGCGCTGCTGGCCGGCGGACAACGTATGGCAAGGCACATCTTCGAATCCTCGAAGCCCCACGGCCTCCAGCGCCTGCCAGATGGCCCGGGCGCTGGCCGGCTGATGCAGTGCGCACAGCCAGGCGAGATTCTCTTCGGCGGTGAGCAGGTCTTTGATCCCGGCGGCATGGCCGATCCACAGCAAGATGCTGGCCAGCGCATGGCGCTGCTCGGCCAACGGTTGGCCATTGAGCAGAATCCGACCCGCGGTAGGCTGCATCAGGCCGGCCAGCAACCGCAGCAGGCTGGTCTTGCCGCTGCCGTTGGGGCCACTGATCTGCAGCATGTCACCGGGCCGCAACTGGAAGTCCAGATGCTCGAAGAGCAATCGCCAGTCACGCTCGCAGGCCAGGCCCGCGGCTTGGAGATGAAGGGTCACGGTTTCGCCTTATCAATGTTGGGTTCAGCGCCGCGCGCCGTAGTCCGCGCGAACCCGCGCTGAACCCCAGTGTCTCAAGTCGCCCCGGTCACTGCCGTTATAGTGGCAGTGGCGGACGGCGGGCATTATTACATGGGACGTCTCGCTGCCAAGAGGGCGGGTCCGACAGGTTGTATACAATCATGACTGAAATCAATAGTCTCGGCGCACAATCCACGCTCGGACTCCAGGCGGGCAAGGCTGCGATGACCGGCGAGCTGCTGCGTCTGCTGCAATCACAGCCCGGCCTGCTGGCCCCAGGCGAGACGGCCCGGGCCGATGTGCTCTCTCTGCGCCAGGTGGGCCAGGATTTCCAGTTGCTGCTGCGCCTGACTTTGGCCAATGGCACCCAGACCCAACTGCAGGCCAGCGCCAGCCAGCCCCTGCCCCAAGGCAGCCAAGTGACCGTCGCCCAAACTGACAGCAACCGCCTGACGGTGCTCCTGCAGCAAGCCAACGCCAACAACATCGCCACCCTCACTCGCCTGGACACCGACAAAGTACCGGTCGGCACCCTGCTGCAAGGCAAGGTGCTGACTAGCCAGGCGCAGGCCGTGGCACCTGGCGAGGCGGCGAGCTTCCGCTCTCTGGTCAGCCTGCTCAACAGCGCCCAGGCCGGGGCCACCCTGACGGTGGACAGCCCACGCCCCCTGCCGGTGGGCAGCTTGCTCAGCGCGCAGGTCCAAGGCGATCAGTCGTTGCGCTTCGTGCCGCTGAGCGGCCGTCAGGACCAGTTGGCGATTGCCCAACAGCTCGGCACCCAGCAAAGTCGCCAAGCCTCGTTATCGGGCCTGCTCACTGCGCTGCAGCAGATCGCCCGCGACCCTGGCGCCAATGCCGAGCTCAAGACCAGCGCCGAACGTCTGCTGGCCAGCCTGCCCGAGGCCCGCCAGCTCGGCGACGCCAAGACCCTCGCCCAGGCATTGAACAACAGTGGCGCGTTCCTCGAGGCCAAGCTACTCGGCGGTGGCGGTGCAGGCCTGGTGCCGGACCTCAAGGCACAGCTGGTCCGGCTGGTGGCCCAAACGTTTCCCGACCTGCCCAGCAGCGCGCTGAGCAGCCCCGCCACCGCCGCCACCCTGGCTCAGGCGTTTCCGGCCATCGCCCGCAGCGCCCTGGGCATGCTCGACAGAAATAGCCCACGGCCCCAGCCTGGCACCTTTCCCCTGCCCTCGCGCCTGCTCCAGAGCCTGGAAGCCGAAGGCGACCTGCAACAATTGCTGCGTCTGGCCGCCGCCGCCATCTCGCGCTTGCAAAGCCATCAGCTGGCCAGCCTGCAGCAGACCGGTGTCACCGAGAACGGCAACCTGCAGACCACCTGGCAGACCGAGATTCCCATCCGCCATGGCCAGGAGTTCATTCCACTGCAGGTCAAGCTGCAGCAGGAGCAGACCCCGGAGCAACAGGCCGATTCGCAGCGCAGTCAGCGCGATCCGCTGGAGTCGCTGTGGCGAATCGAGCTGGCATTCGACCTGCCACCCTTGGGCCCGCTGCAGGTCCAGGCGCAACTGAGCCAGGGCCGGTTGTCAGGGCAGCTGTGGGCAGAGCAGCAGCAGACTGCGCAGTTGATCGAACGCCAATTGGGCGAGTTGCGCGAACGCCTGGTGGCCCGAGGCCTGGATGTGGGCGAACTGCAGTGTCACCCGGGCATTCCGCCCCAGGGGGCACGCACGCGCCTGGAACAACGTTGGGTGGACGAAAACGCATGACCGACAAGCAACCGCGCCAGGCCATCGCCCTGACCTACGACGGCCAGCAGGCTCCCACCCTCAGCGCCAAAGGTGACGACGAGCTGGCCGAGGCCATCCTCGCCATCGCTCGCGAACACGAGGTGCCGATCTATGAGAACGCCGAGTTGGTCCGCCTGTTGGCGCGCCTGGAGCTGGGCGAACAGATCCCCGAAGCGCTGTACCTGACCATTGCCGAGATCATCGCCTTCGCCTGGCAATTGCGCGGCAAGGTACCGGTGGGCTTTGACGACGAGCCCGCCGACGAGCGCGACATCACGCCCTTGCGCTTGCGCCTGCCCAATGAGCGCGCCTGAGCCACACACTGCGTGGCGCAGTCACATTCACCGACACGTGCTCAGAAAACGACCAAGTCCTGGGTAACTCATCTGGCAGATCGGCAGAGGCCGTCATCCCCGGCCCGCAACGCAGCCCCCCAAACCAGCAACGTCGGCACCCTGCTGGTCGCCTATGAGGCCGAACTCGCCCCCCCTCGAATCGAGCCTGAATCGGGAGATTCCGGTGCTGCTGCAATCGGCGCTTGGCGAAGGCCAGTGCATTAGTGCCGTCGGCACGCAAAACGTCGAGATGACGAACTGCAACAGCAACGATGCACGGCAGATGTGAGGGTTCGACGAGGCGCGACGCTACCGCAACCTCGCGCCCCGGCAGTGCATGGCCTTCAACGTGTCGAATCATCTCGCGGGCCTTGAAGGAACGCCCCGCGCCTGGCCCGTTTGCCAAGCGATGCGCCTTGGCGAACAGGCGCTATTTAACTACCCCCTCCGGCACCCGCATCCACGCCATCGTGCACCCTCGACTAACCACGCGAGCCATTACGATGACCCCTTCTTATGTAAACGATGCCGGCGTGCAATTTGTGCGCGACCACCTGGCCAACGTTCCGCGCCCCGACCGCGCCGCAGCCCAAGCCATCCGCCAATGGGCTGGCGATCGCGGGCTGGATGTGAACCCCGATCGCTGCGATGTGGTGGTGCTTCATCATCAATGGCGACCGGGCATCGGTCGGGTCGCTGTCGTCACCCAGAAAATGACCCTCACCCAGGCCGTGCTGTCGAACTGGCAAGGCGAGTCGGCGAACGACCTGATCGGCGCCGCCATTGGCGCGCCATGGGCCGGCGCCTTCCCCGATGACAAGCGCATCACCCTCGTCGATCACCTGGGCCCGCCTTCCGCCCTTGCCAATGGCCCAGGCTACGGCATCTACAACGGCCTGTTTCGCCAGACCACGCCACAGAAATACTCCCGCGACACCCATATCCAGCTGCCAGCCGAGGCGTTCGAACGTTTTATCTGGGCGCTGGACTTCCACGCCAGCTACCGGGCGATGCTGGACAGGTACTGGTCCGCGCACCTGGAAGGCCACCGGACCTCGGCGAAAATCGCCTTCATCGCCGCCTGCAACAAACAGGCGGCCGAAGGCAGCCTGTCGGACGCTGCGCGTCAACTGGCCTGGCAGGCGGCAGGGCTGGCGTGCGCCAAAGACTCGACCCAGGTGCGATTGCTGAACGTCTATGGCTACGTGGCGAGCCACTTGCCATGCATTCGTGATACACGCAGCGGCCTCACCCTGCTCTACATGCCAGGCAACAGCGCGCCCCTGCTCGAGTTCGCCAGCGAAGGCCTGATGCAGGATTGGTTCGCCGATCAGTGCAAGGACGCAGCCAAACGCCAGGCGCTAAGGCAGTTCTTCGCGCTCCAGGACACACCGGATGGGCTCAGTTTCAGTGGCCTGGATACAGCACTCGCCGGCCTCGGCGCCTACCCCTCGATGTATCGCCTCTCGACGCAACGCGCCGGCTTCACCCGCAGCGGCTACTGGGCCCCGCGCGAATACGTCAACTATCGCCCGGACCACTACAGCCCCGTCATCACCGGTGACCTGTTCACCGCGCTCAGCGAACAGCAGCGCCAACGCAGCTACGCCGATGCCGATTTCATCATCACCAGCGATAACGAGGTGAGCAAAGCCCGTTGGCGCGACTACCTGACCTGCGCCATGAACCTGCTGGCCCCGCTGACCTTCGTGATGCCAGGCCTTGCCCCAATGCTGGCCGTGGGGGGTGTCGCCCAGTTCGGTCTGGGCCTTGACCAGATCATCCACGGCCGAACCCAGGAGCAACAGGCCAGTGGCGTGCAGACCCTCACCTATGGCCTGTTCAACGCATTGCCGCTGGCCTCGCAAGCGCTGAGCCGGGGTGCGAAGCTGTTTCGCGTGAAAAGTGAAGGCTTCGTTACCCCCAGCTGGATCAATGAGCGATGGGGTTACGCGCTGAGCCCGATCGAACCACCGCACCTGCCGCAGACGGACGTGGGGCCGTACTTTCACATTCCCGCGCCGATCCCTGCCTTGCCCGACGGCGACCCGGCGATCATCGAAGCGGTCACCAGGACACCCCGTTACAGCAGCAGCCCAGACCAGTTGAGCGCACGCATCGACGGCCATCGCACGCAGATGATCTATGACATGAAGCACGATGCCTTCGTCAAGCTCGACAGCCTCAACGAGGTCGATCCGGTCCGCTATGTCGCCCGCACCGGCAGCACGGACCTGGTGCCTGTCGCCCCCGGGCGGGAAGTCAGCAACGCCACGCGCACCGCCACCCTGCGCGCCCTTGGTGTCGACCTGCCGCTGCCGGTCGAGCTGCCATCGGGGCCTGGAGCCGGCGCCAGCCCCATACCAGCGAAGGTCTCGTGCATCTGGCTAGGCGACAAGGTCATCGAGCCCATGCTGTTGACCAACCTCGCGAGCAACGCCGCCCGTCTTCGCGACAGCCGATACACACTGCGCTTGTACCTGTCGAAGGCGACACCCGCAGCCTATGCCCAGAACCTGCGCCAGCTCGCCGAGCACGCGCCAGGGCTTGAGGTCGTCCCCCTCGAAGAGCAGCCGTTTTTCTACACGTTCAGCCAGGGCAACTACTACGCCCAGTACCAGGCGGCCATTGGCGGCAACGCCGGCGTGGCCCGCCACTATGCCTCGGCCTGCGACGTCCTGCGCTTTTGGTTGCTGTACCAGGAAGGTGGCTTGTACATGGACGTGGACGATTACCTGTTGGCGCCCGGTGAACCGCGCACCCTCAACGGCAAGCCTGGGGAGTCGATCGACCAGGTGGAGTTGCTGGCCACAGGAGAAAGCCTGCTGCTCGCGCCGCCAATGGCCAATGAGAAGATGAGCATGTACTGCCTGTACGCCAACAGCCTGATCGGCAGCCACGCGGGCAATCCGACCTTGCTGGCGATCTCCGAGGAAATGCGTGCCCGTTACCTGGCCGAACCGGACTTCTACGACCGCAAGCCCAGCCTGGCCGAGGACCCGGCCGGCTTCTACCGCTATGCCGAGCGCCTCAGTTACCTCACGGGGCCGGCGCTGCTCACCGAGGTGGTCGACCAGCGCCTACCCGCGCTGCGCACCCTGCGCCAAGTCATGCACCTGCATGGCATGCCCGTGGATTCGGACACTTTCATCGACCTGGACGCCTACCGGCAGGCACTTCGCACGCTGCTGCCGCTCAATCGAATTGCCCGGGTCGGCAGCTACAAATCCTGGGCGCGGGACTGAAGCGCGAGGCGACCCGTCATTCGCCGCGGTGCAGCTTGCTCATCAGCTCCGCCTCGGCTTGGGTCAGGCCACAGGTGCGGGTCAGCTCATCGATGCTGGCCCCCATGCCCACCAGCTTGGCCGCCTGGGTGAACGTCACGCTGTTGGGGTCGCGCTGCTCCAGTTGCTGGAGTTTATCCGGCAACGGCGCGAGCACTGCGCGCAATTCATGGATCGCCTCGCCCATGCGCACCGTGCCGTTCTGGTAGTCATCCAGACGCTTGGCCAGGTCCTTGATGCGCTGGTCTCGCAGCGCATCGCCCTGGGCCTGCTGGGCCGCCAGCTCACGCTGGCGCTTGCTGTAGTTGAGGAAGAACCACAGGCTCAGGGCCCAGAGCAGCGCCAGGAAAACGACAGCAGCCTCGAAAATCAACTCAGATGTTCTCCAGCTCGGACCACTCTTCCTCGGTCATCATTTTGTCCAGCTCGACCAGAATCAGCAGCTCGCCGTTCTTGTTGCACACGCCCTGGATGAACTTGGCCGACTCTTCGTTGCCGACATTCGGCGCGGTCTCGATCTCGGACTGACGCAGGTAGACCACTTCGGCCACGCTGTCGACCAAGATGCCCACCACTTGCTTGTCCGCCTCGATGATGACGATGCGGGTGTTGTCAGTGACTTCGGTCGGCATCAGACCGAAACGCTGACGGGTGTCGATCACCGTGACCACGTTGCCGCGCAGGTTGATGATGCCCAGCACGTAGCTCGGCGCACCAGGCACCGGAGCGATCTCGGTATAGCGCAGGACTTCCTGCACCTGCATGACGTTGATGCCATAGGACTCATTGTCCAGGCGGAAGGTCACCCATTGCAGGATCGGATCTTCGGAACCTTGTGCAGACGACTTTTTCATTCCCCTACCCCTCAAAATCCGCCATTGGCGGTGTGCTCGCTATGGCCACGGCAGTTGTGGCCTTCAGTCATTGGTGTTTGGCATGCATTTGCTTGACGGCGCCGCTGGCGATCAGCTCGGCCAGTTCAGCGACATCGAGCAAGGCGCACATGTGTTCGATCACGGTGCCGGCCAGCCAGGGCCGCTGGCCACGCTGGCTGCGCCACTTGATCTCGGCCGGGTCCAGGCGCAGGGAGCGGCTGACCTGATGCACGGCCAGCCCCCATTCATAGCCCTGAACGGAAATCACGTACTGCAGGCCCTGGCGGAAATCGTCGCGATAGCGGTCGGGCATGACCCAGCGCGCGGTATCCAGGACCTTGAGATTGCCCGCCTGGCACGTAAGGATGCCCAGGAACCAGTCAGGCTGGCCGAACAGCGGCGTCAACTCCTGACCCGCCAGGCTGTAGATCGAGCCCAGGCAGACCAGCGGCACCGCCAGGGTCAGCCCTGCGACATCGAACAGCAAGCACTCGAAGGGCTCTGCCGCCCAGGCCGGGCGACCGTCCACCGTCGCCGGTGGCACAGGAGGATTGGCGGCCGGCAGGTAGACATCCACCAGTGGCGCCACCGGCTCGATTGCCTGGGCCTCGACTGCTGGAGTTTCGGGTTCGACGTTGACGGCCGCAGGCTCCGGCGTCACCTCGACCGGTTTCAGGACCGTTGGCAACACGGCCACTGCACTGGGCTCGGCGAAGGGTCGCGCAACAACTGCTGCTGGGGCGGCCTGACGCTCAGCGTCCCTGGCTTGCTCCTCACGCACCGCGGCGGCGAATTCATCGACGATCGCCTCTTCAGCCGGCGCTTGGGGCGCATCGAGCTCCTCGGTGGCGTCCTGCAACAGGCCATCGAGGTAGGACTGCAAGGCCAATTGCGGCTTGGTGGTGGTCTGCCGTGCTGGGTTCATCAGGCCACCTGCAATGCGGGTTTGTAGGTCAACAGATGCTTGAGCAATGCCCGGTAGGCGATCAGCCCCCGGCTCTTGCCATCGAACTGCGAAGGTGTGACCCCCGCCCGGCTGGCATCGCGCAGGCGCGTGTCGACCGGGATGTAGCCTTGCCAGACCTGCTCACCATAGCTGTCACGCAAGACCTTGAGCGTGCCAAGAGACGCCTGGGTGCGACGGTCGAACAAGGTCGGCACGATCTGGTAGGGCAGCGCCTGGCGCCGCGAGCGGTTGACCATGGCCAATGTCCCGACCATGCGCTCCAGGCCCTTGACCGCGAGAAACTCGGTTTGCACCGGGATCACCAACTGCTGGCTGGCAGCCAGGGCATTGACCATCAGCACCCCCAAAAGCGGAGGGCTGTCGATCAGGGCGAAGTCGAAATCCTGCCACAGCTGCGCCAGACTCTTGGCGATCACCAGGCCCAGGCCACTCTGCCCCGGCGACTGGCGTTCGAGCACGGCCAATGCGGTGCTCGAAGGCAGCAGCGAGATACGCTCGTCGCTGGTGGGCAGCAACAGTTGCCCTGGCAAGCCCTCGGGCACCGTGCCCTTGTGCAGGAACAGGTCGTAGCAGCTGTGCTCCAGGGCATCAGGGTTGTGCCCGAAGTAGCTGGTCATCGAGCCGTGCGGGTCGAGGTCGACGACGACCACGCGCTTGCCCGCTTCGGCCAGCAACCCGGCCAAGGCGATGGTGGTGGTGGTCTTGCCGACGCCACCTTTTTGATTGGCTACTGCCCAGACTCTCATCGTGCGTTGCTTCCCCCCGCAATGGCCGCCTGCCCTGCCGGGAACGGTTTGAATTCAGTGACGGACAATTGACGGGCTCAGCCCCCAACCGCCGGTGCAGGCGTTGTCGGTGCAGTTTGTGTGCCAGCCCGCCGCAAGGCCGCGTCCGGCGTGGCATTGGCGCTACCGGACCCGGTCAGGCTGCGGCGTACTTCCAGGTTGCGGGAAATCACCAGCACCACTCGACGGTTACGCGCCCGCCCTTCGGCCGTCTCGTTGCTGGCCACCGGCTGGTACTCGCCATACCCCACCGAGGCCATGCGCGCCGGGTTCACACCGTTCATCGCCAGCAGGCGGACGATGCTCGCCGCTCGGGCAGAGGACAGCTCCCAATTGGTCGGGTATTGAGCGGTACGGATCGGCAGGTTGTCAGTGAACCCTTCGACGTGCACCGGGTTGGCGTAAGGCTTGAGGATGTTGGCCACCTTCTCGATGATCGAGAACGCTGTGTCGCTGGGCATGGCGTCACCGCTGCCGAACAGCAGCGATGAGTTGAGCTCGATCTCGACCCACAGTTCGTTGCCGCGCACGGTCATTTGGTCGGATTTGATCAGGTCGCCAAAGGCGTCGCGCACGTCATCGCTAATGGTCTTCAACGGGTCGGCATTGCTCTGGGCAAGGCCTGCGTCGGTTTGCTCGCTGTCCTTGATCAGCGGCTCGGCGGGTTTGACGCTGAGCGGGCGCTCATCGCCGATCGGGATGGGCTTCATGCTGCGCTCAGGGTCGTTGAATACGCCGAGCAGAGCCTGGGAGATGACCTTGTACTTGCCCTCGTTGATCGAGGAGATCGAATACATGACCACGAAGAAGGCGAACAGCAAGGTGATGAAGTCGGCGTACGACACCAGCCAGCGTTCGTGGTTTTCGTGTTCCTCGGTGTGACGACGGCGGGCCATGGCTTACTCCATGAAGCCTTGCAGCTTCAGCTCGATCGAGCGTGGGTTCTCCCCTTCTGCGATCGACAGCAGGCCTTCGAGCAGCATTTCGCGGTAGCGCGACTGGCGCAGCGCGATGGCCTTGAGCTTGTTGGCGATCGGCAGCAGGATCAGGTTGGCGCTGGCCACGCCGTAGATGGTGGCGACGAAAGCCACCGCAATGCCATTGCCCAGCTGAGATGGGTCGGCCAGATTGCCCATCACATGGATCAAGCCCATGACCGCGCCGATGATGCCGATGGTCGGCGCATAGCCGCCCATGCTCTCGAACACCTTGGCCGCTTGGATGTCGCGACTCTCCTGGGTCAGGAAGTCGACCTCGAGGATGCTGCGGATCGACTCGGGCTCCGCGCCGTCCACCAGCAGTTGCAGGCCCTTGCGCGCATACGGGTCGGGTTCGGCGTCCGCCACCCCTTCAAGACCCAGCAGGCCTTCCTTGCGCGCGGTCAGGCTCCAGTTGACGACCCGATCGATACCGCCGGGCAGGTCAACGCGCGGCGGGAAGAAAATCCAGCGCAGGATCTGCAATGCCCGCTTGAAGGCCGACAGCGGCGACTGCAGCAGCGCCGCCGCCAGGGTACCGCCCAGCACGATCAACGCCGCCGGGCCGTTGAGCAAGGCACCGACATGGCCGCCTTCCAGGAAGTTGCCGCCGACGATGGCGACGAACGCGAGGATCAGGCCAATCAGGCTCAGGACATCCATCAGACGCACGCCTCGACCAGATGCTTGCCGATCTCGTCCAGGCTGTAAACCGCATCGGCCAGGTTGGCCTTGACGATGGCCATCGGCATGCCATAGATCACGCAGCTGGCCTCATCCTGGGCCCAGACGGTGCTGCCGCCCTGCTTGAGCAGGCGGGCCCCTTCGCGACCGTCAGCGCCCATGCCGGTGAGAACCACAGACAGGACCTTGTCTCCATAGGACTTGGCCGCCGAGCCGAACGTGATATCCACGCAGGGCTTGTAGTTCAGGCGCTCATCGCCCGGCAGGATCTTCACCGCGCCACGGCCGTCGATCATCATCTGCTTGCCGCCAGGGGCCAGCAGGGCCAACCCCGGGCGCAGCATGTCGCCATCCTCGGCTTCCTTGACACTGATCTTGCACAGTTTGTCCAGGCGCTCGGCAAAGGCCTTGGTGAAGGCCGCCGGCATGTGCTGGATCAGCACGATCGGCGCCGGGAAGCTGGCCGGCAGTTGCGTCAGCACCCGCTGCAGCGCCACCGGGCCGCCGGTGGACGTGCCAATGGCGACCAACTTGTAGGGCTTGCGCTTGGGTGCTGGCGAATGGCTGCTGGACGCCGGACGGGCCACAGACGCAGCCGGGGTCGAAACGCGAGCCGTCGAAGGGCTTGCGAAGCTGCTGGTCGGTGCATGGCTGGCAGGCGCAGGCGCCGGGCTTGCCGTCGCGAAACCGCCGAACCGGCGGTTGCTGCGCGAAATGGTGTGGACCTTCTCGCACAGCAACTGCCGGACTTTGTCCGGGTTGCGCGAGATGTCCTCGAAGTTCTTCGGCAGGTAGTCCACCGCGCCGGCATCCAGGGCGTCGAGGGTGACCCGGGCGCCTTCGTGGGTCAGCGAGGAGAACATCAATACCGGCGTCGGGCAGCGCTGCATGATGTGCCGCACTGCCGTGATGCCATCCATCATGGGCATTTCATAGTCCATGGTGATGACATCCGGCTTGAGGGCGATTGCCTGGTCGATCGCTTCCTTGCCATTTGTCGCGGTACCCACGACCTGGATAGTCGGGTCGGCCGAGAGAATTTCCGAGACGCGGCGGCGGAAGAAACCGGAATCATCCACCACCAGGACCTTGACTGCCATAAACACTCCATTAGGCGGCGCAACCGCCAAGGTGCGCCACCGAAATCAAATTCGCCGGGCGGCGTAACGCTTGAGCATGCTCGGCACATCGAGGATCAACGCGATGCGACCGTCGCCGGTGATGGTCGCGCCGGACATGCCCGGGGTGCCCTGGAGCATCTTGCCCAGCGGCTTGATCACCACCTCTTCCTGGCCCACCAGCTGATCGACCACGAAGCCGATACGCTGGGTGCCGACCGACAGGATCACTACATGGCCTTCGCGCTGCTCCTCATGCACCTGGTCCTGGACCAGCCACCGCTTGAGATAGAACAGTGGCAGCGCCTTGTCGCGCACGATCACCACTTCCTGGCCGTCGACCACGTTGGTGCGCGACAGGTCCAGGTGGAAGATCTCGTTGACGTTGACCAGCGGGAAGGCGAACGCCTGGTTGCCCAACATCACCATCAAGGTCGGCATGATCGCCAGCGTCAAGGGCACCTTGATGACGATTTTCGAACCCTGGCCCTTGGCCGAGAAGATGTTGATCGAGCCGTTGAGCTGGGAGATCTTGGTCTTGACCACGTCCATGCCCACACCGCGACCGGACACGTCGGAGATCTCGGTCTTGGTGGAGAAGCCCGGCGCGAAGATCAGGTTGTAGCAATCGGATTCGCTCAGGCGATCGGCGGCATCCTTGTCCATCAGGCCCTTTTCGACAGCCTTGGCCCGCAGGATGTTAGGGTCCATGCCCTTGCCGTCGTCGGAGATCGACAGCAGGATGTGGTCGCCTTCCTGCTCGGCCGACAGCACCACGTGGCCGGTCCGTGCCTTGCCGGCGCCTTCGCGCTCCTCGGGCATTTCGATGCCATGGTCGACGGCGTTGCGTACCAAGTGCACCAGCGGGTCGGCCAAGGCCTCGACCAGGTTCTTGTCCAGGTCGGTGTCCTCACCGACCAGCTCCAAGTTGATTTCCTTCTTGAGCTGGCGGGCCAAGTCGCGAACCAGCCGTGGGAAGCGGCCGAAGACCTTCTTGATGGGCTGCATGCGGGTCTTCATGACCGCGGTCTGCAGGTCGGCGGTGACCACGTCGAGGTTGGACACAGCCTTGGACATGGCCTCATCGCCGCTGTTCAGGCCCAGGCGTACCAGACGGTTACGCACCAGCACCAGTTCGCCGACCATGTTCATGATCTCGTCCAGGCGCGCGGTGTCGACCCGCACAGTGGTTTCCGCTTCGCTGGCCGTAGGCTTTTCGGCGGCTGGGGCTGCTGCGCGGGCCGGCGCGGCCGGTTTGGCAGCCGCAGGCTTGGCCACCGGCGCCCGTTCAGGCTTGGCGACAGGCTTGCTGTCGGCCTTGGCCACGGCAGAGGCCGCCACGGCCTCAGGCGCAGCCACGGCCGCGTCACTGGAGAACTTGCCTTTGCCGTGTAGCTGATCCAGCAAAGCTTCGAATTCGTGCTCGGTGATGTCACCACTTTGGGCGCCCGCCTCGACCGAAGCAGGTGCCTGGGCCGTGGCGCCGGGCAGTGCATCGGCGGCGAAGGTGCCCTTGCCGTGCAACTGATCGAGCAACGCTTCGAATTCATCGTCGGTGATTTCATCGCTGCTCGGCGCCGCGACGCTGTCAGCCGACACAGGCGCAGGCGTCTGGGCAGAAAACTGGCCTTTGCCGTGCAACTGATCGAGCAGCGACTCGAACTCGGCATCGGTGATCTCGTCGCTGTCGCTTCCCGCGACCTCACCCTGCAGCTGTTCGGTAGCCTCGGCCTGGGCCTTCACCGCATCGAGCGAGTCGAGCAGTTGTTCGAACTCGCTATCGGTGATGTCGGGCTCGACCGCAGGCTCGGCTTCGGCGACGGCTGGAGCCTGGGCCGCAGGCGCTGGGGCCTCGGTACCGGCCGGCTCGGCCAGACGCGACAGTGCGGCCAGCAACTCCGGCGTGGCCGGGGTAATGTCGCTGCGCTCGCGCACCTGGCCAAACATGCTGTTGACCGTATCCAGTGCCTCGAGCACCACATCCATCAATTCCGCATCGACCCGGCGCTCACCTTTGCGCAGGATGTCGAACACGTTCTCGGCGATATGGCAGCACTCCACCAGCTCATTGAGCTGAAGGAAGCCGGCGCCCCCTTTTACAGTGTGAAAACCGCGGAAGATCGCATTGAGCAGGTCCGCATCTTCCGGTCGGCTTTCCAGCTCGACCAATTGCTCGGACAGTTGCTCGAGGATTTCGCCGGCCTCTACCAGGAAATCCTGGAGGATTTCTTCATCGGCGCCGAAGCTCATTGAACGTGCTCCCTAAAAACCCAGGCTGGACAGCAAATCGTCGACGTCGTCCTGACCGGACACGACATCTTCACGCTTATCGGCATGAATCTGCGGACCTTCACCCCGAGTCGGATGTTTTTCTTGATCTTTTTCAGCACGCAGCTGCTGGTGGTCATGTTCGATACCGGCAAAACGGTCGACCTGGCTGGCCATCAGCACGAGCTTGAGCAGATTGCTTTCGACTTCGGTGACCAGCGCGGTCACCCGTTTGATCACCTGGCCGGTGAGGTCTTGGTAGTCCTGGGCCAGGAGAATGTCGTTGAGATGGCCAGCGACCTTGCGGTTCCCCTCGGCGCTTTGCGTCAGGAAACTGTCGACGCGCTTGACCAGATCACGAAACTCCGGCGCTGCGACTTCACGGCGCATGAAGCGCTGCCAGTCGGTGCTCAGATTCTGGGCCTCGGCCTGCAGGTCGTTGAGCAGCGGCGTGCTCGCTTCCACCAGGTCCATGGTGCGGTTGGCCGCGCCTTCGGTGAGCTTGACCACGTAGGACAAGCGCTCGGTGGCGTCGGTGATCTGCGACACTTCCTCGGCCTGCGGCATGCGCGGGTCGATCTGGAAGCTGACGATCGCACTGTGCAGCTCGCGGGTGAGCTTGCCGACTTCCTGGTACAGGCCGCGGTCGCGGGTCTGGTTCAGCTGGTGGATCAGCTGCACCGCCTCGCCGAACCGGCCGTGCTCGAGGCTCTCGACCAGTTCCTGGGCGTGTTTCTTCAGGGTCGACTCGAACTCCCCCAACGATGTGTTCATTTGCTCCATGGCGCCCCCTGACGTGACTCAGCCGTTGACGCGTTCGAAGATCTTTTCGATCTTCTCCTTGAGCACCTGGGCGGTGAAGGGCTTGACCACATAGCCGTTGACCCCGGCCTGGGCCGCTTCGATGATCTGGTCGCGCTTGGCTTCAGCGGTCACCATCAACACCGGCATACCCTTGAGGCGGTCATGGGCACGGACCTTGCGCAGCAGGTCGATGCCGGACATGCCAGGCATGTTCCAGTCGGTCACGAGAAAGTCATAGTGGCCGTTTTCCAGCATCGGCAACGCCGTGGTGCCGTCGTCGGCCTCCTCGGTGTTGGTGAAGCCCAGGTCACGCAACAGGTTCTTGATGATCCGCCGCATCGTCGAAAAGTCGTCAACGATGAGGATTTTCATGTCTTTGTTCAATTAGACCTCCAAGCAGTCTTAAACGCGCCCGGCCCCCGGACGCGCATTCAATCAATTCGGTACAACATCCAACGACGGTGGCGAACCCTGGCTCAACGTGCCCGCCATTCCCCGAGACGGCTGCGCAGGCGCGCGGCGCACTGGCTGTGCAACTGGCTGACACGCGACTCGCTGACCCCAAGCACCTCACCGATTTCCTTGAGGTTCAGCTCTTCGTCGTAGTACAGCGCCAGCACCAGACGCTCACGCTCCGGCAGGTTGGCGATGGCTTCGGTCAGCGCGGCCTGGAAGCGCTCGTCTTCCAGGTCCCGCGAAGGTTCCAGCTGGCCACTGGCGCCATCCTCGTGCAGCCCTTCGTGCTCGCCGTCCTGCAGGAGGTCGTCGAAGCTGAACAGGCGACTGCCCAGGGTGTCGTTCAGAATCCCGTAATAATCATCGAGACTCAATTGGAGTTCGGCAGCAACTTCATGATCTTTAGCGTCGCGACCGGTTCTGGCCTCCACGGCGCGTATCGCGTCGCTGACCATGCGGGTGTTGCGGTGTACCGAACGCGGCGCCCAATCCCCCTTGCGTACCTCATCGAGCATGGCCCCACGAATGCGGATGCCGGCGTAGGTTTCGAAGCTCGCGCCCTTGCTGGCATCGTATTTGTTGGCCACTTCCAGCAAGCCGATCATGCCCGCCTGGATCAGGTCCTCGACCTGTACGTTGGCCGGCAGGCGCGCCAGCAAGTGATAGGCAATGCGCTTGACCAGAGGGGCATAACGTTCGACCAGTTCGTACTGGGCATCACGCGCCGCCCGGCTGTACATCTTGAAACCGCTCGCATTCATAGTACCGGTCCTGCGCTGGTAGGCTGCACCAGACGCTCGACGAAAAACTCCAGGTGCCCGCGCGGGTTGGCAGGCAGCGGCCAGCTGTCGACCTTCTGCGCGATGGCCTTGAAGGCCAGCGCACACTTGGATCGAGGGAAGGCCTCATAGACCGCCCGCTGCTTCTGCACCGCCTTGCGTACACATTCGTCGTAAGGCACGGCACCGACGTATTGTAAGGCGACGTCCAGGAAGCGATCCGTGACCTTGGTCAACTTGGCAAACAGGTTGCGCCCTTCCTGCGGGCTCTGCGCCATGTTGGCCAGGACCCGGAAGCGGTTCATGCCGTAATCGCGGTTGAGCAGCTTGATCAAGGCGTAGGCATCGGTGATCGAGGTCGGCTCGTCGCAGACCACCAACAGCACCTCCTGCGCGGCGCGCACGAAGCTCACCACCGAGTCCCCGATTCCCGCGGCGGTATCGATCACCAGCACATCGAGGTTGTCGCCGATCTCGCTGAACGCCTGGATCAGCCCGGCATGCTGGGCTGGCGCCAGGTGCACCATGTTCTGGGTGCCGGAGGCGGCCGGCACGATGCGCACACCGCCTGGCCCCTGCAACAGCACATCGCGCAGCTCGCAGCGCCCTTCGATGACATCGGCCAGGGTGCGCTTGGGCGACAGCCCCAGCAGGACGTCGACGTTGGCCAGGCCCAGGTCGGCATCCAGCAACATGACCCGGCGGCCGAGCTCGGCCAGCGCCAGGGACAGGTTCACTGAAACGTTGGTCTTGCCCACGCCACCTTTACCGCCGGTCACGGCGATCACCTGTACGGGATGCATGCTACCCATGTTTGTTCTTTACCTTGTCTCGGGGCCCAGGCCACATCAGGAGCTGAACACGACGCTCAGGATGCAGGTACTTTGCGCTGTCCATTCGTCAACCCGCACGCTTGCCTGGGTTGTGGTAGAGATCAGCGAACATGTCGGCCATCGCCTCTTCGCTGGGCTCGTCCTGCATCTGCACACTGACCGCACGGCTGACCAACTGATGTTTGCGCGGCAGTTGCAGGTCGTCAGGAATGCGCGGTCCATCGGTCAGATAGGCCACGGGCAATTCGTGACTGATGGCAAGGCTCAGCACTTCGCCGAGGCTGGCCGTTTCATCAAGCTTGGTCAGGATGCAGCCGGCCAGGCCACAGCGCTTGTAGCTGTGGTAGGCGGCGGTCAGCACCTGCTTCTGGCTGGTGGTGGCCAGGACCAGGTAGTTCTTGGCGGCGATGCCGCGTCCGGCCAGGCTCTCCAGTTGCAGCCGCAGGGCCGGGTCGCTGGCCTGCAGGCCTGCGGTGTCGATCAGCACCACGCGCTTGCGCAACAGCGGATCGAGCGCCTGGGCCAAGGACTGGCCCGGGTCGACATAGGTCACCGGCACATTGAGGATGCGCCCCAATGTCTTGAGCTGCTCTTGGGCGCCAATGCGGAAGCTGTCCATGCTCACCAGCGCCAGATGCTGGGCGCCGTATTTGAGCACGTAGCGCGCCGCCAGCTTTGCCAACGTGGTGGTCTTGCCCATACCAGCCGGACCGACCATGGCGATCACACCGCCCTCTTCGATCGGCTCGATCTCGGGGACCTGGATCATCCGTGCCAGGTGGGCCAAGATCATGCGCCAGGCGTGGCGCGGGTCTTCGATCTCGCCAGCAAGCTCGAGTGCTTCGCGAGCGATCGGGCCCGACAGGCCGATACGCTGCAAGCGACGCCAAAGGTTGGCCTGCTGCGGCTTGTTGCCCTGCAGCTGGCTCCAGGCCAGGGATCCGAGCTGGACTTCGAGCAATTCGCGCAGGCCCGACAGCTCCGAGCGCATGGCATCGAACAGACGCGGATCGACCGGTGCCGGCGCTGGAGCCGCAACCTGCGCCGGCGCGTCAACCTGTGGCTCGACCAGTGGCTCGGAGGCGGTCAACGACAATCCGGCGAACAATTGGCGATTGCCGATCTCGTCGCTTTCGTTGCGTGTGCTCAGTTCGGCCTGGGCGGTGGCGATGCGCGTCTGGGTTTTGCGCAGCTCGTCCTCGAGTTCGATGTTCGGCACGCGTGGGGCCAGGGCGGACAGCTTGTAGTCCAGCGCGGCCGTCAACTCGACACCGCCGGCGATGCGCCGGTTGCCGATGATGGCGGCGTCGGAGCCAAGCTCATCCCGGACCAGCTTCATGGCCTGACGCATATCGGCGGCGAAAAAACGCTTAACTTGCATAACCCACTACCTCAGCCGTTGGGGCCCACGGTGGCAACGATGGTGACTTGCTTGTTGTCAGGTATTTCCTGATACGCCAGAACATGCAAATTCGGTACAGCCAGGCGACCGAAGCGCGACAGCATGGCGCGGATCGGGCCGGCGACCAGAAGAATGGCCGGCAGGCCTTGCATCTCCTGGCGCTGGGCCGCTTCGATCAGCGAACGCTGCAGCTTCTCGGCCATGCTCGGCTCCAGGAGAACACCGTCTTCCTGGCCTTGCCCGGCCCTTTGCAGACTATTGAGCAAAATCTGTTCCAACCTTGGCTCAAGGGTGATCACAGGCAGCTCGGACTCAACGCCGACAATGCTTTGCACGATGGCGCGACACAATCCGACGCGCACTGCCGCCACCAGCGCGGCGGTATCTTGACTCTTGCCAGCATTGTTGGCGATTGCCTCGGCGATACTGCGGATGTCCCGCACCGGCACCTGCTCGGCCAACAATGCCTGCAGGACCTTGAGCAAGCCTGACAACGAAATGACACCCGGTACCAGCTCCTCGGCAAGTTTAGGCGAACCTTTGGCCAATACTTGCAACAGTTGCTGGACCTCTTCATGGCCGATCAGTTCATGGCAATGTTTCTGCAGGATCTGGTTGAGGTGGGTGGCCACCACCGTGCTGGCATCGACCACGGTGTAGCCCAGCGACTGGGCCTGGGCACGCTGCCCGACATCGATCCACACCGCCTCAAGACCAAACGCCGGGTCGCGCGCAGCGATACCGTTGAGCGTGCCGAAGACCTGGCCCGGGTTGATGGCCAGCTCCCGGTCCGGATAGATCTCCGCCTCAGCCAGGATCACCCCCATCAAGGTGAGGCGATAGGCGCTCGGCTGCAGGTCCAGGTTGTCGCGAATATGCACAGTGGGCATGAGAAAGCCCAGGTCCTGGGACAGCTTCTTGCGCACCCCCTTGATCCGCGCCAACAGCTGGCCACCCTGGTTGCGGTCCACCAGCGGAATCAGGCGATAACCGACCTCAAGGCCGATCATGTCGATTGGCGTCACATCGTCCCAACCCAGCTCCTTGGTTTCCAAGGCACGCTGGGGCGATGGCAGCAGGTCCTGCTGGCGCTGCGCTTCTTCCTGGGCCTTGAGCTTGGCCTGTTGCTGACGACGCCAGACCAGGTAGGCACCGCCCCCGGCCGCCGCGCCAAGCCCCAGGAAGGCGATATGCGGCATGCCCGGAACCAAGCCCATGACGATCATCAGCGCCGCCGAAACAGCCAACGCTTTGGGCGAGTCGAACATCTGCCGATTGATCAGCTTGCCCATGTCCTCGGAACTGGAGGCTCGGGTCACCATGATCGCGGCGGCGGTGGACAGCAGCAGCGAGGGCAACTGCGCCACCAAACCGTCACCGATGGTCAGCAAGGCGTAGACCTTGCCCGCCTCGCCGGCCGACATGCCATGCTGCAGGATACCGATGAGCATGCCGCCGATAAGGTTGATGAACAGGATCAGCAGCCCGGCGATGGCGTCGCCGCGAACGAACTTGCTGGCACCGTCCATGGAGCCATAGAACTCGGCTTCCTGGGCGACTTCGGCGCGTCGGGCCTTGGCCTGAGCCTGGTCGATCAGGCCCGCATTGAGGTCGGCGTCGATCGCCATCTGCTTGCCAGGCATCGCGTCAAGGGTGAAACGTGCGCTCACCTCGGAAATGCGCCCGGCGCCCTTGGTGACCACGACGAAGTTGATGATCATGAGGATGGCGAACACCACCGCACCGACCACGTAGTTGCCGCCGATCACCACCTCGCCGAAGGCCTGGATCACCTTGCCCGCAGCACCGTGGCCTTCCTGGCCGTGGAGCATGACCACACGCGTCGAGGCCACGTTCAGGGCAAGACGCAGCAAGGTTGCCACGAGCAGGATGGTGGGAAACGCAGCGAAGTCCAGCGGGCGCAGGGCGTATACGCAGACCAGCAGGACGACGATCGACAGGGCGATGTTGAAGGTGAAGAAAACGTCGAGCAGGAACGGTGGAATCGGCAACATCATCATTGCCATCATCACCAGCAGCAACAGCGGCACGCCCAGGTTGCCCCGGCCGAGACCAGCCAGGTTGTTTCGGGCGCTGTTGATTAACTGAGTGCGATCCACCGCAAATCCTCTTCAAGCAAAACTTTGACGCCTGAATGGGCGTTTGGCGCTGCCTTTGCAAGAAGCCTTCCAACTTTTGAGTTGGGCCTTTTTTGGGGGAGTTTTCTGGATCGTGTGTGTATCCAGTTTTCTGGGGGTGGCGCTTTTCGCCTGCTCCGGCCCTTTCGCGGGTAAACCCGCGAATAGGCCCAACAGCTCACCGCCACGAGCGGGGCGAATGCTGAGGCGCAGCGGCTTTGGTTACTTTGACCAAGACCAAGTGACCCGCCGTAAGGGCGCAAAGGTGAATCAGCGTCGACACATCAAACGGATATGCCCACAAGCCCCAACACCAACCAATGCAACCTAAAGCAACTCACCGATCACGCCGCAAATCCGGCGGAATCGGCAAATCAGGCTTCAAAGGCTCCGGCGCCTTGCCCTTCCCCGCCCGGTATTGCCGGATCTGGAACACATAAGCCAGCACCTGCGCCACCGCCAGGTACAACCCCGCCGGAATCTCCTGCTCAAGCTCGGTGGAGTAGTAGATCGCCCGCGCCAACGCCGGCGACTCAAGGATCTGCACCTGGTGCTCAACCCCGATCTCGCGGATCTTCAACGCGATGAAGTCCGTCCCCTTGGCCAGCAGCAAAGGCGCCACACCACCCGACTCCGGGTCGTACTTGAGCGCCACGGCATAGTGCGTGGGGTTGGTGATGATCACATCGGCATCGGGCACCGCCGCCATCATGCGCCGCTGCGAGGCTTCGCGCTGCAACTGACGGATCCGTTGCTTGACCTCAGGCTTGCCTTCCGAATCCTTGTATTCGTCCTTCACTTCCTGCTTGGTCATCTTCAACTTGTTATGCGCCTGCCAAATTTGGAACGGCACATCCACCACCGCGATCAACAACAACCCGGCAGCCATCCACAATGCACTCCACCCGACCACCTGGACGCTATGGATGATGGCTTGATCAAGCGGCTCATTGGCGATCGCCAACAACGCCTCACGATCATTGGACAACACCGCCAGTGCCACCAGCAGGATCACGAAGAATTTGGCAAGGGCCTTGAGCAGCTCAGTCAGCGCATTGAGGGAGAACATACGTTTGATACCCGACAACGGGTTCATGCGACTGAACTTCGGCTGCAACAAACTTCCAGAGAACAGAAAACCGCCCAGAGCGATCGGCGCGATGAAGGAAATCACGAACAGCAGGATCAACACTGGCTGCACCGCCCAGATCGCCATCTTGCCCGAGGCCAGGAGCAACCCTCCCATGGCGCTTTCGTCCACCACCATCTCCCGGGTGAGACTAAAACTCAAACGCATCAGATCCATGAGCGTTTCCGCCAGAAACCCACCGAATGCCAACAAACTGCCCGCACCGGCAAGGGTCACCGCTACCGTGTTGAGTTCCTTGGAACGGGCCACCTCGCCCTTTTCACGCGCATCGCGCCGGCGTTTGTCGGTGGGCTCTTCTGTCTTGTCCTGACCGCTTTCGCTCTCTGCCATGCTCAGCGCGCCCTTGCCAGCTCACGCAGCCATTGCAGCGCCTCGCTGGCCAACAATTGATAATGGGAAAGCATGTCGGCCAAGGCGATCCAAAAGATGACCATGCCCAATACCAAGGTCAGCGGAAAGCCAATGGAGAAGATGTTCAGTTGGGGCGCCGCGCGTGACATTACGCCAAAAGCGATATTGATGACCAACAGCGCGGTAATCGCCGGCAACACCAACAGCAAGGCGGCGCCCAGCACCCAACTCAACCGTCCGGCCATCTCCCAGAAATGATTGACTACCAACGCACTGCCCACCGGCAAGGTAGTAAAGCTCTCGGTCAGCACTTCGAACACCACCAAGTGTCCGTTCATCACCAGGAACAACACGCTGACCAACATTGTCATGAATTGGCTGACGACCGCCACGTTGACACCATTGGCAGGATCAACCATAGAGGCAAATGCCATACCCATCTGCACAGCGATGATCTGCCCCGCTACCACGAATGCCTGAAAGAGCATTTGCAGGGCAAGCCCGAACACTGCACCGACGATGATCTGTTCCCCACACAGCAACATGCCACGCAAGCTCAACGGGTCGAATTCTGGCAATGGCGGCAATCCCGGCACGATAACAACCGTGATAGCCAAGGCAGCGTAGAGGCGGATGCGCGCGGGCAGCATCCGTGTGCCAAAAATCGGCATGGTCATCAGAACCGCCGTCACTCTGAACAACGGCAGGATGAACGTGGCGACCCAAGTGCCAATCTGACTGTCGGTCAGCTCCAGCATGGCCGCATCAACCAATCAGCTGCGGAATGCTGGTGTACAGGCGATTGAAATACTCCATGAAACGCTGCAGGAGCCAAGGCCCGACGACAATCAGGGTCACCAGCATCACCAGCAGGCGCGGCAGGAAACTGAGCGTCTGTTCGTTGATCTGGGTCGCCGCCTGGAACATCGCCACCACCAGACCGACCAGCAGGCTTGGCACTACCAGGATGGCCACCATCATGGCCGTCATCCAGAGGGCATCGCGGAACAAATCCAAGGCTACTTCAGGTGTCATACAGGGCTCTCCTTGATGGCCTCAGACGCCACCGAAACTGCCGGCCAGGGTACCCATGATCAACGCCCAGCCATCGACCAGGACGAACAGCATGATCTTGAACGGCAGCGAGATGATCAGCGGCGAGAGCATCATCATGCCCATGGCCATCAGCACGCTGGCCACCACCATGTCGATGATCAAGAACGGAATGAAGATCATGAAGCCGATCTGGAACGCGGTCTTGAGCTCCGAGGTGACGAACGCCGGCACCAGGATGGTCAATGGCGCCTGTTCAGGGCTGGCGATGTCGGTGCGTTTGGACAGGCGCACGAACAGGTCCAGGTCGCTTTGCCGGGTCTGGGCCAGCATGAAGTCCTTCAGCGGCCCCTGGGCCTTGTCGATGGCTTGCTGGGCGGTCATCTGCTCGTTCAGGTAGGGCTGGATGGCGTCCTGGTTCACCCGGTCGAACACCGGGGCCATGATGAACAGCGTCAGGAACAACGCCATGCCGGTCAGCACCTGGTTCGAAGGCGTCTGCTGCAGGCCCAGGGCCTGACGCAGGATGGAAAAGACAATGATGATGCGGGTGAAGCTGGTCATCAGGATGACGAACGCCGGAATGAAACTCAGCGCCGTCATGATCAGCAGGATTTGCAGGCTGACCGAATACTCCTGCTGGCCGTCCGCCCCATTGGACAGGGTGATGGCCGGAATCGACAGCGGGTCGGCAGCCAAGGCCATCGGCGCAGCCAGCAGCAGCGCCAGGGTCAACAATGAGCGCAATGCGCCGGTCATCACTTCTTGTCCTTCTGATCCTTGCCCATCAGCTCGAGCAGCCGCTGGGCGAACTCCGGCGTGGCCGGGCGGGCACTGGCGGGCACCTCCACAGGCTCGGCCAACACATGCAATGCCTCGATGTTGCCGGGCGAGTGACCGATGAGGATCTGCTCCTTGCCCACCTGCACCAGCAGCAGGCGGTCACGCGGGCCGATCGTCCGGCTGCCGATGATATCGATCACCTGCCCACCGCGCGGTGTCGCGCCCTGCATGCGGCGCAGCAACCAGGCAAGGGCGAAGATCAGGCCGACCACCAGCAACAGGCCGAAGACCATCTGTGCCAACTGCCCGATGAGGCTGCCGGGTGCGGCCGCAGCGGGTGCCGCTGCCTGGGTGGCCGCGATCACCGTCTCGCTGACGAGCAATGCGCCGAAGGCCATCACGGCCCGCATCGACCCCTTCACTCAGCGCAGCTTCTTGATGCGTTCGCTGGGGCTGATCACGTCGGTCAGGCGGATGCCGAACTTCTCGTTGACCACCACCACCTCGCCGTGGGCGATCAAGGTGCCGTTGACCAGCACGTCCAACGGCTCGCCCGCCAGGCGATCAAGCTCGATCACCGAGCCCTGGTTGAGCTGCAGCAAGTTGCGGATGCTGATTTCGGTGCTGCCCACTTCCATGGAAATGTTCACCGGGATATCCAGGATCACATCCAGGTTCGGCCCCTCGAGGCTGACGTTTTCATTGGGCTTGGGGGAGCTTGCGAACTCTTCCATCGGCAGGCGGCCGGCGCCGGACTTGCCGCTGTCGGCAGCCAGCAGTGCATCGATGTCGGCCTGGCCGGCGTCGCCGGTTTCCTGCAGGGCGGCAGCCCACTCATCGGCCAGAGCCTGTTCCTCCGGGGAGGTGATTTCGTTTTCGTTAGCCATGATGTCCTCGACAGGCATTCAATTCGGAAGGAGCGACCGGCACGCCGTCAGCGACGTTCGATCGGGTCGATGATCTGCAGCGACAAGGTGCCCTTGTGCGAGCCCAGGCGCGCCTTGAACGACGGCACGCCGTTGGCGCGCAGCACCAGGTGCTCGGGCAACTCGACGGGGATCACATCGCCCGGCTGCATGTGCAGGATGTCGCGCAGCTTGAGCTGACGGCGGGCCACGGTGGCCGAGAGCGGCACGCTGACATCGAGCACGTCTTCGCGCAGGGCCTTGACCCAACGCTCGTCCTGGTCGTCCAGGTCGGACTGGAAGCCCGCATCGAGCATCTCGCGCACCGGTTCGATCATCGAGTACGGCATGGTCACGTGCAGGTCGCCGCCACCGCCGTCCAGTTCGATATGGAACGTCGAGACCACCACCGCCTCGCTCGGGCCGACGATGTTGGCCATGGCCGGGTTGACCTCGGAGTTTATGTACTCGAAGTTGACCGGCATGATTGCCTGCCAGGCTTCCTTGAGGTCGACGAAGGCCTGGTCGAGCACCATGCGCACCACGCGCAGCTCGGTGGGCGTGAATTCACGACCTTCGATCTTGGCGTGACGGCCATCGCCACCGAAGAAGTTGTCCACCAGCTTGAACACCAGCTTGGCGTCGAGGATGAACAACGAAGTGCCGCGCAGCGGCTTGATCTTGACCAGGTTCAGACTGGTCGGGACATACAGCGAATGCACGTACTCGCCGAACTTCATCACCTGCACGCCGCCGACCGCCACGTCGGCGGAGCGACGCAGCAGGTTGAACATGCTGATGCGGGTATAGCGGGCGAAGCGTTCGTTGATCATCTCCAGGGTCGGCATGCGTCCGCGGACGATCCGATCCTGGCTGGTCAGGTCATAGCTTTTGACGCCACCGGGCTCGGCGGCGCTTTCGGTTTGTACCAGACCATCATCGACGCCATGCAACAGGGCGTCGATCTCATCCTGGGACAGCAGGTCCTGCACGGCCATTTCGGGCTCCTACTGCAATACGAAATTGGTGAACAGCAGCTGGTCCACGACCGGCTTGCCGACTTCCTTCTGCGCCACTTCCTGGACCACCGCGGTGGCCTTCTGGCGCAGCATCTCCTGGCCTACCGGGCTGCTGGCCAGGGTGTCGAAACCTTGTCCCGAGAACATCATGACCAGGTTGTTGCGGATCACAGGCATGTGCACCTTGAGTGCGTCCAGGTCGGCCTGGTTGCGCCCCTGCATGGTGATGCTCACCTGCATGTAGCGCTGGCGGCCGTTCTGGTTGAAATTGACCACGAAAGCCGGCGCCAGCGGCTCATAGATCGCCGCCGCCTTGACGTTGGCCTGGGCAGGATCGACAGCGGGTGCCGACTCGCTCTTGTGCATGACGAACCACGTGGCGCCCACCGACAGGCCTACGGCCAGCAGCAATGCGAGCACCAGCAGGAGGATCAGCTTGAGTTTGCCTTTAGTGGCGGGGTCTTTGACTGCTTCGCTCTTCGCCATGCCAATAATCCGTCGTCCATCGGGGTTTCAAAGAAGGATGACGTGGCTTGAGCAAGTGTTATGCCAGATTTGAGCCGAGCGGGAGCAACCGACAAGCGTAGGAGTTGGTGACGGCCTGAGATGGGCTGCGCCGCAGCCCTCAGGCGTAGTAATCGACGGCGCTGTCGCCGATCACCACCTGATGTTCGACCGGCTGTGCACCATCGGCCAGTTCACCATCGTCCTCGCCACCGGCCGTGGCGCGCCGCGCCGCGACCCCGGACAGGTTCGAACCCTCCTGCTGAGCCTGCTGTTGCTGCTGGCCGCGGGATTGATCGGCAACGTTGACATCAGGCTGGGCCAGACCCTGCTGGGCGAACAGTTCGCGCAGGCGATGCACCTGACTGTCCAGAGCGTCACGCACCCCGGCGTGACCACTGATGAAGGTGACCTGGGTAGACTGATCCGCCGCGACATTGACGCGGATGTCCAGGCGGCCCAACTCGGCGGGTTCGAGTTGAATGTCTGCGGACTTGAGGTTCTGGCTGGACAGGTACATGACGCGATTCACCAATCCTTCGGCCCAGGCGTTCTGGTTCATCGGCAGCGGCTGATGCAGTGGGCTGGGCGGTACGGCATTGGCGGTCTTGGGCGTTGCGGCCTGGGTCAGGCTGGCAAGGCGATTGGCGAAGTCGTCGACCCGCGTGTCGCTGCTGGCGCTCTTGGTATCCTTCAAGCCGTTATCGAGCAGCTCGCTGAAGGCTTTGTCACCTGGCTGCGAGGTGTCGCCTTCGGCTTGCGGTTTGTCGATCAGGCTCGCCAAGGTATTGACGGCTACCTGCCCATCGTCGGGCTGGCCGCTGTCACTTTGACTGGTGGGCGCCGCATGGGCGGAGGTCGTCCCTTTGGCCTGTGCACTTTGTTCCAGGGCCAGGCGCAAGGTCGGCAGGTTGGCCAACGGATCGGCCGCAGGGTCGAAATCCTCCACGGCCGGCGCCTGCTCCGACGGCGTCTCGACAGGCGCGGCCTGAGGCTGCACCGCGGCCTGCAGCACAGGCGCCACTGCCTCTGCCTGCGCCTGAATCAATTGCGCGCCAGGCTGGGCATCGGTGACCTGCCCGGCCACGAGGCTGGCATCGAGCAAGCTCGATTCGCTGCTGTCGCTGGTTTGATCGACCACTGGCAAGGTTTTGCCGCCATCGGCAACCGGCTGCGTATCGGCAGGCTCGGTCTTGCCGTCGATCGCACTGTCGGATTTGTCCTTGGCCTTGGCTTGGGTCGCCTTGTCATCACGCCCCTGGCGGGCCATGACCTGATCGAAGCCCCCCGTCTGGGAGCCCGCCGCCTGCGGCTTGTCCGCCGTCTGAGCAGCCGCGCGCGATGGCTTGCTCACCACACTGGCTTGCAGCAAAGGATTGGATGCGACAGGCATTGAAAGGTCTCCGCGCCGAATAATCGTGAATCGTCCAGGCAAAGACAGGCAAAAGTCGCGCCAGGTTGCTTCAACCTGCGGAAATACGCGCGCGCTCGGCGCGGTAGAAGCGCTGAACCTCGAGATACTCCTGATCGATCCGGTTGATCAGGTCCTCGATGCCATACAGAGAATGCTTTCGCACACGCTCCTCCAACTGCCGACACAGCTCGGCCAGACCCACCGCGCCCATGTTGCCGCTGCTGCCCTTGAAGCTGTGGGCCGCCAAGCCCAGCTCCTCGGCGCTGCGGGCCCCGTGCAATTGGTCTAGGCGGCGCTCGGAGTCTTCCAGAAAAGTCTCGAGCAATTGCAGATACCCCTCCTCCATGACCTCTTGCAGGTCACTGAGGATCTTCGGGTCGATATGCATGTCAGCCACTTGCTCACTCCTTTGATCAAGTCCATGGGGCCTGCTTGCGCAGGGTCCGGCGCCAGCTGCTCACCAACAGAATACCACCCGCGCACAACGTCCACCCTCAAGCCACTCGGCGCTCTGGCTGAGGCTGCGCACCAGGTTCAGTCCGCGCCCGCTCAACCCCTGGGCCTGCCGCTGGCCGGACAGCACCTGGGCAACGTCGAATCCCAGGCCGCTGTCGCGTACGTCGATCTTCAGACGCCCGCCCCTGGCCCAGGGTTCAACTTCCAGATCGATTCGCACGAAGCCGTCATCCTGTCGCGCCAAGCGAAGGCTACGCTCGCGGTAGTAGTCGGCAAATCCTTGGGCGTCGTGCTTGAGACGCGAATCCAGGCCAAGCACCCCATGTTCCAGGGCATTGGCGTACAACTCGCTCAGGACCGTGTGCAACAGGCCACCGTTTGGCCGCAGGCCATGGATCTCCTGCAGCAGTTGAACGAGGTATGGCACGGGATTGAAACGTTTCAAGCTTTCGCCACGCAATTCGAAGTGCAACGACCAATGCAACGGACCAGATCGGCTGGCCTCGCTGTCGGGCACGGCCGCTGGCGCCTGCCACTGGGGCTCGACCATGGACACGTCACACAGGCTGATATCGTCCCGGGGGCGCCCGCCAAAATGCTCCAGTGCTTGCATCAGCTCCGGCAGCAACTGCGCCGGATCGCGATTGGCGCGCAGCACCTGCTCCAGGCGCTGCACGCCGAATAACCGCTCCTGGTCATCGCAGGTATCGACCACGCCATCGGAAAGCAGCAAAAGCCGCTCGCCCACCGCCAGCGGCAACACCTCGGTGCTGTCATCGAAGCGCTCTGGCGAGAGGATGCCCAGTGGCAGGTGCCTCGATTGCAGCGTGGCCAGCACCTCTCCTGTAGCGGACAAACGGTAACCATCCGGCATGCCGCCGCTCCAGACCTCCACCGTGCCACGTTGATAGCTCAGGTCGAGCATCAGGGCGCAGCAGAACATGTCCACTGGCAGGATGTGCTTGAGCTTGGCGTTCATCTCCCGCAGCGTTTCTGCGACACCATGACCCTTGGCGGCCATGCCGTAGAACACCTCGGCCAAAGGCATGGCGCCAATCGCGGCGGGCAAGCCATGGCCGGTAAAGTCGCCCAGCAGCACATGCAGGTTGCCGTTGGGGGTATAGGCCGCCAGCAACAGGTCGCCATTGAACAACGCGTAGGGAGATTGCAGGTAGCGAATGTTGGGCGCGCGTAGGCATCCGGCATGGGCCACCTTGTCGAACACCGCCTTGGCGACCCGTTGCTCGTTGAGCAGGTGATGATGATGCCGGGCGATCTGGTCTCGCTGCTCGAGCACCGTGGCATGCAACCGACGCAGCCGATCCATGGCGCGGATCTTGGCGCCGAGGATCACCGCGCTGTAGGGCTTGGCCATGAAGTCGTCGCCGCCGGCTTCCAGGCAGCGCACCAAGGCGTCCTGCTCGTTGAGCGAGGTGAGAAAGATGATCGGCACCAGCGCTTCGCCGGCCAGCGCCTTGATCCGACGCGCCGCCTCGAAACCGTCCATCACCGGCATCAGCGCATCGAGCAGCACCAGCTGCGGCCGCCGTTCGGCGAACAGCGCCACGGCCTGCTCGCCGTTTTCCGCAGTGAACACTTCATGACCCTGGCGCCGGACGATCTGCGCCAGCAACAACCGGTCTGCCGCACCGTCTTCGGCGACCAGCACGCTCAGCGCCCGTTCGGCCGGCATGTCGACGCTCAACTGATATCGAACAGTTTTTCGAAATTGGAGATGGCGAGGATCTTGCGCACGTCAGGGCTGGTGTTGATCACGCTGATGCAGGCGTCTTCACCGCCCTCATGGTCGCGCAGCAACAGCAGCATGCCCAATGCCGAGCTGTCCAGGTAAGTGGCGTCCTTGAGGTCCACGACCACTGAGTCAGGGCGGACGGGTTGTCGTTCGTAGGCATTGCGAAATTCTTGATGCCTGCCGAAGTCAAACCGCCCTTTGACGGTGATCGTGAGTTTTTTCTCGTCCTGTGAAAAATCGGATTCGACAGCCATGCCAGCGATTCCTTCGATGATGATGGCGAATGCGATCCTAGTAGGTTTAGCAGGCGCTACCGGCAATCGCAAATTGGCGCAGACGCCAGCAAGACGGTTACAGGTGATGATGACGCGGCAAACGCTGGGATAATTCATCCAACAGCTTTTGCTCACGCTTGTCTTCCGCCCGCCGGGCTTCGTCGAGATATCGCTGCACCAGCTTGCGCAACCCCTCGACCCGCGCATGGGCCTGCTGCCAGATGCCCCGGGCATTGTTGAGGTTGTTCTGGTGCCAGGCCAGGCTCTGGCGCTGCTGAGTCATCGCCGTTTCCAACTGACCGAGAAAGCGTTGGTAGTTGACCAGCCAGTTGCCGTTGACCCCCTGTCCGCCGCGGTTGATCCACTGCAACTGATAGTCTTCGCGAAAACGCTCGAGCTCGGCCAGCTTGGCGTGGGCCTGGGCCAACTGCTGCTGGAAGTGGCCAAGGCGCTGGGCGGCCTTGCGCTCGGCCTCCTCGGCCATCTCCACCACCGGCGCCAGGCGCGCGGCTCGACTGGGCAAGGCCATGACCTATCAGCCGCCTGCAGGCGAAGCGAAGATGGCGCCGAGCTGCTCGCGGCTCTGGGCCATGCCGACGTTTTCCTGAAGGCCCTGACGCAAGAAGCCCACCAGGCTCGACTGCAGAGCAATGGCCTGGTCGGTCTCCGGGTCTCCGCCTGGTACATAGGCACCGACGCTGATCAGGTCGCGGCTTTGAGACAGGCGCGACCACAACTGCTTGAAGTGCTGGGCTTGGCGCAGGTGATCCGGATCGACAACCTGGGGCATGACCCGGCTGATGGACGCTTCGATATCGATGGCCGGGTAATGCCCTTCCTCGGCCAACCGCCGAGACAGTACGAAGTGGCCATCGAGCACGCCGCGCGCCGCATCGGCGATAGGATCCTGCTGGTCGTCACCTTCGGACAGCACCGTGTAGAAAGCAGTGATCGAGCCACCGCCTGGCTCGCCATTGCCCGCGCGCTCGACCAGCTTGGGCAGTTTGGCGAACACCGAAGGCGGATAGCCGCGGGTCGCCGGCGGCTCGCCGATGGCCAGGGCGATTTCCCGCTGGGCCTGGGCGAAACGGGTCAGCGAATCCATCAGCAGCAGAACGTTCTTGCCTTTGTCACGGAAATATTCGGCAATTCGCGTGCAGTACATCGCCGCGCGCAGGCGCATCAGTGGCGCATCGTCGGCAGGCGAGGCCACCACCACCGAGCGCTTGAGCCCTTCCTCACCGAGGATGTGCTCGATGAACTCCTTCACCTCGCGGCCCCGCTCGCCGATCAGGCCGACCACGATGATCTCGGCCTCGGTGAAGCGCGTCATCATGCCCAGCAATACCGATTTACCCACACCGGTACCGGCGAACAGGCCCAGACGCTGCCCACGCCCCACCGTGAGCAGCCCGTTGATGCTGCGGATACCCACGTCCAGCGGCTGGCTGATCGGGTCGCGGTTGAGCGGGTTGATGATCGGGCCGTCCATCGGCACCCAGTCTTCGGCTTTCATCCCACCTTTGCCATCCAGGGCACGCCCGGCACCATCGAGCACTCGCCCGAGCATGCTCATGCCCATGGGCAGCCGACCGCTGTCGTCCAAGGGCACGACGCGCGCCCCGGGCGCGATACCCGCGATACTGCCCACCGGCATGAGGAAGACCTTGGCGCCGGAAAAGCCCATGACCTCGGCCTCGACCTGCACCGGGTGGTAGCTGTCGTCGTTGATCACCAGACAGCGACTGCCGACTGCGGTGCGCAGGCCTTCGGCCTCCAGGGTGAGGCCGACCATGCGCAGCAAGCGCCCCTCCACCACCGGTTGGTCCGGTAATTTAACCGCCGCCGCATAACCGCCCAGGCGCTTGCCGAAGCTGGTGCGCTCAAGACGCATCGCCATGCTCCGGGATGCTTGTTTCCAGCTCAAGGGCAAGATCCGGCGCGGCCGGGTGCAGGGACTGGTCGTGCAATTGGTCGAACAATTGCGCCAGCGCCTTTTCCAGGCGCGTTTCCATGGTCGCATCGATGCGGCTGTGCAGCGTTTCGATCCGGCAACCGCCAGGCAACAGCGACTCGTCCTCGAGCAGCTTCCAACGCTCTTCGTGGCGTTCGCGCAGGGCCTTGGCCAGCTCGAAATCCTGAGGGTTCAGATGGATGCGGATATTCTCGGCGCCCATGGGCAGCAGCTTGAGCGCCTCGCGCAGCACATGGGTTATCTGGCTCGAATCGCTGCGCAGCTCGCGACCGATCACCTGACGAGCCATGTGCGCCACCAACTGCACCAGGCCACGCTCGATCTGGGTGTCCTGTTCGGCGATAGGTTCGAGCAGTTGCCCCATCAGTTGTTCGAGGCTGGCCAGCTTGGCCGCCAAAGCCACCTCGGCCTCCTGACGCACTTTCAGCTGGGTACTGTGGAAACCTTCGCGCTCACCGGTGGCGAACCCTTCGTTGTAGGCCTCCTGACGGATCGCTTCGAGCTCTTCGAGGGTCAGTGGCTGGACTTCCTCCAGCGGCACCTCCTCGATTTCTTCCTCGACGATCTCAGGTTCCGGTTCAGGCTCCGGCTCTGGCTCCGGGTCGAAGCTGGGCAACGCCCAGACATCGACGCCCTCAAGATCGCGGGCGCGGATCAGATCGCTGAGGTGTTCATTGGTGGACATGTCAAAACCTCATGGCTACGAGCTGCACGCTTGCAGCGGCAAGAAAAGGCCATACGCTTTTCTTGCCACTCCAAGCGTGCCACTTGCGGCTTAAATCATTTCTTCGGCGCCTTTGCCGCCAAGCACGATCTCGCCGGCCTCGGCCATACGCCGTGCGATGGTGAGGATTTCCTTCTGCGCCGTCTCCACGTCGCTGACCCGCACCGGCCCCTTGGCCTCCAGGTCGTCGCGCAGCAGTTCCGAGGCGCGCTTGGACATGTTGCGGAAGATCTTGTCCTTGACCTTCTCGTCAGCGCCCTTGAGCGAGACGACCAGCACGTCGGAGGACACCTCGCGCAGCAGCGCCTGGATGCCACGATCGTCGACGTCGGCCAGGTTGTTGAAGACGAACATCAAGTCTTCGATCTGCTCGGACAGGTCGCCGTCGATATCGCGGATCGCATCCATCAGCTGGCCTTCGACCGAACTGTCGAGGAAGTTCATGATGTCCGCGGCGCGCTTGATGCCGCCCAGGGTGGTGCGCGCGGCATTGGAGTTGCCGGAGAACTGCTTCTCGAGGATCTGGTTCAGCTCCTTGAGCGCCGCCGGTTGCACGGTATTGAGCGACGAGACGCGCAGGATGATGTCCAGGCGCACCTTGTGGTCGAAGTTACTCAGCACCTCACCGGCTTGGTCCGGGTCCAGGTAGGCCACCACGATGGCCTGGATCTGCGGGTGTTCGTAGCGGATGACATCGGCCACGGCACGCGGCTCCATCCACTTGAGGCTGTCCAGGCCACTGGTGTTGCCACCCAGCAGGATGCGGTCGATCAGGCCGTTGGCCTTGTCCTCGCCCAAGGCCTGGTTGAGCATCTTGCGGATATAGCCGTCGGAGCCCACGCCCAGGCTGGTCTGGTCGCCGACGATTTCGACGAACTCGCTCATCACCTGCTCGACCTGTTCGCGATGGACGTTGCCCATCTGCGCCATGGCCACACCGACCCGCTGCACTTCCTTGGGCCCCATGTGTCGCAGGACCTGGGCGGCGTCGGTCTCGCCCAGGGAGAGCAGCAGGATCGCCGCCTTGTCGACGCGGCTCAGCTTGGCGGTAACGGCTCGGTTGTCACTCATCGGCGTTGATCCACTCTTTCACGACCTGGGCCACGCGACCCGGGTCTTCGGCCACCAGGCCTTTGATTGCGTTCAACTGTGCTTCATAGCCCTCGCTCGGGCTCGGCAACAGAATGCTTTGCGGGCCACCCAGGGTGACGCGGTCGTTGGCCAGTTCGCCATCCAGACCGATCATCCCGCCCAGCTCCATGTCGCTGTCGGTGGCGGCCTGCTTGCCGCCACCTGTGATGTTGTTGAGCACCGGACGCAGCACACCGAATACCAGCACCAGGATGAACACGACACCCAGCACCTGCTTGACGATGTCCCAGAACCAAGGCTGCGAGTAGAACGGAATGTCCTCCAGCTCCGTGCCACGGTCAGCGGAGAACGGCACGTTGACCACGGTCACGCTGTCGCCACGGCTGGCATCGAAGCCCACTGCGTCCTGCACCAGGCGAGTGAAGCGCGCCAGGTCCTCGGCCCCCCATGGGGCACGGGTGGCTTCGCCGGTGGCGGCGTCGACCTTGACCTGGTCGTCCACTACCACGGCCACCGACAGGCGCGTCAGGCGGCCCTGCTGCTGACGGGTGTGGCTGATGGAGCGATCGAGCTCGAAGTTCTTGGTGGTCTGCTGACGCTTGTCAGCCGGGTAAGGCGCCAACATCGGCTGGCCAGTGGCCGGGTCCATGATCTGTTGGCCATTGGCGTCCACCAGTGGCTGGCCTGGCTGGATCGCACCGGCAGGCGGCGCCGAGGCGGTGGCATTTTCAGGCGCCGAGGCACCGGCCGGCGGCTGGTTGCTCAGGGCACCGGGCACGCCTTGCGGGGGCTGGCTGCTGGAGCGCTGTTCATTGACCGACTGCTCGCTGCGAAGCGCTGGCTGATCTGGGTTGAACTGCTCGGAGGTGGACTCGACCGCGCTGAAGTCGACGTCGGCCGATACCTCGGCCTTGTAGCGGTCGTTGCCCAGCACCGGCTGCAGGATGTTGTGCACACGCTGGGTCAACAGGCCTTCCATGCGGCGGCTGTAGTCGAACTGCTTGCCGGCCATGGTCAAGGCGGTGTCCTGCAACTGCTCGGAGAGCAGGTTGCCCTTCTGGTCGACCACGGTCACCTGGGACTTGTCCAGTTCCGGCACGCTGGTGGCCACCAGGTTGACGATGGCCATGACCTGGCCGGCCTCCAGGGCGCGTCCCGGATACAGCTCGACCAGTACCGATGCGCTGGGCTTGCGCTCGTCGCGCACGAACACCGAGCTCTTGGGAATGGCCAGGTGGACACGGGCGGCCTTGACGTTGTTCAGGCTCGATACGGTACGCGCCAGTTCGCCTTCAAGGCCCCGACGGTAGCGGGTGGCCTCCATGAACTGGCTGGTACCCAGGCCCTGCTCTTTATCGAGAATCTCGAAGCCGATGTTGCCATCGCTTGGCGCGACACCGGCAGCAGCCAGCTTAAGGCGCGCGCGGGAGAGATCGTCGGCCTTGACCAGCAAGGCGCCGGAGTTGGGCTCCACGCGGTAGCCGATGTCCGCGGAGGCCAGGGTGTCCATGACCTGCTTGGCATCCAGGCCCGCCAGGCTGCCGTACAGCGGCCGGTAGTCCGGTTGCTGCGACCAAAGCACCACGGCGAAGCCGATCGCCACGCTCGCGGCCAGTCCGACCAGCAGGCCGACCTGACGCAGCATGGGCATCTGCGAAATGTTTTCCAGGAACGACATGCCGAACAGCGGCGGCTTGGGCGCTGGCGGACCACTCTTGGCGGGGGGATTGTCGACGACTGCTTCAGCCATGGCTCACTCTGTCCTCAAACCGGCATCTGCATGATGTCCTGGTACGCCTGGACCAGTTTGTTACGGACCTGGGTCAGGGCCTGGAACGACACGGAAGCCTTTTGCGAAGCAATCATAACGTCAGTCAGGTCAACACCGCTCTTGCCGATCTCGAAGGCGTTGGACAGCTGGGTCGAGGCCTGCTGTACCTCATTGACCTTGCCGATGGCCTGGCCGAGCATGTCGGCAAAGCTGCTCTGGCCAGGGGCCAGTTCAGGCGCGGCAGCGACCTTGGGCTGGGACATGGCTTCGGCCTGCATGGCCCGCATATCCAGCATCAGACGATTGAATTCAACACCTTGGGTCATGGACTTCTTCTCTCCGGCGGCCGCATTTTTTTGACGCTCATGCAGCGAATGGGCTGGAACTAGCAACAAGAGTGCCAGCCCTGCATGCGACCTTTAAAACTGGTTTCAGCCGTACAGGCTGGCTTCGACGTCGAACCCCGCATCACGCATCTGCGCAAGCTTGTAGCGCAGTGTCCGCGGACTGATACCCAAGCGCTCGGCGGCTTCCTTGCGGCGGCCACGCTCGGCGCGCAGGGTGTCGATGATCATCTGGAACTCATGGCGACGCATGTCATCGCCCAGCCCCCCGGATTCGGCAGGTACCTCGCTCACGGCCACCGCAGGTACCGACAAGGCAATGGCACCGGCCAGACAGAAATCCGCCGCCTCGATCACCCCACCCTGCTGCAGGATCAAGGCGCGCTGCAAAGCGTTGTCCAGCTCGCGCACATTACCCGGCCACGGATGCCCTTGCAGGCAGGCTCGCGCCTCGGCGGACAGCCGCACCGGGGCATGCTTCATCTTGGCCACATGGCGCGCCAGCAGGCGCTCAGCCAGCGGCAGAATGTCGGCGCTGCGCTCGCGCAGCGGGCGCCAGGCGAGCGGGAACACCGACAGGCGATAGTAGAGGTCCTCACGGAAGCGCCCGGCGGCGACCTCCTCGGCCAAGTCTCGGTTGGTGGTCGCCAGCACGCGGATGTCCAGGGCGATCGGCTTGCGCCCACCCACCCGCTCCACCTCACGCTCCTGCAGCACGCGCAGAAGCTTGGCCTGCAAGCCCAGGGGCATTTCGGAAATCTCGTCGAGCAACAAAGTGCCGCCATCGGCCTGCTCGAACTTGCCGGCCTGGGCGGCAATGGCCCCCGTGAAGGCGCCTTTCTCATGGCCGAACAACGTGGCTTCGAGCATATTGTCGGGAATGGCTGCGCAATTGATCGCCACGAAGGGCTGCGCCGCGCGCGGCGATTGCTGATGGATATAGCGCGCCAGCACTTCCTTGCCGGTCCCGGACTCGCCGGAAATCAGCACGGTCGAATCACTGCGCGCCACACGCGCGGCCAGCTCCAGCAATTGCCGGCTGGCAGGCTCACAGGCGACCGGCCCCTCTTCATCGGCACCGCCCACGCGCCCGGCGGCATGACGCTCCACCAGGCTCAGCAGCGCCTTGGGCTCGAACGGCTTGACCAGGTAATCGACAGCGCCCTGGCGCATGGCCTGCACGGCACGCTCCACCGCGGCGTGGGCAGTCATCAGCAACACCGGCAATTGAGGATGCTGGGTACGCAGCTGAGCCAGCAACTGGTGCCCATCCATGCCCGGCATGTTCACATCGCTGACCACCAGGCTGAAGGACTCGCCAGCCACTGCCTCGAGCGCCTCCTCGCCACTGCCCACCGCACGGTAGGCGAAACCGCCGATTTCCAGGGTATCGCCCAAGGCCTGGCGCAGGACACGATCGTCCTCGACCAGCAACACCTTGATCGTCATCACGCCTCCCCCATCGCCGGCCCGCCGATCAACGGCAGCACCACGTCCACACACGTTCCTCGGCCGACCTTCGAGCGCAGCCGCAGACTACCCTGGTGCGCCCGCACGACAGCCTTGACCACCGCCAACCCCAAGCCGGTGCCGGTGGACTTGGTAGTCAGGAAGGGCTCGCCCAAGCGCGCTAGCAGATCGGCCTCGATGCCACAGCCGGCATCGCTGATGCACAAGTGCAGGGCCTGATCGCGCCGGTACAGGTGCACCTTCAGGCGCGCCGGCCCGGTGCTGGCTTGCAAGGCGTTTTCGATCAGATTGAGCAAGGCGCCCACCAAGGTGTCGCGATTGCACAGCAGCTCACCGAGATGGCTGTCGCATTGCCAGCGCACGCTATGGCCTTGGACATGGGTTTGGGCTGCCTGCTGCAACGCCTGGAACAAAGCCTTGGGGCTCATGCGGTCGCCCAGCGGCAGCTCGCCGCGAGCGAACACCAGCATGTCACGGACCTGATGCTCCAGCTCGTGCAGGCGCTCCTTGAGGCTGCCGGCGAAGCGCTGGCGGGTTTCTTTGGGCAATTCTTTTTCTGCGTCGGCCAAATGGCCGGCATAGAGCATCGCCGCCGACAATGGCGTGCGGATCTGATGGGCGAGTGAAGCGACCATGCGCCCCAGCGACGACAGTCGCTCATGGCGGGCCAGTTGATCTTGCAGGCGGCGGGTTTCGGTCAGGTCGTTGAGCAGCACCAGTTGCCCGGGCTCGGCATCGAGCGAGCGCGTGGCGATGGACAGCCGCCGGCCGTCACGCAACGAGATTTCATGGCCGTCATCCTTGCGCGGGGCGAAGCTGCGGGCGATCACTTGGCGCCAGAGCTCACCGACCAATGGCTCGCCCAGCAACTCGCATGCCGCCGGGTTGGCCTCGCGCACATACCCCTGATCGTCGATGACGATCACCCCGCCGGGCAGCAGGTCGAGCAGGTTCTGCAAACGATTGGCCAGGCGCTCTTTTTCATCCAGCTCGGCCATGCGCTGAGCACTGACCACGGCCAGTTCACCCTTGAGCTGGCTGACCCGAGCTTCGAGCAGGCTGTAGGACTCACTGAGCTGATCAGAAACCTGATTGAACAGGGCGAACGCCTGCTCCAGGCCCTGACGGCTTTCCTGCTCGACCGAGGTGCGGCCGTGCGCGTCGGGGGTTCGGGAGATGTGGGCGACCTGGGGCATCATGCTCTCTCGCGTGGCTGACCGTCATAAAAACGGTGTGTTGCCAGCGGTGTAGCAATAGCCGTGCCGGGTATAAGGAAATGCCGCGACCTTCATCGCAAGGCGGCGTTGCAC
The DNA here is from genome assembly GCF_033173945.1 of Pseudomonas sp. HTZ2. NCBI lineage: Bacteria > Pseudomonadati > Pseudomonadota > Gammaproteobacteria > Pseudomonadales > Pseudomonadaceae > Pseudomonas > Pseudomonas sp. HTZ2. The sequence goes on along the minus strand of NZ_CP137332.1, from coordinate 2,953,785 downwards.
CACCCGGCTGCAGAGGGCTTGCCGGCGCGAAGGCTGCAAAGCAGCCCCGCTTGTAGAAAAGCAGAAGGCGTCAACCTTCTGCCTGATCGTCACCTTCTCGACGGCTCATGCCGTACTTGCGCATCTTTTCCACCAGCGTGGTGCGGCGGATACGCAAGCGCTCGGCGGCTCGCGCGACGATACCGTTGGCGTCGTCCAACGCCTGCTGGATCAGGCCCTGCTCGAGGTTGCCCAGATAATCCTTCAGGTCCAACCCTTCTGGCGGGAGCATGGCGCTGCCGGAGAAGCTTGGCGCGTGACCGTTGATCGCCGCACGTTCTTCCAGATCGCTGCGCAGGCTGTCGACCATCTGCTCGTCTTCGTCATCGACGTAACGGAATTTCTTTGGCAACTCGGAAACCCCGATCACCCCGTATGGATGCATGATCGCCATGCGCTCGACCAGATTGGCCAGCTCACGGACGTTCCCCGGCCAACCGTGACGGCACAGGGACATGATCGATGCTGAGTTGAAACGGATCGAGCCGCGCTTCTCGTGCTCCATGCGCGAGATCAGCTCGTTCATCAACAGCGGAATATCCTCGACTCGCTCACGCAGCGGCGCCATTTCAATGGGGAAGACATTCAAGCGGTAGTACAGGTCTTCGCGGAAGGTCCCTTCCTCGATCATGGTCTCGAGGTTCTTGTGGGTCGCGGCAATGATGCGTACGTCGATGCTCTGGGTCTTGTTGCTACCGACCCGCTCGAAGGTGCGCTCTTGCAGCACACGCAGCAGCTTGACCTGCATCGGCAGCGGCATGTCGCCGATCTCGTCGAGGAACAAGGTCCCGCCGTTGGCCAGCTCGAAACGCCCGGCGCGGCTGGTGATGGCCCCGGTGAAGGCGCCCTTCTCATGCCCGAACAACTCGCTCTCGAGCAACTCGGCCGGAATCGCCCCGCAGTTGACCGGCACGAACGGCGCTTCGCGGCGTTTGGAGTGGTAGTGCAGGTTGCGCGCCACCACCTCCTTGCCAGTGCCGGACTCACCGAGAATCAGCACGCTGGCATCGGTATCGGCCACTTGCTGCATCATCTGGCGCACATGCTGGATGGCACGGCTGGTGCCGACCAGGCTGCGGAACAGATTGGGTTCGCGCTGGCGGCCGCGCTCGCGGGCCTGGTCGTACATTTCACGGTAGACCTGGGCACGGTGCAGCGAATCGAGCAACTGGCTGTAGCTCGGCGGCATTTCGAGATTGAACAGAACGCGACGGCGTAGGTCTTCCGGGAAGTCCGCAGAAGAAATTTCACCTAAAAGCAGAACCGGAAGGAACTCATCCCATGCAGCCACTGTCTTAAGCAGCCCAAGGACACCCGCCGGAGCATTCACGGTCCCGATCAGTACGCACAGCACATCGCGACTCGACGACAAAGAAGCAACCGCCTGCTGCCAATCATGGCTGGAGCAGGAGAGGTTTTCTTCGCCTAGAAAATTCAGGACCACCGCTAGATCGCGGCGGCGTTCGCTGTCGTCATCGATCAGGAGGATCTTGGTTTCACGCCACATGCGTTAGCAACTTCCCTAGTCATTTCGACGCCCGCAGGCGTGCTCGACATCATTCCGACTGAATGATCAGTGCTCGGACGTCTGATTTTGCGAAAACAGTCACTAGTTAAGTCAAAAAAACGCACACAGTCAAATTAATGGCGCGCGATTTTTTGCACCCCTCCAGCGTCAACTGAAGAGATGGTATACCTTTGCGGCATTTTTCGCCTGACGAATCTGCGTCATCTCGTCGACTATCGATTGACGTTCGCCACTTGCAATATCAATAAGTTGCCGATAAACGCCAAGCAACTGCTCTAGGCTGCCCTTTACCGCATCTTCGTTGAGCGAGGCCTCCGCCAGCACGTCATCGACGCAAATTCGGCACTCCAGGTCGAGCTCGCCAATCGCATCCCAATCACGACTGTCCAACGCCGCCAGCAGCGCCTCACGGGTCTGCTCGATACGCTCGATCACCTCGCTCATTGCAACCTCTCCCGAATCAGTCTGCCGGCTGCTGATCGCCGATCGCGTCCCAGCCTTCCTTGACCGTGATGAGCAGACGCGCCACCTCATCAATGATCGCCGGATCGTTCTTGACGTTGGCTTCGACCAGGCGACGGCTCATGTAGCTGTACAGGTTGTCCAGATCGGTGAGGCTGTCGGCATGGTTTTCAAGGTCCAAACCTTCGCGCAACCCGCCGATGATGTCGATGGCCTTGCCGATCAGAATGCCGCGCTGAGGGACGTCGTTGCGCGCCATGGCGCCCTTGGCCTGGGCAAGACGATCGAGACCACCCTGCATGAGCATTTGTACCAGACGGTGCGGACTGGCCACGGAGGTCTGCGCCACACCATTGACTTTCTGGTATTGCCGGAGGGCCAACATCGGGTTCATGGATCTACCTCGTTGCAGCGAAAAAGGTTGCGTATACCTGTGTATCGTCGCGGCGTCAAAGAACTTTAGCTACAAAGCCAAAAGCCCGGGGCATCAAGAGGACGCTACCGGGCTTTTTGCATCTCAGCTACACGCCGGAATTAGGACTTCTTGGCCTGGGCGTTGATCGCTTCGAAGATCGAGGTGATCTGGTCGGCCTGGGCTTTCATCTTGCCCAGGGCGGTGTCCAGGGCGACATACTTTTTGGTCAGGGATTCGGTCAGGGAAACAGTGCGCCGATCCAGCGCCGCCTGCTGATCACTGAGGTTCTTGGCTGTCTTGTCGAGGTTGGACTTGCGTGAGGCCACGCTACCCTCAGCACCGTTGTAAGGCTCGATCGCCTTGTTCATCCGCTCGAACACACCATTGGTGCCTGTGAAGAACTCCTGCAGCTCCGGGCCGAGCTTCTTGTCGTTCATCGCCGCGGTGAACTTGATGGCATTGAACTCGAGGGTACCGTCTTTCTGGGTATTGATACCCAGCTGGCCCAGCGTGGTCAGCCTGTCACCAGCACCTACCTCAGCCATCACCTTACGAAGGTCGCCGAGCAACGAGCGAGTCGTAGGGTCGTTAGTCAGCGGCCCAAGGATCAAATTGTCATCCTTGTCGCGGCTCGACGTCGTCAGCGACGTGATCGCACGCTGCAATGTGTTATAGGCATCGACGAAACTCTGGACCGACTTCTTCAAGCCATCATTGTCGGCAGTTACCGTCAGCGCTGTAGGCGTACGGGTTACACCATCAGCTGCCATCCCGCTGACACCTGTCAACTCAAGGGTCATACCGCTAATGGCGTTCTTGACGGTATTGGTCGAGCTCTTGACCGTAAGGCCGTCAATGGTCAACTCGGCATCCTGAGGCCGCGCCGAAATATAGCCCGCCCCAGTACCCACCATCGGGGTGGTGCCATCAATGGTCAGTTCCGGAATGCCGCCCAGCTTGATATCGGTATTGGCGCCAGTCGTGGTTGAGCTGAGCACCAGGCGGGAACCACCCTGCTCATTGATGATGTTGGCGGAAATACCGTTGACGGACATTTCCTTGTTGATCTGATCGCGCACACTCTGCAGTGTCGCACCCGTAGGGACGCTGAGATTATAGGTCTTGGTGCCCTGGCTGATGGTCAGGTTGCCTTGCGCAATGCTGCTCTCGGCACCGCCCACGAACCGCTGACTGGCCACCTTGGAGCTGGTCGCCAACTGCTTGACAGCGATGTCGTAGCTGCCCGCAACCGCACTGTTGCTCGAGGTGACCTTGACCACTGCCTCATTGGCCGACTTCGCCGCATAGGCGTTGAAGGACGGGGCATTCGTGTCGTTGAGCTTTTTCATGGCGTCCTGGTACGCCGTGAGAGCACTGCGCAACGCGCCGATCCCCGAAATCATCGCACTGTTGTTGCTGGTCTGGCGATTGATCTGCGCCTGCTTGGCTGCAGTGTCGGACTCTACCAACGCCTTGACGATCTCGGAAATATTGAGACCGGACCCCAGGCCAACGGAAGGAGTAATCGGGCTTGCCATGCTGTTGTCCCTCTTATCTACGTACCAGTCCCGCTCCTGCAAGACCGAAACGATTCACATCATTGGTGTTCGCCACCGATCAGGCTTTGGCGTCGAACAGAATACTCTTGACATCGCTCAAGCTATGGGCAATTCGCAAGGCCTCTTCCGAAGGGATCTGCCGAATCAACTCACCGCTATCGCTGGCGATGACCTTTACCACGATCTTGCCAGATTCCTCATCAGTGGAGAATTCCAGGTTGCGTCGGGTCTCTTTCAAAAACTTTTCGATCTCGGCGACGGCACTTTTGACTTCGTCGACCCCACCCACCTTGAGCGGATCGTCTTTCTTGCCTTCGTCGGAAACTTCAGCCGGCCGGATTACCGGCTTTTCGGCGACCTGCTCGGCCGAACGCGCGGCCTGATAGGACAGGTTCAACTTGAGGCTCATGTCCATCGCTACCACCTCAAAATGGAAAAGCGGGGAAGCGCAACATCTGCACTTCCCCGCCAACAACTGTCAGGCAGATTAGCCCAGCAGCTTCAGAACTGCCGACGGCAGCTGGTTGGCCTGGGCCAGAACCGAAGTCGAAGCTTGCTGCAGAGTCTGCTGCTTGGTCAGCTGGGCAGTTTCAGCAGCGAAGTCGGTGTCCTGCACACGGCCACGAGCGGCTTCGGCGTTTTCGTTAACGTTTTGCAGGTTGTTGATGGTGCTGGTCAGACGGTTCTGGGCGGCACCCAGAGCAGCACGCGTGGTGTTGATGTTCTGCAGAGCGTCATCGATTGCGGTGATGGCGTTGCTGAACTGAGTTTCATAAGCGGCAGAAGTAGTGCCGGACGCAGCCGAAATGGTCTGGGTGTTCAGAGCAGACAGGGCAGCGCCAGTGCCAGTGGACTTCATGGCGGCACTGAGGGTAATGGTGATCTGGTTGTCGCTACCAGTATTAGAACCTACCTGGAAGGTCATGACACCAGAGCTACCATCGAGCAGCTTCTTGCCGTTCAGCTCGGTGCTGGAAGCAACACGGTTGATTTCACTCAGCATTTGCTGGAACTCAGCGTCCAGAGCCTGACGGTCCAGGTAGCTGTTGGAGTCGTTTCGTGCCTGCAAAGCCAGTTCACGCATGCGCTGCAGCATGTTGGTCTGCTCTTGCATCGCGCCTTCAGCGGTCTGGGCGATGGAGATACCGTCGTTGGCGTTCTTGATAGCCATGGTCTGACCGCGGATCTGCGAGGTCATGCGGGTAGCGATCTGCAGGCCGGCGGCGTCGTCTTTGGCGCTGTTGATTTTCAGGCCGGAGGACAGACGGGTCATCGAAGTGCTCAGTGCGTCGGAAGCACGGTTCAGGTTCTTCTGAACGCCCAGAGAGGTAGTGTTGGTGTTAACAGTCAAAGCCATGACGAATTCCTCGTTGGATTGGGTACTACGGCTTCCGGCCTTGGCAATTCGCCGGGGGTGTGGCCTAGAGAACCTTCGTAATGTTTATCGTCGTCAGGGCAGTTTGCTTTAGGGCCTTTTTCGTTTTTTTTTGCTGGCACCATGCCAGCCCAATGAAATCAAGTAGTTGGCGCCAGAAAATCGCCGTAAAAAACAAAAAGCGCCGACCGGATCCGGTCAGCGCTTTTTTCATACCACTACCTCTTAGTCGGTACGCTCGAGGATGGCGGACCCCCACGAAAGGCCTACGCCGAAACCACTGAGTGCGACACGCTTGCAATGGGAATCCAGCACGTACTTTTCCAGCAAGAGCGGGATGCTCGAAGAAACTGTGTTACCCGTCTCGGCCATGTCCTTGACGAACTTCTCGCGCTGCTTGCCCTCATTGAAGCGCTGGGAAACGGCATCGACGATCGCCGCGCTGCCCTGGTGCAAACAGTAGAGATCGATATCGTCGGCATGCAACCCGCTCGCCTCGAGCAGTTGCTGCAGATGCGCCGGGACTTTAACCAGCGCGAAGTTATAGACCTGGCGACCGTTCATGAAGAACTTGCCGTCAGTCGTACGCAGATGCTCTGCCCCTGCCCCATCACTGCCGAATAGCGACTTGCCCAGTTGCCAGGTCGCATCTTCACCCATCCAAGTCGCCGTGGCGGCATCACCGAACAGCATGGTGGTGTTACGGTCTTCCGGGTCGACGATCTTCGAATAGGGGTCGGCTGTGATCAACAGTCCATTCTTAAGGCCTGCCGCCTCCATGAACCCCTTCAGGGCATAGATGCCGTAAACATAGCCGGAGCAACCCAGCGAAATGTCGAACGCTGCGATGTGGGTCGGCAGTCCGAGCTTTTGCTGGACGATAGCCGCGGTGTGCGGCAGCCCTTCAGCGTCGCCGTTCTGAGTGACGACAATCAGCGCTTCGATGCTAGCGGGGTCGAACCTCGGATTGGCAGCAAACAACGCCTTGGCGGCCTCGACACACAGATCGGAGGTTTCCTGCGAGGCGTCCTTGCGTGGCAAGAAGGTCGAGCCGATCTTGCCGAAAATGAAATCTTGATCTTTGCCGAATTTCGCACCCTGGGCGTAATTGTCGACGCCCTCCACAGGTACGTAACTGGCGATGCTTTTAATGCCAATCATTGTGGCTTCCCGGTAAACATGGCGGATAGTGCGGGATTGGGCGCTGCAATGCAGGCCTTGCGAGCCTCGTCGACGTGGCTGCCCGCAGACTGAATAGATTAGAGATGCACGTTTCGACTGCCAAGTCACGGTTATACGACCAAAGCGCCGTATGCTGCAACGCAACCAGGCCCAACCACCGCCGAAGGGCCCAACTATCCGGCCCTGGGGCCTTAAAAACGAGACGCCACGCGGGCAGAGTATAGAGAGCCGGCCCTAGGCCATCTGCATTCAGCCCTTTTCGCTGATTTACGAAAGCATCAAGGGTACGCCTTCCTCACCATCGCCTGAAGGATACGAGACGCAGAACTAAGGCGTGGATCAGCCGCGACAGGCGTTGAGTGCACGCTTAGAACAGTGAAACCGCAAGCACCTAACAGATTGCCGAGTGCGGTCGTCGAGAAAAAGTTGATGTGTTCATGCCAGTGCCGCTTCTGCTCCGGGCATACGTTATCGTTCCCGACCATCAGCGCTTCATGAGGCAGTTCGATATAGAGGTAGGTGTCATCACTCATGCACTGGCGAATCTTCATCAGTGTGTCTGCCGGGTAAGGGATATGCTCAAGGACATGACGACAAACGATGAGATCATAGTCGCTTTCCTGAATCTCCTCTGACGAGACGCTGCGCGTACCTGCAACTGTGGACTTTCTATCGATATCGAAAATATCTGCCTGATAGCCATCGCCCTTGAATGGCGTGTTGGTACCATCCCCGCCTCCCCAGTCCAGAATCCGGGTCGGTGCAAGGAACTGAAGAATGTAGGCTCGCGTCAGCTCGATCAGTGCGCTAGGTGCCGCCAGCGCTTTATTACGCTCGACAAATCCTGGCTCGTAATGCTCACGTAAGCGCGCATATGCCTCGCCGTAATAGCCTTCGTACAAACGCTCCATTTCACGGTCCGAGAATCGGATATCCAAAAACAGAAATTCACACGCGGCGCAGTGAAGCGTATTGCAGATGCAATAGGCCATGCCCTGGGGAATCGTGTTCAACCCCCACTGCGCATCAATGGACACCGGCGGCCAGTCCAACGCCCGGTGCGAAACAAAAGGCATGAGGACCGCCGGGGACTTTTGCAACTGCGTTCCGCCACAGCAAACACATTGCGTGGCAACTCGCTCACGCTGGGGTGAGAACGGATAGTCATTGAGCATGATTTCGTCCGACGAATGAAAGGTTATCGGAGACTGCGAAGACAACATGGCGCGGCCTCATCACACAGACCAGGCGGCATATTGAATCGCCTCCCTGAGGGAGTGCTGCAAGTACAATCCCAACTGGTTTCGCGCCTTCTCGATGGACGGGACATATCGGTTGCGAAAGCTTGCGTCTCCCACAGCCCTGGCTGCGATGGAAACGGCCTTGTGCGGTGCCAGGATATCGCGCACCAAATGTGCCAACTCGCCAATCGTGATCGCGACATCCGATCCAACGTTGTAGGCCTCTCCCGCCTGACCGTGGCGCAACAGTACCTCCAGCCACTGCGCCAAGTCTCGTTGGTCCATGTAGGACCGTACCGGGGTTCCATCGCCGTTCACTGTGATGACCGGCGCATGGAGCGCATCACGAATGAAGTTACCGATAGCGAAATGCACATCCAATGGCAAGTCACGTCCCACAAAGGCAAAACAACGGGCGATCACCACCTCGATACCGTATTGCTGCCGGTACAAGGCACACAAGTGCTCCGCACAACGTTTGGCGACGCTGTAGGCATGCCCGGCCTCGAGCGGATCCGGCATCCCGTTGTAACACTCGCCAATGGTCTGCACATCTGCCGGTTGAGGCCCGTAGACCCCACCGGAGCTGGTGAGCAAAAAGCGGCGGATACCCTGCGCGGCGGCATAGTCCAGCAGATGACGGGTACCGTCGACGATCTGGTCATATCGCTGCAATGGGCTGAGACGAGGTCCGGCCGTGGAGTCCGCAGCCCCGTGCAGCAGATGCGTGAACCCCTCATAGGCCGGCAACGATGCAGGATCCAGGACATCGCCCTGGTACAGCTTCAACCACGCCAGCCCTTCGAACTCCGGATACTGCGCCAAAAAGCTGTGAGGGGAACGACTCAGCACAGTGACCTTCGGCACCTGCTCCCCTGATTGGGCACGAGCAAGCCAGTGACGCAACAGCGCGCGCCCGAAGAAGCCGGTACCTCCGGTCAGCAGCACATTCATGGGTTGGGGACCGCGTAAAGAACAGAATCGAAGCTGTTGGATGAGTGCTGCCGAACATAGAATCTGTAGTTCGGACAATATTCGAACAACAGCTCCGGCAATGCCCAGAGGTCATGGGGGTTGTGGTACAACGACACGATCAATACCGGCCTGCTGTTTCGGATGATGCGCTCGGCCCCACGCAATACCTGTGCCTCGGCCCCCTCGACATCGAGCTTGACGACATCGACATGGGTACACGGCAGCAATTGCTCCAGCGCCACCGCCGCGATCGAAGTATCGCCCCCCGCCTGACTGATCGAGCAGGCCTCACCCTGACCGGCATTGAAGGTCAGGATGCTATAGGTTTCTGCCGCCGCCATTGGCAAGCAGATGGCTGGCCCGCCCTGCAATGTTACCTGCTGCACCAGCCTGGAATAATTCTGCGGGTCAGGCTCCAAAAGGAATGCCTGTTTGCAGGTAATTCCAGGGCAATTGACCAGCTCCCGATAGCTATCGCCATCATAGGCACCGCAATCCACAAAGGTGATGTCTCGCCCCTGTAAGGCAGGCAGGGTCAATTCATTGAAGTACTGGGGCTCGTTGGACACGCAACTGGAAAATGCCATGTCCAGACCCAGACGAAATGCGCAGATTCGATAGAGCACATATCGGCTCTGGTCATCTGCGAGCACATCACCTACCCGGGCGATTCTTTCCATCGAAGCCAGCAAGAGCGAGCGGTCGCTCAACCAGAAACGCCACCCAAGGGCCTCGCGAAACACCCCATAAAGGTCCCACGGCATCAAAGGCGGAGCGAAACCTGCTGCGGCGACGAGGCTCATCAACGCATCGTAGGGCGTATCGCGGTTGAAGATACCCAGAGCCAACTGTGCATTCGGGGCCTCAAGTGCCAGCGCTTGCCAATTCAGCACGGGCAAACCCAGTACCGAATCGACTCGAGGCGAGGTTTCAACGAAACCGGCCACCGCCAGGCCTTGGTCCTTCATGGCAAGCGCGAGGCTACGGCCAAAATTCCCTGCCCCGAAAATCCAGATGGGACGCTGCGGGTCTATTTCTGCAGGTGGCAGGTCGCTTGCGCGATCACGCAAAGCGAGGAAGTCGGCAGAACGTACAGTCTTATCAATCATCGCAGCGGCTTCCAGAATGCGCATCGGCAACAGGCACCGAGCGTATTGCCAGCGCCTCGTCGCGGATTTGCTGCAACGTCGCCTGCTCCAGGAACGGGTGCATGTCATCCAGCTCCGGCGTGACGAAGGCGCCTTGCGCATCCACACGAGACTTGATACGCGGCACGAACTCCTGCCGCGGGTCAACATGCAGGTCGATCAGCAGCGGGCCATTGGTCTCCAGGAGTGCATCGAACCGATCCAGGTCCTGCTCCGAAGCCACGGACTCCGCGCGCAGACCGTACGCCCGGGCAACCGCCGTGAAATCAGGAAACTCCACACCCGACTCCGGCGTGGCGCCGATGACCCGACCGAAGAAGTTCTCGTGGGTCTGCCAGATCGAAAGATAACCGCGATTGTTGAGCACGATGACGATGACATTGGCGCCCAAGGTCTTCAGCGTCTGAAGCTCCTGGATGTTCATCTGCAAGCTGCCATCCCCGGCAAAGCAGATCACCCGCTTGCCTTCGAGCGCTGCCGCTGTCGCAGCGCCAATGGCCGCAGGCAGGTCATAGCCCATGGAGGCGGAGCCGGAGTTGCTGAACAGGCGCTGCCCTTTCTGCAGAGCCCCCACTTGGAACGGCAGAATGCAGGCAGATGCGTTGCCACACACCACGATATCGTCAGGGCGCAGTTGGCTGAAAATACGCGAAACCATGACATAAGGGTTGAGCACATCGCCAGGACGCTGCTGGTGCTCTGCCGAGGCGCGGTAAGTGGTCCCGATACGCTGGCACCACTGCACCCAGGCACCGAAGTCAGGAAGGCTTGCGCGCGCCAGCTCCAGCTCCAGGACATCCAGGAAGTCGTTCAGGTCGGTGGCAACCCCAAGGTCCGCTCGATAGGTGGGCTTGCTCAGCTCGGCGGCGTCGATATCCACCTGGGCAACCCAGGCATGCTTGGCGAAGGCCTGCCAGTTGTAGCTTGTCTGGCGAACGTTCAGGCGGGACCCGAGCACGAGCACGAAATCAGCCGCCTGCAGGCACAGGTTGCCCGCACGCGTGCCGATGGTCCCCGGCCGCCCCGCAAACAGCGGATGGTCGGAGGCAATCAGGTCATGCGTCCAGGCCGTGGCCAGCGGTACACGGTAGCGCTCGATCAGCGCCAGCAGGCGCTTCTCGGTGCCCGAAAGCCGGACTCCCGTCCCTCCCAGGATCAACGGGCGATGCGATTGCACGAGCCGCCTGGCGATGTCAACGCACGCCGCTCGCAGCCCTTCGGCAGGTTGTGCCCGGACCAGTACTGGCGGGGGAATATCGATAGGTGCCGTCGACTGCTGGATATCCAGCGGGATATCCAGCCACACAGGACCAGGACGACCGCTTACCGCCTCGGCATAAGCCTTGGGCAACATGACTTCCAAGTCCTTTTCCGAGCGTACGATCTGCGCGTATTTGCACACGGGGCTGGCCATGGCGATCGTTGGACCTTCCTGATCGCCCAGCTGACGCAGGCCTGGCACATCCTGGAATGAAACGCAGGTCTCACGCTTGATCTGGCCAGAAATCACGATCATCGGGATGGAGTCGGTAAATGCACCGTGTACACCGTTGAGCGCGTTGATCGAACCCGGACCGGTGGTCAGCATCACGACAGCGGGTTTGCCCGTAATGCGTGCATAGCCTTCAGCCGCCATGGCACAGGCCTGCTCGTGATGCATGAACGTGCAGCGCAAGCCTTCATGCCCACCCAAGGCCTGGTTGAGGAACATGGCGCCTCCGCCGGTGACGGTGAAGACTTGCTCAACGCCCTGCTGCACCAACCATTGTGCGATCCGCTCGGAAGTACGCATGTTTCAAAGCCCCCGGTTGAGGATGAGGTTCTTGAGCGCTGGGGTTTCGCTGTAAGGGCCGTCGATATGATCGATGGTCAGACGCTCGTTGGCTCTGATCGGCTGCATCAGCCTTTCTCCGTTCATGACTTCGCGGCAGGACAACTGTCCTTTGTGCAAGGGGATGGCGAGGTAGAAATCTTTCTCGAATTCATCGTGATTCAGCACGTAACCGGGCTCCAGGTCCCGACGTGCATAGGCACCGCGCACCAGAGCATTGAGGTATTCGGTTTCCTTGCGCGAAATGATGCGTCGGCTGGCACTGATGCCGCCGCACATTTCCTTGGCCTTATGGAAGGCCTTGTACCAGGCGTCACATTGTTCGGGCAGCGAGCAGTAGTTGGAGACAGGAACACCTTCGTACTCGATGTCGATATGCCGCTCCCATGTGCGGGCACCCTTGCCGTAGGAAATCAGCATGGAGGAATGCCAGTCATGGTATTCATGGGTGGACAAACCGATGACATGACCTGGATAGCGGTTGCGCAGGTAGTCGATCTGATCGAGATGAAGTTCGTCGTCTTCGCTGGGGTATAGCGAAACGCAGTGGTTTATGGCTAACGGAATGTCACGCTTTTCAAAGAAGCGGACGATATCATCCAGATCCTTCTCCGACGCGCCCCCGGTCGAAATGATGGTCGGACGGCGAGTGGATGCGATTTTCTCGATCAGCGGCCAGTCGTTCATGTCGGAACTGGCAATCTTGATGATCGGCATGTCGAACTCGACGCACAGATCGACAGAGGCCTCATCGAACGGCGTAGCCATTGGAATGCAGCTCAGATTGCGGATCTCTTCAACCATCCGGGAGAACTCGTCCCTGCTCAGGCGAGTGTCCTCGGTCTTCTTGACATAACGCAGCTCAGTCGAGCCCTTGAAATCAGGGTGGATGAACTCGTCCACATCTCGGAACTGCAGCTTGATGGCGGCTTTGACATTGTTGAAGCGCGAGATCGTGCCGTGGTCACGGATGATTTTCAGCCCACGCTCCAGCTTGCCCCAATGGTTATTGGCAAGTTCGAGAACGAACAGGTTTTCGAATAAATCTTTGTCACGTTGGCTGATGGTTTTCATCGAGTACTCCCCATTTGCCTTGCTCAATTGAAAGTGGCGCCAGACGCTGCCGCTGGCTGCCGCAAGTCCTTATTTCAAGCCGCCATCACTGCAGGCCGCCCTGATTTCGCAGATTCGATGCCCGGCAGAACACAGCCGCTAGCCGTTTTGCCCAAAGCTCACCCCTCGAGCCATGTCTTGAGCCACTGTTGCATGTGGTGTTCATCCAGCATCCACTGGTCCAAAACCGTTTGACGCAAGCTAGCCGCATTGCTGGCAGTCATCCCTGGCTCGGCAAGGTGCATGCGTATCGCCTCTATCCAGGCCACGACTTCGTTCTTCACCCGCGTCACCGGCAAATCTTGGTAAGAAGGCACATCACTGCAGATCACCGGATAACCGCAAGCCCCGAACTCCAGCAGACGGAGGTTGCTGTAGCACTCATTGGACAGCCCTTCCCCCAGCGGCGCGAGGGCCACGTCCAGCGCCAACGACGCCAGTTTCTGGGGATATTCGTCGAACGGCACCGCATTGTGCAGTTCTCGCATGTAAGGCTGGATCGGTTCTGGGCAATGGCCCAGGCACACCCAGTCCACTTCGAGGTGCAAGACCTGGATGAGCTCCATCATCAGAGCCTGCATGGCTTCATCAACAGCGCCGCCGACCCAACCCACACGCGGCCGGCTGCCCGGATTGCGCTGGTTTGCCACCGCACCCCAGCGGGATGGATGTAGCCGATCAGGCAATACGCAAACCTGTTGACTCGAACCTCGCAACGCTTCGGCAAGTGCGTCGGTGGGTACCACTAATCGGTCTGACAGTGCGATGAAACGCTGCAATGCGCCTGCGCCAACCTGCAGCTCGGCCCTAAAGTCCGCGGCAGACACATCCGCCACCTTTATGGCATTGGTGAACCGGGCGCTACGGCGTAACACATCGAGCTGCCCCCCAGCGGTGGGCGGCTGCATGATCCAGGCATCAGGCTGAAGCCGCTCCAACTCCGCCGGCAGGTAATCGCGCAGTCCAAGGCGAATATCCGCCATTCCCGCAACACTCATGGACAATGCCGGATCGATGATGCGCCGTAAGCCATTGCCCTCAAGATTGCCAGGCATGGCCAGAACCACTGGCAGCGGCCGCCACGAGAGAGGGTTCCAGGCCAAGCCTGGGTCGGCTTCCAGTGTGAATCCCTCCCCTCGCAGCGACAGGCTACGGTTATAGGCCGGGTCACTCGCAATGAGCGGCAGCCACTTGGAGTACAGTGCATCCTGCTCCACTTCTGCCGACGGGATGCCTTTACCTTCAAATACCACCACCGCATGGGGTGTCCAGACAGTGAGGTAACCGGCCTGTCCCGACTTCAGGCAAAGGTCGATATCCGCGTAGGAATCTTTGAACTGCGGGCTGTCCATGCCACCCAGTGCTTCGTAAAGCTCCCGGCGAATCATCAGGCAGGCATCGGACACAGCACTGTAGTTCTGGTCCATTTCCAAGCGCTGCATGTACCCTTCATTGTCGGCCAGGCTTGAGAATGCAGAGCGTGCCGGCCCTTCCAAGCCCAGTACCAAGCCCGCCTGCTCAACCGTCCCATTGGGGTGCAGCAGTTTGGCGCCCACAACGCCAACCTCCGGGCGCTGCGCATGGTTGAGCAAGGCCTCCAGCCAATCCCCCTGGACGATGACGGCATCGCTGTGCAGCAACACTAGGTAATCGCCACTGGCGTGACGGGCCGCCAGGTTGCTGGCAGCGGCACGATTAAGCCGACCGGCATCACGCAGCACACGAATGCCCGGCACCTCCTGCGCCTTGAGGCCATCGAGCCAGGCGCGGGTGGCAAGGTCCGAAGAATCATTGTCCACCAGCAGGATTTCAAAGTGCGGATAGATGGTCTTTTCCATTACGGAAGTGACGCAGCGCTGAGTGCGCTCCAAGCCGCTACCTACCGCAATCGCTACCGTCACCCGTGGGGTATCCCCATGGCCATAATGAATGCGATGGATGCCTGGCCGGTGCATCTGCACCCGGGCCTGGAAGTAACCACGCCGATGCAGGTGCCTTGTCAGGACTGCTTGCTCCTGCGGACTGTGAAGGGCATCGGGTTGCGGGCTGATGAAAACCGGCTCGCTGACATGTGCCAGCCCGTCCAGTCCATCGGCGTCTTCGATTAGATGTAACAGCAACCCCAATTCGATGGCCCCGACACAATCCGGATCGAAACCACCCGCTTCGAGGAAGACATCTCGGCGATAGAACCAGTGGCGAGCCATCTTCCCTGGGCAGGAGAGGAACATATCCAGGTTGAAGTCAGGTCGAAGCAAGGTGCTCAGCTCGCCAGTTGAAGACACACTGACCTCATCGGCATATACAGCACGAACACCGGAGGCACCGAGCAGTTCCAGCGCCAGCATCAATAGTCCAAACGAGGTGAACGTCGTCCCAGCACGCACGAAACAGACCCACTGTCCTGCCCCTCGCTGCATGACGAGGTCATTGAGTGTCGCCGCTTCCCCATCCGCTGGCAGGTGGACTTCGATGTGCTGATAGCTTTGCGTCAACAGGCTTTGCCGAGTGACCTCGGCGGCTCCTGGCTGTCTGCCGGGCAGAATGATGAAATCAAAGCGCGGCAGATCGTGCTGGTGCTCTTCGAGGCGCCGAGCCATCAAGGTCACTTGAATATCGCTGGGAGAGCGCTGGCGCAACCAGCGCTCAATGGCCTGAGTGTCCACCTGCAAGCTGCCTGGGCCGGCGCTCACCTCAGTGGAGCCCCCTACAGACGGCGCACTGCACGGCATCGCCTGTGTTAGCTCGATGAACCGGGCAAGCTGGTCCCAGAAGCGATTCTGCAGGGCAAGGTATTTTTCCTGAACGGTGATCAGCCCCTGCCTGGCCTGTTCTATCGCCTGGGGCGTGTCTTCGAATGCCAACCCGTAAGTGCCGAATTCATCAACGCTCAACGGGACACCATCGAAGAAAGGTGACCTCAACACGACAACGGGGCAACCACACAGCATCGCTTCCATGGCAATGGACGTGGAAGCGAAGCAATAAACACGCTCGCTGCGCCGGAACATATCAGCCATTTCCTGACGCGTTGCTGGCCATTCATGTGTAATGACCGTGCAACGCGCCGCGAGCTCTGGGTGATTCTTCAATGCATCTGCATAGCGTCCCGGATAGATCAAACACCCTTTCCGGTGGGTGTCATAAGGGTTGTCTCGATTATTGAATATCGAGGTGTCGATAGGTGGCAGAAACAGCAGCCGCTCCGTACCCACCCCTTCCGGTAGCAAATGCTGCCCATAGGCAAAGATCATCTCCGAGTCCGGAAACTCGGTATCGCCCCCCAGCAAACCCGGTACGTTCAAAAGATAGCGCACGACCGACGGACTATTGGCCGGATTGCCTGGAACCACTTCCGGGTAAACAACGATGGGTTGTCGGCCAGCCTGTGCATGCTGCCGCTCCAACTCGTCTGTCAGCAGCGGCGTATGCCAAAGCGGGTTGGTCTGAGTTGGGTACAGATACGCATCCTGCCCACACCGGTTCAGCAGGTGGCAAAGCATGTGCATCACACGTATGCCGGCTGAGTTCTGACGATAGGCCGGCGCGACGATGTAGTACGGTCGAGGCGATGTCGCATACAAGGGAGGATGGGCGTGAGTGACCATTGGTTACCTTCCGGAGCGATGAGCCAACACGTGGAGACAGGCCCGCATCAACGCAGCCTGCGCACATAATCTTTGATATTGCGGGCGGCATGCTCGAGGTGCTCTTCGCCCAGCCCTGGCCACAACCCGATCCAGAAGGTGTCCTTCATGACCTTGTCAGTCACGCTCAGGTCGCTCGCTACCCGGTACTGCTGATCCTTCATGTACGGCTGGCGCGTCAGGTTGCCGGCGAACAGCAGGCGGGTGCCGATCTTCTGCGCATCCAGATGACGCAGCAGGTCCAGGCGCTCGACGCCACAGCCATCGCGCAAGGTCAGGGGGTAGCCGAACCAGGATGGATCGCTGTTGGCGGTGGCCTGCGGCAGGATCAACTGCTCGGCGCACCCGGCCAGGCGCTCGCTGAGCCAAGTGAAGTTGCGCTTGCGCGCGGCGATGAAGTCATCGACACGGTCCATCTGCGCCAATGCACAGGCGGCCTGCATGTCGGTGATCTTGAGGTTGTAGCCCAGGTGCGAGTAGGTGTACTTGTGATCGTACCCCTGCGGAAGGTCGCCCAACTGCCAGCAAAAACGCTTGCCGCAGGTGTCGTCCTCGCCTGGGCCGCAGTAGCAGTCGCGCCCCCAATCACGGAAAGACTCCACGATGCGCTTGAGCAACGGAGAGTCGGTGAACACGGCGCCACCCTCACCCATGGTGATGTGGTGTGCGGGGTAGAAGCTCAAGGTGCCCAGGTCGCCGAAGCTGCCGACCTGACGACCATCGTAGGTGGAGCCCAAGGCATCGCAGCAGTCTTCGATCAGCCACAGCCCATAACGGTCGCACAGTTCGCGTACCACCTTGAGGTTGAACGGGTTGCCCAAGGTATGCGCCAGCATGATGGCCTTGGTGCGCGGGCCGATCGCGGCCTCGATCAAGCTCGCGTCAATGTTGTAGGTGCCCATCTCGATGTCGACGAACACCGGCACCGCACCGAACTGCAGGATCGGGTTGACGGTCGTGGGAAAGCCCGCCGCCACGCCGATGACTTCGTCGCCTTTGCCAATGGCACGGTCACCCAGACGCGGCGAGGTCAGCGCAGAGAAGGCCAACAGGTTGGCCGACGACCCGGAGTTGGCGGTCAACACACCACGACGCCCCAGATAGCGCGCCAGGCGCTTTTCGAAAGCCTGGTTGAAACGTCCGGTGGTCAACCAGCCGTCAAGCACGGCTTCGGTCATGGCTTGCAGTTCCGGCGCGCCGATGACTTTGCCCGACGGTGGTACGGCATGCTGGCCGGGTACGAACCCGGGCGTGGCGAGCTCCAGCTCCGCATAACGGCCTACGAGTTCAGCAATTTGCTGGCGCAACTGCTGCGCCGTCTGATCAGTCATCGGTTTTCGCCTTCATGGTCCGCGATCTGCGCGCGGCAAAATTGCTGCATGTCCTGGCCTTCTCGCCAGGCGCAATGCCATTGGAGGGTTCGCTGCAAGGCCTGCTCCAGGCCCCAGCTCGGACGCCAGGCCAAGCGCTGGCGTGCCATGGAAGAGTCGAGGGTCAAAAGACCTGCCTCATGGGGCTGCGCGGATGGCTCGACCGCCCAGCGCGCCTCGCCAGGCCAAAGCCGGGCCACAGTCTCTACCACCTCGCCGACTGTTGCGGTGCCTTCGCTGTCGGGGCCGAAGTTCCAGGCCTGGGCGACCGCCTGCCCCTGTTCGATCAGCGCCTGGGCCAGCAGCAGGTACCCCTGCAGGGGATCAAGCACGTGCTGCCAAGGGCGCACCGCGCCTGGGTAGCGCAAGGTCAGCGACTCGCCGGCGTCCCAGGCACGCAGGATGTCCGGAAGCAAGCGATCGGCAGACCAGTCGCCACCGCCGATCACGTTGCCGGCCCGAGCGGTGGCCAGCGCCACGCCTTGGTCTTTCAAGAAGGACTCGCGCCAGGACGCGCAAAGCAACTCGACGCATGCCTTGCTGCTGCTATAGGGGTCATGCCCACCCAGGACATCCTGCTCGCGATAGGGCCACAACCACTCGCGGTTCTCGTAGCACTTGTCGGTGGTCACCACCAGGACCGCGCGAACCGAGTCACACTGGCGCACGGCCTCCAGCACATTCACCGTGCCCATGACATTGGTGGCATAGGTTTGTGCAGGCGTGCGATACGACTCGCGCACCAACGGCTGGGCCGCCAGGTGCAGGACGATCTCCGGGCGGAACGCCACCAGGCTGCTGGCGAGCCTGTCGGCATCGCAGATGTCGGCGAACTCACCTAAAACCCGCTCGGCCAGCCGGGCCTGGTCGTGGAGTGCGGGTGTGGTCTGGGGCGCCAGTGAATAGCCATACACCTCAGCGCCCAGTTCGCTGAGCCACAACGCCAGCCAGCCGCCCTTGAAGCCGCTGTGACCGGTCAGGAAGACCCTGCGCCCGGCCCAAAAGCTGCGGCTTACGGCCATACTCGCCATTGCGCCTCTCCGGACTTCCAGCGTTCTTCCAGGTAGCTGCGATCGCGCAGCGTGTCCATGGCCTGCCAGAAGCCGCGGTGGGTGTGGCTCATCAACTGGCCATTCTGCGCCAGGGAGCGCATCGGATCATATTCCCAGGTGGTCTCGTCGCCGTCGATGTAGTCGAAGATCCCGGGCTCGAGCACGAAGAATCCGCCATTGATCCAGCCGCCGTCGCCCAGCGGTTTCTCCTGGAAGCCGTGGACCCGCTCGCCACGGATATCCAATGCACCATAGCGTCCCGGGGGCTGAACCGCAGTAACTGTCGCCAGCTTGCCGTGACTCTTGTGGAAGTCGATCAACGAAGGGACATTGACGTCAGCCACACCGTCGCCATAGGTCAGGCAGAAGGTCTCGTCGCCAACATAGTCACGTATGCGCTTGATCCGACCGCCCGTGGCGGTGTTTTCTCCGGTGTCCACCAACGTTACGCGCCAGGGCTCGGCATTGCGGTTATGGATATGCATGCGGTTTTCCGACATGTCGAAAGTGACATCGGACATGTGCAGGAAGTAGTTGGCGAAGTATTCCTTGATCACGTAGCCCTTGTAGCCCAGGCAGATCACGAAATCGTTGATCCCATAGTGGGAGTAGATCTTCATGATGTGCCAGATGATCGGCTTGCCACCGATCTCGATCATGGGCTTGGGACGAAGATGCGACTCTTCGCTGATGCGCGTACCCAGGCCGCCGGCCAGGATGACTGTTTTCATTGTCGACTTACCTTAAGAGGCCGATGCCCCATGTCGGGCTGACAAAATACTGACCAATTCAGCAACTTGGCCTTTCAAAGCAAAAAGATTGCCAATATGGCACCGGGCGCATACGGCAAAACAAGAATAATTGAAGGGACCGGGGGGATTTGAATGGCGGCTCCCTGCGAGGCATTGTCGGAAAATTCGCTCGTGGGATAACCGGATTCGGCATGCCGCTCTGGAAACAACGAATACAGCGCAAGGCGCGAAGCGATCGCCCCAACTCGGATTGCCCAAGTTAGGGCCGGAGCCAGAACGCTTCATGGCCGCCGGGCACGATGCCTCGCATCATGCCCCGTCAATAATTTGCCTCGACGCGCTACGCCAACTGATCCAACCACGCCAATGTGGGCGTCGAATCGGCGCGCCCAACAAACGCAGACGGCCAACATGCCGACAGAGACAGCGCCACACCAACGTCTGGAACGACCGCTTCACCGACCTGCAATTGCGCCTGAGGCGTCCAAACCACCAATTGCCCGGCCTTGGCGGCCGCCAGACACAACTCGATATCGCCGCCCTTCTGGTCGTGCAAGCCGCCACAATGCTCGAACACCGAAGCACTCACCATCAAGCAATCGCCGGAAACGGCAGCACAAGTGCGAGCGGCCAATGGCCAACGCACTTGGACTCGAGCCTCAGCCGACAGCCCAAGCCAGGGCGCCGAAACCTCAGGCCCCTGCACGAGGGCATAGCCCGCATGCGCCAAGGCTCCATCGGCGGTCTGCAACAAAGCGCCTACCACACCGACTTCCGGACGCTGCGCTTCATTGAGCAATGCCTCGATCCAGGCCGGAGAAATGACCTGACAACGCTCGGACAACAGCACGAAGTATTCGCCTCGCGCTTGCTCGGCGGCCTGATTCAACAAGGCACTGCGCGAGGCCCCGACCTCTCCAACCACCAGCCGTACGCGTCCACCCAGGTGCTGCAACGCCGCCAGTTCATGATCGGCGCAAGCCACCAGCACTTCGTAGCGCGGGTAGCGGGTACGCTGCAGGACGCTGGTGATGCACGCCTCCAGTTGCGCCTGATCACCCTCGCTGGCCACAAGAATACTGATCAGTGGCGTAGCGGCATGCCGGAAGTCGATCAAGAGCCCCGCATCCTGCTGCTCCCGAACCTGGGCGCGATAGCCCAATTGCGTCAGGTGGCGACTGAGCACTTTCACGGCTTCTTCAGTCAATGCTGGGGACGGCTGATCGGCGATGACCAGGTAATCATCCAGATGCCCCAGGCTGCCCACCCCCTGGGCCTCGACCAGGCGCAGCAGCAGGTCGAGCTCCAGCGCCTTACGGTAGGTTTCGCTATACCCCCCCAGCTCCAGTACCTGCTGGCGACGCATCAACCAATGCCCGGACATCAACCCCGGCTGGCTACGCAGCAGGTTCAGGTCAGCGCCAGGACGGGCGACCTCATGCAACCGCCCTTCTTCATCGCGCTGCACTTCATTGGCACAAATGGCGTGGCACCCGGGCGACTCGGACAGTTCGACCAATAGATGCAAAAGGCCGCCAGCAAGTAGTTCATCACCCGCCTGCAGCAACATCAACCACTCGCTCGGCAACTGGCGCGCCACCTGATTCAGGTGCGCCACCCAGTTACTGTCGTTGACCTGAACGAAATGCAAGGTATCGCGCGCGGTGGTGATGACCGGCGGCTTGCCATTCTTAAGCACGACCAGCTTGAAATCGCTCACACCGCTGGCCAGCAAGCTGTCGAAGGTCGCTTGGAGCCCGACATCATCATTGGTCAGGTCCAGAGTCACGAAAGCGATCTGACCGGGAGAACGCTTGCCTAGGTACGCCTGGACTCGCTTGCGCGCGGCACCATCAGGTGTGGCGGCATCGAGCGCGGCGAGCAGTTGCCCCGACGCAGTGGCCTGCAGCCGTGGCTGCTGGTCAATACCTGGGACCTGCTCCAGGCGGTTGAGCCAGTCGCTCAGTTCGCGGGCACGGCCAGCGTCATCCGGATTGGTAAGCGTCGCCATCAACTGTTGGCACACCCGAGGATCGAACAATCCCAACGCCAGGGCCTGCCAGTAACGCAATTGCAAACTCTCGGCGGTGTCGTTCGGGTGAACCTGCATCAGGTGACGCTGCCTTACCCAGCCCCCTTCCAGAGCGTGGTGCTGTGCCGCTCCCGCCGGCCATGCGTGGCATAGAAACTCCAGCGCCGTCAGTTGAGCGAACACCGCGCCGTTGTAGTAGGGCATTTCGACGTACTGGCGAGGCTCGAACAGGCGCTTCGGATCATCATTCACGCTGGTCCAGTTGGAGACGAACAGCAATGGCGCATTGCCGTGGTCGTAAGTGGCTCGAACGAAGCGATTGAGTACGGCATATCCCGCATCGTCGACACACACAGCCTGATGCTCGCTATCCCATTGGCGCAAGTCTCGCAGCGCTTGGTTCACTTGCTCACCACGCACAACCGGGTTAGCTGGGGCAGGCTCGTAAGTGCAGAGCACATCAGTCTGCTCGAGCAGGGTGACCACGCCCTGCGTGAGCAATGCGTAGGACACGCCCAGGCAGAACGCCGCGAAGTCAGGTGCAACAGGCATGCTGGCCAATGCCTCCTGCAAGGCCGCCACCCGAATCACTGCACGCCACGCCTGGCGCTCGGCCTGGCCATGCTGGTCCAGACGCGAACGCGCATCCTCTCCTTCCTGCACAGGCGTTGCCGCGCCAAGCTTGTGATACATCACTTGGGCATTACCCACGACAAAGCCCAACGCGTGCCCCTGTGCCGCTATCGCCTGTGGCTGCTGGTGCAGGCAAGCTGCTGCCCCGCGCAGCGCTGGTGCGAGCACGAAGTCGGCTTCCAGCGCCAGCGTTACGAACGGCGTAACGACTTGCTTCAGCAAGTGGCACAGCGACTCACGATAAGCCTGACCAGCACGCTCAACCGGCAGCGCATCCAGCACTAGGCATGGCACACCAGCCTGCTGGTAATAGTGCAGCGCACGTGAACGGTAATCGGCCTTGCCCTGCCCCAGCAGAACGACGGTCACCTCATTACGGGGTGCAGTTGCAATGTCGGCCATAACGCCCTCTTCAAAAATATCGGTTCAACCCCGGCCGTACCGGGTACCCAGATTCAATCCGCCAACCAGGCATTGGCCCAGTGCTGCAGGTGATGCGGTGTCAGTACATAGTCGCGCAGCACCGCCTCGCGCAGGGCATCGCCCTGGCGGTAGCTGGCCTGCGGGTCGGCAAGGTGCATACGAATCGCCTCCAGCCACTGCTCAGTCGTGTTGTTCTTCACGCGCGTACAAGGCAGGTAGCCGGCATAAGCCTTGGTATCCGTACAGATGACCGGATAACCACAGGCGCCATATTCCAGAAGCCGCAAATTGCTCTTGCAGTCGTTGAACAGGTTCTGCTCGAGTGGTGCCAATGCCAGGTCGAGGTTGAGAC
Organism: Pseudomonas sp. HTZ2; assembly: GCF_033173945.1. Classification (NCBI taxonomy): domain Bacteria; kingdom Pseudomonadati; phylum Pseudomonadota; class Gammaproteobacteria; order Pseudomonadales; family Pseudomonadaceae; genus Pseudomonas; species Pseudomonas sp. HTZ2. The sequence continues at coordinate 2,930,656 of NZ_CP137332.1, read as the reverse complement.
TGGCCAGCTTGCGGGGGTACACGGCAAATGAGATGCCCGGGTGATACTCCTTCACATAGGGCCGCAATACGTCCGGGCACATCCCAAAGAACACCCAGTCAACCTCATCGGCCAACGTCTTGATCACGCCCTGCAACAGCTCCAAGTCGCCTCGGTGACTGGTGCCCCCCGCCCACCCTACACGGGGTTTGGCGCTGACCTGACGCAGACTGGAAAGCCCTGTCCATAGCGGCGCCGAAAGCATGTTGGGGACGACACGAATATCGTGATGCATACTCGACAATGCATCAGCCAAAGGCTCGGTGGATACCACTACACGATCGCAGAGGCCAATGCACGCGCCCAGCACTTCGCGAATATTGCTTGGCATATTGCGTACGTGGTCGTTCTTTTTCGAAGGCTCGACGACATAGTCATCCAGCTCGTAGATCCGCCTGGCGTTGGAGAGACGCTTGACCTGACTGATTTCTCGAATGTTGTGATGCATGTAGCGACACTGCAGGATGATCACATCCGGCTTCTCCCGCTCCAACTCGATGATGCCCGGCGTACTGTAGTTGATCCGGCCCTGGATCCAGCCAGCACGTTCCAACTCGGTGAACGGCTGAACAACCCGATAATGCCCGACCGCATTGGTATTGCTCGGCAAGGCAAGTACCGACGGCATGGCTCGCGCAATGAAAGGGTCCCACCCTGCGCACAAGCCGGGCTCGAAATTGAAGTTGGCCAATTTCAGGCTGAGGTTTCGATTGTACGCAGGGTCCCATGCGCTCCACGCCAACCAACGCTCGAAGAACACGTCGCTGTCAGTTGTCTCGACGTGACTGTTAAGTGCCGGGGCCTCCTTGACAGGGGTCATGACAACTTTCGAAGCGGGCGTCCAAACAGACAGGAAACCTTGCGCGCGCGCGCGCAAGCACAGGTCTGCATCGAAAAGCGATTGCTTCAGGCTGGTGGTATCCAACCCTCCCAGCTCACTGAACAACTGATGGCGCACTACCAGGCAGTCAAGGCTCAGCGCGGTCCAGTTCTGCACCAGGCTCAGCCGGTTCATGTAACTGTCAGCGTTGACCGCACAGCCGATGAAGGGACTGCCAGCACTCCCGTTGAGGCCAAGCACCAACCCTGCACAGAGCACCCTGCCGTCGCTGGAGAACAGTTTCGGCCCCACCAAGCCCACTTCCGGGCGCTGGGCATGCCCCATCAATGCCTGGAGCCACTGGTTATCGAACAGCACGCACCCGCTATTGAGAAGCAATAGGTACTCACCACGCGCCTGAAGGCTGGCCTGATTCAGGCTTTGCGCCTGCCCCTGGGCTGCAACCTGGACAACGCGTAGCTGTTCACTCTCCAACGTACCCATCACCGCCAGCCAGTCGATCACGTCGGCGGGGGTGCCCTCATCGGCAACCAGCAATACCTCGAAATCCGGGTATGCCGTGTTCGCCAGGAGCGATTCTACGCAGCGTATTAACGCTGCCAGCTCCACACCGGCGTGGATCAGGATCGAGACACTCGCTGCACGCTCATGGCGATAAGTGACATGCGTCATCAAACTGCCGTCCACCCCCTCCACCTGAGCGTCCACACCCAAGCGCTGAAGATGCGCCTGCACGACGCGCACCGCCTGCGCTTGGCCACGCGGGTCGTCCTGCCAATGGGCGAAGGTGCCCTCGCAGTGCACCAACACTTCGGCAATGTGCTCTATGGTTTGCAAGCCGTGGGCTTCGACCATGCGCCAGAGCAAATCCAGGGGCGCCAGCGTGTCGAATACCGGGTCGAAACCACCTGCGATACACAACGCATCTTTCCTGAAGGCCAGCAGCCGCCCCACATAGGGCATGCTGCGCATCAAGTCGAGGTTGAAGTCAGGCTTGAAGATCGGGCTCGAAGGCGCAAGCGTGTCGTGGCTACCCTCATCGCTGTAAAGGCACGTGCAATCGGTGCGCAATGCCATGCGCTCGGCCATGATCAACAGGGCGTGGGCATGCAGGCGGTCGCCTGCCCGTAGCAGGTAGATCCAATCGACTGGCTCGTGATGCGTCAGCCAACGGTTGAGCTGGACAAAATCATTACCCTCTCGAACGAGGAGCTGGGCATTGAAACCCAAGTCTCGGACAGAGGCCGGCCCCACGATCAAAACCTGGCTTGCAGCATAGGATTGCACCGCCAGGCTGTCCATCGTGGCGCGCAATGCGCGCTCATCGCCTGCTTCACAGAAGATCACTGGCACGATGCGTGGCAGGCTGGGCCATTGCTCTATGCGTTTGGGCAACAGGCGCAATTGCCCAGGCGACAGCTCCCTACAGTCCAGCCATTGGGCATACATTTCGGCGAAATCGAGGCTGTCGGTACCCACCTGCTGGTTGAGGTTGCCCATCTGCTTGGAAAATGCGGCACGCATGTCCATTTCTTTCCAGGCCTGGCCCTCCTCGCCTGAATACAGCGCGAGCAGTTGGTAGCGAACCCAGCCCGCGGAAGGTGCTGATTCGCCGGTGCGCGCAGCCAACATTTGCAGCAACCATTCGGTTTCGACCTTGAACGCCTCGGTCATGAAGGACTGATGGCTGAGCCTACCGGGATATACCCGCTCGAGACTCAGGATCTCCTGCAAACTGCACAGGTCGCCGCGCCGCAACAAGCAGGCATACAAGGCCAAATCCAGGCGGGCAATGAACCCTTGGCCGTCCTGCACCAGCGAGGCCAGATACTCCTCCACCTGAGCACGACGGAACAAGGCATGGCTGATGCCGCCAAACAGATTCGGTGCATTATCCGCGATGCTGTCCAACAGGTCGGTACCTTTGAGCACCGCACTTTCAGGCGAAATGACAAAGTTCAGAGGACGCGATGGCAGCAGCACATCATCGGCGGCACAGACCAGGCGCTGGCAAATGACCATACTGACCTGGGGCCAAGCATCGATGGCGTTTGCCTGGAGGCTGATGCAATGGCCCAGCAACGTATCGTCGTCACACAGGAACTTGATGTACACACCGGACGATTGCGCCAGGCACGCCATGAGGTTGCGGGCAAAACCCAGCCGCTGTGGGTTACGCACGTACCTCAGCGGGTGGCGGGACGCACTGCCCAGCTCCGCGCAGATCGCCTCGATATCCTCACCCGCACTGTCATCACAGACGACGACTTCCAGATTTGGGTAATCCTGCGCCAATGCACTGGTCAGCGTACTACGGAAAAAATCAGGATTGAACGCTGGAATGGCAATGCTGACGAGGGGATGTATGCTCACGGGCGCTCACTTACACGATGGGGCGTTGTGTTCATGACCGCCCGCACCCTATGGAGGGTCAGCCCCTGCCATAAAGCCCAGCGCCACGAACCTGGCGTGCGGCGCAAATGACGGTGCGCCATGGTGGAAGGCAAGGCGGCGCAACTATACGAACCGCCTTGCACGCGACAGAAATACTCAGATGTAGTTGACCAACGACAGCCCAGCGATCTTGGCATACGACTGCATCGAAGCCTGCAGCATGTTCTTCTGCATCTCCAACCGAAGCATCACTTCCCCCGGATCGCTTTCGCGGATCGAGCTCTGGGTCTTCTTGTTCTCGGTGCTCAGCGCTTCATTGGTCTCTGCCTGGACGTCGAGCGCCTGACCGCGTCCACCAATCGAGGAAATCGAAGCGGACACCTGATTGGTGGCACTGGCAACGTTGCCGATTGCCGAATCCAACGAGGCCAGGAAGGTCTGACGGGCCGCTGGGTCGTTGTCCATCGGCGTGGTCAGTGCTTTACGCAACTGCCCGATGGTGTCGAGGATATTCTGAGTCTGGTGGTTATCGACCTTGACCCCAAACGAGTCCCCGGCATTCGGCGTGCCGGACAACTCGAAGCTGACGCCAGCAGCCGTGGCGGTGGTACCGCTCAGCGTGCCGGTGGAAATCGGCCGGCTATCGCTGGTCATGGGCGCGGCGTACAGCTCGAAGTCCGTGGCGCTGGTGAACTTGAGCACTGCGCCCCCCCCAGGGAAGGCGGCCTTGTAGAGGGTTGGATCGCTGATGGTGGCATCGGTGACCTGGGCCGAGGAGGTATTGCCAGGGCTACGGGTGCCGGCAATGGAGTCAGCCTTGGAACTCAGGCTGAACGTATGACCGGCCAAGGCAGCATCCGGGTTCGCCTCATCACCTGGCTGGAAGGTGACCTTCAAGCGCAGGTCGACACCACGGAAGCTGATGCTGCTGTTATCGCCATTAGGGTTGAAGGTCCCGCCCTGGCTGGCTTCCAGGGTCACATCCGTCCCATTGGCATCGAGAATCTTGAACTGGGTGCTGCTGGTGAACTCGATGCTGTACGGCTCGCCACTGCGGAAGCGGTCGTTGTACGTCGCACTACCGGAGACTTGGCCATTGGACAGGCTGATACGGCCATCGTCGATCGCCGGAACTGTCAGGTGGGTCTCGCTGCGGCTGGTATTCAGCGCCTGCTCGAACGCGTCGTAACCAGTCTCGTTGGCCGCCAGGCTGAGCATGTCGCCCACTTGCAGATTCAATTTGCCCTGGTCACCCTGGTAGGTGTAGGTGCCGTCAGAATTGCGCACATAGGGCGGGGTGTCGCCCTTGGAGCCGGAGAACAGGTACTTGCCGTTCTCATCCTTGCTGTTCATCAGCGAGAACAGTTGCTCCTCAAGCGACGCCAGTTCATCGGCGTTGGCCTTGCGGTCAGCATCTGTGAAACCACCATTACCGGAGCTCACCGCCAGCTCGTTGACGCGCTGCAGGATGGTACCAATGGCATTGAGCGTGCTTTCGCTGGTGCCCAAGGCGTTGCGCACGTTGACGATATTGTCGCTGTACTGCTCCAGCATGTTCTGCTGCTGCTCCAACTGCAGCAGGCGCGCAGCGCCCACCGGATCGTCGGCGGCGGTGCGGATGCGCAGGAAGTCGCTGGCCTCCTGGCTCGTCTTGTTGACGTTGGAGAAGGTGCGCTGGTAGTTGGCGCTGCTGGTGTTGTAGAACTGCGAAGTGGAGATGCGCACGGTCTACGGCTCCTTAAAGACTGTTGATCAAGGTGGCGAAGGTTTCCTGGGCCGCCTTGATGATCTGCGACGACGCGGTGTAGTACTGCTGGAACTTGACCAGGTTGCCGACCTCTTCGTCGACCGACACGCCCGAGACCGAGTTGCGGCCGTCCAACGCGGACTGCTGCAGGGCGTTGGTGGCATTGCCGTCCATGGTGGCCTGGGCGGTCTTGCCGCCGACGTTGGATACCAGCTTGGCGTAAGCATCGGTGAAGCTGATGCCCTTGCCGTCGGCGCCAACGCCCACGGTGCCCTTGGTCTGCAGTCCGAGCACCGACTGGGCATTACGGTTGTCGGCAGAGCCCGCGCCGGTCAGCGACACGGTGAAGTTGTCACCGCTTTTCGGCGCACCGGAGACGCTCATCTCGAAAGTGAAGGTCTTCTGGGTGGCGCCGTCCATGATCGGGTTGCCGCTGCCATCGACCATCGGCACCGACAGCTGCAGCTTGTTTTCCTGGCCCGGAATGATGGTGCCGCTACCGATGTTGTTGCCTTTGGCGTCGTACATCGTGTAGGCCTGGGGCGAGGTGCTGTCGTCGCCGAACACCAGTTTGACCGGGGTGGAGTACTTAAGGCCCGTCTGCAGGTCGGCGCGCTGGGCTGCATCGTAGATGTCCAGCTCGGAGGTCAGGGTCGGCGGAGTGACTGCGCCTGTGCCCTTGTTGCCGGCACCGTTGGTGCTGGTCAGCGGGGCAGCCATGGCCAGGCGGTTGGGGTCGGTCAGCACCGATTCCATGCCCGCGGCAGCATTACGGGTGGGGGTGATCTTGAAGCTGTCACCGGCGCTCACCGCACCGCCCTTGAGCGACAGCGTGAAGCCATCGATTACCGGGGCTGGATCGTCTGTAAGGTCGTACGAGCCCATCTCGGTGCCTTCGGGCAGCTTGCGCACGGTATAGGCCGTGGCACTGGTGAAGGTCACCTGGTAGTCGCTGGTGGTGAGCTTGCCGGTGTCCTTGATGTTCACATCCAGGTTGCCGGAGCCTGCGCTGTTGCCCAGCTTGGGCACGCTGCGCTCGCTCATGGCCTTGGCGCTGTTGATGTCGCCGAACAGAATCGCACCGAACTCGCCGTTCTTGTCGATGCCCTGGGCCAGTTGGCTATTGATGGCATCGGCCACCACCAGCGCCACGCGGCCCAGCTCGTTGAGCGCAGGGTCGAGGGTCTCCTTGCGGTAGCGCAGCAGGCCACCGAGCTCGCCGCCGGTGGTGCTGTTGGTGATGTCCATCTTGGTGGTGCCGCGATTGAGCACCAGGTTCATGCGGGTCGGATCGGTCTGGCTCGGCTCGACGCCCAGGGTCTGGGTGGTCTTGCCCAGCACCAGCGCCTGGCCGTTCTTCAGATAGATGTCGTAGTTGCCTTCGCGCTCCACCACCTCGGCACCGATCAACGCGGTCAGCTCGCGCACGGCGCCATCGCGCTGGTCGAGCAGGTCGTTGGGTTGGCCTTGCACGGCCGAGATCCGCGAGATCTGGTCGTTGTACTCGGCGATCGTCGCGGTGAGCTTGTTCACCTGGTCGGCGATCGAGGCCATGTTGGTGTTGATATTGGTGTTCTGCTGGTTCAGCTGCGCCGACAGGGTATTGAAGCGCTTGGCCAGGGTCTGGGCGCTGGTCAGCAGCAGCTGGCGCGAGGCGTCCTCGTTGGGCTTGGCCGAGGCGTCCTGCATGGCGCCGAAGAAGCTTTTGAGCGCAGCGGTGATGCCGGTATCGGCGCTCGACAGGGCGGTGTCCAGCGGGGTGATCTGGTTCAGGTAGGAAGCGGCGTCGCTCGACAGCGACGTGGTGGTGCGCAGCTGGTTTTCCAGGAAGGCGTTATACACCCGGCGCACATCGGCCAAGGTAGTGCCACTGCCGATGAAGACCTGGCCATACTGCTGCGAGCCCTTGGTCTTCTGCACGATCTGCTGGCGAGAATAACTGTCGACATCGGCGTTGGCGATGTTGTTACCCAGGGTGTACATCCCCGACTGCGCGGCGCCCAGCCCCGACATGCCAATATTGATCAAACTCGCCATGGTTCCAAACCCTTAAAGTTTCGTTGTGGTACCGAGCATCGCGTAGCTCTCGTACGACTTCATCTGTCTTGCGATCTGCGAGATCTTGCTGGCGTAGTTCGGGTCGGTGGCGTACCCGGCCTTCTGCAGCTCTCGCACGAACTGTTCCGGGTTATCGGCCGACTTCACCGCATCTTGATAGCGCGCGTTGTTCTGCAACAGGCTGACCAGGTCATGGAAGCTGTCCTGGTAGGAATCGTAGGAACGGAACGCCGCAGTCTCCTTGACGAACTGCCCGCCACGAAACTCACTGGTGATCGCCCTCGCCTGCCCACCTTGCCAGTTACCGGTGGCCTTGATGCCGAACAGGTTGTGGCTGCTGCTGCCGTCGGCATTGCGCATGACCGACTTGCCCCATCCGGTCTCCAGGGCGGCCTGAGCCACCAGGTAACGGGGGTCGATACCGATGCGCTTGGCGGCCTGTTCGGCCATCGGCAGCATGGTGGCGACGAATTGGTCGCTGTCGGTGAAGGCCTTCTTCGGCGCAAGTGGTGGCTGGGCCACAGCGCGGCCAAGAATGCGCGTGCCATCCGGCGCGGCGAAGGCACGGGCAGCACTGGCCACCTGCTGACCTTCACGGGCCGGCACAGCAGCGGTATTGGTAGTGGTCGCCGACGGCACGATGCCGGCCAGCAAACGGTCGGTCAGCTTGCCTGGCAGCGCCAGGCGCCGCGAGTTGAGCGCGGCCACATCATTGCGGGTGCCGGCCGTCTCACTGAAATGCATGGGCTCGGCCACCTTGCTGCCCCACAGCGCCGGGGCATGCCCTTCGATACGTGGGAACGGGCTGGTGTTGACCGGCGCAGGCTTGTTCTTGGACAGCTGACGCACCAGCACATCCTGCAGACCGATACCGCCACCCTCGCGGGACATGCTCACGGCCAACTGCTGGTCGTACATGTCGCGGTACTGCTTGACCGTCTCGCTGTTCATCGGGTTGTCGTCGGCCAGCACGTCACTGGCTTTGCGCGAGGCCTTGAGCATCTCGCTGATGAACAACGACTCGAACTCCTGGGCCACCTTGCGCACGTTGGCATCGCTGTCGCGGTCACCGTGCTTGAGCGAGCTCAGGCGGTTGAGGTCGGTGTAGGCACCGCTGTCGGCGTGTCCGGAAACCAGGCTCTTGGAATTCATGGGCTGGCGTCCTCAGATCACGATTAGGTCGGCTTGCAAGGCGCCGGCCTGCTTCAGGGCTTCGAGGATCGCCATCAGGTCGCTGGGCGCCGCGCCCACCTGGTTCACCGCACGCACGATCTCGTCCAGGGTGGTGCCCGGGCCGAACTTGAACATTGGCTTGGCTTCCTGCTGGGCATTGACCTTCGAGCGCGGCACTACAGCGGTCTGGCCATTGGAGAACGGTCCAGGCTGGCTGACGATCGGGTCTTCGGTGATGGTCACGGTCAGGCTGCCGTGGGTGACCGCCGCCGGCGAGACCTTGACGTTCTGGCCGATGACGATGGTGCCGGTACGCGAGTTGATGATGACCTTGGCCACGGCCTGGCCCGGGTCGATCTCCAGGTTCTCCAGGATCGACAGGTAGTCCACGCGTTGGCTCGGGTCCATGGGTGCGGTGACGCGCACCGAGCCGCCATCGATGGCCTGGGCCACGCCTGGGCCGAGCATGTCGTTTATCTTGTCGACAATGTGCTTGGCAGTGGTGAAGTCCGGACGATTGAGGTTCAGCGTCAGGCTGTTGCCTTGGTTGAAACCGCTCGGCACGGCGCGCTCGACGGTGGCACCGCCAGGAATTCGGCCAGCCGACGGAACGTTGACGGTGATCTTGGAGCCGTCGCGGCCTTCGGCATCGAAGCCCCCGACCACCAGGTTGCCCTGGGCAACGGCGTAGACATTGCCGTCGATACCCTTGAGTGGCGTCATCAACAGGCTGCCGCCGCGCAGGCTCTTGGAGTTACCGATCGAGGAGACGGTGATGTCCACCACCTGGCCAGGCTTGGCGAACGCTGGCAGGTCGGCGTGCACCGACACGGCTGCGACGTTCTTGAGCTGCACGTTGCCCGACCCTGGCGGAACCTTGATGCCGAACTGCGACAGCATGTTGTTGAAGGTCTGCAGGGTGAACGGGGTCTGGGTGGTCTGGTCACCCGTACCGTTGAGCCCCACCACCAGGCCATAGCCGATCAACTGGTTGGTACGCACGCCAGAAATGCTGGCGATGTCCTTCAGGCGCTCGGCGTGGGCACCGAACGCACAGGACAAGAGCAGGGTCGCGGCAATCAGCTGCCTTACGTTGAACATGGTCATTGGACTCAGAAGGGCCAAAGCGGGCTCATGAAGAAGCGGTCCAGCCAACCGGGCTGACTGGCATCGGCGAACGAGCCTGTACCCGAGTAGGTGATGCGCGCGTCGGCCACACGCGTGGAAGGCACGGTGTTGTCGGTGGCGATATCATCGGCGCGGATCAGGCCGGCGATGCGCACCAGTTCCTCGCCAGTGTTCAGGGTCAGCCACTTCTCGCCACGCACGGCGACGATGCCATTGGGCAGCACTTCGGCCACGGTGACGGTGATCGAACCGGTCAGGGTGTTGCCCTGGGTGGCCTTGCTGTCACCCTTGGTCGCCCGCTCGCCTTTATAACCAGCCTCCAGGGACAGGTCGCCGCCACCGAACGGGTTATCGGTGTTCGGCGTGGTGCCGAACAGCGAGGTCAGGCCGATGTTGGCGTTGCTGTTCTTCTGGATCTGGGAGCCTGCGTTCTTGCTCGCCGAGGTGCGCTCGTTGAGGGTGATGGTGATGATGTCACCCACCCGGAACGCCTTGCGGTCGGTGTACAGGTTCTGCTCGAAACCGGCCTGGTAGATCGAACCGTTGGCCGCCGACGCCGGCAACGGGGTACGCGGCAGAACCGGCGCATAGTACGGGTCGTTCGGCTTGGGCGTCGGGGCGACGCAACCGGCCAACAACACCGCGCCCCCCAGGGCGAAGACGGACAACAGACGATTCATGACGCTTACCTCACGTGTAACGGGCTTGGGTCTTACAGCTGCTGGGTGACGAACGACAGCATCTGGTCGGCGGTGGAGATGACCTTGGAGTTCATCTCGTAGGCGCGCTGGGTGGTGATCATGTTCACCAGCTCTTCCACGGTGCTGACGTTGGAGTTCTCCAAGGTCTGCTGCAGGGTGGTGCCGAAGCCGTTCAGGCCCGGGGTGCCGACCTGTGGCGCACCGCTCGCGGCGGTCTCGAGGAACAGGTTGTTGCCGATGGCCTGCAGGCCTGCCGGGTTGATGAAGTCGGCGGTCTGAATGTTGCCGATGATCTGCGCGGCCGGGTTACCGGCGGTGGTGATCGACACGGTGCCGTCCTGGCCGACGGTGAAGGTCTGAGCATCCGGCGGCACGACGATCGCAGGCTCCAGGGCGAAACCGTTGGCGGTGACGATCTGGCCGTCGGAGTTCAGGTGGAAGGTGCCGTCACGGGTGTACGAAACAGTGCCGTCAGGCTGCAGGACCTGGAAGAAACCGCGACCGTTGACGGCCATGTCCAGCGGGTTCTCGGTGGTCTGCAGGCTGCCGGTCTGGAAGTTCTTCTGGGTGCCGACGATACGCACACCGGTACCGACCTGCAGGCCCGAAGGCAGTTCGCTGTCCTGGGTCGACTGGGCACCCGGCTGACGCTTGATCTGGTACAGAAGGTCCTGGAACTCGGCGCGATCACGTTTGAAACCGGTGGTCGAAACGTTCGCCAGGTTGTTGGAGATGACGGTCAGGTTGGTGTCCTGGGCGGACAGGCCGGTCTTAGCGACCCAAAGAGCCGGAAGCATTTAGTGTTCTCCTCGTGCGCCTGTTTTACGGCACCCGTTCAAAAGTGATTAGCCGATTTGCAAAACACGCGCCATGGCTTCATCGCCTTCCTTGGCCGCGTTCATCATCTTGACGTGCAGTTCGAACTGACGGGACAGCGCCAGTACCGAGGTCATTTCCTCGACGGCATTGACGTTGCTCGATTCCAAAAAGCCCGACACCACCCGCACGTTGACGTCGGCGTCGGCGGGCTGGCCGCTCTTGGTGTGGATCATGCCGTCCAGCCCCTTGGTCAGGGTCTTGGTATCCGGATTGACCAGCTTGATGCGGTCGACCTCGGCCATGACCCGCGGGTCCTCGCCCATGGCGCGAATGCTGATGGTGCCGTCTTCGCCAATCTCCACCTTCTGCTCCGGCGGAATTGCGATCGGGCCACCGTTACCCATCACGGGCATGCCATTACCGGCACGCAGCACGCCCAGGGCATCGATGTTGAGGCTGCCGGTGCGCACATAGGCCTCGCTGCCGTCCGGCGCCTGCACAGCGATAAAGCCATCACCGGTGACTGCCACGTCCAGTTCGCGACCGGTCTCGACCATCGCGCCAGCAGTGAAATCCGTGGCCGGGCGTTCGCTCATGGCGAAGGCACGCGCCGGAAAGCTGTCACCGAACACCGGCATCGAACGCGCCTGCTCCAGGTCACGCTGAAAACCGTTGGTGGAAACGTTCGCCAGGTTGTTGGCGTGGGCCCGCTGGGCCAGCGCGTTCTGGCTGGCACCGATCATGGCCACGTAAAGCATTTTGCATTCTCCACTGCACTGACGAGCGATTGCCGCCGACGTTGCTGTGCAGGCACTAAAGCAAGTTCCGAACCAACTTTTGAAAAGCATGAAAAAGCCCGTGAATACGGGCTTTGAGGGAAGCCATTTGTAATGGGCAACGCCGGATATCCGGCGCCATCTTGCCGCTGACGGCAATCAGCTACAGCTCGCGGCAACCAGCGTTGTTGTAGGGTCCGGCAAAGCGCTTCCACCCCTCCCCCGGCGACCACTGCGAGCACACCAGGCGGCCGTCGGCCTGACTCTCCCAGCGCCACCACGGCGCCGCAGCCGCCTGGACCTGGAGCAGGCACAGCGCTGCGGCGAGCGTCACGATCCATTTCTTCATGAGCCTTACCTCGAAAACGACGAACCCCTTTATCGGGAAAGGGGTTCGTGCGCACTCGACCGACCAGCGACCATCAGGTCATCTGGATGATGGTCTGCATGATGGTGCTTTCGGTGGAGATGGTCTTGGCGTTGGCCTGGTAGTTGCTCTGCGCCTTGATCAGCTCGACCAACTCCTGGGTCAGGTTGACGTTGGAGGCTTCCAGCGAGTTGGACTCCACGCTACCCAAGGTACCGGTCTTGGGTGCGTCGATGCCTGGAATGCCGGAGGAGAAGGTTTCGGTCCAGCGGGTGCCACCGATCTGCTGCAGGCCCTGCTCGTTGGCGAAGCTGGCAACGGCCACCTGACCGATCGCACGGGACTGCTGGTTGCTGAAGCTGGCGAACATCACACCGGTGGAATCGATGCTCAGGCTCGACAGAATACCGGTGGCGTAACCATCCTGGGACTGCGACATACGCGCGGTCTCGGTGTTGTACGAGGTGGTGCTGTTCATCGACAGACGCATGCCACCGGCATTGCCCGCCGCGCCATTGGCAGCCCAGTTACCCGAAGCATCCTTGGACGCCGGAATCCAGCCAGTCATGGTGAAGGTGTTGTTGTTCACGGTGAACGACGAACCAGGCGGCAGGCCGGTGTTGTTGGCCGTCATCGCATTGACCGAACCGTCGCTGTTGAAGCTGATGGTGCCGCTCAGCGGCGTGGTGCTGGCCGGGTCGAACGGATTGCGTCCATCGACCAGGGTGTACATGGTCCACTGGTTGGTACCGGTCTTGCGATAGAACTGCTCCATGGTGTGCTCGTTGCCCTGACTGTCGTACACCTTGGTCGGGAACGACTTGGTGTAGGTGGTTTCGTCAGAGGGATCGAACGGCTTGTTCGGCACCATGGTACCGGTACCGTCGTCGACCATCAGCGGAATGTCGGTGGCCGAGGAATTCAGGTTGATGCCCTGGTCGATCAGGGACGTGGCCTTGGGCGCCAGAGCGGAGGTGTCGATCTTCAGATCGGTCAGCACGCCCTTCTGGATCTTGCCGGTCGAGTCGGCGGCATAGCCTTGCAGGCGCAGGCCGTCCGAGGTGACCACATAGTTGTCTTTGTTGGTCTGGAAGGCACCGGCACGGGTATAGACCATCGAGCCGTTGTCCGACAGCACGAAGAAGCCCTGCCCCTGGATACCCATGTCCAGTACGTTGCCGGTGTTGTTGATGTCACCCTGGCTGAATTGCTGGGAGACGGCCGCCAGACGCACACCGTTGCCCACTTGGTTCTTGCCGACACCCAGGCGGTTGGCACCTGCGTAGACGTCCGCGAACTCGGCGCGCGACGACTTGAAACCAACGGTATTGACGTTGGCGATGTTGTTACCGGTGACATCCAGCTGCTTGTTGGCAGCGTACAGACCACTAAGACCGATGTTGAAAGACATGAATTCGCTCCTTGTGCCGCTCTAGCCGGCCTTAGATACCAATGGTTTGCACGCTGGACAGAGAAACTTTCCCGAGCCCTGCAAGGTTGAGCATCATCTCGCCATTGGGGTTGATGCTGACGCTGGTGACCTTGGCTGGCAGCAGGGTGTACATCTGCGTCGACTTGCCATCGACCATGGTGGTGGCCGAGAAGCTATAGGTGCCCGGGTCGACCTTTTCACCCTTGTCATTGGTGCCATCCCAGATGAAGTCGGCGTAACCGGCTTTCTGCTGGCCCAACTCGATGGTCTTGATGGTGTTGCCGTCTTTATCCTTGATGGTGATCTTCGCCTCGCTGATACCTTGCGGGACGATGAACTGGCCATTGAAACTCTGGGTGGTGTCGACAACCGCTTTATCGTTCTGCACGATCACCGAACGACCCACCAACGACGAAGCCTGCAGGGCCTGGGACGAACCCATGGCACCGGCAATGGAATTGACCGTGCTGTTGAGCGTGGTGATGCCTTCCAGACTGCTGAACTGCGCCAGCTGGGCGACGAACTCGCTGTTATCCTGAGGATCGAGCGGGTTCTGGTGCTGCATCTGGGTGACCAGCAACTGCAGGAACGCATCCTTGCCCAGGGCGTTCTTGTCAGTGTTCTCGGGTGCGGGCTTCTTGGTGGTGCCAGTGCTGACGCCCGACGCCGCGAGGACGTCGTTGAGGTTCACACCGCCGGTGCTGTTGACTGCCATGATCCTGACTCCTTATCACTGACCGAGGGTCAGCACCTTCTGCATCATGGTCTTGGCGGTGTTCATCAGCTCGGCGTTGGTCTGGAACGCACGGCTGGCGGAGATCATGTCAGCCATCTCCTCCACCACATTGACATTGGGGTAGTAGACGTAGCCGTCCTTGTTCGCCGCCGGGTGATTGGGCTCGTAGCGCGCCTCAAGGTTGCTCTGATCCTCGACGATGCCCATCACCTGCACACCCTGCCCCGCTTCGCCCTGATCCTGGAACAGCGACTGGCCAGCGCCGTTCTGGGCTTGCTGGAAGGTAGTGGCGAACACCGGATGACGCGCGCGGTAGGTCTGGTCGATGCTCGAGGAAACAGTCTCGGCGTTGGCGATGTTGGAAGCGACGGTATTGAGGCGGGTGTTCTGCGCGCTCATGCCGCTACCGGCAATATTGAAGACACTGGCAAGGGACATGATCACTCTCCGCGCAGGGCCGAAACCAGCCCTTTGAATTTGCTGTTGAGCAGGGTGAAGCTGGCCTGGAAGCCGATGGCGTTCTCTGCGTAGTTGGACTGCTCGATCTGGGCGTCTACGGTGTTCTGGTCGATCGACGGCTGCATCGGCGTGCGGTACTTGAGGGTATCGTCCCCCATGGCCAGGCCTTCGGCCTCGATGTGGCGGTTATTGGTGCGATCCAGGGCAATGCGCCCTTTCTGCTGCTTGTCGGCTTCAGCGGCGAGCACCGCCGAGAAATCCATGTCACGCGCCTTGTAGTTAGGCGTGTCGGCGTTGGCGATGTTGTTGGCCAGAACCTCGGCGCGCTGGGCGCGGAAGCTCAATGCCTGCTCATGGATGCCGAGCGCCTTGTCGAAGCTGATGCTCATGTCTGGGAAACCTTCGAAGGTTGACCGGAAGAATCGTGAGCAAGCTAGAGCAAGGTTTGTGCCAAGCGATAAAGCCCCAGTAAAACCGGGCACTGAGGCCCTGCTTGCCGGCGGCAATGCCAGAAAAGCGGCAATGGATTACCGCTTGGCGTCAGCAAAGCGGCAATGGGCACCGGCAAAAAAAGGGGCCGCGATGCGGCCCCTATCTGGGTTTATTTTGCCTGGTAGATGATCCCCGGGCTGCACTGGACCATCTGGTAGTGATCCGGCAACCCGTTGAGCGCCTCGGACGCCCCCAGGAACAGATACCCGCCCGGCTTGAGCGTGCTGTGGATGCGCATGAGGATGTCCTTCTTGACCTGGGCCGAGAAGTAGATCAGCACGTTGCGGCAGAACACGATGTCGAACTTGCCCAGCGCCGCATAGCTGTCGAGCAGGTTGAAGGAACGGAACTCGACCCGGCTGCGGATCGGCGCTTTGACCGCCCAACGACCCGGCCCCTTGGTGTCGAAGTAGCGCTGCAGGCGCTCCTGGGACAAGCCGCGACCAATGGCCAGGCTGTCGTATTCACCCGTCTTGCAGTTGGTCAGCATCGACCCGGACAAGTCGGTGGCAACGATCTGCGCCCCCATCTTCAGTTGCCCCAGGTTGCTGCGCTCGAACTCATCGATGGCCATGGAGATCGAATACGGCTCTTGCCCCGAGGAGCATGCCGCCGACCAGATCCGCAGGCGCTGGCCCGGGTTGTTCTTGATGAACTCCGGAATCACCTTGTTCTTGAGCACCTCGAACGGATAGGTGTCACGGAACCACAGGGTTTCATTGGTCGTCATCGCATCGACCACCTGCTCACGCAACCCGCTGCGCGGCTGGCTCTGAATTCGCTGCACCAGCTCACCGAGCGACTTGATGCCCTGCTGCTCCATTAGCTTGTTGAGACGGCTGGAGACCAGGTATTGCTTATTCTCGCCCAGCAAGATGCCACAGGCTTTCTCCAGGAAGACCCGGAACTGTTCAAAATCCAAATTACCCGTAGACAATGCTGCCGCCTCTTTCAAATCCCTGGTGCCAGGGGTTGCCCCCCCCCGGCCGTTTCAATGCGTCGCCTTGATCCGATCGACCACCCGCTGGGCGAGGTCGTCCGGCTTGAACTTGGCCAGGAAGTCGTCGGCGCCGACCTTCTTGACCATGGCCTGGTTGAAGACCCCGGACAGCGAAGTATGCAGGAGGATGTGCAGCTTTTGCATGCGCGGATCGCTGCGAATCTCCGCCGTCAGGGTGTAGCCATCCATCTCCGGCATTTCGATGTCGGAGATCATCATCAGGAATTCTTCTTCCGGACGCTTGCCCTCTTCCACCAACTTGTTCAGGTAGTCCAAGGCCTGGCGACCATCGTTGAGGGCTACCACCTCCACCCCTACCGACTGCAGGCAACGGCTGACCTGCTTGCGCGCCACCGACGAATCATCGACGGTCAGCACGCGCAGCATCATCGCCTTGTCTTGCACCTCGGCATCGACCACCCCCACGGACACGTCCTCGGACGATGGCGACACTTCGGCAAGAACTTTCTCTACGTCGATGACCTCCACCATCCGCCCGTCCACACGAGTGACAGCGGTTAGGTAGTGGTCACGTCCGGTCCCCTT
Source organism: Pseudomonas sp. HTZ2 (assembly GCF_033173945.1). Lineage (NCBI taxonomy): Bacteria > Pseudomonadati > Pseudomonadota > Gammaproteobacteria > Pseudomonadales > Pseudomonadaceae > Pseudomonas > Pseudomonas sp. HTZ2. The sequence goes on along the minus strand of NZ_CP137332.1, from coordinate 2,913,948 downwards.
GGGTGGCGGATGGATCTCCTCCCAGTTCATGTTGACGATGCGCTCGACCGAATGCACCAGGAAACCTTGGGTCTTGGTGTTGTACTCGGTGATGATCACGAAACTGTTGCGCGTCTCTTCCTGCAGCCCCGGCAAGCCGGTCGCCATCGACAGGTCGAGGATGGGGATGGTCGCGCCGCGAATGTTGGCCACCCCACGCACCACCGGGTGGGACTTGGGCAACAACGTCAGCTCCGGGCACTGCAACACCTCCCGGACCTTGAACACGTTAATGCCATAGAGCTGCTCGCCATTGAGGCGGAACAGCAACAGCTCCAGACGATTCTGCCCCACCAGTTGCGTGCGCTGGTTGACCGAATCCATGACTCCAGCCATGCCAGACTCCTCTAGTTTTGGCCCATTTACCGACTCGGCACGGGCTTTGCTTTTTTGAGCGCCATGTACACGAAAACGACATTTTACCGACGCCTGACGCGCCTGATGACCGGCTTGATAATGGCGCTATGCCTGCTGGCACCCGGCACACGCGCGCTGGCCGATGCGGTTACCTTGCCTGAACAACTTATCGGCGTCACCCAGGGGTTTCTTGAATTCACCGTGGAGGATTATCTGGCCACCACCCAGACCACTGGTCGCTACGAGATCCAGGTCAACCCGCTCGACCCGCGCCTACGCATGCCGCTGTGCAGTCAGCAACTGGACGCTTCGCTTGAAAGTCCAGCACAGCCGCTGGGCAGGGTCACGGTGCGGGTACGCTGCAACGGCAGCGCCCCCTGGACCGTGTTCGTCCCGGCCCAGGTGAAGCTGTTTCGCGAGGTGGTGGTGATGACCCGCCCGCTCAGGCGCGAGAGCGTGATTGGCGAAGCCGATGTCAGCCTGCGTGAGCGCGACGTGGGCACGCTCAATCAAGGCTTTCTCACAAGCCTGGAACAGGCCGTGGGCATGAAGCTGCTGCGCCCGACGGTGCTCGACCAGGTCCTGACGCCCCAGCATCTGGAGCAGGCCGAGGTGGTACGCAAGGGCGATCATGTGGTGATCACGGCCCGCAGTGGCAGCCTTAGCGTGCGCATGCCTGGCGAGGCCTTGAGCAAAGGCGGGCTGTCTGAGCAGATTCGCGTGCGCAACCTGAACTCCAAGCGCGTGGTCAAGGCACGGGTGATTGGGCCTGGACAGGTAGAAGTGGCCATGTAAGGCATTTGCGGCGCCCGCGAGGCGGGACAGGATAAAAACTAGCGACGGGGAACGGGTTTTCCTAAACTGTGTCAGAAAACGGGTCATGCGCGCTTGCCGACAGGTGGCGATACATTCGTGCCTAAAGTTTTTTTCGGGTTGGCCGAAAACAGGGCAAGCGTCCAAATTCCCAGAGGTTTCTGATCATGGTCATCGACTTCAGTCGTTTGAATAATTCTCCGGCCGTCACGGGCGGGGTTCGCAGCAATACCGCGACCGGTAGCGCCCCGAAAGCCGGCGAAACCAGCGAAGCGCCACAGACTGCCAGCGGAGAAGCGGTACACCTCAGCCAAGAGGCCCAGCAGTTGCAGAAGATCAGCGACAAGCTGCGCGACCAGCCAGAAGTCAACAGCGCCCGCGTGGCCCAGTTGAAACAGGCGATCGCCGACGGCAGCTATCAGGTCGATGCCGGCCGGGTCGCCAGCAAACTGCTTGATTTCGAAGCCCAGCGCTAACCCTCCGGGGCGCTGACTTCAAGGACGCAAAAGCCAAGAGCCAGCCATGCACGACACCACTTTGCTGCAACTGATCGAAGACGACATCGCGCCAACGCAGGAACTGCTCGAACTGCTTCAGAAAGAAGCCGACGCCCTGCATGGCCGGGACATGCAGGTGCTGGAGAACATCCTGGCACGCAAGCAGTCCCTGATCGTCCTGCTCGAGCAGCAAGGCATGCGGCGCAACCAACTGCTGGTCGGCCTGGGCTTATCCGCCGACCGGGCCGGTGTGCAGGCCCTGGCCGCGCAATCCTCCCTGGGCGAGGTCATGCTGCAACAACTCGACGTACTCACCCAATTGATGGATGCCTGCCAAAAGGTCAACGAGACCAACGGCCGGATCATCCAGCTGCAGCAACACGCCACGGCCAATCAGATCAGAATCCTCATGGGTGGCGATTCCCCGTCGCTCTATGACAGCCGCGGCGCCACCTCGCCCATGGCTAAGGCCCGCGCCATCAGCCAAGTGTGATTATTTCTATCAAGGCACGGAACATACTGGCAAAATGCCGTTACTTGCGTGTGTCGTTTTTGCCTGGAGATTGATTACCCGTGTTCAATGCATCCGATGCTCCCCAGCCGCCCAAGGTGCTCACCACACCCTTGGAAATCGCAGCCAACCTGCGTCAATTGCTGGATAGCCACGATCCGCTGATCATCACCTTCCCTGAGCGCAGCCAGCGGTTCCAAAGTTACGTCGTGCATGTGGACCGTGACGCCAATACCCTGGCGCTGGACGAAATGATCCCTCGCGACGGTGAAAAGTACATCGAGAATGGCGAACCCTTCCGCATCGAAGGTTTCCATGATGGCGTGCGCATCGCCTGGGAATGCAACACCGCGACCACCATCACCGAGATCGATGGCCATCGCTGCTACCGTGCCCCCCTGCCGACCGAAATGACCTACCACCAGCGCCGCAACGCCTTCCGCGCCGCGCTCAAGCTGTCGCAGCTGGTCGATATCGTGCTCGACGGTGAACGACTCAAGGGCAAGGGCGCCCTGCGTGGCAAGTTGCTGGACATCTCCGCCACAGGCTGCAAGCTGCGCTTTGAAGGCAACATCGAAGAGCGCCTGCAACTGGGTGAGGTGTATGAGCGCTTCGCCGCCAGCAATCCGCTGGGCATGTCGCAGGCGATGGTAGAACTGCGTCACCTGCACTTCGAAGAGCGCCTGAACACCACCTTCGCTGGCGTGCGCTTTCACAACCTCAATGGCCAGATGCAGCGCAAGATCGAGAGTTTCGTCTACCAGTTGCAGCGCGAGGCACGACGCTTCGACAAAGACGACTATTGAGTGTCGAATGTCCAATGAAAAACGCCACCCATCGGGTGGCGTTTTTCATTGCTTTGCAGCCTGCCTGAAGACCGGCTCACACCGACTTGTCGACCTCGGCCTGGGGTGCACCCGCCTCTTCCCGGGGCTTTTGCTCCTCGGCTTCGGTGTCTTCGGCCGCCACCGGCGCTTGCATCACGTCCTGCACGGTCTGCTCATCGACCCGAGGGTCCAGCGCTGCCGACAAGGGTGAGCCCGCCGCTGGCATGGCCACGTGGCCCAGCGGCGCGTCCTGCACCTGATGCAGGCCGGTGACGGCCTTCGGCCGGATCCGCCACACCAGCACCAAGGCGAAGAACAGGAAGAAGGCATAGAGCATTTGCGGCCCCAGGACCTTCATCAGCACACCCGCCGCCAGCGGACCGATACAGGCCCCCACGCCGTAGGTCACCAGCAACATGGCCGTCAGCGAGACACGGCGCTCGCTTTCGACATGGTCGTTGGAAAACGCGACCGCCAGCGGATAGAGGCAAAATTGCAACAGCGAAATCACGAAACCGACGGCGAACAGCAACTCCAGCGGCACGCTGGGCAGCACCGCCAGCGGCAATGCAGCCAGCGCCAGACCGATCGAGACGCTACGGATCAGCACCGCACGATCATAGCGGTCCGACAGCCAACCCAGCGGCCACTGCACCACCAAGCCCGCGAAGATGCAGCTCCCCATGAACAGACCGATCTGCTCGGTGGTAAGCCCCTGCTTGGCCGCATACAGCGGCGCCAGACCATAGAAAGAACCTACGATCAGGCCCGAACCCAGCACCGTCGACAACGACTGCGGTACCCGTTTGAGGAAGAACTTCGGCTCCATCGGCGCCGGGCGCAACGGTGCCGGGTGGATGCGCCGGGTCATCGCCACCGGCACCAGGCACAGGGCAAAGCACATGGCGACCAGCATCAGCAGTTCAGGGCCGAGCTCCGGATGCACCACCAGGATCAATTGGCCGAGTACCAAACCCAGGTAGGAGGCGATCATGTATCCACTGAACACCGCCCCGCGGTGCTTCACATCGGCCTGCTCGTTGAGCCAGCTTTCGATGACCATGTACTGGCACATCATCCCCAGGCCCACGATCATCCGCAGCCCTACCCACACCGGGAGCCAATTGGTCATGCCATGGCCGAGCACCGCCGCGCAGACGATGCCCGCGCACGTGGCGTAGGCGCGGATGTGCCCGACCCGGCCGATCAGCCGGTGGCCGACCTTGCCGCCCACGGCCAGGCCAAAATAGTTGGCGGCCATCAGGGCACCGACCCAAAGGCTGTCCACATGGTCGGCGGCCAGGCGCAAGGCCAGGTAGGTACTGAGCAGGCCCGAGCCGATCAGCATCATCAAGGCAGCGAAATACAGCGACTGAAACGGCTTCCAGATGTTTCGCATACGTCCCGTCGGGCTCCCTGGTCAGGTGGCGTTAGCTTGCAGGCAAGCATAAAAGCAAATTCGCCGCAGCGCAGGCCCCCATCGGCTAAATAGCCAGCCAGGGGGCGTGTCCAGTGTCGGTTGTGTCGCGATCAGGCCTGTGCGGCTAGCACCCGCCGCTCCCAAGGGGTGATTTCGTCGAGGAAATCCGTCAGCTCCAAGGTCTTGGTTGCGACATACCCATCGATGAATTCGTTCCCGAACATCTGACGCGCCAATGCGCTGCGCTTGAGGCGTTCCAATGCGCCATGCAGGGTGCAAGGCAGGTTCAGGTGCTCCGGCACTTCGAACTCGCCCTGGATCGCGGCCGTAGGTTCCAGGCGCTGCTCGATGCCGTGCAGACCAGCGGCCAAGCTCGCAGCGATGGCCAGGTACGGGTTGGCGTCGGCCCCAGGTAGCCGGTTCTCGACCCGTCGAGCCACAGGCGAACTGGCCGGGATGCGCAAGCCGGCGGCTCGGTTGTCATGGGACCAACAGGCATTGTTGGGCGAGGCGTACGGGTGGCACAGGCGTTGGTAGGAGTTGACGTTGGGCGCGAACAACGCGGTGAAGTCAGCCATGCAGGCCTGCAGACCGCCGATGAAGTGATGGAAGGTATCGGTCGGCTGCCCGCCCTCATCGCTGAAGACGTTGCGGCCACTGTCGATGCGCACCAGGCTCTGGTGGATATGCATCGAGCTGCCCGGTGTTCTGGCCAAGGGCTTGGCCATGCACACCACGGTCAGGCCATGCTTGAGTGCGACTTCCTTGAGCAGGTGCTTGAACAGGAAAGTCTGGTCGGCCAGCAGCAACGGATCGCCGTGAAGCAAATTGATCTCGAACTGGCTGACGCCCATCTCGTGCATGAAGGTGTCACGGGGCAAGCCTAGGGCGGCCATGCACTGATACACCTCGCTGAAAAATGGCCGCAGGCCATTGTTGGAACTGACGCTGAACGCCGAGTGCCCCAGCTCGCGACGGCCATCCTTGCCCACCGGCGGCAAGAACGGCTGGTGCGGATCGGTATTCGGTGCAAAGACGAAGAACTCCAGCTCCGTGGCCACCACCGGCGCAAGGCCAAGCGCGGCATAGCGCGCGATCACGGCCTTGAGCTGGCCCCGGGTGGAAAGTCCGGACGCCACACCGTCGAGCTCGACTGCATCGCAGATGGCCAGCGCCCGCGGCTCGTCGCTCCAGGGCAGGCGATGGATCTGGGCAGGTTCGGCCACCAGGGCCAGGTCGCCATCATCGCTGCCATAGAAACGGGCTGGCGGGTAACCGCCCATGATGCATTGCAGCAATACACCCCGAGCCATCTGCAAGCGGCGCCCTTCCAGAAAGCCCTCGGCAGTCATCACCTTGCCGCGGGGTACACCATTGAGGTCGGGGGTGACGCATTCGATCTCGTCGATGCCGGTCAGACGTTCGCTGAGGGAACGCGGGGCTTCGGTCGTCATGACGCTGTCCTTCTTGTTGTTTTGCAGGCCGGAAATGGCGTTAGGCACAACATAGGCGTCCGCTGTTGAAAATATCAAGCGAGGATGGGCGGCAGTGTGGAAATTTATTAACACCGCGGTCGCGCCGCTGTATTCGCCACCGGATTGGCGCAACCTCGGGCTCCCATCAGCCCGATACGACGCTATTCGCGCAAGGTCATGCCATTGGCCGGCAACGGCAGCGCGGTCTTGTAGCGCACCTGCTTGAGGGCAAAACTCGAACGGATGTTAGCCACTCCGGGCAAGCGAGTCAGGTAGTCGAGAAAGCGCTCCAGCGCCTGGATGCTGGGCAACAGTACGCGCAGCAGGTAGTCCGGATCGCCGGTCATCAAATAGCACTCCATCACCTCAGGCCGCTCGGCGATTTCCTCCTCGAAGCGGTGCAACGCCTGCTCCACCTGTTTCTCCAGGCTGACGTGGATGAACACGTTGACGTCCAGCCCCAGCACCTCGGGTGCGAGCAAGGTCACCTGCTGACGGATGACGCCCAGCTCTTCCATTGCCTTGACCCGGTTGAAACAGGGCGTAGGCGACAGGTTCACCGAGCGGGCCAGCTCTGCGTTGGTGATGCGGGCATTTTCCTGAAGGCTGTTGAGAATGCCGATATCGGTGCGATCGAGTTTGCGCATGAGACAAATTCACCGGTTTTTTGTGTTTATGCGGAATGTTTATCTGCGCCGTCAGGCAAAGGCAATCAACTTGAGAGAAAAATTCTTCAGCGGTCCCCCTATGATGTAGTTAGCGCTGACCTACCAGTCACAAGCCGGTACTCAGCGGCGACCGCTTCAAAGCTCACAAAAACAACATTCGAGCGAGCGTAAAAAGCATGAACGAGTACGCCCCCCTGCGTCTGCATGTGCCCGAGCCTACCGGCCGGCCAGGCTGCCAGACCGATTTCTCCTACCTGCGTCTGAACGACGCCGGCCTAGTCCGTAAACCCCCGATCGATGTAGAACCCGCCGACACTGCGGATCTGTCCTACAGCCTCATCCGTGTGCTGGACGAACAAGGCAATGCCGTCGGTCCATGGGCCGAGGACATCGACCCGCAGGTCCTGCGCCAGGGCATGCGCGCCATGCTCAAGACGCGGATCTTCGACAACCGCATGGTCGTTGCCCAGCGCCAGAAGAAGATGTCCTTCTACATGCAGAGCCTGGGCGAGGAAGCCATCGGCAGCGCCCAGGCGCTGGCCTTGCAATACACCGACATGTGCTTCCCGACCTACCGCCAGCAGAGCATCCTGATGGCCCGGGACGTGTCCCTGGTCGAGATGATCTGCCAGTTGCTGTCCAACGAGCGCGATCCGCTCAAGGGGCGCCAACTGCCGATCATGTATTCGGTGCGCGAGGCAGGCTTCTTCACTATCAGCGGCAACCTGGCCACTCAGTTCGTCCAGGCCGTCGGCTGGGCCATGGCCTCGGCCATCAAGGGCGATACCAAGATCGCCTCGGCCTGGATCGGCGACGGCGCCACGGCCGAGTCCGACTTCCATACCGCCCTGACCTTCGCCCACGTCTACCGCGCCCCGGTAATCCTCAACGTGGTCAACAACCAGTGGGCGATCTCGACCTTCCAGGCCATCGCCGGCGGTGAGTCCACCACCTTCGCAGGCCGTGGCGTGGGCTGCGGCATCGCCTCCCTGCGGGTCGACGGCAACGACTTCATCGCGGTCTACGCCGCCTCGCGCTGGGCCGCCGAACGTGCCCGCCGCGGCATGGGCCCGACCTTGATCGAATGGGTCACTTACCGCGCAGGCCCACACTCCACCTCGGACGATCCATCCAAGTACCGCCCGGCCGATGACTGGAGCCACTTCCCGCTGGGCGATCCGATCGCTCGCCTCAAGCAGCACCTGATCGCTATCGGCCACTGGTCCGAAGAAGAACACCAGGCCGTCACCGCCGAGCTCGAGGCCGAGATCATCAAGGCGCAGAAAGAAGCCGAGCAGTACGGCACCCTGGGCAATGGCCACATTCCTAGCGCCGCCTCGATGTTCGAGGACGTGTACAAGGAAATGCCCGACCACCTGCGCCGCCAGCGCCAGGAACTGGGGGTCTGAGATGAACGATCACAACAACAGCATCCATCTGGAATCCGCCATGTCCACCACCACCATGACCATGATCCAGGCCCTGCGCTCGGCCATGGACATCATGCTCGAGCGCGACGACAACGTGGTGATCTACGGCCAGGACGTCGGTTACTTCGGCGGCGTGTTCCGTTGCACCGAAGGCCTGCAGAACAAATACGGCAAGTCCCGCGTGTTCGACGCACCGATCTCCGAAAGCGGCATCGTCGGCACTGCCGTGGGCATGGGCGCCTATGGTCTGCGTCCGGTGGTGGAGATCCAGTTCGCCGACTACTTCTACCCCGCCTCCGACCAGATCGTCTCGGAAATGGCCCGCCTGCGCTATCGCTCGGCCGGCCAGTTCATCTCTCCACTGACCCTGCGTATGCCGTGCGGCGGTGGCATCTATGGCGGCCAGACCCACAGCCAGAGCCCCGAGGCGATGTTCACCCAGGTGTGCGGCCTGCGCACCGTGATGCCCTCGAACCCCTATGACGCCAAAGGCCTGCTGATCGCCTCGATCGAGTGCGACGACCCAGTGATCTTCCTCGAGCCCAAGCGCCTGTACAACGGCCCGTTCGACGGCCACCACGACCGCCCGGTAACGCCGTGGTCCAAGCATCCGCAAAGTGCAGTGCCCGATGGTTACTACCAGGTACCGCTGGACAAAGCCGCCATCGTCCGCCCAGGTAACGATGTCACCGTACTGACCTATGGCACCACGGTGTATGTGTCCCAAGTGGCCGCCGAAGAGACCGGCGTCGATGCCGAAGTCATCGACCTGCGCAGCCTGTGGCCATTGGACCTGGAAACCATCGTCGAATCGGTGAAGAAGACCGGCCGCTGCGTGGTGGTCCATGAGGCGACCCGCACCTGCGGCTTCGGCGCCGAACTGGTGTCGCTGGTGCAGGAGCACTGCTTCCATCACCTCGAAGCGCCGATCGAGCGCGTCACCGGTTGGGACACCCCCTATCCCCATGCACAGGAATGGGCCTACTTCCCAGGACCTTCGCGGGTAGGTGCGGCATTGAAACGGGTCATGGAGGTCTGAATGGGCACGCACGTCATCAAGATGCCGGACATCGGCGAAGGCATCGCACAAGTCGAGTTGGTGGAGTGGTTCGTCAAGGTCGGCGATGTGATCGCCGAAGACCAGGTGGTAGCCGATGTCATGACCGACAAAGCCACCGTGGAGATCCCCTCGCCGGTCAGCGGCAAGGTATTGGCCCTGGGCGGCCAGCCCGGTGAGGTGATGGCGGTCGGCAGCGAGCTGATCCGTATCGAAGTCGAAGGCAGCGGCAACCACGTGGACGAACCCCACGCCAAGCCGGTCGAAACCGTCGCGCCAGCCGCACCCGCCCCGGTTGCTGCCGCACCGCGCCTCGAACCGCAGCCGACCGCCAGCCCCGTGTCCAGCGCCAGCGTCGCCGCGCCGATCGTGCCACGCCAGGCGGGCGAAAAACCCCTGGCCTCCCCAGCGGTGCGCAAGCGCGCGCTGGATGCCGGTATCGAGCTGCGCTACGTGCACGGCAGCGGCCCGGCCGGGCGCATCCTGCACGAAGACCTCGACGCCTTCATCAGCAAGCCGCACAGCACGGCCGGCCAGGCGTCAAGTGGCTATGGCAAGCGCACCGACAGCGAGCAGATTCCAGTGATCGGCCTGCGCCGCAAGATCGCCCAGCGCATGCAGGATGCCAAGCGTCGCGTCGCGCACTTCAGCTATGTCGAAGAAATTGACGTCACGGCCCTCGAGGCCCTGCGCCAGCAACTGAACGCCAAGCACGGCCAAGACCGCGGCAAATTGACCTTGCTGCCGTTCATCGTGCGCGCCATGGTCGTGGCCCTGCGCGACTTCCCGCAGATCAACGCCACCTATGACGACGAAGCCCAGGTCATCACCCGCCACGGCGCGGTGCACGTGGGTATCGCCACCCAAGGCGACAACGGCCTGATGGTGCCGGTGTTGCGCCATGCCGAAGCCGGCAGCCTGTGGAGCAACGCCAGCGAGATCGCTCGCCTGGCCAATGCCGCGCGCAGCAACAAGGCCAGCCGCGAGGAACTCTCCGGCTCGACCATCACCCTGACCAGCCTCGGCGCACTGGGCGGCATTGCCAGCACGCCGGTGGTCAACACACCGGAAGTGGCCATCGTGGGCGTCAACCGCATGGTCGAACGGCCGGTCGTGGTCGATGGCCAGATCGTCGTGCGCAAGATGATGAACCTGTCCAGCTCCTTCGACCACCGGGTGGTCGATGGCATGGATGCCGCCTTGTTCATTCAGGCCGTGCGCGGCCTGCTGGAACAACCTGCCTGCCTGTTCGTGGAGTAAGCATGCAACCGATCCTCAACACGACCCTGCTGATCATCGGTGGCGGCCCTGGCGGTTACATCGCCGCCATTCGCGCCGGCCAACTGGGCATCCCTACGGTACTGGTCGAAGGCCAGGCCCTTGGCGGCACTTGCCTGAACATCGGCTGCATTCCGTCCAAAGCACTGATCCATGTGGCCGAGCAGTTCCACCAGGCCTGTCACCACGATGAGCAATCGGCGCTGGGCATCAGCGTATCTTCGCCGCGCCTGGACATCACCCGCAGCATCGCCTGGAAGGACGGCATCGTCGATCGCCTGACCTCCGGCGTTGCCGCCTTGCTCAAGAAGAACGGGGTCAAGGTGATCCATGGCTGGGCGAAGATCCTAGACGGCAAGAGCGTCGAGGTCGACGGCCAGAAAATCCATTGCGAGCACTTGCTGCTGGCAACCGGCTCCACCAGCGTGGAATTGCCCATGCTGCCGCTGGGCGGCGCGGTGATTTCCTCCACCGAGGCCCTGGCCCCGAAAGCCCTGCCCCGTCATCTGGTGGTGGTCGGCGGTGGCTACATTGGCCTGGAGCTCGGCATTGCGTACCGCAAACTGGGCGTCCAAGTCAGCGTGGTGGAAGCGCGCGAGCGCATCCTGCCGACCTATGACGGCGAACTGACCCAGCCGGTGGCCGACTCGGTGAAGAAACTGGGCATCGCCCTGTACCTGGGCCACAGCGTCGAAGGCTATGAGAACGGTTGCCTGCTCGCCAACGACGGCCAAGGCGGCCAACTGCGCCTGGAGGCCGATCAGGTGCTGGTCGCTGTGGGCCGTCGACCACGCACCCAGGGCTTCAACCTCGAGTGCCTGGACCTGAAGATGAACGGCGCGGCCGTGGCCATCGACGAGCGCTGCCAGACCAGCATGCGCAACGTCTGGGCCATCGGCGATGTGGCGGGCGAACCGATGCTGGCCCACCGGGCCATGGCCCAGGGCGAGATGGTCGCGGAAATCATCGCGGGCAAGTCACGGCGCTTCGAGCCTAGCGCCATCGCGGCGGTGTGCTTCACCGACCCGGAAGTGGTGGTGGTTGGCAAGACGCCCGAGCAAGCCAGCCAGCAAGGCCTGGATTGCATCGTCGCGCAGTTCCCCTTCGCCGCCAACGGCCGGGCCATGACCCTGGAATCGAAAAGTGGCTTCGTGCGGGTGGTCGCCCGCCGTGACAACCACCTGATCCTCGGCTGGCAGGCCGTAGGGGTGGCGGTCTCGGAACTGTCCACCGCCTTTGCCCAATCCCTGGAAATGGGTGCCCGCCTGGAAGACATCGCCGGCACCATCCACGCCCACCCGACCCTGGGCGAGACAGTCCAGGAAGCGGCATTGCGAGCCCTGGGCCACGCACTGCATATCTGACACTGAAGCGGCGACAGCCGATTTGGCCCGCTGTGCCCTAGGCGCGGCGGGCATTTTTTTGTCCTCATTCCCCGGATTTCGCCGATGTCTGTAGAAGCGGGTTTACCCGCGACTAGGGCAGCGCACTCACCGACGCATTCGCGGGTAATCCCGCTCCCACAAGGTGCGCACGACGCTCAAGAACAGGGGGTGGCCCTCACTCGAAGATGGTGTTCTTGCCCGCAGCCTTGGCCCGGTACAGCGCTTGGTCAGCGCGCGCCAACAGACCATGCTGGTCCTCATCGTCCTGCCAGCGCACCACGCCAAAACTCATGGACAGGCGACAATCGCCGATCGGCTCCATGTCGTCCAGCGCCTGGCGGATCTGCGTGGCCAGCTCCACCGCTTGCTCCACCGGGGTCTGGGGCAAGACGGCGACAAATTCGTCGCCTCCCCAGCGCGCCAGCAGGTCCTGCTTGCGCAAACACGCCCGGACGCGCTCCACCGCCTCGACCAGCGCTGCATCGCCTCGGGCATGGCCGTAGCGGTCGTTGATCGGCTTGAAATCGTCCACATCCATGACGATCAGCGACAACGGCTGGCGGAAGCGCCGGGCACGCTCGCACTCCTGGCGTAGGGTCTTTTCCAGCCGATAACGATTGGCGGTGCGGGTCAGGGCGTCGCGCTCGGCGAGCTCGAGATTCTCGTCAAGCTGGCGCTGCAGTTGCTGATTGACCCAGGACAGCTCGCGGGTACGCTCGGCTACCTGGGTTTCCAGCGACTGGTTCCTCTGCTGCAGTTCGATCACCAAGCGCTTGCCCGCGTCGATGTTGCGGTGGGCGCCGAGCATGCGCGCCACCGAGCCATCTTCGTTGCGGGCGATAATGTGGCCGCTGTCTTCGATCCACAGATAGCTGCCATCCTGGCAGCGGCAGCGGTATTCGATGCGGTAGCGCTCGTTGCGCTGGTTGATGTAAGCCTCGAAGTGGGCCATCACCCGTGGGTAGTCCTCGGGGTGGATCACGCTCTCCCAGGTCAGCACGGTGTTGGCCATCGAGTGGCTCTCGTAGCCGAGCATGGCGTACCAGCCAGGGTTGCGGTACACGTACCCGGAGTTGGCATCCCAATCCCAGATGCCGTCGCTGATCAGGTCGAACAAGGTATGCAGTTGCTGCTCGCTGAAGCCGGCAGGCATCGGCCTGGACTGCTGACTCATGGACGCTCTCTCCTGGTGTCCAGCAACTGCGCCTTTCTGGGCTGCTGATGGTCATGGTGATTGCCGCCGAGCGGCAAACCTGTGCCTCTGAATGGCAAGCTTAGCGCCAAACTCGATTGGTTCCAGATAGCCGATGCGGCCGCTTTCATGCCTTTTTAAGCCGCTGGCACAGGTTTTGCCCCTTCGGTGGCGTCATTGATTCGCAAGGAGCAAACCTGATGATCACCCTTAATGGCCTGGGCTGGCAGACTGCCGTTCAGCAGTACAACCGCACCGGCGCCGAGCAGCCGTTGGCCGCAGTGCTGCCGATGCGCCTGCCCGTCGCCCCTGCCACCGCCACGCCACAGCAGAACGGCCAGAGCAGCACCTCCGGGCAGAACGCCGAGGATGCACGCAAGGAAGCCTTCGCCAAACTCATGGTGATGCTGCAGAACCCGGACGTCGCCGCGCGCCAGCAGGCCAGCGTCAACGAGCAGGACACCAGCGGTGCCCTGGAGGCGTTCCGCGACTACATGGCCAAATCACCGGAAGAGAAGATCAAGGAGAAGTACCTCGCCGAGCTGGGCCTGAGCGAGGAGGAATACAACGCCTTGCCGCCTGAGCAGAAGGAAAAGATCGACCAGCAGATCGCCCAGCGAATGCAAGAAGACGTAGAGCTCAAGACCCAGGCGAAGATGGCCGGGCGCCAGGACGTGGAGCTGTAAGCGCGCAGCCACCTCCCACAAGGCTAGCGCTGCGCTTGTGGGAGCTGGCCACGCCTGGGATGGGCCGCAACGCAGCCCCCTGTCACCTCACGGCTCCTTCACTCCTGTGGTATCGCCGATCAGCGACTGCGCCTTCAGTGCAGGCCGAGGCGCGGTGCGCAAATCAGCCACCTGGCTGGCCGTCACCGACGCTGCCTGGTTACCCCAACTGCTGCGAATGAAGTTGACCACATCGGCTACCTCTTGGTCCGTCATGCGCCAGGCGAAACCCGGCATGGTGAACGTCGATGGCGCAGTTGCCGTGGCCGGCAGGGTATAGCCGTCGAGCACGATGTGGATCAACGAGGTGGCATCAGCGCTCTGCAACACCGGGTTGCCCGCCAACGCCGGGAACACCCTCGCATAGCCCTTGCCATCGGTGCGATGACAGGCAGCGCAGTTGTCCACGTAGAGAGCCGCGCCGGGCTTGGTATCGTCCCCTTTCCACAATGCCTCGGCGACCTGGCGATCTTCCTGGAATGGCTTGTCGTCCGGATTCACCGGCGGCAAGGACTTCAGGTAGCGGGCAATGGCAGTGAGGTCGGCCTCGGTCATGTACTGCATGCTGTGCTCGACCACATCGCTCATGCCACCGAATACCGCGGTACGCTCGTTTCGCCCGGTCTTGAGGAAGGCGACGATTTGCGCCTCGCTCCAACTGCCCAGGCCATCCTTGTGATCCCCTCGCAGGTTCTTGGCGATCCAGCCTTCCAGCGGCGCGCTGCCGGAGAGGTAGGCATCCCCACCGGCAGCATCCAGGGCTTTTTCCTGCATGGTTAAAGCCCGGGGCGTATGGCAGGCGCCGCAGTGGCCAAGGCCTTCGACCAGGTAGGCGCCACGGGCCAGTACCGGGTCACGTCCTGCTGCGTCGAACGGTTTGACCTCAGGTGCGAACAAACCACGCCAGAACGCCAGCGGCCAGCGCATGCTCAGCGGCCAGGGGATATCGCTCTCTTTGTTTGCCTGCTCAACCGGCTGCACGCCGTGCATGAAATAGGCATACAAGGCCTTGATGTCGTCATCGCTGACCCGCGCATAGGACGGATAGGGCATGGCCGGATACAACGTGCTGCCGTTCAGCCCGATGCCCTGGCGCACGGCACGCTCGAAGTCTTCGAGGCTGTAGTCGCCAATGCCGGTCGGATCCGGGGTGATGTTGGTCGAATAGATCGTGCCGATGGGCGTCTGCATGGGCAGCCCACCGGCGAAGGGCTTGCCCCCCTTGGCGGTGTGGCAGGCCACGCAATCCCCAGCCCGGGCGAGGTATTCGCCCTGCTTGATCAAGGCCGGGTCGCTCATCTGGGCTGCGTGCAACAGGGTGCTGGCGCCCAGGCTCAGGGCGGCGATCAGAATACGTTTCATGGTCGGCCTCCTATGCCTGCACCAGCGGGCCGGGATTTTTCAGGTACTGCTCGCGAATGGCCCGCGCCGACCAGTACGTCAGCGCCGCTACCAGACCGGTGGGGTTGTAGCCCAGCCCTTGTGGGAAGGCCGAAGCGCCTGGCACGAACACGTTGTGGACATCCCAGCTTTGCAGGTACCGATTGATCGCGCTGGTCTTCGGATCGGTGCCCATGATCGCCCCGCCATTCAAATGAGTGGTCTGGTACACCGTGGCGTCGAAATGCTGACCGAACGCCTTCATCGACGCGGTGATCGCCTTGGGCCCCATGGCCTCGGCGATCTTGCGCATGCGCTCGACCATGAAGCGATTCATCTTCACGTCGTTGTCCTTCCAGTCGAAGGTCATGCGCAACAGCGGCTGGCCGTAGGCGTCCTTGTACACCGGGTCCAGATCCAGGTAGTTGTCGCGATAGGACTGATGCGCACCATGGGCATCCATCGACAGCATGTGGCTGTAGCTATCGGCCACTGCGGCTTTCCAGGCGCTGCCCCATTTGGGCGTGCCCGGCGGCACCTTGGTACCGGAGATGGGTTTGGTCCCGGCCTGGTTGACCCAGAACGGCGAGCCGCCCACGAACCCTTCGGGGCCGTGGTCGAAGTTGTCGGCATTGAAATCGTCCACCGCCACGCCATTGCCCCCGGCGCCGATGAACGGGTTGGTGTGGTGGCTGTTCTTGTCGAAGAACGCCGTCACGGTGGAGAGGTTCTGGAAGGCGAAGTTGCGGCCCACGACGCCTTCATTGCTGATCGGATCGTACGGCTTGCCGATGCCCGAGAGCAGCATCAGGCGCACATTGTTGAACTGGAACGCACCGAGGATCACCAGGTCCGCCGGTTGCTCCACTTCACGGCCCTGGGCATCGACGTAGGTCACGCCGGTGGCGAGGTTCTTCTCGGCATTGAGGTTCACCCGCAGCACATGGGCATTGTTGCGCAGCTCGAAGTTCGACACCTGGCGCAGGGCCGGAAGAATGTTCACATTGGGCGATGCCTTGGAATACATGTAGCAGGCGTAGCCACTGCAGAATCCGCAGAAATTGCACGGCCCCATCTGCGCACCGTAAGGGTTGGTGTAAGGCCCGGAGGTATTGGCCGAAGGCAGGTTGTAGGGGTGGTAGCCCACTTCCCGGGCAGCCTTCTCGAACAGCTGCGCCGAAACGGTGTTCTTTTGCGCCGGCAGCGGGAAGTCATCGGAGCGGTCCGCAGCGAACGGGTTGCCACCTTTGTCGCGGCCCACCACCTGGCCCTTGATCGTCCAGGCGGTGCCGGAGGTGCCAAAGACTTTTTCGGCGAAATCGAAGTACGGCTCGAGCTCTTCGTAGCTGACACCAAAGTCCTGGATGGTCATGCCCTCAGGGATGAAAGCCTTGCCATAACGTTCCTCGTAATGGCTGCGCATGCGCAGTTCCATCGGGTCGACCCGAAAGTGCACGCCTGACCAGTGCAGCCCTGCCCCTCCGGTGCCTGTGCCAGGCAGGAAAGCGCCGAACTGGCGGTACGGGACGGCAAGGTCGTTCACGCTGTGGCGCAAGGTCACGGTTTCGCGAGAGATGTCCATGAACAGCTTCTTGCGCGAGTTGTAGGTCAGCTCGTCCATGGTCTGCGGATAGACCCCGTCCGGGTAGGTGTCACGGGCAGGGCCTCGCTCCAGCGCCACCACTTGCAAGCCTGCCTCGGTCAGCTCCTTGGCCATGATCGCGCCGGTCCAGCCGAACCCGACGATGACTGCATCGACTTTCTTCATCACTTGGGCCATCTCAACCTCGCTCGCCACTGATCGATACCGGCGGGAAGGGGTAACGCTCATCGCGCTCCACCCAATCCATGAAATCGGCGCGCGCGCCAGGGAAGCCAATCAGCTTCCAGCCGGCCAGCCCTTGGTTGCCACCGTGCAGTGGGTCACTGAAAAAGCCTTCGCGGGTATTGAGCCAGAGCATGGCGAAGAAGGTCACCGCCGGTACCGAGGCAAGTGCTGCCTGGCCGCTGTCCAACGCTTCCAGGGCTTGCTGCTGTTGGGCCGGGCCCAGCTCGGCGAACGGTTTGCCCCATTGCGCCTGGCACCAGGCATCGGTCTCCTGGATGCCCAGGCGGTAGATCTCCTGTGGGCTGAGCTTGAGCTGGTAGCCCAGTTCGGCCGGGGCATCCGGGCGGAACGGCCCCTGCATGTACCACAGGCCGCCGCTGCCATAGCGCGTATTGAGCTGACGGTCGATGAACTCCGGCACGCCGGCTTCGGCGGCGCCCGGGCCGAGTGCGTCGGATGGAATCAGCACGGCCACGGCGGCGCTGATGAAGGCCCACTCCTCGGCAGTGAAAAAGGTCGGCTGATAGGCACGCGCCCTTCCCTGTTCAGGAGCAGCGGCAGGTGAGGGATCGGCAGGCTTGGCGGTTTCAGCGAGCACCACGCTACCCATGCCGGTGCTGGCGAGGGTCGCCACCGGGATGAGCGTCAGGGATTTTCGCAAGAACTCGCGCCGCGCCGGTTGTGCGAAGGCAGGTTCGTCGTTGGACATGGCTCAGGTCTCTTCTTCAATAGGTCAATCAGGTCGTGCAAGGCATACGCTCCGTTGGTCGGGGCTGTTGTTTTGGGTAAAGCATAGACATCGGGGTTGTAGCGACGCCCTCGCAGGCAAGCCTGCGAGGGGGGAACGCGGGATTACCCTGCCCGGCGCTCCCAGGCCTGGGGGTTGACCAGGTTCGCCGGACGCTCGCCTGCCAATGCCGCGAGCAGGTTATCCACCGCACAGCGCGCCATGGCTTCACGGGTCTCTTCGGTGGCCGAGCCGATGTGCGGGGTCACCACCAGGTTGTCCAGTTGCAACAGCGGCGAGTTCGCCGGCAACGGCTCCTGCACGAAGACATCCAGCCCGGCACCGCGAATGCGCCGCTCACGCAAGGCCTGCAACACGGCAGGCTCGTCCAGCACGCGACCACGGGAGATGTTCACCAAGATCGCCGAAGGCTTCATCAAGGCCAGCTCAGGGGCACCGATGAGGTTCTCGGTTTGCGCGCTCAGGGGCACGCACAGGCAGACGAAATCCGACTCGGCCAACAAGGCCTGAAGACTGCGATGGCGTGCCCCGTAACGCGCCTCCACCTCGGGGCGCGGCTGGCGGGTGTGATACAGCACCTGCATGCCAAAACCAGCGTTGGCCCTGCGCGCCAAGGCCTCACCGATACGACCCATGCCGACGATACCGAGGGTCTTGCCATGCACGTCGCAACCAAACTGCGCAGGGCCTATCCCGGCGCGCCAATGGCCGTCGCGGATCCAGCCGTCCAGCTCCACGACCCGCCTTGCGCAGGCCAGCAGCAGGGCGAACCCGGTGTCGGCTGTGGTCTCGGTGAGCACGTCGGGGGTGTTGGTCAGCAAGACACCGCGCCGGTCCAGCTCAGCGATGTCGTAGTTGTCCACCCCCACCGAAACGCTGGAGACCACCTCCAGTTCCGGCGCCAGGTCGAGCAGTTCGTCGCCCAGGCGCAGGCTCGCACCCAGCAGGCCGTGGGCGCCTGGCAGTGCCGCGCGCAGGCGGGCCAGACCGTCGGCCGCGGGCGCCTCGACCAGCGTCACTTCGGTGTGGGCCTGCAAACGCTGCATGAGCTGATCGGACAGGCGTTTGTAGAGAACGATGCGTTTCTTCATGGTCGGATCCTATTGACTGGGCGCCAGGCGCGGGCGCTGCACCTGTTGCGAAGGGTTGAGAACGGCGGTCAGGGCCACAGCCACCAGCAGCGCGCCGCACATGAACAGGTAGGAGGCACCTGGGCCACCCGTGGCGCCATTGAGGTAGCCCACCAACCACGAGCCGGAAAACGAGCCCAAGGCCCCCATGCTGTTGATCAGGGCCATGGCACCGCCGGCGACATTGCTCGGCAGCAGCTCCGGGACGATGGCGAAGAACGGGCCATAGGGGGCGTACATGCAGGCACCGGCAATCACCAGCAACGTGTAGGACCACCAGAAGTGCTCGGTGCCCAGAACATAGGAGCCATAGAACGCCAAGGCGGCAATCAGCAATGGCGGCCAGACGAAGCGTTTGCGCTTTTGCATCCGGTCCGAGGTCCAGGACACGCCCAGCATGGCCAGCACCGCCCCCAGGTAGGGGACCGCCGACAGCCAGCCAGCGGTAACGATGTCCAGCGCGGCAGCCTGCTTGAGAATCGATGGCAGCCAGAGCACGAAGCCGTAGACCCCAATGCTCCAGCAGAAGTATTGCAACGACAGGATGATCACCTTGGGCGAGCGGAAGGCTTCGCGGTAGTTCTTCACCGGCTTGATGCCCTGCTGCTCTGCGGCCAGAGCCTCGCGCAGCGCTGCCTTGTCTTGCGCGGCCAGCCACTTGGCCTGTTCTGGGCGGTCATCCACCAGGCGCCACCAGATGAAGGCCCAGAGCACGGCAGGCAACCCTTCGATGATGAACATCCAGCGCCAGTCGAAGTGCTTGACCAGGTAGCCGGAAACCACCGACATCCAGAGGATGGTCACCGGGTTGCCGAGGATCAGGAAGGTATTGGCCCGCGAGCGCTCGGCCCGGGTGAACCAGTGGCACAGGTAGATCAGCATGGCCGGCATCACCGCCGCCTCGACCACCCCCAACAAAAAGCGGATGCCGATCAACAGGTAGACGTCCTGGACCATGCCCGTGAGCGTCGCCAGCCCACCCCAAAGGATCAGGCTGACGAAAATGAGTTTCTTCACGCTGCGCTTTTCGGCATAGATGGCGCCGGGAACTTGGAAGAAGAAATAACCGAGAAAGAACAGCGCCCCCAGCAGCGAGGACAGGGCCGGGGTGATGTGCAAGTCATCGGCCATGCCTGAGGCCGCCGCGAAACCGTAGTTGGCACGGTCGAGGTAAGCGAGGCTGTAGGTGATGAAGACGATCGGCATGATGTACCACCAACGCCGTGGAGCAATTCGGTCGATCTGCATGGTGTGTCTCCTGAGCTTTTTGTTCTTGTTGCAACAGGTGCCGGCCAGGCCGGCAGGTTCGGTCGTCATGCGCTCGCGCGCATCTCGAAATGGTCCAGCTCAAAGCGTTGCGGCAGCCCTTCCATGTCTCCGCGCGATTGCACAGCCCGGCTGCCACACCAGTTGCCGCGCGTCACGGCGCGACGCAGGTCGTGGCCTTCGAGCAAGGCGCTGATCACGCCGACGGCAAAGGCATCGCCCGCCCCCACCGTATCCACCACCTGGGCCACCGGCTGCGGCGCTACCATGCCCTCGGCGCCCGCGGTATTGCGGTAGTACGCGCCTTGTGCCCCAAGCTTGATTGCCACCTGCTGCACACCACGCTCCAAGTAGAAGCCGGCGATGGCCTCGGGTGACTGCCTGCCGGTCAGCAGACGCCCCTCCTCCAGGCCCGGTAGCACCCAGTCGGCCTTGATCGCCAGGGCATTGATTTCCTGCACCATGGTCTGCAAGTTCGGCCACAGCGACGGGCGTAGGTTCGGGTCGAAGGACACACTCCGCCCACAGGCACGCATGGCATCCAGCAAACTGTGGGAAAGTTCACGGCAAGATGCCGACAAGGCTGGTGGGATACCCGTGGCATGGAGGTGTCGCGCTTTGAGCAGGCTTGGCCGTAGCACAGCGGATGACAGGTGACTGGCCGCAGAGCCACGACGAAAATACTCGACCTGCGGATCTCGCCCGTCGTCGCAGCGGGCCTTGAGTTGAAAACCTGTCGGATGTTCAGGGTCGATTTCGACGTCGTCACAGCTCAGCCCCTCACGGCGCAGGCTGGCGAGCACGAAGGCGCCGAGAGAGTCGGCGCCCACCCGGCTCAGCCAGTTCACTTTCAGACCCAGGCGGGCCAGGCCGATGGCCACATTGCTGTCGGCTCCGGCGATGCGCTTGGCGAATCCCTCGACCTGGGCCAGATCGCCACACTGCTCGGCCACGAACATGGCCATGGTTTCGCCGAAGCAGAGCACGTCCCAGTCAGCCATGGCACACCTCCGCCTCGAGCGCGGCCAACTGCACAACCTGCTCACGCGTGAACGTCAATAGATCGTCACTCACCAGGGGGTACTCGATTGCCCGCGGCACGCCTGGGGCAAAACAGGCCATCAGCTCACGCCAATCGGCCAAATCGCTCGCTTGCGGCGGGATCGCCGCCCTGCGGCCATCGGTGCGGCGCTCGACGGCCTTGCAGTGCACGTAACGCACCCAGGGTCCCAAGGCCCGCGCGGCCTGCAGGGGACACTCGTCCTGCCAGTACCAGTTACCGATATCGAAGGTCATGCCCGGTGCCAGGCCTAGGTTCGCAGCACGCTGGAAGAAGCTCAGCAACGGCTGCAGACGCCCGCCTTGAACGGTCTGGTCGTTCTCCACGTAGAGGGCTGTCCCCTGCCCCAGCAATGGGCGCAAGGCCTGAAGGTCGCAACTCTCGCGATAGTGGCCGAGGGAGACCTTCAAGGCTACAGCGCCAACCTCGTTGGCCAATTGCAACCGTCCCGCCACGTGCGGCTCCAAACTGCCATCCTCGCGCCACAGCTCCAGCGGTGTGGAGAACAGGCTTTCCAGGCCCAGCGCCGCACTGGCACTGGCAAGTTCGGCGGCGTCAGGCCATGCCTCGAACAACTCCTCGCGCCACTCCACGCGACACGCACCGGCCGCAGCCAGCAGAGGCAGGTAAGCGAGCTGACCATGGTGGCGTACGGTATCGGCGCCGAAGCTCGACAGGCTGATGGAAACAGGGTTCGCGTGCATCGTTGTAGTCCTTGTTCTTGTCGAATGAAACCGGTTTCATTTCCAGGTAAAAAACAGCGCGACACGCAGGCCGCGCTGTTTTTCAGTCAATGGGTCGGCTGGAACCTCGAACGATGAGTTCAGCACGAAGGTCCAGGCGCCGGGCGGGCAATCGACTGCCTTGCATACGCTCCAGCAGGCACTGGAACGCGGCCGCGCCGATGCGCTCAGTGGGTTGTGCCAGGGCAGTGATGCCGCCCCCGACCAACGGGTACCAATCCAGATCATCGAGGGCGACCAGGCCCAGATTATGGAACGGATGCTCGGCACGTCGGTGCAGATGCCGCATGACTTCAAGGGTAGCCACACCGTTGCAGCTGAACAGCGCCTGCGGACCATAACCTGCGCCCGCCAAAAATCCTGCCAACTGCTCCGGCAGGCGACTGCTCACTTCCAAGACTTGACCGCGCATGCCGGGCCTGCGTGCGATGGACGCCTGGAACGCAGACACCCGCTCCTGACGCGAACTGGTGCCATCGAGGGGCTCGGTGACCGCCAGGATGTCGCGATAACCTTGCCGCTGCAGGTGCTCCAATGCTTGTTCGACGGCGTCGGTGTTGTCTAGCCCCACCAGGTCGGTCTGCAGCTCAGCCAGTTGTCGGTCCACCAGCACCATCGGCAGCTCGCGGCCCAAGCTGGCCAACTCACCCGCATGGTGGCCAAGGGTGTTCACGATCAGACCATCGACGTTGTACGACTGCAGCGCCTGCAAGTGCAGGCACTCCTGTTCGTCATCGCAGTCGGTGTTGCACACCACCAAGCTGTAGCCATGCTGGCGGCAAGCCAGCTCGACGCCATGCATCACCGCCACGGAATAAGGGTTTCGGATATCGGCCAGCAGCATGCCGATCAGGCCGGTACGGCCTCGCTTGAGCGCGCTGGCCATACGATTGGGGCGATAACCGAGCCGTTCGATCACCGCCTCGATACGTTGGGCAGTGGCATCGGCGAGCAATTGCCGGTCGCCGCCGATGTAGCGCGAAACCGTAGCCTTGGAAACGCCGGCAGCCTGGGCTACCTCGCTGATGGTGACCCGCCCGCGGGCAGGCGCATGCTTCTTGTTCACCCTATGACCTTCTTGTCTGTACTTATGGGCAGGGTTATGAAAACGGTTTCAATAAATCAGGGATACGGAATTCCGTCAATCGAAAATCCCAAGGGGGACTGATTGCTTGATGATCGGTGATGGGGGACGAAAAGGTAATGCAGCATTACCGAAAGATGGCGTCCCCGGCAGGAATCGAACCTGCATCAAGGCCTTAGGAGGGCCCCGTTCTATCCATTAAACTACGAGGACGGATAGCTGGACTCCCACACGGGGAGCTCCATTCAAGATGCTTCGCAGCAGCCAGACTGGTGTGCGAAGGCGGCGAGCATCTTAACCAGCGTTCAACCGTTTGTCATGCCTGAATCGGCTTTTTAGCCGTAGCCCTTTTCAGCAAAGCAAGACTGCTCAGGCCCGCAGGAACGGTACCTCCAAGCGGGTCATGCCTAGACAGCCGGCTGCGCGATCACGCCCTCCTCGACCAGCAAGCGCAGCAAGGCCTTGACGGTATCGGCCAGGGAAGTCGAGTTGTCCAGCACATGCACGTCAGGGTCATCTCCGGCCTGCAACAGGGCACTGCGCGCCAGGCGCTGCTCGACCTGCTCCACTGACTCCCGCCCCCTGGTCAACAGCCGCTCACGAAGCACCTGGGGCGCCACTTCCAGGCGAATGGCCAGCAGGTTTGGATACCGCCGGCGCGCTTCTGGCAAATAACCACGAGACCCATTGACCAAGACATGGCGACCACTGGACAGCCATTCATTCACCTGCACCGGAATCCCATACTGCAGGCCGTTGGCCTGCCAGTGCATGGCAAATTCCCCGTCCTCGCACATCTGCTCGAACACCTCGGGGCTGACGCTAAGGGCAGCCTCCCCCCTGGACTCGGCCGATCGGGTAATGACGCGTCTGGCGACTTCGACGCCGTTTTCGAGTAAATGCACGCGCGCAGCATCAATAAGGGAATCTTTTCCCGATCCAGACGGTCCTATCAGAAATATCAGGCGACCTCCCAGCCGGGACGTCCCGCTTGCGTCATGTCGCATAGCCACTATGCTCAAATGAGGGAACCTGCATATTTTAAGGATTTTCTATAGCCATTGCTGATTTTTGACAGATTTTGGCGGCAATAAACTGACAGCCTCACGAGTCGAAAAAAGCAAAACTTTTCAAACCAGTACTCATTTCTGATAATTGGTACTGGCAAAAAGCCTTTATTCGGATCACTATTTGTCACAGAATTGACGCCAATGAAACGGCGGCCATAGGGCAAGATGAGCACCCAGATTTGAGAACACGGTTGAACATTTTGTCACCGCCACGGTCGTAGCCACCACCGTGCGGCCAATTTGAGAACCGCTTCCCCTGAACCAGAAAAACCGGTCAATGTATATGCGCCCAATGAAACAGGCTATCTATTCAAGCCGCACCGCTGACAAGTTCGTCGTCCGCCTGCCAGACGGAATGCGTGAGCGCATTGCCGAGGTAGCGCGCAACCACCACCGCAGCATGAACTCCGAGATCATCGCACGCCTGGAACAAAGCCTTATCCAGGAAGGTGCGCTGGGCGACGAGCTGAGCATGCGCCTGGACAGTCCCGAGCTGAGCCTGCATGAGCGCGAGCTGCTGCAGCGCTTCCGCCAACTCTCCCACCGCCAGCAGAACGCGCTGGTCGCCCTCATCGCTCACGATGTGGAAATGGCTGCAGACGCTTCCTGAGTTTTGCACCACCCATAAAAAAGCCAGCTCAATGCTGGCTTTTTTATTGCAGATCTGGTCCGGATGCTTAGAGCAGGAACAAGGTGGCCAACCCTAAAAAGATGAAGAAACCACCACTGTCGGTCACGGCAGTGATCATGACACTCGACCCCATCGCTGGGTCGCGCCCCAGACGGGTCAGGGTCATCGGAATGAGTACCCCCATCAACGCAGCCAGCAACAGGTTCAGCGTCATCGCGCCGGTCATCACCAGCCCCAGCGACCAACTGCCATAAAGCCAGAAGGCCACTGCACCTATCACCCCACCCCAGATCAGGCCATTGAGCAGCGAAACCGCCAGCTCCTTGCGCATCAGACGACCGGTATTACCCGGCGAGACTTGGTCCAGTGCCATGGCACGTACGATCATTGTGATCGTCTGGTTACCAGAGTTGCCACCAATACCCGCAACGATCGGCATCAAGGCGGCCAGGGCGACCAGCTTCTCGATGGAGCCTTCGAACAGGCCAATGACCCGCGAAGCCACGAAGGCGGTGATCAGGTTAATGGCCAGCCATGCCCAGCGGTTACGCAGCGAACGCCAGACCGAAGCGAAGATGTCTTCTTCTTCGCGCAGACCCGCCATGTTGAGCACTTCGCTCTCACTCTCCTCGCGGATGAGGTCGACCATTTCATCGATGGTCAGACGACCGATCAAACGGTCACTTTTGTCCACGACTGGCGCGGAAATCAAATCGTATCGTTCGAAGGCCTGGGCGGCATCATAGGCATCTTCCTCGGGATGGAAGGTCACCGGGTCATTGGCCATGACCTCCGCGACTTTCTTTTCCGGGTCGTTGACCAGCAGACGCTTGATCGGCAGCACGCCTTTGAGGATGCCGTCGTAGTCGACCACGAACAGTTTGTCGGTATGGCCAGGCAGCTCCTTGAGCCGGCGCAAGTAACGCAACACCACTTCCAGGCTGACGTCTTCGCGGATGGTCACCATCTCGAAGTCCATCAGCGCACCGACCTGCTCCTCGTCGTAGCTCAGGGCCGAGCGTACGCGCTCACGCTGCTGCGCATCGAGGCTTTCCATTAGCTCATGGACAACATCTCGCGGCAATTCCGGCGCCAAGTCGGCCAGTTCGTCCGCATCCATCTCCTTGGCGGCCGCGAGCAACTCGTGATCGTCCATGTCGGCGATCAAGGTCTGGCGTACGGCGTCGGAGACTTCGAGCAAGATGTCGCCGTCACGCTCGGAGCGCACCAACTGCCATACCGTCAGACGGTCTTCCAGCGGAAGAGCTTCAAGAATATAGGCGATGTCGGCGGGGTGCAGGTCGTCGAGCTTGCGCTGCAGCTCGACCAGGTTCTGACGGTGGACAAGGTTTTCCACCAGATCGTGGTGGTGACCTTCCTGACGGTGCGTCAGGTCCTCGACCACCCGCTGGCGCTGCAACAGTTCGATCACCTGGGCCAGGCGATCCTGCAGGCTCTCTTGGGCTTTCTTTACTTCTACTTCGGTCATAGGCGAACTCCACTCCCAGCAGCGGAGCACGCCGGGAGAATCAATCGGTCAGATCTAGCTTGGTAAATCGTGTTATCGAGTAACTACTGGGTAAGTCCATGGTGGTATTCCACTAGCCCCGGCGGGGCTGACGGGCGCAATCATACACTGCATCAGCTGTCAGATCGCTTAAAATTTTGGCCAGAACAATCGTTTGCGCGATAAAGCTACGACAACGCTCGAAACCAACAGTGCGACGGCGGCAAAAAAGAAAAAAGCACATACGACAGAATGTGTCAGACCTGTGCAACACCTGTTCTTGAGGGCATCGCACCTGGAATGAGCTTAGTTCGACATTGCTGACAATTCAGCGACACGGAAAAACAAAAAGCCCGCTCTAATCGAGCGGGCTTCTTGGTGTGTGGCGGACTCAGGAGGATTCGAACCTCCGACCGCTCGGTTCGTAGCCGAGTACTCTATCCAGCTGAGCTATGAGTCCGTAGGGTGGTATTTTTAGACCAGATTACCACTGGTTGCTGAAGCTGCCTTGACTGGCAAAACCGCCTCAAAAGTGGCGGACTCAGGAGGATTCGAACCTCCGACCGCTCGGTTCGTAGCCGAGTACTCTATCCAGCTGAGCTATGAGTCCGTAGGTGGTATTTTTTAGACCAGGTTACCACTGGTGAATGAACTGCTTTGACTTAACAAAACCGCCCATTAAATGGCGGACTCAGGAGGATTCGAACCTCCGACCGCTCGGTTCGTAGCCGAGTACTCTATCCAGCTGAGCTATGAGTCCGTAGGTGGTATTTTTTAGACCAGGTTACCACTGGTGAATGAACTGCTTTGACTTAACAAAACCGCCCATTAAATGGCGGACTCAGGAGGATTCGAACCTCCGACCGCTCGGTTCGTAGCCGAGTACTCTATCCAGCTGAGCTATGAGTCCGTGTCTTGCCGTGCATTATAGTTCGCTGAATCGCTTTGCCAAGCACTTTTTCGTTTAATTTCAACGACTTAAGTGATCTGCCAATTACAGCGCCCTACACGAAAAATGGCGGTGAAGGGGGGATTCGAACCCCCGATACCCTTATGAGGTATACTCCCTTAGCAGGGGAGCGCCTTCGGCCACTCGGCCACCTCACCGCAACACGGGGCGTATAATAACCAGACCCTTCCCCGTTTGCAAACCCTTTTTTGAAAAAAAATCGATAAAAATTAAAGGGTTGGTTCTTCGTCCTTCTCTTTCTTGATCCGCAGGTAGATTTCTTCGCGGTGAACGGCCACTTCTTTAGGGGCGCTCACACCAATGCGCACCTGGTTGCCTTTCACACCCAGGACCGTCACGGTGATCTCACCGTCTCCAATGATCAGGCTCTCGGCGCACCGACGAGTCAGAATCAACATAACTTTCTCCTCACGCAATTCAATCAGGGACAACAGTCTGTAATGGGCAGGGCCTAGGCCGGGAAAGCAGCAGGCCCAGGTGAGCCATCGCGCGAGGCAGGACAGGTACCTGCGCAACAGCCAGAAACGCGAAGGGCGCGGCAAGCCGCGCCCCTCCAGGCAGCGTCTTACTCGCCCTGTCGGGCAGGAGCGTCAAGTTCGAACGCGGTGTGCAGCGCGCGAACAGCCAGCTCCAGATACTTCTCTTCGATGACGACCGAGACTTTGATCTCGGAGGTGGAGATCATCTGGATGTTGATGCTCTCCTTGGCCAGGGCTTCGAACATGCGGCTGGCGACACCCGCGTGGGAGCGCATGCCGACGCCGACGATGGAAACCTTGGCGATGTTGGTGTCGCCGATCACTTCACGGGCGCCGATTTCACGGGCGGTGTTCTCCAGCACGCTATGCGCCTTCTCGTACTCGTTGCGGTGCACGGTGAAGGTGAAGTCGGTGGTGTTATCGTGCGAGACGTTCTGCACGATCATGTCGACTTCGATGTTCGCCGCGCTGATCGGACCGAGGATCTTGAAGGCAACGCCGGGGGTATCCGGCACGCCGCGAATGGTCAGCTTGGCTTCATCACGGTTGAAGGCGATACCGGAAATGATCGGCTGTTCCATGGATTCCTCTTCATCAATGGTAATGAGGGTACCCGGACCCTCCTTGAAGCTGTGCAGCACGCGCAGCGGAACGTTGTACTTGCCTGCGAACTCGACCGAGCGGATCTGCAGCACCTTGGAGCCGAGGCTGGCCATTTCCAGCATCTCCTCGAAGGTGATCTTCTCCAGGCGCTGTGCCTGTGGCACCACGCGCGGGTCGGTGGTGTAGACACCATCGACATCGGTGTAGATCTGGCACTCATCAGCCTTGAGCGCTGCCGCCAGGGCCACGCCGGTGGTGTCGGAGCCGCCACGACCGAGGGTAGTGATGTTGCCGTGCTCATCGACCCCCTGGAAACCTGCCACCACGACTACGCGACCGGCCTTGAGGTCGGCGCGAATCTTCTGGTCGTCGATCTGCAGGATGCGCGCCTTGTTGTGCGCACTATCGGTGAGGATTCGCACCTGGTTGCCGGTGTAGGACACTGCCGGCACGCCACGCTTGATCAGGGCCATGGTCAACAGGGCAATAGTCACCTGTTCGCCAGTCGATACGATCACATCCAGCTCACGCGGGACGGGATGATCGGTAATCTGCTTGGCCAGGTCGATCAGGCGATTGGTTTCTCCGCTCATGGCCGAAAGCACTACCACCAGGTCGGTGCCTTGGTCGCGGAATTTCTTGACCTTGTCGGCAACCTGCTCGATCCGCTCGATGGAACCGACAGAGGTGCCGCCAAATTTCTGTACGATCAACGCCATTTCAAAGCTGCCTCAGCCCACGATGGGCACCCAATAAACAATCCATCACGCCAAGGCCCACTACTAGACAGTGGGCCTCGGTCATCTCAAAGCCCCTGCTCGGCGAACGGCACGGCCAGGGCCAGGGCATCGTCCAGCGCAGCGACGTCGACGCCACCACCCTGGGCCATGTCCGGACGGCCACCGCCCTTGCCACCGACTTTCGCAGCGGCCTGTTTCATCAGGTCACCAGCCTTGAGTTGGCTGGAGAGGTCCTTGGTCACGCCGGCCACCAGCACGACCTTGCCCTCATGCTCGCTGCCCAGCAGGATCACTGCGTGGCCGAGCTTGTTCTTCAGCTGATCGACCAGGGCCAACAGAGCCTTGCCGTCCTGCCCATCCAGGCGAGCGGCGAGAACCTTGGCGCCCTTGACCTCAACGGCCGCATTGGAGAGATCGTCCCCGGCGGCGCTGGCGGCCTTGGCCTGCAGCTGCTCGAGCTGCTTTTCCAGCTGACGGTTGCGCTCGAGCACAGCCGACAGCTTGTCGATCAGGTTGTCACGATTGCCCTTGACCAGCTGCGCGGCTTCCTTGACCTGCTCTTCGGCAGCGTTCAGGTAGGCCAGCGCGGCGGCGCCGGTGATCGCTTCGATACGGCGTACGCCAGAGGCCACGCCGCCCTCGCTGATGATCTTGAACAGGCTGATATCACCGGTACGCTTGGCATGGATACCGCCGCACAGCTCCACCGAGAAGTCGCCACCCATGGTCAGCACGCGCACGGTATCGCCGTACTTCTCGCCGAACAGGGCCATGGCGCCCTTGCGCTTGGCGGTTTCGATGTCGGTGATCTCGGTTTCCACCGCAGTATTCTTGCGCACTTCGCGGTTGACGATGTCTTCCAGCGCCTTGATCTGTTCAGGCTTCACCGCCTCGAAGTGGCTGAAGTCGAAACGCAGGCGCTGGCTGTCGACCAACGAACCCTTCTGCTGGACATGCTCGCCCAGTACTTGGCGCAGCGCTTCGTGCAGCAGGTGAGTGGCGGAGTGGTTCAGCGAGGTGGCGTGCTGCACGTCGGCATCGACCTGCGCCGCGACCTCGGCACCCACGCTCAGCGCGCCACTGGCGACAACGCCGTGGTGCAGGAAGGCGCCACCGGTCTTGGTGGTGTCACGCACATCGAAACGCATGTCGCCGGCCTGCAGATAACCGGTGTCACCTACCTGGCCGCCGGACTCGGCGTAGAACGGGGTGCGATCCAGGATCACGACGCCCTGCTCGCCTTCGCCCAGTCGCTCGACGGACTGACCATCCTTGTACAGGGCAACGACCTTGCCCTTGCCTTCGGTGGTGCTGTAGCCGAGGAAGTCAGTGGCTACATCGACCTTCACCAGGCTGTTGTAGTCCATGCCGAAGGCGCTGGCGGAGCGGGCACGCTCGCGCTGGGCCTCCATCTCGCGCTCGAAGCCGGCTTCGTCGATGGTCAGTTCGCGCTCACGGGCGATGTCGGCAGTGAGGTCCATGGGGAAACCGTAGGTGTCGTACAGTTTGAACACCACGTCACCTGGCACTACGTCACCCTTGAGCTGGGCCAAGTCCTGTTCGAGGATGCGCAGGCCTTGTTCCAGGGTCTTGGCGAACTGCTCTTCCTCGGTCTTGAGAACGCGCTCGATGTGCACCTGCTGGGCTTTGAGCTCAGGGAAGGCGTCGCCCATTTCGGCCACCAAGGCCGCGACGATCTGGTAGAAGAAGCTGCCCTTGGCGCCGAGCTTGTTACCGTGACGGCATGCACGACGGATGATGCGGCGCAGCACATAGCCGCGGCCCTCGTTGGAGGGCAGTACACCATCGGCGATCAGGAAGCCGCAGGAACGGATGTGGTCGGCGACAACTTTCAGCGAAGGTTGATCGTCGTTGCTGCAACCGATGGCCTTGGCCGCGGCGGCCAGCAGACTGCGGAACAGGTCGATCTCGTAGTTCGAGTGCACGTGCTGCATGACCGCACTGATGCGCTCCAGGCCCATCCCAGTGTCCACCGACGGGGCCGGCAGCGGGTGCAGGACGCCATCGGCGGTGCGGTTGAACTGCATGAAGACGTTGTTCCAGATCTCGATGTAGCGGTCGCCGTCCTCTTCTGGCGAGCCGGGTGGGCCGCCCCAGATGTCCGGGCCGTGATCGTAGAAGATCTCGGTGCATGGACCGCATGGGCCGGTGTCGCCCATGGTCCAGAAGTTGTCGGAAGCGTACGGCGCCCCCTTGTTGTCACCGATGCGCACCATGCGCTCGGCCGGTACGCCGACTTCCTTGGTCCAGATGTCGTAGGCTTCGTCGTCGCTGGCGTAGACGGTGACCCAGAGCTTTTCCTTCGGCAGGTTCAGCCACTTATCGGAGGTCAGGAAGGTCCAGGCGAAGGTAATGGCATCGCGCTTGAAGTAGTCGCCGAAGCTGAAGTTGCCCAGCATTTCGAAGAACGTGTGGTGACGAGCGGTATAACCGACGTTTTCCAGGTCGTTGTGCTTGCCGCCGGCGCGTACGCACTTCTGGCTGCTCACGGCACGGGTGTAGGCGCGCTTCTCCGCACCCAGGAAGCAGTCCTTGAACTGGTTCATGCCTGCGTTGGTGAACAGCAGGGTCGGGTCGTTGTTCGGGATCAGCGAACTGGAGGCGACTCGGGTATGTCCCTGCTCTTCGAAGAAGCGAAGGAAGGCTTCACGGATTTCGGCGCTTTTCATAGGTTCTTCCACGGAAACGGCGGCCCTAAGGGGCAAACACGTCGACGAAACGACGGCAAAGGGCCGCATTATATCGGTCCTGCAAGCAAGGTGCAGTGTGTTTATGCGATAGAAAGCGTCGTTTCGACGGCTTTTAAGGCGCTTGCAAATTAAAAAGACATGGCCGGATGCTAAATGCAGCCTTTCGCCACTGGCAAGCCCATTACCGCCCAAGGGAATGGAAAATGGAACAGACGGTGATGAAAAGGTTTTTATCAGAGATTGGCGGCCAGAATCGGACTGTCCCCCCATTAGCACAGGGGCCACCCTTTCGGCCCTACATGTATAGCGACGCGTCCGCCCTCTACCGGCTTAGCCTGCCCTCCCCACTCAAAGGAGGTCACGCTGATGACAACCCAAACAGCAAACGCACAGATCATCGATGGCAACGGCAAAGTTCAGGAAGTCGCTATCGGCGAGATGGACGAGGCCATCGCCTACGACAATCCGACCGAGTCACAGCTCACCGCAGCACGGGTCTATTTCAACTACGAGCTGTTTGATCTCTACAAGGCAAGCAATGTCCATGTTCAGCGCAGGCTCATCGAAGCGATCGACGCCGGGACTGTGGCCGGCACACTCGACGAAATCCTGGTCTGGCTCACCACCACCGACGTGACACTGCGCCAGGAAGGCGCCTTCACCCTGCAAGCCGATGGCCAGCCTTTGACCATCCAACAAGCCTCGCCGAAGCAGCGCATTCATCTGCTGTTCATGGGCACGGAAGCCCCGGCGCATCTCACCGAGGGCGTCACCCTTCCTCTGCGCGTGGACGGCAACGCAGGCGCGCAGGCGCAATTCGAGGTCACGGCGATCGACCATCTGTATCTCTACGGCACACCGCAGTTCCAGGAAAGGGTATTTGAGCAGTTGGCCTTGCTGCCAGGCTATCCGCAGCTCAGCCGGCTATTGGATACGGCGCGCAAGCAGTACGCCACGGTGCCTGACATCGTATTGATGCAATGCCATGCAGGCCCGCCCCAACAGGGCCCCGGCTTCGACCTGCACAGGGCGATGCCGGACAAGTACGCCCATCTGTTGAGCGGAAACTACACGGTCGTGCTCTATGATCCCTACGATGCAGAAGGCCTCGACGGGCTCACCACGCTCCTGCGGATGCTGCAACACGCATACGACACCCTGGCGTCCGGCATGTTGTTCCCAGCCCCAACGCAGGGCGACTGACCACCTCAAGGCCGGCTGAGACCGGCGCCGGACACAATGAAAACCCCTGCCCTGAGGCCGCTTTTAGCCTTGGGGCAAGGTTCAGGATCTGGGTATGAGCTTGGCCAAAGAAAGGCGCGGACGCGCCAGGCCTGGAAGTATGAGAGTCTGCGAACGCGTCAGCCAAGCTCACCGGCCAACGCAGGCACGATCAAGATGCCAGCGCGCAGCCCATTCCTGACCTTGGGGTTGGGGAAAATGATGCGCGCGCCCTCCTCCTCGACGACCCAGCGCATTTCAGCCAGGTCTTCAGCCAGCAGGTAGCCCTTGCTGAGCTCAGAGAAGTTTTCGATGTCAGCGGGCAGGTGCAGGTGGAAGTTATCGCTGTGCTTGATGATCTCGCGGGCGACGCTGAACAGCTGCAATCCATCGAGGCTCTCTTCGCGCTCAGGCTCGTTGCCTTCGATGATCTGCAACAGGCGAGCCTGCAAGCGGTCCAGGTTGACTTGCTGGTTATGACCAAACGGCCGCGCCTTGCCCAGCTCCAGCGTGAAAGCCTCGGCTTCCAGTTGCTCGTAGGTGAAAGCACTGAAGGTGATCGATGACTTGTTCTGCAGCAACACCGCTTCCATCCCCGCGGCGTTCAGGCGAGCCAGCTCACGACGGGAATGGCGACGCCCTTCCTTGTACGGATACAGCGCGAACTGCTCGATCTTCGAACCCCGGATCGCCGTGTGCAGGTCGTAATGCAGGCGGGTACGCCCCGGCAGGCTGAAGAACACCCGGGCGAACTGCTCCAGCTCTGCCGCGCGCAAGGCCTCGGGGCCACTGGAGAGTTCATGCCGACCGTTGAACAGGCGGTTGATGTCTTGCTCGACGTAACGCTCGCCCTTGCGGATCGCCTCGGGATTGCCGAACAGGAACAATACACGCGCCCGTGGCTTGATCTCGCCACGGGCCACACCGTGGAGGAGCTCGTCGAGCAGTTCAATGGGTGCGGTTTCATTGCCGTGGATGCCGGCCGACAGCAGCAGGTCCAGGCCATTGTCCTTGCCTTCGGGCGGACGTACCTCAAGGGCGCCCTCCCCCAGCCAGCGCAAGCGCACGCCCTCGACCGTCACTTGCGTTTTCTCGGCCGGTTCATGATCGGCCAGGGTCAGGTCAAGCAGTTTTCCGAGGGCGAGCATAGGGCGTTTCCTTAGTGATGGTGACCGCAATCCGGGCCATGCACGTGATCGTCGTCACCGACTTCAGCCGGCTCCATTTCCAGTTGCAGGCTGACCAGGTTGGTCGCCATGGGGCGCAGCAGCAGGTTGGCGTATTCGGTATCGCCTTCCTCCACGTCGACGCCGATCAGCAGCTGGCCGCGGCCATCCTGCTGGATCCAGACTTCCTTGCCCTGCCAGACCACAGCAAAGCGAGTGCAGGAGGTTTCCAGCTGGGTACCATCGTTGTCTTCAAGGATCAGCCGCAGGGCATCGGACATTACAAGTTCTCTCTCAAGGTTGGCGTTGGAACGGATAGACCGAACCCAGTTTCAGGATTTGGGTCAGCTCATCCAGTGCCGTACGGCATTCGTCCAGCAGTTGCGGGTCGGCCAGGTCCGCTTCGCTCAGGCGATCGCGGTAGTGCTTGTCGACCCACTGGACCAAGGTATCGTACAGCGGCGCGGTCATGATAACGCCTGGATTGACCGCTGCCAGTTCGTTGTCCTTCAAAGCGACCCGCAGACGCAGGCAAGCCGGGCCACCGCCGTTCTGCATGCTCTGCTTGAGGTCGAACACCTTGACTTCCTTCACCGGGCCACCCTGGCTGGTCAACTGCCCCAGGTAGGACCATACCCGCTCGTTGTTACGGCACTCCTCCGGCACCACCAACAACATGGAGCCATCATTCCGGCTGAGCAGCTGGCTATTGAACAGGTAGGAGCGCACCGCGTCCTCCACCGTCACCTCGGCCCGCGGCACACGGATCGCCTGGAAGTTGCCGCCCTTGCTGGCCAGTTTAGCCTGCAACTGGCCAAGCACCGTATCGGTCTCGAGGAAGGCATCCTCGTGATAGAACAGCACTTCGCCATTGCCTACCGAAATCACGTCGTTGTGGAACACACCCTGATCGATCACCGCCGGGTTCTGTTGAGCGTAGACCACACCGTCATCGGCGAGCCCGTGCAGCCGTGCCACAGCCTGGGACGCTTCCAGGGTCTGGCGCGCCGGGTACTTCTGCGGCGCCGGGTACCGGCTGTCGAAGGCGCTGCGCCCGTAGACGAAGAACTCAACGCCTGGCTCGCCATAGGTACGGCAGAAGCGCGTGTGGTTGGCCGCACCTTCGTCACCGAATTGGGCGACTGCCGGCAGGGCCTGGTGGTGGGCGAAGTGCTTTTCGTCCGCGAACATGGCGCCCAGCACACGGCTGGTGGTGGGGTGCTCGATACTGCGGTGGTACTTGCAGTTCAGGTTGGCAGCGGTGAAATGCACGCGGCCATCGGCGGTGTCGGCGCTGGGGCTGACGGTCGCGGCGTTGGCCACCCACATGCTCGAGGCCGAGCAGCTTGCCACCAGCAGAGGCATGGCCTCTTTCGCCGCGCGGCGGATCACCTCGGCGTCGCTGCCGCTGAAGCCCAGGCGACGCAAGGCTGCGACGTCCGGACGCTCCTGCGGGGCCAGCACGCCTTGCTTGAAGCCCATGTCGGCCAGAGCCTTCATCTTCGCCAAGCCTTGGCGCACCGCTTCACGCGGGTTGGACTGCTGCTGGCTGTTGCTCTGCGAAGCCACGTTGCCGTAGGACAGACCACCATAGTTGTGGGTAGGCCCCACCAGGCCATCAAAATTCACTTCGTAGGATTTCATCGGCTAGGCTCCGAGACCTGTTGTTATAGGGTGACGCCCGGCGTCAGGGTCGCCGGCAGAGTGAGGCTCGCGGTCTCCAGCGAAGCCACTGGGTAGGCGCAATAATCAGCCGCGTAATAGGCGCTGGCGCGGTGGTTGCCGCTGGCCCCGACGCCACCGAACGGCGCGCTGCTGGCGGCGCCGGTCAGTTGTTTGTTCCAGTTGACGATGCCGGCGCGACTGCGCAGCCAGAAGTACTGGTAGCGCGCCCGGGAGTCCGACAGCAGCCCTGCGGCCAGGCCGTACTGGGTGTTGTTGGCCTCGTCGATCGCGGCATCGAAGTCGCTGTAGCGGATCACTTGCAGCAGGGGGCCGAAAAATTCTTCGTCCGGGCGGTCAGCCACAGCAGTGACGTCGATGATGCCGGGGGTCAGCAGGGCAGCGCCGGCTTGTGGCTGGGTCATCTCCAGCAGCGCCACGGCGCCTTTACCCAGCAACTCGGCCTGGGCATCCAGCAGTGCGCGGGCGGCCTGCAGCGAAATCACCGACCCCATGAACGGCGCCGGTTGCTGGTCGAACGCGCCGACACTGATGTCACGGCTGACTTCGACCAGACGCGCCAGCAGCGCGTCACCCCAGGCGCCTTGAGGCACCAGCAGGCGGCGAGCGCAGGTGCAGCGCTGGCCGGCGGAAATGAAGGCAGACTGGATGATGGTATAGACGGCAGCGTCCAGGTCCTGGACCTCGTCCACCACCAACGGGTTGTTGCCGCCCATCTCCAGGGCGAGGATCTTGTCCGGACGACCAGCGAACTGCTGGTGCAACAGGTTGCCGGTACGGCTGGAGCCGGTGAAGAACAGACCATCGATACCGGGATTGGCGGCCAGCGCGACACCGGTCTCACGGGCGCCTTGCACCAGGTTGAGCACGCCTGCCGGCAGCCCCGCCTCGATCCAACACTTGACGGTCAGCTCGGCCACCTTGGGGGTCAGCTCACTGGGTTTGAACACTACGCAATTGCCCGCCAGCAAGGCCGGGACGATGTGGCCGTTGGGCAGGTGGCCAGGGAAGTTGTAAGGGCCGAACACCGCCACCACGCCGTGGGGTTTGTGTCGCAGCACGGCAGTGGCGTCGGCCAGTGGCCCACTCTTCTCGCCCGTACGCTCACGGTAGCTCTGCACCGAGATGGCCACTTTGTTGACCATGCTGGTGACTTCGGTGGCCGATTCCCACAGAGGCTTGCCGGTTTCCTCGCCGATGCAGCGGGCCAGGGCGTCACCATTGGCCTTGAGCTTTTCGGCAAAGGCTTCCAGCACACCGATGCGCGCATCCAGGCTCAACTGCGCCCAGGCTGGAAAGGCCTGGCGTGCGGCCTGCACGGCTGCCTGCACCTGCGCCTCGTCGGCCCCCTGCCCCTCCCAGACTACGGCCTGGGTCACCGGGTTGAGCGATTGCAGGGCCTGGCCCTGCCCGGCCTGCCATTGGCCGGCGATGTAATGGGTCGTCATTTAATTGGCCTCCCGGCTAGCGGACAGCGTCACGGCGCGCACACTGTCGCCGGCCCCCAGGCGCAGGCGCTTGGCGGTCTGTGGATCGACCACCAAAGTGCCAGCCGCCAGGCGTGCCGGCGCCGCGGTGATGCGGCAGTCCTCGCGCTTGCGGTTATGAATCAGATAAGGGGTCGCATCGTCGCCTGGCGTCCCGACCGCCAGCACCAGGGTCTGGCTTTCGCGCACGGCACGGATCTTCGAGGTTTCGCATTCGATGGCCGGGCCGGCGTCGAAGATGTCGACATAGCCCTGGTAACTGAAGCCTTCGCGCTTGAGCATGGCCAGCGCAGGCTCGGTGTCGGGGTGCACACGACCGATGATGTTGCGCGCAGCCTCCGACAGGAAGCAGGTATACAGCGGGAACTTGGGCATCAGTTCTGCGATGAAGGACTTGTTGCCTACACCGGTAAGGTAGTCGGCCTGGCTGAACTCCATCTTGAAGAAGTGCCGCCCCAGGCTCTCCCAGAATGGCGAACGACCGTTCTCGTCGGACATGCCACGCATTTCGGCGATGATCTTGTTGCCGAACAGCTCTGGGAATTCGGCGATGAACAGCATGCGCGCCTTGGACAACAGGCGGCCATTGAGGCCGCTGCGGTAGTCGCCCCGCAGGAACAGGGAGCACAGCTCGGAGTTGCCCGTCAGGTCGTTGGCCAGGAACAGGGTCGGGATCTCGCGATAGATCTTCAGTTCCTGGGAGGCGCTGACGGTCAGGCCGACGCGGTAGTTGTACCAAGGCTCGCGCAGTCCCACGGCGCCGGCGATGGCGCAGATGCCGACCACCAGGCCTTCGTCGTTCTCCAGCACGAACAGGTAGTCGGTATCAGCGCGCTCGGCCTCGCCACGGAAGCTCTTCTCGGCCCAGCCGACACGGTGTCCGAGGCGACCTTCGTTGGCCGGCAAGGTGGTCAGGCCGGTGCCGGTGCTGCGTGCCAATTCGATCAGCGCGGGTAAGTCGCTGCTGCGTACGGGACGAACGATCATGCTATCTCCTTGTGCGGCGGCTCGTGCCTACCGCGAATCTCTCTGAACCGGCGCCCCGACACGGGCGGGCCGGGCGCAGGCTTAGACGGCGACCAGGCGGACACTGCCGCCCTCACCGACCCCCAGGGCATCAGCGGCTTCGTGGCTGAGGCTGACCGGTTTACCCGGCACCCAGTCCAGCTCCAGCAGCACGGCGCGGTAATCCTGCAACTGGCCGTTGCAGACCAGATAGGCGCGCCCGCCCTTGATCGGGCTATCGTCGAGTTTTACCGGCACCACCCGGCTCTGGGCGATCGAGCGGATGCCCGAAGTGCGCGCGTGCAATGTCGGGCCACCGTCGAAGATGTCGATGTAGTGCTCGGTCTCGAAGCCTTCGCGCATGAGGATGTCGAAGGTGATCTGCGCTCGCGGATGGACCTGGCCCATGGCCTCCTGGGCCTCATCGGCCAGCAGCGGCACGTAGATCGGGTAGTGCGGCATCAGTTCGGCGAGGAAGGTGCGGCTCTTCAGGCCACACAGGCGCTCGGCGTCGGCGTAGTTGAGATCGAAGAAGTTGCGACCGATGGCGTCCCAGAACGGCGACTCCCCCTGCTCGTCGCTGTAGCCGACGATCTCGGTGACCACCGAATCGGCAAAGCGCTCCGGATGCGAAGCCATGAACAGCAGACGACCGCGGGAGTTGAGTTCGGCGAAGGCGCTGTTCACCAACTCCGGCAGCACGTAGAAGCTGGTCAGCAGGCTGTTGCCGGTCAGGTCGTGGCACAACGACAGGACGTGGATCTTGTTGTGGATCTTCAGCTCGCGCGAGGCGTGCACGAAGGTCTCGTTACGAAAACTGTAGAACGGCTCGGAGTAGCCCGCCGAGGCGACGATCGCCGAGCAACCGACGAGCTTGCCGGTTTCGTTGTCCTCAAGGACAAAGAAGTAGCTTTCTTCGCCGTTGAAGCTCACTTCGGCGGCAAACGACGTTTCCGAGGCGGCGATCTTGTCGCCCAGGCGACCGGCGTCGTCGGGCAGCGAGGTGACACCAATGGGGCTGTCGGCAGCCATGCGCTGCACTTCGTTCAGATCCGCCATTTGCGCGGGGCGCATCACCAGCATGGTGTCACTCCTTTGGGAAAACAGGCCGACGCATCGGCACGGAAAAACAACGGGCGCGCTACTTCGTTGGAAAGCGGGCGCCCGCTCAGAAATTCGGGTATCGCCAGCCCCGACCGCAGTCAGGGCCGGCGAAGGTGACCGCGGGCTATCAGCCCTGGGTCAGCTTGGCCACAGCACGCTCGAAGCGCGCCAGACCTTCGTCGATGTCAGCATCTTCCACCACCAAGCTCGGGGCGAAGCGCACCACGTCCGGGCCGGCTTGCAGGACCATCACGCCTTCTTTCTCGGCGGCATTGAGGATGTCCTTGGCCTTGCCTTTCCAGGCATCGCTGAGCACGCAACCGATCAGCAGGCCGACGCCACGCACCTGGGTGAACAGGCCGGACTGCTGGCCGATCTTCTCCAGGCGAGACTTGAAGCGCTCGTGCTTGGCCTTGATGCCGGCCAGCGTCTCAGGCGTGTTGACCACGTCGAGCACGGCGCAGGCCACGGCGCAGGCCAGCGGGTTACC
Source organism: Pseudomonas sp. HTZ2 (assembly GCF_033173945.1). NCBI lineage: Bacteria > Pseudomonadati > Pseudomonadota > Gammaproteobacteria > Pseudomonadales > Pseudomonadaceae > Pseudomonas > Pseudomonas sp. HTZ2. The sequence continues at coordinate 2,874,168 of NZ_CP137332.1, read as the reverse complement.
GCCATAGGTGGTGCCGTGGGTGCCGACGGCCAGGTGCTTGGCAAGGTCGGTGGTGGTCAGCATGGCGCCAATCGGGAAACCGCCGCCCAGGCTCTTGGCGCTGGTGAGGATATCCGGGGTCACGCCATAGTGCTGGTAGGCATACAGCGAGCCGGTACGGCCCACGCCGGTCTGCACTTCGTCGAAGATCAGCAGCGCGTTGTATTCGTCGCACAGCTTGCGCGCGCCTTCCAGGTAGGCCTTGTCAGCCGGAACCACACCACTCTCGCCCTGGATCGGCTCGATCACCACAGCGCAGGTCTTGTCGGAAATCTGGGCTTTCAGCGCTTCGAGGTCGTTGTATGGCACATGGCTGATACCGGTGATCTTCGGACCGAAGCCATCGGAGTACTTGGGCTGGCCACCGACACTGACGGTGAACAGGGTGCGACCGTGGAAGCTGTTCACGGTGGCGATGATCTCGTGCTTCTCCGGGCCGAAGCGGTCATGGGCCACGCGACGGGCCAGCTTGAAAGCGGCCTCGTTGGACTCGGCGCCAGAGTTGCAGAAGAAGGCACGCTCGGCGAAGGTCGCGTCCACCAGCTTGTGGGCCAGGCGCAGGGCCGGCTCGTTGGTGAAGACGTTGGACACATGCCACAGGGTATTGGCCTGCTCGGTGAGGGCCTTGACCAGCGCCGGATGGCAATGACCCAAGGCGTTCACGGCGATACCACCGGCGAAGTCGATCAGTTCGCGACCCGACTGGTCCCAGACTCGGGAGCCCTCGCCTCGCACAGGAATGAAGGCCGCCGGAGAATAGTTGGGAACCATGACCTGGTCGAAATCGGCACGTTGCACCGGGGCTTGCTCAACGGACATCTGAGTCTCCTGAAGAGGAACGCTGGCCTGGAAGTGGCGAGCGATGGGGGGATTGTAAGGACTGATCGGCGCCTGTCCTTGCTGCCAGGCGACAACTTGTTACAGCGCAAAACCCTGTTTCAGGCAGGTTTTCGGCAATGCGACAAACACTGTCGCAATCGCGCAGTGTACGGGAGAGAAAGGGATGGGTGAACGGGTGTTCACATAAGAAGAGCGGTGGCCTTTTCGCAGGTGAGCCCGCCCCACAGGCCACGCCGGGCACCAACGCCGACGGGGACCTGCAGGCGCAGGTTCACCTGCGAAAAAGGCCGACTCGAACGATCAGACTCAGCCCTTTTCGGCAGGCGCCGAACTGAGCTCGAACGGGCTGGCGCTGCGCCGCTGATTGCGGTCTTCGCGCGGGGTGGCCCCAAAGAAGTTACGGTAGGCACTGGAGAAATGCGGCCCGGAGGAAAACCCGCACGACAACCCGATCTGGATGATCGACTTGCTGGTCTGCATCAGCATCTGCCGCGCCTTGTTCAGGCGCAGCTCCAAGTAATACTGGCTGGGTACGCGATTGAGGTACTGCTTGAAGATTCGCTCGAGTTGCCGACGGGACACGCACACGTGCTGGGCGATTTCGTCGGTGGTCAGCGGCTCTTCGATGTTGGCCTCCATCAGCAGCACCGCCTGGGTGAGCTTCGGATGGCTGGAGCCGAGCCGATTCTGCAGCGGAATACGCTGGCGCTCGCCTCCTTCACGGATGCGCTCGACCACCAGCTCCTCAGACACCGCTCCGGCAAGCTCGGCGCCGTGATCACGCGCCAGCACCGCCAGCAGCAGGTCGGTGACAGCCATGCCACCGCATGCGGTCAGGCGATCACGGTCCCAGTCGAATAGGTGACTGGTGGCGATGACCTTGGGAAAGCGCTCGGCAAAGTCATCCTGCCAACGCCAGTGCACTGCGGCGCGATAACCATCGAGCAGACCCAGCGCCGCCAGCGGGTACACACCGGCCGACAGACCACCGATCAGGCAACCGCTGCGCGCCAATTGCTTGAGCGCGGACGACAGGGCCGAGCCCACCGCCACTGGCGGCTCATCCGCCAGAAGAAAGAGCTTCTGACAGCCCTCCAGACGACCGCTCCAAGGCTCGCCCGGCAAGCGCCAGGCCCCGTCGGGCGCTACTTCAGCCTGGAGAAACACCAACTCGTAAGACACATCCGGATGCACCCGCTGGGCGACCTGCAGCACTTCCTCGGCCAGCGCCAGGGTCAGCGGCCGGGTACTGGGCCAGATGAGAAATCCGATTCGCTGGGTGGTCATAGGGCGTGGTCCGAAACCTGGGATCGTTCGTGTCTGTGGCGCCGGGTCAGGCTGCGCTTCGCTGCGCAGCATGCCCTATTCTGGTGCAAGGTGCAGCCTTTACTTCAGGCTGCCGGAAAGAAACTGCTTGAGTCGCTCCGACTGCGGATTGACCAGCACTTCACGCGGGTTGCCGCGCTCTTCCACCAACCCCTTGTGCAGGAACACCAATTGGTTGGACACCTCACGGGCGAAGCCCATTTCGTGAGTCACCACGACCATGGTGCGGCCTTCCTGAGCCAGCGATTGCATGACCTTGAGCACATCGCCCACCAGCTCCGGGTCAAGGGCCGAGGTCGGCTCGTCGAACAGCATCACCTCAGGCTCCATGGCCAAGGCCCGGGCGATCGCGACCCGCTGCTGCTCACCACCGGACATGTGCCCGGGGAAGGCATCCTTGCGATGGGCCACGCCCACCTTGTTCAAGTAGTGCTCGGCTTTTTCCAGCGCTTGCTTGCGGCTCACGCCCAGCACATGCACAGGAGCCTCGATCACGTTCTCCAGCGCCGTCATGTGCGACCAGAGGTTGAAGTGCTGGAACACCATCGACAGGCGCGAACGCATGCGCTGCAACTGTTTGGGGTCGGCGGCCTTGAGGGCGCCATCCTTGCCGGGGACCAGCTTGAGCTCTTCATTGTTGAGCAGGATCTTCCCGGCGTGCGGCTGCTCGAGCAGGTTGATGCAGCGCAGGAAGGTCGACTTGCCCGAACCACTGGAGCCGATGATGCTGATCACGTCGCCCGCCTTGGCTTCGAGCGAAATGCCCTTGAGCACTTCGTGGCTGCCGTAGCGCTTATGCAGGTCTTGGACTTGAAGTTTGTACATGCTGTCGGTTCTCACAGAGCGATCAGTGCTTGCGTGGCGCCAGGTAGCTGAGCCAGCGGCGTTCGGCCATCTTGAACAGGCGCACCAGAATGAAGGTCAGGCACAGGTAGAACACGCCCGCCGTGATGTAGGCCTCGAAAGGCAGGTAGTACTGGGCATTGACGGTACGTGCCGCGCCCGTGATGTCGATCAGGGTGACGATCGAGGCCAGACTGGTGGTCTGCAGCATCATGATCACCTCGTTGCTGTACTGCGGCAGCGCCCGGCGCAAGGCCGACGGCAGCAGGATGCGGCGGTACATCATCATGCGCGACATGCCCATGGCCTTGGCCGCTTCGATCTCACCGTGCGGGGTGGCCCGCAGACTGCCGGCGATGATCTCGGCCGTGTAGGCGCTGGTATTGATCGCAAAGGCCAGGCACGCGCAGAAGGTCGCGCTCGACAGCCAGGGCCAGAGGAAGCTTTCGCGCACGGCTTCGAACTGCGCCAGACCGTAGTAGATCAGGAACAGCTGCACGAGCATCGGCGTGCCACGGATCACATAGGTATAGAGCCAGGCGACCAGGCTCACCAGCGGCTGCTTGGAGACACGCATCAGGCCCAGGGGAATGGCCGTCAGCAAGCCGAAGAACAGCGACAGCGCCAGCAGCTTCAAGGTGGTCAGCAGGCCGCCCAGGTAAAGGGGCATGGCCTCCCAGATGACGTTGTAGTCGAAGATCATAGTTCAGCCACCTTTACGCCCACCGAATAGCGTCGCTCGAGGTACTTCAGGGCCAGCAGCGAGATGCTGGTGAGCACCAGGTACAGTGCCGCTACTGCCAGGAAGAAGGTAAAAGGCTCGCGTGTGGCGTCGGCCGCCTGCTTGGCCTTGAACATCATGTCCTGCAGGCCGACCACCGAGATCAGCGCCGTGGCCTTGGTCAGCACCAACCAGTTGTTGGTGAAGCCCGGGATCGCCAGACGGATCATTTGCGGCACCATGATGCGGAAGAAAACCTGCATGCCGCTCATGCCATAGGCCATGCCCGCCTCGGCCTGCCCTTTGGGTATACCCAGGAAGGCACCGCGGAATGTTTCGGAAAGGTACGCACCGAAAATGAAGCCCAAGGTGCCCACACCGGCCACTAACGGATTGAGGTCAATGTAGTCTTCATAGCCGACCAGCGGCGCAATGCGGTTGATCAGATCCTGACCGCCATAGAAGATCAGCAGGATCAGCACCAGGTCTGGAATGCCACGGATCACCGTGGCGTACATATCACCCAGCCAGGCCAACCAGCGTACTGGCGACAAACGCAGCGCCACGCCGATCAGGCCAAGCACGATAGCCAGGGCCATCGACGACAGGGCGAGCTGCAGCGTCAGCCATGCCCCATCGAGGATGACTGCCCCGTAGCCTTTCAACATGATTGGGATTCCTCGGGACTTGGAATGAAAAATGGTGCAAACCTCAGAGCCTCTGCTGTTTGCACCATTGCACAGGTGAAACCCGACGTCTTACTGAGCTTCAGGCCCATAGATGTCGAAGTTGAAGTACTTGGCTTCGATGGCCTTGTACTTACCGTTCTTGCGGATCGCGTCGATCGCGGCATTGATGCGCTCACGATTGGCGTTGTCGCCCTTGCGCACGGCGATGCCGACGCCGTCACCGAAGTACTTCACGTCGGTGAACGATGGACCGACGAAGGCAAAGCCCTTGCCGGCGTCAGTCTTGAGGAAGCCGTCCTCGAGCAGGGTGGCGTCGGCAACGGTGCCGTCCAGGCGACCGGCTGCGACGTCGAGATAGATTTCGTTCTGAGTGCCGTAAGGCACGACGGTGGCCCCTTTGGGCGCCAGGACTTCCTTGGCGAAGCGGTCATGGATCGAACCGCGCTGCACGCCGATCTTCTTGCCGCTGAGTTCATGCAGGTCTTCGCTGACCTGAGTGCCATCCTTCATGACCAGGCGAGCCGGGGTCAGGTAGTAGCGCTTGGTGAAGTCGACCGACTTCTTGCGGTCTTCGGTGATGGACATGGACGAGAGAATGGCGTCGATCTTGCGCACTTTCAGCGCCGGGATCAGGCCGTCGAACTCTTGCTCGACCCAGGTGCACTTGGCTTTCATCTCTTCGCACAGGGCGTTGCCGATGTCGTAGTCGAAACCGGCGATGCTGCCGTCGGGTTGCTTGAAGGCGAAGGGTGGGTAGGCAGCCTCGATACCGATTTTCAACGGTTTCTCATCGGCCTGCGATACCAGGGACAACACGGACAGCGCCAGGGCGCCAAGCAGTGCGAGCTTCTTCATCAGGTAACTCCATCGGTACAGGGCAATACAAGGCAGGTGTAACGACTGCCCGACATGCGAATGGGTACAACGCGAGCCGCGGGGGTATCGACCAAGGTCGCAGACCACAAGCGAGTGAGTGGCATTTTAACGACAGCCCGGTGGCCGATATTTCTTCAAAGCGACAACTACTTACAGAAGCGCCTTGAACCGCGGCGGGCGATATTGACAGCTCCCGCGCAATATGCAAGAGCAAAAGAAAAATAACCTATAAGCCAAGCAATAAGCGGGCCTATTATTGGCAAAGCCTTGTACTCCGGCAAGTCCAGCGTGCCAGCTTGCAAGAAAAGCCCGCGCGCAGCACCACAAAGGTATCTAACTGTTTCGACTCGCCCCGCTTTTGTGCGAATCCGGTGACAGGAAAGGTTACCGATGAATGTCGGGTAACATCCCTCCAGTAAAGCAAAAACCCCGCCGGTTGCCCGAGCGGGGTTTCGTTGTTTCGAAAAACGCGAGCGAAAGGGGCGCGAAGCGCCCCACAACCATCACGCCGACGCCAACGCCATCGACTTGTGGGTGTCGATCAGATGCTGCACCACCCCAGGGTCGGCCAGCGTCGAGATGTCCCCCAACGCATCGTATTCACCCGTGGCGATCTTGCGCAGGATGCGCCGCATGATCTTGCCCGAGCGAGTCTTGGGCAGCCCCGGCGCCCACTGGATCACGTCCGGCGAAGCGATCGGGCCGATCTCCTTGCGCACCCAGTTCTTAAGCTCCAGACGCAGCGCCTCGCTCGGTTGCTCGCCAGCATTGAGCGTCACGTACACATAGATGCCCTGCCCCTTGATGTCGTGCGGCACGCCCACCACCGCAGCTTCGGCGACCTTGGCATGCGCCACCATGGCGCTTTCGATCTCGGCCGTGCCCATGCGGTGACCGGATACGTTGAGCACGTCATCGACGCGGCCGGTGATCCAGTAGTAGCCATCCTCGTCACGGCGGGCACCGTCACCGGTGAAATACATGCCGCGGAAGGTCTTGAAGTAGGTATCGACGAAGCGGTCGTGGTCGCCGTACAACGAACGCGACTGGCCCGGCCAGGAGTCGAGGATCACCAGGTTACCCTCGGCAGCGCCCTCGATCAGATTGCCCAGGTTGTCCACCAACGCCGGCACTACGCCGAAGAACGGACGGGTCGCCGAGCCAGGCTTCAGGCCCGTGGCGCCTGGCAGCGGGCTGATCAGGATGCCGCCCGTCTCGGTTTGCCACCAAGTGTCAACGATCGGGCAAAGCTCCTTGCCCACAGTCTGGTAGTACCAGTTCCAGGCTTCAGGGTTGATCGGCTCGCCCACCGAACCCAGCAGGCGCAGGCTGGAGCCGTCGGCACCGGCCACTGCGGCCTGCCCTTCGGCCATCATGGCGCGAATGGCAGTCGGTGCGGTGTAGAGAATGTTGACCTTGTGCTTGTCGATGATCTTCGACACGCGGGTGATGTCCGGGTAGTTCGGCACGCCTTCGAACAACAGCGTGGTCGCGCCGTTGGCCAGAGGGCCGTAGACGATATAGCTGTGACCGGTGACCCAACCCACGTCGGCGGTGCACCAGTAGACTTCGCCCGGACGGTAGTCGAACACCCGCTCGTGGGTCAGTGCGGCGTACACCAGGTAGCCACCGGTGGTGTGCAGCACACCCTTGGGCTTGCCGGTCGAGCCGGAGGTATAAAGGATGAACAGCGGCTCCTCGGCACCCATTTCCTTCGGGGCGCAGTGGCTGGAGGCGACCTTCATCAAGTCCTCGTACCAGATGTCACGGTGCTGGTGCCAGGCAATGTCACCGCCAGTGCGCTTGCACACGATGATCTTCTGAACGCTGCTGGTTTCAGGGTTGGTCAGAGCCAGGTCGACATTGGCCTTGAGCGGGGTACGACGACCACCGCGCACACCTTCGTCGGCGGTGATGACGACCTTCGAGCGGCAGTCGATGATGCGCCCAGCCAACGCCTCGGGCGAGAAGCCACCGAACACCACCGAGTGGATCGCGCCGATGCGTGCGCAGGCCAGCATGGCCACCACGGCCTCAGGGATCATCGGCATATAGATAGTCACCACGTCACCGCGGTGCACGTCCTGGCCACGCAGGGCGTTGGCGAACTTGCAGACCTGCTCGTGCAACTCGCGATAGGTGATGTTACGGCTGTCAGCCGGGTCGTCGCCTTCCCAAATGATGGCGACCTGATCGCCACGCTCGGCCAGATGACGGTCGAGGCAGTTGTAGGAAACGTTCAGAGTGCCATCAGCGAACCACTTGATGTCGACATGGTGATCGTCGAAGGAGGTCTGCTTGACCTTGGTGAAGGGCTTGATCCAGTCCAGGCGCTGGGCCTGCTCGCGCCAGAAGCCGTCCGGGTTGATCACCGACTGCTGGTACATGGCCTTGTAGGTGGCCTCGTCGGTCAGGGTATTGGCCGCAACCTCGGGACGAACGGGATACAGGGGAGCCGCACTCATCTGTTTTACCTCGGTGTAATAGTTGTTTTTGTATGGAATCGTTTGTAACTGTACCAGAGCGCGAAAAGCCATTCGACGTTGGTAGTAGCGAAACGCTGAATTCCCTACAAAAACTTACACAACCGCTCTAACCCAGCACTCACAGGGCGGTGAAGAAAAAAAACGAGGAGCCGATCCTGGGGATTGTTACAGATTCTGTCAAAAGGCAAAAAAACTTTATCAAAAGTCCATCTGTTTCAGTGCACTGCCCCGCCATAAAATTCATCTCGCCAACAACGGCAAGGCGATTAACTCAAGTAACAGCCCCCACGAAGGCAAGTTGATCCCTCTCTTGATCCGATAGTTAAGACCTGGCTGTACTCGCGGCGCCAAAAGCGCCGCGTGCCCCCTCACGACCTAAAATAGGTAAATTGAAAATGAAAGCGTTACTGGCATTGGTACTTGGCGGTCTTTGCAGCGCGGCGATGGCCGACGAAGTTGCAAAGGATGTCGAGCAGATTCCGGTTGAGCAGTACAGTTACTCGCAGCATCTGGACATCGCCCGGGTGCTCTCCATGAGCGAAGTCCCGAACGTCTGTGAAGTGGTTCCAGCCCGCATGACGTATGAGGATTCCCAGGGCCAGAAGCACATCCTCGAATACCGCGTGATGGGCAACGGCTGCTCCAACGGCTGACATTGGCAGTAACGCCCGCTGCGCCTCGAACATCCCGAGGCGCAGCGCCAAAAGTTGTGTTTACTCAATATCCGAGTAATTCATATCTCTTACTTCATTCCGCCGATTTGTTGAGCGAGTAATCGCGCAACTTATTGGCTATTGTCGTATGTGAAACACCCAGACGTTTGCCCAGCGCTCGACTACTGGAATATTCCGTCATCAAGGATTCCAGCACGGCCTTTTCAAATCGTCCGACAATTTGCGCAAGATCCCCTTCCAGCGAAAACTCACCCAATGGTTGCCGCGCCCCATAGTCCGGCAGGCGAATATGCTCGCCCTTCACTACCCCGCCCTCGCACAACGACACCGCCTGGAACAGCACGTTCTCCAACTGGCGCACATTGCCTGGCCAGTGGTACTGGCTGAGCTTGTCCATCGCCGCTGGCGCCAGACGCGGCATCGGGCAACCAATCTGCCGACTGGCCTGGTCGAGAAAATGCTGCACCAGCCCGTCCAGCCCGTCCATGCACTCGCGCAGCGGCGGGATATGCAGCGACAACACATTGAGGCGGTGATACAGGTCCTGGCGGAACTCGCCCCGGGCGCACAACTCGGAGAGATCGACCTGGGTGGCGCAAATGACCCGCACATCGAGATACACCTCCTCGTCACTGCCCACCCGGCGGAAGCAGCCATCCTGCAGGAACCGCAGCAGCTTGACCTGCAGGCGCGGGCTCATCTCTCCCACACCGTCGAGGAACAACGTGCCACCGGCGGTCAGCTCCAGCAGGCCCAGCTTGCCTTCGGCCCGGGCGCCTTCAAAAGCCCCCGGGCCATAGCCGAACAGCTCAGTCTCAGCCATCGATTCCGGAAGGCCCGCGCAGTTGAGTGCCATCAGCGGCGCCTGGCCGCGTGGGCTGGCCAGGTGACAGGCACGCGCCAACAGCTCCTTGCCGGTACCCGTTTCGCCTTCGATCAGCAGCGGTGCATCCAGAGGCGCCATGCGCCGCGCCTCGCGTACCACCGCAGCCATCACCCGAGAGCTCTGGAAAATACTGTCGAAGCCGCGCAGCTCCTGCTTGCGCACGTTGTAGATACGCTCACCGATACGATCTGCCCGGTGTAGCGTCAGCACCGCACCCGCCAGCGCCTCGCTGTCGTCGTGCTCCGATTGCAGCGGCGCGATATCGGCAAGAAACACATCGCCCTTGACCTTGACGCGCAAGCCGTTGATCCGCGACTTGTTGGCCCGTACCAGTTCCGGCAGGTCAAAGTCCTCGACATAGCGCGCCAGCGGAAGCCCCGGCACTTCGTCGACCCGCACCCCCAGCAACTGGGCGGCGCTGCGGTTGGCCGCGACGATGCTGCCGCCCATGTCGACCGACAATACCGGGAAATCCAGCGCACCGAGCAAGGCGTTGAGTTCCATGTGCCGGCGTTCGCTGGGCATCAAGCCTACGCGTTTGACCCCGAACACACCGGCGATCGACTCGAACTTGGGCCGCAGCGCCTGGAACTGCAGGTTGATCAGGTTCGGGCAGTGCAGGTAGATGGCATTGCCGTGATCGCCGCCAACCTCCCCACGCAACACGTTGATGCCGTATTCCACCAACAGGTTGAGGATGTCCCGCAGGATGCCGATGCGGTTCTGACAATGCACTTTGATACGCATGGAAAAGCCCCGAGGCGCGCAGAAATTTCAGCGACGCGTGGAAAAGTCGTAAAGATAAGCTGACAAAAACCCAGCTAAGGCCAGCTCGACGCCTGTGATTTTCCGGCATCCCGGCCTTTTTGTAAAATTAACGTTACAGAAACTACGTAGCGATTCGGCCCACCCACGCGCCACACCCCGTGCAAAGGCTCAGGCAAGGGGATATTCCTTAAGGCATGTCCTGCACATAACAAGAAAGCCCTCACCAGGAGAGCCACATGAAACAGACGCAATACGTGGCACGCGAGCCCGATGCGCATGGTTTTATCGACTACCCGCAACAGGAACACGCGGTGTGGAACACCCTGATCACCCGACAGATGAAAGTGATCGAAGGCCGCGCCTGCCAGGAATACCTCGACGGCATCGAGCAGCTCAAGCTGCCCTACGACCGCATCCCGCAACTGGGCGAAATCAACAAGGTCCTGGGCGCCACCACCGGCTGGCAAGTCGCCCGCGTCCCTGCGTTGATCCCTTTCCAGACCTTCTTCGAGCTGCTGGCCAGCAAACGCTTCCCGGTGGCCACGTTCATCCGTACCCCCGAAGAGCTGGACTACCTGCAGGAACCGGACATCTTCCATGAGATCTTCGGCCATTGCCCGCTGCTGACCAACCCCTGGTTCGCCGAGTTCACCCACACCTACGGCAAGCTGGGCCTGGCGGCGACCAAGGAAGAACGCGTCTACCTGGCCCGCCTGTACTGGATGACCATCGAGTTCGGCCTGATGGAGACTGCCCAAGGTCGCAAGATCTACGGCGGCGGCATCCTCTCCTCGCCCAAGGAAACCGTCTACAGCCTGTCCGACGAGCCAGAGCACCAGGCGTTCGATCCGATCGAAGCCATGCGTACGCCCTATCGCATCGATATCCTGCAGCCTCTGTACTTTGTCCTGCCTAACCTCAAGCGTTTGTTCGACCTGGCCCACGAAGACATCATGGGCATGGTCCACCAGGCCATGAAACTGGGCCTGCACGCGCCGAAGTTTCCACCCAAGGCGGCTGCCTGAGCTGCCTTGTCGATAACAACTCAAATCGGAAAAACACCCATGAATGCCTTGAACCAAGCCCATTGCGAAGCCTGCCGCGCCGACGCCCCTAAAGTCACCGACGAAGAACTGGCCGAACTGATCCGTGAGATCCCGGACTGGAACATTGAAGTGCGTGACGGCCACATGGAGCTGGAGCGTGTCTTCCTGTTCAAGAACTTCAAGCATGCCCTGGCCTTTACCAACGCCATCGGTGAAATCGCCGAAGCCGAAGGCCACCACCCTGGTCTGCTGACCGAGTGGGGCAAGGTCACCGTTACCTGGTGGAGCCACTCGATCAAGGGCCTGCACCGCAACGACTTCATCATGTGCGCCCGCACCGACGAAGTCGCCAAGACCGCCGAAGGGCGCAAGTGATGCATTTCGCGGCCATTGGCCGGGTCCCAGGCGACCCGATCCTCGGGCTGATGGAAGCCTACGCCCGCGACACCAACCCGGCCAAGTTCGACCTGGGCGTGGGCGTGTTCAAGGACGCCCAGGGCATGACCCCGATTCCCGCGGCGGTCAAGCAGGCCGAACAGCGCCTGGTGGAGCATCAAGCCACCAAGAGCTACGTGGGCGGCCATGGCGATGCTGAGTTCGGCCGCCTGGTCAGCGAACTGGTCTTGGGCAGCGCCTCGCCGCTGCTCGACAGCCACCGTGCCGGCGCCACCCAGACCCCTGGCGGCACCGGCGCCCTGCGCCTGGCGGCGGAGTTCATCGCCCATTGCCTGCCGGGGCGTGGCATCTGGCTCAGCGACCCCACCTGGCCGATCCACGAGACCATTTTTGCTGGCGCCAAGCTTAAGGTGTCCCATTATCCCTACGTGGGTGCGGACAACCGCCTGGATGTCGCCGGCATGCTGGCCGCTTTGGAACAGGCTCCGGAAGGCGACGTCGTGCTGCTGCACGCCTGCTGCCACAACCCCACCGGTTTCGACCTGAGCCAGGACGATTGGCGCGCCGTGCTCGAAGTCGTGCGCAAGCGCAACCTGCTGCCGCTGATCGACTTTGCCTACCAAGGTTTCGGTGATGGTCTGGAAGAAGACGCCTGGGCGGTTCGCCTGTTCGCTGCGCAACTGCCTGAACTGCTGATCACCAGTAGCTGCTCGAAAAACTTTGGCTTGTACCGCGACCGGACCGGCGCACTGCTGGTCTGCAGCCATGACGCCGAAAAGCTCCTGGATGTACGTAGCCAACTGGCGCTGCTGGCCCGCAACCTGTGGTCCACACCACCGGACCATGGCGCCGCGGTGGTCGCACAGATCCTCGGCGATCCGGCCCTCAAGGCGCTCTGGATCGAAGAGGTCAACGCCATGCGCCAGCGCATCGCCGAATTGCGCGAGGGACTGGTCAAGGCCTTGGCCCCCCATGGTCTGGCCGAGCGCTTCGCCCACATCGCCGCGCAACGCGGGATGTTCTCCTACACAGGGCTGAACCCGGAGCAGGTCCGCCTGCTGCGTGAAAAGCACAGTGTGTACATGGTCGGCACAGGTCGGGCGAATATCGCCGGGGCCGATGCGCAGCGACTGGAGCAACTGGCAGCGGCCATCGCCGACGTCTGCCGGTAAGTGCCTATTCGCGGGTAAACCGCTCTGCCAAGGCTTGCACGAGGCCTTTGCCGGAGCGGGCTTACCCCCGCGAAAAAGCTTCCCCGATTGTCCGATAGCCGCCCGCAAAACCGCGCCGCAGGGCGGAAAAAACTCAAACTGTCATCCGGACTCCTGTATCCTGCCCCAGCTTTTCGAAGCCACACACGCGCCTGGCGCAGTCTTTTCACTCACACTTGCGAGGAACGACGAGATGCATGAAATCCCGAATCTTCCCTTCCCAAGCCTGAACCCCGAAGAGCAAACCGTTGCCGCCCACACCGAACCGACGCCTGCCGTCGAACAGGATGGCGACGATCAATCCAGCGCTGACCAGGAATAAATCGCGCATCCCCCAGACTGTGTGAAAACGGCTGACTCGCGGGAACTTGCCCGTCATCGCGTTTTCACACCGTCCAGAACCCTCTACCCGCCAAAGACCTCCATGCCCGACTCACCGCGTCCCCTTGCGGTCACCCTGCAAGTCGTCTCCATCGTCCTTTTCACCTTTATCGGCTACCTGAACATCGGCATTCCCTTGGCCGTGCTGCCGAGTTATGTGCACAACGACCTGGGTTTCAGCGCAATTGTTGCGGGGTTGGTGATCAGCGTGCAGTACCTGGCCACCCTGCTCAGCCGCCCCCATGCCGGGCGCATCATCGACAATCTCGGCAGCAAGAAGGCCGTGATGTATGGCCTGCTCGGCTGCGGCCTGAGCGGCGTGCTGATGCTGGCCAGCAGCTTCTTCCCCCACCTGCCCTGGCTGAGCCTGGCGTGCCTGCTCATTGGACGCCTGGTGCTGGGCAGCGCAGAAAGCCTGGTCGGCTCAGGCGCCATCGGCTGGGGCATCGGCCGGGTCGGTGCCGAGCACACCGCCAAGGTGATTTCCTGGAACGGCATCGCCAGCTATGGCGCCCTGGCGGTTGGTGCGCCGCTTGGAGTGCTGATGGTGGAAAGCCTGGGGCTGTGGAGCATGGGCGTGAGCATCATCCTGCTGGGGATCATCGGCCTGTTGCTGGCCTGGCCCAAGCGTGCCGCGCCGATCGTCGCCAGCGTGCGGCTACCGTTCCTACGGGTCTTGGGCAAGGTATTCCCGCATGGCTCGGGGCTGGCCCTGGGCTCGATCGGTTTCGGCACCATTGCCACCTTCATCACGCTCTATTACGCCAGCCGCGACTGGAACAACGCAGCGCTGTGCCTGAGCGTGTTCGGGGCCTGCTTCATCGGGGCCCGCTTGTTGTTCGGCCACTTGATCAATCGTATCGGCGGGTTCCGCGTGGCCATCGCCTGCCTGGCCGTCGAAGCCCTTGGCCTGTTGATGCTATGGCAGGCGACCAGCGCGGAGCTGGCCCTGGCGGGCGCCGCCCTCAGTGGTTTCGGTTTTTCGCTGGTGTTTCCGGCGCTGGGCGTAGAGGCGGTCAATCAAGTCTCAGCTGCCAACCGCGGGGCTGCGGTGGGCGCCTATTCGCTATTCATCGATCTGTCGCTGGGCATCACCGGGCCCTTGGTGGGCGCGGTGGCGTCGGGCTTCGGCTTTGCTTCGATCTTTCTGTTCGCCGCCGGCGCGGCGGCTTGCGGGCTGGTGTTGAGTCTCTATCTGTACCGCCAGGCACGACGCCCGCGCCAGCACGCCGACGAAACCTGAGAGCCCTGCACTGCCTGATCCGCTTCTTCGCGGGTAAGCCCGCTTCCACAAGGGTTGGCGATGATCCTTGTGGGGGCGGGTTTACCTGCGAAGAGGCCAGAACGACTAACGCTGCGCGTACTGCAACACCACTTCCAGTGGATGGCGCATCTGACGCTCGGTCATGCGCTTGACCTGGCTGCGGCACGAATACCCCGTGGCCAATGGCTCTCCCTCCTTGTCCAGCTTGGTGGCCCAGGACTGCTCGAAGATGGTCCGCGAGGTCTGCTGGTTGCGCGCCTCGTGGCCATAGGTGCCGGACATGCCGCAGCAACCGGTAGCCTCAGTGACCAGTTTCAGGCCCAGACGCGCGAACACCTGTTCCCACTGCCGGGTGCTGGCCGGCACATTGGTCTTCTCGGTGCAGTGGGCCATCAGGCGGAAGCTGCCAGCGTCGACGGCAGCCTGCTCCGGCAGCACGTCCATCAGCCACTCCTGGGGCAACAGTACCTTCGGACAGCCGTCCAAGCCATCGACCTTCTGGTACTCCTGGCGATACACCAGGGTCATGGCCGGGTCCAGGCCTACCAGCGGTACACCGCATTCGGCCAGCGCCTTGAGCTGCGTGGCATTGCGGATCGCCGCCTTGGCGAAGGCCCCCAAGAAGCCCTGCACGTGCAGCGGCTTGCCATTGGCGCTGTAAGGCGCCAGGAACACCCGATGGCCCAGACGATGCGCCAGCTCGATGAAGGCCGCCAGCAATGGCGTCTCGAAGTAACGGGTAAAGGCATCCTGAACCAGCACGATGGCGCGCTCGCGCTGGGCCGGGGTCAGCTCGCGCAGAGCCGGCACACTCGCCACACCGACGCGGCAGCGGGTCAAGGTCGACTGGAAGTTGAAGCGGCTGATCAACGGGCTGTCGACCATGCCGACCTTATCGGCCAATAGCTTGCTCACCCATTTGGAGCCCATCACGGCGTTGTACAGGCCAGGCGCGTGAGCCAGATACGGGATGGTGAACTCCAGCGAACCGATCAGGTAGTCGCGCAGCGGGCGCTGGTAACGGCCGTGGTACAGCTCGAGGAAGCGCGAGCGGAAGTCCGGCACGTTGACTTTGATTGGGCACTGTCCGGCACAGGATTTACAGGCCAGGCAGCCGGCCATGGCGTCATAGACCTCGTGGGAGAAATCCTCCTGCCCCTGCTGACGGGCGCGGGCATTGCGCAGGCGTGCCGGCAAACCCTTGAGCCAGGACACCTTGCCACGTGCGGCAGCGAGCACATCGATATCCGCCTCGCCCTGCAAGCGCAACCATTCGCGAATCAGCGAAGCGCGGCCCTTGGGCGAATGCTGACGCTCGCGGGTGGCTTTCCAGGAGGGGCACATGGCGTCGTTGGGGTCGTAGTTGTAGCAGGCGCCGTTACCGTTACAGTGCACCGCGCTGCCAAAGCTCTGCCAGACACGCTCGTCGATGGTGCGGTCCAGGTCGCCGCGCAGGGTCACGCCATCGACCGGGGTCAGGCCTTCGCTGCTGTCCGGCGGGGTGCAGATCTTGCCCGGGTTGAGCTGGTTATGCGGGTCGAAAGCGCCCTTGAGGCGTTGTAGCGCCGGGTACAGCTCGCCGAAGTATTCCGGCACGTATTCCGAGCGCAGGCCCTTGCCGTGCTCGCCCCACAACAGGCCGCCATAGCGTTGGGTCAATGCGGCGACGGCATCGGAGATCGGCTTGACCAGCGCAGCCTGGGCCGGATCCTTCATGTCCAGGGCTGGGCGCACGTGCAGCACACCGGCATCGACGTGACCGAACATGCCGTAGGCCAGGCCATGGCTGTCGAGCAATGCACGGAAATCAGCGATGTAATCGGCCAGTCGCTCCGGCGGTACCGCAGTGTCTTCGACGAACGGCTGCGGGCGAACCTCGCCCTCGACATTGCCCAGCAAGCCCACCGAGCGCTTGCGCATGGTATAGACCTTGGTCACCGCCTCGGCGCCTTCGGCCAAGGTGTGGCCCAGGCGCTCGACGCTGGTATCGGCTTTCAAGTGAGCGATGAATGCCTCGACCCGAGCGTTGACCTCGGCCGGCTCGTCACCGCAGAACTCGACCAGGTTGATGCCCAGGGTCGGACGCTCGGGGTCGGCCGGAAAGTATTCAGCGACGCTGTGCCAGACGATGTCCTGCATCGCCAGCATCAGCACCTTGGAATCGACGGTCTCGATCGACAATGGCTTGTGCGCCATCAGCGCGTTGGCATCGCGCAGGGCATCCATGAAGCTGGTATAGCGCACGTTCACCAGCACAGCGTACTTCGGAATCGGCAGCACGTTGAGCTTGGCCTCGACCACATAGCCCAGCGAGCCCTCAGCGCCGCACAGCACGCTGTTGAGGTTGAAACGGCCCTGTTCGTCGCGCAGGTGCGCCAGGTCGTATCCGGTCAGGCAGCGGTTTAGCTTGGGGAAAGTGCTCTCGATCAGCTCGCCCTGGGTTTGCTGGATCTCCCGGGCCATGCGGTACACCTCACCGACCCGGCCGGGCGCAGCGCAGGCCTGCTCCAGCGTGGCATCGTCAATCGGCAGGCTGTGCAGACGCTCACCGCCGAGCAGGATGCTGTGCAGTTCGAGCACGTGGTCGCGGGTCTTGCCGTAGGTGCAGCTGCCTTGGCCGCTGGCGTCGGTGTTGATCATGCCACCGACGGTGGCACGGTTGGAGGTGGACAGCTCCGGGGCGAAGAACAGCCCATGGGGTTTGAGCGCAGCGTTGAGCTGGTCCTTGACGGTGCCGGCCTGGACCCGGACCCAACGCTCCTCGACGTTGATCTCAAGGATCTTGTTCATGTGCCGCGACAGGTCTACAACGATACCGTCGGTGAGCGACTGGCCGTTGGTGCCGGTGCCGCCACCACGCGGGGTCAGCTTGATCTGGCGGAACCGTGGCTCGGCCATCAATGTGGCAACCCGGGCGACATCGTCGGCGTCCATCGGGAACACCGCCGCCTGGGGCAGGCGCTGGTAGATGGAGTTGTCCGTGGCAAGCACGGTACGGGTGCCGTAGTCGGCGCTGATCTGGCCACGGAAGCCGCTGTTGCGCAGCGCTTCGAGGAATTCTGGGTAGTGGGCGGCGGGCGCACGGGTCGACAGCTGGGCGATCATCGAAGGATGGCCTCTATATAGGCAAATTCACGGAAATACTGTCACTCCGGCATGGATGGACTGCGCAGGGATGACGAATGCGCCAATGTTCCTGTAGTTTCCAGCCAAGGGCAAACGGATATTCCTGCCGCTATCGATGAGTTTTGCGAATGAATTACCGCCACCTGACCCCATCGATGTCGTTACTGCTGGCCTTCGAGGCCGCCGCCCGACATGAGAGCTACACCCGCGCTGCTGCCGAACTGTCCCTGACCCAGAGCGCGGTCAGCCGACAGGTGCAGGCGCTGGAGCAGCAGCTGGGTTTGACGCTGTTTCGCCGTGAAGGGCGCCAGGTCCAGCTGACCGACGTAGGCCGCCTGTATCAGCGCGAGCTCAGCGAAGCCCTGGGGCGCATCCGCAGCGCCACCTTGCAGGCCCTGGCTTACCAGTCGGGCGTCGGTACCTTGCGCCTGGCCACCTTGCCGACCTTCGGCTCCAAATGGCTGCTGCCACGCCTGCATGCGTTCTATACCGCGCACCCCGGGATGCTGGTGCACATCCATTCACGGATCGAAGCGATCAACTTCGACACCAGCGAAATCGACGCCGCCATCGGTGTCGCCACCCATGACCTGCCGGGACTGATTTGCCATCGGCTGCATGCCGAAGAGCTGGTCGTCATCCTGCCACCAACGGCTGCGGACGATGTCCAAGGCTGGGACCCTGCGCGCATCAGCGAACAAGTGCTGCTCAACGTCGCCAACAACCCGCATGCGTGGGGCGAGTGGTTCTCCCACCACGGCCTGCCCCATCGCAGCATGCGCCTGGGGCCAAGCTTCGAGCTGACATCGCATCTGATCCAGGCCGTACGGGCGGGAATCGGCATCGGCCTGGTACCGCGGATCCTAGTGGAAGAAGAATTGGCCAGCGGTGAGCTGGTCAGCGCCGGGGGCGCCTTCGCCAGCCAGCGCAGCTATTACCTGATCTATCCACCGCGCAACGAGGCGCTGCCCTCGCTGCGGGCGTTCCGGGGGTGGTTGCTGGAACAGATCTGATCGCCGCCTAGCCGTGATTGCGCTCGAACGTCTCCCGCCCCATCGCCTTGATTTGCCCTTCGATCAAGGCATCGAAAGGCCGGCACAGCGCATCGAAACGCCCTGCCCCCTCCAGGGCATTCAAGGCTTCGACCACGGCCTCGATGGTCGACAAGGCGCCCGCCTCCGGCGCCTTGCGCAACCGGTAGCGTGAGGGCGGTACCTGACCCAGGGTCACCCGTGGCAACGCGTCGAGCAGCGGATTGAGATACAGCAGCTTGCGTGCCTTGCGCCAAGTGCCATCGGGCACGATCAACAACAGCGGCGTATCGTCTGCGATTTCGTAAGCCGACAACACCTGCGCCTGCTCCCCTGGGAACAACAGCACCGGCCGGTACCCGGGTGTGGCGAGCAGCGCCGGCAGGTCATCGAATACCTCGCCTACCCGCAGTTCGGCGTTCACCAGGCCAAGCGCGGCCAGGCGTGCGGTGTTCAAAGCATGGGACACTTCGCTGGGATGCTGCAGCAGGACCACGCGGGTCCTGCTGTCGAGGCTGGGAATCAATGGGCAAAGGCAGTGATCGAGCGGACGCTGGCAGCGTTCGCAGCGGGGTCTGGACATCGGCTTCTCCTTACCCGGCGCAGTGTGCCACAGCCGCTCGGAAAAGCCCCACATCCCTGTGGGAGAAGTGAATTTTCAGCGATTGAATCGTTCGGCCAGGCTGTGCAGGTACTCGGCCATGCGTTCGAGGTCCTGGCTGATCTGCGCGCCCTGCTTGGCCTGCCCGGCGCTCTCGTCGCACAAGTGGGCGATCCGCACGATCTGCTGATTGATGTCCTCGGCGACATGGCTCTGCTGCTCCGAGGCCGTTGCCATCTGCTGGCTCATGCCAGTGATACGGCTGACCGCCTGGACGATACCGGACAACGCCTCCTGGACCGCTTCGACGCTGTGCACGCTGTCTCGGGAAATCTGCTCGCCGCGGTTGGCGGTGGTGACCGCCCGCTCGGCGCCCGAACGCAGCGAGGCGATGATGTGATGGATTTCGTCGGTGGAAGCACGGGTGCGCTGGGCCAGGGAACGTACTTCATCGGCCACCACCGCGAACCCACGCCCCTGCTCGCCCGCCCGCGCGGCCTCGATCGCTGCGTTGAGCGCCAGCAGGTTGGTCTGCTCGGCAATGGAAGTGATCACATCCACCACGCTGCCGATCGACTGGGTCTGTTCGGCCAGCGCATTGACCGCCTGCCCGATGTCGTTGACCGCATCGCTCATGCTGCCCATGGCCTTCAGGCTCTGTTGCGCCAGCTCACTGCCTTGCTGGGCCAGATGATCGGCATCGCTGGCGGCGTGAGCGGTGCTTTGCACGTTGTGGGTAACTTGCTGGATGGTTGCGGCCATCTGGGCGATGGCGGTGGCCGACTGGTCGGTCTCGCTGCGCTGGCGGTCGAGCATCTGCGCCTGGGCATCGGACAAACCGGCCGACTCCGCCGCCCGCGACTTGACCCCGACGCCGGCATCCACCAGACGGGTCAGGGCTGTTTGCAGGCGAGCCTCTTCACTGATGATGGCCAAGTCCAACTGCCCTTGCAGACCAGGGTTGTCGCTGTAGGTCAGGGCCACCAACGGGCTGGTGAACGCTTTGGGGTGCTCGGCCAAGGTCCGGCGAATGGCTTGGTTCTGCCGGTGTTCGATCCAGTACCAGGCCCCCAGCATGCTGGCCATCAGCACGCCCAGCGCCGCGTACTGCGGTAACCAGAGATAAGCGGCGGCCGACGCGAGACCTGCGCCAATCAGCGGCAAGCCATGTTGCAGCCCGGACCCGAGGCGTGCGGCCCAAGGCACTGCCGAACGTCCGCCACGCAAACGCGCATAAAGCGCCTCGGCACGGCGAATCTGGTCACGGGTCGGGACCGAACGTACCGACTCGTAGCCGCTGATCCGGCCATTTTCATAGATGGCCGTGACGTAGGCGCTGACCCAATAGAAATCACCGTTCTTGGCGCGGTTCTTGACCACCCCCATCCAAGGTTTGCCCTGCTTGATGGTTTCCCACATGTGGCCAAACACCGACGGTGGCATGTCGGGGTGCCGCACCAGGTTGTGCGGCTGCCCCACCAGTTCGTCGTAGGTAAAACCGCTGATGGCCACGAACGCGTCATTGCAATAGGTAATGCGGCTGTTCAGGTCGGTGGTGGAAATGAGCCGCTGGTCGGACGGGAAGGTTCTTTCTTGCTCTGTGACGGGCAAATTCATGCGCATCTGGGCAGTCCTTGCTTTGTTAGATGATGGGAAATTTCATCAAAGCAAATAGATATTTAGCAGAACGCCATCACTCCAGTCGCATGCCTCCCAGGAAATTTACACAGCCTGACGCAATGTTCTAAAAGCGACGTTTTTTAACTGACATTCAGTTGCGACTTGAGCAGGTCACGGAAGGTCTGGATCAAGGGCTCGCGGCTACGCCCACGGCGGATGATCAACGAAAACGGCGCCTGATAGCCAAAGGTGGCAGGCGACAGGACGCGCAGGTCTCCCTTGTCGACCCAGGCCTGGGCATAGTGTTCGGGCAGATAACCGATATAGGCGCCGGAGAGGATGAGAATCAACTGGGCCTCCATGCTCTCAACCGTCGCCGCGCTGTGCTTGAAACCGTGGCGCGCCAGCTCCGCTTGGCTCCAGTAGCCCCGCCCCACCATGCGTTGTTGGGTGATCACTTCTTCCGGCACCCGCCGCTCGCCGAACAACGGGTGCCGGCTGCTGCAGTACAGCCAGTGCTGCTCGCGGTACAACGGCTGATACACCAGACCGCTCATGCGCGAAGAGAAGGCGCCGATGGCCAGGTCCAGGCGGTTGTCCTGTACCCCCAGTTGCAACTCATAGGGGCTGGAGACCGACAGGTGCAGATGCACCGCCGGATGCTCCTGGCTATAGGCCCCGATGGCCTCGGCCAGCGGCAGGGCGCGGTCGCCCACGGTGGAGTCGATCACCCCGAGATTGAGGGTACCGCGCAGCTCGCCCTTGAGCGCCGCGGCGTATTGCTCGAAGCCATCGAGTTCGGCCAGCAGGCGCAAGGTCTCCTGGTGGAATAGCTCGCCTTTGCTGGTCAGGCTGAAACCGCCACGGCCACGGTGACACAGGACGATGCCCAAGGCGCTTTCCAACTGGCTCATGTAAGTGCTGATGGCCGATGTAGAGAGGTTCAGTTCGCGCTGGGCATTGGCGAAGCCCTGGTGGCGTACCACGCTGACGAAGATACGCAGCAGTTTCAGGTCGGGCAGTGAAGAAGCCATGGTGCAACGGTTCCGCAGGGTGGAAATCACCAGAGTCTAACCCGCTGTGAACGGATAGTTTAGAAAATCCTGAAGTAAGTATTTGTCTGTAGCGATTCCTCCTGCCCACTACCTTGCGCAGACTGGCTCCCAATGTCCCTGCCCGCCGGCGTCTCCTTGCCTGCCTGGCACGCTGCGGCACAGGTTCGAACAAACAAAACAATCGACCGACTGATGAGGCCCACCGTGGAAAAGATTCTCCACCAACCACTGGGCGGCAACGAAATGCCGCGTTTCGGCGGCATCGCCACCATGCTCCGTCTCCCCCACCTGCAAAGCGCCGAAGGCCTGGACGCCGCGTTCATTGGCGTACCGCTGGACATCGGCACTTCGCTGCGCTCGGGCACTCGTTTCGGTCCGCGTCAGATCCGCGCCGAGTCGGTGATGATTCGTCCGTACAACATGGCGACCGGAGCCGCTCCGTTCGATTCGCTGTCGGTCGCCGACATCGGTGACGTGGCGATCAACACCTTCAACCTGCTCGACGCCGTGCGCATCATCGAAGAGGCCTACGACGAGATCCTCGAGCACAACATCATCCCCCTGACCCTCGGTGGCGACCACACCATCACGCTGCCGATCCTGCGTGCGCTGCACAAAAAGCACGGCAAGATCGGCCTGGTGCATATCGACGCCCACGCCGACGTCAACGATCATATGTTCGGTGAGAAGATCGCCCACGGCACCACCTTCCGCCGCGCCGTGGAAGAAGGCCTGCTCGACTGCGACCGCGTAGTGCAGATCGGCCTGCGCGCCCAGGGCTATACCGCCGATGACTTCAACTGGAGCCGTCGCCAAGGTTTCCGCGTCGTGCAGGCCGAAGAGTGCTGGCACAAGTCGCTGGAGCCGCTGATGGCCGAAGTACGTGAAAAGGTCGGTGGCGGTCCGGTGTACCTGTCGTTCGACATCGACGGCATCGACCCAGCCTGGGCGCCTGGCACCGGCACCCCGGAAATCGGTGGCCTGACCACCATCCAGGCGATGGAGATCATCCGTGGCTGCCACGGCCTGGACCTGATCGGCTGCGACCTGGTCGAAGTCTCGCCGCCCTACGACACCACCGGTAACACCTCACTGCTCGGCGCGAACCTGCTGTTCGAGATGCTCTGCGTTCTGCCGGGCGTGGTACGCCGCTGAGCGAGTAGTCACACACCTTTGTAGGCGCAGGCTGCCTTGCGATGACGATGGCATGACCGGCCATGCAGTCCTCGCGACCGTGATCGCCGGGCCAGCCCGCACCGACGAAGGACGTGAACGCAATACCTGCGGCAGGAGCCATTAGGAAGGGCCATAGAGGCCCGTCAACACAAGACAAGACCGCTGGGCGCCATGAACCGCCCGGACGGTCGATCTCGCCATAATAAAGATAATCGGGAGACCCCCAATGGCCTTGGACATCTTCGTTGTACTGATCTATGCCGCAGGCATGCTCGGCCTCGGCTGGTATGGCATGCGACGCGCGAAAACCCATGAAGACTACCTGGTGGCAGGGCGCAACCTCGGCCCTACCTTGTACATGGGCACCATGGCCACCACCGTGCTGGGCGGCGCTTCCACTGTCGGCACCGTTCGCCTGGGCTACGTCCACGGCATTTCCGGCTTCTGGCTGTGTGCGGCCCTGGGTCTGGGGATCATCGCCCTGAACCTGTTCCTCGCCAAACCCCTGCTGCGCCTGAAGATCTTCACCGTCACCCAGGTTCTGGAGCGCCGCTACAATCCGATGGCCCGTCAGGCCAGCGCAGCGATCATGCTCGCCTATGCCTTGATGATCGCGGTCACTTCGACCCTAGCCATGGGCACCGTGCTGCAAGTGCTGCTGGATGTACCGTTCTGGATGGCCCTGCTGTTCGGCGGTGGCGTAGTGGTGGTGTACTCGACCATCGGCGGCATGTGGTCGCTGACGTTGACCGACATCGTCCAGTTCATCATCAAGACCGTGGGCCTGATGTTCATTCTGCTGCCGATCTGCCTGTACAAGGCCGGTGGCTGGGACACCCTGGTAGCCAAGCTGCCGGCGGCCAGCTTCAGCTGGACCACCATCGGCTGGGACACCATCATCACTTACTTCCTGATCTACTTCTTCGGCATCCTGATCGGCCAGGACATCTGGCAACGTGTGTTCACCGCCCGTGACGAAAAGGTCTGCCAGCGCGCCGGTACTGTCGCCGGTATCTACTGCGTCCTGTACGGCCTGGCCTGCGCCCTGATCGGCATGGCTGCCCACGTGTTGCTGCCTGACCTGGCCAACCCGAACAATGCCTTCGCCGAAATGATCAAGGGCCAACTGCCAGAAGGCGTCCGTGGCCTGCTGATGGCTGCTGCCCTCGCAGCGATGATGTCCACCGCCAGCGCAGGCCTGTTGGCGGCCTCGACCACCCTGACCGAAGACCTGCTGCCTAAACTGCGTGGCGGCAAGCAATCGAGCCTGGGCGTCAACCGCCTGTTCACCCTCCTCACCGGTCTGGTGGTACTGGGCATCGCCCTGGCGGTGAACGATGTGATCAGCGCCTTGACCCTGGCCTACAACCTGCTGGTCGGCGGCATGTTGATTCCGCTGATCGGGGCGATCTTCTGGAAGCGCGCCACCACCGCAGGCGCCATCACCAGCATGGCGCTGGGCTTCGCCACCGCACTGTTCTTCATGTTCAAGGACGGTCTGGATGCCAACTCGCCGATCTACTACAGCCTGGCGATCGGCCTGGTGAGCTTCGTGGTGGTCAGCCTGCTGTCGCGCCGCCCGGTGGCAACCGTCAACCTGGCGTGATGTAAAGCGAACGCTTGGCGCCCCGACGGGCGCCAGGCAAGAAAAAGCAAAGGCCGCGGCATCGTCAGATGCGGCGGCCTTTTCGTTTCAGCGGCGACGCGGTTGGCGCTTGCGCTGCTCTTCGTCGGTAGGAATCGGCACCGGTTGCAGCGGAGGTGGGAGCAAGCCCAGGGCGACGGCAAGGTCATGGAGCCAGTTGTACATTCGATTGTTCATAAATGCCCCCTTAACGGGTCAACCTCACGGCGATTCAGTCCTTCGATGCTTCATACAGATCATAGCCCGATGTCCTACATCGCGCATGCCTCTGATCCTACAGATAGGGGCGAGTTTGACGCGGATCAAGCGGAAATGGCACGTGCCGACCGTCGGTCAATTGTTTCCCGTTGTTGCACATCGATCCACGCCTGCAGATTGGCCCCCAGCATGCCCTGGCGCCACATCAGCCAGGTGACTGCATGATCGAACGGCGCCTGCAAACGGTGCGCCTGCACCTGGTCGCGACCAGGTAGGGTGTCGAGCATGGACTGGGCCATCAATGCCACCCCTGCCCCGGCAATTACGCACGCCAGCATGCTCTGGTATGACTCGATCTCCATCACCCGCCCCATGGGGGTGTGGTCATGGGCGTACCAGGCTTCCAGGCGCATGCGGTAGGAACAGCCCTGCCGGAACGCGAACACTGCACGCCCCGCGACGTCCCGCGCGCTGTGAACCGGCGGATGTTCCGGGCGGGTGATCAGCACCAGCACCTCCTCGCACAACGGCACGCCATCGAGCCCGGCCAGGCTCAGCGGGCCGTCCACCAGCGCTGCGTCCAACCGGTGGGCCAGCAACCCCTCCAACAATTCACCACTGGGCGCGGCTTGCACCTGCAGGTTCACCGCCGGGTAGGTTTGGTGATAACGCGCCAGCAACGGCGGCAAATGCGTCGCCGCGGTGCTGTACATGGTACCGAGGACGAAGTCGCCTGCCGGTTGACCGCCCTGCACCGCAGCGACCGCCTCATCGCGCAGGGTCGACAGACGATTGGCGTAGTCCAGCAGGACCTTGCCTGCCGGAGACAACTGCAAACGCTGGCGCTCGCGCACGAACAGTTCCACCCCCAGTTGCTCTTCCAACTGACGCAGGCGCGTCGACAGGTTCGAAGGCACCCGATGCAAGCGCTCGGCAGCACGCGTGACCGACCCCTCCTCGGCCACGGCCTGGAAGATGCGCAGTTGGCTGAACTCCATGGCATTCTCCAAAACAGAATAACTTGATCATCATTATTCAATTTTATTGAAAGTCAATCCCCTCTAACCTGCCCTCATCATTTTCGTCTGGCAGGAGACGCCGCCATGTCACCCTTCGTGCAACTGCTGGCCAGCGCCATGGCCTTGATGATGGCCATGGGCATCGGCCGCTTCGCCCTCACCCCGCAACTGCCACGCCTGATCACCGAAGGTCAGCTCGACCTGACCGCAGGCGGCCTGGTCGCAGCGGCCAACTACCTGGGCTATTTTCTCGGCGCGGTCGACAGCATGTTCGCCCATCAGCCGGGCCAAGTGCGCCTGCGTCTGCATGCCGGCCTCTGGCTATGCGTGTTGCTGACCCTCGCCTCCTGGGCTGCCGATGGCTTCTGGGGTCATATGCTCCTGCGCTTCGGCACAGGGGTGGCCAGCGCCTGGGTGTTGGTGATGATCACCAGTCTCAGTCAGCAAGTGGCCACCGCATACGGCCGTCCTCGCCTCGGCGCCCTGGTATTCGCCGGGCCAGGCGTGGGTATCGCCTTGACCGGCCTGCTGGCCCTGGGCGCACACTTGCTGGGGCTGGGGTCGGCCGCCCTTTGGCTGATCTATGCGGTGGCGGCGCTGGTCGTGCTGTTGGCCGTATTGCCCTGGCTGCCGCAGCCGCAGGCCACGAAGGTGCCCTCGGACATGACCGACAGCGCAGCTGTACCCACCACCGGGATCGGACGGCTGGGCGTGATCTACGCCCTGTATGGCATCGGCTACATCCTGCCGGCGACTTTTCTGTCACAAATGGCCAGCCATCAGTTTCAGGGACATTGGGCGGCCGATCTGTTCTGGCCGGCGTTCGGCCTGGCGGCAGCATTGGGCGTGGTGCTGGTGAATCTGCGGCGCCCCACCCGGACATCCACCTGGCTGAGCGCGACTTTGTGGTTGCAGGGCCTGGGTGTGCTGGCGTGCTTGCTGGGCGACGGTCTTGGCCTGGCCTTGGGCGTGCTGCTGTGTGGCGCCCCCTTCCTGGCATGCATGCAGCTGGTAATGCAGCGCTCGCGGGAGTTGGCGCCCTATGCGACCCAACGGAATGCCGGCCTGTTGACCGCCTGTTTCGCGTTGGGGCAGCTCAGCGGCCCCTTGCTGGCAGCAGCGAGCACTCACTATTGGGGCGGGCTGCAGCCTGCCTTGATGCTCGCCGCAGGCGGGCTGGGGTTGGCCGGTGTATTGGCGCTGACCGGCCTCAGCGCCGCGCAGGTCAGCACGCCAAGGGCCTGCACCAGTTCCTGAAGTCCGATCGTGTTCGTTCCATCAGCCCACGAATCTGCGTAACTGCTGACGCACCCAGGGTTCGGCGCTGACCAGGATGACCCCGCCCAGGACCATCAATGCGCCCAACACGAAGTTCAGGCTCAAGGGCTCGCCCAGCAACAGCACGCCGAAGGTCACGCCGAACAACGGCGTGATGAAGGAAAACACCGCCAGGTTGGAGGCCAGGTACTTGCGCAGCAACCAGAACCAGGTCAGGTAACTGATGAAGGACACCACCACCGCTTGGAACAACACGCTGCCAACGGCTACCGGTGTGAACGCAACCCTGCCGATCTGGCCGCTGACCAGCGCAATCAGCAGCAACCCGACAAAGCCCACCAGCAACTGATAGAACAGGGTCAGATCGGCCGGGGCTTCCGACAGTCGCGACCCACGCACCACCACAGTGGTCGCGCCCCAGGCCAGGCCCGCCAGCACGCCCAACGCGTCACCGAGCAACATTCGCCCATCCAGTTGGCTCAGCGACATTCCGCCGGCGAACGCCGTGGCGATCCCGGCGAAAGCCAACAGGATGCCCAGCCACTGCAGCAGCCGCAGGCGCTCGCTTGGCAGCGTGAAATGCAACCCCAGGGCTGTGAACACCGGGGCAGTGTAGAGAAACACCGACATGTGCGCCGCCGATGTCAGCTTCAGCCCCTCGGCGATGAACAAGAACTCCAGGCCAAACAAGGCGCCGGCCAACATGCCCGCCCGCCAGGTGCTGCCCACCATGGACCAGCCGCCGCGCCAGCAGACCAGCAGCCCCACCAGCACCGCGGCGATCCCGGAACGCAACGCCGCCTGCATCACGGGCGCAATGTCGCTGGCGGCCCATTTGATCATCACCTGCTGGCTGCCCCAGATCAGGCACAGGCCCAGCATGACCTGCAACGCAAAAGCATCGGGGTTCTTGCGGGCCGCGCTCATGGGCGACCCCCGTGGTCTAACGATGGCATGGGCGAGGTCCTGTCTCTGGCAACTGAGTGCCGATTATCGGGTTTGCCAGGGTGCCCATGCCAGTCTCAAAACGACCTCAAGCGATTTGCGCCTTGGTGGCCACCTGTTCGAAAGTCGCCTCATCGAGGGCGTCGTCCTGTTCGTCCAGCACCTGACGCGGATGCTCGACCCCAGGGATGCTGCTATCGATCAGGCTGAGCAGGCGCGAGCCACGCTCGGTGAGAACGAAATTCTCGCCATTACCGCCGTCCTCCTCCGGACGGCTTTCGATGTAACCGCGCTCGAAGAGGATCTTCTCGTACTCGCAGGCCCGCGTCTTGAGATGATCCAGATCGCCCACCGGCTGACCGGCGGCGGCCAGGGCAGCCGCATGCTGCTCGGCATAGGGACGTGGCGTGAAGCTGTGGCCTGCGCTGTTCTGCACTTCATGCAACAAGCGTTCGATCAGGTCCCAGTCATAGGTGCTCATGTGGTGGCCTCCTGCTGTGAACGTGTGGGGTACACAGCATGGGACCGGTGAGTGGTGATGGGTGTTCCGGCGAAATCGGATGGCTAAAAAGCCGCTGGGACATACAGCGCTCTGTCAGGGTCAATGCCACCCATGCCATCTCGTTGAACTTCCAGAGTTCCCGTCTTTCAACCGCGTACACCCCACTCGGGAGGAAAATGGATGAAACGCTTACTGCCCTTCATGTGCGCGAGTGCATTGCTCTACGCCTTGCCCGGCTGGGCCTGCACACCGGAAGAAGCGACTCAGAAACGCGAGGAGCTGGCCGGGCTGGTGACCCAGTTGACGGAGCAGAATCCGCAGAAGGCCAAGGAAATCAACGAGGAGTTGCAGGGGATGGATCTGGGCACGGCCAGCAAGGACCTGCCGGACAAGTGCCAGCTGATCGACAAGCGAATCCAGGAACTCAAAGCAGCGGAGAAAAAGGCAGACTAACCCGCTGAAGGCCCTTTCACGGCAAACCCGCTTCCACAAGGATGACGCCCCTTCAGGTGGTGGGAGCGGGTTGATCCTCAAAGGGCCGCGCAGCGGCCCTGATGAGCTTACTCCGCCTTGGGCGCGCGTTTCTTCAGCGGGGCCATGCCATCGGCACTGGCCAAAGGCGCCTTGGACTTGGGCTTGGCGGCCGGCTTGCGCTTGGCGGTGGCGCCTTTCTTCTCGCCTGCCTTCTTCTCGATCTTTTTCTTCTTGGTACCGGCGGCCTTGCCCGAGGCCTTGACCTTCTTCGGCCCGCTGTAGGTGCCTTTTACCTCTTTGATGACCCGGCGCTCGAACTGCTGCTTGAGGTAGCGCTCGATGCTCGACATCAGGTTCCAGTCGTTGTGGCAGATCAGCGAGATCGCCAAGCCCTCGGCACCTGCGCGCCCAGTACGACCGATGCGGTGTACATACTCGTCGCCACTGCGCGGCATGTCGAAGTTGATCACCAGGTCCAGACCATCGATGTCCAGGCCACGCGCGGCCACGTCAGTCGCCACCAGGACCTTGGAACCGCCTTGTTTGAAACGGTCGATCGCCAGCTTGCGGTCCTTCTGGTCCTTCTCGCCGTGCAACACGAAGGCCTTCACATCCTTGGCCACCAGGTGACCGTAGATCCGGTCGGCCAGGGCACGGGTGTTGGTGAAGATGATCGCCTTCTGGTAGGTCTCGTTGGCCAGCAGCCACTGGACGATCTGCTCTTTGTGCTGGTCGTGGTCGGCGGTGATGATCTGCTGACGGGTGCCCTCGGAGAGCTGCGACACGCTGTTGAGCATCAGGTGCTCAGGATCCTTCAGCACCTTGCCGATGATGTCGCGCAGGGCTGCACCACCGGTTGTGGCAGAGAACAGCAGGGTCTGCTCACGGTTTTCGCATTCTTTGCACAGGCGCTCCATGTCCTCGGCAAAGCCCATGTCCAGCATGCGGTCGGCCTCGTCCAGTACCAGCACCTGGACATGGGAGAGGTCCAGGTTGCCGGCATTGAGATGTTCCAGTAGACGACCCGGGGTACCGATCAGCACGTCCGGGACCTTGCGCAACAGTGCGGCCTGCTCCTTGAAGTCCTCGCCACCGGTGACCAGGCCCGACTTGACGTAGGTGAACTGGGAGAAGCGCTGCACCTCTTTGAGGGTCTGCTGGGCCAGCTCACGGGTCGGCAGCAGGATCAGCGCGCGGATCTCGACGCGGCGCTCGCGCAGATCGACCAAGCGATTGAGCAATGGCAGCACGAAGGCGGCGGTCTTGCCGCTGCCGGTCTGCGCGGTCACCCGCAGGTCACGCCCTTGCAGGGCCAGGGGAATGGCCGCTGCCTGCACCGGAGTCGGCTCGACAAAGTTCAGCTCGGCCACAGCTTTGAGCAGGCGTTCGTGCAGGGCGAATTGGGAAAACACGGATGTACCTCGGGCAGTCGCTGGAAATTCAGTTGCATAGGGTAACGTTTTCCATCGCTGGCGCCGAATTTCTTTTGGCAACTTGTTGCCGATCCGCGCTCTAATGGGCCTCGTTTTCGCAACACAGACCCTGCTATTACCCTCATGGATATACAACGACTCTGGAACGACGCCCTGGACCTCTGGGGCACCCTCGATCAACACCCCATGCTGCATGCGGCGCTAGGCCTGACGGTGCTGCTGTTGATTTCCCTGATCATCGGCCGCCTCGCGCGCTTTCTGATGCTGCACGCCAGCCGGTTGCTCGCTCGGCAGCAACCGCTCAAGTGGCTCGATGACCTGCGTCACAACAAGGTCTTCCACCGCCTGGCCCAAACCACCCCCTCGCTGGTGATCCAGTTCGGCCTCAAGCTGGTGCCGGAGCTGGGCGACACCGCCCAGCATTTCCTCGGCAACGTCGCCCTGGCCTTCACCCTGCTGTTCATGACCATGGCCGTCTCCTGCCTGCTCGATGCCCTGCTGGACATCTACGCCCGAACCGAGCACGCCCGCACCCGCTCCATCAAAGGTTACGTGCAACTGGCCAAGATGATGCTGTGGATCTTCGCCTCCATCGTCATCGTCGCCACGCTCATCGACCGCTCGCCGCTGTTGCTGCTGTCCGGTCTGGGTGCCATGTCGGCGGTGCTGCTGTTGGTGTACAAGGACACGCTGCTGTCGTTCGTCGCCAGCGTGCAGCTGACGAGCAACGACATGCTCCACGTCGGAGACTGGATCGAGATGCCTCAGGTGGGCGCCGATGGTGACGTGGTGGACATCACCCTGCACACGGTCAAGGTGCAGAACTTCGACAAGACCATCGTCTCCATCCCCACCTGGCGCCTGATGAGCGAGTCCTTCCGCAACTGGCGCGGCATGCAGCAATCAGGTGGGCGCCGCATCAAGCGCAGCCTGTTCATCGACGCTGTGGGCGTACGCTTCCTTACCCCGGAAGAGGAGCAGCGCCTGAGCCAGGTCCGCCTGCTGGGTGATTACCTGGCGCAAAAGCGCAAAGAGTTGAGCACCTGGAACGAGTCGCTGGGCCCGGTGGCCGCTCTGTCGGCCAACCGTCGCCAATTGACCAATATCGGTACCTTCCGCGCCTTCGCCCTGGCCTATCTGCAGAACCACCCCGACGTGCAGCAAGGCATGACCTGCATGGTCCGCCAGATGCAGGCCACTGCCGAGGGCGTGCCGCTGGAGATCTACTGCTTTACGCGCACCACTGCCTGGGGCGAGTACGAGCGGATCCAGGGCGATATCTTCGACTATTTGCTGGCCGTGTTGCCGGAGTTCGGCCTGAGCTTGTATCAGCAGCCAAGCGGCAACGACATGCGAGTGGGTCTTGCTGGCAGGCCTCATTCCGCACAACGGCTGAGTGAACTCACCGAGGCTTGAAGCCGGCAGAACGGGGCCGCGCTGCGGCCCCAACGAGCCCTGACACTGTCAGCCAGATGCTGTTGCCGGGCGCTGCTGGCCCAGCCGGCTCATCCAGACCGACCCCAGAATCACCGCCCCGCCTATGAACAGCCGCCCCAGCGGCTCGTCCTGATTCCAGATCAGCAAGTTGAGCAACAAGCCCACGGGCACATGCAGGTTGTTCATTACCGCCAGTGTGCCACCACTGACCAGGCACGCCCCCTTGTTCCACCAGTACAGTCCAAGGGCGGTCGGGAACAAACCGAGGAACAACAACACCAGCCATTGCACGTCGGTGCTTGGCAGGTGCTGGGCGTTGCCGAACAACGCAAAGGCCGGCAGCACGACGATCAACGCCCCGAGGTAGAAGTAGCCAAAGCGCCGGTAGTGCGGCAGATCACTGGGATGCCGGGCGACCAGATGACGGTAGAGCACCTGGCCGGCGGCATAAGTGAAGTTGGCCAACTGCAGCAACAAAAAGCCCATGAAGAACTCACCACTGATGCTGTCGAAGCGGATCACCGCGGCACCGGCCACCGCCACCAGCGCAGCCAGCAAGGCCCAAGCGTTGAAGCGGCGGTTGAGCGCATCTTCGATCAAGGTCACATGCAGCGGTGTGAGGATGGTGAACAGCAGCACTTCCGGCACCGTCAGCACGCGGAAGCTCAGGTACAGGCAGACATAGGTGATGCCGTACTGCAGCGCCCCGATCAACAGCATCGCACGCATGAAGCGCGGCTCTACCTGGCGCCAGCGGGTCAGTGGCAGGAACACCAGCAGCGCCAGCACCACCCGTGCCAGCACCGCGAAGTAGCTGTCCACGTTGCCGGCCAGGTAGACCCCGATCAGGTTGAAGGAGAACGCCTGGATCAGCGCGACGATTATCAGATAGCCCATGATTGCCTCTCGTGAATCAAGGCGGCGACCTTAGCCGGTTGGCCTGCCGTCGTTCAACTATCAAGGCTTCGGCTAGCGCCGGGAACACAAGGCAGTGGCCTCGGCTGACGCGGCAAAAAAAAGCCCGGCCATCATATGGCCGGGCGGATACACCCAAAGGAGCGACAGGTGTCAGGGGTTGGGAATGCGTTGCGTGTCAGGCCACTGCCGCCAGCTTGGCCTTGGCCTGATTCAGGCCCTTCTCGTGGAAATCGCTGCTCATGTTCAAACCTTCGGCGTGAATGAACTCAACGTCGTGGATGCCGATGAAGGCCATGACCTGGCGCAGGTAGGGTTCCTGGTGGTCGGTGCTGGCACCGGCATGAATGCCGCCACGGGCAGTGAGCACAATGGCGCGCTTGCCAGTCAGCAGGCCCTGCGGGCCGGTCGGGGTGTACTTGAAGGTGATGCCGGCACGCAGTACATGGTCCAGCCAAGCCTTAAGCGTGCTGGGGATGGTGAAGTTGTACATGGGCGCAGCCATCACCAGCACGTCAGCGGCCAGCAGTTCATCGGTCAATTCATTGGAGCGAGCCAGAGCCTGAAGCTCGGTCGGCGAGCGCTGCTCCTGTGGCTTCATCCAACCACCGAGCAGGTCCGCGTCCAGGTGCGGTACAGGGGTAACCGCCAAGTCGCGCACACTGATTTCATCGCTCGGATGAGCGGCCTGCCATTGCTGGATGAAGTCGCGGGTCAATTGACGAGAAACGGAATCCTGCTGGCGGGCGCTGCTTTCAATGATCAGTACGCGGGACATGGGAGCCTCCATCGGCAAACAAGGGGATGCGATTCGATGGAGGTGAGATTAAGACTTGACCTATCGATAAAAAAGCGTAAAAAGTGGGTGCAATCTATCGATTAATCAGTTCATTCGGCTTTGCAGCTCAATGCGATGCGCAGCTTGATGATCTCCCGGTTGAAGGTGGCCGTGACATCGCGGCTCTTGCCCGCCGGCACGTTCACCCGTCGCACCCGCGGCGCTTCAGGCCCATTGCGGAAGGTTACCTTGCACGCCGCCGGGACCTGCCCATAGTTGTTCAGGGTGATCGAGCCGATATTGCGCGCGGTGTCGTAGGTGGTGTAGTCGAGCTTGACCCCTTCCAAGTCCTTCTCGACATCGATGGGGTAATAGGCCATCGCCCCGAGGGGCAGGCACATCAGCAATGCCGCACAACATTTCTTCATAGGGCGCTCTCCTTGACAGAGCGCAGCTTAGGACAACAGGAGCCGAAGATGAAAGCGCCACGCGTAACCCTGGATCAGTGGCGAACTCTCCAGGCAGTGGTCGATCATGGCGGATTCGCCCAGGCCGCCGAGGCCCTGCACCGCTCGCAATCGTCGGTGAGCTATACGGTCGCACGGATGCAGGAGCAACTGGGCGTACCACTGCTGCGCATCGATGGTCGCAAGGCGGTACTGACCGAAGCCGGCAACGTGCTGCTGCGCCGCTCACGCCATCTGGTCAAGCAGGCCAGCCAGCTCGAGGACCTCGCCCACCACATGGAGCAAGGCTGGGAGGCCGAGGTGCGCGTAGTGGTCGACGCCGCCTACCCCAGCGCCCGGCTGGTCCGTGCCCTGAGCGCCTTCATGCCGCAGAGCCGCGGTTGCCGCGTACGCCTGCGCGAGGAGGTGCTGTCGGGCGTCGAGGAAGTCCTGCACGAGGGAATCGCAGACCTGGCCATCAGCAGCTATAGCATTGGCGGCTATCTGGGCGCCGAGCTCAGTTCGGTGGAACTCATCGCCGTTGCCCACCCCGATCACAGCCTGCATCGCCTGGGACGGGAAATCACCTTCCAGGATCTGGAAAGCCAACTGCAAGTGGTTATCCGCGACTCCGGTCGCGCCCAGCCCCGGGATGTCGGCTGGCTCGGCGCCGAGCAACGCTGGACCGTCGGCAGCCTGGGCACCGCCGCCACCTTCGTCAGCAGCGGGCTGGGCTTTGCCTGGCTGCCACGGCACATGATCGAGCGCGAGCTGCAAGAGGGCGTGCTCAAGCCTTTGCCGCTGGATCAGGGTGGCAGCCGCCATCCGCTGTTCTACCTTTATTCGAACAAGGACAAGACCTTGGGTCCGGCCACGCAGATCCTCATCGAGCTGCTGCGCAACTTCGACACCGCGCCACTGGACGTGCCCTTCGCAGCCCCCCCGCAAGCCTGAGAGGACCGCGCCCATGGCCTATTTCGAACACGAAGGATGCACGCTGCATTACGAGGAATACGGCCAGGGCGAACCCCTGGTGCTGTTACACGGACTGGGCTCAAGCTGCCAGGATTGGGAGCTGCAGGTCCCGACGCTGAGCCGAAACTACCGGGTGATCCTCATGGACATCCGCGGCCATGGGCGCTCCGACAAACCCGGTGACGGCTACCAGATCGCGACCTTCAGCGCTGACCTGCTGGCGCTGCTGGAGCACCTGCACACCGGCCCCGTGCACTTCGTCGGCCTGTCGATGGGGGGCATGGTGGGTTTCCAGTTCGCCGTCGACCACCCCGCCTGGCTGCGCAGTCTGTGCATCGTGAACAGCGCACCTGAGGTCAGGCGCAACTCCGTCGCCCACTGGATCTGGTGGATCAAGCGCTGGAGCCTGGCCCGCATCCTGAGCGTCGAGACCATCGGCAAGGGCCTGGCCGAACGCCTGTTTCCCAAGCCCGAACAAACCGAGCTGCGTCACAAGATGGCCCTACGCTGGGCACGCAACGACAAGCGCGCCTACCTCAAGAGCTTCGATGCCATTGTCGACTGGGGGGTGCAGGAACGCATCGGGCAGATCCACTGTCCCACCCTGGTGATCGCCGCCGACCATGATTACACCCCGATACAACTGAAGGAGCGCTATGTCGCCCTGATGCCCCAGGCAACACTGGCGGTCATCGAGGATTCGCGGCACGCTACGCCCCTGGACCAACCCGAGGTCTTCAACCAGACCCTGCTGCGTTTTCTCGCAGCCGCCTCCACTCCTCAAGGATCTTTGAGCCCATGCTGAAAAAACTTCTGCTCACCGCCTGTTCGGTCGCCTTCGCCACCAGCGTCATGGCCTCCGACAAGACCCCTCACGTCCTGCTCGACACCAGCTTCGGCCCGGTCGAAATCGAGCTCAATGCCGAGAAGGCGCCGATCAGCACGAAGAACTTCCTCGAGTACGTCGACAGCGGCTTCTACAACAACACCATCTTCCACCGCGTGATCCCGGGCTTCATGGCCCAGGGCGGTGGTTTCACCGACCGGATGGTGCAAAAGCCGACCCGCGACCCGATCCGCAACGAAGCCAGCAATGGCCTGGCCAACACCCGCGGTACCCTCGCCATGGCACGCACCTCGGACCCGAACTCGGCCACCAGCCAGTTCTTCATCAACGTGGCCGACAACGACTTCCTCAACCCAGGCCGCGACCGTGGCTATGCCGTGTTCGGCAAGGTGACCAAAGGCATGGAAGTGGTCGACCAGATCGTCAACTCACCCACCACCATCAAGCAAGGCATGCGTGACGTGCCGGCGGACCCTGTGTACATCAAGTCCGCCAAACGCATCGACTGACCGAAGGTCTCACAAGGACGTGAAACCGCCTCAGGGTCGGATGGAACAGGAGTGTGCCCATCATGCTGTACCGTCGTTTCGAACAATTGATCGACATCTTTCGCGAGGCACCGAGCGAAGCACCGCCTAGCCAGGTATGGCCGTTCTACCTCTATTACCTGCGCCAGGTCTGGCCCAGCTTCCTTGCACTGCTGGTCGTCGGGCTGGTGGCGGCCCTGATCGAAGTGGCCATGTTCAGTTACCTGAGCCGCATCATCGACCTGGCCCAGGCCACCCCGGGCAGCGAGTTCTTCAGCCTGCACAGCGGCGAGCTGATCTGGATGCTGGTGGTGGTCCTGGTGCTGCGCCCCGTGTTCTTCGGCCTGCACGACCTGCTGGTGCATCAGACCATCAGCCCCGGCATGACCAGCTTGATCCGCTGGCAGAACCACACCTATGTGCTCAAGCAGAGCCTGAATTTCTTCCAGAGCGACTTCGCCGGGCGTATCGCCCAGCGCATCATGCAGACCGGCAACTCCCTGCGCGACTCTGCCGTCCAGGCTGTCGATGCCCTGTGGCACGTGCTGATCTATGCAATCAGCTCGCTGGTGCTGTTTGCCGAGGCCGATTGGCGCCTGATGCTGCCGCTGCTGACCTGGATCGTCTGCTACATCGGCGCGCTCTATTACTTCGTTCCGCGGGTCAAGGAGCGCTCGGTGATTTCCTCCGATGCCCGCTCCAAGCTGATGGGGCGGATCGTCGACGGCTACACCAACATCGCCACGCTCAAACTGTTCGCCCATACCGACTACGAGCAACAGTATGCCCGCGAGGCGATCAGCGAACAGACCGAAAAAACCCAGCTGGCCGCACGGGTCGTCACCAGCATGGACGTCGTCATCACCGGCCTGAACGGGCTTCTGGTGGTGGGGACCACAGGCCTTGCCCTGTGGTTGTGGAGCCAGTCGTTGATCACCGTCGGTGCCATTGCCCTGGCCACAGGCCTGGTGATCCGCATCATCAACATGTCCGGCTGGATCATGTGGGTGGTCAACGGCATCTTCGAGAACATCGGCATGGTCCAGGACGGCCTGCAGACCATCGCCCAACCGGTCAGCGTCACCGACAAGCCCAATGCCCCTGCGCTGAAGGTCAGCCGTGGGGCCGTGCATTTCGATGACGTGAGCTTTCACTATGGCAAGGGCAGCAAAGTCATCGACGGGCTGAGCCTGGATATTCGTCCCGGCGAGAAGATCGGCCTGATCGGCCCGTCCGGAGCCGGCAAGTCGACCCTGGTCAACCTGCTGCTGCGCCTGTACGACGTACAGGGCGGGCGGATCACAATCGATGGCCAGGACATCGCCGAGGTCAACCAGGCCAGCCTGCGCGCGCAGATCGGCATGATCACCCAGGACACCTCTCTGCTGCACCGCTCGATCCGCGACAACCTGCTGTATGGCCGTCCGGATGCCAGCGAAGCGCAAGTCTGGGAAGCCGTGCGCCGGGCCCGGGCCGATGAGTTCATCCCACAACTCTCAGATGCCCAGGGGCGCACCGGCTTCGATGCCCATGTCGGCGAGCGTGGGGTCAAGCTTTCAGGCGGGCAGCGGCAACGGATCGCCATTGCCCGGGTACTGCTCAAGAACGCGCCCATTCTGATCATGGACGAAGCCACCTCGGCGCTGGATTCGGAGGTCGAGGCGGCGATCCAGGAAAGCCTGGAAACCCTGATGCAGGGCAAGACGGTGATCGCCATCGCCCACCGCCTGTCCACCATCGCCCGCATGGATCGGTTGGTGGTGCTGGACAAAGGGCACATCGTCGAGAGCGGCACCCATGCCGAGCTGTTGGCCCAGCATGGGCTTTATGCCCGGCTCTGGCATCACCAGACCGGAGGGTTCGTCGGGGTGGATTGATCGCCGCAACTGCGCCCGTTCGCGGGCTTACCCGCGAACAAAGGGCCAGGCGGCGGCTTTCAATCCTTGCGGTAAGGCAACATCCCCAGCGCCTCTTCGGCATAGGCCTTGACCCCTGCCCGCTCCTGCTCGAGAAAATCCTCGACCGCCCGACGCAACCCCGGATGCAACAGGTAATGCCAGGAGCGCGTCAGCACCGGCTCGAATCCGCGTATCAGCTTGTGCTCCCCTTGGGCCCCAGCATCGAACCGCTGTATCCCTTGGCTGATGGCAAAGTCCATACCCTGGTAAAAACAGGTCTCGAAATGCAGGCGGTCGAACTCGGCCAGGCAGCCCCAATACCGGCCGAAGAGGCTGTCGCCACCGACCAGGCTCAAGGCCATGGCCACATCCCGCCCTTGCTGGCGCGCGATGACCACGCGCACTGCCTCGGGCATGCGCTCTGCCAGCAGGCTGAAGAAGTGGCGGGTCAGATAGGGCGTGCGGCGGCGCACCGCGTAGGTGTTGGCATAGCACAGGTAGACGAAGTCCCATTGCACCTGGCTCAACTCATCGCCACGGTACCAGTGGAAGTCGATCCCCTGCCCCGCCACTTGTTCACGCTCCTTGCGCATCTGCTTGCGCTTGCGTGAGCTGAGGGTGTCGAGGAAATCCTGGAAGTCCCGATAGCCACGATTGTGCCAATGAAACTGGCAGCCCAGGCGCTCCATCCAGCCCGGCACATCGGCGATCTGCTCATCCAGGGCATGGTCGGTGAAGTTGATGTGAGCGCCTGAGAGCCCTCCCTTG
This sequence comes from Pseudomonas sp. HTZ2, assembly GCF_033173945.1. Taxonomy (NCBI): domain Bacteria; kingdom Pseudomonadati; phylum Pseudomonadota; class Gammaproteobacteria; order Pseudomonadales; family Pseudomonadaceae; genus Pseudomonas; species Pseudomonas sp. HTZ2. The sequence goes on along the minus strand of NZ_CP137332.1, from coordinate 2,835,028 downwards.
ACCAGGTACTCAGGGATGGCCTGGAGCAACAGCAGGCCATCGGCGCAGTCTGCCGCCAGCAGGCGGGGGCCACTCACAGGGCTGAAGGGCACCGCGCCAAGCAGCTTGGGGTAGTAGGGAATGCGGGCTCGCTCGCAGGCATCGGCCCACCCCTGGTCGAACACGTATTCGCCGAACGAATGCCATTTGCGATACGCCGGCAGCACCGCGCGCACCTTTTCATCACGCTCCAGCACCAGGTGCTCGGTGGCCCAGCCTGTGGCAGGCGCGACGCTGCCGCTGTCTTCCAGAGCGCTTAGAAACGCATGGCGCAAGAACGGCTGGCCCTCGGGGACCAAGGCGTCCCAGGTCGCCGCCGGCAGATCGTGCAAATGAGCAAGGCTGTACAGGCTGGTCACGATTTCGACTCGCTGCAAAGAGATGGCCAGTATCCCGGATATGGGGCCCCGCACTCAAATGAAGGGGCGCTTGGATCCCACGCACTTAACCGCAGTGCCACCAAATAGACATCATTCTGTCATTCCCCCTCGCAATACTTGCGCCTGTTTTTCGGAACCCCAGCAACCTGTCTATTCAGGCCCTTTCCGAAGACATGCCAACTTGGGGGTGGGCGCCAAAGCCTCCCCACTTTTTTCCAACAGGGAGAACCTTATGCGTCTTGTTTCTACACTTACCGGAGTCAGCCTCACCGGCATGATGCTGGCACTGAGTGCTCCGGCCAGTGCTGCAGTCGACGCCAAGCTGCTCGAAATGCTCCGCGCCAACGGCTCGATCAACCAGGCGCAGTACAACGAACTGCAGGCCGATCTGGCCAAGGAAACCAAGGAAAAGGCAGAGCAGAAAGCCCAGTCCGAGCGCCTGAGCTCCTTCGAACAGAAAGTGGCCTGGGCCGCCAAGACCCAGATCAAAGGCGACGTGCGCCTGCGCTACGAAGACGTCAACGTCGACGACCCCAACCGCAAGAGCCCCAACCAGGACCGCGAGCGCGTCCGTGCCCGTGTCGGCTTCTACAGCGAGATCAACCCGCAGGTCGATGCCGGCGTGCGCGTGGCCACCGGCAGCAGCGCCGATGCCCGCTCCACCAACCAGAGCCTGGACAATTACTTCGAGAAGAAATCGTTGTGGGTCGACCTGGCCTACCTCGACTGGCACCCCACTGCCGTGCCGAACCTGCACTTGATCGGCGGTAAGATGATGCAGCCCTGGGTGAGCATGGGCGACATCATCTGGGACAGCGACATCAACCCAGAAGGCGTGGCCGTCACCTACAAGACCGACCTGGGCGCGGCCGAGCTGTTCGGCAGCGCCGGTCACTACAACCTCAAGGACAACGTCGACGGCGAAGGCGTACAGTTCAAGCACGACGCGCAGCTCTATCACGGCCAGTTGGGCGCCCGCTTCAATGCCGCCGACACCGTCAAGGTCACCGTGGGCACCAGCATCTACGGCTATGACAATGACAAGGACGCAGCCCCACTGCAGGCCTTTGGCAACACCACTAACGAGTTCAACCTGGTGGAAGGCTTCGGCCAGGTCGACTTCACCGGTTTCGCCATCCCGCTGTCCGCCTATGGCCAGTACGTGAAGAACACCGACAGCACCGACGGCGAAGACAAGGCCTGGCTGGCCGGTCTGAAGACCAAGCTTGGCGCCTGGAGCCTGGATTACAACTACCGCGACGTGCAGCGTAACGCGGTGGTCAGTGCCTTCACCGACTCCGACTTCGGTGCCGGCTACACCGGTTCCCGTGGTCACAAGTTCAAGGTCGGTTACGAAATCGACAAGAACTTCTCGCTGGGCGCGGCCTACCTGATGGCCAAGACCGACCTGTCGCAACTGCCGAACAGCGATGCCGATGTCGACACCCTGCAGGTCGACCTGGAAGCCAAGTTCTAAGCGCGAGCTCCCCTGCGTTGCTCAGGCGGGAAGTGCCGACCCCATCCGGCGCTTCCCGCCTTTTTTATAGGCCATTGGCAGATAAACCCGCCCTCACCAATTGGGCGCTGCCCGTCGAGGGCGCCACTCTACCTGTGGAAGCGGGTTTACTCGCGAAAAGACCAGGGCAGGAATCAGCGCTTGCGCAAGATCACACTACCGATCGAATAGCCTGCGCCAAACGAACTCAGCACACCCAGCGCACCTTTGGGCAGATCATCCTGATACAGGTGGAAGGCAATCACCGAACCTGCCGAGCTGGTATTGGCATAGCGATCCAGAATCACCGGCGCGTCTTCCTCGGCCACATCACTGCCGACCAGCTTCTTGACGATCAGGTGGTTCATGCTCAGGTTCGCCTGGTGCAGCCAGAAGCGCTTGACGTCGGTGGGTTGCAACCCGTTCTCGCCCAGGTGCTGGCCGATCAGTTCGGCGACCATCGGGCACACTTCGCGGAACACCTTGCGGCCTTCCTGGACGAACAGTTTGTCCGGCGCCCCGATGCCCTCCTCCGCCGCGCGGTTGAGGAAGCCGAAGTTGTTGCGGATGTTGTTGGAGAACTGGGTCAGCAGCTTGGTACTGACAATGTCGAACTGATGCTTGGAGGTGGCTTGGTCGGCACGTTCGATCAGCACTGCAGTCGCTGCGTCACCGAAGATGAAGTGGCTGTCGCGGTCGCGGAAATTCAGGTGGCCGGTGCAGATCTCAGGGTTGACCATCAGCACCGCACGCGCCTGGCCCAGTTGCACGCTGTTGGCGGCGGTCTGGATGCCGAAGGTGGCCGAAGAGCAAGCCACGTTCATGTCGAAGGCAAAACCCTGGATGCCCAGTGCCTGCTGCACCTCGATGGAAATGGCCGGGTACGGGCGCTGCAGGTTGGAGCAGGCGACGATCACACCGTCGACATCGGCCGCTGTGCGTCCCGCGCGCTCCAGGGCCTGGCGAGCAGCGGCCACGGCCATCTCGCAGAGGATCGACGGTTCGTCGTTGGAGCGCTCCGGCAGGCGCGGCTTCATGCGCTGGGGATCGAGGATGCCCGCCTTGTCCATGACGAAGCGGCTCTTGATACCGGAAGCCTTCTCGATGAAGGCCGCATCGGACAGCGGCGCAGCTTCGATCTCGCCACGCTCGATGGCGGCCGCGTTGTCTTGATTGAACTGCTGGGCCCACGTGTTGAAGGATGCCACCAGTTCTTCGTTGGAAATGCTCTGGGCCGGGGTGTACAGGCCGGTGCCGCTGATCACGACGTTATGCACGGTCGTTCCTCTGGTCAAAGGCCACCACCACACGGCGCTGGCCGGAAAAGGGCAACATAATGGCACTTTAGTGCCAATTTGTAGGCAAGGGTTTGCCCCTCGGTCACGGAGCAAACCTGCACCCACAGAACCTGCGGGGGCGGGCGTGTCCCGCGATGGGTCGCACAGCGGCCCAAATTCCCACAAGTTTGCCACATTTCCCGGGCTTTAGGCTTCCACCTGCCCCCACTGTTTGCTCAAACGCTTGTCGGAAACCGGTACCTTGGTCCCCAACTGCTGGGCAAACAACGACACCCGGTATTCCTCCAGCCACCAGCGGTAGACCGTCAGTTGTTCGTCACGCTTGCCCTCTTGGGCATGCTTGTCGGCCCGGGCCTTGTACTGCGCCCACAGATTGGCCAGCTCGCCACTCCAGACACGGTCCTTCTGCACCTGGGCGCCAAGCTTCTCCAGACGAAGTTCCACCGCCTTGAGGTAACGCGGCAACTCCTTGAACCACGCAGCCGGTGTCTCGCGGACAAAGCCCGGATAGACCAGGTTGGCCAGCTGCTGCTTGATGTCGTTCAAGGCCACTGCCTGGCTCAGGTCGATCTTGCCCTTGAAGCGCTTCTGCAAACCGTGCCACAGCTTGAGCACCTCCAGGGTCTGGCGGGCCAAGCGTTCGGCGTGCTCGGCCCAGTTGCCACGCTTACGCTCGGCAAGGCCGGCCAGGGCAGCGCCATCTCGGGGCAGCGGCGCCTCGCCTTCAAGGATGCAGCTGTCCAGGCTGGCCAGCAGAATGTCCTCCACCAACGCCTCGACACGCCCCAACTCGCGATACAGCAAACCCAGTTCGGTCAGCCCCGGAAGCTTGCCCCGCAGGAACTTGGCAGGCTCGGCCAACTGTTGCAGCAACAGCCGTTGCAAAGCTCGGCGATGCTGGAACTCGGCTTCGGCCTGGGTCGAGAATCGCCCTTCACGCACGGTGCCGGCCTCTTCCACCAAGGCCGGGTAGACCGTCAACGACAGGCCAGCGATCTTCTGCTGCGCCGTCTGCGCCACTTCAGAGAACGCCTTGGCCTGCACCGGTTGCTCGGCCTTGTCGTTGCGCGGCATGGCCAATGCCGCCTGGCTCGCGGCGGCAAATCGTGCTGTCAGCTCGGCCAGGTCACGACCTTCGCCAAGGAACTTGCCTTGGCCATCGACCACTTCGATGTTCATGCGCAGGTGGCTTTCGACCAGCCCGGCAGCTTCCGTCCAGGCCTCGTCGGACACCCGAGCGCCCGTCATGCGCAACAGCTCCTGACCCAACGACTGAGGCAAGGCCCCCTGGCCAAATGTCATGCGCGCCAGGGCGGCCTTGACGAAGTCCGGCACCGGCACGAAGTTCTTGCGCAGGGCCTTGGGCAAGTTGCGCACCAAGGCCACGCATTTGGCCTCCAGCAGGCCTGGCACCAGCCACTCCAAGCGCTCGCCCGGCAGGTTCGGCAGCAGCGGTGCCGGCACCCGTATGGTGACGCCGTCTCGCGGATGACCCGGCTCGAAGTGGTAAGTCAGCGGCAGGCGCAGGTCGCCGACCTGAAGGCTGTCGGGATACTGCGCGGCCGTAACCTCGCTGGCCTCACGGGCCAGCACGTCCTCTTCGCGCATGATCAGCAGGTTCGGATCCTTCTGGCTGTTCATCCGGTACCAGCTGTCGAAGGTCGCAGTCTGGTGGATTTCTGCAGGCAAACGCGCCTCATAGAAGGCATAGAGCGTTTCTTCGTCGGCCAGGATGTCGCGCCGACGAGCCTTGGCTTCCAACTCGTCAAGCTGCTCGAGCAGGCGCTTGTTGGCGGTCAGGCACTTGGCCCGCGACTGGATCTCGCCGCCGACCAGGCCTTCGCGGATGAACAGCTCGCGCGAGGCCACCGGATCGATAGGCCCGAAATGCACAGGCCGGCGGCCGACCAGGATCAGCCCGTACAGGGTGATCTGTTCGTAGGCCACCACCTGGCCGCGCTTTTTCTCCCAGTGCGGCTCGAAATGGTTCTTCTTGACCAGATGCGTAGCCAGCGGCTCGATCCAGTCCGGTTCGATCTTGGCCACCATGCGCGCATAGAGCTTGGTGGTTTCCACAAGCTCGGCAGTCATCACCCATTGCGGACGCTTGCGGCCGATGCCCGAGGACGGGTGGATCCAGAAGCGCCGCTGGCGTGCGCCTTGATAGTCGCCCTCTTCAGTCTTGTGGCCGATCTGGCTGAGCAGGCCACTGAGAATGGCCTTGTGCATACGCGGGAAATCCGCAGGCTCTTTGTTGACCGACAATTGCAGGTCGCGGCAGATCAGCGCTAATTGGCGATGGGCGTCGCGCCACTCACGCAGGCGCAGGTAATTGAGAAAATGCTTGCGGCACCAGTTGCGCAGCGGGTTGGCGGTCAGCGCCTGGCGCTGTTCCTCGAACCCGCGCCACAGGTTGACCAAAGCCGCGAAGTCGGAGTCAGGATCTTTCCACAGGGCATGGGCCTGGTCGGCGGCCTGCTGGCGTTCCGGAGGACGCTCGCGCGGGTCCTGCACCGACAGGGCGCTGGCGACGATGAGCACCTCCTGCAGGCTGCCCTGGCGAGCGCCTTCGAGCAGCATGCGCCCCAATCGGGGGTCGATCGGCAGACGCGCCAGTTGGCGGCCCAAGGGTGTCAGCTGGTTCTCGCGGTTGACCGCCGAGAGCTCCTGCAACAGGTTGAAACCGTCGCTGATGGCTTTGCCATCCGGCGGCTCGATGAACGGAAACGCATCGATGGCGCCCAGGCGCAGGTGCAGCATCTGCAGGATCACCGCGGCCAGGTTGGTCCGCAGGATCTCTGGGTCAGTGAACGCGGGCCGTGCGTTGAAGTCCTCTTCGCTGTAAAGACGTACGCAGATGCCCGGTTCGACCCGACCGCAACGGCCCTTGCGCTGGTTGGCGCTGGCCTGGGATACCGCCTCGATCGGCAAACGCTGGACCTTGGCGCGGTAGCTGTAGCGGCTGATGCGCGCGGTGCCGCTGTCGATCACATAGCGGATGCCCGGCACGGTCAGCGAGGTTTCGGCAACGTTGGTGGCCAGCACCACCCGGCGTCCGGTATGGGGTTGGAAGATCTTCTGCTGCTCGGCCGGCGTCAGGCGCGCGTACAACGGCAGGATCTCGGTATGGCGCAATTGGGCCTTGCGCAGGATCTCGGCGGCATCGCGGATCTCACGCTCGCCCGGCAGGAACACCAGCACATCGCCGGGGCCCTTGCCCTCGCTGCGTTCGTGATGGGCCAGCTCATCGAGGGTAGCGAGGATCGCCTGGTCGACGGTCAGGTCGTCCTCGACCCGGTTGCCCTCTTCGTCCTGTTCGCTGATCAGCGGGCGGTACCAGGTTTCCACCGGGAAGGTACGGCCGGACACCTCGATGATCGGCGCCCCGTCGAAATGCTTGGAGAACCGCTCCAGGTCGATGGTTGCCGAGGTGATGATCAGTTTCAGGTCCGGGCGACGGTGCAGGAGCGTCTTGAGGTAGCCGAGCAGGAAGTCGATGTTCAGGCTGCGCTCGTGGGCTTCGTCGACGATGATCGTGTCGTAGCGCTCGAGGAAGCGGTCATGCTGGGTTTCGGCCAGCAGGATACCGTCGGTCATCAGCTTGACCAGGGTGCCCGCATCGCTCTGGTCCTCGAAACGCACCTGGTAGCCCACCAGAGCGCCCAGCGGTGTGCCGATCTCCTCGGCCACCCGTGCCGCGACGCTGCGCGCGGCGATCCGGCGGGGCTGGGTATGAGCGATCAGGCCATGCTGACCGCGGCCCATTTCCAGGCAGATCTTCGGCAACTGGGTGGTCTTGCCCGAACCGGTCTCGCCGGCAATCACCAGAACCTGATGCTCGGCCAGGGCCTTCTTGATCTCGTCGCGCTTGGCGGCGATCGGCAGGCTGTCGTCGTAGCGGATGCTCGGCACGCTGTTCTGGCGTGCGACAACCTGGGCACAGGACGCCTGGACCCGCTCCACCCATTGGGCAAGCTTGGCCTCGTCGGGGCGCTTGCGCAGCTCGTGCAGTTGCCGCCGTAGCCGATGGCGGTCGGCGATCATGGCGTGGTCGAGGTTCTTCAGCAGTTGATCGATGGCGTGGTCTGTCATGGGGCTTTTTGATGATGCAGGTGAGCCTGCATTTTCATGATCGTCATTCGGAAAGTCGGGCGATTGTCGCAGATTTGCCGGTTCTCTGCTGCCTATGCGGGACTCTTCGCGGGTAAAGCCGCTCCCAGCAATTGCACAGAACTTGGAGGCTGCCCGGTCCTGTAGGAGCGGGCTTACCCGCGAAGACGCCAGCACGAATGTTTAGCCAATCACGGAATGAAGGTTGCCATTCACTGCTTTAATCAACCTTATGCCCCGTGTGAGTATCCACCGATGACCTGCCGACCGAGCAATGCGCGCCCCACCCTTCCCAAGGCCCGGGCCCGCGCCGGCGAAAACCCGCTGGTACATGTCATCCTCGCCTTCTGGGCCCTGTGGCACTGCCGCCACGCTCGCCCACCGGATACTTCGTTCGCGTCTCACTGATCCAGCCTCGGCCATCCCTGGCCGACATCAATCAGCCCGACTCGCCGCCCACCTGCGGCCGGTCCTGTGCGCCTGCGGGCGCGAGCGAACATCATGCATTTTGCCAACCCCGAGCAAGCCCGTCGCTTTCTGGCCGACAACCCCGATATCGAACTGTTCGAGCTGTTCATCCTCGATGCCAACGGCGTGCCCCGCGGCAAGCTGCTTCACCGCGACGAACTGCTGGCCGTTTATGAAAGCGGTCGCCCGCTGCCCAGCACCATCCTGGGCCTGACCTTGAATGGCGACGATGTGGAAAACTCAGGCCTGGTCTGGGATGTCGGCGACATCGACTGCCGCGCCTACCCTCTGGAAGGCAGCCTGGTGCGCCTGCCCTGGCGGCGCGTGCCGACGGCTGCCGTGCAGGTCAGCATGCACCCCAGCCAAGGGCTGCCCGCCAGCGTCGCCGACCCGCGCCACGTGCTGATCCGCACGCTCGATGCGCTCAAGGCCGACGGCTATTACCCGGTGATGGCCTGCGAACTGGAGTTCTACCTGCTCGACCAGCAGCGCGACGCCCAGGGGCGTCCGCAACCGGCGCTGGACAATGACGGTGGTCGCCCCCGCACCACCCAGGTCTATGGCCTGCGCGAGCTGGAGCAGATCGAGCCGTTTCTCGCCGACCTGTACGCCGCCTGCAAAGCCCAGGGCATCCCGGCGCGCACCGCCATCTCCGAATATGCGCCCGGCCAGGTGGAAATCACCCTGGAACACGGCGATGCACTGCAGGCCATGGACCAGGCCGTGCGTTACAAACGCCTGGTCAAGGGCATCGCCCATGCCCACGGCATGCAGGCCTGCTTCATGGCCAAACCTTTCGCCCACCTGGCCGGCACCGGCATGCACATGCACCTGAGCCTGGCCGACGCCGAGGGCCGCAACCTGTTCGCCAGCGATGATCCCGCCGGCACCCCGCTGCTGCGTCAGGCCGTGGGCGGGATGTTGCGCCACCTGCGCGAGTCGCTGTTGCTGTTCTGCCCCAACGCCAACTCCTACCGGCGCTTCCAGGCCAACAGCTATGCGCCGCTGGCGCCCACCTGGGGGGTGGACAACCGCACCGTGAGCCTGCGCGTGCCGGGCGGGCCTGCCAACAGCCGGCATGTAGAGCACCGCATCTGCGGCGCCGACGCCAACCCTTACCTGGCTGCCGCCGCGATCCTCGCCGCGACTCATCAAGGCGTACGCGAACAACTCGACCCGGGTGCCCCGATCGAGGGCAACGGTTACGCCCAGGCCACCGAACACCTGCCCACCGAATGGCTGACCGCCCTCGAGGCGCTGGAGCATTCGAGCTGGGCCCGGGAAGCACTCGGCGAAGCCTTCCTCGGCGTCTATCTGAAGGTCAAGCGCGCCGAGTATCGCCAGTTCATGGCCGAAGTCGGCGAACAGGACTGGCGCTGGTACCTGCACCAGGCCTGAGCCCCATTCACAGTAAGGAACGAACATGAACTCAGCAGTGAACAACGGGCCGGCCCAACGGGCGCCGTCCTACTACACCGCCACGCTCAACGACCCGACCCAATACCCCACCCTGACGGGCACCGAGCAGGTCGACGTGGCCATCATCGGCGGCGGTTTCACGGGCGTCGCCACCGCCGTGGAACTGGCCGAACGCGGCCTGAAGGTGGCCATTGTCGAAACCAACCGCATCGGCTGGGGCGCTAGCGGACGCAACGGCGGTCAGGTCACCGGCAGCCTGTCGGGTGACGAGGCCATGCGCACGCAGATGCGCAAGCGCCTGGGTGAAGACGTGGACGATTTCATCTGGCACCTGCGCTGGCGGGGCCACGAGATCATCGAGCGGCGCGTGGAGCGCTACGGCATCGACTGCGATCTCAAGCGCGGGCACCTGCACGCAGCGATGAAGCCTTCGCACATGGATGAACTGCAAGCGAGCTACGACGAAGCCCAGCGCCGTGGCATGGGCGACCTGGTGCACCTGCTCGATCGCAATGCCGTCAGCGAACATCTGCAAAGCCCGCTGTACCTGGGCGCCCTCAAGAACCGTCGCAACCTGCACCTGCACCCGCTCAACCTATGCTTGGGCGAAGCGCGCGCAGCCCATGGCCTGGGCGCACTGGTTTTCGAGAACTCCGAGGTGCTGGAGATCGTCCATGGGCCACGCCCGGCGGTGGTCACCGCCCGAGGCCGGATCGAGGCGCGCCAGGTGCTGCTGGCCGGCGATGTCTATCACAAGCTGGAAAAGCGCCAGCTCAAGGGCAAGATCTTCCCGGCCATGGGCGGCATCGTCACCACTGCGCCGCTCGGTGAGCTGGCCGACCAGATCAACCCCCAGGATCTGGCGGTATACGACTGCCGCTTCGTTCTCGACTACTACCGTCTCACGGCCGACAAGCGCCTGCTGTTCGGCGGTGGCGCCAACTATTCGGGCAAGGATTCGCGGGACATCGAAGCCGAGCTGCGCCCGTGCATCGAGCGCACCTTCCCAGCGCTCAAGGGTGTGCCGATCGAGTTCAAGTGGAGTTGTGCGATGGGTATCGTGGTCAACCGCATTCCGCAATTGGGCAAGCTGTCGGACAACGTCTGGTACTGCCAGGGTTACTCCGGGCACGGTATCGCCACCAGCCACATCATGGGCGAGATCATGGCCGAGGCGCTGACCGGGACGTTGGAGAAGTTCGACACCTTCGCGGCGTGCAAGCACATCAAGGTGCCGATGGGGGACTTGCTGGGCAATCCGCTGTTGGCGGCAGGTATGTGGTACTACCAGATGCTCGAGAAACTGCGCTGATCACTGAGGGCTGCGTGACAGCCCCAGGATCCGAACCTTGGTTGCGCAGGGCTGCAATGCAGCCCTGCATGAGCAACGTCAGGCGATCTTCTTCAGGCCCTGCTTCTTGAGCTCTTCATCACGCAGCTCACGGCGCAGGATCTTGCCGACGTTGGTGGTCGGCAGCGCATCGCGGAACTCGATGTGACGAGGGACCTTGTAGCCGGTGACGTTGGCGCGCATGTGCTCCATCACCTGCTCCTTGGTCAGGGTCATGCCCGGCTTGACCACGATGAACATCTTGATCACTTCGCCCGACTTTTCGTCCGGCACACCGATCGCCGCGCACTGCAGCACGCCCGGCAGACTGGCCAGTACGTCTTCGAGCTCGTTCGGATAGACGTTGAAACCGGAGACCAGGATCATGTCCTTCTTGCGATCGACGATGCGCATGTAGCCATCGGGCTGGATGACTGCGATATCGCCCGTCTTCAGCCAACCGTCCTGGTCGAGAATTTCAGCGGTGGCCTCTTCGCGCTGCCAGTAGCCCTTCATGACCTGCGGGCCCTTGACGCACAGCTCACCGACCTCGCCCAGGCCCAACTCGCGACCGCTGTCGTCGATCACCTTGCACAGGGTTGAAGGCACAGGAATGCCGATGGTCCCGACCTGGTTGGCCTCGGCCGGGTTGACCGCTGCGACCGGGCTGGTCTCGGTCATGCCGTAGCCTTCGCAAATTGCGCAGCCAGTGACGGTCTTCCAGCGCTCGGCCACGCTCAGTTGCAAGGCCATGCCACCGGAGAGAGTGATCTTCAGCGCCGAGAAGTCCAAGGCGCGGAAGGCGTCGTTATTGCACAGGGCAACGAACAGGGTATTGAGGCCGACGAAGCCGCTGAACTTCCATTTGCCCAGCTCCTTGACCATCGCCGACAGGTCACGGGGGTTGCTGATCAGCACATTGTGGTTGCCGATCAGCATCATGGCCATGCAATGGAAGGTAAAAGCATAGATGTGGTACAGCGGCAGCGGGGTGATGAGGATCTCGCAGCCTTCGTGCAGGTTCGCCCCCATCAGGGCGCGACATTGCAGCATGTTGGCCACCAGGTTGCGGTGGGTCAGCATGGCCCCCTTGGCAACCCCGGTGGTGCCGCCGGTATACTGCAGCACCGCGACGTCGTTCGGCTGTGGGTTGGCTTCGGTCACCGCGCCGCCCTTGCCCAGCGCCAAGGCATCGTTGAAGCGTACGGCGCCCGGCAGGTTGTAGGCCGGCACCATCTTCTTCACGTACTTGATTACGCTGTTGATCAGCAGGCGCTTGAGCGGTGGCAGCAAGTCGGCCACTTCAGTGACGATGACGTGCTTGACCTGGGTCTTCGGCACCACCTTCTCGGCCAGATGCGCCATGTTGGCCAGGCACACCAAGGCCTTGGCGCCGGAGTCGTTGAACTGGTGTTCCATCTCCCGCGCAGTGTAGAGCGGGTTGGTATTGACCACGATCAAACCTGCGCGCATGGCACCGAATACGGCCACGGGGTATTGCAGGACATTGGGCAGTTGTACGGCAATCCGATCACCCGGTTTGAGGTCGGTATGCTGTTGCAGCCAGGCGGCAAAGGCGCCCGACAGGGTGTACAGCTCACCATAGGTGAGGGTTTTGCCCAGGTTGCTAAAGGCCGGTTTGTCGGCAAAGCGTTGGCAGGATTGCTTGAGCACCGCCTGGATATTGGGGAACTCGTCAGGATTGATTTGCGCCGTTATCCCGGCTGGGTACTTATCCTTCCAAAAATTTTCGATCATGGAAGCCCGCTCCTTCAGCAACAGCGAATTCGTCACGCATTACGCGTTTATTATTGATATGGGATGACGGCTCATTGCAAACCGGATCATCTGGAAGCGCGCCGAGAGTAACAGCTTTGCCAGGGGTCGACTAGAGCCCAAATCGGCCCAATCGGTCACAAAAATGACTCAAAGAAATGTATCGGTCATTTTTAGAGTATTTATCCAAAACGTCGCAATTCAAGCCGAAAACGGCAGGATAGAGCGGTTTACAACCACCCTATTCTGCCGCTCGAAGAAACCTGCGTGAAAATCAGGCGATATCCCGCAGCTCGCGACGCAGAATCTTGCCCACCGGGGTCATGGGCAGCGAGTCACGCAATACGATGTATTTGGGCACTTTGTAACCGGTGAAGTTGGCTTTGCAGTACGCCTTGAGCTCGTCGACGCTCAAGCCTGCTTCTCGCGGCACCACGAATAGCTTGACCGCCTCGCCGGAGCGATCGTCGGGCACACCGATGGCCGCGCAGTTGGCAACCTTGGGATGGCCCATGACCACTTCCTCGATCTCGTTGGGGTACACGTTGAAACCCGAGACGATGATCATGTCCTTCTTGCGATCGACGATCCGGGTGAAACCGTCCGGGTCGATCACGGCGATATCGCCAGTCTTGAGCCAGCCGTCGGCATCCAGCGTCTGTGCGGTGGCCTCAGGTTGGCGCCAGTAGCCTTTCATGACCTGCGGGCCTTTGATGCACAACTCGCCCCGTTCGCCCAGAGGCAGCTCGTTGCCCTCGTCATCGATGACCTTGAATGCTGTGCCAGGCACAGGAATACCTACCGTCCCCAGACGCGCCAGCGCGCCGTAAGGATTGGTGCTGGCGACCGGAGAGGTCTCGGTCAGGCCGTAGCCCTCGACGATGCGACAGCCCGTCAGGCTCTCCCAGCGTTCGGCCGTGGCCTTGACCAAAGCCGTGCCTCCGGAGTTGGTGACCTTGAGCGAGGAAAAGTCCAGGGACTTGAAGCCAGGGTGATCCATCAAGGCGACGAACAAGGTGTTCAAGCCAAGCAAGGCAGTGAAACGCCACTTGCCCAGCTCCTTGATGAAGCCGGGAATATCACGGGGATTGGTGATCAACACGTTATGGTTGCCGGTGACCATCATGCACATGCAGTTCGCGGTGAAGGCATAAATGTGGTACAGCGGCAGCGGTGCGATCATCACCTCCTGGCCATCCTTGATCAGCTTCTGCCCATCCGGGCCGTGCTGGGAGAAACAGGCCAGCACTTGCAACATGTTGGCCACCAGGTTCCCATGAGTGAGCATGGCCCCCTTGGCCAGCCCCGTGGTGCCACCGGTGTACTGCAGCACCGCGACATCATCGAGGCTCAGGGGCACCGGCTTGGGCACCCCCGACCGGCCCTGGCGCAGCACCTGCTTGAACGATATGGCCTGGGGCAGCCGGTAGGCCGGCACCATCTTCTTGACCTTGTCGACCACGGTATTGACCAGCCAGCCCTTGGCGAACGGCAGCAGATCGCCCATCTTCGCCTCGATCAGGTACTCGATATCGGTGTCGCCCAATACCTCTTGGACCCGCTTGCCGAACATGTTCAGGTAGACCAGGGCACGGGCACCGGAATCCTTGAACTGATGGCGCATTTCTCGCTCGGTGTAGAGCGGGTTGGTGTTCACCACGATCAGCCCGGCGCGCATCGCGCCGAACACGGCAATGGGGTATTGCAGGACATTGGGCATCTGCACCGCGATGCGATCGCCCGGAACGAGGTCGGTGTGCTGCTGCAACCAGGCGGTGAAGGCAGCGCTATAACGCTCGAGGTCGCTGTAGCTGAGGGTCACGCCCAGGTTACTGAAGGCCGGACGGTCCGCAAAGCGCTTGCAGGAGCGCTCGAACACGTCGACGACCGATCGATAAGCAGTGATCTCGAGGGTGGAGGGCACGCCCGCCGGGCGTTTGTCGTTCCAGAAGTCGGCTTGCATCTTATTGTTGTTCCTCTGCCATGCGCTGTCCCTGACCTGCCTGCCCAAGCTCACGAAGGGGCAAGAAGGCGTTGAATCGACGTTAGCAGGTAAGCAGGAGACGGCATATACGCCAAGTGCCGCCATTAACATTGTGAATCTTATTTGTGCCCTTCCTGCAATCAGGCCCATTGGGCATACACTGTCTGCAACCCATGAGCCAAGGACTCGCCATGCCCCATGACGCCTTCTGGCTGCCCGCCAGCGAGCATTGCAGCTTGTATGTCCATCAGTGGTTGCCGACAACACCGGTCAAGGCCGTGGTGCTGCTGGCCCACGGCATGGCCGAGCACGCCGGTCGCTACCAGCGCCTGGGGCATGCCCTGGCCGATGCAGGTTTCGCCCTGTTCGCCCCCGATCTACGCGGCCATGGCCGCACCGCGGAACTCGGCAATCTCGGCCTATTCGCCCGCCATCATGGCTGGAACACCGTGGTCAACGACCTTGGGTTGGTGGCCCAGCACATCGGCCAGCAGTTTCCCGGCACACCGCTGTTTCTGTTCGGCCACAGCATGGGCAGCTACATCGCCCAGGCCTACCTCATGCACCACAGCGCCAGCCTCCAGGGTGCCGTGCTCAGCGGCTCGAACTTCCAGCCGCCGCTGCTCTACCGCACCGCCGCGCTGATTGCACGCCTGGAGGCCTGGCGCCAGGGCTATCTGGGCAAGAGTGCACTGATCGAATGGCTGTCCTTTGGTTCGTTCAACAAAGCGTTCAAGCCCAACCGCACGGCCTTCGACTGGCTCAGCCGCGATGCCGAGGAGGTCGACAAGTACATCGCCGACCCCCTGTGCGGTTTTCGCTGTTGCAACCAGCTGTGGATCGACCTGCTCCAGGGCCTGGCGCAGATCAGCCAGCCGAAGAACCTCGCGCAGATCGACCCGAACCTGCCGATCCTAGTCCTGGGCGGCGAATGTGATCCGGTCAGCGACGGCAAGCGTCTGAAGCATCTGGCCGACGCCCTGCGCGCGACCGGCAACCGCCATGTGCAGCTGCGCCTGTACCCTGCAGCGCGACACGAAGTGCTCAACGAAACCAATCGCGACGAGGTCACCGCCGACATCCTCGGCTGGCTGGAGCAGGCGCTGGCCCTTGGCCGCCCTGCCCGCAGTGAATGATGTACACTTGCTCGTCCGCCCCTTAAGGAAGCCCAGATGTCCCAGGTCACCAACACGCCCTACGAAGCCCTCGAAGTCGGGCAGAAAGCCAGCTATGAAAAGTCCGTGGAAGAGCGCGACATCCAGCTGTTCGCTGCGATGTCCGGTGACCACAACCCGGTACACCTGGATGCCGAATTCGCCGCCAAGAGCATGTTCCGCGAGCGTATCGCCCATGGCATGTTCAGCGGTGCACTGATCAGTGCCGCGGTTGCCTGCACCCTGCCAGGCCCAGGCACCATCTACCTGGGTCAGCAGATGAGCTTCCAGAAGCCGGTCAAGATCGGCGACACCCTGACCGTGCGCCTGGAGATTCTCGAGAAGCTGCCCAAGTTCAAGGTGCGCATCGCAACGAATGTGTACAACCAGAACGACGAGTTGGTGGTCGAAGGCGTCGCCGAGATCCTGGCTCCGCGCAAACAGCAGACCGTCGAATTGGTCAGCCCACCGAACTTCGTTGCCAGCTGATCGAGCCCGTCGACAGTACGCCTTCACGGGTGAACCCGCTCCTACCAGGCCAGCGCTGCCCTGAAAACCGTGGGCGCGGGTTCACCTGCGAAAGATTCACTCGCGCCGCCTAGCGTTCCAGCTCCCGCAGACACCGCTCGATGTGCCGCCTCTCCGGCCCCTGCCGGGTAAGCGCCAGCGCCTGCTGCCAGGCTGTGCGGGCCTGCTCGTCCTGACCCAACTGACGGTGCAACTCCGCCCGGGCAGCATGGGCCAGATGATAGTCGCGCAACTCGCCACGCTGCAGAATCGCCTCGATCGCCACAAGCCCCGCCCTTGGTCCGTCACGCCTGGCCAATGCCGCCGCCCGGTTAAGCTCGACCACCGGTGACGGCCAGTGCCGTTGCAACACATCGTACAACCCTACGATTTCCTGCCAGTCGGTCTGCTCGGGACTGGAAGCCTCGGCATGCACCGCGGCAATGGCCGCCTGCACGCTATAGGCACCGAACTGCCGGCTGCGCAGTGCTTGTTGCACCAATTGGCAACCTTCGGCGATCTGGGCACGATCCCACAGGCTGCGGTCTTGTCGGTCCAGAACCACCAACTCCCCCGCCGCATCGCTGCGCGCTTGCAATCGCGAGGCCTGCAGCAGCATCAACGCCAACAGCCCAAGCACCTCGGCATCCGGCAACAACTGGGCAAGCAACCGTCCGAGCCGGATCGCTTCGTCACACAGCTCACGCTGTATCAGGTCATCACCCGTGGAGGCCGAATAACCTTCGTTGAAGACCAGGTAGACCACTCGCAGCACACTTTCCAGGCGCTCTGGCAGTTCGGCCAGCGCCGGTACTTGATAGGGAATGCGCGCATCGCGGATCTTGGCCTTGGCGCGCACGATGCGCTGGGCAATGGTCGCCGGGCTCTGCAGGAAGGCTCGGGCGATCTGCTCGGTGGTCAGGTCGCAGACTTCACGCAGGGTGAGCGGCACCTGGGCATCGGCTGAAAGCGCCGGGTGGCAACAGGTGAAGATCAGCCGCAGGCGATCATCCACCAAGTCCTCCTCCTCGCCGGGACCCTGCCGTTGGTCCTCGAGCAACATGACCAGATCCGCCTGGGATCGGTCGAAGCGGGCGCGCCTGCGCAAGGCGTCGATGGCCTTGAAGCGGCCCGCAGACACCAGCCAGGCACGCGGGTTGTCTGGGATGCCATCGCGTTGCCAACGCTCGACCGCAATGAAAAAGGCGTCGTGCAGGGCCTCTTCGGCGAGATCGAAGTCGCCCAGCAGGCGGATCAGCGTCGCCAGGATACGCCGGGAGTCCTGCCGATAGACCGCCTCGACCTCCCGCCGCACCTGTTGAGCCTCGAGCATCAGTCCGGCATCCGCTGGGTCACCACGTCGACCAGCCGATCCAGGCTTTCACCCCAGCCCTGGTAAAAACCCATCTCCTCATGAGCACGGCAGTCGGCGGCGTTCCAGTGCAAGGCGCGTGCGGTGTAGCGGGTCTTGCCCTGTTCCTCGTCGAAGGTGATCACGGCCGTCATGAACGCTTTGTCCGAAGGTGCCCAGCCCGGCCCGAAGGCATCGGTAAACACCAACCGCCGCGGCGCGACAATCTCCAGGAACACCCCCTGGTTGGGATACTCGGCGCCATCGGGCGCTCGCATCAAGGTCCGGAACAGCCCGCCCACCCAGAGTTGCAACTCGCACTCGGGGGTGGTCATGCCATGGGGGCCCCACCACTGTGTCAGCCACTGTGGCTCGGTCCAGGCGCGAAACACCTTGGCCGCAGGAGCATCGATCAAGCGTGTGATGGACAACTCGTGTGGCGACTGTTGCGGGCCGGGCTGTGCAAGGCTCATGCTGGTCGTTCTCCGTCGTCAGGGTTGCAACTCACGTACAGGCCGTACCTCGACGCTACCGACTCGCGCCGCCGGAATGCCTTTGGCGATGTTCAGTGCCTCGTTCAGGTCGCGCGCTTCGACCAGGTAGAAACCCGCCAATTGCTCCTTGGTCTCGGCAAACGGCCCGTCGGTCAGGCTCATGCGCCCACCCCGCACACGCACTGTGGTGGCGGTCTGCACAGGTTTGAGCGCCTCGGCCGCAAGCATTCGCCCGGCCCCCTGCAACGACTCAGCGTAGGCCATGCATTCGGCATCTTCAGGGCTGTCGGGCAGGCTGTGCAGCAGCCCTTCGTCACAATAGACCAGGCACAGGTATTTCATGGTCGTCTCCAATGCTGCGCAAAGGTGCGTTTGCCGATGAGCGGCAGGGTCGTTAAGGCTTGAGGTTGAACAGGGCTTTCTGGGTTTGCATGTCGAACGGTGCCGACCAGTGCTCGTGAATGACCTGCCATTGCCCGCCACTACGACGATAGCCTACGGTGGCCCGCATGAAGCCGCATTGGCTCTCGTCATCCGAAGGGCCGCAGCGATTGAGCCAATGGGCAAAGCCCAGGTCACCGTCGGCATGCACGGTCAGTTGCGCCAGTTCGAACACCATGGGCCCGGTGCAGAAGCTCATGCACATTTCCCAGTGCGCCCGGTAGGCGGCCTTACCCTTGAATTGCAATGCGTTGATGGCATCGAAGGCGACGATGTCGTCAGCGTACGGCGCGCAGATGGCGTCCAGGTCGCGGTCGCGCACGGCCTGCATCCAGCGGTCGATCAATTGGTTGAGTTGGGTTTCGGCGGTGTTCATCGGTGTTTCCTCCAATCGGTCATGAGCGGTTGGCGCCTCAAGTTTCGGCGCCTTCATGACTGGTCGAATGGTGATTGGGGAAATCGACAAGGCAGGCGAAAAAAAAAACAAAGCAGCAAACACTGCGACTTTTCAGCTTTGACGTGTAGGAGCGGGTTTACCCGCGAATACCAAATCGTTGCTCACGGACAAATCACAGCCCCGGAAAATCACATGGCAGGGCTCGCAAGGATGAACTCACGGTACCCTGAAAGCACCACGTATCCGGCAAAGTAACAGAAGATCGCCGCCGAAAGCAGGTACGACCACGTCAGCAGACGATCCCCCAGCAAACGCCCGCCGTGACTGGCGATAGCACACAGGCCCAGGCACCACACCACCCCGGCCGCAAAGAAGCCGCCCAGGAACAGTCCGGCCTCCAGCGGCCCACCGGCACCGGAGCGGGAAATCAGCACCCCGCCCACTGCCGCGAACCAGAGGATGGCACTGGGCGAAGACATGGCCAGGAACATCCCCCGCAAGAATTCGCGCCAGGCCGGCTCCACCACTGCCTGTCCACTGGCCTCCAGATGCCCACCGCGCCAGGCCGCCAGCAACATCTTCAGCGCGAACCACACCAGCAGGGCCGAGCCGCCCAGCCACAACGTCCAGCGCACCGCTTCGAACTGCAGCAGCACGGTCATGCCCGCGAGCGCGGCAACGGCATAGATCAGATCACCCACGCACGTCCCCAGCCCCAGCCACACGCCTTGCATGAAACCGCGTTGCATGGCCAGGGTGATCATGGCGATGTTGGCGACACCGATGTCCAGGCACAGGGACAAGCTGAGGAGGAATCCATTCGAAAAGGGCATGGGAGACTCGGTCATGCAGGTTCAAGGGAAGGCGATTGTGCCTGAGCGCGTGATGCCCTGTTCAGATCTTTCGCGCATGAAACATCGCCTGAATACCCTCAAGCACCGAGCAGCACCCGCGCATAGCGCTCTCGATCGATGTTCGCCCCGCTCAGCACCACCGCCACACGCTTGCCGGCCTGACGCGCGCGCTCTTGCATCAACGCCGCCAGGGCCGCTGCGCCGGCACCTTCGGCGGTGTTGTGGGTGGCTTCGTGGTAAAGGCGCATGGCCTGGGCGACTTCATCGTCGGTGACGCGCACGATGCGTGCGGCGTGTTCATGAACCAGCGCGAAGGCATCAGGGTGCGGAACTCGGCAGGCCATGCCGTCGGCGAAGGTGTCGGCGGTCTCGGTAGTGACGATGCGTCCCTGCTCGAAGCTCTGGGCATAAGCATCGGCAGCACTGGAGACCACGCCGACGATCTGGGTCTTCAACCCCAGCAGGTTGCGCGCCTGGATCAGACCACAAATACCCGAACCCATGCCGATCGGCACGTAGACGCAATCCAGGTCTGCCACCGCATCGAACAGCTCCAGCGCATAGGTGGCCACGCCGCGCACCAGCTCCGGATGGAATGAAGGCGCCATGGCGTAACCCAGCGACTCGGCAAGCCTGGCGGCTTCTTCGCGGGCCACATCGAAATCGACCCCGTGTTCCACCAATTCGGCGCCCAAGGCACGCATGGCGGCGTTCTTTTCTCGCGAGTTGCCTTCCGGCACTACGATCACCAGCGGCACCCCAGCCTGACGCGCCGCCAGCGCCATGCTCTGGCCATGGTTACCACGGGTGGCGGTGACCAGCCCTCGCGGTGGTTTGCCATTGGCCAACAGCGACCGCACATAGACCAGCCCGCCACGAACCTTGAAGGCACCGGTCGGTGCATGGTTTTCGTGCTTGACCCAGACCTTGCAACCCAAACGGTCGGCCAAAAGCGGCCAGGCATGCTGCGGTGTGTCGGGAACGTGCTGGTGGACGAAGTCGGCGGCTTCACGCAGGGCGGGCAGGTCGAACATGGACGATATTCCTTCATCAAAGGGAGATTGATCCTAAGCCCGACCCGACGCCGAGGTAAACCTTATCTGCCCACCGACAGTTTCAGCCCTGGCTGCAACCCTCGCCCATGGCGCGGTACTGGATGGTGTGTACCTGGCCCTGGTGGTCTTCGTAGGTCATGGTCGCAGGCACCACCTCGCAGACGTTGGGGATGGTCGACAGGCTGATCACCCGCTTGATGTCCAGGTTGGTGGAATAGTCGTACTGCTCGACTGCAGGTTGGTTGGTGGCGGTCTTGACCTCATCGGCGAAGGCGAGCGAGGACATACCGACCAGTGCGAGAATCAGTAAAGCTTTCATGAGAGGTTGGCCTTAAAAGCAATCAACTCGATTGACTTCATATGCCGTGAATGGCGCGGAGAAGTTGTCATCACTCCGAAGATGACACGAAGTACCGATCCCGTTTCGTACTGCCGGGGGATGTCTGAAAGTCTACTCCCCGCCTGGAATAGTTGAACCCCGAACTCGGACAATCACTCTTGCGAACCCTGCAACAATCTGCGAAAAAACGCCTCCACGAAAACCCTTGTCCACGCCCATGAATCCGCTCCATTGCAGCCCTCTGGGGCCCCTTGAACGTAAGCTACTCGATCATTTCTACCGCCAGCACGACTCTCGCATGCGCGCCGCGGGCGATGGCCAATGGTGGGTGGCACGGGCGGGAGGTATCGTCGCGGGCATGAGCCTGAGCCCCGTGGCCCAAGGGCACTGGCTCACAGGCCTGTTCGTTGCGCCAGCGTGGCGTGGCCAACAGGTCGCGTCCCAGTTGATCGAAGCGGCACTGCAGGTCACCTGCGGCCCGACCTGGTTGTTCTGCCATCCTGATTTGGAGGCCTTCTACCAGCGCCAGGCCTTCACCCTGACAGATACGCTGCCCGAGGCACTGGCCTCACGGCTGGCGCGCTACCAGCGCAGCAAGCGTCTGGTGGCAATGGTGCGAGATCAGTCGTCACGTGCATCGAGCCCAGGGAATAGCACCTCGGTATAGCCTAACTTGCTGAAGTCCTGAATGCGCGACGGGTACAGCCGGCCGATCAGATGGTCGCATTCATGCTGCACGACACGGGCGTGGAAACCGTCGGCGAAGCGGTTGATCGGATTGCCATCGGGGTCGATGCCCTCGTAACGGATGTGCTTGAAGCGCGGCACCACACCGCGCAGCCCCGGCACCGACAGACAGCCTTCCCAGCCGTCCTCGACCTCCGGGGACAAGGGCGTGATCACCGGGTTGAGCAGGATGGTCTGGGGTACGGGTTCGGCATCCGGATAACGCTCGCTGCGCTCGAAGCCGAAGATCACCAATTGCAGGTCGACGCCGATCTGCGGTGCGGCCAGGCCCACGCCGCCCACATGGCGCATGGTCTGGAACATATCGTCGATCAGCGCCTGCAACTGCTCGCTGCCGATCAGGTCCGCCGGTACCGGCGGGGCGATGCGCAACAAGCGTTCGTCGCCCATCTTGAGGATGTCACGGATCATCGGGGGTTCGGCTCACTCGGCTGGGGCTCGACAGGATGTTCATGGCCGAGCACTGTCAATGTCTCCTTGGAGGTATGACCTGCGGCTTCCTTCTCGCCAGGGTTCTTGCCTTCGGCCGACATGTGCTCGATCACCGCGTTCATCTCGGCACCGAGCAGCAGCACGGCGGCGGAAATGTAAAAGTACAGCAGCAGGACGATGATTGCCCCGATACTGCCGTACATGGCGTTGTAATCGGCGAAGGTCTTCACATAGTAACCGAATGCCAGCGAAGCAATGATCCACACGACCACCGCCAATACCGAGCCTGGGGTGATGAAGCGAAACTCCTGCTTCACATCGGGCATGACGTAGTAGATCAGCGCCACCGCCACCATCATCAGAATGATGATCGCCGGCCAGCGCAGGATGGTCCAGACCGTGACGATGACCTCCTGCATGCCCACCTGGGCGGCGATCCACTCCATCACCTGCGGCCCTAGCACCATCAGCGCCGCCGCCGCCAGGAGCATACCGGCGATGCCGATGGTGTAAACCACCGACAGCGGGATGCGCTTCCAGACCGGCCGCCCTTCGGGTACGTCGTAGGCGGCGTTCATCGCGCTCATCATCAGGCGCACGCCGGCCGAAGCCGTCCACAGGGCGATGACGATACCCACCGAGAGCAGCCCCCCCTTTGACTGCTGCAGCTGGTCGATCACCGGATTGACCTGCTCCAGGGCCTGGGGCGGCAGCACCAGCTCCGACTGCAGGCGCAGCCAGGAGAAGAAGTCCGGCAGGTGCAGGAAACCGATCAGGG
This sequence comes from Pseudomonas sp. HTZ2, assembly GCF_033173945.1. Classification (NCBI taxonomy): domain Bacteria; kingdom Pseudomonadati; phylum Pseudomonadota; class Gammaproteobacteria; order Pseudomonadales; family Pseudomonadaceae; genus Pseudomonas; species Pseudomonas sp. HTZ2. The sequence goes on along the minus strand of NZ_CP137332.1, from coordinate 2,812,179 downwards.
CGATGAGGAACAACAGGAAGGGAAACAACGAAAACAGCATTTGGTAGGCGAGCGCGGACGCATAAGTGGACATCTCGTCATCGAGAAACTCGCGGACGGTGCGCACCAGCACGCGGTGCAGGGGCAAACCGCGCAGGTTGGGGAAAAACATAGCGTCTCCTTTCGCTGCAGGATCGTGTCAGGTGAAGGCCAGCCAATCGGGCAGGCACGTTTCAATGATGCAAGTCTAATAGACCACATCAGACACGTTGCAGCTCAACGCCAGGCCAACAAAAGAAAACAGCTACAAATGCCTGTAGACCGACCGGGGCTGAACCGTAAGCGCCTTGCTGCTGGACCGGGCCGCTGCTCCCAGGCTTGTTTGCCCGCAGCCGGCCCCGCACAATACCAGGCCTTATCTCGCGTCAACCCGCAGGAACCTGCATGAAACTCGACAAACCCACCGCCATCGCCCGCCGTAACCAAGCGCTGGAGCGGCCGGTGCTCAACCGCGACAACACCCTGCTCGCGATCCTGGACCGCAAACGCAACCTGTGGTGGTTCGATGTGCCGACGGCGCTACTGCGCAAAGGCCAGCCCGACTGGGTCAACCTGCTGCTGCACACCCCCGAGACCGATGAGCTGCAGCACCTGAAAGTGCCGACCAACTTCCTGCGCGCTCACCAGGAGCAGATGGAAGTCCGTCATCCGGGCAAGCGGCGCTCGACCATCAGCCTGGCCCTGAGCGCCGACCGTGACTCGCTGCTGCGCGACACCCGCCCCGGTGGCGAGCAGCTGGACTTCACGCCCTTCCTGCAGGGTTGATCAGGCCCGTTCGATGCGATCGTCAAGGATGACGATGCGGCCTTGCTTGTAGAGGGCGCCGATCGCTTTCTTGAAGTTGCCCTTGCTGACATTGAACAGTCGGCTGATCACTTCAGGGTCGCTCTTGTCGCACACCTCGAGCATCCCGCCCGCAGCCTCCAGGCGCGCCATGATCTGCTCGGGCAGGCTGTCGACCAGGACCTTGCCCACCGGCTGCAAGCTCAGGGCGATCTTGCCGTCGTGGCGCACTTCCTTGATGTAACCCTTCTCATGCATGCCCGAACGCAGGAACTTGAACACCTCGTTCTTGTGGATCAAGCCCCAGTGGCGGTTGTTGATGATCGCCTTGAAGCCCATGGGCGTCTGCCCGGCCACCAGCAGTTCCACCGGCTGGCCGGCCTGGTAGTCGGCCGGGGTGCGATCGAGGTAGCGGTCCAGGCGTGCGGTGGCGGTGATGCGACGGGTACGTTTGTCCAGGTAGACGTGCACCACGCAGTAGTCGCCGATCTTCAGCGGACGCGACTCTTCCGAATAGGGCATCAACAGGTCCTTGGACAGCCCCCAGTCGAGGAAGATGCCCGCGCCGTTGATGTCCTTGACCTTGAGACTGGCGAACTCACCGACCTGTACCTTGGGCTTTTCGGTGGTGGCGATCAGCTGGTCTTCGCTGTCGAGGTAGATGAACACATTGAGCCAGTCGTCGATCTCGGCGTCGACGTCCTTGGGGATGTAGCGCTTGGGCAGCAGGATCTCGCCATCCGCACCGCCATCCAGGTACAGGCCGAAGTCCGTGTATTTCACGATTTGCAAACTGTTGTAACGCCCAAGCAAAGCCATTTACGAAGATCCTCAAGACAAGGCGGCTATTCTACACCTGAACAGCCTTCGCCGCCTGGCCGTCCGTGCCCAGGAACCGACGGAGCTCCCTTGCGTCTACTGCCTGGCAAGCTCCAGCAAGGATTCGCCCATGCCCGTCACCCTACGCCCTGTGTTCATCATCGTCCTGTGCCTGACCCTGGCAGTGGCCGCCTGCAGCCGCATCGACCTGGCCTACCGCAACCTCGACGTGCTGGTGCCCTGGTCCCTGGATGACTACCTGAACATGAACCGCCAGCAGAAAACCTGGCTCGATGAGCGTCTCAAGCAGCACCTGGCCTGGCATTGCAAGACGCAATTGCCCGGCTACCTGGAGTGGCTCGACCAGATCCGCCAGATGGTCGTCACCGACCAAGTCACCGACCAGGCACTACTGCAGCGCACCACCGAAGCTCGCCAGGCCATCGGCCGGGTCGCCGAGGCGATCACCCCCTCCGCCACCCAGCTGTTGCGTGGCATGAGCGACGAGCAGGTCGCGCAGATGCGCCAGGCCTTTCTTGATGACATCCGCGAGCGCCAGGCCAACTATGTCGAGACGCCCCTGCCCAAGCAGATCAACGACCGCGCCAAACGCATGGAAAAGCGCCTCGAACCCTGGCTGGGCGAACTCAACGCGTCCCAACGCCTGCGCGTGCTGACCTGGTCCCAGGCCCTCGGCGACCAGAATCGTCAGTGGATCGCCAACCGCGCCCACTGGCAGCAGCAACTGGTGCTGGTCATGGCTCAGCGCGACACGCCCGCCTTCGAGCCCCGCATCGCGCAGTTGCTGCAACGCAAGGAGAGCCTATGGAGCCCGGAATACCGCATTGCCTTCCAGCATTCCGAACAACAGGCCCGCAGCCTGCTGGTGGACCTGATGAAGCAGAGCACCCCGGTACAACGGCAGTACCTCCAGGAACGGCTGAGCAAGGTGCGCAACGACTTCACCGAACTCAAGTGCATGAAGGGGTAGCACCTTTGCGCTGTCGCCGCCTCCAGATAGGCTGTAGCGCCTGGCGACAACCTGCGATGGGCTCTAAGCCAGCCTCAAACGCTCACCGCGCCTTGCGCCGATACGGAAACACGTCGATGACCTTCCCGTCACGGATCGTCGCCTGCAGCCCCTTCCAGTAATCGGCGTCATACAGCTCGCCATGCAACCGGCTGAACAGCCGTCGCTGGCCGATGTCGGCGAACAGAAACGGCGGAAACTCCTCCGGAAACACATCGTGCGGCCCGATCGAATACCACGGTTCGCCGGACATCTCGTCCTCCGGATAACGCGGCGGCGGGATATGCCGGAAGTTCACCTCGGTCAGGAAGCTGATCTCGTCGTAGTCATAGAACACCACCCGACCATGACGGGTGACGCCGAAATTCTTGAGCAGCATGTCACCAGGAAAGATGTTCGCCGCCGCCAGTTGCTTGATCGCCAGGCCGTAGTCCTCCAGCGCTTCCAGCACTTGGGCTTCACTGGCCTGTTCCAGGTAAAGATTGAGCGGCGTCATGCGCCGTTCGGTCCAACAGTGACGGATCAGCACTGTGTCGCCCTCAAGCTTGACGGTCGAGGGTGCCACCTCCAGCAGCTCGGCCAGGCACTGCGCTTCGAACTTGGCCTTGGGGAAACGGAAATCGGCGAACTCCTGGGTATCGGCCATGCGCCCGACCCGATCGACGCTTTTGACCAGACGGTACTTGTCGATCACCGTGGCCCTGTCCACGGTCTTGGACGGCGAGAAGCGGTCCTTGATGATCTTGAACACAGTATTGAACCCGGTCAGGGTGAACACGCTCATCACCATACCGCGCACCCCAGGCGCCATGACGAAGCGATCCTCGGTACTGGCCAAGTGATTGATCAACGCACGGTAGAACTCGGACTTGCCGTGTTTGTAGAAGCCGATCGAGGTGTACAGCTCCGCGATGTGCTTGCCCGGCAGGATGCGCTTGAGGAAATTGACGAACTCCGCCGGCACCGGCACATCGACCATGAAATACGAGCGGGTGAAGGAGAAGATGATCGACACCTCGGCTTCGTCGGTGATCACCGCATCCGCCTCGATGCCATGGCCCTCGCGGTGCAGCAGCGGAATCACCAGCGGCCACTGCTCATCCGGCGTGTACAGCCGCCCCACCAGGTAGGCGCCCTTGTTGCGGTAGAGCACCGGTGAGAACAGCTCGACGGCCAGCGCGGGATCCTTGCAGACCCAATCAGGCAAGCATTCGCGCAGTTGCTGCTCCAGACGTGCTACGTCCCCGTCCAGGTCGCCATAGGGCACATTGAACGGGTAGTCGGCAAAGATCGAGCGCAACAGGCTCCGGACGCTGCCGTCAGGCCGATAGATACGAGTCTGTGCAGCCCGCTCATGTCCGCGCATCGACGGCCGGGTGGTATGGATGAACATGCAGCCATCGCTGATCAGGTCGTGGCTGAACAGGCTGCAGAAGATCGAGTTGTACCAAGTCTCGGCCAACTCATCGTCAAGGCGCGGGTCGATCAGGCGGATATAGGCATTCTTCACCAGCGGCCATTGCTCGACATCGAGCAGTACCGCCTCGGCAAAGCCATCGCGCAGCCAACCATTGACCTGAGCGACCTTTTCTTCATAGAGATTGATGCGTGCCGCCGCAGCCTGCTGGATCTGCTGCCACAGCGCCTGTTCGAAGCGCTCGCGCGCGCCCAGGGTGATGCGCCGGAAATGTTCGCGGTAGTCGTCGAAACCATCGAGGATCATCCGGGCGATCTCGGCCGCCGGCCATGACTGGGACATGCAGGGGACTCCATGCGGGGGTTCAACACGCAAGCTTAGTTGCCCCTGCTTTCGTCGTGCCCTTTTCACAGGCAAACCCGCTCTTGCAGGACAATCGCCGCCCTGTGAGCGGGTACCCATGAAAGGCCACGGACAAATTCACACAGCAAGAAAGGACAAGAACCGCGCTCAGTCGATGGCGTACACTCGCGCCCTTGCCGATTGCTGGAGACCGCTGTGAGCCCCATCGCCCTTGCCCGCCTGCTGACCCTTGCCGCTGTCTGGGGGGCGAGCTTCCTGTTCATGCGCATCATCGCGCCGGAACTCGGCACCGTGCCGACAGCGTTCTTTCGCGTCTCGATCGCGTGTTTGGGTCTGATCGCCATTCTCGCCGCGGCGCGGGTGCGCTGGGACTTCAACGGCAAGCTTGGCGCCTGTCTGGTATTGGGGATGATCAACTCCGGGATCCCGGCCACCTTCTATTCAGTGGCCGCGCAGGTGCTGCCAGCCGGCTACTCAGCCATTTTCAACGCCACCACGCCGCTGATGGGTGTGCTGATCGGCGTGCTTTGCTTCCGCGAGCCCATGACCCTGGCCAAGCTGTGCGGCATATTCCTGGGGCTGTTCGGCGTCGGCATCCTGAGCGGTGCGGGCCCGGTGGCGTTGGATCTAGCCTTGTTACAAGGTGCCCTGGCCTGTCTGGCCGCGACCACCTGCTATGGCTTTGCCGGGTTCCTTGCGCGACGTTGGGTGAGCGATCTGGATAGTCGGTTGTCGGCCTTGGGCAGCATGCTCGGCGCGACCTTGCTGCTGACGCCGGTGTTCGCCTGGAGTGCCCTCACCCAGCCACCGGCCAGCTGGGGCGGTTGGTCGGTGTGGCTGTCGTTGCTGGGCCTGGGCCTGCTGTGCACGGCGTTCGCCTACATCCTGTACTTCCGCCTGCTGGCCGAGATCGGACCGGTCAAGGCCAGTACCGTGACCTTCCTGATTCCGGTATTCGGCGTCCTGTGGGGCGCCTGGCTGCTGGACGAGCCGCTGTCGATGGCGCATCTATATGGTGGAGTGCTGATCGGTGTGGCCTTGTGGCTGGTGCTGCGTCCGGCCAAAAAATAGGGCCATGGCCCTATCACGGGACAAGGCCCTGCGTCTTGGCAATGGCGTACACCCATTCGCGAAGAGGGCCGCAAAGCGGCCCTCGGGCATCAGGCTTCAGCCGTACGCAACACCGGCTTGCGGAACACGAACAGCAGCCCGACGACGATCAACCCCATGCCCATCAGGCTGAGCGGTGCCAGACGATTGCCGAAGATCAGATAATCCATCACGGCAGTCACCGCAGGCACCAGGTAGAACAGGCTTGTGACATTGACCAGGTTGCCACGGGCGATCAGGCGATACAGCAGCAAAGTCGCCAACAGCGAGACCACCAGCCCCATCCATGCCAGCGCACCGATGAAGCTTGCACTCCATTGCACCTGGAGCGGCTGAAATGGCGCGAACACTGCGCACAAGGCAAAGCCGGCTATGTACTGTAACGGCAAGGTACCCATGGGGTTGTCGGTGATGCGCTTTTGCAGGATCGAGCCCAACGTCATGCTGGCCAGCGCCAGCAGGGCGAACAGCATCCCAGCCAGGGATACCCCGCCCAGGTTGAGGCCTTGGTAGACCACCATCACCAGCCCCCCAAGCCCCAAGCCAAGCCCGAACAGCCGGCTCCAGGAACGCTGGCGCTCCATCAGCACAACGGTAAGGATCGGTTGAACACCCATGACCGTGGCCATGATGCCAGGGGTGACGTGGGTGTTGAGCGCCAGCAGATAGAAGATCTGGTAAGCGCCCAACAACACGCAACCGGTACCCAGGGCGCGTAGCACGGCACCACGACCACGCGGCCAGCGCAGCCCCAGCAGTGGGCTGACCATCAGCAGGCCGGCAAGCGCCAGGGCCGAGCGTAGCAGGAGGAAGGCAAAGGGGCTGGCCTGGGCAAGGCCAAGCTTGGAGACGATCGCCCCGCTGCTCCACAGCAGGACGAACAGGCTGGTCGTGGCCGCCGAGGCCACGGATGCTTTGGAAAAGACAGACATGTATTGCCACCTGTATAGGGCAAATGAGCCGAACGGCAGGCTGTCGCGTTAGCGAGGGAGGTAGCCGACCGTGTTCAGTAGGTTGCGAGTGTGATGGGAGGCGGCCAGAGGCCGATCAGCCCAGCACCACTGCGCAAGGAGGCGGAGCTACGCCGCCTACCACGCCACTGACAGGTGGTGGGTAATGACTGATCATGGCCGGCTGCTGACTGCCACGCACAACCACGCCCGCGACAGGCGCGAGGACGACAGCTGTGATGGAAGGGATGGCAGGCATGATCGGGTCTTCGGAGAAGAGAATGTTTCGGAATATAACGGCGAATCCCGGGCCGGGCAATAGCTGCATTCTGGATTGGCAGATCAGGCCCTTTCGCCGGTAAACCCGCTTCCGCACGTTCCAGGTTGAGCCGGTGGGAGTGAAAAACCCGCTCTCAAGGTTTGCGCTGAGCCTATGAGAGCGGGTTTACCGGCGAATGCGATGACAGGTGATTCAGAACAGCCAACGGTACAGTAGATACGCCACCACCACCGCCAGCACTGGCCGCAGGATGCGGTAGGCCTTGGGATTTGCGCGCTTGAACTGCTTCACGCGGGTGCTGATCTTGTTGCTGAAGCGCTTGCTCCAGGCATAGGCCTGGTTGATCCCGCCCACGCGCTCGTCATCGGTGTTCTGCGGCGCAGTGGCGCGGCCCAGGAAGGCGCTGACCTTGCGGTTGATGCGGGTCATCAAAGGGCTGCTGAGCGGGCGCTCGATGTCACAGAACAGAATCACGCGGGTTACGTCGGTTTCGTTCTTCACCCAGTGCACATAGGTCTCGTCGAACATCACGTCCTCACCGTCGCGCCAGGCGTAGGGCTGGCCGTCGACGTAGATGCGGCAGTTGTCAGAATTCGGAGTAGACAGGCCCAGGTGATAACGCAGGGAGCCGGCAAACGGATCGCGGTGCGGGTTCAGATGGCTGCCACCGGGCAGCAAGGCGAACATGGCGCCCTTGACATTGGGGATGCGGCTGACCAGTTCGACGGTCTTGGGGCAGAGCATTTCGGCCGAGGGCAGCGGCTTGTCGTACCACTTCAGGTAGAAGCGCTTCCAGCCCTTCTTGAAGAACGAGCCGAAGCCTGCGTCATTGTCCTTTTCCGCGGCACGAATGTAGCCCTCGTCGAACAGGCGCATGGCCTCTTCGCGGATCACTTCCCAGTTGTCCTTGAGCACATCGAGCTCGGGAAACCGCTGACGGTCCAGGTAAGGCTTGGACGGCACGCCGGAAAACAGGTACATCAGGCTGTTATAAGGTGCGAACAGCGCCGAATGATTGACGAACTGGCGCAGCACGGGAAGACGTGCCTTGCCGCGCAGGTGCACGAACAGCACACTGGAGAAGAACACCAGCAGGACACCTGCCTTAGCGGCGAAGGAAAAGGTCATGCAACACTCCTTGGAGAAGAAACCAGGCCGTGGCCTGCTCCATTCAAAATCATCCGGCCATCATAAACCCATCTGCCCCTGGTAAAAACCTCCAGGGACGCAGTGCAGTTTTCAGGATCTTGCAACAAAGAGTGCTGCCCGGCATTGCTCCGGATCAGCGGTGCATCAGAAAAGCGGGGCCGCCACACGGCCCCGGTATCGCCAGGACCGCGTGTTACTGCTGGTTTTCCTGTTCGGTGAACAAGTCACTGAACAGCATGCTCGACAGGTAACGCTCGCCTGAATCCGGCAGAATCACCACGAGCGTCTTGCCCTGCATCTCGGGCTTCTCGGCCAGGCGCACGGCGGCGGCCATCGCCGCGCCACAGGAAATACCGCAGAGAATGCCCTCTTCCTGCATCAGGCGCAGGGCCATGGCCTTGGCCTCGTCGTCGGTGACGGTCTCGACCTGGTCGACGATGGACAGGTCAAGGTTCTTCGGCACGAAACCGGCGCCGATGCCCTGGATCTTGTGCGGGCTTGGCTTGAGCTCTTCACCCGTCAGGGTCTGGCTGATCAACGGCGAGGCCACCGGCTCCACCGCCACTGACAGGATCGACTTGCCCTGGGTGTGCTTGATGTAACGCGAAACCCCGGTAATGGTACCGCCGGTGCCGACGCCCGCCACCAGGACGTCTACCGCACCATCGGTGTCGTTCCAGATTTCCGGACCGGTGGTCTTTTCGTGAATCGCCGGGTTGGCGGGGTTATCGAACTGGCCCGGCAGGAAGTAGTTGGCCGGGTCGGAGGCGACGATTTCGTTGGCTTTCTCGATCGCGCCCTTCATGCCCTTGGCCGGGTCGGTCAGCACCAGTTCGGCCCCCAGCGCCTTGAGCACCTTGCGCCGCTCCAGGCTCATGGATGCAGGCATCGTCAATACCAGCTTGTAGCCACGGGCAGCGGCGACGAAGGCCAGGCCAATGCCGGTGTTGCCCGAGGTGGGCTCGACGATGGTCATGCCCGGCTTGAGCTTGCCGCTGCTCTCGGCGTCCCAGACCATGCTCGCGCCGATCCGGCACTTGACCGAATAGCCTGGGTTGCGTCCTTCGATCTTGGCCAGGATGGTCACACCACGCGGAGCGATGCGGTTGATCTGCACCAACGGCGTATTGCCGATGGAGTGGGCGTTGTCTGCGTAGATGCGGCTCATGGCAGGAGTCCTTGAACTTTGTAGGAGCAGGGAAAGCTTCAAGGGTAAGCCTGCCCCGGGGGGCAGTAAAGCCCGTTCGAACTCCCCACAGGCCATAGCGGTCAACCGGACAACCTGCCCCGGAGAGTCCTCGATGAAAGCTCGCTATCGTTGGCCGCTGATAGGCCTGGCCAGCCTGGTCGCGCTGTTGCTGGCCCTGCACCTGGCCCTGCCCTACCTGGTCCGTGACTACCTCAACGACCGGCTCGCGGACATGGGCGACTACCGCGGGCACATCACCGACGTGGACTTGGCCTGGTGGCGCGGGGCCTACCAGATCAACGAGCTGAAGATCGTCAAGACCAGCGGCAAGGTACCGGTGCCGTTTCTCGATGCCCCGCTGATCGACCTCTCGGTGAGCTGGCGTTCGCTGTGGTACGACCATGCCGTGGTCGCCGAGGTCGTCTTCGTGCACCCAGAGCTCAATTTCGTCGACGGTGGCAACAAGCAGAACTCCCAGACCGGCCAGGGTACCGACTGGCGCCGGCAGCTAGAAAAACTGCTGCCCATCACCCTCAACGAGGTGCGCATCGAAAACGGCACCCTGACCTTTCGCAACTTCAATTCCAAACCGCCTGTCGATCTGAAGGCCACCCAGTTGGACGCGAGCATCCGCAACCTGACCAACGTACGCGACGAAAAAGGCCGCCGCGACGCCCATTTCGACGGCACAGCGCGGCTGCTGGGCGATGCCCGGGTTGAAAGCCGTGCCACTTTCGACCCGTTCAGCGATTTCGACGATTTCGAGTTTCGCCTGCGCGCGACCGGTATCCAGCTGCGCCGGCTCAATGATTTCGCCAGTGCTTACGGCAAGTTCGACTTCAATGCAGGCCATGGCGATCTGGTGATCGAAGCCCAGGCCGAGAAAGGCCGTCTGCACGGGTACATCAAGCCTCTGCTGCGGGATGTGGATGTGTTCAATTGGCAGCAGGACGTGGAAGACAAGGACAAAGGCTTCTTCCGTTCGATCTGGGAAGCGCTGGTCGGCGCCAGCGAAACGGTGCTCAAGAATCAGCCTAAGAACCAGTTCGCCACCCGCGTGGAGCTGAGCGGTAGCGTGCACCAGCGCAACATCAGCGCCTTCGAGGCGTTCCTGCAGATCCTGCGCAACGGCTTTATCCAGGCATTCAATGCACGCTACGAACAACCGCCGCCCGATTCCGACTGAAGCGGGGCGCGACGCAACATTCAGAGACTGAATGACCAGTCTGCGTTTTCTCTCGCCTGGGCCCGCGTTATAGTCGCTGGCAATGACAAACACGTATCGCCTCTTTCGCGGGTGAATCCGCTGCCACAGGGCCAGCGTCACCGCTTCCTGTGGGAGTGGTCTGCCCGCGAAAGGGTCTTGAATGACACCCCGCAGAGGATCGGTTCATGAAGTTCGAAGGCACCCGCGACTACGTCGCCACAGACGACCTGAAGCTGGCGGTCAACGCAGCCATCACCCTGGAGCGCCCGCTGCTGGTCAAGGGTGAACCGGGCACCGGCAAGACCATGCTCGCCGAACAGCTCGCCGCCTCCTTCGGCGCCCGCCTGATCACCTGGCACATCAAATCCACCACCAAGGCCCACCAAGGCCTCTACGAATACGACGCGGTCAGCCGCCTGCGCGATTCGCAACTGGGTGTGGACAAGGTCCATGACGTGCGCAACTACCTGAAAAAGGGCAAGCTCTGGGAGGCTTTCGAGGCCGAAGAACGTGTGATCTTGCTGATCGACGAGATCGACAAGGCTGACATCGAGTTCCCCAACGACCTGCTGCAGGAACTCGACAAGATGGAGTTCTACGTCTACGAGATCGACGAGACGATCAAGGCCAAGCAACGTCCGATCATCATCATCACCTCCAACAACGAGAAGGAACTGCCCGACGCCTTCCTGCGCCGCTGCTTCTTCCACTACATCGCCTTCCCCGACCGCGACACCCTGCAGCGCATCGTCGACGTGCACTTCCCCAACATCAAGCAGTCGCTGGTCAGTGAAGCGCTGGATGTGTTCTTCGACGTGCGCAAGGTGCCGGGCCTCAAGAAAAAGCCATCCACCTCCGAGCTGGTCGACTGGCTCAAACTGTTGATGGCCGACAACATCGGCGAAGCCGTGCTGCGCGAGCGCGACCCGACCAAGGCCATTCCGCCGCTGGCCGGCGCCTTGGTCAAGAACGAGCAGGACGTGCAACTGCTCGAGCGCCTGGCCTTCATGAGCCGGCGCGGCAACCGCTGACAGGAGCCGGCCATGCTGCTCAATCTGTTCAACGAAATGCGCGCGGCCAAGGTGCCGGTGTCGGTGCGCGAACTGCTCGACCTGCTCAATGCCTTGCAGCAGCGGGTGGTGTTCGCCGACATGGACGAGTTCTATTACCTGGCGCGGGCCATCCTGGTGAAGGACGAGCGGCATTTCGACAAGTTCGACCGGGCCTTCTCCGCCTACTTCAAGGGCCTGGAAAATCTCGACCGACACCTGGAGGCGTTGATCCCCGAAGATTGGCTGCGCAAGGAGTTCGAGCGCTCGCTCAGTGACGAGGAACGTGCGCAGATCCAGTCCCTGGGCGGGCTGGACAAGCTGATCGAGGAATTCAAGAAACGCCTTGAAGAACAGAAGGAACGTCACGCCGGCGGCAACAAATGGATCGGCACCGGCGGTACCAGCCCATTCGGCTCCGGCGGCTACAACCCCGAAGGCATCCGCGTGGGCGAGGCCGGCAAACGCCAGGGCAAGGCGGTCAAGGTATGGGACCAGCGCGAATACAAGAACCTCGACGACCAGGTCGAACTGGGCACACGCAACATCAAGCTGGCTTTGCGTCGCCTGCGCAAGTTCGCCCGCGAAGGCGCTGCCGAGGAACTGGACATCGATGGCACCATCGACCACACCGCACGGGATGCAGGGCTGCTGAACATCCAGATGCGCCCGGAGCGGCGCAACACGGTCAAGCTGCTGTTGCTGTTCGACATCGGCGGCTCCATGGACGCCCACGTCAAGGTCTGCGAGGAGCTGTTCTCCGCGTGCAAGACCGAGTTCAAGCACATGGAGTACTACTACTTCCACAACTTCGTCTACGAGTCGGTGTGGAAGAACAACCTGCGCCGTACATCGGAGCGTTTCTCCACCTTCGACCTGCTGCACAAGTATGGCGACGACTACAAAGTGGTATTCGTCGGCGATGCGGCCATGGCGCCTTACGAGATCACCCAGCCGGGCGGTAGCGTGGAGCATTGGAACGAAGAAGCCGGGTACGTGTGGATGCAGCGTTTCATGGAGAAGTTCAGGAAGATCATCTGGATCAATCCGTATCCCAAGCAGGCCTGGGACTACACCGCCTCCACCCATCTGGTGCGCGAGCTGATCGAAGACAAGATGTACCCGCTGACCTTGCAGGGGCTGGAAGACGGGATGCGTTACCTGTCCAAGTAATGGCGTTGCCCGTTTCGCGGGTAAACCCGCGCCCACAGGTGCAGCACATCCATTGCGGACTGTGCTGCACCTGAGCAACTGCCCTGCATAGGCCCGTCGCAGGCCAGCCCGCACCTACCGGCTTAAGCACGTACCTTGTGCAAGCCGGGGTCCGGCGCTCCGATTGCCCCGCCAGAGGGCCGGCAGCCTCACCGCCAACGTTGCAGATAAGCCTGCTGCTGCTGCCAGGCCAGCTCCTGCACCACCGCCCTGAAGCGCACCACCGCCCCGGGCAGGCACTGCGCCAGTTGCGCCAGCGCCAGGGGCGTCAGCGCTCCAAGCCGTGGATACCCACCAATGGTCTGCCGGTCATTGAGCAGCACGATCGGCTGCCCGTCCGGCGGCACCTGCACGGCGCCCAAGGGGATACCCTCCGAAATCATCGGCGCGCCCTGGTAGACCAACTGCGGCCCGAGCAGGCGCATACCCATGCGGTCGGCGCGGCTGTCCAGGGTCCACTCACGATTGAACGCCTCGAACAAGCTGGTGCCGCTGAATGCGCCGATCTGTGCGCCCATGACCAGCTCCAGTTCGGGCTTTTGCGGGTAGGTCGGACGCAAATGCTGCGCCACTTCACGCAAGGCAGGCGCCCCCTTGGCGAACGACAACACTTGCCCTTTGGCCAGCGCCTTCCCTCGCCCATCGAGGCCGCCGAGCGCCTCGCGTGCCACGGTCGCGCAACTGCCCAATACCGTCTCGGCCTGGAACCCGCCAGGCGCTGCCACGTAAGCCCGCGCGCCTTGCCGAGGTTGGCGAAGACTCAGGCGCTGGCCCTTGCCCAAACGCAAGCTGCGCCAGGGCTGGACAGGCTGATCGTCGACACGCGCATCCAGATCTCCACCGGCCAGGGCCAAGGTGCAATCGTCCTCGGCGACCAGCGTGAAGCCCCCCAGCGTCACCTCCACCACCGGCGCATCCAGCGCATTGCCCAGTAGCCAGTTGGCCCAGTACATCGCCACCCAATCCAACGCCCCACCCTGGGTCACGCCTAGGTGGCGTACGCCGAAACGCCCGGCATCCTGCAACTGACACAGCGCGGTGCTGGACTCGATCGTCAATCGCTTCATGCCAGGGCCTCCAACGGGCTGTCGTCGCCGCCCAATGCCATGAACTGCTCGTGAGACACCGCCACGAAACGCACCCGATCACCTGGTTGCAGCAGGCTGTAACCCTCACGTGCGTGGTCGAACAAGCGCACCGGGGTGCGGCCGATCAGGTTCCAGCCGCCTGGCGAGACCGCCGGGTAGGCGGCGGTCTGGCGCTCGGCGATGCCCACGCTGCCCGCTGCCACGCGCTTGCGCGGGGTACTCAGGCGTGGGCTGGCCAGGCGTTCATCCACCAAGCCCATGAAACCGAATCCCGGCGCGAAACCCAGGGCAAACACCGGGTACTCCCGCTCGCTGTGCAGGCCGATCACCTCCGCCTCGCTCAGGCCGCTGCGGGCAGCCAGCACCGGCAGCTCCGGCCCGACGCTGGCGTGGTACCAGACCGGGATCTCATGGCGACGCCCGGTGTTGCCCGCATCCGGCTGCAAATCCGCCAATGCCTGGTCGATCAGCGCGCGCGCCTGCCCAGGTGCCTGCTCGAACTGCACCATCACGGTGGTATAGGAGGGGACCAAATCCACCAGCCCCGCCCCGAAGGCTGTGCGCAGGCGCTGGCTGGCAGCCAGGATCCACGGCATGTTGGCCTCATCGATGACGTCGAACAGGCGCACCATCAAGCTGTCGATGGCCACCACCTCGATGCATGGGTTCATGGCTGCTCCAAGGCATCGAGGGCCTGGCGGATCTGCCGCACGGCCGCCACGGAGCTGTCATTGTCGCCATGCACGCAGAGGGTACCGGCATCCAGTTGCACAGCACTGCCGTCATCGGCCACCAGCGCCTCACCACGGGCCAGGCGCAAGGCCTGCTCGATCACCAAGGCCGGGTCGTGATGCACCGCGCCGGGCAGGCGCCGGGAAACCAGATGACCGCTAGCGGTATAGGCCCGGTCGGCAAAGGCCTCGAACCACAACGGCACACCGATCGCCTCGCCCAGGGCGCGTGCGGCGCTGTCGTCGGCGGTGGCCATCAGCATCACCGGCAGTCCCGTATCATAGGCGGCCACGGCCTCGAGTACTGCGCGCAGCTTGAGTGGGTCGGCCATCATGTCGTTGTACAGCGCGCCATGGGGTTTGACGTAGGCCACGCGGCTGCCCAGCACCTTACAGATCCCCTCCAGCGCGCCGATCTGGTAATGCAGCAGGTCTCGGATCTCCTCGTTGCTGCACGCCATGGAGCGGCGGCCGAAACCGACCAGGTCCGGGTAAGCCGGGTGCGCGCCGATGGTCACGCCGTGCTCCAGTGCCAGGGCCACGGTGCGGCGCATGGTGCCAGGGTCGCCTGCGTGGTAGCCGCAAGCGATGTTGGCGCAATCGATGTAAGGCATCACCTCGGCGTCCAGGCCCATGCGCCAACTGCCGAAACTCTCGCCCATGTCGCAATTGAGAAGCAGGCGTTTCACCGGTCGAACTCTCTTGTGGTTGTTCATGTGCCTACCTTACCGTGCCTGGAGTTGTTTGCCGCGTGTTTCAGGCAGGCTCAGGGCCGCGAGGATCACCACACCGTAGGACACCGCGGCAAAACCACCAATGCCCAGGCCCAAAGGCACTTTCTGGCTGAGCATGCCGATCAGCAGCGGGAAGAACGCAGCGATGGCGCGCCCCACGTTGTAGCAAAAGCCCTGCCCCGAACCGCGAATGCGGGTGGGGAACAGCTCGGTCAGGAAGGCCCCCATGCCGCTGAAGATGCCCGAAGCGAAGAACCCCAGCGGAAAACCCAGCCACAGCATGACGCCGTCACTGACCGGGATCTGGGTATAAAGCAGCACGATGACGAACGAGCCGACAGCGAACAGGATGAAGTTCTTCTTGCGACCCAGCAGATCGGTCAGGTACGCGCTGATCACATAACCCACGTAGGAGCCGACGATGACCATGGCCAGGTAGCCGCCGGTGCCCAGCACGCTCAGGCCACGCTCGTTCTTGAGGAAGGTCGGCAGCCAGGAGGTGATCGCGTAGTAACCGCCCAAGGCGCCGGTCGTCAGCAGCGAGGCGCGCAGGGTGGTCCAGAGCATGCCTGGGGCGAAGATTTCATAAAAATGCGACGGCGCCTGGGCCTTTTCCACAGCCTTGGCTTGGCGGTAGACCTCCGGGTCCTTGACCAGGCGGCGGACGAAGATCACGAACACTGCCGGCACGATGCCCAGCAGGAACAGCGCCCGCCAGGCCTGCTCCGGCGGCAGGAAGGAGAACAGCAACGCATAGAGGATCGCCGTCAATCCCCAGCCGATGGCCCAGCCGGACTGCACCATGCCCACGGCCTTGCCACGGTCCTGGGCGCGGATCACCTCACCGATCAGCACCGCGCCGGCCGTCCACTCGCCGCCAAAGCCGAAGCCCATCAGGGTCCGGGCGATCAGCAGTTGCTCATAGCTCTGGGCGAAGCCGCACAGGAAAGTGAAGAAGGCGAACCACAGCACGGTCAGTTGCAGGGTGCGCACCCGGCCGATGCGGTCGGAGAGAATGCCGGCAATCCAGCCGCCCAGGGCCGAAGCGATCAGGGTGCTGGTATGGATCAGCCCAGCCTCGGCGGTGGTGATGCCCCACATCAGGATCAACGTCGGGATGACGAAACTCAGCATCTGGGTGTCCATGCCATCGAGGCCGTAGCCGATCTTGCAGCTCCAGAAGGTGCGTCGTTGCTGACGGTCGATGTCGCGGTACCAGGCGAAGGGGCCGTTGGACGGCCGGGGGGAAGCCTGCTGCTGCACGCCGGTTGGGTTCATGATTGCCTCGGCTTGTTGGTATTGTTCTCTGGGCGACGCGTTGCGTCGCGGCCTGGGCGTCATTGTTCAGAGGCCGTGCGCTGGGCGTCCAACGATAAAAACCGCCGGTCTGGAACAAGAAAAACTGATCATGAACCTTCGCTTCCTCGAAACCTTCGTCTGGGTTGCCCGGCTCAAGAGCTTTCGCCTCACCGCCGAGAAGCTCTTCACCACCCAGGCCTCAGTGTCCAGCCGCATCGCCGCGCTGGAGGCGGACCTGGGCGTGAAGCTGCTGTTGCGCGATTCGCGCGGAGTCAGCCTGACACCGGAGGGCAGCAAGGTGCTCGAATATGCCGAGCGCATGCTCGACACCGCCAAGGCCATGAAACAGTCGCTGGACACTGACCGGGCCAAGGTCGGGCGGATCCGCATCGGCGTGATGGATACGGTCATCCACACCTGGATGAGTGCCCTGGTGGCCGAACTGACCGAGCGCTACCCGCAGGTAGAGATCGAACTGGTGGCCGACACGGCCCTGAACCTGCGCGAGCAGCTGCAGAAGGGCTTTCTCGACGTGATCCTGCAGACCGACCTGCTGCGCCAGGAGTCGATCCGCAGCCTGGACCTGGCACGCTACCCCATGGGCTGGATCGTTGCCGCGGGCTCGACCCAGCAGCATGACTATGCCTCGCTGGCCGAGCTTGCCCGCGAACGGATCATCACCTTCTCGAAGAACTCGCGTCCGCACCAGGAGGTGCTCAGCCTGCTGCAGGCGGCCGGCGCCGAGACACCTCGTTTGAATTGCGTGAATTCAGTGGCAGCCATCACCCGCCTGCTGCGCGATGGCTTCGGCATCGGCGCCCTGCCCCCGGCGCTGGTCGATGCCGAACTTGCCCGCGGCGAGTTGGTGCTGCTGGGTGGCTTGCAGCCACCGCCGAGCCTTGAGCTGGTGGTGGCCTGGCAGACCGGGGTGGAGCTGGTGGAAGAAGTGGTGAGCCTGTGTCGGCAAGTGCTGGAGCGCTACGCGCAGGATGCGGGGGAGCAGCGGATCGTGCTGGTCTGAATCGACGGCGGTGTCATCTACAAGGGCAAACCCGCTCCCACAGGCACGCCGCTGAACGTGAAGTTTGCCCCGGCCCTGTGGGAGCGGGTTTCCCGCGGGCCTTAGCGCCAGCTCTCTTTGACGGCCGTGCGACGCCCGCCAAGCGCCACCCAACCAAGCCCCAGCAACAGGCTTTCGATCACCAACGCCAGCACGAAGCCGGCGCCCAAACCCCAGCCGATCGCCTCGGGCACCAGCAGGATCTGATAGCTGTAGCCATTGAGGGTTTCCTCACGCAACTGAGGATCGGCCTGCACCAGCACATGCCAGGTGCGGCTCAGCCACGGGCCTTGCAGCGCCTGCCACTCGTTTTCCAGCAACTGGTTGCGGATCAGCAGGCTTTCGATGCTGTTGGCATCGCTGTTGAACACCGGGTCATCGCTGCTGCGGTAATGGCGTATGAGGGCTTGCAGGTCGCCTTTGAAGAAGCGTTGCGCCGTCTCTTCGAACCCTGAGAGCGCCTCACGCGACTCGAACAGGTGCGCTTCGACCCGTTGGCTGTAATCCTTGATCAGCCCCGGAACCTGAAGACCGACCAACAAGCCGAAGGTGAACAACAGCAACCGCAGGTAACCTCTGAACATGCAATGGCTTCCCTAGCTCTGCCCCTGGGCTACGCACTCGCCATGCCGCCACAGGGCCCATTGACCCGGCTCGTAGCGGTGCCAGGTCTCGTTTTCGGTCAGGGCCTCGGTGGCGATCACCGTGACCACATCGTTGGGGGTGGTTTCAGCCTGGAAGTCGACGTTCAGGTCGAAGTCCTTCAGGCGCGCCGGCCCGAACGGCGCACGGCGGGTGATGTGCACAAGCTTGGTCGAGCAGAAGCAGAACAACCAATCGCCGTCGCTCAGCAGGCAATTGAACACGCCTTGGCCGCGATAGCCGGCACAGGCTTCGACCAGCACCGGCAGCAGCTGTTCGATTTCAACCGGTTCCGGGAAGGCTTCACGCACGCGGTTGAGCAAGTCGCAAAACGCCGCCTCGCTGTCGGTATCGCCCACCGGGCGGTAGAAGGTGGTCTGGCCACGGAAATCGCCCAGCTGGCCGTTGTGCGCAAAGCACCAGTTGCGGCCCCAGAGCTCACGCACGAACGGGTGGGTATTGGACAGGCACACCTTGCCGACGTTGGCCTGTCGGATATGACCGATGACCACTTCACTCTTGATCGGATAGCGCTGCACCAGATTGGCCACTTCCGACTCGCTGCTCGCGGCCGGGTCCTGGAACACCCGCAGGCCACGCCCTTCGTAGAAACCGATGCCCCAGCCGTCGCGGTGCGGGCCGGTACGCCCACCGCGCTGCATCAGGCCGGTGAAACTGAAGACGATGTCAGTGGGGACGTTGGCACTCATGCCCAGCAGTTCGCACATGTTCGATGCCCCTTGCCTACAGACGTGGCTCGACCCGGCCACGGCCGGTGCCGACAGGCGCCGCCGGCAGCGGATCGTCGCGGTAGCGGTCGCGACGGTCGGCGGCGACCGGGGCCTCGACCATCACCTGCTCATCCTCGGCAGCCTGGCGCTTGGCGGCGGCATCGGCGTTGGCCCGGCGTTCGCGGGCGCGTTTTTCCAGCGGCCAGCGCACCACCACGAACACCCCGTACAGGATGAACGCAATCAAACCGTACATAGCCAGGTCCGAAGCAGCGCGCCAGGCGTTGTTGCCGACCTTGAAGGCCACGTCCAGCGCCGTGATGGCGATGGCCGGCGCGAAGCTTTCCTTGACCGGGTCAACGATGGTGGGCGTCAGCAACAGCACCGCCATGACCACCCGCAGCGGTTCGCGCAGCCAGCGCCACATCCAGCCAGTGAGCTTGAAACCCACCCACAGGCAGCCCAGGGCGGCAAGGGCGTACAAGCCCCAGGCGAGCGTATAGTCGTTCTCGGTCATGGTGTTCGTGCAAGCCAGGTAAAGAGACGCCTATGATAAACACTTTTGGACCGCGCCGCCCTCTTCACGGGCAATCCCGATTCCACAGGTCGCAAGCCATGCAGACGACCCGTAGGAGCAGGCTTACCCGCGAACAGGCCCATGCAGCCCACCCCTTGCCATGAGACTGCCAATGCCCAACACGCCCCAGCCGCCGATCGCCCACGCCGACAACGCCCCCGACCCGTACGCTTGGCTGCAACAGCGCGACACGCCCCAGGTGCTGGCTTACCTGAACGCGGAAAATGCCTACCAGCAGGCCTGCCTGGCCGACCAGGCTCCCTTGCGCGAGCAACTGTTCGAGGAAATCAAGGGCCGTATCCTGGAAACCGACCTGTCGCTGCCCTCCCCCTGGGGCCCGTACCTGTACTACACCCGCACCACAGCAGGCGATGAATACCCGCGCCACTACCGCTGCCCGCGTCCGGCGGACGACAGCAACACCGTCGATGAAAGCCGCGAAGAACTGCTGCTCGACCCCAACGTGCTGGCTGCTGGCGGCTTCCTGGCGCTGGGCTCCTTCAACGTCAGCCCCGACCATCGCCTGCTGGCCTACAGCCTCGATACCAGCGGCGACGAAATCTATACCCTGTACGTCAAGGACCTGACCAGCGGCGCGGTCACCACCCTGCCCTTCGAGGACTGCGACGGCAGCATGACCTGGGCCAACGACAGCCGCACGCTGTTCTTCGCCGAGCTGGACGACACCCACCGCCCATGGCGCCTGCGCCGTCACACCCTCGGTGAGGACACCGCCCAGAGCGTGTTCGAGGAAGCCGATGGGCGGTTTTTCCTGCATTGCTATCGCACCAGCTCCGAGCGACAGCTGGTGCTGCTGCTCAACAGCAAGACCACCAGTGAAGCCTGGGTACTGGACGCCGCGACTCCACAGGCCGCGTTCACGTGCCTGGCGCCCCGGGTCGAGGATCACGAGTACTACCCCGACCACGGCCAGCTCGACGGCCAGTGGCGCTGGTTCATCCGCAGTAACCAGGACGGTATCAATTTCGCCCTGTTCCACGCCCCGGCCGAGCAGGTGCCGACCCGTGATCAATGGCAAGTGCTGGTCCCCCATCGTGACGACATCATGCTCGAAGGCCTGAGCCTCAATGCCAGCGCGCTGACCCTGAGCCTGCGCGAAGGCGGCCTGCCGATCATCGAAGTGCACCCGCGCGACCTGCCGCCCTACCGCGTCGAGCTGCCGGATGCCGCCTATAGCCTGTACGTGCAAGACAGCCTGGAGTTCGTCAGCCCCCGCGTGCGCCTGCGCTACGAAGCGCTCAATCGGCCGGCCCAAGTGCGCCAGCTGGACTTGGCCAGCGGCGCCCAGGCCGTGCTCAAGCAGACGCCGGTGCTGGGTGAGTTCGACGCCGACGACTACGTCAGCCAGCGCCTGTGGGCGGTGGCCAAGGACGGTACCCGGGTACCGATCAGCCTGGTGCGCCGCCGTGACGATCTGGGCAAATGCGTGCCGCTCTACCTGTACGGCTATGGTGCCTATGGCGAAAGCCTCGATCCTTGGTTCTCCCATGCCCGTCTGAGCCTGCTGCAACGGGGCGTGGCCTTCGCCATCGCCCATGTGCGTGGCGGCGGCGAGCTGGGCGAGGCCTGGTACCGGGCTGGCAAGCAGGAACACAAGCAGAACAGCTTCGATGACTTCATCGCCTGCGCCGAACACCTGATCGCCGAAGGTGTGACCGACTCCGCGCACCTGGCCATCAGTGGCGGCAGCGCCGGCGGCTTGCTGATAGGTGCGGTGCTCAACCAGCGCCCGGAGCTCTTCCGTTGCGCCATTGCCGAGGTGCCGTTCGTCGACGTGCTCAACACCATGCTCGACCCAGAGCTGCCGCTGACCGTCACTGAATACGACGAATGGGGTAATCCGCAGGAGCCGGACGTGTACCAGCGGATCAAGGCCTACGCCCCCTACGAGAACCTCAAGGCTCAGGCCTACCCAGCCATGCTGGTGGTCGCCGGCTACAACGACAGCCGCGTGCAGTATTGGGAGGCAGCCAAGTGGGTGGCACGTCTGCGTACCTGCAAGACCGACGACAACCTGCTGCTGCTCAAGACCGAAATGGGCGCCGGCCACGGTGGCATGAGCGGCCGTTACCAGGGGCTGCGCGATGTGGCGCTGGAGTATGCCTTCGTGCTCAACGAGCTGGGGGTGATGTAATCCGCATTTCACCCAGCCGCTAATGCTTGATCGGCGCCTTCGGCGGCTCCGGCTGTAGCCCTGGCAGAGGCTGGTCTTTGCGCGGCCCGGGCAGCGGCATCGGCGGCAGCAGCGGCGCACCGGGCCGGTTGTCGCCGGCCTTGGGCGGCGTGCTCGGGGTGATCTGTGGGTAAGGTGTCGGCGTCGGCGTGCCCGGCGCCCCTGGCACTGACGTGTTGATCCGCGGCGTCGGCTGGCCCGCAGCCTCGGCGCACGGCGCAAGAGCAAGGATCGATACGGCGAGGATCGCAGGAAACATCAGCAACCTCCTGTCTGGAACCTACCTACAGGCTATGCCCATTCCTGCGTTTTCGCCTGTCCGAGGACAGCGCAGGCGCGCTAGACTCAACGGTAAAACCGTCATCCGCCTGAACACTAGAAAGGTAACACCTATGAGCTCGGCCTCTACTTCCGCCGCTACTGCCCGCCTCGACCGCATCCTCGCCGACGCCAAGCGCGACAAGGAAATGGGCTACCGCGACAAGGCCCTGAAGATGTACCCGCACGTCTGCGGCCGCTGCGCCCGCGAGTTCTCCGGCAAGCGCCTGAGCGAACTGACCGTGCATCACCGCGACCACAACCACGACAACAACCCCCAGGATGGTTCGAACTGGGAGCTGCTGTGCCTGTACTGCCACGACAACGAGCACTCGCGCTACACCGACCAGCAGTATTTCAGCGAAGGTTCCACCAGTACCCCGAGCATCGCCAAGGCAACCCACAACCCGTTCGCCGGCCTTGCGAGCCTGCTCAAGAAAGACTGATCGTCGAATCGCCTCCGCTGCCGCCGGCGAGTCCGTATAATCGCGCTTTTTTTGCGAAGGACCCCGGCACGTGGCAAACAAACGGTACAGCTGCATCGGCCTGTTCAATCCCAAGTCGGCAGAGAACGTAGGTTCGGTGATGCGCGCAGCAGGTTGCTACGGCGTCAATTCGGTGTTCTACACCGGCAAGCGTTATGAGCGCGCCCGCGACTTCGTCACCGACACCAAACGCGTGCACTACGACATCCCGCTGATCGGTATCGACGATCTGCAGCGCATCATCCCCCTGGGCTGCACCCCGGTGGCCGTGGAACTGGTCGAAGGCGCCCGCCCCCTGCCCGAGTACACCCATCCCGACCGCGCGCTCTACATCTTCGGCCCCGAAGACGGCAGCCTGAGCGCCGATGTCCGGGCCTGGTGCGAAGAAACCATCTACATCCCCACCGAAGGCTGCATGAACCTGGCGGCAACGGTGAATGTGGTGCTGTATGACCGCATGGCCAAGGGGCTCAATACCCGCTCGGGGCCCAAATTCAAATGAACACCACCTTCGCGAGGGGGCCTTCGCGCGGTTGAAACGCTCTCCAACAGGTTCCGCCTGGCAATCGAACTGAACGGCCAGCAGCCGTAGCGGGTCAGTTACTTACACCCCACACGGAGACCAAGCCATGCGTGATACCCCTTTGCTTGTGCATACCCATAATGTCCACGGCTGGGAGCGTGCCAGCTCCCTGGCAGGCGGCGCGCTGATGATCGGCAAGGGGCTGCGCCATGGCGGCGCGCTCGGGCTGCTGCAGATCGTGGTAGGCGGCATGGCCCTGGCCCGCGGGATCAGCGGACACTGCTCGACCAAGGCATGGTGGCAACGTCACAGGGCGGAGTACCTGCGCCTGCGCGACGATATCGAACGCAGTGCGGAGCAGTTGAAGGCGCTCAAGGCCAAAGGCTGAGCCGCCTGCGTGGCGCATTCGCGGGTAAAGCCGCCTCACAGTGGGAACATCGAAACATCTGTGGAGCGGGCTTACCCGCGGACAAACCCTCGGAACTTCAGCGCAGAACCTTGCTGTCCAGCACCTCGGAAGATCGTCCCAGCACGCTTTCGCTGAGCTGGATGAACTCTGCCGTGCTGACGCTGGGCAGGCGCATCAACGCACGGGTGACGTCGTCCAGCGAGCGTTTGTTCTGGGTGTGCAGGCGGATCTCGCGGTCCAGGGCCTGGAGCAGCAGCACACCTCGGGCAACCTGGGCGGCATCAGCCCTCTCCCCTCTCAGACGGGTGACCTTGGCAGCCTGTTTGTGCAGGCGCGCCTGCCAGGCCTCGTAACGGTCATCACTGAGCCCCCCAGCCCGGCGCAGCAGCTCGGTGGCGTAGTAGTCAGCCAGGCTTTCCCCGAGCCAGTCGCTGCCCTCACGGTCGTTGATCTGGGCGAACACCTGAACCAACTCACGCATCAAAGGGCTGGCGCCACTTTCACCGATCAATGGCCGGTTGCTGTGCAGATAGATGGAATTACGCCCGGCCAGCGCCCCGCGCCACATTTCATCCCGCGCCCCCACCAACAGCAGTTTGGGCGGATTGCGCGGGAACACGGCCTGCACCTGCGGCCAGACGAAAGTCAACAAAGTCAGTGTGTCCATCCGCCGCAAGCCCTGGCCTTGCGGCGCGGCCACGGTGACCTCCGTCTCGCCCAACCGCGCCCGGCGACTGCCAAGGTTGCCAGCAAGCATCCAGCCGGTCGGACGGTCGAACAGGCGCGAGACATCGTCGATGCGAAACTTCTGCTTGCCGATACGTGGCCAAGCGGTTTCTACGCTCTTCCAGCCTGTCGGCAACTCGAACATCAGGCGCGCCACCAGCTCGGTGCCGTCCTGCTGGTCCAGGCGCGCTGGCGGCACCAGCTGGTCCCCGCGAAACAACGCCCAGTGCGGCGTGATGCGGCTTTCATAGGCGCCGCCCCGTGGTTTTTGGTCGAGCTGCACGCGATAGCTGAGCTGGGTCTTGCCCGAGGCCGGGCGCCAAATCCCCCGCTCGCCCTGCACCTGCCATTGGCCATCGGCGTGAAAATCGCTGTACGCGCTGTGCTTGCCCAGGTCGAAGTCCAGGCTGCGCACCACACTGCCATCGGCCAGGGTCAGATGCACCTCGGCCTGCCCGCTCGCCGGCAGCAGGCGCACCTGGTAATCCAGATCGACTTTCTTGGCCCAGGCCGGCGTACAGGCCAGAAGGCCCAGAACCCACAACAAATGGCAACGCATGCAGAAACTCCTTGTTCCCAGAAGCGAAAGACAAAAATGCGCGACGTGATCAGCCGGCGCGGAAGATGAGGTGGTCTTCCCAGTCGTCCTCGTCGACATCGTGCTCACTGAGCATGCGCCCAGACTGGGAAATACGCTGTTCATGCACTTGGTTGCGATCCCCGCAGACCAAGTGATGCCAGGCAGGCAAGTCCTTGCCTTCACTGACCAAGCGATAGCCGCAGGTGGTGGGCAACCACTTGAACTGGTCGGCCTTGCCCGGGGTGAGCTGGATGCAGTCGGGCACCTGGGCGAAGCGGTTCGGGTAGTCGCTGCACTGGCAGGTGGTGAGGTCTAGCAGTTTGCAGGCGATGCGCGTGTAGTAGACGCTGTTGTCGTCCTCGTCCTCGAGCTTCTGCAGGCAACACAGGCCGCAGCCGTCGCACAGCGACTCCCATTCTTGCGGGTCGAGTTGCTCGAGGGTCTTGCGCCGCCAGAAGGGCGCGGTATCGGCGATCATCACACGTGTTCCTGCTTGGGCCAGCGGCATGCTTGAAACAACACGCTTCAAGCAAGAGCGGGCGTAACGGCTTTTTCTTGTGGCTAGCAGCTTCAAACGCGCAGCTGCCGCCATGGCGGCGCCAGTCTAGAGCCTGTCCCGAACCAAAGCCAGACCGCTTGTCAGTGCCGACCAGACGCAGTAGCGTGCGCGCTTTCCCGTCCATTTGCAGGAGCACGCATGAGCGCCAACCCACGCATCGCCGACTACGCCATCAATGAGCAGTTCATCAACCGCTGGTCGCCACGGGCGTTCACCGCCGAGCCGATCAGCGAGCAGACCCTGCTGAGTTTCCTGGAGGCCGCGCGCTGGGCGCCTTCGGCCTACAACTCACAGCCTTGGCGCTTCCTGTATGCCCGCCGTGACACGGCGAACTGGGAGCGCTACCTGGGCATCCTCAACGAGTTCAACCGCAGCTGGGCGCAACAGGCCTCGGCGCTGGTACTGGTGATGTCCAAGACCACCTTCGCCGCCCCCAGCTCCAGCGAGGAAAAACCGGCCCTGTGGCACACCTTCGACACCGGTTCCGCCTGGGGCCACCTGGCGCTGCAAGCCAGCATCAGCGGCTGGCACACCCACGGCATGGCCGGTTTCGATCAGGAGCTGGCTCGCAAGGAGCTGAAAATCCCCGAAGGCTATGCGCTGCACGCGATGGTGGCGATCGGCAAGCTCGGCGACAAGGCCACCTTGGCCGAGGCCCTGCAAGCGCGTGAAGAGCCAAGCCCACGCCGTCCGCTGAGCGAACTGGCGGCCGAGGGCGACTTCAGCCTCTGAGGCTCTCCCGGCCCTGATGCGCGGATGAACCCGCTCCTGCAAGAGACCGTGCGGTCTTTGTGAGAGCGGGTTCATCCGCGAACTGCGACCGACTCAGTACCCGCGCTTGAAATCCACTTCCCCGCGCAACCCCTGCCCCGCCTGATACGCCTGCATGTTCTCGACAAACAACCGCACCATCGCCACCGGCGAGGTGGGCGCCGAGCTGTGCCCGGTCAACAGCAGGCCCCAGGCCGTCCAGAACGGATGGCGCTGAGGCAGCGGCTCCTGCCGGCAGACATCGATCACTGCCCCGGCCAGATGGCCCTGCTTCAAGGCTTCCACCAGGTCGGCATCGACCACTGCCACGCCGCGCCCGGCATTGATGAACAGAGCGCTGGGCTTGAAGCACTTGAACAGAGCAGCATCGTAGAGATCATGCGTCGCCGGCGTGTCCGGCAGCAGGTTGAGCACGTAGTCGGCCTGCGCCACCATGCGCGGCAAGTCCTCGAGCCCGGCCACCTCGACGAATGGCGCCTGCTCGCGGGCACTGCTGGCAATGCCATACAAGGTCACGCCGAACGGCACGAGAAACTCGGCGACCCGCTGGCCGATATCGCCCGTGCCCACCACGAGCACCCGACGACCTTCGAGGGAGCGCCCCGGACGATCATCCCAACGGCGCTCGACTTGACTGACCAGACGCGCCAGCACGTCGCGCTCGTGAATCAGCATGTAGGTAAGCATGTATTCGGCCATCACCTGGCCGAAGATACCGACCGCACGGGTCAGGCGGTAATCACGCGGCAGGCCTTTGGCCAGCAGCGGCGTGATGCCGGCCCAGGTGGACTGTATCCACCGGGGCGCATGGCCCTGGCGCAGCAGACTGGCAAGCAGGTCGGGCTGGCCCAGCCATACCGGGCAGTCAGGCGCCAGACGCGATAATTCGGCGGAATCGCCGCTGGTCACGATATCCAGCTCTGGCGCCGCCTCGCCCAGCAGGCGGGCATAGTTGGCATGATCCTGTTCAGCGATCAGAACGCGCATGTAGAAGACAACCTTGGCAAACAACGAAAACGACCCGGCAGGCGGGTCGCTTGACGAACGATGGGGACCGGGCCGAGGTCAGGCCGGGTCGTTGCGGCGCAGCAGCTCTTCGGGCAGGTGCTCGATGTAGTCGTCCTCGGGCGGTGGCATCTGCAGGTGGTAGCCCTGGTTGTCGAGGTTCTCAAGCACCTTGGCGATGTCCTCACGCGCCAGCTTGCGCTCGGGGGTCAACACCAGGTCGAAGGCATGCACCGGGGTGCCAAAGAAGGGCAGCAAGGCCTCGGGCACTCGCGCCAGCCCCTCGGCCTTGAGCACATAGAGGTACATTTCGTTCTTGCGAGGGCTCTTGTAGATCGAGCAAATACGTTTCATCAGGAGTCTCCGGCGCCTGCCAGGCTGTCCAGCAGGGCCTGGCCCATGCGCTCGCGGCGCCAGCCGCGCAGCGAATCGGGCAGTTGATAGGGGCCGTTGGGGAAGCCGCTCTTGAGCAAGGCTTCGAGGGTTTTCTTGCGCAGCATCAGTTCCGGGGCGATACCCAGACGCTCGCCTTCGGCCTGGCCGACCGCGCGCAGACGCTTGAGGATGCCGGAGGCCTCGATCGGCAGCGGCTCGGGCAAGGCTTGCGGCCACTGTTCGGCCGGCAGGCTCGCCGCGCGCTTGATCAAGCCAAGCAGGAACTCGCCGTCTTGGCGGATGGTGCGCGGGTGCATGTCGTCGATCCGGGCCAAGGCCGACAGGTTGTCCGGCTGGCTTTTGGCCATGGGCCAAAGCGAGTGCTCACGCAGCACGCGGTTGCGCGGTACATCACGGCTGCGGGCCTCACGCTCGCGCCAGATGCACAATTCGCGCAGCACCGCCAGTTGCTGGGGGCTGAGCTTCCAGGCGAGCTTCACGTCGCGATAAAGCAGCTCCGGCTCGACTTCGCGGCGCAACTGGGCAACCAGCTCGGCGCCGTCTTCGAGCACCCAAGCATACTTGTCGTCCGACAGGCGCGGGCGCAGGGCACTGAACAGCTCGGCCAGGTGCACGGCATCCTCGGCGGCGTAGCTGACCTGGGTTTCGGACAATGGCCGTTGCAGCCAGTCCGAACGGGTTTCGCCCTTGGGCAGCTCGATGCCCAGGACCTCTTGCACCAGGCGCGAGTAGCCCATGGAGAAGCCGATATTAAGATAGCCGGCAGCCAGCTGGGTGTCGAACAGCGGTTGCGGCAGCTTGCCGGTCAGGCGCAGGAGCACTTCCAGGTCTTCGCTGCAGGCGTGCAGCACCTTGACCACGCCGTTGTCCTCGAGCAGCTCGGCCAGCGGCTGCCAGTCGCGGATCAGCAATGGGTCGATCAGAAAAGCCCGGTTGCCTTCACCGACCTGGATCAGGCCGGCCTTGGGATAGAACGTGTCGACCCGCATGAACTCGGTGTCGAGCGCCACGAAGGGCAGCTCGCGCCAGGCCCGGCAGTGTTCGGCCAGGGTCTGGTCATCTCGTATCCAGTGTATTTCGATGCCCACGAGGCTCTCCCACAAATAATGGCGGGCAGTATATACGGCGCGGGCATTGGGGGTGAAACCTGCGCCATCCTTGGTTTGATCAACGGTCGGCGGTCATCCACGGCCGGCAGCTGGCGAACATATCCATCGATTGCCGGTAGACCTCGGTACGCACCTGCAACAGGCCGAGCATCGAATGGAACAGATTGTCCTGGCTCAGCGGCGCGTCGCGCAGACGGCCCAGGCAGTCGGTGTCGAGGGCGAAGTCCTGGCGGTAGCTGTCGGAGAACCACACCAAAAGCGGCACATGACGCTGTTGCTCGGGCGCCAACATGTAGGGCGTGCCATGCAGGTACAGGTTGTATTCGCCCAGCGACTCGCCATGGTCGGAGAGGTAGATCATCGCGGTGTCGACCTTGTCCTGACGGCTGCGCAGGAGATCGATCAGCGAGCCCAGCACCTGGTCAGTGTAAGCCAAGGTGTTGTCATAGCTGTTGACGATGGCCTGCTGGTCGCACTGGTTCAGGGCGTTGCTCTGGCACACCGGGGTGAAGCGCTCGGCGCTGGCCGGATAGCGCTTGTAATAGTCCGGGCCATGGCTGCCCATCTGGTGCAGTACCAGCACGGTGTCCTGAGTCAGATTGTCCAGCAGCTCGCCAAGGCCCTGCAGAAGGATCTCGTCGTGGCATTCACCATCGGCGCAGAGCTTAGGGTCCTTGAGGTTGCTGACATCGACGAACTGCACCCGGTCGCAGGTGCCTTTGCACCCGGACTGGTTGTCGCGCCACTGCACGCTCAGGCCGGCGCGCTGGAGGATGTCCAGGAGCCCTTCGCGGTTCTTGGCAACGCGAGCGTCGTAGTCCTTGCGTGGCATGCCAGAGAACATGCACGGCACCGACACGGCAGTTTCGGTGCCGCACGAATGCACATCGCTGAACGCCAGCAGGCCTTGCTCCTGGTTCAGGCGAGGCGTGGTGTCGCGTCCATAACCCAGTACCCCGAAGTTCTCGGCCCGGGCGCTCTCCCCCACCACCAGCACGGTCAGCGACTTGCGTTCGTGGCGCTGCCAGGCATGGGTGTCACGCTTGGCGTCCTCACCGTAGTGCTGGAACGGCCGCGCGGCACTGCCCAGGCGCTCGCTGACATAACCGAACGAGGCGCCGACGATGTTGCTCGGGGTGAGCATCATGCGGATTTCATGGTGGTTGCGAAACAGCGAAGACAGCCCCTGGTAGTTGACCAGCGCCACTGAGCCCAGGGCCGCCACGCAGGCACCGCTGACCACCAGCTTGCCCAGCAGCTCGCGATGCCAGGGCCGATAGGCGATCCTGGCCTTCCACAGCAGCACCGACGGCAGGACGCCGAGCAGGCCGATGTAAAGGGCAAACTTGATCGACAGCAGGTCACGGACTTCGGCGACGTTGGTCTCGGCCATGTTGCGGAACATGCCTGTGTCGATCAGCACACCGTACTGGTTCATGAAATAGGCAACCCCCGCGCCGCTCATGAACAACACGATCAACAATGGCTTGAGCACATACCTGAACGCCACCAGCGTCAGCAGCAGGTTGAACGCGAACAGCATCATCACGGCGAAGGCCAGTAACAGCCACATACCCACCATGCCTGGAGGTACAGCGGTTTCCAGGTGCTCCCAGAGCGCGGTATTGAACCCGATCAACAGGTAAAGACTGGCCAGCAACGTGACCCATTCGGCCCGCAGTGTTTTTACGTTCAAGATGATGTTCGCAGTCGAGAATTAAGATCGGCCCACGCACCTGGCAGGGCACCGGGGAAGTTGACCGAACTCTAGAAAGCGCACCATCAAGAATTTGTGAAAAAGACGCCAACAAAGGGTTGGCTGATATCTTTTTAACATTAAATGAATTTCATCTTTCCCCGGCGGGCAGATGTAGCTTGGCGTAAGGCTCGCGGTCGATATCCTGCACCTCTACGCACAGCTGGATATCCAGCCCCTCGCGAGCGGCGATTACTTCGCTCAGCACCTCCAGCAGGCTGGCGGACAACTGCTTCTTCACCTGCGCCGAACGCCCGCTGAGAATCGCCAGCCGTACATGGGCAAACGCCCGTTCGAGCGGTGCGGTGCCCACCCGGTAATGGGCGAAGGCCTGGGCACGGCTCTTGATATCCAGCTCGTCGGCGAACTGCCCGCTGCCCACCAGGGTGTGGTTCAGGCGCATCAGCAGCAGATCGACATTCAGATCGGCCAGGTTGTCGCTGTATTCCAGGTTCAGATGAGGCATGGCGCGGGTTCCAGGTCATGGCGGGAGTGCCACAGCCTACTCCAGTCCCGCAACCGGGCAAAGGCGACTATCCTCAAGGTTCAGGACTTTTTGCCAACCCCTGACCCGAGGTGAAGAAATGCCAGTCCCGCATGATCTGCTCGCTGACCTGCACATTTCCGCTGACGATTTCCAGGCGCTGATCGACAAGGACCAGACGCTCCATCAACTGCACAAGGAGTACAACGCCAAGGACAAGGAAGTGGTGGCCGCCGAAGGCAACGGTACCGCTGACGACGCGGTCAATCGCTTGCGCAAGGAGCGCCTGCTGATCAAGGACAAGATCGAACGGATCGTTCATCCCGCCAGATAACATTCCCTCTTCAAAAACATTCGCGGATGAACCCGCTCCCACAGGTTCTGCAAAAGCCAATGGGAGCGGGTTCACCCGCGAAAGCCAGACATACGACCCAAGCGGCTGTCGTTACGCCCCGGCCGAAGCCTTGAGCCCGGTCTCCAGATCCTCGATCAGGTCGCGGTAGTCTTCGATACCCACCGACAGGCGCAGCAGGTTCTCGCTGATGCCCATCTGCCCCTTCTGCTCGGGGCTCAGGGAGTTGTGCGACATGCTCCAGGAGTGGTTGATCATGCTCTCCACCCCTCCCAGCGAATCGGCCAGCACAAAGATCGACAGCGCTTGCACCAGGCGGTTGACCGCAGCGCGGTCGCCCTTGATCTTCATCGCCACCACCGCGCCGCCGCCGCGCATCTGTCGCTTGCACAGCTCATGCTGCGGATGGCTTTCGAGCTGCGGGTAATACACCTGCTCGACCTGCGGATGCCCCTCCAGGAACTGGGCCACGCGCAGGGCGTTGGCGCACTGGCGCTCCATACGCACATCGAGGGTCTTGAGCCCGCGCAGGGCCAAGTAGCAGTCGAACGGCCCCTGGATCGCGCCCACGGCCATGCTGATGCGGCGCAGGCGCTTGAGCAGCTCGTCGTTGGCCGCCACCACCACGCCACCGATCAGGTCGGAGTGCCCCCCGATGTACTTGCTCGCCGAATGCATCACCAGATCGACCCCCAGGGTGATCGGGCGCTGGTTCCAGGGCGAGCAGAAGGTATTGTCGATGCAGGTGAGGATGCCGCGCTCACGGGCCAGCGTGCACACTGCCTGGATGTCCACCAGGTGCAGCAACGGGTTGGTTGGCGACTCGATCCAGATCAGTTGGGTCTCGGGGCGGATGGCGGCGGCGACGGCGTCCAAGTCGTTGAGATCGACATAGGTGGTGGTCAGGCCCGAGGTGCGGCTGCGGTAGTCCTCCAGCAGGCGGAAGGTACCGCCATACACGCCGTTCATCACCACGACGTGGGCGTCTTTGGACAGCAGTTCCAGCACGGTGGCCGTGGCGCCGACACCCGAAGCGGTGGCGACCGCGCCCACGCCCTCTTCCAGGGCGGCGACGCAGGTTTCATAGGCATGGCGGGTCGGGTTGCTGACCCGGCTGTAGGCGTATTCGGGGTAGTCATCCAGACCGCGCTTGATGAACGAGCTGGTGGTGACGATGGCCGGGAAGATGGCGTTGTCGGCGACGCTGGTCTGCTCGCCGGCGTGGATGGTACGGGTGGCGAAATTGCGCGGCTTGTTGTCGGACATGGTCGGGTCCATTGACGATGATGAGGAAGGAAGGCGCCACTATGGCATATCCACTGCCCTTCGCCGAGCGAGGGATGAATCTGCTGCCAGGGCTGTTTGGCTATTCTCGTTATTCTTCAAGCACGCTAATCTCGAGAAACTTTTTCTCAACGGGCGCCCGATAACGGTATGGACAGTTTCGATCAACACATCCTCACCCTGCTCCAGCGCGATGCCTCCATCTCCCTCAAGGACCTGGCCGAAGCCGTCAATCTCTCGACCACGCCTTGCTGGAAGCGGGTCAAGCGCCTGGAGGATGAGGGTTTCATCCGCGGCCGCGTCGCCCTGCTCGACCCCGAAAAGCTGGGCTTGGGACTGACCGTGTTCGTCCAGCTCAAGACCCAGCGTCACGACAGCGCCTGGCTCGAGCAATTCGCCAGGGTCGTGACCGGGTTCGAGGAAGTGATGGAGGTGTATCGAATGTCCGGCGACTGGGACTACATGCTGCGGGTAGTGGTGGGCGATATCGCCGCGTATGACCGTTTCTACAAGAAGCTGATTACCCGCACCGACGGCCTTTCGAACATTACCTCGAGCTTTGCCATGGAGCAGATGAAGTACACCACGGCGTACCCGGTTCACCGCTGAACGCTGGGGCCGCAAAGCAGCCCCGGCCTTCAGTCAGTCTGCGTGGCTGACTTCGATTCTGTTGTCCGCACGCGCCTTCTGAAGCTTGATCGCCACGAACTTCGACGTTGGAGTGTAGGTCCCTTCGCCGTAGCTCTCCAGCGGCACCAGCGGGTTGGTCTCCGGGTAGTAGGCAGCCGCCTGGCCCTCGGGCAGGTCGTAGGCCACCAGGCGGAAGCCCGATACGCGCCGCTCACGGCCGTCTTCCCAGAGCGAGACCATGTCCACCTGCTCGCCGGGCTCGAAGCCCAGGCGGCGGATGTCAGCCTCGTTGACGAACACCACCTCGCGCAGGCCGAACACGCCCCGGTAGCGGTCGTCCAGGCCGTACAGGGTGGTGTTGTACTGATCGTGCGAGCGCAGGGTCTGCAGGATCAGGTCCGGCTGGTCGCCGCGGGCCAGGACCTTGGCATTGACCAGTTGCTCAGGCAGTTCGCTGGGCGTGAACTGAGCCTTGCCGGTCGCCGTGTTCCACGTACGATCGGCGGCCGCGTTGCCCAAATGGAAACCACCCGGCTGCGCCAGGCGCGTGTTGAAATCGGCAAAGCCTGGGATCACATCGGCAATCAGTTCGCGGATGCGTCCGTAGTCGCCGATCACCCATTCCCAATCGATCGGATGGTTACCCAGGGTCGCCTTGGCCATGCCGGCAATGATCGCCGGCTCCGAGCGCAGGTGCGGCGAGCGGGGTTTGAGCTGGCCGTGGGAGATGTGCACCATGCTGAACGTGTCTTCGACCGTGACGCCTTGCGGGCCTTCGGCCTGCAGGTCGATTTCGGTGCGGCCCAGGCACGGCAGGATCAACGCATCACGGCCGGTCACCAGGTGCGAGCGGTTGAGCTTGGTGGCGATGTGCACCGTCAGTTCGCAGTTGCGCATCGCCGCATGGGTGCGCGGTGTATCGGGCGTGGCCTGGGCGAAGTTGCCCCCCAAGCCGATGAACACCTTGGCCCGCTTCTCTTCCATGGCCTTGATCGCCAGCACGGCGTTATCGCCATGCTCGCGGGGGACCTTGAACTGGAAGCGTTTTTCCAGGGCATCGAGCAAGCGGGCCGGGGGTTTCTCGTCGATGCCCATGGTGCGGTCACCCTGCACGTTGCTGTGGCCGCGTACCGGCGAGAGGCCTGCGCCAGGCTTACCGACGTTACCGCGCAACAGTTGCAGGTTGACGATTTCCTGGACGGTCGGCACCGAGTGACGATGCTGGGTCACGCCCATGGCCCAACACATGATCACCCGCTCAGCCTTGCGGTACATGCGTGCGGCCAGCTCGATTTCGGCCAGGCTCAGGCCGGACTGCTCGACGATATGCTCCCAGGATGTGGCATCCAGGACTGCCAGGTAGGCGTCCACACCCGAGGTGTGCGCCTCGATGAAGGCGTGGTCGAACACCGCCGGCTCGCCTTTGGCCTGGGCCTCGCGTTCCCACAGCAGCAAGAACTTGGCGATGCCGCGCATGACCGCCATGTCGCCGCCCAACGCCGGGCGGAAGTACGCAGTGTTGGTCGGCTCCGAGCCGTTGCTGAGCATTTCGAAGGGGTGCTGCGGATGCTGGAAGCGCTCCAGGCCACGCTCCTTGAGCGGGTTGAAGCACACCACCTGGGCACCGCGCTTGACCGCCTCGCGCAGCGGTTCGAGCATGCGCGGGTGGTTGGTGCCGGGGTTCTGGCCGATGACGAAGATCGCGTCGGCTTCCTCCAGGTCATCGAACACCACAGTGCCCTTGCCCACACCCAGGGTGCTGGACATGCCCACGCCACTGGCTTCGTGGCACATGTTCGAGCAGTCCGGGAAGTTGTTGGTACCGAAGGCCCGCACGAACAGCTGGTACAGGAACGCCGCCTCGTTGCTGGCCCGCCCAGAGGTATAGAACTCGGCCTGGTTGGGCGACTCGAGCGCCTGCAGGTGCTGTGCGATGAGCGCGAAGGCGTCGTCCCAGGAGGTTTCCACGTAATGGTCGGTGGCCGCGTCGTAGCGCATCGGGTGGGTCAGTCGGCCCTGGTATTCGAGCCAATAGTCGCTCTGCTCGGCCAGGGCACTGACGCTGTACTTGGCGAAGAAGGCCGGGTCCACCGAACGGCCGGTGGCCTCCCAGTTGACCGCCTTGGCACCGTTCTCGCAGAACTTGACCATGTCGCTTCCCGGCGATTCGCCCCAGGCACAACCGGGGCAGTCGAAGCCGCCGTTCTGGTTGGTCTTGAGCATCATGCGCAGGTTCTTGAAGGCGTTCTCGCTGCCCAGCCAGGCCTTGGTCACACTCTTGAGCGCACCCCAGCCAGCGGCGGGGCCGTTGTAATCCCTGATGTGGTTGTCTTCGCTCATGGGGGTCCTCGGGCGCTTGAAAATGCACCGGCAGTGAATCTCCGGCTTTTTTCCAGCCTATGAAGAGCGGCCCCAACGCGTCCAATCGATATGCCTGACAGTGTGATAAACGGTTTCGATCAAGACCGGCAAGCCGCGTATTTCTTGGCCTGCGGCCATGATAGAGGAGACTGATCGTTTAGTCGGGGAAAGCAATTTGACGGGGGTGCGCACAGGTTATAGCTTGGAACTAGTCCGCGGCGCCCCGCCGCTTCACCTAACCTGCAGAGCACGATCGTGGAAGAAAACACCCGGGCACTGATCGACGGATTCAATCGGCGCATCGACTATCTGCGGATGTCGGTGACCGACCGCTGCGATTTCCGTTGCGTCTACTGCATGGCCGAAGACATGCAGTTCCTGCCGCGCCAGCAGATCCTCAGCCTCGAGGAGCTGTACCAGGTGGCCGAGCGTTTCGTCGCCCTGGGGACCCGCAAGATCCGTCTGACCGGTGGCGAGCCTCTGGTACGCCAGGGCATCGTCGAGCTGTGCGCACGTATTGCCGCGCTGCCTGGTCTGCGCGAGCTGTGCCTGACCAGCAACGGCTCGCAATTGGGCCGTCTGGCCCAGCCGCTGTTCGATGCCGGCGTATCACGCCTGAACATCAGCCTCGACAGCCTCGATGCCGAGCGTTTCCGCAGCCTGACCCGCACGGGTGACTTGAACCAGGTGATCGCCGGTATCGACGCCGCGCGCAGCGCCGGGTTCCAGCGCACCAAGCTCAATTGCGTGGTGCTAAAAGGCCGCAACGACCATGAAATCATCGACTTGGTGCGCTTTGCCGTCGATCGGGAACTGGACATCTCCTTCATTGAAGAAATGCCCCTGGGCGTGATCAACGAGCATGAGCGCGGCGAGTCCTACTGCTCCAGCGATGAGGTGCGCGCACGCATCGCCGAGCATTTCACCCTGGTCGACTCGGCCGAGTCGTCCCAGGGCCCGGCCCGTTACTGGCGCCTGGCCGAAGCACCACACACCCGGGTCGGTTTCATCTCGCCCCACAGTCACAACTTCTGCGCCACCTGCAACCGCGTACGCCTCACCGTCGAGGGCCGCCTGCTGCTGTGCCTGGGCAACGAGCACTCGATGGACCTCAAGCAGATCCTGCGCGCCCATCCAGGCGACGCCGAGCGCCTGGAACGGGCCATTCGCGACGCCATGCAGCTCAAGCCCTACCGCCATCACTTCGAAGTCGGTGGCGAGGTGCAGATCCTGCGTTTCATGAACATGACCGGCGGCTGACCGGCCGCCTCTGGAACACCATGATCGTCCATCCCCGCCCCGATGTGCTGCGCGTGCTGTTCACCCTCAAGGGGTCGATCGTCAAACGCATTGCCCTGCGCTGCCTGATGGTGACCTTGCTGGCCGCCTTGATCGTGCTGATAGAGCATCACTTTCCGGCGTTCTTCTACCCGGTCAGTGCTACGCCATTCACGCTGCTGGGCCTGTCGCTGTCGATCTTCATGAGCTTTCGCAACAACGTCTGTTACGACCGATGGTGGGAGGGTCGCAAGGCCTGGGGGCAACTGATCATCGAAGCGCGCTCGTTCATCCGCGAAAGCCAGGTGATCAACGATGAGCACCTGCGCGCCCGGCTGCTTCGCGGGCTGTGCGGCTTTGCCCACGCCCTGAATGCGCGACTGCGCAACGAAGATGAACTGCAGGCTGCCGGCCCCTGGCTGGCCGAGGCTCCCCGCGCAGGCTCTTACAACCCATGCGACGCCATCCTGCGCGAGATCGGCGAGCAGTGCTCGCGCCTGGCCGCAGACAAGCACATCAGCGAATGGCGTTACACCCTGCTCGAACAGCGCCTGGTGGGGATGTCGCAGGTGCAGGCGACCTGCGAGCGGATCAAGAGCACACCAATGCCCTTCCCTTACACGTTGCTGTTGCATCGCACCAGCTACATCTTCTGCCTGCTGTTGCCCTTCGCCCTGGCCGAACCCCTAGGCTGGCTGGCCCCGGCGTTCACCACCATCATCAGTTACACCTTTTTCGGTCTGGACGCCATCGGCAACGAGCTGGAAGACCCGTTCGGGCGCGATGAAAACGATCTGCCGACCGATGCTCTGGTACGCACCGTCGAGCGCGACGTGCTCTCAGCCCTGGGACACGAGCCACTGCCGCCGGCGTTGATGCCGGTCGATCATGTGCTGAGCTGAGCAACCGCCGCGCGGCCTGTCGCAGTGGGCTTATGCGTGACTACATCAGTGGGCCCACCAGCGCATTCGCGGGTGCCTGCCAAGCGCTTGTCTAGCCGCGGCTTTCGCAGGCTCCCACCGCCTTGAGGTGCGGGACGAAGTTGCATGGCCGGTGCCGCGCATCCAGCTGCTCCACCAGAATGCCTTCCCAGGCCGTGCGACAGGCGCCGGTCGAGCCCGGCAGGCAGCAGATCAAGGTGCCGTTGGCCAGCCCGGCCAGGGCCCGGCTCTGCACGGTCGAGGTGCCGATATCGAGAATCGACAGTGCCCTGAACAGCTCGCCGAAGCCATCGATACGCTTGTCAAGCAGGCACTCCACCGCTTCGGGGGTACTGTCGCGACCGGTGAAACCCGTGCCACCGGTGATCATCACCACCTGCACCTGTTCATCGGCGATCCACTGGGCGACCTGGGCGCGGATCTTGTAAAGGTCGTCCTTGAGCAGCGCGCGCGCCACCAGGCGATGACCGACCTCCACCGCTCGGGTGGCGAGCAGTTCGCCCGACGTGTCGTTATCGAAGGTGCGGGTATCGCTGACGGTCAGCACGGCGACATTGAGCGGTACGAACACTGCATCCGGTTTCACACTCACCTTGGTTTCCTCTGCATGGGGCATGGTCACATCACGCTAGGGCCAACCCTTGGGCGACGTCCAATCGATATGACGAACCAAACCATCAACCGGCTCTATCATCACGAAACAATGGCCAGCCACGGCAGACTTGGTTAAGGTCGCGCAATCGACTCCTTGCCTGCCAGACCGCGCCATGGACATCAAACAGCTCAAATTCCTCATCGCCCTCGACCAGACCCGACACTTCGGGCAGGCCGCCGCGTTGTGCCACATCACCCAGCCAACCTTGTCCATGCGCCTGCGCAATCTCGAAGACGAACTGGACCTGGTACTGGTCAAGCGCGGCCAGCGCTTCGAGGGCTTCACCGAAGCCGGCGAGCGCATCCTGGCCTGGGCCCGCACCCTGCTCGCCGCTCACGACGGCCTGCAGGCCGAGGCCGCCAGTTGCCGTGGACAGGTGGTCGGCAGCCTGCGCCTGGGCACCGTGCCGCTGGCCAGCTTCAATCCCATGCACCTGCTGCTGCCGTTGCGCGAGAAATACCCGGAGCTGCACTTTCAGGTCAGTTCGCTGAGCTCCGAGCAAATCATCGATGGCCTGAGCCGCAACCAGCTGGA
This sequence comes from Pseudomonas sp. HTZ2, assembly GCF_033173945.1. NCBI lineage: Bacteria > Pseudomonadati > Pseudomonadota > Gammaproteobacteria > Pseudomonadales > Pseudomonadaceae > Pseudomonas > Pseudomonas sp. HTZ2. Next base: position 2,773,370 of record NZ_CP137332.1, on the reverse strand, counting down.
CCTGGGGATCTGCTACCTGGACCAGGTCAATACCAGCTTCTTCGAGGTGATCGAACTAGGCACCACCACCATGGGCCTGCTGCATGACACCCGGCATTTCGCCTTCGACGGACCGCAACTGCGCTGGGAAGCCTTGGCCAACCTGCCGCTGGGCCTGCTGAGCAAGGGCATGCACTACCGCCAGTCGTTGGACCTGAGCCTGCGTAGCCGGGGCCTGGAGCCAGCTGCGGTGCTGGAGAGCGACTCCACGTTCCAGCTGATCCAGGCCATCAACACCGGCCTATGCTGCGCGGTGATGCCGCTCGATTGCGGGCTGGAAGAGTTGTCCGAGCACTTGCGCATCCTGCCCATCGCCGATGCCAGCATCCACAGCCCGGTAGGCTTGCTGCTGCGCCGTAGCGAGCCGCGCTCGGCGATTGCCGAGCAGTGCTTCGACGAGGCCAAGGCGCTGTTTGCCCAGCAACCCTGAGCGTGTCCCGGTAGATCTCAAGGATGCTCCGGATCGTGCCCCAACGACTGCAAGAACAGCGAGAACAACTCCGGCTGCGAGGAAATATCCAGCTTGGCATACAGGTGCCGGCGGTGAACCTTGACGGTTTCCGGAGAAATCGCCAGACGCTCGGCCATGGCCTTGGATGAGTAGCCACGCAGGATCAACCGGGCGATCTCGAGCTCGCGCTCGGACAACACCCCCGCCCCGAAATGACTCAGCGCATCGCGCACCTGGGCCGCCACCGGCTCGCCCGCCGGCATCAGGCGTTGGCTGCGCAACTGCCAATGCTGTTGCATCAGGGCCAGCACCCAGGGGCAGAACATCGCCAATTGTCCGCACTGCTGCGAACTGAACGGCCGGCGCATGCCCAACGACAACGACAATGCCCCCTGGCCCGGCAACTGCAGGATGAACTGCACCTCGTCCTCCAGCACGTTGGCATGGAAGTAGTTGAGGTAGTACTCACTTTGGTGGAACTGGTCCGGCGCCACCTCATCGAGCCGGTACAACCCGCTGGACACGCCATCCTGGCAGGCCTGGAAGAACGGATCGAGCTGGTACAGGCCACTGAGGTACAGCGGCATCGCCGCCGGTCCGTCCTGGGGCGCGGCGTCGTATTCCTCGAGCACCAAGGGAGCTGCGTTGCTGGGGTAGAAGACCGCCAGGGCATTGTCGAACGGCAGCCAGCGGTGCAGGAGCAGGATCAACTGCTTCCATAAGCGGGGCTGACCGATCTGTTCGATGGTGCGACCAAGGTTGGCGTGAATGCCGACTTCATGAAACAGGCTTTGCATCCGCAGGCTCCCCTGAATAGGTGATGGGATTTGCCGTCTTTCCCGCCTGCGCGTCAAGTGGGCGTACCCCAATAGGGTAATTGGCCGCACGCCCCGTCACGCCTAGATTGCAGCCCATGCCACGCCCCGCGTCGAGGGCACGCTCCCTTTCTTCGTCACTGCCTCAACCACCAATAACAATTCGAGGAGAACGACATGCACGACAGTGCGCTCAAGCCCAGCCTGGGCATGCTCGATGTGGTCGCCATCACGGTCTCGGCGGTCACGCCGGCCAGTTCCGTGTTCGTCATCGCCCCTTTTGCCATCTCCCAGGCCGGCAGTGGTGCCTTCCTGGCCTTTGTCCTGGCCGCGCTGCTGGCCTTGATGTTCGCCTGGTGCTACGCCGAACTCGGTCGGGCGCACACCTCGGCGGGTGGCGAGTATGTCTATGCCAAGCGGGTATTCGGTGGCATGGCCGGCTACGCCACCTTCCTGACCGTGATGGTGATGCTGCTGTTCATCCCGCCCGTGCTGGCCACGGGCGCAGCCACCTACCTCAACAGCGCCCTGGGCACGCAATTCGACACCCAGACTGTCGCCCTGGCCATTGTCGCCGCCAGCTACGGCCTGGGTATTCTCAACATCCGCGTCAATGCCTGGGTCACGGGTATCTTCCTGCTGTGTGAGGTTGCCGCCCTGCTGGTGATCGTGGTGCTCGGTTTCGGCAACATCAGCCAGCCGCTCAGCGTGCTGACCCAACCCCAGCACATCGACCACGGCCTGCTCACCGCCGCGCCCTGGGCCCTGGTGATAGCCGCCATGGGCACCGCGCTGTTCTCCTACAACGGTTTCGGCGGCGCCGTGGTGCTGGCCGAGGACATGAAAGACGGCGGGCGCAGCAACCACCACGCCGTGCTCTGGTCGCTGGCACTGGTGGTGGCGATCGAGCTGATACCGATCGGCGCCCTACTGCTCGGCGCGCCGTCGCTGCAAGACATGCTCGCCAGCCCCGACCCGATCGGCTATCTGCTCACTGCCCACGGCAACGAAACGCTGTCGCGGCTGGTCAGTGCCGGGATCTTCCTCTCGGTGTTCAACGCCATCATTGCCATCGTCATCCAGTCTGGCCGGGTGGTGTTCAGCAGCGGTCGCGACCAGCTGTGGACGCCCGCGTTGAATCGCCTGTTCACCCGCATCCACCCCCGTTGGGAATCGCCTTGGCTGGCCACCTTGTTCCTCGGTGTGCCCTCGGCGGCCCTGACCTTCAGCTCCAACCTGGAGGGGCTGACCTCCTTCACGGTCTTGCTGCTGGTCATGGTCTACCTGGCCGTGGCGTTATGCGCCCTGTTCAGCCGGGTACTGCGCAGCGACCGCGAGCACCCCTACCGCATGCCGCTGTGGCCTCTACCCGCCTTGCTGGCCACCATCGGGGCTGGTTACCTGCTGCTCAATGGCCTGCTCGACGCCTCGGTCCGCGACACCTTGATCATTCTCGGCATACTGGCTGTCTCGGTGATCCTTTACAGCACCTACGGCAAGCTCAGCCCCACTTTCCAGAAACGCTGAACAACAGGAGTCCCTATGCGCGCGCGTCAACTTGGCATCACCCTGGGCCTGGGCACCCCCGGCCAATTCAACGCCATCACCGATGTGCCCGGTGTTCGCGTCGGTCACAGCACCCTCATGGCCGATAGCGACGACAAGCAGGTGCGCACCGGCGTCACCGTGATCCAGCCGCGCCCTGGCGCAGCCCGCCTGGCGCCCTGCTTTGCCGGGGTCCATGTGCTCAATGGCAACGGCGACGCCACTGGGCTTGAGTGGATCCGCGAAGCGGGCCTGTTGACCACACCGCTGGCCATCACCAATACCCACAGCGTTGGCGTGGTGCGTGACGCGCTGGTCGCCGCCGAGCGCGATGCCCTGGCGGACCCGGCCGTGTACTGGTGCATGCCGGTGGTCATGGAAACCTATGACGGCCTGCTCAACGACATCTGGGGCCAGCACATTGGCCCGGACCACGTGAACGAAGCCCTGGCCCGTGCCGAATCCGGCCCGGTCGCCGAGGGTGCGCTGGGCGGTGGCACGGGCATGATCTGCCATGAGTTCAAGGGTGGCATCGGCACCGCCTCGCGCAAGCTGTCGACCGAACAGGGCGGCTGGACGGTCGGTGCGCTGGTCCAGGCTAACCACGGTCAACGCCGCGAGCTGCGCGTCGATGGCTATCCGGTGGGCCGGGTACTGGATGGCATCCCGTCGCCCTTCGACGAGCGCGGCGAGCCCGGCATGGGCTCGATCGTGGTGATCATCGCCACCGACGCTCCGCTATTGCCACATCAGTGCCAACGCCTGGCCCAGCGGGCCTCCATCGGCATCGCCCGCACCGGCGGCGGTACCGAAGATGCCAGTGGCGACCTGTTCCTGGCGTTCTCCTGTGCTGAGCAACACTTACCCGCCGCCGAGTACGGCCGCAAGGGCACCCCGTTCAGCCTGCCGGTGCAGATGCTCAACAACGACCACATCACGCCATTGTTCATGGCGGCGGCCGAAGCGGTGGAAGAGGCGATCGTCAATGCCCTGCTGGCAGGCGTCGACATGCACACCGCCGACGGCGTGCTGGTGCCGGGGCTCGGTGGCGAGCGGCTGCTGGGGGCCCTGCGCCAGGTGGGGTGGCAGGGTTAGGAACCGGGGGCTGCTGTGCGGCCCCGAATCCCCTGAAGCAGGTGCGTTTCGGAAAAAACTAGGAAACAGAGCGCAGGCTACCCAGCTCCTCGCCCGTCAGGAACAACAACGAGAACAGCTCGCTCTGGGAGTTCACGTCCAGCTTGCGGTACACGTTGCGCCGATGGACCTTCACCGTCTCGGCGGAAAGCGCGAGCTTGGCCGCGGCCTCCTTGTTGGAGTGGCCGGAGAGGATCAAGCGCACCACATCCAGTTCCCGTGCGGTGAGCACCGACTCCAGCTGCCGGCGCGCTTCATCGCGACCTTGGGCAAAGTCCAGCGCCGGTTTGCCCGCAGGTGCCCGCTCCGGCAGGCTCTCGAAATGCAGGCGCTGGCGCATCAGGCCGATCAGCCATGGGCGGATCAGCTCCAGCATGGCGAGCTGCTCGGCACTGAACCGTCGGCAGCCCCCCAGCGACAGGCACAGCGTGCGCCCCTGCCCCACCACCACGTTGAACTGGACTTCGTCGGCGACCACGTTATGGGTGAAATACAGCCGGTAGTAATCAGTCTGCTGGAAGTGCTCCGGGGCGATGTCGGCCAAGCGCACCAGACCGGTCTGCGCCTGCTCCCGGCTGTTGAGGTAGAACGGGTCCAGCAGGTACAGACCATTGGCGTATTCGCTCACCAAGGGGTCGATGCCCTCCCGGTCATAGGGGCTTTGGTCGAAGATCAGTGGCTTGTCTTGGCTGAACAACAAGGCAACCCAGGAATCCACTTCGACGAAGTCGCCCAGCAACGTGGCCAGCGTGCGCCAGAAGCTTGGTCGATCGAGGTGCTCGATGCACTGGCCTATGCCCTGGTGCCACGAAAGATCCTGCAGACTCAGGCCCATGCCTACCCCCGGGTTAACCACTCGGCGTGATTGTTTTGACAGTCGTTGTTTTCATACTTGCATCACCCTTTGCAAAAGTCACCCGACCTCAAAGCGGTCGGACACCACGAGACGGACGCCCTATGAAGATCGAAGTCATACAAACCACGACGCGCGATGGCGACACGCCCTACAACCTCAGTTGCATCCTCAAGGACATCGCCCAGTGTGCGCCGGACACCGACGTCGTGTTGTTCCCCGAGTCGCACCTGACCGGGTTTCTCAGCCAGGAAGACGTCGGCATGCTCTCGGAATCTGTCGAGGGCGAAGCCGTGCAGGCGGTGGTCGAAGCGGCGCGCCAGCGCAATGTGGCGGTGGTGCTGGGGCTTTATGAAAATGCCCATGGCACCTTCTACAACACCACGCTGTTCATCGCGCCAGAAGGCATTCTGCTCACTTACCGCAAGACCCACCTGTGGGTGCCGGAGCATGGCATCGTGGTGCCTGGGGATCGCTTCTCCACCGTGGAGTGGCGTGGGGTGCGCATCGGCCTGCTGATCTGTTACGACAGCGAGTTCCCCGAGACGGCCCGGGCACTGACGGCACTCGACGCACAGGTGATGCTGATCACCGATGGCTTGGCCGAGCCCGAGGATGACGTGCATCGTGTGTCGGTGATGGCCCGGGCGATGGAGAACCAGGTGTTCGCCGTGGTGGCCAACCGGGTGGGCAATGGGCCGGACGACTGCATGTTCGTCGGCAACAGTCTGGGGGTCGACCCCTTTGGCAGGACGCTGTTCGAGGCAGGCCGGGGCGAGTCACGGCATACCGTGACCCTGGATCTGTCGCTGATCGGCAAGGCCCGTGCCTTCCACGACTACCGCGCCAACCAGCGCATCGCCCTGCCGGGTGAGCGCATCGAGCATCCCAACGGCCTGCGCGAACTGCTCATCGGCTAAGTCCCGGGTGGCGCACGCACGACTACGTGGCGCCTGCTTCGCGGGTAAACCCGCTCCACAAGTGCTGCAGTGTCATCAAAAACACTGCTGTGCCTGTTGGAGCGAGTTCTGCAGTGTCATCAGGAACACCGCTGCATCTGTGGGAGCGGGTTCACCCGCGATGGGCCCGATCTGGCGATACAGGATTATCGCCATCCCTTCTTAGTGCCGGGCCAGCACCACTTCACCCGCCACACCAGCAGGCGCTTCGTCGATCTGCGCCATGCTCAGGCGCGAAGTCTCGCGCAGCATCAGCGAACACACCGCTACCAACGCCAATGCCCCAGCTCCATACAGGGCCACGCCCAACGGGTTGTGGTCGGTGAGGATGAGGATCGCCGTGGCGATGCTCGACGCTGTCCCACCGCCCAGCGCGGCACCGATCTGATAGCTGGCCGAGATCCCGGAATAGCGCATGCTACGCGGGAACTGCTCACCCAGAAATGCAGGGATCGGCCCCTGGGTCGCGCCCATCAGCAAGCCCGTGAGGCTGTAGGCGAACAAAGCGATGCCGAAACTCTTCATGCCTACCAGTTCGAAGAAGGCGAACAGCCCGAGCGCCATGACCACCGCACCGAACACCATCACCGTGCGCCGGCCCAAACGGTCGGACAGGTAGCCGAACAGCGGCGCGGAGAACACGATAGCGATCGACAAGGTCAGGTCGAACATCAATGCCTGGGTGCTGCCGAAGCCCACCTGGGTGGCGTAGGTCAGGAAGAACGTGCTGCCGATGTAGGCGATGGTGCAATAGCCGAAGGCAATGCCGGTGCACAGCAACAACTGGCGCGGACGCTGGCGCAAGGCTTCGGCCAAGGGTGCACGGACCGGCTTGACCGCCGGGGCTGCGACCGGTGCCGGTGCTTTCAAGCGTGCGTACAGGCCGATCAGCACCAAGGTGCCGCCGAGCCAGAACGGGATGCGCCAGGCAAAATCCACCAGGTTGTCGTTGAAGGCGGCACTGACGATGGTGAACACCACAGCGCCGAGGATGCCACCGACGCCGATGCCCATGCTGGTAAAGCTACCCCACAGTCCTCGCCTGCCCGGCGGCGCCGACTCGATGCCGAACAGCGCGGCACCGCCCCACTCGCCACCGGCGGCGAAGCCCTGGATCAGACGCAACACCACCAGCAGGATCGGCGCAACGACGCCGATACTGGCATGGCTTGGCAAGCAGCCGATGAGGAAAGTGCTCAAACCCATGAGCAGCAAGGTCGCGACCAGCACCTTCTGCCGGCCGATGCGATCGCCATAGTGGCCGAACACCAAGCCGCCCAGCGGCCGGGCGAAGAAGCCGGCACCAAAGGCGCTGAAGGCCACCAAGGTCGCGGTCAGGTGATCCATCTGCGGGAAGAACACTTGGGGAAACACCAGCGCAGCCGCGGTGCCGTAGATGATGAAGTCATAGAACTCCAGCGCAGTGCCCATGCCGGAGACGCAGAAGGTCCGCAGCGCAGACCGGGACGACGCAGGGTTGGATTGTTCCGCATGCATTGTTGTTGTTCTCGTTGTCAGCGGGTGCCGCCCTGCTCAGGCGGCACCGGGTGGGGCTCAGAAACGTTCGAAGCCAGCATTGGCCAGTTGCAGCGGCGTGCCCGCCACGTATTCCAGTACGCAGCGCTCGGTATCGATCCCCACGCTCAGCAGGGTTTCCCAACGTTCGGTGTCGGGCATGGCCATGTCCGGGTGGAAGCAGATCGGCGCACTGTCACCTTGTGCGCCACACATGGCTTCGGCGCGGGCGCGCAGATCGGCACTGCCCATCTGGCCGATTACCTGCTCCAGGTGGTCCAGGCGGCACTGGGTATCGGCACGGTCGGCAACCTGCTCGCCCAGGCTCAGTTGCGGGTCGAGGAAGTGGTTGGTGTGCAGCAACCAGCCGTCTTCACGCGGCAGCACCAGCGCCGTGCGCTCAGGGCTGAGCTCGATGCTGACGGCGCGCGGGCTGCTGTCCTCGCGGGAGAACACGGTGAGCACGGTGGAGGCACTGACCCGCGCCGAACGGGCCAGCTCGATGGCCTCCTCGACGCTGCTGGCCTCTTCGAGCAGACGACGGGCAATGGCGTGCACCGGCACACCGCCGCTGTCGTTGTCACTGGTGTGGTGGAGAATGTTGAAGTGCAGCCCCAGACCTGCGCTGTTCACGCCCAGCTTGGCAAGCATGCCGAATTCGCAGAACAGCTTGACGTTCATGCCACGTTCGGTGTGCAACGCCAGCATCAGGCCATGAGGGCAAAGGCTGTCGTGCCAGTCCCAGGTCTGCAGGGTCTGCGGCGCCCGCGGACCGCGCGGGGCATGCACGGTGGTGGAGCATTCGCTGTGGCGGGTGCGTGCAGCCAGCACCTCGGTGCGCGCGTTGAGGCTTGCCAACTGCCACACCGGCAGGTCGGCGCCGCTGGCCATGCCGATCACCTCGGCCGCCAGATTCGGGCTCCAGGCTTCCAAGGCGGCCAGACTGTTTTCGCCGATACGTTGCGCCTCGCGCACGGACACGCCAACCCGAGGGAAGAAGTCCAGATAGAGCTGGGTGGTATGACGGATCTGCCCGGCGAAGCGCTCGCCGATCTGGCGACCACGCTCGGCAGGCGTGCGGATATCGGTGACTAGGGTATGGATCTTCACTGCGGGGAACTCCTGGTACAGCAGGCTCGGGGCATCGTTGCTGTTCTGGAAAGAGTGGGGCCGCCTCGCACCTCCGCTGCATGCACCTGCCTGGGGGTGGCAGATGGTACTGGACCGGGCACGAAGTGGCCGCTGTGTTCAGGCAACCACCGCTAGCCTAGCGAGCCGCCCGCGGTGGATCATCGCCACAACCCGCACAACTTTTGTGCCCAGGCGGAACAATTGCACCCCGCAGCCCGATCACAGCCCCTGGCTGCGCAGTTGCTCGTGCAGCAAGGCGATGAACGCCTGCACCTTGCGCGTGTTGCGCCGATGGGGCAGGTACAGCACGTGGACCCAGGGCCCGAAAGCACTCAAGGCCCGCCAGTAGTCCGGCAACACTTCCACCAGTTGCCCGCTGGCCAGATAAGGCGCGGCGCACCAGGTGGGCACGAACTGCAGGCCATGGCCATCGAGCAGGCAGGCGAGCAAAAAGTCGAAATTGTCGCTCACCAGCCGGGGCGTGGGCTGGCGCACACGCAACGTCTGGCCTTCATGCTCGACCCACCAGAAGCTGCGGTTTAGCAGCGGATGACGCAACAGCAGCCAGTCGTGCTGGGCGTAGTTCTCCAGGGTGATGGCCTCACCACGTCGGGCCAGGTAGTCGGGGCTGGCACACAGCACCACGCGGTTCTCGATCAGCGGCTGGGCAATCAGTTCGGGCTGGTCGGTGGGGCCATCGCGCAGCGACAGATCGTAACCGCCGTCGATCAGGTCTTCATTGGCATCGTTGAGGTTCACCTCCAGACGCACCTGCGGGTGTTCACGCATGAAGCGAAAGCAGACCTGGTTGAGAAACGCCGGGCCGAACGAAGGCGGCGCGGTGATGCGCAAAGTGCCGCGCAGTTCGTGCTGCAACTGCTCCACCTCCTCGGTCACCAGTTGCAGATGCATCAAGGCCTGGCGCGCACCTTCCAGATACACCGTCCCGGCCTCGGTCAGGGCCATACGCCGGGTGGTGCGCTCGAACAGGCGCACGCCGAGCTCGGCTTCCAGGTGAGCGACGGCCTTGGTGATGGCCGAAGGCGTTTTACCCAACTGCTCGGCCGCACGACTGAAGCTGCCGTGTTCGGCGGCGGCAACGAAGATGGTCAGGGCCGTCATTTTGTCCATGGTTTCTTCCTGTTCGGCACAAGCGAGGCAATGAAGAGCGCGTGCGGGTATCCACGCCTTTCCATCAAACCCGCAAACAGCGCGGATTTGAATAGGCGTCGAGCGGCGTGTGGCTTGCGCCATGGCAATCATAGGCCAGGGATTGTTTCCCGATCGCGAAAAAAGTTGTGCCTGTCGTCGCATTTAACCGGCCTTGCGCGTTGGCTAGGCTGCGGCGCAATCACAACAAGAACGAGGCACCGAATGAAGCACCTCCTGAAGATGGCGATCAGCGCGGGCCTGGCCTGCACCTCCCTGCACAGCTTCGCGGCAGTGGACGTGATCTTTCACAACGCCAAGGTCTACACCGCCGAGCCAGGCCAACCGCTGCAGCAAGCGGTGGCGGTCGAGGGAGAGAAGATCGTTGCCGTGGGATCCGACCAGGCCGTGCTGCGCCTGAAGGCCGCCGCCACCCGCGTCATCGACCTGGGTGGCAAGGTGCTGATGCCGGGCATGCTCGATTCTCACTCCCATGCCATCAAGGGCGGCCTGCAACTGGAACTGGCCAACCTGATGGGCGAGCAGATCCCGCTCGATGAACTGGAACGACGCCTGCTCGAGTGGCGCAAGGATGGCAAGGCCGTGCGAGGCGAATTCCTGGTCGTCGGCGGCGTGCCAGGGACCTATTGGGATGACATCCCAGCCCTGGAGCAGCGCTTCAACCACGGGCAATGGGCCGAGCAGCCGATCCTTCTGGCCGCCAATGATATGCACACCGGCTGGGCCAACCTGGCCCTGCTCAAGCGCGCCAAGATCGATGCCAAGACCATCGCGGCATTGCCTGCCGAGGCGCGCAGCACCATAGGCCAGCATGAGGACGGCACACCCAACGGGTTCCTGGCCGATGCCAGTTACTACCCGGTGACCGACCTGCTGCCACCGCTCTCCCACGACACCCTGATGACCGCCGGCCGCATGGCCCTGGATTACTCCAAGCAGCTCGGCATTACCGGCTGGATGGACCCACTGGCCAACGAACTGCCCGGGGCGGACGTGAAGAACGACTCGCTCGGCGTGCTGCCGGTCTATAAGGACCTCTCCCAGCGCGGCGAGCTGACGGCCCACATTGCCGCGCTGCTGATGGCCGACTCAAAGGCCCGCCCGGCCGACCTGGATGAGCTGGACAAGGTACGCCAGCAGTTCCTCGGCGTGCGCAACCTCACCCTGCCCGGCATCAAGGTCTTCGCCGACGGCGTGGCCGAGATGCCGGCGCAGAGCGCAGCGATGCTCGAACCCTACAAGAACTCCGGCCAACGCGGCGAACTGCTGCTGGACCCGAAACACTTCGGTGAGCTGGTCGATGCCGCCGATGCACGCGGCTGGCTAGTGCACGTCCATGCCATCGGCGACCGCGCCGTGCGCGAGGCGCTCAATGGCGTAGAACAAGCCCGACGAGCCCGTCACAGCGGCGTCCCCCATTCGATCACCCACCTGCAGATGGTCAGCGCCCAGGACTACCCGCGCTTCAAGCAGCTCGATGTGATCGCCTCGATGCAGTTGTACTGGGCCAGTGCCGACGAGACCAACCTCGATCTGGTCAAGCCGTATGTCGATGAACACGCCTTCGCCCATAGCTATCCGGCCCACTCGCTGTACAAGGCCGGGGCGACCATCGCCGGGGCAAGTGACTGGCCGATCACTACCCCGGAGCCGTGGAAGGCGATCTACCAGGCAGTGAGCCGCAAGGGCCCCAAGGGGGTGCTCAACGCTGACGAGGCCATCGACCGGCAAACCATGTTCCAGGCCTACACCCTCAATGCCGCCCGCGCCATGCGTCTTGAGCAGCAGGTGGGCTCGCTGAAAGTCGGCAAGCAGGCGGACATGATCGTCTTGGACCGCGATGTGCTCAGCGTCGACCCCGAGGCGCTGCGAGATACCCAGGTGTTGCAGACCTGGTTCGCCGGCAAGCAGATCTACCAGCGCTGATCGCTTGGCGGGCCAACCCGCTCCACAGGCGCAACACCGACGCCTGTGGAGCGGGTTTTATCCGCAAAAAGCCACACCCCGCGTCACCCGTGCACAACAACAATAAACGGAAAGCATCGAATGACCTTACGCAACCTCATCGCAGGCGGCCTGCTCGCCTGTGCCCCGCTGGCCCATGCCATCGACCTCAATGACGATTTCAGCCTCGAGGCCAAGGCTGGCGTGTTCAGCGACTACCGCACCCGTGGCATCTCCCAGACCCAGAACGATCCAGCCCTGCAGGGGTCGCTGACCCTGGCGCACGCCAGCGGCCTGTACGCAGGCGTATGGAGTTCGAACGTCGACTTCGGTTTCGGCAGCAGCACACGCCAGGAGCTGGACTACTATGCCGGCTACTTCTGGCAGATCAACGACGATGTCACCCTCGATACTTCGTACATCAAGTACGTGTACCCGCGTCAGGGCAACTTCAACTATGGCGAGTACCACACCGAACTGCGTGCCTGGGGTGTGCTGCTCGGTGGTAACTACTCGGAGAACTTCAACGGCGACCAGTCGATGCTCTACAGCTATGTGGGCTACACCACCCTGCTGCCGTTCGACACCGACCTGCTGGTGCGCTACGGGCGCAACGACTACAAGGACCCAAGCTGGTTCGCCAATGACGGGACCAGCCGGGACGACTATCACGAGTGGGAAGTTAAGCTGACCCGCACGATGCTGTCGCTCGATTGGTCGGTCAGCTACATCGACACCGACCTTTCCGAAAACGAATGCGCCAGTTACCTGGGTTTCAAGGATGTCTGCTCGGCCACGGTGGTGGCTGCGGTCAGCAAGACATTCTGATCCCTGCGGCCCCCAGGGCTGCCGCCGGCTCCCACGGGTACTGCGCCGAGCCTGAGAACGGCGCGATACCTGTGGGAGCGGGTCTACCCGCGAAGGATCCGCCTCAGATCCTGAAGCTGCCCACCAGTTGCTTCAACCGCCCCGCCTGCTGGCTCAGGGCATCGCAATGGCGCAGGGTTTCGTTGAGGTTTTCTACCCCTTGCTGGTTGAGGCTGTTGATCTGGGTGATGTCCAGGTTCAGGCTCTCGACCACTGCGCTCTGCTCCTCGGTGGCGGTGGCCACCGACTGGTTCATGCCGTCGATCTCGCCGATGCGCTGGGTCACGCTGGCCAGAAGCCCTGGCCACCAGCAAGCGCATCGCCAAGATCGCCTTCACCGGCTCCACCCCGGTCGGCTCGCACATCATGAAATGCGCCGCCGAGAACATCATCCCGTCCACCGTGGAGCTGGGCGGCAAGTCGCCGAACGTCTATTTCGAGGACATCATGCAGGCCGAGCCTGCCTTCATCGACAAGGCCGCCGAAGGCATGGTGCTGGCGTTCTTCAACCAGGGCGAGGTGTGCACCTGCCCATCGCGCGCCCTGGTGCAGGAGTCGATCTACCCGCAGTTCATGGAAGTGGTGATGAAAAAGGTCCTGCAGATCAAGCGCGGCGACCCGCTGGACACCGACACCATGGTCGGCGCCCAGGCCTCCCAGCAGCAGTTCGAGAAGATCCTCTCGTACCTGGACATCGCCCAGAAGGAAGGCGCCGAGCTGCTGACCGGCGGCAAGGTGGAGAAACTCGAAGGCAGCCTGGCCACCGGCTATTACATCCAGCCGACCCTGCTCAAGGGCAACAACCAGATGCGCGTGTTCCAGGAAGAGATCTTCGGCCCGGTGGTCAGCGTCACCACCTTCAAGGACGAAGCCGAAGCCCTGGCGATCGCCAACGACACCGAGTTCGGCCTCGGCGCCGGCGTATGGACCCGCGACATCAACCGCGCCTACCGCATGGGCCGCGGCATCAAGGCCGGTCGCGTATGGACCAACTGCTACCACCTGTACCCGGCTCACGCTGCGTTCGGGGGCTACAAGAAGTCCGGTGTCGGCCGTGAAACCCACAAGATGATGCTCGACCACTACCAGCAGACCAAGAACCTGCTGGTGAGCTACGACATCAATCCGCTGGGCTTCTTCTAAATCGCGTTGCCTTTTTCGCGGGTGAACCTGCTTCTGCAGTGCTTGTGCTGTGGGGCTGGGTTTACCCGCGAAAAAGTTATCACCGCCTTAACGATTTCTCGTGGAGTCTTGATGAAAATCCGGTACAAGGTCAGCCTCGCCGCTGCCTGTGTGTTGTTGATCACCACCAGCCTGTTGTCCTTGGCCCAGGTCAGCCAGGTGCGCACGGTGCTGCGCACGCAAGCGGGAGAAAGCATCCTCGAATCAAGCACGGCCGTTGCAAGGCAGATCGAGAACTGGCTCAACGGCAAGCTGCACCTGATGGATTTGACGGTCCAATCCATCGCCAGCCTCGTCAGCCAGCAAACCGTCCAGCGCATCACCGATTCACCTTTGTTGAAGCAGGAGTTCGCACTGGTGTTCGGTGCCCTGCAGGTCGATGGCAAACCCATTGGCGACCTGGATACTTGGAAACCCAAGCCAGGTTATGACGGTCGCACGCGTCCTTGGTATGCGACCGGGGAGGGGAGCAGCCAGGCAGTGCTGACCGAGCCCTATCAGGATTCCTCAACGGGGAAAGTGTTGATTTCGGCTGTCAGCAGAATCACAGATGATGGGCGGTTTGCCGGGGTACTGGGCGGCGATATCCATCTCGACACCGTCACCGAGGCCATCAATACCCTGGACTTCAGCGGCGCGGGCTATGCCTTCTTGCTGAACCAGAACGGCAACATCATTTCCCACCCCGATGCCCAGCTTAACGGCAAGCCCTACAGCGCGTTGTTCGGCGGCGCACAGCCGCCTCTGGAAAGCCAGCTTCAGTCGATCGAGGTGGATGGCAAGTCCTTGCTGGTGTCGTTCATTCCGTTGTCCAACCTCCAAGGCATGCACTGGTACATCGGCGTGGTACTGGATGAAGGCATCGTCATGGCCGCCAGTCATCAACTGACCTGGCGAGCGGCAGTCGGCACCGGATTGGGTGTGCTTCTGAGCCTGCTGGTGCTGGGCCTGTTAGTGCGGCGCTTGTTGTTACCCTTGGATCGGCTCAAGGCCTCGCTGGCCGACATGAACCGTGGTAACGGCGACCTGACGCGTCAACTACCGGTGTCCGGCAACGATGAAGTGGCGCTGGTGTCGGTGGAGTTCAATCAATTTTTGGGCAACCTCAAGACGTTGATCGGCGATGTGCAGCAGACCTCGCAACAGGTGCGCGAGAGCACCTCGGCTACTTCCCACGAGGCAAACCAGGCGGCCAGCCGCGTGCAATTGCAGTTGCAGGAGCTCGATCAACTCGCCGCCGCCATGAACGAAATGGCCTCCACCGCCGAGGACGTGGCGCGCAATGCCCAGGCCGCTGCCCAAGCCGCGGTGGCCGCACACGATCAGACTGAGAGCGGCGTGGCGCTGGTGTTGCGCTCGACCGGGGCCATCAACGGCCTGGCCGAGGAAATGAACACCACCGGGCAGGCCATCAACGAGTTGTCCACCCTAAGCCACAGCATCGAGTCGATCCTCTCGGTCATCACCAGCATTGCCGACCAGACCAACCTGCTCGCACTCAACGCCGCGATCGAGGCCGCGCGTGCCGGGGAGTCCGGGCGCGGATTCGCCGTGGTGGCCGATGAGGTGCGTTCGCTGGCTTCGCGCACCCAGCAATCGACCCAGGAGATCCGCCTGATGATCGACCAGTTGCAAGCGGGTGTGCGCCAGGCCCAGATGCGCATGCAGCAAAGTCGTGATGCCGCCAGCAAGACTGCCGAGGATGCCAATGCGGCCAATGAGACCCTCGGCCGCATTCGCGAGGCGATCTACCGCATCAACGACATGAACCTGCAGATCGCCGCCGCTGCCGAGCAGCAGAGTGCTACCAGCGAAGAGATCAACCGCAACACCACCAACATTCGCGACATCGGCCTGGAAGTGTCCGGCGGTGCGCGGCAGCAAGTCAGCCAGTGCTCGGTGATGGTCGACCATGTAAGTCAACAGGACCGCCTGCTCAGCCGCTTCCGGATATGAGCGGCCTGACAACTCTCTGCATCGTGTAAGGAGCACGGTGCGACCGTCTTCAACTGGCAGGGACTGCGAAGCAGCCCCACAGGGCTCACGCCTTACGCTCGAGTTGTCGCTCTATCATGTATTTGACCGCCAGGCGCCTTTCCTTGAGGCGCCGCAGGTCGTCGTCATCGGCAATGCCTGCCGAGATCGATTCGGCCGCCAAAACCTGATTGTCGATATCCACATATTCATCCAGCAGCCGGTCCAGCTCTTTGTCCTGTTGGCGCCGCTGCTGGACGATTTCGCGGGGATAGTGCAGGTCCTGGTACAGGTCGTGGGAAACTGGCATGGGGCCCTCCTTGTAATGCGCAGGTTTTCTTACCTGATTGGAAGGGGCGAACACGCGGTTGTTAAAGCGAGGCGCAAAAAATACGACGGATGGCCAGGGCAGGAATCAGCGGGGAATACTAACTTGCTGTTTTAAGGCAATTTTTTTCATTCCGGGGGTTCCCAGGTGAATCGAGTGTTGGTATAGTGCCGGCCATTCCAGCACAGCGGCTCAACGTCGTTGTCAGCGAACCGTCAGAACGACAGTGCTCATGCACTCGTCGCATCCGATACAGGGGCGTCGCCAAGCGGTAAGGCAGCAGGTTTTGATCCTGCCATGCGTTGGTTCGAATCCAGCCGCCCCTGCCATTTCTTCACATCTCTTCTCGATATTCCTCTTTGCCTTGGCGCACTGTCTTCTAGTGTCTTTCGCTCGTATAGCGATTGAGGCTCGTGGCGCTTATCCGGCTGCCATCGCGGAACAAGCACAAGGCTGCTCCCTGTAGGAGCGGGCTCGTCCCGCGATAGGGCCAGAATGCTTCAGCGCAATTCCTTGACCATCTTCTCCAAGGTTTCCAACACGGCGCCAGCCAGCGCTTTGGATCGCTCGCCCGACCAGCCGGTAATGGCGTTGGGCGCATCGTCGTGATCCTTGAACGGCATCTCCAGCGTCAGTGAAAGGCAATCATAGGCTTGGCCGACGGCGTTGCAGGCCAGTGTCATGTTGGCCTGACCGGGCTCGTCGCGGGTATAGCCGTGCACGGTCTGGAAGTCCCGCGTGATGCTGCACAGTGTGGAGCGGAACTGCTCCTCTAGCTTCGCCAGGCGGGGCGTGTAGCCCGGGTTGCCTTCGCAGGCGGCGATGAAGACATGTGGGATTTCCTCGTCGCCATGCACATCGATGAACGCATCCACCCCGTGCTGTTTCATCTGGCTCTGGGCGAAGAAGACCTCGGGGCTGAGCTCGACGCTGGCGTCCTGCCAGGCGCGGTTGAGGTCCTTGCCCTTGAAGTTGGTGCGCAGATGGCCGAGGAAGGCGCCATCAGGGTTCATGTTCGGGATCAGGTACAGGTCGGCGGCCGCGAGCAGTGACTGGACGGTGCTGTCGTTGGCTTGCAGACGGTCTATGACGCCCTCCATGAACCATTCCGCCATGTGCTCGCCAGGGTGCTGCTGAGCGATCAGCCACAGCTTGCGCTTGCCTGGTGCGCCGTCGCCTGCGCGCAACAGCGGGATATCGCGGCCTTGCACGCTACGACCGCAGGCCAGCAGCTCGACGGCCGGCAGTTGCTTGGCTCGTTCGATCAGTTGGTTGTGGCGGGCGCGGGGGTAGGGTTCGAAATAGGCGAACCAGGCCTGCGGAGCCTTGGCTTGAAGTTCGAACACCAGGGCTTGGCCGTCGAACTGGCTGGGGATGCGAAACCAGTGCTGTTGATCATAGGATGCCACGGCCTGATAGCCGTGCCAGGCCTTGTTGTAGGAGGACTGGCTGGCGTTATCGAGGCTGAAGCGGTGGGTCTGGCCCGGGGTCAGGCCGCTGGCCTTGAAGTGGAACCACTGGAAATGGCCACTGTTGGTATCGGGGCGGATGGCCAAGCGCACGCGGCTCGGGTCGCGGGTGTCCAGTACCTGGATATTGCCGGAATCGAAATCGCAGTCGATCTGCAGCGGGGACAGCGTCACGGTCATTGCCAGACTCCTGTGGCTTTGTTGTGGCGTTACTGTACACCGCTTGGCCAGAAGGCTGGGCGACTAAATCCTGTAGGAAAGAACTGCTTTCCAATGGCCTGGGATTCAAGTCAAGAAGCCGAGCAAGGCCAAGGCTGCCACACCCAACCCGACCACGATCGTACAACCGCCCAGCGACAGTGCTGCCCGGCCATGGCGGTACCAGCCGTCATGGCCCAATTGGCGCGCAGGGGCGAGCAGGCTGCGCCATCGCAGTTCGGTCTCGTGAAAAGCGTGCAGGTGTTCCGGGGCGGCGTCGAGCCAGCGGCGAAAGTCGATGCGTTCGCAGGCGGTGGCCTCGGGGTTCTGCAAGTGGATGTACCATTGCCCCGCAGTGCGAGCGAGGGCGTCGCCTGGAGTGCAGGTGGTTTGCAAGGCCTGATTCAGGTGGCGCTCGATGGCCAATAGCGGGAGGTCGAGACGCTGGGCGATGTTCGCAAGGTCCAGCTGGTCGAGGCGGTTGAGCAGAAAGACCTGTTGCACGCGCCGTGGCAAGCGCTGCAGGCCATGGAGCAGGGCGTCGCCGGTTGGCGTCTGCAAGGCGGTGTCATGTTCCAGAGGCAGCAATAGACGGTTCATGGACAGCTCCTTGCTCAAAATGGAGTAGGGGGCATCTTCCGTGATGCGCGAATAGATTAATTTTAACGATATTGATTCTCAAGTGCTGATTCCGTAAAACGCTGCAACACCCGTTCACGATTTGACATACCTTTGCTATCCTCGCGGCCATCAAGCGGTACCGATCTTCATTAGCCTGAAGAGCCAAAAAAAATGACCCGGCAAAAAGCCGGGTCAAAAACCGTGATTAGCCTGATGAGGAGATAATCTGAGAGTCCGACCTAAGGGCTTCCAGGTTATCCAGCAGGTCTTGCGACCAGCTGAGTGCAATAATAATCGTTATCATTTGCCAGTCAAATGAATTTTCCCCTTCCTGGTAAAAAAATATTACCGGGCGGCTCCCTGATAGCCGGAATACGGGCTCTTCACCGCTCGTCGGCCATCACGTCTTGCTCATCTCTCGGTCTTTCCTGACGCTTGCTCGTGCTCCAGCAACGCCCTGGCCATGTTCATCATGTGCATCAATGCGAACATTACCTCCCGGGTCATGCCCTGGGGCTGGTGAGTGGCTGTTTCGTGCGCGGTGGCCGCCGCGCAGCGCAACAGCGCCAGGGCATGATCCCGGGCCTGTGCGGCGCTTACGCCTTCATGTAGCGTCCAGATCTTGTTGTCCAGATTGGGGCGGGGCGGCGTGGGATTAAGGTAGTAGTCCAGGGCGCGGCGGGCTGCTTCGCTGTCGAGATCTGTTTCGTCGTTTTTCGATGGTTTCATCCTGATACCTGTTGATATTCACTTGGGAGTGGTGAATACGCAGCATAGGTCAGTGTGTATTATTTATCTCATTGAAGATAATTCAGGATGTGTATTGATGCGGCAGATGCAGTCCGTATTGTTCTCCGCCATGGAAAACTGGAACGAATTTCTTGCGCGCTACAAGCGTGAACACAAGCTCAACCAGCTCAAACTCGCTGAACGTCTGGGCATGACCCAGGGCGGCGTAGGCCATTGGTTGCGCGGTACCCGAAAACCCACGCTGGCGACCATCAACGAAAAATTGGAAAAACTCGGGCTGGTGTATCTGCAAGCCCAAGTCATGGTGGTGGAGCGCAACCTGTTGCGTGAAGCACCTGGGGTCTACGCGCCAGGGCGGCCAATATCGGGCGAAGCGTTGCGCTATGCCAGTTTTCGGCTTCCGGTACTGGCCTGGAGCGATCTACAGGGCAAATTGCCCGAAACCGCCGAAGTGCACGAGCAGAGTGACTACATGCCAGCCGGTAATGCATTCTGGCTGCCGGTTGAAAACGATTCGATGAATGCCGCAAGCGGTATGAGTGTGCCCCAGGGTATGCTCATCCTCGTGGATACGGGGCTTGAGGTGGCGCCTGGAAAGCTGGTGATCGCTCGTCAGCCGGGCAAGGCCGCGGTGTTGAGGCAATTGATCGAAGAAGGCGGAGAGCGGATGCTCAGGCCGCTCAATACCCGGTATCCCACAGTGCTGTGCGAAGAGGGCTGCGAGTTTCTCGGCGTCGTGGTTCGCGTGCACGGCAAGTTCTGATCGGCAGGGGCCGCTGCGCAATTCATCGCGCAGCGGCCCCTTTGTGTTTACTCAGCCAATTCCACCAGCACCGCCCCTTCGCTGACCATGTCACCCTCCTGACAAAACAGCGCCTTGACCGTGCCGTCATGCGGTGCGCGGATGCTGTGTTCCATCTTCATCGCTTCGAGCACCATCAGCGCGGTGCCAGCCTCCACGGCCTGGCCCGGCTCCACCAGCACACGTACGATACTGCCGTTCATGGGGGCGCTCAGGCCGCCTTGATGGCTATGGCTGGCTTCGGCCTCGGCGATCGGGTCGAAGGCGTTGACCCTATGCATTTCGCCATTCCATTGCAGATACAGCGCGTCACCTTGGCGTATGGCCAGGTAGCGGCGACGCAGGCCGTCCTGCTCATGGCACAGTTGCTCGCCCTGAAGTTGCCAGGCGGACGGAGCGCTGGATTCCAGCGCCACGGCCTGGTCCTGTCCGCCACTGCTCAGATGCAGGCTGCTACGCGCCGGCAGGCCCAGGCGCAGGCCGTCATGCCGGGCCCAGGGCGAGCCGGGATCGTCCTGACGCTGGTGCGTGGGACTGCCCTGCAACCAGGCCTCGGCGGCGGCTTGCCAGAACGCCGCAGGCAAGGCAGCGGGGGCCGGCAACAGCTCGGCCTGGTGGCGTGGAATGAAGCCCGTGTCCAGTTCGGCCGCGGCGAAGGACGGGTGCGCCAGGATGCGGCGAAGGAAGGCAATATTGGTCTTCAATCCGCCAATGGCGAACTCGTCGAGCATGGCCAGCAGGCGCAGACGGGCCTGTTCGCGGTCTTCGCCCCAGGCGATCAGCTTGCCCAGCATGGGGTCGTAGAACGGCGAGACGGCATCCCCCTCGCTCACGCCGCTGTCCACTCGGCGGCCTTCGCCTGGGGCCGATTCGCGGTACAGCGCAAGGGTGCCGGTGGCCGGCAGGAACTCGTTGGCGGGGTCTTCGGCATACAGCCGCACCTCGATGGCATGACCGATCAGTGGCACCTGAGCCTGGGTGATCGGCAGAGGTTCGCCACAGGCCACGCGGATCTGCCAGGCCACCAAGTCCAGGCCGGTGATGGCTTCGGTGACCGGGTGCTCGACTTGCAGGCGGGTGTTCATCTCCATGAAGAAGAACTCGCCACGGGCATCGAGCAGGAATTCCACGGTACCGGCACCGACATAGCCGATGGCCTGAGCGGCGCGCACCGCCGCCTCGCCCATGGCCCGACGCAGCTCAGGCGACAGGCCTGGGGCGGGGGCTTCTTCGACCACTTTCTGATGACGGCGCTGGATCGAGCAGTCGCGCTCGTTGAGGTACAGGCAATTGCCGTGCTGGTCGGCGAACACCTGGATTTCCACGTGGCGCGGCTTGAGCACGTACTTTTCCACCAGCATGCGCGCATCGCCGAACGACGATTGCGCCTCGCGCTGCGCCGAGGCCAGGGCGTCGGCCAGTTGGCTTTCTTCCTCGACCACTTTCATGCCTTTGCCGCCACCGCCGGCACTGGCCTTGAGCAGTACCGGATAGCCGATGCGCTCGGCGGCGGCGCGGAAGGTTTCCAGGTCTTGGGCATCGCCGTGGTAGCCGGGCACGAGCGGCACGCCGGCGCTTTCCATCAGCGCCTTGGCCGCCGACTTGCTGCCCATGGCATCGATAGCGCTGGCCGGTGGGCCGAGGAAGATCAGGCCGGCCTGTTCGACGGCGCGGGCGAAGCCTGCGTTCTCCGAGAGGAAGCCATAGCCCGGGTGAATGGCCTGGGCGCCGCTGGCCTTGGCGGCGGCGATGAGTTTGTCGATCACCAGGTAGCTTTCGGCAGCCTTGGTGCCGCCCAGGTCGATGCGAATATCTGCCTCGCGACTGTGGCGGGCATCGCGGTCGGTGGCGCTGTGCACGGCGACCGTGGTCAGGCCCATGGCTTTGGCGGTGCGCATGATCCGGCAGGCGATCTCGCCGCGGTTGGCGACCAGCAGGGTGGTCAGGGTGGGACGGCTCATGGGCGCGGTTCCTTCTCGTTGGCTTGCCAGGCGGGGCGGCGTTTTTCCAGGAAGGCGCGCAGGCCCTCCTGGCCTTCCGGGCTGACGCGGATGCGGGCGATGGTGTTTTCGCAGTAGCGGCGCAGGGCCGGGCTCAGCTCGCCGTCGTCGACTTCGCGCAGCAGATCCTTGGTGGCGCGCAGGGCCTGGGGGCTGTTGAGCAGCAGGTTGTCGACCCAGGCCTCGACCTGAGCGTCCAGCTCGTTGGCCGGGTAGACCTCGGCCAGCAAACCCAGCTCACGGGCGCGCACGCCGCTGAAGCGCTCGGCGGTCAGGGCATAGCGGCGGGCGGCGCGCTCGCCGATGGCCTTGACCACGAACGGGCTGATCACCGCTGGCGCGAGGCCGATGCGCACTTCCGAGAGGCACAGTTGTGCGTCCTCGGCGCCGATGGCCATGTCGCAGCAACTGATCAGGCCCAGGGCACCACCGAAAGCTGCGCCTTGCACCACCGCCAGGGTTGGAGCCTTGAGCCGGTGCAGGGCGTACATCAACTCGCCCAGCTCACGGGCGTCGTCCAGATTGGTGTTGAAGTCCAGCTGTGCCGATTGTTGCATCCAGGCCAGATCGGCACCTGCGCTGAAATGCCGGCCGCGGCCGCGCAGCAGCACAAAGCGCAGGCTGGCGTCCTCGGCGAGCTGGTCCAGGGCGACGATCAGTTCGCGGATCATCTGCGCGTTGAAGGCGTTGTTCTTGTCTTCGCGGCTCAGCCACAAGGTGGCGAAGCCGCGAGGGTCCTTGATGACTTCCAGGGTGCTGAAATCGTTCATGGTCACATCCGGAAAATGCCGAAGCGGCTCTGTTCGATCGGGGCGTTCAGGGCGGCGGACAACGCCAGGCCGAGCACATCGCGGGTCTGCGCCGGGTCGATGACGCCGTCGTCCCATAGCCGTGCGCTGGAGTAGTAGGGGTGGCCCTGGCGTTCGTACTGGTCGAGGATCGGCTGTTTGAGCTTGGCCTCTTCCTCGGCGCTGAAAGCCGTACCGGCGCGTTCGCTCTGTTCGCGCTTGACCTGGGCCAGTACGCCAGCAGCTTGCTCGGCCCCCATCACGCCGATGCGTGCGTTGGGCCACATCCACAAGAAGCGCGGGTCGTAGGCGCGACCGCACATGCCGTAGTTGCCGGCACCGAAGCTGCCGCCAATGATCACGGTGAACTTCGGCACTTGGGCACAGGCCACCGCGGTCACCAGCTTGGCGCCATGCTTGGCGATGCCGCCTTCTTCATACTTCTTGCCGACCATGAAGCCTGTGATGTTCTGCAGGAACAGCAGCGGGATGCCGCGTTGGCAGGCCAGCTCGATGAAGTGCGCACCTTTTTGCGCGGCCTCGGCAAAGAGGATGCCGTTGTTGGCCAGGATCGCCACCGGGTAGCCATGCAGGTGGGCGAAGCCGCACACAAGTGTGGTACCGAACAAGGCCTTGAACTCATCGAACACCGAACCATCGACCAGACGTGCGATAACTTCGCGCACGTCGAATGGTTGCTTGGCATCGGCGGGGACAACGCCGTACAGCTCCTGGGCGTCGTACAGCGGGGCGATCGGTGCCTGGCGCTGCACGTGGCCGAGCTTGCGCCAGTTGAGATTGGCCACGCTGCGCCGGGCCAAGGCCAGGGCATGTTCATCGTTGTCGGCGTAGTGGTCGGCCACGCCGCTGGTGCGGCAATGCACGTCGGCGCCTCCCAGGTCTTCGGCGCTGACCACCTCACCGGTGGCAGCCTTCACCAAAGGGGGGCCTGCGAGGAAGATCGTCGCCTGCTGGCGCACCATGATCGCTTCGTCGGCCATGGCCGGTACATAGGCGCCGCCTGCGGTGCACGAGCCCATGACCACGGCGATCTGCGGGATACCTTGCGCGCTCATGTTGGCCTGGTTGAAGAAAATCCGCCCGAAGTGCTCGCGGTCCGGGAAGACCTCGTCCTGGCGGGGCAGGTTGGCGCCGCCGGAGTCCACCAGGTAGATGCAGGGCAGGCGGTTTTGCAGTGCGATGGTCTGGGCGCGCAGGTGTTTTTTCACCGTCAGCGGGTAATAGGAGCCGCCTTTGACCGTGGCGTCGTTGGCTACGATCATGCACTCGACCCCTTCGATACGACCGATGCCGGCGATCACGCCCGCGGCGGGTACGTCTTCGCCGTAGACCTCATGGGCAGCCAACTGGCCGATCTCGAGGAAGGGCGAGCCTGGGTCGAGCAGGCGATCGATGCGCTCGCGTGGCAACAGTTTGCCTCGCGAAGTATGCCGCTCCTGGGCCTTGGGGCCGCCGCCTTGGTTGACCTGGGCGAGCAGGGTGCGCAGAGCCTGGACCTGGGCCGCCATGGCGCTCCAGTTCTGCGCGAACTCTGGTGATTTAACGTTCAACTGTGACTTCAGGATCATCATGACTCCTCGCGCAGAATCAAGCCTCAAGCTTCAAGCTGCAAGAATGTTCAGTGTTGTGACTGCAAGCGCGCATCGCTGTTTGTCTTGCTGCTTGAAGCTGCTTCAGCGGGTTTCGTTGAACAGTTCGCGACCGATGAGCATCCGGCGGATCTCGCTGGTGCCAGCACCGATTTCGTACAGCTTGGCGTCGCGCAGCAGTCGACCTGCCGGGAATTCATTGATATAGCCATTGCCACCGAGGATCTGGATCGCCTCCAGGGCCATCTGAGTCGCGCGTTCGGCGGTATAGAGGATCACCCCGGCGGCATCCTTGCGGGTGGTCTCGCCGCGGTCGCAGGCCTGGGCCACGGCATACAGGTAGGCGCGGCTGGCGTTGAGCTGGGTGTACATGTCGGCGATCTTGCCCTGGATCAGCTGGAACTCGCCGATGCTTTGGCCGAACTGCTTGCGGTCATGGATATAGGGCACCACCAGGTCCATGCAGGCTTGCATGATGCCGGTCGGGCCGCCGGAGAGGACTACGCGCTCGTAGTCCAGGCCGCTCATCAGCACACGCACGCCGCCGTTGAGCTGGCCGAGGATGTTTTCCTCCGGGACTTCCACACCATCGAAGAACAGCTCGCAGGTATTGGAGCCGCGCATGCCGAGCTTGTCGAACTTGTTGCTGCGCGAGAAGCCTTTCCAGTCGCGCTCGACGATGAACGCGGTGATGCCATGGGGGCCCTTGTCCAGGTCGGTCTTGGCGTAGATCACATAGGTGTTGGCGTCAGGGCCGTTGGTGATCCAGGTCTTGCTGCCATTGAGTACGTAGTGATCGCCGCGCTTCTCGGCACGCAGCTTCATCGATACCACATCGGAGCCGGCGTTGGGCTCGCTCATGGCCAGGGCGCCGATGTGCTCGCCGCTGATCAGCTTAGGCAGGTACTTGAGCTTTTGCTCATGGGTGCCGTTGCGGTTGATCTGGTTGACGCACAGGTTGGAGTGGGCGCCATAGGACAGGGCCACCGAGGCCGAGCCGCGGCTGATTTCTTCCATCGACACCACGTGGGCCAGATAACCCAGGCCGGCGCCGCCGTATTCCTCTGGCACGGTGATGCCCAGCAGGCCCATGTCGCCGAACTTGCGCCACATGTCGGCGGGGAACAGGTTGTCCTGGTCGATCTGAGCCGCGCGGGGGGCCAGTTCGGCGGCAACGAAGGTGCGCACCTGGTCGCGGAGCATGTCGATGGTTTCGCCCAGGGCGAAGTTCAGGGTGGGGTAATGCATGCGGGGGCACCTTCTTGTTATTGAAGTTGGGTTACACCGTAGCTCAAGGGCTATCCACCGCTCCCTCGGGATGGGTGTCACGCCGACAAGCCGGTTGTCATTTTTCACCTTTACGTTAACGTAAACCTGCCGACTGAGGGTGTCAATCAGCTAGTGACCTTTACGTTAACGTAAATCTGCGCCAGAGTAGCGTCGCTTGCTTCAGTCATGCCCAGAACAAACACAAGAAGGGACATCCATGAGTCAACCAAGCTACACCCGCGGTCGCCAGGACCGCCCGTTGTTGACCCTGACCATCGGCCAGGCCTTCGATGCGACTGTGGCTCGCTATCCCGACGGCGAAGCCCTGGTCGTTCGCCACCAAGGACAGCGCTACAGCTGGCGGCAGCTGGCCGAGACTGTCGATGAGCACGCCCGGGCACTGATGGCGTTGGGTGTGCAGGTCGGCGACCGGGTCGGGATCTGGGCGCCCAACTGTGCCCAGTGGTGCATCCTGCAACTGGCCAGCGCCAAAGTCGGCGCGATCCTGGTCAACATCAACCCGGCCTACCGGGTCGGTGAACTGGAATACGTACTGCGCCAGTCAGGCTGCAGCTGGCTGGTGTGCGCCGACGCCTTCAAGACCTCTGACTACCACGCCATGCTGCTGGACCTGGCCCCAGAACTGCGCACCGACGCGCCCGGCCAACTGGCCAGCGAGCGGCTGCCGGCGCTGCGCGGGGTGATTAGCCTGGCCGTCAACCCGCCGGCCGGTTTCCTGCCTTGGACTCGGCTGATCGAGCGGGCAGGGCAAACCGACCTTGCGGCCTTCGACGCCCGCCAGCGCAGCCTGCAATTCGACCAGCCGGTAAACATCCAGTACACCTCCGGCACTACCGGCGCGCCCAAAGGCGCCACGCTCAGCCACTACAACATCCTCAACAACGGCTACATGGTTGGTGAAAGCCTGGGCCTGACGGCACAGGACCGCATGGTCATCCCGGTGCCGTTGTACCACTGCTTCGGCATGGTCATGGCCAACCTGGGCTGCGTTACCCATGGCAGCACCATGATCTATCCCAACGATGCCTTCGACCCGGGCCTGACCCTGCACGCCGTGGCCGAGGAGCGCGCCAGCATTCTCTACGGCGTGCCGACCATGTTCATCGCCATGCTTGACCACCCCGGTCGCTCCGAGCTGGACCTCTCCAGCCTGCGCAGCGGCATCATGGCCGGGGCCACCTGCCCGATCGAGGTAATGCGCCGGGTGATCGGGCAGATGCACATGGCCCAGGTGCAGATCGCCTACGGCATGACCGAGACCAGCCCGGTGTCGTTGCAGACCGGTCCTGACGACGAGCTGGAGCTGCGCGTGACCACGGTCGGGCGTACCCAGCCACAACTGGAAAGCAAGCTGGTGGATGAGCACGGCAACATCGTCCCGCGTGGCGAAATCGGCGAGCTGTGCACTCGCGGCTACAGCGTGATGCTCGGCTACTGGAACAACCCGCAAGCCACTCAGGATGCCATCGACCCGGCTGGCTGGATGCATTCGGGTGATCTGGCGGTAATGGATGAGCAGGGCTATGTGCGCATCGTCGGGCGCAACAAAGACATGATTATCCGCGGAGGTGAGAACATCTACCCGCGCGAGCTGGAGGAGTTCTTCTATACCCACCCGGCGGTCGCCGATGCCCAGGTGATCGGCATTCCCTGCAGCCGCTATGGCGAGGAGGTAGTGGCCTGGATCAAGCTGCACCCCGGGCACAGCGCCACGGCCGAGGAGCTACAGGGTTGGTGCAAGGCGCGTATCGCGCATTTCAAGGTGCCGCGTCATTATCGCTTCGTCGAGGAATTCCCGATGACGGTGACCGGGAAGGTGCAGAAGTTCCGCATGCGCGAGATCAGCATCGCCGAGATCAATCTCTGAACAGTCCTCGGTATCACCTGGTTGCGAGGGAGTCATGGTCTTGCTGCGGTGACCTTCGCGTGTAAACCCGCTCCCACAAAAAACGCGCTTGCGAAGACACAAGCGGGCTTACCTGCGAAAGGGGCGGCAGTTTCGCTGCCGCTCCCACTGTCCATCCCGTGCTTGTCACGGTCCTTGTCTATCCTTTGCCTTTCACCGGTGGCTCCTCGCTCGGCGGATCCCCCACGGTCGGCGGCACGGTCGGCTTGATCGGCAGCTCGTCCGGCTCCTCCTCTGGCACGCCCGGCGGCAGGGTAGGGTCGTCGATGTTCGGGTCGGGCGTCTCCGGTGGAATGGGAATGTTCATGGCCAGGCCTCCTTTGGGATTCAAGCGTCTTTGCAGGCTTTGACTTGGCCCTGCACCGTTCGCTCATTTTTTTTGAACCCCAGGCAGCGCCCACGGCTCTGAACCCTTACCGCCACCGCAAAAGGGAGCAAGGTTCGATGTCAGGAAATGAGCCGTTCGACAGCGTGCCCATGGCCAATGATCACCCGGACCAGGCCATCAGCCTGTCCCAGGCGTTGCTGGCGCCGCGGATCGTGGTCGAAGATACGCAACCGGTGCTCGACGCTGGCACCTTCGCCACCAAGGCGGTACGAGGCCAGCGCGTGGCGGTGAGCAGCAAAGTCTACAGCGACGGCCATGACCGCTTGGCGGTGGTCCTGCACTGGCGCCAGGCCCACAGCCGCCGCTGGCATACCGTGCCCATGCACTCGCCTGGCAACGACCTGTGGCTGGCCGAGTTCACGCCGCTCGAACTGGGCCTTCACCTGTTCAGCATCGAGGCCTGGATCGACCCCTTCGCCACCTACTGCCACGACCTCGAGAAGAAGTACCACGCCGGTGTCGACGTCACGCTCGAGCTGGAGGAGGGCAGGCTGCTGCTGGGCAAGGGCGCCGAGCGCAGCAACGGCCAACTGCGTGGGCAACTCGAGCAGCTCCAGCAACGCCTGCCGACGCTCGCCACCGATGATCAGGTGGCACTGTTGCTCGAGCCGGGCACCGCGGCGCTCATGGTCGATGCCGAGCACCGCAGTTACCTCACCCGCAGCGCAGAGTTCCCGGTGGATGTGGACCGCGAGCAGGCGCTGTTCGCCAGTTGGTACGAACTCTTTCCGCGTTCGATCACCGACAGCGCCGAGCGTCACGGCACCTTCAACGACGTGCACCAGCGCCTGCCGATGATCCGCGACATGGGCTTCGACGTGCTGTACTTTCCGCCGATCCACCCCATCGGCACCAAGCACCGCAAAGGCCGCAACAATGCCCTGCAGGCCGAGCCGGGAGATCCGGGCAGTCCCTATGCCATCGGTAGCCCCGAAGGTGGCCACGATGCCATCCATCCGCAGTTGGGCAGCCGCGAGGATTTTCGCCGCCTGGTCGCCGCCGCCGCAGAACATGGGCTGGAAATCGCTTTGGATTTCGCCATCCAGTGCTCCCAGGATCACCCCTGGCTGACCGAGCATCCCGGCTGGTTCAGCTGGCGCCCGGATGGCACCATCCGCTACGCCGAGAACCCACCGAAAAAGTACCAGGACATCGTCAACGTCGACTTCTATGCCGCCGAGGCCGTGCCCTCCCTGTGGTTGGCCCTGCGTGACGTGGTGATCGGCTGGGTCGAGGAAGGCGTGCGCACCTTCCGTGTCGACAACCCGCACACCAAGCCGTTGCCGTTCTGGCAATGGCTGATCGCCAATGTTCGCAGCCGCTACCCCGATGTGATCTTTCTCGCCGAGGCCTTCACCCGCCCGGCGATGATGGCCCGCCTGGGCAAGGTCGGCTATGCCCAGAGCTACACCTATTTCACCTGGCGCAACACCAAGCAGGAGCTGCGCGAATACTTCCTCGAACTCAACCAGCCGCCCTGGTGCCACTGCTACCGGCCGAACTTCTTCGTCAACACGCCGGACATCAACCCCTATTTCCTGCAGACCTCTGGACGCGCGGGGTTCTTGATTCGCGCTGCCCTGGCGACCATGGGGTCCGGGCTGTGGGGCATGTATTCGGGTTTCGAGTTGTGCGAGGGCACGCCGTTGCCGGGCAAAGAGGAATACCTGGATTCGGAGAAGTACGAAATCCGCCCGCGGGACTTCACCCAACCCGGCAACATCATCGCCGAGATCGCCCAGCTCAACCGTATCCGCCGGCAGAACCGCGCCCTGCAGACCCACCTGGGCGTCGCATTCTTCAACTGCTGGAACGACAACATCCTGTATTTCGCCAAACGCACGCCGGAACGGGACAACTACATCCTGGTGGCGATCAGCCTCGATCCGCACAACGCTCAAGAGGCGCACTTCGAACTGCCGCTGTGGGAGCTGGGCCTGGACGACAACGCCGACACCCTCGGCGAAGACCTGATGAATGGCCACCGTTGGACCTGGCACGGCAAGACCCAGTGGATGCGCATCGAACCCTGGCACCTGCCGTTCGGCATCTGGCGAATCGAAAAAGCCCGTTAGAACGGCGTCCCCTGTGGGAGCGGGTTTACCCGCGAATGCGTCAGTGGGGTAAACCCCTCCCACAGGTCTTAGCGCTACCGGACAACACCGTTGCACGCTGAAATCGAATTGAAAGGAGTCGCCCATGGCCAAGCGTTCCCGCCCACAAGCCTTCATCGACGACCCGCTGTGGTACAAGGACGCAGTGATCTACCAGCTGCACATCAAGTCCTTCTTCGACTCGAACAATGACGGCATCGGTGATTTCGCCGGGCTGATCGGCAAGCTCGACTACATCGCCGAGCTGGGCGTCAACACACTGTGGCTGTTGCCGTTCTACCCCTCGCCACGGCGCGATGACGGCTACGACATCGCCGAGTACAAGGCCGTGCACAGCGACTACGGCACTCTGGCCGATGCCCGGCGCTTCATCGCCGAGGCTCACAAACGCGGCCTGCGGGTGATCACCGAGCTGGTCATCAACCACACCAGCGACCAGCACCCTTGGTTCCAGCGCGCCCGCCACGCCAAACCTGGGAGCAAGGCGCGGGACTTCTACGTGTGGTCGGACACCGACCAGAAATACGACGGTACGCGGATCATCTTCCTGGACACCGAAAAGTCCAACTGGACGTGGGATCCGGTCGCCGGCCAGTACTTCTGGCACCGTTTCTATTCGCACCAGCCGGACCTGAACTTCGACAACCCGCAAGTGATGAAGGCCGTGATCGGCGTCATGCGCTTTTGGCTCGATCTTGGCGTCGACGGCCTGCGCCTGGATGCGATCCCCTACCTGATCGAGCGCGACGGCACCAACAACGAGAACCTCCCCGAAACCCACGCGGTACTCAAGGCGATCCGTGCCGAGATCGACGCCAACTACCCCGACCGCATGCTCCTGGCCGAGGCCAACCAATGGCCCGAGGACACCCGCCCCTATTTCGGCGAGGGCGATGGCGACGAATGCCACATGGCGTTCCACTTCCCGCTGATGCCGCGCATGTACATGGCCCTGGCCATGGAAGACCGCTTCCCGATCACCGACATCCTGCGCCAGACCCCGGAAATCCCCGCCAACTGCCAATGGGCGATCTTCCTGCGCAACCACGATGAACTCACCCTGGAAATGGTCACCGACCGCGAACGTGACTACCTGTGGAACTACTATGCCGAGGACCGCCGCGCCCGCATCAACCTTGGCATCCGCCGTCGCCTGGCGCCGCTGCTGCAGCGTGACCGTCGGCGTATCGAACTGCTCACCAGTCTGTTGCTGTCGATGCCTGGCACTCCGACCCTGTACTACGGCGATGAATTGGGCATGGGCGACAACATCTACCTGGGCGACCGCGATGGCGTGCGCACGCCCATGCAGTGGTCGCCGGACCGCAACGGCGGATTCTCCCGCGCCGACCCGCAGCGCCTGGTGCTACCGCCGATCATGGACCCGCTCTATGGCTACCAGACCGTCAACGTCGAGGCCCAGTCCCACGATCCGCATTCGCTGCTCAACTGGAACCGCCGCCTGCTCGCCGTGCGCAAGCAGCAAAAAGCCTTTGGCCGTGGCACCCTGAAAATGCTCACCCCCAGCAATCGACGCATCCTCGCCTACTTGCGCGAGTACACCGATGGTGAGGGCAACACCGAGATCGTTCTGTGCGTGGCCAACGTTTCGCGTGCGGCCCAGGCTGCCGAGCTGGAGCTGTCGGCCTACGCCGACAAAGTACCGGTGGAGATGCTCGGCGGTAGTGCCTTCCCGCCCATCGGCCAGTTGCCGTTCCTGCTCACCCTGCCGCCCTATGGTTTCTACTGGTTCCTGCTGGCTTCGCGTGATCGCATGCCCAGCTGGCACATCGAGCCGAGCGAAGGCTTGCCGGAGCTGACCACCCTCGTGCTGCGCAAGCGCATGGAGGAACTGCTCGACGCACCCTCGAGCGAGACCCTGGAAACCACCATCTTGCCCCAGTACCTGCCCAAGCGGCGCTGGTTCGCCGGCAAGCAGGGGCCGATCGACCAGGTGCGCCTGAGCTATGGCGTGCGCCTGGCCACCGCCACCACGCCGGTGCTGCTCAGTGAGCTGCAGGTGCACAGCGAGGGTGTGGTGCAGCATTACCAGCTGCCGTTCGGCCTGCTGCCCGAAGAGCAGATCAACAGCGCCTTGCCCCAGCAGCTGGCGCTTTCGCGGGTGCGCCGTGGCCGCCAGGTGGGGCTGATCACCGACGCCTTCGTGCTCGAACCGTTCATTCGCGCCGTGCTCAGCAACTGCCAGGCCCGCACGCGTCTGCCGTGTGGTACGGGCGAACTGCGTTTCGACTGCACCGAACAACTGGCCAGCCTTGCGCTCAATGAAGAAAGCGAAGTGCGTTACCTGAGCGCCGAGCAGTCCAACAGCTCGGTGGTGGTGGGCGGCAGCCTGGTGCTCAAGCTGATCCGCCGGGTCAATCCAGGCATTCATCCGGAGCTCGAGATGAGCGCGTATTTGACGGCCGCCGGCTTTGCCAACATTTCGCCGTTGCTCGGCTGGGTCAGCCGGGTCGATGATCAAGGCACGCCGCATCTGCTGATGATTGCCCAAGGCTATCTGAACAACCAGGGCGACGCCTGGGATTGGACCCAGAACACCCTGGAGCGCGCCGTGCGCGACGAGATGGAGCCGGCCAGCGTCGAGCCCGAGGCGCACACCGACGCCTTGGTGGAACTCACAGGCTTTGCCGCGTTGCTGGGCCAGCGACTGGGCGAGATGCACCTGTTGCTGGCCGCACCCAGTGATGACGAGGCTTTCGCGCCGCGCCCCAGCGCCACCGAGGACAGCACCCGCTGGAGCACGCAAGTCAGCGCGCAACTGGACCACGCCCTGGACCTGTTGGCCCGGCACCGCGACAGCCTGGACCCTGACAGCCAGGCCCTGGTCGACGACCTGGCGCAACAACGCGAGGGCTTGGCCCAGCACATCGACACCCTGGCCCGCCAGGCCCAAGGCGGTCTGCTGATGCGCGTGCACGGCGACCTGCATCTGGGCCAGGTCTTGGTGGTGCAGGGCGATGCGTACCTGATCGATTTCGAAGGCGAGCCTGCCCGGCCGCTGGAGGAGCGACGGGCCAAGCACAGTCCGTACAAGGATGTCAGCGGCGTGTTGCGCTCCTTCGACTATGCTGCAGCGATGATCTTGCGCAGCGCCTCGGCGGTAGACCTCTCCGACGCTGCACGCCAGGCTCGGCAGCGAGTTGCCCGGCAGTACCTGCATCAGTCGCGTCATGCCTTCGTCGAAGCCTATGGCCTGGCCACCGCCGCCATGCCCCACGCCTGGGAGCAGGCCGAGGGCGAGCGCGCCGCACTGGAGCTGTTCTGCCTGGAAAAAGCCGCCTACGAAATCATCTACGAAGCCGAGAACCGGCCAGGCTGGTTGGCTGTGCCCTTGCATGGACTGCATGGGCTGATCAGTACGTGGGGGGAGGGCTAGGCCTCATGACAGGCGATAGGCCTCCTCTGTGGGAGCGGGTTATTTACTTCAAACAACAACGGATAGGGGCAGTGAGATGAATGCAACCACGCGTGATAACGGCGGCCTTCGGCAACGGGATCTGGACGCCCTGGCCCGCGCCGAGCACGCCAATCCCTTTGCGGTGCTGGGGCCCCACGCCGATGGTGCAGGAGGGCTGTTCGTCCGGGCCTTCCTGCCCACTGCGCTGAACGTCCAGGTGCTGGCGCGCCATGATGGGCGTGTGCTGGCCGAAATGGTGCAGGGCAGCCTGCCGGGGCTGTTCACCGCGCACCTGGACGAAGCCCATCCGTACCTGCTGCGCATCGGTTGGGCCGGAGGTGAGCAGATCACCGAGGACCCCTACAGTTTCGGCCCGCAACTGGGCGAAATGGACTTGTACCTATTCGCCGAAGGCAACCACCGCGATCTCTCCGGGCGTTTCGGCGCCCAGCCGATGTGTGCCGATGGCATCGATGGGGTGTGCTTCTCGGTGTGGGCACCCAATGCCCGGCGCGTGTCGGTGGTGGGCGATTTCAACAACTGGGACGGGCGCCGCCATCCCATGCGCCTGCGCCACGACGCCGGCGTGTGGGAGCTGTTCGTGCCACGCCTGGGTATCGGTGAGGCCTACAAGTTCGAGGTGCTCGGCCAGGACGGTGTGCTGCCGCTCAAGGCCGACCCGCTGGCCCGCGCCACCGAGTTGCCGCCGAGCACCGCGTCCAAGGTGTCAGGCCCCCTGAAGCACGCCTGGCAGGATCACGACTGGATGCAACAGCGCGCCGCGCGTCACGCCTACGACGCGCCGCTGTCGATCTACGAGCTGCATGCCGGCTCCTGGCGCTGCGAGCTGGACGACGCCGGCGAGGTGTCGCGCTTTTACAACTGGCGTGAACTGGCCGAGCGCCTGGTGCCCTATGTGCAGGATTTAGGGTTCACCCACATCGAGCTGCTGCCGATCATGGAGCACCCGTTCGGGGGCTCCTGGGGCTACCAGCCACTGTCGCTGTTCGCACCCACCTCGCGCTACGGCAGCGCCGAGGACTTCGCGGCGTTCATCGATGCCTGCCACCAAGGTGGCATCGGCGTGCTGCTGGACTGGGTTCCGGCGCATTTCCCCACCGATGAACATGGCCTGGCGCGCTTCGACGGCACCGCACTCTACGAATACGACAACCCCCTGGAGGGCTACCACCAGGACTGGAACACGTTGATCTACAACTTGGGGCGCAACGAGGTGCGCGGTTTCATGATGGCCTCGGCGTTGCACTGGCTCAAACACTTCCACATCGATGGCCTGCGGGTCGATGCCGTGGCCTCGATGCTGTATCGCGACTACTCGCGCAAGGCCGGCGAGTGGGTGCCTAATCGCCACGGCGGCCGTGAAAACCTCGAAGCCATCGATTTCATCCGCCACCTCAACGGCGTCGCCGCCGTCGAGGCACCGGGCGCCTTGATCATCGCCGAAGAGTCCACCGCCTGGCCCGGGGTCAGCCAGCCGGTGCAGCAGGGCGGGTTGGGCTTTGCCTACAAGTGGAACATGGGCTGGATGCACGACACGCTGCACTACATCCAGAACGACCCGGTGCACCGCGCGTATCACCACAACGAGATGAGCTTCGGGCTGATCTACGCGTACTCGGAGCATTTCATCTTGCCGATCTCCCACGATGAAGTGGTCCATGGCAAGCATTCGCTGATCGACAAGATGCCCGGCGATCGCTGGCAGAAGTTCGCCAACCTGCGCGCCTACCTCACCTTCATGTGGACCCACCCCGGCAAGAAGCTGCTGTTCATGGGCTGCGAGTTCGGCCAGTGGCGCGAGTGGAACCACGACCACCAGCTGGATTGGTACCTGCTGCAGTACCCCGAGCACCAAGGCGTGCAGCGCCTGGTGAGCGACCTCAACCGCCTGTACCGCGAGCTGCCCTCGCTGCACGAACAGGATTGCCAGCCCCAGGGCTTCCAGTGGCTGATCGGCGATGACGCGCACAACAGCGTGTATGCCTGGCTGCGCTGGAGCAGCGCCGGGGAGCCGTTGCTGGTAGTGGCCAACTTCACCCCGGTGCCACGTGAGGGGTACCGCATCGGTGTGCCGTTCGGCGAGCGCTGGCAGGAGTTGCTCAACAGCGATGCCGAGCTGTATGCCGGGTCGAATGTGGGCAATCTGGGAGCGGTGGCCAGTGAGCAGGTGGCCAGCCATGGGCAGCCGCTATCGCTGGCCTTGAACCTTCCGCCGTTGGGGGTTCTGGTGATGAAACCGGCCTGAGCTGTACCGGGGGCCGCAAAGCGGCCCCTTAAGTCTTGAGGTGTTCCATCGATTGAGGACATGGGGCTGCAAGGCAGCCCCGAAGTCTCACCAGCGCATTCTCACGCCCAGGCTGCCAATCAGGCCATTGAGGTCATTGCCGTCCACATCGCTGCTGTAGTCGGCACTGACGAACAGCGCTACTTTCGGCGTGACCCGCGCCACCAATCCCAAGCCAAGGTCCACGGTGGTCGAGTACCGGGAGCTGGAGATCTTGTCGACCTGGTCCAGCTTTACGGTGTCCGAATCGGTGAAGTCGTACCACACGTTGGTCCGCACGTAGGGTTCGATGGGCATCCCGCGTACGGTGTAGCGCCCCGACAATTTGGCACCGACCCGGCCGCTCCAGCTCGGCTGGCTGTCGAATGCCTGCAGGGTTTCTTCCTGTGCCCGGTTGCCGGGGAAGAACTGCTGGTTGATCAACTGCGCCTGGGGCTCGATGACCCAGCCACCGCCCAGGCCGATGGGGTATCCACCTTCAACCGAAAAGGTCATCGCATGGCCGCTGTCGTCCAATCGCTGGCCGCTCTCCCCACGCCCATTGACGTCGATGCGGGTGCCCATGGCCACGGCATCGACGTGCCAGCCTTGCTCATGGGTCATGCTCCAGTACACCCCCAGGCTTTCGCCGCTAAGGTTAACGGCATTCTTCTGCTTGTCGCCGAGCAACCGGCGCATGCCGTTGAAGCTGCTTTGCAGGTTGTTGTGGCCCACGAAAATCCCCGCCCGATGCACATTGCCGTTGGTTTCACGCACGAACAGGTCCGGGCCGATCGTCAATTGTTGGCTGGGCGCCTCCAGTTGCGCGGGCACTTGGGCGCCGGGTCTTGTGGCATCCGGGAAGAACTGCGACCACTGGCTGGCGACCAGGTCCGGGGCCGCTTGGCCGTGGCGTTCGCTCATGCGCTCGGAAAATGCACTCAGGGTGCCCAGGCTCAGGCCGCTGGCGGTCACCGGATCGAGGGAGAGCTGCGGCACGGCCGGCGGCTGCAACAGGCCAGCGAAGGAGGCCTGTTCCTGCAGTTCGAACGCGAAGGTTTCCACCGGGGTTGCCAGGAGCAGCGACGTGGAAACCGCACAGAAAATCGCGTCGAAGCGCCAGGGGTTCGAGGTTCTTTTCATGGCGGATCTCCTCTGTTGTGTTGTTGTGTGTTGGTACAGCCCAAGGATCTGGCCTGATGTCACGAGCTGTACGACACAAAAACAGAGGGCGACCCAAACCAGCACGCCTGGGCTCGCAGGTA
Source organism: Pseudomonas sp. HTZ2 (assembly GCF_033173945.1). Classification (NCBI taxonomy): domain Bacteria; kingdom Pseudomonadati; phylum Pseudomonadota; class Gammaproteobacteria; order Pseudomonadales; family Pseudomonadaceae; genus Pseudomonas; species Pseudomonas sp. HTZ2. The sequence goes on along the minus strand of NZ_CP137332.1, from coordinate 2,736,560 downwards.
CGCACAAAGGTGCACGCTAGAGGCCCGGCGCGAATTTTTTACGACACGTTGTAGAGTTCAGCTAAGGAGACGTCGCCGCCTGCGTCAAGAAAGCGTGAAAGACTTGTCGGTATGTCGATGAGGGGCGTAAGCGAATGATTTAGCTGGAAATTCAGCTATCGATATCGAGGTTGGTTCTTTGCCGTGGTTGGACTATGCCGAATCATTGCTAAAGACGCACCTCCACTGCCAAGGGCAGGTGATCGGACAGATGCGTCCAAGGCTTGTGCCCAAGGATTCGCGGGGCATGACTCTCGGCGTTGCGCAGGTAAATGCGGTCCAGGCGCAGCAGCGGCAGGCGGGCCGGATAGGTGCGTGCCAGCAGGCCGTGGTGGCGCTCGAATGCTTCGTGCAGATCACGCTGAGCCCCCAGGGTGCGATTGCCGCGCAGCTGCCAGTCGTTGAAGTCGCCCGCGATGATCACCGGGGCGTCGGCCGGTAGGCTGTCGAGCAAACGGCGCAACAGGTGAAGTTGCTTTTGCCGATGGCTTTCCAGCAACGACAAGTGCACACAAATGGCATGCACCTGGCGTTGGCCGGGCACGTCGAGGATGCAATGCAACAGGCCCCTGCGCTCGGGGCCCGTGATCGATACGTCGAGGTTGCGGTGTTCGAGAATCGGGTACTTCGACAGCAAGGCATTGCCGTGGTGGCCATCGGGATAGACCGCGTTGCGACCGTAGGCGAAGTCGCTCCACATGCTGTCGGCAAGAAACTCGTATTGGGACGTCTGTGGCCAGCCCGGGTAGCGCGCGGCGTGGCGGTCATGGCTGCCGAGCACTTCCTGGAGAAACACGATGTCGGCCTGGGTACTGCGCACAGCCTCGCGCAGCTCTGGCAGGATGAAGCGCCGGTTGAAGGCGGTGAAGCCCTTGTGGGTATTGACCGTCAGCACCCGCAGCCGATGAACGGCTGGGGCTTGGCTGACGCTGGCGAAACCTGGACTACCGGCTTCGGGGCTCACGATGGCTCCTCAAGGACTGCGGGGTTGAATGCCCCATCGCAGGCATGCCGACGTCAGGGCCACTCGCACAAACAGACACTGATTCCGACAGATCTTGCTTGCCTGGGTTCACTCTCGAAGAGCCATCAGGTGTACATACTTATGCGGCTCTTTTCGCAAGCCAGTGAGACAGGCCTATCACTCTTCTTCGCGCTGTAGCGCCATCAGCAGCAATGAGCGCCCTTTGACCTCGAACAGCGTATCGAAGGCCAGGTGCTGAGGCTTGCGCATCTGTGGCCGGTCGGTGTCGACCAGGCAGCTCCAGTAGTCGCCCTCGGGCACCGAGGGCAGCTGGAAGGGCACCGTGTCATGGTAGGCGTTGACGATCAGCAGCAAGGTCGCCTCGCCGCCGGGCCGGGCAATGCCACTGACCTGGGCGCGGCCGTCCATGAGCATGCCCAGGCAGCGGCCATGGGGATCTTCCCACTGCTCCACGCTCATTTCATTGCCATCGGGCGCCAGCCAGGTAACGTCCTTGACCCCGATCGCCTCGTTGTAGTCGCCCACCAGGAACCGCGAACGGCGCAGCACCGGGTAGGCCAGGCGCAGGCGGGTCAGGCGTTTGACGAAGGCCAGCAGTTCGGTGCCTTCCTGGTCCAGATCCCAGTTGATCCAGCCGATCTCGCTGTCCTGGCAGTAGGCATTGTTGTTGCCGTGCTGGGTGCGGCTGAACTCGTCGCCGGCGACGATCATCGGCGTGCCCTGGGCCAGCAGCAGGGTGGCGAAGAAGTTGCGCATCTGGCGCATGCGCAAGGCGTTGATCTGTGGGTCGTCCGTAGGACCTTCGACACCGCAGTTCCAGGACAGGTTGTTGTCAGTGCCGTCCTGGTTGTTCTCGTCGTTGTCCTCGTTGTGCTTGTCGTTGTACGACACCAGATCGCGCAGCGTGAAGCCATCGTGGGCGGTGACGAAGTTGACCGAGGCATAGGGCCGCCGGCCACGGTTGTTGAACAAGTCGCCCGAGGCGGTCATGCGTGAGGCGAAGTCCGCCAGCTGGCCTTCATCGCCTTTCCAGAAGGCGCGCACGGTGTCGCGAAAGCGATCGTTCCATTCTGCCCAGCCGGGGGCGAAGTTGCCGACCTGGTAGCCACCCGGGCCGCAGTCCCAGGGCTCGGCGATCAGCTTGACCTGGCTCAGCAGCGGGTCTTGGCGGCAGGCCACCAGGAAACTGTGACGCTCGCTGTAGCCATCGTGATAGCGCCCCAGAATGGTCGCCAGGTCGAAGCGAAAACCATCGACATGCATCTCGCCGGCCCAGTAGCGCAGTGAGTCGGTGACCAGTTGCAACACGCAGGGATGGCTCAGGTCGAGGGTATTGCCGGTGCCGGAGTCGTTGATGTAGTAGCGCTTGTCGTCGGGCATCAGCCGGTAGTAGGAGGCGTTGTCGATGCCGCGCATGGATAGCGTCGGCCCCAGCTCGTTGCCCTCGGCGGTGTGGTTGTAGACCACGTCCAGGATCAGCTCCAGGCCAGCATCGTGCAGGTGCGCGACCATCTCCTTGAACTCGGCGACCTTGCCGCTGGCCAGGTACTTGGGGTGAGGCGCGAAGAAGGCGATGCTGTTGTAGCCCCAGTAGTTGTTCAGGCCCTTCTGCAGCAGGTGCTGGTCGTTGACGAAGGCGTGGATCGGCAGCAGCTCGATGGAGGACACGCCCAGGTCCTTGATGTGCTTGAGCAGCTCATCGTTGGCCAGGCCCGCGAAGGTGCCGCGCAGTTCTTCCGGTACCGCCGGATGGCGCATGCTGATGCCACGGGTATGGGCTTCGTAGAGAATGGTGCGCTCCCAAGGGATCTGCACCCGCTGGTCGCGGCCCCAGGTGAAGGCCGGGTCGATGACCTTGCACTTGGGTACGAAGGGCGCACTGTCGCGCTCGTCGAAGGACAAGTCGCCATCGGGATGGCCGATGGTGTACCCGAACAGTGCCTCGGACCATTTCAGATTCCCCACCAGTTGCTTGGCGTAGGGGTCGATCAGCAGCTTGTTGGGGTTGAAGCGGTGACCATTCTCCGGTTCGTACGGGCCATGGACCCGGTAACCGTAGACCAGCCCGGGATGCGCGTCGGGCAGATAGCCGTGGTAGATCTCATCGGTGTATTCGGGGAGCTCGATGCGTTCGATCTCCTGTTCGCCGGTGGAGTCGAACAGGCACAGCTCGACCTTGGTGGCATTGGCCGAGAACAGGGCGAAGTTGACGCCCAGACCGTCCCAGGTGGCACCAAGAGGGAAGGGCAAGCCTTCGCGGATGCGTGAGGGAGCGACGGAGCGGGTTTTCTTCGGGGTGCGGGGGCTCATGACAGTCCTCGTTGGCCTGGTGGACGGATGTACCGATGCATCTATGCCAGCCCTTTCGCGGGCAAACCCGCGAAAGGGTTCGGTACAGGCTCAGCCTGCAGTGGGTTTCTTCACAGCCTTTGGCTTTTTCGCCGCAGCCGGCTTGACCCCCGGCAAGGCAGCCACTTTCGGCTCGGCCGGCGCTTTGGGTTCAGCCGCTGCCTTGGGCTTGGCCGCCGCCTTCTTGCGCGGGGTCGCCTTGGGCGCCAGCGCCTCGGCCTCGGCCAGTTTGCGCGCCATCTCCCAGTGGCGTTCTTCCTGACCTACGGGTTTACCCTCCGACTCCCAGATCTGGTAGGCGAATTCGCGAATACGTTTTTCATCGGCACTCATCATGACGCTCCTGGTGTTCAAGATTGTTGTATCAGCAGGTTGACCGGAAACTCCGCCAGCACAGTATTCAAATACAGCTCCTTTGAAGGGCTGACAGCCGCACTGGAAAAAAGTCCCAAGCAAGTGGCAGACGACAAGGCAAACGGCAAGATCAGCCGTGTATCGTCCCAGTTCTGCGCTGGGATCAAGGGCACAGGGGCGTCGCCGAGCAGGGGGGCGCACAGGCGCGGCACTACCACGATGGCCCGGGCATCCTCGCCCAGGCGTGCGAACGCCAGCACCTTGTCGGCGTGCCGGCCATGCACGGTCAAAGGCAGGTAGGCGCCGCGTTGGAACAGCTGCGGATGGGCCTGGCGGGCATCTAGAACCCGGGCGATCAGCGCCTGCTTGACACGCCCATCGCGCCAATGCGCCAGCAGCTCGGCCAGCGGCACGCTGTCGTCCAGGCTCGCGCGGCGCGCGGCGTAGTCCACCGGGCGACGGTTGTCCGGGTCGACCAGGCTCAGGTCCCAATACTCGTTGCCTTGGTAGAGATCCGGTACGCCGGGGCTGGTCATGCGCAGCAGGCACTGAGCCAGGCCGTTGAGTGCGCCGGCAGAGGCGATGTGCTGCGCGGCGTCGTGAAGCGAGCGGCGCAACTGTTGGTTTTGCGGCCCCAGCAACAGCTCGTCAACGTAGGTCGCGCAGGCTTGCTCGTAGGCGTCGTTCGGTGCGCTCCAGCTGCTGCGCAGCTTGGCCTCGCGCAGGGCCTTCTGTTGCCACTGGCGGACCCGCTCGGCATAACGGCCCAAGGCTCCGAGGTCCTGCAGGTCCAGCTCCAGCGGCCAGCTGCCGAGCAGCGTCTGGTACAGCAGCAGTTCGTCCGCCGGGCTCGGTGCCGGGCCGTCGTTCAATGACTGGCGCAGTGGTGTGGCGAGCTCGCGCCAGTGCTCCACCCGGCTGGCCAGCCAGGGGCCGTGTTCGCTCAGCACCGCCAGGCGCGCGCGGCAGTCCTCGCCGCGCTTGTGGTCGTGGGTGGCGGTGGCCAGCAGGTTGTCGGGAAAGTCCCGCAGGCGCTGCTGGGCCTCGTTGTGGAACCAGGTGGCATCGGCGCTGAACCGTTCGGCTTCGAAGCCCACATCGTTGCGCGACAGCAGGCGTCCTGAGCGATAGAACGCAGTGTCTTCCACGGCTTTGGCCGCGCTCGGTGCCGTCAATTGCTGAAAGCGCACGCAGGCATGGCGCAGGTGCTTGCGGGGCAGGCCACGGGGCAGTTGGCGCCAGGGTTGGCCGCCCAGCCAGTGCTGCAGATGATCGAGCAGTGGCCAGTCGGCTTCAGCCAGGCTCTGCCGGGCGCCGGCCAGGGCGTGTTGGAAGAACGCTTCGTCTTCGGCCGGACGGCCGCAGGCATTGATGTAGGTGCGGTACACCGGGTAATGCTCGACCAGCGCCTGCAGCGCCCGCCGGATCGCGCCGAGGGTCAGGTCGCGGGTCATCAGGTCGCCACGGGCCACCTGCAACAGGGCCTGGGCCACGGACTCACAATCGCCGGCCAAGCCGGCATTGAGCACCAAGTGGCGAGCCTGGCGCACTTCCTCGGGAAAGTCCGGGCGTTCGCTGATACTGCTCCACAGCTCGGTCAAAGGGGCTTCGCCGGCCGGGTCGTGCTGCAACAGCGAGACTTGGTTCATGAATTCGTAGCCGGTGGTGCCGTCGGTGCGCCAGTCTAGGTGCAGGTGCTCGCCTGCCCCGAGGATCTTCTCCACATAGATCGGAAAATGCGCTACGGCGGCCTGCACAGGGCGGCGGGCGAGCAGGCGCTCGACCCGTCGGCGCAGCTTGCGGCAGTACTGGCGAGGATCGGCCAGGCCGTCGATATGGTCGATGCGCAGGCCGTCCACCAGGCCTCGTTCGATCAGCTCGAACAGCTTGGCGTGGGTTGCCTCGAACACCACCGCACGCTCCACGCGTAGCCCGCCCAATTCGTTGATGTCGAAAAAACGCCGCCAGTTGATGTCATCGGCCGCAGTGCGCCAGCTGGCCAGGCGATAGGTCTGGTGTTCGAGCAGCAGGTGCAGGCGTTTCAGACCCGCTTCGGTGCGGCTGTCGAACGCGGCCAGGGCGCCGTCGAGGCTCGCGCCTTCGGCAACCAGGCGCGCCAGCTCGGCCTGCAGGGGCAGGGCGTCGGTCAACGGATCGGCGGCCTCGCGCAAGGCACTGAAGTGTTGAGCCAATGCTTGCAAAGCGGGGTGTTCGCTCTGGCCGAGGATTTGCCCGTAGTCCAGCGGGCAGATGGGGAAACGGTGCTCGTAATGGGCGACTTGCAGCACGCCTTGGTCGCTGTCGAACGTCAGCGGGATCTCGCCGTTGTGCAACGCCACGCCGTAGTCAGTGCCCAGGAACGGCAGCAACAGTTGCCCGGCCAGCAGCGGGTCGCTGGAGTGCCACTGAATGTCGAAGAATTCTGCGTAGGGGCTGCGCCGGCCCCAGGCCAGCAGGCTCTGCCACCAAGGGTTGTCGGCGCCGCCCACGGCCATGTGGTTGGACACCGTGTCCAGGATCAGCCCCATGCCATGCTGGCGCAGCGCGGCGACCAGGCGTTCGAGCGCCGCTTCCCCCCCCAGCTCCGGATTGACCTGGGTCGGGTCGACCACGTCGTAGCCGTGGCGCGAGCCCGCCCGGGCCTTGAGAATGGGCGAAGCGTACAGGTGGCTGATCCCTAGGCGGGCGAAGTAGGGCACCAGGGGCACCGCATCGTCCAGGGTGAAGTCACTGTGCAATTGCAGGCGCACCGTGGCGGTCAAGGGTTTCATCGGTCACGCTCCCAGGCTTGTTCGCGGGCTTGGGCCAGCAGCTCCAGGCGGCGGGCGGCGTCTTCGTCGTCAAGCAGCTCGCGCACCGGGCGGGCGAAGCGGCGACGCCAATTGGGGTGGCCATCGGTGGTGCCGGGCAGGTTGGGCTGTTCGTCGCAGCCCAGCAAGTCTTCCAGGGGGACCAGCACCAGGGGGGCACGGGTATGTCCGACGTAGCGGATCGCCGCGTCGATCAACGCATCGTCGTCAGCCAGGGCGCCATAGTTCTGCTCCAAGGTGCGGCGCAGGCCATCACGCTCCCGTTGGCGGGTGTGGCGCCAATGCAGCTCGGCGGCCGCGTCCACCAGTTGCAGGCGATGGCTCCAGTCGATGTCGCGCGCTTGCAGCCAGCCGGCCAAGGGGGCGAGATCGTGGGTGCCGGTAGTGGCCAGGGCGTTGTCCGGCCAGTCGAGAATCGGTTTGAAATGCCCCGGCGGTTGTTGCTCGAACGGCAGCACGCGCATGCCCAGCACGGCCTTGGCCGCCAGGGTTTCGCGCAGGCCTTCGGGCACCGTGCCCAGGTCTTCACCCAAAATCACCGCCCGGTGGCGCACCGACTCCAGGGCCAGCAGGCGCAGCAGGTCGTCCAGCGGGTAGTTCAGGTAGGCGCCCTCGCTGGGCCGCGCCCCCCGCGGGATCAGCCACAGCCTGCGCAGGCCCATGACGTGGTCGATACGCAAGCCGCCGGCGTGGGCAAGGTTGGCGCGCAGCATTTCGATGAAGGCGCGGTAGCCGTTGCGCTTGAGGCCTTCCGGAGAGAAGGCGCAGATACCCCAATCCTGGCCCTGGCGGTTGAGGATATCGGGAGGGGCGCCGACCTTGAGATCGGCCAGCAGTTCGTCCTGGCGGCTCCAGGCCTGGCTGCCGGCGCCGTCGGCGCCCACGGCGAGATCCGCGATCAGGCCCACGGCCATGCCGTTGCCGCGCGCGGCCTCCTGGGCGCGTTGCAGGCCGCGTTCGGTGAGCCACTGGCAGAAGGCATGGAACTCGACCTGGGCCGGGCAGGCGCTGGCAAAGGCTTCCACCTCCGGGTGATAAGGGTCGTGCCAGGCCGATGGCCAGTTGCGCCAGTCAGCACCCAGGCCTCGGGCTACCGCTTCGGCCTGCAGCACCTGGAACCAACAGTGGTGCAACAGGGCCTGGCCACCGGCCTCACGGTAGCTGTCGAAGTCCTTTTGCAGGGGGTGAGCGCCCCGGCTGAAGTCCTTGTACAGCGCCTGCAGCAGCTGTTGCCTGGCTTCGGCGGCGCGGGGCCAGTCCACCAGCGGCAGTTGCTCGAGCTCATCGAGCAGCGGCTGCAACTGGCACGCCTCGATCGCCATGCGCACTTCCCGCTCGCCCAGCAGTGCGGCGGGGCTGGCGTACAGCGTGTTGAGCAGCAGGCGGCTGGAGGGGGAGTAGGGGCTGTAGTGGCGCTGGTCGATCGCCGACAAGGCGTGGATCGGGCTGATCGCCAAGGCGTCGGCGCCTCGTTCCGCGGCGGCTCGGGCCAGTTGCTCCAGGGCCAGGCAGTCGCCGTAGCCGCCGTCACCGGGGCGTCGCAGACTGTACAGTTGGACCGCAAGGCCCCAGCACCGAGGCGGTGATTGCTCGGTTGCCTCGTCCAAGGCATGGCAGCGCGCAGGCGCGACCGCCAGGGTGAACGGGCGGTCGTCGATGTTCAGTTGGTGATAGCCCACGGGCAGCTCCCCCGGCAGCTGCGCCTGGCCATCGAGGGCCAGGGTCAACGGGTCACCGTTCTCGAGGGTGCACTGCACCGGGCTGCCAGGGGCGAAATAGCGCGCAAGGTCCAGCGGCAGGCCCACATCGGCGGTGAGCATCGGCGGCACATGGTCGGCATCGTCGGCCTCATCGAGCGCCTGGAGGCTGGCGGCGATAGCGGTTTCGTCTTCGGCCGGGTGGCCAAGGCCTGCCAGCACCTGGCGCAGGACGTCATCGCTGACCCGTTGGGGGCGGTCGTTGGCATCGACCCAATCGCGGGCCAAGCCCACCCGCGCGGCCAGTCGGTGCAAAGGCAATTCGCTCATGGAGCCTCCTGGTCGGGTGGCAGCAGGCTGACCACGCAACTGTGCGCGGGCAGGGTAGTGTCGAGATGCGCGGTGTCGCTGCTGTCGAACAACCAGCGCTCGACTGGAGGCAGTGCTACCGATTGCGGCTCGCTGGCCAGGTTAAGGTCGATCCGCAATTGGCTTCCGTCGCCCAGGCGCCAGCGTGCGGTCAGGGCCTGTTCGCCCAGTACCGTGGCGCCCAGGGCGCGACTGCCAGGCAGGCGTGGGGTGAGATGCAGGCGGCGCAGGGTCAGCAGGCGCTGGTACAGCCCGTGCCAGCCGGCCACCACATCCTGCGCTGCGAGCTGCGAGGCGTCGAAGGTGGCCTGGGCGTTGGGGTCGGGGATGCGTTCGCGCTGCGCAGGGTCGGCGAACGCAGCGAAGTGGGCGAACTCGGCACGGCGACCTTCGCGCACCGCGTCGGCCAGCTCATCGTGATGATCGGTGAAAAACAGAAATGGCCGGCGGCTGCCTTCTTCATCGCCCATGAACAGCAGTGGAATCATTGGCGCCAGCAGCAGCAAGCCGGTGGCCGCGCGCAAGGCCGGGGGCGGGCAGAGGCGGGTCAGGCGTTCACCCATTGCCCGATTACCGATCTGGTCGTGGTTTTGCAGAAACAGCACGAACGCACTGGGCGCTAAGTGCCCGCTGGGCTCGCCCCGTGGCGTGCCATGGCGGTTGGCCTGGCCCTGGAAGACAAACCCCTCGCTCAGGCTGCGGGCCAGTTTTTCGATCGGACGATCCTTGTAGTCGGCGTAGTAGCCTTCCGTTTCGCCGGTCAACAGGACATGCAAGGCGTTGTGGCCGTCGTCGTTCCACTGGGCGTCGAAGCCCTGCTCGAGCAGCGAGGCCTGGTTGTGTTCGTTCTCCAGCACCAGCCATACCTGACGACCTGGGGCCACGGCGGCACGTACGCGCTGGGCCAGTTCGATGAGAAAGTCCGGCTGGTCGATGGCATGCACCGCGTCCAATCGCAGGCCGTCGAAGCGATAGTCGCATAGCCACATCAGGGCATTCTGGATGAAGAACTCGCGCACCTGGGGCCGGCGAAAATCGATGGCAGCGCCCCAGGGCGTCTGCCGGTCTTCGCGAAAGAACGTGCTGGCGTACTGATGCAAGTAGTTGCCGTCGGGACCGAAGTGGTTGTAGACCACATCGAGCAGCACCATCAGGCCATGGCCATGGGCCTCGTCGATCAAGCGGCACAGTTCGGTCGGACTGCCATAGGTGTGCTGCGGGGCGAACGGCAACACGCCGTCGTAGCCCCAATTGCGCGTCCCCGGAAACGCCCCCAGCGGCATCAGCTCGATGGCCGTGATGCCTATCTCGGCCAGGCGCGGCAGTTCGCGCATGACTCCGGCATAGCCGCCCAGCAAGCCGACATGCAGCTCCTGGATCACCGCCTCGTGCCAAGGTCGGCCTTGCCAGGGGTGACGCCAGGGATAGCTGGCGGTGTCCACCACTTGGCTGGGTCCCTGCACGCCCTCGGGCTGGTAGCGCGACGCGGGGTCGGGCACCTGCAGGGTGTCATCGATTCGGTAGCGATAACGGTCGCCCGCCTGGCAAGGCGCCAGGCCGGTGAACCAGCCATCTGCTTCAGGCAGCAGTTCGACCGCAGGTTGTTGCTCCAGCTGCAAGCTCACGCTGCGCGCATCGGGCGCCCAGAGGGCGAAGCGCGCCGACGTGGCGTCCAGCAAGTGTGCGCCATGCCTTTGCATCTTCGGTGCCCTCGTTCAGTAGTGGCCAGCGTGGGCCTGACAGACCAGCTCCTCGTACAGCTTGGCGTAGGGTTCCACGGCCTGGCACCAGTTGAAGGGCTGGGTCATGGCCAGGCAGCGCATGGCATTGAGCAGGTCTTTCTTGCCGTGCACGTAGAACGCCCGGCTCAGGGCCTCGCGGTAGCTCTCGACAGTGGACGCGTCGAACAGGAAACCGGTGACTCCGTCCTCGATGGTGTCGGCCAGCCCACCGGTGTTGCGCGCCACCGGCAGCGAGCCGAAGCGCTGCGCGTACATCTGGCTCAGGCCGCAGGGCTCATAGCGCGACGGCATCAGGAGGAAGTCGCTGCCTGCGAACATGCGTCGTGCATCGGTTTCGTTGAAGCCGATGCGCACGCCGATGCGCCCCGGGTAGCGCAGGGCCAGCTCGCGCATGGCCTGTTCTTCCTCAGGTTCGCCTCGACCGATAATGGCGATCTGGCCACCTTGTTTGACGATGTAGTCGGCCACGCCCAGCGTCAGGTCCAGGCCTTTTTGGTACACCAGGCGCGAGACCACGGCGAACAATGGCCCCTGCGATGCCTCGAGTTGGAACAGCGTGCGCACTTCTTGTGCGTTGCGCGCCTTGCCGTCCCAGTCGTTGAGGCTGAAATTGTGCTGCAGGTGCTTGTCGGTGGCCGAATCCCAGCTCTCGTCGATGCCATTGGGAATGCCGCCGAGCAGGCCCTGCTGCGCCTTGCTGGCCAGGAAGCCATCCAGCCCGCAGCCGAATTCGGGCGTGGTGATCTCCCGGGCATAGGTGGCGCTCACGGTGGTGATATGGCTGGAATAAGCCAGGCCCGCCTTGAGGAACGACAGCTTGCCGTAGAACTCCATGCCTTCCTGCTGCAGGGCATGGTCAGGGATGGCCAGCTCCGGGCAGCAGGCACGGCTGAACACGCCCTGGTAGGCCAGGTTGTGGATGGTGAACAGGGTCGGGGTGTTCAGGCCGCGCCAGTGCATGTACGCCGGGGCCAGGCCTGCCGGCCAGTCGTGGGCGTGCACCAGGTCGGGGCGCCAGTGGATCATGCCTTCGCCGGCGGCGATTTCCGCAGCGGCCAGGCCCAGTCGGGCGAAGCGGATGTGGTTGTCCGGCCAGTCGCGGCCATTGTTGGCGCCATAGGGCGTGCCGTCGCGCTCGTACAGTTCGGGGCAGAGCAGGACATAGATGACCAAGCCGTCGGCCAGATCCATGCGGCCGATCTTGCAGGGTGGCAGCGCCGCGTGCCCACCCAGTTCGCCGACGATATGGATGGGGTTGTCGCTGTCGACCACCTGGCGGTAGCCAGGAATCAACACACGGACATCGTGCAGATGGGACAGGGCCCGGGGCAGGGCCGAGGACACGTCGCCCAAACCCCCGGTCTTGACCAGGTCGGCGATTTCCGATGTGACGAACAGGATTTTGCGTTTGTGCGGGTTGTGACGGCGCTGGGCGCCGGGTGCCTTGGCTGTCGTGGCGAATCCTGGCGGCAGCGGTTCGCGGTTGTCCGGGGTGAATGTATCTACGTGAGGTTCGACAGCGGCACTGATCATACTTCTCTCCGTCCCTTGTATCGGGTGGCTGGCACCCTTTGGCGTTATGTCGTGTTGGTTCTCTCTAGTTCAAATCTTCATAGTGCGGTCCATGCCCCAGAGTGGTGCGCACAAGCACCGTGCAATCGGCGTTCCAGCCGAAGGCAGTTGAGCTGTTTGGGGTGTGGGTGGGCCGAAGCGGGGAGGTCCCCTGTGCATTGGCCTACTTAGTTCCTGACCTGCCGCTTTGTTGGAAAGTTTCTTTTTTTTTCCGTCCGGTTACCCAGACGGTTTGGCGGGCAGAATCCCGAGTGTAGGAGAGGTTGCGTTACATTTGTGACCCGCTGGTCATTTAAATGATGACCGTGGGTCCGCGCAAACGTTGGCGGGTTGTCACAGGATGTTAATGCCGAAGGTAGAGGGGCCGCCTGAAAGGCAGCCCAGGACGCGAAAGGGTGCCTAGGCACTCCAGCGATCAATCGGTGGGCAATAGTGAGGAATGGTGCTGGCTGATCAACCAGCGTTCGCCGTCCCAGCGATAGGTGAAGGTGTAACGTGCCGCCACTTGTTGGCCGCTGGCGGCAAGATCAAAGGTATACAAACCGGCCAGGGTCGCCTCGTTGCAGCTTTGGCGTAGGTGATAGGTGTCGAGTTTGCCGCTGGGGCGCTTGGCCAAAAAGTGTTCGAAGTAGTCAATGCGCGCCTCACGGGTCTGGCGAGGAATCCTGGAAACGGTCGGCAGCAGCAGGGCGTCGTCCTGATAAAGGCTGGCGACCTGGTGTGGATCGCCGCTTTTGAGGCTGTCGTTCCATTGCGTGAACAGCCCCAGCACTTCCCTTTCGCTGGCGGTCTTGCACAGAGCTGCCGTGGCAGGGGCCGACAGGCCGACAAGCCCGATGAAAGTCAGGATCAACCTGTATTTGGATGAGGTCATGCGCGATCTCCGCTCAAAGCAGGCAACACAAGCCTGCGACGCGGCCACTGTAGGAAGGGCGGCGACAGCGAACTATCGGAATCCGGTACGGAGGATGAAGGGAGAATCTTGTCGAGTGGGAGCCATCAGCTCCCACCAGTAGCGATGAAAGATCAGATGCGAATGGCTTTGTCGTCTTCGCAGCGGGCCTGCTCGAGCAACTGATTCAACTGGGCGACCTGCTGGCGCAATTGGTCGCGTTCGTCCTTCAGGCGGCGCAGCTCGTCACGGCGCACGGTGACATAGAGGGTCTGGGTGGGAGTGGAAGGCATCAGGGTACCCATTGGAACACCTCGCGGTTCTGGCTGGTGACAATTTCAAGCGTAGACGCTTGGCGCGGCGCGCATTCTGAATTCTTTTCCTGGCCTTGGGAACTTTTTTGTTTATCGTTGTCGCCCCGTTCGTCGGTGAACCCTCGAACGGAGCACTGGACTAATCTGAAAACCTGAACCGCGTTGTCATCCATTTCATAAGGGGAGCATCGACACATGCAACTGGGAATTGTCGGGCTGGGCCGCATGGGCGGCAACATCGCGAGGCGTCTGATGCTCGCAGGGCATCGGACCGTGGTCCACGACCGCAACCGCGACGCGGTGATGACGCTGGAGAGCGAGGGCGCCCAAGGGGCACACGACCTGGGAGCGCTGGTGCAGAAGCTCAAGGCACCTCGCGCGGTGTGGGTAATGCTGCCTGCCGGTGAGCCCACCGAGCAGACCATCGCCCAGCTGGCCGAGCTACTGGAGCCGGGCGACGCGATCATCGATGGTGGCAACACCTTCTATAAGGACGACATGCGCCGGGCCGCCGAGCTGGCCAAGCTGGGCCTGCATTATCTGGACGTCGGCACCTCCGGTGGCGTGTGGGGCCTGGAGCGCGGCTACTGCATGATGATCGGTGGTGAGAAGGACGTATTCGAGCGCCTCGAGCCGCTGTTCAAGGCCCTGGCCCCTGGCGTAGGCGACATCCCCCGCACCCGGGGCCGCGAGGGTGAACATGGCCGCGCCGAGCATGGCTATATCCATGCAGGGCCTGCCGGAGCCGGGCACTACGTGAAGATGGTGCACAACGGTATCGAGTACGGCTTGATGCAGGCCTACGCCGAAGGCTTCGACCTGCTGCGCAGCAAAGGCGGCAACGAACTGCCCGAAGACCAGCGCTTCGACCTGGACGTGGCCGAGATCGCCGAGGTCTGGCGTCGCGGCAGCGTGGTGACCTCCTGGCTGCTGGACCTGACCGCCGACGCCTTGGTGGCTGACCCGCAATTGGCTCAGTTCAGTGGCTCGGTGTCCGACAGCGGCGAAGGCCGTTGGACCATCGATGCCGCCGTCGAGCAGGCCGTGCCGGTGCCGGTGCTGTCCAGTGCGCTGTTTGCCCGTTTCCGTTCGCGCCAGCAGCAGGGCACCTATGGGGACAAGATCCTCTCGGCCATGCGCCTGGGCTTCGGCGGCCACGTCGAGAAAGGCAAATGACGGCACAGCGCATCCCGGCCGCGCCGCCCTGCACGTTGTTCCTGTTCGGCGCCAACGGCGATCTGGTCAAGCGCCTGCTGATGCCGGCGCTGTACAACCTCAGCCGCGATGGCCTGCTGGACCGCAACCTTCGCATCGTTGGTGTCGACCACAATCCAGCCACGGCCGAGGCGTTCGCAGAGCGCCTGCATGCCTTCATGGTCGAGCGCGACAAAGGCGGGGAGGGCTCCAACAAGTGTCTGGATGACAAAGTGTGGGCGCGCCTGGCCAAACGTCTGGACTACCAGATCGGCGATTTCCTGAACCCGGCCACCTATGAGGCCATCGGCAAGCGCATCGACAAGACCGCCCATGGCAATGCCATCTTTTACCTCGCCACCTCGCCGCGCTTCTTCCCGGAAGTGGCGCAGCGTCTGGGAGATGCCGGGCTGCTCGATGAGTCCGGCGGCGGTTTTCGCCGGGTGGTGGTGGAAAAACCCTTCGGCACCGACCTGGCCAGCGCCGAGGCGCTCAACGCCTGCCTGTTGGGGGTGATGAGCGAGCGGCAGATCTACCGGATCGACCATTACCTGGGCAAGGAAACGGTGCAGAACATCCTGGTCAGCCGGTTCTCCAACGGGCTGTTCGAGTCGTTCTGGAACAACCATTACATCGACCACGTGCAAATCACTGCGGCCGAGACCGTCGGTGTCGAAACCCGTGGCGCCTTCTACGACAACACCGGCGCCCTGCGCGACATGGTCCCCAATCACCTGTTCCAGTTGCTGGCCATGGTCGCCATGGAACCGCCGGCGGCCTTCGCTGCCGATGCGGTGCGCAGCGAGAAAGCCAAGGTGATCGGGGCCATCCGCCCCTGGTCGCAGAAGATGGCCCTCAAGCACTCCGTGCGTGGCCAGTACGTGGCCGGCAAGCAGGGCCGCAAGCGCCTGGCCGGGTATCGTCAGGAGCCGAACGTCGACCCTCAAAGCCGCACCGAGACCTATGTTGCCCTCAAGGTGATGATCGACAACTGGCGCTGGGCCGGGGTGCCGTTCTACCTGCGCACCGGCAAGCGCATGAGCGTGCGCGACACCGAGATCGCCATCTGCTTCAAGCCGGCGCCGTATGCGCAGTTCCGCGAGTCGGAACTGGAACGGCCCAAGCCCAACTACCTGAAGATCCAGATCCAGCCCAACGAAGGCATGTGGTTCGACCTGCAGGCCAAGCGTCCCGGGCCTGAGCTGGTGATGGAAAACGTCGAGCTTGGTTTTGCCTACAAGGACTTCTTCAAGATGACCCCGGCGACCGGTTACGAGACCTTGATCTACGACTGTCTCACCGGCGACCAGACCCTGTTCCAGCGCGCCGACAACATCGAGAACGGTTGGCGCGCCGTGCAGCCGTTCCTGGATGCCTGGGCCAGCGGTGGTGAGGTCCATGAATACCCCGCCGGCGAAGATGGCCCCGCGGCGGGCGACGAGCTGCTCACGCGTGACAAGCGGGAGTGGCACACCTTGGGATAAAGGGCTGCGATGGGGCGCAAAGCGCCCCCAAACCGACCGTCTTGCAAAGGAGCGCCCATGCCAGCCCCGATCGAAGACTACGCGTTAGTGGGCAACTGCCGCAGCGCCGCCTTGGTCAGCCGCGACGGCTCCCTGGATTGGCTGTGCGTCCCGCGTTTCGACGCCCCGGCGGTGTTCGCCGCGCTGTTGGGCAATGAAGAGAACGGCCGCTGGCGACTGGCGCCCAGCGACCTGGTCGAAACCGTCACCCGCCGCTACCTCGATGACACCTTGGTGCTCGAAACCACCTACACCACTGCCAGCGGCCGCGCCCGGGTCATCGATTGCATGCCCCTGGGCGAACACAACGCCGTGGTCCGCATCGTCGAAGGCTTGGCCGGCGAAAGCGCCTTCGAGATGGATCTGGTACTGCGTTTTGACTATGGGCGCAGCGTCCCTTGGGTAGAGAAGCTCGACCCGCACACCCTCAGTGCGGTCGCCGGCCCTGACCGGATGATCCTGCGCAGCACGGAGCCTGTGCACTCGCGCGACTATCACAGCGTCAGCCGCTTTCGCGTTCTGGCCGGTGAGCGCCAGGTGTTCAGCCTGCGTCACCAGCTCTCGCATCTGCCGCCACAACCGGACTTCGACGTCGACCAGGCCTTGGAAACAACCATCGCCCAGTGGCAGGCCTTCGCCGCCCGCTGTCCGGATGTCGGCCCTTGGACGCCCTTGGTCCGCCGTTCCTTGCTCACCCTCAAGGCCCTGACCTACGCCCCCACCGGTGGCATCGTTGCCGCCGCGACCACTTCCCTGCCCGAGCGTGTGGGTGGCGAACGCAACTGGGATTACCGCTACTGCTGGCTGCGCGATGCCACCATGACCCTGTTGGCGCTGATGAACCTCGGCTACTTCGATGAGGCCCAGGCCTGGCGGGAATGGCTGCTGCGTTCGGTCGCCGGCAATCCCGAGCAAATGCAGATCATGTACGGCCTGGCCGGTGAGCGCGACCTGCAAGAGTTCACCCTGCCGTGGCTGAGCGGTTACGAGCACTCCCGCCCCGTGCGTATCGGCAACGCCGCCTCGGGGCAGTTGCAGCTGGACATTTATGGCGAGCTCGCCGATGCCATGACCCAGGCCATCCGCGGTGGCCTGCCCCGGCATCCGCGCAGCTCGGCCATTGCCCGCGCGATCCTGCCGTACCTGGAGCGCATCTGGCGTAAGCCGGACGAAGGCATCTGGGAAGTGCGCGGCGGGCGGCAGCACTTCGTGCATTCCAAGGTCATGGCCTGGGTCGCCTTCGACCGCGCCGCAAGCCTGGCCGACACCACCGAGGAAGACCGCGAACGAGGCCGGCACTACCGCCAAGTGGCCGATCAGATCCACCGCGAAATCTGCGAACAGGGGCTCGACCCTACGCGCCAGTACTTCGTCCAGGCCTATGGCTCCCGGGAAGTGGACGCAAGCCTGTTGCAGATCGCCCTGACGGGCTTCCTGCCTGCAGACGATCCACGCTTTCTGCGCACCCTGGCGCAGATCGAGCAGCGTCTGCTGCGCAACGGCTTGCTGCTTCGCTACGACAGCGACCGCTGTAGCGACGGCCTGACGCCGGGGGAAGGGACGTTCCTGGTGTGTTCGTTCTGGCTGGCGGACGTGTACGTGTTGCTCGGGCGGCAGCAAGAAGCCCAGGCCTTGTATGAGCGACTGGTCGGGCTATGCAACGACGTGGGCCTGCTGGCCGAGCAGTACGACCCGGTGGGTAAGCGGATGCTGGGCAATTTCCCGCAGGCGTTCAGCCATATCGGGATCATCAATACGGCGTTGAATCTGCACCGGGCGCAGTGTCCGGTGCGGGATCGGGCGGAGTTTTCCGACGCCAGTGTCACCCCTGTGGAAGCGGGCTCAACCGCGATGGGCGCGCGTAGCGCGCCCAAATAGCCGGTGGTGCCCCATGGGGTTACCAGTCGTGCGTATAACTGGCCGTCAACACCATGCCGGGTGCTGGCAGATGGCTGGTGTTGTTGTTATTGCGCAACAACTGGCTGTAGAGCGGGTAGTAGTCGCGATTGAACAGGTTCTGGATGCCCACGCTCACCTTGTCGTCAGGGGAGACCTGGTACTGGCTGATCAGATCCACGGTCGTGTAGGTGTCGACCTGGTGCCGGCCGAAGCTGTCCATGCCATCGAGGCGATAGTCCTTGGAGTCGAAGAAGGTGGCTTGCAGTCGGTTGCTCCAGTCGAAATTCGGCTTGTACTGCAGGTAAGCGGTCAGTTTCAGCGGAGGAACGCGGTAGCCGGTCATGTCTTGCCAGTCTTTGCCGTCTGGCTTTTCTCGTCCTTGCATCCAGGTCGCGCTGCCGCCGGCGCCCCAGATCTCATCGTCCGACAGCCAGTCGGCGCTGGCTTCGACGCCATAGATGCGCTCTTTGGTCCGGGTCAGGATCAAGCCGTTGTTGAAGCTTTGCACATCGCCCAGCTTGGACGTGGTGTAGAACAACGCCAGGGTGCCTAGCGTGTTGCTGCCCAGTTCCCCTCGCCAGCCAAGCTCATAGTTGTTGGTTTTCACAGGTTCCAGGTTCGAGGCGCTCAGATCGAAACCACGGCGTGCGTTTCGCAGTTGGATACCCACATCAGGCAGCTGGAAGCCCTGGCTGAAGGAGGCATAGATCTCCTGGCCGAGCACTGGCGAATAGACGATGCCAAGGTTCGAAAGCACCGCATCGTAGTGGATCCGCCCCCCTTCGACTGCCACGGGCGAGGTGGCCCGGGATTCGGACAGTGGAACGAAGTCATCGAACTGGGCGGTGGAGTATTCGTATCGCAGCCCGCCGTCGATCGACCAGTGCTCGTCGAAACGATGCTGAAGTTGGGCGAACGCGCCTGCGCTTCGGGTCTTGAGCGGCGGCATGTAGGTGAGCTTGCCGATCTTGTCGAAGACAAGGCCACCACTGGCGTCATAAGCCGCGGGGTCGAATACATCCAGTGGCATGTCGCTGCGCTCCTGGTTGTAGTCGCCGCCCCAGACCAATTCGGTATTGCCACTTTGCCCGAGCGGGGTGCGCAAGGTCAGGCGGCTGCCGAACACTTCGCTGTTCTGCATCACCTGGTCCACGTTGCCGCCACGGGTGGCGACGGCGCGGGCGTCGAATGGCGTGAAGCGCGTGAAATAGTCCCGGTAGTACAGCTGCGCGGAAAGCCGGCTCGAGAGGATATCGAGATGCTCGTATTCCAGATTCACCAGGGTGTTGCGAATGCGGTTCTGCTCGTCCAGATCCAGTCCCTTGATCGCGTTGGCCGGTACCGAGCCTGCTGGCAGTTTGGCGACGCGTGGGTCGGTGGCGTAGTCGGTGTCCTGGCGCGCGTCGTAGTGGCTGACACCCAGCTGCACCCGTTGGTTTTCGTCGATGTGCAGGCCAAGCTTGCCGCCGATGTTATAGATGTTGGCGTCGAACAGGTCCCCCTGGCTGGGTTCCGGCGCAATGCGGTCGCCGTGGGCATCGTACGAAGCACCGATGTGGCGGGTGCCGAAATCGAAGGCATAGTCCACCGCGCCTTGGGAGCCTGCGACATACTGCTGGAACTGCCCGCCCAGGCCATCGCTGCCCAGCCGGGTGAGGGGCGAGGTGGCGCTCAGGCTGGTCTGCGCGCGGTTCTCGCCACCGGCAGGGCGGGTAGTGATGGAGATGATGCCGCCTGTGGCGCCGCTGCCATAAATGGCGCTGCTGCCGCGGATGACTTCGACCTGTTCGATCAGTGCCGGGTCGATGTTGGCCAGGTTGCGCGAGGAGTCGCGGTTGGTGTTGAGCGGTACGCCGTCGACCATGATCAACATGCTGCGCCCGCGCAAGGTCTGGCCGTATTCGGTGACGGTGCGGCTGGAGTCGGACATGCCAGGAATCGCCTTGGCCAGTACCGTGGCCAGGCTCTCGGAGCCTTGGCGTAGTGCCTGTAGCTGGTCGTGGTCGATCAGTGTCGATTGCCGAGTTGCCGAGACCAGGTCGCTGCGGGTACGCGAAGAGGTGATTTCCATCTGCGCCATTTCAACAGGTTCGCTGCGGGTGATCGGCGAGGGGGTGGCCTGGATTTGCTCGGAGGGGACGATGATGAAGGTATGCGCATCCTTGGCCTGTACCTGCAGCCCTGAGTGCTCGAGCAGTTTTTGCAGTGCTTGCTCTGGCGTGAATCGCCCCTTCAGCGCAGGCGCCTGTTGGCCTGCACCCAGGTCGCCTGCAAAGATGATCTGTACCGAGGATTGCTGTGCCAGGGTGTTGATGGCCTGGCCAAGCGGGGCGGCCGGCAGGTCGATGTTCACCAGTTCCTGGCCTTGAGCCGATATCGCGATGAACAGGCTGCTGGCGAGTAACGACAAGCGTAGAGAGCGACCGCGCAGGGAAGAATGCACTTCTCGAGTTCCTTTGTAGTTGGCTTTTTCAACTAGCCGTCTGGGGAATCGAAAAACCCTACCTTCGCTTGAATATTTATTTTCCGGGCGCCCGGCGTTCGACCCGGACGCTGCCGTCTTCCTGGCGCGACAGGGAAACAGGCAGGATGCTTGGGAGCAGATCCAGCAGCAGATCGACGTTGTGCGCCTGGAACACGCCAGTCACCTTGAGCGCCGCCAGGCTTGGGTCACCCAGCTCGATGGGCGCCGTTCGATAGTGGCGAAGCACGGCAACGGCCTCGTCCAGCGGTGTTTGCTCGAACACGATGCGATCATGTTTCCAGGCCATCGCCTTGGTCGCGTCAACCTTCGCTACCGTCGTGAGCTGTCCACCGATCGCATCGACCTGTTGCCCTGGCGCCAGGATGACCGGCGTTTGCACGGTTGCCGGTGTATCGACTTCCACACGGCCCCGCGCCAACGTCACCCGAACATTGTCGTCATCCAGTCGACGGACATTGAACAGTGTGCCAAGCACCTGGACCCTGGCCGAACCTGCCGACACCACGAAGGGGCGGTAAACGGCCGAAGACACCTCGAACAGGACCTGGCCGGCGCGAAGATCCACATCGCGACTGAACACACGCCAGCGGACATCGATAGCGCTGGCGCTGTCGAGCAGCAGTTCGCTGCCATCGGCAAGCGCAACAGCGCGCCGCTCGCCGACCGCAGTGGTGAATCGCTCTTGCTTGTAGGCAGGGTTCAACCAGCCCAGGGCACCGATGGCCAGCGCGGCCAACAGCATGAGCGCGGCGGCCTTGGCTGGTTTGCGCGCTGTCGGCTTGGCTGGCGGAACGGGAAACAGCCGCTTGAGGTCTTCACGATGCCGTCCAAGGGCCTCATCCAATCGCCCCTTGTCGGTGTCATGGGTCATGGATGCACCTCGTCACGTCCGAGCGTTGCCCTGCATGCGGCAAGCCCCAGGCGAAGATGCTTTTCCACTGTTTTGATGGAAATACCAAGGTGCTTTGCCACTTCTGCTTGAGGGATTTCGTGGATTTTATGCAGGACGAACACCGCCTGACAGCGCGCAGGCAGTGCGGCGATCGCATCGACGAGCAATTGAAACTCACGCTCGGCCTCGTATCGGTTCACGGGGGTGGCAGCGGTACAGGAGATCTCGGGCAGTTCGCTGGCGGCCTCCACCCAGGCGGCTCGACGGCGCTCGCCACGGTAGCGGCTGATGGCGGTGTCGTGGGAGATTTTGCGCAGCAGGGCGAGGGGACTGCGGACTTCTTCCTTTTCGCCTCGCTCGAGCAACTGCACGCACACGTCATGCACCACGTCGCGCGCTGAGCTTTTGTCACCGAAGCGTCGGCGAATGTGCTCCACGAGCTCGTCGTAGTGCCGGACCAGTGTGGTCAGCAGCGTCGGTTTGGCGGGATCGAACGACACGATGCACCCAGGAAGAAAGCTTGCTTTCGAAGCGAGTGGGCGAGTGTAAATGAGAAATAATTGCGAATAAATACCATCTTTCACAATGGTAATCGTCGAACGAAGGCGGGGGTCGAGCTTGGTTGGAGCTTTGGCGCCACAAGGGACGCGTTGCGTCGTCCCCTGTGGGAGTGCCCAAGCGATCAATCGTGATGCTTGTGCTTCTTGTGCTTGTGTTTCTTGCCGGAGTTGTGGCTGTGATGGTGATCGTCATCGGCCATGCTGTTGCCGATGGCACTGCCCGCCGCGCCGCCCAGGCCGGCACCGATGGCGCCGCCGGTGGAGCCGCCAACCTTGTTGCCCAGCACCTGGCCACCTGCGGCGCCCAGGCCACCGCCGATGGCGGCTTCGGTTTTCTTGCCGTGCTTGGCCGACACCGCACCGCCTGCCGCGCCGCCAACGCCGGCGCCGATCGCGGCACCCGTACTACCACCAATGGCCTGACCGACCACACTCCCTAGAGCTCCGCCGACACCACCGCCGACCGCGGTGTTGGTGGTTTCGCCGGCGATGGCATACGAGCTGGCCACCAAGGTGAACAGTGCGATTACAGGAAATGACTTGCGCATGTTTTACAGATCTCAGGATGAATCACGAGCGCGAAGTCTGCGGCCCGGCGTGGGCACGGTCAACGAAAAACCGATGGGCTCTGGACTCAGGTCAAGCATTCGACGAGCACTATGGCCGTTGGTCGGGGCGTTTCATGTCAAGTGCCCGTCGCGCGTCATGTGATAACGCCGCAGGTCTTGCGCGAGGATCAGGTTGCCGCGGTAGTGTGCCAGGGCTTCCTGATGCACGTCTGCGATGGACGGGCTGCGCTGGGGGTTGGGCTGATAGCGGGCACTGAAATGGGTGAGCACCAGGTTCTTCACCCCCGCCTGTTCGGCGAACTGCGCCACCGCCGCGGCCGTGCTGTGGCCGAAGGTGGCCTGGGTGCGCTCGATCAGCGGTTGGGTGAAGGTCGCCTCGTGCACCAGCACATCCACGTCCTTTGCCACCTCGGCGAGCAGGCCTGGGGTGTCGTTGTCGCCACAGACGATGATGCGCCGGACAGGGCGGGACGCGCGCAGGTAATCCTGGGGATTGAGCCTGCGGCCGTCGTGTACGACCGGATTGCCATGGGCCAGCTCACCCCACAAAGGACCCCGCGGGATCCCCTCGGCGTCCAGGCGCTGGATGTCCAGGCGTGGTTCGGGGTTGATTTCGGTGAACACAAAGCCGTGGCTGGGGACGCGGTGAGACAGCGCCACGGTGCTCACCTGGATATTGTCGTTGTGCCAGGTGCCGAGTGCTTCCACCGCCAATAGGCGCAGTTCGAAGGTCAGGAAGGTCTGGCTGACCGCAAGGCTCAGGCGTATCCAGTCGTGCAGCGCCGCCGGTGTGATCAGATCCAGGGGCTCGGTGCGCCCGGACATGCCTGCGCTGGCCAGCAGGCCTGGAAGGCCGAAGCAGTGGTCGCCGTGGACGTGGGTGATGAACACGCCTCGCAGGTCGCGGATCGACAGCGAGGTATGGAGCAATTGGTGCTGGGTGGCTTCTCCGCAGTCGACCAGGTACCAATGGCTTCCAGTCGCTTCGATGACGGCGGTGCCGGTCACGTTGCGCGCCTTGGTGGGCACACCGGCTGAAGTGCCCAGAAACTGCAGATCCATGGATGGGCTCCTTAGGGGGATAGCGGCATTTTCACGGGTGACCCTGCCGTGAGGCAAGCCGGTGGCCCGAGGATCGAAAAGATGTGTCCCACGCGCCGATCAGTAGGGTATTTCTGTAAGATTCAGTCTTCATTTTGCTTAGAGCTTTGGCTATGGACGTTCATTCGATTCTCGCCTTCACCGTGGTCGCCGCGATTGCCATTGCCAGCCCCGGGCCCGCCACCTTGATGGCCATCAATAACAGCCTGGCGCACGGACAGCGCAGCGCGGTGTGCTCCTCGATCGGCAATGCCAGTGGCCTGTTCTGCCTGTCCGCGGCCGCAATGCTTGGCCTGGGGGCGCTGCTGGCCAGTTCCGAATGGCTGTTCAACGCGGTGAAGATTCTCGGCGCGGGCTATCTGTTCTATCTGGGCGCCAGGCAGTTGCTCAAGAAAGGTCCGATGCTGGCGCAAGGCGTCGAAGCGAGTGCGCAGAAGGCCCGCCCCACACGCTGGAAACTCTACAAGTCCGCCTTCCTCACGGCGGTGACCAACCCCAAGGCGACGATGTTCTTCACGGCCTTGTTCCCACAGTTCATCGACCAACAAGCGGCACTGCTGCCGCAGTTCCTGATCCTCACTTCGATCTTCATGGCTTTGTCGCTGGTGTCGTTGAGCCTGTATGCCGCTCTCGCGTCGCGGGCCAAGGGAGTGCTGACCCGTCCTGCGTTGTCGCGGTGGGTCAGTCGGGTGGTGGGGTCGACGTTCATCGGTTTTGGCGCTGCCATCCTGACCATGCGCCGGCAGGCCGCGTGAGGCACCGAGCGGTGCTTTGCAGACGAAAAGGGGGCGCTTGGCGCCCCATTTCGTTAACCCAACACTTTTCCGGCCACCTCATCCACGGCGGCCTTGGTGATGGCCACGATGCGCTCGGCATCCTGCTTGTCCAGCACCAGCGGTGGCGCAAAGCCGAGGATGTCGCCGTGGGGCATGGCTCGCGCGATCATGCCACGCTCCAGACAGGCCGCCGACACCTGCGGGCCGACCTTCAGGGCCGGGTCGAACGCAGTACGGGCATCACGGTCGGCCATGAACTCGACCGCGCACAGCATGCCATCGCCGCGCACTTCACCGACCAGCGGATGGCCTTCGAAGGTCTCGCGCATGCGCTGGTTGAGGTAGGCGCCGACCACGGCTGCATTGCCGGTCAGGTCTTCGCGCTCGAGGATGTCCAGGTTAGCCAGCGCCGCTGCCGCGCAGATCGGATGGCCGGAATAGGTCCAACCGTGACCCATGGGGCCGGCCTTGCGCGAGCCTTCTTCGATCACGTTCCACACTTTCTCGCCGACGATCACCGCCGACAGCGGTGCATAGGCGCTGGTCAGGCCTTTGGCGGTGGTGATCAGGTCCGGGCGGATGCCGTAGCGCTGGCTGCCCATTTTGGAGCCCAGGCGGCCGAAGGCGCAGACCACTTCGTCGGCGATCAGCAACACGTCGTAGCGGTCCAGCACGGCCTGGATCGCCGTCCAGTAGCCCTTGGGCGGGACGATGATGCCGCCGGTGCCCATCAACGGCTCGCCGATGAAGGCTGCCACGGTCTCCGGGCCTTCGGCGAGAATCAGTTTCTCCAGCTCATCGGCGCAGTACTGCACGAAGGCTTGCTCGTCCATGCCGGCCGGGGCCTTGCGGTACCAGTGCGGGCAGACGGTGTGCTTGACGCCTTCGACCGGCAGGTCGAAGTGCTGGTGGAAGCTGGGCAGGCCGGTGAGGCTGCCGGTCATGATGCCCGATCCGTGGTAGCCACGATCACGGGAGATGATCTTCTTCTTGTTCGGGCGACCGAGGATGTTGTTGTAGTAGCGCACCAACTTGACTTGGGTCTCGTTGGCGTCGGAGCCGGAGAGGCCGTAATAGACCTTTTTCATGCCCGCCGGCGCCCAGTCGATGATCCGGCTGGAGAGCTCGATGATCGCCTCGGTCGAGTGGCCCACATACGTGTGGTAGTACGCCAGCTCCTTGGCTTGGCGGTGGATGGCGTCGGCCACCTCGGTGCGGCCGTAGCCGATGTTGACGCAGTACAGGCCGGCGAAGGCATCGATCAGTTCGCGCCCTTCGTGGTCGCGCAGGCGAATGCCTTCGGCGCCGGTGATGATCCGCCCCTTGAGTGCGCCGCTGGCATGGTCATGGGCGTGGGTCGAGGGGTGCATGAAGTGGGCGCGGTCTTGTTCGAACAGCTGGTTGTATTCTGGGTTCATGGCAAACACTCCTTAGAGTTGACCTTGATGGTGCAGGCAAAAGTATTTGGTTTCGACGAAAGGCTCGAAGCCTTCGCTGCCGCCTTCGCGGCCAAGGCCTGAGGCCTTCATGCCGCCGAAGGGGATGGGGTGGCCGGTGAATTTCACGCCGTTGACCGCGACCATGGCGTGGTCCAGCCGTCGGATCAGCGGATGGACCACGTCCAGGCGGTTGGAGCAGATGTAGGCGGCCAGCCCGTACTCGGTGTCGTTGGCCATCTCGATGGCCTGCTCCAGGGTGTCGAAGGGCATGACCCCGGCAATCGGTGCGAAGTTCTCTTCCTGGTAGATGCGCATGCCAGGGGTCACGTCGGCCAGCACCGTTGGCTGGTAGAACCAGCCGCCCAAGGCGTGGGTTTCACCGCCCACCAGGCGGCGGGCGCCTTGGGCGATGGCGTCGTCGACCCGTGCCACCGTGGCGTCGAACGCGCCCTGGTGCATCAGGGGGCCGACGTCGGCCGGGGTTTCCTGGCCGTCCACCATCGCCGGCCCTACCCGCAGCGCCCGTACCGCCTCGGCGAAGCGCGCCAGGAAGGCCTCGTACAGTGGGCGCTGGACCATGATTCGGTTGGCCGCGCAGCAGTCCTGCCCGGAGGTCTGGAACTTCGCGGCCACGGCCACCTTCACTGCCAGGTCCAGGTCGGCATCGGCGCAGACGATGAATGGCGCGTTGCCACCGAGCTCCAGGGCGACCTTCTTCACGTCTTGCGCCGCCGCCTGCAACACCAGCTTGCCGACCCGGGTGGAGCCGGTGAAGCTGACCGAGCGCACCCGTGGATCACGTACCAGGGTCTCCATCGTCATCTGCGGTTCGCCGATCACCACGTTGAACACCCCGGGCGCAAAGCCCGCCGCCTCGGCCAGCGCGGCCAAGGCCAGCGCCGAGTAGGGCGTCTCGTGGGCGGGCTTGACCACCACGGTGCAGCCTGCCGCCAGGGCGGCGGCGGCTTTGCGGGTGATCATCGCGCTGGGGAAGTTCCACGGGGTAAGCAGCGCGCACACGCCCACCGGCTCCTTTACCGTGCCCAGGTCTGCGCCGGGGATATGGCTGGGGATGGTCTGGCCATACAGGCGTCGGGCCTCTTCGGCGAACCAGGGAATGAAACTTGCGGCATAGGCGATCTCGCCGCGGGCCTCGGCCAGCGGTTTGCCTTGCTCCTGGCTGAGGATGCGCGCCAGGGCCTCCTGGTGTTCGATGATCAGTTCACCCCAGCGGCGCAGCAGGGTCGCACGTTCCTCAAGGCGCAGCTTGCGCCAGGGGCCGAAGGCACGCTGGGCGGCGTCCACCGCGGCGACGATCTGCTCGTGATCGAGCAGCGGCACATGGCCGATGGTCTGGCGGTTGCCGGGGTCGAGCACGGCGATGCTGTTGCCGCTGGTGCTGTGCACCCATTGGCCGTCGACGTAGCACAGGGATTTGAATGGGTATTCGTTCGACATGATGTTTCCCCTACCTCTCGTTGTCGTCGCGTGCGTGCCGTCTATGCCAGTACGTCCGCGATCACCGCCAGGGTGTCGCCGCACTGCACCAGTCCGGGAAAATGCCGGGCGGCCAGCAGGCCGTCGCGACGGGCGCGGTACTCCACCGGCGCGCTGCCGGTGCGGCGAATGTCGTGGATGCGGGCGATCACTTCGCCCTGGCTGACCTGTTCGCCCAGGTCGCGGCACATCTCCAGCAGGCCGTCGTGCTCGCTGGCGATGAAGCAGTCGCCATCGGGCATGTCGAGCATGATCGATTCGTCGGGCGTGACCTCGCCTTTCAGGATGCCGGCATGCACCAGCAGGTTGTGCACGCCACGTTCGGCCAGGGCCACGCTGCGCGCCGTGGCGGTGCCGCCACCCCCCAGTTCGGTGGTGACGAACACCTTGCCCTGGGCCTCGGCAGCGGTGTCGTACATGGCCTGGGCATCGAGCTCCAGCATGCGCATGGCATAGGGCGCTGCGAACGCCCGCATGCCCGCTTCGCAGCGTGCCTGCTGGGCCTTGTCGGGCAGTACGTGGCAGGCGGCGAAGGGCAGAAAGTCCAGGGTGCGGCCACCGGAGTGGATGTCCAGCACCACATCGGCCATCGGCAGCAAGGTGCGTCGGAAGTAATCGGCGATTTTCTGTGTGACTGTGCCATCGGGCTTGCCCGGAAAGCTGCGGTTGAGGTTTCCCTGGTCGATCGGCGAGGTGCGGGTGCCGGCATGGAACGCCGGGGTGTTCATGAACGGCACGATGATCACCCGTCCGCTGACCTGGTCGGCGCGCAGCCGCTGGGCCAGCTTGCTGAGCGCCACAGGTCCTTCGTATTCGTCGCCATGGTTGCCGCCGGTGAGCAGCGCGGTCGGGCCGTCGCCGTGCTTGACCACGGTGATCGGAATCATCACCGCGCCCCAGGCCGAGTCGTCACGCGAATGAGGCAGCTTGAGAAATCCGTGTTGCACGCCATCGCGGGTGAAGTCCACCGTGCTGCTGATCGGGTTGGCCACTTCGGTGTCTGTGAATGCGTTCATGGCATCAGTCCTTGACTAACAACTGGCGTGGCACGTCGCACAGGGTCTGGACCCCGGTCTCGGTGATCAGGATGCTTTCGGTGATCTCAAGCCCCCAGTCGTCCATCCACAGCCCTGGCATGAAATGGAAGGTCATGCCCGGTTGCAGTACGCTGGTGTCGCTGGGGCGCAGGCTCATGGTGCGCTCGCCCCAATCCGGCGGATAACTGAGGCCGATCGGGTAGCCGCACCGGCTGTCTTTGTGAATGCCGAACTTCTCCAGCACCTTGAAGAACGCCTTGGCGATGTCACCGGTAGTGTTGCCGGGGCGGGCGGCCTCAAGGCCGGCGGCGATGCCTTCGACCACGGCTTTCTCGCCTTCGAGAAAGTGCCGTGGCGGCTTGCCGAGGTACACCGTGCGCGACAGCGGGCAGTGGTAACGCTTGTAACAGCCAGCGATCTCGAAGAAGGTCCCGGCGCCTTTGACGAACGGGGAGTCGTCCCAGGTCAGGTGCGGGGCGCTGGCGTCGGCGCCGGTCGGTAGCAGGGGCACGATGGCCGGGTAATCCCCACCATGGCCGTCCACACCGAGAATGCCGCTGCTGTAGATCTCAGCCACCAGCTCATTCTTGCGCATGCCTGGTTCGATGCGTTCGAGGATGCGCGCATGCATCTTCTCGACGATGCGTGCGGCGATGCGCATGTACTCGATTTCCTGCGGGGACTTCACCGCCCGCTGCCAGTTGACCAGCCCGGCGGCATCGCTGAAGGTCGCCTGGGGCAAATGGCGGCACAGGGCCTGGTAGGCAGCGGCGCTGAAGTAGTAGTTGTCCATCTCCACGCCGATGTTGAGCGCGCCCCAGCCCTTGGCCAGGATCACTTCCTGGCACAGGTAGTCCATCGGGTGACGCTCGCGCGACTGCACGTAAATGTCCGGGTAGCCGACGATGTTGTCGTGGCCCATGAATACCGTGCGCTTGGCGCCGTTGGCGTCCTGGCCGCGGCCGAACCAGATCGGTTCGCCTTCCTGCGCCAGCAACACGCACTGATGGACGTAGAACGACCAGCCGTCATAGCCGGTTAGCCAGGCCATGTTCGACGGATCGGTGACCAGCAACAGGTCCAGGCCCTGCGCCTGCATGGCGGCGCGGGTCTTGGCCAGGCGCTGGGCGTATTCCTGCCGGCTGAATGGCAGGTTGACCACTGACTGAGACATTGCAATGCCCTCTGATGAGTGGGGTGGGTTCAGCTGTTGAATGCCAGGCCTTTGCCGGCAGCGCGGGCGCGCTCGAAGGCGAGGTTGGCGATGGCAGTGTCCTGGGCGCCGGTGCCGGTCAGGTCGCACAAGGTGATCTGAGCGGCGCTGAGGCGACCTGGCTGTTGGCCGGCGATGACCTGGCCGAGCTCGCAGAAGCGGCTTTCGTCTTTCACCACCCCAGCGCGCAGGGCGTGGTGCAGCTCGCCGAGCAACCGGGTCTGGCCAAGGCGGTCGGCGACATAGCGCTCGACCTGGGCCACCACCTGCGGTGCGATCTCGTTCTTGTGCTCGGCATCCGAGCCCATGGCGGTGATGTGCAGGCCGGGTTTCAGGTGCCTGGGATGGATCAACGGCTCGCGGCTTGGCGTGCAGGTGATGGCAATGTCCGCGCCGTGCATGGCCTGGTCGACACTGTCGCAGACTGCTACCTGCAAGTGGCCGTCGCGTCCCAGCTCATCGCCCAGCGCCGCGGCCTTTGCTGCATCGCGTGCCCACAGTTGCACCCGCTCGATCGGGCGTACCAGGCGCAGCGCCTGCAACTGCAGGCGAGCCTGTTCGCCGCTGCCGATCAGGGCCGCGCAGCGGCTGTCTTCGCGGGCCAGCCAGCGCGCCGCCACCGCGCCGGCGGCAGCGGTGCGCACGGCGGTGAGGTAGCCGTTGTCCAGCAACAGCGCATCGAGCAGGCCGGTGCGGGCTGAAAGCAGCATCATCATGCCGTTGAGGCTGGGCAGGCCAAGGCTGGGGTTGTCGAAGAACCCCGGGCTGACCTTGATCGCGAATCGCTCGATGCCCGGCAGGTAGGCGGTTTTCACGTCCACCTCGCCGTTGTGCTCCGGCACGTCCAGCCGAAGAATCGGCGGCATGGCCACCTTGGCCGTGGCCAGCAGGGCGAATGCCTGCTCGACAGTATCGATCGCAGCGTGGTCGAGGGTGATGCAGTCTCGCAGGTCGGCTTCGTTGAGCAAGGTGATGGCCGGCATCGGTGAACCTCCAGTGAGCGAAAAAAAGACCTCAGGCAGCGGCGCCGTTGATCACCCGCAGGTGTTGTGCGGTGTCGACATTGCGTCCGCTGACCACCACCACGATCGGCCCGCGAGCGGACACCCGGCCCTCGAGCAGGGCGGCGATACCCACTGCAGCGGCGCCCTCGAGCACCAATCGCTCCTGCTGATACGCGTGACGCAGGCCATTGGCGATGGCGGCTTCGTCGAGCAGATGGACTTGGTCGAGCAGGCGTTGGGTGAGGGCGAAGGTGTGGCGGTTGTCCAGGCCGATACCGCCGCCGAGGGAGTCGGCCAGGGTCGGCAGTTCTTGCACCTCGACCGGGTGGCCGGCCTGCAGACTGGCGTGCATGGCCGCGCCGCGGTGCATGCTGATGCCGTGGGTGGTGATGGCCGGGTTGATGCTTTTGACGGCCAAGGCGACGCCGGCGAACAGACCACCGCCGGAAAGCGGTACAAGCACCTGGGTGACCTCGGGCAGTTGTTCGAGGATTTCCAGGCCCAGGGTGCCTTGGCCTGCGATCACGTCCGGGTGGTCGAACGGCGGAACCAGCGTCGCGCCTTGTTCCTGGGCATGGCGCAGGGCGGCGTGCTGGGCGTCGTCCTGGGAATGGCCGACGATGCATACTTCGGCGCCTAGGTCACGGATGGCCTGGACCTTGTTGGCGGGCACCAGATCGGACAGGTAGACGGTCGCCGGCACGCCCCGTTGCGACGCGGCGTAAGCCAATGCCCGACCGTGGTTGCCAGTGGAGGCGGTCACCACCCCCAGTGCCCGCTGTTCATCGCTGAGGCAGGCGATGGCGTTGCTGGCGCCGCGCAGCTTGAAGCTACCGGTGAGCTGCTGGGACTCGAGCTTGAGGTAGACCGGCACGCCGACCTGGCGGGTCAGGGCAGGGGAGTGCTCCAGTGGCGTGCGGCGCACGAGCCCCTGGATGCGCTGATGGGCAAGGTAGATATCGTGAAGCGAAAGCACTGACATGACCGCATCCCAACCTGTGACCTTGTGTTGGGCGGAGTCTAAGAGCGGCAAATTGTCGTGATGAATGTACTAGGTCAATTTGCCGGACATTTTTTTCATGGCGGGGATTCGGGGCGGCTTTGCGGCCTGTCGCAGGCTTCCAGTCCTGCTTCAAAGCTCATGGATCTGCGGGTATTGGCCGAACAGTTCATGCATGTCGGCCAGGGCCTTGCGCATCTTGGTGTCCGAGCATTCAGCGCCAACACACAACCTGACCGCCCGTGGCCGTGGCGTACCGCGCACCAGGAACGGTTCCGGGGGCGTCACGGCGATATGCCGACGGCGCAGTGCCCTGACCAGGCTGTCGACTTCCCAGTGCGCGGGTATGCCCAGCCAGGCACCGAGCGCCTGCGCCGGGTTGCCCAACAGGTACTCGCCCAGGTGTTCGCGCACCATCGCCTGGCGGGCGCTGATCAGCTTGCGCTGCAGTTCGGCCAACTGCGCCGCGCGGCCGTCGTTGATCCAGCGGGTGGCGATCTCCGCCACCAGCGGGGTAGCCATCCAGCTGTTGACCCGCAGGATGCTCTCGGTGCGTAGCGCCAGGCGCTTGGGCATCGCCAGGTAGCCGACCCGCAGCCCGGTGAGCACCGACTTGGTCATGCTGGTGCAATAGAACGACAGCTCCGGCGCGTAGTGGCTGATCGGCGGCGCATGCCGCTCGCCCAGCAGGGGGCCGTAGACGTCGTCCTCGATGATGTGCACGCCAAAGCGCCGAGCGATGGCGGCGATCTCCCGGCGCCGGGCGTCGGGCATCAGGCTGGTGGTGGGGTTGTTGAGGTTGGGCGTGCACACCAGAGCCGTGACCCGTTCGTTGCTGCACAAGTCCTCGAAGTGCTCCGGGTCGATGCCGTCGCGGTCCATCTCCAGGCCCTTGAGAGTGAACCCCAGCACCTGCGAATTGCCGATCACGCCGTGGTCGGTCAGCCCCTCGCAGAGCACCACATCATCCGGCCCGGCCAGCGACGCCAAGGCCAGGAAGATGCCATGGGCCGCGCCGTTGGTGACCAGCACGTCGTCGCGCTCCACATTCATGCCCAGTCCGGCCAGCCAGCGCACCGCGGCCTCGCGATGGCTCTCGAACCCGGCGATCGGGCGGTAGGCATGGATCCAGGGTTGGTCCTCTTCCACGCTGAGCTCAGCGCAGGTGTCGCGCCAGATGCGCTCGTGCGCCTGGGTATGCAGGATGCGGGTGATGGAAAAATCCACCAGGGTACGCTCGGGCAGGTCGATGATGTCGTCAGCCACCCGGTCGCTCATGCGTCGGCTGACGAAACTGCCACGGCCAATCTCGCAGCGCACCAGGCCTTGGCGCTCCAGTTCCTTGTAGGCATTGGTCACTGTCTGCACGCTGATTCCCAGGGCATCGGCCACCTGGCGCTGCGGTGGCAGGCGCTGGTCATGGACCAGCTCGCCGCGCTCGATCTCCCCGGCGATGGCCTGCACCAGCAGCTTGTACTTGGACTCGCCGATGCGCGCCGAGTCGAGGACGCTCTTCCAGTTCTTCATGTGTATCGCTTCGCTGACCGGGACTGCACACAGCATCGCCCGCGCAGGATCTTCGGGCAATTGTCCTAGTGCAATCCCATCGGCTGCGGGGCTTTTGTATGCTCCGGCCCAAGGTCGACACCCGTAAGTAACAAGACTACGTCGGCCCGCCGGAACGCTCGGGCTGTGCACCGATCGAACGACACACCCGGCCTTCGCTGTTTTGCTCCACTGCCTCCTAAACACAGAGCCGTCGCCGACGGTTTGATAACAAAACAGGAGATTCATTGATGAGCCAGCCTTCCCCCAACGCGGTTTCTTCCCTCAAGCGCCTGCTGGTGGCCTGTGCGGCCATCGGCCTGGCAGCCAGCGCCCAGGCGACGACCCTCGACACCATCAAGGAAAACAGCCGTATCCGCATCGGATATGCCAACGAAACCCCGTTCGCTTTCACCGAGACCGATGGTCGAGTCACGGGCGAATCGCCCGAGATCGCCAAAGTCATCTTCCAGAAGATGGGCATCAAGCAAGTCGATGGCGTGCTGACCGAATGGGGCTCGTTGATCCCTGGTCTGCGGGCGGGGCGCTTCGATGTGATCGCCGCCGGCATGTACATCACGCCGGCGCGCTGCAAACAGGTGATCTTCACCGACCCGCAGTACGCCTTGCCCGACACCTTGCTGGTGGCCGCCGGCAACCCCAAAGGCCTGCACAGCTATGCCGACATCGCCAAGAACCCCGACGTGAAGCTCGCGATAATGGCCGGTACCGTCAACCTCGCCTACGCCCGCGAATCCGGGGTCAAGGACGAGCAGATCCTTCAGGTACCCGACACCACGGCGCAGTTGCAAGCCGTGCGTGCCGGTCGCGCGGACGCCGCCGTGGGCACTCAGCTGACCATGAAGGGCTTGGCGAAAAAGGGCGGCGACAAGGTCCAGGCGATCACCGACTTCACCGACGATCCGTCCCATACCGGCTATGGCGCTCTGGCGTTTCGCCCAGAGGACAAGGACCTGCGTGATGCGGTCAATGCCGAGCTCAAGCGCTGGCTGGGCAGCGAGGAGCACCTGAAGACTGTCGCGCCGTTCGGCTTCGACCGCTCCAACGTGACCGACAAGACCGCCGCCGAGCTGTGTGCCCAGCAATGAATCGAGGTGGCATGGCGCTTGCCATGCCGTTCCCTGCGTAATCCGATTATTCAGGTCGAACCATGGGTGAATTGATACCGCTGTTACTGCAAGGCGCCTGGATCACTGTCCAGGTCACATTCTTCGGCTCGCTGCTGGCCATTGTCGCCGCGATACTCGCGGCCCTTGGCAGGCGCTCGTCCTGGCGACCCTTGAGCTGGTTCTGCGTGGCGTACATCGAGCTGTTTCGCGGCACGTCGCTGCTGGTGCAGCTGTTCTGGCTGTTCTTCGTCCTGCCGCTGCCGCCGTTCAACCTTGAGCTGAGCGCCTACACGGTGGCCATCGTCGGCCTGGGGCTGCACATCGGTGCCTATGGCGCCGAAGTGATGCGTGGGGCCATCGGCTCGGTGGCCAAGGGGCAATATGAAGCCTGCGTCGCCCTCAACATGCCGCCGGCCACCCGCTTTCGCCGGGTCATCCTGCCCCAGGCACTGCTGGCGGCGATCGCTCCGGGCACCAACCTGTTGATCGAGCTGCTCAAGAACACCTCGCTGGTGTCCTTGATCACCTTGTCAGACCTGAGCTTCCGCGCCCGCCAACTGGATCAGGCGACCTTCCAGACCCTGGAGATCTTCAGCCTGACCCTGCTGCTGTACTTCGTCTTGGCGCAAGTCATCAACTTCACCATGCGCGGCGTCGAACGGCGCCTGGGCCGTGGTCGCCTGCGGGGGAGCCTGTCATGAATATCTGGGACTGGAACTACGTCGCGCAGATCCTGCCACAGTTGCTGCAGGCCTCGATCAAGACCCTGGGCATCACGCTGGTGGGCTTTTTGATCGCGATCGTTCTGGGGCTGTTCCTGGCGATCGGTCGACGTAGCCGGCAAGTGGTCATCGCCTGGCCGGTGACCTTGCTGATCGAGTTCATCCGCAGCACACCGCTGTTGATCCAGGTGTACTTTCTGTACTACGTGCTGCCCAACTATGGCGTGAACATGAGCGCGATGCAGGCGGGCATCCTCGGCATCGGCCTGCACTACGCCTGCTACCTCGCCGAGGTCTATCGCGGGGGCCTGGACGCCGTGCCGCGCAGCCAGTGGGAGGCGGTGGTGGCGCTGAACTTCGCGCCCTGGACGGCCTACCGCACGGTCATCCTGCCCCAGGCGGTGCGACCGATCCTACCGCCATTGGGCAACTATCTGATCGCGATGCTCAAGGACACCCCGGTGCTCTCTGCCATCACCGTGGTGGAAATCATGCAGCAGGCCAAGAACGTCGGCTCCGAAAGCTTCCGCTACCTGGAGCCGATCACCCTGGTCGGTCTGTTCTTCCTGGCCTTGAGCGTCGCTCTGGCCTATCTGGTTCGGCGCCTCGAAGTGCGCCTGGAGTTACGCTAATGATCGCGCCTGTCTCGAACCTCGCCACCCTCACCACCAGCCCCCTGCAGCGGGACCACGCCATGCCGGAACCGGCCATCGCCCAGCCGATCGTCGCCTTTCGCGACGTGACCAAACGCTACGGCAACTTCACCGTGCTCGATGGCCTGAACCTGGAAGTCGCGCCGGGCGAGAAGGTGGCGATCATCGGCCCCAGTGGCTCGGGCAAATCGACCTTGCTACGGGTACTGATGACCCTGGAGGGTATCGACCAGGGCATGATCGAAGTGGACGGCGAATCGCTGACCCACATGCCAGGACGCAACGGCACCCTGGTGAGCGCCAACGACCGCCATGTGCGCCGCGTGCGCTCGAAGATCGGCATGGTGTTCCAGAGCTTCAACCTGTTCCCGCACATGAGCGCCTTGCAGAACGTCATCGAAGCGCCAGTGCAGGTCCTTGGCATCAAGCCCGCCGAAGCCCGAGAGCGCGCCGCTGAACTGCTGGAAATGGTCGGGCTGGGCAACAAGTTCGACCATTACCCTTCGCAGCTCTCAGGTGGCCAGCAACAGCGGGTGGCCATCGCCCGGGCCTTGGCCATGCGGCCCAAGGTGATGCTGTTCGACGAGGTCACCTCGGCCTTGGACCCGGAGCTGTGCGGTGAAGTGCTCAATGTCATCCGCAGGCTCGGCAGCGAGCACAACCTGACCATGCTCATGGTCACCCACCAGATGGGCTTTGCCCGCGAGTTCGCGGATCGGGTGTGCTTCTTCTACAAGGGGCAGATCCACGAACAGGGCGCGCCCGCCCAGCTGTACGAGCATCCTCAGCAGGAGCGGACCCGGGCGTTTCTGAGTGCGGTCAGGGAAGCCAACTGAAGGCCATCCTGTGCCATTTTCCATGGCCCGTTCGCGGCGTCGAACCGCCGCGAAGCAGGCGGCGCGGTGGAGCAGGGCAATCGCTCCCACACGCACCGCGCTGGGTGGCCTCAGGTCTCTGTGGCCTGTGCCTCGGCGTGGGTGCGTTTGACGGCGGATTTCTTTTCCTGAACGACGATGTAGAACTCCTCGCCATGCTTGACCGCGCCATACAGTACGGCTTTCTCGATCAGCTCGTTGCCGCGCAGGTGACGCAGCATCATCGGATCGCGGCGCAGGTCGCGGTAAAGCGCCAGGCACAGCAGCACCATCACGATCACGAACGGCAACGCCACGACGATCGTGAGGTTTTGCAGCCCGGTCAGGGCCTCGCCTGGGTTGGCCGGGTCACCGATCGCCAGCATGATCGCCGCTACCGTGCCGGTCAGCGCGCCCCAGAAGATCACCGTGGCCCGGGACGGCTCCGTGGTGCCGTGCTCGGACAGCGTGCCCATCACCAGGGAGGCGGCATCGGCGCCGGAGACGAAGAAGATACCCACCAGGATCATGATCAATACCGAAGTCACCGACGCCCACGGGTAGCTTTCCAGCAGCTCGTAGAGCGCGTGGTTGCTGTTCACGGCGCCATTGACCAGGGTGAAGGTGCCTTCTTGCAGGGCATCGATACCGGCACCGCCGAAGATCGTGAACCAGATCAAGCTCACCAGGCTAGGCACCAGCAGCACACCGGTGACGAACTGGCGAATGGTGCGCCCGCGGCTGATGCGCGCGATGAACATGCCGACGAAGGGCGTCCAGGAAATCCACCAGGCCCAGTAGAACACGGTCCAGCCGGCCAGCCAGTTGTCCATCTGCTCGCCACCGCTGGCGCTGGTGCGCGCCATCATTTCCGGGAGCATCTTGATGTACACGCCGATCGAGGTCGGCAGCAGGTTGAGCATCAGCAGCGTCGGGCCGACCATGAAGGTGAACAGCGCCAGCACCAACGCCAGCACCATATTGGTGTTGGACAGCCATTGGATGCCCTTGCCGATACCGGACACCGCCGAGGCGACGAAGGCCACGGTCAGCAGGGTGATGATCGAGATGTAGAAGATTTTGCCGGGATGCTCGATCCAGCCGTTGTACTCCAGGCCGCCGGCGATCTGCAGGGCGCCCAGGCCCAGGGAGGCGGCGGAGCCGAACAAAGTGGCGAAGATCGCCATCATGTCGATCACGCGGCCGATGGGGCCGTTGGCATGGCGGCCGATCAGCGGTCGGAACGCCGTGGAAATCAGCTGCGAGCGCCCGCGCCGGAACGTGCCGTAGGCGATCACCAGGCCGACGATGGCGTACATGGCCCAGGGGTGCAGCGTCCAGTGGAACAGGGTAGTGGCCATGGCCACCTGCATCGCCTCGCTGGTTTGTCCGGCGGCAGTTCCTGGAGGCGGGGAGACGTAATGCGACAGTGGCTCAGCCACGCCGAAGAACATCAGACCGATGCCCATGCCGGCGCTGAACATCATCGCTACCCAGGACACGGTGCGAAACTCCGGCGCCTCGCCATCGCGCCCCAACGGGACTTTTCCATAGCGGCTTGCGGCCAGCCACAGCACGAAGACCACGAACAAGGTCGAGGTGAGAACGAAGAACCAACCGAAATGGACGATGACCCAGGACTGGGCGGTGGAGGCGCTTTTGGCCAGGCTCGCTTGGCTGACGAAGCCCCAGATGACGAATGCGACTGCGAGGATGCTGGTGATGCCGAAGACAATCCAGTCGATCTTGCCTTCGAGGTGACGATCCTTCTTGGCTTCTTCGGTCTGCGAAGGATCTGTCACGCCAAGGGCGAGTGTTTCAACGTTCTCTTCCTTTGCCATGTGTCGTAATGCCCCTTTTGTGGGTGCCTGGCCGCTGCAGGTTTGTTGTTGTTGTGCTTGCCGCTACGCGACGACGTGCGACCCGGTCAGGCCGAGCCGCCAAGCGGCGATTATCCTGCCGGCCAAAGGGGGCTTCCTATTCCCAGACCGTCCTGGCACGTCCTTGTTACGACGCCATGGCGGGCTGCCGATTTGGCCGTTGGGCCAGAAGATGAGCCGGAACACCTAGTGAAATCTTCGTAGGACTATCCTTTTCAGCGACATCAAGATCACGACCAAAGGAGGTTAGGTATGCACCTGTTCACAGGCGGTTGCCTTTGCGGTCAGGTCCGCTTCGAGGCTTCGGGGCAGCCCTATAGAGTGGGGCTTTGTCATTGCCTCGATTGTCGAAAACACCATGGGGCACTGTTTCACGCGTCGGCGATTTTCCCCGAAGAGGCGGTGAAGGTCGAAGGCCGGACGGGTGACTATGCCGGACGGTTTTTCTGCCCGCGCTGCGGTTCGTCGGTGTTTTCGCGAAGCGGGGATGAGGTGGAGGTCCACCTCGGAGCGCTGGATGCGCCAGATCAGTTCACGCCAACTTACGAAAGTTGGACCGTTCGGCGTGAAGCGTGGTTGCCGGCGTTCCCGTTCGCCCGACATTACACGGGCGATCGGGAAGGGACGGGGCGTACCGAGGGCTGATTTCGACCCGACAGTCTCGCTTGCAAAGCCATCGCCTCTCGCCCGCGCTAGCCGCTCAGAGCCAGTAGGTCACCGCCCACCAGCCCAGCCCGCCCATGACCACGGTATAAGGCAATGCCATCCATACCATCCGCCCGTACGACAACCGCACCAGCGGTGCGATCGCCGAGGTCAGCAGGAACAGGAACGCCGCCTGCCCATTGGGCGTGGCCACGCTGGGCAGGTTGGTGCCGGTGTTGATCGCCACCGCCAGGGTCTCGAAGTGCTCACGGCTCATGGCGCCGTTGAGAAACGCCTGCTTCACCTCGGTGATGTAAATCGTGGCGACGAACACGTTGTCGCTGATCGCCGACAGCAAGCCATTGGCCAGGTACAGCATGCCCGGCTGCTGGTCGGCCGGCAGAGCAAGGACCCACGTGATCAATGGGCTGAACAACTGCTGCTGATGGATCACCGCGACCACCGCGAAGAACACCACCAGCAGTGCGGTGAACGGCATCGCATCCTGGAATGCACGGCCCAGGCGGTGCTCGTCGGTGATGCCGGTGAAGGCGGTGATCAGCACGATCACCAGCAGGCCGATCAGGCCGACCTCGGCAACGTGCAGGCCCAGGCAGACAATCAGGATCAATGCGGCGATCCCCTGTACCAGCAAAGCGACGCGCTGGGCCGAGGTCCGCGCGGCATCGTCTTCGGCCGCATAGCTGGCCAGCACCTGGCGCACGCGTTCGGGCATCAGCGTGCCGTAACCGAACAACCGCAGCTTCTCCAGCAACACGCACGTCACAAGGCCTGCCGCCAGTACCGGCATCGACACCGGCGCCACCTTGTAGAAGAAATCGGCGAAATGCCAGCCCATCTCATGGCCGATCAGCAGGTTCTGTGGCTCGCCTACCAAGGTGCACACCCCGCCCAGGGCCGTGCCCACCGCGCCATGCATCAACAGGCTGCGCAAAAAGGCGCGGAACTGGTCCAGGTCTTCACGGTGCAGTTGCGGCACCTGGTGGTCGCTGTCGAGTTCGGACTCCTCGCGCGGGTTGGCGCCGGAAGCGACGCGGTGATAGACCGCATAGAAACCCACTGCGGCGCTGATGATCACCGCCGTGACGGTCAAGGCATCGAGAAACGCCGACAGGAATGCCGACAGCACGCAGAACAGCAGCGCCAGGATGGCCTTCGAACGCACGCCCAGCAGGATCTTGGAGAACAGGAACAGCAGCAGTTCCTTCATGAAGTGAATGCCGGCGACCATGAACATCAGCAGCAGGATCACCGGAAAATTGTGCTGCAGCTCTTCATAGAGGGCCTGGGGCGTGGTCATCTCCAACAGCAGCGCCTCGATCAGTAGCAAGCCGCCGGGCATCAACGGGTAGCACTTGAGCGCCATGCCCAGGGTGAAGATGAACTCGATCACCAGCACCCAGCCGGTGACCACCGGACCGAGGGTTGCCAGCAGCACGGGGTTGAGCACGAGGAACAGGCAGATGACGGCCTTGTACCAGAGCGGCGACTGGCCCAGGAAGTTATGGGCGAGAGCGCCGGTCAGGGAGCGGGACATGAATTTGTATCCTTTTGATTCAGCAGTCGCGCAAGGTGCCCGATGCGGGCGTCAGGTGCAAGGCGTTCAGTCCCGCTTTTGGCACAAGCACGGCCTTGAGGGTGCGTTATAGTCCGGCGCGTGAACCTTTTACCTACAGGAGTACTGCCCGTGACCGAGTACCGCGCATTCAAGGTTGAGTTGACCGACAACATTGCCCATGTGCAGATCAACCGTCCGGAAAAGCTCAATGCCATGAACGGCGACTTCTGGAAGGAAATCATCGACATCTTCCAATGGATCGACGACACCGACGCGGTGCGCGTGGTGGTGCTGAGCGCCGCGGGCCAGCACTTCAGTGCAGGTATCGACCTGGCCTTGCTGGCTCAGCTGGCCGGGCAAATGGGCAAGGACGTGGGCCGCAATGCGCGCCTGCTTCGGCGCACCATCCTGGGCCTGCAGGCCTCGTTCAATGCCGTGGACAACTGCCGCAAACCGGTGCTGGCGGCGATCCAGGGCTACTGCCTGGGCGGTGCGATCGACCTGGTCTCGGCCTGTGACATGCGTTACTGCAGTGCCGATGCGCAGTTCTCGATCAAGGAAATCGACATGGGCATGGCCGCCGATGTCGGGACCTTGCAACGTTTGCCGCGTATCATCGGCGACGGTGTGATGCGCGAAATGGCCTACACCGGACGCCATGTCGTGGCGCACGAGGCCCAGCGCATCGGCCTGGTCAATCAGGTGTTCGACGATCAGGCCGCACTGCGTGAAGGAGTCTTTGCCTTGGCAGCGCAAATCGCGCAAAAATCTCCGATTGCGGTGAGCGGCACCAAAGAGATGCTCAATTACATGCGCGACCATCGCATTGACGATGGCCTGGAGTACATCGCCACCTGGAACGCCGCCATGTTGCAGTCCGAAGACCTGCGGGTCGCCATGGCGGCGCACATGAGCAAACAGAAACCGACCTTCGCCGACTGACCGGGGCGGGGGGGGCGCGCTTTTAAGGATCCCGAAATGTCAGCACGTTGGACTACCGCAGTACTCGACCCGCAGATCACCGGCGGCCTGGCCGTCGCCCGTGGCCCGGAAGGGTTCCTGATGGATGACAACGGCGCGCTGTTCCCCCGCGATTGGCTCAAGGAGCAAGACCTGGACGTGCTCTGCGAGCATGGCATCGGCCACCTGGACGGCCAGCCGGTGTTCCTGCTCGAGCTGCGTGGCAGTGCCGAAGTGTCCGGCTGCAGCTGGCGCGGCCTGCGCCAGTTCATGCTCGAAGGCGACATGCTGACCTACACCCTCTTGGGGTATGCCGCGCAGATCGGCACCTGGGCGCGCGAACATCGCTTCTGCGGCAGCTGCGGCCAGCCGATGACCCAGATCCGCTGGGAGCGGGCGATGTACTGTCAGCCGTGCGACCTGCGCAGCTACCC
The DNA here is from genome assembly GCF_033173945.1 of Pseudomonas sp. HTZ2. Classification (NCBI taxonomy): domain Bacteria; kingdom Pseudomonadati; phylum Pseudomonadota; class Gammaproteobacteria; order Pseudomonadales; family Pseudomonadaceae; genus Pseudomonas; species Pseudomonas sp. HTZ2. The sequence goes on along the minus strand of NZ_CP137332.1, from coordinate 2,694,846 downwards.
GCGCATCTCGCCGAGCATGATCGTGCTGATCACCCGGGGGGATGAAGTGCTGCTGGCGCGCTCGCCGCGTTTCGTCACGGGCGTCTATAGCACCTTGGCCGGCTTTGCCGAGCCAGGCGAATCGGCCGAGGACTGCCTGGTACGGGAGGTGCGCGAGGAAGTGGCGGTGGAGGTGAAGAACATCCAGTACGTGGGCAGCCAGTGCTGGCCCTTCCCGCACTCGATGATGCTGGGCTTCCACGCCGAGTACGCGGGCGGCGAGATCGTCATGCAACCGGACGAGATCGAGGACGCCCAGTGGTTCAATGTGCACGATCTGCCGACGCTGCCTGCCGGGCGCTCCATCGCCCGTTACCTGATCGACCTCTACGTGGCACGTCGCCTGGGCCTACCCGACCCAGTGCTGCCACACTAGGCGTACAGTCAACGCCAGCACCACGGCGATGAACACCGGGCGGATGAACTTGCTGCCGCCGCTGATCGCCGTGCGTGCGCCGAAGAAGGCGCCGACCATCACCGACAGGCCCATGCACAGGCCGACGATGTAATCCACCTGCCCGGAAATGATGAACACCGTCAGTGCCGCGATGTTGCTGACGAAGTTCATGCTGCGCGCCACGCCGCTGGCACGCACCAGGTCGATGGGGTAGAGCAGCAGGGTACTGACCGTCCAGAACGCCCCGGTGCCGGGGCCGGCCACGCCGTCATAGAAGCCCAGGCCAAAGCCCTGGGGGAACTGCCACTTCTTCTTGATCGGCGCGTCGGCATCCAACGGTGCCTTGGGCGTCCCGCCGAACAACAGGTAGACGCCACAGGCGAAGACGATCACCGGCAGCATCTTGTTCAGCCAATCGGCCGGCATGTAGTGGGCGGCCAGCGCCCCCAGCAGCGCGCCGACCAAGGTACCGACCAACGCCCGGCGCCACTGCGCGGGGTGGAACAGCTTGCGTCGGTAGTAGGTGAAGCTGGCGGTGGCCGAGCCGAAGGTGGAGCTGAGTTTGTTGGTGCCCAGCACCAGATGGGGCGGCATGCCGGCGGTGAGCAAGGCCGGGGTAGTGAGCAGCCCCCCGCCGCCAGCGATGGCGTCGATGAAACCGGCCACGAAGGCGACCAGGGCGAGGATGAGCAGGGTGAGCGGTTCTACGGTGAGTTCGAAAGGCATGGGGCTTTTACAGACAGGGCGGCGAGTGCGGCAAAAGGCCGCGCTAGAGGCGGTACAGGGTAGTCCTCAAGGACGGGGAATACCAGTCATGCCATGGAGTAGGTGAAGCCCCAGGGATCCGGGGGCGCTTTGCGGCTCCTTGCAGGCTACGCCAGGCCCCAGATCCCCTCCTGCCTGTTCCGTCAGACGTAGTCGCGCAATCGGTACCACGCCTTCGCCGCCGCCTCCAGGGGCGCGGCCATCAGCTCGCCGCCTGGGAAGCGGCCATTGTCGATGCCTTGGTACAGCCCCAGCAGGTCTTCGTCGCCGAGGATCGCATCGCTCACCGCCCGGGACGCGGCCAGGGTCGGCAGCACGCCATGCCCCGAGAAGCCCTGCAGCCAGTAGCGTTGGCCCAGACGGCCGATATCCGGGGTGCGCTGGATGCTGCAATCCAGATGACCGCCCCAGGCGTAGTCCAGGCTCACCCCAGTGAGCTGCGGGAACACACGCTCCAGGTAGGGGCGCGTGGCGCTGGCGACGTCCTTGGGGATGCCTCCGAGGTAGGTGCAACCGCCGCCAAACAGCAGGCGATGGTCTGGCGTGAGGCGGAAGTAGTCGGGGACGAACTGGTTGTCGATCACGCAACTGTTGCGCGGCAGCAGCGACTGGGCCATGGCCGGATCCAGCGGCGCGGTGGCCACCTGGTAGGAGCCGACCGGCAGCAGACGGCGCGACAGGTCGCGGTCGAGGCGGTCGATGTAGGCGTTGCAGGCCAACACCAGCACCTGGCTGCGGACTTCGCCCAGGCCTGTACGGGCGACGAAGCCGCTCGAGCTTTCGTGGTAGTCGAGCACCTGGCTTTGCTCGAAGATCTGTCCGCCCGCGGCTTCGATGGCGGCGGCAAGGCCCTGGGCCAGCTTGAGGGGGTTGAGGTGGGCACCGTTGGGATCGTACAGGGCAGCCTGGTAGCGGGGGCTGTCGATCCAGTCGGGCAGCTCGTCACGGCTGATCAGGCGCAGGCAGTCGTAGCCCCATTTCCGTTCGGCTTCGTGCTTGGCTTCTTCGAGTATTTTCACGCGGCGAGGCATCACTGCGGTCCACAGGCTGCCGACCCGGTAGTCCACGTCGAAGCCGTGGCGTTCCGGCAGCTCGCGCATCTCTTCGGCGGCCCAGCGCATGCTGTCCCAGAGGCGCCGGGCGCGTTCGACGCCCAAGGCCTTTTCCAGCGGCGGCATGTCACAGGACCAGCCCAGCAACGCCTGGCCACCGTTGCGCCCGGAAGCGGCCCAGGCCACCCTGCTGGCCTCCAGCACGACCACGCGCTTGCCGGCCAGGACCAAGCGCAGTGCCGTGTGCAGGCCGCTGAAGCCGGCGCCGATAATCAACACGTCGGTGTCCAAGGCGCCTTGCAGGGCAGGGCGCAGCGGGATCGTGGTGGGGTAGGTCTGGGCGTAGTAGCTGGCAACGTGCTGCGCGGACTGCTTGAACATGCGGGCCTCGTGAAATTTGTTGTTATTAATTTCATGAAAAAGTAACAGAAAAAATTCACGGCGCCAGCCCTTTCATGGGTAAAGGCTTAACGGGAGCCTGAAAATGCCCTATATGATTCGGCTCCGATTACCTCGACCCGCGGAATACCTCGATGCGCCGTCTGCCTTCCCTGACTGCCCTGCGCACGTTCGAATGCGCCGCCCGCCATGGCCACTTTGGCCGTGCTGCCGCCGAGCTGTGCGTGACCGACAGCGCGGTCAGCCACCAGATTCGCCAACTGGAGGATCAGCTTGGCGTGGCCCTGTTCGAACGGGCGGGGCGCCAGGTGCGTCCGACCACCGAGGCCGAGCGCCTGCTGCACCATTTACAACAGGCCTTCGAGCTGATCGGCAAGGCCTGTGACGAGCTGCGCGACCCTGCCTCCCAGGCCGTGCTGCGGGTCGCGGTCACGGCGGAGCTGGCGCAGAAATGGTTGGTCGCACGGCTTGCCGACTTCAGCAGCCGTTATCCGCACATCACCTTGCACCTGCACGAACAGCCCATCAACGCGGGGGCTCCGGCTTTGGATATCGACATCGCCATCACCTACGGCACCAGTGCGCTGGATGCCAGCACCCACTTCGTACGCCCGTTGCCGCTGTTGCAGTTCTTCCCCGTGTGCAGCCCGGGCCTGTTCAACCAAGGCGGGCTCAAGCGCCCACGGGACTTGGTACGCCATTGTCTGCTGCACGATGATCAGGACGGACGCACCTGGACCACCTGGCTGGCCACGCACGCCGAGGACGCTTTGCCCACCCGCCAGCTGTACTTCCCCCATGCGGCGCTGGCCCTGGAGGCGGCGGTACTGGGGCAGGGCGTGGCGATGGGCGACAACCTGACCTGCCAGGCCGACCTGCAAAGTGGCCGCCTGGTGCGCCCGTTCAGCGCTAGCGTGACCGCTCAGGGCCAGTACGCGTTGGTGTGTGAGCGCCTGCGTCTGGAGCGGGGCGCGGTGGCCGAATTCATCGACTGGTTCACCGAACAGATCACCGAACCTTGAATTGAATTCAGCTATTGGCAAGTTTTCATCGTTGGAAGCCTGAGCCCGCGCGGCGTAGCGTGCAGTCATCACTCACCGATGACGAGGTTGACCCATGGCACGTTCGCTCACCACCACCCCCAAGGCCGATGGTTTCCGCCTGCCTGGCGAATTCGAGCGCAAGACGCGCTGCTGGCTCGGCTGGCCGGAGCGTCCGGATGTGTGGCGCAACGGCGGCAAGCCTGCGCAGAAGGTCTGGGTCGACATCGTCACCGCCATCGCCTCCAGCGAGCCGGTGACCGTGTGCGCCTCCGCCGCCCAATACGCCAATGCCAGGCGCCTGCTGCCAGCTCATGTGCGGGTGGTGGAGATGACCTGCAACGACACCTGGTTCCGCGACAGCGGCGCCTGCTTCGTGGTCAATGACGGTACCGGCGAAGTGCGCGGCGTGGATTTCGAGTTCAATGCCTACGGCGGTTTGGACGGCGGCCTCTACTATCCCTGGGACAAGGACGATCAGATCGCCCAGAAGATGCTCGAAATCGAGGGCCTGGACCGCTACCGCGCACCCCTGATCGCCGAGCTGGGTGGCATTCAGAGCGATGGCCAGGGCAGCCTACTGACCACAGAACAGTGCCTGCTCAACCGCAACCGTAACGCCCACCTGGGCAAGGAGGAAGTCACCCGCAGGCTCGAGGATTACCTGGGCGCCGAGCAGGTGATCTGGCTGCCGCGTGGCTGTAAGTTCGACGAGACCGATGGCCACGTCGACGACCTGGCCTGCTTCGTGCGCCCAGGCGAGGTGGTGTTGCAGTGGACCGATGATCGCAACGATCCGCAGTGGGAGATCTACCAAGAGGCTTATGACATTTTGCGCAGCACCCGTGACAGCCGTGGCCGCGAGCTGAAGGTACACAAGCTGCCGCAGCCCCAGGTGCTGGAATGGACCGCCGAGGAAGCGGCCGGGCTGGACCAGGTCGACGGCACCCACCTGCGCCAGGCCGGCACCCGGATCTGCGCCTCCTACATCAATTATTACGCCGGCAACTCGGCCATCGTCGTGCCGCTGTTCGGTGATCGCAATGACAGCGTGGCGCAGGCCACCTTGGCCGAGTTGTTCCCTGATCATCGCATCATCGGTATCGAGAACTCGCGGGAGATCCTGCTCGGTGGCGGCAACGTCGCCTGCATCACCATGCCGCAATACGCCGCTGGAGGTCGCTGATGAAACTCGCCCCGCTGGTCTTGGCGGTCGCCCTGGGTTGCGCAGCGTCGGCGGCCCAGGCAGCCGACGCACAACAGCCGACCGTCAATCTTTACATCTGGGGCGAATACCTCGCCCCGGACACCTTGGCCAACTTCCAGAAGCAGACCGGCATCCGCGTGGTGGCCGACCACTTCGACTCCCTGGAAACCGCCGAGACCAAGTTGCTCACCGGTGGCAGTGGCTACGACGTGGTGCTCAGCGCCGGCCAGCACCTGAGCCGGGCGATTGCCAGCGGTGCCCTGCAGCCGCTGGACAAGAGCAAGTTGCCGCACTTGGCGGGCATCGGCGAGGAGTTTCGCCAGCACATGGCGGTGTTCGACCCGGGCAATCGCTATGCCGGCACCTACGCCTGGGGCACCACGGGCGTGGGCTATCAAGAGCAGGCGGTGGCGGCGCGGCTCGAGGATGCGCCGCGCGACAGCTGGGCGATGCTGCTCGATCCGCAGGTGGTGGCGAAGTTCGCCGATTGCGGGGTGAGTTTCCTCAACGACCCTAACGAGGTGTTCGCCGCGACAATGCGCTACCTGGGGCTGGACATCAACCAGCAGCGCCTGGAAGACCTCAAGACCGCCGAGGCGCACCTGCGCAAGGTGCGTCCGTATATCCGCTATTTCGACAACGACCGCAATATCAACGACCTGGCCAACGGCGAGACCTGCGTGGCAATGTCGTGGAACGGCAACGTGGCCATCGCCCAAGCCCAGGCCGAGCAGGCGGGAAAACCGTTCACGCTGGATTACAGCATTCCCAAGGAAGGCACGTTGATCTGGCTGGATGCGCTCGTTGTGCCTAAGGATGCGCCGCATCCGGAGGCCGCGTGGAAATTGATGGACTACCTGATGCGGCCGGAGGTGATCGCGCCAATCACCGACACCATTCACTATGCCAACGCGATCACGGCGGCCGACGCTCTGGTGGACCCGAAGATCCGCAATGCGCCAGGGACCTATCCACCAGCCGACGTGAGGGCGCGGTTGTACAGCAAGAACGACAATGCCAAAGCCTTCAACCGGGAGCTGACCCGGGCGTTCAGCCGGCTCAAGAGCGGGACCTGACAGAGGGAGGTGTGCCTATTCCGGCCCTTTCGCGGGTAAACCCGCGAAAGGGCCGGAATAGGCGACGCATCAACGCGAAGCCTTGCGTCGTGGTTGCCTCGGCTTGCTGCCCGTAGCTTTGGCGCTGTCGCCAGAAACCTTGCCTTTCCCGCCACTGCGCCGCTTTTTCTTCCAAGGCGCCCCCTTGCTCCCCGCCGGCACCGGCGGCCCGCTGATGGTCAGGCGCATGCCGCTGCAGCGCTGCACCAGCTTTCCCATCCAGGCCGATTGTCGGGCGACGAACTCTTCCAGGCTCATCTCGCCGCTCTGCACCATGTCCAGCGCCTGCTCCCAGATGGCGGTGGTACCGGGGTCGGCGATGGCGCGGGGTACGGCGTCGATCAGGCTGAAGGCAGCCGGTGTGGCGGACAGGGCCTTGCCGTTCTTGACCAGGTAACCGCGGTCGAGCAGGCCCTGGATGATGCTGGCCCGGGTGGCCTCGGTGCCGATACCGGTGGTTTCCTTGAGCTTCTGCTTGAGCAGTGGGTCGTCCACCAGCTTGGCGACGTTCTTCATTGCCTTGATCAGATCGCCTTCGGTGAAGGGTTTGGGCGGTTGGGTCCACAGGTCCTTGAGTTGCAGGTCATGCACGGCGCAGGCCTGGCCTTGGTTCAAGGTCGGCAACACCTGAGGCGGTGGCGCTTCGCGGCCTTTGGCCGGGGTCAGCGCCTCGGGCAGGGCCCGACGCCAACCAGGCTCGACGATCTGCTTGCCTATCGCGCGCAGGGCGTGGCCGGCGCAGTCGAATTCGGCCTGGGTGCGATCGTACTCGTGGTTGGGCAGGAACTGCGCCAGGTAGCGGGCGCGGATCAAGGTGTAGACGGCCTTGTGCTTGGGTGGCAGGCGCGAAGGGTCGCTGGCGGCGGCGGTGGGGATGATGCCGTGGTGGGCGCTGACCTTGGCATCGTTCCAGGCCCGCGAGCGGCGCTGGGGCTCCAGGTGCCCTTGCAAAGGCGCAAGACTGCCGTCGGCGCGTTGCAGGGCGGCCAGGATCCCCGGCGCCTCGCCATGCTGGCTGAGCGGCAGGTAGCCGCAGTCGCTACGTGGGTAGGTGATCAGTTTGTGAGTTTCGTACAGGGCCTGGGCAATATCCAGGGTCTCCTGGGCGCCGAGGCCGAGCTTCTTGGAGCAGACCTCCTGCAGGGTGCCCAGGTCGAAGGGCAGGGGAGCCGCTTCGCGCACGCGTTCGGTGGCCACCTTGGTCACCTGGGCGCTGCCGGCGGCCTGCATGTCGACGGCGGCTTGCTTGGCCAGTGCCGGGTTCAGGCAGCGGCCCTGATCGTCACAGTTATCTTCGGGCGCTCGCCATTGAGCGGTGAAGACGCTGCCGCTGCTCTGGAGTTGCACATCGATAGCCCAGTAGGGCACCGGCACGAAGTCAGCGATGCTGCGGTCGCGGTCGACCACCAGGCGCAGGGTCGGTGTCTGTACCCGGCCCACCGGCAGCACGCCCTGGTAGCCGGATTGGCGGCCCAGCAGTGTGAACAGGCGGCTCATGTTCATACCGATCAGCCAGTCGGCGCGGGAGCGGCCGAGGGCCGAATGGTACAGGCTGAAAGTCTCCTGCCCTGGCAGCAGGCGGGCCAGGGCCTTGCGGATCGAGGCGTCGTCCAGGGCCGAGAGCCACAGGCGTTGGATCGGGCCGCGGTAGCGACAATGCTCCACCAGCTCGCGGGCGATCATCTCGCCTTCGCGGTCGGCGTCGGTGGCGATCACCAGTTCCCGGGCTTCACCGAGCAGGCGCTTGACGGCCTTGAACTGGTTGGCGGTCTTGGGCTTGACCAGCATCTTCCATTTTTGCGGAATGATCGGCAGGTCCGCGAGGTTCCAGCGCTTGTAGCGCTCGTCGTAGCTGTCGGGTGGGGCAGTTTCGAGCAGATGGCCGATGCACCAGGTCACGCAGACGTCGGAGCCTCGCCAGCAACCGTCGGCCTTGCGGGTGGCGCCGAGGACTTTGGCGATGTCCTTGGCCTGGGAGGGTTTTTCGCAGAGGAACAGGCGCATGGCCGGGAACGCTTCATCGCAAATGAGGGCGCTAGAATGCGCAAGCCAGGGCGCGGAAGCAAGCTTTGTCTGGATGGATATACAGCTTTTTGTCAGGGCGCGTTTCAGCGTCCTCCTTGACTGTTCGCGGGTAAACCCGCTTCCACAGGTGCTTCGCTGAGCCCTGTGGGAGCGGGGTTACCCGCGAATAGGTCCGTCGAATCAGACCGACTTGCGGGTCAGGCCGGTTCGCGGGAGTCGCGCACCATGTCCACATGCGGGATGCCGGCCTCGAGGAATTCCTCGCTGACCACGCGGAATCCCAGGCGCTCGTAGAATGGCGTGGCGTGTACCTGGGCGCTGAGCATCTGCTGCTTGAGGTCACGGTTCTGCGCCTCGACGATCACTGCGCGCACCAGGGTGTCGCCGACCTTCAGCCCGCGCCAGTCCTTGAGCACCGAGATCCGCCCGATGGTGCCATCGGGCAGCAGGCGTGCGGTGCCGATCGGGTAGTCCCCTTCCAGGGCTAGGAAGTGCAGGGCGTCCTGGTCTTCGGCGTCGAACTCCAGCTCTGGTGGAATGTGCTGCTCGGCGACGAACACCGCCTCGCGGATGCGGCGGATATCGGCGTTGTCTTTATGCCAGTCGGCGAGGCGAACGCTGATCTTATTCATTGGCAAATCCCAGGCTTCCTTGTTTGACCAGCTGGCACAGCAATGTCAGACCTTCTTCGTCTTCGAGCCACTGAGAAAGGTTTTCGATGTGCAGCGCGTCGGCGGCGCAGATCAGTTTGAGCAGCTCACGCAGATGGCCCGAGAGCAGGCGGCTCTGGCCACTGGCGAACAGCAGCAGGTTATCGTCGACTTCCGACCAGGCCATGCGCGCGCTCGGGTTGCGGATCAGGATGGCGCCTTGCTCCAGGCTGTCGATCAGGTCTTCTTCGCTCAGCTCTTCGCCGGTCACCAGCTCCGGATAGCGCGGCTCGGTCATGAACTGGCCGAACCAGGTCAGCAGCAGGCGCTCGTCACCCATGTGCTCGGCCAGCAGGGCCTTGAGGCGGTCCAGGGCATCGTGCTGGATCTGGTGAGGATCTGCGGCAGGCTGGGCGTCGGCATCGCTGTAACGCTCCTCGTCCGGCAGGAACTGGCTGAGGAAATCGGTGAAGTGGGTCAGCACTTCCGCGGCGCTCGGGGCGCGGAAGCCCACCGAATAGGTCAGGCAGTCGTCTTCGGCCACGCCGTAGTGGGCCAGGCGCGGCGGCAGGTAGAGCATGTCGCCAGGCTCCAGGGTCCATTCGCTGCTCTGTTCGAATTCGGCGAGGATGCGCAGGTCGGTGTGTTCCAGCAACGGGCTGTCGCTGTCGCACATCTGGCCGACTTTCCAGTTTCGCTTGCCGTGGCCCTGGAGCAGGAACACGTCGTAATTGTCGAAGTGCGGGCCGACGCTGCCGCCTGGCGCGGCGAAGCTGACCATCACGTCATCGATACGCCAGCTTGGCAGGAAGCGGAAATGCTCCAGCAGCTCGGCGACTTCCGGGACGAACTGATCCACTGCCTGGACCAACAGGGTCCAATCGCGCTCTGGCAGGGTGGCGAAAGTGTCTTCGGCGAAGGGGCCGCGGCGCAGCTCCCACGGGCGCTCGCCGTGCTCGAGCACCAGGCGAGACTCGACTTCCTCTTCCAAGGCAAGGCCGGCCAGTTCGTCAGGGTCGATCGGGCTTTCGAAGTCCGGGAAGGCCTGGCGCACCAGCAGGGGCTTCTTCTGCCAGTAGTCGCGAAGGAATTCACGGGCCGTCAGGCCGCCCAGCAGCTGCAGTGGAGTATCAGGATTCATGTTCAACCTATTGAAAAAACGTAATTTTCATCCGGGAATAAAAACGCCCGGCCAGGCCGGGCGTTGATCACGGGGCGCAGGTCAGATGCGTTTGGCCTGGGCCGCCGCGTTGCCGATGTAGGTAGCTGGGGTCAGCTGCTTGAGCTCGGCCTTGGCTTCAGCTGGCATGTCCAGCCCATCGATGAACGCCTGCAGCGCTTCGGGGCTGATGCCCTTGCCGCGCGTGAGCTCCTTGAGCTTCTCGTAGGGGTTCTCGATGTTGTAGCGGCGCATGACGGTCTGGATCGGCTCGGCCAGGACTTCCCAGCAGGCGTCCAAGTCTTCGGCGATGCGAGCGACGTTCACTTCCAGCTTGCCGATGCCCTTGAGGCTGGCCTCGTAGGCGATGACGCTATGGGCGAAGCCCACGCCCAGGTTGCGCAGCACGGTGGAGTCGGTCAGGTCACGCTGCCAGCGGGAGATCGGCAGTTTGCTGGCCAGGTGCTGGAACAGGGCGTTGGCGATACCCAGGTTGCCTTCGGAGTTCTCGAAGTCGATCGGGTTGACCTTGTGTGGCATGGTCGAGGAGCCGATCTCGCCGGCGACGGTCTTCTGCTTGAAGTAGCCCAGGGAAATGTAGCCCCAGACGTCGCGGTCGAAGTCGATGAGGATGGTGTTGAAGCGGGCGATGGCGTCGAACAGCTCGGCAATGTAGTCGTGCGGCTCGATCTGGGTGGTGTAGGGGTTGAACTGCAGGCCCAGTTCGTCTTCGATGAAGGCGCGGGCGTTGGCTTCCCAGTCGATCTGCGAATAGGCCGACAGGTGGGCGTTGTAGTTGCCCACGGCGCCGTTGATCTTGCCCAGCAGCGGCACGGCGGCGACCTGGGCGATCTGGCGCTCCAGGCGGTAGACCACGTTGGCCAGCTCTTTGCCCAGGGTGGTCGGCGAAGCCGGCTGACCGTGGGTGCGCGAGAGCATCGGCACGTCGGCGTGGGCGTGGGCCAGGGCGCGGATGGCCTGGGCGATCTGGCGCATCAGCGGCAGCAGCACTTCGTCACGGCCGGCGCGCAGCATCAGGGCGTGGGACAGGTTGTTGATGTCCTCGCTGGTGCAGGCGAAATGGATGAATTCGCTGACCTTGGCCAGTTCCGGCAGGGTCGCGGCCTGCTCCTTGAGCAGGTATTCGATGGCCTTGACGTCGTGGTTGGTGGTGCGCTCGATTTCCTTGACGCGCTCGGCGTGCTCGAGTTTGAAATCGGTGGCCAGGGTGTCCAGCAGGGCATTGGCTTCGGCGGAGAACGCCGGCACTTCGCCGATCTGCGGGTGGGCGGCCAGACGCTGGAGCCAGCGCACCTCGACCAGGGCGCGGAAACGGATCAGGCCGTACTCGCTGAAGATGGGGCGCAAGGCCTGGGTTTTGCCGGCGTAGCGGCCGTCTACAGGGGAAACCGCAGTGAGCGAGGAGAGCTGCATGGGGTGTTCTCGGACAGTCAGGCTTTTGGAAGGGCGCATATCATACATGAAAAAGGTAGGCGGCGAGCTTCTAGCTGCAAGCAGCACGTAAAAGCCGACGTGCTGCTTCTGCTGGACGCATGCAGCTTACCCTCGCATCATGTCGTACAGTTCGTTGAGCAATTTGCGACGGCTGAACACCAGCTGCCAGCGGTGCCCACCCAGCTGACGCCACAGACGCGCAGCGCGGATGCCGGAGAGCAGCAGGGCGCGGATCTTCGAGGCATTGCCGGCCTGCTGAAGGAAGCGCATGTCGCCATGCACTTGGATGCGCTGGCGCAAGGTGCTGAGGGTGTCCTGGTACAAGGCTCCGCTGGATGCGATGACATTATCGTGAACCAGGCCGAAATGATCGGCCTGGGCCTGGATCTGGGGCAGGCGCTTGCCGATGGTCTCGAGCATGTCGTCCCGTTTGGCCAGCTGGCGCTCCAGGCCGAGCATCGACAGGGCATAGCGCAGCGGCTCGCGCTGAAGGCTGCTGGGGTCGCGCTCCAGGGCGCCGACCAGGGCGCGGTAGCCGTCGCGCAGGTTCAGGTCATCGCCGCCGAACACCTCCAGGGTGTCCTTGGGGTCACGCACCAACAGGCTACCCAGCATGCAGCCGATATTGGCCTCGCTGGCCTGGCCGGTCCGGGCGATGCGGTCGACCAGCACTGCGGCCTGGAACACGCCGCCCAAGGCGACCAACTGCTCCTGGAGAGTATTCATTGGCGAGGGCTCCAAGGCTCGGCGGTCTCGATCACACCGCCGCCCAGGCATACCTCGCCGTCATAGAACACCACCGACTGCCCCGGAGTGACAGCGCGTTGCGGCTCGTCGAAGACCGCGCGATAGCCATGCTCGGTGCGCTCCAGGGTGCATTGCTGGTCGCTCTGGCGGTAGCGCACCTTGGCGGTCAGCCTGCGCGGGCTACTCAGGTCGATCGGGTTGACCCAGAAGATCTCCGAGGCGAGCAGGGCGCGGGAGAACAGCCAAGGGTGTTCGTTGCCTTGACCGACCACCAGTACGTTGCGGGTCAGGTCTTTGTGCAGCACGTACCACGGCTCGTCGCCGGCGTCCTTCAGGCCGCCGATGCCCAGGCCCTGGCGCTGGCCGATGGTGTGGTACATCAGGCCGTGGTGACGCCCGATGACTTCTCCGTCGGTGGTCTCGATGTCGCCCGGCTGGGCGGGCAGGTACTGCTTGAGGAAATCGCTGAAGCGGCGCTCACCGATGAAGCAGATCCCGGTGGAGTCTTTCTTCTTGGCCGTGGCCAGGCCGTGCTTCTCGGCAATGGCACGTACTTCGGGCTTTTCCAGCTCGCCGACCGGGAACAGGGTGCGGGCGATCTCCTTGCCGCCGACAGCATGCAGGAAATAGCTCTGGTCTTTGTTCGGGTCCAGCCCCTTGAGCAGTTCGGTGAGCTCGCCGGTGTCGCGGCGGCGCACATAGTGGCCGGTAGCGATCAGGTCGGCGCCCAGGGACAGGGCATAGTCGAGGAAGGCTTTGAACTTGATCTCGCGGTTGCACAGGATGTCCGGGTTCGGTGTACGTCCGGCCTTGTACTCCTCCAGGAAATGCTCGAATACGTTGTCCCAGTATTCGGCCGCGAAATTGGCGGTATGCAGCTTGATACCGATGCGATCGCACACGGCCTGGGCGTCGGCCAGGTCCTCGCGGGCGGTGCAGTATTCGGTGCCGTCGTCCTCTTCCCAGTTCTTCATGAACAGACCTTCCACCTGGTAGCCCTGCTCCATGAGCAAAAGGGCGGAGACGGAAGAGTCCACGCCGCCGGACATGCCGACGATAACGCGGGTCTTGGCGGGGTCTTTGAGTGCTGGGCTGGTCATGGCTACCGGTGTGTATCAGGGGGAAAAATTCCGATTCTATCAGGCCAAGGGCCGGACGTCAGTCGCGCAGCAAGGCGAGGCTATGCAGTGGACCGGCCAGGTAATCGTCGATGCAGCGCGGTACCAGCTCGCTGCGCCAGCGTGCGGGGTCGGCCAGCAGTTGCTCGCGGGTCAGCCAGACGGCACGGACAATATCGCTGTCCAAGGGGCGGGCGGCGTGGTGATGCACGGGGCGCGCGGCGAAACAGATGCGCTGGTAGGTAACGCCATTGCTGGGGGCGGTATAGAGGTAGATGCCAACCACGCCAGTGAGTTCGACTTCCCAGGCGGTTTCCTCCAGGGTCTCGCGCAGGGCGGCCTGGGTCAGGGTCTCGTTGGGCTCAAGATGCCCGGCAGGTTGGTTGAAGACGTGTTGGCCGGCCTTGAACTCTTCGACGAAGAGAAACTTGCCCTCGTGTTCGACGATGGTGGCGACGGTGATGTGGGGTTGCCAGGACACGGTCGGTGCTCTCCCTAAGTGACAAGCTCCAAGCTGCAAGCCACAAGTCAAGATGCTATGCAGACTGCGCTTGCTTGTGGTTTGCAGCTTGAAACCTGCGGCTGAAAAAGCACAAACCCCGGTGCGTGGCCGGGGTTTGTGGTGTTACATCAGAACCTTACAGTGCGGCAATGGCGCTGTTGAGGGTCTGGCTTGGGCGCATGACCTTGGCAGTCAGCTCGGCATCCGGCGCGTAGTAACCACCGATGTCGGCCGGCTTGCCCTGGACGGCAGCCAGTTCGGCGACGATGGTCGCTTCGTTCTCGGCCAGGGTCTTGGCCAGCGGTGCGAAGCGCGCCTGCAGGGCGGCGTCGTCGGTCTGGGCAGCCAGAGCCTCGGCCCAGTACAGGGTCAGGTAGAAGTGGCTGCCGCGGTTGTCGATACCGCCGACTTTGCGCGATGGCGACTTGTTGGTGTCGAGGAACTTGCCGGTGGCCTGGTCCAGGGTATTGGCCAGGACTTTGGCGCGTGGGTTGTCGTACGTGTTGCCCAGGTGCTCCAGGGAAGCGGCCAGGGCCAGGAACTCACCCAGCGAATCCCAGCGCAGGAAGTTCTCTTCGACCAGCTGCTGCACGTGCTTCGGAGCCGAACCGCCGGCGCCGGTTTCGAACAGGCCACCGCCATTCATCAGCGGGACGATCGACAGCATCTTGGCGCTGGTGCCCAGCTCCATGATCGGGAACAGGTCGGTCAGGTAGTCGCGCAGGACGTTGCCGGTCACCGAGATGGTGTCCTTGCCTTCGCGGATGCGGGCCAGGGAGAACTTGATGGCATCGACCGGCGCCAGGATGCGGATGTCCAGGCCGCTGGTGTCGTGGTCCTTCAGGTACTTCTGGACCTTCTCGATCATCACGCCGTCGTGGGCGCGGGCAGGGTCCAGCCAGAACACCGCCGGGGTGTTGCTCAGGCGGGCGCGGTTGACGGCCAGCTTGACCCAGTCCTGGATCGGCGCGTCCTTGGTCTGGCACATACGGAAGATGTCACCGGCTTCGACGCTCTGTTCCAGCAGCACCTTGCCCTTGCCATCGACCACGCGCACGACGCCGTCGGCCTTGATCTGGAAGGTCTTGTCGTGGGAGCCGTACTCTTCGGCCTTCTGAGCCATCAGGCCGACGTTCGGCACGCTGCCCATGGTGGTCGGGTCGAAGGCGCCGTTGGCCTTGCAGTCCTCGATCACGGCCTGGTAGATGCCGGCGTAGCAACGGTCCGGGATGACGGCCTTGGCGTCCTGCAGCTCACCGGCGGTGTTCCACATCTTGCCCGAGTCGCGGATCATCGCAGGCATCGAGGCGTCGACGATGACATCGCTCGGCACGTGCAGGTTGGTGATGCCCTTGTCGGAGTTGACCATGGCCAGGGCCGGGCGGACGGCGTACAGGGCCTGGATGTCGGCTTCGATCTCGGCCTGCTTGTCAGCTGGCAGGTCCTTGATGCGGGCGTACAGGTCGCCGATGCCGTTGTTGGCGTTGAAGCCGACTTCGGCGAGGGCTGCGGCGTGCTTGGCCAGCACGTCGTTGTAGAACTCTTCGACGATGACGCCGAACATGATCGGGTCGGAGACCTTCATCATGGTGGCTTTCAGGTGGACCGACAGCAGCACGCCGGAGGCCTTGGCATCGGCGATCTGCTCGGCGATGAAGGCTTTGAGGGCCTTGCGGCTCATGACGGCGCAGTCGATGACTTCAGCGGCTTTGACGGCGGTCTTTTCTTTCAGGACGGTGGTAACGCCGTCTTTGCCGACCAGCTCGATGCGCAGGCTGTCATCGCCTTCGATCAGTGCGGCTTTTTCGCTGCCGTAGAAGTCGCCTTGGGTCATGTGGGCGACGTGCGACTTGGAGTCGGCAGTCCAGGCGCCCATCTTGTGCGGATGCTTGCGGGCATAGTTCTTGACCGACAGCGGAGCGCGGCGGTCGGAGTTGCCTTCGCGCAGAACCGGGTTCACGGCGCTGCCTTTGATGCGGTCGTAGCGGGCGCGGGATTCTTTTTCTTGCTCCGTGCTCGGCTCGTCAGCGTAGTCGGGGATGTTGAAGCCCTTGCCTTGCAGTTCCTTGATCGCGGCCTTGAGCTGCGGTACCGAGGCGCTAATGTTCGGCAGCTTGATGATGTTGGCTTCCGGGGTTGTGGCCAGCTGGCCCAGCTCCGCCAGGTGATCGCCTACGCGCTTCTCGGCGCCCAGTTGCTCCGGGAACGCCGCGAGGATACGGCCAGCCAGGGAGATGTCACGGGTTTCGACGGCGATGTCAGCCGAAGCGGTGAAGGCTTCGATGATCGGCAGCAGGGAATAGGTGGCGAGGGCGGGAGCTTCGTCGGTGAAGGTATAGATGATCTTGGAACGGGTGGGCATGCGGGTTAACTCTCTGTTTTGCTGAGCGTGCTCGAAGTCTCGAGATGCGCAGGGTAGGCGCTACGCCCTGGCAGCGCCATGGGCAATTGGTCGAGAGGCTTGCGAGCGGTGATGGTAGATGCATCAGTCGAGCGTCAAACGGCTGGGCGGCGGTAACAGCCCAGGCTTTTTGGCCATTCTTGGCCGAGGGCGAGCCGCGTTTTTCCAAGGGGTCGCCCCAATGACCCTACGGTCAGGGCCGGAGTATACCAAACCCTTCGGGCTAAGTGATATCGGACCGCCTATAAGACGAAAGGCGTAAGGGCAATGTGGCGCGATGCCGCAGCCCTCGGCGTCTGCGCGCGGCCAAACTGTGAGTGGGCTTGTCAGTGGTCGCTGCCGGTCAGCTTGCAACTTGCAGCGTGAAGCTTGCAGCTCAGGAAAGCTGGTTTAGGCTCATTGGATCGCAGGATGTCCAATCACACCTGGAAAAGCGGAGTAGTGCAGCATGGGATACCAGAAAATCAAGGTTCCAGCAGACGGCGCGAAGATCACCGTCAATGCAGACCATTCGCTCAATGTTCCCGACAATCCCATCATCCCGTACATCGAGGGCGACGGTATCGGTGTCGATGTTTCGCCGGTGATGATCAAGGTAGTGGATGCTGCCGTGCAGAAGGCCTACGGCGGCAAGCGCAAGATCGCCTGGATGGAGGTGTATGCCGGCGAGAAGGCCACGCAGGTCTACGACCAGGACACCTGGCTGCCCCAGGAAACCCTCGATGCCGTGCGCGATTATGTGGTGTCGATCAAAGGGCCACTGACCACGCCGGTCGGTGGGGGTATCCGTTCCCTGAACGTGGCCTTGCGCCAGCAGTTGGATCTGTACGTGTGCCTGCGTCCGGTGCTGTGGTTCCAGGGCGTGCCGAGCCCGGTGAAAAAGCCTGGTGATGTCGACATGGTGATCTTCCGCGAGAACTCCGAGGACATCTATGCCGGCATCGAATGGAAGGCCGGCTCTGCCGAGGCCAACAAGGTGATCAAGTTCCTCAAGGAGGAAATGGGCGTCACCAAGATCCGCTTCGACGAGAACTGCGGCATCGGCGTCAAGCCGGTCTCCGAGCAGGGCACCAAGCGCCTGGTGCGCAAGGCGCTGCAGTACGCCGTGGACAACGACCGCGAGTCGGTGACCCTGGTGCACAAGGGCAACATCATGAAGTTCACCGAAGGGGCCTTCAAGGATTGGGGGTACGAGGTGGCGCGGGACGAATTCAAGGCCGAGCTGCTCGATGGCGGCCCGTGGATGAGCTTCAAGAATCCCAAGACCGGGCGCCAGATCGTGGTCAAAGATGCGATTGCCGACGCCATGCTCCAGCAGATTCTGCTGCGACCGGCCGAGTACGATGTGATCGCCACCCTGAATCTCAACGGCGACTACCTTTCCGACGCCCTGGCGGCCGAGGTCGGGGGCATCGGTATCGCCCCGGGCGCCAACCTGTCCGACACCGTCGCGATGTTCGAGGCGACCCATGGTACGGCGCCCAAGTATGCCGGGCAGGACAAGGTCAATCCGGGCTCGGTGATTCTGTCGGCCGAAATGATGCTGCGCCACATGGGCTGGACCGAGGCAGCCGACCTGATCATCAAGGGCACCAACGGCGCCATCGCGGCCAAGACCGTGACCTACGACTTCGAGCGCCTGATGGACGGCGCCAAGTTGGTCAGCAGCTCCGGCTTTGGTGATGAGATGATCAAGCACATGTGAAGGCAATGAAAACCGGCCAGCCCTTGCGGGGCTGGCCGGTTGCCGATGTGCCTGCAGAAGGTCAGGGGTGGATCAGGCCTGGACGATGCTCTCGACCGGCTGGACTTCGACTTTCGATGCCGTGGCGCCGGCGCCGCAGATGTTGACGGCGTGCAGCCCCTTGGGTCCCTGGACGATGTCGAAGGTCACGGACTGGCCAGCCTTGAGTGTCTTGTAGCCGTCCATCTGGATATGCGAATAGTGGGCGAACAGGTCTTCGCTCTTGCCCTCCTCGTTGACGAATCCATAGCCCTTGGCATTGTTGAACCACTTGACTTTACCGCTCGCCATCCTCATGTCCCTCTGCAAAGGACTCCATCACTGGAGTATCATCCACGTCATCCGCATACGAACCATGCGAAAAAATCTGGTTGACTGCGCGGATCTTTATCGACCACGGTGGGTTCTTATTGGTTGTAACACCGTTTTGCCGATAGTCAAGGTCAGACGGCCCCCGCGCCGGCAGCGGCCTACGCGGTCAAACCATCACCTTAACTTGTCGTTATGATGAAATTCTTTCCATGCAACCACTCAGCCAGATTCGACTAACATTCAATCAGGATCGCCCGCAATCTAACGAGGACGACGGCTCCGGTCTGGCGGTACAGGAAGCCAAGCCGATCCTGCAGGCGCCACCGATGTACAAGGTGGTTTTGTTCAACGATGACTACACGCCAATGGATTTCGTCGTCGAAGTGCTCGAGACGTTCTTCAATCTGAACCGCGAGCTGGCGACCAAGATCATGCTGACCGTCCATACCGAAGGGCGGGCAGTGTGCGGATTGTTTACCCGTGACATCGCCGAGACAAAGGCCATGCAGGTCAACCAATACGCCAGGGAAAGCCAGCATCCGCTACTCTGTGAAATCGAGAAGGACGGTTAATCGCCGACCACTTGGGTATGAGGTGAAGCTATGTTAAACCGCGAGCTCGAAGTCACCCTCAATCTGGCCTTCAAGGAGGCTCGTTCGAAGCGTCATGAGTTCATGACCGTCGAGCACCTGCTGCTAGCACTCCTTGACAATGAGGCCGCCGCGACCGTTCTGCGCGCCTGTGGCGCCAATCTCGACAAGCTCAAGCACGACCTGCAAGAGTTCATCGATTCCACCACGCCGCTGATCCCTGTCCATGACGAGGACCGCGAGACTCAGCCGACCCTGGGCTTCCAGCGCGTGCTGCAGCGTGCCGTGTTCCATGTGCAGAGCTCCGGCAAGCGCGAAGTCACCGGCGCCAACGTGCTGGTGGCGATCTTCAGCGAGCAGGAAAGCCAGGCCGTGTTTCTGCTCAAGCAGCAGAGCGTGGCACGTATCGACGTGGTCAACTACATCGCCCATGGCATCTCCAAGGTGCCGGGCCACGGCTCGCACAGCGAAAACGATCAGGACATGCAGGACGAGGAGGGCGGCGAATCTGCTTCCTCGAGCAATCCGCTGGATGCTTATGCCAGCAACCTGAACGAATTGGCCCGTCTGGGCCGCATCGATCCGCTGGTGGGGCGTGAGCAGGAAGTCGAGCGCGTCGCGCAGATTCTTGCTCGTCGGCGCAAGAACAACCCGCTGCTGGTCGGCGAGGCTGGCGTGGGCAAGACGGCCATTGCCGAAGGTCTGGCCAAGCGCATCGTCGACGGTCAGGTGCCGGATCTGCTGGCACAGAGCGTGGTGTATTCCCTGGACCTTGGCGCATTGCTGGCCGGTACCAAGTACCGCGGCGATTTCGAGAAGCGCTTCAAGGCGTTGCTCGGTGAGCTGCGCAAGCGTCCGCAGGCCATTCTGTTCATCGACGAGATCCACACCATCATCGGTGCAGGTGCTGCATCCGGTGGCGTGATGGATGCCTCCAACCTGCTCAAGCCGCTGCTGTCGTCGGGCGACATCCGCTGCATCGGCTCGACCACCTTCCAGGAATTCCGTGGCATTTTCGAGAAGGACCGCGCCTTGGCGCGGCGCTTCCAGAAGGTCGACGTCACCGAGCCGTCGGTCGAAGATACCGTGGGCATCCTGCGTGGCCTGAAGGGCCGCTTC
The DNA here is from genome assembly GCF_033173945.1 of Pseudomonas sp. HTZ2. NCBI lineage: Bacteria > Pseudomonadati > Pseudomonadota > Gammaproteobacteria > Pseudomonadales > Pseudomonadaceae > Pseudomonas > Pseudomonas sp. HTZ2. The sequence continues at coordinate 2,675,010 of NZ_CP137332.1, read as the reverse complement.
GAGAGTCATCACAACATCGAGTACAGCGACGAAGCCTTGCGCGCCGCCGCCGAACTCGCTGCGCGCTATATCAATGACCGGCACATGCCGGACAAGGCTATCGACGTGATCGACGAGGCGGGTGCCTATCAGCGCCTGCAGCCAGAGGGCAGTCGCGTCAAGCGCATCGATGTGCCTCAGGTCGAGGACATCGTCGCCAAGATCGCGCGGATCCCGCCCAAGCATGTCACCAGCTCCGACAAGGAGCTGCTGCGCAACCTCGAGCGCGATCTCAAGCTCACCGTGTTTGGTCAGGATGCCGCCATCGATTCGCTGGCCACTGCCATCAAGCTGTCCCGTGCCGGGCTCAAGTCGCCGGACAAGCCGGTCGGCTCGTTCCTGTTCGCAGGCCCCACGGGTGTGGGCAAGACCGAGGCGGCCCGTCAGCTGGCCAAGGCGCTTGGGGTGGAGCTGGTGCGCTTCGACATGTCCGAGTACATGGAGCGGCATACCGTATCGCGCCTGATCGGTGCGCCTCCTGGCTATGTCGGGTTCGACCAGGGTGGTCTGCTGACCGAAGCGATCACCAAGCAGCCGCATTGTGTGCTGTTGCTCGATGAGATTGAGAAGGCCCACCCGGAAGTCTTCAACCTGCTGCTGCAGGTGATGGATCACGGAACCCTGACCGATAACAATGGGCGCAAGGCGGACTTCCGCAACGTGATCCTGATCATGACCACCAACGCCGGTGCTGAAACTGCCGCGCGGGCCTCGATCGGCTTTACTCAGCAGGACCACACGTCTGACGCTATGGAGGTGATCCGCAAGAGCTTCACGCCGGAGTTCCGCAACCGTCTGGACACCATTATCCAGTTCGGCCGCCTGAGCCACGAAACCATCAAGAGCATCGTCGATAAGTTCCTCATCGAGCTGCAGGCGCAGCTGGAAGACAAGCGCGTGCTGCTGGAAGTCAGTGATGACGCCCGCGGTTGGCTGGCGGCTTCTGGTTATGACGTGCAGATGGGGGCGCGGCCGATGGCGCGGCTCATCCAGGACAAGATCAAGCGGCCGCTGGCCGAAGAGATCCTGTTCGGCGAGCTCTCCGAGCATGGCGGCGTGGTGCATGTCGACCTGCGTGATGGCGAGCTGGTGTTCGACTTCGAGACCACGGCTGAGGTTGCATGAGGTCTGGGCTGCTTGCAGCCCCCTTTCGCGACATTAAGGCTTCTCCTGTGGGAGTGGCCTTCTGTCGCCAAAACAGCAGAAAGCGACCTTCTGCATTCGAGCGAGCACAAAAAAGCCCGGCACATTGGCCGGGCTTTTTATTGGCTGAGACTCAGCGGGCGCGATAGGTGATGCGGCCCTTGCTCAGGTCATATGGCGTCAGTTCGACGCGGACCTTGTCGCCAGTGAGAATGCGGATGTAGTTCTTGCGCATCTTTCCGGAGATGTGCGCGGTTACGACGTGCCCGTTTTCCAACTCCACGCGGAACATGGTGTTGGGCAGGGTGTCGACGACAGTACCTTCCATTTCGAAGCTGTCTTCTTTCGACATGCAGTAAAGCCCTCGGTATCCAGTGAATGGCCCGATACGCAACTGCACCGGGCAAAAAAGTGGCGTGGATTATGCCCGAAAACTGTGTTTCAAGCCAATGCTTTCAATTGAGGGTAACCCAGCGCTGGTTGATCAGCAGTTCAATGGGCCGGTACTGGGTCTTGTAGTTCATTTTCTTGCAGTTCTTGATCCAGTAGCCGAGGTAGACCGCATCGAGGTTTTGCCGCAGGGCTTCGGTGATCTGCCAGAGGATGGCATAGCGCCCAAGGCTGCGGCGCTCCTGCTCGGGCTCATAGAAGGTGTAGACCGCAGATAGGCCGTTGGGCAGCAGATCGCTCACGGCCACCGCCATGAGTTTGCCTTCCAGGCGGAACTCATAGAACCAGCAGAACGGCAGGTCGCGCACCAGGAAAGTGGAGAACTGGTCACGGCTGGGGGGGTACATGTCGCCATCGGCATGGCGTTGCTCGATGTAGCGGCGGTACAGGTCGAAATATTCTTCGCGAAACGCCGGGCGCGCGGCGGTGACGGTCAGATCGGCGTTGCGTTTGAGGATGCGCCGTTGCTGGCGGTTGGGGATGAAGCGCGCAGCCGGAATGCGCGCGGGCACGCAGGCGTTGCAGTTCTGGCAATGAGGGCGGTACAGGTGATCGCCGCTGCGGCGAAAGCCCATTTCCGACAGGTCGGCATACACATGCACGTCCATCGGTTGGCTGGGGTCCAGGAACAGCGTAGTGGCCTGCTCCTCTGGCAAATAGCTGCAGGAGTGGGGTTGAGTGGCATAGAACTTCAACCGCGCCAGCTCTGTCATGATCAACCCCTCGGTAAGACTTTGACTTAAGTGTAAGCCAGCTGGCAGAACTCGCCTAGCGAGCCCAGGTCGCCGTGTTTGGGGTATCGAGATAGCGTGCCAGGTGCTCTGCAAAGCAGGCCCGGCTGATGGCGCGGGCGCCGAGGCTGTGCAGATGGTTGGTCGGCATCTGGCAGTCGATCAGCACGAATCCGGCGGCTTTGAGGTGCTCGACCAGGGCTACGAAGCCGACCTTGGACGCATTGTCGGCGCGGCTGAACATAGACTCGCCGAAAAACAGTCGGCCCATGGCCAGGCCATATAGCCCGCCCACCAGTTGACCGTCGCGGCGTACCTCGACCGAGTGGGCGATGCCACGTCGGTGCAGTTCGCAGTAGGCCGCCTGCATGTTGTCGGTGATCCAGGTGCCGTCGGCATAATCGCGTGGCGCGGCGCAGGCGGCGATGACGGCGGGGAAGTCGGTGTCGAAGCTGACCTGGTAATGGCCTTGGCGGATGAACTTGGCCAATGAGCGCGATACGTGCAGCTCGTCCGGGAAAAGCACGGTGCGAGGATCCGGTGACCACCACAGGATCGGTTGGCCATCCTGGTACCACGGGAAGCAGCCATGGCGATAAGCCTGCACCAAGCGCTCCGGCGTCAGGTCGCCGCCTGCGGCCAGCAGGCCGTTGGGGTCGTGCAGGGCTTTTTCCAGGGGCGGGAAGTTCAGCGAGTCGCGGGTCAGCCAGGTGAGCATGGTCTTTCGGCGGTGGGGGAGGGGAGGTCAACCAGCATGGCGCGCTGGTGGTGTGAGGTCAATGTGTGGCCTTGTGGTGTCAGCCGTTGGCGCGTCTGGGCGCAGGCTGGCACTTTGCGAGGTAATTTCCTGCCCATTCAGGCGTCCATCGGCACCATCCGGCACATTTGCTGTCATACCTGTGCAAAAACACAGCATAAGCCTTTGTCACGAAAGAAAATGCGTGCTCAAATTGCACCCATAGGAAATCCGCGCCGCTCCAGCCTCACCTGGCGTGCCGCCATGGCGGCTGGCGGGCAGTAATGTTAAAAGTAGTGGTTCATTGACCGGACACCGGGTCGATCACTACTGGACGCGCAGCAAGCGCAGGAATAGACGCGTTTTGAAGAAATCCACCGCAACCCCGCCCCCTTTGCCCGTGCCCCTGTGGCGACAGCAGCTGCATTACCGCCTCAAGGAAGGTGCGCTGATCGCTGTCGGCGCCCTGTGCCTGTACCTGTGGATGGCACTGCTGACCTACGACACGTCGGACCCAGGCTTCAGTCACACCAGCAATGCCGAACAGGTGCAGAACGCCGCTGGCCGCGCCGGTGCCTACTTTGCCGATATCCTGTTCATGGTGCTGGGCTACTTCGCCTATATCTTCCCGTTGCTGCTGGCGATCAAGACCTGGCAGATCTTCCGCGAGCGTCACCAGCCCTGGCAGTGGAGCGGCTGGCTGTTTTCCTGGCGGTTGATCGGGTTGGTATTCCTGGTGCTGTCGGGCGCGGCGCTGGCGCATATCCATTTCCATCCACCGGCGAGCATGCCGTTCTCTGCCGGTGGTGCCTTGGGCGAAAGCCTGGGCGATCTGGCGCGCAACCTGTTGAACGTGCAGGGCAGCACCTTGATGTTCATCGCCCTGTTCCTGTTCGGCCTGACGGTCTTCACCGACCTGTCCTGGTTCAAGGTGATGGACATCACCGGCAAGATCACGCTCGATCTGTTCGAACTGGTGCAGAGCGCGGCCAACCGTTGGTGGGAAGCGCGCAACGAGCGCAAGCGCCTGGTGGCGCAACTGCGCGAGGTGGATGAGCCGATCCTCGATGTGGCGCCGATGGCCGCCGAGAAGCGCGAGCCGATCAAGCCTCAGCCGCGCGAACGCATCAGCGAACGTGACGAAGCGCCCGCCCGGCCTGTGCTACCACGCGAACCTGTGGTGCCACGCGAGCAACCGGTCGCGCCGGTGATCATGCCGCCAACCCCGGTCAAGGCGCCTGAACCGAGCAAGCGGGTGATGAAGGAGAAGCAGGCACCGCTGTTCGTCGATAGCGCCGTGGAAGGTACCTTGCCGTCAATCTCCATTCTCGACCCGGCCGAGCAGAAGAAGATCGAGTACTCGCCAGAATCCCTGGCCGGTGTAGGCCAATTGCTGGAAATCAAGCTCAAGGAGTTCGGCGTCGAAGTTGCGGTGGACTCGATCCATCCGGGTCCGGTGATCACGCGTTACGAGATCCAGCCGGCCGCCGGCGTGAAGGTCAGCCGCATCGCCAACCTGGCCAAGGACCTGGCGCGTTCGCTGGCAGTGACCAGCGTGCGCGTGGTTGAAGTCATCCCGGGCAAGACCACCGTGGGTATCGAGATTCCCAATGAAAACCGGCAGATGGTGCGCTTCTCCGAGGTGCTGTCCACGCCGCAGTACGACGAGCAAAAGTCGCCGGTCACCCTGGCCCTGGGCCATGACATCGGCGGCAAGCCGGTGATCACTGACCTTGCCAAGATGCCGCACCTGCTGGTGGCCGGTACCACCGGTTCCGGTAAGTCGGTGGGTGTCAACGCCATGATCCTGTCGATCCTGTTCAAATCCAGTCCTGAAGATGCGCGGTTGATCATGATCGACCCGAAGATGCTCGAGCTGTCGATCTACGAGGGTATTCCGCATCTGCTCTGCCCGGTGGTCACTGACATGAAGGACGCCGCCAATGCACTGCGCTGGAGCGTGGCCGAGATGGAGCGGCGCTACAAGCTGATGGCCGCCATGGGCGTGCGGAACCTGGCGGGCTTCAACCGCAAGATCAAGGATGCCCAGGAGGCCGGCGAGGTCATCCACGACCCGCTGTACCGCCGCGAGAGCATGGACGACGAGCCGCCTGCGCTGAAGACGCTGCCGACCATCGTGGTGATCGTCGACGAGTTCGCCGACATGATGATGATCGTCGGCAAGAAGGTCGAAGAGCTGATTGCCCGTATCGCCCAGAAGGCACGGGCCGCCGGTATTCACCTGATTCTTGCCACCCAGCGTCCGTCGGTGGATGTGATCACCGGCCTGATCAAGGCCAACATTCCGACCCGCATGGCGTTCCAGGTGTCCAGCAAGATCGACTCTCGGACCATCATCGACCAGGGTGGCGCCGAGCAGTTGCTCGGTCACGGTGACATGCTCTACATGCCGCCGGGCACCAGCCTGCCGATCCGTGTGCATGGTGCGTTCGTCTCCGACGACGAGGTGCACCGGGTCGTCGAAGCCTGGAAGCTGCGCGGCGCGCCGGACTACAACGACGACATCCTCAACGGCGTCGAGGAAGCCGGTAGCGGCTTCGAGGGCGGCGGTGGTGGCGGCGGCGATGGCGACGATCCGGAAGCCGATGCGTTGTACGACGAAGCCGTGCAGTTCGTACTGGAAAGTCGTCGGGCGTCCATTTCCGCGGTGCAGCGCAAGTTGAAGATCGGCTATAACCGCGCCGCTCGGATGATCGAGGCGATGGAGATGGCCGGTGTGGTCACCCCCATGAACAGCAACGGCTCGCGGGAAGTGATTGCCCCGGGCGGCCCACGCGATTGATGATCACCTTGCCGGACGTCGAAGGCGGCGCCCGGCCCATTCACTGTTCAACGAGGATTCCCATGCGCGCGATTCGCATGCTGTTGGTTTCTGCCCTGGCCCTGGGCGCTGTGTCGGCCCAGGCCGATGAGAAGGACGTTGCACGCCTGACCCAGTTGCTGGAGAAGTCGCAGACCATCTCGGCTCGTTTCTCACAACTTACCCTCGATGCCAGCGGCACGAGCTTGCAGGAAACCAGTGGCGAGATGTCCGTCAAGCGCCCAGGCCTGTTCTACTGGCACACTGATGCGCCTCAGGAGCAGGTGGTGGTGTCCGACGGGCAGAAGGTCACCCTGTGGGACCCGGACCTGGAGCAGGCCACCATCAAGAAGCTCGACGTGCGACTGAACCAGACCCCGGCGCTGTTGCTGTCCGGTGATGTGTCCAAGATCAGCCAGAGCTTCGATATCACCTCCAAGGAACAGGGCGAAGTCATGGACTTCACCTTGAAACCCAAGACCAAGGACACCTTGTTCGACTCTCTGCGTGTGTCGTTCCGCCGCGGTCTGATCAACGACATGCAACTGGTCGACAGCGTGGGTCAGCGCACCAATATCCTGTTCAACGGGGTCAAGGCCAACGAGGCGATCCCGGCGAGCAAGTTCCAGTTCAAGATCCCGGAAGGCGCCGACGTCATCCAGGAGTAATGAGAGCGCATCATGGACCTGTTTCGAAGCGAACCTGTCGCCCAGCCCCTGGCCGCCCGGCTGCGTCCGTCCAACCTGGACGAGTACGTCGGCCAGGAGCACCTGCTGGCGCGTGGCAAGCCGCTGCGTGAGGCGCTGGAACAGGGCGCGCTGCACTCGATGATCTTCTGGGGGCCGCCTGGAGTGGGCAAGACCACCCTGGCGCGGTTGTTGGCGCAGTTCTGCGACGCTCACTTCGAGACGGTGTCGGCGGTGCTGGCCGGGGTCAAGGAGATCCGCCAGGCGGTAGAGGTGGCCAAGCAGCAGGCGGGCCAGTATGGTCGCCGGACCATCCTGTTCGTCGATGAGGTGCACCGCTTCAACAAGTCCCAGCAGGATGCCTTTCTGCCTTATGTGGAAGACGGCACGCTGATCTTCATCGGTGCCACCACCGAGAACCCCTCGTTCGAATTGAACAACGCCTTGCTGTCTCGGGCTCGGGTGTATGTGCTCAAGAGCCTGGACGAAGCGGCCTTGCGCAAGTTGGTCAACCGCGCCCTGACCGAGGAACGCGGCCTTGGTGCACGCCAGCTGAGTGTCGGTGACGACGCTTTCAAAATGCTAATGGCGGCAGCTGACGGCGATGGCCGGCGGATGCTCAACTTGCTGGAGAACGCTTCGGATCTCGCTGAGGACGGCGGCGAGATCGGCGTCGATCTGTTGCAGAGCTTGCTCGGCGACAGCCGGCGTCGCTTCGACAAGGGGGGCGAGGCCTTCTACGACCAGATCTCGGCGTTGCACAAGTCTGTGCGGGGCTCCAATCCCGATGCGGCGTTGTACTGGTATGCGCGTATGCTCGACGGCGGCTGCGATCCGCTGTACATCGCTCGTCGAGTGGTGCGCATGGCCAGCGAGGACATCGGCAACGCCGATCCTCGCGCCTTGAGCCTGTGCCTGGCTGCCTGGGATGTGCAGGAGCGTCTGGGCAGCCCCGAGGGGGAGCTGGCGGTGGCTCAGGCCATTACCTACATCGCCTGCGCGCCGAAGAGCAATGCCGTGTACATGGGCTTCAAGGCCGCCATGCGCGAAGCCGCCGAGCACGGTTCCCTGGAGGTGCCGTTGCACTTGCGCAACGCTCCGACCAAGCTGATGAAGCAGCTGGGGTATGGCGAGGAATACCGCTACGCCCACGACGAGCCTGATGCGTACGCCGCAGGTGAAGACTACTTCCCCGAACAGCTCGAGCCACGCCAGTACTACCAGCCGGTACCCCGGGGCCTGGAGCTCAAGATAGGTGAGAAACTGCGCCACCTGGCCGAGTTGGACCGCACCAGCCCCCGGCAACGGAGAAAGCCATGATCGGCCTCATCGCCGCGGTCAGCGCGGGCGGTATCGCCGGAACCCTGTTGCGCTTTGCCACGAGCAATTGGGTGGCGGCACACTGGCCACGCCACTTCTATCTCGGTACGCTGGCGGTCAACCTGATCGGCTGCCTGCTGATCGGCCTGCTCTATGGCTTGTTCCTGCACAAGCCGCTGGCGCCGGTCGAGCTGCGCGCCGGGCTGATCGTCGGCTTTCTGGGTGGCCTGACGACTTTTTCTTCTTTCTCGCTCGATACCGTGCGCCTGATGGAAAGTGGGCAAGTTCCGCTGGCCTTGGGCTATACCGGTATTAGCGTAATCGGCGGGCTGCTTGCCACTTGGGCCGGCCTGTCGCTGACCAAATTCTGAACCAACACTCACATAACGAGAGAACGATATGCTCGATTCCAAACTGTTACGCGGCCAACTTCAGGAAGTGGCGGATCGCCTGGCCTCCCGTGGCTTCAGCCTGGATGTCGCGCGCATCGAATCCCTGGAAGAGCGCCGTAAGGCCGTGCAGACCCGCACCGAGCAACTGCAGGCCGAGCGTAACGCCCGTTCCAAGTCGATCGGCCAGGCCAAGGCCAAGGGTGAAGACATCGCGCCGCTGATGGCGGATGTCGAGCGCATGGCTGGCGAGCTGGCCGAGGGCAAGGCAGAGCTGGATGCCATCCAGGCCGAACTTGACGCTATCGTGCTGACCATCCCCAACCTGCCGGACGCCAGCGTTCCAGTCGGCCCGGACGAGGAGGCCAACGTCGAGGTGCGCCGTTGGGGAACGCCGCGTGACTTCGATTTCGAGATCAAGGACCACGTGGCACTGGGCGAGATCAGCGGCGGCCTGGACTTCGAGACCGCGGCCAAGCTCTCCGGCGCACGCTTTGCCCTGCTGCGTGGCCCGATCGCCCGCATGCACCGCGCCCTGGCCCAGTTCATGATCAATCTGCACACCAGCGAGCACGGCTACGAGGAGGCCTATACCCCGTATCTGGTGCAAGCGCCGGCCCTGCAGGGCACCGGCCAGTTGCCGAAGTTCGAGGAAGACCTGTTCAAGATCGCCCGTGAAGGCGAGGCGGACTTCTACCTGATTCCGACCGCCGAAGTGTCGCTGACCAACATCGTCGCCGGCGAGATCATCGATGCCAAGCAACTGCCGATCAAGTTCGTCGCCCACACTCCGTGCTTCCGCAGCGAAGCCGGTGCTTCGGGTCGCGATACCCGCGGCATGATCCGCCAGCACCAGTTCGACAAGGTCGAGATGGTGCAGATCGTCGAGCCGTCCAAGTCGATGGAAGCGCTCGAAGGCCTGACCGCCAACGCCGAGCGCGTGCTGCAGGCCTTGGAGCTGCCCTACCGTGTCCTGGCCCTGTGCACCGGCGACATGGGCTTTAGCGCCGTGAAGACCTACGATCTGGAAGTCTGGGTGCCGAGCCAGGGCAAGTACCGCGAGATCAGCTCCTGCTCGAACTGCGGCGACTTCCAGGCCCGCCGCATGCAGGCCCGCTGGCGCAATCCGGAGACCGGCAAGCCTGAGCTGGTGCATACCCTCAACGGCTCAGGCCTGGCGGTCGGCCGCACCCTGGTGGCGGTGCTGGAGAACTATCAGCAGGCCGATGGCTCGATTCGCGTGCCGGAAGTGCTCAAGCCCTACATGGGTGGTGTCGAGGTCATCCGCTAAATGGATTACCTGCCGCTGTTCCACAAGCTGCAGGGTGGTCGGGTACTGGTCGTCGGTGGCGGTGAGATCGCCCTGCGCAAGGCGCGTCTGCTGGCCGACGCCGGCGCCGCGCTGCGGGTAGTGGCACCGGAGGTCGACGGCCAGCTGGCCGCGCTGGCCCGCGAGGGTGGCGGTGAGGTCTTGGTGCGCGGTTACCAGCCAGGCGACCTTGACGGTTGCCGGTTGGTGATCGCCGCCACCGACGACTCCGTGCTCAATGCCCAGGTCTCTGCCGATGCCCAGGCGCGTAGCCTGCCGGTCAACGTAGTGGATGCGCCGGCCCTGTGCACGGTGATTTTCCCCGCGATCGTCGATCGTTCGCCTTTGGTGGTGGCCGTGTCCAGTGGCGGCGACGCGCCAGTGCTGGCGCGGCTGATCCGCGCGCGCCTGGAGGCCTGGATTCCAGCCGCCTATGGCGAGTTGGCCGGTTTGGCCGCGCGTTTTCGCGACAAGGTCAAGGCGTTGTATCCGGACGTCAACCAGCGTCGCGGTTTCTGGGAGGATGTCTTTCAGGGGCCGATCGCCGAACGCCAGTTGGCCGGGCAGGGCAGCGAGGCCGAGCGCCTGTTGCAGGCGAAGGTCGATGGTGCGCCGGTGCAGCAAGGGGGCGAGGTGTATCTGGTCGGTGCCGGCCCGGGTGACCCGGACCTGCTGACCTTCCGTGCCTTGCGCCTGATGCAGCAGGCCGATGTGGTGCTGTATGACCGATTGGTGGCGCCGGCGATCATCGAGATGTGCCGACGTGATGCCGAGCGGATCTACGTTGGCAAGCGCCGCGCCGATCATGCGGTGCCGCAGGAGCAGATCAATCGCCTGCTGGTGGACCTGGCGCGCCAGGGCAAGCGAGTGTTGCGCCTGAAGGGCGGCGACCCGTTCATCTTCGGTCGTGGTGGTGAGGAGATCGAAGAGCTGGCCGAGGAGGGTATCCCGTTTCAGGTGGTACCGGGCATCACCGCGGCCAGTGGTTGCTCAGCTTATGGCGGAATTCCGCTGACCCATCGGGATTATGCCCAGTCGGTGCGCTTCGTCACCGGGCATCTGAAGGATGGCACCAGCAACTTGCCTTGGGATGATCTGGTGGCGCCTGCCCAGACCCTGGTGTTCTACATGGGTCTGGTCGGCCTGCCGACCATCTGCGCCGAACTGATTCGCCATGGCCGCGCGGCCAGTACCCCGGCGGCGTTGGTGCAACAGGGGACCACACGTAACCAGCGGGTGTTCACTGGGACCCTGGCGGATCTTCCGGCGCTGGTGGCGCGTCATGAAGTGCATGCGCCGACTCTGGTGATTGTCGGGGAGGTGGTGCGGCTACGCGAGAAGCTGGCGTGGTTCGAAGGATCACAACAAGGGTGACATGATTGGGGCCGCTAAGCGGCCCCAGCTGTTTCAAGCCTGCCAGATGCCTTTGCCCGCCAGCCGCTCGCGGTCATGCGGCTGGTTGAAATCCTGCAGCGGTCCTTTGGGCACGATGCCATTCGGGTTGATGGTCTTGTGGCTCATGTAATAGTGCTTCTGGATGTGCTCCATGTTCACGGTCCCGGCCACGCCCGGCCACTGGTACAGCTCGCGCAGCCAGTTGGACAGGTTCGGGTAGTCGGCCAGGCGACGCAGGTTGCACTTGAAGTGGCCGTGGTACACGGCGTCGAAGCGCACCAGGGTAGTGAACAGACGTACGTCGGCCTCGGTGAGATATTCCCCCGCCAGGTAGCGTTGACGGCCCAACAGGGTCTCGAGGTGATCCAGTTCAGCGAACACCTGATCGAACGCCGCCTCGTAGGCCTCTTGGGTGGTGGCGAAGCCTGCACGGTACACGCCGTTGTTCACCGCCGGGTAGATGCGTTCGTTGAGTGCATCGATGGTCGGGCGAAGCGGCTCGGGGTAGAGGTCCAGCCGGTTGCCTGTCAGCTCATCGAAGGCGCTGTTGAAAATGCGGATGATCTCTGCCGACTCGTTGTTGACGATGCGCTTTTGCTGTTTGTCCCACAGCACCGGTACCGTCACGCGGCCGGTGTAGTGTGGGTCATCCTGGGTATAGCGCTGGTGAAGGTACTGCAGGTCGTCCAGGTGGTCGCCGGTGGAGCCGTGCTGACGATCGAAGGTCCAGCCATGCTCGCCCATCAGCCAACCCACTACAGAGACATCGATCAGCGGTTCCAGGCCCTTGAGGGCACGGAAGATCAAGGTGCGGTGAGCCCAGGGACAGGCCAGGGAGACGTACAAGTGGTAGCGCCCGGCTTCGGCGGCAGGTAGTTGATTACGGCGTTGGGCGTTCTCGCGCTGGAATGCGCCGTCCTTGCTGTTCTGGTACCACTGGTCATGCCAGCGGCCGTCGATTAAAAGGCCCATGGTGAGCTCCTCGGAACATAGTCGTTTGTCGTTGGAGCTCAGTCTAGGCAACTCTGTTCGAATAAATAGCGCAAAGACTGCGGCGATCGGATCGATTTATTCGATGTTTTTACGTTGCGTCCAGTAGTTGCGTGCGGTTTCGAAGGCCTGCTCACGGCTTTGCCCAAGCCCACGCAGGGCCATCGCCATGGTCGCCAGCACTGCCAGTTCGCCATAGCTGTCCTCGGCTTCGCCGCGCCATACCTTCAACAGGTGCTCAGGTTGCAGGGTGGCTGGTTTGACGTGGCGCTGGGCACTCAGCGCCGGCCATTCTTCGTCCCAGGCTGCGCCGGCGGTGGTGCCATGGAGATGGCTGATCACATCGGGGTTGACCTCGATCTCCCCGCCGTCGCCCTTGATCACCACGGCATGGTCGCCCAGTAGACGGCTCGCCTCGCGATGCACAGCCTGGTAGCCGGGATGGAAGATGCTTTGCAGGCCGCAGCGTGCGCCCAGCGGATTGAGCACCCGGGCCAGCGAGTGAATCGGCGAGCGCAGCCCCAAGGTGTTGCGCAGATCGATCATGCGCTGCAGTTGCGGGGCCCAGTCCTGCAGCGGTGCGAAGGCCAGGCAGCGCTCTTCCAGGGCCTGGGCTACAGCGGGCCAGTCGCGGCACAGGGGGATGTCCAGCAAGTCCAGCAATTGCTCGGTATACAGGCGCCCGGCGGTGTGCGCACCGCCGCCATGCAGGATAATGCGCACACCGTTACCCGCCAGGCATTTGACCGCAAGCAGGTACCAAGGCAGATGGCGCTTCTTGCCGGCGTACGTGGGCCAGTCCAGGTCCACGTTGATGGTAGGGGGCTGCAGGTGAGCGCGTAAGGCCTCGGTGAAGCCGGCGAGCTCCTCGGCGCTTTCCTCCTTGTGCCGCAGCAGCATGAGGAAGGCGCCCAGTTGGGTGTCTTCGACCTTGCCCTCGAGCAGCAGAGTCATGGCCGTGCGGGCCTCCTCACGGGTCAGGCCACGGGCGCCGCGCTTGCCTTTGCCGAGAATGCGCACGAATTCAGCGAAGGGATGTTCGGCGGGGGGTTGCAAAGTGAGTGGACGAGCGATGGTCATATGCAGTTGGTTGGCTTGGGCAGGCCCGCCAGCTTGGCAGCGAGTTTGGCGGGAGTGCCATTGAACAGACGATTGAGGTGCGGACTGTTGCCTTTTTCCGGGCCTAGCTTGAGGGCGGTGTACTTGATCAGCGGGCGGGTGGCCGGTGACAGCTGGAACTCGTCGTAGAACTGGCGCAGCACTTCCAGTACCTCCCAGTGCTCAGGCGTCAGCGCAATATTCTCGCGTGCGGCCAGCGCTTGGGCGACTTCAGGGGACCACGCTTGCAAGTCGGCCAGAAAGCCGTCCTTGTCCAGGGCGACCTGCTGATCGCCGACAGTGAGGTTGCTCATAGCCAGCTGTTGACCTTGTGGTAATGCAGTGACAGTTCGACGAAGGCCGGATAGTCCACAGGCTCGGCTAATGCGCTTTCGATGGCGCGGGCCTGCAGATCCTCGGCGAGGGCGTAAAGGCGGTTACCTAAGGCGGCGGCTTCGAGCTTGCGCCATGGCTCACTGCCGGCGCGCAGAGCATAGACAGCGTCGCCGCACAGCAGCAGAGCATCATCCGTGCCCAGCAGGCGTAGGCAGCTGTCCAGACGATTGTCGCCGAAGGGCGAATGGCTGATTACATGCAAGGTCGTCATCAGAGTGTCACCACCTGGTCGAAACGGGCAATCAGGGCGGTCAGGCCTGCATCATCCAGCACCTCGACCGCCAGCTCCAGCGCGTCACCCGCCAGGCCGCGCTCGGCCAGGCTGTGGCCGCAGGCGAACAGTTCCTCGACACCGAACATCGGCAGCGCCTGGAGATTGGCAGCGAGATTTTTCTGTTGCAGTGCGCCAGGCTGCTGGCCGGGAGCGAGTTGGAATACGCCATCATCGAGAAAGAGCATGCCCAGGGGCAAATCGAAGGCGCCGCCGGCCAGGGCGATATCCAGGGCCTCACGGGCGCTGGGGCCGTTCCAGGGCGCCTGGCGGCTGATGATCAACAGGGATTTGGCCATCTCAATCACCTCCGAAGCAGACCAGGCGGTCGGCCACTTGTGCTGCCTCATGCAACTGGCCGAGGCCCGACAGCTCCCAAGGGGCCGGCAGGTTCACGGCCGGGCGCTGGTAGCGGTTGGCTTCGCTCTCATCCAGCACGCCTCGACGCAGGGCTGCGGCGATGCAGACCACGGCATCCAGCCGATGGCTATCGATGAAGTCGCGCCATTGGGCGGTAACGTCCAGTTCATCTTGGGGGGCAACGATATTGGCCGAGGCGCTGTGTACCCCGTCCTGGTAGAAGAACAGCCGGGCAATCTCGTGCCCAGCGGCCAGCGCTGCCTCGGCGAAACGCAGGGCGCGACGCGAGGAGGGCGCATGGGCCGGGGAAAAAACCGCGATGGCGAATTTCATGGAAAGCTCGTGCAAGGGGATGGGGCCATGATAAAGCAAAAAGCCCGCACCTGTCGGCGCGGGCTTTTTGGGTCAACGCAAGCATGCGTCAGGCCTGGCCCTTGCTCTCTGGCAGGAACCAATTCAGCACCAGGGCGCAGATGCCGCCGGTGGCCACGCCCGACTCCAGCACGTTACGCAGCGCCGCCGGCATGTGCGCGAGGAACTCCGGCACTTGTGCCACGCCCAGGCCTAGGGCCAGGGATACCGAGATGATGAGCAGTGCCCGACGGTCCAGGCGGGTGCTGGCCAGGATGTTGATACCCGACGCTGCTACTGCGCCGAACATCACCATGGCTGCGCCACCGAGCACTGGTTCAGGCACTGCCTGGATCACACCGGCAACGCTGGGGAACAGGCCCAGCAGCACCAGCATAAGGGCAATCCACACACCGATATGGCGACTGGCGATGCCGGTCAGCTGAATGACGCCGTTGTTCTGCGCAAAGATTGAGCTGGGGAAGGTATTGAACACGCCAGCTAACAGCGAGTTGGCACCGTTGACCAGCACGCCACCCTTGATGCGCTGCATCCACAGCGGGCCTTCGACCGGCTGGCGCGAGACTTTGCTGGTGGCCGTGACGTCACCGATGGCTTCCAGCGAAGTCACCAGATAGATCACCAGCATCGGTATGAACAGGGCCCACGAGAAGCTCAGGCCAAAGTGCAGCGGCATCGGCACTTGAAACAGCGCGGCTTCATGCATGCCGGTGAAGTCCAGGCGGCCGAGGTAGCCGGCCAGGGCATAGCCCACGGCGAGGGCGATGACGATGGCGCAGCTGCGCATCCACACCACCGGAATGCGGTTGAGGATCACGATGATCGCCAGCACAACGCCCGACAGCAGCAGGTTCTCGCCGTTGGCGAAAGTGCCGTTACCCATGGCGGTGAAGCCGCCTCCCATGCTGATCAGGCCCACCTTGATCAGCGTAAGACCGATCATCAGCACCACGATGCCGGTCACCAGAGGGGTGATCAGGCGTTTGACGAACGGGAGGATGCGTGACACGCCCATCTCCACGAAAGAGCCGGCGATCACCACACCGAAAATTGCAGCCATCACGCTCTCTACCGGGGTGCCCTGCTTGACCATCAGCGCACCGCCTGCGATCAGCGGTCCGACGAAGTTGAAGCTGGTGCCCTGCACGATCAACAGCCCAGCGCCGAACGGCCCGAAGCGCTTGCACTGGACGAAGGTCGCGATACCGGAAATCACCAGCGACATGGAGACGATCAGGTTGGTATCACGCGGGGAAACCCCCAAAGCCTGGCAGATCAGCAGGCCAGGAGTGACGATCGGGACGATGATCGCCAGCAGGTGCTGAAGTGCAGCCAGCAGGCCGATCAACGGCCTTGGCTTGTCCTCTAGACCGAGGACCAGTTCATTGGCAGGCGCCGTCGCGCCCGGCCCGTGTTCGATGGAACTCATGGGAAGCTGCCCAGGATGAAAAAAGGAGCGCATTCTACGGGGCAAGACTGGATTGGGGTAGGGGGAAATGCGTGAAGGCGGCCGTACCTGAGGCCTGACAGGTTTTAGCAGGATAACGCGTTGTCCATGTATTCGCAGGGCACTAGGCTGGCTGGCCCCGCGGTGGGGTGTGCAGGAACTCGAAAGTCACCCATGAAAAAGCCCGCCGAAGCGGGCTCTTTCTAGTAGCAGGGCTATCAGTCGTCACGGCCCATGATGCCGAACAGCTGCAACAGGCTGACGAACAGGTTGTAGATCGATACATACAGGCTGATGGTCGCCATGATGTAGTTGCGCTCACCACCGTGGATGATCGCACTCGTCTGGAACAGGATGCAGACCGACGAGAACAGCACGAAGCCCGCGCTGATCGCCAGTTGCAGACCGCTGATCTGGAAGAAGAAGCTGGCCACGACAGCGCCCAGCAGCACGAAGAAGCCAGCGGTGATGAAGCCGCTGAGGAAGCTCATGTCCTTACGGGTGACCAGCACGTAGGCCGACAGACCACCGAATACGAGGGCGGTCATCGCGAAGGCCGAGCTCACCACTTCGGCGCCGCCACTCATGCCCAGATAACGGTTGAGGATCGGGCCGAGGATGAAACCCATGAAGCCGGTGAGTGCGAAGGTGGAGACCAGACCCCAGACCGAATCACGCAGCTTGGCGGTGAGGAAGAACAGACCGTAGAAACCGATCAGTACCACGAACACGTTCGGGTAACCGACTCGCATCTGTTGGGCCACGAATGCCATGACGCCGCTGAAGGCGAGGGTGAGCGCCAGCAGACTGTATGTGTTGCGCAGGACGCGGCTGACTTCCTGCTGCTCGGCCTGCTGGCCGTGGTGGACGGCATAATCCTGTTCGCGCATGGCGACACTCCTGTGGTGTGAATCTGTGGTTTCGAAACGAATGGTTGCAATGAGGATACCAGAGCAGCTGCAAGCCGCGACACAGAGAGTTTGACAGCTTGTTTCATTACGGTATGATTGCGGCCGCAAAATTGATCCTGGAAGCGTGGCCGAGTGGTTTAAGGCAACGGTCTTGAAAACCGTCGATGGGCAACTATCCTAGAGTTCGAATCTCTACGCTTCCGCCAAATTTCTCATTAAAGCCCCTGAAAACGGGGCTTTTTTGTGTGTGATGATTTTTCTACCCATGTTTGTACCCACTTGAAGAAAATGCCTGTGATGGCGGTTTTGTATAATTTATCGAGTCGAGTGCCTGGCGAGGCACGGCTGGAGGGTTATGATTTGGCAAATTTTGTCAAGCACGGACTCTGCCAGATGCTCTCAAGCCCTTTTTCGATGATCAGATCAGTCAGCGAGGCTACAGCACCGGTAGTGAATATTTGCGAGAGCTGATTCGCAAGGACCAGGATCGGCAGCATCTGCGAGGCTTGCTACTGGCTGGCGCTGAATCAGGCCCAATTGCTCCTGCGGATGGTGACTATTTCGAATCTCTACGCGCCAAGGTTGTTAAGACTCAAGGGTGAGGGCCAAGCCCGTCATTTCTTTGGGCTCTTGCCAACCAAGACGTAGAAGACGTTATCAGCTATTACCTTGGTGAGCAGGCGGAGCAGGTTGCACTCGGTTTTATCGATGCCCTGGAAAATGCCTATATCCACATCAGCCGCCACCCGGCCTCGGGCATGCCTCTGTACGTTAATGAGCTGAATTTATCAAGGTTGCTCTACTGGCCGCGGAGGCGCTATCCCTATCTGATGTTCTACGTTGAGCGCGTCGACCATGTCGATGAATGGCGTGTTTTACATGGGGTGAGGGACATTCCTGGATGGTTGGTTGAAAGCCTCTCTCATTAGCTGCAAGCAGGCGGTCATCTATAAAAGCCATCGCTGGGTTCAGCACAGCTTAATAGGCTATATCTACCCATTTGTGATCGGGTGGGCGGTGCAAAAGGTCAGATCAGCCTTTCACTAGTAAGCGCGTGCTTGGTTGCAATGATGCGAAGTTCTCTTTGAACGCCCTTCATCCTTTTCTCTACCTCGAGTCGCGCTTGCGTTTCATCACCTTCGAAAGGAGGTTGAGCTGCCTCCAAAGACAGTTCCCACATGACGACAAGCTCGACTTGGCGTTCCAGGTGCTTCATAGCCTCTTCCAGCTGGGCCTTGAGGAGGGACTTCGCTTGGTTGGCTATTTGTCGCTCGATTTGGGCAGTTTTCTTCAACTGCTCTTCCCGCGCCTGCTGCGTCTTGGTCATGGCGTACAGGCCATCGATGAGGGCAGCGACTATCGAGGTTTCCGGTTGATCGTGCTTGTTGGCCAGGTGGCGGAGCCTCGTCACGGTCTTGGTCGGGAGGGAGAAGGTGCATGCCTTCCTGCCGTTGATCGGCGAGCGGTATCTACGCTGTCGTAGAGCGTTCTTCAAGCGCTCGATCAGTTTTATTCCTTCCGTGGTCTGTTCGATATCCTTGATGATCTGTGTCGTCCTGGCGTAGCCCGGGTTGTCGAATCGACCCAGGAAGATGTCTCTGGGGGCGCGCTTGCGCAAATAGGCTTCCGCCCACTCCCACTCGTTTTGGCGCAGCCAATTCGTGTTGTCCTCAGTCACCATTCCACCCTCTGTCTGGATGTCTTCTTTGTAATCCTGTCATGGGCATCCTGCAATGGTTTTTGTCGCGTTACGGTAACGTTATGCGTTTGTCGTATATTTATTTATGTAATTTTTTACAGGGTGTATAAACTGTTCTTTATTTGTCGAAGGATTTAAGCTTTGCTGATTATCGACTGCATGAGCGTGAGTCTGACGGGTTGTGGGGTAGAGGCAAGGTTTCTGCTGGAAGCAATGGCTTGCCGTGCTTTGCGCGATGGTGCTGACACGATTCCCGGCAATGCTAAGGCAATGGCCAAATGGCTCCATGTCTCGGAGCGGATGGTGAGCGGCGCCCTCGTCGAGCTCGTTTCTTGCGGTGCGATATGCCGACTGTCGAGAGGGGTGGGCCGGGGGCGACCAGCAGTCACTTACCGGATCGCTGCCGCAGAGGTTGCGCTGCTGGCGGAAAAGAAAAGCTCATATGGGGCACACGCCAAACTCCTTGAGCGACTGTTCTCTGGAGACGATCTGACAGTAGAGATGCTGGGGGCAGTGTCCAAGACTGAATCGAATAGTGCAGCGCTGAGCAAGGTTGGAAGGCCGGCGCCCCCAGGCGCCCGCGGTCGCTTGAGTGCATCCAACCGATTGCTGCTGGGAACGTTATTGGTGCGTGCTGATAGCTTCGGGCAGGTGACCGGGGTAAGCAATCTGGAGTTAATCCGACTCACGGGGCTCGATGCCGAGAGTTTGAAACATCGGCTCAAGCGGTTGCTGGCAGTGGGGCTGATTCGTACCTACGTGCCGGGAGCATCAAGCTCGGTTTTCAGGGCTGGGAAGATCTCGAGTTCCTATTTTCTCAACCTGAACCATCCAGCTTTTGGATTGAAGCGAAACTGTGCGGTCGTGGTGCACCGACTGGGCTGGGAAGATGAGAGGCGTGTCTCACATGAGGAAAGCCTATGGAGAGATGTTCTTCGCGTAAGCAAACATGGCAGCGAAGTTCGAACTGAAACACCCTCGGCTGTGATCCGCTTTCTTGTTGGACAGAGGGGAGTGGTGTTCAGGCTTCTTCAATTCATGCTCCTGCAATATGCATCCGAATTGCTTGCTCGTCACTGGCGTGAGCTCGGAGCTACAGGTTTTGTCGACGGTGGCTGGGTTCGAGAAAGGATCGAGGGAGCCTTGCGAAAGTCATCCATGCCCGAAGGTGGCCAGGACGATGTCGACAAGGAGTGGAAAGCTGTCATCAGCTATTTTCACGGCGAAGTGCTCAAGATTGCTCGGGATTACAGGTCAAGATTCGGGCAGGCAGATTGGATTGAGTTCGATTCGGGAGGCTTGAGCATACTGCCGGTTTTACACGGCACAGGATATTCGATCATTACGGTGCTATTGCGGCCACCTCCGGAGTGGCTATCCGAGTGCACGGTGTTGCTGGAGGAAAGGCCCGGTGTCGTTAACCCCGAGTCGTACAGTGGAGAGGCTGATATGGACTTGGTTACGCGGATTCACTACGGGCTTGCATCTTACCCGGCCAAGCGGTTGCTGATGAAGTAGTTCAAATTTTACTACCCCCGCCAATCCTCTGAACGAATACGAGGAGCCCGTTCATGAGGATCATCCGCCTGAAAGAAGTAATCGACTCGACTGGCCTGGCCCGGTCGACCATCTACAAGTACATTTCGGAAGGCACCTTCCCGAAGCCGGTCTCGCTGGGCGACCGCTGTGTTGGCTGGGTCGAAAGCGAGGTGCACGACTGGATCTTGGCACGGATCGAGGATCGTGACCTGGCTGAGGGAGCACGATTGCGTGCCACCGGCCATCTGAGTGTGGCTAGCTAGAAATGATCATCTGCGCCATGACTGGCTACGGCTGGTCATGGCGCTTATGCCAGCAGTCTGATTCTGGGCGGGTCGACGATCTTCAGAAAGCCGGAGCGATGTTGCTCCCATCGTTCCGGCAGGCGCTGGTTAGGCACTGGCCACCATGGCACTGGCTCTGGTTTTTGTCCGGAATACATTTTTGGAGAAAACGTCGCTGTGGCTTGGAGAGCTGGTTGGATTTTCCCGAGCCAGTCGGAGCTTTCAGCTGCGGTGCGGGTAGTATGCTTTTACTAGCTATCACTACCCGAAGGCTTTCGCCTAACCCCTTAGTGGATGGGCATCACTGAGACCCAGCATACGGATGGGGAGCGATTATCTGTGACGGCTCCTCAACCAGCCGTTCAACTAAATCAGTTCGCCACGACAGGCCAGGTTCCTACCATCACGGATACGCTACGTGACCGAGCGTCCAGTTGAGAGTGTCCAGGCCAGGCGATATAACGGTTAAAAAATCACACACTAGGCAGTGGTTATGACACTCCAATCCTGAGAGCTCATAACCATGTTCGATGATAACCGCACCTATAACCATACCGCCCAGCGTTACCCACTCCGCCATCCCGACAATTCCAACCTCCGTCTGCATTACGACGAGACCTTCGAAGGCCTACCCCTGATGGTCGACAAGGGGCCTTTCATCCGGGAATATCTGTCGGACCTCAAACGCACCATCGAGCTAGCCTTGGCTGAATATCCGAGGCTGTTGGCATTCAGAGTGGATCTCCGGTTACCTCAGGGCATTGATCTACCTGACTACGCCTATACGAATCAGGTGATCAGTCGGTTTTTCGAGTCCTTCACGAAGAAGATCCACTATCACCAGAGGAAGGTGGGTGAGCGTGGCTACGTTCGCGACTGCAAAGTGCGATACGTCTGGTGTAGAGAGGTTCCACAACGCGGTAGGCCCCATTACCACGTGCTGATTTTGTTGAACCGTGATGCTTATTACACGGTAGGGCGTCTGGGTTCCGAGAGGGTGAACATGATCAGCCGTATGGAAGAGTCTTGGGCTGGTGCTTTGGGGGTATCGATCGAGCAGGTGAGAGGGCGGGTGCACATCCCCGAGAATGCTGAATATCGAGTCGACCGAGAAATCCGTCGTGGCAAGGTCGATGAATTGCCAGGGCTGTTCTATAGAGCTAGCTACCTGTGCAAGATGGCTACGAAGTCCTACGGAGGGCGTCAGCGAGGGTTTGGCGCCAGCAGGAGGTAGGACTAAGGTTATGTCGATCGCGAAACCTCAAAGCACAGATGTTAAACACGCCACTGGTCGAATGGGACCGCAAGCCAATTCAGCAAGTGATGATTGAACTTGGCGAATGTCTAAAGAAACCGGTTCAGTTCAGTCTTGCAAGAAAAGTCGGATCACAGCCTGTACCTTTGGTCCGAGGCTAGTGGAGTCTATATGGATGCTGCTGAGCTGGTGAAGAGCCAGGCAACCACCTGTACAGAGACGATGGTCATTGTAATTCTAAATGGAGAATCTGGTATTCGATATAGAATTTTTTCCTATAAATTGCCAAGCTATAGGCCTCATCATTACAAGAAGAACGGTCATTGCTCATGCTCTTTGCACAGAAATGCTCCATAGGCGCTAAGCTTCTAGTGTTGCCCATCTTGTTCGTGCTTGGCTTACTGTTTGTCTCCACTATGGCCTATTACGGGCTGGCTAGGCAGCAGGCAGTGATCAAAGAAATTCAACAGTTGCGCTTTCAGCAATATCGACAGGTTTTGGACACTACGACTGCCTTGCAGGCGGCGATTGTAGGTGCCTATGCCACGGGCTCACGCATACTTGAATCAGGTGGGAGTACGGCACAGGAGGAACTGGAGTCCTACTTCGAGGACATACGATCTAGTGTCGACGATATGCGTGCCGGCCTTGCCAATGGGGCTCGTGAGACACGCTTGGGTGACGACGAAAAAGCACTCTATCAAGCGGTGCAGGAACAGGCTGCTGTTGTTACCCAGGGTCTGGATGAATTTCAGCGTACAGCCTTAAAAGATCAGACTCAGGCTACTTCGTTGTTAGGACGGATACGCGCCGACAGCGACGGCTTGCAAGCGAAGTTCAACCGCCTATTAGCGATGCAAGCGCAACTGACTTCTAATGCGTTTGCCGCGGCCGATGCTTCGCAGCGTCAGGTGTCAAAGATGCTAATAGTGGTGTCACTGGCCGCCAGTGTTCTGGCATTGCTGGTCAGTCTTTTGTTACGAGGGCAGATCTTGCGCCCCATCCGGGAAATCGAGCAGGCATCGATCAGGTTGCGAGACGGTGATCTGACGTACCGAGTGCGCTTGATCGGTGGCGACGAGATCGCTCACACTGCGCAGGCGTTCAATGAACTAATTGACAGTTTCCAGCAGGCGATGCGTCAGGTTGCCGTGGTAGCCGCCTCGGTCAGTGCATCGGCTGAGACGCTGGTAGGCGCCTCGGCGCAGGTGGCCGAGAGCTCCTCAGCACAGACCGGTGCGGTTGGGGTAGTATCGATGACCATCGAGCAGATGAGCGCCAGTATTGCCGCCATCTCCAACCATGCCCAGAGCCTGCGAGGTTCGGCCGAGGCTAGCTTGCGAGGCACGCAGGACGGACACTTGGCGCTGTCGCGTCTACTCGAAAACATCGACAGCGTACGGCTGGCATTCTTAGCGATTCGCGGCTCGGTAGGTGCTTTTGTCGAAAGCACCTCGGCGATTACCGCCAGTATCACCCAGGTCAAGGATCTCTCTGCACAAACCAACTTGCTGGCGCTCAATGCGGCGATCGAGGCGGCGCGGGCAGGTGAAAGTGGGCGCGGCTTCAGTGTGGTAGCAGATGAAGTGCGTCAGTTAGCGCAACGCTCGGCCCAAGCGGCCAATTCAATCAATGATTTGACAGTTAACCTTGAAGGCCAGTCCGAGGCGGTTGGCGACGCTCTGCATGCAGGCACTGTGGCACTGGATGACAGTGGCAGGCTATTGAGCGAACTGGAGAGCACTTTGCAGCAAGCTGCGGACCTAGTTGGGAACTCGACTAAAGGTGTAGACCAGATCGCTGATGCGGTGAGTGTGCAAAGCGAGGGCGGGCGAGGGATCGCGGAGCACATCGAGCACATTGCCCGTATGGCTGGGGAAGGAGATGCGATTACACGTCAAGTTTCTGGAGCGGTGGTATCACTGCGTGAGTTTTCGGAGGAACTGAGCCTGGCGGTGAGTCGCTTCCGCTTCTAAATCTGTTTTTGTGGGGAGCGGCGCATGCGCCGCTCCCCACAAAATCAGTGAGAGCTAACGGTTACGAATCAGTTGTAGGAACTCTTGGCGAGTGTTATACGAGTCGCGCATGCATCCGAGCATGACCGAGGTGCTCATTACCGAGTTTTGCTTTTCCACACCGCGCATCATCATGCACATATGTTTCGCCTCGATCACTACCGCCACACCGGCGGCATGGGTAACTTGGGCAATCGCTTCGGCAACCTGGCGGGTCAGGTTTTCCTGAATCTGCAGTCTGCGAGCAAACATATCGACTATACGCGCCACTTTCGACAGCCCCAGCACTTTGCCTGTGGGGATATAGGCAACGTGCGCCTTGCCAATGAACGGCAACAGGTGGTGCTCGCACAGCGAATACAATTCGATATCACGGACGATGACCATCTCGTCGTTGTCCGAGTCGAACAGTGCGCCGTTGACGATCTGCTCAAGGCTTTGCTGATAGCCATGGCACAGGTACTGCATGGCTTTAGCGGCGCGTCTTGGAGTGTCCAACAAGCCCTCGCGCTGCGGGTTTTCGCCAATGCCCTGCAGAATTTCGCGATAGTTTCGGGTCAGTTCCTCGTTCATTGTTGTCCCTGTTTAGAGTTGAATTATAGAAATTTTGTCGGTGGCTTGGCTGGCGTCGTGAAACTGTGCAGTCGAGCCATTACGCCATTGCTCCAGTAACAGCGCTTGACGCTGGTGGGCATGATGTAGAAAGCGCTCTTTCACTGGCCCGTAACCGCGCACGCTGTTTGGCAGCTCCAGCAGCTCGCGGGCTAGTTGCAGGTTGTCGCTGCGCAGGCCTGCGAACACTTCATCCAGAATGCTTTCATAGTTACGCAACCAGTTACGCTCGACCCTGCGCTCATGGGTATGGCCGAACGGATCGAGCCAGCTGTTGCGCAGTATCTTGAGTTTGGCCAGCAGCTTGAAGCCTTGCAGCATCCAAGGCCCGTAGCAGCGTTTTTTGGGTTCTTTGCTAATGCTGTTATCGTTGAGCAGCGGCGGTGCCAGGTGGAAACGCAGGCGGTAGTTGCCTTCGAACGTTGACTGGATCTTTGTCAGAAAGTCGCCGTTGCTGAACAGTCGGGCTACTTCGTATTCATCTTTGATTGCCAGGACCTTGAAGTAGTGGCGGGCAACGCTTTTGGACAGCTCGTCCGGCTGGCCCAGCAGCCGAGTTTCGGCCTCCATAAACTGCTCTACGCGTTGCCGGTAACGCTGGGCATAGGCTTTATTCTGATATTGCGTCAGGACGCTCATACGCCGCTTAACCATTTCTTCCAGGTTTTGCGAAAGTATGCGGTCGGCGCTTTGCTTTTTGCCGGCTTCCACAATGCTAAGTACCCGTGGCAAATCGTGGGCACTGCGTCGGCCCCAGGCGAAGGCTGCCAGGTTGAAGGCTACCGCGGTGCCATTCAACTCGATGGCCTGTTCCAGCGCCTCTTCGCCGACCGGCAACCAGCCTTTCTGATAGGCATAGCCCAGCATGAAGGTATTTGTAGCGATTGAATCGCCCATCAGAGTCGTGGCAATTTTGCTTGCGTCGACAAAGTCCGCCCGCGCTGCGCCAACGGTTTCGGCTATTTGCGCTGACATGCCTTGCGTATGGAATTGCGGGTCAGGGTGGCTGGCCAGATCACCGCTTTGCGCCTGCAGAGCAAAGGTACGCACGAACGCACTGGTAATGCTTTGCTCGCTGTTGACCAGAGCGTGCGTCACACCTTGGCGCAACTTGGATAACGTTTCGGTGTTGGCACTGACAACCAGATCGCAACCCAACAACAAGGCTGCTTCACCTTCGGCGATCCGCGGGGCGAACAACTGATCCTGGCGGGCAGCGATGCGAATGTGGGACCAGACGGCGCCGCCTTTTTGTGCCATGCCAGCCATGTCGAGGTTAAGCGTTCCCTTACCTTCGATAAATGCCGCCATGCCCAGTAAGGCACCTATGGTTACTACACCAGTGCCGCCCACACCGGTCACCAGAATGCTGTATGGCTCTTCGAGGGCGACGACCGACGGAGCGGGCAAGTCCCAGTCATCGTCGGCCTTGGCTGCCAGGGCCTGTGGCTTGCGCAGCGTTCCGCCTTCGACGGTGACAAAGCTTGGGCAAAAGCCGTTCAGGCAAGTGAAGTCCTTGTTGCACGAAGATTGGTCGATCTCGCGCTTGCGGCCGTACTCTGTGTCCACCGCCACCACCGACATGCAGTTGGACTTGCTGCTGCAGTCGCCACAGCCTTCACATACCGCTTCGTTGATCACCACTCGACGTGCCGGGTCGGGGAACTTGCCGCGCTTTCGACGCCTGCGCTTCTCCGCTGCGCAGGTCTGGTCATAGATGATTGCCGACACTCCCTGGAACTGGCGCAATTGCTCCTGGACCTCGTCCATCTTGTCGCGGCGTACTACCGGGACACTTTGGGCCAGATCATCAGTGCCCTTGTACTTCTCAACATCGTCACTGACCACCACTAAGCGCTGAACGCCCTCTGCAGCCAGTTGGCGGCTGATTTGTGCCACGCTGAGGCTGCCGTCCACTGGCTGCCCGCCTGTCATGGCAACGGCATCGTTGTAGAGAATCTTGTAGGTAATTTGCGCCTTTGCCGCGATGGCGGCACGAATAGCGAGAATACCGGAGTGGAAGTAAGTACCGTCACCCAAGTTGGCGAAGACGTGTTGGGTGGTGGTAAACGGCGCTTGGCCGATCCAGGCCACACCTTCGCCACCCATTTGGCTGAAAGTTTGGGTTTGCGGGTAGATCCAGGCGGCCATGTAATGGCAGCCGATACCGGCCAGCGCGCGGCTACCTTGCGGCACCTTGGTCGAGGTGTTGTGCGGACAGCCAGAGCAGTAGTGCGGCACGCGTTCCATCAGGTTGCTGAACTGGCCTTTGCACGCCAGCTGCGCTTCCAAAAGGGCTAGGCGCATTTGAAGCGAACCGCCTGGGTGCAGGCGCAGGATTCGCTTGGCCAGGGCTCGTGCGATCATCGCCGGCGTCAGGTCATTTATAGCCGGCAGCAGCCAATCGGTGTGCGGCAGGCTCCATTCACCCTTGTCGTCGAACTTGCCAACGATACGCGGACGTACGTCCTCACGCCAGTTGTAGAGCTCTTCCTTGAGTTGGTACTCGATCATGTGGCGCTTTTCTTCCACCACCACAATCTCTTCCAGACCTTCGGCGAACTGTCGCACACCTTCAGCTTCCAGCGGCCAGACCATGCCGACCTTGTAAAGGCGCAGACCGATTTTTTGCGCTTGTGTTTCGTCGATCCCAAGGATACGCAGGGCCTGGCATACGTCGAGATAGGACTTTCCCGAAGTGACAATGCCAATTCGTGCATTCGGCGAATCCATGACAATGCGATCGAGGCGGTTGGCTCGGGCATACGCCAGGGCGGCATACAGCTTATGCTCCAGCAGGCGCTGTTCCTGGGCCAGTGGTGGGTCGGGCCAGCGGATGTTCAGACCCCCTTCAGGCAACGCAATGGTCGGGATTACAGGCTGTACGCGATGAATGTCGATATCGACGACGGCCGCGCTTTCAACAGTGTCCGCCACAGCCTTGAGGGCGACCCAGCAGCCTGAGTAGCGCGACATGGCCCAACCATGCATGCCATAGTCGAGGTACTCCTGTACGCCGGAGGGCGCCAACACCGGCATCATCACTGCCTTGAAAATGTGCTCGGTCTGGTGGGGAAGGGAAGAGGAGCGGGCGCCATGGTCATCGCCTGCAATGGCCAATACACCCCCAAATTTTGATGTGCCAGCTGCGTTCGCGTGGCGGAAAACATCACCGCAACGGTCTACGCCGGGGCCCTTGCCGTACCACATGCCGAATACGCCATCATACATGGCACCTTCGAACAAATTGACCTGCTGCGTACCCCAGATCGAGGTTGCGGCAAGGTCTTCGTTCATACCAGGGTGGAACACTGTGTGGTGTGCTTTGAGGTAGTCACGTGCTTTCCACAGGGCCTGATCGAGTCCCCCTAGCGGCGAGCCGCGATATCCGGAAATGAACCCGGCGGTATTCAGACCGTTGGCCTGATCGCGTAGCCGTTGCATCAGGGGCAGGCGCACTAGCGCCTGAATCCCCGTGAGCAGTACATGTCCACTGTGTTGTACGTACTTATCTTCCAGGGAAACCGGGGTACTCATGTTCATCCTCCAGGCGTTGTTCTTGTATGGCTGCACCGGTAAGGGCGATGCCTTGTAGAGGCCGACTCTAGAAAGCAGGGGCGCGATCGTAAAATCACAAAAACAGCCGTGAGGTATTGGTGTTTCAAATACCTGCATGCGTCGGCATTGGCGGTGTTGCAGCTCAAACCGGGACTGTCGGGCCTAGATGCTAATTAAATATGGACAAATAATCAAAAAATGTTCAATTATTGGTCTTGAAGACGCTTGAGAACAAAACAGACAAGGGAGAAAGCCATGCGTGCAGCCATCATTTCCGAACGCAATGCGTTGCCACAGGTACGTGAGTTCAATGAGCCGCAAGCGCAAGACGGTGCGGTGCTGATCGACGTGGACACGGCCGGCCTTGGGGGGTGGGATGTGCTCGGGGCCTACCGTCTGGGTGTCGAATACCCTTGCGTCATCCGTGGTGAGGGCGTGGGACGAGCGCCGGATGGGCGGCGGGTATATTTCGGTGAGCGTTCGGTGCTGCCCTACGGTGCCTGGGCCGAGCGCACTTTGGTGCCGCAAGCCGAAGTGTGGAATGTGCCGGATGATGTGGACGACAAAACCGCGATCAGCATGGGTATTGCCGCTACCGGGGCCATCGTGCCGCTGGAAAAGGCTGAGATTCAGAAGGGCGAAAAGGTCTTGGTCCTCGGCGCCACCGGCACCCTGGGACAGATTGCCTTGCAGCTTGCGCGTGGCATGGGTGCTGGCAAGGTCGTTGGTGCTGCGCGTTCACAGGAAGCGCTTGGCCGTCTGAAGTCGCGCGGAATCGCCGACGAGGTCGTTACCCTGGGTGGCAGCGATGATGTTGACGCACTTAAGGAGGCAGCGGCCGGTGGCTTCGATGTGGTACTCGACCTGGTGTGCGGACAACCCTTGCTGACGTCTCTGAAGGCCACCAATTGGGGGGCACGCATTATGACCATTGGCACTGGTGCTGGCCGCCAGCTCAATCTGGATATCGCCGACCTGCTGTTTCGCAGCTTGTCGTGCATCGGGACCGGCCAGCGTCCCCCTGCGGACCGTGAACAGATCTGGCTGCGACTGTTGAAGATCGCCAGGGAACAGCAGATACACGTGGACTACTTGGATTTCACCCTTGACCAGGCCGCAGAGGCTTGGGCTGCTCAGATAGATGGACCGCACGCCAAGATCACGGCCACGATCCGCCGCTGAAGGCCGCAGCGGCAAGCGGTTTCATTGGTTCTGGCGGCGGGCTCGGCATAGCAGATGATCAAGGGCAAAGACGTTTCCATGCGCCAGCTTCGGTACTTCGTGGCGGCGGCTGATGCGGGTCAGTTCTCCCAGGCGGCTCTGAAGGTGCACGTGTCGCAGTCGGCCATCACCGCCGCGGTGCAGCACCTGGAAGAGACTATGGGTGTTAGCCTTTTCGACCGTTTGCCCTATGGCGTGACACTGACAGCCGAAGGCAATAAGTTTGCCCAGCATGCGCGGCATATCCTCGAAACGTTGCAGGACGCCCTGAGCGAGCCGCTGTTCCTCAGCCACTCGACACGGGGAAGCGTGCGTGTGGGGGCTTCCTACACGCTGCTGGGCTACTTCCTGCCAGCGCTGCTTGCACGATTCAAGCGCAACTATCCGCAGGTGGAGATCGAACTCGTCGACATAGATCGCCACAGCATCGAGCAGGCCGTTAACAATGGCGATCTCGACCTAGGCTTGGTGATAGTGTCCAACACCCCCAGCCTGAATGTGTTCTCCCATCAGGTGTTGATTCGGTCCCGCCGGCAACTCTGGTTGGCCATCCAGCACCCCTTAATGACTGCCTCCTCAATCAACCTCGAAGACGTGGCGCAGCACGCCTACATCCTTGCCACCGTGGATGAAGGTGACAGCTCGACGTTTCGCTACTGGGCGTCTCGTGGGTTGGCTCCCAACGTGGCTTTTCGTACTTCTTCCATGGAGGCGCTGCGCGGCATGGTCGGCCATGGCTTTGGCGTCGCCATTCTTTCCGACATGCTTTACCGACCTTGGTCCCTGGAGGGTAAGAGGATCGAGGCTCGGCCATTGACGGATGTCATTCCGCCCATGGAATTGGGACTGATTTGGCGACCCGACAAGCAGTTATCGATATCGGCCCAAGCGTTTCGACAGTTCCTGATCATGGCGTGTACGTCGTGAAACCTTGCTGGCCTTGCGTTGTTCCTCAGGGTGCTATGCGCAACACAGATAAAAATGAACAAAAATAAAATAAATGTCTATATTTTAATTGGTTCCGAAATTGCCGAACGGTGACCGTTCGGCCTGCTGGCCGATTACAACAAGGAGAACGCCATGCTGATCGATGTACACGCCCACCTGCTGACAGAGGGTATGCTGAACCGCCACGAATTTTGGGGCCCGTTCATGAAGGTGCAGGGGTTGACTGTCGGCCATTTTTCCCTAGGCACCAAGCAGCCGGCCAAAGCCACTAGCGACGCTGAGGCGCAAGTCAACCTATTGGCACGCATGACCCACGCCAGTCGTCGCAAGTTGATGGCCGAGCGGGGTGTCGACAAGCTGGTGGTCTCCACGCCTTCGCATTGCTTCATGTATTGGGCTGGTGATTTTGCCAACGAATACGCGCGTATTTGCAACGACGAGATGTCAGAGTTCTGTCGCGCCGACCCGGACCATTTCGACTTCTGGTGCCATGCCAATCTGGCCGATCCGCGCAACGCAGCCAAGGAAATCGAGCGAGCGGTAACCCAATTGGGGGCCAAGGGTGTATGCGTAGGCGGTGCCAACTTCAACGGATTGCAAGCTCATGACGAGCAGTTGTTCCCAGTGTGGGAGAAGCTCACACAGCTGGATGTACCAATCATGGTGCATGGCTTCAATCAGTCGATCTACTGGGGCGAAAAACATACCGACGACAAGTTCGAAACCACGTCCATTGTGGGCGATTGCGTCGATGAGACCCTGTTTTTCTGGTACCTAATCTGTGGAGGTGCCCTGGATGTCTTTCCAACCCTGAAAACCTACATCACCCATGCGGGGGGCATGGCGATCTTCCAACTGGGCCGACTCAGCGAACTCAACCAAGCTATGGCGCCCGATACGCGCAACCAGCGGCCGCTGCTGGACTATCTGCAGAACTTCTACTTCGATCTTGACGTACACGCACCTGGTTTGCGTCGTGGTGTCGCTGAAGTGGTGGGTTCTGAACGCTTGCTGTACGGTACAAACTTCGGTGGTGCCTATGACCACGGTGACCTGACGGCCGGGCTAGGACTATCGGTTGCGGATCGTGAGCGGATCCGCAGTGGTAACGCAATTGAACTGCTCAAACTGAAAGTGCCAGCTCACGCTGCGCGTGCTGTGACGCCGTGACGGGCAGTTTGCTGGCGATGAGTGCTGGGCGGCCGTATCCTCAACGTGTCGGGCGGCTGCCGCGACAACTCGGCGACCTCAGCGCCGCTTGGCTGACGGAGCTGCTGCAGCCGCGTTACCCCGGCATCGAAGTGCAGGCGTTGGCGGTGGTGGAGGTCCGCAATGGGCACACTACCAAGCTGCGCGCCAGGCTCGAGCTGAACGAGGTCGGTCAGCGCGCAGGGATACCGTCCCATGTCTGCCTGAAATCGAACTGGTCAGAAGGCTTCGAGAGCGGCGATATCTGCGAATTGGAGTCGCGTTTCTATCATCTGACCCGCGCGTGGTCCGGCGCGCCATTGCCTGCCACGTATTTCACTGATTGGGACGCCGATGGTGGTGGGCGCGGCGTAGTGGTAATGGAGGATCTTGGGCTGGCAGCCGGGAAGTTCGGCCACAGCACTGATCACCTGGGCGTGGATGGAGTCGCGCAGGGGCTGGAGTCTTTAGCCGCGTTGCATGCCGTGACCTGGGCCCACCCACGGCTGCACCGTCAGGTCTGGCTTCCGGTGTCGATGGCCAACCCGGTAGACAACGACGGCCTGCTGCGTATGTACAACTACATCAAGGTCAACCTGGGCAAGGATGACTACCGGCAGCGTCTACCTCGTTGGATCTATGAGACGCCAGAGCTCTTCAGCCATGCTTTCGATGAGTTGGCTGCCTTCGAACGGGCACAGGTTTCGCCCTCTTGCTTGATCCATGGCGATTCGCACCAAGGGAACAGTTTTCAGCGTGACAATGGAGAACGCATCTGGCTCGACTGGCAGTTGGCAAGACGCGGGCGGCCATGGCGCGATGTGGCGTACTTCATGCTCGGCGCGTTGACGATAGAAGAACGCCGCGCCGAGGGGCAACGGCTTCTGCAGGTGTACCGCGAAAAGTTGATCAGTCTGGGAGCGGCTGGTGTACTCGACCAGCACGCCGCCTGGGAGCAACTGCGGCGTTGGCCGGTGTGGGGCATGCAGACATGGATGTCGAACATGGATGACTGGGGGCAGTCAGGATTGCCGATGGTGGAGCGATTTTTTACCGCCGCCGAAGACTTCGACACGCTTCGCCTGCTGACACGAGGACGCAAGCCACGGCGTACTCCGGTGCTGGGCGAGGGCGCTCGTCCGCTGACGCCAGCCTATGCACACCTCTTGAAGGATTGAACATGGTCAAAACGCACGTGCATGGAGGTAAGCGAGGCTGAGTATGGCGGACTGGAGTACTACCTGGCGCGCTTGAGCGGTATAGATCGTTACGGCTTGGACGCGCTCCGTAATCGACTCCTAGTGGCTTAGGACAGGGTACTTGCGGTGACCCGTACGGGTTGCCATTGGGCCAATGCAATTCCCAGCAGAATCAGTCCGCCGCCTACCGCGTGATACAGGTGCAATGGCTCACCGAGCAGCCCAATCGCCAAGGCTGCGGTGAAGAGAGGGACCAGATTCATCAGTGCCGCGGTTTTTTCCGGGCCCAGGCGTTGCAGGCCTTGCATCCACAGGCCCGGTGCCAACGCCGAAGCGAATAGACCAGCAAACAGAACCAGCGGCAGGCTCTGAGCGCTCAGGGCCATCGATGATGTAAGCAAAAATGGCGGTACCAGCATTAACGTGCCGCAGAGTATCTGTACATAAAGGCTTTCCCAGGTGGGCAGGGGGATTTGCCAGCGCTTCACCAGCACGCAATACAGGGCGTAGGACAGTGACGCCAGCAGCATCAGCCATTCACCCAGACCCACCCCGCGCTGCCAGAGCGATGGCAGGTGGCCCGCGGTCAGCAACCATGCCAACCCTGCGAATGAAACTGCCGTGCCTGTCAGTAACGGCAGGGGGGGGCGTGTGTTCAGCAGCGGGAAGGCTACCAGTACCGTCAGCAAGGGCATGGTCGCCAGGATCAATCCCATTGAGGTGGCACTGACCGTATGTGCAGCAAAGTAGGCCAGAGACTGATACAGCGACATGCCGAGCAATCCCAGTAGCCATAGTTTGGGCAGGTATGGCCGTATCCTCTGGCGCATTCTCCAGACCCTGGGCAGCATGACTGGTGACAACACCAGCAATGCGGTCAACCAGCGATAGAACGAAATGGCCGCGGGATCTATCACCCCCACCGACAGGCGATTGACCACGGTACTGGCAGCCCAGATCAGTGTGGCAAGCACTGGAAACAGCAGCTTCATTACGGGCGCTCTAGTGGCTGTCGGTGTTTCGAGCGGCCAGTGCCGCGGCAAAATCACGCTTGAGTGTCGGGAAGTAGGCAATCTGGCCACCCATGCCCCCGGCAATGTCTATCGAAGCCGCGCTGATGAAACTGGCGTATTCGCTGGAAAGGAACAACACCATGCCTGCAACATCTTCCGGTTTGCCATAACGGCCGATCGGCACCACCTTCATAACCATCGCATCGAACTCCTCACGGCTGACCCCGGGGCCCATCTCCTTGTAGTGGCGGTCCCACTGGCCAGTGTCGATCCAGCCCATGTTCAGGCTATTGACGAGAATATTGTCCTTGGCCAGCGACATGCCCAGCGAGCGCGAAAGCGCTACACATGATGCACGGTTGATCACCGAAGGGATCCCGTCGGGGGTCGGCACGGTGCCGGCCAGGGCATTGATCTCGATGATCCGCCCCCAGCGCTGTTGCCGCATGAACGGCACCACAGCCTGGACGAAGCGAAAATGCCCCATCTGCAACACATTGGCGTGTTCAAGGATGGCTTCCGGCGTGAGGGTCTCTAGGTTGCCCCCACGCCCCTGGCCCGCGTTATTTACCAAAATGTCCACGCCTCCCCAGGTCTGCACCACCTCACCGACGAAATGTTGAACACCCTGAGTGTCCGTGACATCCACGGCTCGGGCCAGTACCGCCTGCGCATGTTCCTGCAGTTGTGCTTCCGCTTCGCGGACGGCCGCCAAGCTACGTGCGCAGATGGCCACACGGGCACCTTCCAGTGCGAAGGCACGGGCTATCGCAAGGCCTATACCGCGTGAAGCACCAGTGACAATCACGCGTTTTCCGCTCAGATCGATGTTCATGCGGGGCAAGCTCCTTGTGATTCTTGTTGGATTGACGCAGGCACGTTGCGGGTGTCTTCAGTGGCTTGTTTACCGGAAAAAAGCCGGTTGAGCAAAACATAATTGAACAGTTAGCATTTTTGTGTGCAGTATTGATCATGCTTTTCTCCATGCCTCTGACACCGGGGGCGATCAGTGGCAACGAAAAAATCGACTGAGATTCTAAATACAGAATTGAAATCTTTATATGGAATTATTTGTTTTTCTCGGTTAATTTGAAATCAAGCCATGGGCGCGCTTCACCGGTGAAACCTGCCGACAAGCTCACCCGAGCTGCTTAGGCAGGTGAGGTAGCAGTACGTCAGCACGGCTGTAGCCAGTACTTGGCCTTATACAAACGACTGAAAATAAAAATAAAAGGTGCCGTATGAAAGACATGACCAAGCAGGGAAGGCATGTGTTTAGCCGCAGCGCGATAGCGCTGGCAGTGCTCGGCGGGATGAGTGGAGCGCACGCTGTTTCGTTTGACCTGAGCAACCCTGACTACCGCCTGCGTTGGGACAATACCGTCCGCTACAACTTGGGCGTGCGCATGGAAGACCAAGACCACCGCATCATGCGGACCCCGACCTACGACGAGTCCGACAGCAAATTCGACAAAGGCGATATCGTTACAAATCGACTCGATGTGTTGAGCGAAGTGGATTTCTCCTACCTGAACGAATGGGGGGCACGCCTGAGTGCTGCTGGCTGGTACGACAATGCCTACCGTGACACCAAGGTCCACAGCCAGGTGGGTGGCCAGACCAGCTACGAAAATGGTCACTACAGCGATGAGGTCAAGCGCTATGTCAGAGGACCTTCTGGTGAAATCCTCGATGCGTTCGTGTGGAAAAACTTTCAGGTAGGCGATACACCGCTTAACGTCAAGATCGGTCGCCATACCAACTACTGGGGCGAGGGCCTGCTGTTCGGTGCACACTCAGTTTCCTACTCTCAGGCCCCGAGCGACGGTGTAAAAGCCGCTACCAGCCCGGGTATCGAGACAAAAGAAGTATTTCTGCCCATCGGCCAGATATCTGCCAAGGCCCAGGTCACTGATCATCTTTCCATCGCCGGCCAGTACTTCTATGAGTGGGACTACACCCGTATTCCCTACGGCGGGACCTACTTCGGCGGTGCAGACTTCCTGTTCGAAGGTCCGGATCAGATGCCAGCCGGTGCTGGGGCACTCAAGCGCGCCTCCTCCAAGTATGGTCGCGACAGTAATGCCAACTGGGGCGTGATGGCCAAATACAACGTTGAGGCGATCGAATCGACCTTCGGCTTCTACTACCGCCAGTTCGACGACTATCAGCCTTGGCTCGCACCGCAGGTCAAGGCGAACCTGGGTGAGTACCGCGTCGTGTACCCCCGCGGGGTCAAGCTTGCCGGTATCAGTTTTGCTCGTGTGTTCGATTCGGTGGCCGTGGGCACGGAGCTGTCATACCGCAAGAACGGCGCATTGAACGCCACTGGAGTCAGCACGCTGGATGACGAGGGGCCGCGTGGTGACACCATCCACTTTATCGCTAACGCCGTGTATGGCATGCCACGCAACTTCATTGCCAATAACGCGACCTTGGTTGGCGAGTTTGCCTACAGTCACCTGGTCAAGGTGACCGAGCATGACGAGTTGTTCAAGTACAAGGGCAATGCCGCCTGTACGGACGCCCGTACACCCGGTGTCGCCGGCTCCGGCGACGCGTCCGATGGTTGCTCGACGCGCGACTACTACGCGGTGGCAGTCAACTACACGCCGCAATACCTGAGCATCTTCCCATCTTGGGACATGGACGTACCTCTGACCATCAACTATGGCATTCATGGTAACGCTGCCTCGGCTGGTGGCGGCAGTGAAGGTGCGATGTCCTGGTCGGCTGGTGTGAAGTTCACCTATCAGCAACAGTATGAATTCGGCCTACGTTACGCCGATACCCGCGCCCAACCCAAGAACCTGGCAAATGGCACCGTCGGCGGCAATGGCGGCGTTGGTAACACAGACCGGGGCTGGTTGGCATTCACATTCAAAACCTCCTTCTGAACAAATCCAATAAAAACGGAGACTGCCCGAATGAAAAGACAATTGGCCTTGTCCCTGGCGCTGTTCGGCATCGCTACCTGCAGCGTGGCCGCGGTCAGCCCGGAGGAAGCGGCGCAGCTAGGTAAAACCCTGACCCTTTTCGGTGCGATCAAAGAGGGAAATGCAGAGGGCACGATCCCTGCCTACGATGGCGGGTTGCGTACTGCACCGCCAGATTTCAAACCAGACAGCGGGTTCTGGGCCGATCCATTCCGCAATGAGAAACCCTTGTTCCGCATCACTTCGCAGAATATGGCCCAATACGCTGACAAGCTCAGTGAAGGACAAAAGGAAATCCTCAAGAAATACCCGGAGTACTACTTCGATATCTATCCGAGCCACCGCACCACGGCATATCCAAAGGAGGTGTTGGATGCCACGGTACGCAACGCCACCACTTGTAACACACAGAGAGACGGGCTGGCAGTCGACCCGGCCTGCCGTGGAGGGTTGCCATTCCCGATTCCGAAGACTGGCAACGAGGTTATCTGGAACCAGCAACTGCGATACAAGATCGGCCCCGGGTACTCCACCACCAGCTCCTCTAATAGCTGGGTGATGGATGCGAATGGTCAGCGGACCAAGGCTGCCGAGCAAGCCACGTTCGAAGAGCAGCCCTACTATCAGCCTACGCAGGCCGACCGCGATCCAATGATGTATGCCCGTGTGTATTCACTGAACAACTATCCGGCACGCCGTTCGGGTGAAGTCACCGTACTCAACGATTATCTGGACCCTGCGGCCAAAGCGCGTCGAGCCTTCAGTTATTCGCCTGGCCAGCGGCGGGTGAAGCTGGCGCCGGAGTTTGCTTTCGATACGCCAGTCGCTAGCCAAGGCGGGGTTACGCTGTTCGATGAGCTGCAAATGTTCTCGGGCAGTCAGGACCGTTTCGATTACAAGCTGGTGGGCCGAAAGGAGATGTTCATTCCTTACAACGCCTACAAGTTCTACTTCGAGTGCAACCAGGACGAGCAATTCCTTAAGCACCATGCCAATCCGGCGTGCGAGCGTTGGGAGTTGCACCGTGTATGGGTTGTCGAGGCCACGCTCAAGCCGGGCAAGCGACACGTCTACAGCAAGCGAACTTATTACCTAGACGAGGACACCTTTGGGATTGGGCTGTACGACGCCTGGGACCAAAGCGGTGCCTTGTATCGCGCGATCTTCCTCAGTGGTGTGCAGTTGTACGACAAAAACTTGCCGTACAACGTGAAAAACGTCGTGTATGACTTCAACAAAGGCATGTGGGCGCTGCTCAACGACGGGTTGAAGGGCGGCTACAAGTTCGTCGATACACCACGAACCGAACGGGACATGAACCCCGAGGCAATTGTCGCTCGGGAGACCCAGCGCTAAGCCCTCCGGGCTGGTTGTGAGCTGCGCGCGTGCAAAGTGGTTCGCAGTTGAAAACGTTGTTCCTGAGCCCGGCAATGAGTGGCGCTTGTTGTCGGGTAGCAGGGCGACTCTGGCATGGTGAGGATAAAACAATGATTAGCCAAGGCCTAGCAAGACCTAATTCTTTGAGTGTGCACTTGTTGAGTGCGGCTCTGATTCCTTTGTGGCTGGCCATGATGGGGACAACCCAGGCTGGCACGCCCACCATTGATCCGCTTGAAATGCAGGCGCCGACACTCGCACAGCCGCTGGCCGCACCGTTGATCAGCGTGGCCCGCGCCGGCGACGTGCTGGTCGGTGTCGGCCTGCACGGCCTGATTCAACGCTCCCACGACAATGGCACCAGCTGGGAGCAAGTCCCCAGTCCGGTGTCCAGTGACTTCGTTCAAGTGCGCTTCAGCGATGCGCGAAACGGCTGGATTGTCGGCCACGACTCAGTGGTGTTGCACAGCAGTGACGGCGGCGCCACATGGGTCGTGCAGATGGATGGGCGCAAGTTGTTCAGCCTGCTTGGCAGTGTCTATGGCCGGCGGGCCGAACAGGGCGACCAGGAAGCCGGCGATCTGGTCCAGGAGGTAAACCGCGCGGTGGCTACGTCCGCGGCACCCGCTGTGATACCGGCGCCCTTGCTGGACGTGTTATTCGACGCCAGCGGTCGCGGCTTCGTCGTAGGTGCCTTTGGCATGATCCTTCGAAGTGAGGATGCCGGCAGCACCTGGCAACCCTGGCTCGAGCGCGCAGACAACCCACGCAGAATGCATTTGTATGGACTGGCGGAGCGCAATGGCACGTTCTACATCAGCGGAGAACAGGGTGTATTGCTGCGCCTTGAGCCTGGCCAACAGCGCTTTGAAAAAATCGAGACGCCCTACACCGGCACCTATTTTGGCATCGCCGCCTTTGAAAACCTGCTGCTGGCCTACGGGCTGCGCGGCAATTTGTTCGCAAGTGTTGATGATGGCCAGCAGTGGCAGCAGATAGAAACCGGGATCGACACCAGCCTGGTCAGCATTGTGGAGCAAGGACCGGCGCTAGTGATGGTGAGCCAGGGCGGGCAACTGGTCAGTCTGGATCTCCACAGTCTCAAG
The DNA here is from genome assembly GCF_033173945.1 of Pseudomonas sp. HTZ2. Lineage (NCBI taxonomy): Bacteria > Pseudomonadati > Pseudomonadota > Gammaproteobacteria > Pseudomonadales > Pseudomonadaceae > Pseudomonas > Pseudomonas sp. HTZ2. Next base: position 2,636,196 of record NZ_CP137332.1, on the reverse strand, counting down.
GTCACTCCGCTGGTACAAACGCGCGTGGGCGAGGTGTATGCAGCAAGCGACACGAAGCAGGCCGGGCGGCTAGTGGTGGCACGCTTTGCCGGTGCCAAGGTCATCGATATCGCCCGGGCTAACTGACGCCGTCGGCACGATTCCCTAACGAGAAAGAAAACATGGTCGAGCAAAAATTCAACAGCGGGATGCCAGTGATCACCCACCTGGAGGACTTCGATAAAAGCTCCGGCGGCTGGTTTGAGCGGGTGATCTTCCGTAACCGCATGTTGGTCATCGTTGCCTGCCTGCTCGCCACCGTGGTGCTGGGCTTCTTCGCTGCACAGCTGCAGGTGAACGCCAGCTTTGAAAAGATGATTCCAAGCTCCAGCCCGTACATCAAGAACTACCTGGCTTACAAGAACCAGTTGCCGGGCCTGGGGAACAGCGTTCGTGTGGTGGTCGAGAACAAGACGGGCGATATCTACGACGCCGACTATCTGCTGGCCCTGCAGAAGGTCAACGACATGTTGTACCTGATTCCTGGCGTAGACCGCTCATGGATGAAGTCGTTGTGGATGCCCATCGTACGCTGGAAGGAGGTCACGGAGGAGGGCATCGATGGCGGGGCGGTGATGCCATCGGACTACGACGGCAGCGAACAATCCATCCAGGCCTTGCTTCGTAACATCACACGCGCCGGCATCATCGGCAATCTGGTGGCCAACGACAGCAAGTCGAGCATGCTAGTGGCACCGCTGCTCGATACCAACCCGCAAACCGGCGAGCCGCTGGACTACGGCGTGTTCTCCAAACAGCTCGAAGAGAAGATTCGCGCGTTAGAGAGCGACAAGATCGGCATCCACATCGTTGGCTTCAGCAAGCTGGTGGGCGACCTGATCGATGGTCTGTATTCGGTCATGCTGTTCTTTGGTGCCTCGGTAGTGATTGCAGGGGTGTTCGTGTACTTCTACACCCGTTGCCTGCGCAGTACGCTGCTGCTGGTAGGCGTAGCGGTGGCTGGCGTGGTCTGGCTGCTGGGGCTGATGCAACTGCTGGGTTACGATCTGGACCCTTACTCGATTCTGGTGCCGTTCCTGATCTTCGCCATTGGCATCTCCCATGGCACCCAGAAAATGAACGGCATTCTCCAGGACATCGGCCGCGGTACACACAAGTACGTGGCGGCGCGTTACACGTTCCGTCGCCTGTTCCTGACCGGGCTCACCGCACTGTTGACCAATATCGTCGGTTTTGCAGTGCTGGTCATCATCGACATCCCAGTGATCCGCGATCTGGCCCTGACCACGAGCATCGGTGTGGCGGTACTCATCTTCACCAAGTTGCTGTTGATTCCGGTGGCGTTGTCGTACCTGGGCGTGAGTGCCAAAGCCGCGCGCATCGCAATCGCCAAGGACCAGGCGGGGGAGGCCGGACAAGGTATTTTGGGGCGTGTTTGGCGTGGCCTGGACCGTTTTACGGAGCGCCCGATGGCCACCGCGATCATTGCTTTGTCGCTGGTGGTGACACTGCTGGGCAGCATGGTGATGATGCACCTGAAGGTGGGCGACCTGGATCCAGGGGCTCCCGAGCTGCGCCCGGACTCGCGCTACAACCGCGACAATGCCTTCATTACCCAGAATTACGGGCTCTCCAGTGACCAGTTCGTGGTCATCATGAAAACCGACGAAGACAGTTGCAGGCTTTACCAGGCTTTGCAACGCATGGACAAGTTGGCCTGGCAGCTTAACCGGACTCCGGGGGTGCAGACCACCCAGTCTCTGGCCGAAACCGTGCGCATGATCAGTTCGGGCATGGCCGAGGGCAGCCCGAAATGGCTCAGTATCAGTCGCGACCAGGCCATTACCAACGCGGCGGTGGATGCGGCAATGATTTCCGCCCCTGGAATCACCAATCAGCAGTGTTCGGTTACCCCAATGATCGCCTACCTGGCCGATCACAAGGCAGACACCTTGAGCCGGGTTCTGAAAGTATCGGAAGCGTTCGCCAAGGAAAACAACACCAGTGCGGACGCCGATAACCCAGTGGAGTTCCTGCTGGCAGCGGGCAATGCCGGCATCGAGGCCGCAACCAACATCGAGGTCGAGAAGGGCATCATCACCATGTACCTGGCGGTGTACGGCGCAACGGCGCTGCTGTGCCTGCTGACGTTCCGCAGCTGGCGCGCGACGGTGGTTGCGCTGATCCCTCTGCTGATGACCACGATCATCTGCAAGGCGCTGATGGTGTGGTTGGGCATCGGCCTGAAGGTCGCGACGTTGCCGGTCATTGCGGTGGGCGTCGGTGTCGGCGTGGACTATGCGCTGTACCTACTCAGCGTACAGCTGGCGGTGCAAGAGCGCGGCGCCAGCCTGGCAGTCGCCTACCGTCGTTCGCTGGACTTCACCGGCCGCGTGGTCGCGCTGGTCGGCCTGACCATGGCGGCCGGGGTGATTACCTGGGCCTGGTCACCCATCAAGTTCCAAGCCGACATGGGCATCCTGCTGACCTTCATGTTCCTGTGGAACATGCTCGGGGCGCTGGTCCTGATCCCGGCACTGTCACATTACCTGCTCAACCCCAGACGCAACGCCAAGGCCGGGACCACCCTGGATCTTGACGAGGCCCGCGTGCAGCAGCGCCCCGACAAGCCTGCAAGCGTGGCCAAACGCCATGCATTGCCCGCGCCCACCGTACGCGGCGTGCCCGCTGACTGAAAAGGCCGGGTATAGGCCTTGCCAACCCCTTTGAGGAGAGAGAAATGTTCGAATTACTGATGAGTGCCGACATGATGGTGCCGGACCCGGACGCCATGACGGAAATACTGGTCGACAAGCTCGGTATCTACAAGCATGAACGCTGGCGCCAGGCGTTCGACAATCACCCGTACATTGCGCACTTTCTGCGGGTGCACAAGTCTCTGGCAGTGTCTCCCACGCGCATTGAGCCGCAGTGGCACCTGGATCGCCCCAATCCGGGCGACCCGCTGTTCCATGAGTTCCTGGAGAGTCTAAAGGACTACCAGGGCCGCCATCGGCCCATGCTGACCCACTCCATCGTGCTGGCGCTGCATGGTGACAAGTTCGATGCGCTGGTGGACAAGCTGATGCGCCGTCGCCTGCCTTTTCGCATGGCGCAGCGTACCCCGGAAATGCCATTCGATCGTCTATGGCTCGGTGCGACCCCCGAGAAGCCCTGTTACCAGCCGTCCGTGGATGGGGGCCTGTGCATCGAGATCATGCCGACCGAGCCATTGCAGATGCCGGCCGAAACCTACCAACTGCCGCCGGTCAAGCCGCGAGATCTCAAGCCCGGCGACATGGTGCGCGTGACCGCCCGTGGGTTCCTGGTGCGAGACCTGGATGAAACTCTGCGCAAGATTTCCACCAACCTGGACTGGGAACCGAGCGGGCCGGTAGAGCATATCGGCGGTGAAGGATATCGCCGTGCACGCATGGGGTTCAGCGTGCCCAACAGCGCCACCCTCGATGTACTGGAGGCCACTTATTGGAACACTGATGCCGGCCATTACCTCAACAACTGGGGGCCGGGCCCTTACTACATCCGCATCGGCGTCAACGACTTGGCCGCCAAGGCCGAGGACCTGCGCGCCCGCGGCACCCGTTTTGAGTGGGTTGAGTCATCGCAGGCGGTGGACGGCCGGGCGCTGATCAAGGTCGACCCGCAAGAGCTCAATGGTCAGGTGTTCGAGTTTGAGGAGTGCCCTGCATGAGCACAGCGCTGAGCGAGCAGGTGATCAACGAGGCGGTGCGCGTGGAGTGTGACGCACGGGTCGGCTGGGTGGTACTGACTCGCCCCAACCAGATCAACGCCATCAATGACGCGATTCGTCAGGGGGTACCGCAGGCGCTGACCCTGCTGCAGCAAGATCCCGAGATTCGCGTGATCGTGATTCGTGGTGAAGGCGAGCGCGGCTTCTGCGCCGGCGCCGACATCAAGGAACGCCGTGGCCCTGAATCCAGCCTTCAGGTTCGCCAGCGCATGGAAAAGGTGCGCTGGATCGAAGCTCTGGACGGTATCGCCAAGCCGGTGATCGCGGCCATCCACGGCTACTGCATGGGCGGCGGGCTGGAGCTGGCGTTGGCCTGCGACATTCGCTTCGCGGCGCCCAATGCGGTGTTTGCGCTGCCGGAAACCGGCCTGGGGCTGATCCCCGGTGGCGGCGGCACGCAACGTCTGTCGCGTGTGGTCGCACCGGGCCAGGCACTGGACATGCTGCTTTCTGGTGATCGCATGAATGCAGCACAAGCGCAGCGCATCGGGCTGGTAAGTCGGGTGGCCAGCGACAACCACGGCCTGCTGGAGGAGGTCACGACCTTTGCCCGGCGTATCGCCGCCAAGCCGCCCACCGCATCGGCCTTCGTCAAGCAGGCGGCCCGTGCCGCGCTGGAGTTGGACCTCAAGAGCGGACTGAACCTGGAGCTCGACTTGTTCGCGCTGCTGGCACCTACCCACGACGCGCGCGAGGCTGCCCAGGCCTTTAGCGAACGGCGTGAGCCGCGTTTCACCGGCGAGTGACGGGCTCACTTACAACAAGGAAATCCACATGAGTACAGGCAAGCTGGCAGGACGGGTGGCCATCATCACGGGCGCCGGTGGCGGGTTGGGGGCAGAATGCGCCCGCGTGCTCGCCTCCCATGGTGCGAGCATCGCCGTGGTCGACATCAACCTGGACGGGGCCACGACGGTTGCCCAATCGTTGCTCGACGAAGGGCACCAGGCGTTGGCGATTCGCACCGACGTGTCGTCGGAGGCCGACGTCCAGGCGATGGTTGCCCAGGTCAGGCAGCGGTTTGGTCGTATCGACGTACTGCACAACAATGCGGCAATCCTCAATGCTGAGCAGCGCCAGGCAGACCGCGATTTCGTCAATCTCGACATGGCGGCCTGGGACCGCGCCATCGCCGTTAACCTGCGCGGCGCGGTGTTGTGCACCAAGCACGTGATACCGGCCATGCTGGAACTGGGCAAGGGCTCGATCATTTTCGCCACCTCGGGGCTCGGTATGCAGGGTGACATGTCCCTGACCGGATACGCTACCTCCAAGGCCGGCCTGATGATGTTACCGCGCATGGTGGCCTCGCAGTACGGCAAGCAGGGCATTCGCGGCAATGCCGTACAGATCGGTTTGGCGCCCTCCGAGCACGCCATGCCGCCGGCGTTGCTAGACATCCTGCGCGACAACCACTGTACCGCCGAACTAGGCACCCCGCGCCAGATCGCCGATGTCGTGGCGTTCCTGGCGAGCGACGAGTCGTCCTTCGTTACCGGCAGCACACTGGTGGCCGATGGCGGGTTCAGTACCCACACCCCTTCATTGGTGGCCATGCGCTCGCTATTCGCGCAGATGGGCAGAACTGGCATGTGACCCCCGCGGCGACGCGTACCTGCGTCGCCGCAGCTGACCTTCGACTTGGAAGCATGTGATGAACCAGACGCAATCCGCAGTAAACCCTGATTTTGATGTGATCGTGGTCGGCGGGGGCACCAATGGCCTATCTGCTGGCTGCTACCTGGGCATGGAGGGCAAGAAAGTGCTGGTGCTCGAAGCCCTGGACAAGGTGGGTGGCATGGCCTCCTCGGGCTACCTGATACCTGAGGCGCCGCAGCACTTGGTTCACCCCTGCGCGCTGGACATGATGTCGATGCGCGTGCACGCCCACGTGCCGGCGGAGCTTGGCCTGGAGCAACACGGCTTCAAATCGGTGGAACTGGCGCCGGGGTATGTGTATCTGCACCCGGACGGCCAATCGCTGATCTTCTGGCGTGACCGCGAGCGTACCGCTGCCGAGATCCGCCGCTTCAGCACCCGCGACGCCGACGCGTTTCTTGAATTCATGAAGGTCATCGACCTGTTCCTGGAGATCGCGCTGCCGATGATGCGGGTCGATCCGGCCAAGGCCAACCTGGGGGTCAAGCTGCGGATGGTCGCCACAGCAATCAGGCATAGGGCCCTGAAGCCCGAACTGATGGCGCTGATGACTGGGTCGGCTCTGCAGGCGGCGCGCGAACGATTCGAGCATCCGATCACCCGCTCGGCGATGTGCGCGCTTACCGGGCTTGCGGGCGACATCACAGCCGACGGCGGTGGCATCTACTACGCCCTGCTAGGGTTCCTGCACCGCTTCGGTGTGGGGCGGGTGATGGGCGGCATGCAGCAGTTGAGCAATGCCATGCGGGCCCGCCTGGAGGCGTTGGGCGGCCAGGTGCTGGTGTCGGCCAGCGTCAGTGAAATCGTGGCCAGTGACGGCGTGGTCAAAGGCGTGAAATTGGCCGATGGCCGTACCTTCTCTGCCCGCGCCGTGATTGCCGGCTGCCACCCCCGGCCGGCGCTGGAGATGGTCACTGCCGGTCAGCTTCCCAAGCATCTGCTGACCCGCATCGCCATGGCCCCGGCCAACGCCAAGGGCTCGGGCCCGTTGAAGGTGGATGTGGCCCTACGCGGGCAGATTTCGCTGCCACGCTTCGAGGCGGTGCGCGGCGATGGTGTCGACTTGCGCAACACCTGTCTGCTGATCGGCACCGAAGAGGCCGTGCTGGAGAACTTTGCCGCCTGTGCGCGGGCCGAAGTGCCGACCTTGCCCTACATCACCATGGCCGTACCCAGCGCCGCCGACCCGTCACAGGCGCCTGAGGGCCAGGATGTGCTGTACATCTACCCACCGGTGATGCCGGTCAACCCGAATGAAGGGTGGGATGCCCTGCGTGAGCGAGTGGCTGATCAGGTGATCGAGCAGTTGTACGCCTATGTCGACGGTATCGAGGGGCAAATCATCGGCCGACGCATCGAGGCTGCCCCGGACTTCACCGCGCGCCTGAATACCGTGAATGGTTGCGTGGTGCATATCGATACCACTTCGATGCGCTCCAGCACCATGCGCCCGGCGCACGGCCTGGGTGGCGATACGCTGCCGGTGGCGGGGTTGTACTTGGGCAGTGCGGGCATCCATCCTGGGGGTGGAGTCAATGGCATGGCAGGCCGGCTGGCGGCCAGGCGGGTCAGCCGCTACCTGAGCAAGTCGCGGCGCTGAAAAGCGCCCCGTCTACAGGGGCCGCAGACAGACGAAACCGGCAGCCGTCAGAGGCTGCCGTTTTTCTTTTCTGCGTTCAGAGACAGGCTCGCAATGACGAAGTCGGCCGAGTATTGGCGCCAGGTAATCATGCCTTCGGCAGAGTCGGTATCCAGGCCAGCGAGGGTCGACATCGAATAGCGGTTGGTGAACCAGCCCGTGGTCACCAGCGAGGCACAGGCCAGTAGCAGGCGTGGGTTGATGTCGGCGCGAAAATCCCCGCTGGCGGCGCCCCTGCGTAGGATGGCGTCGAGCTTGGCAATCAGTGCCGGCGCCATTTCTTGGAAATGATTACGAGGTGTTTCGTGGGCGTCGTGATAGCGAATGCCCTCCAGCGCCAGGCTGCCGAGGAAGGGGTCGAGCCGGTACTGGTCGAAGAAGTGATTGAGGACGGCACGCAGCGCCACAGGCGGTGGCAGTTGCTCGACCTCCAGGTTCACCAGCTCGGACATGATGTGGCTCGACGACTCGTCCAGTACCGCTACGAACAGGCCTTCCTTGGAACCGTAGTAGTGGTAGACCAGCTGTTTGGTGACGCCGGCCTCCCGAGCTATTTCTTCCACCCGTGCCCCAGCCAGGCCTTTCTTGGCGAACTCGACACGTGCAGCCGCGAGCAGCCGTTTCATCGTGCTGCGCTTGCCCTGTTCGACACCGTCTGTTGCTTTGACTACCACCCTGGACTCCTCATGCCGGTGTTGGCCCTTGTTGTTCACACCTTGAAGCATTTACCCGGCTGCCTTCGTTTGACCCCGAGTCAAACGAATCGGAGCCGCCCCTTACAGACAAGGGCATACCATAGGTTGGCAGGCGATACATCCTACGTAAAGCGCAGAAATATCGGTGCGCAGGCAAGAATAAAAACAACACAGGAGATCCTGATGAGCAACGAAAGTGCAGCCCTGGACCTGGCAACGGCGTACAACGCCGTGTCGGAAATGTACCGCGGTACCGATCTGGACATTCACGCGGTGTGCCGCGAGCAACGATTGAAATCACCCATCTACGAAGGCGATTTCATCACCCAGTTCGGCGTGCCGACCAATGCGGGCACTCAGCAGGGCACGCGCCCGACCTTCGCGTTGTTCAAGTACCAGGACGTGATGAGCGTGCTGCGCGACGGCGCCACCTACACCAACGGTTTCATCGCTGAGGGCCTTGGTGCGTTTTTTGATGGACTGATCATCCTGGCTATGGACGGTGACGAGCACCGCAAGGTGCGCGCCTTGTTGCAACCGGCGTTCATGCCCGAAACGGTCAACAAGTGGCGTCCGCAGATCGACCAGGTGATCCGCGAGGAATATATCCATCCGATGCTGCCGGCGAAAAAGGCCGACCTGATGAAGTTCGGCCTGGAGCTGCCGATTCGCATCATGTACGCACTGATGGGGTTTCCCTCCGACGACCCGTCCAAATACAAGCAGTACGCGGCCTGGGCACTGGCCATCGTGGGGGGCAACCAGATCGACCCGAGCAAGATGGTCGAGGCGCGCCGCCAGGCCGGGATCGCGGTTAAAGGGCTATACGACGCGCTGGCCGAAGTGGTGGTGCAACGCCGTCAGGCGGGCAGCCAGGGCGACGACGTGGTGGGCCGCCTACTGCGCGCCGAATACGAGGGGCGCACGCTGAACGACCATGAGGTCATCACCTTTACTCGCTCGTTGCTGCCGGCGGCAGGTGAAACCACCACGCGCATGTTCGGCTCGGTCATGACCCTGCTGCTGACCACGCCGGGCCTGCTGGAGCGGGTCAAGGCCGACCGCAGCCTGATTGCCAAGCTGATGGACGAAACCACGCGCTTCGAGCCGGTGGCCACCTTCAAGGTGCGCGAGACGGCCAAGGACGTCGAATTCCATGGCGTAAAAATCCCCAAGGGTTCGTTCGTGCAGTGCATGGTGGTATCGGCCAACCGCGACGAAGACGCCTTCGAAAACCCTGACGTGTTCGACATCGACCGCAAGCCCAAGCCTTCCTTCGGCTTCGGTTTCGGTCCGCACATGTGTATCGGCCAGTTTGTCGCCAAGGTCGAGATCAGTTGCGCGGTCAACGCCATCCTCGACCTGTTGCCCAACCTGCGCCTGGACCCCAGCCAACCGCTGCCGATGATTAGCGGCGCGCAGCTGCGCGGCGTATCCAGGTTGCCAGTGATCTGGGACTGAGCCTACCTCGGATACCACATTTAGCTTTACGGCCTTACAAAAACAACAGAGGGCACTATGAGAACGTTCAAGACCATTCCAGAGCGCGGCGACTTCGGCTTCCAGCAACTGGTGGGCCCGCACAAGGTAAGCGGCGCCTCGATGTCGGCCGAGCGCGGCTTTTTCGGCCTGCACCTGAGCAAGAGCTCACCCTTCGGATCGGTGCGCGATGAGCAAGGCAACATCTATTCCTTCGTTCGCTCGCTGATGGCCCCCAACGGCACGCCGAACCCGACCAAGTTCTTTTACCTGAACAACCATGTCGACAAGGTCAACTTGCGCATGGACCACGAGAAGATGGCCAAACAGGCGCTAACGCCCATGCCCGTGCACAGCCTCGACGGTGATACCGCGCGCTGGGCCAGCCAACCGGGGGAACCGGGCAATGCCTGGGAAATCACTGCCAGCAGCGAACGCCTGACCTGGAAGGAGGAGGGCCTGTTCGCTATCGAGGGTCGCCTGCTCGGGCCGGGTTTGCAATGGTACTTGCCGGGCGTGGAGTGGGGTACGTTCTATGTTTCGCAGTTGTGGGATGTGGCGGGCGTATGCGAGGGTCGGCCGGTCAAAGGTGCGCTGGCGCTGGACCAGTTCTACATGGCTGAAGGCGGCGCCATCCATTTCAAGAAAGACCTGGTGGTGAACAACAACAAGCACGTGATCTGGTGGTCGTTCGTCACCGTGTACAAGGACGGCACCTGGGATACCGGCTCGTTCATGGTCGGCCACGACCATCTCGGCTATGCCTTCTTCAACAATGAAAAAGGCGAAGTGCGGGTGACCACCGACATCGAAGGCCAGACCGAGCACAAGGACGGTAGCTACTTCCTGAAGTCGGCGCGGATCGTGTTGGAAGGCAAGGAAGAATGGGAGTTCCTGCCGGACGAGCGGGGCGAGATGATCGATTTTGTCGGCGGCTTCCCGATCACTGCCCAGCAGGAAGGGCGCTGGCGTCGGGTAGGCGATACCCGTGAGCCGTCGCACTGGCTGGGCTGGGGTGAATCTGACCGGCGCAACGGTTCGGCGCGTAATGTGCCTGGCAAGGATCTGTAACGCTGCACTGTGCGCCTGCCTCGGTGGGCAGGCGTATGCATAAAGCAAAACCCTCAACCAATAACAACAACGGGGAACCGCGATGAAGTTTCGCGACAAAGTAGTACTGGTAACCGGTGCGGGTCGTGGCATGGGTCGGGCGATTGCACTGGCCTACGCGCGCGAAGGGGCGCGGGTGGTGGTCTCGGCACGTACTGCGCGCTACGGTGAAGACACCGTCGAGCAGATCCGCGCACTGGGCGCCCAGGCATGCCTGGTGGGCGGCGACATTGCCGACCGCGATGCCATCAGGTCGATGGTCGAGGGCGGCGTGGCGCAGTTCGGCGGCCTGGATATCGTGGTGCACTGTGCCGCCGACACCCGTCACGGGTTGATCGCCGAGATGCCGGACGACGCGTTCGATCACATCGTGCGCAGCAATATCCAGTCGCTGTTCTGGCTGGCCAAGGACAGCGCGCCGTACCTGTCCAAGGCCCCCGACAAGGGCCGGCTGATCTTTATCTCCTCCGGTGAAGCCAACCGCAAATACACCCCGCGGCTGATCGCCTATGGTTCCAGCAAAGCTTTCATGAATGCCTTCGCCCGTGGGCTGGCGGTGGAATTCGGCGCCATGAACATTCTGGTTAACGTGGTCGAGCCCGGCCTTATTGGCACTGATCACATGCTCGAAACCCTGGGCGAGGAGCTGCCCCACAAGCTGGCGGCGCATTTTCCGGTCGGGCGTCTGGGCGAGTCTGCCGACATTGCCAATGCGGTGCTGTTCCTGACCTCCAACGAGGCGTCGTATATCACAGGCACCTCGTTGCTGGTGGACGGGGGCGCCACCATGGTGGCGTTGCCCAAGGTCGAAGAAATCCTCAAGGGCCAGTAACGCGCCGCGCTGCTACGGGAGTGAAAGTGCATGACTACAGACACACGTGAGCGCCAACGCGCTGGCAACGATTTTTCCGAATTCAGGCGCGGCTGGCGCGTGGTGCTGTTGGGGCTGTTCGGCATCTGCACCAGCATCACCGCCGCCTTGCTGTATGCGTTCGGCACCCTGGTGATTCCGCTGGAACAGGCCTTCGGCTGGAGCCGGGGCGACTTGCAGGCCTCGATTTCCTTTCTGTTCGCCGGGGTGGCCATCTCCACCCAGATGGTCGGTTGGCTGTATCGGCGCTACGGCCTGCGTCGGGTCGCCATCGTCTCGATCATGCTGCAGATCGTCGGCTACTTCGCCATCACCCAGATCCAGGGGGCAATCGCCTGGTTGTACCTGGCGTTCTTCAGCATGCCGATCGTCTGTGCCGGTACCATCGCCATCACCTGGACGCAGCTGGTCAACCTGTGGTTCGAGCGTAACCGGGGGCTGGCCCTGGCGGTGATCCTGTGCGGCACCGGTCTGATGGCGATGATCCTGCCTCCGTTATTGTCCCGGCTGATAGGTGCCTATGGCTGGCAGGCCGGTTTCATTGCCCTGGGGGCGATGCCGCTGCTGTTCACGCTGCCGCTGGCGTTGATGTGGTTGCGCATGCCGGTCGAGGTCGCCGCGGCCGACCCTTTGACGGCGCAGCCGCAACCGTCGTTGTCGGGCATGAGCTTCAGACAGGCGCTGCGCTCGGGCAAGTACTGGGGTTTCAATATCGCGTTGATCCTATCAGTGTCATTGACAGTGGGCATGGTCACCAACATTGTGCCGATGCTGCAAAGCAAGGGCCTGAGCGCGCAGCAGGCCAGCCAGATCTTCAGTACGTTCGGCATTTCGATCATTGGCGGGCGCCTGCTGGTGGGGTACCTGCTGGACCGCTACTCGCCGTCGCTGGTGGCGGCGGTGAGCCTTGCGTTACCGGCACTGGGGTGCGCAATCTTCTTTTTTGGCGGCTCGCAGCACGTACCGCTGTTGATGCTGGCGACCCTGTGCATCGGTGCCAGTGCCGGCGCCGAGTTTGACCTGGCGGCGTTTCTGATGGCGCGCTACTTCGGCCTGAAGGACTACGCGCGCATCTTTGGCCTGCACCTGTGCCTGATCACCATCGTGTCCGGCCTGGTGCCGATGCTTTTCGGCCACCTGTTCGATGTGTACGGCAGCTATTCGGCAGTACTGGTGAGCTGCTTCTTCTGCGCCATCATCGGCCCGATCATTCTGCTGTGGCTGAGAATGGAACCGGCATTTCAAGCGCTGCAGCGTCAGCTCAAACAACAAACTGCCTAGGGACGACCCTTACATGACAATGGACAAACACGTGATCGAAGACTTTCTGCACGGCCAGGTCGACTGCTGGAACCGCGGCGACAAGGAAGGCTTTTTTGCCCACTACCGCAGCGTGTCACCCAATGGCTTGAGTATCGAGTATGTTGGCAAGCCGCAGCATGACGCTTGGCAGGTGCTGGAGGGCATGTGGGCGCAACAGCAACCCAAAGTTCGGGTCGAGGTACGCCAGTGCATCATCAATGGCAATGAAGTGGCGTGCCACCACTTGAACGCTTTTCGCGAGCAGGACGGTGGCATAGAGACGATCGAGCTGTACCGGTTCGAAGGGGGGCGGTTGTCCGTGCGTTACTTCATCAACCAGTAGAACCATCGGTAGAACAGGAGAGCTCGCGCCAGGCGTCTATCTGAGCGAGCATTCCGGTGAGCTTGACGCTGATCTGGCCGTAGGCGTCGGAACCGGCCAGGTAGCGCAATGGTGGCTGGTCGGTGTTGGCCAGGCGCACCAGGGCTTCGCCCAGCTTCGCCGGGTTGCCGCCCTGTTGATGATTGCCGGCAGCCGACGCAGCCTTGACCTTGGCCGTGAACGCGGCGTAGTCCTGCAGCCCGCGTTCACCGAACATTGCGGAGCTGGCATCGAGAAAGTCGGTGCGAAATACCCCGGGTTCCACCAGCGTGACCTTGATGCCGAACTGCGCTACCTCCTGGGCCAGGGATTCGGAGAACCCCTCCACCGCGAATTTGGAGGCGCAGTATAGTGCGGCGCCTCCCATGCCTAACACGCCGGCCATGGACGACACATTGAACAGGTGGCCGCTACGTTGTGCGCGCATCACCGGCAGCACGGCGCGGCACACGTTGAACACACCGAACACATTGGTGGCGAACTGCTTTTCGGCATCGCTCGGCAGGTTGTCCTCGAAGGGTGCCAGTTGGCCATACCCGGCGTTGTTGACCAGCACGTCGATTCGACCGAAGCGGGCCACTGCCTGCTCCACGGCGGCCAATGCCTGCGCTTGATTGCTGACTTCGAGGGGCACCGCCAGCACCCGGTCGCCGTACTCGGCAAACATGCCTTGCAGGTGCGCCAGGCGCCGGCCACTGACCACCACGCAGTCACCGTCCGCCAATGCCGCCCTGGCAATGGCGGCGCCCAACCCGCGGCCCGCACCGGTAACAAACCAGACCTTGTTCATTGCATCGCTCCATCAGGTTGCGCAAACGCCGCGCTGGGCCCTTGGGGGTACAGTGCGGCGAGATGTGGGTGAGAGCTGTCAGTCGCGGTTAGCCGCTTCCCAAGTCTTGAGGTCGAAACCTTCGGCTGCTGCTTGAGCCGCCGTCAGCCTGGGCGCGCGGGCGAGAATCTTGCGCGCGGCCATGTGGTCGCCCAGGCGGTTGCAAGACTCCACAGCCACCAAGCGCTCATTGCGAAAGCACAGCACCGAAAGTTGCCGGTCATGGGCAGAACCGAGCACAACCGTGCTGTCGTAGCCGCTGGACAGCCCGGCGATCTGCAGCTTTAGGTCGCCTTGATCGGTCCAGAACCAGGGTAGGGCGGCATAGGGCGAGGGCTTACCCATCAGGCGCGCGGCCACGGTACGCGCCTGGTCGATGGCGTTCTGCACCGACTCGAGTCGGGTGTGCTGCTCTTCGTTCTGTACACATGGAAAGCTGGCCACATCACCGAGTGCGGAAATCTGTGGGTCAGAGGTGAGTAGGTGGGCGTCCACCTTGATGCCGTTCTCGATGTCCAGGCCGGCCTCGGTGGCCAGTTGCGTATTGGGGATAACGCCGATGCCGAATACCACCAGGTCAGCCGGCAGGGTGCGGCCATCTGCGGTTTGCACGCCGCACACCTTGCCGTTGTCGTCGAGAATGCGGGCAAGGCCTTGGCGGAAATCGAAGTGCACGCCCCACTGCTCATGCGCCTGGCGAAACAACTCGGACATTTCCCGCGACACCGCACGCGCCATGGGGCGCTCGCCCAGCTCCAGCACATGCACCTGCGCACCCTGGGCGGCGGCTACCGCGGCAAACTCGAGGCCGATAAAGCCTGCGCCGACCACCACCACGTTTCGCGCCTGCCTGGCCAGCGGCGCCAGGGCGTCGGCATCGGCCTTGGTCTTGATGCCGAACACCTGAGGCAGCTCCGCGCCAGGCACTGGCAGCGGGCGGTTGTGCGCGCCGGTCGCCAGTATCAGGTGGTCATAGCTCAGGGCGGTGCCGGAAGCCAGCACCACGCGGCGGTTGAGCCGGTCGATGGCGGCGGCCGGGTCGTGCAGCAGCTCGATGCGCTGGGTGGCGTAGAACTCGGCCGGGCGGAATAGCAGGTTGTTTTCCTGGATCTTGCCGAGCAGGTAGGCCTTGGACAGTGGTGGGCGTTGGTAGGGCAGGCCGGGTTCATTGCCGATCAGGGTGATACGGCCTTCATAGCCTTCCTGGCGCAGCGATGCGGCCACTTGGAATCCGGCTTGGCCGGCACCGACGATAACGACTGAGGCGAGGGTCATGAGTACTCCTTGCAACGCATTCAGAATTGCGAAGAGGGCAGGTGCAGTACCATGCCTTCCATGTCTTCACTGATAATCAGTTGGCAGCTCAGGCGGCTGTTGTCACGACGCTCGAAGGCGTACTCGAGCATGTCACTCTCCATGCTTTCCGGTGCCTGCACCTTGTGCAGCCACGCTTCGTCTACGTAGGTGTGGCATGTGGCGCAGCTGCAGGCGCCGCCGCAATCGGCGGGCAGGCCCGGCACGCTAGCGAACGTGGCGGCCTGCATGACCGACTGGCCGACTTCGCCGTTGACCTGATGGTGGGTGCCGTTATGTTCGATAAAGGTCAGTGTGGGCATGTTCTGCTCCGTTTCTTGTGGGCTCAGGAGTGGCTGGGCAAGGGCCGCGCGTCGAAGCGCGGCACTCGTCCAAGGGTCAGTAGCAACAGCGGGCCGACCACGCAACATGCGGCGCTGTACACCAGCATGGCGGTGTATGAGCCGGTACGTGCGAGTAGGAAGGCGAACAGCAGCGGCGCCAAGGCCGATGCCACGGTATTGAGGCCCTGGTGCACACCGAATAACCGGCCGTATTCACGCAGGCCGAAGTAGCGCGCAATCAGGAACGCGGCGATATCAAACTCTGCCCCGGCGCCGAACCCGACCAGCACGGCTGCCAGCATCAGGGGCATGAACTCGGTGGTGCCACTCAGGTATACCAGGCAGCCGACAGCGGGCAGCAGCAGGCTGCACGCTGAGACCACCGGCGGCCACAGGCGGTCGAGCAGATAGCCGATGACCATACGCCCCAGGATCAGCGAAATACCGAAGCCGCTGAAAATGGTGGCCGCATCTGCCGCCGATAGCCCCTTGGCTTGGAGCATCGGCACCGTGCTGGTGACCATGCCGACAATCGACGAAATTACCAGGCCCAGCGCCAGGTTGCAGGTCCAGAATTTCAGCGAGCCCATGCCTTCGCGAAAGCTCATGCCCGGCAATTGCTCCAGGGCGTCCTGCCGGGTGGTATCGGCGGCCTTGGGCAGCTTGAACCACAGCAGGATCAGCGGCAGCAGCACCAGCAGGTTGAGCAGCGCAAGGATCACGAAGGCCGCACGCCAGTCCCACTGCTCTATGCCCCACGTCATCAGCCGGGGAACGGTGGCGGCGGTGACGCCGGTACCTGACAGGCCAATGGCCAGCGCCAGGCCGCGATTTCGGTCGTACCAAAGGCTGATCAGTTGGGTCCAGGTCACGGCCAGTGCGCCCATGCCCACGATCGGCAGCAGCGCAAAGGCCAGGTACATCGACCAGATCGAAGAGCTGACCTGGGTGGTGGCCAGGTAGCCGACCGACAGCAGCAACAGGGACACCACGGTGACGCGCCTCATGCCAAAGCGCAGGTTGAACCAGCCCACTAGTTGCAGCGACACCACCGCGCCGCCAAACAGGAAGGTGATGCACGCCTGCAATTCGCTTTTGCCCCAGCCAAAGGCATCGCCCAGCGGTACCACTAGCGTGCCAAAACCGTACAGAAGCGCGGCATTGATGCTGATGGCCACGCCGGCAACTGACAGAAGCAGGATTCTCCAGCTGTGCCGGAACTCGTGCAGGTCGATGGCCGCCTGGTTTTTCGAAGGGTTCATGAGTTGGCTTCCTTGTAGGTTTTGTTGAGCCAAACACTGCATTTTTTGTGTGAAAACCGTGATTTCCGGTTTGTCCAGCACAGCCGTATGACTCACAGACAAACGAATGTGCTGCGCTGCGCACCCAGTTGAATCACCCTCGGTCACGCCATGTTCAACATCGCGCTGACCGCAGAGCGTTTGCCAGGGCGCAACCGTGGTTCACTGCTGCAACTGAGGCCGAGCATATCCTCGCTAAAAATAAATTGCACATAAAATAAATAAGTGTTCATAATTTGCTGAGACTGAACCTGATAAGGAGAAAAAAATGAGTTCAGAAAAAGCGCAGTTCAAAGCTGTTGCCGACCGTAGCCGCTGCTGTGGTTACGGCCTGTGCGCCACCATTTGCCCCAGTGTGTACAAGCTCGATGCCGACGGCCTGGTGTACTTCGATGACGCTCGGGTGCCCCCCGAACTTGAAGAAGATGCCCGCGAGGGCGCTGCTGCTTGCCCGGCCGAAGCAGTATGGCTGGAGCCCATCGACGCCCAAGACTGCCCCGCTTGAGTACACACTCACTTGAGAGGGTGTCATTACCAACGAGTTGAGGAGGTGCTGATGGGACGTTTACACAACAAGGTGGCCCTGATTACCGGCACCGGAGGCGGCCAAGGCCGTGCGGCAGCGCTGCGCTTTGCCCGTGAAGGGGCGATCGTGGTCGGGTGCGACTTCAATGCCGAGGGCCACGAACAGACCCGTGCCCTGATGAGCGACGAGGGGTTTACCTTGTATGGCACTGCCCCCGTGGACCTGGGCGATCACGAGCAGGCCAGGGCGTGGATCGAGGCGGCCGTCGCCGAGCACGGGCGCATTGATGTTCTCTACAACAACGCTTCAGCAGCGCGCTTCGGCCTGGTGAGTGAGCTGTCGATCGAAGACTGGCAGTACACCCTGCGTAATGAAATCGACCTGCTGTTCTATACCACCAAGTACGCCTGGGCATACCTGGCCGAGCAGCGCGGAGTGATTATCAACGTTTCTTCCACTGCGGCGTGGGGCGGTTCGAAGGTGGCCGGTATCAGTGCCCACGCGGCAGCCAAAGGCGCGGTAGTGTCGTTTACCCGGCAATTGGCCGTGGAGGGAGCAGCCGTCGGTATTCGTGCCATCAGCCTGAGTCCTGGCTTCGTCGCCACGCCTGGCACTCAAGCGTTTCTGGAAAACCCCAAGGCCCGCGCCATGCTGCTCGACGGTGTGCTGATGGATCGCCCCGGCGAACCTGAAGAGGTGGTGGCGCTGGCGGTGTTCGTGGCTTCCGAAGAGGCCTCCTTCATTACCGGTTCGGACTTTGTCATAGACGGCGGGCTGCTGGCGGTCTAGCCCTGCTGCGACAGCGCGAGCGATAGTTGGCATCGTTTCATCTCGAACAAGAACAAGGTGAACAAATTGGACATCATTGGTATCGGTTATATGGGCTTCGAAACCCCTGATCTTGACGCCTGGCGCGAGTATGGCCCGCAGGTGATGGGCTTTGGTATCGGCAAAAATCCGCCCGGCGACCCGGCGTCGCTGTATTTCAGAATCGATGATCGCCGTCACCGCTTCGCATTCCATCCGGGTAAGGTGGACCGCATCGCGTATATCGGCTGGGAAGCCATCGGGCGCATGGCGTTCGAGGATGGGATCAGGAAGCTCGAGGCCGCCAACGTGGCCTACACCCGTGGTGACGCGCAGCTGTGCGAGACCCGCGGCGTGCGTGAGGTGGTGCGTTTTCGTGACCCGGTCGGCTACCAACATGAGTTGTTTTACGGACAGAAATGGCTGCCGCGTTCATTTCAGCCAGGGCGCCCCCACAGCGGCTTTCTGGCCGACGAGCGCGGTGCAGGGCACGTAGTGCTGATCACTCCGGAGTACACCCCGGAACTTGAAGACTTCCTGCTCAATGTCATGGGCTTCAGCTGGTATGGCGCGGGAGCGGGCAAGGGGCGTACCGGCTTCTTCCGCTCCCGGCTCAACCATCACACCAGCCACGACATCGCCTATGGCCATGGGCCCGGGCGAATGGGCGTCCAGCACGTCGGGCTGTTCGTTCGCAACGTGCGTGATGTGGGCGAGACCTACGATATCGTGCGCCAGCGCGAACTGCCGATGATGATGACGCTCGGCCAGCATGCGCAAGACCCGCACCTGTCCTTCTATCACTACAACCCCTCGGGTTTTGCCTTCGAAACCATTGCTGAAATCGAGCCGTGGCAAGGCGACCCCTACGAGCTGAACCCCGAAAAACTGAGCCTGTGGGGCCACGAGATGGTGGGGCCCATCCTGGGACCGAGTGTCAAGACTCCCGAAGAGGTCCATGACGCCGAGTATCTGCCTACCTACCTGGCCCGGCAGTGACATGCGCCTGGCGCGGATCGAGCTGGGCGGGCAGGCGTTCTGGGCATTGGTAGACGCCAGCAGCGAGCACTGCAGGCGGGTTCGGGCGCCGTTCGCGTGCTGGGCGCGGCTGGGCGCGGGGCTGCACCTGGACGCTCTGGACCTGGCTGGCGAACGCCTGCCGTTGGCCCGGGCACGTTTGCTGCCGCCATTGGAACCGGGCAGCCGCGTGTTCGGCGTGGGCCTGAACTACCTGAGCCACCTCGAACGCCTGGGCAGTCAGGCCCCGGCACACCCACTGGCCTACCTCAAGCCCGAGTCGGCCTTGGTCGGGGCCAATGACCCGATCAGGTATTCGCCGCTGACCAGGCAACTGGATTACGAGGTGGAGCTGGTGGCGGTAGTGGGGCGAGCGCTGCAGGATGAACCCCGCGCCAGCGCCTGCCTTCTGGGTTTCACTGTGGGTAACGACATCAGTGCACGCGATGCGGGCCAGCAGATCGGGCGGCTCGACCTACTGACCCAGAAGGCCATGGACTGCACCACGCCCGCAGGGCCGTGGATCGTGACGGCTGACGAGCTGGGCGGCGAGCAGCAGCCTGCGCTGGAGATGCGCCTGAGCGTCAATGACGAAGTACGCCAACACGACAATACCCAGCACATGATCTTCCCCCTGGACGAGCTGCTCAATTACCTGGATGCACGGATCAAGCTGCGCCCCGGCGACCTGGTGTTCACTGGCTCCACGCACGGGGTGGGCCTGGAAAGCGGGCGCTTCCTGCAACCGGGTGACCAGGTGGTGGCGCAAATCTCCGGCATCGGCCAGCTGCGCAATACCATTGCTGCGCCGTGCCCGCTCGGCCCGGCCCGCGCGGTGGGGCGCCTGGGGCTGCCGCTGGATCACTAAACCCTGATGGGCTAGACGTTCTAAGGAGCAATGATGAGCGAGGGTTCGGCGTGGGCGCCATTTCGCAACCGGGCCTTTCGGGGCTTGTGGCTGGCCGGTGCGGTGGTGAATCTGGCGATCTGGATGCAGACGGTCGGCGCAGCGTGGATCATGACCACGCTCACCGCCTCACCAATCATGGTGTCGCTGGTGCAAAGCGC
The DNA here is from genome assembly GCF_033173945.1 of Pseudomonas sp. HTZ2. NCBI lineage: Bacteria > Pseudomonadati > Pseudomonadota > Gammaproteobacteria > Pseudomonadales > Pseudomonadaceae > Pseudomonas > Pseudomonas sp. HTZ2. Next base: position 2,616,102 of record NZ_CP137332.1, on the reverse strand, counting down.
GGTGACACTGCCGGTCTTTCTATTCGCACTGCCGGGCGGGGTGCTCGCCGACCTGGTCGACCGACGTCGCTGGCTGATCGTCACCCAGTGCCTGATGGTGTTCGCGGCCATCATGCTCAGCCTGTTGGCCGGGTTCGAGCGCCTCGAAGCCTGGGGGCTGCTGGCTTTCACCTTCGTGCTGGGCACTGGCAGCGCGCTGGGTATGGCGGCGTGGATGGTGACCATGATCAGCGTGCTGTCGCGTGATCAGGTACCGGCAGCGGTCGCCCTGAATGGCATTGCGGTCAACGCCACCCGTGCCCTGGGGCCGGCCTTGGCCGGGGCGTTGATTGCCTACTGGAACAACACGTCTGTGTTCGTGCTGATCGCGCTGTGCATGGCCGCCGTGATGTTCTTTCTGTTGCGCCTGGCGCCGGCACCGCCTGTCCACGGGCTTCCGCCGGAAACCCTGATAGGCGGTATGCGCAGCGGGCTGCGCTACATTCGCCATTCGGCGGTACTGTCCAGCGCAATGCAGCAGGTGCTGGTGTTCACTGCCAGCGCCAGTGCTCTGTGGGCGCTGATGCCCCTGGTTGCGCGCCAGCAACTGGGCATGGGCGCCGGTGGCTACGGCCTGCTGATGGCATTCCTGGGGGCGGGGGCGGTACTGGCTGCACTGAACTCACCTCGCCTGCATCGCAGGCTCGGCCTGCGTCAACTGATTGCCTGCGGTACCGCCGCCTTTGCCGCCGCCGCGCTGGCCGCTGCGTTGTCGAGCAACCGCTACCTAGTGTGCGTCATGATGCTGTGTGCCGGGTTCGGCTGGATGGCGGTCAACGCCACGCTCTCTTCGGTGGTGCAGACTTATGCCGCCAACTGGGTGCGCGCCCGCGTAGCGTCGATGTACGTATTGACCCTGATGGGCGCGATGGCCTTCGGTGGCGCCGCCTGGGGGCGCTGGCCGAGTATGCGGGGCTGCAGGCAAGCCTGCTGGTGTCGACGCTGTGCCTGTTCGCCGGGGTGCTACTGACGCGTAACGGCCGTGTGGAACTGGGCCAAGAAGCCGACTTTGCACAGGCGCCGCTGACCGACAACCTTCAATTGCAGGCCCCAGTGGCGCACGCCGACGGGCCGGTTTCGGTGGAGGTGATATACGAGGTGCCTGCGCCGCAGCGAGATGATTTTCTGTTGGCGGTGTATGCGGTAGGCAAGGCGCGGCGGCGCAATGGCGCGCAGAACTGGCGGCTCTACCGCGACATGGCCGAGACGCAACGCTACAGCGAACGGTTCATCGTCGAGTCCTGGCTCGACTACTTGCGCCAGCAGGTGCGGGTGACCCAGGCCGACCTGGCTCTGGAAGGGCTTTTGCAGCAGTTTCGCCGCGAAGACCTGCAAACCCGCCGGCTGATCTACCAGCCGCCGCTGAACCCATAGGCTCCGGATCGCGGTAAATTCCCATGTAAAACTTTACGGGGCGAGTAATTCTCAGGCTAGAATGTTGGTAACAACTAGTTACCGGACGCAGTATGGACACTTCAGACATGAGCGACACCGCCAAATCGGCCAATGCAACCCTCGTCAAGCCGGTATCCAACGCCATACGCATCCTGCGTCATCTGAGCCAGGTCGGCAAACCTGAACGCTCCTTGGATATCGCCCGGCAGCTTTCCATCAACCCCAGTACCTGCTTCAACATCCTGCGTACCCTGGTGCAGGAGGATGTGGTCGATTTCAGCCCGCTGTCCAAACGCTACTCAGTGGGCTCCGGCCTGGCGCGCCTGGTGGAGCAACTGGTGACCCAGGGTCATCGCGTGCAGATGGCCAAGCCGTTGTTACAGAACCTTGCGTCGCGGCTGCGGGTGACCATCACGCTGTGGCGCAAGATGAGTCCGGACCGGATCGTGATCGTCAGCTCCGCGGCCAGCCCCACCGATGTGCGCATCGACATGGCCGAAGGCCAACGACTGCCGATCCTGATGGGCGCAAGCGGGCGACTGTTCGCCACTCAGCTCGACATGCACGACCCGCTGGTGGAAAGTAATTTCGAGAAGATCCGCTGGGCCCGGCCGTTGTCTCTGGAAAATTACCGCGAGGACGTCAAAGTGGCTGCCGAGCGCGGCTGGGCGATGGACGATGGGCATTTTTCCGGCGGTATCCTGGCCGTGGCAGCGCCGATCTATTCTCCTTCCAACAGCATCGAGTTCACCGTTTCGGCGGTGATGTTCCGCGGCCAGCGCGACGAAGAGGGCCTTGCCGAGATGGGCAAGGCGCTGATCGAGTTCTGCAACGAAGTGGCCTGCGTACTCTACTGAACCCCGTCGCTATTCGCGTACCAACAGTAAGCTGCCCCCCAGCGGGCCGCCGCCTGCGGCCACCGTACTGACGCCATGGTCGCGGGTTTGCCGGCCTTCGGCGCGCCCCCACAGTTGCAGGCACGCCTCGTGCACGTAGCCCAGCCCGTGGGTGCGCCCGCCTGACAACTGCCCGCCATTGGTGTTGATCGGCAAGCTGCCTTGCAGCGCGATACGCCCTCCACCTTCGACAAAGGACCCGCTTTCACCCACCGGGCACAGACCCAGGGCTTCCAGCCAGATCAGGGTCAGGATTGAGAAGCCGTCGTACAGCTGCGCTGAGCCGACGTCCTGCGGGGTGTAGTCGGTGCGCGCCCACATCATCTGGCCGACATCGAAGGCGGCCATCCGGGTCAGTGAAATCTGGTCCCACGACCAGGGCTGGTTCAGCGCGGCGCCCATCGCCTCGATGCGGATCGGCCTGTTCGGCAGATCCTGGGCGACATCGCGATGCGACAGGATGATCGCGGTAGAGGCATCGCAGTGCACATCGCAGTCGAACAGGCGCAGGGGCGAGGAGATCATCCGCGCGTTCATGTAGTCGTCCATCGTCATGGGCGTGCGGTACACCGCCTTGGGGTTGCGCATGGCATTGCGTCGGCAGGTGAGGGCGATCTGTGCCAGTTGCTCGGGGCGGGTGCCGTACTCGTGAAAATGGCGCTGGGCATACAGGGCCATCAGGTTGATTCCCGAATGCACATTGAATGGGGTGAACCATTGCCAGGCGTAGCTGTTGTCGCGGCCCTGGGTTTTGGCGGTCAAGGCGCCGGCCTGGCGGTTGACTGCGCGTGCCGAGGCTTCGGTGATGGTGCGGAACACCAGCACATGCTTGCATAACCCGGCGGCGATCGCCATCGCCCCGTTGATCACCCCAGCCAGGGGACCCGGTCCTTCGTAGCCTGCGCCAAACCAGTTGACGTTGAGCCCCAGTGCACTCTTCAGTGCGCTGGGCCCCACCGGGGAAAACGGGTCGCCATTGTTGTTGTCGCCGGGCCAGCAGGCCACCCCGTCGATATCGCTGCGTTGCAGCCCAGCGTCGGCAATCGCTTGCAGGCACGCATCGAGGGTCAGACGCATGGCTGATTTGTCCGACGGCCGGCCGACTTCCGACTGGCCGATGCCGGTGATGGCCACGTCTTTTTCGTAACGGTGATCGAACATCATTGAGCCCTCTCGAACAGGGGCAGCCACACGTCCTCGACATTGAGGAAACTGACCCGAACCGGCATGTCGATGTGCACATCCGTGACCGGCATGCCCACTACGTTGCTGATGAACTGCAAGCCGGCCTGTTCGGCGAGTTCGATGATCGCCACCACGTAGGGCACCTCTAGGTCGGGCGTCCAACCCTGATAGTTGATGGTGAAGCTGAGCACCTTGCCCCGGCCAGACACCACTTCGGGGCCCACCTCAAAGCTGGCGCACTGCGGGCAGAGCGGAGCAGGCGGGTGAAAGTAGCGGCTGCACGCGGCGCAGCGGTGGATCAGTAACTGGCCCGTTTCACCGCCTTGCCAGAAGGCGCGGTTGTCGGCGTTCAGTGCAGGGAGTTTTCTAGGCATCAGCAGTCCGTGGTGAATGTTTGACATGGATCCACACAGTATCATTTGCACATATTTTGGAAAAGTGTCATATATTGGCTCAGGCGAAAGCACGAATCGACCGTTCGCGCGGTAAAACAACAAGAGGATTTGGCTATGTCCCAGTCATTACTGGACAAAAGGGTAGTCGTCACGGGCGGTTTCGGTGTCTTGGGCAGCGCGCTGGGCAAGTACTTGCTGGCGCAGGGCGCGCGAGTGGCCCTTCTGGACCGCAGCGAGGCACCTGCCGACCTGCTCGATACGCACAACCTGCTGCGGCTGGGCGGCGTCGATCTGACCTCGACCGAGTCGGCCGCTGCCGCCTTCGAACAGGTGGCAGCGCACTGGGGCGGCGTCGATGGCCTGGTCAATGTCGCCGGCGGGTTTGCCTGGGAAACCCTCGAGGGTGGCAGCCTGAACACCTGGGACCGTCTGTACCAGATGAACGTGCGCACCGCCGTGGTAAGCGCCCAGTCGGCGCTGGCTTACCTGCTGCAGGCCGGCGCCGGGCGAATCGTCAATGTCGGCGCGCTGGCATCGGTCAAGGCCGCTGCCGGCATGGGCGCCTATGCTGCTTCCAAGGCGGGGGTGGCCCGGCTGACCGAAGCCCTGGCCGAGGAGCTGAAAGACCGTGGCGTGACGGTGAACGCGGTATTGCCCAGCATCATCGACACCCCAGCCAACCGCGCTGACATGCCTGACGCCGACAGCAGCCGCTGGGTGACCCCGCAGGCACTGTCGGGGGTGGTCGCGTTCCTATTGTCCGATGAAGCGGCCGTCGTGACCGGCGCGTTATTGCCTGTGAGCGGTCGGGTATGAGGCTGGTCACTTATACGGACGCCAATGGCGTTGACCGTGCCGGTGCACTGCTCGACCAGGACCGCCAGGTGCTCGATCTGCAATCGGCCTATCGGGTGATGCAAGGGGGCGACAGCGCCGCTCTGGGTAGCATCCTTGCGTTGGTCGAAGGCGGTGATGCGGCGCTGGAGCTGGCCCGCGCCCTGGTAGCCAAGGCGCCCTCGGCGGCTGTGCTGGAGCGCTCTGCGGTCAAGTTGCGAGCACCGATCCAGCCACCACCGCAAATGCGCGATTGCTCCTGTTTCGAACTGCACCTGCGCCAGAGTTTTGCCGCCGCCCGGCGTGCCCGAGCGCTGCGTACCGACGATCCCGAAGCGACCTTCAAGGCCATGAATACGCGTGCCGACGACCGAGTGATTGAGACCTTTAACAAGCAGCCCATCTACTACAAGGGCAACCGCTTTGCCGTGGTGGGCATCGACGACGAGTTCCAGTGGCCCAGCTTCAGCTGCGCGATGGATTTTGAGCTGGAGTTCGGCTGTTACATTGGCAAGCGAGGCAAGGACATCAGTCGTGAGGCCGCTGGCGCGCACATCGTCGGTTACACCATTTTCAACGACATGAGCGCCCGCGATGCCCAGGCTCTGGAAATGCCCGGCATGCTCGGCCCAGCCAAGAGCAAGGACTTCGACACTGCCAACATCATGGGCCCATGCCTGGTGACTGTGGATGAACTGGGAGACCCCTACGACCTTAACATGGTGGCGCGGGTCAACGGCGAGGAGTGGGGGCGTGGCAACACCCGGGACATGCGCTGGCGATTTGAAGACGTGATCGCCCATGTTTCGCGCTCCGAGACTCTATACCCCGGCGAGTTCCTGGGCTCGGGCACGGTGGGTAACGGCTGTGGCCTGGAGCAGTTGCGTTACCTCAAGCCTGGCGATGTGGTCGAGCTGGAAATCGACGGTATCGGCATGCTGCGCACCCAGGTTGGCCGCAAGGCGGCTACTGAGGCCTGACACTGAACCGCCAAGGGTCTACTTTTTTGAACGTGAATTAAGTGTACAAAAATTAATAAAGTGTCTTATATTTCGTTGCGGGCCCGCCGTGACACCCTGAGCAGGAGGCAATCATGCTAACAAGAACAAGCCCCGTATTGTCTGATGGAACCAAGGTCTCGGACCTCATTTATCCCAACACTCGCGAAGTGCAGATGCGCGTGCTGTCCGACCGTGAAATCTACGAGCTGGAGATGGAAAAGATCTTCGGCAAGATCTGGGTACTGCTGGGCCATGAAACGGAGATCCCTAACGCCGGGGACTTCATGGTTCGCGACCTGGGTTCTGACTCGGTGATCGTCGCCCGTGGCAAACAAGGCGAGGTGTTCGTCACCTTAAACGTGTGCCCGCACCGCGGCATGCGCATCACCACCGCCGATTGCGGCAACACCCAGATCCATAAATGCATCTACCATGGTTGGGCATTCCGTCCGAACGGGGATTTCATCGGTTCGCCGGTGGAGCGCGAGTGCATGCACGGCAAGATGATGCCTAAAGAGGAGCTGGGGCTGAAAAAGGCGCGGGTCACGTTGTATGGCGGCCTGGTGTTTGCCACCTGGAACACCGAGGGGCCGTCCTTCGAGGAGTTTCTGGGCGACGCTAAGTGGTACTACGACATGCTGTTCTGTCGTTCCGACAAGGGCATGGAAGTGCTCGGTCCGCCTCAGCGCTTCATCGTCAACGCCAACTGGAAAACCGCTGGCGAGCAGTCCGCCGCGGACGGCTTCCACACCCTGACCCTGCACCGCTGGCTGGGCGAGGTGGGCAACTATGCGAAGAAGGGCGAGGGTGAAACCGCCGACCTGAGCCCGGAAATGATCGGTGTCGAGATCAGCTCGCCGCATGGCCATGCCCTGCGTTGCATCGACCTAGCCCGCAAGATCAAGCGCCTTACCGGCCTGGACCCGGCCGAGCTGAGCGTGCAGCAGAAGCTTGAAGCACTGCCACCTGCCGGCATGACCGCCGGGATGGTCGAGCAGCTGGCACGCAACCTGAGCGACGAGCAGTTGCAGGTGCTCACCAGCATGCCTCCACAAGTGGGTGGAATGTTCCCGAATATTCTTTTTGGGTTTGTCTACATTCCACAGCCCGACGGAAGCGTCGTCGGTTCCATGACCCTGCACGCCTATGTGCCGCAAGGCCCTGACAAGTTGGAGTTCGTCAACTGGGTGTTCGCCGAGAAGGACGCGCCACCAGAGCTGCGAGACAAGATGCTCAAGCAGACCATTCAACTATTCGGCACCTCCGGCATGGTCGAGCAGGATGACTCCGATACCTGGCCGCACATGACGTTGGCCGCCAAGGGCGCGATGGGGCGTAAGAGCACCCTCAAGTATCAGGCCTGCTACGAGACGGGTGCGCCTGAAGGCTGGCCCGGCCCGGGCATTGTCAACGAAGGCTTTACCAAGGACGACACGCAGTGGCACTGGTGGCTGTACTGGCACGAACTGATGACCGCCGCGGATGAGGCATGAGCATGGGGGTGGCTCGCTTTTCGAAGCGGCCCTTGTGCTGTCGCCTCAACTCGTCACCCTTCAAGTAGAAGAACAACAATGAGGAATTGCTCATGACGCAGGTTCAGCAACGCGGCGTGGAGGAGATCCAGCCTGGCTCCCCGGTCGGCACACGGCGAGTACCGGTGGGGTCGGCGCTCTACAACGACGTGGTGACCTTCCTTTTCGAGGAGGCCACCTTGCTCGACCAGATTCGCCTTCAGGAATGGGCCGAGCGCCTGGACACCGACCTGGTTTACACCGTGCCGCTGCGCCAAACGCGCCTGGCCTCGGAACTTAAGACCACGATCGTGCGCAGCGTGCAGCACTACCACGACGACTACCGCTCGATGATGGGGCGCATCCTGCGCTTGTCCGGCAAGAGCGCCTGGGCAGAAGACCCGCCTTCGCGTACCCGCCGGCTGGTGACCAACGTGTTCGTGGAGGAAACGCAGAAGCCTGACGAGTTCGTGGTCACCAGTTACCTGTTGCTCACGCGCAGCCGTTTCAAAGACCACCACGTCGACATCATCAGCGGTGAGCGGCGCGATGTGCTGCGCCTGGGGGCGGCCGGGTTCAAGCTGGCGCGGCGCGAGGTGATTCTGGACCAGGCGGTGCTGGGCACCCCCAACCTGGCCATCTTCCTCTAAAGCGTCGTGTAAAGGCCACGCGGCGTGTCACGCCGCGTGGTCACCGGGCATGGCACGCAGCCACGCCTGGTCCTGGGCGCACAATGCCTGTGGGTTGTTGCTGAAATCCAAGGTCGAGCCCTGCATACGCAGTGCCTGTTCGGCGCGGGCCGGTTGCTGGCTGTAGCAGCGACCGCTGCTGACGGCGTGGGCTTGTTCGTCGAAGTTGTAGGCGCGCCCCATCGATATAAGCGTGCAACGGCGCAGAAGCAGCGACGCTTCGGCGGTGTCTTCGCTGAGGGTGCCCAGCGCCCAGCGCGCCATCCCTTCGCGAAGGTTGACCCCTGCAAAGGGTGGCGGCCCTTCGATCATCGTACCGTTCACTTCCCAGCTCAGGACCTGCCCGCTGTTGCAGCTCAGACTGGCGCGGGTATGCCCGTCGATACGTGCGCCGACCTGGATCTCGTAGCGCCGCTCGCCGGTGCCGCGGGCGGCGCGCGCAATAGCCAGGCCGGCCAGGTCGAGCAGGTGGGTGCATTGATGGCTGGCGTCAGTGTGCCGGGTGACCGAATGCGCAATGCGCGCCAGTGGCATGCCTACCAGTGCCTGCAGTTGGTCGCCAGCCTGCGGGCACAGCGAATAGGGGTAGCGCAGCGCTTCGCCACCGACGGCCGTGACATGGCCGGCTGTGTGGCTGGCCCATACGCGAAAGTGGTGAAAATCATCTTCCAGGGCCGCACGAACGTGGTCTCCGTGGGCAATGATGTCTACGCGGCGTCGAAATACAGTCATCCTGGTGTCCTTTTGCAAAGGGTGTAAGGGGGCGCTGAAATCGGCTATATTTGAACACTAAATACTTTAATGTTCACTAAAAACAAGAAAAGGAGCGGTTATGGCCCTGCTGAACGAACAGGTCGCGCTGATTACCGGCGCAGGGGGCGGAATCGGCCGAGGCATCGCGCTGAACTTCGCCAGAGAGGGAGCTGCGGTGGTGGTCGCAGAACTGGATGAAGCCAGCGGGGAAGCGGTGGTAGCGGATCTCAAGGCGCTTGGCGCCAGGGCGGTGTTCATTCGCACGGACGTCTGCAGCAAGGCCGATATCGAAGCCGCGGTGCAACTGGCTGTAGACGAGTTCGGTGGCCTGGACATACTGGTTAACAACGCGTTTGCGCCCACGCCCAACGTGTTGCTGGAAGACAAGACCGATGCGATGCTCGCGCAGACACTGGGTTCGACCGTGTGGGCAGCCTGGTGGGCGATGAAGGCGGCGCTCCCGCACATGAAGGCGCGCGGGGGCGGCAAGATCATCAACTTCTACTCGATCGATATCGAGATCGGTGCCTGGCTGCATGGCGACTACAACACAGCAAAATCGGCCATCGTGGGGCTGACCCGCAGCGCGGCCTCTGAATGGGGGCGCTTCAACATTCGCACCAACGCCATCGCGCCCACCGCGATGGGCGCCACTTTCCACAAGCTGGCGGCAGAGAACCCGGGGTTCGCTGAAATGTCTGCTTCCATGCGCCCGCTGGGGCGTTGTGGCGAGCCTGAGGCCGATATCGGTCCGGTGGTGGTGTTCCTGGCCAGCGAGATGTCGCGCTTCATTACCGGCGAAACCATTCACGTCGACGGCGGTCTGCACCTGCCTGGCTACAACTCTCGGCCCAAAGGCATCCCCGTGCGCGAATACTGAAACCAAAAAAAAGCGCGGCTAGTGCCGCGCTTTTCGCGTGCTGGGTGAAGCGGCTACTTCTTGGCAACGCTGATCGAGGTAGCCTCGAGGTCCCAGGTAGTAGAGGTTTTGCCTTCGTCGCGCAGCAGGTATTTCAAAACACGGCCCTGTGGGTTCTTCGGCAAGCTGGGGCGAAACTCGATGTAGCGGGGTAGGGCGTAGTAGGGCACCGTCTCCACGGCCCAGTGAAACAGGTCTTCGGGGTGCAGCGTGGCGCCTTCATGCAAAACTGCAGTGACCTTCACGTCATCTTCGCCTTTGTCGGACGGCACCGCATGTACCGCCACTTCGGCCAAGGCAGGATGCACGCCGAAGGCCGCCTCCATCTCGAAACTGGAGATGTTTTCTCCACGGCGTCGCAGATAGTCCTTTTTGCGGTCGACAAAGTAGAAGAAGCCGTCATGATCGAACTTGCCGATGTCGCCAGTATGGAACCACATGTTGCGCATCAGCTTCTGGGTGTCTTCCGGCCGGCGCCAGTAGCCCTGGAACATGATGTCCGGGCGCAGTGGGCGTACCACGATTTCACCGGCGGTATCAGGGGGGACTTCCTGGTCAAGGTCGTCGACAATGCGTACATCGAAGTCGGCAATGCGTTTGCCCGAGGAGCCGGGCGCTGCATATTCGCCGGCTGCCAGCGAGGTGATCACGCAGGCTTCGGTCAGGCCATAGCCGTTGCCACCCACCAGCGGCGTGCCGAAGCGTTCGCGCCAGATCTTCTTGGTTTCTTCGGTATAGGGGTTGCCGCGAGCGGTGTGTATCTGCCCGACGCAGCGCAACATGGCCTCGTTGTCTGGCGCCTGTGCGAGGAGCCCTCCCATGCCGCCGAGAATCGAGGCGATAGTGGCGCCCGAGCGTTCCACTTCCGGCCAGAAGCCGGACACCGAAAAGCGCGGCAGGATGGCGGCACGTGCACCCACCAGAATGCTGGCGATGATCGACACGCACAGGGCATTCATGTGGAATAGCGGCAGCGGTGTGATGGTGACGTCATCGGCACTAGCAGGTCCGGCACGCAATTGCAGGCGGGCCAGGTTACACATGAAGTTGTAGCTGATCATGCAGCCTTTGGACGGGCCGGTGGTGCCCGAGGTGTAGATCAGGCAGGCGAGATCGGAAGGTTGCGGCTTAGTGGCCAGCGGGGTGGCGTCCTGGCCGCGATAGCTGTCCAGCGCGGTAATGCGGATCGCGCACTCGGGCACGCTGTCGGGGGTACCGCGGTGCAAAATGTGGCGCACGTCATGCAGCTGTTCTGCCAGCGGTGTGATGCGCTGCAGGTAGGCAGCTTCGCAGATCACCAGCGAGGTGCCAGTGTCAGCGATCTGGTGGCGCAGAAACTCGCCCTTAAGTGCCGTGTTGATCGGCACGCTTACCGCGCGCAGCTTGTTGATGGCCAGCCAGGTGATGACCGCATCGATATTATTGTCGAGCATGGTCAGTACAGTTTCACCCGGCTTAATGCCGAGCGACGCCAGGGCGTTGGCCATTCTTGTCGAAAGTGAATCAACATCACCGTATGTGTATAACTCTCCGCTGAAATCCAGCAGGATTCGCTCCGGATGCCTTGCCACTGCACGGTCTAGCGCATCAATGACAGTGTCTCGTTCTCCTACCGCCCAAGTGTCTGGATTCCCACTGCTACCCATGAATTTTCTCCGTTTAGGCCCCGAAACTGCTGGTCTGCCTGGTTTTTGTTTTAAATAGAGAACCTGATTCTAAATGCAAAATCCAAAATTGTCTTTAGCATAAAGTTGAACATATACGATTATTTGTGCGCAGATTCTGTGCTAACGTTGCCTCATCATTACTCTCCACGAGCCTGCAAGTCCATGCCAAAAAATGTAACTCAGGTGGCTGAAGCGCCTAAGGCCGCTGCCAAAACCAGGAAAAAAGCCGCACCTGACACCCCTGCGAGCGGCCCCAAGGCCGTCAACACCGTCGAGCGGCGCAATGGCCCGGCAGCGGCAGTCAATAAGGTCAAGCCCAACCGCCGTTCGGAAGAAACCATCGCCAACATCCTAAAGGCGACCGAAGAAGTGGTGCTGATGTCGGGCGCCGATCGCATTTCCATTCTCGATGTGTGCCAGGTCGCGGGTGTATCGCGCGGGACCTTTTACCGCTATTTCTCTTCCCAGGAAGACCTGCTGGACACCTTCTCACGGCACAAGCGTGAAAGCTTCCACACCTCGTTGTCGCAGGAGCTGGGCCACACCAGTGATCCGGAAGCGCGGCTGAACGCATTGTTCGCCTACCTCGACAACTACCTTGAGCAAAGCCGTGCGCGGCGCCTGCTGGTGGTGGCGCCAGACTATGCGCTGGGATTCTTTCGGCGGATTTTCCACGACTCGATCGTGCGTTTTCAGGATGGCCTTGGCATTGTCTTTGATGACTGGGACGACCGCCTAGGCGTACGCCTGGATCGGGAGCTGATCTGCGAAATGATCATTCGCTATGTGTTGAGTGAAATCTTGGTGCCGGAGGCGGCGGGGCGCCGACTATTCCCGGTACGCGTGAAAAAGCTGCTTGGCGCACTGATCATGGGGTCTACCTCGCGCACCCGCCGCTGATACCTTCTTTCGCCATTCTGTACACCTAAGCCCCCGTCAGTCGGGGGTTTTTTGTGGGTTGTCGAAATTCCTCTTCCTCATTTTTGCGCTTGTTGGTCAGTTCAAGCCCTCTTTCCTAGGTTGGGGGCAGGCTCTGCCTCGAGGGTTTCAGGATGGCTTGAAAATAATGTGAACAGAATTTTGATTTCTGCTCAAATTAATTTTAAGCTCTGGCCTAGTAGCGAGCCTTGCTGTTCCCCTTCCCGCGTCGGTTGACCGTGACCACGCAAAGGCACCCCGCTGCAAACCAACAAAAAAGTGCCAACTTCGAGGTACCTGCACATGCTTATCGATCTGCACGCTCACGCACCCCATCCGGGTTACTACAACCAGCACCCGCACTGGGGGCCGTTCTTCGAACAGCACGCCGATGGCGATATCAAGCTGCGGGTGGGGGAATGGATTCTGGGGCTCGGTTCGCCTGAGCGTAAGGCGGCCGTGCGTTCTGGCAACGGCCCCAAGCTTGAAGAGTACTTCGCGCGCTGGGCGGATCCGAAAGTCCGCCTGGCCGGGATGGATGCGGCAGGGCAGAACCTGCAGGTAATCTCGGTGCCGTCGCACTGCTACATGTACTGGACCGAGGCCGAGTTCGCCGTACCATTTGCACGTACCGTCAACACGACGCTGGCTGAGTACTGCTCGGCGGCCCCGGACCGTCTGATGTTCTGGGCCCACGTGCCGTTGAACGCGCCCGAGGCGGCCGCCGCCGAACTGCGCTATGCCTGTACCGAGCTGGGGGCCAAGGGCATGGTGGCAGGTGGTGCCAACTTCGGCGGCCTGGAGTTCGATTCTCCGGAGCTTGACGTGGTGTGGCGCACTCTCTGCGACCTGGACCTGCCGATGTTCATCCACGGCTACAATCAGTCGGTCACCTGGGGCAAGAACGCCAACGACGACCGTTACGAAACCACCGCCATCGTCGGCATGCAGTACGACGAAAGTCGCTGCTTCTGGAACCTGATCTGCGGTGGCGTGCTGGACCGCTTCCCCGACCTCAAGGTTTACATCACCCACGGCGGCGGCTACGTGCCGTATCAGCTTGGGCGTCTGGCCAAGACCAACGAGAACCTGGACGTCAAATACAACAAGAAGCCGTTGCTCGACTACATGAAGAACTTCTACTTCGATGTCGAATTGCACGAAGTGCCGATGCGCCAGGCGTTGGTCGATATCATCGGTGCCGACCATGTGCTGTACGGCAGCAACTTTGGCGGCAGCGATGCGGTGCGTCATGACCTGACCCATGGCCTGAAGCTTTCGGATGCCGATCTGCGCAAGATCCGCTATGAGAACGCCTGCCGCCTGCTGCATCTGGATCCCACCAAGCTGGGCAAGGTAGGTGCCTGATGAAGCTGGCACGCTGTGAGCACCCAGCAGTCGGTATTTTCTGGGCTGTGGTAGATGTCGCCCAGGATCAGGTAACTCCTATTTCCGGCGACTTCAGGGACTGGGCGCCGGGCGTGGCGGCTGGGCGGGGTATCAGCTCCGTCCGGCTCGCCGGCCCGGCGCTGGCGCTGTCGAAAGTGCGTTTGCTTCCACCGATCGAACCGATCAATCGGGTAGTGGTGGCGGGCGCCAACTATGCCAAGCACCTGGTGGAGTTCGGATTGAACGCACCGGCGCAGCCGGTCGCATTCCTCAAGGCCTACGGTGCGTTAATCGGCGCCAGGGATCCAATACGCTTTCCACCCTTGACCGAAGAACTCGACCACGAGGTTGAACTGGTGGCGGTGATCGGCACGGGCGAGATCGACCTTGAAAACCCGCTGGCCTGCGTGCTCGGCTACACCGTCGGCAACGACGTGAGTGCGCGTGACCTGCAGCGCAGCGGGCCGCCCGGCATCGGCATGGACCTGTTCGCCGCCAAGAGCCAGGACCAGACCACGGGCCTCGGCCCGTGGATCGTCACTAAGGACGAGTTTGCGCAAGGCTCCCCGCGGTTACGCCTGACCTTGAAAGTGAATGGCGAGATTCGCCAGGACGGGTCCACCGCGGAGATGACCTGGGACGTGGGGCAGTTGATCCGCTTCGTGCAGCAACGCTCCAGCTTTGCCACGGGCGACGTCCTGTTCACCGGCTCGCCGGCGGGCGTCGGCATGGGTACTGGCCTGTATCTCAAGGAGGGCGACGTGGTTGAGGCCAGCGTCGAAGGCATCGGCACATTGCGAAATGTAGTCGGCAAAAAACCGCAGCTAATCGAGAACCACACATGAACGCCAACAACAAAGAGAAAGTAGTGGTCGTGGGTGCAGGGCTGATGGGCACCGGCATCGCACATGCGTTCGCCAATTCCGGTTTCGTCACCGTTCTGGTCGATACCAATGCGGCTTCGTTGACCCAGGCGCGGGCCAGTATCGAAAAAATCCTTGGCGATGGAGTGCGCCTGGGCAAGGTCGGCGAGGAACACGCACAGCGCTCGCTGGTCAACCTGCTGACCACCAGTGACCTGGACGAAGCTGCCAGCGGTGCGAACTGGCTGGTGGAAACTGTCTCCGAGCAATTGGCGGTGAAGCAGGCGGTCATCCGCCAGGCTGCTCCGCTGCTGGCCGCCGACGCCATCATTGCCACTAACACCTCAGCTCTGAGTGTGACCGAGATCGCCACGTCGGTAGATGTCGCCGAGCGGGTCATCGGCATGCATTTCTTCAACCCGGTGCACAAGATGAAACTGGTGGAGCTGGTGCGTGGCCTGGCCACCAGCGACGAGGTGGTGGTGCGCACCCGCGCATTGTGCGATCAGATCGGCAAAACCTCGATCATTGTCAATGAATCGCCGGGGCTGACCACCAGCCGGATGTCGGCGCTATTGGGCAACGAAGCGATGTGGATGCTGCAGGAAGGCACCGCTACCGCAGAGGACATCGATACCGCATTACGGTTGGGCTTCAATCACCCGATGGGACCGTTGGAGCTGGGTGACCTGACTGGCTGGGACACGCGGCTTTCGGTATTGCGCTATTTGCACCAGACGTTGGGCGAGAAGTTCCGTCCCTGCCCCCTGATCATCAAGATGGTTGCGGCCGGCCGCCTCGGACGCAAGACAGGGCAGGGCGTGTATCGCTATGTTGATGGCAAGCAGGTCCCGGGGTCCGGGCTCAAGGCGAGTGCACTATGAGCGACGTCGTCATCGTTGATGCGGTGCGTACTGCCATTGGCAGGTTTCGCGGCAGCCTGGCGGGCGTGCGCGCCGACCATCTAGGCTCGCTGGTAATCAGTCGCTTGCTCGAGCGTGTCGATGTTGCTCCCGAAAAAGTCGAAGATGTGATCTTCGGCTGCGTGACCCAGATAGGCGAGCAGTCGGCCAATATTGCTCGCACCGCGCTGTTGGGGGCTGGCTGGCCGGTCGGCATTCCCGGCCTGACTATCGACCGCAAATGCGGCTCGGGTGAAGTGGCGGTGCATCTGGCCGCTGGCGCAATTGCCAGCGGTGCGGCGCAGGTTGTCGTGGCAGGTGGCGCGGAAAACATGAGCCGCGTACCTATGGGCAGCAACCGTGACCTACATGGTGAGGCCTTCGGCTGGATGGCGGCGCAGCACTATGAGTTGACCAGCCAAGGTGAAGCGGCCGAGCGGATCGTCGACAAATGGTCGCTCACCCGCGATGCCCTGGATGATTTTGCCTTTGCTAGCCACCAGCGCGCCGCCGCTGCGTGCGACGCCGGGTATTTCGACAATGAAATCATTCCGGTCGTGGTCGATGATCTGAAGGAGCGATCCCTGATCGAGCCTGATGGTGTGTTGCGCCGGGATGAAACCATTCGGCGGGATACTTCGCGGGAAAAGCTGTCGACCCTCAAGACCAGTTTTCGTCCAGAGACGGGGCGCATCACCGCCGGCAATTCGTCGCAGATTTCCGACGGCGCCGCCGCGCTTCTGCTGATGAATGCGGACACGGCGAAAAAGCTTGGGCTCAGGGCAAGGGCACGCATCCGTGCTTTCACCACGGTCGGCTCTGATCCCACCTTGATGCTAACCGGGCCGATCGCCGCCACTCACAAGGTGCTGGCAAAGGCGGGGTTGAACCTCGATGACATCGACCTGTTCGAGGTCAACGAAGCCTTCGCCTCAGTGCCGCTGGCCTGGATGTTGGAAACCGGCGTGCCTCACGACAAGTTGAACGTCAACGGCGGTGCCATTGCCCTGGGGCACCCTCTGGGGGCCAGTGGCGCGCGTCTGATGACCACTTTGCTCAATGAGCTCGAGCGCCGCGGTGACCGCTTCGGCCTGCAGGCCATCTGCTGCGCTGGCGGCATGGGCACCGCCACAATCATTGAACGGCTCGATTGAAGTGGCCCGCCTGCCTCTGGTTGCCCTGAGCGACATGCCGCCCGCGTTGCGGGACGCCGTCGACCGCGGGCAGCGCAGCCGCATGCTCAGTTCCATCACCCCGGTTCAGGTCTGGGCGCACCGCCCGGCGGCTGCCCTGGCCTGGCTGGGGCTGATGGAGTGCCTGCATAGCGACAGCCAGCTATCCGAGCGCTTACGCGAGTTGGTACGCCTGAAGATCGCCAGCATCACCACCTGCCGGGCCTGCCAACTGGCGCGTAAGTCGGACACCGTCACCGAACAGGACATCGCCTGCATGGCGAGCGACGACGCCCGGTTCAGCCCCGAGGAAAGGGCGGCGTTGACTTACGCCGAGTTGTTTGCCAGCGATTACCTGGCGATCGACGACCGGCATTTTAGCCAGCTCGCTGCGTATTTTTCTGCCGCACAGATAGCTGAATTGGGTATGTACTGCGCTCTGATGCTGGCGGGCGGGCGTATGACGCTGGTGCAGCAAGCGTATTAAAGGCGGACATGAATCAATTTTAGTATCCATAAAACCAGTATTTGTTCATTTGTACTCGAGTAGGGCCTGGCATCAAACCCCATAGAGGGCCCATACCAAAAACTCATTAAAAATAATGACAATAAAACCGGAGATGATCATGTCCACACCGGCACAAAGCGATCTGACCAAGGCATTTTCCGACGTAGCCAGCAATTACCGTGGTACCAATGATATCGACCTGCACGCGACCTATCGCGACATGCGCGCCAATTCCCCTGTACTGCAAGACAACTTCATGGCGCGCCTCGGGGTGCCATCCATCGCCGGGCTGGACGCCGCACGGCCTACCTTCACATTGTTCAAGTACGACGACGTGATGGCTGTGATGCGCGATGCTGGCAACTTCACCAGCGGCTTTATCGCCGAGGGTCTGGGCGCCTTTTTCGACGGTTTGATACTGACCGCGATGGATGGCGAGGCGCACAAGAACATCCGCAGCCTGCTGCAACCGGTGTTCATGCCCGATACCGTCAATCGCTGGAAAGAAACCAGGATTGACCGGGTGATTCGTGAGGAGTACCTCAAGCCCATGGTGCCGGCAAAGTCGGCCGACTTGATGGACTTCGCGCTGTATTTCCCCATCCGTGTGATCTATTCGCTGATCGGTTTCCCGGAAGACCGGCCGGAGCAGATCGAGCAGTACGCGGCCTGGGCGTTGGCGATCCTGGCGGGTCCTCAGGTTGACCCGGAGAAGGCCGCGGCGGCGCGTGGCGCGGCGATGCACGCCGCACAGGCGTTGTATGACGTGGTCAAGGACGTAGTAGCCGATCGCCGCGCGCAGGGCGGTACGGGCGACGACCTCATCAGTCGCCTGATCCAGGCCGAGTACCAGGGCCGATCCCTGGACGATCATGAAATCGCGACCTTCGTGCGTTCGCTGCTGCCGGCGGCCAGTGAAACCACCACCCGTACCTTCGGCACCCTGATGTCGCTCCTGCTCCAGCACCCTGAAGTACTGGAGCGGGTGCGCAATGACCGCAGCCTGGTGAACAAGGCCATCGATGAAGCAGTGCGCTTCGAGCCCGTGGCTACC
This sequence comes from Pseudomonas sp. HTZ2, assembly GCF_033173945.1. Lineage (NCBI taxonomy): Bacteria > Pseudomonadati > Pseudomonadota > Gammaproteobacteria > Pseudomonadales > Pseudomonadaceae > Pseudomonas > Pseudomonas sp. HTZ2. Next base: position 2,598,012 of record NZ_CP137332.1, on the reverse strand, counting down.
TTCAAGGTGCGCCAGGCCGCCAAAGACCTGCAGATCCGCGGTGTACCTATCCCGCAAGGGGCGATGGTGCAGTGCATTGTCAGCTCCGCAAACCGCGACGAAGACGCCTTCGAACACCCCGACGTATTCGACATCGATCGCAAACCGAAGCCTTCGTTCGGCTTCGGCTTCGGTCCGCATATGTGCATCGGCCAATTCGTGGCCAAGACCGAGATCAACTGCGCGCTGAACGCGATTTTCGACCTGATGCCCAACATCCGCCTAGACCAGAGCAAGCCCGCGCCGCAGATAATAGGCGCGCAGCTGCGCGGTCCGCATTACCTGCATGTGCTGTGGGATTGAAGCAGCCCCTGGTCGTCGCTGATAGCCTTGCATTCGACTAAATATGAACACAAACAAAAAAAGTGTTTAATTTTAGTTGAATCTGCTCTATGCTTCATTCACAACAACAAGCCCGAATGCGAAGGGGATAGCCATGAAAGTTGAAGATCTGATTCTCGTCAGTGTCGATGACCACGCGATTGAGCCGCCCAATGCCTTTGCCCGCCATATGCCGGCCCGCTTCAAGGGGCGCGAGCCGCATGTGGTCAAGAAAGGCGAGCGCGACGTCTGGGTGTTCGAGGAGCAGGCCACCGGCTACATGGGCTTGAACTCGGTAGTCGGCCGGCCGAAAGAGGAATACGGCATGGAGCCGCTGGGCTACGACCAGATGCGTCGTGGCACCTGGAACATCAAGGACCGTGTCGACGACATGAACGCTAACGGCGTACTGGGCTCCTTGTGCTTCCCCACCTTCCCGGGCTTTGCCGGCCAGCGCTTTCAAGTGCACGGCGACCGCGCCGTGTCGCTGGCTGCAATCCAGGCCTATAACGACTGGCACCTGCACGACTGGTGCAACGCCGCTCCGGGCCGTTTCATCCCGCTGATGATCGTACCGTGGTGGGACATGAAGGCCGCCGCCGCTGAAGTCGAGCGCCTGGCACGGCAAGGCGTGCATGCCATTTCGCTGTCGGATAACCCGGCCATCCATGGTTACCCGTCGATTCACAGCGACTATTGGGACCCACTGTGGAAGGCCTGTAGCGACAACAAGGTGGTCATCTGCTGCCATATCGGTACTGGCGTGAAAGCGAATCATGCGTCTGACATGTCGCCTATTGATGCCTGGATCACGTCCATGCCTATCTCCATCGCCAATTCGGCGGCCGACTGGATCTGGGCGCCAATGTGGAAGAAATTCCCCGACCTGCGCATGGCCCTGTCCGAAGGGGGCATCGGCTGGGTCCCCTATCTGCTAGAGCGTGCTGACTTCACTCACCGCCATCACAACGCCTGGACCAACTCCAACTTCGGCGGGAAGATGCCTAGCGATATCTTCAACAAGCACTTCATCACCTGTTTCATTGAGGACAATTTCGGCCTCAAAAACCTGGATTTCCTCAACGCCGACATGGTTACCTGGGAAAGCGATTACCCACACTCCGACTGCACATGGCCCAACTCGCCGGAAACCGCCTGGGAAGGGCTGCAACACCTCTCCAAGGACGTCATCGACAAGGTCACCCATCTGAATGCGATGCGCGAGTTTTCCTTCGACCCATTCTCCATCCACGGTCGCGAAAACTGCACGGTGGGTGCGCTGCGGGCCCAGGCCACACACGTCAGCATCGAGCCCGCCCTAGGCCTGGGCGGCGCCGACCATGGACGCCATGACAACAAGCCTGTCACCTCCGGCGACATCAATGCGATGTTCGCCCAGGCTGACGCGCAAACCGCGTTGTAAGTCGCCCACCTTGCTTCAGGTGTCGCGCATCGGCGGCTGAAGCAAGGGGGCGGTTCTGTGGTCGCCTCAAGCGGGGCGATTGCGCCTGTGTTCAGCGTTAGAGAGCGCATATGGCCATCAGTCAATTCAGCTACAACTCCATCCCTCCCGAGGCCGAGGCGCTTCGCGCCGACGTCCGGGCATTCATTCAGGCCCATCTGGCCGATTATCCACCGACCTTGCGTGCCCATTCCTGGATGGGCTTCGATACCGAATTCAGTAGGCAGCTGGGCGCCCGTGGCTGGGTCGGCATGGCATTGCCCAAAGCCTACGGTGGCGCGGCGGCGGGGCCATTTGCGCGTTATGTGGTCATCGAGGAACTGCTGGCTGCCGGTGCGCCGGTCTCGGCCCATTGGATTGCCGACCGCCAGAGCGGGCCGCTTATCAACCGCTTCGGTACCGAGCAGCAGAAGCAGCGCTATCTGCCTGCCATCTGCCGGGGTGAAAGCTACTTCTGCATCGGCATGAGCGAGCCCAATTCCGGCTCGGACCTGGCCTCGATCAAGAGCAATGCGCTACGCGAGGGCGACAGCTGGCTGCTCAATGGGCAGAAGGTCTGGACCACCAACGCGCACCATTCGCAATACATGATTGCGCTGGTGCGCACCGGCGAAAAACAGGCCGCGCGTCACGAGGGTATGTCGCAATTCATCGTCGACCTGAGCCTGCCAGGGATTACCATCCGGCCAATCCGCGACCTGGCCGGGGGTGAGCATTTCAACGAAGTATTCTTCGACAACGTTCGCCTACCCGCCGACGCGCTGATCGGCAGCGAAGGCAAGGGCTGGGAGCAGGTAACTGCGGAACTGGCGTTCGAGCGCAGCGGCCCAGAGCGCTTTCTCAGTTGCATGGCGCTGCTCACCAGCCTGATCGACGCGTTGGGCAAGGTGCCCGATGCCCTGCAGGCACGGGAGATCGGGCGCCTATCGGCCAGGCTACTGACGTTGCGCAACATGTCGCTGTCGGTCACCGCACAACTGGCTGCAGGGGAGCATCCGGCCTGGGCCGCCTCGTGCGTGAAAGACCTGGGCAACGTGTTCGAACAGGAACTGCCGGAAATCGCGCAGTTGCTGCTGGACACCGAGCCGCGCCAGGTCGGTGGCAGCGAATACGCACGGGTGCTGGCCTACCTGACGCAAATGGCGCCGTCTTTTTCACTGCGTGGCGGTACGCGCGAGATTCTACGCGGCATCATTGCCCGTGGCCTGGAGTTGCGATAATGCGCGAATTATTTGAGACGATGATCGAACGCCTGTTTGCCGATCTGTCCACCCCGGCCTATGTGCTTGGTTGCGAGGGCGGCGAGTGGCCAGCCGAGCTCTGGTCTGCACTCGATGAGTCAGGCTTTACCCTAGCGGGCGCCGCCGAAGCGCTAGGCGGCGCGGGCGCCAGCTGGGCGGATATCTATGTAATGGTCCGAGCCGCCGGGCGCTATTCGGTGCCGGCCCCGCTGGGCGAGGCCTTGTTGGCCAACTGGCTGCTGAGCAAGGCGGGCCTTGAAGGGCACGAAGGCGCTTTGAGCATCGCCGCCCATGCCGATTTGGCCCTGATCGATGGGCACGTCAGCGGCACCGCCCGCGCCGTACCCTGGGGGCGCAATGTAGATGCCGTGGTGGCCGTCGCCACCACCGATGCAGGTACACCGCAGGTGGTGTTGCTGCGACGCAGCATGGCCTGCGAACTCACCCCCAGCCTCAACGTGGCGGGAGAGCCGCGCGATGACCTGGTCTTCCGTGGTGCGCGCGTAGTTGCCCACGCACAGCTGCCTGATGGCCTCGGTGTCGATGTCCTGGAACTTGGCGGCGCGATGCTCCGCTCGGCGCAGACCGCCGGTGCGCTGCATGCGTTGCTGGACATGACCGCCAACTATGCGCGAGAGCGCAAGCAGTTCGGCAAGGCTATCGGGTCGTTCCAGGCGATCCAGCAACAGCTGGCGGTACTGGCCGAACAGACGGCCGCTGCCAGTATTGCCGCTGAAGCAGCCTTTTGCGAGTCCGACGACGGGCTCGCGGCATTGACCATCGCCGTAGCGAAAATCAGTACCGCCGACGCCGCGAGTGCCGGCGCCAGCATCGCCCATTCGGTACACGGCGCCATTGGCTTCACCGAGGAATACCCGCTTCACCTGCTCAGCCGACGGCTGTGGGCATGGCGCAGCGAGTTTGGCTCGGCCAGCCTCTGGAGCCAACGCCTGGGCGCACAAGTCTGCCAGGGTGGCAGCGACGGATTCTGGCCATTGTTGACCCACCACGGCAAGCAACCATTGACCGGCCTTGCGAGCAATTGACTATGACCCCTTTTCTTCAGATCGAGCGCGAGGGCGGTATCGTCACTGTGCGCATGAACCACCCGGACACCCGCAATGCCCTGACCACACCGGAGCAGATCCAGGAGTTTGTCGATCTGTGCGCCGCGTTGCGTCGCGACAAGTCCGTCAGGGTCATGGTGCTGACCGGCAATGGCAGCGCCTTTTGCGCCGGCGGCAATGTCAAGGATATGCACGAGCGTGCTGGTATCTTCGCAGGCTCGCCCTATGAGCTGCGTAACACTTACCGTGACGGCATTCAGCGCATTCCGCTGGCGCTGTACGACCTGGACATTCCGGTTATCGCCGCCGTCAACGGGCCCGCGATTGGAGCGGGCCTGGACCTTGCCTGCATGTGTGATATCCGCTTGGCATCCACCTCGGCGGTATTCGCCGAGAGCTTCGTACGCCTGGGTATCGTGCCGGGCGATGGCGGTGCCTGGTTGCTGCCGCGAATCATCGGCGTTCCCAAGGCGAGTCTGATGTCCTTTACCGGCGATACCATCAATGCGGTCAAGGCCCTGGAATGGGGGCTGGTTGAGCAGGTGTGCGCGCACGAGACCTTGATGGCCGAAGCGCGTTCGTTGGCAGGGCGCATCGCTAGCAACCCGGGGCACTCGCTGCGACTGTGCAAGCGCTTGCTGCGCGAAGGGCAGCACATGCGCCTGGACTCATTGCTCGAGCTGTCGGCGGCTTACCAATCGCTGGCCCACCACACTGAAGATCATCAAGAAGCCGTTTCGGCGTTTGTCGAAAAGCGAAATCCCGACTACCTCGATCGGTGACCGCATAAAGGCACAACCGACGGAATTTTGGAGTATTGAAGATGCGTGGCGTTTTCCGTGAAGACCACAATATGTTCCGCGAACAAGCGCGCCGGTTCGTCGATCGTGAGATCGTGCCCTACCTGCATGAGTGGGAAAAGAACGGCATTGTGCCCAAGGAGGTCTGGCTCAAGGCGGGGGAGACCGGACTTTTGTGTTCTACGGTACCCGAGGAGTACGGCGGGCCTGGCGGGGACTTCGGCCACTCGGCGGTGATGATCGAAGAACTGGCGCGTGCCAATGCAACCGCGGTGGGGTTTACTACCCACTCCGAGATCGTTGCCCCATACATTGTCGCCTACGGTAGCGAGGAGCAGAAACAGCGTTGGCTGCCCCGGATGGTCAGCGGCGAGCTGATTGGTGTGATCGCCATGAGCGAGCCAGGTATCGGCAGCGACCTGCGCTCGATGCGGACCTTGGCGCGCCGGGAGGGCGATGATTATATCGTTTCCGGGCAGAAGACCTTCATCACCAATGGGGGTAATGCAGGCCTGACGGTGACCGCGACCAAACTCGACCTCAGCGCCAAGGAGCTCACCCTTATTTGCGTGGAAGAGGGGTGCCAGGGGTTCTCCAAGGGACGGTTGCTAGAGAAGATTGGCTTGAAGGGCCAGGACACCGCCGAATTATTCTTCGACGATGTGCGGGTGCCTTCCAGCAATCGGCTCGGAGAGGAGGGGCAGGGCTTCAAGTACCTGACTCATCAATTGGCATGGGAGCGCCTGATCATCGCGATTCGCGCCGCCCAGTCGATCCAGACGCTACTGGAAGAGACGATCGAGTACACCCGGGAGCGGAAGGTATTCGGCAAGCCGGTGCTGGATTTCCAGAACACCCGGTTCAAGCTCGCCGAAGCAAAGGCTCAGTTCACCATGCTGAGAGTATTTGTCGATGATTGCCTGGCCAAGGTCATGCGCGGTGAGCTGCCCGCGGATGTGGCGGCCATGGCCAAACTGCTGGGCTCGGAGATGCAGGGCAAGCTACTTGACGAATTCCTGCAACTGCACGGCGGCTATGGGTTCATGAGCGAGTACAAGATCAGCCGAGCCTGGGTCGATGCGCGTGTTGCGAGGATCTACGGCGGTACCTCGGAAATCATGAAAGAGATTATCGGTCGCACGCTTTAGGCGCCGACGGGCAGGGCGTGGCAGTGCTGCCAGTAAGGTCACCGGAGAAATGAAAACAATGAGCCTTTATCGAGCGTTCACAGGTGTTTGCTTGTGTCTTGCTTGCTTGTTCGCCATGGCGCAGCCGCCGTCGAGTGACGTCTACGATGCTGAAAGCCAGCGCGCTCGTGCACTGCTGGCGAAGGCGGTGGCCCGTTATCAGGCCAGCGGCGATAACGCCCTGGCCGAGTTCAGCCGCCAGGGTGAGTTCGTCGATGGCGAGTTGTACATCTACGTGGTCGATACCTCTGGGGTGATGCTGGCCAGCGGCGGGCCATCGGTGTCGCTGGTCGGCAAACCGGTGGTGAGCGTGCTGGACGACGACCTCAAGGCCGCGTTTCGTCAAGCTATCGAGCAGCCCGCTGATGGCACCGTGCGCAGCGCCGAGTATCGCTGGTGGAACTGGCAACATGCCAAGGTAGAGCGCAAGCGCGTGTTCTATCAACGGGTGGGCGAGCGGGTGATCTCCGTGGGCTATTACATGCCGCGCTCCAGCTTTGAACAGGCCCGTGAGCTGCTGCAGCGGGTCGTGGACCAAGTGCACAAGGACCCAAACGCGGCCTTTGCCCTCATCAACCAGCACGACAAAGAGCTCACTCAGGGTGACCTGTATGCCTTCGTGGTGGACATCAAGAGCCAGCGCTTCGTTGCCCATGGCTTCCTGCCGCGCCTAATCGGTACGGATTTCAAGTCGCTGCGTTCCACCGATGGCCAGCCGATTGGCGAGGCTATGTTGCGGCAAATGCAACAGCATGAAACCGGTGAACTCGACTACCTGTGGCGCAACCCCATCACTGGGCAGAACGAGTTCAAGAAAACCTTATTGCAGCGGGTAAACGGGTATGTGGTTGCGCTGGGATACTACAGCGGTCAGTAGGCCGGCGCATCCTAATGCGCAGATCCTTTCGATCATCTGCTTCAATTTCATCGGGTACATATGCAGCGGCTTGCCGCTGGCGGTGCTGCCGGGCTTCGTGCTTCATGACCTCGGCTTGGGCGCGGTGCTGGCCGGCGCTGTGATCGGTGTGCAGTACGTTGCTACATTGCTTGCACGGCCGCTGGCTGGCAGCGTGGCGGACCGCTTTGGGGCCAGGTGCTCGGTGCTGTGCGGGCTCGGTGGCCTGATCGCTAGCGGCCTGTTGACCTGGCTTGCGCTTACGCTGCTGGCTCCAGTGTCGCTGTGCCTGGTGCTTCTGGTGCTGGGCAGGATCATCTTAGGTCTGTGTACCGCCATGATCTCCACGCCCTGCTGTACCTGGGCGATTGGCCTGAACGGTGTGCCCAGCACCGCCAAGGTGATGTCTTGGAACGGCATCGCGGCCTATGGCGGTGTGGCGGTTGGCGCGCCGTTGGGAAGTTTACTGGGCAATACGTTCGGCATTGCCAGTGTCGGGTTGTGCAGTGCTCTGCTGGCCTTGGTATTTGTGTTCATGGCGTTGGTCAAGCGCCCAGCGCCGATAGTGGCTGGGGTACGACTGGCCTTTCATCGGGTACTGCTGGCGGTGCTGCCCAATGGGATGGTGCTCATGTGCAGCTCGGTTGGATACGGTGGGCTCATGGCATTCGTCGCACTGTATTTCGACAGCCTGGGTTGGCAGGGTGCGGCGTTTTGTCTGAGCGGGTTTGGTGCGGGTTTCATCGTGGCGCGGCTGGCATTGCCGGGCATTCTGCACCGGTTGCGCGGCTACGCGGTGGTTGCTGGCTGCCTGCTGGTACAGACGAGCGGCCTGCTGCTGGTCGGGCTGGCACCGTCGCCGACACTGGTGATCGCAGGGGGCACCCTAACTGGCATCGGCGTGTCGTGGGTCTATCCAGGGCTAGGCATGGAAACGCTGGCGATGATCCCGGCGGCTAACCGAACCTTGGCGCTCAGTGCACTTTCATTGTTTTTTGACGTCGCAGTCGGGGTGGCAGGGCCGGCGCTGGGCCTGGTTGCTGCAGGCTACGGCTACGCTTGGGTGTTCCTTTGGTCTGCACTGTTGTCAGGGAGCGCTGGGGGGCTAGTTCTTCACCTGTATTGGAAATCCAGTTCTTTCCACCGTTGAACTCAATCTTTAGGGGCAGTAGTCATGAGCAATTCCATTTACGATATTTCCTTGCAGCAGATCGATGGCACAGCCAGCACCCTTGGCCGTTATCGCGGCAAAGTTCTATTGCTGGTCAATGTGGCTTCGAAGTGCGGGCTAACCCCACAGTATGAAGGTTTGGAAAAACTCTATCAGCGCAAGAAAGACCAAGGGCTGCAGGTGTTGGGTTTCCCAGCTAACAATTTCAAGGAGCAGGAACCCGGCAGCGACACTGAAATCGCCGAGTTCTGCTCGTTGAACTACGGTATACAATTCCCGCTGTTCTCGAAGCTGTCGGTCAACGGCGAAGATCGGCACCCGCTATACGCCGAGCTCACGGCTGCGCAACCCGAGACGATTGGTGAAGGCCCATTCAGGGAGCGGCTCAAGGGCTATGGCATCGTGGCTAATAACCGCACGGACGTGCTGTGGAATTTCGAGAAATTCCTAGTAGACCGGATGGGAAAGGTTGTCGCCCGTTTCGCTCCCGATGTGGCGGCTGACGACCCACGCTTGCTCGAAGCAATCGACGCTCAGTTGGCCAGAGGGGTATAAATCTGTGCTGACAATAGGTACGGTCAAGGCGCTTCACACACACCTTGGGCACCTGCGTGCCGAGCACAGCAAGATAGCGCTGGTGGCCACCATGGGCAACTTGCACGACGGGCATATCGCGTTGGTTGAGCTGGCCAGGCAGAAGGCCGACGTCGTGGTGGTCAGTATCTTCGTCAACCCCCTTCAGTTCGGGCTTGGCGAAGATCTGGCCAATTACCCCAGAACGCTGCAAGCCGACAAGGACCGCTTGGCGGCTGTAGGATGCGATGTGCTGTTTGCACCCACCGTCGAACAGATGTACCCGGATGGAATGCAGGATGTCACTCTCGTCAGGGTGCCACGAGTTTCTCAAGGGTTGTGTGGCGCCTCGCGCCCTGGCCATTTTGATGGCATGGCGACGGTGGTCATCAAGCTGCTGAATGTTGTCCAGCCGGACGTTGCGATCTTTGGTGAAAAGGACTACCAGCAGTTAGCGGTCATCCGTGCAATGGTGCGAGACCTCAACATAGGGACGCAGATCGTGGGGGCGCCGACAGTTCGTGCCCAGGACGGCTTGGCACTCTCTTCCCGAAATGGCTATCTGAGTGAGGAGCAACGTTCGATGGCGCCGTTGCTGCACAAGTGCCTGGTGGACCTAGCGTCATTGCTAAAGCTAGGGCAGGAGGTCGGCCCCTCATTGAATGGTTGCCGACGGCGGTTAGAGGCTGCAGGGTTCGAGCTTGAGTACCTGGAGGTCAGAAACGCGCAGAGCTTGGAACCGGCGACACACGATGACGACCACTGGGTGATTCTGGTTGCGGCTCGTCTAGGTAAGACGCGGCTTATCGACAACCTTGTGGTCGATGTTCTCTTTCCAGCGGTCGTTTCCACCTTGAAGTGAGAGGCGGATTTTCTTCTACAGGAGCTACCTACCGCGTGATTACCCCTTCGATTGTACAGCTCTCTACGGGTTCAGTTGCAATTACAATCTGCGAGCGGAGAAAACGAATCATCCAGAAGATCAACCAACCAGCCTGTTCGACCTGGCTTCCTGTTTGGGAAAGAACGTATCCTTTGCGTGCTTTTGTCTTTCGCACCCAAACAGTCCAGCAGGTGTCTCCAGCGCTTACAAGCAGCGATTGCTAGCTGATCGCGAACGAAAAGTGGTTCTTCAAAGTTCTTGGTGCTGTACAAATGAAGCGAGGCATGAGTGCGTGGCCCGCTGTTGGATAGTGTTCGGTCATTTATTACATAAGCTGCTGTTCTGATGTTAGTTACCCCCTGTTCGTCTCTAGCCGATTGCTGCCCTCCCTGTAGAGGATCCTACGCTTGAAACTTTGCGTGGAAATTTGCGGTGATCGAAGCAACGCAGAATACGAAGGTTGAGGTGACCAAAAAATAATATTGCATTGAAATAAATAAGGGGCGCATGCCCCTTATCTTGAGATTAGCCAATCGGCTGAGTATTCGCTGGTTCAGCAGAGCTCAGAATAGCTATCGCAATAAATAACCCATCGGTTGGCCGTTTTTATCGAAGCAGAGAATTGCTTCACAATATCCGCCCAGCTGATCGGCATTCGATTCGCTGATCTCGGGCAACCATTTACCCAGCTCCGCTATAGGCACCTTATTGTTGTTGATGTGGCAGTCGTCATCCAGACGTGGATTACACCAAGCGGTTTTGACTTCTGGCCATTCGGACCGAGGCGTGGAAGGGCCGTTTGAAGCGGCTGATGCAGCTCCGTCTTTTTCCAGATTCCATGCTGCCCAACCACCGTTGTACCGTTTGTCGAAGGTCGAAACCAGTTCATTATTCGGGACACCGGAATCCATGTAGAACTTCATAAGCAGGCTGCCTGCTTTTGCGTAGGAAACTTGGTGGGTTGTATTGATGTGGTATGCGACTGGCTTGCCATCAGTACTGCTACCTATGCGATACCATATCGAGAGCTGGAACGGTGTATCCTCTTTCCAGTTGCCAACCTCCGCACCTCGAACTCGACAACTGCCACGTTGACACATGCCATTGACTTTATTAGTTAAACGCACATTATGTTGACGTTGCGCATCCCAGAGTTCCACGTAACGGGTACTGGTAAGCCACGTGCAGAACAGCATAGGTTGACCCGTGTGAGCTGGTCTGGTGACACAGGGGATTGCGTCGGGTAAGCCGCTCGGTGACGTTTCATCAGGAAAGAAAGCCGCAGTACCTTGGTATGCGGAAATTTCAGCGTTAGCCTGAGCACAGGACGCAAGAAGAAAAATGCCAAAGATACGTTTCATGGTTTATTTCTGACTATGGCGGGGAGAGTGGGGTAAACAAAACGACTATTTCTTGTAAACAATCTTGAGCTTTTTGTTGACGTAGTCCTTGATGATTTCGTAGTCGGGGTTGTATGTAACCAGCGTATGGCCTACACCTGCCGCGGCCGTTAGTGTTGCAATGGTCAATGTCGCAGGTGTTGTCAGCACGCTGAATACAGCACCGAGTGTGCCGCCCTGTACCACGGTACTTTTCACATCGCTTCTGACTCGACACTTCAGTCCCTGGCTTTCAATCTTGGTTTCAACCAGTTTGATGCCTGCCATGAATTGGCCTCTGAGGCCGTGAATCTGGAAGGATGCTTTGCTTTTCACAAGAGCCTCAATCTGCGCTTCATTCAGACCGGTTACGACGATCATGGTATTTCTCAGCTCCCTGCAAGGTATGGAGATCTTCAAGAGGTCGGAAATCGACCTTTTGAGTTGAGTCTCATCTTGAAAGGCCCTTCATGTCAACAGGTTGATGCTCAACCATCCAGGTTGATCTGGAGGGTGGCATGTCAAAAATTGATTCCAAGCAGTTGGCTGAGGTCGTGGGGCAGGCGATAGCTCGCCAACGAATGCGATGCAAGCTGAGTCAAGAGCAGGTCGCGGAGCGATTAGGATTAGGCAGTGAAGCTGTTTCCCGGATCGAGCGCGGGGTCGTGATGCCTAATGTTGAGCGTCTGGTGGAACTGGCGGCGATCTTTGGCTGCGAGACAGCCGATCTACTCACCGAGGGCAGCTCGCGTCCTGAGGATCAGGCACGTCGATTACAGGCGCTGCTGACCCCGTTGAATCTGGATGATCGGGCGATGGTGCTGGAGTTCGTGGAGCGTTTGGTGGCGCGTCTAAGTCGGGGCTAAGAGCTTTTCATAATGAAAGCCCGAGCTTTCACGCTCCTGCTGGGTTGGAGCTGCCAGGGCCGCTGGCAGCTTACGTATTGCGTCTAGTTCGATGGAGCCGAGGAATCTGCTCCGCTGGGCGCCAATGTATTTACCAGGCGGCAGAAAACCCAGCACGCCAACAGCATGGCAATTAGTAGTGGCGGAAACCGCACTATTAGAAGTACCAGCAGCAGAAGAGCCACGCTACCTGCGAGGATGCCAGCGAAAAAGAGCATGGCAAGGAAGACCCGTAGCAGTTTCATCAATATGTTCTCCTCAAAAGTATCCCTGTTCAGCCAGCGGTAGGGATAAGTATCAGTCGATTCATTGCGCTTCAGCTTGTACATCCAGCTTCTCGGCTAGGCTGATTTTCGACGTACGTTGAGGAAGAACGGCTGGTGCCTGGTTTTCTTCGATAGGGTAGAACTCCTCGGCGATGGCCCTAACGTCTTCCTCGCTGTCCTCGAAGGCACCATTGTCGAAGCCACGCTGTGCCGCCTTATCCAAGGCTGTCTGATCGAAACCTGCTGTTTGCCGCTGCGATTCGAGCTCGCAGGCAGCCTTTAGCGCCTCCTTCATGTCCATGCCGGCCCGTACCGTCAGGTCGACATAGAAGATCGGGGTGCCGAGGCTTTGGCGAGTCGATTTGCCACGCAGACGCAACTCCAGCGGTAGGCAGGCTAGCCGATTACCCGAGATCGCCTGGAAGTAATGCAGGCGAGCCGCCAAGGTCCGGATGCTATTGAAACCCGTGGTGCGGAACACGAAGCTGCCCAGCGGATCGTCGTCGCCAATGACCACGTTCAGCCGGCCGTAGGGCTTGCACGCTCTACCCTGGGACAGCGGACAGGCGTCGGGCGAAGGGCAAGGAAACGACTGTATGCCGTCTTGGGTGACCCGTTTGCAGGTCTCGCCATTACCGACACATAGCGGCCGTCCAGACTGTCGATCGAACAAGGTGTAGTCGGCACGGAAATTCAACTCCGGCTCGTTGAATAGCATTCGCACCGGGATGTTTCGCAGCTTGTCTCCATGGCTCTGACGCAGTTCGTCGTTGAGCGGGTGCAACAGCCAACCGTCCTTGCTCTGTACCTGAGAGGTAATGGTGAACTGATCATCTTTTTCCGGCAGGCGCTTGCCGTTTTTCTCGATGACCTTGCCGATGGAGATGCGCCCGAGAACAGGGGGCGTCAGGGCTAAGCCTTTGAGCATCGTGATTCTCCTGGAAATGAAAAAAAGCCAGCCATGCAGAGCGAACTGCATGGACTGGCCAAGGGGAGGGAAGGGTGAAGAAAATGGAATCAGCCGACCAGAAAACGCCGCGCGCCGGGTTTCAGCAGCGGGTATTTGGCCTGCAGGTAGGGCTTGTCCTGAAGCAGTTGAGCGACATCGAGGGCGACACTGTCCTTGGCTTTGCGCCAGCTGACGTAGCCGCTAGAGAACTCAGCTCGACTGGCATTACCCATGGCCTGCTGCAGAATTTGCTTGAGCTCAGCCTCGCGCTTTTCTTTATCGGCAATCGACTGGCGTACGGCTTTGAGCTCGATGAAGACGGCGCTCAGTCCGGCGTGGTTGCTGAAGTCGATGATCTGGCCGTCATCCTTCGGGTAGAGACAACGTAATGCCGCTTCGGAAGAAGCGGTGCCATTGGCTGGCGGTGGCGTATCGGTCTCCACGTGCTGCCAGAACTTACGCTCCAGTTCGATCAGGCGCGCGATGAGTTGTTCGTCCCTCTCAATTCGATGGACCTCCAGCGTCTGACCGCCAAGCAGCACCGCTACATCTGCAGCCTGCTTGCCCGTGACGGCGAGCTGGTGCATGACCTGCAACACCACATACTCGGGCACGCCTTCCTTCCAAAGGCGTGCCCCGTTTATGCCGGCTGTCTTGCATTCGAGGATCTGTACCTCGTCGGTACCGACGACCTCGCGGTCGATGTTGGCGAGCATCCAAGGCAACTCCGGATCCGGATGCTGCAGTACGGCGTTGGTGCGACGGACCTTGTGTTTGGTGCGCTTGCTGTAGTGCCAGGCCACGATGGGCTCCAGGACATTGCCCCAGTACATCGGGCTTTCTTCATCCTGGGGATCGGCCTTCGGCAGTCCAGTGTCGCGACCGGTCTTCTCCAGCCACAGCTCCAGCTGCGACTTGTATGGATTCAGCCCCACCGCAGCGGCGGCATCAGAACTGCCGATGCCTTGCTTGCGGATCTGCAGCCAGTCCAAGCGCGGCAGCTCCTTGGTGCTGACCAGGCGCAGGGCTGGGCGTTTCTTGCGAGTACTGCCGTTCAATGACATTGCTTTCATGCGGTTCACCTTGAAGACGGAAAAACGCCCGACCAGCACAACACTGACCGAGCGCGAGGGGAGGTGAGGGCGGCTTTAAGCCGCGAGTCGCAGCGCGGCATCCAAGGCGCGTTGCTTGATCTGAGCGCCTTGGCCGAACCACGCCGAGTCCATGCGGTATTCGTTGTTGCGCGCACGGCGCTCGTGGTCGACGTATTCCGTCACAGCGTTGAGCAGACCCCAAGCAGTGCCGCGGGCCGATTCGAGCTGGCTACCGCGACCACGACCTTCATACAGCTCCTGGACTTTGCGCAGGGCGCGCTCGTTCGGTAATACCTCCGGTATTGCACCGGTTGGGCTGGTTTCGCACAGCACGGACATGAAGAATCCCAAAGCCTCGTGCCACTGCACCTTGCGTTCGGCCAGCGTGCGCATTCGGTACATGAAGTCGTCCCATTGCGAGACGGCAATGCCGAGTTGTCTCTTCACGACCTTCGGGTCGAAGCGGGTGTTGTGCGGTACCTTAATCGCCCGGCTGGTGCCATCCAGGGCTATGGTCAGAGTGTTATTGCACACCACCCGCACGGTGGTCGGGGTTGCCGTGGTGGCAAGGGTGCCGTCGCACGACGTGGCAAGCAGCAGATACCCATTGACTTGGTCGTTGCCCCTGAGCGCGGCGCCTTGTCCGGTACGCGCCAGTGCCCAGAACTTGCGACCACCTTTGAGTACGCCAGCTGTTTCCAGCTCGTATCCGGAAACTTCGGTGAGGTCGCGGTAGAACTCCAAAACTTCCCGAGGCTGCACGGTGTGGTAACGCTGCGATACCACTGATAGCGGCGCCTTGGTGTCTGAGCGGTAGAGCACCTTCTGCTCCGGGAAAGAGTGGATCGCGCCCAGGTGGCCCGTGACCTCTGATTTGAAATGCACGGGGCTTTCGAGGATCTGCCAGTCCATGCCCGCTTCACGTTGCCAAACTTCGATGGGTTGTTTTTGAGTGAGTTGATTGCCCAGACCGTGCCATGGAGTGGCGCCGGCATAGGCCATGGTTTCGACGAGATGTGCCATTTGAATGATTCCTTTGGGAGCAAGAGGGCATAAAGTGCTGCGCGAGGCGCAGCACCGTCCGGACGTTATGAGATGAGGAGAGAGGAGCCGGATCAGGTCGGTAGGTTGAAGCGATGACCGCAGAGCAGACAGAGGTTGTGAGCCAGGACGTGGCGGTCGAGCGACTCTCCGAGCTGAGCGCCGAGCGCGCAGCCGCCTACGCCGCCGGCCAGTCCGCCGAGGATGGCGCCCGACACGGTACCGAGGGTGACGCCGACAGGGCCGGCGAACGCGCCGATAGCTGCACCCGCCTGACCGCCAGCCAGGGCAGCGCTGACGCCACGTGCAACACCGCCCACGGTACCGATGGCGGCGCTGACTTTCATGGCGTGATGGAAGGACGCAACTTTGGGGGAGTGACAGCGGGGACACTGCAATGACATGGGTTGAACCTCTTTAGTGGTATGTCAGGGCAGTTATGTGTGGTTGAGTTTTTTTTGAATAGAACAGTTGCCTTGCTCACATTGTCCTAAGGACTCTCGGATAAAGTCAGCGTAGGCCGTCCAACCTGTGCTGAAACAATTCCCCGTTCAGCCACTCCCAGTAAGCTTTGCTCGATCTTGCGCAAGATCAAGCAGACCAAGGCACAAGTGCGCGTGAAGGTGGAGCCCCGTTCCGGGTGATCAAATGGAACGATTCAAGCAAAGGAGTGAGAATTTGATATCCCAGAAAGAACCCGGTGAACTCGAATCACAGAGCGAGCTAAACGACCTGAACGAGAAGCCCCGAATAGAATTCGAGTTCACAGATGAGATGTGCCGGCGAATGATTGAGTCGGAGAAAGAGCATCGACGTGAGCAACGTCGCCAATGGTGGCGTGAGTTCAGTTGGATATCTTGGTTCTTCGATCAATATCCGAATGAGGATTTCTACAGGCCATCACCCGTCGAACGACGCAACACAAGGCAAGAGATGACGTACCACCGTTTCCGCCAGATGACGAGTTGGTCGTTCTGGTCGCGAATGAAATCTTCCACAGGTATCAAGCTGGCTGCAGTGGGCGGCCTGATTGCCACGTTCCTTCAAGCCGCCCCTGAGCTGAAAGGTGCCCAGGCAGCCGTTGGCCCATTGAGTTGGTTGCTGCTGGGTGGCGGCTTTTACCTGCTCGCCGTTCTCTGGTTTGAATTTAGGTGTCCGGTATTGCTCAAGCGTACCCTCGCCGGGAAGGATGAATACCTGGGGATTGAGGGGCGGCGCTGGCTTCTTGCGCTCGTCGAGGATGAACTCAGGCGGTGGTGGAGCATCAAGCTCTACGATATGGAGGTTGGTAGCACTCGACCAGAATCTGGGGAGTATGAGATAGCTCAGGCGATCCAGAGCTATAGGGACACCCCAGCTTATGGTGGCTTTGGGGAGTATGCGGCCGCGCGCATTGAGCACGCACTACATGAGTATGGCCAACTTACCTCGGCGGTCATCTGGACAGAAGGTTACAAGCCAAACGAGTACCACCGGTTCGCCCCGGGGCACCGGATTTGTCCACTGAACACACCTCTTCGCAATTTTTACCTCAGCTGCATGAGTTCAAGCGAGGCAGAGATGGCTAAGGTCGGACAGGAAGGTGATTTGGTGGTGCGCTGGTTTGACAACTCGTTGACATTCCTCACGAAGCTACCGGGTTACCGAAATCTGATGATCTCGGCCTACGCTGAAGGGCTCCTCTACCTGTTCCGCAGCGACGCGTCGGCACTCACCTTCTCTCGTATCATCGCCCAATGGCAGAACACGATGCGCCCATGGAGTCGGCTAGTCCTGATCAGCCTGTTTATGGTCAGCGGAGGTTGCTTTGCCTGGTTCGTTTACCTCCAGCTCACGATCCTATTGCCGGTACTGCCTTAGCCGGCGCAGAGGAGTGTTTCAGGCCTGGGGACATCTGGATTGCCACTGCTACTCGATAGATAGTCGTGACAATCCAGATGTCTTCAACCTTGAGGCGGGGTAGCGGTGGGTGGCTTAGGGGGCTCTCCTTGATCGGTACGGGCAAGACTGCTTCGCGTCTTCTCAATCCCCCACACTGCCTTCGCCACTTCTTCAATTTTCGCGACGAACTTGTCTACGTTGAAGCCTGCGATGAAAGCCAGTGCGAAAAAGCCTATCTCGCTTGCACCAGCATTTGAGCTCGACTCCAGCACCAACAATCCCGCCTTCAAAAACAGGTAGCTGACCGCACCCGCGATCGTACTGGTGAGTGGGCGAATGAAATACCAAACCTGCCAGTCGGGATCCCAGCGCTTGTAAACGCATTTGTTCAGGTAAATCGAGCGGAAGCAGTACAGCGCGCCGCCCACATAGGCTATGGCCCCGCACATCAGGGGCACCTTCAAGGGTGCGTAGGGCTGAGGTAGCCAGTCCAAGGCCATGGAGCCGATGGAATAGGTTGCAAAAACCAGAAGGGCCAGCAGGTAGAAAATGATCAGGATCGTGTAATCCCTTCTTGGCTTGGTTGCGGATGCTTCACTCATCTGCTGACGACTCCCTGACAACTTTTTCAATACGGAGCATCACAATCTGCTGATGCTCACCCACTGTTTCGCCAGGCTTCACGTCCAAATTGAGCCTGCGCTTCAGGTAATACAGCTGAGGTTCACGCGCACGAAGGTAGGCTTCACCGTTCACCATCTGGTAGTCGTGCTCGATCGCTTTTCGTTTTTCAGGCGGATAGCTCGGGTTTGGGCCGATGACCACGTCGACAAAGGTTTCCCATTCCACGTCCTGGGGCACCTTGGCGGGCGCCGTCATCGACGCATGCAAAGCGGTGATGCGACCCAGTACGAAATCCTTGAATTTTTCGGATCGGAAGCAGTACGCGCGGGTATGCCATCGGAAGCCGTCATGCGCGAACGTCGTGGGAAAAATCGTGCGCAGCTCCGGAGAATCGAAGTTGGTCATTGATCGGTAGTCGACCTCGACGGCCTCACCCATCTGAATCGCTCGGATCAGCTTGATCAGAATCTGCTGATCCACCTGTCTTGTGGGGGATGGCAGGCTTGCAACGGGGGGCGCCCAGCCGATGAAACTGTCTGAAGGCGCGATATTCCCGATGCCGCGCTGCAGCAGCTCATTCAGGTAATGCCCAGGATCAGGATTCGCGAGTACGGGCTTGAAGTTGGGGCCGGCCACATATGCCTTGAGCGTACGATCGTAGGCCATATTGTCCGGAGCCAGCTCTTGGTAAGCCGAGAAATCCAGGGAAGCCTGTGGAACAGAAATTCCGAAAAAACCGGTCAGGTCGGAACGGTTTAGCCTGCCCTCCCAGAGCAGTCGAAAGTCAATGAATTCGAGGCGGCGTTCCTGGCCCCAGCGACCTGTGCGAGTAGCGGTAGCAGTCATGGAGGATCAGCCTGAAGAAGGTTGGGTATAAAAAATATTCGCATAAAATCTAGACGGGTTGAATTTCTATACGTATCTTATCTTACCTGAAGCGTTTCTCATAGTTGGCGCAGTGCCCGGGGAGGGATGAAATGGCTGCCAAGGTGACTTTTTTCCAAGTAGGTACTGGCGACATGACGTTGATCCGGCTCGCCGACACGTCAGTGACCACCATTTTGATCGACTCGCGTATCCGCCAGGCTGCGGATAACTCCAACGATGACACGCCTGATGTCGGACGTGCGTTGAGGGAGCGGCTGCAGTGGGACGAAAAGGGACGTCCATTCGTGAACGCCTTCTTGCTTAGCCACCCAGACCAGGATCATTGCGCAGGCATGAGAAAGCATTTCTGGCTCGGTGATCCTGCCGACTACCCAGATGATGAGAAGGGGCGTTGGGAAAAGCGGATCATGATTCGCGAAATGTGGTCGTCTCCTCTGGTTTTCCGTCGGAGCTCGAAGAAGAACCATGTCTTGTGTGACGATGCCAAAGCCTTCGACAAGGAAGCGCGGCGGCGTGTGGAATATTGGCGTACCTACCGTAGTGCAGGGCACGGTAACCGCATCAAGATCATGGGCGAAGATAACGCAGGTAAGACTGACGATCTGGGCCCGATCCTGATCAAGTCCGGTGAAAAATTCAGCGGCATTGCAGGTGAGGATATGTCGCCATTCTTCACTTCCCACTTGCTCGCACCCGCGCCGCATGAAGATGACGCTTATCTCGAAGAGCGCCTGTCGAAAAACGAGTCGAGCGTGGTCATGAACATCCAGATTTCGCCCTTTGGCTACGCACAGACGAGAACTAAATTCCTCGTCGGCGGCGACGCTGAGGTGTTGATCTGGGAGCGCATGTGGGAGCGCTTTGAGCAGACGCCGGAGGTGCTCGAATATGATCTGCTGCTGGCACCTCATCATTGCTCTTGGCACACGCTTTCCTGGGATAGCTGGTCGGGCCTGGGAGAAAAGGCGAGGGTGAGTTGGGATGCACGCCAAGCGTTGAGCCAGGCCCGCAACGGAGCAACGATCGTTTCCAGTAGTGTTGAAATTCTCGACGACGACTGCGATCCGCCGTGCATTCGGGCGAAGCGCGAATACCAGGCAATTCTGGACGATGTGGACGGCTGGTTCTCGTGCACAGGCGATCTGGGCGAAAAGGCAGCCATGGACTTTGAGGTCTGCACGGATGGTAAGGTGAAACTGCTTGCCGCTGCTGTAGCACTCGCTGGTGCGGTGCCCAGTTCGGTAGCCGCTTCAGTTCCGCCTCGCGCAGGCGCCTGTGATGCTTGAGTACTTCGAGCTAGGGGATGCGAGGCCTGATTGCGGGGAAGACGAACTGTATCCTCAAACGCAGGCCTTACTGAGCGCCTTGCGGGCGTGCCCCTATACCGATGTTCGAGAGGTTCGGGCAGATTCATCGGGGAAAGACGGTACCGAATACATCGTCATTGATGCAGGTGACGGGACCGTGGATGCCGGCAACCAAGCGGGTATCCGCCGGCGGGAGCGCTTGGCGATTGGAGTCAATCCCAGGTATCGCGTACCAGTCGTCGTTTACACCCTACGCAAGGACTTCCCGCTGCTTTCTCACCAGCATCCGCCATCGAGCGATGGGCCCCGGGTTCTGTGTTTGTACGATAGCGCCTGGTCGACAGTAGAGCGCAGTTGGACGCCGGAGCGCTTCATAGCGCGAATGTTCTGGTGGCTGCGGGAGTCTGCGTTGCTGAAGTTGCACAGGGATGACCAACCGCTAGAGCAGCTGTTTTACATGAGCCCTTACCAACTGATCCTACCCTCGAACTACCCAGATTACGCCAAGGCAGGTAGTAGGACGTTGACCATCTTCAAGGTCGATCAGGGCGACTCGGTGATTCTGAAAGCTGAGCCGTCCAGACCCGACGATCAATCGAAGACGGTGCGAATGGTGCCGGTGATGGTTGAGCCGGTAGGAACGACCACGCTGGCCGGCTTTCCAGAAACACTTGGGAAATTACAGGATCAACTCGTTTCGTGGGGGAGCGATCTCTACGGCGCCTTGTATGACACCGTCTACGAGGCAATCGAAGGGGGGATATCGCCCGCGCACGGAAAAGGCGAGGGTATTCTCATCACCGTGTGGATTCCTCGCGTCCGTGAAGGCGGTGCTGAGCGGATCGATGTCGCGGGATACATGCTGAATGCTTCCCTGTTTGACCTTGCGACTGCATTGGACATGCTTGGTATGCCTGATGCAAAAGGGCTGTGTCAGCGGATCACGTTGTTGGGTGGGGCTGCCGGCTCGGCCTGGCGTTCCCTTTCACTGATGCCTGTGGAAATCCGCACAGCACTCACTCCGCAAACCGCACGAGATCTCTCCGGCACCCCAGAAGAGCACAGTGAAATCAAAGGCGTACTCGCCGGAGTGGGCGCTCTGGGTAGCGTGTTGGCTGATTTATGGATACGCCAAGGGTGGGGGCAATGGACTTTCATCGATCCTGACCGATTGCTGCCTCACAACCTTTGTCGGCACATCGCTTTTGATGGATTCGTTGGAATGCCCAAGGTCAAGGTATTGCAGGAAATGGCTTGTGCTACCTATCCCAACTGGACGCCACCTAGCGCTATTGATCGAAGTGTCCTGGACGAGTCCGCAGAGGTCACCTCATCGTTGACCAGCGCCGACCTTGTCGTCGATGTCACTACAACCTTCGGGGTGCCCCGAGAGCTTGCGCGCAGAGATGAAGCTCCGCGTACAGTAAGTCTATTCGTCACTCCTTCTGGTCAGTCTTGTGTGATGATTTTGGAGGACGAGGCGAGACGGCATCGGGTTGATGGTTTGGAAGGCCAATACTATCGGGCACTTCTTCATCATGAGTGGGGACGTACGCACCTGGTCAGTCATCTGGGTGACCGCTGGGTGGGCGGGGGATGTCGAGATATTTCGGTCAGACTGTCGGGCGAATACATCCACTTGCACGCAGGGATTCTGGCTAGACAGCTCCGCAAGTCGGTGGCGAAGCCTCAGGCCAGGATCTGCGTTTGGGAGTGTGATGAGCAGTCGGGAGCGGTAAGAACGCACGAAATTGAAGTTGCCCAGATACATTCAGTGGAGTCTGCTGGATGGACGGTGAAATATGATGAGGCCCTGGTTCAGAAGCTGCTCACCTCTCGCCTTGCGGCGCTGCCGAATGAAACGGGGGGCGCGATTCTCGGCGTCACCGACCTGAAAACGAAGACCATCGTTATCGTGGATGTTTTACCAGCTCCCCCAGACAGTGAGGCGAGCCCGAGCCACTTTATAAGGGGACAGGTAGGTCAGGCTGAGGCCCTGGGCACAGTGCACTCGCGCACTGCTCGGGTGGTTGACTACGTAGGGGAATGGCACTCTCATCCTGATAATTGTCCTGCTCGCCCGAGCCAGCTGGATGAGCATCTGCTGGATACACTTCATCGCAAGATGAGCGCGGAAGGATTGCCAGCGCTCATGGTGATTGCGTCCAAGGGGGAGGTTGCGGTGTTTGTTCGGTAACGAGCGTAGACCACGTCGCTAGGTTGGCAGTGCGGCGCGGTGAATGGGCGGTCTGAGACCGCCCTGCAACGTTTAGATGAGGCCGCTTTTTTTTGCTCGCGACGATAACGCCGCTTGACCTTATCCATGGGCGGATTCTCAACCACTCGATCGCGCTGATGGAACAACGAAGGGAAGTTTGCTCTGACAAGCTCGGGAGGCGCGACGGCAAATGAGGCCCAGTTCCATTGCCAGGCGATGAACTCCGCTTGGGTCTCGATCACATACAGCGGCATGTCGAAAATTTCTCGGAAATCCATAATAGCCAGCCTGCCGTGGTCGGCACTGGGCATTCGGATTTCTCGGCCATGCTCGTCCCAACCAATGAAGTACGAATCATAGCTGATCGACTTCCCGTCGAAGTGGCTGAGGCGGATGTGCCCAATGTCCTGTTTGGGTACACGGATGCCGCAGATCTTCTTCATCAATCCCGTGTAGTAGTCACCAAGGCGATCGGACGGAGCGGTTTCGACACACTGTGTGAAATGCTTGAAACTCTGATAGCCGAGACGCTTGGCGAGGTAGTTCAAATACTGGGTATGTTTAAGCTTGGGGGCACCGGCAACCTCAGTTTCTTTGAAGGTTTCGATGATAGATTCGGCTGTGAAAGGCATGACATTGACTCCAAAGTCATGGCCGTAAAAGCACCTTGCCAGGGGACAAGTCCTGGATGCTTCGCTGGGCTTGCTGCGAGCCGGGCTGGCCACGGGGAGTAATGTGGTTAGCGTCAAAACACCGATCTTTCCCACGCAGCAGGGCGGTTCACGGCGACCTGGGCTCTAGGCCCTGTCCATAGGATAACTAGGTGCTAACAGAAATTTCAATCGGATACAGCGGAAGCCAAAAATCTACATTGCTGTATTGTCACTTGCTTACAAAGCAGTAATGAGCCCAATCGTGCATGAGTTGGACGCGTTTCGGCCATAAAGTACCCCGCTGATACGCGGCTTCAACGCTATCAGGGAGCTTATGGGCAAGGGCATGCTCGCATACCTCACGAGGGTGATGCGTTTGCTCCGCTGCCCAGATTCGAAAGGTGGAGCGAAAGCCATGCTGTGTGAGGTGCCCCAACTCCATACGCCTCAGAACGGCAGTGAGTGACATGTCCGATAGCTGTTTTCCTCGCGGGGAGGGGAACACGTATGGACTATCTGCGATGCGAGGCAATGATTTGAGCAACTGAACTGCTTCGGGCGACAGCGGTACAGAGTGTTCCTTGCCTGCCTTCATTCGTGCTGCCGGTATCGTCCATGTCGACTCTTTAAAATTGATCTCGCTCCACTCTGCGCCACGTACCTCACCTGACCGGCAAGCAGTCAAGATTGAGAACTCCAGTGCTCTGGCCGAGACACCTTTGCGCTTGCTTAACTCCCGCATAAAAGCCGGAGCTTCCGCGTAGGGGAGGGAGGCGTGATGTTCAACCTTCTGGACTTTGCTTCTTGCAGGTAGCTCATGCTCCAAATGGCCTTTCCAGCGAGCTGGGTTTTCACCTTGGCGGTATCCGCGGAAAGTCGCCCAATCGAGAATGTTCTCGATCCGGCCCCTGAGCCTGCTCGCGGTTTCCGCCTTTGTGTACCAGAACTGTGTGGGTTCGCTAGGCGAACCGACCTGTTGCTGTAGGACCTTCAACACCAGGTTCGTGTCGACCGCTCCGATAGCCAGTTCACCGATGATTGGATAGGCATAGGCCTCAAGAGTATTTTCCCACTGCTGGACGTGTTTCGGATTTTTCCAGCCCGCACGGTTGGCTTGGATGTAGGCCAGCGCACACTCTTTGAAGGTCTTATGCCGGGCAGCCTCAAGCTTGGCTGCCTGCTGCTTTGCTTTTTTTGCTTCGAGAGGGTCGATACCCTCAAGCAGGCTTTTTCGATGCTCCAGGCTCTTCGAGCGCGCTTCGCTGAGAGAAACGGTGTGTACAGGGCCAAGTCCCATGTCGCGGGTCTTGCCGTTTCTGGTGTAGCGGAACACCCAGGACTTCCCACCTAGTTTGCTGACTTGCAACCAGAGACCGCCGCCATCCCCGTAATAGCCAGGGTCCTTTGCTTTTTGCACCGCGAGAGCGGAGAGCTTGTTGATGCCACGCGCCATGATTCATACCCATTTTTCTACCCACGTTTTATAGCTGGATTTGAGTAGATGGTGCAAGACGTTGGTGGACGTGATGTGGACTTGAGGCCAGTAAAATCAGAGTCTCCATGGAAGTATGTGGACGTTGGTGGATATTGCTCAGGCGGACTACGCTTCCGCCACATTCAAAGCCCTGACTATTCAGGGCTTTTTGCATTTCTAGGGTAGGCAAATCATTGCTGAGCCCATCCCGCCAGTCATCCCTGAAGGCCCCGGACCAGGGTCGGCACCTCGAATCCTTGACCGACCCAGCATGACGCTCGGCCACGATGGCCTAGCGCTCGTGTGCAGTCGTGAAGATCAGACTGTTTTCGAAATTTTCCGCAACGATGAGTCCTTGGTTCGAGGTCATGCTGTTCGAGCGTGATGCGCCGCTTGAGTTGGTGGATTATGCCCGCTAATTGCTTGGGTAGATCGTGCCGTATATTCAAGAACGAGTGCCATTCGTTGTATAGAACGAGGTGATTTCGTTTCTATAGCGAATTGAAATAGATGAGCTTTTTTACGCGCCAAACACCAACGGAGGGTGTAGGCTCGAAAATCGAACCGCAGTAATTATTTCAAAAAAGGGGCAGTGTGGGTCCGAACCTATCCATTTCAGTGGGGTGGCCGGAGATTTCACATGAACAGTTCCATAACGCCTAGAACGCTGGCGCATGGCGCGCTGCTGTCGGTCCTTGCGGGTTTCTTCGTTGTTGGCTGTACACACGATCCTGATATCCGCATGGGGCACGACAATTCCTCGGGCTACACGGGGAAAAACCCATCGGCTTACTTAAGTTGTGTGAAGAGTGAGCTCCCGGCAAGCGCGAAGACGTATACGCAAGAGCATCAGGACGTGCTCGCGCTATATGTCGACAGTACCGACCCGAACCAGGCAACTGGCCTTGTCGAAGTCAAGGGTTCAGGGCAGGAGCATCAATATCTGGCATACCAGCGAGATGCCTGGTACGACCAAGGCCGTTTGCTCGATGCGGCGCTGATGTGTTCTAGAGCCAGTCTCTGAATATCCTCCCCCTCATCAAGCCCAGCCTGAGCTGGGCTTTTTGTATCGCCGTTGCGCAGCGTCAGGGCAACGGCTTTCTCTGAACGAAGAACTTGATGACTGCGGCACGTATGCCTTCGACGCCGAGCAGTCCGATCACGCCGCCAAAGAAGGGTGCGGTTTCGCTTGGCACGCCGATCAGCGAAAGGCCGTGACTTGCAGCGAGTGCGAGGGCGCCGCACAAGGGGGCTTCGATCAGCATTCGTCGCAGCGAGCCGCCCCCATAAATTACGCGTAACGCTGCGATGATTAAGGCCAATAGGCCTGCGTACAGCCCTGGCCAGTTATCTTGAAGCCAGCGTTCGAGCCAGGCCCAGGCCTCAGGTCGATCAATCATGATTGCACACTTCCTCATGGCCATTCGGTTGTGGCTGGTCTGGGCAATCAAGACCGGCAATGTTTTTCGTGAAGCTACAGGCAGGGCGGGGCATGGAGGTGTCCTTTTAACGGCGCGATATCGCCTTGATGTCGGCATGGTCTGCAGCGGCTCGAAAATCGACAATCCGCAGATGTTCTAGGACTGGCGCTTCATGGCGCGCTTCATGTCTTTCCGTTTGTGTACATCGACGGCACACTCTGCGTTCGTTTGCCCTCAGATGAGCCAACCATGATCGATATTCACAATGTGACCGCCTTCCAGCAGCAGACCCGCGTGCTCGATGGGTTTTCCCTGCACATCGGCGAAGGCGAGAAAGTCGCCATTCTGGGCCCCAACGGTGCCGGCAAGAGCACGTTGCTCAAGCTGATCACCCGAGAGCTCTACCCGGTGGAGCGCGAAGGCAGCCACTTGCGCCTGTTCGGGAGCGAGACGGTCAATCTGTGGGCGCTGCGAAGCCGCATCGGCTTCATCTCTCAAGACCTGCAGGATGATTACACACCCTATACCCAGGCCCTGGATGTGGTGGTTTCCGGTTTCTTTGGTGCCATTGGCGCCCATGGCCATCTGCAGCCGAGCGATGAGCAGCGCGAGCGGGCGCGTCAGTTGCTATCAGTCGTCGAGATGGCCGAATACGAGCAGACCATGTTCCAGCGGCTGTCCACCGGCCAGCGACGCAGGCTTCTGTTGGCACGGGCGTTGGTCCATCAGCCGCGAGCGCTGATTCTCGACGAGCCGGCCAATGGCTTGGACATGGGCGCCAGCCTGGGCATGCTCAACCTGTTGCGGCGCTTCTGCGGTGAAGACCATGCGATGATCATTACCACTCACCATATCGACGAAATCATTCCCGAGATCGAGCGTGTGGTGTTGCTCGAGAAGGGACGCATCATCGCCGATGGTCCCAAGGCCGAAGTGCTGACCAGCGAACGCTTGTCCGCCCTCTACCAGACGCAGCTGCGCATCACCGAACAGGATGGCTGGTACCGCTGCTGGCATGCGTGAGCTCCACTGGCCTGTCTTACCCGCGCCCTTTGTAGCCACCTCTGGCATTTTCCCGAAGGGCGGGGCTTCCCCTGACCGATCTCTGCACCCAATAACCGGATAACCGGTCATTGACTCTCCAGTGTGGAAAACTAATCTCATGACGTGGGAAAAATTCCCACAAAATAAAAACGCTGACTGGCATAGAAGGGAACGTGCACGAGTTACTGCACCTTCATCACCAAGGAGCGGCCGCTGGTTGGCTGGTTGCCCGCAAGGCAGCTGGAGTTCATTGGTTGTTGCGTTCGATTTGAGTACGGAAATGCAACTCTGAAGCGGAGATTCGTCATGCTGCTCAAAAAATGCTTGTTGGCGCTGGCCATCGGTGGCGTCCTTTCGGCATCGCTGGCATTGGTGCCTGACTCGATTAGTGATTTCTCCAGCGCATACGCCAAGGATGGCGGCGGAGGTGGCGGTCATGGTGGCGGCGGTGGTGGCCACGGCGGTGGTGGTGGTGGTGGTGGCGGTGGCCATGGCGGAGGTGGTGGCGGTCATGGCGGCGGTGGCCATGGCGGAGGTGGTGGCGGTCATGGCGGCGGTGGCCACGGTGGCGGCGGAGGCGGTCATGGTGGCGGCAGCGGTGGGGGCCATGGTAGTAGTGGTGGTGGCCACGGTGGCTCAGGTCACGGGGGCGATGGAGGCCATAGCGGTAACAGTGGCCATGGCAATTCGGGGCGTGGCAGCGATGACGGTGGTACCCATGGTGTCGGCCACGGTGCCGATGATGGTGCCAACCACGATGCTGGCGGGCCTCATGGTGTCGGCCATGGCGCAGATGATGGTCCTAACCACGACGTGGGCGACGATCACGGTGTAGGCCGCGGCGCCGATGATGGCCCCGATCATGATGTTGGTGATGATCGTGGCGGTGCCTGACCGCTGAACCTCGGAAGCCGAAACCCGGAGCGATCCGGGTTTCGCATCGACGAGGCGGGTCCTGAACGGTTGTGATGTGCAGGGCAAGGTGCTCGAATGTACCGCCCATGAACACCGTGCGCTCCCCCTTGGTTAAGGAAGCTTTGCAATGCATCTGCCCACTCTACCGCCCTCCCTGTTACCGGCATTGCGCTCTGTGATGCGGCCATTGGTGCGGTTGATGCTGAGAAAGGGAGTGACCTTCAGTAGCTTCGTCAACCTGCTCAAGGAGGTCTTCGTAGAGGTTGCTGAGCGCGAGTTCCGTCTCGATGGAAAACCGCCCAGCGACAGTCGGATCAGTCTGCTGACAGGGGTTCACCGCAAGGACGTCCGGCGCTTGCGGTCCCAGGTCCTGGAGGACGAGGCCAGCCTGCCGGAAGCAGTATCTTTTGGCGCGCATCTGGTGAGTATCTGGCTGAACCACGAGCCATTCTGTGAACAACCCGGCGAACCTCGGGCATTGCCGCGTTTGGCCAGTGTGGGCGGCGAACGGTCATTCGATGCCTTGGTCGCGTCGCTGAGCACGGATATCCGCGCCCGTGTCGTGCTGGATGAGTGGCTCCGCCTAGGGGTCGTGAGCGTCGATGAAGACGATCAGGTCCATTTGCAGACCCGAGCATTCATCCCTCAGCGCGGCTTCGAGGAAAAGATCGCCTATTTTCGGCACAACTTGCATGACCATGCCTGCGCCGCTGTACATAACCTGACCGATGCAGGCGAGCCGTTCTTCGAGCGCAGCGTGCACTACGACAGCTTGTCCCAGGCGGGTGTCCAGCAGCTCAGAGACGCCGTGCGTACCGATGGCATGCAGCTCCTGCTCACGCTCAACCAGCTGGCCGCCGAGCTCGAGGAGCGCGAACAGCCGCCGGCTGAGGTCCGTCAGCGCATCACCGTCGGCCTTTATTTCTACGCCGAACCCAGCCCGCCCGAGGCCGCGTCCGCGACCAAGGCCAGTAAGCCATGGACATGACGTCGCACCTGCTGAGCTCGCTCGCAGCGCTGTGCTGCGCGCTTACCCTGTCGGCGCCGCTGAGTGCCGCGCCTGCCTGCCTCGAGCCGGGTGGCAGCGGCGGTACAGGCATGATGGCGCCGGGCGGCGTCGGTGGGACAGGCGCGCCTGACAATGGAGGCGTCGGTGGGACCGGTGCGCGTCCGGGCGGTGGCGGCATCGGGGGTACCGGTGCGTCGCAGGACGAAGGTGGTGTGGGCGGCACGGGCATCGTCGGCACCATCACAGGATTCGGTTCGATCTGCGTCAATGGCGTGGAGGTTCATTTCGACAACAAAGTGGCGCTCAGCGAGAACGGCCAGCCTGCCAGCAGTCAACGATTGGCGATCGGCCAGGTGGTGGCCGTCGAGGCCCAGCCGTCCCGTCGGGGTCTGGAAGCGCGCAGCATCGCCATACTCAATGCCTATGAAGGGCCGGTGACTGGGCTTGCATCCGGCGATACGCCGATGCGCGTCATGGGCCAACCGGTGCGGGTGGCGGCAGGTGCCCGGGTAGCGCCGGGCCTGCGCATTGGCGAGCCGGTGCGTGTCAGCGGCATGCGCAATGCGCAGGGCGAGGTGGTAGCCAGCCGCGTAGATCGAGCGCCGGGTCTGGTCCAGGTCAGTGCCATCGGTGATATCGGCAAACCGGGCGACTTGCATGGCCTGGCCTTGAATAAGGTGTTGCCACCCACGGGTGAGGTACTGGTGCGCGGCGCCTGGAACGGTCAACAACTGAATGTGGCGCAAACCCTCCGGGATCCAAGCTTCCCCTTCGCTGGACGAGTGCGTAACGCCTTGGTCGAAGGGCTGGTACGTGGACAGCAGGGTAATCGCATCGAAGTCGGTGGTTTCACAGCCAATGTCGACCGCGCCACCGAGGGACGGGTCGAGACGCTTGCCATCGGTCAACGCGTCCGCGTCAGCGGTGTGTTCGACACTGGGCGCATCATTCACGCGCAGCGAGTGGAGGTGGTGCATGAACATCACGGCGACAGTCACTGGCATGGCGTGCAGCCCCGTCAGTCTCAGGGGGGCGAGTCCGATGGGCCTCGGGAAGTCGAATCGGGAACGTCTACAGCCGTCGAATCCGCAAAGCAAGCTGGCCGTGGCTCCAGCCATGAACAGGGGCACACCCGCGAGCGCATCGAGAGTGGCGCAGCCCGAGAAAAGGTGGAGCGCACAGACGTATCTGAGTCGGGGGGCGTAGAGCGTCGAGAACGCATCGAAACGCGCGAATCCGGTGATCGGGTGGAAACGCGCGAGCGCATTGAGGTCTTCGAAAATGGCGTGCGTGTTGAGCGGATCGAACGGATTGAGAAGATCGAGCGTTCGGACCGGCCAGACAAGCCTGACCGCATCGAGAAGATCGAGCGCATCGAGAAAGTCGAGCGTCCTGAGAGGGTAGAGCGGCCGGACAAAGTCGAACGCCCTGAGAAGGTCGAGCGTCCGGAAAAAGTCGAGCGGCCCGAGAAGGTCGAGCGCCCTGAGCGCCCTGAAAAAGTGGAACGGCCTGAGAAGCTCGAGCGCTCTGAACATTCTGGTTCTCATTAGGCTCGGTTTGCCTGCGCCCGGCTATGCTTCAAAGCATCCAGACCAGGCTGTACCGCACCTGATGTAATGTCCTGATCGCAACGAGGTAGGCATGATTTCGATGCGTGGGTTGTTTCCCTGCCTGATGGCCCTGGCCTGGCCAGCCCTGGCCGATGAAGTGACCTTGTCTACGGGGATGGATTACTCGCGGGGGGACTACGGCACGGCGGCCACCAGCGAGACCTGGTATGTCCCGGTCATTGGCAAGTACGAAACCGGTCCGATGATCTACAAGATGACCATTCCCTATCTACGCATCACCAATCCTGCGGTAGGGCCGGGTGGTGAACCGCTGGCGGGTGACGACTGTGGCCGCGTCGAGAGCGGGCTCGGCGATACGGTGGCCAGTGCCGATTATGCACTGCTCGATGGCCGCGACGGCGGTAATCTGCTTGTGGATCTGGTTGGAAAGATAAAGCTGCCTACCGCCGATGAAACCATTGCCTGGGCACCGGCAAGACCGATTATTCAGCCCAGGTGGATCTGGTTCGGGCATTCGGTGCGGTGAATGGCTTCGCCACATTGGGTTGGAAGAAGTTTGGCGATCCGGCCGGCTCGGATTTCCATGATCCGGTTTTCACTTCCATCGGCCTGCTCAGCCGAATCGCAACAGCCACATCGATAGGGGCGGTGTACGACTGGCGACAGAAAGTGTCATCAGACGGCGATGAGATCCAGGAGCTCACCCTGTTTCTGACCCAAAAACTCAGCGAGGGTTGGAAGGTCCAGCTGTATGCGCTGAAAGGCTTTTCCGACGCGAGCCCTGATTCAGGCGGCGGGCTGCTGCTCAACCATTCGTTTTGACCCCGCACCGGTGCGATTGCCTCAGAGCTGCCTGCCGCCTGGCCCGCGAAACCAGGCGGTTTTGGCATCAGGTGTTACTGCAGGGTAGGGGTGTCCGGTATCTCGCGCAGTGTCGCCTCTATGCCGGCGATGGTTCTGGCGAGCTTGTCGGCTTCCTGGTCGCGGCCTTGGGATTTGAGCAGGTCACGCTGTTGGCGCAGGTTGAGAAGCGTCTTCTGCAGGGCCAGGGCGGAGGTTCGATAGGGGTCCATGTCGCTCTCGTGCATTCCATGCTGGGGTAGGAGGCCGCGACCGTATCAGCTCGTTCAAACAGGTGAAACTGATGTTTCATACAGCAGCGGCCAAGCTCGTAGTCTGGAAGCTACTAGCACATAGGAACCCTCCTACAGGAAAGGTGGTAGGAGTGTTTCAGGTGATGTACCGCCTACGGCCTAGCACTCAATGTTCATGGGGGTTGCACGGGCTCCAGTCCGCTCAGTGTCGCGCTCAGGCGCGCATGGCCAGTGTCGATTCACTGAAAAGTTATGTTGCAAATGGGGCTCGAAATCACGCGCCGCGCACGGCCTGTCGCTCCAGAGATCGCGTGGCCACGGCTGCCGTCGATCCCGGTTCTGAGCGCTGGACGCAGAGCAGGTGAAAGCCTGCCGCGCTGGGTAGCTGCTTCATTGGGCACAACTTACGGGTGAATGCTGGCATTCCTCATTCGGTGTGCGCACAGACTTGCGCTAGCATGTCGTTCCGTTTTTGTATTTCGGATATTGCCCCCATGAGTACCCCGCATTTGCGCCAGGCCACGTCCAAGGATGTGGATCGTTGCTATCAGATCGAGATCAGCGCCTACGAAGGTGACGAGGCCGCCACCCGCGAGAAGATCGCCACGCGCATCGCTCAGTACCCGGAAGGGTTCCTGGTGCTGGAACTCGAGGGGGTGGTGATCGGGTTCATCAACAGTGGTTGTGCCTTTGACGTGGTGATGTCCGACGAGTCCTTCAAGGAATTGGTCGGCCATGACGCCCAGGCGCCGAATGTAGTGATCATGTCGGTAGTGGTCGATCCTGCCTTTCAGGGGCGAGGGTTCGCTGGCCTGCTCATGAGCCATTTCGTCGATCAGATGCGTCAGCGCGGCAAGGCCACCATCCACTTGATGTGCAAGGACCGCCACGTGGGGCTGTACGAAAAAATGGGCTACCGCTATGTGCAGCCTTCGGCCTCCGACCATGGCGGGATGGCTTGGCACGAGATGGTCATGGCTTTGTGACGTTTGCTCTGCGACTGGGTCTGCGGCCCCATCTGATATGCTTTTTTTCCATGAACCTGAATCTGTAACCGTATCAGCCTGGATCAGACAATACCCATCAAGCCCAGCCTTCCGAACCGGCGTGCGCTGGGCAAGCTGCGCTGCTCTGCAACAGCACCGGCCAGCCTCGCCGTTTCGCCATTACCTATAGAGGTTCCGATGGGCAAGCTCGCACTTTTCCTGGGTGGATTCCTGTTGCTGACAATCCTGGTCGGCCTGTTAGGCACCATTCCGCCAAGCTGATACGTTCGTGCCGGCCCGCCGCCTCAATAGGCGGGCTTGTTCTCTTGGGCATGGCCCGCTTCCAGACGCTGCAGGGCGATGCCCTGCGGCGTTGTCGTGCGTACGATAAGTCATTCTCGGCGTTGAGAAATCTGTCCACAAAAAACGTGGGTAGGTCTGTGGATAAATCGCTGCAACCCAAGCCGGCGGCGGGCTCTGTTAAATTGAACAGAATTTGAGCAGCGCTGTCGGTAAGGGGCTATGCGCATGCGTACGCTCACTGACCTAGTGCTGAGGATAGGCGCGGCGCACCCATTGCAATAGCTCGCGCACCCGCACGGGCAGTTCCCCTGCGGGATACAGCGCATGCATCTGCGGATCCTGGCCGCTGCTCGAGGTCAGGCGGTAGTCGGTGCAGACGCGAACCAGGCGCCCGGCATGCACCATTGGCTCGGCCACCCAATCAGCCAGGCGGGCGATTCCCGCACCGGCTAACGCGCTTTGCAGGATCGCCCCCCCAGCACTCAGACGCAGCCGCGGATGTGGGCGCAGGCTGCTGATCTGCCCATCGCGATAGAAGTGCCAGGCCTTGAGCACGCGCGGCGCGGTATGCAGGATCAGGGCGTGCCCATGCAATGCCTCAGGATGCTCGGGCATGCCGTGGCGGGCCAGGTAATCGGGGCTGGCGTACAGGTAGCGCCGATAGGACCAAAGGGGATAACCGATCAGCTCGCTGGACTGCGGAAAGGCGCCCCGGATGACGAAGTCGAACTTGCCCTGCAGCGGATCGAGGGCCTGGTCGCTGAACTGCACGTCCAGGGTGACCTGCGGATATTGCTGGGAGAATGAAGCGAGCACCGCGGGCAATAGCTGTTGGCCGAGCAGCTCGGGCGCGGCGAAGCGAATCCAGCCTTGGGATGAGCCGCTCAGCGCCGCCAGCTCGTCGACGGCATCCCGTTGCACATCCAGCAAGCGCTCGGCATGAGGTAGCAGGCGTTCACCGGCCTCGGTGAGGGTCACGGTACTGGCGCTACGATTGAGCAGCTTGGCCCCGGCATTGTCTTCCAGCGCCTGCACGGCGCGGGTGACGGCGCTTGGCGAGCGCCCCAGGGCACGGGCGGCGGCAACGAAGCTGCGCTTGTGGGCGACGGTGACGAAGGCCTGGATTTCTCGCAACATGTCCAATGCCATGGATGCTCCTGATTGCAGTTTTCGCAACGTCGCATTTCAACATAAGCGCCACCATTTGGTTAGCCTTGGGGCTCTGCTTTTCGTTCCGGAACCTGCCCCATGATGGATATCGCGCTGCTTTCGTTGTTCGCCTTCGCCGCCGGGCTGATCGATGCCGCTGTTGGCGGTGGCGGGTTGATCCAGATTCCGGCGCTGTTCAACGTACTGCCGAACGCGCAACCGGCCGCGCTGCTGGGCAGTAACAAACTGGCCTCGGTCTGTGGCACCTCGTTCGCGGCTCGTTCGTTCCTGCGCAAGGTGCATCTGGACTGGGGCCTGATCGTGCCAGCCGCTGCCAGTGCCTTCGTCATGTCGTTCGCCGGCGCCGCCACGGTTTCGCTGGTGCCATCCAGCGTGATGCGCCCGGCGGTGCTGGTGCTGATCGTGCTGATGGCCACCTACACCTTCTGCAAGAAGGACTTCGGCACCCTGCACAAGCCCGCCCGGATCGGTCGCAAGGAGCAGTGCCTGGCGGTGCTGATCGGTGGCGCGATCGGCTTCTACGATGGTCTGTTCGGGCCGGGCACCGGAAGCTTTCTGATCTTCCTGTTCATTCGCTTCTTCGCCTTGGATTTTCTCCATGCCTCGGCGTCAGCCAAGCTTGTGAACATCGCCACCAACCTGGCCGCACTGGTGTTTTTCATCCCATCTGGAAATGTACTTTGGGCCATCGCATTGCCGATGGCGGCCTTCAACATTCTGGGGGCGCTGACGGGCACTTGGCTTGCGGTGCGCAAGGGGGCGGGGTTCGTTCGCGGACTGTTCCTGGTGCTGTTGTGCGTGCTGATTGCCAAGTTGTCCTGGGACTTGCTGGCGGTTTGAGTCAGACGACTTGGCGCTGCGCCTCGGCCTGTACGATGCGATTGCGGCCCGCAGCCTTGGCACGGTAGAGCGCCTGGTCAGCCTGTGCCAGCAAGCTGTCGAGGTTGGGCGCCAACTGCTGGGCGCGGCAACCCGCCAGGCCGATGCTGACGGTGATCTGCAGGCGGCGGTCGAGCACCACCACGCGCAAGTCCTGCACGGCGCGACGCAGACGCTCGGCAGTGAATGTGGCCTGCTCCGGCGCAAGCCCTGCAACGATGATCACGAACTCTTCGCCCCCGAGGCGGGCGAACAGCTCGCCTTCGTGCAATTGGTCCTGAATGGTATGGGAGAACTGACGCAGCACCTGGTCGCCTACGGCATGGCCGTATTGGTCGTTGATGTTCTTGAAGTGATCGATATCCAGCATCATCAAGGTCAGGGGCATCGCTTGGGCATGCTGCTGACGGCTCTCGAGCAGGGCGTTGGCACGACGGGTGAAGGCGCTGCGGGTCAGGGCGCCGGTGAGATGGTCGATGGTGGCTTGGTGCGCCAGGCGTGCCAGCAGACTGCGGTTGGCATTGCTGACGCAGGCCACCACCAGCGGACCGAGCACGAGCATGGCGATGCCCAGGCGCGCCGACATCAGTGTGTTCACCCCAGGCATGCTCTGCGGGAGACTGAAATGCATGAGGCTCAGCGCCACGGCGACGATCAGCGTAGTGCCGGTGGTGAAGGTCAGCAGCGACACCATGAATGACGAGTATGTCCAGGCGCACCACAACAAGGCGGCGATGGGGAAGGCGATGGCGCCTGGCCCGCCGAAAGCGATGCTCAGTGCCAGGGAGCCTAGCAGGATCAGCAGCGGCATCAGACGAATCGCCTGGCCACCGCCTCGAGTCAAGGAGCGTAGGTTCGGTGCGGTGAGTAGCATCGGCAACACCAGCACATTGGTCGAGAACTGTTCGCTGAACCAGGCCAGCCAAGTGGCCTTGAGCGATTCCTGGAACCAAGGAGCGGCCACTACACACGCCATGCTCGCCGCGACGACGGCTCCGGCGGCGCTGGCGCCGAATACACGCAGCACGCCTTCCGGCGTGCGCATGCGGCGATGCACCCGCGGCAAATGCGACAACACCCGCCAGAGGGTGATGATCACCCCCAGATTGCATAGGTTGAACCACAACGCAGGCTTCCAGGCGCTGCCGGTGGCGAGGTCGGCGGTGACCATGGCCAGCCAGACCAGGCCGAACCCTGCGAAGGTGGCCTGCCGTGGATAGCGCAGCAGCACGCCGGCAAGCACCGCATTGACGGGCCAGAACAGCGACAGGGATTCGATCGGTCGGGCCAGGATACCGCCCAGCGTCAGGGCGAGGGACAAGCCGAACAAGGCAAGAAGAGGAAGCAGGCGCGACGGGGCTGGGAACACCATGGGCTCGACCGGCTAGCGGAGACGGAATCCAGGAAAACGCCTGTAAGCACCTGGGGTAATGAGGCGTCAGTGTGTTTCCTGAATGGAGGGATGTCAATTAGCTGGTGTCTGGGCGGCTTTCTATGTGGCAGCGGCCATTTTCGTCGACTTATTGACGCCGGCTACAGTCCAAAAAACCACGGCACCATGAAAACAGTCACCAGCATCACCACCATCGTGAACGGCACCCCAACCTTGACGAAGTCGCCGAAGCGGTATTGGCCTGGCCCCAAGACCAGTGTGTTGACCGGCGAGGACACTGGCGTCATGAACGCCGCCGAGGCCGCCAGGGCGACGGTCATGGCGAACGGGTAGGGCGACATGCCTAGCTGCTGTGCAGTGCTGATAGCAACCGGTGCCATCAGCACCGCCGTGGCGGTATTGGAAATGAACAAACCGATCAGCGCGGTGACGGCGAACAGGCAGCCGAGGATAGCGTAAGGCCCCGCATCACCGAGCAGGCTGACCAGGCCGCTCACCGCCAGGTCGATGCCACCCGTTTTCTGCAGGGCCAGGGCGAAGGGCAGCATGCCCACGATCAGCACCAGGCTTTGCCAATGGATGGCGCGATAAGCGCCGTCCATGTCGATGCAGCGTCCGGCACCCATCAGCACGCAACCGATCAGCGCGGCAACGACGTTGGGCACCATGCCGCTGACCATCAAGCCGACCATCACCATCAGGCTGATCAGTGCAAAGGGGGCTCGGGTCCGGGCCGGAGCCACTTGATCGATTTCCGCAGGCAGGCTCAAGACCAGAAAGTCCTTGGGCTGGCTTTGCAGCTGGCGTATGGCCTTCCAAGGACCGACCACCAGCAGGGTGTCGCCCAGGCGCAGTTTCTCTTCCACCAGTTGCTCATCAATGGCGGTCTGCTCACGGCGCAGGCCGACGACATTCAGCCCAAAGCGGCTACGGAAGGCCAGCTCCAGGATGCTCTTGCCGAGCAATTGCGACCCGGGCGGCAGGGAAACTTCGGCCATGCCCAGGTCCTGGGACTGGTCGATGAAATAGGCAGCCTTGAAGTGCAAGGGCTCAAGTTGCATGGTCTGGCACAGGCTGCGCAAGTCATCGCGATTGGCGAACAGGTCGAGTAGCAGCACGTCACCTTGGTGCAGCACCGTGCTCGAATCGGCGACCATCACCCGGGTGGTGAACTTGTGCTGGCGCTCGATGCCGATCACGTTGGCGCCGTGGCGGGTGCGCAGCTCCAGCTCGCCCAAGGTGTGCCCGATCAGCGGAGAGTGAGCGCGGATGCGCAGACGGCGCTCGCGGCCGTTGAGTTTGTAGTCGAGCACCAGGTCAAGGAGGGTGCGGCGGGTTTCCACCCGGCCATCCTTGCGCACCTCGCCATTGAGCCAGCGGCGGGCGAACAGCATGTAGCCGATGCCGAGCACCAGCACCACCAAGCCGAACGGGGTGAAACTGAAGAAACTGAAACCCGCGCTGCCATGACGCACCAGTTCGCTGTGCACGACCACGTTGGGCGGTGTGGCCACCAGGCTGAGCATGCCACTGATCAGGCCGGCGAAGCTCAGCGGCATCATCAGCCGACTGGGCGACAGGCTAAGGCGCGCAGCGATGCTCAGCACCACGGGGATGAAGATCGCCACCACTCCCGTCGAACTCATGACCGAGCCCAGGCCGGCCACTGCAATCATCAGCAATACCAGCAGGCGTGCCTCGCTGTTGCCGGCCCGTTCGCTCATCCATTCACCGATGCGGTAGGCGATGCCTGTGCGTACCAGGCCTTCGCCGATCACGAACAGCGCTGCGATCAGCACCACGTTGGGGTCGCTGAAGCCTGCCAGCGCCTGCTCGATGGTGAGGATTCCCGAAAGCGGCAGGGCCAGGATCACTAGCAGGGCGACCACATCCATGCGCGGGCGGTTGATGACGAAAAGTGTGACGACGATGGCCAGCAGGCAGAGGACCCAGAGCAGCTCATGGTTCATGGGGAGGGGGTGTTCCTTCACTCAAGGGGCACGGTAGAGAGTAGCGCCGAGTGTGGCACCGTGCAGTGAAGGTGGTGTTGATATGTTGCAATGTTTGTTGACAAGAAGGGGCTGCAAGCAGCCCCTCAGGTGTAGCGGCAATCAGTGGCGGTGACGACGGTGATGCCTGTGGCCGCCGTCGTTGTCACCCATGTGATTGCCCAACGCGCCACCTGCTGCGCCACCCAGGCCCGCGCCAATGGTCGAACCGGTGGAACCGCCGACCGCGCGGCCCAGGATCGAGCCGCCCGCCGAACCCAGACCACCGCCAATAGCGGCTTCGGTACGATTGCCCTTGCGTGCGCCAACCGCACTGCCGGCAGCGCCGCCCAGGCCTGCGCCGATGGCGGCACCGGTACCGCCGCCGATCTGTTGGCCAACAATGTTACCAAGGGCGCCACCCAGGCCGCCGCCGATGGCAGCGGTGCCGTCGCCGGCAAATGCGCCCTGGCAGAGCAGCAGGCCGAGGGCAAGGGAAGGCAGAGTCAGACGCATGATGTGAACCTCAAACGAATCATCAGGGTAAGGTGCCGCGGCACGGGCGGCGGGTCAGGGGAAAAAAGGCGTTGCAGTATCAGTCGTCGTCATCGTCGTCGCGGTCGCGATAACGGTGGTAGCGATCACGGCGGTCGCGGTCTCGATAGCGATAGCCGTCATCATCACGGTCACGGTAGTAGCGATGGTCCCGGTCACGATCCCGCCAGCCATCATCATCGTCGTGGTAGTGGTGGTAGCAGCCACTGAGGGTGAGCACGGTGGCAATCAACGCAAAACTCGCAATGCGCTTCATCACGATATAGGTCCTTGATCCGCAAAGATTTACGGGGTACCTCCTGAGACCGGAAGCGCTCGATTTGGTTTCTTGGGCGCGCAAAAATCTGCCGCTCCAGCGATGAGTGGCATGTCGGACGTATTTTGATCCGGCCGCGCTTGGCGGCCGGCCTGTCCGCGCCTTGCTAGTTCGAGGCGGGCTCGATGGCGAGAATCACCCCATTGGTGGTCTGCACCAGTACGTAGTGGTCAGCCAGGCGTACCCAGTGACTTTCCTTTTCCGGAGGCTGCAGGCCCTTGGCCTGCCAATCGTGGATAACCAAGTCGTCGCGCTTGTACTGATCCGGGGCTTTATCGCCCACTTTAAGTTCGCGTTGGCTGTGCGGGGCGGTGACGCTCTGTTCGTTCGTGTCCGCTGCTGAGGCGGCCAGGGGGAGGGCGACAGTGAAAGCTAGGACATAGAGCAATGGCTTCATGGGGGCTCCTTGAAAACAGGACATGCCCTATCTGCGACCCTCGCCTGCGCGGGATAATTCATTTGCCGTCACTGCAATGCTAGAGTCGCGTTCTTTTTTGTCTCGAGGATGGAAAAATGCGAGCACTCGTGCCGATGGTCGCCGCTCTGGTGTTGGTCGGTTGCGCCTCAGCCACCATGGAAGCTGCACGTGGCAACGCGCCGACCGCGCAACTCGACTCGCACAAGGCGCCGGAGATCGTCGCCCAATGCATTCAGTTCAGCTGGCAGGAAGAAGCGGCGTTCGGGGTCGATGCCAGCGGTTATCTGGAGCCACGCAAGCAAGGTGGTTTCACGGTCTATACCCGCGAAGCCGAGTCGTTCGCCGATATCTATCCGCAATCTGGCGGCACTCGTGTGGATTACTACGCGCAGAACAACGACACCATGGCCCTGCGCCGCCGCGCCGCGGCAGCGACCTGCCTATGATCAACGGGGCATGTAGCGAAGCTGCCAGCGCCTAGGGATTTTCAGCGAAGCCAGGCCCAGCAAGGCTGCCAGCAGGGCGCTGGCGAGCAGGGCTAAGCGGTCGAATTGCTGTTCGAGCAGGACGCCCGCGATGGCGCCCAGGAGCATGCCACACCAGGGGATCAACTGCACCCGCCAACCCAGCTTGCGCTGGCCGAGCAGGGTGCGGCCCAGCCCACGCCCGAAGCGCGACAGGGCACCGGTGACATAGGTCAGGCCGATGGGCAGGCCGTTCACTTCCTCCACCACCGCATTGATCATGCCCATGGCCATGACTGCCGCCAGCAAGGCGGGCAGTTGAAGTAGCTCGGGCATCAGGCCGGCCAGGGCCAGCAAAGTGGCGATCAGGCTCAGCAAAGGCCAGGGACGACGGCCTGTCATTGCTGCAACGACCACGCCCAAGGCGTTGCCCAGAACGAACGCACCGATCACCAGCACCAGGCGCAGCACCGGGCCCAGCTCGGCGCTGCCCAGCGACACCGCCAGGCGTGTGGTGTTGCCACTCATGAACGAAACGAAATCGCCTGTGGCCATGAATCCGATCGCATCGGTCATGCCGGCCAGCACGGACAAGCCGGCGACGAAATAAAGGCCCACCGCGCCGCGGCGCTGCACGTTTCGATGGCAGTGACCATTAGCCGATTGGCTTCCTGGTAGCATCGTCGTTTCTCCGGTTCAGTTCAGGCGGGCTTGCAACCCGGCGATATGGGCTTGCAGGCGTTCGTGCTCGTCGCGTTCGGCTGTGATGTCTTCGAACACACTGATCAGATGCTCTGGTCGGCCGTCGGCGTGTCGCTGCAGCGAAGTGCGTGCGCGCACCCAGAGGTAGTGGCCTTCCTTGTGGCGCACGCGCTTTTCCACTTCGTAGCGGTTGATTTCGCCTGCCAGCATACGTTCGAGGAGCACCAGGTTGTCTGGCAGATCGTCGGGGTGCGTGAGCTGCTGGAAGGTCATGCCATACAGCTCCTGCTCGCTGTAGCCGAGCATTTCGCAGAAGGAGCTGTTGACCCGCTGCCAGCTGCCATCAGGGCCGATGTAGGCCAAGGCGCCCCAGGCCAGCTCGAAAATGGTGCGAAAGCGCTCCTCGCTCTGGCGCAGTTCCGCCTCGGCGACTTTGCGCTCGGTGTCGTCCATGCTGATGCCGACCATCTTCACCGAGCGCCCGGCGCTGTCCTGCAGCACGGTGGCGCGCGACGCGATCCAGCGTTGGCTGCCATCCGGGCGGGTAATGCGAAAATCGCACTCGCATGGAGTGCCGGTAGCCACCGCGCGGGTGTACATGGCATGCATCTGCTGGGCGTCTTCGGGCGCCACATGGGCCCAGAAGTCCTCGTTGCGCCGCACGGGCCAGCCATACACGGCCTCGACGTTGGGTGAATAGGTCACCTCATCGCTGACCAGGTTCCACTCCCAGGTGACAATTCGCGCGCCTTCCTGGGCCAGCTTCATACGCGTCTCGCTTTCCATGATTTCGGCGGTGTAGCGTCGGCGTAGATCGGTCATCGGCAGCTCCACCACCTCGGCGTGCTGCACGCTTTGCAGCGCTTCTTCGCCATAGCGCAGCCAGATCCAATTGACGTTGAGGAAGTCCGCCAGCTTACGCAGGTTGTCGTAGTCGATCTCGCCGCCCCGGGTCCACTTGTGCACGGCTGTGCGAGAGATGTCCAACGCAGTGCCTACAGCCTGTAGCGTCAGTTTGTGGTGTTCGAGCAGTTCCTTGAGGCGAAAGGCGAAGCTGTTTTCCGTCATGTTCAGGGTCCTGGCAGAAGCGCGAGCTGCGAGTATACCTGAGCTGTCAACTTGAAGTTGACGAGGTGCAAGCGTGCGTTCGACTGAAGGGCGCCTGCCGCTGAGGTACAGGGCAGGCGCTCAAGCTCTGGTCAGGAAAGAAAACCGCCGTCCACGTTGAGTGCAGTGCCGGTGGTGTAACTGGAGGCGTCGCTGGCCAGGTACAGCACCGCGCCGGCCATTTCGCCGGGATCGGCCACGCGCTTGAGGGGGATTTGCTGCAAGGCGGCATTGCGGATGGCGTCGTTCTTGACCAATGCCGAGGCGAACTTGGTATCGGTCAAGCCTGGCAGCAATGCGT
The DNA here is from genome assembly GCF_033173945.1 of Pseudomonas sp. HTZ2. Lineage (NCBI taxonomy): Bacteria > Pseudomonadati > Pseudomonadota > Gammaproteobacteria > Pseudomonadales > Pseudomonadaceae > Pseudomonas > Pseudomonas sp. HTZ2. Next base: position 2,556,058 of record NZ_CP137332.1, on the reverse strand, counting down.
TGCAACGAATGCCGAACTGCGCACACTCCTTGGCGAACACCTTGGTCATGTTGATGACTGCGGCCTTGGTCACCGAATAGATGCCTTGGAACAATCCGGGCGATACGCCATTGATCGAGGCGACGTTGATGATGCTGCCGCCGCCGTGTTCACGCATCAGCTTGCCGGCCTCCACCGACATGAAGAAGTATCCGCGAATATTCACATCCACGGTTTTCTGGAAGGCGCCGAGGTCGGTGTCCAGCACATTGCAAAACTGCGGATTGGTGGCCGCATTGTTGACCAGGATGTCCAGGCGTCCGAACTGTTCACGGATACTGGCGAACACCTGCTGGATCTGCTCCATTTCACCGATGTGGCAAGCCATGGCAGTGGCCTTGCCGCCAGCGGCGGTGATGGCGTCGGCGACCGCTTGGCAGCCCTCGAGCCTGCGGCTCGAGACGATCACATGGGCGCCTTGCTGGGCTAGCAGATGGGCGATGGCCTCACCGATGCCGCGGCTGGCGCCGGAGACGAAGGCGATTTTGCCGTCGAGGTCGAACAGCGTGGTCTTGGACATGCCGGATTTTCCTTGTTATCAGAGTGAGGACTTATCGATCACTTGCAGGGCCATGTGTTCCAGCAGCCGGTTCATGTGGATGAACTGGGCAAAGCGTTTGTCCTGGGTCTGGCCATGGTGGAAGCGGTAGTAGATCTGCTGGACGATTCCGGCCAGACGGAACAGGCCGTAGCAATAGTAGTAATCGATATTGTCCAGGTGGATACCGGCGCGTTCTGCGTAGTAATCGACGAACTGGCGACGGGTCAGCATCCCAGGGGCATTGCTCGGCTGACGCCGCATCAGTTGCACCGGTGGTGGGTCGTTGGCCTCGATCCAGTAGGCCAGGCTGTTGCCCAAGTCCATCAACGGATCGCCCAGGGTGGTCATCTCCCAGTCCAGTACACCAATGATGCGCATGGGGTTCTCGGCATCGAGGATGACGTTGTCGAAGCGGTAGTCGTTATGCACGATGCCTGGGCGTGGATGATCGGCGGGCATCTTGTCGTGCAGCCAGGCGATCACCTGTTTCCATAGCGGGGCATCCGGGGTCAGGGCTTTTTCGTAGCGGCTGGTCCAGCCTTCGATCTGACGCTGCACATACCCTTCTGGCTTGCCCAGGTCGGCCAGGCCGCATGCGGTGTAGTCGACCTGGTGCAATTCCACCAGGCGATCGATGAAACTTTTGCACAGCGCCTCTGTGCGGCTGGCATCCAGGCCCAGCGAAGGCGGAATGTCCGAACGCAGGATGACGCCCTTGACCCGCTCCATCACGTAGAACTCAGCGCCTATCAGCGACTCGTCTGTGCAGTGCACATAAGCTTTGGGGCAGTACGGGAAGCCATCGTTGAGCTGGTTGAGGATGCGGAACTCCCGCCCCATGTCATGGGCGGACTTGGCCTTGTGGCCGAACGGCGGACGACGCAGGACAAACTCTCGATCCGGGTAGGCGAGCAAATAGGTGAGATTCGACGCGCCGCCAGGGAACTGGCTGATCGAGGGCTTACCCTGCAAGCCTGCGATATGAGCTTTCAGATAGGGATCGATGACGGCCGCGTCGAGCTCTTCGCCGGGGCGTACCTGGGTGGATTGATCGGTGAGCGTCATGCGTTTTCCTTATTTTCCAGCGCAATAACTATTGGCTAATCTAATTTCGCTACGTCACTGGCACAAGCGTACCAAGGGGCTTATAGGCAAGGGTGTTGCCGCTCAATCACTCATCTTGATGGGCCTTGCATGGCCGCCGGCAAAAAAAAACCGAAGCCAGTTGGCCTCGGTTTTTCATCGGCAATCGCTCAAGCCACTCAGGCGGGGAACAGCTCGCTGAGTTTCATCGACAGCATCATGTCGCCTTCGACGCGCAGCTTGCCGCTCATGAAGGCCTGCATGCCATCGGTGTCACCGCTGACGATGCCTTTGAGGGTTTCACTGTCCATGACCAGGGTGCAGTTGGCGTCCGGGTTTTCGCCTTCCTGCAGGTTGCAGGTACCGTCCTTGACGATGATTGCATAGTGCTTGTCTTCGTCGGTGATGTTGAAACCGAACACCAGGTCCAGGCCGGCGGCAGCGGATGGGTTGAACTTCTCTTGCATCTTCTTGACGGCATCAGCTACGGAGGTCATGGCGCATTCCTTATAGAGTGATATTCACGTCCCCGGCGGGGACAACAGGCCGGGCTCATCGATAGGTGACAAGCTCCGGCGTCCTCAACAGCTGCACGTGGGCTTGGCTGTTGAAGGAAGCCAGTGTCACGTCGTTGCCCCGAAATTTCAGGTGGCTGAGCGACGTGTTGATGATCTGCCAGTTGAGCGCGAAGGCTTGGCCGGGCGTGATCCGAGTAACCAGGTGGAGCAAAGCGGCGATGGTTCCGCCGGACGTAAAGATGGCAATGTTGTCGCCTCGGCTTGCGCTTTGGAGCACTCGAGCAAGGCCGCACTGGACTCGGGCAGTGAACGCCTGCCACGTCTCCAGGCCATCGCTTTGGTGTTCGCCATCGTGCCAGCGTTGCACCATCAGCGCGAACAGGCGCTGGAACTCGCTGCGATGGGTCGTGCCGTTGCGCAGGATATGCAGCGCGTCGGGCTCTTGCGGCAGCAGGTCGGGAAGCAATGCACGGATAACGCCATCGGCATCGAACTCGTTGAACGCCGCGTCGGTCTCAATGGCCGGCGTCGAGCAGCCTTGGGCCTGCATGGCCTCAAGCGTAAGGCGCGCAGTGTCTTGCTGGCGGCGCAGGTCGCCGGCCAGGCACCGATCCAGACGCAGACCGAGCTGGGCAAGATGCTCTCCCAACGCGTGGCTCTGGCGTGCGCCGACGGGTGAGAGGACGTCGTAGTCATCGGCACCGAAGGAGGCTTGGCCATGTCGGATCAGGTAGATATTGCCCACGGAGAGGTCCGGTCCAAGGGAGTTGCTGCGAGGTTAGGATGCGACAGACAGGCTGTCAACGAAAAAACATACAAGCGTTTGAAAAGGTTGTTTGAACTATGTTGCCAGCGTTTTCCCCAGCTGGCAGCGCCTGTGACGCAACGGTATGCTTGATGCAGTTCGCGCCTTCAGGCGCTGGTCTATCAAGGAGTCAATGTGGAGTTTCTTGCCGAATACGCAAGCTTTCTCGCCAAAACCGCCACCCTGGTGATCGCCATCCTGGTGGTCTTGTCGGCCATTGCCGGCTTGCGGGGCAAGGGGCGGCGTAAATCGGGCGGGCATTTGCAGGTCACCCGTCTCAATGAGTTCTACAAGGAGTTGCGCGAACGCCTCGAAGCAGGCGTGTTCGACAAGGCCCAGCTCAAGGCGCTACGCAAGCAACAAGCCAAGACGGAAAAACAGCAAAAGAAGAGTAAGGCCGAAGAGAAAAGCCGTGTGTATGTCCTCGATTTCGATGGGGACATCAAAGCATCCGCCACCGAAAGCCTGCGCAACGAAATCACCGCGCTGCTGAGCCTTGCCACCCCCCGTGACGAGGTCGTGTTGCGTCTTGAGAGTGGTGGTGGTCTGGTGCACAGCTATGGTCTGGCTGCGTCGCAGCTGGCGCGCATCCGTCAGGCCGGCATTCCGCTCACCGTGTGCATCGACAAGGTTGCCGCCAGCGGCGGCTACATGATGGCCTGCATCGGCGAAAAGATCGTCAGCGCCCCCTTTGCCGTGCTCGGTTCGATCGGCGTGGTGGCTCAGCTGCCCAACGTCAATCGCCTGTTGAAGAAGCACGATATCGATTATGAGGTGCTCACCGCCGGCGAGTACAAGCGCACGTTGACGGTGTTCGGCGAGAACACTGAAAAGGGCAGGGAGAAGTTCCAGGAAGACTTGGATATAACGCATCAGCTGTTCAAGGATTTCGTCTCCCGCTACCGCCCTCAGTTGCACATCGATGAGGTCGCCACAGGCGAAGTCTGGCTGGGTGTCGCCGCGCTGAACCGAAAACTGGTCGATGAGCTGCGCACCAGTGATGAATACCTGAGCGAGCGCGCCCGTGAAGCGAATCTGTTCCACTTGCGCTTTGCCGAGCGCAAGAGCTTGCAGGAGCGAATCGGCGTGGCGGCCAGCGGTACCGTAGAGAACACATTGGTCGGTCTCTGGAGTAAACTGAGCCGCCTGCGCTAACACCTTGAGCCCCTTGAATATTTTTTCTAATCAGGGGGGTTGCAAGGATCAACGAATGTAGACATAATGGCGTCCATCGAAACGCAGCAAGCTTTAAAAAGCGCTGAAGTTTCAAGGAGATAGCGACGCGAAAGCAGCTAATTCCGAACTTTGAGGCCGAGTAGCAAAGTGGTTATGCTCCGGATTGCAAATCCGTCTACGCCGGTTCGATTCCGACCTCGGCCTCCACCATTCAAAAGCCCCGCAGATTAACGTCTGCGGGGTTTTTATTTGCGCGCAAAAAATACCGAAGCCCTAGAAAAATCACATCAGTCCCAAACCTCCTCATTTGAAGGTTTGGCAATGGCCCGACGCTTCAACGTATCGACGGGTGTGCTGGCCAGCCAGGTACTCCGGGCGCATGGAAGCCTTGTTCCAGATTTCGTCTGCCGCATAGAAGTCGCGAGCCTTTTTCTGATTGCGACGCACTAACAGCGCGGCTTGTAGGTCGCAAAAGTCCATGGCGCTCCCCTTGGTTGATGCACGAGGGCGGGAACTAGGATGTCTTTATGTGCCCGAAGTCTGACGCTTAAGCCGTAGAACCCCGAGCAACTGCTCAGCCCTTGGCGTGATGTTTGCTGTTGGTGTTTCGTCCCAGGCAGTGATCACAAGTAGTTCATAATGAATGTGACCTCGCTGTTGGCGGAGCCGGCGCTCATCCCTTTATCATATTGACCAGCATCAGCATTCGGTAGTGTACGGATATATTTTGCATTCAAAGGTAAGGAAAAGCTTCCGCCGTCGCTTGAATATTCGTTAAACACATAGGTTGTGTCTAGTTGTATGGGGGTGTAGTGATCGTCTAGTAATTGAAGGGCAATGCCTTTGGCGGTAGAGCTGTTATTTAGCTTTATAATGCCGAGTGCGCTATTCACCGCCGGGGAATCTGCAGTGGCGGATAAGCTGTAGTTGACTTTCTGGATCCCGCTTGGGCAATTATTGAGTTTTATATAAAATTTTTTGGGCGGGGTGGAGTTTCCGTTGCTCGAGAAAGTGCTTAGATTGTGTTCGCCCATATCTACAGCAATGTTCGGTGTCTCGCATGATTGGAGTATGATGGATGAGCTTTTATCAGTAATCATTGCCAGGGGGCTTACAGTTGCTGACTCGACCTGAATAAAACCCAGGGTTCCGGCCGGTATGGTTGCGCCTGGTGATATACTGCCTGTTTTAATGATGCGTAGGGCATTTGTTGTGGTGTTGAATCCATATCCGCCCGGATTCCTAGTGCTTCCGCCGCCGAATCCTATATAGGGTGAGCCTTGGTATATCCATTGCCAGGACAGTCCTGTATTACCAATCGGGAAATAGGATGTCGTTGCGGAATCGCTTCCTACATTGTTTTTTATTCCTGTTGTGAATGTAGTGGAACATGTGTATGAGGCGTTTCCATAGAAGGTTTGCGGTGGGGACTCATAGATAATGGTGTTGTTTGCTGCGTCCCTGGGGATGGATAGGCTTGAAGGAATACTTATCGATATTTGTTTTTGCGAGTGCCCTTCAAAAAAGTTGCAGGCTGCAAATGAAGACGGTGTTGCAATTATTAGTAAGGCCCAAGTGGCCAAGAGTCTGAGGGACTTCATTATTTGCCAAACCTCTCAGGGTGTTTTCAATTAAATGCTAGGTGCTCGGTTTTTAAGCGAAGGTAAAGCGTTCTCCAGCGCTGGGCTGATGAACTAGGTTGTATGGCGTACTCTAGGCGGCGTAGCAGGTTACAAAGCTTGCTTGGTTATTAAGCGTTGTATATTGGCTCGATGAATGAATCATCTAAGTTATGCTGTGTCCGCCCTCAGCTTAATCAGACAATTCTGATAAAGCCGCTACTGTGTGTCGCCCGTGGCTTGCTCATCTATCTACGGTGCCGTTACCTGCGTGCTGCATGCCGCGTTGTAATGTGCTCGGGGCGTCGAATGGAAGGCGCTCCCGAGAGTTGGATGCGGCCCTGGCCGCGTTCGGCGCTACCGAATCGGAGAGATTGAGATGTTGGATCCGGAGCAGGCGAAGCTCTACCCAGGTGCGGGTTAGTCTGATTCTCCACTACGGAAATGATGTGTGGAGGTTATTTGATTAGTGATGAAGGGGAGGATGTGGCCACTGAGGCTGGTCGGTATCGCCTTCAGATGATCTAGGCCTGTCAGCTGATCGTAAGGCAACAAAAAGCCCGCTCCATGGCGGGCTCTCTGTGACGGGTGCTGATCCTTCAACTGCGTAGGATTGTAGGGCCAGTGGGTGACGGAATGCTAGAAAAAAGGCCCGCCGGAGCGGGCTGAATGTCCCAACATGAACAAAGTTGACTTTACAGTCAGCTTTGTGAAGGAATCGTGAAAACGCGCGTTCAAATCCTTGGGAATCCGCTAGTCGTGCTGTGCTACCTTCGTGGATTGGTGTCCTTTCGATGTTGATTGCTAGAATCCCTTAGTCACTAGGGATCTATCGTAAATGTATCGACTTCCTGTCCTCGTTTGTTCCGCCGTGCTCGTTACGCTGGCTGGGTGCGCATCGCCAGGTCAGCCAACTGGCACCAAGCTAACCCGCAAAACCCCCGAGGTATACGCAGCATGCGTTCTGCCAAAATGGCAGGCCATGGCGCCGCTCACCACTCAAAAATCCATCTCCAATGGTTACCGCATCACAGCGCCCAGCGCAGTGACTTCCGATGATGTGCTTGAGATCGTCAAGTACCATGAGGGAAGCCGCGCAACGTTCTACAAAGGCAGTTTCCTGTCGACCGATAAGCTGCGCACAGCGGCACGAGAGTGTCTGGATTGATGCCCTAAGTCACAGCATTGTGCACCAATGCAAAACCCCGGCACTGCGCCGGGGTTTCGGTAGACGGGGCCAAGTCCCTTTGGCTCGATCGATAATGATCACGTTGCGTGACAAGGGTGTGACAGACTCCCCAGTGGTTACCAATGCATTGGTGGCTACTAACGCGCACCACCCTCGCCACCCATGTGGCGATGTCACGGCATCGGGTTCAAAGTTTGGATACGTCAGTTGTGGGCGCGTCGGCTGGTGTCTCGTCGGTGCTGACCACCTTTGTGGGCAGGGTGGAGAAGGTCACCGCATATTTGCCGAGGTCTTTTTCCTGACGCTGGAAATTGATCGACACTTTTTCGCCTTGCCACGAAAGCACTTCGGCCAAATAGGAGGCCCCGGAAGTCATCTTGATCCAATGGCTATCCTGCTTTGTGGGTTGGCCGAATTGCTCGGTCAGCAGGTCCGTTACCAGATTCAAGCTATTGGCATTGCCACTGAAGACCAGTTCCTGCACCCGGCCACCTGCCAACGTGGCGACCAGCTCGTAGCCGGGGGAAATGGGCAGGTATGGCAGGCCTCGGACCTCGAAGCGGTTCGGGTCGGCGGTAGCGACCCGGCAGGGTTTGTCTGGCCTGGCAACATCGGCGGGGCAGGGTGCAACTTGATTGAGGAAGTCGCCCTGAAGATCGATACCCAGAAACGAGGTCGGCTCCAGTTCCCATGCAGGGCTGTTCTGCTGTGCGTTCGTCCACAGAGGAAGCATGGCGAGCAGGCCCGCCGAAACAGTTAAAAGAGGTAGAGGCTTCGAAGAAGATTCAACAAGGGGTGTAGATTACCCACATGCACAGCACATTCAATGCTGTCAATAGGCCTGCTTCGCAGGTGCCCTGCGGAAAAGGAGCAAAACGTTTCTGAAAAGTTCCATACGAAGCGAAAGGGTGTGACGCAGGTCGCGTTTTAGGCGTGGTCGCGCGATGGATCAGAAAAAGAAAAACCCGCCAGGAAGGCGGGTTGAAAGAACGTACGAAGCGGTTTCAGTGTGCCCAGTCGATTGTCAGAAATTCGTGAAGCGCCTGTTCACAGACTGTCGATGACTCTCAAAAATGGGTCAGTTCAAGGCGACTGATCACGCAAACCGAGCCGTCTTCAACGGGCGTTGAGTCGGTAAAGTCAATCTGGTTGTACACGCCGCCATGGAAGTTAAAGTTCCTTGCGTTCCATGTGCTCGCCAACTGAAGTGCTGGAGAGCGGCCTGTACGGCCATTGCAGGTTGCGCTGAGGATGACTACGCCGCTGGATGAAACTTCGATGATGATCTCGAACGGTGCTCCCAGCGGCACCTCGGTCAGAAGGGTGGTCGTGGGTGCGGTTGCCTGGTTGAATTCGGAGCGAAAGCCGTAAGTGAGCTTGCCTTTGTTCCAGAACACTTTGATGGGTGGGCTGTCATCGTCCTTTACGTGCAGTTGTGAAATCACCACTTTTTGTAACGAGTTGACCTTCTGCAGCGTGAACGTTTGGTGGTTACGGTGGGTAGCGGCGCTGCCCAAGCCCCAATAGACAGGTTCCTTCCATTCGCAACGGGTACGGTGTGTGCTTTTGCTGGCCGCGCCCTTGGTAGGGGCGTTCAGGCGAATGGAACCATCGGGCAATCGCGCGACAAACTCACTCAACGTAGCCAGGGCAACGGCACCGGTGACTTCCAGGGCCACGGGGTTGGTTTCTGATTTAGGGGCAGGCGTGGTGATGATCAGGTTGTCGATGTTCACAGTCATGCGGGTTCTCCTTGATGAAACACAGGTCCACATAGTTGCGAGCATCGAAGCAGGGCATATGGTTCCCACAAAGATTGCGCCGGGAGACCGAATGGGCAAAAAAAGCCCGCCAAGGTGGCGGGCAAGAACGTTTGAAGGGAGAGATTGGAGACTAGCGGTTGAGCGGTTAAGCCAGCGTTAAGCTGTCAACAATTGACCGCGACTGTTGATCGGCCTATACAGGCCTGTTTTGACCTTGGGAGCCCAGCCATGCACGACGAAGACGACCTGCACGAACCCGAGCACGATCATCTGCTCGACCACGAGTTTCTGGAGGAGGATGTCGATCCGGAAGCCGACGCTCATGGAGTACTGGACGAAGCCGAGGAAGATGAAGAGCTTCGGGATGACTTCGATGACGAGGAGCATCCCGCCTGGCACGACGACATCGACGATTGAGTCGTCGTGCCAGTGTTGTGGCCGTCAGCGACGGTCCAGGGAGAAGCGTCCTGCGCCGCTCACCGCCAGTAGTAACAGCCCGCCGACGATGCTCATGTTTTTAAGGAACTGGGTCATGTTGGCGCTGCGCTCCGGGTCGACCATGTTCCAGTATGGATGCCCGATCAATGCAGTGCCCAGAACGAACAACGCGAACAGGAAGGCCAGCGGGCGCGTATAGAAGCCCAGGATCAGCAGGATGCCAACGGCGAACTCCATGATCACTGCAATGGCCGCCGCGAGCATGGGCGCAGGGGCTCCGAGGGAGCTCATGTAATTGACCGTGCCTTCAAAGCCGGTCAGTTTGCTCCAACCGGACAAGATGAAAAGGATCATCAGCAATACGCGGGCGAGCAGGATGATGATGTCGCGTTGACCATCGAAGAGGGAGTAGCGCATGGTGGCATTCCAGTGAGCGGGGACATGTTCCACTGTAGCAGTCGGTACACGTTTTGCTGGGCATGAAAAAGGCGCCGCAAGGGCGCCTTTTCAGAAGGAGATGGTGCGAGTGGCGGGACTCGAACCCGCAAGGCTCACGCCGACAGATTTTAAGTCTGCTGTGTATACCAATTCCACCACACTCGCACGCTTGAAAGGGTCGTCACGACCGGCGCGCTTCAAGGCAGAAGGGCCTGACAATCAAGCGCGCTTTATAACCCACCGTTATAGACAAGTCAACCGCACCTGCCGTTTCAGGGGGTTAATGCGTGGGCGATCTGACGCAGCGTGCAGGCAGAGGATTTCAGGCCCTGGGTATGGCCATCCATTGCCTGGGCATCGTGTCCGTGCACACGATGGCGAAGGTACCGGGCGTGTCCGGAAAGCCCGCGGCAGACAACTTCCAATTCGTTGGCGGTGCGTTGGAGATCATCTTGCAGGCGCTGCATGCGCAAATTGACGAGCATCTTCGTTCCTGGCTTTGCAAAGGCCGGAGCACTATAGGCCAAGGGCTATCTTGCTGTCATTGAGCCTTGCAAGTCCGTGCTCAGGCCCAACGCGTTGCAACTCTTTGCTGGCCGAACGGGAACCATGACGCGTCCAGGCTTGTCTGTGGCTTACATGGGTGCCGGTCTTTTGACTACGCTCAGTGGATGGCCCTGGTAGTGCCTGCGGAGTCTGCATGGTTTCCAATGAGCGTTCCGATCAGCCGCAAATGCCGCCCAACCGTTATGAGCAGCTGGTTCAATCGGTGGTGGACTATGCCATCTATATGCTCGACCTGTCGGGCACGGTGGTGTCCTGGAACCCAGGCGCCGAACGTATCAAGGGCTACCGTGCCGAGGAAGTGATCGGCCAGCATTTTTCGCTGTTCTTCACCGACCAGGACCGGGCCGAAGGCCGTCCGGAGCATTTGTTGCACCAGGCTTTGGAACAGGGTGTGGCTCAGGATGAAGGCTGGCGCGTGCGCAAGGACGGCACGCAATTCTGGGCCCTGGCAGCACTGGATGTGGTAAGGGACGAAACGGGGCAGGTCATCGGACTGGCCAAAGTTACCCGGGACATCACCGACCGACGTGAGTCGGCCCTGCAATTGGATGCCATCCGCGCCCAGCTATTCCAAGCCCAGAAACTCGAGGCCCTGGGGCAACTCACCGGTGGCCTGGCCCATGATTTCAACAACCTGTTGACCATCATTCTCGGGGCCGCCCGGCTCGCCATGAGTAGCGATGATTTGCAGCGTATCCGCCGGCTGCTTGAACACGTTGTCGATGCCGGGGAACGGGGCACGCAATTGACCCGGCAACTGCTGACGTTCGCCCGTCATCGCCAATTGACCGCGGCGCGTATCGCCCCCGCTGAACTGATCGAGGCCACGCGTGGTCTTCTGCAGCATGGACTGACCCAAGGCATCGTGCTTGAGGAATACCTGCAGCCGGACCTGCCATCGATTGAAGCGGACGCGGGGCAACTGCAGATGGTCTTGCTCAACCTGTTGCTCAATGCCCGTGATGCCATTGACGGCGAGGGACGCATTCGTCTTGCCGTCACCTGTGTCGAGCTGTCCGGCGAGGTGGAGGGGCTGCGGGGACGTTTTGTGCGGTTCGATGTGCAGGACACAGGCCAAGGCATCGATCCGAAGGTGCTGCCGCGAATCTTCGAGCCTTTTTTCACCACCAAGCCCTTCGGCCGGGGCACTGGTCTGGGACTGAGCCAGGTCTATGGCTTTGCCAGGCAGTGCAACGGTGCTATCTGCGTGGACAGCCGGTTAGGCGAGGGTACCTGCATGAGTCTGTACCTGCCCGCATGCCCGGACGTCACCGACCCTGGGTCTCAATGAGTAACCACCATGGCAGAATCACTCAAGCGATTGGCGACAGGCATCGATGGACTGGACGTGCTCCTCAAAGGCGGCCTGATCGCCGGGGCCTCCTATATCGTCCAGGGACCGCCGGGTGCGGGCAAGACCATTCTGGCCAACCAGCTGGCATGCAATCATGTGCGCAGCGGCGGTCGCGTGTTGGTGGCGACCTTGCTCAGCGAGTCCCACGAGAGGTTGTTTCAATACTTGTCGACGCTGGACTTCTTCGATCCTGCGCTGGTCGGCGACCCAATCCAGTTCGTCAGTGCCTTCGATACCTTGGAGCAGGAAGGGCTCGATGCGGTGGTCAGGTTGTTACGCCAGGAGATCGCTCGTCAGCAGGCCAGCCTGCTCATCGTCGATGGGCTGCTCAACGCTCGGGTCCGTGCGGAAACCAGCCTCGATACCAAGAAGTTCGTCTCCGAACTGCAGGGGCACGCCGCCTTTGCCGGATGTACCGTGCTGTTGTTGACCAGCGCCCGACTGCAAGAGGGCAGTCCAGAGCACACCATGGTCGATGGGGTGATCGAGTTGGGCGAACAACTGCTAGGCAGCCGGGCGGTGCGCCAGGTCCAGTTGCGCAAGACGCGTGGCAGTGGCGCACTTTCCGGGCTGCATGAGTGCCTGATCGACCAGGCCGGTCTGCAGGTGTTTCCTCGCCTGGAAGCGCTATACAGCCACCCCAGCCAGACGGGAAGCGATACGCTGACGCGGGTCGGTACCGGTATCGCCACGTTGGACGAAATGCTCGGCGGTGGTGTGGCCAAGGGCTCGGTCAGCCTGGTCATGGGGCCTTCGGGGATCGGCAAGACATCGTTAGGCCTGGCGTTCCTCGGGCCCTGCACTCCCCAGGCCCCGGGCCTGCACTTTGGCTTCTACGAAACACCGGCCCGGCTGCGCCTGAAGGCCGCTGCGCTGGGGCATGACCTCGCCAAGCGTGAACGCGAAGGCAGCCTGGCGTTCTGTTGGCAAACCACCACCGAAGGGCTATTGGACCAGCTTGGCGGATACTTGCTCGAGCGTGTCGAGACACTGGGCGCCCAGCGGGTGGTGATCGACAGCCTGGGCGCGTTCAGTCGCCTGGCGTTCGACCCTGCCCGGCTCAATGCCTTCTTCCGTGCCCTGACCGGCGAGTTGCGTGCCCGTGACGTCAGCGTGCTGCTGACCTGGGAGATGCGCGATATCTTCGGCTCGGAGATCACTGCACCAGCGCCAGATCTTTCGAGCCTCGTCGACAACCTGCTCTTGATGCGTTTCGTCGAACTGGATTCGCAGCTGCGGCGCATGGTCTCGGTGCTCAAGGTGCGCGATAGCCATCATGACCCGGCGCTGCACGAACTGTGTATCGGTCCTCAGGGAATTGTTTTGCGCAAGGCCTTCGAAGGTGCATGCGGCGTGTTGAGCGGCACGCCCGTGCCCCAGGGGAGCGACTGATGGAATAGGACGATGAACACGATCCTGATCGTCGACGATGAATACCTGATAGCCGATATCCTCGGATTCGCGTTGGAGGATGAAGGCTTTCTGGTGGAGAAGGCGAGCAATGGCCGCAAGGCTTTGGAGGCGCTCAAGGAAAAGCGGGTAGAGTTGGTGATCACCGACTACATGATGCCGCTGCTCAACGGCGAGGAACTGGTCAAGGCGATCCGCGATGAACTGCAGCTACCTGACCTGCCAGTGATTCTCATGAGCGGCGCACAGGCCAACCAGGGACGCATTTGCCCCGAGTTGTTCGTTGCGGTTTTCGACAAACCCTTCGACATGGACAGGATGATCGCCAAGGTGCGGGAACTGCTAGACACCTGAGGCGTGGCCGCCCGCGTGAGCGGGCTGAACGGTCAAGCGCGTCCGTGCGACTTGAAGCAAGGTTGTTCAGTGCTGGTCGTCGTTCTTCTCCGGAGCAGGGTTGCCGGCCTGGATACGCTTGAAGATCTCTTCACGATGAACCTGTACATCCTTTGGCGCATCGATGCCGATCCTCACTTGCATCCCTTTGACTCCCAGAATGGTTACTTTGATGTCATCGTCGATGACGATGCTTTCGCCAACCTTGCGGGTGAGTATCAGCATGTAGTTCTCCTTGGTAATGATGAAATCCGCGCGGCCATTTACCGCGGCGGCGGGAGCGTGTCCCTCTTCCTTCTCATTAAAGACGCTTTCCGCGAAGAGTAATTCCCGCGCAGATAAATTCTGTTATCTGTCTTTAGTCGCAGGTGCCGAAACGACCAAGGCGGCCGATCAGCGAAGGTGCTCGCTGGCAAGGATAGGGGGCTTACGCCCAGATGGGAAATTTCTCTGTTTGATAGCGCAAATAGAAGCGAGTAATCACCGATTAATCCCCTAGTAATTGCAGGAAGCGAAGTAAGGCGGCTTCCTCCGCCTCCAGGCCTTGGCGCGCCCTGGCTTTGGGCAAGGTGGCCAGTCGGCCGAGCTGATAATGCTCCAGCACCGCCGGGTGGATATAGCAGCGTCGACACACCGCAGGTGTATTGCCCAGGCGCGTGGCCACCTGCCGGACGATAGCGGCAACCTGGCGGCGGGCCTCGCTTTCCGGTTGCCAGGCCAGGGGGCGCAACAGGTCCAGGGCAAGTGCGCTGCCAGCCCAAGTGCGGTAGTCCTTGGCGGTGAAGTCAGCACCCGTTAGCTGCTGCAGGAACTGATTGACCTCGCTCGAACCCACGGCATGTCGCTGGCCCTGTTCGTCCAAGTACTGGAACAAGGTCTGTCCCGGAAGCTCCAGGCAGCGCTTGATCAGCCGCGCCAGGCGTCGGTCGCGCAGGCTGACATCGTGTTCGACGCCCCGTTTGCCGCGAAACTGAAAGCGCACGGTACTGCCATGGACCTGTACATGCCGGTTGCGCAAGGTGGTCAGGCCGTAGGAATTGTTTTCCCGCAGGTACTGGCGGTTGCCGATTCGGATCAGCGTGGTGTCGAGCAGGCTGACCACCAGGGCCATGACTTTTTCTCGGTCCAGGCCGGGTCGCGCCAGATGGCTATCCAGTTGCCGGCGCAGCCTGGGCAACGCTTGGGCAAAGGCCAGCATGCGATCGTACTTGTGCTGGTCGCGCAGTTCACGCCATTGGGCGTGGTAGCGATACTGCTTGCGTCCTCGGGCGTCGCGCCCGGTGGCTTGCAAATGGCCCTGGGGATCGGGGCAGATCCAGACGGCGGTATAGGCTGGCGGGATCGCCAGGGCGGCGATGCGGGCCAGCGTCTGGGCGTCGCGTATGCGTTTGCCATCGGTGTCGAAGTAGTGAAAGCGGTCGCGCCAGCGACGCCGAGTCAGCCCCGGTTGGCTGTCATCGACATAGTGCAGGGCTTGGGGCAGTGGGCAATCGAGCATGGGGCAATGTCCATCGACCAGTCACAGGACAATGGACAACGGCTGTCCGGTCAATGCTCAGCCCAGCAGCGCCACCGACTTGATCTGAGCCCACAGTGTCTGCCCGGGGTGCAACTCAAGCTGGTCCGCCGAATAGCGGGTGATACGCGCCAGCAGGGCATTGCCCGCCGCGTCCAGGCTCACCAGTACATGGGCCGGATTGTCGGCAGCGCGGCATTGAACGACCTGGACAGGCAGGCGGTTGAGAATGCTTGAGGTGCTGTCGGCGGCCAGCGCCAGGCTGACATCGCGTGCCTGTACCTTGAGCCTCAAGGTGCTGCCGATCACCAAGGCGGGATGGGCGATGCGCAGTGTGGGCGCGCAGTCGCCCATCAGGCGCAGATCGAACAGCCCATAGTGCGGGTCATGACCGGCGACCATTCCGTCGAGCACTACACCGGCATCCTCGCCTTGAGCCAAGGGCAGGTCGAGCCTTGCCAGGGTTTCGCTGATCGGGCCGCTGGCCAGTGCCTGGCCCTGTTCCAGTAGCACAAGATGGTCGGCCAGGCGCGCCACTTCATCCTGGGCATGACTGACGTACACCACGGGGATCTCCAGTTCATCGTGCAAACGCTCCAGGTACGGCAGGATCTCGCGTTTGCGCGCAGCGTCCAGGGCGGCCAGCGGCTCGTCCATCAGCAGCAGGCGTGGGCTGCTGAGTAGGGCGCGGGCGATGCCGACCCGTTGAGCCTCGCCTCCTGAGAGGGTCGCGGGACGGCGCTCGAGCAGAGCAGCGATGCCCAGCAGCTCGCAGGCATGAGCCAGGCTGACCTTGCGGTCGGCGCTGGGGACGCGTCGCCAGCCGAACTCCAGATTGCCGCGCACCGATAGATGAGGGAATAAGCTGGCCTCCTGGAACACGTAACCCACCGCTCGTTTGTGCGATGCCAGGAAATAGCCTTTGGCGCTGTCTTCCCAGATTTCGCCGTTGACTTCGATGTAGGCGTGCTGGGCGCGCTCGAGGCCCGCCAAACAGCGCAGGCAGGATGTCTTGCCCGAGCCTGAATGGCCGAACAGGGCACTGACGCCGCGTCCAGGCAGATTCAGGTCGACGTTCAGGTTGAACTCGCCGCGCGCCAGGTCCAGGCGCGCCAGGATCGACGAAGGCATCTCAGCTCCAGCCTGCTCTTGCACGGCGACCTGCATAGAGCATCAGTAGCACCAGGAAGGAAAACACCAGCATGACGCCTGCCAGCCAATGCGCCTGCGGATAGGCCATGGCCTCGACATGATCGAAGATCTGCACCGAGACCACGCGGGTCTTGTCGGGGATGTTGCCGCCGATCATCAAGACCACGCCGAACTCACCGACAGTGTGGGCGAAACCAAGGACACTGGCGGTGACAAAACCGGGCCGGGCGAGCGGCAATACCACATGGACGAAGGTGTCCCAGGGGCTGGCGCGCAAGGTCGCGGCAACTTCCAGCGGACGCTGGCCGATGGCGGCGAAGGCATTTTGCAGCGGCTGGACCACGAAGGGCATGGAATACACCACTGAGCCGATCACCAACCCGCTGAAGCTGAATACCACGCTGCCCAGCCCCAATGCCTGGGTAGCCTGGCCTAGCCAGCCGTGCGGGCCGAGGGCGATCAGTAGATAGAAGCCGATCACCGTGGGCGGCAGTACCAGCGGCAGGGCCACCACCGCACCGATAGGACCACGCAGCCATGAGCGTGTCCGCGCCAGCCACCAGGCGATGGGCGTGCCCAGCACCAACAGGATCAAGGTGGTCAGGCTGGCCAGTTTGATGGTCAGCCAGATCGCACCCAGGTCGCTGGCGTCCAGTGGCATCAGAGGTCATACCCGTAGGACTTGATCACCGCAGCCGCTTTCGGGCCCTTGAGGTAATCGAACAGGGCCTTGGCGGCCGGGTTGTCCTTGCCCTTTTCGAGAATCACCGCGTCCTGGCGGATCGGCTCGTGCAACGGCGCCGGCACGATCCAGGCCGAGCCGCTCTGCAACTTGCCATCCTTGTAGATCTGCGACAGGGCGACGAAGCCGAGCTCGGCATTGCCTGTGGAGACGAACTGGAAGGCCTGGGTGATGTTCTGGCCCTCGACCAGCTTGGCCTGGGTGGTTTCGGTCAAATTGAGCTTGTCCAGCACTTGGGTGGCGGCCAGGCCATAGGGGGCGGTCTTGGGGCTAGCGATGGCCAGGTGCTGAAAGGTGTTCTGCTTGAGGATCTCGCCTTTGTCATCCACATATCCAGGTTTGGCCGACCACAGAGCCAGGGTGCCGATGGCATAGGTGAAGCGCGAGCCGGGGACAATGGCCTTTTCCTGCTCGAGCTTGGCCGGCGTGCTGTCGTCGGCGGCGAGGAAGACGTCAAAGGGGGCGCCATTCTTGATCTGTGCATAGAACTGGCCGGTGGCGCCGGAGGCGACCACCAGCTTGTGGCCGGTGTCTTTCTCGAAATCCTTGGCGATGGCCTGGAGGGGCGCGGTGAAGTTGGCTGCGACGGCCACTTGGACTTCATCAGCCCAGGCGCTATTGAGCGTAATCAGGCCGGCCAGGACGCCAGCGGCCAAGGTGGACAGGCGGATGAGCATGCAGAGGGGCTCCTTGGGGGTATCGTTATGGTGCTGACTATATAGCGATAGGCCGCCGGACAGGAAGAGGCACGATGCAGGAGCGGGCTTTGCCTCGCGATGGCGTCAATCAGGGGGCAGTTCAGCGCCCGAGCTGCTCCAGCGCTTTGTTGGCGATCTCTAAGGTCAGCTCGCTGGCCGAGCGGTGCCGACCCAGGCGCAGTGCCTGGCCGGCCCACAGGTTGCTGAAATCGCTGTTGCCCTGTGGGTCACGGATCGCCCTGAGCGGCATCAAGGCGCCGCCGGCGAGTGGGAAGCGCGGCGCCAGCGGGCTCATCGGCCCCAGCTCGCGCATGATACGGTTGTTGATGCCTCGCGCTGGACGTCCGGTGAACAGGTTGGTCAGGGCTGTATCGCTGGCCGGCGCGTTGTCCAGCGCATGGCGATGGGCTGCTGATACCTTGGCTTCGGGGCAGAACAGGTAAGCGGTGCCGATTTGCACCGCCGAAGCGCCCAGTGCCAGGGCGGCGACCAGTCCGCGATGATCACCGATGCCGCCTGCCGCGATCACCGGGATGCGCACGGCATCCACCACTTGGGGCACCAACGCGAAGGTACCGATCTGGCTGGTGATGTCGTCGCTCAGGAACATGCCTCGATGCCCGCCGGCCTCGTAGCCCATGGCGATGATCGCATCGCAGCCATTGGCCTCCAGCCAGAGGGCTTCTTCCACCGTAGTGGCGCTAGACAACACCTTGGCACCGCTGGCCTTCACTCGTTGCAGCAGTTCGACTTGGGGCAGGCCGAAATGAAAGCTCACCACCTCAGGACGCAATTGCTCCACCCACTGGCAACTCTGCTCGTCGAATGGCGCCCGGTTGGATACCGGCGTCGGCGCCTCGAAATCCGCCCCGACCTCGTCGTAATAGGGCTTGAGCGCTTGTTTCCAGCGCGCGTCGCGCACCGGGTCAGGCATTGGCGGCTGATGGCAGAAGAAATTGAGATTCAGTGGCCCCTGGCAACTGGCACGAAAGGCTTGTACTTCGCCGTGGAGCTGCTCGGCGGTGAGCATGGCACAGGGCAGGGCGCCCAGCCCGCCGGCATTGCCGACGGCAATGGCCATGGCCGAGCCGCTGGCACCGGCCATGGGCGCTTGGAGTATGGGCAACTGGATGCCCAGTAGGTCGAGGATACGACGGTCGGGCCAGGTGCTCATGCGCTGCTCCTTGATGACGGTGTGGCGGGTTTACAGGGCCTTGCTGACTTGAATGTCGCTGATCTTCTCGGCATCGTCGCCGTGGATCTTGCGCAGCGCTTCGAGCGCCTGCTCATGGGAGGCGTCAGGCATCAGGGCAAAGTCCCAACGGCGCTCGCCGTCGAGCTTGTACTTGATCACGTATTTGATGGTTTGAGTCATGACGGGCCTTAGACGAGTTTGGACGACGAGCGGCGGATGATCTTGATCTTGTGGGTGAAGGTCGGCTTGCGTGTCACCGAGATCGGGCGCGGGCTCACGGTGTCGATGGTGATATTCCAGAAGCCGGTGCTGGGTACGGTGATCTTGGCTGGGAACTTGATGAAGTGGCCACCGTGGTAGGTGTGCCGGCCGCCGTTCTTGAAGCTGCGGAAGTTGGCGTCATTCATCAGGCGGATGTTGCAGCGCTGGGAGCACTCGATGACGACCACGTCGTCCTCGTTCAGGTGCTCGCGCTGGTGTACGAATTTCATGAGGTGCTCCGCAAGGATTGGTTCTGCAAACATGAACGATACCACGATGTCAGGGTAGACTTGCGCGCGAGATGGTCGGGCCCAAGATAAATCTGCCAAAGCAGGGAGCAAATCAGCCCGACAGTGGTCGAAGCGTTTCTCGATGAAGGAAGGGGTAATGCGAATGAAGTGGTTGGTGCCCGCGATGCTGTTGGCATTGGGCGGCTGTGTCAGTGTTTCGGAGCTGGAGCAATCGCGCGAAACCTTGGATGTCATCTCCGGCAAGACGCCGCGCCAATACGCCGATTGCGTCAAGAGCAAACTGGCAGATAGCCGTGACCCACTGGTCGAAGAGGCGCGTGGCGAGGGCCTGCGCTTGATCGTTCCACAAAAAGTGCCGACAAGCGTCGGTCCTGCTGCCTTGGTGGACATCGACAAACGTGGCAGTGGCAGCAGCATCAAACTTCACGAGCGGCTGAACAATTTCCCGCTGCGCCTGGGCGATGTGCGCACCGCTGCGACCCAGTGCATCTCCGGAACTTGATCCAGCTCAGCAAATGAGCAGTTAGCAGGCGCAATGCCATTTTCTTGCCCGGTGATCGTTGTCGGTATCCGGGGATAGGCCTACTCTTCATGGGCTTATATCGTTTAAGCCTAAGCTTATAACAAGGAAATGGAGCGTCCCGTGAACACACCGTTGAGTCGCGTCGTGATCGGCAGTTTGCTGATCCTGGCCTGGCCTTCGGCGCATGCCGTCGATGGCCAGAAGATCTTCACCCAAGGTGGGCACAACCCCGCCGCCATGGCTTGCCTGGGCTGCCACGGACCGGATGGCAAAGGCATCGCCGCCGCAGGCTTTCCGCGCCTGGCCGGCCTGCCAGCGAGTTATCTGAGCAAACAACTGGCCGATTTTCGCAGTGGTAGTCGCAAGCAAGCGGTCATGGAGCCGCTCGCCAAGGCGTTGGACGAAGACGAAATCACCGCCGTCAGCACCTACCTGGCCAGCTTGCCGGCCGACCCGGCCCCCGACTTTCGCCGCCAGCAGATCGCCAATGATCCAGTGTCCCGCCTGGCCCTCTATGGCGATTGGAGCCGGCAGATACCCGGTTGCGTGCAATGCCATGGGCCTGGTGGCGTTGGTGTCGGCGAGCACTTCCCGCCGCTGGCCGGACAACCGGCAGGCTACTTGACCGCACAGCTCAACGCCTGGCGCGACGGTAGTCGCAGCAACGACCCCAACCAATTGATGGTCGGCGTGGCCAAGGCCATGACCGAGGAGGAGGTCAAGGCCATCGCCGCGTTCTTCGCCCAGCCCGTCCGTCAGGAGGCCAAGCCATGAAGCCGATGATCCCGAGCCTGTTGCTGTTGGCCTTGGGCAGCGCCCAGGCTGCACCTATCGCGATGGAAGATCAGTCCCAGCTCAAGGTTCCAGGCAGCCACGCGCCTGCGATGTTCACCCCGCCGTCCGAAACTGATCTGCCGGACAACGCCTTTGGCAAGATGGTCCGTGAAGGCCACGCGCTATTCGTCGACACGCGCCGGCTGATGCCTGAAGCGGTCGGCAACGGCATGAACTGCAGCAACTGCCACCTGGACCAAGGGCGCCTGGCGTATTCCGCGCCGCTGTGGGGGGCGTATCCGATGTATCCGGCTTATCGCAAGAAGAACGACAAGGTCAACACTTTTGCCGAGCGTATCCAAGGCTGTTTCCAGTTCAGCATGAACGGCACGCCGCCGGCGGCCGACAGCCCACAGATGACAGCCCTCAGCGTCTATGCCTACTGGCTGTCGACCCAGGCGCCTACGGGTGTGGAAACACCGGGGCGCGGTTATCCCGAAGTAGCGCCACCGGCTGGCGGCTATGACTTCAAGCGTGGCAAGCAGGTCTACGGCGAGCAATGTGCGATCTGCCACGGTGACCAGGGCCAGGGGCAGAAAGTGGCAGGCGAGTATGTGATGCCACCGTTGTGGGGGCGCGATTCCTACAATTGGGGGGCCGGCATGCACCGGATCAATACGGCCGCTTCGTTCATCAAGCACAACATGCCCCTAGGCCGCCCCGGCAGCCTGAGCGATCAGCAGGCCTGGGACGTGGCAGCCTGGATCAACCGCCATGAGCGGCCACAGGATCCTCGGCTGGTGGAAGGCTCCATCGAGAAGACCCGGCTGAAGTTCCATGCCAACGATGGCGTGAACCTATATGGGCAAAAAGTCGATGGCGTGTTGATCGGGCAGGGCACCGGAGGCTGACGGCCGCTCTTGTCACACGCGTGACCCTGTGCTGTCACTGCCCTGCAACGGTGCCTGGTGTGCAATGGCCGCACTCTTCGACAAGGGTGCGGCCATGGAACTCTGTGTGATCGGGGCGGGGTATGTGGGGCTGGTCACGGCAGCCTGTTTCGCCGAAATGGGCAACCACGTGGTGTGTCTGGAGCGTGACCAGGTGCGCCTGGCGCAACTGCGTCAGGGCCAATGCCCGATCTACGAACCCGGCCTGCAAGCGCTGCTACAGGCCGGGCTGGAGAATGGGTCGTTGAGTTTCAGCGACCATTGGAGCCACGCTCTGGCGCGCGCCGAGGTAGTGTTCATCGCGGTCGGTACGCCCAGTCTGGAGGACGGCTCTGCTGACCTTGGACACGTGTTGGCAGTTGCCGACAGCCTCGCACGCCATCTTTCTCGCGCGTGTCTGATGGTGAACAAGTCGACCGTCCCGGTGGGCACGGCCGAGCGGGTCGCTCGACACATCACCAATGGCTTGCGCGAGCGCGGTGCGCGGTTCGCCGTGCAGGTGGCGAGCAATCCTGAATTTCTCAAGGAAGGCAGCGCCGTCGAGGACTTCATGCGACCGGACCGTGTCATCATCGGCAGCGACAGCGAACAGGCCAGCCAGTGCCTGCAGCGCCTCTACAGGCCGTTCGTGCGCAACCGCGAGCGCGTGTTGCTAATGACGCCGCGTGCGGCCGAGTTCAGCAAATATGCGGCCAATGCCTTCCTTGCCACGCGTATCTCTTTCATCAACGAACTGGCCGGGCTTTGCACGCACCTGGACGTGGACATCGAGCAGGTACGTCGCGGCATCGGCAGCGATACGCGTATCGGCAGTCACTTCATCTATGCCGGCTGCGGCTATGGCGGCTCGTGCTTCCCCAAGGACGTGCGTGCACTGATCCATAGCGCCGAGCAGGCCGGATACCAGCCTGCCATCCTGCAGGCAGTGCAGGCGCGCAACGAGGTGCAGAAGACCGTGTTGTTCGAGGCGCTGCATCAGCACTTCGGTGGCTTTGTACGGGGGCGCACCGTAGCGATCTGGGGGTTGGCCTTCAAGCCCGGTACCGATGATGTGCGCGAGGCGCCCAGCCTGGTGCTGCTCGAGGCGCTGTTGGCGGCAGGCGCGCATGTCCAGGCCTGCGACCCGGCAGCGACGGCGGGGGTCGCCGAGCGCTACCGGCACGCGACGGCCAGCGGCCAGCTGCGCCTTACGCAGGATCCCTACGTCTGTGTCGAAGGCGCGGACGCGTTGGTGCTGGTGACTGAATGGAAACTGTTCCGCCAGCCGGATTTCCGCCGTGTGCGGGGGTTGATGCGCATGCCGGTGCTGTTCGATGGCCGCAATATTTACGATCCATCGGAACTATCTACACTGGGTTATCTCTATCATGGCATCGGTCGGCCAGGGGCGGGGCATTGTAAGGTGACCGCCGCCTGATTAGACTGCGCCGAACTCCACAGGCCCAGCCTTTGTTTAAGGATGTATATGATCAAAAAATGCTTGTTTCCGGCAGCCGGCTACGGCACCCGCTTCCTGCCTGCTACCAAAGCCATGCCCAAGGAAATGCTGCCGGTGGTCAACAAGCCACTGATCCAGTATGGCGTCGAAGAGGCGCTGGATGCAGGTCTGAGCGAGATCTCCATCGTCACCGGTCGCGGCAAGCGCGCCTTGGAAGACCACTTCGACATCAGCTACGAGCTGGAAAACCAGATCAAAGGCACCGACAAGGAAAAATACCTGGTTGGCATCCGTCGTCTGCTGGATGAGTGCTCCTTCTCCTACACCCGTCAGACCGAGATGAAAGGCCTGGGTCACGCCATTCTCACGGGTCGTCCACTGATCGGCGACGAGCCGTTCGCCGTGGTGCTGGCAGACGACCTGTGCGTCAACCCGGAAGGCGACGGCATCCTTACCCAGATGGTCAAGCTGTACAACCAGTTCCGTTGCTCGATCGTCGCCATCCAGGAAGTCGATCCGCAGGAAACCAACAAGTACGGCGTGATCGCTGGCGACATGATCCGCGATGACATCTATCGGGTGACCAACATGGTCGAGAAGCCCAAGCCGGAAGACGCCCCGTCGAACCTGGCGATCATCGGCCGCTATATCCTGACTCCGGATATCTTCGACATCATCCAGAACACCGAACCCGGCAAAGGCGGCGAGATCCAGATCACCGACGCGCTGATGAAGCAGGCCCAGGATGGCTGCGTACTGGCCTACAAGTTCAAGGGCAAGCGTTTCGACTGCGGTGGCGCCGAAGGCTACATCGAGGCGACCAATTTCTGCTTCGAGAATTACTACAAGACCGGCAAGGCGTACTGATTCGCCACTGTTGGTACGAAAGCCACCCTCGGGGTGGCTTTTTTGTTCCCGGCGGGTAACGGCGTTATGCTGGTCGCCAGCCAAGGAGACTGAATACATGGCCTACGATTTTGATCTGTTCGTGATTGGCGCCGGTTCCGGCGGTGTACGCGCGGCGCGTTTCGCCGCAGGCTTCGGTGCCAAGGTGGCGGTGGCCGAAAGCCGTTACCTGGGTGGCACCTGTGTCAACGTCGGTTGCGTGCCAAAAAAACTGCTGGTGTATGGCGCCCATGTGGCCGACGAGCTGGAGCAGGCCGCCGGTTTTGGCTGGACGCTGGAGGAAGGGCATTTCGACTGGGGCACCTTGATCGCCAACAAGAACCGTGAGATCGAGCGCCTCAACGGCATCTACCGCAACCTGCTGGTCAACAGCGGCGTGACCCTGCTGCAAGGGCATGCCCGTATCACCGGTGCCCACGAAGTCGAAGTCGAAGGCCAGCGCTACAGCGCCGGACACATTCTCATCGCCACTGGCGGCTGGCCACAGGTGCCGGATATTCCGGGCAAGGAGCTGGCGATCACCTCCAACGAGGCGTTCTACCTCAAAGAACTGCCGCGTCGTGTACTGGTGGTCGGTGGCGGCTACATCGCCGTCGAGTTCGCTGGCATCTTCCAGGGCCTGGGCGCCGATACCACGCTGTTGTACCGCGGTGACCTGTTCCTGCGCGGCTTCGATGGCTCGGTGCGTACCCACCTCAAGGAAGAACTGCAAAAGCGCGGTCTGGATCTTCAATTCAACGCCGATATCCAGCGTATCGACCAGCAGGCCGATGGCAGCCTCAAGGCGACCCTCAAAGATGGCCGCGAGCTGTTCGCCGATTGTGTGTTCTATGCAACCGGGCGGCGTCCGATGCTGGACAATCTGGGGCTGGAAAACACTGGTGTCGAGCTCGATGACCGCGGCTTTATCCGGGTGGACGATCAGTACCAGACCACCGAACCCTCGATCATCGCCATCGGTGATGTGATCGGTCGCGTCCAGCTCACACCGGTGGCCTTGGCCGAAGGCATGGCAGTGGCTCGTCGTCTGTTCAAGCCCGAGCAGTACCGTCCGGTGGACTATCAGAACATCCCTACTGCCGTGTTCAGCCAGCCGCCGATCGGCACCGTGGGCCTGACCGAGGAGCAGGCGCTGGAAGCCGGGCACAAGGTTCAGATCTTCGAAAGCCGCTTCCGCGCCATGAAACTGACCCTGACGGACATCCAGGAAAAGACCTTGATGAAGCTGGTCGTCGACGCTGAGACCGACAAGGTCTTGGGCTGCCACATGGTCGGGCCGGATGCCGGGGAAATCATCCAGGGCCTGGGTGTGGCCCTGAAGGCTGGCGCGACCAAGCAGCAGTTCGACGAAACCATTGGCGTGCACCCGACCGCTGCCGAAGAGTTCGTGACCATGCGCACCGCGACACGTTGATCCCGCCTTGTCAGCTCCTTCATGGCCTCGCTGCAACGGGGCCATGATTCTTACTTGCCTGCCGTGAATTTCACCTGCCTGGCTGGTAAGTCATCCGACATATTGTTCTTGAGACCTTCCTGATACTGCACCCACGTCCGGCAACCGGACAGCAGCCTGACACTTGCATGGCTGTCAATCAGCAATCAGAAGGTGATCATGAAAACACTCTATAAAGCCTTGTGCGCAGCCTGCGGCAGCGCGCTTCTCTATGCTGGTATCGCGCAGGCGGATCACGGCGAAATCAGCATCAGTGGTCAAGTGCTTGCGCCGACCTGCATCGTCAATGGCGGTAATGGCAACTTGCCGGTCAGTCTGCCTGACGTCAATGCGACCTTGCTGTCTCGGCCTGGACAGGTGGCCGGGCAAACGTCCTTCCAGCTGCGCTTGACCAACTGCGCCCCAACCGTAAGCCGGGTCTCGACCTACTTCGAGCCTGGCCCAACCATTAGCCCCGAGGGACGGCTCATCGTGGATGCCGGCGGTAGCCGCAATGTCCAGATTGAACTGCTCAATAGCAGCTTCGCACCAATGGACTTGTCGGCCTCCAAACGCAGCCAGCGCTCCCAGACCGTGCAGATCGTCGGTGGTAACGCCACGCTCGACTATCACGCGCGTTACTACGCGACCGGGGCCGCTACGCCAGGACTGGTCTCCACCCGCGTCCAGTATTCGCTCGATTACCTCTGAGCTTCCTCGGACAGGCCTGAGCGCCTGTCCTCGCCATTTACAGAACAAGGCATTCGATGTTCTTTCAACTCAACGCCCTCAGGCGCTGGGCGCTGCTGGCTGTATGGCTGTCTTGCGCCGAAGCAGGCGCCAGCGTGGTCATCTCCAGTACGCGTGTCGTTTATCCGGCCGACCAGGCCGAGATTACCCTCAAGCTCAGCAACGAAGGGCTCAATCCATCGTTGGTCCAGGCCTGGGTCGATGACGGCTCTGCCCAGGTGGATGCGCAGGCGCTACACGCGCCATTCAGCCTCGTGCCCTCATTGTTTCGCCTGGATCCAGGCAAGGGGCAGAGCCTTAGACTGTTCCATACGGGCGAAACGATGCCCCAGGACCGTGAAAGCCTGTACTGGCTCAATGTGCTCGACGTCCCCCCCAAAGGCACAGGCAACACGCTTCAGGTTTCCCTGCGGACCCGTATCAAGCTGTTCTATCGCCCCATGAGATTGTCAGGCAATGTCGCAGAGGCGCATCAGATGCTGCGCTGGCGTGTTTTGCGCGATGGGGCTGGCGGGGTGCTGCAGGTCGACAACCCCAGTCCGTACTTCGTCAATCTCGCCAAATTGGAGGTGCATCAAGGTAACCAGGTGCTCGACATCGAGCCCGGCCATATAGCGCCTTTTTCGAACACTCGATTCGCCGCGCCAGGCTTGAAGACTGGCGGTATCGTCCAGGTGCGCTACGCATTCATCGACGATTACGGCGCGGTGCATGAACGGCCAGAAGCCGTACATGCGAGCGGGGCGGGCTGAGGCTTGTCATGAGCCGCAGGACATTCGTCGACTGTGTGCCAGGGTGTCTGCTCGCCTGTCTTGGGGGGGAGCCGGTCCTGGCGATCGAGTTTGACGCAGGGCTGCTCAAGCAAGGCTCGTCATCGGACGTGCGCCGTTTCGAGAGGGAAGCGGTCGTCCCGGAGGGGCGCTTCACCCTGGACATTGTGCTCAACCAGCAGTGGAAAGGTCGGTTGCCTGTCTTGCTAAAGAAGCAAACGCTGACTAACCAGGCAGCGCCTTGCTACAGCAAGGGCTTGTTGCAGCGTCTGGGCCTGGATCTGCAATCCTTGGCCAGCGAGACCCAGAGCGTCCTCAAGGAAGATGACGCGTGTCTGCCCTTGTCCCAGCTACAAGTGCCTTCTAGTGAGACGCTGGATTTTGGCGCATTGCGGTTGGATCTGGTGATAGCGCAACAAGCCCTGGACCGCCAATCCAATGGTCACTTTCCCGCAGACCAGTGGGACAGCGGGGTAAATGTGGGCTTTATCGACTACCGGCTCAACCTCCATCAGCAGCGATCCAGACAGCAGGGCAGTGGTACTCGTCAAGGGTACCTGGGCCTGCGCATGGGGTTGAACACAGGGGAGTGGTACTGGCGTCACGAGGGGCGCTGGCAAGGGCGTGATGCCGGGGCCTCGCACTATCAGGCGGGTGGATTGTCGGTCAGGCGGGACATTCCTACGTGGTCATCGCAAATGACACTCGGTGATAGCTACAGCCGTGGCGACGTTTTCGATACCGGCGCGTTGCGTGGCGTGTTGTTGAACAATGACGAGCGCATGCTCCCGCAGACCCAGCGCGGTTTTTCCCCCGTGATCAGCGGTATGGCAAACAGCACGGCGTTACTGAGCATCCGCCAGCGCGGTGTGCTGGTGCACGAATCGACAGTAGCCCCCGGCCCCTTCGAAATCGACGACCTCCATGCCAGCGGCTTGCACGATGACCTTGAGGTCACTCTGCGCGAGGCCGATGGCGAGGTGCGAACCTTCTTCGTGCCGAGCCAGGCCGCACCGCTTGCCTTGCGCCCAGGAAGCAAACGGTTCGAATTCGCAGCGGGTGTCTGGCGCGATGAGCTGGGGAAGATGGGGCCTGGCCATTTGCAGGGGAGTTGGCAACAAGGGCTGAACAACCATCTGAGTGTGCATGGAGGTGCGTGGTTGGCCAGCGATTATCTGGCCAGTGCCATGGGGGTGGCGATAAACAGTGGCGTCGGTGCTGTCGGCCTGACGCGCTACCACAGCCGCGTTTCGCTGGATCGGGAACGACAAGGGCACGCCTGGCGGATGAGCTGGCGACACAGGCTCACTGCATGGGAGACCGACCTTGGCGCGACATTGACGCAATACGCAGGCTATTACCGTTTCGACGATTTTGCCCAGGCGAGCCAAGGCCATGTGTTGGCCCCTGCGCGGCGGCGGGTCGGACTTACCGTCAACCGGCCGTTGGGCTCGCAAGGTGGTCGTCTGACGCTGATGGCGGGTTGGGGGCAGGGCGCAGAACGCCAAAGCAGTTACAGCCTGGGCTACAACAACCATCTGGGGAAACTCAACTATGGGATGCGGTTCGACCGTGAGCGGCGACCTTCTGGCCAGGCGCTCGACACATTCACGCTCACGGCCAGCCTGCCGCTTGGGGAGCGGCGTCGTGCTTCGTTGAGCAGTGGGATGACATGGGGGGCTCAGGGGCAGGGCCGTTCGAATGTGCGCTTGCGTGCAACGGCTGGGGAGCGTGGGCAATGGGGGTATGGGCTGGCTGCAGTGCGTCAGGAAGGGACGCGGGGCGGGGCAGGGCTGGATGCCCATCTGCTGCACCGTGGTTCGTTTGGCGAGCTGAACGCCTCGTTCGCCAATCGGCACACTCATCACCAAGCCTCAATGGGCGCCCAAGGGGCTCTGGTTGCCCATCCGGGGGGCTTGTCCATGGCCCCGCCGCTTGGGGAAAGCTTTGCGATTGTCCATGCACCGGGTGCGAGCGCGGCGCGGCTTCGCCAGCATCCTCAGATACGCCTGGATGAGCGTGGGTTCGCGGTGGTACCAGCATTGCTGCCGTATGGCCTGAACACGGTGGAGCTCGACCCCAAAGGCATGTCCAAGGATGTCGAGCTGCAACTCACTGGCCAGTCGGTAGTGCCGCGGTCAGGCGCGGCAAGTTGGTTGCACTATCCAACCCGTAGTGGTCATCCACTGATGCTGCACGCGCTCAAGGTGAGCGGACAGGCATTGCCCTTCGGTGCATTGGTACTGGATGAAGCGGGTAGTGAGCGAGGGATGGTCGGCCAGGGCAGCCGCCTGCATGTGCGTGGCGATGCGCAGCGAGGCCGGTTCAAGGTCATTTGGGGGGAGGCGGGTGATCAACAGTGCTGGCTGGACTATAGCGCCGGTCCCAGCGGGAGGCTCGAGGCATCGGCGTGTGTACAGGCCGACGCGTCTTAGGAATCAAAGCATCTATTGGGATTGGCGACTTATAGCCAAAACCAATCACAAGCATGAGGTTTGCCAATGAGCCTTTATCGGAGCCTGCGGTTAGGATTCTCTCCGTCAACTGATTTCAACCCATGAAGGAGCGTCTCCATGCCTATCATCAACAGCCAGGTCAAACCGTTCAACGCGACTGCCTACCACAAGGGCGAATTCGTCCAGGTCAGCGAAGCCGACCTCAAAGGCAAGTGGTCCGTCGTGTTCTTCTACCCAGCTGACTTCACCTTCGTTTGCCCGACCGAGCTGGGTGACCTTGCTGACAACTACGCCGAGTTCCAGAAGCTGGGCGTGGAAATCTACGGCGTGTCCACCGACACCCACTTCACTCACAAAGCCTGGCACGA
This sequence comes from Pseudomonas sp. HTZ2, assembly GCF_033173945.1. Lineage (NCBI taxonomy): Bacteria > Pseudomonadati > Pseudomonadota > Gammaproteobacteria > Pseudomonadales > Pseudomonadaceae > Pseudomonas > Pseudomonas sp. HTZ2. The sequence continues at coordinate 2,526,543 of NZ_CP137332.1, read as the reverse complement.
CACCTCGGAAACCATCGGCAAGATCCAGTACCCGCTGATCGGTGACCCGACCCACGTCATCGCCCGTAACTTCGACGTGCTGATCGAAGAAGCCGGTCTGGCGGATCGCGGTACTTTCGTGATCAACCCGGAAGGTCAGATCAAGATCGTCGAAATCAACGACGGCGGTGTAGGCCGCGATGCCAGCGAGCTGCTGCGCAAGGTCAAGGCTGCCCAGTACGTCGCCGCCCACCCAGGTGAAGTTTGCCCGGCCAAGTGGAAAGAAGGCGAAGCCACCCTGGCGCCATCGCTGGACCTGGTCGGCAAGATCTAAGCCGATGTGTAAGTCGCGGGCGGTAGCCAGTCGCCAAAGCTGAAGTAGCCACCGCCCCGTAAAAACGCCCGGGCGACCTCGCCTGGGCGTTTTTGTATCCAAGTTTTGAAAAAAGGAATCGCCCGTATGTTGGACGCCACGCTTAAATCGCAACTGAAAACCTACCTGGAGCGGGTCACCCAGCCGATCGAGATCGTTGCTTCCCTCGACGACGGCGCGAAATCCCGCGAATTGCATGACCTGCTGGTGGAAATCGCCAGCCTGTCGAACCTCATTACCCTGCGCGAGGACGGCTCCGACGCCCGGCGTCCCTCGTTCTCGCTCAATCGTCCGGGGGCTGACATCAGCCTGCGTTTCGCCGGCATCCCCATGGGCCACGAATTCACTTCCCTGGTACTCGCGCTGTTGCAGGTAGGCGGTCACCCGTCCAAGGCCAGCGCCGAAGTGATCGAGCAGATCCAGGCCCTGGAAGGTGAGTTCACCTTTGAAACCTATTTCTCGCTGTCGTGCCAGAACTGCCCGGATGTGGTCCAGGCCCTGAACTTGATGGCTGTGCTCAACCCCAATGTGCGCCATGTGGCTATCGACGGTGCGCTGTTCCAGGAAGAGGTCGAGTCGCGCAAGATCATGGCGGTGCCGAGCATCTACCTCAACGGCGAAGTTTTCGGCCAGGGCCGCATGGGCCTGGAGGAAATCCTCGGCAAGATCGACACCAATGCCGGAGCCCGTGAGGCCGAGAAGATCAACGCCAAGGATGCCTTCGATGTGCTGGTGGTCGGCGGTGGTCCCGCTGGCGCTTCGGCAGCCATCTACGCCGCGCGCAAAGGCATTCGTACAGGCGTTGCTGCCGAGCGTTTCGGTGGCCAGGTACTCGACACCCTGGCGATCGAGAACTTCATTTCGGTCCAGGAAACCGAAGGACCGAAACTGGCCAGGGCGCTGGAAGAGCACGTCAAGCAGTACGATGTGGACATCATGAACCTGCAACGCGGCGAAGCGTTGATCCCAGGCGTCAATGGCGCGCTGCACGAAGTTCGCCTGGCCGGCGGCGCTTCGCTCAAGGCCAAGACCGTGATTCTCGCCACCGGCGCCCGCTGGCGCGAAATGAATGTCCCTGGCGAGCAGGAATACCGCGCCCGTGGCGTGGCCTACTGCCCGCACTGTGATGGCCCGCTGTTCAAGGGCAAGCGTGTGGCTGTGATCGGCGGAGGCAATTCCGGCGTGGAAGCGGCCATTGACCTGGCCGGTATCGTCGCACAAGTGACGTTGATCGAGTTCGACAGCCAATTGCGTGCCGATGCCGTGTTGCAACGCAAGCTGCACAGCCTGCCGAACGTTAAGGTCATCACCAGCGCCCTGACCACCGAAGTGCTGGGCAATGGCGAGAAGGTCACGGGCTTGCGCTACAAGGATCGCAACAGCGATGAGCTGCACGACCTGGCGCTCGAAGGTATCTTCGTGCAAATTGGCCTGCTGCCGAACACCGACTGGCTCAAGGGCACGGTCGAGCTGTCGCCACGTGGCGAGATCATCGTCGACGCCAAGGGGCAGACCAATATCCCCGGCGTGTTCGCTGCAGGTGATGTGACCACGGTGCCGTACAAGCAGATCGTCATCGCCGTGGGTGAAGGGGCCAAGGCTTCGTTGGCAGCCTTCGACCACCTGATCCGCACCTCGGCGCCGGCATAAGCCTGCACCACCCTCTTCGCGGGTAAACCCGCCCCCACAGGTATAGCGCTGGTCTCTGGTTCTGCGCCGTACTTCTGGGGGCGGGTTTACCCGTGAATGCTTTTGCGCGTTGTCAAAGCCAAACCTGAAGGTGTCTATGATTTATTGCAGACACCCTCGGGAATCACACTCATGACCCTGATCAGCCGCGAACCCTGGTGGCTAGAGCCACCCAAGCCCGGACAGAAGGAGCAGGACCTGCACTGGGGCTATCTGGAGATCTATGCCGACGGGCGCACGGTCTTTGTCGACCAGCGTCCCACCGACCAAGAGCTGGCCGAGCGTAAGAGTTGCCGCAACTTTCCTGACGCCGATCAGCCCTAAGGTCAGCCCTCCAGTGCGGCAAGGCGCGCCTCAAGCGCTGCGACCCGGGCTTCCAGAGCCTCGATCCGCTCATCCGACACACTGGTGCCGCTGTTGCTGCGCTCGGCGCCTTGCTGGCGTGCGGCGAGGATCTCCTCGATCTGCGCCGGGTCGCCAAGGGCGTGGGTGTAGCGGTCTTCGCGTTGGCCGGGCTGGCGTGGCAGGTGCAGCGCCAGGCCGCGTGAGACCAGACGCTCGAGCTGGTGCTGGATCTGCTCGACGCCTTCAAAGTCATGGAGGCGATTACTGCGGGTCAGCAGTTCGTTGAGGGTCTGCGGTCCGCGCAGGAACATCAGCCCCATCAGCACCAATTGAGCCGGCACCAACTCCAGTGCCTTGTCCACCCGGTGCTCCCAACGATCGGCGCGGCTGCCCATCTGCAGACGGGTCATTTCTTGCCCTTCGAGGGCACGCAGGGCCTGGCCGACCTGGCCGGCGGAGAGGTTCATCACCGGTTCACGGCTGGTCTTCTGGTTACAGGCCAGCACCAGGGCGTTAAGGGTCAGCGGGTAGGTTTCCGGGCTGGTGGCTTGTTTTTCGATCAGAGAACCGAGCACACGGATCTCGATGCTGTTGAAACGGCCTTCGCCTGCGGTTTCGTGTTCTGACATGGCCCTGTCTCATTGCGAGGAAAAGGCCACTAGCCTAGGTAATGCGGCAGGCTTAATCAATCAGACAATACTGCGGGGAAAACCCGCTCCGGTTGCCGGAGCGGGCTGTACCTCAGGCGTTGCGGCGCTCCTGCCCCAGGCAAGCCGCTGCAGTGAACAGCACGTCGGTCGAGGAGTTGAGCGCGGTCTCGGCCGAGTCCTGCAATACGCCGATGATGAAGCCGACCGCCACCACTTGCATGGCGATCTCGCTGGGGATCCCGAACAGACTGCAGGCCAGCGGAATCAGCAGCAGCGAGCCACCGGCCACGCCCGAAGCGCCACAGGCACACACGGCCGCCACGACACTGAGCAGCACGGCGGTCGGCAGGTCCACCGTAATGCCCAGGGTGTGTACGGCGGCCAGGGTCAGCACGGTGATGGTGATTGCTGCGCCCGCCATGTTGATGGTCGCGCCCAGCGGGATCGATACCGAATAGGTGTCCTCATGCAGTCCGAGCTTTTCCGACAGCGCCAAGTTGACCGGAATGTTGGCCGCCGAGCTGCGGGTGAAGAACGCCGTGATGCCGCTTTCGCGCAGGCACATGAATACCAGTGGGTACGGGTTGCGACGGATCTTCCAGAACACGATCAGCGGGTTGACCACCAATGCCACGAACAGCATGCAACCGATCAATACCATCAGTAGGTGCAAGTAACCAAGCAGAGCGTCCAGGCCGGACTGGGCCAGCGTCGAGGCGACCAGGCCGAAGATCCCCAGGGGGGCGAAACGGATGACCACGCGTACGATCAGGGTCACGCCGTTGGACAGGTCCTCGACCACGGTGCGGGTGGTCTGCCCAGCATGGCGGATGGCGACGCCCAGGCCGATGGCCCACGTCAGAATGCCGATGAAGTTGGCGTTGAGCAGCGCATTGACCGGGTTGTCGACGGCGCTCAACAGCAGGCCTTGCAGCACTTCGCTGATGCCGCCGGGAGCGGTGAGCGAGGCATCGCCGGTGCTGAGCACCAAGTTGGACGGGAACGCCATGCTGGCGACCACGGCCACGACCGCGGCGGCGAAGGTGCCCAGCAGGTACAGCCAGAGGATCGGTCTGATGTGGGTTTCCTGGCCGTGACGGTGATTGGCGATCGACGCCATGACCAGGATGAACACCAGTACCGGTGCCACGGCTTTCAGCGCGCTGACGAACACTTTGCCTAGAAAGGCCAGGTCACGGGCCACGGCCGGGGCGAGCAGAGCGAGGGCGATGCCGGCCACCAGGCCGATGCAGATCTGCGTCACCAGACCGGTGCGGTTGATGAGACGAAGGACAGGGGTCATGTGCAGCGGAATCTCGTTTTTGTAAAACCGGCAACTCTAACACAGAGCTTTGCCGGCCTGGTCTGAGCTCGGACGTTCGGGTCGCTTCGCATATAGCCACGAGCTACATTTCCTGCTGACTAATCCGTATTTCCCGCGGCGTGGATCACCAATGAAACAGATCCCGGCGCGCCCCCTCGGTAATCGCCACGATCCCTGGATGGGTGACCTTGCGTTCCACCGAAATGGCATAGAACGACTCGTTCACCGCCTCGGTCTGCCCGATCAGCTCGACGCCATACTGACGGCACACTTCTTCGGCGATCACGCTGGGCGCCACGAAAATCCCGCTACCGGACTGCCCGAAGGCCTGCATCAAGGCGCTGTCATCGAATTCGCCGATGATCCGTGGATGCAGCTGCTGTTCGGCCAACCAGCGCAGCAACCGGCTGCGGACCACGGTTTCCTGGCCCGGGATCAACAGCGGTGCGTCGTCCAGGCAGGCCGGGAAGGGCAGGGCATGCTGGCGCGCCAGCGCCGGGGTGGCGAAGAAACTCAGGCCGCACTCGCCCAGTTTCTGGCTGTAGCCCTTGATGTCCAGGTGGCTGGGCATAGGGCTGTCGGAGATCACTACATCAAGGCGCTGGATGGCAAGGTCGGCCAGCAGGCGTTCAAGTTTGTCTTCGCGGCAGTTGATGCGTAGGACGTTGTCCAACTCCATGGTCGGGGCCAGCAGTCGATAGACGATGGATTTGGGAACGACGTCGGCGACACCGACGCGAAACAGGATCTGTTCCTGAGGCCCTGCGCGCAGCAGGGCTTCCAGTTCACCGCCGATCTGGAACATCTGTTCGGCATAGCCCAGTGCCTGGCGGCCAGTCTCGGTCAGCTCCAACTGCCTGCCGACACGCTGGAACAGCTCCAGCCCGTAGGCTTGTTCGAACAGGCTGATCTGCCCGCTGATGGTCTGGGGCGTCAGGTTCAGTTGCTCGCTTGCGCGGGCGATGCTGCCGGTCTTGGCCACCACCCAGAAGTAGTGCAGCTGGCGATAATTGAGCATCCGACACTTTCCCGATTCGTAAAAACCGAAGTATAACCGCTAAAAATACGAATTTTCCTGATGTATGGCGTTCTCTAGAATGCCCACCCATAAGGCGCTGCATGCAGCGCCGGAAATTGGAAAAGCGAGGATTCCCATGTTGCAACTCAAATCCATCGGTACGCCCTTGGTGCTGGCCTTGGCCCTGTTCAGCCTGGCTGGCTGCGACCAGGCCGAGAAGTCCGCCCAGCAGATGCTCGATCAGGCCGCCGAGTCGGCCAAGCAGGCGATCGACAAGACCAACGAAGCTGCCCAACAGGCCCTGAGCGAGGCCATCGGCTCGGAGGGCGCCAAGCCCAAGGCCGCTGAAGAAAAAAGCGACACCCAAGACATCTGACCCGGACCCGATGCAGGACTAAATCATGGAATATTTGCTGGAACTCGCTGCAAGCCCCGCTGCCTGGGTCGCCCTGGCCACGCTGGTGGCCATGGAAATCGTACTGGGCATCGACAACCTGATCTTCATTTCCATCCTGACCAACAAACTGCCTGAGGCCTACCGCTCCAAGGCGCGGCGTATCGGTATCAGCATGGCGCTGATCATGCGCTTGGCGTTGCTCTCGACCGTGGCCTGGATCGTCCAGTTGACCGAACCTGTGATCGATGTGTTCGGCCACAGCTTCTCTTGGAAGGACATGATCCTCATCGCCGGTGGCCTGTTCCTGCTATGGAAAGCCACCAAAGAGATCCACGAGAACGTCGATCCGCATGGCGCCAAGGAAGAAGCCAAGGCTGGATCCACCGTAACCCTGGGCTTTGCCGCTGCGATCGGCCAGATCCTGATGCTCGACATCGTCTTCTCGATCGATAGCATCATTACCGCTGTAGGCATGACCGAGCACTTGCCGATCATGATCATCGCCGTGATCAGCGCCGTGGTCGTGATGCTGGTAGCTGCCGACCCGCTCGCCAAGTTCATCAACGACAACCCGACCGTGGTGATGCTGGCACTGGGCTTCCTGATCATGATCGGCATGACCCTGATCGCCGAGGGCTTCGGTGCCCATGTGCCAAAAGGCTACGTGTACGCCGCAATGGCGTTCTCGACTGCGATCGAAGTGCTCAACATCATGGCGCGCCGAGCTCGGCTCAAGCGCGAAGCTGCCGAGGGCTGATCGCTCGAAGCACAAAGGAGGGGGCGCAGTGCGCCCCCTTCGCTTTTTCTGGATTCGGGGGCTGACGGGTAGGGGAGCGGTCTATCGTGTGTGGGCCGCGTCGGCAGGCTGGGTTGAATGTCAGTGCGCCCCTGCGTGCCGCCGCGCACGACGCGCCGGCTGTGGTTTGGGCAACGTTTGCGGTGGCAGGTGATGGTGGGAATGCCTGCGCACGATGCGCAACACCCCCCACAGCATGGCGGCGGCGACGCTCACCCACATCCCCACCAGCATCAGTATCGCCATTGTCAGGCTCATGTGTGCCTCCTTCTCTCAGGCGCGCACGGGGCTCGCCTTCCAGACACTGCTTTAGTCTAGCCCGCCGGGCGGTGCGTTCCATTGACCGAAGGTCTATTCCCTTGGGCCGTTTCGTTCCAAGCCGGTGACGGGCTATACCCAAACACGCACCCAGCCTATGATCGGAGCCCAGGGCCGGGCGCTGCCTGCCTGGCGACGGAACAAGCGAGTGCCCATGTTGCAAGAAACTTTCACTTCATCGCGCCGGCTGCTGGCCGCGTGCCTGGTCGTGGCCAGCCTGGCCGGTTGCGCCAGTGGTCCATCGCCTGTGGCGAAGGGCCAGGCACAGCGGGTCGAGATCAGCGGCGTGCCGTTCTATCGCGGCAAGGCCAATCACAGCGGGGCCATGGCACTGGCGGCACTGCTGTCGCAACAGGGCGTGGTCATCACGCCGGGTTTGCTTGAAAAACCCCTTAACCTGCCACAGGGCGCCGACGCGCTGGGCGCCGGCATTCCCAAGGTAGCGCGTGAATACGGCATGGTCGTCTACCCACTGGACAAGCGTCTTGAGGCCTTGCTGACCCAAGTGGCGGCAGGCAACCCGGTGCTAGTGCGTTACGAAGAAGGCTCGGCCTTTTGGAGTGAGCCACGCTATGCGGTGCTGATTGGCTATGACAGCTACAAAGGGCGGGTGCTGTTGCGTTCGGGGATGCAGCGTCGCCTGTTGATGGCGTTCGATGATTTCGAGGCTGCGTGGGCGAAGACGGGAAGTTGGGCTGTGCTGGTGCAGCCACCGAAACAGCTGCCGGCTCAGGTGGACCGTCAGCGTTGGCTGCAGGCCGCCGACGAGCTGGCCCGGGCAGGCCAGGAAATCGCGGCGAAGCAGGCGGTCCGCAGCCTGGGCCAGTAATGCAATCGCGGGCCAAACCCGCTCCTGCAGCCAGGAGCGGACTTGGCCCGCGATTGGGTCGACCATACCTGGGGCGACGCTTTCGTCGCCCCCGGCTCGTCTTAGATGCCCAGACGGTCGCGCAGGCTGTAGTACCAGGCGCCCAGGGCGCTGAACGGTACGCGCAGCAGCTGACCACCCGGGAACGGGTAGTGCGGCAGACCGGCAAAGGCGTCGAAGCGCTCGGCCTGGCCACGCAGGGCTTCGGCCAGTACCTTGCCCGCCAGGTGGGTGTAGGTCACGCCGTGACCGGAGCAGCCCTGGGAGTAGTAGATGTTGTCGCCGATACGACCCACCTGTGGCAGGCGCGACAGGGTCAGCAGGAAGTTGCCGGTCCAGGCGAAGTCGATCTTCACGTCCTTGAGCTGCGGGAAGGCCTTGAGCATCTTCGGACGGATGATTGCCTCGATATTGGCCGGGTCGCGAGCACCGTAGACCACGCCACCACCGAAGATCAGACGCTTGTCGCTGGTCAGGCGGTAGTAGTCGAGCAGGTAGTTGCAGTCCTCGACGCAGTAGTCCTGCGGCAGCAGGGTGCGGGCCAGTTCCTCGCCCAGCGGCTCGGTGGTAATCACCTGGGTGCCGCATGGCATGGACTTGGCCGCCAGCTCCGGTACCAGGTTACCCAGGTAGGCGTTACCGGCAACGATGATGAACTTGGCGCGCACCTTGCCTTGCGGGGTGTGCACGACCGGGTTGGCACCGCGCTCGATGCGCACGGCCGGGGTCTGTTCATAAATCACGCCACCCAGCGACTCGACCGCGGCAGCTTCGCCCAAGGCCAGGTTAAGCGGGTGAATGTGGCCACCGCTCATGTCCAGCATGCCGCCGACATAGTTGTCGCAGGCGACCACTTCGCGGATGCGCTTCTGGTCCATCAGCTCCAGCTGGGTGTGGCCGAAACGCTCCCACAGACGCTTTTGCGACTCCAGGTGGCCCATCTGCTTGGCGCTCAGTGCAGCGAACACGCCGCCGTCCTTCAGGTCGCACTGGATGTTGTACTTGGCCACGCGCTCACGGATGATGCGTCCGCCTTCGAAGGCCATCTGACCCAGCAGTTGCGCCTGCTTGGGGCCGACGGTGCGCTCGATCACGTCGATGTCACGGCTGTAGCTGTTGACGATCTGGCCGCCGTTGCGGCCCGATGCGCCGAAGCCCACTTTGGCCGCCTCGACGATGCTCACTTTGAAGCCGTTTTCCAGCAGGAACAGGGCGCTGGACAGGCCGGTGTAACCGGCGCCGATGATGCAGATGTCAGTCTCCACCTCACCCTGCAGCGCCGGACGTGGCGGCACCGGGTTGGCCGAGGCGGCGTAGTAGGACTGGGGGTAGGGGGTATTGGCCATGCTCGGGGAACCTCGTGTTTTATATTTTTAACGAATGTACCGATGCTATCAATAATAATAAACACCCGCTAGTCGTCCGTTGAAAATCCTTTACTCCCCCCGTCGCTTCGGGTCAGGTAAATATTTTTAAGATTCAGTGAGTTAGCATGAAAAAAACAGTTGACAGCGATTTTGGAGCGCGTAGAATGCGCCCTCATCGACAGGCACATAGCTCAGTTGGTTAGAGCACCACCTTGACATGGTGGGGGTCGTTGGTTCGAGTCCAATTGTGCCTACCAAACAAAAGCCCCGGGTTTCCGGGCACTGAAAAGGGCGGTCCGAAAGGATCGCCCTTTTTGCGTTTGCACTACTCCGTGCGGCTTTGTTGAGCGTGCCGACCACTTGCAGATTCGGCCGGCATGTTACCCATCGAGTGGCAGAGCACGAGGCTTGCTCACAAGGCACTCGACGAAGCACGGGCTGTCTGCGCCGGGGAGGGTTCCAGTTCCAGGCGGGACGCCGCGCCTAGAATCATCTCGGTCAGTTGTTCGATGATTTGCCGTTGTGACAGGGCCGAATCGATATCCGATGATTGGCAAAGGCTTTCAAGCATGCCGATGACCCTGTCAGTGAAGAACTTTGTCTTTGAGCGATCAATGCCTCGAGGGAAGGTGGAGGCAATGATAGCCATTAGCTGCTGAGTGTATTCATCACGCATCGCGGCATGCAGCCGAGCGTGTTCTGCCGTCAGGTTGCGAGCCTCCCGCAACATGAGCTGGACTCTTTTCTGCTCGCTCTGCTGAAGTTCGATGAAGGCACTGACGAATGCATGCAGACGGGCGCGCGTGCCTTGGGCGGCTTTGAGCTTTACCCGAGTGAGTCTTAGCAGGTCGCTCATGCATTCCTCGATGAGGTCGAAGAGCAGCGCCTGTTTACTTTCAATGTGGTTGTAGAGGGACCCTGCGCCGATACCCAAGCGGGCGGCCAGGTCGCGCAAGCTCGTATTCTGGTAGCCCTGTTCAGCGAACAAGTCCACCGCCGTGAGGTACAGGCGTTCCTGTGTCTTGGTCGGCTGGGCATGTTGTGTGTTGGTGTTCATGGGGGCTCGGGGGTTGTAAGGGCGGGTAGGGCAGGTGGCCTGCCGCCCTTATCGGGCGGCAAGCGGCTCAGGGGCTAGCACTGTTTCTGGGCATAGTCCTGCGCAGGCAGAGGCTGCTGACGTCGCGCCCCGTGCTTGGCAAGCGGGTAGTAGACGAGCGCTGGCACGATTAGCCCAACCAACCAGGATATGTCCGTATCGCCCAGGTGTTGCACCAAGGGGCCTGTGTAGAAGCCGGTGGCGATGAAGGGCATCTGCACCAAGACCCCGAACCCATAGGTGCCGATGCCTACCCAGTTCCAGCGGCCGTACCGGCCATCCGGGTCATCCAGGGCGGCGATGTCGTAACGCTCCTGAGTGATGAAGTAGTAATCCACCAGGTTGATGGCGCTCCAGGGTGTGAAGAACGCCAACAGGAACAGAAGGAAGGATTTGAATGCGCTGAGGAAGGAATGCTGGCCGATCAGCGCCAGGGTAGTGGAGATACCGACTATGCAGAGCACGAACACCAGGCGCTGGCCGGAAGAGACGGTGAAGCGTTTTTGGAACGCACTGACAATGGTGGCGATGCACATGAAGCTGCCATAGGCGTTCAAGGTAGCGATGGTCACCTTGCCAAAGCCGATGCTAAAGAACAGCAGGCCGGCAATCATCCCGCTGGCGCCCAGGCTAACAATGTAGTTCACCTCGTTTCCGGAGAAGGCGCCGCCTGCCAGCGCCGCTGCGAACACGCCGAGCACCATGGAGGTTTGCGAGCCCAGTACCGAGCCCAGGCCCACGGCGAGGAAGGTGCGCAGCGGGGAAGTTGCGCTGGGGAGGTAGCGCGAGTAGTCGGCTACATAAGGGCCGAACGCAATCTGCCACGACGCCGACAGCGAAACGGCCAGAAGAAAGGTGTTCCAGCTGAAGTGTCGATTTTCGAGCAGGGTGGCGATGTCATTGATCGACAGCAGGCGTACGAACAGGTAAGCGAACGCCACCACGCCAAGCACGCTGGCGACCCGCCCGAGCAGATGGATCACCCGGTAGCCGCACACTGTCAACACCACGATCACGGTGGCGAAAACCAGGATGCCGCTCGTATCGCTGATGTTCGCCATTCGGCCAATCGCCTGGCCGGCCAGTACCGTGCCGGTGGCATTGAAGCCGATGTACATGATGCAGACGAGTACCAGCGGTATCACCGCGCCGAATACGCCGAACTGCACGCGGCTTGAAATCATCTGCGGCAGGCCAAGACGCGGACCTTGGGCGCCGTGCAATGCCATCACGATGCCGCCGAACACCTGGCCGATCAACAGGCCGATCAATGACCAGAACACATCGCCACCCAGCACCACTGCCAAGGCGCCGGTGACAATGGCCGTGATCTGCAAGTTGGCACCGAACCACAAGGTGAACTGGCTGAAGAGCCGACCGTGTCGTTCGCTTTCAGGAATGAAGTCGATGGAGCGCGTTTCGATGAGGGGCTTGCCAGACATGAGGGTTTCTCCCGTGGCGCCATTGCCCATGGCGCCTCTATTGTTGTTATGTAGCGGATGCCCTGTGAGCCTGGTCGGCTGGTGCCTTCCAGGCTGACACCTCAAGTGCGGGCGGCGTCTAGTACGGCGCGCGAGATGATGATTTTCTGCACCTCCGAAGTGCCTTCAAAAATGCGCAGGATGCGTGCATCGCGCACCAGGCGCTCCAGCGGCAGGTCGCGGATGTAGCCATAGCCGCCGTGCAGCTGGAGTGCGGCATCGGTAATGAAGCCCGCCGCTTCGGCGGCGAACAGCTTGGCGGTGGCCGACTCAAGGCTGAAGCGCCCGCCCGCGTCGCGCGCGGCCGCAGCCTGCAGGGTCAGCAGCCGTGCTGCCTGCAATTGGGTGTGCATGTCTGCAATACGCCACTGTGTGCCCTGATAGGCCGCCAAGGGCTTGGGCCCGATCTGGCGCTGCTGGGCCCAGCTGAGGCTGTATTCCATAGCCGTGCGGGCGATGCCCAAGGCCATCGCCGCCACCTCCACCCGACCGCGATCCAGTACTTCCATGGCGGTCTTGAAGCCCTGACCAGGCTGGCCCAGCAGGGCGCTCGCGGGAAGCCAGCAGTCCAGGGACAGCTCATAGATCGTGCTGCCGCGCAGGCCCATGGTCTTCTCCGGGCTGGAAAAGGTGATGCCCTCTGTACCTTTGGGAATGAGGAATGCGCTGATGCCATGATGACCCGCGTCTGCGTCGGTCTTGGCGTACAGCACGATGAAATCGGCTTCGCGCGCATTGGTGATGTAGTGCTTACTGCCACGGATTCGCCATCCATCGTTCTCCTGGCTTGCCCGTGTGCGCATGTCAGCCGGATTGGAGCCGGCGGCCGGTTCGGTCAGGCCGAAGGCGCCGAGCAGTTCGCCCGTGGCGGCACGAGGCAGCCATTGCTGGCGCTGCGCCTCTGTCCCGCCAATGAGGATGGAATCGGTGGCCAGGAAGTGCGCAGTCATCGCCGATGCGGTGGAGGCGCAGGCGGCTGCGACGGCCTCAACCACGCGGCTCATTGCCAGGCTTGTGATGCCAAACCCGCCATAGGCCTCTGGCAGATTGATCCCCATGAACCCCAGCTCGCCCAAGGCTTTGAGGCTGCCGGCACAGAACGCTTCGGCCTCGTCGAAGCCTTGGGCATTCGGTTTGAGCACGTCGTGAGCGACGCGTTCGGCCGATTCGATGATCGCAAGTTCTGCGGCGTCCAGTTCGAAATTCATTTTTATTCTCCTGTGTGGGACAGACCGTACAAGGCATTGGCTTCGCCCAGGCGGGGGGCGGGTGAGGCGGTGTGGGGCTTGCTTCCATTGAAAAACACTGGCTGCGGTACCAAAGGTGACTGCGCGCAGCCCTCTACCAGCAATTGGCGCACGTGGGCTTGTTCGCTGCCTGTGGCCTGGGCGAGATTCCATACGGGGGAGGCGGGTACGCCTGCGTCCAGCAGCAAGGAGCAGATCTGTTCAACGCCTCGGGTACAGGTCCAGGCCTCGATCTGTGCCTTCAATGACGCCTCGTTCGCGGTGCGTGAGCTGTCGTCGACGAAACGTGGGTCATCCGCCAAGGCCTGGCATTCCATGCTCTGGCACAAGCGGCGGAACAGCTTGTCGCTGGCGACTGCGATCACGACCAATCCATCGGCGGCGCGGTAGGTGTCGAAAGGGGTCGAGACCGGATGCCGGTTGCCCACCAGTCCGGGCGCGCGGCCCTGGGCAAAAAGATTGGACAGGCCGGTCATTTGAAGACTGACCAACACGTCGAACATCGCCACATCCAGGTACTGTGCAGCGGCACCCTGGAACTCACGGGCGAACAGTGCGGAGCTGATTGCCCAGGCGGCGTAGACGCCTGCACAGAGGTCTCCAAGGGCCTCACCGCTCCGGGTTGGGCCGGTCTGGGGAAAGCCGGTCACACTCATCAGGCCAGACATGGCCTGGGCGACGATGTCGTAGGCCGGGCGGGAGGACAATGGCCCGCTTTGACCGAATCCGGAAATACTGGCGTATATCAGTCGAGGGTTGAGTGCCTTGAGGCTGTCGAAGTCGATGCCCAGGCGCTGGGTCACGCCAGGGCGAAAATTTTCCACCACGACATCGGCGTCGGCGACCAATGCATGGAAGCGCTGAAGATCGGCTGGTGCCTTGAAATCAAGCTCGACGCTACGCTTGCCGCGGTTGATCAGACCGAAATAGACGCTCTCGCCATTTTTGTCGAAAGGGCCCAGGTGACGGCTGTCATCGCCATGCCCTGGGACTTCGAATTTGATCACTTCAGCGCCGAGGTCAGCCAGCATTGCTGTGCAATGAGGGCCGGCCAGTACACGGCTCAGGTCCAGCACACGAATGCCTTTGAGCGGCTTTGATGCAGGGTTTTGCATAGTCATGGCGTGTTTCCTCAGCGCTTGACGCCCGTGATCATCGGCAGGTCCAGGCCCTGCTCCTTGGCGCAATCGATCGCGATCTGGTAGCCGGCATCGGCGTGACGCATCACGCCAGTCCCTGGGTCGTTGGTCAGCACGCGAGCGATACGCGCGGCCGCTTCGTCGGTACCGTCACAGACGATGACCATGCCCGAGTGCTGGGGGAAGTCGAAGGCATTGGCCACGCCTTCTTCCTTGGCCATCTGGCGGATGTTGTTGCCGTAGTCGAAGGTCGGCACGCCCATTTTCTGGAAGTCCAGCATGGCTTGTACGTGCACGGCCATGGACTGTTTGGCGGCCTTGACCACCGCAGCGGCGTCGGTCTGGGCGCGGTCGCGGTACTGCTCCCAGGTCCAGCCGGCCGGCAGGTAGCCGTTGAGCGGGTCGTGGGCGCTGGTCTGGTCGGTGACCATGTCCGGGCGCACGCCCCGCTTGACCAGTTCAGGCAGGATTTCAGCAGCGTTGCCGTGCAGGGCGATGGAGATGGCCTTGCCTTCGGCAGTGTACTTGGCGATGCGCGCCAGGGCGTCGTCCAGGTCCTTGGCCTGCTCGTCCACGTAGCGGGTCTGCAGGCGGAAGTCGATGCGGCTCTGCTGGCATTCGATGTTCAGCGAGCAGGCGCCGGCCAGGGTCGCGGCCAGTGGCTGGGCGCCGCCCATGCCGCCCAGGCCTGCGGTCAGGACCCATTTGCCGGTCAGGTTGCCGTCGTAGTGCTGACGTCCGGCCTCGACGAAGGTTTCGTAGGTGCCTTGGACGATGCCCTGGCTGCCGATGTAGATCCAGCTGCCGGCGGTCATCTGGCCGTACATGGCCAAGCCTTTGGCGTCCAGTTCGTTGAAGTGTTCCCAGTTGGCCCAGTGTGGCACCAGGTTGGAGTTGGCGATCAGCACGCGCGGGGCATTGGCGTGGGTCTTGAAGACACCGACCGGCTTGCCGGACTGGACCAGCAGGGTCTCGTCGTCTTCCAGGCGGGTCAGGGTCTCGACGATCTTGTCGTAGCACTCCCAGTTACGTGCGGCACGGCCGATACCGCCGTAGACCACCAGCTCCTTCGGATTCTCGGCGACCTGAGGGTCGAGGTTGTTCATCAACATGCGCAGCGGCGCTTCGGTCAGCCAGCTCTTGGCGGTCAGCTTGTTGCCACGCGGGGCGCGGATTTCTACGTCACGGTATTTGTTGTTGTCGGTCACGGGAATGTCCTCTGCGGTCAGGTCGACGGCGGTGTGTCGATGTGAATATACAAACACACCTTTACTTGTATGTACAAGCATGGACAACCAAATTTTTCGTACCGTTCCTCGGGAAGCCGAAAAACAAAAAGGGCCGCTGCGCGACCCAACCGCAGGAAAACCCGCGATCAGGCCGCGCAGCAGCCCCTTTCACAATGCCGGGTTTACCGCGGCATCAATTCGATCAGGCAGAACCGCCCTTGCACATCCAACCCGAGCAATCCGTCATTGCCTTCCAGGTGCAGACAGTCATACAAACCGAGCTGCTGCTTGGCCTGTCCCGATGCCGACACCTCTACCTGCCCGCTGGCGGCGAACAGCAATACCGTCGAGGCCGAGCTGAATATCCGGCTGGTGCCGTCGAACCACTGCAACCGCGCGCGGTAGCGTTGCGGCGCGTAGATCAGGTTGAAATCGCGGATCGCGCCACCGAGCAGCTTGCAACTGACCTGGCTTTCGCCATTGAAAGCAAAGGCGTCGAACGGCAGCAGCGGCCGGCTGGCCTGGCCATCGACCAGCAAACGCATGCCATCGCCTTGCAGCACGGTGATGATCCGCTGATAGCCAGCGAAGGTGGAAAATCCACCAGACTCCTCGATGTCGGCGATCGACAGGCGCCAGCCGAAGCCATCCAGGCCTTCGCCGGCGTCGCGGGTGATCTCTTCGGTGAAACCGCCACCGTTCTTCCAAGGCATGCGCGGGTAATCTTTGGCACGCAGCAACTGCAAATGAGTCATTTACTGAATCGTCCTTCGAGGCGATGACGGGAACCGGGGTGGATCAGCCGCGCCGCAGTCACCGGCTGGCGACCGGACCAAGTGCGGCGGCGAATCAGCAAGCAAGGCTCACCTTGCTCAATTTGCAGCAATCGGCATTCCTCGGGTTCGGCGAGGATCGCCTCCACCACGTGCTCGCCCTCGGTCAGTGGCGCGACCTGCGAAAGGTACGCATAGGGCGTTTGCTGGGTGAAGTCCTGCTTGAGGTAGTCCGGGGCGATCTGGGCATTGACGTAGCGATCTTCGATCTGCACCGGCACGCCGTTCTCGTAGTGCACGATCAGCGAATGGAACACCCGCTGGCCTTCGCGCATGTCCAAGGCCAGGGCGCGCTCGGAACCGGCGGTCTCCTCGGCGAGACGGATGACCTGGCAGCTATGCTGATGGCCACGGCCGGCGATCTCGTCAGCGATGTTGTTGACCTCGAACAGCGCCGAACGGGTCTTGGGCTCGGCGACGAACGTGCCAACGCCCTGCATGCGCACCAGCAGCCCTTCTGCGGTGAGCTCTCGCAGGGCACGGTTGATGGTCATGCGACTGAAGCCCAGTTGGCTGACCAGCTCGCTCTCGGACGGTACCCGGTGATGCGGCGGCCAGCTGCCGTTTTCGATCTGCTGGACGATCATCTGCTTGACCCGGGCGTAGAGCGGCGCCGGCCCTTCGCCCATCTGGGCAACCAGCGCGGAGACAGGAGGTGTCGGCACGGCGTTGAATCCTTGTGCAATTTGATTGAGCGGTAGCTTGCCGCAGTTTACCCGGCAGGCAAACGCCTGTATATGTATATACAAGTTAAACAATAACAGGATTTTCCCCGATGCCTGCCTTTTTCGCCGAACGCGCCCTGCTGCCTACTGGCTGGGCCAGCAATGTCCGCCTGGAAGTTGCCGAGGATGGCCGCTTGACCCATGTCGAGGCCGACGCCTCGGCCGAAGGCGCCGAGCGCCTGGGTGGTCCGGTGCTGCCGGGCATGCCGAACCTGCACTCCCACGCCTTCCAACGTGCGATGGCAGGCCTGGCGGAAGTGGCTGGCAACCCTAACGACAGTTTCTGGACATGGCGCGACCTGATGTACCGTCTGGTCGGGCGCATTACCCCCGAGCAAGTGCAGGTCATCGCCCGCCAGCTGTACATCGAGATGCTCAAGGCCGGTTACACCTCGGTCGCCGAGTTTCACTACGTCCACCACGACCATAACGGCCACGCCTACGCCGACCCGGGCGAGCTGTCGCTGCGTATTAGCGCCGCCGCCGCCGACACGGGTATCGGCCTGACCCTGCTGCCCGTGCTCTACAGCCACGCAGGCTTCGGCGGTCAGGCGCCGAGCGAGGGCCAGCGCCGCTTCATCAACTCCAGCGAGCAGTACCTGCGTCTGCAGGAGCGCCTCGCCCCGCACCTGGCGGCCCAGCCAGCCCAGCGCCTGGGTTTGTGCTTCCACTCCCTGCGCGCAGTCACGCCGCAGCAGATCGCCGAAGTGCTGGCTGCCGGCGACCAGGCGTGCCCCGTGCACATCCATATCGCCGAGCAACAGAAGGAAGTCGACGATTGCCTGGCCTGGAGTGGTCGCCGTCCCTTGCAGTGGCTCTATGAGAATGTCGAGGTAGACGCGCGCTGGTGCCTGGTCCATGCCACTCACGCCGAGGCCGACGAGGTCAGCGCAATGGCCCGCAGCCATGCCGTGGCCGGCCTGTGCCTGACCACCGAAGCCAACCTGGGCGACGGCATCTTCCCCGCCGTCGACTTCATGGCCCAAGGTGGGCGCATGGGCATCGGCTCGGACAGCCATGTGTCACTCAGCGTCGTGGAGGAATTGCGCTGGCTGGAATACGGCCAGCGCCTGCGTGACCAGCGCCGCAACCGGCTGTATCGCGGCGACCAGCCAATAGTCAGTCGTACCTTGTACGACGCAGCCTTGGTCGGCGGCGCCCAAGCGATGGGCCAGCCTGTCGGCGAGCTGGCTGTCGGCAAACGCGCCGATTGGCTGGTGCTGGATGGACAGGACCCCTACCTCGCCACAGCCAGCGGTGATGGGATCCTCAATCGCTGGCTGTTCGCCGGGGGCGATCGCCAGGTGCTTGACGTGATGGTCAATGGGCAGTGGGTTGTGCGCCAGGGCCGCCACGCGCAGGAGCAAGCGAGCACTCGAGCGTTCATGGAGGTACTGCGTCAGTTGCTGGACTGATCCGTCACCTGCCCAAACGCAATCGCGGCGGCCCGTTATGCCGGACCGCCGCGATTGCGTTCTACCTGCCTGACTCAGTGCGAAGCGACGATCTGCTTGTCCGAGGCACGCCAGATCAGGCGGGTGGTGTCATAGCCTTGCTGACGCGCCTTGGCCAGCAGGCTTTCGCGCTCCACCGCCGGCAGGGTCTGGGTTCGCGAGAGCAGCCACAGGTACTTGCGGTCCGGGCTGCCGACAATCGCCGTGCGGTAGCGCTCATCCACATACAGCACCCAGTACTCGCCCTTGGCCACGCCCGGCACCAGCTTCGTGAACCAATTGTTGAACTCTACCCACAGCCGGTCATTGTGCCCCGGCTCCTGCGGCCAGGCCGAACCTTCGGCGCGCAGCCATTCGCCATCGAACATGCGGCAGCGATTGAGCACACCCATCGTGCCATCGGGCCGCAGGTTGTAGTGGGCTTCGGACTGGGCGCAGTCACGCTGGAACAGCATCGGCAAGCGTGCCAGCTCGAACCACTTGCCTTCATAGCGCTTGAGGTCGATGTTTCCGGCAGTCTTGGGTACCAGAGGATCGGTCGCCGAAGTGGCGCAGCCACCCAGGACGACCACCGCGCAGAACGCCAACAGCAGGTGCAAACGCTTCATTTGAGACCCTGCCCGGAATAGATAAGGACTTTGTCCGCCGCATACTGCACGCTGATGAAGCTCTTTTCGTCCCCCCAGGTACAGCTGCTCATGCCCAGCGCGCCCGAACACTCAGCCGGGGTGCCGAGCAGTTGCTCCACTTCAGCCTTGCTCATGCCCGTCTTGAGCTTGGAATAGTTTTCCTGGTTGATCTTGCTGCAAGCGGTCAGGACGACGCACAAGGACAACAGGGCGAGGGAACGCAACGACATGAAGGGACACTCCTGGAGATGAAGGCACAGGCATGGTGGCCTGCAGACAGCTTAGAAGACAAAAAGCCGCCTCGGTTCCCTAGTCCCTTGGTTTTCACCCTACGCCATTGGTCGGCTGGCGCGCGCCGTGAGACGCTGATCACAGCGGAAACGATTGCGGGGCAGTTCACGTCCACGACAAGCGTGGGAGCGAACTGCCCCGCAATCGATTCAAATGCTCAGAAACGCGAACCCGGCTCCAGCAGAAAGTCCATTTCTTCGCTGGTGCTCGGTCGGCCCAGCACCAGGTTGCGGTGTGGGAAGCGGCCGAAGCGAGCGATCACCCGTTGATGCTGCTCGGCATAATCGAGGAAACCCTCGAACAACCGGGCATTGGCCTCGGGCTGCTCGTCGAGCAGCATCTGGTAGCGCTCGACACACAGGTTTTGCCAGTCCAGCACCTCGGCATGCTCCAGCACCAGCAGCACGAACACACGCTGGATCGGCAGCAGCTGGTAGTCCCAGCCCTTCTGCAGGCCCTGCATGGCGATCACCTGGGCACGACGGTCGCCATCGAAGGCGCGCGGCGTGTCACGGTAGATCATGCGCGGCAGCTGATCGAGCAGCAGGAGCAGGCCAAGCCAACCCTGGGGGCTTTGCTGCCACTCGTCCAAGCCGCCGGCCAGGGCATGCTCGACCAGCTCGCCGAAATACTCACGGGCTTCATCGTCATGGTGCTTGCCGAACCACAGCGAGCTCTTCTCGTCAGCCACGGCCTGGGGGCTACTACCCCATCCGAACCACCATTCCAGTAACGGCTGCCAAGGTGCGAGCATGACTTACTCCTTGTGGTAGGCGGTGACGCGCTCGACCTCTTCCTTCGAGCCGAGGATCACCGACACACGCTGGTGCAGGCTCTCTGGCTGGATGTCGACGATGCGATCGTAACCGTTGGTGGACGCGCCGCCAGCCTGCTCGATGATGAACGACATCGGGTTGGCCTCGTACATCAGGCGCAGCTTGCCCGGCTTGCTCGGCTCGCGGGCATCGCGTGGGTACATGAACAGGCCGCCACGGGTCAGGATCCGGTGCACATCGGCCACCATCGAAGCGATCCAGCGCATGTTGTAGTTCTTTTTCAGCGGACCGGTCTCACCGGCCAGCAGCTCGCCCACGTAGCGCTGGACCGGAGCTTCCCAGTGACGCTGGTTGGACATGTTGATGGCGAACTCGGCGGTGGTTTCCGGTACGCGGATGTTTTCGTGGGTCAGGACGAAGCTGCCCAGTTCACGATCCAGGGTGAAGCCCTTGACGCCATTGCCCAGGGTCAGGATCAGCATGGTTTGCGGGCCGTAGATGGCGTAACCGGCGGCGACCTGCTGGGTGCCGGGCTGCAGGAAGGCTTTTTCGTTGAGGGTTTCGTTCTGGCTCAGGTATTCGTTGGGGCAACGCAGTACCGAGAAGATGGTGCCGACCGAAACGTTGACATCGATGTTCGACGAGCCGTCGAGCGGGTCGAAGACCAGCAGGTAGGCGCCTTTGGGATATTTGCCCGGAATCTGGTAGGCGTTGTCCATTTCCTCGGAGGCCATGCCGGCCAGGTGGCCACCCCATTCGTTGGCTTCGAGCAGGATGTCGTTGGAGATAACGTCCAGCTTCTTCTGCACTTCGCCCTGCACGTTTTCGGTGCCCATGCTGCCCAGGACACCGCCCAGGGCGCCCTTGGAAACGTGGTGGCTGATTTCCTTGCACGCACGCGCCACCACTTCGATCAGGAAGCGCAGATCGGCAGGGGTATTGTTGCTGCGGGTCTGCTCAATCAGATAGCGACTCAGGGTAACGCGGGACATGTATGGCTCCGAAATGGAAAGGGGGAGAAAAACCCCCGCAGTTTACAGGGAGAGTTGCGGGCTAGCGAGCGATGAGACTCGCCACGGCTCTCAGACGGCACAATAGGTGGGTAGTTCAGCCCTTGCCAGGCCGGTGGTCGGCGTTAGGGTCCATTCGCGGGCGGGCCGGTTCCCAAAGGACCGCATTCCTCCCAGGCCTGCGATGCACCCGTGGAGGCGGTCTACCCGCGAATGGCGACACCTCAGTCCAATGCCTTCCAGATCTCGCTGGCATATTCGCGAATGGTCCGGTCCGAGGAGAACCAGCCCATGCGCGCCGTGTTGAGCACCGCCATGCGCCACCAGTCCTGCGGCGCATGCCACAACGCCTCGACCCGCCGCTGGGCGTCCCAGTACGCATCGAAATCGGCGCACACCAGGAAGCGGTCGTAGGCCACCAGCGCGTCCACAAGCCCGGTGTATCGCGCCGGATCATCCGGCGAGAACACCCCGCTGCGGATCGCCTGCAGCACATCGGCCAGGCGACTGGACGCCGAGACCGCAGCGCCGGCGCCAAAGTCACCGGAGCGCCGCCGTTCCTCCACCTGCTGGGCGGTCAGGCCGAAGATGAACATGTTCTCGCCTCCCACTTGCTCGCACATCTCCACGTTGGCGCCGTCGAGGGTGCCGATGGTCAGCGCGCCGTTGAGGGCGAACTTCATGTTGCTGGTGCCGGAAGCCTCATAGCCGGCCGTGGAGATCTGCTCGGAAAGATCGGCTGCCGGAATGATGCTCTCGGCCAGACTCACGTTGTAGTTAGGCAGGAATACCACCTTGAGCAGGCCGCGCACGGTCGGGTCGTTGTTGACCACCCGGGCGATGTCGTTGGCCAGCTTAATGATCAGCTTGGCTTGGTGATAGCTGGCCGCAGCCTTGCCCGCAAAGATCTTCACCCGCGGCACCCAGTCGGTCCCGGGCTCGGCGCGCATGGCCTGGTACAGGGCCACGGTGTGCAGCAGGTTGAGCAATTGGCGCTTGTACTCGTGGATGCGCTTGACCTGCACGTCGAACAGCGCCTGCGGGTCGACCGTGACCCCGACCCGATCCTGGATGATGCTGGCCAGCGCCCGCTTGCTGTGCAGGCGCTGGGCGGCGAACTGTTTGCGGAAGGTCGCCTTCTCGGCAAACGGCACCAACGCCTTGAGCCTGCTTTCCGGGTCGTCCAGCACCTCCGGGCCCAGCGCGTCGACCAGCATCGCGGTGAGCTGCGGGTTGGCCTGGTACAGCCAGCGTCGGAAGGTGATGCCGTTGGTCTTGTTGTTGATCCGTTGCGGGTAGAGCTTGTGCAGCTCGGCGAACACCGTACTGCGCATCAGCCGGCTGTGCAGGGCCGACACGCCGTTGACGCTGTGTGAGCCGAGGAAGGCCAGGTTGCCCATGCGCACCCGACGGCCGTTGTCCTCTTCGATCAGCGACACCGCCCGCAGCACGTCGAAGTCATGCAGGCCTTTGGCCCGCAGCGCATCGATGTGGTAGGCGTTGATCAGATAGATGATCTGCATGTGCCGTGGCAGCATGCGCTCCATCAACGCCACCGGCCAGGTTTCCAGGGCTTCGGGCAGCAGGGTGTGGTTGGTGTAGGCCAGGGTGTTGACGGTCAGCTCCCAGGCGGTATCCCAGGGGATCTCGTGCTGATCCACCAACAGGCGCATCAACTCGGCCACAGCTATGGATGGGTGCGTGTCGTTGAGCTGAATGGCCGCCGCGTCCGGCAGGTTGAGCAGGTTGTCATGCATGTTCAAGTGGCGGCGCAACAGGTCCTGCAGGGAGGCCGACACGAAGAAGTACTCCTGGCGCAGGCGAAGTTCCTGGCCCGCCTCGGTGCTGTCGGCCGGGTACAGCACCCGCGAGATACTCTCGGCCCGTGCCACCTCGGCCACAGCGCCCAAATGGTCCCCGGCATTGAAGCGCTCCAAGTGCAGCTCTTCGAGTGCCCGGGAGCGCCACAAGCGCAGCGTGTTGACGCTCGCCCCGCGCCAGCCGACCACCGGCGTGTCGTAGGCCACCGCCCGCACCGTCTCGCCCGGCCACCAGACCTGACGCGGTTGGCCGTGGGTGTCCTGCACCGTCTCGACGCTGCCGCCGAAGCTGATCGGGTAGATCACCTCGGCCCGCTCGAACTCCCAAGGGTTGCCGAAATCCAGCCAGTTCTCGGTCTGCTCCTGCTGCCAGCCATCGACCATGGCCTGGCGGAACAGACCATGCTCGTAGCGGATACCGTAGCCATGGGCGGCAATCCCCAAGGTCGACATGCTCTCCATGAAGCAGGCCGCCAGCCGCCCCAGGCCGCCATTGCCCAGCGCAGCATCCGGCTCGAGCAGGCGGATGCGTTCGAGGTCTACGTCCAGGCCTTCGAGGGCCTCGCGGGCGATGTCCAGCAGTCCGAGGTTGCTCAGGCTGTCGTAGAGCAGCCGGCCGATGAGAAATTCCAGCGAGAGGTAATAGACCCGCTTCTGGCTGCGTCGATACGCCTGGCGGGTGTGGTCCATCCAATGATCGACCATGTGGTCGCGGGCAGCCAGGGCAATGGCTTCGAACCAATCGTGATCGAAGGCATGCTCCGGATCCTTGCCGACCGCGTAGGTCAGCTTGGCCAGTACAGCGGCGCGGAACTCAGCCACTTCTGCATCACGCGCTTTGGGTTCCTGGGACATGCGGCATCCTCGGGCAAGTTTGACGAAAGCACAGGTTGTTCAGCCTAGACGCTTCGACACAGAGCGACAGCGTGGGTTCGCGGTTTTCACATCCACTCGGCGATTCGGGCGAAAGGTTGTTCACAATTTGAACAACTCCGGTATTATCGCGCGCCCCAACTGTGATACGCCCACACAACGATGAAACCGACCCTGATCGCCGCCGCCGAAGTCGACCGCCTGGAAACCTGGCAACGCTATGCCAGCCATATGTGCGGGGGCTGCCACTCGACCTGCTGCACCCTGCCGGTGGAGGTCAAGATCAAGGACCTGATCCGCATCGGCGTGGTGGACGAATTCGAAAAGGACGAACCCCCGAAGAACATCGCCAAGCGCCTGCAAAAGGACGGCATCATCGAGCGCTTCAACCAGAAGTCGGGGATCTTCACCCTGACCCGGATGAGCAACGACGACTGCCTGTACCTGGATCGCAAGAGCCGGCTGTGCACCATCTACGACAAACGCCCGGACACCTGCCGCAATCACCCGAAAATCGGGCCACGCCCCGGGTATTGCGCCTACAAGCCCAAGGCGACCACCCGCTGATCGCTTGCCTGTAACGACCTGTTCGCGGCTCACCCCCCCACAGCGGTCACTGGGATCCCTGTGGGCGCGGTTTCCGACAGCCAGGGCGATACCAGAACATAAGACAAACAAAAACGCCCCCGACCTTTCGACCGGGGGCGTTTTCGTTCAGCTCAGGCTAGTACATCAAGCCTTGGCTTTCTTGGCAGCGCGGGTACGCTCGCCTTCGTCGAGGATCTTCTTGCGCAGACGGATCGACTTCGGCGTGACTTCGCACAGCTCGTCGTCCTGGATGAATTCCAGGGCCTGTTCGAGGGTGTGGCGAACCGGCGGAACCAGAGCGATGACTTCATCCTTGCCCGAAGCACGCATGTTGTCGAGCTTCTTGCCTTTGGTCGGGTTCACGCCCAGGTCGTTGTCACGGCTGTTCAGGCCGATGATCTGACCGTTGTAGATGTCCTGGCCGTGCTCGATGAACAGCTTGCCGCGAGCCTGCAGGGTTTCCAGCGAGTAAGTCAGGGCCTTGCCGGTCTCGATCGAAACCAGAACACCGTTCAGACGGCCCGACATGGTGCCTGGCTTCATGGTGTCGTAACGATCGAAGATCGAGGTCAGGATGCCTGCACCGTTGGTCAGGGTCAGGAACTGGTTACGGAAACCGATCAGGCCACGGGCCGGAACGTTGTACTCCAGACGCACACGGCCTTTGCCATCCGGCGCCATGTTGGTCAGGTCGCCCTTACGCAGACCCATTTCTTCCATGACCTTGCCCTGGGATTCTTCAGGGATGTCGATGGTGACGTTCTCGAACGGCTCCTGCTTGACGCCGTTGACTTCGCGGATGATCACTTCAGGACGGCCCACGGCCATTTCGAAGCCTTCGCGACGCATGGTTTCGATCAGAACCGACAGGTGCAGCTCACCACGACCGGAAACCTTGAACTTGTCGGCCGAGTCGCCTTCTTCAACGCGCAGGGCAACGTTGTACAGCAGCTCTTTGTCCAGACGCTCTTTGATGTTACGGCTGGTGACGAACTTGCCTTCCTTGCCGCAGAACGGCGAGTCGTTGACCTGGAAGGTCATCGAAACGGTCGGCTCGTCGACGGTCAGCGGCTTCATCGCTTCGACGTGGTTCATGTCGCACAGGGTGTCGGAGATGAACAGCTCGTCGAAACCGCTGATGCAGACGATGTCGCCGGCGGTGGCTTCTTCGACGTCAACGCGGTGCAGACCGTGGTGACCCATCAGCTTGAGGATACGACCGTTGCGCTTCTTGCCTTCGGTGTCGATGGCGACGACCGGGGTGTTCGGCTTGATGCGGCCACGGGCGATACGACCAACGCCGATAACGCCCAGGAAGCTGTTGTAGTCCAGTGCGGAGATCTGCATCTGGAACGGGCCGTCGACGTCGACGGTCGGTGCCGGCACGTGGTCGACGATGGCCTGGTACAGCGGGGTCATGTCTTCGGCCATGTTGGTGTGGTCCAGGCCGGCAATGCCGTTCAGGGCCGAGGCGTAGACCACCTGGAAGTCCAGCTGGTCGTCGGTGGCGCCAAGGTTGTCGAACAGATCGAAGATCTGGTCCAGAACCCAGTCAGGACGCGCGCCCGGACGGTCGACTTTGTTGATCACGACGATCGGCTTCAGGCCGGCTTCGAACGCTTTCTTGGTCACGAAGCGGGTTTGCGGCATCGGGCCGTCCTGGGCGTCGACCAGCAGCAGCACGGAGTCGACCATCGACATCACGCGCTCGACCTCGCCACCGAAGTCGGCGTGGCCGGGGGTGTCGACGATGTTGATGCGGTAGTCGTTCCAGCGGATGGCGGTGTTCTTCGCCAGGATGGTAATGCCGCGCTCTTTTTCCTGGTCGTTGGAGTCCATCACGCGCTCGTCGTTGAGCTCGTTACGCTCCAGGGTGCCCGACTGGCGCAGGAGTTTGTCGACCAGGGTGGTTTTGCCATGGTCAACGTGGGCGATGATGGCGATGTTACGCAGATTTTCGATCACAACTGTATCTCGATCAGAGGATTCGGTTGCCGCCAGTGTAGGCGGCGAATATGTACGGTTTGAGGCTCAGCGGGCCCGATGGTCGGGAGGGCGATGGCGGATGCTGCCGCCATACAGCCCTGGCGTCTTATGCCGGACGATAAACACGCACATTGGCATGTCCCTCACTGAGCAGGTGGTGTGCGTGCAGACGGCTCATCACACCCTTGTCGCAATACAGCAGGTACTGGCGGTTGGCATCCAGATGCTTGAACTTGCTGTTGATCGCGTAGAACGGCATGGCCTGGACTTCGACGCCGTCGATCACCAGGGGTTCGTCTTCCTGGGCATCGGGATGACGAATATCGAGAACGATCTGGCCTGGCAAGGCCTCGGCCACTTCCTCGATCTCGATGTCCTTGCCCAGCTCGTCGATGACGTGGTCGATCGAGATGAACTTGGCGCGCTCCAGGGCTCGCTCGAGCACCGCCATGTCGAATTGCTTCTCTTCGTGCTCCATGCGGTGGCGCTTGGCATGGGTGGTCGGGTTCACCGAAATCACGCCGCAGTATTCAGGCATGTGCTTGGCGAACTCGGCGGTGCCGATCTGATAAGCGGTGTCGATGATGTCCTGCTTGTGGCTCGCGAGCAGCGGGCGCAGCACCAGCTTGTCGGTAGCCGAGTCGATGATCGACAGGTTCGGCAGGGTCTGGCTGGAAACCTGGGAGATCGCCTCGCCGGTGACCAGCGCCTCGATTTCCAGGCGGTCGGCCATGCGTGCGGCGGCGCGCAGCATCATGCGCTTGAGGGTCACGCCCATGTAGCTGTTGTCGACCTTGTTCAGGATCTCGCCGACCACTTCTTCGAACGGCACGCTGATGAACAGTACGCGCTGGCTGCTGCCAAACTTCTTCCACAGGTAATGGGCGACTTCCATCACGCCGAGCTCGTGGGCGCGGCCGCCAAGGTTGAAGAAGCAGAAGTGGGTCATCAGGCCACGGCGCATCATCTGGTAGGCCGCGACGGTGGAGTCGAAGCCACCGGACATCAGCACCAGGGTCTGCTCCAAGGCGCCCAGCGGATAGCCGCCGATGCCCTGATGCTGGTTATGGATCACGTACAGGCGCTGATCGCGGATCTCGATGCGCACCAGGACTTCCGGGGTCTTGAGGTCGATGCCGGTGGCGCCGCACTGCTGGCGCAGTTGACTGCCGACATAACGGTCGACATCCATGGAGGTGAAGTCGTGGTGACCACCGCGCTTGCAGCGTACGGCGAAGCGCTTGCCGGCCAGCAGGTGGCCGAAGTGGTGCTTGCACTTGGCGACGATGTCGTCGAAGTCGCCCAGCGGATACTCCTCCACCTGCAGGAAGTGGGTTATGCCCGGCGTGCAGGTCAGGCGTTCGATCATCTCGCGCTGGATCTTCTCGTCCTCGACGCGGGTGACCACCTCGAGATTGTCCCAGACGCCATCGACCGCGAGCTCAGGATCCAGATCCTTGAGCACGACGCGGATGTTCTTGCCGAGCTGGCGGATGAAACGCTTGCGCACCGGCCGGCTTTTGATGGTGATCTCTGGGAAGACTTTGACGATAAGTTTCATTGGTTTAACAGCGCGCACCGGGCCTGCCGAAAATGAGGGGCGCGAATTATAGCGGAAATTGCTCAAGCTTTGAGCAACTTTTGATCAGAAGCTTCCAGATATTGCCGAAGGCGCATTTTGCGCTGCCTGTGCTGCCCCTTTTGGGGTAATGCCCCTACCGCCAGGGTCAGCATGAATTGCAGCTGGTGTGCGCCCCTTGCAGGAGCGCTTTTAGTCGCGAACGGACCTCAAGGGAAACACGCCACCCAAAGAATGCACACATTTGGTGCGCGTACTTAAAAACACGCCTCGCAAGAGTGCATTTCTCGCCGCACCGGGGGCTCCAATTGCCTGTAACCGCCCCCTTTTGTCCCGCCTTCGCCATTTTCGGGCACTGGCATGCAATTTGCTCCCTTGTGAGGCAGGCAAGCTTGGCCGACTATCCGCGCCCGGCGACACCCTTTTTCCAGGGCAGCGGCCCACCGCGCCCTAGACCATCCGGAGGACACTATGTCGAAGTCGGTTCAACTCATCAAAGATCATGACGTCAAGTGGATTGATCTGCGTTTCACGGACACCAAAGGCACTCAGCACCACGTGACCATGCCGGCGCGCGATGCGCTGGAAGACGACTTCTTCGAAGTCGGCAAGATGTTCGACGGTTCCTCCATCGCTGGCTGGAAAGGCATCGAAGCCTCCGACATGATCCTGATGCCGGTCGATGAAACCGCCGTACTGGACCCGTTCACCGAAGAGCCGACCCTGATCCTGACCTGCGACATCGTCGATCCTTCGAGCATGCAGGGCTACGACCGCGACCCACGTGCGATCGCCAAGCGCGCCGAAGAGTACCTCAAGAGCACCGGCATCGGTGACACCGTCTTCGCCGGTCCGGAGCCTGAGTTCTTCATCTTCGACGAAGTGAAGTTCAAGTCGGACATCTCCGGCTCGATGTTCAAGATCTTCTCCGAGCAAGGCTCGTGGATGACCGACGCCGACGTGGAAGGCGGCAACAAAGGCCACCGTCCAGGCGTCAAAGGCGGCTACTTCCCGGTCCCACCGTTCGACCACGACCACGAAATCCGTACTGCCATGTGCAACGCACTGGAAGAAATGGGTCAGACCGTCGAAGTTCACCACCACGAAGTGGCGACTGCCGGCCAGAACGAAATCGGCGTCAAGTTCAACACCCTGGTTAAGAAGGCTGACGAAGTACAGGCCCTGAAGTACGTCGTGCACAACGTTGCCGATGCCTACGGCCGCACCGCCACCTTCATGCCGAAACCACTGTACGGCGACAACGGCTCGGGCATGCACGTGCACATGTCGATCTGGAAAGACGGCAAGAACACCTTCGCCGGCGAAGGTTATGCCGGCCTGTCCGACACCGCCCTGTACTTCATCGGCGGCATCATCAAGCACGGTAAGGCCCTGAACGGCTTCACCAACCCATCGACCAACTCCTACAAGCGTCTGGTCCCAGGTTTCGAAGCCCCGGTCATGCTGGCCTACTCGGCTCGCAACCGTTCCGCCTCGATCCGTATTCCTTACGTCGGCAGCCCTAAAGCCCGCCGTATCGAAGCGCGCTTCCCGGACCCATCGGCCAACCCGTACCTGGCCTTCGCAGCCCTGCTGATGGCCGGCCTGGACGGCATCCAGAACAAGATCCACCCAGGCGATGCTGCCGACAAGAACCTGTACGACCTGCCGCCTGAAGAGGCCAAGGACATCCCGCAGGTTTGCGGCAGCCTGAAAGAAGCCCTGGAAGAGCTGGACAAAGGTCGTGCGTTCCTGACCAAGGGCGGCGTGTTCTCCGACGACTTCATCGATGCCTTCATCGAGCTGAAGAGCGAGGAAGAGATCAAGGTCCGTACCTTCGTTCACCCGCTGGAATACGAGCTGTACTACAGCTGCTGATCTGATCGGCGCCTCGCGCCGATGACATGATCAAAAACGGCCTCCCTCGGGAGGCCGTTTTCGTTTCTGCCCACGCAGAAACCTTCCCCACCACGCTATGCTCTATCTTTGTGCACGCCAGTGCGCCTAACCGCAGACTGTTCCCCAATCTGGTTCAAATGAAACGCTTCACCCAGAGTTTCTGGTCCGGATTTGCGCAAATCCAGGCCTTTATCGGTAAATGCCGCATCTTTTCAGAGCTTTGGTTTGTTTCTTGCATTTTTTAAAGGACGGAATCGCACCCGCGGATCCATCCCGCGCCCGGCCCTTCCAAAACAGTGCCTGGCAAGCGCCAAAAGAGGTCGACGACGCCTTATGACCATCAGCGATGCACAGCACCGACTGCTCCTGGACAACCTGACCACGGCCACGCTCTTGCTCAATGCCGAGTTGCGCCTGGAGTACATGAACCCTGCCGCTGAAATGCTGCTGGCGGTCAGTGGTCAGCGCAGTCACGGCCAGTTCATCAGCGAGCTGTTCACCGAGTCGGTCGAAGCGCTCAACTCTCTGCGCCTGGCCGTGGAGCAGGCGCACCCGTTCACCAAGCGCGAAGCGCAACTGACCTCGCTGACCGGCCAGAGCATCACCGTCGACTACGCCGTGACGCCGATCCTGCACCAGGGCCAGACCCTGCTGCTGCTGGAGGTCCACCCCCGTGACCGCCTGCTACGTATCACCAAGGAAGAAGCCCAGCTGAGCAAGCAGGAAACCACCAAGCTGCTGGTACGCGGCCTGGCTCACGAAATCAAGAACCCCCTCGGCGGCATCCGTGGTGCGGCGCAACTGCTGGCCCGGGAGCTACCGCATGACGACCTTCGCGACTACACCAATGTGATCATCGAGGAGGCCGACCGCCTGCGAAACCTCGTCGACCGCATGCTCGGCTCCAACAAGCTGCCATCGCTGGCCATGACCAACATCCACGAAGTGCTGGAGCGGGTCTGCAGCCTGGTGGAAGCCGAAAGCCAGGGCGGCATCACATTGGTGCGCGACTACGACCCGAGCCTGCCGGATGTGTTGGTCGACCGCGAACAGATGATCCAGGCGGTGCTCAACATCGTGCGCAACGCCATGCAAGCGATCGCCAGCCAGAACGACCTGCGCCTGGGCCGCATCACCCTGCGCAGCCGCGCGGTGCGCCAGTTCACCATTGGCCATGTGCGCCATCGCCTGGTAGCGCGGGTCGAGATCACCGACAACGGCCCGGGCATCCCCGCGCAACTGCAGGACACCCTCTTCTACCCCATGGTCAGCGGCCGCCCGGACGGCACCGGGCTGGGCCTGGCCATCACTCAGAACATCATCAGCCAGCACCAGGGCCTGATCGAATGTGACAGCCACCCCGGCCACACCACCTTCTCGATCTACCTGCCCCTGGAACAAGGAGCCACCGCCTCATGAGCCGAAGTGAAACCGTCTGGATCGTCGATGATGATCGCTCCATCCGCTGGGTACTGGAAAAAGCCCTGCAGCAAGAAGGCATGACCACCCAGAGCTTCGACAGCGCCGACGGCGTCATGGGCCGCCTGGCCCGCCAGCAACCGGACGTGATCATCTCCGACATCCGCATGCCCGGCACCAGCGGCCTGGACCTGCTTGCACAGATCCGCGAGCAACACCCGCGCCTGCCGGTCATTATCATGACCGCCCATTCGGACCTGGACAGCGCCGTCGCCTCCTATCAAGGTGGCGCCTTTGAATACCTGCCCAAGCCGTTCGACGTGGACGATGCAGTCTCGCTGGTCAAGCGCGCCAATCAGCATGCCCAGGAGCAACAGGCACTCGATGTGCCGACAAGCCTGGCCCGCACGCCGGAAATCATCGGCGAGGCGCCGGCGATGCAGGAGGTGTTCCGCGCGATCGGTCGCCTCAGCCATTCCAACATCACGGTACTGATCAACGGCGAGTCCGGTACCGGCAAGGAGTTGGTCGCCCACGCCCTGCACCGCCACAGTCCGCGGGCGGCATCACCCTTCATTGCCCTGAACATGGCGGCAATCCCGAAGGACTTGATGGAATCCGAACTGTTCGGCCACGAGAAAGGCGCCTTCACCGGGGCCGCCAACCTGCGCCGCGGCCGCTTCGAGCAGGCCGATGGCGGTACGTTGTTTCTCGACGAGATCGGCGACATGCCCGCCGACACCCAGACCCGCCTGCTGCGGGTCCTGGCCGACGGCGAGTTCTACCGGGTGGGTGGTCATGTGCCGGTCAAGGTGGACGTGCGCATCATCGCCGCGACCCACCAGAACCTGGAGTCGCTGGTGCAGGCCGGCAAGT
This sequence comes from Pseudomonas sp. HTZ2, assembly GCF_033173945.1. Lineage (NCBI taxonomy): Bacteria > Pseudomonadati > Pseudomonadota > Gammaproteobacteria > Pseudomonadales > Pseudomonadaceae > Pseudomonas > Pseudomonas sp. HTZ2. The sequence goes on along the minus strand of NZ_CP137332.1, from coordinate 2,494,469 downwards.
TTCGCGAAGACTTGTTCCACCGCCTGAACGTGATCCGTATCCATATTCCGCGCCTGGCCGATCGGCGCGAGGACATCCCTGCCCTGGCGCGGCACTTCCTTGGTCGCGCCGCCAAGGAACTGGCCGTCGAGCCCAAGCTGCTCAAGCCGGAAACCGAAGAGTTCATGCGCAATCTGCCCTGGCCGGGCAACGTCCGCCAATTGGAGAACACTTGCCGCTGGATCACCGTCATGGCCTCCAGCCGCGAAGTGCTGATCGGCGACCTGCCGCCGGAGTTGCTCAACCTGCCGCAGGACTCGGCACCGGTCACCAACTGGGAGCAGGCCCTGCGCCAGTGGGCCGACCAGGCCCTGGCCCGCGGCCAGTCGAACCTGCTCGACAGCGCCGTGCCCAGCTTCGAGCGCATCATGATCGAGACCGCCCTCAAGCACACCGCAGGCCGCCGCCGGGATGCCGCCGTACTGCTGGGCTGGGGACGCAATACCCTGACACGCAAGATCAAGGAGCTGGGAATGCGCGTCGATGGCGGGGATGAGGAAGAAGGCGACGATCATTGATCCTCGCTGAATCCGCCATTTTTTATTGTGGGGCCGCACCGCGGCCCCCAGCAGCCCCAAAGGCTCCATCTGCACCGATCCTGTGCCCTCTGCACCGCACCGAGGCACAAAATCTCGAAAAACCCCGCCAAAACCGCTCAATACCCAGCGTTTCTGTAGGTTCAGAAACTGGCACGGCATCTGCAATAAGACAGATATCTCCAGTTTCGGGGACCTCGGTACAGGCAGGCCGGGACATCCCCTCTTTTATTCGTGCAGCCTCACCTGCACCCGCCAGCGCCCAGCGTCCTGTGCACCGCTCCACTCGCCGTGCAGAGGGCGCGCGGCGACCACCGTCAGCAACAAACCTTCCTCGCTGTTCTGTAACCGCCAGCCAGCCGGCTTTCCTTGCACTTGCAACTGGCCTCGCTGGGGCTGGCCCTCGGCCTGGAACACAACAGCCACCGTGCCCTGCACCGTTTCACCGTGCAGCTTGGGCTCGTCGTTGAACCACAAATCCAGGCCGTCCTGCACCACTTCCACCTGTTCGAGCACTCGCTCTTGGGGCGCAGTCAGGCGTCCGATCATCAACCCCACCATCATGCCGACGATTGCCAGGGACAACAGCACACGTGGCCAAGCCTTCGAACGCAGGTCGGGTTCAAGGGTAGAATGCTCGTCATCTTCACGCCTGGAGCCGTGCATGTTTCACGTCATCCTCTTTCAACCAGAGATTCCGCCGAATACCGGCAACATTATCCGCCTCTGCGCCAATAGCGGCTGCGCCCTACACCTGATCGAGCCGCTGGGCTTCGAGCTGGACGACAAGCGCTTGCGCCGGGCAGGGTTGGATTACCACGAGTATGCCACGCTCAAGCGCTACCAGAGCCTGGCTGACTGCCTGGAGAGCCTCGGCCAGCCGCGACTGTTCGCCTTTACCACCAAAGGCTCGCATGCCTTCCACGAGGTCGATTACCAGCCGGGCGATGCCTTCCTGTTCGGCCCCGAGAGCCGGGGCTTGCCCACCGAGGTGCTGGACAGCCTGCCTGCGCAGCAGCGCCTGCGCCTGCCCATGCGGCCCGGCTGCCGCAGCCTGAACCTGTCCAACACCGTGGCGGTAACCGTCTACGAGGCGTGGCGCCAGCAGGGCTTTGCCGGCAGTTGATGCCCAGCCTGTTCGGGGGCAAACCCGCGAACCGGGAACTCACCAACAAAAAAGGGCGACCGAAGTCGCCCTTTGCTTTTTTTTACAGCGATTACTGCATGGTCGGCGCTTCGCCGGCTTCCTGCATGCGCTGCATTTCCTGCGCGTACAAGGCGTCGAAGTTGACCGGGGAGAGCATCAGCGCCGGGAACGAACCACGGGTCACCAGGCTGTCCAGGGTCTCGCGGGCATACGGGAACAGAATGTTCGGGCAGAACGCACCAAGGGTATGGCTCATGGAGGCCGCGTCGAGGTTCTTGATCAGGAAGATACCGGCCTGCTGCACTTCGGCGATGAAGGCCACTTCTTCACCGTTCTTGACGGTCACGGACAGGGTCAGCACCACTTCGTGGAAATCGCTTTCCAGGGCTTTCTGGCGGGTGTTGAGGTCCAGCGAGACGCTCGGTTCCCACTGCTGACGGAAGATCTGCGGGCTCTTCGGCGCCTCGAAGGACAGGTCGCGCACGTAGATGCGCTGCAGGGAGAATTGCGGGGAATTGTCGTCGGCGGCGCCGTTGTTCTGCTGGTCAGTCATGGCAGATCTTTTCCTAATGGTTATGTAAGAGCTGTGATTCAGGCCTCGAGCAGGGCATCGAGTTTGCCCGCCCGCTCCAATGCATAGAGGTCATCGCATCCGCCAACGTGGGTGGTGCCGATCCAGATCTGCGGTACCGAGGTGCGGCCCGCCTTCTGGCTCATCTCGGCGCGCACTTGCGGCTTGCCGTCGACCTTGATTTCCTCGAAGGCCACGCCCTTGCTCTCGAGCAGGTACTTGGCACGCATGCAATAGGGGCAATAGTCGCTGGAGTAGACGATGACAGGCTTCATGATCACTTCACCAGGGGCAGGTTATCGGCTTTCCAGCTGGAAACGCCACCGCTGAGCTTGGCGGCAGTGTAACCAGCCTTGAGCAGCTCGCGGCAGATGGTGCCGGACTGCTGGCCCATGCTGTCAACGACGATCAGGGTCTTGCCCTTGTGCTTGTCCAGCTCGGCCATACGGTTGACCAGTTTGTCCTGCGGGATGTTCAGGGCGCCGACGATATGGCCCGACGAGTATTCCTTGCTCGGACGGATGTCGATCACCACGCCTTTGTCGGCGTTGACCAGCGCGGTCAGCTGGCCGTTGCTCAGACTCTGGCCACCACGGCGGATTTCGTTGATGAGCAGCAGGACCAGCAGAACAACGAAGATCGCCACCAGGATGTAGTGGTTTGTCGCAAATTGAATCAGGTTAGCAACCATCTGAGGGTGTTCCACGCGATTGAAAATGCCGGCCAGTATACACAGCCCCCCAGGCCCGCCAAAGCCCGGCGGCCCCACTGGAAAATCCCTCGTATCGACAGCCTGTCGGGCACTGCCCGTTCATTTGGAGGAAATTGGCCGCCGCTGGCCGATTTGCCCTAAAATGCGTGTCTTTATCATCTTGCAACCGTGAGTAGGATTGATGACGAACACGCCAAAACCCTTGGTCCTGATTATCCTCGATGGTTTCGGGCATAGCGAAAGCCCCGAATACAACGCCATCTTCGCCGCCAATACACCGGTCTACGATCGCCTGCGCGCCAGCCAGCCCAACGGGTTGATCTCCGGTTCCGGCATGGATGTCGGCCTGCCCGACGGCCAGATGGGCAACTCCGAGGTCGGTCACATGAACCTCGGTGCCGGGCGAGTGGTGTACCAGGACTTCACCCGGGTCACCAAGGCCATCCGCGATGGCGAGTTCTTCAGCAACCCGGTGCTCACCGGCGCGGTGGACAAGGCCGTGGGCGCCGGCAAGGCCGTGCATATTCTCGGCCTGCTGTCCGACGGTGGCGTACACAGCCACCAGGATCACCTCATCGCGATGGCCGAACTGGCCGCGCAGCGTGGCGCCGACAAGATCTACCTGCATGCCTTCCTCGATGGCCGCGATACTCCACCGCGCAGCGCGCAGTCGTCCATCGAACTGCTCGATGCCACCTTCGCCAAACTGGGCAAGGGCCGCATCGCCAGCCTCATCGGCCGCTACTACGCCATGGACCGCGACAACCGCTGGGACCGTGTCAGCGCCGCCTACAACCTGATTGTCGACAGCGTCGCCGACTACACCGCGCCATCGGCCCTGGCCGGCCTGGAAGCGGCCTACGCCCGTGATGAAAGCGACGAGTTCGTCAAGGCCACCCGCATCGGAGAAGCCGTCAAGGTCGAGGACGGCGACGCCGTCATCTTCATGAACTTCCGTGCCGACCGTGCCCGCGAGCTGTCCCGCGCATTCGTCGAGGCAGACTTCAACGAGTTCCCTCGCGCCCGTCTGCCCAAGCTGGCCGCCTATATTGGCCTGACCCAATACTCGGCCAAGATCCCGGCCCCGGCCGCATTCGCTCAAGCCAGCCTGGACAATGTACTCGGCGAATACCTGGCCAAGAAGGGCAAGACCCAGCTGCGCATCGCCGAGACCGAGAAGTACGCCCACGTCACCTTCTTCTTCTCGGGTGGTCGTGAGGAGCCGTTCGAAGGCGAGGAGCGCATCCTGATCCCATCGCCGAAGGTCGCCACCTACGACCTGCAGCCGGAAATGAGCGCACCGGAAGTCACCGATCGTATCGTCGAGGCCATCGAGCAGCAGCGCTACGACGTGATCGTGGTCAACTACGCCAACGGCGACATGGTCGGCCACACCGGTGTGTTCGAAGCCGCGGTCAAGGCGGTCGAGGCGCTGGACGGCTGCGTCGGACGCATCGTCCAGGCACTGGACAAGGTGGGCGGCGAAGCGCTGATCACCGCCGACCATGGCAACGTCGAGCAGATGGAAGACGCCTGCACGGGCCAAGCGCACACCGCCCATACCACCGAGCCTGTGCCGTTCATCTATGTCGGCAAGCGCAACCTCAAGGTTCGCGAAGGCGGCGTGCTGGCGGACGTGGCGCCAACCATGCTCAAGCTGCTGGGCCTGGAAAAGCCTGCCGAAATGACCGGTACGTCGATCCTCGTCGACGACTGATCCACACGTCGCGAGGCACACGCTGCAAGTGGCAATAAAAAGCGGGCCAGCGCTCGCTGTTTCTTGACACTTGCAGCTTGAAGCTGACCGCTGACACTGCGAGACGTTTTTTTTGCAGGCCCAGGCGGGCATACTAGGCCAGTCTCCATCCCTGGTACGCCCAACTCCATGCTTCGCGCCCTGATCCTACTCGCCCTGTCCTGCCTGCTCAGCCCGGCCTTTGCCGACGAGCGCGCGCAGACCCAGCAACAACTGGAAGCCACCCGCCAGGACATCGCCGAGCTGAAGAAGATGCTGGGCAAGCTCCAGGAGGAAAAGTCCGGCGTGCAAAAAGACCTCAAGTCCACCGAGACCGAAATCGGCGACCTGGAAAAGCAGGTGGAGGCTCTGCAACAAGAACTAAAAAAGACCGAGGGCGAGCTGGAGCGCCTTGATACCGAGAAAAAAAAACTCCAGAGCGCCCGCGTTGAACAACAGCGACTGATCGCCATCCAGGCCCGCTCCGCCTACCAGAGCGGCCGCGAGGAATACCTCAAGCTGCTGCTCAACCAGCAGAATCCCGAGAAATTCGCCCGCACCCTCACCTATTACGACTACCTGAGCAAGGCGCGCCTCGAACAACTGCGCACCTTCAACGAGACCCTGCGCCAGCTGGCCAACGTCGAGCAGGACATCAGCCGCCAACAGGCGCAATTGCTGGCCCAGCGTGGCAACCTCGACAGCCGCCGCCAGGAACTTGAGGCCGTGCGCAACGAACGCCGGCAAGTCCTGGCCAAGCTCAACACCGACATGCAGGCTCGCGACCAGAAACTGCAGTCCCGCCAGCAGGATCAGGCCGAGCTGACCAAGGTCCTCAAGACCATCGAGGAAACCCTCGCCCGCCAGGCCCGCGAAGCCGAAGAAGCCCGCAAGAAAGCCTTGCTGGCCCAGCAGCAGGCCGAAGAGCAGCGCCGCCAGCAGCAGGCCCTTGCCGCCAACGAAGAAGAAGCCCCGAAAAAAACCCGCACCACCCTCGGCCCCCTCGTTTCCAGCGAAGGCGCAAGCTACGGCGGCGCTTTTTCTGCTGCCCGCGGAAAACTTCCCTGGCCGGTCAATGGTCGATTGCTGGCACGCTTCGGCGATGCACGCGGTGGCGATGACCGGGCCAAGTGGGACGGTGTGATGATCGGCGCCAACCCGGGCACCCAGGTGCGCGCCGTACACGGCGGGCGCGTGGTGTTCGCCGACTGGTTGCGTGGCGCTGGACTTCTGGTCATTCTCGACCATGGTAATGGTTACCTGAGCCTGTACGGCCACAACCAGAGCCTGCTCAAGCGCGCCGGCGACATCGTCAAGGCCGGAGAGGCCATCTCCACCGTTGGCGACAGCGGTGGACAGGACAGCTCGGGCCTGTATTTCGCCATTCGCCAGCAGGGTCGCCCCACCGACCCTTCGCAGTGGTGCCGCGGTTAGTCAACTTTTTTACGGCATAGCCACAGCTGCGCCGATGCTCCCTCGAGGGAGCACCAACAGGATCAGGAGTTCGTTCGACATGCTGCACTCGTCTCGCCTCACCCAGCTGGCCCTGACCATCGCCCTGGTGGTCGGCGCGCCCCTGGTTTCCGCCGCCGAGCCGGCCGCACCGGCCAGCCGCGCGGCGGTACCGGCCACCGAGGTGACCGCCAAGGCGCCACTGCCGCTGGATGAGCTGCGCACCTTCGCCGAGGTCCTTGATCGCATCAAGGCCGCCTATGTCGAGCCGGTGGACGACAAGACCCTCCTGGAAAACGCCATCAAGGGCATGCTGAGCAATCTCGATCCTCACTCGGCCTATCTGGGCCCAGAGGACTTCCAAGAGCTGCAGGAAAGCACCAGCGGCGAGTTCGGCGGCCTGGGGATCGAAGTGGGCATGGAGGACGGCTTCGTCAAGGTGGTGTCGCCGATCGACGACACCCCGGCCTCGCGCGCCGGCATCGAGGCGGGCGATCTGATCGTCAAGATCAACGGCGCCCCGACCCGCGGCCAGACCATGACCGAAGCCGTGGACAAGATGCGCGGCAAGGTGGGCGAGAAGATCACCCTGACCCTGGTCCGCGACGGCGGCACGCCCTTCGACGTGACCCTCGCCCGCGCGGTGATCCAGGTCAAGAGCGTCAAGAGTCAGCTGCTGGAGAACGACTACGGCTACATCCGTATCACCCAGTTCCAGGTCAAGACCGGCGAGGAAGTCGGCAAGGCACTGGCCAAGCTGCGCAAGGACAACGGTAAGAAACTGCGCGGCGTGGTCCTGGACCTGCGCAACAACCCCGGCGGCGTCCTGCAATCGGCGGTGGAAGTGGCCGACCACTTCCTCACCAAAGGCCTGATCGTCTACACCAAGGGCCGCATCGCCAACTCCGAGCTGCGCTTCTCCGCCGACCGGGCCGACGCCAGCGAAGGCGTGCCGCTGGTGGTGCTGATCAACGGCGGCAGCGCCTCGGCTTCGGAAATCGTCGCAGGCGCCCTGCAGGACCAGAAGCGTGCGGTGCTGATGGGCACCGACAGCTTCGGCAAGGGCTCGGTACAGACCGTGTTGCCGCTGAACAACGACCGCGCGCTCAAGCTCACCACCGCGCTGTACTTCACGCCCAACGGCCGTTCGATCCAGGCCCAGGGCATTGTCCCGGACATCGAGGTACGCCCAGCCAAGCTCACCGCCGAAGCGGACACCGAGAACTTCAAGGAAGCCGACCTGCAGGGCCACCTGGGCAACGGCAACGGCGGTGCCGACCGTCCGACCGGCAGCAGCAAGCGCAAGGAGCGGCCGCAGGATGGTGACTTCCAGCTCAGCCAGGCCCTGAGCCTGCTCAAAGGCCTGAACATCACCAAGGGCGACTGACCCGTCTCATGCGTTACCTGCTGTTGACGCTGTTCTGCCTGTTGGCCGGCACCGCCCATGCGGCGCCGGCCAAGGCCTACATGAGCATCATCATCGACGACCTGGGCCAGAGCAGCGAGCGCGACAGCCGCACCCTCGCCCTGCCGGGCCCGATCACGATGGCGATCATGCCCGATACGCCCCATGCCACCGACTTCGCCCGACAAGCCCACAAAGCCGGGCGCACGGTGATCCTGCACATGCCCATGGACCCTGCCACCGGCCCGTACGCCTGGCACCCAGGCACCCCGATCGAAGAGCTCGCCCGCCGCCTGGATGCCGCCTTGGCCAAAGTGCCCTTCGCCGCCGGCATCAACAATCATATGGGCAGCCGCATGACCTCCCAGGCCGAGCCCATGATCTGGCTGATGGCAGAGTTGCAGCGGCGCCACCTGTTCTTCGTCGACAGCCGCACCAGTGCCGCCACCGTGGCCGCGGCCAAGGCCCAGGCACTTGGACTGGCGCATGTTTCGCGAGATGTCTTCCTGGACGATACCCGCACCACCGAGGCCATCTCCGCGCAGCTGCAGCAGGGCGTGGCCTTGGCCCGCAGACAAGGCTCGGCGGTGCTCATCGGCCACCCCTACCCTCAGACCCTGGACGTGCTGGAACGAGAACTTCCCCGACTCAAGCAGCAGGGCATAGAGCTGATCAGCCTTCACCAGATGATCGCCGAACGGAGCAACCAGGCCATGCCCGCCCATGGCAAGCATGGCCGTTACAGCAACCGCTGAAGCCATCACGCTTCACTAAAGATGTACCGCGCTGCGCTCACCTTCAGCACTCACAGTGGCCCTTTTACACAAATAAGGAGGGTCACCATGCTCGCGCGACATTCGATCTGCCTAGGGCTGGCATTCGCCTGGATTGCCTCGCCTGCGTTGGCCGGCCCAGTGCCCGGTATGCAGGCCTGGCCTTCTGCGCGGATGCTCTGGCCAGCGCCCGTTCCCGATCCGGACATGACCCTAGAGCGCCTCGACAACGGCGACATGAAGGTCACCTGGAAGATCGCCCCGCCGGACCTTCAGTGCTATCGCATCAAGCACGGCCCACCCGGGACCCTCGACTGCAACGAGCCGGCTGGCTACCAAATGCTTCGCCATGCCAGCCAGGAATTCAAATGGCAGGACCTGCCCCTGAAGCTCTGCACCAAAGCCGAGGACATCGCCAAACACCACTCGGCGCCACGCGAAGACCTCTTGCTCCTGCAAGCCCCCTGAAACGACAAAGGCCCGACTCTCGCGAGTCGGGCCTTTGTCATGACAAGCTCAGGCGCTATCAGCTATAGACACGGCCCAGCAACTGGCGGTGGCTTTCGAACTGATCCAGCACGTCGCGCACGATCTGCTCCGGCGTGAAGCCCATCAGGTCGTATTCCTGACTGCCATCATGCAGGTAGACCTCAGCGCGGTAAAAACGCTGGCGCACTTCTGCCTCACCTTCTGCCGCGGCCTCGCTCGGCGCGGCCTGGTAGCCATCCAGGCTCACTTCGTAGACGAAGGGATTACCCTCTTCCATCATCACGCGCAGGCCCATCAGCGAACGGGAGTGACCGGCACGTGCCTCGACATCGAAGCCCTGGTTACGCATCTGCGCGGCAGCTTCCTTGAGCGCCGGGCTGACGTACTTGTCCATGAAGCGCTGGACCACGGCCTGGCTCGGCTGCAAATCCATCTGGCTCAGGCGCTCGCTGAAGCCACGACGGCCACGGGCAGCCAGTTCGGCACGCTCCTGCTCGACCGCAACGTCCTGCTTCATGGCCTTGTACAGACCGAACATGAACAGCACCAGCACCACGGAGAACGGCAAGCCAGCCAGAACCACCATGGTCTGCATGGCTTCGAAGTTACCGGCGAACAGCAGGCCGATGGTTACCAGCGTAATGACGACCGACCAGAACACCACCATCCAGTGCGGGGCGTCTTCATCCACCTTGCCGCCTTTGCACGACAGGTTGGCCATCATCACTGCACCGGAGTCGGCCGGGGTGAGGAACAGCACGAAGCCGACGAACACCGCCACACCGATGACGAACTTGGCTGCCGGGAAGAATTCCAGCAACTGATAGATCGACATCGACGGCTGTTCCAACGCGGTCTTGCCCAACTCCACAGCGCCCTGGTTAACCACCAGGTCCAGCGCGGTGTTGCCGAAGATCGACAGCCACGCCAGGGTAAAGCCCAGCGGGATCAACAGCACGCCACTGACCAGCTGGCGCACGGTACGGCCCTTGGAGATACGGGCAATGAACATACCGACGAATGGGCCCCAGGAGATCCACCAGGCCCAGTAGAACACGGTCCACAGGCCCAGCCAGCGCTCGGACTTGGCGCCGTCGCCTTCATAGACGTACAGGTCGAACGTCTTGAGCACGATGCCATTGAGGTAGTCACCGATGTTCTGCACGAAGCCGTTGAGCAGGTGCAGGGTGTTGCCACCCAACAGAACGAAGATCAACAGACCACTGAACAGCATGATGTTCAGGTTGGACAGACGGCGGATACCGTTTTCCACGCCCGACACCGCAGCCACGGTCGCTACGCCGGCCATGACCAGAATCACCGCCAGCAGGTTGGTCTTGCTGTGGTCGATGCCGAACAGGTACTCAAGGCCCGACGCCACCTGCATCGAACCGATACCCAGGTTGGTCACCAGGCCCAGCAAGGTGACGAACATGCCGAAGATGTCCACTGCGTTGCCGGCAGCGCCCTTGACCCAGCGCTCACCGACCAGCGGGTACAGAGCCGAACGCAGGGCCAACGGCTGGTTGTGGCGATAGGCGAAGTAGCCCACGGCCAAGCCAACCAGGGCGTAGATCGCCCAGCCATGCAGGCCCCAGTGCAGGAAGGTCAGTTGCAGCGCCTGGCGCGCGGCTTCATGGCTCGCGGCGGCACCTTCAGGCGGGTTGAAATAATGGTCCAGCGGCTCGGAGGCGCCGAAATACAGCAGCGAGATACCGATACCTGAGGAGAACAGCATGCCGGCCCAGGCGCCGTAGCTGAAATCGGGTTGGTCATCTTTGCCGCCAAGCTTGAGCTTGCCGAAGTCGGAGAAGGCCAGATAGACGACGAACAGCAGGTATCCGCAGATCACCAGCATGTAGTACCAACCGAAGGTACGGGTCAGCCAGGCCTGCGCCACGCTCAGCACACGGCCGGCGGTTTCAGGGACAGCGATAAGCAGGGCGGTCAAAACGAGGACCAGCAACGCGGAGGTATAGAACACAACGCGGTTGACCCGTACCCGTTCGGCGGGAGGGTTGGTTAGGGAGGCAGAACTCATTGCACGAATGCTCCGGGCAGTGCGGGAGTGGAGGCTAATCAGTCTTCCCGAGCAAATGGTGCAATAGCCCCACAGCATCAGGTGTTATAAAAGCATCTAGGAAATCGCGATCCCGAATCGAATCGTTGCAAATAAAACAGATCCAAGCCCGCTCCAGTGGCTGCCCGCGCGGCCCATGACCGCTCGGCGGAATCTGCATTTCGCATCGCTCTTGCCCGTCAACGCCTTGTATTCCGGGGGTTACGCGATTTCCTGGGGTGTCAATCCGTGCCTTCTCGATCAGCTGAAAAACTGTCAATGGCACAAATTGTCGCAGAGCTTATTCTTTATTGATTGAACGTTCAATCAAAACAAAATAGACTGGCCTTCGCCGAGGCAGCCGCTCGTCGTCTGCTCGCAGGCCTGAGGAGATATGCAACATGCCCAAGGTCGGTATGCAACCCATCCGCCGCCAGCAGTTGATCGAAGCCACGTTGCAGGCGGTCGATCAGGTGGGACTGGGAGATGCCAGCATTGCGCTGATTGCCCGTTTGGCCGGTGTGTCGAACGGCATCATCAGTCACTACTTTCGGGACAAGAACGGCCTGATCGCAGCGACGATGGGTTACATCATGAGCATGCTCAACGAAGGCGTTGCGGCGCGTCGCCAGGCACTGACGGACGACAGCCCGCGCGCCCACCTGAAAGTGATCATCGAGGGCAACTTCGATGCGAGCCAGGTGAACGGCCCGGCAATGAAAACCTGGTTGGCCTTCTGGGCCTCCAGCATGCACCAGCCAGACCTGCACAGGTTGCAGCGGATCAACGACCACCGCTTGTATTCCAACCTGTGCTGCCAGTTCCGTCGCGTCCTGCCGCTCTACCATGCGCGCAAGGCTGCCCGCGGACTGGCGGCCCTGATCGATGGCCTGTGGCTGCGTGGCGCGCTGTCCGGTGATGCATTCGACACCGACCAGGCAATACGGATTGCTTACGAATACATGGATCTACAACTGGCTAAACAGCAGAGTCTGGACACTACCGACCAGGCCTCTGAACAACCGCGCGCGGCGATTGCCAACCAGGCAGGAGCGTGACGCGGTAGCCAACCACACACTGCACTTGCGAGGACACTATGGCCCGTTTCGGAACGCAAAAACTCTACATTGATGGTGGTTACGTCGACGCTAGCACCGACGCCACTTTCGAAGCCATCAACCCGGCCACCGGCGAAGTCCTCGCCCACGTGCAACGTGCCACCCAGGCTGACGTCGAGCGCGCCGTCGAAAGCGCCGAGCGTGGCCAGAAAGTCTGGGCCGCAATGACCGCCATGCAGCGTTCGCGCATCCTGCGCCGCGCCGTCGAGATCCTGCGCGAGCGCAACGACGAGCTGGCCATGCTGGAAACCCTGGACACCGGCAAGTCCTATTCCGAAACCCGTTACGTCGACATCGTCACCGGCGCCGACGTGCTGGAATACTACGCAGGCCTGGTTCCTGCCATCGAAGGCGAGCAGATCCCGCTGCGCGAGAGCTCCTTCGTCTACACCCGCCGCGAGCCACTGGGCGTGACCGCCGGCATCGGTGCCTGGAACTACCCGATCCAGATCGCCCTGTGGAAATCCGCCCCGGCCCTGGCCGCCGGCAACGCCATGATCTTCAAGCCTTCGGAAGTCACCTCGCTGACCACCCTGAAGCTGGCCGAGATCTACACCGAAGCCGGCCTGCCGGACGGCGTGTTCAACGTCCTGACCGGCAGCGGTCGCGAAGTGGGCACCTGGCTGACCGAGCACCCGCGCATCGAGAAAGTCTCCTTCACCGGCGGCACCACCACCGGCAAGAAAGTCATGGCCAGCGCCTCGAGCTCCACGCTCAAGGAAGTCACCATGGAACTGGGCGGCAAGTCGCCGCTGATCATCTGCGACGACGCCGACCTGGACAAGGCCGCCGACATCGCCATGATGGCCAACTTCTACAGCTCCGGTCAGGTCTGCACCAACGGCACCCGCGTATTCATCCCGTCGTCGATGAAAGCGGCCTTCGAAGCCAAGATCGCCGAACGCGTCGCCCGCATCCGTGCCGGCAACCCGGAAGACGAGAACACCAACTTCGGTCCGCTGGTCAGCTTCGCGCACATGGAAAGCGTCCTGAGCTACATCGCCAAGGGCAAGGAAGAAGGTGCCCGCGTCCTGTGCGGCGGCGAGCGTCTGATGGCCGGTGACTTCGCCAAGGGCGCGTTCGTTGCCCCGACCGTCTTCACCGACTGCACCGACGACATGACCATCGTCAAGGAAGAGATCTTCGGCCCGGTCATGAGCATCCTGACCTACGAAACCGAAGAAGAAGTCATCCGTCGCGCCAACGACACCGAGTACGGCCTGGCCGCCGGCGTCTGCACCAACGACATCAGCCGCGCCCACCGCATCATCCACAAGCTCGAAGCGGGCATCTGCTGGATCAACGCCTGGGGCGAATCGCCGGCCGAAATGCCGGTCGGCGGTTACAAGCAGTCGGGTGTCGGCCGTGAGAACGGTGTCAGCTCGCTGGCTCAATACACTCGCATCAAGTCGGTCCAGGTCGAGCTGGGCGGCTACAACTCGGTTTTCTGAACCCTGTCTAGCTAGCCACGCCCGTGCCGCTGCGCACGGGCGTTTCCGCTCCCTGATCACCGCCAACATGAGGGTACTTTCATGTCCAAAGAATACGATTACATCATCGTCGGTGCCGGCTCCGCCGGTAACACCCTGGCGACCCGCCTGACCGAAGATGCCGGCGTCACTGTACTGCTGCTGGAAGCCGGTGGCCCCGACTACCGCTTCGACTTCCGTACCCAGATGCCAGCCGCCCTGGCCTTCCCGCTGCAGGGCCGTCGCTACAACTGGGCATACGAAACCGATCCTGAGCCGCACATGAACAACCGCCGCATGGAGTGTGGCCGTGGCAAGGGCCTGGGTGGCTCTTCGCTGATCAACGGCATGTGCTACATCCGCGGCAACGCCATGGATTTCGACGGCTGGGCGAAATTGCCAGGCCTCGAAGACTGGACCTACCTGGACTGCCTGCCGTACTTCCGCAAGGCCGAAACCCGCGATATCGGCCCGAACGACTACCACGGCGGCGAAGGCCCGGTCAGCGTGACCACGCCTAAAGCCGGCAACAACCCACTGTTCCACGCCATGGTCGAAGCCGGCGTGCAGGCGGGTTACCCACGTACCGAAGACCTCAACGGCTACCAGCAGGAAGGCTTCGGTCCGATGGACCGTACCGTGACCAAGAACGGTCGTCGCTCCAGCACCGCCCGCGGCTATCTGGACCAGGCCAAGAAGCGTCCGAATCTGACCATCGTCACCCACGCCTTGACCGACCGCGTGCTGTTCGACGGCAAGCGCGCCATCGGCGTGACCTACCTGGTCGGCGACAGCGAAGAGCGCGTCGAAGCCCGCGCCCGCAAGGAAGTCATCGTCAGCTCCGGCGCCATCGCCTCGCCGCAGCTGCTGCAGCGCTCCGGCGTCGGTCCGCGCGAACTGCTCGAAAGCCTCGACATCCCGGTCGTCCACGACCTGCCAGGCGTCGGCGAGAACCTGCAGGACCACCTGGAGCTGTACCTGCAATACGCGTGCACCCAGCCGGTTTCGCTGTACCCGTCGCTGCTGTGGTGGAACCAGCCAGCCATTGGCGCTGAATGGATGTTCAACGGCACTGGCATCGGCGCCAGCAACCAGTTCGAGGCAGGCGGTTTCATCCGCACCCGTCCTGAGTTCGAATGGCCGAACATCCAGTACCACTTCCTGCCGGTTGCGATCAATTACAACGGCTCCAACGGCGTGAAGGAACACGGTTTCCAGGCCCACATGGGTTCGATGCGCTCGCCTAGCCGTGGCCGCATCAGACTCAAGTCCAAGGATCCGCGCCAGCATCCAAGCATCCTGTTCAACTACATGGCCACCGAGCAGGACTGGCAGGAATTCCGCGACGGCATCCGCCTGACCCGCGAGATCATGGCCCAGCCGGCGCTGGATCCATACCGTGGTCGCGAGATCAGCCCGGGCGCCCACGTGCAGACCGACGAGGAACTGGACAAGTTCATCCGCGAGCACGCCGAAACCGCCTTCCACCCGTCCTGCTCGTGCAAGATGGGCACCGACGACATGGCGGTGGTCGATGGCGAAGGCCGCGTGCACGGCATGCAGGGCCTGCGTGTGGTCGACGCGTCGATCATGCCGATCATCATCACCGGCAACCTCAATGCCACCACGATCATGATCGCCGAGAAAATCTCGGACAAGATCCGTGGCCGCAAGCCGCTGCCGCGCAGCACCGCCAAGTACTACGTGGCCAATGGCGCACCGGTGAAGGGCAAGCCTATGCGCGAGGTCAAGCAGGGCTGAACCTGTTCCGGCTTGTCCGTGACCAACGCCGCTCCCACAGGGATATCGCTGCCCATAAGCGCAGCGCAGTACCTGTAGGAGCGGGCTTGTCCCGCGATAGCGCCGTACTGGTAACACCGAAAAAGGCACCCTCCGGGGTGCCTTTTTCATTTTCAGAAACGCTTTACAGGCTGCCAATTCATCAGGTTAGAATCGATTGGCACGCGACCTGCTAGTCAACGCTATCAAGTCCTTTTTCCCCGCGATGTACCGGAGTACTGCCTTTGGATGCGAGCACCATCAACAGCCTGTTTCTGATCGGCGCACTGCTGGTCGGGGCAAGTATCTTGGTCAGCTCGCTGTCATCGCGCCTTGGCATTCCTATCCTGGTCATCATCCTCGCCGTCGGCATGGTCGCCGGCGTCGATGGTGGCGGCATCATCTTCAACAACTATCCGACCGCCTATCTGGTGGGCAACCTGGCCCTGGCCGTGATCCTGCTGGACGGCGGCCTGCGCACGCGGGTGGCGAGCTTTCGCGTGGCGCTGTGGCCCGCGTTGTCGCTGGCCACGGTCGGCGTGCTGATCACCACCGGGCTGACCGGCATGGTCGCCGCCTGGCTGTTCGACCTGAGCCTCATCCAAGGCCTTCTGATCGGCGCCATCGTCGGCTCCACCGACGCCGCGGCGGTGTTCTCCCTGCTCGGTGGCAAGGGCCTGAACGAGCGTGTCACCGCGACGCTCGAGATCGAGTCGGGTAGCAACGACCCGATGGCGGTCTTTCTCACCGTCACCCTGATCGACATGATCGCCAGCGGCCAGACCGGCCTGCACTGGAGCCTGCTGACCCACTTGGTGCGCGAGTTCGGCATCGGCAGCCTGCTGGGCCTAGGCGGTGGCTGGCTGATGCTGCAACTGGTCAATCGCATCAACCTGGCCGGCGGGCTGTATCCGATCCTGGTGATCGCCGGCGGCCTGGTGGTGTTCTCGCTGACCAACGCCTTGCACGGCAGCGGTTTTCTGGCGGTCTACCTGTGCGGCCTGGTGTTGGGCAACCGCCCCATCCGCAGCCGTCACGGCATTCTGCACATGCTCGATGGCATGGCGTGGTTGGCGCAGATCGGCATGTTCCTGGTGCTGGGCCTGCTGGTCACGCCTCACGATCTGCTGCCGATCGCCTTGCCAGCGCTGGGCCTTGCGCTATGGATGATCCTGTTCGCGCGCCCCCTGTCGGTGGTGGCCAGCTTGCTGCCGTTCAAGGCCTTCCACGGCCGCGAGAAAGCCTTCATAAGCTGGGTCGGCCTGCGCGGCGCGGTGCCGATCATTCTTGCCGTGTTCCCACTGATGGCCGGCCTGCCCGATGCCCAGCTGTTCTTCAACCTGGCCTTCTTCATCGTCCTGGTCTCGCTGTTGGTGCAAGGCACCAGCCTGCCGTGGATGGCCAAGCTGTTGAAAGTCACCGTGCCGCCGGACCCGGCCCCGATTTCCCGCTCCGCTCTGGAGGTGCACATCACCAGCGAGTGGGAGCTGTTCGTCTATCGCCTGGGTGCTGAAAAATGGTGCATCGGCGCCGCCCTGCGCGAGTTGAAGATGCCAGAGGGCACCCGTATCGCCGCACTGTTCCGCGGCGAGCAACTGCTGCACCCCTCAGGCAGCACCGTGCTGGAGGTCGGCGACATGCTGTGCGTGATCGGCCACGAGCACAACCTGCCGGCCCTGGGCAAACTGTTCAGCCAGGCGCCGCAGCGGGGGCTGGACCTGCGCTTCTTCGGCGACTTCGTGCTCGAAGGCGATGCCGAGCTCGGCGCGGTGGCGGCGCTTTATGGCCTTAAGCTGGACGGATTGGACGCGAAAATGCCGCTTGCCCAGTTCATCCGACAGAAGGTCGGAGGCGCTCCAGTAGTAGGCGACCAGGTCGAATGGAACAGCACGATCTGGACCGTGGCGACCATGGACGGGAACAAGATCCAGAAAGTGGGCGTCAGATTCCCGGAAGGTACTCGACCCGGCCCCGGGTTGTTCCTCTAAACTTCGATTTGCCTCGTTTCGCAAGAATTCTGCCTATGTCCCTGCGTGTGTCCCTCCGCGCAGCCCTGCTCGGGCTGTGCCTGTCCCTCTCGTTCGCCGTCATGGCGGCCGAGGTCCCGACCACCGCCAGCGTCCAGCACAGCCTCGACAAGATCGCCGAGCGCAAACTTCCGGAAGCCGAGCAGAAGGCCCTGCAGCAAGTGCTCGAGCAGACCCTGGTCCTGCTCGCCAGCAAGGAAGACAGCGAAAAGAAACTCGCCGAGCTCAAACAGCAGCTGGCCAGCGCGCCCAACGAGATCCGTGACGGTCAACGCGAGCTGACCAAGCTCAAGCAAACCAAGAGCGTGCCGGTGGCTGAGCGCTATGCCAACCTGGCCGTACCCCAGCTGGAGCAGATGCTCAGCGAGCGCAGCACTGAGCAAGGCGAACTGCAAAAAGCGCTCTCCGAAGCCAACAGCCTGATCATCAACTCCCAGACCCGCCCTGAACGGGCCCAGGCCGAAATCAGCAGCAGCCAGACCCGCATCCAGCAGATCAACAGCAGCCTAAAATCGGGCAAGGACGGCGGCAAACCGATTTCCGCAGACCAACGCAACCAGCTCAACGCCGAGCTGGCCGCGCTCAATGCACGCATGGCTCTGCGCCGCCAGGAAATGACCAGCAACAGCCAACTGCAGGATCTGGGCAATGCCCGCCACGACCTGTTGATCGAGCGCGCCGCGCGCCTAGAGCAAGAAATCCAGGAGCTGCAGACGCTGATCAACGACAAGCGTCTGGCCCAGTCCCAGCAGACCGTCACCCAACAGTCGCTCGAAGCCCAGAAGGCCGGCAGCAGCACCTTGCTGGCCACCGAGAGCACCGCCAACGTCAAGCTTTCGGACTACCTGCTCAAGAGCACCGACCGGCTCAACGAGGTCACCCAGCAGAACCTGCGCACCAAACAGCAACTCGACAGCCTGACCCAGGCCGACCAGGCTCTGGACGAACAGATCGACGTGCTCAAGGGCAGCCTGCTGCTATCGAAGATCCTCTACAAGCAAAAGCAATCCCTGCCGCACCTGAAAGTCGATCGCAACCTGGCCGACCAGATCGCCGACATTCGCCTCTATCAGTTCGAGATCAATCAGCAGCGCGAGCAGATGAGCAGCCCCTCGATCTACGTCGACAAGCTGCTGGCCGCCCAGCCCGAGGAAGAGGCCACACCACAGCTGCGCAAGGCCTTGCTGGAGGTGGTGATCACCCGCAGCGACCTGCTCGAGCGCCTGAACCGCGAGCTGTCGGCGCTGCTCAATGAGTCCATCACCCTGCAGCTGAACCAGAAGCAATTGCTCAGCACCGCCCAGAGTCTGCGCACCACCCTGGAAGAGCAGATGTTCTGGATTCCCAGCAACAAGCCGCTGGACTGGGAGTGGCTGAGCCATGTGCCCGAGCGGTTTGCCGACCAGGTCGCCAACCTGCCATGGGGCTCGGGCCTCAAGGAGCTGACCGACGGCCTGGCGCAGCGCCCGCTGTTGTTCCTGCCGCTGCTGCTGGTGATCGGCGCACTGCTATGGCGGCGCAAGTACCTCTATCAGCGCCTGGGCAAGGTTCACCAGGACATCGGCCACTTCCGTCGCGATAGCCAGTGGCATACGCCCCAGGCGATCCTGATCAATATCCTCCTGGCCATGCCGGTCGCCCTGGCCCTGGCCCTGGGCAGCTACGCCCTGCAGATCGACGCTCGCGGCCAGAACGCTAACCTGGGCGCCGCCCTGTGGCAGATCGCCCAGGCCTGGCTGGTGTTCTACACCGCCTACCGCATCCTCGCGCCGGGCGGCGTTGCCGAGATCCACTTCCGCTGGCACAAGCCGCAGGTCGAGTTCCTGCGCGGCTGGGTGCGCCGACTGGGCACCGTGGTGCTGGCCCTGGTAGGTGTGGTGGCGGTGGCCGAGCATCAGCCGTCGGCCCTGGCCGATGACGTGCTGGGCATCGGTGTGGTGCTCACCTGCTATGCCCTGATGGCCTGGTTGCTCAGCCGCCTGCTGCTGAGCAGCCCCGCGCACCGAGACACCTCGCTGTTCCGCAAAGCGGTCGGGGTGGCCTTCACCGCGCTACCCATCGCCCTATTCGTGGCCGTGTGCTTCGGCTACTACTACACCGCGCTCAAGCTCACCGACCGACTCATCTATACCCTTTACCTGCTGTTGTTCTGGCTGGTGATCGAGGCCGCGTTCGTACGCGGGCTCTCGGTTGCGGCCCGGCGCCTGGCCTACCAGCGCGCCCTGAGCAAACGCCAGGCTGCCAAGGAAGGGCTGGACGGCGAGGTGATCGTCGAAGAACCAACCTTGGATATCGAACAGGTCAACCAGCAGTCGCTGCGCCTGATCCGCCTGGCCCTGCTTGGCGGCTTCATCGCCGGCCTGTACTGGGTCTGGTCGGACCTGATCTCGGTCTTCGCCTATCTCAACAACTTCACCTTGTACGAATACACCAGCGGCACTGGCGCGGCGGCCAGCATGGTGCCGATCAGCCTGGGCGACCTGCTCGGTGCGTTGGTGATCGTCGGTATCACCTTCGCCCTGGCCGGCAACTTGCCGGGCCTGCTGGAGGTGCTGGTGCTGTCGCGCCTGAACCTGGCCCAAGGCAGCGCCTACGCCACCACCACGCTGCTCTCCTACACCATCGTGGGTGTGGGCATCGTGAGCACCCTGTCGACCCTCGGGGTGAGCTGGGACAAGCTGCAATGGCTGGTGGCGGCCCTGTCGGTGGGCCTGGGCTTCGGCATGCAGGAGATCTTCGCCAACTTCATCTCCGGCATCATGATTCTGTTCGAGCGCCCCGTGCGCATCGGCGACACCATCACCATCGGCAATCTATCCGGCACGGTGAGCAAGATCCGCATCCGTGCGACCACCATCACCGACTTCGACCGCAAGGACATCATCGTCCCCAACAAGACCTTCATCACAGGCCAGCTGATCAACTGGTCCCTGACCGACACCGTCACCCGCGTCACGCTCAAGCTGGGCATCGACTACGGCTCGGATTTGGATCTGGTGCGCGAACTGCTGCTCAAGGGCGCCCACGAAAACCCACGGGTGCTCAAGGATCCTGAGCCGATCGTGTACTTCCTCAACTTCGGCGAAAGCTCGCTGGACCACGAACTGCGCATGCACGTCCGCGACCTGGGCGACCGCAACCCGACGCTGGACGAGATCAACCGCTACATCAACCGCGAGTTCAAGGCGCACAACATCAAGATCTCGGTGCGCCAGGTCGAGGTGTTCCTGATGGACATGCAAGGCGGCAAACAGCAGTTGATTCCGGTGGAGAACCCGAAACCGGATGGCACTGCACCGGCCTGAGTGCACTCGAATACTTTATTCTGTGCACAACCCTTGCGAGGGCTACGCCCTCGTTCGCGGGTAAACCGCTCCTACAGGCACAGCGCTGGACCTGTGGGAGCGGGATTACCCGCGAAGGGCCGCAAAGCGGCCCCTGACCCCCGATCCCAGGAGCCGGCCTGTGAAAGCCCTCGACCAACTGACCTTCGACAACCGCTTCGCCCGCCTGGGCGATGCCTTTTCCACCGAGGTCCTGCCCGACCCGATTGCCGAGCCACGCCTGGTGGTGGCCAGCGAATCGGCCATGGCCCTGCTCAACCTCGACCCGGCCCAGGCCGAACTGCCGGTGTTCGCCGAGCTGTTCAGCGGCCACAAGCTTTGGGAAGAGGCAGAGCCGCGGGCGATGGTCTATTCCGGGCACCAGTTCGGTTCCTACAACCCACGCCTGGGCGACGGCCGTGGCCTGCTGCTGGGCGAAGTGCTCAATGACGCCGGCGAGCACTGGGACCTGCACCTCAAGGGCGCCGGCCAGACCCCCTATTCGCGCATGGGCGATGGCCGTGCCGTACTGCGCTCCTCGATCCGCGAGTTCCTGGCCTCCGAGGCCCTCCACGCCTTGGGCATTCCCAGCAGCCGCGCATTGTGCGTGATCGGCTCGAGCACCCCGGTGTGGCGAGAGACCCGCGAAAGCGCCGCGATGCTCCTGCGCCTGGCGCAAAGCCATGTGCGCTTCGGTCACTTCGAGTACTTCTACTACACCCGCCAGCCAGAGCAGCAGCGCCAACTCATCGACCATGTCCTGGAGCAGCATTACCCCGAGTGCCGGGAGGCAGAACAGCCCTACCTGGCCATGTTCCGCACCATCGTCGAACGCAACGCCGAGCTGATCGCCCGGTGGCAGGCCTACGGCTTCTGCCATGGCGTGATGAACACCGACAACATGTCGATCCTGGGCATCACCTTCGACTTCGGCCCCTACGCCTTCCTCGACGACTTCGACGCCAATTTCATCTGCAACCATTCCGACGACCGCGGTCGCTACAGCTACGCCAACCAGGTGCCCATCGCCCACTGGAACCTGAGCGCCCTGGCCCAGGCCCTGACCACGGTGATCGAGGTGGAGCCGCTCAAGGAAGCGCTGGGCCTGTTCCTGCCGCTGTACCAGGCTCACTACCTGGATCTGATGCGTCGGCGCCTGGGCTTCACCACAGCCGAGGACGGTGACATGGCCTTGGTGGAGCGCCTGCTGCAACGCATGCAGAGCGGCGGCGTGGACTACACCCTGTTCTTCCGCAGGCTTGGCGACCAGCCCGTGGCCGATGCCCTCAAGGTGGTGCGCGATGACTTCATCGACCTGGCCGGGTTCGACGCCTGGGGCGAGGATTACCTGGCCCGCTGCCAGCGTGAACCCGCCAACGCCGAAGGCCGGCGCGAGCGCATGCATGCGGTCAACCCGCTGTACATCCTGCGCAATTACCTGGCACAAAAAGCCATTGAAGCGGCCGAAGCGGGGGATTACAGCGAAGTACGCCGGTTGCATCAGGTGCTGAGCAATCCATTCGAAGAACAACCTGCAATGCAGGCCTATGCCGAACGTCCGCCCGAGTGGGGCAAGCACCTGGAAATCAGCTGTTCCTCGTGAATGCCCTGCCAGGGCTGTCGCCAGTATTCACAAGATGTGGCTGCTTCAGATCAGGCCCCGTGGGCGCTGCGACAGCCTGCGATAAACCGAACAGGAGATGAAATGTCCGAACCTCTGCTGATTCCCTGCCCCCATTGCAACGGCCTCAACCGCCTGCCCGCCGAACGCCTGGGGGACCACCCCAAGTGTGGACGCTGCAAGCAAGAGGTACTGCTGGCCACGCCCTTCGACCTCGATGAACGCAGCTACGCCAGCCAGATCAAAGGCGATTTGCCCCTGCTGCTGGACGTCTGGGCAGACTGGTGCGGGCCGTGCAAATCGTTCGCCCCGGTCTTCGAACAAGCCGCCCGCCAGCTTGCCGGGCGCTGTCGCCTGGCCAAGCTGGACAGCGAGGCCAACCGCAACCTCGCCGGTCAGTTGGGCATCCGCTCGATCCCCAGCCTGATCCTGTTCAAGAATGGTCGTGAGGTCGCCCGCCAGGCAGGCGCGTTTCCACTCCAGTCTTTGCTGGAGTGGTTGCGCAGCCAGGGGGTCTAGGCGTTCTCTTCGAGCAGCGCGTGCAGCTCGACGAACTGCTGGGTCAGCTTGTGTCGAGGCTCCAGGTGGATCAACGGCAAGCTCGCATGGTGGGATTCACGCATCTTCACCGAACTGGCCAGATACACCGGCAGGACCGGCAAGCCCTCGGCCAGCAACTCGTCGAGCATCTGCTGAGGCAGGCTGGCGCGTGACTGGAACTGATTGACGACGATGCCTTCGACCAGCAGGTCTTCGTTGTGGTCGTCCTTGAGTTCGTCGATTTCCGCGAGCAGGCCATACAGCGCCTGGCGTGAGAAGCTGTCGCAGTCGAATGGGATTAGCACCCGATCGGCGGCGATCAACGCAGAAACCGCGTAGAAATTGAGCGCAGGTGGCGTATCGATGTAGATTCGCTCGTAGTCATCGTCCAGCTCATCGAGCAGTTTGCGTAGCTTGTTGATCTTGTGCTTGGCCTCGAGCTTGGGCTGCAGGTCGGCCAGTTCCGGGGTCGCAGTGACCACGTGGAGGTTGTCGAACGGCGTTTCGTAGATATCGACCTTGTTCTTCTTGGCAAAGGGCCCGCTGGAAAGGGTTTGCTTGAAGAAGTCGGCGATGCCCATGGGAATGTCCTCGCCGGTCAGCCCGGTGAGGTACTGGGTGGAGTTGGCCTGGGCATCCAGGTCGATCAACAGGGTCCGATAGCCTTCACTGGCACTGACCGCCGCCAGGTTGCAGGCGATGCTCGACTTGCCCACGCCACCTTTCTGATTGAACACCACGCGCCGCATGGAAGACCTCCGTGTATCAACGAATGCCCGAGTATGTGTCCGGCGAGCGACAATGACCAGTACCGCCCGCTCAACCTTTCCTACCCCGGTGCCGATAACCTTCGTAACCGTTCATCGGAAACCGCGGGTAATCGATCGGAGCGGGTCGACTAGCCAGAGCGTTGTTCATTGGTCATTGTCCAAGGCGTATTTGCTAGCGGTCCCCTGCACCGGGATAATGCGCGCCACTCGGCGAGTGTGAATCCCTCAGGCCGCTCCGAGCCACTCCGACGCCAAAGGTCGCCCGCAGGGCGGGAAACAAGCACATCGTGATCACTTTCAACATCAGCCAATGGCGCGCCTGGGCCCCCGGTCTGCACACGCCTGCCGACTGGCGTGCCTGGGCCAACGGTGAGTCCGTGTCGCCAGGCGACAGCCAGGTGCCGGACGTGTCCTTCCTTCCGGCCTTGCAGCGCCGGCGCCTGAGCCCGTTGGCACGCATGGCGTTCGCTGTCGGCTGGCCGCTTGCCGAGGGGTACGAATCGCTGCCGCTGGTGTACGTCTCGCGCCATGGTGAAACCCCGCGCACCTTCTCCATCCTCAGCGACCTCGCCCAGGGCGAGCCGCTCTCGCCCACCCAGTTCAGCCTCTCGGTGCACAATGCGGTGATCGGCCTGTGGTCGATCCTGCGTGGGCAGAGCTGCGAAATGACCGCCCTGGCCGCGGCCGACGACGGATTCGAACATGGCCTCGTCGAGGCGGCCGGCCTGCTCCATGAAGGCGCGCCGGCCGTATTGCTGATCGTTGCCGAAGAACTGCCGCCAGCGGCTTATGCGCCCTGGATCAGCGACGTACCGCTCTCCTATGCCCTAGGGCTGCTATTGACCCCTGGCGAGCAATGGCAGTTGGACCTGACCCCAGGCAGCGAAGCCGTCACTGGCAACTTGCCCCACGCCTTGGGCTGGCTGCGCGCCCTGCTGACCGACCAGTCCAGGCTCACCCACCCAGGAAAGCAACGCTCATGGAACTGGCAACGGCTCGCGTGAACAAGCCACGGGATGCCTACCCCTGGCGCCTGGTGGCGACCGCACTGAGCTTTGCCCTGTTCGGTGTGGGCAGCCTGTGCCTGCGCGTGTTGGTGTTTCCGCTGCTCGCCTGCCTGCCCGGTGGCGTCGAACGCCACCAGCAACGCGCCCGCCGAACCATCGGCTGGCTGTTCTGGCGGTTCATACGTTTCATGCGGGTCAGCGGCGTGCTCACCTACGAGGTCGTCGGAGCCGAGGGTCTGGGCCGTCCGGGGCAGCTCATCATCGCCAATCATCCATCGCTGATCGACGTGGTGTTTCTAATCGGCCTGGCCCGCAACGCCAATTGCGTGGTCAAGCAGAGCCTGTTCGACAACCCCTTCACCCGCGGCCCGGTGCGCGAGGCACGCTACATCGGCAACGATGGCAGCGTGCAGATGCTCGAAACCGCCGCCGACACCCTGCGCCAGGGACAGCCGCTGATCATCTTCCCCGAGGGCACCCGCACACCGCCCGGCCAGGCCCCGGCCTTTCATCGCGGTGCCGCCGCGATCGCCTTGCGCGGTGCGAAAATCATTACACCCGTGACCATCAGCGTCAGCCCCAGCACCCTGACCAAACATGAGCCCTGGTACCGCATTCCGCGCCGACGCGTGCATTTTCGTCTACATGTCGGTGCCGATATCGACCCCGCCTCGTTCGCTGCGCTGGGCCCGGCACCGGTGGCCTCTCGACGCCTCCACGATTACCTGCATCAGTATTTCATCAAGGAGCTCGCCGAAGATGAGCGATCCACAGCAAGACCTGCACCGTGATATCAAGCAATTGATCATCGACGCCCTGGGGCTGGAAGACATCGACGTCCAGGACATCGATGACCAACAACCCCTGTTCGGCGAGGGCCTGGGCCTGGACTCGGTGGACGCCCTGGAGCTCGGCCTGGCCTTGCAGAAACGTTTCGGGATCAAGATCGACGCCGACGCCAAGGACACCCGCTCCCATTTCACCAATATCGCCACCCTGGCAGCATTCGTCACTGCCCGTCAGGCCGCCTGAGACCGCACCATGCAAAACCGCGAAGACATCTTCAACCTCCTGCGCAACGCCCTCGTCGAGCTGTTCGAGCTCGACCCGGCCAGCATCAGCCTGGAGTCCCACCTGTACCAGGATCTGGAAATCGATAGCATCGATGCCATCGACCTGATCGATCACATCAAGCGCCAGACCGGCAAGAAGATCACCGCCGAGGACTTCAAGTCGGTGCGCACCGTCAATGACGTGGTCGAAGCGGTCTTCCGCCTGGTCAACACCGCAGCATGAAACGCCTGTTCGGCCTCGCTCTGGTCATCGCCGGGGTGCTTTATCCCTTCGCCGTGTACTTCGGCCTGGCCCGGTTCGCACCCTGGCAGTTCGCCTTGCTGCTCGCTGCCCTTTGGCTGGCCCGCGCCGTTGGCACGGCGCGCAGGCCAGGCGACCTGGGGATGACCGCCGTGGCCCTGGCGTTCTGCGCTGTGCTGGCCTTGAGTGACAGCGCGCAGTTGCTGCGCTGGTACCCGGTACTGGTCAATGCGTTCATGTTGGCCCTGTTCGCCTCGAGCCTGAAGTACGGCCCGCCCGTCGTCGAGCGCATGGCACGCCTGCGCGAACCTGACCTGCCGCCTGCGGCCGTCGCCTATACGCGGCGCGTGACGCAGGTTTGGAGTCTGTTTTTCGTGATCAATGGCGTGATCGCCGCCGGGCTCACGCTCTGGGCGCCACTGACCTGGTGGACGCTGTACAACGGCCTGATCGCGTACCTGGCGATGGGCGTGCTGTTCGCTGCCGAATGGCTGACACGACACCATGTGCGAGGACGCTCATGAACTGGATCGATCCCGAGCACCTGTTGCGCCCACTGACGACCGCGCGCCCAGTGACCCTGGAGCCGCCCCTGGACCACGAAGGGCTGCGAAATGCCGCCCTGGGCCTGGCCGCGGGCCTGCAGCAGCGGGGCGTGCGCCGTCTGGCGGTGCATCTGGAAGACGCCGCCGACCTGGCCATCGCGCTATTGGGTGCCTGGCGCGCAGGCGTCCAGGTCCTGCTGCCCGCCGACCTGCAGCCCCAGACCCGGCTGCGCTGGAACGACCAGGTCGACCTGTGGCTCACTGATCAGCCCGGCGACCTCGACCTGGCGTCGCTGCAAACTTCCCCGCTGGCGCCGGTCGACCTCGATCCGGACCAATGCCGCATCGGCCTGTGCACCTCGGGCTCGAGCGGCGAACCCAAGCTCATCGGCAAGACCCTGCGCCAGCTGGCCAACGAGGTACGCGCCCTGGAGCAGCAATGGGGCACCGCGTTGGGCGACGCCTGGATCATCGGCAGTGTCGCCTCGCAGCACATCTATGGGCTGCTGTTCCGCGTGCTCTGGCCGCTGTGCGCCGGGCGCGGCTTCCTGCGGCGTCAGGTGCCGTTCCCTGAAGACCTGCAACGCGCCAGCCTGGCCCAGCCAGCCTTTGCCTGGGTCGCCAGCCCCGCCCTGCTCAAGCGCATGGGCGACAATCTGGACTGGACGGCCCTGGCCAAGGTGCGCTGCGTGTTCTCATCGGGCGGCGAACTGCCCGGCGATGCCGCGCAGCGCTTGCAGCAGCGCCTGGGGCAATGGCCGGTGGAAATCCTCGGCAGCTCCGAGACAGGCGGCATCGCCTGGCGCCAAGGGGAGCAGCGCTGGTCGCCCTTCGCAGGCGTGGTCTTGAGCCTGTCGGCCGAGGGTGCCCTGTGCGTGAGCTCGCCCTACCTGCCCGAGGGGCACGTGGAACATACCGCCGATGCAGCGCACATCGAGGCCGACGGACGCGTACGCCTGCTCGGGCGGCTGGACCGGATCGTCAAGCTCGAAGAAAAACGCATCGCCCTGCCCAGGCTGGAGCAAGCCCTGTGCACCCATGCCTGGGTCAGCGAGGCGCGTTTGGGCATGGTCGAGCAAGGCCGTGCCTTCCTCGGCGTCTTGCTGGTACTCACCCCTCTGGGGCTGCACCAATTGCGCAACCATGGGCGGCGTGCCCTGATCGAGGCGCTACGCGAGCACCTGGCCCAGCACTGCGAAGCCGTGGCCCTGCCCCGGCGCTGGCGCCTGGTGCGCCAACTGCCGCTCAATGCCCAGGGCAAGCTGCCCCAGGCGCAGATCCAGGCCCTGCTGGCAGCGCCCAGGAGTAATGCGCCGGAGGTCCTCGATACCCTGCAGGACGCCCATCAGTTGCGCGTGAAACTGGCAGTACCAGCGGATCTGGCCTGCTTCACCGGCCACTTTCCAAGCACCCCTATTCTGCCGGGTGTGGTGCAGATCGACTGGGCCATGGACCTCGCCGCGCCGCTGATTCCCAGCGGGCATCGGTTTGCCGGCATGGAAGTGCTGAAGTTCCAGCAATTGGTCCGCCCCGGAGACGAGATCGAGCTGACGCTTCGTTTCGACGCCGAGCGCGGCAAGCTCTATTTCACCTACGCCAACGGCGAGCAGCCCTGTTCCAGTGGCCGCATCCTCCTGGAGCACGCCGGTGCATAATCCCTGTGCGGTCATTCCGGTGTACAACCATGAGCGCGCCGTGCCCACGGTGGTCGCCGAGTTGTTGCGTGCCGGGCTGCCCTGCATTCTCGTGGACGATGCCAGTCACCCTGGTTGTACCCAGGTGCTGCGCGAGCTGGCGCAGCAGCCGCAGACATTCCTCGTTCGCCTGGACCTGAACCAGGGCAAGGGCGGCGCGGTGATGACCGGCTTGCGCGAGGCCGCGCGGCTGGGGTTCAGCCATGCCCTGCAAGTGGACGCCGATGGCCAGCACGACCTGACAGCGGTCGGGGACTTCCTGACGCTGTCGCGTGCCCAGCCCCAGGCGCTGGTGTGCGGTTATCCACAGTACGACGCCAGTGTCCCGAAGGGCCGGCTCTACGCCCGCTACCTGACCCACGTGTGGGTCTGGATCAACACCTTATCCCTGGCCATTCCGGACTCCATGTGCGGCTTTCGTGTCTATCCCCTGCCGCCGACCCTGGCGCTGATCGACTCGGTGCGCCTGGGCCGGCGCATGGATTTCGACACCGAAATCCTGGTGCGCCTGTCGTGGCGTGGGCAACCGATGCGCTGGCTGCCGACCCGGGTGCACTACCCCGCCGACGGCGTCTCGCATTTTCGTCTGCTCCATGACAACGTTCTGATTTCGCGCATGCACGCCAGATTGTGTGTCGGCATGCTCCTGCGTGCGCCGATGATCCTCTGGCGCAGGTGGCGTCGATGAGCGACCGATCGCAGCATTGGGCGGCGCAAAGTGAACGCGGCAGTTTCTGGTTGATGAAACTCACCGCCGTGCTGGCGCGCCTGCTCGGTCGTCGTCTGCTCAGCCCCTTGATCCATGCCATCGTGCTGTACTTCTTCCTGTTCGGTCGCAAGGCCCGGCGCAGTGCCTGGCAATACCAGCAGCGTTTGTGGCAATGCAGTGGTGGCCGAACTCCGCCGCCCAATCACTGGCGAGTGTTTCGCCAGTTCATGGCCTTTGCAGAAGCCCTATTGGACAAACTCGATGCCTGGAACGGCAGGCTGCGCCTGGAAGACATCGAGATCCGCGACACCAGCGAACTGCGCCAGCAACTGCGCGGCGCACGTGGGCAATTGCTGGTGGGCGCGCACCTGGGCAACCTGGAGGTGTCCCGAGCCCTTGCCGAACTGGGAGAGCAGGTGCGCATGAACGTGCTGGTGCACACCCGCCACGCCGAACGCTTCAACCGTCTGCTCGGCGAGGCCGGCGCCAGCCACCTGCGGCTGATCCAGGTCAGCGAGCTGGACCCGGCGATCATGCTGCAGCTCTCCGAGCGCCTGGAGCGCGGCGAATGGCTCGCAATTGCCGGCGACCGCATCCCCTTGCATGGCGCCCGTACGGTCGAGGTGGACTTCCTCGGCTATCCGGCGGCCTTTCCCCAGGGCCCTTGGCTGCTGGCCGGCCTTTTGAAGTGTCCCGTCAACCTGCTGTTTTGTCTCAAGCAGGACGGGCGCTACCGGATCACCCTGGAGCCCTTTGCCGAGGAACTGCACTGGCGCCGCGAGCAGCGCCAGCAGGTGATCGCCCAATGGGCCGGTCGCTATGCCGCCCGCCTGGGTCATTATTGCCAGCAGGCGCCGGACCAATGGTTCAACTTCTACCCTTTCTGGAGCGACGATGACGACGCATCCGCATGAGTCCGTGACCTTCGGCGAAGCGCCGTT
Source organism: Pseudomonas sp. HTZ2 (assembly GCF_033173945.1). Lineage (NCBI taxonomy): Bacteria > Pseudomonadati > Pseudomonadota > Gammaproteobacteria > Pseudomonadales > Pseudomonadaceae > Pseudomonas > Pseudomonas sp. HTZ2. Next base: position 2,464,694 of record NZ_CP137332.1, on the reverse strand, counting down.
GGCCATCGAGGACATCCTTGCCCTCAGCCAACGCCACGCCCGCCCCTTGCTGCAGGCCGACGCCGAGTACCGGGAGCGCATCGCCCGCGGCGCACGTTTTCTCGATACTCTGCTGCACAAGGAAGGGGTGATCTACGGCGTCACCACCGGTTACGGCGACTCCTGCGTGGTGGCCGTGCCCCTGGAGCACGTCGAGGCCCTGCCGCGCCACCTGTACACCTTCCATGGCTGCGGCCTGGGACAGTTGCTCGATGCGCCCGCCACCCGTGCGGTGCTGGCGGCGCGTCTGCGCTCGCTGAGCCATGGCATGTCTGGCGTGCGCCTGGAGCTGCTGGAGCGCCTGCGCGATTTTCTCGCCCACGACATCCTGCCGCTGATTCCCGAAGAAGGCTCGGTGGGCGCCAGCGGCGATCTGACGCCGCTCTCCTACGTCGCCGCCGCGCTCTCGGGCGAGCGTGACGTGATGTACCAGGGCGTGCGCCGCAGCAGCGCGGACGTGCACCGCGAACTGGGCTGGCAGCCACTGGTGCTACGCCCCAAGGAAGCCCTGGCGCTGATGAACGGTACCGCCGTGATGACTGGTCTGGCTTGCCTGGCCTATGCCCGTGCCGACTATCTGCTGCATCTGGCAACGCGCATCACTGCGCTGAACGTCATCGCCCTGCAAGGCAACCCCGAGCACTTCGACGAACGCCTGTTCGCCGCCAAGCCGCACCCAGGCCAGAACCAAGTCGCGGCCTGGCTGCGCCAGGACCTGGCCCTCGACGCCCCAGCCGCCCCCCTGCACCGCCTGCAGGACCGCTATTCGCTGCGTTGCGCGCCGCATGTGCTGGGCGTTCTGGCCGACAGCCTGGGCTGGCTGCGCAGCTTCATCGAGACCGAACTCAACAGTGCCAACGACAACCCCATCATCGATGGCGATGCCGAGCGGGTGCTGCACGGCGGGCATTTCTATGGCGGGCACATCGCCTTTGCCATGGACAGCCTCAAGACCTTGGTGGCCAACGTCGCCGACCTACTCGACCGCCAGCTCGCCCTGCTGGTGGACACCCGCTACAACCATGGCCTGCCCAGCAACCTCTCCGGGGCCCAGGCCGACCGGGCCATGCTCAACCATGGTTTCAAAGCCGTGCAGATCGGCGCCAGCGCCTGGACCGCCGAGGCGCTCAAGCAAACGATGCCGGCCAGCGTGTTCTCGCGCTCCACCGAATGCCACAATCAGGACAAAGTCAGCATGGGCACCATCGCCGCCCGGGACGCGCTGCGCGTTCTGCAACTGACCGAACAGGTCGCCGCCGCTACCTTGCTGGCCGCTAACCAGGGCGTCTGGCTGCGCGGCCGCCAAGCCGTTACCGCCCCGCTGCCGCCTGCCCTTGCGCAGATGCACCAGGCGTTGCTGGCGGACTTCGCCCCGGTCATCGAAGACCGCGCCCTGGAACACGAACTGCGGCTGTGCCTGACGCGCATCGGCGAACGCCATTGGAGGCTGCATGCGTAACCCCGGCGTGTTCCATGTCGACAGTGAGATCGTCGTGCCCTTCTTCGACGTGGACAGCATGCACGTGGTCTGGCACGGCCATTACGTGAAATACCTCGAAGTCGCCCGCTGCGCGCTGCTCGAACGCCTCGGGCAAGACTATCGGCGCATGCAGGCCAGCGGCTACATGTGGCCGGTGATCGACTTGCAGTTGCGCTATATCCGTGGCGCCACCTTCGGCCAACGCCTGAAGGTCCGCGCCAGTCTGGTGGAATGGGAAAGCCGCCTGAAAATCCACTACCTGATCAGCGACGCAGACACCGGTGAACGCATGACCCGCGCCAGCACCGTACAGGTCGCGGTGCACATCGAGAGCGGCGAAATGCAGTTGGCCTCGCCCCAGGTGATGCTCGATGCCGTGGCCAAGGTGCTGCCATGAACCGCTTGCACCGCTTGCTGGCGGTATTGCTGATGCTGCTTTCAAGCCCGATGGCGATGGCCTTCGACCTGGCCGACTTGCAAAAGCAGTTGAGCGCGCCAGCGGTGGTCAGCGGCAACTTCGTGCAGGAGAAACACCTGCGTGCCCTGGCGCAACCGCTGACGAGCCAGGGCCGCTTCGTCCTGGCACGCGACCATGGCTTGCTCTGGCTATTGCGCACCCCGCTGCGTCAGGACTACCGCATCGACGCAAGCGGCATCGCCCGTCGTGATCCGGGTGGCTGGCAACCGCTGCCCAGCCAGAGCGCCGGAGCACAGCAGAACCGTTTGTTCTTCGCGGTCCTGCAAGGCGACAGCAGCGGCCTGCAACGGGACTTCGAGCTGAGCCTGAGCGGTGACGCCGAGCATTGGCAACTGCGCCTGACGCCGCGCTCGATGTTGCTCAAGCAGATCTTCACCCGCATCGATATCACCGGCGGGCGTTTCGTCGAACGCATCGTGCTGGCCGAAACCCAGGGCGACAGCACGGTCCTGCGCATGCAGGACAGCCGCGGTGCCAGCGCCTTGAGCGACTCGGAGCGTCGTGACTTTGCCGATTGAACGCCTGTTGCCGCGCCTGTTTCTCGCCCTGTTGCTGGCCATGCTCGCGCTCGCGGCCTGGCAGTGGCACCGCGGTGCGCCCCTGTCCTCCGACCTGATGACCCTGGTGCCTGGCGCGCCCCAGGACCCGCTGGTGCAACGCGCCGAACAACGCATGCAGGCGCCGCTGAACCGCGAAATGCTGGTGCTGGTTGGCCACCCCGATCGCCAACAAGCCCTTGCCCTGGCCGAGGGCCTGGCCACCCGGTGGCAGGCCAGCGGCCTGTTCGAGAAGGTGCAGTGGAACCTGCACACCGACCTGCAGGCGGTGCGTGCGCAGCTACTGCGAGGCCGCCTGGCGATGCTCTCGGCCGCTGACCGGCAGCAACTGGCCGAACAGCCCGACGCCTTCATCGAGCAACGCGTCCAGAGCCTGGTCGACCCCTTTGCGGGCTTGAGCCTGGTCTCGAGCCAGGACGACTGGCTGGGCCTGAGCGGACGCATCCAGGCCAGCCAGCCCAGGCCCGCCAATGTCCAGCTCGACACCGCCAGCGGCGCGCTGGTGGCCGAAGCGGACGGCAAGCATTGGGTGCTGCTGCGCGCGCGCACCGTGGGCAACGCCTTCGACCTGAACTTGCCCTTGCAAGTAGAGGCGTTGCTCGCCCAGGCCCGTCGGCAGGCCGACCAGGCAGGCGCCCAGCTGCTGGCGGCCAGCGGCCTGCTGCACGCCGCCGCCGGTCAACGCCAGGCCAGCCGGGAGATCACCTGGGTGGGCGGCGGGGCAACCGTGGGCATTTTCCTGCTGCTGTTGCTGGCCCTGCGGCGCTGGCGCGCTCTGTTGGCGTTCGTACCGGTGGCGGTCGGCATGCTGTTCGGCTCGGTGGCCTGCGTCGCGCTGTTCGGCCAGATGCACGTGATGACCCTGGTGCTCGGGGCCAGCCTGATCGGCGTGGCGGTGGACTACCCGCTGCACTACCTGTCCAAGGGCTGGAGCTTGCGCCCCTGGCACAGCTGGACGGCGCTGCGCCTGACCTTGCCCGGCATGACCTTGAGCCTTGCGACCAGTTGCATCGGCTACCTGGCCCTGGCCTTCACGCCGTTCCCGGCATTGACCCAGATCGCGGCGTTTTCCGCCGCAGGCTTGCTGGGTGCCTACCTGTGCGCCGTCTGCCTATTGCCTGCGCTGTTGCAGCACATGGACCTGCGTCCTTCCCCCTGGCCGCTGCGCGTGGCCCAGGCCCTGACCGACCTGCGCGAGCGCCTGCTGCGCAAAGTGCCCAGCGTCATGCTGCTCGGTCTGTTGCTGGTGTTCTGTGTGGCCGGGTTGTGGCAGTTGCAAAGCCGCAACGACATCCGCCAGTGGATCAGCGCCCCACCGCAACTGCTCGAACAGGCCCAGGCCGTGGCGCGCATCACTGGCTACCAGCCGACCAGCCAGTTCTTCCTGGTGCGTGCCGATAACCAGAGCCAATTGCTCGACCGCTTGCAGACGCTGAGCGGCAAGCTCGATGAGTTGGTCGACCTGGGCAAGCTCAAGGGCTACCTGTCCCTTAGCCAGTTGGTGACCAGCCCAGCGACGCAGCAGCAAGTGCGGCACGCCCTGCTGCAGTTGACCGGGCATTGGCAGCCATTGCTGGCCCTTGGTGTGCCCGAGCAGGCCTTGCAGACGGAGATCGCTCAACTGCAGACATTGGCACCGCTGTCGATCGACGAGGCCCTGCAGGGGCCGCTGGGCGAAGCCTGGCGCCCCTTGTGGCTGGGCCAGGACGGCCAGGGCGTGGCGGCGATCGTTAGCCTGCAAGGCCATACAGATGTCTCGCTGTTGCGCCTTCAGGCACAGGACCTGCCCGGCGTACACTTGGTCGATCGCCTAGGCGAGCTCAACCAGCTGTTCACCGCCACTCAGGTCAGTGCCGCCGAACTCAAGTTGCTGTCGTGCGCGTTGATAGGGATGGTGCTGATGCTGCCGTTCGGCCTGCGCAGCGCCCTGCGCATCGTCGCCCTGCCGCTGCTCGCGGCGTTGTGCAGCCTGGCGAGTCTTGGTTGGCTGGGACAACCGCTGACCCTGTTCAGCCTGTTTGGCCTGCTGCTGGTGACCGCCATCGGCGTGGACTATGCAATCCTGATGCATGAGCGCGTCGGCGGCAGTGCCGTCAGCCTGCTGGGTACCTTGCTGGCAGCACTCACAACGTGGCTGTCGTTCGGTTTGCTGGCGCTTTCCAGCACCCCGGCAGTGAGTAATTTCGGCATGGCCGTGAGCCTGGGCCTGGTGTTCAGTTTTCTCCTGGCGCCCTGGGCCGGCGCCAACGATGGAGGGCCTCGGCAACCATGAAACATCTGTGGATTCTGCTGGCCTGCCTGCTGCTCGGCGCCTGCACCGGTCGAGCCCCCCTGCCTGAGCGGCTGCCGGAGTTGCAGTTGCCTCGTCAGTTGCATGTACAACGCGAACAGGATGGCCAGCGCCAGGACTGGCTGCTGGTGATCCAGCGAGAGGAGGGCCGCTTGCGCTGGTCGTTGCTCGATCTGATGGGCATTCCCCAGGCGCGCCAACTGTTCGACGGCCGTCAATGGCACGCAGACGGTCTGCTGCCCCCCAACCCGGCCGCCCGCGAACTGTTCGCCGCCCTGCTCTTCGCGCTCACCCCAGAGGCGCAGCTGACACAGCTCTATCCCGAAGCCCTCCAGTACGGAAAGCGGCGTTCGCTAAAGACGCGTTGGCAGGTGGACTACCAGGATCCGGATGATTTCACCTTGAACCTCGGCCAGGGCCTGCGTTATCTAGTCACCCCCTTGCCCAGCGAGAACACGCCATGACCGCCTTCCTCGACGCCCTGGGCCTGGTCTGCGCCCTCGGCCACGGCCAAGCCCAGGTTGCCCGCGCACTGTTTGCCGGCGACTGCGGCGGCATGCAGCCGCAAGAGGGTTGGGTAGCCGGACGCCGTCTGCCCGTCGGGGCCGTGCCAGGCCCTCTGCCCGAGCTGCCATTGCCCGGTCACCAAAGCCGTAACAACCAATTGCTCTATAGCGCGGCACTGCAAATCGAGCCTGCCATTCGCCACGCCATCGAACGCCACGGCCCACAGCGCGTGGGCGTGGTGCTGGGCACCAGCACTTCGGGGATCGCCGAAGGCAGCGACGGCGTCGCGCAGTACGTGCGCACCGGCCGCTTCCCGGATAGCTACGACTACGCTCAACAAGCCCTCGGCGCACCGGCCACATTCCTGGCCGCATGGCTGCAACTGTCAGGCCCGGCCTATGTGTTGTCGACCGCATGCACCTCCAGTGCCCGAGCGTTGCTCAGTGCCCGCCGCCTGCTCGACCTGGGCCTGTGCGATGCCGTGCTGTGCGGAGGCGTGGATACCTTGTGTGGCCTGACGCTCAACGGCTTCAGCGCGCTGGAGGCCGTCAGCGCCGAGCGCTGCAATCCCTTCTCGGCCAACCGCGACGGTATCAACATCGGCGAGGGCGCAGCCCTGTTTCTCATGACCCGCCAACGCGCAGGCGACGGGCCAGGCATCGCCCTGCTCGGCGCAGGCGCAAGCTGCGATGCGTTTCATATCTCAGCACCAGAGCCCACCGGCAAGGGCGCCTTGCAGGCCATGGGCAAAGCACTGGACAATGCCGGCCTAACGCCTGCACAGATCGACTACCTGAACCTGCACGGCACCGCCACCGTCCACAACGACGCCATGGAGAGCCTCGCCGTGCACGGTCTGTTCGGCGATCGCGTGCCCTGCTCCTCCAGCAAGCCCATGACCGGCCATACCCTGGGGGCCGCCGGCGCCTTGGAAGCGGCGTTCTGTTGGCTTGCCCTGAGCCGGCACAACCCAGAGGGCCTGTTGCCGCCTCATGTCTGGGATGGCCAGTGCGACCCCCGGTTGCCGGCCCTGAACCTGGTCGATGGCAGCCAACGCCTGCCTCCGCAGGGGCCGCGCCGCCTGATGAGCAACTCGTTCGCCTTCGGTGGCAACAATGTCAGCCTGATTCTCGGAGACGCCCCATGAACACCTGGCCACTGGCCGAACTGCTGCCGCATGCCGCAGATATGATCCTCATCGACCGCATCGACAGCTGCGACGACGAACAGATCCATACCCGTGCAACGGTCCGCCCGGGCGGTCAGTTCAACCGCGCCGACGGCAGCCTGCCCGCCTGGCTGGGCCTGGAGCTGATGGCCCAGAGCGTGGCCGCCTATGCTGGGTACCAGGCTCGCCGCGCCGGGCGTGCGGTGGAAATGGGCTTTCTGTTGGGTACCCGTCGCTTCGAATGCGATGTGGCGCAGTTCCCCGCCGGCGCCGAGCTGCGCATCCATGCCCTGCGATCGCTTGAAGACGAGAGCGGCATGGGCGTGTTCGAATGTCACCTGCGCGGTGAGGGTTTCCATGCCAGCGCGCGCCTGAACGTCTACCGTCCGCCCCAGGCCACTGGCTACCTGGCCGAAGCGGCACCCGAGGAAACACCCCATGACTGACACCATCCTGGTCACCGGCTCCAGCCGCGGTATCGGCCGCGCCATTGCCCTGCGCCTGGCACGCGCAGGCTTCGACCTGGTGCTGCATTGCCGCAGCGGCCGCGACGCGGCCGAGGCGGTCGCCGAACAGGTGCGTGGGCTGGGGCGTCAGGCGCGGATCCTGCAGTTCGACGTCGCCGACCGGGCGGCCTGCGCCCGCATCCTGGGCGAGGACGTCGAAGCTCACGGGGCCTACTATGGAGTGGTGTGCAATGCCGGACTGACCCGCGATGGCGCATTCCCTGCGTTGAGTGAAGACGACTGGGACCAGGTCATGCGGACCAACCTGGACGGCTTCTACAACGTCCTGCACCCGCTCATGATGCCCATGATCCGCCGTCGCGCACCTGGTCGCATCGTCTGCATCACTTCAGTATCCGGCCTGATCGGCAACCGCGGCCAGGTCAACTACAGCGCCTCCAAGGCGGGCGTGATCGGTGCCGCCAAGGCTCTGGCCATCGAGCTGGGCAAGCGCCGCATCACGGTCAACTGCGTGGCCCCGGGGCTGATCGACACCGACATGCTCGATGAACAGGTACCGGTCGATGAACTGCTCAAGATGATTCCTGCCCAACGTATGGGGACCCCGGAGGAAGTGGCCGGCGCGGTCAATTTCCTGATGTCGGACGAAGCGGCCTACATCACCCGCCAGGTACTGGCCGTCAACGGAGGGCTATGCTGATGCGTCGCGTTGTGGTCACCGGCATGGCCGGCATCACTGCCCTGGGCAGCGACTGGGACAGCATTGCCCGGCAATTCGCCGCCAATCGCAGTGGTATCCGGCGCATGGACGAGTGGGACCGCTTCGAAGAACTCAACACTCGCCTGGCCGGCCCTGTGGATGACTTCCAAGTGCCAGGGCACTGGACACGCAAGCAACTGCGCAGCATGGGACGCGTGTCAAGGCTGGCGGTCGCCGCAGCCGAACGCGCCCTGGCCGATGCCGGGCTGCTGGACGACCCGAGCATCCGCGATGGACGCATGGGCGTGGCTTGCGGGTCATCGATCGGCAGCACCGAAGAGATCAAGGCCTTCGGCAACATGTTGCTCAATTCAAAGGCCGACGGGCTCAATGCCAACTCCTACGTGCGCATGATGCCGCACACCACAGCCGCCAACATCAGCATTTTCTTCGGGCTGACCGGGCGCCTGATCCCGACATCCAGCGCCTGCACCAGCGGCAGCCAGGGTATCGGTTATGCCTATGAAGCAATCAAGTTCGGGCGCCTGCCGCTGATGCTGGCTGGCGGTGCCGAGGAGCTGTGCCCCAGCGAGGCGATGGTGTTCGATGCCCTGTACGCGACCAGCCTTAAGAATGACACCCCCACCCTGACGCCGCGCCCCTATGACTGCGCACGCGATGGGCTGGTGGTGGGTGAAGGCGCCGGCATGCTGGTACTGGAAGAGCTGGAGCATGCATTGGCCCGGGGCGCGCATATCCACGCCGAGATCGTAGGGTTTGGCAGCAACGCCGACGGCCAGCACATCACCCGCCCGGAGCAGGTGACCATGCGCCGGGCGATGGAGCTGGCGCTCGAAGATGCCGGCCTGCCCGTCGAGGCCATTGGCTACGTCAACGGCCATGGCACTGCCACCGAACAAGGCGACATCGCCGAGACCCTGGCCACCCACGCGCTGTTCGGCCCGCGCATGCCGATCAGTTCCCAGAAAAGCTTCCTTGGCCACACATTGGGCGCCTGCGGCGCACTTGAGTCCTGGTTCAGCATCGAGATGATGAATCGCGACCAGTACGTGCACACCCTGAACCTCGATGACATCGACCCTCGCTGCGCCGAGCTGGATTACCTGCGCGGGGGCATGCGCGCCATGAGCCACGAGCATGTGATGAACAACAACTTTGCCTTCGGCGGCGTGAACACCTCGTTGATCTTCCGGCGCTGGCGCTGAGGCTTGCACGGATTCCTCGGGGAGCGGGTTTACCCGCGCAGACCGCATTCATCCTCAATCCAGTACCTGCTGCGTCAACAACTCGGCAAAGGCACGGGCCATGGCCGATCCGCCGAGCTGGCGCTGGACAAGCCATACCGCCGTGATCGCGCCCTCGTCCAGCAATGTGCGATAGACCACCCCGTCGATGCGCATGCGCTGGAACGACGCCGGCAATACCGACACCCCCAACCCCGCCGACACCAACCCGATGATGGTCATCGCCTCCCCTGCCTCCTGGGCAAAATGCGGGCTGAACCCAGCCTGGCGCGCCAGGCTCAGTAACTGCGCATGCAGGCCACTGCCGTAGCTACGCGGAAAGAACACGAAGGGCTCATGGGCCAAGGCTTCCATATACAGCCCCTGCTCATTGCCCTGGGCCAGCGGATGAGAGGCATTGATCACCGCCACCAGCGGCTCGCTGAACAACTCGGTGGCGACCAACCCCTCCGGCAAGGGCATCGGCCGCATCAGGCCGACTTCGATGGACTCGTCGAACACCGCCTCGGCCACATCCCGACTGCTCATCTCCCGAAGGCTCAGGTGTACCGCCGGAAACCGCTGGCGGAACGCATGCAATGCTTTGGGGATTTTTGACGTGAAGGGGGCCGATGAGGTGAAGCCGATCTTCATTTCGCCCAACTCGCCCAACTGCGCCCGCCGGGCGACATCGGCAGCCTTCTCCACCTGCGCCAGGACCTGACGCGCCTCTTCGAGAAACAAGCGCCCGGCCTCGCTCAGTTCCACCCGCCGATTGGTGCGCTCGAACAGGCGCGCGCCAAGCTCCTGCTCCAGGGCCTGGATCTGCTGACTCAAAGGTGGCTGGGAAATCCCCAGTTGCTGGGCCGCGCGTCCAAAATGCAGTTCTTCAGCCACGGCGATGAAATACCGCAAATGGCGCAGTTCCATGAAGCCTCCGAATCAGTCGCAGAACCTATTAAACAGGTCGAACAATATATTGGATCTAATCATTAGCCAGCTATATGCTTTTTTCCATCGCAACGCCGGCCCCGCGCCCGAGGTACCCTGCCGTGAAATCCGCCGTCGCCCCGCTATCCCTTGAGCCTGACCCCGTCCTGAACGACGCTTGGATAGAGAAAGGCACCCCCGCCTTCATGAAGACCGTACTGGCCTTGTTCAGCGGCGGCTTCGCCACCTTTGCCTTGCTCTACTGCGTGCAGCCGATGATGCCGTTGTTGTCGCGGGAGTTTTCCATCAATGCGGCGCAAAGCAGTCTGGTGCTCTCGGTCTCCACCGCCACACTGGCCTTCGGCTTGCTGGTCACAGGGCCAATCTCGGACCGCATCGGGCGCAAGCCGGTCATGGTCTTCGCCCTGCTGTGCGCGGCGCTTGCGACGCTGGCCAGCGCAGTGATGCCTAGCTGGGAGCTGGTGCTCGCTACCCGCGCCTTGGTCGGCCTGTCACTGAGCGGCCTGGCGGCCGTGGCGATGACCTACCTGAGCGAAGAGATCCACCCGCAACACATCGGTCTGGCCATGGGCCTGTACATCGGCGGCAATGCCATTGGCGGCATGAGCGGTCGGTTGATCACGGGCGTGCTGATCGACTTCGTCAGCTGGCACACGGCAATGCTGGCCATCGGCGGCTTGGCGTTGATGGCGGCGCTGGTGTTCTGGAAGGTATTGCCCGAGTCGCGTAACTTCCGCTCCCAGCCGCTGAATCCGCGCAGCCTGTTGGATGGCTTCGTCATGCACTTCAAGGACGCCGGGCTGCCTTGGCTGTTCCTCGAAGCCTTCCTGCTGATGGGTGCATTCGTCACGCTGTTCAACTACATCGGCTATCGCCTGCTGGCCGAGCCCTACCACATGAACCAAGCCTTGGTCGGCCTGCTCTCGGTGGTGTACCTCTCAGGTATCTACAGCTCCGCGCAGGTCGGCGCCCTGGCCGACAGGTTGGGTCGGCGCAAGGTGTTCTGGGCGAGTATCGTGGTGATGGCCGCGGGGCTGCTGATGACCCTGACCAGCCCGCTGGTGATCGTGATCCTGGGCATGCTGGTGTTCACCTTCGGCTTTTTCGGCGCCCACTCGGTGGCCAGCAGCTGGATAGGACGCCGGGCGCTCAAGGCCAAGGGCCAGGCTTCGTCGCTGTACCTGTTCAGCTACTACGCAGGTTCGAGCATCGCCGGCACCGCCGGTGGCGTGTTCTGGCACCAGGCCGGCTGGAACGGCATCGGCCTGTTCATCGGCAGCCTGTTGGTCGTGGCGTTGCTGGTGGCCCTGCATTTGAGCCGGTTGCCTTCCAAGACCCCTGCCTGAAACCGCGCAAACCGGCTCCAGCGCCAATTCGACCCTGGCCTGGAGCTGTTCGGCCTTGCGACGACTGCAAGGCAGCCGCTGGCACACCTGCATCAGCAGATGCAGGCGGCCATACTCGAACTCAAGCGTGGTATTGCGCCGACAGCTCGTGCACGGCGTTGATGAATGCACCAGCGTGTTCCGGGTCGACTTCAGGCGTGATGCCATGGCCCAGGTTGAACACATGACCGCTGCCATGGCCATAGCTTGCCAGGATCCGCGCCACTTCCTTGCGGATGGCTTCGGGCTTGGCATACAGCACAGTCGGGTCCATGTTGCCCTGCAGAGCGACCTTGTCACCGACCCGGCGACGGGCATCGCCGATCTCGCAGGTCCAGTCCAGGCCCAAGGCGTCGGCGCCGGCCTCGGCGATGCTTTCCAGCCACAGGCCGCCGTTTTTGGTGAACAGGATAACGGGCACCTTGCGCCCTTCGTGCTCGCGGATCAGGCCGCTGACGATCTTGCGCATGTAGGCCAGGGAGAATTCCTGGTAGGCCGCCGCCGACAGGTTGCCGCCCCAGGTGTCGAAGATCTGCACGGCCTGGGCGCCGGCCTGGATCTGGCCGTTGAGATAGCTGGTGACCGACTGGGCGAGCTTGTCCAGCAGCAGATGCAGGGCCTGGGGATTGTCGTAGAGCATGGCTTTGGTCTTGCGGAAGTCCTTGGACGAACCGCCTTCGACCATGTAGGTGGCCAAGGTCCAAGGGCTGCCGGAGAAGCCGATCAGCGGTACGCGGCCGTTGAGCTCACGGCGGATGGTGCTGACGGCATCCATCACGTAGCCAAGGTCTTTGTGCGGATCTGGGATCGGCAGCGCTTCGATGTCGGCCGGGGTGCTGATGACCTTCTTGAAGCGAGGGCCTTCGCCGGTCTCGAAGTACAGGCCTTGGCCCATGGCATCGGGGATGGTGAGGATGTCCGAGAAGAGGATCGCCGCGTCCAGCGGGTAGCGGTCCAGCGGCTGCAAGGTGACCTCGCAGGCGAACTGCGGGTTCATGCACAGGCTCATGAAGTCCCCCGCTTTGGCGCGGCTGGCGCGGTACTCCGGGAGGTAGCGACCGGCCTGGCGCATCATCCAGACCGGGGTGACGTCTACGGGTTGCTTGAGCAGTGCACGCAGGAAACGATCGTTCTTCAGGGCAGTCATGTCGGCATCCAGCAAAAAAGTGCGGGCATTTTCTCAGACGCCGACACAAAAGGCACGGCCAAGGCCATGCGTTTTGTCTATTGAGTGCCGTAGATCAAGCATTTTTGTATACAAAAATGCTTCGGGGGCGGCCTTTCGTCGCCTAGGTCCACACGTCTCACATCCTTATCGAGACCTTGCTGTACCTGTGGGAGCGGCTTTGGCCGAGATAGGGCTGCAAAGCAGCCCCACTGACGGATCAGACGCCGAGATAGTCAAGAATGCCTTCAGCTGCAGTGCGGCCTTCGAAGATCGCCGTCACCACCAGATCCGAACCGCGCACCATGTCGCCACCGGCGAACACTTTCGGGTTGCTGGTCTGGTGTTTGAACTTGGCCTTCTCCGGTGCCACCACGCGGCCCTGGCTGTCGGTCTGGATGTCGAACTGCTCGAACCACGGCGCCGGGCTCGGACGGAAGCCGAACGCGATCACGACGGCATCGGCCGGCAAGATTTCCTCGGAGCCTGGAATCGGCTCAGGGCTACGACGGCCACGGGCATCCGGCTCGCCAAGACGGGTCTCGACCACCTTCACGCCTTCGACTTTGTCCTCGCCGACGATGGCGATGGGTTGACGGTTATAGAGGAACTTCACGCCCTCTTCCTTGGCGTTCTTCACCTCGCGGCGCGAACCCGGCATGTTGGCCTCGTCGCGGCGATAGGCGCAGGTCACCGATTTGGCACCTTGGCGGATCGAGGTGCGGTTGCAGTCCATCGCGGTGTCGCCACCGCCAAGCACCACCACCTTCTTGCCCTGCATGTCGACAAAGTCTTCCGGCGACTTCTCGAAGCCCAGGTTGCGATTGACGTTGGCGATCAGGAAGTCCAGCGCGTCATGCACGCCCGGCAGGTCCTCGCCTGGGAAACCGCCCTTCATGTAGGTGTAGGTACCCATGCCCATGAACACTGCATCGTATTCGGCGAGCAGTTGTTCCATGGTGATGTCCTTGCCCACCTCGGTGTTCAGGCGGAACTCGATGCCCATGCCGGTGAAGACTTCGCGGCGATTGCTCAGCACGGTCTTTTCCAGCTTGAACTCGGGGATACCGAAGGTCAGCAGGCCACCGATTTCAGGGTTGCGGTCGAACACCACCGGAGTCACGCCCGCACGCACCAGCACGTCGGCGCAGCCCAGGCCCGCCGGGCCTGCACCGATGACTGCGACACGCTTGCCAGTCGGTTTGACCTTGGACATGTCCGGGCGCCAGCCCATGGCGAAGGCAGTGTCGGTGATGTACTTCTCCACTGAGCCGATGGTCACCGCGCCGAAGCCGTCATTGAGGGTGCAGGCACCCTCGCACAGGCGGTCCTGCGGGCACACACGACCGCACACTTCAGGCAGGGTGTTGGTCTGGTGCGACAGCTCCGCCGCCGCCAGGATATTGCCTTCGGAGACCAGCTTCAGCCAGTTGGGGATGAAGTTGTGCACCGGGCACTTCCACTCGCAATACGGGTTGCCGCAACCCAGGCAACGGTGTGCCTGTTCGACCGACTGCTGGGGCTTGAAGGGTTCGTAGATCTCCACGAACTCCTTCTTGCGCTGGCGCAGCAGTTTTTTCTTAGGGTCCTTACGGCCCACTTCGATGAACTGGAAGTCGTTGTTCAGACGTTCAGCCATTTTTCAAAACCTCTTAACAGCAGCTGCAAGCTAAGCGCTGCAAGCCGCAAGACGATCACTTAAGCCGGGCGAACCTCGAACCGCTTCAACTTGCAGTTCGAGGCTCGCCACTTGCAGCTGCTTTTACTGCGGGTTGGCACGGGTGCTGGACAACAGTTGCTTGAGGTTGGCGGCCTTGGGCTTGACCAACCAGAAGCGACGCACGTAGTCGTCCAGGTTCTCCGAGAGCTCGCGCCCCCACTCGCTGCCGGTCTCTTCCACGTATTCGCCAAGGACCCGCGCCAGATGGCTGCGGTAGGCCTCCATCGCCTCACCACTGATGCGCTGGATTTCCACCAGCTCGTGGTTGAGTTTGTCGACGAAGGTGTTGTCCATGTCGAGCACGTAGGCGAAGCCGCCAGTCATGCCAGAACCGAAGTTGTAACCGGTCTTGCCCAGGACGCAGACAAAGCCGCCGGTCATGTATTCACAGCAGTGATCGCCGGTACCCTCGACCACAGCGTGGGCGCCGGAGTTACGCACAGCGAAGCGCTCGCCCGCGGTGCCAGCGGCGAACAGCTTGCCGCCAGTGGCGCCATACAGGCAGGTGTTGCCGACGATGGCGCTGTGCTGGGTTTCGAACGGGCTGCCGGCAGGCGGCACGATGGTCAGCTTGCCGCCGGTCATGCCCTTGCCCACGTAGTCGTTGGCATCCCCTTCCAGGTGCAGGTTCAGGCCACCGGCGTTCCACACGCCAAAGCTCTGGCCGGCAGTGCCCTTGAAGCGGAAGGTGATTGGCGCACCGGCCATGCCCTGATTGCCGTGCAGGCGGGCGATCTCGCCGGAGATACGCGCGCCGATGGAACGGTCGCAGTTGCAGATGTCCAGGCTGAATTCGCCACCGGAAAGATCGCGAATCGCCGGCAGGGCCATCTCGACCATTTTCTCGGCCAGCTCGCCTTTGTCGAACGGCGGGTTCTTGTCGACTTCGCAGAACTGCGGCTTGTCGGCCGGAATGTGCGAGCTGCCCAGCAGCGGCGACAGGTCCAGGTACTGCTGGCGCTCGGTATCGCCTGGCAGGATGTCGAGCAGATCGGTACGCCCGATCAGCTCGCCCAGGCTACGCACGCCCAGCTTGGCCAGCCACTCACGGGTTTCCTCGGCGACGAAGGTGAAGAAGTTCACCACCATGTCGACGGTACCGATGTAGTGGTCCTTGCGCAGCTTGTCGTTCTGGGTGGCAACGCCGGTAGCGCAGTTGTTCAAGTGGCAGATACGCAGGTATTTGCAGCCTAGGGCGATCATCGGCGCGGTGCCGAAACCGAAACTCTCGGCGCCAAGGATGGCCGCCTTGATCACGTCCAGGCCAGTCTTCAGGCCACCGTCGGTCTGTACCCGCACCTTGCCACGCAGGTCGTTGCCGCGCAGGGTCTGGTGGGTCTCGGCCAGGCCCAGCTCCCACGGCGCACCTGCGTACTTGATGGAGGTCAGCGGCGAGGCGCCGGTGCCACCGTCGTAGCCGGAGATGGTGATCAGGTCCGCGTAGGCCTTGGCCACGCCAGCGGCGATGGTGCCCACGCCGGCCTCGGCCACCAGCTTGACCGACACCAGCGCCTGCGGATTGACCTGCTTGAGGTCGTAGATCAGCTGGGCCAGGTCTTCGATCGAGTAGATGTCATGGTGCGGAGGAGGCGAAATCAGGGTGACGCCCGGCACGGCATAGCGCAGCCGTGCGATCAGGCCGTTGACCTTGCCGCCAGGCAGCTGGCCGCCCTCGCCGGGCTTGGCGCCCTGGGCCACCTTGATCTGCAGCACTTCGGCGTTGACCAGGTATTCCGGGGTGACGCCGAAGCGGCCGGTGGCCACCTGCTTGATCTTCGAGCTCTTGATGGTGCCGTAGCGGGCCGGGTCTTCGCCGCCCTCACCAGAGTTGGAGCGCGCGCCCAGGCGGTTCATCGCCTCGGCCAGGGCCTCGTGGGCTTCCGGCGACAGGGCGCCGAGGGAGATGCCCGCGGAGTCGAAGCGCTTGAGGATGTCCTCCAGCGGCTCGACCTGATCCAGCGCCAACGGCTGGTCGGCCAGCTTGACCTTGAGCAGGTCGCGAATCATCGACACCGGACGCTGGTCGACCAGTGTGGTGTATTCCTTGAACTTGGCGTAGTCGCCCTTCTGCACTGCTGCTTGCAGGGTGTTGACTACATCCGGGTTGTAGGCGTGGTACTCGCCGCCGTGGACGAACTTGAGCAGGCCGCCCTGCTGGATCGGCTTGCGCGCGCTCCAGGCTTCGGCCGCCAGCAGCTTCTGGTCGTTCTCAAGGTCCACGAAGCGTGCGCCCTTGATGCGGCTGGCCACGCCCTTGAAGCTCAGGCCGACCACTTCCTCGGCCAGGCCCACGGCTTCGAACAGCTGGGCGCCGCGGTAGGAGGCGATGGTGGAGATGCCCATCTTCGACAGGATCTTCAGCAGGCCTTTGGAGATGCCTTTGCGGTAGTACTTGAACACTTCATCCAGGTCGCCCAGCACCTCGCCGGTGCGGATCAGGTCGGCCAGCACTTCATAGGACAGGTAAGGGTAGACGGCCGAGGCACCGAAGCCCAGCAGCACGGCGAAGTGGTGCGGGTCACGGGCGGTGGCGGTTTCGACCAGGATGTTGCTGTCGCAGCGCAGGCCTTGCTCGGTCAGACGATGGTGTACCGCACCGACCGCCAGGGAGGCATGCACCGGCAGCTTGCCTGGGGCAATGTAGCGGTCGCTCAGCACCAACTGAGTCTTGCCGCTGCGTACGGCTTCCTCGGCCTGGTCGGCGATGTTGCGGATAGCCGCTTCCAGGCCGACGCTCTCTTCATAGTTGAGGTCGATCAGCTGGCGATCGAAGCCTTCGCGCTCCAGGTTCATCAGCGAACGCCACTTGGCAGGCGAAATGACCGGGGAGCTGAGGATTACCCGCGAGGCATGCTCGGGGGATTCCTGGAAGATGTTGCGCTCGGCGCCCAGGCAGATCTCCAAGGACATGACGATCGCCTCGCGCAGCGGGTCGATCGGCGGGTTGGTTACCTGGGCGAACTGCTGGCGGAAGAAGTCGTACGGCGAGCGCACGCGCTGGGACAGCACGGCCATTGGCGTGTCGTCGCCCATCGAGCCGACCGCTTCCTGGCCCTGCTCACCGAGCGGACGCAGCACCTGGTCACGCTCCTCGAAGGTGACCTGGAACATTTTCATGTATTGCTTGAGCTGGTCAGCGTCATAGCTGGCCACGCCTTGGTCGTCGGTCAGGGTCGCCTGGATGCGCAGGGCGTGCTGACGCAGCCAGCGCTTGTAGGGATGGCGCGACTTCAGACGATTGTCGATAGCGTCCGTGTCGAGAATCTGGCCGGTTTCGGTGTCCACGGCGAAGATCTGGCCCGGGCCAACGCGCCCCTTGGCCAGCACATCCTCGGGCTTGTAGTCCCAGACGCCGATTTCCGAGGCCAGGGTGATGTAGCCGTTCTTGGTGGTCACCCAGCGTGCCGGACGCAGGCCGTTGCGGTCCAGCAGGCAGACCGCGTGGCGGCCCTCGGTCATGACGATACCGGCCGGGCCGTCCCACGGCTCCATGTGCATGGAGTTGTACTCATAGAACGCGCGCAGGTCGGCGTCCATGGTCTCGACGTTCTGCCAGGCTGGCGGTACCAGCATGCGCACGCCGCGGAACAGGTCGATGCCGCCGGTGACCATCAGCTCGAGCATGTTGTCCATGCTCGAGGAGTCCGAACCCACGCGGTTGACCAGCGGGCCGAGCTCTTCGAGGTCGGGGATCAGATCGTTGGCGAACTTGGTGCGACGGGCGATAGCCCAGTTGCGGTTGCCGGTGATGGTGTTGATCTCGCCATTGTGGGCGAGGAAGCGGAAGGGCTGCGCCAGCGGCCACTTCGGCAGGGTGTTGGTGGAAAAGCGCTGGTGGAACACGCAGATCGCGGTTTTCAGGCGCTCATCGCCCAGGTCCGGATAGAAGGCGGAAAGATCCGCCGGCATCATCAGGCCTTTGTAGATGATGGTCTTGTGCGAGAAGCTGCAGATGTAGTGGTCGGCGTCGTGGGCATTGGCCACGGACGAGCGACGACGGGCACTGAACAGCTTGATGGCGAACTCCTGGTCGCTCAGGCCTTCGCCGCCGATGAAGACCTGCTCGATCTGCGGCAGGCGCTCCAGGGCCAGGCGGCCAAGCACGCTGGTGTCGATCGGGACTTTGCGCCAGCCGACCAGCTTCAGGCCAGCATTGATGATCTCGCGATCCATGTTGGCGCGGGCCGCTTCGGCCTTCACCGGGTCCTGATTGAAGAACACCATGCCGACGGCGTACTGCTTGGGCAGCTCGACGGCGAAGTGTTCCTGGGCCACGGCACGCAGGAATTGATCGGGCTTCTGCATGAGCAGACCGCAACCGTCGCCGGTCTTGCCGTCGGCGTTGATTCCGCCGCGGTGGGTCATGCAGGTCAGCGCCTGCATGGCGGTTTGCAGAAGATGGTGGCTCGCCTCGCCCGTCATATGGGCGATCAGGCCGAAACCACAGTTGTCCTTGAATTCTTCGGGATGGTACAGACCTGTTTTCATAGACACTTTCTCACCAGGTTCGCCTCTCAACCAAGGCAAATCTCTTTTTAGTACAACCACTTACCATCCACGCCGATCGAATGCCAGCTTTTTGCGGTGGGCAATGGGAAACCATTGTTGCACAGGGACAGCAACGCCCACAAATTTTCATGACGCATCACTGAAAACTTATGTCGCATTTTTGAATGTTTTTGCGCCATGCGCCGTGGTAACGGCTTGGCTCGAGTCTGAAGCGTTTCAGCCATGACTGCAAGAAAGGGCTTGTGGCCGGCAGTCCGGGACAGAAAAGCCTGCCGCGCTCAGGCGCAGCAGGCTTATCGAAACTCAGGCAACTGGGCAGCAGGGTGGAGCCGCCCGGAAGGTGTCAGCGGGCCGTGGCCAGCTCTTGTTGGACGCTGCCTACGGTTCGTGGCCAAGGTTTACCAGCCTGGACCTTGGCTGGCAAGTTCTTGATTGCCGCAACCGCTGCATCGCGGCTGGCGAAGTTGCCGTAGGTCACCACGTAGAGGGGTTTGCCCTGCAGGGTCTTCTTGAAGTAGCGATAGTCGCCACCCTGGGCTTTGACGAAGGACTGGGCGGAGGCCTCGGAGCTGGTGCCGAAGATCTGCACCACGTAATTGCCCGGTTTCTGACCGCTGTACCAGCCGCTATTGCCCGCGCCACCAGCGGTTGGCTTGGCAGCCGGCTTGGCGGTGGCGACCTGGGTCGGCGCCGGGGCAGGCTTGGCAGGTGCAACCGGCTTGGCCGGCTGGGTTGCGACCGGCTTGGGCGCAGGTGCAACAGGTTGGGCTGGTGCGGTGGCGACACTCTGGGCCGGCGCGCTGGTGACAGGCTGAGCCGGTACCGGGGCTGGGCCTGCGGTGGCACCTTGCGGCGGCGCGATGGTCGTGACAGTCGGCGGGTTGGCCGGCTGCAGTGCGGTGTTGCCGGCCGGGCCGCCCTCCTCGCCATCACCCATGCCGGCCGCCTGGGCCAGCGGCTCGCGCATCACCGGTTGCGACTGCCCAACCAGCGGCAGTGGCATTGGCTGGGAAGAGCCGGAGAACTCGATGGCTGGACCACCATTATTGGACTGGGCATTGGCCGGCTGGCCTTCACCCAGCGGCAACTGGGCCTGGGCGGCAGGCGCTTCGGCAGGCTTGTCACCGCCCTTCTTGGGCATCAGGACCGCCGCGGCAACCGCGACCACGACGACAGCGGACAGCGCGAGCACGTGTTTCTTAGGCATATTGAACCCCATGGATGGTCGCTTCACCGTACTGCGGCTAGCGATCATGGCTTCGATCAAGGTATCGCGGGCGACCTGGTTAATGTTGCCAGGCCAGCCGTCGGAGTTTTCATGGATGTCGACGATCTGTTCACGGGTGAACACCTCGATGCCCCGGCCTGCGCCATCCAGACGCTGCTCCAGGTACTCGCGGGTTTCCTCCTCGCTGTAGGGCGCAAGCTCGATGACATGGAATCGCTCTCCGTCGGCATCGAGCCCTTCCAGTGCGGCGATCAGTGACGGCTCACCGAACAGGAACACGTGCGGACGGCCCTCCGGAACCCCCGCCGCCAGCTCCAGCAACGCTTGGAGTGCCGACTCGTCGAGTTGTTCCGCATCGTCCACCAGCAAATAGACTTCCTGCCCGGTCAGCGCCAGTTGCACGACTTGGGCGAGGATGGTCTGCACTTCGGCATTGGCGACATTGAGTGCCTGTGCCACCTGGGCCAGAACGCTGGCCGCGTCGCCCGCGCCACGGGCCGAGACCACCACGCTCTGCACCGACTGCTTGTTGGTGCTGGCCACCAGGGCCTGGCGCAGCAGGGTCTTGCCGCTGCCCACAGGGCCTGTGACCACCAGCATCAGCTGGCTGTAACGCGCCAGATGATGCAGTTGGCCCAGCACCGGCTTGCGCTGGGCGGGGAAGAACTTGAAACCGGGCACACGGGGCGCGAACGGATCGTGGCTCAACTGATAGTGGTCGAGAAACGCCTCATCGGCATGCAAACTGGTCATTGCGCTGTCACAACCTCAAAGCTGGGCCACGATTGCGCGGTAATCCGCTGCCAACGTGGCCTGAAGAATCTCTTTCGGATAGTCGTCGGTCACCACGGCCTCGCCCATCTGGCGCAGCAGCACCAGGCGCAAGCGACCGTCGAGGACCTTCTTGTCGACCGCCATGTGTTCCATGAAGTGCTCAGGGGTCATCTCCTGGGGAGGCACCACCGGCAAGCCGGCCGCCTGCAGCAGACGAATGCCGCGATCTCGCGCAGCCTGGTCGATCCAGCCCAGGCGCATGGACATTTCCAGCGCCATCACGGTGCCGGCCGCCACGGCTTCGCCATGCAGCCAAACGCCATAACCCATGTGGGTCTCGATGGCATGGCCGAAGGTATGACCGAGGTTCAGCGTGGCCCGCACGCCGGATTCGCGTTCGTCAGCCCCAACCACCGCAGCCTTGGCCGCGCAGGAGCGGCGGATGGCTTCGGTGAGCGCGACGGGCTCCAGCTCGCGCAGGTCATGGATGTGGGCTTCAAGCCAAGTCAGGAACGGCTCGTCGCAGATCAGGCCGTACTTGATGACCTCGGCCAGGCCCGCCGACAGTTCGCGTGCCGGCAGGGTCTTTAGGCTGGCGGTGTCGATCAGCACGGCGTTGGGCTGATAGAACGCGCCGACCATGTTCTTGCCCAAGGGATGATTGATACCGGTCTTGCCGCCCACCGAGGAATCGACCTGGGACAACAAGGTAGTCGGTATCTGAATGAAGTCGACGCCGCGTTGGTAACAGGCAGCGGCGAAGCCGGCCATGTCACCGATGACACCACCGCCCAGGGCCACCACGGTGGTCCGGCGATCATGCCGGGCGGTGAGCAGGGCATCGAAGATCAGTTGCAGGGTTTCCCAGTTCTTGTGGGCCTCGCCATCGGGCAACACCACGGGCAATACCGCATAGGCACCGAGGGTGCGGCGCAGACGTTCGAGATACAGGGGGGCAACGGTTTCGTTCGAGACAATGGCGACCTGCCGTCCGGCAATGTGCGGCGCCAGCAGTTCGGGCTGGTCCAGCAGGCCTTCGCCAATGTAGATCGGGTAGCTGCGTTCGCCCAGGTCGACCTTTAATGTCTGCATGTATCCCCACAATGTACTAGGGCGCGGCATCGTCCAGGCGACCCCGCGCGGTAACGTTCAACCCGCCTCGGCGTTGGTCGCCGAGAATAGTCCCGGCTTACCGGGGCGGCAACTTCTGCAAGCGCTCAAGGATGTCGAGCACCACCATGCGCGGCGGCCGTTCGTCGGTTTCCACCACCAGGTCAGCGATTTCACGGTAAAGCGGGTCGCGGGTTTCCAGCAGGGCGCGCAGGGTCGCCTCCGGGTTGGCAGTGCGCAACAGTGGCCGGTTGCGATCACGCGCTGTGCGCCCGACCTGCTGCTCGACCGAGGCGTGCAGGTAGATCACCCGTCCGCCCTCACGCAGCGCCCTGCGATTGGCTTCACGCATCACCGCGCCGCCGCCGGTCGCCAGGACCACGCCATCGAGGCCACTGAGTTCGGCGATCATGGCCTGCTCACGGTCACGAAAGCCCGGCTCGCCTTCTTTGTCGAAGATCCACGGGATGTTGGCGCCGGTTCGCAGCTCGATTTCCTTGTCGGAATCCTTGAACAACAGGCGCAGCTCTTTGGCCAATAGGCGTCCGATGGTGCTTTTTCCAGCGCCCATGGGTCCCACAAGTATCAAATTTCGCACAGAATCAACGACTCACAGCAATCGCCTGGTCACTCATGATACGCGGAGTCAGGAAGACCAGCAGCTCGGATTTTTTCTCTTGTAATACATCGCGTCGAAACAGCCTGCCAACATACGGCAGATCGCCTAAAAATGGCACCTTGTCGACCACATTGTTTTGCGTGGTCGAGTAAACGCCACCGATGACGATCGTCTCGCCGTCCGCCACCCGCACCTTGGCGTTGACCTCATTCTTGCGGATGGGCGGGACGTTGTTCAGTGCATTGACGTAGTCAGGCTCGTCCTTGGTCACCCTGACAGCCATCACGACTTTGCCATCGGGCGTGATCTGCGGCGTCACCTCAAGCGATAACGATGCCTCGCGAAACGAGATGGAGGTCGCGCCGCTCTTGCTGGTTTCCTGGTAAGGCACCTCGGTACCCTTGATGATCCGCGCGGTCTCCTTGTCAGCGGTGACCACCTTCGGCTGGGAGATGATCTCGCCGTTTCCGCTCTTTTCCATGGCACTGAGCTCCAAGTCCAGCAGCGTCCCGCCTCGTAGCACCCCCAACCCAATGCCGGACGTCCCCCGCTCCACACCCAGGTCCACGAACAGTTCTTTTCCCAGACGAGCGGTATCGCCTTGCAGGGGCGCGCCCCAGCGCACACCCAGGCTTTTTTCGTAATCGACGTTGGCCTCGACGATCCGCGCCTCGATCAGCACTTGTCGCACCGGCACATCCAGCTGCCCCACCAGTCGCCGCAACTCGGCGAGTCGGTCGGCCGGCTGGTAGGCCACCAAGGTGTTGGTCCGTGGGTCGACACTCAGGCTGCCGCGCCCGGTGAGAATGCCCTCGTCGGCGAGCGCGGCCAACAGCAACTCTGCCATGTCCGCCGCCTTGGCGTGATGGATCGGCAGCAGCTCACGCCGCATGGGTTGCAATTGCGCATCCAGCGCCTGCCCAGACCGGGCTTCACGAAACTGCTCCGCCAGCTCCGCGATGGGCGCGACCACCAGAACGTTACCCTCCTCGCGCCGGGCCAGCCCTTTGCTGCGCAATACAAGGTCCAGCGCCTGATCCCAGGGCACGTCTTCCAGGCGCAAGGTAAGACTGCCTTGTACCGTGTCGCTGGCAACCAAGTTGATGCCGGCATGATCGGCCAGCACCTGCAGCGCCGCGCGCACTTCGATGTCCTGGAAATTCAGGGACAGCGGCTCACCTCGATAAAGCGATGCTGTCGCCGCCGGGCTCGACAGCATTGCCATCACCATGCCGATCTTCAGTTTGTTCAGCGTCATCCATGACCTCGTTGTTGACCCGCTTTCCCATGGCCAGGTAGACCGACCGCTCGTGCCAAACTCCCGCGACGAACACACGCTCGCGCACCTCGATCTGGTGTCGATCGATCCGTACCACGACACCCTCATTACGCCCCACACGGTCCCCAGAACGCACCCGATACAACCGTCCAGCCGACCACAGCAGAGCCTGGTGATGCCCAGCCTGCGACAGGCTGCCGACCATCTCCAACTGATCCAGGGGCACGCCAGCCAGCCCCGTCACGGCGGCCTGAGTCGACCGAGGCACGAACAGGTCCACGCGCGGAGGGCGGGCCGCCGGCCTCGCCGGCTCATGGGCCAGCGAGGCCGGTGCCGGCAGTTCTTCGCCCGGGTGATACGAAGCGACCTGCACCTGCAGGCGCAGCAGGCCTGGACGCTTGGGCAAGTCGACCAGCCGCAGGCTCGTTGCCCGCAAGAGACGAACCTGGCCGAACCATTCGTCCAGCCACATCCGCAGCGCGGCATAACGCCCCACGACCTCTACCCGCAGCGGCACCATCTGGTAGCCAGTCTCCACGCGCGCCTGCTCCACATCGAGCTGTTCGAACACCAACCCATGGGCATGTCCCGAACTGGTCAGCTCGTCGAGCAGATCACTCATGTTCACACCCGCAGCCAGGCGCCAACGCGCATCGCGCAACTGCAGCGTGGCATCGTCCAGCGCCAGCCGGGCAGACTCGTGCAGGTGCAGCGCCTGCGAATTGCCCGACAGCGCCAAGTTCAATGATTGCTCTTGGCCCTTGCCCAACTGATAGGTCCGATACCGCCCTTGGAGAAGCCCGAACCACCCGGCAAGCAACACCAGGGCGATCAACGTCGCCAGAATCGCGGCAATGAAACCCCGCGAACGGATCCCCCACTCCCGCCAGTCGGTCATCTCGGCCCACGTCATGACCACGAAACCGGCACCTGGGCCAACAACAAGAACTCTTCACCCGCTGGCACATTGCGAAGGCGTTTTAGCTCCAGCCCCTGCAGGACGGCGGACTGCTCGAGCGCGCGCATGAGCTGCGCCAGGACAGCGGGGGACGCCGCCAACCCAAGCACTTGCACGCGATTTTCCTGCAAGGTCAGTTCGCTCAAGCTCAATCCCTCTGGCATGGCCCGCTCAAGCTCGGCGAACACCACCAAAGGCAGACCTTGATCGGCACGCAGGCGAGCCAGGGCTGAAGTTTGCGCCTGCACGGCCTCGCGCCGCTCACGCAGCCCATCGATGCGCGCGAGCTCCGCTTGCTGCTCTTGCAACAAAGCCTGGCTTTGCGCAATGGCCAATTCCTGGCTCTGCAAACGCTGACGGGCCATATGGTCGAGCAGCATCACGCCGCAGAAGGCGACCAGGACACTGGCGAGCACGGCCAGCTTGAAGCGCCGAACTGCCGCAATGCGCTGCCGTTCGCGCCAGGGAAGTAGGTTCAACCGCAGCATCACTGCCCTCCTCCCAATGCCAGTCCGTAGGCTAGCGCCATGCCACCAGCCTCCCTGCACGACAGCGTGGAATCCATGGCCAGGCCCGCCAGCGCCAGGCCAGCGAAAGGCCAGAGCGACTCACACGGCATCGCCAGTTGCTGCGCGAGCCCTTCCAGCCAGCCGTCTTCCGGCACATCGCACGGTGCGACGTGAAGGCATTCGACGGATGTTCCGGGCAGCGTACTGCGCAGCCAGTGCCCGATACGTTCGAGGCGTTGTGCCTGGTCCTGCTCGGGCACGAAGCGCAACTCCAGACGCTGAGGCATGAAAGGCTCCGACCAGGTATGCACGGTGGCACGAACAGCCTCGATCCTGAGGACCGCCGCTGCGGTAAGTCGGCCAGGGGCGAGCGTGCGGGCCAAGGCCAGGCTGTCGACTTCGACCATCACCAACTGCAAGCCAGCGCTGTGGAACACCTGCTCCAACGGCTCCAACAGACAGTGGCGGCAAGCCCCCACCAGCACGCTCACCTCATCGACCGGCCCCGGCACCGCCTCGAGCGTCTGGAAATCCAGCGCGAGGTCCTGCAATGGAAACGGAAACAGGCGCTCGGCCTCGGCCAGCAACTGCGCCTCCATCTCGCTGTCGGACAATAGCGCCGGCAGCCGATGTACCTTGCAGATCACCTCAGAGCCCGGTAACGCCACTGCGGCCTTACGCTGACGAGACCCACTACGCTGCCAGGCTCGTTGCAAGGCCTTGGCCACCACATCAGGATGTGCCGACCAGTGCCCCGGTGGCGCCTCGAAAGGCTCCACGGCCCAGGCGCAGACTGCATGGCCGCCCTGGCGCCGTTGCAATTGAAGGATTCGAACGGAACCGGAGGCGATTTCCACCCCCAGCAGTGAACCGGCATCCCTGCCGAAACGTCCAAGCATGGTTCTTCCTTGAAAGATCGTCGCAGTGCCGCACTACAGGAGCCGACCGTCCAGGCCGGCCGGTCGCCCCGGCAAAGCGAAAAATGCTTATAATGCCCAGCGTTTTTTCCTGTCCGCCGGACCGCGTGCAATCCACTCCCAACCTGGACACCCAAAAGCCTTGATACGTCTGCTGAAGTTCTTCTGGTGGTCTTTCGTCGCAGTCATCTGCGCGCTCGTACTCGGTGTGAGCGGTGCGTTTCTGTATCTTAGCCCCAGCCTCCCCTCGGTCGAGTCCCTCAGAAGCATCCAGTTGCAGATCCCCTTGAGGGTGTACAGCAGCGACGGCAAGCTGATTGCGGAATTCGGCGAAATGCGCCGCTCGCCTATCCGTTTCGCGGATATTCCCCCACAGTTCATCCAGGCGCTTCTGTCAGCAGAGGACGACAATTTCCTCAATCACTATGGGGTCGATCCGAGCAGCCTGATGCGCGCCGCGACCCAGCTGGTGAAATCTGGCCACATCCAGACCGGTGGCAGCACGATCACCATGCAGGTGGCGAAGAACTTCTTCCTCACCAGCGAGCGCAGTTTCTCGCGCAAAACCAATGAAATCCTCCTGGCCTTGCAGATCGAACGCGAGCTGACCAAGGACGAAATCCTCGAGCTGTACGTCAACAAGATCTACCTGGGCAACCGCGCCTACGGCATCGAAGCCGCTGCACAGGTGTACTACGGCAAGTCCATCCGCGACATCAGCCTGGCCCAGATGGCCATGATCGCTGGCCTGCCCAAGGCGCCGTCTCGCTTCAACCCGCTGGCCAACCCGGTGCGCGCCAAGGAGCGCCGCGACTGGATCCTGGGCCGCATGTACAAGCTCGGCAAGATCGACCAGGCCAGCTACGAGGCCGCCCTGGCCGAGCCGCTCAATGCCAGCTATCACGTCCCGACACCCGAGGTTAACGCGCCCTACATCGCCGAAATGGCCCGCGCCGAAATGGTCGGCCGCTATGGCAGCGATGCCTACACCGAAGGCTTCCGCGTGACCACCACGGTGCCGAGCGACATGCAGGAGATGGCCAACAAGGCCGTGCTCAATGGGTTGACCGACTATGACGAGCGCCATGGCTATCGCGGCCCGGAATCGCGTTTCCCTGGCAAGACCCACGCCGCCTGGCTGCAGGAGCTGAGCAAGCAGCGCACCCTTGGGGGCCTTGAGCCTGCCATCGTCACTCAGGTCGACAAGAGCGGCCTGAAGGTGCTGACCCGCAGTGGCGAAGAGGAGCACGTAGCCTGGGACACCATGAAATGGGCCCGGCCATTCCTCAACAGCAATGCTCAGGGTCGCTCCCCTCAATCGCCCGCCGACGTAGCCCAGGTCGGTGACCTGATCCGTGTGCAGCGCCTGGAAGACGGCAAGCTCAAGTTCAGCCAGGTGCCTGGTGCCCAGAGCGCACTGGTCACTCTGGATCCTTACAACGGCGCCATCCGCGCACTGGTCGGCGGTTTCTCGTTCGAACAGAGCAATTACAACCGCGCCATGCAGGCCAAGCGCCAGCCCGGTTCGAGCTTCAAGCCCTTCGTCTACAGCGCCGCACTGGACAGCGGCTACACCGCCGCCAGCCTGGTCAACGACGCACCGATCGTGTTCGTCGACGAGTACCTGGACAAGGTCTGGCGCCCGAAGAACGACACCAACACCTTCCTCGGCCCGATCCGCATGCGCGAAGCCCTGTACAAGTCGCGCAACCTGGTCTCGATCCGACTGCTGCAATCGATGGGCGTGGGCAAGACCATCGACTACATCGCCAAGTTTGGCTTCAACAAGCAGGACCTGCCGCCGAACCTGTCTCTGGCATTGGGGACCGCAACCCTCACGCCGATGGAAATCGCCACGGGCTGGAGCACTTTCGCCAACGGCGGCTACAAGATCAGCCCCTATCTGATCGAACGCATCGAGAGCCGCAACGGCGAAACCCTGTTCACCGCCAATCCGGCGAGGGTTCCTCAAGAGGGTCAGGACCAGGCCGGCATCGCCGCGCCGGAACAGCCGATCAGCATCCAGCCGCTGCCAGGCGAAGCACCCTCGACACTGGGCCAGGTGGCACCCGCGCCACAGGCACCGGTCGTGGCCGAGCGCATCGTCGACGGTCGTACCACCTATATTCTCACCAGCATGCTGCAGGACGTGATCAAGCGCGGCACCGGCCGCCGCGCCCTGGCCCTTGGTCGAAACGATCTGGCGGGCAAGACCGGCACCACCAACGAGTCCAAGGACGCCTGGTTCACTGGCTACAACGCCGACTACGTGACGACCGTGTGGGTTGGCTTCGACCAGCCGGAGACCCTGGGCCGGCGCGAGTATGGCGGCACCGCCGCGCTGCCGATCTGGATGAACTTCATGGGTGCGGCGCTCAAAGGCAAGCCCGAGCACGCCCCAGCCGAACCGGAAGGCATCCTCAGCCTGCGGGTCGATCCGGTCAGCGGCCGCGCCGCCACGCCAAGCACTCCGAATGCCTATTTCGAGCTCTTCAAGGCCGAGGATTCCCCGCCTTCGGTAGACGAGCTGGGCAACGGTGCGGCACCAGGCAGCCCGCTGCCGGCCGATGAAGCGGCGCCGATGGATCTGTTCTAAGCAGCACAAGCGACAAGCAAGAAGAAGGGCGCGCCGGCTCTCCCGGCCCCTCTACAGACAACCTCGAACAACGTGTCGCTCGCAGCTCCAAACTCGAAGCAAAAAAAACCGGCTCATTTGAGCCGGTTCTTTTTTGCGTTCTGCATTAACCGTTGAACACGTCGTTCACGTTCTGCAGTGGGTAGTGCTTCGGATACGGCAGGGTTGCAACGCCGGACTCGATGGCAGCCTTGGCCACGGCATCGGAGACGACGGTGATCAGGCGTGGGTCCATCGGCTTCGGAATGATGTACTCACGGCCGAATTCCAGCGCCTGCACGCCGTAGGCGTCGCAGACTTCCTGCGGCACTGGCAGCTTGGCCAGGTCCTTCAGGGCGATGGCGGCGGCGATTTTCATTTCTTCGTTGATGCGCTTGGCACGTACGTCCAGAGCGCCACGGAAGATGAACGGGAAGCCCAGCACGTTGTTGACCTGGTTCGGGTAGTCGGAACGACCGGTAGCCATGATCACGTCGCTGCGGGTCTGGTGGGCCAGCTCTGGCTTGATCTCCGGATCCGGGTTCGAGCATGCGAACACGATCGGGTTCGCAGCCATGCTCTTCAGGCCTTCCGGGCTCAGCAGGTTCGGGCCGGACAGACCCACGAAGACATCGGCACCTTCCAGTGCGTCAGCCAGGGTGCGTTTGTCGGTCGCGTGCGCGAATTGGGCCTTGTACTGGTTCAGATCGTCACGGCCTGCGTGGATCACGCCGGTGCGGTCGATCATGAAGATGTTCTCGACCTTGGCACCCATGCTGACCAGCAGCTTCATGCAAGAGATGGCGGCAGCGCCAGCGCCCAGGCAAACGATCTTGGCTTCGTCGAGCTTCTTGCCGGCGATTTCCAAGGCGTTGATCATGCCGGCCGCAGTGACGATCGCGGTGCCGTGCTGGTCATCGTGGAAG
Organism: Pseudomonas sp. HTZ2; assembly: GCF_033173945.1. Lineage (NCBI taxonomy): Bacteria > Pseudomonadati > Pseudomonadota > Gammaproteobacteria > Pseudomonadales > Pseudomonadaceae > Pseudomonas > Pseudomonas sp. HTZ2. The sequence continues at coordinate 2,435,100 of NZ_CP137332.1, read as the reverse complement.
ACCGGAATGTCGCACTGCTCGATCAGCGTGCGCTCGATCTCGAAGCACTCAGGCGCCTTGATGTCTTCCAGGTTGATGCCACCGAAGGTGATGGAAATACGCTTGACGGTGTCGATGAAGGCTTGCGGGCTTTCGGAGTCGACTTCGATGTCGAATACGTCGATGCCAGCGAAACGCTTGAACAGAACACCCTTGCCTTCCATGACCGGCTTGGACGCCAGCGGACCCAGGTCACCCAGGCCGAGGATGGCGGTACCATCGGAAATCACCGCAACCAGGTTGCCTTTGCCGGTGTACTTGTAGGCCAGCTCTGGATCACGGCCGATCTCACGCACAGGCTCGGCGACACCCGGGCTGTAGGCCAGGGCCAGGTCACGGGCGGTTGCGGTCGGCTTGGTGAGTTCGACGCTCAGTTTCCCCGGACGAGGCTGAGCGTGGTATTCGAGAGCGGCGGTTTTCAGGTCTGACATGGTGGGCATTCCGCTTGTTTACTGTTCTGACGGACCGCCGAGGATACGCAAAGAGCCGGGGGGCCACAAGACTGCCCGGTCACTTGTGTCAAGGCCTTTAGCCTACGACTTTACGCTATAACCCACGGGGGCATACACCATCAAGTGTGTACAATTTAATAGCGAAATGTCTACAACTATTTACCCTGAAATCCGTTCGAGCATGCTCGGATCGGTCAACGGCAATTCCCAGCGTCGCTGCCCAGGCTTCAGCCCACCCTTGCGGGAACGATCCAGCACCCAGCCGCGCGCCTCGACCTGGCGTCCCTTGAGGTTATCGAAGAAGCTCGAGGGGAAGTTGCGCTGCAGACGAGCGGGAATGCGAAGCACCACCGCATTGCCAAGTTCCAGCCAAACACCACCACGATTGCGCTCGATAGCCTTTACTTTGCCGCTTATGACAGCAAAGCCCGACTGCCGGACATCACCCTCTCGCAGCACTGGCGACTGCCGCCATAACCCGATCCGCGCCGCCCTGGCCGCCTGCTCGGCCTGTTGCTGGCAGCGGGAAAGCTTGACGTTGGGCGCCACCGCGACGCGATAGCCCAAGCCCTCGCTGAGCAGTGTGGCTTCAAGATTGTTGCCATCCCGGCCATAGATGTGCGCCAAGGTGCGACCGTACTTGTCCTTTCCCTCTACCCCCGGCACCAGCCCGACCCGACCGTCGCTGGCTTTGACCAACGCCTGCAAACGCTGCCTGGCGGCCTCGGCATAGGGCTCGCTGGTGCGACCTTTACGGCCGATTTCCGGTGCATTGATGCCGATCATCCGAACGCTGCGTCCATCACTCAGACGCAAGGTGTCGCCATCGACCACCTGTCGCACCGCCACCTGCTGCGGCTTGTCGGGTAATGGGCAGAAAGCCAGCGCGGGAAAATGCCAGATCGCGCCCACAAAAAAAGCGCCCACAAGGGGCGCCTTTTTTTGCAGCAGCGCGAAACCCGAGGGATTCGCCATGCGCATGATTACTTCTTGGTACCGAACATACCGAAGCGATCGGCGAACTTCTGTACGCGACCACCGGTGTCCAGGACTTTCTGCTTACCAGTGTAGAACGGGTGGCACTGGGAGCACACGTCGATCGCCAGCGGCTTGGCCAGGGTCGAACGGGTTTCGAATTTGTTGCCGCAGCTGCAGGTGACTGCAACTACTTCGTAGTTCGGATGAATATCTGCTTTCATGGTCACTTCCTCGAGCTGCGTGCCGCCACCCAACACCAATTGTTGAATACCGCACGTAATTAGGCGGCGAATAATACCAGAGCAAGGCGCCAGCGCAAGTTGTCGCGATCACCGACTGTCGTCTGCTAGGCTCGCGGAACTTGTAAACCTGCCATCCAGAGACCTCCCGCGTGTCCGACGTCATTCTGCGCCTAGCCCTGCCCTCGCCTTTGCGTCGCCTGTTCGACTATAGGGCGCCAGCAAGCATGGCCCGCCAGGCCTTGACGCCTGGCATGCGCATCCGCGTGCCGTTTGGCCGCCGGGAGATGATCGGCGTACTGGTGGAGGTCTGCGACAAGAGCGAAGTGCCCGCCGACAAGCTCAAGCCCGCCAGTGCCCTGCTCGATCCGGTCTCACCGCTGCCGTCGGCACTGTTCAAGCTGTGCCTGTGGACCGCGCAGTACTACCAGCACAGCCTCGGCGACACCTTGAACTGGGCCTTGCCCACCTTGTTGCGCCAGGGCGAGCCGGCCGAGATGCGCCAAGAGCGTTTTTGGCATGTCGCTCCCGGCGCCCGCCTCGAAGACCCGCGTATCGCACGCGCTCCCCGCCAGCGTGACGCCCTCAAGGCCCTGGCCCAGCATCCGCACGGCGTCGCCCACAGCGTGCTGTCCAAGCTGGGCCTGAGCAAGGACAGCCTCGATTTGCTGCTGGCCAAGGAACTGGTTCAGGTAGAGGTCCGCCGCCATTTGCCCCAGCCCCGTCACGAACACTGGCTGGCACAGCCGGAGCTGCCCCTGAACGAAGAGCAACTGGCCGCATTCGACGCCGTGCGCTCGGGCTTCGGCGCCTTCCATGCCTTCTTGCTGGCGGGGGTGACCGGTAGCGGCAAGACCGAGGTTTACCTGCAACTGATCCGTGAAACCCTCGAGGCCGGCAAACAAGCACTGATCCTGATTCCGGAAATCAACCTTGGGCCGCAGACCTTGGCGCGCTTCGAGCAACGCTTCAACGCTCGCATCGCCCTGCTGCATTCGGCGGTCGGTGATCGCGAACGCCTGGATGCCTGGCTCGCCGCCCGCGACGGCGAGGCCGATATCATCATCGGCACCCGCTCGGCACTGTTCACACCGATGAAAAATCCCGGGCTGATCATCATCGACGAGGAGCACGACGGCTCCTATAAACAGCAGGAAGGCCTGCGCTACCACGCCCGGGACCTGGCCGTGGTCCGCGCCCACCAAGAGAACATCCCGATCCTGCTGGGCTCGGCCACCCCCTCGCTGGAAAGCCTGCACAATGCCCACAGCGGCCGCTACGGCCTGCTGCGCATGAATCAACGCGCCGGCGGCGCTCGCGCACCGCGCTTCCTGCGCCTGGACGTACGCAGCCTGCCGCTGGACAGCGGCATCAGCGGCCCGCTGCAACAGGCCATCCGCCAGACCCTGGAAGCAGGCCAGCAAGTGCTGGTGTTCCTCAATCGCCGCGGCTTCGCGCCGACCCTGCTGTGCCACGATTGCGGCTGGCTGTCCGAATGCCCCCGCTGCGACGCCCGGATGACGGTGCACCAGCGCTCCGGCGTGTTGCGCTGCCACCACTGCGGCCACGACGAACGCCTGCCCCACCAGTGCCCGCAATGCGCCCATGTCGACCTGCGCCCGGTGGGCGCGGGTACCGAGCGCGCCGAGGAGCGCCTGAAGGTGCTGTTCCCGGACTATCCCATCCTGCGGGTCGACCGCGACAGCACATCGCGCAAGGATGCGATGCACAACCTGTTCACCACTATTCAGCGCGGACAGCCGAGCATCCTGGTCGGCACCCAGATGCTGGCCAAGGGTCACCACTTCCCCCGGGTAACCCTGGTGGCCATCCTCGACGCCGATGGCGGCCTGTTCTCCGGGGACTTCCGCGCCAGCGAACGCATGGCGCAGTTGATCGTCCAGGTCGCCGGCCGCGCTGGTCGGGCAGAGGAGCCCGGCAAGGTGATCATCCAGACCCACCTGGCCGAACATCCGCTGCTGGTGCAACTGATCGAGCAAGGGTATTTCGCCTTTGCCGAGCAGGCCCTGAGCGAACGCCGCGCGGCCGGCCTGCCGCCCTTCTCCCACCTCGCCCTGCTCCGGGCCGAGGCGCACAAGCCAGGCCAGGCCGAGGGTTTTCTGGACGAGGCCTGCAGCGCCGCTGAACGGCTGTTGGCCGAGCAGAACCTGCAGGGTATCGAGCTGCTCGGCCCGGTACCTGCGCCCATGGAGCGCCGTGCGGGGCGTTTCCGCGCGCAATTGTTGCTCCAGGCCAATGCCCGAGCGCCCTTGCATCGACTGATCAGCGCTTGGTTGCTAGTGTTGGAACACATGCCATCCGGGCGCCAGGTGCGCTGGTCGCTGGACGTAGATCCGGTCGACCTTTATTGAGCTGCAAGCAACAAGCAAGGGCAGGCCGTGCACGCTGCGCTTTTTTTGCAGCTTGAAGCTTGAAGCTTGCCGCTCCATACCCAGCTTGCCGCTCAAAGGTTGGCAACACGCCCCCGGGAACGGATAATGCCCAGTTTTTCCACCTGCGCATCGAAGCGCCCCACCGCGCTTGCGGTCGAAAAGAGAACGCCATGAAAGACACCATTCGCCAGCTCATCCAGCAAGCCCTCACCCAACTCGTCACCGACGGCGTGCTGCCTGAGGGACTGACGCCGGCGATCCAGGTGGAAAACGCCCGGGACAAGACCCACGGCGACTTCGCCAGCAACATCGCCATGATGCTGGCCAAGCCGGCCGGCATGAAGCCGCGCGACCTGGCTGAAAAGCTCATCGACGCCCTGCCGGCCAGCGCCGACATCACCAAGGTCGAGATTGCAGGCCCGGGCTTTTTGAACTTCTTCCAGAACACCCAGGCCTTGGCCAACCGCCTGGACGCAGCCCTGACAGACGATCATCTGGGCGTGCGCAAAGCCGGCCCTAGCGAGAAAGTGGTGATCGACATGTCGGCACCGAACCTGGCCAAAGAGATGCACGTCGGCCACCTGCGCTCGACCATCATCGGCGACAGCGTCGCACGCGTGCTGGAGTTTCTCGGCGACCAAGTGATCCGCCAGAACCACGTGGGCGACTGGGGCACCCAGTTCGGCATGCTGCTGGCCTACCTGGAAGAAAACCCGATCACCAGCGACGAGCTGTCGGACCTGGAGAACTTCTACCGCGCGGCGAAAAAGCGCTTCGACGAGTCCGAGGAATTCGCCACCCGCGCCCGTGGCCTGGTGGTCAAGCTGCAAGCCGGCGACCCTGAGTGCATGGCCCTGTGGACCCGCTTCAAGGACATCTCCCTGTCCCACTGCCAGAAGACCTACGAGCTGCTCAACGTCAAGCTGACCATGGCCGACGTGATGGGCGAAAGCGCCTACAACGGCGACCTGGCCAACGTGGTCGCCGACCTCAAGGCCAAGGGCCTGCTGGTCGAAGATCAGGGCGCCCAGTGCGTGTTCCTCGATGAATTCAAGAATGCCGAAGGCGAGCCGCTGCCGGTGATCGTGCAGAAGGCCGATGGCGGCTACCTCTATGCCACCACCGACCTGGCGGCCGTCCGCTATCGCAGCAACGTCCTCAAGGCCGACCGTGCCCTGTACTTCGTCGACCAGCGCCAGGCCCTGCACTTCAACCAGGTGTTCGAAGTCGCGCGCCGCGCAGGCTTCGTCGGCCACCCAATGCAGATGGAACACATGGGCTTCGGCACCATGAACGGCGCTGACGGCCGCCCGTTCAAGACACGTGACGGCGGCACCGTAAAACTGATCGACCTGCTGACCGAGGCCAAGGAGCGTGCCTACGCACTGGTCAAGGACAAGAATCCGAGCCTGTCCGAAGACGAACTGCGCCACATTGGTGAAGTGGTCGGGATCGGCGCGGTGAAGTACGCCGACCTGTCCAAGCACCGCACCAGCGACTACAGCTTCAACTTCGAGCTGATGCTCAACTTCGACGGCAACACCGCACCCTACCTGCTGTATGCCTACACCCGAGTGGCCAGCGTATTCCGCAAGCTGGGCAAGGGCTTCGAGGAAGTCGAGGGCAACATCGTCCTGCAGGCGACCCATGAGCAGGATCTGGCCGCTCGCCTGGCGCAGTTCGGTGAAGTACTCAACAATGTCGCCGAGAAGGGCACCCCACATGTGCTGTGCAGCTACCTGTACGACATCGCAGGCCTGTTCTCCAGCTTCTACGAGAACTGCCCGATCCTCGCCGCCGAAACCGCCGAACAGCAGCAAAGCCGTCTGCGTCTGGCCGCTCTGACCGGCCGTACGCTCAAGCAAGGTCTGGAACTGCTCGGCCTGGAAACCCTGGAGCGCATGTAAGTTGGCTGCCAAGAAAAAACCTGCACCCAAGCGTGGCGCCAGCCGCAACCAGGCACCGGCCAAACAGCCGATTCCTGGTTGGATCTGGCTGGCGGTCGGCCTCACCGTAGGCGCTTTCGTTGTCTTTTTGATGAAGCTCGAGCCAGGCAGCGAAGACATCAAGCGCGCCAAGCCTGAGCAGCAAAAACCCGCCAAGGTCGCCGAAGCCGGAAAGACCAGCGCACCGACGACACAGCAGCCGGTCAAGCCGAAGTACGACTTCTACACCCTGCTGCCGGAGTCAGAGGTCATCGTGCCGCCGGAGGCCGTACCGGAGAAAACCCCACCGGTACCGGCCCAGCCAGTGCAGCCGGTCAAGCCGGTAACGCCAGCGGAAGCTGCGAAGATCGATACCGCGCGCGCCCAGGCCGCCCTGATGGGGCAGACGCCTCTACCCGCCCCTCCGGTGATCAAGCCTGCGGCGACTACCACTTTCTTCCTGCAGGCCGGCTCGTTCCGCAAACAGGCCGATGCCGACAAGGTTCGTGCGCAAATCATCCTGCTTGGCCAAGCGGTCAAGGTGGAGTCAGGGACAGTGAAAGATGAAACCTGGTACCGCGTCCTGGTCGGCCCGTTCAGCAACCGTGAGCAGTTGACGGTCGCCCAGAAGCAGCTTGCCGGGGCAGGGTTCAGCAACCTGCTGCTGCAACAGCGCCAGACCCGCCAGTAACGAAAAAGGCCTTGCCGCTCGATGCGACAAGGCCTTTTTTCTGTCAGCGGCGCTGGGCGTTGACCTGGGAGATCTGGCTGTTCAAGGTCCAGAAATCGTACAGCACACCAATCAGGAACAAGCCCCCGGTGAGCAGATAGATCAACGCGCTGATCCACTTGCCCAGGTACAGCCGGTGCACGCCGAAGATCCCGAGGAACGTCAGGAAGATCCAGGCCAGGTTGTAGTCCACGCGACCGGACTGAAAGCGCATGTCCGCCTCACGGTCCATCGACGGAATCAGGAACAGGTCGATCAGCCAGCCGATACCGAGTAACCCCAGGGTGAAGAACCAGATCGTCCCGGTGATCGGCTTGCCGTAGTAGAAGCGGTGCGAGCCGGTGAAACCGAAGATCCACAAGAGGTAGCCAAGGACCTTGCTGTGGGTGTCGTGCAGCCCACCCTGTTGATAACCGTTCATGCTTGTCCTCCGTGGGTTAGCAAAAAATTTTCTAACGGAAAATGTGACTTTTCCGTGGGAAGCCGACGTATGGTACCCGCGCAATCGACCAACGGAGCAAAAAATCACCCGAAGCTGTTATAGAGTTGCGCGCCAAAGCCAACACATACCTAAAAAGAGCTTCAACTATGCCGCCTCTGTTCAAGACATGGCTGACCCTCTGCCTATTGTTGCCCCTGGCCGCCCACGCCACCAATCGTGAGCAACGTCTTCCCAATGGTTTCACCGGCTATACCACCAACGCCTCGGTGAAACACGCGCCGGTCAAATACAGCACCTTGCGCGCCCGCCCAAGCAATGCCGCCAAGGCTTCGAGCAATCTGCCCGTCGTGGCCATGTCGGCCAAGCAGAGCAGCAACGTGCTCAGCCGCGCAGTGAATGTACTGGGCACGCCCTATCGTTGGGGCGGCAGCAGCCCGAGCAAGGGCTTCGACTGCAGCGGCCTGGTCAAGTACGCCTTCACCGATGTCGCCGACGTCGACCTGCCGCGCACCTCCAATGCCATGGCCAAAGGGCACGGCGTCAAAGTCGCAAAAAGCGACCTCAAGCCTGGCGACCTGATCTTCTTCAACATCAAGAGCCGCCGGGTCAACCACGTCGCCATCTACCTGGGCAATGACCGCTTCATCCATGCGCCACGCACCGGCAAGCGGGTGAGCATCGACACCCTGAGCAAGCCGTACTGGCAGAAGCACTACGTGGTGGCCAAGCGCGTGCTGCCTAAAGAACAGCAGACCCTGGCCCTGGCCAAACGCTGACCTGCCCCTCGGTGGAGCCCAGGTTCTTCGAACTGCCTGACATCACCGGGACTGCTGCTCGGCCCATTCGCCGGTGAACCCGCTCCCACAAGAACCGCGCCAATCCCAGCTCCGCGCGGTGGGTGGAGGCGGTTTTATCCGCGAATGGGCCGAAGATCCAACCTCAGCCTGACGCGATCAGCCCCGCCCCCTGCAATTGCTGCATCGCCATCTCCATCGTCCTCATACCCGCCGCCGCTCCGGTCTGCATCACTGAATGCAACTGCGCCATGCGACCTTCACGGATCAGGTTGCGTACGGCGGGCGTAGCCACCAGCACTTCCCTGGCCGCCACACGCCCGCCATCCAATCGTCTGATCAATGTCTGCGCCACCACCATGCGCAACGACTCAGCCAGCATGCCCCGCACCAGAGCCTTTTCCTCTGGCGCAAACACCTCCACCAGGCGGTCGATGCTGTTCACCGCCGAGCGGGTATGCACCGTCGCCAGCACCAGGTGCCCCGTTTCCGCAGCGCGCAAGGCCAGGCGGATGGTTTCCAGATCACGCAGCTCGCCGATCACGACTACATCCGGATCCTGGCGCAATGCACTGCGCAGGCCTTGGGCAAAATTTCGGCAGTCGCGGCCGATCTCGCGCTGGTTGACCAGACTGCGCTGGCCGCTGTGGATAACTTCGATGGGGTCTTCGAGGGTGACGATGTGCAGCGCCTGCGTTCGATTGAGCTGATCGATCAGAGCCGCCAGGGTCGATGACTTGCCGCTGCCTGTCGGCCCGCCGACCAGCACGAGGCCATCGCGCCACTGGGCAATCGCTTGAAACACTTCCTCTAGGCCCAGCTCATCGAGCCTGGGAATGCGAGCCGGCAGCAGTCGCAGGCTCACGCCTGGCCCACGATGCTGGCGATAGAGGTTCGCACGCACGCGCACGGCGCCTGGCAGTATCAATGCGATATCCAGCTCATCGCCCTGCGCCCACTGGCGGCGCTGGGCTTCATCGAGCAGCGGAGCAAACCCATCGTTCAGGGTCGCAGCCGCCAGAGGCGGCAGATCCAGGCGCTGCAGCTCGCCGTCCAGGCGCAGCACCGGTACTTCGCCCGTCGCCAGGTGCAGGTCGCAAGCGCCCGCAGCCACGGCCCGGGCCAACAGGTCGGTCACATCCATGAGACTCCCCAAAGGCCATCAAGCAGGTAGAATGCCGCAGACCACTGAGCCGTCGGCATCGATTCCATGTCCACCATAGCAGACAACCTGTCCGCCCTCGCCGCTCGCATCGACAGCGCGGCCAAGGCTGCCGGACGCGACCCGGCCAGCATTCAACTGCTGGCGGTGAGCAAGACCAAACCCGCCAATGCCGTGCGCGAAGCCCACGCCGCTGGCGTGCTCCACGTCGGCGAAAACTACCTCCAGGAAGCCTTGGCCAAGCAGGAAGAATTACGCGACCTGCCCTTGACCTGGCACTTCATCGGCCCCATCCAGTCGAACAAGACCCGTTCAATCGCCGAACATTTCGACTGGGTACATTCCGTGGACCGTCTGAAGATCGCCCAACGCCTGTCCGAACAACGCCCTGCCGACCTGGCACCGCTGAATGTCTGCCTGCAGGTGAACGTCAGTGGCGAGGACAGCAAGTCCGGCTGCCAGCCAGCCGATGTGCCGGCCCTGGCCAGTGCCATTGCCAGTCTGCCCGGCCTGCGTCTGCGGGGCTTGATGGCGATCCCCGAACCCACCGAGGACCGTGTCGCCCAGGAAGCGGCCTTCGCCACCCTGCGCCAGTTGCAGGAGGGCCTTGGACTGGGCCTGGACACCTTGTCCATGGGCATGAGCCATGACCTGGAAGCGGCCATTGCACAGGGAGCGACCTGGGTGCGCATCGGTACCGCCCTGTTCGGTGCCCGCGACTACGGACGCCCCTGATTCCATGCTTTACTCACTCTTTCCTTCAAGGACCTGACATGAGCAAGACACGTATTGCCTTTATCGGCGCCGGCAACATGGCCGCCAGCCTGATCGGCGGCCTGCGTGCCCAGGGTCTGGACGCCGCGCAGATCCGCGCCAGCGACCCGGGCGCCGAGACCCGGGCCAAGATCCAGGCCGAGCACGGCATCGAAGCCTTCGAAGACAACGCCCAGGCCATCGCCGACGCGGATGTGATCGTCCTGTCGGTCAAGCCGCAGGTCATGAAGGCCGTGTGCCAGGCTCTGCAGCCCAATCTGGCGCCAGGTCAACTGATCGTTTCCATCGCCGCCGGCATCACTTGCGCCAGCCTGCAAGCCTGGCTGGGCCCACGCCCGGTGGTTCGCTGCATGCCCAACACTCCGGCCCTGTTGCGCGAAGGCGCCAGTGGCCTGTACGCCACCGCCGAGGTGTCTGCCGAGCAGCGGCAGCAGGCCGAGCAACTGTTGCGCGCCGTGGGCACCGCCCTATGGCTGGACCAGGAGCAGCAACTCGATGCCGTCACCGCCGTCTCCGGCAGTGGTCCGGCTTATTTCTTCCTGCTGATCGAAGCCATGACCGCAGCCGGCGAAAAACTTGGCCTGCCGCGTGAAACCGCCTCGCAGTTGACCTTGCAGACCGCACTGGGCGCCGCACGCATGGCCGTCTCCAGCGACGTGGACGCCGCCGAGCTGCGTCGGCGCGTCACCTCGCCAGCCGGTACCACGGAAGCGGCGATCAAATCGTTCCAGGGCAACGGCTTCGAGGCGCTCGTCGAGCAGGCACTGGAGGCCGCGGCAAAACGTTCCGCCGAGCTGGCCGAGCAATTGGGCAAATAAGGAGCTGTCGATGAATGCATTGTCCGGCGCCATGATCTTCGTGGTGCAAACCCTGGTCAGCCTGTACCTGGTGATCGTCCTGCTGCGCTTCGTGCTGCAACTGGTCAAGGCCGACTTCTACAACCCCCTGAGCCAGTTCGCGGTGCGCGCCACCCAGCCGCTGCTCAAGCCGCTGCGCCGCATCATCCCCAGCATCGGCGGCCTGGACACCTCGTCCTTGCTGCTGTCGGTGGCCATCCAGGCGCTGTTGATGGCCTTCGTGATGATGTTCGTGCTCTACAGCTACAGCCCGCTGCAACTGGTGATCTGGGCGATCATCGGCGTGACCTCGCTGTTTTTGAAGATCTTCTGGGTGGCGATGATCGTCATGGTGATCGTCTCGTGGGTCGCGCCCAACAGCCACAACCCTGCCGCCGAACTGGCCTACCAGATCAGCGAGCCGGTGCTGGCGCCGTTCCGCAAGCTCATTCCTAACCTGGGCGGGCTGGATATTTCGCCGATCTTCGCCTTCCTGGCGATCCAGGTCATCCAGTCCTACGCCATGCCGGTACTTGCCGAATATGTCGGCATGCCGGAGATCCTCTGGCGCATGATCTGACCCTGGTGTTTCCAGCGGCAAGCCTTTGCTTGCCGCTGGGGATAGCGCTCTTTAGACTTACGCCTCCGTCAAGCGTGAGCAGGGTCGATGTCCACTGTCTTTCCCGAAGATTCCGTTGGTCTGGTAACACCGCAAATTGCCCGGTTCGATGAGCCGCTGGCGTTGGCCTGTGGCCGTTCGCTGGCCAGCTACGAGCTGATCTACGAGACCTATGGCACCCTCAACAGCACCGCCAGCAATGCCGTGCTGATCTGCCATGCGCTCTCCGGCCATCATCATGCCGCAGGCTATCACGCCCCCACCGACCGAAAGCCCGGCTGGTGGGACAGCTGCATCGGCCCCGGCAAGCCGATCGATACCAATCGCTTCTTCGTGGTCAGCCTGAACAACCTCGGCGGCTGCAACGGCAGTACGGGGCCGAGCAGCGTCAACCCTGCCACCGGCAAGCCCTATGGCGCCGACTTCCCGGTCCTGACCGTCGAAGACTGGGTACACAGCCAGGCGCGGTTCGCCGATCGCCTCGGCATCCAGCAGTGGGCGGCGGTGGTCGGCGGCAGCCTGGGCGGCATGCAGGCCCTGCAATGGACCATCAGCTACCCGGACCGAGTACGCCACTGCGTGGACATTGCCTCGGCGCCCAAGCTCTCGGCACAGAACATCGCCTTCAACGAAGTCGCCCGCCAGGCCATCCTCACCGACCCTGAGTTCCACGGCGGCTCGTTCCAGGACAAGGGCGTGGTGCCCAAGCGCGGCCTGATGCTGGCGCGCATGGTGGGCCACATCACCTACCTGTCCGATGATTCGATGGGCGAGAAATTCGGTCGCGAACTCAAAAGCGACAAGCTCAACTATGACTTCCACAGCGTCGAGTTCCAGGTCGAGAGCTACCTGCGCTATCAGGGCGAGGAGTTCTCCGGGCGCTTCGATGCCAATACCTACCTGCTGATGACCAAGGCGCTGGACTACTTCGACCCGGCCGCCACCCACGGAGGGGACCTGGCGGCAACGCTGGAGCATGTCACGGCGGACTACTGCATCATGTCGTTCACCACCGACTGGCGCTTCTCGCCGGCGCGTTCTCGAGAAATCGTCGATGCACTGATGGCCGCGCGCAAGAACGTCTGCTACCTGGAGATCGACTCACCTTACGGGCACGATGCCTTCCTGATCCCCACGCCTCGCTACATGCAAGGTTTCGCGAACTACATGAACCGCATCGCCATCTGAGGACAGCATGAGAGCCGACCTGGAAATCATCCACGACTGGATCCCCGCCGGCAGCCGGGTACTCGACCTGGGCTGCGGCAACGGCGAGCTGCTGGCCTCGTTGCGCGATCGCAAGAACGTCACCGGCTACGGGCTGGAGATCGACGCCGACAACATCGCCGCCTGTGTGGCCAAAGGTGTCAACGTCATCGAGCAGGACCTGGACAAAGGCCTGGGCAACTTCGCCAGCAACAGCTTCGACGTGGTGGTCATGACCCAGGCCCTGCAGGCCGTGGAATACCCTGACCGCATCCTGGACGAAATGCTGCGGGTGGGCCGCGAGTGCATCATCACCTTCCCCAACTTCGGCCACTGGCGTTGCCGCTGGTACCTGGCGACCAAGGGCCACATGCCCGTCTCGGACTTCATGCCGTACACCTGGTACAACACGCCAAACATCCACTTCTGTACCTTCGCCGACTTCGAGGACCTGTGCCACGAACGTCGCGCCAAGGTGATCGACCGCCTGGCGGTCGACCGTCTGCACCGTAATGGGTGGGCAGGCCGGCTTTGGCCTAATCTTCTAGGAGAAATCGGTATCTATCGCGTCAGCAGCCGAGGCCTGCAGGAACATCAGGTCGCGGTCTGACATCGAGCCCGTCCCACTGGAGGATCGCACCATGCGTCGCCTTGCACTTTTCTTGATCAGCCTGTGCCTGGCCTTGCCAGTTCTGGCTGCAGACCCCGCCAGGCCGGAACGCAAGGAAGTCTTCGGCGACGTGACGGTCCACTACAGCGCCTTCACCTCAAGCATGCTGCAACCGGATGTGGCCGCGGCCACGGGCCTGACCCGCAGCAAGAATCAAGGCGTGCTCAATATCGCCGTGCTCAAGGCCGGCAAGCCAGGCATGGCGGTGGTCAGTGGCACCGTAAAGGACCTCACCGGGCGTAGCAGCCCGTTGTCGTTCAAGCAGATCACCGACCAGGGCGCGGTCTACTACATCGCCCAGTTCAAGATTGACCAGGCAGAAACCCTGACCTTCGACCTGAACGTCGAGACCGGCGGCGTCAGCCACAAACTCAGCTTCAACCAGGAAGTGTTCCCAGGCGAATGATGAATTTCCAACAGCTCGTATTGGCCAGCCACAACGCCGGCAAACTCAAGGAACTCCAGGCCATGCTCGGCGAGTCCGTGCAACTGCGTTCGATCGGCGAATTCAGCCAGGTCGAACCGGAGGAGACCGGCCTGTCGTTCGTCGAGAACGCCATCCTCAAGGCACGCAACGCTTCTCGTATCTCCGGCCTGCCGGCCCTGGCCGACGATTCGGGCCTGGCAGTGGACGCTCTGGGCGGCGCGCCGGGCATCTACTCGGCGCGCTATGCCGACGGCAAGGGCGATGCGGCGAACAACGCCAAGCTGCTCCAAGCACTCCAGGATGTACCCGCCGAAGAGCGCGGCGCGCAGTTCGTCTGCGTGCTGGCCCTGGTGCGTCACGCCGATGACCCGCTGCCGATTCTGTGCGAAGGGTTGTGGCATGGCAGCATCTTGTTCGAGGCCAGCGGCGAGCACGGGTTTGGCTACGACCCGTTGTTCTGGGTCCCGGAGCGCAAGTGCTCCAGCGCCGACCTCAGCCCTGTCGAAAAGAACCAGCTCAGCCACCGCGCCCGCGCCATGGCCCTGCTGCGTCAACGTCTGGGCCTGGCATGACCGAAACGTTGTCCACCCAGCTGCGCCATTGCGGCGCGGCAGGTTTCGCCGCACTCCCACCTCTGGCCTTGTATATCCATATTCCCTGGTGCGTGCGCAAATGCCCTTATTGCGACTTCAATTCTCACGCTGCCGGGCCTGATCTGCCGGAAGAGGCGTACGTCGATGCGCTGCTGACCGACCTGGATCAGGAGATGGCTGCGGTCCAGGGACGCCCCATCAGCTCGATCTTCTTCGGCGGCGGCACTCCAAGCCTGTTCAGCGCCAAGGCTTTGGGGCGTTTGCTGCGCGGCGTGGAGCAGCGCATCCCGTTCGCCGTCGACATCGAAATCACTCTGGAAGCCAACCCAGGGACCTTCGAGCAAGAGAAATTCAAGGCGTACCGGCAAACCGGCATCAATCGCTTGTCCATCGGCGTACAGAGCTTCCAGCCCGCCAAGCTCCAGGCCCTGGGGCGTATACACAACGGCGACGAGGCGATCCGCGCCGCGGACATGGCACGCGCAGCCGGCTTCGACAACTTCAACATGGACCTCATGCACGGCCTGCCCGACCAGTCCCTGGACGACGCCTTGGCCGACCTGCGCCAGGCCATCGAGTTGGCGCCGACGCACCTGTCCTGGTACCAGCTGACGGTGGAGCCGAACACGGTGTTCTGGAACCAGCCGCCGGAGCTGCCCGAAGACGACATTCTCTGGGACATCCAGGAAGCCGGCCAGGCCCTGATGGCGGCGAACGGCTTCCAGCAGTACGAGGTCTCGGCGTATGCGCAGCCGGGCCGGGCCGCGCGCCACAACCTCAACTATTGGCGTTTCGGCGACTTCATCGGCATCGGTGCCGGGGCCCACGGCAAACTGACCTTTGCCGACGGCCGCATCCTGCGCACCTGGAAGACCCGCCTGCCCAAGGACTACCTGAACCTGGCCAAGCCGTTCAAGGCCGGCGAAAAGCTCCTGCCCGCGCAGGAGTTGCCGTTCGAGTTCCTGATGAACGCCCTGCGCCTGACCCAGGGTGTGGAAGCCGACCTATTCACCCAGCGTACCGGCTTGCCCCTGTCGCAGCTGGCAGAGGCCCGGCGCGAGGCAGAACGAAAGGGCCTTTTGCAGGTCGAACCGGATCGATTGGTGGCCACACCACGCGGCCAGTTGTTCCTCAACGACCTGTTGCAGTATTTCTTGACCTAAGGATGACCCATGGATTTGGTACTTGACCTGCTCGCGACCGTCTCCCGCTGGAGCCGCAGCAACCTGTCGGAGATTTCCCTGGCCTTGGTAGGCTGCATGCTGGTGCTGTTTGGCACCGACATCAAGGGTTGGGTGGAGCAACGCCTGGGCGGCCTGGCCGGCGCCCTGCGCGTCCCCTTCATGGCATTGCTGGTGATGATCGGCAGCGGCGCGGCGCTGATCTACGCAACGCCGTGGGTGGTGAAGGGCTTGGCCCAGTTCAACAACTATGCCCTGGCGCCGGTATTGCTGGTGGTACTGGTATTGATCGGCGTGGTGGCTGATCGACGGGGGTAAATGAACGGGTGCGCGGCGGCAGGCCTGCTTGCGCCCCCATTCAAATCAGGGTTGCAACCGTACCTCTATGGGTACAGAGCGCTGCCCGGCATGATCAATGCCCACTGCACACAGCCGTGTATCCTGCCCGACCACGATCTTTCCCGTTGCCGTAGCGGGTAAATCACCGTAGTTCTGAAGGTTCGCGCAATCAGTGCCCTGCCAAGGGCCCAGCTTGAATTCCACCCTTCGGAACAAGAGGTGCCTGGAGGGAAAACGCACTCGGTAGGCCTTGCGCCCGTGATGATCATAGTAAGGTGCGCTGATTTTCAGCTCCGGCTGCGCGGCCGGCCCCGGCTGGAGCACTACCACCGGCAGAGCCACAGCGTTACGGCTAGCAGGCTCGGGAGCACTAGCCTCACGCCCCCAAATGCACAACGCCAGCACCGTGGGATTGGTTGGTGAAAGAGTGAATCCCTCCAAGTGTAGATTCAGCGCAACGCCCGATGCCTGTGGCGCGCCATACCCACTCGATTCCTCGCACTGCTCCGGCCACTGCGCAAGCTTGGCCTGGTACAGAGAAGTCGTCGAATACACCGAAGAATCAATGAGCATTGGCGCCTGATCGGACGGCTTGTAGATCAGACGATCGTCATCGTCTTTTTCCACCACGACATTGAAGACATTGTCCAATCCACAACCTTTGGCCTCAGCGCTGAAGCGTCCCTGACGTAAGCACGCCGGCAGGAAGCTCATATCTGACGCATGGGCGCCGCCTGGCACAACGCTGTGCACGACCGCCAAGACACTATGATTGCTGGCATCCACGATCGGACTACCGGAGTCCCCGTCGTGCAGGCTGACGTCGTTCAACATCAAAAGGTGTCGGAACAAGCTTCCCTCGCCAGTCTGCATGTCGATCCAGGGCAATGCTTGTTCCGGCCAGCTGGCGACACCACTGACACTACCCTGGCACGTCGCGGCAATGATCGTTTCGCCATCAACTGCCTTGCGTCCAGCCAGAACTAAAGGCGTAATGCCCAATGCCTTGAGCGCGCCCTGCGTCTGATGCAACTCGAAAATGGCGAAGTCCAGACCTCGACGCGAGGCAAATCGCACGTGGGCGACCTCGAAGGTTGCGTCTGGAAGGTCCCGGAATCTGACCAGACCGATCCCCGTCAGTTGCGTAGCGACCTGATCGAACACGTCGAGCACCGCATGCCCGCTGCCCACCAGCAAGGCCGGCGCGGCGTCGTTGCCGCTGTCGATCAGAAACGCCGTGCTCTTCTCGACTTTGCGCAAACCGAAATGCAGGCCACTGTCGCTGAGCGGGCGCTGGTACATCGCAATGGCAGAGGTATCCAGCCCGCCCCCAACGGCAGCGGATTCAGCGATGACCAGCGTCGGAACGCCCAGCAGGGCACCGACCAACAGCGAACGCAGTAGTGATGAGAGATAGCGCTGTGTGTACATATTGAGCCTCCTGGCGTCTCCGGGCGTCGTTACCCGAGGTCAGGAGGCTCACATAGCGCATGAGCTGCGGTGACATATCATGCGCTACGCACCTGCCAAAGCAGGATGGTCAAGCAACAGACAGGTAAGAGAAGGCGTGCGGCGCTCCTCTGAAGGATCAGGCCAGCTTTTCGAACTTCAAATCCCACACCCCATGCCCCAGTCGCTCGCCACGGCGCTCGAACTTGGTGATCGGGCGTTCCTCTGGGCGCGGCACGTAAGTCCCGTCGGCGGCCTGGTTACGGTAGCCCGGGGCGACGCTCATCACCTCCAGCATATGCTCGGCATAGGGCTCCCAGTCGGTAGCCATATGGAACACACCACCCACCTTGAGCTTGCGACGCACGAGCTCAGCGAACTCCGGTTGGACAATACGGCGCTTGTGGTGGCGCGCCTTGTGCCATGGGTCCGGGAAGAACAGCATCAAGCGGTCGAGGCTGTTGTCGGCCACGCAGCGGTTGAGCACTTCGATGGCGTCACAATCGTACACACGCAGGTTCTTCAGGCCCTGGGTGAGCACACCGTTGAGCAGTGCACCGACACCAGGACGGTGTACTTCGACACCGATGAAGTCCTGCTCAGGCGAGGCAGCGGCCATTTCCAGCAGGGAATGGCCCATGCCAAATCCGATCTCCAGGGTACGCGGCGCCGAGCGCCCGAACACCTGGTCGTAGTCCACCGGGCTATCGGCCAGGGGCAGGATGAACAGCGGACCGCCCTGTTCCAGACCACGCTGCTGGCCTTCAGTCATGCGCCCGGCGCGCATCACGAAGCTCTTGATGCGGCGGTGTGGGCGCGCTTCGCCGTCGGTGGTAATCGGCGTTTCTTGCGATTCAGTCATCAGAGGCTCTTACTTGATCAGACCTTCCAGCGGCGACGAGGCGCTGGCATAGAGTTTTTTCGGCATGCGCCCGGCCAGGTAGGCCATGCGACCGGCGACGATTGCGTGCTTCATGGCTTCGGCCATCAGCACCGGTTGCTGGGCATGAGCGATGGCCGAGTTCATCAGCACTGCCTCACATCCCATTTCCATGGCGATGGTCGCGTCAGAGGCCGTACCCACGCCCGCATCGACCAGCACCGGTACCTTGGACTCTTCCAGGATGATTTGCAGGTTGTAGGGGTTGCAGATACCCAGGCCAGTGCCGATCAGACCTGCCAGCGGCATCACCGCGATGCAGCCGGCTTCAGCCAACTGGCGGGCGATGATCGGATCGTCGCTGGTGTAGACCATCACGTCGAAACCGTCCTTGACCAGCACTTCGGCGGCCTTGAGGGTCTCGATCACGTTGGGGAACAAGGTTTTCTGGTCGGCCAGGACTTCCAGCTTCACCAGATTGTGGCCATCGAGCAGTTCTCGGGCCAGGCGGCAGGTGCGCACTGCCTCGACCGCGTCGTAGCAACCGGCGGTGTTCGGCAGGATGGTGTAGCGATCGGGAGGCAGCACGTCTAGCAGGTTCGGCTCGCCCGGGTTCTGGCCGATGTTGGTACGGCGCACGGCAACGGTGACGATTTCGGCACCCGAGGCCTCGATGGCCAGGCGGGTTTCTTCCATGTCACGGTACTTGCCGGTGCCAACCAGCAGGCGCGACTGGAAAGTGCGCCCGGCCAGGGTGAAGGGCTTGTCGCTACGAACGTTGCTCATCGTGGATCCTCGGGAAAAGGTTACGGGACTTGCAGGTGAATCACCGGGCGGATCAGCCGCCACCGATGGCATGGACCACTTCGACCTGGTCGCCTTCACTGAGCCGCGTGCTTTCATGCTGGCTACGCGGGACGATATCCAGGTTCAGTTCCACCGCCACTCGGCGACCAGCGAGCTCCAGCCGGCCCAGCAGGGCAGCGACGCTCTCGCCATCGGGCAATTCGTAAGGTTCACCGTTCAGTTGAATGCGCATGCGCACGGCCACCATTGTGCTTTGGGGGTCGGCATTCTAGCCCTGATCCGCACTTCAACCCAAGGCCAGCCAACGCCATTAGTCGCGATTGTGGACCACTTGGTCAGCTCAGGCGCCAGGCCGCCAGACCCAGGCACAACCAACCGGCCAGAAAGCACAGCCCGCCGATGGGCGTGATGATGCCAAGCTTGCCCAGGCCGCTGAGGGTCAGCACGTACAAACTACCGGAGAACAGCAAGATTCCGACGGCGAACAGGCCACCGGCCCAGCCGATTAACCGACCCGGTAGGTGCACAGACAGCAGCGCGACGCCGAACAGCGCCAAGGCATGCACCAACTGGTAGGTCACGCCGGTGTGAAAGATCGCCAGGTAGTCGGCCGTCAGGCGGTTCTTCAGGCCGTGGGCGGCGAAGGCGCCCAAACCGACCCCGGTGAAGCCGAAGAAAGCGGCGAGCATCAGGAAGCTGCGAAGCATGGGACGACTCCTCGAAAGGGGTCTGTATAATGGCCCGTTCCAACGGTCCGGCCAAGCCATCACCATGCTGTCATCCCTAATCCGTCGCATCGCCCGCGCCCTGCTCTGGTTCGCCGCCGGCAGCATCGTCGTGGTGCTGGCCCTGCGCTGGATACCGCCACCGGGCACGGCGCTGATGGTCGAGCGCAAGGTGCAATCCTGGATCAACGGCGAGCCGATCGACTTGCAACGTGAATGGACGCCTTGGGAGCGGATCTCCGACGACCTCAAAGTCGCGGTCATTGCTGGCGAGGACCAGAAGTTCGCCAGCCATTGGGGCTTCGACCTGCCGGCGATCCAGGCTGCACTGGCCTACAACGAACGCGGCGGCAAGATCCGGGGGGCCAGCACCCTGACCCAGCAGGTCGCCAAGAACCTGTTCCTCTGGTCCGGTCGCAGCTGGCTGCGCAAAGGCCTGGAGGCCTGGTTCACCGGGTTGATCGAGCTGTTCTGGTCGAAGGAGCGGATTCTCGAGGTCTATTTGAACAGCGCTGAATGGGGCAAGGGTGTGTTCGGGGCACAGGCCGCCGCCCGCTACCACTTTGGCGTCGATGCCAGCCGTCTTTCCCGCCAGCAGGCCGCTCAACTGGCCGCCGTACTGCCCAGTCCGCTGAAATGGAGCGCTAGCCGGCCCAGCGCCTATGTCGCCAGCCGCGCTGGGTGGATTCGCCGGCAGATGAGCCAGCTGGGTGGGCCGAGCTACTTGATGCAACTGCGTCCTTGAGTGCCCACAGCGAGGACAGCTTGCCCCCTTCATGAAGCCAAAAGAAAAGCCGCTTGCCCAAAGGCAAGCGGCTTTTCGTGTATGGCCAGGTCTTGATCAGATCGTGATCAGCGCCTTGACCTTGTTCATTGCGTTCTTTTCCAGCTGGCGAATCCGCTCGGCCGAAACACTGTATTTGTCCGCCAACTCATGCAGCGTTGCCTTTTCCTCGGCCAGCCAACGCTGATAGAGGATGTCACGGCTGCGCTCATCAAGACCCTGCAACGCAACGTGCAGGTTGCTGGTGGAGTTGTCGCTCCAGTCTGCGTCTTCCAGCTGTACGGCCGGGTCGTAGCGGTGATCTTCCAGATAATGCGCGGGCGACTGGAAGGCGCTGTCGTCGTCAGCTTCGGCCGCCGGGTCGAAAGCCATGTCCTGGCCACTCAAGCGGCTCTCCATCTCGCGCACTTCACGGGGTTCGACACCCAGGCTCTCGGCCACTCGATGGACTTCTTCATTGTTCAGCCAGGCCAGACGCTTCTTCTGGCTGCGCAGGTTGAAGAACAGCTTGCGCTGAGCCTTGGTGGTGGCCACCTTGACGATGCGCCAGTTGCGCAGAATGAACTCATGGATCTCGGCCTTGATCCAGTGCACCGCAAAGGACACCAGACGCACGCCCATTTCCGGGTTGAAACGCTTTACCGCCTTCATCAGGCCAACATTGCCTTCCTGGATCAGGTCGGCCTGGGCCAGCCCGTAGCCAGCATAGCTGCGAGCGATATGTACGACGAAACGCAGGTGGGCCATCACCATTTGCCGAGCGGCCTCAAGATCCTGCTCGTAGTAGAGACGCTCGGCCAGTTCACGCTCCTGCTCGGCCGTCAGCAGGGGAATGCTGTTGACCGTGTGCACATAGGCTTCCAGGTTTGCACCGGGAACCAGGGCATATGCAGGTTGCAACGAATTGGTCATTCAAGAACCTCCGACTTACTAAACTCGCGCCTTGTGGGCACTGCCAACATTGACCGGAAACCACGAAACAAGTTCCCAGAACGGTAGAAAAGTCAATGCTGGCGTAAAAACATTATCGTGGTGCCAGCTCGTTCAGGTGACGAGCGACCGCGATCCACGCACCGATATACCCCAACAGTACAGCACCGATCAAGAGCGAAAGTCCATCAGACCCTGGCACACCTGCCAGGGCGAAGTCGCTCCCGTACAGCCCGGAAAGGTCCACGACCGCATCGTTGAGCCAGTCCAGCGAGAACGCCAGGATCCCCCACGCCAACACGCCGGCACCCAGGCCGTAGAGCGCGCCCATGTAGAGGAAGGGCCGGCGCACATAGCTGTCGGTACCGCCCACCAGCTTGATCACTTCGATCTCGATGCGGCGGTTCTCGATATGTAGACGAATTGTGTTACCGATTACTAACAGCAGGGCCGAAATCAGCAAAACAGCCAAGCCGAAGACGAATCGATCGCCCAACTTGAGGATCGCCGCCAGGCGCTCGACCCAGACCAGATCCAGCTGCGCCACTTCGACTCGCGGCAGCTCCGACAGCCGTTGGCGCAGGGCTTCCAAGGCCGCCTTGTCGACCTCTGTCGGCGTCACCACCACAACGCCAGGCAGCGGGTTGTCCGGCAGCTCGCGCAGGGCCTCGCCCAAACCGGACTGCTGCTGGAATTCCTCCAGCGCCTGCTCGCGGCTGACGTACTGGGCATCGGCCACACCGGGCATGCCTTTGATCTCGTCGCGCAGCGCTTCACCTTCACGGCTGCCGGCATCGAGCTTGAGGTACAGGGAGATCTGCGCGGCGCGCTGCCAGGAACCGCCGAGCTTCTCGACGTTCTTGAGCAGCAACGACAACCCCATGGGCATGCTCAGGGCCACGGCCATCACCAGGCAGGTGAAGAAACTGCCGATCGGCTGCTTGCCCAGGCGGCGCAAGCTGTCGATCAGGCTGGCGCGGTGGCTCTCCAGCCAGGCGTGCAGCAGGCTGCGAAAATCCGGGCCATCGTCATCGTGGCCGCCGCGCTGCTTGGATGGCTGCGGATCGGCAGCCTTCGGCGCGACACGCTCGGATACCTTAGGCGTACGTGTAGTGGTCATTGCCCGGCCTCCCCATCGCCGATCAGACGACCGCGCTGCAGAGTCAGCATGCGGTGCCGCATGCGCGCGATCAGCGCCAGGTCGTGACTGGCGATCAATACGGTGGTCCCCAGGCGGTTGATGTCCTCGAACACGCCCATGATTTCCGCGGCCAGGCGCGGGTCCAGGTTACCGGTAGGTTCGTCTGCCAGCAGCAAGGCCGGCTGGTGAACGATGGCACGGGCGATACCCACCCGCTGCTGCTGGCCCGTGGACAGGTCGGCTGGGAACAGCTCGCCCTTGTCGCTCAGGGACACACGCTCCAGGGCCGAGTCCACGCGCTTGGCGATCTCGGGTTTGGACAGCCCGAGAATCTGCAGCGGCAGGGCGATGTTGTTGAAGACGGTGCGATCGAACAGCAGTTGGTGGTTCTGGAACACCACGCCGATCTGCCGGCGCAGGAACGGGATCTGCGCATTGCTGATCTGCCCCAGGTCCTGCCCAGCCAACAGCAGCTTGCCGCTGGTCGGACGCTCCATGGCCAGCAGCAAGCGCAGCAAGGTGCTCTTGCCCGCGCCCGAGTGCCCGGTGACGAACAGGAACTCGCCCCGACGCGCCCGGAAGCTCAGCTCATGCAAGCCGACATGGCCATTGGGATAGCGCTTGGCAACCTGTTCGAATCGGATCATGGGTGCTCCCGCTCGGCAAACAGGGCTTTGACGAACGGCTCGGCCTCGAAGGTGCGCAGGTCATCGATGCCCTCGCCGACACCGATGAAGCGGATCGGCAGGTTGAATTGCTTGGCCAGGGCGAAGATCACCCCGCCCTTGGCGGTGCCGTCCAGCTTGGTCAGGGCGAGGCCTGTCAGCTCGACGCTCTGGTTGAAGTACTTGGCTTGGCTGATGGCGTTCTGGCCAGTGCCGGCATCGAGCACCAGCAGCACCTCGTGGGGCGCCTCGGCGTCGAGCTTGCCGATGACCCGACGGACCTTCTTGAGCTCTTCCATCAGGTTGTCCTTGGTGTGCAGGCGACCGGCGGTATCGGCGATCAGTACATCGACGCCCCGTGCCTTGGCGGCCTGCACGGCGTCGAAGATCACCGAGGCGGAATCCGCACCGGTGTGCTGGGCGATGACCGGAATCTGGTTGCGCTCGCCCCACACCTGCAACTGCTCCACCGCCGCTGCGCGGAAGGTATCGCCAGCGGCCAGCATGACCTTCTTGCCTTCGAGTTGCAGTTTCTTGGCCAGCTTGCCGATGGTGGTGGTCTTGCCAGCGCCGTTGACGCCCACGACCAGGATCACGTACGGCTTGTTCTGGACCTGGACTTTCAGCGGTTGCTCGACCGGGCGCAGCAGGGCAGCCAGTTCTTCCTGCAGCGACTTGTACAGGGCATCGGCGTCGGCCAACTGCTTGCGAGCGACCTTCTGCGTCAGGTTCTGGACGATGACCGACGTGGCTTCGACGCCAACGTCGGCGGTCAGCAGACGGGTCTCGATCTCGTCGAGCAGGTCGTCGTCGATGGCCTTCTTGCCCAGGAACAGGCTGGCCATGCCTTCGCCGATGCTGGCGCTGGTCTTGGACAGGCCCTGCTTGAGGCGGGCGAAGAAGCCGGGCTTGGCGGGTTCGGCGACAGCCGGCGCGGGAGCCTCGGCCGGCTCGGGTGCGGGGTCACGCGGTGTCGGTGCTGGCTCGACGGGTGCCTTGGGCGCCTCGGGAGTGGCCACCGGGGCCATCTCGACCACTGGACGCTCAGGTATGACCGGCGGGGCCTTGGGCTCCAGATCCGGGACCAAGGCCACGGGTTCCTCAGCCACCGGCAGCACCAGATTGCTCACCGGCGCTGCAGGCGCGACCACTGGCGGCACAGCCTGTACAGGCGTGGAGGCGACCGGCTCCGGAGCAGGCGCCTGCAGCGGCATGGACGCGATCGGCTCAGGCTGCGGGGCCTGCAATGGCTCGGACGCGACCGGCTCTGGGGTCGGCGCTGCAATGACCGGGGCCACCGGCTCGGCCGGAACAACCTCGGGCTGCTCTACGGGGGCCTGCGGCGCGACCGGTTCTACGGTTTGCGGTTCAGGGGTTTGCGGCTGTTCGGCGACAGGTTGCTGCGGCTTCTTGCGAAACCAGCTGAACAGGCCTTTCTTTTCGCCAGCCTCGGCCGGCGCTTTTTTGTCGTCGTTGGAACCAAACATGGAAGACGGCTATCTCAGGGTAGCGATGGGCCATCAGCGGCACATCGGGAATTCTCTAAACGCAGAACAGACTATTTTGAATCCGGCTGGTTCATGCGCAATATTTTGTCGTCAGGCCCGCAGGCCAGAACGGCGACAGGCATGGTCGCCAGGCAACCGGATCAGTATCCTAGCACCTCCTGGCCCGCCGACGCTAAACCCTGCGGGCCGCCGTACAGGTTATCCAACGTATGAATGCTCTAGCCCGCCGCGCCGCTGGCCTGTTGCTCAGCACGCTCTGCCTGCCGTTCGCGGCCCTTGCCGCCGATCCGCAACCCACCCACGAGTTCATTCTCGACAATGGCCTGAAAGTGGTCGTGCGCGAAGACCATCGCGCACCGGTGGTGGTCTCGCAGATCTGGTACAAGGTCGGCTCCAGCTATGAGACGCCAGGCCAGACCGGCCTGTCCCATGCCCTCGAACACATGATGTTCAAGGGCAGTGCCAAGATCGGTCCGGGCGAAGCTTCGCGCATCCTGCGTGACCTGGGCGCAGAGGAAAACGCCTTCACCAGCGACGACTACACCGCCTACTACCAAGTGCTGGCCCGCGACCGCCTGCCGGTGGCCCTGGAGCTCGAAGCCGACCGCCTGGCGAGCCTGCGTTTGCCGGCCGATGAGTTCAGCCGCGAAATCGAAGTCATCAAGGAAGAGCGCCGCCTGCGCACGGACGACCAGCCCAATGCCAAGGCCTACGAGCTGTTTCGCGCGATGGCCTATCCGGCCAGTGGCTATCACACACCGACTATCGGCTGGATGGCCGACCTCGAGCGTATGAAGGTCGAGGAGCTGCGCCACTGGTATGAATCCTGGTACGCCCCGAACAATGCCACGCTGGTAGTCGTCGGCGATGTCACCCTCGACGAGGTCAAGGGCTTGGCGCAGAAGTACTTCGGCGCAATCCCCAAACGAGCCGTTCCTCCCGCCAAGCTGCCTCTGGAACTGGCCGAGCCCGGCCTGCGCCAGCTGACCTTGCATGTACGCACCCAGTTGCCAAGCCTGATCTACGGCTTCAACGTGCCCAGCCTGGCCACCGCCAAGGATGCGCGCGCGGTCAATGCCCTGCGACTGATCTCGGCCCTGCTCGATGGCGGCTACAGCGCGCGCATGCCGTCACGCCTTGAGCGTGGCCAGGAACTGGTGGCCGGCGCCTCGTCGGGCTACAACGCCTTCACCCGCGGTGACAGCTTGTTCATGATCTCGGTCACGCCGAACGTGCAGAAGCAGAAAACCCTGGCCGACGTCGAGAAAGGCATCTGGCAACTGCTCGACGAACTCAAGACCACCCCGCCCACCGCCGAGGAGCTCGAACGCGTGCGCGCCCAGGTGATCGCCGGGCTGGTCTACGACCGCGACTCCATCAGCAGCCAGGCCACCACCATCGGCCAGCTGGAGACCGTGGGCCTGTCCTGGAAGCTGATCGACAGCGAGCTGGACGAGCTCAAGCGCGTGACCCCGCAGGACATCCAGGACGCCGCACGCACCTATTTCACCCGCGAACGCCTGAGCGTTGCCCACGTACTGCCCGAGGAGTCCGCTCATGAGTGATCGCAGCGCCCCACGCTACACCCTGTTCGGCCTCGGGATCATCACCTTGGTCGTGGCCCTGGCCCTCGTGCTGGCCCGCCCGGCTCAGTCGGACAACGCCGCAAAGGCCCAGGACACGGCGGCGCGCCCGGCCAATACGTTGCAGTCGCTGGCCGAGCTGGACGGCAAGGCGCCCAGTCGGCGCCAACTGAACATCCAGAGCTGGAGCACCGCCGAAGGCGCGCGGGTGCTGTTCGTCGAAGCGCGTGAGCTGCCGATGTTCGACCTGCGCCTGACCTTCGCGGCCGGCAGCAGCCAGGACGGCGATGTGCCGGGGCTTGCGACCTTGACCAATGCCATGCTCAACGAAGGTGTGGCCGGTAAGGACGTGACCGCCATCGCCCAAGGCTTCGAAGGCCTGGGGGCGGACTTTGGCAACGGCTCCTACCGCGACATGGCCGTGGCCACCCTGCGCAGCCTGAGCACCCCGGACAAGCGCGAGCCAGCCCTGAAGCTGTTCGCCGAAGTGGTGGGCAAGCCAACATTCCCGGATGACGCCCTTAAGCGCATCAAGAACCAGCTGCTGGCCGGCTTCGAGTACGAAAAGCAGAACCCGGGCAAGATCGCCGGCAAGGCCCTGTTCAACCAGCTCTACGGCAACCACCCTTACGCCCATCCCAGCGATGGCAGTGCCGAAAGCATCCCTGGCATTAGCCTGGCGCAGCTGCGGGCGTTCCACGCCAAGGCCTATGCTGCCGGCAATGCCGTGATCGCCCTGGTCGGCGACCTGAGCCGGGCCGAGGCCGAAGCCATCGCCGCCCAGGTCTCCAGCGCGCTGCCCAAGGGGCCGGCGCTGGCCAAGCCTGCTCAGCCGGCCGAACCCAAGCCTGGCCTGACCCACATCGACTTCCCGTCCAAGCAGACCCACCTGATGCTGGCGCAGTTGGGCATCGACCGCCAGGATCCGGACTGGCCGGCGCTGTCTCTGGGTAACCAGATCCTCGGCGGCGGCGCTTTCGGCACACGACTGATGAGCGAAGTACGCGAGAAGCGCGGCCTGACCTACGGCGTGTACTCGGCCTTCAGCCCCATGCAGGTGCGCGGACCGTTCATGATCAATCTGCAGACTCGTGCCGAACTGAGCGAAGGCACGCTCAAGCTGGTCCAGGACATCCTCGCCGATTACCTCAAGACCGGCCCCACCCAGCAAGAGCTGGACGATGCCAAGCGCGAACTGGCCGGCAGCTTCCCGCTGTCGAACGCCAGCAACTCGAGCATCGTCGGCCAACTGGGCGCCATCGGTTTCTACAACCTGCCGCTGACCTGGCTCGAGGACTTCATGCAGCAGTCCCAGGCCTTGACCGTCGAGCAGGTCAAGGCCGCCATGAACAAGCACCTGGCGGCGGACAAGCTGGTGATCGTCACCGTCGGCCCGACCGTGGCACAGAAACCACTGCCGCCGCCCACTGACAAACCCGCCGAGCAGCCGCTCGGCATACCGGAGCATTAATGGCCAAGCCATCGACCCCTGCCCGTCCGGGCCAGGCCCAGAGCAAGGGCCCAGGACACTTGCGCATCATCGCCGGCGAGTGGCGCAGCCGCCGCCTGACGGTCCCGGAAGGTGAAGGCCTGCGGCCGACACCGGACCGCGTCCGCGAGACCCTGTTCAACTGGTTGGCGCCCTATATCGAGGGTGCTCTGGTGCTGGATGCCTTCACTGGTAGCGGCGCCCTGGTACTCGAGGCCCTGTCGCGGGGAGCCAAGGATGCCGTCGCCCTGGACAGCAACCCAGCGGCCATCGCCAACCTCAAGGACAACCTGGAAGTGCTGCGCTGCCCGCGTGGCCAGATCCTGCAGACCGATGCCCTGCGCTACCTGCAAGGCCCGGCCAAACAACAGTTCGACGTAGTGTTCCTCGATCCGCCCTTCCACCAGGACCTGCTGGCCGACACCTGCAACCTGCTTGAAGACCGCCAGTGGCTGAGCGAAAGCGCCTGGGTTTACACCGAGAGCGAAGCGGCGCCTTCCACCTTGCAGATGCCCGGCAACTGGCGCTTGCACCGGGAGAAAAAGACCGGGCAGGTGCATTACGCGCTCTGGCAACGGGGCTGAATCGACGGACTGCCTACTTATGTAACGCAGATAGACCCTTTCTATCGCTGAAGCTGCTCCGGCTTATCGCCCATGAGGAGCACTTCAGCGATGATTTCTTCCCCAACTCCACCTAATCAGGCCCACACAGGTTGCGCCAGTCTCGACGTACTGGCATCAGCCAAGCCTGCCCCTTTGCACCATTTCAGGCTCGACAACGGCTTATCGGTCTACCTGCATGAAAACCACAGCGCCCCACTGGCAGCCGTCCAGTTGTGGTACCACATCGGCGCAAGCCACGAGCCACCGGGGCATTCGAACCTGTCGCACCTGCTCGAGCACCTGGTTTTCCAAGGTAGCAGTAAACTCCCGGCTGGACAGTACTCCCGATTGATCGCCCGCCTGGGCGGTGTGGCCAATGCCACCACCCATGACGACGCCACTTCGTTCGAGATGATCTTGCCTGCCTCCCGGCTGCCTGTTGCTCTGGAACTCATGGCCGATGCCATGAAGAACGCCACACTGGACCCGGCTGCATTCGAACAGGAAGTCAAAGCCGTTGCCGACGAACGCCGCTTCAGAGTGGACAATTCGCCGATCCAGCTGGCATTCGAACAGCACCGAATGCTCGCCCACGGGGACAACGCTTATGCCATGCCCAGCTTCGGATATTCGATCGACCTCGAAGAGATGAGCCTGGCATCGGTACGGACGTGGTATCAGACGTGGTATCAACCGAACAACGCGACCTTGGTGGTCGCAGGCGCGGTCGATCCCAAAGTCCTGCGTCACCAGGTAGAGACTTACTTCGCGGCCCTGCCACCCGCCCCCCTTGATGACAAACCCGCTCCTCGGCACAGAGGCGTGCTTGCCGAACGCAGCCAGACGCTCGTTCAGCCCACGCTGGTGGATGGCCTGTTCATGTCGTTCAACGTCCCGAGCCAGGCCACAGCCCCTTCTCAGGAAACCGTCCTGGCGCTGCGCTTGCTCTGCCAAGTTCTGGGCACTGGCTACAGTGCCCGGCTGTACAGCCAACTGGTGCGTGACAAACGCCTCCTCAAATACGCTCAACTCTCCTATGACCACCACGTGCGGGGCGACACTCTGATGACGCTCTCGAGCGCCACGGTCCCGGACAGGGCCACTGCCCAACAGGCGGCTACCGAGGTATGGCAACTGATCGACACGCTTCGAACTGCTGCACTACCAGAAACAGAGCTCGAAGGTGCAAAGCTGCGCCTGCTGGCCAGGCAGTTCTACGAGCGGGACGACCTCGCGCACCAGGCGACGCTCATTGGCCATGCGGCCGCGGCCGGCCTGGATCCGGCGCTACACGATGAAGCGCCACGAATCATCCGCGACCTCACCAGCGCCACCCTGCAACGTGTCGCCAGCGAATACCTGAGGCGGGAGCGGCTGACGACAACCTACCTGCAGCACGGAGTGCCAGCATGAACGATCTCTCTTCCCCCTCGGCGAACGCCGAAACCTGCAACCCTCTTGCGCCGGACACCTTCACCGAGACGCTGGCCAACCTCGCATCGGCGCAGGCCCTGGACCTCGACCCGTTCCCGCTCGTGAAGCACGACGTACAGCATTGGCGTACGAAAGAAGGCACTCGCGTGCGTTTTC
Organism: Pseudomonas sp. HTZ2; assembly: GCF_033173945.1. Classification (NCBI taxonomy): domain Bacteria; kingdom Pseudomonadati; phylum Pseudomonadota; class Gammaproteobacteria; order Pseudomonadales; family Pseudomonadaceae; genus Pseudomonas; species Pseudomonas sp. HTZ2. The sequence goes on along the minus strand of NZ_CP137332.1, from coordinate 2,405,145 downwards.
TGGCTTCACACGAACGGCCGATGTTCGACCTGGTGCTGCGCTTCAAGGCTGGCAGCGCCCTGGACGGCGATACGCCCGGTCTGGCAGCCCTGGCCCTGTACGCGCTGGACCAAGGCACTGCCGAGCTCAACGCCACCCAATTCACCGAGCGACTGGAGGGTCTGGGCGCGGTCATGAACCGGCAGGTGACCCAAGACTGCGCGATCGTCACGCTGCGCAGCCTTAACACGCCGGACCTGCGCGCTTGCGCCTTGCGCTTGATCACCGAGATGGTCGCCCGGCCTGCTTTGCGCCCAGAAGATGTCGCCAAGATCAGCGCGCGCCTTGTCGGTGCACAGCAAAGCAGCCTCCAGCCTCTGCATGCACGGTTGTTCGACGCCACGATGGAGCAATTGCTCGCAGGTCATCCCTATGCCACCCCGCTGGCCGGAACACTCGATGGCCTGGGCTCCCTGACGCCAGACGATGTACGCGCCTTCCATCGACAAGCCTACTCCGCCAACAATCTCGACATCGGCCTGGTTGGCGATCTGTCCCGTGAAGAGGCCCAAGCGCTGGTAAACGATCTTACCCAGGCACTGCCGCAGCAGTGGGCCGCCGTGCCTCCGCCAGCGCTGCCAGTATCTGCCGCTGGTCCCCTGCATCTTGAGCGTCCAGGCGCCAGCACTCAGGTGCTGCTGACACTCCCGCTGCATGTCTGGCCAAAGGACGAGGATTACCCAGCCCTGCTCATGGCCACTGAAATCCTGGGAGCGGGGTTCGAGTCCCGATTGACCGCCGAGCTGCGCACACGTCGCGCGCTGACCTACAGCATCTATGCTGTATTAGAACCGATGGATGCGGGATGCCTGTGGCAGGTGAGCTGGGATATCGCACCTGAATACCGGGATGCCTCCAGGGTCCTGGTATCGAACGTGCTTGAATGCTTCATCGCCCATGGGCCCACCCAGGCCGAGTGCGACCTGGCCCTGAACCAGCTGGCGGGCAAGCTGATGCGTGGCATGGCCGACAATGCGGTGCTGGCAAACGGGTTGGCAGCATTCAGCCATCAGGGGCTGCCAGCCAATCATCTGGCGAGCTACCAGGAGAAACTCGCAGCCTTGACACCCGAGGGCATTCGACAAGCCGCTCGGGGCTGGCTCGATATAAAAAAGGCTTTCTTCGCCACCCTTGGCCCTGCCGTCGATCAGCAGCCGTTGCCCGAGCCACCGACCATAGGCGTATAGGGCAACCCCTGAAGAGGCGCTTCATGGCAAGCTAGGCGAGCACATGACGAGTTGTCCAGCATGCCAAGTCCTATCGCCCAGTTCACGCCCGCCATCGGCCTCTCCAATCCGCATCTGCAAACCTTGTGGGGCCCGCTCTGGCGTAAAACGCCCGAGTTGCATCGCACCCGCGAGCGAATGTGGCTTTCCGACGGAGATTTTCTCGACCTCGACTGGCTTGGCCCCAATCAGGTCAACGCACCCGTGGTCCTGGTGCTCCATGGCCTGACCGGCTCGTCCCACTCGCCCTATGTCAAAGGCCTGCAGCAGGCCCTGCAGGCCCATAGCTGGGCCAGTGTCGCAGTGAACTGGCGAGGCTGCTCGGGCGAGCCCAACCTATTGACGCGCAGCTACCACTCCGGCGCCAGCGAGGACCTGGCCGAGACCATCCGTCACTTGCGTGTCCAGCGACCCTTGGCACCGCTCTATGCGGTGGGGTATTCGCTGGGCGGCAATGTGTTGCTCAAGTATCTGGGGGAAAGCGGCTCGGCCAGCCAACTGCAAGCGGCAGTCGCAGTATCGGTACCGTTTCGCCTGGACCAAAGCGCCGACCGTATCGGGATGGGTTTCTCGAAGGTCTACCAAGCGCATTTCATGCGCGAATTGCTGGCCTATGTGCAACGAAAACAGCGGCACTTTCGCGACAACGGCCATGTGGAGCGGCTGGCCGAACTGGAACGGCTCGGGTCATTGCGCAACCTACGCAACTTCTGGGACTTCGACGGCAAGGTCACCGCGCCCCTGAACGGCTTCAGCGATGCCTACGACTACTACCGGCGCTCGTCGAGTCGCTACTACCTGGGCGAAAACCGCACCCCGACGCTGATCATCCAGTCCAGCGACGACCCTTTCGTCTTCGACCATAGCCTGCCGACTGCGAGTGAACTGGCGCGCGACACGCATCTGGAACTGCACAGCAGAGGTGGCCATGTGGGCTTCGTGGAAGGGAGCCTGCGCAATCCAGGGTATTACCTGGAGCGCAGGATTCCGCAGTGGTTGGTGCAGGGGGCTTGATCGTCGAAGGGATTGGCCTGTATCACGCCCCCGCTTTCCTCAGGTGGCGTCAATCACCGGTTGCCACACCGTGGCCAGGATCGTTGATCCACTCGCTCCACGACCCGGCGTAGAGTCTGCCTAGCGGGTACCCCGCCAATGCCAGGGCGAACAAGTTGTGGCAGGCGGTCACGCCCGATCCGCAGTAGGCCACCACCTGTTCTGGCGCCCGCCCTGCCAGTTTCTGGGCAAAACGCTGCTTGAGCTGTTCGGCCGGCAAAAAGTGCCCATCCGGCCCCAAGTTGTCGGTGAAGGCCGCGCACTGAGCCCCGGGAATATGCCCGGCCACTGGGTCGATCGGCTCGACCTCACCGCGAAAACGCGGCAGGCCACGGGCATCGATCAGAGTCATTTCTGGATTGCCCAACCCCTTGGCCAGATGCTCGGCGTCGATCACCAGTTTCATGTCCGGCGCACCGGTGAAGGTGCCCTCACGCTTGGCCGGAGGGTCCAGGCTCAGCGGCTGATGCGCGGCGTGCCAGGCCTTCAGGCCTCCGTCGAGAATCGACACCCCCTCGCGCTTGCCCAGCCAGGCCAGCAGCCACCAGGCGCGGGCAGCGAAGGCGCCCGGGCCGTCGTCGTAAAGCACCACCTGACTGTCGTTGTCCATCCCCCACTCACGCAGGCGCTCGACCAGCCGTTGCGGATCCGGCAACGGGTGACGGCCCGTCACGCCCTTGACCACCGGCCCGCTCAGGTCTCGCTCCAGATCCGCGAAGTGCGCGCCGGCGATATGCCCGAGGGCGTAGCTGCGTTGGCCGTAGTCCACATCTTCCAGGGCAAAGCGACAGTCGAGGATCACCAACCCAGGCGCGCCCAGGCGCTCGGCCAGCTGCGTTGGGGTGATCAATTGCGCAAGAGGCATGACAATCTCCTGATCGATAGCACGAAAGCCCGGGGTCACTGCTCCAGGGCCTGGTTGAACGGAACGTGGAACTCCTCGCAGAGGGCATCCACGGCGGCACGCGCGCTGGCAGTGACGAAGCCCAGTTCGAGCACCAGCACCTGGTAGACACCACGCTTGAAGGCTTCTTCTCCCAGATGCGCGGAATGTTCGCGTGTAGTACTGAGAAAACGTACCCAGGATGTCAGCACGATCCAGGCATTGATGGTCAACGATTCGACCTGCGCGGCATCCATCGCAAGAATGCCAGCATCGACGAAGCCCCGGTAGATCGCCTGGCCCTGCTGCAGGCAACGCTGGGAAAAACGGCGGTAACGGGCAGCCAGTTCCGGGTCGCTGTCGAGCAGGTGCTCGAGGTCCCGGTGCAGGAATCGGTAGTTCCACATGGCCGCCAGCAAGGCCTTGAGGTAGAAACGTTTGTCCTCGACCGTGGCGACACGCCCCTGTGGCGGACGCAGGAAGCTGTCTACCAGCTCTTCGTATTGGTTGAAGAGCACGGCGATGATCGCCTGCTTGTTGGGGAAGTGGTAGTAGAGGTTGCCGGGCGAAATTTCCATGTGCGCGGCGATGTGGTTGGTGCTGACGCTACGTTCGCCCTGTTGATTGAACAGCTCCAGGCTGTTCTGCACGATGCGCTCGCGAGTCTTCATGCGCGGGGCCATGCTCAGCTCCAGGTTCGTTGATGGTTCATCTTACGGCGTATCGACCAGGCAATGCACGGTGCTGCGGGCGCGGGGGTCCGTGGGAACGGGTTTACCTGCGAAAAGTCCGGCAGGGTGGACGGCAGGCAGACGAGTCCGCACTGTCGGTAAATTTTCAAGACGGCACACCTTAATTGAATGTCCAGGCAACGGATTAGAGTATATGCTCTAGCCACCGAGCACCCCAGCGGAGCAGCCATGACCTCGCCGTTCACTCAGCTTCCAGTGCATTCCGACCTCGACCTGCCCGCGTTGTTCGACGCCCAGCGCCAAGCCTTCGCAAACAATCCCATGCCGCCGGCGGCCCAACGTCGGCAATGGCTCCGGAGCCTGCGCGAAGCGCTGCTGCAAAACCAGCAATCGCTGATCGAGGCGATCGACCGAGACTTCGATGGCCGCAGCGCCGACGAAACCCTGCTCGCCGAGCTGATGCCGTCGATCCAAGGCCTGCGTCATGCCGAGCGTCACCTGCAACGCTGGATGAAACCTTCGCGACGCACGGTCGGCCTGGCCTTCCAACCGGCCAGCGCCCAGGTGCTTTATCAACCGCTGGGCGTGGTCGGGGTCATCGTGCCGTGGAACTACCCCTTGTTACTGGCGATCGGGCCGTTGACCTGCGCCTTGGCCGCCGGCAACCGGGTGATGCTCAAGCTCAGCGAGGCCTCACCGGCCAGCGGGAAGGCTCTCAAGACCCTGCTCGAGCGCGTGTTCCCGGCGGACTTGGTCAGCGTCGTGCTCGGCGAGGTCGAAGTCGGCCAGGCCTTCGCGCGCCTGCCTTTCGACCACCTGCTGTTCACCGGGTCCACCAGCGTGGGTCGACAAGTCATGCTGGCTGCCGCCACCAACCTCACCCCGGTGACCCTGGAACTGGGCGGCAAGTCGCCGGCCATCGTCTGCGCCAGTGTGCCGCTGGAAACCGCCGCCGAGCGCATCGCTTTCGGCAAAGGTCTCAATGCCGGCCAGACCTGCGTCGCCCCTGACTATGTGCTGGTTCCTCGCGAGCGCCTCGACGCCTTCGCCGAAGCCTACCAACGCGCCATGCGCCGTCTGTACCCGCGCATCGCCGACAACCCCGACTACAGCGCCATCATCAACACCCGGCAACTGCAACGCCTGGAGCGGCTGCTCACCGATGCCCGCGACAAGGGCGCCCGGGTGCTCGACCTGTATGCCGACGAGCCCCGCCAGGGTCGTCGCCTGCCCCCTCACGTGCTGATGGCGGTGAATGACGACATGCAGGTGATGCAGGACGAGATCTTCGGCCCCTTGCTGCCCCTGGTGCCATACGACAACCTCGATCAGGCCCTGGCCTACATCAACCAGCGCCCGAGGCCCCTGGCGCTGTACTACTTCGGCTACGACCGCGCCGAGCAGGCCCACGTGCTGCGCAACACCCATTCCGGCGGCGTGTGCCTGAACGACACGCTGTTGCATGTGGCCCAAGATGATCTTCCCTTTGGCGGCGTCGGCCCCTCGGGCATGGGCCACTACCATGGTCATGAAGGCTTCCTGACCTTCAGCAAGGCCAAGGCGGTGTTGGCCAAGCAACGCCTCAACACCGCCCGGCTGATCTACCCTCCTTATGGCAAAGCCTTGCAGCGCCTGATTTTCAAGCTGTTCATCCGTTGAGCGAGGGGATGCCATGCACCGCCGAGACCTGCTTCGGTTCAGCCTGGGTGCCAGCGTTTTCTTGAGCACCGCCAGCCTGGTCGGCTGTGCGCCGCAGACATCCGCTGCAGGTTTCTCGGTGCTGCGCGAAGACGACTTGCCGATGCTGGCTGCGGTGATTCCGGTGGTGCTCGCCGGCACTCAGGCCAGCGACGCACTGGTACTGCACAGCCTGGATCACAAGCTGGCAGCGCTCTCGCCTGAAATGCTCAAACTCACCCGCCAGTTGTTCGACGTGCTCAGCCTGCCGCTGACCCGTGGACCATTGACGGGCATCTGGGGCAGTTGGGAAAACGCCAGCAGCGCCCAGGTGAACACCTTCCTGCGACGCTGGCGCGACAGTTCGCTGGACATGCTGCGCATGGGCCACGCCTCGCTGCTGCAACTGCTGCTCATGGCCTGGTACGAACGCCCCGAGGCCTGGGCGGCCTGCGGCTATCCCGGCCCACCGAAGATCTGACCAAGAGGCTTGCCCATGCCTGTCGCCGACCCGTTTCGCCAAGGCCTCGCCCGAGGCTGGATCACCTACGATGGTTCACGTCTGGACCAGGACCTGACGCTGGAGGCCGACATCGCCGTGATTGGCAGTGGTGCTGGCGGCGCCACCAGCGCAGAGCTGCTCAGCGCCGCAGGCTTCAAGGTGCTGTTGATCGAGGAAGGCCCGCTCAAGACCAGCAGCGATTTCCACCTGCAGGAAAACGAGGCCTACGCCCAGTTGTACCAGGAAGGGCTCGGGCGCATGAGCAAGGATGGCGCCATCACCATCCTCCAAGGGCGCGCCGTGGGCGGTACCACCTTGGTCAACTGGACCTCCAGTTTCCGCACCCCTGAGCAAACCCTCGAGCACTGGGCCCGGGAGCACGGCGTCAAAGGGCTCGCCAGCGAAGACCTGCACCCTTGGTTCGAGCGCATCGAGCAACGCCTGGGCATCAGCCCCTGGGCCCTGCCGCCTAACCCCAACAACGACGTGCTGCGCCGGGGCTGCGAAGTGCTCGGCTACCGCTGGGCAGTGATTCCGCGCAATGTGCGCGGCTGCTGGAATTTGGGCTACTGCGGCATGGGTTGCCCGGTCAACGCCAAGCAATCGATGCTGGTGACCAGCATTCCCACCACCCTCGACAACCACGGCGAGCTGCTCTATCTGGCCCGTGCGCAGCGATTCGAACATGACGGCAGGCGCATCACCCAACTGCTGTGCCAGGCCCTGGACCGCCGGGGCGTGGAGCCGACCGGGTACCAGGTACGGATCCGCGCACGGCACTATGTACTGGCTGGCGGCGGCATCAACAGCCCAGCCCTGCTGCTGCGCTCCGAGGCGCCCGACCCGCACCGACGGCTGGGCAAGCGCACCTTCCTGCACCTGGTCAATTTCAGCGCGGCCTTGTTCGATGAGCGCATCGATCCGTTCTATGGCGCGCCTCAGTCCATCTACAGCGACCAATTCCAGTGGCGCGACGGCGTCGATGGGCCGATCGGCTTCAAACTCGAAGTGCCCCCGCTGCATCCGGCGCTGGCAAGCACGCTGCTGGGCGCCCATGGCCAGGAAAGCGCCCGGCGCATGGCCGCGTTGCCACATACCCATGTCATGCTGGCGTTGCTGCGCGATGGTTTCCACCCCGAGAGCCAGGGCGGCCAGGTGGAGCTGCGCGGCGACGGCTCGCCGGTGCTCGATTATCCCATCACCGACTACTTGCGCGATGGCCTGCGCCGGGCCTACTTGAGCATGGCGCGCATCCAGTTCGCCGCCGGCGCTACCCAAGTGATACCGGTGCACAGCGATGCCCGCTACACCACAGACCTGCCCCAGGCGCAGGCGTTGATCGACGAATTGCGCCTGGAGCCGTTTCGCACGCGCCTGGGCAGTGCCCACGTAATGGGCGGCTGCGCCCTTGGCGAGGATCCACGCCAGGCCGTGTGCGACAGCCTGGGGCGGCACCACCAGTTGGAGAACCTGTCGGTCCACGACGGCTCGCTGTTCCCCACCAGCATTGGCGCCAACCCGCAACTGTCGGTCTACGCCCTCGCCGCCCGGCTCAGCGACGCCCTGGCCACCCGCCTGGCACGGGGCGCATGACAACGAACGGCCTGGCTGTCTATAGTGCCCTCATTCGGCCGTGCGACTTGGCCGGGCAGCAGTCGCTGCGCTACCATCCGACTCCCCAACGCACTCCAGCCAGGATGACGCGATGAACCGAGTGTTGTACCCGGGTACTTTCGACCCCATTACCAAAGGCCACGGCGATCTGGTCGAGCGCGCCTCGCGTCTGTTCGATCACGTGATCATCGCAGTCGCCGCCAGCCCGAAGAAAAACCCGCTGTTCCCGCTGGAGCAACGCGTGGAGCTGGCCCGTGAGGTCACCAAGCACCTGCCCAATGTCGAGGTCATCGGTTTCTCGAGCCTGCTGGCGCATTTCGCCAAGGAGCAGGGTGCCAATGTCTTCCTGCGCGGCCTGCGTGCAGTCTCGGACTTCGAGTACGAGTTCCAGCTGGCCAACATGAACCGGCAACTGGCCCCGGACGTCGAAAGCCTGTTCCTGACGCCGTCGGAGCGCTACTCGTTCATTTCCTCGACCCTGGTCCGGGAAATCGCCGCCCTGGGTGGCGACATCAGCAAATTCGTCCACCCGGTGGTGGCCGAGGCGCTGACCCTACGCTTCAAGAAGTGACACCCACCGCCTGATCATCGCGCCAGCGTGCACTGCGGGCGCGAATGCGGCACAATTGTGCCCACTGGTTTGATACATGCCCGGGCCAATAGCCCCGGCCGGAGCCCCCATGTCCCTGATCATCACCGACGATTGCATCAACTGCGACGTCTGCGAACCCGAGTGCCCGAACGCCGCTATCTCCCAAGGCGAAGAGATCTATGTGATCGACCCGAACCTGTGCACCCAGTGCGTAGGTCATTACGACGAGCCGCAGTGCCAGCAGGTCTGCCCGGTCGACTGCATCCCTCTGGATGAAGCTCACCCGGAGACCCACGACGAGCTGATGGAAAAGTACAAGCGGATCACCGGCAAGGCTTGAAGCGCTCGGCAAGGGTTTCGCACTTCTTCGCGGGTGAACCCGCACCCACAGATTCTGCGGTGCTCTTAAGACCACCAGTAACCTGTGGCGACGGGTTCACCCGCGAAGGCCCATGAGGCGATCCCAATCATGATCAGCGCTGGCAGCGCGGGCAGTAAACGCTGGCCCGCTGCCCCAGCTTCACTTCCCTGAGCGTCGTGCCGCAGACCTTGCATGGCTGTTCCCCGCGCCCATACACGAACAACTCCTGCTGGAAGTATCCCGGCTGCCCGTCGCCTCCGATGAAGTCGCGCAGTGTCGTGCCGCCCTGCTCGATCGCCGCTGCCAGCACCCGCTTGATCTCGATCGCCAGCCTCACATAACGCGCCCGAGAGACGCCGCCGGCCTCGCGCCGCGGGTCGATGCCGGCCGCGAACAGCGCCTCGGTAGCGTAGATGTTACCCACCCCCACCACCACGGCGTTATCCATGATGAACGGCTTGATCGCCATGCTCCGCCCGCGGGATAACTGGAACAACCGCTCGCCATCGAACAGGTCGGTCAGCGGCTCCGGCCCCAGACGCATGAGCAACTCATGATTGAACGGGTCCAGGCTCCAGAGCATCGCGCCGAAACGACGCGGGTCGGTGTAGCGCAGGGCTAGCCCCGATTCCAGTTCGATGTCTACGTGCTCGTGCTTGCCCACCGGCAAGCCCTGCTCCACCAGGCGCAGGTTGCCCGACATGCCCAGGTGGCTGATCAAGGTGCCGACCTCGGCATTGATCAACAGGTATTTGGCGCGCCGCTGAACGGTGAGGATGCGCTGCCCGGAAAGACGCACATCCAGGTCCTCAGGGATCGGCCAGCGCAGGCGCCGGTCACGCACCACCACGCGGCTGACCCGCTGACCTTCCAGGTAAGGCGCGATACCGCGCCGGGTAGTCTCGACTTCAGGTAGTTCCGGCATGGTCTTTCAGTGTCCGCCCAATTCGCGAATGGTTTGCTTGAGGTGCTCGAAGTCGTACTCCGACAGGCCGATGTAGTCGAGCACCAAGGGCCCGACCACCTGCCACTCATGGTCTTCGGCCTGGTTGCCCAGTACCCGGTAAGAGGCGCAGATGTGCTCGGCCATCTTCAACACCGCGAGCAGGTTCTTCAGTCGAGTATCGCCCGAAGCGTCGTCGCGAAACACTGCCAGGGCATTGTGATGATTGGCGATGGCCGCCGTGATGTGCTCCGGCAGGCGCCAGGACTTGGCGGTGTAGTAACCCACCACCGAATGGTTGGTGTTGAACATGCGGTTTTCGGTGTCCACCACCCGCGTCTGCTCGCTGGCCTGGGCATAGGCGGTTTCCAGCACGCTCATGTAGTCGGGGAAGCGCTTGAGCATCAGCGGCACGCCGCAATCATGGAACAAGCCCAGGGTATAGGCCTCGTCCACGGCCGGGATGTCGGTGTGCCTGGCCAGGGTCAGGCAGGTCATGGCCACGTCCTGGGCGGTGTCCCAGAAGCGATTGAGCGTGACGATGGTTTCATCGCTCATCTCGCCCTTGATCGACAAGGCGTTGATCAGGTTGATGATCGAACCGCTGCCCAACAGCGCCACGGCGCGCTGGATCGAACCGACCTTGTCGGCCAGCCCGAAGTGCGGGGAATTCACCAGTTTGAGCAAGGCCCCCGAGAGCCCCGGATCCTGGGCGATCAGCCGGCAGATGGTGTCCAGGTCCGGGTCTGGCATGTACTGCTCGAACTGCAGATCGACCATGATCTGCGGTTGCGGCGCGATGCTGATTCCTTGCAGGACCTGCTGGATCTGTTCGGGACTGAGTTCCTGGGACATGGTGCACACATACATTGAGGACGGCGAATTCTACCGTCCTCCGCCCGGCAGGGCACCCACCACTGGCGAACTGCGCCGGAACTTTCCCCCACGCCACTGGCCTGCACTCTCAAGACCCACCCTCAAAGGAGAACCTCCCATGAGTGCAATACTGAACGGCAAGCGCGTGGCTTTCTTGGTCACCGATGGCTTCGAGCAGGTGGAATTGACCGGCCCACGCGAGGCCCTGGAACGCAACGGCGCGGTGGTCGATATCCTGAGCGACAAGGAAGGCACGGTGCGCGGCTGGAACCATGACAAGCCCGCTGATGAGTTCGCCGTGGACGCCACCTTCGAAGGCGCCAGCCTGGACCTGTACGACGCCCTGGTGCTGCCAGGCGGTGTGCAGAACTCCGATACCATCCGGATCATCCCGGCTGCCCAGAAGCTGGTGAAAAGCCATGATTCGGCCCGCAGGCCGCTCGCCGTGATCTGCCATGGCGCCTGGCTGCTGGTCTCTTGTGGCCTGGCCAAGGGGCGCCGGTTGACCAGTTACAAGACCCTGCAGGACGACATCCGCAACGCTGGCGGCGAGTGGGTCGACGAAGAAGTGGTGGTCGATGGCAACCTGATCACCAGCCGCAAGCCCGACGACATTCCGGCATTCAGCGAACAGCTGGTCAAGGCGCTGGCCTGAGACGCGGGCAACCCCGTACCCACAGGCTAAGCGGTGTCGCTGGGCACCACTGAACCCTGTGGGAGGGGTTGACCCGAAAAAGCGCTTGTCCGGGCAGCGGAAAACCGACGGGGCAACGCTCAGCGTATGGCCAACACGCTATAATCCCGCTCTTTTTTCCCGGAGCGACGTCATGTCCCTGCCCAGCCTTCGCCTCAAAGCCAATGCCGACCGCCGCCTGCGCGCCGGCCACCTGTGGGTCTACAGCAATGAAGTCGATGTTGCCGCAACCCCGCTGCAAGGCCTGAAGGCCGGTCAGCAGGCCATCCTCGAAGCCGCCAACGGCAAGCCCTTGGGCGTGGTGGCCATGAGCCCGAACAACCTCATCTGCGCACGCCTGCTGTCCCGTGACGCCAAGCTGCCCCTGGACAAGTCGCTGCTGGTTCACCGCCTCAATGTGGCCCTTTCCCTGCGCGAGCGTCTGTTCGACCAGCCCTGCTACCGCCTGGTCTACGGCGATTCCGACCTGCTGCCGGGCCTGGTGGTGGACCGCTTCTACGACATGCTGGTGGTCCAACTGGCCTCGGCCACCATGGAGGCGCACAAGGACGATGTGATCGCCGCCTTGGTGCAGGTGCTCAAGCCCAGCGGCATCCTGTTCAAGAACGACTCCGCCGCCCGTGATGCCGAAGGTCTGGAACGTTATGTCGAGACGGTCTACGGGGAAGTCCCGGACTGGGTCCCGCTACAGGAGAACGGCGTGAAGTTCGAAGCGCCTGTGCGTGATGGCCAGAAGACCGGCTGGTTCTACGATCACCGCATGAACCGCGCGCGCCTGGCCCCCTACGTCAAGGGCAAGCGTGTACTGGACCTGTTCAGCTACATCGGTGGCTGGGGCGTGCAGGCCGGTGTGTTCGGCGCCAGCGAAGTGTTCTGCGTCGATGCCTCGGGCTTCGCCCTCGACGGCGTCGAGCGCAACGCAGCGCTCAACGGTATCAGCGAGAAGCTGACCTGCATCGAAGGCGACGTGTTCGAGGCCCTGCGCGAGCTCAAGGCCGCCGAGGAACGCTTCGACGTGATCATTGCCGACCCACCCGCCTTCATCAAACGCAAGAAGGACCTGAAAAACGGCGAGGCTGCCTATCGTCGCCTGAACGAGCAAGCCATGCGCATGCTCACCAAGGATGGCATCCTGGTCAGCGCCTCCTGCTCGATGCACCTGCCCGAGGACGACCTGCACAACATCCTGCTGACCAGCGCCCGCCACCTGGACCGCAACCTGCAGTTGCTCGAGCGCGGCGGCCAAGGCCCAGACCACCCCGTGCACCCAGCGATCCCCGAGACCCGCTACATCAAGAGCATCACCTGCCGCCTGCTGCCCAACAGCTGACCGTTGCAAGCTGCAAGAGGGTAGCCTCACCGCACCCGTCTTGCAGCTTGTAGTTCCAAGCTCGTAGCTCCAAGCTCAAAACGTACCACCTGTACCTGAACCATTCCCTCGCCGCGCCAGCGGTGTAGAATCGGCCTATTCATCGCCAGACATCCCCGGCGGGTTTATGAGCTCTGGTCGAGCACACGGCGATCCCGTGACGCTTTCGGCCTCATCCGTGCCAGCGGCAACCGGCCTTCGGCGCAAAGGAAAGACAAGCTCACTCCCCATTTTGTGACCTGATTAAGCCGCCAGGAGTGCTTCATGCCTGATTATCGTTCCAAGACTTCCACCCAGGGCCGCAACATGGCCGGCGCTCGTGCCCTGTGGCGCGCCACCGGGATGAAGGACGAAGACTTCAAGAAACCGATCATCGCCATCGCCAACTCGTTCACCCAGTTCGTCCCAGGCCACGTGCACCTGAAGGACCTGGGCCAGCTGGTCGCCCGCGAAATCGAACGCGCCGGAGGCGTGGCCAAGGAATTCAACACCATCGCGGTCGACGACGGCATCGCCATGGGCCATGACGGCATGCTGTACTCCCTGCCGAGCCGCGAGATCATCGCCGACGCCGTGGAATACATGGTCAATGCCCACTGCGCCGACGCCATCGTGTGCATCTCCAACTGCGACAAGATCACCCCCGGCATGCTGATGGCCGCCCTGCGCCTGAACATCCCGGTGATCTTCGTCTCCGGTGGCCCGATGGAAGCCGGCAAGACCAAGCTGGCCAGCCATGGCCTGGATCTGGTCGACGCCATGGTCATCGCCGCCGACTCCAGCGCCAGCGACGAGAAAGTCGCCGAGTACGAGCGTAGCGCCTGCCCGACCTGCGGTTCGTGCTCCGGCATGTTCACCGCCAACTCGATGAACTGCCTGACCGAAGCCCTGGGCCTCGCCCTGCCGGGCAACGGCTCCACCCTGGCCACCCACGCCGACCGCGAACAGCTGTTCCTGACCGCTGGCCGCACCATCGTCGAGCTGTGCAAACGCTACTACGGCGAGAACGACACGTCCGTCCTGCCGCGCAGCATCGCCAGCTTCAAGGCGTTCGAGAACGCCATGACCCTGGACATCGCCATGGGCGGCTCGACCAACACCATCCTGCACCTGCTGGCCGCCGCCCAGGAAGCGGAGGTGGACTTCGACCTGCGCGACATCGATCGCCTGTCGCGTAAAGTCCCGCAACTGTGCAAGGTGGCGCCGAACATCCAGAAGTACCACATGGAAGACGTGCACCGCGCCGGCGGCATCATCAGCATCCTCGGCGAACTGGCCCGCGGCGGCCTGCTGCACACCGACCTGCCGACCGTGCACAGCCGCAGCATGGAAGAAGCCATCGCCAAGTGGGACATCACCCAAACCGATGACGAAGCGGTACACACCTTCTTCAAGGCAGGCCCTGCCGGCATCCCGACCCAGACCGCCTTCAGCCAATCGACCCGTTGGGACACCCTGGACGCCGACCGCGCCGAAGGCTGCATCCGCAGCGTCGAGCACGCCTACTCCCAGGAAGGTGGCCTGGCGGTGCTGTACGGCAACATCGCCCTGGACGGCTGCGTGGTGAAGACCGCCGGTGTCGATGACTCGATCCTGGTGTTCGAAGGCAACGCGAAGATTTTCGAAAGCCAGGACAGCGCCGTGCGCGGCATCCTGGCCGACGAAGTGAAGGCCGGCGATGTGGTGATCATTCGCTATGAAGGCCCCAAAGGCGGTCCGGGCATGCAGGAGATGCTGTACCCGACTTCGTACCTCAAGTCCAAGGGCCTGGGCAAAGCGTGCGCCCTGCTCACCGACGGCCGCTTCTCTGGCGGCACCTCGGGCCTGTCGATCGGCCACGCCTCGCCGGAAGCCGCTGCAGGCGGCGCCATCGGCCTGGTGCGCGACGGCGACAAGATCCTCATCGACATCCCTAACCGCACCATCAACCTGTTGGTCAGCGACGAGGAACTGGCGCACCGTCGCATCGAGCAGGACAAGAAAGGCTGGAAGCCTGCCGAAGCCCGCCCACGCAAGGTGACCACCGCCTTGAAGGCCTACGCCCTGCTGGCCACCAGCGCCGATAAAGGCGCTGTGCGCAACAAGGCGATGCTCGAAGGGCTTTAAGGCCTGAAGGCATAAAAAAACCGGCGCCCCGTGCGCCGGTTTTTTTGTGGGAGCGGGTTTAACCGCGAATCCAATCAAGCAACACAGGAGCTACTGAATCTGCTCCGGCGTCACGATCACCCAGTTCTTGTCCGCCGTCACCGGCAGCCCTTCCTTGGCCTGGGCCGCTGCGTTCTTGGCGATCATCCCGTTCATCTGGTCCATGTACTTGGCCTTGCGGTTGACCCACAGATGGATGCCGCCCTTGTTCACATCGACGCTGTGAAACTGCATGTAGCCATCGCTGGTGGGGGTGTCGCCGCCGACCAGCACGGGCTTTTTCCATTCGTCGATGTAGGTGAGGATGGCGGCCTGTTTACCTGCCATCCAGGTGGCCGGAGTCCACAGGTAGGGTGTCAGCTCCAGCTCCTGATTGGCCTTGGCGTCGTAGTTGCCTTCGCTGATCTGCTTGCGAGGCGTGGTCAACTGCCCGGTGGTGCGGTTCTTGAGCAACAGACTGACGCCAATCACGTTTTGCGGTTTGACGTTGTAGCCGTACTTGGGGTCCGAGGCGACCATGCGCACCAAGTCCTCGGACGCTGCGGAGATCACGTACACGTCGATCCCGTTTTCCATCAGCTTGTTGTACAGCTCTGTCTGCCCGGTGAAGACCTTCGGCGGCTGCACCTCCATCTGCTTGACCTGGTCGCCGTCGTAATAGGTGGTCGGGATCGGCTTGCCGGAGGCCATCAGCTCATCGACTTGCACCTTCAGTTCCTTGAGGGTGAAGCCTGAAAACACCTGGGCCACCCAGGGATAGCAGACCATGTCGTCGATTTCGCAGAGGCGGTAGTAGTAACTGAACAGGCTCTCCTTGTGATCAGCGGTGTCCTTGAACGGGATCAGCTTCAGGGAGGGGTCGAGCTTGTCGCGGGTGATCAGCCCTTTGTTTTCCATGAACGGCAGCAGGGACTCTTCCAGGTCGAAGCGGTAACTGGTGTTGTCCATGTCGAACACCGCGTAGTTACCTTTGTTGGCATTGGCGGCGATCATGCTGTCCAACTGCTTGGCGGCCTCTGCGGGCCAGTGCTTGAGCTCGGTGGCCCAGGTCTCGACGCTCAGCAGCAGGGCCAGGCCCGCCGCGAGTACTTTCGGAGCAGACTTCATTGCAAGTTCTCCTGAACAGTGGACCTGCAACGCTAGACAAACCCCCGCCACTACAAGGGCCCGACAGCGACGTCGAACCTTCTCCACGCGCCACGTGATGTTCCAGGTGCGACGCCTTTATATTCCAGAAACGACTAAGCACATTCGATTTGGGTATAAATTCGTTTGTTTTCAGGCTGTTAGCATTTGCGTTCGCAATCGCTCAATCAGAGGCGATGCCTCTTGTGCTTTACCCTGGAGCTTCAATGAACCTGCCGTTGTCACTCAACCTGCTGGCCCTCGTGGTCTTGTTACTGGGCCTTTCGCAAACCCGCCGTACCGACTGGAGCCTGGCCCGGAAAGTCCTGCTCGGCCTGGTGCTGGGCGTATCGTTCGGTCTGGTGCTACACACGCTCTATAGCGCGGGCCATCCGGTGCTCAAGGCGACGATCGCCTGGCTCGACCTGGTCGGCAACGGTTACGTGGGCCTGTTGCAGATGATCGTGATGCCGCTGATCTTCGCCTCGATCCTCAGCGCCGTGGCTCGCCTGCACAACGCATCGTCCCTGGGCCGGATCAGCGTGCTGAGCATCGGCATCCTGTTGCTGACCACCGCGATCGCGGCGCTGATCGGCATCACCCTGACCAACCTCTTCGGCCTGAGCGCCGACGGCCTGGTGGCCGGCGCCCAGGAAACCGCGCGGCTGCAAACCATCCACAGCGACTACGCGGGCAAGGTCGCCGACCTCAACATCCCGCAGTTGCTGCTGTCGTTCATCCCCACCAACCCGGTGGGTGACCTGGCGCGGGCCAAGCCGACCTCGATCATCAGCGTGGTCATCTTCGCTGTGTTCCTGGGCCTGGCTGCCTTGCAACTGATCAAGGACGACGCCGACAAGGGCAACCGCGCCTTGGCGGCCATCGATACCCTGCAGGCCTGGGTGATGCGCCTGGTGCGCCTGGTGATGAAGCTCACTCCCTACGGCGTGCTGGCGCTGATGGCCAAGGTGGTCGCCAGCTCCAACCTCGAGGACATCCTCAAGCTGGGCAGCTTCGTGGTGGTGTCGTACCTGGGCCTGGGCCTGATGTTCGTGGTGCATGGCGTGATCCTGACCGCGACCGGCGTCAGCCCGCTGCGCTTTCTGCGCAAGGTCTGGCCCGTGCTCACCTTCGCCTTCACCAGCCGCTCGAGCGCAGCCAGCATCCCGCTGAACATCGAAGCGCAGACCCGGCGCCTGGGCGTTCCGCCGTCCATCGCCAGCTTCAGCGCCTCGTTCGGCGCCACCATCGGCCAGAACGGCTGTGCCGGCCTGTACCCGGCCATGCTGGCGGTGATGGTCGCGCCTGCGGTGGGCATCGATACCTTCGACCCACTGTGGATCGCCACCTTGGTGGCCATCGTCACCCTCAGCTCGGCAGGTGTAGCCGGTGTGGGCGGCGGCGCGACCTTCGCTGCGCTGATCGTGCTGCCCGCCATGGGCCTGCCGGTGGAGCTGGTGGCGTTGCTGATTTCCGTGGAGCCGCTGATCGACATGGGTCGCACTGCATTGAACGTGAACGGCTCCATGACGGCAGGCGTAGTCACCAGCCAGTTGCTCAAGCAGACCGACCAGCAGGTGCTGGCCGATGATGCCCATGCCGAACTGAGCCATTCCTAGCTCCGTGGCGACTGCTTCGCGGAAATCCGCGCCCACAGGGTTGGTGGTGATCCTTGCGGGAGCGGGTTCACCCGCGAAGGGCTGCAAAGCAGCCCCGGTAGTTTCAAACCTTGTCCCACACCTCGAAGTGATACGCAGGCTTGCCTTCCTCGGCCTGCGGCTCACTCGACACCAAGCGCCAGTGAGCCTTGTCGAACTCAGGGAACCACGCATCCCCCTCCGGCGATAGCTCCACCCGGGTCAGGTACATGCGGCTGACCAAGCCCTTCTCCAGCGCTTGCCCGTACAACTGCGCCCCGCCGATCAACATAAGCTCGCCGACGCCCTGTTCCCGCGCCCACTGCTCGGCCCGTACCCGAGCTGCCTCCAGCGAGGGAAACACCTCGGCGCCCTGCAATTGCAGGCCCGGCTGGCGGCTGACCACGATGTTCAGGCGCCCCGGCAAGGGGCGGCCCAGCGAATCCCAGGTCTTGCGCCCCATGATGATGGGCTTGCCCAGGGTGGTGGCCTTGAAGTACTTGAAGTCCCCCGGCAGGTGCCAGGGCATGGTGTTGTCGATGCCGATCACACGGTTCTCGGCGAGTGCCGCGATCAGGCTGAGGGGGAGTGATGTATTCATGGTGGCGAGGATAGCACCCGACGCCTGGGTTATGCTTTGCCCTGACTTGTGCAATGGAAGAGCTCGTGACTGCACCCACCCTATTCGACAAACGCTGGCTCACCGAAGCGGTGCGCCTGCGCGAGGAACAGGCCGGCCCCCTGGAGGATCAGGAAGCCAACCGCCGCGCCCGCCAACAAGGTGGCGACCTGGCGGCGCGCATCGAAACGCGCGCGCTGTCGCTGGCCGAACGCGATGGTATGACCCACGCCCTGCGCCATTGGAAACAGGGCGCGCGCCTGGCCCTGCTGGCCCTGATGGTACTGGCCGTTCTCAGCGGCGCCGGCCTGGGGCTGGCGGCCCTGGGCGACGGGCAGCGCCCGGTGAATGTGTTCTGGGCCCTGGGCAGCCTGCTGGGGCTGAACCTGCTGATGCTGCTGGGATGGGCCGCCGGGCTGTTGCTGGCCGGCGAGCACGACACAGGCCTTGGCCGTCTGTGGCTATGGCTCAGCGAACGCCTGGCCCGCGATGCGCAGGCCGCGCACCTGGCCCCCGCCTTGCTGGTGATGCTACAACGCCAACGGCTCAACCGCTGGCTGCTCGGCGCGCTGGTGCATGGCCTGTGGCTGCTGGCAATGGTCGCCGCAGTGGGCATGCTTCTGGCGTTGCTGGCCACCCGGCGCTACGGCTTCCTCTGGGAAACCACCCTGCTCGCCGCCGAACCGTTCATCCATCTGACCCAGACCCTCGGCGCTCTGCCTTCGTTACTGGGCTTCGCGGTGCCCGATGAAGCCCTGATCCGCGCCAGCGGCGACACCCTGCCCGCGCTCGACCTGGCACGCCAGGCCTGGGCCAGCTGGTTGCTTGGCGTGGTGCTGGTGTACGGCTTGCTGCCGCGCCTGTTGCTCGCCCTGCTCTGCCTGTGGCACTGGCATCAGGGTCGCGCGCGTTTGAAGCTGGACCTGAACCTACCTGGCTACAGCCACCTGCGCGATGTGTTGATGCCCAGCAGCGAACGGCTCGGCGTGCAGGACGCCGCGCCTCACGCCCTGCCCGAGTTCCGGGCCGGCCAATTGGGCGTTCAGGATGGCGGCGCCCTGCTGGTCGGCCTGGAGCTGGATGACCAGCGTCCTTGGCCACCCATTCTGCCCAAGACCGTGGCCAACGCGGGCGTGCTGGACAGCCGCGAATCGCGCAACAAGCTGCTGGAGCAACTGAGCCGCTTCCCGCCAGCCCGCCTGGCCATCGCCTGCGACCCCCGTCGCTCGCCTGACCGTGGCAGCCTCGCACTGCTGGCCGAACTGGCACGTAACGCAGGGGCCACACGCATCTGGCTGCTCCAGGCCCTCCCAGGCGAGCCGCTGGACGCCGATCGCCTGGGTGATTGGCATGACGCCCTGGATCGCCTCGGCCTGCCCCACGCCGACACCTCGCCCATGACCTGGTTGGAGCACGGCCATGACTGAGCCCCTGAAGCTGGCCGTGGTCGGCCACACCAACGTCGGCAAGACCTCCCTGCTGCGCACCCTGACCCGTGACGTCAGCTTCGGCGAGGTCTCCCACCGGCCCAGCACCACCCGTCACGTGGAGGGCGCGCGGCTGTCGGTGGACGGCGAGCCGCTGCTGGAGCTGTACGACACGCCCGGCCTGGAAGATGCCATCGCCCTGCTCGATTACCTGGAACGCCTGGAACGCCCCGGCGAACGCCTGGACGGCCCGGCACGGCTGGAGCGGTTTCTCCAGGGCAGCGAGGCGCGCCAGCGTTTCGAACAGGAAGCCAAGGTCCTGCGCCAACTGCTGGCGAGCGATGCCGGGCTCTATGTGATCGATGCCCGCGAGCCGGTGCTGGCCAAGTACCGCGATGAGCTGGAAGTCCTGACCAGTTGCGGCAAGCCCTTGCTGCCCGTGCTCAACTTCGTCGCCAGCCAGCAGCATCGCGAGCCTCAGTGGCGCGAAGCCCTCGCCCGTCTTGGCCTGCACGCCCTGGTGCGCTTCGACAGCGTGGCGCCGCCCGAGGATGGCGAACGGCGCCTGTACGAGAGCCTGGCCCTGCTGCTCGAGGACGCCCGCCCCGCCCTGCAACGCCTGATCAACGACCAGCAAGCCCAGCGCAAGGCACGCCAGCAAAGTGCCAAGCGCTTGATCGCCGAGTTGCTGCTCGACTGCGCCGCCTGCCGACGCAGCGTCGAGGCCGAACCTGCCGCCGAAGCCCAAGCCATCGAAACCCTGCGTCATGAGGTGCGTCAACGCGAGCAACGCTGCGTCGAAGCACTGCTCAAGCTCTATGCCTTCCGTCGCGACGACGCCCATGCCGGTGACCTGCCCTTGCTCGATGGGCGCTGGGGGGATGACCTGTTCAACCCGGAGACTTTGAAGCTGCTCGGCGTGCGCCTGGGCAGCGGCGTGGCGGCCGGGGCTGCCGCCGGGGCTGGCGTGGACCTGCTGGTGGGTGGCCTGACCCTGGGTGCCGCCGCCCTGGCCGGGGCCATTGCCGGTGGCGCACTGCAAACGGCGCGCAACTATGGGTCGCGCCTGATGGGCAAGCTCAAAGGCCAGCGCGAACTGACCGTGGACGACACAGTGCTGCGCCTGCTGGCGCTGCGCCAACAACAGCTGATGGTAGCGCTCGACAGCCGCGGACATGCCGCGCAAGACAGCATCCGCCTAAGCGAGCCGGATGAAAAAGCCTGGCGTGAGGGCAAGCTGCCCGAGGCCCTCAAGCGCGCCCGGGCGCACCCCCAGTGGTCGACGCTCAACCCTGGCGCGCGAGTCAATCAGGCCGAGCGGCAGGAGCAACTCGAAGCCCTGGTGAACGACTTGTAGATCCCTTCGCGGGTTTACCCGCGTAGAGGTCTGTCAGAGCAACGCCAGGGCCTTTTCCTTGAGCAGCGCCAGGTCGATCACCGGTACCCCGACCTCCTTGGCCATTTCGTCCCACTCGCGCATGCGCAGACTGACCTTGAACAACGGGTCCTGCTCGAATGCGTCGGCCTCGGCATCGCTCATCACCCCGCCTTGATATTCGAGCGTACGCCGACTCGCCTCGCTCAGGCGGTCGTAGTAACCCGGCTGGCGCAAGGTCAGGTAGCGCTTGGCCTCGACGTGGTACTGCACCAACCGGGCCATGCGCTCGCCGAAACCGCAGCGGCGCAGGTACTCGGCCCCGATCCGCTCGTGGCTGACCACCCCATAGCCGCCCATGTCCCCTTCGCCCTCCCCGCACAGATGGCCGATGTCATGGAAGAACGCGGCCAACACCACTTCATCGTCGAAGCCCTCGGCCATGGCCAATTCGGCGGCCTGGGACATGTGCTCGATCTGGGTGATCGCCTCGCCGATGTAGTCGTCGGCGCCGTGGCGTTCGTAGAGGGTGAAAGTGGCATGGATGATCTGTTCGGGGGTGGGCATTGCTCATCTCCAGAATTAGGTACCAATACATTCGCGCGTAAACCCGCTGCCACAAGGTTCAGCATCATCCCTGTGGCAGCGGGTTTACCCGCGAATGAGGGCAAGCGGCCCTCGCAAGAGACTAGCCGCGATTACTGCTGAGCGACTTTCTCCGACTTGCCGTCATAGCGCTTGCGCCACTCGCTCAGGATCTCGTCGCGGTTCTTCGAGGCCCAGGCGAAATCGTTTTTGATCAGGCGCTGCTCGTAATCTGCCGGCAGCTCGGTCTGCGGCTTGGCGATGCCAGGGGCGGCAAGCACGGCGAAGTTTTCCTTGTACAGCTCCATGGCCGCGGGGCTTGCCGAGAAATCGGCAAGGCGCTTGGCAGCCTCGGCCTTCGGCGAGCCCTTGATGACCGCGGTGGCTTCGATTTCCCAGCCCAGGCCTTCCTTGGGCAGGATGATATCCAGCGGCGCGCCCTGGCGCTTGAGCTGCACGGCCGGGTACTCGAAAGAGATACCGATCGGGAACTCACCGGCTGCAGCCAGCTTGCACGGCTTGGACCCGGAGTGGACGTACTGACCGATGTTCTGGTGCAAGGCGTCCATGTAGGCCCAGCCCTGAGGCTCGCCGAAGGTCTGCAGCCAGGCACTGACATCCAGGAAGCCGGTGCCCGACGAGGCCGGGTTCGGCATGACGATCTTGCCCTTGTACTCAGGCTTGGTCAGGTCCTGCCAGCTCACCGGCTTGCTCAGGCCCTGCTTCTCGGCCTCGACGGTGTTGAAGCAAAGGGTGGCAGCCCAGACGTCCATGCCGACCCAGGCAGGCGGGTTGGCGGCGTCGCGGTAGTTGGGGGAGATCTTGCCCAGGTCTTTGGGCGCGTAGGCTTCGAGCATGCCGTTCTGGTCGAGGATGGCCAGGCTGGAGGCAGCCAGGCCCCACACCGCGTCTGCCTGCGGGCGGTCTTTTTCGGCCAGCAGCTTGGCGGTGATGATACCGGTGGAGTCACGCACCCATTTGATCTCGATGTCCGGGTTGGCCTTCTCGAAGGCCTGCTTGTAGCTCTTGAGCTGCTCGGCTTCCAAGGCGGTGTAGACCGTCAGTTGGGTCCCGGCGGCCGAAGCCTGCAGGCTGAACACGGCGGATACGGCAGCGACAAGTGCGAGGGGCTTGAACATGATGCGGTTCCTTACAGGGTTGGCAGTCGGTCAATGGCCGGGCGCACGCTGGCGCCAGGCCTGGGAGCGGCGCAGCAGGCCGCGGGATGCACCGGCCAGCAGCAGCGAAGCGGTCGCGCTGGTCAGCAGGATCAAAGTGGACATGGCGGCGGCGCCGCCCACATTGCCGGCGTCGTCCATGTTCAACACGGCGACGGCGGCGAGAATGGTGTCGGGGCTGTACAGGAAGATCGCTGCCGACACGGTGGTCATCGCCGAGACGAACAGGTAGCGGATGATGTCCAGCAGCGCCGGCAGGCAGATCGGCACGGTCACCCGCATGAAGTGCTTGTACAACGGTGCCTTGAGCGATAGCGCGGCGGCTTCGAACTCACTGTCGAGCTGGCGCAGGGCAGTGGTCGCGGTCATCTGCGCCGTGGTCAGGTAGTGGGCGATGGTGCACACCACCAGCAGCGCCATGCCGCCATAGAACACGTGCAATGGGTTGCCGTTGAGGTTGAAGAAGAACACATAGCCCAGGCCAAGGACGAGGCCCGGCACCGCCATGGGAATGAAGCTCAGCAGGCGCAGGGACTGGTTGAGCAGGCGCTGGCCCTGGGTCTTCTCCATCAGGTAGGCGCCGGTGAAGATCACGAGGCTGCCGATCAGCGCCGTGGCCAGCGCCATGGTCACGCTGTTGCGGTACGCCAGCCAGCCGCCACCGGCGGTGTCGTCGAACATATAGTGCTTGAACGACAGCGACAGGTTGTACGGCCAGAACTTTACCAACGACGAGTACACCGCCATACCGATGACCAGCAACAGCACCGCGCAGACCAGCAGCACGATGGCCAGGAAGCACGCATCACGGCGGCGCGACGGCTGGGGCTGGAACACCTGCGCACGACCACTCATGGCATCGCCCTGGCGTCGGCGCAGCCAGGCATCGACGGTAAAGCTCAGCAACGCGGGCACCAGCAACACCATGCCGATTAACGCCCCCCGACCGAACTGCTGCTGGCCGACCACCGCCTTGTAAGCTTCCAGCGCCAGCACTTGATAGTCGCCTCCCACCACGACCGGCACGCCGAAATCGGTGATGGTCAGGGTGAACACCAGGCAGAACGCGGCGAACACCGCTTGGCGGGTGCCGGGCCAGGTGATGCTGCGAAACGCGCGCCAGGGCCCGGCGCCCATGCTCGACGCGGCATCGAACAGACGTGCATCCGCCAACGTCAAAGCCGACAGCAGGATCATCAAAGCATGGGGGAAGGTGTAGATCGCCTCGCCCAGCACGATGCCCCAGAAGCCATAGACGTTATCGGTCAGCAGCCCGCGCAACAGGCCCTGGTTGCCGAACAGGTAGACCAGCGCGATCGCCGGCAGCATCGACGGCGCCAGCAGCGGCAGCAGCGAGATGCCTCGCCACAGCCCCTTGGCGGGGATCAGCGTGCGTTGCAAGGCATAGGCGAACAGATAGGCCAGCGGCACGACAATGGCCGCGACACTGAAGGCGACCTTCAGGCTGTTGCCCAACAGCCAGTGGAAGTTCTCGCTGGCGAACAGTTCACGGGCGGCGACCAGGCCGCCACCTTGACCGGCCTCACCATTGAAGCCACGCCAGAAGATCGCCAGCAGTGGCATCAGCACGGCGAGGATGAGCAGGAGCAGCAGCAAGCACTTGCCGCCGACGACGAAGAGTCGATCGCCGAGAGCGACACCACTGCGTGGTGCCGACTTGGCCTGGGGGATCGCGACGGACAGGGGCGCGGCCATCTCAGGCAAAGACCTGCAGGCTGCGCGGCGGCAAGGCCACCCAGATGTCCTGGGACCCCAGGCGCGGCATGGCCTCTGGCGCCAGCTCCGCCAGCAGCGAATGGCCAGGCAGGGCCTTGAGCTCGAAGCTCATGCGGCAGCGGTTACCCAGGAAGGTGATCTCCTGGACCATGGCCGGGAACAGGTTCTCCTCATGCACCACCGGGTTGACGGTGATCGCCTCAGGGCGACAGAACAGTCGACCGCTGCTGCTGTGCACCGCCCCAGGGGCCAGGCGCATGTTCATGCCTCCCACCTGGGCATGGCTGTCGCCGCTGCGCTGGAAGGGCAGCCAGTTGCCCTGACCGACGAATTCGGCCACGAACGGCGTGGCGGGCTGGTCGTAGATTTCCTGCGGGGTGGCGTACTGCTCGACCTGGCCGTTGTTCATCACGGCGATGCGGTCGGCCATCAACATGGCTTCGTCCTGGTTGTGGGTCACCATCAGGGTGGTGATGCCCAACTGGCGCTGAAGCTGGCGCAACTCGGTGCACAGGTGCTCGCGAACACGTGCATCGAGTGCCGACATGGGCTCGTCGAGCAACAACAGCGAAGGCGACGGCGCCAGGGCGCGGGCCAGGGCCACGCGTTGCTGCTGGCCGCCGGACAGCTGGCCGGGGTATTTCTTCTCGCTGCCCGAGAGACCGACCAGTTCGAGCATCTGCGCCACACGATGGCGTGCCTGCTCGCGGCTACTGCCGGTCAGACCATAGGCGATATTGGCCTCGACGGTCAGATTGGGGAACAGCGCATAGGACTGGAACAGGATGCCGTAGTCACGGGCCTGGGGCGGCAAGTGGGAGATATCGCGTTCGCCGATGTACAGCTCGCCACGGTCCTGGCGCTCTAGACCGGCGATGCAGCGCAGCAGCGTGGTCTTGCCACAGCCGGAAGGGCCCAGCAGACAGACCAACTCGCCGGCGGCGATGTCCAGGGAGACATCGTTGAGGGCCGTGAAGGCGCCGAAACGCTTGTGGATGTTGCGCACTTTCATTTGTGCGCCCGGGGCGGGGATAGCGTTGTTCATGACAGGGCCTCATCGAACAGATGGGGCCATGCTAGGAACTCAATGCGAAGGTTATGTGGCTGGTAAGCAAAAGCTGCCGATAGTGCCATTCACGGATTTTTGTAGTGAACTCAACGGCGCTTTCACGGGAAACCCGCTCCTACAGGGTTCAGCACACACCCCCAAGGAGCCAACACCGATCTAGAACTGCGATCCCACCACCTCTTGTGCCACGCCCAGGAACGCCGCCGGCAACCTGGCCTGGCGCCGCTCCTTGAGGCAGTACAAGTACTCGTGCATCACTGGAGCATTCTCCAGCGTCAACACCCGCAGCTCCGGGTTATGCGGCACTTCATGGCGGGCAATGATGCTGATGCCGATGTTGCGCAGCACCGCCTCGCGGATCGATTCACGGCTGCCAATTTCCAACAGCGTCCCACCGTTGACCCCGGCCTCCTCGAGCATGCGCTCGGTCAGCTTGCGAGTGGTCGAACCAGGTTCACGCATCAACAGACAGTGCCCGGCCAGCGCGTCGATGGAAACTGCGTGGCGATGGGCCAGCGGGTGGTTGCGGTGCACCGCCACGACCAGCGGGTCGCTACCCAGCACGCGACGCACCAGACGATTGTCTTCCACCAGTTGGGAAGAGGCAGCGATGTCCACCCGGTAGTCCTCGAGCATCTCCAGCACCTGCTGGGAATTGCCGATTTCTACGGTCAGTTCCACCTGTGGCAAGCGTTCACGGAAGATCTTCACCAGATCGAGGATGTAATAGGGTGCGGTGGCGGCAATGCGCAAACCGCCCTGGGCCTGACCACTGTTGCGCAGCTCGAACTCGATGTCGGCTTCCTGTTGCAGCAAGGCCTTGACCATCGGCAGCAGTCGCGCGCCCTCCTCGCTCAGCACCAAGCGCCGCCCACCCCGGTAGAACAGCTCAACTGCGTACTGGCTCTCCAGGTTGCGGATCTGCGTGGTCACCGTGGGCTGGCTGAGCCCGAGCTTCTTCGCAGCCAAAGTGATGCTGCCCAGGCGGGCCACCATGTAGAAGGCTTTGAGCTCCGCGCTCAGCATCGAATTACCTCTATTTACGCAGCAGGCGCAAGCCGTTGAACACCACCAGCAGACTCACGCCCATGTCGGCGAACACCGCCATCCACATGGTCGCCATGCCGGCGAAGGTGATCGCCAGGAAAATCGCCTTGATGCCCAATGCCAGAACGATGTTCTGCGTCAGGATCGCCGCACTTTGGCGCGACAGCCTGACGAAGGCGGGGATTTTGCGCAAGTCATCGTCCATCAGCGCCACGTCGGCGGTCTCGATGGCGGTGTCGGTGCCAGCCGCCGCCATGGCAAAGCCGATCTCGGCGCGGGCCAGGGCCGGCGCGTCGTTGATGCCATCACCGACCATGCCGACACGATGCCCTTGGCCGTACAGTGCCTCGATACTGCCGAGCTTGTCCGCCGGCAAAAGGTTGCCTTCGGCGCGGTCGATGCCCACTTGGGCGGCGATGGCCTGGGCGGTATGGGGATTATCGCCGGTCAGCATGACAGTCTTGATACCCAGCGCATGCAGCTCGGCGATGGCCTGGCGGCTACTGTCCTTGACCGTGTCCGCCACGGCGAACAGCGCCAGCGGTCCGGAGCCGTCGAGCAGCAGCACGACGGTCTTGCCCTGGCGCTCGAGCTGGTCCAGTTCGGCCTCCAGAGCCGGCGAGCACAGGCCCAGCTCTTCGACCAGGCGATGGTTGCCCAGGTGATACAGGGTGCCGTCGATTTCGCCCCGCACGCCGCGACCAGCCAGGGCGGTGAACTCACGCACGTCGCTCAGCTCCAGGGCCTGCGCCTGGGCATGCTGGGCGATGGCGCCCGACACCGGGTGGTCGGAGCGCGCCGCCAGGCTTGCCGCCAACGCCTGGGCGCGGCCTTCGAACAACGGGTCGAGCACCTTGCTGTCGGTTTGTACCGGCTTGCCATGGGTGATGGTGCCGGTCTTGTCCAGAGCCAGGAAGTCCAACTTGCGCCCGCCTTCGAGGTACACGCCGCCCTTGATCAGGATGCCCTTGCGCGCCGCCGCCGCCAGGCCACTGACGATGGTCACCGGGGTGGAGATCACCAGGGCGCAAGGGCAGGCCACCACCAGCAGGACCAGCGCGCGGTAGATCCAGTCGAACCAGGCGCCGGCCATGAACAGCGGCGGAATGATCGCCACCGTCAGGGCCACCGCGAACACCGCCGGGGTGTAGATGCGCGAGAATTGGTCGACGAAGCGCTGGGTCGGCGCCCGGGCGCCTTGGGCCTCTTCGACGGCCTTGATGATGCGCGCCAAGGTCGACTGCACTGCCGCCGCAGTGACCCGGTACTCCAAGGCACCGGCCTGGTTGATGGTGCCGGCGAACAGCTTGTCGCCGACAGCCTTTTCGATCGGCAGGCTTTCGCCGGTGATCGGCGCCTGATCGACGCTCGATTGCCCACTGACCACTTCGCCGTCCAGGCCGATGCGTTCACCAGGGCGCACGCGCACCAAGGCGCCGATAGCCACATCCCGCACCTCGACCTCACGCCATTGGCCGTCAGCCTGCTGCACCGTGGCCAGGTCCGGGCTCAGTTGCATCAGCCCACCGATGGCATTACGGGCGCGGTCCAGCGAGCGCGCCTCGATCAATTCGGCAACCGTGAACAGCACCATGACCATGGCCGCCTCCGGCCATTGGCCGATCAACACGGCACCGGTCACGGCGATGCTCATCAATGCATTGATGTTGAGGTTGCGGTTCTTCAGGGCGATCCAGCCCTTCTTGTAGGTGCCCAGGCCACAGCCGAGGATGGCTGCCAGCGCCAACAGCGCCACGACCCACTCCGGTGCCTTGCCGGAGAAATGCACGAGCTCGGCGGCGATCGCCGCCACACCCGACAACGCGAGCGGCCACCAACGGGGCTTGTGGGCCAGGGGCGCGGCTGGGGCATCGTCACCCTCAGCACTCATAGGCTCGGCTTTCATCCCCAGGCTGTCGATGGCCTGCTCGATCTGGGCCGTACCCTCCAGCGTGTGGCGCACGCCGAGCACGCGGTTGATCAGGTTGAATTCCAGTTGTTCGATGCCCGCCAGCTTGCCGAGCTTGTCCTGGATCAGGCTCTGCTCGGTGGGGCAGTCCATGGCCTCGATGCGGAAACGGCTGAGCCGTGCCTGGCCACTGGCCCTCTCGGTCAATTGCACCCTGGCTGGCGCGGCACTGGAGCTGCAGCAACCGTGACCATGGGAGGCATGGCTGTGCGCCTTGTCGCCATGATCGTGATCATGGCCGTGGTCATGCTGATGTTCGGGGCTGACAGGCTGGTTCATGGAATCATCCTTAACGTGAGCGCTGACCTCTGCAGGTATCCACAGAGTGGGTTGTTGCCAAGTGAACACCCTGTAGCCACTATAGGGTCAAGCCCCTTTCCTGGAGATTGCCATGAAGATCGGAGAACTGGCCAAGGCCACCGAGTGCGCCGTGGAGACCATCCGCTACTACGAGCGCGAGCAATTGCTACCGGCCCCCGCCCGCACCGAAGGCAACTACCGGCAATACACCCAGGCCCATGTGGAGCGCCTGACCTTCATCCGCAACTGCCGCACCCTGGACATGACCCTGGACGAAATCCGCAGCCTGTTGCGCCTGCGCGACAGCCCCGACGATTCGTGCGGCAGCGTCAATGCGCTGATCGACGAGCATATCGAGCATGTGCAGGCGAGAATCGATGGGTTGATGGCGCTGCAGGCGCAGTTGGTGGAGCTGCGCCAGCAGTGCAACGCCAAAGGATCGGAGTGCGCGATCCTTCAGCAACTGGAGACGAACGGGGCGGTATCGGTACCTGAAACCGAGCACTCCCACGTGGGACGCAGTCACGGGCATTGAGGGGGGGCTGCGAGCAGCCCAGCCCTCTCAGGGTCAGACCGCCATCGGCGCGGTCATCGGTGCATGGTGCTCGTACCCTTCCAGCCAGAAGTCGCTCGGCTCGATCTTCTCCAGCCACTCGGGCTCGTACTTGCCCGTCTCTGCGAACGCCGGCACGCGGTCGCTGATCACCAGTTTCGGCGCTGCCAATGGCTCGCGCTTCATCTGCTCGTTCAGCATGTCCAGGTGGTTTTCATACACATGGGCATCGCCGATGAAATAGGTGAACCAGCGCGGGGTGTAGCCGGTCAGCCGGCCGAATAGCGACAGCAGCGCCGCGCCTTCGGTGAGGTTGAACGGTGTGCCCAGGCCCAGGTCGTTGGAACGGATGTAGAGCGTCAGGGAAATTTCCTTGGTCTCGACATTGGGGTGGAACTGATACAGCAGGTGGCACGGCGGCAGGGCCATTTCATCGAGCTGGGCGCAGTTCCAGCCGTGGAACAGAATGCGGCGGCTGCCCGGGTCGTGGGCGATGGTGTCCAGGCACTGGCGCACCTGGTCAATGGCCTTGTACAGGATGACGAACGCCTGGCCGTCTTCTTCATCCTGGGCGATGCGGCGAAAGCCTGCCTTCTCGGCCATCTCGATGGCCGCCGGATTGCTCAGCGGGATGCGCTTGTAGCCCGGCCACTGGCGCCATTGCACGCCGTAGATTTCACCCAGGTCGTCGTGGCCCTGGCGGAAGGGATTGGCCAGCCACTGAGCGTTCTCGTTGGCGTTCTGGTCCCAGACCTTGCAGCCCAACTCACGGAACTGCCCGGCATTCTTCACGCCGCGCAAAAAACCCACCATCTCGCCGATCGCCGACTTGAACGCCAACTTGCGCGTGGTGATGGCCGGGAAGCCCTTCTGCAGGTCGAAACGCAGCATGGCGCCCGGCAGACTGATGGTGCGGATGCCGGTGCGGTTTTCCTGCAACGTACCGTTTTCGATGACGTCACGGACCAGGTCTAGATACTGTTTCATGGCTTACCTGTAGCAAGAACGGCAGGGGGATCGCCCCTGCCGTGAGAGTCAAACGGTGGCCTTGGCCGTAGGTTTGCGGTTGTAGGCCCACCAGATCAGGAAGATGCCGCCGGCGATCATCGGCACGCAGAGCAACTGACCCATGGTCAACCAGCCGAAGGCGATGTACCCCAGCTGGGCGTCGGGTACCCGCACGAATTCAACGATGAAGCGGAAAATCCCGTAGAACAGCGCGAACATGCCGGAAACGGCCATGGTCGGGCGCGGTTTGCGCGAGTACAGCCAAAGGATGACGAATAATGCCACACCTTCGAGGGCGAACTGGTACAGCTGCGACGGGTGACGCGGCAGTTGCGCCGGGTCGCTGAACGGCGGGAAGACCATCGCCCAAGGCAGGTCGGTGGCCTTGCCCCACAGCTCGGCGTTGATGAAATTGCCGATGCGCCCGGCGCCCAGGCCGATCGGCACCAGCGGGGCGACGAAGTCCATCAGCTCGAAGAACGACTTGTTGTTGCGCTTGCCGAACCACAATGCCGCCAGCATCACGCCGATGAAGCCACCGTGGAACGACATGCCGCCCTTCCAGACCTCGAAGATCAACGTCGGATTGGCCAAGTACTGGTGCAGGTCATAGAACAGCACATAGCCCAGGCGCCCACCGACGATCACCCCCATGGACAGCCAGAACACCAGATCGGAGAGTTTCTCGCGGGTCCAGGTGGGATCGAAGCGGTTCAACCGGCGCGAGGCCAGCAGCCAGGCGCCGCCGATGCCGATCAGGTACATCAGGCCGTACCAGTGGATTTTCAGCGGCCCGATGGCCACGGCCACGGGGTCGATCTGCGGGTAAGGCAGCATTGTCATTCCTCTCGGGTTAAATCAAAAAGCTCAGTCCGACGCAAAACAGCAGCGCGGCGAACAGGCGCTTGAGCAAACGCGGCGACAACCTGTGCGCCAGGCGGGCACCGAATCGGGCGAAGAACATGCTGGTGACCGCGATACCCACCAGCGCAGGAAGATAGACGTAACCGATGCTGTGAGCCGGCAAGTGCTGCTCGTTCCAACCCAGCCACATGAAGCTCAGGGCACTGGCCACGGCAATCGGCAAACCACAGGCCGACGAGGTCGCCACTGCCTGCTGCATCGGCAGGCTGCGCCAGGTCAGGAACGGCACGGTCAGCGAGCCGCCGCCGATGCCGAAGATCGCCGAGGCCCAGCCGATCACGCTGCCAGCAGCGGTCAGGCCAGGCTTGCCGGGGATACCACGGCTGGCCTTGGGCTTGAGGTCCAAGGCCATCTGCGCGGCGATCACCAGGGCGAACACGCCGATGATCTTCTGCAGCATCGGGCCTTGGATCAGCGAGGCAGTCTTGGCCCCGACCAGCGCGCCGAGCAGGATGCCCAGGGTCATCCAGGCGAAGATCGGCCACTGCACCGCGCCCTTGCGCTGATGCTCGAGCACGGCATTGATCGACGTGAAGACGATGGTCGCCAGCGACGTGCCGACGGCCAAGTGAGTCAGTACCGAAGGGTCGAAGCCCTGCAGGGTGAAGCTGAACACCAGCACCGGCACGATGATGATGCCACCGCCCACACCGAACAGCCCGGCCAACACACCGGCGCAGGCCCCCAACAGCAGATAGAGTACGAATTCCATTCGTCGCCCCTTATGGAAACAATCCGCCATGGTAGCGGAAGCCAGCCCCGTGGCTCTAGTGAACTCTCTGTCAGGTGATGGATAGACGCAGCCCTAGTGGGTAGAGTGGCCAAAACAACCGAGGCCCTGACATGTGCCTGATCGTTTTCGCCTGGCGGCCGGGGCACGCCCTGCCGCTGATCGTCGCGGCCAACCGTGACGAGTTCTACGCCCGCCCGACCCAGGCCCTGGCCGCCTGGGAGGACGCCCCGGGCGTGCATGCCGGTCGCGACCTGGAAGCCGGTGGCACCTGGCTGGGCATCGGCCCCCTGGGACGCTTCGCGGCGCTGACCAACATCCGTGACCCACAACAGCCACTCGGGCCACGCTCACGCGGCGAGCTGGTGGCGGCCTATCTGCGCGGGGACCTGGGCGTGGAGGCTTACCTCGACCAGGTGGCCAGCCGCAGCAGCCAGTACTCAGGATTCAATCTACTGGTGGGCGATGCAGGGCAGCTGGGTTACCTGAACGCACGCCAGACCTCGCCGCGCCTGCTGGAGCCTGGGGTGTACGGGCTGTCCAATGCCGGGCTGGATACGCCCTGGCCCAAGCTGATCAAGGCGCGTAGTGGGCTGGAGGCGTTACTTGAGGATCCTCAGCCGGAGCATCTGCTGGCGTTGCTCGCCGATGCAGCGCCGGCCCATGACAGCGATCTGCCGGAAACTGGCGTGGGGTTGGCGACCGAGAAGCTGCTGTCGAGCGTGTTCATTGCCAGCCAGAACTATGGAACACGGGCGAGTACGGTATTGCTGGTCGATGACCAAGGACGGCGGCGAATCATCGAGCGCAGTTTCGGGCCCTTTGGCGGGCACTTGGGAGAGGTCGAGCTGCTGGTCTGAAAGGCATTGGTGTATCGGCCTCTTCGCGGGTTTACCCACGAAGAGGCCAGGAGTGATGTCAGAGGGTCTTGTTGGCCCCAGGCCCGATCATCCGCGCCAGCCCCAGGTTCTTCAGGGCCAACTGCAGCGAACTGTGGATAACCTGCGGGTTGTCATGGCTCATGGCATCGACCAGCAGTTCCTTGGCCTTGCTCATGTTGATCTGACGCAGCATCCACTTCACCTTTGGCAGGTTGGTGGCGTTCATCGACAGGCTATCGAAGCCCATCGCCATCAGCAGCACGGCGGCAGCTGGATCGCCGGCCATCTCACCGCAAATGCTCACCGGTTTGCCTTCTTCATGGGCGACGCTGACCACGGTCTGCAAGGCCTGAAGCACCGCTGGATGCAAGTAGTCGTAGAGGTCGGCGACGCGCGGGTTGTTGCGATCGACCGCCAACAGGTACTGGGTAAGGTCGTTGGAACCGACCGACAGGAAGTCCACCTGACGCGCAAGCTCGCGGGTCTGGTACACCGCGGCAGGAATTTCGACCATCACCCCGACCGGCGGCATCGGCACATCGGTGCCTTCGTCCCGCACCTCGCCCCAGGCGCGGTGGATCAGGTGCAGCGCCTCTTCCAGCTCATGGATGCCGGAGATCATCGGCAGCAGAATGCGTAGATTGTTCAGGCCCTCGCTGGCCTTGAGCATGGCGCGGGTCTGCACCAGGAAGATTTCTGGGTGGTCGAGGGTCACACGGATGCCACGCCAGCCCAGGAAGGGGTTTTCTTCCTTGATCGGGAAGTACGAAAGCGCTTTGTCGCCGCCGATATCGAGGCTGCGCATGGTCACAGGCAGCGGATGGAACGCCTGCAGTTGCTCACGGTAGATCGTCAGCTGTTCCTTCTCGCTGGGGAAACGCTGGTTGATCATGAAAGGCACTTCGGTGCGGTACAGGCCCACGCCTTCGGCACCACGCTGCTGGGCACGGGCGACATCGGCCAGCAGCCCCGTGTTGACCCACAACGGCATGCGGTGGCCATCCGGGGTCACGCACGGCAGCTCACGCAGGGCATCCAGCCCCTGGGCCAGCTGGCGCTCCTCCTCGACCACGTCGCTGTACTGCTTGCGCAGCACCTCGCCCGGGTTGGTGAACACCTCACCCTTGTAGCCGTCGACGATCATTTCGATGCCGTCGACCTTCGAGTACGGCAGGTCGACCAGGCCCATGACCGTCGGGATACCCATGGCCCGAGCCAGGATCGCCACGTGGGAGTTGCCCGAGCCGAGTACCGAGACCAGGCCGACCAGCTTGCCCTCCGGTACCTCGCCGAGCATCGCCGGGGTCAGTTCCTCGCTCACCAGGATGGTGTTGTCCGGGTAGACCAGCGTCTGCGAGCGCGCCTCCTGGAGATAGGCCAGCAGGCGCCGGCCCAGGTCCTTGACGTCCGATGCCCGCTCACGCAGGTAATCGTCGTCCATCAACTCGAAGCGGCTGACGTGCTCGCCCACCACCTGGCGCAGGGCGCCCTGGGCCCATTGGCCGGTCTTGATGACCTGCGCCACCTCGCCGCCCAAAGCCGCGTCCTCGAGCATCATCAGGTAGACGTCGAACAGCGCGCGCTCTTCCGGGCGCAACTGGGTGGCGAGCTTGGCCGACAGCTTGCGCATGTCGGCGCGCACACCTTCCAGAGCGGTGTTGAACAGCTTGAGTTCGGTGTCGATGTCCTCGACGGTCTTGTCCGGGACCACTTCCAGATCGGCCGGCGGCAGCATCACCACGGCCTTGCCGACGGCAGCGCCCGGCGAGCCAGGCACACCGACGAAGCGCGCCTCCTGGATGCCCTTGCCCTGGCGGCCCAGGCCCCGGATGGAGCCGGTGGCCTCGGCATGGGCGATAACGCCTGCGAGCTGGGCGCTCATGGTGACCAGGAAGGCTTCTTCGCCTTCGTCGAACTGGCGGCGCTCCTTTTGCTGGATGACCAACACCCCGACCACACGACGGTGGTGGATGATCGGTGCACCGAGGAAGGAGGCGAAGCGCTCCTCGCCGGTTTCGGCGAAGTAGCGATAACGGGGGTGGGCGGCGGCGTCTTCGAGGTTCAGCGGCTCTTCCCGGGTACCGACCAGGCCGACCAGGCCTTCGTTGGGGGCCATGCTGACCTTGCCGATGGAGCGTTTGTTCAAGCCCTCGGTGGCCATGAGCACGAAACGGTTGGTATCCGGATCGAGCAGGTAGACCGAGCAGACCTGGCTGCCCATGGCTTCCTTGACGCGCAAGACAATGATCCCCAACGCCGTCTTGAGATCTTTGGCGGAGTTCACTTCCTGGACGATCTTGCGCAGCGTATTGAGCATGGCTCGGGGTCGGACTCCGTCGTCAGTCGCGCGTCAACAGGCGCGGGGCTAGCTCTTTCAAGGCGCGGCGATAGACCTCACGCTTGAATGTCACCACCTGGCCCAAGGGATACCAGTAGCTGACCCAACGCCAGCCGTCGAATTCCGGCTTGCCGGTCAGGTCCATGCGTACCCGCTGCTCATTGCTCACAAGGCGCAGCAGGAACCACTTCTGTTTCTGGCCAATGCACAGGGGCTGGCTGTGGGTGCGCACCAGGCGCTGGGGTAAACGATAACGCAACCAGCCACGGGTGCAGGCAAGAATTTCCACATCCTCGCGTTCCAGGCCTACTTCTTCGTTCAGCTCGCGGTACAGGGCGTCTTCCGGCGTCTCGTCAGGGTTGATGCCACCCTGGGGGAATTGCCAGGCATCCTGGTTGATCCGTCGAGCCCATAGCACCTGCCCGGCATCATTCGTAAGAATGATCCCGACATTGGGGCGAAAACCATCCGGGTCGATCACGGCAGCAACCTCGCAAACGCATGTCAACGCATTGTTCCACAAAGCTCACGAGCGCAGCAACGCGCCCGCCAAGCTTATGTGAGGCGAGGTGAAAACTCTGTGTTCCATGGGGTCTTGCCGGGGCCCGGCTCATGAACGTCGCCGAGGGTCTGTAACGATATACCGCGGTTTCATGAAGGGTTGGTGACGGAGCATCGCAGCTGCGCCAGCGCCTACCTTTCAAAGCGGATCCAGGTGGAAGCTGGCCACCTACGATGGGGCGTGGAACGACCCCTTGGGGCTCAGATCGGCTTGGCGCCCATCAGTCCGGCGATGGAGAGCAAGCACACGCCACTGATCAACGCCAACGCCAGGGTGAAGCGCAACCCCGTGGGTTCAGCCTTGCGCAGCCGGTTGAGACGGACCAACAACCACCAGGCAGTGAACGCGCCAACGCTGTAGATGACGCTGGAGGCCAGTAACCACGTCTGCCCCAGGGGCCAGCCGATCAGGTGCACCAGCCACCAACCGGTGAACGGCATGCTCACCAAGCAAACGCCCATCAACAACCAGACAAACACCAGAGGCCGGCGCAGCAGCTTGCCGTAGGCCTCGGCATCGCCACGACGGCGGGCAGCGACGGTCCAGGTCGCCAGGCCCAGCGCGCCCAGTAGCAACAACACGGTGGCACCGATGTGCAGGGCCTTGAGGGTGGTCAGGTATTCCATATCTTCACGTCCTTGAGCGATAGGGCAAGCTTAGTCGTTTAGCCCAGGAACAGCTTGTAAGCCGGGTTATCGGTCTCGTCCCAGTAGGGGTAGCCGATCTTGGCCAGTGCCGCCGGTACCAGGTGGCGTTCGTCGTCCGGTACCTGCAGGCCTGCGACCACTCGGCCATCGGCTGCGCCGTGATTGCGGTAGTGGAACATGGAGATGTTCCAGCGACCGCCGAGTTTATTGAGGAAATTGAACAGCGCCCCTGGGCGCTCGGGGAACTCGAAGCGCAGCACCATCTCGTCGCTGGCCCCTGCCGAGTGCCCGCCGACCATGTGGCGGATATGCAGCTTGGCCAGTTCGTTGTCGGTCAGGTCGGTGACAGGGAAGCCTTGCTCGGTCAGTTGCTGGACCAGCATCGCCCGCGGATCGGTTTCAGGGTGAGTCTGCACGCCAACGAAGATGTGCGCTTCCTTGTCGGCGTGGTAACGGTAGTTGAACTCGGTGATCTGGCGCTTGCCGATCGCCTCGCAGAATGCCTTGAAGCTGCCCGGTCGCTCCGGAATGGTCACAGCGATGATCGCCTCGCGCTTTTCGCCCAGTTCGGCGCGCTCGGCCACATGGCGCAGGCGGTCGAAATTGACGTTGGCACCCGAGTCGATCGCCACCAGGGTCTGGCCGGATACGCCATACAGCTCGACGTATTTCTTGATGCCCGCCACGCCCAAGGCGCCTGCAGGTTCGGTGATCGAGCGGGTATCGTCGTAGATATCCTTGATGGCAGCGCAAATCTCGTCGGTGCTGACCGTCACCACCTCGTCCACATACTGTCGGCAGATGTCGAAGGTATGCTGGCCGATCTGCGCCACCGCCACGCCGTCGGCGAACAGGCCGACCTGCGGCAGCACCACGCGCTCGCCTGCAGCCATCGCGGCCTGCAGGCAGTTGGAATCGTCCGGCTCGACGCCGATCACCTTGATCTCGGGACGCAGGTACTTCACATAGGCGGCGATGCCGGCGATCAGGCCACCGCCGCCGACGGGCACGAAGATCGCGTCCAGGCGCCCCGGGTGCTGGCGCAGGATTTCCATGGCCACGGTGCCTTGACCGGCAATGGTGTGGGGGTCGTCATAGGGGTGAATGTAGACGAAGCCCTTCTCGTCGACCAGCTTGAGCGAATAGGCCAGCGCCTCGGGGAAGGAGTCGCCGTGCAGCACCACCTTGCCGCCGCGCGAGCGCACGCCTTCGACCTTGATCTCCGGGGTGGTCTTAGGCATCACGATGGTTGCCTTGATACCCAATTCGCGCGCCGCCAGTGCCACACCTTGGGCATGGTTGCCGGCCGAGGCGGTGACCACGCCGCGGGCCAGTTCTTCTGGGCTCAGCTGCGCCAGTTTGTTGTACGCCCCACGGATCTTGAAGGAGAACACCGGCTGCAGATCCTCGCGCTTGAGCAGGACCTGGTTGCCCAGCCGCTTGCTCAACTGGCCAGCGCTCTGCAGCGGGGTTTCGACAGCGACGTCGTAGACGCGCGAGGTGAGGATCTTCTTGACGTACTGTTCGAGCATCGGGAAAGCATCACTGGCCGCGGGACAAGGCCTGGGAGTCTACCGCAGCGCTACGTCGGGCGACCACAGCGAAACCGAGGTTTTGCCGGCACTTGCGTCTATAATACCGGGCTTTGAAATCCCGCCCCTCTCGGAGCCCGCATGACCCAGGACCAACTCAAACAGGCCGTCGCCCAGGCTGCCGTCGACTTCATTCTGCCCAAGCTGGATGAGAAAAGCGTCGTCGGCGTCGGCACCGGTTCGACCGCCAACTTCTTCATCGATGCCCTGGCCAAGCACAAGACCGCCTTCGACGGCGCTGTCGCCAGCTCCGAAGCCACCGCCGAGCGCCTGAAGTCCCATGGCATCCCGGTGTACGAACTCAACAGTGTCAGCGAACTGGAGTTCTATGTGGACGGTGCCGACGAGAGCGATGCGCACCTGAACCTGATCAAGGGCGGCGGTGCGGCCCTGACCCGGGAGAAGATCGTCGCGGCGGTGGCCAAGACCTTCATCTGCATTGCCGACGCCAGCAAGCTGGTGCCCGTGCTGGGCGCCTTCCCGCTGCCGGTCGAGGTGATCCCCATGGCCCGCAGCCACGTGGCTCGCCAGTTGGTCAAGCTCGGCGGCGACCCGGTGTATCGCGAAGGCGTAGTGACCGACAACGGCAACGTCATTCTTGACGTGCACAACCTGCAAATCACCGACCCGGTCGGCCTGGAGTCGCAGATCAACGCCATCGTCGGCGTAGTCACCAACGGCCTGTTCGCGGCGCGTCCGGCGGACCTGCTGCTGCTCGGCACCGCCGAAGGCGTCAAGACGCTCAAGGCCGAGTAACCCTTCTGGGGCTGCATTGCAGCCCGTTGAAGACTTCGCCAGTTTCCACCGGTATCCGGTGGGAGTTGGCGACTTTGAGCTCAGACCTGCTAGCGACCCGCGTTCAATCTGTCGATTGCCTGAAGACGTAGAACAGGTTCGGCTCACTGACCAGATAGATGGTCCCCTCCTCGTCCATGGCCAGGCCCTCGGCCTGCGGCACACTGCGCTTGAGCCCCTGAAAGCCTTTGTTCAACGAAAGCGTGCTCAGCGGCCGGCCCTCCACATCCAGTTCCACCACCAACCGAGACTCATCCGACAGCGCCAGCAAATGCCCCGTGCGCTCGTCGAACTGCAGGCTCGACAGGTCACGCACGAACAACCGCGAATCGCGCTTGCGGTCCTGCACCACATGCACCGCATAGGGTTTTCCGGGTTTTCCGTGGGGGAAGCCGTGAATCTCGTAGATCATCATCGGGTCGCGCTCCTTGGCCACGAACAGGCGCTTGCCTGCCGAGTCGTAGGCCAGGCCTTCGAAGCCCTTGTTGCCATTACGGCCAATGGCCAAGGTGAGCTGCTCGGCATCGTTGGCGTCGAGAAACAGTGTGTCGTCGTCCAGATGCACGCGGATCAGCCGCTGCTCACGCTCGTCGGTGATCACATAACTGTTGGTTCCCACGTATTCCACCGCCTCGGGATCGCTGAAGCCGGTCAGGGGGACGCGGCGCAGGATGCGACCTTCCAGCGACAGTTCGATGAGTTCGGAGCGTTTGTTGGTGACGGTAAAGAGGGTCTTGCGGTCGGGGTCGAAGGTCAGCGCCGAGATATCGTCATCCAGCCCTGCGATAGGCTGGGCTTCGAGCGTCACACGGTAACGATCAAGGCCTATGCCCTGCTCGGCAGGCTGCCACCAAGCCTGAAGATTGAACCAGCCACGCTCGAACAGACGAAACTCATGGGCGGCCAATCCACCCGCCAGCAGCGCAAGGCACGGCACCAGAACAAGGAACAGGCGTGAACGACGACACATGAAGATAGATCCGATAAGAAAGGCCGGAATCTAATCATGGTCGACTGAAATAAAACTTAATGCCGTCAGTTCTTTCTGAAACGATAGAAAAGGTCTGGCTCACTCACCATGTACAGGTTGCCCTGGTCATCCGTCGCCACGCCCTCGGCGCGCGGAATGGTGTGCTTCAAGCCGTTGAAACCGCCGAGCAACGTCATGAAGCTGACCTGTTTGCCCTTTTCGTCCAGTTCCAGCAGCAAGTTGGAATCAGCCGACAAGACCAGCAAATGGCCCGTGCGGGGATCGATCCACAAGGCGGAGAGATTGCGCACATCGAGCTGGTCGCTGGGCACAACCTGCTTTTCGCCTTTGAGCGGGCTTTTGCCATCGGTGCTCCAGGCATACAGTTTGGGCGGACGCTCTTCACCCAACAGCAGACGCTGGCGGACAGGGTCCCAGGCGATGGCCTCGAAACCCTTGTTGCTGTTGGCTGACTTGCCCAGGTCGTGGTGCGGATGGTCCGCGTAGGTCAAGCTGGAGGTGCTGGCATCCACGCTCACCAGGGTCATGTCATGCTTGCGCTCGTCGACGATCGCGATCTGGCCATCGGCCAACACCGCGACCCCTTCGGGGTTGTCCCAGCCCACCAGCGGGATCTTGCGCAGCACATCACCCTCGAGGCTCAGCTCGACCAGGAAAGGGTTGTTCCCCATTACCGCGAACAGGGTCCGGGTAAACGGGTTGAACGCCAGGTCCGATGGCTCATCGTCCGACATGCCCGGCAATACCTTGGCATCGATGTCCGCCACGTAGTCCGGCAGCCAGACGCTTTCACCGCGCTCGACCTTGTTCTCGAAGCGCTCCTTGACCCACAGCACGGCGCGATCGTCCCAATGCATGATCACCGCCAGGACATAGCCCAACACTGCGACTACCCCTACCCATACCTGCCAACGACGGAAAATACCGCGCTTGCGAACTGGGCGTGGAGCACTGGAGGTAAATGCCATAGAAGAGCGCTTCCTGGTATCGCCGAGTTCTCCCTAACTTCGGCTAATGAAATATCCGGGGCATTATCCGGATGATTTGTGAAAAAAACGGCAAATATCGCGTTGAATACGATGACAGCCCGATAAGACTGTCATCGTCAGCGGGTCACAACACGCGGCTTTCGAAGCGGCTCGCGCCGGGAAGCTCCAACACCAACTCATCGCCCACCCTCAAGGGGCCGACGCCAACGGGTGTACCGGTGAGGATGACATCACCCGGGAGCAGGGAGAAGTGAGCGGCAATATGCTGGATGACCGGCACGATGGGGTTGAGCATCATCGCGCTGTTGCCGTCCTGGCGGACTTCGCCGTTGATCGACAGGCGAATGCCGATATCGGTCAGGTCCTCGAAGGTGTCGGCGACCACGAACGGCGGCAGGACGCAGGCACCGTCGAAGCTCTTGGCCAGTTCCCAAGGCAGGCCCTTCTCCTTGAGCTTGGCCTGCACGTCGCGCAGGGTCAGGTCCAAGGCCGGGGCAAAGCCGGAAATGGCATCGCGCACTTCTTCTTCGCTGGGGTGGGTCGACAGCGGCTTGCCGACCAGCACGGCAATCTCCGCTTCATAATGCACGGCCCCCCGCTCGGTCGGGATCTTGAAACCACCCTCCAAGGGCACCACACAACTGCCGGGCTTTATGAACAGCAGAGGCTCGCTGGGGATTGGGTTGTCCAGCTCCTTGGCATGTTCGGCGTAGTTACGGCCTATGCAGACCACCTTGCCCAGGGGAAAGTGGATGCGCGTGCCGTCTAGGTACTGGTGCTGGTAACTCATGGCCGACTCCTCTGGATACTGCGTACTTATTCAGGAGCGAAGATCTTACCCGGATTCATGATGCCGTTCGGGTCGAACACCCCCTTTATTGCCTTCATGCAGGCAATTTCCTCAGGTGACCGGCTGTAGCCCAGGTAGTCGCGCTTGGTCATGCCCACGCCATGCTCGGCGGAGATCGAGCCGTTGTAACGCTGGACGATCTCGAACACCCATTTGTTGACCTTGGCGCAGGTGGCGAAAAACGCGTCCTTGGCCATGTCATCGGGCTTGAGGATGTTCAGGTGCAGGTTGCCGTCGCCGATATGGCCGTACCAGACCACTTCGAAGTCCGGATAGTGCTGACCGACGATGGCATCGATGTCCCGCAGGAACGCCGGCACCTTCGAAACCGTGACGGAAATGTCGTTCTTGTAGGGTGTCCAGTGGGAAATGGTTTCGGAGATGTACTCGCGCAGTTTCCATAGGTTCTTGAGTTGGGTCTCGCTCTGGCTCATCACGCCATCGAGTACCCAGCCCTGCTCGACGCAATGCTCGAAGGTGGCCAGGGCTTCGTTGGCCACATCTTCGGTGCTGGCTTCGAACTCCAGCAGGGCATAGAACG
This sequence comes from Pseudomonas sp. HTZ2, assembly GCF_033173945.1. Lineage (NCBI taxonomy): Bacteria > Pseudomonadati > Pseudomonadota > Gammaproteobacteria > Pseudomonadales > Pseudomonadaceae > Pseudomonas > Pseudomonas sp. HTZ2. The sequence goes on along the minus strand of NZ_CP137332.1, from coordinate 2,363,010 downwards.
GGCAATCGGTCTCGAACGGCGGCGGCACGTCGCCACGCCCCATGACCTTGGCCAAGGCCTTGTCGGAGAAGAATTCGAACGCGGTGAGGTCGAGCCGGCCCTGGAAGGCATGCAGCACTGGCATGATCGAGTCGAAGTCCGGCGTACCCAACACCATGGCGGTCAAGTTGCGCGGCGCACGGTCCAGACGCAGCGTGGCCTCGACCACGAAGCCCAGGGTGCCTTCGGCGCCAATGAACAGCTGACGCAGGTCGTAGCCGGTGGCGTTCTTGATCAAGCCCTTGTTCAACTCGAGCAGCTCACCCTTGCCGGTCACCACTTTCAGCCCTGCTACCCAGTTACGGGTCATGCCATAGCGAATGACCTCGATGCCGCCGGCATTGGTGCCGATGTTGCCACCGATCTGACTGGAGCCCGACGAGGCGAAATCCACCGGGTAATAAAGGCCGTTGTCCTCGGCGAACTGCTGCAACTGGCGAGTGATCACGCCCGGTTGGCACACCACGGTGCGGTCGAAGGCGTTGAAGTCGAGGATCCGGTTCATGTAGTCGAAGGCCACCACCACCTCGCCGTTGGCGGCCACCGCGGCGGCAGAGAGGCCGGTGCGCCCGCCCGAGGGCACCAACGCGACTTGATGTCGATTGGCCCAGGCGACAATGGCCTGCACCTGCTCGATGGACCGAGGGAAGACGATCGCCGAGGGCGCCGGTGGATAGTGCTTGGTCCAGTCCTTGCCGTAGGCCTCCAGCGAAGCCGGGTCGGTAAGAACCTTGCTCGGGTCGACCAGGGTCATCAGTTCATCAAGTACCGCGGTGTTGGTCATCGGCTGAACTCTCGAACTATTCATAGTCACCCTGAGCACTCTTCACCTGTCGGGATAAGCTCAGATTCTGTCGCGTATGCTAGCATAGCGCTCCCGCCGTTCGTGCTAAGGCCGACGCCGCGCCGCTTTACCCCCCTGCCATTTTTTCTCCGGGATACAGGTTTACGCAGATGAGCAAGACTTCTCTCGACAAGAGCAAGATCAAGTTCCTTCTTCTTGAAGGTGTGCACCAGAATGCGGTCGATACCCTCAAGGCTGCCGGGTACACCAATATCGAGTACCTCACTGGTTCCTTGCCGGAAGCAGAGTTGAAGGAAAAGATCGCTGATGCCCACTTCATCGGCATTCGCTCTCGCACCCAGCTGACCGAAGAGATCTTCGACTGCGCGAAGAAACTGGTCGCTGTCGGCTGCTTCTGCATCGGTACCAACCAAGTCGACCTGAACGCAGCCCGCGAGCGCGGTATCGCCGTGTTCAACGCGCCGTTCTCCAACACCCGCTCCGTTGCCGAGCTGGTGCTGGCCGAAGCCATCCTGCTGCTGCGTGGCATCCCCGAGAAGAACGCTTCCTGCCACCGTGGCGGCTGGATCAAGAGCGCGGCCAATTCCTTCGAGATCCGTGGCAAGAAACTGGGCATCGTCGGCTACGGCTCGATCGGCACCCAATTGTCGGTCCTGGCCGAAAGCCTGGGCATGCAGGTCTACTTCTACGATCCGCTGACCAAGCTGCCGCTGGGCAACGCCACCCAGGTGACCAGCCTGCATGAGCTGCTGGGCCTGGCCGACATCGTCTCGCTGCACGTGCCTGAGCTGCCATCCACCCAGTGGATGATCGGCGAGAAGGAAATCCGTGCGATGAAGAAGGGCTCGATCCTGATCAACGCCGCCCGTGGCACCGTGGTCGAGCTCGACCACCTGGCCGCCGCGATCAAGGACCAGCACCTGATCGGCGCCGCCATCGACGTCTTCCCGGTCGAGCCTCGCTCCAACGACGAGCAGTTCGAAAGCCCGCTGCGCGGCCTGGACAACGTGATCCTGACCCCACACATCGGTGGCTCCACCGCCGAAGCCCAGGCCAACATCGGCCTGGAAGTGGCCGAGAAGCTGGTCAAGTACAGCGACAACGGTACGTCCGTATCGTCGGTCAACTTCCCCGAAGTTGCCCTCCCGGCGCACCCAGGCAAGCACCGCCTGCTGCACATCCACCAGAACATCCCCGGCGTACTCAGCGAGATCAACAAGGTCTTCGCCGAAAACGGGATCAACATCTCCGGCCAGTTCCTGCAGACCGACGAGAAAGTGGGTTACGTGGTCATCGACGTGGATGCCGAATACTCGGACCTGGCGCAGGAAAAACTCCAGCAGGTCAAGGGTACTATCCGCTCTCGCGTGCTGTTCTAAGTTACTGCGCTGCATAAAAAAAGGAGGCCCGGGTGGCCTCCTTTTTTTTGCCTGTGTATCGACGGTGTCTGTTTCGCGGGTAAATCGGAGCGCCGAACCGCCGCTCCCACAGGTCATGTATCGCTCTCAAGCATCTCGCTGTGCCAGAGGGCCGCGAAAGAGTCGGGATTTACTTCACCTGCACGGTGATCTTCTGCGACTCGACGCTTGGCTTGAACGGCACATGGAACCGGTCCCCCAGGACCAGTTGCAGGGTGTGCTTGCCTGGCGTCAGGGTGATGGTGGCTTCGGTCTGCGCCTTGCCGAAGTGCAACACTTGCGGGCCGGCCGGCAGTGGTGCGTTGTTCTCCGGCATCAAGGTGGTCGGCAGCGGCTGGTCAGCCGCAGGCTCTTTGTCGACATCAACCAGCAGATGATGGTGACCCGTGTGCGGGGTCGCATCGCCCGCAGGCTTGAGCCCCATGCCCTCGATGCCGAACTTGACCGTGAAGGTCTTGTCGACGGTCGCTCCGTCAGCGGGGGAAACGATGAAGACCTTGGCGCCCTCGGGCGGCTCCTGACTCTTCAGCGCGTCCGCGGCGCCCGCGAACACCGACACCCCCATCAACAAGCCGGCAACGGCAGCACGCGAAAATAGGCTGTTCATTCACATCTCCTGTGTTTCACTTTCATTGACTACTGTCCATTAACGAACCGCAGCGATAAATCACCATAGTTCAATTGGGCGCCAAGGTCTTGCCGGACAGGATCAGAAAAAATGATCGCCGCTCAAAACATTGCAGCGCAGCTAAGGTCATAGCCTGCATTCGACCGTAACAAGTCAGAAAGTCGCGGCGAAACATATTCAACTGCCAAAAGAAAATGGGGGCATTCATGCGTTTGAGCACTGGCGTACTTCTGGCACTTTTGATCAGCCCATTGGCCCAGGCCGAGCTGATAGACGACGTCAACGACCGGGGCGAGCTGCGCATTGCCGTGCAATCCGATACCCCACCCTACGCCTACAAGGAAAACGAACACCTGACTGGCTTTGAAATCGAGCTGGGCCAGGCCATCGCCAAGGAACTGGATGTGCGTGCGCAATTCGTCGAGGCCCCTGCGGATCAGTTGCTGCCTGGCGTTCAGAGCGGCAAGTTCGACATCGCCCTCGATCAGCTCGATGCCAAACAGACACTCGATGGGCAATTGGATATCAGCCAGCCCTATGGCGCCGACGCACGGGTGATTCCATTCCAGAAGGACAACCCGGCGTTCGAAAGCGCAGTGAACAATGCCCTGCAGCGCATCAAGGACGACGGCCGTCTGACGGCATTGGAACAGAAGTGGCTCAAGAACCAGGCAGCGAGCCAGTGATGGCGTGCCAAACGCTGCAGGGGGCATCGACCTTTATCGTCTGGCGAATCCTTGCTAGTGGCCCATACCTTCCAGCGCTCGCTGTGCGTCTTCGAGCTCCAGCTCGCTGAACACCAGCACGCCTTCGCGGCGCAACAGCGCTGTGGTCACCCCTTCCCCCGGGACCTTCACGCCGCTGAAGGTCCCATCGTAGGTCAACCGGTTGCCACATGAAGGGCTGCCTGCCTTGAGCACCGCCACACGGATGCCATGTTCACGCACCAGCGCCAGGGCCTGCCGGGCGCCAGCAAGAAAGGCTTCGCTGACATCCAACCCGGTCACCGTCACTACCTGGGCCTGCCCGTCCAGCACCGCCGCCCCCTGCCCCCCCGGAATTTCCGCTGGGGGGCGGGGTGTCGGCAGGCCGCCCGCCACTTCTGGACATAGCGGCACCACGCGGCCTTCGGCCTGCCAGCGCTGAAGAAGATCCGGGTGCCCGCTGTCGCGCCCGTCGTAGCGCACCGGCTGCCCCAGCAGACAGGCGCTGACCAGGACCCTGGGCAAATCAGAACGGTTCATTGCCACGACGGCGGAACCAGCCGGTCAGAGACAGGCGATCACGCCTGGCCGGCAAGACTTCATGGGGGATATCGCCAGACAGGAACACCACCAGGCTGCCCGCCTCCGGCTGCACATCCAGCTGCGCGTCCTCGGCGAGGAACATGCGCAACTGGCCACCGTCCTGGGGTTGCCAATTCTCGTTGAGGTAGAGGATGGCCGAGACCGCGCGTCGGTCGTCGTCGCGGAAACGGTCCACATGACGGCGATAGAAGGCGCCTGGTGGATACAAGGCGAAATGACACTCGAAGTCCTCGAGGCCCAGGTACAAGCCCTGGTTCAGCGCCTGGCGCAGGCTGTCCATGGCCGTCAGGTAACGGTCACAGGCCTCGGACTCACCCGGCTCCAGCCATTGGATGCGGTCGCCACGGATCGCTTCGCGCACCTCTTGTCCGGTGCCGCGCCCCACGCCGGCCGGGCTCAATTCGCCCTCGGCGGCACGGTGTCGGCACTCGGCCGCCAAGGCGCTGATCAATGCTTCGGGCAGGAAAAAAGGCTGGCGGGACCAACCACGGTTGGCCAGGTCGTCGACGATGGTAGAAAGCATCGGATATTCAAGAGAGATGGGCATGGCGCATAGTATCGACTCGCCGTGAAAACCGACAGCGCCACTTGGCCGCCAACCGTCATCGGCGTCTCGACAAAGCCACGCCGCCCCAAGGACAATAGCGGCCTGCCGACAGGAGTCCTGAATGCGCCGTTTGTTTTCCCTGCTGCTGATGATGATCTGCACCATGCCTGTCTGGGCAGACAGTCTCGATCAGCTGTACAAGGTCGCCGGCTGGCCCGACCAGCGCGCCCACTTCACCGATGCCGTGAGCGCTGCCCAGCAGCGCTACAAGAACAGCCTGCCGCCTGCGGTCTACCAGGCGCTGGTCAACAACAGCAACCAGCGTTTCCAGGCCCAGGCCATGGACCGCCGGGCCCAGGCGCAATTGCGCGCCAACCTGCCCAACCCTGCGCCTGCGCTGGCCTTCTTCCAGTCGCCGCTTGGGCGCAAGGTCGTGGCCGCCGAACTGCTGGCTACGCGCAAGGACCAACTGGCCAAGAATGCCAAGGGCCTGCCGAAGATCCAGGCCAGCGACAACCGTATGCTGATCATCGGCCACCTGGCCCAGGCCCTGCCTGCCCGGGAAGCCGGTGCCGAGGTGAGCCTGGCAATCGCCGGCGTCGCGGCCGACAGCCTCAGCTCCATGATCCCCGGCCTGTTCGGGGCAGGTCAGGCCAGCAGCCTGCTCGATGGCCAGCGCCAGCGCCTGATGCAGCAGATCGGCGAGGATTTGAACAACACCCTGTTGTACGTCTACCGCGACCTGTCCGACGCCGAGCTCGAGGAATTCGCCACCTTCGCCGAATCCGCCGAGGGCAAGGCCTACTACAAGGCAGCCCTGGAAGCGGTGCGCGCCGGTCTGGCGGTGGGGCGGAGCGCCGCAGACCTGCAGTGATCAGCCAAGGCGCTGATCGATGAAGGCGAAGTAGCGCTGGCGAATGGCCGGCAACTCGTTGGCCAGATGATGACGCGCCTCGGGCAGCATGAGGATCTGCGGCTCGGCGAACTTGGCCTTGAGCACCTTGAGGTTGTAGGGCCAATCCACCGTGGCGTCGGCTTCCCCCTGCACGATCACCGGTCGCCGCACGCTGCGCGGCGCGGCCTCGATACGCTTGACCCAGGCCACCAGGGCCCCGACCCAGGCCGTCGGCAACCGCCGCGGTTGCAGTGGGTCGGCCTCCAGGAACGGCAGGAACGCCGGATCGTTGCTGTTCTCGCTGAAGCGCCGCTCGATGCCGTTGACGAAGTGGCGCAGCACGCAATAGCTGAGTTTCGACCAATACCACGAGCGTGGCCGCACCAAAGGCGCCAGCAGGATCACTTGGCCATCGGCCGGGCTCTGCTCGCCGTGGTGCAGCACGTGATCCACCACGATCGCCCCGCCAGTGCTCTGCCCGCACAGATGCCATGGGCGTGGCAAGTCGAGCAGACGGGCCTGTTCGAACAAAGCATCGAGCATCTGCTGGTAGACGGCGAAATCAGTGATGCTGGCCCGTTCGCCACTCGACAACCCATGGCCTGGGAGGTCGCAACTGATGACCGCGAACCCCTGACCCAACGCCCATTCGATCACATGGCAGTACAGCCCCATGTGGTCGTAGTAGCCGTGCAGCAGAAACAGCGTCGCCACAGGCCGCTGCGGCAACCACACCTGCCCCACCAACTCGAAGCCCGCCGCCTTGAAGCCGCCCAGCCAGCTTTGGCGCACCGGCAGGTCCAGGCCATAGAAACGCTGGTAGTCCAGGCCTTGGGACGACAGAGGGTGGCGGGCCGCCAAGGGCGCAAGGCTGGCGCGCAGGAGGTCGGGGTGAAAGGTGGCGGGCATCGGGCGGATCCACAGCGAAGCGAGTATTGACCTGTGATATTCAGCTCTGGGCGTCATCGTGGCAAGCTAGACCCTTTGCCAGAACAGACCGCTCCCACAGGGTTCTCGCTGCCCCAAATCCTGCGGACACACCATGCCCACCCGTAAATCCCTGCTCACCGCCTTCGCATTGCTGCTCTGCGCTGCCGTCCTCTGGTGGGCGTACGCCAGTTTCCAGGCGCGTTACCTGCGCACGTTCGACGACCAGACAACGCTGTTCGAGGGCAGCCAGTTGCAGTTGCCTGCCGAGCTGGCCGGCCCAGGCCCGATCCGGGTGGTGCATTTCTGGGACCCGGCCTGCCCCTGCAACGTCGGCAACCAGCAGCACCTGGGCGAGCTGATCGAACATTTCGCACCTCAAGGCGTGCGCTTTCATGTGGTGCAAAAGCCCGGTAGCCAAGGCCAGTTGCCTGACAACCTGGCGGCGCTCCAACCCTTGGCCGCGCTGCCCGGCAGCGAGCACCTGCCAGCGTCTCCCGCCGTGGCCATCTGGGACCGCGAAGGCCGCCTGGCCTACTTCGGCCCTTATAGCGAGGGCGCCGTGTGCAATGCCAGCAACAGCTTCATCGAGCCGGTCCTCAAGGCGCTGGTCGAAGGCCGCAAGATCAACGCGTCCAACACCCTGGCCCAGGGCTGCTACTGCCCTTGGGCCGGCTGACGCACCCGCGCGGGGTTGCCCACCACGATCGCCCCGGCCGGCACGTCGCGGGTGACCACGCTGCCGGCGCCCACCACGGCGTTGTCGCCGATACTCACGCCCGGCAGGATGATCGCCCCGCCACCGATCCACACGTTGTTGCCAATGCGCACCGGCCGGCCGCTCTCCAACCCGCTGCGGCGCACCTCGGGGTCCAGCGGATGGTCAGCGGTGTAGATCTGCACCGCAGGGCCGATCTGGCAGTCCTCGCCGATATGGACCGGCAACACATCGAGAATCACGCAATTGAAATTCATGAAGGTGTTGGCACCCACGCTGATGTTGTAGCCGTAGTCGCAATAAAATGGCGGACGAATCACTGCGCCTGGGCCGGCATGGCCGAAGTGCTCGACCAACAGCGCGTGGCGGGCGTCGTTGAGCAGCTCGACACTGCTGTTGTAGCGGTGCATCCAGTGCTTGTTGGCGATCTGCTCGGCTTGCAGTTCAGGGCAGCCGGCATGGTAAAGCTGGCCAGTCAGCATTTTCTGTTTTTCGCTGAGGGACATGGAGACTCCTTCCAGGGGACTATGCTCAGTTCGCGAATCCGTCGATGATCGGACCACACTTTTCGCTCGAATGCACAAGGAGTCTTGATGAAGCGCAGCCTGACCCTGCTGGCAGTGGCGATTGCCGCTGCCGTAGGCGCCGGTTACTGGTACGTGCAAGGCAAGCAGCCACAGCGCGGGGGCCAGACAAGTGTTGCCGGCCTCGAGGCGCCGGTCAGCGTACGCTACGACGCTCGCGGCGTCCCTCATCTGCAGGCGCAGAACGAGTCTGACCTGTACCGTGCCCTGGGCTATGTGCATGCCCAGGACCGGTTGTTCCAGATGGAAATCCTGCGGCGCCTGGCCCGTGGAGAGCTGGCCGAAGTGCTGGGCGCCGACCTGATCCCCACCGACACCCTGTTTCGCAGCCTGCGTATCCGCGAACAGGCCACACGCATGGCCCAGCGCCAGGACCAGCAATCGCCGGCCTGGCAGGCGCTACAGGCCTACCTGGACGGGGTCAACCAATGGCAGGCCAGCCACCCCAAGCCCATGGAGTTCGACCTGCTGGGCATCAACCCACGCCCCTTCACCGCCGAGGACACGCTCAGCATCGCCGGTTACTTGGCGTACAGTTTTGCCGCTGCCTTTCGCACCGAGCCTGCGCTGACCTATATCCGCGATCAGCTCGGCCCTCAGTACCTGGAAATCTTCGATCTCGACTGGCAACCGGACGGCGCCCTGGCCGCGCCCCTAGCTGCTGCGGACTGGCGCAGCCTGGAGCAGTTGGCACGCTTGAGTCACGAGGCCTTGGGCGAGGCCGGCATCCCCCAGTTCGAAGGCAGCAATGCCTGGGCCGTGTCTGGCACCCGCACGCGCAGCGGCCGCCCATTGCTGGCCGGCGATCCGCACATTGGCTTTGCCGTCCCGGCAGTGTGGTACGAGGCTGAACTGTCGGCACCGGGGTTCAACCTGTATGGCTACTTCCAGGCGCTCAACCCCTTCGCCCTGCTCGGTCACAACCTGGACTTCGGCTGGAGCCTGACCATGTTCCAGAACGACGACGTGGACCTGATCGCCGAGCAGGTCAACCCGAACGACCCCGATCAGGTCAGGGTCGCTGGCAGGTGGCAGCCGCTGGAAAAAGTCGAGCAGCAGATCGCTGTCAAAGGCCAGGCCCCCGCGTCTATCACCCTACGTCGCTCGCCCCACGGCCCGATCGTCAACGATGTGATCGGCGCCACCGCCGGGCCTAGGCCGATTGCCATGTGGTGGGCATTCCTGGAAACCGACAACCCCTTGCTCGATGGCTTCTATCAGGTCAACCGCGCCGATACCCTGGGCAAGATGCGCGACGCGGCAGCGAAGATCCATGCCCCCGGCCTGAATCTTGTCTGGGCCAATGCCCGTGGCGACATCGGGTGGTGGGCAGCAGCGCAATTGCCGGTGCGCCCAGAGGGGGTCAATCCGTCGTTCATTCTCGATGGCAGCACGTCCCAGGCCGACAAACCCGGCTTCTACCCGTTCAGCGTGAACCCACAGCAAGAGAACCCTGCCAGCGGCTACATCGTCTCGGCCAACTTCCAGCCTCCGGCCGTCGTGCCGGTCCCTGGCTATTACAACCTGCCCGATCGTGGTCGCCAGCTCGACCGACACCTGGCCGTGCCAGGTATCCAGTGGGACACCCAAAACACCCAAGCTTTGCAGCTCGATACCGCCACCGACTACGGCCCACGCACCTTGGCACCGCTGCTGGGCACTTTGCGCGCCATCGCTCAGGGCGAGCAGGAGAAGGAACTGGTGGAACAATTGGCCGCCTGGCGGGGCGACTACCCGCTGGATTCGACCAGTGCCACCCTGTTCAACCAGTTCCTGTATGAACTGGCCTTCGCAGCCCTGCACGACGAACTGGGAGATACCTGGTTCCCGGTCCTGATCAACACCCGCGTCATCGATGCAGCCCTGCCGCGCCTGGCGGCCGATCCCGAGTCGCCTTGGTGGGCGCTACGCGGCGCCAGCGAACATACCGACCGCACCGCTATCGTCAAGCTGGCCTGGCAACGCAGCCTCGCTCACCTGCGCGAGACGTTCGGCAAGGACCCGGCCCGCTGGCAGTGGGGCAAAGCCCACACCCTGACCCACAACCACCCGCTGGGAGTGAAGAAGCCGCTGAACCTGCTGTTCAACGTTGGCCCCTTCGCCGCACCCGGTACCCATGAGGTGCCCAACAACCTCTCGGCGAAGATCGGTCCGGCACCCTGGGCAGTCAACTACGGCCCCTCAACCCGGCGCCTGATTGATTTCGCAGACCCCGGCGCGGCCCTGACCATCAACCCGGTAGGCCAGAGCGGTGTGCTGTTCGACCCGCACTATGGCGACCAAGCCGAGGATTACATCAATGGGCGATATCAACGGGCGCAGATGGGTGTGATTCCAGCGCAAAGCACCTTGCGACTGCTGCCGGTACAGTGACGGCCCGAGCCATGACCTTCAACCCGCTCCCGAGGATCCCGATGCACAAGCACTTCATTGAAATCGACGGCGCCCGCATGAGCTATGTCGACCAGGGCCAAGGTTTCCCCGTGCTGCTGGGCCACAGCTATTTGTGGTCGGCGGCCATGTGGCAGCCGCAGATCGAGGCACTGTCGAAACACTACCGGGTGATCGTGCCCGAGCTTTGGGGCCACGGCGACTCCGCAGCGCCACCGCCCACCACCACCGACATGAGCGTGTTGGCGCGCCAGCACCTGGCATTGCTCGATGCGCTGGATATCCCGAAATGCCATCTGGTCGGCCTGTCGGTCGGCGGCATGTGGGGCGCACAACTGGCCATCGAGCACCCCCAGCGCATCGACCGCCTGGTGTTGATGGACACCTACCTGGGCGCCGAGCCGGACGCCACCCGCCTGAAATACTTTGGCCTGCTCGATGCCGCGAGCGCAGCGGGCGGGTTCAGCGATGCCTTGCTCGACATCGTCGTACCGATCTTCTTCCATGCCGGGGGCCAGACGGTACCTGAGATCCGTGAGCAGTTTCGCGCCCAGCTCAAGGCTAGCAGCGCCCAGGCGATCCGGGAAAGCCTCGAGCCGATGGGCCGAGTGATTTTCGGCCGGCCAGACCTGCTGGCGCGGCTGGGCGAATTGCCAGGCGAACGTACTATCGTGCTGTGTGGCGACCAGGACATTCCCCGGCCACCGGCAGAGTCCAACGAAATGGCCCGCTTGATCGGCTGCCTGGCGGCGCAGATTCCGTTCGCGGGGCACATCTCGAGTCTCGAGAGCCCGCAGGTGGTGAATGAGTTTCTGTTGAACTGGTTGCCGCGCAATAGCTGAAATCCCCGGGGCTGCCATGCAGCCCCACCCGCTCCCACAGGTACGGCGACATTCTTCGGCTTGGCGCTGTGCCCTTGGGAGCAAAGCCTGCGATCGGCCGCAACGCGTACCCTTCGTCGGCGGGCGCGGAAATTTCGTCCTGACCTGGGATCTTTCCTGTCGATGGCCTCTCAAAGGGCACTCAGACAGCCTTCAGGAATCCCCCAATGAACAGCGCCTGCCCACCCATTTCGAACGAGCAACTTCAATGGCTCCTGGCCTTGCGTCGGGCGCTGGCCAAATCGGGGGCATGAACGAAAACGCCGACGCAAATACGTCGGCGTTTTTCTTTCAGGCGTGAAGATCAGAACGCCGGCAGCACCGCACCGCTGTACTTCTTGGCGATGAATTCCTTCACCTGCGGGCTGGTAAGGGCTTTGGCCAGTTTCTGGATGGCCTCGCTGTCCTTGTTGTCCGGGCGGGCAACCAGGAAGTTCACGTACGGCGAGTCGCTGCCTTCGATTACCAGGGCGTCCTTGGCCGGGTTCAGACCGGCTTCCAGGGCGTAGTTGGTGTTGATCATGTCCAGGTCGACCTGATCGAGCACGCGCGGCAGCATGGCCGATTCCAGCTCGCGGAACTTCAGGTTTTTCGGGTTCTCGGCGATGTCCTTGGGCGTAGCCAGGGCATTCTTCGGATCTTTCAGGGTGATCAGACCTGCCTTTTGCAGCAGGATCAGCGCACGGCCGCTGTTGCTGCCTTCGTTGGGGATGGCGACAGTGGCACCGTCCTTGAGCTCAGCCAGGCTCTTGACCTTCTTGGAGTAGCCACCGAACGGCTCGACGTGTACGCCGATCACGGTTTCCAGGTGAGTACCCTTGCCTTCGTTGAAGTTCTTCAGGTACGGCAGGGTCTGGAAGTAGTTGGCATCCAGACGCTTCTGGTCGACCTGCACGTTAGGCTGGACGTAGTCGGTGAAGACCTTGATCTGCAGGTCCACGCCTTCCTTGGCCAGAGTTGGCTTGATCAATTCGAGGATTTCGGCGTGGGGTACGGGAGTAGCAGCCACGACCAGCTTCTCGGCGGCGTTGGCGAAACCGGCCAGCGACAGGGCAGCGGCCAGGGCAGTGGTCAGCAGAGTTTTTTTCATGGTGATCCTTGTTATCAAGCTGGAGCCATTGATGATGGCGAAGTCGGTGCCCACCCTTTGAATGGGGGCGTGAAGCGGACGATACCGGGAATTTTTATTCCGGAACAATATCTTTTGCTTAGCCGCTTATAACTAAAACAAATTGCCATTACCGCATTCGCTTCTGACCAACGGTTACCCGCTCTAGCACAGGGTTTATCCCAGGCTCGCCAATGTCGAAGCCAGCAATTGGCGCACCGCCGATTTCGTTTGCGGCTCCTGGCTCTGGCCCAGTTGCGCAAGTTGGCGCGCCAGGCTGGCCAGCGGCGTGGTGTCGGGCAGGTCCAGGTGCTGCGGGAGGATTTCCCCGGCATCGCTCACCAACAGGGCAAAGTGGATGACGTTTTCCAGCTCGCGGGTATTGCCGGGCCAGGCATGGGCCTCAAGGGCCTGCTGGGCGGCTTCGCTGATCAGCGGCACCGGAACGCCCAGGCGTAGGCTGTAGATTCCGATGAAGTATTCGGCCAGCGGCAGGATATCCCCCACCCGCTCGCGTAGCGCCGGCAATTCCAGCTGGCCTTCGCGCAGGTAGAGGTAGAGTCGCTCGTTGAAGCGCCCGGCACGCACGGCCTGGGCCAGGTCGATACTGGACGCCGCCACCAAGCGGACATCCACCGGCTGCGGCCGCTGGGCGCCGACGCGGGTGACTTCGCGGTTCTCCAGCGCCGCCAGAAGCTTGCCCTGGATCGCCAGCGGCAGGTCGGCGATCTCGTCCAAGTACAGGGTGCCGCCATTGGCCGAGCCGAACCAGCCCGCCCGGCCGCTGGCGGTTCCCCCTAGGGTGCCGGCGCTGTAGCCGAACAACTCGGCATCGGCGTAGGTCGGGCTGATCGCCGCGCAGCTCACCGAGACGAACAACCCACTGCGGTCACTGGCACGATGGACCTGTCGGGCCAGCAGTTCCTTGCCGGTACCGGTCTCGCCGCGGATCAACACCGGCACCGGTTGCGGTGCCAGGTGCTCCAAGGCATCGCGCAGCTGTTGCGAACGAGGGTCGATGAACACCAGCGCCTTGGCGCGGATGCTCAATGGGCTTTTGTCTTGCTCGGGGAAGGTCAGCAAAGGCTGACCGAAAGTGTTGTGGATGGTCATGACGCGCTCCCGCCCGAGGCCGCCGCCGGCCGGGCGTCTTGGTGTACGTGAACGGTTGGCGGATCAGGCGCGGCGCAAGGCCCGCTGTTCGATACGGCCTTGCAGGCGATAGAGGTAGGCAAAACCTTGCTCCCAGCGCTCATGGCCGGACTTGACGTTGATATGCCCGGCATTGGCCAGCAGCCCCGCCTCGGCGCCCCAGGCCCGTGCCAGGTGCAATGCACGCGGCACACTGACGGCCGGGTCGTTGTCCGAACTGACCACCTGACTCGGGAATGGCAGCGGCTGCAGCGGGATCGGTGCGAAATTGCGCAGCGCGGGCGAGCAGGTGGGACGCTCGACATCCGCCGGAGCCACCAGCAATGCGCCGCGCACTTGGCGCAGCAAGGCCGGGCGGGCCTGGGCGGCCCAATGAGCGACGGTGATGCAGCCCAGACTATGGGCGATCAGGATCACCGGCGAGCGTTCGGCGGCGATTGCCTGCTCCAGCGCCTGGACCCAGTCGCGCCGCTGAGGCGTGAGCCAGTCGCGCTGCTCGACCCGGACGCTGTTGGGCAGACTACGCTGCCAGTGACTTTGCCAATGGTTGTCTGGCGATCCTTGCCAGCCCGGCACAATCAGGTAACGGATCGACTCATTGCGCATGGGGACGCCTCCTGGAAGTTTGCGTGCTTGGGACCAGTATTGAGGAGACGGTTATATCAGTAAAGGAATAAGGCGCTATTTATTAATAGCTTTAAGTTTTAAGCGACACGCTTCAGTCGCTAACTCGTGCCCTCTTGCCGCACGAAGCTCAAAACGTACAGCCCAAAAAAAAGGGCCATCCCCTGCCAAGGAAAATGGCCCTGAAGCACTTGCCTGAAGAGGGTTTGCCGGTCAGCGTGCGGTGATCACCGCCAACTTGCTGATCCCGGCGCGTTCGATGGCAGCCATGGCCCGCGCCACTTCGCCGTAATTGACGCCATCGTCGGCCTGCAACTGGACGCGCAGCTCGGCGTCCTTGGCCTTGGCGTCCTTGAGGTTGGTTTCCAGCAGATCGGGCTGGATCTCGTCCTTGTTGATGAACAGCTTGCCGCTGCCATCGATGCTCACCACCAGCGGGTCCTTCTGCTCGACCGGGGCCACGGCCTCGGTCTTGGGCAGGTTGATGGGGATGGCGTTGGTCAGCAGCGGTGCGGTGACGATGAACACCACCAACAGCACCAGCATGACGTCCACCAAGGGCGTGACGTTGATTTCACTGAGGACTTCATCGCTGTCCTGGGTCGAGAAGGCCATATCAGGAAGCCTCCTTCACCGGTTGGGTGAATCCGGTCTGGGCCTTGTGCACTGCAGGGTGCACGAGTACGCGGAAGGCACTCTTCTGCGCCAGGCTGTAGAAGTCATGGGCGAAATCGTCGAGGTCGGCGGCGGTCAGCTTGAGGCGACGCAGGAAATAGTTGTAGACCAGCACCGCAGGCACCGCGACGGCGATACCGACCCCGGTGGCCACCAGCGCCGCGCCGATCGGCCCGGCCACGGTTTCAAGGCTCGCCGAGCCTGCCGCGCTGATGCCTTTGAGCGCTTCCATGATGCCCCACACAGTGCCGAACAGGCCGATGAAAGGCGAGGTGCTGCCGATGCTGGCGACCACTGCCAGGCCCGTTTCCAGGGAGCGGCGTTCACGCACGATCTGCTGACGCAGCGCGCGCTCCAGACGGTCCTGATGATTGATGGCATGGCTCAGGTCATTGGCCTGGCCCGGCTCCCCGACGGCAATCGCCGCGTAGCCTGCCTGGGCCACCCGGGCGGCGGGGCCGGGCAGATCGTGGCTGGGCTGGGCTGCCGCATCGAGGCTCGAGGCCGCCCAGAACTGCTCATGGAAGCGCCGATCCTGGTGCTTCAGGCGCACGAACTGCACGACCTTGACCAAGGCCAACGCCCAAGTGGCCACGGAAAAACCAACCAGCAGCCAGATGACGGCGCTTTCAACGGATTCGAGTGGGGATGCCAACAGGCTCATGATGAAGTCTTCCTTTGTACGTCGATGGGCGCGAATTAACGAAGCTTGAAATCGATCGGCACGCTGACCCAGCCAACCTGGGCCACCTCGCCCTGCTTGGCCGGCACGAAGCTCCAGCGCTTCACTGCGGCGAGGGCCGCGTCATCCAGCACCTGGCGACCGCTGCTCTTCTGGATCTGGATCTGCCCAGGCTTGCCGCTGGCGAGCACCTCGACACGTAGCAGCACCGACCCCTCCCAGCCCCGGCGATGGGCCATTTGTGGGTACTGCGGCGCGGGGTTCTTCAAATAGGCAGCGCTGGCCGAAGGTGGCGTAACCGGCGCCGGTGCCGGCGGAGCCACCGGCGCGGGGGCCGCCACCGGTGGAGCGGGCGGCGCCTCGACGGGCTTGGGCTGCGGCTTGGCCACTGGTTTGGGCGCAGGTATCGGCTTGGGCTTGGGTATCGGTTTTGGCGCAGGCTTGGCCGCCAGCTCGTCCACCACAGGGGGTGGCGGCTCGACCACGGGCGGCGCTGGAGCCGGTGGAGGGGGCTCGACCACAGGTGGTGCGGGCGCGGCGAACTCGATGGTCATCGGCGGAATCTGTGGTGGAACCACGGGCAATACTGGAGTCGGCGCCTGGCTGATCCAGTAGGCCGCAGCGCCATGCAGGGCCAACACCAGCAGCCCTAGTGCCAGCGTGTCGCGACGCTTGAGGCCACTGACAGGCGTGCGTTGCAGGCGCAGTTGGCCCAATGGCAGGCGAAGCGTGCGTCCAAGCTCGACCAGGTCGCCCGATGCCGGACGCCATGGCTGGTCGTAGGCCCTGACGGCCGACTGGACATTACCCATCGATAGAACTCCCTGGGGGCGTGATTCATGGCTGAATCATCGGGCGCGAAGGCTTATCCCAGAAAGTAATATTTAAAATTAAAAATAGATCTTTTTTGAATATGGAGAAGCTACGGTTGCGCCCAGGCCGCGTCGTTCAAGGGCTGCAGCAGTGCACCGAAAAAACGATGCCTGCCCGGCATATGAAATATAGCGACAAGGCATGGCCCTGGCGCACAGGTGGGGTTGCACACCCTCTGTGGGAGCGGGTTCGCCCGCGACTACGCCCGCCTCTTCACCACGCATCCGCGGGCAAAACCCGCTCCCACAGATTCCTGCAGTACAAAAAAACCCGGGACGATGCCCGGGTTATCGGTGTGCACGATGGATCAGATGTCCGTTACCTTCTGCCAGACCTTCGGCCGGAAGAACAACGTCTCCCCCCGCGCCAGCCCCGACAGGCTGTCGTGGTCCTTGACCACTTCCGCCTCGATCAACTCGCTCTGTCCTGGCACCTTCAAGGTGACACGCGTGGTCGCCCCCAATGGGCGGATATCGCGCACTTCGGCGGCCTGGTGGCCTTCGGTCTCATGGCGCGACAGCGACACTTCGTGCGGACGGAACAGCACATGCTGGCCCTCGCTCAGACTCAGGCGGTTGGAGTCGCCCAGGAAGTGATAGACGAAGTCGTTGGCAGGGTGTTCATACACCTCGCCCGGCGAACCGATCTGCTCGATCACACCCTTGTTCATCACCACGATGCGGTCTGCCACTTCCATGGCTTCTTCCTGGTCGTGGGTGACGAATACCGAGGTCAGGTTGATGTCCTCGTGCAGGCGCGCCAACCAACGGCGCAGCTCCTTGCGTACCTTGGCGTCCAGCGCACCGAAGGGCTCATCGAGCAGCAGCACCTTGGGTTCCACCGCCAGGGCACGGGCCAGGGCGATACGCTGGCGCTGACCGCCGGACAGCTGCTCAGGGTAGCGGTCGGACAACCAGTCCAGTTGCACCATGTTCAGCAGCTCGTGCACTTTCTCGGCGATCTTGCTCTCGCTCGGGCGTTCACCCTTGGGCTTCATGCGCAGGCCAAAAGCGACGTTGTCGAACACGCTCATGTGGCGGAACAAAGCGTAGTGCTGGAACACGAAACCGACGTTGCGATCACGCACGTCATGGCCGGACACGTCCTCGCCATGGAACACGATATTGCCCTGGTCGGGCGTTTCCAGGCCGGCGATGATGCGCAGCAGGGTGGTCTTGCCGCAGCCGGACGGGCCCAGCAGGGCCACCAGCTCGCCGCTGTTGATATCCAGGTTGATGTTGTCCAGGGCCTGGAAGGCGTTGAAGCGCTTGCTGACGTTACGAACTTCGATCGACATGAATCATTCCTCCGCGGCGCTGTGGCGCAGGCGGTTAATACGGTTCTCGCTCCACTGCTTGAGCAGCAGGATGAAGAGCGCCAGGATCAGCAGCAGGCTGGCCACGCTGAAGGCCGCGACATGGTTGTACTCGTTGTAGAGGATCTCCACGTGCAGCGGCAAGGTATTGGTGACGCCACGGATATGCCCGGACACCACCGACACGGCGCCGAACTCACCCATGGCCCGCGCGGTGCACAGCACCACGCCGTAGATCAGGCCCCATTTGATGTTCGGCAGCGTCACGTGCCAGAACATCTGCCAGCCGTTGGCGCCGAGCAGGCGCGCGGCCTCCTCCTCCTGCGTGCCCTGTTCCTGCATCAGCGGGATCAGCTCTCGGGCCACGAAAGGCACAGTCACGAAGATGGTCGCCAGCACGATGCCCGGCAGGGCGAACACGATCTGGATGTCGTGGTCCTGCAGCCAGGGGCCGAACAGCCCCTGGGCACCGAACATCAACACATAGACCAGACCGGCGATCACCGGCGAAACCGAGAACGGCAGGTCGATCAGGGTCACCAGCAGGCTCTTGCCGCGGAAGGTGTACTTGCTCACGCACCAGGCGGCGCTGACGCCGAACACCAGGTTCAGCGGCACCGAGATGATCACCGCGAACAGGGTGAGCTTCAGCGCCGACAGGGCGTCGGGCTCGAAGATGGCTTCGAAGAACGTGCCAAAGCCATTCTTCAGGGCCTGGGACACGACGATGAACAGCGGCAGCAGCAAGAACAGCGCGAACACCAGCCAGGCCAGGGCAATCAGCACACGCCTTGAGGTGGCACTGCCACGGCGGGCGGCGTTGGCGGCGGCCGCTGCGCCAAGGGATGACGAAGACATTACCGGGCCTCCTTCAAGGGGTTTCGATGCGCCGCTGCAACAGGTTGATCAGCAGCAGCAGGATGAAGGAAACCACCAGCATCAGCACGCCAATGGCGGTGGCACCGGTGTAATCGTACTGGTCGAGCTTGACCATGATCAGCAACGGCAAGATCTCGGTCTTCATCGGCATGTTGCCGGCGATGAAGATCACCGAACCATACTCGCCTACGCCCCGGGCGAACGCCAGGGCGAAGCCGGTCAGCCAGGCCGGCAGCAACGCCGGGGCCAACACGTGGCGGAACACCTGCAGCGGCTTGGCACCCAGGCAGGCAGCGGCCTCTTCGACTTCACGCGGAATATCGGCCAGCACCGGCTGCACCGTGCGCACCACGAACGGCAGGGTGACGAAGGTCAGCGCCAGGGTAATGCCCAGTGGGGTGTAGGCGATCTTGAAGCCCAGGTCGGTCGCGAACTGCCCAACCCAGCCGGCCGGCGCATACAAGGCGGTCAAGGCGATACCCGCCACAGCGGTGGGCAAAGCGAACGGCAGGTCGATCATCGCATCGATGATCTTGCGACCGGGAAAGCTGTAGCGCACCAGCACCCAGGCCAGCAGGGTGCCGATCACACCATTGATGAGGGCGGCGAACAGGGCGGTGCCGAAGCTCAGCTTGAGCGCGGCCAGAACCCGCGGAGCGCTGACGATACTCCAGAACTGTTCCCAGGTGAGCTGCGCGGCATGCACGAACATGGCGGCCAGCGGTATGAGCACAATCAGGCTGAGATACACCAAGGTGTAGCCCAGTGTCAGCCCGAAGCCGGGTATGACGGGGGAAATACGACGTGACATAAAGTTCCCTGGTTGAACGCACGAAGCCCGGGCGTGATCCCGGGCTGGTGCAGGCTACTGAAGGGTGTTGCTTTTCGGGGCCTCACCGCGGCCCCGCAAGTTTTCATGGCCGATCACTGTGCCTGATAAATCTGATCGAACACACCACCATCGTTAAAGAACTTGGGCTGTGCAGTTTTCCAGCCACCGAAGTCCTTGTCGATGGTCACCAGCTCCAGTTTCGGGAACTGCTTGCCGAACTCGGCAGCGACCTTTTCGTCACGCGGGCGGTAGAAGTTCTCGGCGGCAATCTTCTGGCCGGCCGGGCTGTACAGGTGCTTGAGGTACTCGGTGGCGATCTCGGTGTTGCCTTTCTTCTCGGCGTTCTTGTCGACCACCGCTACCGGTGGCTCGGCGAGGATCGACAGGGACGGCACGACGATCTCGAACTTGTCGCTGCCGCCGTCTTCCTTCAGGGCCAGGAACGCTTCGTTCTCCCACGCCAGCAGTACATCGCCCTGGCCGTTGTTGACGAAGGTGATGGTCGAGCCACGGGCGCCGGTATCGAGCACCGGCACGTGCTTGAACAGCTCTTGCACGTACGCCTTGGCTTTGTCTTCGCTGCCGCCGGTCTTCAGACCATAGGCCCAGGCGGCGAGGAAGTTCCAGCGGGCGCCGCCGGAGGTCTTGGGATTGGGGGTGATGACCGAGACGTCCTTCTTGATCAGGTCGCCCCAGTCCTTGATGCCCTTGGGGTTACCCTTGCGCACCAGGAACACGATGGTGGACGTGTAGGGCGTGCTGGCCTCAGGCAGGCGTTTCTGCCAGTCCTGCGGCAGGCTCTTGCCGAGCTTGGCCACTTCATCGATGTCGCCGGCCAGGGCCAGGGTCACCACGTCCGCGCGCAGGCCATCGATCACCGCACGGGCCTGCTTGCCCGAGCCGCCATGGGATTGCTGGATCTTCACCTTGTCGCCGGGATGAGCGGCCTGCCAGTGCTTGATGAACTCGGCGTTGTACTGCTGGTACAGCTCGCGGGTCGGGTCGTAGGACACGTTCAGCAGTTCGTAGTCCTTGGCGATCGCGGAACCGGCAAAAACGGCACTGGCCAGAGCGGCAAGCGCATAACGGCGGATGGACATGGTGAAGCTCCCGATTGGCATTTTTCTAGTTTGTTAGAGGGGGCGGTATCAGCCGGACTTGTTGCCTGGCTGCTGGAGGCGGAATTTTTCCTTGCGCTCGATCTGCACGACCTGGGCGTTGTGCACGGTGATCTCCACCGCACCGAAGCGCAGATCGCGCAGCGCGCTCTGGATTTCACGCAGAATGGTGGTTTCGTCCTGACCGTCGATGCTACGCACAGATGCACTCATGCTCGTTCTCCTTGGGTATGAAGTGCCGGGCAGAGGAAGGTGATTGCGCCTGGCTTGAGGGCAATCTTAGAGACGTGTATTTATTCTGAAAAATACTGTTTAAGAATTTTTATATAACTAAAATTCCGCGCCGATTTCGAAGGTGGCAACGGGTCTGTGGGAGCGGATCTACCCGCTCCCACAGACCCGTTGCGTGCCCTAACGTTGTGTCTGCGGCTCGCGGATCTTGTACCAGGCCACATAGAGCGCCGGCAGGAACAACAGCGTCAGCAGCGTTGCACTGATGATGCCGCCGATCATCGCGTAGGCCATCGGCCCCCAGAACACTTCCCGAGCGATCGGGATCATGCCAAGGCTCGCCGCCGCCGCGGTCAGCAGGATCGGTCGGCGGCGGTGGTTGGTCGCCTCCACGACGGCATCCCAGGGCGAGAACCCTTGCGCCTCGAATTCGTCGATCTGAGTCACCAGGATCACCGAGTTGCGGATGATGATGCCGGCCAGGGCCAGGATACCGAGAATGGCCACGAAGCCCATGGGCGTGCCGGTGGGCACCAGCGCCAGCACCACGCCGATCAGCCCCAGTGGCGCCACGCTGACCACCAGGAACAGCTTCTGCACGCTGTGCAGCTGGATCATCAGGAAGGTCGCCATGAGGAACAGCATCAGCGGAATGACCTTGCGGATCGGCCCTTGGGCTTTGGCGCTTTCTTCCACCGTACCGCCGGTGGCCACTTCATAGCCGACCGGCAGCTTGTCGATGAACTGGTCGATTTCAGGCTTGAGCTGGGCCACCAGGTCGGTGGGCTGGATGTCGCCGTTGACCGAGGCCTTGATGGTGATGGTTGGCTTGCGGTCGCGGCGCCATACCAGGGGCTGTTCCAGCTCGTAGCGCACGGTGGCGAAGGCCAGCAGCGGGATCGAGGTGCCGTTGGGGGTGAGGATCTGCAGGTTCTGCAGAGTATCGGGCGAGCCACGCTCGCTGTCTTCGGCACGGGCGACCACGTTGATCAGGTAGATGTTGTCGTTGACCTGGGTGATCGGCGTGCCGCTGACGATGCTGTTCATCACGTTGGCCACGTCCTCGGACGACAGCCCCAACTGGCGCGCCTTGTCCTGGGCGATCTCCACGCGCAGCACCTTACCGGGCTCGTTCCAGTCGTAGATCATCTCGCCGATGTGCTCGTTGGCGTCGAGCAGGGTGGCAAGCTCGATCGCATGCTTGCGCACCTGGTCGATGTCCTTGCCACTGACCCGGTACTGGATCGGACGTCCCACCGGCGGGCCCATTTCCAGCGACTGGACGTTGGTACCGATGCCCACGAACTCTTCGCGCAGGATCTTCTCCAGGCGCTTCATCATGCCCTGGCGCTCTTCGAAGCCCTTGCTGACGATTACCAGCTGCGCGTAGTAGGGGTTCTGCAATTGCGCATCCAGCGGTAGGTAGAAGCGAATCGCCCCCTGGCCGATGTAGGTGCTCCAGCGCACCAGGTCCGGGTCGTCCTTGATCCTGGCCTCGAACCGGTCGACGACCTTGCGGGTTTCCTCGATCGACGCGTTCTGGGGCAGGTTCAGGTCGACCAGGATCTCGGGGCGGTCGGACGAAGGGAAGAACTGGTTCTGCACGAAGCGCTCGCAGATCAGCGCCAGGACAAACAGCAACACCGTGCCGATGATGGTCAGCCAGCGATGACGCATGCACCACAGCAGGCTGTGCTCGAACGCCCGTCCCACGCGGCCAGGCTCGGCCTCATGGGCCTTGAGCTTGCTGCTGCTCAGGATATGCACGCCCAGCACAGGCGCGAAGAACACCGCCACCACCCACGACACCAGCAACGCCACCGCGATGACGGCGAACAAGGTGTAGGTGTATTCACCCGCAGAGCTGGCGTTGAGCCCGATCGGCACGAAACCGGCCACGGTCACCAGCGTGCCGGTAAGCATGGGGAAGGCTGTGGAGGTGTAGGCGAATGTCGCCGCCTGCTCCTTGCTTTCGCCCATCTCCAGCCGCGTGACCATGACCTCCACCGTGATCATCGCATCATCCACCAGCAGGCCCAGGGCGATGATCAGCGCTCCGAGGGAGATCCGCTGCATGGTGATGCCGCTGTATTCCATGAACACGAACACCATGGCCAGCACCAACGGGATCGAGCACGCCACCACCAGACCTGCGCGCACGCCCAGGCTGACGAAGCTCACACCCAGCACGATCACCACCGCCTCGAACAGCGCACTGGTGAAGCCGCCTACCGCCTGCTTGACCACCACGGCCTGGTCGGACACGGTGTGCACGCCCACGCCCACCGGCAGGTCGGCGACGACGCTGTCCATCTTCTTCTTCAGCGCGGCGCCAAACACTTGGATGTTGCCACCGGCCTTCATGCCGATCGCAAGGCCGATGGCCGTCTGGCCGTTGTAACGGAACATTGGCGAAGGTGGATCGACATAGCCACGTTCGATATCGGCGATATCCGCGAGGCGGAAGAAGCGGTCGTTGATCCGCAGGTTGACGGTCTGCAGGTCCTTTTCCGAGACGAATTGCCCGGTCGTACGCACCGAGATGCGCTCGGGGCCCGCTTCGATCACGCCCGCCGGGGTGACCGCGTTCTGCGATTGCAAAGCCTGCATCACCTGGCGCTGGTCGATGCCCAGGGCCGCCAGCTTGCGGGTGGAGAAGTTCAGGTAGAGCACTTCGTCCTGGGTGCCGATCAGCTCGATCTTGCCGATGTTGGGCACATCGCGCACTTCGGCCCGCGCCACTTCCACGTAGTCGCGCAGCTGGCGCAAGGTCAGGCCATCGGCTGTAAAGGCATAGATCGAACCGAACACATCGCCGAATTCGTCGTTGAAGGCAGGGCCCTGGATGCCCGAGGGGAACTGGCCGCGGATATCCTGGATCTTCTTGCGCACCTGGTACCAGATTTCCGGGATGTCCTTGGCCTTGGTGGTGTCGCGCAGGTAGACATAGACAGTGGATTCACCAGGGCGGGTATAGCTCTTGGTGTAATCGAGCGAGTCGAGCTCCTCGAGCTTCTTTTCGATGCGGTCGGTGACCTGATACAGCGTCTCGTCCTGGGTCGCCCCTGGCCAGCGGGTCTGGATCACCATGGTCTTGATGGTGAAGGACGGGTCTTCCTCACGTCCTAGGTTGAAATACGAAAAAATCCCCATCAGCAGCCCGACGAACATCAGGTACCAGACGAACGATTGGTGCCTGAGCGCCCACTCGGACAGGTTGAAGCTTCCTTTCATTGCGCGTCCTCATCGAATGCGACCTTCTGGCCCGGCTTGAGGCTGTTCACGCCGGCTGTGACCACCCGCTCGCCTGGCTGAACGCCGGACGTCAGGACGATGCTGTCCTGCGTGCGCTCGATCAGGGCTACGTCACGGATGGCCACGGTCTTCTGTTTCGGGTCGATCACCCACACCTGGGTCTTGCCGTCGCGTTCGAGCAAGGCGCTCAGCGGCAGCTGGCTGCGCGGCGAAACCGCGGAGCTCAACGTCACGCTGATGGCAGTGCCCAGGTGGAAGGCGGCCGGCGTGCTGGCCAGGGTCAGCCGCGCACGACGGGTTCGCGTCGTGGCATCGGCCTGGGGCTCCAGCTCGCGCAAAGTAGCGGTGGTGTTGATGGTGGGGTCCAGTTGCGAGGCGACGGTGAACGTCAGGCCTTTGTTCAGTTGCTCGGCCAGACCGATAGGCAGATCGATCACCGCTTCCTTGACGTCCGGACGGGCCAGCGTGACCACGGCCTGCCCGGCCGTCACCGTCTGCCCGGCCTCGGCCTGCCAGGCGGTGATGACGGCGGCGTGGTCGCTGCGCAGGGTGCTGTAGTCGAGCTGGTCACGGGCCTGACTCACTGCCGAACGGGCTTGTTCCAGTGCAGCGCCTGTGGTCTTGAGGTTGGTCTGGGCGATGTCCAATTGCGCCTGGGCGCCAACGCCTCGATCAAATAGTTGCTGTTGCCGTCGTGCATCGGCCTGGGCGTTGATCCACTGCGCTTGCACCTTGGCCAGGTCGCCTTCGGCAGCGCGCAGTTGGTTCTGCTGATCGGTCGGATCGAGGGTGGCCAGGGTATCGCCGGGCTTTACCTGGGCGCCGACGTCCAGCCAGCGCCGGGCGATACGCCCGGACACACGAAACCCCAGCGTGCTTTCGAAGCGGGCCTGGATACTGCCCGCAAAGCGCCCCAGCTGCGACTGTACCTGGGGTTCGACGGTCATCGACAACACCGGCCGGATCGGCTCGGGTGCTTGCTCCTCGCTGGAACAGGCGGCCAGCAGTAGGCTGGCCGGCAACACAAGCAGCACGCGCTTCATGGCGCCCCTCCCCCGTCCTTGGCGTCGACCTTGTGCACCTGCATGTTCGGGTGCAGCAATTGCCCACCACTGACCACGACGGTTTCACCACTTTTCAGGCCGCTGGCGACCACGATCTTGCCGGTCAGGTAACGTGTGACCTCGACCTTGCGCAATTCGACCTTGTCCCCCTCGCCCACCACCCAGACCGCCGGCTCGTGCAACGCTTTGGTCAAGGCCGACCAGGGCAGCTCGACACTCGGCCGCCCCTGGGCATTGGTGGTGGCAGTGACCGGCGCGCCCAGCTGCATACCGGGAGGTACGTTGCGCAGCCCTACCTTGACCTGCACCGTGCCACTCTGCGCGGAGACGGTCGGCGTGATTTCCCGGACAAACCCTTGCGCCTGGATCTTGGGATCGTCCAGCAGACTGACAATGACGCCTGCATCGCTCGGCGGCGCCACCAGCAGGGACTCATACACGTTGAACACCGCATCGCGGTCGCCGTCGCGGGCGAGGCTGAAGATCGGCATGGTCGCCTGCACCACCTGGCCGACTTCGGCCTGACGCTCGGTGATGACCCCGTCGGCCTCTGATACCAGCGCGGTATAACTCAACTGCTCCTGGGCATCGGCCAACTGCGCCTGGGCAGCCTTGAGCGCACTCTGGTCGCTGCGCAGCGACGCCTGGGCGGAGTCGTACTCGCTCTGGCTGGTGTAGCCCTTGGGCAGTAGCTTTTGCTGACGCACGAAGGCCGCGCTGGTCTGGGTGACACGCGCCTGGGCGGCGAATACTTCGGCCTTGGCCGAATCGACGTTGTTCTGCAGATCCTTGGGGTCCAGGCGCGCCAACACCTGGTTGGCTTTGACGTGATTGCCTACATCCACGCTACGGGAAATGATCTTGCCGCCGACCCTGAACGACAGGTCGGTCTGCACCCGCGCCTGGACATCGCCGGTCAGGGTCACCCTGGCGGCAAAATCGGTAGGTTTGACCTGGATTACACCCACCCTGGGGAGTTCAGCTTTCGACTCTTCCTTGCTACAGCCCGACAGCATGGACAGCAGCCCCAGGCAAACGACCATCAGCGGACGCGCTAACGTCATGCAGGCTCCTTGCTTGTGCCAATTGGATTGAGGGACGCGAGTGAAAGCGTAGATCAGGCACGGACAACTGGCACTGACTCAGATCCATCAAAACTTCTGCACGCAGAATCGGGGATACTGCCGCTTCACAGGACAAGGAAAAGGCCCATGCTCAACACCCTGGCCATTGCCATCGGTGACTTCGGCGCCTTGCAGCAAGCCATCGGCGACGCTTTCCCTGGGGCTCATCTGAAAATCGATGCGCAGCCCGGGGGCTTGTTCAGCCTGCGTTTTCACCAAGCCGGGCTGCTGCGCCCGTTGAGCGCCGCGGAACTGTCCGACGGCACCCTGCGCTATCTGCTGCTGGTGGCCGCCCTGCTGACGCCCAGGCCGCCGAGCATGATGGTGCTCAACGAGCCGGAAACCAGCTTGCACCCGGACCTGCTACCGGCCTTGGCGCGTTTGATCCGCCACGCTGCGCAGCATTGCCAAGTGTGGGTGGTCTCCCATGCTCCGCGCTTGGTGGCGGCGCTAGAAGAAGACGAAGCCTGTCACTCGATCCGCCTGGAAAAAGATCTCGGGCAGACGTTGATGGCTGGGCAGGGGATGCTCGATGAACCGGCCTGGAACTGGCCGGATTGAGCCTGGGGATGCGTCGCAGCCCTCGCGCGGCCCCGATGCGCTCCTGCAGGTATCGCATGCGATACCTGCAGGAGCTCGCGGAGCCTGCGAAGGGCCGCAAAGCGGCCCACGGATGGATCAGACCGACGCGGTAGCCTGAACCGGACGCTTGACCTGCGGCTGCGAAACATTCGCCGCAGCGCCCTCTTCGATGGCTTGCTGGATAGCCTTGCGACGACGCTCTTCGGCCTGGCGGCTGAAGTACCACACCAGGAAGGTCACCAGCGATACCGACAGCAGGATCAAGCTGGCCACGGCGTTGATTTCCGGCTTCACGCCAAGGCGCACAGCGGAGAACACTTCCATCGGCAAGGTGGTCGAACCTGGACCGGACACGAAACTGGCCAGTACCAGGTCATCCAGCGACAGGGCGAAGGACATCATGCCGCCCGCCGCCAGCGATGGCGCGATCATCGGGATGGTGATCAGGAAGAACACCTTCCACGGCTTGGCACCCAGGTCCATGGCAGCCTCTTCGATGGACAGGTCCAGCTCACGCAGGCGCGCCGACACCACCACCGCCACATAGGCTGCGCAGAAAGTGGTGTGAGCGATCCAGATGGTGACGATGCCACGCTCCTGCGGCCAGCCGATCATCTGCGCCATGGCCACGAACAGCAGCAGCAGCGACAGACCGGTGATCACCTCAGGCATCACCAGAGGCGCTGTTACCAGGCCACCGAACAGGGTACGGCCCTTGAAACGGGTCACCCGGGTCAGCACGAAGGCGGCCAGGGTACCCAACGCCACGGCGGCGATCGCCGTGTAGCAGGCGATCTCCAGCGAGCGCATCACCGAGCCCATCAACTGACTGTTGTCCAGCAGGCCGACGTACCACTTCACCGACCAGCCGCCCCAGACCGTCACAAGCTTGGAGGCGTTGAACGAGTAGATCACCAGGATCAGCATCGGCAGGTAGATGAACAGCAAGCCGAGCACCAGCATCAGCTTGGAGAAACCGAAGCGCTTCATGCTCTGCCCTCCATTTCTTTGGCCTGGCTGCGGTTGAACAGCAGGATGGGCACGATCAGGATCGCCAGCATCACCACCGCCAGGGCGGATGCCACCGGCCAGTCACGGTTGTTGAAGAACTCCTGCCACAGCACCTTGCCGATCATCAGGGTTTCCGGGCCGCCGAGCAGTTCAGGAATCACGAACTCGCCCACCACCGGGATGAACACCAGCATGCAGCCGGCGATGATGCCGTTCTTCGACAGCGGCACAGTGATCTTCCAGAAGCTGTTGAAGGTGCTCGAACCCAGGTCGCTTGCGGCCTCGAGCAGGCTCGGGTCGTGCTTGACCAGGTTCGCGTACAACGGAAGGATCATGAACGGCAGGTACGAATAGACCACGCCGATGTACACCGCCAGGTTGGTGTTGAGGATCTGCAGCGGCTGGTCGATCAAGCCGATCCACAGCAGGAAGCTGTTGAGCAGGCCGTTATTGCTGAGGATGCCCATCCAGGCATAGACGCGGATCAGGATCGCGGTCCAGGTCGGCATCATGATCAGCAGCAGCAGGACCGTCTGGGTTTCCTTGCGGGCATTGGCGATGGCGTAGGCCATCGGGTAGCCGATCAGCAGGCACAGAAGGGTGCTGAAGAAGGCCATCTTCAGCGAGCCCAGATAGGCCGAGATGTACAGTTCATCCTCGGTCAACAGGCCGTAGTTGGCCAGGTTGAGCACCAGTTGGATCTTGTCCTCGACGTAGCTGTAGATCTCCGTGTAGGGCGGGATCGCCACGTCGGCTTCAGCGAAGCTGATCTTCAGGACGATGAAGAACGGCAGCATGAAGAACAGGAACAGCCAGATGAACGGCACGCCGATCACCAGATGGCGGCCCTCCGGGGTCACTTTGTTGAGTGCTCGCTTGAGCTTGCGAATGTTCATGAGCGCAATACCACGCCGCTGTCGTCTTCCCACCAGACGTACACTTCATCGCCCCAGGTCGGGCGGGTGCCCTGGCGCTCGGCGTTGGCGACGAAGGACTGGACCACTTTCCCGCTCGGCAGCTCCACGTAGAACACCGAATGACCACCCAGGTAGGCGATGTCATGGACCTTGCCACGCGACCAGTTGTACTGGCAGGTCGGCTGCTCGGAGGTCACCAGGAGTTTTTCCGGACGCAGGGCATAAGTGATGTGCTTGTCTTCGACCGAGGTGGTGACACCGTGGCCCACGTAGATATTGCGTTCGAGCTCAGGGCTTGCGATCAGCGCATGGCCTTCGGCGTCGTCGACCACTTCACCCTCGAACAGGTTGACGTTACCGATGAACTCGCAGACCAGGCGGCTGGTCGGGGTCTCGTACACATCCACCGGGCTGCCGATCTGGGCGATCCAGCCCAGGTGCATGATGGCGATGCGTTGGGCCATGGTCATGGCCTCTTCCTGGTCGTGGGTCACCATCACGCAGGTCACGCCGACCCGCTCGATGATTTCGACCAGCTCCAGTTGCATTTGCGAGCGCAGTTTCTTGTCCAGGGCGCCCATCGGTTCGTCCAGCAGCAGCAGCTTCGGACGCTTGGCCAACGAACGGGCCAGGGCCACACGCTGGCGCTGGCCGCCGGAAAGCTGGTGCGGCTTGCGCTTGGCGTACTGAGTCATGTGCACCAGCTTGAGCATCTCGGCCACGCGGGCGTCGATCTCGGCCTTGGGCATCTTGTCCTGCTGCAGGCCGAAGGCGATGTTCTGCGCCACGGTCATGTGCGGGAACAGCGCGTAGGACTGGAACATCATGTTGATCGGCCGCTCGTAGGGCGGCATGTCGGTGATGTCGACGCCATCGAGGAAGATCCGCCCTTCGGTCGGACGCTCGAAGCCGGCAAGCATACGCAGCAAGGTGGACTTGCCGGAGCCGGAGCCACCCAGCAGGGCGAAGATCTCACCCTTGCGGATTTCCAGGGACACATCGTCCACGGCTACCGTTTCGTCGAACTTTTTTGTGACCCGGTCGATTTTGACCAGCACCTGCTTGGGTTGCTGGCCACCCTCGAGGGCTTTTTTATAGGCACCGGAGGCAACTGCCATGAGTGAAACTCCCAACAAGATTTTTATGCCCACACGGCCTGTTTTGGCAGGAACGTAGAGGGTCTGGATGATTACTTGCCCGACTTGACCTTGGTCCAGCTACGGGTCATCAGACGTTGCACCTTCGGTGGCAACTCAGCATTGACGAACATCTTGTCCAGCACTTCCTGCGGAGGGTAGACCGCAGCGTCAGTCCTCACGGCCTGATCCATCAGGTCGCCAGCCCTGGGGTTCGGGTTGGCGTAACCGACATAATCGCTGACCTGAGCGATGACCTCAGGTTTCAGCAGATAGTTGATGAAGGCATGGGCCTCCTTGACGTTGCTGGCGTCCTTGGGAATCGCCAGCACATCGAACCAGAGGTTGCCGCCTTCTTTTGGAATGGCGTAGGCCAGTTTCACGCCCTTGCCGGCCTCTTCGGCGCGGGCCTTGGCCTGGAACACATCACCGGAGAATCCGGCGGCGACGCAGATATCGCCATTGGCCAGGTCAGTGATGTATTTCGAGGAATGGAAGTAGGTCACGTAGGGACGCACGGCCAGGAGTTTCTTTTCGGCCGCCTGGTAGTCCTTGGGATTGCTGCTGTTAGGGTCCAGGCCCATGTAGTTGAGCACGGCCGGCAGCATTTCGTCGGCCGAGTCCAGGAACGCCACGCCGCACTGGGAGAGCTTCTTCATGTTCTCGGGCTCGAAGAGCACAGCCCAGGAGTCGATCTTGTCGGTGCCCAGCACCGCCTTGACCTTCTCGACGTTGTAACCGATGCCGTTGGTGCCCCACAGATACGGCACGGCGTACTGGTTGCCCGGGTCATTGCGCTCGAGGCGCTTCATCAGAGCCGGGTCCAGGTTGGAATAATTCGGCAGCAGGCTGCGGTCGAGCTTCTGGAAGGCGCCCGCCTTGATCTGCTTGCCCAGGAAATGGTTGGACGGCACGACCACGTCATAGCCGGTGCGACCGGCGAGCAGCTTGCCTTCCAGGGTTTCGTTTGAATCGAAGACGTCGTACTTGGCCTCGATGCCGGTTGCCTTCTGGAAATCGGCGAGGGTCGTCGGGCCAATGTAGTCCGACCAGTTGTAGATATGCACCGTGGGCGCTGCTTGGACGCCGAATGCCAGCGTCAGACCCGCTCCAGCCATCATGGCCTTGCGAAATACGGAAATAGACAAGTGGATGGTCCTCACAATCAGTGCCTCTGGGTGACGGCGACGCTGCCGTACACGCAAAACCGGCGCGCAACTTACCTTTGCTGCATCGATGCCGCAAACAAAATTGCCTTACACGCCTTCCGGGCCGGGAAACCCCGGCCCAGAGGGCTTCGAGACGGGCTTACTTGCCCGACTTGATCTTGGTCCAGCTGCGAGTGATCTCACGCTGTGCCTTGGCACCCGGGTCGGCGATCGCGTACAGCTTTTTCTTCACGTCAGCTGGCGGGTAGATGCTCGGATCGCTGGTGATTTCCTTGTCTACCAGTGCAGTCGCAGCTTTGTTGCCGTTCGGGAAGCGCACGGCATTGGTGATGCCAGCCATGACTTCCGGTTGCATCAGGAAGTCCATGAACTTGTAGGCGGCTTCGACGTTTTCGGCATCCTTCGGAATGGCGACCATGTCGTAGAAGGTACCGGCGCCTTCCTTCGGAATGACGTAGCTCAGCTTGACCTTGTCGCCGGCTTCGTGGGCACGGGCCTTGGATTGCTCCAGGTCGCCCGAGTAGCCGACTGCCACGCAGATGTTGCCGTTGGCCAGGTCAGAGATGTACTTGGAGGAGTGGAAGTAGGTGATCGAAGGACGAATGCTCAGGAACAGCTCTTCGGCGGCCTTCAGGTCTTTCTTGTCGGTGCTGTTGGACGGTTTGCCCAGGTAGTGCAAGGCCGCCGGGATCATTTCGGTCGGTGCATCCAGGAAGCTCACGCCGCAGCTCTTGAGCTTGGCGATGTTCTCAGGCTTGAACACGGCGTCCCAAGAATCGATCTTGTCCACGCCCAGCGCGGCCTTGACCTTCTCCGGGTTGTAGCCGATGCCGATCGAGCCCCACATGTACGGGAAGGCATGCTTGTTGCCCGGGTCGCTGGCATCGCCCACGGCCTTGAGCAGGTCTTCGTCCAGGTTCTTCCAGTTCGGCAGCTTCGAGCGGTCCAGCTCCTGGTAGACACCTGCCTTGATCTGCTTGGCCAGGAAGTTGTTCGACGGCACGACCACGTCGTAGCCGGATTTGCCGGCCAGCAGCTTGGCTTCCAGGGTCTCGTTGCTGTCGAAAACGTCGTAGACGACCTTGATGCCGGTCTGCTTCTCGAAGTTGGCGATGGTGTCCGGTGCAATGTAGTCGGACCAGTTGTAGACGTGCAGCGTTTTGTCGTCAGCCTGAACAGCGGTAGCCATGGCACCCATCAGGGCCGCGGCCAGCAACGTCTTGCCCATTTTCTTCATGCGTAATGCTCCAGAATTTATTATCAAGCCATCTGTTCAGCAGCCAAGATCCCACGGTACAGCGCTGGGCGACTGAAACAGCCGCTAGTCTGGCAAGTTACAAGGCGCTGTTTCAAGGAAAGCAGGGCCCTGTAACCGCTTAATGTCGCTTTGCCAGCCTAGCAGACCGTCACTTGATCGCTTCGTACGTCAAGTCCAGGCACTTGCGCGCCTTTTCAATCAACTCATCGATCTCTGCGTGGCTGATCACCAAGGGCGGCGCGATGATCATGGTGTCGCCCACCGCACGCATCACCAGCCCGTTCTCGAAGCAGTGCGTACGGCAGATCATGCCGATGCCCTTGCCCTCGTGACGGGTGCGGGTCGCCTTGTCCTTGACCAGCTCGATCGCACCGAGCAGGCCCAGGCCGCGTACCTCGCCCACCAGTGGGTGGTCTTGCAGTTCACGCAAACGCTTTTGCAAATAAGGTGCCGTTTCGGTCCTGGCGCGCTCGACGATCTTCTCATCGCGCAGGATGCGCAGGTTTTCCAGGCCCACGGCAGCGGCCACCGGGTGGCCTGAGTAGGTAAAGCCGTGGTTGAAGTCGCCGCCTTCGCTGAGAACCTGGGCCACGGTGTCACGCACGATCACACCGCCCATGGGGATGTAACCGGAGGTCAGGCCCTTGGCGATGGTCATCAGGTCGGGTTCCAGACCGTAGTAGTCCGAGCCGAACCACTCGCCGGTACGGCCGAAGCCGCAGATCACTTCGTCGGCGACGAACAGAATGTCGTACTTGGCGAGGATCTCCTTGATCTTCGGCCAGTAGGTGTCCGGTGGAATGATTACCCCGCCCGCCCCCTGGATCGGCTCGGCGATGAACGCCGCGACGTTGTCTTCGCCCACTTCCAGGATTTTCTTTTCCAGTTGCTCGGCAGCCCATACCCCGAACGCATCAGGGGTCATGTCGCCGCCCTCACCGAACCAGTACGGCTGTGGAATGTGCACGATGCCCGGGATCGGCAGGCCGCCCTGCTCGTGCATGCCGCTCATGCCGCCGAGGCTTGCGCCAGCGACGGTGGAGCCGTGATAGCCGTTGATGCGGCCGATGATGGTCTGCTTGCCAGGCTTGCCCTTGAGCGCCCAGTAGTGGCGAACCATACGCAGCACGGTGTCGTTGCCTTCGGAGCCGGAACCGGTGAAGAACACATGGGTCATGCCCTTGGGCGCCACATCGGTGATCGCCTTGGCCAGTTCCAGGGCTGGCGGGTGAGCGGTCTGGAAGAACAGGTTGTAGTACGGCAGCTCTCGCATCTGTTTTTCCGCCGCCTGCACCAGTTCTTCACGGCCATAGCCTACGGCCACACACCACAGGCCGGCCATGCCGTCGAGGATCTTGTGACCCTCGCTGTCCCACAAATGCACGCCCTGGGCCTTGGTGATGATGCGCGGTCCTTTTTCCTTCAGCTGCTTGTAGTCGCTGAAAGGCGCCAGGTGGTGCTCACCGCTCAAGGTTTGCCATTCACGGGTTTGCGGGTTGTTGACGCTCATGTGCTTCTCCGTTATCCGACAGCCGCGCTGAAGCGGCCCCAAGTTTGATCAGACGGCAAACAGCAGGAACTCTCGCTCCCAGGAGCTGATTACCCGTTTGAAGTTCTCGTGCTCGGCCCGCTTGGTGGCCACATAGCCGCTGATGAATTTCTTGCCCAGGTACTGTTCCAGCGCGCGGCAGTTTTCCATGCGCTCCAAGGCATCTTCGATGGTCAGCGGCAGCCGCAGATTGCGCCGCTCGTAGCCACGGCCCTGGACCGGCGCACTGGCGCCGATGCCCTCGACCATACCGATGTAGCCGCACAGCAAGCTCGCGGCAATGGCCAGGTAAGGGTTGGCGTCGGCGCCTGGCAGACGGTTTTCCACGCGGCGGTTCTGCGGCCCGGCATCAGGCACACGCAGGCCAACGGTGCGGTTCTCCTCGCCCCATTCGACGTTCACCGGTGCCGAGGTGTCCGGCAGGAATCGGCGGAACGAGTTGACGTTGGGGGCGAACAGCGGCAGCGCTTCAGGGATGAACTTTTGCAGGCCGCCGATGTGGTTGAGGAACAGCTCGCTCATGCTGCCGTCCTCGTTGGAGAAAATGTTCTTGCCGGTGGCCACGTCCACCACGCTCTGGTGCAGGTGCATGGCGCTGCCAGGCTCGCCGGTCATGGGCTTGGCCATGAAGGTCGCGGCCACGTTGTGCTTGAGCGCCGCCTCGCGCATGGTGCGCTTGAACACCAGGATCTGGTCGGCCAGGTGCAGAGCGTTGCCGTGACGGAAGTTGATCTCCATCTGCGCCGTGCCGTCTTCGTGGATGAGTGTGTCGAGGTCCAGTTGCTGCAGTTCGCACCAGTCATAGACGTCCTCGAACAACGGGTCGAACTCGTTGGCAGCCTCGATGGAGAACGACTGGCGACCGGTCTCCGGACGGCCGGAGCGACCCACTGGCGGTTGCAGCGGGAAGTCCGGATCCTCGCTGCGCTTGGTCAGGTAGAACTCCATCTCAGGCGCCACGATCGGCTGCCAGCCTTTGTCGGCGTACAGCTTCAGGACTTTCTTGAGCACGTTGCGCGGCGACAGCTCGACCGGGTTGCCCTTCTTGTCGTAGGTGTCGTGGATGACCTGGGCGGTCGGCTCGATGGCCCATGGCACGAGGAACACGGCGCTCTCGTCTGGGCGGCAGATCATGTCGATGTCGGCCGGGTCCAGCAGTTGGTAATAGATGTCGTCGTCGACGTAGTCGCCGGTCACGGTCTGCAGCAGGACGCTTTCGGGCAGGCGCATGCCCTTTTCGGCGATGAACTTGTTGGTCGGCGAAATCTTGCCGCGGGTGATGCCGGTCAGGTCGCTGATCAGGCATTCCACTTCGGTGATCTTGTGCTCTTTCAACCAATCGGTGAGCTGGTCGAGGTTGGTACTCATAAATACCTCAGGAGGTAATGTGGCCCGGCTGACGATAGTCGGGCGCCGCTGACGCCTGGCGTCGATCAAGACGGACGCTGCCTGGCCGCAAATGCCATGGCAGACCCGCGCCTTGATTCTGGATGCAGTGCTTGGCTAAAGCAAAAACCCACGCGCAAGACGACAGCAGATACACTCGAAACAAGCGTGTCCGCGATACAAACAAAGGGCAGAGAAGCGAAAGGACGTGCAGGAAACTGCTACGAACGGAGGATGGACCTGACCAGCCGTCAATTATTGCGAGCAGAGCGCGCGCGCAGGACTCGATGCGTGCGCAGCCTTCGCGGCGAATGCTGGGAACACCTGTGTGCGCGGCGCAGGCAGCGCTTTCAGGTCTCGGCAGGCGGACCATGTGACCCTCGTATTATTGTGTTCTGGGTTGAGGCCGAGCTTAGCCTTGTTCATTTTTTTACACAACCACTCCGTAAAAAATAAACCACGCTCAGCCTGCGATAGCCCTTTGGGGCCAAAATAGCGGATAATGAGTTGCCCCCAGATGCAGCATTTCTGCCGTTGCTGTGCCATTTCGGGGCATCATGGGGTTGGCTTGACTTCGCTAGGTCTTTCGGATTGACTGGGCTTGCAAGCCCCCCTTGATTGATATTTTTAACAACAAAGGTGTTGCATCATGTCGGTACCCCCGCGTGCCGTTCAGCTTAACGAAGCGAACGCGTTCCTTAAGGAACATCCTGAGGTTCTCTACGTTGACCTTCTGATTGCAGATATGAATGGTGTGGTGCGCGGCAAGCGCATAGAGCGCACCAGCCTCCACAAGGTTTACGAGAAAGGCATCAACCTGCCCGCCTCCCTCTTCGCCCTGGATATCAACGGTTCCACCGTCGAAAGCACCGGCCTTGGCCTGGACATCGGCGATGCCGACCGCATCTGCTACCCGATCCCCGGCACCCTCTCCAACGAACCCTGGCAGAAGCGCCCCACCGCTCAACTGCTGATGACCATGCACGAACTGGAAGGCGAGCCGTTCTTCGCCGACCCGCGCGAGGTCCTGCGCCAAGTGGTGAACAAGTTCACCGAGATGGGCCTGACGATCTGCGCAGCTTTCGAGCTCGAGTTCTACCTGATCGACCAGGAAAACGTGAACGGCCGTCCCCAGCCGCCGCGTTCGCCAATCTCGGGCAAGCGTCCGCAATCGACCCAGGTGTATCTGATCGACGATCTGGACGAGTATGCCGATTGCCTGCAGGACATCCTCGAAGGCGCCAAGGAGCAAGGCATTCCGGCCGACGCCATCGTCAAGGAAAGCGCCCCGGCCCAGTTCGAAGTCAACCTGCATCACGTCCCCGACCCGCTCAAGGCCTGTGACTACGCCGTACTGCTCAAGCGCCTTATCAAGAACATCGCCTACGACCATGAGATGGACACCACCTTCATGGCCAAGCCCTACCCGGGCCAGGCGGGCAATGGCCTGCATGTACACATCTCCGTGCTGGACAAAGATGGCAACAACATCTTCACCAGCGAGGATCCCGAGCAGAACGCCGCGCTACGTCACGCTGTCGGCGGTGTGCTCGAGACCCTGCCCGCGTCCATGGCGTTCCTGTGCCCGAACGTCAACTCGTACCGTCGCTTCGGTGCACAGTTCTATGTGCCGAATGCGCCGAGCTGGGGCCTGGACAACCGTACCGTAGCCCTGCGCGTGCCAACCGGTTCGCCGGATGCCGTGCGCATCGAGCACCGCGTGGCCGGTGCCGACGCCAACCCGTACCTGATGATGGCCGCCGTATTGGCCGGTGTGCACCATGGCCTGACCAACAAGGTCGAGCCGGGTGAGCCGATCGAAGGCAACTCGTACGAACAGCTGGAGCAGAGCCTGCCGAACAACCTGCGCGATGCCCTGCGCGAGCTGGACGACAGCGAAATCCTGAACAAGTACATCGATCCGAAGTACATCGACATCTTCGTCGCGTGCAAGGAGAGCGAGCTGGAGGAGTTCGAGCACTCGATCTCCGACCTCGAGTACAACTGGTACCTGCATACCGTGTAAACGAAAACGCCGCCCCAAGGGGCGGCGTTTTTCATTCCGGGACCGTGTCGCCCGCGAAGAGATCAGCACAGTCTCAAAGCGGCTTCTCGAAAATCTTCGAATTGCGCTGGTAGTTGTACAGCGATGCCCGCGCCGCCGGCAGCCGCTCCACCCCACTGGGCGCGAAGCCGCGTTCACGGAACCAATGCGCGGTACGGGTGGTGAGCACGAACAAGGTGCTAAGGCCCTGCTGCCGCGCCCGGCTCTCGATCCGCTCCAGCAACTCGTCGCCACGTCCGCCATGGCGATACTCAGGGTTCACCGCCAGGCACGCCAGCTCTCCTGCGTCGGAATCGGCGATCGGATACAGCGCCGCGCAGGCGATGATCATGCCCTCGCGCTCGACGACGCTGAACTGCTCGATCTCTCGCTCCAACACTTCACGCGAGCGCCGCACCAGGATCCCCTGCTCCTCCAGCGGACTGATCAGCTCCAGCAAACCGCCCACATCGTCGATGGTCGCCTCACGCACCACTTCGAACTGCTCCTGGGACACCAGCGTGCCCCCGCCGCCACGCGTGAACAGCTCGGTCAGCAGCGCGCCGTCCTCGGCATAGCTGACGATGTGACTGCGCGCCACACCGCCCTTGCAGGCTTCGGCGGCGGCATCGAGCAGTTCGCCCTGATAGTCGCTGCCCAAGCGTTGCAGATGCGCGGGTACCTGTTGTGGACGCAGCTCACGCACCAGCTTGCCCTGCTCGTCCAGCAAGCCGGGTTCGGCACCGAACAGCAGCAGTTTGTCGGCGCCAAGCTCGATGGCGGCGCGGGTCGCCACGTCTTCGCAGGCCAGATTGAAGATCTCGCCGGTAGGCGAATAGCCCAAGGGCGACAGCAACACGATGGAGCGCTCGTCGAGCAGGCGGTTGATGCCCTTGCGGTCGATCCGCCGCACCTCGCCGGTGTGGTGATAGTCGACCCCTTCGAGCACCCCGATCGGCCGGGCGGTGACCAGATTGCCCGACGCCACCCGCAGCCGCGAGCCTTGCATCGGCGAGGCGGCGATGTCCATCGACAGGCGCGCCTCGATGGCCAGGCGCAGGGCGCCGACGGCATCGATCACGCAGTCCAGGGTCGCCGCGTCGGTGACACGCATGCCGCGATGATAATGAGGTGTCAGGCCGCGATCGGCCAGGCGGCTCTCGATTTGCGGACGCGAGCCATGGACCAGCACCAGCCGCACGCCGAGGCTATGCAGCAGCACCAGGTCGTGGACGATGTTGCCGAAATTGGGGTGTTCCACGCCATCGCCTGGGAGCATGACCACGAAGGTGCAGTCGCGATGAGCGTTGATGTAGGGAGAAGCATGGCGCAGCCAGTTGACGTAATCGGGCATGACAAGGCCTGTGGATAAGTGAACGGAGAACGGCGAACAAACGGCGGCGTTCAAAATCATCGTCGGAACAGGCTTGCGGTCACGCGCGGTCTCCTCTAGGCAGGGACGAATCAGGTCAATGGACGTTTAGGCGTTGTACGAAATGTATCCGCTCTGGGCCATGCTGCGTTGGAACAGGGCTCCAATGCGCGTGTACGCGCGGGCGAACACATTTCATACAGACCCTAGCTCAGGCAATAGTGCCGGATCAGATCACGCAATAGACGCACGGTAGGCTCGATACGTGACATTTCAAGGTATTCGCCCGGCTGGTGGGCACAGGCAATGTCGCCCGGGCCCAGCACGATGGTCTGGCAGCCCAGTTGTTGAAGATAAGGCGCTTCGGTGCCAAAGGCCACTGCCTCGGCGCGATGGCCGGTCAGACGTTCGGCCAATTGCACCAGTTCGGCGTCGGCGGCCTGCTCGAACGGTGGGACTTCCGGAAACAACGGCGCATAGTCGATGCGCACTTCGTGGCGTTCGGCCACCGGCACGAGTTTTTCCCGGATCGCCGCGCGCAGCTGGTCGACATCCATGCCAGGCAGCGGACGCAGGTCGAACTCCAGGGCGCATTGGCCGCAGATGCGATTAGGGTTGTCGCCGCCGTGGATGCAACCAAAGTTCATCGTCGGGGTCGGCACGCTGAACTGCGGGTTGCGGTAGGCCTGCTGCCATTGCTGGCGAAGGCCCATCAGCTCGCCCATCACCGCATGCATCGCCTCAAGGGCACTGTGCCCAAGGCTTGGGTCAGAGGAATGCCCGCTGCGTCCCAGGATGTCGATACGGTCCATGAGGATGCCCTTGTGCATGCGAATCGGCCGCAAGCCCGTGGGCTCACCGATCACTGCCGCGCGGCCTAGGGGCTGACCGGCCTCAGCCAGGGCGCGGGCGCCGGACATCGAGCTCTCCTCGTCGCAGGTCGCAAGAATCAGCAGCGGTTGCTTGAAATCGTGTTCCAACAGCGGCAACACGGCCTCGATGACCAGCGCAAAGAAGCCTTTCATGTCGCAACTGCCCAAGCCCACCCAGCGGCCATCGACCTCGGTCAGCTTGAGCGGATCGCTGGCCCACAGTTGTGGATCATAGGGCACGGTGTCGCTGTGTCCGGCCAACACCAGGCCGCCGGGGCCCGTGCCACGGCTGGCCAGCAGATTGAACTTGCCAGGCGTTACCTGGCGGATCTCGCAGACAAAGCCAAGATCGCCAAGCCAGCCGGCCAGCAAGTCGATGACCTGACGGTTGGACTGGTCCAGCGCAGCCTGGGTGCAACTGACCGACGGTGCGGCGATCAGGGCGGCGAACTGGTCTTTCAGCGACGGCAGGGGCATAAGCGCTCTCCTCGGGCTCGAGGCCCATCATAGCAATGCATCCCGTCCCCGGAACAACCCAACAGCCGGGAGCCGACTCCTGTAGACTGCACGACAACGATGCCCCCTCCTTCGAGTCTGCGATGCACAAAGAAACCGAACTCAAGCTCCGCGCCAGCCGCGAGACCCTTGCCGCCCTGCGCGAGCACCCCCTGCTGAAGAAGCGCAACAAGTCCGGCTGGCAGACCCGCGAACTGCTCAACCAGTACTTCGACACCCCAGACCGCGACCTCGCGGCTGCCCGCGTTGCCCTGCGCCTGCGTCGGGACGGCGAGGTCATCATCCAGACCCTCAAGTGCCGCGGCCAGAGCGTGGCCGGGCTGTCCGAGCGCAACGAACACGAATGGCACCTGGACAAGGTCAAGCTGGACCTCAAGAAGCTCGACCACACCTGCTGGCCAGAGCAGCTAGCGGGGCTGGACAAAAAGACCATCAAGCCGCTGTTCACCACCGACTTCACCCGCGAATTCGCCGAGATCGCCTGGGGTCGTGGCAAAGCCAAGGTGGTGATCGAAGCCGCCCTTGACCAAGGCTTCGTCATCGCTAGCAAGCGCAAGGAAGAAATCTGCGAGCTGGAGCTTGAGCTGCGCGAAGGTGCCCCTGAAGCGCTGCTGGAACTGGCCGCCGAACTGGCCGCCAGTCTGCCGCTGATGCCCTGCGACATCAGCAAAGCCGAGCGCGGCTACCGCCTGCTCGAGCCCGAAAGCTATGAGCTGAGTTTGCCGAACACCGAACTTGAAGCCGAAACCTCGGTGGACGACGCCTTCGCGGCGCTGGCCTGGCAGTTGCTCGGCAGTAGCCAGCGCCTGGCCGAGCAGTACCGTCACAGCGGCCATTGGCGCCTGCTGCAGGACTGGGTGCAGTGCCTGGCCGAGCTGCGTGCCCTGGTCAGCACTCTGGGCCAGGCCGCCCCCCGCGCGACCACACGTGACCTACGTCTGCGCCTGGACGCCCTGCTGGAAGACTGGCGTCCGTTGGTACAGGCCGGCAACGACGACGAAGACGTCCGCCGCGCCGCCCCCGAGCAGTTCGCCGACGAGCTCGAAGACACTCGCTGGGGTCAGTTCTCCCTGGAAACCTCGCGCTGGCTGCTGGCCCGTACCTGGACCGTCGAGCGCGCCGGCCGGGGCGAGCGCCAGGGCAAGGCGCACCTGGCCAGCTGGCTGGCGCACCTGCTGGGCGAGGAAGGCCGTTCGCTGAAGTTGCCGCTGTATGCCCAGCGTCCAGAAGACCTTGCCGAGCAACTGCCGCGCATCGAGCAATTGCTGGCCTGGCTGCACCACGCGCGTCACGTCCTCGAGGCGCCGCAGATGGACCGGCTGTATGGCGACCTGAAGAAGCTACATGAGCTGGCGGAACTGCCGATCAGCGATGAACTGCTGGAGGCGCGGATCGAGCAGGCCCGCGTCATCGATCAGAGCAGGGGCTGGAAGCATTTGCTCAAAGTTTGATACCGGCTCGCTACTTCACGGGTGGACCCGTTCCTACAGATACGGCGCAGATCCTGGTTTTGCGCAGCCCTGTGAGCGCGGGTTCCCCTGTGAACGCTTCACCTCGATAACGGCAGGCTGGTGGTGGATTTGATTTCGGACAGGGCCACGATCGAATTGACTTCCTGGATCCCTGGCACGTTGGACAATTTCTCGAAGAAGAACCGTTCGTAGGCTTCGATGTCCGGCGTGACGATGCGCAGCAGGAAATCAACCGATCCCATCAGCACATAACACTCCAGCACCTGCGGAAAACCCCGGATCGCCTCGGTGAACTCGGTGAAGTTAGAACGCCCATGGGCATTGAGCTTAACCTCGGCAAAGATCTGCGTATTGAGGCCAACCTTCTTGCGGTCGAGCAAGGTCACCTGGCCACGAATGATTCCCTCGTCCTTCAAGCGCTGTATGCGCCGCCAGCACGGCGATTGCGAAAGGCCGATGCGCTCGGCGATCTGCGCGCTGGACAGCGAAGCATCCTCTTGTAACAGCTCCAGGATGCGGCGATCGTAAGCGTCAAGGTCGCTTTGCATGAATAATTCTCCATTTCGCACAGATTCGAATAGAAATAGCTGACAAGGGGCGATTGGCTGGAATCATAGCGAAAAAATACCCCCCTCGACCTGCCAGACTTTCTCCCTCGACGATGGAGATCGGCATGAACGCACTCGAACGCCCCGACACCCCGCAACGCACCGACACCTGGGCCGCCAGCGCCGCTCACTGCACCGCACGCTATCGCCTGCAGGCCGAGGCCGAGCCGGACAGCCTGTGCCGGGTGCTCAATCTGTTCGCGTTGCAGTTTCTGACTCCGCACAGCGTCCATGTGCAACAGCAGGACGATCTGCTGGATATCGAAGTGGGTGTGGACGGACTTAGCTGGCATCGGGCCGAAGTCATTGCACAGAAATTGCGCAACCTGGTGTGTGTCGGTGAAGTGCGCCTTGAGAACATGCCGCGGATGGCCGAGGTGGCTGCGAGCTGAGGACTGCGAGACGGGGGTGGCCTCGTTCGGCTTCTCTGAGCAAGATCCAGACACTTTTTGCCCCGACTCCTTCACCTGAG
Organism: Pseudomonas sp. HTZ2; assembly: GCF_033173945.1. Classification (NCBI taxonomy): domain Bacteria; kingdom Pseudomonadati; phylum Pseudomonadota; class Gammaproteobacteria; order Pseudomonadales; family Pseudomonadaceae; genus Pseudomonas; species Pseudomonas sp. HTZ2. The sequence continues at coordinate 2,320,574 of NZ_CP137332.1, read as the reverse complement.
GCCGGCTAGCCTTCCCCGGGACCGATCCACCCTGGCAAGGAAGCCATCTATGTATACCGACGACACCCACGCCCTCGACCTGAGCCGAGTGCTCGACGCCCTGCTCATCGAACAGCACCTGGACGCCAGCGACACCCTGCGCGTTCTCGAACAGGCCCACCGCCACCCAGATCAGCATCCGCTCGAGACCATCGCCAGCCTCGACCTCCATGACCGTCGCCACCCCGACCGACGCCTGGACCTGGACATCCTCTGCCAATGGCTCGCCAACCGGGCCGGCCAACCGTTCATGCGCATAGACCCACTGCAAGTCGACCTGCAGCAGGTCAGCGGCCTGATGTCGCCAGCTTTCGCCCAGCGCCACGGCATCCTCGCCGTGGCTGTGGACGATAGCTGCGTCACGGTGGCCAGCGCCCAACCCTACCAGTGCGAATGGGAGGCCGACTTGGTCCGCAGCCTGGGCAAGCCGATCCGCCGCGTACTGGCCAGCCCGGTGCAGGTTCGCCAATTGGCCCAGACCTTCGTTCGCCTGGCCCACTCGGTCAAGGGCGCACAGCGCCAGCAGACCACTGGCCTGGGTGAACTGGAGCATCTGCTGGAGCTCGGCCAGCGCCACACCGAGGCCAGCGCCGACGACGCCCACATCGTGCACATCGTCGACTGGCTGCTGCAGTACGCCATCGAACAGCGCGCCAGCGATATCCACCTCGAACCGCGCCGAGAACAGGGCCAGCTGCGATACCGCATAGATGGCTTGCTGCATACGGTCTATGCCTTTCCGGCAGGTGTCACCCTGGCGTTGGTCAGCCGCCTCAAGCACTTGGGGCGCATGGATGTCGCAGAAAAGCGCCGCCCCCAGGACGGTCGACTGAAAAGCCGTCTGCCGGGGGGTGGCGACGTGGAACTGCGGCTGTCCACATTACCCACGCCTTTCGGCGAAAAACTGGTACTGCGGCTGTTCGACTCCCAACAATCGCACCAGGACTTTCACCACTTGGGCCTGGAGGGCGACTTGCTACGCCAATGGCAAGGGCTGCTGAACCACCGCCAGGGTATCGTCCTGGTCACAGGCCCCACAGGCTCGGGCAAGACCAGCACGCTCTACGCCAGCCTACGCCAACTGGCCACGCCCCAGGTCAACCTGTGCACCATCGAAGACCCTATCGAGCGTCTGGAGCCTGCGTTCAACCAGCTGCAGGTCCAGCCGAGCCTCGACCTGGGGTTTGCCAATGGCGTGCGCGCCCTGCTGCGCCAGGATCCGGACATCATCATGATCGGTGAGATACGTGATCGCGAGACCGCCCAGGTCGCGGTGCAAGCAGCCCTGACGGGGCATCTGGTGCTGTCCACCCTTCACACCGACGACACCTGCAGCGCGATCACCCGTCTACAGGAGCTGGGTGTGGCGGACTACCTGCTCAAAGCCACACTGCTCGGCGTCATGGCCCAGCGCCTGGTGCGTACCTTCTGCGGCGACTGCCAGGGCACGGCGGCCCTCGACGGTGTTGCCTGTCGTGCTTGCCGAGGGACGGGGTTTCATGGCCGCACGGGGCTGTTCGAGCTGTTGATCCCAAGCGAAGGCCTGCGCGCCAGTATCGGCTCCAACAGCGATCTGGCCGCCCTGCGTCGGATGGCTCTGGCGGAAGGTTTGCAGGACCTGCGCCACTGCGGGGAGGTGAAAATCAGCGCCGGACAGACCAGCCTGGCGGAGGTGCTCAGGGTCTGCTCCTGAGCAAAATTCCCTTGTATTCAGGGAACTTGCGTCACTCAGACACGATCCAAACGGCCATTCCCACAACCCTCACCACTCGAGGTGAATGCACCATGCGTCTCAAAACCGCCATCGCAGCCGCCGCCCTGCTCTCGCTGCCTGTTGGCTCCGCCATGGCCGATACCTTCTGGCGTAACGTCATGACTTCCGGCGCGACCACCGCGTCGAGCTACCTGACCTCCAAAGACCACAAGATGGTCGTGGCCGCCCAAGACGATGCCGGCAGCTTCGTTGCCAGCGAAGGCGCCATCCGCGGGCCATACCTGGAGGCAGCGCTCCGCAAGGTGCGCGCCGACAACCCTGGCATGCAAGCGACCGACATGGACCTGGCCAACGCTATCCTGGCCAAGAACGCCGTCGTCGAGTAACACCGCAGGGTCCTTCCGACAGATCCATCTCGGGCCTGTATGAGCAACGGTCTTGCTCCGTGGCGTCGTGTTCGCGGGTAAACCCGCTCCCACTGGTCCGCGCTGGCCTTGTGGGAGCGGCTGACCCGCAAGCAGACGACTCAGATGCTGGGGTCATCTAACCGCTGCTTCAATCGCCCATTTCCCTCTGCTTCCTACCTACCTTGGGTGGCCTAGCATCAGCCTCAGCGATACGCCTCCACCGGCACGCACGAGCAGAACAGGTTCCTGTCCCCATACACATTGTCGACCCGGTTCACCGCTGGCCAATACTTGTGCAAGCGCACATGAGCACTGGGAGCTACGCCTTGCTCCAGGCTGTAGGGGCGCGTCCAGGGCGCCAGCACATCGGCCAGGGTATGGGGGGCATGCTTGAGCGGGTTGTCCTCGGCGGGCCAGTTGCCTTCCTTCACTTCATCGATCTCCGCCCGGATCGCCAGCATCGCCTCGACAAAGCGGTCCAGCTCAGCCTTGGATTCGCTCTCGGTAGGCTCGACCATCAAGGTACCCGGCACCGGGAAGGACATGGTCGGGGCATGGAAGCCGTAGTCCATCAGGCGCTTGGCCACGTCCTCCTCGGTGATTCCAGTCAGCGCCTTGAGCGGGCGCAGATCGAGGATGCACTCGTGGGCGACACGCTCGTTGCGCCCCCGGTACAACACCGGGAATGCCCCATCGAGCTGGTGAGCCAGGTAGTTGGCTGAAAGAATCGCCACCTCACTGGCATCGGCCAGTTGCGGCCCCATCATCGCGATGTACATCCAGCTGATCGGCAAGATGCTCGCACTGCCCCAGGGCGCGGCGCTGACTGCGCTATTGTTCGGGTCGAGCCCTGGCACCGGCACCACCGGGTGGCTGGCAACGAACGCCTTGAGGTGGGCACGCACCCCGATCGGCCCCATGCCGGGCCCCCCGCCGCCATGGGGGATGCAGAAGGTCTTGTGCAGGTTCATGTGCGAGACATCGGCACCGATGTCGGCCGGCCGTGTCAGGCCGACCTGGGCATTGAGGTTGGCGCCGTCCATGTACACCTGGCCCCCCTGCTGGTGGATCACCTCACAGATCTCACGAATGCCTTCTTCATACACCCCATGGGTCGAGGGGTAGGTGATCATCAGGCAGGAAAGTCTATCGCCAGCAGCGCGCGCCTTGGCCTTGAGGTCGTCGAGGTCGACGTTGCCATCATCGTCGCAGTCGACGATCACCACCTCCATGCCAGCCATCTGCGCCGATGCAGGGTTGGTGCCGTGCGCCGATGATGGAATCAGGCACAGGGTCCGCTGCGGCTGATGGCGACTCTGATGATAGCGGGTGATTGCCATCAGCCCTGCATATTCGCCTTGGGCGCCCGAGTTGGGCTGCATGCAGATGGCATCGAAGCCGGTGATGGCGCACAACCAGCTTTCCAGCTCGTCGATCATGGCCTTGTAGCCCTGGGCCTGGCCGGCCGGGACGAAGGGATGCAGCGAGGCGAAGCCAGGCCAGGTGATGGGGATCATCTCGCTGGTGGCATTGAGCTTCATGGTGCACGAGCCCAGCGGGATCATCGACTGGTTCAGCGCCAGGTCCTTGTTCTCCAGCTGCTTGAGGTAGCGCAGCATCTCGGTTTCGCTGTGGTGCAGATTGAACACCGGATGGGTGAGCAACGGCGTACGCCGGACCAGCGCCCCCGGAATGCCTTCGGGGAGCGCCTGGGCGTCGAGGTCGGCGATGCGCAGGCCATGGTCGACGCCCAAGAAGACATCGAACAGACGCATGACCGTCGCCTCGGTGCAGGTCTCGTCCAGGCTGACGCCCAGGTGTCCGCGCCCGAGAATGCGCAAATTGATCCGGGCCTTCTCGGCGCTTTCGATGATCGCCGCCTGGGTACCGCCAACGTCGAGGGTCAAGGTATCGAAGAAGTGCTGGTTCACCCGCTTGATGCCCTTGGCTTCGAGGCCTGCGGCCAGGACGAACGTCAGCCGATGCACGCGCTGAGCGATGCGCCTGAGCCCTTCAGGACCATGGTAGACCGCGTAGAACCCGGCGATGTTGGCCAGCAGCACCTGAGCGGTGCAGATGTTGGAATTGGCTTTCTCGCGGCGGATGTGCTGCTCGCGGGTCTGCAAGGCCATGCGCAGGGCGGTATTGCCGCGAGCATCGCGCGAGACGCCGATGATGCGCCCCGGCATCGCGCGCTTGAACTCATCACGACAGGCGAAATATGCGGCATGGGGGCCGCCATAGCCCATGGGTACGCCAAAACGCTGGGTCGAACCCAGCACCACATCGGCCCCCAGCTCACCGGGCGGGGTTAGCACCACCAGGCTGAGGATATCCGCCGCGACGCAGGCCAAGGCGTGTTGGCCATGCAATTGCTCGATCAGTGGACGCAGGTCGCGCACTTCCCCATGGGTGTCGGGATACTGCATCAAGGCGCCGAACACCTGATGCTTGGCCAGGTTGTCCAGTGAATCGACGATCAGTTCGAAGCCGAACCCTTCGGCGCGGGTGCGCAGCACCGAGAGTGTTTGCGGATGGCAGTGCTCGTCGGCAAAGAAGACATTGCTTTTGCTCTTGGCCATCCGCTTGGCCAGGGCCATGGCCTCGGCCGCCGCAGTGGCTTCATCGAGCAACGAGGCATTGGCCAGGGCCAGGCCGGTGAGGTCGATCACCATTTGCTGGAAGTTCAGCAGCGCCTCCAGCCGCCCTTGGGCGATTTCCGGCTGGTAAGGCGTGTAGGCGGTGTACCAGCCCGGATTCTCCAGCACATTGCGCAGAATGACGGTGGGCGTGACGGTCCCGTGGTAACCCATGCCGATCAGGCTGGTCCAGATCTGGTTCTGCTCCGCGTACCCAGCCAGTTTGGCCAGGGCAGCTTGCTCATCCAGGGCGGGCGGAAGGTCCAGCGGGCGGGCCAGGCGGATGCCCGGGGGGACGGTCTGTTCGATCAGTTCGGTGCGACTGGCGATGCCGAGGGCATCGAGCATGGCCTTCTGCTCTGAGGCATCAGGCCCCAGGTGACGACGCAGGAAGGGGTTGAGCTCTTGCAGTTGCCTCAAGGATGGCGACTGGGACATGGCGATCGTCTCTTCCTGGACCAGGTCTCATGGAGACTTACAAGTCTAGGAAGGGATTGCCCATGCTGCGTGAAATCTTGCGTTGCCCAGTGACTTCTTCACGGATAAACCCGCTCCCGCAGGGCTCGGATCGCGCCTGCAGGAGGGGTTTAGTTGTGCCAGGAAGGCTTACTCGCCGATGGCAGCTTGGTAGCCAGCAGCGTCCAGCAGGTTGTCCAGATCGGCTGGGTTGCTTGGCTTGAGCTTGAAGATCCAGGCAGCGTAGGGCTCTTCGTTGAGCAGCTCAGGGCTGTCGGCCAGTTCTTCGTTGACGGCGATGACTTCGCCGGCCACAGGTGCGTAGATATCCGAAGCGGCCTTGACCGACTCGACCACGCCCGCGGCGTCGCCAGCGGCAAACACCTTGCCCACTTCTGCCAATTCGACGAACACCACATCACCCAGGGCTTGCTGGGCATGATCGCTGATACCGACGGTCACGCTGCCATCGGTCTCCAGGCGTGCCCACTCGTGGCTTTCGGCAAAACGCAGTTCGGCGGGGATATTGCTCATCTGTTGTCTTCCTCGATTGGCTCAGCGGTCAGCCCGCCGGTAATTGTTCAGATCAGAATCTTTCCATGGCGCACGAAGGTCGGCTTGACCACCCGCACCGGATACCACTTGCCACGAATCTCCACCTCGGCACGCTCGCCCGTAGCCATGGGCACACGCGCCAAGGCGATGGATTTGCTCAGCGTAGGCGAGAAACTACCACTGGTGATCTCCCCTTCGCCAATCCCGGCTACCCGCACTACCTGATGGGCGCGCAGTACACCACGCTCTTCCAGCACCAGGCCGACCAGTTTCTCTTGCACACCCTGCTCGATTTCCGCAAGCAGGCCGGTACGCCCGATGAAGTCGCGCTCGGCCGGTTCCCAGGCGACACTCCAGCCGAGGTTGGAGGTCAGTGGCGTATGGTTTTCGTCAATGTCCTGGCCGTAAAGGTTCATGCCGGCTTCCAGGCGCAACGTGTCGCGCGCACCTAGGCCGCTCGGCGTAATGCCTGCACCGACCAGGTCGTTGAAGAAGGCTGGCGCCTGCTGGCCGGGGAATATGATCTCCAGGCCGTCCTCGCCGGTGTAGCCGGTGCGGGCAATGAACCAGTCACCTTCGGCAACCCCTTCGAACGGGCGCAGCTCACGGACCAGTGCAGCACGCGGGGCACTGAGCAACTGGGCGACTTTTTCGCGGGCATGGGGGCCTTGGATGGCGAGGATGGCGAGCTCGGAGCGCTCGACGAAGTTGATGGCGAAACCGGCGCTCTGCGCCTGCAGCCAGGTGAGGACCTTGTCGCGGGTGGCGGCGTTGGCCACCAGGCGATAGCCGATTTCCGTGCGGTAGGCGATCAGGTCGTCGATTACGCCGCCGTCGGCGTTGAGCAGCGGGCTGTACAGCGCCTTGCCTAGGCTATCCAGACGGGCCACATCGTTGGCCAGCAAACGTTGCAGCCAGGGTGTGGCCTGGTCGCCGGCAACATCGATGACGGTCATGTGGGATACATCGAAGACGCCGCAATCACTGCGCACCTGGTGGTGCTCCTCGACTTGCGAACCGTAGTGCAGGGGCATGTCCCAACCACCGAAATCGACCATCTTGGCGCCGAGCGCCAGGTGCAGGTCATACAGAGGCGTACGCTGTCCCATGGGTTTCTCCTTCCGGGCGTGGCGAGGCAGCGGCGGTCGGCAACGTTGATCCGTCGCCTGATCTTGTTCAGGACCCGCCGCAGCGAATGCCGCGCATTGTAGCCGCAAGGGCGGAGCCTGGCACCCTCAGTGACGATGCCCGGGACGCCGAGCCGAACGGCGGATCAACCCGATGACCGGCAGCAGGCCGACCAGCACCAGCGTCAACGCTGGCAGCGAGGCTCGTGCCCATTCGCCTTCGCTGGTCATCTCGAACACCCTGACGGCGAGGGTGTCCCAGCCGAACGGTCGCATCAGCAGCGTCGCCGGCATCTCCTTGAGCACATCGACGAACACCAGCAGCGCCGCACTCAGGGCGCCCGGCACCAGCAATGGCAGATACACCTTGAAAAACAACCCCACGCCACCGACCCCCAGACTGCGCGAAGCCTCCGGCAGCGACGGCCGTATACGCTCCAGGCTGCTCTCCAGCGGACCGTAGGCCACGGCCATGAAGCGCACCAGGTAGGCCAGCAGCAAAGCCCAGAGGCTGCCCAGCAACAACGGTTTGCCGGCGCCGCCCAACCATCGGGACAACGGAACCACCCATTGGTTGTCCAGGTAGCTGAAGGCAAGCATGATCGACACGGCCAGTACCGAGCCCGGCAGGGCGTAGCCCAGGTTGGCCACGCCCACCCCGGCGCGGATGCCTCGGGTTGGCGACTGACGCCGCGCAAAGGCCAACAGCAGGGCCACGCTGACCGTGATCAAGGCAGCCATGGCGCCCAAGTAGAGGGTATGCAGCACCAAGCCAATGTACCGCTCGTCAAGGTCATGCCGCCCCCGCTGCCAGAACCACGCCAGCAATTGCAGCAGCGGGATGACGAAAGCACAGGCGAATACCAACAGGCACCAGCCGGTAGCCGCCAGCGCTTTCAGGCCACGCAGGTGATAGAGCGCCTGCCCCCGGGGCCGCTCGTTGCCATGGCGGCTTTTGCCACGAGCCCGCCGCTCGCCGTACAGCACCAGCATCACCACCAGCAGCAACAGGCTGGCCAGTTGCGCTGCGCTGGAAAGACTGAAGAAGCCATACCAGGTCTTGTAGATGGCCGTGGTGAAGGTGTCGAAGTTGAACACCGCCACGGCGCCGAAATCTGCCAGGGTCTCCATCAGGGCCAAGGCGATGCCTGCACCGATGGCGGGCCTGGCCATCGGCAGCGCCACACGCCAGAACGCCTGTAGCGGCGACAGCCCAAGCACCCGCGCCGCCTCCATCAACCCTTTGCCTTGGGCCAGGAAGGCGCTACGCGCCAGCAGATAGACGTAGGGGTAGAACACCAGCACCAGCACGGTGATCACGCCACCGGTGGAGCGCACCCGAGGCAGGCGCATGGGCCCGAACACCTCGCGCAGGGCAGTCTGCACGGGGCCGGCGAAATCGAGCAGGCCGACGAAGACGAATGCCAATACGTAGGCTGGGATGGCGAAGGGCAGCATCAGCGCCCAGTCCAGCCACCGCCTGCCGGGGAATTGGCAAAGGCTGGTCAGCCAGGCCAGGCTCACACCCAGCACCGTCACCCCGACGCCCACTCCCAGCACCAGCGTGAGCGTGTTGCCCAGCAAGCGGCTCATCTGGGTGTCGAGCAGGTGCGACCAGATCTGCACGTCGATCGACTGCCAGGACAGCAGCAGCACGCTCAGGGGCAAGAGCACCAAAGCAGCGACGAGAAAGACCGGGAAGTACCAACGGCGTTGGAGGGTGTGGGGCAAGGCGAACGTCTCTGTGCTGATGGCGACCGCTGCGCGGTCGTTCGCAGGTAAACCCGCTCCCCAGGAACACCCTCGAGGGAGCGGGTGTTCCTGGGGAGCGGGTTTACCCGCGAAGGGCCTTTGCAGGCCCTGAAGGATAAAGCCTGGGGCTTAGTTCCAGCCAGCCCGGTCCATCAAGCGAATGGCCTCGGCCTGGCGTTTGCCGGCCACTTCCACCGGAATGCTGTCGGCCTTGAAACTACCCCAGGCCGCGACTTCCTCGGACGGCTGGACCTTCGGGTTGGCCGGGAATTCCTGGTTGATGTCGGCAAACAGCTTCTGCGCCTCGACGCCGGTCATCCACTCGACCAGCTTCTTCGCCGCCTCCGGGTGCGGCGCGTGCTTGGTCAGGCCGATGCCCGACAAGTTGACATGCACGCCACGGTCGCCCTGGTTGGGCCAGAACAGCTTGACCGGCAGGTTGGGCTTTTCCTTGTGCAGACGACCGTAGTAATAGGTGTTGACGATGCCCACGTCGCACTGACCGGCCTCGATGGCCTGGAGCACGGCGGTGTCGTCGGAGAACACATCGGTGGACAGGTTGTTCACCCAACCCTTGATGATTTCCTGGGTCTTGGCCTCGCCGTGGTTCTCGATCAGGGTCGCAGTCAGCGACTGGTTGTAGACCTTCTTGGCCGTGCGCAGGCACAGACGGCCTTCCCATTGCTTGTCGGCCAGGGCTTCGTAGGTGGTCAGCTCTTGGGGTTTTACCCGCTCGGTGGAGTAGGCAATGGTCCGCGCACGCAGGCTCAGGCCTGTCCAGTCGTGGGAGGAAGCGCGGTACTGGGAAGGGATGTTCTGGTCGATGACGTCCGATTTGATCGGTTGCAGGATGCCCATTTGTTCAGCCTGCCAGAGGTTGCCGGCATCGACGGTGAGCAGCAGGTCGGCCACGCCGTTCTCGCCCTCGGCCTTGATGCGTTGCATCAATGGGGCTTCCTTGTCGGTGATGAACTTGATCTTCACGCCGGTCTTGGCGGTGTAGGCGTCGAACACTGGCTTGATCAGCTCGTCGATGCGCGAGGAATACACCACCACTTCGTCCGCCGCCTGGGCAGTGCCGCCGAACAGGGTCAGGGCCAGAGCGGCCAATAGGGGCTTGCGTGGCAACATCGGGGTCTTCCTCGCTGAGTTGAGAGGTGCAAATGGTAGTGAATCCCATTATCTACCTCACCTGCGCAGACGTTACCGAATGTTGCCGGACGCCCTCAGGCCTTGGCCAAGGCCGGCAGATCCCCGGAAAGCCCCAGCGCCTGGCGCACGAACAACGCCTTTGCCTCCGGCATCTGCTCCACCAGCTTCAACCCGCTGTTGCGTAGCCAGCGCAGCGGCAATGGATCAGCCTGGAACAGCCGCTCGAAACCTTCCATCGCTGCCATCAACGCCAAGTTGTGCGGCATGCGTCGCCGCTCGAAGCGGCTCAGCACCTTCACGTCGGCGAGCCGTTCGCCACGTTCGCAGGCACGCTCCAGCTCCTCGGCCAACACGGCAGCATCCAGAAAGCCCAGGTTGACGCCCTGTCCGGCCAGCGGATGGATGGTGTGCGCGGCGTCGCCGATCAGCGCCAGCCCCTCGTCCACATAGCGCTTGGCATGGCGCTGGCGCAGCGGCACGCAAAGCCGTGGATCGGCACTCACCACCTCACCCAGGTGCCCCTCGAAAGCACGACCGAGCGCCTCGCAGAAGGCGGCGTCATCCAAGGCCATGAGTTTCTCGGCCTGCTCCGGCGTGGTCGACCAGACGATCGAGCACCAGGCCTGCCCGTCATCACGGGACAACGGCAGGAAAGCCAGCGGCCCTTCATCGGTAAAGCGTTGCCAGGCCGTGGCCTGGTGCGCCTCGCTGCAGCGCACGCTGGTGACGATGGCGTGGTGCAAGTAATCCCACTCACGGGTTTCACAACCGGTCAGCTTGCGTACCGCGGAGTTGGCGCCATCGGCGGCCACCACCAGCGGCGCACGCAGGGTCCGCCCATCGGCCAGGGTCAGCAGCCATTCGTCGCCGGAGCGGCGCATCTGCTCCAGGCGAGCATTGGACAGCAGGCCGACGTCACTGTCGTGAAGACGCTCCAGCAGGCTATCCTGCACCACGCGGTTCTCGACGATATGGCCAAGCACCTGGGCGTGCACGCTGGCTGCCGAGAAGTGGATCTGACCCGTACCGCTGCCATCCCAGACGTGCATGTCCGTATACGGCGAGACCCGGCGCCCGGCGATGCCTTCCCAGGCGCCCAGGCGCTCGAGGATACGCTGGCTGGCCGCCGACAGTGCGCTGACGCGGGGTTCGAATGGCCCTTGGGCATCGAAGGGTTTGACCGACAGCGGGCTGCCGTCGAGCAGGAGAATTTCCAGGCCGCTGTGGCGCAAGGCCAAGGCCAGGGCGCTGCCGACCATACCGGCACCGACAATCAACAGATCTGCGCGCATTTCCATGCCTTACGCCTGCCTCGCTTGCGGCTTGAGCCGCACATAAAGGGTTTTATCGACCCGCGCAACCAGTTCGCCTGCACCGTCGCGGATATCGACCTGCAAACGAGGCAGGTACTTCTTGCCGCTGGCGGTCTGCTGGCGAATGTCCTCCAGCAACGCGTCATCGACATGGAATTCGGCGAATACCGGGCCTTTGCCGGGTGCGATGAAATCGATGGTGGCGGCCTTGTCCCAGACGATGTATTCACGCCCGAGTCGCTCGATCAACAACAACATGTAGAAAGGATCGACCATCGAATAGAGGCTGCCACCGAACTGGGTGCCGACGTAGTTGCGGTTCCAACGGGTCAGCTTCATGCGCACCCTGATGCTGCGCATGTCGGGACTGATGTGCTGCACGCAGATACCGGCGCCCAGATAGGGTGGGTAGAGGTTGAGCAGCCACCGCAACATGCGGGCCTTTCGGGCGAGCCTGCGCGAATCGCTCATGCACGGCCTCGCGGGTCGGGACGGGTACCCAGGCCCATGGCCTGTCGGGCGAACCAGCGCTTGGCCGGCGGCAGCAGGTCCAGGCCGAGCAACCCAAGGTTGCGACCGGCGGCCAGCAAAGGCTGGCTGCTGCCGAACAAGCGGGTGACCTGGTCGGAAAAACCGATGGTCATGGCCTGGTCCAGTTGCTGGCGCTGATGGTAGGCCTGCAACGTGGCAAGGTCGCCCAGCGGCTGCGGGCCGGCCAGCAGGGCTTCGGCCAGCGACTGCACGTCACGCAACGACAGGTTGAAGCCCTGCCCTGCGATCGGGTGCAGGCTGTGGGCCGCGTTGCCCAGCACCACCAGATGTGGACGCACCTGCTCCTGGGCTTCGATCAAGGCGAGCGGATACAGATGGCGCACCCCTACCTGACGCAGGGCGCCCAGGCGGTAGCCGAATACATCTTGCAGTTCACGCAGGAAGCTGCGTTCGTCGATCTCGGCCAGGCGCTGGGCGTCCATCCCTTGGCGGGTCCAGACGAGCGCACAGCGGTTTTCCGGCAGCGGCAGCAAGGCCATCGGGCCCTGCTCGGTGAACCGTTCGAAGGCCTGCCCGCGATGGGCTTCGCCCGGGGTGATGTTGGCGATCAGTGCGCTTTGTTCATAGGGGGTACGCCGGACATGGATGCCCAGTTGTTCGCGCAAGCCCGAGCGGCCACCGTCGGCGAGTACCGCGAGGTCGCACTCAAGGCTGGTGTCGTCGTCCAGCAGCAAGCGGTAGCCGCCGGCGACAGCCTGCATGGCCTTGACCTCGGCCGGACAACGCCAGCTCACCACATCGGCATCAAGGCTTTGCCATAGGCATTGGCCAAGCCAGGCGTTCTCCACCACATAGCCCAGCGCCGGCACGCCTTCCTCGATCGCATCCAGGCGGGTGGCGCCGAAGCGACCTCGGTCGGACACCTGGATCTGGCTAATTGGCTCGGCGCGTTGGCTGATCAGCTGCCACAGGCCCAAGTGCTCATAGATTTGCCGGGTGCCGTAGGACAACGCCGAGGAGCGGGCATCGTAGCTGGGCTGGAAGCTGTGACCCGGGGCGAACGGCTCGATCAGCAGAATCTTCCAACCGCGCGCCCTGGCGCCGGCCTGCAAGGCCAGGGCTAGGCTGGCCCCGACCAGGCCGCCACCGATGATCGCCAGGTTGACCCGGTTCATGCCGCGTCCTTGCGGGCGGCGGCCATTAACGCTTCGATCTCGGCAACCGTGCGCGGTACGTCGGAGGTCAGAATTTCACAGCCCTGCTTGGTCACCACCACATCGTCCTCGATCCTTACGCCGATGCCGCGCCATTTCTTCGCGACGTTCTGGTTGTCGGCGGCAATGTAGATACCGGGCTCGACGGTCAGCGCCATGCCCGGCTCGAGCACGCGCCACTGCCCGCCCACCTTGTAATCGCCCACATCGTGCACATCCATGCCCAGCCAGTGACCGGCGCGATGCATGTAGAACGCACGATGGGCCTCGCTGTCGATCAGCGCTTGCACGTCACCTTTGAGCAGCCCCAACTCCACCAGCCCCTCGGTGATAACCCGCACGGTCGCCTCATGGGCGTGGTTCCAGTGCTTGCCCGGCGCGATCTCGGCGAACGCGGCGGCCTGGGCCTTGAGCACCAGTTCGTAGATGGCTTTCTGCTCCGGCGAAAAACGCCCGCTGACCGGGAAGGTCCGGGTGATGTCGCTGGCGTAGCAGTCGATTTCACAGCCGGCATCGATCAGCACCAGGTCGCCATCCTTGAGTGGGGCGTCGTTCTGCTGGTAGTGCAGGATGCAGGCGTTGCGTCCGGCCGCAACGATCGAACCATAGGCCGGCATCTTCGCGCCGCCTTTGCGGAATACGTAATCCAGTTCTGCTTCCAGGCTGTATTCGTGCAACCCGGCCCGGCACGCCTGCATGGCCCGCACGTGAGCTTGCGCGGAAATCTTCGCGGCGGTGCGCATCACCTTCACCTCTGCCGCCGATTTATACAGGCGCATGTCGTGCAGCAGGTGATCCAGGGCAACGAATTCGTTCGGAGGCTGGGCGCCGAGCCGCGCCTTGGAGCGAATCACGTTGATCCACTCCATCAACCGGCGGTCGAACTCGGGATTGCTGCCCATGGCGGTATAGACCCGGTCGCGGCCTTCTATCAGGCCGGGCAGGATCTCGTCGATATCGGTAATGGGGAAGGCGTCGTCGGCGCCAAAGTCGCGGATCGCGCCTTCCTGGCCGGCACGCAGGCCATCCCACAGCTCACGCTCAGGGTTGCGCTCGCGGCAGAACAGCACGTACTCGCCATGCTCACGGCCAGGAATCAGCGCGATGACCGCCTCGGGCTCAGGGAAGGCACTCAGGTACTGGAAGTCGCTGTCCTGCCGGTAAACGTGCTCGACGTCGCGATTGCGGATGGCAACCGCGGCCGCCGGCAGGATGGCGATGCTGTTGGGGACCATCTGCGCCATCAGCGCCTTGCGCCGACGGGCATATTCGGCCTTCGGAATATGGCTCATGGGCAGGACCCCCGGGGTATCAGTGCAGCGATGGCTTGGGCGCGGGCGCAGCGGGTTTGGCCAGCTCGGTGTACAGCAACAACGGGGCGACGCGCAGGTACTCCATGACTTCCATGTAGTCGCTCTCACCGTCCTCGGACTCTTCGAGGGCGTCCTGAACCTGGGAAATGGCCACCAAGTCCTGTAGGACTTCCTTGGCTTCGTCGGAGAGGTCCTTGCCGCCGGCGTTGAGCCCGAAGCCTGTGATGAAGCCCTGGCACCATTGGCCCAGGGCAGTGGCACGCTCGGTCAGCGGCGCATCGTCGCCCGGCAGCAGCAGGACGATGGCAATGTCTTCGCCAGTGAGCTCGGCCTTGACCATTTCCTGCAGACCAAGCAAGGCGGCGCGCACGGCATCCACCGGCTCGTTCTCCAGCGCACCGGCGGCGTCGGCCAGCCAGGAATCGGCATCGAAGCCTGCGCCGGCGCAGCTGCGACCGATCAGCAGGCCGTGCAGTTCGGCGGGGGAGACAGGATGGCCATTGCTGGAGAGCAGCGTGGCGAAGGCAGTGTAGGGCGATTGGGTATTGGGCATGGGCAGCTAGGCGCCAGGCGGCGCAATGACTAGAATGAAGACCTTGTATCCTAGCACCGGCAGGCGCGCCAAGACCATCCGCACTGGCTGTACCGCCCCCGGAAGAGGCATGATCGCCAGGCAGTCAACGAGGGAGCGAATCGAGTGCAACCCATGCCAGAGAACGACTTGCAAGCGCTGATGAGCCGATTCGAGTTGCTGATCGAGCGAGTCGAGCAACTAAAACGGCAAAATGCACTCCTACTAGCGCAGGAAAAATCCTGGCGCGAGGAGCGCGCCCACCTCATCGAAAAGAACGAGATCGCAAGGCGAAAGGTCGAGTCGATGATTTTACGCCTCAAGGCCCTGGAGCAAGACTCATGAGTTCAAGCAATAGCGTCACCGTCCAGATCCTCGACAAGGAATACTCGATCATCTGCCCGCCGGAAGAGCGCAACAACCTGGTCAGCGCCGCCCGCTACCTGGATGGCAAGATGCGCGAGATCCGCAGCAGCGGCAAGGTGATCGGTGCGGACCGCATCGCGGTCATGGCAGCCCTGAACATCACCCACGAACTGCTGCACCGTCAGGAGCGTCCGGATGTTGCCGCCAGCGGCACCACACGCGAGCAAGTGCGCGACCTGCTCGAGCGGGTCGACCAGGCGCTGTCCGACGACGCGGATACCAAAATCGGCTGAGCTTGGTATACTGGCGCCACTCCCTGGGGGATGCGCCAGTCGGTTATGTCCCTGAGCCGATACGCACAACCACGGGGGTTGCACGCTGGGGCCGGTGTGCATGTCCGCCCGACGGAAAGCCTTAACGCCCCCTGCAATCTCCACCTTGAACTTTCGGGTTCAAGGGCTACACCGATAGCGGTCTTGTCGGGGAGCCTGAATTCTTTCTTGCCCGCCTGCCCTGGCGGGCAAATCGTCCGGTCGCCACGGCGTCCGGCACATCTGGGAACGCCTGTGCCATGACCGACACCGCGCCGCTCACCCGCCCCCAATTGCGCCGTCTGCTTCGCAATGCCCGCCGCGCACTGACGCCCGCCCAACAACGCCAAGCCTCCCTCGGCCTGTACCGCCAGCTGGCCCAGCATCCGTTGTTCCGCCGCGCCCGGCACATCGCCCTGTATCTGCCCAACGATGGCGAGATCGATCCGCGCCTGTTGCTGCGCGAGGCCCAACGACGCGGCAAGCGTGTCTACCTGCCGGTACTGCATGCCTGGCCGCGCACGCGCATGGTTTTCCAGCGTTTCGAGCACGGCGAAAAGCTGCGCCCCAACCGCTTCCGCATTCCTGAACCTGTGGTCGAACGCAAGCGCCAACGGCCGATCTGGTCATTGGACCTGATCCTGCTGCCATTGGTGGGATTCGACGAGGTGGGGGGGCGCCTGGGCATGGGAGGCGGCTTCTATGACCGCAGCCTGGCTTACCAGGCGCGCCGCAAGATGTGGAAGAAACCGCTGCTGCTGGGGCTGGCCCATGAGTGCCAGAAAGTGGAGCGGCTAGCTCAGGCCAGTTGGGATGTTCCGCTCAAGGGAACGGTCTCGGACCGAGGCTGGTACCTGGCGCCGGCTTGAACGGCGCCTGCGGACAGATCAGCGCTGCGGCTGGGCTGGATCTACCGGCATCTGGTAGGCGGCGTCCACCTTGCGCTCAAGGAAACTCTGCGCATAACCGGTGGTGACGACACCCAGGCCAAAGATAAAGACCAGGATCCAGAGCAGGTCCGGTTTGCGTTGGTTCATTGATGATTGCCCCCCTAGGCAAACAGTCAGGCTCGGCAACCTTCTTGGTGCTGCCGGAGCGTCAAGCTTAAAATCGGCGCATTTTCCGACAACCTGAGTCGACACGCAAACGTTGACGCCAACCGACTGTCGGTTAAATGCGTCAGGTTATTTCAAACTTTTTCAGGAGCCTCACCCATGGCCTATTGGCTGATGAAATCCGAGCCAGACGAGCTCTCCATCGAAGCCCTGGCAGGTCTCGGACAGGCGCGCTGGGACGGGGTGCGCAACTATCAGGCCCGTAATTTCCTGCGCGCCATGAGCGTGGGCGACGAATTCTTCTTTTACCACTCCAGCTGCCCACAGCCGGGCATTGCCGGTATCGCGCGCATCACTGCCTCGGCCTATCCCGACCCGACCGCGCTGGACCCCGAGAGCCATTACTACGACGCCAAGGCCACTGCCGAGAAGAACCCCTGGAGCGCCGTGGACGTTGCCCATGTGAAGACCTTTCGCCAGGTGCTGGGCCTCGGGCTGCTCAAGCAGCAGGCCGCCCTCGACGAACTGCCGTTGGTGCAAAAAGGCAGCCGCTTGTCGGTAATGCCGGTCACGGCCGAACAGTGGGCAGCGATTTTGGCGCTGACGACCTGACACACTGGTAAACCCGGCCCCGCAGGCCCGACGGTAAGCCTTGCGGGAACGGGTCCACCCGTGAAAAGCGCGTTTATTGCACGATCAGGTTGTTGAACAACAAGTCCTCGACGATCGGCTTGCCTTCCTCGGCTTCCATCACCTGCTGAACCTGCTTGAGCGCTTCCTGGCGCAGCTTTTCCTTGGCCTCGACATTGCTCATGTTGTCCACACCCTGCTGGGTGAACAGTGCCACCAGCTGGTTGCGAATCAGCGGTTCATGGTGCTTGACCGCGGTGGCCGCGGCATCACCAGTCACGCGCAGGGCAACGTCGGCCTTGTACACACGCAGCTTGGGGCTGCCGTCGAGGGCATAGTTGCCGACGAAAGGTGGACTTAGGCTGATGTAGGCCACCTTGGGCTCTCCTTCCTTGGCTTCCTCGGCCAGGGCCGCCGCTGGCAACAACAAGGCCAGCATCATCAAGATCCACGCTTTCACGAATTCGCTCCTCAATACAGTTGGCGCCAGCTTACCCAGCACATCGCTCAAACCCAAGCCCGGGCTTATGCCGCCCCATCAGGGCGGGGCATGCTCGTTGACCCGTCCTGTGCCCCTCCTACACTTATCGGCCAACGCACGCAAAGGAATAGCCCCGATGAAAGCAGTGTTGTGCAAAACCCTCGGCCCTGCGCAAAACCTGGTGCTGGAGGAGGTGGCAAGCCCGGTACCGAAGAAGAACGAGCTTCTGCTGGAGGTTCATGCCGCCGGCGTCAACTTTCCCGATACCTTGATCATCGAGGGCAAGTACCAGTTCCAGCCACCGCTGCCGTTCTCCCCTGGGGGTGAAGCGGCCGGCGTGGTAGCGGCGGTCGGGGATAAGGCCGGCGCCTTCGCGGTCGGCGACCGGGTCATGGCACTGACCGGCTGGGGCAGCTTCGCCGAGCAGGTCGCCGTGCCCTTCTATAACGTGCTGCCGATTCCCGCGTCGATGGACTTCGCCACCGCTGCAGCGTTCGGCATGACTTATGGCACCTCGATGCATGCTCTGCGCCAGCGCGGCCAGCTCAAGGCCGGCGAAACCCTATTGGTGCTCGGTGCATCCGGCGGCGTGGGCTTGGCCGCCGTGGAGATCGGCAAAGCCATGGGCGCCCGGGTGATCGCCGCAGCCAGCAGCGCCGAGAAGCTCGCCGTCGCCAAGGCTGCCGGAGCCGATGAGCTGATCGACTACAGCCAGGCCAGCCTGAAGGATGAAATCAAGCGCCTGACCGGGGGCCAGGGCGTCGATGTGGTCTACGACCCGGTGGGTGGCGAACTGTTCGAGCAGGCCGTACGCGGTCTGGCCTGGAACGGTCGACTACTGGTGGTGGGCTTTGCCAGCGGGACCATCCCCCAGTTACCCGTGAACCTGGCATTGCTCAAGGGCGCCGCAGTGCTGGGCGTGTTCTGGGGCGCTTTCGCCCAGCGCCAGCCCGAGGACAACGCAGCCAACTTCCGCCAGTTGTTCGTCTGGCATGCCGAGGGCAAGCTCAAACCGCTGGTGTCGCAGACCTATGCGCTGGCAGAAGCCGGTGCAGCCATCGAGCGATTGGCGCAGCGCAAGGCTGTGGGCAAGTTGGTGGTGCTGACCAAATAGGGGGCTGGGCGAGGCCTGCCCACGGACGGCAAGCCCCCCGAGAGTCGCAAGCACTTGATGGGGAACGGGCGTTTCTTACACCTCGCGCAGGTTATGGCACCTGCGAAACCGCGCTTCCAAATTGCGATCGGGCATCTGGTGGCTGCGCAAGGCGTTGAGCGTCTGTTCGACATAGTCCCGGGTACTGCCATAGCGCCCTTTGGCACTGGCCAGAATCTGACTGAGCAACGCGTCCGGCAGATTGCCGGCATAGCACGGCAGATGCCGCTCCAGCACAAAACCCAGGGCCTGCACCTTGCTGCCGTCGCTCAACCGGCAGTTGAGCCAGTGCGGCCGGTACGCCGGGTACGGCATCTCGCGTTGCCACAGGGCCATCAGCGAGTCATCCAGGTTGTTCTCGTCCAGGCGATAGGCAAAACCGCTGCACGAGCCACCACGGTCCAGGCCGAACACGAGCCCCGGGCAATCGGGCGTGCCACGATGCTCGTGGGACCATAGATACAGGCCCCTGTGGTACCCATGCACGCGCGCCCGCTGGCGCTCGACCGAATTGCATTCCGGCCGCCAGATCAGCGAACCATAGGCGAACAACCACACCGGTCCACCTTCGTGACGCGACATGGTCAGTTTCATGGAGTGATGCAACTGCTCTTCGGTCAACTGCTGACCGAAATCCAGCGAAGGAGGATAAGTCACCTGCCACGACGAACTTTCAAGTGTCGACATCATGCTGCCGCCATTATTCCCCGTAAACTACCGAAGGCTGTCACTGTAAAAGCCGTGACGCCTCGCTGGAATTACCGTACGGCAGAAAGTGTCCGGAACTCAAGTCAAAAGTATTGCGTGAGCCCAGTATTCATCTGCCTTTGCGGATAACAGACAGGTATTGTTCCGAGTATAGTGAAAGTTATTAACCGCGGCGGCAACAATGAGCGCCTTATAATACGAATGGCACACTTCGGTTATTAAAAACGGCACACCTTTGCGGTGTGCCGTGTGCTGTTTCAGGCCCGCGGTGCGTAGGCGAAAACATCGGCGCGCATGCGATGCGCATCCATACCGGCCTCGACCAACGCATCCAGAGTCGCGTAGACCATGGTGGGCGAACCGCTGGCATAGACATGCACCTGATTCAAGTCAGCGATATCTTCGCAGACCGCTTCATGCAACAGCCCACAGCGTCCTTCCCAACCGCACAGATCACTCACCACCTTGTGCAGGAAAAGATTCGGCAACTGCTCCCATTCGGACCAATGCTCGATCTGGTAGAAGTCCTCGGGTCGACGCACGCCCCAATACAGGTGAACCGGATGCTTGAAGCCTTGGGCGCGGCAATGCTCGATCAGACTGTGCATCTGGCCCATGCCGGTACCGGCGGCGATCAATACCAGCGGCCCGTCCGGCAATTCGGCCAGGTGCGCGTCGCCAAACGGCAGCTCGATGCGTGCCACGCCGTCGCGCTGCAACTGGCTGATCAGTTGCCGGGCGCTGTTTTCACGCGCCAGCACATGCAGCTCCAGGTCACGACCGCCATGGGGGGCCGATGCCAGGGAGAAGGCCGCCTTGTCGGCTCCCTCACGTTCGATCATCAGGTATTGTCCGGCGTGATAGCGCGGCGCCTTGCCGGCGGGGGCGCGCAGGCGCACGCGCCAGACGTCGCCACCAACCTCGACGCACTCACTCAAGGTGCAGGCCAGCTTGCGCACCGGCAACTCACCCAGGGCCAGCACACCATCCCAGAGCACCACGCAGTCCTCCAGCGGCTCGGCGATGCAGGTGAACAGCTCGCCATGATCGCGAACTTCACCTTCTTGGCGCACCCGCCCTTCTACCAGCAGCGCGGCGCAAACGTGGCAATTGCCGTTGCGGCAGCTGTTGGGGCAGTCATAACCCAGACGCCGGGCCGCATCCAGAATCCGTTCTCCGGGCTCGACGGCCAGTACCGCTCCGGACGGCTGCAACGTTACCTGCATCAATCTATTCCCAACTGATCCCACAGCTCATCGATACGGCGGGTGACGGCCTCGTCCTTGACGATGGCACGCCCCCATTCGCGTGTAGTCTCGCCCGGCCACTTGTGCGTGGCATCCAGGCCCATCTTCGACCCCAGGCCCGATACCGGCGACGCGAAGTCGAGGTAGTCGATCGGCGTGTTGTCGATCATCACCGTATCACGCTTGGGGTCCATGCGCGTGGTGATGGCCCAGATCACGTCGTTCCAGTCACGGGCGTTGATGTCATCGTCGGTGACAATAACGAACTTGGTGTACATGAACTGTCGCAGGAACGACCACACACCCAGCATCACGCGCTTGGCGTGCCCTGGATACTGCTTTTTCATGGTCACCACCGCCATCCGGTACGAGCAACCTTCCGGCGGCAGATAGAAATCGACGATCTCCGGGAACTGCTTCTGCAGGATCGGCACGAACACTTCGTTCAGCGCCACGCCCAGGATCGCCGGCTCATCCGGCGGACGGCCAGTGTAGGTGCTGTGGTAGATCGGCTTTTGCCGGTGGGTGATGCGCTCGACGGTGAAGACCGGGAAGCTGTCCACCTCGTTGTAGTAACCGGTGTGGTCGCCATACGGCCCTTCCGGGGCCATTTCACCTGGGTGGATCACCCCTTCGAGAATGATCTCGGCAGTGGCCGGCACCTGCAGGTCGCTGCCACGGCATTTGACCAGCTCGGTGCGATTGCCGCGCAACAGGCCTGCGAAGGCGTATTCGGAGAGCGTGTCCGGCACGGGGGTCACGGCACCGAGGATGGTCGCCGGATCCGCCCCCAAGGCAACGGCCACGGGGAATGGCTGCCCGGGGTGCTTCTCGCACCATTCACGGTAGTCCAGCGCACCGCCACGGTGGCTCAGCCAACGCATGATGACCTTGTTGCGGCCGATCAGCTGCTGGCGGTAGATACCGAGATTCTGGCGATCCTTGTTGGGGCCGCGGGTGACGGTCAGGCCCCAAGTGATCAGTGGCGCCACATCGCCCGGCCAGCAGTGCTGGATCGGAAGCTGGGTGAGGTCGACGTCCTCGCCCTCGACCACGACTTCTTGGCACACCGCGTCCTTGACGACCTTCGGCGCCATGGACACGACTTTCTTGAAGATCGGCAGCTTGGACCAGGCGTCCTTGAGCCCTTTCGGCGGCTCGGGCTCCTTGAGGAAGGCCAGCAGCTTACCGATTTCACGCAGCTCATCGACCGACTCGGCGCCCATGCCCATGGCCACGCGCTCCGGCGTACCGAATAGGTTACCCAGCACAGGCATGTCGAAGCCGGTGGGCTTTTCGAACAGCAGCGCCGGGCCCTTGGCGCGCAGGGTGCGGTCGCAGACTTCGGTCATTTCCAGGATGGGGGAGATCGGAACCTGGATGCGCTTGAGTTCACCGCGCTGTTCCAGGCCACGGATGAAGTCGCGCAAGTCGCGATACTGCATGCAGAAGCCTCGTGTTGGCCGTATCGATCGGGGTTGCAGAGTGTAGCGCCGTTCAAGGCTTTGTTGGGGGCAAAAATGACTTGGGGCCGCTTCGCAGCCCTTCGCATGTAAACCTGCTTCCACCAGAATCGCACGAAACCTGTGGAAGCGGATTTACCCGCGAAGGGGCACGAGGCGGCCCCAATTACATCCTGATCTACAGCGTTTACTTGCGCTTCATCGACAGGAAGAACTCGTCGTTGGTCTTGGTCTGCTTGAGCTTGTCGACTAAGAATTCGATGGCGGCAACTTCATCCATCGGGTGCAGCAGCTTGCGCAGAATCCACATGCGCTGCAGTTCGTCGTCGGCGGTCAGCAGCTCTTCGCGACGGGTACCGGACTTGTTGATGTTGATGGCCGGGAACACGCGCTTCTCGGCAATGCGACGGTCCAGCGGCAGTTCCATGTTGCCGGTGCCCTTGAACTCTTCGTAGATCACTTCGTCCATCTTCGAGCCGGTTTCGACCAGCGCGGTGGCGATGATGGTCAGCGAACCACCTTCCTCGATGTTACGCGCCGCACCGAAGAAGCGCTTTGGCTTTTCCAGGGCGTGGGCGTCGACACCACCGGTCAGGACCTTGCCGGAGCTCGGAATGACGGTGTTGTAGGCACGGGCCAGACGGGTGATGGAGTCGAGCAGGATGACCACGTCCTTCTTGTGCTCGACCAGGCGCTTGGCCTTCTCGATGACCATCTCGGCAACCTGCACGTGACGGGTCGGCGGCTCATCGAAGGTCGAGGCGACCACTTCGCCGCGTACGGTGCGCTGCATCTCGGTCACTTCTTCCGGGCGCTCGTCGATCAGCAGGACGATCAGGTGGCACTCGGGGTTGTTGCGGGTGATATTGGCCGCGATGTTCTGCAGCATGATGGTCTTGCCCGCTTTCGGCGGAGCGACGATCAGGCCACGCTGGCCTTTACCGATCGGAGCGCACAGGTCGATGACACGGCCAGTGAGGTCTTCGGTAGAGCCGTTGCCGGCTTCCATCTTCAGGCGCTCGTTCGGGAACAGCGGCGTCAGGTTCTCGAACAGGATCTTGTTCTTCGCGTTTTCCGGGCGGTCGAAGTTGATGGTGTCGACTTTCAGCAGGGCGAAGTAACGCTCCCCTTCCTTCGGCGGACGGATCTTGCCGACGATGGTGTCACCAGTGCGCAGGTTGAAGCGACGGATCTGGCTGGGCGAGACGTAGATATCGTCAGGGCCGGCCAGGTAGGAGGCATCCGCCGAACGCAGGAAACCGAAACCATCCTGGAGAATCTCCAGCACGCCGTCACCCGAGATCTCTTCGCCGCTTTTCGCATGCTTCTTCAGCAGGGCGAAAATCACGTCCTGTTTGCGCGAACGGGCCATGTTTTCGATGCCCATCTGTTCGGCCATTTCCAAAAGATCGGTAATCGGCTTTTGCTTGAGTTCAGTCAGGTTCATAAGGGGAGTGACGTAATCATGTAAGAAGGGAGAATTAAGCGTTGGCTTAATGAGGCCGCGCCGCTAGATGGCGACAGGATCGCGTACTGATTCGAATTAGGGATGCTTCGGCGACGGCGTGCAGAGGGCACCGGAGAAACAGTGCGAGGCCGAATGTAACACTTGCTTTTTTCGACGTCTAGGGGTTTTGACTGGGTAAATCGTGCCTCGTGGGAACCGGTTTACCTGTGAAGGCAGCCGTGGCTTCACCCTCGAATTCGCGGGCAATCCTGCACTCACAAGCGCTTGGGCCCAGAAAAAAGCCCCGCATGTGCGGGGCTTTTCACATCACAGGTGGGCGTCGAGGAACGCGGCCAGCTGGGACTTGGACAGGGCGCCGACCTTGGTCGCTTCGACGTTGCCGTTCTTGAACAGCATCAGGGTCGGGATACCACGCACGCCATGCTTGGCAGGGGTTTCCTGGTTTTCGTCGATATTCAGCTTGGCGACGGTCAGCTTGCCTTCGTAGGTAGCCGCGATGTCGTCCAGGACCGGAGCGATCATCTTGCATGGGCCGCACCATTCAGCCCAGTAGTCGACCAGCACCGGACCTTGAGCCTGCAGTACGTCGGCTTCGAAGCTGGCGTCGGTGACGTGTTTGATTTTGTCGCTCATGGAAATCTCCAAGGTCGTAAGCAATAAAAAACGTTGCCCATCATAGCTGCACCTACGTCCTACAGGAAGTCGCGCACGATTGAGTGTAACTATAGTTGTGCAAGACGCCACGAATCGAAACTGTCACATCACTGTCATAGCATCGAGTGGCACATTGCCCTGCATCAATCCCGACAATTGTCATGCGTTGGCGCAAGCCATGGATCATGGCAGGATTGGCGGGTTATCGACCGAGAACATCGAGATCATGCCGCATACCACCGCGAAGAACCTGTCTCTGATCGCCGCCATCGACCTTGGCTCCAACAGTTTCCACATGGTCGTGGCCAAGGCCCACCACAGTGAAATCCGCATTCTCGAGCGGCTCGGGGAAAAAGTGCAGCTGGCCGCCGGCATCAGTGAAGAGCGTCAGTTGAGCGAAGAAGCCATGCAGCGCGGCCTCGAATGCCTCAAGCGCTTCTCGCAACTGATCAACGGCATGCCCCAGGGCGCCGTGCGCATCGTCGGCACCAACGCCCTGCGCGAAGCACGCAACCGCAACGAATTCATCCTGCGCGCCGAAGCCATCCTCGGCCATCCGGTCGAGGTCATCTCCGGCCGCGAGGAAGCTCGCCTGATCTACCTGGGCGTCTCCCACACGCTGGCCGATACCCCGGGCAAGCGCCTGGTCGCCGACATCGGCGGCGGCAGCACCGAGTTCATCATCGGCCAGCGCTTCGAGCCGCTGCTGCGCGAGAGCCTGCAGATGGGCTGCGTCAGCTTCACCCAACGATATTTCCGCGACGGCAAGATCACCCCCGCACGCTACGCCCAGGCTTATACCGCCGCACGCCTGGAGTTGATGAGCATCGAGAACGCCCTGCATCGCCTGACTTGGGACGAAGCCATCGGCTCGTCTGGCACCATCCGTGCCATTGGCGCGGCGATCAAGGCCAACGGCATGGGCAGTGGCGAGGTCAACGCCGAAGGCCTGGCGGCGCTCAAGCGCAAATTGTTCAAGCTCGGCGAGGTCGACAAAATCGATTTCGAAGGCGTCAAGCCGGATCGTCGCGCGATCTTCCCGGCAGGCCTGGCGATTCTCGAGGCGATCTTCGACGCCCTCGAACTGCAACGCATGGACCATTGTGACGGCGCCCTGCGCGAAGGCGTACTGTACGACCTGCTAGGCCGTCACCATCACGAGGACGTTCGTGAGCGCACCCTGAATTCGCTGATGGAGCGCTACCACGTCGACCAAGGCCAAGCGGCACGTGTCGAACGCAAGGCGCTGCATGCGTTCGACCAAGTGGCCAAGGCCTGGGGCCTGGAAGAAGGCAACTGGCGGGACCTGCTGAGCTGGGCGGCGAAAGTGCACGAGGTCGGGTTGGATATCGCCCACTACCACTACCACAAGCATGGCGCCTATCTGATCGAACACTCCGATCTGGCTGGTTTCTCCCGCGAGGACCAGCAGATGCTGGCCCTGCTGGTTCGTGGCCACCGCCGTAACATTCCCAAGGACAAGTTCGCGGAGTTCGGCGATGAAGGCGTGCAGTTGATCCGTCTGTGCGTGCTGCTGCGCTTCGCCATCCTGTTCCACCACATCCGCGGTACACAGCAGATGCCGAAGGTGGAGCTCAAGGCAGGCGAGGACAACCTGGAAGTGGTATTCCCGCAGGGCTGGCTGGAAGAAAACCAGCTGACCCAGGCCGACTTCGCCAACGAGGCGCAGTGGCTGGCCCGGGTCAACTTCATCCTCAGCGTACGTTGAGAACCGGATTGCTCAGGCGCTCGAGCAGGGCGGCCTGGGCATTGCGCGGGTTCTGGTTGCCGGTCGGCGTGCTGCGCACGTAGCGGCCGTCCGGCTGCAGGATCCATGCGTGGGTATTGTCGGTGAGGTAACCCTCGAGCTCCTTCTTGACCCGCAGCACCAGCTTTTTACCTTCCACCGGGAAGCAGGTCTCGACGCGCTTGTCGAGGTTGCGCTCCATCCAATCGGCGCTGGACAGGAACATCTGCTCCTCGCCGCCATTGAGGAAGTAGAACACCCGCGTGTGCTCCAGGAAGCGACCGATGATCGAGCGCACCTGGATATTGTGTGAAACCCCCGGAATCCCTGGGCGCAGGCAGCACATACCGCGGACCACCAGATCGATGCGCACGCCCGACTGGCTGGCCTTGTACAAGGCTTTGATGACCTTGGCATCGGTCAGCGAGTTGAACTTGGCGATGATGTGCGCAGGCTTGCCTTCCACTGCGAACTGGGTTTCCCGGGCAATCATGTCCAGCATGCCCTTTTTCAGGGTGAACGGCGCGTGCAGCAGCTTCTTCATACGCAGGGTTTTGCCCATGCCGATCAGCTGGCTGAACAGCTTGCCGACGTCCTCGGTCAGCGCATCGTCGGACGTGAGCAGGCTGTAGTCGGTGTAGAGGCGCGCATTACCGGCGTGGTAGTTGCCCGTGCCCAAGTGGGCATAGCGCACGATCTCGCCCTGTTCACGACGCAGGATCAACATCATCTTGGCGTGGGTCTTGAAGCCGACCACGCCATAGATCACCACCGCACCCGCAGCCTGCAGACGGCTGGCCATCTGTAGGTTGGACTCTTCGTCGAAGCGCGCACGCAGCTCGATCACCGCCGTGACCTCCTTGCCGTTGCGCGCCGCATCCACCAGGGCGTCGACGATCTCGGAGTTGGCGCCGCTGCGGTACAGGGTCTGGCGCACGGCGAGCACGTGCGGATCCTTGGCGGCCTGGCGCAGCAGGTCGACCACCGGGGTGAAGGACTCGAACGGGTGCATCAGCAGCACGTCCTGCTTGCCGATCACGCTGAAGATGTTGTCGGCGTTTTGCAGAATCTTCGGAATCGCCGGGGTGAATGGGGTGTATTGCAGCTCAGGGTGGCTGTCCAGGCCGGTGATGCTGAACAGCCGGGTCAGGTTGACCGGGCCATTGACCTGGTACAGCTCGCTCTCGCTCAGGCTGAACTGCTTGAGCAGGTAGTCCGACAGGTGTTTAGGGCAATTGTCGGCCACTTCCAGGCGCACAGCGTCCCCGTAGCGGCGCGAGAAGAGTTCGCCACGCAGAGCCCGCGCCAGGTCTTCGACATCCTCGGAATCCAGCGCAAGGTCAGCGTTACGGGTCAGGCGGAACTGGTAGCAGCCCTTGACCTTCATGCCTTGGAACAGGTCATCGGCGTGGGCGTGGATCATCGAGGACAGGAACACGAAGTTGTCCCCGGCGCCACCGACGTCTTCCGGCACACGAATCACCCGCGGCAACAGGCGCGGTGCCGGGATGATGGCCAGACCCGAATCGCGGCCGAAGGCATCGACACCTTCGAGCTCGACGATGAAGTTCAGGCTTTTGTTGACCAGCAGCGGGAAGGGGTGGGTCGGGTCCAGGCCGATCGGGGTGATGATCGGCGCGATTTCGTCGCGGAAGTAACGACGTACCCAGGTCTTGAGCTTGGTCGTCCAGTGCCGGCGGCGAATGAAGCGGATCTGGTGTTTCTCCAGCTCCGGCAGCAGCACGTCGTTGAGGATCGCGTACTGGCGTTCGACCTCGCCATGGACCAGCTCGCTGATGCGCGCCAGCGCCTGGTGCGGCTGCAGGCCGTCGGCACCGGCTTGCTCGCGGGCGAAGGTGATCTGCTTCTTCAGGCCCGCCACGCGGATCTCGAAGAACTCGTCCAGGTTGCTTGAGAAGATCAACAGGAATTTCAGGCGCTCGAGCAGCGGGTAGGATTCGTCCAGCGCTTGCTCGAGCACCCGAATGTTGAACTGCAGCTGCGAAAGCTCGCGATGAATGTACAGGCTGCTGTCGTCCAGGCTCGGAATGGCGATGGCAGGCGCGGGCGCAGGCGCGACAGCTTCGGCCGCAGGCTCGGCTGCTGGTGGCAGATCCGGCGGGGTCTGCACCATTTCTTCGGGAACCGCCTGGGCATCCTTGATCGCGACAGGTGTTAGCACTTCATTGTTCATCTGACGTTCCTGGAGGGCGTGACTGCCCTCTCGACAATTGAGCGGCGCGGGCAGCGAAAAGAGGTCAGGATGCCATCAGCGCCTGCCCGTTTGAAGCGGCACCAGTCCTGCGCAGCTTCCAGCGGTACATCGAGGGAGAGGATCCTGGTGGAAAACGCATCCCGACGGTCGCTGCGCAGCCTGGTGGCAAGAGGAAGGAGGATGAACGGGGCAACGCTCACGGCAGACTCCTGGGCCCGCGCACGCGGGCTGGCGCGACAGTTATAAGCCGCCATTATGACGCTGGGATGACAGTATTGGGCAACCCTTTGACCAGAGGCCAAAGCGACCTTTCCTGTAGGAATTGTTCACGTCGAGACACATTTGGACACTTTCCCGAACGCGCGCGAAGGGGTAGGCTGCGCGTTCATTTCGCTAGCACCCCAGAAAATGCTTCAACAATTCCTGCAGGATTTCGGCTACTTTGCCCTTTTTCTCGGCACGTTTTTTGAAGGCGAGACCATCCTGGTTCTTGCGGGCTTCCTTGCGTTCCGCGGATACATGGACATCAATCTGGTGGTGCTCACAGCGTTCTTCGGCAGCTATGCCGGCGACCAGTTGTGGTACTTCATGGGCCGCCGTCACGGCCGGGCCATCCTCGCGCGCAAACCACGCTGGCAAGCCATGGGCGACCGGGCACTTGACCACATCCGCCGCCATCCGGACATCTGGGTCCTGAGTTTTCGCTTCGTCTACGGCCTGCGCACGGTCATGCCCGTGGCCATAGGTCTGTCCGGCTACCCACCCCGGCGCTACCTGTTGCTCAACGGCATCGGCGCAGCGGTCTGGGCCCTGGCCCTGGGCGCCGCGGCGTACCACTTCGGCGCCATCCTCGAAGGCATGCTGGGCAATGTGAAGAAGTACGAGCTATGGGTGCTCGGCGGCCTGCTGGCGCTCGGTGGCCTGCTCTGGTTGCGCCGCCGGTTCCGCACCCTGCGCGCCGAGCGCAAGGCAGCCGCAGCGGGTCAGACCCCAGAGACTGGCAACGCTGTATCCCAGGAGCAGCAGCCACCCCAAGGGCGTGACCGGCCCTAAGCCCATGGCACCGGCCAGGTACAGCGCCGGTGCATTCGATGCCAGTCGTGCCAGCTCCAGGCGCCTGGCCCAAGGCCGATTCTCGAGTGCAGCGCCGAGCACGAACAAACCAAACGCCATGACTGTCCAGCCCAGCACGAGGCCGGCCGTGGGCACCTGTTCGGCCACCTGCATGAGGTAGCTGCCCAAGGCAACGTAGGCTGCAAACTGCGCCACGACGTAAACCTGTGACCTTCGCCCCAACGGAATCTCGAACTTGTGAAACCGCGCCAGGTCCGGCTTGGCCTGTGGATAACGTGCCGCGACGTCAGCCGGACGCCAGCCGGTGGGCATGAACCAAATACGCAGTTTGTCCCGCAGCGAGTGGGTACGCCTGGCATCCTCCCAAAGCTGAGCATAGAACTGCAGGTTGGCCCACAGCGGATTCCAGCTGGCCAGCGGTGTGGTCACGCCGAATACCACCGGTTCACGAGGGTCCTCTTCCTGGAAGGTGCCGAACAGTCGATCCCAGAGAATGAACACGCCTGCGTAGTTGCGATCCAAGTACAGAGGGTTTTGCGCATGGTGGACGCGATGGTTGGACGGCGTGATCAGCACCCATTCGAGCCAGCCCAGCTTGGGGATGTGCCGCGTGTGCACCCAGAACTGGTAGAGCAGATTCAGCGAGGCCACGGTAACGAACACCAGCGGTGGCACGCCGATCAGCGCCAGGGGCAGGTAAAAGATCCAGGAGAAGATGAAGCCGCTGCTGGTCTGGCGCAGGGCGGTGGTGAGGTTGTACTCCTCGCTCTGGTGATGCACCGAATGGGCGGCCCAGAGAATATTGCGCTCATGTCCCAGGCGGTGCAGCCAGTAATAGCACAAGTCGTACAGCACGAAAGCCAGCAGCCAGGTCCACCAGGCGTCCCCCGGCAGGCGCGAGAAGGCCAGATATTCCCAGGCCAGGGCGTAGCTCACCAGCCCCACGCCTTTGGTCAACAGGCCGGTGCTGGTCGACAGCACGCCCGTGCTCAGGCTGTTGATCGCATCGGCCAGCCGGTAGTTGCGCTGACCACGCACGCGGTCGGCAATCAGCTCCACGGCGATCAGCACGAAAAAGAACGGCACGGCCAGCAGAATCAGGTCCATGGACAAGCATCTCCGGGGTTATCCCCAAAGATTAGGCCTCGTGCGTGGGAAACCCTATGGCGACATCTGCCAAACTAGAGGACATTTAGCGCCTCGACACTGGAGTAATGAGCATGACGAAAAAAGTTGCGGTGATACTTTCCGGCTGTGGCGTCTACGACGGCGCCGAGATCCACGAAAGCGTGATCACGCTGCTGCGCCTCGATCAGCGCGGCGCCCAGGTGCAGTGCTTCGCGCCCAACATCGCCCAGATGCATGTGATCGATCACCTCACTGGCCAGCCCATGCCTGAATCGCGCAACGTGCTGGTGGAGTCGGCGCGCATCGCTCGCGGCCAGATCAAGGACATCCGCGAAGCCAGGGCCGAGGACTTCGACGCACTGATCGTCCCGGGTGGCTTCGGCGCGGCGAAGAACCTGTCCAACTTTGCCGTCGAGGGCGCCAACTGCACCGTCAATCCGGACGTGCTGGCACTGGCCGAAGCGTTCGCCGAGGCGGGTAAGCCGGTGGGTCTGATCTGCATTTCCCCGGCGCTGGCGGCGAAGATCTACGGCCCGGGCGTGGTCTGCACCATCGGTACCGACGCCGACACCAGCGCGGCGGTGGTGAAGATGGGCGGTACCCACGAGGAGTGCGATGTGCACGACATCGTCGAGGACACCCAACGCAAGTTAGTGACCACACCCGCCTACATGCTGGCCACGTCCATCAGCGAGGCGGCCAGCGGTATCTACAAGCTGGTGGATCGAGTGCTGGAGCTGACCCACGAGAACGATTGACCAGCTCCGCCCCCAAGCAGTCGGATACCCATCCAACCCTTGGGGGCTGTTCGTCACACCTTCGACAGCCGGGTGAGAATCCGGTCCAGGGCATTGGCGAATGCCTGCTTCTCCCGCTCGCCATAAGGCGCCTGCCCTCCCCCGACCTGCCCTTGCTCGCGTAGCTCGGTGAACAGGTTGCGCACCGCCAGGCGCTCGCCCATGTTGCGCTCATCGAACTCACGCCCACGCGGGTCGAGGGCGGACACACCCTTCTTGATCAGGCGATCGGCCAACGGCACGTCGCTGCAGATCACCAGCTCGCCCGGCACGGCGTTTTCCACCAGATAGTCATCGGCCGCGTCCATGCCGCTGGGCACCACGATCAGCCGAACACAGGCAAACGCCGGCTTGATCTGGGCCTGGCCGGCCACCAGCACCACCTCGAACTTGCGCTTGAGGGCGAACTTGACGATCAGGTCCTTGGCCGCCTTGGGACAGGCGTCGGCATCGATCCATACACGCATTGCAGGTGTTTCCTCGAAATCGTTGGGGAGGGCTTGCCCCACCAATCGCGGCCCAAGGCCGCTCCCACAGGTTCACAGTATGCCTGCGGGAGCGGCTTTCAGCTCGCCGCGATCCGGCGCTTCTCGGCCAGGCGTGACCGCCCATAGAGGAACATGATCGCCAGCAATGCCAGCGCCTGCGCGCCGAGCGAATAGGCATCGGCATGAATGCCCAGCCAGTCGAACTCGAAGAACGCCACGGGCCGCGTGCCCAACACGCCGGCTTCCTGCAGCGCCTTGATGCCATGCCCGGCGAACACGACCGACAAGACGCACAGCAAGGCCGCATTGATCGTGAAGAACAGCGACAACGGCAGTTTGGCCGAGCCACGAAGGATCACCCAGGCCAGGCCCACCAGCAGCACCAGCGCAGTAGCCCCTCCGGCCAGCACGGCGTTGTGGCCCGCTGGGCCGGCCTGCAGCCACAGGGTTTCATAGAACAGGATCACCTCGAACAACTCGCGGTACACCGAGAAGAACGCCAGTACCGCAAAGCCGAAGCGCCCACCACCGCTGACCAGGCTGCTCTTGATGTAGTCCTGCCAGGCCGCAGCGTGGCGACGGTCGTGCATCCACACGCCCAGCCACAGCACCATCACCGCGGCGAATAACGCCGTACAGCCTTCGAGCAGCTCGCGCTGAGCACCACCGACGTCGATCACGTAGGCCGCCAGGGCCCAGGTAGCGAAGCCTGCGACCAGCGCCAAGCCCCAGCCGAGATTGACGCTGCGCACTGCCGATTGCTGGCCGGTATTGCGCAAGAAGGCCAGGATCGCCGCCAGCACCAGGATGGCCTCAAGCCCTTCACGCAGCAGGATCAACAGGCCGGAAACGAAACTCAGCGACCAACTCAGCCCATCGCCGCCCAGCAGCTTGGCGGCGCCGTCGAGCTTGGCCTTGGCCTCGGCCAGGCGCTGCTCGGCCTGGGCGACCGGCAGCCCGTCCTGAAGCGATTGACGATAGGCCATCAGGGCTTTCTCGGTGTCCTTGCGTGCAAGGGTGTCGATGTTATCCAGGGAGCTTTCGACCAGCTCGAAGCCTTCGAGGTAGGCCGCTACCGAGAGGTCATAAGCCTGGTCATGGTCGCCTTCGCGGTAGGCGGCCAAGCTCTTGTCCAGGGTGCTGGCGGTGTACTGGAGCAACTGCGCAGGGCCACGCTTGACCTGCGGCGGCTGGGCACGCTGGGCGCGGAAGGCGAGCACGGCTTCGGCGCCTTCACTGGCAGCGACTTCGGCCGGGGTCTGGCGCGCCAGGTCGGCCAAGTTCCAGGTCTTGTCGCCCTTGGCGGCCTGCGGGTCGGCCGTGAGGCTCGCCACGTAGGCGGCCACATCCCAGCGCTGACGTTCATCGAGCTGGTCGGCGAACGACGGCATCTCGGTGCCTTCGATGCCCAGCGCCAGGGTGTTGTAGAGGTCGAACAGGCTCAGCTGGTCGAGGCGCGCGACACTGCGCAGGTTGGCCGGCGGCGGCTCCAACCCCAGGCCCGCCGGGCCATCGCCGGCACCGGTATCACCGTGGCAGATGGCGCAGTTCTGTGCGTACAGCGAGGCGCCACGGGCCGGATCGGGGGTGATGATCGGCGCCTGGCTGACTTCATAAGCCACCGCCAGTCGTGCGCCCAGCTGGCGGGCCTGCTTGGCGACGACTGCACCCTCCTGGCGTTGGTCGATGGCTTGACGCAGTGCCTGCACACCCTGTTCGAGCCCGTTACGCTCAGGATTGTCCGGCAGGGCCTTGAGCACTTCGGCCAGGACGGCGCTGAACTCCTGCTGCTCGCGGTATTCACCCGCATCCACCACCTTGCCGTCGTGCACGGTCGGTGGGTAGTCGGCGCCGATGTAGTCGAGCAGGTGCAACGCCTTGGCAGCCTCGGCGGGGGATTCGGCCAGCGCCGGGGTGCTGCTCAGCGCCAGTATCGGGCCGAGCAACAAGGCGGGCAGCCAGGCGAGCAGACGGAAGGGGAGCATCATGGCCACTCTCGCGGTAAATACGAAAGAGAACATTGTTCACTTCCACTCCCTTTCGCTCAAGGCTCATGGGCGGATTTCATGAAAAATCTTGTGACAAACTGACGACACTTGCGCCGCGCCGAGGGCGTTGCCCTTGATCATGACGCTCGCGTATGGGTCCTCAAGGCTTGGCCGCCGCGCCCTGCCATCCACCGCCCAAGGCCAGGAATACCCCGATCTGCCCCATGGCCACCTGTGTATTGGCAGCAGCCAGCTGCGCGCGCACATCGGTATAAGTGCGGGTCGCCTGCAGATCGGCCAGGAACGACTCGCGTCCCACCTGGTATCGCAGGTGAGTCTGGTCCGCCGACTCCTTCGCCGAGCGCTCGGCGTCGGCCAGGGCGTCGCGGCGCTCCAGCAAC
The DNA here is from genome assembly GCF_033173945.1 of Pseudomonas sp. HTZ2. Lineage (NCBI taxonomy): Bacteria > Pseudomonadati > Pseudomonadota > Gammaproteobacteria > Pseudomonadales > Pseudomonadaceae > Pseudomonas > Pseudomonas sp. HTZ2. Next base: position 2,286,456 of record NZ_CP137332.1, on the reverse strand, counting down.
GCGCTGTACTGGGCCAGGCGGGTCTGGGTTTCGCGGATGGCATTGAGTACCACGCCATCGAAATGCGCCAACGCCGCCTGGGTCGAGGCCTCGGCCATGCGGATGCGCGCCCGGGTGCCGTTGGTGGGGATCGTCCAGCTGACCTGCGGGCCGAAGCCCCAACGGTTGGTCGACGGGTCACCGAGGTTTTCAAGGATACCGAGGGTGCCGACCTGGGCGCCGATGCTGATGTCCGGATACAACGCACCGGTGGCCACGCCGATGGCGGCGGTGGCGGCGGCGAGCTGACGTTCGGCCTGGCGCACGTCGGGGCGGCGCTTGAGCAGCGCAGCGCCATCGCCTACCGGAAGCAACTGGGTGATGTGTGGCAGCTCCGCGCAGTCAGCGGTGCCGGCCGGCAGCTGCTCGACCGGCTTGGCCAGCAGGGCCGCCAGGGTGTAAAGGCCAGCCTCACGCTCGGCCTTGAAGCGCGGCAGCTCGGCGCGCAAGGATTTGAACTGGGTCTGCGAACGGGTGACCTGGGTTTCATCCCCGCGGCCAGCGTCGCGCAGGCGCTGGTTCAGTTGCACGCTCTGTTCCTGCAGGTCGAGGGACTCACGGGCGATGTGGTACTCCTCGTTGGCCGAGCACACCTGGGTGTAAGCCTTGACCACGTCGGCCACCAGGGTGATGCGCGCAGTATCGGCCGCGGCCTGCACCGCGTCGGCATTGGCCTTGGCGGCCTCGGTGCCACGCTTGAAGGTGCCCCACAGATCGAACTGGTAGCTGGCGCTGATGATCGCCTCGCCGATGTTGGCCACCGGCACCTTTTCCGGCAGCAGGAAAGCTTCGCCGGATTCCTGCAGCCGCTGGGCGCCGAGCTTGACCCCACCGTTGAAGCCACCCTGGGACTCGGCCACTTCCACCTGGGCACGAGCCTTGGCGATGTTGGCCGCCGCGACGCGTAGCTCGGTGTTGGCCGCCAGGGCCTGGCGCACCAGATCGTTCAAGCGCTGATCCTGGTACAGCTGCCACCAGTCGTCTGGTACCGGCGCCGAGACCACGCTGTCGGCGTCCTGGCGCAGCGGGCCGTTGAGGTCGCTGCGCTGCACGGCGGCGTCCTTGGGCACTTCGTAGTCCGGGCCGACCATCATGCAGGCGCCCAGGGACAGGCACAGCCCCGCCAGGATCAGCTGTTTCATGGCCGCTGGCCCTCGATGATCGACACCGTGGCGGTACGCCCGGCGATCATGCGGAAGTCTTCTGGCACGTCATCGAAGGCGATACGCACCGGGATCCGCTGGGCCAGGCGCACCCAGCTGAAGGCCGGGTTGACGTTGGGCAACAGGTTTGCGCCGCTGCTGCGGTCTCGATCCTCGATGCCCGCCGCCAGGCTCTGCACATGGCCTCGCAGCCGGGTGTTGTCGCCCATCACGCGGATGTCCACGGCATCGCCGATGTGGATACCGCCGAGCTTGGTCTCTTCGAAATAGCCATCGACGTGGTACGAGGCGCTGTCGACCACCGACAGCACTGGCCGCCCGGCGGTGACGAATTCATGAGCACGCGGCGCGCGGTCGTTGAGGTAGCCGTCCACTGGGCTGCGCACTACCGAACGGTCGAGGTTGAGCTGGGCCGTGTCCACCGCCACCTGGGCCTCGCTGACCGCCGAACGAGCGCGTGCCTCACGCGACTGGCTCTCCTCCAACTGCTCGGCCGCCACCAGGTTGCCCAATTTACGGTTGCGCTGCGCCTCACGGGAGGCCTGGGCCAGGGTTTCCTGACGCTCGGCCAGGGTCGCCTTGGCCTGGCGCAGGGCCAGGGTGAAGCGGTCCTGGTCGATGGTGAACAGCACGTCGCCGCGCTTGATCATCTGGTTGTCGCGCACTTCGACCTTCTGGATAAGCCCCGATACGTCCGGGGCGATCTGGATCACGTCGGCACGAATGTGCCCATCGCGCGTCCAGGGCGCGAACATGTAGTACACGACCATCTGCCAGACCAGCACGGCCGCGAAGGTCACCACCAGCAATGTCAGGACCACTCGGCCCAAGGTCAACAACGGTTTTTTCATGGCAGCATCAGGTTTCGACAAAAGTGATCCACCGCGCCAAGGAGCACGGCGTAAAGGGCAACGTTGAACAACGCCCGGTGCCAGACCAGGCGGTAGAACCCAAGGCGCACCAGCACGGCGTGCACGCCCAGGAACAACAGGTAGGTGAAGACCATCATCACCAGCAGCGTGGGCAGAAATACCCCGCTGATATCCAGATCACCGATCACAGTGGGGCTCCATCGATGCCCGGGGGCAATTGCGGTTGGTCGGCCGGTTCGAGCATCACCTCGACGCCCGGCAACAGCGCCAGACGCAGGCCGCTCAAGGCATGCAACAGGTGCACGCGGGCATCGCCTCGGTCGTTGTCGTGCGCATCCAGGGCCAGCGCCTGGCGGGCGCGCTCCATGTTGCGCAGCAATGCCGCCGGGGCGTGCAGGCGCTCTTTGGCGCGCAGGCACTGGGCATAGTGAGCGCCCACCTCATCCACCACGGTCTGCAGGCGTTCGCGTGGCGCCTGGCCGACTCGCGGCATGTACGCCAGCAAGTCCAGCAGGTTGAGGCCCACACGCAGATCACGCAGCGCCACGCCACTGTCCTGCCCGGTCTGGGCCAGGCGCGGCAGGTGCTGCATCAGGCGGTCGAGCATCTGCACGCCGACATGGCGATGCTCGGCCAGGGTCGCGGGCTGGGTCATCTCGACGATGTCCTGCCAGCTGAAGCGGGTCAGGCGCTTGGCCGCGAGCTCCACGCCAAACGGACGCAACAGCAAGGTCCAGATGAAGGCGAACAGCAAACCCACAGGGCCCGCCATGTTGGCGTTGATGAAGGTCAGGAAGTCAGCGTCGTAGGCGCCCTGGATGCTGATGAAGGTGGCGGTGTTGACGATGGTCAGCAAGGTCCCGAGGTAGAAGCGCGGCTGCACGGTCAAGGTACCGACACAGATGAACGGCACAGCGAAGGCCAGCACCAGCATCGGGAAGTCGTGCAGGTTGGGCAGCACCAGGAACAGGTAGACGCTGGAGAAGATCACCGACATCAGCGTCCAGAAGAAGAACCGATAGATCTGCGGTGCCGGGTCATCCATGGCGGCGAAGAAACTGCACGCCACGGCGGCGAGGATCACCGCGCTGCCACCATCGTTCCAACCGAGCAGGATCCACAGGCCACTGGCGACGATGATCGCGGTGACGGTGGAAAACACCGAGTAGAGCATCAGGCCTCGGTCGAAGAACGGCGTCAGTCGGCCCAGGCGCCAGTGGCGGTACACCGCGCGCCAGGGCGTGGCGTCATCCTTGCGCAGGGCGTGCTGCAGGGCGCAGCAGTCCTGCCAGAGGTCGATCCATTCGCTCAGTCGGTAAAGGGCGTTGGAGAGCAGCAATTGCTGGCGTTGGTCCAGTGCGGCTGCGCTGGGCTGCAGGCGCTCGAGCTGCTCGTGCAGGGCGGTCCAGCGGGCCAGCGAGGCGTCCTTGGCGGTGCCTTCGAGCCAGGCGCGAGCCTCGGCCAGCAGCGGCTGGAGTTGGGCGAACTGGGCCGGGGCGCGGTTTTCCAGCGCAATCAGCGCATCGTCCAAGGCGTCGATCACCGGCAACAGGTGGATCATCCGTCCGCGCAGTTCCCGGGCGTTCTTCAGGGTGTGGGGCCCGGTGCCTTCATGGCCGAGCTGGCCGATCATCATCTCCAGACCGTTGAAGGTGGCAACCATCGAGGCGCGCATGCCGGCGACCTTGTCGGCGGCGACTTCGCGGGCCAGGTAGGTGTCGCTGTAGCGAATCGCCTCGTGGAACCAGCCGTTGGCCGAGCCGAGCACCACCGGCGCCAAGCGGCGCGGCCAGAAGATCGCGCCGACCACCGCCGCGCAGACGATGCCCAGGCAGATTTCCTGGGCTCGGGAGGAGGCCACATCGAACACCGCCAGCGGGTTGTCGACCACAGCCAGGGCGATCATAGGCAAGGTATAGCCGGCCAGCATCAGCACATAGTTGTTGGCCGTGCGCAGGTTCAGCGACAGGAACAGCAGCGTGCCGGTCCACAAGGCAATGGCGACGCAGAGCAGCGCTGGCGACTGTACCAAAGGCGGCACCAGCAAGACCGCCCCGCCGGCACCCAGCAACGTGCCCAAGGCGCGATACAGCGCCTTGGAGCTGGTCGGCCCGACGAAGGGGCTCGAGACGATGTACACCGTGGCCATGGCCCAGTAGGGACGTGGCAATTGCATGAGCAGGGCAATGTACAGGGCGATCATCGAAGCGGCGAAGGTGCGCACGCCATAGAACCAATCGCGGGCCGGTGGGACCGAACTGAAGAAGCCGTTCATGCAAGCCCGCCCGGTGCGACTTGGCTGGCGTCTTCGAAGGCTTGGATCACCCGCAAGGTGGCCTCCAGGTCGGCTTGGTCGATCCCGCGCAACACCTGTCGGCGCAGGCGCACCAGCTCTTCTTCGATCGACTCGGCCAGACGGCGGCCCTCCTTGGTCAGGCTCAGGGCCTTGGCACGGCGGTCCAGGGGATCTTCGCTGCGACATACCAGCTCGGCCTTGCACAGCTGGTCGAGCAGGCGCACCAACGACGGGCTTTCCAGGCCGGCGGCCTGGGCCACCGCGACCTGGTGCACCCCATCGCCCAGGCGCACGATCATCAGCAGTGGCACAGCGCAGGCTTCGGAGATGCCGTAGCCCGTCAGGGCCGCCTGGCAGATGCGTCGCCAGTGGCGGGCGGCCACGACCATGCCGCTGCTGATCTTCATGTGCAGTGCATCAAGCGTCATGAGAGGAACCAAGGATATTCATAGTTTGCTAACTATCAATAGTACGCCTTGCCCTCCCCCTGTCGTCAACCGGGGGCGATGGATCGCCTGGATGAATTGTTGTTCATCTTGGGGACCGTCTGGCCGCTTTCAGCAGGGGCAGGTGTTCCTGCTAAAAGCGGCTGCCAGGCCTCAACGCCACTCGCTGTAGGGCTCCAGCGGTTCCACCGGCAACAGCAGGTTGCCGCGCCAGGGCTCGAACAGATACCGCACGTAGAGCATGGCGCTGCTCGGCGCGTAGTCATCGCTGTGCTGCCAGTCGAAGCCCCCGCCCAAGGCCCAGTGGTCGCTCAGGCGGCGCTCGAACAAGCCTCTGAGGTGATAACCCACGCCGTTGCTGGTACTGCCCTCACTGATATCGCCGAGGTTCGAGCTTTCGAGATCATAGCGATTGATCATCTTGTCGTTCAGCGATTGGTTGGGATAGCGCGGACGGCTACCACTCTTAGCCTGGGACCAGCTGACCGAGGTTTCCAGCAATACCGACCAATCGTAGTTGCGCCAGGCATAGCTGAACGGCACGCCGATGGAGTTGTAGCGCTCCGGGCTGTAGTAGCCGCCCTGGCCCAGATAGTAATCGCCCAAATCCTTGTCATGCCGCCAGTGCATCACGGTCAGGCCGATACGCATGCGCTCGTCAGCCCGCTCCAGCAGACGGTAGTAGTAACCCGCCATGGCTCGGGTACGTTGGTTGTCGGTGACATTCTCACCATACAGCCAATGATGACCGAGGCTGGCCCATACACCATCGTCGCCGCCCTGGTCCCAGCTCAGCCCGAGCGTTGCGCCGTTAGCGGTGACCCCGCCCCAACGCACGCCCGTGCGCGGGTCCTTGGCACCACCAAACGAAAGCAGCGAATTGCTCATCGGCCGCCGTGAGGCGGTCAGCGACCAGCCAAGCTCTCCCAGGTCGCCATTGACCGTTGCACCGCCTAGCCAGTTGTTGACCTCGAAGCCATCGGTAGTACCGAGGTCGGCAGCCCAGCGCTCGCCTTCCCAGCCCACTGCCATGATCCGGCCATTGGCCGTCTGCGAGCCGCCAGGACATCCGGCCGGCAGCGGATCACCCGAACGGGTGGTACCGCGGACCTGGCAGGTGCCGAAGGCCTCGGTGTGCTGGCCATCTTCGAGATCGAAGCTGCCCGCATCCAGGCCAATCCGCTCCAGGCGCACGAACGCCTTGCCATCCTGCAGGGGCATGTCGGCATGAAACAGAGTCGTCTGCCTCTTGAGCTCAGAGATCCCAGGAGTTCCATCGTCATTGCGCCAGCCATAGTCATGCATCAGCGTGATGCTGGGATTCTGCTGACGGTACAGCTCATCGACGTCGCTGCGCAGGCTACGCGCCAGCCAGTCATCCTCGTCCTTGGCGCGGCTCGCATAGGTCAGCGCCCGATCGTCCCTTGGTTGCACCGCGCGGCGCTCGAGCAGGTCGGCATCGGCCATCGCCGCGGCGTAAAGATCCAGTGCTCGTTGCGGGTCCTGCTGCACTGCCAATCGCGCAGCATCTCGACGCAATAGCGGATCAGGCTGGGCTTGCTCGGCCACCAGACGGTCTAGCAGCGACGCCGCCTGCGCCCGGTCGCCCACTGCCGGCCAGGCATTAGCCAGACGCCGCTGTGCGTCGATCTGCCCGGGCGGGAACTGGGGCGCACGCCGCTCCAGGGCCTGGCGTGCTCGGGGCAGGTTGCCTTCGGCTATCCAGCCCTCGATCAACCCAAGGCGGGCCTCAGGTTGCTCCGGCTGGCGCTCCAGCACGCGTTCGAAGTACGTTCGGGCTGTGCTGTGATCCCCCCGGGTCGCCGCCCAGTCCGCGAGCATCAGTAGGTCATCGGTGTCGCCTTCGCCGCGGGCAATCCCGGCCTCGAGCAGTGCGCTTGCCTCGGCTTCGCGCCCCTGGTCGCGCAACTGTCGCGCTTGAGCCAGAGTGATACGGCGCCGCGCGCGCTTTTCAAGGGCATGCATGTCGTCGGTCCATGCACCTTTGGGGACACCGGCAAGGCTATCCAGTGCCAAGGCATCACGGTCAGTGGACTCCAGGAACAGGCCATGGGCATAGCGCGCTTGCGGGTCGGTCGGATGCCGTTGCAACAGCTTGGCAAAGGCGGCATCGGCCTCGCCGATACGCCCTTGCTGACGAAGGCTGCCGGCGAGTTGGTAAACCAGCCAGGGTTCATCTGGCGCCAACTCGACTGCCCGCTTCAGCGCTGGGCTTGCCGCTGCCCAGTCCTGCCGCTGCACGGCTGCATCGGCTTCGCTGCGCAATTGCTCCAGTTCCAGGCTGCGGCGCAGGCTGGCGAACATTGCCTGTTGCCGAGGTGGCAGGCCGTTAAGGTAGGCACGCGCCTTGTCGGGTGATTGTGCTTGGTAGATCCGCATCAGGCCGCGCACAGCACTCTCGTTGTCCGGCGCCATGCGCCGAACCTGAAGGTACAACCGCTCAGCAGTGGTCGGATCGCCCTCGGCGACCGCCACGTCGGCCAAGCCAAGCACGGCGAATTCATCCTGGGGCCGCTGCTGACGCGCCTGTTGATAGATCGCACGGGCGGTGGAAATATCGCGCCGTTCCAGCGCCTGGTCGGCTTTCTTCAATTGCATCCAGTAATGGCTGGACGACTCCAGATCCTTCCACTGACTGATCCAATAGGTGTCCTGCTCCTTGGTGGCAGCCAGACGAAACGCGGCGTTGGCGTCCTCGAAACGGCTCTGGCGCATCAACGCATAACCCAAGGCGCCGTGCAGGCTGGCATCGTCGGGGTATTGGCGCAAGGCACGGCGCAACTGGGCCTCAGCCTCGGCGTTACGCCCTTGGTCGAGCAACTGCTTGCCACGCTGACCGGCCTGCCAAGCGGGATCGGCGATCAATTGACGTTGCTGGGCAAGGGTCTGGTTGGCCTGGGGTAACAGCGGTGATGCCGGATAGCGTTGGACGAAAGCTTTCCAGGCCGCCACGCTGGCAGCGCCCACGGGCTGCCCAGAGAGATAGTCGAATTCACGCTGCGCAGCAGAATCGCGTGCGCCTGGATCACGTGAGAGCAATTCGAGCAGGGCCAGCGCCTCGGGATCTCGTTTCTCAGCAAACAGCAGCCCCACCAGGGTCTGGCGCAGCCCAGCATTCCCTGGGTACTGCCGATCCAGAGCCTGCAATTGCTCGATCGCTTCGCGCCGCTGGCCAGGCAAGGCGCTGCGCACACGCCAGTAGTCCAGCGCCAGCTCCAGACTGGGCGGCTCACCCGCGAACAACTGATCGTAAATCTCCAGCGCCTCCTGATTGCGCCCGGTCACTGCGAACAGGCGTGCCTGTTGTAGGCGCCGGGTTGCCTCCGGCTGCTGCAACTCGATCAGACGCTTGGCCTTGTGCTCCTGGACGCTACCGGGCGCCTCCTGGCTAATGCGCGCCATGAACTGGGTGACCTGGTCCTGATCACGCTCGCGCAGGGCCAGGCGCAACGAAGCGAACAGCACCTCGGCGTCGCGCGGCTCAAGCAGGCGCAAGCGACCCAGCGCATCGCGAACCAGATCATCGCGGTGCAAAGCCTCGCCCATGCGGATCTGCTCCAGCAGCCATTGGCGTTGCTCGCTGCGGTCAGTCGGTTGCGCGGCAACCTGGCTGCAAAGCCCTGTGAGCAGCACGATGCTAATCAATCGGTACATGACGTACTCCAGGCCGGCAACAAGCGACCCTCCTTGTCAAAGCGATACCGCGCCTCATCCCAGCCCTGGCCGAACAACGCCAACATCTGGCTGTAGTACGCACGAGGCTCTATCGGATGATCCTTTATTCGCTGGCGCTGGGCGCGCAGCCCTTCGTCGGCATTCGGTGTCACGGCCAGCAATGGCAGCAGTGCGGCCGAGAAACCACCTGGTCCGCCACCACGAGCCTGGCCACTACGGGCGTCTACGGTTTCCGGCGGCTGTCCCTTTTGTGTCGTCAGCATGGCCATCGGCGCGAAATGCTGGAGTAGTTCAACCCGTTGGGCAGCGTCCTTGGCAAGCATGCCTACCCACAGATAGACACGAATGGCGTCATAGTCGCCGGCACTCCCATGTTGCGGGTCGGGCTCGATCTTGCCGGTGGGCGTCCATAGCAGCCAGTCGGGCGCAAAGCCTTTGGGAGAGGCATCGCGCAGCAGCCGACGGGTGTTGCCCGCAAGCTCGCCCCACAGGGGGTCGACCAGGGCGAAGCGGTCCAGCAGTTGCGGTGGCAGATAGCTCGGGTTAAGGCGCCAGCCTCGGGCATCGTCAAAACCGTAGTCCGCCGGCAGCAGCATGATGCCCAGGCCAGGCAGTTTGCGCAGGGTTTGAGCGCTGATGCGCCATAGCAGGTGCTGACCCAGCTGGGTATAGCTGGGTTCGTTCCACAAACGCCCCGCCTCAAGCAGGCTGTAGGCGATCCAAAGGTCAGCGTCGCTGGCATTGTTGGGGTCGAGTACCTGCCACTTGCCCTTGGCGTCACGCCCCCACAACCAGGCCGGCAAATGGCTCGAGAGGTCTCCTTCGGCCAGGTTGTTGCTGGTCCAGCGCAGCAGTTGAGCGAAGGTTGCCCGGTCATTGGCCACTAAGGCGAAGAACAGCCCATAGCTCTGCCCTTCGGAGGTGGTAATCAGGCGCTCATCACTGGGGTCCAGCACGCGTCCGTCCACACTCACCAGCTCTGTGCGCAAACGCTCCCAGGCCGGCCAAGGACAGTTTGGCGCTGCGCCCGCGATTGCGGGCAGGCTCAGCGCCAGCATCAGCACAAACCGCCACATGATCAGTCAGCCTCACCCAGCCGGCGTCGGGCAGCCCAACGCAGCGCGCGCCACAGCAGGAAGGCGAACAACAGCACGCTGATGGTGGCAAGGACCGCGAGCAATAACGGCTGCTCGGACAGGTGGAACCACAACAGCAGCCACCAGGGCAACTGGCCGACAAAATAATGCTCGCCCACGAACTGGCTGCTCACCCCGCTGGATCGCACCAGGGTGACCGAGCCGGCTACCGCATCGAGCTTGCCGGTATCGCCGAGCGCCTCACGCAGCAGCGCATAGTCGGCATCGGTATTGCCCAGCAAGGCGACCACGCTGCGCTGCTCGTGGAAGGGAGACTTGAGCCCTGTGATCGCGCCGATCGGCGCCTGGGCACTGATTGCCACATGGCTGCTGGCCGGCACGGGCGATGTGTCGAACCGGTGGCGACCGGGCATGTTTGTGGAGCGTCCTTGCGCCAGCCAGTCGCGCTGGGCGTTGAGCAGCAGGCCAAGGTTGCGCTCCTGGGCCAGCTCCTGGGGCAATGTGCCGATAACCAGCAGGTCGGCATCCGCCGAGGCCGCTTGCTTCCAGTCGTCGATCAGGCGAATCCCTAAGGCCGGGTAGCCGACTTGACCGGCAATGCTACCTACCACATCGAGCAGAATACCCACCTGCATCGGCGTCGGTTTGGCGGGTACCAAGACCTGGGTTTCGGACAGATCTGCCATGCGGCTGAACGGGAAACCGCTGCGGGCGAAGGCACGCAGGTCTGGCATGGCGATGTAGTGGTGATAACCGGAGAGGTCGATGGTGGAGTTCTCGTCGATGGCCGCGCGTACGTCCACCGGCAAGGAGGTCTGGCACTGATCACGCTGAGAGCTGCCGAGCTTACTGGCGAAGCTGAAGTCGAACCGCAGGCGGTTGCGGTCACCGATCTTCAGCGCAGGTACCAACGCCTGCTCGCTCAACGCGGTGCTGTCGCTGGACAGTACACTCAGGCGCAGCTCTTCGAGCGTGCCGCCACGGCGATCATTGCCCACCAGCGGCATGCTGGTGATGTATTGATCATTGACACTGATGGTCAGGCGCGATTCGTCCGTGACCGCCGGCGGCGTGTAGCGATACAGCGTGCGCAACGGAATGCCCTGGTTGCGCCAAACGAACAGGTCTGGCGGCAGGTTCACATCGAGGATGATCGCGTTCGGTTGCAAGCCGCTGACCTGCAACTGCTGCGGGTAATCGAGCAACTCGGCGAAACGTACCGGACGGTCGGTGCGGGTCCAGTTCGGCGCATCGTATGGCTTGCGAGGCTGCAGATCGCTCATCTGTTCGATCTTCACTCGGTCGCCACGGAACAGGTTGTTGCCCACCGCCAATGCCGAGGCAGCCTTGACCAGGTCCTCGTCGTTGCGCCCCAGCACCAGCAGCAGCTTGCTCCAACGATCGCTCGGATGGTCGATCAGTTGCACCACCGGGCCGTCCACCCGCGGGAACTTCTCGTAGTCGGCCAGAAATGCCGGACGACGCTCGTTGCTGGCAAAGACGATCGCCGGCTTTGGCTTGTCGCCTGCAGCCGGCAGGCTATCGAAGAGCACCGGGAAGGTCGCCTTGCGCCAACCCGCCTGGCTGCCGAAATAGGACGCGAGAATCGTGGCGGCACGTTGCTCCCCCAGCGTCGGGCTCGCGGCGAAGACCACCGGCAGGTCAACCTTGCCGGTATCGCGCGCGTCGAAGAACGGCAACGGGAAGAAGGCCAGGTCGTTTTCCATCGCCAGGGCCTGCTCGCGCAGATGAACCTCGCTCTTGCGATTGAGGTTCAGCCACAGGCCGCTGTGCGCGGGGTCTTCACAGACGTCGGCGTAGTGCCCGACGAACTCCAGACGCACCCGGTTGAAGTCACTGATCAGCTTGGGATCGAGCGGCAGCTGACGCTGGACGCGCTGGCCAAGCTGGTCCTTTTCCACCGGCAACACGCCCATCAGCTCATCATTGAGGTAGACGCGCAGGTGCGACAGGGTCGGCAGCAGCGCCGGCGATGGCGTGTAGTCCAGCTGCAGGACCGCCTCGGTGGCGAGGCGGTCGCGCCGCAGGCCGAATTCGATCTGCTCGCTGTTGCGCACACCGAGCAACAGGGTGTCGGCAGGATGCCCGAGCTGCTCGAACGTTCTCGCCACGGGCCAGTTGGGTACCACCGGCTCGGCAACGGCCTCGGGGGTGGACGGGGTGGTGTCGGCGGTGGCCTGGAACACGCAGGCGAGCAGCGCCATCGCCAGGCCCCAGGTACGTGCGGGGTAACGAGTCATGATGCGTCTCGGGTTGAAAGATTCGTGGAAGGGAGAGGCCGCGGGGTGCGCGGCATGAAGGTGGCCAGCCAGCGCGCCAGCACGACCAGAGGTCGTACCGGCCCCAACAGCCGCACCGGAACGTACTCGAGCAGTCGCAGGTAGCCGACGCCACCCAGCTTCAGCACATCGACCAGGCTTTGCAGCGGGCGGTCGTGCTGATGCGCCTCCTGCCAGGCCAGCCAAGCGTCGGCACGGGCGAAGGTGCAGTGCACCAGGTCGATGCGTTGCTGTGTGTCCAGTTCATCGAAGGTCAGGCCGAGGTGGCGCCCAACCCGGCGGGTGATTCGTGCATCGAAGGCGAACTCACGCTCCCCTCGGCTGAGCAGCAGACGCACCCGGCCACCGGTCTTCGGTGCCAGGCCGTCACCCAGCTCAAGGCCGATACCGCTGTCCGAATAGTCCACCAGGGTGCACGGATAGGCGTGACCGTTCTCAAGAACCAGCGCAGCCGGCAGGTGCATCTGCACCCGGTGCGCACGTCGAACCTGGCGCACCTCGGCGGCCACAGCGGTCGCAGCACCGATGATCAACAGGTTGTAGGTCACCCAGAGCGAACTGACGATGACCGTGCCGATCTCTTCGGTCGGGCCGGTGAACAGGCGCCAGACCGCGAAGCCGAGCCCGACGAAATTGAGCACCGCCAACAACAAATAAGGCTGGGCGATACGCCAGTCGAACTGGCTCTCCTCCATCAACCCGCCTTTGGCGGTGACGTTGAACTTGCCCTTCTTCGGCGCGAACAGGGCCACCGTGGTGGGCCGTGCGATGTACCACGCCAGCACGGTCTCGTAGACCTCACCCCAGAAGGTGCGCCGGTATTTGCCCTGCATGCGCGAGTTGGTCAGGCTGGCGTGGATCATGTGCGGCAGTACGTAGAGCAGGATCATCAGCGCCGGTGCATAGATGATGTAGGCATGCAGCAGCAGGAACGCCAACGGCGCGGTCAGGAACACCAGACGCGGCAGGCCGGCCAGGAAGTGCAGCATGGCATTGGCATAGCACACCCGCTGGAACAGGCTCAGGCCACGACCGAACAAGGGGTTGTCGGTGCGGAAGATCTGTACCATCCCGCGCGCCCAACGAATTCGCTGGCCGATGTGCGCCGACAGGCTCTCGGTAGCCAGACCAGCTGCCTGCGGCAGGCGCAGGTAGGCGGAGTTCCAGCCATGGCGGTGCAGGCGCAAGGCGGTATGGGCGTCTTCGGTCACGGTCTCCACGGCGAACCCGCCGATGTCTTCCAGGGCAGTACGCCGCAGCACGGCACAGGAACCGCAGAAGAAGGCCGCGTTCCACATGTCGTTGCCATCCTGGATCAGGCCGTAGAACAACTCGCCTTCGTTGGGGCGGTTGCGGAAGGTGCCCAGGTTGCGCTCGAACGGGTCAGGCGAGAAGAAATGGTGAGGTGTCTGCACCAGCGCCAGGCGTGGGTCCTTGAGGAACCAGCCCACCGTCATCTGCAGGAAGGAACGCACCGGCACATGGTCGCAGTCGAAGATCGCGATCAGCTCGCCGTCGGTGACACCCAGGGCGTGATTCAGGTTGCCAGCCTTGGCGTGCTTGTTGTCGGGACGGATGATGTAACCAACACCCATTTCCTCAGCAAAGGCGCGGAAGTTATCGCGGCGGCCATCGTCGAGCAGGTAGATGCGCAGACGCTCGCGCGGCCAGTCCAGGCCCAGCGCCGCGAGCACAGTGGTACGCACCACCGAGAGGTCCTCGTTGTAGGTGGGGATCATCAGGTCCACGGTCGGCCACTCGGTAAGCTGCTCCGGCAGGTTCGCCGGCTTGCGCTCCAGTGGCCAGCAGGTCTGGATATAACCCAGGATCAGCACGAACCAGGAGTAGGTCTCGGCAATCAGCAGGGTCAGCCCGCACACCAGGTCCAACGTATCGTTCCAGTTGAGCGTGGAGGTGTAGCGCCACCACAGGTAACGGCAGGAAATGATCGTCGAGAGGATGATCAACATCAGGGTCGGGAAGCGACCGGGCATGTGGCGCACCAGCATGGCGATGCCCCACAGCAGCAGAATGAACATCAGCTGGGCCAGGTAGCCGAATGGCTCGGTCACGCACAGCAGCGCCAGTGCAAGGGCGCACACCGTGAGCACAAAGTAGAACGCGCGCCGGGCACCTTTGCTCAGGCCCCGCAGCTGTTGGGCGGCGTTACGCTGCCAAGTGCTGGTGCGCACCTGGCTGGGCACCCGCCGCAACTTCTCGACCATGTGCAAGCGAAGGCGACGCAGGCGTTGCAGCAGGGCGGCCCCGGCGTCAAACAGGGCGCGGCAGCCGCGGGCCAGCGCGGACGGTTTGCGCGGTTGCGGCTCGTGTCGGATCAACAACCACGCACCTTGGATCAGCAAGCGCAGTGGGTCGCCCAAGGTCGGCGGTTTGCCGGCCACTTGCGGGAACAGCCGCCGCCGATCAGCCAGCAGCGCTTGCCAGGCCGGGGACTCCAGACGCAGCAGAAGGAAGGCCAGCCAGGTGCCCAGGGTGAACACCAGCGCAGTCAGGCGCGCCGCACCTAGGTGGGAGTAGTAGTGGTAGGCATTGGCCGGCGACAGTTTCACGATCGACGCCTCGTCAGGCAGCGCACAGCTAGGCTCTGTACGTCACGGGAGGCCAGGCTCTGGGGGGCGTAGTGGCCGACCGGAGCCTTGCAGGCCAGCGCCTCGACGAATGCCTCGTCGCGATGTATCACCTGCAGAGGAAGGCGGTTGTGGTAAAGCCTGCGCCAGACCATCAGCACATCGCTCTGCAAGCGACTGGCCGCGTCGAAACGGTTGATAAGCAGCAGATCGAAGCGCTCCGGCGCCTGGCGCTCCAGCAAAATGTGGCTGGTCATTTCAGCTTCTGCGACCAGTACACGTACATCGACCTCCACTTCACGCAAGGCGCCCGAAGATGGCAAATCGAATAGCACCCAGTCGAAGTGCCGGACCAACTGCGCCTGGCGGGCACTCCAGATCCCAGGGTTGAATGTCCCGCTCAGCTCGGCCAGGGCCGGTTCGTCAAGCTCGCCGAAGGGCATCACGCATAAGCCGTCGAACACTTCGAATACCTGATCGCCGAACGGGCGACCGTCCCGTTCGGCGTTCGCCCAACCGTCGCATCCAACCAGCGGCAGATTGAAGTGCAGGCCCAACAGGTTGTTCGAGCATAAGTCGACCAGCAGCACCCGCTCACCCAGTTCCCGCAGGGCATGCCCCAACGCGGCGAGCACGGAGCTACGCCCCAGGCCGCCACGCAGCCCATGCAGCGCAAGGCTGGTCATCGCGCGGTAGCCTTGGGCGCTGGAGCTATCTCATGGGCGAGGTCACTCATGGACTTCGCACAGCTTTCTCCCAGCAAGGGCCAGCGCCGCAGCGCCTCGCGCACCCCCACCATCAACGAGATGTCCTGGTAGTTCAGTTCGGGCATATCCAGATGCTGACGCAACCGGGCGATGTCATCACTGCGATCAGCGGGATCTGCTTTCCTTGTCATCAGTTGCTCTCCTTCGGGATCGGTTGCCAGTTCGGCTGGCCTTGCAGACGCATGTAGCTGGTGCCTTGGAAATCCATTACCTGGGCGCCGGACGTTTCAGCGACATGTTCGGTGGTGGGCAAATCTTTCAGCACACCAGGCAAATCCAGGACCTGGCCGGCTCCCTGGTTGGCATAGACGCGCGATACCAGTTCGGACAGGGCCAGGTAGCTGGTGGGCGCCGAGACATGCAGAGGCTCGCGCCGGCCTGTTTGATCCATGCCGATGAACTTGAGCCCTACCGGCACATGGGTGATCGATGGCGTAGGGATCTCGCGCATGCCGGGCAGCTGCATGCGGTCGCCGTGCAGCGCCGCGCCGTGCTCCGGTACGATCGCCACGACGACTCGGCGACCGCTGCGTTGCAGTTCATCCAGGAATTTGCCCAGGTCATCGAACAGACGCGTCGCGCGGGTGTTGTAGTCCGCCATACGGGTTCCCCCATCAGCAGTCACTATGCGATTGCCGTCATGCAGGCTGATGGTGTTGTAGAACAGCGAGACATGCGCTGCTCCCGACGCCTGGCGGCGCCCCCACCAGCCTTGCAGCACCTCCAGATCACTGGCGATAGGCGAGCCATCGAAACCGACCAGCGAGCGGCGGAAGTCGGTGCTGGACAGGCTCGGCTGCGGCATGTGCTGGGTAGTGATGTCACCCAGGAAGTTATCGAAGTGCCCACTGTGGTTGAGCAATGTCTCACGCTCGAAGCCCAGCCGGGCGAGGTTATCGAACAACAGGCACTGATCGGGTGCCGGCTTGTAGAGCATTTCATGCGAGGGCTGGCCACAGCTGGCCCGCAACACGCGGATCGCGGCCGGGCCACTGTACGAGGTAGCCGAGTTGAACTGGTCGAAGATCACGTCCAGGCGCGAGAACAGTGGGTTTTCATGCAGGCCGACAGCGGTGAGGTCATCCCAGGCCAGGGAGCAGACGTTGATCACCAACAAATCGAAAGGTTGCTCATCGGGCTTGACCACCGGGAAGGCGGTGACCCGCTGGCGCTCGCGGTCGAAGAAGCTATCCAGCTTGGCATTGAGCGTGGCATCGTCTGCTGCCACGGCAGCTGCCTCCTGCGTAGCAACGTCGGTCACGACCTGGCGCGAGGTGACCGGCGTGATCGACGGCAATCCGCTTGCGGCCAGCCACAGCAGTCCGACCACACTCAGGGTGCTCAGGCGCAACCAGTGTCTTAGGTAGAAGTAGCCCACCACCGTCAACAACAAGGCGCCCACCAAGTACCAATTGATGAAGCGGCCCAGCAGTTCCAGCATGTAGTCAGGCGTGAAATCGAGCACACCGGGCTGCGCGAGCAGACGCTCGAATGGCGGCAGCCAGGTGTCCTGATAAAACAAAGCGACGCCGATCGGCACAGCCACCAGTTGCCGCACGACACGTAACCAGCGCCCTGGCAGTGGCACCATCAGGAAGGCTGCGAACAGCAGGTTGGGCAACGGCTGGAAGTCCAGCAGCCCCGCGGCGAGCATGACGAACTTCGCCAGGAAATACAGGTTCCAGGCGCCCAGGCCCGGCCAACGGGACAGTGGGTGGGCAATGACCATCGAGTTACTCATGCTTCTCCCCACGTCGACGCACGCCCGCAGCTTTCATGTGACGTGGCGGCAAACGGTGTTTCAACCAGCTCTGCACCCAGGTTTTCAGGCGCAGCAGAGCGAACGCCAGGATCAGCGTGCCAAGCGCACTGATGCCGATGACTTGCAGCAGTTGCTCGAAATTCATGCCTTGCCTCGTCGTGGCAGCGATATGGGCCTTGGCTGCAATACGGCACGGACCTTGGACATCGGCACGCTGGCCGCATCGGCAACCGGTGCCACCGGCTGCGTCTCATCCATGAATGCCGGCGCACCGAGGCTTTCAGGCGTGACAAGCAGTTCCCGGCCGATGAACAGCTCCCGCCAGGACAATTGGAAAATGTGGTCCAGCGCTTGCTCGACGCCTTCGGCGCGGCAAGCGAAGAGGAACAGGTACAGCATGTCGTCGACCACGCAGGCGATATCCCCGTCGCGGCGGAAGATACTGCGTGAACACGCTTGCAAGGAGGACAGACCAGGGGCGGGACGCAGCACCAGTAGCTGGTGGACGATTTCCCCGTTGCGCATGCCCTGCCACATCTGCAGCACGGCATCGGCGAAGGCGCGCGGTGAGACCAGGCCCGATATCGGCAGCGGCCGCAGGCGAGCCAGCAACGCATCGAAGTCAGCCGGCAGCCGACGGCGCCAGGTGTAGCCCTGGATGCTGTCGACCTGAGTCAGGAAGCGTGAAAGGCTGGCGCCGAAAGGCACGATCAAGCTGGCACCACAGGCCAGCAGCAATTGCTCGTCCTGATAGCGAAGCGTTGGTGCCATTTCGCGCACCACCAGTTTCAGGGCGTTGCCCCGCAACAGGCGCAGGGTGTGCAGTTGCCGCGCGAGAACGTCCAGGCGCTGCCCGCCGTCCATGGGGAAGATCACCGTGGCGGACACCGCCACACCAGCCCTGGCACCCAGTTCGCTGATGCTATCGAACAATTGCCAGTGCTCGGAGAAGGCCGGCGCGCCTTCCAGCACCTGTCGCTGGGCCAGGAACAGAAGCTCGTCGCCGCCGGTCTCGGCCAGCGGTTGAGGACGGCCTGCAAGCACGAAACCACCGGTGTGACGCGTCAGTTCGATATCTTCGGTGCCAACGACACCCAGCGCGTTGCGCCAATAATGCAACAGGTAACGTACCCCACCCTGGCCACGATAGAGCTGGGCCAACCCATCGAGATCCTGATTGCACCTACGCAGCTGCTCGAGCAGCCAGACGCTCTGCCCTTCGCTGACCATCAACAGGACGCTGCCCGCATCACGAAGGCTGTCGGCCATTTCGCGACACCAACTCCCTATGTCGCTGTCCTCCCAATCCGTCGCCGATACCCGGGCCACGATCACGCGACCGGTCGGGTCGATGCGTGGCAGGTCTTGGGCAAGATGGCGTGCGGCATGAGGCTGGGCTTGGTACAAGGCGAGTTGCCCCGGTCCACGGTCCGGAGCAAGCCCATCGACGATTTCGCGCACCCCCTGCGCACTGTCGATCAGCGTCGCTTTGGCATCGCCTGTCATTGCCTCGATGACCTGGCGGCAAATCGCGCTGGCATCTTCGGCCGTGTCACAGGCCACCCAGTACAGTCCTTGGGTGTGGAACTGGCAGTGCTCGGCACTCAGGCCGGGAATGGCCAAAGAAGGAATGATTTTCGCCAAAACTATGACTCTGTAATTCAGGACCGACGTTTTACCGATAGATGCCGCACATCCATTTGTCGGAGATCAAAAATATCGGTGCACTTTGTCAGAACGCAAAGCGTCAAAAAAACATCAGATCAAAGAGCACAGCTTAGCAGGCGTCAATTGTACAGCACTCCCGCAGAATAGTGTCAATTCGCTGGTCGGTATCTTCACAGACTCAAACCAGCACGCCTGTTCCAGACAGCCTAGACGCCGATTCACAGGAAACAAGTTTCATTGCGCCCCTGTGACGATCATCACAAAACTATTGGAGTCGCCCCGCGCAAACGCTTGCGCATCATGCCTTGTAAAGCTTCGAAAATCCTCGGACGGTGCGGATTTATCGCTGCATGAAGTAGCGCTTCCCTTACTACGGGACTTCCTTCACGATAGCCGTTCTTCGCGCCATGCCAGTCGGCTCAGCGCCTGTTATCGCGTTGGTTTGACACCCCCTTCGCTGCTTTCTAGTGTTATTGGATCCAATTTCTATCAAGGCAGACGTCCACGTGGCCGAAAAACCCCGACTTCTGAAAACTGTTCTGGGCGGCGAACAGGTGCCAGCGCATCTGGCACGCAGCGTGATCGAAGAGCGTCTGCGCAGCGCCATTGTCGACGGCCGCCTGCCACCTGGGACCGCCCTGCGGCAGCAGGAGATCGCCACGTTGTTCGGCGTCAGCCGCATGCCCGTGCGCGAAGCCCTACGCCAGCTGGAAGCGCAGTCCCTGCTGCAAGTGGTGATGCACAAGGGCGCCGTGGTTGCCCCACTGATCGGCGAGGATGCGGTCGATACTTATGAATTGCGAGTCATGCTCGAGTCCGAGGCGCTACGCCAGTCGGTTCCCCTGCTCGAACCAGAAGACATCGCCCTGGCACGCGGCTATATCCAGCAGTTGGAGCACGAAACCCGCCATGCAGACATCGGCCGTCTCAACCGCTTGCTGCATATGACGCTCTACAGCAAGGCGCGCAACCAGAAGCTGCTGCGCATGATCGAGATCGAGCTCAACGAGGAAGAACGCTTCCTGCGTTTTCACCTGTCCTCGATGGGCCTGGGCAAGCTGACTCAGGACGATCACATTGCGTTGGTCGATGCCGCCAGCGCAAAGCAGGTGGACGAAGCCGTCAGCGTACTGGAGCGGCACCTGAACAACGCATCGCGCACCATTCGCAACTATCTGGACAGCCAGGCAGCACGCTAAAACCTGCAGGTAGGGCCCGCACGACGAGCCCACCGCTCAAGGCAGTTGCAAAATAATTCCAGCCCGCTAACAATGAGACTTATTATCATTAACACCTAACAGCACAGCGCGCCTCCATGTCTTTCAGAGATTCCGTGCATACGCTCTACAGCCATCATCACGGCTGGCTGCACAATTGGTTGCGCAGCAAGCTGGGCAATGCCGCCGATGCCGCAGACCTCGCCCATGACACCTTCGTGCGTCTGCTGCAACGCGATCACCTGGAACTCAACGCCCCGCGCGCCTTTCTGCGCACGGTAGCGCGTGGCTTGGTGATTGATCACTGGCGACGCGAAGAGGTTGAACGAGCCTACCTCGAAGCGCTGGCCAACCTACCGCTGGCCGAAGCGCCCTCGGCCGAAACCCGCGAACTGATGCTGGAACTGCTCGAGCGCATTGCGCGCATGCTCGACGGCCTCAAGCCCAAGGTCCGCCGCGCCTTCCTGCTCGCCCAATGCGAAGGACTGAGCCACAAGGCAGTCGCCGAACAAATGGGTATCTCCCTGCGCTCTGTCGAACGTTATGTGGCGGACGCGCTGTATCACTGCTACCAGCTGCGTTATGACGATGAGCCATGAGCCGATAGGCGTCTGCCCGCCTTCGCCCAAGGTAGTCAAACAAGCCATCCAGTGGCTCCTGCGCCTGCGTGAAAGTGGCCATACCCCTGCGCTGCAGCTGCAATGCGAACAATGGCGCAGCGCCGATCATGCGCATGAAGTGGCCTGGCAGCGTGTCGTGAGCCTGCACCAGGATCTGGACCTGCGTGCCATGGCGGGCGTCAACGTCGCCCTTCAGACCCTCGAAACCAGCCAACGCCGCTTGAACCGACGCCAGGCACTCAAGCTGTTAGGCGGGCTCGCCCTGGTCGGTACGGCTGCCTGGCTGGGCAAGGATCAACAGGCACTGAGCAGTTGGGCCTCGGACTACGCCACAGGCACAGGCGAACGCCGAAGCATTGCGCTTGAGGACGGCTCATTGCTGCAGCTCAACACCCGCAGCGCCGTGAATTTGGCTTTCGACGAACGCCAGCGGCTCATCCAGCTGCGCCAGGGCGAACTCATGCTCACATGCAATGACGCACAGCGCCCCTTGTTGATCCAGACTCGTGACGCCCTCCTCGAAGATTTCGGTGGCCAGGTCGTGGTGCGTCAGGACGCCGATTGCACACGCATCAGCGTCAGCCAGGGCAAGGTAGCCCTGCACCGGCCCGATGGCGCGCCGTTGCAGTGGATCACCCCTGGCCAGTCCTGGCGCGTGGATGCCCTCGGGCCGCGACCGATCGAACGACAGCCGATGGACGCCAGCGCTTGGGCCGAGGGGCTGATTGTCACCCGCGACATGCGTCTGGCCGACTTCCTGGGGGAGGTGAGCCGCTATCGCCATGGCTACCTGGGATGCACTGAGGACATCGCCGACCTACGGCTGTCTGGCGTGTTCCGCCTGGAGGACACCGACAAACTGCTGCAATTGTTGCCGCAGACGCTACCGGTATTCGTTCGTCAACGCACCCGCTGGTGGGTCCGCCTGGAACGGCTGGCCTGATTTTTCATTTTCCTGCAGGTTTTTCTGGCGGGTTTTTCTCGCAAGTCCGGCTAGGACAGTAAGCGACTCCTTCAGCCCTTACCGAACCCACGGACCTTTTCCATGCCAGATGCCTTGCCTCAACTAAGCACCGTCGATAAGAATGATTTTCGACCTGTCTTGAATTGCGTTTTTCTAGGCCGAGCCATACGCGCAGCCCTGCTCGGCACGACCCTCGGTTTCTTGGGCGTTGCTCCACATGTCCTGGCCGCCGATCCGGTGGGTATGAGCCAGCCGTACTCGATCCCCGCCGGAAATCTGGATGACGTGCTCAACCAGTTCGCCCGCCAGGCGGGCATTACCTTGTCGAGCACCCCGCAGATGACAGGTAAGCTGCAATCGCCTGGCTTACGGGGCCAGTACGTCATCGACCAGGCCCTGCGCCAGTTGCTCAATGGCACAGGGCTGGAAGCCGTCAGCCAGGACGCAAGCAGCTATGTGCTGCGCGCGCAGCCTGAGGATGCTGCGCTGTCGTTGCCAAGCACCGACATCCGCAGCTTCACCCTGGGCAATGCCTTGGGCAGCATGGAAGGCTACAACGCCACTCATAGCCAAGTGGCCACCAAGACCAGCATGCCGATCCTGGAAACCACCCAGTCGGTCTCGGTGGTCACTCGCCAGCAGATGGACGACCAGGGCTCCCAGACCGTCGCCCAGGCCATGCGTTACACCCCTGGCGTCTTGACCAACCCTTACGGCGCGACCCATCGCTACGACTACGTAGCCATGCGCGGCTTCAACGACGGGTCTGTGGATAACATCTACGTAGACGGCCTGAAATCCATGGGCGATAACGGCACCTACAGCACCATGCAGGTGGATCCGTACTTCCTCGAGCGCATCGACATCCTCAAGGGGCCCTCCTCCGTGCTGTATGGCCGCAGCTCGCCAGGCGGGCTGGTGGCACTGACCACCAAGAAGCCACTGTTTGATCCTTACCATCAGATCCAGGCCACAGTTGGCACCCAGGGCCAACGTGGCATGGGTTTCGACTTCAGCGGCCCGCTGGATGACGACAAACGCATCGCCTATCGCCTGACTGGTCTTGCGGACGCTTCGGACACTCAATTCGATCACAACAAGGAAGAACGCTACGCAATCGCACCTGCGGTCAGCATCGACTTTAGCGAAGACACATCACTGACCTTGCAGGCCTACCTGCAGCACGACCCCAATGGCGGTTATCACGGCGGCAACCCGGCCGATGGCATGCTGCACCCTCGCAACGGCCTGCGTTTGTCCGACCACTTCTTCGAGGGCGAACCGGACATCGACGATTACGAGCGCACCCAGCAGTCGTTCAGCTACCAATTCGAACATCGCTTCAATGATGTCTTCACCGCACGTCAGAACTTCCGCTATCAAGATTCGGATGTGTCGATGGACCAGGTCTATTCGGCTGGCTGGGCGGATGCCACCAGCAACATCCTCAACCGCGCCTATACCGGCGGCGACGAACGCCTGCATTCGTTTATCGTCGATAACATGCTCCAGGCGGAATTCTTCACAGGCGCTGCTAAACACACCGTTTTGCTCGGCGCCGACTATCAGCGGCGCAAGGCCGATGTGACCTGGCGCTACGGCACTGTCGATCCGTTGGATGCCGGTAACCCGCACTATGGCAACGGCAACCTTCAGGTCCTCGGCGAAAACAACTACCTGCGGCGTCTGCAGCAAACCGGCGTGTACCTACAGGATCTGGTCGAACTGGACCAATGGCGCTTCTCCCTGGGCCTGCGTCAGGACTGGGTCAAGGTATCGGAGGAGAACCGCGACACCGATACCAAGGTCAACGACGACCGTTCCAAGTTCACCACCCGTGCGGGTGTGCTGTACCTGTTCGAAAACGGCGTTGCGCCTTACGTGAGCTACTCCGAGTCGTTCAACCCCAACACCGTATCCGACCAGAACGGCCGTCCGCTCGCGCCGACCGAAGGCACGCAGTGGGAGACCGGTATCAAGTACCAACCGCCCGGCACGGACAACTTGTTCACGGCCTCGGTGTTCCGCATCGAGCAAGAGAACCTGGCCTCCAAGCAACCGAACGAAGAGTTCTATCGTGCGGTGGGCGAGGTTCGCTCCCAGGGCCTGGAGCTGGAAGCTCATGTGCAGGTGACCGACAGTTTCAAGCTGATAGGGGGTTATACCTACACCGACATCGAATACACCAAATCGATGCCGAGCTTGGTGACCCCAGGCCTGGACAATAAAGGCCGTTCGCCGACCCAGGCGCCGGAACAGATGTATTCGCTGTGGGCCGACTACAACTTCCTCCAAGGCCCGCTTGATGGCCTGCGCCTGGGTGGCGGCGTGCGTTATGTGGGTTATAGCTGGGTCGATGCGGAAAACAGCACGAAGGTTCCCTCCTATACCTTGTTCGACGCCTCGGTCGGTTATGACCTGGGTAAGGTCGGGCTCAAGGGAATGGATGTGCGACTCAACGCCAATAACCTGACCAACGAATCCTACGTCGCGTCTTGTGCGAGCCTGAACTACTGCTACATGGGCGAAGAACGCAATGTCAGTGCCACGGTCAGCTATCAGTTCTGACTCGTTCCTTTCCATGCTCGAAGCCAGCTCCTGACCCAGGTGCTGGCTTTTTCGTTTCCGGCGCTTTCCTGGAGACCTGTAAATGCGTCAACTCTATGTCCTGTTGCACCGCTACCTTGGCCTGGCCACGGCAGCGTTTCTGGCCGTCGCCGGCCTGACTGGCAGCGTGCTGGCCTTCCATCACGAACTCGACGAATGGCTCAACCCAGGTTTCTACGAAGCTTCGGCCACCGGGGCGCTGCAACAACCCGGCACGCTTGTGGACAAGTTGCAGACCCAGTATCCGCGGCTGCAAGTCTGGTACATGGAATATCCACAGGAGGCGGGGCACTCCGCGCTGCTGGCGATGGTTCCACGCAACGATCCACAGTCCGGCAAGCCCTATGACGAGAAGAACACCGTGTTCTATCTCGATCCGGTCAGCGGTGAGACTTTGGGCCAGCGCTACTGGGGCGAATGCTGCTTCTCACGCGAGAACTTCATGCCGTTCATGCTGGAGCTACATTACAGCCTGACTCTGCCGGGCAATTGGGGGATTGTGCTGATGGGTGTGGTGGCGATCCTCTGGGTCGTGGATTGCCTCATCGCTGTATTACTCACCCTGCCCCGCGACCGGCCGTTCTGGCGCAAATGGAGCACCGCCTGGAAGATCAAGGGCGGGCACGCGTATCGACTGAACATGGATATCCACAGAGCCAGCGGCTTATGGCTGTGGCTACTACTGTTGCCCATCGCCATCAGCAGTGTGGCGATGAACCTGCCGGCCCAGGTCTTCAAACCCGCCATTTCGTTGTTTTCACCCGTTGAGCCGAGTGTCTACGAAGCCCGGGGCGTCATGCCCAAGGAAGCCCTGGGTGTGACACAGCTTACCTATCAACAGACGTATCAACGCGCGCAGGAGGAAGGCGCAAGGCTTGGACTGAGCGCACCGATCGGTGAGCTCTATTACAGCTTCGAGTACAACTTTTATGGCGCGGGGTTTGGCCAGCACGATACACAAACCCATGGTAAGTCCTGGCTGTTCTTTCACGGCACCGATGGCCAGCTAATAGGGCAGGAAATTGCCGGAGAAGGCACGCTGGGTGAGCAGTTCTATCGTTTGCAGCTTCCCATTCATGGGGGGCGCATCATCGGAGTCGCGGGGCAGGTGCTGATTGCGATTTTAGGGGTGGTGATCGCAGCGTTATCGATCACAGGGGTGTACATCTGGTGGCGCAAGCTACAGGCACGACGTAGCGGTAAGGTGCGCAGAACAGCAGTGTGACAGCCGGAAAAGACAAAGCCCCTGTTCGCATCGCGAACAGGGGCTTTGGGTTTGAATCTTGACGATGACCTACTCTCACATGGGGAAGCCCCACACTACCATCGGCGATGCGTCGTTTCACTTCTGAGTTCGGGATGGGATCAGGTGGTTCCAACGCTCTATGGTCGTCAAGAAATTCTGTGTGCTGGCCCGTCCCTCGGACGTGCCTGCGAATTTCTGGTCTCTCTACTTAAAGACAAAACCCCTACCTGCTCACGCAGATAGGGGTTTTGCGAAATGAATCTTGACGATGACCTACTCTCACATGGGGAAGCCCCACACTACCATCGGCGATGCATCGTTTCACTACTGAGTTCGGGATGGGATCAGGTGGTTCCAATGCTCTATGGTCGTCAAGAAATTCTGTTGCCAGACTGTCTTATGACACTCCAGCCAATTCGGATATGTGATCGTTGTGGTTGCGAACTTTCGGTTCCGTTCAACTCGTTGATTATCAAGGAGTTTTGCGTTTCGACTGCGTCGGAAGTGGGGCGCATTATAAGGGGATTCGAAACCCCGTCAACACTTATTTTCAAAAAACCTTAATCCGGCTGAAAAGCAAAACGGGGTGGCCTGGCGGCCTCCCCGTTTTGCTTTTGGGCTTGCTCTATCTCTTACAGGCTTGGGAACGCGAACTGCGAAGCCTCATGGCTGGCACGCTGTGGCCAACGCTGGGTGATAGCCTTGCGACGGGTATAGAAGCGCACACCATCCGGGCCATAAGCATGCAGATCGCCGAACAGCGAACGCTTCCAGCCACCGAAGCTATGGTAGGCAACCGGTACCGGCAACGGCACGTTCACCCCTACCATGCCGACTTCGATCTCGTCGCAGAACAGGCGCGCCGCTTCACCGTCACGGGTGAAGATGCAGGTGCCGTTGCCATATTCATGCTCGTTGATCAGTTGCATGGCCTCTTCGAGGCTCTTCACACGTACCACGCACAGCACAGGGCCGAAGATCTCTTCTTTATAGATGCGCATTTCTGGCGTGACGTGGTCGAACAGGGTGCCGCCCACGAAATAGCCATCCTCATGGCCGGTCACGCGCAGACCACGCCCATCGACGACCAACTTGGCACCAGCCGCCACACCGTCATCGATGTAGCCAACCACTTTGTCACGGGCAGCCGCGGTCACCAGCGGGCCCATGTCCAGGCCACAGGAGGTACCGGCGCCGATCTTCAGCGCCTTGATCTGCGGCTCCAGCTTGGCGATCAGCGCATCGGCGACCTGGTCGCCCACGCACACGGCAACCGAGATGGCCATGCAGCGCTCGCCGCAAGAACCATAAGCCGCCCCCATCAGCGCACTGACGGCGTTGTCCAGGTCGGCGTCGGGCATCAGTACCGCGTGGTTCTTGGCGCCGCCCAGAGCCTGGACACGCTTGCCGCGCTTGGTGCCTTCGGCATAGATGTATTCGGCGATCGGCGTCGAACCGACGAAGCTCAAGGCCTTGACCTCTGGCGCTTCAATCAATGCGTCGACCGCTTCCTTGTCGCCATGGACGACATTCAGGATGCCTTTGGGCAGGCCGGCCTCATGCAGCAATTGGGCGATGAACAGGGTCGAGCTCGGGTCACGCTCGGACGGTTTGAGGATGAAGGCGTTGCCACAGACGATGGCCAGCGGGTACATCCACAGCGGCACCATGGCCGGGAAGTTGAACGGGGTGATACCGGCAACGATGCCCAGCGGCTGGAAGTCGGACCATGCGTCGATGTTCGGACCTACGTTGCGGCTGTATTCGCCCTTGAGCAGCTCGGGTGCGGCGCAGGCGAACTCGACGTTCTCGATACCGCGCTTGAGCTCACCCGCAGCGTCTTCCAGGGTCTTGCCGTGCTCTTCGCTGATCAATTGCGAGATACGTGCTTCGTTCTGCTCCAGCAGTTGCTTGAAGCGAAACATCACTTGGGCACGCTTGGCCGGCGGCATATTGCGCCAGGCCGGGAAGGCTGCCTTGGCTGCGTCGATGGCTTCTTGAATGGTTGCGCGGCTGGCCAGTTCGACCTTGCGGGAACTCTCGCCGGTGGACGGGTTGAAGACATCGGCGGTGCGCTCACCCTTGGAAACCAGCTCGCCGTTGATCAGGTGCTGAACGATGCTCATGCAAAACTCCAGATAAAGAAGGTTGATGCAGGCGCATGAACATGCGCCTGCCGTCAGAGTCGGAAGAAATCAGTCGATCTGGTTCAGGGCTTCGCCCACCGCGTCGAACAGGCGATCCAGTTCCTGCGGCTGGGTGTTGAAGGTTGGGCCGAACTGCAGCGTGTCGCCGCCGAAGCGGACATAGAAGCCTGCTTTCCACAGTTTCATTGCAGCCTCGTACGGACGCACGATGGCATCGCCGTCACGGGCGGCGATCTGGATGGCGCCGGCCAGTCCATAGTTGCGGATGTCGACGACGTTCTTGGTGCCCTTGATACCGTGCAGCACTTTCTCGAAGTGCGGCGCCAGCTCGGCTGCGGATTGCACCAGGTTTTCCTTCTGCAGCAAGTCCAGCGCAGCGATACCGGCAGCGCAGGCCACAGGATGGGCCGAGTAGGTGTAGCCGTGAGGGAATTCCACGGCGTATTCCGGCGTCGGCTGGTTCATGAAGGTCTGGTAGATCTCGCTGCTGGCGATCACCGCGCCCATCGGGATGGCGCCGTTGGTGACCTGCTTGGCGATGCACATCAGGTCCGGGGTCACGCCGAACGCTTCGGAGCCGGTCATGGCGCCCATGCGACCGAAGCCGGTGATCACTTCATCGAAAATCAAAAGAATGTTGTGCTGAGTGCAGATCTCGCGCAGACGCTTGAGATAGCCCTTCGGTGGCGGCAGAACGCCAGCCGAGCCAGCCAACGGTTCGACGATCACGGCGGCAATGTTCGAGGCATCGTGCAGCTCGATCAGCTTGAGCATCTCGTCCGCCAGGGCGATACCGCCCTCTTCCGGCATGCCTTTAGTGAAGGCGTTGCCCGGCAGCACGGTATGAGGCAGGTGGTCGACATCCAGCAATTGGCCGAACAGCTTGCGGTTGCCGTTCACGCCACCGAGGCTGGTACCGGCAATGTTCACGCCGTGATAGCCACGGGCACGGCCGATGATCTTGGTCTTGGTCGCCTGGCCTTTCAGGCGCCAGTAGGCACGCACCATCTTCAGCGCGGTGTCGCAGCACTCGGAACCGGAGTTGGTGAAGAAGACGTGGTTCAGATCGCCCGGGGTCAGCTCAGTGATTTTCTCCGCCAGCTGGAATGCCAGCGGGTGGCCGAACTGGAAGGCTGGCGAATAGTCCAGCACGCCCATCTGGCGCGAAACGGCCTCGGTGATTTCCTTGCGGGTGTGCCCAGCGCCACAGGTCCACAGGCCAGACAGTGCATCGAACACCTTGCGGCCCTTGTCATCGACCAAGTGGTTGCCTTCGGCCGCCACGATCAGGCGTGGATCGCGCTGGAAGTTGCGGTTGGCGGTGTAGGGCATCCAGTGGGCGTCCAGCTTGAGCTGGCTTGCGATACCGGTGGTGGCGGTTGCGGGCATGTTCATCGGCGGTTCCTCGGAAGACGATTAGGCAACGATGGATGTTGTTGCAGCTAAGTTGTCACGGGACTAACGTAAGAAAAATGCCGCTTTTCTAATCTTTAGATTCATGCAGGCTAAACTTAAGCTCGACAAGATCAACACATACCAATAACCCGCTACTGATCAATTACTTGGTCGATACGCCGGTATCCGTCCGTCAGGGGCCTGGGCAGGCAGATATGCAATGAACGGTTGCAGCTCGCCGACTGATTTATGCACAGGGTTTGGTTAAGGTTGCGCCCCTGACTCACTCCATTGAAGGCTTCCCGTGAAACGCCCACAGCCCCTTGCCCAAGTCAGCGACTTCGATATCCGCCTGCTGAAGATCTACCGCAGCGTCGTGGAATGCGGAGGTTTTTCCGCCGCCGAGAACGTTCTTGGCATCGGCCGCTCGGCGATCAGCCAGCAGATGAACGACCTGGAGCAGCGCCTGGGCCTGCGTCTGTGCCAACGGGGCCGCGCCGGTTTCTCACTGACCGAGGAAGGCCGGGAGGTTTATCACTCGGCCCTGCAACTGCTCAGCGCCCTGGAAACCTTTCGCACCGAGGTCAACGGCCTGCACCAGCATCTGCGCGGCGAGCTGAACATCGGCCTGACCGACAACCTGGTGACTCTGCCGCACATGCGCATTACCCATGCCCTGGCAGAACTCAAGGACCGTGGCCCCGATGTACGCATCCAGATCCGCATGATCGCCCCCAGCCAGGTCGAGCAAGGCGTACTGGACGGCAGCCTGCATGTCGGCGTGGTGCCACAGACCAGCCCGCTTTCGGGTCTGGAGTACCAACCCTTGTACAGCGAACGCTCGCTGCTCTACTGTGCCGTCGGGCACCCGCTGTTCTACGCAGATGATCAGCAGATCGACGACGAACGCCTCAACAGCCAGGACGCCATCGCGCCGACCTTTCGCCTGCCAGCCGATATCCAGGCGCATTACCAGGCGCTGCACTGCACGGCGAGTGCATCGGACCGCGAAGGCATGGCGTTTCTTATCCTCACCGGGCGTTACATCGGCTATCTGCCTGACCACTACGCGATGTTCTGGGTTCAGCAGGGGCGCCTGCGTGCACTCAAGCCCCTCGAGCGCTTCTATGACCTGAGCCTTAGCTGGGTCACACGCAAGGGGCGGCGTCCAAACCTTGTGCTCGAAAGCTTCCTGGAAAGCCTGGCTGCGACACGTTGATGCCTGACTCTGCCGCTAATGCTTGTCAGGTGCTCAGAGGAAGGTAATCTGTCCGGCAGCCGTTGCCACAGACTCGTACGGAATCGTCCATGACCCTTGAAGTTCCCGCGCATCGTCCGCCCCTCTCGGGCAAACCCGCAGGCCGCATTCGCCAGAAGAACGAGCAGGCCATCATCCAGGCCGCCGAAGACGAGTTCGCCCGCCATGGTTTCAAGGGCACCAGCATGAACACCATCGCCCAGAAGGCCGGCCTGCCCAAAGCGAACCTGCATTACTACTTCACCAACAAGCTTGGCCTGTACATCGCCGTGCTGAGCAATATCATCGAGCTGTGGGACAGCACCTTCAACGCCTTGAGCGTCGAGGACGACCCTGCCCAAGCGCTGAGCCACTACATCCGCACGAAGATGGAGTTTTCCCGGCGCAACCCGCAGGCCTCGCGGATCTTCGCCATGGAAGTCATCAGTGGCGGAAACTGCCTGAGCGAGTATTTCAGCGCCGATTACCGCGAATGGTTCCGCGGCCGTGCCGCGGTGTTCCAGGCCTGGATGGATGCTGGCAAGATGGACCGCGTCGACCCGGTCCACCTGATATTTCTGCTCTGGGGCAGCACCCAGCACTACGCCGACTTCGCGACCCAGATCTGCCAGGTCACCGGGCGCAGTCGCCTGACCAAACAGGACATGGAAGACGCCAGCAACAACCTTATCCACATCATTCTCAAAGGCTGCGGCATCACCCCCACAGCCTGACCCGGACTTATGCCTTCTACCCTGCTTGACCTCTGCGAGTTCCGCGAGGAAATCCGCAAGAGCCGCTTCATCACCCTTGCCGGCCCGATCACCAGTGCCGCCGAGGCGATGAGCTTCATCGAACGCCATAGCGACCTGGCAGCGACCCATAACTGCTGGGCCTGGAAGCTCGGAGCCCAGTACCGCAGCAGCGACGACGGTGAACCCGGTGGCACTGCAGGTCGGCCGATCCTGGCCGCCATCGAGGCGCAGGACTGCGACCAGGTCGTGGTGCTGGTGATCCGCTGGTATGGCGGCATCCAGCTGGGCACCGGCGGCTTGGCCCGGGCCTACGGGGGTGGGGCCAATAAATGCCTGCAACAGGCGCCCAAGCGGTTGCTTGTCCAACGCAGCGAGTACCACTGCAGTTGTACCTTCAGTGAACTGGCGCTACTCAAGCTGCGTCTGGCGGAAGTCGACGGTCTGGTATTGGACGAACAGTTCACTGCCAACGGCGTGGACCTACAGGTTGCGGTTGGCGAGGCGCATCTACAGACACTGCAACAACAGTTGGCGGGTCTGAGCCGCGGACGCATTCGCCTGGCGCCCTGTGAGTAACCCAAGCACTGCGGTTGCTCACAACTACTGTGGGTCCGCCTGTGGATAAGCTTGGGGCATTTGATTACAGCCCTTTCACCACAAGGCCTGCAGGGCATTGATCATATTTTGATCACATTTTCATGACAGCGTCGCAAGCACCTGAATAACAGCAAGTTATCCCCAATTCAGCGATCCCTTTCCCTGATTGAAGCACCCGCAATCACGTGCTGCCTTGCTCACAGATAATGTGGAGGGGATTGTGGATAACCCGTGCATCCCTGGGGCAAACGCCCGGATTCACGGGCCTTCTATCGAATGGTCATTTTTTGTTCAAGTCACGACCGGGCAGCATTCGGTTCGCTGAATTATCCTCAATACCCCGACTTTCAAAGATCAAGGAGCCCCTCATGTCCACTACCAGAACCGCCCTGATCATCGGCGCCTCCCGCGGGCTGGGCCTGGGCCTGGTGCAACGTCTGCACGAGGACGGCTGGAACATCATCGCCACCGTACGCGACCCGCAAAAGGCCGAGGCCCTGCGCGCCGTGCCTGGCGTGCGCATCGAGACCCTGGAAATGAACGACACCGCCCAGCTCGATGCTCTGCGTCAACGCCTGCAGGGTGAAGTACTGGATCTGCTGTTCATCAACGCCGGGGTCATGGGCCCACTGCCGCAAGACCTGGAAACAGTAGGCACCGCCGCGCTGGGCGAGCTGTTCATGACCAATGCCGTGGCACCGATTCGCGTCGCCCGTCGCCTGGCCGGCCAGGTACGGGAGGGCACTGGCGTGCTGGCCTTCATGAGCTCAATCCTGGGCAGCGTGACCATTCCCGATGGTGGCGAGATCTGCCTGTACAAGGCCAGCAAGGCTGCACTCAATTCGATGATCAACAGCTTCGTGGTCGAGTTGCAGCGTCCGGACCTGTGCGTTCTGGCCATGCACCCGGGCTGGGTGAAGACCGAAATGGGCGGCGAGAATGCCGAAATCGATGTGCTCACCAGTACCCGTGGCATGCTCGATCAGGTCAAGGCGCAAAGCGGCAATGCAGGGCTGCGCTTTATCAATTACAAAGGTGAAGCGCTCGTCTGGTGAATTGAAAGCCGTGTGGCGAGGCAGTAGACTGCGAGCCTCGCCCACGGCGAACCTGGATCAGCAGACAGGGCAACACTGAGCTGGCTAACCTGAACCCACTTTCAGAGGAGCCGGCACCATGCCTGCGACCCGTACCTGGTTGAAATCCCCCCTTGCCATCTTCACTGCCAACGGCACCGACGCCCGTGGCGGCCTGGTCATCGAAGATGGCCGCATCACCGAACTGCTCGCCCTTGGCGAAACACCCAGCAAGCCCTGCGACCAGACCTTCGACGCCCGTGAGCACGTAGTGCTGCCAGGCCTGATCAACACCCATCATCACTTCTACCAGACCCTCACCCGCGCCTGGGGACCGGTGGTCAACCAGCCGCTGTTTCCCTGGCTGAAAACCCTCTACCCGGTCTGGGCACGCCTCACCCCAGCCAAGCTGGAGCTGGCCAGCCAGGTCGCCCTGGCGGAGCTGCTGCTGTCCGGCTGCACCACCGCCGCCGACCATCACTACCTGTTCCCACAGGGCCTGGACAACGCCATCGACGTCCAAGTCGAAGCCGTGCGCAAGCTGGGCATGCGCGCCATGCTGACCCGCGGCTCCATGAGCCTGGGAGAGGCCGACGGTGGCCTGCCGCCACAGCAGACCGTGCAACAGGGCGAAGTGATCCTGGCCGACAGCCAACGACTTATCCACAGCTACCACGAGCGCGGCGATGGCGCACGCATCCAGATCGCGCTGGCACCCTGTTCGCCCTTCTCGGTGACCCCCGAGATCATGCGCGCCAGCGCTGCCCTGGCCGACGAGCTGGACGTGCGCCTGCACACCCACCTGGCCGAAACCCTCGATGAAGAGGACTTCTGCCTGCAGCGCTTCGGCCTGCGTACCGTCGATTACCTGGACAGCGTTGGCTGGCTCGGCCCGCGCACTTGGCTCGCCCATGGCATTCACTTCAACAACGAGGAAATTGCCCGCCTGGGCGAGGCCGGCACCGGCATCTGCCATTGCCCGAGCTCGAACATGCGCCTGGCTTCCGGCATCTGCCCGACCGTGGAACTGGAAGCCGCCGGCGCACCGGTTGGCCTCGGCGTCGACGGTTCGGCCTCCAACGATGCTTCGAACATGATCCTCGAAGCCCGTCAGGCCCTGTACCTGCAGCGCCTGCGCTATGGCGCCGAGCAGATCACCCCCGAGCGAGCCCTGGGCTGGGCGACCCGAGGCTCGGCACGTCTGCTGGGACGTAGCGACATTGGCGAGCTGGCCGTCGGCAAGCAGGCAGATCTGGCGCTGTTCAAGCTCGACGAGCTGCGCTTCTCCGGTAGCCACGATCCACTCTCGGCGCTGCTGCTGTGTGGTGCCGACCGCGCCGACCGGGTCATGGTCGCAGGCCAATGGCGCGTCATCGACGGGCAGATCGAGGGTCTGGATGTACAAGGCCTGATTGCTGACCACCGCCAAGCTGCCGCCCAGCTGATCGCCGGCTGATCCTGCACGGAGGCAGAAGCCCTCAGCCTCGTCATGACACAAGGCAGCCCCACGGGCCCACACGGGATCCTTGGGGCGGCCTTGTGTCATGAGCGGGCTGCGCAGTTGCCGCGCACGCCCTGTAGAATGGCGCGAACCGTACCTGATCGAGACTACACCTATGTATGACTGGCTCAACGCCTTGCCCAAGGCCGAACTGCACATGCACCTGGAGGGCTCGCTGGAGCCGGAACTGCTGTTCGCCCTGGCCGAACGCAACAGGATCGCCCTGCCCTGGGCCGATGTGGAAACCCTGCGCAGCGCCTATGCCTTCAACAACCTGCAGGAATTTCTCGACCTTTATTACCAAGGTGCCGATGTACTGCGAACCGAGCAGGACTTCTACGACCTGACCTGGGCCTACCTGCAACGTTGCAAAGCCCAGAACGTGGTGCATACCGAACCCTTTTTCGACCCGCAGACCCACACCGATCGGGGCATCCCCTTCGAAGTGGTGCTCAATGGCATCAGCCAGGCCCTCAAGGATGGCCGCGAACAGCTGGGCATCGGCAGCGGCCTGATCCTGAGCTTCCTGCGCCACCTCAGCGAAGAGCAAGCACAACAGACCCTCGACCAGGCGCTGCCCTGGCGTGATGCTTTCATCGCCGTGGGCCTGGACAGTTCGGAAAAAGGCCATCCGCCGAGCAAGTTCCAGCGCGTCTTCGACCGCGCCCGCAGCGAAGGCTTCCTGACCGTCGCCCATGCCGGTGAGGAAGGCCCGCCCGAGTACATCTGGGAAGCCCTCGACCTGCTGAAGGTCCAACGCATCGATCATGGTGTACGCGCCATCGAAGACGAACGGCTGATGCAGCGCATCATCGACGAGCAGATCCCGCTGACAGTGTGCCCGCTGTCGAATACCAAGTTATGTGTGTTCGAGCACATGGGTCAGCACAACATTCTCGACATGCTCGAGCGTGGCGTGAAGGTGACAGTGAACTCCGATGATCCGGCCTACTTTGGTGGCTATATCACCGAGAACTTCCATGCCTTGCACACCCACCTGGGCATGACCCAGGATCAAGCCCGACGCCTGGCGCAAAACAGCCTGGACGCCCGCCTGGTTCGATAGCTTGCCCCTATGGCTGGCCCGCCCGGGCTAGCCCCTAGCCAACCTGCAAGGCTGGCATGCGGGCGATACGGTTGATCTGCTGGACGCCCAGTGGAGAGATCTGCAACGCCCGCGAGCCTTCCTGTTCGCACAGCCAACCCGATTGCAGGAACAGCCTGAACAAAGCGTGGCCCAGGCTGCCTCCCAGGTGCGGCCCCTGATCGCTCCATTCATTGCAGTGACAAATCATGCAGCCGTTCTTCTGACCGGATGCCAACGCCTCGGTGTAGACCCCGACAGCGGCCAATTGGGCCCGGCCTTCGAGGCTGACCCTCGGCTGCTGCTGGGTGCCTTCCAGCCACCCGGCTACGATCAGCCGATGCAGCAGATCGGCCGCCAGCTCTCCCCCGAGATGGTCGCCACAGCGGCGCGCCCGACGCATGGACATGGGCACCTGCAAAGGTGTGGCTTGTGTGTTTCCTTGCCCGCGGCTTTCGAGATGCACGCTGGCCAAGGCTTCCACCGCCGCTCCCACCTGCGGCGTGGCGAGACGGAAATACCGCTTGCGGCCACGTGACTCCAGCCTGAGCAGGCCCGCCGACGACAACAGCGACAGGTGCGCACAGGCGGACGACGAGGTCAGGCCGGTCATCAGGGCCAACTCATCGGCAGGGCGAGGGACCCCGTCGATCAATGCCCATAACATGGCGCTGCGCTTGGGGTCGGCCATCAGGCCGGCGATCTGGGCGATACTGCTGACTGCTTTCATTTCCAACTCCCTGCATGATCACGTCGGTTCCTATCGGCCAACCGCCAGCGTGGCGCCTCTGCCGGAACTGGCAAGAACGGATACGCCGGAGCCCGCAAACGACGCAAGGCGCTCCGGTCGCGCTCGAATCGACGCAGTCTCTTGCCGTTCCCTGGCAGGGAAATCTCTCTCGCTGGTACTGGCCGGGCTAGCCAGTATAAGTCGCTACAGGCCTTGCGCCTGCGCCGGCAGCCGGCGTCCACAGAGCAGAACAGCATTGGGGGGTATCACCCTCGGCCAGGCTTGCGGCGTTGCGCCAGGCTTCGGCCAGAGCGCCATGTAACCGGTGGCCCCATGACAGCGAGCACGCGGTCCCACAGAGGCCGACAGTCTCAGCTCAATGCAGGAAACAATACCGACGCAAACCTTCCTCATGTACGGCAGGCCAAAGCGAAGCTTCCACATGCTACTGAACATTGCCCGAACCGACCGGGCGTCCCCCCGACCAGAGGCACGACCGTCAGTCCGAAGGCCTGCACCAAGCCATGGCACCCGCAAGTGGCAGCGCTAAACTGCTTCGGCTCCCGCCCATTGGAGGTATGCCGCGATGAAGATTGTCGTCAGTGCTTCGAACCGCAACCCCAACTGCCCGTGGCAAGTCCGGCTCGATCAGCATGTGGTGAGTTTCCGCAGCGAAGCCGAAGCTCGCTCGTTCGTTGCCACGCTGGAAAGTCGCCTGCAGGCGCCTCACCCCCTCATGCGGGACGCCTGGCCTGCAAGCGCCGAGTCAACATCGCGACACTGACGACCAGCACGCCACACAAGCTGATCACCAAGGCCATGGGCACCGCACTGCCATCGTGCAGCACGCCCACCAGCGCTGCCGCGCCGGCAGCGACGCTGAACTGCGCGCAGCCCATCAAGGCCGAGGCACTACCGGCCCTGGCGCCTTGACCGCTCATGGCGCACGCCGATGCGTTGGGGATGATGCAGCCCAGGCTTGCGATGCACAGGAACAACGGCACCAGCAGTGGCCACAACGACTCCGGCCGCAACGCCGCGACGCACAGCAGTGCCAAGCCCGCCAGCAGGTACAACCACACCGCCCGCGCCAACAGGAATGCCGGGCCGCGCTTGGCCAGCAGACGCGCATTGACCTGGGCCATGAGGATGAAGCCTGCGGCATTGGTGCCGAACAGCCAGCCATAGTGCTCGGCGGGAACGCCATACAGCTTGATGAACACGAAGGGGGAGCCGGCGATGTAGGCGAACATACCGGCAATGGCGATTCCACCGGTCAGAGCGTGCCCCAGGAACACCCGATCACCGATCAAACGCAGGTACTGGCGCAAGGCACCGGACAGCGGTTGGCGAGGCATGTCCGGCGGCAGGCTTTCCGGCAGCCCCAGGCTCACCGCGAGCAGACAAGCCGCACTGAACAGGCTCAAGGCCAGGAAAATCGACTGCCAGCCCGACACATTGACCAGCACCCCGCCTAGCATCGGTGCCAGGATCGGCGCCAGCCCCATCACCAGCATCAACTGCGAGAACACCTTGGCCGAGGCCACCGGGTCGCACTTGTCGCTGACAATGGCCCGCGACAGTACCATCCCCGCGCAACCGCCCAGGGCCTGGACGAAACGCGCCAGCACC
This sequence comes from Pseudomonas sp. HTZ2, assembly GCF_033173945.1. NCBI lineage: Bacteria > Pseudomonadati > Pseudomonadota > Gammaproteobacteria > Pseudomonadales > Pseudomonadaceae > Pseudomonas > Pseudomonas sp. HTZ2. The sequence goes on along the minus strand of NZ_CP137332.1, from coordinate 2,248,957 downwards.
AGCGTCTGGAGGTTCGGTGCATAGGCACAAGCCAGGGAAGCCAGGGTGAACAGAGTGATGCCGAACAGCAGCGGCGTACGTCGGCCGAAGCGATCGGCCACCGGGCCATAGGCCAACTGGCCGAGCGACAGGCCGAGGAAGTAGGCCGCCAGTGTGGTCTGGACGTGCTTTTCGTCGGTGCCGAAGGCTTGCGCCATGGCGGGGAAAGCGGGCAGGTAGAAGTCGATCGCCAGGGGCCCGAACGCACTGAGGGCGCCCAGGATCAACACTATTCGCAGGTTCATCGGGAATCCATAGCTGGCTAAGCAAGTGCGTCAGTCTACCTGCACTGGGCCCGATCAGCTTGAAAACCTTTGTAATAAATGGGGGCGCCATGCACCCCCGGACGATCAGGCTTGCTCAGCCTGGTAACCTTCCTCACGAATCGCCGCCAGGATCTGCTCGGCAGCCAACTGGCTCTGTACGCGCACTTGCTGGCTCGGCAGATCGACCTGCACCTGGGCAGCCGCATCCTGTGCCTGCACCGCTCGGGTTACCGCCTTCACGCAATGGCCGCAGGTCATGCCTTGAACATTGAACACTTGCATCGGGTGTCTCCTTCAGGGGTTTTTCGCAGTCTCGTCCTTACCATCATGGCAAGGTCAAGTATTGCGTTGACCGGCCGGGCTGGAAATCCGCGCGCGGCTCGGCCAAGCTGCGCCTTTGACGATTTGGCAAGCAGGAGATTCTTCATGTTCAGGGCAGCATTGGGCCTGGTTGGATTGCTGGGCACACTGGCCGCGGTGCCGCCAGCCAGCGCCGAAGGCAACTCGGACTACAGCGTGCTGATCATTTCCCGGGAACGCCTGGAAGTGGCCACCAGTTGCGAGATCGGCATCTACCTCAACGACCAGCTCTCCGGGCGCCTGTTCCAGGAGCAGTCCACCTCCTTCAATTTGCCACCCGGCCCGGTGGACGTCCGCCTGCGCCTGTTGCCAGGACAGGTGCCCGGCTGCGCGCCCGGTATCGAAGACCAACGCAGCACACGCCTGAGCCTACAGGCCGGACAGATCAGCAAATACCGCATCGCCATGGGTGCCAATGGGCTGCAGTTGAAGAGGGCCGGCTTGGGGTATTGACCTTCCCCGTGTGGCAAGGTTGATGCTGAAGGCCTGTCCAAGGAGGAGAGCCATGTCCGCATCCACCACGTTCGACCTGCCGATCTCCGGCATGACCTGCGCCAGCTGTGCTGGCCGGGTAGAGCGCGCACTGCGCAAGGTCACCGGCGCTGAACAGGTCAGCGTCAATCTCGCCACCGAACAGGCCAGGGTCCAGGCCCCGGCCGACAGCCTTCCCGCCCTCGTCGACGCAGTTCGAGAGGCCGGTTATGGCGTTCCCACCCGCACTCTCGAACTGCAGATCGTCGGCATGACCTGCGCCAGTTGCGTGGGCCGGGTCGAACGCGCCCTCGCCAAAGTGCCGGGGGTCGAGCAGGTCAACGTCAACCTAGCCAGCGAACGCGCCCACCTCGAAGTCCTCCAGGGGCTCGACGACACCCTACTGATCGATGCCGTGCAAAAGGCAGGCTATAGCGCCAGCCTGCCCCAGGCCGCACGTGACGACCAGGCCGACGCCCAGCGTCGCCTACGCAACGAGCGCCTGGCCGTCGGTGCCGCACTGTTGCTGGCGCTGCCCTTGGTACTGCCCATGATTGTGCAACCCTTCGGTCTGCACTGGATGCTCCCGGCCTGGGTGCAGTTTCTGCTGGCCACGCCTGTCCAGTTCATCCTCGGCGCGCGCTTCTATGTGGCTGCCTGGAAAGCCGTGCGCGCTGGTGCCGGCAACATGGACCTGCTGGTGGCCCTGGGTACCAGCGCGGGCTATGGCCTGAGCCTGTACCAGTGGGCCCAGGCCCCGTCAGGCATGCAGCCGCACCTGTATTTCGAGGCCTCGGCGGTGGTGATCGCTCTGGTGTTGCTGGGTAAGTACCTGGAAAGCCGCGCCAAACGCCAGACTGCCAGCGCCATCCGAGCCCTGGAAGCCCTGCGCCCGGACCGGGCCGTGCGGGTGGTCGACGGCCGAGAGGAAGACGTGCCCATCAACCAGTTGCGCCTGGGTGATCTGGTGCTGGTCAAACCTGGCGAGCGATTCCCGGTCGACGGCGAGGTGCTCGAAGGTAGCAGCCATGCCGATGAAGCCCTGATCAGCGGCGAGAGCCTGCCGGTGCCCAAGCAGCCGGGCGACGCCGTCACCGGCGGCGCGATCAACGGCGAAGGCCGCCTGTTGATCCGTACCCAGGCGCTGGGCACCGAAACCGTGCTGGCCCGGATCATCCGTCTGGTCGAAGATGCCCAGGCGGCCAAAGCGCCGATCCAGAAGCTGGTGGATCGGGTCAGCCAGGTATTCGTTCCGGCGGTGCTGGTGATCGCCTTGATCACCTTGATTGGCTGGTGGCTGGCCGGTGCGCCGCTGGAAACCGCGCTGATCAATGCCGTCGCCGTGCTGGTCATCGCTTGCCCCTGTGCCCTGGGCCTGGCCACGCCTGCGGCGATCATGGCAGGCACCGGTGTCGCCGCCCGCCATGGCATCCTCATCAAGGATGCCGAGGCGCTGGAGCGCGCCCACGCGGTCAATCGCGTGGTGTTCGACAAGACCGGCACTCTGACCTCAGGAAGCCCTCGCGTGGTCCATAGCCAAGCCCTCCACGGCGACACCGGCGAACTGTTCCAGCTGGCCGGTGCCTTGCAACGCGGCAGCGAACATCCCTTGGCCAAGGCCGTGCTCGATGCCTGTGCCGAACAGGGCCTGGACGTGCCGCAAGTGGCCGACAGCCAATCGCTCACCGGCCGTGGCATCGCCGGGCGTGTCGGCGAGCGCGAACTGGCCCTGGGCAACCGCCGTCTGCTTGATGAAAGCACCCTGTCGCCTGGCGAACTCGCCACCCAGGCCCAAGCCTGGGAGGCCGAGGGCCGCACGCTGTCGTGGCTGATCGAACGCCAACCGCAACAGCGGGTGCTGGGCCTGTTCGCCTTCGGTGACAGCCTCAAGCCCGGTGCCGGACACGCTATCGAAGCCTTGCATGCGCAACACATCAGCAGCCACCTGCTGACCGGCGACAATCGGGGCAGCGCCAAGGTCGTGGCCGATGCTCTTGGGATCGATGATGTCCATGCCGAAGTGCTGCCCGCAGACAAAGCCGCCACCGTGGCCGCGCTCAAGCGCGACGGGGTGGTGGCGATGGTCGGCGATGGCATCAACGACGCTCCGGCCCTGGCGGCTGCCGACATCGGTATCGCCATGGGTGGCGGCACCGACGTGGCCATGCAAGCCGCCGGCATCACCCTCATGCGCGGCGATCCGCGCCTGGTGCCTGCGGCGCTGGAGATCAGCCGCAAGACCTACGCCAAGATCCGCCAGAACCTGTTCTGGGCTTTCATCTACAACCTGATCGGCATTCCACTGGCCGCGTTCGGCCTGCTCAACCCCGTGCTGGCCGGCGCCGCCATGGCCTTGTCGAGTGTCAGCGTGGTGAGCAACGCTCTGTGGCTCAAGACCTGGAAGCCCACCGACAACGCGCAGGAGCATCCATGAACATCGGCCAGGCCGCCCGCAGCAGCGGGCTCAGCACCAAGATGATCCGTTACTACGAGTCCATCGGCCTGCTCAAGCCGGCCGTGCGCAGCGACAGTGGCTATCGCCTGTACCAACAGGACGATCTGCACACCCTGGCGTTCATCAAGCGCTCGCGTGACCTGGGGTTTTCCCTGGAGGAGGTGGCCAAGCTGCTGACCCTCTGGCAGGACCGCCAGCGCGCCAGCGCAGACGTCAAAGCCCTGGCGATGCAACACATCGAGGCGCTGAACAAGCGGATCGAGGAACTGGTCAGTCTGCGTGACACGCTCAGCGACCTGGCTGCCCACTGTCAGGGCAATGACCGTCCGGACTGCCCGATCCTCAAGGACCTGGCCAACGGCAAGAGCTGCTGCGCCTGATCCTGCTCTGCAGGAGCGGCCCTAGGTCGCTGCTGCAGGCTGGGCGCAAATCATGACCGATCGGTCACAAAACACGATTTTGGCTAATAAATCTGGGCACTCCCCTACAAAAAAGCCGAATGCTGCCGATGTCTAAGACACCTGCCTCAGGTATCGATAAAAACAATCGGGGATCGTGGATGAACATCAAGCAAAAACTGACCTGGGCCTTCGCCATTATCGCGGGCCTGCCCATCGTCCTCGTGGCCACCTTGGTGGTGCTCAACCTGCGCAGTGAAGCCCGTGAAGACTTCCTCGGCAACAGCAGCCGGGAAATCCGCCAAGTCGGCAATGCGATGAACCTGTTCTTCCAGGGCATCGAGCAGAACGTGAACTACATTGCGGCACAACCGGTGGTCGCAGCGACCGGCAACAACCTGAACAAGTACCTGACCGCCAACCCGACCCGGGAGCTGGGCGAGCAGGACAAACAAGTCTTCGAGTTCATGACCCGCCTGGCCGAGGCCCATCCCAGCTATGCCTACATCTCCTACGGCGTGAGCGACGGCGGCTACGTCGGCTGGCCGAACGACGACACCTTCGCCAACTACGACCCCCGCCAGCGCCCCTGGTACCAGCTGGCCCTGGCCAACCCCGGCAAGACCTTGCGCACTGCACCTTACTACTGGGCATCCGGCGACGTGGTGCAGATCAGTGTGGTACGCGCGGTGGGCAACGCACTGGGCAGCCTGGGCGGCGTCGTGAGTATCGATGTGTCGCTCAATGGACTGACTGATCTGCTCAAGCAGATCAAGCTGGGCGAAACCGGCTACCTGATGTTGGTCGAGAAAAACGGCAACGTGATCGTCGACCCGCGCGACCCCAACCACAACTTCAAGCAACTGGACAGCTTCGGCGACGGCTATGCCACCCTGGCCAAGGCCGACAAGGGCCTGGTCGAAGTAGAGCTGGGCGGCGAACGCTACATGGCCAACATCTATCCCGACGCCCAGACGGGCTGGACCTTCATCGGCCTGATCCGCCACGACGAAGTCATGCAGACCACCACCCGCCTGACCTGGGTGATCGGCACCATCGCCCTGGTCCTGGCCTTGCTGTTCGCAGGTGTCGGCGCGGCCTTCGCCAAACTCATCGTGCGGCCGATCAATAGCGTCAGCAGCGGCCTGGAAGACATCGCCCAGGGCGAAGGCGACCTGACCCGCAGCCTGGAGATCCACGGCCGCGACGAAACCGCGCAACTGGCCAACTGGTTCAACCAGTTCCTCGGCGCCATCCGCAGTTTGATCCAGCACATCGGCGCCGCCGCCGGGCAGATCCTGCATACCTCCAGCAGCTCGACCCGCGTCTCCAGCGACATGAGCGAAGCGGCCAGCCGCCAACGCGAGTCGGTGGACATGGTTTCCACCGCCTTCCACGAAATGGTCGCCACCGCCAACGAAGTGGCCCGCTCCTGCAGCCAGGCCGCGCAGTCGGCCGACAGCGGCCAGCAGCAGGCCCGCGAAGGCCAGCAGCAGATCGACGCGGCGGTGCAAAGCGTGGACCGCCTGAGCCAGGAGATCGAGCAGTCGGCCCAGTCGATCCAGCAACTGGAACGCGACAGCAATGCCATCCAGTCGATTCTCGGCACCATCCGTTCGATCGCCGAACAGACCAACCTGCTGGCCCTGAACGCCGCCATCGAAGCCGCCCGCGCCGGCGAGCAAGGCCGTGGCTTTGCCGTGGTCGCCGACGAAGTCCGCGCCTTGGCTAAGCGCACCGCCGATTCCACTGCCGAGATCGACGGCCTGCTGGGCAACCTCGCCTCGCGCACCGCCGAGGTCGCAGAGCAGATGCACGCAAGCCTCGAGGTCTCGCAGCAGTCGGTCAGCCGCATTGGCCTGGCGCGTGACAGTTTCGGGCAGATCCGCGAGTCGGTGGACATCATTCGCGACATGAACACCCAGATCGCCACTGCCGCCGAAGAGCAACATCAGGTGGCCGAGGACATCAACCGCCACATCAGCCAGATCCACGGCGATGCACAGTTGGTGGCCGAGCTGGCCCAGGCCGCACGTCAGGACTCCGAGAGCCTGGCGGGGCTGTCCAATGAGCTGGATGCACTGGTGCGCAGGTTCCGTACCTGAGTCATGCCCTTAGCGGGTCAATCGGAGCAGCGGTTTCACCTCCGATTGCCCGCGAACGGGCCACGACCTGCGGGCGCTAGAACTGCAACGCCCAGGTGTGGAGCCCAACGGAGCCTAACAGCCAAGGTTCATCGGCTACTGCGCCAGTGGGAGCTGGCGACAGCCTGCGATGGGCTGCACGGCAGCCCCAGCCGCCCCTCACCGCTCGACGATCATCGTCACCCCCTGCCCTCCCGCCGCGCAAATGGAGATCAGTCCTCGGCCCTTACCGGCCGTGGCCAGCAACTTGGCCATGTTCGCCAGGATGCGCCCGCCGGTAGCCGCGAACGGATGCCCTGTCGCCAGGGAGCTGCCTTTGACATTGAGCTTGCTGCGATCGATGGCGCCCAACGGCTGCGCAAGGCCCAGGCGCGTGCGGCAGTACTCCTCATCCTCCCAGGCCTTGAGCGTGCACAGCACCTGGGCGGCGAAGGCCTCGTGAATCTCGTAGTAGTCGAAATCCTGCAGGGTCAGCCCATTACGCGCCAACAACCGAGGTACCGCGTAGACAGGCGCCATCAACAGCCCTTCGTGACCGGTGACGAAATCCACTGCAGCGGTCTCGCCATCCACCACATACGCCAGCACAGGCAAGTCGTGCTCCCTGGCCCATTCTTCGGTGCCCAGCAATACCAGTGATGCGCCATCGGTCAGCGGTGTGGAGTTGCCGGCCGTCAGGGTGCCCTGCCCGCTGCGGTCGAACGCGGGCTTGAGCTTGGCCAACTGCTCCAAGGTCAGGTCCGCACGCAGGTTGTTGTCCCTAGCCAGGCCCAGGTAAGGCGTGAGCAAGTCCTCATGCCAGCCCTCATCGAACGAGGCCAGCAGACGTTGATGACTGAGCAGGGCTAGCTCGTCCTGCTCGGCACGACCAATCTGCCAGGTCTGCGCCATGCGCTCGCAATGCTCGCCCATCGACAGCCCCGTGCGCGCCTCTTCGATACGCGGCAGTTCAGGTAGAAAGTGCCTGGGACGCAGCTTGAGGAACGGCTTGAGCCGCTCGGGCCAGGTTCTGGCGCTGTTGGCCTGCAACAGGATGCGCCGCAGGCCCGGGCTGACGGCGATCGGGGCGTCCGAGGCGGTGTCCACGCCGCCGGCGATGGCACAGTCGATCTGCCCGAGGGCAATCTTGTTGGCCGACAGCAGCGCCACCTCCAGGCCCGTGCCACAGGCCAGCTGAAGGTCATAGGCCGGTGTCTGTGCCGAAAGTCGTGAGCCCAGCACGCTCTCGCGGGTCAGGCTCATGTCGCGGGCATGTTTGACCACCGCGCCCGCGGCCACCTCGCCCAGGCGCAAGCCATGCAGATGGCAGCGCTCAATGAGGCCCTCGAGCGCGGCGGTGAGCATCGCCTGGTTGCTAGCCTTGGCATAGACGCCGTTGGAGCGGGCAAACGGTATTCGGTTGGCGCCCAGGATCGCGACGCGGCGGGGTGAAACCATGGCGCATGTTCCTTCTGAAACAATTTGATCCGTACAGACTAGGTGTTTTTACCGCAGTCGAACGACCTCGACACAAACTTGGTCCACACTTGCAAGCTTGTCCCCTGGGAGACCCGCACATGAGCGACCGCTATCTCGGCTTTGCCAACTCCAACCTTGGCCGACGCCTCGTCGATGCCTTGGGCCTGCCCCGTCCGGCGCCGCTGGAGCGATGGCAGGCAGGGCGCCTGCGTCCCGTGGAGGGTGCCCTGGTGCTCGGAGGTGGGCCCCTGGCAGTCCAGGTGGAGGCCATCGCTCCACGCCTGACCGACACCCTCTACAGCTTCAACGGCGAAGGGCTGCAGGCGCAGACCTGGGTCGCCGGCCTGGGGCCGAAGCTCAAGGCCGTGGTATTCGATGCCAGCCATCTGGCCGACAGCGACGATTTGCGCCAATTGCGTGAGTTCTTCCAGCCGCTGCTGCGCAGCTTGGCCCGCTGCGCCCATGTGGTGATCCTCGGGCGCGCGCCCGAAAGACTCGACGACCCGCAGGCCAGCGTGGCCCAGCGCGCCCTGGAAGGCTTCAGCCGTTCACTGGGCAAGGAACTGCGCGACGGTGCCACCGTGCAGTTGCTGTATGTCGACAAGGCCGCCGAAGACCAGCTCGAAGGCGCCTTGCGCTTCTTCCTGTCGCCCCGCAGTGCCTTCATCAGCGGCCAAGTTCTGCGCCTGGGCCCTTGCGCCAACCACGTCGAGGACTGGACCCGCCCGCTGGCCGGCCGCCGCGCCCTGGTGACCGGTGCCGCCCGAGGGATTGGCGCAGCCATCGCCGAGACCCTGGCCCGCGATGGCGCGGACGTCATCCTGCTGGATGTTCCACAGGCACAAAAAGACCTCGACGCCCTTGCCGCCCGCCTGGGTGGCGAGGCCCTGGCCCTGGACATCTGCGCCAGCGATGCCCCAGCCAAGCTGGTCGAAGCCCTGCCCGACGGCCTCGACATCCTGGTGCACAACGCCGGCATCACCCGCGACAAGACCCTGGCCAACATGACGCCCGAATATTGGGACGCGGTGCTGGCCGTGAACCTCAAGGCCCCGCAAGTCCTGACCCAAGCGTTGTTCGACGCCGGCAAGCTTCACGACGGGGCGCGCATCACCCTGCTCGCCTCGGTCAGCGGCATCGGCGGCAATCGCGGGCAGTCCAATTACGCAGCGAGCAAGGCCGGCCTGATCGGCTTCGCCCAAGCCTGGGCACCCAAGCTGGCCAAGCAGGGCGCCAGCATCAATGCCGTGGCCCCAGGCTTTATCGAAACCCACATGACCGCCGCCATGCCCATGGGCCTGCGCGAAGCCGGACGACGCCTGAGTTCGCTGGGCCAGGGCGGCGTGCCACAGGACGTCGCCGAGGCCATCGCCTGGCTCAGCCAGCCCGGCACGGGCGCGGTCAATGGCCAAGTCCTGCGGGTCTGCGGCCAGGCACTGATGGGGGCATGACAATGACCCGTTCATGGCACGACCTGCACAACACCGACGCACGCGCCAGCCTTTACCTGCGGGCGTTGCGCAAACGCGGTATCAGCGGCGACCGATTGCCCGAGGCCGGCCTGCGCTGTTTCCTGCGGGTTCAGCCCGACAACCTGGCGGCCTATCGCCGACTGTGCCATTTCGCCGACCACGGCCGCCTGCCGCCGACCTATCCCCACATCATGGCCTTCACCCTGCAGCTCCAGTTGCTCACGGCCCATCGCTTCCCTTTCCCGCTGCTCGGTTTGGTCCACCTGCACAACGAAATCCAGGTCCATCGTCCGCTGGGCGGTATCGATGGCCTGCGCTTTGCGGTCTACGCCGACAACCTGCAGCCCCACGCCAAAGGCGGCACCTTCGATCTGGTCACCGAGGCCGAGGATGGGCTGGGTCTGCTCTGGCGGGAAACCAGCCGGATGCTGGTGCGCGGCCTGCGTTTGGAAGGCCAGGAGGACGAGGTGCAGACCGTCGAACCCGGCAACCTGCCGGAGGTCACCCGGTGGTACGCCGACAGTGATATTGGCCGGCGCTACGCCAAGGTGTGCGGCGACTACAATCCGATCCACCTGAGCGCCTCCAGCGCCCGCCTGTTCGGCTTCCCTACCGCCATCGCCCATGGCATGTGGACCAAGGCCATGGCGATGGCCGCCTTGCGCGGCCATCTGCCGGCCAGCGGCTATGCCTTCGCGGTGGATTTCCACAAACCCGTGCGCTTGCCTTCGGAGGTGGTGCTCAGTGCCAGCGAAGCCGGGCCGGAAGGTGTGCTGCGCCTGGAGGGGCATGGGGCGCTGGTGCACATGCTCGGGCGCTGGTCCCCGCTCTAGCCCTGGGGCTGCCATGCAGCCCGAGGCGCTTGCTTTGCAGCCAGGCTCATCCGAAGCTATGCGCCATTAGGAGAGCCCAATGAACCTGCAAGAACTGACTGAACGCCTGCACCGGATCCGCGACACCAACGACTGGCGCGGCTTCCACAGCCCCAAGAACCTGGCCATGGCGGCCAGTGTCGAAATGGCTGAACTGGTGGAGATCTTCCAATGGCTGACCGAGGATCAGTCGCGCCAGCTTCCCCCTGAAAAACTCGCCCACGCCGGCCAGGAAGTGGGCGATATCGTCCTCTACCTGTTGCTGCTGTGCAGCGAACTGGGGCTGGACATGAACGAAGTGGTGCGTGCCAAGCTAGCTGACAGCGAGAGGCGCTTCGCCAAATGAACGACCGTCATTTCGATGAATTGGCCACCCGTTTCGCCGAGAAGATCTATGGCGGCGCCAAAGGCGCGATCCGCCTCGCGGTCCTTCAGGCCGACCTCGCCGAAGCCCTGCCCGACCGTCCCTTGCGCGTGCTGGACATCGGCGCAGGCTTGGGCCACATGGCCCTGTGGCTGGCCGAACGCGGCCACCACCTGACCCTCGCCGAACCCGCCGCGCCCATGCTCGACGGTGCCCGCGCCCGCTTTGCCGAGGCCGGCCAGGCAGCCACCTTCATCCAGGCGCCCTGGCAGGACCTGCTCGGCCAGCTGACCGAGCCGTTCGACCTTGTGCTGTGCCACGCCGTGCTGGAATGGCTGGCCGAACCCGAGAGCATCCTGCCGGTGCTGCACCAGTTGACCGCACCTGCCGGCTGGTTGTCCTTGGCGTTCTACAACCGCGACGCGCTGGTCTACCGCAACCTGCTCAAAGGCCATTTCCGCAAGTTGCGCAGCAACCGCCTAGCGGGTGAAAGCCAGAGCCTGACTCCGCAGAAACCGCTTGATCCAAGGGAGCTCAAGGCGCAACTTGAACCCATGTGGCAAGTCGAAAGTGAAAGTGGCGTGCGGGTGTTCCATGACTACATGCCCAAGGACTTCCAGGCCAAGGCCGAGCTGCTCGACCTACTGGAGATGGAGCTCGCACATCGCCGCCACCCCAGCTTCGCTGGGCTTGGCCGCTATCTGCACTGGATCTGCCGACCGCATTGACCCGCTTGCCGGGAGGACCCCATGCCGTACCCGCAACTCTGCCTGGCATTGCTCACCCTGACCCTGGCTGCCTGCCAGGGCAGCAACCCTTATGTCGCCAGTAGCCGGCCATTGCCGCCGGCACCGGCCCAGGCAGCCAACACCTTCGATGCCAGCGCTTATCCTGCACCGCCGCGCGACTACGGCCGCTATCGCAGCTGGCGCTGGCGCGACGGCCAGCCGCCAAGTGCCAATGCCAACGCCGACCCTGCGCAACTGGCCGAGGCGGTCAGCAGCGCCCTCGACCAGCATGGTTTGCGTCCTGCACGCGGCAATGCCGCGGACCTTCTGGTAAGCGCCGATATCCGTCTGGAGCGTCGCCTGCGCCAGGTGCGTGACTACGACTATTACGACCCCTACTACGGCCCGTACCCCTACGGCAGCATCGGCTATGGCGGTTATCGCAATGGCTATGGCGCCTATGGCAGCGTGCCGATCGTGCGCACCTATGAAGTCGAAGTCATGGTGGTGCGCATCGACCTGTTCGACGCGCGCGACGGCCAACCGGTATGGAGCGCCAGCGCCGAGAGTGGCAGCGGCAAGGACTCGCCTCGGGACCGCGAAAACGCTTTGCGCGAGTCAGTGGGCAAGGCGCTGAGCGGCTATCCTCCCAGTTAGTGTCCAACGGAGAACCATCATGTTGCGCCGCCTCGTTCTGTTGTCATTCGCGTTGTTGCTCACCGCCTGCGCCAACAACAACGTCACCCAGGATTTCGACGCCAGCCGTGACTTCGCTGCCTACCGCAGCTGGGCCTGGCAGGAACCGGCGTTGCAGTACCGCCCGGACGACCCACGGATCAAGAGCGACCTGACCGAGCAGCGCATCCGCCAGGCCGTGGCCGACCAGCTCGACCAACGCGGCCTGAGACCGGTGCAGGGCAATGCCCAGGCCGATGTGAAGGTACGCGCCTACCTCATCGTCGAGGAACGCCAGCAGCAGATCACCACCAACTACGGCGGCGCCTGGGGTGGGTACTGGGGAGGTTATTGGGGCGGGCCGATGTACAACGAGACCCGTAGCGTCGACTACAAGGTCGCGACCATCCAGGTGGACATGTTCGACGGTCGTGACGGCAAGCTGGTCTGGCGTGCCAGCGCCGAACAGATCATGAACAACTACCCGCCCGGCCCGGAAGAACGCAACACTGCGATCCAGAAGACCGTCACCCAGGTGATGTCGCACTATCCACCGCGCCGGCAGTAAACAGACGATGCAGTGATGGCACGGGCTTCGCCCGTGTTCGCGGGATAAGCCGCGAACACGGGCCGGCAAGGTCGTCACGATCGACCAAGCAAACACGGCAATTAGCCATCACCTTTACTACACTCCTTTCACCGCCGCCGCGCTGCTTGGCCAGAGGCCTGCAAAGGAGTGCCCGTGGTTCTTCGTTATCCCGCACGCCAACGCGGCGCGATCGGCCTGATGGCCGCGCTCACGCTGGGCCTTGCCCTGCTGTTCATGCTGCTGGTGGTCGACAGCGGCCGGCTTTATCTGGAGCAGCGTAAACTTCAGCGCATCGCCGACATGGCAGCATTGGAGGCGGCTGGCCAGCACGCCGTGTGCACCGGCACCGGTCCCCAGGCCCCCACCCTTGCGCGCACCGCCGCCACCCGCAATGGCCATGATCCGAGCAACCCGCTGGTGGCCAGTTGTGGCCATGTGCAAACCGGGGCCGACCACCTGCGCACCTTCACCGTCGATGCCTCGCGCAATGAGGCAATCAGGGTGCAGGTCAGCAACACCGTCCCCACCAGCGTTGCCGCCGGTGTCTTTGCCTTGGTCAAAGGCGATGGTTTGCCCTTGACCAGCACTTTGACTGCCAGCGCCGTGGCCTCAGTGCCCACGCAACCGCAGGCGATGCTGCGAATCCGCAGCACACTGGTGAAGATCGACACCCGCCAGGCGGCGCTGCTCAATGCTCTGCTCGCCCCCCTGGGTGGCAACCTGCAGCTCGACGTTGCCGGCTGGCAGGGCCTGGCCGACACCCAACTCAATCTACTCAAGTACCTGGATCAGTTGGCAGTGGACCTGAACATCAAAGCCGGCGACTACCAGACCCTGCTCGACACGAACGCCAGCGCAACCCAACTGCTGCAAGCCGCCGTGAAAGTCCTGCAGCAAAGTGGCACCGCGGTTGACGTGGTATCGAACCTGGGCAAGGTGGCACTGGCCGGCAGCGGCAGTTCATTGCATCTGGGGGAGCTGGTCGATATCCAGAACGGCACCGCCAAGGCCGGGCTCGATGCTAGCCTTCAGTTGCTTCAGTTGGTCCATGGCATGCTCATGGTCGCAGCCAGCGACAGCGCCGCAGGCATCGACCTCTCGCCCAGCGTGCTTGGCCTGGCCAATGGTCGAGTACGGGTGAAAGTCATAGAGCCACAACAGATTTCCTCGGTGGGTGACCCATCAAAAGATGAGCTCAGGGTGCATACCGCCCAGGTCAAAGTCCTGGTGTCGGTCGATCTGCCGTTGCTGGACAGCGTCGTCGGCCTGGTAAACGCCGTGCTCGACCTGGCGGCCCCCTTGACCAACGTGCTGAACAATCTGCTCAGCCTGAACCTGTTCGGCACCGTGCAATCGCTGACCTGTAGCCTGGGCATTCCGTGCAAGGTCAGCGACATCAAGCTGATGCCGGACAAGCTTCACCTGGATATCGGCCTGGAGATAGGCGAAGCCACCAGCCGCCTCAAGCCGCCGTTGACGAGCAGTTACAGTTGCTCCCCCAAGCGCCTCACTACCCTCACCGACCGCTCCGCCGTGAAGATCTCGGTGGGCAGGTTCGACTCGCCCGACACGTTTTTCGCCCAGGGCACCGCTGCGAACAAGGCCCTGCCTTTGATCGACATCGGCACCAATGTCTGCAGCCGCGTGTTGATCCTGCCGCCAGTCTGCGGCACCCGCGTGCCCTTCGCCGGTGGCGGCATCGGCGTGCGTGTCGACAGCAAGGTACTGGGGTACGGCCAGGGCGAACATGACTTGGTCTTCCAAGGCGCGAGCGAGCCGCCCGATATTGGTCTCGATCCGCGCTATCAGGCGATGGCGACCGCCAACAGCAATGTGGTGGGCAGCCTCAGCGACACCTTGCTGGGGATCCACCTGGAGGCCTACGAACCCACTGCGAACAGTGGCCTGGGCAAGATCTTGGTGTTGACCGCAGGCCTGCTCGACGGTGTGAAGAGCATCCTCGAACCGCTGATCAAGAACCTGCTCAGCCCGATCATCGATCCGTTGGTGGAAATGCTCCTCAAGATGCTCGGCATCGATCTGGTCAACGCCGAAGTCGGGGCGAACCTCAGTTGTTCCAGCGGCCGCGCTCAGTTGGTGCTGTAAACCGGCAGACACACCCTGAAGCACGCGCCCTCGGCTCCGTTGGCCACGCTCAGGCTGCCTTCCATGGCTTCGATGATGCCATGGCTCACCGACAGTCCTAGCCCGGTGCCGACACCCGCCGGTTTGGTGGTAAAGAACGGCTCGAAAATACGCGCCTGGACCTGCGGGTCGATGCCGCCGCCGTTGTCCTCCACCCACAGGCACAGCTGCCCAGGCTGCAAGGTCTGGCGGATGCTGATCCAGGGCTCGGCGCAGCGTTGTTCGAGCAGGGCATCGCGGGCATTGATCATGAGGTTGATCATTACCTGCTCCAGTTGATCCTTGTGCCCCAGCACCTGCGGTTGGTCCTCGGGCGTCTCGATCCGCAGGGAGACGCCCTTGCCGCGCAGGCTTTCCTCGAGCATCGCCGTCGCCTCCTGCACCGCGCTCCAGGCTGCGAAGCGCTGACGCTCGACCTCGGAGCGGCGCCCGAACACGCGCATGTGGTCCACCAGCCGTGCGGTACGCTCGATCTGCGCTTCGATGCGGTGCAACTTATCCTCCAGATAGGCAGGCTCGGCCGTGCCGTTCTCCAGGCGTTTCAGGGCATTGGCCGCCGCCATGCGCATGACGTTCAGTGGCTGGTTGATTTCATGCAGCAGGCCGGTGGTCAACTCGCCGAGCGTCGCCATCTTGGCGCCTTGCAGCAGGTGCCGCTGGCTGCGTCGCACTTCGGTGTTGTCACGGCCCACTGCCTGGATCTCCAGCAGCCGCCCCTGCTCATCGAACAGCCCGCGGTCGGCCCAGACCCACCAGGCGTGCTCGCGACCAGGCAACTGCAGGCAGATCTCCGCGCTGCTCATCGGTTGCTCGGGGGTCAGCAGTTGCAGCCGCGCCAGGAACGCTTCACGCTGCTCCTGCGAGAGCCACTGGCCGAGGTTCATACCCTCCAGTTGCTCCGGCGCGCAGTGCAGGTAGTCGGCCAAGGGTCGGTTGCCGAACACCAGGGCCAGGTCTGGACGATAACGGCAGATCATCGCCGGAGAGTCCTCTACCAGCACCCGGTAGCGCTCCTCGCTCTGGCGTACCCGGTCGGCGGCCTCGGTGGCCTCGCTGACATCCAGCCACAAGCCGACCACCTCCAGCGGCTGGCCAATATCGTTGCGCAGCAGTCGCGCCTCATCGAGTATCCAGTGGTAGCCACCCCGGCTATCGCGCAGACGGTAGCGGCTACGGGCCTGGCCCTCGCGCAGCAAGGTGCGGGTACGCTCCAGCCACAATGCGCGGTCGTCCGGATGCACGGCCAGGCCCGGCTGGCGGGCCTGTTCGCTGTCCGGCGTCCAGCCCAGCAGCGGCATCAAGCTGGCGCTGAAGAATTCGCTGTGCAACGCACCTTCGGCGTAGCGCTGTATGTAGATCACCGCCGGTGAACTGGCGATCAGGCTTTCCAGGCGTGTGCGCGCCGCGCTCGTCTGCAGCTCCTGCGCCTTGAGCGCACTGATGTCGAGCAGAAAACCGCGCAGCTCGCTGCCCTGCAACCGGCCCACCCAATGCAGCCAGGCCGGATCGCCATGCCCTTGGAGCGCCGGCACACGCACGCTCAGGCTCAAGTCATCGCCCATGCAGGCCTGCTCCAGGGCCAGGCGCGCCGGCTCCCGGTCGGCAGGGTGAAGCCGCGCAAGCCACTGCTCCAGGCTGGGGTGGTGGGGCAGATCAAGACGCGCGGCCAGGGTCGGGTCCAGGTGCAGGCCGTCCTCGCGTGACCAGGCCCACCAACCTGCGCCCAGTTGTTGCTGCAACTGCGCCAGGTAACCGCTCTGCTGTTGCAGCCGGGCATGCCGATAACGGCTGAGCACAGGTTCGATCAAGGCCTGCCACAACAGGTGCGCATCGGCGGGCATCTGCTGCCCGCCGGCACACAGCAGCCAGGCCTGGACCTGCGAGCCTTCAAGGTACGGCAGCACGAACAGCGAAACGCCGCCACACAGGGTCAGCAGTTCTGCAGGCAGCGTGGCGGCTGTCTGAGGTTGCGCCGACAGACCGTCCAGCCAGGATTGCAGGCGGGCGTCGCCCGGCCACGGCCAAGGTGTCTCGTTACCGGCGAAGGTGCGCCAACCCGAAGCCTGCGGCAGCATCAGGCGCACGGCGGGCACATGCCAGTGCTCGGCCAGATGCTGCAATTGCACCGCCACACATTGGGTCAAACGCTCCGCGCTGCACTCGCGCAAGGCGCGGTCGATGTCCTTTGCCAACTGCCACTCGCCTTGATGCTGCCAGGCGTGGGTCCGCTCGAGCAGCAGGTCGCCGATATCGAACAGCTGCAACAACCAGCCATCGCCCTGGCGCATCACCCAGCCACGGGTACACAGGGGGTTGCCCGTGGCAGTGCGAAAATCCAGATCCAAGGGTTGCCCCTGCCAATCGGCAGGCTGCCCTTCCAGCACCAGCCAGCTGTGCCGCTCCAGGTAGTCCTGGACCCGGCCACCACCTTTGAAGGGCAACGCCAACAAGGTGCGCAACGGCCCAGACAAGCGCTGCACGCTGCCTTGCCCATCGAGCCACAGTTGCAGGCCAACGGCGGCAGGCGCCTCAGGCTCGGAAACAGCTGGCTGCGTGCCGCCGCGCCAACGGTCGAACAGCCCGGTCACAGTTGCAGACTCGCTTTGGCCTGCAACTGCTCGGGCAAGCGTGGTACTTCACCGATCACAGGCAGCACCAGCAATGGCAACACGCGGGTCAGGCGCTCACGCGGGTATTGAATGGTTACGGTCAACAGCTTCCCGCTCAACTCGACCTTGGCATCCTTGACCGCGCTGAAGCCCAAGGCCGCGGGCATCCAGGACAGCTGCTGGTCGATCGCCTGCTGTGCCACGGCGCTGTAGCTGGCCAAGGCGCTGCCGGGCTCGAGCGCCACGCAGCGGCGCACCGCCTCGCTGGCCGCCTGGTTGAACGACTGCACCATCAGCATCGGCAACGCATAGCTGACCAACCCGTAGAACACCGCGAAAAAAACCATGAAGACTGCGACGAACTCGATGGCAGCCGCACCTTTTTGCCGTCTTGCCAGGCTTGCTTTCATGTTCGCGTCTACCCTGACTATGACACCTGAAACACAGCATAGAACCGTTCAACGAATAGGGATGGCATTTTGCCAATGCAAAGCATTGTTCTCCTGATGTGGCTTGCCTTGTGCACCGAACAAGATATCCGCGAACGGCAGCTCTCCAACGCTCTGACCCTGGGCGTTGCGGCTTGTGCCTTGGTCTGGTTGTTCGCCACCGGGCGCAGCTGGATCGGCGCCGAACCCAGCGATGCCGGTTGGGCACTGGCCATCGTCATGCTGCTCACCCTCCCCGGCTACATGCTTGGCCGCTTCGGCGCTGGCGACGTCAAGCTGATGGGCGCCCTGGCCCTGGCCACCAGCCCCCCGTACGTGCTTGGCACTTTCATCGGCGCCGGCATCACCGTGCTGGCCTGGCTGCTTGGCCGCCGCAGGCTGTGGATCCTGCTCAATCCCAAGGTGAAAAAGCGCCTGCAGAAACTGGCCGAGGAAGTCGGCGACAAACAACCCTTCGCGCCCTATGTGCTGGTGGGTTTTCTGCTGACAGCCGTATGGATTCAGTAACGACACCAAAAACTATACAAACCTTGTACAAAACCACCAACACCAGCTACCGTCTTTAGCGTTCATGCGCAGGAACAAGGGCCCAGAACGAACAGGGAGTTGATCGTGAACAAACAGCCCAGCACGGTGAAGATTCTGGTCGTCGATGACCAGCCAGAGGTGGTCGAACAGCTGTGTGAATATCTCGAACTTCACGGCTACGCCTGCACCCCGGCCAACAGCGCCATGCAAGGCATTGAGCGCTACCAGGCCGACGAGCAGATCGGCTTGGTCCTGTGCGATCTACACCTCCCCCAGATCGATGGCATCGAGATGGTCCATGCGCTCAAGAAACTCACCGGTCGCCAGCGCGTGTTCGAAGCGATCATGCTGACCGGACAAGCCGAGAAGCAGGACATCATCCGCGCCCTGCGGGAAGGGTTCGCCGATTACTACCAGAAGCCCGTCGACCTGCAGGAGCTGCTCGAAGGCGTGCGACGCCAGGAGCAAGCGCTGCTCGAACGCCAACGCAACATTCATGAACTGGGGCACCTGAACCAACGCTTGCAGGAGCTGGCCGAGTCCATCGATATCCTTTACCAAGACCTGGAGAAAGCCCGCGGCCAAGGCATGCATCGCCGCGCCACGGACCTCGAAGAGCCCGAGGCCGAGCTGCCCCCGGTCTTCGACAAGCTCTCGCCGCGTCAGCTGGAAGTGGCCAGGCTCGTGGGCAAGGGCAAGACCAACTACCAGATCGCCTGTGAGCTCGGGATTACCGAGAACACCGTCAAGCTCTACGTGTCGCAGGTGCTGCGTCTGACCCACATGCACAACCGCACCCAACTGGCCTTGGCGCTGATGCCAGGCGCTTCGCCGCTGAGCCAGCGCTTCTCCACCCACTGAACGGCACAGGCTTGTAGCCTGTTGCCGGCTCGCTCGCCGATGCCCGTTCCCACAGGTAGCGTGCCGCGCTCATGGTCTGCGCAGGACCGGCAGGCGTTGGCTGCGTCAGTTACCGGTGGTGCTCATCGACTGATAGCGGAAGGCATCGGGGATCGGATACTTGTAGCTGTCCAGCCAGCGCTGTAGGGACAACTCCCGCTCCTTCGCGCTCTGCCTCTGGGGTTTCGGCGAGGCCTGCTGGTTGCTCGCCTGCACCCGCAACCAGGCTTCGGCGCCAGTGTCCGGCGGCGGCCGGCGAGGTGGGTCCTCGGCCTGAGCGAGCAGTGGGCAGGAAAGGCAGAGCACAACCATCATTGGCTTGAACATGGCAACGCCTCCTTTGTCTTCAACCCACCGAGCCACGCCCGGTCTCCTTCAACTGCTTGGCCCGCGCCTGGGCCTCGGCGAACTGCTCCGGCTTGAGCCCTAGCCGGGTCACCAGGTCGGCGGCCTGCTGCCAATTGTCCTCGACCAGCGACAGGGTCACCAGGTTGACTGCCGGCAGCGGGTTGTCGTCCTTGAGCTCGATGGCGGTCAGGAACTCGAAGCGCGCCTGTTCATGATCGCCCAGGTTCATCAGCACCACTCCCAGGTCATTGCGCACCTTCTCGTCGGTTGGCGCCAGAAGCACCGCCCGCTGCAAGTTGCGCAGCGCCTGTACATCGTCCCCCCGCGCCGAGGCAAGCTGGCCCAGGCCATGCTCGGCTTCGGCCGCCAGGCAGCCGCCGAGCAGGCTGCGGTAAAGCGGTTCGGCTTCGCTGCGCCCAAGCAGGCGCAGCACCTTGGCTTTGCGCAAGCGCACCTGATCGAGGTCGTCCGGCAGTTGCTGCAGGTGCGCATAGCTGGCGTGCGGGCGCCCGTCGTTGAGCATCTCGTCCGCCAGGTTCAGTGCCAGTTGCTGGTCGGCGGTGGGCTTGCCGCAGGACGAGGTGCCCAGCAACCTGGCAAACCCCTCGGGTGGCTGGCCCGCACAGCCTGCCAGCAAAAACAGACCGGTGAACAACAGGATCGCTTTCATCCGACTCTTCCTTCCTCAGAACGCCAGGGCCCGCGTCAGTGCGGTGAAACCCGGTCCGGCCAGGACGATGATCAAGGCCGGGAACAAGAACATCATCATCACCGCCGACATCTTTGCCGACATCTTCGAAACCCGCTCCTGCAGACGCGTCAGGCGCCGATCATCGAGCAAGGTCTTAAGGCCCAGCAGCGACTTCATCGCACCGCTGCCCTGCACCAGCAACTGGCGCAGGATCACGCAGGTGTCGATGAATTCGTCCACCGCCAGCAGGCGTGCGGTCTTTTCCAACTCCGGCCCCAACGCAAGCCCGGAGTCCACGCGTTGCAGGACCAGCCGCAGCTCTTCACTCACATGCGGCACCAACGTGCGGCTCTCGTGGCTCAGCACCCGCAGGGCCTGTTCGACCGCCAAGCCGCTCTCGAACAAAATGCGCAGCAGCGGGATCACCAGGCTCACCTCCTGGGCGATGCGCTGCTGGCGGCGCAATGCGGCCATCGCCAGCAGGCGCTTGGGCAGCAGGTAGCCCACCCCCAGGGCACACAGGGGCAACACCACCCCATGGCCAAAGCCGCCCGACACCAGGCCCTGCTGTAGCAACAGCGTCAGGCCCGCCGCCAACACCGGCAGCCCCAGTTGCACGGCCGCGAACAACGCCCGGTGACGGCTACGACGCCAACCCACTCGCTCCAGCAGGGTCTGGGTTTCGCTGTCCAGGGTCTGCAGACGTCGGCCCAAGGCCGAGTTGCCCAGCCAATGCAGCCAGTCTCCCAGCCGCTCCTCACGGGCCAGCTGGCCTTGCAAACGCCGTGCGATCATCTGCCGGGCGCGGACCTGGCGCAGCGCCTGCAAGCTCAACAGGACAAAGCCTGCGAACAGGCAAAGGGCACAGATCAGCCAGGCCATGGTCACAGGCTCCTCATCATGCGCCACAGCATCAGACACCCCACCGCCTGCAGGGCGAAGGCGAACAGCAACATCATCTGCCCCTGGCTGTCGCGCCACATGGCCATCAGGTAGCCGGGGTTACCCAGCAAGAAGTAGCCAACCATGGTCAGCGGCAAAGCGCCGAGAATCCAGGCGGTGATCCGTGTCTCACCGGTCATGGCCCTGAGCTGGCGAGCCCCTTGCTCACGTTCGCGGATAAGCTTGATCAGGTTCTCCATCAGCTCGCTGGCGTTGCCGCCATAATGCTGGTTGATGCGCAGCCCCAAGGCGAACAGCCGCAGCTCGTCCTGCTCGTACAGTTCAGCCAGCTCATGCACGGCCTCCTCCAGAGGCACACCCATGCGCACGTTGCGCTGCACACGGCCCATGGCCGAACGCAACGGCTCGCGCGTGCCTTCGATCCCACCGAGCACCGCATCGCTGAGCGTGCGGCCGGCCTTGAGGCTGCGCACGCTGTAGTCCAGCAGCCCAGGCAGTTGTTCGACGATCAGCGCCAGACGGCGGCGACAGCGCCAGCTCAGGTACAGGTAGGCCAGCAGTGGCAGCGCGGTCAGCACCAGCACGGCCGCGACCCAGCCGGCCAACAACAAGGCCAACGCGACCAGGCCCAGCCAGCCTGTCAACCAAGGGCGCAGGCTGAACTCGCCCTGGGCCAGCCCCGCACGCTGCAACAACGGGTCGAGCCAGTCACGCCGCACCGTGGCGGTTCGCACGCTCTGGTAGGCACGTCCCAAGCGCTGCAGGATGCGCTCCTCGCGGCGTTTGTACTGACCTCGGCGAAACAGCAGCAAGGCCACGCCCAGCAACAAAGGCGCCAGTGCCAGCAGCAGCGGGCCCATCACATCACCCCGTCCTGGCGCAGCTTGGCGCCCGCCGGGTTGGGGGCATCGCGCAAGAAGCCCTCGCCGCCGCGCCGGTCGAGGCGGAACAAGGTATTGGTGACATACACGTCGTCACGCACCCCGACCACCTCCAGCACCTCGCTGACGCAACGCCGGCCATCGGCCAGGCGGGTCAGCTGAATCACCACATCGAGCGCCGCGCAGACCATCTGGCGCAGCGTCTTCTCGGCCACCTGGCGCCCCGTCAGCCCCACCAGGGTCTCCAGGCGCAGCAAGGCATCCTGCGCGGTGTTGGCGTGCACCGTGCTCATCGAGCCATCGTGCCCGGTGTTCATCGCGGTGAGCACGTCGAGCACTTCGGCTCCGCGGATCTCGCCGAGCAGGATGCGGTCCGGGCGCATCCGCAAGGCGTTGCGGATCAGCTCGCTGGCCTTGATCTCGCCATGCCCTTCGGCGTTCGGTGGCCGGGTTTCCAGGCGCACCACGTGCGGGTGGTGCAGCTGCAACTCCGCCACGTCTTCGATGGTCACCAGGCGCTCATGGGGAGAGATCATCTGGCTGAGGATGTTGAGCAAGGTGGTCTTGCCCGTGCCCGTGCCGCCGCTGACCAGGATATTGCAGCGCCGAGCCACGGCCCGCTCGAAGAAGTCGAAGATGGCCTGGTCGATGGCACGGGTGGCCAGCAGGTCGGCGCTCTTGAGCATGTCCTGGCGGAACTTGCGGATCGACAGGCAAGGCCCGTCCAGCGCCACCGGCGGGATGATCGCATTGACACGGCTGCCATCGGGCAGGCGGGCGTCGACCATCGGCGAGGATTCATCCAGGCGACGCCCGAGCGGCGCGAGAATGCGCTGCATCACTCGCTCCACGTGATGGGCGTCGATGAAGCGCAGGTCGGTGCGCTGGAGCATCCCGGCCCGCTCGACGAAAACCCGGTGCGGGCCGTTGACCAGGATCTCCGTGACACTGGCATCGCGCAGCAGCACCTCCAGCGGGCCATAACCGGTCAGCTCATCGACCAGCTCCTCGGCCAGGCGCTCGGTCTCGTAGCGCGACAGCGCCAGGTGCAGGCGTGCCACGTAGTCGCCGACCTGCTCCACGACGAACTGGGTGAGGGCAGGCCGCGCGCCTTCGAGCAGGTTGCGGCCGCTGTCTTCGATGGCATCGATGACGAAGCGGTGCAGGGCACGCTTGAGTGCCTGCGGGTCGGCCCCCGCGTGGCGCGGGCCGCCAAAGGGTTCGTCGGCACTCATTTATGGCTCCACAGGCGGCGCAGCCAGGTAGTGGGGGTGGGCTTGGCCAGGTGCTCCGAGCGCCGCGCCAATCGCTCGCCGAGGTAATGCAAGGCCTGGGTCAGGCTCTCCCGGGGGGCCAGCTCGAACAGACTCAGCCCCTGGTTCTTGGCATTCAGGCGCACCTCAGGGCTGTAGGGCAACGCCTTGAGCAAGGTCAGGCCATAGCGCTTGGCCAAAGCATCGGCATCCGGCGCCACGTTGCGCAGGTAGCGGTCCACCAGCAGCACGGCATGGTCGAGCTTGATGCCCCGGTCGCGCCACTGCTCGAGCACCTCCAGGTTGCGCCGGCAGTCGAGGATGTTCTGGTCGGTATAGACGATCAGCTTGTCGCAATGGCTGACGATGGTGCGCAAGGCATCGTTGTCGGCCTGGCCGGTGAGGTTGACCACGATGTGCTGGAAGTGCTGGCGCAGGGCACTGAGCAACATGTACAGCTCGGCCGCGCTGGTCTGTTGCAGCGGATCGTCGCTGTCGGCGTAGGCCAGGATGCGCAGACCGCCCTTGTCACGAGGGAAGGCGCTGTCGATGAGGGTGCCATCGAGCCGACGCAAATGGCGCAGGGCGTCGCCGAAATAGAACGATGCCTCCAACCCGAGCAAAGTCAGGCTGTCCCCCCGCGGCAGGCCAAGGTCGAGCAGCAAGGCTTGCTGGCCGCTCTCCTGCACCACCCGCGCCAGGTGGGTGGTCAGCAATGCGCCATCGGCTGCGGCCTGGGCCCCGTAGAGCACCGTCAGCCCGCCCAGGCTTGGGTTGCTGGTGACCGCCGGCAGCCGCTTGCTCAGGCGCCGCACCAAACCTGCCACTTCGCTGGCGCGCGAGCCGTAGGCGACGAAGTCACGGGCACCGGCGCGCATGGCGTGCAGGACCAGTTGGTTGTCCATGCCATCGCCCAAGGCCACGATGGCCAACATCGGCTTGGCTTCCAGCACACCCTCGATCAGAGCGCACTGATTGATCAACTGCTCGCGGTCCAGGCCAATGAACAGCAGGTTGCTGAAGGTCACGTCGACCAAAGCCAGCAACTCGTCGAGGCTACCGCCACTGGCACCGATCACTTGGCCGAGCGGGGCGAGCGCGCCCTGCAGCCAGCGCAGGTCCTCCTCGTTGCGGGTGATGGCCAGGTAGGTCTGGTTCAGGCTCTCGCTCATCGTGATAACCCGCTACGGCCTTCGAAATTGCCGTTTTCCAGGAAAAACAGCTGCCCCCAGCTGGGGTCGTAGGTGCGCAGACGCTCGCCCGGCAGCTCCGGCAAACGGGCATTGGCGGCCAGCGGCTGGACCAGGTGAGGCGTGACGATCATCAGTAGCTCGGTGTCTTCGCGATTGACCGTCGACTGACGGAAGAACGCACCGAGAATGGGCAGGTTGCCAAGGCCCGGGAACTTGTCCACACCCGAGCGGGTGCTGCTGCTGACCAGGCCACTGATGATGAAGCTTTCCCCATCGGCCAGCGAAATGCTGGTGTCGGTACGCCGGACTTTAAGCCCCGGCACCTGGGTGCCGGCGATATTCACCGCGTTGGTGTAATCCAGCTCGCTGACTTCCGGCGCGACCTTCAGATTAATGCGGTCGCGGCTGACCACGGTCGGCGTCAGGGCCAGGCGCACGCCAAACTCTTTGTATTCGATCGACACGCTGTCGCTGCCGGTGCTCGGCACCGGGATAGGGATTTCGCCGCCCGCGAGAAAACTGGCGGTCATGCCACTGAGCACGGTCAGGCTCGGACGGGCAAGGGTGTAGGCGAAGCCGCTGGTTTCCAGCGCATTGATCGCCGCCAGAAAGCGGCTGCTGCCACCGCCCCAGACAATGTTGAACACGTTGTCGTCGAGCGGAATCAACGGCCGGGCGATCGGCACAGCGCCAGGTGTGACGCGGGTCCCAGGCACAGTACCCGGTGAGCCGATCAGGCTGTTGTTCGATCCTTTGAAGAACAGCCGCGCCCCGGCTTCCTTGTATTTGTTGCGCTGCACTTCGACGAAGCGGATATCGGCCTGCACTTGGCTGGGCAATTGAGGGTCCTGGGAAGGCAGCATCGTGTCTTCGGCCATGTCCGCGCTGGCCCGGCCTTTGACGAACAGCATGGCCCGGTGGGGGGCCGGTGCACAGGCGGTCCACAGCATCAGGCTGGTATTGCCTGCCCCGACCGCCGTCAGCAACACGGCGCGCTCGCCGCTGGCCTGGACATCGGCGACCTTGGGCTCGCCCACCGCCACCCGGCTGATGGCCACCGGCAGGCGCAGCTCCTGTTGCAGGCCTTGGTCCATCTCGATCACCGACGGCAGTTGGCTGAATGCAGCGCAGCCTTTGTCGGCCGCCTGGGCCATCGGCAGCAACGTCACCATCGTCAGGGCAGGGCACAACTGTCTGAGTATCCGCTCGATACTACGCATGGCGGCGTCCTTGCTAGGTCACGGAGTCTTTGAGGTATCGGCAGCCTGGGCGCCACGGATGATCTGCATGCCCGAGATGCCGCTGCCAGGCGCCACCGTCTTGGCAATCGGCACCTGGGACAGCTGACTGAAACGATAGAGGTCACGGTTGGCGTTTTCCACCTGGGCACTGGCTTCGGTGCCGGCCCAGTAGCGGGCCAGGCGTTGTTCGTCGGCGCTGCGCACCGCCAGACGCAAGGTCCCTGTCTGGGCCGCCAGCATCAGTCGGCTGGCCAGCGCTTCAGGCACGGCCAGTGCCACGGTGCGGGCCGTGCTACCCGGTTGATCGCGACGGGCCTTCTGCTCCTCCTGGGTCTGTGCCGGCCGGCCATCATTGGCCAAGCCCATCTGCTCGCCGACGCTGAGCACGCGCAGTGCAGGCAACACCACCTGCGCGGAAGACTGGGGATTGTTGTTTTCCTCTCGCAGAAACAACAGCACATCCACGTAATCGCCCGGACGAAGCTGCCCGGCGGCACCGATCACATCGTCCACCGCCACGGCCACGGCCCGCTCGTGTGGGCGGATCATCCGCGCCAGCGGACCACCTGCCTGGAAACTGTCTTCGGCAAGCCAGCTGCCTGCCGCCAAAGGGCGCATGCTGCTACGCCCGACAACCTGCTCGATTCGCTGGAATGCCCCTGCCGGCACTACCTGCAGGCGCTCGAGCAACAGATCGTCTGGGGTCAAGGGGGTATTGGCAGCAACGTCGCGGCGCAGCACGACAATCTGTGAGCGCACAGGCTCCTCTGCCTTGGCCGGGGTCGGCGCGGCAGGCGCAGCCACGGGAGCCATCACCGGGGCCGGTTGCTCGACGGGCACCGAGGGGCGACTAAGAACCAGCCCCCAGTACCCAGCCACCAACGCGGCGACCAGGAAAAAACCGGCGAGCATCATGGTCAAGCGACTACTCATATCCGCTATCCCCTTACGCCGTTTGCGCATTTAGCTGATGGCAAAAAGAAACTATTTCGCTATTGCAACGTAGTCCAAATGCCACAAATTGCCATGAGAAACAGGTGCTTTTTGATGCCACTAAATTGACACCTCGGCAAAACAGAAACTTAGCGCGGCTATTCGAAACTCATACTTTTGGATTAATCCGTTGTTACATTTGCAGCTTCCAATCGCTTGGCGAATTCTGTGATGGCAAAGGGGTATCACCGAGGGGATTCCCCGCCATCAGCGCTCGAACGCGCGAGGAGTTGCACCATGTCGCTCAAACGCATCCTTCTTCACTGCAAACAGTTCATCCAACGCAAGGACGGCGCCTCCGGTATCGAATACGCGTTGATCGCCGCCATGGTGGCAGTCGTGCTGGCGGGGTTCGTCCCGGGCGTGTCCAACAATGTCAAATCGGTCATGGATAAGATCCAGGCTGCCATCACTACAGGAACCAGTGGCACGACTGGCGGCAGCAGTGGAGGAAGCTCTACGACTGGTGGTACTTAACGATCAAGATGGCAGCAACGATTTTGGAACCCATTCGAAAGGAGCCGGCCATGTCACTCTCTTCCTTGCGTCAACAGATCCTGCTGGTAGACGACGAGGAAGAGGCCCTGCTCGAACTCGCCGAACTGCTGGAGAACGAAGGTTTCATCTGCCTGACCGCCACCTCGGTCAAAGGCGCCCTGCTCCAGCTCACCCGCCACCCGGACGTGGCCCTGGTCATCACCGACCTGCGTATGCCCGAGGAAAGCGGTATCGGCCTGATCAAACGCCTGCGCGACCACACGGCCCGCCAGCATCTGCCGGTGATCGTCATGTCCGGTCACGCCGACATGGAAGACATCAGCGACCTGCTGCGCCTTCAGGTACTGGACCTGTTCCGCAAGCCCATCTATCACGCACGCCTGCTGGAGACGCTGGAGAACTTGTTCCCCAAGCCGCGGATGCAGGTCGTGTGCTGACCCCTGGGGACGCTACGCGCCCCATCGCAGGCCTCGCCAGCGCCCAAGAGACCACGCAGTGGTAGGGCTCGCTCTGCTAAGCGCCACTCACCCTCACAGGGAAACACTTAGATTCACCATGATCCTCGGGCTGCGATCAAGGCTGTCCTGCGCCACATCCGCCAGGGGCTTGGCCAGTTCCACGGCCAGGTTGTAAAAGCGCCTATCCCCTATGCGCACTCCCAACGCCGCCGAGGCCAGTCGTGCCCGCTCCAAGTCGCGCCCGTTCGACCACGCCCGGGCGGCATCGAGCGCCAGATAGGGCTGCAGCAACCGTACCCAAGCGCCGTCGCGGTAGACGCTGTAGTCCAGCTCGTAGGCCAATCCCCACCCCTTGTCACCCGAGGCCTGGTCGGCCGGGTAGCCGCGGCCGAAGTGCTGGCCACCGAACAGCAGGCGTTCGCTGTCGGGCAGGTCGTTGCCGCTCCAGTACACCGCGCCGGACACCACACCCTGCCAGTCACGCGCCAACGCATCGCGCTGCAAACCAGACAGGCGCAGGCGCAAGAAATCCACATCGCGGGCGCTGTCACTGCGAGCGCCGAACAGATCCAGGCCTTGGTGCACGCCGGCACTGACTCTACGCAACCGACCGTCCTCGACCTTGCGCCAGTCCCCTTCGAAGGACACCGCCCGAGCATAGGTGTCACTGTCGTCCTGGCGCGCTGGGTCGGCCGTGCGCCAGTCGACGTGATCGGCCGTGGTGTAGAACTGCCCGACCACATCCAGCCACTCGTCGGGTTTGACGATCAGGGCTTGGCTGACGCCGATGGCAAGGCGCTCGCTATCCCAACGCTGGCGCAGGTTCTCACCGTCATCCAAGGGCACAAAGGTGCGCGGCTCGCTGCGAAAGCGGGACGCCGAAAGCAGCAGCCGGCTGCCCTCGGCGTCCAGGTATTGGCTGTAGTCGAGTCGGTAGTAATGGGCCTCGTCGTCACCAGGCGGCAGCAGGACGCGGGCGCTCAACTGCTCGGCGAAACGGGTCTGGGCCTGGCTGTCGAACGCCATCAGCGCTTGCGCGGACGTGCGACTACCCTCGGCCAGGGTCAACCAGGCGCCAAAGGGTTTGCGCCCGACATGGACGATCAGGCGCATGGCGCCATCGCGCCACCCGGCGGGCTGCAGTTCGGCCTCGACGCTCACACCAGGCATGCGCCCGATCAGGCCGGTATAGCGCTCGAAGGATTCTCGCGTCAGTGGCCGCTCGGCCTTGAGCTTGTCGAGGATTTGCTCCAGGTAGCCGACCGCGGGCCCGATCTCCCCGTGCACCTGGGTTTCGCCGATATAGCCCTCCTCCAACACCACGTGGACACGGCCATCAGCGAAGTCCTGAGGCGGCAGGTAGGCCCGCGATAGCAGGTAGCCATCGCGCCGATAACGCTCGGTCAGGCGGTCGGTCACTGCGATGAGTTCAGCCAGGGTCACCTGATGGCCGACCACGTGCTGGTAGTGCTCGCGCAATTCGCTCAGCAGGTACACCGTACCGCCTTCGAAGCGCACCTTGCGGACTGCCACAGACGTGTTCAGCGGCCATGCAGGCGCTGTTTTCTCCGCGGCCGGCATGCGCACCCCCGCCGGAAGAGGACGATAGGTATCGATCGGCAGGTTGGCGGTGGGCAGGCGTCGTTCGACCTCATTGCCGTCGAGCACGCTCGGCAGCGACCCGGCATGGCAAACACAGGCCCCGGACACCATCAGCAGCGTAACGACCAGAGGACGCATAGGACGCTCCATGACCCCGCGAAGACCGGGCGCAACAGGACCGCCCTCTGGTTCAAGCGTAGGTGCTGGCCTCACGATCGTCGAACGGCCGAAGCGAGCGGCGCGGTGGTCGCTATTGGCTGACCTGAAACTCTACCCGCGCGGTCTCGCCACTTTCGTCCAGCGCGCTGAGTTCGATGCGCCCGGTCTTTTCGAAGCGCACCAGCAGACTGTCCTGGTCGCGGGTCTCGCCCAAGGGCTGTCCATTGAGGAACCACCAGCGCTGACCGCTGCCGCCCAAGGCCGAAACCGGCACCTGCAGCGGTTCGCGACTGGTTGCCGGGCGTCGCAGGGTGTCGCCGGGGCGCACACCGACGATCGACAGCGGCGGCGCGCTCACCGGCACTTGGGGCGGACAGCTAGGGTCCACCGCCGGCAGGCGCGCGGCGCGGCGCTCGATGCGGGGCAGCCACGGCTCCAGCGGCGCCGGCCACAACGCCACCTCCTGCGCCTTGGCGCCGCTGCAACTGGCATCGACGCGCAAACCACGCCCATTGACCCAAACCGTCTCGCGCAACCCAAGCCCCAGCGGCTGATCGGCCGCTTGCAGGGTCGGCGGCGTAGTGCCGTCCAATGTCCAGGCGAAGCGCTGGCGACGGCAGTTGGGGTCCAGGCGGTTCATGGGCTGGCCCAATGGCCAACAGATGGCGGCCACACCGACGCTCGCCGGCACACGCTCAGCCGGCACATTGATCCCCCGCTGGCTGTCACGGTTGCTGAGCAGGTCGTGGACTTGCAGCATCAGCGGCGCCGCCGAAGCCAAGCCGAACTGTCCCGGCACCGGCGTGCCGTCGGGTCGACCGATCCACACACCGATCAGGTAGCGCGGCCCCACGCCCACCGACCAGGCGTCACGAAAACCGTAGCTGGTGCCGGTCTTCCAGGCCAACTGCGGGCGCTGTACCAGCTCAGCGTGAAGATCACGGTCCGGCCGGGCCTGGCCGCTCAAGATACGCCGGACGATCCAGGCCGAACCAGGCGACAGCAGCTGCCGCTCGACCAGCGGATCCTGAGGCTGCAGGCGTACCCGCGCGCTCTTCCCTTCACGGGCCAGGGCCGCGTAGCCACCCACCAGGTCCTCCAGACGGCT
The DNA here is from genome assembly GCF_033173945.1 of Pseudomonas sp. HTZ2. Taxonomy (NCBI): domain Bacteria; kingdom Pseudomonadati; phylum Pseudomonadota; class Gammaproteobacteria; order Pseudomonadales; family Pseudomonadaceae; genus Pseudomonas; species Pseudomonas sp. HTZ2. The sequence goes on along the minus strand of NZ_CP137332.1, from coordinate 2,218,707 downwards.
GCCCGCTCCGCCGAGGATCAGCGACAGGTTCGGTTCGGCGAGCGGCGGCAGTACCAGCGGCATGCCACCCATGCGCATCTGCGCGGCGAAACGCTTTGGTCCGTAAGCCTCGAGCAACTGCACTGCCGGCAGATTCAGCGACAGGGCCAGGGCGGAACTGGCCGAAACCGGGCCCGTGAAGCCCATGGAGAAATTACCAGGCCGGTAGTCGCCATAACGACGTGGCACGTCCTGCAACAAGGATTCTGAGTGGATAAGCCCATCGTCCATGGCCATGGCGTAGAGGAACGGTTTGAGCGTCGAGCCGGGTGATCGCAAGGCCTGGACCATGTCGACATGACCGAAGCGGCGCTCATCGGCTAGGTCGATGGAGCCGAGGTAGGCGCGCACGGCCATGGTTTGCGCCTCCACCACCAGCAGCGCCGCTGAGGTGCGCTCGGGCAGCCGTGCACGCCAGCCCAACAGCAGGTCCTCCAGGCGACGTTGCAAGGCCGCATCGAGGGTAGTGCGAATCAGCGGTGGGCTGTTGGCGCTGTTCAGACGCCGGGCCAGCAAGGGGGCCAGGGCCGGCTCCTGGCGAGGCGCCAGCAGCAAGGGTTCTTCCTGCGCCTCGCTCACCCGCTGCGCCGGCCATACCTGGTACTCGGCCAAGCGCTCCAGCACCTTGTCGCGGGCCCGCTGGGCACGCTCGGGGTGGCGATCCGGGCGCAGCCGGCTGGGCGCCTGGGGCAGCACCGCCAGCAGCGCTGCCTCGGCAGGTGTGAGGTGCATCGGCGACTTGCCAAGGTAAGCCCAGCTGGCGGCGGCCACCCCTTGCAGGGTGCCGCCGAACGGGGCGCGGTTGAGGTAGAGCTGAAGGATCTCACGCTTGGACAGGTGCCACTCCAACTGCGCCGTACGCCACAGCTGACGCAGCTTGCCCGACAGGGTGCGTTCGTGAGGGTCGAGCAGGCGTGCGACCTGCATCGACAGCGTGCTGCCGCCCGACACCACCCGGCCACCACGCAGGTTCAGCCAGGCTGCACGCGCCAGCGCCAGCGGGTTGACCCCGGGATGGCTATAGAACCAACGGTCCTCGTAGGTCAGCAGCGCTTCCAGGTACAACGGCGAGACCTCCTCGGGGCTCACCGGATACCGCCACACTCCGTCGGCATCGGCAAAACGCCACAGGGGCGTGCCATCCTCGGCAAGCACCACCCGCGCCAGGTCATCGCCCGGCATGGGCAACGGCCACAAGCGATCGGCCAGCCACAACAGCGCCACGACCAGCACACTGGCGATGCCGATACCACGCACGACCCTTGCGGTGCGGGTGCGCAGGCACGCTACCATTGGCATCGGGAACCGACCTGCCCAAGTGATGGCCAAAGGCTAGGGAACGGCACCCGCGCCGATTCGTTCATCAGGAAGCAACTATGCATGTAGAAGGTTTTTTCGAGTGGCTGGGCCAAGCACTGGGTTCGTTGATCCGTTTCATCGTCGACGGCCTTAGCGGGTTGTTCAACCTGCTGGCCAACGCCGGCAGCAGTTTCATCGACGGCTTGGCGCGCAACCTGGGCATGGACACCTCGCTGGTCAGCATCCTGGCGCTCATCGTCGGCCTGATGCTGCTGTACTCGGCCGTCCGCGCCTTCATGCGCGCCTCGATCATCCTCGGGATCATCTGGGCGTTGCTGGGCCTGTGGGTGTTGAGCTGGATCGTTCATTAGAGCTGCAAGCTGCAAGCAAGCGTGGCTCACACCACCTGCTTTTACTTGCCGCTTGCCGCTCGAAGCTCCAAGAGCCCTCAGCGCCCTCTCACGATCATCTCTCCCTGCCCTTCCCCAACCGCCTGCAGGTTAGGCCGGTACATCGACTCCACCTGCGGTGGGGGAATGCGATAGGTCCCCGGCGTCACTGCCCGGGCCAGGTACAGCAGATGGCTGGTGCCGTAGCCATCGAGCTTGAGCGCGGCCACATAGCGGTCGTCGCGATACTCCTGGTGCACCAGGCTGGCATTCTGCATCGACTCGCGCCACTGCTTCACCGCGCTGCTGGCGTTGTCCAGGCTGGCGGCGCTCTGGGCCAGGTTCTGGTTCTCCAGCTCCAGGCCCGCCGGCAGCAGGTCCACCACCAAGGCGTCCGGCACCGCGGTGGAGGCCTTGAGCGCCAGGTGCACCAGCACCAACTCGCCGCTGCGTAGGCTGCGCACATCCAGCGGCTGGCCGTTCATGCCCAGGTACTCACGGCGGATCTCCATACCGTTGCCCCCTGCAGGCGGGGCCTGGCGCGGGTAGCCGGAGAGGGTCAGCTGCTGGTAGAGGGTCTCGCTGCCCTGGTTCTGCACGGTCAGCGGCGACATCAGCAAGGGGCCTTCGAGCTTCATGCCCGATTCAGCGTTGTTGAACTCGCGGATCTCTCCGGCGCTGTCCAGGCGTGCCTGCCACTGGCCTTCCGGCTTGCCCAGCAGGCCACGACCGGCCAGGTACAAGGCGTTGCGCTCCTGGGTCGACAGCCAGCGGTTGGCCGCCAGCTCATCGGACAGCGCGAACAGGCGCTGGTCGACCTGGTTGGCGGCCAGGTTGTTCTCCTGCAGCAAGGCCAGGATCAGTGCCTGGTCTCGAAGGGTGCTGCCGTAATCGGCCATCCAGCCATCGCTGCGCTTCACGCCAAGGCCCGCCTGCAAGGCTTGCTGGGCACGCGGCTTGTCACCCATCTTGTCCAGCGCCACCGCCAACTGCACCAGTGGCAAGCCGGAGCGCGCATCGCTGCGGCGCTCGAACAGGCCACGCAGGGCACCGAGCGGCGCCTGCTGGTTGCGCGCGAGCACCAGCGCGGCATAGGCCTGCACGGCAAAGCGGGTGTGGTCGGCGTTCTGGCTGTAGTCCACCTCGATCAGGTTGCGCTCCTGCACATAGCGCAGCAGGCGTTCATTGGCTTTCTTCAGGGCCTCGGCCGGTACACCGAAGCCTTGCTCGCGGGCGCGCAGCAGGAAGTCGGTGACGTAGGCGGTGAGCCAATATTCCTCTTCGCTGTCCGAGCTCCACAGGCCGAAGCTGCCGTTGTAGCGCTGCATGCCCAGCAGGTGCTCGATGCCCATCTCGATCTTGCGCTTGCGCACGTCGGCCGGCTCGCCCTTGATACCCAGGCGCTTGAGGCTTTCGGCATCGGCGTAGAGCGAAGGGTACAGGCCGCTGGTGGTCTGCTCCAGGCAGCCGTAGGGGTAGGCCTCCAGGGCGCGAATCTGTTCGGCCAGGTTCAGCGGTGGGCGGCTGGACAGCGCCAGGCTGGCTTCCAGGCCCGCGGTCTCGAAGGCCGCGAGGTCGCCTTCAGGCAAGGTCCAGGGCTGGTCCTTGAGCGCCACGCGGTAGTGCTTGAGCATCGCCGGATAGGCGGGGCGCACGCCAAGCGTCCACTGGCGCTCGAAGGCTGGGGTCGGCTCGCCAGGCAACTGCAGGCCGTTGACCCGCACCTGCACTTTGCCTTGGCCCAGGCCACCCTGGGCCTGCACCGGGATCATCAAGGTCTTGCGCTGGCCCTCGGCCAGGCTGACGCTCTGCTGGCCTTCGCCGGCCAGAGCCAACTGGCCCTCGGCGCTCACCTGCACGTTCAGTTGCTGGGCGCGGCCGGACAGGTTGGCCAGGTCCAGCGCCAGGCTGGTGTGATCGCCACCGGCCAAAAAGCGCGGCGCCGAGAGTTCGGCGATCAGCGGTGCGGCGACGACCGTCTTGCCTTCGGCCATGCCGAAGTGCTCGTCGGTCCAGGCCTGGGCCATCAGGCGCAGCTCACCGTTGAAGTCCGGAATCTCGACAGTCGCCTCGCCCTCGCCTTGTTCATTGAGCGTTACCGGAAGGCTTTGCTGGGCAACGATGGTGACCGTGGTGTTGGGGCGTTTGCCGCCCTTGGCCATGGCCGCGTCGCCGCCGAATGCCAGGCTCGCCAGACGGCCCTGCCCGGCCTCGATCAGCTGGCCGTAGATATCCAATTGGTCGGCACCGTAGGCCTTGCGGCCGAACAGGCTGGCGAACGGGTCCGGGGTCTTGAAATCGGTGATGTTGAGGATGCCCACGTCCACCGCCGACAACAGCACATGCACCTGTTTCGGCACGCTGCCATCGGCGTTGGCGGCCTTGAATTTCACGGTCAGCGGTTGCTTGGGGCGCATCTTCTGCGGGGCCTGCAAGGTCAAAGCGAGCTTGCGTTCGGCACGGTCCAGCGGCAGATGCAGTACACCCACGGCGCGCTTTGGCGTGGCGTTGGCCTTGCGTTCGCCGGGGCGGATCACCAGGGCGCTGATGTACAGGTCGTGACGCGCCCACTTTTCATCCAGCTGCACGTCGAAGGTCTTGCCCTCGGCGGGCACGTCGATCTCCTGCCACCACAGCGGGCCATCGCTGGATTCGATCATCAGATAACCGCTGCCGGCAGCAGGTGGGGTGACCGTGACCTTGGCGGTGGCCCCGTCGGCATAGGACGGTTTGTCCAAGGCCAGCTTGACCTGGTCCGGACGCACCGCGCCACCTTCGGCGTTGTCCTGGGCCCGGTAGCCCGCCCAGAAGCGCACGCTGGAGACCAGCCCTGTCTGCGGGTCTTCTACCTCGACCCGGTACGGGCCCCACTCCACCTGGAAGTTCAGCTTGGCGGTGCCGCCAGCCTTCACGCTGACGGTCTCCTCGCTCTGGGTGAGGAATTTCTCGTTGTAGTTGTAGCTCCAGCCGTCGCTCTGGGAGTAGTTCCAGTAATAGTCGCGACGCTCGCGCACCAGACGCACCTTGAGGTCTTCGGCGGCAAGCTTGTGACCTTCGCGATCGGCCACCAGCACTTCGAATTCCACGGGACCGTCGCTGTCGGTTTCCTCGCCCTCGAACAGGCCACGCAGGCCCGGCAGGCGTTCGGCCGGCCAGATCGGCTGCTCCAGGCGGCGGGTGATCGGCCGTCCGCCAGACTCCTGGAGGCTGGCCTGGACAGTCAGTTGCAACGGCGAACGGGCCTCGGCCCAGCGGCTTTCGATATCCAGGGTGGCCTTGCCGGCGTTGTCGAGGGTCACCTCGTCCAGCTCCAGGTCTTGGTTGAGTTCGGTCTCGGTGACCGAACCGAACTGATAGCCCGGCAGCGCCGGCACGGCTTCGCGCAGAGGGCGTACATAGGCCTGGCCGCTCAGACGGTTGCCAGCGGCAGGCGCGCCGTAGAGGTAACGGCCATTGACCTGGATGCGCGCGGTTTCGTCAGGCGACAGCGGCGCGCTGCTGCCCTTGAGCTCCAGGGCCAGGCGCTCTGGGAGGAAATCCTCGACCAGGAATTCATAGACCTGCTTACGCCCGCCCCCCAGGTCGAGCAGCAGTTGCCAGCGTCCGGTCGGGGCTTCGGTGGCCAGTTGCAGTTGGTATTGGAACAAACCGTTGCTGTCGGCCTCCCAGACGAACTTGCGGCTGACCTGCTCATCCGGCCGACGTACCTCGACCGTCACCGGTTGCGCCTTGACCGGCTTGCCGTCCTGATCGCGCAGCAAGCCGTTGAGCAACACCGTCTCGCCCGGGCGATACAGGTCGCGCGGACCGAAAATGAAGAACTGCAGCGGATTGGCCTGAGGGCCTGTGATGTCGAACTCGGCCAGGTCCAGGGCGGCGGTGTTCAGGCGTAGCAGCGTGGTGTTTACACCCTGGGTGGCGATCAGCGTGTCGGCCTTGGCAGTGATCGGCAGTTGTGCGTGGCCCTCGCCGTCGGTTTCGGCCTGGGCCAGCAGCTTGCCCTTGTCATCGTGCAACTCGAGAGTGACGCCCTTGAGCGCCTTGCCGCCTTCCAGGGCCTGGGCGAATACGTCCAGGCGATCCCGGTAGCGATGGGCGGAGACGCCGATGTCGCTCAAAGTGAACAGGGTCGCCGGCTGGGAATAATCATAGGTGCCCGAGGCGCGCATCACCGCCAGGTACACGCCCGGCTCCTGCAGCGGCTTGATCCCGGCGATCGGCAGCAGCACAGTCTCGCGGGTGTTGCGCGCAGGGTTGAGGTCGAAGCGGCCGCTGTAGACCAGGTCGGCCATGTCCAGGGTTTCCTTGGACTGGTAGTAGTACAGGCTGCTGTTGCGACCCCAGTTGACCAGGAAGCTGGAGAGCATGTCCGGCTTGATGCGGAAAAATTCCACATCGACCTTTTCGACGTTCAGGGCGATCACCGGCAGGCCTTCGGCCAGGCGGGTGGGCAACAGCGAGCCGCGACTGGCGAAGCCCACGGTCGGCTGCATGTCGCGGGTTTCCAGACGGGTCACCGACTCCTGCTCCAGACGCTTGTCGTTGACCGCCAGCAGGCCCTTGTCGACCGTCAAGACCAGCTTTCGCTGCGGCTCCAGATGACGCAGGCGCAGTTCCATCTGGTTGTCCGAAAGCTCCCAGGCGCCGTCGATCTTGCCTTTGACGGTATCGACCAGATGGACCTTGGAGGCGAAGTCCTGATTGGCGTCCAAGGGAGCGGAGAAGCTGACCGAGAGGGTACTGGCACCATCGAGTTGAACTTCCGAGACGTCCAGCACGGTCAGCTCGCGGTCGGCGTAGCGCTTGGCCAGGACGGCCGGGTCTTCGCGCTTGGGCGCCGGGGTGGCGGCAGGCGCCGACGCAGCCGGCTTGTCGGCAGGAGCCGGAGCATCCTTCGACGAGGAATCACAAGCACTGAGCAGCGCCAGCGCGCAGGCCAGCAACAATCCTTTGTTGAGCATGGAAAGAGAACTCTTGGGCAGCGTGTCGATAAGGGCGCAACTATAGCGCAATGGTTGGCCACGTACCTGCCATGAGCGTGCAACTGAGACCCTGTTCGCGCACAGCCTTGGCCTGCCCGCTACAATGGCGCCACTCTCCAAGCGGCCCTTCAGCCCAAGGTTTCACATGTCCGCACTGTCCACCGACTGGCACGACCGCCGTACCCACCGCAAGGTCTGGGCGCTGGCCGCGCCGATGATCCTGTCCAACATCTCGGTACCACTGGTGGCCCTGGTCGACAGCACCGTGATCGGCCACCTGCCCCATGCCCATCAATTGGGCGCAGTGGCGGTGGGGTCGACCTTGTTCACCTTCATGGCCGGGCTGATGGGTTTCCTGCGCATGGGCTCTACCGGGTTCGCCGCCCAGGCTGCAGGACGCTCCGATGGAGCCGCTTTACGCCAGGTACTGGTGCAAGGATTACTGCTGGCCCTGGCCTTCGCACTGCTGATCGGCCTGCTGGCGATTCCTTTCAGCCAATTGGCGTTGCAGGCGATGCAACCGAGCGCGGCGCTGCACCAGTCCACCGAGGATTTCTTCCATACCCGTCTGCTAGGCCTGCCGGCGGCGCTGGCCAGCTACGCCCTGGTCGGCTGGTTCCTGGGCACGCAGAACGCCCGGGCGCCCATGGCGATCCTGCTGACCACCAACGTGCTGAACATCGTCCTTAACCTGTGGTTCGTTCTTGGCCTCGACTGGGGCGTGCTGGGCTCGGCGCGGGCCTCGGTCATGGCCGAATGGAGCGCCGCGCTGCTCGGGCTTGCCCTGACGCGTCCGGCCCTGCGCGCCTACCCTGGGCACATTGCCTGGGCCGCACTCAAGCGCTGGCAGTCCTGGCGGCCGCTGCTGTCGGTCAACCGCGACATCTTCCTGCGCAGCCTGGCGCTGCAGTTGGTGTTCCTGCTGGTAACCGTTCAGGGGGCGCGACTGGGCGAAGCCACTGTGGCGGCCAACGCCCTGCTGCTCAATGGCCTGATGCTCACCGCCTATGCCTTGGACGGCCTGGCCCATGCAGTCGAAGCCCTGTGCGGCCACGCCATCGGTGCCCGAGACCACCAGACCCTACGCCGCTCGCTGGTGGTGGCCTGCGGCTGGTCGCTGATCGTCAGCCTGGGTTTTGCCGCGCTGTTCTTGGTCGCAGGGCATCTGTTCATCGACCTGCAGACCGATATCGACAGCGTGCGCGTAGCGGCCTACCCGTTCCTACCCTACCTGGCGGTATTGCCGTTGATCGCCGTATGGAGCTACCTGCTCGACGGCCTGTTCATCGGCGCCACACGCGCACGGGAGATGCGCAATGCGATGCTGCTCAGCGTGGCGCTGAGCTTGCCCTTGGCGCTGGCGATGAGCGGGCTGGGCAACCATGGTCTGTGGTTGGCCTTTCTCGTATTCATGGGGCTACGGGCGATAACGCTGGGATGGGTGGGTTGGCAGCTGCGGCAACAAGGCCTATGGGTTCCATGAGGGACGGCGATGCGTCTGCATCACGACCTGGCATTGAGGCAATCAAAGGAATGCCCCAGAAACACCCTACCCAATAACCAGAACAAGTCTTCGTAGCTTGAGGCCATATCCTGCATCTGAAACAACCAAAGCCTCTTAACGTCGCCCGCTCCCTCTTTTATCGACAGGACTTACTCATGCTTTCCCGTCAGGTCAGACGCTTGGTCGGCTCATGGCTGTTCGCTACTGCTGTCACCTTCCCACCCCAGGCGGCCATGGCCGGCGGCGACCCAATCCAGGAAGCAGCCCTGCAGATAGAGCGCACGCTCAAGGCGACAGTCGGATACTCGATTCATGACACCGGCACGGGTCGCTCCTGGCAGTATCGGGCCGACGAACGCTTTCCGATGGCAAGCACCGTGAAGCTTCTTTTGTGTTCGACGCTGCTCAATGAAGGGCAAGCGCTGATGACCCGATCGGTGCCTATTCACTCGCAAGACATCCTGGCCTACGCGCCGGTGACCAAAGACCTGGTCGGCACGCATGTACCTGCGGCAAAACTGTGCGCCATCACCCTCAAAACCAGCGACAACACCGCCGCCAATGCCGTATTCAAGGTCCTGGGAGGGCCCAAGGTAGTGACCGCTTTTGTCCGAGGACTGGGCGACCAGACCACCCGATCGGATCGAAACGAACCGAGTTTGAATGAGGTCATGCCTGGGGATGAGCGTGACACCACGACACCACGGGCCATGGCAAACACGGTAAAGGCATTGTTACTGGGAACGGCCCTGGACACACCGTCCAGGGCACAACTGACCGAATGGCTGAGCAACAACGAGGTGGGTGGCCCGCTTTTGCGGGCGGCAATCCCCAACGACTGGCGAATCGCCGACAGGACCGGCAGCGGAAGTTTCGGGGCGCGAGGCATTGCGGCGGTCCTATGGCCGCCGCGGGGCGAGGCGATCGTCGCGACCATCTACCTCAAGGACACCGAAGCTTCCCTGGATGAACGCAACGCCGCGATCGCCGCCATCGGCAGGGCCATGGTCAAGGCCGTTTCACCCTAGCCCGCGCCTCGATCGCTCCAGACGCTAGCGCATCGTGCGATCAGGAAGACAGGTACGACGACCGGGTCAGCCCCAGACGCAGCGCATCCAGGAACTGGGTACGCTCACGCGCCGTGATGCGGGCGCTGGCCACCTTGTCGCGGTAGTGCGTCATCAACTCCTCCGGCGAGAGGTGCACATAACGCAGCATGTCCTCGATGGTGTCGTGGGTCTCGATGCCGGCGTGGTACACGCTGCCATCGGCGTTCTGGTAGATGTTCACCGAGTCGGTGTCGCCGAACAGGTTGTGCATATCACCCAGGATTTCCTGATAGGCACCGACCAGGAACACACCCAGCAGGTAGTCCTCGCCTTCCTTGACCGCGTGCACCGGCATGCTGGTCTCGATGCTCTGTTCGTCGACGTACTGGTTGATCTTGCCGTCGGAGTCGCAGGTCAGGTCCTGCAACACGGCGCGGCGCATCGGTTCCTCGTCCAAGCGGTGCAGCGGGATGATCGGCAGCACCTGGCCGATGGCCCAGGTGTCCGGCAGGCTCTGGAACACCGAGAAGTTGCAGATGTACTTGTCGGCCAGCTTGTCGTTGAGCTCGTCCAGCACCTGGCGGTGCGAGCGTTGACGGGCCTTGAGCGAGTTGTGCAGGCGGCGGCACACGGCAAAGTAGCACTGCTCGGCCAGGGCTTTCTCGGCGAGGCTGATCTTGCCGTCAGCATATTGCGCGGCCACATCGCCCATGTAGTGGGTGGCGCGCCAGTAGGTCTCGGTGACCATCTCGATGTCGGTCGGGCCCAGCAGGTCGACCAGCCACTGCACGGTTTCAGGCAGCGATTCCTTGTTCTCGATGGTCGGCACTTCGTCGTTGTGCTTCTCGACGTCGGTCACCTGGATCACCAGCATGGCGTGGTGCGCGGTCAGCGAGCGGCCGCTCTCGGAGAAGATGTGCGGATGCGGCAGGCCTTGGGCGTCGCAGAACTCCTTGAGCATGCCCACCACCACGCCGGCATAGTCGTCCATGTCGTAGTTGATGGAGCTGGCGTTACGCGAGTGTGTGCCGTCGTAGTCCACGCCCAGGCCGCCACCGACGTCGATGTGATCGACCGGCAGGCCCAGGGCGCGCAATTCGCCGTAGTAACGAATGGCCTCCTTGAAACCGTGCTGGTAGTCGGCCAGGTTGGCGATCTGCGAGCCCATGTGGAAGTGCAGCAGGCGAATGCCCTGGTCGAGGCCTGCATCGCGGAAGCGCTGCACCACCGAGATCAGCTGTGCGGCGGACAAGCCGAACTTGGACTTCTCGCCCCCGGTGTCGGCCCACTTGCTCGAAGCCAGCGACGACAGGCGCACACGAAGGCCGACCTGCGGCTTGACCTTGAGATCGGCGGCTTCCTCGATCACCAGGGCGACCTCGGACTCCTTCTCGATAACGATGAACACGTTGTGGCCAAGCTTCTGGCCCATCAGCGCCAGGCGGATGAACTCACGGTCCTTGTAGCCATTGCAGACGATGGTCCCACCCTTGGGCGCCAACGCCAGGACCGCCAGCAGCTCGGGCTTGGACCCGGCTTCAAGGCCTATGGAAACGTTCTGGGTGGCGATGATGTTCTCCACCACCGCTTCCTGCTGGTTGACCTTGATCGGATACAGGGCCGTGTACTTGCTCTGGTATTCCAGGCGCGCGATGTTGGCATCGAAGGCGCCGGTCAGCTGGCGCACGCGGTCCTGCAGGATGTCGGGGAAACGCACCAGAAGCGGCAGCGACAGGCCGCTCTGGCGCAACTCGTCGACCTGCTCGTACAGGTCGATCGGGGCACTGTCCGGACCGTTGGGGCGCACTTCGACGCGCCCGGCCTCATTGATGGCGAAATAACCAGCGCCCCAATGGCGGATCCCATAAACACTGCGGCTGTCGGCCACGGTCCACTGGCTGCCATCATCTTTGCGTGTGCGTCGTACGGACATTCAAGTCCCCTGTAGATAAGTCGAAGACACTGCACCACGAGGGCGCGGATGCAGTGTAAAAACCGAAAATGACGATTCGTCCGTGCCAGGGGATAGACCCTTGCCACGGGAACGAGTTTAGAAAGCAATGGGCGAAAAATCGCGCGAGCCGGGATCAACCGCCGGATTTCTTCGCCTTGAAGCCCTGCTTGGTCAACTCACCGAGCAGCAGCTCGACATGGTCGCCCTGGATCTCGATGACCCCGTCCTTCAGCGCGCCTCCGGTGCCACAACGGCGCTTGAGGTTGCTGGCCAGCTCCTTGAGCTGGTCGAGGGGCAGCGGGACGCCACTGATGGTGGTCACGGTCTTGCCGCCACGGCCTTTGCTTTCGCGGCGCACGCGGGCGATACCATCACCTTCGGGGATGACCTGTTGCTTGCAGATGCAGGCGTCCACCGGCTTGCCACAGTCCGGGCAATGCCGACCGGCATCGGTGGAGTAAACGAGACCGCCAAGGGCGGCGAAGGAAGAAGCTTTCTTGGCCACTTTTGTTCCTCTTTGCTGAGGACAAAAACTGGTCGGTGCCTGGGGCCAGGACCGACCGCGAAGCCCCACTCTGGCAGGGGCAGCGCTACTGCCGCAAAATCCTGCGACAGCCCGAAAAGGGCGCGCAGTGTAACGATAAATCTGCCGGTTGCTAAGTACCGGAATGCGCCATTTTTCGAATGTTTTGCGACCCTTCGCAAACAAACCCATTCCCACAGCGCTCAAGCGCTATATGAGCCTTGTGAGTGCGGGTTCACCTGCGTAAGAGCCGGCCCCTGCCAACACAGCTATTTCAGACTGGCGGCGTAACGATCCAGCGCCGCCAGCGAGTCCGGACAGAACGACAAACGTCCACGATCGGCTTCTATCTGGGCAAGACTCATGAACCGCGCTTCACTGACTTCTTCGGGCTGCAGCTTCAACGGTGCATCGGAAACCGCCGAGAACACCGCGCACCATAGGCGGTTGTCCGGTTGATCGAAGTAGAACCGCTCGTGAAAGCGCAACTCGACGCCCGAGATACCCAGCTCTTCCTCCAGTTCACGCGCCGCCGACATCTCGTAACTTTCGCCAGCTGCCACCATGCCACCAGCTGCCACGTCCCAATAGCCGGGATACAAGGCCTTGCTCAACGTGCGCCGGTGCACGCACAGCTCACCGGCGCTGTTGAACAACAAGATGAAGGTGCAGCGCCCGATCAGGCCGCGCTCACGCAGCTCGGCCCGGGGTAGCGCGCCGAGCAGTCGGTCGGCCTCGTCGACCCAGGCGACCGATTCACGATCGGAGGCCGCGCGATGCGCAGCCTCCTGTGGGCTGATGGTCATCCTCAGCCCTGCGACAGCAGTTGACGCAGATCGATGACAGCGGCGTTGGCCCGGGAAATATAGTTGGCCATTACCAGCGAATGGTTGGCCCACATGCCAAAGCCACTGCCGTTGAGCACCATCGGGCTCCACAGCGCCTCCTGGGAGGCCTCCAGCTCACGGATGATCTGGCGCACGCTGACCGTGGCGTTCTTCTTGGCCAGTACATCGGCGAAGTCGACCTCGATGGCGCGCAGCAGGTGCGACAGCGCCCAAGCCTGACCCCGGGCTTCGTAGAACACGTTGTCGATCTGCAGCCATGGGGTTTCCACCAGTTCCTCGTCGACCTGCGGCGCCTGGCCTGGAACGACCGACTCGGTCTTCAGGGTGCTGTTGAGCTTGACCCGACCGACACTGGCCGACAGGCGCTGGGACAACGAGCCCAGGCGGGTGGCCACATCACCTAGCCAGTTGTTCAGGTTGTCCGCGCGGGTATAGAAGATGGCGCCCTGGTCGCCGGCAGCCAGACGGCGCTGGTAGCGGCTGAGCGACTTGATGCCCTCCTCGAACTCCGATTCGCTCGACGGCAGGATCCAGCTCTTGTTGTCGAAGTTAAAGCGCGGCTCGGCCTTGGCCAGGTCCGCATCTTCGGTCGATTGCGACTGGGAGCGGGCGAAGTCCTTGCGCAGGGCGCGGGACAGGTCACGCACCTGGACCAACACGCCGTATTCCCAGCTCGGCATGTTGTCCATCCACAGCCCTGGCGGGAAACGGTCGTTGGAGATGTAGCCGCCCGGCTTGTTCAGCAGGGTGCCGGCGACGGTCTTGAGGGTCTCGATGGTGGTATAGCCCACCACCATTTGCTGGCCGGTGCGCTCGGCGGCAGCCTGGGCGTTCTGCTGAACGGGGAACAGCTCCGGCTCCTGGCTCCAGTACCAACCGAGGCCGATGCACACCAACAGATACAGGCCGATCAGGGTGCCCAAGGCTCGGCTCCACAGCCCCCCCAGATAGCTACGTGCAGCGGCGCCACGGGCGTCGACGCGCTCACGGGGCTCGGCTTTGGCCTCGCGGTTTTTCCAATCCAGCATGGCGTTGTCCTTATCAGTCCGACAGTTCAGGGGCTTGGACCACCAGCCCCAGCCAGGGTGCCACGGCAAGCCCGCGTGGCAGCACTATAAAGCAGACACTGCCTTACGCATAAGCGACCAATCGGTCGGTAACTGAATATTCGTACCTGGGCAGACTTTGTTGACATGGCGCACTGGCCAGTCCAGAAATGAGTGCTAGCATGGAGCCATCATTGCACCTGCATAACCACACACCAACAAGCAGTCAGGACATGACCCAGCCAGCCGACCCGAGCCACGAGCGCCTCAAGCAGCACTTCGCCCAGCGGGTCATCCACCAGGCCCGACAGATCCTGGAGATCTGGCAGCGCCTGCAACGGGGCGAGTGGTCGGCTGCGGAGTTGGGCGAGCTGTGCGAGGCCAACCTGCGCCTGCAACGCTATGCCGAGCGCTTCGAACAACCCGAGCATAGCGTGCTCTCGACGGCGATCGGCCAGACGTTGCGGGCCATCGAGGCCAACAGCGCGCGGCTGAACTCGGAGCTGATCAGCGAGCTCAACCGCCTGATGCAGCGCCTCTCACGTACCGGCCTGCGCAAAGGCGACCAGCTCGACAATGTGCCCCTACCACCCGTACGCAAGCCCGTCTACATCCTGCTTCAGGACCACGACCGAGCCGAGCGCCTGGCCCAGCAGCTCGAATTCTTCGGCCTGGGCGTGCAGGCGCTGTACAGTGCCGAGGCCTTCTGCGCCTCGATGCGTGAACGTTTGCCTTCGGCCATCGTGATGGATGTGGACTTCACTGGCCCAGGCCAAGGCCTGAAACTCGCGGCCCTGGCCCAGCAAGGGCTGGATCAGCACATCCCGCTGCTGTTCTTCAGCCACCACGAGACCGACACCCCCACCCGTCTGGCCGCCGTACGCGCCGGAGGCCAGGAGTTCCTGACCGGCACGCTGGAGGCCTCGAGCCTGCTGGAGAAAGTCGAGCTCTACACCAGCGCCACCCAGTACGACCCCTTCCGTGTGCTGATCATCGATGACTCCCGCGCCCAGGCCATGTATACCGAACGCCTGCTCAACGGCGCGGGCATGATCACCCGCACCCTCACCGAGCCGATCCGCACCATGGCCGAGCTGGCGGATTTCCAGCCCGACTTGATCATCCTCGACCTCTATATGCCCGACTGCACCGGCCCCGAGCTTGCCAAGGTCATCCGCCATAACGATCGCTACGTCAGTGTGCCGATCATCTACCTGTCGGCCGAGGATGATCTGGACAAGCAACTGGACGCCATGAGCGAGGGCGGTGACGACTTCCTGACCAAGCCGATCCGCTCACGCCACCTGATCACCACCGTGCGCAACCGCGCGGCCCGCGCCCGTCACCTCAAGGCCCGCATGGTGCGCGACAGCCTCACGGGGCTGTACAACCACACCCATATCCTGCAGTTGCTGGAAGATTGCAGCTTCCGCGCACGCCGCGAAGCGCAGCCGCTGAGCTTCGCCATGCTCGACATCGACCATTTCAAGAAAATCAACGATCGCCATGGCCACCCGATGGGCGACCGGGTGATCAAGAGCCTGGCGCTGTTTCTCAAGCAGCGGCTGCGCAAGACCGACTTCATCGGGCGCTACGGCGGCGAGGAGTTCGCCATCGTCATGCCTAACACCGCGCTGGACGCGGCCCACAAGGTACTGGACGAGATTCGCCGACGTTTCGCCGAAATCCTCTACCCGGCCCAGCCCCACGATCTCACGTGCACGTTCAGCGCCGGCGTGGTGCAACTGGACGACAACCTCGATGCCCTGACCATGGCCAGCGCCGCGGACGAGGCGCTGTACCGCGCCAAGCATGCCGGGCGCAACTGCGTGGTGCGTGCCACCTGCTTCTCCGACCGGCTTGGCCAATAAAGGCAAATAGCCACTTTTTTGTAAGGTCACGCCTTTCTCGTCATCACCTCGTCACAAAATCGCAATAACTTCAGGCACCTACCTCTCCACTCCCCGCCGGAAGTTCGCAGCTATGCGCCTGAAGTGGCTGACCAATTTCAATACTTTGCTGCTAGTGACCGTCTGTATCGCCCTGGGCGCGACCCTGTGGTGGTCGCAACGCGCCCTGGAGCGCCCCTATCAATTGATGGAGCGCTACCTGGATTTGTCCCAACAGTTCCAGCGTGATGCAGCGCGCAATATCCAGGCCTATTTGGGCAGTGGCGACGCCCTGCGCCATGCCGCCGCCATGGAGGCGACCAAGCAGTTGCAGGCCTCCCTGGCCGACTGGCCACAGGCGCTTTCGGACAAGCTGCGCCCCAGCCTGGACCACCTGCAGACCTTTACCGCCAACGAGTTGCTCGCCGCCGGCAAGCTCGCCGGCGACCCGCAGGCCTTGCTGCTTCAGGCCGAACGTGAGCTGGGGGCCAATCTTGAGCAATTGGCAGCTTACGCCCGTGACAGCGCCAGCCCAGACGCGGGCCGGTACCTGACGCCCGTGCTGGACGCCTCGGTGCACCTGGGGCGCCTGTCCCTGGCTCGGGACAAGCTGGTCAGCAGTGGCCGTGCGGAGCTGGCCGACGAAGTCGAACGTGAACTGCAACTGATCCGCGCCCAAGCCCAGGCCATCGACACCCTACCACTGCTGGGCGTGACCCGCGCTGCCGAGTCCAACGCCGACGATTTCGCCGCCCTGATGGGGCTGCAGACACAGGCCAGCGAGCAACGCGAAGATGTGGCGGTGGGCCTCAAGCGCGAGCTGCAAAGCCTGCTGGCCCGCTACCCGGCCGAACTGCAACGCACCCGCGAACAGATCGAGCGCCGTACCGCCCTGGCCGCCAGCACAGGCGAGCGACTGGAAGCAGTGCAACAGGCCATCGCAGCCCTGGAGCCTGAGGTACGGGGCCTGCACGCCAAGATCGCCGGCGAAGTGCGTATCATCCAGGGGCTGATGATTGGCCTGATCCTGCTCATCGCCCTGCTCATCGACACCCTTCAGCGCCGCTTGGCGCGGACCTTGACCGGCCTTGCCCCTGCCCTGTCGCGCTGGGCCGAGGGCGACTTCGCCCAGGCCATCACCTTGGGGCGCACCAACCGTGAGCTGCACGATATCCAGGCGTCGCTCAATCGCCTGCGCCAATACCTGGTGGACCTGGTCGGCACCCTGCGTCACAACGCCGAACAGGTTGCCGGCAGCAGTCATGCCTTGGCGGGAATGAGCACTGCCCTGCACGACGGCGCCGAGCGCCAGGCCGGTGACACCGCACAGATCCGCGATGCCTTGGGCGAACTGGAGGCGACCATCCAGCAGGTCGCGGGCGATGCCAGCGCCGCCGCCGAAGCCAGCCGTGATGCCGGGCGCGCCGTGGAACAGGGCCAGGCGGTGATCGGCCAGAGCCTGTCCGGCCTGCGTGCATTGGTCGATGAAGTGCAAGGCAACGCGCAGACGATCGAGCAATTGGCCGAGGAGTCGGCCACCATCGGCGGTGTGTTGACAGTGATTCGTGCGATCGCCGAACAGACCAACCTTCTGGCACTCAATGCCGCCATCGAGGCTGCACGGGCGGGCGAGATGGGCCGTGGCTTCGCTGTGGTCGCCGACGAGGTGCGCTCGCTGGCCCAGCGCACCACGGGGGCTACGGGTGAAATCCAGGGTTTGATCGACCGCCTGCAACAAGCCGCCCGGGAATCGGTGAACGGCATGCGCACCCAGCTCGAACACGCCGAGGCCACCGCCAGCCAGGCCCAGGCTGCCGATGGCGCACTCGATGAAATCGTCGGTGCCATCCGCACGATCGCCGACACGGCGGTACGCATCGCCGAGGTAACCGCCCAGCAGACAGGGGCGGTGAGCGAGATTCGCGACCACAGCGAGCGGATTCACGCACTGGGCGAGGACAACCTGCAACGCATAGGCGAAGGGCGTGAGCAAGGTGAGCAGTTGCTCCAGCTTGGCAGCGAGCTGAACACGGCGGTGCGGGCGTTTCGCCTCTGAGCGTCTCGGCACCTGAGCGGTTGCGTCGGCACTGACAACATGAAATCCAGCGGCCATGTGTCGCGCTGCCGGCCAACCAGGCCCCAATCGTGGGCAAGTCCGCTATGATGCGCCCACGTTTCACCTAGCGAGACCGCCATGCGCCGCCTGTTTTTCCTGCTGTTCCTGCTGCTGGCCAGCCCTGCCTTCGCCGCGGGCCTGCTCGACAACCGCCCCAGCGCCACCCTCGGCGCCGCCTCTCTGAGCAACAGCGCCGACTTCTTGCCTGTCCACGAAGCCTTCAAGCTCAGCCTGGTCCAGGCCGACGCCCAGACCGTCAAGCTACGCTTCGTCGCCACCGACGGCTATTACCTTTACCGCCACCGCTTCCAGTTCCGTACGGAGCCCGCCGACATCGCCCTGGGCCAGGCCGATATTCCCAAGGGCGAAGCCAAGCACGACGAGTTCTTTGGCGATGTCGAGGTCTACCACGGCGTGGTCGACATCCAGTTGCCACGCACCGATCCACGTGCCTTCACCTTGCTGGTGGGCTACCAAGGCTGCGCCGACAAAGGCCTGTGCTATCCGCCGGAAACCGAACGGCTGAGCATCGATGGCACCGGCGGGAAACCCGAGGCCGGCGCAGGTGGCGCCGAGCAAGGCTGGGGCTGGCAGTCACTGCTGCTGTTCTTCCTCGCCGGCATAGGCCTGACTTTCACCCCCTGCGTGCTACCGATGCTGCCGATCCTGTCCGGTGTGGTGCTGCGCGGGCAGGTGGGTGGCTGGCGTGGGCTGAGCCTGTCGCTGGCGTATGTGCTGCCGATGGCCGTGTCCTTTGCCGTGCTTGGGGCGCTGATGGGCATGTTCGGCGCCAGCCTGAACCTGCAGGCACGCCTGCAGTCGGCGTGGGTGCTGGTGCCATTCGCGCTGTTCTTCGTGCTGTTTGCCCTGGCCATGTTCGGCTTGTTCGAAATCAAGCTCCCGCAGGCGCTGAGCAGCCGCCTGGACAGCATGGCCAACCGCACCAAAGGCGGCTCGTTGCTGGGTGCGGCAGTGCTTGGCGTGCTGTCCAGCCTACTGGTCTCCCCCTGCGTGTCGGCGCCGCTGGCCGGAGCCCTGCTGTACATCAGCGCGAGCGGCGATGCATTGGGCGGGGCGCTGAAACTCTTCGCCCTGGGCCTGGGAATGGGCGCGCCGCTATTGCTGGTGGCCACCGGAGGAGCAGCGTGGCTGCCCAAGAGCGGCCCGTGGCTGAACACCGTCAAGAATGCCATCGGGGTTCTCCTGCTGGGCCTGGCCATCGGCCTGCTCAGCCGCGTGCTGCCGGGGCCTGCGACGTTGCTGTTGGTCGGTCTGCTCGCCGCGGGCGTGGCGCTGTTCCTCGGCGCCCTGGAGTTGGTGGTCAAGACCCCGCGTCAACGCCTGGCCCAATTGCTCGGCCTGGCCCTGCTGGTCTACGCCTTGGCCTGCTGGTATGGCGCCCTGAGCGGTCAAGGCGACCCCTTGCGCCCCTTGCCGCCCCCGGCAGCAGCCAGCCTCGACGGCAGCCGGGCCAGCAAGACCGACGCCTGGCAGACCATCACCACGCCCGCCGCACTGGATGCAGCGCTCGCCGACGCCAAGGCCGCCGGCAAACCGGTACTGCTGGACTGGTACGCCGACTGGTGCATCAGTTGCAAAGTGATCGAACACGAAGTACTGAGCGCACCACAGGTCCAATCACAATTGGGCGCGTTCAAGTTGTTGCGTTTCGACATCACCGAAAGCAACGCAGAGCAACGCACCCTGCTCGACCGCTACCAGCTGTTCGGCCCACCTGCGCTGCTGTTTTTTGCAGCGAACGGCAGCGAACTTTCCGTTGATCGGGTCATTGGCGAGATAAACGCCGGCGAATTTGCGGCGATTCTGACGCGCGTGCGCGGCAAACTGGGTCTATAACTTCTCCGGACCGGGCAACTTCACTAAAGGAGTGACCAGACTTAATGATCTGGTCACATACTTTGCGCGAACCTCGGACAACGTGTTGGCTATTGCAGGGAACTGGACACCCGACGCCCTCTTGCGGCATAGTCGCCGCGCTCATGTCGTATTGCCCTACAAAACCCAAGGAATCGCAGATGGCAACCCTACTGGTGCTGCACGGCCCCAACCTGAACCTGCTCGGTACCCGCGAACCAGGCCACTACGGTGCCGTGAACCTGGCCCAGATCAACCAGGACCTGGAGCAGCGCGCCCGCGCCGCTGGCCACCACCTGCAGTACCTGCAGAGCAATGCCGAGTACGAATTGATCGACCGTATTCATGCCGCCCGCAACGAAGGCGTGGACTTCATCCTGATCAATCCGGCTGCTTTCACCCACACCAGCGTCGCATTACGTGACGCATTGCTGGCTGTGAGCATCCCATTCATCGAAGTGCACCTCTCCAACGTGCACAAGCGTGAACCGTTCCGTCATCACTCCTACTTTTCAGATGTCGCCGTAGGGGTGATCTGCGGTCTGGGCGCCACCGGTTATCGGTTGGCCCTGGAATCCGCGCTGGAATACCTGGCTGCCAACGCACAGCCCTGATGACACAAGGCTTTGGCCCTTCGGGGCCAGGGCTGTAGAGAAACGTTTTAGACACGTTTTTAAAATTAAGTCCCCGACCGAACCTTGGGAGTTGATGATTAATGGATATCCGTAAAGTCAAGAAGCTGATCGAACTGCTGGAAGAGTCTGGCATCGACGAACTGGAGATCAAGGAAGGCGAAGAGTCCGTTCGCATCAGCCGTCACAGCAAGACCCCGGCCGGCGCCCAGTACTTCGCCGCCCCGGCTCCGGCCGCTGCCCCTGTCGCCGCTGCCGCGCCAGTCGCTGCCGCTGCCCCGGCCGCCGAAGCCGCCGCTGCCGCTCCAGCCCTCAAAGGCACCGTGATTCGCTCGCCAATGGTCGGTACCTTCTACCGCAAGCCTTCGCCGACCTCGGCCAACTTCGCTGAAGTCGGTCAGACCGTGAAGAAAGGCGACACCCTGTGCATCGTCGAAGCCATGAAGATGATGAACCACATCGAAGCCGAGATCGGCGGTGTCATCGACGCCATCCTGGTGGAAGACGGTCAGCCGGTTGAGTTCGACCAGCCGCTGTTCACCATCGTTTGAACCGCGGAGAGCCAACGATGTCTGGGAAGCTCGAAAAAGTCCTGATCGCCAACCGCGGGGAAATCGCCCTGCGGATCCTGCGTGCCTGCAAAGAGCTGGGTATCAAGACCGTCGCTGTTCATTCCACGGCCGACCGCGAACTGATGCACCTGGGCCTGGCAGACGAGTCGGTCTGCATCGGTCCTGCATCGTCCAAGGATTCCTACCTGCACATCCCGGCGATCATCGCCGCTGCCGAAGTGACAGGCGCCACCGCCATCCACCCGGGTTACGGCTTCCTGGCGGAAAACGCCGACTTCGCCGAGCAGGTGGAGAAGTCCGGTTTCGCCTTCATCGGCCCTAAAGCCGACACCATTCGCCTGATGGGCGACAAGGTTTCGGCCAAGGACGCGATGATCAAGTCCGGCGTACCGACCGTGCCAGGCTCTGACGGCCCGCTGCCGGAAGACGAAGAGGTCGCCCTGGCGATCGCCCGCGACGTCGGCTACCCGGTGATCATCAAGGCCGCCGGTGGCGGTGGTGGTCGCGGCATGCGCGTGGTGCACAAGGAAGAGGACCTGATCGCCTCGGCCAAGCTGACCCGTACCGAAGCCGGTGCCGCCTTCGGCAACCCGATGGTCTATCTGGAGAAGTTCCTGACCAACCCACGCCACGTGGAAGTCCAGGTCCTGTCCGACGGCCAGGGCAACGCCATCCACCTGGGCGATCGCGACTGCTCGCTGCAGCGCCGTCACCAGAAGGTCCTGGAAGAAGCGCCAGCGCCAGGCATCGACGAGAAGGCCCGTCAGGAAGTCTTCAAGCGTTGCGTCGACGCGTGCATCGAGATCGGCTACCGCGGTGCTGGTACCTTCGAGTTCCTGTACGAGAACGGCCGTTTCTACTTCATCGAGATGAACACCCGCGTCCAGGTCGAGCACCCGGTCTCGGAAATGGTCACCGGCATCGACATCGTCAAGGAGATGCTCAGCATCGCCGCTGGCAACAAACTGTCGATCCGCCAGGAAGACGTGGTCATCCGTGGTCACGCGCTGGAGTGCCGTATCAACGCCGAGGATCCGAAGAAGTTCATTCCGAGCCCAGGCAAGGTCAAGCACTTCCACGCCCCGGGCGGCAACGGCGTTCGCGTCGATTCGCACCTGTACAGCGGTTACTCGGTTCCGCCGAACTACGACTCGCTGATCGGCAAACTGATCACCTACGGCAAGGACCGCGACGAGGCCATGGCTCGCATGCGCAATGCCCTGGACGAGATCGTCGTCGACGGCATCAAGACCAACATTCCACTGCACCGCGACCTCGTGCGTGATGAAGGTTTCTGCAAAGGCGGCGTCAACATCCACTACCTCGAGCACAAACTGGCCAACCAGGAGTGATCGCGTTAGCGTGATGCAAGAAACCCCGGCCCAGTGCCGGGGTTTTTATTGGGTGGTCAGGACACCAGATGAATCGCGATGGCGTTGTTCTCGTACTCGCTGGTCCTGTAGACACGACCCGCGCCATCGCTGACCTGGCCGCTGCGCAACTGGTACAACGGTTCGGCCCTGACTCGCGCTAGCACTCGGCCAGCCCTGCCGCTGATACCCGCGGCACCCGCGCGTGCTCCACGCAGAATCGGATCGTACAAGCCTGCTACCAAGTCGCCGGAGGTGGTATAGACCTGGGTCACACCGGTGCCCAAGTCCAATGTCATGCCATAGGTCTTGCCAAAGCATGAAGAGTACGACCAATGGTCCCACTGCGCGGATATCCCCTGGCGCCTGAGCACTGACCGGATCGGTTCGCCGATGCTCGTCCCTCCCAACCAATCTCCACCCGCCATCACGGCACGCACCTCCCCTGCTCCGGCACTCTGGATGCGAGACAGAACGTCCCGGATCGCGCGTTCGATGAGCCCGCGGATGTTATGGTCGAAGTGGATGACAGCGCCCCATTTGGTTGCCGGGTTGTACAGCGAAACAGCCACGCAGCTCTGCACATTGAGCGTGAACAGGTAGTTGTCCGCGCTGCTGGCCGACAGCCGCCCGACCACCGCTTCGCCCTGCAGCGCTCCGCGAAGCGGATCAGGGCTCGTACCCTGGGCGACTTGCCGCACGTCGGTGATCCGCCCTAAGTCATGCACGGTGTTGCCCCCGCGCAGGCCTGTGCTATTGGCCACCCAGCGACCATCTGCACTGCGGACGATGGCCTCCCGGTGAAGACTGTCGGGCCGGTTGGCCTTGATCACGCGCAGCGTGCCATGTTCCACGTCCCTCTCGACCTGGAAGTACCGCCCCTGGTGGCGGACGAAGTGCCGGACCCCAGGCGCCTCGCTTGATGCGCCGCTGCGGTAGGTGCCTTGCCAGATGCCCGCCTCGGTGACTTCCTGAAGGTTCGCCGGCTCACCCTTGACCGCCCACCGCTTGTCCAAACGCATCGAAGGAGCGCGCCTGCAGCTGGCAGAGGACACTTGCTTGATCGCCAGCATGTGCCGTGTTTCGTCCAGCAACGACCTGACCGCTCTGAGCGAAAACCCTGGCAGCACGATCATCAGCCCTAGCAACCCCCAAGAGGCGAGCAACCACTGTTGCAGGGCATGCGCGGTGTCCTTGCGCGTGTGGGCGATAATCGCCGAGCGCAGCGGCGCCGCGACAAAATAGGCGCCCAGCAACGCTGCGAACGGCGGCGAGACGAGAGAAAGCGGCACCAGCGCGTACAACAGCCCCTTGGCGACTTGCGTGCGAATCACCTCGAAGTGGCTGCTCGTCACCTCATCGACATCCGCCAGCGCATGTTCGATATAGGCCTCGTATTCAGCAGCGATGGTGATGACGTGCTGAAGGCCGCGCAGTGAATCTCGGGAGGCACTGCCCGAAGCCAGGGCAATCAGGCGTTGTTCGACCTTGCGCCTGCCCGCCAGAGGCGCCCGCGCAAGCAGGTAATCGTTTGCCACCCCTGACATCTCATGCCCCAGTGTGCTGTATCGGCTGAACAAACGACCGTTCGGCTCCGCCGGCGCATACAGCCAGTCCTGGGCTTTCCCCTCCTGGATGTGGCGGAACACATAGCACCCCAGGATGACGTACCCCTCGATGGTCAGCCGAAAGATCCCATCGTGATTGGCCACTTGTTCGGAAGACCCGCTTGCCTTCTCTTTTCTTAGCGTGCGTCCCAGTTCAGTGACCAGACGCGTCAGCGCCTCGTAGGTCTCAAGATCGATCTCTGCGCGACCATGCGCAACTCGCAAGTCACGATCCATGCCGCTCAGCAGGGCACTGCCGAACAACTGCTGGTAGTTCGCATACTCCACCGAACCGGCCAGCAGGAAGCGCTCACGCACATGAGCAATGTACTTTTCTCCCACATAGGCACCACGCGCGTATCGGGCAAGGTCGGCGCTTCGCAGCGCAGATAGGTCCTGACCGACAAGCGAGCGCACGCCTCGCTTCGGGTGGTCGATACCCGAATTGTCGTCATAGCCATAGCAGACCACGTCGAGCAGATTGACAGAACGTGTCGTCCCATCGGCCAATGTCGTGCTCAAGTCGAAGACGATCGATTCCGGTGCCACCGGATCGGTGATGCCCTGCTTTACCAGATACGGCTTGATGGCTTCGCCCACCGTACGTCGGGCAAAGTCCTGAAAACTCTCATAGTCTTTCAGCACCTCGATGAATGCCTGCTCAGCGCCACGGGCCTCGTTGCAAAGCAGGTTGATCACCCGACGCTCTTCAATGCCCAGCACGCTGTACCAACGAGGCGACTCGCTGGCCTGCACTTCGTGCTCGCGTATCGTCATGCGCGCCCGAACGCCTTCTTCGATACAAGCCTGATAACCCCGGCTCGCGCTGCGAAGATCGCGGGTCAGATCCCATGCAGCGGGCAGTGACTGGATGTTTTTGATTTCCAAGACAGCCCTGTCGCGCTGCTCCCCGGGCAATTGCGACAGCAGGTAGTCTTGGCCATCCGCCTCTTTCATCCAGCCGCCAATCTCGGCGCTGAGCATGCGAAGGGAGCTGAGCTCGATCCACTCCTGTCCGTCCGGCTTTGCTGGCGCATACAAGAACAGGCTGTCCAAGACGCCTTCTTGGCTACGAAAGAACACCAACAGGTCACTGCAAACCATGCCGTCGAACAGCTCGATGGCACTGACCTCCCACTGAGCCTGATTGCCCTGCCGCAGGGATGACAACCGGGCATGATGAGCGTCCTGCAGATGCCCTGCATACACGGCGCGTTGCGCGCTGTACTTCAGGCCGAAATCATAGGCATCGAACAGCGCCTGCTTGACCTCGGCTGCTTCGTGGCGCTTGGTCAGCGCTGGCAGGTAGGTTGCCTTGGCATCGACGCTGGCCGCCAACTCGCGAATCTGCGCTGCGCTCGGTGGCGGGCACAAAAGCGAGGTGTTGGTGATATCACTGAGCTCATATAGCTGGTCGATATTCAGCGCCCCTTCCGCCACCAGCTCCGTCAAGCTCAGCGATTTCCCGTCCTGCAGTGAGGCGCCTCGCCTTCGCCGCTTGAATGTAATCCGGTCAGCGAGCAGCGGTGCGTCAAAATGCTCGTCCAGATAGTCTTGCGCACAGCGACTGGCGTGGCGCTGCAGCGAACGCACATCGCCCAGTGCGCGACCCGCTTGGTCCTGCGCATCCTGCCAGTCTTCCCAAGCCTTCTCCAGACAAGCGCGCTGGCTTTCATCCAGCAATTTGTACCAATGTGGAGAGTGGGATTTGGTCACGCCATCGACCGCTTCACGCTCGGCTTCGGTGGCCAAGCTTGATAACGCCAACTGCTCATGCCACTGGTGTTCGTGCTCACCGAGCTGCGCACGCAGCCTCTCCACCGACATGTCGAGAAGCGCTGCCGACTCCAGCGTGGCCTTGATGCTCTGGCAATGCGCTTCCACTCGCTCGGCAACACGGACGAGATACGCTTGCCGCTGCACAAGCCCCTGGGGCGCCACCTGCCAGTAACGGGTCAGGTAATCCTGGTAATTATCCAGAAGCCGGGTGCTTGCGCTTTCCACGAGCTGGACCATGACATCCCGGCGCGTCTCGGGTATTTCCTGAACGACACGCCCATCCGGACGATAAGGCGCGTGCAACTGCGCATCGAATACCAGCGGCCTCTGATCGATCCGATGTTGCAGCGCCGCATCGAGCAGGTCGTGCGGCAAACGCGGATCGATAGCGTCGCTGTAATGGGTTTTCAACTCCACCAGAAGATTGTTCTCGGCGACCTCGAAGAAGGTTGACTGATCGTTCAGCCGTCGCTGGAAATGCTCGGCCCAGACAATGAGGCGCTCAAGGATAGGCGAGCTGGTCGTGGAGACAGGTGGCGAAACGGATGCACTCATGACGATCAATCCTGATTGAGAAGCCACCAAGGATTGGTCTGGACACCGACCGACATGCGGTAGCAAGCAACTACCCGCGCCGGAAACCGCCAATGCACGGAATGCACAAACCCCACGCACTCAAGTAAACTGCCAGGCTACGCGCAGCCCTGGGCTGCCCCTGTCGATTTACCAAAGGTGCCCGCCATGCCCTGGCTGCAAGTTCGCCTGGCCATCAGCCCAGACCAAGCCGAAACCTACGAAGACGCCCTGCTCGAAGTCGGCGCCGTCTCGGTGACTTTCATGGACGCCGAAGACCAGCCGATCTTCGAACCGGACCTCAACACCACTCCGCTCTGGTCGCACACTCACCTGCTGGCCCTGTTCGAGGCTGACGCCGAGCCCGAAGCGGTGTTCGCCCACCTGCGCCTGCTGACCGGCGCCGAGTTGCCCGAGCACCACGCCGAAGTGATCGAAGACCAGGACTGGGAGCGCAGCTGGATGGACAACTTCCAGCCCATGCGCTTCGGCCGGCGCCTGTGGATCGTGCCAAGCTGGCACGAGGCCCCGGAAAAAGACGCGGTCAACCTGCTGCTGGACCCAGGCCTGGCCTTCGGCACCGGCACCCACCCGACCACCGCCCTGTGCCTGGAGTGGCTGGACGGCCAGCAGCTCGAAGGCACCCAAGTCCTGGACTTTGGCTGCGGTTCGGGGATTCTCGCCATCGCTGCCCTGCTGCTGGGCGCCCGCGAGGCGATCGGCACCGACATCGACGTGCAGGCCATCGAAGCCTCGCGTGACAACGCCCAGCGCAACGGCATCGCCGACGAGCGACTGGCCCTGTACCTGCCCGAGCAGATGCCCGCCATGCAAGCCGACGTCCTGGTCGCCAACATCCTGGCCGGCCCGCTGGTCTCGCTGGCCCCGCAATTGTCCGGCCTGGTTCGCCCCGGAGGCCTGCTGGCCTTGTCGGGCATCCTTGCCGAGCAGGGCGACGAAGTAGCCGCTGCCTATGCTGCCGACTTCGATCTGGACCCAATCGTCGTGCGCGACGGCTGGGTACGCATCAGTGGTTGCCGCCGCTAGGCCCACCTAGACTTAACCACCTGCATAGCCCGGATTGCCGCATGACCGACAGTTTCGTCACCCAGTGCCCTCATTGCCAGACCAGCTTTCGCGTCACCTACCAGCAATTGAGCATGGCGCGCGGTGTGGTGCGCTGCGGCCACTGCCTGCAGGTGTTCAACGCTGCCAAGCAGTTGCTGGAGCAGAACCGGAGCGCCGACACGCCTGAGGCGGCTAGCCCGCCACCAGCACCAGCGCCAGCCCCGGTCGCGCAACCGGAGCCGGCCCTGCCGCCTCAGGACGTGCCTGCGCAGCCGGCACCGAGCCCGCAACAGGACGATTGGGCGGTCACCGCACAAGCGCTGGATGATTTGGACCTGGACCAGGAACTCGCCCGTCTCGAGCGTCGCGAACCCCACCGGGAGCGCCAGGCGCCATCACGTGAAGAGGCCTTGCAGGCCCGCCGCGATGACCATCGCCACGATGAGCACGCGCACGAGCCCTTCGGCACCGCCACCGATCATGTGCCGGAGCCGCCTTCCGCCGAAGCGCCTGCCCCCGTGCTGGTCGAACAGGAAACCCTCGATCTGGACCTCGAGCCGGCACCCGGCGAACGCACCGAGCCGACCTTGGGCGGCCTGGACCTGGACGACGACGAGCCTCGCCCACTCCCCCAGGACGCGCCGCGCGACGTCCTTGCCGACGCGCCGCTGGCACCACTCTCGATCCACGACGACATCCCTGAGAAAGGCCTCTCTGCCCGCGACGACGACGAACCCGGCAGCCTGCGCCTGTCTGCACGTGATGACGACGAGCCAGACGATCTGCATGATGAGCGGCCGGAGCCGATGCTGGCCGCCAAGGCCGAACGTCCTTCCCGCAAGGAGCCGCTGGTGCATGTGGTGGACGACCCATTGCAGCTCGACTGGCAAAAGGCCAAGCCAAACGGGTTCAAGCGCCTGCTGTGGGGCCTGTTGACCCTGCTGGCCGCAGGGCTGCTGGCCTTCCAGTACATCGCCTACCACTTCGATGAAATGGCCCGCCAGGACCAGTACCGTCCCTGGTTCCAGCAGCTGTGCCCGATGCTCGGCTGCACAGTGCCGACCCGCGTCGACATCTCCCGCATCAAGAGCAGCAACCTGGTGGTGCGCAGCCACCCGGACTTCAAGGGAGCCCTGATCGTCGATGCGATCATCTACAACCGCGCGCCGTTCGCCCAACCTTTCCCACTGCTGGAGCTGCGCTTTGCCGACCTCAACGGCCAGTTGATCGCCAGCCGTCGCTTCAAGCCCAGCGAGTACCTGTCGGGTGAGCTGGCCGGGCGCGGCGAGATGCCCAGCCAGACCCCCATCCATATCGCCTTGGACATCCTCGATCCCGGCCCGAAGGCCGTTAATTACAGCCTGAGCTTCCGCTCGCCGGAATGAAAAGCAGCGCTCGTTAGCAAGCTTCAAGCCACAAGAAAAACGCAGGCCAATCAACGATTGGCGTGAAGCTTGCGGCTTGAACCTTGCAGCTAGAAGCGTCTCGTTATAAGCCCGCAGCTGTTCAGATTTTATCCAGATTCATCTTTATCCAGTCATCGAGAGCGGGTATCATGCCAACCCTTTTTCGGACTCCCATGATTCGGCCCCACAACAGGGAACACCTATGTCGGCGGTACGCATCGGCCCTTACACACTGCGAAACAACCTGATCCTCGCCCCCATGGCCGGGGTGACGGACCAGCCTTTCCGTACACTTTGCCAACGCTTGGGCGCCGGCATGGTGGTTTCGGAGATGGTGACCAGCGACATGAGCCTGTGGAACAGCCGCAAATCGCGCCTGCGCCGCATCCATGAAGGCGATCCCGAGCCTCGCTCGGTGCAGATCGCCGGTGGCGATGCGCAGATGCTGGCCGCGGCGGCCCAGGCCAATGTCGAGGCCGGCGCGCAGATCATCGATATCAACATGGGGTGTCCGGCAAAAAAAGTCTGCAACAAGGCGGCAGGCTCTGCTTTATTGAGAGATGAAGCCTTGGTCAGCGAAATCCTCCACGCCGTGGTCGGCGCGGTGGACGTACCGGTGACCCTGAAGATCCGCACCGGCTGGGACCGGGCGAACAAGAACGGCCTGACCGTGGCGAAGATCGCCGAACAGGCCGGCATCCAGGCGCTTGCGGTCCATGGCCGTACACGCGCCGATCTGTATACCGGCGAAGCCGAGTACGACACCATCGCGGCGATCAAGCAGGCGGTGTCGATCCCGGTTTTTGCCAACGGCGACATCACGTCGCCGGAAAAGGCCCGGGCGGTGCTGGACGCCACCGGCGTCGACGGCCTGCTGATCGGCCGTGCCGCCCAGGGGCGGCCGTGGATTTTCCGCGAGATCGAGCATTACCTGCGCACGGGCGAGCACCTGCCTGCCCCGGCGCTGGATGAAGTGGAACACATTCTGCTGGAGCACCTGGCTGCACTGCATGCCTTCTATGGCGATGTGATGGGCGTGCGTATCGCCCGCAAGCATGTGGGCTGGTACCTGGCAACACGACCTGGCGCCAAGGAGTTTCGCGCCCGGTTCAACGCGCTGGAAGACACACAAGCGCAGTGCGCCAACGTTCGCGCGTTCTTTTGCGAACGTCGAGAGAGCCTTGAGACAGAGGACGGACAAGGGGTGGCCGCATGACGATGATGACCGAGACATTAGTGAGTGGAACAACGCCCGTGAGCGACAACGCCAACCTGAAACAGCACCTCAATACGCCGAGCGAAGAGGGCCAGACCCTTCGCGACAGCGTGGAGAAGGCGCTGCACAACTACTTCGCCCACCTGGAAGGCGCGACCGTCACGGACGTCTACAACCTGGTGCTGTCGGAAGTCGAGGCACCGCTGCTCGAAAGCGTGATGAACTACGTCAAGGGCAACCAGACCAAGGCCAGCGAGATGCTCGGGCTCAACCGTGGCACCTTGCGCAAGAAACTCAAGCAGTACGATCTGTTGTAATCCGAATCCCAATCAGAAAAGGCGGCTCTCCCAAGAGGCGCCTTTTTTGCTGAAACCACCGCGTTATGGAATCCGAAATGACCGACCAGACTACCCGCCTGCCGATCCGCCGCGCCCTGATCAGCGTCTCCGACAAGACCGGGATCCTCGAATTCGCCCGTGAACTGCAACAGCTGGGCGTCGAGATCCTGTCCACCGGCGGCACCTACAAGCTGCTCAAGGACAACGGCGTGAACGCGGTGGAAGTGGCCGACTACACCGGCTTCGCTGAAATGATGGATGGCCGGGTCAAGACCCTGCATCCGAAGATCCACGGCGGCATCCTTGGCCGCCGCGGCATCGACGACGCCATCATGAACGAGCACGGCATCAAGCCGATCGACCTGGTCGCCGTCAACCTGTACCCGTTCGAGGCGACCATCGCCAAGCCAGGCTGCGACCTGCCGACCGCCATCGAGAACATCGACATCGGCGGCCCGACCATGGTCCGCTCCGCGGCGAAGAACCACAAGGACGTCGCCATCGTGGTCAACGCAAGCGACTACGCCAGCGTCCTGGAAAACCTCAAGGCCGGTGGCCTGACCTACGCCCAGCGCTTCGACCTGATGCTCAAGGCCTTCGAGCACACTGCCGCCTACGACGGCATGATCGCCAACTACATGGGCACCATCGACCAGGCCAAGGACACCCTGTCCACCGAAGGCCGCAGCGAGTTCCCGCGCACCTTCAACAGCCAGTTCGTCAAGGCCCAGGAAATGCGCTACGGCGAGAACCCGCACCAGAGCGCGGCGTTCTACGTCGAGGCCAAGAAGGGCGAAGCCAGCGTCTCCACCGCTATCCAGCTGCAGGGCAAAGAGCTGTCGTTCAACAACGTGGCCGACACCGATGCGGCGCTCGAGTGCGTGAAGAGCTTCGTCAAGCCGGCCTGCGTCATCGTCAAGCACGCCAACCCGTGCGGCGTGGCCGTGGTACCGGAGGACGAAGGCGGCATCCGCAAGGCCTATGACCTGGCCTACGCCACCGACACCGAGTCGGCGTTCGGCGGCATCATCGCCTTCAACCGCGAACTGGACGGCGAAACCGCCAAGGCCATCGTTGACCGCCAGTTCGTCGAAGTGATCATCGCGCCGAAAATCTCCCAGGCTGCCCGCGAAGTCGTGGCTGCCAAGCAGAACGTGCGTCTGCTGGAGTGCGGCGAGTGGCCAGCCGAGCGCGCCGCTGGTTGGGACTTCAAACGCGTCAACGGTGGCCTGCTGGTACAGAGCCGCGACATCGGCATGATCGGTGCCGACGACCTGAAGGTCGTGACCAAGCGCGCCCCGACCGAGCAGGAAATCCACGACCTGGTCTTCGCCTGGAAAGTGGCCAAGTTCGTCAAGTCCAACGCCATCGTCTACGCCAAGCAGCGTCAGACCATCGGCGTGGGCGCCGGCCAGATGAGCCGCGTCAACTCCGCCCGCATCGCGGCCATCAAGGCCGAGCACGCCGGCCTGCAGGTTCAGGGCGCGGTCATGGCCTCGGACGCCTTCTTCCCGTTCCGTGACGGCATCGACAATGCGGCTAAAGTGGGTATCACCGCCGTGATCCAACCAGGTGGTTCGATGCGTGATGCCGAGGTTATCGCTGCCGCCGATGAAGCTGGCATTGCGATGGTATTCACCGGCATGCGCCACTTCCGCCACTGATTTACGGCAATCGGCCGCACTGAGGCAGGCATCTGCTGCGTTGGGGCCGGTTCCGCTGATGCTCATTGCCAGAAGGCAACTCCGCTCATCGGAACCGACCCCGCCTTGCATCTACCTGCTTCATTGCGACCTCGTACAGCGTGAGGCTTTGCCTCCCGTCCGAAAGAATTCGAGGTTTTGACATGAAAGTTTTGATCATCGGCAGCGGCGGCCGTGAGCACGCCCTGGCCTGGAAAGTCGCCCAGGACCCACGCGTCGAGAAAGTCTATGTTGCCCCGGGCAACGCCGGCACCGCTATCGAGGCCAAGTGCGAGAACGTCGCCATCGACGTCACTGCCCTGGAGCAACTGGCCGACTTCGCCGAGCAGAACGTGCAGATGACCATCGTCGGCCCCGAGGCCCCGCTGGTGGCCGGCGTGGTCGATCTGTTCCGCAGTCGTGGCCTGGACTGCTTCGGCCCGACCAAGGGCGCAGCCCAGCTGGAAGGCTCCAAGGCCTTCACCAAGGACTTCCTGGCCCGTCACAAGATTCCGACCGCCGACTACCAGAACTTCACCGAGATCGAGCCGGCCTTGGCCTATCTGAAGGAAAAGGGCGCGCCGATCGTCATCAAGGCCGACGGCCTGGCTGCGGGCAAGGGCGTGATCGTCGCCATGACCCTCGAGGAAGCCGAAGCCGCCGTGCGTGACATGCTCGCCGGCAATGCCTTTGGCGATGCCGGTTCGCGTGTGGTCATCGAGGAGTTCCTCGACGGCGAGGAAGCCAGCTTCATCGTCATGGTCGATGGCCACAACGTGCTGCCGATGGCCACCAGCCAGGACCACAAGCGCGTCGGCGACAAGGACACTGGCCCGAACACTGGCGGCATGGGCGCCTACTCCCCGGCTCCGGTCGTCACCGCCGATGTGCACCAGCGCGTGATGGACCAAGTGATCTGGCCGACCGTGCGCGGCATGGCCGAGGAAGGCAACGTCTACACCGGCTTCCTCTATGCGGGCCTGATGATCGACAAGGCGGGCAACCCCAAGGTCATCGAGTTCAACTGCCGCTTCGGCGACCCGGAAACCCAGCCGGTCATGCTGCGCCTGGAGTCGAGCCTGGTGCTGCTGGTCGAGGCGGCTTTCGCCAAGGCCCTGGACAAGGTCGAGGCCCAGTGGAACCCGCAGCCGAGCCTGGGCGTGGTACTGGCCGCCGGCGGCTATCCGGGCGACTACGCCAAAGGCGCCGTGATCAACGGCCTGGACGCTGCCGCCAAGCTCGAGGGCAAGGTTTTCCACGCCGGCACCGCGCTCAAGGACGGCAAGGTCGTGACCGCCGGTGGCCGTGTGCTCTGCGCCACTGCCATGGGTGCCACCGTCGAGGCCGCCCAGCAACAGGCTTATCGCCTGGCCGAGCAAATCGACTGGGACGGTAGCTTCTACCGCACCGACATCGGCTACCGTGCGATCGCCCGCGAGCGTGGCGAGCACCAGTAAGCTGCAACGGATCGCCGTGACGCCCCTGGCTCACGGCCTCCGGCTCGTCGACAAGGCCCCGACGGGGCCTTGCCTTCGTCTTGGCGCCCCGCGCATAGTTATCCTGCACAACGGCTAGGAAGGGATCTCGTCTTGCGTCGGCTTCGGATTGCCATTGCCCTGATCGTCAGCCTGCTGACGCTGCTCTGCCTTCCCCCGGCCTCGGCCGAACAAGGTGGAGGCTGGAGCGTTCTGCTCGACGAACAGGCCAACCTGCAACTGAGCGATATCCGCTCGGACCGCTACCGCAACCAGTTCAGTCCTCTGCAACTGTTCGAACTCGATGCCGCCCCCGCCGACCAGGCGCTGTGGCTGCACTACCGGCTCGAGCCAGGTGAGCAGGAGCAATTGCTGCGGGTCTTCGCACCCGACCTTTCACGCCTGGACCTCTACGCGCTGGATGGCGACAAGCTCGTTCGCCAGCTGCACCATGGTCGTCAAGGCGGCAATGCCAGCCCGACGCTGCGCAGCAGCGACCACCTGCTGCCGCTGCCCAACAGCCCGCGCGCGCTGGACATCTACCTGCGACTGGTATCCGAACACCAGTTGCGTCCGGCCATCAGCCTTGAGCCTGCGGCTTGGGCCGCGGCCGACCAGACGCGCCCATTGCTGTTCGGCCTGCTGTTCGGCGGTCTGGTGATGCTGATCCTGCACAACCTGATCCGCTTCCTCTACACCCGCTCGAGCACCACGCTGATCCTGGCCCTTTACCACGGCCTGATGCTGCTCAGCGCCTTGATCCTGCTGAACCTCAGCGGCCCCTGGTGGCAGCTGTGGCACAGCGCCCAGACCCCCGCCGCCTATCTGACCTTGGTCTTGGCCGGGCTGGCCGGGCTGTATTTCACCCAGCATTTCTTCACCCCCTGCAGCTCGATCCGCTGCAACCGGCTGCTGCATGCAGAAATGCTGATCGTCGCGGTCAGCGGCCTGGTGCTGCTGTTCGTGGACACCCTGCCACTGAACCTGATGACCTACGCCCTGCTCGCGCTCGGCAGCGTGACCATGCTGCTGGTCAGTGCCTACCACTGGTACAAGGGCTACGGCCCTGCGCGACTGTTCGCCGTGGCCATGCTGATATTCAACCTGGGCGGTCTGGTGCTGCTGCCGGCCTTGCTGGGCCTGACGCGCACCTCGACCCCATGGCTGCTGTTCATCCTGATGGGGCTGACCGTGGCCAGCGGCTTGCTGCTGAACCTGTCGGTCAGCGAACGGCTGCGCCGCATCAGCGAGGAGCGCTTCCGCGCCAGCCGCGCATTGGCTGCCAGCGATGCCGAGATCAACGCCAAGGCCGAGTTCCTGGCCAAGATCAGCCACGAGATCCG
Source organism: Pseudomonas sp. HTZ2 (assembly GCF_033173945.1). Lineage (NCBI taxonomy): Bacteria > Pseudomonadati > Pseudomonadota > Gammaproteobacteria > Pseudomonadales > Pseudomonadaceae > Pseudomonas > Pseudomonas sp. HTZ2. Next base: position 2,184,133 of record NZ_CP137332.1, on the reverse strand, counting down.
CACCCCCATGAATGGGGTGCTGGGCATGACCGAATTGCTGCTGGGCACGCCGTTGTCGGTCAAGCAGCGCGACTATGTGCAGACCATCCACAGCGCCGGCAACGAACTGCTCACGCTGATCAATGAAATCCTCGACATCTCCAAGCTCGAATCCCGACAGATCGAGCTGGATGATGTGCAGTTCGACCTCAATGCTCTGATCGAGGATTGCCTGAACATTTTCCGGGCCAAGGCCGAACAGCAGAACATCGAGCTGATCAGCTTCACCCAGCCCCAGGTGCCACGAGTCATCAGCGGAGACCCGACCCGACTGCGCCAGGCGCTTTCGAGCCTGCTGGAAAATGCCCTGAAGAACACCGAGCAAGGCGAGATCCTGCTGGTGGTGGCCCTGGACCAGCGCGGCGACCTGCCACGCCTGCGCATCGCCGTGCAGGATAGCGGCGAGTCGATGCCCGCCGCCGAGCGTGAAGCCTTGCTGCAAGCCCAGTTGCACAGCCATCAGTTCCTTTCCAGCAACAAGCTCGGCGGCCATCTGGGGCTGGTCATCGCCAAACAGCTGATCGGCCTGATGCAGGGCGAATTCGGCATCAAGAGCAGCACCAGCATGGGCAACACCCTCTGGCTGACCTTGCCGCTGGACCCCTCGCGCCTGGAGCAGCCTCCGGCCGACCTCGATGGCCCGCTGCGCGACGCTCGCGTGCTGGTGGTGGACGACAACGACACCTGCCGCAAAGTCCTGGTGCAGCAGTGCAGTGCCTGGGGCATGAACGTCAGCGCCGTGCCTTCGGGCAAGGAAGCGCTCGCCCTGCTGCGCACCAAGGCGCACCTGCGCGACTACTTCGACGCCGTGCTGCTGGACCAGAACATGCCCGGCATGACCGGCATGCAGCTGGCGGCCAAGATCAAGGAAGATCCGAGCCTGAACCACGACATCCTGGTGGTGATGCTCACCGGCATCAGCAATGCGCCGAGCAAGATCATCGCCCGCAATGCCGGGGTCAAGCGCATCCTGGCCAAGCCTGTGGCCGGCTATACCCTCAAGACCACGCTGGCCGAAGAGCTCGCCCTGCGCGGTCGCGAGCAGCCGCCTGCCCCTACACTGCCCGGCCCACCTCCGCCATTGGACCTGCCCAGCGACTTCCGTGTGCTGGTCGCCGAGGACAACAGCATTTCCACCAAGGTCATCCGCGGCATGCTCGGCAAGCTCAACCTCGAACCAGATACCGCCAGCAATGGCGAGGAAGCCCTGCGCGCCATGAAAGCGCAGCGTTATGATCTGGTGCTGATGGACTGCGAGATGCCAGTGCTCGATGGCTTCTCCGCCACCGAGCAGCTACGCGCCTGGGAAGCCGCCAACCAACGCGAGCGCACCCCGGTGGTTGCATTGACCGCGCATATCCTCACCGAACACAAGGATCGCGCGCGCCAGGCCGGCATGGATGGGCACATGGCCAAGCCGGTGGAGCTGTCGCAATTGCGCGAGCTGATCCAGTTCTGGGCCAGCAAGCGGGCCGCGGCCTCGGACCGTTTGCAGACTCCGTGAGATCCCTGAAGGAACAACGCTGCTGTGTCGCCTGCGCCGCAGCCATTCACCGCGCCGCCTGCTTCGTGCACGAGAGCCTCGCAAGCCGCGCCGCCATTGCGCCTGATACACTTGCCCACACCCTCACCGCCATGGATTTGCGCCATGCTCCATGAGTTGTTCAGCGTCTACCTGAAAATGCTCGTGCTCTACAGCCCATTCTTCGTGCTGTCCTGCTTCATCAGCCTGACCCGCGGCTACTCCAGCAAGGAGCGCAAGCAGCTTGCCTGGCGTGTGGCCATCGCGGCACTGGTGGCCAGCGTGGTGCTCTACCTGTTCGGACGTGCCATCTTCGGCGTATTCGGCATAACCCCCGACGCCTTCCGTATCGGCGCCGGCAGCGTGCTGTTCATCTCGGCGCTGGGCATGGCCCAGGGCAAGGCAGCGGTCCAGGCTGACAACGTGCAACAGGACGTGACCATCGTTCCGCTGACCATCCCGCTCACCGTCGGCCCCGGCACCATCGGTGCGTTGCTGGTGATGGGCGTTGGCCAACCGCACTGGGACGACAAGCTGCTGGCCATCGTCAGTATCGCGCTGGCGAGCTTCACGGTTGGCTTGGTGCTGTATCTGTCGAACCGCATCGAGCGGATCCTGGGCGACCAAGGCCTGCAGATCGTCAGCCGCCTGATGGGGCTGTTCGTCTGCGCCCTGGCCGCACAGATCATCTTCACTGGGATCAAAGGTTATCTGGTGCCCTGACCGGAATGAGCCCATGGTCTCAAATTTCGAAGGAAAGGATCTGCTGCCGGGCGATCTTCTCCAGGCGCCTTTCCACCAACTCACGAAACTGCTGATCGAACAGGCGCGTGTTGAAACGGACGAGCTCGGCCTGAACCCGGGTTTCCTGCCGGTTGCGAAACAGAAATCCAGTACCCAGCGTATCGGTCTCACAACGCTCGTGGTAAAGCACCAGATCAACATATCCGGGTTTCCCGGGAGCACAGGGTAGTAGTTGGAATACTCCGCGCTCACGAGTGCGCTGCTCAAAATTCAACAGCGGCCAGTCGTTCAAGGCCAAACCGTTCATCGCCAGCTTCACGGCGGTCGAATAACGTTCACCGGCCGTGGCTTCTATACGGCGCAGCGCGGCATTGACTATGCCGGGGCGCTCGAGCTCAGGCCAATGAACCTGCTGCGCCGATACCGCGTCCCAACCATAAAACTGCAGTTGCCTGCGGTAATGGCTGAACCAGTCGGTCACCAGCCCCTCGTCATGGTCGGTACGCGTCACCCGCTCCGCCATCAGCGCTGCCGACAAAACCGCTTGGCGCTGCGCCAAGGTGATGCCTGGCAGGAAAGCGACCAGGCTGCTACCTGCCACTGCAGCTCGATGCTTGTTCACGATGCATATCCTCGTTGGGCCGACAAGGCATGCTTCCCACGTAGTACCTACAGACGCTACGCGCAAAGCAGGTACCGGGCGTCAGAAATCGTATTGCAGTACATTGTCGAATCGGCGATCACCCAGCCGCTTTTCCACATGCTCGCGCACGCGGGCGTAGTGTTGGGTGTTGAACGTCAGAAACGCGGTACCCGAGTAGTGGTAGGCAGCGTTGTTTTTCCACTCGAACGCGATCGTGTCCAGATCCCGTACCATGCCTTTGGTACTGACTGCGGTTTGCACCATCATCAGCCGCCCGTCATCCGTCTCGAGACAAGCCGTCAAGCCAACAGTGCCCGCCATTTTATCCTTGAAGTTGCGCTTGAAGAGTTCTTGGGCTTCGGTGAACTTTCCCAGCCCATCAAGCGCCGACTCGGCGATCTTGCTAATCGCCTCAGTGACGGGGCCGCCGAAGACAGCCTGGCCCACAACCTTCATCGCCTTGAAGGCGATGGCGCCCAGAACGAGCGATTGCTCGCCGGAGTGTTCACGCTCGTAGGTTCGGCGCACTGTCAGCCAGCCCAGGTCTTCCATGACCTTGAGGTTCTGCTTGTACCACTGCTCGCTCTGGTCTTCGCTGTCATAAAGTTTGGAGGCGACCAGCGATGCGAACTGGTAGGAGCTCATGACATCGATGCGATTCTGCAGGCTCATCCCAGCAGCGAATGTCATCAGCGATTGCTCCACCACAGCGGCGGAGTTTGTATCGGTAATCAGTTTGTCGTTCATCATGCAAATCCTTGAGTCGGAACCCGGCGGATACCGGGTAGGACTCGAAGACTATGCATGTAGGGATGAGTAGTTCAGCAGGTCATGCTTCCAGGAGGTTGGGCTTAAGCGGGTACCAACGCGGGGTATAGACCCATTCGCCGCCGTTTGCGCGTGGGAAGGTACAGGTGGTCGAGGAGCCGATCAGTACCATCGTGCGCATGTCGACCATTTCCGGTACCAGTTCCCCAAGCGTGACCACCCGCAGCGACTGCCCCGGGCGCCCGATGTCACGGCCCAGCACGACGGGCGTACTCGCCTCGCGGTGCTTGCGAACGACGCTCAGCGCCAGCCCCAACTGGTGGGGGCGAGCTTTGGAGATAGGGTTGTAGAAAGCCAGGACCAGATCGGCCTGGGCGGCCAGGTCCAGGCGCTTTTCGATGATCGACCAGGGCTTGAGGTTGTCCGACAGGGACATGACGCAGAAGTCATGCCCCAGCGGCGCACCGGCCTGGGCAGCGGTGGCCAGCGATGCCGAGACGCCGGGCAGGATCTGCAGGTCCACCCGGTGCCAGGCGGGGTCGCTGGATTCGTGCAAGGCTTCGAGCACGGCAGCCGCCATGGCGAACACGCCCGGATCACCCGAGGACACCACGACCACCGAACGCCCTTCGGCTGCCAGCTCGAAGGCGTGCCGGGCACGCTGCATCTCTTCGCGGTTGTCGGTGCAATGCAACACCTGGTCGGCGCGGAACGGGCCGGCCATGCGCACGTATGTTTCATAGCCGAGCACATCCTGTGCCCGCGCCAGCTCAGCCTTGACCGCAGGCACCATCAGGTCGGCCGCGCCGGGGCCGAGGCCGATCACTGCCAGGCGGCCACGGCCGCGACCGACCTGGGCCGGCTCGATCGGCGCTGGTGCCACGGCGATCACCACATCGCCCTGCTCGATCAGGCGCGCCCCTGGCACGGCCTGCTCGACCTGCTCGGACAGGCGCCCAGCCGCTGGCGCGAAACGCAGGGCGACACCCAACACCTGGGCCGCCTCGTGCAAGGCTGGCTCGGCCATGTAGTGCTCATCGGCCAACAGGCAGGCCAACGCGGCCTGGGCGATACCTGCCTCGGCCAACGCTTGAGGCACGCGCTCTGCCAGATCAGGCGCCGCGCCGTCGACCGCCACCAACACCGAGCGGGCATGGATAAGCAGCTCGTCACGGCAGGCCGGACGCGCTTCGCATCCCACACGGATGATGCGCCGGGCCTGGTCGTGCTGCGGCAATTGCGCCTGGTCGAGCCAGGGCGCATCGCCTTCGACCCGCACCGACTCGCCCGCCAGCAGGTCGGAGACGAAACGCTTGCCCTGCTCCAGGTCCGCCAGGGCGTAGCCCTCGGGGGGATTGAGCAGGCAAGTGCCGAAGCGCAGCTCGCCGCTGGTAGTGATGGCCGCAGCCACGTCCAGCGCCTGGGCGATCGCCCGGGCCATGACATTGACCCCCGACAGGCCGCCGAGCAGCGGCACCACAGCGCTGCCGTCCTCGGCCACGGCCAATACCGGCGGCTCGGCGCCTTTTTCGGTGAGCAGGCTGGCCAGGGTGCGGATCACGATGCCGGCAGCGCACAGGGCGATGATCGGGGTGTCCTGCTGGTAGAGCTGGCGCAGGGTGTCACCGAAATGTTCATAGTGAGCGTCCACGCCCTCCACCCGACCCGCCAGGCCCAGGATCTTCGCCTGTGGATAACACAGCTGGATGCGCTGCGCCGTCGCCAGGCTGCCGGGGCCAAGGATGACGATTGCGGGTGCCTTGCCGATGTTCATCCCTGCCATTTCTCACCCGGTACGACGATCAAGGAAAAGTACGGCGAGGACTGCGGGTCCACGTCATCGAGCGGCACGATCTTCTGGTTGGCCATGGTCGCGCGCTCGACATACAGCGCGCGTTGAGCCAGGCCCAGTTCGCCGAGCACCTGGCGCACCTTGGGGAAGTTGCGCCCCAGTTTCATGATCACCGCCGCATCGGCATCGGCCAAGCGACGCTTGAGCTCCTCATGGGGCAGCACGCCGGAAAGCACCGAAAGGCTCTGGTTGCGATACACCAGTGGCGCGCCCAACACCGAGGCGCCACCGAGCATCGAGCATACGCCTGGGATCACCTGGGTCTCGTAGCGCTGGGCCAGGCGGTCGTGCAGGTACATGTAGGAACCGTAGAAGAACGGGTCGCCCTCGCAGATCACCGCCACGTCGCGACCGGCATCCAGATGTTCGGCAACCTGCACGCCGGCTTCGTCATAGAAGTCGCTGATCACCTGCTCATAGGACAGTGGCTCGGGCAGCACCTCGGTGGTCACCGGGTACACCAGTGGCATCAAGGTCTGCTCAGGCTGCAGGTGCGCTTCGATGATGCCAAAGGCATTGCCGCGCTTGCCCTTGGCCACGAAGTAGGCCACCACAGGCGACTCGCGCAGCAGGCGCAGGGCCTTGACCGTGATCAGCTCGGGGTCACCGGGGCCCACGCCCAGGCCGAACAGACGTCCGCGTGGCTGCATCATTCCACCTCCGTGGCCAGGGCGTTGACCGCGGCGGCGGCCATCGCGCTGCCGCCCAGACGGCCCTGCATGATCACGAACGGCACACCACGGCTGTCGGCGGCCAGCATCGCCTTGGACTCCGCCGCGCCCACGAAACCGACTGGGAAACCAAGGATCAGCGCAGGCTTGGGCGCACCGGCATCGAGCATTTCCAGCAGGTAGAACAACGCGGTCGGCGCATTGCCGATCACCACCACGCTGCCTTCCAGATGCGGACGCCACAGTTCCAGCGCCACCGCCGAGCGGGTGTTGCCCAACTTCTTGGCCAAGTCGGGCACGCTGGGGTCGCGCAGGGTGCAGATCACCTGGTTGTTGGCCGGCAGGCGCGCACGGGTCACGCCTTCGGCGACCATGTGCGCGTCGCACAGGATCGGCGCACCGTTGGCCAGCGCCTGTCGACCTGCAGTGCCGGCGCCTTCGGAAAATTGCAACCCATCGATGGCATCGACCATGCCGCAGGCATGGATCACCCGCACGGCGAGTTTCTCCAGGTCGGCGGGGATCCGCTCGAGCCGGGCTTCCTCGCGGATGATCCGGAAGGAATTGCGATAGATCTCCTGACCATCGCGGATGTAGTCAATCATCAAGGTGCTCCGTCGGCAGGTCGAGCATGGCGCCTGCTTCTTCTGGGGAAAGGTCGCGCGCACGCAGCCTGCCGAAGCCTGGCTGGTTCGCGTCGCGCAAATACAGGTCATAACGGCCCGCAGAGCGGGCCAGCAAGGTGGCCGGGGCGACATGAGCCACGGCACAGGAACGCAGGCAGCCGGAAACATGCACACTGCCGGGGCCACCTTTTTGCAGCAAGGAAGCGATGATCAGGGCATCGGCCTTGGTATCGGCCAGGGCCTTGGCACAGCCGGCGGCGCCGGTGCAGGCGGTCAGGCGGGCCAAGGGCTGGCCGGCATCCCAGATCAGCCCAAGACGGTTCAACTCGGCCCGGTCGATCATCGCCAGGTCGACATTGGGCAAAACGAGACTCTGCCAGGGGCTCACGCGCAGACTGCCGTCACCGGCATCACGGGCCAGCCTGGCGAGGCTGCGCAACATGACCGGAGTCAGCCGGCCCAATGGCGGGGCGACACCCCAGGCCATGCCTTGGCGTTGAGGCAGCGGCCCCAGCCAGTCGCCAGTGGCCGGCGCACGCCGCCAACCCAGCACTGCGCCATCGCGCCGAATCTCCAGGCCCAGGCTGTCGACGAAACGTTCAGCGGGGCAGTCCTTGAGCAACTGGCGCATTCGCGACTGCTCTGGCTCGGCCAGGTCCAGGAAGCGCTCCAGCACGGCATGAACCAGCGTTAGCCCGTGCTCGGCCGGCACGGCGCCCAGGACCTGGCCACTGGCCGGACAGCCGGCCAAGCCGAAGGCATACCAGGCGCGGCCGTCGAGCATCATTGCCGAAAGCCACAGGTCGTGAGGGTGTTCGAGCATTGCCAGATGCTCGCCGCCATCGAGCTGCACAGCGAACTTGGCCGACAGTCCATGCAAGCGCGGGGTGGTCTCCAGCAGGTGCAGCAATTGCTCGGCCAAGGGGCGCGTGTCGATGAGCATGTCAGGGTCGAGCCCGGTCAGCGGGCTTTGCATCACATTGCGCACGTCGTCGCCTGCTGCTTCGCGCGGGCCGAGGCCGGCGGCCAACAGATGCTCGATCAGGCCAGCGTGGTCCGCGCCGATGCCGCGGATTTGCAGATTGCCGCGATTGGTCGCCTCGATCACGCCGCCCGCGAAACGCTCTGCCGCCGTCGCCACAGCCTCGGCCTGGTCGGCCAGCAGCACGCCTCCGGGGAGTTTGATCCGGCAGATGCCACCGTCACGGGCCGCGACGATGCGCCACAACCCCGGGCAAGCCGAGGGGCGGGGTGACACGGCAGGGACGAGAGGCTGATTCAAGGGGGCGTCCGGCAATCTTGAAAATGCGCTTGAGTGTAGAAGGCGCGGTATTATGCCTGCTTTGTCCGGCGGCATGAAAAGCCGACGGTCGAGCATTGACTGCGATTGAGCAGAAATTCCGGACCGCGTCGCCCTCTTCGCGGGTGAGCCCGCTCCCACAGGATCATCCGCCCCCCTTGGGCTGTGCGGCTTCTGTGAGTGCGGGCTCACTCGCGAAGGGCGCCAAGCGGCCCCAAAGATGGCGGAACGAGACACATGACTCCCTGGCTGACAGTAGTGGGCATCGGCGAAGACGGTTTCAGCGGCCTGGGCAAGCAAGCCCGGCGTGCGCTGCTGAGCGCTTCGCGGATCTTCGGCAGTCCGCGCCAATTGGCCCTGTTGCCACGCTGCGTGGTCGGCGAACGCTCGCACTGGCCAAGCCCCTTCTCACTGGCGCCGGTCCTGGCTCTGCGCGGCGAGCCCGTGTGTGTATTGGCCAGCGGCGATCCGATGTTCTATGGCGTGGGCGCAAGCCTTGCCCGCCAGGTGCCGGCCGAAGAGCTGCATGTGCTATCGATGCCGTCCTCCTGCGCACTGGCTGCTGCGCGCCTGGGTTGGCCGCTGCAGGAGGTGCAGGTGGTGTCGGTCGTCGCCCGCCCCCTGGCCGCGCTCAACGCGCATCTCTACAGCGGCATGCGCCTTTTGGTATTGAGCAATGATGGCCAAAGCCCGGCAGCCGTCGCCCGACAACTGTGCGAACGCGGCTTCGGCCCGAGCCGCCTGCATGTACTGGAGCATCTGGGCGGCGCCGAGGAGCGCCATCTGCGCGGCACCGCCGAGGATTGGCCGCATGCGCGTACAGCCGACCTCAACGTGATCGCCATCGACTGCCAGGCCGCCATCGACACCCCACGACTATCGCCTGTCACCGGTTTGCCCGACAGCGCCTTTCGTCACGACGGCCAACTGACCAAGCGCGATGTGCGCGCCCTCACCCTCGCACGCCTCGCGCCACAACCGGGCGAGCTGCTGTGGGATGTCGGTGCCGGCTGTGGCTCGATCGGCATCGAGTGGATGCGCGCCCATCCCAGCTGCCGCACGCTGGCCATCGAGGCCGATGAAGGCCGCCAAGGCCATATCGAATACAACCGCGACGCCCTGGGCGTACCGGGCCTGCAACTGGTCCGTGGCAAAGCGCCCCAGGCCCTGGCCGATCTCGAGCGGCCCGATGCGATCTTCATCGGCGGCGGCGTGACCCGCGAGGGCGTGCTGCCCTTTTGCTGGGAGCGCCTGCGCCCCGGCGGGCGCCTGGTCGCCAACGCCGTGACCCTGCAAAGCGAGCTGGCGCTGGCCAACTTCCGCGAAGCCCATGGCGGCGAACTGACCCGCATCCACGTGGCCCATGCCCAGCCGTTGGGCAATTTCGATACCTGGCGCCAGGCTCTGCCGATCACCCTGCTCGACGTGGTGAAGCCCCTCGATGCGTGAAGAAACCCGCGAAAAAGCCGCGCCCCTGCGCAGCGGCCTCACCACTGGCAGCTGCGCCACCGCCACCAGCCTGGCGGCGGCTCGCCTGCTGCTCACCGGCGAATGCGACGATGCCGTGCGTATCACGCTGCCCAAGGGCAAGCAGGTGACCCTGCGCCTGGCGTTCTGCCGCCGCACCGACAACGGTGCCGAGGCCGGCACGATCAAGGATGCCGGCGACGATCCGGACGTGACCCACGGCGCATTGCTCTACACCCAGGTGCGGCTGCTCGAGCAGCCTGGCGTGCGCTTCGTCGCCGGTCAGGGCGTCGGCACCGTCACCCGTCCCGGCCTGGTGCTGGCGGTGGGCGAGCCTGCCATCAACCCGGTACCACGGCGGATGATCAGCGAGCACCTGCAACAGCTCGCCGACGCCTGCGGCCATGGTGGTGGCTTCGAAGTGACGGTCAACGTGCGCGACGGCGAACAGCTCGCCCTCAAGACCATGAACCCACGCCTGGGCATCCTCGGGGGGGTGTCGATTCTCGGCACCAGCGGCATCGTCCGGCCTTTCTCCTGCTCGGCCTACATCGCCTCGATCCAACAAGGCATCGACGTCGCCCACACCAATGGCTATACCCACATCGCCGCCTGTACCGGCAATGCCAGCGAAGACACCATGCGCCAGGTCTACGGCCTGCCGGAAATCGCCCTGATCGAAATGGGCGACTTTGTCGGCGCGGTGCTCAAGCATTTGCGCAAGGTCCCGGTCGCCCGCCTGACCCTGTGCGGCGGCTTCGGCAAGATCAGCAAGCTGGCCGCCGGGCACATGGACCTGCACAGCCGCAGTTCGAGCATCGACCTGCCGCAATTGGCGGCCTGGGCGGCAGACATCGGCGCCGACGCCACCTTACAGGCAGCGATCATCGCGGCCAACACCAGTCAGCAGGCCTTGGCCTTGGCCCACGCGGCTGGCGTCCCGCTCGGCGATGCGGTGTGCGCCCACGCCCTGGCCTTCGCACGCAGCGTGGTGCCTGCGCAGGTGCAAGTCGAGGTGTTCGCCATCGACCGCCAAGGCGGCATCGTCGGCAAGGCGGGTGTGCAATGAGCCCGCGCATCCTGCTGCTCGGCGGCATCACCGAAGCCTTGGCCATCGCCCGCCAGCTGGGGCCCGAGCATATCTATAGCCTGGCCGGCATCGGCCGCGTCCCGCAGGATCTGACGTGCCAGGTGCGCGTCGGCGGTTATGGCGGCGCCGACGGCCTGGCGGTCTATCTGCGCGAGGCGCAGATCAGCCTGTTGATCGACGCGACCCACCCCTACGCCGCGCAAATCAGCCACAACGCAGCCCAGGCCGCACGCTACGCGGGCATCCCCTGCTGGGCTCTGCGCCGCCCGGCCTGGCAGGCGCAGCCTGGCGATGACTGGCGCGAAGTCGCTGACTGGGCCGGACTGATCGAAGCCCTGACCCCCTTCGAACGCCCTCTGTTCACCCTGGGGCGCGAGCCCCTGCAACACCTCGATGAGATCCCCGCGCACCAGTTCTGGACCCTACGCGCCCTCGAAACCTACCCAGGCAACGAGCGCTGCGAAGTGATCGGCGCCCGTGGACCGTTCAACCTGATGGACGAACGCGCCTTGTTCCAACGGCGCCGGATCGATGTGCTGGTGAGCAAGAACAGCGGCAGCACAGCCACCGAGCCCAAGCTGGAAGTGGCCAGGGAACAGGGCATACCGGTACTGGTGCTCAAGCGCCCGGTGTTGCCGGCGGTGGATCGCGTCTTCGATCAGGTGGCTGATCTGATGGCTGCGATCAGGCCTTAGTCCAACGAAAATCGGGTCCCAGCATGGCACGTGAAAGCGCGGCCTGACGTCCTTGCTGGTATCCCCTCTCACACAAATTTAGCGGTGCCCCTTGTCGGGCGGGCTCTGCCGCGCGACACGCAGTACCGTCTCCAGGGGGCTGCCCCTGCGGCACTTCACCGCACCCCGGCACTTTTACCTATACTCGCCCTTACAATAGCCACCTGATTCCTGACCGGATCTCTCCCATGCCCCCACGTCGGCACATTGCCTGGATAGCCTGCCTTGCAGTGCTGTTCAACCTGCTGGCCATGCCGCTGTCTTCCGCCGCGCCCAAAGGTCCGGCCGAGCAGCTGCTGTGGGGGGCTTTCTGTTCGAGCATGGCGAACAAAGGCAAGGTCGATGTCCAGGCACTGGCCAAGATCGACCTGGGGCCGCAAAGCGACGACTCCGCCAGCCTGATGAACTGCTGGTGCTGCTCAGGCGCCGCGCCGCTGCTGGCACTGCCCGGCTACCCGCCGCAGCTGCACAACCCAACGTTGCTGCTCGGCAGCCACCTGGCGCCACCTGCCGCCTACACTCCCACGCCGCGCCAGCTATGGCCGGCGCTCAATCCCCGAGCCTCTCCGATCGTCTGAGTTGACCACGCTGTCTGCCCGCACCTGAACAGATCGGAGACTCACCATGCTCAAGCAAGCCCTCGTCCTGGCCGCCCTGTTGCTGCCCGGCGCTTTCGCCAACGCCCACGAATACACCGTCGGCGACCTGCACATCGCCCATCCCTGGTCGTTGGAGCTGCCGCCCAATGCCCCCAACGTCGCGGCCTACTTCGTTGTTCACAACAACGGCCAGCAGGACGACCGCCTGCTCTCGGTCGACAGCCCCATCACCGACGACGCCCAGTTGCACGAGCACGCCAAGACCGCTGACGGCCTGATGAAAATGCAGCAGGTCTCCAGCGTGGCCGTCCCGGCCGGCCAAAACCTGACCTTCGCCCCCAGCGCCTATCACGTGATGCTGATGCAGCCCAAGGACCGCAGCCTGCTCATCGACGGCAAGCGCTTCCCGCTGACCCTGCACTTCGAGAAGGCCGGCGACATCACCGTCGAGGTGGCCGTGCAAAAGCAGCCGCCCGCCGACCAGCAAGGCCAGGCCCATACGCACTGACCGCTGACAGACGCTCGCCATGAGCCTGCCGCGCGACCGGTTCACCCGCTTAACCCGCCCTGATCGCAGGCGCCTGGGTGGTGGCTGGCTGAGCCTGTTCGCCATGTGGATGATCTTCATCGGCCCACTGGTTTCCCAGTCGATGCCGATGGATCACCACGCCGGCATGAACATGTCCACGCCGATGGACATGCCCATGGCAGCCGGGCATGACCACGGCGCCGACCACCATGGCCACGACGACGGCCAGTTGCATGTGGTCTGGGAAAAATGCGGCTACTGCACGCTGCTGTTCAATTGCCCGGCCCTGCCCCAGGCCCTCAGCCCGCTCAGTGCCGGCGTCGTACTTCCCACCGCCCTACTCCCCGCACCGCCCCACCAGGGCCACGCCCGGCAGGCCGTCTTCCCTGGTGCGCGCAGCCGCGCGCCACCCGCCTCGATCAGCGCCTGAACACAACGCTATCGCACGAAGCCTGGAGGCTTCGCGCTCTTTCCTGACTGATCGACTGGAATCACTATGTCTGGCTGTACCCCTGTTTTTGCTCTTTCCCTGCGGGGAACGATCGCCGTGCTCTGCGGCTCTGTGCTCGCGCCCCTGGCCCTGGCCGCCGAAACCGGCCATGACGGCCATGCGCACGAGATGGCCGAGCTGAGCCCGACGGTCATCACCGCCATTGCCCCCAGCTCGCCGCTGACCGTGGTCACCAATCCCAAAGACCCACGCCAGCCGGTGCCGGCCAGCGATGGCGCCGACTATCTGAAAACCATTCCCGGCTTTTCGGCGATCCGCTCCGGCGGTACCAACGGCGATCCGGTGCTGCGTGGGATGTTCGGCTCGCGCCTGAATATCCTCACCAACGGCGGCGTGATGCTGGGCGCCTGCCCCAACCGCATGGATGCGCCCACCTCGTACATCTCGCCGGAAACCTACGACCGCCTCACCGTGATCAAGGGCCCGCAAAGCGTCATCTGGGGCCCTGGCGGTTCCGCCGGCACCATCCTCTTCGACCGTGAACCCGAGTCCTTCGGGGCACTCGGCAGCCGGGTCAATGCCAGCCTGCTGGGAGGCTCCAACGGCCGCTTCGACAAGGTGCTCGATGCCGCCGCCGGCAACAGCCAGGGCTATGCCCGCTTTGTCGGCAACCAGTCGCGCTCGGATGACTACGACGACGGTCACGGCGATACCGTGCCGTCGCGCTGGGAAAAATGGAACGGCGATGTAGCCCTGGGCTGGACGCCGGACGCCGATACCCTGCTGGAGCTCACCGCAGGCAAGGGTGACGGCGAAGCCCGCTATGCCGGACGCGGCATGGACGGCTCGCAGTTCAAGCGCGAGAGCCTGGGCCTGCGCTTCGAAAAATCCAACCTCGGCGAGGTGCTCGACAAGGTCGAAGCCCAGGTCTATTACAACTATGCCGACCATGTGATGGACAACTACAGCCTACGCACGCCTTCCGGCAGCGGCATGATGGGCATGCCCATGGTCAGCAACGTCGATCGCCGCACCCTTGGCGCTCGCGTCAAAGCCACCTGGCGCTGGGCCGATGTACAACTGGTCAGCGGCCTCGACGCGCAAACCAACGAACACCGCAAACGCGGTGGCATGGGCATCGACGCACACAAAGGCCAGCCCTGGACCAAGGACGCCGACTTCCACAACTATGGCGTGTTCAGCGAGCTGACCTGGTACGCCACCGGAAACGACCGCCTGGTCACCGGCGCCCGCCTCGATCGCGCCTCGGCCCGCGATTTTCGCCAAGGCAGCCCCACCGAGGGCGATACCCGCGCCGATACCCTGCCCAGCGGCTTCGTGCGCTACGAGCACGACCTGGCGGTGATTCCGGCAACCACGTATGTCGGCCTGGGTCATGCCCAGCGCTTCCCCGACTATTGGGAGCTGTTCTCGCCCAAGCGGGCGCCAGCCGGCGCGGCCAATGCCTTCGATGGCATCAAGCCGGAAAAAACCACCCAGGTGGATTTCGGCATCCAATACCAGGACGAGCGCCTGGAAGCCTGGGCCTCTGGCTATGTCGGGCAGATCCGCGACTACATTCTGTTCGACTACCAAGGCATGAGCTCCCAAGCCCAGAACATCGACGCCCGCATCATGGGCGGCGAGCTCGGCGCCGCCTACAGGCTGACCGAGAACTGGAAGGCCGACGCCACTTTGGCCTATGCGTGGGGCAAGAACAGCAGCGACGACAAGGCGCTACCGCAGATGCCGCCGCTGGAAAGTCGTCTGGGGCTGACCTACAGCCGCGATCTGTGGAGCGTCGGGGCCTTGTGGCGCCTGGTCGCGGAGCAAAATCGCATCGCCGAGAACCAGGGCAATGTGGTCGGCAAGGACTACGAGAAGAGCGCAGGTTTCGGTGTGTTCTCGCTCAACGGTGCCTACAAGGTCAACCGCAACCTCAAGCTCAGTGCAGGCGTCGACAACCTGTTCGACAAAACCTACGCCGAGCACCTGAACCTGGCCGGCAATGCCGGGTTCGGCTATCCGGCCACGGACCCACAGCCGGTGAACGAGCCAGGTAGGACCTTCTGGACCAAGGTCGACATCAGCTTCTGACAACAACAAACAGGGCGCGGCGATCACCGCGCCCAAACCGGGTCATCTGGAGGTTCCATGAGCGGACAACGCATTTCCTTCTACAACCTGGCGTGGCGCTGGCATTTTTATGCCGGGCTGTTCGTCGCGCCTTTCATGATCCTGCTGGCGATCACCGGGATCATCTACCTGTTCAAGCCGCAGCTCGACCCAGTGCTGTACCGCGACCTGATGGTGGTCGAGGCCGGTCACCAACGCCAGGATGCCGACACCCTCCTGGCCCAGGTGCGCCAGGCTTATCCACAGGGCCACGTGGGCCAGTACCTGCCGCCGGCCAATGCCGAGCGCAGCGCCCAGTTCGTGGTGCACGACGGCGGGCGCGAGCTGAACGTGTTCATCGACCCCTACAGCGCCAAGGTGCTGGGCGAGCAGGACGCCAAGGACAACCTGCAAGCCGTGGCCCGCGCCCTGCACGGTGAGTTGATGGTCGGCACCGTGGGCGATCGTCTGGTGGAACTGGCCGCCGGCTGGGGCATCGTGCTGGTGGTGTCCGGCCTGTACTTGTGGTGGCCACGTGGGCGCAGCAGCGCAGGCGTGCTGTGGCCGCGCCTGTCCGCCCGTGGCCGGGTGTTCTGGCGCGACCTGCACGCAGTCAGCGGCTTCTGGGGCTCGCTGCTGTTGTTGCTGATGCTGCTCAGCGGCATGACCTGGACCGGCCTGTGGGGCAAGCAGTATGCCGATCTGTGGAACCGCTTCCCGGCGGCCATGTGGAACGATGTGCCCACATCCGATCAACGGGCCGGCGCGCTGAACAACGCCCACCGCCAGACCGTGCCCTGGGCGCTGGAGAACACACCGATGCCGGTTTCCGGCGCCCATGCCGAACATGGCGCCCACCACGGCATGTCCAACGCACCGGCGGCGCCGCAGGTGAGCCTGCAGCAGGTCGAGGACCTGGCCACCACGCGCCAGGTCGAGCCCGGCTACAGCATCACCCTGCCGAGCTCGGCAAGCGGTGTGTTCACCGTCGCAGTGTTCGCTGATGACCCGCGCAACGACGCCACCCTGCATGTGGACCAGTACACCGGCCAGGTACTGGCCGACGTGCGCTGGCAGGACTACAGCCCGGTCGCCCGTGCTACCGAGCTGGGCGTGATGCTGCATGAAGGCAAGATGTTCGGGCCGCTGAACCAGGCGATCATCCTGGTGGTGTGCCTGATGATCCTGCTGGGTTCGGTGAGCGGGCTGGTGATGTGGTGGAAGCGCCGGCCAGCAGGCGGGCTGGGTGTTCCGCCACTGCGCCATGACTTGCCCCGCTGGAAAACCGCCACGGTGGTCATGCTGGTGCTGGGCGTGGCCTTCCCGCTGGTGGGCGCCTCGATGGTGGTGATGTGGGTGGTCGACAGCCTGGTGGTGCGCCGACGGATCCTGGCCGGGGCTTGAAGACTGCTTGTCTGTGCCGCCTCTTTCGCGGGAAAAACCGCTCCGACAGATTTCAGTGATCCTCTGTGCGCGCGGGTTTACCCGCGAAAAGGGGCGGCACAGGCACCACGCTGCTACACAAAAATCGAGGCGATCTGCCGCGCCCCTGGACTGGAACGCGCGTGTTAGCCTACTTGGCTCTGCACAAGAAGACTGACCCACAACGGAATGCAGCCCATGACCCGGACCTCATCAACCTCCGCAGACGATTCACATCTGCAACGCAACCTGACCAACCGCCACATTCAGTTGATCGCCATCGGTGGCGCCATCGGCACGGGCCTGTTCATGGGCTCGGGCAAGACCATCAGCCTGGCGGGGCCGTCGATCATCTTCGTGTACATGATCATCGGCTTCATGCTGTTCTTCGTCATGCGTGCCATGGGCGAATTGCTGCTGTCGAACCTCAACTACAAGTCGTTCATCGACTTCTCCGCCGACCTGCTCGGCCCGTGGGCGGGCTACTTCACCGGCTGGACCTACTGGTTCTGCTGGGTGATCACCGGCATCGCCGATGTGATCGCCATCGCCGCCTACTCGCAGTTCTGGTTCCCCGACCTACCCCAGTGGATACCCGCGCTGATCTGCGTAGCCGTGCTGCTGTCACTGAACCTGATCACAGTGAAGATGTTCGGCGAGGTCGAATTCTGGTTCGCCATGATCAAGATCGTCGCCATTGTCGGCCTGGTCGCCACCGGCCTGTACATGGTCGTCACTGGCTTCGAATCGCCGGCCGGGCGTACCGCGCAACTGGCCAACCTGTGGAACGATGGCGGGATGTTCCCCCATGGCCTGATGGGCTTCTTCGCCGGATTCCAGATCGCCGTGTTCGCCTTCGTCGGCATCGAATTGGTGGGCACCACCGCCGCAGAGGCGAAGAACCCCGAGCGCACTCTGCCACGGGCGATCAACTCGATTCCGGTGCGGATCATCGTGTTCTACGTGCTGGCGCTGATCGCGATCATGGCCGTCACCCCGTGGCGCGACGTGGTGCCAGGCAAGAGCCCGTTCGTCGAGCTGTTCGTCCTGGCTGGCCTGCCTGCTGCGGCAAGCATCATCAACTTCGTGGTGCTCACCTCGGCAGCCTCCTCGGCCAACAGCGGCGTGTTCTCCACCAGCCGCATGCTCTATGGTTTGTCCCAGGAAGGCGATGCGCCCAAGGCATTCGAAAAGCTGTCGCGCCGCGCCGTGCCGGCCAACGGCCTGTACTTCTCCTGCACCTGCCTGTTGCTGGGCGCTGCGCTGATCTACGTGATTCCTGACCTGGTCGAGGCGTTCACGCTGGTCACCACGGTCTCGGCGTTGCTGTTCATGTTCGTCTGGACGCTGATCCTGCTGTCGTACCTGAACTACCGCAAGCACCGCCCCGCATTGCACCAGGCCTCGAAGTACAAGATGCCCGGCGGACGCCTGATGTGCTATGTATGCCTGACGTTCTTTGCCTTCATCCTGGTGCTGTTGAGCCTGGAGGACGATACCCGCAAGGCCCTGATCTTCACGCCGCTGTGGTTCGTCATCCTCACCGCCACCTACCAGTTGGTGCGCAGCAAACGACACCCGCGCACCGCCGTGCGGGACACCCAGGACAGCTGAGCTGTCCTGGCCCAAGTACCGATCCTTGCGAGCCGCTGTCATGACCGCTGAAATCCGCGATGCCCTGCCCAATGACGTACCCGGCATCCTCGAGATCTACAACGACGCCGTGCGCAACACCACGGCGATCTGGAACGAGACGCCAGTCGACCTGGCCAACCGCCAGGCGTGGTTCGAGGCGCGTGCACAGCAGGGCTATCCGATCCTGGTGGCGGTGGATGACAGTGGCGTGTTGGGGTATGCCTCGTTCGGCGACTGGCGCCCCTTCGAAGGCTTTCGCCACACGGTCGAGCACTCGGTTTATATCCGGGGCGACCAGCGTGGCAAGGGCCTGGGGCCATTATTGATGAGCGCGTTGATCGATCGGGCGCGGGCGTGCGGAAAACATGTGATGGTCGCCGCCATCGAGAGCGGCAATGCGGCGTCGGTCCGCCTGCACGAGCGGCTGGGGTTCGTGGTGACCGGGCAGATGCCGCAGGTAGGGGTGAAGTTCGGCCGCTGGCTGGACCTGACGTTCATGCAGTTGATGCTCAACCCAGGCGCCAAGCCAAGCGCCTGACGGTCCAGTCGATGCGGTCTGTTCGCGGCTAAACCAGCATCCGCAGGGTTCGCGCGAAGCGGGTTTACCCGCGACCTATCCTGCGTTCAGAGGTGTATGAACCTGCCCAAACGCTGGCGCAGCATGCTGTTCTCACTGCGCAACTGTTGCACCTCATCGAGCAACTCCAGCGCCAGGGCCACCCCTTCCCATTCCAGCTCCAGGTCCCGGTGCAGCTTCACTGCCCGCCTGGCCAGCAGCGGTGCCTGATCATCGAACAACCAATCCTCCGGCGTTCGCCCCGAAGGTTCAACGATGCCGTGCTCGACGATTTCGATCACGCAGTCGGCCGTGATGTCGGCTTCCTGGCAGAGGGTTCGCATGTCCAGTTGAACGATCAGGGTGCTGCTCATGATCAACTACTCCATTGTGTCCTCGGGTTGAACGCAGCTTTCTCGGAAAGCTTGGTCCAGAGTTCGCGCGTGGCCGCATCCGACTGGCTAGGCATGACGATCTTGAGCTGGGCGTAAAGATCGCCGCGCTCGCCTTGCTTGTTGGCAAGGCCCATGCCCTTGACCCGCAGACGCTGGCCACTCTGGCTGTCGGGGCGGATGGTCAGGTTGATCTTGCCGGTCAGGGTCGGCACCGCCACCTTCGCGCCCAATGCCGCCTCCCAGGGGGCCAGGGGCACGGTGATGATCAGGTCATGGCCTTCGACATCGAACAGCGGGTGCGGTGCCATGCGGATGGTCAGGAACAGGTCGCCATTGGCACCGCCCCCGACACCGGGCGCGCCTTGACCCTTGAGGCGGATACGCTCGCCGTCCGTCACCCCGGCCGGGATCTTGACGTTGAGGGTCTTGGTGGTGAACCCGGTGCGCTGGCCCATGGCGTTGGTCTGCGGCACCTGGAAGCTGATCTGCTTGGATTCCTTGCTCAAGGTTTCTTCGAGGAAGATCGCCAGTTCCAGCTCCACGTCCTGTCCTCGCCTGCCCGCGCTGCGCTGCTGCTGACCCCGGCCAAAGGGATTGCCGCCCCGGCCGCCGAAGATCGAGCTGAAGAAGTCGGAGAAGTCTCCGCCCTCGAAACCACCACCACCGCCACGGCTTTCCCAGCCTGGAGGCGCCTGGAACGGCCGGCCATGCTGGCCGCCGTACTTGCGGATCTCGTCGTACTCGGCGCGTTTCTGGGCGTCGCCCAGCACCTCGTAGGCCTCGTTGGCCTCCTTGAATTTGTCCTCGGCGTCACGCTCTTTGCTGACATCGGGGTGATACTTGCGGGCGAGCTTGCGGTAGGCGGCCTTGATCGCCTTTTCATCCGCGGTGGGCTCGACGCCGAGTATCTTGTAATAGTCTTTGAAGTCCATCTAAGGGATCACCGTTGGGAATTTTTACGATGTTTCTGAAGATTGGGGTCAAGCATAGCCTTTCAAGGTTCGCCTGGGGTTGTTCCAGAGCAGACGACCGGTCTTGATTTAGTCGGCCACTGGCATAAACTGCGCGGCCGTTTTGCCTCCGGAAGCTCCTCCCCATGTCTGACGTATCCCCGGCCCGTGCCTGTGGCATCGACTTCGGCACCTCCAATTCCACGGTCGGCTGGCACCGCCCCGGCGTGGAAACGCTGATCGCCCTGGAAGACGGCAAGATCACCCTGCCTTCGGTGGTGTTCTTCAATATCGAGGAGCGTCGTCCGGTCTACGGTCGTCTGGCGCTGCACGAGTACCTGGAAGGCTACGAAGGCCGCCTGATGCGCTCACTCAAGAGCCTGCTCGGTTCCAAGCTGATCAAGCACGACACCAGCGTGCTGGGCAGCGCCTTGCCGTTCAAAGACCTGCTGGGCATGTTCATCGGCGAGCTGAAAAAGCGCGCCGAAGCCAATGCCGGACGCAGCTTCGACGAAGTCGTGTTGGGCCGTCCGGTGTTCTTCGTGGATGAGGATCCGGCCGCCGACCAAGAAGCAGAAGACACCTTGGCCGAGGTGGCACGCAAGATCGGCTTCAAGGAGGTGTCGTTCCAGTACGAGCCGATCGCCGCGGCGTTCGACTACGAGTCGGGCATCAGCCGCGAGGAACTTGTGCTGATCGTCGATATCGGCGGCGGTACCTCGGACTTCACCTTGATCCGCCTGTCGCCGGAGCGCCACCTGGTAGCCGAGCGCCAGAGCGACATCCTCGCCACCGGCGGCGTGCATATCGGCGGGACCGATTTCGACAAGCAGTTGAGCCTGCAGGGCGTGATGCCGCTGTTCGGCTATGGCAGCCGGATGAAAAGCCAGGCGCTGATGCCCACCAGTTATCACCTGAACCTGGCCACTTGGCACACCATCAACGCGCTGTACTCGCAGAAATCCCAACTGGCCTTGGGCAGCATGCGCTACGACATCGAAGACACCTTGGGCATCGACCGCTTGTTCAAGCTGATCGAAGAGCGCGCCGGGCACTGGCTGGCGATGGAAGTGGAAGCCAGCAAGATCGAGCTGACCCACCAGGACAGTCGCCGCCTCGACCTGGGCCGCATCGAGCCGGAGCTGGCCGTGGAGTTGACCCGACCACTATTCGAAGATGCCATCGAAGGTCTGCTCGCCCGCGTGCGCGGAAGCGTCACCGAACTGCTGAACAAGGCCGGCGTGAGCGAAAGCCAAGTGGACACCGTGTTCTTCACCGGCGGCTCCAGCGGCATTCCGGCGCTGCGCAACAGCGTAGCGGCCATGTTGCCCAACGCGCGGCATGTGGAAGGCAACATCTTCGGCAGTATCGGCAGCGGGTTGGCGATCGAAGCACGCAAGCGCTACGGCGCCGTCTAAAAGCTGCAAGCTGCAAGCTGCAAGAAGTGGGTGTCTCCACCGACTCGCTTTTACTTGCAGCTTGCAGCTTGAAGCTTCAAACCAGCTCAGCCCGCTTGAGCTCGCTTTTCAGGTACGCGTAGTAGATCGGCCCCGCCACGACGCCCGGCAGCCCGAACGCCGCCTCGAACACCAGCATCGCCAGCAGCAATTCCCACGACTTGGCACTGATCTGACCGCCCACGATCCGCGCGTTGAGGAAGTACTCGACCTTGTGGATGACGATCAGATAGCCCAACGCTGCCACCGCCACCCAGATCGACAACGAAAGCCCCACGATGGTGATCAGGGTGTTGGACATCAGGTTGCCGATCACCGGCAGCAGCCCCAGCAGGAAGGTCAGCACGATCAAGGTCTTGGTCAACGGCAGATGCACCCCGAACAGCGGCATCACCACGGCCAGGAAGACGCCGGTGAATGCGGTGTTGAGCAGGGAAATCTTGATCTGCGCGAAGACGATGTTGCGAAACGCCTGCACCAGCAGGCTCAGGCGCTCGAACAGCGCCGCAGCCAGGGGTTTGCGTCGGGAAATGTCGGGGATGCGCTGCAGGGCCACGATCGCGCCGAGGATCATGCCGATCAGCAAGGTGACGAACATGTGCGCCATGCCCTTGCCCACCAGTTGCAGCTCACCCAGGTGGCTCTTGAGCCAGTCGCCGATGGCCACTTTGAACTCGGCGGCGCTGGCCGGCAGGTACCCTTCGATGAACGGTGGTAACTGGCTGCGGGCGCGCTCCACCAGGGCCATGAATTTATCCAGCGAGGCGCCAGGGTTCTCCGCCTCGTGAAGCAGGAAACTGAAGGCCCCGGCGATCAGCAGCGTCAGCGTACTGACCACCAGGGTGCCAAGCAGCGCCACGGCCAACCAGCGCGCGCGTTGCCCAGCGATCACCGGCTGCAGGCGCGGCGTGAGCATGTTGACCAACTCGAACACCAGCAAGCCTGCCAGCAGGCTGGGCAACAACTTCAGGGGCAGCACCAGCAGCAGGCCGGCAAACACGATGATCCAGCTGGCCAGGGTAATCTGGCGGGGGGTGAAGGTCATACAGCCTCAACGGCGGACAACGGGAAAGAGCCGCAGTCTGCCAGCCTTCGCCAGACAAACATAGGCGCAGGTCATTTCTTCTTCAGGCAATCGCTCATGAAGGCTTTGCGCTCGTCTCCCTTGAGCGCCTTGGCGCTGGCATCGGCGTTGCAGGTTTTCATCTTTTCCTGCTGGGTGGCGGGCTTGGCTTTGAGACAGGTACTCATGAAGGCCTTGCGCTCGTCGCCCTTGAGGGCCTTCTCCGAGGCCTGGGCATTGCAGGTGGTCATTTTCTCCTGTTGGGCGGTGGCTGCGAAGCTCTGGGCACTGATCAACACACCCAACACCAGCAAAGGCACGTGCAGCATTTTCATGAAGCGATCTCCTTGTCTCCACGCTGCATGCGTGGTCGTCGAGCAGAGTGTAGCCAAGATTTTTCGCCGTCCGCTCAGGCCGTGCGCGCCCGGCGACGATACTGCTCGGGCGTGCAGCGGGCCTGGCGCTGGAACATGGCGATGAACGCCGAGGCGGTGCTATAGCCGAGGTCGAAGGCGATGGACTGGATCGACAGACCCGCCTCCAGCGCCTCGATGGCGCGCAGAAAGCGCAGGCGCAGGCGCCATTCACCGAAACTGATCCCCAGCTCACGCAGGAACTGGCGCGCCAAGGTGCGTTCGCTCACATGCACAAGGCCGGCCCACTCGGACAACGGGCGATTGTCGCCAGGCTCGGCATGCAAGGCTTCGAGCACCTGGCGCAGGCCTTCACTGCGGGCGAATGGCAGGTAGCAGGCCTGCGTCGGCGCAAGGTGCAACTGGTCCAGCAGCACCTGGACCAGGCGCTGGTCGCGTTCGTCCTGGGCCACCTTGAGATCGCGTTGGGCGAAGTCGCCGAGGATGGCCTTGAGAATATCGCTGATCACCAGGGTGCAGGCCTGCTGGGGCAGGTCCTGGCACAGCTCGCTGGCCAAGTACACCGAACGGTAGACGATCGCCTGGGGGTTATAGCAGCCATGCTCGGTCCCTGGAGGCACCCACACGGCGTAATGGGGCGGCGAGACGAAGCGCTGGCCATCGACGTCCAGGTGCATGACGCCATGGGCTGCGTAGTTGAGTTGCCCCCAAGGATGACGATGCGGGGCGCTGTGGGTATCAGCGCCGAATTCGTCGTAGCGAAAGTACACCGGCGCCGGGAGTCGCTCGAAGGCAGGGATGTCGAGATATTTGCGGGCCATGTTGGCTGCTTCGAAGGGTGGGTTGTCTGGATGCGAGTATAGGCTTGTGAACAGACAAAGGATAATGACTGCCAGCTTGGGCCTGCCTGCACTTCGCGGCTCATCCGCGCCTACAGGAATACGCCGGACCTGTGGGAGCGGCTTTACCCGCGAAGGGCTTCAAGGCAGTCCCGAATTTTTGCAACACCCTCAGAGACTCACAGTTCCATGAATTACGCATTTCCCCTGCTGGCCATCCTCATCTGGGCCGGCAATACCGTGGTCACCAAGCTTTCGGCCGGGGCGATCTTCCCTGCCGAGATCGGCTTCTACCGCTGGTTGCTGGCAGGCCTGTTGTTCACGCCGTTCCTGCTGCCCCAGGTCTTGCGCAACCGCGCCGCGATCGCCCCACACCTTGGCAAGATCTTCGTCCTTGGTGTGCTGGGCATGGCCATGTACCAGAGCCTGGCCTACTTCGCCGCAGGCATCACCAGCGCCACCAACATGGGCATCATCCTCTCGCTGATGCCGCTGATGTCCCTGGCCCTGGCCATCGCCTGGCTCGGCCAACACCTGACCTTCGGTGCACTGTGCGGCGCGTTGTTATCGTTCATCGGCGTGCTGGAAGTGGTCTCGGCCGGCAAACCCAGTGCCTTGCTGCAGCAAGGCCTCAACAGCGGCGACCTGTTGATGCTGGTGGCCACCTTTGCCTACGCGCTGTACAGCTTCCTTCTGAAGAAATGGCAACTGCGCCTGCCGGCGATGCAATTGCTGTACTTGCAAGTGGTGGTGGCGATCTTCGTGCTGCTGCCGTTGTTTTTGCTGTCACCGAAAACCGGGCTGAATGCCCAGAACATCGGCCTGGTGCTGTACGCCTGCGTGCTCGCCTCCATGGTGGCGCCACGGGTATGGATGCAGGCCGTGCATCGCCTGGGGCCCAGCCGCACCACGCTGTTCTTCAACCTGCTGCCGGTGGTGACGGCAGTGATCGCCGCCGTGGTGCTGGACGAGCAGCTGGCCAGCTATCACCTGTATGGCGGCCTGCTGACATTGGCGGGCGTGCTGTTGGCCGAACGCTGGACCACACCTGTACGCCGGCCTGTTACAGCCCCGCAGCCTTGAGCCGGGCAGCGTGTTCGGTGAACAGGCGCACCGGGTCGGCGCCCCTGCCCACCGCGCCGAGGGATTGATTGACGATGTCCAGGTGATCGAGCGGGTAGTCATCGCCGATCACCTGGCCAAGATGCGAGCTGAAACGCCCGACCATGCCGTCGCACTGGCCTTTCTCATGCTCGAACGTTCGGGCGAACAGACGACAGAAGCGGTTGCTGGCGTCGAAGCGATTGCGCCCCTGATCGGTACGCCCCGGCTGCAAGGTGCCGGACCAGGAGTAATAGCGCACGCCATTGACCTCGGCATCGCCCTGCCCGCCCCAAGTGACAGGCAGGCCCTGTGGATAAGCCTGGTTGAAGCGGGCCACACCGGCAGTGGTGAAGGACTGGTGCGAGGCATGCACATCGATCGGCAGCGGGTCACGGCGCCAGCCGGTTTCCAGCCAGACCAACAGCACCGCCGTGCCATGCAGCACGGCTTTGAGCATCCGCCCTTGGGCTGAGTCTCCCGGGGCCTTGCGTTCCAGGTAGTCGGCCAGTTCCGAGCCTTGGTTGGGCCCTGCCACCGAGGTCACCGAGGCGACCCGGTAGGGCCGTTTCGCCGCGGCGTAGCGGGCGCTGAGGGCTCCCTGGCTGTGGCCGATCAGGTTGACGCGCGCAGCGCCGGTGCGCCCGCAGATGTCCTCGATGATCGCCAGCAATTGCTCGCCGCGCAGCTCACTGGAATGCAGCGGCGAGACCTGCACCGCAAAGACCTGCGCCCCGCCCCGGCGCAATGCCGGGACGATGCCGAACCAGTAGGGATAGAGCAGCAGCCGCACGAAGCCGAGCATGCCCGGCACCAGCACCAACGGGTAACGCGTGGCAAGTTCCTGGCTCATTCCCTGCCCTCTGCCTGGATCGTAGGCCAACACTACAAGGCCGTGCCGGCGCGATGCAATCGAACTCCTGAGGCGCCCTGCGGTTCCAACCAGAACACCCCTGAGCAAGGAGCCGGACCATGTACAGAAAGACCCTGGCCATCCTGTTGGCAAGCGCGGCGCTGGCCGCCTGCGGCAGCCATCCGGAAAACCCGGTGGATTACGTGACCTACCGTGACGAGCCGCTGGTCAAGCAAGTGGAAAACGGCATGACCATGCAGAAGGTCATCGCCATCGGCGGCAGCCCGTCGAACGCTACCGACCTGCCCAATGGCGGTACCTGCAATGACTACATCCTCAACCGCGACGGCCACCAGCAGCCCTACTACGTGCGCTTCGACGCCACCGGTCATGTCGACGCCAAGGGCTTCAAGACCTGCAAGCAACGAGAAGAGGACCGCGAGGCCGTACCCGGCGCGTGAGCCCTCCCTGACGCACCGTGAATACCCTGATCCTTTCGGAGACGAACATGAACGCTATTGAACTGACCGATGTCCGGACCCTGCGCGAGCGTGCCCGACAACATGTCGAACAAGGCGCCGTGACCGAGGGTTACAACGCCGACCGGGACAAGATCCTTACCCTCCTCAACGAGGCGCTGGCCACAGAGCTGGTCTGCAACTTGCGCTACAAGCGCCATTACTTCATGGCCAGCGGGATCAAGGCCAGCGTCGCTGCCGACGAGTTCCTCGAGCATGCCACCCAGGAGGCCGAGCATGCCGACAGGCTGGCCGAGCGGATCGTCCAGTTGGGCGGCGAGCCGGATTTCAACCCCGACAACCTGAGCAAGCGCTCCCACGCCCAGTACGTGGCCGGCAGCACGCTCAAGGAGATGGTGCTGGAAGACTTGGTGGCCGAGCGCATCGCCATCGACAGCTACCGTGAAATCATCCAGTACATCGGTGAGAAGGACCCGACCACTCGGCGTATCTTCGAGGATATTCTGGCCCAGGAAGAAGAACATGCCGATGACATGGCGGACCTCTTGAAAGGGTTGTAAGCCAGTTTGGGGGCTGCTCTGCAGCCCTCGCGAAGAAACCCGCTCCCGCAAGCTCTGCAGTGCCGTCAGTCACACCGCTATCTGTGGAGCGGGCTTACCCGTGAAGCCTGTCTCGGCGCCCGCACTCGTCACCGATCACTTTTTCTTGCCCTTCACCGCACTCGGCGCCTTGCCTGCCTTCATTTGCTCCAGCAGCGGTGTGCACTGGTTGGGCACATCATCTCCCGGTGCGATCAGCGCCAGCAGCCCGGCCGCAGGTCCCATGGCCACGCCCAGGGCGACCATCCCTGCCCCGCGAAGCGCCAGCGGAACCGCCTGCACCCCAGCGCTGGGCTTGGCGAACGGCCCCCGCACGTAGAGCGGGGATCGCAGGGAGAACAGGCGCAGCCCTTTGGATTCAGGCGTGATCTTCAGGTCCAGTTGCTCGGTGGCAAAATTCGCCGTGCCATTGATGTAGATGATCGCGTTTTCGGTGTCGAAGACGAACAGGCGCGTGGTCGCCAACCCGTCCTTGATACCCACGTTGGCCGCCGCACAGTTGATCTTCACCTCCTCGTCGCCGAACAGCTTGCCAATCACATAGTTGCCCACGTTGAGCCCGGCGATTTCCATCAGGCTGCGGCTGATGGCGCCGTCGTTGATCAACAGGCTCAGATCACCATTGGAAGTGCCCAGCAAGGCCGCCACCGAATTGCCACGTCCGCTGAGGTCGGCATCGCCATTGAGTTCGCCGAAACTGGTCTGCATGGGCGCAAAGCTTGGGAACAACTGCTTGAGTTTGAAGCCCCGGGCGCTCAGGCGCGCCCGCCCCTGCATCGGCACGCTGCGCCCGTCCAGGCGTATGTTCGCGTTCAAGTTGCCGCCCGCCACGCCAAAACGCAGAGGCTCCAGACGCAACAGGCCGTCCTCCAGCAATACGTGGGCGGAGAGGTCCTTGAACGGCAATTGCTCGCTGTGCACGATGCGTTTGCCGCTGAAGGTGACGTCCGAATCCATCGCGCGCCAGCGCTCGGTACGGAACTCCTCTACCGGCAGTACCTTTCCGGTCGGCTGCTTGCTGGCGCCGCCCCGGGCCTTCTGCTCGGCGTTGGAGTCGGCGCCGATCAGCGGCGCCAGGTCCTTGAACAGCAACTGCTCGGACACCAGGTTGCCAGAGAGCTTCGGTCGTGGCTGGCTGGCGACGAACGTCAGGTCGCCGTGGATATCGCTGTCGCCGATCTTGCCGTTGAAGCCTTCATAGCGAAACCGCGCCCCCTGGGCATCGTGCAAGTTGGCGGTGAGGTGACCGTCGGTTGCGTAGGCCGGGGTGTCTGGCAGGGTCACACCCGTGAGGGGGTAAAGATTGCCCAGGCTGCTGCCGGACAAGCGCAGGCGCACATCGAGCGCCCCCAGGTTGCGCGGGTCGGTCAGGGTGCCGGCGAGCG
Organism: Pseudomonas sp. HTZ2; assembly: GCF_033173945.1. NCBI lineage: Bacteria > Pseudomonadati > Pseudomonadota > Gammaproteobacteria > Pseudomonadales > Pseudomonadaceae > Pseudomonas > Pseudomonas sp. HTZ2. Next base: position 2,155,875 of record NZ_CP137332.1, on the reverse strand, counting down.
CCACCCGGGTATCGCCGATCCGCGCGTCGGCCTGCAGCGGAAAGGGCTGGCTGGCGTCCTGCAAGGCCAGCAGACCACCGATCTTGCCCGTGCCGGAGACCGGCTGGCCTTTGTAGGTGCCTTGGGCCTTGAGGCCAAAGGCGTAATCCTGGGCAACGCCGGTCTTCTCGGCACGGGCCTTGCCGACGATCTCGCTGAAGGGGATCGGCTTGCCCAGCGGATCGATCTGGACCTTCATGCGGGTTTTCAGCGTCTGGTCATCGAAACTGACGTTGCCTTGATCGAAGCCGATGGCGCCGATGTCCAGCACCCAGGGAGAGGGTTGGGCGTTCTCATCCTTGGGGCCGAGGTCGAAAGTCCAGTTGGCCCGGCCATCGGCCAAGCGCGTCAGGCTGGCGGTAGGCTTGGTGAGGTCGATGCGTGGAATGACGATCTGCTGGAATACCAGCGGCACCGGCGACAGACGAAACGTTACACGCTCAAGGCCGACCATGCGCGGCGCTTCGAGCCAGTCGGGGTTGCCGAGGGTCAAGTCCTCGGCCACGAAGTGCGGCCAGGGGATCCAGGCGCGCCAACCGCCCTCTGAAGGTTCACGGTGCCATTGCACGGCCAGATTGCCGTTGATCGCAAAAGGGCGGTGCAGGGCTTCGGAGACCTTCTCGTTGAGCAGCGGCTTCACGCGGTTCCAGTCGAACGTGGCGATCACTACCACCAGTATCGCCAGCAGGGTCAACAGGCTGGTGAGGATCCAGGTAAGGATGCGCAAGGGACGCGTCATTGCGTAATTCTCCTGACTGCATGGCACAAAACGGGCACCGCGATGGCACTCATTATGTCGGACTGACGAAAGCGCGCCGGGTTTAATCGATGGCGATCATAAACCGGCCCGAGCGGTCGGTGCGCGGGCCTCAACCACCGGTGACACTCCAGTCGAACTTCTCTGAAAGCACTGAGCCTGAGCCGCTCAAGCGGTGTATCAATGGCATCGATTGTTACCATTACCCGGATGAACTTTTCTCTGGCGTTACCGAGCGTAGCATTGGCCTCGTACCCACTTTTCCCAGCCCCCTAGAGGAGCACCGAGATCATGAAACGCCATCTGCTGCTGAGCCTGACCCTGACAGCCCTTGCCGCCAACGCCTTCGCCTTGCCGGCTGCCGAACAACATCTTACGGCTGAATCCCGGTCCAGCGCTGCCACCGTCAGCCAGCCACTCAATACCCTGGCAGAAGGCGGCTCCGATCGCCTGATCGAGCGCAACAACCGCGTCGCCGAGGGTGGCTCCGATCGCCTGATCGAGCGTAACAACCGCGTCGCCGAGGGTGGCTCCGATCGCCTGATCGAGCGTAACAACCGCGTCGCCGAAGGCGGCTCCGATCGCCTGATCGAACGCAACAACCGCGTCGCCGAAGGCGGTTCCGATCGCCTGATCGAGCGCAACAACCGCGTCGCCGAGGGTGGTTCCGATCGCCTGATCGAGCGTAACAACCGCGTCGCCGAGGGTGGCTCCGATCGCCTGATCGAGCGTAACAACCGCGTCGCCGAAGGCGGTTCCGATCGCCTGGTAGAACTTGGCCGCATGGGCTGATCATCATGGCCAAGAACAACAACCCGCCAAGCAATACCTGCTCCCCTCCAAGCCCGGTCCATTGACCGGGCTTCGTTTTTTTTTCTAGAGTGCCCAGCCGTACAGTCACAGAATACGTCCCATGCTGCCGCGCGCCGAACAGAAGCTACAGACACGCCAGGCCCTGCTCGATGCCGCCTGCCAGCTCATGGAGAGTGGCCGGGGTTTCGGCAGCATCAGCCTGCGCGAAGTAGCCAAGGCCGCGGGTATCGTCCCCACCGGTTTCTATCGGCATTTCACCGACATGGACGCCCTGGGCCTGGCCCTGGTGGCCGAGGTCGATGCGACGTTCCGCCAGACCATCCGGATCGTGCGGCACAACGAGTTCGAACTCGGAGGCATCACCGACGCTTCGGTGCGGATATTCCTGGACGTGGTGGCTGCCCACCGCGCGCAATTCCTGTTCCTGGCCCGCGAACAGTACGGTGGCTCCCAGGCCGTGCGCCAAGCCATTGCTCAACTGCGCCAGGGCATCAGCGCAGACCTCGCCACCGACCTGGCGCGCATGCCGCGTTGGCAGCATCTGGACGGCGCCGCACTGGCAGTGATGGCAGACCTTGTGGTCAAGACCGTGTTCGCCACGTTGCCCGAACTGATCGACAGCCCTGACGCCGCGAATCCACAGGCCCTCACCCCGCAGGAAAAGATCACCCAGCAACTGCGCTTCATTTTCGTGGGTGCGCGCCACTGGCAAGGGTTGGGAAATCCAGGCTGATCGTTGCCAACAACGGTAAAGTACCGGCGCGAGCGCCCTGCAACCCCATTCTGCTACCATGGCGCACTGCCCGATTGCGACGAGCGCCTTCATGTCCGACCCCCGCCCCACCCTGCCCGAACTGGCTCGCTTCAACCAGCACTTCGCCGACTGCATCGTGCCACTGTGGCAAGGTCCGGGCTGGAATGCCGAACTGGCCCTGCCCTTTGAAGCCCTCGATGGCGAACACCGGCCCATGCCCGTGCAGCGCTACCGCGCCATGGCCTGTGCCCGGCAGCTGTACCTGTTCAGCAGCCGGATCGAGCAACCGGGCGCGGCCGAGCGGGCGGCGGCGCTGTTCCGCTCGCTGCAACGGCATTTCCACGATGCCGAACATGGCGGCTGGTTCTACAGCATCGATGCCGAAGGTCGGCCACTGGACCGGCGCAAGGACCTCTATACCCATGCCTTCATCGTCTTCGCATGCGCCCATTACTGGGGCAAGGTGCGCGAGGGTCTGGTGGAGTCCGCGCTCAACGCCGCCCTGGATATCGTCGCCGAGCGCTTCGCCCGGGATGACGGGCTGTATGAGGCCAGCCTGGGCGAAGACTGGTCGGACCTGGGTAGCGGTCCCCTGCAAAATCCTCAGATGCACCTGACCGAAGCCTTCCTGCAGACCCTGGCGGTGCGCGAGGACGACGCTGTCGAGCACGCCTTGTTGTCGCTGTGTGAAGCGCTGCAGGCGCGCTTCGTCGATCCCGTCCACGGCTTGATGCTGGAGAAACCGAACGGGGCTGTGGATAACTGGTTCGAGCCGGGGCATCAGTTCGAATGGTTCTATCTGCTCGACACCTCGCCGCTGCTGCGTGGCACCCCGCTGCATGCCTCCATCGATCGTGCATTCATCTATGCCGAACAGTCCGGCGTTAAGGATTCGGCAGTGTTGGCCATGCTGGATGTCGCGGGTAAGGTGATCGACCCCACCCAACGCATTTGGGCGCAGGCGGAATACCTGCGAGCGCTGGCGTTGCGGCCGGGGAGCGCGGCGAAGTTACTGGCGCAGTTGCAGGCGCTCGAGGGTCGGTTCCTGCATGCCGGAGGCTGGTATGAATGCCGCGATGGCCAAGGCGAGGTCAGCCGGCACGACATGCCGTCCACCACGCCCTACCATTTGGCGACGTGTCTGGAAGGCCTGCAGGCTGCCTGTGCGGACAACACTTCCCTCTGCTGATCGACCGCCATGCCCCCTCACCATTGTTCTTCCATCTAGGAGGAACAATGGACATGAAAAACAACGATTTTGCAGCATTCGTGGAAACGCAGATCGACAGGGCGGCCCAGAAGATCATCGACAGCAGCAATCAACGCTACGATGAACACGCCCATGGGAAACTGAGCTACCTGCTGAGCTTGCGCCGCGTGATGAGCCAAAAAGCCACCGCCGAGGACCTCGGCCGACAGGACGCCATCAACGATGTGCTTCAAGCCCTGAACATCATCGAGCCCAACAAAACCTACTTGTCACTGATCAAATAAAGTATCGACGGCACTGCGAGAACCGGCCAAAGCCGGTTCGCGTCCGTTCAGTCCTTGCTCGAGCGGTGGATCGAAAAACCAGCCCAGTCCTGGCTCACCGGCATCAATTCGAGACTGTTGATATTGATGTGCGCCGGTTGGGTAAGCATCCAGAAGATGGTTTCTGCAATGTCCTGGGGCTGGATCGCTTCGGCGCCCGCGTAAGTGGCATCGTACCGCGCCTGGTCCCCGCCGAAGCGCACCAGCGAAAACTCGCTCTCGCACAGTCCTGGCTCGATGTTGCTGACACGCACGCCGGTGCCGCGAAGATCGCAGCGCAGGCTCAATGAAAACTGCCCGACGAACGCCTTGGTGCCGCCATAGACATGGCTGCCCGGATAGGGATAGTTGCCCGCCACCGAACCTACGTTGAGGATACTGGCCCCCCGGCCATGGGCAATCAGGCGCGGCAACAGCAGCCGGGTGGTGTACATCAAGCCCTTGATGTTGGTGTCGACCATGGTTTCCCAGTCGTCCAGGTCGCAGTCCTGGGCAGGTGACGCGCCCAGTGCCAGGCCTGCGTTGTTGACCAGGCCCTGCAGCTTGTCGAAAGTCGGCGGCAGGCTGGCGATCGCCTGTTCCATGGCCTGGCGATCACGTACATCGACCGCAAGACCATGCACTAGGGTCTTGGCCGACAGCTCGGCACACAGGGCGTCCAAGCGCTCCTTGCGCCGACCGGTGAGCACCAGCTTCCAACCTGCCTCAGCAAAACGGCGGGCGGTGGCTTCACCAAAGCCGGACGTCGCGCCGGTAATGAATACGGTGGATGTCATGCGCATCTCCTTCACGGTGGGTTGTCGTCGACAGATGCTCAGCATGGTCTGCTGCATCGTCTCCAGCAAGCGCACCCCATGCTGGTCAATAAATAGCCAATACCTTGAAACCCTTGTAATAGACAGGCTCAACGCACCTATACGCACCTTATCCACAAGGCTTTCCCCACGGATTGGGGGCAACTCGTCATCCTGAATGAACGCAACGTTGTCCAGCGGGTCTGTTGAGCGCTTTTCGGTGATGGCCCAACGCTTTCAATGGTGCCGCTTGCAGCGGTCTGTCCAAGGCTTTTTCACAGAGTTATCCACAGCCTTCGCCAAACATCGACACGCTGTTTGCGGACTGCGCGGCTGCAGTAAAAACGTCCTCAAGCCTGACCTGGTCAAAAAACATACAGATGCCTGTAAGGCGCGCCGGTAAAGGCGTAGAGACACCTGCCACCATGTTTTCCACAGGCGGTTCCACACGATCCGTGGACAAAACGAAGCCTGTGGAAACAATGACTTGCGAAGGGATTCTGCGGGCCCTCGTGCAGGGTATGCGACAAGTTGTCCACATTGGCGTGAACAACCGGGCCGCGCTGCGGCCCGGTTACTGGGTCAGTGTCCGCCGAGGTAGGCGTTGCGCACTTCCTCGTTGACCAGCAGCTCCTGTCCCGTACCGCTCATGCGGATCTGGCCGTTGACCATCACATAAGCCCTATCGGAGAGCTTCAGCGCATGGTTGGCGTTCTGCTCCACCAGGAAGATGGTCATCCCTGTCTTGGCCAGCTCGCGCAAGGTCGAAAAGATCTGCTTGACCACGATCGGCGCCAGCCCCAGTGACGGCTCGTCAAGCAGCAGCAACTTGGGACGGCTCATCAATGCCCGGGCGATGGCGAGCATCTGCTGCTCGCCGCCGGACATGGTCATGGCCCGCTGGTTACGACGCTCCTTGAGCCGCGGGAACAGTTCGTACATGCGCTGCATGTCCTCATCGGCATGCTTGTCGCCAATCGGGATGGTCCCCATCATCAGGTTTTCCTCGACAGTCATGTCGGGGAACACCCGGCGTCCTTCCGGCGACTGGGCAATGCCGTTGGAGGCGATGTAGTGCGAGGACTTGCGGGTGATGTCGGTGCCCCGGTAGACGATCTGCCCGGACGCGGCCCGGGGCTGGCCGAAAATCGACATCAGCAAGGTCGACTTGCCGGCGCCGTTGGCCCCGATCAGGCTGACCGTCTCGCCTTCGTTGATGTGCATGCTGACTTTCTTCAGCGCCTGGATGGGCCCGTAGAACACATCCAGATCCTTGAGCTCGAGAATGGGTGCACTCATACCAGTTCCTCTTCGTCGGCACCCAGGTAGGCGGCGATTACCGTCGGGTTGTTGCGGATGTCCTGCGGCGCACCTTCGGCAATCACGTTGCCGTGGTCGAGCACCACGATATGGTCCGAGATGCTCATGACCATGCCCATGTCGTGCTCGATGAGCACCACGGTGATGTCGTGTTCATCGCGAAGCACGCGGATCATGCGGCTCAGGGCTTCGGTTTCCTGGGGGTTGAGACCGGCAGCCGGTTCGTCCAGGCAGATGATCTTCGGCCGCGTGCACATGGCCCGGGCGATCTCCAGGCGACGCTGCTGTCCGTAGGACAGCTCGCCGGCCAGGCGATTGGCGCAATCGACCAGATCGACCACCTCCAGCCAGTAGAACGCATGGTCCAGGGCATCGCTTTCGGCCTTGCGGTAGGCCTTGGTGTTGAGCACGCCAGCCAGCAGGTTGCGGTTGACCCACATGTGCTGGGCCACCAGCAGGTTCTCCACCACCGACATTTCCTTGAACAGGCGAATGTTCTGGAATGTCCGGGCCAGGCCTGCGCGGTTGACCAGGTGGGTACCGCCGAACATCTTGTAGTACAAGCGATTGGCAAAACGCGCCGGGGACACGAAATCCGCCGCCTGGAAACGCTCGCCGAGCAACTGGATCACATTGGTGCGGCCACCGCGCACGTTCAGTTCGATGCGCCCGCCACTGGCCTTGTAGAAGCCGGTCAGGCAGTTGAACACGGTGGTCTTGCCGGCGCCGTTGGGGCCGATCAGGGCGAAGATCTGGTTGCGCCGGACCTTCAGGCTGACATCGCTGAGCGCTTTGATGCCGCCGAACTGCATCATCAGGTTGTCGACCGAGAGAATGATATCGTCGCTCATGGCGCCACTCCTTTACGCGGGGTCACACCGGCACGGCTGATGCGGATCAGCCCTCGCGGTCGCCAGATCATCATCAGCACCATCAGCACACCAAACAGCAGTACCCGGTATTCAGAGAAGCTGCGCAGCAACTCAGGTGCCACAGTCAGCACGAACGCGGCAATCACCACGCCTACCGTCGAGCCCATGCCGCCGAGCACCACGATCGCGAGAATCAACGCCGATTCGAAGAAGGTGAACGAAGACGGGTTGACGAAGCCTTGATAGGTGGCGAAGAACACTCCAGCCAGGCCTGCGGTGGAAGCGCCCAGGGTAAACGCCGATAGCTTGACCAGTACATGGTTCAGGCCCATCGAGCGGCAGGCGATCTCGTCCTCGCGCAGCGCCTCCCAGGCCCGGCCGACCGGCATGCGGGTCAGACGGTGCTTGATGTACAGGACGGCCAGCACCACGATGAACAGCACTGCATAGATGAACACGAACTTAAGGTTGGCGTTGTATTCGAAACCGAAGAACTCGTGGATGGGCACTCCGCCATCCTTGGCCCTACGGCCGAACTCAAGGCCCATGAAGGTCGGCGCCGGTGCCGGCATGCCGTTGGGGCCACCGGTGAACGACAGCCAGTTGTTCAGCACCAGGCGGATGATCTCACCAAAGCCCAAGGTCACGATCGCCAGGTAGTCGCCATGCATGCGCAACACGGGGAATCCAAGTATGCACCCGGCCAGTGCTGCGGCGATGGCCGCCAGTGGCAGCACACTCCAGAAGCCCAGGCCAAGGTACTGGTAGCCCAGGGCCAGACCGTAGGCACCAATGGCGTAGAACGCCACGTAGCCCAAGTCGAGCAGGCCCGCCAGACCTACCACGATGTTCAGGCCCAAGCCCAGCAGCACGTAGATCAGGCCGAGGATGACCACGGTGAGCAGGTACTTGTTGGCAAAGACCGGAAACACGATGGCGATGACGATCAGCGCCGGAATGATGTAACGCAGCCGTGATTTGTAGTCAGGCGCCAGCACGTGCACGCCCGAGCCGCCACTTTCGAAGCCCTGGAGCATGCGCTGCCCCGAGGCGGTCTGCAAAAACAGGCTGAGCAGGAAGCGCCCCAGCATCACCCCTCCGACCAGCCAGGCCACGCGACGGGGTTCGGCATTGAAGCTGTAGCCGTCGAGCACCACGCCGACGACAGGGCCAAACACGATCAGGGCGAGCAGGCCAGCGACGATGGTCTCCAGCAGGCTGCGCTTGATATCGAAACCGGAAGAAACAGTATTGGCAGCAGACATGTTCACACCTTAGCCACGAGCGGGCGACCCAACAGGCCTTGGGGACGGAAGATCAGAATCATCACCAGCAGTGAGAAACTGAACACGTCCTTGTAGTCGGAGTTGATCAGGCCGGAGAACAACGACTCGGAGATCCCCAGGATGATCCCGCCAAGCATGGCGCCTGGGAGCGAGCCAATGCCGCCGAGCACCGCGGCGGTGAACGCCTTGATGCCGATGATGAAGCCGGCATAGAAGTCGAAGGTGCCGTAGTTCATGGTGATCAGCACGCCTGCGAGGGCAGCCATCACCGCACCGATGACGAACACGTAGGAGATCACCCGGTCAGTGTTGATCCCCAGGATCGAGGCCATCTTGCGGTCTTGCTGGGTCGCGCGGCACATGCGGCCGAGCTTGGTGTACTTGATCACATAGGTGAGCAGGGCCATGCCGACGAAGGCCGCCACCAGGATGAAGATCTTGGTGTAGGTCAGTTGCACGAAGCCGGTCCCCACTTCGACGCGCCAGGCGCCTTCGAGCAGGGTGGGCACGCCTTGCTGGCGGGCGCCCTGGCTGATCTGCGCGTAGTTCTGCAGGATCAGCGAGATGCCGATGGCACTGATCAGCGGTGCCAGGCGGGTGGAGTTACGCAGGGGCTTGTAGGCGATGCGCTCGATGGTGAAGCCATAGATGCCCGTGACGACGATGGTGAACAACAAGGTTCCCAACATCAGCAGCGGAAACGACTCGATACCGAAGTAGGCCAGCAATGCCAGGCTGATCGCCGCGAGGTACGCGGAGATCATATACACCTCGCCGTGCGCGAAGTTGATCATGCCGATGATGCCATAGACCATTGTGTAGCCGATGGCGATCAGACCATAGACAGACCCGAGGGTCAGTCCATTGATCAGTTGCTGCAGGAAAATACCATCCATAACGCAATCTCACCTGATTGAGATTGCACGAGCGCCGACCACGGCGGACCACCGCTGAAGCGGCCCTCGCAGCGCAGAACTGTGCAGATCTACGGATAAAGACAGGTACCGCGGGGCTGCGGCCCGGAGCACTGCGCATCCGGGCCGGTCGCCATTGTTATTTTTGTTTTTCCAGCTGGTGGTACTTGCCGTTGGCATCCCACTGGTAGACCACGTAGTCGGAGACGGTCAGGTCGCCCTTGTTGTCCCACTTCTTCTCGCCCATGACGGTCTGGACCGGGTTGGCCTTGAGCCACTTGGCAGCGTCTTCGCCCTTGTTCGACTTAGCGCCGTTGAACGCGGCAGCCAGGGCCTGGAGGGAAGCGTAGGCGTACAGGGTGTAGCCCTCAGGTTCGGTACCGGCCTTGCGGAACTCCTCCACCACCGCCTTGCTGTCAGGCAGCAGGCGCGGGTCGGCACCGAAGGTCATGTACACGCCATTGACGTACTGGGCACCGCCAGCGGTGGCTACCAGTTCGTCGGTCACGATGCCGTCGTCGGACATGAACTTCACATCTTTCAGACCTTGTTCGCGCAGTTGGCGTACCAGTGGGCCGGCTTCTGGGTGCAGACCACCGAAGTAGACCACGTCGGCACCGGTGGAACGAATCTTGGTGACCACCGCGCTGAAGTCTTTCTCGCCTCGGGTCAGGCCTTCGTACAGCACAGGTTTCACGCCACGTTTTTCAAGCTGCGCCTTGGTCGCATCGGCCAGGCCCTGACCATAGGTGTCCTTGTCGTGCAGGACAGCGACTTTCTTGCCCTTGAGTACATCGACGATGTAGTCGCCGGCCACGATGCCCTGCTGGTCGTCGCGACCGCACATGCGGAACATGGCCGAGAGCCCTCGCTCGGTCACCTGAGGGTTGGTCGAGCCTGGGGTGATGGCGATCACGCCAGCTTCGTCGTAGACCTCAGAGGCCGGGATGGTGTTGGAGGAGCAGAAGTGACCGACCACGCCGATGACTTTGTCCTGATCGACCAGACGGTTGGCCACGGCCACGGCTTGCTTGGGTTCGCAGGCGTCATCGCCCTTGACCAGGATGATCTTCTCGCCGTTGACCCCACCTGCGGCGTTGATCTTGTCGGCTGCCGCCTGGGCACCTTTCATGTACTGCTCGCCAAACGCTGCGTTGGCGCCGGTCATCGGGCCTGCGACACCGATCTTCACATCGGCCTGAACAAACGAGGAAACACCCAGTGCCGAAGCTACGGCGAGAGCCAGGAAACCTTTCTTGTAAAACGTCTGCGACATGAGGTGGTGCTCCTTAGAGTTTTTTTGGTTGGCACTACAACTTTCAGCACTGAGCTCAGAGCAAGCGCCGTGCCAGCAGATTTGTCTTCGTCGCAAAACGCAGTGAGAGAGCGGACTAAAGGCGACCGACGGCCTTTTCTTTATTGAGCGTGCAACCGTCTAACCTAGACAAGTCGCAACCCTGCTGGCCATTCTGGGCAACCGCTCGGCGCCATCATTGCAACCCTGGCAAGTGTTTACGTGCAACCGCCCTGTAACAGGGCGACGTCACCGAACTGCACACTGCAAGTGCACAACTGCCACAGGGGGCACCGTTACGAGGCGGCGCAGTGTGTAGGAAAGTGCCCGGATCACGGGCGACAAAAGCGCCAAATCGCGGGACAAGCCCGCTCCGACAGGGGCTGCCCGGGCCGAACCGCACGGGCCGTTACCGAAGCCAATGTGCTCACGACGGCGCAAACGCTGGCACAATGGCGCGGATTCCGCGCGCCTGCTTTGTGACGCGAGCGCCGCCACTTGGAGCCCCTCAATGAGCGAGAGCGCATTTGCCGAGCGCATCGTGCACAACCTGCTCGACACCGACTTCTACAAACTGACCATGATGCAGGCTGTCCTGCACAACTACCCGGATGCAGACGTGGAATGGGAGTTCCGCTGTCGCAACGGCGAGGACCTGCGCCCGTACCTCGACGAAATCCGCAAAGAAATCGAACACCTCAGCGACCTTAGCTTGGACGAAGGTCAGCTGGCCTTCCTCGAGCGCATCAGCTTCCTCAAGCCCGACTTCCTGCGTTTTCTTGGGCTGTTTCGTTTCAACCTGCGTTACTTGCGTATTGGCATCGAGAACGATCAGCTGTTCTTGCGCCTGCGTGGCCCATGGCTGCACGTGATCCTGTTCGAAGTGCCGTTGCTGGCCATCATCAGCGAAGTGCGCAATCGTCATCTGCACCCACGCATGCGCCTTAGCGAGGCGCGTGATCAGTTGTACCGTAAGTTCGACTGGCTGCGTGCCCATGCCAGCGACGAGGAGCTGGCCGAACTGCAAGTGGCCGACTTCGGTACCCGGCGGCGCTTTTCCGGTCGAGTGCAGGAAGAAGTGGTACGGGTGTTGCGTGATGACTTCCCAGCGCGCTTCGTCGGCACCAGCAACGTGGACCTGGCCTGGAAGCTGGATGTCAGGCCCCTGGGCACCATGGCCCATGAGTGGATCATGGCCCACCAGCAACTGGGCCCTCGGCTGATCGACAGCCAGATCGCCGCGCTGGACTGCTGGGTCCGCGAATACCGCGGGCTTTTGGGCATCGCCTTGACCGACTGCATCACCATGGATGCCTTCCTGACCGATTTCGACCTGTACTTCGCCAAGCTCTTCGACGGGCTGCGCCATGATTCCGGAGATCCGGTAGCCTGGGCGGAGAAGGCCATCGCCCATTACCGAAAACTGGGCATCGATCCGATGACCAAGACGCTGGTGTTTTCCGACGGCCTGAATCTGACCCGTTCGCTGGAAATCTTCCGCGCCTTGCGCGGTCGCATCAATGTCAGCTTCGGTATCGGCACCAACCTTACCTGTGACATTCCTGGTGTAGCGCCGATGAGCATCGTGCTTAAAATGACCGACTGCAACGGCTCGCCGGTGGCCAAGATCTCCGACGAGGCCGCCAAGACACAGTGCCGTGACGAGAATTTCGTCAATTACCTGCGCCATGTATTCAAAGTCCCCAGCAAGGAGTAACCCATGCAAGCCGTTCAGCGAGAGATTGCGCAGCAGCTCAAGGTGCAGCCCCCGTTTGCCGACGCCGCCGCGCTCCAGGCCGAAGTCACCCGGCGCGTGACCTTCATCAAGGGATGCCTGGCCAATGCTCGGCTCAAGACCCTGGTCCTAGGCATCAGCGGCGGGGTCGACTCGCTGACCGCGGCCCTGCTCGCCCAGCGCGCGATCAATGAGTTGCGTGCCGAGACCGGAGACGACAGCTACCGCTTCATCGCCGTGCGCCTGCCCTATCAGGTACAGCACGACGAACACGACGCCCAGGCGTGTCTGGATGTGATCAAAGCCGATGAAGTGCACACCGTGGATATCGCCCCGGCCGTCCGCGCCCTGGCAGCCGAGACCAAAGCCTTGGAAGGCGGCTCGCCGACCCTGGTGGATTTCGTCGTGGGTAACGTCAAGGCGCGCATGCGCATGGTGGCCCAGTACGCCATTGCCGGCGCCCGGGGCGGCCTGGTGATCGGAACAGATCATGCTGCCGAGGCGGTGATGGGCTTTTTCACCAAATTCGGTGATGGTGCCTGCGACCTGGCACCACTGAGCGGCCTGGTCAAGAACCAAGTGCGAGACATCGCTCGCAGTTTCGGCGCGCCGGAAGCGCTGGTGGAAAAAGTCCCGACCGCGGACCTGGAAGACTTGGCGCCGGGCAAGCCGGACGAAGCCTCCCACGGCGTGACCTACAAGCAGATCGACGCGTTCCTGCACGGCGAGCCGGTCAGCCAGGAGGCGTTCGACATCATCGTCGCCACCTACCGCAAGAGCCAGCACAAACGCGAGCTGCCGTTCGCGCCTTGATCAGCCCCTAGAAACGCCTGTGGGAGCGGGCTCACCCGCGAATGCAGTGGCAGACCACCGAGGCATTCGCGGGCAAACCCGCTCCCACAGGTTATACGCTCAGGTTTCGCTTATTTGACGATGACCTTGCCCTTCATCATCGAGATATGGCCTGGGAAGGTGCAGAAGAAGCTGTAGTCACCACCGGCTTCGAGCTTGGAGGTGTCGAACTTAACTTCGGTTTCCTTCTCTGGCGCACCGATCATCTTGGTATGGGCGATGATCCCGGCATTGGCGGCATTGAGGTAGTCGTTTTCCAGACCCTTGCTCATGCCTTCGGTGGCGATGCCCTGCATGTCGGCAGTCTTGCTGATCACCAGGTTGTGGCCCATGACGTTCTTCGGCAGGCTGCCGGAATGGGTCAGCTTGACGGTGAACTCTTTGCAGCTCTTGTCGACGGTGAATTCCTTGGTGGTGTAGGACATCTGGTCGGTGGACTCGACAGTCACCGAGCACTCGGCTGCAAAGACAGAAGCGCTGGCGAGGGTCAGCAGGGATACCGCTACAGCTTTCGCAAACATCATGAATCTCCTTGGCAGGGTTTAATCATTGCGAGACTGCCTGAAGCCGCTCGCCTCCCCGCTGATATGGGTCAAGGAGGAAAGGCCTCAGCCAGTAGATTTGTTCAATGGATTGTATACAACCAATCTAAGTGCACATCATGCCCTCTTAATGGACGATGGGACAACCTCTCATTCAGGAGCAAGTACCATGACATTGAGCAGCATGATGCGCAGCCTGCTGGCTGCCTACGCCTGTGGCGCCAGTGGCGCGGCAGTTTGCGAGTTCTCCCGCCCCGAGTGAATCGGCGCTTGGAAGCGGCAGGCATGCGCCTTACCCTGTGCGCGCATGTGATGGGAGATTAGCAATGCCTGTACGTTCCGTTTGTGTCTTTTGCGGTGCCAGCATCGGCACCCACCCCGCTTATCGTGAAGCCGCGGTAGCTCTGGGCCAGGCCATCGCCCGGCGCGGCCTGACCCTGGTGTACGGCGGGAGCTCCGTGGGCCTGATGGGCGCTGTGGCCGATGCCGCCATGGCGGCTGGCGGGGAAGTGATCGGCGTCATGCCACAAAGCCTCATCGATGCGGAAATCGGCCATAAAGGCTTGCCACGGCTGGAAGTGGTCGACGGCATGCACGCCCGCAAGGCGCGCATGGCCGAGCTGAGCGATGCCTTCATCGCCCTTCCGGGGGGCCTGGGAACGCTAGAGGAACTGTTCGAGGTCTGGACCTGGGGCCAGCTGGGCTACCACGCCAAGCCATTGGGCTTACTAGATGTGAACGGGTTCTATGAAAAACTGGGCGGGTTCCTCGACCATATCGTCGAAGAAGGCTTCGTAAGACCGCAGCACCGGGCGATGCTGTTGCTTGGCAAGCAGCCGGATGAGCTGCTGAATGCGATGGAGGAATTCGTGCCGCCCGTGCTACCCAAGTGGGTCGACAAGAAACCTGATTGATCTCGATCGATGGGCCCCGCATCTGACCTGTGGAACGGGTTTTACCGCCAATGCGTCGGTAGACACCTCAGCATTCGCGGATAAGCCCGCTTCCACAGGGTCCAGTGCCCAGGCTATCGATCAGCGCGGAATGACTGGCTGACGAGGCTTCTTCTTGCCTTTGCCGCCCTTGGCCGCTTCCCTGCGCTCCTTGGCCGCCTGTTGGTTGCGAGCGAACGCTTCGGCCTTGGCCTTCTCCCGTTTGTCCCACGGCTTGCTGCCATCGCTGGCGCGCGGCGGCAGGCCGGTGTGCTGGGTCAGGATCTTCTGGTCTTTGCCCACCTTGTGGCTGCCGGCAGGAGTCGAGTTCTTGCGGCGAGCGCTCTGGTAGCTGTCGGTCTGCGGCTGATGCAGCGGGATCAACTGGTGCTTGCCCGGACCGATCAGGTCAGCGCGCCCCATGCGTTGCAGCGCTTCACGCAGCATTGGCCAGCCCTTCGGATCGTGATAGCGCAGGAAGGCCTTGTGCAGGCGACGCTGTTCTTCGCTCTTGACGATCTCCACCCCTTCGCTCTTGTAGGTCACCTTACGCAGCGGATTCTTGCCCGAGTGGTACATGGCCGTGGCCGAGGCCATCGGCGAAGGGTAGAACGCCTGCACCTGGTCGGCGCGGAAACCATTGCTCTTGAGCCACAGGGCGAGGTTCATCATGTCCTCGTCGGTGGTGCCTGGGTGCGCGGCGATGAAGTACGGGATCAGGTATTGCTCTTTGCCCGCTTCCTTCGAGAACTTCTCGAACATGCGCTTGAAGCGGTCGTAGGTGCCGATCCCCGGCTTCATCATCTTGTCCAGCGGCCCCCGCTCGGTGTGTTCCGGAGCGATCTTCAGGTAACCGCCGACGTGGTGGGTCACCAGCTCTTTGACGTACTCCGGGGACTCCACGGCCAGGTCGTAGCGCAGGCCGGAAGCGATAAGGATCTTCTTCACCCCCGGGAGGGCACGCGCCTTGCGGTACAGCTCAATCAGCGAACTATGGTCGGTGTTGAGGTTCTCGCAGATGCCGGGGAACACGCAGGACGGCTTGCGGCAGTGCTTCTCGATCTCGTGGCTCTTGCAGGCGATGCGGTACATGTTGGCGGTCGGGCCGCCGAGGTCGGAGACCACGCCGGTGAAGCCTGGCACCTTGTCACGCATTTCCTCGATTTCGCGGATGATCGAGTCGTGGGAGCGGTTCTGGATGATTCGGCCTTCGTGCTCGGTGATCGAGCAGAAGGTGCAGCCGCCGAAGCAGCCACGCATGATGTTCACCGAGAAGCGAATCATCTCGTAGGCCGGGATGCGCTCCTTGCCATAGGCCGGATGCGGGACGCGCGCGTAAGGCATGCCGAACACGTAGTCCATTTCCTCGGTGCTCATCGGGATGGGTGGTGGGTTGAACCACACGTCCACCTCACCATGCTTCTGCACCAAAGCGCGGGCGTTCCCGGGATTGGTCTCCAGGTGCAGCACACGGTTGGCGTGGGCGTAGAGGACCGGGTCGTTGCGCACCTTCTCGAACGATGGCAGGCGGATCACCGACTTCTCACGGGTCATGCGCGGGCTGTCGAGAATCTGCACAACCTTGGCTTCGTTCGGGTCCTCGACTTCACCCTTGGCCTGCTCGATGGCGCAGGCCTGGGTGTCCTGGGTGTTGACGTAGGGGTTGATGATCTTGTCGACACGTCCTGGCCGGTCGATGCGGGTCGAGTCGATCTCGTACCAGCCCTCTGGTGTGTCACGGCGCACGAAGGCGGTGCCGCGTACATCGGTAATGCTTTCGATGCGCTCGCCCTGGGACAGGCGCTGGGCGACTTCAACGATGGCGCGCTCGGCGTTGCCGTACAGCAGGATGTCGGCACTGGCATCGATCAGGATCGAATGACGGACCTTGTCCTGCCAGTAGTCGTAGTGGGCGATGCGACGCAGGGAGGCTTCGATGCCACCGAGGACGATCGGCACATGCTTGTAGGCCTCCTTGCAGCGCTGGCTGTACACCAGGCTTGCGCGGTCAGGGCGCTTGCCCGCCAGGCCACCCGGGGTATAGGCATCGTCGGAACGGATCTTCTTGTCCGCGGTATAGCGGTTGATCATCGAGTCCATGTTGCCTGCCGCGACGCCGAAGAACAGATTCGGCTCGCCAAGCTTCATGAAGTCGTCCTTCGACTGCCAGTTCGGCTGTGCAATGATGCCGACGCGAAAGCCCTGGGCTTCCAGCAGCCGGCCAATGATGGCCATGCCGAAGGACGGATGGTCGACGTAGGCGTCTCCGGTCACGATGATGATGTCGCAGGAATCCCAGCCGAGCTGATCCATCTCCTCCCTGCTCATGGGCAGGAACGGTGCCGGCCCGAAGCATTCGGCCCAGTACTTGGGATAGTCGTAGAGTGGTTTGGCTGCTTGCATGTCAGTGACCGGTTCTGGTGTGCAGGGAAATCGCGGGCGCGGAATATAGCACAAAATTTGATCAAATCCGACGATAGTGGTCGGATTCGTGTGCTCAAAAAAAGAGACTTCCGCCCTGTGGGAGCGGGTTCACCCGCGAATGCGATGGCGCAGAGTCCACTGTATTCGCAGGCAAACCCGTCGTCACATGGGACAGACGTACCGCTGGAAGGGTTATTCGTCGTCGTCGAAGTTGTACATGCCCGGAGCGAGGTTCTCGAAACGGGTGTACTTGCCGATGAACGCCAGGCGGATGAAGCCGATGGGGCCGTTACGCTGCTTGCCGATGATGATTTCGGCGATGCCCTTGTGCTCGGTCTCGGGGTGATACACCTCGTCACGGTAGACGAACATGATCACGTCGGCGTCCTGCTCGATCGCTCCGGATTCACGCAAGTCGGAGTTCACCGGACGCTTGTTGGGGCGCTGCTCGAGGGAGCGGTTGAGCTGCGACAGGGCGATGACCGGGCAGTTGAATTCCTTGGCCAGCGCCTTGAGGGAACGCGAGATCTCGGAGATCTCGTTGGTCCGGTTATCACCGCTGGAGCCAGGGATCTGCATCAACTGCAGGTAGTCGACCATGATCATGGCGATATCGCCATGCTCGCGGACCAGACGGCGGGTACGGGCACGCATTTCCGAGGGACTGATGCCGGCGGTATCGTCAATGAACAGCTTGCGGTCGTTGAGCAGGTTGACTGCCGAGGTCAGGCGCGGCCAGTCGTCGTCGTCCAGCTGACCGGAACGCACCTTGGTCTGGTCGATGCGCCCCAGGGACGACAGCATACGCATGATCAGCGCATCGCCGGGCATCTCCAGGGAGAACACCAGCACCGCCTTGTCGCTGCGCAGCACTGCGTTCTCCACCAGGTTCATGGCGAAGGTGGTCTTACCCATCGAAGGGCGACCCGCGACGATGATCAGATCCGCTGGCTGCAGGCCGCTGGTCTTTTCATCCAGGTCGGTATAGCCGGTCGACAGACCGGTGATGTCGCTGTCGGAGTTGAACAGCGTGTCGATGCGGTCGATGGCCTTGGTCAGCAGCTCGTTGACGCCCACCGGGCCACCGGTCTTGGGCCGTGCTTCGGCGATCTGGAAGATCTGCCGTTCGGCGTCATCGAGAATTTCCGCAGCATTGCGGCCCTGGGGGTTGAAGGCGTTGTCGGCGATATCGGTGCTGATGCTGATCAACTGGCGCAGCGTGGCCCGCTCGCGAATGATCGCCGCATAGGCCTTGATGTTGGCCACCGAGGGCGTGTTCTTGGCCAGCTCGGCCAGGTACGCCAGCCCGCCGACCTGGGTCGAGAGGCCTTCCTTGTCCAACTGCTCGTGCAGCGTGACCACGTCGAACGGCTGGTTCTGATCCACCAGTTTGTGGATGGCGCGGAAGATCAGGCGGTGGTCATGCCGATAGAAATCACCGTCCGAGACCTGGTCCAGCACCCGCTCCCACGCGTTGTTGTCCAGCATCAGGCCACCGAGCACGGCCTGTTCGGCCTCGATGGAGTGCGGCGGCACCTTGAGGGCGGCAGTCTGCAGGTCTAGTTGTTCGGGATTGCTGATCTCGTTCATGTCCACACGAAAAATCTGGGTGATGAAAAAGACAAAGGGCACGACCTGCATGATGCAGGACCGTGCCCGATGTTAACCGGCTGGCCCCGAGGAGCCAACCGATTCGCGGCAGCTTAGGCTGCGACGACAACCACGCGAACGGTGGCTTCAACGTCGCTGTGCAGGTGCACGGCAACGTCGTATTCGCCGACGTTACGGATGGTGCCGTTCGGCAGACGAACTTCAGCCTTGGCCACTTCAACGCCGGAGGCGGTCAGGGCGTCAGCGATGTCGTGGGTGCCGATCGAACCGAACAGCTTGCCTTCGTCACCAGCGGTGGCAGTGATGGTCACTTCCAGCTCGGCCAGTTGGGCAGCGCGGCTTTCAGCCGAAGCTTTACGCTCGGCAGCAGCTTTTTCCAGCTCGGCGCGACGCTCTTCGAACGCAGCCAGGTTGACGGCGTTGGCAACGACGGCCTTGCCGAAAGGCAGCAGGAAGTTACGGCCGTAACCACCTTTTACTTTTACTTTGTCGCCCAGGTTGCCCAGGTTGGCGACTTTTTCCAGCAGGATCAGTTCCATTTGGTAAAACCTCTTAACTTTTAACCTTCACCGTTCGCGGAATCGTCACCCTGGTGAGGGGACTTGCGACCGCGAAAATCAATCAGGCTATCGACAATGGCCAAGACCACGAGCAACGGATAAGTCAGCTGCATGAACAGCACCAGCGTCACGTACAACCCCACCAGCCAGAACTTGGCCAGGCGCTTCTGGGCCACCAACCCATGCAGCAGGGCGATCCCCGCGAACATGAGCGGCACACTGCACAGTGGTGTCAGCAATGCCAGGCCAGGACCGAAGTTCGGGCCGAACAGCATGCAGGCCAACAGCACCAGCATCGGCACCAGGGGAATCCGTACCGCGTGAAACTCGCGGCCGAAACCTCCCGGGTTGTACAACACGGCTTGCCAGTAGCGACCCAACATCAGGGCCAGCACGCTGACAACTTGCAACAGAGCCGCAATCAGGCCGCCGAGCACCGGTACGATGAGGCTTCCAAGGTGTGCCTGTTCCTCTACCGACAACTGCTGGTAGAGGCCGTCGAGCATCTGCGGCAGGGCTTTTTCAAGCGCTCGCGCCAGAGCTTCAATCGGTTCGCGGAACACCGAACCAAGCACAACACCGTACAACAGGCCCAGGGCGATGCTGGACAACAGCACCCGGTTCCAGGAATGTCCGGCGCGCAGCAGCGCAGCCAGCCCCAGCGTCCCCAGCAGCACCATCAAGGTGCGTGGCTCGCCGAAGATCCACCAGGCCAACGCCGGCAAGATACCCCAGACGATGACCGAGGAAGCGTCCTTGAAACCGCGCCGCAGGAACACCAGGCTCCCGGCGGCGGCACTCAACCAGAACAACAGCGGCAACGCCGCACAACCGGCCACCACAATGGAGGCCTGCACACGACCGCGCATGATGAAATCAGCCAACGCTCGCATGCTTATCCCTTGCTACTTGTCGACGACCCGGTCTCAGCGGCCGTGGCTGTCGGTGTAGGGCAGCAGGGCCAGGAAGCGGGCGCGCTTGATAGCGGTAGCCAGCTGACGCTGATAACGAGCTTTGGTACCGGTGATACGGCTTGGAACGATCTTGCCGGTTTCGGATACGTAAGCTTTCAGGGTGTTGAGATCTTTGTAGTCGATCTCTTTCACGTCTTCAGCAGTGAAGCGGCAGAATTTACGACGACGGAAGAAACGTGCCATGTAATAGGCTCCTCAAAAAGGTCCGTGGATTACTCGTCAGCGTTATCGCTGTTGTCGCTGTCGTTGCTGTCGTCGCCATCGACGCCATCAGCAGCTTCAGGACGCTCGCGACGCTCACGGCGCTCGCTGCGGTTCTCTTCGGCCTTCAGCATCTCGGACGGGCCGGTGACGGCTTCGTCGCGACGGATGATCAGGTTACGGATCACGGCATCGTTGTAGCGGAAGTTGTCTTCCAGCTCGGCCAGGGCCTTGCCGGTGCACTCAACGTTCAGCATCACGTAGTGAGCCTTGTGAACGTTGTTGATGGCGTAGGCCAGCTGACGACGGCCCCAGTCTTCCAGGCGGTGGATCTTGCCGCCGTCTTCCTCGATCAGCTTGGTGTAACGCTCAACCATGCCGCCGACTTGCTCGCTCTGGTCCGGGTGAACCAGGAAGATGATTTCGTAATGACGCATGAATGCTCCTTACGGGTTAGTAGTCTGCCAGCACTGTGGTCAGACAAGGAGTGAATGACACTGTATGTCTTGCCTTGGAAAGAGGCACATGCGCGCCTGCCTGCTTGGCAAGGGGCGCAATTGTAGAGAAGGCGGGGAGTACAAGCAAGGTGGCTGGCGATTATTTGAACAGCCGGAAACAAATTGCCGGAGCCCCGCGAAAGAGGCGCCGCCCCTTTTGCGGGTAATCCCGCTCCCACTGCCCTGTAGCAGCGGGATCAGCCGCAAATGGGCATCAGCCCTTGACCTGACGCTGGCGCACAGCCTCGAACAGACACACCCCGGTAGCCACCGACACGTTCAGGCTGCTGACGCTACCGGCCATCGGCAACTTGACCAGGAAGTCGCAGTGCTCGCGGGTCAGGCGACGCATGCCCTTGCCTTCGGCGCCCATGATCATCACCAGCGGGCCAGTCAGATCCTGCTGGTAGATCTCCTGCTCGGCCTCGCCTGCAGTCCCGACCACCCATAGCCCACGCTGCTGGAGTTTCTCCAGCGTACGGGCAAGGTTGGTCACGGCCACCAGTGGAATCACCTCGGCAGCGCCGCAGGCGACCTTGCGCACCACGGCCGTGAGCGTCGCCGACTTGTCCTTGGGAATCACCACTGCAGTGACACCGGCAGCATCGGCAGTACGCAGGCAGGCACCGAGATTATGCGGATCGGTGACACCATCGAGCACTAGGATCAGCGGTGGCCGTTCGGCACGTTCGAGCAACTCGTCGAGCATGGCCTCGCCCCAGACCTGGCTCGGGCTGACCTCGGCAACGACACCTTGGTGCACACCTTCGACCCAGGCATCGAGCTCGCGGCGCTCGGCCTGGCCGACCGGAACGCGGTTTTCCGCCGCCAAGGCCAACAGGCTCTGGATACGCGGTTCGCTGCGTCCCTCGGACAACCAGATCTGCTTGACCCGCTTGGGATGATGCTGCAACAGCCCCTGCACGGCATGCACGCCGTAGATTTTTTCCAGCTGACTCATGACTTGTTCTTGCCTTTGCGCGGCGCGCCGGACTTCGACGGCCCCTTGCGATGCTTGGTCGGCTTGCCGGACGCCTTGGCGCCTTTGTCCGACTTGCCGCTGGCGTGGCTGTGACGGGCCTCGCTCATCAGCGCCTTTTTCATTTCCCGGCTTTTGCGCACTTCGGCATTACGCTGCACGGCGTCCTTGGGGAAGTACGCCTCGGCAGTCTCGCTTTTGCGGCTGCGCGGCTTGGGCGAAATCTTCGCCTCGGATGCAGGTGCCGGCTGGGCTGCAGGTACCGCTTTGTCGGCCGCGGCAGCGGGTTTGCGACCGACCGGGGCGTTGACGCTCGCCTCGGACATCTCGAAGTCGATCTTGCGCTGCTCCAGGTCGACACGCATGACCTTGACCTCGACAGTATCGCCCAGGCGGAAGCTGCGACCACTGCGCTCGCCAGACAGACGGTGGTGCACCGGATCGAAGTGGTAATAGTCACCCGGCAAGGCGCTGACATGTACCAGGCCTTCCACATAGATGTCGGTCAGTTCGATGAACAGGCCGAAGCCGGTCACCGCGGTGATCACGCCCGGGAAGGTCTCGCCGACACGGTCGCGCATGTATTCGCACTTGAGCCAGTTGACGACGTCGCGCGTGGCCTCGTCGGCACGTCGCTCGGTCATCGAGCACTGCTCGCCCATCTGGTCGAGGGTGTTCTCGTCGTATGGGTAAATGCGCGCCTTCGGAATGCTCATGGCACCCGCCCGCTTGACATGCGGAGTATCGATCTTCGAGCGGATCACGCTGCGGATGGCGCGATGCACCAGCAAGTCCGGGTAACGGCGAATCGGCGAGGTGAAGTGGGTGTAGGCCTCGTAGTTCAGGCCGAAGTGGCCGTTATTCTCGACGCTGTACACCGCCTGGCTCAACGAGCGCAGCATGACGGTCTGGATCAGATGGAAGTCCGGGCGCCCGGCAATGCTCGCCAACAGGGCCTGGTAGTCCTTCGGCGAAGGATCCTTGCCCTTGTGCAGCGAAAGGCCCAGCTCGCCCAAGAATGCGCGCAGTTTTTCCAGGCGCTCCGGTGGCGGGCCATCGTGAACACGGTAGAGTGCCGGAACGCCGTGCTTCTGCAGGAACTCGGCGGTGGCCACGTTGGCCGCCAGCATGCACTCCTCGATCAGCTTGTGGGCATCGTTGCGTACGGTCGGGCGAATCTCATCGATCTTGCGGTCTTCACCGAAGATGATGCGGGTTTCCTGGGTCTCGAAGTCGATCGCGCCACGGGTGTGGCGAGCCGCCACCAGCACTTTGTACAGGGCATAGAGGTGCTTGAGGTCCGGCAGAACCGCGCTGTACTCCTCGCGCAGGGCCTTGCCTTCGCGGGTACGGGCATGTTCGAGCATGCTGCTGACCTTGTTGTAGGTCAGGCGGGCATGGGAATGAATCACCGCTTCGTAGAACTGATAGTCGACCATCTGGCCGGCCTTGTTGATGGTCATTTCGCAGACCATGGCCAGGCGATCGACGTGCGGGTTCAGCGAACACAGGCCGTTGGATAGCTCCTCGGGCAGCATCGGAATCACGCGCTCGGGGAAGTACACCGAGTTGCCGCGCTGCTGCGCCTCGACATCCAGGGCCGAACCTAGGCGCACATAGCTGGAAACGTCAGCGATCGCCACGTACAGGCGCCAGCCGCCCGAGAACAGCCGCAGCTTGCCCAAGGGCTCGCAATAAACGGCATCGTCGAAGTCGCGGGCATCTTCGCCATCGATGGTGACAAACGGAAGATGACGCAGATCGATGCGCTTTTCCTTGTCCTTCTCTTCGACCTCGGAGCGGAACTTGCGCGCTTCCTTGATCACATCTTTAGGCCAGACGTGAGGAATATCGTAGCTACGCAGCGCGACATCGATCTCCATGCCGGGCGCCATGTAGTTGCCGATCACCTCCACCACATCACCCTGGGGCTGGAAGCGTGGGGTCGGCCAATGGGTGATCTTGATCTCGACGAACTGGCCAATCTTCGCACCACCGTTACGCCCGGCAGTCACCAGCACTTCCTGCTGGATCTTCGGGTTATCGGGAGTGACATAACCAATGCCACCTTCCTCGAAGTAGCGGCCGACCACGCTCTCGTGGGCACGGGAGATGATTTCGACCAGCACGCCTTCACGACGGCCACGGCGATCGACACCGGAAACCCGGGCCAGACCGCGGTCACCGTCGAACACCAGGCGCATCTGCGCAGGGCTCAGGAAGAGATCTTCACTGCCATCATCCGGGATCAGGAAGCCGAAACCATCGCGGTGGCCGGAAACGCGACCGCAGATCAGGTCAAGCTTGTCTACCGGGGCATAGGTGCCGCGCCGGGTATAGATGAGCTGGCCATCGCGCTCCATGGCGCGCAGGCGGCGGCGCAGGGCTTCGATCTGGTCTTCTTCGTGCAGGCCGAACTCGGCGGCCAGCTCTTCGCGAGCGGCCGGTTCGCCACGGTCGGCGAGACGCTGCAGGATCAGCTCACGGCTAGGAATGGGATTTTCGTATTTTTCCGCTTCGCGAGCGGCCTCGGGATCGAGGGATTGCCAATCGGCCATCAGAAGGGGTTCACCTTGGGGTATATAGATAAGAATTCTGGCAT
Source organism: Pseudomonas sp. HTZ2 (assembly GCF_033173945.1). Classification (NCBI taxonomy): domain Bacteria; kingdom Pseudomonadati; phylum Pseudomonadota; class Gammaproteobacteria; order Pseudomonadales; family Pseudomonadaceae; genus Pseudomonas; species Pseudomonas sp. HTZ2. The sequence continues at coordinate 2,131,590 of NZ_CP137332.1, read as the reverse complement.
AGGCGTATTGAAACCGGAAATGTCTGCCTTGGACAGCCCCAGCGGAGCGTCGAAGTGGAGGCAATAGGCCTGCGGAATCAACAAGTTGAATTTTTTGAATTTTTTTTGATCCGGGGCTTTACAGCCCTCAGGAGCGTCCGTATAGTGCGCACCACAACGACGGACAGCCGACGTTGTAGTTGAGATGCAACGCGATGTAAAGCATCATGTGACCTCGACGAAATGTGTGCCCAGGTGGCGGAATTGGTAGACGCGCTGGTTTCAGGTATCAGTGGCTTAACGGCCGTGGAAGTTCGAGTCTTCTCCTGGGCACCAACTATTTTCAAGTAACAGATGACCAAGGATCTGTTACTACTGTGTTAAACGAACGATAGTCGTCTTGCACAGAAGATGTAAAGCTTTGCCCAGGTGGCGGAATTGGTAGACGCGCTGGTTTCAGGTATCAGTGACTTAACGGTCGTGGAAGTTCGAGTCTTCTCCTGGGCACCATACAAAAACCCACTAGCTTGCTAGTGGGTTTTTTCTTGCCTGCGATTTAGCCCCCTGCCCTCTGCAGCAACGGCTTCATGCGCAAACACCGGCAAAGCCGGTGCCAAGCACTGTGTATCGCTCTTCACAGGCAAACCAGCCCCACCAGGAAGAGACGCCTCCTTAGCCCTTTGTCTGCTGATGAATTTCTCGCCATACGGCCACTTGAGAAACGATTTCGTTTACCATTGTTTCCAAATATGTAGCCGTAAGCGAGGAAGTACCCGCATGACGATCCGCCCGCAACTGCTGATGCGCAGCCTGGCCGCCGCTCTCTTCGGCCTGGTGATCGGCGCACCGGCCGCCTTGGCTGACGAACCGGTCACGCTGACCCTGTACAACGGCCAGCACAAAGAAATCGGCGAAGCCATCGCCAAGGCCTACGAGGCCAAGACCGGCATTCACATCAATATTCGCAAGGGCAGCAGCAACCAGCTGGCCAGTCAGATCATCGAGGAAGGCGATCGCTCGCCCGCCGATGTCATCTATACCGAAGAATCCCCGCCTCTGAACAACCTGGGCGAACTGGGCCTGTTGGCGAAAATCGATGACGCGACCTTGGACATGCTGCCCAAGCAATACGTCGGCGCCAACGGTACCTGGATGGGTGTGACCGCGCGAACCCGGATCGTCGTGTTCAACCCCAAGAAAATCGACGAGAAGGACCTGCCGAAAAGCGTCATGGACTTCGCCAACCCCGAGTGGGATGGCCGTGTCGGCTACGTGCCTACCAGCGGTGCCTTCCAAGAACAAGCCGTGGCCATCCTCAAGCTGCATGGCCGCGAAGCGACCGAGGAATGGCTAACCGGCCTCAAAGCCTTCGGCAAGGCCTACACCAACAACATGGTGGCCCTCAAAGCCGTCGAGCGCGGTGAAGTCGATACCGTGCTAGTGAACAATTACTACTGGTATGCCCTCAAGCGCGAGCGTGGCCAGCTGGACTCCAAGCTCTACTACCTGGCCGACGGCGACGCCGGCAATCTGGTAACCATCTCCGGTGCCGGCGCCGTCAAGGCCAGCAAGCACCCGAAGGAAGCCCAAGCCCTGCTCAACTGGATGGCCAGCGAAGAGGGCCAGCGCGTCATCACCCAGACCACCGCCGAATACCCGTTGCATAAAGGCATGGTCTCGGATCAGGGCCTGAAGCCGTTCGAAGAGCTACGCCCACCGAAGATCTCGCCGGCGGACCTTGGCAACGCCGAGGAAGCCTTGGAGCTTGAACGAGAGGTCGGCCTGCTCTGATGACTGCCGCCCTGCCCCAGCCGGCCCTGGCGCGCTTCGTGCCACGCCGCAAGCGCCCCTCGATCTGGGTGGTGCTGCCCGTCCTGTTCCTGGTGGCGATGAGCTTGCTGCCATTGCTCTACGTCGCCCTCAAGGCATGGCAAGCCGGCTGGCATGAAGCCTTTCGCCTGCTCTGGCGCCCCTTCGTCTGGGGGCTGCTGCGCAACACCTTGATGTTGATGATAGGGGTCACAGTGGCCTGCCTGATCGTCGGACTGGCGTTGGCCTGGCTGCTGGAGCGCAGCGACCTGCCAGGCCGTCGCCTCTGGGGGGTGGTGCTGTGCCTACCCTTTGCTGTGCCGTCGTTCGTCAGCAGCTTCACCTGGGTGTCGCTGAGTTCGGACTTCGAGGGCCTGGGCGGGGCAATCCTGGTCATGGCGCTGTCGAAGTACCCGCTGGTGTTCCTGCCTGTGGCCGCGACCTTGCGCAACCTCGACACCTCTCTTGAGGAGTCGGCGCGCACCCTGGGCTGCAGCCGCTGGGGGGTATTCTTCAAGATCACCCTGCCGTTGCTGTGGCCCTCGATGATCGGCGGCGCACTGCTGATTGCCCTGCACATGCTGGTGGAGTTCGGCGCCCTGTCCATCCTCGGCCTACAGACCTTCACCACGGCCATCTACCAGCAGTTCGAACTGGAGTTCAGCAACGCCAACGCGGCCATGCTTTCGGCTGTGCTGCTGGCGCTGTGCCTGGCAATGCTCTGGCTGGAACTGCGCGTACGTGGCAAGGCGCGCCATGTGCGGATCGGCCAGGGCGTGGCCCGTCGCGGTCAACCGGTTCGCCTACGGGTTTGGATGCCCTTGGGGCAGTTGTTCTGCCTGTCACTGGCGGTACTGGGCAGCGGAATCCCCTTGGCCATGCTCGGCTACTGGTTGAGTGTGGGTTCATCGGCAGCATTTCCGGTTACGGAAATCGGCAAGGCACTGCTGACGTCACTGTCAGTCTCCTTGGGTGGAGCCGGTTTTTGCGTGCTGCTGGCGCTGCCCATCAGCTTTCTGGTGGTGCGCTACAAGGGCCGCCTGGCGATCTGGGCCGAGCGCCTGCCCTACCTGCTGCATGCCTTGCCAGGGCTGGTGATCGCGCTGACGCTGGTGTTCTTCGCCCTGCACTATGTGCCGGCCCTTTACCAGACGTCCGCCCTGCTGCTGCTGGCCTATGCCTTGCTGTTCCTGCCGCTGGCCCAGGCCCCCGTGCGCACGGCCCTGAACAAAGCCTCCCCCACGCTGGAAGAAGCGGCCCGAACCTTGGGCGCCAGCAGTTTTGGCGCCTTCTGCCGGGTGACTCTGCCAATCATCTTCCCTGCCCTGGCAGCGGCCTTCGCCCTGGTATTCCTCGATGCCATGAAGGAGCTGACCGCTACCCTGCTACTCAGCCCCACCGGCATGACGACGCTGGCAACAGAAGTCTGGGCGCATACCGCCAACGTCGAATTCGCCGCGGCGGCACCTTATGCGGCGCTACTGATCGTGGTGTCGGGGTTGCCGGTGTATTTGCTGACCACGCGGATGTATCTGAACAAGGCGTAAACCGTTTCGTAGATCCCACCGCCGCTCCAGGGGCTGCTTTACAGCCCCTGGAGCCGGCAGGGCAACAGTCGCCCCGTCACACCCCCTACGTTTTTTCAGGCGCGGAACTGCCCCAGGCTCGCCCGCAACTGTGCCGCCAGATCATCCAGCACCTTGCTGCTGGCCGTGGTCTGCATCACCACCTCTGCCGAACGCTCAGCCTGGGCATGGATATTCTCCACTCGTCCGCGCACAGCCTGCGCGCCGTGAGCCTGTTGTTCAGCCGCCCGGGTCGCGAGACCGATGGCCGAGTGCACCTGCTCCACCGCTGCCTGTACCGACTGCTGACGACGCTCATTGTCACGCAGCACCAACAACCCTTCGCTTGCCTGGCGACCGGCCTGGCTAATGGTGGCCACCGCCTCCTTGGCTCCTGCCTGCAAGGCGGCGATGTGCGCCTGGATATCGCCCGTAGAGCTCTGGGTCTTGCTTGCCAGGGCGCGCACTTCATCGGCGACCACGGCAAAGCCGCGTCCCGTCTCTCCGGCCCGGGCAGCCTCGATAGCGGCGTTGAGCGCCAGCAGGTTGGTTTGCTCAGCGATGCCGTGGATCACGGTCAACACCACTTCGATCTGCTCGCTCTGCTTGGCCAGCCGTTCGATTACCTGAGAACCCGTCTCCACCTCCCCGGCCAGGTTCTCGATCAAACGCGCCAGCTGGGTGGAAGCGCGACTGTTCTCGTCAGTGGCTTGGCGGATATCCACCACTTGCTGCAAGGCCGCTTGCATGGCTTGGCTTTCGGCCTGGGCCTCGTCCGCCATGCTCGAAAGATCACGCAGACTGGCGGCGACCTCGTCACGCTGCAGCGCAGCGGCTGCGTCGGCACCTGCGTTGCGCTGAGCCATGGTGTCGATTTCCACTCCCGTACGCTGAGCCACTTCGCCAGCCTCGCGGACGATGGGCTGCAGCTTGTCGACGAAGCGATTGACCGCCGAGGCCATATCACCGATCTCGTCACGGCTGTCGAGCGCCACCCGCTTGGTCAGATCGCCCTCGCCCGCCGCCAGATCGTTCAGCGCCCCAATCAACAAGCGCAGCTTGTTAACCACACGCCGCCCCAGCACCACGGCCACCACCAACAACACGCCCAAGCCTACCAGCACCAGGCCCAGGCCGATCCGCCAGCGCAGCTCGGCCGCGGCATCGCGCACGGTTTGCGCGGTGTTGGCCTGCATGGCGGTGGCGCTGTTCTGTGCGGTCTCGAGACGCGACCGCAGGGCCTTGCCACTGTCGGCGGCGGCCGCCACCAGGCTATCGCCCACCAGTTGCTCGCCGCTGGCGATCAAGGCAGCAAAGCGCTGGTCCAGCGCCTTGAGCTCCTGCTCCACCCCGGCGGTCGACACGCCCATCAGCACCTTGCCGATCTCAGCGCCATTGGGGTTGATGGACGCCTCGACGTAGTACACCGAAGGGTCCTTGCGCGCGGCATCGAGCACCTTGTCCAACGCGCGCTCGCCCTGCCCGCGCTCGATCAGCGTCTGGTTGATGGGATTTTGGCGATTCAGGTAGCGGGTCAGGTGTTGGCCTTGGGCGTCGTCATAAATGACGAACAACACATTGGGATTGCGCTGCGCGCGACGCGCAAAGTCCGAAAGCGTCGGTACATCGTTGTCCCAGATGGCGCGCGGCGCGACAGAGGCCAATAGCTCGGCCATGTCGTTGGCCGAGTCCTTGAGGTTCTTCTCCAGCGTGGCGCGCAGTTGCTGCTGCTCACCCTGCAGGCGCTCGGAAAGGCCGGCGCTCAGGCGCTGACGAGTGCTGGCCGAGAGGCTGTCGAGCCCGGCGCGGACATCCTGCCCGGCCTGCTCCAGTTCAGCGGCCAGTTTCTGGCTGTCGCTGCCCAAGCGTGCACCCAAATCGGCTTCTAGGGCGGTGACCGTGCTCCGCGTTAGTGCAACGGCAACCAGCACCTGCACCAGAAGAGCGATACCAAGTGCAACAAACACTGGCCGCAAGAGGCGGCTTCGTAACAGTGAAAGAATGGCAGACACGTTGTAACTCCCGTGTTTTCTGGCGCCATTACTTTGATGGCACCGACAGGAGTTTCATACAGCAAGGGTTATGCCCAGCACAGCAGGGATAAACGCCAATGTCTGGCGCCTGACAAGGCATTTCTGCATGGTGCCCAAATGAAAACGCCGCGACTCCTTGCGGAGCGCGGCGTTCGATCACTGCCGAAGCGACTGATCAGGCGAACGGATGACGCAGCACGATGGTCTCGTTGCGGTCCGGGCCAGTCGAGATGATGTCGATCGGCGCACCGATCAGCTCCTCGATGCGCTTGATGTAGGCGCGAGCGTTGGCCGGCAGTTCTTCCAAGGTTTTCACGCCCAGGGTCGACTCGCTCCAGCCTGGCATCTCTTCGTACACCGGCTCCAGGCCGATGTAGCTGTCAGCGTCGGAAGGCGCGTCGATGACCGCACCGTTCTCGTTCTTGTAGCCAACACAGATGTTGATGGTTTCCAGGCCGTCCAGCACGTCCAGCTTGGTCAGGCAGATACCCGAGATGCTGTTGACGTCGATAGCGCGACGCAGGATCACGGCATCGAACCAACCGCAGCGGCGAGCACGACCGGTGGTGGAGCCGAACTCATGGCCGCGCTTGGCCAAGGTGGCGCCAGTCTCGTCGAACAGCTCGGTCGGGAACGGGCCAGAACCCACGCGGGTGGTGTAGGCCTTGGTGATGCCGAGGATATAGTCCAGGTACATCGGGCCAACGCCGGAACCCGTGGAGATACCGCCAGCGGTGGTGTTGGAGCTGGTGACGTACGGGTAGGTGCCGTGGTCGATATCCAGCAGCGAGCCCTGGGCGCCTTCGAACATGATGTCCTTGCCAGCGCGGCGCAGGTTATGCAGTTCGGCGGTGACGTCGAGCATCATCGGCTTGAGCTGCTCGGCGTAGGCCATGCACTCGTCCAGTGTCTGCTGGAAGTCGATGGCCGGCTCTTTGTAGTAATTCACCAGCTGGAAGTTGTGGTAATCCAGCAGCTCACCGAGCTTGGCGGCAAAACGCTCGCGGTGGAACAGATCGCCAACACGCAGGCCGCGACGAGCGACCTTGTCTTCGTAGGCTGGGCCGATACCACGGCCAGTGGTACCGATCTTGGCTTCGCCACGCGCCTTTTCACGGGCCTGGTCGAGGGCCACGTGGTAGGACAGGATCAGCGGAGCAGCCGGGCTGATGCGCAGGCGCTCGCGCACCGGTACACCCTTCTCTTCCAGCTTGGTGATTTCACGCATCAAGGCATCCGGAGCCACGACCACGCCGTTGCCGATCAGGCACTGCACGCCTTCACGCAGGATGCCGGAAGGAATCAGGTGCAGAACGGTCTTCTCACCGTTGATCACCAGGGTGTGACCCGCGTTGTGGCCACCCTGGTAGCGCACTACGGCGGCAGCATGTTCGGTCAGCAGATCGACGATCTTGCCTTTGCCCTCATCACCCCATTGGGTGCCCAGGACGACGACATTCTTACCCATAACACTTGTCCTCATTCACGCAAACTTGGTTGCCGGCCCACGGCCGACGAAGAATCTCAATGGGTCAGCGGCAGTACCTGCCAGCGCCCGTCTTGCTGAATCAATTGCCGATCACAATCCGCCTCGAGAGCAGCACTCAACGGCTGACCAGGCAGTGCCTGGACCACACGCTGGCCCTCGTTGCGCAACTGGCAGACCATCTGCCAGAGGGCCGTGTCGCCGCTGTCGGGCATCCAGATCCCGCCAGAAGGCAATACGACCTCCGCTCGCCCCAGTGTGACCAGGGTCTTCAAATCCGTGGAAAATCCAGTGGCTGGGCGTGCCCGGCCAAAATCGGCGCCGATGTCGTCGTAGCGTCCGCCCTGGGCGATCGACTGACCGACGCCTGGAACGAACACGGCGAACACCACGCCGGTGTGATAGTGATAGCCGCGCAACTCGCCCAGGTCGAAGTACAGCGGCAAGTCCGGATAACGCGCCGCCAGGCGATCGGCGATCGCCAGCAAATCGTCAAGCGCCGCCAGCACGCTGGCTGGCGCACGCCCCAGGCGGACGCGGGCCTCGGCCAGCACCTCACGACCACCGCACAGCTCGGTCAGGGCACGCAGCATGTTGCCCAGATCCTTCGGCAGGTCGGCGGTCAGGGCCTGCACTTCATCGACGGCCTTGCGCTGCAGGGCGTCGAACAACTGCTGCTCGACCGCCCCGGACAAGCCGGCGGCACGGGCCAGGCCACGGTAGATGCCCACATGGCCGAGGTCCATGTGCACATCGGCGACATCGGTCAGTTGCAACGTGGCGAGCATCAGGCTGATGACCTCGACGTCACTGGTGGGACTGGCATCGCCGTACAACTCAGCACCGAGCTGAATCGGGCTGCGCGAAGTGGACAGGGCACGGGGTTGAGCGTGCAGAACGCTACCGGCATAGCACAGGCGGCTCGGCCCTTCGCGACGCAAGGTGTGGGCGTCGATACGCGCCACCTGCGGAGTGAAGTCGGCGCGGAAGCCCATCAGGCGACCGGACTGCGGGTCGACCACCTTGAAGGTGCGCTGGTCCAGGTCCTGGCCGGCACCGGTGAGCAGCGATTCCAGGTACTCGATATGCGGGGTGACGACCAGCTCGTAACCCCAACTCTGGAACAGGTCCAACACCTGGCGACGCGCGATCTCGATGCGCGCAGCCTCAGGCGGCAGTACTTCCTCGATGCCATCTGGCAGCAGCCAGCGGTCTACCGTTGCCATTACGCCATTTCCCCTCTGGTCCGGGCGGCTTGCCAGCTGGCGAGCCGTCAGTAAAGCAGGCATTGGCGCACAGCAGCGGGCAGCACCGATCCCAGCGCTACCACCGTACCCAATACCCTCGAATAGCCTTGCGACCTGACCAAACCGTCAACCGACACGTTGCCGATCAACCTTGCAGACGCAAAAAAGCCGGGAATTTCCCGGCTGACTCATCATACACCCCTTTTCCTTCAGGATGCACCCCGCTTGGCATTTTAGCTGCCAGGCGGGGTGCGTCTTTCAGGAAGGGCTCAAGGCTTGCTCTTGTCCAGGAAGCGGAAGAACTCGTTCTTCGGATCGAGGACCAGCACGTCGCTCTTGCTGGAGAAGCTCTCGCGATAGGCCTGCAGGCTACGGTAGAACGCATAGAAGTCCGCGTCCTGGTTGTAAGCCTTGGCATAAATGGCAGCCGCCTGGGCGTCGCCGTCACCGCGGGTCTCTTCCGCTTCACGATAGGCCTCGGCCAGCAGTACACGACGCTGACGGTCGGCATCGGCACGGATACCTTCGGCCAGTTCGTTACCCTTGGCGCGGTGCTCACGGGCTTCACGCTCACGCTCGGTGCTCATGCGGTCGAACACACTGCGGTTGACTTCCTTCGGCAGGTCGATGGCCTTGACGCGCACATCGACGACCTCGATACCCAGTTCCTTGCTGGCCATGCGATTCAGCGAAGCGGTGATGTCGGCCATCAACGCATCACGCTCACCGGAGACCACCTCGTGCAGGGTGCGCTTACCGAACTGGTCACGCAGGCCGCTTTCCAGACGACGGGACAGACGCTCATCGGCGATCTGCTTGAGGCCCGAGGTCGCGGTGTAGAAGCGTTCGGCGTCCTTGACTCGCCATTTGGCGTAAGCATCGACCATCACCGCCTTCTTCTCGAGTGTCAGGAAGCGCTGGGTCGGTGCATCCAGGGTCATCAGACGGGCGTCGAACTTGCGCACCTGGTTGACGTAGGGGACCTTCACATGCAGGCCTGGCTGGACATCCGCCTGGACCACGCGGCCGAATTGCAGCAATACCGCACGCTCGGTCTGGGACACGATGTAGAAGCTGTTCCAGGCCACGATGGCCAGCACCACGGCGGCGATCAGGGCGATCAGCGATTTATTGCTCATCAGCGGCTCTCCCTAGAACGCAGCGATTGTTGCTGCTGTTGCATTTCCTGCGCCGCGCGCGCGGCCGCATCGTTGGCCGACGCCGGTACTGTGCTGACCGGTGCGGCCGAATGGCGGCTGCCTTCGACCATCTTGTCCAGTGGCAGGTAGAGCAGGTTGTTCTGCCCATCCTTGCTGGTCACCAGGACCTTGCTCGAATTGCTGTAGACCTCCTGCATGGTCTCCAGGTACAGGCGCTGACGGGTCACGTCCGGTGCCTTTCGGTACTCGGCAACCAACTTGCTGAAGCGATCGGCCTCACCCTTGGCGCGGGCGATGACTTCATCGCGGTAGCCGTTGGCATCCTCGATGATGCGCTGAGCCTGACCACGGGCCTCCGGCACCACACCGTTGGCGTAGGACTCGGCCTGGTTGCGTGCACGCTGCTCGTCCTCGCGGGCACGGATCACGTCATCGAACGCTTCCTGCACTTCACGCGGGGCTGCCGCGCTCTGCACGTTGACCTGAGTGACGGTGATACCGGTGCGGTAGTTGTCGAGGAAGCGCTGCAGGCGCTCACGGATATCGACGGCCATCTGCTCACGGCCTTCGGTCAACACCTGGTCCATCGAGGTGGAACCCACCACATGGCGCAGGGCGCTGTCGGTCGCGTGCTGCAGGCTGACCTCCGGCTGGTCGACGTTGAGTACGAAGTCCTGCAGGTTGGTGATCTTGTACTGCACGGTCAGCGGCACCTCGACGATGTTCTCGTCCTCGGTGAGCATCTGGCCCTGCTTGGTGTAGGCCCGCTCGCGGGTCACGTTCTCAAGATATTTACGGTCAATGGGCGGGAAATAGATATTCAAGCCCGGACCGACAGTCTCGTAGTACTTGCCGAAGCGCAGCACCACAGCCTGTTCCTGTTCGTCCACGACGTACACGGCGCTGTACAGCCAGATGGCCGCAAGCACGGCCAGGCCGATGCCCAGCAGGCCCAGGCCGCCACCTTTGCCAACATTGCGGTCGCCACCGCCACCGCGTTTCTTGCCGCTGCCAAACATGCCGTTGAGGCTGTCCTGCAGCTTGCGGAAGGCCTCGTCCAGATCCGGTGGACCTTTCTTGTCGCCACCACCGCCGCCACGACGGCCGCCCCAGGGATCCTGATTGTTCGAGTTGCCACCCGGCTCATTCCAAGCCATAGCGCTCTCCATCTGATAAAGCAAAGACGCGCCCACGGCGCGCCGTCCAATGCTACAGAATGCCTGTCACGGTCGCCCGGCGACCTCGACGGGCATTTATTGCAAAGTGTGTTGCTCGATGAAAAGTTCAGGCTCCATGCCCTCGCGACTGACCAGGCGATTGAGCTCCACCCGGGGCAATCGCACGCTCAGCAGGCTGCGACCTTCTTCATCGTGCTCTTCGCCTTGCACCGCGCCCAGAGCGAAGAATTGCGCGCGCAAGCGGGCAAGTCGCTGTTCCAGACGCAGGGTTCCGACATACAGATCATCCCCCAGCAACTCGGCAATCGCCTGGCCAACCAGTTCCAGGCCACGTCCATCACGTGCCGATACCCAGACCCGCTGCGGTTTGCCGTCGGCATCTCGCTGGATCTGCGGCTCGACATCTTCGAGCAGGTCGAGTTTGTTATAGACCTCGAGGATCGGCAAGCCTTCGGCTCCGATCTCGCCCAGCACCGCCAGTACCTGCTCGATCTGCTCCATACGCTCGGGCTCATGAGCATCGATGACGTGCAGCAACAGGTCGGAGTTGCTCGATTCTTCGAGCGTAGCCCGAAATGCCTCGACAAGCTTGTGCGGCAGGTGGCGGATGAATCCCACGGTGTCGGCCAGCACGATCGGGCCTAGGTCGGCGAGTTCGAGTCGGCGCAAGGTCGGATCGAGGGTCGCGAACAACTGATCGGCGGCGTAGACGTCGGAGGTGGTCAAGGCGTTGAACAGCGTGGACTTGCCGGCGTTGGTGTAGCCCACCAGCGAAACGGATGGGATATCCGCACGTTTGCGGCCGCGCCTTGCCTGTTCGCGCTGACTGCGCACCTTTTCCAGACGCGCCTTGATCTGCCGCAGGCGGACCCGCAACAGGCGCCGGTCGGTTTCCAGCTGGGTCTCACCCGGGCCGCGCAGGCCGATACCGCCCTTCTGCCGCTCCAAGTGGGTCCAACCGCGTACCAAGCGCGTGCTCATATGCTCGAGCTGAGCCAGTTCGACCTGCAGCTTGCCCTCATGGGTGCGCGCCCGCTGGGCGAAAATGTCAAGGATCAGCCCGGTACGGTCGAGCACACGACACTCGAAGACGCGCTCGAGGTTGCGCTCCTGGCTGGGCGTGAGGGTGTGATTGAATATCACCAGATCGACCTGTTCGGCGTGGACCAGATCGCGCAGTTCCTCGACCTTGCCACTGCCAATCAGGTACTTGGCTGTAGGCTGGTGCCGGGCCACCGTGGCCAGCGAAACGATCTCCGCTCCGGCCGACAGCGCCAGCTCCTGAAACTCCTGCGGGTCTTCGCGCGCCTCAGGGTTCTGACCTTCCAAGTGAACGAGCAACGCTCGCTCACCACCACCGTGGCGCTCAAAGAACAATGCAGGCTCCTATCAGGCGTTGCCTGGCTCGCTGTCGCCGTGTTCGGAATCGGACGGGCTTGGCAGGCGAACCGGACGGGCAGGAACCACGGTCGAAATGGCGTGCTTGTAGACCATCTGGCTGACGGTGTTCTTCAGCAGTACCACGAACTGGTCGAAGGATTCGATCGAGCCCTGCAGCTTGATCCCGTTTACCAGGTAAATGGAAACCGGGACCTTTTCTTTTCTCAAGGTGTTCAAGTAAGGGTCTTGTAGCGAATGCCCTTTTGACATATGCCGCACTCCTGTAAGGATCAATAGTAAAAAAACAATAAAATCGGTCATTCAAGCCATTCTAATCGCAAGAATAGACGGCAATTGCAGGGACTCAGCTCAATATGGAGATGGCCCCCAGGTATTTCAAGGTGCGGGACAGATTGTCGCAGGCCAGGCTGTCGAGCCACTCCACGCCGGACCAACCACGTAACCAGGTGAATTGCCGCTTGGCCAATTGGCGAGTGGCAATGATACCGCGTTCACGCATTTCTTCGGCTGTCAGCTTGCCGTCCAGGTAGTCCCAGACCTGCCGATACCCCACTGCCCGTATAGACGGCAGCCCTGCGTGCAAGTCACTTCTGGCGCGCAGTGCTCGGACCTCGTCGACGAACCCCTGTTCCAGCATTTGCGAAAATCGTAGCGCAATTCGCTGATGCAAAATGTGACGATCTGTAGGAGCAATCGCCAAACTGGCGACAGTATAGGGCAAATGACCGCCCGCGCCTGCGTCTGAGCCGCGACTTTCCGCGTATTGACGTTGCCGGTGCGCGGTCATGCTTTCGCCGCTCACGCGATAGACTTCCAAGGCGCGAATCAGTCGCTGCGGGTCGTTGGGATGGATGCGCGCCGCCGATTCCGGATCCACTTCGGCCAATTGCCGGTGCAGCTCGGCCAAGCCCAGGTCCCGCGCCTGGGCCTCAAGCTCGGCACGCACGGCAGCGTCTGCGGCGGGCATATCCGCCAAACCATCGACCAGCGCCTTGTAATAAAGCATGGTGCCGCCCACCAGCAAAGGGATCTTGCCCCGCGCGGTGATCTCGGCCATCGCTTCCAGCGCGTCGGTACAAAATTGCGCCGCCGAGTAGCTCTCGCCCGGGTCGAGAATGTCGATCAGCCGATGGGGGTGTGCAGCCAGCACGTCCTTGGAAGGCTTGGCGGTGCCAATATCCATGCCGCGATAGACCAGCGCCGAATCGACACTGATCAGCTCACAGGGCAGCACCTTGGTCAGCTCGATGGCAAGGTCGGTCTTGCCGGCCGCCGTCGGGCCCATGAGGAATATCGCTGGGGGCTTGCCGCTCATGTCATCGACCGCGCAGGAAAAGTTTGTCCAGGTCATCCAGCCCTAGCTGGGTCCAGGTCGGCCGACCGTGGTTGCACTGGCCACTGCGCTCGGTGTTCTCCATGTCACGCAGCAGCGCGTTCATCTCGGGGATGGCCAGGCGGCGGTTGGCACGCACCGCGCCGTGACAGGCCATGGTACCGAGCAGCTCGTTGAGGTGCGCCTGGATACGATCACTGGTGCCGTACTCCATGAGATCCGCGAGCACGTCCTGGACCAGCCGGTTGGCCTCGGCCTGCTTGAGCAAGGCAGGAATCTGCCGGATCGCCAGGGTTTCTGGGCCCAGGCGCTGCAGTTCGAAGCCCAGGCGCTGGAACCATTGGGCATGCTCCTCGGCGCAGTCGGCCTCGCGCTGGCTGAGGGCCAGCGACTCGGGCACCAGCAGCGGCTGGCCACTCAACCCCTCGCTGGCCATGGCCACCTTGAGGCGCTCGTACATGATGCGTTCATGGGCGGCATGCATGTCTACCAGCACCAGGCCAACGGCGTTCTCGGCCAGGATGTAGATGCCTTTGAGCTGGGCCAGGGCAAAGCCCAATGGCGGCACATCGCCCTGGCTTTGCGGCAACGCCGCCGTGACAGAGGCGCCGCCCTCCAGCGGGGCGAAGAATTCACGATAGACAGCCTGCGCTTCAGCAACCGGCACAGGCTGCGAGGGGCGTGGGGTGTACTGGTACTGATAACCCGAGCCACCACCGGCGAACGACTGGCGCGGCTCGGCTTGAGGCGGCTCCAGCACCGGCGAGGCCAGGCGCATCTCGCCCTGGGGCCCGAACTCACCGGCCTGCAGACCACTGGGACGGACGATCTCGGTAGCCGCTGCCGGTGCGGCGAGCTGGTCTTCCGGACGCACGTCCGCCAGGGCACGGTGCAGAGTGCCATACAGAAAATCGTGGACCATGCGCCCTTCGCGAAAACGCACTTCATGCTTGGTGGGGTGCACGTTGACGTCAACCCCGTTCGGCTCGAGTTCGAGGAACAGCACGAAGGTCGGGTGCCGGCCATTGAACAGCACGTCGCGGTAGGCCTGCCGCACCGCATGGGCCACCAACTTGTCACGCACGGCGCGACCGTTGACGAAGAAGTACTGTAGATCAGCCTGACTGCGCGAAAACGTCGGCAGGCCAACCCAGCCCCACAAACGCAGGCCATTGCGCTCGACATCGATAGGCAGCGCCTGCTCGAGGAAGCCCGGGCCGCAGATCGTGCCGACCCGCCGCGCCCGGGTCAGCTCATCGGGCGCCTCGTGCAGACTGAGGATGCTCTTGCCGTTATGTCGCAAGTGGAAGCCGACATCGAAGCGAGCCAAGGCCAGACGCCGGACGACTTCCTGCAAGTGATCGAACTCGGTCTTCTCCGACTTGAGGAACTTGCGCCGGGCCGGGGTATTGAAGAACAGGTCACGCACCTCGACCGAGGTGCCGACAGGGTGCGCGGCGGGCTGTACACGCGGCGTCATGTCGCGCCCCTCGGTCTCCACCTGCCAGGCTTCACCAGCGCCGGCGGTACGCGAGGTGAGCGTCAGGCGCGCCACCGAACTGATCGACGCCAGGGCCTCGCCGCGAAAGCCCAGGCTGAGCACGCCTTCGAGGTCTTCGAGTTCGCGAATCTTGCTGGTGGCATGGCGCGCCAAGGCCAGCGGCAGATCATCAGGCGCGATGCCGCCACCGTCATCCCGCACGCGCAGCAGCTTCACGCCGCCCTGCTCGACTTCCACATCGATACGCCGGGCACCGGAGTCCAGGCTGTTCTCAAGCAGCTCCTTGGCGACCGAAGCCGGGCGCTCGACCACCTCGCCTGCGGCGATCTGGTTGGCCAGCCGAGGGCTGAGCAACTGGATGCGCGAACCACCACTCATTGCTGGGCAGCCAGGGTAGTGCCAGGGATGTCGAGGTGCTGGCCGACCTTCAGCTCATCGCTCTTGAGGCTGTTGGTGGTCCGCAGGCTGGCCACGCTGACCTGATAACGCACGGCGATCATGGCCAGGGTTTCGCCGGGCCGCACAGTATGCTCGCGCGGTCCCTGGGCAATCTTGCCGCTATCGCGCAGCCATGCGATGTAAGTCCCGGGAGGGGGGCTTTGCTGGAAATACTGACGCACACCAGTGTGGATCGAGCGGGCCAAAGCCTGCTGGTGGCTCTTGGTCGCCAGCTTGGCGGCTTCGTTGGCATTGGAGATGAACCCGGTTTCCACCAGGATCGACGGAATATCCGGGGATTTCAGCACCATGAACCCAGCCTGCTCCACGCGGCGTTTGTGCAACGGGGTGATGCGCCCCATGTTGCCCAACACCTTCTGCCCCACATCGAGGCTGGAGCTGAGCGTGGCGGTCATGGACAGATCCAGCAGTACACCTGCAAGCATGCGGTCCTTGTCATCGAGGCTGACATTGCCGGCGCCCCCGATCAGGTCGGAGCGGTTTTCCGTGTCGGCCAGCCAGCGCGCGGTCTCTGAGGTTGCGCCCCGGTCGGACAACGCGAACACCGATGCACCGAAAGCGGCCTTGGACGGCGCGGCGTCGGCATGGATGGAAATGAACAGGTCGGCGCCCTTCTTGCGCGCGATCTCGGTGCGCTTGCGCAACGGGATGAAGTAATCGCCCGTTCGGGTCAGTTCGGCGCGATAGCCACGCTCGGTGTTGATTTGGCGCTGCAGCTCGCGGGCAATCTGCAGGACGATGTCTTTTTCATGCTGCCCACGCGAGCCCGATGCGCCTGGGTCCTCGCCACCATGGCCGGCGTCGATGGCGACGACGATGTCGCGCTTGCCACTGGGCACCGGCGGCAATTTGATAGCCGGCTGGGCAGGCGTTACCGGCACGGCCGGGGCAGTAGCGGGTGTTTGCGCAGGCGGCGGGGTCGGAGTACTGGCGGCAACGGCATCGGCTTCCTGATCGTACAGATCGACCACCAGACGGTTGCCATACTGCGCGTTGGGCGCCAGGGTGAAGCTCTTGGGCGTCACGGCCTTTTTCAGATCGACCACCACGCGCAGGTCAGTGGGCGTGCGCTGGGCGGAGCGCACACTGTTGATCGGCGTATTGGAGGTGGCGACATTCAGCGTACCGCCCAGGGTGGCGCCGTTGATGTCGATGACCAGGCGGTCCGGCGCGGTCAGGGTGAAGACGCTGTGCTGCACAGGGCCGGACAGGTCGAAGACCAGCCGCGTATTGTCCGGTGCGCGCCACAGACGCATGCTCTTGACTTGTGTGACGGCCAGAGCGTCAACGGTCACCGCTGTCAGCAGCAGCCCAACGACGGCGACCAGTGCGCGTATGCGCATACCTAACCCCATTTACTGTTTGAATTCTGTGGCCAGGGCGGCGCACCAGGCCTCACCGCGAGCCCCCTGCGGTGAAAGGAGAAGCGAGCGTCCACTCGCTTGCGGGCTTATGGTAATGGTCAGGTCGGGCTTTGGCAAAACGCCCGCACCCTTTTGTGGCCATTCGAACAGGCACAGCGGGTCCCCTTCGAAATAGTCACGGATCCCCATGAACTCCAGCTCCTCCGGATCGACCAGACGGTACAGGTCGAAATGGAAGGCGCGCACATCGCCAATTTCGTAAGGCTCGACCACGGTGAAGGTCGGACTTTTGACTGCCCCGGTATGGCCCAGGCCGCGGATCAGCCCGCGCGAAAGCGTGGTCTTGCCCGCGCCCAGATCGCCTTCGAGAAAGATCACGCCATGACCGCCGGTCACTTCGGCCAAGCGTGCACCAAATGCGACGGTGGCCGGCTCGTCGGCCAGAAACAGGGTTATGCCAGACACGCTGAATGCTCCTCCAACAACTCACGAATGACCGGAACCAGATCACTGGCCGCCAAGCCTCTTCCCTTCACACCCAAGCGCTCCCCTGCACAGGCGTGCAACCACACGCCCAGGCAAGCGGCCGACCACGCGTCCATGCCTTGGGCCAGCAAGGCGGCCAGCACACCGGTCAGCACATCGCCCAGGCCCGCGCCCGCCATGGCCGGATGGCCACGCTCGCACAGCGCCAACTGCCCATCCGGGCCTGCCACCAAGGTACCGGCGCCCTTGAGCACGCAGACACTGGCATGCTTGCGCGCAAGCTTGCGGGCAGCTCCCGGGCGGTCGGCCTGAACCGCCTCAGTGGAAATACCCAGCATGCGCGCTGCCTCCCCAGGATGCGGGGTGAGGATGCTGCCGCTGTGCAGGGCCAAGGGCCTGTGCGCCAGCTGATTCAGCGCATCGGCATCCCACACCTGCGGCACAGGCGCGTTGGCCGCCGCCGACAACAGGCTGCGCCCCCAGGCGGCCTGGCCCAGGCCAGGGCCGACTACCAACACCGAGGCGCGCTCGAGCACGCCCATCAACTGGTTGGCCGAACTCACGCCGAGCCACATGGTTTCGGGCAGACGTGCAAGCCCTGCACTGACGTGCTCGGGGCGTGTGGCCACGCTCACGAGGCCAGCACCGCAGCGCAGGGCCGCCTCGGCACTGAGCATCACCGCTCCGCCGGTGCCCAGATCGCCCCCGACCACCAGGACGTTACCGAAGTCGCCTTTGTGGGCGTCGGCGCGGCGCGCTGGCAGGTGCGCAGTGGTCAGGCTGCTCAGCAGCTGGGGGGCATTACCGGGGTGTTTGGTCTGAGGCATGGGGTCAAAGGCTCCGATGTCTGGCAGAATTATACGCACCTCTGCCTGTATTGCCTTGTCCATCCATGTCCGCTTGCCTTCCTGACCTCAATACGCTGGCCCAATCGATCAAGGATTGGGGCCGCGAACTCGGTTTCGCACACGTCGGTATCGCCGACGTGGCGCTTGGCGAGCACGAACATCACCTGCAGCGCTGGCTGGAAGCCGGTTACCAGGGCGAGATGGACTACATGGCCGCCCATGGCAGCAAACGCTCGCACCCCGACGAACTGGTACCCGGCACTGTGCGTGTGGTGTCACTGCGCATGGACTACCTACCCGGCGATACACGCATGGCCCAGATGCTCGCTCACCCTGAGAAAGCTTACATTTCCCGCTATGCCCTGGGTCGCGACTACCACAAGCTGGTGCGCAAACGCGTGCAGCACCTGGCCGAGCGTATCCAGCAGGCCATAGGCCCCTTTGGTTTTCGCGCCTTCGTCGACAGCGCCCCAGTATTGGAAAAAGCCATCGCCGAACAGGCCGGCCTGGGCTGGATCGGCAAGAATACCTTGCTGCTCAATCGCAAGGCCGGCAGCTACTTCTTCCTTGCTGAGCTGTTCGTCGACCTGCCACTGCCGGTGGATCAGGCCCAGACCAGCGAACATTGCGGACGCTGCCAGGCCTGTCTGGACATCTGCCCGACCGCCGCCTTCGTCGGGCCGTATGTGCTCGACGCCCGTCGCTGCATTTCCTACCTGACCATCGAACTCAAGCACGCAATTCCGGTCGAGTTACGCCCGCTGATTGGCAATCGGGTGTTCGGTTGCGACGATTGCCAGATCGTCTGCCCTTGGAACCGCTTCGCCCGCCCGACCCAGGAAAACGACTTCAAGCCACGTCACGGCCTGGACAACGCCGAGCTGGCCGCACTGTTCCTCTGGGATGAAGCGACCTTCCTGAACAACACCGAGGGCTCTCCCCTGCGCCGTGCAGGCTACGAACGTTGGTTGCGCAACCTGGCGGTGGGGCTGGGGAATGCCCCGACTACCATCCCTGTACTCGAAGCTTTGCGTGCCCGGCGCGAGCACCCCTCGGCACTGGTGCGCGAGCATGTGGAGTGGGCGCTGGCACAGCACGAAGATCAGTAGCGACCCAGCCCCTCAGGCCTGCAGAGAGGCAATCATTGCTGGTCGTTGTAGTGGAACTTGGGCATTTCCCAATGGAAGCGGATTGCCAGCAAGCGCACCAGGAACCCACCGAACAAGGTCAGCAGCATGGCCTGCTCGGCTGGCACTTTGAAGTGCACGCAACCCAGGTAGAACCAGGCGGCGGCAAAGGAGACGCTGGCATACAGCTCCCGGCGGAATACCAGCGGGATATCGTTGCAGAAGATGTCCCGCAGGATGCCACCGAACACACCGGTGATCACGCCACTGATCGAAGCCACCAGCATGCCCTGCCCCATCTCCAGGGCGGTCATGCAACCGATCAAGGTGAAGGCCACCAACCCCAGCGCATCGAGCACCAGAAACAGCGAGCGCAGATGGCGCATCAGCGGCGCTATGAAGATGGTCAGCAAAGCTGCAAAGCTGGTCAGGACGAGGTACTCGGGATGCTTCACCCAAGTCAGCGGGTAGTGCCCAAGCAGTACATCCCGCACCGAACCGCCGCCCAGCGCGGTGACGCAGGCGATCAGCACCACGCCAAACCAATCCATGCCGCGGCGCCCCGCGGAAAGCGCGCCGGTCATGGCTTCGGCGGTAATGGCGACAAGGTAGAGCATCAACAACATGGTGCATGTCCAAAAAAAGCGGCAAACGCCAAACCCACAAACAAAACGCCACGGCTGGCTGATCACTCAGCCGCTGTGGCGCTGATGCTTGGCTCGAGGCTCGAAACTTAGACTTTGATGAAGTGTTCGCGGTAGTGCCGCAACTCAGCGATCGACTCACGAATGTCGTCCAACGCCAGGTGAGTCCCCCCCTTCTTGAAGCTGTCGCGCACCTGCGGGGCCCAGCGGGCTGCCAACTCCTTGAGCGTGGAGACGTCCAGGTTGCGGTAGTGGAAGAACCCTTCGAGCTTAGGCATGTGGCGATAAAGGAAGCGGCGATCCTGGCAGATGCTGTTGCCGCAGATCGGCGACTTGCCCTTGGGCACCCATTGTTCGAGGAAGGCCAAGGTCTGCGCTTCGGCCTCAGCCATGTCGATGCGGCTCTCGCGCACACGTTGGGTCAGGCCGGAAGCACCGTGGGTCCGGGTGTTCCAGTCGTCCATACGTGCCAGCACTTCATCGCTGTGGTGGATCGCGATGACCGGCCCTTCGGCCAGGGTGTTGAGCTCACTGTCGGTGACGATGGTCGCCATCTCGATGATGACGTCGTTGTCCGGATCCAGACCGGTCATTTCCAGATCGATCCAGATCAGGTTCTGTGCGTTTTGCATGAAGGGGCTCCTCGAATAGGCCGTCATTTTAGCCCACGACGCGGCTTTCGTGGCGCAAACGCCAACGCAAGGGACAGGATGGTCCATGCTAAACTGCCAGCCGTTTTTCCTTCTGCCCCGCCGACACGGAACCTCCATGGCCAAACGCCAGCTCAACCGTCGCCAAAACTGGCGCATCGAAAAAATCCAAGGCGAGCGCGCCGCTCGCGCCGCCAAACGTGAGCAACACGCCCTGCAGGAGCTGGAAGGGGGTGATCTAGGCCCTGAGCAGTTGGGGCTGGTGATCGCTCACTTCGGCGTGCAGGTGGAGGTCGAGGCGCAGGATGGCGAGTCCAAGGGCCAAGTGTTTCGCTGTCATTTGCGAGCCAATTTACCGGCACTGGTCACTGGCGATCGGGTGGTATGGCGAGCGGGCAACCAGGGCAATGGTGTGATCGTCGCGCAGATGCCCCGCACCGCCGAGCTGTGCCGGCCGAACAATCACGGCCAGCTCAAGCCGGTCGCGGCGAATGTCGACCTGATCGTGATCGTCTTCGCTCCCGCACCCGAACCCCAGGCCAACCTGATCGACCGCTACCTAGTCGCCGCCGAACACGCAGGCATCCGCCCTCTTCTGCTGCTGAACAAGGCCGACCTGATCGATGAGCAGAACGGCCCGACCATCGAGGCCCTCCTGGCGGTTTACCGCGACCTGGGTTATCCCCTTCTTGAGGTTTCGGCTCATCAGGGCGAGGGCATGCAGCGTTTGCAGCAGACGCTGGACAAGCACATCAGCGTGTTCGTTGGCCAGTCCGGGGTCGGCAAGTCATCGCTGGTCAACAGCCTGTTGCCGGAGGTCAGGACTCGTGTGGGCGATCTGTCCGAATGGTCCGGCCAAGGCACGCACACTACCACCACAGCCCGCCTGTACCATTTCCCCAACGGTGGTGATCTGATCGACTCACCCGGCATCCGCGAATTCGGCCTGGGCCATGTCAGCCGCGACGATGTCGAGGCCGGCTTCATCGAGTTCCGCGAACTGCTCGGCCACTGCCGCTTCCGCGACTGCAAACACGACCGTGAACCCGGCTGCGCCTTGCTCCAGGCTCTGGATGACGGGCGCATCAAGCCACAGCGGATGAACAGCTACCGCTCGATCATCGCCAGCCTGCCGCAGGACACCTACTGAGTCATCCAGCGCGGGTCTGCCGAACAGTTCCCAGACAAAACAAGGCCGCGCCTGCAGCGATTGCAGGCGCGGCCTTTTGTGGACTGGCCCAGCCCAGGTCTCATTCCTGGGTATTGTCCATTTTCAACACGCCATCTTCGAAGATGTTCAGCTTCTGGCGAAGCTCACGCGGCTGCATCGGTGCCTGAGCCGTATCGCCCGGGCCCGGCGCGGCCGGGGTAGCCGCCCCCGGCGCACCATTGGCCGGAACCTGTTCTGTCGCCGGCGGGGCCTGTGGCGTGCCCTGCTCGCCTTCGATGGTACGCTGGGCCTTCTTGGTCAGGACAATGATGTCGATACGTCGGTTGACCGGGTTGAACGGGTCCTTGCGATCGAACAGCGACGACGAGGCATAACCCACCACCCGTGCCACCTGCTCATCCGGATACCCTCCGGCGACCAGCGCACGGCGCGCGGCGTTGGCGCGGTTGGCCGACAGTTCCCAGTTGCCGAACTCGCCAGTGCCGGCGTATGGCTTGGCATCGGTATGACCACTGATGCTGATCTTGTTCGGCACTGCCTTGATGGTGTCGGCCATGGCCAACAGGATGTCCTCGAAGTATGGCTGCAGGCGTGCACTGCCCAGGTCGAACATCGGCCGGTTCTCGGCATCCATGATCTGAATGCGCAGGCCGTCCTGGGTGATCTCGAACAGGATCTGGTCCTTGAACTTCTGCAGTTGCGGGTTTTCCTCGACCTTGTTCTGCAGTTCCTGCAACAGCAATTGCAAGCGCTCCTGCTCGACCTGCTCGGCCAAGGTCTCGACCTTGTCTTTGTCCAACTGGATGCTGGTGTCAGGTGTCGGCTCGGATTTTTCTTCCGGATTGATGGTTTTCTCCGGCGCCAATTGTGGCGAACCACCCAGGTCGATGACGTAGGGGGTGCCGCTCTCGGAGAAGCCTATCGGGTCCTTGAAATAGCCAGCGATGGCGAGCTTCTGTTCAGGCGTGGCCGTGGACAGCAGCCAGAGCACCAGAAAAAACGCCATCATCGCGGTGGCGAAGTCGGCAAAGGCGATCTTCCAGGCACCGCCGTGGTGACCGTCGCCAAAGCGCTTGACGCGCTTGACGATGATGGGCTGATTGTTCTCCATGATTTAGCGACCGCGAACCGCTTGTTCCAGCTCGGCGAAGCTTGGACGGTGCGCCGGATAAAGCACCTTGCGCCCGAACTCCACGGCCAGCGACGGCGGCATGCCAGAGGCAGAGGCCACCAGCGATGCCTTGATTGCCTCGTAGACGTTCAGCTCTTCCTTCGCGTCATGACGCAGGGCGTTGGCCAACGGGCCAAAGAAGCCGTAGGCCGCGAGAATACCGAAGAACGTACCCACGAGCGCGGCGCCCACGTGCAGACCGATGGACTTCTGGTCGCCATCGCCCAGCGATGCCATGGTCACGACAATCCCGAGAACCGCGGCCACGATACCGAAGCCGGGCATGCCATCGGCGATGCCTGTCACCGCATGGGAAGGGTGCTCGAGCTCTTCTTTCATGTTCAACAGCTCCATGTCGAACAGGCC
This sequence comes from Pseudomonas sp. HTZ2, assembly GCF_033173945.1. NCBI lineage: Bacteria > Pseudomonadati > Pseudomonadota > Gammaproteobacteria > Pseudomonadales > Pseudomonadaceae > Pseudomonas > Pseudomonas sp. HTZ2. The sequence goes on along the minus strand of NZ_CP137332.1, from coordinate 2,108,612 downwards.
TTCGAGCTCGTGGGGCGCCATGTTGCCGGTGGACATGATGCGCAGGTAGTCGCAGATGAACGCGGTCATGCGCTCGTCGCCCAGAACGGCCGGGTATTTGGCGAAGATGGGGCTGGCGGCTGGGTCTTCGATATCACCCTCGATGGCCATCATGCCCTCGCGGCGGCTCTTGTTGAGGATCTCATAGACCAGGCCCAGCACCTCCAGGTAGAAGGTGTGAGTGAAACGGGTGCCGAACATCTTCAGCGACTTCTTGATCACATGCATGGTCATGTGACCAGGGTTGGCCTGAAGGAACGCACCGAAGGCCGCACCGCCGATGATCAGCACTTCGAACGGCTGGATCAGCGCCGCGATCTTGCCGTGGGATAGCACGTAGCCGCCGAGCACGCTCGCGAATACGACGATGATGCCGATAATTTTAGCCATAGGTTCAAAGCACTTGCTGTGGTGGTCAGGGTCAGGGGCGGGAGCTTTAAAACTCTTCTTCTACTTATCGACAGAACTGCGCCAGACTATAGGCACAAAATGCGAAAAGCCAGTTCGGACTGATGTCAAAATGCCAATGGACGCTAAGGTACCAAGCCAGATTCCACCCACGCTCGATGCCTGGGTAAAACTGCTCGATGGCATCCGCCTGCCAGTACCCAAGGAGAGTCATGACCGGGTACTGGCCGCCATCAACGATAGCCGGCGCTCTTTGCGCGACATCGCCGAACTCATGCAGGACAGCCCAGCGCTGGTGCTTTCGGTGATGCGCGAGGCGAACCATCCGGCCAACGCCAGCCAGGCCGAACCCGCCGAAAGCCTGGAAGTCGCCCTCAATCGCCTAGGTCTGGCCCGCACCGCGAGCCTGCTGGCACGTCTGCCTGCCGTCCCTGGCGAAGATATTCCGCCGGTACTACGTCAGTTCCTGCTGATCAGCCAGCACGCTGCCCAGCAGGCCAGTGGCCTGTTCGCCAGCCGCCTGGCCCGGTTGTGGCAAGAGATCCATTGGGGCAGCCTGTTGTTCCTGTCACCACTGTGGCCCCTGGCTTTGGCCTACCCTAAATTGCTCGATGCCTGGGAACTGCGAGTCATCCACAAGGGCGAGGAGGCCGCCGAAGTCGAGCAGGCACTGTTCGGCGTGCGCATCGTGACCCTGTGCCAGGCCATGGCCGAGCAATGGCGCTTGCCCGGCTGGGTGACCCAGGGTTATCGCCTGCTGCTCGATGAGCGCGAACAATTGGCCCAGATCCTGACCATCGCGCGCGAGCAGGATGCCTTCTCCCAGCAACAGCGTCTGGATGAAGAGCCCGGGCTGCGCCGCTGGTTCAACCAACCGGCCAACACCGTGCTGCTGGCCAACGGACTGGCTCTGGCGGCGCAGGTGGGCTGGGACAACCCTCACCTACTGCGGTGGCAGTTGCTGACGGCCTTGTACCTACAAACCTCGCTCGACGATGTCCAGCAACAGGTTCACCAGCAAGCGGCAGCCAGTGCCCGGCACCACGCCCGGCACGCCCTGTTCCATCCCGCCGAAGCGCTGCTCTGGCCCTGGCACCAGCGGCGACCGCATCCGGACATGCTCGCACCTGAGCCACCCACCAGTAAGGATCTGGAACACTGGCGCAAAATCTGTGGCGAGTTGCTGGTCCAACCCAGCCCGTTCACCACCATCCTGCACCTGAGCACCCAGGCGCGCGAAGCCCTCCTGGCCTGCGGCATGCAGCGGGTCATGCTGCTGGCGCTCGACAGACCCAATGAATGCCTGCGTGTTCAGCAGACCGCAGGTCTGCCCCCGGAGGCAGCCTCGCTGGTGCTGCCACTGAACCAGAGCAAATTGTTGCAACGGCTGATGGGCCAGGCAGCGCAACTGCGCCTGACGCCGGAGAACCACGCCCAGTTCTCGGCCTTGCTGCCAACTCCTTTGCGAGCACTACTGTCCAGCGAGCATTTGTTGCTGCGCTCGCTGGCAGTCAACGGCCAGGCGACGATGCTGATGATCGCCGACCAAGGCGGCAGGCCCATGGCCGATGTCAGCGTGCAGGCTTTCGGCAAGACAGCCCAATGCACCGAGCGTGCCCTGTCGGCCTTTACCAACCGCAACGCTTGAGCCTTAGGCTACAATCGCCTCCTCTATTCCACCCTGGAGATCGTGGATGACTGACTTTTCCGGCTTGCCCCTGGTGATCGAACCGGCCGACCTGCTCGCGCGCCTGGATTCGCCACAGCTGATCCTCGTCGACCTGACCAGCGTCAATCGCTATGGCAGCGGGCACATCCCTGGCGCCCGGTTCGTCGATCCCAAGCGCACCCAGCTGGGACAACCACCGGCACCAGGGTTGCTGCCGGCGCGGGCTGACCTGGAGAAGCTGTTCGGTGAACTCGAGCACCGGGACGATGCGGTCTATGTGGTGTACGACGATGAAGGGGGCGGCTGGGCCGGGCGCTTCATCTGGCTGCTCGATGTCATCGGGCACACGCGTTACCACTACCTCAATGGCGGCATCCAGGCCTGGCCCGCTGACAAGCTCAGCGTTGAAATCCCGCCAAGCGGCGGCAGCCCGGTCAGCCTGCAACTGCATGCAGAGCCCACCGCCACCCGCGAATACCTGCAAAGCCGATTGGGCGCGGCGGACCTGGCCATCTGGGACGCCCGCAGCCCCGGCGAGTACAAAGGCGAGAAAGTCCTGGCCGCCAAAGGCGGGCACATTCCCGGCGCGGTCAACTTCGAGTGGACCGCAGGCATGGACCTGAACGACCACCTGCGCATCCGCTCGGACATGGCCGACATCCTGCAACAACTCGGCATCACCCCGGACAAGGAAGTGATCACTCACTGCCAGACCCACCATCGTTCCGGCTTCACCTATCTGGTGGCCAAAGCCCTCGGCTATCCACGAGTGAAGGCCTACGCCGGCTCTTGGGGCGAATGGGGCAACCATCCGGACACGCCTGTAGAAGTTTGAAATTCCAAGGAAACCCAATGAAATCCCGTTTGTTCATCATCAGCCAGTACCTGCTGCCGCATCACCTGCTCTCGCGGCTGGCCGGCTGCGTCGCCGAATGCCGCGCCCGCTGGTTCAAGAACGCCTTCACCGCCTGGTTCGCCAAGCGCTACCAGGTGAACATGTCCGAGGCATTGGTCGAAGACCTGACCGCCTACGAACATTTCAACGCCTTCTTCACCCGCGCCCTGAAGCCAGGCGCCCGCCCGCTGGACGAAACCCCAGGCGCCATCCTGTGCCCGGCCGATGGTGCCGTCAGCCAGCTCGGTCCGATCGAGCATGGCCGTATCTTCCAGGCCAAAGGGCACAGTTTCAGTGCCCTGGAACTGCTCGGCGGCGATCCCGCCCTGGCCGCGCCCTTCATGGGGGGGGAGTTCGCCACTATCTACCTGTCGCCCAAGGACTACCATCGCGTGCACATGCCACTGGCCGGCACCCTGCGAGAAATGGTCTACGTGCCAGGCCGGCTGTTCTCGGTCAACCAGACCACTGCCGAGAACGTACCCGAGCTGTTCGCCCGCAACGAGCGTGTAGTCTGCCTGTTCGATACGGAGCGTGGCCCGATGGCTGTAGTGCTGGTCGGCGCAATGATCGTGGCCTCGATCGAGACGGTCTGGGCAGGCCTGGTCACGCCACCCAAGCGCGAACTCAAGACCTTCCGCTACGACGAAGGCAGCCGTGCCCCTATCCACTTGGAGAAAGGCGCCGAACTGGGCCGTTTCAAGCTGGGTTCGACCGCAATCGTGCTTTTTGGCCCAGAGCAGGTGAAGTGGGCGCAAAGCCTGGGTGCAGGCTCTGCGGTACGTATGGGCGAGTTGCTCGCACAGCCTGCCCAAGCCTGAGTCATCGCCACGAAAAAAGGCCCCGCACAGGCGGGGCCTTTTTCATGGTGCTACGTCATTAGACGCCAACCTCAGCTACGCGCGTCGCGATCCCGTAGGCCCAGCAGGTACAGCACGCCATCGAGCCCCAGGGTGGAGATTGCCTGCTTGGCCGACTGGCGCACCAGCGGCTTGGCACGGAAAGCCACACCCAGGCCGGCCAGCGACAGCATCGGCAGGTCGTTGGCGCCATCACCCACGGCAATGGTCTGTTCCAACTGCAGGCCTTCTTCGCTCGCCAGTTGCTGCAGCAGATCGGCCTTGCGCTGCGCATCGACGATCGGCTCAACAGCGACGCCGGTGACCTTGCCGTCGACCACTTCCAGTTCGTTGGCAAAGACATAGTCGATGCCCAGGCGCGCTTGCACCTGCTTGGCGAAGTAGGAGAAGCCACCAGACAAGATCGCTGTCTTGTAGCCCAGCCGCTTGAGCTCGGCGAACAGGTGCTCGGCCCCCTCCGTCAGGCGCAGGGAAGCGCCGATCTGGTCCAGCACGCCAACATCCAAGCCCTTGAGCAAGGCCATGCGCTCCTTGAAGCTGGCACGGAAATCCAACTCACCGCGCATGGCGCGCTCGGTGATCGCCGCCACTTGCTCGCCCACACCGGCGGCCTTGGCCAGCTCGTCGATCACTTCAGCCTCGATCAGCGTCGAGTCCATGTCGAACACGGCCAGGCGCCGGTTGCGGCGGAACAGGTCATCTTTCTGGAAGGCGATGTCGACGCTCAGCTCCTCGGCCAGGGCGAAGAAGTCCGCGCGCAGGGCCTGGGAATCACTCGGCTCGCCGCGTACGGAAATCTCGAGACTGGCCTTGCTCTTCTCGCACGAGGCATCCAGCGACACCCGAGCGGACAGGCGCTCGATGCGCTCGATGGTCAGGCCGTACTGGCTGATCACAGCACTGACCCGCTGCAACTGCTCCGGTGTCACTTTGCGGCTGAGCAACGTCACGATATGGCGTGCCTCGCCCTGGCTGTCGGCCCAATGCTGGTAGTCGGCCTCGGAAATGGGCGTGTAGCGGGCCTGCAGGTTCAGCGCATGAGCTTTGGCCTGAACGCTCTGCAGCAAGTTGGTGGCCACTTCGTTGTCCGGGATATCGACCAGAATGCCGAAGGACAGGGTGCCATGCATCACCGCCAGGCCGATGTCGAGAATGTTCACACCGCCCTGGACCAGGACGCCAGTGATGGCCGCAGTGAGACCGGGACGGTCTTCACCAGTGATGTTGATCAGGACGATTTCGCGCAAGACCGGGCTCCGACTTCGATGAAAAATGCGCATTCTACCGATTTTCCGTGACCATCGGGCGCTACCGATACTTTGCCGACAAAACACGGCTCGCTATACTGCGCAACACCTTTTTCGCCATAAAGAGCCGCGCTCTGTGAACCGGCCCACGCCAGTCAAACCTGATAACTTCTTCCTGATGATCTTCCGAGCCCTGCGCCAGCGTCGCGTTCCGCTGGCTCTGCGCATCGCCAGCCACAATATTTTCCTGGTGGCCCTGGCGCTGGTGATCTATGCCTGCGTCATGGGTCTGCAGTTCCGGCAGGCCATGCATGAGCAGGCCGACGCCCTCGGCCAGAGCCTGACCATCCAGACCGCCAACTCGGCGACCGAGCTGCTGGTGTCGAATGACATCCTCAGCCTCAACGTATTGCTGGGCAATCTGGTGAAGAATCCGCTGGTGGCCCATGCGGCCATCTACAGCGTGGACAACCGCATGCTGGCCGAAGCCGGCCAACGGCCGAAGAACGGACTGCTGGGCGAGGCTGAAGGGCTTTACCAGACCAAGATCACCTTCCAGGACGTGACCGCCGGGCAACTGCGCATCAGCCTGGACATGAGTCAGTTCCAGCAGCCGATGACCATCAGCCTGCAGAGCATGGGTATCCTCGGCGGCATCCTGCTGGCCTTGGCACTGGCCCTGAGCCTGCGCCTGGGCCGTCACATCACCACGCCGCTCTTGCAGTTGCGCGTGTGGCTGCGCGACCCGCACCCATATACGCCTGCAACCGACCGTCAGGACGAGATCGGCGACCTGGCGCGTCAGTTGCACACCCGCCTGGCACCACCCCCGCCGCCAGAACCGGAGGAAATCGAAGAAGATTTCGAGGACCTGGACGAAGTCGTCGTTACCCCCAAGGCCACGACAAAAACCAAGATCGCAACTGAAGACGACGAGGACGATGATGCCTTCGCCGGTCTGATCGACGCCGAGGACAGCCACGCCAAGCCTGTCGCTGCTGTGTCCGACGAGCCGCAGTACAGCGCCGTGCTCGCCGTGCAACTGGGCTCCCAGGAGCAACTGCGCCGCCTGCCCCGCACACGCCTGACCGAGTTGCTGGAGCGCTATCGCGACTGCCTGGAGCAGGCCGCATCGCTGTATGACGGCGAGACCTACACCCTCAACGATGGCAGCACCCTGTTGCTGTTCCACAGTCGCGACTGTGGCGAGGATTACCTGACCAATGCCATCTGCTGCGGCGAACTGCTACGGGCGCTGGGCCATGCCTTGCAGATCGAGGTGGCCGACAGTGGCATCACCCTGCAACTGCAGCTGGGCTTGGTCCTGGCAGACGACCTGCAGGGTCTGGAGCAGGTCGACCTGCTGATGACCGAAAAAGCCCAGGATGCCCTGGCGCTCTCGCAGCACAGCCGTAACTTGCTGCTGGTGGAGCGCAAGATCAGCGATGATGGACTGATTCGTCAACGAGCCCGCATCCGCCCGATAGCCAGCCCAGAAGGCGCCTGCTGCGTCGAGCGACTGATGGAGCCCTATCCGTCCATGCTCGAGCGCCAGTTGGCGCGCATGCACGAGCGCCGGGCCTGAGCTTCAGGAACGATTGGGGCCGAGCCAGCGCACCGTAGGAGCTGGCTCAACCTGCGAGGGTCCGTACACCGGCCTTCTAATTCGCAACCGTTCCAACAGCTCGAATCACCAGCACTTCACGAAGCAAAAAAAAGCCCGCATCGCTGCGGGCTTTTTTGTGTCTATCGGTTTAGAACCGGTAGACCTCCATGTCGGTCCGAATCGGCGAGGCCATCGGAATCTTTGGCTTCTCAGGCCCCTTCTTGACTTGAACCGGGGCGGACTTGCGTTGAGGCGGGGTCTCTTCAGCAATTGCCGGCTGGTTAGCCAGCGGTTTGACCGCAACACTGAGCTGCTCGGCCAGCTTCTGCAGCAATTGCCCCTGGGCCTGCACCTGGGACGCCTCGGAGCCCTCGTGTGGCTGCTCCAGGTGAACGATACGGTTATCCCGTACCTTGCCGCGACGATCGAGCAGGCGCCACTGGGCGTCGAGAATCGCCGGCTGGTTCTTGCCCGAATCCAGGCGGGTAATCGACAGCAACACTTGCACGTCAGGATTGAAACCGGCGGTCGCCGGGGCCAGGACCACGCGCTGGCTGTCCAGACGCCAGGCCAATTGGCGAACCAGCAACTGATCGATGTCCGAGGACAAACTGCCGGCCCAACGACCGTCGGTCGCCGAGGTCAGGCTGCCATCAGGCTGACGCTGCAGGAAGGTTTCACGTTGCAGGTAATCGGCGACCGATACCGGGCCGAGCACAACCGCCATGCCGGCGCTCTGCGAGGGCTGGCCTGGATCACCGCTGTCCAGCTGATACAAGGCTACCGGCTGATGCATGCTGCATCCGCTCAGTCCCAGCAGACCTGTCATCAACAGCGCAAATGGAAGGCGCAGAAATTTCATTCATCCCATCCAAGCGGTCGCCCAGGGGCAAACCGCAGTGATACTCATGTAGATTCTTACGGGCACACGGCCACGCCGGTACCGCAAGGGCACTATCATCCGCGAAATAACCGCCCGACTCCAGCATTTCTGCCTGAAATGACGCTGTAATTGCCGCTTCAGACAGACAGCCGGTTCACTCAGGGCGTTCAACCGCCATGCCATCCACGCGCTGGAAGCCACGCGGCAGCTTGCTGCCACGCCGTCCCCGCTCGCCTTTGTAATGCTCAAGATCGTCAGGCTTGAGAGATAGCGTACGCTTGCCCGCTTGCAATACAAGGGTCGCCCCCTCACTCACTACCGCAAGGTCAGTGACAAACTCTTCACGGCTGGCGACCCGGTCACCGGGCACGCCGATGATCTTGTTGCCCTTGCCTTTGCCCAATTGCGGCAGATCGCTGACCTTGAAGATCAGCAGGCGACCTTCGGTGGTCACCGCAGCCAGCCAGTCCTGCTCCCGGTCCGACACCGGCCTTGGAGTCATGACCTTGGCGCCGTTGGGCAGACTGAGCAGCCCTTTGCCGGCCTTGTTCTTCGCCTGCAGGTCTTCGCCTTTGACCACGAAGCCGTAGCCGGCGTCGGAGGCTACCACATAGAGCGCATCGTCATCAGGCAGCAGTACGCATTCGAAGCTCGCGCCCGGTGGCGGCGTCAGACGACCGGTCAGCGGTTCACCCTGGCCACGTGCCGAAGGCAAGCTGTGGGCAGCCAGCGAATAGCTGCGCCCGGTGGAATCGATGAACACGGCGTACTGATTGGAGCGGCCCGCGGCAGCTCCCTTGAAGCCATCACCGGCCTTGTAGGACAGGCCTGTGGCATTGATGTCATGCCCCTTGGCGCAGCGTACCCAGCCCTTCTCGGAAAGCACGACGGTAACAGGCTCGGTCGGCATCAGCTCGTTTTCCGAGAGTGCCTTGGCCTCAGCTCGCTCGACGATCGGCGAGCGGCGGTCGTCGCCGTAGGTCTCGGCATCCTTGATCAGCTCACTGCGCACCAGCTTGCGCAGCTTGGCATCGCTGCCCAGCAGCGCCAGCAGCTTGGCCTGTTCCTTCAGCAGCTCGTCCTGCTCGCCGCGGATCTTCATCTCTTCCAGGCGCGCCAGCTGACGCAGGCGGGTCTCGAGGATGTAATCGGCCTGAACCTCGGTGAGGTCGAAGCGAGCGATCAGAGCCTGCTTGGGCTGGTCTTCGGTGCGAATGATGTGGATGACTTCATCCAGGTTGAGGAACGCTGTGAGCAAGCCTTCCAACAGATGCAGGCGTTTCTCGACCTTCTCCAGACGGTGCTGCAAGCGGCGGCGGACGGTACCGATGCGGTACTCCAACCATTCGAGCAGCAAGGCACGCAGGTTCTTCAACTGCGGCCGGCCGTCCAGACCGATGATGTTGACGTTGACCCGATAGCTGCTCTCGAGGTCCGTGGTGGCGAACAGATGCTGCATCAGTTCGTCGGCATCCACCCGGTTCGAACGCGGGATGATGACGATACGGCAGGGGTTCTCGTGATCCGACTCATCGCGCAGGTCGGCGACCATCGGCAGCTTCTTGGCCTGCATTTGCGCGGCGATCTGCTCCAACACCTTGGCACCGGAGACCTGGTGCGGCAGGGCCGTCACCACGATGTCGCCGTCTTCTACCCGGTACACGGCACGCATGCGGATCGAGCCACGGCCGCTCTCGTAGAGCTTGAGGATCTCGGCGCGCGGCGTGACGATCTCGGCTTCGGTCGGATAGTCCGGCCCCTGGATGTGCTCGCACAGTTGCTCGATGGTGGCCTTGGGCTCGTCGAGCAGGCGCACGCAAGCGCTGGCGACTTCACGCAGGTTGTGCGGTGGCACGTCGGTGGCCATGCCCACGGCGATGCCGGTGGTGCCGTTGAGCAGGATGTTCGGCAGGCGCGCCGGCAACACGGCAGGCTCCTGGAGCGTGCCGTCGAAGTTCGGCACCCAGTCGACAGTGCCCTGGCCCAGCTCGCTGAGTAACACCTCCGAATAACGCGACAGGCGCGCCTCGGTGTAACGCATGGCGGCGAATGACTTCGGATCGTCCGGCGCACCCCAGTTGCCCTGGCCATCGACCAGGGTATAGCGGTAGCTGAATGGCTGGGCCATCAGCACCATGGCCTCGTAGCAGGCCGAGTCGCCATGGGGGTGGAACTTGCCGAGCACGTCACCGACGGTGCGCGCCGATTTCTTGTGCTTGGCATCGGCATCGAGCCCCAACTCGCTCATGGCGTAGACGATGCGTCGTTGCACCGGCTTCAGACCGTCGCCGATATGCGGCAAGGCACGGTCCATGATCACGTACATGGAGTAGTTGAGGTAGGCCTGTTCGGTGAAGTCAGCCAAGGAGCGGCGTTCGACGCCTTCGAGACTGAGTTCCAGTGAGTCGCTCATGCGGGCCTCGTCATTTCAGGTTCTGGCGCGACGGCAACTACCGCCGCGCCGGGTAAATTCAAATCGGCCGGCAAGCCTACGGCTTGGCGTTCCAGCCACCTTCAGGGGCCGCGAAACGCCAGACGATTGGACGAGCCTCACCATCGGCACGATCGCCGTTGTTGTTGTCCACACCCACCCAGGCACCTTTGGCGTCGATCACCAACGCCTCGGCCAGCCCATACGGTTGGTCGTAGCGGCGCGATTCAACCAAGGTATCGGCGGCGAACGACCAGCAACGCTCGACCTGCCCGCTCTCGCTGTCACGGCGGCAGATGCGATAGGCGTTGCGTTCGAGGGTGTACAGTTTGCCCTCGTACCATGCCAGGTCGGAGAAGTCCCGCGCCATGGCCTGCGGATTGGGCATTTGCTTGGGCTGCATTTCGACGCCCGCCTCGCTGAGCAACACACAGCTGCGTGCGCAGTTCCAGACCGACTGCTGGCGTTCTACCAGCAGCAGACCGCGTCGCTCCCGCTCGGCCGCCAGCCACAGACGATCCCCGGACGGGTGGACTGCCAGCCCTTCGAACAGTGCATTGAAGTGCAGCAGCATGCCGCTGGCACGCGCCTGGCGCACCATGGCCGGGTCGATCTTCAGCCAGCGCGGTTCGCCATCGGCAGGCAGTTGCAACACCGCGGCATGGGCTTCGCTGATCAGGTAGAAGTTGCCGGCCTGATCACAGCTGATGCCCTCGAAGTCCAGCTCGCCGCCGCGGATATAAGAGGCCGCCCAATTACGCGACTTCAATCCCCAAGGCAGACCGCTCTCCGGCACCGGTGGCGGGGTGAACGTCAGTGGCTGGGCACGCCAGGTCCGGTCCTGCTGATCGAGGCGGTAGATGCGGTCGTCGTCCCGGTCGGACACCGTCCACAAGGCCCCACGGCACCAGGCCAGGCCCGACAGGTTGCCACCGCGCATGCCATCGACCGGGTGTTCCTCGCTCATCTTGAGCTCAGGCCAGTTGGCCGCCAGGCTCGGCAAGGCGACCAACAGCAGGCAGACCGCTGCGAGCAGGCGGGTCAAACCAGTACCTCGGCGAGATTACCTTTGGTCTCCAGCCAGCTCTTGCGATCGCCGGCGCGCTTCTTGGCCAGCAGCATGTCCATGATCTCGGTGGTGCCCTGCACATCGTCCAGGGTCAGCTGGACCAGGCGCCGGGTGTTCGGATCCATGGTGGTCTCGCGCAACTGCGGTGGGTTCATCTCGCCCAGCCCCTTGAATCGGGTGACCTGCGGTTTGCCACGTTTCTTCTCGGCCACCAGGCGGTCCAGGATGCCGTCGCGTTCCGCCTCGTCGAGGGCGTAGTAGATCTCCTTGCCCAGGTCGATGCGATACAGCGGTGGCATAGCCACGTACACGTGACCGGCTTCCACCAGCGGGCGGAAGTGCTGAACGAACAAGGCACATAGCAGCGTGGCGATATGCAGACCGTCGGAGTCGGCGTCGGCGAGGATGCAGATCTTGCCGTAGCGCAACTGCGACAGGTCCGCAGCGCCCGGATCGACCCCGATGGCCACGGCGATGTTGTGCACCTCCTGGCTGGCGAGGACTTCGCCACCATCGACTTCCCAGGTGTTGAGGATCTTGCCGCGCAGGGGCAGGATCGCCTGGAACTCCTTGTCACGCGCCTGTTTGGCCGAACCGCCGGCCGAGTCACCTTCGACCAGGAACAGCTCGGCACGCATCGGGTCCTGACCTGCGCAGTCGGCCAGCTTGCCAGGCAGTGCCGGGCCTTGGGTGATGCGCTTGCGTTCGACCTTCTTGCTCGCCTTCAGACGACGCCCAGCGTTGCTGATGGCCAGCTCCGCCAATTGCATGCCCAGCTCGGGGTGGGCATTGAGCCACAGGCTGAACGCATCCTTGACCACGCCGGAAACGAACGCCGCCGCCTCGCGGGATGACAGGCGCTCCTTGGTCTGGCCAGAGAACTGTGGCTCCTGCATCTTCATGGACAAGACGAAGGTGATGCGCTCCCAGACATCCTCGGGCGCCAGCTTGACGCCACGCGGCAGCAGGTTGCGAAACTCGCAGAACTCGCGCATCGCATCCAGCAGCCCCTGGCGCAGCCCATTGACGTGCGTGCCGCCCTGGGCGGTGGGGATCAGGTTGACATAGCTTTCCTGGACGCTGTCGCCGCCCTCGGGCAACCATAGCAAGGCCCAGTCGACCGCCTCCTTGTTGCCCGCGAGGCTGCCGCAGAACGGCTCGTCGGGCAGACGCATGAACTCGCTGACCGAATCGACCAGGTACGAGCGCAGGCCGTCCTCGTAATGCCATTCGACCTTTTCGCCGCTGGCTTTGTCTTCGAAGCTGACTAGAAGGCCTGGGCAAAGCACGGCCTTGGCCTTGAGCACATGCTTGAGGCGGCTGATGGAAAACTTAGGTGAATCGAAGTATTTCGGGTCGGGGCTGAAATAGACGCTGGTGCCAGTGTTGCGCTTGCCAACAGTGCCGACCACCTCCAGTTCGCTGGCCTTGTAGCCATCGGCGAAGGTCATCTGGTACTCGGTGCCATCGCGCTTGACGCGTACGCGGACTTGGCTGGACAAGGCGTTGACCACCGAGATGCCCACCCCATGCAGGCCGCCGGAGAATTGGTAGTTCTTGTTGGAGAACTTGCCGCCAGCATGCAGCTTGGTGAGGATCAGCTCGACCCCGGACACCCCCTCCTCGGGGTGAATGTCCACCGGCATGCCGCGACCATCGTCGCAGACTTCCAGCGAATGATCGGCGTGGAGAATCACCTGTACCGAACGGGCGTGGCCGGCCAGGGCTTCGTCGACACTGTTGTCGATGACTTCCTGGGCCAGGTGGTTGGGCCGGCTGGTATCGGTATACATGCCCGGCCGCTTGCGGACCGGGTCAAGGCCCGAGAGGACTTCGATGGCGTCTGCGTTATAGGCGCTAGCGCTGGGATTGGCCATGGGTTCTCGTCGTCAGTCTGGTGAATGCAAAAAGTCAAAATACAGAAAAATCGAGCGCCGCATACTGCCCGCGCGCAATGCCGGCGAAGGCCAGCAATGCCGGAAGACGCTCGGCGAAACCCTGGAAACCGTGGTCGCCGCCAGCCTGGATGCGCAGGGCACAAGCTCGGTAATAGCGCTCGGCATGGCGATAATCCAGGGTTTCATCGGCGGTCTGCAACCATACCTGATAGCGGTTGGCATCCAGGGGGGGCGGCACCTCCAGCTCGGCCAGGGCGTGCACATGGTCCAGGGTCAGCTCCCAGGTCTCGTCGGTGTACAGGTTGCGCTGGGTGCCGAGGTATCCGTCGAACAGCCGGTGCGGTCCGACCGCCGGGTTGATGAGCAGTGCCTTCAGGCCATGGCGCTCGGCCAGGTAGGTGGCATAGTAGCCGCCGAGCGAACTGCCCACCAGTAAAGGGTGGCCCAGCTCGGCGATGGCCGCTTCGAGCTGGGCAATGGCCTGACGCGGGTGGTGATGCAAGGCAGGCACACGCAGTTGGTCGGCCAGGCCCAGTTGCTGCATCACCGCCTCGAGTTGGAGGGCTTTCCTCGACAGCGGCGAGCTGTTGAAGCCGTGGATATAAAGGATGGAACCCGACATGCTGCCCCCGGAGTGTACTGCGGCGCGCCCGTCCGTGCGGGCGCAGGGACGCGCAGTGTAGCCTGTTCGCTGGGTTTTGGCGCAGCTTCGGGCTTTTCGCAACAAATTCTTCACGCCGCAGGCGGCCAAGGGCTTGCATCTTGTCGCGGGGCCTTACCTGGAGCACACCGAGCTCAATACCCCGGACTGTTGAAATCCAGCTGTACGTTGAAATCCCGGGCCCGCTCGAACCCACTCTCGACTCGCCCATCGCCATGCAAGCGCAACCACCGGTAACCGGGCTGCTCCTCGCTGACCTGGAAGTCCTCACTGTTGGGGGCGAACTGGATGCAGGTCGAGGGCGTGGCCAACAGACGAACACCTTCACGCCGCTCATCCCAAGGCTGGTGGATATGCCCCCAGAGCACTGCCCTTACCTGTGTATAACCGCGCAGTCGCTTCCATAGCTCATCGGCATTGCGCAGGCCGATCGGCGCGATCCAGGCACAACCGATGTCCACAGGCTGATGGTGCAGGCAGACCAGGCAGTGACGCTCCCCCGCTCCAGCCAGGGCTTGCTCCAGCAGGGCCAGTTGATCGTCGGCGAGCCAACCATGGGTGGCATCGGGCACGTTCGAGTTGAGCATGACAATGCGCCAGGCGCCCAGATCGGTCACCGCCTGCACCAGGTCGCTGCCCTGCGCGAACTCGGCCATCACCTTGGCCTCATCGTGATTGCCCGGCAGCCAGCGGCTCGGCGCACCCAACACCGCAGTCAGCTGGCGGAAGGCTTCATAGGACGCGACGCTGCCATCCTGGGACAGATCACCGGTGCACAGCAGTAAGTCCGGTTGCGGCTGCTCGCGCCGCACTTGCTCGACCACATGCTGCAAGCTGTCGCGGGTATTCATGCCCAGCAGGGTGCCGCCCGCGTCCGCGAACAGGTGGGCGTCGGTCAGTTGCACCACCTGCAGGGGTGCCGAGGCTTGAGGGAGATTGAATTGCGGCAACGGCCGGCTCCTCGAACGGATTCAGCGCGATTATGGGATGCCGAAGGCGCCGGAGCAAAGGGCTGAAACCGACCGCCGTCACATTTCAGCGAACGGCTTCCAACTCATGGCCGCAGGCCAGGCAGTGGCTGAGCCATTCACCCAGGAACAGGTTGAGCTGAGCTTTTTCATCCGGCTGGTGCATGGCCGCGTTGGGATAGGGATAGATGCTGCGCAGGCGCCGGGTATGCTCGGCACTGACCACTTCGGCCATGCGTGCATCGTGGTACACCTGCACCTCCAGATGCGGCACCGGCAACCAGGGCAGGCTGTGTTCCTGACGCACGCGCAGGGTGGTGGTGTAGGGGCACGCCAGCACCACGTCGAGCACCAGCACGCCCAGCATCTGGTCACCTTGGGTCATGCCGATGCGCCGCGAGCTCTGGGTGGTGCGCATGTCTGGCAACAGACGCATCAGGCGGGCGTAGTTGGCCTCGCAGGCTGCCTGCAGCCCGGCCAGGTCGACCCGATAGCGCTCGCGTAACAGGTTCACGACCACATCCCTCGCACTTCCGCACGGTTCAGCGCCAACCATTGCAGGCCGATGATGGTCGCGGCGTTGCAGATACGCCCGTCACGCACAGCCTGCAGGGCGTCCTCGAACGACCAAACGCGCACGCGGATGTCCTCGCCTTCTTCCTCAAGACCATGCAGCCCGCCGGCGCCTTCGCTGGAGCAGCGCCCCAGGAACAGGTGCACGTACTCGTCACTGCCTCCGGGCGACGGGAAGTAGCGGGTCATGGGCCACAGTGCGCTGAAGGTCAGGCCGGCTTCCTCCTGGGCTTCGCGGTGGGCGACCTCCTCGGGCTCCTCGTCCTTGTCGATGAGCCCGGCGACCATCTCGATCAGCCAAGGGTTCTCGACCTTGCCCAAGGCACCGACGCGGAACTGCTCGATCAGCACCACCTCGTCACGCTGAGGATCGTATGGCAGCACACAGACCGCATCATGGCGCACGAACAGTTCCCGGCTGATCTCCCGCCCCATGCCGCCAGCGAACAACTCATGGCGCAAGCGCACCTTGTCGAGCCGGTAGAAGCCCTGGAAGCAGTTGGCCTGCTCGACGATCTCGACCGCCTTGGGCACTGAATTCAACGTATCTGACATGGGAATCCTCGTTACCTCATTTACCGCATCGCGCCATCCTACTCTGCGAGCCGTCGTGTTTCACCCCTTTCCAACGACCGTTCAGGCGGCCAGGACAGAGCGTCTCTACTCTGTTAGCTTAGTGGCGAACTGAAGGCCGCGCCGACGGTCGAAGCTCGACTCCATCTGTTCTGCAAGGATCATCATGACGCTTGTCAAACTGACTTCCGTGGCTGTGCTGGCATTGGCCCTTGGCGCCTGCCAAAGCCTGTTCGAGCCCAACTACCGAGCCCCGCTCGAGGTCAAGCGCGACGCCTGGGAACACGTCAAACCCGGTTGCAGCGAGAGCGACTGCCCACTGGTGAACATCGACACCATTCATTTCCCGGCCCTGCCCAAGCTCGACGCCATCGTCGAACAGCGCCTGCTGCAGCTGACCGAAGACAACCAGCGCAGCACCGCGCCTACCTCGCTGCAAGCCTATGAGCAGCAATACCTGGCCACTGCCGAAAAACGCAACAGCAGCTACCTGCAGGCCAAGGTACGCGAGCAGCATGACGGGCTGGTGATCATCGAACTGTCCAGCTATCTGGACAGCGGTGGCGCCCACGGCATGCCGGGGCGCGGGTTCATCAACTATTCGCGCAAGCTGGACAAGGTCCTGACCCTGCAGGACATGCTGCTGCCGGGCCAGGAGGAGACCTTCTGGAAGACGGTCGAGGAGTCCCACCGCGCCTGGATGATCAGCACCGGCATGGACAAGGACCCCGAATTCATCAAGACCTGGCCGTTCCGCAAGTCCCCGCACGTGGCGCTGACCTATGGCGCGGTGGTGGTCAAGTACGAAGTCTATGCCATTGCGCCCTATTCCATGGGCCACATCGAACTGAAGATCCCCTATCCACGCCTCAATGGCGTGCTCAAGCCCGAGCTGTTTCCTGGCCGCGGCTAAGGCTCAGCAGGCCATGCAGTACCCCTGCCAGCAGCAGTGCCGGCAGGGTCGCCCCCAGCTCCGGTGCGACATTGGCCATGAAGTGATATGCCGCCACCCCCACCGCCCAGGCGACCAGCGCCTGCCAGTGTAAGCCACTGATCGCCGCCGGTATCTGCCGACGGCGAATGACGAAGTGGTCCATCAGCACGACACCGAACAACGGCGCGAACACCGATCCGATCAACAGCAAGAAGTTCTGGTACTGCGCCAGCGGCGCCAGCAGGGCGATCAATGTGCACAGCACGCCGATGGCCAGGGCCAGGTGCTCGACCTTCATGCGCACCAGCAAACCCGTAGACACGGCAGCAGAATGGATGTCGGCAAAGGCGTTCTCCGACTCATCCAGCAAGATCAGCAGCAGTGGAATACCCAGACCTGCCCCCGCCAAGGCCAGTAGCAGTGCATTGACCTCACCGCTCGGCGCGAAGGCCAGGGTGTAGGCCACGCCCAAGCTCATCAGCCAGGCATTGCCAATGAAAAAGCCCAGCGCCGTACCGCCGAACACGCGGCTGGCTCGCTGGCCGAAACGTGAGTAGTCGGCGATCAACGGCAACCACGACAACGGCATGGCGATGACGATGTCAAAGCCCACCGCCAGTGACATCGAGCCATCGCCCGCCTGGCGCCACAGGCCCGCCAGGTCGGCCTTGGCGAACAAGTTCCAGGTCAGCCACAGGCACGCCCCGAGCAGCAGCCAGATACCCCATTTGCGCAGCACCTTGCGCACGAAGGTCAGTGGGCCGCTCACCGCCAGCAAGGTGGCCAGAGCGCCAAAGCACAAGGTCCAGAGCAGAGGGCTGCTCCAGCCGCTGCCCTCGCCGAACGCCCGGGTGCCGAGCAGGCTGGCGGCATCGCGCATGACGATGATTTCAAACGACCCCCACCCCACCAGTTGCAACAAGTTGAGCAGCGCCGGCAGACGCGCGCCATGACGCCCCAGGCTCAGGCGCAGGGTGGCCATGGCCGATAGCCCAGTGTCGCTGCCGATGACCCCGGCCGCCGCCAACAGCAGCACGCCTACCGCGGAGCCCAGCGCGATCGCCAGCACCGAGCCTGCCAAGCCAAGGCCTGGCGCCAGTAGCGCGCCGACCTGCAGGACCATCAGGCCGATGCCGAGGGAGAACCAGAGGGAAAACAGGTCGCGGGCGCCGAATTGGCGCTGCCCGTGAGGGACCGGGTGGTCGGGGGAGAAGTGGCTGGGAGTGGTCATCGGCGGGCTTACCAGAGTTGTTGTTGGGGATACCGAGTCAAACTGACGAAGGGCACAGCCCTGTGGGAGTGGGTTTACCCACGAATGCGTCAGTGAACTCAGCATTCGCAGGTAAACCCGCCCCCACAGGGCCGTGCCCCACACAGAAAAATGTGCCCCTCCCACAGGAAGGGGCCGGGATGCGTTACACCTTTTTGTACAGCTGGCTGCCTTCCTGACGGAACCGCTCGGCCTGCTCGCGCATGCCTTCTTCCACGGACACATCCGTCGCCTCGATACGCTGGTTGGCTGCGTACTCACGGACTTCCTGGGTGATCTTCATGGAGCAGAACTTCGGCCCGCACATCGAGCAGAAGTGCGCGACCTTGGCCGACTCCTTGGGCAACGTCTCGTCGTGGAACGCACGGGCGGTGTCCGGGTCCAGGCCGAGGTTGAACTGGTCTTCCCAACGGAACTCGAAGCGTGCCTTGGACAAGGCATTGTCGCGGATCTGTGCCCCAGGATGGCCCTTGGCCAGGTCAGCGGCGTGCGCGGCGATCTTGTAGGTGATGATGCCGGTCTTTACGTCGTCCTTGTTCGGCAGGCCAAGGTGCTCCTTGGGCGTCACGTAGCAGAGCATGGCGCAGCCGAACCAGCCGATCATCGCGGCACCGATACCGGAGGTGATGTGATCGTAGCCAGGGGCGATGTCGGTGGTCAGCGGACCCAGCGTATAGAACGGCGCCTCATCGCAGCACTCGAGCTGCTTGTCCATGTTTTCCTTGATCAACTGCATCGGCACGTGGCCCGGGCCTTCGATCATGCACTGCACGTCATGCTTCCAGGCGATCTTGGTCAGCTCGCCCAGGGTTTCCAGCTCACCGAACTGGGCCGCGTCGTTGGCATCGGCGATCGAGCCCGGACGCAGGCCGTCGCCCAGCGAGAAGCTGACGTCGTAGGCCTTCATGATTTCGCAGATCTCGTCGAAGTGCGTGTACAGGAAGTTTTCCTTGTGATGTGCCAGGCACCACTTGGCCATGATCGAGCCACCACGGCTGACGATACCGGTGACCCGCTTGGCGGTCAGCGGTACGTAGCGCAGCAGCACGCCGGCATGGATGGTGAAGTAGTCCACGCCCTGCTCGGCCTGTTCGATCAGGGTGTCGCGGAACAGCTCCCAGGTCAGGTCCTCGGCCACACCGCCGACCTTTTCCAGGGCCTGGTAGATCGGTACGGTGCCGATCGGCACCGGCGAGTTGCGGATGATCCACTCGCGGGTTTCGTGAATGTGCTTGCCGGTGGACAGGTCCATGACCGTGTCCGAACCCCAGCGGATGCCCCAGGTCAGCTTGGCCACTTCTTCCTCGATCGAGGACCCCAGGGCACTGTTGCCGATGTTGCCGTTGATCTTCACCAGGAAGTTTCGGCCGATGATCATCGGCTCGAGTTCCGGGTGGTTGATGTTGGCGGGGATGATCGCGCGGCCGCGGGCGATTTCCTCGCGCACGAACTCAGGGGTGATTTCCTTGGGAATGCTGGCACCGAAGCTGTGCCCGGCGTGCTGCTGGTCCAGCAGGCCAGCGGCGCGGGCCTCCTGCAGCTTCATGTTCTCGCGGATGGCGACGTATTCCATCTCGGCGGTGATGATGCCCTGACGTGCATAGTGCATCTGGGTGACGTTGGCGCCTGGCTTGGCACGGCGCGGGTTGCGCACGTGGGCGAAACGCAGCTTGGCCAGTTCGGGGTCGTTCAGGCGCTGCTGACCGAAGTTCGAGCTCAGGCCATCCAGGCGCACGGTATCGCCACGGGCCTCGATCCACGCCGAGCGCACATCGCCCAAGCCTTTGCGCACATCGATGACGACGTTGGGATCGGTGTAGGGACCAGAAGTGTCGTACACCAGCACCGGCGCATTCTGCTCGCCACCGAAGTCCGTGGGCGTGTCATGCAGGCTGATCTCGCGCATGGGTACGCGGATATCGGGGCGCGAGCCTTCGACATAGACCTTGCGCGAACGGGGGAAAGGTTGCACGGACTGCTGGTCGACTTGCGCCGACTCGCTGAGGTGGATCGATTTTTCTTGTTGGCTCATCACAGGCTCTCCAGACAGCGTGGAATGTCGGGGAGAACCTGAAGGGGCGCGGATACACCTAGGACGGTGCGGTGCCGGATGCGAGAAGTGCCTTGAGCTTGAGCTTCGACAATCCCGGACCTGGCACAAGATCTCGCCGGGAAAGCGAGCAATCTTGTTCCCTACGCAGGCGCTAACCTGATCAGGTTCAACGGGATCCGGAACTATCCGATCTCAGCCTTCGATTCAAGGCACCCCGACAAGAACATGCGCAGTCTAGACTCAAGTGGTCGGCAAAGCCAAGCGTGTAGCTTGGCGAATGATGAAAGGCACGTCAGGCGATTGTTGCCAGGTGCGCCCGGCACTACACTGGCCATCGCTCGATACTCAACAGTTCAGAAATTCATTTCAAGGATTGCCTATGCTGCGCAAACTCTCACTGGCGATAGCCGTGTCTTGTGCGTCCAACGCAGTGGTCTGGGCAGCGGATATGCCCACGACGGTGAAAACCGACCTGGTCAGCGTTTACCAGGAGGCGGTCGACAACAACGCCGACCTGGCCGCCGCCCGCGCCGACTACGGCGCTCGTCGCGAAGTGGTCCCCCAGGCCAGGGCCGGACTGCTGCCGAACCTGTCGGCCGGTGCCGAGATGCTCAACACCCGCACCAAGATCGACGAGCCCTCCATCACGTCCAACCGCAGCGGCAATTCCTGGAGCGCCACACTGGCGCAGCCGATCTTCCGTGCCGACCGCTGGTTCCAGTTGCAGGCAGCCGAAGCCGTCAATGAACAGGCGGCCCTCGAGCTGTCGGCCACCGAACAGAACCTGATTCTGCAAACCGCCGAAAACTACTTCGCGGTACTGCGCGCCCAGGACAACCTGGCCTCGACCAAAGCCGAGGAAGCGGCCTTCAAGCGCCAGCTGGACCAGTCCAACGAGCGCTTCGACGTCGGCCTTTCGGACAAGACCGACGTGCTGCAGTCCCAGGCCAGTTACGACACCGCCCGGGCCAACCGGATCATCGCCGAGCGCCAGGTACAGGATGCCTTCGAGGCCCTGGTGACCCTGACCAACCGCGAATACAGCTCGATCCAGGGCGTGGTCCATACCCTACCGGTGCAGGTGCCAATCCCCAACGATGCCAAGGCCTGGGTCGATACCGCGGCGCGGCAGAACCTCAACCTGCTTGCCACCAACCATGCCGTGACCGCCGCCGAGGAAACCCTGCGCCAGCGCAAGGCCGGCCACGCCCCGACGCTCGATGCGGTGGCCAAATACCAAAAAGGCGACAATGACAGTCTCGGCTTCACCAACCCCTCGCCCTTCGGGCGCTACAGCGGCGACGTGGAGCAGACCAGCATCGGCCTTCAGTTGAACATCCCGATCTACAGTGGCGGGCTGACCAGTTCCCAAGTGCGCGAAGCGTACCAGCGCCTGAGCCAGAGCGAACAGCAGCGCGAAAGCCTGCGTCGTCAGGTGGTGGAGAACACCCGCAACCTGCACCGCGCAGTGAACACAGACGTGGAACAGGTACAGGCGCGCAAGCAATCGATCATTTCCAACCAGAGTGCCCTGGAGGCTACCGAGATCGGCTATCAGGTCGGTACCCGCAACATCGTCGACGTACTCGATGCCCAGCGCCAGCTTTACACCTCGGTGCGCGACTACAACAACAGCCGCTACGACTACATCCTCGACAACCTGCGCCTCAAGCAAGCCGCCGGGACGCTCAGTCCGCAGGACCTGCAGGACTTGGGCCGCTATCTGAAAGCCGACTACAACCCGGACAAGGACTTCCTCCCACCCGACCTGGCAGCCGCGGCGGCAAAGAACTTCGAGCGGCGACCTTGAGGACGCGCTACCGCTACTTCACGGGCACGCCTGCCGAGCGGCTCGTGAAGTGGCTCGTGAAGTAGCTGGCACAGCCTGTCGATGCACATCACTTCATGAAGAAACGAATTGCGTTGTGATCGCCATCGACATGCAGCGAAGACCTGCAGTCGGCGTAGGCCTCGCCGATGGACGCGGCATGAAGCCTGACACGCCGCAGGTCGTACATGATGCTGAAATTGCACGCCAGAGCGCCCGAGGTCACAAGGACCTCCTCAACGAAGCTATGCTTGCCCAGCACCTTCGGCACCATCTCCAACCTGCCCTGATCGTCGTCATCCACCGACCAACTGGCGTTGTCATCGATAGTGAAGTGCGGCCCTTTCAAGGCGTCGATGAAATAGGCCCCGGTGTGCTGGATGCTGGCGTTTGGATCCGGGTAGTTCACGCTCACGCTGGCCCACGGTTCGATGAACTTTGGGTACTTCGGCACACCGATCGAGGCCTGTGCCGACAAGGCGGCCATCAGGCCGAACGCGGTGAGTGTCCTGCTGTACATGCGGCGTCTCCTCCAATCTTCGACACGCCTGTTGGCGTCCTGGACAGGAGCGTAGGCAGCACGCACAGCGCAAATGAACTATCTGTTTGCCACCTTTTGCGTCATCACAGCCATTTCGCCAATGCCTGCACAAGCCGGTCCAGGGCCCCTTGATTGGCTTGCATCACGGCCTTGCCCGCCAGCCCCATGCGCCGGGCATCCTGTGGCAGCTCGATCAAGCGGCGTATAGCGCCAGCCAGTCCCTCGGCATCATCCACCTGCTGCAAGGCACCGGCCTCACGCAACATGGCGGTGATCTCGAGGAAATTGAACACATGCGGTCCCATGACCACCGGCAAGGCCAGCGCAGCAGGCTCCAGTGGGTTGTGCCCGCCGGTAGCCACCAGGCTTCCGCCGACGAAGGCGATATCAGCCAATGCGTAGAGGAACAGCAATTCGCCCATGGTGTCGCCCAACAGCACCGCAGTCTGGCCGTTCACCGGCGTCCCCAGGGAGCGTCGCACCGTGGCGAACTGATCGCGGCACAAGGCGTACACCGCATCGAAGCGCTCCGGATGACGCGGCACCAGAATCAGCAGCGCATCACCATGAACCTGCAACAACTGCCGATGGGCCTCCAGGATCAGCGCATCCTCACCCTCGTGGGTACTGGCGGCGATCCACACGGGGCGCTGCTCGGCGCCCCACTGTTCGCGCAACGCCTTGGCACGTGGTTGCAGTTGCTCGTCGATCTTCAGGTCGAACTTGATCGAGCCGGTCACCTGCACGCACTCGGGGCGCGCGCCCAAGCTGCGGAAACGCTCGGCCTCGACCTCGGTCTGCACGGCGATCAGGCTCATCTCAGCGAGCATCGGACCGGTCAGCCCGGCAAAGCGCGCGTAACCGCGGGCCGAACGCTCGGACAGCCGAGCATTGGCCAAGGCCACCGGGATACCGCGCTTGGTGCATTGGTGAATGTGGTTTGGCCACAGCTCGGTTTCCATGATGATGCCTAGCCGTGGCCGCACATGATCGAGGAAACGCCCGGCGGCCCACGGCAGATCGTATGGCAGGTAGCAATGCTGAATGCGCGGCTCCTCGGCGAACATCGCACGGATCCGCTCCGACCCGGTCGGGGTCATGCAGGTCAGGGTAATGGGCAAGTCCGGGTAGGCCTTGAGCAGGGCGCGAATCATCGGCGCAGCAGCGATGCTCTCGCCTACCGACACCGCATGCACCCAGATGCCTCCCTGGCGCATGGGCGCAAGCTTGCAGGCAAAGCGCTCGGCGATGCGCTGGCCGTAGGCCGGGGCCTTGCGGGCGCGCAGGTACAGGCGCAGCGCGACCAGCGGCAGGCCCAGGTGAAACAGCAAGGTATAGAGGGTTCTGTTCATGGCGACGCAGTGTACAAGGAACCGCAGGAAAAGGCCTGCAAGCGGCGAGCCTCAGCCAATCGCCCGCAGGTGCACGGCGAAGCGCTCGGCCAACCATTGCGCCGCCGGCCCCAACGGCTGGTCGCGGCGCCAAGCCAGCTCGACCACCAGCGCCGGCGGGCGCCACTCGCTGTCCAGTTCGACCATGTGCGTTTGGTAGGTCGGATACTGCACCACATGCCGCGGCAGCCAGGCCCAGCCTAGGCCACGCATCAGCAGTTCGGCCATTGAATAGAAGCTGTCGGCGCGCCACACCTGCGGACTGATCGCCTCGCCACCCGGATAACCGCTTTGCTGGGGCGTGATCAGCAATTGCCGATGACGCGCCAGTTGCTGACGACTGACCCGCTGCTCACGGGCCAGCGGATGCCCCACGGCGCAGACCGTGACCATCTCGACGCTGCCCAGCGCCCGACGCTCCAGCGAGGCGGGAATCTGCTCGTGATGGAAGAACAACCCCAGGTCCGCGCGCCGCTCGACCAGCTTGCGCGCCACATCCCCCTGAGCACCGCTGGCCAGTTGCACCTCGAGGAACGGAAAGCGGGTGGACAACTCGTCCAGGCTGTCGATGACCGGCTGGTAGGGCATGGCTTCGTCATTGGCTACCCGCAGCAGTGCTTCCTGCCCCCGCATCAATGCCAAGGCCCGGCCGTCCAGACGCTCGCACTGGCGTAGCAGCTCGCGGGCATCCTCGAGCAAGGCCGCACCGCTCTCGGTCAAACGTGGCTGGCGCCCGCTGCTGCGCTCGAACAACGTTACGCCCAAGTCCGTCTCCAACAGCGCGATTGCATTGCTGATGGCTGACTGCGCCTTGCGCTGCTCCCGTGCGACAGCAGAAAACGACCGCAACTCGGCCACCCGCAGGAACAGACGCAGCTGATCCAGACTCCACTGCTCAGCCATTGAACCTATCTCCAAGTTAGATAGGTAATGACTTTACCGCATTTCACCTAGGCCTAGAATGCGAGGCCTGGCAACGGAGACTCGCACCATGAACGCATATACCTACCTGACCATCGCCATCTGCGCAGAAGTCATCGCCACCGCTTCCATGAAAGCTGTGAAGGGCTTGAGCACACCGCTGCCCCTGCTGTTGATGGTGTGCGGTTACGCCGTGGCGTTCTGGATGCTGACGCTGGTGGTGCGCAGCATTCCAGTGGGTATCGCCTACGCCATCTGGTCGGGCCTGGGCATCGTGCTGATCAGCGCGGTGGCGCTGGTGATCTATGGGCAAAAGCTGGACTTCCCGGCGATGCTGGGCATGGCCATGATCGTCGGCGGCGTGGTGGTGATCCAGCTGTTCTCCAAGACCGCGGGGCACTGAGCGACAGCGCATTTCATGCACGCCCATGGGCGGCAAGCATCTTGCCCTGTGGTAGTGCCCTCTTCACCGGGCAAACCCGCCCTCACCGGTTCTTCGGCGCTCATAGGTACGCCGCTGTAACGGTGTGAGCGGGTTTACCCACGAACGCGACAAAACGGTCTGCATCTCTCCCCGGACAAGCATCACGCCACAGCCTGTATACTGGGCAACTGTCCCAGTTCTAGAGGTGCCCGCATGCCATCTGCCATTTCCACTGACGTGCTGATCGTCGGCGCCGGGGTCGCAGGCCTCTGGCTCAATGCCCGGCTGCAGCGCCTGGGGTACTCGACCGTGCTGGTCGAGCGCGCCAGCCTCGGCGGCGAGCAGACCATCAAGTCCCAGGGCATCATCCACGGCGGTACCAAGTACGCCCTGCATGGCGCCCTGACCGGCGCATCGGAGGCCATCGCCGACATGCCTCGCCGCTGGCGCGAAGCACTGGCCGGCAACGGCGAGCTCGACCTCGGCAAGACCCGCATTCTCTCCGAAGCCCACTACCTGTGGTCTCCTGGCACCCTGGCCGGCAACCTCACCAGCTTCTTCGCCAGCAAAGCCGTGCGCGGTCGGGTCGATCAGGTCAAGGGCGATCAATTGCCCCCCGCTCTGCAGGATCGTACCTTCAAGGGCAAGGTCTATCGCTTGGCCGAACTGGTCATCGACGTGCCCAGCCTGCTCGCCAACCTGGCCGAACTGGCCGGCGACAGCCTACTGGCCGGCGAGCGCATCGAACCCTTGAAAGAAGGCGACGAGCTCGTCGGCTTGCGTGTCGATGACCGTGAAATTCGTGCCCAACGCATCGTCCTCAGCGCCGGCGCGGGCACCGAGGCGCTGCTCCAGGCCCTGGGCCTGAGCCAACCCGCCATGCAACGCCGTCCGCTGCATATGGTCATGGCCAAGGGGCCGAATCTCAAACCGCTCTACGCCCACTGCCTGGGCGGCGGCCCCAAGCCTCGGGTGACCGTCACCACCCACCCGGCTGCGGACGGGCAGTGGGTTTGGTACCTGGGGGGGGATTTGGCCGAAGCCGAGGGGGTCGCCCGAGAGCCTGCGGCGCAGATCGCCGCGGCGCAAAAGGAAATCGCCAGCCTGTTGCCATGGGTCGACCAGAGCCCAGTTCGCTGGGCCACCCTGCGTGTCGACCGCGCAGAACCTGCGCAATCAGGCCTGGTACGCCCGGACAACGCCTTCCTGGCTGACCAGCAGCGCCTGCTGGTGGGCTGGCCGACGAAGCTGGCCCTGGCACCGGACTTTGCTGATCGCGTCTTGGCGAGCCTGGATCGGGACGGCATCCGCCCCACCGCCCAACCGGACCTGGCCGACTTGCCCCGCCCCCCGGTTGGCGTGCCTGCCTGGGAGCAACTGCTGCCATGAGCCTGCCGACCCTGCACGACCTCCATCGCCCGCTGGGCAGCACCGGCCTGAAGGTCTCGCCGCTGGGCCTGGGCACCGTCAAGCTCGGCCGGGACCAGGGCGTCAAGTACCCCACCGGTTTCACCATTCCAGGTGATGACGAGGCCCGGCTGTTGCTGGCCCAGGCGCGAGAGCTGGGTATCAATCTCATCGACACCGCCCCTGCCTATGGCCGCAGCGAGGAACGCCTGGGGCCGCTGTTGCGCGGGCAGCGCGACGAGTGGGTGATCGTCAGCAAAGTGGGTGAGGAGTTCGAGGACGGCCAGTCCCGATTCGACTTCAGCACCGCCCATACTCGCCTGTCGGTGGAGCGCAGCCTGCGTCGTCTGGAGACCGACCGCATCGAGCTGGTGCTGGTGCATTCGGATGGCAACGACCTGGCAATCCTCGAACAGCAAGGCGTCTACCAGACCCTCGCCGAACTCAAGCAGGAGGGCAAGATCCTCGGCTACGGCCTGTCCGGCAAGACCGTAGCCGGCGGACTCAAGGCGCTGGAGCAAGGCGACTGCGCCATGGTCACCTACAACCTCAACGAGCAGGCAGAACGCCCGGTGCTGGACTACGCTGCCGAACACGGCAAGGCCATCCTGGTGAAAAAGGCCTTGGCCAGCGGGCACATCTGCCTCGCGCCCGGGGTCGATCCGGTGCAGGCCAGCTTCGAGCTGCTGTTCTCCCACCCGGGGGTGAGCAGTGCTATCGTCGGTACCATCAACCCGTTGCACCTGGCCCATAACGTGGCCACCGTCGCCCGAATCCTGGGACGGCCTTGAATCGCCCAGACGGGCGCCCAACGCAAGGAGGAGCCTCGTGCCGCGAACGCTGATCCGCAAGAACCCGAGCAACTTCAAAACTTTACCGCTGCATGTCGAAGCCACGCCCGACGGCCTGACCTACAAGCCCATCGGCATGCCGTTGAACTTCTCCCAGGTGCAACAGCGACGCAAAGCCATTCAGCTGGGCAACCCGGAGCGTTTCGTGGTCGAACTGGCCAACCTCGGGGTATCGGTGCGTCTGACCTTGCATTGGCAGCATCGCGATTACTGGGTGCTGGTGCGCCAGCGCCGCCAGGATCGCGGCGATGTCGTGCTCAAGCTTATTTCCGGTTATGTCCCGGCCCAGGAACTGAACCTGCCGCTGCACACCGCCATCGAGGAGGTGGCCGAGGAGTGCCTGATGGAGACGCCCGAAGGCTGGCTCGGTGGGCGTTTCAACGATACCTGGCTGCCAGCCCCCTACGCCGACGCCCTGCACTACCGCGAGGCATTACCGTTTGTTCTGTCCCCCGAGTCCGGTGCAGCCCGTCCGGTTCACTGCGACAACCTCATGCTGCTGGAACGCCCACGCGCCTATGTGCACCTGCCAACGGCATCCCTGCAGTTGATCTATGACCTTCGCCTGCAGGTCCCCCGGGAGGCCAAGTCGCTCAGTTTGTTCCATGTCGACGAACGGCTGGAAGGCGACCAACTGGTCGCACGCCTGAACCGCAAGCGCCCTGACTTGTATCTGATGCCACTGATCGATGGCCAGCCCACGGCCGAGCTCTATACCTTGAAGAAAGACCAACTGGTGCCTGCAAGCACCCGCGGTCTGTACCTGGCCGAAAGCTTTGCCCGACAGGAAGGCTGGGTGGTGAAGGATGAGCGGATTCGTTGGAAAGAGTGGATCAAGCAACAAGGCCTTGAGCAGGTGCCGACCTCGCACCTGCAGCGATTCAGCGATAAGGCGCGGGCGCTGTTGCAGCGCGCACTGAACAAGTAACGACAGCAGGCCTTACAGGCCAATCGCGTGACAAGCTCCCCACAAGCATTGCGCTATGGGGGAATTGTCACGCGATACCTACGTTGCAGATCAGTGCTTGCGGATCTTCTCGACGATGGCGGTGGTCGAGCTGTTCTCCACCAGTCCCAGCACCTTCACGGTGCCACCGTAGGCCTTGACGATATCGGCGCCGACCACCTGGTCGATGCCATAGTCGCCGCCCTTGACCAGCACGTCCGGTTTGACCTGGCTGAGCAGGTTTTCCGGCGTGCCTTCAGGGAAACTGATGACCCAATCCACAGCCCCCAGGCCAGCCAGTACGGCCATGCGACGGTCGACACTGTTGATTGGACGACCCGGCCCTTTGAGACGGCTGACCGAAGCATCGTCATTGACCGCCACGATCAGGCGGTCACCTTGAGCGCGAGCCTGTTCCAGATAGGTCACATGCCCAGCGTGGAGAATGTCGAAACACCCGTTGGTGAAGACGATCTTTTCGTTGTGTGCCCGGGCATCATCGATGGCCAGCAGCAACTGGTCGAGGGTGAGCACGCCGCGCTCGGAGCCCTCTTCACGCTGGATCGCCCGGCGCAGCTCCGGCGCGCTGATGGCAGCGGTACCCAGTTTGCCGACCACGATACCTGCAGCCAGGTTGGCCAGCGCGACAGCGTGGGGAAGATCCTCGCCGGCGGCAATGGCTGCGGCCAGGGTCGAGATCACGGTATCGCCGGCACCGGTGACATCGAACACTTCACGGGCCCGGGCGGGCAGGTGCAGCGCCGGGTGCCCGGTGCGCAGCAGGGTCATGCCATGCTCGCCACGGGTCACGAGCAGCGCGCCCAGTTCCAGATCCTGGAGCAATTGCAGACCCTTGGCGACCAGTTCGGCCTCGTCGGCGCAACGACCTACGATCGTCTCGAACTCGCTGAGGTTCGGGGTGATCAGACTGGCGCCACGGTAGATGGAGAAGTCCTTGCCCTTGGGGTCGGCCAACACTGGAATGCCCTTGGCCCGCGCCGCCTGGATCAAGCTCTGATGGTTCTTCAGCGCCCCCTTGCCGTAGTCGGACAGGACCAGCACCTTGATGCCTTCGAGCAGCTCATCGACCTCCTCGCCCAACGACAACGGGTCGGTGGCGAACGGTTCTTCGAAATCGATGCGCAACAGCTGTTGGTGACGGCTCATGACCCGCAGCTTGACGATGGTCGGCTGATGAGCGATGCGCTGGAAGACCGAGCGCACACCTGCAGCCTGCAGGCTGTTGGCGAGGCTGTCGGCAGCCTCGTCCTGACCGGTCACGCCGACCAGCGAGGCAGGCGCGCCAAGGGCAGCGATGTTCAGTGCGACGTTGGCCGCGCCGCCGGGGCGATCCTCGATCTGCTCGACCTTGACCACCGGCACCGGTGCTTCGGGAGAGATCCGCGAGGTACCGCCATGCCAGTAGCGGTCGAGCATGACATCACCGACCACCAGGACCGGGCCTTGATCGAAACGCGGCATGGACAACTTCATGGGCAACCCATATGAAAAATAATGAACAGGGGCAGGATATTAGCACAGGGTCGGCGACGGCTTTATGGCCAGCTGCGATCTGTGCGTTACCAATGATGATCGGGGCCGAGAGGGCCCCGATTCAGGGGGGTCAGGTGATATCGGCCTTTTCCGGCTCATCCAGCCCCATGGCGTGCAAGCGGGCATAATGGCCATTGGCCTGGAGCAGCTCGGCGTGGGTGCCACGCTCCACCAGGCGGCCTTGGTCCATGACCAGAATCAGGTCGGCCTTCTCGATGGTCGACAGGCGGTGGGCGATCACCAGGGTAGTGCGGCCTTCCATCACGTGGTCCAACGCCGCCTGGATGTGCCGCTCGGATTCGGTATCCAGTGCCGAGGTCGCCTCGTCGAGGATCAGCAGCGGTGCGTTCTTGAGCAGTGC
Source organism: Pseudomonas sp. HTZ2 (assembly GCF_033173945.1). Lineage (NCBI taxonomy): Bacteria > Pseudomonadati > Pseudomonadota > Gammaproteobacteria > Pseudomonadales > Pseudomonadaceae > Pseudomonas > Pseudomonas sp. HTZ2. The sequence continues at coordinate 2,078,351 of NZ_CP137332.1, read as the reverse complement.
GCGGGCAATCGCCAAGCGCTGGCGCTGGCCACCGGAAAGCAGCACGCCGTTCTCGCCGACTTCGGTGTCGAAACCCTTGGGTAGCTGGTCGACGAAATCCTTGGCGTAGGCATCGGCAGCCGCCGCCTCGATCGCCTCACGCGGCGCACCGGCCAGGTCGCCATAGGCGATGTTGTTGGCCACGGTATCGTTGAACAGAGTGACGTGCTGCGTCACCTGGGACACATGTCGACGCAGATTGCGCAGTCGGTATTGTTCGATCTCCACGCCATCGAGCAGGATCTGCCCCTGATCATGGTGATAGAAGCGTGGAATCAGCGCCGCCAGCGTGGACTTGCCGCTGCCGGAACGCCCAACCAGTGCGATCATCTGCCCAGGCTCGGCGGTAAAGCTGATGTCGCTCAGTACCTGGCGCTCGGTGCCTGGGTAGGTGAAGCTGAGGTTGCGCACCTCCAGGCGGCCTTCCACCTTGTCCTTTTCCACGGTACCGGTGTCCACCTCGGGCTTCTCGTCCAACTGCTCGAAGATGCTCTCGGCGCCGGCCAGGCCCTTCTGGATGGTCGAGCTGACTTCCGAAAGCTGGCGGATCGGCTTGGGCAGCAGGCCCGCGGCGGTGATGTAGGCCACCAGGTCGCCCGCCGAAGCATCGCCACGCAGGAACAGCACCAGGAACATCAGCGCGGCCATGGCGCTGTAGATCACCAGCTGCAGCATCGGCGTGTACAGCGCGCCGGTCTTGGTCATGCGCAGTTGTTTGTCCGTATTGCTCTGGCTGGCGTTGCTGAAGCGACGCTGCTCGTAGGCCTCGCCGCCGAAGCTGCGGACCACGCGATAGCCCTGGATGGTCTCGGAGGCTACATGGGTGACGTCCCCCATGGCCACCTGGATCTTCTTGCTCTGCTTGCGAAACTTCTTGCTCGCGGTGCTGACCATCAGGGCGATGACCGGCAGGATGGCAACCATCACCAAGGTCAGCTTCCAGTTCATCCACAGCAGGTAGGCGAACAGGAACACCACGGTCAGGCCTTCGCGAATCACCACTTTGATCGCATCGGTGGCGGCGCCGGTGACCATGGTCACGTTGAAGGTGATGCGGGAAATCAGGTGACCGGAGTTGTGGCTGTCGAAATAGCGGTTCGGCAGCACCAACAGCTTGTTGAACAACTCCACCCGCAGGTCATGCACCAACCCCAGGGAGACCTTGGCCAAGTAGTAGTTGCCCAGGAACGAGCCCAGGCCCTGCCAGGCTGCGATCAGGATGATCAGCGACGGCACGGCCTGCAGCAACTGCATGTCTTTGAGGTAGGGCACGTCCGGGAACAGGACCGCCTGTGGATCGCTCAATCCATCGACGAAATACTTGAGAATCCCCGCCAGCATCGGCTGGGTGGAGGCGAAGATCACGAAGCCCACGATACTCAGCAGGAAAATGCCGATATAGGGTTTGACGTAGCTCAGCAGCCGGAAGTAGATCTTCAGGCTGGAGGTTTGCTCCGCCGGTAGCGGTGTTTCGGCCATCATCGAGCTCGCTGTTCAGGTTGAACCGGAAATTTTAACACAGGGTTTGTCCAGGGCACCCGTCGGGGCAGCACCAGACCCACATGACCAGCCTCTTCGCAGGCCGGCGCAATGCTTCTTGGCTTCGATCCCTGAAACAATCCAACGCCACCATCATGGTACTGGCGCGTTATTTTCGGCATTATTGCCGGTCATTTTGCTTGCCAGACGACAAGGCCCTACCCATGCAATGCTCCCGGCTCTCCCAGGTCGACTTCGATCAGCTGACACTCGGTGCCAAGGTTCTAGAGGCAGATAGCTACGGCGCCAAAGTCTACCTGCTAGGGAATGGCAATATCCTTAAAATCTTTCGTCGCAAGCGTTTGATTTCATCTGCATTGTTGCGCCCCTACTCGCAACGCTTCGTCGAGAATGCGGCACGCCTGACGCAACTGGGGATCCCGACCCTGCAGGTGATCAGCCACCACAAGCTCGAACTGCCAGGACGCACCGCCGTGCTGTACCGCCCACTGCCGGGCGAAACACTGCTGCAGCTGTCGCGCAAACCTGGGTTCAGTTGGGACGCCCTTATGCCTCAACTGATCGAGTTGATCCGTCACTTGCACCGTTCGGGCATTTATTTCCGCTCGTTGCACCTGGGTAACGTGGTGATGACACCCGACCAGCGCCTTGGGCTGATCGATGTGGCGGACATGCGCTTCCTGCGTGCACCGCTTTCGGCGCGAATGGTTCGGCGCAACGTCCAGCACATGGCGCGCTACATCGAGCGAGAAAAACTCGCCAATCAGTTCCCCGTCGCCGATTTCGAGGCTGCCCTGCTGGCCCATTGAGGCCTGCTAATCGATAGCGGCTGTCAGGTCCTGGGGCCGCTTCGCCAGCACCTACCAAGACTGCGCTGGGCCGCACACCGGCCCCGGCAGCTGGAAGCCGCTGGAAGCCGCCGCCGAGCCCCAGGTAATAGAAGCCGGTCAGAATCCCAGTGCCAGGCGCAGACGCTGCCAACGGGTCAGCGGCGGATGCGGACGCAGCGCAGGTACCAGATGCTCGACGATGCTGCGTCCTACCTGGGCGAAGCTAAAGCGTGACACCGCAAGCTCACGACCATTACGCGCGATGCGCTCGGCAAGTTCGGGGTCGTTGCGCAGTACCGCCAATTTCTCCCGCAAGGTCGGAATGCTGTCGTACAGCACCACGTTGTGCATGTCCTCAAGACCCAGTGCACGGTTCTCCGCCTCGCCCTGGTCATAGGCCAGCAGCACGCAGCCACAGGCCATGGCCTCGAAGTTCTTGATCATATATTCGCCCATGCCCACATCGGCGCTGACGAAGAAGCGAATGCGGTTGAGCGTATTGCAGTAGTCCTCGCCGGACTTGGTGCGGGTGACCACCAGGTTCTCCACCTGACCCAGCTCATCGAGCAACGCCTTGCGGCCACTGTAGGCGACACTTCCAGTGCTGCCGACGAAGGCCAGCTCGATATCGCGCTCGCGCCCCTGGTCTGTGAGCAATTGCTCGTCGTAACCCTTGGGCACGAACACTGCGTCGAAACCTTCCTGGCGCAGGCGCTCGCTGACCATATAGCCGGAGCTGATCACCCGAGCCCACGGCAACTGGCGATAATGCGCACTGAACTTGCCGGTGTACTTGCACGGTATGTAGTTCTGGTAGGCGTCGTGCTCGAGAATCACCAGGTTGGGCACGCTGCGGATGAACGGGACCTGGCGGATCTCCTGCTTGAAGCGTAGGAAGAACACGATCCGGTCATAGCGCGTGACATCCACCTCGCGCTTGAAGTAGCGGCGCAGGTTGCGCTGGTCCTCGCTGCTCAGCCAGCGCAGGTCGCAATCGCAATTGGCGGCCACCCCATCGTACAGGCGGTCGAGGATCGCCCGTTGCTCCTTCTGCACCAGAAATAGGACTTTCATTGCTTTGCTTGGGCCTCTGCGCCTTCAATCATTCGTCGCGCTCAAACGTGCGACGCCAGAACAGCTCGTGGCGGCGTACCGCCTTGCGGAAGAATTCGTTCTCGCCATAAGGCGATAGCTTGCGTCCGGCCAGCCAGCGTTGCAGGGCACGCCGCAAGCGACGCTTGAACGGCGCGCTGGGCTGCAGGTCATGCATCATGCCCAAGGCCATGGCCTTGTCGCGCTGGATGGCAAGACTCAATACCTGGCTGCAGGGTGCCCAGACCTGGTCGGCACTCAACTGCGGGGGCAAGGCAACGCCGTCGCCGCTGTCACCCATCGGCCAGCGGTCATTGTCGTGCAGGTGGTTGGCGTAGCACAGCAGCGTCTCGGGCTGCCAGTCCAGGCCCTGCAACGCTTCGAGCACCGCCGCTTGGGCACAGATGTGATCCGGATGTGGATCGAGCTGTGGATGTGGCATCACCAGCACCTGGGGCCGCGCCCGCTCCAGGACGGCGCGCAGATCGGCCAGTAGGTTGTTCCAGGTCGGTGCACCATCGGCATCGCCTGGCAAGTCGAAGGGGTTGAATCGGCGGAAGGGGCGGATGTCGGCCATGTCCGCCTCACGCGAGCCCACCGGCATGTCCGGCGCCGCTTGCATCGCCGGCAATTGCAGACAGAAATAGCCCAACTGCACACAGCGCGCCTCAGGCACGCCCGCCCAGCGCGGCACCGCGATGCTGTCCCAGGCGCGCAGACGGCCCTTCAGGCGCGCCGCCTCAGCCTTGGGCAGGCCCATCTGCTGATAGTGCTCGGCCTCGATCTCACCTGCGGTCAGGGTGACCACCCAGGCTTCTTCGGCCTGGCTATACAGGCCATAGGCAGCAAGCTCAGCGTCATCTGCATGGGGTGCGATGACCATCACACGGCGCTTGTGCAATTCAACCGAGGGGGTTATCCACAGGCGAGGCTCGCCGACCAGCCGACAGTGGCGACCGCGCAAACGCAAGACACCCGCCATCAGGGGCGCGGCGAAACCGGTCAGGTTCAGGAAGCGGACACCATCGACGCCGCGTTCGAAAGTCTGGCAGTCCTGCTCGGACTCACCATCAAGCAGCACCTGCGGGTCGAGAAAACGCCCCAACCAGCTGGCTTTGACCCGTACTTCGAGGATCAGCGTCTCATCGCCTGCCAGTGGCACATCGACCTGGAGCCGGTCACCCTGAAGCCGCGCAGCGGCCTGGCGGGTCAATTCGCCGAAGCGGTAGGCATAGTCTTCGGAGGGCGAATAGAACAGGTGATCAGCGAACCAGGCCTCGTGGGCAATCCACACCAGCGGCAATAGCACCAGTGGCAGCCACCACCAAGTCAATACCCCCAGGGCGGCCAGCACCATGAGCCCGGCCAGCAGCCCCAGGCGCTTGTTGCGCCGATGGCGTTTGAGCAACTGCTGCTTGCGGCTCACGACTGGAACACCGGCACCGGGTTGCACCAGCGGTCCTTGTACTCGCGGTCGGCGCGACCGAAGGAGAATCGCAGCGGTTTGTTGCGCGCCCTGGCGTCCTCCCAGGCAGCCTGGGTATTGAGGAAGCTCAGGACGCTGCCCGGGCTGAAGGCCTTGGTCTCTGGGTCGACCCCGCCGTTGATGTATTCGACGCTGATCCATTCCGGCGCCTCGACCCGGTACACCAGCTGGATCGCGATCGGCGCCCCATCGAGCAGCAACACCGAGCCGATCAACAGGTCACGCAGGCGCTCCAGCACCTCAGCCATACGCGCCGCGCCCGTGGCCGGGAACCCCCAGCGGCGCATGAACAGGTCGCAGTAGATGGCGGCAATTTCGGTCGCGCTGAAGTCGCTGATCGGCCGCACCACACCGCCCGCCTCTTCCAGCAGGCGCAGCTCGCGGCGCTGGTTGTAACGGAACTTCTTCGACAAGTCTTCATGGGCACGGGCCATGGCCAGCTGCTCGGCTTGCGCCTTGAGCCCAGTGAATCGACCTTGGTTCAACTCGGAAAGATAACGCGCTGCATGGCGCAGTGGCGCACCGGCATCGGGAGCTGCGGGCAGGATGATTTCCGCATTGCCCAGGTCGAACAGGCCCTTCTTACCGTGGCGCTTGAGCACGTCCTTGGACAGCGCCAGGTGACGCCCCCAAGTTGGAATAGCAGCCTTGAGCTCGCCAGCGTGGTGCCAACCCAGGTAACGCACAGGGATCTGCGCCAGGTCCGCCAATTGCTCGACCACCTGCGGATGGGTGGCGACACTGCCGCCGAAACGATGCCAGGCATCGGCGTAGGCCTGACCGTCGATGACGGACCAGCCGCGCTCGCGCAGGGCCCGGATATGATTGAGCATCACGCCTCCGCCACCAATGCCCGCACCTGCGGCAAGGCCCAGAAGGCCTCGCGTACGGCCTGGTCGGAAAATCGCTCATGCAGGCGTTGTAGCATGTGCTCGGCGCACGCCTGGCGCTGCGCCGCATCCAGCCCGGCCATATGCTTCAGGCCTTGGGCCAGCTGAGCGGCATCCCCAAGCGGGAACAGCACGCCCACACCTTCAACCACCTCGAGGGCTCCACCACACGCCGTGGCGAGCAGCGGTACGCCGGCAACCATCGCCTCCAGCAGAACCATGCCGAACGGCTCATGGTCGGAGCTCAGGGCGAACACGTCGAACGCCTGGAAATAGCGCCGCGCATTGGGCACCTGGCCCAGAAAATCCACCTGACCGGCAATACCCAGCTGCGCCGCCTGCGCTTTGAGCGCAGCTTCCAGGCGGCCCTCTCCCAGGATCGCCAGACGGGCGCCAGCTGGCAGATCGGGTAGCGCCTCGGCAAAGCCGCGAAGCAAAGTGGCCTGGTCCTTGTCGGGATGCAGGCGACCGACGTTGCCGACGACCCAGGCCTGCGGATCGAGCCCCAGCGCCCGGCGCGCCTCCTCACGAGGCACCAGGCCGGCCTGCAGCCCCTGGACATCGATGCGGTTGTACAGTGTCTGGATTCGCTCGATCGGCCACTGCGCCAGGCAACGGCGCATGTCGTCACGCACCGCATCGGAAACGCCGAGCAGGCTCAGACGCTTTTTGAACAAGCTGGCGAACAGGCGCCGACCGCCGCGCTGGTAGTCACCGAACGCATGGTGCACGCCGATCACCGGCAGGCGGGTACCCAGCAGCGCCACATAGATCGGCTTGAAGCGGTGGGCGATGCAGAAGCTGAAGTCGCGGGCCGCGGCGATCTTGCGCAACGCGGCGATCGCGCCCAGCTTCAGGCCACGTACGGCCTTGGAGCTGAACTCCAGAAACAGCACTTCGTCCGACGCGCAGCCTGCGGCTACCTGGGGGTCGGCCTTTCCGGTGAGAAAGACCGTGGTGACCTTGAAGCCGCTGCCCTGGAACAGACTGGCATATTGACGGGCGCAATCGAGGAATGGCCCGTCATAGCCGTGGCAGAACTGCAGGACGCGCCGTTCAGAGCGGTTGGTCATAAGGCGCCGCGCCGTCCTTGACTACCAGGATGTCCTCCATGATCAGGTACTGCAGGTCCGAGCCGAAGAACATGTTCAGGGCATCGGTCGGCGAGCAGATCATGGGTTCGCCACGGCGGTTGAGCGACGTGTTCAGCGACACGCCGTTGCCGGTCAGGTCCTCGAGGGCCTTCATCATGTCGTAGTAACGCGGGTTGTATTCACGCTTGAGCACCTGGGCGCGAGAGGTGCCGTCCTCATGGACCACCTCTGGCACACGGGTTTTCCATTCCTCGGCGACCTCGAAGGTGAAGGTCATGAACGGCGCGGGGTGATCGACCTTGATCATCTGCGGCCCTACAGTGTCGAGCATCGACGGGCAGAAGGGTCTCCAGCGCTCGCGGAACTTGATCTGCTCGTTGATCCGGTCGGCCACGCCCGGCACGCTCGGGCAACCGATGATCGAACGACCACCCAGCGCACGCGGGCCGAACTCCATGCGGCCTTGGAACCAGGCCACTGGGTTGCCATCGACCATGATCTTGGCGATGCGCTGCGGCATGTCGTCGATCTTGCGCCATTTCGGTGCATTTGGATGACGGGCACAGGCGGCGATCACGTCTTCGTTGGAGTACGAAGGGCCGAGGTAGACGTGCTCCATCTTCTCGACCGGCACGCCGCGGGCGTGGGAAACATACGCTGCGGCACCGACGGCGGTACCGGCATCGCCCGAGGCAGGCTGCACGAACAGTTCCTTGACGTCTGGGCGGGCGATGATTTTCTGGTTGAGCTTGACGTTCAGCGCGCAACCGCCGGCGAAGGCGAGTTTGCCACCCTGCTTGAGGATGTCGCCCAGGTAGTAGTCGATCATTTGCAGCGCGAGCTTCTCGAACAGCGCCTGCATGCTCGCGGCGTAGTGGATGTATGGCTCGTCGGCGATGTCACCTTCGCGCTTGGGCCCCAGCCACTCGATCAGCTTGGGCGAGAAGTAGAAACCTTTGCCCTTCTCTTTATAGCGGCGCAGGCCAATGACGTTGGCGTACTCGGTGTTGATCACCAGCTCGCCGTTCTCGAAGCTGGCCAGACGGGAGAAGTCATACTTGCTGGCGTCGCCATAGGGCGCCATGCCCATGACCTTGAATTCGCCATCGAGCATCTCGAAACCGAGGAACTCGGTGATCGCGCCATACAGGCCACCCAGGGAGTCCGGATCGTAGAACTCCTTGATCTTGTGGATCTTGCCGTTCTCGCCGTAGCCGAAGAAGGTGGTGGCGTACTCGCCCTTGCCGTCGATACCCAGGATCGCGGTCTTTTCCTTGAAGCCCGAGCAGTGGTAGGCGCTGGAGGCGTGGGCCAGGTGGTGTTCGACCGGTTCGATCTTGATCTTCTTCGGGTCGAAGCCCAGTTGCTCCAGGCACCAGACGATCTTCTTGCGGTAACGCTTGTAGCGACGGTTGCCCATCAGGATCGCGTCGAGGGCGCGGTCCGGGGCGTACCAGTAGCGCTTGGCATAGTGCCAGCGCGCCTTGCCGAACAGACTGATGGGGGCGAACGGAATGGCCACTACGTCGACGTCGGACGGCTTGATGCCGGCCTGCTCCAGGCAGAACTTCGCCGACTCGTAGGGCATGCGGTTCTTCGCATGCTTGTCACGCACGAAGCGCTCTTCTTCGGCGGCGGCAACCAGTTTGCCGTCGATGTACAGGGCCGCGGAAGGGTCATGGCTAAGGGCGCCGGACAGGCCAAGAATCGTCAATGCCAAGGGTCTAGCCTCTTCTTTCGGTAGGGATGCGCCATCGGCCTTGCGGGCGGATGGCGGCTAAAGGGCGGAATTATAACGCAAACAGCAGGGGGTGCGATTGCTGGAAGGGGCTACAGGAAGCAGCGCTGTACCACGAGCGAGTTCGCGGCCTGGCATGGCTGCGCAACAGGCCCTTGTCACTCGGCGATCAGCCAGTCCATGCGGAAGCTGCCGGCCGTTTGCGCCAGCTCCTTGGCCAACCACGGCAACAGCTCGCGCAGCTCCTCTTCCAGACCCCACGGCGGGTTGGCGATAGCCAGGCCCGAGCCATTGAGACCCTGGGGGCTGTCCTGATGATGGACATACAACTCGACCCGCAGCAGCTTGGGCGCCCCGGTGCTGGTGAGGTCTTGATAGAACCGCGTGAGCGATCGCTGATCCTTGATCGGGTACCAGATCGCAGCGACGGTCTGGCGCATGCGGCCGATCGCCTCTTTCATCGCCACGGTGCAGCGCTTGAGCTCATCGGCCTGCTCGAAAGGCGGGTCGATCAACATCACCGCGCGCTTCTCCTGTACCGGCAGCAATGCCCGAGGCACGTGCCAGCCCTCGCCCAGGTGCACGACTACCCGCGGGTCTTTCTTCATGTTTTCCTTGAGCAGCGGGCCGTCTTCGGGGTGCTTCTCGTTGAGTAGCGCCCGATCCTGCTGACGCATCAGGCGCCGCGCCAGCTCCGGGGATCCGGGGTAATAGCGCAGCTCGCCGTCCGGATTCAGGCGTTTGATGATTCGCAGGTAGTCAGCGGTGACGGCCGGCAGGTCTTCGCGATTCCACAGTCGGGCGACACCTTCGAGGTACTCACCGGTGCGGGTCGCCTGGTCGCCCTGCAAATCATACAGACCGAGGCCGGCATGGGTATCGATGTAGGCGAACGGCTGCTCCTTGCGCGACATCAGGGCGATGAGGCGAGTCAGCACGATGTGCTTGAGGACGTCGGCGTGATTGCCGGCGTGGAAGGCGTGACGATAGTTCATGGCAACTCCTGCGGGGGCGACAAGTTTATCTTGTCAGGCAGGCGGAGTCAGGCCTGGCTGTCGATCGGCGCATGCTGCACTCGCGGTCAAGCCCGCCTCCCCCAGGCAACTGGAGCCTGTGGGAGCGGGCTTGCCGCGAACAAAGCAGTTGTCCTAACGCAGGATCACTTCTCGGCGTGATACGCCGCGTCGGCTTTCTCGAAGCGCGACACCATGCTGCCGGTCGGGGCACCCAGCTTGCTCACCACTACGATGGCGATGCTGGCGAACAGGAAGCCCGGGATGATTTCGTACAGACCCAGCCCAACGTAGTTCTTCCACAGAATCACCGTCAGGGCGCCGACCACGATACCGGCCAGCGCGCCGTTGCGGGTCATGCCCTTCCACAGCACGGAGATCAGCACGACCGGACCGAAAGCGGCACCGAAACCTGCCCATGCGTAGGCCACCAGGCCCAGTACGCGGTTTTCCGGATTGGCGGCCATGGCGATGGCGATCAGAGCCACAGCCAGCACCATCAGGCGGCCGACCCAGACCAGTTCACGCTGGGAAGCATTCTTGCGCAGGAAGGATTTGTAGAAATCTTCGGTCAGCGCGCTGGAGCACACCAGCAGCTGGCAGCTCAGGGTACTCATCACCGCAGCCAGGATGGCCGACAGCAAGACACCCGCGATCCAGGGGTTGAACAGGATCTTGGCCAGCTCGATGAACACACGCTCATGGTTCTCGGTGACGGGACCTGCGACCTCAGGGTGAGCCGAGAAGTAGGCGATACCGAAGAAACCGACGGCGCAGGTACCGGCCAGGCACAGGATCATCCAGGTCATGGAGATGCGACGGGCCTTGGCGATCGACTTGACCGAGTCGGCGGCCATGAAACGCGCCAGGATGTGAGGCTGGCCGAAGTAGCCAAGGCCCCAGCCCATCAGCGAGATGATGCCGATGAAGGTCGCGCCGCGGAACATGTCGAAGTTGGCAGGGTTCTGCGCTTCGATGGCCAGGAAGGTGGTGTCAAAGCCACCCGTGGAGATCAGCACGATGATCGGAGTGAGGATCAGCGCAAAGATCATCAGCGAAGCCTGTACGGTGTCGGTCCAGCTGACCGCCAGGAAGCCACCGACGAAGGTGTAGGCGATAGTAGCGGCCGCGCCGGCCCACAGGGCGGTCTCGTAAGGCATGCCGAAGGTGCTTTCGAACAGGCGGGCACCGGCAACGATGCCGGAGGCGCAGTAGATGGTGAAGAACACCAGGATGACGATCGCCGAGATGACCCGCAGCAGACCGCTGTTGTCTTCGAAACGGCTGGAGAAGTAGTCCGGCAGGGTCAGGGCATCGCCATTGAACTCGGTCTGCACACGTAGGCGACCGGCGACGAACAGCCAGTTGAGGTAGGCGCCGACGGTCAGGCCGATGGCGATCCAGGCTTCGGAAAGACCCGCGAAATAGATAGCGCCCGGCAGGCCCATCAGCAGCCAGCCGCTCATGTCGGAGGCGCCGGCGGAAAGCGCGGTGACCACGCTACCGAGGCTGCGACCGCCCAGGATGTAATCGGAGAGGTTCTTGGTGGAGCGATAGGCGGCGAAGCCGATCAGCACCATTGCCGCAATGTAGATCACGAAGGTGATCGTGAGTGGATTGCCCATGGTTGTGCCCTGGCGTTGTTTTTATGTTTTGCGACCGCCGGCAAGGCGGTTGCACCTAGGCGGCGCATCCTATGCAACAACACGAACGAGGTGCAACCATTTTTCATTTGCAAGTTGCACCTACACCTGCATTTTCAGACAAAACCGCTTCTTTGCACCTTTTTGTTTCAAAAACCGGGTTTTTCATAAGAAAAAGCACCAAGAAAGTACATTTTCCTGCCACCCATGGAGCCGTCGGACGAGTTGCACCTACGCCGATCAAAAAACGGGTTGCACCCGGTTGCACCCGGATTGTCCTACAGCTAATCTTGCCGCCAGCTTAGGCCACATCCGTGGCAATAACGAGGATAAGAAATGGCGACGACCACCCTTGGGGTCAAACTCGACGACCCGACCCGTGAGCGACTCAAAGCAGCTGCGCAGTCCATCGACCGCACGCCGCACTGGTTGATCAAGCAAGCGATCTTCAACTATCTGGAGAAGCTCGAGGGTGGTGCCACCCTGAACGAACTCAACGGCCATGCCGCCAGCCTCGGCGACGATGCCGGCGACGTCCAGCCCGACCACAGCCACCAGTGCTTCCTCGAATTCGCTGAAAGCATCCTGCCGCAATCGGTCCTGCGCTCGGCCATCACTGCCGCCTACCGTCGCCCGGAACCTGAAGTTGTGCCGATGCTGCTGGAGCAGGCGCGTCTCTCCACCGAGCAGGCCGAGGCCACCAACAAGCTGGCGGCCGGCATCGCCGAGAAACTGCGCAACCAGAAGAGCGCCAGCGGCCGCGCCGGCATCGTCCAGGGCCTGCTGCAAGAATTCTCCCTGTCGTCCCAGGAAGGCGTGGCGCTGATGTGCCTGGCCGAGGCGCTATTGCGCATCCCGGACAAAGGCACCCGTGACGCCCTGATCCGTGACAAGATCAGCACCGGCAACTGGCAGCCGCACCTGGGCAACAGTCCGTCGCTGTTCGTCAATGCCGCCACCTGGGGCCTGCTGCTGACCGGCAAGCTGGTCTCCACCCACAACGAATCCGGCCTGACCTCCTCGCTCACCCGCATCATCGGCAAGAGCGGCGAACCGATGATCCGCAAGGGCGTCGACATGGCCATGCGCCTGATGGGCGAACAGTTCGTCACCGGCGAGACCATCGCCGAGGCCCTGGCCAACGCCAGCAAGTTCGAAGCCAAGGGCTTCCGTTACTCCTACGACATGCTCGGCGAGGCCGCCCTGACCGAGCACGACGCCCAGAAGTACCTGGCCTCCTATGAGCAGGCGATTCACTCGATCGGCAAAGCCTCCCACGGCCGTGGCATCTATGAAGGCCCGGGCATCTCCATCAAGCTCTCCGCCCTGCACCCGCGCTACAGCCGCGCCCAGTACGAGCGCGTGATGGAGGAGCTGTACCCGCGCCTGCTGTCGTTGACTCAACTGGCCAAGCAGTACGACATCGGCCTGAACATCGACGCCGAGGAAGCCGACCGCCTGGAGCTGTCGCTGGACCTGCTCGAGCGCCTGTGCTTCGAGCCATCGCTGGCTGGCTGGAACGGCATCGGCTTCGTCATCCAGGCCTACCAGAAGCGCTGCCCGTACGTGATCGACTACGTCATCGACCTGGCCAAGCGCAGCCGCCACCGCCTGATGATCCGTCTGGTCAAGGGCGCCTACTGGGATAGCGAGATCAAGCGCGCCCAGGTCGAGGGCCTGGAAGGCTACCCGGTCTACACCCGCAAGGTGTACACCGACGTCTCCTACATCGCCTGCGCTCGCAAGCTGCTGTCGGTACCGGAAGCCATCTATCCACAATTCGCCACCCACAACGCCCACACCCTGTCGGCCATCTACCACATTGCCGGCCAGAACTACTACCCAGGCCAGTACGAGTTCCAGTGCCTGCACGGCATGGGCGAACCGCTGTACGAGCAGGTGGTGGGCAAGGTCTCCGAAGGCAAGCTGAATCGTCCATGCCGCGTGTACGCCCCGGTCGGCACCCACGAAACCCTGCTGGCCTACCTGGTCCGTCGTCTGCTGGAAAACGGTGCGAACACCTCGTTCGTCAACCGCATCGCCGACCACTCGATCTCGATCCAGGAACTGGTCGCCGATCCGGTCGCCAGCATCGAGCGCATGGGCACCCAGGAGGGCAGCATTGGCCTGCCGCATCCGCGCATTCCTATGCCGCGTGAACTGTATGGCAGCGAGCGGGCCAACTCGGCCGGCATCGACATGGCCAACGAACACCGCCTGGCGTCGCTGTCCTGCGCACTGCTGGCCACTGCCCACAATGACTGGAAAGCGGCCCCGCTGCTGGCCTGCGCCGCCAGCGAGCAACCTGCCGTGCAAGTGCTCAACCCGGCCGACCACCGCGATCTCGTCGGTCACGTGCAGGAAGCCACTGTCGAGGACGTCGACAATGCCATCCAGTGCGCACTCAACGCCGCTCCGATCTGGCAGGCCACGCCGCCAGCCGAACGCGCCGCGATCCTCGAACGCGCCGCCGACCTGATGGAAGCCGATATCCAGCCGCTGATGGGCCTGCTGGTGCGCGAAGCCGGCAAGACCTACGCCAACGCCATCGCCGAAGTGCGCGAAGCGGTGGACTTCCTGCGCTACTACGCGGTGCAGGCACGCAACGATTTCAGCAATGACAGCTGCCGCCCGCTTGGGCCGGTGGTGTGCATCAGTCCGTGGAACTTCCCGCTGGCGATCTTCTCCGGCCAGGTCGCCGCGGCCCTGGCCGCCGGCAACCCGGTCCTGGCCAAGCCTGCCGAACAGACCCCGCTGGTCGCCGCCCAGGCTGTGCGCCTGCTGCTGGAAGCCGGTATCCCTGAAGGCGTGCTGCAACTGCTGCCAGGCCGCGGCGAAACCGTCGGTGCCGGCCTGGTCGGTGACGAGCGCGTCAAAGGCGTGATGTTCACCGGTTCCACCGAAGTCGCTCGCCTGCTGCAACGCAACATTGCTGGCCGTCTGGATAACCAAGGCCGTCCGATTCCGCTGATCGCCGAGACCGGCGGCCAGAACGCCATGATCGTCGACTCCTCGGCCCTGACCGAGCAGGTGGTCATTGACGTGGTGTCCTCCGCGTTCGACAGCGCCGGCCAGCGCTGCTCGGCACTGCGTGTGCTGTGCCTGCAGGAAGACTCCGCCGACCGCGTGATCGAGATGCTCAAGGGCGCCATGGCCGAAAGCCGCCTGGGCAACCCGGAACGTCTGTCCGTGGACATCGGCCCGGTCATCGACGCCGAAGCCAAGGCAGGCATCGAGAAGCACATCCAGGGCATGCGCGACAAAGGTCGTACGGTCTACCAGGTCGCCATCGCCGAAGGTGAAGAGATCAAGCGCGGCACCTTCGTGATGCCGACCTTGATCGAGCTCGAAAGCTTCGACGAACTCAAGCGTGAGATCTTCGGACCGGTCCTGCACGTGGTGCGCTACAACCGCAAGGACCTCGACCAGTTGATCGAGCAGATCAACGCCTCCGGCTACGGCCTGACCCTGGGCGTGCACACCCGCATCGACGAGACCATCGCCAAGGTGGTGGACAACGTCAATGCCGGCAACATGTACGTCAACCGCAACATCGTCGGCGCCGTGGTCGGCGTCCAGCCGTTCGGTGGCGAAGGCCTGTCCGGCACTGGCCCGAAAGCCGGCGGTCCGCTCTACCTGTACCGCCTGCTGTCGACCCGCCCGGCCGACGCCATCGCCCGCCACTTCCAGCGTGTCGACGGCGAAGGCAAGGTCGATACTGTCCTGCGCGACCAACTGATCAAGCCGCTGCACACCCTCAAGACCTGGGCTGCCAGCAGCCAGCTGGGTGAGCTGGCCAGCCTGTGCGACCAGTTCGCCGCCCAGTCCCAGAGCGGTATCAGCCGCGTGCTGCCCGGCCCGACCGGCGAGCGCAACACCTATACCGTGTTGCCACGTGAGCACGTGCTCTGCCTGGCCGACAACGATGCCGACCTGCTGGCCCAACTGGCTGCCGTACTGGCCGTGGGCAGCTCGGCGGTATGGGCCGACGCAGAACCCGGCAAGAGCCTGCGTGCCCGCCTGCCGAAGGAGCTGCAGGCCAAGGTCAAGCTGGTGGCCGACTGGCAGAAGGACGACGTCGCCTTCGATGCCGTCATCCACCACGGCGACTCCGACCAGCTGCGCGGCGTGTGCGAGCAAGTGGCCAAGCGCGCCGGCGCCATCGTCGGCGTCCATGGTCTCTCCAGCGGCGACCACCAGATCGCTCTGGAGCGTCTGGTAATCGAGCGCGCCGTGAGCGTCAACACCGCAGCAGCAGGTGGCAACGCCAGCCTCATGACCATCGGCTGATCCAACGCGGTAAACGAAAAAGGAGAGCTTCGGCTCTCCTTTTTTATGTTTACAACGCCAGATTCCCGCTCACCCATCAGGTGGACACCTGGTTTCTACCGAAGAACCAGAGGGTCCAGATTTTGAACAGCTCACACGCCAGCACGATCAAAAAGAACATCAGCGGATGTGCTGACGCTTGATAGCCCTCGTACAGATAGAAGACCGAAACAGAGGGAATGAAAAAGAGCAGCCTGAGCGGTAGTTGCAACCCCACCAGCCATTTCACGGCATTGCGCTGGGTGAAAAACAGCGCACAACTGATGCCCACTGACACCAGCAGGCCCAAGCGCAAGGCAAAAAGCACCGCGGTCGCCGTACCTTCGTCGCTGGCGACCACAGCAATCCGCAGCGCGTCGGAAACGAATGGAATCCTTCCGCTGGCGATCGCTTTGAATATGTAGTCGATTAACAACAGGGCATCGAACATGCCCCAGCACCACCAGCTGATCCGTCTGCTGTTCACAACAAGATTCACCTTTTGACGATTCAGGCCGCACGTTATTTCTTCCACCGACCAAGGGCGAGGCTGCCATAATGACCTCGCACCGCTCAAGTCAGGCAACATAGCCGGCCTGGGCCTGCAAGAGGGGGTGGTTCTAGGGGGAGCCACCGCGCACCGGAGGTTCCCGCATGTTCGATTCCAGTGCCTTGCTACGCCAGCGCTTTGCCGCGCTGCGCAGTTCGGCCGAGGTGTTTTCCCTGCGCCATGTGAAGCAGTCGGACCAGAGTCTGTCGGTGCGTCGCAATGTGGCCGAGCCACCATTCTTCAGTCAGGACGAAGGCGCCATGCTCACCGTGCGCGTCAAGGGTGTGGAAGCCTACGCTGCCACCGCCGACGTGTCCCAAGCAGGTCTGCAACGCGCCCTCGAACAGGCCGAGGCGCTGGCTCGCACGATCGCCGCCTACAGTCTGCTGGACCTGAGCGGGCAACCGGTGGCCAGCGAGCGCCATGACCATGTTTCGCCCCACTTCGAACATCCCCTGCCTAGCCTTGCCGAGTGCCTCGAGCTGCTCACCGCCGAGTCGGCCAGCGTGCCCAAGGACAGCCGCCTGGTTGATTGGCAGGCGAGCCTGGGCATCAGCCTTGTCGAGCAGACCTACCTCAATTCTGCAGGCGCCGAGCTGCGCCATGCCCAACGTTTCCTGTTCCCGGGCCTGGGCGTGACCGCAAGCGATGGCCAGGACAGCCAGAGCCGCAGCCTAGGCAGGGAGAACTTCGGCCAGCAAGGCGGCTTCGAGGTGATCGAGCGCTGTGGCCTGGTCGGTGCGGCCAGGCGCATCGCCGACGAGGCCCTGCAATTGCTGCTCGCGCCCAATACCCCCAGCGGCCCGCGCGACCTACTGCTGATGCCAGACCAGATGATGCTGCAGATCCACGAGTCCATCGGCCACCCGCTGGAGATGGACCGTATCCTGGGCGACGAACGAAACTACGCCGGCACCAGCTTCGTCAAGGCAAGCGACTTTGGTCACCTGCAATACGGCTCGAAGCTGCTCAACGTGACCTTCGACCCGACTATCGCCGAAGAGCTGGCCAGCTACAGCTTCGACGACGACGGCACTGCGGCGAGCAAGCAGTTCCTGATCCGCGACGGTGTGCTGCTGCGCCCGCTGGGCGGCGCCTTGTCGCAGTACCGCTCGGGACTGGATGGCGTGGCCAACAGCCGGGCCTGTGGCTGGAATCGCGCGCCGATCGATCGCATGGCCAACCTCAACATCGAGCCGGGCGACCAGTCGTTGGCGCAGCTGATCGGTGGTATCGAGCATGGCATCCTCATGCGCACCAATCGCTCCTGGTCCATCGACGACGCACGCAACAAGTTCCAGTTCGGCTGCGAATGGGGCCAACTGATCGAAAACGGCGAACTCAAAGGCGTAGTGAAGAACCCCAACTACCGCGGCATCTCCGCGCAGTTCTGGGGCAATCTCGCCGCCGTCGGCGATCGCAGCACGTTCCAGATACTGGGCACGCCAAACTGCGGCAAGGGCGAACCCAACCAGGTGGTACGGGTTGGCCATGCCTCGCCGGCATGCGTGTTCCGCCAGATCGACGTATTCGGAGGAGACGCTTGATGAGCGCCACGCCCCAGCAACGCTTCGAGGACCTGACAGGCGCCCTGCGCGACGCACTCCAGGCTGGCGAGCAGTTCACCCTCGGCTACAGTGCCGAGCATTCACAGTTCATCCGCTTCAACCATGCCCGCGTGCGCCAGGCCGGCGAAGTCGCCCAGGCCAGCGCGCACTTGCGCCTGATCCGCGACGGGCGCCAGGCCGAGCAGCACTTCACGCTGGGCGACGATCCACAGCTGGACCGCCAGCGCCTGCGCGACGCGCTGGCCCAGCTGCGTCAGATCCTGCCGCTGCTGCCTGTCGACCCTTACCTGCGTCTTGATGAAAGCGCCTGGCACAGCCACAACCTGCAGGCAGCGGCGCTGCCGGACTGCGCCGATGTTCTTGGACTGATCGAGCGTGAAGCCGGCGATCTGGACCTGGTCGGTATCTATGCCGCAGGCCCCATCTGCCGGGGGTTCGCCAGCTCCTTCGGGGCCTTTGGCTGGCATCAGGCCAACAGTTTCAACTTCGACTGGAGCCTGTTCCACGCCAATGGCCAGGCGGTCAAGGCCAATTATGCAGGTCAGGTCTGGGACAGTGCGGCCCTGGTGGCGCGCCTGCGCCAGGCCCGCGAGCAACTGGATTTCCTTGGCCGCCCGGCAATCATCCTCAAGCCTGGCAGCTACCGCGCCTACCTGGCCCCGGCGGCGATGGACGAGATTGCCGGCATGCTCTGCTGGGGTGGTTTTTCCGCGCAGGCTCTGGCCACAGGCAACAGCGCGCTGCAGCGCCTGTATACCGGCGATGCCAGCCTCAGTCCGCAGGTCGGTTTCGATGAACAGGTCAGCGGCTCGCTCAGCCCGCCCTTCTCCGACGAAGGCTCGCCGCGCCAGGACGTGCGCCTGATCCACGAAGGCCGCGCACACGCGCGCTTGGTCAGCGCGCGCAGCGCTGCGGAGTTCGACCTGCAGGCCAACGGCGCCGACAGCTTCGAGTCGCCCTGTGCACTGAGCCTGGCTCCGGGGCATCTGCCTTCGGCGCAGGTCCTCGAGCGACTCGGCACGGGCCTGTATATCAGCAATCTCTGGTACCTGAACTACTCGGACCTGCCCGCCGCCCGCATGACCGGCCTGACCCGTTTCGCCACCTTCTGGGTGCAGGACGGTTGCATCCAGGGGCCGGTCGGCACCATGCGCTTCGATGACAGCCTGTACAACCTGCTGGGCAGTCAGTTGGAAGACCTGACGCGTGAGCGAGAGCTGATCCTGTCGACCAGTACCTACGGCCAGCGCAGCACCGGGTCGAGTCATTTGCCGGGGGCGCTGGTCAAAGCCCTGACCCTCACCCTGTAATGGGTCTGTGCTGGCTGCTTCACAGGGCTCCTACAGGACGATAACCCTGTGGAGGCGGGCCAGCACGATCAAGCAGCAAAGCCGAGGTATTCATGCCCGAACGCGCCCCGCTGGACCCCGTCACCGCCCGCTGGATCCCCTGGGTGGTGGCCATCGCCTTCTTCATGCAGTCCCTGGACGGCACCATCCTCAACACCGCCCTACCGGCCATGGCCCGCTCCCTGGCCGAAGACCCGCTGCGCATGCAGGGTGTGATCATCGCCTACATGCTCACGGTGGCCCTGTTGATTCCCGCTTCAGGCTGGATCGCCGACCGCTTCGGCACCAAGCGCATTTTCTTCAGCGCCATCCTGCTCTTCAGCCTGGGCTCGCTGCTCTGCGCCATGGCCAACAGCCTCACGTTCCTGATCCTGGCCCGGGTCATCCAGGGCCTGGGCGGTGCGTTGATGCTGCCGGTCGGGCGACTGGTAGTGCTGCGCGCCTACCCGCGTTCGGAGCTGGTGCGGATCATGAGCTTCATCACCATCCCCGGCCTGCTTGGCCCGCTGCTGGGACCGACCCTGGGCGGCTGGCTGGTGGAGATCCTCACCTGGCACTGGATCTTTTTGCTCAATCTGCCCGTCGGTGCACTGGGCTGCTATGCGGTATGGAAGTTCATCCCTGATCTGCGCGGCGCCGAGCGCACTACCTTCGACGGCCCGGGGTTCATCCTGTTCGGCGCCGCGATGGTACTGATCACCATTGCCATGGAAGGCTTGGGTGAGCTGCACCTGCCGCACTTGCGGGTGATGTTGCTGCTGTTCGCCGGCATGGCCTGCCTGGCCGCCTATTGGCTGCGCGCCGGGCGCGATCCGCAGCCGCTGTTCTCGCCGGGCCTGTTCCGGGTGCGCACCTTCGCCATCGGCATCCTCGGCAACCTCTTCGCCCGCCTGGGCAGCGGCGCTCTGCCGTTTCTGGTGCCGTTGCTACTGCAGGTGGCGCTGGGCTATTCGCCCGCCGAGGCCGGCATGAGCATGATCCCTCTGGCCGCCGCGGCGATGCTCGCCAAGTCCATCGCACGGCCGCTGATCGAACGCTTCGGCTATCGCATCATCCTCACCGGCAATACCCTGTTGCTTGGCCTGCTGCTGGCCAGTCTGGGACTGGTGGACGCAGACACGCCGTATGCCCTGCTGCTGGCGCAACTGGCCCTGCTCGGCGCCGTGAACTCCATGCAGTTCACCGCCATGAACACCGTGACCCTGATCGACCTGGACGACGCCAGCGCCAGCAGCGGCAACAGCCTGTTGTCGGTGGTCGCGCAGCTGTCCTTGAGCCTGGGGGTGGCCTGTGCCGGCGCCTTGCTTGGCGGCTTTACCGCCGCTGGCAGCGCAGAGGGGGTGGAAAGCACCCTGGGCGCCTTCCAGCTGACCTTCTTGACCATCGGCTTGATGGCCATGCTGGCCGCAGCGATCTTCCTGCAGTTGTCGCCGACAGACGGAAGGCGTGCCCGTCGTCAGGAAGCGCACATGGAGTCGTAGGGCGAATGGCCACGAGGCTGGTAGACTGTGCGGCATTTTTCGCTTCGCAACGCAGGCCCGCCTCGTGACCACCGACTCCACCGCCTTTGCCACTCTGCCGCTGTCCGCCGCCATGCTGGCCAACCTGGACGCCCTCGGCTACGCCTCGATGACGCCGATCCAGGCCCAGAGCCTGCCGGTCATCCTCAAGGGCCAGGACCTGATCGCCCAGGCCAAGACCGGCAGCGGCAAGACCGCCGCCTTCGGCATCGGCCTGCTCAACCCGATCAATCCGCGCTACTTCGGCTGCCAGGCCCTGGTACTGTGCCCGACCCGCGAGCTGGCCGACCAGGTGGCCAAGGAGCTGCGTCGCCTGGCCCGTGCCGAAGACAACATCAAGATCCTCACCCTGTGCGGCGGCGTTTCGCTGGGCCCGCAGATCGCCTCCCTGGAGCATGGCGCACACATCATCGTCGGCACCCCAGGGCGCATCCAGCAGCACCTGGACAAGGGCACTTTGGTGCTCGATGGGCTCAATACCCTGGTGCTGGATGAAGCCGACCGCATGCTCGACATGGGTTTCTTCGACGCCATCGCCAGCATCATCGGCAAGACCCCTTCGCGCCGCCAGACGCTGCTGTTCTCGGCCACCTACCCGGCCGGCATCGAGCAGTTGGCCGCCGAGTTCATGCGCAAGCCACAGCAGGTCAAGGTCGAAAGCCTGCACGCCGACAACCAGATCGAACAGCACTTCATCGAGATCGACCCGCAGCAACGCCTGGAAGCCGTCACCCGAGTGCTCGGCCACTTCCGCCCGCAGTCGTGCGTGGCGTTCTGCTTCACCAAGCAGCAGTGCGAGGACGTGGTAGCCCACCTCACCGCCAAGGGCATCGTCGCCCAGGCCCTGCATGGCGACCTGGAGCAACGCGACCGCGACCAGGTGCTGACAATGTTCGCCAACCGCAGCAGCTCGGTGCTGGTGGCCACTGACGTGGCGGCCCGTGGCCTGGACATCGACGGTCTGGACATGGTGATCAACGTCGAGCTGGCGCGTGATCCGGAGATTCACGTACACCGCGTCGGCCGCACCGGTCGCGCTGGCGAAAAAGGCATCGCCATCAGCCTGGTCGCGCCTGCCGAGGGCCACCGCGCACAGGCCATCGAGGACCTGCAGAAGCGCCCGCTGCGCTGGGAGCAGCTCGACAACCTCAAACACAAAGGGGGTGAGCCTTTGCTGCCAGCGATGACCACCTTGTGCATCGCCGCAGGCCGCAAGGACAAACTGCGCCCAGGCGATATTCTCGGCGCGCTGACCGGCGACGCAGGGATCCCCGGTAAACAGGTGGGCAAAATCGCCATCTTCGACTTCCAGGCCTTCGTGGCGGTGGAGCGCGCTGTGGCCAAACAAGCCATGCAGCGCCTGAACAGCGGCAAGATCAAGGGTCGGTCCCTGAAAGTCCGCATCATCTAAAGATCTGCACGACTCTGTGGAAGCGGGTTTACCCGCGAAGGCGGCAGTGAGTCCACCATCGCATTGCGGGTAAACCCGCTTCCACGGGGGCCAGTGTGTCATTTCAGAAAAGGTTTACACCGTGCATTCCACCGACGTGATCATCATCGGCGCCGGCGCCGCCGGCCTGATGTGCGCCCAGCTCACCGCCCGCCGAGGACGCCGGGTGCTGGTGCTCGACCACGCCAACAAGCCGGGCAAGAAGATCCTCATGTCCGGGGGCGGTCGCTGCAACTTCACCAACATGTACACCGAGCCCGCCAACTTCCTCTCGCAGAACACGCACTTCTGCAAGTCGGCCCTGGCCCGCTATACCCAGTGGGATTTCATCGAACTGGTGTGCAAGCACGGCGTGCCTTACCACGAGAAGAAACTTGGCCAGCTGTTCTGCGACAACAAGTCCAGCGACATCCTCGACATGTTGCTCGCCGAATGCGACGAGGCCGGGGCCCAGATACGCCTGCAGACCAGCATCGAGCAGATCGAGAAGACCGCCGAAGGCTATTGTCTGCAAACCTCCGCCGGCCCGTTCGCCTGCCAGTCCCTGGTGATCGCCACCGGCGGCCTGTCGATCCCGACCCTGGGCGCTACCGGCTTTGGCTACCAGGTCGCCCGTCAGTTCGGCCATACCCTGCTGCCGACCCGCGCGGGTCTGGTGCCCTTCACCATCACCGAGCCTCAACTCAAGACCCTGTGCACCGAGCTCTCCGGCACCGCACTGGACTGCGTCGCCAGTTGCAACGGCACCAGTTTCCGGGAAAACCTGTTGTTCACCCACCGCGGCCTGAGTGGCCCGGCGATCCTGCAGATTTCCTCGTTCTGGGAGGCGGGCGATACCGTGGAGATCAACCTGTTGCCCGATCGAGACGCCCTCAGTTGGCTGCAACAGCAGCAGGCCGAACGCCCCAACAGCGAGCTGAAGACGCTGCTGGGCGAGGTTTTCACCCGCAAGCTGGCCAATCTGCTGGCCGAACAATGGTTCGTGTCCAAGCCGATGAAGCAGTACACCCCGGCCGAACTGGCCCAGGTGGCGGACAAGCTGTCGGCCTGGCAACTGGTGCCGGCCGGTACCGAAGGCTATCGCACCGCGGAGGTGACCCTCGGCGGCGTCGATACCCGCGAGGTGTCTTCAAAGACCATGGAATCCCTGAAGAGTCCTGGGCTGTACTTCATCGGCGAAGTGCTCGATGTCACGGGCCACCTGGGCGGGTTCAATTTCCAGTGGGCATGGGCCTCGGCCAACGCTGCAGCGCAGTTCGTGTAGAGTAGAATCCTTTCAGCAGCACGGAACGCTTCTTGCTGGTCTGTGCTGAGGTGCCGATTTTCTGGGGCTGCTGCGCGGCCCACTATGAATGGCGCCAAGGTATTCATTCGATCACTGCCCAGGGCCATCATGTCATCGAGCTCGTTCCGCCATTCATTGCGTCGTTTGTGGGGCCAAGACAAGTTCAGCTACAGCATCAGGGTAACGATCGCACTCACCGGCAGCCTGGCGCTTTGCTGGTACCAGGACGAAATGGCGCTGTTGATCCCGCTGTTCCTCGGCATCATCGCCAGCGCCCTGGCCGAGACCGACGACGGCTGGCAAGGCCGCCTGAGCGCCCTGGCCGTTACCTTGGTGTGTTTCGCCATCGCCGCCTTGTCGGTGGAGCTGCTGTTCCCCTACCCCTGGATCTTCGCTGGCGCACTGGCCCTGGCAGCCTTCGCCCTGACCATGCTCGGTGCCTTGGGCGAACGCTACGGCGCCATCGCCTCGGCGACGTTGATCCTCTCGGTGTACACCATGATCGGCGTGGACCAGCGCGGCGGGCAGGTCAGCGATTTCTGGCACGAACCGTTGCTGCTGGTGGCCGGTGCGGCGTGGTATGGCCTGCTCTCGGTCCTGTGGCAGGCGCTGTTCTCCAACCAGCCGGTGCAGCAGAGCCTGGCGAAGTTGTTCATGGAGCTTGGCCGCTACCTCAAGCTCAAGGCCAACCTGTTCGAGCCGATCCGCAACCTGGACCTGGAAGCCCGCCGCCTGGAACTGGCCCAGCAAAATGGCAAAGTAGTGGCAGCGCTGAACGCAGCCAAGGAAATCATCCTGCACCGGGTTGGCAACAGCCAGCCGAACGCCAAGGTCAGCCGTTATTTGAAGCTGTACTTTCTGGCTCAGGACATCCATGAGCGGGTCAGTGCCTCGCACTATCCCTACAACGCACTGGCCGAAGCGTTCTTCCACAGCGATGTGATGTTCCGCTGCCAGCGCCTGCTGCGCCAACAAGGCTCGGCCTGCCAGCAACTGTCCCACTCGATCCGCCTGCGCCAGCCGTTCGTCTACGGCGGCGGGTTCGCCGAAGCGCTGGAAGACCTCAACGCCTCCCTGGAACACTTGCGCCAGCAAAGCAATCCAGCCTGGCGCGGCCTGTTGCGCTCTTTGCGGGCGCTGGCCGGCAACCTGGCGACCCTGGACCGCCTGCTGGGCGCCGCCAGCAACCCCGACAGTCTGGCCGATGCCAGCGACAGCAGCCTGCTCGACCGCTCGCCACGCAACCTCAAGGATGTCTGGAGCCGCCTGCGCACGCAGCTGACGCCCACTTCGCTGTTGTTCCGCCATGCCCTGCGCCTGTCCCTGGCGCTGTCGGTGGGCTACGGCATGGTGCACCTGATCCACCCGACCCAAGGCTACTGGATCATCCTGACTACCCTGTTCGTCTGCCAGCCCAACTATGGTGCGACCCGCCGCAAGCTGGTGCAGCGCGTAGTGGGCACGGCTGTCGGCCTCACGGTGGGCTGGGCGCTGTTCGACCTGTTCCCCAGCCCGGTCATCCAGTCGATGTTCGCGGTGGTCGCCGGGGTGGTGTTCTTCGTCAACCGAACCACCCGCTATACCTTGGCCACGGCGGCGATCACCCTGATGGTACTGTTCTGCTTCAACCAGATCGGCGATGGCTACGGCCTGTTCCTGCCACGCCTGTTCGATACCCTCGTGGGCAGCCTGATTGCCATCCTGGCGGTGTTCCTGTTCCTGCCGGATTGGCAGGGGCGGCGCCTGAACAAAGTGCTGGCCAATACGCTGACCTGCGCCAGTGCCTACCTGCGCCAGATCATGCAGCAATATGCCCATGGCAAGCGCGACGACCTGGCCTATCGCCTGGCCCGGCGCAACGCCCACAACGCCGATGCGGCACTGTCGACCACACTGGCCAACATGCTCATGGAGCCTGGGCACTTCCGTAAGGAAGCCGATGTGGGCTTCCGCTTCCTGGTGCTCTCGCACACCCTGCTCAGCTACCTCTCCGGGCTCGGTGCACACCGCGACACGGCGCTGCCGCCGGAGGTTCACGAGCAGTTGATCGATGGCGCCGGCCAGAGCCTGGCCAACAGCCTCGATGAGATCGCCAATGGACTGGCCGCCCGCCTGCCCGTGGCCATCCACAGCGATGCCGAGGAAGCCCTGGCCGGCACCTTGGAACAGATGCCCGAAGAGTTGGACGAACATCAGCGTCTGGTGCAAACCCAACTGGCGCTGATCTGCCGCCAACTCGGGCCGCTGCGTACCCTGGCGGCGCACCTGATCAAGGAAAGCCCAACGGGCTGACGCTCCCAGGCCAACCCGCTCTTGAAGCCAGAGGGCGCTGAGGCGGATCAGAACCCGTGTTGGCGCAACAGACGGGCATAGCTGCCATCGGCCTTCATCGCGGCGATGGCGCGGTCGAAGCGCTCGATGATCTGCTGATGATGGGAATGCTTGAGGCTGACGAGGATGTGCAGGTTGTTTTCGCCCAACGCGGGCTCTACGAAGGTCACGGCCTCACGCACCTCCTTCGGCTCGCGTTGCAGGCTGTAGCGCGCGACGAATTCGTCCTCCACCGTCAGGTCGACCCTGCCCGCCGCCAGCATGCGCACCGCCGAGGAGAAGTTGCGCACCGCCACCTTGTGCAAACGGGCGTCGGCGTCGAATTCCGGGGAATAGGCGTAATCGCGTACCACGGCAATGGAATAGTCGTAGAGGTCGGCCAGCTGACGGTAGCTCAAAGGCGTATCTTGCGGCCTGAGCAGGCGGATGCGGTTGACCAGGTAGGGTTTGGAAAATGCGCCCAGACGCGTGCGCGAGTCGTTGTACCAGGTGTTGACCAAGATGTCGTAGCGGCCTTCGCCGATACCCATCAAGGCCCTGGCCCAGGGCACTTGCTCGACATTGCTGGTGTAGCCAGCACGGGTCAGTGCCGCGGTGACGATGTTGGTGGCCAGGCCGCCGCCGGGCAAGTCGCTGTCTGTGAACGGCGGCCAACTGTCGGCCACAAGACGCAACTTCTCGGCCGCCACGGCGGGAGTGACCAGCACGATCAACATTAAACCAAGCGCGCAAAGCAATGGCCGCATGCTCGAGTCCTTTCGCAGGTGGGTGATCCACTCTGATGGTGGCGATCCGCACTACTACAGGATGGGCAGATTACACAAAGCCCTCTCGGACGGCAGCCGACAAATGATATCAAATAGCCTCTATTTTGGCCGAATGCAGTTGAAGCCGTTTTTGGGCAATGTCTGACTCGTCGCCAGCGCCGGGATTTGCGATGATCGACCGCCCCTTCAAAGAGTTCATACCCATGTCCATCGAGTGGATCTGCAAGCACCATACCGACCTTGGCAAGGAGCAACTCTATGCCATCCTGCAGTTGCGCACTGAAGTCTTCGTGGTGGAGCAGCAATGCGCCTACCAGGAGGTCGACGGCCAGGACCTTTGCGCAGATACGCTGCACTTGATGGGTTGGGAACAAGACCGCTTGGTGGCCTACCTGCGCCTGCTCGACCCCCAATCCCAAGGCGGCGACGTGGTCATTGGCCGGGTGGTAACCGCCCCCGCCGCGCGCGGTGGCGGCCTGGGCCATCAGCTGTTGCTCAAGGGGCTGGAGTGCGCCGAGCACTGCTGGCCTGGGACACCGATCTACCTGTCGGCCCAGGCACATCTGCAGGCCTACTATGCGCGGCATGGATTCGAGGTGGCGGGAGAGCAGTACCTGGAGGATGGCATTGCGCATATCGGTATGCGCAAGGCTTGAGGCGAGAGGGCATCGAGCGGCTGGGGCGCTCAGGTCATGGATACCCCAGCACGTCCCTGATCTTGCGCAGGTGCTGGATGATCCACTGCTTGTCGATGGCACCCCAATCGTGGATGCGGTAGTGCCCGGCGTGATTACGCGCCCCGGCCTGCTGCTCGAATTCACAAACGATATCCAGGTCGGCCAGTGCGGCGATGGTGTCCTGTGCAGTGCGACGAGGCATACCGGTAGCCTCCATCAGCGCCGGAACACTGGTTGCGGTCTGGCTGTCGATCAACCAGGCCACATAGAGACGCCGGTAGAAACTGCTCTTGGTCTTGCTCACATCCATGCTGCTCGATCCTCAGGTGGTGCCCGGCAGCTCCTGGTAGGTCAGGTAGACGCGCAGGTCGAATTCCAATTGATGATAGTCCGGCTCCATGTGCTGACAGAGCTGGTAGAACGCCTTGTTGTGGTCCCGCTCGCGCAGGTGCGCCAACTCGTGCACCACGATCATGCGTAGAAACTGGGGCGCCGCGTCCTTGAACAGCGAGGCGATGCGGATTTCCTTCTTGGCCTTGAGTTTGCCGCCCTGCACACGGGAGACAGCAGTGTTCAGGCCCAAGGCGCGATGGGTCAGATCCAGGCGGTTGTCGAACAGCACCTTGTCCAGATTCGGCGCACTGCGCAGGTATTGCTGTTTCAAGTCCTGGGCATAGCTGTACAGCGCTTTGTCGCTCTGTACGTCGTGTCGATCCGGGTAGCGCTGGCGCAGGTAATCGCCCAGGCGATCGGAGGCGATCATCTGGCGGACCTGCTCTTGCAGGTGAGGCGGGTAGGCTTGCAGGTAGCGTAATGCGGTCATTGCACGGCGTTCAGCGAGAAGAACCGCGAGTGTATCCGATCCGCATCCAATATGAACGAGGGGCCGTTTCGCCGGCGCGAAACGGCCCCTCGTTCATGGCAGGATCAGTTGACCTTGGCGGCCAGCTCACCTTTGGCGTAACGCTGGAACATGCCCTCCAGGGAGATCGGCTTGATCTTGGATGCGTTGCCGGCGGTACCGAAGGCTTCGTAACGGGCGATGCAGACATCACGCATGGCCTTCACGGTCTCGGCGAAGAACTTGCGTGGGTCGAACTCGCTCGGGTGCTGAGCCATGTAGCGACGGATGGCACCCGTGGAGGCCAGGCGCAGGTCGGTATCGATGTTGACCTTGCGCACGCCGTACTTGATGCCTTCGACGATTTCTTCGACCGGCACGCCGTAGGTTTCCTTGATATCACCGCCGTATTCGTTGATGACCTTCAGCCATTCCTGCGGCACCGAGGAAGAACCGTGCATGACCAGGTGGGTGTTGGGAATGCGCTTGTGGATTTCCTTGATCCGGTCGATGGCCAGGATGTCACCGGTTGGCGGCTTGGTGAACTTGTAGGCGCCGTGGCTGGTGCCGATGGCGATGGCCAGGGCGTCGACCTGGGTCTTCTTGACGAAGTCGGCGGCTTCTTCCGGGTCGGTCAGCATCTGGCTGTGATCCAGAGTGCCTTCGGCGCCGATACCATCTTCTTCACCGGCTTGGCCGGTTTCCAGGCTGCCCAGGCAACCCAGTTCGCCTTCGACGGACACGCCGCAGGCGTGGGCGAATGCCACGGTCTGCTGAGTGACGCGAACGTTGTACTCGTAGTCGGACGGGGTCTTGCCGTCTTCCTTGAGCGAGCCGTCCATCATCACCGAGCTGAAGCCCAGCTGGATGGAACGCTGGCAGACGTCAGGGCTGGTGCCGTGATCCTGGTGCATGCACACCGGGATGTGCGGGAACTCTTCGATCGCCGCCAGGATCAGGTGACGCAGGAACGGGGCACCAGCGTACTTGCGGGCGCCGGCCGAGGCCTGGACGATGACCGGGGAGTCGGTGGCATCCGCAGCTTCCATGATGGCGCGCATCTGCTCGAGGTTGTTGACGTTGAAAGCCGGAACGCCGTAGCCGAACTCGGCGGCGTGGTCCAGCATCTGGCGCATGCTAATGAGTGCCATTGTGTATCTCTCTCCCGACAAGCGTCGTTGTTTCGTGCAAGCCTGCCGCAGGGGCGGTTGCTGTTCAAGTAGTGTGGGCCACCGTCGCGGCCCGGCCAGTCACGGTGCCTTGCAGCCCCGCCCAATCAGATCGTTGGTCGCCACCCAATACACCAGGCCTTCGTCGCCCTTGGTGTGGAAGGCAAGTACCCCGTCGCTGTACAGCGCGCCCGAGGCGCCCGGCTCGGACTTGAGCCGGTAGACCTGGTCGCCGCCGCCTAGGCGTACGTCGACCGCATCCTGGCTCGAATCGGCGAATCGCCAGAGCACTTCGGCCTGGCTGTCGCAGACCCAGCGGGTCCAGTTGTCCGCCGGAGCGGATGGGGCCGGTTGCAGCAGCGAGCATCCTGCCAGGGTCGCCAGGGCCAATGCGGCCAGAAGCGCTTTCATCCAAAAACCTCGTCGTGGATCCGCTACGCGGCCCCTAATCCAAGACCACAAAACCCAACCTTGGTTGCCTGGCGCCCGATCAAGGGCAGCCCGGCGCCTGGCGCTGGTGTTCGTCGTCGTACTTTTCCAGGCCCTCCGGGCCCATGCGCTTGTTGATGACCGGCGCGGTTTCCGCCTGCCACTGAGACTGGTAGCAGCCGCCCTTGGGCGGCTGCGACGGCTCGGTATCGGCAGACTTGCTGGAGCAGGCGCCCAGCAACAGGGCCAGGATCATCACAGGCAATTGCTTGACCATCAGGTCGCTCCCTTTGCCAGGCGCCGCCATACTCAGGCCTTGGCCCGCTCTTCCAGGATAGCCACGGCGGGCAGGACCTTGCCTTCGACGAATTCGAGGAACGCGCCGCCACCGGTAGAAATGTAGGAGATATCAGCGCCTACGCCATATTTGTCGATGGCCGCCAGGGTGTCACCGCCACCGGCGATGGAGAAGGCGGCGCTGTCGGCGATGGCCTTGGCCAGCACTTTGGTGCCGTTGCCGAACTGGTCGAACTCGAACACGCCGACCGGGCCGTTCCACAGAATGGTCTTGGACGACTTGAGCAGCTCGGCGAACTGTTCGGCAGTCTTCGGGCCGATATCCAGGATCATGTCGTCATCGGCCACATCGGCGATGGACTTGACGGTGGCTTCGGCGCTCTCGGCGAACTCCTTGGCAACCACTACGTCCACCGGCAGCGGCACGCTGACCTTGGCGGCGATCGCCTTGGCGGTGTCGACCAGGTCAGGTTCGTACAGCGACTTGCCGACCTTGTGGCCCGCCGCGGCGAGGAAGGTGTTGGCGATGCCGCCACCGACGATCAGTTGATCGCAGACCGTGCTCAGGCTGTTGAGCACATCCAGCTTGGTGGAGACCTTGGAGCCGGCGACGATGGCGGCCATTGGTTTGGCCGGGGCTTTCAGGGCCTTGCCCAGGGCATCGAGTTCGGCCGCCAGCAGCGGGCCTGCAGCCGCCACCTTGGCGAACTTGGCAACCCCGTGGGTCGAACCCTCGGCGCGGTGGGCGGTACCGAAGGCATCCATGACGAATACGTCGCACAGGGCGGCGTACTTTTGCGCCAGCTCGTCGGCGTTCTTCTTCTCGCCCTTGTTGAAGCGCACGTTCTCGAACAGCACCAGATCACCGGCCTTGACCTCGACACCGTCCAGGTAGTCAGCGACCAGCGGCACGTCGCGGCCCAGGGCCTTGCTCAGGTAATCAGCCACCGGCTTGAGGCTGTTCTCGGCGGAGAACTCGCCTTCGGTGGGGCGACCCAGGTGCGAGCAGACCATGACGGCAGCGCCCTTCTCAAGGGCCAGCTTGATGGTCGGCAGCGCGGCCAGGATACGCGCATCGCTGGCTACCACACCGTCTTTCACAGGGACGTTGAGGTCTTCGCGGATCAGTACGCGCTTACCTTGCAGGTCGAGGTCGGTCATCTTCAACACGGTCATGAATGCAGTCCTTCAGGGCTGTTTGGTGCGGGTTTGGTGGACGACGTGCAGGAAATGACCGGCAACGTCGAGCATACGGTTGGCGAACCCCCATTCGTTGTCGAACCAGGCCAGCAGGTTCACCAGGCGGGGGCCGGAAACACGGGTCTGGCTGGCATCGACGATGGCCGAATGCGGGTCATGGTTGAAATCACAACTGGCGTGGGGCAGCTCGGTATAGGCCAGCAGCCCTTTCAGCGGGCCGTTCAGCGCAGCCTCGCGCAACACCCGGTTGACCTCTGCCGCGCTGGTATCACGGGCGGTCTGCAGGGTGATGTCCAGGCACGAGACGTTGACGGTCGGCACGCGTACGGCTTTGGCCTGGATTCGACCGGCAAGTTCCGGAAGCAGGCGCTCGATGCCGCGCGCCAGACCAGTGGACACCGGGATCACCGACTGGAATGCCGAACGGGTGCGGCGCAGGTCCTCATGGTGATAGGCATCGATCACCGGCTGGTCGTTCATCGCCGAGTGAATGGTGGTGATCGACACATACTCGATGCCAAACGCCTGGTCCAGCACGCGCAACAGCGGCACGCCGCAGTTGGTGGTACAGGAGGCGTTGGACACCAGGCGCTCCTCGCCGCTCAGGCAGTCCTGGTTAATGCCATAGACCACCGTGGCGTCGACATCCGCTTCACTGGACATCGGCTGGGAGAACAGCACCCGCGGCGCGCCGGCATCGAGAAAGCGCTGGGCATCGGCACGAGTGTTGTAGGCCCCGGAGCACTCCAGCACCAGATCGACGCCCAGCGCCGCCCAGTCGATGCCCTCCGGGGTGGCGCTGCGCAGGACCTTCACACAGTCGCCATTGATGTGCAGGCAGTCGCCGTCAACCCTCACCTCGCCAGGGAATCGCCCGTGGGTGGAGTCGAAACGGGTCAAGTATTCGAGGCTGGCCTGATCGGCCAGGTCGTTCAGCGCGACGATCTCGAAGCCGGCGTCCGCTCCTCGCTCGAACAGTGCGCGCAAGACACAACGACCGATACGGCCGTAACCGTTGAGTGCAACTTTGTAGGGACGCGGATGGGGCATTCGATACTCACGGAACAGATCTATTGTCAGCAGCCTGCGGGATTGCGGTGTGGCATTCGCAGGCAAGCCCGCTCCCACAGGGATACACGACCACCGTGGGAGCGGGCTTGCCCGCGAATCGGGGCGACACCGCCCGCAGATCCTTACATCAGTCTTCCAGCAGCTCTTCAGCGGTACCCAGAATGTTCTCCAGGGTGAAGCCGAATTCCTCGAACAGTGCGGAGGCCGGCGCCGACTCACCGTAGGTGGTCATACCGATGACGCGGCCTTCCAGGCCCACGTACTTGTACCAGAAGTCCGCGTGGGCAGCCTCGATGGCGATACGCGCACCGACTTCCAGCGGCAGAACGGACTGCTTGTAGGCGGCGTCCTGGGCGTCGAACACGCTGGTGCACGGCATGGAAACCACACGCACCTTGCGGCCCTGCTCGGTCAGCTTGGCATGCGCCTGGACCGCCAGCCCCACTTCGGAACCGGTGGCGATCAGCAGCAGCTCAGGCTCGCCGGCGCAATCCTTGAGGATGTAGCCGCCGCGGCTGATGTTGGCGATCTGCTGGGCATCGCGCTCCTGGTGCTGCAGGTTCTGACGGGAGAAGATCAACGCCGATGGGCCGTCCTTGCGCTCCAGGGCCTGCTTCCAGGACACGGCGGATTCCACCGCGTCGGCTGGACGCCAAGTGTCCAGGTTCGGCGTGCTGCGCAGGCTGGTCAGCTGCTCGATCGGCTGGTGGGTCGGGCCGTCTTCGCCCAAGCCGATGGAGTCGTGGGTATAGACATGGATGACGCGCTGCTTCATCAGGGCGGACATGCGTACCGCGTTGCGGGCGTATTCCATGAACATCAGGAAGGTCGCGCCATAAGGCACCAGGCCGCCGTGCAGGGCGACGCCGTTCATGATGGCGGTCATGCCGAACTCGCGCACACCGTAGAACACGTAGTTGCCGCTGGCGTCATCGGCGCTGACGCCTTTGCAGCCTTTCCACAGGGTCAGGTTGGAGCCGGCCAGGTCAGCCGAGCCGCCGAGGAACTCAGGCAGCAGCGGGCCGAAGGCATTCAGGGCGTTCTGGCTGGCCTTGCGGCTGGCGATGCTTTCACCCTTGGCGGCGACTTCGTTGATGTAGGCCTGGGCCTTCTCGGCGAAGTCGGCCGGCAGCTCGCCGCGTTCACGGCGCTTGAACTCGGCGGCCAGCTCAGGGTAGGCCTTGGCATAGGCGTCGAAGCGCTGGTTCCAGTCGGCTTCGAGCTTGGCGCCGGCGGCTTTGGCGTCCCATTCTGCGTAGATGTCGGCCGGAATCTCGAACGGACCGTGGTTCCAGTTCAGTTCCTTGCGGGCCAGGGCGATTTCATCGTTGCCCAACGGCGCGCCGTGGCAGTCTTCCTTGCCCTGCTTGTTGGGCGAACCGAAGCCGATGATGGTCTTGCAGCAGATCAGGGTCGGGCGATCGCTCTTGCGGGCGGTCTCGATGGCAGTCTTGATCTCGTCGGCGTCATGGCCATCGACGTTGCGGATCACCTGCCAGTTGTACGCCTCGAAGCGCGCCGGGGTGTTGTCGGTGAACCAGCCGTGCACTTCGCCGTCGATGGAGATGCCGTTGTCGTCGTAGAAGGCGATCAGCTTGTTCAGGCCCAAGGTGCCGGCCAGGGACGCGACTTCGTGGGAGATACCTTCCATCATGCAGCCGTCGCCCAGGAACACGTAGGTGTGGTGGTCGACGATGGTGTGGCCTTCACGGTTGAATTGGGCCGCCAGGACTTTTTCCGCCAGGGCGAAGCCCACGGCGTTGGCGATACCCTGGCCCAGCGGGCCGGTGGTGGTCTCGACGCCTGCGGTGTAGCCGTACTCCGGGTGACCCGGCGTGCGACTGTGCAGTTGACGGAAGGCCTTGAGGTCGTCGATCGACAGGTCGTAGCCGGTCAGGTGCAGCAGCGAGTAGATGAGCATCGAGCCGTGGCCATTGGACAGCACAAAGCGGTCGCGGTCGGCGAATTTCGGATTGCTCGGGTTGTGCTTCAGGTAATCGCGCCAAAGCACTTCGGCGATATCCGCCATGCCCATGGGGGCACCTGGGTGGCCGCTGTTGGCCTTTTGCACGGCATCCATGCTGAGGGCACGAATGGCGTTGGCACGTTCACGACGGCTGGGCATCGCTGAGTCTCCTGGGGATTGAAAAGGTAGTGAAACGAAAAAGGCCGCCATTTTCGCCCACAGGCGGGGCCGGGGGCAAACTTTTCCAGCCACAGGCGACAAGCTCGACACTGCAAGCAGAGGTAGATCGGCGCCCGATCTGCTCCAACCTTGCAGCTTGCCCCCTGCAGACCGCAGCTCATCGCCAATATCAAAACTTTTTGATATTGCTATTGCTACGACAGCATCCCCTGTCTAGACTGCCGCCTCATGAACCAAAGCGCGCCCATCACCCCTCAACGCAGCGACGAGCTGGCCGCCCTGTGCAAGGCCGGCGGCGACCCGCTGCGCCTGAACGTGCTGCGCGCGCTGGCCAGCGACTCGTTTGGCGTGCTGGAGCTCGCACAGATTTTCGACATCGGCCAATCGGGCATGAGCCATCACCTCAAGGTACTGGCCCAGGCTGAACTGGTGGCCACGCGCCGCGAGGGCAATGCGATCTTCTACCGCCGCGCCTTGCCCGACAGCCTGCGCTTGGGCGGTCGCCTGCACGCAGCCCTGCTCGAAGAGGTGGACGGCCTGGCCCTGACGCAGGACGTGCAGGCCCGTATCGCCCAGGTGCAACAACGCCGCGCCGCCACCAGCCAGGACTTTTTCCTGCGCGTGGAAGAAAAGTTTCGCGCCCAGCAAGACCTGATCGCCGGCCTGCCGCAGTACCGCGACAGCCTGCTGGCTCTGCTCGACAACCTGAGTTTCGGCCCCGAGGCCAGCGCGCTGGAAGTCGGTCCAGGCGATGGCGGCTTCCTGCCGGACCTGGCACGGCGCTTCAATCAGGTCACGGCCCTGGACAACAGCTCGACCATGCTCGAATTGGCCCGCCAGGTCTGCGAGAGCGAAGGGCTGGATAATGTAAACCTGCAGTTGGCCGATGCACTGGGTGCAACGGATGTGGAAGCCGACTGCGTAGTGCTGAACATGGTGTTGCACCATTTCAGCGACCCGGCCCTGGCCCTGCGCCTGCTGGCCAAACGGGTGAAAGCGGGCGGCAGCCTGCTGGTCACCGAGCTGTGCAGCCATGATCAGAGCTGGGCGCGGGAAGCCTGCGGCGATCTCTGGTTGGGCTTCGAGCAGGAAGACCTGGCCCGTTGGGCCCGGGTAGCGGGGCTAGTACCCGGGGACAGCCTCTATGTGGGCTTGCGTAACGGTTTCCAGAT
This sequence comes from Pseudomonas sp. HTZ2, assembly GCF_033173945.1. Taxonomy (NCBI): domain Bacteria; kingdom Pseudomonadati; phylum Pseudomonadota; class Gammaproteobacteria; order Pseudomonadales; family Pseudomonadaceae; genus Pseudomonas; species Pseudomonas sp. HTZ2. Next base: position 2,042,896 of record NZ_CP137332.1, on the reverse strand, counting down.
TCAGGTCCGCCATTTCCAGCGGACGACTGGCGACACTCACCATCGGTAAATTTTTAGGAACCCGTCGAGATGAGCGAATACTCCCTTTTCACTTCCGAGTCCGTGTCCGAAGGGCATCCGGACAAGATCGCCGACCAGATTTCGGACGCGGTCCTTGATGCAATCATCGCCCAGGACAAATACGCCCGCGTTGCTTGCGAAACCCTGGTCAAGACCGGTGTCGCCATCATTGCCGGTGAAGTGACCACCTCCGCCTGGGTCGACCTGGAGGAGTTGGTGCGCAAAGTCATCATCGACATCGGCTACAACAGCTCCGACGTCGGCTTCGACGGCGCGACCTGCGCCGTGATGAACATCATCGGCAAACAGTCGGTGGACATCGCCCAGGGCGTCGACCGCTCCAAGCCGGAAGACCAGGGTGCGGGCGACCAGGGCCTGATGTTCGGCTACGCCAGCAACGAAACCGACGTCCTGATGCCTGCCCCGATCTGCTTCTCCCATCGCCTGGTCGAGCGCCAGGCCGAAGCGCGCAAGTCCGGCCTGCTGCCGTGGCTGCGTCCGGACGCCAAGTCTCAGGTCACCTGCCGTTACGAAAACGGCAAGGTCGTGGGTATCGATGCCGTGGTCCTGTCGACACAGCACAACCCGGAAGTCTCCTACAAAGATCTGCGTGAAGCCGTCATGGAGCTGATCGTCAAGCACACCCTGCCTGCCGAGCTGCTGCACAAGGACACCCAGTTCCACATCAACCCGACCGGTAACTTCATCATTGGTGGCCCAGTGGGCGACTGCGGCCTGACCGGTCGCAAGATCATCGTCGACTCCTACGGCGGCATGGCGCGTCACGGTGGCGGCGCGTTCTCCGGAAAGGACCCGTCCAAAGTCGACCGCTCGGCAGCCTACGCCGGCCGCTACGTGGCCAAGAACATCGTTGCCGCAGGCCTGGCCGACCGTTGCGAGATCCAGGTGTCCTACGCCATCGGCGTGGCCCAGCCGACCTCCATTTCGATCAACACCTTCGGCACCGGCAAGATCGCCGACGACAAGATCGTACAATTGGTCCGCGAGTGCTTCGACCTGCGCCCGTACGCCATCACCACCATGCTCGACCTGCTGCACCCGATGTACCAGGAAACCGCTGCCTATGGTCACTTCGGCCGTATCCCACAGCAGAAGACCGTCGGCAACGACACCTTCACCACCTTCACCTGGGAACGCACCGACCGCGTCGACGCCCTGCGCGCCGCAGCCGGCCTGTAAGGGTAAGCGGCTGATTGCAGGCCGCACGCCACAGGTTGCAAGGAAAAGCCCCTGCCGAGTGATCGGCAGGGGCTTTTTCGTGACATATCGACTGACAACTCCGCCCGCCGCCCTGGCCTGCGATTGCCTAGGCTGAGCATTCCCTCCTGCCAAGCAAGGATGCTGGCCATGCCCCCAATGCTCATCGCTGCATTGCTCATACTTCTGCCGATCGTCAGTCAAGCCGACGTCTGTCCATCCTGGCCCCCGGCCCGTGCCCACGAGGAAATCACCCGACTGCGCGAAACCCTGGCCACCTGGGACGACCAGTACCACCGCCAAGGCCATTCACCCGTGGCGGACGAACTCTACGACCAGAGCCGGCAGCGCCTGCACGCGTTGCAAATCTGCTTCGACCTGCCAGGCAGCGATGATCCGCTGGCCAGCGCCCGCGGCGCCCTACCTCACCCGATACCTCACACCGGCGTGATCAAACTGGCCGATGAACAGGCAGTGGTAGCTTGGCTGCAAGGCAAGCGCGATGTCTGGATACAACCGAAGGTGGATGGCGTCGCAGCGTCGTTGGTGTACCGCGAAGGGCGCTTGGTGCAGTTGCTCAGCCGCGGTGATGGCCTTCTGGGACATGATTGGAGTCGCCATATTCCCCACCTGAGCGGCATCACTCGGCAACTGCCGGAGCCGATCGACCTCGTGCTGCAGGGCGAACTCTACTGGCGTCGGGACAATCACACGCAAGCTCTGGCCGGCAGCGCCAACGCCCGCGGTACGGTGGCAGGCCTCCTGGCGCGCAAGAGCCTGGATGATGCCCAAGGTGGCGGCATCGGTCTGTTCGTTTGGGATTGGCCCGATGGGCCGCCCCGTCAGGCCGACCGCCTGTCACGGCTGGCGCAGCTCGGCTTTGCCGATAGCCAGCGCTACAGCGTCGCCATCGAGACCTTCGACCAAGCCTCGCACTGGCGCCAGCATTGGTACCGCTCAGCCCTGCCCTTCGCGACCGATGGCGTGATTCTGCGCCAGGACAGTCGGCCGCCGGCCAAACGCTGGCGGGCCAAGCCGCCCTCCTGGATAGCGGCCTGGAAGTACCCATTCCAACAAGCCCTGGCCGAGGTGCGCGAGGTGCGCTTTCGGGTAGGACGGACCGGTCGCATCACGCCCATGCTGCACCTGCACCCGGTCGTATTGGATGACCGCCGCATCAGCCTGGTCAGCCTCGGTTCGCTGGCCCGCTGGCAGCGGCTGGACATACGCCCTGGTGACCAAGTGGCGATCACCCTGGCCGGGCTGACCGTGCCGCGACTGGAAAGCGTGGTGCACCGCTCGACGCACCGGGAGCCCGTGACGCCGCCGGACGCCACACAGCACCATCCACTCAGTTGCTGGCGGCCCGACGACACCTGCAAGGAGCAGTTCCTCGCCCGCCTGGCCTGGTTGAGCGGCCGCCAGGGTTTGCAGATGCCCAACCTTGGCTCCGCCACCTGGGCGCGCCTGGTGGAAAGCGGGGCCGTGAGCAGCCTGCATGACTGGCTGGCCTTGGAGCGCGACGACCTGCAGCGCATATCGGGCATCGGCACGGCGCGTGCAGAGCAGTTGCTGCAAGCCTTTGCCAATGCTCGGCAGCAACCGTTCGAGCGCTGGTTGCGGGCCCTCGGTGTCCCGGCTCCGCGCAACCTCCCACTGGGACCGGATTGGCAGACCCTCGCGGCCAAGCGCCGTGAACAATGGCTGGCCGAGCCCGGTATCGGCCCTGGACGCGCCGCGCAACTGGAGGCGTTCTTCACGGATGAAACGCTGGCCCTGCTGGCCATGCAATTGCGCGCACACGCAATCCAGGGTTTCTAATTTCGTCAGATCAGGGCAGCATTTCGTTTTCCGCTGTCCTGCCTTCGAATGGAGTCCCCGATGAAATTGCTTTCGTCTCTTGCACTGTCCGCTTTGCTCAGCATCGCCGCCAGCCCTCTGCTGGCCGCCGAAGAGCAGCCTGGGCTGACAGGCTGCGCGGCCAAGCGCCAGGCTATCAGCGAACAGCTCGTACAAGCGCGCAGCCATGGCAACAGCGAGCAGCAGGCCGGCCTGGAAAAGGCCCTGGCCGAAGTCACCGAACACTGCACCGATTCCAGCCTGCGCAAGGAGCGTGAGCAGAAGGTCCTCGAGGCCCGCCACGAAGTGAACCAGCGCACCAAGGACCTGGACAAGGCCATGAAGAAAGGCGACCCGGAGAAGATCAACAAGCGCAAGGAAAAGCTCGCCGAGGCCAAGAAGGAGCTGCAAGAAGCCGTCGATGGACTGGAGCGCTGAGTCAGTCACGCCGGAGTAGGGTTTTTCTGAAAGCGATGTAGCACCCGTTTCCAGGGTTCACTCGGCAAACGGTTGTAGGCACTATCCCCTACAAATTTTGTTGCTATTGAAGGAAGTGTTCATGAAAGCCCGTTCCGCCCTGACAATTCTGGCCATCCTCGGCCTGGCCGCTGGCACTGCGCAGGCAGCGCAGCCCGCCCCAGGCCTGACCGGTTGCGCGGCCAAACGCAGCGCCATCGAGAACCAGCTCGAATACGCCCGCAAGCACAACAATTGGGGTCAGATCCGTGGCCTGGAAAAAGCCTTGAAGGAAAACGCCGCCCACTGCACCGATGCCGGCCTGAAACACGAGCGTGAAGCCAAGGTCGCCGAGGCCAAGGCGGAAGTGGCCGAACGCAAGGGAGACCTCGCCGAGGCTCATGCCAAGGGCGACAAGGACAAGATCGCCAAGCGCGAGCGCAAGCTTGCAGAGTCCCAGGCTGAACTCAAGCAGGCCGAGCTGGAGCTGGACAAGTGACATCGGCTCCCTGGGCTACCGCTGAGAGGGGCAATGCACGGTAGTTGTGCCCCTGCATATCGGGGCCGTTGCGCGGCCCTTCGCAGTTTCCCGCAGGCATTGCGGGAAGCAGCCTCAAGCCCGGCCATGCGGGCAATCAATGATTGCGAAATTCCGTGTGGCAGGCCTTGCATGCGGCCTCGACCTTGTCCATTGGCGCCTTCAGGCTTGCCGCCTCCAGTGGCTGGTCACGGGTCACGCTGACGAGCTCGCCCGTCACCCCTTCCAATTGCCGAGCCAAATCCTGGAAACGCGCCTGACGCTCCCACACCTCAGGCCGCGCGCTGCTGTCACCTTCATCCTTGACCTGCGGAAAATGCTGCCACGGCTCGCGGGACAGACCATCGAGCTTCACCGCACCCTCGGCGAACCGGGCGCCGTCAAACGGTAATCGTCCCCGCAGCATGCCGCCCATATCCTCGCTGGTCTTGAGCATTTGCTTGAAGATCGCCTTGCGCTGACCCAGTGGTGAGTTAGGATCGACACGGTCACAGGCCGCCAGGGACAGGCCGACCAACAGCAGAACGGTGAAACATTTCAACATCACGGTCACATTGGCAGAGGGAAAGGGCCGACAGTATCCTCGCCTGCTCGACAAAGACCAATACCCCCACGAAAAACATGGGCAGCCGTACAGGCCGCCCATTCAAGGATTCAACCATGAGATCTGCTCTGCGCCACCTTGCCTGGGCGCTTCCCACCCTGGCCCTGCTGGCCGGTTGCAACGGCGGCGAGAATGCCAAACCCGAACCCCACGCCGTGGCGACCTACGCCCCGGCCACCTGGCAAGACCTGCCAAGCGTCAGCGACGACGACCTGTTGGCCGGTTTCCAGGCCTGGCGCAACGGATGCGAAAAGCTCAAGCGTGACCCGGTCTGGGCCGCTACCTGCGAGGCCGCGGCCCGCATGCCTGAAGACGCCGCCCAGATCCGTGCCTTCCTACAGCAGAACCTATCGGTCTACGGCCTGCGTTCAGCGCAGAACAACGCCCACGGCCTGATCACCGGTTACTACGAACCGGTCTACCCCGGAAGCCTCAGCCGTACCGAGACCGCCCACGTGCCGGTGTACGGTATTCCCGAAGACATGATCGTGGTCGACTTGGCCAGCATCTACCCGGAACTAAAAGGCAAACGCCTGCGCGGGCGCCTCGATGGCCGCGTGCTCAAGCCCTACGACACCGCTGAAGTGATCAACCGCGACGGCGTGAAAGCGCCGGTACTGGCCTGGCTGACCGATCCGATGGACCTGCAATTCCTGCAGATTCAGGGCTCCGGGCGCATTCAGCTAGCAGACGGACGCCAACTGCGCCTGGGCTACGCCGACCAGAACGGCCATCCCTACCGTCCCATCGGTCGCTGGCTGGTGGAGCAAGGCCAGTTGAAGAAAGAAGACGTGACCATGGGCAGCATTCACGCCTGGGCCCAGGCCAACCCGCAGCGGGTTCCCGAGCTGCTGGCCAGCAACCCCAGCTACGTATTCTTTGGCACCCGTCCAGACAGCAATGAAGGCCCGCGCGGCTCGTTGAACGTGCCGTTGACCGCCGGTTACAGCGTCGCCATCGATCGCAAGGTGATCCCCCTGGGCAGCCTGCTGTGGCTGTCCACTACCCGTCCGGATGGTAGCCCGGTGGTGCGTCCGGTGGGCGCCCAGGACACCGGCGGCGCCATCACCGGCGAGGTCCGCGCAGACCTGTTCTGGGGAACTGGCCCGCAGGCCGGCGAACTGGCAGGGAACATGAAGCAGCCAGGGCAGATCTGGATGCTGTGGCCCAAGGGCGCGGCGCTGCCTGAGGTGCCGAAAGTCCCTTGATCAGGGTTGGATGCTTCGCGGCGGAACCCGCTCCCACAAGCCTGCACAGACCTCAAGACCCACAGTGCCATGGGGGAGCGGGTTTAACCGCGAAGAGCGCGACACGCTTTCAGATGGAAACCACGAAAAACGCAATGATCAGCGCCAGCCCGGCAAACCACACCAGTGAACGCAGGATGGCCAGGTCGGCCAGGTAGCAGATGATGAAGAGTAGGCGACTGGTGATGTACAGCACCGCCAGTACATCCTGCGTCACCTGCTCCGCGTTACCGACGATATCGGCAACGAGCACCGCGGCAGCAAAAGCGGGAAAGGCCTCGAAGCCGTTCTGCTGGGCGGCATGGGCACGGCGTGGCAGGCCCGACAAGGTATCGAGGAAGGCGCGCGGATCGTGGTTTTCACGCAAGCCGAAACGGCCACTGCTCAGTTTCGCCGTCAACCCACACAGCGGCGGCAGGATCATGGCAATCAGGATGCACCACAGGGCAACGGTCATGGAAAGGACTCCTTGTTCAAATGATCGGTTTCAGAGCTTCATCACCAGCATGCCAGCCAGGACCAGCCCGCAAGCTAGGAGTCTTGGCCCGCCAAAAGGTTCTTTGAGGTAGCGCATGCCCAGCAGCACCACGAGGATCACGCTCAGCTCCCGCAATGCCGCCGCTTCGGCAACCGACCCCAGGTGCATGGCCCATAGCACCAGGGCATAGCTCAACAACACGCACAACCCCACCGCCAACCCCAGGCGCCACTGGGTGCGCCAGAACAACACGAACGGCGCCCGCCGCGCCACGCTTGCCAGCAACGGAAACGGCCAAGCACTGAGCAAGGTCAACCACACCAGGTAATCCAACGGCTTGCCCCAGATTTGCACGGCCCTGCCGTCGAACCAGGTGTAGCAACCGATGCACAGACCGATCAGCGCGACCACTGGCAGCATCGACCACGGCAGCCGATCCCCGCCGCCGCCCTGCCAGAGCAGGCAGGCCATGCCGCACGGAATCAGCAGGATGCCAATGATCTGCTTGTCGCTGAGCGATTCTCCGGCAAAGGCCAGCGTCAGCCCCAGCACCACCAAGGGCGACAGGCCGCGCATCAGAGGATAGACCAGCCCCAGATCGCCAACCCGATACGCCTGGATCAACAAAAAGCGGTACAGCTGCTCGGCCAGCGCCGATGCGAGCAACCAAGGCCAGATGTGCGCCGGAGGAATGTCTACGAACGCCACCGCCGCCACGGCGAAGGCGAGGGCTACCAGGTCCATGCTGGCAATCACCAGCAAACGCTCGCCACTGAATTTGATCAGGGTATTCCAAGTCGCGTGGAGCAGGGCCGCGACCAAAACCAGCGAAGTTGCCAACACGGGAGGGTCCTTGCACAGAGTCCAGGCCCTCGTTGGCCTGATTGTCCGACACTATATCGATTTCCAGCCCTAATGTAGGAATCAGCGCCCTGTCCGGCGGAACGAATCTTTCGGATCGGGTCATAAGGTGTGTCCCGAAACGCTCACCAGGCCATCAAAGAACTGCCCGAGCATTTCGGGTAACGACTTGGAAGCCACTGTCACAGGATTTCGGATGCTTGAACTTGTTGCCGCTTTTATCTGCCTGACCACCCTCCTCACCTACGTCAATTACCGCTTCATCGGCCTGCCGCCGGCCATCGGCGTGATGGTCACCGCCCTGCTGTTCTCCTTGATCCTGCAAGGCCTGAGCCTGATCGGCTTCCCCGGCCTGGAAGCGCGCGTCGAGGGGCTGATGAACCAGATCGATTTCAACGACCTGTTGATGCACTGGATGCTGTCGTTCCTGCTGTTCGCCGGCGCGCTGCACGTCAACCTTGCCGATTTGCGCAGCTACCGCTGGCCGATCGGCCTGCTGGCCACCTTCGGAGTACTGATCGCCACGCTGGTCATCGGCTATCTGGCCCATTGGGTTTTCTCGATGTTCGGTTGGAACGTGCCGCTGATCTACTGCCTGCTGTTCGGCGCGCTGATCTCCCCCACCGACCCGATCGCCGTACTCGGCGCACTGCGTACCGCCAATGCCTCCAAGCCACTCAAGACTACGATCGTGGGCGAGTCGCTGTTCAATGACGGCACGGCGGTGGTGGTATTCACCGTCCTGCTGGGCATCGTCCAGCTCGGCGAGGCGCCAAGCTTTGCCGACACCGCCTTGCTGTTCGCCCGAGAAGCCATTGGCGGGATCGCCTTTGGCGGTGTGATTGGTTACGCCACCTATCGCATGATCAAGAGCGTCGAGCAGTACCAGGTCGAGGTGATGCTGACCCTGGCATTGGTGATCGGCGGCTCGGCCATGTGCTACGAGCTGCATGTGTCGGCGCCGATCGCAATGGTGGTGGCCGGCCTGATCATCGGCAACCTGGGGCGCAACCTAGCGATGAACGACATGACCCGTCGCTACATGGACGGTTTCTGGGAATTGATCGACGACATGCTCAATGCCCTGCTGTTCGCCCTGATCGGCCTGGAATTGTTACTACTGCCGTTCAACTGGCTGCACCTGGCCGCCGGGAGCGTGCTGGCCGTGGCAGTGCTGCTGTCGCGCCTGCTGACCGTGGCGCCTGCGATCGTATTGCTGCGCCGCTGGCGCAGCGTGCCCAAGGGGACTGTCCGCGTACTGACCTGGGGAGGTTTGCGCGGCGGAGTGTCGGTGGCCCTGGCGCTGTCGCTGCCCGCTGGCGCCGAGCGTGACCTGCTGCTGTCGATCACCTACATCGTGGTGCTGTCTTCGATCCTGGTGCAGGGGTTGAGCATCGGGCGGGTGGTGCGCGGGGTTACTGCACAGCCTTGAGGCTTTTGGGGCTGCTTTCGCGGCCCCCGATGTCATTCCACCGCGGTATCGGGGAACTGGTCCTGGATGTACTTGATCTCGGTTCGCCCATGGGGGGCCGGCAGGCCGTCCTCGCCCAGGTTGACGAAGACCATCTTGTCGACGGTCAGGATGCTTTTACGGGTGATCTTGTTGCGCACTTCACACTTGAGAGTGATGGACGTACGGCCGAACTCGGTGGCGGTAATGCCCAGCTCGATGATGTCGCCCTGACGCGAGGCACTGACAAAGTTGATTTCCGACATGTACTTGGTGACCACGCGCTGGTTGCCCAACTGGACGATGGCGTAGATCGCCGCCTCTTCGTCGATCCAGCGCAGCAAGCTGCCACCGAACAGGGTGCCGTTGGGATTGAGGTCTTCGGGTTTTACCCATTTGCGGGTGTGGAAATTCATCGGTACTCCTGACCTGCTTGGCTAACGTAGGGTAATGATGGCAGAGCCTTTGGCACCTCTCCATTGAACATCGACTATCGTCTCGATTAAGCGACAGAAAACCTTGGGCGTGGCACGACGCCACGGCTATAATCCCTGCCGATTCACATGGCCACCCGCCGCGGGGGCCATCCCGCCACCCATCCGAGGGGCGCTGCAGCAGGCTCGGCCTGTCAGGCTCGGTTGGGGCGTTGTCCGCACTGCGGACGCCTAACGCACAACGGCGCCCATTCGCACACTACGAATGGAGGCTCTCGATGAGCGCTGTAAACACGCCTGCAGGTTTTTCCGACTTCAAGGTCGCCGACATTTCCCTGGCCGACTGGGGCCGCAAGGAAGTCATCATCGCCGAATCGGAAATGCCCGCGCTGATGGGCCTGCGTCGCAAGTACCAGGCTGAGCAACCGCTCAAAGGCGCCAAGATCCTGGGCTGCATCCACATGACCATCCAGACCGCCGTGCTGATCGAGACCCTGGTCGCCCTGGGTGCCGAGGTGCGCTGGTCGTCGTGCAACATCTTCTCGACCCAGGACCAGGCCGCTGCCGCCATCGCCGCCGCCGGCATTCCGGTTTTCGCCTGGAAGGGCGAGACCGAGCAGGAGTACGAATGGTGCATCGAGCAGACCATCCTCAAGGACGGTCAGCCATGGGACGCCAACATGGTTCTGGACGACGGCGGTGACCTGACCGAAATCCTGCACAAGAAGTACCCGGCGATGCTGGAGAAGATCCACGGCATCACCGAAGAAACTACCACTGGCGTGCACCGTCTGCTGGACATGCTGGCCAAGGGCGAGCTGAAAGTTCCGGCGATCAACGTCAACGACTCGGTCACCAAGAGCAAGAACGACAACAAATACGGTTGCCGTCACAGCCTCAACGACGCCATCAAGCGTGGTACCGACCACCTGCTGTCGGGCAAGCAAGCCCTGGTGATCGGCTACGGAGACGTGGGCAAGGGCTCGGCCCAGTCCCTGCGTCAGGAAGGCATGATCGTCAAGGTCACCGAAGTCGACCCGATCTGTGCCATGCAGGCCTGCATGGACGGCTTCGAAGTCGTCTCGCCGTTCAAGGACGGTATCAACACCGGCACCGAGGCCGGCATCAACAAGGACCTGCTGGGCCGCATCGACCTGATCGTCACCACCACCGGTAACGTCAACGTCTGCGACGCCAACATGCTCAAGGCCCTGAAGAAGCGCGCCGTTGTCTGCAACATCGGTCACTTCGACAACGAGATCGACACCGCCTTCATGCGCAAGAACTGGGCATGGGAAGAGGTCAAGCCGCAGGTTCACAAGATCCACCGTACCGGCGCTGGCACCTTCGATCCGCAGAACGACGACTACCTGATCCTGCTGGCCGAGGGCCGCCTGGTGAACCTGGGCAACGCCACTGGCCACCCAAGCCGCATCATGGACGGCTCGTTTGCCAACCAGGTGCTGGCCCAGATCTTCCTGTTCGAGCAGAAGTTCGCCCAACTGCCTGCCGCACAAAAGGCCGAGCGCTTGACCGTGGAAGTACTGCCCAAGAAACTCGACGAAGAAGTGGCCCTGGAAATGGTCCGCGGCTTCGGCGGCGTGGTCACCCAGCTGACCCCGCAGCAGGCCGAATATATCGGCGTGACCGTCGAAGGCCCGTTCAAGCCGGACACCTACCGCTACTAAGCGGCAAGCTTCAAGCGGCAAGCAGCGGCAGAGCGCGCCGATGCCGCTTGAAGCCCAGGCTACGGAATCTTGAACGATGCCAAGCCAGATCGGCCATCACCGATCTGGCTTTTACTTGCAGCTTGCCGCGTGAGGCGGGCTGCACGAGGAACGAGTGATGTCACAAGAACGCCGCTACAGTTTCGAGTTTTTTCCCACCAAGACCGATGCCGGCCATGAAAAGCTGATGGCGGTCGCTCGCCAGCTGGCGGGCTACAACCCCGATTTCTTCTCCTGCACCTACGGTGCCGGTGGTTCCACCCGCGATCGCACCCTGAACACGGTGCTGCAGCTGGAAAGCGAAGTGAAGATTCCTGCCGCGCCACACTTGTCTTGCGTCGGTGACAGCAAGGAAGAGCTGCGCGCCCTGATCGCCCAGTACAAGGCAGCAGGCATCAAGCGCATCGTTGCCCTGCGCGGCGACCTCCCGTCGGGCATGGGCATGGCCTATGGCGAGCTGCGCTATGCCAGCGACCTGGTCGAGTTCATCCGCCAGGAAAGCGGCGATCACTTCCATCTGGAAGTCGCGGCCTACCCGGAGATGCACCCTCAGGCGCGCAATTTCGAGTCCGATCTCACCAACTTCGTGCACAAGGTCAAGGCCGGTGCAAACAGCGCCATCACCCAGTACTTCTTCAATGCCGAGAGCTACTTCTATTTCGTAGAGCGCGTGCAGAAGATGGGTGTGGACATCCCGGTCGTGCCCGGCATCATGCCGATCACCAACTACAGCAAGCTGGCGCGCTTCTCCGACGCCTGCGGTGCTGAGATCCCCCGCTGGATTCGTAAGCAGCTGGAAGCCTATGGCGACGACACCGCCAGCATCCAGGCGTTCGGCGAAGAGGTGATCACCCGCATGTGCGAGCAGTTGCTCCAAGGCGGCGCACCGGGCCTGCACTTCTACACGTTGAACCAGGCCGAGCCGAGCCTGGCGATCTGGAACAACCTGAAGCTGCCGCGCTGACATATTTCGCTAACAGGTCCTTAAGGCAGCTTTAAGGCTTAGGTATTAGGCTAAAACCTTTCATCCAGCCTTAGACCTGTTAGCGAGCCGCCCATGCAGCCTTTGCCTTCCTCGGCACCTCAGCTCATCTATCTAGCGTTCGGTGCAAAGACCTACCATCAGGAAGCTTGCTTCAGCATCATCAGCGCCCTCGCCCAGCTGAAAGAGTCCGGCAGCCAAGCCCTGGACATCCAGGTCCATACCGACGACCCCGCGCCCTACGCGAAACTCCCGGTCACCGTTCACCTTATCTGCGATGCCACGCGCGCGGCCTGGGCCCAACCCCATGGCTACCATTTTCGCAGCAAGCATGTTCTGTTACGCCAGGCCCTCGAGCAGCATTCCCAGGCGGTGCTGATCGACACCGACACGTTCTTCCGCCAATCGCCGATGGAACTGCTGCGTCGCGTCAAGCCCGGCCATCTGCTGTGCAACGCCATCTGCGCACGCTATGGCGAAAACCCGAACACCGACCTGTACCAAGGCCTGCGCAACATCCTGCACGCGCGCGGCCTGGCGGATGACCACATGAACCTGGTCAACTCCGGCGTCATCGGCCTTGCGGCAGAGGATTCAGGAGCACTCGACCAATCGATCGCGCTGATGGACGAGTTCCACCCCATCGTCCCCAACGCCTATACCCTCGAAGAGTTCTGTCTGGCCGTGGCGGCCTATCGCACGCTGACGCTGACCGACTGCACCGACGTCATCCACCACTACTGGAGCCGCAAGGACCTGTTCCGCGCCAAGATCCAGGCCTGGTTGCACAAGCACGGGGATGACCCTCTGGGCGAGGCCGCCCTGGCCGACGTAGCCCTGGTCAACGACCGCCTGCCAAAACCGCCCACCTTGCATCGCCTGGGATACAAGGCCCTGAGCCTGACACTGCCCCGCCACCAACGCCAATTTGCTCGGGAGTTGCTGTACGGCTGCTACCCCTATGCCAACGAATTCGATCGGGCCTGTACCTTCGCCTGGTGGGACAAGGCACTGGAAAATCTTCAGCAACGCCAAGGGCGCCTGAACAGCGAACAACTGCACCAATTGTTGCACCACCCTGGCTTACGTCTGTCTTTGGGGAGCAAGTATCAGGACGTGCGGGATCATCTGCTCAAGCCTGACAAAGGCTGACGACAGGCTTCACTGGCCTCGGACACACATTGGACGTACGCTGCCGCCATGCCTGACTTAACCCCCCTTCTTTGCGCCCTGCTGCTCGTCTGCCTGAGCCCGTTTGCCAAGGCGGAGCGCCTGCGCTTGGTTAGCGATGACTGGGCGCCCTATATCTACTGGCACGAAGGCCAGCCCAAAGGCATCGACTACGAAGTCGCCAACGAAGTGCTCAAGCGACTCGGCATCGATGTCGACTGGCAACTGCTGCCCTGGAAACGCTGTCTCGCCATGGTGGAGCAAGGTGCGGCCGACGGTGTGCTGGACATCTTCCAGGTCGATTCGCGCAAACCGTTCATGGTCTACCCGGACGAGGCACTCTCGGAGGTTGAGTTCGTGCTGTTCCAGGCCGACGCCAGGCCTCACGCCATCGAACGTCTGAAAGACCTTGCGGGCCTTACCGTAGGGACCTCGCCGGGCTACACCTACAGCCGGGCGTTCAGCGAGTCCTTCCTGTTTCGTCGAGAGCCGGCGCCCACCCATGAGGCGAATTTCGGCAAGTTGATGCTCGGGCGCATCGATCTACTGGTGACAGACCGCCGTGCGGGGCGCCTGTTGCGGCGGCAATTGGGGCTCAAGGGACAGGTTCAGGAGCTACCCTTGGTAATCAGCCGACACCCTCAATACCTGGGACTTGCGAACAAACCCGGAAGGGAACGCTTGGCACAGGCGTTCGCCGACGAGCTGCGACGCTTCAAGCAAGACCCTGCGTATGCGGCCATCAATGCCCGTTACGACAGCGACCTCGGCAATATTCCTGACGCCGTTGAGCAGCACGAACACAGCAGAGCGCGATAGCTCTGTTATACTCGGGCCTTCCCGCCCGGCTCACGCCCGGACGCTCGGCCTCGCAACAGGCATCTCGACCCGTCGGCAACGCACCCAGTGCCGCCCGCCGCCTCCCGGATGCGCAGTGAATGCCCAGCTGGACCGGACGCGATCGCATCTCGCCGATGCCCCTCGCGCCAGGCAGATCATCCCATCGGGCCCAGCCCCCACGAGAACAGGATTGCCCATGTCCTTTGCTTCCCTCGGTCTCTCCGAGGCTCTTGTCCGCGCTATCGAGGCTGCGGGCTATACCCAGCCCACTCCGGTGCAACAGCGGGCCATTCCCGCCGTGTTGCAAGGTCGCGACCTGATGGTCGCTGCCCAGACAGGTACTGGTAAAACCGGCGGTTTTGCACTGCCGATCCTCGAGCGTCTGTTTCCCGGTGGCCACCCTGACAAGTCCCAGCGCCACGGCCCGCGTCAGCCTCGCGTACTGGTGCTGACCCCGACCCGCGAGCTGGCAGCTCAGGTACACGACAGCTTCAAGGTTTATGCCCGTGATCTGAACCTGATCAGCGCCTGCATCTTTGGCGGCGTCGGCATGAATCCGCAGATCCAGGCCATGGCCAAGGGCGTCGATGTCCTGGTCGCCTGCCCGGGCCGCCTGCTCGATCTGGCCGGCCAAGGCAGCGTGGACCTGTCCCATGTGGAAATCCTGGTGCTCGACGAAGCCGACCGCATGCTCGACATGGGCTTCATCCATGACGTCAAGAAAGTCCTTTCCCGCCTGCCGGCCAAACGTCAGAACCTGCTGTTCTCGGCGACCTTCTCCAAGGACATCACTGACCTTGCCGACAAGCTGCTGCACAACCCCGAGCGCATCGAAGTCACGCCGCCGAACACCACGGTCGAGCGTATCGAGCAACGTGTCTATCGCCTGCCGGCTAGCCACAAGCGTGCCCTGCTGGCCCACCTGATCACCCTCGGCGCCTGGGAGCAGGTGCTGGTATTCACCCGTACCAAGCATGGCGCCAACCGCCTGGCCGAGTACCTGGAAAAGCACGGCCTGAGCGCTGCCGCGATTCACGGCAACAAGAGCCAGAACGCCCGCACCAAGGCCCTGGCCGACTTCAAGGCCAACACCGTGCGCGTGCTGGTCGCCACCGATATCGCCGCCCGCGGCCTGGATATCGACCAACTGCCTCACGTGGTCAACTTCGAGCTGCCTAATGTCGAGGAAGACTACGTCCACCGCATCGGCCGTACCGGTCGAGCGGGCCGTTCGGGCGAAGCCATCTCCATGGTCGCGCCGGATGAAGAAAAACTGCTCAAGAGCATCGAGCGGGTCACCAAGCAGAAGATCCCGGACGGCGACCTGATGGGCTTCGACCCAAGCCAGGTGGAAGCCGAGAAGCCGGAAGTGCGCGAACGTCCGCAGAACAACGGTCGTGGTGGCCGCAATCAGCAGCGCGCCGAAGGCAGCAAGGACGGCAGCGGCGGTCGCAAGGACAAAGGCAAGGATAAAGGCAAGGCCAAGCAGCACGCCGCCGAGAAGCCAGCCGAGCAGGAAAAGTCCGGCGAGAAATCCCAGCAACAGCGCAAGTCGCGCAACAAGAAACCCCGCCAGCAGCAAGCGGCCCAGGGCCAGAGCGGCATGCCGTCGGTTCCGGTGGACCGTGATCCAGAAGAATTCCTGGACGACGACATCGACAACTTCGGCAACCGCGCCGACTACGTCAGCCCCTACCAAAACGCCAAGAACCAAGGCCGTAACCGTCGTCCAGGCGGCGGCCAGGGTCAAGGCCAAGGGCAGGGCCAACGCAACGGCAGCGGCCAGCCACGCAACAATGGCGGCGGCCAGCGCAAAGGCCAAGGTCAGAGCCAGGGGCAAGGTTCCGGCGAGAAACGCACCCGCAACAACAACGGCGGTGCACGCCGCGACAATAATGGCGGCGGCCGCAACCGCTCCTCGAGCCGTGACGACTTCTCCCGCCAAGAGCCAGCCGTTCGCAGCCCGCGTGAAACCCATCAGCCGGTGATCATCCGCAAGGAGTCCAAGCTCGATCGCTATCCGACACCGGAGCAACTCGATGACTTGCCGAGCCGCCCACGCGGTGAGCGTCCTGCTTTGCTGACCCGCAAGGGCTGAGCCCAGCACCGCGCAAACGAAAACGCCGCCCAATGGGCGGCGTTTTTCGTCAGGGCAAAGCGAATTACTTCTGCTTCACGCCTTCGACGCTGATGTCCAGGTCCAGGGTCTGGGAGGACGGGCCTGGGCCTTTGATGCCGAAGTCGTTCAGGTTCAGCGTGGTGGTGGCGTTGAAGCCGGCACGCTCGCCGCCCCATGGATCCTTGCCTTCGCCATTGAAGGTTGCCTTGAAGGTGACAGGTTTGGTCACGCCGTGCATGGTCAGATCGCCGGTCACGTCAGCGGTCTTTTCACCGGTCGACTTGACGCTGGTGGAGACGAACTTGGCTTCCGGGTACTTCTTAACGTCCAGGAAGTCAGCGCTGGCGATGTGCTTGTCACGCTCGGCGTGGTTCGACCACAGGCTCGCGGTCTTCAGATTGACGGCGATTTTGCTGGCCTCAGGCTTGGCGCTGTCCCAAGTGAAGTTGCCGTCGAAGTCCTTGAAGGTACCGTGGATGAAGCTGTAACCCAGGTGGCTGATCTTCCAGTCGACGAACGCGTGCTGGCCTTCCTTGTCGATCTTGTACTCGGCAGCCATGGCCTGGCCGGCGGAGAGCAGTGCGGTACCGAGCGCCAGTGCGGCAAAAGTCTTTTTGAACATCCTTACTTCCTTCCTATGCAATTGAGGTAGAGAGTCAAGCTTTGCGGCCCAGCATACGGCTCAGGGTCGCGTCACGGTCGATGAAATGGTGTTTCAGAGCTGCCAAGGCATGCAGGATGGCAAAAATCACCAGCCCCCAGGCCAGGTAGAGGTGAATGGCTCCGGCGGTATCCGCCTGATCGGGCAGGTCACTGACCAGCGCCGGAACCTCGAACCAGTCGAATACCGGGATGCCCACCCCATCAGCGGTGGAAATCAGGTACCCGGCAATCATCACGGCGAACAGCCCAAGGTACAGCACCGCATGGCCAAGCTTCGCGGCCAGGCGGGTGAATGCGCCATGGTTGGCAGGTGCCGGCGGTGGCGGGCTGACGAAACGCCAAAGTACACGCAGCACCATCACCGCCAACAGCACCAGGCCGATGCTCTTGTGCAGATCGGGCGCGGACTTGCGCCAGGGGCTGTAGTAGTCCAGGCCGACCATCCACAGGCCGAGGCCGAACAACCCGAAGACCGCCAGGGCCACGCCCCAATGCATGACGATACTGACCAGGCCGTAGCGAGAAGCAGAGTTGCGCAGTTGCATGTTGGCGTGATTCTCCGTGAAAGCTGTGCACAGACTAACGCGTAACGTATCGAAAGAAAGCGGAAAAATTCGCTTGGGATTATCGACAAATACGATAGGTATTTTGGAAGTTTCCTATTAAGAAAACATTAACGATAGATGTTCAGCGGCGGGTTGTCGTAGTGCGGTGTAAACCCGCTCGCAATCGGTTGCAATGTCCTAAAACAACGCAATCCGAATGGGAGCGGGTTTACCCGAAAAGAAGCGGCTCACCGCGAGGGGCCCGAGTCCTCAGCCAGCCTTGGCCTGGGTATTGGCCAGTGGTTTTTTCACAGGCTCGGATTTGGCCGTGGTCTTTTTCACCGGCGCGGGCTTGTGGGCCTGTTTGGCGGACGGCTTGTGGGCCTGGGCGGGCTTGGCAGGTGCAACCTTGCTCGCCGCTGGCTTGACGGGCTCCTCCTTGGCCACTGGCGCTGGGGCAGGCTCAGGTTCCGGCGCTACCACCGGTGCGACCTCGTCAGCCTTGGCGATCGGTGCAGCTTTGGCCTGGGGCTTGTCGCCGCCACCGAACAGGCGCGAGAAGAAGCCTGGCTTGTCCTGCTTGGCTTCCTCTGCCTTCACCGCGTCCGCCTTGGCAGGTGCCTTGCCGGACGATCCGCCGAACAGGTTGGAGAAGAATCCACCTTTGTCCTTGGCGGCAACCGCGCCCGCTGCGGCGGCGGCGGCGACCGGTGCAGCCTTGGCCGGATCGAACGACTTGCCGGCCGCCAGGTCCTGCACCTGGCTGGCAGCACGCTGGCCGCTGCGCAGCGCGCCTTCCAGGGTGCCAGGGTAGAGTGCATCGGTGTGCTCGCCGGCGAAGGCTATGCGTTGCACCGGACGCTCCCACAGACGCCAGTACTTGCTGATCTGGCCTGGGCCATAGGCCAGATAGGCGCCGCCAGTACCGGCGTCGGTGCTGTAGCGGCGCACTTCGTAGCCGGTGAACGCGCCCCGGGCCTGCGGATAGAACGCGTGCAGTCGAATCAGCACCTGATCGACCATCTGCTTGTCGCCAAAGGCCTGCAGCAGTCGGGCATTGTCCCCCGAGAGGTTGATCACCACATTCGCGCCGCCTTTGAGCGCCGGCTCGATCCACAACATGCCAAGGCCGGCATTGCTGAAGATTTCGCCGGACATGCGCGCACGGCTTTCCCAGACGGGTTTCTTGAACTTGAGCATCATCTGGTCGCGCCAACCGTAGTTGGTGCCTTTCAAGGCCGCCAGGTGCTGGCTGTCCAGCCCCGGAGTCATCTGGATCTTCGCCAGGGCGCGCAGCGGCACGGCCATGACCAAATAATCGGCCTGGTAGCCGACGCTGCCGACCTTGACCGTCACGCCTTTGCTGTCCTGGACGATCGAGGTGACCGGCGAGCTGGTCTTGATGGTCTTGAGTTGCTTGACGAAGGCCTGCGCCAGCACCGGGCTGCCGCCTGGCAGGCGGGCAGCGCGCAGGTCACGATCACTGATACCGCGGTAGACCCGGTTCTGCTGGGCGAAATAGAGCAGCGACAGACGCGACGGCTCGTCGTAACGGGTGCGGATCTGCTGGTTGATCAATTGCCGTGCCGTGGCAGGCAGTTGCAGTTTGTCCAGCCAGGTGGAGACGTTCATCTGGTCGAGGGCAAACAAGGTGCTGGTGGCGGCCGGGTTCAGCGGGTCCTCGATCGAACGGGCCAGATCATCGAGGGTCTTCTCGTAACGCTTGAGCGCATCGGCGGTGGCCGGTTGCTTGGTGACCAGATCGCTGGCGCTGAAATACTCGCCGTCGATCAGGTAGCCGGGGGTGCGTACGAATTCAGGCGCGGGCAGTGTTTCAAGCTTGAAACGGTCCAGGTACTGGTTGAGCACCGGCTGGCTCTTGCCGTTGCCGATCCACTCGCTGGTGGCCAGGCCCGAACGGCCGCCCATGCCGGACTTGGCCTCCAGCAGCGTGACCTGCCAGCCTTTGTTCTGCAGTTCATAGGCCGCGGTCAGGCCTGCCAGGCCCCCACCCACGACGATCGCCGTGGGGCTCGTGTCCTTGGCCAGCGCGGCACCGCTGGAGACACCAATCAATACCAACGCGCACAGGCGCACCCAAGCAGCAGCCATGTTGGCGAACTCCGGATCAGAAGTGACAGAAAAGAGGGGGAGAGTGCCCCTGGGACGAGATGCGTTAAGAATACGTCAGGTCTCCAGACCCTGCCAGCGTAGTGACATCAAGTGCTTGCCAGCACAGGAAATTTAATTTTCGGCGCAATCATGCGCTGCGCGTCGGTTGTCCTGCGCGGCCCCATTGCTTAGGCTTGTCGGCCTCAGCACGCCCCGCCAGGAGATCTGCCCATGGGCCTCAACCAACAGTGGATGCAACGTGACCTAAAGGTCCTCTGGCACCCCTGCACCCAGATGAAAGACCACGAGCAGCTGCCGCTGATTCCGATCCGCCGTGGTGAAGGCGTGTGGCTGGAGGACTTCGAAGGCAAGCGCTACCTGGACGCCGTGAGTTCTTGGTGGGTCAATGTGTTCGGCCACGCCAATCCGCGCATCAACCAGCGCATCAAGGACCAGGTCGATCAGCTCGAGCACGTGATCCTGGCCGGCTTCAGCCACCAGCCGGTAATCGAGCTGTCCGAACGCCTGGTGGCCATGACACCGGCGGGGCTGGACCGGGTGTTTTATGCCGACAACGGCTCGTCGTGCATCGAAGTGGCGCTGAAGATGAGCTTCCACTACTGGCAGAACAAAGGCCAGGTGAACAAGAAGCGCTTCGTCACCCTGACCAACAGCTATCACGGAGAAACCATCGCCGCCATGTCGGTGGGCGACGTGCCGCTGTTCACCGAGACCTACAAGGCGTTGCTGCTCGACACCATCAAGGTGCCGAGCCCGGACGGCTACCTGCGCCCCGAAGGCATGGGCTGGGAAGAGCACTCACGCAACATGTTCGCGCTCATGGAACAGACCCTGGCCGAGCACCACGCCAGCATCGCCGCTGTGATCGTCGAACCGCTGATCCAGGGCGCTGGCGGAATGCGCATGTACCACCCGGTATACCTCAAGCTGCTGCGCGAGGCCTGCGACCGCTATGGTGTGCACCTGATCCACGACGAAATCGCCGTAGGCTTCGGCCGCACAGGGACGATGTTCGCCTGCGAACAGGCCGGGATCCGCCCGGACTTCCTGTGCCTATCCAAGGCCCTGACCGGCGGATACCTGCCGCTGGCCGCTTGCCTGACCACCGATGATGTCTACCAAGCGTTCTACGACGATTACCCGACCCTGCGGGCGTTCCTCCATTCGCACAGCTACACGGGCAACCCGCTGGCCTGCGCCGCGGCCCTGGCGACGCTGGACATCTTCGAGCAAGACAACGTGATCGAGGCCAACAAGGCCCTGTCGGCACGCATGGCCAGCGCCACTGCGCACCTGGCCGACCACGCCCATGTCGCCGAGATCCGCCAGACCGGTATGGCCCTGGCCATCGAGATGGTCCAGGACAAAACCAGCAAGACTGCCTACCCCTGGCAGGAGCGGCGCGGCCTGAAGGTCTTCGAACACGCCCTGACCCGCGGCGCGCTGCTGCGACCGCTGGGCAGCGTGGTGTATTTCCTGCCGCCCTACGTGATCACCCCGGAGCAGATCGACTTCCTCGCCGAAGTGGCCAGCGAAGGCATCGACATCGCCACCCGCGACAGCGTCAGCGTGGCGGTGCCGGCCAACTTCCACCCCGACTTCCGCGATCCGGGCTAACCCTGAGGCTCGCCTCGCCCCCTGTGGAAGCGGGTTCATCTGCGAATGCGGATCGAGGATTTCCCCTCGCATTCGCCAGTAAATCGCAGCGGCCCAACGCCACTTCCACGGGGACGATGTCCATTTCATTTCCTGAGCAAAGCCATGAGACTGTCCCGCTTCTTCATCGACGCCCCCCTGAGCCTCGGCGAGCACGAGTTGCCCGAAGCCCAGGCCCACTACATTGGCCGCGTGCTGCGCATGGCGCCCGGAGACGCTGTGCAACTGTTCGACGGCAGTGGCCAGGAGTTTCGTGGCCAGTTGCTCGACGTCGGCAAGAAATCCGTGCGCGTCACCCTGGACCAGGCCTTGCCCGGCCAGGCCGAGTCCCCATTGCATGTCCACCTGGGCCAGGGCCTGTCCCGCGGCGAGCGGATGGACTGGGCGATCCAGAAGGCCACCGAGCTTGGCGCCAACGCGATCACGCCAATCGTCAGCGAACGCTGCGAAGTGCGCCTGAAGGACGAACGCGCCGACAAGCGCCTGGCCCATTGGCGGCAAGTGGCGATCAGCGCGTGCGAACAGTGCGGCCGCTCGACGCTGCCGGTGATCCACCCGCCAGTGACCCTGGCCGAATGGCTCAAGGATACCGAGGCCGATCTCAAGCTGGTGCTGCACCCGGTCGCTGAACCGCTGACCAGCCATGCACACCCCGGCCGCCTGGCATTCCTGATCGGCCCCGAAGGCGGCTTGAGCGACGCCGAAGTCGACCAGGCCAAGGCCGCCGGCTTCCACGCCGCACGCCTTGGCCCACGAGTACTGCGCACCGAGACCGCGCCGGTCGTGGCGCTGTCGGTGGCCCAGCAGCTGTGGGGCGACTTCTAACGCACGTAGAAGAACACCGCGACGAAGTGCATGAGACTGCCGGCGATGACGAACAGGTGCCAGATGCCATGCCAATGGCGAAAGCGGCTGTCGAATGCGAAGAACAGGATGCCGATGGTGTAGAACGCACCGCCGGCCGCCAGCCAGGCGAAGCCGGCGCCGCCCAGGCTCTGCAGCAACGGCTTGACCGCCACCAGGACGATCCACCCCATCACCGCATAGATGATGATCGACAGCACCCGCGCCTCGGAGCGCGGCTTGATCTCCTGGAGCATGCCGATCAAGGCCAGGCCCCAGACCACGCCGAACAGGCTCCAGCCCCAGGGGCCGCGCAGGCTGACCAGACAGAACGGCGTGTAGCTGCCGGCGATGAGCAGGTAGATCGACAAGTGATCGAGCTTGCGCATGATCACCTTCGCCCGCCCACGGGTGCTGTGGTAGAGCGTTGAGATGCTG
This sequence comes from Pseudomonas sp. HTZ2, assembly GCF_033173945.1. Lineage (NCBI taxonomy): Bacteria > Pseudomonadati > Pseudomonadota > Gammaproteobacteria > Pseudomonadales > Pseudomonadaceae > Pseudomonas > Pseudomonas sp. HTZ2. The sequence continues at coordinate 2,020,595 of NZ_CP137332.1, read as the reverse complement.
TAGAGCAGCAGTAGAGTGCTGCCGTAGATGGAAAAGCTGACGATCTTCCACGGATCGCCCTGCAATCCGGCCACGACGATCAGCCAGATGGCACCGATACAGGCCAGCACGGCACCGACCAGGTGCGTCCAGGCGTTGAAGCGTTCACCGTAATACATGCAAACACTGACCTCCCTGACAGCTTCAAGTTTCAAGCTGTAAGCCTCAAGCAAAGCACGGGGACGCCCCCGACACAGCTAGCTTGCCGCTTGAAGCTTACAACTTGAAGCTAGTGAAGATCCGCGTCACGCACCATGCGCTCCAGCGCCGCCAGGTCAGGTACCCGCGCCACCTGCTCGCCGACCTGCACCGCCGCCAGCTCCAGGCTCGCCAAGGGGACATCCACATAGTTGAGCTGGCTGTCCAGCTTGCAGGAGCGTGGGATGTCCTGCAGTAGCAACGCCAGGTAGCGCAGGCCGGTATCGCCCAGCGCGTTGAGCACCACCACCCGTGCCCGTTCGCCACAAACGGTCTCGCCGCCACAGGCGGCCTCCAGGCCGATCAGCGGCAAGCGCTGCTGACGCCAGTCGATCCAGCCCAGGTGCCAGGCCGGGTCGCCCGCCTGGCAGGCGAAGGTGCGCTGGCCGATCAGCTCGGCCACCGCCACATTGGGCAGCACCAGGGTGCGGTCGCTCAAAGGCAGTAGCAGACCGGTCAGGCTGCTGCGCTGGCCGGCGATGTATTCAAGCATGGGGTTGGCTCCAATGGGCGATGCTCTGCAACAGGACCGACTCCTGATAAGGCTTGCCCAAGTAGTCGTTGACGCCGATGGCCATGGCCCTGTCGCGGTGTTTCTGGCCGGTACGCGAGGTGATCATGATGATGGGCAGATCCTTCAGACGGACATCGCGGCGGATGCGCGTGGCCACCTCGAAGCCGTCCATGCGCGGCATCTCGATGTCCAGCAGCAGCACATCGGGGCGGTGCTCCTCCAGCAAGGCCATGGCATCCACACCGTCCTTGGCCGTCAGCACACTCATACCGTGGCGCTCCAGTAGACGACTGGTGACTTTGCGCACGGTGACCGAGTCGTCCACCACCATCACCAGCAGACGCTGACGCGGTGCCGGGCCAAACACCGGACGCGGCCCCCCGTAGCCACCCGGCAGGCGCGCCAGACGCCGCTGCTGCCCGCGCAACTGGCCGAGCAAATCGAGAATCAGCACTACCCGGCCATCCCCCAGCAAGGTCGCGCCGGACAGCCCAGGCACCGCCGCGAACTGCGGCCCCAGGCTCTTGACCACGATCTCTCGGCTTGGCGACAGGCTGTCCACCTGGATGGCGAACGACTGCTCCTGGGAATGCACCAGCAACACAGGCAATGGCACGCTTTGCCCCAGCAGACTTGGCCGAGGCACACCGCCCTGGAGCACCTCCCCGAGATAGCGCAGGTCGTACTCGTGACCGGCATAGGCATAGCGCGGTGCGCTCAGCTGGTAACAAGCCTCAAGCTCAGCGGGCGGCACGCGCACGATGCCTTCGATGGTATTGAGCGGGATTGCGTACTGCTCCTCGCCCAGGTGCACCATCAGCGCGCGGTTCACCGACACGGTGAACGGCAAGCGGATCAAGAATCGCGCGCCTTTGCCCGGGCTCGACTCGATGCTCATCGAGCCGCCCAACTGCTTGACCTCCTCATGCACCACGTCCATCCCCAGGCCTCGGCCAGAGATCTGGGTGATCTTCTCAGCGGTAGAAAAGCCCGGACGCAGGATGAATTGCAGGATCTCGTTATCGCTCAAGTATGCTTGCGGGTCCAGCAGGCCACGCTTGATGGCCTTGTTGCGCACCGCCTCCAAGGGCACTCCGGCCCCGTCGTCGCTCATCTCGATGACGATATCGGCGCCTTCGTGCAGCAAGTTCAGATGGATGGTGCCCTGCTCCGGCTTGCCCGCCGCCAGACGCGCTTCGCGCGACTCCAGGCCGTGGTCCACGGCGTTGCGCAGCATGTGCTCCAGAGGCGCCACCATGCGCTCGAGCACGCTGCGGTCCAGCTCGCCCTCGGCGTTGCCCACCACCAGTTCGACCTGCTTGCCCAGCTCGCTGGCCACCTGGCGGACCACCCGCTGCAGGCGCGGTACCAAGCGTTCGAAGGGCACCATCAAGGTGGCCGTGAGACCTTCTTGCAATTGACTGTTCACCCGCGCCTGCTGCTGGAGCAGGCTGTAGGCTTCCTGGGCACGCTGGGCGAGGGTTTCCTTGAGGTCGAGCAGGTCCGAAGCCGACTCGAACAACGCCTGGGACAACTGCTGCAACTGGGAATGGCGGTCCATCTCCAGCGGGTCGAAATCCTCGTACGCATCGCCCTCGGCCTGGTAGCGGCTGGACATCCGTCCCTGGGTCTCGATATCCAGGCGCAGCAGCTGGTCGCGCATGCGCTCGACCGTTGTTTCCATCTCGTTGAGGGCGAATTGGGCATCGTTGACTTGCTGCTCGATGCGCCCGCGAATAACAGAGTGCTCACTGGCCAGGTTGCCCAAATCGTCCAGCAGCTCGGCGTCCACCTTGACCATGTCGCCCGGCGCGCGCTCCGGCGCGGCGGCCGGCGCCTCCGGCGACGGCGCTTCGACCGGGACCTGGCCGGCCGCGCTGTCGGTCAACGCGGCACTGCTGAAATTGCGGATATAGTCGATCAGCGCCGTGGCTGCGTGCAGGGGCTGACCGAGGCGCACGGCGTCGAGCATGTGTGCCAGACGGTCATGGCAGTTTTGCAGCAAGGAGAACAGCGCCGGGCTCGGCGGCAAGCGGCCGGCGGCGAGCAGTTCGTACAAGAATTCCAGTTCATGGGCCAGATCGCCGATAGCGGCGATCTCGACCATCCGCGCGCCCCCCTTGAGGGTATGCAGATCACGCAGCAGGTTCTCCACCTCGACGCTGTTACGCGGATCGGCCTGCCAGCGCGCCAGGGCCGCAGCGGCGCTTTCGACGATATCCGAACTTTCTTCGAGAAAGACCTCGAGCAGTTCGTTATCGCTCGAGCGTTGGGCTTCGTCCGCCGCTGCCTCGACGGCAGCAGGCGCAGGTGGGGCATGGCGGTACTCGCGCAGCTCGCCCAGGAGCGCCGTTGCCGAAGCCGGCGCCTGCCCTTCGCGTAGCGCGTGCAGCATCTGCCCGAGGGTCTGGTGGCCGCGCCGCAACAGATCGAGCAGCTCGGCAGTAGCCCCCAGGCGGCGATCCACCAGGCCCTCGTAAAGCGCGACCAGCGCGTGGGCCAACACCTCCACCGCACCCACGCCAGCCATCTGCGCACCGCCTTTGAGGGTCTGGAGGTCGTGCTGCAGGGTCGACAGTGCCGAGTGGTTGTCCGGGTCCTGAGCCCATTGCGCCAATGCCTGGTCGGCGCCATCGAGGATATCGCCCGCCTCGTCGAGGAACAGTTGCACCAATGCAGGATCGTTCGCTGTCGGGTAGACCGCCAGCGGTGCCACCGCATCCTGGCCCACCACGCCCATGATCCCGGGGTCCAGGGCGTCGTCCAACAGGCCGCGCATGGCCGCGATGCAATCGACGCGGGCGCTGAGCGCCTGGCCGGCAGCTATCTCGTCGAACATGTCGAGCAGCGCCTCATGGGCCTGCTGGGCCAGGGCAAAGAATCGCGGGCTGGCGGCCAGACTGCCCTCTTCCACCGCGCCATACAGGTCAAGCAACGCCTCGCAGACTTCATCCACCTGCCACAACTCGGCCAGATACGCCGACTGGCCGAGGGTGGTCAACTCGTCCAGCAGCGTTTCCAAGACCGAGCGGTCGCCGGGTTGCGCCTGCCAACGCGACAGCAGCGCCTCGGCCTCGAGCAGGATATCCATACCCTGGGTCAGGAACGCGGCGATTCGCTGCGGATCGCGTTTGGGTCGATGGCTGTGCTGTGGGTCCTGCTGCAGGAAGGCCAGGCGCACATCCACCGACTGCCCGACCTCCTCGATCAACTGCGCCGCCCCCGGGATAGGGGCCAACGGCGTGCTACCCAGTTGCGCAAGGCCGAGGTGGAACAAGGCGCGGGCCGCCTCCAGCCATTCCAGCTCCGCCACCTGCAAGGGCAGTTCGTGACCTTTGTATTCGCGCACCAGTCGATCGAAGGCGGTGGCCAGCTCGGCGATCGGCATGACGCCCGCCATCGCCGCGCTGCCCTTCAAGGTATGCAGTGCGCGCTGCAGGCTGTCGTTGACGGGCGTGCCATGGCCATCGGCATCGCGCAGGAACGTCTCCAGACTGGCGAGATGGCCTTGGGCCTCGTTGCCGAAGATCGCCAACAATTGTGGGTCGAGCCCGTCGACCTGCGCCGGCGCCGGCGCCGGCACATCATTGACCGCCAGATGATGCAAGTGGCCGGCTAACGGCTCGACCTCGACCCGCGACGGCAGATGGCCCACCGCGAAATCGGCGAGCAAGTCCGGGAGCCGGACGAACACCTGTTGCAGGGCCAGCACCCCTTCGGCGCCAAGGGTGATCCGCCCTTCCAGTACACGGTTGAGCAAGTGCTCGGCGCCCCAGGCAAGCTCGGCCAGCGCCTCGGCATGGACCATGCGACCACTGCCTTTGAGGGTATGCAGGGCTCGGCGCACCTCGACCAGGGCCTCGCGCAAGGCATTGTCGGCGCGCCAACGCAGCCAGTGGCGTTCGATTTCCGGAAGCAGCTCGCCGGCCTCTTCGAGGAAGACATCCCGCAATTCTTCATCGACCGCTTCGAACTCGACGCGAGCCTCGGCCTGCCCGCACGACACACCCAGCGCCGCCAGGCTGGCCCGCGCCCTGTCGATGAATGGTTGGGCATCGACCAGCGGATCGGCCACCCGCCATTGCACATAGCACTCGCCAGCGCTCAAGGCTTCGGCCAGATGCGCCAGCTCGTCTGCAGGTGGCGGCTGCTCCAGATGCGACAGCCAACCCTGCACATAACCTGCGCAGCCACCGAACACCTCGGCGGCCTCCGGCCACATGAGCATCGTCAGCGCGCCACGGATCTGGTGCAAAAGCCCCGGCAGCGGCTGCAAGCGTTCTGCCGGCCAGCCCGACTCCAGGCAATCGCCGATCAAGTCCTTGGCCTGTTGCAGCACCGCCAGGGACTCATTGAGTACCAGCTGGCGGATCTCCGTTAGGTCCGCGCCCGGCAGGCCGCCTTGGCCGGTCTCCTCCAGCGGGCCGACCATCCCATTAAGGGTGGCCTCCACGTACAGCAGGGCGCCGGCCACATCCATCAGCACGGCGTCGTCCACCGCCTGCTCGCCCTGGGCCAGGGCCTGCAGCGCCAGCACTTGGTCGATGATCACCCGGCGCGGCTGCTGGAAAGCGAGCACCGCCAAGGTATCGGCGACCTGGCGCAACGGCGCCAGCAGGGCCTCCAGTTGCTCACGCTGCTCACGATCGCCGCGCATGTACTGATCGAGTCGGTCCTTGATGCGCATCAGGTCATCGCACAGTGCCGTCACCACCGAGCGCAGGGCGTCGCGTCCGTGGCTGGCCTGCAAATGTTCGCGCCAGTTGCCCAGGGACAGGTCCAAATCCGCCAGGTCCGCCGCCCCAGCCAGACGCTGCGCCACGCCGCCGACCAGGCTGCCCTGGGGCAACGGCTCGACGCCACGGCAGCCGCGCAGTTGGTTGAGCAATGGCACCACCACCAACGGCAGGTCGTGTCGCGAGCCGCGCAGCCGTTCCAGATACGGCGGCAATTGCTCGAGCCCGCGGAACAGCGCACCCAGACAATCGCCTCGGGGGCTGACCTGACCATCGGCCATGGCCCGGCCCAGCAGCTCCAGCTCCTCGGCCAGGTGCGCTGCACCGCGCAGTTCGAGCATGCGCAGGCAACCCTGGACCTGATGCAGGTTGTCGACGAAGAAAGCCAGCATCGCCGGATCGCCCGGTTCGCTGGCGAATCGCTCCAGGGCCTGGCGGGCCTGGCCCAGGCAATCGAGGATCGGCGCCTTGACCCACGCCAGGGCGACGGTGTCGTGGCGCTCGGGGCTCACTGCTGAAGCAGCCATCTGTCGCTCCTCAACGCCGCTCGGCGGGTGCCGGCAGGGTAAAACCGGAGACCGAACGACGCATCTCGCTGGCCATGCGCGCCAAGTGGCGGATGCTGTCGGCGGTGGCGCTGGAACCGGCCGAGGTCTGGGCGGTGATCTGCTGGATCACCGCCATGGTGTGGGAGATCTGCCCGGCCGAGGAGGTTTGCAACTGGGCTGCGTCGGAGATGCTGTGGATCAGCTCGGCGAGGGTCTGCGATACGCCTTCGATCTCGGCAAGCGCCACCCCGGCGTCCTGGGCCAGGCGCGCACCGCGCACCACCTCGGCGGTGGTTTGCTCCATGGAGATCACCGCCTCGTTGGTGTCGACCTGGATGGTCCGCACCAGCGCCTCGATTTGCCGAGTAGCCGACGAGGAGCGCTCGGCCAGGCGCTGTACTTCGTCGGCGACCACCGCAAAACCACGCCCGGCCTCGCCAGCGAGGGAGGCCTGGATCGCGGCATTGAGCGCAAGGATGTTGGTCTGGTCGGCAATGTCGTCGATCAGGCTGACGATATCGCCGATTTCCTGGGAAGACTCGCCCAGGCGTTTGATCCGCTTGGCGGTGTCTTGGATCTGCTCGCGGATGTTGTCCATGCCGTGGATGGTGTTGTGCACCACCTCGTTGCCCTTGTTGGCAATGGCCACCGAACGCTCGGCCACCTTGGCCGATTCGTAGGCGTGGGAGGACACACGGTCGATCGACTCGACCATGTCGCCCACCGCCAGGGACGCCTCGCTGATCTGCTCGGCCTGGTGTTCGGAGGCCTTGGCCAGCTGGCGCGCTGTGTTCTGGGTGTCCTGCACGGCGGCGGCGACCTGCTCGGCACTGTGGTTGATGGTGGCCACCAGGTCGCGCAACTGGTCGACCGAATAGTTGATCGAATCGGCAATGGCGCCGGTGAAGTCCTCAGTGACCGACACCGTGACGGTGAGGTCGCCATCGGCCAGCTCCTCGATCTCGTCCAGCAAACGCATGATCGCTTGCTGGTTGCGCTCGTTCTTCTCGGCGGTCTCGCGCAACTGGCGGTGGGTGGCGCGCACCATCACCAGGCCGATGAGGATGATCGAAGCCAGCGCCACCAACCCCAGCAGGTAGCCACCGACAGTAGCCAGGGTGCGCCCGCTGGCCAGGTTCTCGAAGCTGTTGGCCAGGTGCGAGGCTTCATCGAGCAAGGTTTGCGACAGACTGAAGATATTGCCGGCCGCCTCGCGCACGCGCAGCAGTTCAGGCGACGTTTCGAGGATCTCGTCCACGGACCCGGAGACGAACTGGAACAGTTCGGCGATCTCCGCGAGGCGGGCGCGAGCATCGGCGTCCTCGACCTTGGTCACGTGAATCGCCGGGTTGCCGCCGAGCATGCCTTCGAGCACCTGGCCGAAACGGCTGGCGTCGCGGCCAAAGGCATCGGCGGCCTGTACCGAGGTGTCATCACCGGCCAGCACGGTATTGACCGAACCCAGAATGCGCTCGGCCAACAGCAACTGACGCTGGGCCACCGCCACCTGGCTCGCCGGCGCTCCGCTCTGCAGGAGGATCTCCACTACTTTTTCGTATTCGACCTGCAACTGAGGCACGGTCTCGGCCAGCGTTGCCGCCACTTGGTGCAGCGACAGCACGGTCTGCTCGCTGGCCAGGATGGTGTCGGTATTCTTGCGCAGGTTGTCCCAGTCCTGACGGACCGCGTCCATCTCGTCCCGCACGGTCAGCGGCGCCGGCGGCAGCCCGGTGGCCTTGTCGCCCTCGCGCAGATAACGCCAGCGCCGCTCGAAGTCATTGCGCGCATCGGACAGCAGCTTGAACGCCAGGGCCTTGCCGGCCGCCGCTTCGGTGGCGTTCTTGGCGATGCGCTGGGACAGCACGCGCAACTCGCCGGCGTGGCCGATGTACTGTTTGTCGTAGTTGGACTGGGTATTGAGGTACGCGAAGTTGGCGAACAGCAGGATGATCGCCAGGATGAGCACCAAAAACAGTGCGGTGATCTGCGCAATACTGCGGCTGCGCTGGCTTTCGGCAACCGGAGCGACGGGGGTGGCGGGTTTGTTCACGGTCGAAGCATCCTCTACAACGCCACGTCGAGAAAGCCTGGCGCCTGGGCCAGGGCGAACGGGCTGAAGATCGCCCAGTTGCGTTCACGGGGAAAATGCCCCTGGACGAAGGGCGCCGCGGCACGCAGCAAGGGCTGCGGTGGCGACAGCTCCAGACTGCTCAGGGCAAAGTGTTGAAGGCCCAGGACTTCGTCCACCAACAGGCCGGCGAACAGTTCTTCGTGGTCCAGCACCAACACACGCCGCTGCTTGCCCGCCGCCGCAGGGCCTAGGCCGAAGAAGGCGCTCAAGTCCATAACCGGCAGCAGCCGGCCACGCAGATTGGCCACACCGCAGACCCAGGGCTGCACGCCGGGGACCCGGCTAGTGCGCGGCTCATGCAGGACCTCGGCGACTTCGCCCATGGGGGCCACGAACCACTGCCCGGCAATGCGAAACCCAATGCCGCTCCATTGCTGCAAGCGGGTGTCTTGCAAGGGCTGGTCCGCTACCAACAGGCGACAACGCCGGTCGATGTCCAGCAACAGCTCGAAGGCGGTCAGCGACGCGCCATGGGGGCGGGTGGTCAAGCCCCGAGCACTTCTTTGAGTTTGCTGATCAGGGCCGCCTCTTCCACAGGCTTGGTCAGGAAGTCGCGCGCGCCCTGGCGTGTGGCCCAGACCCGGTCGGTTTCCTGGTCCTTGGTGGTGACCACGATCACCGGAATGGCGCGGGTCTCAGGGTCCTTGCTCAGCTGACGGGTAGCCTGAAAACCATTCATGCCCGGCATGACGATGTCCATCAGCACCGCGTCGGGTTTCTCCTGACGGGCCAGGGCCACGCCATCGGCGCCGTTGTCGGCCTTGAGCACCTGGTGGCCATGCTTCTCCAGCCAGGCGGTCAGTCTGTACATCTCTGTCGGCGAATCGTCGACGATCAAAACTCGGGCCATGCTGTTTCCCCATTTAAAGGAAAAGAAGACGCCGCCAGGCGCGGCGGTGTCAGGGTGCGTGTTGTTCTTGCACGACGAAACCGGGCACATGAGCCCTAATCGCATCGAGCAGTTCTTCCTTGCTGAATGGCTTGGTCAGGAACTGGTCTGAGCCGACCACCCGACCGCGGGCCTTGTCGAACAGGCCGTCGCGCGAGGACAGCAGGATGACCGGGGTATCCTTGAAGGTGCTGTTCTGCTTGATCACCGCGCAGGTCTGGTAGCCATCCAGGCGAGGCATCAGTACATCGACGAAGATGACCTGGGGCTTGTGGTCGACGATCTTGGCCAGGGCATCGAAACCATCACTGGCGGTGATCACCTCGCAGCCGGCCTCGCCGAGCAACATCTGTGCGGTGCGGCGGATCGTGCGCGAATCGTCGATCACCATCACCTTCAGGGGTTGTTCCATAGTTGCCTACCAGTGGGAATTAGCTGCAGTTGCAAGCATCAAGCTGCGAGAAAAAGCGCGCCGACGCATGGCTGGTTTTTCTCAAGGCTTGTAGTTCAAGGCTTGCAGCTGCACTTTTAGCACACTACGGATAGCCATTCCATCCGCCGAACCCCTTGACCATCGGCGCTCCCGGCGCCACCCTGAGCCACTTTTCTTTCGAATCACCGCGGCCCCGCGCCGCCAAGAGGAACCACCCCATGAGCGTTCGCCTCGGGATTGTCATGGACCCTATCGCGTCCATCTCCTACAAAAAGGACAGCTCGCTGGCCATGCTGCTGGCGGCCCAGGAACGTGGCTGGAGCCTGTTCTACATGGAGCAGCGCGACCTCTACCTGGGCGCGGGCCAGGCCCGGGCCCAGATGCGCCCCCTGAAGGTGTTCGCCGATCCGGCCCGCTGGTTCGAACTGGGCGAGGAGCAGGACAGCGCCCTGAGCGAGCTGGATGTGGTCCTGATGCGCAAGGATCCGCCCTTCGACATGGAGTTCGTCTACAGCACCTACCTGCTGGAGCAGGCCGAGCGCGAAGGCGTGCTGGTGGTCAACCGCCCGCAGAGCCTGCGCGATTGCAACGAGAAGCTGTTCGCCACCCAGTTCCCACAGTGCATGGCGCCCACGCTGGTCAGCCGCCGCGTGGACATCCTGCGTGAGTTCGCCGACAGCCGTGGCGACGTGATCCTCAAGCCGCTGGACGGCATGGGCGGTGCCTCGGTGTTCCGCCACCGCAAGGACGACCCCAACCTGTCGGTGATCCTCGAGACCCTCACCCAGCATGGCACCCAGCAGATCATGGCCCAGGAATACCTGCCGCAGATCAAGGACGGCGACAAGCGCATCCTGATGATCGACGGCGAACCGGTGCCCTACTGCCTGGCGCGCATCCCGGCCAGCGGCGAGACCCGTGGCAACCTGGCCGCTGGCGGTCGAGGCGAAGCCCGCCCGCTGACCGAGCGCGATCGCTGGATCGCCGCCCAAGTTGGCCCGACCCTGCGCGAGAAGGGCCTGCTGTTCGTCGGCCTGGACGTGATCGGCGACTACCTGACCGAGATCAACGTCACCAGCCCGACCTGCATTCGCGAAATCGACGCCGCCTACGACACCCACATCGGCGCCCAGCTGATGGACGCCATTGATCGCAAGCTCAAGGCGCGCTGACCGAGGACACGTGGCAATGCCACACAGTGGGGTATGATGCGCAGCTGCAAGCTGCAAGCTGCACGTACGGGCAGGCCTGCACCGGGCCGCTTTTACTTGAAGCTTGCAGCTTGTGATTCGAAGCTGCCCTTGGATACCTGATGACGCTGCCTGCCGACATCCCTGCCGACCTGCTCCCACCCCGCGTCCGCCCGGTGGACCGGCTTGGCTTCACCCTGTTCCTGGCTGCCTTGGTGCACCTGGCGCTGATCCTCGGCGTGGGTTTCACCATCAGCAAGCCCAGCGAAATCCGCCACACGATGGACATCACCCTGGCCACCTTCAAGAGCGAGAAGCCGCCCGAGAAGGCCGACTTCCAGGCCCAGGACAACCAGCAAGGCAGCGGCACCCTGGAAAAGAAAGCCGTACCCAAGACCACCGAGGTCGCGCCCTTCCAGGACAGCAAGATCAACAAGATCACCCCACCGCCAGCCGCTCGTCAGGAAACCCCGCCCTCGCCGCAGAAGTCCGCGGTGGCCACCAAGGCACCCAAGGTGCAGAAGGTCGAGCCCAAGCCCAAGGAAAGCAAGGCGCAGCCCAAGCCCCAGGCAGCGGTGCCGGACTTCGACAGTTCGCAGCTCTCCAGCCAGATCGCCAGCCTCGAGGCGGAGCTGTCCAACGAACAGCAGATGTATGCCAAGCGCCCGCGCATCCATCGCCTCAACGCAGCCTCGACCATGCGCGACAAAGGCGCCTGGTACAAGGAAGAATGGCGCAAGAAGGTGGAGCGCGTGGGCAACCTCAATTATCCCGAAGAAGCGCGACGCCAACAGATCTACGGCAACTTGCGGATGATGGTCTCGATCAACCGCGACGGCTCGCTGTACGAAGTGCTGGTGCTCGAATCCTCTGGTCAGCCGGTGCTCGACCAGGCGGCCCAACGCATCGTCCGTCTGGCCGCGCCGTTTGCACCGTTCACAGGCGACCTGGCGGAGTTCGACCGCCTGGAAATCATCCGTACCTGGCGCTTCGCCCGCGGGGACCGGTTGTCCAGTAACTAGCCGCACGTCACACGTCTCAAGCGGCAAGAAAAAAGCGCGGGCATGCACAGCCGTGCTTTTTCTCGCCGCTTGAAGCTTGCAGCTTGAAGCCGAGCCCAGCTGACGCCACACTATCACTCATGAAAACCCTCAGCCCGAGCTACCTCAAGCATCAGTTCCTGATCGCCATGCCGCACATGGTCGATCCGAACTTTGCCCAGACCCTCACCTATATTGTCGAGCACAACGCCAACGGCGCCATGGGCCTGGTGATCAACCGCCCGCAGGAGCTGAACCTGGCCGACATCCTGGAGCAGCTACGCCCGGATGAGGAGCCACCGGCCAGCACCCTGCAGGTGCCGATCTACCAGGGTGGCCCGGTGCAGACCGATCGCGGCTTCGTGTTGCACAGCAGCGACTGCAGTTATCAGGCCACGGTGGAGCTGCAGGGGTTGTCGCTCTCGACCTCCCAGGACGTGCTGTTCGCCATCGCCGAAGGCGTAGGGCCCAAGCAGAGCCTGATCACCTTGGGTTATGCCGGTTGGGAAGCCGGCCAACTGGAAGCCGAGCTTGCCGACAACGCCTGGCTCAACTGCCCCTTCGACGCCGAGATCATCTTCGGACTGGCCAGCGAGCAGCGCCTCGAGGCAGCCGCCGCCAGCCTGGGGATCAACCTCAGCCTGCTGACCAGCCAAGCGGGTCACGCCTGATGGCCGAGCTGCGCCTGCTGCTGGGCTTCGACTATGGCAGCAAACAGATCGGCGTGGCCGTCGGCCAGGTGGTCACCGGCCAGGCCCGCGAATTGTGCACGCTTAAAGCCCAGAACGGCGTCCCGGACTGGGCCCAGGTGGAAAAGCTCATCACCGAATGGAAGCCCGACGCCATCATCGTTGGCCTGCCGCTGAACATGGACGGCACGCCCAGCGAAATGAGCGCCCGGGCCGAGAAGTTCGCCCGCCGCCTGCATGGCCGCTACAACCTGCCTGTGCACACTCATGACGAGCGTCTGACCACCTTCGAAGCCAAGGGCGAGCAGATGGCCCGAGGCATGCGCCATGGCAGCTACCGCGACAACCCGGTCGATGCCATTGCCGCCGCCCTGCTCCTGCAGGGCTGGCTGGAGGCCAATACTTAAATCCGCTTCGCCGCCGGCCCAGCCCGGCGCCCCCCTTCCGAGGAGCACGCAATGAGCCTACCCAATCCCGCCGACCTGATCCGGCAGATGGCCGTCGACCTTCGCGCCCACCTGGCCCGTCGCACTATCACCGAGCCGCGCTTCATCGGCATCCGCACCGGCGGCGTATGGGTAGCCCAGGCCCTGCAGCAGGAGCTGGGCGACAGCAGCCCGCTGGGCACCCTGGACGTGTCCTTCTACCGCGACGACTTCAGCCAGAACGGCCTGCACCCGCAAGTGCGTCCGTCCGAGCTGCCCTTCGAAATCGAAGGCCAGCACCTGGTGCTGGTGGACGACGTGCTGATGAGCGGTCGCACCATCCGCGCCGCGCTCAATGAACTGTTCGATTATGGCCGCCCGGCCAGCGTCACCCTGGTCTGCCTGCTGGACCTGGACGCCGGCGAATTGCCGATCCGCCCGAACGTGCTGGGCGCCACCTTGCACCTGGCGCCCACTGAACGGGTAAAATTGACCGGACCGGCACCGCTCGTCCTCGAGCGCCAGGACCTCGCCACCGCTTCCGCCCTTTAAGAGTCCCTCGCGATGACGCCATTCGACGCCAAGCGCCCGCTGCAGCTCAATGACCAGGGCCAGCTGCGCCACTTTCTCTCGCTCGACGGTTTGCCCCGCGAACTGCTAACCGAGATCCTCGACACCGCCGACTCCTTCCTGGAAGTCGGCGCCCGGGCCGTGAAAAAAGTTCCGCTGCTGCGCGGCAAGACCGTCTGCAACGTGTTCTTCGAAAACTCCACCCGTACCCGCACCACCTTCGAGCTGGCCGCCCAGCGCCTGTCGGCGGACGTGATCAGCCTGAACGTGTCTACCTCCTCGACCAGCAAGGGCGAGACCTTGTTCGACACACTGCGTAACCTCGAAGCCATGGCCGCCGACATGTTCGTCGTGCGCCACTCCGACTCGGGCGCCGCCCACTTCATCGCCGAGCATGTCTGCCCGGAAGTCGCCGTGATCAACGGCGGTGACGGCCGCCATGCGCACCCGACCCAGGGCATGCTCGACATGCTGACCATCCGTCGCCACAAAGGCAGCTTCGAGAACCTCTCGGTAGCCATCGTCGGCGACATCCTGCACTCGCGCGTGGCCCGCTCCGACATGCTGGCGCTCAAGGCCCTCGGTTGCCCCGACATCCGCGTGGTCGGCCCCAAGACTCTGATCCCGGTGGGTATCGAGCAGTACGGGGTGAAGGTCTACACCGACCTGGCCCAGGGCCTGAAAGATGTCGACGTGGTGATCATGCTGCGCCTGCAGCGCGAACGCATGGCCGGCGGCCTGCTGCCCAGCGAGGGCGAGTTCTACCGCCTGTTCGGCCTGACCACCGCACGCCTGGCCGGCGCCAAGCCCGATGCCATCGTCATGCACCCCGGTCCGATCAACCGTGGGGTGGAGATCGAGTCGGCGGTAGCCGACGGTCAGCACTCGGTGATCCTCAACCAGGTGACCTACGGCATCGCCGTGCGCATGGCCGTGCTGTCCATGGCCATGAGCGGCCAGACCGCGCAACGTCAATTCGACCAGGAGAACGCCCAGTGACCATCAGCATTATCGGCGCCCGGGTCATCGATCCTGCCAGCGGCCTGGACACCATCACTGACTTGCACCTCGACGGCGGTCGCATCGCGGCCATCGGTGCAGCGCCCGCCGGCTTCACTGCCAACCGCACGATCCAGGCCGACGGCCTGGTGGCAGCCCCGGGCCTGGTCGACCTCGGCGTCTCCCTGCGCGAGCCGGGATACAGCCGCAAGGGCAACATCGCCAGCGAGACCCGCGCTGCGGTCGCCGGTGGTGTCACCAGTTTGTGCTGCCCGCCGCAGACCAAACCGGTGCTGGACACCTCGGCCGTGGCCGAACTGATCCTCGACCGCGCCCGTGAAGCGGCCAACAGCAAGGTCTACCCGATCGGCGCCTTGACCAAGGGCCTGGAAGGCGAGCAACTGGCCGAGCTGGTCGCCTTGCGCGACACCGGCTGCGTGGCCTTCGGCAACGGCCTGAAGGAAATCCCGAACAACCGCACCCTGGCCCGCGCGCTGGAATATGCCGCCACCTTCGACCTGACCGTGGTTTTCCACTCCCAGGACCGCGACCTGGCCCAGAGCGGCCTGGCCCACGAAGGCCCGATGGCGAGCTTCCTCGGCCTGCCGGGCATCCCCGAGACTGCCGAGACCGTGGCCCTGGCGCGAAACCTGCTGCTGGTCGAACAGACCGGCGTACGCGCGCACTTCAGCCAGATCACCAGCGCCCGCGGTGCACGACTGATCGCCCAGGCCCAGCAGCTTGGCCTGCCGGTCACCGCCGATGTGGCGCTGTACCAGCTGATTCTCACCGACGAGGCGCTGCGCGACTTCTCCAGCCTCTATCACGTGCAACCGCCGCTGCGCACCGCCGCCGACCGCGATGGGCTGCGCGAGGCGGTCAAATCGGGTGTGATCCAGGCGATCTCCAGCCACCACCAACCCCACGAGCGTGACGCCAAACTGGCACCGTTCGGTGCCACGGAGCCTGGGATCAGCAGCGTCGAGCTGCTGCTGCCATTGGCCATGACGCTGGTCGAAGACGGCCTGCTCGACCTGCCGACCTTGCTGGCCCGCCTGAGCAGCGGCCCGGCGGCGGCCATGCGTCTGCCGGCCGGCGAGCTCAAGGTCGGCGCAGCGGCGGACCTGGTGCTGTTCGACCCGAACGCTTCCACGGTCGCGGGCGAGCAATGGTTCTCGCGCGGCGAGAACTGCCCGTTCATCGGCCACTGCCTGCCGGGCGCGGTGCGTTATACCTTGGTCGACGGGCACGTCTGCCACGAGGCCTGAGCGAATCCATTTCGCGGGTAAGCCCGCCTCCACAGGGATCCTAGCGCCTGTGGGAGCGGGCTTACCCGCGAATGGGCAACACCGATGGCCCTGCCCGGCACGACCATTCATCCCCCCCGGTTGAAATCCTTCCCCCCACCCCCATATGAGTCTGCAACAGGCATTTTCGCCCCGCTGCGTGGAGACTCTCCCTTGACTACCATCGTTTCAGTCCGCCGCCACGGCAAAGTCGTCATGGGCGGCGACGGCCAGGTTTCCCTCGGCAATACCGTGATGAAAGGCAACGCGAAGAAAGTCCGTCGCCTGTACCACGGCCAGGTCATCGCCGGCTTCGCCGGTGCTACCGCCGATGCCTTCACCTTGTTCGAACGTTTTGAAGGCCAGCTGGAAAAACACCAGGGCCACCTGATCCGTGCCGCCGTCGAACTGGCCAAGGAGTGGCGCACCGACCGTTCCCTGAGCCGTCTGGAAGCCATGCTCGCCGTGGCCAACAAGGATGCCTCCCTGATCATCACCGGCAACGGTGACGTGGTCGAGCCCGAAGACGGCTTGATCGCCATGGGTTCCGGCGGTGCCTACGCCCAGGCCGCTGCGCGCGCCCTGCTGAACAAGACCGACCTCTCGGCTCGCGAGATCGCCGAGACCGCCTTGAACATCGCCGGTGACATCTGCGTGTTCACCAACCACAACCTGACCATCGAGGAGCAGGACCTGGCCGAGTGATCAGCTGTTTTGGCGCCCGGTCCCGGTGACAGGGCTTTTCCACGCTGACCCACTCTGATCAAGGACCATTTTCATCATGTCCATGACCCCCCGCGAGATCGTTCACGAACTCAACCGCCACATCATCGGCCAGGACGACGCCAAGCGCGCCGTGGCCATTGCCCTGCGCAACCGCTGGCGCCGCATGCAGCTGCCGGCCGAGCTGCGCGCAGAAGTCACCCCCAAGAACATCCTGATGATCGGCCCAACCGGCGTGGGCAAGACCGAGATCGCCCGTCGCCTGGCCAAACTGGCCAACGCGCCATTCCTCAAGGTCGAAGCCACCAAGTTCACCGAAGTGGGCTATGTCGGCCGTGACGTCGAATCGATCATCCGCGACCTGGCCGATGCCGCGCTGAAGATGCTCCGCGAGCAGGAGATCATCCGCGTGCGCCACCGCGCCGAGGACGCTGCCGAGGACCGCATCCTCGACGCCCTGCTGCCCCAGGCCCGGGTCAGCAGCTTCGCCGAGGAAGCCTCCCAGTCGAGCAGCGACTCCAACACCCGCCAGCTGTTCCGCAAGCGCCTGCGCGAAGGCCAGCTGGACGACAAGGAAATCGAGATCGAAGTGGCCGAGTCCATGGGTGTCGAGATCGCCGCGCCACCCGGCATGGAAGAAATGACCAACCAGCTGCAAAGCCTGTTCGCCAACATGGGCAAGGGCAAGCGCAAGGCGCGCAAGCTCAAGGTCAAGGAAGCGCTCAAGATGGTACGTGACGAGGAAGCCAGCCGCCTGGTCAACGAGGAAGAGCTCAAGGCCAAGGCCTTGGAAGCGGTCGAGCAGCACGGCATCGTGTTCATCGACGAAATCGACAAAGTGGCCAAGCGCGGCAACGTCGGCGGCGCCGATGTCTCCCGCGAAGGCGTGCAGCGCGACCTGCTGCCGCTGATCGAAGGTTGCACCGTCAACACCAAGCTGGGCATGGTCAAGACCGACCATATCCTGTTCATCGCCTCCGGCGCGTTCCACCTGAGCAAGCCAAGCGACCTGGTACCTGAGCTGCAAGGCCGTCTGCCGATCCGCGTTGAGCTCAAGGCGCTGACCCCGGAAGACTTCGAGCGCATCCTGCAGGAGCCGCACGCCTCGCTCACCGAGCAATACCGTGAGCTGCTCAAGACCGAAGGCCTGAACATCGAGTTCGCCGCCGACGGCATCAAGCGCTTGGCCGAGATCGCCTATCAGGTCAACGAAAAGACCGAGAACATCGGCGCCCGCCGCCTGCACACCCTGCTCGAGCGCCTGCTCGAAGAGGTGTCGTTCAGCGCGGGCGACCTGGCCAGCGCCCATGACGAAGCGCCGATCCGCATCGACGCGTCCTACGTGAACAGCCACCTCGGTGAGCTGGCGCAGAACGAAGACCTGTCGCGCTACATCCTGTAAGCCCAGCGTCGCCTTCTTCACGGGTAACCCGCTCCACAAGGATTGCAGTGACCTTGTGGGAGCGGGTTCACCCGCGAATGGGCCCTTGAATCCCTCCACAAGAAGCTGGAAGCTTGCCTTATCAGCTCCCGAGAGATTCCCCCATGGCCCGCCTGCCCACCGCCATCAACCTGCACAAAGCCTCCAAGACCCTCAGCCTCACTTACGCCCCCGGCGAGGTCTATCACCTGCCCGCCGAATTCCTGCGGGTGCACTCCCCCTCCGCCGAGGTCCAGGGCCACGGCAATCCCATCCTGCAGTTCGGCAAGATCAACGTCGGCCTTACGGGCCTTGAACCTGCCGGGCAATACGCCCTGAAACTGATCTTCGATGACGGCCACGACAGCGGCCTGTTCACCTGGGAGTACCTCGAGCAGTTGTGCCTACGCCAGGAGCAGCTGTGGGCCGAGTACCTCGATGAGTTGCACAAAGCCGGCAAATCCCGCGACCCGGCCGAATCCGTCGTCAAACTCATGCTCTAGTGCAAGACTTCCACGCTTTAGAGCGCGTTTTCTAATCTCATCTGTTTGAATGCCCTACAGACAGCTCATGCACGAGCTGTCTTGCGCATTACATGAAAGTCGGGTAACCAATGGAGCTGGCAAGTTCCCTGCATCGTCGAACGCGCGGGCAGGGTCGGGCCGGTATGTAGAGGTCGCGAGCGAAAGCAGGCTGTCTTCACACGCAGAAAATCCCGCAGCTCATCGCCTGACGCATCCGGTCGCAGCACCGCTGTTTCTTATCACTGGTCACCCGAGCAGCAGTACCGGGCAATCGTCTGTGTACCCGCCACAGCCAACCGGTACTCGTCTCAGGACAACGGAGCGTCGTAGATGAGTAACAAGAACAACGATGAGTTGCAGCGGCAGGCCTCGGAGAACACCCTGGGCCTGAACCCGGTCATCGGCATTCGTCGCAAGGATCTGCTGACATCGGCGCGCACCGTCTTGCGCCAGGCCGTTCGCCAGCCGCTGCACAGCGCCAAGCACGTGGCGCACTTTGGCCTGGAACTCAAGAACGTGCTGCTGGGCAAGTCCAGCCTGCAGCCCAGTGGCGATGACCGCCGCTTCAATGACCCGGCCTGGAGCCAGAACCCACTGTATCGCCGCTATCTGCAGACCTACCTGGCCTGGCGCAAGGAGCTGCAGGACTGGATCGGCAACAGCGACCTCTCCCCTCAGGATGTCAGCCGCGGGCAGTTCGTCATCAACCTGATGACCGAGGCCATGGCCCCGACCAATACCCTGGCCAACCCGGCAGCGGTCAAGCGCTTCTTCGAGACCGGCGGCAAGAGCCTGCTCGATGGCCTGTCCAACCTGGCGAAGGACCTGGTCAACAACGGTGGCATGCCCAGCCAGGTGAACATGGACGCCTTCGAAGTGGGCAAGAACCTGGGCACCAGCGAAGGGGCCGTTGTGTATCGCAACGACGTGTTGGAGCTGATCCAGTACAGCCCCATCACCGAACAGGTGCACGCCCGTCCGCTGCTGATCGTGCCGCCACAAATCAACAAGTTCTATGTCTTCGACCTGAGCCCGGAAAAAAGCCTGGCGCGCTTTTGCCTGCGCTCGAACCAGCAAACCTTCATCATCAGTTGGCGCAACCCCACCACGGCTCAGCGCGAATGGGGCCTGTCGACCTACATCGATGCACTCAAGGAAGCCGTGGACGCGGTGCTGTCGATCACCGGCAGCAAGGATCTGAACATGCTCGGTGCCTGCTCCGGCGGCATCACCTGCACCGCGCTGGTCGGCCACTACGCGGCGCTGGGCGAGAACAAAGTCAACGCCCTGACCCTGCTGGTCAGTGTGTTGGACACCACCATGGACACCCAGGTCGCGCTGTTCGTCGACGAGCAGACCCTCGAAGCCGCCAAGCGCCACTCCTACCAGGCCGGCGTGCTCGAAGGCAGCGACATGGCCAAGGTGTTCGCCTGGATGCGCCCGAACGACCTGATCTGGAACTACTGGGTCAACAACTACCTGCTCGGCAACGAGCCGCCGATTTTCGACATCCTGTTCTGGAACAACGACACCACGCGCCTGCCCGCCGCCTTCCACGGCGACCTGATCGAGATGTTCAAGAACAACCCGCTGACCCGCGCCGACGCCCTGGAAGTGTGCGGTACCGCCATCGACCTGAAGAAGGTCCTCTGCGACATCTACAGCGTCGCCGGCACTGCCGACCACATCACCCCGTGGCAGTCCTGCTACCGCTCGGCGCACCTGTTCGGCGGCAAGATCGAGTTCGTGCTGTCCAACAGCGGTCATATCCAGAGCATCCTCAACCCGCCCGGCAATCCCAAGGCGCGCTTCATGACCGGTGAAGACCGCCCGGACGATCCCGTGGCCTGGCAGGAAAACGCGATCAAGCACGCCGACTCCTGGTGGCTACACTGGCAAGCCTGGCTGGGTGAACGCGCAGGTGAGCTGAAAAAGGCGCCGACCCGCCTGGGCAATCGCGCCTACACCGCAGGCGAAGCCGCACCGGGGACGTACGTCCACGAACGATGAGACCTGTCGCCATGGCCGCTTGGTCGCGTCATGGCGTCTTTTTGACCTAGAGTTCCGTGCATGCCGCAACCCTACATATTCAGGACAGTCGAGCTGGACAACCAGTCCATCCGCACCGCGGTCCGCCCCGGCAAGCCGCATCTGACGCCTTTGTTGATCTTCAATGGCATCGGCGCCAACCTGGAGCTGGTGTTCCCGTTCATCGAGGCGCTGGACCCGGACATCGAGGTCATCGCCTTCGATGTGCCGGGTGTCGGCGGCTCGTCCACGCCCAGCCGCCCTTACCGCTTCCCAGGCCTGGCCAAGCTGACTGCGCGCATGCTCGACTACCTCGACTATGGCCAGGTCAATGTCATCGGCGTGTCCTGGGGCGGCGCCCTGGCTCAGCAGTTCGCCCACGATTACCCCGAGCGCTGCAAGAAGCTGATCCTCGCCGCGACCGCTGCTGGGGCCTTCATGGTGCCGGGCAAGCCCAAGGTGCTGATGATGATGGCCAGCCCCCGGCGCTATGTGCAGCCCTCCCATGTGATCCGCATCGCGCCGTTGATTTATGGCGGTGGTTTTCGCCGCGACCCCGACCTGGCCCTGCACCACGCGGCCAAGGTGCGCTCGGGCGGCAAGACCGGTTATTACTGGCAACTGTTCGCTGGCCTTGGCTGGACCAGTATCCACTGGCTGCACAAGCTCCAGCAGCCGACACTGGTACTGGCCGGCGACGATGACCCGTTGATTCCGCTGATCAACATGCGTCTGCTGGCCTGGCGTATTCCCAACGCACAGCTGCACATCATCGACGACGGGCATTTGTTCCTGATTACCCGGGCCGAAGCCGTGGCGCCGATCATCATGAAATTCCTTCAGCAGGAGCGCCAGCGCGCGGTCATGCATCCTCGCCCGGCCCCTGGCCCTGGCGGCTGAACCCTGGCCCACCGGTGGTGATGGTTACGCGAGACGAACGTGGATGAGGCCTTACGACGGAGTGTGGGATGACAGATAAACCGGTAAAAGGGACGACACCGGTCCCCGCCACGAGCATCAATGTACAGAACGCGATCACCGGCCTGCGCGGGCGCGATCTGTTCTCGACACTGCGCAATGTCGGCCGTCTTGGCCTGCGCAACCCCTTGCACACCGCCCATCATCTGCTTGCCCTGGGCGGTCAACTGACCCGGGTGATGCTCGGCGACAGCCCGCACCAGCCCCACCCGCGCGACAACCGCTTCAGCGACCCGACCTGGAGCCAGAACCCTTTCTACCGTCGCGGGCTGCAGGCCTACCTGGCCTGGCAGAAACAAACTCGCCAATGGATCGAGGAAAGTACGCTGGACGACGATGACCGCGCTCGTGTCCACTTTCTGTTCAACCTGCTCAACGATGCCCTGGCTCCGAGCAACTCGCTGCTCAACCCTCTGGCGGTCAAGGAAATCTTCAACACCGGCGGCCTGAGCCTGGTCCGCGGCGTGGCCCACCTGCTCGACGACCTGCGTCATAACGACGGCCTGCCGCGCCAGGTGGACGAGCGCGCTTTCGAGGTGGGCGTGAATCTCGCCGCCACCCCTGGCGCCGTGGTGTTTCGCAATGAGCTGCTGGAGCTGATCCAGTACAAGCCGATGAGCGAAAAACAGTACGCCCGACCGCTGATGGTCATTCCGCCGCAGATCAACAAGTACTACATCTTCGACCTTGGGCCGACCAACAGCTTCGTGCAGTACATGCTCAAGAACGGCCTGCAGGTGTTCATGGTCAGTTGGCGCAACCCCGATCCACGCCATCGCGAATGGGGGTTGTCCAGCTACGTGGAAGCGCTGGAAGAGGCCCTCGTCGCCTGCCGCAGCATCAGCGGCAGCCGCGACCCCAACCTGATGGGCGCCTGCGCCGGTGGCCTGACCATGGCCGCCCTGCAGGGCCACTTGCAGGCCAAGGGCCAATTGCGCCGGGTACGCAGCGCCACCTACCTGGTCAGCCTGCTGGACAGCCAATTCGACAGCCCGGCGAGCCTGTTCGCCGACGAGCAGACCATCGAGGCGTCCAAGCGCCGCTCGTACCAGCGCGGTGTGCTCGATGGCGGCGAGGTGGCGCGGATCTTCGCGTGGATGCGGCCCAACGACCTGATCTGGAACTACTGGATCAACAATTACCTGCTGGGCAGGACACCACCGGCTTTCGACATCCTTTACTGGAACGCCGACAACACGCGTTTGCCCGCGGCGTTTCATGGCGAGCTGCTGGACTTCTTCAAGCTCAACCCCTTGACCTACCCGAACGGCATGCAGGTGTGCGGGACACCGATCGACCTGAGCCAGGTCACCCTGGACAGCTTCACCGTTGCCGGCAACAACGATCACATCACTCCGTGGGACGCGGTGTACCGCTCGGCCTTGCTGCTCGGTGGCAAACGCCGTTTCGTGCTGGCCAACAGCGGCCATATCCAGAGCATCATCAACCCGCCTGGCAACCCCAAGGCGCATTTCCTGGAGAACCCCACGCTGTCGAGCGACCCACGTGCCTGGGTGCACGACGCTACACGCCACGAAGGCAGCTGGTGGCCCCAATGGCTGGAGTGGATCGGCCAGCGCTCCGGGCGCCTGAAAGCCCCCGCGACCGAGCTGGGCAACGCCAGCTATCCACCGCTGGGCCCGGCTCCGGGCAGCTATGTCTGGGCACGCTGACACGATGAAGACCCGTGATCGTATCCTCGAATGCGCCTTGCACTTGTTCAATCGCCAGGGCGAACCCAACGTCTCGACCTTGGAGATCGCCAACGAATTGGGCATCAGCCCGGGCAACCTCTATTACCACTTTCATGGCAAGGAGCCGTTGGTGCTGGGGCTCTTCGAGCGCTTCGAGGAAGCGCTCATGCCGCTGCTGGACCCACCCCTGGGTGTGCGCCTGGACGCCGAGGATTATTGGTTGTTCCTGCACCTGATCGTCGAGCACATGGCCCAGTACCGTTTTCTGTTCCAAGACCTGTCGAACCTGACCGGACGCCTGCCGAAGCTGGCCCGTGGCATGCGCAGCCTGATCAATGCGCTCAAGCGCACACTGGCGGCCCTGCTCGCCAGCCTCAAGAGCCAAGGCCTTGTGAGCAGCGACACGCAAGCGCTGGGGCAACTGGTGGAGCAGATCACCCTGACCCTGATGTTTTCGCTCGATTACCAGCGGGTGCTTGGGCGTGAAGGGGACGAGGGCATCGTGGTGTATCAAGTGATGATGCTGGTGGCGCCACATCTGGTAGGCCCTGCACGCGGGGCTGCCGAACAGCTGGCGGGCAGATACCTGGAGGGGTAAGGCGCACGCGATGCGTTGCCTGGCCTGACGCTTTCGCGGGTAAACCCACTCCCACAAGGTTCAACGCTGAACCTGTGGGAGCGGGTTTACCCGCGAAAGGGGCGACGCGGTATTAGGCCTGGGTAGCGGCGTTCACCGGTGCCGATGGCGTGCTGCTGGCCGGCGCAGCGGCGGGTGCCGGAGCGGCGGTTGCAGCGGGGGCGGCGCTGGCGGCCGGCACGGCTGGCTTGGCTGCCGCGGGCTTGACGGGTGCTTTTTTCGCCGCGGGCTTCTTCGCCGCAGCGGGTTTGGCCGCAGGTTTGGCGGCAGTCGCCTTGGCAGCCGGTTTTGCCGCAGCGCTCTTCGTCGCAGGCTTGGCAGCCGCCTTGGCTACAGGCTTCGCAGCCGGCTTGGCGGCCGGTTTCGCCGCAGCCGTCTTCGCCGCAGGCTTGGCAGCCGCTTTCGCCAGAGGCTTGGCGGCGGTCTTGCTGGCAGCAGCCTTGGACACTGGCGTCACCGATGCACCGGTGAGTTTCTCGATCTGCTTGGTGAGGCTATCGACCTGCTGGTGCAGGGCCTTGATCTCGTTGCGGCTTGGTACGCCCAGGCGCGAGATGGCGCTATTGAGGCGCTTGTCGAAGGCTTCTTCCAGCTCGCTCCACTTGCCCAACGCGCGCTCTTTCACATCGGAGACACGAGAGGATGTGGACGACTTGGCGCTTTGCTTCACGTCATCGACATTCTTCTTGGCTTGTTTTTCGGCCTTTTCACCATCCTTGACCAGCGACTCGAACAGCTTCGGGCCGTCCTGGTCGATCTTGGAATAGATACCCAGGCCAGCCAGCCAGATCTTGCGGGAGTACTTCTCGATCCCGCCGACCCAGGAGCTGCCTTCTTTCTCGGTGTTCTTCTTGCCAGCCATCCTGCTCTCCTTATGGTTTGCGCGCGACACGCTCGAGCAACTCGGTCAGCTGTTCGAGTTTGATGGACAACGCTTCAACGTCATGTTTAGACGGTATGCCGAGGCGATTCAAGGCGCGGGCGACCCGTGCATCGAAAGCTTTCTCGATCTTGTCGAGTTGAATCTCGACCTTGCCCCGAACACGGCTTACCTGCACGGTCGCTTCGTCGATCTGGTTGTTGGCGGCGTCGAGCTGTTGGTCGACGCGTTTCTTGCCACGCTTCTCGACGCCTTCGCCGGCCTTGACCAACTCCTTGAAGTAGTCCGAGCCTTCCTGGCCGACACGGGCATAGGCACCCAGGCCCGCCAGCCAGATCTTGCGCGCGTAGCCGCGCACCTCGCCCAAGGTGCTGCCTGGGGCGTCGTCTTTTTTCTTCAGGTTCACTTTGGCCATGCTCTGCACCTCACTCGCTTGAGGGAATGGAGGAACTGCCCATGGAACGCGGGCTTGAGCATAAGGTAGGGCGGAAAATTAGAATCCTCACCCTAAGAGCGCAGCTGCAAGAGAAAGCAAAATCCCGCCGTACGCGATTCTGCTTTTTCTTGCAGCTTGGTACTCGGAGGGCCGTCAGGCCAGGGCCTTGTCCAGCGCTCGCTCGATCTCGCCCTTGATGGTGCCGCTCATCATCGACAGCATCATCCCAAGCTTGAGCTCCACGCGGATGGTGTCCTCGCCGATATGCACGCTGCCATTGGCACCGCTGCGCGACACGTCGACGCGGTCGCCCTGCCAGCTTGCCTTGAGGTCGTACTCGCGGGTCAGCCGGTCCACCAGCACCTCGGCCTTGGCGCGGGCGGCCTCGCGGCCGAGGGAGTGTTTGCGTTCAACGCTGATCTGGGTCATGCGGGCAATCCTGGATATCAACACAATGACGCCATTATGCCCGCGCCCATCCCACGGAGCACCCCGCCAAGACAAATCCGCCCGTTGCCCCTAGAATGGCCGTAATTTTTTTCGGTGAAGCGATATGAACGACCAGCGCAAAGGCGACCACGCCGAACCCACCACCCACTTCGGCTACCAAAACGTACCCGAGAGCCAGAAAGCGAAGAAAGTCGCCGAGGTTTTCCACTCGGTAGCCGCCAAGTACGACCTGATGAACGATGTGCTTTCCGGGGGCATGCACCGCCTGTGGAAGCGCTTCACCATCGAGCTGTCGGGCGTGCGCAGCGGCAACCGGGTGCTGGACATCGCCGGTGGCACGGGCGATCTGGCCGCCAAGTTTTCGCGCCTGGTAGGCCCCACCGGCCAAGTGGTGCTCGCCGACATCAACGAGTCGATGCTCAAGGTCGGCCGTGACCGCCTGCTCGACCGTGGCGTGGCCGGCAACATTGAGTTCGTCCAGGCCGACGCCGAGAAGCTGCCTTTCCCGGACAACCACTTCGACTGTGTGACCATCGCCTTCGGCCTGCGCAACGTCACCCACAAGGACGAAGCCATCCGCTCGATGCTGCGCGTCCTCAAGCCCGGCGGTCGCCTGCTGGTGCTGGAGTTCTCCAAACCCACCAACAAGCTCATGTCCAAGGCCTACGACGCCTACTCGTTCGCCTTCATGCCACTGGCCGGCAAGCTGATCACCAACGACTCGGAAAGCTACCGCTACCTGGCCGAATCGATCCGCATGCACCCCGACCAGGAAACCCTCAAGGCCATGATGGTCGAGGCCGGCTTCGACCGCGTCACCTACCACAACATGACCAGCGGCATCGTCGCCGTGCACCGGGGAATCAAACCCTGATGCTCCTGGCCGGCCTGCTCGCCAGCGTCGAGCATGGGCTCAACCGGGTCCTGCGCATGGACAGCACGGCCTTGCCGCGCCTGGCTGCGCTCGAAGGCAAGGTGATCGAGATCGACTGCCGCCAGCCGGCCTTGCAGCTGTACATCCTGCCCGATGAACAAGGCCTGATGCTCGCTGCTCACTGGGAAGGCGAGGTCGATTGCAGCCTGCGCGCGCCGGCCGGCAGCCTCTCCCAACTGGCCTTCGCCAAGGACAAGACCGCCGTGCTGCACAGCCCTCAGGTCGAATTGCATGGCGACAGCGCCGTGCTGCTGGACCTGGTCGGTGTGCTCCAAGACCTGGAACTGGACTGGGAATACGAGCTGTCGCGCTGGCTGGGGCCGGTCGCCACTGCACTGGTCGCCGGGCATATCCGCCTGCGCGCCCGCTGGACCCGCCAGGGCCTTTCACGCTTCAGCCAGAACCTCTCCGAGTACCTGGCCGAAGAGTCCCGCACCCTGGTCGGCCGGCGCGAAGCCGAAGCGGCCTTCAGTGAGCTCGATGCCCTGAAGGTCGACGTTGAACGCCTCGAGGCGCGCCTGCGCCGCCTCGCCCGATCCCTTGATACCAGCGATAACGCATGAAGCTGCTCGCCGTCCGCCGTCTGTTGCGCATCCAGCGCGTCGTGATCCGCTACCGCCTCGATGACCTGCTGTTCGACCTTCCCCTGCCCTGGTGGCTGATGAGCCTGCGCGCCTTGCTGCCCTGGCGCTGGCTCCCGCGCAAACCGTCCGAGCTCAGCCGCGGTGCACGCCTGCGCATGGCCCTGCAGGACCTGGGGCCGATCTTCATCAAGTTCGGCCAACTGCTGTCCACCCGCCGCGACCTGCTGCCCACCGACATCGCCGATGAGCTGATGCTGCTGCAGGATCGCGTGCCGCCATTCGACCCCAAGCAGGCCGTGGCGCTGATCGAGGAGCAGCTGGGCGCCAAGGTCGGCGAAGTGTTCAGCCGCTTCGACGTCGAGCCCCTGGCCTCGGCATCGGTGGCCCAAGTGCATGCCGCACGCCTCAAGAGCGGTGAAGAGGTCGTGGTCAAGGTGGTGCGCCCTGGCCTCAAGCCGGTGATCGCCCAGGACCTGGCCTGGCTGTTCCTGATCGCCAAGGGCGCCGAGCGGGTCTCGGCCGACGCCCGACGCCTGCACCCGGTGGAAGTGGTCAGCGACTACGAAAAGACCATCTTCGATGAGCTCGACCTGCTGCGCGAGGCAGCCAACGCCAGCCAGCTGCGCCGCAACTTCGAAGGCTCGGAATTGATGTACGTACCCCAGGTGTATTGGGACTGGTGCCGCCCCAAGGTGCTGGTGATGGAGCGCATCTACGGCGTGCCAGTCACCGACCTGGCGACCCTGGCCGACCAGCGCACTGACATGAAACTGCTCGCCGAGCGTGGTGTGGAGATCTTCTTCACCCAGGTGTTCCGCGACAGTTTCTTCCACGCCGACATGCACCCGGGCAACATCTTCGTCAGCACGGTCAAGCCCTGGAGCCCGCAGTACATCGCCATCGACTGCGGCATCGTCGGCAGCCTCACCTCCGAAGACCAGGACTACCTGGCGCGCAACCTGATCGCCTTCTTCAAGCGCGACTACCGCCGCGTCGCCCAACTGCACATCGATTCGGGGTGGGTACCGGCGCAGACCAAGGTCAATGAGTTCGAGGCGGCTATCCGTACCGTGTGCGAGCCGATCTTCGAGAAACCGCTCAAGGACATCTCCTTCGGTCAGGTCCTGATGCGCCTGTTCCAGACGGCCCGACGCTTCAACATGGAAGTCCAGCCGCAGCTGGTCCTGCTGCAGAAGACCTTGCTCAACATCGAAGGCCTGGGCCGCCAGCTTTACCCCGACCTCGACCTGTGGAGCACCGCCAAGCCGTACCTGGAGCGCTGGATGCGTGATCGCATGAGCCCCAAGGCAGTGTTCGGCAACCTGCAAAGCCAGGTAGAGCAACTGCCGCACCTGGCCGACATGACCCGCGACCTGCTCGAGCGTCTGTCGCAGCCGCACCTGAACGATCCGCAACTGCCGGAACGCCGCCGCCAGGGCGACCGCTGGGCTCTACGTCTGCTCGGTGCCGGCCTGCTCGGCGGCGGTGCCACCCTGGCGGCCGGGGCGGCCAGCCTCAGCGCCCCGGCGGCCTGGCCAGCCTGGCTGATGCTGGCGGCCGGGCTCTACCTGATCGTGCGCCAATAGCCAGCGGCGCGGCTGGCTGGCACACTAGCGCAAGGGGCCCGACACAGGCGTGGGTCCGGATTTGGAGTCGACGATGAAAGACTGGCTGGACGAGATCAAGTGGAACAGCGATGGCCTGGTGCCGGCGATCGCCCAGGACCATAAGACCGGACGCGTATTGATGATGGCCTGGATGAACCGCGAATCCCTGGCCCTGACCGCTGCCGAGCAACGCGCCATCTACTGGTCGCGCTCACGTGGCAAACTGTGGCGCAAGGGCGAGGAGTCCGGCCATGTGCAGAAGCTGTACGAAATGCGCCTGGACTGCGACGCCGACGTGATCATCCTGATGGTCGAGCAATTGGGCCATATCGCCTGCCACACCGGCCGCGAAAGCTGCTTCTATCGCGTCTTCGAAGACGGCCAGTGGAAAACCGTCGACCCGGTCCTCAAGGATCCGGATGCCATCTACAGCGCAGGACACTGACATGAGCGACACCCTCAACCGCCTTGCCGAAGTACTCGAGCAACGCAAGCAAGCGGCGCCCGACAGCTCCTACGTGGCCAGCCTGTACCACAAGGGTCTGAACAAGATCCTCGAGAAACTGGGCGAAGAGTCCGTCGAAACCATCATCGCCGCCAAGGATGCCGCCATCAGCAAGGATTACGGCGATGTCATCTACGAAACCGCCGACCTGTGGTTTCATAGCTTGGTGATGCTCAGCGCGCTGGGCCAACACCCACAGGCCGTGCTCGATGAACTGGAGCGCCGCTTCGGGCTCTCCGGGCATGACGAGAAGGCCGCACGCCAGCCTTCCAACTGATGTATTCCCGGGGCGCAGCGCGTCCCTGTGGAGCGGGTTTCCCCGCGAAGAATGCAACGCGGTAGAGAGCACTGGCTTGGCCGGTGTTCGCGGGTGAACCCGCTCCTACAGGGGCCGCGCTGTCAGAAAAATTCGCTGTACCTGTAAATTTCAGGAGTACGAAATGGGTATTTTTGACTGGAAACACTGGATCGTCCTGCTGGTCGTCGTAATCCTGGTCTTCGGCACCAAGAAGCTGAAGAACCTGGGCAGCGACCTGGGCGAATCGATCAAGGGCTTTCGCAAGGCGATGAACGAGGAAGAAAACAAACCGGCCGAGCAGACCCCGCCGCCGGCCCAGCCCGCAGCCCCCGTGCAGAACACCGCCCAGCAGCCCCAGGGCCAGACTATCGAAGGCCAGGCCCAGCCGGTCCAAGAGCCGCAGCGGAAAGACTGACCCATGTTCGGCATCAGCTTCAGCGAGCTGCTGCTCGTCGGTCTGGTCGCCCTGCTGGTGCTCGGTCCCGAGCGCCTGCCTGGTGCCGCGCGTACCGCAGGCCTGTGGATCGGCCGACTCAAGCGCAGCTTCAACGCCATCAAGACGGAAGTCGAGCGCGAGATCGGTGCCGACGAGATCCGCCGCCAACTGCACAATGAGCACATCCTGCAGATGGAGGAACAAGCCAAGCGCATCCTCGATCCGAGCAGGCCAGCCACGCCATCCATCGGCAACAGCGAAACACCGGCGCCATCGACCACCCCTGCCGCTCCCGGCAGCAGCGCCCCGGTATCCCCTGCCGCCCCCACTGAGCCGCCGCAGCCGCCACGAGCCCCATGAGCGATAGACCGGAACACGACCAGCCGATGCCGCTGGTTTCGCACCTGACCGAACTGCGTACCCGCCTGCTGCGCTGCGTAGCCGCCATCTTCCTGATCTTCGCTGGGCTGTTCTCCTTCGCCCAGCAGATCTACACCCTGGTCTCGGCGCCCCTGCGCTCACACTTGCCGGCCAACGCGACGATGATCGCCACAGACGTGGCCTCGCCGTTCCTGACGCCGTTCAAGCTTACGATGATCGTCTCGCTGTTCCTGGCCATCCCGTTCATCCTCCAGCAGATCTGGGGCTTCATTGCACCGGGGCTGTACCGCCATGAAAAGCGCATCGCCATTCCGCTGCTGGTCTCGAGCATCATCCTGTTCTATGCCGGCATGGCGTTCGCCTATTTCCTGGTGTTCCCGCTGATCTTCGGCTTCTTCGCCAGCGCCACGCCCGAGGGCGTGTCGATGATGACGGACATCTCCAGTTACCTGGACTTCGTCATGACCCTGTTCTTCGCCTTCGGCGTCGCCTTCGAGATCCCGGTGGCAGTGGTGCTGCTGGTGTGGATCGGCGTAGTCGATGTGCAGTACCTGAAGAAGATCCGCCCCTACGTCATCATCGGCTGCTTCGTGGTCGGCATGATCCTGACCCCACCGGACATCTTCTCCCAGACGCTGCTCGCCGTGCCCATGTGGATGCTGTTCGAGGTCGGCGTGCTGTGCGGCAGCCTGATCCGCAAGCGCAGCCAGGCCGAAGAAGCGGCCTCGGATGACCACAACGACCAGCCGCCAGCGACCCAACCGTGAACCTGCTGTTACTTGAAGAGGCCGACTTCATCGCGGCCGATCGCGTGGTGCTGGCTGACCGGCGCTTCACTCACATGCAGGAGATCCACGGCGTCGAAGTGGGCGATACCCTGCGCGTCGGTCAGGTCAATGGCTTGATGGGCAAGGCCACGGTGCTGCGCCTGGCAGGGCATGAAGCCGAGCTGCAGGTGGCCTTCGACCAGCCGCCCCCGGCCAAGCTACCGCTGACCCTGGTGCTGGCCGTGCCACGCCCGAAAATGCTTCGTCGCCTGTTCCAAACCGTCGCCACCCTGGGGGTGCCACGGCTGATCCTTGTCAACAGCTACAAGGTCGAGAAGAGCTTCTGGCAAACGCCCTTCCTGAACCCCGAGACGATCCGCGAGAACCTCATCCTGGGCCTGGAGCAGGCCCGTGACACCGTGCTGCCCGAGGTGATCGTCGAGAAGCGCTTCAAGCCGTTCGTCGAAGACCGTCTGCCTGCCATCGCGGCCGGTACGCTTGGCTTGGTCGCTCATCCAGGCCCCTACCCGGCCTGTCCACGCGCCGTGGAGTCGCCTGTGACCCTGGCCATCGGCCCGGAAGGCGGGTGGATCCCCTATGAGGTCGATCTGCTGGGCAAAGCAGGCTTGGCGCCGGTGCAGCTGGGCGATCGTATCCTGCGTGTGGAGACCGCCGTGACGGCATTGCTGTCGCGCATTTTCTGACGAGCGGGTCAAACACCTCCCATCAAGTTTCCCCCCGGCAAGCCGATGGCCTTGGAAGCATGACAAAAATGCGACCAAGCCGACGGGGGAGTGAAGCATGTATCAAGGGTTTGCCCATTTTCTGGGGAACATGAGCGTCAATCGCAAGTTGGGCTTTGGCTTCGGCCTGGTGTTGCTGCTGACCCTGGCGATCACTGCCACAGGTTGGACAGGTATCGACAACGTCACCAACCGCGGCGACAAGCTGGGCAACATTTCGCTGATCTACCAGACCACCCAGGAGCTGCGTATCGCCCGCCTGAACTATACGACCCGTCACGACCAAGCCTCGCTCACCGAGCTGGACAAGACCCTGGACAAGCTCGAGCAGCAAGTGCAGGCGATGCTCGGGCAAATCGAACAACCTGTCGATCACCAGCGCCTAGAGCAGCAGCTGGAAGCTGTGCGCCAGTACCGCCAAGGCTACGAGCAGCTCCAGCAGGCCGACCAGCGCCGCGCGACACAACCTGACAGCGCGCAAACCGCAATCGAACAGGCGCTGCAGCACATGGCCACGCAAGGCAACGTGCTGCTCGAGTCCAGCGCGGCCATGACAGTCTCGCAAACCAAGGTACGCGACGAAGGTACCCGCCAAGCCAAGCGTATGCTGGCCGCCGCCACCGCCCTCGCCCTGTTGCTGGGTCTGCTGGCCGCCTGGACCATCACCCGGCAGATCATCGTGCCGCTGCGCCAGATCCTCGCGGCCGCCGAGCGCGTGGCCAATGGCGACCTCAGCCAGGACGATCAATCGATCGAGCGCCGCGACGAGCTGGGCCAGCTGCAAGCGAGCATGAAACGCATGAACCAAGGCCTGCGGACGCTGATCAGCGGCATCGGTGACGGCGTCACCCAGATCGCCAGCGCGGCCGAGGAGCTGTCGGCGGTGACCGAACAGACTAGCGCCGGGGTCAACAATCAAAAGGTCGAGACCGATCAGGTCGCCACTGCCATGAACCAAATGACCGCCACCGTGCATGAGGTCGCCCGCAGCGCCGAGCAGGCCTCCGAGGCGGCGCTGATGGCCGATCAGCAGGCCCGTGAAGGCGATCGCGTGGTCGGTGAAGCCATCGCCCAGATCGAGCGCCTGGCCAGCGAAGTGGTCAATTCCAGCGAGGCCATGAACCAGCTCAAGGCCGAGAGCGACAAGATCGGCAGCGTGCTGGACGTCATCAAGTCGGTGGCCCAGCAGACCAACCTGTTGGCGCTCAACGCGGCCATCGAGGCCGCTCGTGCAGGTGAAGCCGGTCGTGGTTTCGCCGTGGTCGCAGACGAGGTGCGCAGCCTCGCCCAGCGCACCCAGCAATCGACCGAGGAAATCGAAGAACTGATCGCCAGCCTGCAAAGCGGCACCCAGCGCGTGGCGGGGGTGATGGATGGCAGCCGCGCCCTGACCGACAGCAGCGTCGAATTGACCCGTCGCGCCGGAGGTTCTCTGGAAACCATCACCCGCACCGTCTCGTCGATCCAGGCGATGAACCAGCAGATCGCCACGGCAGCCGAGCAACAGAGCGCCACGGCTGAGGAGATCAACCGCAGCGTGATGAACGTACGTGACATTTCCGACCAGACATCGGCAGCCAGTGAGGAAACCGCGAGCTCCAGCGTCGAACTGGCGCGCCTGGGGACACACCTTCAGGGGCTGGTAGCACGCTTCCGGCTGTAAAGCAGCTGCAAGCACAAGAAAAAGCCGAACGGAGATGAGTTCGCCATCTCGGTTCGGCTTTTTTCATGCCGCTTGAAGCTTGCTCCCCGCTCTACAGCACCTGACGCAGGAAGGCCTGGGCGCGCAGGTCTTTAGGAGCCGCGAAGAACTGCTGGGGCGGGGAGTCTTCGAGGAGCTTGCCGTGGTCGAAGAACAGCACGCGATCGGCCACTTCACGGGCAAAGCCCATTTCGTGGGTCACGCAGACCATGGTCATGCCTTCCTGGGCCAGGGTCTTCATGACATCCAGTACCTCGCCGACCATTTCCGGGTCCAGCGCCGAGGTGGGTTCATCGAACAGCATCACCTTCGGCTCCATCGCCAGGGCTCGGGCGATGGCCACGCGCTGCTGCTGGCCACCGGAAAGGCGCGAAGGGTATTCGTTGGCTTTCTGGGCAATGCCGACCTTCTCCAGCAGCGCGCGCGCCTTGGCTTCGCGCTCGGCTTTGCCACGTTTGCGCACCACCTTCTGGGCCAGGCACAGGTTCTCGAGCACCGTCATGTGCGGGAACAGGTTGAAATGCTGGAACACCATGCCGACTTCGCGGCGGTAGGCGTTGATGTCGGTCTTCGGATCATCCAGCTGCAGGCCGTCGATGGACACATGGCCATCGTCGAAATGCTCCAGGCCGTTCAGGCAACGCAAGAAGGTCGACTTGCCCGAGCCTGACGGCCCAAGCACCACCACCACTTCGCCCTTGGCCACGCGAGTGGAGACGTTGTCCACCGCGCGCACCACCTGGCCACGGGTGTCGAAGACTTTTACCAGATCACGGACTTCAATCACTTTGCGCAAGCCTCCGCTCGAGCCGGCTGGCCATGTGCGACAGCGGCAGGTTGATCAGAAGGTACAGGCCTGCCACGCAGAACCAGATCTCGAAGGTCGAGAACGAGGTGGTGATAGCCTCGCGGCCGCTCTTGGTCAGTTCGGTGATGGCGATCACCGAGACCAGCGAGGTGTCCTTGACCAGGCTGATGAACTGGCCGGCCAGCGGTGGCAGCACGCGCTTGAACGCCTGGGGCAGGATCACGTGACGCATCGACTGGCTGGCGTTCAGGCCCAGCGAGCGTGCCGCTTCGTTCTGCCCCTTGGCGATCGACTGCACACCGGCGCGCACGATCTCGGCTACGTAGGCGCCAGTGAACAACGCCAACGCCGCCACCCCCGCGAATTCCCGGGACAGGTTGAGCACGGTGCCGATAAAAAAGTAGAAAATGAAGATCTGCACCAGCAGCGGTGTGCCGCGTACCAGCTCGACATAGACGGTGGAAAGATCGCGCAGGGTCGGGTTGTTCGACAGCCGGCACAAACCGGCGAACAGGCCGATCACCAAGCCCAAGGCGCCGGACACTACCGAGATCCATAGGGTGGTCCACAGGCCCCAGGTCAAGGGGCCAATGGCCCACTGGCGGGTCACGCCGATCTGGTCGCCCTCGGCGACGTCATCGCCACGGCTCAGCAGCAGGCTGTCCTTGGCGACGGTGACGACCTGCTGACCGCCGCTTTCATCCTTGAGCGTCACGCGGGCGGTGTCGCCCGAGAGGGTGATGTCTTCGACAGAGCCGTTTTCAGCGGCGCGCTGCGCTTCTTCGGCCTGGTAGGCGAAATATTGGGGAACGCGGTTCCAGCGCCACTCGTAGGAAATCATCGAGGTGGCCAGGTAGAGGCTGAACGCCAGCCCCACCAGGACCAGCGCGGTCAACCCGTGCCAGGGCCACTGGGCTTTCTTGTGCTTGATCAATTGGGGTACTCCAGAAAGCGGCAAGCCGCAAGCAACACGCGGCAAGAACAGGCCAAGCGTAGGCTCTGTTTCATCTTGCAGCGTGCAGCTTGCGGCTTGTAGCTACTGCTTATTCCATGTCCTTCAGCCAGTCTTTGTTCTTGAACCACTTGTCGTGAATACGATCGTAGGTCCCGTCGTTCTTGATCTGGTGCAGGAAGTTGTTGATGAAGTTGATGCTGTCGTAGTCGCCCTTCTTCAGACCGAAGGCAAGCGGCTCGTAGGTGAACGGCTCTTCGAGGAACAGCAGCTTGCCGGCACCGGCCTTCTCGACCGCTACCACGTTGTACGGGGCGTCGTAGACGAAAGCATCGGCCTTGCCGTTGACCACGTCCATCACGCCCTCTTGCTCGTTGTCGTAACCGTGATACTTGGCCTTGCTGATGAGTTTCTTGGAAACCATCTCGCCGGTGGTGCCGAGCTTGGAGGTGATGCGGTACTTCTCGTTGTTCAAGTCTTTGTAGGACTTGATCTCGCCCGCGAGTTCCTTGCGGATCAGCAGGGTCTGGCCGACGACGATGAAGGGTTCGCTGAAGTTCAGGCGCAGGTTGCGCTCCTGGGTCAGAGTCATGCCGCTGCCGATCATGTCGAACTTATCGGTCAGCAGGGCTGGGATGATGCCGTCATAGGCGGTGGAGACGGTTTCCAGCTTGACGCCCATGGACTTGGCCATGGCTTTGAGGATGTCCACCTCGAAACCGATGATCTCGCCACGCTTGTTGGTCATTTCGAAGGGCATGTAGGTCGGGTCCATACCGACCCGCAAGGTACCGCGTTTGACGGCGTCTTCGATGGCGCCCGCCTGGGCGGCGGTGACGGCGACCAGTGCGGTGACACCGACCAGCAGTCGCGACAGGTATTTCTTCATCATTACCAAGTCCCCTAGCAAAGTGTTGCGAATTTTATTGTTGGAAAGGTCGATAGACCGATACGCAATATCGAGAGGGATGCTAACGCATGCGCGGCCTAGGACCTAGAGCCGGGGGGGACATTGTTGGCCAAAATAGAGACACAGGCCCTGGCCACAGGCTTCAGCAGCCTCCACAGGTTCGGTGAAGACACCGGTGGACTCTGGCGAAGCCTGGGAAAAGGGCCGCAAAGCGGCCCTTGGGGAATCAGGCGCCGACCAGTGAAGGCTGGGCCTGGTTTTCCGGGTGCAACGGCAGCAGCGGCGAGTGTGGATCGTTGGTGATGGAGCTGCGCCATACCCCGATCCAGGCCTCGTTGTTCGATGCCCATACCTGCTCATGCAGGCGCGAGAGCGCCACCGGGTCGCTCAGTAGCGCCAGGCGGGTGTTGCCATCCAGGCCCTTGGGCCCGACTTCCAGGGCCTTGGCCACACGCTCGATGCGCAACGCCTCGATCGGCGCGGCCTGACCATGGCGTGCGGTAGCCATGGCGCACGCCAGGGCGTTCTGCCGTGGGTCGACCACCGCACGAACGAAGCCGTCGTGCAGGGCATGCCAGCGGTTCTCATGGGTGTACTGATCGGTCGCCAGCAGCTCCTGCGGCGTCGCGTATTCCTCGGGGATGAGGAACAGCTTCTCGTCCTTGGCCGCCAGGCCCAGGCGCGTACGGCTGGAAATCACCGAGACCGGAATCGACAGCACCAGCGAGCCCACGATCGGCGCCAGCCACCACAGGAAGCTTGGGTTCAGCCAAGCCACCAAGGCCGCCCAGGCGATGCCCAGCAGCGTCTGCGGACCGTGGCGACGGACTGCCTCGCTCCACGGCGTGGAGTCGTCGTCACGCTGCGGCGAATTCCAGGTCGCCGCCCAGCCGAGGAACGCGGCCAGGACGAAGCGGGTGTGGAAAATCATCCGCACCGGCGCCAGCAGCATGGAGAACAGCATCTCGATCAGCATCGACACGGTGACCTTGATGCGCCCCCCGAACTCCGTGGCGCCCTTGGCCCAGATCAGGATGACGCTGAGCAGTTTGGGCAGGAACAGCAGCACGACGGTGGTGGAGAACAGCGCGATGGCCTTCTCCGGATGCCATTGCGGCCACAGCGGGTAGAGCTGGAACGGCTCGATGAAGTACTGCGGCTCCATCAGCGTGTTGGTCGCCAGCAGCGCGGTCGAGAGCACCAGGAAGAAGAACCACAATGGCGCCGACAGGTACGACATGACACCGGTCAGGAACACCGCGCGGTGTACCGGGTGCATGCCCTTGACCAGGAACAGTCGGAAGTTCATCAAGTTGCCGTGGCACCAGCGCCGGTCGCGCTTGAGTTCATCGAGCAGGTTCGGCGGCAGTTCTTCGTAGCTGCCCGGCAGGTCATAGGCGATCCACACACCCCAGCCGGCACGGCGCATCAGCGCGGCCTCGACGAAGTCGTGGGAGAGGATCGCACCGGCGAACGCACCCTTGCCCGGCAATGGCGCCAGGGCGCAATGCTCGATGAAGGGCTTCATGCGAATGATCGCGTTATGGCCCCAGTAGTGCGATTCGCCCAGTTGCCAGAAGTGCAGGCCGGCGGTGAACAGCGGGCCATAGACGCGGGTGGCGAACTGCTGCAGGCGCGCATAGAGGGTATCCATGCCCGAGGCCTTGGGCGCGGTCTGGATGATGCCGGCGTCCGGGTTGGCCTCCATCAGGCGTACCAGGCTGGTCAGGCACTCACCGCTCATGACGCTGTCGGCGTCGAGCACGACCATGTACTTGTACTCGCCCCCCCAACGACGGCAGAAGTCGTCCAGGTTGCCGCTCTTGCGCTTCACGCGACGACGGCGGCGGCGATAGAAGATACGGCCGAAGCCCTTGGCCTCACGGCACACGTCCAGCCAGGCCTGTTGCTCGGCCACGGCGATGTCAGTGTCGTTGGTGTCGCTGAGCACGAAGAAGTCGAACCGGTCCAGGTCGCCCGTGGCGGCCACCGACTCGAAGGTCGCACGCAGGCCGGCGAACACCCGTGGCACGTCTTCGTTGCAGATCGGCATGACCAGCGCGGTACGCGCCTGGGGCGCGATCGGCTCGTTGCCGGCGCTGCTGCCGGAGATGCGGTACTTGTCACGACCGGTGAGCAATTCGAGAAAGCCCATCAGCGCGGTCCAGAAGCCCGCCGACACCCAGCAGAACAGGATGCCGAACAGGATCAGGATGCTCGTCTGCAAAGCATAGGGCCAGACCTGCACCACCGACTCCCAGAGCGACTGGGCCATGATTTCGTCGAGCGAAACGAACGACCAGCCCTGGTACGGCAGGATGCCCTTCATGTACCAGCCGGCAACGAGGGTCTGCCCGATCATCAAGGCCAGGAGAATATAGCGGCGCAGGGAGCCGACCCGGCGCCAGCGGGCCGGTGGCAACTCGCGCTTGGGCGGTTGCGGTGCATTGGTGCGCCCGGTGAGCCGGCGCCACATGCGCACCAGGATGTTGGTGCGCCATGGCTCGGGGATTACGCGGGTACGCTTGATCGGCGGTGCGATCTTCAGGCACAGCCGGCCGCTGCCGTCGACGCCGAGCATTTCGGCGTCCTCGAGCTCGGCGGCGCTACCCACGGTCAGGCGTGGGCCCACCGAGGCCTGCACGGCCTCGGCGGGGTTGGCGGCCGGTCGGGCCGCCAGGCGTTGGTGCAGCTCACTGAACGATTGGCAGCTGGCGAGTTCCGCGCGCTGCTCATCGCTCAGGGGAAGGTGGGCCAGGTATTCGCCAAGCGATTCTGGCCGTGCGCTTGAGTTACTCATCGGCAGGCAACTGATAGCTCCAGGTCTCGGTCATCACTTTTTCGGTGGTGGCCGGTGCCCCGTTGGTGGGTGCCGCATCGGCGGCAGGTTGTTCAGCCTTGGCGGCTTTCTCGGCCTTGGCGTGCTTGGCTGCGGCCTTGTCCTGCTTGCCTTCCTTGGCCGGTTTGGCCGGTTCCACCGGAACGTCACGCACCAGTGCGGCGCGCATCTCGGTGGACTTGCTCGGATCCTTGACCTTCAGTCGCAGGGTCAGGCGCCAGCCCTTGGTTTCAGGGTTATAGCGCAGGTTGTTCTCGACCACCTCGGCGTTGTCGCCGACGCTGACCTGGCTGCGCAGGGCGGTGTCTTCCGGCAGGGCGGCCAGGGTCGGCCCCTCGAAGTCGACCAGGAAAGCCACGCTGCCATCGGCTTCGCGGATCAAATTGGACTGTTTCACATCACCAGTGGAGCGCATGGTCTTCTTGACCCAGCCCAGCTCTGGCGAGTGCAGTTGGGACTCGTTGATGGTCCAGCGCAGGCGGTACTCGAACTCCATCGGCTTGCCAGGCTCAGGCAGCTTTTCTGGGCTCCAGAAGGCCACGATGTTGTCGTTGGTCTCGTCGGCGGTCGGAATCTCGACCAGGTCGACGGTGCCCTTGCCCCAGTCGCCACGCGGCTCGACCCAGGCGCTTGGACGCTTCTGGTAGTTGTCGTCGAGGTCTTCGTAGGCGCTGAACTCACGTTGGCGCTGCAGCAGGCCGAAACCACGGGGGTTCTCCACGCTGAAGCTGCTCACGGCCAAATGCTTGGGATTGTTAAGCGGGCGCCACAGCCATTCGCCGTTGCCCGCGTGGATCGACAGGCCCTCGGAGTCGTGCAGGGCCGGGCGGTAATTGAGGACCTTGGACGGCTGGTTGGCGCCGAACAGGAACATGCTGGTCAGCGGGGCAACGCCCAGGCGGCTGACATGGTCACGCAGGAAGACCTTGGACTTGACGTCCAGGAGGGTATCGCTGCCTGGACGCAGGGTCAGCTTGTAGGCGCCGGTGGAGCGTGGCGAATCCAGCAGGGCGTAGATCACCAGGTGCTTGTCGGTCGGCTTTGGCTTTTCGACCCAGAACTCGGTGAAGCGCGGGAATTCCTCGCCCGACGGCAGCGCGGTGTCGATGGCCAGGCCACGGGCGGACAGGCCATACACGTGGCCCTTGCCGACGACGCGGAAATAGCTGGCGCCAAGCAGGGTCATGATCTCGTCCTGCTTGTCGGCCTTGTTGATCGGATAGAGCACGCGGAAACCGGCATAGCCGAGGTTTTCGACGGTCTTGGGGTCGTGCGGGACGTCGCCGAACTCGAAGCGGCTCGGGTCGTACTTGATTTCTTCGACCTTGGTGGCGGTGACCTGGTTGATCTTCACCGGCGTGTCGAAGTGCATGCCCTGATGGTAGAAGGACAGTTTGAACGGCGTCTTGTCCTTGGCCCACTCGGCCTTTTCCTGGATGAAACGGATTTTCTGGTAGTCCCCGAACTTCATGTCACGGAAGACCGCTGGCAGGTTGCTCTTCGGTGCTTCGTACTTCTGACCGGCGAGATCCTTTGCCTTGGCTGCAACATCGTCAAGATTGAATGCCCAAAGCTGGCCAGCGCTCATCAGGCCAACCAGCGCGACGCCTGCCGCCAGGGCCTTGCGAAGCCGATTTCCGGGGATTCTTTGTGCAATACAGGGACTAACAATCACGAGCAACCCTCGCCGAAAACAGATCATGAAACCAACG
Organism: Pseudomonas sp. HTZ2; assembly: GCF_033173945.1. Lineage (NCBI taxonomy): Bacteria > Pseudomonadati > Pseudomonadota > Gammaproteobacteria > Pseudomonadales > Pseudomonadaceae > Pseudomonas > Pseudomonas sp. HTZ2. Next base: position 1,979,960 of record NZ_CP137332.1, on the reverse strand, counting down.
GCCAGCGACCAATGCCGGGTTGGCGAGCACTGTTCGGACCCCGTAAGGGCCTAATGATTCCCCAAACGGTTCCAGACAGTGCTCGAGTCAGAGTGAAACGAGCCTACGAACGTAGGCTCACGCAGCGCGCGATTATCCAGCAGGGCGCGTTACAACGCATCAGGCTGAAACAACTATTTATCGTACAAACCCACTTGTTTTCCTTCAAACAAGGGGTTTTTTAACCTCATATTTGTAACATAAATGTTACGGGGCCATCATTGACCAAATGCACCTGCATGTCCGCCCCGAATCGGCCGCTGGCGACATCGCCATGGGCGGCGCGGGCCCGCTCAAGAAGGTAGTCGAATATCTCGACGCCGAGCGCAGGCGGCGCAGCGGTGGAGAAGCTGGGACGCATGCCATTGCGAGTGTCGGCGGCCAGGGTGAACTGGGACACCAGCAGCAGGCCGCCGCCGATGTCCTTAAGGGACAGGTTCATCTTGCCCTGGGGGTCGCTGAATACCCGGTAGTTGAGCAGCTTGTGCAGAAGCTTGTCGGCGTGCTCACGGGTATCCCCCGGCTCGACGGCCACCAGCACCAGCAGGCCCTGATCGATCGAGCCGACGATCTGGCCCTCTACTTCGACGCGCGCACCGCGTACGCGCTGCAGCAGCCCTTTCATGCTTCTTCCAGAGGCAGGTCGAGCAGGCGCCGGGCCATCTGGTCGGCAGCGCGCACCAAGGCGTCGGTGATCCCCGGCTCGGAGGCGGCGTGGCCTGCGTCGCGGATCACCTTCAGCTCGCTGTTGGGCCAGGCTTGGTGCAACGCCCAGGCGTTATCCAGCGGGCAGATCACATCATAGCGACCATGGACGATCACTGCCGGCAAATGGGCGATCTTCGGCAAGTCGCGGATCAACTGGTCCGGCTCGAGGAAGGCGTTGTTCATGAAGTAGTGGCACTCGATACGCGCGATGGACAGCGCGCGCTGCGGCTCGGAGAAGCGATCGACCACCAGAGGGTTGGGACGCAGGGTCGCGGTCCGGCCTTCCCAGGTCGACCAGGCCTTGGCCGCGTGCATCTGGGCAATCTGGTCGTTGCCGGTCAGGCGCTTGTGGAAGGCCTTGACCAAGTCGCCCCGCTCCTCCGGCGGAATCGGCGCGATGTAGTCCTGCCAATAATCGGGGAACAGGCGGCTGGCGCCTTCCTGGTAGAACCATTGGATCTCCTGCGGGCGGCACAGGAAGATGCCGCGCAGGATCAGGCCATGGACCCGCTCGGGGTGGGTCTGGGCATAGGCCAGGGCCAGGGTGGAGCCCCAAGAGCCGCCGAACAGCACCCACTTGTCGATGCCCAGGTGCTCACGGATGCGCTCCAGGTCCTCGACCAGGTGCCAGGTGGTGTTGTTTTCCAGGCTCGCATGCGGAGTCGATCGGCCACAGCCGCGCTGGTCGAAGGTGATGATGCGGTAGAGGGTAGGGTCGAAGTAGCAACGGCTCTGGGCATCGCAGCCCGCGCCGGGGCCACCGTGGATGAATACCACCGGCAGACCTTCTGGCGATCCGCTTTCGTCTACATACAGCACATGCGGTGCTTCCACGGCCAGATCGTGCCGGGCGTAGGGTTTGATCTGCGGGTACAGGGTCTGCATTGCGCACTCCGTGTGAGGATTTAATCTGCCGCCTGGCATCATAAACCTGAATTGCGCTTTGAGCATGTGTCACGGTGAAACAGGTGGATGTGTGCAGGGCCGTTCGCGGGAATCCCCGCTTCCACGGCTCTGGTGATGAACCTGTGGAAGCGGGTAGACCGGCGAACAGGACAGCGGACTTACCGCCCGTAGCGCTCCCTGCCCCAGGCCAGGACGGCCTCGAGCAACTGCTTGAGCACCACTTGGGTCGGCTGGGCCAGGTCCTCGCGGTACTTGAACGGCTCGACCTCTTCCATATAGGTGCTCTGCGCCAGCTCCAGTTGCACCGCATGGATGTGGTTCGCCGGATCGCCGTAATGACGGGTGATGTGCCCACCCTTGAAGCGCCCGTTGAGCACGCAGGTATAGCCCTGGGCCTGCGCGCAGACACCCAGCAGACGCTCGGCCAGGACCGGGTCACAGCTGGCGCCGCTGAAGGTCCCCAGGTTGAAGTCCGGCAGCTTACCGTCGAACAGGTGTGGGATGACCGAGCGGATCGAGTGGGCATCCCACAACAGGGCATAGCCGTGAATCTCGCGCAGGCGCGCGAGCTCCTGGCGGATCGTATCGTGGTAAGGACGCCAGATGTGCTCCAGGTAGCCTTTGCGCTCATCGGCTGAGGGTTCCTGGCCCGCCTTGAACAACGGCTCACCCTCGAACAGCGTCGCCGGGTACAGGCCTGTGGTGGCGCCGGCGTACAACGGTTTGTCGTCATCCGGGCGGTTCAGGTCGATGACGAACCGCGAATACTGGGCGGCCACCACGCTGGCACCCAGGTCCCTGGCGAAATCGTACAGACGTGGGATGTGCCAGTCGGTGTCTGGCAGGCTGCGCGCCTGCTCGACCAAGCCGTCACGCACGGCGTCGGTCAGGCCAAGGCCTGCGTGAGGCATGCTGATCAGCAGCGGCAGCTGGCCCTGGTGAAAACTCAATACCTTGTCCATGTGCCCTCACTCAGTTGGATATCTCATGACCCAGGCGCACCACCCGCTTGGGCAGGTCGCCGCCGAGCCAATAGCTCAGATCCGCCGGGCGCTCGATCTGCCAGGCGATGAAATCCGCGACCTTGCCCACCTCAAGCGAGCCATGGCTTTCGCCTAACCCCAAGGCCGTGGCCGCATGCACGGTCACGCCCGCCAGGGCTTCTTCAGGCGTCATACGGAAGCAGGTGCAACCCATGTTCAGCATCAAGCGCAACGACAGCCCGGGCGAGGTGCCCGGATTGAGGTCGCTGGCAAGGGCGATCTTCACGCCATGGCGGCGCAAGGCATCCATCGGCGGCAACTGGGTTTCGCGCAGGAAGTAGAACGCGCCCGGCAACAGCACGGCGACAGTGCCGGCCTCGGCCATAGCGATGGCGTCTTCCTCGGTCATGAACTCCAGGTGGTCGGCCGACAGCGCCTGGTAGCGTGCCGCCAGGCTCGAGCCGTGCAGCGACGACAACTGCTCGGCATGCAGCTTGACCGGCAGGCCCAGTTCACGTGCCTTGATGAAGACTTTTTCGACCTGGGCCGGCGAGAACGCCAGGTGTTCGCAGAAGGCATCGACGGCGTCCACCAGGCCCTCTTCGGCCAGGGCCGGGAGCATTTCGTCGCAGATATGCGCAACGTAGTCATCCGCCCTGCCAGCATATTCTGGCGGCAGGGCGTGGGCGGCAAGGCAGGTGCTGCGCACGGTCAATGGCAGCTCCTCACCCAGACGCCGAGCGACCCTGAGCATCTTGCGCTCGTTGGCCAGGTCCAGGCCGTAGCCGGATTTTATCTCCAAGGTGGTCACGCCATCGCGCATCAACGCCTTGACCCGCTGACGAGCACTGGCCAGCAGCTCGTCTTCGCTGGCCGCGCGGGTCGCCCGTACGGTGCTGGCGATACCGCCGCCGTTGGCCGCGATCTCGGCATAGCTGACGCCCTGCAGGCGCTGCTCGAACTCACCGCTGCGATTGCCGCCGAACACCGCATGGGTATGGCAATCGATCAGGCCCGGGGTGACCCAGGCGCCGCCCAAGTCCACCGTGCGCTCGGCATCGACCACGGGCACCTCGCCACGCGGGCCGATCCACTCGATCAACCCGGCGTTGGTGACGATCGCGGCGTCCTCGATGATCGAGTAAAGGCCCTGGGCCATTGTCGCCACGTGGCAGTGCTGCCAGAGGGTTCTCATAAGCGTTCTCCGTGACTAGCGGTGCAGCTCGGCCGGCTCGCGAACCCGTTGGCCCTGCCCTGCCCGTGGCTTGCACCACAGCAGGTAGGAGGCCACCAGGAACACCACCCAGATCACGCCGACGATCAACGCGGCCTGAGTGTCCGGGAAGTAACCGAGCACACCAAAGATGAACAACATGAAGGCAATGGCCATTGCCGGCCCATAAGGCCAGAACGGTACCGGGAATTTCAGCTCGGCGATCTGCTCGCGTGTCATGCTGCGGCGCATGGCCACCTGACTCATCAGGATCATCAGCCATACCCACACGGTGGCGAAGGTGGCGATCGAGGCGATCAGCAGGAACACGTTCTCTGGGATCACGTAGTTGAGCACCACGCCGGTCAGCAACGCAGCGCCCATCACCAGCACGGTCATCCACGGCACGCCGTGCTTGGACAGCTTGCCGAAGCTGCGAGGCGCATGGCCTTGCTGGGCCAGGCCATACATCATGCGGCCAGCGCCGAAGATGTCGCTGTTGATGGCCGAGACGGCCGCCGAAATCACCACGATGTTCAGCACTGCGGCCGCCGAGCCGATGCCCAGGTTGCTGAAGATCTGCACGAACGGGCTGCCTTGGCTGCCGATCTGCGGCCACGGGTAAAGGCACATCAGTACGAACAGGGTCAGCACGTAGAAGAGCAGGATACGCAGCGGTACAGCGTTGATCGCCTTGGGAATGACGCGTTGAGGATCTTTCGCCTCACCGGCGGTGACGCCAATGATCTCGATGCCGCCAAAGGCGAACATCACCACCGCGAAACAGGCGATCAGACCGCTGATGCCGTTGGGCATGAAGCCGCCGTGGCTGAACAGGTTGCTCACACCGACAGTGGCACCAGTGCTGGCCTGGCCCATGCCGAAGATCATGATGCCGAAACCTGCCAGGATCATCGCCACGATGGCGCCGACCTTGAGCAGCGATAGCCAGAACTCCATCTCACCGAAAACCTTGACGTTGCACAGGTTAAGGCCGCCGATGATGAAGACGATGCCCAGCACCCAGATCCAGCGGGCCACTTCCGGGAACCAGAAGCCCATGTAGATCCCGAACGCGGTGACATCGGCAATGGCTACGATGACCATCTCGAAGGCGTAGGTCCAGCCGAGGATGAAGCCCGCCATGGGGCCGAGGTAGGTACTGGCGTAGTGACCGAAGGAGCCGGCCACCGGATTGTGCACGGCCATCTCGCCGAGGGCCCGCATGACCATGAAGACCGCCGCGCCACCGATCAAGTAGGCCAGCAGCACTGCCGGGCCGGCCATCTGGATAGCCGATGCCGAACCGTAGAACAGCCCGGTACCGATCGCGGAACCGAGCGCCATGAAACGAATGTGCCGAGCCGTTAGCCCGCGCTTGAGACCTTCTTGCATTTCGCACCCTTATTATTGTTCTGCCGGTGATGGCTACAAAGGCCGCTTCGCCTCCCATCGCAGGCTTCGCCAGCGCCTCCAGGCAGTTGCGATCCTGCGGGCGCTGGCGAAGCCTGCGATGGGCCGCGAGCGGCCCCGAGGGTATTACAGGCTGGGCAGTACGCCAGCTGGCAGCAGGCCGGTCAGGCAACCCTTGGCCAGCAGCTCGGCAGCGGCTTCGATGTCCGGCGCGAAGAAGCGGTCACGGTCGTAGTGCGGGACTTCACGGCGCAGGGCCAGACGGGCCTGCTCCAGCTTGGCGGAGGTCTTCAGGCCTTCACGCAGGTCCAGGCCCTGGCAGGCGCCCAGCCACTCGATGGCGAGGACGCCACGGGTGTTTTCGGCCATTTCCCACAGACGCTTGCCGGCGGCCGGCGCCATGGACACATGGTCTTCCTGGTTGGCGGAGGTCGGCAGGCTGTCGACGCTGTGCGGGTGCGACAGGGCCTTGTTCTCGCTGGCCAGGGCGGCCGCGGTGACCTGAGCGATCATGAAGCCGGAGTTGACGCCGCCGTTTTCCACCAGGAACGGCGGCAGCTGGGACATGTGCTTGTCCATCATCAGCGAGATGCGGCGTTCACTCAGCGCGCCGATCTCCGCAATGGCCAGGGCGATGTTGTCGGCGGCCATGGCCACAGGTTCTGCGTGGAAGTTGCCACCGGAAATGACGTCACCCTGGGCAGCGAAGACCAGCGGGTTGTCCGACACAGCGTTGGACTCGATCGCCAGCACTTCGGCGGCCTGGCGCAGTTGGGTCAGGCAGGCGCCCATGACTTGCGGCTGGCAACGCAGGGAGTACGGATCCTGGACCTTGCCGCAGTTTTCGTGGGAGCGGGACACTTCGCTGGAGTCGCCCAGCAGGTCACGGAAGCAGGCCGCGGTGTCGATCTGGCCGCGCTGGCCACGGACTTCGTGAATACGTGCGTCGAACGGCGAACGCGAGCCCAGGGCCGCTTCGACGGTCAGGCTGCCACAGGCGATGGCTGCGGCGTACAGGTCTTCGGCATGGAACAGGCCGCGCAGGGCGTAGGCGGTGGACGCCTGAGTGCCGTTGAGCAGGGCCAGGCCCTCTTTGGCAGCCAGGGTCAGCGGCTCCAGGCCGGCGACGGCCAGAGCCTCGGTGGCAGGCAACCACTGACCTTTGTAACGTGCCTTGCCCTCACCCAGCAGGACCAGCGACATGTGCGCCAGCGGTGCCAGGTCGCCAGAGGCGCCGACCGAGCCCTTGAGCGGGATGTGTGGATAGACTTCGGCGTTGACCAAGGCGATCAGCGCGTTGATGACCTTGCGACGGATGCCGGAGAAGCCGCGGCTGAGGCTGTTGATCTTCAGGACCATGATCAGACGCACCAGGTCGTCGTCCAACGGCGCGCCGATACCGGCGGCGTGGGACAGCACCAGCGAGCGCTGCAGGTTTTCCAGGTCATGGCTGGCGATGCGGGTCGAAGCCAGCAGGCCGAAACCGGTGTTGATGCCGTAGGCGGTGCGGTCTTCGGCAATGATCTGCTCGACGCAGGCAACGCTGGCGTCGATGGCCTGGTCGGCGCTGGCATCCAGTTGCAGGCGCACGGGCGCTGCATGGATGGCCCGTAGTTGGGCCAGGGTCAGGGTGCCGGGCTTGAGAGTCAGTTCGGTCACTTCGCTACTCCAATTCGCATGGGGCCCGCAGGCCCCTTCTTGTTTTCAGTATCAACGTTGTTCGGCAATTACCAAAGGAACGTCGATCAGCCCGTGATCATCGGCAGGTCCAGGCCCTGTTCCTTGGCGCAGTCGATGGCGATCTGGTAGCCGGCATCGGCGTGACGCATCACGCCAGTCCCTGGGTCGTTGGTCAGCACGCGAGCGATACGCGCGGCCGCTTCGTCGGTACCGTCACAGACGATGACCATGCCCGAGTGCTGGGAGAAGCCCATGCCCACGCCACCGCCGTGGTGCAGCGAAACCCAGGTGGCGCCGCCTGCGGTGTTGAGCAAGGCGTTGAGCAGTGGCCAGTCGGAGACGGCGTCGGAGCCGTCACGCATGGCTTCGGTTTCGCGGTTCGGGCTGGAGACCGAGCCGGAGTCCAGGTGGTCGCGGCCGATGACGATCGGTGCCGACAGCTCGCCGCTGCGGACCATTTCGTTGAACGCCAGGCCCAGCTTGGCGCGCAGGCCCAGGCCCACCCAGCAGATACGTGCCGGCAGACCCTGGAAGCACAAGCACCCACACGAATTGCTTGATTCGATTGTTAAAGAGCGATTTGGTTAAGCGCTTTGCTCAACCGAGGCCGCGCATTCTACGCTTTCCTCTAAGTCTGTCAAGCGTTTATTTTGAAGTTTTTTTCCGAGAAACCCGTTCAACTTCAACCGCTTAACTCGCTGCGATCTCTCGTAGCGGGAGGCGAATCATACAGCGTCAAAACCTGCTGTCAACTGCCTTTTTCACCGCTGCCGATCAGAAGACCGAAGCCCTTCCGATACTACCTGAAGCGTTCAACTCGTTGATTATCAAGGAGTTTTGCGTTTCGACTACGTCGGAAGTGGGGCGCATTATAAGGGGATTCGAAACCCCGTCAACAGTTATTTCACAAAAACTTCAAAACAATGTCCTTAGCGTGTCACAACATCTCGTTCGATCATCCTGCCCCGCTCACGAACCGGCCGCGGCTGCCACCAGTTCTGTCCCTCATGCGGGGAATCCAGGCTGACCCGCTCACCCATTTGTGGCGTGGACAAACGCACCTGCGCTTGCGAGGCCAGGGCAACAATGCGCTCGAATGGCTCCTGCCATCCATGGATGGACAAGTCAAAGGTTCCATTATGAATTGGCAGCAACCAGCGCCCGCGCAGGTCAAGGTGGGCCTGTAAGCTCTGCTCCGGCTGCATGTGCACGTTGGGCCAGGCCAGGTTGTAGGCACCGGTTTCAATCAACGTCAGATCGAACGGCCCGTAGCGCTCGCCAATCCGACGGAAGCCGTCGAAATAGCCGGTATCTCCACTGAAGAACAGACGCAACGCTTCATCCATTACCACCCAGGACGCCCACAACCTGCGATTGCTGTCGAACAGACCACGTCCTGAAAAGTGCTGCGCCGGGGTTGCCGCCAAGCGAATGCCTTCAACCTCGATTTCCTCCCACCAATCCAGCTGACGCACCTTGGCTGCAGGCACCCCCCAACTGATCAAGAGATCTCCCACGCCAAGCGGTGTCAGAAACAACCCGGTACGTGGCGCCAGCTGGCGAATCGTCTGTTCATCGAGGTGATCGAAGTGGTCATGGGAAAGAATCACTGCGGTCAACGGCGGCAGCTCCTCCAGGCTCAGGGGCGGAGCATGGAAACGTAGCGGCCCAGCCCATTGCACGGGCGAGGCGCGCTCGGCGAACACCGGGTCAGTAATAAAGAAGCGTCCGCGCAGCTTGAGCAGTACCGTCGAATGCCCTAGGCGCCAGAGGCTGTGGTCCGGCGCATCAAGCACTTGTTGACGGGTCATCGGCTGCAGGCTGATGGATGCGGTCGGGCGTGTTCCGGGGGGCTTGCGCAGGAACAGGTACTTCAAGCCAATACGCAGTTTTTTCAGAGCGCCGTCCTGAGGCAGGATGGCCTGGTTATGAAAACGCCCATCCCGATGGGGCGCCGCCCCACCAGCGTTAGAGTCAAGGGGCAACATGAGCAGTAGCACTCCGACCAAAAGCAAGGCGTTCATGGTACTCCACAGTGATTGGCTTAACCGTGAAATAGCCTGCGAGGCCATTTTTCATCGATGAATTGATGCTGAACAACATTAATGCGGCTTATGCGATAAACGTGCCCCACACACAACAGTAGCGGGCTGGGCCCCTTACAGCCGACCCCAAGTCTCCCGAACAGTGCAGCCAAGCGCGAAAAACGTGACCAAGTGAATTTCTCCCAGGACGGCGCTGCCACGCGCAAGCTGGCCTATCCTGACTGAACCTGCCCCAGGCCGCCGCGCACCAGGGATGCAGTTCATCAAGGAGCTCTCGCGCATGGACAGGCATGTCGACTCTTCGCCCAGCACCCCTGCTCCGCGCTTGCAGGTTCGTCGCCTGATCATTGGTTTTTCCCTGCTGTTTATACTCGCCGCTCTGGTCACTCTAGGCGCACTGTTTAACATTGCCCGAATTCTCGATCGACAGGAGCAGGAACGCAGCACGTTCCAGGCTACCCAGGCCTTGGAACAACGACTGCAGGCTTCGCGTCAGTTCCTGTCCAGTTATGCGGTGTGGGATGCCGCCTACCAGCACTTGGCCGGCCAGGTCGATTGGCATTGGGCTTACGAAGAGAAGAACATCGGCGATTCACTGTACACCGCCAGTGGTTACGAAGGCGTCTTCGTGGTGGACGACCAGCGCACCACTTATGCCCTGCTCAGAGGAAATCCGACCGACTCGCCGGCCAGCGACCTCATCGATGGACCTTTGGCGGCGATTATCACCGAGGCCCGCGCGGCGACCCCTGCTCGGGAACAGGTGACCCAGTTTGTGTTGCTCGACGGTTCACCGGCCGTGCTCAGCGCCGCCGCCGTACGCCCGGACAAAGACGTCGAGCCAAGCGAGGTGGACGACGCACCGGTGATGCTGTTCGTCGATGAACTGACCGGACCGAAGCTCTCCCAGCTCGGTAAAGGCGCCGGCCTGACCGACCTGCACCTGGAAAAGGACGCGATCGATGCCCGCAGCCATCCTCGCATCACGCTGGGCGACACCGGCTACAGCCTGGCTTGGAGCAGCCCGCAACCGGGCAGGCAATTGCTTTGGGCGGTACTCCCGCCTCTGTCTGGGGCATTGCTGGTACTGGGGCTGGTGATGCTCTACCTGTTTCGCCAGGTGTTGCAGGGCTCGCGTGCCGTCGAGCTGAGCCTGCAACGCCTGCAGCAGAGCAACCAGGCCTTGGAGGCCAGCGAGCAGCGTTTTCGCGCCGTCGCTGAGGCAGCGTCCGATTGGATCTGGGAAACCGATCGCCAACAGCGCCTGACCTACCTGTCCCAACGCTTCGTGCGAGTCACCGGCTACGCCGTCGAAGATTGGCTGGGCCAGCCGCTGAACCAACTACTGTCTTGCGACACCACTCCCCTCTCCTCCTGGCTGGACAGCCAGGCGCAGGCCGACCCGCAGCAGCTGGCCAACCTGCGTTGCGCCTACCGGGATCACAACGGCCAGAACCGTTATTGCCGGATCTCGGCTCGGCCGATCCTGTTCGAGGGCAAGCACAACGGTTTTCGCGGTACCGCCAGCGATATCACCGACGAAGTGGACGCCCATGCGCGTATCCAGCACCTTTCGATGCACGATGCCCTCACCGGCCTTGCCAATCGCAACAAGCTCGCCCGCCACCTGGAACAGGCGCTGCTGCGTGGCAGCGACGCGCCGCCACTGACTTTGCTGTTGTTGGATCTGGACAACTTCAAGCCGATCAACGACGCCCTTGGCCATGCCGCTGGCGATGCCGTGCTGCTGGAAGTCGCCACGCGCCTGCGCGATACCACCCGCGAAGGTGACCTGGTAGCACGCCTGGGCGGAGACGAGTTCGTATTGGTACTCAGTGGACTGGACAATCACAGCGAAGTCGATCGCTTCTGTGCCCGACTGATCGATCTGCTGCAGCAGCCCATCCTATTCGAAGACCAAGCACTGCACATCGGCGCCAGCCTCGGCATCGCCCAGAGCCGCGCCCAAGGCTACGATGCCGGGGAGCTGATACGCTGCGCCGACATCGCCCTTTACCAGGCCAAAGGCGAAGGCAAGCACACTTGGCGTTACTTCGATGCGCAGATGAATCAGCAGATCCAGTATCGCCGCCAATTGGAGAACGACCTTCGCCGCGCCCTGAAACACGAAGAATTCGTGCTTCACTATCAACCCCGGTATCGCCTGCGGGACCTTCAGATCGTTTCGGTCGAAGCGCTCCTGCGCTGGCAGCATCCCCAGGAAGGTCTGCTCGGCCCGGATACCTTCATTCCTCTAGCCGAACAAAGCGATCTCATTGTCGCCCTCGGCCGATGGGTACTGCGCGAGGCCTGCCAAAGCGCCCGAGACTGGCCCCAGGACCTGCTGGTTTCGGTCAATCTTTCGCCGGCGCAGTTTTCCCGTAGCAACGTAGTGGCGGATGTACGCGAAATCCTATTGGACACGGGTTTTCCGGCCCAGCGCCTGGAGCTGGAAATCACCGAAAACGTCATGCTCAACGACATCGAGGGCGCCCTAGGCACCATGCTCGCCCTCAAGGAGCTCGGCGTACGCCTGAACATGGACGATTTCGGCACCGGCTATTCTTCCCTGGGCTACTTGCGGACTTACCCGTTCGACAGCATCAAGATCGACAAGCGATTCATCGCAGGCCTAGGCAACCCGAGCGGCAACGATCGCGCCGTGGTTCAGGCAATCATCAACCTGGGCCGGGCCATGGGCCTGGAGGTGACCGCCGAAGGAGTGGAAACCGAGCAACAGCTCAAGCTGCTGGCCAAGGATCGCTGTGACGAAGTCCAGGGCTACTACCTGAGCCGCCCGCTGGATCGCCAGCATTTCGAGTGTTTGCTCAAGGCGCGCAGCGACCAGCGTGGCGCGCTCTGAGCCTTGCATTCAACGCAACCGGCGCTCGGCGATGATCTCCGGAAGATCCCCACGACGCAGGTAGAGGCGCAGCGGCTCGCCGATATTAAGCCGATCATCCACATGCTGGGCCAACAACAGTGCCAGGCGCTCGCGGCACAGGGCCATGCGGGCGCCTTGCACAGGGCGCCAGACGAATTCGCTGCAGGGTGTGATGCTTTCATCGGCCACATCCATGCCGAAGGCGTCTTCGCTAAAGCGCACGATATGGGTGCCGCGCTTGCCGTGGTAGCCGACGAAGCCGATGAGCTGGTCGGCGGCATTGCAGATATCCAGGGATGTGATGGTCATACGTACCTCGCAATTGATGTCGAAAGGACGCACGCCGGGCGGGAGCGGTCGCCTCTTCTCGGGCGACGCGCACGGCCAGCCTAGCGCAAGTGGCAGACCGTTCGCCAAGTTTTTCCATGCTCCCACCATCGGCCCGCTAGACTGATCTTCCTACCGCCACGGACATCGGACCGTCATGGCCATCGACCTCAGTGCCGACATCGCCATCATTGGCCGCATCAACGCCGTTCCGGCCATCCTGCAAGTGATCTGCGAGACCACAGGCCTGCGTTTTGCTGCCGTAGCACGGGTCACCGAGAACAATTGGGTCGCCTGCGCCGTGCTGGACAACCTGGGCATGGGCCTGCGACCTGGTGATGAACTGGACGTGACCACTACCCTGTGCCAGGAAACCCGCAGCAGCCAGCAGACCATCGTGATCGACCAAGCCAGCCTGGACGAGCAGTACTGCCAGCATCACGCACCGCGGATCTACCGCTTCGAAAGCTACATCTCGGTGCCGGTGCTGCGCACCGATGGCAGTTTCTTCGGCACCATCATCGCCTTCGACTCACAGCCCGCACCGCTCAAAGGCAGCGCAATCCAGCCCATGATGGAGTCCTTTGCCCGGCTGCTGGCGATCCAGATAGAAAGCGAACAAAGCGCCCAGCGCACCGAGCGCGCCCTTCAGAAGGAACGGGCCATGGCCGAAGTGCGCGAGCAGTTCATCGCCGTCCTCGGTCATGATCTGCGCAATCCGCTGTTCGCCATCACCGCCGGTGCCGAACTGCTCATCCAGCGCCTGCAGGATGAGCGTAACCGTGTCATCGCACGACACATCCTAACCTCCGGCAAACGTGCCTCGCAGTTGGTGCGTGATGTGCTGGACTTTGCCCGTGGTCGCCTCGGTGCCGGCATCACACTTAACGTGCAGCCCTGCCACGATCTGCATGGCGCGCTCAGCCACGTCGCCTCGGAATTGCAGCGTGTCCATCCGCAGCGCCAGATGGTGCTGAACATCGGCGATCTGGGCGGACTCTATTGCGACCGGGAACGAGTGATGCAGCTACTTTCCAATCTGATTGCCAATGCCCTGACCCACGGCGCCCCCGATGGGCCGGTGACCATCACCGCCGCCGTACGTGACGGCACTTTCGTGCTCAGCGTGCACAACTTGGGCGAGCCGATCCCGGCGCATACCCTGGCGCAATTGTTCCAGCCGTTTTCCCGGCCGCTCTCCAACAGGCCGCAACAAGGGCTGGGCCTTGGGCTGTACATCGCCAACCAGATTGCTCTGGCCCACGGTGGGCGTATGGACGTCGTGTCCAACCCGCAGACGGGGACGCTGTTCAGTTTTCGTCTGCCTGTGGATCGACCTGGGACGCCAGCACCTGGGCCAGCCAGTTCATGAACACCTGGACTCGGCGCGGTACATGCCGCTGCCGGGCGTACAGCAACGACACCGGCATGGCTTGGGCCTGAAACCCTTCCAGCACACAGACCAGCGCACCACTGCGCAGATGGTTGGCGACGCCCACAGCGGGCACCTGGATCAGCCCCAGGCCTGCCAGACAGGCCGCCGAGTAGGCTTCGGCGTTGTTCACGGTCACGGCACCCGTCATGGCCTGGACATGCACTTGTCCGTTGCGCTCGTATTCGAACCCTGGGCTGCGCGCGCCCAGGGTGCCGACGTAATGAACCAGGCGATGCTCAGCCAGATCCTCGAGGCTGCGCGGCTCACCGTAACGCGCCAGGTACCCTGGGCTTACGCAGTTGCGCATGCTCAATTGGCCAACCGGTCGCGCCACCACGTCCAGGTCGTTCAGCACACCAATTCGCAGCACACAGTCGAAGCCTTCGCGCAGTAGATCAACCCGCCGGTCCGTGCAACTGATCTCGACCTCCAGACGCGGGTAGCGATCCAGGAACCCAGGCAGCGCCGGAATGATCACTTGCCTGGCCATCATGGTCGGCAAATCGATGCGCAAACGCCCCGTCAGATCAACATCGTCAGCACGAAACAGCCCCTCGATTTCTTCCATGCCCGACAGCAGATTCTTGCTGCGCTCATACAACAGCATGCCGTCCTGAGTGGCCTGCACACGTCGGGTGGTGCGGTTGAACAGCCGGGTGCCCAGCAGATGCTCTAGCGCCCGAATCTGCTCAGACACTGTTGATCGCGGCAACCCCAGGCTGTCGCCGGCCAGGGTGAAACTGGACAGTTCACTGACCCTGACGAAAGTGCGCAGCAGCTCCAGCTTGTTCATTGAAACGTCGCTCATTGTCCAAAACATTCGAACAGTATTTCCATAAATACCGGATTTATCACCCCTGTGCAGACCAATAGTCTGTTACCCACAGCCATCAACGAGGTAACCGACATGACCCGCAAACTCGCTTTGATCACCGGCGCCAGCCGAGGCCTGGGCAAGAACACCGCAGAACACTTGGCCGCGCGAGGCATCGACATCATCGGCACCTTCCACAGCAAGGCCGACAAAGCCCAAGCGCTCGCACGCCGCCTGGAACAGGCCGGAGTGAAAGCCGCCATGCTGCAATTGGATGTGAGTGACAACGCCAATTTCGCGACCTTCGCCGAGCGTGTAGGCCAGACCCTGCGACAGCACTTTGGCCGGGAGCGTTTCGACTATCTTGTAAACAATGCCGGCATCGGGCTGAACGTGCCGTTCACCGAGACCAGCGAGGCCCAGTTCGACCAGTTGCTCAACATCCAGCTCAAAGGGCCGTACTTCCTGACCCAGCGCCTGTTGCCGCTGATGGTCGATGGCGGGCGCATCGTCAATATCTCCACCGGCCTGACCCGCTTCGCCCTGCCTGGCTATGCCGCCTACGCGGCCATGAAAGGTGCGATGGAGGTGCTGACCCGCTACCAGGCCAAGGAGCTAGGAGCCCGGGGCATTCGTGTGAACATCCTGGCCCCTGGGGCGATCGAGACAGACTTCGGCGGTGGCGTGGTTCGCGACAACCAGCAGGTCAATGACTTCATTGCCGGTAACACAGCCCTGGGCCGGGTCGGTCTGCCCGATGACATCGGCGCGGCAATCGCCCTGCTGCTCGAAGACGGCAACGGCTGGATTACCGGCCAACGGCTGGAAGTATCCGGCGGCATGTTCCTCTAAGCCGGCGCTCAGCGCTGCGCCTGCTCATGAACCTGCACGCTGGCCGTCATGCCCGCGCTCAGGTTCATGCCCTCCGGGATCTGGTCAAGACGAATGCGCACCGGGATCCGTTGGGCCAGGCGCACCCAGTTGAAGGTCGGCTCGACCTCCGGCAGCAACTGGCTGTCGGGATTGCTGTTGCTGTCGGTGATGCCGCGGCTGATGCTTTCCACGTGCCCATCGATCGACTCACCTGCGCCCATCAACCAGACTTTGACCGGGTCGCCCACGCGAATGCGCGGCAGCTTGGTCTCCTCGAAATAGGCCTGGATATAAAAAGTCGAATCGTCCACCAAGGCCATCACCGATTGCCCGGTGTTGACGTAGTTGCCCTGGGCCAGACGCAGGTTGGTGATGTGCCCGCTGCGCGGCGCACGCACTTCGCTGCGGTCCAGGTTTATCTTGGCCACCTGCAGCTGTGCCTGGGCTTCGTGCAGTTCACCACGGGCGATCGCCGCGTTGATCTGGGCGTTCTCGCGCAGCTCAGCGCTGATGGCCTCTGGGCCGAGCGCAGTGCGCCGGGCCGCCTCGCGCTCACGCAGGCGCAATTGCTGGGCACGGGTTTCGGCCACAGCGCTGGCTTGGTCGTAGGCGGCCTGGAAGCGCTCGCGGTCGATGTTCATTAGCACATCGCCGGCCTTGACCTGCTGATTATCATGGACCTTCAGCTCGCGTACCCATCCGGAGACGTCCGGGGCGATGACCACCACGTCCGCGCGGACCCGTGCGTCCCGCGTCCAGGGGGTGAGCATGTAGTACTGCCAGAGCTGGTAACCGGCGAACACCGCCAGCGCCACCACACACAGGGTGACCAGGGTACGTACGGCTGTACGCATGGACTTCACTCCTTACAAAGGCCCTAGCAGGTGCACCACCAGGGACAGAACACAAACGAACAATGCGGCATCGAACAATGCTTCGTGCCAGATCCAGCGCCCCAAAGGCGTGGCCTGCACCACCAGACGCAGCAATCCGGTAAGCGCCAGGGCCATCAGCACATAGACCAGAAACGGGCTGAGCAACACGCCGCCCAGCGCCCACTCACGCAAGCCCATGGATTTCCTCCTGCCGGCGGCACCAGTTGCCCCAGCTTCTTTGCAGTTGCAGCACCGCGCCAATTGCCAGGTGTAGCGGGTCGCTTGGCGGCTGGCGACGCAGGGCCTCGATGAATTGCTCGCTGGCCGCGTCCAGGCGCTGACCACGGCCCGGCGCCGGGCCGCTGGCGAGCACTGCTTCCAACTGTTGCAAGTAATGACGCTCGGCTGCAGCCAACGGCGCCTGAGCGACGGCAAGGCACATGCGCAGATGCACCAGCTCATCGCCGATATCCAGGCCGTGCAACCCATCGTCCCAACGCTTGCGCTCAGCCTCCGGCAGCTCGCTGGCGTGTCGCGCCAGCTGCATCAGACGGTCGGCCATGCGCCCGCCGAACCAGCTATCGGCTCCCCGCAGGTCACGGCGGGTCAGGCGCACCAGATCGCCCTGAGTCGCCTTGCGCAGACGCCGACCGAGCCAGGCCGGATGACGCAGCACCAGCAGCCGAAACGCCAACACCGCCGCCCCCACACCGATCAACATGGCCTGGGCGCTGTTGAGCATGGCAGCCACATCGAAATGCATGGTGTTCAGTGGCGCCACCAGCACGATGAAATGCAGGCAATAAGAGGTCGCCGTGGCGCCTGTGCGCGGGTGCGCCATGCCCAAAGCACCGAAGAACAGCGGCACGCCCATCCCGAGGCATAGCATCGCGAAGCTGCTCCACTGTGGCAGGAGGATCTGTCCCACCAGAAACGCCACTGGGATTGCCAGGAGAATCCCGCGCAGGAAACTCAGCCCGATCTGCGCACCGTTCTCACGGCTGGCGAACAAACTGCAGACCACACAAGTGAGCACCAATCCACCCGGTGCCGCCGGCCATGCAGTGGCCAGCCAGAAACTGCTCATGGCCAGGAACGCCAAGGCGCTGCGCGACCCAAACAACAGCGCCAACGGCAAATCCCGGTGAGCGGCCAGGCTCTGGGACACTTCTTTGGGAGCCCTGCCCTGCTCCACGTCCTGCAAAGCCTGGGTCGCAGCCATGGCAAAATCCAGCAACAGAGTCAGGCGCGCCAGGCAGTAATGCTCGGCAGAGCTGATCTGCCCGTCATGGGCTGCATCCCAGAGGCGCTGGCGCAACAGCAGCAGGTTCGCGGGTTCAGGCGCGATCAACTGTGCGCGAACCTCTTCCAGCCATGGCGCCAGCCGACCGGCCTCGGTCTCGTCAAGCTGGCTCCATTGGCGCCGCACCGATCGCGAAATACGCAGCAGCATCATCAATTTCTGGCTCAATCCACGAATGGCCCGGGCGCGCTGACGGCCGCGGTGTCCTTCGAACCAGGCGTGTTCGCGCTGGGCATCGATGGCAACGATTCGTCCCAGAATTTCCAACAGCCCCTTACGCGCTTCGTCTTCGCCACCGAGCATGGCACTGCACGCCTGCAGGCCGTTCTGCCAGGCCTGGCGTGCCTGGCCTGCGAGCTGCTGTTCGACCCGCAGCGGCCAGAGCAAGGCGCTGGTGGCGGTGGCGCAGACGATCCCCAGGCAGATCTCCGTGCAGCGTGCCACCGCCTGGTCGAACACTTGCAGCGGATGGTTGATCGCCGGCAAGGCGATGATCGCAACGGTATAGCCGGCCAGCACGAAGGCGTAAGCCCAGGCGCTACGTAACTGGGTGGACGCCGCCGTACACAGCGCCAACCACAACGCCAAAGTGAGCAGGAACAACCACGGTGTCTGGGCGAACAGCCCCATGAACACCACCGACATGAACGTGCCTACCAGGGTCCCGGCCAACCGGGCCAGGCCCTTCTGCACCACCATGCCAGACAGCGGCTGGGCCACGATGAAAGCCGTCATCAACGCCCAGGAAGGCTGCTCCAGGCCGCAACGCATGGCCAGCCACAGCGCCAGCCCCCCACCGAGCAAGGTCTTGATGGCGAACTTGACAGCGAGGGGGGTGGGAGCAAAAAGGGCCGTGAGGGTGATGGGCACGGAATCGGGCCTTGCGCAGCGGTAATGGATGAAAGATAGACAACGGCGCAAGGATAAAGCGGAATCGTTTAATTAGCTAGCTAAGCATCATTCTGGATCCACTCCCGCTCCATCTGCATCAGCAGTTACGCGGATAGCGAAAACACAGGCAAAAAAATGGGCGACCGAAGTCGCCCTAAATGCCTTGCGTGCTCGTGAATCGGGAAGGATCAGCGCGACTTGCGCTTGCTCGAGTCCTTCCAGATGAAAATGCCCAGACCGGCGAAGAACACCAACATCAACCCGACCGTTACCACACCGGCGATAACCACGTTGTCGAAGAACATGTCGGCCTCCCGTTCGTTTGCCGTTGTCCGATGGATGCAAGGTAACGAATGCGGGAGTGGAAAAAATTGACGGGCGTCAATGGTGCCCGGGGGCGGGCACGCGAGGCGTGTACAGATTTGACATGCGTCAAATTTCAGCGTTTTTTCGGCTTGCCCTTGGGCTTCTTCTTGGATTTGCCCAACGGCATGGCCTGTTCGAAGGCCTGGCGCACTTCGTTCAGGCGCTTTTCCTTGAGGTCATGGATGCGCTTGCTGCGCTCGGCATCGAAATCGATCAGGTTGTCTTGGCTCATGGCAGGCTCGACTGACAGCAGAGGCTTGCATGATGAAGCCTGACGCCGATGCTGACCAGCTCAGACTTCGATATCCACCAGCAGCCCCTGGCGCGGTCGCTCGCCCAGCGGCGATACCGGTACAGTGTTGTCGGCGTTAAGCTCATCATCCGGCACGGCGCTGAACGGCTCGTCCTGACCTTTTTGCTGACGCTGCTGTTGTTGCCGGCGTTGCTCTTCGCGCAACAACAGGGCCTGCTCCTGCGGGTCGCGCTGGTGACGCAGATTGATGGTGCCGTCGCTCGAGCTGGGCTGCGCGGGGACCACCGGCGGAATGGGCGGGGTCTGTTTGACCGGATCCTGTTGCGAAGTCACCGGTGCGGCGCTGAGCGGAATGATGGGCGGCAGCATGGAAATCGTCTCCTGTTACCCTTGTATCGGCCAACGCCCGGCCGCCTTGAGCGACCGCTCGCAAGCCCCTTCATGGTCAGGTGCCCGGAGTATAGGACACCGCCTTCATTGGACCTCGACGTCATCTTCGGTCGGCTCATCGGCCGATGGACTGGTTTCGCTCCAGGGCCGCTTGTAGACCTGCTGCCACACCGCATCCATATGATCGCGCAACACCTGCGGCGCACTCTTGAGCGAGGCGCTGTCCTCGCGCTCGCCGCCGACTGGTTCCTCACCGGCCGGCGTGATCAGTGACTGGCCGGTAATGCTGTAGACCGCCTGCCCTTCGCGCATCTCGATGGCGATGTCATGGGGATCGATACCGCCACCACAGAAGGCATGGCTGGCCACGGTCAGTTCGGCGACGCCATCTTTGTTCAGGTCGCTGACATCACTGACATCGGTGTAGAAGTCCACGTCCAGATCCAACCCCGGGCAACTGGTCTCCTGTTCGATCTGCCAGCGGGACTTGAACGCATCCGCCTGCGCGCTACGCCCATAGAGGGTGGCCTTGAGCACCACCTTGTCGACTTCCTGCTCGGTTTCGGCGTCGGTGGCCTGGCCGTCGGTTCGGCTGAGCACCAGCAGGCCTTCGCCGTCACGGTCACGGAAATGCACGCTCTTGATCGGGGTCTGCACGCCCAGCACTTCCAGCTGCTCGGCGGGAATCGGCGGCAAGGTCTCGAAGTTTTTCTGGTCACAGGCAGCCAGCAACAAACTGCTCAGGGCCAGGGAGGCATACAACCAGCGGTGCTTGGCAAGCATGGTGGCGTGGGGCCCTCGTTGTGCAACGGTATTCGTCGATGAACAGCTAGACTCTTTGGTCTAACCGGCCCTATCCGTTAACATAGCCGGCTTTTCATCGCGGGAGTTCAGGCAGTATGGCGCAGCAGTATCAACCGGGGCAACGCTGGATCAGTGACAGCGAAGCCGAGCTCGGCCTGGGGACCATCCTGGCGCAGGATGGCCGCCTGCTGACCGTGCTCTACCCGGCCACTGGCGACACCCGCCAGTATTCCCTGCGCAATGCGCCGCTGACCCGCGTGCGCTTCTCGCCTGGCGACCAGATCACTCATTTCGAGGGTTGGAAGCTGACCGTGCGCGAGGTCGAGGACGCCGATGGCCTTCTGGTCTACCACGGCCTCGACGGTCAGAACCAAGCGCGAGTCCTGCCGGAGACCCAGCTGTCCAACTTCATCCAGTTCCGTCTGGCCAGCGACCGCCTGTTCGCCGGGCAGATCGACCCGCTGTCGTGGTTCTCCCTGCGCTACAACACCTTGCAGCACACCAGCAAACAGATGCTCTCGACCCTGTGGGGTCTGGGCGGCTGCCGCGCCCAGCCGATCGCGCACCAGTTGCACATCGCCCGTGAAGTGGCTGACCGCATTGCGCCACGGGTACTGCTGGCCGACGAAGTAGGCCTGGGCAAGACCATCGAAGCAGGCCTGGTGATCCATCGCCAGCTGCTCTGCGGGCGCGCCAGCCGCGTGCTGATCCTGGTGCCGGAAAACCTGCAGCATCAGTGGCTGGTGGAAATGCGTCGGCGCTTCAACCTGCAAGTGGCGCTGTTCGATGCGGAGCGCTTCATCGAAAGCGACGCCAGCAACCCGTTCGAAGACGCCCAGCTCGCGCTGGTGGCGCTGGAGTGGCTGGTCGAAGACGAGAAGGCCCAGGACGCTCTGTTCGCCGCTGGCTGGGACCTGATGGTCGTCGACGAAGCGCACCACCTGGTCTGGCACGAAGAACAGGCAAGCCCCGAGTACGCCTTGGTCGAGCAACTGGCCCAGGTCATCCCGGGCGTGCTGCTGCTCACCGCCACTCCCGAGCAATTGGGCCAGGACAGCCACTTCGCCCGCCTGCGCCTGCTCGACTCCAACCGTTTCCATGACCTGGCCGCCTTCCGCGCCGAGAGCGAGCACTATCGCCCGGTTGCCGAAGCCGTTCAGGAACTGCTCGACGAAGGCCGTCTGTCACCCAAGGCCCACGCCACCATCGAAGGCTTCCTCGGTGCCGAGGGCGAAGCGCTGCTGGCCGCTGTCACCGACGGCGACAGCCAGGCCAGCGCACGCCTGATCCGCGAGCTGCTCGATCGCCACGGTACCGGCCGCGTGCTGTTCCGTAACACTCGCGCGGCGATCCAGGGCTTCCCGGAGCGCCAGCTGCACCCCTACCCATTGGCCAATCCGGCGCAATACCACGATCTGCCGAGCGGCGAACGTGCCGAGCTCTATCCGGAAGTGGCCTTCCAGGCCCAGGGCGAAACCAGCGACGACGAGCGTTGGTGGCGCTTCGATCCGCGGGTCGACTGGCTGATCGACACCCTCAAGATGCTCAAGCGCACCAAAGTGTTGGTGATCTGCGCCCACGCCGAGACCGCCATGGACCTGGAAGACGCCCTGCGCGTGCGCTCCGGCATTCCGGCCACGGTGTTCCACGAGGGTATGAGTATCCTGGAGCGCGACCGCGCCGCTGCCTACTTCGCCGACGAAGAGTTTGGCGCCCAGGTGCTGATCTGCTCGGAAATCGGCAGCGAAGGCCGCAACTTCCAGTTCGCCCACCACCTGGTCATGTTCGATCTGCCGGCCCACCCCGATCTGCTCGAGCAGCGCATCGGCCGCCTGGACCGTATCGGCCAGAAACACACCATCGAGCTGCACATCCCCTACCTGCAGGACAGCCCGCAGGAGCGCCTGTTCCAGTGGTACCACCGGGGCCTTAACGCCTTCCTGGCCACCTGCCCGACGGGTAACGCCTTGCAGCACCAGTTCGGCCCGCGCCTGCTGCAGCTGCTCGAAGGGGGCGATAGCAAGGCCTGGGAGGCGCTGGTAGATGAAGCCCGTGCAGAGCGCGAGCGTCTGGAAGCCGAGCTGCACAGCGGCCGCGACCGGCTACTGGAGCTCAACTCCGGTGGTGCGGGCGAAGGTCAGGCGCTGGTGGAGGCGATTCTCGAACAGGACGACCAGTTCGCCCTGCCGATCTATATGGAAACCCTGTTCGACGCCTTTGGCATCGACAGCGAAGACCACTCGGAAAACGCGCTGATCCTCAAGCCGAGCGAGAAGATGCTCGACGCCAGCTTCCCGCTGGGCGACGACGAAGGCGTGACCATAACCTATGACCGCAACCAGGCGCTCTCGCGCGAGGACATGCAGTTCCTGACCTGGGAACACCCGATGGTCCAGGGCGGCATGGATCTGGTGCTGTCCGGTTCCATGGGCAACACCGCGGTGGCGCTGATCAAGAACAAGGCGCTCAAGCCTGGCACCGTGCTGCTCGAGCTGCTCTATGTCAGTGAAGTGGTCGCCCCTCGCAGCCTGCAGCTGGGTCGTTACCTGCCTTCGGCGGCCCTGCGCTGCCTGCTCGATGCCAACGGCAACGACCTGAGCCCTCGTGTGGCTTTCGAAACCCTCAATGACCAGTTGGAAAGCGTGCCCAAGGCCAGCGCCAACAAGTTCGTCCAAGCCCAGCGCGATGTACTGGCCAAGCGCATCGCCAGCGGCGAAGCCAAGGTCATGCCTAGCCATGTAGAGCGCGTGGCCGAGGCGCAGCGCCGCCTGGCCGCCGAAGCTGACGAAGAACTGGCCCGCCTGACCGCGCTCAAGGCCGTCAACCCGAGCGTACGCGACAGCGAAATCGACGCCCTGCGCAAGCAGCGCGAAGAAGGCCTGGCCATGCTGGAAAAAGCCGCCCTGCGCCTGGAGGCGATCCGCGTCCTGGTCGCGGGCTGAGCTGCATCCTCGCGCAGGCTTCGCCAGCGCCTACCGTGTTTCGACGACTTGTAGGCGCTGGCGCTCACCGCCAAGCTTAAATCCGCGCGCTATTAAGCCAATATCCAAATGGTTGAAATCAAAGTGCCATTAATCAGGAAGGCTTAACCACTCATTTCTATACTGCTGCAGAACGGTCTCCACCGGCTTTTTTGGGGACGAGTGCGAACTCGACGAAGAGGCATGCAATGGAGTGGTTGGGACTGCAATTGTTCGCCAAGCTGCCAACTACCGGCCAGATCTTCCTGGACTGCCGCCATGACCCCCTGCTGGTTCTGCTGGCCTATGGGGTGGCCTGCATTGCCTGTTTCGCGACGCTGGACATGGCCGAACGCCAGAGCCAGAGCGAAGACCCCATGGCCCGACGGCAATGGCGTGTGCTGGGCGCCTGTTGTCTGGCCGCCGGCATTTGGGCGCTGCACTTCATCAGCACACTGGCCTTGCAGGCACCGGTCGATATTCGCTACGACGTGCCGATGACCGGCTTGTCACTGCTGATCGCCCTGCTCACCGCCTGGTTCGCGATGAACAGTCTCGATCGGGACGAAATGCGTCTGGGCCATTACGTGCAAAGCGCCCTGCTGACCGGGCTGGGCATCGTGCTCATGCATTTCGCGGGGATGGCGGGCCTTAAGATCAACGCCAACCAATTCTACGAACCCGTCCTGACGTTCCTGGCGCTGGCCGTCACCCTCGGCGCCAGCCTGCTGGTGCTGTCGATGGGACGTTTTTTCAGCCGAGGCAGCGGCACCCTGCATCTGGCCAGCAAGTACGCCGCCAGCCTGCTGATAGCAGGCGGCCTGATCGGCACGCATTTCATCAACATGGCTGCCATGACGCTGGTGGTTCCCGTCGACACTGCCTTGCGTCTGCCTTCGGCCGACAACAGTCTGCAATTGGGCCTGACCGTCGCCTTGATTACCCTTCTGATCAGCGGTAGCAGCATCAGCGCCGCCTTGTCCGACAGAAAACTGCAGAGCAAAGAGCACGACCTGCGTCGGGTCAATGTCCTGCTCAGCCAATTGGACCAGGCGCGCGCCTCCCTGCAGCAGGCCGCCCATTACGATGCCCTTACCAACCTGGTCAACCGCCGCGGTTTCAACCAAGTCTTCGCCGAACGCCTGTGTGAACACGCCAACAGCGAAAACCGGCTGGCGGTGATGTTCCTGGACATCGATCATTTCAAACGGATCAACGACAGCCTTGGCCACGCCGCAGGCGACGAGCTGCTCAAGGTCATCGCCGGCCACATCAAGGCCGCAACCCGTAACCAGGATCTGGTAGCCCGTTTTGGCGGAGACGAGTTCTGCATCGTCACCAGCCTCAACAACCGCGACGAAGCACGCCACCTGGCCCAGCGCATCATGCAGAGAATGAAGGACCCGATCGACCTAGGCGGCCGGCGCATGGTCATGACCACCAGCATCGGCATCAGCATCTTCCCTGATGACGGACGCACGGCCGAAGAGCTGCTCAAGAATGCCGATCTGGCGCTGTACCAATCCAAGGGTTGCGGGCGCAACAGCCTGAACTTCTTCAACAGCAGCCTGAAGACGCGCGCGACACTGGAGTTGCAACTGGAAGAAGAGCTGCGCGTGGCCCTGCTCGAAGAGCGAGGACTGTGCGTTCACTACCAGCCGATCTTCGACCTGCACAATGGCCAGGTCGCAAAGCTCGAAGCCCTGGTGCGCTGGCAGCACCCCCAGCACGGCCTGCTCAGCCCGGACCGTTTCATCGGTATCGCCGAAACCAACGGTTTGATCGCCGACCTGGACTTGTGGGTACTGCGCCGGGCGTGTCATGACCTGGCGCAGCTCAATCACCACGGCTATAGCAACCTCAAGGTCACGGTCAATTGCTCGGCGGTGACCCTTGGCCGCGAGGAGTTGCCCAATGAAGTGGAAAGGGCGCTGTTCCAGGCCGGCGTGTCCGCTCGTCAACTGGAGCTGGAAGTTACCGAGAATGCCTTGATGGGCGATATCCAGCGGGTCGTCAGCCTGCTCAAGCGCATCCGCGCCCAAGGCGTAGCCCTGTCGATCGATGATTTCGGCACTGGATATTCATCACTGGCCTACCTCAGGCGCCTGCCGCTGGACGTACTCAAGATCGATCGGTCGTTTATCCAGGACGTGCCGGGGAGCCAGAAGGATCGCGAGATTGTCCAGGCGATCATCATCATGGCCCACACCCTGCACCTGCAGGTCGTCACCGAGGGCGTCGAGACCACCGAGCAGCATGCCTTCCTCGCCGCCCACGGTTGTGATTTCCTGCAGGGCTACCTGCTCAGCCGCCCGGTGCCCCTGGCCGAACTTCAGCCGATCCTCGAGCGCCTCGACGGCCAAGCGCCAACGTTCAGTCCTTGTTGCGATACAGCTCTACCAGTGTCGCCGGATCTTTTTGCAGATACCCCTGGCTACCGTGCAAGCGCATCAGTTGCGCAGCCAGGCCACTGACCGGTGTCGCCGAACCCTGCTCGCGCGAGAATTTCACTGCGGTATCCAGGTCCTTGAGTAGCGTGCGCACATGCCACTTGATCGGCTCGAACCGACTCTCAGCCATTTGAGGCGCCAGGATCTGCAGTGGCTTGGAGTCGGCAAAGCCCCCGGCCAGGGCCTCGGCGATCAGGCGAGCGTCAACGCCCGATTGCTCGGCCAGCGCGACAACCTCGGCGATGACCAGCGCGTTGCACGCCACGATCATCTGGTTGCAGGCCTTGGTCACCTGGCCTGCCCCCACACCGCCCATGTGCGTGACCCGCTGCCCCAGGGTCAACAACACTGGGCGCACGCGCTCCAGATCCTGCGCCTCGCCTCCCACCATGATCGCCAGCGTGCCGGCCTCGGCGCCCGGAGTACCGCCGGAGACCGGCGCATCCAGCCAGGCCATGCCGCACAGCGCGGCAAGCTCGGCCGCCATCTCACGGGTAGCGGTCGGCTCCAGGCTGGAGAAATCCACCAATAGCTGGCCGGCACGTCCGCCCTGGGCAATACCTTGCTCGCCGAATACCACCTCCCGCACCACAGCCGTATCGGCCAGACACAGCAGCACGATATCCGTGTCGCGGCACAACTCGGCGGGGCTGGCGGCTTGGCGCGCACCGGCCGCCACCAGTTCGGCGCACTTTTGCCGGTTGCGGTTCCAGACCGTCAACGGGTAACCCGCCGCTAGCAAGCGCTGGCACATCGGCAATCCCATCAGTCCGATTCCGGCGAACCCCAGCGAAGGCAATGCAGTACTCATGAACTACTCCAAGCAGACGATTAAAGAAGCATGACAAACAGACGATACAGTCGCGTAATCCCACCCGTGATGGCTAGATGACATAACTTGTCCGACGGCCCACCACCCAAGGCAAATGGCGCACTATGACCCTAACAACTACTTCTGCCAATGCGGTGCCCGAGTCGTCGATCCCCTCCCCCCTGCCCACGGGTGCCGCCCGGGACCTCGCGCCGTTGCGCAGTGTGCCCACGCAGCAATACCTGTACTACACCGAACCGGACATCCAACGCATCCTCGATAATCTCGATGGCCTGCGCGATCTGGTGTTTCCGCAGAACCTGCATGCCGAGGATGAGAACCAGCTGCGCCTGGAGCAGCAGTTCCCTTCGGTGTGCTTGATCGGCCTGGGCCGCTGTGGCTCGAACATCGCCCTTGACGTGGCCGAGCTGGTCTACAACGCCCGGACATTCTTCCTCAACGAGTTCAACAACGAGGATCGGCACAAAGGCGAAACTGGCTACAGCCCAGCGCGCTGGATCCGCCAGAACCTGCGTCTGGTACAGAACAAGGCCATGAAGCCGGTGTTTCTGGTGGAGCCGCTGGTGATGCTCGGTGACTTGGACAAGGACATTGCCGGGCGCATCCGCTTCTCCCGCCAAGGCGAGCGCGGTGGATTCTTGCGTGACTACAGCAAGATGAAAATCATGGATCTGTCCGAGGTCCACGCCGGCGGGGCCGGTAACGCGCCGATCCTAGGCCAGTACCTGGCCAAGATCATCCTCAACAAGGACACCCAGCGTTTCTCCAGCGCCGACTGGAAACTGATCCACTCGTACCTGATCGACTCCTGCGGCATCAAAGCCAACCAGTCGCGCCTGTATTTCTACATCTTCAGCGCCGGCGGCGGTACCGGCTCGGGCATGGCCTCGGAATTCGGCCTGGCCCAGCAGTACTCGTACATGAACAAGACCTTCGATACCAAGCCAGCCGACGAGAACGACGGCAAGAGCGGTCACTCGTTCGTCTTCGAACCGATCTTCACCAGCGGCATCTGCGTGCTGCCGAATATCTCCGACCACCGCAGCGAGATGTCCGAGGCATTGCACATCAATGCCGGGCGCCTGTTGTGCAAGTACCTGTCGGAAGAATGGGACTTCTCGTACAACTTCGATAACGAAGACAGCAGCGAAGCCAGCGTCATGGGGCGCATCCGCCCCTGGAATGCCATGATGCTCATCTCCAACGACATCATGCGCTACGCCGAGGAAAGCGACGACGGCACGATCCAGAACATCGACGTCAACGCCATGGAGAAGCACGCCAACCAGTACATCTCCCAGCAGATCTTCAACATCCTTACGGCCCAGGCCGTGACCACCGACTACGACCAGAACTACTTCCGTCGCGCCGGCATCGACATTGGCGAAACCATTCGCCTGGACGCCAACGACCTGTTCATGAGCCTGGCAGGCCCGGTCGCCATCGCCTATGCCGAGTCGGTGGTGCCGGAGCGCCCTGCGCCGGCTTCGGACAAGTTCAAGGTGTTCGAGAAAGAAAGCCCGCGGCTGGACATCGACGATCTGTTCTTCCGCTCCATCGACCTGCCGCACTTCAACAAGCAGACCCAAGCCATCGAAGGGATCAGCCTGCTGCCGATCGAATCGCGTCGCTACCGCGCGGCGCTCGAGCAATACCAAGCCTCCGGCTATGACGCCGCGGCCCTGCATGACCTGCACTTCTTCAAGAACTGCTCCTCGGTGGTGTCGATCGTGTCGCTGCCCAAGGACTACAAGCTGTCGTACATGGACCTGAACCGGCTCAAGACCCACCTCAACAGCCTGTTCCCCAATACCACGCTCAAGCGCTACGCGCTGGTCATCGGCGCCTCGGCGAATCTGTCGCTGACCACCCTGATCGCCAAGAGTCCGTGCCTGTCGGACGACTTCCTGACACTGATCGTGGCCTTCATCAAGCGCTGCTTCGCGCGTACCCCGTACCGCTTCGACGACACGCTGGACAACGCCATCCTCGAATTCATCACCAGCGAGCACTTCGCCGAAGAACGCATCGACGACCTGCTCAACGAGTTCGAAAACCCGGCCAAGATCCTCGACACCAACTGGTACGCGATCAAACCGATGTACGAGAAGAAGTACCGCGAGTTGATCAACGACAAGAGCCGCTTCGTCTCGATCAACGACATCCGCCTGTCACGCGAGTGCGTGAAGAAAGCAGTGAAATACCTGCGCGAGATCTTCCGCCACCGGATTGGCAAGACTCGGGTCATCTCTTTGAACAACCATACCGGGCGGGTAGATTACTAACGGACCGCTTGGGGCCGCGTCGCGGCCCATCGCAGGCTTGGCCAGCTCCAGGGATTCAACTGGCGCTGGCCAAGGCTGAAGCGGGATGTGCATTACGCATGCCGTAAACTGTTACCGCCACGCCGAACCACGGCGCCGTTGTTACTTGTTTCCACCTTACGTGAGCGTCAATGCGCACCCTTGTGGCGCGCTGTGCGTTTTCGCGCACTAAAAACGCCCGTGCTTATTCCGGTTTCTTTACCTGGATCACGATAAACGGCGAAACGACCACCGCCCAGATCTCTGGATCGCGGCTTTGCAGGTCCAGCGCCTGCTCTGCGGTGACGGGCGCCACAGTGCCATCATTGCGCCACTTGGCAAAGATCTCGCTGCGATTCTCGGCCATCGCCTCGGCAACAGCGATCAGGTCCAGGCTGGGGTCGACCCAAATCAGGTCACCTTTGGCCCAGAAACGCTCCAATGCTTTCCACTCGATGATTGCCGTCTCGCCGAGCAATTTGGCATAGAGGGTGCTTGCTTGATCAGTCATGGGTTCCTACCGGCAGAAATGTGGCATTTGAAAAGGCCGGCATTTTTGCAGAAAAACCCGGTTTCAAATACGTAAATTGGTCGATCAGTCCCGAAGTTGTGGGGTGGGGCCAAGGATGCAGGCAAAGTAATGGCGCTTTTCTGTATCTTTGTTTCGATCAGGCGACACCCGGAGAAAGTCGCGCTTTTCGCCCGCTTTTCAAGCGCTCGAAGGGCGCTCTACACTGTACCGGTACAGTTCCGGGACATGTTCCGGGGGAAGGTAGGCTTGCGACATGGCGTGGCCATGCCGGAGCCGCCCGATCTGTAGCCCTGGCCGCCAGGACTATAAGAATTACAACAGAATGAGTGGAGCACTATGATCAAGATTTCCAAGCTGTTCGCCGCAATGGTTCTGGCCGGGGTTGCCAGCCATTCGTTTGCCGCCGACACCATCAAGATTGGTATCGCCGGCCCTAAGACCGGTCCGGTCACCCAGTATGGCGACATGCAGTTCATCGGCGCGAAAAAAGCCATCGAGGACATCAACGCCAAAGGCGGTATCGACGGCAAGATGCTCGAGGCCAAGGAATACGACGACGCGTGCGACCCTAAACAGGCCGTTGCGGTCGCCAACAAAGTGGTCAACGATGGCGTCAAGTTCGTGGTCGGCCACCTGTGCTCCAGCTCCACTCAGCCTGCGTCGGATATCTACGAAGACGAAGGCGTGATCATGATCACCCCGGCTGCCACCAGCCCGGAAATCACCGCCCGTGGCTACAAGCTGATCTTCCGCACCATCGGCCTGGACAGCGCCCAGGGCCCTGCCGCCGGCAACTACATTGCCGACCACGTCAAACCAAAGGTCGTCGCGGTCCTGCACGACAAGCAGCAGTACGGCGAAGGCATCGCCACCGCGGTCAAGCAGACCCTGGAAGGCAAGAACGTCAAGGTCGCTGTCTTCGAAGGCCTGAACGCTGGTGACAAGGACTTCTCCTCGATCATCCAGAAGCTCAAGCAGAACAACGTCGACTTCGTCTACTACGGTGGCTATCACCCAGAACTGGGCCTGATCCTGCGCCAAGCCCAGGAAAAAGGCCTGAAAGCCAAGTTCATGGGTCCAGAAGGCGTCGGCAACGATTCCATCTCGCAGATTGCCCAGAATGCCTCCGAAGGCCTGCTGGTCACCCTGCCCAAGTCCTTCGACGCCGACCCTGCGAACAAGGCCATCGTCGACGGCATCAAGGCCAAGAACCAGGATCCGAGCGGCCCGTTCGTGTTCCCGGCTTACTCCGCCGTCCAGGTGATCGCTGACGGCATCAAGGCCGCCGGCACCAGCGACGACGCCGAGAAAGTCGCGGCCGAAATCCACAAAGGCACCTTCAAGACCCCAACCGGCGACCTGTCGTTCGACGACAAGGGCGACCTGAAGGACTTCAAGTTCGTGGTTTACGAATGGCACTTCGGCAAGCCGAAGACCGAAGTCTCCCCCCAGTAACAGCGTGACTAGCTAACCGAAAGCCCACTGTGTGAGCAGTGGGCTTTGTTTTACGAGGTTCATGGGCCCGATTCCCGCGATCCGGGAGGGGGTTTCACCTGAAAATCTTAAAACCGTCACCCGCGGTTCCCTGGCCGTGCCTGTCATCGTTGCCAAGCCCACGATGCGGGACGGGTTCACCACCCGCCAGCGAATGCAAATCAGGTTTTTAGGAGCGCTGTAATGCCTGAGATCTACCATTTCTTCCAACAACTGGTTAATGGATTGACCATCGGCAGCACCTATGCCTTGATCGCCATCGGCTACACGATGGTGTACGGCATCATTGGCATGATCAACTTCGCCCACGGCGAGGTGTACATGATCGGTTCCTACGTGGCCTTCATCGCCCTTGCGGGCCTGGCCATGATGGGTATCCATTCGCTGCCGATCCTGATGACCGTCGCTTTCGTCGCGACGATCTTCGTCACCAGTGCCTATGGCTATAGCATCGAACGGGTCGCCTACCGGCCGCTGCGCAACAGCAACCGCCTGATCCCGCTGATCTCTGCCATCGGTATGTCGATCTTCCTGCAAAACACTGTCCTGCTTTCCCAGGACTCCAAGGACAAATCCATCCCCAACCTGATTCCGGGCGCTTTCTCGTTCGGGCCGGGCGGTGCGGAGGAAGTCCTGGTGTCCTACATGCAGATCCTGGTGTTCGTGGTCACATTGGTGGCCATGACCTGCCTGACCCTGTTCATCTCCCGTTCCCGTCTGGGGCGCGCCTGCCGTGCCTGCGCCGAGGACATCAAGATGGCCAACCTGCTGGGCATCAACACCAACAACATCATCGCCCTGACCTTCGTCATCGGCGCCGCGCTGGCGGCGGTGGCGGCCGTGCTGCTGAGCATGCAGTACGGAGTTATCAACCCCAACGCCGGCTTCTTGGTGGGCCTCAAAGCCTTCACCGCGGCGGTACTGGGCGGCATCGGCAGCATCCCGGGCGCCATGCTCGGCGGGCTAGTGCTGGGCGTGGCCGAAGCGTTTGGTGCCGATATCTTCGGCGACCAGTACAAGGACGTCGTGGCGTTCGGCTTGTTGGTTCTTGTCCTGCTGTTCCGGCCGACCGGCATCCTGGGCCGTCCGGAGGTTGAAAAAGTATGAACAGAAATCTCAAACAGGCGTTCTTCAGCGCCTTGCTGGTATGGGCGGTGGCCTTCCCGGTACTGGGCCTGAAACTGAGCATCGACGGCATCAGCCTGGCCGTGCACAGCCAGGGCTCGTTCACCATCAGCATCATCGCCGTGTGCTCGGTACTGATGTTCCTGCGCGTGTTGTTCGACAAGCAATGGAACTCGGTGATGGGCCGCCGCTCGGATCGCAAACTGATCCCTCCGGCCGTCAGCAACTACCTGACCCTGCCCAAAACCCAGCGCTATGTGATCATGGGTTTGATCGTCGCGGCGCTCGTATGGCCGTTCTTCGGCTCGCGCGGCGCGGTCGACATCGCCACACTGATCCTGATCTACGTGTTGCTGGGCCTTGGCCTGAACATCGTGGTCGGCTTGGCTGGACTGCTCGACCTGGGTTATGTCGGCTTCTACGCCGTCGGCGCCTACAGCTACGCCATGCTCTCGCACTATCTGGGCTGGAGCTTCTGGGTATGCTTGCCGATCGCCGGCTTGATGGCCGCCACGTTCGGCTTCCTGCTCGGTTTCCCGGTGCTGCGCCTACGCGGTGACTACCTGGCGATCGTGACCCTCGGCTTCGGCGAGATCATCCGCCTGTTCCTGCGTAACCTCACCGACTGGACCGGCGGCCCCAACGGCATCAGCAACATCCCCAAGCCGGAGTTCTTCGGCCTGACCTTCGAACGCCGCGCCGCCGAGGGAATGCAGACCTTCCATGAGTTCTTCGGCCTGCCGTACAACTCGATCAACAAGGTCATCTTCCTCTACCTGGTGGCCCTGCTGCTGGCGTTGCTGGCGCTGTTCGTCATCAACCGCCTGCTGCGCATGCCGATCGGCCGCGCCTGGGAAGCGTTGCGCGAGGACGAGATCGCCTGCCGTGCACTGGGCCTGAACCCGACCGTGATCAAGCTGTCGGCCTTCACCCTCGGCGCGTGCTTCGCAGGTTTCGCCGGAAGCTTCTTCGCCGCCCGTCAGGGTCTGGTGACACCGGAGTCGTTCACCTTCATCGAGTCGGCGATCATCCTCGCCATCGTCGTGCTGGGCGGCATGGGTTCGCAGCTGGGCGTGATCCTCGCGGCCATCGTGATGATCCTGCTGCCGGAGCTGATGCGTGAGTTCAGCGAGTACCGGATGTTGATGTTCGGTGCCCTGATGGTGTTGATGATGATCTGGCGTCCGCAAGGCCTTCTGCCTATGCAACGTCCCCATATGGAGCTGCGTCGATGAGCCGCGAAATTCTGCAAGTCAGCGGCCTGAGCATGCGCTTCGGCGGCTTGTTGGCGGTCAACGGCGTGGGCCTGACCGTCAAGGAGAAACAAGTGGTGGCGCTGATCGGCCCGAACGGCGCCGGCAAGACCACCGTCTTCAACTGCCTGACCGGCTTCTACAAGCCCAGCGGTGGCACCATCCTGCTCGACGGCCAGCCGATCCAGGGCCTGGCCGGCCATGAGATCGCTCGCAAAGGCGTGGTACGGACCTTCCAGAACGTGCGTCTGTTCAAGGAAATGACAGCCCTGGAAAACCTGCTGATCGCCCAGCACCGCCACCTGAACACCAACTTCTTCGCAGGCCTGTTCAAGACCCCGAGCTTCCGCCGCAGCGAGAAGGAGGCCATGGAGCGCGCACAGTACTGGCTGGAGAAGGTCAACCTGACCGAGTTCGCCAACCGTACCGCCGGCACCCTGGCCTACGGCCAGCAACGCCGCCTGGAGATCGCCCGCTGCATGATGACCCAGCCACGGATCATCATGCTCGACGAACCAGCCGCCGGCCTGAACCCCAAGGAGACCGAGGACCTCAAGGCCCTGATCGCCTACCTGCGCGAATCCCATAACGTGACCGTGCTGCTGATCGAGCACGACATGAAACTGGTGATGAGCATTTCCGACCACATCGTGGTGATCAACCAGGGCACGCCCCTGGCCGATGGCACGCCGGAAGAAATTCGCGGCAACCCTGATGTGATCAAGGCCTACCTGGGGGAGGCGTAAATGCTGAAGTTCGAGAACGTTTCCACCTTCTACGGCAAGATCCAGGCGCTGCACAGCGTCAACGTGGAGATCAACCAGGGCGAGATCGTCACCTTGATCGGCGCCAACGGCGCCGGCAAATCCACCCTGCTGATGACCCTCTGCGGCTCGCCCCAGGCCCACAGCGGCAGCATCAAGTACCTGGGTGAGGAACTGGTCGGCCAGCCCTCCTCGCACATCATGCGCAAGAGCATCGCGGTGGTCCCGGAAGGCCGCCGTGTGTTCGCCCGCCTGACCGTGGAGGAGAACCTGGCAATGGGCGGTTTCTTCACCAACAAGGGCGATTACCAGGAGCAGTTGGACAAGGTTCTGCAGCTGTTCCCGCGCCTGAAGGAACGCTACGTACAGCGAGGCGGCACCATGTCCGGTGGCGAGCAGCAAATGCTGGCCATCGGCCGGGCGCTGATGAGCAAGCCCAAGCTGCTGCTGCTCGATGAGCCTTCGCTGGGCCTGGCGCCGATCATCATCCAGCAGATCTTCGACATCATCGAACAACTGCGCCGTGACGGCGTGACGGTGTTCCTGGTCGAGCAGAACGCCAACCAGGCGTTGAAGATCGCCGACCGCGCCTATGTGCTGGAGAACGGCAAGGTAGTGATGCAGGGTACCGGTGAAGCGCTGCTGGTCGACCCGAAGGTGCGCGACGCCTATCTGGGCGGCTGATCGACCTACGATTGAAAAAGGGCCTTCGGGCCCTTTTTTCATGCCTGAAAGGCAGGCGCCTCATCCACCGGGCATGCCCTCCCGTTTTACCCACGAACGAGCCGGCACAATCAACCCCACGCTTGTGATAGACGTCCAGCCTGAGTAACGTGGCCAGCTCTTTTGCAACGTTTTCGGAGCCCGCCCCATGCGTCTGACCCCTCCCCTGCTGCTCGTCACCCTGCTGCCGCTGTTCGCCGGCTGTCAGCTCATGGCGGACAAGCCGGTCGATCCGAATATCGGCACCACCCGCATGCAGGGCGAGCTGAGCGCCGGGGGCGGCCAGTTGCTGTTCAAACCCTGCAATGAAGCCCGCCGTTTCGTGGTCAGCGATGCTGCCGGCACCGGCATTCTGCAGGAGGCTGCCAATCTGGCCGACGACGCAGGCGACAAGCTGTTCGCCGATGTGCGCGGCAGCCTGACCGGCACCAAGCAGGCCAACAACGACGGCCGCCTGGAAGTGCAACGCCTGTATCGCCTCGAACCTTCCACACAGGCCTGCGAAGACCCCAACTTCAAGCAACTGACCCTGCGCGCCGACGGCCACGAGCCGGACTGGGCGATCAAGGCCAGCGGCAAGGGCATGGTGCTGGAGCGTGTCGGCAAGGACCCACTGCCTCTACCTTACCTGGAAGAGCAGATGCCTGGCGGTGGCTTGAGCCTGTCCAGCGAAGCCAATGGCCAACGCATCGAGCTGTGGGTCGCCCCGCAACGCTGCATCGATGGCGCCACCGGAGCTGTTCGCCATCTGCGCGCCGAGCTGCGTATCGATGGCCAGACACTGCAAGGCTGCGGCTACTACGGCGGTGCCCGCGACAACTGATCACCGGGGCGCTTTTATCCTCCAGTCAGGAAGGCTAACAGCTTATACTTGGCGGTTTGTGTAAAGCCGCCGGCCGCCCCATGGCCGGGATACTGGACCCTGCCATGCTACGAATCACCGAACTGAAGCTGCCCCTGGACCACTCCGATGAAGCCCTGCGTGACGCGATCGTCGAGCGCCTGGGCATCACCGATGAACAACTGCTCAGCTTCACCCTGTTCAAGCGCAGCTACGATGCCCGCAAGAAGAACAGCGAAATGCTGTTCATCTACACCATCGACCTGGAAGCGAGCAACGAAGCGCAACTGCTGCGCAAGTTCGCTGACGATCGCAACATCGGCGTTGCCCCCGATGTCAGCTACAAGTTCGTCGGTCATGCACCTACCGACCTGCAGGAACGGCCGATCGTGGTCGGCTTCGGCCCTTGCGGCATCTTCGCAGGCCTTTTGCTGGCGCAGATGGGCTTTCGCCCGATCATCCTGGAGCGTGGCAAGGAAGTACGCCAGCGCACCAAGGATACCTGGGGCCTGTGGCGCAAGAGCGTGCTCAACCCCGAGTCCAACGTCCAGTTCGGTGAAGGCGGCGCCGGCACCTTCTCCGACGGCAAGCTGTACAGCCAGATCAAGGATCCGAACCACCATGGCCGCAAGGTCCTGGAAGAATTCGTCAAGGCCGGTGCGCCAGAAGAAATCCTCTACATCAACAAACCGCACATCGGCACCTTCCGACTGACCGGCATGGTCGAGCAGATGCGTCAGGACATGATTGCCCTGGGCGCGGAAGTCCGCTTCGAGCAAAAGGTCACCGACCTGCTGATCGATGACGGTCAACTGACCGGCGTGGTCTTGGAGAGCGGCGAACA
This sequence comes from Pseudomonas sp. HTZ2, assembly GCF_033173945.1. Lineage (NCBI taxonomy): Bacteria > Pseudomonadati > Pseudomonadota > Gammaproteobacteria > Pseudomonadales > Pseudomonadaceae > Pseudomonas > Pseudomonas sp. HTZ2. The sequence goes on along the minus strand of NZ_CP137332.1, from coordinate 1,943,637 downwards.
GCTGCACTCGCGCCATGTGGTCCTGGCCTTGGGCCACAGTGCTCGCGATACCTTCCGCATGCTCCATGCCAAAGGCATCTACATGGAAGCCAAGCCGTTCTCGGTCGGCTTCCGCATCGAACACCCGCAGTCACTGATCGACAAGGCGCGCCTGGGTAAATATGCCGGGCACCCGAAGCTGGGCGCTGCCGACTACAAGCTGGTGCACCATGCCAAGAACGGCCGCTCGGTCTACAGCTTCTGCATGTGCCCGGGCGGCACCGTGGTCGCCGCCACCAGCGAGCCGGGCCGAGTGGTCACCAACGGCATGAGCCAGTACTCGCGTAACGAGCGCAACGCCAACTCCGGCATCGTTGTCGGCATCGATCCGGAGCGCGATTACCCGGGCGGCCCGCTGGCGGGTATCGAACTGCAGGAACGCCTGGAGTCCCATGCCTACGTGATGGGCGGCAGCAATTATCAGGCGCCTGCGCAGTTGGTAGGCGATTTCGTCGCCGGCCGTCCCTCTACTGAACTGGGCAGCGTTGAACCTTCCTACAAGCCAGGTGTGACCCTGGGCGACCTGGCGCCGAGCCTGCCGGACTTCGCCATCGAGGCCATCCGCGAAGCGCTGCCGGCGTTCGATCGCCAGATCAAGGGCTACAACCTGCACGACGCCGTGCTGACCGGCATCGAGACACGCACGTCCTCGCCGGTGCGTATCACGCGAGGTGCGGACTACCAAAGCCTCAACCTGAAGGGGTTGTTCCCGGCAGGTGAAGGCGCAGGCTATGCCGGCGGCATCCTTTCCGCAGGCGTCGATGGCATTCGTATCGCCGAAGCCGTGGCACGGGACATGCTCGGTCTCGATGCCTGACTCAAATGGAAACGAGGGCTGCAGCACAGCCCTCAACTGAGTTCAAAGATCAGAAAGAACCCTCACACCGCCAGACTTTTTCCATCACCGTGTCCGGCAAAAGCCCTTTAGGCTTCGCAGATCGAGCCGTAAAAACCTATAACAAAAGCGCAGGGCGTTTTTGTTCCAATACCCCACGCCCCCACGCTAGGGTGTACGTCTTTTTCATCCGAGCCCGTTCATGGAGACCCGTCAGGCCGTGCGTACCCTCATTACCCGTTTTCTCCAGCTGGAGGCCGCCGGTGGCCTGCTACTGATCGCCGCGGCGGTCCTTGCCCTGATCATCAACAATTCTCCCCTTTCGTATCTGTATGGCGGCCTGCTCGACGTGCCGGTCGCCGTGCAGGTCGGCGCCCTGCAGATCGCCAAGCCTCTGCTGCTATGGATCAACGATGGCCTGATGGCGCTGTTCTTCCTGCTGATCGGTCTGGAGGTCAAGCGCGAAGTCATCGAGGGACAGTTGTCCAAACCTTCCCAGGTGATCCTCCCGGCCACCGCAGCCATTGGCGGCATGGTGGTGCCCGCGCTGATCTATTGGCTGATCAATCGGGACAACCCGGCTGCCATCGCCGGCTGGGCCATTCCCACCGCCACCGATATCGCGTTCGCCCTGGGCGTGCTGGCGCTGCTCGGCAAGCGGGTACCGGTGTCGCTGAAACTGTTCCTGATGACCCTGGCGATCATCGACGACCTGGGCGCCATCGTCATCATCGCCCTGTTCTACTCCGGTACCCTGTCGAACGTTTCGCTGATGCTGGCGGGTGCTTGCCTGCTGACCCTGCTGGCGATGAACCGGCTGGGCGTGATCAAGCTGACACCCTACCTGCTGGTGGGCCTGATCCTCTGGGTCTGCGTGCTCAAGAGCGGCGTCCACGCGACCCTGGCCGGTGTGGCCCTGGCCCTGTGCATTCCACTGCGCACTCGCCACGCCGCCTCCTCGCCACTGCTGCGACTGGAGCACGCCCTGCATCCCTGGGTCGCCTATGCCATCCTGCCTCTGTTCGCCTTTGCCAATGCCGGTGTCTCTCTCGCGGGCATGAACCTGGACAGCTTCACACATCCGGTTCCCATGGGTATCGCCGTCGGCCTGTTGTTGGGCAAGACGGTCGGCGTGTTCGGCCTGACTTGGCTTGCGGTCAAGCTGCGCCTGGCTGCGCTGCCTGCAGGCGCAAACTGGGGGCAGGTGCTGGGTGTTGCGACCCTGTGTGGCATCGGCTTCACCATGAGCTTGTTCGTCGGCTCCCTGGCCTTCGTACCTGGGGACAGCGAGTTCGCCGGCATGGACCGCATGGGCATCCTGACCGGCTCCCTGTTCGCGGCCCTGATCGGTTACGCAATGACTGCGATGGCCAGTCGCAAGCCCATCAACTGAACACTACGGCACTAAAAAACCCCGACCGGCGTAAACCGAGTCGGGGTTTTTCATTGCCACAGAACGATCAGTGCGTCACACGGCTAGTGCCATCGACGGTCATGATGCGCACGCGCTCACCCACACGGAAGATTTCGTTCTGCTGCACTTGCTGCACATAGGCACGCATGCTGCCATCGTCTTCACGAACGGTGATTTCCACACCCTGGGTGCGGGTCAGGCCTTCTTCGGCGGCGGAGCCTGCCAGGCCACCGGCCACGGCACCGATCACGGCGGCGACGATGCTGCCGCGACCGCCACCAATGGCGCTACCCGCCACGCCGCCGACCACGGCACCTGCACCACCACCGATCGGGGTCTTGGTGCCTTCGATTTTCACCGGACGCAGGGACTCGATGGTGCCCATACGCACGGTCTGTACGCGACGGGCCTCATCTCGGGAATAGCTGTCGCCGGTCAGACTGGAAGCACAACCGCCGAGCAGCAGCGACATGGTGGTGAAACTCGCCACCAGCAAAACGGATTTACGCATGGGAAACTCTCCATAAGTCAGGTGTCCATTAGACCCCGCGCGTTGATGACTGTCACGACACAGACGTTACAAATTTGCTTTTATTCAGCTGCAGTACAGCCTGCACACCCCATTGCGGGCTCGACTATCGAAAACCAAGGATAGCCATGGATTACTTCATCGTCGTTGTGGTGACTGTTACAGGCCTGTACTTCCATTGGTGGCTGTATGTGCGCATGCGCCGCTGGATGGACCGCGACCTGGCCTTGTCACTGGCGGGCGAGGACCCGGTCAAACGGGCCTACATGCTTGATTGCCTGGAGCAGGCGCGGGGACAGAAGATCAAGCGGAAGGAATTGGCAGCCTGGCTTGAACGCCAGGCCGCCGCTTACACAGGTTAAGGCGCCAGGCGCTCACGCAGCCACTGCCCCTCTACCCATCGATAGTTCAAACGATCATGCAGCCGGCTGGCGCGCCCCTGCCAGAACTCGATACGCTCAGGCAGCAGGCGGTACCCCCCCCAATGCTCGGGACAGTGGGGCTGAGTATCGGAGAATCGCGCCTCGGTAGCCTTGACCAGGCCTTCGAGTTCCTCACGACCGGCAATCACTCGGCTCTGCGGCGAAGCCCAGGCCCCCAGGCGACTCCCCAGCGGACGCACCTGGTAATAGTCGTCAGACTCCTTGGCCGTAACCTTTTCCACCCGCCCCTCGATACGCACCTGGCGTTCCAGCGCCGGCCAGAAAAACGTCATGGCAGCGTATGGATTGGCCAGCAGTTGCTGGCCTTTGGCACTGTCGTAGTTGGTGAAAAAGGTGAAACCACGCTCGTCGAGCCCCTTTAGCAACAGCACCCGGCAATGGGGACGCCCTTGCTCATCGACAGTGGCCAGGGTCATGGCGTTCGCCTCAACCGGTGCCTGCTCGGTTTTCACGGCTTCGCCGAACCACTGGTGGAACAAGGCGAACGGCTCACCCGGTGCCTGGGCTTCGGCCAGGCCATCACGGGTGTAGTCGCGCCGCATATCGGCCAGAGATTGGGTCATGACTGCGTTTCCTTGACGATCAATTGGTCTTCGCAGAGGCTACTTTCTTTTCAGTCGTGGCCTTCTTTGCAACCGGCTTGGCCGGTGCGGCTTTCTTTTTCGCAGTGGCTTTGGCAGGAGCCTTGGCCTTGACGGCTGGCTTTTTGGCGGCCGGCTTGGCGGCTGCCTTCGCCGCAGGCTTGCCGGCGGCTGCCTTGGCTGCGGGAGCCGGAGCGTCCTGGGTGGCAACCATCGACGCAGGCGCAGGTGCAGGCGCTGCCTGTTGGTACTTGGCCAGCAGCGCAACCATGGTGTTCTGCGGGGTCAGCAGCATTTCAACGCGGCGGTTCAGAGCGCGGCCTTCGGCGCTGTCGTTAGCAGCACGTGGCATTACCGAGCCCATGCCCTTGAGGGTCAAGCGGTCACGCTGCAGGCCGCTGAGGCGGAAAATCGCCGATACCGAAGCTGCGCGCTCCAGGCTGAGCTTCTGATTGGCTGCGGCGGCGCCGCTGGTGTCGGCGTGACCGAGAATCAGCACGGCGGTCTTGGGGTCGGTTTCGACGGTCTTGGCCACGCGAGTGATCGGGCCCAGGGTCATCGGTAGCAGCATGTTAGGGCGATCCGGGTTGTAGGAGCCGTCCACGGGGATGGTCACCGCGAGCACGTTGTCACGGCGTTCCAACTCGAACTTGCTGTCTTTGATGGCTTCACGCAGCTTTGGCTCGTATTCATCGAGCCAGGCCTGGGTGGCCTTCTGGTCGATCTTGGGTGCAACCGGGCCCTTGGCCTGCTTGTCGTCCCCGCCAAACGGCCACCACCAGCGGCTGCCGCTCTCGGACTTGGCATCGGCCTTGGCCACCTTTTCAGTCACGGCTTCCTTCACTTCCTGCTCGGCCACTTTGTCCGAGCCGAACGGCCACCAGCTGTGGCCTGCGTCGCTCGACGCATTTTGCGAATGCTGGGCACAGCCGGTAACGGCCAGGCACAGAGCGAGTGCTAAGGTTTTATGTGAAGACATCAGCGATACACCATGAAATAGAAAGAAATTTTGCCAACACACATCAGGCGTTGGCATTGAGGATAGTCAAAGGGCCTGGGCATTACCCGCACTACCCGATCAAAGGCAAGTGCCAAGAACGCGTACCAGCTTCTGGGCACGAGGGTCCATCAGCACATAGGGGCCCAGCGTATTGGTCACGAAACCAAAGGCTACGTCGTACTCCGGATCGGCAAATCCGACCGAACCGCCGGCCCCTGGGTGACCGAAGGCCCGGGCGCCCAATCCGAACGTCGCGTTGGCCACATCAGGCTGGTCGAGCATGCAACCCAGGCCGAAGCGTGTCTGGGTCAACAAGGTTCGGTCCTGGCCAAGGCTGTGCTCACGGGTCAGCTCATCGAGCAGTTCCGACTCCAGCAAGCTGCCGTCGAGCAGGCCGGCGTAAAACCCCGCGAGGCTACGGGCATTGCCATGGCCATTGGCCGCTGGCTGCTGCATGCGTCGCCACTCAGGTTTGTTGGTGCTGGTGAGAATGGCCGGGGGATTGGTGAAGGCACGAGTGGACAAGGCCTCGGGCTCACGCAGGGTCACCTGTAGCAGGCGCTGGGCCGCCGCGTCGCCGGGGTTACCCTTGCCGCGGGCGATGTGCGCCACGCGATGGAACTCTTCGTCGGCCAGACCGACATGGAAATCCAGCCCCAGGGGACGAGCAGTACGGGCGACGATCGACTCGCCTGGGCCACGCCCATCGACACGCCGGATGAGCTCACCGATCAGCCAGCCATAGGTGATAGCGGCATAACCGTGCTCGGTGCCCGGCGTCCACCAGGGGGCTTCGGCTGCCAAGGCGTCGACCATGGCTTGCCAGTCGTAAAGCGCCTCGGCCGGCAGCAGTTCGCGAATGGCCGGTAGGCCAGCCCGGTGGCTGAGCAATTGGCGTAAGGTCACGGACGCTTTGCCGGCCTGGCCGAACTCGGGCCAGTAGCGCACCACAGGAGCATCCAGGCTGAGCTTGCCCTCCCCGACCAGTTGCAGCGCGGTGACGGCAGTGAAGGTCTTGGTGCACGAGAACAAGTTGGCGATGGTGTCGCTGTGCCAGGCCTCGCGGCCGTCCTTGTCGGCACTGCCGGCCCACAGATCCACCACGGTTTCGCCGCCAACCTGGATGCACAGTCCCGCACCACGCTCCTGGGGATCGTCGAACAACGCGGCGAAGGCTTCTCGCACCGCCTCGAACTTCAGCTCATAGTGACCCTGGATCTGCACCCGACAGCTCTCCGTACGACTCATCTCAACGAAAGTCGTGCATTGTTCCAGTAGTTGGCCAATTTGCAAACTGAATGTGGCCGGATGGTCATACGTGGCACGGGGCCGCTACGCTCTGTTGGTACTCCCATATAGCCGCCTAGCGGCCCTGCCCTCATTGCACAGGCTGCTCCAGGCCTTTGCGTAGGTGCTCGAGCGCCTGCTGGTTGCTCTTGCGCACCGCCTCCACAAACTCCGGATACGGCACGTCGGTGATGGCGACCAGACCAAGGTGGCCGTTTTCCCCATCGAGCAGGCGCCCGCTGGCTGGCTGATCAAGGTACTGGAACCAGTGCGCACCGACGATCATCGGCTGGCCCAGAGCCGCCTTGAGGAAGTTGCCATAGGCCGGCCCACGGTCCTCCTCCCTTGCGACCTCCACCGGCCCCGGCCAGAACGGTCCACGATCGCGCGAGCCGAACTGGAACTCCGAGACCAGTACGGGCTTGTCCAGTTCAGCCAAGCGAGCGAAGTCATAGCCGTCCTCAGGCTTGAGGGTATAGAAATTGAAGCTGAGCACGTCGCAGAACTCGGCGCAGGCCTTGACCGCTTCCGGGGTGCTCACTGCATATCGACCGCCCAGCAACAGGTGGTTGGGTGCATGCCATTTGAGCGCGTCGGAGATGGTCTTGAAATACGTCTCGGCAAATACCTGCTGGAAGTACTGGTAATCGCGCTCAATCTCGGGATGCTCGGGGTTCGGCAAAGGCGCTTCGAAACCAGGGTCTTCCATCAGCTCCCAGGCCTGCAGGTCGATGCCCCAAGCCTTGGACAAACCTTGCTGGTTGCGGTACTTGTCGCGCAACTGTTTGAGGAAGGCGCGCTTGGCCGGCACATCGGTCGTCAGGCGCAAGGTGCCGTAAGCCAGGCCATAGCGGGCCTTGGGGTCTTCGCCAGGGGCCGCCCAGGCCAGTTCGTTGTCAGCGAAGTAGCCGATCAGCCATGGGTCATCACGGTGATCCCGAGCCGCGATGGCGACCGCACGCTCGGTCGCCATGGCAAAGCGCGGGTCGAACGGATCGGGCATGCGGCCCCACCAATCCATGCCGGTGCTGATGCTGGTGTAGTCGCCGACGATTGACAACGGCAGGGTATAGGGCATCCGCCGAGCCTGCCCCAGCGCCGGATCGCTCCAGTTGCCCAGGGTGTTGAAGCCCCAGGCCTGCAGCCGGTCCAAGGTATGGGCCTGCCAGCGTGCAGCATCCAGGGAGGCTGGTGGGCACGGCACCGCTGGGCTTGCCGGACAAGGCTCGCCATAGGTGCGGTATAGATTGGCTGCATAGAAGTCGAACCAGCGACCTTGCTTGAAATTGCGCCCCAGGGATGAGGCATTGCCATCGTCGTTGTTACCCTGCCCATAGAAGGCTGCCAGCGGTTCACCCTCGCCAGGCAAAGCCTTGAACATGCTTTCGCGGCCCGCCACATATGTGCGCCCGCCATCGGCGGCCACTGCATTGACGCCCAGGGAATAGAACGCGTGCCCATCCGGCGTCACCAGGTACCAGCGTCCGTCGCGCTTCTCGGTTCGAAAGAACCCTTTGGCTTCGAATGCAGGCCCGGCCAGCAGCCCCCCGTAGGCATCGAGCTGCTGTTTGCCGCGGGCATCAAGCCAGCCCTTGAGCTGCTGCTGCTCACGTCCTCGGGCGGCTTTCAACTGCTCATCACTGGTGATTTTTTCAGGCCATCGCCCGCGCGTAGACTGGCCGTAGGCATCGAGCAGCCCTTCGTAGGCGGCCGTGAAGACCTGGTCATCGTCCTGGATACCGACCCTCTCGATCAGCAGACTCTGGGCCACCTTCGGATTGGGGATGCTCAGGCTGACGCCAACCACCTGCGCAAGATCCACCTCCCCTGCACTGCTGGCGAGCAATACGCGCTGCCCCTCATACATCCAGGGCATTGGCGGCCCGGCGCGCATGCCCTGGCTCGATGGTGAACGGGCCCGCAAAGGCACCAGCACCGTCTGAGCAGGGCCCGCAGGTAGGTCGATACGGCTGCTCAGGGTGCGACCGTCGCTACTCTGCACCGTTACGTCCACAGTCAATGCCCAGTCCATGGCGCTTTGCAATCGTAGGGTCAGGGCCTGGCCGGCTGACCAATCCCAGGCGCCATTCTGCGGGCTCAGGCGCAAGGTCGGCTGCTGCACTGGGTTGAACACCACGCGCCGCAGCACCTCGCCTTCAGTGGTCTGCTCGGCGTTGTATTGCGGCATATGGGCATCGGTTGTAGTCACATTGACCACCGCTGCCGGACGCACGAAACTGAACAACGTCTGCTGCCCGGCCAGCAAGGGCGAGCTGAACAACAGGGCGAGAACGGCAGGCAGGGTGCGGCGGATCATAGGGTTGAAGCTCTCCTTCAGGACCATGGGTCCGTGACAGGTAATGAACAGCAGGTCGCAGCCGAGCCGCGACCGTCAGGAAATTTCCCGCCGGAACGGCGGCAGCGCATTGAGGATAGCCTTGCCATAGCGCTGGGTGACCAGGCGACGATCGAGCAACGTGATCACCCCGCGGTCCTGCTCGGTACGCAGCAGGCGACCGCAGGCCTGGATCAAGCGCAACGAGGCGTCGGGGACGGCGATCTCCATGAACGGGTTGCCGCCACGGGCTTCGATCCACTCGGCCAGGGCCGCTTCGACCGGATCGTCCGGTACGGCGAAGGGGATCTTGGCGATGACCACGTGTTCGCAGTAAGCGCCGGGCAGGTCGACACCCTCGGCAAAGCTCGCCAGGCCGAAAAGCACACTGTGCTGGCCGTCATCTACGCGCGCCTTGTGCTTGTTCAGGGTTTCCTGCTTGGACAGGTTGCCCTGGATGAGCACCAGCTTGCGCCAGTCTCGATCCAGGCCATCGAACACGTCTTGCATTTGCTTGCGCGACGAGAACAGCACCAACGCGCCACGGGCCTCCTCGAGCATGCCCGGCAGTTCGCGGATGATGGCTGCAGTGTGTCCCGGCACGTCGCGCGGGTCGGCTCCCAGGTCAGGGACCCGCAACAGGCCTGCATCGCCGTGCACGAACGGACTGGGTACGACACAGGTGATCGCATCGCGTGGCAGGCCCGAGCGCATGCGGAATCGATCGAATTTACCCAAGGCAGTGAGGGTCGCGGAGGTCACCAAGGCGCCATGAGCGACGTTCCACAGGCTGCGACGCAGCATTTCAGCAGCCAGAATGGGGCTGGCATTGACCTCGATGTCGAACAGCGCACCACTTTCGGCAAGTGTGAGCCAACGCGCCATGGGCGGGCTGTCTTCGGGGTCCTCGGCGGTAAAGGCGGTCCATAGCTCCCAGTTGCCCTGGGCACGGGTCACCAGGCTGCCGAACAGCGGGTACCATTCCTCGGCCTGATGACTGGCGATACCGATGTTGACCTCACCGTCCATGCCTTCCTTGAGCAGGTCGGCCAGCCGGGTGAACACATCATTGAGACGGGCGAAGCCTTTCTTCAGCTCGATCCCAACCTCGCGAATCTGCTCCGGCACCACACCGCCCTCGAAGCGGTAGCGTGGACGCTCCCGGCCTTCCATGTCTTCACCGGGACGGAAATCCGCGACCTGCTCGCACAGGGTGAACATGAACTGTTGCTGGGTACGCACTTCCCGCGCCAGTTCCGGCACTTGTTCGATCAGCTTGCCCAGGTCACCCGGCAAAGGATGCTGAGCCAAGAGCTTGGTGAGGTTCTTGGCGGTCTGCTCCAGCCAATCCGCGGTCGAGCGCAGCCGCGAGTAATGGGCGAAGTGGCCAATGGCCTTGTCCGGCAGGTGATGGCCTTCGTCAAAGACGTAAATGGTATCGCGCGGATCGGGCAATACGGCACCGCCGCCCAGGGCCAGATCGGCCAGGACCATGTCATGGTTGGTGACGATCACATCGACCTTGCCCATACCCTCACGGGCCTTGTAGAACACGCACTGCTGGAAGTTCGGGCAGTGGCGCCCCGTGCATTGGCTGTGGTCGGTGGTCAGACGGGCCCAGTCCTGGTCCTCGAGTGCCTCGGGCCAGCTGTCGCGGTCGCCGTCCCAGCGGTTGCCGGCGAGCCGCTCGATCATGCTGTTGAACAGCTTCTGGCTCTTTTCATCGACCTCGATGCGGAAGCCCTCTTCCTCGAACAGCTGCGCGGTGGCCGATTGGGCATGCCCCTCCTGCAACAGGATGTCGAGCTTGGACAGGCACAGATAGCGGCCACGGCCCTTGGCCAGGGCGAAACTGAAGTTGAGCCCGCTGCTGCGCATCAGGTCGGGCAGATCCTTGAAGACGATCTGCTCTTGCAGGGCGACGGTTGCTGTGGCGATCACCAACCGCTTGCCGGCAGCCTTGGCGGCGGGAATGGCGGCCAGGCTGTAGGCGACCGTCTTGCCGGTACCGGTACCGGCCTCGACCGCGACCACGGCGGGCTCGCCTGCACGGCGTCCTTCATCGTCACAGGCGATGTCGCCGAGCACCTTGGCCACTTCGGCGATCATCAGGCGCTGGCCGTAGCGGGGCTTTAGGCTCTTGGCTTCGAGAAAACGCGAGTAGGCGCCCTGGATGGTGGCTTTGAGTTCGTTGCTGATCATGGTCTGCAGGCGCCCGGAGGGCTGGATAAATTTTCAGTGTTTCGCATGGGCCGGCTATCATACCCCGCTATTGCCCTTTATGCCGCATGGAGATCCGGATGCTTGCCTTTGCCCTGCCCTACACATTGCATGTCCTCGCGGCCCTGGTTTGGGTCGGCGGTATGTTTTTCGCCTGGCTGGTACTGCGGCCAGCGGCGGTTTCAGCCCTCGAAGGGCCTGCACGACTGAAGTTGTGGGTGGAAGTTTTCCGACGGTTCTTCCGATGGGTCTGGCTGGCAGTGGTCATTCTTGCGATAAGCGGTATCGGGATGTTGCACCTGCGCTTCAATGGCTTCGAGACCGCACCGCGTTACATCCAGGTGATGATTGGGGGTGGGATTGCCATGTTTGCGTTGTTCATGCGGGTTCAGGCGCTGTTGCTGCCACAGCTGCGGGCGGCAGTGACGGCTGAGGACTGGGCGACGGGGGCTGGCGTGCTTGGGCAGATTCGTCGAATGGTCGGGGTTAATTTGCTGTTGGGGATTTTGGTTGTGGTGGTGGCCAGTTCGCGGGTTTTGGTTTGAGGTTGTGCTTGGGCTTCTCCGGCTAGCGGTGCAAGCCTCCATCTCGCGACTTCGGCTCACGCCGAAGGGCACTGCGCGCCAGCTCTACATAAACCTCCACGCGGCCTTGAGGTCGCCATTGGTAGCGCCTGGACTATCGCGCATCAAAGGCGAAACAGCACAGAACCTGGCGCTGGCGAAGCCTGCGATGGGCCGCGCAGCGGCACCAGCTTGAATGGTTGACGGTCGCTCCACCGTCCCAAACGGGCCCCATCAGCATGCCGAGTGGAGGTGCTTGGGACGAACTGAACCAGCTTCGCCCCAAGAATCAACTCATAAGCGCTCCAGGACCAACTCCCCAGCCGCTCCTGCCAACCCGGGCTGCCCCTCCACGCCTGGCCGCCCATCCGCACCGGCGTCGGTTCGATAAACAAGGCATCCCTTGCTGGCGCCGCCCAAGCCGGCCTTGCCCGCCGCACCCGGCTTGCCCGGCGCACCGCCATCGAGCCGAACCTGGATACGCTCCGGCGGGAACCCCTCCGGCACAGCCAGGCGAATGCGCCCACCGGAAGCGCCATCATGCCCGTTTCCACCGTCGTCTCCATTGGCGCCGCGGCTAGCCTGGCCCCAGGTACAACCGCCGGCTTTGCCGTTGGCACCATCGAGCCCGACATAGCCTGGCGCACCGGCGCCGCCTCGGGCATCGATCGACAGCCGCTGCGCCTGCAACCCGTTCAGCCTGAGTTCCAGATCCCGCCCAGGCCGAGCGGCGCGTTCATAAGTGCCGGCAGCGCCGGTGGCACTGATTTCGCTGCCGTCACCCAGCTCGGCAACACCGGTCTCGATACGCAAAGGGGCCTCGGCGGGGGTAATGGCTATGCGCGCATCGCGCCCCAGCACCAGACGATCCACCTTCAGTTCCGTCAGCGTCGCGGGCAGCAACAGTGTCGCCGAATCGGCGATCTGCAATTGCTCAAGGTGCACGCTGCTCGCTTTGTTCGGTAGGCGCAGCACCGAATGGGCCGCAACGTCCAGGCTTTCGGCCTGGACCATGGGACTGGTCAACGCCAGCATCAACATCACCTTACGCATGGCGTGGCGTCTCCAAGGGCTTGGGAATGGACATGACATGAAAAATGCCCGTCAGCAGGATCTGCAGCCGATCGAACCAACGGTGGCTACGCCCGCGCAAGCTGGCATTGAAGAACAGCACTTCCAGGCAGTGCAGGCTCAGCAGGAAAATCCCCACGGCATTGAGTAACAGATTGAACGGCAGCGGTTGCGGCATGAACAGGTTCACCAGCACCACCCACCAGAACACCACCGTCAGGGCCTTGCCCAGGCCCAGGATGAATTTCATACCCGCCCCCTGAATTTGTTGTTATGGCTGCAAGGCCCGAGCGAGCAGGCCGTGCAGCCAACAGTAAACCTATGCCAGGGTAGGCGCTAGAGGTGTCAATTCAGGTGCAGTTCTACCCGTCGATTACGAGCCCGACCTTCTTCTGTGTCGTTGTCGGCCACAGGCTCACTTTCGCCGCGGCCTTGGCTGGTCACCTTGTCCGCGGCCAGACCCTGAGCGATCAGGAACTCCGCGACACTGCCGGCACGCTGCTCAGACAGGCCCTGGTTGTAGGCATCGGTGCCGACGCTGTCGGTAAAGCCAATGACCTTGATACGGGTCACCTGCGGATCGCTCAGCTGAGGGAGCAAGGCGCGCAGGCGTTGCTGGGCCTCGACGGTCAACTGTGCCGAGTCGAAGGCGAACAGCACCTGCCCCTGGTCATCCAGGGTAATGACCTCAGGCACCGGCGCTTCGCCTGCCGGTGGCGTTGTCGGATACTGCGGCAACGGGCAGCCCATGTGATTGACCGACGTCCCGGCCGGGGTATCAGGGCAGCGGTCGCGACGGTCGAACACGCCATCACCATCCCCGTCACCGTCCTGGGCGTAGCAGATCAAGCCACCGGCGATGGCGCCGAGCGCTCCGGCACCGGCAGCCCAACTGGAATTCTCGATGGCACCCAGGCCGCCGCCGACCAGCCCGCCTAGCAGGCTGCACAGGGGCCAGGTCCTTTGATTGAGGGGCGCGCTGCCATCGCTGTGGGTGGCACAACCGGCGAGCAGGCCTGTAACCAGCACCAGCGGCAACGCCGCCTTCGACATAACACCCATGATCAATGCTCCTGTGTCACCGGTCTCTACCGGTCACCCGAGTAAAGACGCGCCCATGCCACTGCTCAAGGCATGGGCGCATGCCGTCAGCGCTGGATCTTGATCTCGGTGCGGCGGTTCATGGCACGGCCATCAGCCGTCGCGTTGTCGGCAACCGGCTGGGACTCCCCGGCCCCTACCACCGAAACGAAGCTGCTACGTGGCACACCGCTTTCGACCAGATAGTCGGTGACCGAATGCGCACGGCGCTCGGACAGTTTCTGGTTGTAGGTATCAGAACCCACACTGTCGGTATGTCCGGTGACGGTCAGGCGGGCGCTGGGCGCTTCCTGCTTCAGTCGGGTGGCAATGGTGTTCAGTCGCTCCTTGTCGGTGGCAGTCAGGCGGGCGGAATCGAATTCGAAGTGCACGTCGCGGATGACGATGACCTCTTCCTTCTGTACCACCACCTCCTCGACCGGCGCCGGTGCCGGTGGGCAGCCGTTGGCATCGACCTGTACACCGCGTGGCGTGCCAGGGCACTTGTCCCGGCTGTCCGGTACGCCATCGCCATCTTCGTCGCCATCGCCGTGGGCCCAGCAGTAGCCCGCCGCCAGGCCACCGCCAAGCAGCGCGCCCCAACCCGCCCAAGTGGAACTCTCGATGGCGCCGAGGGCTGCGCCACTTACACCCCCGACGGCAGCACACTTCGGCCAGTCGGTTTTTTGCAAACCTGCACAACCAGTCAACACGCTGGTGAGCAGGACCAGGGGTATCGCTGTGCGTACTATGCTCATTTTGTCGCATCTCCTAGGGGGAATCGGCATAAGACCGATCCTTCGGAGTAAAGACCGCCCGCTTCCTCTCTGCCAGCAATAAGCCACACAGGGCACCACGCCTCTTTGCCGAGCGCGCCCGGCCCGATAGGCTAGGACGACCTGAACGAGGATTGGCAATGACCGACAGTTTCTCTCAGCGCACCCCACAGCAGGCCCTGGCAGCCTTGCTCGAGCGCTTCACACCCCAGCGTCTGCTGCTGGTGGGCACGCGCTTCCCGGCCTTGGAAGCCTTCGCCCAGGCGCATCCGCAAGTGCATATCGAAGTGGTCCCGCCAGGCCCGCTGCCCGCACCGGCCGCCGCCCAGCGCTTCGACCTTGCGGTACTGGTGGATTGTCTGGAGCACCTGCCCAAGCGCACCGGCCTTCAGTTGCTCGGCGGCATCCGCAACCTCAATGCCAGCCGGGTTGCAGTGCTCGCCGACCTGCAAGCCTGCGGCTGGCAGGACACGGACTTCTTCGCCCTGGCGCTGTCGGCCAGCGAGAAGTTCCGGCGAGACGAGCAGGTATTGAGCCTGTTCACCTATGATCTACATGACTACAAGCAGGTCCCGGACTGGCTCAACGCCAAGTTCTGGGCAAACCCTGAAAACTTCGGCAAGTACTGGTGGTGATTCAATGAGTGTCTCGGTCTGTCCATGCGGCAGTGGCAACCTGCTCGATGCCTGTTGCGGGCGATACCATGCCGGCACCCCGGCGCCCGACGCCCAGGCCCTGATGCGCTCGCGCTACAGCGCCTATGTGCTGGGCTTGGTCGACTATCTGGTGGACACCACCCTGCCGGCCCAGCAGGCCGGCCTGGACCGCGCCGCGATCGCTGCCTGGAGCGCCCAGAGCACCTGGCTTGGCCTAGAGGTCGAGAACGCCGAGGTATTGGGCGGACAGCCTGAGCACGCCTTCGTCAGCTTCACCGCACGCTGGCATGACCAGCACGGCGATCACCAGCACCGCGAGCGCTCTGCCTTCGTTCAGAACAGTGGTCGTTGGTACTTCATCGACCCGACAGTTTCACTCAAGGCCGGACGCAACGACCCTTGCCCCTGCGCCAGCGGACAGAAGTTCAAGAAATGCTGCGCCAGTTACATTGGTAGCTGACCATGAGCACCCTGGCCCGCCTGCTTGCCCTGTCATTGCTGATGACGCTCCTGGCGGGCTGTGCGAGCTGGGGTGACGACGAATGGCGCGAACCGCAGGTGCACCTGGTCCGGGTCGAGACGGTCAAGGCCCGGTTGCTGCAACAGGAGTTCATTCTCCACGTGCGGGTCGAAAACCCCAACGACAGCCGCTTGTTCATCCGCAGCCTGGACTACTCGGTACGCCTGAACGACCTGTTGCTGGTGCAGGATGAAGCCAGCCTGTGGCGAAGCGTCGGCGGCCACGCCCAGCGCACGTTCAAGATCACGGCCCGAACCAACCTGTGGCAAAAGCTCAAGCCCTTGGCCAAGATGCTCAAGCGCGAGCAGCCTCTGCACTACCGCCTGCAAGCCGAACTGCACACGGGACTGATCATCCATCGGGACCTGCACTTGTCGCGCAGTGGTGAGATAATCCCCGGCGATCTTCAACCGGAGTAACCCTGCAATGACCCAGCAACCCCATGTTCATGGCCCGGACTGCAACCACGGTCACGACCATCACCATGATCACGACCACGGCCACGTGCACGGCCCGCACTGCAACCATGGCCATCAGGAGCCGGTGCGCAACGCTCTGAAAGACGTTGGCCGCAACGACCCGTGCCCGTGCGGTAGCCAGAAGAAATTCAAGAAGTGCCACGGGGCCTGACCCCGCGGCAGCGGCACGTTTCAAGCGACAAGAAAAAGCAGACTCGCCCTCGACCTGCTTTGACTTGAAGCTTGAAACTTCAGGTCCGGCCAACCACTGGGCAGCCCCCTGAAAATAAAGCCTACAGGCACCTTGCATGGCGACCGCGCGCTCACTAACGTAGCGCCTTTCCGAATCCCGCCACGCCCTGCAGGAGCCTTGTCATGGCAGCCCCCGTCCTTCCCCCCTTCCGCCTTCGGTTCGGCCCCGCTGCCGTCGTGCTCGGCATGTTCGGCCTTGCCGGCTGTCAGGTGGGCGGCTACCAGGACAGCGTGCCTCCGACCACTGGTGTGCAACCGCTCAAAGGCCTGGCACAGAATGTCTCGGTACGCCGCAACGCAATGGGCGCACCGCTGATCGAAAGCAGCAGTTTCCATGATGCCCTGTTCAGCCTGGGCTACGTGCAGGCCGGCGATCGCATCGAGCAGATGGTCGCCATGCGCCTGCTGGCCCAAGGGCGCCTGGCTGAACTGGCCGGCCCTGACGCCTTGGACATCGATCGTCTGATGCGCGCTGCCAACCTCAAGCAAAGCGCTGGACAGCTTTACGCCGACGCCTCGCCACGCCTGAAGCGGTTCTTCGAGGTCTATGCCCGCGGCGTCAACGCCTATCTGTTCCGTTACCGCGACAAGTTGCCTGCGGACCTGGCCCGCAGCGGCTATCGCCCGGAATATTGGAAGCCTGAGGACTCGGCGCTGATCTTCAGCCTGTATGCCTTCAGCCAGTCGGTGAACCTGCAGGAAGAACTGACCGCCCTGACCCTGGCGCAGAAAGTCGGCAGCGACAAGCTCGCCTGGCTGCTGCCAGGTGCTCCCGACGAGCCACTGGCCGAAGCCGAACTGGACAAGCTCAGGGGTTTGAACCTCAAGAGCCAACTGCCAGGCCTGGAGCGCTTGGGCGCTGCAGGGCAGAAGCTCGCCGACCTGGGCCTGCTGGGCAGCCCCGGCTCGGCCAACCTGGCACTGTCGCCGCAACGCAGCCGCAGCGGCAAGAGCCTGTTGGCCAGCGATAGCCGCGCCACGTGGGCCCTCGCCCCGGTACAGATCCACACCGGCAAGTATCAAGTCGCAGGCCTGGCACTGCCGGGCCTGCCCATCATCCTCGCCGGCTACAACGGCAAGCTGGCCTGGAGCAGCAGCGCGGTGATGGCCGACAACCAGGACCTGTATCTGGAGCAATTGCGTCACCAGGGCAGCCAGGTGAGCTACTTGGCCGATGGCAAGTGGCAACCTGCCCGCGCACGCAGCGAAACCTTCTTCGTCCGCGGTCAACGTCCCCTGCGTGAAGTCATGTACGACACCCGCCACGGCACTCTGCTCAGCCAACCGGCCAATGCCAGCCTCGGCCTGGCCCTGAACCTGCCACAACTCAAAGGCGATCGCAGCCTTGACGCGCTGTTCGACCTGACCCGCGCATCGTCGGTGGAGCGGGCCTTCGACAATACCCGTGAAGTCGGCGCCGCTGCCCTGAACTTCGTCTTCGCCGAACCGCAGCACATCGGCTGGCAGGTCAGCGGCCGCTACCCCAATCGCCGCGAAGGCCAGGGCCTGCTGCCCTCGCCCGGCTGGGATAGCCGTTACGACTGGGATGGCTACGCCGATCCAATGCTGCACCCTTACGACCAGGACCCGGTCGCCGGCTGGGTCGGCCATGCCAACCAACGCAGCCTGCCACGTGGCTACGGGATGCAGCTGTCCAACACTTGGTACTACCCCGAGCGCGCCGAGCGCCTGGCCCAGCTGGCCGGCAACGGCCGCCACGACAGCCGTAGCCTGATGGCCCTGCAGAACGACCAGGTCGCTCTGCTGGCAGACAAACTCAAGCAGATGTTCGACGCCCCCGGCATGGCCCAGTCGCTCACTCAAGCGATCGACGCATTACCGGCCGCCCAGCGGGACAAAGCGCGTGAAGCACTGACCCGGCTAAAGGCTTTCGATGGCCGCCTGAGCCCGGTATCGGCCGATGCCGCGCTGTATGCATTGTTCCTGCAGGAGGTCGCTCGCCAGACCTTCCTCGACGATCTGGGCCCGGAGTCCAGCCCGGCCTGGCAAGCGTTCATCGGCAATGCGCAGCTTTCCTACTCGGCCCAGGCCGACCACTTGCTGGGCCGCGAGGACAGCCCGTTCTGGGATGACCGCAACACGCCGCAAAAAGAAGACAAGCCTGCCATTCTCGCCCGTAGCCTGGCAGGGGCCGTGGATGCTGGCGTCGCCCAGCTGGGCAGCGACCGTCGCGCCTGGCAATGGGGCAAGCTGCACCAGTATCGCTGGCCAGCACCGACCTACCATGGCCTGGGTGATGCCATCAGCCGCAACCCCATGGCCGCAGGCGGCGATTTCAGCACCCTGGCGCTGACGCCTTATGCCTGGGGCGGCAGCTTCGATACCTACCTGCCGGCATCGGCGCGCATGATCGTCGATTTCGGGCAGGCCGAACCGCTGCAGGTGCTGACGAGCAATGGCCAGTCCGGCAACCCGGCGAGCCGGCATTACAGCGATGGCCTGGACGCCTGGTTCCAGGGCCGTTTCATGAACCTGCCGCTGCAACAGCAGAACTTCTCCCGCGCCTATGGCTCGCAGCGACTCACCCTGGTCCCTGGCCGCTGATCGCAAGCCCCCTTTGAACCGCGACGTCCGCCGTTGGACGCTCGCGGTTCCTTCACCAAGAACTTCCGTGACCCTGTCGTGCTCTGAGGTTACAAGCCCTTAGCCAACCGGCACGCCTATGGATCTCGTCATCGCCCGCCCCGAAGGCCTCTATTGCCCGCCCGGTGATTTCTACATCGACCCGTGGCGCCCGGTGGACCGCGCAGTGATTACCCACGGCCACGGCGATCACGCCCGGCCCGGCAATCACCATTACCTGACTGCCGCCCCCGGTGCAGGCATCCTGCGCAGCCGATTGGGGCCGGACATCCAGCTGCAGACGCTTGCCTATGGCGAACGCCTCGAACACCGGGGCGTGACCTTGAGTTTTCACCCCGCTGGCCACGTGCTCGGCTCGGGCCAGGTGCGCCTGGAATACCGAGGCGAGGTCTGGGTCGCCTCGGGAGATTACAAGATCGAGCCGGACGGCACCTGCGCTGCGTTCGAGCCGGTGCGCTGCCATACCTTCATCAGTGAGTCGACTTTCGGCCTGCCGATCTACCGCTGGCAACCTCAGGCCGAGGTGATGGCGCAGATCGATGCCTGGTGGCGGGCCAACCGTGAACAGGGCAAAACCAGCGTGCTGTTCTGCTATGCCTTCGGAAAGGCCCAGCGGATCCTCCACGGCTTGGACCCGCACGCCGGCCCAATTCTGGTCCATGGCGCGATGGAACCTCTGAACCGCGTCTATCGGGAAGCGGGCGTGCACCTGGCCCCGACGCACTATGCAGGCGACATCCCCCGCAACGATCCGATGCTGCGCCAGGCCCTGGTGCTGGCTCCGCCTTCGGCGGCCGGTAGCAGTTGGATGAAGCGCTTCGGCGATTACAGTGACGCCTTGGCCAGCGGTTGGATGCGCCTGCGCGGCACCCGACGACGCCGCGGCGTGGACCGCGGGTTCGTGCTCTCCGATCATGCCGATTGGCCGGGGCTGCTATGGGCGATCGAGCAGACCGGCGCCGAGCGGGTGATGGTCACTCACGGCTCGGTCGATGTGTTGGTGCGCTACCTCAACGAACAGGGCCTCGATGCCCGCGCCTTCGCTACCGAATACGGCGACGAGGACGAGACCGACACCGAGGCTGGCACATGAAGACCTTCGCCGAGCTCTATCTGCGCCTGGACGCGACCACATCCAGCAATGCCAAGCTCGAGGCCCTGCGCGACTACTTCGCAGACGCACCTGCCGAGGATGCAGCCTGGGCCGTGTACTTCCTGGCCGGCGGCCGTCCGCGGCAAATGGTCCCTACCCGTCTGCTGCGCGAGCTCACCCTTGAACTTTCGCACTTGCCCGACTGGCTGTTCGAAGAAAGCTACCAGGCTGTGGGCGATCTGGCAGAGACTATTTCCCTGGTGCTCCCGGACAACCCGCATGGCAATGACGAGGGACTGGCCTTTTGGGTCGAGGAGCACCTGCTGTCCCTGCGCGGCCTACCGCCGGAAACCATCCGTCAACGCCTGCCAGGCTTGTGGTCGCAGCTGGATCGGCCCGGTTTGATGCTATGCCTGAAACTTATCACCGGCAGCTTCCGCGTCGGGGTGTCCAAACTGCTGGTGACCCGCGCCCTGGCCCAGCTCGCCGGTCTGGATGCCAAACGCGTGGCGCAGCGTCTGGTGGGCTATACCGATCTCAGCCACCGCCCGACGGCGCAAGACTACCTGCAGCTGATCGCCGCCGAATCTGCCGACGAACATCGCCAACGCGGCGGCCAGCCCTACCCGTTCTTCCTCGCCCACGCGCTGCAGGCTCCCGTCGAGCAGTTCGAGACGTTGCTCGGCCCGGTGTCTGCCTGGCAGGCGGAGTGGAAGTGGGATGGCATTCGCGCACAGGTGGTCAAGCGCGATGGCCAGCTGTGGATATGGTCGCGGGGAGAGGAACTGGTCACCGAGCGCTTTCCGGAACTGCACAGCCTGGCCACCACTTTGCCTGACGGTGTAGTGCTCGATGGTGAAATCCTGGTGTGGAAACCGGGCAGCCAAGCCGGCGATGTCGCCGTGCAACCTTTCGCCCTGCTGCAACAGCGCTTGGGCCGCAAGACGCTGGGCAAGAAGTTGCTCACCGAGGCGCCGGTGGTGCTGCAAGCCTATGACCTGCTCGAATGGCAGGGTGAAGATTGGCGCAACCGGCCTCAACATGAACGTCGGGCCCAACTGCAACACCTGACGCAGCAGTACCCACTGGCCCCGGTGCTGCTGTCACCGTTGCTACAGGGCAGCGACTGGCATGACCTCGCCCGCCAGCGCGAGCAGTCACGCAGTCTGGGCGTCGAAGGTCTGATGCTCAAGCAGCGCGATGCCCTCTATGGCGTGGGCCGTACCAAAGACATGGGCCTATGGTGGAAGTGGAAGATCGATCCTTTCAGCGTCGATGCCGTGTTGATCTACGCCCAGCGCGGTCATGGCCGTCGTGCCAGCCTGTACAGCGATTACACCTTTGCCGTCTGGGACGGGCCACCGGGGACTCCCGGACGCACCCTGGTGCCTTTCGCCAAGGCGTATTCCGGACTGAGCGATGCAGAAATGCGCCAAGTCGACGCCATCATCCGCAAGACTACGGTGGAAACCTTCGGCCCGGTGCGCAGTGTGACCCCGACACTGGTGTTCGAGCTGGGCTTCGAGGGTATTGCCTTGTCCAAACGCCACAAGAGCGGCATCGCGGTGCGCTTTCCGCGCATGCTGCGCTGGCGCCATGACAAAACTGTGCAAGAAGCCGACGACCTGGCCACCTTGCAGGCCTTACTTGCCTGAGTGCGGGCAAACCCGCGCAAGGAGGCTGCGCAATGGCAGAAGTTATGCTTCTATCTTTCTGCCGACTGTCATCGCAGACCGTATTCGCCACTTCAGCCAGGACCACCATGCATCATTCGACCCACGACCTGCTGTCCCCTGTCCCGGGCATTGCCCGCCAGCTTCATAGCTTCCACTTCGGCCCTCGCGGCGGTGGCAAGGTGTACATCCAGGCGTCACTGCATGCCGACGAGCTACCCGGCATGCTGGTGGCCTGGCACCTGAAGCGCCGTTTGCTGGAGCTGGAACAGGACGGGCGGCTGCAACGCGAGATCATCCTCGTTCCGGTGGCCAACCCCGTGGGCCTGGAACAGGTGCTCCTGGACGCGCCCTTGGGGCGCTTCGAGCTGCAAAGTGGCGAAAACTTCAACCGCAACTTCGTTGATTTGTCCGACAGTATCGGCGATCAGATCGAGGGCCATCTGACCCATGATCCTTCGCACAACCTGGCCCTGATCCGCGAGTACCTGCGCCGGGGCCTGGATGCGCATCCCGCGCGCACCCCACTGCAATCCCAGCGCCTGACCCTGCAACGCCTGGCGTGCGATGCCGATATGGTTTTGGACCTGCATTGCGACTTCGAGGCCGTGGAGCATCTGTACACCACACCGGAGGCCTGGGATCAGGTAGAGCCGCTGGCCCGCTATCTGGGCGTGCAGGCCAGCCTGCTGGCCACGGACTCCGGCGGCCAGTCTTTCGATGAATGCTTCAGCCTGGTGTGGTGGCAGTTACAGCAACGTTTTGGCAAGCAGTTCCCCATCCCTCTGGGCAGTTTCTCTGTGACTGTCGAGCTACGCGGGCAGGCAGATGTCAGCCACGACCTGGCCACTCAGGATTGCCAAGGGATACTCAATTTCCTGACCCATGCTGGGGTGATTTCGGGAGAAGCGCCCGCCCTGCCGCCATTGGCGTACCCGGCAACGCCGCTGGCCGCCGTGGAGCCTGTGGTGGCGCCGTTGGGCGGGCTGTTGGTCTTCCACGCGACACCCGGCCAATACCTGGAGGCGGGCGAGCTGATCGCGGAAGTCATCGATCCGCTGAACGACCGGGTGACCGCGGTGCGCAATACCCAGCCTGGCCTCCTTTATGCACGCAGCGTCAGGCGCATGGCCACAGCGGGCATGGTCGTCGCCCACGTGGCGGGCGAGCAGGTCTGTCGCAGCGGTTACCTGCTGGCCAACTGAGCCCGTCGTGCTGGCTGGCCCTCAGGCCACCGGCGAAGGAGGTGGTTCGTCAGGCAAGGTCGGCTCTCCCGGCTCCATGGGTGGCGACTCGCCAGGATCCGGGGGCTGAGGTGTGTCGGGGTCGGGCTGATGGGGTACGCCACCGGCTTGTACGGGCGTTGAAGGGTGCGCCAGCAATGACCAAGCCAGCAGCCCTATCTGGTTGGGCTGCAGGACGGCGAGCTTCGCACTGATTGCGGGGTGAAGTTTCATTGGCGGCTCCCGGCGATGCCCGATGCGCGTCATGCGCACCGGATCGTTCTAGCCATTGGAGTGCCTGGCGGACGAGGAATTCCCCGCGCTCGTCGCCTCAGGTGCGTGGCAGGGTGACGCCGCGCTGCCCTTGGTATTTACCACCGCGATCCTTGTAGGACACTTCGCACTCCTCATCGGATTCGAGGAAGAGCATCTGCGCCACGCCTTCATTGGCATAGATCTTCGCCGGCAAGGTGGTGGTATTGGAGAACTCCAGGGTCACGTGACCCTCCCACTCCGGTTCCAGCGGCGTGACGTTGACGATGATGCCGCAACGCGCGTAGGTGCTCTTGCCCAGGCAGATGGTCAGCACATTGCGTGGAATGCGGAAGTACTCGACGGTGCGGGCCAGGGCGAAGGAGTTCGGAGGAATGATGCACACGTCGCTCTTGACGTCGACGAAGCTGCCGGCGTCGAAGTTTTTCGGGTCGACAGTGGCCGAATTGATGTTGGTGAAGACCTTGAATTCATCGGCGCAGCGCACGTCGTAGCCGTAGCTGGACACGCCGAAGGAAATGACTCGGCTGTCCTCGCCGCCGCGCACCTGGCGCTCGACGAACGGTTCGATCATGCCGTGTTCCTGCGCCATGCGGCGAATCCACTTGTCCGATTTGATGCTCATGGCGGGAGTGTCCTGAAAGTGCTAGGTGAAAAACGAGACGCGCATCTTACCGGTCCCGGCGGCTACGGCAAAGTTCCATCCCGCAATCCCGCGCCGGACGGGAGCTGCAGCCGCCGCCGATCCGATTTTCGACAAAGCCGTCATTGACCATTGGCAGGTCGGGGAAAGTGGGTTAAGGTGGCGCCACTGTGCTGCACGTGACACCGAGAATCTCTGTTTGATGCACGATTCCTATCGGCCCATCGCTGAATTTTCCGCTCTCTTTGCACTCAGTCCCGGCCAGGGTGTTCCTGTGCCGAAATCTACTTTGTCCAAGGAGACATACCATGTCCAACCGCCAATCCGGTACCGTCAAGTGGTTCAACGATGAGAAGGGCTACGGCTTCATCACCCCTCAGTCGGGTGACGATCTGTTCGTACACTTCAAGGCCATCCAGGCTGACGGCTTCAAAACCCTGAAAGAAGGCCAGGCTGTTACTTTCGTCGCTACCCGCGGCCAGAAAGGTATGCAGGCTGAAGAAGTTCGCATCGAAGGTTAATCCTTCTTTCGCGCTTCAAAAAAACCCGCCATATGGCGGGTTTTTTTATGCCTGGCGCAGAAATTTGCAGGCTTCTTCGCGGATTGAACCCGCTACCACAGCGGCGGGAGCGGGTTTACCCGTGAAGCAACCCTGTCGGTCCTGCGGATCAGTCCTCGCTGATGGTGATGTTCGGCATCGCAGGCGCCGCAGCTTCCTGCAGCACGATCCGCGCCCCTACCTGGCGGGCCAGCTCCTGGTAGACCATGGCGATCTGGCTTTCCGGCTCGGCAATGGCGGTCGGCTTGCCGTTGTCGGCCTGCTCGCGGATCAACATCGACAGGGGCAGCGAGGCCAGCAGGTCGACGCCATACTGAGCGGCGAGCTTCTCCCCGCCCCCCTCGCCGAACAAATGCTCGGCATGACCGCAATTCGAGCAGATGTGCACGGCCATGTT
Organism: Pseudomonas sp. HTZ2; assembly: GCF_033173945.1. NCBI lineage: Bacteria > Pseudomonadati > Pseudomonadota > Gammaproteobacteria > Pseudomonadales > Pseudomonadaceae > Pseudomonas > Pseudomonas sp. HTZ2. Next base: position 1,919,112 of record NZ_CP137332.1, on the reverse strand, counting down.
TTCCACCACACCCAGCACCGGAATGTTCACCTTGCGGAACATCTCCACGCCTTTCTTCGCATCCAGCAGCGCCAGATCCTGCGGGGTGGTGACGATCACGGAACCTGCCACCGGCACTTTCTGCGCCAGAGTCAACTGGATGTCGCCGGTGCCAGGCGGCATGTCGATCACCAGATAGTCCAGGTTATCCCAGGCAGTCTGGGTCACCAGTTGCAGCAGCGCGCCGGAGACCATCGGGCCGCGCCAGACCATTGGGGTATTGTCATCAGTGAGGAAGGCCATCGACATGACTTCCACGCCGTGCGCCTTGATCGGCACGAACCACTTCTGCTCGCGGATCTGAGGGCGGGTGCCCTCCGCGATACCGAACATGACACCTTGGCTCGGGCCATAGATATCGGCGTCCAGGATGCCGACCCGGGCGCCTTCGCGGGCCAGGGCCAGGGCCAAGTTGGCAGCGGTGGTGGACTTGCCCACCCCGCCCTTGCCCGAGGCCACGGCGATGATGTTTTTGACGTTGGCCATGGCCGGGACCTGAGCCTGGGCCTTGTGCGCCACGACCACGCACTCGACGGACACTTGTGCGGCCGTGACGCCGTCCAGGTTCTCGATGGCCGTGCCCAGCACCTGCGCCCAGCCATTCTTGAACAGCCCGGCCGCATAGCCCAACTGCAACTGCACATTGACCTGGCCGCCCTGGATATCGATAGCGCGCACGCAACCGGCGCTGACCGGATCCTGGTTCAGATAGGGGTCGGTGTACTGGCGAAGCACGCCTTCGACGGCGGCACGTGTGACGGCACTCATGGAGGCTCCCATTGGCAGGCTTTAGATCGAACAGGTGCCTATGCTAACCCGTCAATCGTCAGCAGATGCGTCCTTGGGGTGAAATATATTCGTCAGCCCTTTATAGTTGCCGATCATCTTTATTTTTCCATCCTGTCGCCAGATTAAGTAGCCGAGCCACCATGTCCGAGCCACGCCAGATTCTCGTCACCAGCGCCCTGCCCTATGCCAACGGTTCAATCCACCTTGGCCATATGCTCGAGTACATCCAGACGGACATGTGGGTGCGCTTCCAGAAGCTGCGCGGCAACCAGTGCATCTATGTCTGCGCCGACGACGCCCACGGCTCGGCCATCATGCTGCGCGCCGAAAAGGAAGGCATCACACCCGAACAACTGATCGCCAATGTCCAGGCCGAGCACAGCAGCGACTTCGCCGACTTCCTGGTCGACTTCGACAACTTCCACTCGACCCACTGCGAAGAAAACCGCGAGCTGTCGAGCCTGATCTACACCCGCCTGCGCGACGCCGGCCATATCGCCACCCGTTCGGTCACCCAGTATTACGACCCCGAGAAAGGCATGTTCCTGGCCGACCGCTTCATCAAGGGCACCTGCCCCAAGTGCGCGGCCGAAGACCAGTACGGCGACAACTGCGAAAAATGCGGCGCCACCTACGCACCCACCGAGCTGAAGAACCCAAAATCGGCAATCTCCGGCGCCACGCCGGAGCTGCGCGACTCCCAGCACTTCTTCTTCAAGCTCCCGGATTTCCAGGCCATGCTGCAGCAGTGGACCCGCAGCGGCACCCTGCAGGAAGCGGTCTCGAACAAACTCGCCGAGTGGTTGGATTCGGGCCTTCAGGAGTGGGACATCTCCCGTGATGCGCCGTACTTCGGCTTCGAGATTCCAGGCGAACCCGGCAAGTACTTCTACGTCTGGCTGGACGCGCCGATCGGCTACATGGCCAGTTTCAAGAACCTCTGCGCGCGTCGTCCGGAACTGGACTTCGACGCGTTCTGGAAAGAAGACTCCAAGGCCGAGCTGTACCACTTCATCGGCAAGGACATCGTCAACTTCCACGCCCTGTTCTGGCCGGCCATGCTCGAAGGCGCGGGCTTCCGCAAGCCGACCGGCATCAACGTGCACGGTTACCTGACCGTCAACGGCGCGAAGATGTCCAAGTCGCGCGGCACCTTCATCAAGGCGCGTACCTACCTGGACCACCTGGCCCCCGAGTACCTGCGCTACTACTACGCCTCCAAGCTGGGCCGTGGCGTCGACGACCTGGACTTGAACCTCGACGACTTCGTGCAGAAGGTCAACTCCGACCTGGTCGGCAAAGTGGTCAACATCGCCAGCCGCTGCGCAGGCTTCGTGCACAAGGGCAACGAGGGCGTCCTGGTCGCCGGCGATGCCGCACCCGAACTGAGCGAGGCCTTCCTCTCGGCTGCGCCGTCGATCGCCGAAGCTTACGAGAACCGTGATTTCTCCCGCGCCATGCGTGAAATCATGGCACTGGCCGACCGCGCCAACGCTTGGATTGCCGACAAGGCCCCCTGGTCCCTGGCCAAGCAGGAAGGCAAGCAGGACGAGGTCCAGGCCATCTGCGCACAGGGGATCAACCTGTTCCGCCAACTGGTGATCTTCCTCAAGCCTGTGCTGCCGCTGCTGGCTGCCGATGCCGAGGCCTTCCTCAACGTCGCGCCGCTGACCTGGAATGACCACCTGTCGCGCCTGGAAAACCACAAGCTCAACCCATTCAAGGCGCTGATGAGCCGCATCGAGCCTGCTAAGGTCGAAGCCATGGTCGCCGCCAGCAAGGAAGACCTGGCTGCCACCCAATCCCCGGTCCCGGCAGGCAACGGTGAGCTGACCAAAGACCCGCTGTCGCCAGAAATCGAGTTCGACACTTTTGCCGCGGTCGATCTGCGCGTGGCGCTGATCGTCAAAGCTGAGGCCGTGGAAGGGGCCGACAAGCTCCTGCGCCTGACCCTGGACATTGGCGACGAGCGTCGCAACGTGTTCTCCGGTATCAAATCGGCCTATCCTGACCCAGCCAAGCTCGAAGGCCGTCTGACCATGATGATCGCCAACCTCAAGCCACGGAAAATGCGCTTTGGCGTGTCCGAAGGCATGGTCATGGCGGCCGGCCCGGGTGGCGAAGAGATCTACCTGCTCAGCCCTGACAGCGGCGCCAAGCCTGGCCAGCGCATCAAGTAAGCGTCCGCGTTTCTGCCCCGGCCCAGTGCCGGGGCATTTCCATCCCCGGCCACCTACCGGATAATGACGGCAGGCCCGGCCATCGGCATCCCCATGAACGACTACGTCTTGGTTCTGGTCAGCGCTGCGCTGGTCAATCACCTGATCTTGCATAGGACGCCGGTCTCTCGCCTGCGGATTCACTTGCTCGGCGCATCCATAGCCTTACTCATGCTTTTGGGCCTGCCGCTTGGAAAGCTTTTGCATGATCAAGTGTTGAATGCGTTGGGCCTGCAAGACCTGCAATTGTTCCTGTTCCTACCGCTGTTGCTGTTACTGGGCTGGGGCATCGCCAATGCGCTCCAGCGGATACAGCCGACCTGGCCATTGCAGGACCTGCTGCCCTGGCTGCTCTGCAACGCCCTGGTGCTAGGCTTGCTGCTACAGGTCATCCATGCGAATGATCGATGGTTGGCGGTGTGGGGATGGGGCGTATTCGGTGGATTGGGCTTCTGGCTTGCCCTGGCATTGTTCGATGACCTGCGCCAGCGCAGCGATCATTCAGACCTCCCCAGTGCTTTGCGTGGCCTTCCCATCGACCTGATCGGCGCCGGAGTGATGACCATGGCATTTTCCGGTTTCAACGGATTATTTACACAATGAGTCTGATTCAACGCATCGATGCCCTGCTGCCGCAAACCCAATGCGGCAAGTGCGGCCATGCCGGTTGCCGGCCCTATGCCGAAGGGCTGGCCGCGGGCGAAGCGATCAACAAATGCCCACCCGGCGGCGACGAAACCATCGCCGCCCTTGCCAACCTGCTCAAGGTGCCGGTCATTGCACTGGACACCGGGCGTGGTAACGCACCGCCCCAAGTCGCCTTTATTCGCGAGGCCGAATGTATCGGTTGCACCAAATGCATCCAGGCGTGCCCAGTGGATGCCATCGTCGGCGCTGCCAAGCTGATGCACACGGTCATCGCCAGCGAGTGCACCGGCTGTGACCTCTGCCTGGCGCCTTGCCCGGTCGATTGTATCGACCTGCTGCCCCTGCCCGACAAGATCGTACCTATCGTCGGCGGCCTGGCTCACACTGCCGAACAACTCGATGCCCGCGCCAAACGTCGTGACCACGCCCGTCATCGCCACGAACAACGCAATGCCCGACTGCAGCGCGAGGAAGCACGTCGCCAGGCCGAACGTATGGCACGCAGCCAGCGTGCTGCGAGCAATCCGACCGCCAGTGGCGACGCATCCGACCCGATCAAAGCCGCTATCGAACGGGTCAAGGCACAAAAGGCCGCCCACAACGATGCCGCCCTCAAGCAAGCCAAGATCGCAGCGGCCATGAGCCGCGCGCAACTGAACAAAGCCCGCAGCGCATTCGGCGCCGCACCGAACGAGGCGCAGCACGCCCAGTTAAACCTCCTGGAAAAAGCCGCCAAAGACGCACAACAGCACCTCGACGCCCTTCAGGCCGGGGCGGATCATGCCCGCACCTGATCCGCGCTTGCGCAGCGCCATGGGCCAAGTGCTGCTGGCCTGTGTGCCAGGCTTGCTAGGGCTGCTTTGGCTGCACGGCTGGGGCGTACTGTTCAACTTGCTGTTTTGCGCAAGCACTGCGCTGGCCTGCGAAGCGTTACTCCTGGCCCTGCGCAGCCAACCTGCGCAACCGGCGTTGGCCGATGCAAGCGCATTGGTAACCGCCGTACTGCTGGCCGCCTCACTCCCCCCTCATGCGCCTTGGTGGTTGCCGGTCATCGCCACAAGCGTCGCCATCGGCGTTGGCAAGCACGCTTTTGGCGGGGTCGGCCGCAACCCCTTCAACCCCGCGATGGTCGGTTATGCCTTCGTGCTCCTGAGCTTCCCCCTACAGATGAACCAATGGCCGGGCCACTCGCCCGGGCTCATGGAAAGCCTGCACAGCCTTTGGGCCAGCACCGGACACATCGACGCCTGGGCTACCCCGACAGTGCTCGATGGCCTGCGCCACAATCGCAGCCTGACCATCGATGAACTGTTCGCCCAGCACCCTGGATTCGGCGCGATTGGAGGTCGAAGCAGCGAATGGGTGAATGTCGGTTTTTTGGTGGGCGGGCTGTTTCTGCTTCAGCGCAAAGTCATCAGCTGGCACACGCCGGCAGGCTTGCTCGGCGGATTGTTCCTGTTCAGCCTGCTGTGCTGGAACGGATCAGGTTCCGACTCCAATGGCTCGCCGCTGCTGCACTGGTTTTCCGGCTCGACCATGCTGGCCGCATTCTTCATCGCCACTGAGCCTGTGTCTGGCCCCAAGAGTCCTCCGGCGCGGCTACTGTTCGGTTTCGGCACTGGGCTGCTCATCTACTTGATCCGAACCTGGGGTAGCTACCCCGACGGTACCGCGTTCGCCATCTTGCTGATGAACCTTGCCGTGCCGGCTCTGGAACGATACGCCGCACGTCTCACGCAGGCCGCCCCATGAACCGTACAGCGCGTGGTGTCCTGTTGGTTGTCGTGGTCGGCGCCTTGTCACTGGGCATGACATTGATCTGGAGGCATTGGACGCTCTCGGCCATCCAGCAAGCCGAGCAACAGCTGCAAAGCCGTCAATGGCTTTCGGTGCTTCCTGACAGCAGCTATGACAACCAGCCCCTGCAAGCGCCCCTCGCCCTGCGCGATACCCGTCTGCCCCATAGCGAGTTACTCGCCGGCTACCGTGCCACATTGGGCGCAAGCCCAAGCGCCATCTTGCTGCGCAGTCAGGTCCAGGGTTATGCCGGCCCGATAATCTTGGCAATCGCGATCGCTCCCGATGGGCGTCTGCTGGGCATCCGAGTACTGGAACAACAGGAAAGCCCTGGACTGGGGGCGCGGCTGATCGACCCTGCGGTGCATTGGTTGGAGCAATTTTCAGGCCACGCCCAGACCAGCCGATGGGCATTGAAACGTGATCAAGGGGACTTCGACCAGCTGGCAGGCGCTACCGTAACCTCACGCGCGGTAATCGACGCCCTGCAGGACGCATTGCGCTATTTCGACACCCATCGAACCGCATTGCTGGAGGAAAGTGCACATGAATAGGTTCGGATTGCTGGGGGTGAGCGTGGTGACGTTGGTCGGTGCGACCTCGACCCTGGCGCAAGGGATAATGATCGGCCTTTGCGCGGCCGGGATGATCATCACTCATCAGGTCTTGATGATCCCTCTGCGCAAAACTCTGGCTGGCCTCCCCCGTTTGCTGGCCAGCCTGCTGCTGCTCGCCGGTTTGGCCAGTTGCCTGCAATTAAGTTTGAACGCTTGGGCGCTACCCCTGGCCCTGGCGCTCGGCCATTACCCGGTCTTGCTGAGCGTGCAGAGCCTCGCGGTAGATTACCTGCTCCCCACCACGGGGCGGTGGCGCTATCTCGCGGTTCACGTGAGCGCTCTGTCAATGCTATGCGTACTGCTTGGCGCCTGTCGTCAATGGCTGGCAACAGGGCCAGGTCTTCATTTGGCGGGCCTTGTGCCTGGGGGGTTGATGCTGCTTGGCCTGCTGCTGGCCCTGTACAATCGCCTGCATCCGGGGGCTGCCCCCTCACGTTGTCAAGGAAGCCGTTGAGCCCATGAATGCTGCCAAACGCCTGGAGATTTTTCGCAGGCTGCACGAAGACAATCCCGATCCGAAAACCGAACTGGCCTACACTACGCCCTTCGAATTGCTGATCGCCGTAATCCTGTCCGCCCAGGCAACGGACGTCAGCGTCAACAAGGCCACCGCTCGCCTGTATCCGGTGGCCAATACCCCCGAGGCGATCTACGCACTGGGTGTCGAAGGGCTTAGCGAATACATCAAGACCATCGGCCTCTACAACAGCAAAGCCAAGAATGTCATCGAAACCTGTCGTTTACTGATTGAGCACCACGGCAGCGAAGTGCCACAAACTCGTGAAGCTTTGGAAGCACTGCCGGGCGTGGGTCGCAAAACCGCGAACGTAGTGCTCAATACCGCTTTCCGTCAGCCCGCCATGGCGGTTGATACGCATATTTTCCGGGTCAGCAACCGCACCGGCATCGCCCCTGGCAAGACGGTGCTGGAGGTAGAAAAGAAACTCATGAAGTTCGTGCCCCGAGACTACCTGCTCGACGCTCATCACTGGTTGATCCTTCATGGTCGCTATGTATGCCAGGCGCGCAAGCCTCGCTGTGGCAGCTGTCGAATCGAAGACTTGTGCGAGTACAAACACAAGACTTCTGACGATTGATGCAATAGAAAGAAAGGGTTCTACACGATTGAAAAAATCTTTTTTACCGGAATCGGGTTTCTCGCTATAAGGACGGCCAACGGCCCCTTGGCTTGGAGTGACTCATGAGTACCGATAAAGACGAGCTGTCAATCGACGATGAATTTTCCACCTCGGAAGACGACGCAGAGCCTCAGGTGGAACCTGCAAAGACCAATTTGAGCAAGCGCCGCACCATCGACAACCTTCTCGAGGAGCGGCGTTTGCAAAAGCAACTCGCCGATTTTGATTACGACCTATGACGGGTCGGATATCCTAGATAGCCTCCCTTGCGGAGGCTTCGTGTTTCAGGGACGGGATAAGCCATGGCGCTGGGCGAGCTCGATGAGGTCGACCAGCGAATGGGCATTGAGCTTGAGTAATAGACGCGTCTTGTAAGTGCTCACCGTCTTGTTGCTGAGGAACATGCTGTCGGCGATTTCTTTGTTGCTCTTGCCGCTGGCCAGCTCCTTCAACACCATCACCTCTCTGCCGGAGAGGCGCTGGACCATTTCCTCCTCGCTGCCGCCCTTCACGCATCCACGAGCTTTGTGCAGCGCCTGATTGGGGAAATAGCTGTATCCAGACAACACGGCCTTGATCGCACTGAGCAACTCCGTCAGGTCTTGCTGCTTGCACACATACCCGGCAGCACCGGCCTGCATGCAACGCATCGAAAAATGTCCCGCCGCCTGCGAAGTCAGTACTAACACTTTGCTGCCTGGACTGATGCATGCCATACGGCCGATGACTTCCAGCCCATCCAGCTTCGGAATACCTATATCGAGTATCACGATGTCCGGAAGGTGCTCCCGGATCAATTGCAAGGCATCCACACCATTGTCGGTTTCCGCCACCACGTCGTACCCGTGCCGTTCCATCAGCATGCGTACGGCCAGACGAATTACCGGATGATCATCCACGATAAGCACTTTATTCATGCGGCATCCATTGGTTCACTATTACAACTCCAAAGCATTACGATAACCGAGCTGACTGCCTTATGGCGCAGCGAATTGCCGCTCATCACCAAGCAGAGAGAGCCCCTACATAAATTAAAGAATTTTCCTACAAGCCTAGTTACTTAAAACTTTTGCACCCAGGCGCCGCCTATAAAACTAACAATAAGCAATATAAAACCCCACTTCCATAACGCTTCTAACTTGAAGGAATTCTCGATTCAGGCGGGGTAACTTTAGAAAAATGCAGATGACATGAAGCGTCATGTCGCTTCCACGGGAAACAGCTCTATCTTTTCATCAGGCCCAAAACAGGCGAGAGATAGGCAAACATTCGTGGGCAAGCACCATGCAAACAGACTCCATCAGCCCCTTGGCTATCATCGCCATCTTTGCAGGCATCATCGAAGCTTCTGCGCTGGCGACGTTGCCTTTTCTCAGTGAGAACAGTCAGGAAATCTACACGTGGTTCCTGGTAGGCTTTCCCTTCTTCCTGACTATGCTGTTTTTCCTGACCTTGAACTTCAACAATCAATCTTTGTATCAACCTCCCCTGCCGGAGACGGCAGAAAAGACCGACCCTCAGAGCTCCCTTTCATCCCCTCCTGAATACGTCTCGCCAGAACAGCCCCTGAGCATCACCCTTTCCGGCCCAGACACACGCAAGATCGTCGAACCCCACATTCTGCGTGCTCTCAACCAACCTCATACGCTCCCTCGCAGTTGGGTTCTCGAAAACCTCGAGACCGGTGTTCGCATCCATCTCTCGATCAATGTCGAGGGCACAAACGAAAAACGTGAGCAGCCCTGAAATCCAGGCAAAAAAAACCCCGGCACACGGCCGGGGTTTTCGAGGCGCTCGCAAAGATCAGAGCAGCGAACGGCCCTTGTTGGCTGCAATGCGCATACGCAGGGCGTTGAGCTTGATGAAGCCCGCGGCATCGGCCTGGTTGTAGGCACCGCCATCTTCCTCGAAGGTCGCGATGTTGGCATCGAACAACGAATCGTCCGACTTGCGCCCTACGACAATCACGTTGCCCTTGTACAGTTTCAGGCGAACGACACCGTTAACGTTGACCTGGGAAGCGTCGATCATCTGCTGCAGCATCAGACGCTCCGGGCTCCACCAATAGCCGGTGTAGATCAGGCTGGCATACTTCGGCATCAGCTCATCTTTCAGGTGAGCGACTTCGCGGTCCAAGGTGATCGACTCGATGGCACGGTGAGCCTTGAGCATGATGGTGCCGCCAGGGGTTTCGTAGCAACCGCGGGACTTCATGCCCACGTAGCGGTTCTCGACGATGTCCAGGCGACCGATGCCGTTGGCACCGCCGATACGGTTAAGCTCGGCCAGTACGGTGGCGGGGGTCATTTCGACGCCGTCGATGGCGACGATGTCACCATTGCGGTAGGTCAGCTCGATGTAGGTGGGCTGATCCGGGGCGTTTTCCGGAGACACGCTCCAGCGCCACATGTCTTCCTCGTGCTCGGTCCAGGTATCTTCCAGGACACCGCCTTCGTAGGAGATGTGCAGCAGGTTGGCGTCCATCGAGTACGGCGATTTCTTCTTGCCGTGGCGCTCGATCGGAATGCCGTGCTTTTCGGCGTAGTCCATCAGCTTCTCGCGGGACAGCAGATCCCACTCACGCCAGGGTGCAATGACCTTTACGCCTGGTTTGAGCGCATAGGCGCCCAGCTCGAAGCGCACCTGGTCGTTACCCTTGCCGGTGGCACCGTGGGAAATGGCATCGGCGCCGGTTTCGTTGGCGATTTCGATCAGACGCTTGGCGATCAGCGGACGGGCGATGGACGTACCCAGCAGGTACTCGCCTTCGTAGACGGTGTTGGCGCGGAACATCGGGAAAACGAAATCACGCACGAATTCTTCGCGCAGGTCATCGATGTAGATTTCTTTCACGCCCATCGCCTGAGCCTTGGCGCGGGCCGGTTCGACCTCTTCGCCCTGCCCCAGGTCAGCGGTGAAAGTCACCACTTCGCAGTTGTAGGTATCCTGCAGCCACTTGAGAATCACCGAAGTATCAAGGCCGCCGGAATACGCCAGTACGACCTTTTTTACGTCCGCCATGCCATCACTCCACGGGGTTGTACGGAAAGCGGTTGATTCTACCGGCCCCATTGAAATATTTACAATGGGGCGACAGCTTGTGACGACAAAGCGACAGGAACAGTCAAGACCGCGACCAGCGGTCGCATTCAGACAGCTTTACCCGTGCGTGGGCCAGCCACGGCAGCAGCCGGGGTCGCTGGGGCGGTGGCGGGAGGCGTCGCTGGCGGTTGGCCAGCGGGCTTGTCGGTGGGGGCTTCCACGGGTTTTTCCACCGGCGCGACGCGATCCAGCTGGATGCTCACCCGGCGGTTGCGCGCCCGGTTGGCGGCACTGTTGTTGCGCGCGAGCGGGTATCGCTCGCCGTGGAAGCGCACGGTGATCTGCTCCTGTGGCACACCATGGGCCTTGAGGTAATCGGCGACCGCCAGGGCCCGGCGCCTCGACGTGTCGCGGTTGGTCAGCCGATTGCCGCTGTTGTCGGAATGGCCATCGAGCTCGATGTGATTCACCGAAGGGTCGGCCTTGAGGTAATCGAGGATCACATCCAGTCGCGCCCTGGCAGCACTGTCCAGCTCGATCCCACGGGGGAAGCTCACTTGCGTCTGGCGAATCTGGTCGAAGTTCATCGGCAGCAATTTGCTGGCGCACACCTGGTAGTCGCTGTAAGCCTTGGCGAAACTCACAGGCAGCACACGCACTTCCATGGGCCTGCCAGCTTCGCCCGTGTAGTTGCGCACCACCGTGCTGCGACCATCGAGCAGGCCATTGATCAGTCGGCTGGCCTGGCCCTGGGACGAGGTGAACAACACCCCCGTGCGGCCCATGCGCACTGAGCCGAGATTGATATCACCGCGACCTGGTTGCCAAGGCGCCGCTGCCGCCAGCAAAGTCGCACCGCCGGCTCCCAGTGCGTTGGTGTCCGAACGCAATTGGAAGATCGGCTGCTCACCGGCCCGACGCACGAACTCGCCACTACCGAAACCGTCGATCGGCTGGACAAGGCGGCACTCGAACTGATCCCCTTCGACGTTCCAGGTAACGTTCTCCACGCGAGTCTGGAAGGTCAATGCCCCGGCCGGCAGGCTGGCAAACAGGATGAACAGGGCTAGGTAACGCTGGCGCACGGGCGGCTCCATTGATTCTGACGGCTTACCTGCAAGCTATCGGACGCTGGCAGGAAAACTTGATAGCCGTGCTCGAACGAGGGTTTTCCGGTAGCATTGGCACACGAGTTCGACCCGCCTGGAATCCCCAATGTCCGATCGCCTGACCCTCCTGCGCCCCGACGACTGGCACATCCATCTGCGCGATGGTGCCGTCCTGCCCCACACCGTTGGCGACGTGGCGCGCACCTTCGCCCGCGCCATCATCATGCCCAATCTCGTCCCACCGGTCCGCACTGCCACCGAGGCCGGAGCGTATCGTGAGCGCATCCTGGCCGCACGTCCGGCCGGCAGCCGATTCGAGCCTTTGATGGTGCTGTACCTCACCGACCGAACCAGCGCCGAGGACATCCGCGCGGCCAAGGCCAGCGGATTCGTGTATGCCGCCAAAATGTACCCGGCCGGCGCCACGACCAACTCCGACTCGGGGGTGACCAGCCTGGACAACATCACACCAGCGCTCGAAGCCCTGGCCGAGACCGGCATGCCGCTGCTGGTGCACGGAGAGGTGACCCGCCCCGAGGTCGATGTGTTCGACCGTGAGAAGCGCTTCATCGACGAGCACCTGGTTCGCCTGGTCGAGCGTTTCCCGACCCTGAAAGTGGTGTTCGAGCACATCACCACCGCCGATGCCGCGCAGTTCGTCCTGCAGGCCCCGGCCAACGTCGGCGCGACCATCACTGCCCAGCATTTGCTGTACAACCGCAACCACATGCTGGTGGGCGGTATCCGTCCGCACTTCTATTGCCTGCCGATCCTCAAGCGCAACACCCACCAGGTGGCCTTGCTGGATGCGGCCACCAGCGGCAACAGCAAGTTCTTCCTGGGGACCGACTCGGCACCGCACGCCCGTCATGCCAAGGAAGCCGCCTGCGGTTGCGCCGGCTGCTACACCGCCTATGCCGCCATCGAGCTGTATGCCGAGGCGTTCGAGCAACGTAATGCGCTGGACAAGCTCGAAGGCTTCGCCAGCCTCCACGGCCCGGCCTTCTATGGCCTGCCGGCGAACACCGACACCATTACCCTGGTACGCGAGGAGTGGACTGCCCCGGACAGCCTGCCACTGGGCGACAATACCGTGATCCCCCTGCGCGCAGGCGAGAAGCTGCGCTGGCGTCTGCTGGAGGGTCAGGCGTGAGCGAAGCGTTCTATGAAGAAGACCAGGAAGGTCAAGGCAGCGGCGCTCGCCATCCGATGGCCGAGCGTTTCCGCGGTTACCTGCCCGTCGTGGTGGACGTTGAAACCGGCGGTTTCAATAGTGCGACCGATGCCTTGCTGGAAATCGCCGCAGTCACCATCGGCATGGACGAAAAGGGCTTCCTGTTCCCGGAGCACACCTACTTCTATCGGGTCGAGCCTTTCGAAGGGGCCAACATCGAGCCGGCAGCCCTGGAATTCACTGGCATCAAGCTGGACCATCCGCTGCGCATGGCGGTGAGCGAGGAAACGGCGCTCACCGACATCTTCCGCGGCGTGCGCAAGGCGTTGAAGGCCAATGGCTGCAAACGGGCTATCCTGGTCGGGCACAACAGCAGCTTCGACCTGAACTTCCTTAATGCCGCGGTGGCGCGCACCGACCTCAAGCGCAATCCGTTCCACCCGTTCTCCAGCTTCGACACGGCCACTCTGGCGGGCCTGGCCTACGGCCAGACCGTACTCGCACGGGCCTGCCAGAGCGCCGACATCGACTTCGACGGCCGCGAGGCCCACTCGGCCCGCTACGATACGGAGAAGACCGCCGAGCTGTTCTGCGGCATCGTCAACCGCTGGAAGGAAATGGGCGGCTGGCGCGACTTCAACGATTGAGCTCAAATCCGACGCATAAAAAAACCGGCCACGAAGGCCGGTTTTTTTATGCGCTTGGCAATTACAGCTTGCCAGCGTTCTCGCTCAGGTAAGCAGCAACGCCCTCTGGCGAAGCGGTCATGCCTTTGTCGCCTTTCTTCCAGTTGGCCGGGCACACTTCGCCGTGCTCTTCGTGGAACTGCAGAGCATCGACCAGGCGCAGCAATTCGTCCATGTTACGGCCCAGAGGCAGGTCGTTGACGATCTGCGAACGGACAACGCCGTTCTTGTCGATCAGGAAGGCGCCACGGAAGGCCACGCCGCCTTCGGATTCGACGTCGTAAGCCTTGCAGATGTCGTGGGCGATGTCAGCTGCCAGGGTGTACTTGACCTGGCCGATGCCGCCTTTGTCGACTGGGGTATTACGCCAGGCGTTGTGGGTGAAGTGCGAGTCGATCGACACGCCGATCACTTCCACGCCGCGCGCCTGGAAGTCAGGGATGCGGTGGTCCAGGGCGATCAGCTCGGACGGGCAGACAAAGGTGAAGTCCAGCGGGTAGAAGAATACCAGGCCGTACTTGCCTTTGATGGCCGAAGCCAGGTTGAAGCTGTCGACGATCTCGCCGTTGCCCAGCACAGCCGGAACGGTGAAGTCAGGGGCTTGTTTACCAACGAGTACGCTCATTCGTGATCTCCTGAGGGTGGTGAAATACCGATGCCTGGGTGGGCGGGCCGCCCGGCATCCAGCAAAGGTCGCCCATCATACACGGCTTCTGGTGACAGGCCGAATCCAACCACCGGTCGCTCTAGACGGACGCTTACCGAAAGTTCTTTGACACGCATTCTCATTACCATTAAGCTCCAACCCATCGAGCCTAACCAGCGATGGTCTCCCCTATGTATGTGTGTCTTTGTGTCGGCGTCACCGACGGACAGATCCGCGATGCGATCTATGAAGGATGCTGCAGCTACAAGGAAGTCCGAGCCGCCACCAACGTGGCCAGCCAGTGCGGCAAATGCGCCTGCCTTGCCAAGCAGGTCGTTCGCGAGACGTTGACTGAACTTCAGGCCACCCAGCACGCTGCCCTGCCCTACCCTGTTGAATTCAACGCGGCCTGAACACACCCAATCAAGAAGAACCGGACCCAGTGTCCGGTTTTTTTATGCCCAGAATTCAAGAAGTTAGCGTCCTAACGCGGTTCACAAACATTCTTATTTCTATTAATTTTCACTTACTATTCAATTACTTAGGTTTGACAGAGGCCGTTGGCGGGATCAGACTTCTTGTATTGACACACTTCAACAAGGGCAGGAACCCGACATGAAAGGCGACGTAAGCGTCATCCAGCATCTCAACAAGATCCTCGGAAACGAGCTGGTCGCAATCAACCAGTACTTCCTGCACGCACGTATGTATGAAGACTGGGGCCTGAACAAACTCGGCAAGCACGAGTACAAGGAGTCCATCGATGAGATGAAGCACGCTGATAAACTGATCAAGCGTATTCTCTTCCTCGAAGGCATCCCCAACGTTCAGGACCTGGGCAAGTTGCTGATCGGCGAACACACCAAGGAAATGCTCGAATGCGATCTGAAGATCGAGCAGAAGGGCTTGGCCGACCTTAAGGCTGCGATCGCCCACTGCGAGACCGCAGGCGACTTCGGCTCTCGCGACCTGCTCGAGGATATCCTCGAGTCCGAGGAAGAACACATCGATTGGCTGGAAACCCAATTGGGTCTGATCGAAAAAATTGGTATCGAGAACTACCTGCAATCGCAGATGGGCGAAGAATAAGTTTCGCCAGCAACGAAAAAGCCCCGCCATATGCGGGGCTTTTTCATACCTGTCAAACCTTGTCAGCCCCGCCGGATTGCTCTATCGCGGGGCTGGCGGCAAGATCAGGCTTCGGAGGCCTTGGCCTTGGCGGCGGCTTCCTTGATCAAGGTTTGCAGCTCACCCTTCTCGAACATTTCGAGCATGATGTCGCTGCCGCCGACCAGCTCACCACCGACCCACAGTTGCGGGAAGGTTGGCCAGTTGGCGTACTTGGGCAGGTTGGCGCGGATTTCCGGGTTCTGCAGGATGTCGACGTAGGCAAACTTCTCGCCACAACCCATCACGGCCTGCGCAGCGCGCGCCGAGAAGCCGCACTGCGGGGCATTCGGCGAGCCTTTCATGTAAAGCAGAATGGTGTTATTGGCGATCTGCTCTTTGATTGTTTCGATGATATCCATGAAGCACCTCGGCTGAACTTTCCGACGCAATCGTCGGCACGGTGACGCATTGTAACGGAAAGCCGAGCAGCATGCTCGGCCTTGCCGGCACCACAGCGGCCTTCACATAGGTATCGACGCCGCGCAATGCTTTGAACATCCTCCGACCTGTGGCACGCGATTCGCGACAAGGGGTTTGCCAAACCGCCGGCAAGCCGTGTACAACCCCTGTAGAAAATAAAAAACAGCAGCCCTACAAAGGGTTATGACACCCGCAGTAATAGAGCAGCTGTTTCCCCTCTTGGTTTGAGGCGACATTTAATTATAGTATTGCGCCTTCCCCTATTCCGTCCGCCTCGTGCGGCTTACGCCGCAGGTCACTCCCGTTGTCAACAAAACCATACGGTCGACCTGCAAACCGTTGCAGATAAGGTAGTCAATCATGAGCGCTAGGCACTTTCTCTCCCTGCTGGATTTCACCACCGACGAATTGCTCGGTGTGATCCGCCGAGGCATCGAGCTGAAGGATCTGCGCAAACGAGGCGTGCTGTTCGAGCCACTGAAGAATCGCGTACTGGGGATGATCTTCGAAAAATCCTCGACCCGTACCCGTGTCTCCTTCGAGGCTGGCATGATCCAACTGGGCGGCCAGGCGATCTTCCTTTCGCCGCGTGACACCCAACTGGGTCGTGGCGAGCCGATCAGCGACAGCGCCATCGTCCTGTCGAGCATGCTTGACGTGGTGATGATCCGCACCCACGCCCACAGCACCCTGACCGAATTCGCCGCTTATTCGCGCGTCCCGGTGATCAACGCCCTGTCCGACGAGTCGCACCCGTGCCAGTTGCTGGCCGACATGCAGACCTTCCTCGAGCACCGCGGCTCGATCCAGGGCAAGACCGTGGCCTGGATCGGCGATGGCTTCAACATGTGCAACTCCTATATCGAAGCCGCCCACCAATTCGACTTCCAACTGCGCATCGCCTGCCCGGAAGGCTATGAGCCCGATCCGCGCTTCCTCCAACTGGGTGGCGATCGCGTGACCATCGTCCGCGACCCCAAAGAAGCCGTGCGCGGTGCACACCTTGTGACCACCGATGTCTGGACTTCCATGGGCCAGGAGGAGGAAACTGCACGGCGCCTGGCGCATTTCGCGCCCTACCAGGTCACCCGCGAACTGCTCGACCTGGCGGCACCCGACGCCCTGTTCATGCATTGCCTGCCCGCCCACCGTGGCGAGGAAATCAGCCAGGACCTGCTCGACGACCCACGTTCGGTCGCCTGGGACCAGGCTGAAAACCGCCTGCATGCGCAGAAGGCCCTTCTGGAATTCCTTGTAGAACCGGCTTACCACCACGCATGAGTCATCCGCTACTGCTTAACCTGCGCAACCTGGCCTGTGGCTATGGCGACCAGCGCATCGTCCAGAACCTAAATCTGCACCTCAATGCAGGCGACATCGGTTGCCTGCTGGGGTCTTCAGGCTGCGGCAAGACCACCACACTGCGCGCCATCGCCGGTTTCGAGCCGGTGCATGAGGGCGAGATCCAGCTGGCCGGCGAGGTCATCTCCCGCGCAGGCTTCACCCTGGCGCCGGAGAAACGCCGCATTGGCATGGTGTTTCAGGACTATGCACTGTTCCCCCATTTGACCGTCGCGCAGAACATCGCCTTCGGTATCGGGAAGCATCCCCGTCAGGGCGAGGTGGTCGACGAAATGCTGGAGCTGGTCAAGCTCAGCGGCCTGGGTAGTCGTTACCCCCACGAGCTGTCCGGCGGCCAGCAGCAACGGGTCGCCCTGGCCCGGGCTTTGGCGCCGGAACCCCAGTTGTTGCTGCTTGACGAGCCCTTCTCCAACCTGGACGTGGAGCTGCGCCGGCGTCTGAGCCATGAGGTGCGCGATATCCTCAAGAGCCGCGGCACCAGCGCCATCCTGGTTACCCACGATCAGGAGGAAGCCTTCGCCGTGAGCGATCACGTGGGCGTGTTCAAAGAAGGCCGCCTGGAGCAGTGGGATACCCCTTACAACCTCTATCACGAACCGCAGACGCCGTTCGTCGCCAGCTTCATCGGCCAGGGCTACTTCATCCGTGGCCAGATGAGCAGCCATGATGCGGTCAATACCGAACTGGGTGAGTTGCGCGGCAATCGTGCCTACACCATGGCGCTGGGCAGCTCGGTGGACGTGCTGTTGCGTCCGGATGACATCATCCACGCGCCGGACAGCGATTTGCGGGCAACCATCATCGGCAAAAGCTTCCTCGGCGCGTCGACGCTGTATCGCCTGCAGCTGCCCACCGGTAGCCAGCTCGAGGCGATCTTCCCGAGCCATATCGACCATCAGGTCGGTCAGGATGTCGGCATCAGCGTGGCAGCAGATCACCTGGTACTTTTCCCGGTACCAGGCAGCGTGGCGGCGCAGTTGCCACGTCAGGAGAACGGGGTTCGCCGCTACAGCTCGGCAACCTGAGCCACCCGACAGGGGCCGCTGGGCGGCCCATTCCTGATTGTCCGGAGCACCTGCTTCCCTCCATCCAATCCGCTAGGGTTCAGCCTCGCCCGATCCCGGCGAACTTCCCTTGGGTGTGCTCGGCCAGCACCGCCGCCGCCAGCTCCACCTCAAGCCCGCGTCGCCCGGCGCTCACATGGATGCTCTCGAACTGCTGCGCAGAATCGTCGATGAAAGTACGCAGGCGCTTCTTCTGGCCCAGCGGGCTGATCCCACCCACCAGGTAGCCCGTGACACGCTGCGCCGCCACCGGGTCGGCCATCTCACACTTCTTCACCCCTGCCGCATGGGCCAACGCCTTCAAATCCAGCGTACCTCCCACGGGCACCACTGCCACCAGCAATTCACCTTTTTCACTGCTGGCCAACAGGGTCTTGAACACCCGCTGCGGGTCGAGCCCTAGCTTCTCTGCGGCCTCCAAGCCGTAGGAGGCCGCCTTGGGGTCATGTTCGTAGCTGTGCACGCGGTGTTCGGCACGCGCCTTCTTCAAAAGATCGAGGGCGGGGGTCATGTACGGCTCCAGTCGATGGCAAGTCGCCGGCTACTTTAGGGCAAATCCCACAGAGCGACCAGCGAACCGAGCTCCACCGTGTCTGGCTCGCGGATTCACGCTTGATACAGGCAGTCAGATTGTGAATGACGGTTCACTTTCGACCTTTGACATCAGCGTTTCTTGTCTATATTTTTTCGTTTTTGAATAAATGGCGCCCTTTAAAGGTGCGTTTCCTACATTCGCCCGGGGTTTATGGGGATAGACACCGAGCCTTTTGTCGAGCGCCCAGTGCCTCACAACAACAAGAAACGAGGTTTCACATGACGACTGCTCTACGACAACCCACCCTTTCAAGCCAATGCCTGGCCGAGTTCCTCGGCACCGCCTTGCTCATCTTCTTCGGTACCGGTTGCGTCGCCGCTCTCAAGGTCGCGGGTGCCAGTTTCGGCCTCTGGGAGATCAGCATCATCTGGGGCATTGGCGTCAGCATGGCGATCTACCTCACCGCCGGCATTTCAGGGGCTCACTTGAACCCCGCCGTGAGCATTGCCTTGAGCCTGTTCGCCGATTTCGACAAGCGCAAACTGCCCTTCTACATCCTCGCCCAAGTCTGTGGCGCCTTCTGTGCCGCAGCGCTGGTCTACACGCTGTACAGCAACCTGTTCTTCGATTTCGAACAGACCCACGCGATGGTTCGTGGCAGCCAGGCCAGTCTGGAGCTGGCCTCGGTGTTCTCCACCTATCCACACCCGTCTCTGTCCATTGCCCAGGCCGTAGTGGTCGAAGTAGTGATTACCGCCATTCTCATGGCCGTGATCATGGCGCTGACCGACGACAACAACGGCTTGCCCCGAGGCGCCATGGCACCGCTCTTGATTGGCTTGCTGATCGCAGTGATCGGCAGCGCCATGGGCCCGCTCACCGGCTTTGCCATGAATCCGGCTCGGGATTTCGGGCCCAAGCTGATGACCTTCCTGGCTGGCTGGGGCCAAATCGCCTTCACCGGCGGGCGTGACATCCCCTACTTTTTGGTTCCGGTGTTCGCACCGATCCTGGGCGCCTGCCTGGGCGCCGCCCTGTACCGGGGCCTGATCGCCCGCAATTTGCCGACGGTGCAACCCGCGAACCTACAAACAGACGATAATCCTCAGGGCAAGACCCAGGTCTCCTGATGCCGCCGCCGGGCCAATTGCCCGACCAGCCCTGACTTCCCCCAATTTTGTGCAAGGCCACCGACATGACAGATACCCAGGACAAGAACTACATCATCGCCCTGGACCAGGGCACCACCAGTTCGCGGGCCATCATCTTCGACCGCGACGCTAACGTGGTCGGCACCTCGCAGCGCGAGTTCGCCCAGCACTACCCCCAGGCTGGCTGGGTCGAGCACGACCCGATGGAAATCTTCGCCACCCAGAGCGCGACCATGGTCGAGGCGCTGGCCCAGGCTGGCATCAGCCATGCCCAGGTGGCCGCGCTGGGCATCACCAACCAGCGTGAAACCACTGTGGTCTGGGACAAGGAAACCGGCCGCCCCGTGTACAACGCCATCGTCTGGCAGTGCCGGCGCAGCACCGAGATCTGCGAGCAGCTCAAACGCGAAGGCCATGAGGCGTACATCCGCGAAACCACCGGGCTGGTCACCGACCCCTATTTCTCCGGCACCAAGCTCAAATGGATCCTCGACAACGTCGAAGGTGTCCGTGAGCGTGCCGAACGGGGCGAACTGCTGTTCGGCACCATCGATACCTGGCTGATCTGGAAATTCTCGGGCGGCAAGGTCCATGTCACCGATTACACCAACGCCTCGCGCACCCTGATGTTCAACATCCATACCCTGCAATGGGACGACCAACTGCTGCAGATCCTGGGTATTCCTCGCCAGATGCTGCCCCAGGTACGCCCATCGTCCGAGGTCTATGGTCACACCAAAAGCGGCATCGCCATTGCCGGTATCGCCGGCGACCAGCAATCGGCGCTGTTCGGCCAGATGTGCGTCGAGCCCGGTCAGGCCAAGAACACCTACGGCACGGGCTGCTTCCTGCTGATGAATACCGGCAAGCAGGCGGTGAAGTCGTCCCACGGCCTACTCACCACCATCGCCTGCGGCCCGCGGGGGGAAGTGGCCTATGCCCTGGAAGGCGCGGTATTCAACGGCGGCTCCACCGTGCAGTGGCTGCGCGACGAGCTGAAGATCGTCAACGATGCCTATGACACCGAATACTTCGCCAGCAAGGTCAAGGACAGCAATGGCGTCTATCTGGTACCCGCCTTCACCGGCCTCGGCGCCCCCTATTGGGACCCCTATGCCCGTGGCGCGCTGTTCGGGCTGACCCGCGGTGTCAAGGTCGATCACATCATCCGGGCAGCCCTGGAATCGATCGCCTTCCAGACCCGCGACGTGCTCGATGCCATGCAGCAAGATTGCGGCCAGCGCCTGAGCGAACTGCGCGTCGATGGGGGCGCAGTGGCTAATAACTTCCTCATGCAGTTCCAGGCCGATATCCTCGGCACCTGCGTCGAACGACCGAAAATGCGCGAAACCACAGCCCTGGGCGCAGCCTACCTGGCAGGCCTGGCCTGTGGTTTCTGGAGCGGACTGGACGAACTGCGGGACAAGGCCATCATCGAGCGCGAGTTCAGCCCACAACTGGAAGAAGCGCAGAAAGAAAAGCTCTACAAAGGCTGGCAAAAGGCTGTGGAGCGCACCCGCGACTGGGAAGAGTAGGCTGCAAGCTGCAAGCTGCAAGCTGCAAGCTGCAAGCTGCAAGCTGCAAGCTGCAAGCTGCAAGCCAAGCATAGGCACGTCGGCCAACCGAACGCTGCTTTTTCTTATGGCTTGTAACTTGTAGCTTGTAGCTTATAGCCGCCTTTGGTTTCATTGCAGAATTTGTCCGGCAGCCCAAAAGGACCGCCCATGAATCTGCCTCCCCGCCAACAACAAATCCTCGAACTGGTGCGCGAGCGCGGTTACGTCAGCATCGAAGAAATGGCGCAGCTGTTCGTCGTCACCCCACAAACCATCCGCCGTGACATCAACCAGCTCGCCGAGGGCAACCTGCTGCGACGCTACCACGGCGGCGCAGCCTACGATTCGAGCATCGAGAACACCGCCTACGCCATGCGTGCAGACCAGATGCGCGATGAAAAGCAACGCATCGCCGAAGCCGTGGCCCGGCAGATTCCCGATCATGCCTCACTGTTCATCAATATCGGCACGACCACCGAGTCGATCGCCCGCGCCCTGCTCAATCACAACCATCTCAAGGTCATCACCAACAACCTGCATGTGGCCGCGATACTCGGCGCCAAGGACGATTTCGAAGTCCTGGTGGCTGGCGGCACCGTGCGCCGCGACGGCGGGGTCGTGGGCCAGGCAAGCGTCGACTTCATCAACCAGTTCAAGGTCGACTTCGCCCTGGTCGGCATCAGTGGCATCGACGAAGATGGCAGCCTGCTCGATTTCGACTATCAGGAAGTACGGGTTTCCCAGGCGATCATCAACAATGCCCGTCAGGTCATCCTGGCTGCCGACTCGAGCAAGTTCGGCCGCAATGCCATGGTTCGCCTGGGTTCGATCAGCCTGGTCGACTGCCTGGTGACCGACCAGCCCCCAACCCCCGCCCTCACCCAATTGCTCAACCAGCACAAGATTCGCCTAGAAGTCGTCTGATCCGGGCGTCGGAATCCAGCAGATCCTGGGCTGCCTTGCAGCCCATTACAGGTCAGGTCCTCACCGGCCCACCCCAGTGCTCGCATGCGCCGAATACGGCGCGTTCTATGTTCGCTATCGTTCATTTTCTTGTTCTCTGATCAGTTTTTTCTATAGAGACTGACTGGATAACGGCTATTCGTTGCGCTAGTATTTTCGAAAATGAACATCAATGTTCACTTTCGATGTGAACTGCGCCCCCAGGAGGCCTTGCCGTGTCCCAGCCCGCTTCGTCCCAGCCGCCCCTCGCCGATTGTTACGACCTCGCTGTGATCGGGGGAGGCATCAATGGCGTGGGCATCGCCGCCGACGCAGCGGGACGCGGCCTGAAGGTGTTCCTTTGCGAAAAAGACGACCTGGCCAGCCATACGTCCTCGGCCAGTAGCAAGTTGATTCATGGCGGCCTGCGCTACTTGGAGCACTATGAGTTCCGTCTGGTCCGTGAGGCCCTGGCAGAGCGCGAGGTGTTGCTGGCCAAGGCACCGCATATCGTCAAACCCATGCGTTTCGTCCTGCCCCACCGCCCACACCTGCGCCCAGCCTGGATGATCCGCGCGGGCCTGTTCCTCTACGATCACCTGGGCAAGCGCAAGCGCCTGGGGGCCTCTCGCAGCCTGCGCTTCGGCGCTGGCAATCCGCTCAAGCCCGTCATTACCCGAGGTTTCGAGTACGCCGATTGCGCCGTGGACGACGCCCGTCTGGTGGTGCTCAATGCCATGGCTGCCCGTGAAAAAGGCGCGCACATTCATACCCATACCCGCTGCCTGCGCGCAGAGCGCGTCGATGGGGTGTGGGAGGTGGCACTGCAACAGGCCGACGGCAGCCAGCGCACCATCCGCGCCCGCGCCTTGGTCAACGCCGCCGGGCCTTGGGTAGCCAGCTTCATCAAGGACGATCTCAAGCTCGACGCGCCTTACGGCATCCGCCTGATCCAGGGCAGCCACATCATCGTTCCGCGTCTGTACGAAGGCGAACACGCCTACATCCTGCAGAACGAAGACCAACGCATCGTCTTCGCCATCCCGTACTTGGAGCGCTTCACCCTGATCGGCACCACCGACCGTGAGTACAGCGCCGACCCAGCCAAGGTAGCCATCACCGAGATGGAAACCGACTACTTGCTCAAGATCGTCAACGAGCACTTCAACCATCAGCTCAGCCGCGCCGATATCCTGCACACCTATTCCGGGGTACGCCCGCTGTGCAACGACGAATCCGACAATCCGTCGGCCGTCACCCGCGACTACACCTTGGCGCTGTCGGCCAGCGACGGCCAGGCACCTCTGCTGTCGGTCTTTGGCGGCAAGCTCACCACGTACCGTAAGCTGGCCGAATCGGCCATGGGCGAACTCAAGCCATTCTTCACCCAGATGCGTGATAGCTGGACGGCCACCGCCCCACTCCCAGGCGGTGAAAACATGACGACGGTTCAGGCGCTGGTCGATGCGGTATTGGCCCGCCACGGCTGGCTGCCGGTGGATATCGCCAAGCGTTGGGCAGTGACCTATGGCAGCCGGGTATGGCGCCTGATCGAAGGCGTGAGTGGGCCCGAGGACCTGGGCCAACCAATCGGTGGCGGCTTGTTCAGCCGTGAAGTGGACTATTTGATCGCCCAGGAATGGGCGGTGCAAGCCGGTGACATCCTCTGGCGCCGGACCAAGCTGGGGCTGTTCACCAGCCCGGCTGAAAAGCAGGCACTGGCCGATTACCTGCACCGCGCCCACTCCAACCGAGCCGCCGAGCAGGCAGCCTGACCCTCAATCAAGCCCCCTGGCATGGCGCCCGCGCAGCCAGGGGGCTGACAGCCAGCCTATGGCTTGGCGCGCATGTAGACCTCCCGGGCCAGCGCCTTCACCAGCTCACGTTCGGCCCGGTTGAACTCATCAGCCATCTCCTTCAGCCGTCTTGCGTATTCCCCTTCTGTGATCTGGTCCGCAGCCAGCTTATCGTCGAGCGAATCCAGCTCTCCCCAAGACGCCTGATGCACCGCCTCGAAGCGCTGCGCGTAGTGTTCCCTGACGTAGTGCGCCCAGAACGGGCGTTGAGCGAGCGAGTCGATTAAGGCGTCATCATTTTCCAGCGAGAGCACCCGCGCTTGAGCGATTTCCACGTCGTGCTTGGTAAGCCTGGAAAAACGCCCGAAATGCATCCAGTCCTTCTGCAGCGGCAGACCGATCCATTCATAGAGCGCGACCCGGTAAGCCAGCTCCGTCTCAACCGGATCCACCACCCCCGTCTCTTGCCCCAGGGCAAGTTGCATTTCCCGTTCAGACTCCAGCCGGGCGACGTGCTCCTTGGCGATCCGGTCGATCTCATCCAGTCGGAACAATGGACGTGCCAGGCCAAGCAAGGTGCTTTCCACCTGATCCTTCGCAACGCCGAGAATGGCCTGTTCGGCAAGCACGGCCTCTTCGGCGTGACGCAGCGTCAGCAACAATCTGTCATCACAGCCGCGGGGGCCATCCATCATCATGAACAGCCGCTGGCGCAAGGGCTCACGCTCGGCACACGCTTGCAGCAATGACCAGATGCGGGCGCGAAAGCGCTGCGGATTCCTCGTGAAATCCCGCGAGCTGGCAAAGTCAGCCAGAAACTGGAACAACGATGCCGAACCAGGCTCCTCCTGCAACGTCTCCCAGAGTGCCTGCCTGCGCAGGCTCTGTTCATCCGCTCCCTCATCCAGCCACCGCGCGCGCAGCGAAGCGTCGACGACAGCATGCTGGTAACCGGGATTCTCCTGGACATCCTCGCCCGCGATCGCCCTCACCGGCGCCAACGACACATCGCCCGAGCTGGAGGACCCTTCGCTGCCGCTGTGCGAGGGCGGATTATCGTGCAGCAGCACCCGCTCGAGTCGGTGGCGAAGCCTGTGGTTGTCACGCTGCAGCAACTGAATACGATTGCTGCGCAAATCCACCAGTGCAGCCAGTGGGAGTCGCTCCGGCAACGCCATCAACCCCGTCGCCCGCAAGCGCATCTCGCGCAGGTGGCGCAGGTGGCTCAGGTCCGGCGCGCGGCCGAGTTCGCCATTATGGCTGAGGTTGAGATGCTGAAGGCGCACCAGGCCGCGCAGACAGTGTTCCCCGGCTTCATCCATGACGATGTGATTACGCGACAGATCGAGCCACCTGAGCTGCCCAAGGTATTCCAGGCCCTGAGGCACGCGGCCAAGGCGGTTGCCCCTCAGATCGAGCTCACGCACATTGGCGAAGCGGTGCAGAAAATCCGCCTCGATGTCGGACAGTTCCATGTTGCGCAGAACCAGCCGCTCGACGTGATCGAACCTCACCCCTTCAGGCAAGGTCGGTAGCCCGCCAACCCGCTCTCCGTCGATCACCAGGACGTAGGAGCCACTTTCATTGACGATCTTGCGTCGCCAGCTACGCCTGATCTGGTCGGCGACCCGACGACGACGCAGACGAGTGAACAGCCCGCTGGCCTCGTTGCGCCAAGCCTCCAGCCCCGTGCGCAACTGCTCCAGATGCAGCGACAACATCGAAAAGTGCTCGTACAACCCCAAATGACGGGTGCGCAGCTCACGAATGTAGGCATCGAGCTGCAGGGCGCTCAACGTCGGGAAAATCCGATGGATGCCTCGCACGATGGCCGATCCATCGACAGCCCCTCTTCCGCTGAGTGCATACCCCGCCTGCCCATCGCCGAAGCGCAGCGGGGCACGTAGGGCCTTCGCATCGCCCATACCAAGGCACTTGGCAACCCGATCACGCGACTCGCTGGCATACGCTGCCAAGCGATTTTCCAGGGCGTCGACCTGCTTTCCCGCAATACCCAACGTACGTTTTTGCCCGTCGCTCAACAGGCCGAACAACAACGACATCAAATCCTGCTCGCCTTTGTGCCCCTGGAGCGCGTATCGATTACCTGAACGGATGATCGACCTCCGCCTGGCAGCCTGCGCCTTGCCCTGTTTGGCCAGCAGCGGTCCCTCGATCGAGCCTTCGCGAATCTCGATCCGCAAATCCGCAGGCCAGGGCGCCAGCAACTCGATCAACTCAAGCGCCAGACGCTGGGTGTCGGCATTGGTCGCCCTGAACAGGCGCAGCCCGGCGCAGGCGCGGTCGAGACGGCTCTCGCGCAGATACCATCGAGCACGTTCGGCCAATGCCAACGGCACTCGCTCGCTGCTCTCCAGGCGGGTGATTTCGGCGCCAGT
Source organism: Pseudomonas sp. HTZ2 (assembly GCF_033173945.1). Lineage (NCBI taxonomy): Bacteria > Pseudomonadati > Pseudomonadota > Gammaproteobacteria > Pseudomonadales > Pseudomonadaceae > Pseudomonas > Pseudomonas sp. HTZ2. The sequence goes on along the minus strand of NZ_CP137332.1, from coordinate 1,892,812 downwards.
GGCCTGGGCACAGATTTCCCGCGCACAACGAAGCGACAACCCCGGAAAATCCCGCAGCAATTTGCTTTGCGCTGGACCGGCCATGGGTTCGCGCTCCTTGAACAGCGCCTCGAGCTCAGCGCCCCCCAGATGAGCATGCTGCTGATGCAGTTGATGACGCTCCAGCGCATCGAGCAATCGCGCAGGCGCCCCCTGGTTTTCGAGGTGCAATCGGCGTATCTGCGCCTCGCTGTAACCGGTCGCCTGCAACAAATGCTTTGCCGTTTCATCGGAAAGGTCAGACAAGCGCCCGCTCAGCCGCCGAACCAAGGTACCGGCACCGCTCCAGGTCCGCGGCTGCTCGAATTCGTGGCGCCAGCCCCCTGCTCCGTTGTCTTCTATACGCGGCGTGTACATATCAGCACGCGTGGGATGACGCAGGCGCCCGCCACGCTCGGTCTGCAGCCGGTAGAGCTGATTGTCGTCATGCAGCAACCATTGTTCTTGCGGGGTTTGAGCATTGTGGCTGGCGGGGTCTAGCCGGTAACCCTCGAGCGAGCCGTCGAACAGCTTCACCTTGCCCTGACGGGTGCGAACCAGGCTGAGCTTATCGATGAATGCCACTGGCTTGAGCGCCTTTACCGCCACCGATACCCCTTTAGCCAGCAGCGCTCCAGCGACCATGCTCTCGGCCACCCCAAACACATGGGCGATAGCTCCCTGACGATCGCCCAGGTTCCAATCCTCGTAACCTTCATAGAACTCGCTGGCGATCTGCACCAGGGCCACAGGCAGCAATGCCTCCCCCAATACCGGAACGAACAGCGAAGCGATATTGAGTACATTCAGGCCCAAGGACTCGTAACCGCTTAGCCGTTCGTTACGATCGTTTTCGTCTTCCTGACCTGTCGGCACAGCGAGCACACGTGCATCGTCGAAAATCTTGTCTATCTGCGAGTCAGCCAGAAAGACTCTCAACCGCTCTCCTATCGATTTGTCCTTTTTTGCAATGATCGGCTTATGTCCGCCGGTCAATGTCGCCAACCGTTCGTGCGTCCAGCCCTTGGACTGCTCGGCCAGACGGGTGAAGAACTTGACGCGGTCGGCCTCGCTCACGAATCGGGCAAAAAACTGCCGATAACGACGGCTGACCAAACGCCTGGCCAGCCCGTCGTAGACCGCCTGCCAGGAATCAAAACGCTTCACCGGACAATCCGGATCATTGGGCACCCAGACGATCACACCTTGCAACGCCCCACCATCAGCCGCACTGGCCGCTGCGCAGACCACGCCATGAACGGGTACGCCCAATAAATACAGGTGCCGAAGCTCCACGTTGGACGAGGTTGCCGGCACGATTGACGGAAACGCCATCAAGGCCAGCATGCACTGGAAGCTGTCCTCATCCAGCTCGCCCTTGAGCTGCGCCGAGCGCACGGCGACCTCAAGGTGCGCCTGCTGGTTCTCCTGGAACAGGCGATACACGGCCTCAGCGCCGTCTTTGGGTTTGAGAACCGCCTTGAGTTTTTCCTGGTACTTCGCGCCGATGTCCAGCTCTCGGCAGCGCCCGGCAAAGGCATGAAACCCCAAGGCCATCCGCTTACCCGAACGCGTGCGCAGATACCCTTTGCGAGTGTCGGAAGGCCGGGTCTCGACCAGATGAAAGTTGTGCAGCGCAGCGGCCAATAGGCTTTGTGTCGATGATGGAACGAACTGGCGCGTCGAAAGTATTAAAGCAAAGGACGGCATGACCGGACGCCGCCAGATACACACCTGGCTGTGCCTGACGTCAGGAGCCGCTTCACCCAGTTGCACCAGCTTTTCACGTAAAAGCGGCTCGGCGAACGCCTCGATCGAAGGAATCTGCGCCAGCACCGGGCGCAAGGCGGCTACCGCACGCTCTTGCCTGAGCAATGCCTTGTGAAACGCACGCAGGCGATCGATACAGTGCAGGTGGCCGTCCTCACGGCGCAACCAGCTTGGCATCTGTTGCGCGAACAAGGTGTCGATGGAGTCGTCAGATGGAGCGGAATCAGGCATGTGCAATCTCGAGCAGTTGAAAAGCTCGATCTCATCAATTGCTTGCCCCGGTGGCGCAGTACCGGGGTACTACCCAGGCCCCTCATTCGGGTTTCCGAACACGCAGAGGGTATTCATTCGGAAATCCGCACATCTGCTCTGGCAAAAAACGGTAAAAAAAAGCCTCAAAACCAGTAATTTCGCGGCGATATGATCGACAGCAGGGCTTGGCACGACTCATGCTCTACACTTGGTAGCCGAATGCACCACGTTTGCTGCTGTATTCGTGGAACGAAGAGTCCGCCAACGGCTCCATAAAAAAAACAAACACGTCGAGGAAAATTTGATGCGCATCGTTCGTCAATTGCTGGGCGCCGCCATCGCGGCCGCTGTCATCGCATCGCCTGTCATGGCCGAAGAACTGACCGGCACCCTGAAGAAGATCAAGGATTCGGGCACCATCACCCTGGGCCACCGCGACTCCTCCATTCCATTTTCCTACCTGGCCGGCAAGCCAGAGCCTGTGGGCTATTCCCACGACATCCAGCTGGCCGTCGTCGACGCGCTGAAAAAGCAACTGGGTACGGACATCAAGGTCCGCTACAACCTGGTCACCTCCCAGACCCGCATCCCGCTGGTGCAGAACGGCACCGTGGACCTTGAGTGCGGCTCCACCACCAACAACGTCGAGCGCCAGCAGCAGGTCGGCTTCTCGGTCGGCATCTTCGAAGTCGGCACCCGCCTGCTGACCAAGGTCAAGGACGGTCAGCCAGCCTACAAGGACTTCCCGGACCTGGCCGGCAAGAACGTGGTGACCACCGCCGGTACCACCTCCGAACGCATCCTCAAGGCGATGAACGCCGACAAGCAGATGAAGATGAACGTGATCTCCGCAAAAGACCACGGCGAAGCCTTCAACATGCTCGAAAGCGGCCGCGCCGTGGCCTTCATGATGGACGACGCCCTGCTCGCCGGCGAAATGGCCAAGGCGCGCAAGCCTGCCGACTGGGTCATCACCGGCACCCCGCAGTCCTACGAGATCTACGGCTGCATGGTGCGCAAGGGTGACGACGCCTTCAAGAAAGCGGTCGATGACGCCATCGTGGCGTACTTCAAGTCTGGCGCGGTCAACAAGAGCTACGAGAAGTGGTTCCAGCAGCCGATTCCGCCAAAAGGCCTTAACCTGAACTTCCCGATGAGCGAAGAGCTGAAAAAGCTGATCGCCGAGCCGACCGACAAGGCGGCGGACGAGAAGAAGTCCTGATCCCCAGCCAGTGGCCTACTGCTCGACCCGAGCAGCATCAACCCGACAGGCCACTCATTAGTGTCTAACCTTTCAACCGAGGGCGCTCGCCGCCCTCGGTTGCTCGAAGGTGCCCGTGAAACAACCGTCTGAGGGGAAATCCCGATGAATTACAACTGGGACTGGGGCGTATTCTTCAAGTCCACCGGCGTGGGCAGCGAAACCTACCTGGACTGGTATATCACCGGTCTGGGCTGGACCATCGCCATTGCCGTGACCGCCTGGATCATCGCCTTGCTGCTGGGCTCGCTGCTCGGCGTGATGCGCACCGTGCCGAACCGTGTGGTATCGGGGATCGCCACCGCCTATGTGGAACTGTTCCGCAACGTGCCGCTGTTGGTGCAACTGTTCATCTGGTACTTCCTGGTACCGGACCTGCTGCCTGAAGGGCTGCAGGAGTGGTTCAAGCAAGACCTCAACCCGACCACCTCCGCCCTCATCAGCGTGGTCATCTGCCTGGGCCTGTTCACCGCCGCGCGGGTCTGCGAGCAGGTACGCACCGGCATCCAGGCCCTGCCTCGCGGTCAGGAATCGGCTGGCCGGGCGCTGGGCTTCAGCCTGCCGCAGATCTACATGAACGTGCTGCTGCCCCAGGCCTACCGGATCATCATCCCGCCGCTCACCTCGGAATTTTTGAACGTGTTCAAGAACTCCTCCGTGGCGTCGCTGATCGGCCTGATGGAACTGCTGGCCCAGACCAAGCAGACCGCCGAGTTCTCCGCGAACCTGTTCGAAGCATTCACGCTGGCCACCTTGATCTACTTCACCCTGAACATGGGGCTGATGCTGTTCATGCGTTTCATCGAGAAGAAAGTCTCGGTACCTGGCCTGATCTCCGTGGGGGGCAAGTAAATGGACATGGATTTCAGCGAAATCATCCCCGCCCTGCCGGCCCTCTGGGAAGGCATGGTGATGACCCTGCAACTGATGGTCATGGGCGTGGTCGGCGGTATCGTACTGGGTACGATCCTGGCGCTGATGCGCCTGTCATCGAGCAAGCTGCTGTCGAATCTGGCCGGCGCCTACGTCAACTACTTCCGCTCCATCCCGCTGCTGCTGGTGATCACCTGGTTCTACCTGGCAGTCCCGTTCGTGCTGCGCTGGATCACCGGCGAGGACACCCCGGTCGGCGCCTTCACCTCCTGTGTGGTGGCGTTCATGATGTTCGAGGCCGCCTACTTCTGCGAGATCGTGCGGGCCGGCGTGCAGTCGATCTCCAAGGGCCAGATGGGCGCCGCGCAGGCACTGGGCATGACCTACGGCCAGACCATGCGCCTGATCATCCTGCCCCAGGCGTTTCGCAAGATGACCCCCCTGCTGCTGCAGCAGAGCATCATCCTGTTCCAGGACACCTCGCTGGTCTACACCGTGGGCCTGGTGGATTTCCTCAACTCGGCACGCTCCAACGGCGACATCATCGGGCGCTCCCATGAGTTCCTGATCTTCGCCGGGGTCGTGTACTTCCTCATCAGCTTCTCCGCTTCGTGGCTGGTCAAGCGCCTGCAAAAAAGGATCACCGTATGATTTCCATCAAGAACGTCAACAAGTGGTACGGGGACTTCCAGGTGCTGACCGACTGCAGCACCGAGGTCAAGAAAGGTGAAGTGGTGGTGGTCTGCGGGCCATCCGGCTCGGGCAAGTCCACGCTGATCAAGTGCGTCAATGCCCTGGAGCCCTTCCAGAAGGGTGACATCGTGGTCGACGGCACCTCCATCGCCGACCCGAAGACCAACCTGCCCAAGCTGCGTTCGCGCGTCGGCATGGTGTTCCAGCACTTCGAGCTGTTCCCGCACCTGTCGATCACCGAGAACCTGACCATCGCCCAGCGCAAGGTTCTGGGCCGCAGCGAGGCCGAAGCCACCAAGAAAGGTCTGGCCCTGCTCGACCGCGTAGGCCTGGGCGCGCACGCCAAGAAGCATCCTGGCCAGCTCTCCGGCGGCCAGCAGCAGCGTGTGGCGATCGCCCGTGCGCTGTCGATGGACCCGATCGTCATGCTGTTCGACGAACCGACCTCGGCGCTGGATCCGGAAATGGTCAACGAGGTGCTGGACGTGATGGTCGAACTGGCCCATGAAGGCATGACCATGATGTGCGTGACCCACGAGATGGGCTTCGCTCGCAAGGTGGCCAACCGGGTGATCTTCATGGACAAGGGCAGCATCATCGAGGACTGCCAGAAGGAAGACTTCTTCGGCAACCCCGAAGGCCGCCACGAGCGCACCCAGCACTTCCTCAGCAAGATCCTGCAGCACTGAGTCGGCCATGCCGCTGCCCGGCGATCCGGGCAGCGGACGCTGGTCGTGACAAGGCCACTGTGATGAAATGCGACCCCTCGCTCCTTTGCCCTGCCCAGCCTGCCGTGAAATCCCGCCTGATCCGTCAATTGCTGCTACCACCCCTGATCATTTTGCTGATGGTCGGCCTGGGGATGGCCGGCTACCTGATCAGCGAGAGCAACGGCATCCGCGCCTTGAGCGAGAACGGCGAACGCCAGCTCGAGCTCCACGCACGCACCGTCGAGAGCGAGATCAGCAAATACACCTACCTGCCGAGCCTGCTGGAACTCGAAGACAGCGTCTCGAAACTGCTCACCGACCCCGACGGCGGCTACCGCCAGACCGTCAACGAATACCTCGAAGGCCTGAACCGGCGCAGCCGTAGCCGGGCCATCTTCGTCCTGGACACCACCGGTCGCGTCCAGGCCACCAGCAACTGGCGCGACGCCGACTCCTTCCTTGGCGAGGACTTGTCGTTCCGCGCCTACTTCCAGGATGCCGTGCGCGGCGAGCCTGGCCGCTTCTACGGCATCGGCAGCACCACTGGCGAAGCAGGCTACTACCTGGCCCATGGGCTGGAAGAGCACGGCAAGATCATCGGCGTGGCGGTGATCAAGGTGCGCCTGGACACCCTAGAAGAACGCTGGCAACGCGCCCGCCTGGAAGCCTTCGTCAGCGATGAGAATGGCATCATCATTCTTTCCAGCGACCCGGCCCGCCGGCTCAAGTCGGTGCGCCCGCTGACCCCGCAGATCAAGGAACGCCTGGCGCGCAGCCTGCAGTACTACTGGTGGCCGCTCAACGAATTGCAACCACTGGCCCGGGAAACCCTGTCCGAGGGCGTGGAAAAACTCACCTTCCCTGCCAACAGCGAAATCGGCCAGGGCAAGCCCCGTGAAATGGCCTACCTGGCCCAGACCCGGCGCCTGGTGGACACCCCCTGGCACTTCACCTTGCTCACGCCCCTGCAGGACCTGCACCGTGAGTCCATGGTCCAGGGCATCCTGGTGGGTGTGGCCTTCGCCCTGCTGACCATCCTGGCGATCGCCTGGAACGAGCGCCGCAAGGTGATCGCCACCCGCCTGGCCGCCCGCGAAGCCCTCGAAGAGGCCAACAGCCAACTGGAGCGACGCATCACCGAGCGTACCGCTGATCTGCGCGCCAGCAACGAGCGGCTCAAGGGGCAGATCCGCGAACGTCGGCACGCCGAGCAGACCCTGCGCCACGCCCAGGACGAACTGGTCCAGGCCGGCAAACTGGCGGCCATCGGGCAAATGTCCACCAGCATCGCCCACGAGTTGAACCAGCCTCTGGCGGCGCTGCGCACGTTGTCTGGCAATACTGTGCGCTTCCTGGAACGCGGGGCCCTGGAAACGGCCAGCACCAATCTGCGCACCATGAACGACTTGATCGACCGCATGGGCCGTATCACCGCTAGCCTGCGCTCCTTCGCAAGGCGTGGCGATGACAGTGGCCAGGCCTCGTTGAGCAAGGCCGTCGATGCCTCCTTGCAGGTGCTGGCCAACCGCATCGCCGGCTGCAAGCTACAGCTGCACAGCCAATTCGAGGACCAGCAACTGGCCATCGACCAGACACGCCTGGAGCAGATCCTGGTCAACCTGGTCGGCAACGCCCTGGACGCCATGACCCACCAGCCCACACCGCAGCTTTGGCTCGAGGGCGAGCTGCAGGGCGACAAATACCGCCTGCGGGTGCGCGATAATGGTCACGGCATCGATGCCGAGGCGCGCAAGCACCTGTTCGAACCTTTCTTCACCACCAAACCGGGCGAGCATGGCCTGGGCCTGGGCCTGACCCTTTCGGCGAGCCTCGCCGCCGCTGCCAAGGGCTCGCTGAGCGTCGAGCATCCTGCCAGTGGCGGGACCGCCTTCGTGCTCGCCCTGCCCTTGGTCACGCCCACCGGCAATTCGGTAGAACCTCTATGAACGCAGGGACCGTATGAACCAAGTGCCCTTGACTGTCCTGATCGTCGAAGACGACCCCCATGTGCTGCTGGGCTGCCAGCAGGCTCTGGCCCTGGAAGACATCGCCTGCGAAGGCGTGGGCAGCGCCGAGCAAGCGCTGGAACGCATCGGCGATGATTTCGCCGGTATCGTCGTCAGCGATATCCGCCTGCCCGGCATGGATGGCCTGGAGCTGCTCGGCCGGCTCAAGGCCCGCGACCGTAGCCTGCCGGTGGTGCTGATCACCGGCCACGGCGACATCGACATGGCGGTCGGCGCCATGCGCAACGGCGCCTATGACTTCATGGAGAAACCCTTCTCCCCCGAGCGCTTGGTGGATGTGGTCCGCCGCGCCCTGGAGCAACGCGGCCTGTCCCGCGAGGTCCATGCGCTGCGTCGCCAGCTGGCCGGCCACAGCACGCTGGAAGGCCGCATCATCGGCCGCTCGCCAGCGATGCAGAACCTGCGCGAACTGATCGCCAACGTGGCCGACACCTCAGCCAACGTGCTCATCGAAGGCGAGACCGGCACCGGCAAGGAACTGGTCGCCCGTTGCCTGCACGATTTCAGTCGTCGCCTGGGGCAGCCCTTCGTGGCGCTCAACTGCGGCGGCCTGCCGGAGAACCTGTTCGAGAGCGAGATCTTCGGTCACGAGGCCAATGCCTTCACGGGCGCCGGCAAACGGCGCATCGGCAAGATCGAACATGCCAATGGCGGGACGTTGTTCCTCGATGAAGTCGAGAGCATGCCGATCAATCTGCAGATCAAGCTGCTGCGCGTGTTGCAGGAGCGCACGCTGGAGCGCCTGGGCTCGAACCAGAGCATTCCGGTGGACTGCCGGGTGATCGCCGCGACCAAGTCGGACCTGGACGCCATGGGCCAGAACGGGCAGTTTCGCAGCGATTTGTACTACCGCCTGAACGTCGTCACCCTGGAGCTGCCGCCTCTGCGCGAACGCCGCGAGGACATCCTGCAATTGTTCGAGCACTTTCTCGAGCAATCGGCGCTGCGCTTCGACCGTGAGGTGCCGGAGCTGGACAGCCAGACCCTGTCACGGCTGATGGCCCACGATTGGCCAGGCAATGTGCGTGAGTTGCGCAACGTGGCCGAGCGCTATGCCCTTGGCCTGCCAGCCTTCAAGAAGAACGCCAGCGGCGCCAGTCAAGGCCTGGGCTTTGCCGAGGCCGTGGAAGCCTTCGAGCGCAACCTGCTCAGCGACGCTCTACAGCGCACCGGTGGCAACCTTAGCCAGGCCAGCCAGGAGCTGGGCATGGCCAAGACCACGCTGTTCGACAAAGTGAAGAAGTACGGCCTCAGCTGAGGCCAAGGGAAGCCCGTGGACCTCATACTCAAAGCCAGCCTGGGCGCCGCCGTCGTGGTGCTCCTGGCGATCCTTTCCAAGACCCGCAACTACTACATCGCGGGGCTGGTGCCGTTGTTTCCGACCTTTGCGCTGATCGCCCACTACATCGTGGGCAAGAGCCGGTCGCTGGCGGACCTGAAGGCCACCATCCTGTTCGGCATGTGGTCGATCATCCCGTACTTCGTCTACCTGGCCACCTTGTACGTTCTGGTCGACCGGCTGCGCCTGGAAGCCTCGCTGGCCCTGGCCACGGTGGCCTGGCTGGCGGCAGCGACAGTGCTGGTCACGCTGTGGATGCGCTTTCACTGAGCAGCCGCGCCTCGTGATCCTTGTGGGTACGGCTTCCTCACCAGAAGGGCATCACAGGTCAAAGGCCGGCCACATGCCTCGGATCTTCGCGGTGCGAGCTCAAGTAAGGCAGCACCGCCGCCAACAGCGGCGCCTTGAACGGCTCCTGGAAACGGTGCGCCAGCCCCGGGATCAGCCGTAACTGGCTGCCCTGGATATGCGCGGCCAGGTGCACCCCATGCATCACCGGCAACAGCGGATCGGCCGTGCCATGCACGACCAGCGTGGGGACACGCAACTGATTGAGCAGCGCCACCCGGCTGGGCTCGGCCAGAATGGCCATGATCTGCCGCTGAGCCCCTTCTGGATTGAACGCCCGGTCATAAGCCACAGCCGCCTGGTCCAACAGCACCGTGCGCTCGTCGGTGATCGTCGGGCTACCCAGCGCAGCCAGCAGGTCCGCCTGGTGCTCGATGGCCACTTCACGATTCGGCGCATCACGCCGGGCCAGCAGTTGCACCAATGCAGCGCTTGGCGCCGGCAGGCCCTCGGCGCCAGAGCTCGACATCACCAGCGTCAGGCTGCGCACACGCTCCGGCGCCATCGCCGCCAGGTGTTGGGCAATCATGCCGCCCATGCTCACCCCCAGCACATGGAATTGCTCGACCTTCAGCTCATCCATCAGGCGCAAGCCATCGGTGGCCATGTCGGTCAAGGTATACGGGGCCGAAACGGGCAGCCCCAGCTTGTAACGCAACAGCTCGACGGTCAGGTTGGCCGAGGCTGGCAGCTTGTTCCAACGCGATAGCCCGGCATCGCGGTTGTCATAACGAACGACACGGAAACCTTGGCGACACAGGGCCTCGACCACATCGTCGGGCCAGTGGATCAATTGCCCACCCAGCCCCATGACCAACAGCAACACAGGGTCCGACGGTGCTCCCACGCTTTGGTAAACCAGGCTCAATTCGCCCAGTTCGACCCGTTGTACCGGCGCACGCGTGTCGCAGCGTCCTTCGGCGAAGCTCGCCGGCGTGCTGAGTGCCAAAAACAAGAAAACCAAAAAAGCCCGCATGAATGAAACACCAGAATGCAGATCCCCAGTAGAACGCGAGTCTGATGAAAACCGTTCGGGCGCGCTGCCACAAAAGCATGACAGTTTCGTGAACCCTGCCGGGCGGTCCTGCCATATCTGAGTACCTCATCCCTCCTACGCGGTTGCCCTTCAATGATTCCGGCCAATCCGGCCGAACGTTTGATGGAATCCTCATGACCGTTACGACGACATTTTACCTGCCCCCTCACGATGACTCGCGTGCCCTGTTAGCCGATACCCCGTCGACTCGCCGTGCCCTTGCACAGTGGCGCCAGGCACGCCAGACCTTCAACCGTCTGCTGAGCCTTGCGCCTGGCGTTCGCCAATCGGTCAATGACGTGCTGCAAAGCGCACTCGCCAGCGATCCGGAACATACCGGCCTGGTGCTGGAGTCCGATAACCAGTTCGTCAACCTGACCCAACTGTGCGTGTTCGCCGATCAACATCGGACACCACCCCAGGACCTGAACACCAAGGCCAAGGTGAAGGGCAAATCCGACGCCAATCGCCAGCTGACCCAGCTACGCCCGAACGAACTGTATGCCCGCCTCGCCGCGTTTGACCTGTCAACGGCGGTGAGCAAGCGCTGGCAGGCGTATTGGGACGCGCGCGCCGAAGGGACGACCTTGAGCCGGCGTGAGTTCGCCCGCCAGCAATACCGAGCACATTTCCTCGCCACGCTGGATATCGTGCTGGATCAAGGCACCTTGGACGTGGAGTATCGAGCGCCGGTGATCGGCCTGCTGGAAAATCCAGAGTGGTTGATCCACAACCAGAAAAAGGTGCAGCTCGAAGTGCCCTCGAGCCAACCCGGCGCCTTGGTCATCAGCCTCGAAGGCGAAGCACCCCAGGTGCTCTACTCGCCGGACCAGACAACGGCCTTCACGGGCTACGCCACGCGTGAAGCGCTTGAGACCCATCTGGCCTCTATGGGCCAAGAAACGATCACCTACACCGCCGTGGACGGCATCGGCCTGGGCTTCACCGCGCTGCTCGACCAGCTCGAAGCCGACCTGCTGGACACACTGACAACGGGGGTAGGTCCGGACCTTGAAACCGATGCTGCCACCAGCCTGGCCGGCGCCGACAAACTGGAACAAAGCTGGCGTAACAGCCCGGTGTTCGCCCAAGCGCCCGATGACGACTACCCACACGACCCGGAGGATACCCAGCCCACCCTGTTCGACTTCGGCAACCTAGGGTTGGACCTTGCCCCCACCCTGCGCAAAGCATTGATCGACAAACAGCTCACGCTGCTGGAGGCACTCTCCGCCAGCGAAGTCGAAGCGTGCCAACGGCATCAAGACGCCTTGGCCAAAGCCAGGAACTCGGCCCAAATATTGATTACCCAAGTGACCTCATCGGCCAAATGGCATTCGGACGCCCAGCCTGTGACCGCCAGCACACCACTGATCGAGGCTCATCGCGATGGACTGCTTGCCCATGCACAGTTCCAACATGCGCTGGGGCTGCTCGACGACCAGCATCTGGCGTGGGTGGAGTCGGTCTGCACCGAGGCGGGTACCGAGACAGGTACCGAAGCAGATACCGAAACAGATACCGAAGCGGTGGCCGCCCAGATCGAACTGCTGCACGAAACGAGCGAGCCCACTGACGGAACGCCGGCCGACATTCTGCACGGTGCGCTGGTCATCACAGTCCAGGCGGCACTGGACGCAACCGATGGTACCCAGACGTTGCTGTTGTATTGGCTAGGTGAACACGGCGGGCTGTTGCGATGCGAAGGACAACGCCAGCTCGAGATTTGCCTGAAAGCGGGTTTGCCTGTGCGTCTGTCCTCACTGTCGGAGAATGCGCTCGGCCACACGCTCGATGGCGTGCTGGCCGCCTGCCGCAAGGAAAAGGACGCTCTGCAGGAGCGTCTTGGCCTGGACGCGATGCCTGCACAATTGCCGCAACTGCGAGAGTCACTTGCCCTTCGTCTGCAAGTGCCGCGTCACGCCGCGCGCGAAACAGCTCTGCTTCTACACAAACGGCAGCAAGACGTCATTACCCAAGCAGGTATTGCACTCGATAGCCTGGAAAAAGTACCCGCCAACGAACGCCAGCCCCTGCGCACGCTCATCCATGACTACCTCACGGCGTTGCGCAAGGCCCAGTCCCTGATTCGTCGCGACCTGCCAGAGCGGACACAGTTCTGCCGGAATCTGATCAACAAACGTCTAAAGCAGGACGTCCAGGGCTTCGTCGACCAATACATCGAACTCGACGTGCCTGTCAGTACAGCCAATAGCGGCAAAGACTTGGTCGCCGGCAGCGGAGCCCCTGGGACGCCCGTCAAATCCACACTCAAGCCCAGTACCGAACGTGTCACGCTCACCCTTGAAACTGCCCTGCTGCAGCACATCGATGACGCGATGCAGGACCGGCTGCGCTTTGTGAATGTGAAGGTCACGCCGGCCGATGACGACCTGCGCCAGCGCTTGCAAGGCCAGCTCGATGCCGCCTATCTGCGCACGCTGGCCAACGAGCTGGACGTTGCAAAGCAATACGAGGCGGCGATCATCCATGCCTTTAGGGGCAATGATGAAAGCGACTTCGAGCAGGCCTACCGACGCGAATGCCTGATCGAGCCCCACCGCTTGATACTCAAGCTGCAAAATCTGCTGTTTCACACCAGCGGTCACCTGGACAGCACCAGCCACGCCATGTTCGCTCAAGTGATCGATTCACGCAGCAAAGCCGACCTGCAGGCCAACGGCTTCGACCTGCGCCTGCTGGCTGCACGGCTGACAAGTGGAGGCAAGGACACCTCCGACCAGCCCACCACCCTTGGAGGCATCACGTTCATCGAGGACCGCATCCACAAGACCACGCTCTTGTACCGACCAGACCATCCCGTCGCGCCACTACGCCAGTATCCGGATCTGGAGTCGGCACGGCTCAGCCTGTTCGAGGGCAGCGTGGACGCACGCGAGCGCGACTATCTGGTCAGCCGGGCCCTGGGGGGAAATTCAAGAGCTCACCATTCGCGGCTGAATCAGGCCCATCAACATCGTTTCAACGGCATTATCGGCATTGGCGCCGAGTGGCCCGCAACCCAATCGCTTGCTCAGTTGCAGCTCGATACCCATATGGGGCAACTGCTCCAGGCACATCGCGATACCTCACGAAGCAACCTTGACCTGCATATCGAAAACCTCGCCGCGCAAGCTGGAAAACTGCTGCTGGGCTTCAAGATCGCATTGGGCTTGATCCCCGTCCTGGGCTTACCGGTAAGTCTTTATGATCTGTACGACGCTTCTGCGGAACTGGTTAGAGCCCTGGCCGATGGCCAGACAGGCAATGTGCTCGATGCCATCGAGAATGTACTGGCCAGCCTGATCGATGTCGCCATGGATGTGCTGGGCAGTGGCGTGGACATCCGCGCCCCCGCGCTGCGCCGTTCAGCCAGGCGATACCAACTAGGACGATTGTCGACAGCAGGCGCAACATCGCCCCACCTGCCAACCCCCAGGCCGGAACCGTTTGCCGGACTGGCCGCTTATCGGGTCAGCGAACCCGTCTCCCTGGTAGGACTCTCTCCGGCCAATGAGGGCCGTTACCGAGGCATTTACCGTCATTCCCAAGGCAACTACATCGTGGTGCAGGGCCACCAGTACAAGGTACGGTGGGACGAGACCAGTCATACCTGGGAACTGACCGGCGACACCGGCAGCGCATTCAAACGGGCAATCGCGCTTGATGACACGGGTAACTGGAACACGCACTTTGCCCTGTACGGCGTCCACCGCCTGGGTGGAGGCGCAGGCGGTGGTCAGGCATTGGGCCATCTTGCCGACACACTGGACCCCATATGGCCCGCCTTCATCAAAGAACAACTGCCTCGCTGGTGGCGCGACCGGGCCTACCGGCTGCATAACCGCCTTCGCGAGAGCATTCCGCGCGAGTGGAACTTGTTGCAAGCTAGGGCTGAAGCGCTCAAGCATCGTATGGAGCCTTCGCTATCGGTACATTTCCGCGATACCGATCTGATCGCCGAGCTCAAAGCGTGCATCAAGGAGGGCAAACGCCTCCATGCGGACTGCCTGAGTCTGGAAGAAGTATCGTCCGGGCGCGTCAGAGCCAATAGCACGGCTGACGCGAATGAGGCGGCAATAATGATCGTTGACGGCCACTACCGACTGATACAGGTCAGTCAGTTGCGCTACCTGGAAATACTGGACGAACTGGGCAATCTCAGGCAGGCGAGCCACGCAAAAGCGTTTGAGCTGCGTCCTGAAATGGAGAGCTCGCTGTTCCAGGTCAAACTCCAGGAGTACTTGGCCATTCGCCAACAAATGAGCACCCAGCGTGTCAAGGCGCTGGCAGAACTGGACGAGTTTCGCCAACACATACAAACGCTACGCACATGGCGTAATGCAATCACGAACACCCAGCCGCGTCATAAGAATATCGCCACCATAGATGCCGGTATGCAGAGGCTGACAGACCCTGTTCTGGACTACATGGAGATCTCCCAACTGCAAGACCTGTTGCTCAAACCCGTACATTCCCCCGATGGCGGCTGGTTCAATCTCCGCGTTCTGATGGCAGCGCCACAAGCGGATCTGGATCGTGCCCTCTATCTTCTGCATGAACTGCCTAATGTGCAGGCCAGCAACCGTCAACGCCGCGTCATCGTCGCCAGATCGATCGACCTGATAGGGCAATTCAAAAGCAGTTTGAGGTACTGGAAGCTCAGCTACACCGACTACTTGGACCTTTCCCGAGTCAAACGCCTGGAAGCCAAGCTCGATGCCTATATGCCCTATGCCAGAAAGCTGCAGGAGAGCGCCAAGCAGCCAGATCCCCACCAGCAACCACAACGCCTCGCTCAGGGACCCAACCAACCACGGGTATTCGAAACCGTGCAGGACGATTACCTGATCGGCACCCGTGACCGGCAACAGGCCAACACCTACCACGTCACAGGCGCGAACGGCCGCACAGAAACCTATCGACAGGACGCCTCCGGCAAGTTCGTCCTCACCAACCCGGCCCCCACCGACCTGAGGCACTTACGCAAGGCAACCCTCAAGGAACTGCAGGCTGAAGCGAATCGCCAGCTCGGCGCGCTAGAGGCCTTCAAGCGTCAGATCGAGCAGTACGCAGCACAGGACATGGACGGGGCAAGCCTGCAAGACCTGATGCAGTTCAAGGCAGCAGACCTTGATGATATTGTCAGCCGGATCACCCAGCTCGATTCCAACGACCCTTCGTTGCCCCGCCTACGCGAGGCTTCCGAGCGTCTTGTCGAACGCGGCCGGACCCTGCGTATCGAACAGATCGTGAAGACTCAGGAGCCCAAGGGTGCGCAGCTCGACTACCTGGTTGAGCAGGATGTCGTGAAGATCGAGAAAGTGGGCGCCTTGGTCGAGCTCAAGCGGCTACCCGATGGACGTCGAGACTTCCTGCAGGAATTCAAAGTGATCGATAAGCGCCAGGACCTGACCAAGGTTCTGTGGTACGCCCATGTGCATTTCAACAAGCCAACACCTGCGTTCGACGACTTCGTCAAGGCGCACCTGAAGACACCGGCCCAACGCTATCTGGGCCGGGAATGGCAAATCAGCCATGTAGAGGCCATCTGGCGCGGCGACCTGAGTCGTGCCCAGGCTCAGAAACACCTCTCACCGCACTTCTAGCTATTGTGGGCACCTGTTCAGGTGCCCTTCTTTTTCCCGCGTCGACAACGCGCTCAACATGAGGGAAACTCAACAACACTCGTTGTTACCCCCATGAATGCCCTCGGAGCCGCCGTGCTGGAAATCCGTCACCTGAAAACCCTTCATGCCCTGCGCGAAGCCGACAGCCTGGTAGAGGCCGCCGAACGCCTGCACCTGACCCAGTCGGCCCTATCACACCAATTCAAGGAGCTGGAAGAACGCTTGGGAATGGCACTGTTCGTGCGCAAGACCAAACCGATCCGCTTCACCAGCGCGGGCCTTCGCCTGCTGCAACTGGCCGATGCCACCCTGCCCCTGCTGCGCGGCGCCGAACGAGACATCGCCCGGCTGGCCGGTGGTACCGCAGGCCGCCTGCACATGGCCATCGAGTGCCACAGCTGTTTTCAATGGCTGATGCCGACCATCGACCAGTTCCGCGATGCGTGGCCTGAGGTGGAGCTGGACCTGGCTTCAGGCTTTGCCTTCGCCCCACTGCCAGCCTTGGCCCGCGGCGACTTGGACCTGGTGGTGACTTCCGACCCTGTGGATCTGCCAGGGATCACCTACGTGCCGCTGTTTACCTACGAAGCCATGCTCGCGGTCGCCAACCAGCATCCGTTGGCCAACAAGCCCTACATCGTGCCCCAGGACTTGCTCGACCAGACCTTGATCACCTATCCCGTGGAGCGTGATCGCCTGGACATCTTCACCCGTTTTCTGGAACCGGCCGACATCGAGCCCGCCGCGGTGCGCACCTCGGAGCTGACGGTGATGATGATGCAATTGGTGGCCAGTGGCCGTGGTGTGTGCGGTATCCCGCACTGGGCACTGCACGAATACAGCTCGCGCGGCTATGTGAAAGGCAAACGCCTGGGTGAGAAGGGCCTGTTCGCCACCTTGCACGCGGCAGTGCGCACCGACATGCTCGATGCGCCTTACATGCGCGACTTCCTGCTGACGGCCAAGGACACGTCCTTCTCTACCCTCGATGGTGTCAGCGCGGTGCGCTGACCGCCTGGCGGTAGAGCGGCAGGATCAGGTCGCGGGTCAGGGGCGCCAACTCAAGATCCGTGATCTGGTCAGCGGCCAGCCAGACCACTTCTTCTATTTCTGCCGCCGGGGCGACGTCCTCGGCGCTGTCGACCCGAAACAGCTCGGCCAGGACTTCGAAGCCTGGCTCGTTGGCAGCCGGTGCGCTGAACTGACCCAGATAGACCGCTTGTGCGGGGTCCAGCCGCAGCCCCAACTCCTCATGCAGCTCACGCACCAGCGCCGCTTGGGGCGACTCACCGGCATCGATCTTGCCACCAGGCTGCATGAAGGCCTGGGTGCCGCGCTTGCGTACGAGCAGGGTACGACCTTGCGGGTCGATCAGCAGGGCGGCGGCGATGCGGATGATCTGGGACATGGGAACTCGCTTACAGGTAAAAAGGCAGCAAGGATCACACGGGCGCAGGGTATGGACAAGGAACCGCTAAGTTCATGACGAACGGCCCCTTGCCAATGGCCGCCTCACCCTCCATAAACGACACATGAACCTTCCCGCCCAGCACCATCCGGTGCTCGACCTGTTCCACCCCGCCGTCGGCACTTGGTTCCGGCAACACTTCGCCACCGTGACCGACGCCCAGGCCCGAGCCTGGCCGCTGATCCACGGCGGCCAGTCGATGCTGCTCGCCGCCCCTACCGGCTCGGGCAAGACGTTGAGCGCCTTCCTTGCCGTGCTCGATGAGCTGTTTTGCCAGGGCCTGGCACAGGGCGGTGAACTGCCCGCGCAGACCCAGGTGGTCTATGTATCGCCGCTCAAGGCGCTGTCCAACGACATCCGTCTCAACCTGGACGTACCGCTGGCGGGCATCAGCCAGGCTTTGCAGGACCAAGGCCTACAGGCGCCACGCATCACCACCCAAGTGCGTACCGGCGACACCCCGCAAAAGGAACGCGCCGCCATGCGCAAGCAGGCGCCGCACATCCTGGTGACCACCCCCGAGTCACTCTACGTGCTGCTGGGCTCGGCCTCTGGCCGCGAGGGCCTGGCCAGCGTGCACACAGTCATCGTCGACGAGATCCACGCCTTGGCCGGCAACAAGCGCGGCTGCCATCTGGCCTTGACCCTGGAGCGCCTGCAAGCGCTGTGTGGACGCCCCCTGCGGCGCATCGGCCTGTCCGCTACGCAGCGTCCCGTGGAGCGGGTGGCGCAGTTTCTGGTCGGTCACCAGCGCCCGTGCGCTATCGTCGACGTCGGCCATGCCCGCCGCCGCGACCTTGCCATAGAAGTGCCACCGGTCCCGCTGGGGGCAGTGATGGCCACCGATGTGTGGGATTTGGTCTATGACCGCATCGCCACGCTCGCCCGCGAACACCGCACCACGTTGGTCTTCGTCAACACCCGGCGCCTGGCCGAACGCTTGACCCGTCACCTGGGCGAGCGCCTGGGTCAGACTGCAGTGGCCGCGCACCACGGTAGCCTGGCCAAGGAGTACCGCCTCGCCGCCGAACAGCGTCTGAAGGCGGGCGAGCTGCAGGTGCTGGTGGCCACCGCCTCGCTGGAGCTGGGCATCGACATCGGCGAGGTTGAGCTGGTATGCCAGATCGCCTCGCCCGGCTCGATTTCAGCCTTCCTGCAACGGGTCGGGCGCTCCGGCCACCAGGTGGAAGGGGTGCCCAAGGGGCGGCTGTTCCCGACCTCGCGAGACGATCTGATCGAATGCGTGGCCTTGCTCGACAGCATTCATCACGGCGAGCTCGATGAGCTGCACATTCCCAAGGCGCCGCTGGACGTATTGGCCCAGCAGATCGTCGCTGAAGTGGCCAACCAGCCCTGGTCGGAACTGGCGCTTTACGACTGCCTGCGCCAGGCCACGCCTTACAGCGCCCTGGACCAGGACCATTACCAGGCATTGCTGCGCATGCTCGCCGAGGGCTACAACGGACGCCAGGGTATACGCAGTGCCTACCTGCACCGCGATGCGGTCAGCGCCACCTTGCGCGGACGCCGGGGCAGCCAGCTGACCGCCCTGACCAGTGGCGGGACCATTCCGGACACCGCCGACTACGCGGTGTTGCTCGAGCCGCAGTCGCTTAACATCGGCAGCGTCAATGAAGACTTCGCGGTGGAAAGCATCGCCGGCGACATCTTCCAGCTAGGCAACGCGTCCTATCGCATCTTGCGGGTCGAGCCTGGTCGGGTACGGGTCGAAGACGCCCATGGCCTGCCCCCGACCATTCCATTCTGGCTCGGTGAAGCACCGGGGCGCAGCGATGAGCTGTCCGCTGCCGTTGCCCGTCTGCAGGCGCGAATCGATGAACGCCTGCAGGCCAGCGGCGGCGACTTTGCCCCGGTGTTGGCCTGGCTCCAGGACGCCTTAGCGCTGGACGAAGCCTGCGCAAGCCAACTGCTCGACTACCTCGGCCGCACCTGGCAGGTGTTTGGCGCCCTGCCCTCCCAGCAAACCCTAGTCATGGAGCGTTTCTTCGACGAATCCGGCGGCACCCAACTGATCATCCATTCGCCCTACGGCAGCCGTATCAACCGGGCATGGGGCCTGGCCCTGCGCAAGCGCTTCTGCCGCACGTTCAACTTCGAACTGCAGGCCGCGGCCAGTGAAGACGCCATCGTGCTGTCGCTGTCGACCAGCCATAGCTTCGCGCTGGACGATGTCTGGCGGTATCTGTCCAGCACAAGCGCCGAGCCGATCCTGATCCAGGCCTTGCTCGACGCACCGCTGTTCGGCGTGCGCTGGCGCTGGAACGCTGGCGTGGCCCTGGCCTTGCCACGCTATGTCGGTGGACGCAAGGTGGCGCCGCAGATCCAGCGGATGAAAAGCGAAGACCTGATCGCCGCCGTGTTCCCCGACCAGATTGCATGCCTCGAAAACATCGCGGGCGAGCGGCAGATCCCCGACCACCCGCTGGTGCAGCAGACCTTGGACGACTGCCTGCACGAAGCCATGGACAGCGAGGGCTGGCTGGCCCTGCTGCGGCGCATGGAAAGCGGGCAGATACGCCTGCTTGCCCGCGATCTGCCCGCGCCATCACCGCTGGCCTCGGCCATCCTCAATGCCCGGCCTTACACCTTCTTGGACGATGCGCCTCTGGAGGAGCGCCGCACCCAGGCGGTGCTCAACCGCCGCTGGAACGAAGTCCAGGGCAGCGACGATCTGGGCGCGCTGGACATCGACGCCATCGCCGCCGTGCAGGCCGAAGCCTGGCCGCAACCGAGCAATGCCGACGAAATGCACGAAGCCTTGATGAGCCTGGGTGCCATCAGCCAGGCCGAGGTGCAGGCCAACGCATCGTGGGCTGACCTTCTTGGACAATTGGCAGACGCCGGTCGCGCCTGCCGACTGCACCACGGCGAGCACAACCTGTGGCTTGCCCGCGAACGCCAGAACCTGGTGCTTGCGTGTTATCCGCACGCCCACCTGGAGCCCGCATTCGAGCTGTTGCCAGGCTTCGACCACCCGATCGAGTCAGACACCGCGCTGACCGAACTGCTGCGCTCGCGTCTGAGCGGTTTTGGCCCATTGACCGTGGCGCAAATCGCCGCGCCCCTGGGCCTGCCCAGCAGCGATATCGAACAGGCCCTTGCCCGCCTGGAGGTCGAAGGCTACGTACTGCGCGGGCATTTCAGCCCTGGCCAGCACACCCAGCAGTGGTGCGAGCGGCATCTGCTCGCGCGTATCCATCGCTACACGGTCAAGCGCCTGCGCCGGGAGATCGAGCCGGTCACCCTGCAAGACTTCATGCGCTTTCTGTTCGACTGGCAGCACGTGACGACCAGCGAGCGCGTGCAAGGCCCACAGGCAGTGGCCTTGGTGCTCGATCAACTGCAAGGTTTTCCGAGTGCGGCCGGAGCCTGGGAGGCGGAGCTGCTGCCTGCCCGCATCAAGGACTACAGCCCGCACTGGCTAGACGATGCCTGTCGCAGCGGCCAGTGGGCCTGGAGCCGACTGGCATCGACCGTCTCCGCCAGCACGCTGTCGAGCACACCGCTGGTACTGTTGCCCCGCGAGCACCTCGGTCTGTGGCGCAGCCTGGCCCCCGCTCCGGCGCCCGACACACTCAGCCCCAGGGCACAACGTGTGTATCAGACACTCCAAGAACAAGGTGCTTTGTTCTTCGATGAGCTGGCTCAAGAAACGCATCTGCTACCCAGCGAACTCGAAACAGCCCTGCAGCAATTGGTGGGCGCAGGCCTGATCAGTGCGGACAGCTTCACCGGCCTGCGCAGCCTGATCGCTCCCGCAGCCAAGCGCAGTTCACGCAACAGTCGCCGCGGCCATCCGCCGCTTTCGAGCAGCATGGCCCACGCCGGGCGCTGGGCACTGCTGCGCCGAAGCAGCCAGACGCAGGAACCAGAGCAGCGCCTGGAACACATCGCCCGTACGCTACTGCGCCGATACGGGGTGATCTGTTGGCGATTGCTGGAACGTGAAAGCGACGTGCTACCGCCCTGGCGTGATTTGCTGCGTTGCTATCATCGCCTGGAGGCACGCGGGGAGATCCGCGGTGGACGCTTCGTCGCCGGGCTGGCCGGAGAGCAATTCGCCCTGCCCGAGGCGGTCGGTTTGCTGCGCCAGGTACGAAAGCGCACGCCACAAGGCGAGCGGGTGATGGTCAGCGCCTGCGACCCGCTGAACCTGCTGGGAACGTTGCTGCCAGGAAACAAAGTGGCCGCGGCGGGTGGCAATCGGCTGCTGTACCGCGATGGCGTGCCGGTGGCGACCCGGGTGGCGGGGCGTTATGAGTTCCTGCTGGAAGCGCCGACCACAGAACATGAGAGCTGGCGACAGCAGTTGTTGCGTGACAGGCCCTGAAGCCGCTTCGCACCCTTTCGCAGGCATCTGCCGATTGCATGCCACAAAGCCTTGTGAGAACTGGCCAAGCCTGCGCAGGGTCGTGCAGTGGCCCTTGAGCATGACCAATCTTTCATGTGTACAGCGGGCCATCGACTGGCAATACGCCACGCAATGGGGCTAAGGTCGGGGTTTGACCCAGGCCCTGAGCCTGACCGAGCCATCGCAAGGACCCCGTATGAGCCTGTCACTTCTCAGCCGCTATGCCTTTTTCGCCGCCTGTGTGCTGTTCACCTTGGCCAGCCTGCCCTTCCTGCACCACGAATGGTTGTGGCCCTTCACCCTGACCACCGGCGTGCTCAGCCTGATCGGCCTGTTCGACCTGCTGCAGCAGCGCCACGCGGTGCGGCGCAACTACCCGATCCTTGGCAACATCCGCTACTTGGTCGAGGCCATTCGCCCGGAAATCCGCCAGTACCTGCTAGAAGCCGACAGCGATGCCCTGCCCTTCTCCCGGGCCCAGCGCTCGCTGGTCTACGCCCGCGCCAAGAACGAAGCGTCCGACAAACCCTTCGGTACGCTGATCGACGTCTATGAATCGGGCTTCGAGTTCATCGGCCATTCCATGCGCCCGGCGCCCTTGGCGGACCCATCGAGCTTTCGCGTGGTGGTCGGCGGCCCGCAGTGCAGCCAGCCGTACTCGGCATCCATCTTCAATATCTCGGCCATGAGCTTCGGCTCGCTCAGCGCCAACGCCATCCGCGCCCTGAACCAGGGCGCCAAGCTGGGCAACTTCGCCCACGACACCGGCGAAGGCAGCATCAGCCCTTACCACCGCGAAAATGGCGGCGACCTGGTCTGGGAGCTGGGCTCAGGCTACTTCGGTTGCCGCACCCCGGACGGACGATTCGACCCCGAACGTTTCGCCGAGCAGGCGCGCAACCCGCAAGTGCGCATGATCGAGATCAAGATGAGCCAGGGCGCCAAGCCCGGCCATGGCGGCATCCTGCCCAAGCACAAGGTCACCGAAGAGATTGCTGCGACCCGCGGCGTCCTGATGGGTGAGGACTGCATCTCGCCTTCACGCCACAGCGCCTTCTCCACGCCCATCGAGATGATGCAGTTCATCGCCCGCTTACGTGAGCTGTCCGGCGGCAAGCCGGTGGGCTTCAAGTTCTGCCTGGGCCACCCTTGGGAGTTCATGGGCATCGCCAAGGCCATGCTCGAGACCGGCATCCTGCCGGACTTCATCGTCGTCGACGGCAAGGAAGGCGGCACAGGTGCTGCACCTGTGGAATTCACCGACCATATGGGCGTGCCGCTGCGCGAGGGCTTGCTGTTCGTGCACAACACGTTGGTGGGGCTGAACCTGCGCGACAAGATCAAGCTCGGCGCCAGCGGCAAGATTGTCAGCGCCTTCGACATCGCCAGCGTGCTGGCCATTGGCGCCGACTGGGCCAATGCGGCCCGGGGTTTCATGTTCGCCATTGGCTGCATCCAGTCCCAGAGCTGCCACACCAACAAATGCCCCACCGGTGTGGCCACCCAGGATGCCCTGCGTCAGCGTGCCCTGGTAGTGCCGGACAAAGCCCAGCGGGTACTCAACTTCCACCACAACACGCTGCGCGCGTTGGCCGAAATGCTGGCTGCGGCAGGCCTGGAGCATCCGGCGCAGCTGGAGGCCAAGCACTTGGTTCGGCGCATCTCCGCCACCGAAATCAAACTGTTCTCGCAGATGCATGTGTTCCTCAAGCCGGGCGAATTGCTCACCAGAGAGGTGAACGGGCAGTTCTATTCGCGCATGTGGCAGATGGCCCGGGCAGACAGTTTCGAGCCGCACACCGAGGTCGCCGCCTGAAGCTATCCTCATTTGATGTGCCTGCGCTGGGCCAGGCACATCGGGTGATTTAGAGCAATGTCCTACAATGCGCCGAGCCGCCTCCTACCCACCCATTAAATAGTCGTTAATCAATACCCGACATGCTCGATGCCTCTCATTCAGGAGTGCACATCATGTCGTCGACCAACAATCCAAACTTTCCAGAAACCTGCTCGGTCTCCAGGTCTCAGCGCCTGCTGGCGCTCGCCAGGCAGATCGCCGTGCTGGGCGTTGTCATGCCGATGTTGATGATCGGCCTGCTCAAATTCACATCGATCGAAGTACAAGCCCTCAAACCGCTCATCAGCCAGACACCTTGGCTGAGCTGGTTGTATGCCGTGTTTGGCGTGGCAGGGACATCCTACGTGCTGGGGGTAGTGGAAATATTGGCCGCCGTGCTGGTCTTGGCCAGCCGATGGTCGACCAAAGCCGCCATTGCCGGTGGAGGGCTTTGCGCGCTCACCTTCGCCACGACGCTGTCGATCATGCTTGCCGTGCCGATCTGGGAGGTCGCGTCAGGTGGTTTCCCTTGGCTCAACCGCGCCGGCAGCTTCCTGATCAAGGATCTGGCGCTGCTGGGCGTGAGCCTGATGGTATTGGCAGAAGGTCTGCTTCGCCGTCAGCGGCGTGCGCGTTTGCCAGCCAGCAACAGGGCAACGGTCAGTTCCACAGGTCATTGACGCTCAGCACAGTCGAAAAACAAAGCCCCGGCGCTGGCCGGGGCTTCGTTCGTCAGGAGGCGGTACTTGTCACGCCCTGCGTCTCTTTCGGAGCCAGGCGGAACGCGTAGTACAGCACGGTCAGCAACACCAGGAACGCCGGGCCGATGTACAGGGCCACGCGAGTGTCCTCGAAGTAGGCCATCAGGCCGACCACCAGCACCAGGAAGGCCAAGGCCAGGTAGGAGCTCAGCGGCCACAGCCACATGCGGTACTTCAGACCCTGACGCTCAGCGGTGGAGAGACCGGCGCGGAACTTGAGCTGGGCCAGCAGGATCATCACCCAGGTCCAGATCGCACCGAAGGTGGCGATCGAAGTCACCCAGACGAACACCTTCTCAGGTACCAGGTAGTTGGCCAGCACGCCCAGCAGCAACGCGCCGATCGACAACAGCAGCGCATTGCGCGGCACGCCGCTCTTGGAGGTACGGGCGAAAGCCGCAGGAGCCTGACCATTTTGCGCCAGGCTGTAGAGCATGCGCCCAGTGCTGAAGATGCCGCCGTTACAGGAGGACAACGCCGCAGTGATCACCACGAAGTTGATGATGCCAGCGGCAGTCTTGATGCCCAGACGCTCGAAGGTCATCACGAACGGGCTGCCTTGGCTGCCGATTTCGTTCCACGGGTAGATCGATAGGATCACGAACAGCGCGCCCACATAGAACAGCAGGATGCGCCAGAACACCGAGCCGATGGCTTGGGGAATGGTCTTTTGCGGGTTGCGTGCTTCACCGGCAGTCAGGCCGATCATCTCGACGCCCAGGTAGGCGAACATGACCATCTGCAGCGACATCAGCACGCCGGTCACACCGTTGGGCATGAAGCCGCCGTTGCTCCACAGGTTGGAGATGCCCATCGCCACGCCATCGTTGCCGAAGCCGAAGGCGATGATGCCGATGCCGCCCAGGACCATGGCAACGATCGTGACGATCTTGATCAGGGCAAACCAGAACTCGAACTCGCCGAACGCCTTGACCGCGATCAGGTTGATCGCCCCCATGCTGCCCAGTGCTGCCAAGGCCCAGATCCAGCGGGGTACGTCAGGGAACCAGATGCCCATGTAAATGGCCACGGCCGTGATTTCCGCCACGCAGGTTACCAGCCACAGGAACCAGTAGTTCCAGCCGGTCAAGAAGCCCGCCAGCGGGCCGAGGTAATCCTGGGCATAGCGACTGAAGGAGCCGGCGACAGGGTTGTGAACGGCCATTTCGCCGAGCGCGCGCATGATCACCAGGATGGCCAGGCCACCGATGATGTAGGAAAGCATGATCGCAGGACCGGCCATTTCGATGGCCTTGGCCGAACCGAGGAACAGGCCTACACCGATACAGGCGCCCAGCGCCATCAGACGGATGTGCCGTTCGCCCAGCTCGCGCTTGAGTGGGCCGCCCTGGGCGGTCTCACCATGGGCAGGGTGGTTGCCGACTGGCATAGCAATACAACCTCATTTTGTTATTGGATATGACCTTCGTGCAGCGCCGGCCATGCCGATGGGCGTGGCGTCGTCTTGCCAAGTGAGCCTTGTGGGCCCGCCTGTCCACCGAATCCGGCGGACGAAGGGGTCGAGCAGTATAGGAATCCGCCCGCAGGGCTTTTCACTATATAAACAGGGAAATTTGGAGAGAGTTCTGGACCAAAATCCCTTTCGCGGAAGAGAGAAATCCCTCTCGCCCCCCTCTCGAGGAGAATGGGGCGGCTACCATAGCAACATTGCCGCAGAATGGAAGCTGCACCAAAGGCGGATATTCCGACTCCAGCTTGCGAGGCTTCTTACAATTTTTTCACCAACCCCGCCTAACGTCTAAGCTTCAGACAAGCAAGACGAAAAGTACCTGGCCGGATTGAAGACTATGGGCGCACTGTGGCAATCGGAACCAACCAGAACGGAAGCACCCGAAACCTCTCCGGCTGAAGCGCCACTACCAAAGACTCCCCGCCAGCGTCGCCTATGGTGGCGGCTCATCGTGCTCATCGTGCTGCTCGCTGCCATCGTCATCGGCTTCGCCGCCTACGACGAAATGCGCACCTCCAAGCTGCAATCCAGGGAATTCAGCCGTCTGGCCGGCACCCTCACCTACTCCCTGGAGCCTGGCCCGAGCGATGCGATCATCTACCCGGGCGACGGCCCGTTCGACAAGCGTCTGGGCTACAGCGCACTGGGCGAGTTCCTGCCACGACTGCTCAAGCGCGACTACCTGATCAGCCAGCAAGTGCGCTTCTCGCCGGCGCTGATGAACTACGTTGAGCACGGCCTGTTCGTTCCCTACGTGGAGAAGATCCAGGCCGGCCTGTCGATTACCGACTGCCGCGGCCAGGATCTGTACCACTACAACTACCCGCAGCACCTGTACCCGGATTTCGCCTCGATCCCGCCGATCATCGTCAAAAGCCTGCTGTTCATCGAAAACCGCGACCTGCTCGACCCGCAAGACCCACGCAATAACCCGGCGGTGGACTGGCCGCGCTTTGCCAAGGCCGCCTACAGCCAGGTGGCCAAGTACCTTGCCCTGCCCGGCCAGTCGGCTGGCGGCAGTACCTTGGCCACGCAGTTGGAAAAGTATCGCCACTCCCCCGACGGCTTGACCGTGTCCGGCTCCGAGAAGATCCGCCAGATGATTTCCGCCAGCGTGCGCGCCTACCAAGGCGGGCCGGATACCACGGTGGCGCGTGAACGCATCGTGCGCGACTACCTCAACAGCGTGCCGCTGTCGGCGGTGCCGGGCCACGGTGAGGTTCACGGCATGGCCGAAGGGCTGCGGGTCTGGTATGGCGCCGATTTCGACCAGGTCAACCAGGCGCTGGCCGGTACCGCCACCGACCCGGACTCCATGGCAGCGCGCGGCCTGGCCTTGCGCCAGGTACTGTCGTTGATGATCGCCCAGCGTCGGCCCTCCCATTACCTGACCAAGGGCCGGGTGGAGCTGGCCGAGCTCACTGACGCGCACATTCGCGTGCTCGCCGCCAACGGTGTGATCGACCGTCCCCTGGCCGATGCCGCCTTGGCCAGCAAGGCGGTGTACCGCGACTGGGTGGCCCAGCCGACCATCGTGCCGATCATTACCAACAAAGGTATCAGCCTGGCCCGCAACCGCCTGGCAGCCATGCTCAACCGGCCGCTTTACGACCTCGACCGTCTCGACGTCTCGGCCACCAGCACCTTGCAGGCCGACTTGCAAATGCAGGTCAGCCAGTACCTGAAAAACCTTTCCGACCCTGAGTTCGCAGCCCAGATGGGCCTGATCGGCGAACGCCTGCTCACGACCAAAACCACCGACCAGGTGCGCTACAGCTTCACCTTGTTCGAGCGCACCGCCGATGGCTCGCGGGTACGGGTGCAGACCGACAGCACCGACCAGCCCTTCGATATCAACGAAGGCAGCAAGCTGGAGTTGGGCTCCACAGCCAAGCTGCGGGTACTGACCACCTACTTGGAAATCATCGCCGAACTCCACGACAAGTACGCCGGCAAGCCTGCCGCGGAGCTCAAGAAGGTCCCGGTGGCCGAGCTCGACCGCATCACTCAATGGTCGCTCGAATGGCTGATGCAGAACCCCAAGGACCAGAGCCTGGATGCCATGCTCGACGCAGCACTGGAGCGCAAATACTCGGCCAACACCGGCGAAGCCTTCTTCACCGGCGGCGGCATGCACGTGTTCAACAACTTCCGCAAGGAAGACAACAGCCGAAACCCGACCCTCAAGATCGCCCTGCGCGAGTCGATCAACCTGCCGTTCATCCGCCTCATGCGCGACTTGGTGCGCTATGTCACCTATCAGCAGCCGTTCAACCGCGAGCCGCTGCTCAAGGACGATTCCGACCCACGGCGCCAGGAATACCTGGCGCGTTTTGCCGACAAAGAAGGCACCAACTACCTGATGCGGTTCTGGAAAAAGTACCAGCGCAAGACCTCCCAGCAGCGCCTGGACACCTTCCTCGACAGCATGCGCGTCACCCCGCAGCGCCTGGCCGCCGTGCACCGCTACCTGTTCCCGGAGGCCGGACAGGAAACCTTCAACGCCTTCGTCCGCGCCCATAGCGCCAACGACAAGAAGGCTCTGGCCAAGCTCACCGATGGTCGTCTGTCGGAGATGTACGAGGCCTATGGGCCCGGCAAGTACGACCTGCCCGATCAGGGCTACATCGCCAAAGTGCACCCGTTGGACCTGTGGCTGCTGGGCTATCTGCTCAAGAACCCCGGTGCCTCGCTCACCGAGATGGTCAACGCCAGCCGATTCGAGCGCCAGGAGGTCTACAGCTGGCTGTTCAAGAGCCGCCATCAGGGCGCCCGCGACAGCCGCATCCGGACCATGGTCGAGATCGAAGCCTTCCTGGATATTCACCAACGCTGGAAGCGCGTGGGCTATCCGTTCGATCATCTGGTGCCGTCGCTGGCCACCGCCATTGGCAGTTCCGGTGATCGCCCGGCCGCACTCTCCGAGCTGGTCGGGATCATCCAGAACGACGGCGTTCGCCTGCCGACCTTGCGCATCGACACCCTTCACTTTGCCGCCAACACCCCCTACGAAACCAAGCTGATCAGCGACCCGGACCGCGGCCAGCGGATCCTTCCGGTGGAAGTGGCCAGGGCCCTGAAGGGCGCGATGTCGCAGGTGGTGGATGCTGGTACAGCGCGGCGGATCTCCGGCAGCTTCAAGCTGCATGACGGCACGTCGCTGGTGATGGGCGGCAAGACCGGCACCGGCGACAACCGCATCGAAAGC
This sequence comes from Pseudomonas sp. HTZ2, assembly GCF_033173945.1. Taxonomy (NCBI): domain Bacteria; kingdom Pseudomonadati; phylum Pseudomonadota; class Gammaproteobacteria; order Pseudomonadales; family Pseudomonadaceae; genus Pseudomonas; species Pseudomonas sp. HTZ2. Next base: position 1,863,738 of record NZ_CP137332.1, on the reverse strand, counting down.
TTCGGTGCTGGGGGCCGCCTGATCGGTTCGCGCTCGCTCAACCGTACCGCCACGTTCGTGTTCTTCCTCGGCGAGAACCACTTCGGCACCCTGACCGCCTTCGTCCCGGGGCGTTCGGCCGAGGCGTTCACATTTACCTCGGCCTTGCCGGTGCAGGTGCTCAAGGGGATGGCGCCGATTCTCATGCCGTATCTGGAGCCGGGCAGCGCCACCGAATGCAAAGCCCCGGAGGTGGCGATGCATACGCCGTGATGCAACGACTCATCGAAAATACAGATAAGAATCATCCGCATTTTGGCGCTTGTGTTTAGATATATCTTGAGCAATATCTTTCGATATATCGAAACACACGGAGCCGACTCTCCATGCGCGACCACGTCCCACACGACCCCTTCGAACGCCGCCCCGCCCGGGGCGAGCGTGGCCCGCGGGTCTTCGCCCCTGGCGATCTGAAGCTGTTGATGCTGTCGATGCTGGCCGAGCAGCCCGGTCACGGTTATGACCTGATCCGCCAGATCGAAAGCCTGTTCGACGGCAGCTATACCCCAAGCCCGGGGGTCATCTACCCGACCCTGAATTTTCTCGAAGAAGCCGAGCTGATCACCGGCCAGGTCCAGGGCAGCAAGCGCCTCTACGTCATCACCGAAGCGGGGCGTGAGGCCTTGGCCGAGCAGGCGGTGGCGCTCGACGGCGTGCGTATGCGCATCGAAGTCAGCAAACGCGCCCTGCGTGGGCACGATCGACCGCCAGAGATCCACGAAGCAGTCGGTAACCTGCGTCACGCCCTGCACATGCATAGCGGTCGCTGGACGCTCGAGGAGATCGAGCGGGTACGCACCCTGCTCAACGACACTGCCAAGGCCATCGCCTCAGGCCCCACCGAGGCTGTTACGGAGAACACCCCATGAGCGATACCATCCATCGCGTCAACCATGAGATCCGCCAACGCCGCCTGCAGGTGCTGCGGGTCACCGACCTGACCCCGCGCATGCGCCGCATCACCTTGGGCGGCCCAGAACTGCAAGGCTTCACCAGCATGGGCAGCGATGATCACATCAAGCTGCTGTTCGCCCTCTCCCCCGAAGAGCAACAGGCCATCGACGCCCGCAATCTCGGTCGCGATGGTGGCGCTCGTCCGACCATGCGCGAGTACACGCCCCGACGCATCGACCTGGTGGCCAATGAATTGGATATCGATTTCGTGCTGCACGGCGATGGCCCAGCGTCCACCTGGGCGGCGCAGGCTGCACCGGGCCAAACCCTGGACATCGCCGGCCCACGCGCCTCGATGGTGGTGCCGGACCTATTCGACAGCTACCTGCTGATTGGCGACGAAACCGCGATCCCCGCCATCGGTCGACGTCTCGAAGAATTGCCTGCTGGCCGCCGGGTGCTGGCGCTGATCCAGATCGAAGACGAGCAGGAGCAGCAGCCATTGCCGAGCAAGGCGCACGTCGAGGTGATCTGGGTGCATCGCCACCAGGACGACCTGTTGGCCATGCTCGAGCAACTGGCGCTGCCGCCCGGTGCGCTGTACGCCTGGGTTGCGTTGGAAAAGACCCTGACCCGCCAGGCCAAGGCATTGCTGCTGGAAAAAGGTGTGAAGGACGATGCGCTGAAAGCTGCGGCCTACTGGCGCCAGGACGGCAGTGTCGATGACGAATGATGTTCTGCAGCTCATGCATTGCAGGTACAACTGGCTTGCTCTGTAGCGTCCTCTTCGCAGGTAAACCCGGTTGCGCAGGTACTTCGGTGCTATAGGGAACACCGCTGTACCTGTGGGAGCAGGGTTACGCGCGAACGGGCCGACACTGCCTCAATAGGCCTGCGTCAACCGACGCCCCCGCCAGCGATCCACCCCGACCAACACCAACCCGATCCCCCAGAATCCCACAAGCACGCCCAAGGCATTGAGCAGCACCTGCCCATAGCCAAGAGTCGCGACATCGATGAACGGGTACGCATAAACGCCGATTTCCCGCCCCCGCCACAAGGCATAGGCAAAATACATTGCCGGGTACAGGGTCCACGCCGCCAAGTGCCACAGCCGCAAGCTGCCCTTGGGCACCTCACGCCACCAATACAGCACGCATACCAGCGGCATCACATCGTGCAGCAATTCATCGGCCACCCATTGCCAGCCCTGGGGTTGCCACAGATGGCGCAGCAGCACGCTATAGGCGAGCGCGACCAGCACGATGCTCGCGGTGATGCCGGAACCCACCACGGGCGAAAGGAAGAACCGCTGCGCACTCGACGCCCGGCCAAACGCCGCATAGCTAAGCACTGTCGCGACCAGGGTATTGGTCAGCACCGTGAAGTAACCAAACACATTCACCAGACCGCCGATCAGGCTAGCCTGCTCCTCCCAGCGGGCCCACAGCACCAGGTAGACCTGTATCGCCAGGCCCGTCCAGCCGAGCCACGCGGCGAAAGTCAGCCAGGGATGACGCGGCATCAGCCAGCCCGCTGGAGTTTCACGTAGAGCTGCTCGACCTTCTCCCGCGCCCAGGGCGTCTTGCGCAGGAAGGTCAGGCTCGACTTGATGGTCGGGTTGCTCTTGAAGCAACGAATGTCGATGCGCTCGGCCAGGCCTTGCCATTGGTAGTGGGCCACCAGCTCGGTGAGGATCTGCTCCAGCGTCTTGCCGTGCAGCGCGTTGTGTTGGGCCGTGCTCATGCCTGTGCTCCCGCGGGTAAAGATGCGCACCTTACACGAGTGTAGTGACAGGCGGCGCTGATTCGGCGTTGCGAGTCGCATTTGCACGAAGCACTGGCCAAAGCGTGAACCCTTGTGATGCAATAGAGATGTTATATTGTAACAATGAAGCTCTCTGCCAAGGAACGTCACACCCCCATGCGTCACATGTCTCTGCGCCTCTCCCCCCTCGCTGTCGCCCTCTGGCTGGCCTCCATGCCCAGCCAGGCCGTGGAACTAGAACCTCAGGTCATCACAGCCAACCCCTTGGGCAATCGCCAATTCGCCGCGCCCAACACGGTGCTACAAGGCGACGACCTGCTGCATCAACAGCAAGGCAGCCTGGGCGAGACCCTCAACAAACAGCCCGGCGTCGCTTCGACCTGGTTCGGCCCCGGCGCTAGTCGCCCGGTGATCCGCGGCCTGGATGGCGACCGGATCCGCATCCTGCGCAACGGCGTGGGCGCACTGGATGCTTCATCGCTGTCCTATGACCACGCCGTCCCGCTGGATCCGGTCAACGTCGAACGCATCGAAATCGTCCGCGGCCCGGCAGCCCTGCTCTATGGCGGCAATGCCATCGGCGGTGTGGTCAACACCTTCGACAACCGCATTCCCGACTCGCCCATCGAGGGGATCCACGGCGCCGGCGAGCTGCGCTACGGCGGCGCCGACACCACCCGCAGCAGCGCCGGCAAGCTGGAGGCCGGCAATGGGGCTTTCGCCTTGCACCTGGACGCCAACAGCCGCCAGTTCAACGACCTGCGTATCCCAGGCTATGCCCGCAGCTCGAAAGTGCGCGACAGCGATGAGCCCGGCAGCCGTCATCGACTGGAAAATAGCGACGGACGCCAGGATGGCGGCGCCATCGGCGGTGCGTACCATTGGGACCGGGGCTACACCGGCCTTTCTTACAGTCGCTACGACAGTAACTACGGCTCGGTCGCAGAGCCCGGGGTCCGCCTGGACATGCAGCAGGATCACTATGGTTTTGCCAGCGAGCTGCGCGACCTCGAAGGCCCGTTCAGCTCGATCAAAGTCGATGCGGGCTACACCGATTACCAGCACCGCGAGATCGAAAGCGGCGAAGTTCACACCACGTTCAAGAACAAAGGCTACGAGGCGCGGGTCGAAGCACGCCACCAGCCCTTCGGCCCCGTCGAGGGCGTCCTGGGCGCGCAAATCAGCCGCAACGAATTCTCCGCCCTGGGCGAGGAAGCGTTCGTCCCCCACACCGACACCGACAGCCTGGCGCTGTTCATGCTCGAACAATGGCAGACCAGCGAGCGCTTGAACCTGAGCCTCGGCGCGCGTCTGGAACACACCCGCATCGATCCGGATGCCAAGGGCAACGCCACCTTTGCCAGTGCCGACAACTCGGAAAGCTTCACTTCCGCAAGTCTCTCGTCCAGCGCGGTGTACCAACTCGACCCGGTCTGGTCGCTGGCCGCGAACCTCGCCTACACCGAGCGCGCCCCGACCTTCTACGAGTTGTACGCCAACGGCGCACACGTAGCCACGGGCGCCTTCGAAGTGGGCGACCCGAACCTGAACAAGGAAAAAGCCGTTTCCACCGACCTGGCCCTGCGCTTCGACAATGGCACCCACAAGGGCAGCGTGGGCGTGTTCTACAGCCATTTTCGCAACTACATCGGCCTGATCGGCACCGGCAACCTGCGCGAAGGCCACCACCACGATCATGATGATCTCGATCACGATCACGACCATGGCGAACTGCCCGAATACCTGTACCAAGGCGTGCGCGCCCGGTTCTATGGCATCGAAGCCCAAGACCGCTGGCAGTTGGCCGAAAACCGCTACGGCAGCTTCGCACTGGAGCTCTCAGGCGATTACACCCGCGCCAAGAATCTTGACAGCGGTGAGCCTCTGCCGCGTATCGCGCCGCTACGCCTGAACAGCGGTTTGCTCTGGGAACGGGATCGCTGGCAAGCGCGGGTCGACGTGCAGCACGCGGCCTCGCAGCACCGCAAACCCGCCAACGAGACCAGTACCGACGGCTACACCACCCTCGGCGCCAGTCTGGGCTACCGCTTCGATATCGGTCAGAGCGACTGGCTGGTATTCGTGCGCGGAGAAAACCTGACCGACCAGACCGTGCGCTATGCCAGTTCGATCCTGCGAGACATCGCACCAGCGCCTGGACGCAGTGTACAGGTGGGATTGCGCACCTCGTTCTAAGCATTCTGGCGGCGCCATGGGCCCAATCGCGATGGTCCGGAGCCAGGACAAGCCAGTTCCCTCAGTGGCGCGGGAGCTGGCGAAGCCTACAAAAGGCTGCCCAACTGCCCCAACTATTACTCTCTGAGCAACAATCCGCTGCGACAATTTGTCTTTTTTTCTTACAACTTCCCCTATATCCTCCACGCCGCACGCTGAAACGCTTCATCCACGAACCTTGCAGCCATCTCCATTGAAGGGCCCGCCCTTCGATGCGCTTGCCGTTTTTTCAATAATCAAAAGATAGCGCTATCTCATGCTCCAACTGCCCAAAACCCGTTTTTCCAGCTTCGCCCTCGCCACTGTTCTGGGCGGGTTGTCGTCCACCAGCGCAGCCCATGAGCTGTTCGCCAGCGACTCCCCGTGGATGCTTGGCGACTGGGGTGGCACCCGCACCGAATTGCTGGAAAAAGGCTACGACTTCACCCTCGGCTACACCGGCGAGATGGGCAGCAACCTGCACGGCGGCTATGACCACGACCGTACCGCGCGCTACAGCGACCAGTTCACCTTCGCCAGCCACCTTGATCTGGAAAAGATCCTTGGCTGGCAGGATGCCGAGTTCAAGCTGGCGATCACCGAACGCCATGGCCAGAACATCAGCAACGACCGGATCAACGACCCCCGGGTCGGCGGCTTCACCTCGGCCCAGGAAGTCTGGGGCCGCGGCCAGACCTGGCGGCTGACGCAGATGTGGATCAAGCAGAAGTACTTCGATGGCGCCCTGGATGTGAAATTCGGGCGCTTCGGTGAAGGCGAGGACTTCAACAGCTTCCCTTGCGACTTCCAGAACCTGGCCTTCTGCGGCTCCCAGGTGGGCAACTGGGTGGGTGGCATCTGGTACAACTGGCCCGTCAGCCAGTGGGCCCTGCGCGTTCGCTACAACCTCAACGACTCGCTGTACGCCCAGGTCGGCGTCTTCGAACAGAACCCCTCGAACCTTGAAAGCGGTAACGGCTTCAAGCTCAGCGGCAGCGGTACCCAGGGCGCGGTCATGCCGATCGAACTGGTGTGGAGCCCGCGGGTCAATGGCTTTGAAGGGGAATATCGCGCTGGCTACTACTACAGTAATGCCAAGGCACAGGATGTTCTGAAGGACAGCAACGGCCAGCCGGCTGCCTTGAGCGGCCAGGCCTATCGCAGCAGCTCGAGCAAGCATGGCTTCTGGCTCGGAGCCCAGCAGCAAGTGACGTCGCTGGCCTCGGACCACTCCCGCGGCTTGAGCCTGTTCGCCAATGCCACGATGCACGACAAGAAGACCAATGCCATCGACAACTATGTTCAGGCAGGTGTGGTGTACAAAGGGCCCTTCGATGCCCGCGCCAAGGACGACATCGGTTTCGCCCTCGCCCGCGTGCACGTCAATCCCGGCTATCGCAAGAATGCCCGCCTCATCAACCAGGCCGCCGGCCTGGACGATTACGACAACCCTGGCTACCTGCCCGTCCAGGACACCGAATACAGCGCCGAGCTCTACTACGGCATTCACCTGGCCGATTGGCTCACCGTACGACCCAACCTGCAATACATCCGCCATCCAGGCGGTGTGTCGCAGGTCGACACCGCCCTGATCGGCGGCCTGAAAATTCAGAGCAGTTTCTAACCCACCCCTTCGACCTACGGAGAACATACGATGAGCACTGACGGTGCCAAGAATGGAACCCGCTGGCTACCGCGCCTTCTGGGCGTGCTGCTGTTGCTGATGGGCCTGGCCCTGCTGGCAGGCGGCATCAAGCTGAGCCAGCTGGGAGGATCCCTGTACTACCTTATCGCCGGCATTGGCTTTGCCCTGTCCGGCATCCTCCTGCTGGCCATGCGCCGCATCGCTTTGGGCCTGTATGGCTTGGTGCTGTTGGGCAGCACGATCTGGGCACTGTGGGAAGTCGGCCTGGACTGGTGGCAACTGGTGCCACGTCTGGCGATCTGGTTCGCCGTCGGGGTCGTCCTGCTGCTGCCGTGGGCACGTCGTCCGCTGATCGGCCCGTCGTCGAAAATCAACACCGCGCTGCTCAGCGTCGCGGTGGTCGCCGCCGGCGCCAGCGCCCTGGGCAGCCAGTTCACACACCCGGGCGAGACCTTCGGCACGCTCAATCGCGACAACAGCGAAATGGGCAGCGCAGCCCCCGACATGCCGGACGGCGAATGGCAGGCCTACGGCCGTACAGAACACGGCGACCGCTACTCGCCGCTGCGCCAGATCACCCCGCAGAATGCCTACCGACTGGAAGAAGCCTGGCGCATCCGCACCGGTGACCTGCCGACCGATGACGATCCGGTAGAGCTGACCAACCAGAACACGCCGCTGAAGGTCAACGGCATGCTCTATGCGTGCACCGCTCACAGCAAGCTGCTGGCCTTGGATCCGGACACCGGTGCCGAGATCTGGCGCTTCGACCCGCAGATCAAGAGCCCGACCGGCTCGCTCAAGGGCTTTGCCCACATGACCTGCCGCGGCGTTTCGTACTATGACGAAAACCGCTACGTCAGCCGCGACGGCAAGCCTGCGCCAAAGATCTCCGACGCAGGCCAGATCGTGGCCCAGACCTGCCCGCGCCGCCTGTACCTGCCGACCGCCGACGCCCGCCTGATCGCCATCAACGCCGACAATGGCAAGGTCTGCGAAGGCTTCGCCAACCAGGGCGTGATCGACCTGACCACCGGCCTTGGGCCCTTCACCGCCGGCGGGTACTACTCCACCTCGCCAGCGGCGGTCACCCGCGAGCTGGTGATCATTGGCGGTCACGTCACCGACAACGAGTCGACCAATGAGCCGTCCGGCGTGATCCGCGCGTACGACGTGCACGACGGCCACCTGGTGTGGAACTGGGACAGCAACAACCCAGAGGACACCAAGCCACTCGCCGCCGGCCAGACCTACAGCCGCAACTCGGCCAACATGTGGTCGATCGCCAGCGTCGACGAAGACCTGGGGATGATCTACCTGCCGCTGGGCAACCAGACCCCCGACCAGTGGGGCGCCGACCGTACTCCAGGCGCCGAGAAGTACAGCGCCGGTATCGTCGCCCTGGACCTGGCCACCGGCAAAGTGCGCTGGAACTACCAGTTCACCCACCACGACCTGTGGGATATGGACGTGGGCAGCCAGCCGACCCTGGTGCACCTGAAAACCGACGATGGCATCAAGCCCGCGGTCATCGTGCCAACCAAGCAAGGCAGCCTGTATGTGCTAGACCGTCGCGACGGCACGCCGATCGTGCCGATCCGTGAGATTCCGGTCCCCCAAGGCGCCGTCAAAGGCGATCACACCGCACCGACCCAGGCACGTTCGGACCTCAACCTGCTCGGCCCCGAGCTGACCGAAAAGGCCATGTGGGGCGCAACGCCGTTCGATCAGATGCTCTGCCGTATCCAGTTCCGCAGCCTGCGCTACGAGGGCCAGTACACCCCGCCGTCCGAGCAGGGCTCGCTGGTCTACCCAGGCAACGTTGGCGTGTTCAACTGGGGTAGCGTGTCGGTCGACCCAGTTCGCCAGGTGCTGTTCACCTCACCGAACTACATGGCGTTCGTCTCGAAGATGGTGCCCCGCGAGCAAGTCGCCGCCGGCAGCAAGCGCGAGAGCGAGACCAGCGGCGTGCAACCGAACACCGGTGCGCCCTACGCGGTGATCATGCATCCATTCATGTCGCCTTTGGGCGTACCGTGCCAGGCGCCGGCCTGGGGTTACGTCGCGGCGATCGACCTGTTCACCAATAAGGTGATCTGGAAGCACAAGAACGGCACCACCCGCGACAGCACTCCAGTACCGATCGGCCTGCCGGTCGGCGTACCGAGCATGGGTGGCTCGATCGTCACCGCAGGTGGCGTAGGCTTCCTCAGCGGCACCCTGGACCAGTACCTGCGCGCTTATGACGTGCACAACGGCAAGGAGCTGTGGAAAGCCCGCCTGCCAGCGGGTGGCCAAGCCACGCCAATGACCTACACCGGCAAGGATGGCAAGCAGTACGTGCTGGTCACCGCCGGCGGCCACGGCTCGCTGGGCACCAAGATGGGCGACTACATCATCGCCTACAAGCTCGCCGACTAAGCGGCAAGCGACAAATGAAAGCGGGGCCTACGAGGCCCCGCTTTTTTCTTGCAGCTTGCAGCTCGAAGCTCAAAGCTTGAAACCCATCCCCCCCCGCCCCATCTAAGCACCATAGTCATTTGCGCAGGTGCCCCATGAGCGACCAGCAAGATCTACCGGACCATCCAGACGAACACGAAACAGTCGAACATCTCCACGCCAAGGCCACCCCCGGCCACCACCTTGCCCTGCCCGGCCAACAACTGCCGGACAAGGTCTATGTGATCCCGATCCACAACCGCCCGTTCTTCCCGGCCCAGGTCCTGCCGGTGATCGTCAATGAAGAACCTTGGGCAGAAACCCTGGATCTGGTCGCCAAGACCCCGCACCACTCCCTGGCCCTGTTCTTCCTGGACGAGCCGCCAGAAGACCATCGTCATTTCGACACCTCTTCCCTGCCGCAGTACGGCACCTTGGTCAAGGTCCACCACGCCAGCCGCGAGAACGGCAAGCTGCAGTTCGTCGCCCAGGGCCTGACCCGGGTGCGCATCCGGACCTGGCTCAAGCACCATCGCCCGCCCTACTTGGTGGAAGTGGACTACCCGCATCAACCCGCCGAACCCACCGACGAGGTGAAGGCCTATGGCATGGCCCTGATCAATGCGATCAAGGAGCTGTTGCCGCTCAATCCGTTGTACAGCGAAGAGCTGAAGAACTACCTCAACCGCTTCAGCCCAAACGACCCATCGCCCTTGACCGACTTCGCCGCCGCGCTGACCTCGGCTACCGGCGCGCAGCTGCAGGAAGTGCTCGACTGTGTGCCAATGCTCAAGCGCATGGAAAAAGTCCTGCCGATGCTGCGCAAGGAGGTCGAGGTCGCGCGTCTGCAAAACGAGATCTCCGCCGAGGTCAACCGGCAGATTGGCGAACACCAGCGCGAGTTCTTCCTCAAGGAACAGCTCAAAGTCATCCAGCAGGAGCTGGGCCTGACCAAAGACGACCGTAGCGCCGACCTGGAGCAGTTCCAGCAGCGCCTGGAAGGCAAGACCCTGCCGGAGCAGGCGAAAAAGCGCATCGACGAGGAAATGAACAAGCTGTCGATCCTCGAGACCGGTTCGCCGGAATACGCCGTCACCCGCAACTATCTGGACTGGGCCACCGCACTGCCCTGGGGCATTTACGGCCAAGACAAGCTTGACCTCACCCATGCGCGCAAAGTCCTCGACCAGCATCACGCCGGGCTGGACGACATCAAGGATCGGATCCTGGAGTTCCTTGCCGTTGGGGCCTGGAAAGGCGAAATCAGCGGCTCCATTGTCCTGCTGGTCGGCCCGCCCGGGGTGGGCAAGACCAGTATCGGCAAGTCCATCGCCGAAAGCCTCGGCCGGCCGTTCTTCCGCTTCAGCGTCGGCGGCATGCGCGACGAGGCGGAGATCAAGGGCCACCGACGCACCTATATCGGCGCCCAGCCGGGCAAGCTGGTGCAGGCCCTGAAGGACGTCGAGGTGATGAACCCGGTGATCATGCTCGACGAGATCGACAAGATGGGCCAGAGCTACCAAGGCGACCCGGCCTCGGCGCTGCTCGAAACCCTCGACCCCGAACAGAACGTCGACTTCCTCGACCACTACCTGGACCTGCGCCTGGACTTGTCCAAAGTGCTGTTCGTTTGCACCGCCAACACCTTGGACTCGATCCCCGGCCCACTGCTCGACCGCATGGAAGTGATCCGCCTCTCCGGCTACATCACCGAAGAGAAACTGGCGATCGCCAAGCGCCATCTATGGCCCAAGCAACTGGCCAAAGCCGGAGTCGCCAAATCCAGCCTGAGCATCAGCGACAGCGCTCTGCGCATGGTGATCGAGGGGTATGCACGCGAGGCCGGTGTGCGCCAACTGGAAAAACAGCTGGGCAAACTGGTGCGCAAGGCAGTGGTCAAGCTGCTCGAGACGCCGCAGGCCAAGCTCAAGATCGGCACCAAGGACTTGGAAGCGGCACTCGGTATGCCGGTGTTCCGCAGCGAGCAGGTGCTCGCTGGCAAGGGCGTGATCACCGGCCTTGCCTGGACCAGCATGGGCGGGGCCACCTTACCGATCGAAGCCACCCGTATCCATACCCTCAACCGTGGCTTCAAGCTCACCGGCAAGCTGGGCGATGTGATGAAGGAATCGGCCGAGATCGCCTACAGCTATGTCAGCTCGAACCTGAAGCAATACGGTGGCGACCCGAGCTTTTTCAACGAAGCCTTCATCCACTTGCACGTACCCGAGGGCGCCACGCCCAAGGATGGGCCGAGCGCCGGCATCACCATGGCAAGCGCCCTGTTATCGCTCGCCCGGGACCAGGCGCCGAAAAAAGGCGTGGCCATGACCGGTGAACTGACACTCACCGGGCAGGTGCTACCGATTGGTGGGGTCCGTGAGAAGGTAATCGCCGCACGGCGACAGAAGATCTTCGAACTGATCCTGCCAGAGGCCAACCGCGGCGACTTCGAAGAGCTGCCGGACTATCTACGTGAAGGGCTGACTGTGCATTTCGCCAAGCGCTATGCCGACGTGGCGAAAGTGTTGTTCGCTTGATTGAACAGAGGGGCCACGGCCCCTCTGTTTTTCAGGCAAAAGCCTCACGCAATCGCTGCGCGTGCACGGCAACCTGTTTCCACTGTCCCAAGAATATTTTGAAGTACACCATGAAAAGCGCCAGCTCTCGCTGGCGTTTCACTTTGCTCAAATGATTGTGTGCACTTTCGACATACGTGCCTATCGCTTGCCAAGCCGTATGAAGTTTTTCAATATTGCCATGCACGCCAGCCAGCTGTAGATCACGCACGCCAAACAAAGCCCTAAGCTGCTCGCGATCTTCTTCTTCAAAAGTCGCTTTCCGACAGTTTGTCCAAAACGGCTCGAATCTCAGCGTGCACTTGCGCACCTCAACCGTATCAAGCGCTTTGATCACCCTATCCAGGTCGGGTTGTAATTCACGCCGGTGCGTTTCGCGAAAGTCCTCGATACCTGACATGTATTCAGTGAGATGGATGTCAAAGGCCTCGACCTCCCTCCGAAGACTGACCACGTATGCAACCATTGTTTCCACACGCGTCAAATCCCTGGGACTGAGTGCCAAATCCTTTTCGCGAGACAACGCCTCCCATCTATCTGCATCACCGTTCGCCATCTCGAGCCGAGACGCAATGTTCTGTATTTCTGCACTCCGCTGCGTGACCGTTTGGGTATGCCCGACCAATGCCTGACTCAGCGCACTTCCACGCTCACGCAAGGACCACCAAAAACCACTCCTGTAGGACAGCCTAGCGATCAGCCGTTCCAAATTACCAATATTCAGGACTGGCTCAGAGACATACGAATAGCTCACCCAACGCGCCAATCGTCCTTGAGGTAAATCGTGAACCCTGCGGACATAGGCATCCAGCTGCGCAACAGAGGCTTTTAGATCACCCACGCCGCTTCGCGCCTGTTTGAAGAGCGCTGCCACTCGCACTTCCATCGCCCGTGCAGCGCTCCCCATCGGCATCAGCATCCTTTGTTCCATGAGCATTAACTCCGTAAGCCTGACCGCCGCTCTGATGAATGGCAGTCAGGCTATTGATCACGAATCAAAATGCATTGCTGATCTGCTTGATCATGCTGCGCTGATAAGCCACGAGCGTCTTCAAAAACGCTTCGATAGCACGCAGGTCTTCGATTCCCTTGTACTTGGCGTTCTTCAGCAGGTTGTAGAAACTCCCCAACGCCATGCTCAGTGCATTCAAGGCAATCAGGCAGGCCTTACGTTGCGCGACGAGCCTAGGCACATTTTCCAGCGCCTTGAGCTGTTGACGGCATGTCGCCAGGGTTCGGCTATTGGCGGCAAGGTCCCGCTGCAGCGTTCTGAGTCCGAGTGTCAATTGCCGACGCTCTGCCTGCAGTCGGCTGTAATTGAGGTCGGCAGACAACTGTCCAAGCGTTTTCTCCAGGTTTTTCAGGGCCTGGGCTGCGGCCTCACTCAGTAAGGCGATCTGCCCACCGGGCACTGCCAGCGCAGCCAATTGCTCGGGCGTGGGAATCAGGCCGTCGAACTTGACCTCGATATCGATAGCTTCCAGCGCTTTGAGGGCGGTATGCAGTGCCTCGATCTTGGACGACTCGGCGTCTATTTCGGCTTTCAAGGCGACACTGGTCGTTTCCAGTTCCATCTGCTGCCTGAATAAACGGGCTTCGTCGCGGGAGGCGTTGGGGGCAGACAAAGCCGACAACTCCGTAGAGGCATTCTTTACGCCACTGATTTGAATCGTCAGATTCGACAGCACTTTATTGATAGTTTCCTGGGCAATGAACAGAAGCTCAGGGTCTTCGCCGATGTCCTCAAGCGCATCGACGATATCCTCTAACCCGCTTGCATGCAGCTCTGCCTCCATCCGCAGGGCTTGAGTTGCCATTCGCTTGGTAATGCTGTCCAGAAACTTGGCATGTCGCTCAATCGATTCATACAACGTCGGCAAGGGCTTCAGGTTGCCCTGCTGCCACTCAAGCAGGAAAACACGGGTCGTCGAGAGAATGTCGTCCAGTACGGGTTGCTGGCTGGCAGGCGACAGATAAGAAACCTTGGCATTCATGGTAATAGTCCTTTAATGAATTAGCGTGCCGATGCGGCATTGTCGAAAACCGCTGTCAGTTGCAGCGAAGTGCGCTCGATTTCCTTCCACTGCCGGAGGAATCGTTTGAAAAAGATCAGAAAGATCGCCAGCCGCTGGCCATCTGTGATCTTTTCGAGCTCTTCGATGGAGCTGGTGATGTAGACCTCGACACGCTCCCAGACTGTCTGCAAATGGGAGGCTGAGGTCAGGACATCGTTAAGACGCACGTCCAGATCATCCACAAACTGGGTCATTTCCTTGAGCCGGCCTTCCAGATTCACACGGGCCTTCAGTTTCGCTGCGACCTCCCTGCGCTGTTGTTCTAACTTTTTACGTTGCTTACGCGCAGATTCTGCTTTGGCGCCATAGATCGCACCGCCGACAATAGCCCCAAGCGGCCCCCCAGCGAGGCTGCTCAGTCCGTTGGAGAGGTACCTGTCGTATTCTTTTTTAAGTTCGCCGATCTCGACGTCGAGGGCTTTGAGTTCAGTGCGCAACGCTTCAACCAGCCCGTCTTGTTTCTTGCGTTTTAGCGCCTTGTCTTTGTTGCCGACTGCAGGCAGCAACTCCTTTTTAACGGTGTCCCTGAAGGCTTCGCTGTCTTTCTTTACACCGTCTACACGCTTGGCATAGTTCCTGACATCGTCGTTGAGGATTTGCATGTACTCGACCAGTTGCGTGACGGCTTTCTGGTCCTCGGCGCCCAGTTTGACCGGCCTCGCGAGCGCCACCTGCTCCCAGGTCATTTGCGGTTTCAGAAATCTCAGGCGACTGCACTCTGCAACAATTTCCTCGCCAACGACATCGATCAAGTTGGCGGTGGTTGCCAGTTCGCTCGAGAGCCGCTTGCTGCGATCTGACAGTGTTGTCCAGGCGTTGGCATGACGACGCAGCCCCTCAAACAGGCTGGACATGGCCGAGGGCTTCAGCTCAGGCTCATCGATGGTCTTGTAGCCCAGCCATTGCTCAACGGTTTGTGGGGTCTTGGGCAGACCAAAAACAAAATTGGCATATTGGTTGATGGTGACGATGTGCTCGCGGCTGAGTGTCAGGCCGCCTTCATTACTACCGTCGCGCTCGGCCATTGCTGTAACCATTGCTACAGGTTGGCTGGCCGCCTCATTTGCCAGCGTTTCATAGCTGGCTCTTTGGAAACTCATACATTTCTCCTTGTACCCAAACCGGGCTGGTTTGGTGGTACAAAGTTATGACTCGCCCCGATGAGTCATCAGATGGCAATCGTTCCTCCTACAAGATCTATTGGTATATTCAGACAGGAGACTTCATGAGATCTCGCCTTGCACTGTTTCCCCTGGCCTTCGGGCTGTTGAGCGCCTGCAGCCAAACCCCGTCCTCCCCTGAACCTATCGTTCTGGAAAAAGCCAGTGAATGCCCAATCACCCTGGTGCCCGGACAAACATTGACCTTGCGTTTGCCCAGCAATCCCAGCACCGGTTACCGCTGGCTGGTTCAACACCCGGCGGCCAACATCCTGCGCAGCCTGGGCCCTGAGGTGTATAGCGATCCAGAAGACACAGGTGTGGTGGGCAGTGCAGGCCAGTCCTTGTGGCGCTTCCAGGCCCAGGGCCAAGGCGTGAGCCATCTCATTCTGGTGTATCAGCAACCCTGGGCACCCGAAGTGCGCCCTGCACAGACCTTCGACTGCGCCGTGACGGTCGACTGAACCTGCCCAGAGGCGATGCGCAAACGGTCAGGGTTGGCTAAAATGCACGCTCTTTACCACCCCCACCTGGTACTTCCGTGAGCCAACAACCCGACCGCCTCTTCGCCCAGCCCTTGGAGCAGGTGCCCGACTTTGCCTTCAACGAGGACGTGGTGCGGGTGTTCCCGGACATGATCAAGCGTTCGGTGCCAGGTTACCCGACCATTGTCGAGAACCTCGGCGTGCTCGCCGCCCGCTTCGCCCAGCCGCACACTGCGCTGTACGACCTGGGCGCATCACTGGGCGCGGTGACCCAGTCCCTGCGCCGGCACGTGCGTGCCGACGGCTGCCGGGTGATTGCGGTGGACAATTCCGCAGCCATGGTCGAGCGCTGCCGTCAGTACCTCACCGCCCAGGACTCGATGTTCCAGGAACTGCTGCCAGTACAGGTGCTGGAGGCCGATATCCTGGCCCTGCCCTTCGAGCCGGCCTCGGTGGTGGCGATGAACTTCACCTTGCAGTTCATCGCCCCGGACCAACGCCTGGCACTGCTAGGTCGCATCCGCCAGGCGCTGCTGCCCGGCGGCGCGCTCGTCCTCTCCGAGAAGCTGCGTTTTGCCGATGACCAGGAGCAGGACCTGCTCAACGAGTTGCACCTGGACTTCAAGCGTGCCAATGGCTACAGCGAACTGGAAATCGCCCAGAAGCGCAGCGCCATCGAGAACGTGATGAAACCCGACACCCTGCAGACCCACAAAGACCGCCTGCATGCCGCCGGCTTCTCCAAGGTCGTGCCTTGGTTCCAATGCCTCAATTTCGCCTCACTGATTGCCCTGCCATGATCGACCTCTCCCCCCTCGTCCGCCGCCTGGCGGGCACGCCCCTTGCCACGTGGTCCCAAGGCCTGCAAGCACAACTGCACACCAAGCTGGAGAAAGGCCATGGCGATCTCGATCGTTGGCGCGGCGCGCTGGATGCCCTGCCGGATCTGCTGCCCAGCGAGGTCGACTTGCAAAACGGCCTGCGTCTGGACAGCGACTGTGACGATGCCACCCGAGCCCGGATGCACCAAGCGTTGATGGGGCTCTCGCCCTGGCGCAAGGGGCCGTTCGACCTGTTCGGCGTCCACGTGGACACCGAATGGCGCTCTGACTGGAAGTGGTCGCGGGTAAGCCCGCATCTGGATCTGAAAGGCAAACGCGTGCTCGACGTCGGCTGCGGCAATGGCTACTACCAGTGGCGCATGCTAGGTGCCGGCGCCGACATGGTGATCGGCGTGGACCCCAACTGGCTGTTCTTCTGCCAGTTCCAGGCCGTGCAAAAGTACCTGCCGGAGCTTCCCGCCTGGCACCTGCCCTTCGCTCTGGAAGAGCTGCCAGCGAACCTAGAAGGCTTCGACACCGTGTTCTCCATGGGCGTGTTCTATCACCGACGCTCGCCCATCGAGCACCTGCTGGCGCTCAAGGACTGCCTGGTCAAAGGTGGCGAGCTGGTGCTGGAAACCCTGGTCGTCGAGGGCGACGAACACCAGGTGCTGGTGCCCGAGGACCGCTACGCGCAGATGCGCAACGTTTGGTTCCTGCCGTCGGTGCCGGCCCTGGAGCGCTGGCTGCGCCGTGCCGGGTTCAGCGACGTGCGCTGTGTCGATGTCAGCGTCACCAGCGTGGACGAGCAGCGCAGTACCGACTGGATGCGCTACCAGTCGCTCGCCGACTTCCTCGACCCGAACGATCACAGCCGCACCATCGAGGGCCTCCCGGCCCCACGTCGCGCCACCTTGCTGGCACGCAAATAAAAAAGGCGCCCCCGTAGGGGCGCCAGACTCGCCTTCGTCAGAGGAGCGACTGCGAAGGCGGCTACACGTCAATCCTTGGCCAATTCACGGGCCTTCTCGTTCGCCTTGCGCTCACGCGCCACCACGGCTTGCTCTTTGTCGCCATGCAGGCGCTGCTGGTCTTGCCGGAACGCCTCCCAGAACTGCCTGGAACGCTCGGCGCCGCCTTCGGCCATTGCCCCAGAACTGCCCAGGGCGAGTACAGCCAACAACAAGTATTGGGTCAGGTTCATCGTGTTTGCCTCGTGATAACCAGTCGTTCGAGGCCATCGTAGCGAGGCGCAGCTAACGCCAAGGTGAGTCGGACATTACAGTGTTGCAAGACTTGAGCGGCGTTTCGGCACAGACTTGCGCAACGCCTTTCAGCCACATGTCCGGCCCATTACAAATCCGTTATTCAAGCTTTCCGCTCGGTTGCATCCCGTAACATCGGCAACCTTGACCCTGATCTCGCTACAGGGTCGAGAATCGCCACCTTTCATTACACCGAGCTTCCCATGCGCCTACTGATCATCGAAGACGAACTGCGTACCGCTGATTACCTGCAACAGGGTCTGCGCGAGAACGGCTACGTGGTCGACTGCGCCCATACCGGTATCGACGGGCTGCATTTGGCCCGCCAGCAGCCCTATGACCTGGTGATTCTCGACGTCAACCTGCCCGGCCTGGACGGCTGGAGCGTACTGCAACGCCTGCGCAGCGAATCGGCCACGCGGATCATGATGCTTACGGCCCATGGCCGCCTGGACGACCGGGTCAAAGGCCTGGACCTGGGCGCCGACGATTATCTGCTCAAACCCTTCGAATTCCCGGAATTGCTGGCTCGAATCCGCAGCCTTCTGCGGCGCAACGACCAGCATCTGCAACCGAGCACCCTGCGCGTCGCTGACCTGGAACTGGACCCTGGCCGCCACCGCGCCTACCGCGCAGGGCGGCGCATCGACCTGACCGCCAAGGAGTTCGCTCTGCTGCACCTATTGATGCGCCAGAGCGGCGAAGTGTTGTCGCGCACGCAGATCATCTCGCTGGTCTGGGACATGAATTTCGACTGCGACACCAACGTGGTGGAGGTGTCGATCCGTCGCCTGCGGGCCAAGATCGACGACCCGTTCGACGACAAACTGATCCACACTCTGCGCGGCGTGGGCTACGTGCTCGAGGCCAGGCCATGAAACCTGCCAGCCTGTCCTTGCGCCTGGGGTTGTCGGTGACCCTGATGGGCGCCACGCTGGTGCTATTGCTGGCTTGCCTGGCCGTGTTCGCTCTGCAGCACGAACTGGACAGCCGCGCCCGCAAAGACCTGGACCGTAAGATGCTGCAGATCGAACACAATCTGCGCGTCGATCTACGCAACGAGGATCTGGCCCGCCGCGCCCATCCCTTGCTCGATGTGATCATGGGCCATGACAACCTGAGCCTGAGCATCCTGGCGCTCGACGGTCGTCATCCCTTGCTGCTGAGCCTGGGACCTGCGCTGGAAGCACGCCTGAACGAGCTGCCGGTCGGCGACCGGCTGAGCTTCCACGAGTGGCGCGACAGTGCCGATGCCCAGATCCTCACCGCCACCCGCCTGATGCGCCTGCGCGACGACACCACCGTTCGGGTGATGATGTCGCTCAATCGCGCCGACGATAACACCCTGCTCCAGGCCTACCTGAACTCGACATTGTTGGCCCTGCCCTTGTTGCTGGTACTGATCGGCCTCAGTGCCTGGAAACTGATGCAAATGGGATTGCGCCCTTTGCGTCACTTTCGCCGGATTGCCGGGCGCGTCTCGGCCCAGGACCTGGGGCATCGCCTTCCCGACACAGGCTTGCCGGTGGAACTGGCCGAACTGGCCAAGGCCATCAATGTCATGCTCGATCGCCTGGATCAAGGTGTACGCCAGCTCTCGCAATTCTCCGATGATCTGGCCCATGAGCTTCGCACGCCCATCGGTAATCTCATGGGTAAGGCCCAGGTCACCCTGGCCCGGGACCGCGATGGCACCTATTACCGGGAAGCACTGGAGGACAGTGTCGAGGAATTGACCCGCCTCAACCGCATCATCAACGACATGTTGTTTCTCGCCCAAGTCAGCCAACCCCAGGCCCAGGTAATGCTCGGGCCACTGGCCCTGGCTCAGGAAGCGGAGCGGGTCTGCGAGCTGTTCGCCGTCAGCGCCGAGCTCAAGGGGATCGAACTGCATCTGCAGGGTTGGGGGACGGCCATGGCCGATCGCTTGATGTTCCAGCGGGCACTGTCCAACCTGTTGAGCAATGCCATCCGCCACAGCCCGGAGAACCAGGTGGTGACGGTCCTGATCGAACGTCAGGGCGATGAGATACACCTAGGGGTGCGCAACCAGGGGCCAGGCATAGCCGGGTGTCATCTGCCGCACCTGTTCGAACGCTTTTACCGCGCAGGATGCGGACGCTCGCGGCTGGAGGGTGGGACAGGATTGGGACTGGCGATCGTGAAGTCGATCATGCAGTTGCATGGCGGACGAGTCGAGGCCAGCAGCACGCCTGCTGGCCCTACCCGCTTCACCTTGGTATTCCGAGCGCAATGACGGGGGCTGTACCGGCGAAGAGGCCAGTACAGCCGAACGGCAATTAGCGAGAAGCCGCTACGATCAGCGCCTTCATCTCGGCCACAGCCGCCTTGAAACCGACGAACAGCGCATGGGCCACCAGCGCATGGCCGATGTTCAGTTCATTGATGCCCTTGATCGCCGCCACCGCCTCGACGTTGTGGTAGTGAAGGCCATGGCCGGCATTGACGATCAGCCCCTGCCCTACCCCCACGGCCACGCCGTCAATGATCCGCTGCAGCTCTTCGGCCACCTCGGTCGGGGTTTCGGCATCGGCATAGCGGCCGGTGTGCAGTTCGATCGCCGGTGCACCGACACGGCGCGAAGCTTCGATCTGACGCGCGTCCGGATCGATGAACAGCGAAACTTCAGCCCCTGTGCGCGACAGACGCTCCACCGCAGCCTTGATCCGAGCCTCCTGGCCGGCGACGTCCAGGCCACCCTCGGTCGTCAGTTCCTGGCGGGTTTCAGGCACCAGGCAGATATGCGCCGGACGGATCTTCTCGGCGAAGGCCATCATTTCTTCGGTGATGCCCATTTCGAAGTTCATGCGGGTCTGCAGCACGTCCTTGAGCAGCAGCACGTCGCGCTCCTGGATATGCCGGCGGTCTTCGCGCAGGTGCACGGTGATACCGTCGGCGCCCGCTTCCTCGGCATCCAGCGCGGCCTTGACCGGGTCTGGGTAACGGGTGCCCCGGGCCTGGCGAAGGGTCGCCACGTGGTCGATGTTGACGCCAAGAAGCATGCGGTTGCTGTGAGTCACGAAAGGGCTCTCCTGAAAGTTGAGCCCCACAGCATACGATGTGCTCAACGCTTGCGAAACAGTTCCCGGCTCACCAGCGGCTTCGGCCCCAGGTGTACCGCCAAGGCCTGGCGCATCAGGCGCTTGGCAGCGAGCAACGCACCCGGGGCTTGCCAATCGGCCTCGGCCAGTGCCAGCAGCTCTGCCCCGGTGAACAACCCAGGCTGCGCCAGGTAAACCCGCTCCAGGCCCGCATCGACCTGCAGGCGATACAGTCCTTGGGTGTCGATGGGGTCGTCGTTGATATCGTGGGTCAGGGCAAAGGCATAACCTAACTCATCCAACAGGCGCCACTCGAAGGCACGCAACAGCGGCTCCAGGGGCCGACCGGCGGCCAGTGCCTGCAGCGTCAAGGTGTAATGCTCGAACAACGCAGGATGCGGCGCCTCCGCAGGCAGCAGGCGCATCAACAGTTCATTGAGGTACAGCCCGCTGAACAAGGCATCGCCATGCAACCAGCCGCCGATGCCGACACTGTCCAGGCGACCGACGTTCTTCAGCTCCCCTCGCCCACGCAACTCCACCTCCAGCTCCACGAACGGCCGGACCAGGCTGCCCCCCTTGCCCCGGGCACGGCGCAGCACCGCACGTACACGGCCTTGGGGCGTGAGGAAATCCACCAGCGCGCTGGTTTCCTTGTAGGCACGGCTGTGAAGCACGTAGGCCGGCTGGCCGGCGGGTTGTTCCATCAGCGATCTCTGGGGTTTGAATGTGCCTGTGGGAGCGGGGCCACCTTCGAACGCATCAGTGAAACCACTGTCATTCGAAGGTGAACCCGCTCCCACAGGGTACGAGCCAGCTGTCTGTTGGCTGGAGCGGTTACAGGTCGCCGTAGCCCAGCGAGCGCAGGGCGCGCTCATCGTCGGACCAGCCGCCTTTGACCTTGACCCACAGGTTGAGCATGACCTTGGCGTCGAACAACACTTCCATATCCTTGCGCGCGTCCGAACCGATGCGCTTGATGCGCTCGCCCTTGTCACCAATGATGATCTTCTTCTGACCGTCACGCTCGACCAGGATCAACGCATGGATATGCAGCACATGGCCCTGCTGCTTGAATTCCTCGATCTCCACGGTGATCTGGTACGGAAGCTCAGCACCGAGCTGGCGCATGATCTTTTCGCGCACCAGTTCCGCAGCCAGGAAGCGGCTACTGCGGTCGGTGATCTGATCTTCCGGGAAGAAATGCTCGTTCTCGGGCAGATGCTTGGCGATCAACGCTTCCAAGGCTTCGAGGTTGTGGCCTTGCTGGGCGGAAATCGGCACGATCTCGGCATTGGGCAACTGCTGCTGCAGCCACTGCAAGTGCGGGATCAGCTCGGCTTTCTCATCCATGCGGTCGGTCTTGTTGACCGCCAGGATCACCGGGCCACTCACGTACTGCACACGCTCAAGCACCAGTTGGTCCTCGTCGGTCCAGCGGGTCCGGTCGACCACGAAGATGACTACGTCGACATCCTTCAAGGCAGCCGATGCGTTGCGGTTCATGTAGCGGTTCAAGGCCTTGTCGTTGGCCTTGTGCATACCGGGCGTATCGACGTAGATCGCCTGCACGTCGCCCTCGGTCTTGATACCGAGCATGTTGTGCCGGGTGGTCTGCGGCTTGCGCGAGGTGATCGCCAGCTTCTGGCCGAGGATGTGGTTGAGCAGCGTGGACTTGCCCACGTTGGGGCGACCGACGATCGCGACATAGCCGCAACGGGTCGAAGTGTTCTCAGTCATTGCCATTCTCCACGCCAAGGGCGATCAATGCAGCAGCGGCGGCGACCTGCTCGGCGATACGCCGGCTCACGCCCTGGCCACGGCTCTTGTTGTTCAGCAGCACCACCTCGCATTCGACGAAGAAGGTACGGCAGTGCGGTTCGCCCTGGATGTCCACCACTTCATAGCGTGGCAATTCGCAGGCACGCGACTGCAGGAACTCCTGCAGACGAGTCTTGGGGTCTTTGTTGGTGTCGACCAGAGTCAACCCATCGAACTCACCGGCCAGCCAGGCCAGGATGCGTTCGCGTGCGGTCTCCATGTCGGCGTCCAGGTAGATCGCCCCGATCAGCGCTTCGAGGGCATCGGCCAGGATCGACTCCCGCCGGAAACCACCGCTCTTGAGCTCACCCGAGCCCAAGCGCAGGTATTCGCCCAGATCGAAGCCCCGGGCCAGACGGGCCAGGGTCTCACCTTTGACCAGACGGGCGCGCAGGCGCGAGAGCTGGCCTTCGCGGGCCTGCGGAAAACGCTCGAACAGCGCTTCGCCGGCCACGAAGTTGAGGATGGCATCGCCCAGAAACTCCAGGCGCTCGTTGTTGCGCCCAGCATAGCTGCGATGAGTCAGGGCCAGGAGCATCTGGTCCTGATTCTTGAAGGTATAGCCGAGCTTGCGCTCCAGGCGCGCGAGGGAAGCACTCATGGGGCCACCCGTGGATTGTTCAACGCGTTGTTCAAATCAACATCCTGAAAGACTGTTTGGCTGTGGCCCACCACCTTGTGGGCGGCGGAATCTCTCGATCCCTGAGAACACAGCCTATGTCAGAAATGCATTCGGCGCTGTCTGTCAGACAGCGCCGTTGGGTATCAATGGATCAAGCCTACCCGCGACAGGTTGGGGAAGTGGCTGAGCTTGGGCTCCGGCCAGCTCATCCAGACCGCGAAGGCCTTGCCGACAATGTTGCGATCCGGAACCATGCCGTGCAGTTCCTTGGGAATGTTCGGATCGTCCCAGTAGCGGCTGTCGTTGGAGTTGTCGCGGTTGTCACCCATCATGAAGTAATGGCCAGCCGGAACGGTCCATTGCTGGTCCGGCGGCATGCGGTAGCGGCTCATTTCCTTGCGGATCAGGTGCTCGGCCTCGCCGAGTTTTTCCTTGTACAGCTGGGCACTGCCCAGGGTGCCTGGCTCGGTACCGACCAATTGCTCGGCGACCGGCTGGCCATTGACGTACAGACGCTTGTCGCTGGTGTAGCGCACCTGATCGCCCGGCAGCCCGACCACACGCTTGATGTAGTTGACATTCGGGTCGCTCGGGTAGCGGAACACCATCACGTCGCCGCGCTGCGGGTCTCCCACCTCGATGACTTTCTTGTCGATCACCGGCAGGCGAATACCGTAGGAGAACTTGTTCACCAAGATGAAATCGCCCACTTCCAGAGTCGGTTTCATCGATCCCGATGGGATCTGGAACGGCTCGACCAGGAACGAACGCAACACCAGCACGATGAACAGCACCGGGAAGAACGACTTGCCATACTCGACGAGCAACGGCTCCTTGTTCAGGCGCTCGAGCACTGCCATCTCGGGCTGGCTGACGCTGCCCTGGTAGTTGGCGACCGCCGCTCGCCGGCGCGGAGCCAGGAACAGCAGGTCGATCAAGCCCAACAGGCCGCAGACAGCTACGGCGATGACTAGCAACAGCGGGAAATTTAGCGACATAGGACCTAGCTATCCAACCTGAGCACGGCGAGGAAGGCTTCCTGTGGGATCTCCACGTTGCCGACCTGCTTCATGCGTTTCTTACCGGCCTTCTGCTTCTCCAGCAGCTTCTTCTTACGGCTGACGTCACCGCCGTAGCACTTAGCCAGTACGTTCTTTCTGAGCGCCTTGACGGTCGTACGGGCGACGATCTGGCCACCGATGGCTGCCTGGATCGCCACATCGAACATCTGCCGAGGGATCAGCTCCTTCATCTTCTCAGTCAGCGCACGGCCCTTGTAGTGGGCATTGTCGCGGTGAACGATCAGCGCCAGGGCGTCTACCTTGTCGCCGTTGATCAGCACGTCCAGCTTGACCAGGTTGGCCGACTGGTAGCGATCGAAATGATAGTCCAGCGAAGCGTAACCGCGGCTGGTGGACTTGAGTTTATCGAAGAAGTCCAGCACCACTTCGTTCATCGGCAGGTCGTAGCGCACCTGTACCTGGCTGCCGAGGAACTGCATGTCGCGCTGCACGCCACGCTTCTCGATGCAGAGGGTGATGACGTTACCCAGGTGCTCCTGAGGCACGAGGATGGTGGCGGTGACGATTGGCTCACGGAAGTCCTGGACCGCAGAAACATCCGGTAGCTTAGATGGGTTGTCGACGTAGATGGTCTCACCGGTCTTGAGCACCAGCTCGTAGATCACGCTCGGCGCGGTGGTGATCAGGTCCAGGTCGTATTCGCGCTCCAGGCGCTCCTGAATGATCTCCATGTGCAACATGCCGAGGAAGCCGCAACGGAAGCCGAAGCCCAGTGCGTCGGAGCTTTCCGGCAGGTATTGCAGCGAGGAGTCGTTCAGGGTCAGCTTCGACAGTGCGTCGCGGAAATCTTCAAAATCGTCGGAGCTGACCGGGAACAGGCCGGCATAAACCTGCGGCTGGATCTTTTTGAAGCCTGGCAGCACTTCGACCTCTGGGGTCGAGGACAGGGTCAGGGTGTCACCGACCGGTGCCCCGTGAATGTCTTTGATGCTGGCGATGATGAAGCCCACCTCGCCCGCCTTGAGGTCGGCGGTCTGCGTGTGTTTCGGGGTGAAGACACCGACGCTGTCCACCAGATGCACCTTGCCGGTGGACTTGACCAGGATCTTGTCCCCTTTCTTGACCCGGCCATGACGCACGCGGACCAGGGAGACGACGCCCAGGTAATTGTCGAACCAGGAATCGATGATCAGTGCCTGCAGAGGAGCATCGATTTCGCCTTCCGGGGCGGGAATGGTCTGCACCAGACGCTCGAGGACCTCATCGACGCCCATGCCGCTCTTGGCGCTGCATGCCACGGCATCGGTGGCGTCGATGCCGATGATCTTCTCGATCTCGTCCTTGACGCGGTCTGGGTCGGCCTGGGGCAGGTCCATCTTGTTAAGCACCGGCATGACCTCCAGGCCCTGCTCGATAGCGGTGTAGCAGTTGGCCACGGACTGGGCCTCGACACCTTGACCGGCGTCCACGACCAGCAGCGCGCCTTCGCACGCGGCCAGGGAACGGCTGACTTCATAGGTGAAGTCGACGTGGCCGGGAGTATCGATGAAGTTCAGCTGGTAGACCTTGCCGTCCTGGGCCTTATAGCTCAGCGTGACGCTGTGGGCCTTGATGGTGATCCCGCGCTCACGCTCCAGATCCATGGAGTCGAGGACCTGGGCTTCCATTTCGCGTGCCGACAGGCCACCGCACATCTGGATGAAACGGTCGGCCAGCGTCGACTTGCCATGGTCGATGTGGGCGATGATGGAGAAATTGCGGATATGACTCAAATCACTCACGGGTCAACACTCGAAAAGGCTGCGAGCCGGACGCCCGCCGAAAAATAGCCGGGAATTGTACCTTAAGCCGCAGGGATATGGGAGATTCCAGATCAAGCGACATGGTAACGAGCGCTGCCCTGTAGGAGCCCCGAATTGCGCGCGCCCGAGCTACCCGCAACCTTTGGATGAGGGGCGACAACGGAATATTTCATGAAAAAGGGCAGCCGAAGCTGCCCTTTCCTATGCAGTGCGCAGATTATTCCGCCAACTTGAAGGTAATGAAGCTGGCTCGGCCCTGACGCAGCACGCGCATCGACACCGAACGATTCTTCGGCAGATCCTTGGCAATTTCGGTGAACTGCTTGGCCGAAGCGATCGCCTGGTTGTTCAGGTGACTGATGACATCGCCAGGACGCAGGCCAATCAACGCCGCCGGACCATCCTGGACCTCCTTGATGACCACGCCGCCCTTGAGTTCCAGGGACTTTTTCTGCTCGGCGGTCAGGTCGGCCACGGAAACGCCCAGACGGTTGCTGTTGCGTTCTGCGCCGGCTCCAGCGCCGGTACCGATGTCCGCATCGTCCTCGGGCAGCGCGCCGATGGTGATATCCAGATTCTGGCGCTTGCCGTTGCGGATGATCTCCAGACGAGCCTTGGCGCCGTCCTTGAGGCTGCCGACCAAGTGCGGCAGGTCGGCCGACATGATGATCGGCTGGCCATTCATGCTCAGAATCACGTCCCCTACCTGCAAGCCACCCTTGGCTGCCGGACCGTCCTCTAGCACTTGGGCGACCAAGGCACCGGCTGGCTTGTCCAGACCGAAGGATTCAGCCAGGTCCTTGTTGACCTCCTGGATCACCACGCCAAGCCAGCCACGACTGACCTTGCCGTCCTTCTTCAGCTGATTGGAAACATCCAGCGCCACATCGATCGGGATAGCGAACGACAGCCCCATGAAGCCACCGGAACGGGTGAAAATCTGCGAGTTGATGCCCACCACCTCGCCATTCATGTTGAATAGCGGGCCACCGGAGTTACCCGGGTTGATCGCCACGTCGGTCTGGATGAACGGGACATAAGTGTCGTTGGGCAGGGTCCGCCCCTTGGCGCTCACGATGCCCTTGGTCACCGAATGGTCGAAGCCGAACGGCGAGCCGATCGCCAGCACCCACTCACCGACCTTGAGCTTTTCGGAGTCGCCGAGCTTGACGGTCGGCAGGTTCTTGCCTTCGACCTTGAGCAAGGCCACGTCTGTGCGCGGATCGGTACCGACCAGCTTGGCCTGCAGCTCGCTGCGGTCGGACAGACGCACGATGATCTCATCGGCATCGGCGACCACATGGTTGTTGGTCAGCACATAGCCATCGCTGGAGATGATGAAGCCCGAACCGAGCGACTGGGCTTCTCGTTGACGGTCACCACGGGGCGAGCGTGGCACTTGCGGCATGTTGCGCTCGAAGAACTCGCGGAACATCGGCGGCAGGCCTTCCAGGTCCGGCATCTGCCCTGCGGCGACACGGCGGTCCGGCAGCTTCTGCTTGGTACTGATGTTCACCACAGCAGGCGAGGCCTGCTCGACCAGGGTGGTGAAGTCCGGCAGGGCTTCCTCGGCCTGGGCGGTGAGCACCTGGCCAAGCATCAGCACGGCGGCGAACATCGATAGGTAGGATTTCAAGCGTGGTATTGACATACGGCTCCCGTCACAACGAGCGTAGTTAACAAAGTGAGGCCTTTGCACAAGCAAGAAAGGCCAGACCCCGAGAAGCCTGACCTATAGAAAATTTACGAAGGGATTGCAAATGACAATGCTTTAATTTCATGTCAGAAGCATGCCCTACGAGATGTAGGAAGGCGCGCTATCACTGACGCGCCTGGGCATCCTGGGCCCGCATGGACAGGGCGACACGCTCGGCGGTTCCCAAGGGAATCTCGCCAACCACAGTGACCATGACCTTGCCCTTGGGCGTGTTGAGACGACGCGACACGGCGACGGTAGGCCCTAACTGCGCACGGGTATCCGGTCCGGCATCATCGCTCACCGGCTCCAGGAACACCGAGAAGCGTGCCAAGCCATCGTCATACATGAGGCTGCTGACCATGCTGTCACGCACCGGGTCCCGGCGCACGGAGCTGTTGATCAATTCGAAGCCCGGCGGCAACCAGTCCGAACGCCAGGCAGAGGCAGCGTCGGAATGCGCGGCTGCGACGTGCTCGACCGGCTTGCACGAAGAACTGGCGCGCAGGTCGTCATCGCTGGGTAGATCGTCGGTATCCAGGCGGGTCATCTGGAAGCGCTCGAGCAGCTGGCCCTTGTCGTTGATCATCAACGAGCGCAAGGGCAGTCCAGTGCGGCGATCCAAATGCAGTTCGAAAGCGTAGCGATGCTGGTCTCGCGGCGTGAGCGTCACGATCACGGCATCGCGCCCGGCAACCCGGGACTTGCCTGCGACGCTCAGGTCGTACCAGCTCATCAGTTTCAGAGGATCGAGCACACGGGGCGCGGAGTCCGGCGGGGTTCCTACGCGGCTAACCAGGGAGCCGCTGACGCACTGGACCTTGCCATCGACCCGCACGATTTCCTGGGTCGCCCCATCGAGCTGCAACAAACGCTCGCTGACCTTGCCGTCCTGGACGCGGTGCCAGATATCGTGTGAGGAGAAGCTGCCATTACGTTCGTAGACGAAGGAACCCTGGTAACTCTGTTCTCGCTCGGCCTGTGCCAGCTTGTTCAGCCACTCGCTCGCCTCGGGCGAGGAGTTGGCCGCCAAGGCCGGCACCATCATGCAACTGCCAAGCAGAAGCGTCAGGAGAGGTAGCGCGCGCATGATCCTCCTTACTTAACGGTTTTCCAGGCTGGCGGCGCGTGCATAGGGCAGAGCGGTCTCAGTACCCTTGAGCGCAGATTCCTGGGCATGCTGGCGCAGATACCCTGGCAGACGCTGATCCCAGCCGGCCTGGTTCTGCAGCACGCCGTTGGCCATCGGCCCGGTCGGTTGCTCACTGCTCTCACTATAGCCTGCCAAAACGGCGGGGCCCTGTGCTTGTGGCACGCTCAGCCCTTGCTGGACAGGCTGCTGGGCAGCGAGCTCGGCACCGGTGATTTCGTCCTGGTTGTACAGGCGCACGCCAGCCAGCACGGCAACGGTCACCGAGGCGGCTACAGCCAGGCGACCAATGGTGCGCCATGGGCCTTGCTTGACCTTGGCAGGCACGGCTTCGTCGGCCAGCGCTGCGGATACCGCCGAGGCGATATCGAGCTTGGGCAGTACCAGCTCGTTGTGCATCGCTGCGCGCGCT
Organism: Pseudomonas sp. HTZ2; assembly: GCF_033173945.1. Taxonomy (NCBI): domain Bacteria; kingdom Pseudomonadati; phylum Pseudomonadota; class Gammaproteobacteria; order Pseudomonadales; family Pseudomonadaceae; genus Pseudomonas; species Pseudomonas sp. HTZ2. The sequence continues at coordinate 1,834,768 of NZ_CP137332.1, read as the reverse complement.
ACTTGGTAGCGGGACCAGGTGGCACGGGTTTCAGGATCGTCGACGGCGTTCAACACGCGACGCAGTTCAAGTTCGTCCGCTTCGTTATCCATCACCGCGGACAGCGATTCCTGCAAAGCTTCACGACTCATGGCGGTTCCTCTCTTGGCTGTCGCCGCTGTCTCAGGTTTCCTGCAACAAAGGCTGCAGGGCTTTATCAATGGCCTCCCGAGCGCGGAAAATTCGAGAGCGCACGGTACCTACCGGACATTGCATGACACTGGCAATGTCTTCGTAACTCAGTCCGTCGAACTCACGTAGGGTCAATGCCGTGCGCAGGTCCTCGGGCAGTTGCTGGATGGTGCGATGGACGGTGCCTTCGATTTCATCCCTCAACAACGCGCGCTCTGGAGACTCGAGATCCTTGAGGCCATGATCGCCGTCGTAAAACTCCGCATCCTCGGAGCTCACATCACTGTCTGGTGGCCGTCTTCCGCGGGACACCAGGTAGTTCTTCGCCGTGTTAATGGCGATGCGGTACAGCCAGGTATAGAAAGCACTGTCACCGCGAAAATTTCCTAGCGCCCGGTAGGCCTTGATGAAAGCCTCCTGCGCCACATCCTGGGCCTCGTGGGTGTCGTGTACGAACCGCACGATCAACCCGAGAATCTTGTGCTGATACTTCAGCACCAACAGATCGAACGCTCGCCTGTCGCCGCGCTGCACGCGCTCGACAAGCTGCTGATCCTCTTCCTGGGTTAGCATGAACACTCCTCAGTGGTCTCGAAGGAGCGTTGCAACAGCCATCGTTCAGGCTTGCAACCATAGACTCGGCCTTTGCGCAAAAGTTCTCCCCTCCAAGCAAGTTTCCTGCGGCCCTTGGTCGGCTCGCACGAAAGACGCAGCGCGGTCACGGCCGGCTGCGTCGATAATCTGATTTCGAATACGCAGGTGTCAGCCCCGAAAGAGCTACCGCCATGCGTCGCCGTGGCATTTGGTGGCGTGCGGGCAGCCTTCTTAGGATTTCCACCGGTATCGGAAAGTTCCCATAAAGATCGCGACGCCGGTGCAGATGCCATTGGAAATCAGACACCTGTGACTGCTATAAAGGCAGCCGGACAGGCTTAACGATAGTTTCACAATGCCATCTGCGCATGACTATTGTGCCGCTCCCCTTCCCAAGATTACTAGTGTCAAGACATGAGCCAACAATTCCAACACGATGTCCTGGTGATCGGCAGCGGCGCCGCTGGCCTCAGCCTGGCACTGAACCTTCCCAGCCGCTTGCGCATCGCCGTGCTGAGCAAGGGCGACCTGGCCAATGGTTCGACCTTCTGGGCCCAGGGCGGCGTAGCCGCGGTCCTGGACAACACCGATACCGTCCAGTCCCATGTCGAGGACACGCTCAATGCCGGCGGCGGCCTCTGCCATGAAGATGCCGTGCGCTTCACCGTCGAGCACAGCCGCGAAGCCATCGAGTGGTTGATCGAACAAGGGGTGCCCTTCACTCGCGACGAGCATTACAGCGTCGATGACGGCGGCTTCGAGTTCCATCTGACCCGTGAAGGAGGTCACAGCCACCGACGCATCATTCATGCCGCCGACGCAACGGGCGCCGCGATTTTCACCACTTTGCTGAACCAAGCACGCCAACGGCCGAACATCGAGCTGCTGGAACAGCGCGTCGCGGTCGACCTGATCACCGAGCGTCGTCTGGGCCTGCCAGGCGAACGTTGCCTGGGCGCCTATGTACTGGACCGCAATACCGGCGAAGTCGACACCTTCGGTGCGCGCTTCACCGTGCTGGCCACCGGCGGTGCGGCCAAGGTCTACCTCTATACCAGCAATCCCGACGGTGCCTGCGGCGATGGCATCGCCATGGCCTGGCGCGCCGGCTGTCGGGTGGCCAACCTGGAATTCAACCAGTTCCACCCCACCTGCCTGTACCACCCGCAGGCCAAGAGCTTCCTGATCACAGAGGCCCTGCGCGGCGAAGGCGCCCTGCTGCGCCTGCCCAATGGCGAACGCTTCATGCCGCGCTTCGACCCCCGCGAGGAGCTCGCGCCCCGAGATATCGTCGCCCGCGCCATCGACCACGAAATGAAGCGTTTGGGCGTTGATTGTGTCTATCTGGACATCAGCCACAAGCCAGCCGACTTCATCAAGAATCACTTCCCTACGGTCTATGAACGCTGCCTGGCCTTCGGTATCGACATCACCCGCCAGGCGATTCCGGTGGTCCCGGCCGCCCATTACACCTGCGGCGGCGTGATGGTCGATGATCGCGGCCATACCGATGTCCCCGGCCTGTACGCCATTGGCGAAACCAGCTTCACTGGCCTGCACGGGGCCAACCGCATGGCCAGCAATTCGTTGCTCGAATGCTTCGTCTATGGCCGTGCCGCTGCCGCCGACATCGAGGCGCACCTTGATGAAGTGCAGGCTCCGACCGCCCTGCCCTGCTGGGACGCAAGCCAGGTTACCGACTCGGACGAGGACGTGATCATTGCGCACAACTGGGACGAACTGCGGCGCTTCATGTGGGACTACGTAGGTATCGTGCGCACCAGCAAACGCCTGCAACGAGCCGAGCATCGGGTGCGCCTGCTGCTCGACGAGATCGACGAGTTCTACAGCAACTACAAGGTCAGCCGCGACCTGATCGAACTGCGTAACCTGGCCCAGGTCGCCGAGCTGATGATCCGCTCAGCCATGCAGCGTAAGGAAAGCCGCGGGCTGCATTACACACTGGACTATCCGGGAATGCTGCCCGAGGCCAAGGACACCATCCTCAGTCCGGTCTGAACTGACGCGTTCGCGGTTCGACCCGCTCCCACAGAACCCTGCGAGCCCTATGGGAGCGGTTATTGCACTGAAACCTCGGCCCAGCGCCTGCGGCTGAACTTCAACCTCACGCGCAAACGCCGATGCTGATCCGCATCCAGGGCATCGCGCGGTACGCACTGGCTCTCGCCAAACCAGCGTCCCGATCTGACAAAGCGCAGCACAACCAGACCTGGCATCGCCACGCTATCCCGACACAACCTCACCTGCTGCCATCCTCTGGCACGGCTGAACAGCCGCCAGCCGGTTCGATCACGGCGCAGGCCAGTGATGGCCTCGGGATGGGTCAGCAAGATACGACGGGGGATGGCCCAGCAGGCGTGGGCAAGGCAAGCAAGGACGAGGGGAACGCTCAACCACCAGGGCTGCGCGCTCAGGACCATGGCCCAGAGTGCGAGCACCTGGCAGGTCAGGTAGGCCGCCAGCAGCAGGCGCGAGCCTCGCCAGCGGCACTCGAAATGCTCACTTGGGCTGGACACGGTCCAGGATGATGCGAACCATGCGTTGCAGCTCAGGGTCGTCGGACTCGGTGCGCTCCATGAACCAGCCGAACATGTCCTGGTCTTCGCAGGTCAGCAGGCGACGGTACAGCTCGCGGTCCGCTTCGCTCAGGGTGGGGTAGACCTCCTGGGTGAATGGCACCAGCAGTACGTCCAGTTCCAGCATGCCGCGGCGGCTGTGCCAGAAAAGCCGGTTGAGTTCAGTTTGTTCGACCATGGGGCCCTCCTCGAATGGGTCGCCAGTATACAGCGGGGCGCTCGCGGGGGCACAAGGCGTTGGTCTAGTCACCTACCTATTTTGTTACCGGCGTTCTATGATGGCCGCCAGTCTCAAGCAACCGCGATGACCCATGGCCGATTCCGCTTTCTTCTGTCCCCTGTCCCACGAGGGCATCCTCGCAGTCCGCGGCTCCGATGCCGGCAAGTTCCTGCAAGGCCAGCTGACCTGCAACATCAACTACCTGAGCCAAGAGCACGCGAGCCTCGGCGCCCGGTGCATGGTCAAGGGCCGCATGCAGTCGAGCTTCCGCATTCTCCCCGAGGGCAACGGTTACTTGCTGGCCATGGCCAGCGAGCTGCTCGACGCGCAACTGGCCGACCTCAAGAAGTACGCTGTCTTCTCCAAGGCTACCTTGACCGATGAGAGCGCCGCGTGGGTCCGCTTCGGCCTGACGCAAGGCGATGCCGCGCTAAACGCGCTGGGCTTGGCCACGCCGACCGAAGCTGGCGCCACGGTACGCCACGACGGCCTGATCGCCATTGGCGTCAGCACCGGCCGTGTGGAGCTCTGGGCGCCCGCCGCGCAAGCAGACACCGTGCGCCAGACCCTCGCCACTCACCTGACCGAAGGCAGCCTCAACGACTGGCTGTTGGGCCAGATCCGTGCCGGCATCGGCCAGGTCATGGGCCCCACCCGTGAACTGTTCATCCCGCAGATGATCAATCTGCAGGCGGTCGATGGGGTGAGCTTCAAGAAAGGCTGCTACACCGGCCAAGAGATCGTCGCGCGTATGCAGTACCTGGGTAAGCTCAAGCGCCGACAGTACCGCTTGGCCCTGGCCCAGCGGGACGTGCCCGCCCCTGGTGCCGAGATCTTCTCGCCCACCCACGGTTCGTCGGTGGGCGAAGTGGTCATCGCCGCCAGCACCGGTGACGGCTGCGAACTGCTCGCCGTGCTCAGTGCCGAAGCCGTGGCAGACGACAACCTGCACCTGGCTAGCCTCGAAGGCCCGCGCCTGACACTGCTGGACCTGCCCTATGAACTGGACCGCGACCGGGAAATCCTTCGCTGACCAGCCTGCCCCGCTGCCCTGCGGGGTCGCACCACCACTGCGGTAGAGAAGTTAGATGAACAAGCTGGCCGAGACGGTTCAAGCACAATTGCTCGCAGCCATTGACAAGGACGACCTGGTCCTGCCGACCCTTCCGGAGGTTGCCTTGAGCATCCGCGAGGCGGCGGAGGACAGCGAGATCAGCGTCGCCGCCTTGAGCAAGGTGATCGGCCGCGACGCCGCCCTCTCGGCGCGCCTGATCAAGGTGGTCAACAGCCCGCTGCTGCGTGCGGCAGTGGAGGTCACCGACCTGCACACCGCCATCACTCGCCTGGGTATCAACTACAGCTGCAACTTGGCGATCGGCCTGGTAATCGAGCAGATCTTCCACGCCCGCTCACCGGCCGTCGAACAAAAACTGCGCGATATTTGGGCCAACAGCCTTGAAGTTGCAGGTATCAGCTATGAACTCTGCCGCCGCTACACCCAGCTCAAGCCTGACCAGGCCACCCTAGGGGGCTTGGTCTACCAAATCGGCGCCCTGCCAGTTCTGATCTACGCCGAGGAGCACAACGAGCTGCTTTCGGACCCTGTGTGCCTGCACTATGTGATCGAGCAGATCCAGCCGGTGCTGGGCGACAAAATTCTCAAGGCCTGGGAGTTTCCCGAGCAGTTGGTCAACCTGCCCAGCCAAGTGCAGGACCTGGATCGACGCACCGAGAGCATCGACTACATCGACATCGTGCAGATCGCCCGTCACCTCAGCCATCGAACCCGCAGCCGGCCCCTGGCGGCCTTGCCTGCCTACCAGCATCTCGGACTCCCTTACGGGACCGAGTTGGATGTCGCCGACCTGCTCGATGCCCGCAGCATGCTGCGCTAAGCAAGACACCCGCTCCACAAGGATCACCGCCAACCCCGTGGGAGCGGGTTTACCCGAGAATAGGCCAGCGCAGATAACCCAGGACAGTTGCTCTCCAAGCCCCTGGGAAGCCCGCTCAATCGGCGATAAAACTCACCCGCACGCGCAACCCGCCTTTTTCGCCATCATGCAGGCTGATCTGCGCCAGGTGCGCGCGGCAGATTTCGCCGACTATCGCCAGCCCCAGGCCTGTGCCTTGGGCGCTGCGTCGATAGAAGCGCTCGAACACGCGCTCACGGTCAGACTCGGGAATACCCGGCCCGTCATCCTCCACTTCCAGAATGGCCGGGGCCATCACGCGCAGGATCACGTTGCCACCCTTGGGCGTATGGGCCAGGGCATTGTCCACCAGGTTGCTGAGCAGCTCATTGAGCAAAGTCGGCTCGCCTTTGAGCCATACCGGCGCCTCGGCTTCCAGCGCCAGGGCCACGCCCCGGGCATGGGCCAGAGGCGCCATGGCCATGCCGAGCTCACGCGTCAATTGGCACAAGTCCAGACGCTGGGCACCCCCTTCGGCAATCGCCCGGGCCCCATTTTCCACCCGCGCCAGGGACAACAACTGATTGGCCAGGTGAGTCAGACGGTCAGTACCCTGGGTGGCGGCTTCGAGGGTTTGTCGCCACTGCTCCGGCTCCTGGGAGCGCAAGCCCAGCTCAAGCCGCGCCTTGAGGGCGGCCAACGGCGTGCGCAACTCATGGGCGGCGTCGGCGATGAATTGTGCCTGACGCTCGAACTGACCACGCAGCCGCTCGGTGAAATGGTTCAAGGCGTGCACCAAGGGCCCGAGCTCTCGCTGCACCTGAACCACCGGCAAGGACCGCAAGTCATCAGGTTGGCGCTCTTCGACCGCCGTACGCAGCCGCTCCAGCGGCCGCAGTGCTGCGCTCACGGCGAACCAGACCATCATGAGCGCCCCCAGCGCCAGCATGCCCAGACGCAGCAAGGTATCGGCCATCAGGCCCCGGGCCATGCGCACCCGTGCCTCCTCGGTCTCGGCCACGCGGATCTCGGCCATGCCGTTCATGTTCGGTTCGCTGACTGGCTTGAGCAAGCTGACCACGCGTACATCCTGGCCCTGGTAGGTGGCGTTGTAGAAACGCGCCAAGGCCGGATAGTCGTCGGTACGCGGGGTGCCCGGCGGCGGCGGCGGGAGGTTCTCGTAGCCGGAAATCAGCCGCTGATGAATATCCAGCACTTGGTAGTAGATACGTCCGGCGCTGTCGTAGGCAAAGGTGTCCAGGGCCACGTAGGGCACATCCGCGCTCAGGGTCCCGTCGCGCTGCGACAGGCCTGCGGCGATGGTCCGTGCCGAAGCCAGCAACGTGCGATCATAAGCGGTGTCGGCGGCCTCGCGGCCGTTCCAGTAGGCGCTCAGGCCGCTGGCGAGCATCAGCACCACCAACAGCAGCGCCAAATTGCCCAGCAAACGCCCACGCAGGCTGCCGTTGTCACGCATCGCGATGCTCGAGCAAATAACCCAGGCCGCGGAACGTGACGATAGCCACTGGATGGCCATCGAGCTTCTTGCGTAGCCGATGGATGTAGATCTCGATGGCATCGGGGCTGGCCTCTTCGTCCAGGCCAAATACCTGGGCCGCCAGTTGCTCCTTGCTCATCACTCGGCCCGGGCGGGCGATCAGGGCTTCGAGCACGCTTTGCTCGCGCTGGGTCAGGGTCAGAGCTTCTTCACCTAGGGTGAAGCGGCGGGTATCCAGATCGTAGACCAGCGGCCCGCAGCGCTGCTGACGCTCGCCACCGAGCACGCTACGGCGCAGCAGTGCCTTGACTCGCGCTTCCAGTTCGGTGAGTTCGAAGGGTTTGGCCAGGTAGTCATCGGCGCCCAGGTTCAGGCCATGTACCCGATCCTTGACATCGCTGCGCGCGGTGAGCATCAGCACCGGCAGCGTCTTGCCACGGCCACGCAGGCGCGCCAGCACTTCGAAGCCGTCCATGCGCGGCAGGCCGACATCGAGCACTGCCACCGCATAGTCCTCGCTGGCCAGGGCCAGGTCGGCGGCCACGCCATCGTGCAGCACATCCACGGTCAGACCTTGGCTTTTAAGGGCCAGGGCCACGCTTTCGGCCAGTTGCAGGTGGTCTTCGACCAGCAACACTCGCATCGGATTCTCCCTGCTCGGGTGGGGCTTTGGCGCGGAGTGTACCGCCGTCGGGGGGCCTGTGAAGCCCTCCCGGCAAACCTTTCACTCTGAAAGGTTAGCGAAAGGTTCATTACCTAGCATCGCACCACGGTCGCCCCGCGCGCCGAAAAAAAGCACCAGCAAGGTGCGCCCGATAAGAACAATAAACGGAGTCTCCCGACGATGCTGTCCATGCAGCCGCAGGCGTTCGCGCCTACCCGTTCCCTGTCCGCACGCCCGTCCGCCATCGCCAGCGCCCTTGCGCTAGCCGGTGTCGCCCCGCTGAGCCAGGCCGCTTTTTTCGAAGACAGCACGGCCACCTTCGAAACCCGCAACATGTACTTCAACCGTGACTTTCGCGATGGCACCAGCAGCCAGCAATCCAAGCGCGACGAATGGGCCCAGGGCTTCATGCTCAATTTCGAGTCCGGCTACACCGACGGCACCGTAGGGTTCGGCCTGGACGCGCTGGGCATGCTCGGCATCAAGCTCGACTCCAGCCCAGACCGCACCGACACAGGCCTGCTGCCGACCCATGATGACGGTAAGGCCGCCGACGAATACTCCAAGCTCGGCCTGACCGGCAAGATCAAGGTCTCCAACACCGAGCTCAAGGTCGGCACACTCATCCCAGAACTGCCGACCCTGCAGCCCAACGACGGGCGCATCCTGCCGCAGACCTTCGAGGGCGGCCTGCTCACCTCCAAGGAGCTCAAGGGCCTGACGTTCACCGGCGGGCGCCTGGAAAAAGCCAAGGACCGCAACGACACCAACTGGGAAGACCTCGCCCTCAACAACAAGAATGGCCGTTTCGGCGGCACTTTCAGCGCCGACAACTTCGACCTGGCCGGGCTGGATTACCAGTTCACCGATCGCATCACCGGCAGCTACCACTTCGCCGAACTCGACGACATCTACCGTCAGCATTTCATCGGCATGGTCGCTACCCAGCCCTGGGGCCCGGGCACCTTCGGTGCCGACCTGCGCCTGGCAGTGAGCGACGATGCAGGTCAGGCCAAGGCCGGCAACATCGACAACACCACCGTCAACGGCATGCTCAGCTATGCCCTTGGCGGTCACAAGGTCAGCGCCGCCTACCAGCACCTGTCGGGCGACAGCGCCTTCCCCTACGTCGATGGCGCCGACCCGTACCTGGTCAACTTCGTCCAGATCAACGACTTCGCCGGCGCCGACGAGCGCTCCTGGCAAGCACGCTACGACTACAACTTCGCTGCCCTGGGCATCCCCGGGCTGACCTTCATGACCCGCTATATCAGCGGCGACAACGTCAGCCGCGCCGACGGTGGCGAGGGCAAGGAGTGGGAGCGCAACACCGAGTTCAAGTACGTGGTACAAAGCGGCCCGTTGAAGGACGTCGCCGTTCGCCTGCGCAACGCCACCTTCCGCTCCAACTTCGCCCGCGACGCCGACGAAGTCAGGCTGCTGGTGAGCTACAGCGTGGCTCTGTGGTAACCCATAACAACAACGCTCACGGAGATAGACGATGACCTTTTCAATGCGCCGCCTCGTCCTGGCTACCGGTTGCCTGCTGCTGGCTGGCAACGCCCTGGCCGCTGAACCGAAACGCCCCGAATGCATCGCCCCCGCCTCGCCCGGTGGCGGCTTCGACCTGACCTGCAAACTGGTGCAAAGCGCCTTGGTCAACGAGAAGATCCTCTCCAAGCCCATGCGCGTGACCTACATGCCCGGCGGCGTCGGCGCGGTGGCCTACAACGCCGTGGTCGCCCAGCGCCCGGCCGATGCCGGCACTCTGGTGGCCTGGTCCAGCGGCTCCCTGCTCAACCTGGCCCAGGGCAAGTTCGGGCGCTTCGACGAGAACGCCGTGAAATGGCTGGCAGCTGTCGGCACCAGCTATGGTGCCATCGCCGTGAAGAGCGACTCGCCCTACAAGACCCTCGATGATCTGGTCGCGGCCTTGAAGAAAGACCCGAGCAAAGTCGTCATCGGCTCCGGCGGCACCGTCGGCAGCCAGGACTGGATGCAGACCGCCCTGATCGCCAAGGCCGCCGGCATCAATCCTCGCGACCTTCGCTACGTGGCCCTGGAAGGCGGCGGTGAAATCGCCACAGCGCTGCTCGGCGGGCATATTCAGGTGGGCTCCACCGACATCTCGGACTCCATGCCGCACATCCAGAGCGGTGACATGCGCATCCTCGCGGTGTTCTCCGAAACCCGCCTGGACGAGCCGGAAATGAAAGACATCCCCACCGCCAAGGAACAAGGCTACGACATCGTCTGGCCAGTAGTACGCGGCTTCTACCTAGGGCCAAAGGTCAGCGACGAGGACTACGCCTGGTGGAAAGCCTCCTTCGACAAGCTGCTGGCCTCCGAGGACTTCGCCAAGCTGCGTGACCAGCGTGAGCTGTTCCCGTTCGCCATGACCGGGCAGGAGCTGGACACCTACGTGAAGAAGCAGGTCGCCGACTACAAGGCCCTGGCCCGGGAATTCGGCCTGGTCCAGTAGATCGAGCTGCAACGCCGCTCCCCTTTAGGGGGCGGGTTTACCCGCGAAACGGACACCGCCGACGCGTGGCCTGGGCTGCGCCCTGGGTCGAAGGTAAACCCGCTCCCAAAGGGTCGGCGCCGTACCGAACAATTCCGAGGATTCCCTCATGATCCTGCAACGCATTTTTGCCCTGGCTCTGCTGGCGGTATGCGCCGCCCTGGCCGTGATGGCCTGGCCGTACCAGGCTGCGTTTTCCTACGAGCCTGTAGGTCCACGGGCCTATCCCTTGCTGATGCTCGGCCTGATGGGCGTGGCTCTGCTCTACCTGGCCGTTCGCCCAACGCCCATCGTGCGCAAGGACGACGAACCGCCACTGGACCGTGAAACCCTGGTCAAGATCAGCGGCTGTGTGGGCCTGCTGATCGTCTTCGCGAGCACCTTCGAGTCGCTCGGTTTCATCCTCAGCGCCGTACTCGTCGGCGTACCCATGGCACGCCTGTATGGCGGGCGCTGGCTGCACAGTCTGATCGTGGTGGGCGCTATGAGCCTGCTGCTCTACTGGCTGTTCGACCGCGTGATGGATGTACCTCTGCCCCTCGGCCTGCTGGATGTACTGGAGAACTGACACATGGATACCTTGAGCTATCTGGGCCAGGGCTTCGGCGTCGCCCTGAGCCCGTACAACCTGGTCACCGCCCTGACCGGCACCCTCATCGGCACCGTGGTCGGCCTGCTGCCGGGCCTTGGGCCGATCAATGGTGTGGCACTGCTGATCCCCATCGCCTTTGCCCTGGGCCTGCCACCTGAATCGGCGCTGATCCTGCTGGCCGCGGTCTACCTCGGCTGCGAGTATGGCGGAAGGATCAGCTCGATCCTGCTGAACATTCCCGGCGAAGCCTCCACCGTGATGACCACCCTTGACGGCTACCCCATGGCCCGCCAAGGCCTGGCCGGCGTCGCTCTGTCGCTGTCGGCGTGGAGCTCGTTCATCGGCGCCTTCATCGCCACCTGCGGCATGGTGCTATTCGCTCCGCTGCTGGCGAAATGGGCGATCGCCTTCGGGCCCGCCGAATACTTCGTGTTGATGGTGTTCGCCATCGTCGCCCTGGGCGGCATGGCCGGCGACAAACCACTTAAGACTTTCATCGCCGCGCTGATCGGCCTGTTCCTGTCCAGCGTCGGCATCGACGCCAACAGCGGCGTGTACCGCTTTACCGGCGACAGCGTGCACCTGGCCGATGGCATCCAGTTCGTGGTGCTGGTACTGGGTCTGTTCTCCATCAGCGAGATCTTGCTGTTGCTGGAAAAGACCCACCATGGCCACGAAGCGGTGAAGGCCACTGGGCGCATGCTGTTCAACCTCAAGGAAGCCGCTTCGGTGTTCATCGTCAACCTGCGCTGCGGCCTGCTGGGCTTCGTCATGGGCGTACTGCCCGGCGCCGGCGCGACCCTGGCCAGTGCCGTGGCCTACATGACCGAGAAACGCATCGCTGGCGACAAGGGCAAGTTCGGCAAGGGCGACGCGCGCGGCCTGGCCGCTCCGGAAACCGCCATCGGCGCCTCCTGCTGCGGCGCCCTGGTGCCGATGCTGACCCTGGGCGTGCCGGGTTCCGGCACCACCGCGGTGATGATCGGTGCACTGACCCTGTACAACATCACCCCAGGCCCGCTGCTGTTCGAACAGCAACCTGACATTGTCTGGGGGCTGATCGCCTCGCTGTTCATCGCCAACATCATGCTGGTGATCCTGAACATTCCGATGATCCGCATCTTCACCCGCATCCTCGCCGTGCCGAATTGGGCGCTGGTGCCGGTGATCGCGATCATCACCGGGATCGGCGTGTACGCCGTGCATGCGACCACCTTCGATCTGTTCCTGATGGTCGGCATCGGCATCATGGGCTACATCCTGCGCAAGCTGGACTTCCCGCTGTCGCCGATTCTGCTCGGCTTCATCCTGGGCGGGCTGATGGAGCAGAACCTGCGCCGCGCACTATCGATCTCCAACGGCGAGCTGGGCATCCTCTGGTCGAGCCCGATCAGCATGTCGGTGTGGGTGCTGACCTTCTGCATGCTGACCCTGCCGTTGCTGCGCAGCTGGCGTAAACGTAGCCTGCAGCGTCGGGCGATGGCCGATGCCTGATCGGTCACCGCCGTTCTGGGCTACCGGGCTGGTCGGTCTTGCTGGCGGGTTTCTCGCCAGCAAGGTCGGCTGGCCTTTGCCGTGGATGGTCGGCTCGTTGTTGGCAATCATCCTGGTGCGCTGCCTGACACCCTGGCAGCTGTCGGAAATCCCCAATGGCCGCAAGTGCGGGCAGTGGATCATCGGCATCGGTATCGGCCTGCACTTCACCCCAGCGGTCATCGAGCAAGTGGCCAGCCACTTTGGTCTGATCTTCTTCGGGGCACTGTTCACCACGTTGTCAGCAGTGATCAGCGTCTGGCTGCTCAGGCGTACCGGTGAAGACCGCGCCACGGCGTTCTTCGCCAGCATGCCGGGGGGCTCGGGTGAGATGGTCAACCTGGGCGCACGCAACGGTGCGGTGCTCAGCCAGGTGGCCGCAGCCCAGAGCCTGCGGGTGTTGGCAGTGGTGCTGTGCGTGCCGGCGCTGTTCAAGTTCTTGCTCGGCGATGGCGTGCCGCTGACCCACGCAGGCAGCGTCAGTTGGGGCTGGCTGACCCTGATCGCGCCGTTTGGTGTGTTGGCCGCGTTGATCTGGCAGCGCCTGCGCCAGCCCAACCCGTGGCTGTTCGGTCCGCTGTTGATTGCCGCCTGCGTGAGCCTGGCGGGGAACCTGCAGATCGCCCTGCCGCCCGGCGCCAGCCAGATCGGACAGTGGCTGATCGGCAGTGGCCTGGCCTGCCACTTCAACCGGGCGTTCTTTCGCCGGGCGCCGTCCTTCCTGGGGCGGACCTTGCTGGCGACCTTCCTGTGCATGTTGATCGCCGCCAGCGCGGCCTGGGTGTTGAGTGTGATGACCCAACTGGACCTGCGCTCGCTGACCCTGGGAATGATGCCTGGCGGTATCGCCGAAATGAGCCTGACGGCCGAGACCTTGCAACTGTCGGTACCGTTGGTGACGGCACTGCAGGTGATGAGGTTGCTGTTCGTGCTGTTTCTGGCCGAGCCGTTGTTCCGGCGCTGGAACACGAACCGACCGTGACGGCGTGCAGTTTTCTTCGCGGGTAAACCCGCTCCCACAAGGCTTATCGCCGCCCCTGTGGGAGCGTTCCCGCGAAGAAGGCCACACGTTTTTTCAGAGCGGCGGCAACGACCAGTTGATCGGCGCCAGCCCACGCTGCTCGAGGAAGCTGTTGGTGCGGCTGAAATGCCCGCATCCGAAGAAGCCCCGATACGCCGACAGCGGCGACGGGTGCACCGACTTGAGTACCAGGTGCCGAGTGCCGTCGATCAGCTTCTGCTTGCTCTGGGCATGCGAGCCCCACAGCAGGAACACCACGTTTTCGCACTGCTCGCTGACCACCTGGATGACCCGATCGGTGAATGGCTGCCAGCCCGCGTTGGCGTGGGAGGCCGCGTTGCCGCGTTGCACGGTCATGGTGGTGTTGAGCAGCAACACCCCCTGCTCCGCCCAGCTTTGCAGGTAACCATGGTTGGGAATCGGCAAGTTGAGGTCGCGGTGCAGCTCTTTGTAGATGTTCACCAGCGACGGCGGCGTCGGCACGCCAGGCTGCACCGAGAAGCACAGGCCATGGGCCTGGCCTGGCCCGTGGTAAGGGTCCTGGCCGAGGATCACCACCTTCACCTTGTCCAGCGGCGTGGAATTGAGCGCGTTGAAGATCAGCGGCCCCGGCGGGTAGATCTCCTTGCCCGCCGCATATTCCTCGCGCAGGAACTCGCGCAGCTTGTGCATGTAGGGTTGGTCGAACTCGGCGCGCAACGCGGCCTTCCAGCCGGGTTCGAGTTTGATGCGATCGTCGTCAGTCATGGGGCCATCCGTAAACAATGGCGCGACACTAGGTAAGCCGCCCGGCCTTGTCAATCGATCCGACCGACGACCGCCATGATCGTCTGTGGGGTCCATACTTGTGCGATGACTACACGAGGTCGCCCATGTCCATTCAATGCGAGGTACTCACAGGCGCCGATGGCGCGCGCATCGGCATCGCCACCCTGGATGCGCCCAAGGCGCTCAATGCCCTGAACCTGCCTATGATCGAGGTCCTCGATGAGCGCCTGCGCGCCTGGGCCAACGATCCGGGCATCGTCTGCGTGCTGCTGCGCGGCAGCGGGCCCAAGGCGTTCTGTGCAGGCGGCGATGTACGTGCGCTGGTCCAGGCCTGCCGCGACCACCCCGGTAGCGTCCCGCCCCTGGCCGCCACCTTCTTCGCCGCCGAGTACCGGCTCGATTATCGCCTGCACACCTATCCCAAGCCCTTGCTGTGCTGGGGGCATGGCCACGTGCTCGGCGGGGGGATGGGCCTTCTGCAGGCCGCGGGCATCCGCATCGTCACTCCCAGCAGCCGGCTGGCCATGCCGGAAATCAGCATCGGGCTGTATCCGGACGTCGGCGCCAGCTGGTTCCTTTCCCGCCTGCCCGGCAAGCTCGGCCTGTTCCTTGGGCTGACTGGCGCGCCGATCAACGCCCGCGACGCCCTGGACCTTGGCCTGGCTGATCGCCTGCTGGGCGAGCATCAGCAAGAAGCCCTGATCGAGGAACTGCTGCAACTGAATTGGCAGGAGCAGACCGCCCTACAGCTGAACAGCCTGCTCAAGGCCGAACAGCACCGGGCCTGCGCCGACCTGCCCGAAGCCCAGTGGTTGCCGCGCCGGGCATTGATCGACGAGCTGCTCGACGTAGCCGACCCTGCTGCCGCCTGGCGGGCGTTATCCGACCTGAGCCGTCATGCCGACCCACTGCTGGCCGAGGCCGGCCGACGCTTGCACGAGGGCTGTCCGCTGACCGCGCACTTGGTGTGGGAGCAGATCCGCCGGGCCAAATACCTGTCGCTGGCCCAAGTGTTCCAGATGGAATTCACCATGAGCCTGAACTGCTGCCGTCACCCGGAGTTCAGTGAAGGGGTGCGTGCCCGTTTGCTGGACAAGGACAACCAGCCGCGCTGGCACTGGCCGGATATCGCCCAGGTGCCAGCGGCGGTGGTCGAGGCGCATTTCACCAAGGTCTGGGAGGGGCGCCATCCCCTGGCTGATCTGGAATGAGCGCCGCTCCGGCAGGCAGACCGGGCTCAAGCCCGGTGATCAACGCCGCCAGTTACGACCGTCGTCCCCGTGCCTGCCATCGTGACGACGATTGTTGTCGCCTCGACCATTGGAATGCCAACGGTCGTTCTGCGGCCGGCGATTGTCGTTGCGATAGTCATGACGGTCCCGGTCCCGCCCATAGTCATAGCGATGACGGTTGCCATAGTCGTTGCGCGGATTGCCATGCCATTGATTCACCTGATGCCCCGGGTAAGGCCGATAGTGGGGCGTGGGCGCCGGGCGGTAATAACGAGGTGCGGGTTGATAGTAGCGAGGCGCGCTCTGGTAGTAGCGCGGCTGGCTGATGTAGTAACGATCCTGACGGTAATAGCCCGGATAATAGTCGCGGTCGCTTGAGTAGTAGTCCGAGCGGTAGTAACCCGAGCGGTAGTAACCTCCGTCCTCGTAGTAAGGGACGCAGGCGCTGGTGAGGAGTGCCAACAAGGCGATCAGCAGAATTCGTAGGTACATGGCGGCCTCCTGGACCGCGGGAGTGCCCGGCACAGCGGCGCTGGCGAGCATCGATGGCAATACGTACATCGACACCGAATAAGACCGTTGCGCCCGGGTGCAGTGCCATTTTCGCAATGAATTGAAACAGGTTGCCGACAGCCGGAAACACCCTGTCGCCATAACCGGTAGAATGCCTGCTACCTAGACGTCTGGATCCGACATGAACGACAAACAGCGCTGCCCGGCCTGTGGCGCCCTGAATCAGTGCAGCCTGGCCGACCCACGCCTCGCCACGCAGCCCTGCTGGTGTTTCACCGTCACCATCGATCCGGCCGCGCTCAGGGCGCTGCCCGACGAATTGCGCAACAAGGCTTGCCTGTGTCCTCGATGCGCCGAGGTCGATGACCAGCTCAAGGCGGCGCAATCAGCGTCCAACCGCTAGCCCTTTTTTCGAACCGCTCAGTGCCATGCGTCTTGATCGTTTTCTCGCCAACTTGCCCTGCTACAACCGCCAGCAGGTCCGCCTGCTGCTGGTGCAACAGCGCGTGCGCGTCGATGGCATGGTTGCCACCGACCCGCGCCAGGAAGTACGCGAATTCAGCCGGGTCGAAGTGGACGAGCAAGTACTCCAAGCCGGTCGCCCGGCGCGCTACCTCATGCTGCACAAGCCCAGCGGCTGCGTCAGCGCCACCCAGGATCCACAGCACCCTACCGTGCTAGACCTGCTGCCGGCCGAACTGCGTGAAGACCTGCACATCGCTGGCCGCCTGGACTACAACACCACCGGGTTGATGATCCTGACCAACGACGGTCAATGGTCGCGGCGCCTGACCCAGCCCAAGACCAAGCTGCCGAAGATCTATCACGTCCAGACCGAAGACGAGATCGGCGAGCACTACGTGGCCAAGTTCCGCGAAGGCTTCTACTTCGCCTTCGAGGACCTCACCACCCTCCCCGCGCAACTGGACATTCTCGGACCGCGCCAGGCGCGGCTGGCAATCGTCGAAGGCCGCTATCACCAGGTAAAGCGCATGTTCGGGCACTTCGACAACAAGGTGGTGGGGCTGCACCGGGAGCGGATGGGCTGCATTGGCCTGGATCCTGCTTTGGCTCCGGGTGAGTATCGTGAACTGACGGCCGAAGAGATCGCCTCGGTCTGAACCTCGAAGCCTCTGCGCAGGTGGGCCCCTGCATAGAGCGGTATAGACAGGTTCATCCCGTTGTTTTTCTCGTGCCATCCCCCTGAACGGCACTTGCGAGATCGCCACCCTGCTGCTTGAATCAAACTCGTCGGTCCGCATGTGACTTATCGGTCACGATTGCAGTCCAAGACGCCTTTTGCCGGTCACCCAGGGTCTCGATGCCCTGGGGCACGGCAAACCGCCCACCTAGAACAAATACCGTCGACGACCGTGCCATGGATCGACACAAGGGCCCCCGGTTTCTCTTCCAGGCGTATGCCTACCTGTCATAAACAACGTGCACCCTAGGTCACGCGAATACCTTTTTGCGCCAGGAGTCGATGACATGAGGCCAGAAATCGCTGTGCTTGATATCCAAGGTCAGTATCGGGTTTACACGGAGTTCTATCGCGCGGAAGCAGCAGAGAAGACGATCATCCTGATCAATGGATCGCTGGCCACAACGGCCTCTTTCGCCCAGACGGTGCGCAGCCTGCACCCGCATTTCAACGTTGTGTTGTACGACCAGCCCTATGCTGGCAAGTCCAAGCCGCACAACCATCAGGAACGGCTGATCACCAAGGAGACCGAGGCGCACATTCTCCTGGAGCTGATCGAGCACTTCCAGGCCGACCATGTGATGTCGTTCTCCTGGGGCGGTGCCTGTGCCCTGCTGGCGCTGGCGCACCAGCCGAGCCGGGTGAAGAAGGCCGTGGTCAGTTCGTTCTCGCCGATCATCAACGAGCCAATGCGCGACTACCTGGCGCGCGGTTGCCAGTACCTGGCCGCCTGCGACCGCTACCAGGTGGGCAACCTGGTCAACGACACCATCGGCAAGTACCTGCCGTCGCTGTTCAAGCGCTTCAACTACCGCCATGTGAGCAGCCTGGACAGCCATGAGTACGCGCAAATGCACTTCCACATCAACCAGGTGCTGGATCATGATCTGGAGCGAGCCCTGAAATCGGCGCGCAACATCGACATCCCGGTGCTGTTCATCAATGGCGACCGTGACGAGTACACCACCGTCGAGGATGCGCGGCATTTCAGCCAGCACGTGGTCCAAAGCCATTTCAGCGTCATCCGCGATGCCGGTCACTTCCTGGATATCGAGCACAAGAGCGCGTGCGAGGACACCCGGGCCGCGATGCTTGGCTTCCTCAACCCGACGCTGCGCCAACCCCGTCAACGCAGTCACTACGTACAGGGGCAGCATGCACTGGCTATCTGAGTGGTTCGGCGACGTCTAGCCCTTGTAGTGCCCCGGGCTACACGTCGCCGACAGGCCTTTTTGCACGGCCGGGCTTCTCATGACTGGCGTGTTCTGGTAAAAATGTCGGCTTCTGAAGCGGGTATAGTTGAATGGTACAACTATAGCTTCCCAAGCTATCGGTGAGGGTTCGATTCCCTCTACCCGCTCCACTTTCCTCCAGGCGCAGCCCGCGCTGATCCAGCCTTAATCAATACAAGCCCCCATCGCCTAGCGCGAGGCGCGCCTGTTCGTATCTACGTAGTCCTGGACAATCCAAAGGCCGCTATCCATCGCAGGCTCCGACAGCTTCCGGGATTGTGAACCTCCCCTTCGCTGCCCAATCTCCGCTGTTCTTGACCTAGCCCATAGCCATCATCGACCCGATCAGCTTGAATGCTGTCCGTGGGCTCGCAAGCGAAGCGGCCTCAGGACACTTATGCTGATCAGCACCCCGAAACATTTCCAAGGACGCGTGCATGTTTCTCTCCCGCTGGCTACCGGGCCTGGCCAATCTGCTGCACTACCGCCGCGAGTGGTTCCACGCTGACCTTCAGGCCGGCCTTTCGGTGGCCGCGATCCAGATCCCCATTGCCATCGCCTACGCCCAGATCGTCGGCCTGCCACCCCAGTACGGGCTATACGCCTGCGTGCTGCCGATGATCGTCTATGCCCTGGTCGGCAGCTCCCGCCAACTCATGGTCGGCCCGGACGCCGCTACTTGCGCCATGATCGCCGGCGCCGTCGCCCCACTGGCGATGGGCGATCCGCACCGCATCGCCGAGCTTTCGGTGATCGTCACGGTGCTGGTCGGCGTGATGCTGATCGCCGCCGGCGTCGCGCGGGCGGGCTTCATCGCCAGCTTCTTCTCGCGTCCCATCCTGATCGGCTATCTCAACGGTATCGGCCTGAGTCTGATCGCCGGGCAGATGAGCAAGGTGGTGGGGTTCAAGATCGAAGGCGACGGTTTCATCCTTAGCCTGATCAACTTTCTCCAGCGCCTGGGCGAGATCCACTGGCTGACCCTGGCCATCGGCCTGGTCGGCCTGGGCCTGCTGGTCTGGCTGCCGCGACGCTACCCCCGCTTGCCGGCAGCGCTGGTGACCGTGGCGGTATTCACGTTGCTGGCCGGCCTGTTCGGCCTCGACCGCTTCGGCGTCGCCATTCTCGGCCCGGTGCCAGCGGGCATTCCGGAGCTGGCATGGCCGCAAAGCACCCTGGCGGAAACCAAAAGCCTGTTGCGCGATGCCCTGGGCATCGCCACCGTCAGTTTCTGCAGCGCGATGCTCACCGCTCGCAGCTTCGCCGCCCGCCACGGCTATGCGATCAATGCCAACCACGAGTTCGTTGCCCTCGGCGTGAGCAACCTGGCGGCGGGGATGTCCCAGGGCTTTGCCATCAGCGGCGCCGACTCGCGCACGGCGGTCAACGACATGGTCGGAGGCAAGAGCCAACTGGTCGGCATCATCGCCGCGCTGGTGATCGCCTTGATTCTGCTGTTCTTCACCGCCCCCATGGCGTGGATTCCCCAGGCGGCGCTGGGCGCCGTCTTGTTGATGGCCGGCTGGGGGCTGATCGATGTGAAGTCCCTGAGCAAGATCCACAAGCTCAGCCGCTTCGAATTCTGGCTGTGCCTGCTCACCACCGCCGGCGTCCTCAGTCTGGGTGTGCTGCCTGGGATCATCTTCGCCGTGACCCTGGCGATCCTGCGCCTGCTGTACAGCATCTATCAGCCCACCGACGCCGTCCTTGGCTGGCTGCCCGGCGTCGAGGGCCAGGTCGACGTTCGCCATCACCCCGAAGCGCGGACGGTGCCGGGCCTTGTGGTGTATCGCTTCGACGACGCGATCCTGTTTTTCAACGCCGACTACTTCAAGATGCGCCTGCTCGATGCCGTCCAAGGTGAGAGCAAGCCCCAGGCCGTACTGTTCGACGCCGAGGCGGTGACCAGCATCGACGTCAGCGGCGTCGCCGCCCTGCGCGAAGTGCGCGACACCCTCGCCGCCCAAGGTATCTACTTCGCCATCGCCCGCGCCCGTGGCAACTTCCTGCGCATGCTGGTGCGCTCAGGCATGGCGCGGGAAATGGAAGAAAAGCTGCTGTTCGGCTCGGTGCGTGCAGGAATTCGGGCGTATCGGGTGTGGCGCAACCGCACACGCCGACATCCGGTACTCGAACCGTAAGCAGTCCGTGGCCCGGTCACGAGCAGGCACGCGCTGGGGAGGCCTGGCCTAGGCAAGCGCGGTGCGCGTCCCGCATCAAGGCTGCGGCATGCTAAAGTCCCCGCGTTCCTCGCCTTGCCCAATGGACCTGCCATGCCTTCTCTCGATGCCCACCTGCCCTCCTGGCAGGCGCTCAATGACCGCCATCCCTGCACTGCCCTGCTGGTGGGCAACGGCGCCAGCCGTGCCGTGTGGAAGCCGTTCGGCTACTTCTCGCTGTTCGAGGAGGCCCAGCGGGTCCGTCACAAGGCCTTGGGCGTGAGCGACCAAGCGCTGTTCAAGTCCCTGGGTACCGAGCTGTTCGAGCCGGTGCTCAGCACCCTGAACACCACGGTACGCGCCAATGCCGCGCTGGCCATCAACTCCACCGCGCCACTGAACCGCTACTACTCGATCAAGGAAGCCCTGATCCACGCCACGCGCGCCGTGCACCTGCCCTGGACGCGCGTGCCGAGCGACACCTTGGCGACGATCAACCAGGCTCTGCGCAGCTACCGCAACGTCTACACCAGCAACTACGACCTGCTCCTGCCTTGGGCTGTCAATCAGGCGCCGGAAGGCTTCGCCACGCTGTTCGACGAGCAGGGCTTCTTCGATGTGCGCCGCACCGCGACCGAAGGCATCCGCATCGTTCATCTGCACGGCGGGCTGCACCTGCTCAAACTCCCCGACGGCACCACCCGCCAGCGCAGCGCCGAATGCGCCGAGCTGCTCGAAGGCTTTGCCGTGAACATTCCGGGGGAAGTGCCGCTGTTCGTCAACGAGAGCCGCAGCGAAGAAAAACTGCGCGCTATCCGCGCCTCGGACTACCTGTCGTGGGGGTTGGGCCAACTGTCCGGGGAACGCGAGGGCCTATGCCTGTTCGGCCAGCACCTGGACGCCAGCGATCAGCACCTGCTCGAGGCCATTCGCCAAGCCCGGCCCACGCACCTGTCGATCGCCATCCGCCCCTTGAGCGAAGCGTCGATCATCAACCAGAAGCAGCATTTCATGCAGCGCTTCGCCGACCTGCCAGGAACGGCCGTGCACTTCTTCGACGCCGCCAGCCACCCGCTGGGCAACCCGGCGTTGGCAATCGTGGGGCCGGCAGAACACGCCCGACCCAGATGAATGCTCCACCTGTCATGGGCTGCTGTACACCCCAAGACAGGTCAAGCGGCGAGCAACCCATCCTGACGCAACAACGTCTCCAGGCAATGCTCCTTCACGCCATAGAACGCCTTCAGCTGCTCGATCTTGGCCAGCAATGCGGTGTTGTCCCCCGCCTGCCGGCGCTTGACCGCCAGAATCATCTTGTTCTTGTTGGTGTGCTCCAGCGAGATGAACTCGAACACCTTGGTCTCGTAGCCGCAGGCCTCGAGGTAAAGGGCGCGTAGGCTGTCGGTGAGCATCTCGGCCTGCTGGCCGAGGTGCAGGCCGTACTGCAACATCGGCTGGAGCAGGCCTGGGCTGTGCAGTTGCGGGCGGATCTGCTTGTGGCAGCACGGCGAGCACATGATGATCGCGGCGTTGCAACGGATGCCGGTATGGATGGCGTAGTCGGTGGCAATGTCGCAGGCGTGCAACGCGATCATCACCTCGATGGCTTCGGGCACCACGCTGCGCACGTCGCCGCACTGGAACTCAAGGCCAGGGTGCTCCAGCCGCGCGGCAGCGGCGTTGCACAGGTCGACCATGTCCTGACGCAGCTCGACACCGGTCACCAGGGCTTCACGCACCAGGCTGTTGCGCAGGTAGTCGTGCATGGCGAAGGTCAGGTAGCCCTTGCCCGAACCGAAATCCGCCACCCGTAGCGGCTGGTCCATGGTCAGGGGTGCGCTGGCCAGGGCGTGGTCGAAGACCTCGATGAACTTGTTGATCTGCTTCCACTTGCGCGACATGGACGGAATCAACGCGCCCTGGGCATCGGTCACTCCTAAATCGCGCAAGAACGGCCGCGACAGCTCCAGGTAGCGCTTCTTCTCCCGATCATGGGTAGTGGCAGCCTTTTCACGGGCAGGTTGGGCGATGTGGCGCTGGAGCATCGGCTTGCCCTTTTTGCTGAAACCCAGCTGCACCTCGCCCTCGGCGGTGAACAGATGGGCATTGCGAAAACACTCGGGCAACAGCTCGGCCACCAGCGTCTGGGCCTGCTCCAGCGGCAGGTTGCGGGTAATGTCACGGGTCTGGTGGCGGTAGACCAGCGACAGGCAGTCCTGGCCCTTGACCTGTAAAGGCTTGGCGATGATCCGCTGAAGGGTCTGGTCAACGCCGACATGGCGCGCCAGCACCAGCTTGACCAGGGTACCGGCCTGCAAGGCATCGGCCAGCAAAGCCAGGAACTGGGCACGCGCATCCGGCGCGGTGGTAGCGGAGGGAGTGGCGGACATGGAAAGTGGGTGCCTCGAATCGCGGGGGGGGCGCGCAGCGCGCAATGGCCGGCATTTTACGTCGATGCCCGGCCAGCGCGAAGCTTTAATCGATGGACGCGGCTCAGTCCAGGATCACCAGGCGGTTGGGTAGCTCGTTGCGCGCGAAGGTCGGCGGTACGTGTTCGCTTAGCAGCTCGCCACAGGCTTCGATGCAATCGACGAAGCCCTGCAGGGTCTGGCCCTGGCACACCTGCTCGGTAAAGCGGGCGATGATGGCATCCCACGGCTGCTCGGGCAGATGCCGGGCAATGCCCTCGTCGACCAGGATCTCCACATGTCGCTCGGCCTCGCTGACGAAGATCAGCACCCCGGTAGCACCGGCGGTGTGTTGCAAGTTGAGCTCGAGAAACTGTTGCCGCGCCAGGCCCGAGGCGCGGCGCTGACGCAACAGGCGCGGGACCAGGCGGCTGGCCAAACGTGGATTGCGCAGCAGCAGGCACAGGCCGACGAACGTCACTACCTGGACCACCAACAGGCTGCGCAAATCAGGCCACCCCAAGGCCATGTGCGCCAGGCCCGGTATGGCCAGAGCCAGCAGCGCGGCCCATAGCAGGGGCAGGTAGGCGTAATCGTCCGCGCGGCGCGCCAGCACGGTCACCAGTTCCGCATCGGTGCGTTGCTCGGCCCGAGCGATGGCCTCGGCAATCTGGCGCTGCTCGTATTCGTTGAAGACAGTCATGCCATGGGTCTCTCGATCGTTCTTATTGTTGTTGTCCCGACAGCCGGTCGGCGGGAAGTGTATCTCATGATGCCCGCCATATAAGGCATAATCCGCCGCTGCATTGGACCAGGCAGGGCCGATCAGCCAAGTGAAGCCCGGCGAACTGTACAACAATAGCCGCCAAGAAAAACTCCGGCCGTGCACGTATCCCCCTGGATACGGCAAGGGGCCACGACAATGGAATTCATGATGAAACTGTCTTTGCTGGGCCTGGCCATGGGCCTTGCCAGTCAGGCGGCCCTGGCCGCCACCTCCGCACCGCCGCTGCAGGACAAGCAGGCGTTCATCGAACACCTGATCGGCCAGATGACCGAGGCCGAGAAGATCGGCCAGTTGCGCCTGATCAGCATCGGCCCGGAAATGCCCCGCGAGAAGATCCGTGAAGAAATCGCGGCCGGACGCATCGGCGGCACCTTCAACTCGCGCACTGCCCCCGAGAACCGGCCGATGCAGGACGCTGCTATGCGCAGCCGCCTGAAGATCCCGATGTTCTTCGCCTACGACACCATCCATGGCGAGCGCACCATTTTCCCGATCGGCCTGGGCCTGGCGGCGACTTGGGACATGGACGCCATTGCCAAGGTCGGCCGCACCTCGGCGATCGAGGCGGCCGCCGACTCCCTGGACATGACCTTCGGCCCGATGGTCGATATCGCCCGCGACCCACGCTGGGGCCGCACCAGCGAGGGCTTCGGTGAGGACACCTATCTCACTTCGAAAATCGGCCAGGTAATGGTCAAGGCATTCCAGGGCACCAGCCCGGCCGAACCCGACAGCATCATGGCCATCGTCAAGCACTTCGCCCTGTACGGCGCGGTGGAAGGCGGGCGCGACTACAACACAGTCGATATGAGCCTGCCGAAGATGTACAACGACTACCTGCCGCCCTACCGCGCCAGCCTGGAGGCCGGCGCCGGTGGCGTGATGGTCGCACTGAACTCGATCAATGGCGTGCCGGCCACCTCCAACACCTGGCTGATGAACGACCTGCTGCGCAAGGAGTGGGGCTTCAAGGGTGTGACCATCAGCGACCACGGCGCCATCCAGGAACTGATCCGCCATGGCGTGGCCCAGGACGGTCGCGAAGCCGCCAAGCTGGCCATCAAGGCCGGTATCGACATGAGCATGAACGACACGCTCTACGGCGAGGAACTGCCCGGCCTGCTCAAGTCCGGTGAAGTGACCCAGGCCGAACTGAACCAGGCCGTGCGCGAAGTGCTGGGCGCCAAGTACGACATGGGCCTGTTCAAGGACCCGTACGTGCGCATCGGCAAGGCCGAAAACGACGTCAAGGATTACTACGCTGAAAGCCGCCTGCACCGCGAAGCCGCCCGTGACGTGGCACGCCGCAGCCTGGTCCTGCTGGAAAACCGCGACCAGACCCTGCCTCTGAAGAAGGCCGGCACCATCGCCTTGGTCGGCCCTCTGGCCGATGCACCAATCGACATGATGGGCAGTTGGGCCGCCGACGGCAAACCGGAACACTCTGTGACCGTGCGCGAAGGCCTGCGCCGCGCCTTGGAGGGCAAGGCCAAGCTGCTTTACGCCAAAGGCTCGAACGTCACCGGCGACAAGGCCATCTTCGACTACCTGAACTTCCTCAACTTCGCCGCGCCCGAGATCGTCGACGACCCGCGTCCAGCCGCCGTGCTGATCGACGAAGCGGTCAAGGCCGCCAAACAATCGGATGTGGTGGTGGCGGTGGTCGGCGAGTCTCGCGGCATGTCCCACGAATCCTCCAGCCGTACCACGCTGGAAATCCCGGCAGTGCAGCGTGACTTGATCAAGGCGCTGAAGGCTACCGGCAAGCCTTTGGTACTGGTGTTGATGAACGGCCGCCCGCTGTCGCTGGCCTGGGAGCGTGAGCAGGCCGACGCATTGCTGGAAACCTGGTTCAGCGGCACCGAAGGCGGCAACGCGATCGCCGATGTACTGTTCGGCGACTACAACCCGTCCGGCAAGCTGGCGATCACCTTCCCGCGTTCGGTCGGGCAAATCCCGATGTACTACAACCACATGCGCATCGGCCGGCCATACACTCCGGGCAAGCCAGGCAACTACACCTCGCAGTACTTCGAGGAGCCCAACGGCCCGCTCTACCCGTTCGGCTATGGCCTGAGCTACAGCAGCTTCGAACTGTCCGGCCTGTCGTTGGGTAGCCAGCAGCTCAAGCGTGGCGGCACGCTGGAGGCCAAGGTGACGGTGAAGAACACCGGCAAGCGCGACGGCGAAATCGTGGTCCAGCTCTACGTTCAGGATGTCAGCGCTTCCATGAGCCGCCCGGTCAAAGAACTGAAAAACTTCCAGAAACTGATGCTCAAGGCTGGCGAGTCGCGCACCTTGACCTTCCGCATCAGCG
This sequence comes from Pseudomonas sp. HTZ2, assembly GCF_033173945.1. Taxonomy (NCBI): domain Bacteria; kingdom Pseudomonadati; phylum Pseudomonadota; class Gammaproteobacteria; order Pseudomonadales; family Pseudomonadaceae; genus Pseudomonas; species Pseudomonas sp. HTZ2. The sequence goes on along the minus strand of NZ_CP137332.1, from coordinate 1,808,827 downwards.
AGGATGATCTGAAGTTCTACAATGGCCAGCTGCAACGGGTCGCAGAGCCGGGGCAGTTCAATGTCCAGGTCGGCCTCGACTCCGAGGCTGTGCAGCAGCAGAGCTTCGAGTTGCTGTGACAACTTCCGCCCGCAGGGTTGCGCCCTAAGCACAGCCCTGTGGGCGTGGGTTTACCCGCGCCCACAGTCTGCGTGAAAAACCTTAAACACACCCAGCACAGGCCAAGGATCAGCCGCATGCTATTTTCCTTCCGAACCTTGCGTCTGGCCCTGATCGTCCTGGTGATTGTCATCGGCACCGCGCTCAGCGCTGGCTGGGCGATGCACCAGGCCAAGCGCCAGTCGATGGAGACCGACGCACGTCGGGCCAGCCAGCAACTGACCCTCTACGCCAATGCCCTGCACACCCTGATCGAGCGCTACCGTGCCCTGCCCGCCGTACTGGCGCTGGACCCGGAGCTGATCGCGGCCTTGCGCGGCCCGGTCACCGAACAGGTGCAGGACGCCCTGAACCGCAAGCTCGAACGCATCAACGGCGCCGCCAACTCCTCCACCCTGGAGTTGCTCGATCGCACGGGCTTGGCCATCGCGGCCAGCAACTGGCGGCTGCCGACGACCTATGTCGGCTCCAACTACGGCTTTCGCCCCTATTTCAAGCAGACCCGCAGCCACGGCAGCGGCCGCTTCTACGCGGTCGGTGTCACCAGTGGCGTACCAGGCTACTTCCTGGCCAACGCGGTCACCGACGAACAGGGACGCTTCCTCGGCGCCATGGTGGTCAAACTGGAGTTCCCCGAACTTGAGCGCGAATGGCGCCAAGGCAGCGACATCCTGTTGGTCAGCGATGCCCGAGGCATCACCTTCATCGCCAACCAGGACGGCTGGCGCTACCGTGAGCTACAGCCAATTTCCCCCGCCGACCGCGCCGAGCTTGCCGAGACCCGCCAGTACGACAAGCAACCCTTGGTCCCCCTGCAGCATCAGGTGCTGACCGACTTCGGCGCCAACAGCCATTTGAGCCGCGTGCAAGGCCCGGATGGCAGCGTCGACTACCTGTGGGAAAGCCTGCCGCTGGAGGCAGAAGGCTGGACCTTGCATCTGCTGCGTAAGCCCCAGGTCAGCGCCGACGGACGCAACGCCGCCCTGACTGCGGCGGCGATCTGGCTGAGCCTGGTGTTCGCCGCACTGTTCGTCAGCCAGCGCCTGCGCCTGGCACGCCTGCGCCAGCGCAGCCGCAACGAACTCAAGCGCCTGGTCGAAGAGCGCACCCGCGAACTGCGCACCGCCCAAGAGGGCCTGGTGCAGTCAGCCAAGCTTGCGGCCCTGGGGCAAATGTCGGCGGCTCTGGCCCATGAAATCAACCAGCCCCTGACCACCCAGCGCATGCAGCTCGAGACCCTGCGCCTGCTGCTCGACCACGGTCGCTACGACGAGGCCCGGCAGGCCCTGGAGCCGCTGGAGCAGATGCTCACGCGCATGGCGGCACTGACCGGCCATCTCAAGACCTTTGCCCGCAACAGCCCCGGCGGGCTACGCGAGCGCCTGGACCTGGCCACCGTGGTCGACCAGGCGTTGCACCTGCTCGATGCCCGCATCCGTGGCGAGGGCGTCGAAGTGGCGCTGTACCTGGCGCGCCCCGCGTGGGTCAGGGGCGATGCGATCCGCCTCGAGCAAGTGTTGATCAACCTGTTGCGCAATGCCCTCGACGCCATGGCCGACAAGCGTTACAAACGCCTGGAGATCCGAATCGAAGCCGATGATGGTCAGTGGCGCCTGAGCGTGCTGGACTCCGGCGGCGGTATCCCCCAGGCGGATCTGGCCCGAATCTTCGATCCGTTCTTCACCACCAAACCGGTCGGCGAAGGGCTCGGCCTGGGTCTGGCGATCTCTTATGGCATCGTCCATGAGGCCGGCGGCCAGTTGCAGGCCGAAAACCTGCCCGGTGGCGCCCGCCTGAGCCTTACCTTGCCCCGCGACCTGGAGCCTGTATGTTGAATTCGGTGATCGTCGTCGATGATGAAGCCAGCATCCGCACCGCGGTGCAGCAGTGGCTGAGCCTTTCGGGCTTCAGCGTGCAACTGTTCGCCCGCGCCGAAGAGTGCCTGGCCCAATTGCCGGAACACTTCCCAGGCGTGATCGTCAGCGATGTGCGCATGCCCGGCATCGATGGCCTGCAACTGCTCGAACGGCTGCAGGCACTGGACCCGGACCTTCCGGTGATCCTGCTCACCGGCCATGGCGACGTGCCCATGGCCGTCGAGGCCATGCGCAACGGCGCCTATGACTTTCTGGAAAAACCCTTTACGCCGCAGACCCTGCTCGGCAGCCTGCGCCGCGCCCTGGAGAAACGCCAGTTGGTGCTGGAGAACCGTCGCCTGCACCAGCAGGCCGATCTCAAGGCGCGCCTGGAAAACACCCTGCTGGGCATGTCCCAAGGCTTGCAGAGCCTGCGCCGGCAGGTGCTGGACCTGGCCAGCCTGCCGGTCAACGTGTTGATCCGCGGCGAAACCGGCAGCGGCAAGGAACGTGTGGCCCGTTGCCTGCACGACTTCGGTCCGCGCGCCGACAAGCCCTTCGTCGCCCTCAACTGCGCGGCGATTCCTGAAACGCTGTTCGAGGCCGAGCTGTTCGGCCACGAGAGTGGCGCCTTCACCGGCGCCCAGGGCAAGCGCATCGGCAAGCTGGAATATGCCAACGGGGGAACCGTGTTTCTCGATGAGATCGAGAGCATGCCGCTGGCCCAGCAGGCCAAACTGCTGCGGGTGATTCAGGAGCAGAAGCTGGAGCGCCTGGGTGCCAACCAGAGCATCAGTGTCGACCTGCGCATTATCGCCGCCACCAAACCGGACCTGCTCGAAGAAGCCCGCGCCGGACGCTTTCGCGAAGACCTGGCTTACCGTCTGAACGTCGCCGAACTGCGCCTGGCACCACTGCGCGAACGGCGCGAGGACATCCCCCTGTTGTTCGAACACTTTGCCCGCGCTGCCGCCGAGCGCCTGGGCCGCACGGCCCCGCCGGTGAGCGGTGGGCAGTTGGCGCAACTGCTGGCCCATGATTGGCCAGGCAATGTGCGCGAGCTGGCCAATGCCGCCGAGCGCCACGCCCTGGGGCTGGGCGCGCCGAGCGTCGAGGCCAGCGCCGCAGGGCAATCGCTCGCCGGCCAGATGGAGGCGTTCGAGGCACAGTGCCTGCGCGCCGCGCTGCGACAGTACAAGGGTGAGATCAAGGCCGTGATGGAGGCCTTGCAACTGCCTCGGCGGACACTCAACGAAAAGATGCAGCGTCATGGGCTGGTGCGGGACGATTTTCTCGAGCGCGAATGAGCGGTTTTTTGCCTAGCCATTGTGGCCGATGAGCAAAAAACCGCTTATCGAAAGTATTGAAGGGCGCGGCTACGCAGCCCATCGCGTGGCGACGTTGCGCCTGCAGGGCCTTTGGATTCGCGGGTTATGGAATGGTCGTGCGCCGCGATGGGGCATTCAGGCCCGCCAGTGCACGCCTTTGGCATAGCTTCTGCAAAACCCTTCTCAAGCGCTGACCTGCGCGCTCCACAAAAACAACGAGAAGGTATCCCCTGATGGATAACGCCAGCACCCTGCCCACCGGGGCGGCCATTGCGCCCGCCGCGGAAAAAACCACCGCAAGCCGTCTCAAGTCGATTTTCAGTGGCTCCATCGGCAACATGGTCGAATGGTACGACTGGTACGTCTATGCGGCATTCTCACTGTACTTCGCCAAGGCCTTCTTCCCGGCCGGCGATACCACCGCACAACTGCTCAACACCGCCGCCATCTTCGCCGTGGGCTTTCTGATGCGCCCGATCGGTGGCTGGCTGATGGGCCTGTATGCCGACCGCAAGGGCCGCAAGGCCGCGCTGATGGCCTCGGTCCTGCTGATGTGCGCAGGCTCCCTGGTCATCGCCCTGACCCCTGGCTACGAGACCATCGGCGTCGCCGCGCCGATCCTGCTGGTCCTGGCGCGCCTGATGCAAGGCCTGTCGGTCGGCGGTGAGTACGGCACCTCGGCCACCTACCTCAGCGAGATGGCCAGCAAGGATCGCCGCGGCTTCTTCTCAAGCTTCCAATACGTGACCCTGATCTCCGGTCAGCTGATCGCCCTGGCGGTGCTGATCATCCTGCAGCAGACGCTCACCACCGAGCAGCTGTATGCCTGGGGCTGGCGCGTACCCTTCGTGATCGGCGCGCTGTGCGCGGTGGTCGCCTTGTACCTGCGTCGCGGCATGGAGGAGACCAGCTCCTTCACCAAGAAGGAAAAGTCCAAGGAAAGCCTGATGCGCACCCTGCTGCGCCATCCCAAGGAACTGCTCACCGTGGTCGGCCTGACCATGGGCGGCACCCTGGCCTTCTACACCTACACCACCTACATGCAGAAATACCTGGTGAACACCGTAGGCATGAGCATCAGCGACTCGACCACCATCTCGGCGGCCACTTTGTTCCTGTTCATGTGCCTGCAACCGGTGATCGGTGGACTCTCCGACAAGATCGGTCGTCGTCCGATCCTGATCGCCTTCGGCGTGCTCGGAACCTTGTTCACCGTACCGATCCTCAGCACCCTGCACACCGTGCAGACCTGGTGGGGCGCCTTCTTCCTGATCATGGCGGCGCTGATCATCGTCAGTGGCTACACCTCCATTAACGCCGTGGTCAAAGCCGAGCTGTTCCCCACCGAGATCCGCGCCCTAGGCGTCGGCCTGCCCTACGCCCTGACCGTCTCGATCTTCGGCGGCACCGCCGAGTACGTGGCCCTGTGGTTCAAGAGCAACGGCATGGAAACCGGCTTCTACTGGTACGTCACCGGCTGCATCGCTTGCTCGCTGCTGGTCTACGCGACCATGAAAGACACCGCCAAGCATTCGCGGATCACGACTGACTGATCCTGCTCACGCGGTAATCGAAAAGGGGCGCTCCGGCTGACGGAGCGCCCCTTTTTCATGGTTCGACGAGCAGTGAGCCAATTACGCCCCAGACAGTGACGGCCGTCAGGAAGCTTCCAACTCCCGACGCGCTTCGCGGTTATAGAACGACGCCATCAGAATCAGCACTAACAAGATGCCGCCGAGCACCGCTGAAGAGCCCACCGTACCGAAGTCCATCCCGCCTTTTTCGTGCGGTTTTGTCAGGAAGTCACCCAAAGTCGCACCGAATGGGCGGGTCAGGACGAATGCGATCCAGAACAGCGCCACGCCTGGGATACGGGTCCAGTAGCGGGCCAGCACCACCAGGCCGATGGTGCTGCCGATCAGCAGTGCGCCACCGGCGAAACCGAGGCCTGAGTCGTCCGCCAGGAAGTCGCCCAGCGCGGTGCCAAGGGTGTTGGAAAACAGGATTGCCACCCAGTAGAACAGCTCGCCGCCTCGGTTCTTGATGCGGGTGACGTCCAGCGGATTTCCGCTCAGGCGCCAAAGGGCGAACGTCAGCAGCAAGATGCCGATCAGGATGGCCGAACCCGCGGCATAGCCCAAGCCCAGGGTACGGTCCATGAAATCGGACATCGTGGTGCCCGCAGTACTGGTGGATAGGATGACCAGCCAGTAGAGCCAGGGATTGTATGAACGAGAGTAAAGCTGGGTGAGCAATGTCACCAGAAACACGCTGATCAACAGCAGCGAGCTCATGGCATAGCCAATATCGAGGGTCATCGACAGCAGGTCGCCCGCCGTCTCGCCCAAAGTGGTGGCGCAGATCTTCATGACCCAGAAGGCCAAGGTGATTTGCGGAAGTTTATTCATTGTTTGCCGCTCCTGGGTTGAGTGGGCGCGATGCTGAGCGGGCGGGTTTGAAAAAACGGTTGGTGGAGCATGAAAAAAGCGTTCGTTCATCGAAGGTTTCATTTAACTCGGGATTAATTCCCCTCCCGCATCCTTGAACTGTGGAGAGACGAGGGCGCAAAGCGCCTGTCTCGCAGCACCTCTGTGGTTTAAAAGACGAAAGCGCGCCCAAACACATCGATTAAATCGATTTTTATGCGTGATTTTTTGCGCTTTTTAATCAAATTAATCGGCGTAGCATTAAACCCATAGAAACAAACAACCCGCGAATCTCACTGGAGCAACGACCATGAAAAGCAAACTGATCCTGACCCTGGCTCTGTCGGCACTGGCTACCGGTGCATTCGCCGAAGACGGTTTCGACCGTACCAGCGCCCACAGCTTCGCCGCCGCCCAGACCCAATCGGCAACTTACGCCGAAGATGGCTACGACAGCACCGGCGCACAGCGCTTCGCTGAAGATGGCTACGACCGCACCGGTGCACAGCGCTTCGCTGAAGACGGCTACGACCGCACCGGCGCACAGCGCTTCGCTGAAGACGGCTACGACCGCACCGGCGCACAGCGCTTCGCCGAAGACGGCTTCAACCGCACCGGCGCACAGCGCTTCGCCGAAGACGGCTTCAACCGAACCGGCGCACAGCGCTTCGCCGAAGATGGCTACGACCGCACCGGCGCACAGCGCTTCGCCGAAGACGGCTTCGACCGCACCAATGCCCACCGCATCAGCTGATCCGATGCGAGCGCCCAGCCCGGCTTCGGCCGGGCTTGATCATTTCCAGCGGGCTGGAGCCTTGGCACACTAGGCACCTCGTCCACAACAAGGAAAGGGCCTACGGGCCTTGCGCAGATGTACTACTACGAACCCGCCAAAGGCCATGGCCTGCCCCACGACCCGTTCAATGCCATCGTTGGCCCCCGCCCTATCGGCTGGATCTCTTCCCAGGACCAGCAAGGCCGCCTCAATTTGGCGCCTTACAGTTTCTTCAACGCCTTCAACTACATTCCACCGATCATCGGTTTCTGCAGCGTTGGGCGCAAAGACAGCCTGAACAATATCGAGCAGACCGGCGAATTCGTTTGGAACCTGGCGACCCGAACACTGGCCGAGCCGATGAACCAAAGCTGCGCGGCGGTAGCCGCGGATGTCGATGAGTTCGAATTGAGCGGTCTGACGCCGACGGCATCGCGCATCGTCGGTGTACCTCGAGTAGGCGAAAGCCCGGTGGCCTTCGAATGCAAGGTGAGCCAGATCGTGCAGCTCAAGCGGGCCGACCAGGCGCTGGTGCCCAGTTGGCTGATCCTGGGGGAAGTCGTGGCCGTGCACATCGCCGAGCATCTGCTCAAAGATGGCATCTACGACACCGCCGCCGCCGAGCCGATCCTGCGGGGAGGAGGCCCAGCGGACTACTTCGAGCTGGGCAATCTGTTCAAGATGGCCCGCCCGCAGGTCTGATCAGAAAATCAGTTCGCCTTCCTCGCCCACGCCTTGCAGGCGTGCGAGTTCGGTACAGGCGGCCTCGTCGGCCGCCACTGCACTCTGAAACACCTGGCCATCGAGCACCTTGTGAAAGCGCGGCGCGCCGCCCATACCCAGGGCTTTTACGGCGATGGCCGCGTTGTAACCACCGCCTTGTACAGGGACCATCGCCGAAACGGCTTCGAAGTGGGAAAACTCTCTACGTGCCATGCTGCAAATCCGCATCCAAAAAACGAGGGCTGTCATTCTACCCCTCAATCACGGATGAAGTTTCACGCCTCTGTGGGAGCATGTTTGCCCGCAAAAAGTCCATGCATACACATCAGGCAAACGTATGCAGGTCCAGGCTGCTCACCACCTGGGCCTGCACCAGCTCGCCAAACACCTCGAGGGTCGGCGAAGCGAAGTAGCCGCTCATGGCTTGCTGATCGCTCCAGCTGCCGCTGAGCAACCACAGGTCGTCGTCGGCCTGGGACCGCTGTACGGTAAAACTCAGGCAACCCGGGGTACGCAGCGAAGGCTCCAGCAGGTCGCGCAGACGCGCGCCCAGTTCCGCCGAACGACCGCTGCTGGCACGGATGAAAGCCAGGTGAGTGACCGGATGTGGCTGGGTCATGAACGATCTCCTTGAAGCATGCGGACGGAAAAACCAGGCTGCCAAGGTTAGTGCCCCGCCCTCGCGCGACGTTAGGTCATTACTGCCGCTCGATTGCCTGATCCTGCCGCGCGGCAGGATCAGGCAATCGAGCGGCAGCTTTCGACTAGCGCCTGTCATTGCCCAAACCTATGCTGCGTCGGTCAGCAGAGGAAACCGCCATGCCCGCAACACCCTTGGAACCCACCCTCGAGGCCCAGCGCCAGGAGCTGGCCGACCTGATTGGCCGCCATGCCGGCGAGCCTTATGGTCCGGCATCGGCCATCGAGGATCTGTACCTGGTCCGCTACCGCGAAAGCGTGCGCTCGATGCCGGCCCTGGCGCAGCCGGCGTTGTGCGTCCTGGCCCAGGGCAGCAAGACCTTGTTCCTGGGCGATGAGCGCTACGCCTATGATCCGCTGCATTACATGGTGGTGTCGGTGACCTTGCCGATCAGCGGTGCGCTGCTCGAAGCCAGCCCCGAGAACCCGAGCCTTGGCCTTCGCATGGACATCGATCCGGCGCAGATCAGCCAGCTGATCGCCGAAAGCAGCCCGATGATGGTGCCCAACCTACCGTCTGGCCGGGGCCTGTATGTGGAAAGGACCGATCCGCAGTTGCTCGACGCCTTGCTGCGCCTGCTCCGGTTGCTCGATTCTCCAAGGGACATCCCGGTGTTGGCGCCACTGATTCGCCGCGAGATTCTCTACCGGTTACTGCGCGGCCCGCAGGGCCATCGCCTGTATGAAATCGCCCTGGCCAACAGCCAGACCCACCGCGTCTGCCAAGCCATCACCTGGCTCAACCGCCACTATCAGCAGCCGCTGCGCATCGAAGACCTGGCCCGGGAAGTGAACCTCAGCACCTCGACCTTGCACCACAGGTTCAAGGCCGTGACCTCGATGAGCCCCTTGCAGTACCAGAAACAGCTGCGCCTGCAGGAAGCCCGTCGGCTGATGCTCAATGACGGACTGGAAGCCGCCGTGGCGGGCTATCGGGTGGGGTATGAAAGCCCCTCGCAGTTCAGCCGTGAATACAGCCGGTTGTATGGGGCGCCGCCGATTCGGGACGTGGCGCGGCTGCGGGCCAACGCCAGTTGAGGCAAGGCCGCTTCCAGCAAGGCCTGCCTAAGGAGACCCAGTGGAAGCGGCTTTATCCGCGAACATGACCTCAGGGCTGGTGTTCGCCCTCAACCTGCCACCGCAGCTTGCCACTGCGTCTGGTCGACCTGGATCAAGGTCGGTCCCTTGCGCTCGACCGCTTTGTGCAGCGCCGCCTGCAACTGCGCGACATCGCCCACATTGCATGCCGCCGCGCCCAGCGCCTGGGCCACGCCGATGAAGTCAGGGGTATGGATGTCCACACCCACCGGCTCAATGGCTCGGTTGACCATGTACTTCTTGATTTCCTCGTACCCCTGGTTGTTCCACAGCAGCACGATCAACGGCACCTGGGCCTCCACCGCGCTGGCGAGCTCCGGCAGGGTGAACTGCAAGCCACCATCGCCGATCAGGCAAACCGCGGGCGATCGGTCCGCTGCGTCTTCGGCGCTGCCGAGCCAGGCGCCCATGGCGGCCGGCAAGGCGTAGCCCAGGGTGCCGTAGCCGGTCGAGGCGTTGAACCAGCGCCGTGGCTGGGACATGTCCAGCGTGAGATTGCCGGTGTACACCGGTTGGGTCGAGTCGCCCACCAGGATTGCCGTAGGCAGGGCCTCGAGAATGCCGGTGAGTAGACGGGTCTGGCTCAGGGTCGGCTGGTCCCAGGTGCTGGCCAGGTCCCTGCGCAGGCGTGCGGCACGGGCACTACCCCAGGCGGCGTTCAGCGCGGGTGTAGGCAGCGCTTGCAAGGCAGCCAGCAGCGCCTCGGCGGCTTGTTCGGCGTCAGCGACGAGTGCCAGCTCCGGCAGGTAGTTGCGCACGGTCTGGTCGGGATCGATGTCGATGCGCAGCAAACTACCCGGGATTTCGAAACCGCCCTTGAAGGTAACGTCATAGTCGGTTTCGGCCAGCTCGGTGCCGATCGCCAGCACCACATCGGCCTCCGCCACCAACGCGCGCGTCGCGACCAGCGATTGGGTCGAGCCGATCTGCAATGGATGGCTGGCCGGCAACAGGCCCTTGGCATTGATGGTCAGGGCCACCGGTGCCTGCAGGTGCTCGGCAAGCGCCGCCAGTGCAGGGCCTGCCGCCAGCGCACCGCCACCGGCCAGGATCAGCGGACGCTGGGCCTTGGCCAGGCGCTCGGCCATCAGCGCCACAGTCCGGGGCGCTGCCCCCGCACGAGCGGTGCGTACAGGCCGCGCCGGCAACAGGTGGTCGGCGGGCTCGACCAGCACGTCCAGGGGGATCTCGATATGCACAGGCCGAGGACGTGCGCCCTCGAACACCGCGAAGGCGCGCGCCAGCACTTGCGGCAGGTCGTCAGCGCTCATCAGGGTGTGGGAAAACGCCGCCACGCCGGCAACCAACGCACCTTGGTTGGGCAGTTCATGCAGTTTGCCGCGACCACCACCAAGCTGGTCCCGGGACTGCACGCTGGAAATCACCAGCATCGGAATCGAGTCGGCGTAGGCCTGACCCATGGCGGTGGTGATGTTGGTCATGCCCGGGCCGGTGATGATGAAGCAGACCCCGGGCTTGCCGCGGGTACGGGCATAGCCGTCCGCCATGAACCCAGCGCCCTGTTCATGACGAGGGGTGATGTGGCGGATGGAGGAACCCGCGAGGCCCCGGTAGAGCTCCACGGTATGCACGCCCGGAATCCCGAAGACATGGTCCACGCCATAGCCTTCGAGGAGATTGACCAATACTTCGCCGCAGGTTGCCATCGAATTCACCCTGGTTCTTGTTGAAAATCTGTGTTTATGGAACCAAGGCGCAGCTATCGCCACAATGCAAAAAAACACATACTAGCCATGTCTCAGGATCATGGCTCACATCGATGAAACGCCTCCCGCCCCTCCCCGCCCTGCACACCTTCCTGATCACCGCCCAGCACTGCAACTTCACCCGGGCAGCCCAGCAGTTGCACATCACTCAAGGTGCAGTCAGCCGGCAGATCGCCGGGCTGGAAGAGCACCTGGGCTATGCGCTGTTCCAGCGTCAGGCGCGTGGCCTGAGCCTGACCCGGGAGGGTCAGGACTGGCTGCCGCGGGTACAGCAGATTTTCGCCCTGATCGAACAGGGTGTGCGCGAGGTCGGTCGCCACAGTGCCACGCTGCAGCTCAAGGCGCCCACCTGTGTCATGCGCTGGTTGCTGCCGCGGCTGATGGAATGGCAGGCATTGCGTCCGGACGTGCCGGTGGAGCTGACCACCACGGTGCAGCATGGCGTGGATTTCCGTCGCGAGGGCTTCGACGCCGCCGTGGTGTATGGCGCACTGCCCAACGGGGGACTGCAAGTACGCAAGCTGTTCGATGAGCAACTGACGCCGATGTGCGCGCCCTCGCTGCTCGAAGGGCAGTTGCCGCTAACGCGGCTCGAAGACCTGTCCCGTCACATGCTGCTGCATCCGTCACGGGACGAGCACGACTGGCGCCTATGGCTGCAGGCTGCAGGCGCCAGTATCGAGCTCAATGGGCCGCGCCAGCATTTCGAGACGCTGGACATGGCGATGGCCATGGCGTCCCAGGGTACGGGAGTCGCGATCGGCGATTGGGCATTGGTCGGCGATGACCTGCGCAGTGGCAGGCTGTGCATGCCGTTCGGGCTGAAGGTGCTCACGGGCAAAGGCTACTACCTAGTCAGCCCTGCCCGGAGCCTGCCGCCGGGGTTGGTCGAATTGCTGGACTGGCTCCAGGCACAGGCCAGACCAGACGACTCAGTACCCCACCGTGAACCGCTCCCGTGAATGGGCTGGTTTCTCCAATTCGTCGATCATTGCGATAGCGTAGTCAGCGAAGGTGATCCAACTCCGGCCATCGGCACCGATCAGCAACTGATCCTTGCCCAGACGGTAGTGCCCGCTTCGCGCACCTTCGACGAACTCCGCCGAGGGCGAGAGGAAGGTCCAATCCAGGCCCGACGTCTGACGCAATGCGTCGAGAAAACGCACGCCGGCGCTGGCTTCGGCTTTGTAGGCCTCGGGGAAGTCCGGGCTGTCGATGACCCGTTGCCCGGAGGGTAGCAGCAGGCTGCCGGCACCGCCCACCACCAGCAAGCGGGCCACGCCCGCACGCTTGACCGGCTCGATGATCGCCTGGGGCTCGATCGTCGCGAAATGCGCCGCGCTCAGCACGGCGTCCGTCCCGGCCACGGCGGCCTGCAGGGCTGCACTGTCCTTGGCGTCCAGCGCCTTGGCGGTAACGCCTTCACGCCCGTCCAGCTTCGACGGGTCACGGGCGATGGCCACGACCTGATGGCCGCGGCGCAGAGCCTCTTCCAGCAACTGGCTACCGGCACGACCGGTGGCACCGATGATTGCGATCTTGCTCATGGGGACACACTCCATCAGTTGAAAAGAACTACCACTGCATTTCGCCCTTGGCGACCTTGGCGCTGAGTTCCAGCGAACTGGCGTCGCCCAGCTTTGGATACCGCTGCTCCATCGCCTTGATCAGCGCATCGGCATCGGCGGCCTTGGCTGCTTCGGCGTCGAAGGCGCGGATGTAACCGGCGGTGAAACGTACTGCGTCCAGCGAGCGGCTGCTCTGCCCGAGGTAGTGGCCGGGGATCACTGTGCGCGGAGCGAGCCGCTCGATGCGCTCGAGGGTGGCAAGCCAATCGGCATGGGACTGGGCGGTCTGGGTGTCGGCCATCCAGACATGAATGTGCTCGGCCACGACCACGCCACCGACCACAGCCTTGATCGAGGGAATCCACACGAAACTACGGTCTGGCTGTGGCCCATCGAGACCGACGACTTCCAGCGTCTGTCCTTCCAGCGCCAGGCGATCCTCCACCAGCACCTGCGGCACGACCAGTTTCGCGGGCCTGTCGCTGCCCATTTGCGGGCCCCAGTAGTCCAGCTTGGCGTCCATGGTCTTGCGGATATGCTCCACAGTGGCGGCCGAGGCGACCACTCGGGCCTGGGGAAACGCACGCGTCAGGGTGTCCAGCCCAAAGTAATAGTCCGGATCGCCATGGCTGACATAAATGGTGGTCAATCGCTTGCCACCAGCCTTGAGGCGCTGTACCAGTTGCTCGGCCTGGGCCTTGCCGAACTGGGCGTCAACCAGGATGGCATCGTGCTTGCCACTGACGATCACCGAGCTGACCGGGAAGATCGCATCATGGCCTGGGTTGTACACCTCGAGCTGAAGGGGTTCGGCGGCCAAAGCCTGGCCGGCCAGGGCGAGGCTGGCCAGTACCAGACTGCGCAGGGTGGAGATGAGCGACATCGGACATTCCTGTGAACGGGAGAGTGAGCAACAGCATAGTTGCCCAATCCATCACAAAAAATGCGATGCTCAGACATAGTTTGTTTCTGAAAGCGGACAAATCATGGACCGTCTAAACGCCATGCGCGTCTTCGTCACCGTGGTCGACCTGGGCAGCCAGTCAGCCGCGGCCGACCATCTGCAACTCTCTCGGCCTGTGGTGTCGCGCTATCTGGCGGAACTGGAGGACTGGGTCGGTGCGCGTCTGATGCAGCGCACCACACGCAAGCTCAGCCTCACCGCCGCCGGCCAGCAAACCCTGCCGCGCTGTCGCCAATTGCTGGAGCTGGCCGGTGATCTACAGGCCGCTGTACGCCAGCCGGACGACGCGCCACGCGGCGAGCTGCGCATCAGCGTCAGCACCTCGTTCGGCCAGGCCCAGTTGGTGGATGCGGTGGCCGACTACGTACGGCGTTACCCGGGAGTGAAGGTGGAACTGCAGATGCTCGATCGTACGGTCAACCTGGTGGACGAACGCATCGACCTGGCGATCCGCACCAGCAACGACCTGGACCCGAACCTGATCGCCCGGCGCCTGACAGTGTGTCGCTCAGTGGTATGCGCCGCGCCGAAGTACCTGGCCGAACATGGCATGCCGCAGCAGGTCGAAGAACTGAGCCAGCACAATTGCCTGACCCACGCCTACTTCGGGCATAGCCTGTGGCAGTTCGAAGTCGGGGGGCGGCATGTGGCCGTGCCGGTGCAAGGCAACATCAGCGCCAACGAGGCCATGACCTTGCAGAAGGCCGCGCTGGCCGGTGCCGGCATCGCCATGCTGCCGACCTACCAGGCGGCAGGAGCGCTACGCAGTGGAGAACTGGTCCGTCTGCTGCCCGAGGCGCGCCCGCGCGAGCTGAACCTGAATGCCGTGTACACCTCGCGTAAGCACATGCCGGCAACCCTGCGCAGCATGCTGGATTTTCTCGCGCAGCGGTTCACCGATGAGCCGCAGTGGGATGAAGACCTCTGACCTGCAGGCGGCTGCGCCGAGTCAGTCGCCGGTCACTCCTCGACGCTCATGTACTCCTTGGCCCAACGGATGTAATCCTCAGGTTGGGTATAGGTGTGGGAAAGCTCGGTCGCGTTGAGGTTGTCGGATTTGTTCTGCTGCCCATGCTGAAGGCGCAGACAGTCATAGGTGGCTTTGATGGCGGCGAAATAGGCGGCATGGCCATCGACCACGATCCGCACCCCCAGGCTCGCCAGCCGCGCATCGTCACGCAGGTTGGGGTTGCCGTAGCTCACCAGCATCAGGGGCACCGTCAGGTGCTCGGCGATCTGCTCCAGTTGATCGAAATCCTTGACGCCTACCATGCAGATACCGTCGGCACCAGCCTTCTGGTAGCTCTGGGTGCGATGGATGATTTGCTCGGTCGACAGCACACCGGCGTTGGTCCGGGCGATGATCGACAGCGCCGAGTCGACCCGCGCCTCGATGGCCGCACGGATCTTGCCGACACCCTCCTGCACTGAGATCAGGTCCGTGGATTTGCGACCGAACTGGGCCGGCAACAGGGTGTCCTCAATGGTCAGCGCGGCGACACCGGCGCGCTCCAGCTCGATCACCGTGCGCATGACATTGAGCGCATTGCCATAGCCATGGTCGGCGTCGGCGATCACCGGCAACTGTGCGACACGGCCAATGCGGGTGGCCTGCTCGACGAACTCGCTCAGGGTGATCAAGGCAAAGTCCGGCGCGGCCAGTACCTGCAGCGAGGCAACCGAACCACCGAGGATACCGACCTCAAAACCCAGGTCAGCGGCGATGCGGGCCGACATGGGGTCGAACACCGATGCGGTGTGATAGCACGAACCGGACGCAAGCAGTTCACGGAAGGCAAAACGCAGATCGTGGTGGGAAGCCTTGGGCATGATCACTCCGCAATAACAGGAAATTTGAACGGGCTGACTACTGACCCTTGAATCGGGTCTACCTGACCTGTTCCAACCGTCGCCATCAGGGCGGTCATGCTCGACATGCAGGCAGAGGAATAGAAGGTGTGGGGTACAACAGCATGAAATCCGCACGTAAATGGCTGCACCATGCTGGTGCAAAGCCCGGATTTCAGCCGTTGCGGTCAGATCACGATATCACGCAGCCATGCGCTACTGGATGGATGCGCCAATGCCGATCTTGCATAGGGGATGCGCATAGTACATAGGAAGCTACGTAACTCAGCTACAATGCGGCCTTGCTCCGCGCTTGGCTGAGCCGCGGCCAACCCCCAGACAGCGACCACGACAAGGTATTTTCCGTGACTGCCGCCCTGCCCCCTACTGTCCTGCGCACAGTCCTCACCGCCCTGATGCTGGCGATTTTTCTCGGTGCGCTGGACCAGACCATTGTCGCCGTGTCCATGCCAGCGATTTCCGCCCAATTCAACGATGTCGGTCTGCTGGCCTGGGTCATCTCCGGTTACATGGTAGCCATGACCATCGCCGTGCCGATCTACGGCAAGCTCGGCGACCTGTATGGCCGGCGGCGCATGATCCTCACGGGCACGGCCTTGTTCACCCTGGCTTCGGTGGCCTGCGCCCTGGCCCAGGACATGCAGCAGTTGGTACTGGCGCGGGTGGTCCAGGGGATTGGCGCAGGGGGCATGGTTTCGGTGAGCCAGGCGATCATTGGCGATTTCGTGCCGCCTCGCGAGCGCGGCCGCTACCAAGGCTATTTCAGCAGCATGTACGCCCTGGCCAGCGTCGCCGGACCGGTGCTCGGTGGCGGGTTGACCGAATACCTGTCCTGGCGCTGGGTGTTCTGGATCAACCTGCCCCTGGGTCTGTTCGCCCTGTGGGCGATCCGCCGTGCCCTGGCCGGCATGCCGGTACAGCGCCGAGAGGCCCAGGTGGATTACCTCGGTGCGCTGCTGCTGATCCTGGGCCTGGGCAGCCTACTGCTGGGTATCACCTTGGTCGGTCAGGGCCACGCCTGGCTATCGCCGCCGGTACTGGCACTGCTGGGCGGTGCCCTGCTGGGCCTTGTGGTGTTCATCGGCCATGAGCGGCGCTGCCCAGAGCCGCTGTTGCCGCTCAAGTTGTTCGGCAACCGCACTGCAATGCTGTGCTGGTGCGCGATCTTCTTCGCCAGCTTCCAATCGATCTCGCTGACCATGCTGATGCCTCTGCGCTACCAGAGCATCACCGGCGCAGGCGCCGACAGCGCCGCGCTTTATCTGTTGCCGCTGGCGATGGGGCTGCCCCTGGGCGCCTTCACCGGTGGACGCCTGACCAGTCGCACAGGTCGCTATCGCCCGCAAATCGTTATCGGTTTCGTACTGATGCCCTTGGCTATCCTCGGCATGGCCCTCACGCCACCGCAATCGGCGCTGCTCGGCGCGGTGTTCATGCTGTTGACCGGTATTGCCTGCGGCTTGCAGTTCCCGACCTCCTTGGTGGGGACCCAGAGCGCGGTGGAGCACAAGGACATCGGCGTTGCCACCAGTACCACCAACCTGTTCCGCGCCCTGGGCGGCGCCATGGGGGTGGCCTGCATGTCCAGTTTGCTGTTGGCGCTGCTGCATCAGGACGGTTTCGAGGCGTTGGGCAATCCGCTGCTGGGTAGCCTGCAGGCAGGCGAACCGGCCCCATTGACCCAAGCGCGGCTGTTGCGAACCTTCCGTCACTTGCTGATGACCAGTGCCGCCCTGTCGCTTCTGGGCCTAGCCGCCGCGCTGGTCATGCCCGACCGGCAACTACGAGGACGTTGATGTCATCTGCCACACTGCATTGGGCTGCGCAAACCATTAACTCCCCCTTAATGAAAGGGGGAAACACTTCATCACAATCATTCACAAAGTGTCATTTGCGCAAGGAAGGGCTCAAGCGCAGCATATCCAACCCTGTGTCGACCCAACGCTCCACATCGCGCAGCAGGTCGAAGCTGTCCGGCAGCAACAGCCAGCGCCCGATCAGGCCATCGACATAGGCGAACAACGCAACAGCGGCACGTTGCACATCCAGATCCTCGGGCAACTGCCCACGGCGCACGGCATTGGCCATGGCCAAGGCGATGCCTTCGTGGCAGTCCAGCACAGCGCCTTGGCGCTGCTGGCGGATCTCGCACATGTCGTCGGTGAACTCACATTTGTGGTGCAGGATTTCATTGATGCGTCGGGTCCTGGCATCGAGCACCAGGTCATTGAGCACCTGCAGCAACAGGGTGCGAATGCAGCCAAGCGGGTCGAGTTCGTCCTCGCTCTCGCTGGCGCGGGCCAGGTGGTCATGGGTTTCATGCAGGCTGTCCAGCAGCGCCTGCACCAGCTCGGCCTTGTTGTTGAAATGCCAATAGATCGCCCCACGGGTCACACCCGCCAGTTCAGCGATGTCGGCCAGGGTGGTTCGCGCAACCCCGCGCTTGTAGAAGGCCTTTTCCGCTGCCTCGATGATCTGGGCACGGGTTTCCTGGGCTTCCTCTTTGGTTCGACGGACCATGGCAGCTCAACCTCATCACGACCCGCAGGCTCGACCGGCGCGCGGGGTTCAGGCCGGGGTCGCCTCTTTAAGGGCGTCTCCCGGGGAGTATTCGACGGATCCGCAGCGCCCGTTCAAGGCTGACTGCGGTATTTACAAACAAGCATGAATGTAAGTATATTCGTTAGTAAGCTATTTATCCACCGGATAGCACCTTTTCTGAAAACACTTCAATTATTCTTGAGCGTCTCCCTGCTCTAGCGACCCGAGGATCCTATGCAATTCAAGCCAGCCGTCACCGCCCTGGTTTCCGCCGTCGCCCTGGCAACCCTGCTAAGTGGCTGTAAGAAAGAAGAAGCAGCGCCTGCGGCGCAGGCTCCTCTGGTCGGCGTTGTCACTCTCCAGCCTCAGGCCTATACCCTGACGTCCGAGCTACCGGGGCGTACCACCGCCTTCCGCGTCGCCGAGGTCCGCCCACAGGTCAATGGCATCATTCTCAAGCGCCTGTTCAAGGAAGGCAGTGACGTCAAGGAAGGTCAGCAGCTGTATCAGATCGACCCGGCCGTCTACGAAGCCAACCTGGCCAATGCCCAGGCCAACCTGCAAGCTACCCGTTCGCTGGCCGAGCGCTACAAGCAACTGATCGACGAGCAGGCTGTCTCCAAGCAGGAATACGACGACGCCAATGCCAAACGATTGCAGGCCGAGGCTTCGCTCAAAAGCGCCCAGATCGACCTGCGCTACACCAAGGTTCTGGCGCCGATCAGCGGTCGTGTCGGGCGCTCGTCCGTCACCGAAGGTGCCCTGGTGAGCAATGGCCAAGCCAACGCGTTGGCCACCATCCAGCAGCTCGACCCGATCTACGTCGATGTCACCCAGTCCACCGCCGAGCTGCTCAAGCTGCGACGCGACCTGGAAAGCGGCCAGTTGCAGAAGGCCGGCGAGAACGCCGCCTCCGTCCAGCTGGTGCTTGAGGACGGCAGCCTGTTCAAACAGCAAGGTCGCCTGGAGTTCTCCGAAGTCGCGGTCGACGAAACCACCGGTTCCGTGACCTTGCGCGCCATCTTCCCCAACCCTGACCACACCCTGCTGCCGGGCATGTTCGTTCACGCCCGCCTGAAGGCCGGGGTCAATGCCAACGCCATCCTGGCACCACAACAGGGCGTGACCCGTGACCTGAAGGGCACCCCCACCGCGCTGGTGGTCAACCAGGAAAACAAGGTCGAACTGCGCCAGCTCAAGGCCAGTCGTACCCTGGGCAGCGACTGGCTGATCGAGGAAGGCCTGAACCCAGGCGACCGCCTCATCACCGAAGGGCTGCAGTTCGTGCGCCCTGGTGTCGAGGTCAAGGTCAGCGAAGCCACCAACGTCAAGAAGCCAGGCAGCCCAGACCAGGCCAGCACTGCGAAAGTAGACGCCAAAGCGGAGTAAACCATGTCGAAGTTCTTTATTGATCGCCCGATCTTCGCCTGGGTGATCGCCTTGGTCATCATGCTCGTCGGCGCGCTCTCCATCCTGAAGCTGCCGATCAACCAGTATCCGAGCATCGCACCGCCGGCCATCGCGATCGCCGTGACCTATCCGGGCGCCTCGGCGCAAACGGTGCAGGACACCGTGGTACAGGTCATCGAGCAGCAGCTCAACGGTATCGACAACCTGCGTTATGTCTCCTCGGAGAGCAACTCCGACGGCAGCATGACCATCACCGCCACCTTCGAGCAGGGCACCAACCCTGATACCGCGCAGGTCCAGGTGCAGAACAAGCTGAACCTGGCTACCCCGCTGCTGCCGCAGGAAGTGCAGCAGCAAGGTATCCGCGTCACCAAGGCAGTGAAGAACTTCCTGTTGGTGATCGGCCTGGTGTCCGAAGACGGCAGCATGACCAAGGACGACCTGTCCAACTACATCGTCTCCAACATGCAGGATCCGATCTCGCGGACTGCCGGCGTGGGTGACTTCCAGGTGTTCGGTGCCCAGTACGCCATGCGTATCTGGCTCGATCCGGCCAAGCTGAACAAGTTCCAGCTGACTCCGGTCGACGTGCGCAACGCGGTCAGCGCGCAGAACGTGCAGGTATCCTCCGGTCAGCTCGGCGGTCTACCTGCCATGCCCGGTACCCAGCTCAACGCCACCATCATCGGCAAGACCCGCCTGCAGACCGCCGAGCAGTTCGAAAAGATCCTGCTCAAGGTCAACAGCGACGGCTCCCAGGTGCGCCTGAGCGATGTCGCCAAGGTCGGCCTGGGCGGTGAGAACTACGCCATCAGCGCCCAGTACAACGGTTTCCCGGCCTCGGGCCTGGCGATCAAGCTGGCCACCGGGGCCAACGCCCTGGATACCGCCAAGGCGCTGCGCAAGACCATCAGCGACCTGGAGCCGTTCTTCCCGCCGGGCGTGAAGGCCGTGTTCCCTTACGACACCACTCCGGTGGTCACTGAATCCATCAGCGGCGTGATCCACACGCTGATCGAGGCGGTGGTCCTGGTGTTCCTGGTGATGTACCTGTTCCTGCAGAACTTCCGCGCCACCATCATCACCACCATGACCGTACCGGTGGTGTTGCTGGGTACCTTCGGCATCCTTGCCGCCGCGGGCTTTAGCATCAACACCCTGACCATGTTCGCCATGGTCCTGGCCATCGGCTTGCTGGTGGACGACGCCATCGTCGTGGTGGAGAACGTCGAGCGGGTCATGTCCGAAGAGGGCTTGCCGCCCAAGGAGGCCACCAAGCGCTCCATGGAACAGATTCAGGGTGCCCTGGTGGGTATCGCCCTGGTGCTGTCGGCGGTACTGCTGCCGATGGCTTTCTTCGGCGGCTCCACCGGTGTGATCTACCGTCAGTTCTCCATCACCATCGTTTCGGCCATGGGCCTGTCGGTGCTGGTGGCGCTGATCTTCACCCCGGCACTGTGCGCCACCATGCTCAAACCCCTGAAAAAGGGCGAGCATCATGTGGCCAAGCGCGGCTTCTTCGGCTGGTTCAACCGCAACTTCGACCGCAGCGTGCAAGGCTATGAGCGCAGCGTCGGCGGCATCCTGCGCAACAAGTTCCCGTTCCTGTTGGCCTACGCCCTGATCGTGGTCGGCATGGTCTGGCTGTTCATGCGCATTCCCACAGCGTTCCTGCCCGAGGAAGACCAAGGCGTGCTGTTTGCCCAGGTCCAGACCCCGGCCGGCTCCAGTGCCCAACGTACCCAGGTGGTCGTCGACCAGATGCGCGAGTACCTGCTCAAGGACGAAGCTGACACCGTCTCCTCGGTCTTCACCGTGAACGGCTTCAACTTCGCTGGCCGCGGCCAGAGCTCGGGCATGGCCTTCATCATGCTCAAGCCATGGGACGAACGCTCGGCGGAAAACAGCGTGTTCAACCTCGCGGCCCGCGCCCAGCAGCACTTCTTCAGCTTCCGTGACGCCATGGTGTTCGCCTTCGCGCCACCTGCGGTACTCGAACTGGGTAACGCCACCGGCTTCGACGTGTTCCTCCAGGACCGCGCCGGTGTCGGCCACGCGAAACTGATGGAAGCACGCAACCAGTTCCTGGCCAAGGCCGCCCAGAGCAAGGTGCTCACCGCGGTGCGTCCGAACGGCCTGAACGACGAGCCGCAGTACCAGCTGATCATCGATGACGAACGTGCCAGCGCCTTGGGCGTGACCATCGCCGACATCAACGCCACCCTGTCGATCGCCCTGGGCGGCAACTACGTCAACGACTTCATCGACCGCGGTCGGGTCAAGAAGGTGTACATCCAGGGCGAACCAAGCGCCCGGATGAGCCCGGAAGACCTGCAGAAGTGGTACGTGCGCAATGGCGCGGGCGAGATGGTGCCGTTCTCCTCCTTCGCCAAGGGCGAATGGAGCTATGGCTCGCCGAAGCTCTCGCGCTACAACGGTGTGGAAGCGGTCGAAATCCTCGGTGCCCCGGCACCGGGCTACAGTACCGGCGAAGCCATGGCCGAGGTCGAGCGCATCGCGGGCGAACTGCCAGCTGGCATCGGCTATTCCTGGACCGGCATGTCCTACGAGGAGAAACTCTCCGGCTCGCAGATGCCGGCGCTGTTCGCCCTCTCGGTCCTGTTCGTGTTCCTGTGCCTGGCAGCGCTGTACGAAAGCTGGTCGATTCCGATCGCCGTCGTGCTTGTCGTACCGCTGGGTATCATCGGTGCGCTGATCGCCGCCAGCCTGCGCGGGTTGTCCAACGACGTGTACTTCCTGGTCGGCCTGCTGACCACTATCGGCCTGGCGGCGAAGAACGCGATCCTGATCGTCGAATTCGCCAAGGAACTGCACGAGCAGGGCCGCAGCCTGTATGACGCAGCCATCGAGGCCTGCCGCATGCGTCTGCGCCCAATCATCATGACCTCGCTGGCGTTCATCCTCGGCGTGGTACCGTTGACCATCGCCAGCGGCGCAGGCTCGGGCAGCCAGCACGCCATCGGCACCGGGGTGATCGGCGGTATGATCAGTGCGACCGTGCTGGCCATCTTCTGGGTACCGCTGTTCTTCGTTGCAGTGTCGTCGCTGTTCGGCAGCAAGAAGCCTGAATCCGACGCCACCCCTGAAACTACTCGTTATGAGGCTGGGCAATGACCAAGTCTTTGTTATCCCTGGCGGTAACCGCTTTCATCCTTGGCGGCTGCTCGCTGATCCCTGACTACCAGACCCCTGAGTCGCCAGTGGCGGCGCAGTGGCCGCAAGGCCCTGCGTACTCGCCGACCCAGTCGGCCGACGTAGCCGCGGCCGAGCAGGGCTGGCGTCAGTTCTTCCATGATCCTGCGCTGCAGCAGCTGATCCAGACCGCGCTGGTCAACAACCGCGACCTGCGCGTCGCCGCCCTGAACATCGATGCCTACCGGGCCCAGTACCGCATCCAGCGGGCCGACCTGTTCCCGGCGGTATCGGCCAATGGCAGCGGCAGCCGCCAGCGGGTACCGGCGAACATGTCGCAGACCGGCGAAGCGGGCATCACCAGCCAGTACTCGGCCACCCTGGGTGTCAGCGCCTATGAGCTGGACTTGTTCGGCCGTGTGCGCAGCCTCACCGAGCAGGCCTTGGAGACCTACCTCTCCAGCGAGCAGGCCCGCCGCTCCACGCAAATCAGCCTGGTCGCCAGCGTGGCCAATGCCTACTACACCTGGCAGGCCGACCAAGCGCAGCTCAAGCTGACCGAAGAGACCCTCAAGACCTACGTCGAAAGCTACAACCTCACCCGCCGTAGCAATGAGGTGGGTGTTGCCTCAGCGCTCGATGTGAGCCAGGCCCGCACCGCCGTTGAAGGCGCGCGGGTCAAACTCGCGCAGTACCAGCGCCTGGTCGCCCAGGACCTGAACAGCCTGACCGTGCTGCTGGGCACTGGCGTGCCGGCTGACCTGCCGGCACCGCTTCAGCTCGACGCCGATCAACTGGCCGAGGTCCCGGCCGGCCTGCCATCGGATCTGCTGCAACGGCGTCCGGACATCCAGGAAGCCGAGCACCTGCTCAAAGCCGCCAACGCCAATATCGGCGCGGCCCGCGCTGCGTTCTTCCCGAGCATCAGCCTGACCGCCAACGCCGGCACCCTGAGCCCGGACATGGGCGGGCTGTTCAAGGGCGGGTCGGGCACTTGGCTGTTCCAGCCGCAGATCAACCTGCCGATCTTCAACGCCGGCAGCCTGAAAGCGAGCCTGGACTACTCGAAGATCCAGAAGGACATCAACGTCGCCAAGTACGAAAAGACCATCCAGACCGCCTTCCAGGAAGTCTCCGATGGCCTGGCCGCACGCAAGACCTTCGAGGAGCAGCTGCAGGCCCAGCGCGACCTGGTGGCCGCCAACCAGGACTACTACCGCCTGGCCGAGCGCCGCTACCGCATCGGGATCGACAGCAACCTGACCTTCCTCGATGCCCAGCGCAACCTGTTCAGTTCGCAGCAGTCGCTGATCAACGACCGGCTCTCGCAGCTGGTCAGCGAGGTCAACCTGTACAAGGCCCTCGGTGGCGGCTGGTACGAGCAGACCGGGCAGGCCAACCAGCAGGCTTCGGTGGAAACACCGAAAGGCTGAGCGACCCGCTAGCAGCATCAAGCCCACCCTCGCGGTGGGCTTTTTTATGGGACAGCCCCCCGCGCCCCCGAATTAACCACGTCGACATTCCGTTCGATAATCGCCCCGTTCCGCATTGGGCGAATTGCCTCGCCCTCACCTTGCACCGCACCATCGCCCACGCAACGTTGCACACGCTCTCACAAAAGACGCCACACCCTGCGGCCCGCACCCGCAGCGCACCGGCTCGCCCGAATAAAAACAAGAGATCCGCAACCGATGAGCACTTTGCAACCCGCACGCCAACTGCTGCCCGGCCTGTTGGCCCTGTCCTGCGCCCTGCCCTCCCTGGCCGCTGAAAGCGGTTTCGTGGAAGGCGCCAAGGCCACCCTCAACCTGCGCAACTTCTACATCAACCGCAACTTCGTCGACCCGGCTAATCGCCAGAGCAAAGCCGAGGAATGGACCCAGAGCTTCATCCTCGATGCCCGCTCCGGCTTCACCCAAGGCACCGTCGGTTTCGGCGTGGACGTGCTCGGGCTGTATTCGATCAAGCTCGATGGCGGCAAAGGCACAGCCGGCACTCACCTGCTGCCCGTGCACGACGACGGCCGCCCCGCCGATGATTTCGGCCGCCTTGGCATCGCGCTCAAAGCCAAGGCGTCGCAGACCGAACTGAAGGTCGGTGAATGGATGCCCGTGCTACCGATCCTGCGCTCGGACGATGGCCGCTCACTGCCACAGACCTTCCGCGGCGGCCAGCTCACCTCCCAGGAGATCGCCGGGCTGACCCTGTATGCCGGCCAGTTCCGTGGCAACAGCCCGCGCAACGACGCCAGCATGGAAGACATGTCGCTCAATGGCCGCGCCGCCTTCACCTCCGACCGGTTCAACTTCGCCGGCGGCGAATACACCTTCAACGACAAGCGCACGCTGGTTGGCCTGTGGAATGCCCAGCTCAAGGACATCTACCGCCAACAGTACGTCAACGTGGTGCACAGCCAGCCTCTGGGCGACTGGACCCTGGGCGCCAACCTCGGTTATTTCGTCGGCGGCGAGGACGGTGCCGAGCGCGCTGGCAAATTGGACAACCGCACCGCCTCGGCCATGCTCTCGGCACGCTACCAAGGTCATACGTTCTACCTGGGCCTGCAGAAGGTCAGCGGTGACGACGCCTGGATGCGGGTCAACGGGACCAGCGGTGGCACCCTGGCCAACGACAGCTACAACTCAAGCTTCGACAACGCCAAAGAGCGCTCCTGGCAGGTGCGACACGACTTCAACTTCGTCGCCCTCGGCGTGCCCGGGCTGACCCTGATGAACCGCTACATCAAAGGCGACAATGTGCAGGCCGGCGGCGTCACCGACGGCAAGGAGTGGGCGCGGGAAACCGAGCTTGCCTACGTGATCCAGGCCGGTTCCTTCAAGGACCTGTCGCTTAAATGGCGCAACTCCACCATGCGCCGGGATTTCAGCACCAACGCGTTCGACGAGAATCGACTGATCATCAGCTACCCGCTGAACCTGCTCTAGCCAGGACACTTCGCGGGTAAACCCGCTCCAACAAAGATCACCGTCGACTTTGTGGGAGCGGGTTCACACCGCGCATCGTCTGATCACCGGCAAATAGCCAAAAAGAATAATCAAATCAAATAACATTCTTTGACGATATATGTAACGACCCGCTAAAACCGAGCCCTGATCCCCGCACCAGAGCCCGAACATGGACCTTCGCCAACTGCGCTACTTCATTGCCCTGACCGAATATCGCAGTTTCGTTCGCGCCGCCGAAGCCATGGGCATTACCCAGCCGGCCTTCAGCCGCGCCATCCAGGGCCTGGAGCAGACCTTGGGTTGCCCGCTTGTCGACCGCGCCAGCAAGGCGCTGCAGCCCACCCCTGAAGGGCAGGTGGTACTGCAACATGCCAGGCGACTGGTCCAGGGTGCCGCGCAGTTGAGCAACGATGTGCTCCAGATGACCAAGCTCGACGCCGGCGAGCTGCATTTCGGCAGCGGGCCGGCCCTGGCTGCGCGTCTGGTGCCCGAGGCTCTGCGCCATTTCATCCAGACCCACCCAGGGATCCTCACCCGCTTGCAAGTGAACAATGCAGAGCAGCTGGGCCAGGCACTGCGCCGTGAGCAAATAGAGTTTTTCGTCGATGACATTCGCCCCTTCGAGGCCGACCCGTACTTTCATACCGAACCGCTGACGCCACGCCCTGGCCTGTTCTTCTGCCGCCCCGGGCACCCCTTGCTGGCCAAGGACAGCCTGTCGACCAACGACCTGTTCGCCTATCCACTGGCCAGCGCCCTGCTCGTTTCCGGTGTGCGCAAACGACTGGCCAACTTGAGCGGGCGCAGCGACTTCACGCCTCACCTGCAAACCGAACACTTGGCCGTGCTGCGCAGTGTCGTGCTGGCCAGCGACGCCATCGGCAACGCCAGCGAAGAGGCGATCGCCGAGGACCTGGCAGCCGGCCGCCTGGTTCGGCTGCACTGGCGCAACCTGCCGCCAGGGCTGGAGGTGCTGAGCGTGCGATGTGGGGTGATCAGCCGCAGTGGCTACCGGCTGTCGCCTGCGGCGCGGGCCATGATCGAGACCCTGGTGAGGCTCGACACGCCCGCACAGCCCTCAGCCCGCAGCCTGGGGTAACGCCATTCGCTGCGGTGATAACAGGCCATCACCTGCACCAGGTTCCGGCCATGATGTCCGGGCGCTATGCTCAGACAAGCCCTTTCGCAGGGAAACCTGCGAAAACGCCGGGACAGGCATCAGCCAATCAGGCCCCCAGGGAGTAACAACAATGAAAACCCTCGTTGACCACCTGAGCCAGTACGCCAGCTACCACCGTGACCCACGCAATATCGCCACCCATTTCGTCGGGATTCCGCTGATCGTGCTGGCAGTGACCATCCTGCTGTCACGCCCCGGCGGCTCAATGCTGGGGGTGTGGCTTTCCCCGGCGCTGCTGGTCGCCGCCGCCTCGGTGTGGTTCTACCTGCGTCTGGATGTGCGCTTCGGGCTGGTGATGGGCGCGTTACTGGGCGGGTGCCTGTGGGTTGGCCAGACACTTGCGGTACAGGCCACCGGGCTGTGGCTGAGCGCCGGGCTCGGCGCCTTCGTGGTGGGCTGGATCATCCAGTTCGTCGGCCATTATTACGAAGGCCGCAAGCCGGCGTTCGTGGACGATATCAGCGGGCTGATCATCGGGCCGCTGTTCGTGGTGGCGGAGCTGGCGTTCATGCTGGGGCTGTGTCCGGCGCTCAAGCGCGCCGTGGAAACCAAGGCAGGTCCGGTGGCGGTGCGCCAGAAGAAAGCGGCAGCCTGACGTCACACACCTGCGAGGGGCCGCAATGCGACCCCGCCAGGTTTCACTGCCGCGACTCGACCCCCAGCTCATCCCACACCGACTCAGCCAGGTGGAAGGTGGCATTGGCCGCCGGGATCCCGCAATAGATCGCACTCTGCATGATCACTTCCTTGATCTGCTCTCGCGTCACGCCGTTATTGGCGGCCGCACGCAGGTGCAGCTTGAGCTCCTCGTTGCGGTTCATGCCGATCAGCATCGCGATGGTGATCAGGCTGCGGGTATGCCGGGGCAAACCCGGGCGCGTCCAGATATCGCCCCAGGCATGCCGGGTGATCATCTCCTGGAACTCGCCATTGAAGTCGTTGAGCTTTTCCAGGCTGCGGTCCACATGGGCATCGCCAAGTACGGCGCGGCGCACCTGCATGCCTGCCTCGTAGCGTTGTTTCTCATCCATCGCCAATTCCTCAGCAGGTCAGCAGAAAATCGAGCACCCGGCGGGTGAACGGTGCGCCGATCTCGACATTGGACAGGTGCGCCGCAGCAAACTCCACATAGGCTGCCCCCTGGATCTGCGCCTGCATGAAGCGACCGTGTTCCGGGGTGGTCACCACATCCTCGGTACCCGCGACGATCAGGGTCGGCACCTTGACGCTGACCAGTTGCTCACGAAAATCCGCATCACGCACCGCGGCGCAATTGGCCGCGTACCCCTGGGGGGAAGTCTGCGCGAGCATCTGGCAGATACGTTGAGCCTGATCGGGTTGGGCCTGGGCAAATCCTGGGGTGAACCAGCGCGCGATAGAGGCATCGCGCAAATCGACCATCGCCTGCTGACCGCCCTTGAGCACCGTGTCGATACGGGTGTTCCACACTTCGTCGTTGGCGATCTTGGCCGCAGTGTTGCACAGGGTCAGGCTGAGTAGGCGGTGGCCGGCAATGATGCCCAGCCACTGGCCGATCAGGCCGCCCATGGACAGGCCGACGAAGTGGGCCTGCGGGATATCCAGCGCATCGAGCAGCGCCAGCACATCGCGGCCTAGCTGTTCGATGCGGTAAGGGCCTTCGGTGACCTGCGAGCCGCCATGACCACGAGTGTCGTAGCGCAACACGCGAAAATGCTCGGACCACGCCGGAATCTGGGTGTCCCACATGTGCAGGTCGGTACCCAGCGAGTTGGACAACACCAGCACCGGGGCGTGCTCTGGGCCGTCGAGTTGGTAGTTCAATACGCCATCGGCCAGTTGCAGTTGCGCCACAGCGGTCTCCTTCAGGCAGTGAAACGTTGATGTTCGGCCACGGCCCGCGCCACCCAGACGCGGGCCTGGCCCAGGTAGTGGGCAGGGTCGAGCAGACGGTCGAGTTCTTCGGCGCTCAGCTCGGCGCTGACTTGCGCGTCCTCGCCCAGCACCGCGCGCAGATGGCGCTGCTCGGCCACCGCACGTTGGCAACAGTCCTCTAGCAGATGGTGGGCGCGATCACGCCCCAGGCGCTGGGCCAGGACGATGCTCACCGCCTCGGCCAGCACCAGGCCTTGGGTCAAATCCAGATTGCGGCGCATGCGCGTAGCATCGACCTCCATGCCGTCGGCGATCACCTGGGCCTGGCGCAGGGCGCCGGACACCAGGCAGCAGATTTCCGGCAGGGTTTCCCATTCGGCGTGCCACAGGCCCAGGCTACGCTCGTGTTCCTGAGGCATGGCGGCGTACATCGTCGATACCAAGCCCGGCACCCGCGTGGCGGCGCCGATCAGCACCGCGGCGCCTACCGGGTTGCGTTTGTGCGGCATGGTCGAAGAGCCGCCCTTGCCCGGCGCGGAGGGCTCGAACACCTCCCCCGCCTCGGTCTGCATCAGCAAGCTCACATCGCGCCCGAATTTGCCCAACGTGCCGGCCACCAGCCCCAGTACCGAGGCGAACTCCACCAGCCTATCGCGCTGGGTATGCCAGGGTTGCTCGGGCAGGCTCAGGCCCAGGTCCGCAGCGAGCCCTTCAGCGACCGGCAGAGCCTTGCTGCCCAAGGCCGCAAGACTGCCGGAAGCACCGCCGAACTGCAGGCACAGCAGCCGTGGACGCAGTTGTGCAAGACGCTGACGATGGCGGGTCAACGCGCCCAGCACACCGGCCAGCTTCATGCCCAGGGTGACGGGCGTGGCGTGTTGCAACCAAGTGCGCCCTACCAAAGGGGTATCGGCATGTAGCAGGGCCTGGCGCGCCAGGGTCTCGGCCAGCTTGGCAAGATCGGCCTCGATCAGCGCCAGGGCATCGCGCAGTTGCAGCACCAGACCGGTATCCATCGCGTCCTGGCTGGTCGCGCCCAGGTGAACGTAACGCTCGGCCTCCGGTACGCCGCTGGCGATCACTTTGCCCAAGGCCTTCACCAAGGGGATCGCCGAGTTGCCCGCCGTGGCGATGGCCTCGGCTAGGGCGCGGATGTCATAGCGCTCGGCATGGCAGGCGGTCTCGATGGCCGCCACGGCACTGTGCGGTACCAGCCCGACGGCCGCTTCGGCGCGTGCCAGGGCAGCCTCGAAATCGAGCATGCCCTGCAGGCGACCGCGATCGCAGAAGATCTCGCGCATGGCGGGCGCTGTGAAGTAAACGTCGAAGAGCTGGTGGGTCATGCAACGTCCTTAATGATCATGGTGCAGGTACGCAGCCTGCTTCGGCAGGCGCAGACTGAACAGGAAGGCCACCGCCATCATGGCGGTCACGTACCAGTAGAAGGTGTTCTCCATTCCCAGGGTTTTCAAGCCCAGGGCCACGTATTCGGCTGAACCGCCGAATACCGCGTTGGCCACCGCATAAGCCAGGCCGACGCCCAAGGCACGCACTTGCGTGGGGAACATCTCGGCTTTCACCAGGCCGCTGATCGAGGTGTAGAAACTGACGATGCACAGCGCCAGCGTCACCAGGACGAAGGCCAGCAATGGGCTGGTCACGGTCTTGAGCGCCATCAGCAGTGGCACGGTGAACAGCGTCCCCAAGGCGCCGAACAACATCATCGAGTTACGCCGGCCAATGCGGTCGGACAACATGCCGAACAGCGGCTGCAGGATCATGAATAGGAACAGCGCCCCGGTCATCACGAAGCTGGCGCTCTTGGCGTTCATCCCGGCGGTGTTGACCAGGAACTTCTGCATGTACGTGGTGAAGGTGTAGAAGATCAGCGAACCGCCGGCGGTATAGCCCAGCACGGTGATGAACGCCGCGGCGTGGTTACGGAACAGCCCGCTGATGGTGCCGGCCTCTTTGTCCTGGCGGGTTTCGGCGCTGCTGGTCTCTTTCAGCGAACGGCGCAGCATCAGCGAGATCAGCGCGGCGATGGCGCCCACCACGAACGGGATACGCCAGCCATAGGCACGCAGCTCATCCTCGGTCAGCAACTGCTGCAGGATCACCACCACCAGCACCGCCAGCAACTGCCCACCGATCAGCGTGACGTACTGGAAAGAGGCAAAGAAGCCGCGCTGCCCGCGCAGTGCCACTTCACTCATGTAGGTCGCGGTAGTGCCGTATTCACCGCCCACCGACAGGCCCTGGATCAGCCGCGCCAGCAATAGGAGGGCCGGCGCCCAGGTGCCGATGCTCGCATAGGTAGGCAGACAAGCGATGATCAGCGAGCCGCCGCACATCATCAGCACCGAGATCATCAGGGAATTCTTGCGCCCATGGCGGTCAGCCAGACGGCCGAAGATCCAACCTCCGATCGGACGCATCAGGAAGCCTGCGGCGAACACCCCAGCAGTATTGAGCAACTGCACGGTGGGATCGTCCGAAGGGAAGAACGCCGGGGCGAAGTAGATCGCGCAGAAGGCATAGACGTAGAAGTCGAACCATTCCACCAAGTTGCCCGAGGAGGCACCGACGATCGCGAAGATGCGCTTACTGCGTTCTTCGCCTGTGTAATAGCTAGAGGTCATGACGTGCTTACTCCTGGAAGGCCATTGCTAAGTCTAGACACACCCAGTAACAGTCTCGTTCCGCAGCCCGGCCTGCACCTTACGTGGAGCGAGGTCCGGCAGTCCCTATTCGTGGGTAAATCGGAGCGCTAAACCGCCGCTCCGATTTACGCGCGAAGGGTCCAAACACCCGATCAAACGCGCTCGATCGCCAATGCCAGCCCCTGCCCAACGCCCACGCACATGGTCGCCAGGCCTTTGCGCCCGCCGCGCTTCTCCAACTGATGCAGTGCGGTCAGCACCAGGCGGGCCCCGCTCATGCCCAGCGGATGGCCCAAGGCAATGGCCCCGCCGTTGGGGTTGACCTGAGGGGCGTCATCGGCGACACCCAGCTCGCGCAGTACGGCCAGGCCCTGGCTGGCGAAGGCTTCGTTCAGCTCGATGACATCGAAATCTGTCATCGCAATGCCCAGTCGCTCCGTCAACTTGCGCACCGCAGGCACCGGACCGATTCCCATCACCCGAGGCGCCACACCGGCGCTGGCCATGCCCAGCACCCGTGCACGCGGGGTGAGGCCGTGCTTTTTCACCGCTTCAGCCGACGCCAGGATCAACGCGGCCGCGCCGTCGTTGACGCCCGAAGCGTTGCCGGCAGTGACCGTCTTGTCCGGGCCATTGACCGGTTTGAGCTTGGCCAGAGCCTCCAGGGTGGTCTCCGGGCGCAGGTGCTCGTCCTGCTCGACCAGGGTCTCGCCCTTCTTGTGAACGATACGCACCGGTACGATCTCTTCGGCGAAGAACCCAGCCGCCTGGGCTGCCGCAGCCTTCTGCTGGCTGCGCAGGGCGAAAGCGTCCTGGTCGGCGCGCGAAACCTGATAGTCGTCCGCCACGTTGTCGGCCGTCTCGGGCATGGCATCCACGCCGTACTGGGCCTTCATCAGCGGGTTAATGAAGCGCCAGCCGATGGTGGTGTCCTCAAGCTTCATGTTGCGCGAGTAGCCGCTCTCGGCCTTGCCCATGACGAAAGGAGCACGGGACATGGACTCCACCCCGCCAGCGATGGCCAGCTCCATCTCGCCGCTGGCGATGGCGCGGAACGCGGTGCCGACAGCATCCATTCCCGAGGCACACAGGCGGTTGAGGGTCACGCCCGGAACGCTTTGTGGCAGGCCGGCCAGCAGCAGCGCCATGCGCGCCACGTTACGGTTATCCTCGCCGGCCTGGTTGGCACAGCCCAGGAACACTTCGTCGAGCTGCGTCCAGTCGACCTGTGGGTTGCGCTCGATCAATGCCTTGAGCGGCACCGCCGCCAGGTCATCGGCACGCACGCCGGCCAAGGCGCCGCCGAAGCGGCCGATGGGGGTGCGGATGGCGTCGCAGATGAATACGTCACGCATCAGGCTTCTCCTGCCGTCTGGCCATGGGCGGCGGCGGTACGGGCCTCAAGGTCGCGCAGCGCGCCCAGCTCGACCTCGGTGGGGGCATCGGTGGTCTGCACGCTGTCGGCAAAGCGGATCGGCCAACCGGTGGCGGCAATGATCTGCTCGCGGGTCACGCCTGGATGAATCGAGGTGACCACGAACTCATGGGTGCCGGCTTCCGGTTCCATGATGCACAGGTCGGTGATGATCCCGACCGGGCCCTCGCCCGGCAGGCCCAGGCGTTTGCGCGAATCGCCGCCCTCGCCGTGACCGACCGAGGTGATGAAGTCCAGTTTCTCGACGAACGCACGAGGCGACTGCTTGAGGATGATCAGCACCTGCTTGGCGGAACCGGCGATCTCCGGTGCGCCGCCAGCACCCGGCAGGCGCGTCTTGGGCGCGTGGTAGTCACCGACAACGGTGGTGTTGATGTTGCCGAAGCGGTCGACCTGGGCAGCGCCAAGGAAGCCCACGTCAATGCGCCCGCCTTGCAGCCAATAGCGGAAGATCTCGGCGGTTGGCACTACGGTATCGGCGGTTTCAGCCAGCTCGCCGTCGCCGATCGACAGCGGCAACACGCTGGGCTTGGCACCGATCGGGCCGGATTCGTAGATCAGCACCACGTCCGGGGAGGACGTCAGGCGTGCCAGGTTGGCGGCCTTGGACGGCAGGCCGATCCCCACGAAGCAGACCGCGCCGTTACGCAGGCGACGGGCTGCGGCGACAGTCATCATCTCGGAAGTGGAATAGTTCATTGCGCAGCCTCCGCGGTGCTGGCCAGCTTGGCCTTGAATTCATTGAAGTCAGCGGTGCCACGGATGTAGGTGTCGATCCAGGCAGTGAACGACTCACGGTTGCGCGCAATCGGGTCCCAGGCTTGGTAGAAGCGGTTGTCGCGCTCGTAGTAACCATGGGCGTAGGACGGATGGGCGCCGCCGGGCACCAGACATACGGCGCTGAGCGCCCAGGTCGGCAGTACACAGGCGTTCATCGGGGCCTGCAGGTCATCGACGATTTCCTCGACCGTGACGATGCAGCGCTTGGCCGCCAGGGCCGCTTCCTTCTGCACGCCCAGGATGCCCCAGAGCAGTACGTTGCCCTTGCGGTCGGCTTTTTGTGCGTGGATCACGGTGACATCCGGGCGCACCGAAGGCACGGCGGCGAGTACTTCGCCGGTGAACGGGCAGGTCACGCTCTTGATCAGCGGGTTGACCTTCGGCAGGTCGGAACCTGCGTAGGCGCGCAGCACGGCAAAGGGCAAGCCCGAAGCACCGGCGACGTAGGCATTGGCCAGGTCGGCGTGGCTGTGCTCTTCGATTTCGATGGCGTGAGGCCAGTGTTTTTCCACCGCATCGCGCAGGCGGTGCAGCGAGCCCACACCGGGGTTCCCGCCCCAGGAGAAGATCAACTTGCGCGCGCAACCGGCACCGATCAATTGGTCGTAGATCAGGTCCGGGGTCATGCGCACCAAGGTCAGGTCCCGCTTGTTCTGACGGATGATCTCATGGCCGGCGGCGGTCGGGATCAGGTGGGTGAAACCTTCGAGGGCGACGGTGTCGCCATCCTGGATGAATTGCTTCACGGCATCATGAAGCGAGAGGATTGCTGCCATTGGAGACTCCTGGTCAGGACGAGTCGGGTCAGGGAGCAGCGGGCCGATGCATCGCTGCGATGGGCTCAGATTAAGGAGGACGCCGGGGTGCTTACAATCCGATAATCGCACTTTTGTGCGATTATCGAACTATTTGTTGTTCTGCTATCCATTCATCCCAGACCGCAGGGCACACCTGTGTGGAGCCGGGTTTAACCGCGAAACATCGGTGAGGTGCACCCTCTCATCTGCGGGTAAATCGCTCCTCCACCCAGAGCGATCAGGTCGCGTCGGCGTGGCTCACCAGCCCTTTGACCACCACACCCACGGTGGCCAGCGCCGCTGGCACCAGCAGCGCGGTCAGCACCTGTTCGAAGTTCCAGCCAAGTCCCAGCAACGTCGCGCCGCTCCAGGCCCCGAGGATCGCGCCGAACCGGCCGATGCCGAGCATCCAAGACACCCCGGTGGCACGCCCTTGAGTGGGGTAGAACCGCGCTGCCAACGAGGGCATGGCCGATTGCGCGCCGTTAATGCACATGCCCGCCACCAGCACCAGGGTGGCCAGCAGAGTCATGTTGCCCAGGCTCTGCCCGACTGCGTAGGCGAACACACCCGCCAATAGATAGAACAGACCAATGACCTTGTGCGGGTTGAAGCGGTCCATCGCCCAGCCCACGCCAACCGCGCTGAGTACGCCACCGAACTGGAACAAGGCGCCAATGAACGCGGCCTGCTCCATGCTGGCACCACTGTCACGCATCAGGGTCGGCAGCCAGCTGGTCAGCAGGTAGACGATGACCAGCCCCATGAAGTAGGTCAGCCAGAGCAAAACGGTGCCCAGACCATAGGTGCCGGAGAAGATCACCGTGAACACGTTGCCGGCGGCCACCGCCTTCTGTTCCGGCACACTGAAGCTCGCCGCCTCAGCTACCTTGGCAGGAGCGATCGGAGCCAAGGCCTTGCGAACCTTGTCGATCCCGCGATTGCGCACCACCAGAAACCGCGCGGACTCCGGCAACCACACCAGCAGCACCACCGCCAACAGCAGCGGCAGCACGCCACCGAGCACCAGCAGGCTATGCCAGCCGTAGGCGGGGATCAGCTTGGCGGAAATGAAACCACCGCCTGCCATGCCCAGATTGAAGCCACAGAACATGCTGGTGACCAGCAATGACTTGAGCCGCTCGGGGGTGTACTCGGAGAGCAGCGTGGTGGCATTGGGCATACCAGCGCCCAGCCCCAGGCCAG
This sequence comes from Pseudomonas sp. HTZ2, assembly GCF_033173945.1. Lineage (NCBI taxonomy): Bacteria > Pseudomonadati > Pseudomonadota > Gammaproteobacteria > Pseudomonadales > Pseudomonadaceae > Pseudomonas > Pseudomonas sp. HTZ2. The sequence continues at coordinate 1,773,650 of NZ_CP137332.1, read as the reverse complement.
TGAGAAAACGCAGCACCAGCAGTTGATCGACGTCGGTGGCATAGGCCGAGGCCAGGCTGAAGCCGCCGAACACCAGCACCGCCCCGACCAGCACGCCCTTGCGCCCGAAGCGGTCAGCCAAAGGCCCCGACCCCAGGGCACCGAACACCATGCCAATCAGCGCAGCGCTCATCACCGGGCCAAGGCTTGCGCGATCGATGCCCCACTCCTGGGACAGGGCCGGCGCGATGAAACCCATGGCCGCGGTATCCAGGCCATCGAGGAAGACGATCAAAAAACACAGGATCACCACCCGCCACTGATAGCGGGACAGTGGCTGGTCGTTGATGAAGGACTGGACGTCGAGGCAGTTTCCGACAGCGGTTTGCGGTTTATTCATTGTTGTTGTCCGGAAAATGAGGCGCAGACAGGCCACTGCACACGGAGGATGTGCAGGGAGCAGGATAAGCGAATGCGTCGGTGGATCAGCCGGAAAGCGGCGACGCTGCAGGCGGGTGCGGCCGCGACAGCGAAAGGACAATGCTCATGGGGTGCGTCTCGAATGTTGTTATTGTCCGGTCGGCAAACCGACCGTTGCGCAAGACATTAATCAGCGCATCCCAGGTGCGCAATTCATGGAAAACGAGACTGTGCGTTAATCGAACAAGAAACGCGTGGCGCCGTTCGGCCTGTGGATAAATGCAGACCGTGAATGGGCCGCGAAGCGGCCCTGGGCATTGCTATCCAAATAGCTGGTGGCAGAGGTCGCGGCTGGCCGCCAGCAGGATCGGCAGGAAGCGCTGCTCCAACTCGCTGCGCGTCACCCGACCCACGTGAGTACTGACGTTGAGCGCGGCCAGTACCTGCCCCGAGGCGTCGTAGATCGGCACCGCGATCGAGCGCAGGCCCTGTTCCAGCTCCTGGTCCACCACGCACCAGCCTTGGGCGCGCACCTGCTGTATGCAGGCGAACAGTGAGTCCGGATCGTGCAGGGTTCGACTGGTGCGGGCTTTGAGGTCGGCGCGTTCGAGGTATTCCCAGAGACTGGCATCGTCCAGTGCTGCCAGCAGGATACGCCCCATCGAGGTGCAGTAGGCCGGCAAGCGGCCGCCCACCGAAAGGTCGACCGAGATCAACCGCTCCACCGTTGCCGAACGGGCGATATACAAAATGTCGTCACCTTCGAGCGTCGCCATGTTGGCCGCTTCGTGCAACTGATCGCTGATCCGATCCAGGTAAGGCTGCGCGGAGACCGCAAGAGGTGTCGAGGACAGATACGCATGCCCCAGGGTCAGGACCTTGGGCAACAACGAATAGGTGCGCCCATCGGTGGTCGCGTAACCCAGTTTGATCAGGGTATGCAGACAGCGGCGCACCGCCGCCCGGGGAATCTCGGTGCGATGGCTGATCTGTGCGATGGTCAGGTGGCGCTTGCGCTCCTGGAAGGCCTGGATGACCGCCAGCCCACGGGCCAGCGAAGTCATGAAATCCGGGTCGCCGGTAAAGGCCTGGATACGTTTGGCGGGCGAGGCCACGATCGGCGGGGCCAGTGCAGGCGCTGCGGTACGTCCCGGCTCCGGATTGGCGGAAGCCTTGTCCTGGGTTTCTTCGCTCATGATGAACCTCAAAAAAAACGGTCGCTTGTGCGATTATCGAACCAACGGCCGATAATCGCAATTGACCGCTGACACTTTTACTTATACCTTTCTCCTGCCACATGTGGCTTCTTTGGAGAGACTGGTCAGGTACCCACCGTAGAAGTCCCAGGCAACGGCCTCGTTTCCCACGAGGCCGTTTTTGTTTTCCTTGTTGTTCGCCCGAACTTTCATGGACGAGCACACCTCAAACTTTCACGGCCAGTCTGATTATCGCCATTGTGCCCACTACATAACTTTGAATGTTTGGCACGTGCCGCTAAAGAATGATGGCCATTGACTTATCGATTGCTATAATCGAATGCGCTGGCCGGATCGTTCATTCAGAACGATATTCGTCGACGTTCCCACGGAGACGCCGCCAGTCAGGTGCAGGGCTCAGGGCCTACCCCGTTAATCCAAGTGCCATGTACCTCATGGATCCTGTCGCTGCGACAGCATGTTCGCCTTGGCGACGTAGCCGTCTGCATAACTTTGCATGATGAACGCCAAGGCAAAATTTCAACCTATTCGGGTATGACTGTGACGAAAGAAGAACTGCGCGCGGAACTCGAGCGCCAGGCTGAACGTTACAAGGAAGTATACGGTGGTGAAGTGACCACTTACGCCGCGCAATTGGAACCAGAGCGCAAACCTTGGCGCAAGCGCGCCACTGTCCAGGACCAGGTCTTCGCCCAAGAGCTGGAAAAAATGGAAAAGGAACTGCGCAGCGAGAACACCTGACCCGGTGTGCCTTGCGAAGCGGCGCACCACCGCCTTCAACGCGGTGGTGCGCAGCGGTCCTTTTATCGATGCGCCATGATGAAATGGAATTACACAAATTTCATACGATCGTTTGAAATAACCACCATATTCATGATTGCGGGTTTTACCTGCTTTTTTGTGGTTTTTTAGCGATTTTAGTCGTGAAAAACCCCACCCATCTTGCATCGAATCGCCGCTTCCCTGGGATGCTTCCCATCTCGTCGATCGGTTGCAGGGGCATCGATTGCCAAGGTTTTCTGGCATAATCGCGCCCCCCCTATGACCGCCAGACAACCTTCATGATCGATTTATTCAGCGGACTGGATGCGTGGGTGCTGGTGAGCTTGCTGCTCGCTCTGACCTTCGTGCTCGCATTCGAGTTCATCAATGGCTTTCATGACACCGCCAACGCGGTAGCCACCGTCATCTATACCAAAGCCATGCCACCGCACCTGGCCGTGTTCTTCTCCGGTGTGTTCAACTTCCTCGGGGTTCTGCTCGGCGGCGTCGGGGTGGCCTATGCCATCGTCCACCTGCTGCCAGTCGAACTGCTGATCAATGTGAACACCGGACACGGGCTGGCCATGGTCTTCTCGTTGCTGGCCGCGGCCATCACCTGGAACCTCGGCACCTGGTACTTCGGCATCCCCGCATCCAGCTCTCATACCCTGATCGGCTCGATCCTGGGCGTGGGCCTGGCCAATGCCCTGCTCAACGACATCCCCCTCGGCGATGGCGTCAACTGGCAGAAAGCGATCGACATCGCCATGTCGCTGGTGATCTCGCCCATGGCCGGCTTCGCCGTCGCGGCCCTGGTATTGATCGGCCTCAAATGGTGGCGCCCGCTGTCGAAGATGCACAAGACACCGGAACAACGCCGCAAGCTGGACGACAAGAAGCATCCGCCATTCTGGAATCGCCTGGTGCTGGTGATTTCCGCGATGGGCGTCAGCTTCGTGCACGGCTCCAACGACGGCCAGAAAGGCATCGGCCTGATCATGCTGGTCCTGATCGGTATCGTTCCTGCCAAGTTCGTCCTCGACCTGAACAGCACCACCTACCAGATCGAGCGTACCCGCGACGCCACCCTGCACATGAGCCAGTTCTACCAGCGCAACGCCGCCACCCTGGGCGAGTTCCTGGCACTGGGCAAGGCCAAGTCGACCGACCTGCCGGAGCAGTTCAGCTGCAATCCGCAGCAGACCGAACCGACCATCGCCGCCCTGCAATCGTCGCTGCACGGTGTCACCGACTACCGCGACCTGAGCGCGGAGAAGCGCGTCGAAGTCCGTCGCTATCTGCTCTGCCTGGATGACACCGCCAAGAAGGTCGGCAAGCTCCCAGGACTGGAAAGCCGTGAAAAGGCCGACCTCGAGAAGCTGCGCAAAGACCTGACCGCCACCACCGAATACGCACCGTTCTGGGTGATCGTGGCTGTCGCCCTGGCCCTGGGCCTGGGCACCATGGTCGGCTGGAAGCGCGTGGTGCTGACCGTCGGCGAGAAGATCGGCAAGCAAGGCATGACCTACGCCCAGGGCATGTCGGCGCAGATCACCGCAGCCTGCGCCATCGGCTTGGCCAACGTTTTCAGCCTGCCGGTCTCGACCACCCACGTATTGTCGTCGGGTGTCGCCGGCACCATGGTCGCCAACAAGAGCGGCCTGCAAGGCGGCACCGTGAAGACCATCCTGCTGGCCTGGGTCCTGACCCTGCCGGCTTCGATGGGCCTGGCCGCCGGCCTGTTCTGGCTGGCCTCCAAGGCGATCGGCTGATCGATACCGCTGTCATGAAAAAGGCGCCTTCGGGCGCCTTTTTCATGGGTTCACGATGCCTAGCACCTGTGAGTGCTGGCGCCACTGGCCACTACCGCCGTTTGCCGCCCAGCAGCGAGCCCATCAGGCCACGCACCAATTGGCGCCCCAACTGATTGGCCGCCTGGCGCACTGCCGACTTGATCGCCTGCCCCGCAGCACTCTGCAAAAACTCTCCAGCCTTGTCGGCGAAGCTCTCCTCATCGGCCTTGGGCTGCGGCACGGGCTCCACCGGCTCGCCCTTGCGAGCGGTCAGCATCTCATAAGCCGATTCACGGTCGACTGGTTTGTCATAACGTCCCGCCAGTGGCGAGGCTGCAACCAGCGCTTTGCGCTCGGTCTCGGTCAACGGCCCGATACGCGACTGCGGTGGCGCTACCAGTACCCGCTGGACCATTTCCGGCGTGCCTTTCTCCTGCAGGGTCCCTACCAATGCCTCACCGATACCCAGTTCGGTCAACACGGCGAGTGCATCGAATGCCGGGTTAGGACGGAATCCGTCGGCCACGGCCCTGAGCGACTTCTGCTCCTTGGCGGTGAACGCACGAAGCCCATGCTGGATACGCAGCCCCAACTGCGCCAGCACGGCATCGGGCAAGTCCCCTGGCGACTGGGTCACGAAATAAACCCCTACGCCTTTGGAGCGGATCAGTCGAACCACTTGCTCGAGGCGATCCTGCAGGGCCTTGGGGGTGCCGTTGAACAGCAGATGCGCCTCGTCGAAGAACAACGCCAACACCGGTTTGTCGGCATCACCACGCTCGGGCAACTGTTCGAACAGCTCGGCCAACAACCATAAAAGGAAGGTGGCGTAGACCTTCGGCGCCTCATGCACCAACCGGCTGGCATCGAGCAAGTGGATGCGCCCTCGCCCATCGCGGTCCGGGCGCAGTAGATCCTCCAGTTGCAGGGCCGGCTCTCCGAACAGGGCCTCGGCCCCCTGTTGCTCCAGAGTCGCCAGGCGACGTAGCAGGGCCTGGGTGGAGCCCGTGGTCATCAATGCGCTGTCCTCACCCAGCAATTGCGGGTTGTCCTTCAAGTGCCCGAGCAGCGCCTTGAGGTCCTTGAGGTCCAGGAGCAATAGCCCTTCGCGGTCAGCCACCTTGAAGGCTGCGTATAGTGCTGCCTGCTGGCTGTCGGTCAGTTCCAGCAAGTTGCCCAACAACAGAGGCCCCATTTCACTGAGTGTCGTTCGCAAGGGATGACCCGACTCCCCTGCAATATCCCACAAGGTCACGGGATAGGCCTGAGGGCGGTGGCCCAACCACGGCATTGCGGCGATACGCTCGGCCACTTTGCCCTGCGGGGCTCCGGCTGCCCCCAGGCCGCACAGGTCGCCCTTCACGTCGGCGGCGAACACCGCAACTCCCGCATCGCTGAAGACCTCGGCCAGGCGTTGCAGGGTCACGGTCTTGCCCGTCCCTGTGGCACCGGCAACCAGCCCATGACGGTTGGCCAGGCGCATGGCTTGGCTCACTGGCTGGCCGTCAGGCCCCGCCCCCACAACTATTTGCGAAGTATCCGACATCTTCTTTCATCCTCTATTCAAGCTTTGCCGCATAACGGCCGATACCCCGTGGTGCTACTCATTCTGAAAGACAGGAACATCCCGAAAAGGACCTCCGGTGATTGTTGCACTGTTTTCAAGCTGCCTTCGTGCGAACGACCCGATAAAAACCTTAGCGGACCACGCCATGAACAAAAGCCTACGTTTCAGCCACAAGATTCTCTTGGCGGCGTCTTTGATCGTGATACTCGCCTTCAGCCTGTTCACCCTCTACAACGATTATCTCCAGCGTAATGCCATTCGCGCCGACCTGGAGAGTTATCTGGCTGAAATGGGCGAATCCACCTCGACCAACATTCGCAACCTGTTCGATGGCCGAATCAAGTTAGTGGAAAACCTGTCGCAGAACATCGCACAGAATCCGGCCAATGCCGAAACCTTCATGAGTCAGCAAGCCCTACTGTCGAGCTTTCTCACCGTCTACCTGGGCAAGGTGGACGGCGGCTTCAGCGTGCGTCCCGATTCCAAGATGCCCGACGGCTACGACCCTCGCGTGCGCCCCTGGTACAAGGACGGCATGAACGCCAGTGGCGCCATGCTGACCGAACCCTACATCGACTTGACCACCAACAAGATGGTCATCGGTATCCTCAGCAAGGTCTCGAGCACTGTCGGTGTGGTCGGTGGGGACCTGGCCCTCGACGGCCTTGTGGACATCATCAATTCGCTGGACTTCGGCGGCATGGGCTACGCCTTCCTGGTCAACGACCAAGGCAAGATCCTGGTACATCCGAACAAAGACTTGGTGATGAAGTCGCTGTCGGACCTGTTCCCACAGCAAACACCCAAGCTGTCCGGCGAGCTGACCGAAGTCGAGTCCGACGGCCAGGCTCGCTTGCTGACCTTCACCCCGATCAAGGGGCTGCCTTCGGCCAACTGGTACATCGGCCTGTCGGTAGATAAAGACAAAGCCTTCGCCATGCTCAGCACCTTCCGCACCTCGGCGGTGATCGCGACGATCGTGGCGGTGGTCATCATCATTGCCCTGCTGGGTTTACTGATCCGCGTGCTGATGCAGCCCTTGCACACCATGACCCGTGCGATGGAAGACATCGCCGAGGGTGAAGGCGACCTGACCAAGCGCCTGCAGATCCATCAACACGATGAGTTCGGCATCCTCGGCACGGCGTTCAACCGCTTCGTCGAGCGTATCCACGCCTCGATCCGCGAAGTGTCCTCGGCCACCGAACAAGTCAACGAAGTGGCCTTGCGGGTGATCAGTGCCTCCAACTCGTCGATGGCAAACTCCGACGAGCAGGCCAACCGCACCAACAGCGTCGCCGCCGCCATCAACGAGCTCGGCGCCGCTGCCCAGGAGATCGCCGGCAACGCGGCCCAGGCCTCTCAGCACGCCACCTCGGCGCGCCTGCTGGCCGAAGAAGGCCAGCAGGTGGTGGAGCGCAACATCGAGGCGATGAATCGCCTGTCCGACCTGATCGTCACCTCCAGCGCCCACATCGAGACGCTCAACAACAAGACCGTCAACATCGGCCAGATTCTCGAGGTGATCACCAGCATTTCCCAACAGACGAACCTGCTGGCGCTCAACGCGGCGATCGAGGCCGCCCGTGCAGGCGAGGCTGGCCGCGGTTTCGCCGTGGTCGCCGACGAAGTACGCAACCTCGCCCACCGCACCCAGGAATCGGCACAGCAAGTGCAGAACATGATCGAGGAGCTGCAGGTCGGTGCCCGTGAGTCGGTCGAAACCATGGGTCAGAGCCAGCACCACAGCCAGGACAGCGTGGAGATCGCCAACCAGGCCGGCGAGCGCCTGGACAGCGTGACCGTGCGTATCGGCGAAATCGACGGCATGAACCAGTCGGTGGCTACGGCCACCGAGGAGCAAACCGCCGTGGTCGACTCGATCAACATGGACATCAACGAAATCAACATGCTCAACCAGGAGGGCGTCGAGAACCTGCAGGCTACCCTACGCGCCTGCACGGACCTGGAACAGCAAGCCACCCGCCTCAAGCATCTGGTCGGCAGTTTCCGGATCTAAGAGCTTCAAGCCGCAAGCTTCGAGCTTCAAGCCGCAAGAACAGCAGGCAGGGCGCCGCTGGCTCTTGCAGCTTGAAGCTTGCAGCTCGCACCCTGCAGCTTGACGCTGACCGCTGCCTCCCTCCGATCGAACAAACTATCCTTCAGTAAGGTCAACCTTTAGGCGCGTCATCGCCTGCTCATCGCAGCCCGATGACAGACCCGAAGACGATCCCGGAGGGATGCTGATCGTGCACATCGCTGACATCACCATGTTCTACGCCCCGGCCAGTGGCGGCGTACGTACCTATCTTGATGCCAAACATCGCCGACTCGACGCCAGGCCCGGCGTGCGTCACAGCCTTTTGATTCCTGGCGCCAGCGCCACCGATGCCGATGGCATCTACCAGGTGCCGGCGCCGCCCCTGCCCTTTGGCAACGGCTACCGCTTTCCCGTCCGCCTGGCCCCTTGGTGCAACGTGTTGCGGCGCCTGCAGCCTGACCTGATCGAAGTCGGTGACCCCTACCTCACGGCCTGGGCCGCCCTGGAAGCGCGGCGCAAGCTCGACGTACCGGTAATCGGCTTCTACCACTCCGACTTGCCGCTGCTGGTGAGCAACCGCATGGGCAACTGGTTCACCCCCAACGTCGAGGCCTATGTCAGCAAACTGTACGGCAACTTCGACCGCGTGCTGGCGCCCAGCCAAGTGATGGCTGACAAGCTGTGTCGGCTAGGCGTCAAGGACGTGCATGTGCAACACCTGGGCGTCGACCTGTGCACCTTCAACCCCGAACACCGCGATCCGGGCCTTCGGGCCGAACTGGGAATCCCCGACACCACGCGCCTGCTGGTGTTCGCCGGGCGTGGCTCGCGGGAGAAGAACCTGCCGGTGCTGCTCGACTGCATGAGGCGATTGGGCCGCCACTATCATTTATTGTTGGTCGGCTCGAACATGCCCGCCAATGTGCCGGACAATGTCAGTGTCATCGACCATTTCTGCCCACCTCAAGAGGTCGCCCGGCTGTTCGCCAGTGCGGACCTGCTGGTACATGCAGGCGATCAGGAAACCTTCGGCCTGGTTATCCTCGAGGCCATGGCCAGTGCCCTGCCCGTGGTCGCGGTACGTGCCGGCGCCTTCAGTGAAATCGTCGATGAACGCTGCGGACGCCTGTGCACCCCCAATGACGCCCAGGCCATGGCTAACGCTGTGCGCGAAACCTTCGAGGCCGGTGTCCGTCGGCTGGGAGCCCAGGCCCGTCGTCATGTCGAACTGCACTACGCCTGGGACCATGTGGTCGATGGCCTGCTGGAGCACTACCAGGCCGTGCTCGGTCACCAGCCGCAGGTACGCGCCCATGGTTGAGACAGACGCCGCGCCGCGTAGCCTGATGCTGGTGCTGCACGATGTCGCGCCCGAAACCTGGCCGGACTACCAGCCGTTCGTCCAGGCCGTGGAACGCCTGGGCAACGTGCCCATGACATGGCTGGTGGTGCCGGACTTCCATCATCGCAATCCCCTGTCCCGCTCGCCGACCTTCTGCCGCTTGCTCGAACGACGCTTGGCACAGGGCGACGAGCTGGCCCTGCACGGCTATTTCCATGCTGATGATGGGCCCCCGCCGCGCAGCGCCCGCGAGTTCTTCATGCGCCGAATCTACACCCATGAAGGCGAATTCTATGGGCTAGATGAGGCCGAGGCCCTGCTGCGCCTGGAAGCCGGCTTGGAAGTGTTCGACCGCCACGGCTGGCCGGTGGCCGGTTTCGTCGCCCCGGCCTGGTTGATGAGCGAAGGCACACGCCAGGCCCTGCGTCGGTTGCCGCTGCGCTACACCAGCACGCCCCAGCACCTCTATCGCCTCCCGGAGTTCACCGCCATCCAGGCCCCCGGCTTGGTGTGGAGCGCCCGCAGTGCTTGGCGACGGGGGCTTTCGCGGATGATCTGCGACTGGCAAGGGCGACGCTGGCGCAATGCAGCCACGCTGCGCCTTGGCCTGCATCCCGTGGATATGCGTCATCCGGCCTCTCGCGACTACTGGTTGCAGACATTGCAAACGTTGCTAGCGCAGGGACGTCAACCCCTGACCAAATCCGCCTGGCTGGCGCGTCAGGTCCAGGCATGAACCGCCTGGGCTGGCTGGGCCTGGCACTGCTGCTGGCGTTGCTGGTACCCACCTTGCTCGGTGGCAGCGATTTGCTGGCGCGCCTACGCGCCTTTGCCCCGAGCCTGATGGCTGTGCTACTGGGCATGATCCTGCTGTGCTGGGTGATCAATGCCGTGCGCCTGCGGCTGCTGCTCGGCCAACAAGGGGCACGCCTCGGCCGGGTACGCAGCCTGGGTGTGGTCATGGCCACCGAATTCGCCATCTGTACCACCCCTGGCGGCAGCGGCGGACCATTGACCCTCATGGCCCTGCTGGCGCGCGAGCGTATCGGCCCGGCGCGCAGCGGTGCGGTGTTCGCCATGGATCAGTTGAACGATCTGGTGTTCTTCTTCTGCGCGATGCTGGCGATTGCAGGCTATGCCCTGTTCCACAGCCTGGGACATAACCAGCAGAGCATGCTGTTGGGCAGCGCCCTGTTGCTGTGTTCGGCGCTGCTTGGGATTCTCGCGTTGCTGCGCTACCGGCGCACGGTGATGCGCCTGAACGGCCGGTTACTACGCCGCTTGGGCATGTCGGCGCGGCGCAGACGGCAATGGGCGCGCAAGCTGTTGCGTTTCGTCCATGCACTGACGGACACCTGGCGCCTGCCCAAGCGCATCCTGATTCTGGTTTTCAGTTTGACTTGTGTGCACTGGAGCCTGCGCTACAGCGTGCTGTACCTGGTTCTGCGAGGGCTGGGTGTGGAGCTTTCGTGGATTCCAAGCTTTCTGGTGCAGATCCTGTCACTCAGCGCCGGGCAGTTCAGCCTGCTGCCAGGCGGAGCCGGAGCCGCCGAATTGACCTCGGCGAGCCTGCTGACGCCCCTGGTGGGCAGCTCTACGGCGGCGGCGGCGATCCTGATCTGGCGCGCGGTCACTTACTACTTCTACCTGATCGCCGGGGGCCCGGTATTCGTTTGCCTGTTGGCGCGTCCGTTGCTGGAGCGCTGGCGTCGTCAGGCGAGTTGAGCTGGCGCCAGAGCGCGGCGGCATCCGGGAAGTGGGTGCCAGCCTCTTCGCTCAAGCGCTCGAGATCGAAGCGAGCGAGGCACCCCTCGCCCAGAGTGGGCGGCGACGCCGCCGCAGCCTTGTCGCGGGGATCGGCCATCGGCGCTTAGTCGAACACCACGGTTTTGTTGCCATGCACCAAGACACGGTCTTCCAGGTGGTAGCGCAGGCCGCGGGCCAGCACCATCTTCTCCACGTCACGACCGAAACGCACCATGTCTTCAATGCTGTCGGCGTGGGTGACACGCACCACGTCCTGCTCGATGATCGGACCGGCGTCCAGCTCTTCGGTGACGTAGTGGCAGGTCGCACCGATCAGTTTCACGCCACGCAGCGCCGCCTGGTGGTACGGCTTGGCGCCGACGAACGATGGCAGGAAGCTGTGGTGGATGTTGATGACTTTTTCGGCGTATTCCTGGCACAGCTGCGGCGGCAGGATCTGCATGTAGCGCGCCAGCACCACGACATCGGCCCCATGCTCCTGGACCAGACGCGAGACCTCGGCAAACGCCGGTTGCTTGTCCTTGGGATCGACCGGGACATGGAAGAACGGGATGCCGTGCCACTCGACCATGCTGCGCAGGTCGTTGTGGTTGGAGATCACGCAGGGAATTTCGCAATCGAGCTCGTCGGTGTGCCAGCGATGCAGCAGATCGGCCAGGCAGTGGGATTCGCGGCTGGCCATCAGCACCACGCGTTTCTTCTGGGCCGAGTCGGTGATCCGCCAGGTCATGGAGAACTCTTCGGCGATCGGCGCGAACGCCTCGCGAAACGCTTCGATGCCAAATGGCAGGGATTCGGCGCGGATCTCATGGCGCATGAAGAACCAACCGCTCTGCTCATCGGAGTGGTGGCTGGCTTCGTTGATCCAGCCGTTGTACAGGGCCAGGAAATTACTGACTTTTGCCACGATGCCGACACGGTCGGGGCAGGCAATCACCAGTCGATAGGTGCGCATGAAGGAGACTCCGGAAACTTCGCAAAGGCGCACATTCTAGCGGCCCGCCAGAAAAAACGCAGTAATGATTGCCCGCTACAGCACACACGCTCGGCCCGCGAGGGGCAAAGCTGCCAACTGAGCCGACCACGTAGGAAATGATGAATTTGTCGGGCGATATGTAAAATTTTCTTAACCAAATGCCTGCATTGCCCCACGACAATTAACAGTTTATTGCCTTTTTAATTGTTTACTTGAGAGTATCGCCTGTCTATTATTGGCCCGAACTGTTTCTCTTTGAACATTGCACTAAGGACCACTCCATGTCCCTGATCAACGAATACCGCGCTACCGAAGAAGCCATCAAGGAACTTCAGGCCCGTCTGGCCAACCTGTCGCAAGATGACAAACTGAAGAAAGAACTCGAGTTCGAAGGCAAACTGCGCGCACTGATGGGCGAATATTCCAAGTCCCTGCGTGACGTGATTGCCCTGCTGGATCCAGAATCCAAACTGAGCAAAGCTCCGCGCGGTGCGGTCAAGACCACTGGCACCAAGCGTGCTCGCAAGGTCAAGCAGTACAAAAACCCGCACAATGGCGAAGTGATCGAAACCAAAGGCGGCAACCACAAGACCCTGAAAGAATGGAAAGCCAAATGGGGTGGCGATGTGGTTGAAGGCTGGGCAACACTGCTGGACTGACAGCTGGCTGCCTCTCACACGCCCAATAAAAACGCCGGCACATTGCCGGCGTTTTTATTGGGCGTGCACCTTAGCGTTGATATTGCGCCTTCAACTGCTGAACATGTGCCTGCCACGCCTCCAATACTCCCCTTCCGGCAGCATCTGCCGTTGCCAGGGCGCTCTGGCAAGCCTGCTCGAAGTCACCCAGCGTGTTCGGCGCGCCCAGTCGCGGGTCGCTCAAGCGCTGCTGACAGAACGAGAACCAACGCTGCCGCTCCTCGGCACTCAAGGTATCGGGGAAGTTTCTTGCCCGATAACGGAATAACAGCTCTGACATCCTCGAGTCATCGAACATCCAGTGCCCCTGTCCCAATTGCACAGGGTCAAGGGCGCGCACTTGATCACAGAGGCGACGATCTCGGTCTCCCAGAAAACCATCATACAACTGTTGCTCAGGGTCCTCGCTAGCCGCGAACTCATCGCCGCTGTAAATGCCTTCGAGCTTGTCCTGCCAAATATGCTGTTGCTCGGCCAATTGTTCCCCACGACGTTGCAACTGCGACATATCCAGACCCAGCCGCTGCTGATCGACAGGGCGCAATACCGTCAACGGGGCCACGACCGGGCAACGATTGATGTGCACCAACTTCAGCGGAACGGGTAATTGTCCATCAGGCAATTCGTCACGCCGGGTATACAAACATTGTCGTAATGTTTCTGTGGTCTCTTGCAATAACGGCAAGGTATCCAGGTGCAGGTCGCACACAATCAGTGCATTCCGATTACGTGGATGCCAGGCCAATGGCAATACCACCCCCAGATAATTACGCTCTGCAGAGAAGCGGCCAGATACATGTACCAGCGGCTGCAAAAGACGGATCTGCTCCATCACCTTGTGCTTGCTGCGCAATTGGAACAACCAGTCATATAACTTGGGTTGCTTCTGGCGAATCAGGCGAGCCAAGGCGATCGTTGCCCGTACGTCGGAAAGCGCTTCGTGGGCGTGGCCATGGTCGATGCCGTTGGCCTTGCTCAGCAGTTCAAGGCGCAGACTGGTGCGACCGTCCTGCTGCGGCCAGACGATGCCTTCCGGGCGCAAGGCATAGGCGGTGCGCACCACGTCGATCAGGTCCCAGCGGCTGTTGCCGCCCTGCCATTCTCGGGCGTAGGGGTCGAAGAAGTTTCGGTAGAGGCTGTAGCGGGTGACCTCGTCATCGAAACGCAGGGTGTTGTAGCCTGCGCCACAAGTGCCGGGACGGGCCAGTTGCGCATGGACCCGGGTCATGAATTCGGCTTCGCATAGCCCCTCACGGGCCAGTTGCGCGGGCGTGATGCCGGTGACCAGGCAGGCGGCCGGGTGCGGCAGGATATCGTCGCTGGGACGACAATAGAGGCTGATAGGCGCTTCGATCTCGTTGAGTTCAAAGTCCGTTCGCACGCCTGCGACCTGCAGCGGACGGTCGCAGCGTGGATTGATGCCGGTGGTTTCGTAGTCGTGCCAGAAGATGCTGGAGCTCACGGGGTCTTCCTGTAACAAGGTCGACCAGAGTCTAGCGACCTGACAGGCCGGTCCGCACCCACGAATTCGCTGCAGCGCGTTGCCGAAGACTCAGGCGGAGGCGTTGATGGGGCGGAAGCTGAAGTAGTTGCGCAGAGCCCGGACGAAGTCGTCGTATTCGCGCGGGGGCTGCAACAGCATGAAACCGGCGTCGTAGTGGCCGGGGGTCTGATCCTCACGGCACCACAGGCAACTGGCGGTAAGATTGATGCATTGCACCCCGCCACCAACCACCGGCAGGCGCAGTTGCAACTCGAAATCCGGCCCCACCAGTACCGGCAGATGGCTGATCAACATCAGGCCGTCTTCCGAAGCATTGCCCAAGTAGCCGATCTGCTGGTCGGTGAACCGGTTGTAGACCTTGAGGACACAAGGCAACTGGTGGCGTTCTATATGGCGTTGAATAAACATGGCGTGGCGCGATCCGTACCTGATGCCAGGAAGACAAGGTACTGGCGGTGAGCGTTACATCTGGTTAACAGATTAGCTCAGCGCGACTCGGCATTTCCATGAAATCAAGAACACCTTGGTGTTAACGCCAAGGTGTACCGGTCGCAGGCGTCGCCACCGCCGACTCGCCACGCAGGTGCCCGAGCTGTTCGAGGGTCTGCAGGCGCGCCTTGGCGCGGTAGGCATACTCGTTCTGTGGATAACGCTGCATCAGGTACTGATAGGTCTGGGCCGCGTCCATGTAGAGCTTCTGACGCTCAAGGCACTGGCCACGCAGCATCGAAACTTCCGGATGGATGAACGGCCGTGCCCGGCTGGTGCGGTCCACCTGCGAGAGCTCCAGCATCACACGCTGGCAGTCGCCCCGGTCATAGGCTCGGTAGGCATTGTTCAGGTGATGGTCCATCGACCAGCGGGTGCAGCCGACGACACTGGCCGCGACGGCTAAAACGATCAGGGCTCGCATGGGGGATCTCCTTTGATGGACAGTGTATCGGCCTGGCGCGGCAAATCTTCACATGCATCTGCAAGCATACCCCGCCCGTTCAAACGCCACCCTGCCAACTGGTGAGGTAGTGCAACGGAACAATGACTACAGCGATATTCAGGAGTAGCCTTTCGCTGCGCTTCACTATAGGAGTCTGTGCATGACCATCCGCCGTACCAAAATCGTCGCCACCCTGGGCCCCGCCAGCAATTCACCGGAAGTGATCGAACAACTGATCCTCGCCGGCCTGGACGTGGCGCGCCTGAACTTCTCCCACGGCACTCCAGACGAGCACAAGGCCCGCGCCCGCCTGATCCGCGACATCGCCGCCAAGAATGGCCGCCACGTCGCGCTGCTGGGCGATCTGCAGGGTCCGAAGATCCGCATCGCCAAATTCAGCAACAAGCGCATCGAATTGAAGATCGGTGACAAATTCACCTTCTCCACCGCCCATCCGCTGACCGAAGGCAACCAGGAAATCGTCGGTATCGACTACCCCGACCTGGTCAAGGACTGCGGTGTCGGCGACGAGCTGCTGCTCGACGACGGCCGCGTGGTCATGCGCGTCGAAACCGCGACCGCCGACGCCCTGCACTGCGTGGTGATCATCGGCGGTCCGCTGTCCGACCATAAAGGCATCAACCGCAAAGGTGGCGGCCTGACCGCGCCGGCCTTGACCGAGAAGGACAAGGCCGACATCAAGCTGGCTGCAGAGATGGACCTGGACTACCTGGCCGTTTCCTTCCCGCGTGACGCCAGCGACATGGAATATGCCCGCAAGCTGCGCGACGAAGCCGGTGGCACCGCCTGGCTGGTGGCCAAGATCGAACGCGCCGAGGCCGTCGCCGACGACGAGACTCTGGACAACCTGATCGCAGCCTCCGACGCGGTAATGGTCGCCCGTGGTGACCTGGGCGTGGAAATCGGCGACGCCGAGCTGATCGCCATCCAGAAGAAGATCATCCAGCATGCCCGCCGCAACAACAAAGCGGTGATCGTCGCGACCCAGATGATGGAGTCGATGATCCAGAACCCGATGCCGACCCGCGCCGAAGTGTCCGACGTGGCCAACGCCGTGCTGGACAACACCGACGCGGTCATGCTCTCCGCCGAAAGCGCCGCCGGTGCCTACCCGATCGAAGCGGTCAAGGCCATGGCCCGCGTCTGCCAAGGTGCCGAGAAGCACCCGACCAGCCAGAAATCCAGCCACCGCCTGCACACGACGTTCGAACGTTGCGACGAAAGCATCGCCCTGGCCGCGATGTACACCGCCAACCACTTCCCGGGCGTCAAGGCGATCATCGCCCTCACCGAGAGCGGCTACACCCCGCTGATCATGTCGCGCCTGCGTTCGCACGTGCCGATCTACGCCATGTCGCCGCACCGTGCCACCCAGGCGCGTGCATCGCTGTTCCGCGGCGTCTACCCGATCGCCTTCGACCCAGCCTCGCTGCCAGCCGAAAAGGTCAGCCAGGCGGCCGTCGACGAACTGCTCAAGCGCGGCTTGGTGCAACAGGGTGACTGGGTGATCCTGACCAAAGGCGACAGCTACCACACCATCGGTGGCACCAACGGCATGAAGATCCTGCACGTGGGTGACCCGCTGGTCTGATGTTGTCGGACCCTGGGGCCGCTTCGCGGCCCATCGCAGGCTTGGCCAGCGCCCACCGCTTTACCTGTGGGGGCGGCCTTGCATCGCGAAAGGAGGGCAACGCCCTCCTCTGTTCACTCAGGCATGTTCGGTGAACACATCGGCAAACACCTGGTTCCTCGGCACACCGGCAATGAACAGCCGCCGCGCGAACTGCTCCACACTGCCCGGCGCTCCGCACGCAAGCGCCACCGTCTGTCGCGACGAAGGGCACAGCCCCGCCAACGCTTCCTCCAACGCCTCTGCGGTCACGCAGCACACATTCACCTGTGGATAACGGCTCGCCAGCTCATTCAAGGGGCCAGCCAGATAATGTCCCTGGCGATCCCGCGCCACGTGCATCACCTTGATCTCCCCCTGATGCCCCTGTCGCAGCGCCTCGCGCAGAATCCCCCACAACGGCCCAAGCCCTGTCCCTGCCGCCAGCAGCCATAGCGGCCGATCCTGCCACCCGGCGTCGTAGTGCAGGGCACCGCCCCTGAGCTCACCCAGGCGCAGTCCGTCGCCGACGACCAAATGCCTGGCTTTATCGCAAAAGGCACCCGGCAGGCGGCAGTCCAGATGAAACTCCAGAAACCTGTCCTCGCCTGGCAGGCTGGCCAGCGAATAAGGCCGTGCAACGCCCTGCTGCCACAGCACTAGATGTTGGCCTGCCTGATAGCGCAGAGGCCGCTCGGGTTGCAGACGCAAACGCAATACGTCACCGAACCAGTCCAGCTCGCAGACCCGCGCAGGCAAGCCGTCGGTCAGCGGGTCGAAGACGGCGACCTGCAGATCGCCGTTCACCCGGCACTGGCAGGCCAGGCGCCAGCCCTGCTCGCGCTGCTCACTGCTCAAGGCCTCGGGCATGGCATCCTCGGGCTGGCCTTCCAGGCAATGCACCAGGCAGGCGTGGCAATTGCCGGCGCGGCAGCTGTAGGGCACGGCATAGCCGGCCTCGTTGAGGGCGTCGAGCAGGTTGCTGGCGGCCGGCACGCTCCAGCGGTGCTCGCCGACGCGAAGTTCGGGCATGATCGAAACATCTCCACACATCACTGCGCCCACTCTAGGGCTTGCCCGGCAATTGAGCAAAAAGGATGCCCACAGCGTGCCGACCTTGGTCCAGACCACGCGCAGGTGTGCCGGGCATCGATGCGCGCTATACTGCCGCGCCCTTTTGCGTCGGCCACTGCCTGCCGGCGCGCCTTGCAAGGTGTTTCGACGCGCTGGTCGGCTGTGTCGGAAGAGCCTTTTTGAATGTTCCCGTCTTTAAGAGGAGCGCGCTGCATGACCGTGATCAAGCAAGACGACCTGATTCAGAGCGTTGCCGACGCCCTGCAATTCATCTCGTACTACCACCCCGTCGATTTCATCCAGGCGATGCACGAGGCTTATCTGCGTGAAGAGTCGCCCGCTGCGCGCGACTCCATCGCCCAGATCCTGATCAACTCGCGCATGTGCGCCACCGGCCACCGCCCGATTTGCCAGGACACCGGTATCGTCACCGTGTTCGTGCGCGTGGGCATGGACGTGCGCTGGGATGGCGCCACCATGAGCGTCGACGACATGATCAACGAGGGTGTGCGTCGCGCCTACAACCTGCCTGAAAACGTCCTGCGCGCCTCGATCCTGGCTGACCCCGCCGGTGCCCGCAAGAACACCAAGGACAACACCCCGGCCGTCATCCACTACTCCATCGTGCCCGGCGACAAGGTCGAGGTCGACGTCGCAGCCAAGGGCGGTGGCTCGGAGAACAAGTCGAAGATGGCCATGCTCAACCCATCCGACTCGATCGTCGACTGGGTCCTGAAGACTGTCCCGACCATGGGCGCCGGCTGGTGCCCGCCTGGCATGCTGGGTATCGGCATCGGCGGCACTGCAGAGAAAGCTGCGGTCATGGCCAAGGAAGTGTTGATGGAGTCCATCGACATCCATGAGCTCAAGGCCCGTGGCCCGCAGAACCGCATCGAAGAACTGCGCCTGGAGCTGTTCGAGAAGGTCAACCAGCTGGGTATCGGTGCCCAGGGCCTGGGCGGTCTGACCACCGTGCTCGACGTCAAGATCATGGACTACCCGACCCACGCCGCCTCGCTGCCGGTCTGCATGATCCCGAACTGCGCCGCCACCCGCCACGCCCATTTCGTGCTGGACGGCTCCGGCCCGGCCGAGCTGGAAGCGCCGTCGCTGGACGCCTACCCGGAAATCGTCTGGGAAGCCGGCCCGAGCGCCCGCCGCGTCAACCTCGATGCGATCACCCCGGAAGAAGTCGCCAGCTGGAAGCCGGGCGAGACCCTGCTGCTCAACGGCAAGATGCTCACCGGTCGTGACGCCGCGCACAAGCGCATGGTCGAGATGCTCAACCGCGGTGAAGAGCTGCCGGTCGACCTCAAAGGCCGCTTCATCTATTACGTCGGCCCGGTCGATCCGGTCGGTGACGAAGTGGTAGGCCCTGCCGGCCCGACCACCGCCACCCGCATGGACAAGTTCACCCGCCAGATCCTCGAGCAGACCGGCCTGCTGGGCATGATCGGCAAGTCCGAGCGTGGCCCGACCGCCATCGAGGCGATCAAGGACAACAAAGCGGTGTACCTGATGGCCGTTGGCGGCGCCGCCTACCTGGTGGCCCAGGCAATCCGCAAGTCCCAGGTCCTGGCCTTCGCCGAGCTGGGCATGGAAGCGATCTACGAGTTCGAGGTCAAGGACATGCCGGTCACCGTCGCGGTGGACAGCAACGGTGAGTCGGTGCACATCACCGGTCCCGCCCTGTGGCAGAGCAAGATCGCGCAGAGCCTTGCGGTTGAAGTGAAGTAAGCCTGATGTAGCAGCGGCGCCGTCTTCGCGGATGGACCCGCTCCCACAGGGCATCCACTGAACTCCAAAACAGTGGAGCGTTCGTAGGAGCCGGTTCACCCGCGAAGGGGCCGCAACTGTCCTATCCAATTCTGTCGAACTGCTCCGGCCAGTCCCGCCGGATGAACACCTGTCCTTCGCGTCGAACCCGACGTACTTCCTCCAGATCGACTTCACCCAGCAGCCAGCGACTGCCATCAGGGCAAAGCTCGGCGCTCTCGGCAATCACCCCATTACTCGGCATGCCGTAATCCGGCGGCACGAACAGCCCTGCCCGTCCGATATTCTCGTCAAGCGCCGGCGACCAAGGCGCCATACCCACCGTCGGGCTTTGCAGCACCGCGATCTGATTCTCCAGTGCTCGGGCCTGGGCACCGATGCGCACCCGGTGATAACCAGCCTCGGTGTCAGTACAGCTTGGGGCCAGGATCAAGTCGGCGCCTCGTTCGGCCAAGTATCGGGCGAGCAGGGGGAATTCGTTGTCGTAACAGATCAGGATGCCCAATTGTCCCAGCGCCGTATCGAACACCTTGAGCCCTTCACCAGCAGCGATGTCCCATTGCTCACGCTCGAAGCGGGTCATGATCAGTTTGTCTTGATAACCCAGCACGCCGTCCGGTCCGAACAACCAGGCACGGTTGCGGTAGCGCCCGTCCGTCTCGAGCACCGGCAGGCTGCCTGGCTGCAGATAGATTCCCCAGCGCCGAGCGATTCCCTCGCACAAGGCAAGCCAGGGCTCGATCAGCGGCTGGATCCCAGCGATCGATCCCTTCAGGTCGCTCCGTTGCTCAGAGGGCAACTGGCCACTTAGGACCAGCCCCGCATACTCAGGCAGCAGCAACAACTGCGCGCCGCCCTCGACAGCCTCGGCGCACAAGCTCTGGAGGTGCTCGGCATAGGCCGCCCAGGTCGTGTGCAGCTCGATGGCGTACTGGCAAGCGGCCAGACGGATCACAAGGGTAGTTCCTTGAGCCAGAAGGACATGATCTTCGCCGATGCCTGCTCCTCGTCGAGGTCGCGCCAGGCATAGGTCGTGCGCAGCGACGGCTCATGCAGGAAGCCCCGATTGCGCCAAAAGCCGTGCAAGGGCTTGTAGTCGGCAGGACGCCGGGGATGCCCGGCCGGCCGCTCGACCGAGCAGAACGCGCAGTAGTCGAATTCGGCGAGCTTGTGAGCGTAAGACTCGCGCTCGATGAAAAAGCGCACACCCAAGCCCTGGCCCCGGTAAGCCGGCAATAGCACCGACTCGCCGAAGTAGTAGACGCTCGCAGGATCGCGCCCTTGGGCCAGGAACGGCTGTTGGAATTCAGGCGTCTCGTCGACCAGAGGCAGGCCCGTGGAGGCCCCCACCACCTGCCCTTGGTCGATGGCCAGCACCGCCAGGCTGCGCCCGGAGCGGGCGTAGGTGGACAAGTAGTCGGCCTCGTACTGCGGCGTACCGTCGTAAAGGTAGGGAAACTCGCGAAACACCGAAAGGCGCAGGCGAGCGAGGTCATCGATGTAAGGCGCAATCGCGGCGCCGTGCAACAGGCGGATTTCCATGCTTAGCGGTCGTTTTGTCGATGTGGATGACGCGCTCGGCTAAGCCGGGCTTGAGGGGAAACCCTATCATCCGGCCCAAGCCATCCCCTTTCCCGTACACGACAGGAACATTGCCATGACCGCTACCGAACTTGTGAACGCTTATTACGCAGCCTTCAATGCTGGCGACATGCCCGCCTTCCTCGGATTGCTCAGCGAAGATGTGATTCACGACATCAACCAGGGTGAGCGGCAGATGGGCAAAGCGGCGTTTGCAGCGTTCATGGACAAGATGAACCGCTGCTACCGGGAGCGTCTGGCGGACATCGTGGTGATGCAGAATGCCGATGGGAGCCGTGCGGCGGCGGAGTTCACCGTACATGGGGAGTACCTGGCCGACGACGAAGGGCTGCCACCGGCCAACGGACAGACGTATGTGCTGCCGGCGGGGGCGTTCTTCTATATCCATTGTGGGAAGATTGCTCGGGTGACCAATTACTACAACTTGAATGATTGGGTTGAGCAGGTAGGTTGAGCTTTTTGAGGAGCGTGTGAATATCCAATGTTGGTGGGGGCGCTGATGGCGCTTCTCGCCCTTACGGCGACCTACTTTTGCTCTTGGGCAAAAGTGACCCGCCGTAAGGGCGAAACGGTGAGTCAGCGTCAACAACTCAAATGAATGAAACCACCGACACCGACACCGACCTAGCCCAAGAAACTACCCAAGCACCCGCAGAAACGCCGCCAACCAGGCAGGATGCGCCGGCCAGGCAGGCGCCGTCACCAGATTCCCATCCACATGCGCCTGGTCCAGAGCGATATCCACAAACCGCCCCCCCGCCAACCGTACCTCAGGTGCACACGCAGGATACGCACTGCACTCACGCCCCTCCAGCACACCTGCCGCCGCCAGCAACTGCGCCCCGTGACACACCGCCGCGATCGGCTTGCCCGCCTGGTCGAAGGCCTTGACCAGCGCCAGCACCCGCTCATCCAGGCGCAGGTACTCAGGCGCCCGGCCACCGGGGATCACCAACGCGTCGTACCCCTCGGCCCGAACCTGCACGAAATCGAAGTTCAAGGCAAAGTTGTGCCCAGGCTTCTCGCTGTAGGTCTGGTCGCCCTCGAAGTCATGGATCGCCGTGCGCACCGTCTGCCCGGCCAGCTTCTCCGGACACACCGCATGCACCGTATGCCCGACCATCTTCAGTGCCTGGAACGGCACCATCACTTCGTAGTCCTCGACGAAGTCACCCACCAGCATGAGAATTTTCTTGGCCGTCATCGCATCCACCCCTTCCGTTGCATGGGAACAATCCCTGCACGATAGTCCGCTTCAGCGTGTACGGGTACTCACCACAGGTCTAGTCGCGACGATTGAGCAGATTGACCACCAGCCGGTCGAGCCACCCCCACAACCGCTGCTGCAGCCGACGCCAGAAGGGCCGGGCATGCCAGCGTGCCAGGTCGACTTCCTGGCTGAGGGCGAAGTCTCGCTCGAAGCTGGCGGCCACCGCCGCCGTCAGGGGCGGGTCGAGGGCTTCTACATTGGCCTCGAGGTTGAAGTGCAGGTTCCAATGATCGAAGTTGCATGACCCCACACTGACCCACTCGTCCACCAGCACCATCTTCAGGTGCAGGAAGCACGGCTGATACTCGAAGATCCGAACGCCGGCGCGCAGTAGACGGGGGTAATAGCGGTGCCCGGCGTAACGGACCGCCGGGTGGTCGGTGCGCGGGCCGGTGAGCAATAGACGCACGTCGATGCCCTTCTGCGCCGCTCGTCGCAGGGAGCGACGCACACTGAAGGTCGGGAGGAAGTACGGTGTGGCCAGCCAGATGCGCCGTTGGCCGCTGTTGAGGGCACGCACCAGCGAGTGCAAGATGTCCTGATGCTGACGGGCGTCGGCGTAGGCCACCCGGCCCATGCCCTGGCCTTGGGCGGGCACCCGCGGCAGGCGGGGCAGGCCAAAGCCCTCGGCTGGCCGCCAGGCGGTGCGCCGATTGTTGGCGTGCCACTGGCGATCGAACAACAGTTGCCAGTCGGTGACGATGGGGCCTTCCATTCGCACCATCACTTCATGCCATTCGCTGGTGTCGACGCCTGGGGTCCAGAATTCATCGGTAACGCCCGTCCCGCCCACCACTGCCCAGCATTCATCGACCAGCAACAGCTTGCGGTGGTCCCGGTACAGGTTGCGAACCCCACGCCGCCAACGCAGGCGGTTGTAGTAGCGCACCTGTACGCCCGCCGCCTCCAGGCGTTGGCGCAACGCTGAGGGGAAGGCCAGCGAGCCATAATCGTCGAACAGGCAGCGAACCCGCACGCCACGGCTGGCGGCCTGCTCCAAGGCCTCGACCACCGCATCTGCACAGCGACCGGCTTCGACCAGATAGAGCTCCAGATCGACCTGGAATTCGGCGCGCACGATCGCCAGGAGCATGCGCGGAAAGAATTCGGGGCCGTCGATCAGCAGTTCGAACTCGTTGCCATCCCGCCAGGGGAAGACCGGCCCCGGCATGTCAGCGGGCGGAGAAGATCAGCACCGCACTCACCGGCACCGATGGGCTGATGGACGCAACACCGGAAAGCTTGCGCAGGGACGCCAGCCCCGGCAACAGATCGAACTCCTCGGCACGCAGGATCAACGGCTCCAGGGTTACCACCTGGAAACGACGTTCATCCAGACGGGTGGCCAGCAGCAAGGTGTCGTAGCGGTGCGATTGCCCATGCAGGGTCACAGTCACCGGCAAACGCAGTTCGACCTGGGCGCCATTGGCCAGGTCGTTGATGGGGCGCAGGTCGATCTTCGTCTGCACAAGGGCCTCGGGAAACTTGGCGACCTGGAACAGCTCGTTGCGCATGCGCTCGTCACGTAGCGGTATGCCACCGCTGACCGAATCCATTTCGATGCTGACCTGGGCATTGCCTTTGCCGTCGACCTTGCCATGGAACACCAGGAAGCGATGCACCTCGGAGGTGTCACCATTCTTGCTGGTGACAAAAGACAAACGTGAGGACTCGCCATCCAGGTGCCAGCTGGCATGGGCAGGCAGGCACAAGGCCATGAGCAGAGCAGGCAGTAGACGGGGCAGTTTGAACATTTGAAATCTCGTGTAACAAGGCCGTCAACCTTACCCGCCCGCCTTCACGGCAGCAAGCGGCAGCCCTCCCGCGCGTTCACCCAGGCTGCCTGATTGCGCCGCCCCAAGCCTTCAGCGAGCACCCGACGTCGCGCGTGGTCCTCTTCCAACCTGCCCAAGGGCAGGTACTGCTGTACATAACCCCGGCAGTAGACCTCATCGAAGCCCATGACGAAGCGGCACGAGCAGTACTCCTTGGCCGAGTAGGCCGACAGGATGCTTGGAAAATCCGCCAACGCCTGACGCTCGTGCCACGCCCACACCAGCAACGCCACCATCAACAACAGCAGGACGCGCTTCATCGGCCCTCCCCCGCAACGGCCGCCAACACCCGCTTGAGCAGTTCGTTGTGCTGGTAGGTGCCATCGCGGTCATCGGCGTAACGCACGATCACCAATTTCTGCGAAGGCACCACATAAAGTGCCTGGCCCCAATGACCCAGTGCGGCATAGACGTCTTGGGCAGCGTCCGGCCATGGCGCCGGCTGGCCCGGCAACGGCTGGTTGAGCCACCAGTGCCCGCCAGGATTGGCCTCGTCCGGGATCGCCTCGGCCCGCTCGAACAGCTGCCGATTGAACGCCACCCAGTCCCTTGGCAACAGTTGCCGCCCTTGCCAACGCCCATCACGCAGCATCAGCAGGCCGATGCGGGCCAGGTCTCGCGCACTCAAATAAAGATAGGAGGAGCCCACGTAGGTGCCGGCGCTATCGCGCTCCCAGACTGCGCGGCGAATACCCAAGGGCTCGAACAACGCCTGCCATGGGTAGTCATCACGGCTGTCGGGGGGCAGCATGCCGCGCAAGGCCGCCGCCAGCAGGTTGCTGTCGCCACTGGAGTAGCGAAAGCGCTCGCCCGGTGCCACCTCGGCCGGCTGCGCTGCGGTGAAGGCAGCCATGTCCTTACGGCCACGGGTATACAGCATGGCCACCACCGAGGACTTGAGCGGTGCGTATTCGTAGTCCTCCTGCCAGGCCAGGCCGCTGGCCCAATGCAGCAGGTCGACGATGCGCAGTTCCGAATGCACCTTGAGCGGCGGATAGTAGTGCCATGCCGGCGCATCGAGGGTAAAGCGCCCTTCGCCGTAAGCTACCCCCAGCACAGTGGCCAGCACACTCTTGCTGATCGACCAGGTCAGGTGCGTGGTGTCGGCACGGGTGGGCGCGACGTAGCGCTCATACAGGATACGCCCGTCACGGATGACCAGCAGCGCATCGCTGCGCACACCCGTGCGCCCGGTCTCGTCGCGGTCGGGAAAGGCATAGGCCTCGACCGCCTGCCAGTCGATGGCCGCAGGTTCGCGCTGCCACTGTGGATCCGGCCACGACTCGGCCCACGCCGAAACGCTCACCCCTGCCAGAATGCCCAGCAATTTCCCCAACCTGCCCATGGCCGCCCCTCACGTGGCTGAACGGGCGAGCCTGCCAGGGTTTCATGACAATCCGACAGCGGCCCAGGCCTTGTGCAGGCGCTTCTCCCGCGCCGCCGTGGCCAGCGCCAGCACGCCCTGATCGCGCTGCCACAACTGCATCCAGTGAGGCGGCCCGCCCGCCAGGGCTTTGTCGATCGTCTCGCGCAGCGCATGGAACTGGGCGAACAGACCGCCCAGCAGCAAGTGGCAGGCGGCGCTGTCGGCGCACTGTCGGCTGCCCTCGGCGCATCCACCCAGCAGGCCCAGTAAACGCAGCCGCAGGTCCTGGGGCCAGGCACTTTCCTGACCGACGCCATACAGCCAGGCCACCAGCGCGGCGAGCACGTAGAGGTCTTCCAACGAGCGGAAGGGTTTGACGTAGGCATCCCAACCATCACCGGCGAGCCGTTCGCAGGCGGCCTGGTGCAACTGCAGGCGCGCATGGCCGACTTCGGGCATCAACGGCAAGGTGGGCAAGGCCTCCAGCGTCACCCCTGCCTCACCCGGATAGACCACCGCCAGTTGCAGTCGAGGCTTCTCGCCATCAGCCTCGCTGCGCGCCGCCACCAGCAGCCATTCGGCGTCCAGCCCGGCTGTGACGAAATCCTTGCTGCCGGTCAGGCGCAGGTTCTCAAGGCGGGTCTGCATGTCCGCCGGCCGCACGCTGCGCCGCTCGGTGGCACACAAGGCACCCAGGCTGGCCGGGGCACTGGGCCAGAGCACACGCAGGGCCGCTTGGTAACCGACTAGAAAAGCCAGCCCCGGCGTCGCCATCGCCCGCCCACCGAGCACCGCCAGCTCGAAGGGCGAGACTGGCCCGAGACGCTCGAGCAGGGCGGCGTAGCCTTCACCCAGGCTTTGGGCCTCGGGCTGGCGGTAGGGGTCGTTGACTCGTTGCAACCAGGGCATCGCAGGCTCCTCGTCAGGGGTTGTCACGCAAGCATCACCAAAGCTTCACGGGGGTGACACCGCGCGTACCTAGGCTGACTTTGCACAACAAAGTCGACCGGCCGCAACCCTTGGCTGGCTCATGGAGACTCGCAATGACTCGGACCGCACGCTCTGGCGACACCAGCACTGAACGCCGTCTGCAAGCCGAACGCCTGGTCGGCGCCACGGCGCTTCAGGAAGCACAGGCCCTGCGCTTCAAAGTGTTCAGCGCCGAATTCCAGGCCAAGCTCAAGGGCGCGGAACTGGGCCTGGACATGGACGACTACGACATCCATTGTCGCCACATCGGCGTGCGTGACCTGGCCACCGGCCAACTGGTCGCCACTACCCGTCTGCTCGACCACCAGGCCGCCAGCAGCCTGGGACGCTTCTACAGCGAAGAAGAGTTCAGCCTGCACGGCCTGCTGCAACTGCAGGGGCCGATCCTGGAGCTGGGCCGTACCTGCGTCGACCCGGCCTATCGCAATGGCGGCACCATTGCCGTGCTCTGGGGCGAGCTCGCCGAAGTGCTCAACGAAGGCCGCTACAACTACTTGATGGGGTGCGCCAGCATTCCCATGCAGGACGGCGGCGTGCAGGCCCACGCCATCATGCAGCGTCTGCGCGAACGCTACCTGTGCACCGAGCACCTGCGGGCCGAGCCGAAAAAACCACTGCCGACCCTGGCCCTGCCGAACAACGTCATCGCCGAAATGCCGCCCTTGCTCAAGGCTTACATGCGCCTGGGCGCGAAGATCTGCGGCGAACCGTGCTGGGACGAGGATTTCCAGGTCGCCGATGTGTTCATCCTGCTCAAGCGCGACGACCTCTGCCCGCGCTACGCCCGCCACTTCAAGGCGGCGGTGTGATGCCTGGATTGCGGGCATTCGCCCGCCTGTCGCGTCTGCTGCTGGTGCTGGCACTGGGCATCGTCATGGCCAGCGCGATCACCCTGGGAGAACGCCTGGGCCTGAAGCCTTCCTGCCAACGGCGCCAGCGCTGGACATGCCTGTTCATGCGGTATCTGGTCGCCGCCCTGCCCTTCGAGGTCCGAGTGATTGGCCCTTTACCGTTACAGCCGATGCTGTGGGTCAGCAACCATGTGTCCTGGACCGACATCCCCCTGCTTGGCATGCTCACGCCGCTGTCGTTCCTGTCCAAGGCCGAAGTGCGCCACTGGCCGCTGGCCGGTTGGCTGGCGGAAAAAGCCGGCACCCTGTTCATCCACCGTGGCGGTGGTGACGGCCAGCGTCTGTCTCAGCAGATCGGTGAGCAGTTGGGCCAGCAACGGCCGCTGCTGATCTTTCCGGAAGGCACCACCACCGACGGCCGCGCCCTGCGTACCTTCCATGGCCGGCTGCTGGCCGGCGCCATCGACCAAGGCACCCCGGTGCAGCCGGTGGCGATCCAGTACCTGCGCAACGGTCAAGCGGACCCGATCGCACCGTTCATTGGCGATGACGACCTGGTGTCTCACCTGATGCGTTTGTTCCGCCAGCCGCACGGGGAAGTGATCATCCAGCTGCTGGAGCCGATCCCCAGCCTAGGCAAGGAGCGGGCGGTGCTGGCGTTCCAGGCACAGCAGGCGGTGCAGCTGGCCTTGTATGGCGCCGACGGGTGGGAAGCGGTGCCGCGACGGCAAGCGAAGGCGGCCTAAGTCGTGTGGCGGTCCAATCGGCCCTTTCGCGGGTAAACCCGCTCCGATAAGGGTGGCGGTGCCTTGTGGGAGCGGGTTTACCCGCGAAAAGGCCCGTACGGTCGTATGAAGGTTCACCGACTCGCCAGCGCAAAAGCCTGCAACTGCGGATAGAACTCGCGAAAATCCGCCAACAACGGCTCGTACAACACCTCCAACTCCCCCATCACCCCGTCCATGCCTTCCGGCCGTGACAACCGCCGGGCGATACCGCGAAACACCTGCTCCAGCGTGTCGAAATCGCCATAGGCGCCCAGCCAGTCGTCTGCGGCCATGAACGGGGCGATATGCGCCAGCCGCCCGGGCAGTGCCGGCTCGGCGAGTAGTACGCGATAGAAGTCTCCGGTGAAGGCGTACAGCGGCTGTTCGGCGTAATCGTCCCAGTGCCGCGCCAGGCAGTGGTCGAAAAACACATCCAGGACGATCCCGGCAAAACGCCGCCGCTCACGGGGAAAGCGCGCCAGCGCCGCCAGTACCAGCGGGTGGCTGTCGGTGTAGCTGTCGATATGGCGGTGCAGACGAATCGAAGCCTCGAGGGCCGGCGGGAAGCGCCCTTGCAGCGAACCTTTGACGAAATCGCCATACAGGCTGCCGAGCAGTTGTTGCGGCTCTCGGCCGCCCAGATGCAGGTGTGCGAGGTAGTTCATGGCGCCCAGTCTAGCACTCACGGGAACCATATCGTTATAACGCGATATAGCGATTCGCGCTCAGCTAAGAACCTCTTCATATTTGTATATCGCGAAATACCGATTTATATTTCGCCTCATCGCGATATAACGCTACACACCATGAGTCCCACCATGCCTCTTGATCTCGACGAAATAATAAAAGCCCTCTCCCACCCGGTAAGGCGAGAAATCCTCACCTGGCTCAAGGACCCGGCTGCGCAGTTCCCCGACCAGCAGCACAGCACCGAATACGGCGTCTGTGCCGGGCAAATCGACCAACGCTGCGGCCTGTCGCAGTCGACCGTCTCCGCCCACCTGGCCACCTTGCAGCGCGCGGGCCTCATCAGCAGCCAGAAGATCGGCCAGTGGCACTTCTTCAAACGCAACGAGGACACCATCCAGGCGTTCCTCCAGCAGATGAGCCAAGAGCTCTGACAAGGACCTTGCAATGCCTCTTTCCCTGATGATCCTGGCGCTCAGCGCCTTCGCCATCGGCACCACCGAATTCGTCATCATGGGCCTGCTGCCCGATGTGGCGCAGGACCTGGGGGTGACCATCCCCGGTGCCGGCTGGCTGGTGACCGGCTACGCCCTGGGGGTGGCCATCGGCGCACCGTTCATGGCCCTGGCCACTGCGCGTCTGCCGCGCAAGGCCGCGCTGGTGACGCTGATGGGCGTGTTCATCGTCGGCAACCTGCTCTGCGCGGTGGCCGCGGACTATGACCTTTTGATGTTCGCCCGCGTGGTGACCGCCCTGTGCCATGGCGCCTTCTTCGGCATCGGCTCGGTGGTGGCGGCAAGCCTGGTACCGGCCAACCGCCGCGCCTCGGCCGTGGCCCTGATGTTCACCGGCTTGACCCTGGCCAACGTGCTCGGCGTGCCCTTGGGGACTGCGCTGGGCCAGGCCGCTGGCTGGCGCTCGACCTTCTGGGCGGTGACCGCCATCGGCGTGATTGCACTGATCGGCCTGGTGCGCTACCTGCCGCTGCAGCGCCAGGAAGAGAAAGTCGACATGCGCGCCGAACTGGGCGCCCTCAAGGGGGCCGGCATCTGGCTGTCGCTAAGCATGACCGTGCTGTTCTCGGCCTCGATGTTCGCCCTGTTCACCTACGTCGCCCCCCTGCTCGGCGACGTCACCGGCGTATCGCCACGTGGCGTCACCTGGACCTTGCTGTTGATCGGCCTGGGCCTGACCGTGGGCAACATCCTCGGCGGCAAGCTCGCCGACCGCCGCCTGGGGGCGACTCTGGTGGGTGTGTTCGCCGCCATGGCAGTGGTGTCCACGGCGTTGAGCTGGACCAGCACGGCCCTGGTACCTGCCGAGATCACTTTGTTCCTCTGGGCCACCGCCGCCTTTGCCGCCGTGCCTGCCCTGCAGGTCAACGTGGTGACTTACGGCAAGGCCGCACCCAACCTGGTGTCGACCCTGAACATCGGTGCCTTCAACCTGGGCAATGCCCTGGGCGCCTGGGTCGGCGGCAGTGTCATCGCCCACGGCTTCGGCCTGACCCGCGTGCCCTTGGCCGCGGCTGCCCTGGCGATCCTGGCGCTGATCGTCACCTTGATTACCTTCCACCAGCGCGGCGGCAACGCCGAACTGGCAACCGCTTCCAACTGACCCTCGCGAGGCTACGCCAATGACCACGCTCTTCGATCCGATCACACTGGGCGACCTGCAACTGCCCAACCGCATCATCATGGCCCCATTGACCCGTTGCCGCGCCGACGAAGGCCGAGTGCCCAACGCATTGATGGCCGAGTACTACGTGCAACGCGCCAGCGCCGGGCTAATCCTCAGCGAGGCCACCTCGGTGACCCCCATGGGCGTTGGCTACCCTGACACTCCCGGCATCTGGTCGGACGAACAGGTGCGCGGCTGGACCAACGTCACCAAGGCCGTGCACGGGGCTGGTGGGCGCATCTTCCTGCAGCTGTGGCACGTCGGGCGCATCTCCCACACCCAGTACCTCAACGGCGAACTGCCGGTGGCCCCGAGCGCGATCCAGCCCAAGGGCCACGTCAGCTTGATCCGTCCGATCACCGAGTACCCGACGCCACGAGCCCTTGAGACCGAAGAAATCGCCGACATCGTCGAGGCCTACCGCACCGGTGCCGAAAATGCCAAGGCGGCCGGCTTCGATGGCGTAGAGATCCACGGGGCCAACGGCTACCTGCTCGATCAATTCCTGCAAAGCAGCACCAACCAGCGCACCGACCGTTACGGCGGCTCCCTGGAAAACCGTGCTCGTCTGCTGTTGGAGGTGACCGACGTGGCGATCGAGGTGTGGGGCGCCAATCGTGTAGGCGTGCACTTGGCACCACGGGCCGACGCCCATGACATGGGCGATGCCGACCGCGCCGAGACCTTCAGCTATGTCGCTCGGGAGCTGGGCAAGCGCGGCATCGCATTCATCTGCTCGCGGGAGAAAGAAGCCGACGACAGCATCGGCCCACTGATCAAGGAAGCCTTCGGTGGCCCGTACATCGTCAATGAGCGCTTCGACAAAGCCAGTGCCAACGCGGCGCTGGCCAGCGGCAAAGCCGACGCGGTGGCCTTTGGCATCCCATTCATCGCCAACCCCGACCTGCCCGCCCGTCTGGCCGCCGATGCGCCGCTGAACGAGCCGCGCCCGGAGACCTTCTACGCCAAAGGGCCGGTGGGCTACATCGACTATCCGCGGATGTGATCGTAAATCCGCTCCTACAAGCCTTGTGGGAGCGGGTTCACCCGCGAACACAGCTCAGTAGATTCAAGGCCGGGCGTTGATCTGCTGTTGCAGGTTCTGGATCTGGCTCTGCAAGGTATTGAGGTTGCGGGTCACCTGGCTGCGGAAGGCATCGAACTCCTGCACCGAAGCCCCACCGGCGCTGGGTGCCGGGCGGTTGTCGATCTGACTCTTGAGCACCAGCACGTCCTGCTCCAGGCTCTCGATCGCCGCACTGGGATTACCCTGTTTCTTCAGGCTCGCCACTTCGCTGCTCAGGCTCTTGATCTGGCCGTCGAGCTTGCCGCCATCGAGCTGGCCGGACTTGAGCGCGGCCAACTCACCATTGACCGCCTTGAGCTGCGCCTGCAACTGGCTCTGCAATTCTGTCACCGCTTTTTGCTGTGCACGGGTATCGGCCAAGACCTGCTCCAGACGCTTGCCCAGATCCCCCGCCTGGCCCGCCACACCCTGCTGCTGCTTGCTCTGCTCGGCCAAGCTCGCCTTCAACTGGCGGATCTGCAGCTTCAAGGCCTCGCTACCGGTGTTGACACTGGACTCGCTGGCCTCGACTTTGCCGCTGATCGCCTGAAGTCGCCCCGCGGCTTCTTCGCTGATCCGGGCGAAGCTCTCCTGGGTCGCTACCAACTGCTGCTCCATCAGCGAGATCTGTTGGAAGCTCCACCATCCCAGGCCCGCCAGGGCGATGACCGAGGCCCCCAGCAGCGCCCACAGCGGGCCCGTGCTGGCCGGACGCGCGGCCTTGCGCCGGCTCCGTGCCACGTGCGCCGGGAGCAGTTCATCATCATCCGGAGTACCGGCACGCAGGGTCGGCACATCGTCGAAATCGTCGAGGGGGTCGTTACGCATGGAGGCTTTCAACCACAGTAATAGCAAAGAGGCATGAGTATAAACCGCCAGAGCGGCGCACTGATGACCATTATCCTCGGCCGGGGTTCATTGTTGGCCGGGCACGTTCTTCCACCAGGCGCAGAATTCATCCAGCGCGGTCCACAGGCTGACCTTGGGCCGGTAGTCCAGATGTTGCCGCGCGCGGCTGATATCCAAAGTGAAATCCCTGCTCATCATCTGCGCCCCGAGGCGCGACAGGGTCGGTTGTGGACGGCCTGGCCACAGCAGGCAGGCGGCCTCGTTCAACGCGCCCAGGCTGTAGGCCAGGCCATAGCCACGGTAGCGGGTAACCTGGGGCAGCTGCATCTGGCGCATCACGTAATTGATCACATCCCACAGCGGCAACGGTTGGCCGTTGCTGATGTTGTAGGCCTGGCCAAGCGCCTGCTCATCGGCGAACAGAGCGCTGAGCAGGGCTTCGTTAAGGTTGTGCACACTGGTGAAATCGGCCTTGTTAAGGCCATTGCCGATGATGGCCAGGCGGCGCTTGCGCTGCAGCTGCATGAGCCTTGGGAAGAAACCGGCATCGCCCGCGCCGGTGACCCGTTGCGGTCGCAGGGCCAGCACTTCCAGGCCGAACTCCTGGGCGCCGAAGACCTTCTGTTCGGCCAGGCGCTTGGTCGACGCCTGAAGGTCATGAAATCGCCGAGGTAATGGCTCCTCGCGGATATCAAGACGCGAAGAGCCATTGAAGTACAGCGACGGCGACGACAGGTACACCAGGCGCCGCACGTGCTCCTTCAAGCAGCCTTCCACCACGTTCTCGGTGACCACCACGTTACCCTGGTGAAAATCCTGATAGCGACCCCAGTGGCCGGTGGCGCCAGCGCAATGGACCACCGCGTCGACACCCTGACAGAGCCGCCGGGCCAGCTCGGCATCGCCTAGGTCGCCAGAAATGAACTGGGCGCCGCGCTTGACCAGATGCTCAACGCCCTCGGCGCGCCGGCCATTGACCCGCACCTCCAGGCCCTGCTCCAAGGCAAAGCGCGCAAAGCGCCCGCCGATGAAGCCGCTCGCACCGGTGACCAGAATTCGCATGTAACACTCCGCCTTGCCAAATTACAGATGCAGCTGACGCCGTCCGCGCCTACAAGGGCACCAGCCAGCTCGACGCCGTATGGCGCAGGTGCTCGGTCAGCTGAGCGAGCAACTGCCCGCCATTGCGCCAATGATGCCAGTACAACGGCACGTCGATGGGGGTATCGGTGCAGATTTCCACCAATTGGCCGCTGGCCAGTTGTTCGCGGGCCTGCAATTCCGGCACCAACCCCCACCCCACACCGGCCTCGGTCATGCGCAGAAACCCTTCGGACGAAGGGCACAGGTGATACAGGAAACTGCCCTCGATGCCCAACGAAGCCAGGTAGCGGTGTTGCAGGAAATCATCCGGGCCGTACACCACTGCCGGGATCCGCGCCAGGCGCCGGGCCTCGAACCCCTGGGCAAAGTGCCGGGCCATGAACGCGGGGCTGGCCAATGCCCGGTAACGCATGGCCCCCAGCAACACGCTGCGCGCGCCGGCCACCGGCCGCTCGCTGCCACACAGGCACGCCGCCACTTCGCCGGCACGCATGCGCTTGAGGCCGACCTCCTGGTCTTCGACTACCAGATCGAGCAACACCTGCTGCCCCGCGCAGAAATCCCCCACCGCACCCGCCCACCAGGTCGCCAGGCTGTCGGCGTTGAGGGCGATACGCAGGCGCTCGGGCAGGCCTTCCTCGTCCAGCGCCGGGACCTGGCGCTGCAGGTCACGCTCAAGCAGACGCACCTGCTGCACATGGTTGAGCAACTGTCGCCCCACCTCGGTGGGGCTCGGTGGCGTGGCCCGCACCAGCACCGGCTGGCCGACCCGCGCCTCGAGCAGCTTGATGCGCTGGGAAATGGCCGATTGCGACAGGCCCAGAACTTGAGCAGCACGTTCGAAACCGCCTTGTTCGATGACGGCAGCGAGGGCGGCAAGCAGCTTGTAGTCGAACATCTATTTCTCTAATGCCAGATCAGCTTTATTTGTTTTTCTTATACAGGGCATTTCCTCACAATGGCCAGCATCTTCTTGGGTAATCAACGCCGGCGCTTGTTCGGCGTCAGTGGAGTGTTCCTGTTATGTGGCAAAGCTATCTGAACGGCATGCTGGTGGCATTCGGCCTGATCATGGCCATCGGCGCACAGAACGCCTTCGTCCTGGCCCAGAGCCTGCGCCGCGAGCATCACTTGCCGGTGGCCGCGCTGTGCATCATCTGCGATGCCATCCTGGTGGCCGCCGGGGTGTTCGGCCTGGCCACGGTCCTGGCTCACAACCCGACCTTGCTGGCGGTCGCACGCTGGGGCGGTGCGGTGTTCCTCATTTGGTACGGGGCCAAGGCACTGCGTAGCGCGTGCTCCAAGCAGAGCCTGCAACACCAGCAAGGCCAAGGCATGCGCTCGCGTCGCGCGGTGTTGCTCAGCGCCCTGGCAGTGACCCTGCTCAACCCTCATGTCTACCTCGACACCGTGCTGCTGATCGGCTCGCTGGGCGCCCAACAGACCGTACCTGGGGCCTATGTGGCCGGCGCCGCCAGTGCCTCGCTGGTGTGGTTCTCGACCCTTGCGCTGGGCGCGGCCTGGCTTGCGCCATGGCTCGCCCGTCCAGCCACCTGGCGCCTGCTGGACCTGATGGTGGCTGTGATGATGTTCGCCGTCGCCGCGCAATTGATCTTTTCTTGAAGGGTGAGTTCTAAGCTGCAAGCTGCAAGCCAAAGGCAGACACGGCGCCCTCTTCCAACTTGAAGCTTGAAGCTTGACGCTTGCGTGAAGCTCGCAGCGCCCACTATTCCCTATGTTTGTTGCGTGGTTATGCGCAAGGGCCGGTGCTATGATCCAGCCCTTGCGTCGCAAAGCGTGTCAAACGCGCTGACGCACCTCGGGCCGCCCGTGATCGGCCTTGCGCAAACCGCGAACAGACCTGAATCAGGAGATCCACCATGGCTTTTGAATTGCCGCCGCTGCCGTACGCCCACGATGCCCTGCAGCCGCACATCTCCAAGGAAACCCTGGAGTATCACCACGACAAGCACCACAACACCTATGTCGTGAACCTGAACAACCTGGTCCCAGGCACCGAATTCGAGGGCAAGTCCCTGGAAGACATCGTCAAGACCTCCTCGGGTGGCATCTTCAACAACGCCGCTCAAGTCTGGAACCACACCTTCTACTGGAACTGCCTGTCGCCAAACGGCGGCGGCCAGCCAACCGGCGCCCTGGCCGATGCCATCACCAAGGCTTTCGGTTCCTTCGACAAGTTCAAGGAAGAGTTCACCAAGACTTCCGTCGGCACCTTCGGTTCCGGCTGGGGCTGGCTGGTGAAGAAGGCCGACGGTTCCCTGGCCCTGGCCAGCACCATCGGCGCCGGCAACCCGCTGACCAGCGGCGACACCCCGCTGCTGACCTGCGACGTCTGGGAACACGCCTACTACATCGACTACCGCAACCTGCGTCCTAAGTACGTCGAGGCGTTCTGGAACCTGGTCAACTGGGCCTTCGTGGCCGAGCAGTTCGAAGGCAAAACCTTCAAGGCCTGATGCCTGGGGTAACCTTCGATCCAAGAAATCCGACGCTCATGCGTCGGATTTTTTTTTGTGCAGATTTCGCCTATGAGGCCCTCGCGCACACACACGCCT
The DNA here is from genome assembly GCF_033173945.1 of Pseudomonas sp. HTZ2. Taxonomy (NCBI): domain Bacteria; kingdom Pseudomonadati; phylum Pseudomonadota; class Gammaproteobacteria; order Pseudomonadales; family Pseudomonadaceae; genus Pseudomonas; species Pseudomonas sp. HTZ2. The sequence continues at coordinate 1,737,527 of NZ_CP137332.1, read as the reverse complement.
CGCCGGCGCTTGCCCACACCCGATAGCGCGCTAACATGAATCTTCTGGAAAGTTGATACAGCGCACTCAAGTCGCCAGTCCCCACAACCGATATATTGCCCATGAGAGGATGAACGACGGCCGTCACCTGTCGCGACAATCGGTCGATAGTGTATTGCCAAAGGTAATGGCAAAATAATGGCATGCGCATGGATTAAGGAAACCCCATTGAAGCTGGAATTTCGGGACAGCTTGTCGGTCAAGTTGCTCAGGGTCGTGCTGCTCTCGGCGCTGGCTGTCGGCGTTGTCCTCAGCTGCGCGCAGATCGTCTATGACGCCTACAAGACCCGCCAGTCCGTCAACAACGATGCCCAACGCATCCTCGACATGTTCCGCGACCCGTCTACCCAAGCGGTCTACAGCCTTGACCGGGAGATGGGCATGCAGGTCATGGAAGGCCTGTTCCAGGACGCTTCAGTGCGCGCGGCCTCCATCGGCCACCCCAACGAAACCATGCTCGCGGAAAAATCCCGTCCGCTTCAGGACACGCCCGCACGCTGGCTGACCGACCTGATCCTCGGTCAGCAAAGGACCTTCACCACCCAACTGGTCGGCCGTGGGCCGTACAGCGAGTATTACGGCGACCTGAGCATCACCCTGGACACGGCCACCTATGGCGAAGGCTTTCTGATCAATGCAGTGATCATCTTCATTTCCGGGGTGCTGCGCGCGCTCGCCATGGGCCTGGTGCTGTATCTGGTCTATCACTGGCTGCTGACCAAGCCATTGTCCAAGCTCATCGAGCACCTCACCCAGATCAATCCCGACCGCCCCAGCCAGCATGAGATCCCGCTGCTCAAGGGCCATGAAAAGAACGAGCTGGGGCTGTGGGTCAACACCGCCAACCAGTTGCTGGCCTCCATCGAACGCAACACCCACCTGCGCCACGAAGCCGAGAACAGCCTACAACGCATGGCCCAGTACGACTTCCTCACCGGGCTGCCAAACCGCCAGCAATTCCAGCAGCAGTTGGACAAGATTCTCGTCGATGGTGGCCGCCTGCAGCGCCGGGTCGCGGTGTTGTGCGTGGGGCTGGACGATTTCAAGGGCATCAACGAGCAATTCAGCTATCAAGTCGGCGATCAATTGTTGCTGGCCTTGGCCGACCGCCTGCGTGCCCACAGCGGCCGCCTCGGCGCCCTGGCGCGGCTCGGTGGGGACCAGTTCGCCCTGGTCCAGGCCGACATCGAACAACCGTACGAGGCCGCCGAGCTCGCCCAGAGCATCCTCGACGACCTGGAAATGCCCTTCCCCCTGGATCACCAGAACATCCGGCTGCGCGCTACCATCGGCATCACCTTGTTCCCCGAAGATGGCGACAGCACCGAGAAACTGCTGCAAAAAGCCGAGCAGACCATGACCTTGGCCAAGGCCCGCTCCCGTAACCGCTACCAGTTCTATATCGCCAGCGTCGACAGCGAGATGCGTCGGCGCCGCGAGCTGGAAAAAGACCTGCGCGAAGCCCTGCCGCGCAACCAGTTGTACCTGGTGTACCAACCCCAGATCAGCTACCGCGATCACCGTGTGGTCGGCGTCGAAGCCCTGTTGCGCTGGCAGCACCCAGAGCTGGGCATGGTTCCGCCCGACCAGTTCATCCCTCTGGCCGAACAGAACGGCAGCATCATCGGCATCGGCGAGTGGGTGCTCGACCAGGCCTGCCGACAGTTGCGTGAATGGCACGACCTGGGCTTCAGCGACCTGCGCATGGCCGTCAACCTGTCCACCGTGCAGCTGCACCACAGCGAGCTGCCCCGGGTGGTCAACAACCTGTTGCAGATCTACCGCCTGCCCCCGCGCAGCCTGGAGCTGGAGGTGACCGAGACCGGCCTGATGGAGGACATCAGCACCGCCGCCCAGCACTTGCTGAGCCTGCGCCGCTCCGGGGCGCTGATCGCCATCGATGACTTCGGGACCGGTTACTCCTCGCTCAGCTACCTGAAGTCGTTGCCGCTGGACAAGATCAAGATCGACAAGAGCTTCGTCCAGGACCTGCTGGATGACGATGACGACGCCACCATCGTCCGGGCTGTCATCCAGCTAGGCAAGAGCCTGGGCATGCAGGTGATCGCCGAAGGCGTGGAAACCGCCGAGCAGGAAGCCTACATCATCGCCCAGGGCTGCCATGAGGGTCAGGGCTACCACTACAGCAAGCCGCTGTCGGCTCGCGAACTGACGGCCTTCCTCAAGCACGCGCAGCGCAACCAAGTCACCGCGTTCTGACCCCAGCGACCGCTTGATCGCGAAAGCGACCCTTGCGCATGAATTGCGCACCTGCCCCTTTACACAAAATGCAAATCTTTCGCATTATGTTGCGGTTTCGCAGGCCACACTGTCCAACCTCACGACGCAGGATACCTACAATGATTCGAATGCCTCTGGCCTCCGCCAGTCTGCTGGCCATCGCCATCGCCCTCGCCGGTTGCGGTGAGAGCAAGGATGACAAGGCTGCCGCGCCGCAAGCCCAGGCACCGGCTGCCGCAAGCGCCACCGCAGCGCCCGGGGCTGTCGACGAAGCGGCCGGCAAGGCCGTGGTCAAGCACTATGCCGAGATGGTCCACGCCGTCTACAGCGACTCGCTGAGCACCGCCAAGACCCTGCAGACCGCCATCGACGCCTTCCTGGCCAAGCCCAACGACCAGACCCTGATGGCTGCCAAGCAAGCCTGGGCAGCGGCTCGTGTGCCGTACCTGCAGAGCGAAGTGTTCCGCTTCGGCAACACCATCATCGACGACTGGGAAGGCCAGGTGAACGCATGGCCTCTGGACGAAGGCCTGATCGATTACGTCGACAAGAGCTACGAGCACGCCCTGGGCAACCCAGCGGCCAGCGCCAACATCATTGCCAACACCGAAGTCCAGGTCGGCGAAGAAAAGGTCGACGTCAAGGACATCACCCCTGAGAAACTGGCCAGCCTGAACGAGCTGGGCGGTTCCGAGGCCAACGTCGCCACCGGCTATCACGCCATCGAATTCCTGCTGTGGGGCCAGGACCTCAACGGCACCGGCCCAGGCGCCGGCAACCGCCCGGCTTCGGACTACCTGGAAGGCCAAGGCGCCACTGGCGGTCACAACGAGCGCCGTCGCGCCTACCTGAAGGCCGTGACCCAACTGCTGGTCCAGGATCTGGAAGAAATGGTCGCCAACTGGGCGCCGAACGTCAGCGACAACTACCGCGCCAAGCTGGAGGCCGAGCCTGTGGCCGATGGTCTGCGCAAAATGCTGTTCGGTATGGGCAGCCTGTCGCTGGGCGAACTGGCCGGTGAGCGCATGAAGGTCTCCCTGGAGGCCAACTCGCCAGAAGACGAGCAGGACTGCTTCAGCGACAACACCCACTACTCGCACTTCTACGACGCCAAGGGTATCCGCAACGTCTACCTGGGCGAGTACACCCGCGCCGACGGCTCCAAGCTGAGCGGCCCGAGCTTGTCGGAGTTGGTCGCCAAGGTCGATCCGGCCACCGACGCCACCCTCAAGGCGGACTTGGAAGCCACCGAGGCGAAGATCCAGGTCATGGTCGACCACGCCCTCAAAGGCGAACACTACGACCAGCTGATCGCGGCTGACAACGCTGCTGGCAACCAGATCGTGCGTGACGCCATCGCATCCCTGGTCAAGCAGACCGGCTCGATCGAGCAAGCCGCCGGCAAGCTGGGCATCGCCAACCTGAACCCGGACACCGCCGATCACGAATTCTGATCCGGATCCAGTGGTTCGACAGAGGCGGCCTTCGGGCCGCCTTTTTCATGGCCGGAAAATTCACTGCCGCAGACGCGAGCCAACGACAACCTGACATCGATTTCATCAAGGCAATTGCAAATTGCTCTTATTCAAATTCCGTCACCCTGCTAAGCTTGCACGCCGGTTTTTTAGCACTCACCCAGGATCCTCGATGCCCGCGTCGCTGCTCCGACTCTCTCCCTTGCTGCTGGTCGCCGCCCTGGCCGCCTGTGATGACGCCCCGCGTTTCACCCAGGCCGAGCCCGGCGAAGCCCTTTCCGCCGGCAAGGCCACCGTGCAGCGCAGCGACCGCAACGCCTTTTCCCTGCCCTCGGCCAATCTCTCGCCAGAGCGGCGCCTGGACTTCAGTGTCGGCAACAGCTTCTTCCGCAACCCCTGGGTGATCGCCCCCTCCACCACCACCGCCCGTGATGGCTTGGGCCCGCTGTTCAATACCAACGCTTGCCAGAACTGCCATGTGCGCGATGGGCGTGGCCATCCACCTGAGCCCGACGCCAGCAACGCGGTCTCGATGCTGGTGCGCCTGTCGATTCCCGATCAGGCGCAATACGCCAAGGAAATCGAACGCCTGGGCGTGGTGCCGGAGCCGGTGTATGGCACGCAACTGCAAGACATGGCCGTCCCCGGCGTGGCACCGGAGGGCAAGGTGCGGGTGGATTACACCAGCGAGACCGTCACCTTCGAGGACGGCCATGTGGTGGAGCTGCGTCGTCCGGCGCTGCAGATCACCCAGCTCGGCTACGGACCGATGCACCCCGATACCCGTTTCTCCGCCCGTGTGGCCCCGCCGATGATCGGCCTGGGCCTGCTGGAGGCGATCCCGGAGGCCGCAATCCTTGCCAATGCCGATCCGGACGATCGCAACGGCGATGGCATCCGTGGACGCCCCAACCAGGTCTGGGACCAGACGACGAACAAGACCGTGCTCGGCCGCTTCGGCTGGAAAGCCGGGCAGCCCAACGTGAACCAGCAGAACGTCCATGCCTTTGCCGGCGACATGGGCCTGACCAGCACCTTGCAGCCGGTCGATGACTGCACGCCTGCCCAGGTCGATTGCCTGGCCGCCCCCAACGGCGACGGCACAGGCGGCGAGAAAGAAGTCAGCGACAATATCCTGCGCCTGGTCACCTTCTACACCCGTAATCTAGGCGTGCCGGCGCGCCGCGACGTCGGCGCGCCCCAGGTATTGGCCGGCAAGAACCTGTTCTTCCAGGCCGGCTGCCAAGGCTGTCATACCCCGCAGTTCACCACCGGCCCCGACACCCACGAACCCGAACTGGCCAACCAGGTGATCCGGCCGTACAGCGACCTGCTGCTGCACGACATGGGGCCAGGCCTGGCCGACAACCGCAGCGAATTCAAAGCCTCCGGGCAGGATTGGCGTACCCCTCCACTGTGGGGTATCGGCCTGACCGAAACGGTCAGCGGCCACACCCAGTTCCTGCATGACGGCCGCGCCCGCAATCTGCTGGAGGCCGTGCTCTGGCACGGCGGCGAAGCCGAAGCGGCGCGCAACCATGTACTGACCTTCAATGCCGAGCAACGCGCTGCGCTGCTGGCCTTTTTGAACTCACTTTAACGCGCAAGGAGCCGGGCAATGTTCCGACCCAAACTGTTGTTCACCAGCCTCGCCGCACTCGCCCTCGGTGCCTGCTCGCCCCAGGACCCGCAGGCTGTGACCTCCGCCGCCATCGCCAAGCAGGTGATCCTGCCGACCTACAGCCGTTGGGTCGAAGCCGACCGCCAGCTGGCCGCCAGCGCCCTGGCTTATTGCGAAGGCAAGGAGTCGCTCGAGACCGCGCGCGCCGATTTCCTCAACGCCCAAAAGGCCTGGGCCGAGCTGCAACCGCTGCTGGTCGGCCCGCTGGCCGAAGGTAACCGCGCCTGGCAAGTCCAGTTCTGGCCCGACAAGAAAAACCTGGTCGGCCGTCAGGTCGAGCAACTGGTCGCCGGCGACAAGCCGATTGACGCCGAGACACTGGGCAAGTCCAGCGTCGTGGTACGCGGCCTGTCCGCCTACGAATACATCCTGTTCGACAGCAAGCCGGACGTCGCCACGCCTGAGCAGAAGGCCCGCTATTGCCCATTGCTGGTGGCCATCGGCGAGCACCAGAAGGCCCTGGCCGAGGAGATCCTCAAAGGCTGGAACAGCACCGATGGCATGCTCTCGCAGATGACCAAGTTCCCCAACCAGCGCTACGCCGATTCCCACGAGGCGATCGCCGACCTGCTGCGTGCCCAGGTCACCGCCCTGGACACCCTGAAGAAGAAGCTTGGCGCTCCGATGGGCCGCCAGAGCAAGGGCATCGCCCAGCCGCTGCAGGCCGAAGCCTGGCGCAGCCAGTCCTCGCTCAAGAGCCTGGAAGCCAGCCTCAAGGCCGCCCAGGCGGTTTGGGTCGGCGTCGACAACCAGGGCCTGCGCGCCTTGCTGGGCAAGGACCAGGCTGCCCTGGCGCAGAAGATCGACGACGCCTACGCCGCCTCGCTCAAGCTGCTGGAGGCCAACGACAAGCCGTTGGGCGAACTGTTGGCCGACGACGCTGGCAAACAGACCCTCGACCAGATCTACGACAGCCTCAACGCCGTCCACCGCCTGCACGAAGGTGACCTGGCCAAGGCACTCAACATCCAGCTGGGCTTCAATGCCAACGACGGTGACTGATCATGCTGCGACGCCAGGCCCTCAAACTCGGTAGCGTCGTGCTCAGCGCCCTCACCCTGGGCGGCTGGAGCCTGTTTCGCAACAGCGCCAGCGAACCCCTGCTGCTCTCGGCGCGCGACGATGGCGACGGCAGGCACTATGCCGTCGGTTACCGTCTGGACGGCACCCAGGTGTTCGCCACCCAGGTGGCCCAGCGTTGCCATGACATCATCAACCACCCCGAGCGGCCGATCGCCCTGTTCGTGGCACGTCGACCAGGCACCGAAAGCTACCTGATCGACCTGCGCGACGGGCGCCTGCTGCAGACCGTCACCTCGCAACCGGACCGGCACTTCTACGGCCACGCGGTGATTCATAAAAGCGGTGAGTGGCTGTACGCCACCGAGAACGACACCACCGATCCGGGGCGTGGCGTGCTGGGCATCTACCGCTTCGAAGGTGATCGCCTGGTCCACAGCGGTGAGATTGCTACCCACGGCATCGGCCCGCACCAGGTATCCTGGCTGCCGGACGGCGAAACCCTGGTGGTGGCCAACGGCGGTATCCGCACCGAGGCCGAAAGCCGGGTGGAAATGAACCTCGACGCCATGGAGCCCAGCCTGGTGCTGATGCGGCGCGACGGTACCCTGCTGAGCAAGGAAACCCTCGCCCAGCAGATGAACAGCGTGCGCCATCTGGCCGTCGGCAGCGACGGCACCATCGCCGCCTGCCAGCAGTTCATGGGCGATGCCCACGAGACCGCCGAATTGCTCGCGATCAAGCGTCCAGGCGAACCGTTCAAGGCCTTCCCGGTGCCCGAGCGACAGTTGCAGTCGATGGCCCAGTACACCGCCAGCGTCGCCATCCACAGCGACCTGCGCCTGGTGGCGTTGACCGCACCACGGGCCAACCGCTTGTTCATCTGGGACCTGGACAGCGGTGCGGTCAAGCTCGACGCGCCGATGCCCGACTGTGCGGGCGTGGGCGCGGTGAAGGACGGTTTCGTGGTCACCTCAGGCCAAGGGCGCTGCCGGTTCTATGACTGCCGCAAAGCAGAGCTGGTCGCCCAGCCGCTGAACCTGCCGTCCGGGTTCTGGGACAACCACCTGCACCTGGCCTAGGGGACCGCACGGCCCTTTCGCGGCCACCCCGCGAAAGGGCTGCAAACCTGCGTGTTCGCCCATCGGCGACCACCTGTCCATCCCCGCCTTCCCCCATCCCTGAAAAACAGGCAATACTTCTCCCATCCGCACGTGGGCAGGATCGCCCGTTGTCGTGCCAGACGAACAACAACTATCCAAGGAACCGGACTATGCTGCGCCGCCGCATGCTGATCATGTTGGCCGTGGTCCTGCTGATCGTATTGACCTTAGGTGGCATCAAGGCGTTCTCGATCTACAAGCAGATCCAGATGTTCTCCGCACCGAAACCGCCGGTCAGCGTCGCTGCGGCAGTGGCCGAAGAGCGCCAGTGGCAGGAGCGTCTGCCTGCGATCGGCAGTCTCAAGGCGTTCCAGGGCGTCGAGTTGAGCCTGGAAGTGGCCGGCACAGTCAAATCGCTGCATTTCGAGTCGGGCCAGAAGGTCAAGGCCGGCCAGCTTCTGTTGCAACTGGACCACGACCAGGAGACCGCACTGCTCGGCACAGCCCAGGCAGACCTGGGCCTGGCCAAGGTGGACTTCGGCCGGGGCAGCCAGTTGGTTGGCGATTCGGCGATTTCCCGCGGCGAGTTCGACCGCCTCACCGCCCAGTACCGACGCAACCAGGCCGTCGTCGACCAGCTCAAGGCCTCCCTGGCCAAGAAAAGCATCAGCGCGCCCTTCAGCGGCACCATCGGTATTCGCCAGGTGGACGTGGGCGACTACCTCGCCAGCGGCACAGTGATCGCCACCCTGCAGGATCTCTCCAGCCTGTATGTCGACTTCAACGTGCCCGAGCAAACCCTGCCCCAACTGAGCCTCGGCCAGCAGGTGCTGGTGCAAGTGGCGGCCTACCCGGGCCAGACTTTCCCTGCCAGCCTGAGCGCCATCAACCCCAAGGTCGAGGAAAGCACCCGCAACCTGTTGCTGCGCGCCACCCTGGCCAACCCCGACGGCAAGCTGCTGCCTGGCATGTTCGCCAGTTTGCTGGTGCTGTTGCCCGACCCGCGACCTCAAGTGGTGGTACCGGAAAGCGCCATTACCTACACGCTCTATGGCAACTCGGTGTACGTGGTCGCCCAGAAGAAAGACAAGAACGGACAGGTGGAAAAGGCCGCCGACGGCCAGCCGCAACTGGTCGCCGAACAGCGAACGGTCAAGACCGGAGAACGTCGTGATGGTCTAGTGGTGGTGGGCGAAGGCCTCAAGGCGGGTGAACAGGTGGTGACCGCCGGCCAGCTGAAGCTCACGCCTGGCACGGCCATCCGCATCAGCCACGACAAAGCCCTCCAGCTGGACGGCCAGCGCGCCTCCGGCGCCAACTGATCAGGAGGCTGGCATGGCGTTCACCGACCCGTTCATCCGCCGCCCGGTCCTGGCCAGCGTGGTCAGCCTGTTGATCCTGCTGCTGGGCTTCCAGGCCTGGAGCAAGCTGCAGATCCGCCAATACCCGCAGATGGAAAACGCCCTGATCACGGTGACCACCGCCTATCCCGGGGCCAATGCCGAGACCATTCAGGGCTATATCACCCAACCTTTGCAACAGAGCCTGGCCAGCGCCGACGGCATCGACTACATGACCTCGGTGAGCCGCCAGAACTTCTCGGTGATCTCGGTCTATGCACGCATCGGCGCTGACACTGACCGCCTGTTCACGCAACTGCTGGCCAAGGCCAACGAGGTACGTAACAAGCTGCCCCAGGACTCCGAAGACCCGGTGCTGAGCAAAGAGGCCGCCGACGCCTCGGCCCTGATGTACATCAGCTTCTACAGCCAGCAGATGAGCAACCCACAGATCACCGATTACCTTTCGCGTGTGATCCAGCCCAAGCTGGCCACACTGCCTGGCATGGCCGAGGCGGAAATCCTCGGCAATCAGGTGTTCGCCATGCGCATCTGGCTGGACCCTGTGAAGCTGGCAGGCTTTGGCCTGGCGGCCACCGACGTGACCAACGCGGTCCGCCGCTACAACTTTCTCTCCGCTGCCGGCGAAGTCAAAGGCGAGTACGTGGTCACCAGCATCAACGCCACCACCGAGCTCAAATCCGCCGAGGCCTTTGCCAAGCTGCCGGTCAAGACCGTCGGCGACAGGCGTGTGCTGCTGGGCGATGTAGCGCGGGTGGAAATGGGCGCGGAGAACTACGACACGGTCAGCTCCTTCGACGGTACGCCTTCGGTGTACATCGGCATCAAGGCCACCCCCGCCGCCAACCCGCTGGAGGTGATCAAGGAAGTCCGGCGGATCATGCCGACGCTGGAAGCGCAGTTGCCGTCGAATCTCAAGGTCTCCATCGCCTACGACGCGACCTTGTTCATCCAGGCTTCCATCGATGAGGTGATCAAGACCCTCGGCGAGGCCGTGCTGATCGTCATTGTCGTGGTGTTCCTGTTCCTGGGTGCCCTGCGCTCGGTGCTCATCCCGGTGGTGACCATTCCGCTGTCGATGATCGGCGTATTGTTCTTCATGCAGATGATGGGTTACTCGCTGAACCTTTTGACCTTGCTGGCCATGGTGCTGGCCATCGGCCTGGTGGTGGATGACGCCATTGTCGTGGTGGAGAACATCCACCGGCACATGGAAGAAGGCAAGACGCCCTTCGAGGCCGCCCTGGAAGGCGCTCGGGAGATCGCCATGCCGGTGGTGTCGATGACCATCACCCTGGCGGCGGTCTATGCCCCCATCGGCTTTCTCACAGGCCTGACCGGCGCGCTGTTCAAGGAGTTCGCGCTGACGTTGGCCGGGGCGGTGGTCATCTCCGGCATCGTCGCCCTGACCCTGTCGCCGATGATGTGCGCCCTGCTGCTGCGCCACGAACAGAACCCCAGCGGTCTTGCCCATCGCCTGGACGTGCTGTTCGACGGCCTCAAGGTCCGCTACCAACGCCTGCTGCACGGCACCCTGAACAGCCGGCCGGTGGTGCTGGTGTTCGCCGTGATCGTGTTGTGCCTGATCCCGGTGCTCTTGATGTTCACCCATAACGAACTGGCGCCGGACGAGGACCAGGGGGTGATCTTCATGATGAGCAATGCCCCGCAAACGGCCAACCTGGACTACCTCAACGCCTACACCGATCAGTTCACACCGGTGTTCAAGACCTTCCCCGAGTACTACTCATCGTTCCAGATCAACGGCTTCAATGGGGTGCAGAGCGGTATCGGGGGCTTTCTGCTCAAGCCTTGGAACGAACGCGAGCGCACCCAGATGGAGTTGTTGCCGCTGGTGCAAGCCAAACTGGAAGAAATCGGCGGACTGCAGATCTTCGGCTTCAACTTGCCGTCGCTCCCGGGCACAGGCGAAGGCCTGCCGTTCCAGTTCGTGATCAATACCGCAGGCGACTACCCTGCCCTGCTGGAGGTGGCCGAACGGATCAAGGCCCGCGCCCAGGCATCAGGCAAGTTCGCCTTCCTCGACATCGACCTGGCCTTCGACAAGCCCGAGGTGGTGGTGGACATCGACCGGGACAAGGCAGCGCAGATGGGCGTGTCCATGGATGATCTGGGCGGCACCCTGGCAACGTTGCTGGGCGAGGGCGAAATCAACCGTTTCACCCTTGAGGGGCGTAGCTACAAAGTCATCGCCCAGGTCGAACGGCCCTACCGGGACAACGCCGGCTGGCTGAACAACTACTACGTGAAGAACGATCAGGACCAGTTACTGCCCTTGTCGACCCTGATCACCGTCAGCGACCGCGCAAGGCCCCGCCAGCTCAACCAATTCCAGCAACTGAACTCGGCGATCATCCAGGGCTTTCCACTGGTCAGTGTCGGCGAGGCGCTGCAGACCGTGCAGGCGATCGCCCAAGAGGAGGCTCCGGAAGGGTTCTCGTTCGATTACGCTGGCACCGCACGGCAGTTCGTCCAGGAAGGCAGCGCCTTGTGGGTCACCTTTGGTCTGGCGCTGGCGATCATCTTCCTGGTGCTGGCGGCGCAGTTCGAAAGTTTCAGGGATCCGCTGGTGATTCTGGTCACGGTGCCGCTCTCCATCTGCGGCGCCCTGTTGCCGCTGTTCCTCGGCGTTTCGAGCATGAACATCTACACCCAGGTGGGGCTGGTGACGCTGATCGGCCTGATCAGCAAGCACGGCATTCTGATCGTCGAGTTCGCCAACCAGTTGCGCGAGCGGATGGGCGTGGATGCCCGCGAGGCCATAGAAGTCGCCGCAGCCATACGCCTGCGGCCGGTGCTGATGACCACCGCAGCTATGGTATTCGGCATGGTGCCGTTGATCCTGGCGACCGGGGCCGGTGCGGTCAGCCGCTTCGACATCGGCATGGTCATCGCCACCGGCATGTCGATCGGCACATTGTTCACCCTGTTCGTGTTGCCCAGCATCTACACGCTGTTGGCGCACCGGACCGTGGCGACGTCTTCACGGGTACCCCCGGTCCCACCAGGTCCGCCCTGATCCCTTTGGGAACGGGTTTTACCCGCGATGCGGTCAATACAAACAAAATTGGCGGGCAATAAAAAACGCCAGGGGCCCTTCATTGGGCCCCTGGCGCTTCACCATCACGCGCTCGATCAACCGAACGGTCGCAGCCCTTGGCGCATACCGAACAGGAACAGCAACAGGTCATGATCCGGCTGGGCCGTATTCTGCTGCTTCACTTCGCGGGGCACCGCGCACAGGCCACCGATTTCGGCCTTGCTGAACACCGCCGGTCTAGGCTCTTCCCACGCCGCCACAGCAGCGGTGGTCACTGCCAGTGCCGCGACCAGGAACAAAGCTCGAGCGATTTCTAGTTTCATTGCTCTAACCCTTTGACAGCGCTGCCAAACGCCATCTGGTAAAAATAGAGCAGGCTCTGCCACTGTGCATCGTTGAGTGACGAATGGCGCCGCAATTGGCGCAGGTCCTTGGCGGCTGCGCGCTGGCAACTGATGCGCCGGCGGCACTTTTCCAGGTCCAGCAGCGCGACTTCGGCCCGGGCCTTCTCGCCCTCGCCGATGACCTTGACGAACACATGCTTGCCATACAGGCAGCCGTGCTGCCAATGGCCCAAGTGCATGCGCGCCAGATTGTCGGCCAGCTCCTTGAGCATGCGTTCGTGCAGCACTTGCGGGTAACGCTCGCGGGCGCCTTCGGCATGCCAGGTGTCCAGGTCGACGAACCCGTCGAGCGCCTCGCTCACCAGCAGGGCTCGCCATTGGTGATCGGCGCCGCGCTCGGCGCCAGCGAACACCAACCGCGGCACACGCACGCCAAGCTGCTCGAAACTGTTCAGGGCATCCAGCTCACGCAGTACCGTCGGGCGGCCGAACGGATGGCGCAGGCTGCGATAGATGTGACCGACCTGACGCTTGGCATACAGGACCTTGCCCTTCGCGTCGCTCAGACGCTGCACACCACTCTCCCCACCGCGCCGCTGGTTGGGCTCCTCCACCCATTCACCCTGTTGCTGCCAGTAGTACTCGAAATCGGACATCGCATTGCCGGCCACTGCCATGAACACCTACCCCTTGCGTAATACGTATACCCGCCACATCGCATACAATGGCAGGAAATCCAGACGGTCCTGAATTCTGAAACCGGCTGTAACAAACTCATTTTCGATGGTATCAACCGGCAACACAAAGCGATTTTGATAACTGCCCTGCGCGGCCTTCGCACTGCGCCGATGCTCGAGCTTCTTGCGTCGCCAGGCCTTGAAGTTGCCATCGACCCACAGCGACAGGATCACGCTGTCGCGGCTGACCCGATGAAACTCCGAGAGGATCGTCTTGCGGTGGTCGGCATCGCCGATGTGGTGGAACAGGCGCATGCAGAAAATGCTGTCCACCGCGTTGTCCGGCAAATCGATAGCGAATGCGGAAGTCTGCAAGGGTCGCACCCGGGCAACCACCTCTGGCGGCTGGGAAGTACAGGCGGTCTCGATCATGTCGGCGGAATTGTCGGCGCCGATGATCACCCGATTGGGCTTTTCCGCCAATAGCGGCCAGAAACGCCCTGCACCACACGGCAGGTCGAGTACCAGGCCAGGCTCCCCTGCAAGCGCCAGGGCGCGGCGGGCCAGTTGTTCGTCACGGTAATGGGAAAGGCGGCGTGCCAGACCATCTTGATGCTTGAGGAAGTACTCCTGGGCATGCTGACGGTCATACTTCTCGGAAAATGGGAGTTTGATCGGGCTCCGCATTGGGCATCTCCTGATTCAATTCCACCCACTCTACGGAGCGAAGCGTTGGAATCAGGTTATGCCCATGTGAAAAATCCGTCATGCCTGCAACAGCATATTTCAGGTATCACCCCAACAGTGGGGCTTGGTCGCCGGCCTCGCTGTCCGCTGTAATCGCCTTGCCTCTGCTCAGGTCCACCTGGAAGCGACAGCCATGAGGCAACGTCGCCGTCAGGGTGACGCGCCAGCCCTGGTCGTCGCAGATCCGCTGCACCAGCGACAACCCCAGACCCAGGCCCTCGCCACGGCGTTCGTCACCGCGCACGAAGGGGCGGAACATCGCTTCGCGCTGCTCCTCAGGGATGCCCACACCGCTGTCCTCGACGCTGAAACCGTTCGGTTCCAGGCTCAGACAAATGTAGCCACTGTCGGTGTAGTGGGCGGCATTGCGCAGGAGATTGCCCATCACCGATTGCAGGAACGTCGCGTTGTACAACACCGGGCTCGCACTGACCCGGCCGTCGTAATAAAGGGTCAGGCCCTTCTGTTCGATGGTATCGCGCCAAACCCCTACCAGGTCGTCGGCCACTTCGCTCAAGGTCGCCTGCGAAGCGACGGCGCCTTCATCGCGCTGGGCACGGGCCAGCATCAGGAAGGTCTTGACCAGCTCACGCATCTCCTCGGTCGCCCGCGCGATGCGCTCCACCTGGCTGCGTGAACGGCTGTCCAGGTTGGGATTCTCCATCAGCAGTTCGCAGGAGGTGGCGAGCACCATCAGCGGCGTGCGCAGCTCATGGCTGACATCGCTGGTGAACAACCGCTCGCGGGTCAGTGCATCGCGCAAGCGGCCGAGCGTATCGTCGAAGGCCACGGCCAACTGCCCGACCTCGTCCGCGGCATAGTCCGGGGCCAGCGGGGGTGCCAGGCCCAGCAACTGGTCCCGGTGGCGGACCTGCCGGGCCAGGCGGATCACCGGGGCCATCACTCGCCTTGCCAACAGCCAGCCCAGGGTCACCGCCAATACCAGGCTGAGCACGAAGCCCACCACCACGACCGCGAACAGCACCCGCTCGCGCTCTTCGAAATCGCTCTGGTCCTGCAGCAGCACGTAGCGCCGGCCATCGACGATCTCGACCATCGCGTGATAGGAAAGCTGGTCGCGGAACACCTCGTGGAAGCCCGGCGTCAGGTGCCGCAAGTCCTTGGGCAGTTCGAAATCGTCACGCCCGCCACTGAAGTAGAACAGCTGGTCAGGACGGGGCCGGTGGCTCCAGTCGCTGATGCTGTCCATGCGCAACAAGCGCTGCAGATCGCCACCGAGCACGGCGGAGATCAAACGCTCCTCGACCAGGTGGACCGTGGCGACGATGCCGAAAGCGAAGGCTCCGGCCACCAGGGCGCTCATCAACGCAAAGGCGATGATGATGCGCTGGGCAAGACTTTGCTTAAACTCCATCACGGCCCTCGGCGAGGCGATAGCCGACGCCATGGACGGTATGCAGCAACGGTTTCTCGAAGGGTTTGTCGATGACCTGACGCAACTGGTGTACATGGCTGCGCAAGCTGTCGCTGTCGGGGCAGTCGTCCCCCCAGAGGGCTTCTTCCAGCACCTCGCGGCGCAGCACGTGCGGACTCTTCTGCATCAGCACGGCCAGCAGCTTGAGGCCGACCGGGTTGAGCTTGAGCAGGCGGCCCTGGCGAGTGACCTCCAGGGTGTCGAGGTCATAGCTCAGATCAGCGACCTGCAACGTGCGTCGGCCGCCCCCCTGAGAGCGTCGCAGCACTGCCTCGATACGCGCTGCCAGCTCCGACAGGGCAAAAGGCTTGAGCAGATAATCGTCGGCGCCGGAACGGAAGCCCTGCAGGCGATCATCGAGCTGATCGCGGGCGGTGAGCATGATCACCGGGGTATCACGGCGGGCATCTTCGCGCAGGCGTTTGCACAGGGTGTAACCGTCGATCCCAGGCAGCATGATATCGAGCACGATCAGGTCGTAGTGTTCGGTCGCGGCAAGATGCAGCCCTGACAGGCCATCCTGAGCGCAGTCGACGGTATAGCCTTTCATCCCAAGGTAGTCGGCCAGGTTGGCGAGGATATCGCGGTTGTCTTCAACCAGTAGAATGCGCATCGGTTTCTCCTGTACGACGCTTTCGCTCTGCGCGGCAGGCGCAGCTTAAGGCCATCGCCCGCGCCGCGCCAGCCTTAGGGCATTTGGCCGTTGCTGACGTATTTTTCACTGATCCTTCACGAACCCAGGATAGCCGCAGGCCGACAATGCCCGGCATTTATCGTCCCTGGAGTCGTCATGCAAGAAACCACCCGCCCCCGCCCGATCAACCTCTGGTTGTACCTGGGTATTCCGCTGGCCACCGTGGTGGCCCTGCTCCTGAGTGAGTGGACCTCTTTGGACATGGACGTGGCCAATCTGGCCTTCGACCCAGTGGCTGGGGCATTCATCGGCCGTCATAGCTATTTTCTGGAAAACATCCTGCATGACCGGGTCAAGCAGATCGTGATCGTCATGGGTTTGCTGTCCATTGTCGCCTTCATCGCCAGCTTCTTCTGGTCGCGCCTGTTCGGCTGGCGTCGCGAACTGGGTTGCCTGGTACTGGCGCTGGCGCTCTCCACCTCCTTCGTCACCCCACTCAAGGCGGTGACCGAAGTCCAGTGCCCCTGGAGCCTGAGCCAGTTCGGCGGCAAGGAAACCTATAGCAAATTGATGGAGCATCGTCCGCAAACCGACAAGCCTGGCCGCTGCTGGCCAGGCGGCCACGCGGCAACGGGTTTCAGCCTGTTTGCGCTGTTCTTCATGCTGCGCGATCGCAGACCACGTCTGGCCCGTGCAGCCTTCACCGTAGCGTTCGTGACCGGTACCGTGCTGTCCATCGGCCGTATGCTGCAAGGGGCACACTTCCTGTCGCACAACGTATGGACGGCGGTTTTCTGCTGGTTGATCGGGCTGGGCTGCTATTACCTGGTCTTGTATCGCCGAGGCATTGCGCTGGAGGCAGTGCCTCAACGCAGCGTGGCCTGAAGGAGCACTGTGCGCCCCATCGCAAGCTGTCGCCAGCTGCCACATCGTTCTGTGGGAGCGGGTTTACCCGCGAGAAGCTGCGCCACCGGAGCAAAACACACGCCCAAGAAAAAGCCCCGCACTAGGCGGGGCTTTTTCATGCAGCGGGTGAGGCTGGCTTACATCATGCCGCCCATGCCACCCATGCCGCCCATGTCAGGCATGCCGCCTGCAGCTGGCTTGTCTTCCGGCAGGTCGGCAACCATGGCTTCGGTGGTGATCATCAGACCACCGATCGAAGCTGCGGCTTGCAGAGCCGAACGGGTGACCTTGGCTGGGTCCAGGATACCCATCTCGATCATGTCGCCGTATTCGCCGGTAGCAGCGTTGTAGCCGTAGTTGCCCGAACCTTGCTTGACCTTGTCAGCGACAACGCTTGGCTCGTCGCCGGCGTTGGCAGTGATCTGGCGCAGCGGTGCTTCGACCGAGCGACGCAGCAGAGCGATACCGACGTTCTGGTCTTCGTTGTCGCCTTTGAGTTCGGCAACGGCCTGCAGAGCGCGAACCAGGGCAACACCACCGCCAGGCACCACGCCTTCTTCGACGGCTGCGCGGGTAGCGTGCAGGGCGTCTTCAACGCGGGCTTTCTTCTCTTTCATCTCGACTTCGGTGCCAGCACCGACCTTGATCACGGCAACACCGCCAGCCAGCTTGGCCAGACGCTCTTGCAGCTTCTCACGGTCGTAGTCCGAAGAGGTTTCTTCGATCTGGGCACGGATCTGCTTGACGCGTGCTTCGATGTCAGCGTCGGAACCTGCGCCGTCGATGATGGTGGTGTTTTCCTTGGACAGGATGACGCGCTTGGCGTTACCCAGGTGCTCCAGGGTGGTGGTTTCCAGGGTCAGGCCGATTTCTTCGGAGATGACCTGGCCACCAGTCAGGGTGGCGATGTCCTGCAGCATGGCCTTGCGGCGGTCGCCGAAGCCAGGTGCCTTGACAGCCGCGACCTTGACGATGCCGCGCATGTTGTTGACGACCAGGGTAGCCAGGGCTTCGCCTTCGACGTCTTCAGCAACGATCAGCAGCGGACGGCCGGCCTTGGCAACGGCTTCCAGCACTGGCAGCAGTTCGCGGATGTTGGAGATCTTCTTGTCGACCAGCAGCAGCAGCGGGCCTTCCAGCTCGGCAACCATGGTGTCCGGCTTGTTGACGAAGTAAGGCGACAGGTAGCCGCGGTCGAACTGCATGCCTTCTACGACGGACAGTTCGTTTTCCAGGCCCGAGCCTTCTTCGACGGTGATGACGCCTTCTTTACCGACTTTTTCCATGGCTTCGGCGATGATTTCACCGATGGAGCTGTCGGAGTTGGCGGAGATGGTACCTACCTGGGCGATGGCCTTGGAGTCGGCGCAAGGCTTGGACAGGTTCTTCAGCTCGGCGACGATGGCAGCAGTGGCCTTGTCGATGCCGCGCTTGAGGTCCATCGGGTTCATGCCGGCGGCAACGGCCTTCAGGCCTTCGTTGACGATGGCCTGAGCCAGAACGGTAGCGGTGGTGGTGCCGTCACCGGCAGCGTCGTTGGCCTTGGAAGCGACTTCCTTGACCAGCTGGGCGCCCATGTTCTCGAAGGCGTCTTTCAGCTCGATTTCCTTGGCAACGGAAACGCCGTCCTTGGTGATGGTCGGAGCGCCGAAGCTCTTGGCCAGGACAACGTTACGGCCTTTCGGGCCTAAGGTCGCTTTTACTGCGTCAGCCAGAACGTTAACGCCAACCAGCATTTTTTTACGGGCGGAATCGCCGAATTTTACGTCTTTAGCAGCCATGATCGTTTAATCCTTGAATTCTAGAATGCTTCTGGAAACCGGGAGGGGAATCAGCCTTCGACGACAGCGAGGATTTCGTTCTCGCTCATCACCAGCAGGTCTTCGCCGTCGACTTTGACGGTGTTGCTGCCCGAATAAGGGCCGAAGACCACTTTGTCGCCCACTTTGACGGCCAGGGCACGAACTTCGCCGTTGTCCAGGATGCGACCGGTGCCGACGGCGACGACTTCGCCGCGGTTTGGTTTTTCAGCGGCCGAACCCGGCAGGACGATACCGCCAGCGGTTTTCGATTCTTCTTCGCTGCGACGGATGACGACGCGGTCATGCAGAGGACGAAGCTTCATTGTCGATCTCTCCCAAATTGTGGTTTTCATCGGCCGGTGTCGATACCGGCGGGTTGATACGGTCCGGCGTTGCCGGTCAGGGCTCGCACGGGACGAACCCCGTATATATGTCTGGTGTCGCCACCAGAAACCTTGCGGTGACCCATACATGTGGTCGGCAAAATCAATTACAAGGCTTGGCTCGGAAAATTTTTCATCGACTTGAAAAAAGCGAGGGCCGCATCGCCTTCCATCGCAGCTTTACCTGCGATCGAAGGCGATGCGGCCCCTGGAACGTTACTTGTCGTGCCGCTCGTACTCACCCTCGATCACATTGGGGCGATGGCCGGCATCGTTGGGACGAGGCTGGAACGGGTCATCCTGGAAGGCCCGCTGGCGCATGGCCTGGGCTTCGGCGCGCTGACGCATCTTGCGTGCGGCGAGATGACGGGTGAAAGGCAACAGGCACAGCAGGCCCAACACGTCGCTGATGAAGCCCGGCAGCAACAGCAGGCCACCGCCCAGCGCCAGCATCATGCCTTGGAACATGTCCTCGGCGGGCAGTTCGCCGCGCTGCAGACTCTCACGGGCGCGCAGGGCGGTGGCCAGCCCGGCCACCCGCATGACCAGCACACCCAAAGCGGAACCGGCGATGATCAGCAGCAGCGCCGGGAAGAAACCGATGGCGGCACTGACCTTGACGAAGACGAACAGCTCCAGCACCGGAAAAATCAGAAACAGCAATAGAAAAGCACGCATCAAAGGATCCTCGGCGGAAGAAAACCTTCCATTACGACCACCAGATGGATGCGTGGACTCGGCATTTCAACCCTCGACTTTCGCCGTAACCGGCCATTGGTCGGCGCGGGCCAGCAAGACCAAGGCTTCGCGAACCTGTATCGGCGTATTGCAAACCTGGGGGAAAGCCAACCAGTGGATACCCTGGCCGATGCGAAGGTGCATGCCCTCGCTGTCGATGCCGACCAGCTCGGCAGGTGCGGTGCGCGGCAGGTCGGTCAGCGCTACGTAATGCGCAATGGCATTGGCGTGATCACTGTTCATGTGCTCGATCATGCTCGCCTCGACCTTGCCGGCGAAGGGGTTGGCCAAGGTGACCTGGTCGAGCCAATGGATTGCGCCGAAACCACCGATGTAGCGGTGGCGCACTGGCTGCAGGACCCAGAAATCGAAATCATGGGCCTTGTGGTAGTTGGCCGCTTCGGGAAAGTAACGATAATAACGCTCGGCCGCCGCTTCGATGGCGGCCTCGTCGGTGAGCTTGTGCGCCTCGGCCATCACCGTCAGGCGCCCTACCGCCTGGACATCCTCGGCATCGCGCTCGCCCACCAGCAGAGAGCACTTGGCATCTTTCTGCAGGTTATGCGTGTGCTGGGCGATGCGGCTGATGAGGATCAGCGGGTGCCCCTCGGCGTCAAGGCAGTACGGCACCACGGAGCCGAACGGATAGCCGGGCATGGATTTGGAATGGGTCGAAAGCACGCCGCGGTATTCCTTGAGCAGGAGTTCTCGGGCGGGGCGCAGGGCGTTGTCACTCACGAAAGGCGCTCCTGGTGGCGGACTGGTTGGCTGACAAGATAAGCATTATCCCTGTCGGGTGCCATAGATTCCCCACGCGCCAGGGCGCACTGCCTTGCTACCTGGCGCTCTCTTAGCGAAGGGCTGCGTGGCAGCCCAGGCGCTTACCAGGTCACGCCAAAGCCTGCGGTGTAGCGGGTTTTGTCCAGGTCGCTGTCACGCGTGCCGCTGATGATGTCTTTCTCTGCCTTGAGGTTGAGCGAGGCCCATTCGGTGACTTTGTAGCGCAGGCCTGCCTCGGCATCCAGCGCATAGTTCGCCACACCGCCCAGCGGTTTACCCACCTCGCCGCGGGTGAACAGCTCGACACTCTTGCCGATCAGATAGCGGTTGTAGTCCCACTTCACGGCAGCGGAATAGAAATTGTCCTTGCCGCCATCGCGGTATTCGAAATCCGTGCGGTTGATCAGCGAGCCAAGGGAGAAAGCCCCCAACTCGTCGTCCCAGAACTGGTAGCCCGGGCCAGTACCCACGGTGCGCTGGCGAGCCAGGTCCTCGACATGGTCACGCTTGTATTCCATACGCCCCTGCCAGAACCACTTGTCGGTGATGAAGCGGTCCAGTGCGTATTCGGCGCTCCAGTTATTGGTGGTGGTGACGTCGTCCTTGGTCTCGCGGTTGTACTCGCCTTCGGCGTTGTGCCGCCAGCGGCCATGGCGGGCGGTGGTCTTGAAGCTGATGTCGTAGTCGTCGGTATCGTTCTCGGCGCGCTTGTAGTCCATGGCCAGGTCCACATTGCCTTTCCACAGGAAGTCTTCGACCAGCGGCTGAGGCTTCATGATCTGCTCGATGCTGGCAAGGTCCACGGTCTTGGGGACATCGCCATTGGCCAGAGTGACCTTGCCGGGCTCGGCGGCCTTGAGCGACTTGGCCTTTTCACCGCTATAGGCGTCCTGCTTGACCAGCAGTTCCTGGTCGCTTTCCAGGGTCTGCACTTGCTTCCAGTCCAAGGCGATGGCACCGCCGTAAGTGGTTTGCAACAACAGCTTGCCACCATCGAAGACCTTGATCGTGCCACTGAGCCTGTCGCCGTTTTTCATCCATACCGTGTCGGCAAACGCCGGCACGCAGGACAAGACAGCGAGAATGAAAAGCAGGGTTCTAGAATACATAAGCTGACTACAGGTTCGATTTGACGAAAAAAGCCGGGCATTATCCAGATCGCCACGACCAGAGCAAGGACAGACCCAGACCATGCCGTTGAGTTCCACTCTCATTTATCCCGACCGTTGGTCCGCTTTCATCTGCAGGCCAGGGGGCCTTTGATGTCCGGTTCATCACACGCCTCCACCGACGAGGCCCAGGCCCGACGAATGGCGCTGTACTCGGTGCTCGGCGAGATTCCACCCGGCAAGGTGGTCAGCTACGGTGAGCTGGCCGAGCTCGCAGGGCTCGGCCGCGCGGCGCGTTGGGTGGGTCGCACTCTCGGACAACTGCCTGCAGACACCCGCTTGCCCTGGCATCGGGTGCTCGGAGCCGGCGGTCGCCTGAGCCTGGCGTTGGGCACCCCGTCAGGAGACGAACAGCGCGCACGATTGCGTGCAGAAGGCGTGACAGTCAGGAACAATCGCGTGGATATGTCGCGTCACGGCTGGCGTCCAATGGAGCACAGCGGTTAGAGTGCGCGTTTTGTTTTCGCAAACTTGAGGCAGATGTTGGCCCATGCCCCGTAAAACCTGGCGCGCTGCGCTCGCTGCCTATGCCAGCCCGTCGACCTTGGTGCTTTTGTTGCTCGGCTTCGCCGCCGGCCTGCCCTACATGCTGGTGTTTTCGACATTGTCGGTCTGGCTCCGGGAAGCCGGCGTTGCCCGCGAAACCATCGGCTATGCCAGCCTGATTGGCCTGGCCTACGCCTTCAAGTGGGTCTGGTCACCGTTGCTCGACCAATGGCGCCTGCCAGTGCTCGGCGCTCTGGGCCGTCGCCGCTCTTGGCTGCTGCTTTCACAGATGCTGGTGATGATCGGCCTGGTCGGCATGGGGCTGTGCGACCCGCAAAAGCACCTTTCCTGGCTGATTGCCCTGGCCGTGCTGGTGGCGTTTGCCTCGGCCACCCAAGACATCGCCGTCGACGCCTACCGCCTGGAAATCGCCGATGACCAGCGCCAGGCCGCCCTCGCCGCCAGTTACATGGCCGGTTACCGGGTCTCCGCCCTGCTC
Organism: Pseudomonas sp. HTZ2; assembly: GCF_033173945.1. Taxonomy (NCBI): domain Bacteria; kingdom Pseudomonadati; phylum Pseudomonadota; class Gammaproteobacteria; order Pseudomonadales; family Pseudomonadaceae; genus Pseudomonas; species Pseudomonas sp. HTZ2. The sequence continues at coordinate 1,714,946 of NZ_CP137332.1, read as the reverse complement.
GCCACCGCCGGCGCCCTGTTCTTCGCCGAATGGTTCGGTTCCACCGGCTTTAGCTACCTGCATCAGGCCTGGACCGGCACCTACGTACTGTTCGGCGTGCTGATGCTGCCAGCTGTGTTCACCACGCTGGTGATGCGCGAACCGCCGGTGCCCATGCGCACTCAGCTGTCGGCGGCGCGCTATGGTCTGGTACACCAGCTGGCGTCGGTGTTCGTGCTGATCATCCTGCTGGTATCGGTACCGGCGAGTTTCACCCAGATGTTCAATACCGGATGGTCGAGCGTGATTTCCGGCGACGCGACGGTTCTGGACCTGCTGATCGAGGACCGTGCCTTCCTGCGCCTGATTCTCTATGTGCTGCTGACCTGGGCCTGCCTGTCGTCCCTGGGCCGGCGGGGCCTGGCGCCTGTGCTGACACCGGTCAACGACTTCATCCTGCGCTATCGCTGGCAGGCGCTGCTGCTGCTGGGCCTGATCGCCACCTATCGCATGTCGGATACCGTGATGGGTGTGATGGCCAACGTGTTCTACATCGACCAAGGCTTTACCAAGGACCAGATCGCCAGCGTCAGCAAGATCTTCGGCTTGATCATGACCTTGGTCGGCGCGGGTATCGGTGGCCTGTTGATCGTACGCTTCGGCATCCTGCCGATCCTGTTCATCGGCGGTGCGGCATCGGCGGCGACCAACATCCTGTTCCTGATGCTGGCCGATATGGGTCCGAACCTGGAGATGCTGGTGGTCACCATCTCGCTGGACAACTTCAGCTCGGGCCTTGCCACCTCGGCCTTCGTCGCCTATCTGTCGAGCCTGACCAACCTGAAGTTCTCGGCGACCCAGTACGCCCTGCTGAGCTCGATCATGCTCTTGCTGCCACGTTTGATCGGTGGCTATTCGGGCGTGCTGGTAGAGAAGTTCGGCTACCATGACTTCTTCCTGATCACCGCCCTGCTCGGCGTGCCGACCCTGATCCTGATCGCCTTGCACTGGCATCAGGAAGCCGGTCGAGGCAAACAGGCGCCGGTGGAAGACTCCGCGGCCGAGCGCCCTTGAGGAACAGGGGCCGCCTTGCGGCCCCCCAAACCCAGGGTTTGCTTTCCAGTGAGTGAGTACGGAAATATTTCGTACAGCGCCTAGGCCACGGCTCCTTCGTCCCGGCGCCCACCCACCACGTACCACAACGGCCACAGCGCCAGCGCCCCGGCAATACCTGCCGCCAACGCGAAGTGCAGCAGGCTCGCCCCCGCCCCCAACATCGCCAGCAACGCGCCACCGAGCCCCAACAGGGCAATGGTGATCATGCCCAGCATGGCCGATACCAGCCCCTTGCTCTGCTCGCTGGAGAACAGGGTCATGCGGTACAGGACCGCATTGGCCACCCCCAGGCCCAAGGCATACAGGGACATCCCCGCGACCAGGCTGGTCACCGTCGGCCAGGTCCAGGTGGCCACGACCATCAGGCACAGCCCCGCCAGGTAGGGCCACAGCGCACCGCGTACCAGGCTGGGCAACGGATAGCGGTCGGCGATGCGGTTGATGATCAAGTTGCCCAGAATCAGCCCGCCAAACACTGGCAATTGCCACAGCGCATACTCCATCGTGCTCAGGCCCTCGTCACTGATCAACAGCACAGGCGACAGGCCGATCCAACCGATCAGTGGCAAGCCCACCAAACCCAGCGCCGCGCTGCCCGCGACGAAGCGGCGGTTGGCCAGCAACTGGCCATAACCCGCCAGCAGCGGCAACAGGTGAATCGGCGTGAAGGGCAACCGCGAGCCATCGCGCCGCTCTACGCCCAGAGTCTCCGGCATCAACCGGTACAGCAGCAGCCAGGTCAGCACCGCGCCAGCGGCGAACGCCAGGAACAACCAGCGCCAGTCCAGCCATTGCAACAGCAAGGTGCCCACCAATGGGCCCAATAGCGGCGATAGCAGGGCGATGTTGGCCAACAAGGCCATCATGCGTACCGCATCGGCTTCGCTGAAGGCCTCGTTCAGCGCCGGGTAGCTGACCGTGACGACGAAGCCCAGACCTACGCCCTGCAACAAGCGCAGCAGATTGAACAGGCCAATGTCGTGTACCCAGTACGTGGCCAGGCAAGCCACGCCAAAGAACGCGCAACCAGCCAGCAACAGCGGGCGACGACCGTAGCGATCGGCCAGCGGACCGATCAGCCATTGCAACAGTACACCGCCGAGCAGGTACAGGTTCAGGGCGTGGGGAATGTACTCGGGGCTGGCCTTGAGGTCGTCGACCACCACAGGCATGGCGGGCATGACCGCATCGCTGGCGAGATACGTCAGCAATTCGAACAGGGCCAGGGTAAGTGCGAACAGCAAGGCTCGCAGGGGCGTGATATGCAGCAATGGCTTCATGATGAAAAACAGCTGGAAACAGGAGGGATCAGCCTATATGCCAGAAATGACAGGATCAGGCTGTGAACAAGTGTAATGGAGAGAAAACGCATCGCGGGGCAAGCCCCACTCCACCGATCGTATGCGCGCTGACCACTTGCGCTGCATCGGTAGGAGCGGGCTTGCCCCGCGACAGTACGTCGTGCGGTGCAGCTTACTGCACAGCCGGCTCCTGCACCACGCGGATGACCCGCTGCGGGAAGGGAATGTCGATACCTTCGGCCTTGAGGCGATCGCGAGCATGCTCGTTGAGCATGAACATCACGTCCCAGTAATCGGCGGTCTTGACCCACACACGCAGGGACACGGTGATCGCACTGTCGCCCAAGGTGGAGATCACCGCCTGCGGGGCGGGATCCTGCAGGACCCGTGGATCCTTGGCCAGGTCCAGCAGGACATTGCGGGCTTTCTGCAGGTCGGCGTCATAATCGACGCCCACATCGAACACGACCTTGCGGGTGGGCTGGCGGTTGAAGTTGGTGACGATACCGTTGGACAAGCTGCCGTTGGGCATGATCACGGTCTTGTTGTCACCGGTGCGCAGCACGGTGTGGAAGATCTGGATACTGTCGACGGTGCCGCTCACGCCCTGGGCTTCGATCCAGTCGCCGATACGGAACGGGCGGAACAGCAAGATCAGCACGCCGCCCGCGAAGTTCGCCAGACTACCCTGCAGGGCCAGGCCGATGGCCAGGGCAGAACCACCGATGGCCGCCACGAACGAGGTGGTCTCGATGCCGATCATCGAAGCCACACTGATCGCCAGCAGAATCTTCAGCACGATATTGGCGATGGTACTGATGAAGCTTTGCAGCGCCGGATCAGGGTTGCGCATCCCAACCAGCTTGCCCAAGCGAGCGCTGAGCTTGTTGGTGACCCACCAACCAATGGCCAGGGTCACCAGCGCGAGCGCCACACGGCTGCCGTATTCCATGATCAAAGGGATCCAGGTCTGCGATTGGCGGACCAGCTGATCGACTTCAGCGTTCAAATCCATATTCATCTCCTGATGCCGGATGACACATACACGAAAAAACAGGCCGCGGAAATTCCGCGGCCTCAGGGCCTCATGGACATCAATACGCCATCAAGGTTCCTGCGATACCTGATCAGTCGCGGAAGTTGTTGAACTGCAGCGGCATGTCGAACTCCTTGGTGCGCAGCAGGGCGATGGCTTCCTGCAGGTCGTCACGCTTTTTCCCGGTGACGCGCACCTGCTCGCCCTGGATGGCGGCCTGGACCTTCAGCTTGCCGTCCTTGATGGTGGCAACGATCTTCTTGGCCAGATCCTTGTCGATGCCCTCGCGGAACTTGGCTTCCTGCTTCATTTCCTTACCCGAAGGGTAGGCGTCCTTGACTTCCAGGCACTTGACGTCGATCTTGCGCTTGACCAGTGCCAGGCGAAGGATCTCGATCATCGCCTCGAGCTGGAATTCCGCCTCGGCGGTCAGAAGCACGGTCTGCTCCTTGTCCTTGAACTCGAAGCTGCCCTTGCCCTTGAGGTCGTAGCGACGGTCCAGTTCCTTCACCGCGTTGTCCACGGCGTTGGTGACTTCGTGCTTGTCCAGTTCCGATACCACGTCGAACGAAGGCATGGTTGTTCTCCAAAAATAAAAGCGCGCTCGGTCGGATGGAGCGCGCCAGGTTTGACGGTTAAAATGCGGGCTCATTATAACGGGTTGCGAAACGCAGATGAGCAGCACCTGGCATATTCTCGGCGCCGGTAGCCTCGGCAGCCTCTGGGCCTGTCGCCTGGCCCGCGCGGGCAAGGCGGTCCGCCTGATCCTGCGTGACGAGCAGCGCCTGGCCGCGTACCAGGCCGCCGGCGGCCTGACCTTGCTGGAGCAGGACCTGACCAGCCACTACGCGATTCCCGCCGAAACCGACCAGGCCCACGCGCCTATCCACCGCCTACTGGTGGCCTGCAAGGCGTATGACGCCGCGCCTGCCATCGCCCGTCTGGCGCCTCGCCTGGCCGCGGGCGCCGAATTGGTGCTGCTGCAAAACGGCCTGGGCAGCCAGGATGAAGTGGCCGATCAGGTGCCTCACGCCCGGTGCATCTTCGCCTCCAGTACCGAAGGCGCCTTCCGCGAGGACGACTGGCGCGTACGCTTTGCCGGGCAAGGCTTCAACTGGCTGGGCGATCCCGTGAACCCGTCCGTGCCGCAATGGTTCGACGATCTGCACGATGCCGCCATCCCCGCCGAATGGACGGTGGATATCCTCACCCGCCTGTGGCGCAAACTGGCGCTCAATTGCGCAATCAACCCGCTGACTGTACTTCACGACTGCCACAACGGTGGTCTGCTGGCACACCTGGAGCAAGTCTCCACCCTGTGCGTCGAACTGGCCGATCTGCTGCGTCGTTGCGGCCAGCCAGAAGCCGCCGAGGGCCTGGATGAACAGGTGCAACGGGTGATTCTGGCCACCGCGGCCAACTACTCTTCCATGTACCAGGATGTTCGCCATGGCCGTCGCACCGAAGTGCACTACCTGCTTGGCCACGCCTGCCGGGCCGCTGCCCGCCATGGCCTGGAGCTGCCGCACCTGGAACAGTTGCACCAGCGCCTGGTCGATAACTTGAAGGCCCGTGGCCTGCCCAGCGACTGATGCTGGCCCTTCAACCGCACAGAGGACGCACCCTCGCCCATGACCTTGCGCCAACGCCTGGAAAATCTCCCGGTCGGGCAGAAACTGCTGGCGGCCCTGCTGGTACTGCTGGTCACCATCCTGCTGGTGGCCAACCTCACGTTCATCAGCGCCGCCTACTGGATCACCCAGGAAAGCATGGCGCCCCAAGCCCTGCAGACCATCGGCCGGCTGGTGTCCAACCCTCAGCTGTCGGCCCGCGCCGGCGACTCACCGCAAACGGCCACGGCACTGCTCAAGGAGCTCGACAGCTACACCCCGTTGCGTGCGGCGGCCTTGTACGGCAGTGACGGACGCATGCTGGCCCAACTGCAACACGGCGAGCCGCTGGCGCTGCCCAAACGCTTTCGCAACATCGATGGCTGGCGCCTGATGGAGTTTCGCAGCACCCAGCTGATCCGCCTGCCTCGCGACGGCGGCCCGCCAGCGCACCTGCTGCTGGTGGCCAGCAGCGAATTGCCCGTGGCCTTCTACACCGGCACTCTGACCGCCAGCCTGGCGATCCTGGTGTTCAGCATCCTGCTGTGGATGGTCATTGCCCGGCAAATCAAGCGCCTCATCACCCAACCGATCAACCAGCTGGAGGAGCTCAGCCGTCAGGTCACCCGCGAGGAGAGCTACGCCTTGCGCGCCCAGCGTGGCAACGACGACGAGATCGGCAGCCTGGCCGAGGCGTTCAATACCATGCTCTCGCGCATCGAGGCGCGCGAGCAGCAGCTCAAGCGCACGCGTGACGAGTTCCAGATGGCCTATGACCAAGCCCAGGGGTTGGCCGAGGAAACCCGCCATACCAACCGCAAGCTGGAGCTGGAAGTCCAGGTGCGCAGCAAGATCGAGAAAAAACTCACAGGCTTCCAGAACTACCTCAACAGCATCATCGACTCCATGCCCTCGGCCCTGATCGCCCTTGACGAGCAGCTCTACGTGACCCAATGGAACCACGAAGCGACCGTGCTCTCGGGCACGCCCCTGGATGAGGCGTTGAACCAGCCGATCTTCATTGCCTTCGAACCGCTCAAGCCGTTCCTCCCGCAGCTCAAGGAAAGCGTCGAGAAACACCGAGTGGCGAAAATCGAACGGGTCACCTGGCCCAAGGGCGAGGACCTGCGCCACTATGCCCTGACCTTCTACCCCTTGACCGGCGGCGGAGGCCGGGGGGTGGTGATTCGAATCGACGACATCACCCAGCGTCTGTCGCTCGAAGAGATGATGGTGCAATCGGAAAAAATGCTGTCGGTGGGGGGGCTGGCCGCCGGCATGGCCCATGAGATCAACAACCCGCTCGGGGCCATCCTGCACAACGTACAGAACATTCGCCGACGGCTATCGCCTGAACTGCCACGCAACCAGGAGCAGGCCGCGGAGCTGGACATCGACCTGGCGACCGTCAACCGCTACCTCGAAAGCCGCGACGTACCGCAGTTGCTCGACGGCATCCAGCAGGCCGGTGCACGGGCGGCGAAAATCGTTACCCACATGCTCAGCTTCAGCCGCCGCAGCAACCGACAACTGGTGCCCTGCGACTTGCCGGCCCTGATCGACCAGGCGGTGGAAATCGCGGGCAACGACTTCGACCTGACGGTCGGTTTCGACTTCAAAGGGCAAAACATCGTGCGCCAGTTCGACCCCGCATTGGGGCCGGTGCCCTGCACCGCCAACGAGCTGGAGCAAGTGCTGCTGAACCTGCTCAAGAATGCAGCCCAGGCCATCCATCAACGGCCACAACCAGCCGAACCTGGGCGTATCGTCCTGCGTACCCGGCTCAACCCGCCCTGGGCGGAAATCCAGGTCGAAGACAACGGCGTCGGGATGCCGGAGTCGGTGCGCAAACGCACCTTCGAACCATTCTTCACCACCAAGGAGATCGGCCAGGGCACAGGGCTTGGCCTGTCGGTTTCGTACTTCATCATCACCAACAACCACAAGGGGCAGATGGAGGTTCACTCCGCACCCGGCCAGGGCACCTGTTTCACCCTGCGCCTGCCCCTTGGTCAGCCGGCACCGATGGCGTCGGCCAACTCGGAGGCATGACATGGGCTATCGGCTGTCGAAGATCTACACCCGCACCGGCGACAAGGGCGAAACAGGCCTTGGCGACGGTCGCCGGGTACCCAAGGATCATCCGCGGATCGAGGCGATCGGCGAGGTGGACAGCCTCAACAGTCAACTGGGCGTGCTGCTCGCCGGGCTGCAGAGCGAAGGGCTGGAGGAGTTGATCGAGATTCTGGCGCCTTGTCAGCACCGGCTGTTCGACCTGGGCGGCGAATTGGCGATGCCCAGCTATCAAGCCTTGGACCAAGTCGAAGTAGAGCGGCTGGAAGCGGCCATCGATCGCTGGAACGAGGAGCTCGGCCCCCTGAAGAACTTCATCCTGCCCAGTGGTTCGGCGCTGGTGGCCCAGGCCCACGTGTGTCGAAGCCAGGCGCGCAGCGCAGAGCGTCGGTGCCAGCAGTTGAATGCCATCGAGCCGCTGGATGGGGTGGGCTTGGCGTACATCAACCGGCTGTCCGATCTGTTGTTCGTCGCAGCGCGGATCATCGGGCGTCGCCAAGGGGTCGCAGAGGTGCTGTGGCAGGCTGCGGCCAAACCGCAGGCCTGATATCGCAGCTAAACCCGCTCATACAGGGAAGGTGTTGACCGTGTACGAGCGGGTTTACCGGCCAATGACCGAGATCAGGACTGCGGCCAGAACGCCCGGATACCTGCCACGCCCTGGGCACCAGCTTCCCAGGCACGCTCACGCTCCCCGGCGCCAACCCCTCCCAGCAGGAACACCGGATGATTGATCCCCTGGATCAACCGCCCAGCCTCCTCCCAACCCAACGGGGTAGCCTCTGGATGAGTCTGGGTCGCTTGCACAGGCGACAAGGTGACGAAATCCACTCCCATCTGCTCGGCCAAGGCCAGCTCTTCAGCGTTGTGGCACGAAGCCGCCAACCAGCGCGTCTTCGGGAACGGTCGCCCATTGGCGGCGTACTTGCGCAGTTGTGCGGACGTCAGGTGCCACCCCGCCGACGGGAAGTCGCCCAGCCATTCCAGCGGTCCCTTGAGCATCAGCTGGGCCTTGCCGGCACACAGCCCGACCGCATCCACTGCCACATCACGGTATTTGGGATCGTACATGTCCGGCGCACGCAGCTGGATCAGACGGATGCCGCCTGCGATGGCCTTCTGGATGCCGCGCAGCAATTCGGGCGCCTCCAGGCCATCGGGGGTGATCAAGTACTGGTCCGGCAGTCGCGCGGCAGCAACGATCGGCTTGTTGGCCTCAGGGAACTCGTATTGCCCCAAGTCCCGTGGCGCTACCCAAGCCAGGGGCTGGCCCTCGGCGCCATGGGGTTCGCCGGTGAAGGCGTCCACCTCACGGACATCCAGCAGCACCTGTTTGTCCGGGTAGTCGTGGCTGACCTTGATAAGTGGTCGCGAGCCCGTCACCTCGATACCCAGCTCTTCGCGCAACTCACGCGCCAGCGCCACCTCGACGGCCTCACCCTCTTCCACCTTGCCGCCAGGGAACTCCCACAGGCCGCCCTGGTGCTGGGTATCGGCGCGTCGGGCAATCAGGATGCGCCCGTCTGCGCCACGAATGACCGCCGCAACAACATGAATCCGTTTCACCCTTCTCGCTCCGCCAGGCCAGCCTTCTGCCAGGCCTGGAAGGCCGGCCATTGATAAATGGTTTCAATGTAAGCGGCCGCTTCGGCCGGAACTTCGACGCGGTAGGTGCGCAGACGCACCGCCACCGGCGCGAAGAACGCATCGGCCAGGCTCGGCTTGCCGAACAGGAACGGCCCAGGCTCCTTGGCCGCCAGTCGGCACTCAGACCACAGGGCAACGATTCGGTCGATATCGACTTGCACGTCCAGCGGCATGTTCTCCAACGCTTCATCGCGAGACAGATCGAACGGCATCGTGCTGCGCAGCGCCATGAAACCACTGTGCATCTGCGCACACGCTGAACGCGCCTGGGCACGGGCAGCGATGTCCGCCGGCCACAGTTGGGCCTCGGGATGACGTTCGGCAAGGTATTCGGCAATGGCCAAGGAGTCGGCGATGACGCCGTGCTCGGTCTTGAGCAGCGGCACCTTGCCGGTAGCGGAGAATTCGAGGATACGTTTGCGGGTATCGGGCTGGTTCAGGGTGATCAGCGTCTCTTCATACGGCACGCCAGCCAGCTCAAGGGCCAGGGCACCGCGTAGCGACCAGGATGAGTACAGCTTGTCGCCGATGATCAGGTGATAGCTCATGGTTCGGCTCCATTGGATCGGAATACTAGGGACTGCTGTGCAGCGCTTCGCGGGCGAACCCGCTCCCACAACGTTTGCATATGCTGCATGGGAGCGGATTTACCCGCGAAGAGGCCATCAGGTGCGGTATTCGGCGTTGATCTTCACATACTCGTGGGACAGGTCGGTCGTCCAGATGGTTTCGCTGCATTGGCCACGACCAAGCTCGATGCGAATGGTGATTTCTTCCTGGGCCATCACCTTGGCGCCCTGGTCCTCGGTGTAGCTCGGGCTGCGGCCGCCCTTGCTGGCGATGCACACATCATCGAGGAACACGTCGATCAGGCTGACATCCAGCGCGGGCACGCCGGCACGGCCGACGGCGGCGAGGATGCGGCCCCAGTTGGGGTCGGAGGCGAACAGCGCGGTCTTGATCAGCGGCGAGTGGGCCACGGCGTAGCCGACGTCCAGGCACTCCTGGTGATTGCCACCACCGTTGACCTGAACGGTAACGAACTTGGTCGCGCCTTCACCGTCGCGAACGATGGCCTGGGCAACTTCCATGCACACCTCGAAGACAGCCTTTTTCAGGGCCTCGAACAGCGCACCGCTGGCCTGGGTGACTTCCGGCAGATCGGCCTTGCCGGTCGCGATCAACATGCAGCAGTCGTTGGTCGAGGTATCGCCGTCGATGGTGATGCGGTTGAACGACTTGTTGGCGCCATCGAGCAGAAGGTCCTTAAGCACCGCAGGAGCCACCTTGGCGTCGGTGGCGATGTAGCCGAGCATGGTGGCCATGTTCGGACGGATCATCCCGGCGCCCTTGCTGATGCCGGTCACGGTGACGGTCACGCCGTCGTGCTGGAACTGGCGGCTGGCCCCCTTGGGCAGGGTGTCGGTGGTCATGATGCCGGTGGCGGCCTCGGCCCAGTTGTTTTCCGACAGGTCATCCAGGGCAGCTTGCAGCGCGCCCTCGATCTTCTCGACCGGCAGCGGCTCGCCGATCACGCCAGTGGAAAACGGCAGCACAGCGCTGGCCTCCACGCCCGCCAGTTCCGCCAGCTTGGCACAGGTGCGCTCGGCAGCGGCCAGGCCCGGTGCGCCGGTACCTGCGTTGGCGTTGCCAGTGTTGGTCAGCAGGTAGCGCACGGTGCCCTGCACGCGCTGCTTGGACAGGATCACAGGCGCTGCGCAGAAGGCGTTGAGGGTAAACACACCGGCGACGCTGGACCCTTCGGCGCAACGCATCACCACCACGTCCTTGCGCCCAGGGCGCTTGATACCCGCCGAGGCGATGCCGAGTTCGAAACCGGGAACCGGGTGCAGGGTGGGCAAAGGACCAAGACCAACAGCCATGTAAGCGCTCCTAGAGAAACCAAAGGGGATGTGGCGATGCCGCACGATCTTAATAGCGGCCAACGCGCGGATGGAAGAGCGGGACCGCTATGCGGCCCTTTTGCGACACAAGGCCGCTATCACAAGGTTGCAGCGTTTTGGAGTCACGCGCTGCACCTGTGGTAGCGGCCTTGTGTCGCGGTGGGCTGCAAAGCAGCCCTGATCAACAGTCAGCGCCAGGGCTATCCGATCACTCGATCTGGCCGTGGCAGTGCTTGAACTTCTTGCCCGAACCGCACCAGCACGGCTCGTTGCGACCCAGCTTCTGCTCGTTGCGTACCGGCGCGGCAGCCACAGCCACCTCGGCGCCTTCCTCGGCGAGCTGCTGCTCGCTTTCCAGGCCAGGGGCAGCAGCATGCTGGAACTGCATGCGCTGAGCCAGTTCCTCGGCTTCGCGGCGCAGACGGGCCTCTTCTTCGGCCGGATCCTCGCGGCGAACCTGGACGTGGGAAAGCACGCGGATGGTATCGCGCTTGATCGACTCCAGCAGTTCCTGGAACAGGGTGAAGGATTCGCGCTTGTACTCTTGCTTCGGGTTCTTCTGCGCATAACCGCGCAGGTGGATACCGTGGCGCAGGTGGTCCATGGTCGACAGGTGGTCTTTCCACAGATCGTCCAGCACGCGCAGCAGGATCTGCTTCTCGAAGGTGCGCAGGGCCTCGATGCCAGCCTGGTCTTCCTTCTCGTTATAGGCAGTGGTGATTTCGTGGAGCAGCTTCTCGCGCAGGGTCTCTTCGTAGAGGCGCTCGTCCTCGTCGAGCCACTGCTGGATCGGCAGCTTGATGGCGAAATCACTGGCCAGCGCGGCCTCCAGGCCTGCCACGTCCCACTGCTCAGGCAGCGATTGCGGCGGGATGTGCTGGCTGATGGTGGCATCGAGCACTTCCTGGCGGAACTCGGCGATGGTGTCACCGATGTTCTCGGCGGCCAGCAAGCTGTTGCGCATGTGGTAGATCACCTTGCGCTGTTCGTTGGCCACATCGTCGTATTCGAGCAACTGCTTGCGGATGTCGAAGTTGCGACCCTCGACCTTGCGCTGGGCCTTCTCGATGGCATTGGTGACCATGCGGTGTTCGATGGCCTCGCCGGACTGCATGCCCAGCGCCTTCATGAAGTTCTTCACGCGGTCGGAGGCAAAGATACGCATCAGGCTGTCTTCAAGAGACAGGTAGAAGCGGCTCGAGCCTGGGTCGCCCTGACGACCGGCACGACCACGCAGCTGGTTGTCGATACGGCGGGACTCGTGACGCTCGGACGCGATCACGTGCAGGCCACCGGCCTCGATCACCTGTTGATGACGCTTCTGCCAGTCGGCCTTGATTTGGGCGATCTGCTCGGCGCTCGGGTTCTCAAGGGCGGCGACTTCTGCCTCCCAGTTGCCGCCCAACAGGATGTCGGTACCACGGCCGGCCATGTTGGTGGCGATGGTCAGCGCACCTGGCGCACCGGCCTGGGCGATGATCTCGGCTTCTTTTTCGTGGTACTTGGCGTTGAGCACCTTGTGGTCGATACCTTCTTTTTTCAGAAGGTTGGACATGTGCTCGGAGGTCTCGATGGTGGCGGTACCGACCAGCACCGGACGCCCCTGCTTCATGCTTTCCTTGATGTCGGCGATGATCGCGGCGTACTTCTCGTCGGCAGTCAGGTACACCAGGTCGTTGAAGTCCTTGCGCGCCAACGGCTTGTTCGGCGGAATGACCATCACGTTGAGGTTGTAGATCTGGGCGAACTCGAAGGCCTCGGTGTCAGCGGTGCCGGTCATACCGGACAGCTTGGTGTAGAGGCGGAAGTAGTTCTGGAAGGTGGTCGAAGCCAGGGTCTGGCTCTCGGCCTGGATGTTCAGGTTTTCCTTCGCTTCGATGGCCTGGTGCAGGCCTTCGGAGAGACGGCGGCCCGGCATGGTACGACCGGTGTGCTCGTCGATCAGCAGGACCTGGCCGTCCTGGACGATGTACTCGACGTTGCGATGGAACAGTTTGTGGGCGCGCAGACCGGCATAGACGTGGGTCAGCAGGCCCAGGTTGTGCGCCGAGTAGAGGCTCTCGCCCTCGGCCAGCAGGCCGGCCTGGGTCAGCATCTCCTCGATGAACTGGTGACCGGCTTCGTTGAGCTCCACCTGACGGCTCTTTTCGTCGATGGTGAAGTGGCCTTCCTGGGTGACCTGGCCTTCGACTTCCTCGATGTGCTGCTTCAGGCGCGGGATCAGGCGGTTGATCTCGATGTACAGCTTGGAGCTGTCCTCGGCCTGGCCGGAGATGATCAGCGGCGTACGGGCTTCGTCGATGAGGATCGAGTCGACTTCGTCGATCACGGCGAAGTTCAGCTCACGCTGGAACTTCTCTTCCAGGCTGAACGCCATGTTGTCGCGCAGGTAATCGAAACCGAATTCGTTGTTGGTGCCGTAGGTGATGTCCGCGGCGTAGGCAGCGCGCTTTTCTTCCGGCGGCTGGAAAGCCGACACGATGCCCACGGACAGACCGAGGAACTCGTACAGCGGGCGCATCCAGTTGGCATCGCGGCGGGCGAGGTAGTCGTTGACGGTCACCACGTGCACCCCCTTGCCGGACAGCGCGTTGAGATAGACCGCCAGGGTACCGACCAAGGTCTTGCCTTCACCGGTACGCATTTCTGCGATCATGCCTTCGTGCAGGGTCATACCGCCGATCAGCTGCACGTCGAAGTGACGCATGCCCATGACACGCTTGCCGGCCTCGCGGGCCACGGCGAAGGCTTCCGGCAGCAGTTGGTCGAGGGTCTCGCCTTTGGCCAGGCGCTCCTTGAACTCTGCGGTCTTGCTCCGCAGCTGCTCGTCGGAGAGGGCCACCATCTTCTCTTCGAAGGCATTGACGATGTTCACCGTCTTGAGCATGCGTTTGACTTCACGCTCGTTCTTGCTTCCAAAAAGTTTTTTTAACAAAGGCGCAAACATATCGGCAGGATCTTCCACACGTAGGGATGGAGGGCGGCCCCATGAGTCGCCCGTGCAGCCCTGAGGCCGCATGCGAACGAGCATTCTACCCGGAAACGATGGTGAGGAAAGTGGTGGATTTCCACGATGCTGGCACAGCGCTTTGGCGGGGGCCCTCCTAACATAAGGCCTTTTCGAACAAGTTCAAGGTGCTGGAAGATGAAACGTCTCAGGGACATTTCCCAAAGAGATCATGGGGTTGCCGGCCTTGCAGGTCAGCCTGCCCTCTCAATTGAGCTATAAAACCGCCACAGCGGGAGTGTCCTGCGGTCAGTCCAGCGCCATGGCTTCTGTTAAGATGGCCAATCTGTAACCACCTGCGTACCCCCATGGCCTACAAGCCCTCCCCCGCCCAGCCTCCGGCCGCGCTGTTGCGTCAGGCCAGGCCACTGCGCCTGCTGCTCAACCAGGCCGAGCGCTTGGCCCATTTGCAGCGTCTGCTGGAAAGCCAGCTGCAACCGGCCGCTCGCGAGCATTGCCATGTGGCGTCCTGGCGAGATGGCACCTTGCTGCTGGTGGTGACGGACGGTCACTGGGCTACGCGTCTGCGCTATCAGCAGAAGCGCCTGCAACGCCAGCTTCAGGCACTGGAGGCATTCGGCAATTTGCAGCGCATCTTGTTCAAGGTGCAACCCCCGCTGGTGCCGGCCAAACGGGATGGCCAAGGTGTGGAGCTGTCCTGCAAGGCCGCCGAGAGTATCCGCGATTCGGCCGAGGGCATCGCCGACCCCAAGCTGCGGGCAGCCCTGGAACGGCTGGCAGCGCATGCCCAAGGCAAGGAAAAGGGCTGAAAACGCCCCATAAAAAAGGCCACCCGAAGGTGGCCTCAATGAACTAGAGAGTGTTCGAACTTACACGGCCGCAACAGGGCGCATGTAGGAGATCGGTGCCGTGCTGGCATCTTCGAAAGTGACCACTTCCCAGGCGTCCTTCTCAGCGATGAGCTTGCGCAGCAACTGGTTGTTCAGCGCGTGTCCGGACTTGTAGCCCTTGAACTCGCCGATCAGGCTGTTGCCCAGCAGGTAGAGATCGCCGATGGCATCGAGGATCTTGTGCTTGACGAATTCGTCTTCGTAACGAAGGCCGTCTTCGTTGAGCACGCCGTCCTCATCGACCACGATGGCGTTTTCCACACTGCCGCCCAACGCAAGGTTGTGCTTGCGCAGGTACTCGATGTCACGCATGAAACCGAAGGTACGGGCGCGGCTGACTTCCTTCACGAACGACGTGCTGGAGAAGTCGACACTGGCGCTCTGGGTCCGGTTGCGCAGTACCGGATGATCGAAGTCGATCTCAAAGCTCACCTTGAACCCGTCGAAAGGCAGGAAGGTGGCGCGTTTGTCGCCCTCCTCCACCGTCACTTCGCGCAGGATGCGGATGAACTTCTTGGCGGCGTCCTGTTCTTCCAGGCCGGCGGATTGAATCAGGAATACGAAGGGGCCCGCGCTGCCATCCATGATCGGTACTTCCGAGGCGGAGAGCTCGACGTAGGCGTTATCGATGCCCAGGCCCGCCATGGCGGAGAGCAGGTGCTCGACCGTATCGACCTTTACGTCACCGTTGACCAGCGTCGTCGACATGGTTGTCTCGCCGACGTTGGCCGCACGGGCCGGGATCTCGACGACGGGGTCGAGGTCGGCACGGCGGAAGACGATGCCGGTGTCCACAGGCGCTGGCTTGAGGGTCAGGTAGACCTTCTCCCCGGAGTGCAGGCCGACACCTGTGGCACGGATGGTATTCTTCAGGGTGCGTTGTCTAATCATGGCTTTGGCCGCTTCAGCGCAAATTGCGAACAGGTATCAACAAAGGCTGGGGATGATAACAGACCCGGCCTTTGCTGAACACCAATCACCCCTATACCCCTGATAAATTCCATTAATCGGCCTGGCGACGCAGGAACGCCGGGATGTCGAGGTAGTCCAGATCATCCTGTGGGTTGAGTTTAGCCGCTGCTGCGGCACCTCCGTGGGCCTGGTTGCGCATCACGGTCGGACGCTCCAGGTCGCGGTAATTGACGGCAGGCTGCTCCTGACGCACCGGTGCAGGGTTGGACGCCTCGTAGGCGGCGGCCGCGCTCTGCAGAGTGTTGTCGACGACTTTGACCGGTTTCTCGATACGTGCGCCCAGACCAGTGGCAACCACGGTCACGTGCAGCTCGTCGCGCATATCCGGATCGATCACGGTGCCGACCTTGACCATGGCATGGTCGGAGGCGAAGGCTTCGATGATGCTACCGACGTCGGAGTACTCGCCCAGGGACAGGTCCGGACCTGCGGTGATGTTCACCAGGATGCCGCGGGCGCCCTGCAGGTTGACGTCTTCGAGCAGCGGGTTGCGGATCGCCGCCTCGGTGGCTTCGCGGGCACGGTTCGGACCGCTGGCGCAGCCGGTACCCATCATCGCCATGCCCATCTCACCCATTACGGTGCGCACGTCGGCGAAGTCGACGTTGATCATGCCCGGACGCTTGATGATGTCGGAGATACCACGCACGGCGCCAGCCAGTACGTCATCGGCCTTGGCGAAGGCCGACAGCAGGCTTGCATCCTTGCCCAGGATGGTCAGCAGCTTCTCGTTGGGGATGGTGATCAACGAGTCGACGCTTTCGGCCAGCATGCGGATGCCCTCATCGGCGATCTGCATGCGCTTGCGACCTTCGAACGGGAACGGACGGGTCACCACCGCAACGGTGAGGATGCCCATTTCCTTGGCCACTTCGGCGATGATCGGCGCAGCACCGGTACCGGTACCGCCGCCCATGCCAGTGGTGATGAAGACCATGTTGGTGCCCTGCAGCACCTCAGCGATACGCTCACGGTCTTCCAGCGCGGCCTGACGGCCGACTTCCGGATTGGCACCGGCACCCAGGCCCTTGGTGACACCGGTACCCAGCTGCAGGATGGTGCGCGCGCCGATGTTCTTCAGCGCCTGGGCATCGGTGTTGGCGCAGATGAACTCGACGCCTTCGATGTTGCTTTTGACCATGTGGTTGACGGCGTTGCCACCACCACCACCGACACCGATCACTTTGATGACCGGACTTTGCGGGACGTTGTCTACGAGCTCGAACATTTTCCCTCTCCTTAACTGTTCTCTAGTTTTTGCGCCTACCACTACTGCTTTGAAACTTAGAAGTTGCCCTGGACCCAACGCTTGAATCGTTCAAGCACCGGAGCCTTCGGTTCATCGCCATAGCTGTTGTTGCTGCTGTTGCCGGTCAGGGGCAGGTCCTCGGTCTGCTTTTGCAGGCCGTAGGTGAGCAAGCCCACGCCGGTGGAATAGATCGGGTTGCGCACGACATCGCTGAGCCCCCGAACGCTGTGCGGTACGCCAAGGCGCACCGGCATGTGGAAGATTTCCTCGGCCAGTTCCACAGCGCCTTCCATCTTGGAGGTGCCGCCGGTCAGGACGATGCCGGCCGGCACCAGATCCTCGTAGCCGCTGCGACGCAGCTCGGCCTGGATCAAGGTGAAGAGCTCGTCGTAACGGGGCTCCACCACCTCGGCCAAGGCCTGGCGCGACAGCTCGCGCGGTGGGCGGTCGCCCACGCTCGGCACCTTGATGGTCTCGCCAGCGCCGGCCAGCTTGGCCAAGGCACAGGCGTAGCGGATCTTGATTTCCTCGGCGTACTGGGTCGGGGTCCGCAGGGCCATGGCGATATCGTTGGTCACCTGGTCGCCCGCGATCGGGATCACCGCGGTGTGGCGGATGGCACCCTCGGTGAAGATGGCGATGTCGGTGGTACCACCACCGATGTCCACCAGGCACACGCCCAGTTCCTTCTCGTCATCGGTCAGCACCGAATAGGCCGACGCCAGTTGTTCGAGGATGATGTCGTCGATTTCCAGACCACAGCGGCGCACGCACTTTTCGATGTTCTGGGCGGCGTTGACTGCG
Source organism: Pseudomonas sp. HTZ2 (assembly GCF_033173945.1). Lineage (NCBI taxonomy): Bacteria > Pseudomonadati > Pseudomonadota > Gammaproteobacteria > Pseudomonadales > Pseudomonadaceae > Pseudomonas > Pseudomonas sp. HTZ2. The sequence goes on along the minus strand of NZ_CP137332.1, from coordinate 1,697,397 downwards.
CAGGTGACCACGTGGACCTTGGCTTCCAGACGCACACCGGACATGCCCAGAGGCTCGCGCACGCCTTCCTGGTTGTCGATCACGTAGTCCTGCGGCAGGGTGTGCAGCACCCGCTGGTCTGCCGGGATGGCCACGGCCTGGGCGGCGTCCAGTACGCGCTCGAGGTCAGCGGTGCTGACTTCGCGATCGCGAATCGCGACGATGCCGTGGGAGTTGAGGCTGCGAATGTGATTACCGGCGACGCCGACGAACGCCGAGTGAATACGGCAGCCGGCCATCAGCTGCGCCTCTTCCACCGCGCGCTGGATCGATTGCACGGTGGACTCGATGTTCACCACCACGCCTTTCTTCAGGCCGCGGGAGGGATGAGTACCGATGCCCACGATTTCCAGTGTGCCGTCAGCGGCCACCTCACCCACCAGCGCCACCACCTTGGAGGTGCCGATGTCCAGCCCGACGATCATTTTGCCGCTATGCGCGTTTGCCATGGTCCTGCCTCTCTCTAATTCTTCGCAACGGCGGGTTGGGCCGTCGTCGGTGCAATCGGTTCCCGCCAGCCAACGGCAAGCCCGTTGGCGTACCGCAGATCAACGCGGGCGATGTTGGTGATCTGCTCTTTGAGTGTCTTGTCGTAAATGGCAATGAAACGGCGCATCTTCTCCACCAGATGGTCGCGCCCCAGCAGCAGCTCGATCCCAGGCCCGGCGCTACCCGCGCCGGTGGTGAGGAACCAACTGCCTCGCTCGCGCAGCTCCAGGCGAGCGATGGAAAAGCCCAGGGGGCGCAGCATCTGGCTCAATACCTGATACTGCTGCATGACTTGTTGCTGAGCGCGCTGCGGCCCGAACAGCTGCGGCAGGTGCTCGTAGTTGGCCAGTTCGCGCGGGGTGAAGGCCTGGCCTTGGTTGTTGAGCAAGGCTTCGTCGCCCCAGCGCGCCACCGGCAACTGTTCTTCCAGGCGGATCACCACCTCGTCCGGCCATACCCGGCGGACTTCGGCATGGGCGATCCATGGCATCTGTTCGAGCTCCAGGCGCATCGCCGTCAGGTCGACACTGAAGAAGCTTGCGGCCACGTACGGCGCGATCCGCTGCTGCACTGCCTGCTGGCTGATGTAGCTCAGGTCGCCCTGCACGGCGATCTTGGTGATCGGCCGGTCGGCATACGGCATCAGGCGCACGGCGCCTTCATAGGCCCCGAAGCCTGCAGCGACCAGCAACACCGGCCACAGCAAGCGTTTGAGGCCGCCCAGGCTGGGCCGCGGCAGGCGCGCCGATACGGGCTCGTCGGCCACCAGTCGGCTGGCACCACGCGGCACCGGCTTGCTACGGCCGGTAACGGGTTGCTGCTGACGTATCATCGCGCCGTGCATGGCTCTTAACCTCGCGTCGCTACGCTTTCGGCCAGGATCGCCAGCACCAGTTGCTGGAAGTCCAGACCGGCCGCGCGGGCCGCCATCGGCACCAGGCTATGGTCGGTCATGCCGGGTGCGGTGTTGACTTCGAGCAGCCAGAACCGGCCCTGCTCGTCCTGCATCACGTCCAGACGCCCCCAGCCTTCGATGCCAATGGCATCGCAGGCGCGTGCGGTCAGTTCGATCAGTTCCTGTTCCTTGGCGTTGTCCAGGCCGCACGGGATGCGGTATTGGGTATCGTTAGCCAGGTACTTGGCGTCGTAGTCGTAGAACACGTGCGGCGTGCCCAAGGCAATCGGAGGCAGCACCTGACCGCGCAGCACGGCCACGGTGAACTCCGGACCATGGATCCACTGCTCGACCAGCACCTGGGAGTCGTAGCGGGCGGCATCGCGCCAGGCAGCGACCAGCTCCTGCTCGTTGTTCACCTTGGCCATGCCGATACTGGAACCTTCATGGGCCGGTTTGACGATCAACGGGAAGCCCAGTTCCTTACCGGCCTCGACACAATCGTGCTCGCTGCCCAGCACGGCATGGCGCGGGGTCGGAATGCCCAGGCTCTGCCAGACCTGCTTGGTGCGCAGTTTGTCCATCGCCAGCGCAGACGCCAGGATGCCGCTGCCGGTGTAGGGAATGTCCAGGCACTCCAGCAGGCCCTGCATGCTGCCATCTTCTCCCCCACGGCCGTGGAGAATGATGAAGGCGCGGTCGATCTTCTCGCTCTGCAGGCGTGCCAGCAGGTCATCGCCCACATCGATGCCGACCACGTCGACACCGGCGCTGGTCAGCGCTTCGAGCACCGCCTTGCCGGACTTGAGCGACACCTCGCGCTCGGCGCTCTTGCCGCCGTACAGCACAGCGACGCGACCGAAGGCTTTTACGTCCAGGGTCGAGTGCAATTTGTCGTAGGCGCTGCTCATTTCGACTTCTCCTGGCTGGCGACGGCGCCAGCGAACAGCGGGCTCTTGATCAGTTGCGGGGCCAGGCCGCCGATGTCACCGGCGCCTTGGCACAGCAGGATGTCGCCGGCGCGCAGCAATGGCTTGACCAGCGGCGCAAGATCGACACCCCGTTCGATGTAGATCGGGTCCAGTTGGCCGCGCTGACGGATGCTGTGGCACAGCTGGCGACTGTCGGCCCCCGGGATCGGCTCCTCGCCGGCCGGGTAGACCTCCATCAGCAGCAATACGTTGGCGTCGGCCAGTACCTGTACAAAGTCGTCGTACAGGTCGCGGGTGCGGCTGTAGCGGTGCGGCTGATAGACCATCACCAGACGCCGGCTCGGCCAACCGCCACGCACGGCCTTGATTACCGCGGCCACTTCGGTCGGGTGGTGTCCGTAGTCGTCGACCAGCATCACGCTGCCGCCTTCGACCGGCAGCTCGCCGTACACCTGGAAACGACGGCCCACGCCCTGGAAGCCGGACAGGCCCTGGACGATGGCGTCGTCGCTGATGCCTTCGTCGGTGGCGATGGCAATGGTGGCCAGGGCATTGAGCACGTTGTGGTTGCCCGGCATGTTGACCGAAACCTCCAATGGCTCGCAGTCGCGGCGCAACACGGTGAAGTGGGTCTGCATGCCTTCCTGGCGAACGTTGATGGCGCGCACGTCAGCTTCTTCGCTGAAGCCGTAGGTGACGGTCGGACGCTTGACCTGTGGCAGGATCTCGCGCACCACCGGATCGTCCAGGCACATCACGGCCAGACCGTAGAACGGCAGGTTGTGCAGGAACTCGACGAAGGTTTTCTTCAGTTTGTTGAAGTCGCCTTCGTAGGTGGCCATGTGGTCGGCATCGATGTTGGTGACGACCGCGACCATCGGTTGCAGGTGCAGGAAGCTGGCGTCGCTCTCATCGGCCTCGGCGATCAGGTAGCGGCTGGTGCCGAGCTGGGCGTTGGTGCCGGCTGCGGTCAGGCGCCCACCGATGACGAAGGTCGGATCCAGGCCGCCGGCGGCGAACACCGATGCCAGCAGGCTGGTGGTGGTGGTCTTGCCATGGGTACCGGCCACGGCGATGCCATGACGGTAGCGCATCAGCTCGGCGAGCATTTCGGCGCGCGGCACCACAGGAATGCGCCGCTCGAGAGCGGTGGCGACTTCCGGGTTGGCCGGATTGATGGCGCTGGACACCACCAGTACATCAGCGTTGGCGGCGTTCTCGGCACGGTGGCCGACGAAAATCTCGGCGCCGAACGACTCCAGGCGCTCGGTGACCGGGGACGCTTTGAGGTCCGAACCGGACACCTGGTAGCCCAGGTTCAGCAGCACTTCGGCGATGCCGCACATGCCCACGCCGCCGACACCGACGAAGTGGATGCGACGGATGCGGCCCATTTTCGGCTGGGGCATGGCTTTCTGGCTCTCAACCATGGGCCACCTCCAGGCAGATATCGACCACGGTGCTGGTTGCGGCAGGTTTGGCCAGGCGCCGTGCGGTGCTGGCCATGGTGTTGAGTTTCTCGGGTTGCATCAGCACCTCGTTCAGGCGTTCAGCGAGCTGCGCTGCGCCAGTTGTCGCTTGTGGCATCAGGAAGGCAGCGCCTTCACGAGCCAGGTATTGGGCGTTGTGGGTCTGGTGGTCGTCGATGGCGTGGGGCAAAGGCACCAGCACCGAGGGCAGGCCTGCCGCAGCCAGTTCGCTGACGGTCAGGGCACCCGCCCGGCATACCACCATGTCAGCCCAGCCATAGGCATGGGCCATGTCCTTGATGAAGGGCTCTACCTGAGCCTCGACCCCCGCCTCGCGATAACGCTCGGCGGTGATCGGCGCGTGTTGCTTGCCGGCCTGATGGAACACCTCGGGGCGCAGGCTCGCAGGCACTTCCGACAGGGCCTTAGGCAGCAATTTGTTCAATGGTTCCGCACCCAGGCTGCCACCGAGCACCAACAGGCGTGCGCGGCGCTCGGCCAACGGGGCGCGTGGTGCCTCCAGGAACAGCTCCGGGCGCACCGGATTGCCGGTAGTGCGGCGCTTGCCGCTGGCCTGGAACGTGTCCGGGAAAGCTTCGCAGACTCGCGCCGACAGCGGCACCAGCAGCCGATTGGCGGTACCGGCGCGGGCGTTCTGCTCATGGATGACCAGCGGCACACCACACAGCCGCGCGGCAACACCGCCCGGGCCGGTCACGTAGCCGCCAAAGCCCAGCACGCAGACCGGCTTGAGCTGACGGATGATACGTCGCGCCTGGAGCACCGCCTTGACCAGCGTGAACGGCGCCTTGAGCAGCGAAAGCTTGCCTTTGCCGCGCAGGCCGCTGACCTGGATCAGGTGCAGGGGCAGACCTGCCTGGGGCACGAGTTCGTTCTCGATACCGCGCCGGGTACCCAGCCAATGCACGCTGTAGCCACGGGCCTGGAATTCACGGGCGCAGGCCAGGGCCGGGAAGACATGCCCCCCGGTGCCACCGGCCATGATCAGAACGTTTTTGCCGTCAGCGGCCATGGTAGGTCTCCTCGGCAAAATCGCTTTCCTTGAACTCGTGCTCCTCGCTGCCCAGGTGCGTGCGGCTTTCCCACTCGATGCGCAGCAGCAATCCCACGCAGGCACAGCAGATCACCAGCGAACTGCCGCCGTAGCTGAGGAACGGCAGGGTCAGGCCTTTGGTCGGTAGCAGGCCGACGTTCACGCCGATGTTGATCAGGAACTGGCCGATCCACAGGAACGCCAGGCCGAACGCCATGTAGGCGGCAAAGAACTGCTTGGCCTTTTCCGCCCACAGGCCAATGTACAGGGCCCGCACGGTGACGAAGACGAACAGCGCCACGGTGCACAGCGAGCCGACCACGCCCAGTTCCTCGGCCAGGACCGAGAACACGAAGTCGGTGTGCGCTTCAGGCAGGTAGAACTGCTTCTGCACGCTGTTGCCCAGGCCCACGCCCAGCCATTCGCCACGCCCGAAGGCAATCAGTGCCTGGGTCAGCTGGTAGCCGGAGCCGAACTGGTCGGCCCAGGGATCGGTGAAGGTGATCAGACGCGCCATCCGGTAGGGCTGGGCCTGGACCAGAATGAACACCGCCACCACCGCCAGCACCACCATCAAGCTGAAGCGGAACAACCCCACCCCGCCGAGGAACAACATGGCTGCGGCTGCGCCCATCATCACGACGGTGGCGCCGAAGTCCGGTTCCATCAGCAGCAGGCCGGCCATGGGCAGCAGGACGATGAAGGGTTTGAAGAAGCCCATCCAGCTCTCACGGACTTCCTGCTGGCGGCGCACCAGGTAGCCGGCCAGGTAGATGACCACGAAAACCTTGGCAATCTCGGAGGGTTGGACGTTGAAGAAGCTGAAGCCGATCCAGCGCATGGAACCGTTCACTTCCCGGCCAATGCCTGGCACCAATACCAGGAACAGCAAGCCAAAGGCACCGACCAGCATCATGAAGCCCATGCGCTGCCAGGTGGCGATCGGCACCATCATGGTCGCGCCACAGGCGACCAGGCCCAGGGCCACGTACACCAGATGGCGGAACATGTGATACAGCGGGTTGCCCGACTGCACTGCGGCCACTTCCGAGGAGGCCGAGGTGATCATCACCAGGCCCAGGCCCAGCAGCGCCAGACAACCGGCGAGGAAGGCGAAGTCCAGGTCGATGCCGCGGCCGCTGATCAGCGGCGATGGATAAGGCTTGAGGATGCCGAAGATCATGCCAGCCCCTCCGCTGCCCGGGCGAACAGACGTCCGCGCTCTTCGAAGTTCTTGAACATGTCGAGGCTGGCGCAGGCCGGCGACAAGAGCACGGCATCGCCTGGCTCGGCCAGCTCGGCGCATTGCTGCACGGCTTCATCCAGGGTCTTGACCCGAACCTGGTGCACGCCCTCGCCCAGCGACTGGGCCAAGCGCTCGGCATCCCGCCCCAGCAGGACCACGGCGCGGCAGAAACGCGCCACCGGCTCACGCAATGCCGAGAAGTCCGCTCCCTTGCCGTCGCCACCGGCGATGAGCACCAGTTTGCCGTCGATATCCGCTCCCAGACCTTCGATCGCCGCCAGGGCAGCACCGACGTTGGTGGCCTTGGAGTCGTCGTACCAGTTGACACCGTTGCGCTCACGCACCCATTGGCAACGGTGGGCGAGCCCGGTGAACTCACGCAGCGCTTCGAGCATCGGCGCGAACGGCAGGCCCACGGCATGACCCAGGGCCAGGGCGGCCAGGGCGTTGCTCTGATTGTGGGCACCGCGGATCTTCAGTTCACGCACCGGCATGAGGGTCTGGAATTCGAAGGCCAGGTACTTCTCGCCGTCCACCTCACGCAGGCCGAAAGCCTTGAAGTCTGGAACGTTCAAGCCAAAGGTCCAGCACGGGCGGCCCTCGACCGGCAACGGCCGGCTCAAGGCATCCTGGCGGTTGACCACCACCTGGCGAGCGCCACGGAAGATCCGGTGCTTGGCCAGGTGATAGGCCGGCAGGCCGCTGTAGCGGTCCATGTGGTCTTCGCTGATGTTCAGCACAGTGGCCACTTCAGCGTTGAGCTGGTCGGTGGTCTCCAGCTGGAAGCTGGAAAGCTCCAGAACATACAGTTCCACCGTGTCATCCAGCAGATCCAGCGCCGGCGTACCCAGGTTGCCGCCCACCGCCACACGCTTGCCCGCCTTGGCGGCCATTTCGCCGACCAGGGTGGTCACGGTGCTTTTGGCATTGGAGCCGCTGATCGCCACGATGGGCGCCTTGGCATGACGCGCGAACAACTCGATGTCGCCGGACAGCGTCACGCCGCGGGCCGCAGCCTGCTGCAGGGCCGGGGTGGCCAGGGCCAGGCCAGGGCTGACATAGAGTTCGTTGGCGCGGCACAGGAAGTCCACGTCCAGCTCGCCACAGCGCACTTCCACCTGCGGATATTCACGACGCAGGGTTTCCAGTTCCGGCGGCTGCTCGCGGGTATCGGCGACCGCAAAGGCAATGCCCCGGCTCGCCAGGAAGCGAACCAGGGACATGCCGCTCTTGCCGAGGCCGACAACGATGCGGAATTGGTCGGAAGCGATCAATGACACGCTCACTTACCTCAGTTTCAGGGTGGCAAGGCCGATCAGCACCAGAATCACGGTGATGATCCAGAATCGGACGATCACCCGCGGCTCGGGCCAACCCTTGAGTTCAAAATGGTGATGGATCGGCGCCATGCGGAACACCCGCTTGCCGGTCAATTTGAAGGAGGCCACCTGGATCACCACCGACAGGGTCTCCATGACGAACACGCCGCCCATGATGAACAGGACGATTTCCTGGCGAACGATGACGGCGATGGTGCCCAGCGCAGCGCCCAGCGCCAGCGCGCCGACGTCACCCATGAAGACCTGGGCCGGGTAGGTGTTGAACCACAGGAAGCCCAGGCCGGCACCGATCAGCGCGCCGCAGAACACGATCAGCTCACCTGCCCCCGGTACGTACGGGATCAGCAGGTATTCAGCGAACTTAACGTTGCCGGACAAGTAGCAGAAGATGCCCAGGGCGCCGCCGACCATCACGGTTGGCATGATCGCCAGGCCATCGAGGCCGTCGGTCAGGTTGACCGCGTTGCTCGAGCCGACGATGACGAAATAGGTCAGCACGATGAAGAACGCGCCCAGGGGAATGGTGAGGTCCTTGAGCATCGGCACGATCAGGGTGGTCTCGACGCTGGTCGGTGCGGTGGTGTAAAGGAACACTGCCGCGCCCAGACCGAACACTGATTGCCAGAAGTACTTCCAGCGGCTCGGCAAGCCACGGGAGTTCTTCTCGATCACCTTGCGATAGTCGTCGACCCAGCCGATGGCGCCGAACAGCATGGTCACGATCAGTACGACCCAGACGTAGCGGTTGGTCAGGTCGGCCCACAACAGTGTGCTGATGCCGATGGCAGACAGGATCAGGGCACCGCCCATGGTAGGGGTGCCGGATTTGGACAGGTGCGATTGCGGGCCGTCGTTACGGACAGCCTGACCGATCTGGCGGATCTGCAGGGTGCGGATCATCCACGGCCCGAGCCACAGCGCCAGGGACAGCGCGGTCAACACACCCAGGATCCCGCGCAGGGACAGGTACTGGAAGACCGCGAAGCCCTTGTAGAACTGTTGCAGATACTCGGCCAACAGCAGCAGCATTAATGTTTCTCCCCGCTGGGACCGCACAAGGCCGCCACGACGTTTTCCATCGCAGCGCTGCGCGAACCCTTGATCAAGATAGTGGTGTCACTGGCAGTCTCGGCGCGAACGGCATCGATCAGCTCAGCCTGGGTGGTGAAATGGCGGCCATTGGCGCCGTACGCCGCGACCGCGTGGGCCATGTTGGTACCCACCGCGTACAGGGCGTCGACCTTGCCGCGGGCGTAGTCACCCACCTGACGGTGGCCTTCTTCTGCCCATTGCCCCAGTTCGCCGATATCCCCGAGCACCAGAACGGTGCGTCCGGAAAAGCCGGCGAGTATATCAATGGCAGCGCACATCGAGGTGGGATTTGCGTTGTAGCTGTCGTCGATCACACGCACGCCGTTGGCAGCGATCTGGGCAACGGTGCGGCCTTTGACTGGCTGGACTGCCTCCAACCCGGCTGCAATGCCTTCCAGGCTCACGCCCAAGGCATGGGCAGCGGCGGCGGCGGCCAGCGCGTTGCTGACGTTGTGGGTGCCCAGCAGGTTCAGTTGCACCTTCACCGAGCCTTGCGGCCCGTTCAAGGTGAAGGACGGGCAGCCACGGGCGTCGCGCCCGATGTCGCTGGCGTGGAAATCAGCCTGAGGATTGTCCAGTGCAAAGCTGAGGATGCGGTGCTGGCCGGCGCGCTTGCGCCAGACCTCGAAGGCTTTGTCGGCCAGATTAAGGACAGCCGTGCCGCCCTCGCCCAGGCCCTCGAGGATTTCGCCCTTGGCCTCGACGATCTTCTCGGGACCGCCGAATTCGCCAACGTGGGCGGTCCCGGCGTTGTTGATGATGACGACCTGAGGCTGGGTCAGACCGACGGTATAGCGGATCTCGCCGATACGCGAGGCGCCCAGCTCGATCACCGCTGCGCTGTGCTCCGGGGAAATCTCCAGCAAGGTCAGCGGTGCGCCGAGGTCGTTGTTGAGATTGCCGCGAGTGGCAAGTACCAAGCCGCGCGTGCGCAGGATGCTGGCCAGCAGCTCCTTGACCGTGGTCTTGCCGCTGGAACCGGTGATGGCCGCGACCGGCTTGTCGAAGGCAGCGCGGTTCAGGGCACCGAGCTGGCCCAGGGCGAGCCGGCTGTCGGCAACCACCAGCTGTGGCAAGTCGACGCCTTCCACTTCGCGCTCCACCAGCGCAGCCACGGCGCCCTTGGCCTTGACGTCAGCCAAATAGTCGTGACCATCGAAACGCGGCCCGGCCAGAGCGACGAACAACTGTCCGGCCCCCACGGTGCGGCTGTCGATGCTGACGCCGCTGAAGCTCGCATCGGCACCGACATGGCGTCCCGCGAGCGGCGCGACCAGCTGGCTAAGTGTCATGGGCTTAAGCATGCGGAGCCTCCCAGGCTGCAAGTGCCTTCTCGGCCTCGACCAGATCGGAGAAGTCATGGCGTTCGCCATTGATCTCCTGATAATCCTCATGCCCCTTGCCAGCGAGGACGATGACATCGTCGGCGGCAGCGGTGGCGATCAGATGGGCGATGGCATTGCCTCGGCCGGCGACGAATTCGACGTCGGCCGGCTTGGCGAACCCAGGGCGAATATCATCGAAGATCCGCTGCGGGTCTTCGGTACGCGGATTGTCGTCGGTGACCAGCACGCGGTCAGCCAGGCGCTCGGCCACTTCCGCCATCAACGGACGCTTGCCGCGATCACGATCGCCACCGCAGCCAAACAGGCACAGCAGGCGACCATGGGCGTGCGGACGCAGGGCTTCGAGGACCTTTTCCAGCGCATCGGGCGTATGGGCGTAATCGACCACCACCAGCGGCTTCTCGCCACCCCCCAGGCGCTGCATGCGCCCGATAGGGCCCTGCAGCTGCGGGGTGACCTTCAGGATTTCGTCCAACGGGTAGTCCAGCGCGAGCAGGGTGGCCACCGCAGCGAGCATGTTGCTCAGGTTGAAGCGGCCCAGCAGACGACTGCGCAGCGCATGCTCGCCCTGCGGGGTCACCAGCACAGCACGCACGCCGTCGTCATCGAAGCGGGCTTGTTTGCAGAACAACGTGGCGGTCGGATCCAGCAGGCTGTAGCTGATCAGACGGGACTCGCCGTGGCTCTGGGCCAGGCGACGACCGAACTCATCGTCCAGGTTGACCACGCGGCAACGCAGGTTCGGCCAGGCGAACAGCTTGGCCTTGGCAGCCTCGTAGGCCTCCATGCTGCCGTGGTAGTCCAGGTGATCACGGGACAGGTTGGTCATCACCGCGATGTCGAATGCCAGTGCCGCGACACGGCCCTGCTCCAGGGCATGGGACGACACTTCCATGGCCACGGCCTTGGCGCCGCCATGCTTGAGGTCGTTCAAGGTCGCCTGCACAGCGATCGGGTCAGGTGTGGTCAGGCGGCCGCTGCGTAGCTCGCCATAGAAACCTGTGCCCAGCGTGCCGATCAGCCCGCAGCGCTGCCCCAGGGCATCAAGGGCCTGGGCCACCAGTTGGGTAACGCTGGTCTTGCCGTTGGTGCCGGTGACACCCACCAGATCCAGCTGACGGCTTGGTTCGCCATAGAACCGCCCGGCGATTTCCGACAGTTGGCCAATCAGGCCGCGCACCGGAATCAGCGGCGCCTCGGTGATCGGCAGAACGCTCGCCCCCTGCTCTTCATAGGCCACGGCGGCGGCGCCGCGGGCCAAGGCATCGGCGATGTGCTCGCGGCCGTCGACCTTCGCCCCTGGAACAGCCAGGAACAGGTCGCCCGGCCGCACCTGGCGGCTGTCGAGCGTCAACTCGCGGATCAGTGGATCGCGGCTGGCATGGGCGAAAAGCTTGCTCAATGGCATTGTCATCAACCACGCCCTCCATTGGCGGGTACTGCACTGGCCTGCTGGGTCGCGGGGGGCGGCAGGTTGTCTGGCGGAACGTTCATCAGGCGCAGGGTGCCCGACATCACCTTGCTGAATACAGGCGCCGAGACCAGGCCGCCGAAATAGCCACCTTTGCTCGGCTCATCGATGACCACCACGATGGCGTAGCGCGGATCGCTCATCGGACCGAATCCTGCGAACAGCGAACGGTAGGCGTTTTCGGTGTAGCCCTTGGAACCGACAGTGGCCTTACGCGCGGTACCGGACTTACCTCCCACGTGATAGAACGGCACCTGGGCGCGGAACACACCGCGCGGAGCTTCGATGACCTGCTGCAACATGGCCTGGACGGTTTCGGCGGTGTCGGCCGGAATCGCCTGCACGGCTTCCGGCGCCTTGTCGACCTTGAGAATCGACAGCGGCACCATCTTGCCGTCGTTGGCAATCGCCGCGTAGGCATGCACCAACTGCAAGGCCGTCACCGAAACGCCATAGCCGTAGGACAGGGTGGCGGTCTCGGCCTTGCGCCATTCGCGGTGGTTGGGCAGATTGCCGACACGCTCGCCCGGGAAGCCCAGGCCGGTGTACTGCCCCAGGCCGACTTGGGACATGACCCGATAGATCGCCTCGCCACCGATGTCGAAAGCAATCTTGCTCATGCCGACGTTACTGGAGTTGATCAGGATGCCGGTCAGGTCGAGGATCGGCCCCTCGCTCTTGGACACGTCCTTGATGGTGTAGCGGCCAATCTGCAGGCTGCCCGGATATACTTCGACCTTGTCGGTGGGTTTCCAGCGGCCGCTCTGCAGGGCCGCACTCATGGAGATCGGCTTGACGGTGGAGCCCGGCTCGAACACGTCGATGATCGCCCGGTTGCGCATGGCCGCCGGGAACATGCTGCGGCGGTTGTTCGGGTTGTAGGTCGGCTGGTTGACCATCGCCAGGACCTCGCCGGTCTTGACGTCCATGATCACCAGGCTGCCGGCCTTGGCTTCCTGCTCGGCGATGGCATTGCGCAGCTCACGGGTGGCCAGGTACTGCAGGCGCAGGTCGATGGACAACGCCAAGGTCTTGCCGGCCTTGGCGTTCTTGGTGACTTGGATGTCCTTGATCAGCCGACCACGCCGATCCTTGATCACCTGGCGTTTGCCAGGCACCCCGGCGAGCCACTCGTCATAGGCCAGCTCGACCCCTTCGCGACCATGGTCGTCCAAGTCTGTGAAGCCCACCATGTGCGCGGTGACATCGCCCGCCGGATAGAAGCGGCGGAACTCTTCCATGCCGTAGACGCCCGGCACCTTGAGGTCGAGCACCTGCTGGCCCTGCTCCGGCGTCAGCCCGCGGACCAGGTAAATGAATTCTTTGTTGGCTTGCTGGGTCAGGCGCTCGGTCAGTTGCTGAGCGTTCTGCCCAAGCGCGGCAGCCAGTTGTGGCCAGCGATCACGGGCAACCTGCATTTCCTTGGGGTTGGCCCACAGGGTGGTGACCGGCGTACTGACGGCCAACGGCTCACCGTTGCGGTCGGTAATCAGGCCACGGTGCGCGGGAATAGGAATATGACGCAGGCTGCGGGCATCGCCCTGGCCCTTGAGGAAGTCACGGTCGATCACCTGAAGGTCGATGATACGCCAGGCGATGGCGCCGACCATCAGCGCCAGCAAAGCGATCACAACCCGGAAGCGCCAGGGGTAGAGTGCGCCTTCGAGCTTCATCATGGCGCCACCATCCGCACTTCGTCAGCGGCCGGCACACGCATTTTCAGTTGCTCGCTGGCCAGGTTCTCGATACGGCTGTGGGCGGTCCAAGTGCTTTGCTCGAGAATCAACCGACCCCACTCGGCCTGGGCTTTGTCACGCTCGTTAAGCTCGCCATAGAGAGTGTTGAGCAACTGGCGGTTCCAGTGGGCGCTGTAAGACACGGCGATCGCCGACACCAGAACACCGATAAACAGCAGAAGCATCAGGAAGCTTCCGCCTGGCAAAGGTTTGGCAAACAGCCGGCTCACCGCAGTTTCTCCGCCACCCGCATCACGGCACTGCGTGCGCGCGGGTTGGCCTGAAGCTCTGCATCGGAGGCGAACTGCGCCTTGCCGATCAGGCGGATCCGGGGTTCGAAGACCTTGTGCTGCACCGGCAGGTTGCGCGGCAGGTTGTCTGCCTCGCCCTTGGCCAGCTTGCGCATGAACAGCTTGACGATGCGGTCCTCGAGCGAATGGAAGCTGATCACCGCCAGTCGGCCACCAACCTCCAGCGCCTCGATAGCAGCTTCAAGGCCGGTCTCGAGGTCGCCCAGTTCGTTGTTGACGTGAATACGCAGCCCCTGGAAGGCGCGGGTGGCGGGATTCTTGCCCTTTTCCCAGGCAGGGTTGGCGACCTTGAGCACTTCGGCAAGGTCACCCGTGCGAGTGAACGGCTGCTGCTCTCGGCGCTGCACGACGGCGCGCGCCATGCGCTTGGCGAAACGTTCCTCACCGTATTCTTTGAAGACCCGGGCGATTTCGTCTTCGGGGGCAGTGGCGATGAACTCGGCGGCGCTGATGCCCTGGTCGGGATTCATGCGCATGTCCAACGGGCCGTCGTTGAGGAAACTGAAGCCACGCTCGGGGTCATCCAATTGCGGCGAGGAGACGCCCAGGTCCAGCAGAATGCCGCTGACCTTGCCATCGAGGCCACGTCGCGCGACTTCATCGCCCATCTCGGCAAAGCTGCGCTGCACAATGACAAAGCGGCCGTCTTCGGCCGCCAGCGCTTGCCCTGTCGCAATCGCTTGTGGATCTTTGTCGAAACCCAGCAACCGTCCTTGCGGCCCGAGCTTGCTGAGAATAAGGCGACTGTGCCCACCCCGCCCGAAGGTGCCATCCAGATAGCAACCGTCGGCGCGCAGGGCCAATGCCTCGACAGCCTCGTCGAGCAGCACGGTGATGTGGTTGAAGCCGCTATCTATCGTCACAGGATCAGGTCACGCAAATCATCGGGCATGGCGCCCGGTTGTTGAATAGCTGCAAGGTCGGCTGCCGAAACCGCGTTCCAGGCATCTTCATCCCACAGCTGGAATTTGTTCAGCTGCCCCACCAGCATCGCCTTCTTGTCGAGCTTGGCGTATTCGCGCAGACGGGGCGGCACCAGGAAACGACCGCTGCCATCGAGCTCCAGGTCCACCGCATTGCCGATCAGCAAACGCTGCAGGCGGCGGTTTTCCTCACGCAACGACGGCAAGGCACGCAACTTGGCTTCGATCTGTTCCCACTCATCGAGGGGATAAACACACAAGCAGGGGTCTACTGCGTCAATGGTCACGATCAATTGACCATTGCAACGCGAATCGAGCTCGTCACGGTACCGACTCGGCATGGCGAGTCGGCCCTTTGCATCGAGGCTGACGGCGTTGGCTCCGCGGAACACGGCTGCGATTCCCCACTGAGGTTAGCTTTATTTGGTCAGAAAACCCACTTCATCCCACTTTCTGCCACTTGCGCACACTATAGGAATCCGTCCGCCACACCGTCAAGGCACGTTCATAAGGAAATCCCTTACAGGACGGCGATTTAGCGCAACAAAGGAAGGAGGAACGACTACCAGCGAAGAAATTTGGCGAGAAAAATCAAAGACACGCGGACAGATGCAGCGTGAAGTTAAAGTGATTTATTAAGAGTAAGAATTTTTCGGTATTACCAGGACATATCTGCTATCGATTCAAGCAGGGAAGGAGGAAGGTGGAGAGTCGATCTGTAAGCCGGGTTCTGTCGAGGACAGTCATTCCTCTACGACGGCCATCACTGGACGCCTTTAGCAACCTACCCGGTTCCGACGCGGGCCACGCCGTAAGGAACCCTATTTGGTCTTGCTCCGAGTGGGGTTTACCTAGCCACGAACTGTTACCAGTCGTGCGGTGCGCTCTTACCGCACCTTTTCACCCTTACCGGCACCGAAGTGCTTAGGCGGTTGTTTTCTGTGGCACTTTCCGTAGGCTCGCGCCCCCCAGGCGTTACCTGGCACTCTGCCCTATGGAGCCCGGACTTTCCTCCCCCCTCTTTTGCGGAACAAAAGAAGGCAGCGACTGTCCGATCGACTCTCCGCCGACAAGGTTAACGGCAGGCGCGCTCAAGAACAAGTGACGCACCAAAGAATATCAATTTGCCACTATTTGGCTTTCTGTTTTTCCAGGGCAAATTGATAGAGCAAGTTCTTGCGAACGCCAGTGATTTCCGCCGCCAGCGCAGCCGCGCGCTTGAGCGGCAACTCCGCCAGCAACAGGTCGAGCACCCGCTGCGCTTCGCCGCTGATGGCTTGCTCATCCTCAGGTGCGCTCCAACCACCGACCAACACCACACACTCACCGCGCTGCTGATTGCTGTCGCCCTCGACAAAGGCGCGCAACTCACCCAGCGGCAACCCCTTGAGGGTCTCGAAGGTCTTGGTCAGCTCACGCCCCAGCACTGCCGGGCGATCCGCACCGAGCACCGCTTCCATGTCCTCCAGGCATTCGAGGATGCGGTGCGGGGCTTCATAGAAAATCAGGGTCCGCGGCTCCTCCTTGACCAGCTCGAGCCGGGCCCGGCGGCCCGCCGCCTTGGCCGGCAGGAAGCCTTCGAAAATGAATCGGTCCGACGGCAGCCCCGCCGCCGACAACGCGGCGATCAATGCGCAGGCGCCGGGCACTGGCACCACCTGCACCCCTGCCGCACGCGCCTGGCGCACCAAGTAGTAGCCTGGATCGGAGATCAGCGGCGTGCCGGCATCCGATACCAAGGCCACGTCGTCTCCCGCCAGAAGCCGAGTGATGAACCGCCCGCCTTCATCTCGCTCGTTGTGTTCGTGGCAAGCTGCCAGTGGAGTGTCAATACCGAAATGCTGAAGCAGGCGCACCGAGTGACGGGTATCTTCAGCAGCGATCAGCGCCACATTCGCCAGGACCTTGAGGGCCCGGGCACTCATGTCGTCCAGATTGCCGATCGGCGTGGCGACGACATAAAGCGTGCCCATCATGGATTTCGAAGCCCCTGCAACATCAGTCACTGCGCACACCTGTCTTGTGGATCAAAGGCGCCATTGTAGCCCGAGCACCCGCAACAGCGCGCAAAGAACTTCACGGACCTGCTCCTGCAGACGACCTATAGTGAAGGATTCCACGTCAGCAACATCGCGCCCCGGCCGACGCTTGGGTACAATTGCCGGCCACCTTGATCGAGTAACAGGACTTTTACATGATCGCTTGCCTGCGGCTGTTCACAGCCCTCTGCTTCGCTGCCCTGCTGGCAGCTTGCGCCAGCTCGCCCTCATCCAGCCTGGGTGAACTGCCGCGCACCCCGGATGCCAGCATCGAGCAACTGCTCGACAAGGCAGCCACCAGCAAGTCCGCGGAAGATGCCGCGCTCCTGCGCCTTAGCGCCGCCGACCTGGCCTACAAGCAGAAGGACTACCCACGCGCCGCACGCATTCTCGAGCAGGTCCCGATGGACTCGCTCAAGCCTGCCCAACAAGTGTTCGCCAGCACCTTGGCCGCCGAGCTCGCCATGAGCCGAAACCAGCCCAAGGCGGCCCTGAGCGCCCTCTCCCATCCGAGCCTGCAACGCCTGGACGAACTGCCAAAGGACCAGCAGGCACGTACCTACAGCGTCCACGCCGCCGCCCTGGAGGCCGACGGCCAGACCCTGGCCGCCGCCCAGCAGCGTGTCCTGCTTGCCCCGCTGCTCAGCGGCAAGGCCGCTGCCGCGAACGACGACGCCATCTGGGCCCTCGTCGCCTCGCTGCCGGCCGAGCAATTGCAACAGCCTGCCAGCAACGAAACCCTCGCCGGCTGGACGAGCCTGGCGCTGGCCGTCAAGCGTGCTGGCACCCTGGAGCAACAACAGGCAGCCATTGATACCTGGCGCGATCAGCACCCGGATCACCCAGCCGCCAAGCAACTGCCGCAGGCCCTGGTCAAACTGAAGGAACTGGCCAGCCAGCCGCTGACCAAGATCGCCCTGTTGCTGCCTCAGGAAGGCCCACTGGCCGGCGTTGCCCGCGCCCTGCGTGACGGCTTCATGGCCGCTCACTTCCAGGCTCAGCAGTCCGGTCAACCTGCGCCGGCCGTACAGGTCTTCGACAGCTCGCGCATGACCTCGCTCGACGAGTTCTACCGCCAGGCCCAGGCCGCCGGTGTACAGCTGGTCGTCGGCCCGCTGGAAAAACCCTTGGTGAAAAAGCTCGCGGCTTACCCGCAACTGCCGATCACCACCCTGGCGCTGAACTACGCCGATGCCGGCCAGAAAGCACCGCCACAACTGTTCCAGTTCGGTCTTGCCGCCGAGGACGAAGCCCGCGAAGTCTCCCGCCGCGCCCGGGCCGACGGCATGGTTCGCGCCGTGGCACTGGTGCCAAGCGGTGAATGGGGTGACCGCGTGCTGGCCGCCTTCCGTCAGGACTGGGAGAGCCATGGCGGCACCCTGCTGGCCGCCGAACGCATCGCCCAGCCGGTCGCCCTCGCCCAGCAGATCGCCGAGCTCTTCCAACTGCGTCAGAGCGAAGGCCGCGCCAAGAGCTTGCAAAGCACTGTCGGCGGCACCATCGCCGCACAACCTTCGCGTCGCCAGGATATCGACTTCATCTTCCTCGCCTCTACTCCACAACAGGCGCAGCAGATCAAGCCGACCCTGAACTTCCAGTACGCCGGTGACGTTCCGGTCTACGCCACCTCGAACCTGTACAGCGCCAGCGGTGACGTGAACCAGTACAACGACATGAACGGCATTCGCTTCTGCGAAACCCCATGGCTGCTCGACTCCACCAACAGCTTGCGTCAGCAAGTGGTCCAGCAGTGGCCTCAGGCCGCCGGCAGCCTCGGGCGCCTGTACGCCATGGGTGTCGACGCCTACAGCCTGGCGCCGCGCCTGAACCAGCTCAAGGCCCTGCCTGACAACCGAGTCGAGGGCCTCTCCGGCAGCCTGACCATGAACCCCAGCCAGCGCGTCGAACGCCAACTGCCCTGGGCCGAGTTCTCTGGCGGCCAAGTCAAGCGCCTGCCGGATACCCCTCGCTGATGCCCGACGCATCGCCTGCCAGCGCAGGCCTGGCTGCGGAAAACCACGCCCTCGCATTTCTTCGAGGGCACGGTTTGCAGCTGCTGGCGCGCAACTGGCGATGCAAGGGCGGTGAGCTCGATCTGGTCATGCTCGACGCCGATACAGTAGTATTCGTCGAAGTCCGCTACCGGTTGCATGCGGCCTTCGGCGGAGCCGTCGGGAGCATCGACACACGCAAGCAGAAGCGACTGGCGCTAGCCGCCAACCTGTTCCTGCAGAAGGAGCCTCGCTGGGCCGATCAGCCCTGCCGCTTCGACGTTGTCGCCCTGCAGGGCAGCCACCACGCGGGCCAACCGCTGCAATGGCTGAAAAACGCCTTCGAATGCTGAACCCATTCCGATTTTTTAGCTCTATGTTTCGCGGGCTGGTTCCTGTCGCGCGTCGCGCTGGCCACCGCCCCTCTTAAGGTCACACCAGATGGACATGCAATCCCGAATTCGCCGGCTGTTCCAGGCCAGCATCGATACCAAGCAACAGGCGATGGACATCCTGGCACCTCACATCGAGCAGGCCAGCCTGGTCATGGTCAATGCCCTGCTCAACGAGGGCAAGATGCTCGCGTGCGGCAACGGCGGCTCGGCAGGCGATGCCCAGCATTTCTCCTCGGAGCTGCTCAATCGATTCGAGCGTGAACGCCCGAGCCTGCCAGCCATCGCCCTGACCACCGACAGCTCGACCCTCACGTCGATCGCCAACGATTACAGCTACAACGAGGTCTTCTCCAAGCAGATCCGTGCTCTGGGGCAGCCCGGGGATGTATTGCTGGCGATCTCTACCAGCGGCAATTCCGCCAACGTGATACAAGCGATCCAGGCTGCGCACGACCGTGAAATGATCGTCGTGGCACTGACCGGGCGCGACGGTGGAGGCATGGCCTCGCTGTTGCTGCCTGAAGACGTGGAGATTCGCGTGCCGTCGAACATCACCGCGCGAATCCAGGAAGTCCACCTGCTGGCGATCCATTGCCTGTGCGACCTGATCGACAGCCAACTGTTCGGGAGTGAAGAATGAACCCCAAGCGCCTCGGCCTGATGGCCCTGACCCTGTGCCTGAGCATCTCGGGTTGCAGCTCGGTACTGACCTCCACCCGCAACTCGCCCATCGAGGACGATCGCGGCACCCGCACCATCGGAAGCAAGATCGATGACTCGCTGATCGAGACCAAGGTTTCGGTCAACATCGCCAAAGCCAATGCCGACCTCGACAAGGGCTCTCACATTGTCGTCAGCAGCTACAACGGCATCGTCCTGTTGGCCGGCCAGACCCCACGTGCAGACCTCAAGAGCCTGGCCGAACAAACCGCCAGCCAGGTCCAACGCGTCAAGAAGGTCCACAACGAGCTGCAGGTCATGCAGCCATCCTCGATCCTCGCCCGCAACAACGACGCCTGGCTGACCACCAAGATCAAGGCCCAGATGCTGGGCGATGCCAATGTGCCCAGCACCCGCATCAAGGTGATCACGGAGAACGGCATCGTCTATCTGCTGGGCCTGGTGACCCAAGGGGAAGCCAACGCCGCCACCAACGTGGTACAGGGCGTGTCGGGTGTGCAGAAGATCGTCAAGTTGTTCGAGTACATCGACTGACCCACCTGGCAGCGTAACGCCTGACCGCGATACCAGCCCGCTCCTGCAGTGATCCCCCTGCGGAGCGGCACGCTGCCCCAAGTTTCGTTCCACCCCTCGTTATCCTCAGGAAGTACCCATGAAGAAGTCCCTGCTGTCCGTCCTCGCAATCGGCGCCTTCGCCGCCCTGGCCGGCTGCTCGACCCCAAGCCAGATCACCCTCAACGATGGCCGTGAAATCCAGACCGTCGACGCACCGAAGTTCGACAGCGATGCCGGCTTCTACGAGTTCGAGCAACTGGATGGCAAGCGCACCCGCGTCAACAAGGACCAGGTCCGCAGCATTCAAGACTTGTAAGCCAAGCCCTGAAGCCAACAAAAAAGGCGATCCATCCGGATCGCCTTTTTTATTACTTGACCACCTTGAGACTGGGTCGGCCACTGGGACGTGGCGGCTGACCACCGCCCTCCGGCGGCCCATCATCATCAGGCTCGACACCCTCGTCGTCCAGCTCATCGCTGTCCAGTGGCGGCTCCAGCTCGAAGACCATGCCCTGGCCATTCTCCCGGGCATAGATACCCAAGATCGCACCCACAGGCACGAACAACGAATGCGCCACGCCGCTGAAGCGACCTTCGAAACTGACCGCATCGTTGTCCATGTGCAGGTTACGCACGGCATTAGGGGAGATGTTCAGGACGATCTGACCATCGCTGGCGAATCCCTGGGGAACCTGGACCGCTGGAAACTCAGCATTGACCAGCATGTGGGGGGTGCAATCGTTGTCGACGATCCACTCGTACAGCGCTCGAACCAGATAGGGGCGACTGGAGTTCATCAACGGCTCCTTAAAGCTTGCGCATTTCACGTTCTGCAGCGGACAGGCTCGCCTGAAAAGGCTCGCGGGCAAACTGCCGCTCCATGTAATCCAATAGCGGCTTGGCCTGCCGCGGCAATTCGATACCCAATACCGGCAACCGCCACAATATGGGCAATAGACAACAATCGACCAGGCTTTGCTCCTCACTCATGAAGCAAGGAAATTCTCCGAACAACGCAGAGACGCCGGTCAGGCTCTCGCGCAACGCTTTACGCGCATCAACGCGCGCCGCCTCCGTGCTGCGCGCATCGAGAATCGTATCGGCCAACGCGCACCAGTCACGCTGGATACGATGCATCAGCAGCCGACTGTTGCCGCGCGCCACCGGATAAACCGGCATGAGCGGCGGATGCGGATAACGCTCCTCGAGGTACTCCATT
This sequence comes from Pseudomonas sp. HTZ2, assembly GCF_033173945.1. Classification (NCBI taxonomy): domain Bacteria; kingdom Pseudomonadati; phylum Pseudomonadota; class Gammaproteobacteria; order Pseudomonadales; family Pseudomonadaceae; genus Pseudomonas; species Pseudomonas sp. HTZ2. The sequence continues at coordinate 1,676,174 of NZ_CP137332.1, read as the reverse complement.
ATCACGGTCGATTCGTACAGGGCCAGATCGCGATCGACCAGGGTCGGCACGCTGGCGTAGGGGTTTACTTCGACCAGCTTGGGCGGCAGACGCGCAGGATCGACATCGACGATCTGCACACTGATGCCCTTCTCGGCGAGAACAAGGCGTACCCGGTGAGAATAATGATCAGCGGGGTCGGAATAGCAGGCTAACCGGTTGGTTGCGCCCATGTAGCGCCTCCTCGCATGGGGATGCTTTGTGAAACTCTAAATGCAAACGCGCCCTGGAGGGCTCCACCGCATCAGCGATGGAGCGCCCCAGGGCGCGTTCAACTACCAGAAACTACTGCGTGATCAGTGCACGTCCTTCCAGTACTCGCGCTTGAGCAAATAGGCGAATACGAAGAAGAAAGCCAGGTACAGCAACACATAGGTACCGATGCGCTGGCTTTCCAGTTTGACCGGGTTGGCCGAATAGGCCAGGAAGGTCACCAGGTTCTTGACCTTCTCGTCGAACTGCTCGGGCGTCAGGGTACCGGATTTCGGCTCGATGGTCAGCTGGTCACAGGCCTCATGGGTCAACGGGCTGCCGGTCAGCGGGTCAAACTGCTTCTTGCCGTCGACCACCATCTGCACCTGCTTGCAACCGATCACCTGGTTACCTTGCAGGCCAACCAGGACGTTGGGCATACCCACGTTCGGGAACACCTTGTTGTTGACCCCATAAGGACGCGACTTGTCCTCATAGAAGCTGCGCAGATAGGTGTACAGCCAGTCGGTGCCACGCACACGAGCGACCAGGGTCAGGTCGGGCGGTGCCGCACCGAACCAGGTCTTGGCATCGCTTGGCTGCATGCCGATCTTCATGTGATCGCCGATCTTGGCACCGGTGAATACCAGTTTCTCGAGCATCAGCTCGTGCGGAATGCCCAAGTCGTCGGCCACGCGCTCATAGCGCTGGAACTTGGCGCTGTGGCAGCCCATGCAATAGTTGGCGAAGGTACGCGCGCCATCCTGCATGGCGGCTTTGTCGGTCAGATCGATATCGACCTTGTCCAGCACCGGGCCGTGCTCGCTGGCGGCGAAGGACAAGGCGGGCATCATTGCCAGGAACAGTACTGCAATTAGCTTTTTCATCAGCCAGTCACCCTTTCCGGAACCGGTTTGGTCTTCTCGAGCCTTGTGTAGAACGGCATCAACAGGAAGTAGGCGAAATACAGCACGGTGCAGACCTGCGACAGCAAGGTCCGACCCGGCGTAGGCGCCAGTACGCCCAAGACACCGAGAATCACGAAGGCAATGCAGAACACCAGCAGGAACACTTTGCTCAGCCAGCCCTTGTAGCGCATCGAGCGCACTGGGCTGCGGTCAAGCCAGGGCAACACGAACAGCACGGCAATGGCGGCCCCCATGGCGATCACGCCGAACAATTTGTCAGGGACAGCACGCAAGATCGCGTAGAACGGCGTGAAGTACCAGACCGGCGCGATGTGCTCAGGGGTCTTGAAGGCGTTGGCCTGCTCGAAGTTCGGTTTTTCCAGGAAGTAACCGCCCATTTCAGGGAAGAAGAACACCACCGCACAGAACACGAACAGGAACACCACCACGCCGACAATGTCCTTGACGGTGTAGTACGGGTGGAACGGGATACCGTCGAGCGGAATGCCGTTTTCATCCTTTTTCTTCTTGATGTCGACGCCGTCCGGGTTGTTCGAACCCACTTCGTGCAGCGCGAGGATGTGCAGCACCACCAGACCCAGGATCACGATCGGCAGGGCAACCACGTGCAGAGCGAAGAAGCGGTTCAGAGTAATACCCGAAATCAGGTAGTCGCCACGGATCCACTGGGTCAGGTCACCCCCGATCACCGGAATGGCACCAAACAGCGAGATGATCACCTGGGCGCCCCAGTACGACATCTGCCCCCATGGCAGCAGGTAGCCCATGAATGCCTCGGCCATGAGCGCCAGGTAGATCAGCATGCCGAACAGCCAGACCAGCTCGCGCGGCTTCTGGTAGGAGCCGTAGAGCAGGCCGCGGAACATGTGCAGGTACACAACGATGAAGAACGCCGAGGCGCCGGTCGAGTGCAGGTAGCGCAGGATCCAGCCATATTCGACGTCACGCATGATGTACTCGACCGAGGCAAATGCCTCTTCCGCCGAGGGCGTGAAGCTCATGGTCAACCACACACCGGTAACGATCTGGTTGACCAGCACCAGCAGCGCCAGGGAGCCGAAGAAGTACAAGAAGTTGAAGTTCTTGGGCGCGTAATACTTGCTCAGGTGGTCTTCCCACATCTTTGTCGCGGGGAAGCGAGCATCAATCCAGTCCATGAACTTGCTCATCATGCCTTCTCCTGATCGATGCCGATGACAATGATGTCGTCCGACTCATACGAGTGCGGAGGCACTGGCAGGTTGAGAGGTGCCGGCTGCGATTTGTAGACGCGACCAGCCAGGTCATAGTGCGAACCGTGGCAAGGGCAGAAGTAGCCCCCGACCCATTTCGGCCCCAGGTCGGCGGGCGCAACCTCGGGACGGAAGGTCGGCGAACAACCCAAGTGGGTGCACAAGCCAACAAGGACGAGGATTTCGGGCTTGATCGAGCGATTTTGCGGGTCGACATAGGTCGGCTGCACCGAAGCCTTGGATTCGGGGTCGGACAATTCCCCGGTGATTTTCTTGAGATTCCCGAGGATCTCCTCAGTCCGTCGCACGATGAACACAGGTTGCCCCCGCCACTCAGCCACCATCTGCTGACCTGGTTCGACCTTGGCGATATTGACCTTCACCGGTGCGCCGGCGGCCTTCGCCTTGGCACTGGGGAACCATGACCCCACGAACGGTACCGCAGCCCCCACTGCCCCCGCTGCGCCTACCACGGATGTGGCGGCTACGAGGAAGCGGCGCCGGCCTGCGTTGACGCCGTCATTGCTCATTCAGTCCTCTCCCATCAGCTGCTTTGGCCTGTTGGATCAGGCATCTACTTAGTTGTGTCTGTGGCACTTAAAGTTGGCCGCAATGGTAAGGAACAAGTCCACACACTGACAAGGTGATTACCCCCCAGGCGGGCTGCAACCCTCGCTTTGCTTGATCTGCGTCTATGCGGCAAGTTGTCACTGACATGCTGACAGGTTAGTTCAAGACATAAAAAAAGCCCGGCTCCATAAACGGAACCGGGCTTTTTTTCGACTGCCGAAGCGGTATTAACGCTTGGAGTACTGAGGACGCTTACGCGCTTTACGCAGACCCACTTTCTTACGCTCGACTTCACGAGCGTCGCGGGTGACGTAACCAGCACGACGCAGAGCGCCACGCAGGGATTCGTCGTAGTCCATCAGAGCGCGGGTGATACCGTGACGGATCGCACCGGCTTGACCGCTGACACCACCACCGGAAACGGTGACGTAGATGTCGAACTTCTCAACGGTCTCGGTCAGTTCCAGCGGCTGACGAACAACCATGCGAGCAGTTTCGCGACCGAAGAACACGTCCAGAGAACGGTTGTTGATGGAGATGTTACCAGTGCCCGGACGCAGGAAAACGCGAGCGGTTGCGGTCTTGCGACGGCCAGTGCCGTAATTTTGAGTCGCCGACATAATGAACTATCCCGTTAGATCTTCAGTTCTTGAGGCTGCTGAGCAGTGTGTGGGTGAGCAGCACCCGCGTACACTTTCAGCTTGCGGTACATGTCGCGACCCAGCGGGTTCTTCGGCAGCATGCCTTTGACCGCGGTCTCGATGACACGCTCAGGGGCTTTGTCGATCAGCTTCTCGAAGCTGATTTCCTTGATGCCACCTGGGAAACCGGAGTGGGAGTAGTACATCTTGTCCGAAGTTTTGGCACCAGTGACACGTACCTGCTCGGCGTTGATGACGACGATGTAGTCGCCGGTGTCAACGTGAGGGGTGTATTCTGGCTTGTGCTTGCCACGCAGACGACGAGCGATTTCGGTAGCCAGACGACCCAGGGTCTGACCAGCGGCGTCAACTACGTACCAGTCGCGCTTTACTGTTTCCGGTTTAGCAGTAAAAGTTTTCATTCTCTAAAGCCTCAGAGGCCGCCCAGCGAAAAATAGACGGCGAATCTTACTGGATAGTGCACAGCTTGCCAAGGGCAAGCGCGCAGCCGCACACGGACGCTATTGGGGGCTCGGGTCGGCGCGTCCAATGTTCGACAAGGGTTCCTCCTGCATGGTGGTGCATCACTTCCGCCACACGGAGAGGTGCCGAATTATCCAGATTGCAGAAAAAAATTCAACCTGATTTGATGGTTCGATTTGCAGGAGACGGTACCCCATGGAATATCGCCAACTCGGCCGAACCGACCTCAATGTCAGCGCCCTGTGCCTGGGCACCATGACCTGGGGCGAACAGAACGACGAAGCCCAGGCCTTTGCCCAGATCGCACTGGCCAAGGCCAGCGGGGTCAATTTCATCGACACGGCAGAGATGTACCCGGTGCCGCCACGGCCCGAAACCTACGCCGCCACCGAGCGCATCATCGGCAACTGGTTCCGCCGTCATGGCGATCGCGACGACTGGATCCTCGCGAGCAAAGTCGCAGGTCCCGGCAACGGCATCAGCCATATCCGCGACGGCCAGCTCAAGCACAACCGCCAGCATATCGTCGCTGCGCTGGAGGACAGCCTGCAGCGCCTGCACACCGATCGCATCGACCTGTACCAGCTGCATTGGCCCGAGCGCAGCACCAACTTCTTCGGCAAACTGGGCTACCAGCATCTGCCTCACGACCTGTTCACGCCACTGGAAGAAACCCTCGAAGTACTCGACGAACAGGTGCGCGCCGGCAAGATCCGCCATATCGGCCTGTCCAACGAAACGCCATGGGGCACCATGAAGTTCTTGCACCTGGCCGAGACTCGCGGCTGGCCGCGAGCCGTGTCGATCCAGAACCCCTACAATCTGCTCAATCGCAGCTTCGAGGTAGGCCTGGCGGAGGTGGCGATCCGTGAGCAGTGCGGCCTGCTGGCTTATTCGCCTCTGGCTTTCGGCATGCTCTCGGGCAAGTACGAAGGCGGCGCACGGCCGGCACAGGCACGCCTGACGTTGTTCAGCCGGTTCTCGCGCTACTCCAATCCGCAGACTGTGTCCGCCTGCAGCCGCTATGTGCAGCTGGCCCGCCAGCATGGTCTTGACCCGGCCCAGATGGCCCTGGCCTTCGTCACCCGTCAGCCGTTCGTGACCAGCAACATCATTGGCGCTACCAGCGTTGAGCAACTGCAAAGCAACCTGGACAGCCAGGCCTTGACCCTCAGCGATGAATTGCTTGCAGCCATCGAGGCCATCCACCAGGACCAGCCCAACCCGGCGCCTTGAGGGCTGCGGCAATGGCAAGCTGCAAGTGGCAAGCAAAAGCAGTCCGCGGACTGCTCTGGCTTTTTTCTTGCCGCTTGCCGCTTGCCACTTACCGCTTGAAGAAGCTTGCAGCCCAACAGAAAAAATAAGACGATCCAGCCGGTGATTGACCACTCTACCCTATAAGAACAATGACAATGATGTTTACCCAACCCTCCGCGTCGTTGCGGCGCGTCAGCATCCTGGCCATTGACAAGGTGTTCGCCTCGACACTGATGCAGGCAAAGGATTTCTTCCACCTGGCCAGCCTGCGCTACAGCAAGCAGCTGGGCCTGGGGCTGCAACCGATGTTCGAGATCTGCCTGGTGAGCCCGGACGGCAAGCCCGTGGACAGCTTCAGCAATGTGCAGGTACCGGTCGACAGCGGCCTGGTCGATGCCGACGTGATCATCCTCCCGGCGTTCTGGGAAGACTTCGATAACCTGCAACAGCGTTACCCCCAGGTCCTGCCCTGGCTACGCGAGCAGCATGCCCGCGGTGCGGTTTTGTGCGGCGAGGCCAGTGGTGTGTTCTGGCTGGCAGAGGCAGGCCTGCTCGATGGCAAGGAGGCAACTACGTACTGGCGCTTCTTCAACAGCTTCGCAGAGCGCTTCCCCAATGTCCGGCTGAACCAGGACAAGCACCTGACCGACGCCGACAACCTGTATTGCGCTGGCGGCACCACATCGGCGTGCGACCTGTACATCTATCTGATCGAGCGATTCTGCGGCCCCAACGTCGCCCGCGCCGTGGCCCGAGACATCCTCTACGAAGTCCAGCGCAGCTATACCCCGGGACGCATGGGCTTTGGCGGACAGAAGCTGCACCAGGACCTGATCATCCTGCAGATCCAGCACTGGCTGGAGGAGCACTTCGCCGACAAGTTCCGCTTCGAGGACGTAGCGCGCAACCACGGCATGAGCATCCGCAACTTCATGCGCCGTTTCCAGAGCGCCACCGGCGACAAGCCCCTGCATTACCTCCAACGTCTGCGTATCGAGACGGCCAAGGGGCTCTTGTCGAGTACGCGCAAGAGCATCAAGACCATCAGCTATGAAGTGGGTTACGACGACGCCAGCTTCTTCGCCAGGCTGTTCCGTCAGCACACCGAACTGTCCCCGAATCAGTACCGGCAGCAGTTCGTGCAGGAAGCCTGAGGGCTTTCTTGAGTGGCAAGCTTCTAGCGGCAAGCCACGAGAAAAAGAAAAAGCCAGAGCAGTTCGCGAACTGCTCTGGCTTTTTTGTAGCTTGTAGCTTCCCTCAGGGCTTGTGCGCCCGCGCCAGGAACTCGTGGGACTGCATCTCCAGCAGGCGGCTGAGCGTGCGCTGGAATTCGAAGCTCAGGCGGCCGCCGGTGTACAAATCCTTGAGTTCGACCTCCGCGGAGATGATCAATTTGACGTTGCGGTCGTAGAACTCATCCACCATGTTGATGAAGCGGCGGGCGATGTCGTCGGTGGTCACGCCCATCTGCTCGACATTGCTCAGCAACACGGCATGGAAGATCTTGCCCAGCTCGATGTAGTCGTTCTGGCTACGCGGGCCGTCGCACAGGGCGCGGAAGTCGAACCAAGCGACGTCATCGCAGGTGCGGATGGCTTGGATCTCGCGGTTCTCGATCACCAGCACGTCGTTTTCCACAGCCTGGGTGCACTCGGGCGTCAAGGCACGGAAACTCTGGCGCAGGCTTTCATGGGCGGCTTCGTCGAGCGGGAAGTGGTACAGCTCGGCCTGCTCCAGGTGACGCAGGCGGTAGTCGACCCCGCTGTCGACGTTGACCACCTCGGTGTTCTGCTTGATCAGCGCGATAGCCGGCAGGAAACGCGCGCGTTGCAGGCCGTCCTTGTACAGGCCGTCGGGGACGATGTTCGAAGTCGCCACCAAGGTGACGCCATTCTTGAACAGCTCTTCCATCAACGTGCCGAGGATCATGGCATCGGTGATGTCGGACACGAAGAACTCATCGAAGCAGATCACCTTGGCTTCCTCAGAGAAGCGCTTGGCGATGATGGTGAGCGGGTTCTTCTCCCCCTTGAGGGTTTTCATCTCTTCGTGAACACGCTTCATGAAGCGGTGGAAGTGCGTGCGCATCTTCTGCTTGAACGGCAGCGCCTCGAAGAAAGTGTCGACCAGATAGGTCTTGCCGCGTCCCACGCCCCCCCAGAAGTACAAGCCCTTGACCGGTGCCTGCTCCTTCCTGCCGAAGAGCTTGCCGAACACGCCCGGCTTGTTGTTCTGCGCCGCCAACAGGTCATCGTACAGGCGCTGCAGGTGACGCACCGCAGTTTCCTGCGCCGCATCATGGAAGAAGTCGGGACGTTTCAGATCTGCTTGATATCGTTCGAGGGGCGTCATGATTCGTTAGCGAGGCAACAAAAAACGGGCCGTCACTGTAGCGACAGGCCCGCTTAATGGCAATCATACATACGGCCATCGCGCCGCAGGGCCGTAAGCTACCGGTACACAAGCCTCTATCCGGCTTGTCTGTTCCGGCCCTTTCACGGGCAAACCCGCTCCCACAGGTACAGCAGCGTTCTCATTGACACCGCAGGACTTATGGCAACGGATTCATCCGTCGATACCGACGAACAGCCGGGACCCTACGCCTCAGTCTTGAGGCTGCAATGCCGCGCGCAGGCTCTCGATGGCGGCGTCACGGGCCTCGCCGGTCTGGAACTGTGGCCCATCGGCCACCTGCTCACCGTTCAGCCAGAGCGAGAAGCCCAGGCCGTCGACGCGCACATCGGCCTCACCGCCCTGCTGCAACTGCTTGCTAACAGCGCCGGCGCTCTTGCCGTCAGCGAAGCTGCGCGAAAGCAGCAGCTGTTCGCCATCGGCTGCCAGCAAACGGAAGCGGAAGCTGCCATCGTCGTCGCGGAAACTGACGAAGCGCGCGGTCTTGGCGGCTTTCTTCTTCACTTCGGTGCTGGCCTGGACACTGGTGCGGAACGAACGCAGGCCCACTGCCTCGCGCAGTTGCTCGAGGAACGGCGTGGCGCTCTTGCGGGCCTTGGCCGCACCGGCCAGGAGAATGTCTTCCAGGTCCGAGGGGCGCGAGATCAATTGGTGATAGTGTTCGCGCTTTTCGGCCAACTGGCCGTCGAGCAGTTGGAACAGGCGCTGTTTGGCCTCGCCCCAACCAATGCCCTGCAGCAGCTCTTCGCGGAACTCGGCCGCCTGCGCGGGGGTGGCGAAGGCCTGGAACAGGGTGAACAGGTGCGAGTTGTCCGCATCCTTCGGCTCGCCCGGCGCGCGGGAGTCGGTGACGATGCGCGAGATCGCGTCCTTCATGTCCTTGGCGCTGGTGAACAGCGGAATGGTGTTGTCGTAGCTCTTGGACATCTTGCGACCGTCCAGGCCCGGCAGCGTCGCCACGGTTTCCTCGATCACCGCCTCCGGCAAGGTGAAGAAGTCCTTTCCCTGGCCGAACAGGTGGTTGAAACGCTGGCCGATGTCGCGGGCCATCTCCACGTGCTGGATCTGGTCACGACCGACCGGCACCTTGTGGGCGTTGAACATCAGGATGTCCGCGGCCATCAGCACAGGGTAGCTGAACAGGCCCATGGTCACGCCGGCATCCGGGTCTTCGCCGGCTTCGACGTTCTTGTCCACCGAGGCCTTGTAAGCATGGGCGCGGTTGAGCAGGCCCTTGGCGGCGACGCAGGTCAGCAGCCAGGTGAGCTCGGGAATCTCTGGGATGTCGGACTGGCGGTAGAAGGTGACCTTGTCCGGGTCCAGGCCACCGGCCAGCCAGGTGGCGGCAATTTCCAGACGCGAGCGCTGGATGCGCAGCGGATCGTCGCATTTGATCAGGGCGTGGTAGTCGGCCAGGAAATAGAACGAATCGGCACCGGGCTGTTGGCTGGCGACGATCGCAGGGCGGATGGCGCCGGCGTAGTTGCCCAGGTGCGGGGTTCCGGTGGTGGTGATACCGGTGAGAATACGCGTAGTCATGGGTGTTCGCTTGATCAGGCTTGGCTCAGTTCGAAAGACGCGGCAGCACCAGATCCTTCAGATCGGTCAGCTTGCCATGGAAAAAGTGTCCGCATTCTGCCACTTTCAGCAGCTCATGGGGGCGCTGCAGGTTGTCGGACCAGTCGTAGACCAGCTGAGGATCGACGACTTCATCGGTGTCCGGCTGCACCACGGTCAGCGGGCAACGCTGGGCCAGCGGGAACTGCTCGCTCAAGCGCATTACCGCCGGGGCGATCATGAACAAATGCTGCAACGCCACATCGTCGGCTTCCAGGCGTCCGGCCAGGCTGGCCGCGACAAATCCGCCGAAGGAGAAGCCCATCAGCACCAGCGGCAGCTCAGGGTGCTTGGCCCGCAGCCAGGCCGCGGCCGCCTCGGCATCGGCGACCTCGCCGGCCCCCATGTCATGACTGCCCGCACTCTGACCCACGCCGCGGTAGTTGAAGCGTAAGGTGATGTAACCTGCATCACGGGCGGTGCGCTGCAGGGTCGAGACCACCTTGTTGAGCATGGTGCCACCCTGGACCGGGTTGGGATGGCAGATCAGCACCGCACCGCGGGCGTCGGCCACATCCAGGTACAAGGCTTCCAGCTGGCCGCTCGGGCCATCAATGAACAAGGGGGTTTCGCGGATAAGCAAGGCACTACTCCGTGACCTCGGTGAAGGTCGACTCGTCTAGCTGAAGAATTCTGTTCTGATTTGCGATCGCTCGCGGTATACAGCGCAGGTCTGAGCCGTTAACGTAAAGCAAAGCCGTTTATAGAGGAAGGACTCGTGGAACTCTCGCTCCTTGTTTGGTTGTTGCCGACCCTGGCCCTCGTCGTCGGCGTGGTGGTGGGCTTTGTCGTCGCCCGTCTGCTGCCCAACGCAGCGCCCAGCAGCACCCAGCGTCAGTTGGATGACATCCAGCAGCGCTTCGATAGCTACCAGAACGAAGTGGTCACCCACTTCAACAGCACAGCAGCGCTGGTCAAGAAACTGACCCAGAGCTACCAGGACGTCCAGGACCACTTGGCCGACGGCGCCAACCGTCTGGCCCTCGACGACGTGACCCGCCAGCGCCTGCTGGCCGCCCTGCACTCCGAAGCGGCCCAGGGCCCGCGTGATCGCCTGACTCCGCCGAAGGACACCGCCGAAGTGCCTCGCGACTACGCGCCCAAGGCGCCGAACTCGCCGGGCATGCTCGACGAGAGCTACGGCCTAAAACGCTGAACATGAAAAAGGCCTCGCAAGAGGCCTTTTTTTGTGGGCGTTTGTAAGCAACTTCCTAGCAACGCCCATAAGAGCTGGCGAAGCCTGCGATGAGCTGCAAAGCACCACGAGGACGAAATGGGCTTGCCTTCAAACACAAGCCCTTGCCAAGCTGCCGCTCATCGACACCAAGGGGCCACCCCGCCAGCGATTTCGTACCGCGCCCTCGCCTGCTCCAATACCTGCTCGTCCAACCGCCCCTGCCTGACCAGGCTGTACAGCGCTGCCATCACCACACCGTAACGATCCACCTCGAAGAACCGCCGCAGTTGCTGACGTGTATCGCTGCGCCCGAAGCCATCGGTACCCAGGGTCATGTAAGGTGCCGGTACGTATTCGGCGATCAACTGCGGCCAGGCCCGGGCATAGTCTGTGGCGGCAACCACCGGGTCATCACCCGCCAGGCACAGGCTCACGTGGCTGACCCCGCCTCGCCCTTGGGTCGCCGCTCGCTGCACTTCCCGTGCCTCGCGTGCCAGTTCGCTGAAACTGGTGACACTGAACACATCACTGTCCACCTGCCATTCGGTAGCGAGCAGCTCACTGGCGGCAATCACCTCGCGCAGAATCGCCCCCGAGCCCAGCAGACGCACCTTGGCACGTGGCTGCAGGGCCTGCTGCCTGGCGAAACGGTACATGCCGCGAAGCACATCGCCGCGCATCGCCTCGGGCAACGAGGGCTGTGGATAGTTTTCGTTCATCACCGCCACGTAGTGGAATTCGTCGCACTGCTCCACCAGCATGCGCCGGGCTGCATGATCGAGAATCACGGCCAGCTCGCCGGCAAAGCATGGGTCCCAGGCCCGGCAGTTGGGCACCAAGGCCGCCATCACCAAGCTGGAGCCGTCCTGGTGCTGCAATCCTTCGCCACCCAAGGTGGTGCGCCCGGCGGTAGCACCCAGCAACAAGCCACGGGCGCGCTGATCGGCGGCAGCCCAGATTAGGTCACCGACCCGCTGGAATCCGAACATCGAGTAATAGATGTACACCGGCAACATAGGCTCGCCGTGTACCGCGTAGGACGTGGCCGCCGCTACCCAGGAAGAAATCGCCCCTGCCTCGGTGATGCCCTCTTCGAGCAACTGGCCGTCACGCGCCTCTTTGTAGGTGAGCAAAGACCCGGCATCCTCAGGTTCGTAACGCTGCCCGCAAGACGAATAGATACCGATCTGTCTGAACAAACTGGCCATACCGAACGTACGCGCCTCATCGGCGACGATCGGTACCACCCGCGGACCCAGCTCCGGCGCCTTCAACCAGTGGCCGAGCAGGCGCACGGCGGCCATGGTGGTGGACATTTCCTTGCCCTCAGCGTGCAAGGCAAAACCACCGAAGGTTTCAAGATCCGGCAACGGCAGGCGAGGACAGTCGCTGCGCCGCATCGGCAACGGCCCGCCCAACGCAGCACGCTGCTTGCGCAGGTAACGCATCTCCGGGCTGTCCTCGCCAGGCCGGTAGAAGCGCAGTTGCTCCACGGCTTCGTCCGACAGGGGGAGATGGAAGCGATCCCGAAATACCAGCAGTGCCTGAACGTCGAGCTTCTTGGCCTGGTGCGCAGCCATCCGCGACTCGCCAGCGCTGCTCATGCCATAGCCCTTCTTGGTCTTGGCCAGGATCACCGTCGGCCGGCCCTTGCATGCCTTGGCCGCGGCATAGGCGGCGTATAGCTTGCGAAAATCATGACCGCCACGCTTGAGGGCGTTGATCTCGTCGGAGCTCATGTGCGCCACCAGCTGTTGCAGTGCCGGGTGCTGGTTGAAGAAATGCTCCAGGTTGTAGGTGCCGTCGTTGGCGCCAAGGGTCTGGAACTGGCCATCGGGCGTCGCTGCAAGTTGACGCAGCAGCACATGGTCATGGTCGCGGGCGAACAGAGCATCCCACTCCGAGCCCCAGAGCACCTTGATCACGTTCCAACCGGCGCCGCTGAACAGCGCTTCCAGTTCCTGGATGATCTGCCCGTTGCCGCGCACCGGGCCATCCAGGCGTTGCAGGTTGCAGTTGACGATGAACGTCAGGTTGTCCAGGCCTTCGCGCGCCGCCAGGGTCAGGCCTGCGGTGGACTCCGGTTCGTCCATTTCGCCATCACCGAACACGCCCCAGACATGCCGTGACTCCGTCTCGAGCACACCACGGTGCTGCAGATAGCGCATGAAACGCGCCTGGTAGATGGCATTGAGCGGACCGATCCCCATGGAACCGGTGGGAAACTGCCAGAAGTCGGGCATCAACCAAGGGTGTGGGTAAGAGCACAGGCCATTGCCGGCGACTTCCTGGCGATAGCTGGTCGGTTGCGCCTCGCTCAAACGCCCTTCGAGAAATGCCCGGGCATAGATACCCGGGGCGGAATGAGGCTGGAAGAACACCAGGTCTGCCGAGCGTCGCTCGCCACCGCTCTCGCCCCGGAAAAAGTGCTGGAAGCCCACCTCGAAGATCTCCGCCGCCGAGGCATAACTGGCGATATGCCCACCCAGATCGCCATAGGCATGATTGGCCCGCACCACCATGGCCAGCGCGTTCCAGCGCAGGATGCCAGTGATGCGCTCGTCCATCTCCAGGTCGCCCGGATAGGCGCCTTGCTGCTCTACCGACAAGGTGTTGCGGTAGGCCGAGAACGGCAAGGTATCGCGCGCCAGCCCCAATTCCAGGGCATGGCTTTGCAAGCGCTGCAGCAGATAGCGCGCCCGCGCCGGGCCGCAATGGGCCAGGGTAGACTCGAGCGCTTCGCACCATTCGCGGGTTTCAGCCGGGTCGCTGTCCAGGTCGGTATCCTGGGCCGTCAATGGCTCGTTCGGATTCATCATCGCCACCATCGGGCTTTTCCTTCGGTTTCCGGACACGATTCGCGGGTAAACCCGCTCGCACAGCGCTTGGCGCGGCTTCAGGCGCAGGCCTTCAATGCCTGGGCGATATCAGCCACCAAGTCATCGATGTCTTCCAATCCCACCGACAGCCGCACAAGGCCCTCAGAGATGCCATGGTGCGCGCGCTCCTGCGGCGTATAGCTCGAATGGGTCATGCTCGCCGGATGCTGGGCCAGTGACTCCGCATCGCCCAAGCTCACCGCCCGACTGAACAACTGCAGGGCATTCATGAACCGACGCCCCGCCTCGATCCCACCCTTGAGCTCGAACGCGATCATCCCGCCCGGCAGGCGCATCTGCCGCTGAGCCAACGCATGCTGGACAAAACTCGGCAGGCCCGGATAGTGGATCAACTCCACCTGGGGCTGGCGCGCCAGGTACTCGGCTAACTGCTGAGCGTTGCTGCAGTGGCGCTCCATGCGCAGGGCAAGGGTCTTCATGCCGCGCATCAGCAGCGAGGCATCGTGAGGCGAGAGGACCGCGCCGGTCATGTCCTTCAGGCCTTCCAGGCGGATCCGGTCGATCAGCGCCTTGCGCCCGACCACCAGGCCCGCAGTGATATCGCCATGGCCGCTCAGGTACTTGGTGGCCGAATGCACCACCAGGTCGGCACCCAGCTCCAGCGGACGCTGCAAGTAGGGCGTGCAGTAAGTATTGTCGACCACGACGTGGATGTCGCGACCACGCACCGCCTGTGCGACGGCCGCGATATCGACCAGTTGCATGTTGGGGTTGGCCGGGCTTTCGAAATAGATCATCCGGGTCTTAGAGGTTATGGCCGCCTTCAACGCCTTTTCGTCGTTAAGGTCAACGTGCTGGATCTTGACTCCGAATTCGCCGATGCCATGGTGCAAGTAGGCAAAGGTGCAGCCGTACAGGGTACGCCCAACGATCAGCTCATCGCCCGGACGTAGTAGCGTCCATAGCGTCGAGGTGATGGCGCCCATGCCCGAGGCCAACGCCAGTCCTGCTTCGCCACCTTCGAGCGATGCCATGCGTTGTTCGAGCAAGGCCAGGGTCGGGTTGGAAATGCGGCTGTAGAAATGCCCACTCTCCTCACCTGCAAAACAGGCGGCGCCGTACTCGACAGTCGGGAAGGCATAGGTGGCGGTCTGATACACCGGCGGCACCAGCGCGCCGCCGTGGGAAAGCGGGTCATAGCCATGATGGATGGCCCGTGTTGAAAAACCGGTGTTGTTATTGGAGTCGCGCATGGCAACAGCCTCTGATGGTTTGTTATAAGCTTATGCCACCGGGTCGCGGGTAATTTTCCAAAATCGCCCACGCATTCGCCTATCTTTTGGCATAAAAACAACAAACCAAACACCAGGAGGGCAAATCATGCCTTCGACCCTAGACCGCACCGACCGCGCCCTGCTCGCGGCCTTGCAGGACAATGCCCGCCTCACCGTCGCTGAACTTGCCGACCAGGTTTCCCTCACCACCTCGCCCTGCTGGCGTCGCGTCAAACTGCTGGAGGACAACGGCTACATCACCGGCTATCAAGCCATCCTCTCGCCCAAGTCACTGGGCTTTGGCGTGACCGCCTTCGTGAGCATCATGATGGACTCGCACACCAAGGAAATGGCCCTGGCCTTCGAGAAACGGCTGTTGGAAATCCCCGAGATCGTTTCCTGCCACAACATTTCCGGGCGCTATGACTTCTTGTTGGAGATCCTTGCGCGGGACCTGGAATCGTTCGGGGAATTTACCCGGGAGGTGTTGCAGCGTTTGCCGGGCGTTAAAGAGATCTATTCGAGCTTTTCGTACAAGGCGGTGAAGGAACGCCGAGTGATTCCGGTGTCGGAAAAACACATATGAAATAGCTGAAAACCTTATACCCAGCGACTCCACACGACACCACAAAAACTAACTAGCGCATGTTTTCATCCGGTCGATTCATCTATGCCCCCATGAAGGCATGCACCACCCTCCTATGTAAGACCCGTCTCCCGCTAACGAGGAGAGCTTCCTACTTAAGCTTGTGAAAAAATGAAGTATCCCGCAACAGGGTTCGTGGTGAAAATAAATGCCCCCTTAGATGCGCGAGCACACCATGAAACACCTCAACCTTATGCTCATGTTTTTTCTTTCCGGGTGCGGCAACGACTGGATGTGGATCCCTGATAGACAAGACATAAAATTCAAATGTGACATGGACCCCTATCGGCAAGGTTGCGAAAGAAGAATAGATTATCAAGAGCATTACAAACTGATTCAAAAGCCGCAACGCTAAGCCCATTATACATTCTTATCTACAGTCAGCCGAAAACTCCAAGCCATGTCACCAGACCCAGGATATTAAACTTGGAACTACTTATATTCGGCTACCCCTACAGCTAGGGATAATCATGCTTTACTTGGAATAGCGGAGGTAGCTCAGGCAGGTCAGAGTGCGGCCATATCTTTTCCCTACGCCGAAGGCGGCTTGGCACAAACCTTGAGCGCGCCCATCTAATCTCTCCATTCCTTCCATCATAAATTTCCAGATTACCTGTATCGGTTACCCCTAGGTGATTATGACGCCAATAGGACTTGTCTCGAGTCTCTGTAGCTTGAGCGGACCATACCCGACCACGGGATGGATCATAGAGAAAGCCAGAATTCTGGATAACGAAGTGAAGTGTTTCCCGCTTTCTCAATTTGAAAGTGTCGCTGTGCGGTTGTTTCTCGTTAGCCACCCAGATTACAGCGCCACGATCTTCAAGTACTAAGATTCCATCAGGGCGAAGACGCAGCGCATAGCGCCCATTAGGAGATTTTATGAAATCGCCCGCACGCATAGATTGGTTGGGAGGAAGGACGGTACCTCCAGACCCGCTGAATCGTGCAACCTTCACTTTTGAATACTTCCCCATTACACCACCTTTAATTATTGAGCTGAAAGGGCTTGGTAAAGCCGGCCTACCAAAACTAGCCCCACAACAATTACAAGTCGTGCAAAGCCTAAGCGAACCGGAAACCCTCCCCCTATAGTCATCAGACTCTCCCTACAGCCGCAGCCGAGGTGTCGCACAACATACAATCCAGATTTTACCAGGCTTACTTGTCAGACTTAGAAATCCAAAACACGTCACCCCCACAAACGAATAATCAATGAGCGGCTTACCCTACTCAACCATTAAAGAGCTGACCGCTCTATCAGTAATCTTTCTAGCAGGACGCAATAACAAATGCCTTTATTCTTCCCCAACCGATAAGCGGTTCATTTCAAATGCGACATGGATCCTTTCCGGCATGGCCACGAACGGCAAATGGACTATCAGGAGTACTTTCGATGGATCAAGCTACCCCAGCACTAGGCCTCTTGAAACAATCACTTCTCACCGGCCTCCTGCTCCTATCAGCCTGTAGCGCCGGCGGCCCCTACCTCGGGCTAGACAACCCAGATCAACACTTCAACTGCGACATGTCCCCCTACAGCCCAGCGTGCGCGCAACACAGCGATTATGACCGGCACCTGGAAATGATCAGGACCGAAAAACAGACCCGGCGCCTGTTGCGCAACTAGTCAGGTGCCATAAACAAAAAACCCCGCCGAAGCGGGGTTTTCTGTTTATGGCAAGCGGATCAGCAGCACATCCAGCACCTGCTTGACGCCGTCTTCAACGCTGGTGGTCTGGGTATCGATCACCAGGTCCGCGTCCAGCGGCACATCGTATGGAAAATTTTTCCCCAGGGTGTAGTTCCATAGTTAGAAGGTACATATGAATCCTACAACGTGCTCCTACGGCGCTTACCGCGCCTTCGTTCACAGCCCTGCTATATACGCGACAGAATCCTCTCAGCCAATTCTCAATAATCTCCATGACCGTTCAACTTGGAGAGGCTCATGGCCCCACAAAAAATCGGAAGCACTTATTATCTAGATGAAGGCCTCTATATCAATGCTTATCGCGACAAGCCATTTACAGGTGGCATAGGTGGCGGTGGAAACGGCTCGGGTGGCTGGGGACTGAACGAAGGCCCACGTAGGGGAGAGGGGCAAGGGTCTCAACGCCCGCGTCATGACATCATACCTGGCTGGAACACTATATTATTTGACGAATTAAAAGGCATCAATGCTGATATCAATAAAAAAATGGCGCCTCGCTACAAAGCGCTTTCCAAAACAATAGAGATCGAAATCAACGAAGCAAAAATTCGCCATATTTCAAAAGGCGCCACTCCTTACATTAAAGCCAAAGCCGAACAGCGTGGGTTGTTTGAACTCATCCACAGCAAACGAAGCGAATACACCACTCACCTTGAAAGAGAGCTTTCATTCTGGGGTAGCAACATCTTCTACAAACCCCCAATCTATTTTATTTCCAAAGGCACGAAGCTCCTGAAGAAAAACAAACTAGATGCGGCATTCTTGGGATACGAAACCTCTTTACAATCCGCCCATGAGCGAAAAATAATTGACCGAATATTCGAAGCCATCCGCCCGCACCTTCATGCCACAGCGAAAGCGTTGGAAACCACTGAAAATCTTGCCCAACTTGATTACGCCCTAACAATAAAAACCCTCGATGAAAAAGCCGACGCCATCCGGATCGAACAAATATTTTATTTCCAGGCCCTCCCTGGCTTCTTACAAAATGATTTACTGAGGGCATCTCCGAAGGCAAGCCAACAAAACTCGGTACAAACGTTCGCCTACTATGAACAAGCACTACGGACGTTGGCTGCTAATAGGGCTAAAGCGATAACCCCTTATCTCAAGGCCAATCCCAACATTAAGGCACCTCTGACAAGCGCTGAGCTGGAAGCACTTGATAGCCTGATCCAACATCAACAGCTCAAAGGTGTCGGGCCACGTTGGCTCGACTATCACAAGTCACTGCTCAACAAAGAGTCTGCTCGGATACTGAACGACACACTGACGGCATTTTCCGGACTGAATGCCCGTGCAAAACGAGTGGAGCAACAGCGAACCGCCGCCAACGCGCAGGAAGCGGCTCGCAAAAAAGCAGAAGCTGAACGCAAAGCCAAAGAGTTGGCTCAGCAAAAAGCGGACGCAGCGCGCAAAGCCGAAGAGCTCGCGCGCCAAAAAACCGAGGCTGAACGCAGAGCAAAAGAAGCTCAGCAGAGGGCTGAAGCTGAACGCCAAAAGATCAGTTTTATCGCGCTGGAAGGCGCTTCGGTCTCCTTACCGCTGGCGCTTCCTATCGGTGCAGCCACCTTCGCGATTCCACAAACAGCCTACATTGCACTGCAAAACGCCATACAGGAGGCCGTGACTGGTTTGGCCCGCATTGCAGCGCCAGTGGTCGGTAACATCCTTGTTGGCACTCTGTTTCTGGCTTGGCCTTCGACATTGGGAAACAGCGAACGGCGCTACCTGGTCAGCGTCCCTCTCACAGACCTTTCTACACCTGACAGACCAGACTTAGCAGCCCTGGCTCTGAAATCGGAAAGTATCGACCTGCCTTATCTGATCGCAAGCAGCGGGAGCGGGGCCGAACTAGATCTGTACCTCACCCCCGGAGGTCGGGCGGTTCCTGTTCGCGCCGCCACGTTCGACAGCCAACGCCAAGTTTACAGCCTGGCACTGGACAACCCGCAGCGCATTCTTACTTGGACGCCCGCCAACGCACCAGGTAGCGAACATGGGAGCCCCACCAGCCTGCCCCCCATCCCGCCCGGCGCTGTCGTCTACACCGGCAGCAGCTTGAATCCGGTCAAGACGGAGCAACAGGGCTATCCTGCGTTGGATTTGCTGGATCAAGAACGGCTGATCGTTACCTTTCCGGCTGATTCGGGTTTGCCACCGATACTGGTGATATTCAAAGATCCTCGTCTGGATCCGGGGGAACATTATGGGCAAGGCTTGCCCACCTCCGGCGTCTGGCTTGGAGATCAAGCGCGTAGCTCAGGAGCGCCTATCCCATCGCAGATTTCAAAGGCGCTATCGGGTAAAGCGGTGCGAGACATGAAAGAATTCCGAGAGGATATTTGGAAAGCGGTGGCACAAGACAATCAACTTTCCGCCCAGTTCTCCGAAGCCAACCTGAAGCGCATGGCATCAGGGCTAGCTCCAAAAGTACAAAGTATTGATCGGCACAAGTCACAGTCTACTTTTGTACTTCATCATCACATTCCTGTTTCAGCAGGCGGTGCGGTCTACGACCATGACAATATTCGAGTCGTCACCCCAAAAGCTCACTTACAAATTCATTACGGAGAGCAGCCATGAAAGAGAAAAGCAAAATCTCTGACTATACTGAATCAGAGTTCCTCGACTTTTTAAAATTAATATTCGAGACAAACGGATCCAGCCCTGATGAAATACTGGACCCATTACTGGATCATTTTGAAAACATTACCGAACACCCGCTGGGGACTGATCTAATTTTCTGGCCAGAAACGGCTGAATTAGGAAAGCCAGAGCAAATTGTTCGAATTGTCAAAGAGTGGCGCTTGGCAAATGGCAAGGACGGCTTCAGAGCTTCATAAAATTGGGCCAGTCAAGGCCCCTTATGAAACGTCAGCGCTCACCGGCCTCCTGCTCCTATCAGCCTGTAGCGCCGGCGGCCCCTACCTGGCGCCAGACAACCCAGATCAACACTTCAACTGCGACATGTCCCCCTACAGCCCAGCGTGCGCGCAACGCAGCGATTATGACCGGCACCTGGAAATGATCAGGACCGAAAAACAGACCCGGCGCCTGTTGCGCAACTAGTCAGGTGCCATAAACAAAAAACCCCGCCGAAGCGGGGTTTTCTGTTTATGGCAAGCGGATCAGATCGCGCCGCGCTGACGCAGCACATCCAGCACCTGCTTGACGCCCTCTTCAACGCTGGTGGTCTGGGTATCGATCACCAGGTCCGCGTCCAGCGGCACATCGTACGGGAAGCTTTCGCCTGGTATGTTGTCGCCACCAGCAGCGTACAGGCCTTGAGGGTCGCGTTCGCGGCAGGCGATCGGCGAGGCCTGGACGTAGACAGTGACCAGGCGCTCCTTGCCGATCAGCGCTTTGGCCTGCTCGCGACCTTCGGCGTCCGGGGCCACGAAGGCGGCCAGGGTCAGCATGCCGGCTTCGTTGAACTGGCGCGCCACGTGGGCGGCGCGACGCCAGTTTTCGGTACGACCGGCGCGGTCCTGTGGCAGGCCCTTGTTCAGGTCGTGGCGCAGGTTCTGACCGTCGAGTACATAGACCGCACGGCCCATGTCGAACAGCTTGCGCTCCACGGCATAGGCCAAGGTGCTCTTGCCGGCACCGGAGAGGCCGCTGAACAGCACGGTGGCTGGCTGCTGGCCGAAGCGCAGGGCACGCTCTTCGGTGGAGACGTGGGCCAGCTTGCCATGATGGCCGGTGCTGCCGTGCGGCAGGACTGGCGGGGCGATGATCATGCCGGCACCGACGGTACCGTTGGTCAGGCGGTCGATGACGATGAACGCGCCGGTAGTGCGGTTGCTGTCGTAGCCGTCCAGGGCGATGGCGGCATCCAGGCTGACCTTGACGCGACCGATCTCGTTCAGTTGCAGGGCACTGGCAGCGCCCTGCTCCAGGGTGTTCACATCGACCTTGTGGGTGATGCTGGCGATCGAGCCCGGCACGTAGCTGGTGGCGCGCTTGATGTCGTACTTCTTGCCTGGGAGCATCGGCTCCTCGGACATCCATACCAGCATGGCGTCGAACTGGTCAGTGACCGGCGGAACGTTGTCGGCATGCACCAGCAAATCGCCACGGGAGATGTCGATCTCGTCTTCCATGGTCAGGGTCACGGCCTGGCCTGGGCCTGCGTTTTCCAGCTCACCTTCGAAGGTGACGATGGACTTGACCCGGCTGCTCTTGCCCGACGGCAGCACGACCACTTCGTCCCCCTTGTGCACGACACCGCTGGCGATGGTGCCGGCAAAGCCGCGGAAGTTCAGGTTCGGACGGTTCACGTACTGCACCGGGAAGCGCAGGTCGGTGAAGTTGCGGTCGGCCGCCACTTCCACGGTTTCGAGGATTTCCATCAGCGCAGGGCCGGTGTACCACGGCGAACGCTCGCTGCGGTTGACCACGTTGTCGCCCTTGAGCGCCGACATCGGCACGAAGTGCAGGCTCGACGGCTTGAGGTTGATGCCGTCGGCGAACTTAAGATAGTCGGCCTTGATCGATTCGAAGACCTGTTCGTCGAAGTTCTTCAGGTCCATCTTGTTGACCGCGACGACGATGTGCTTGATGCCGAGCAACGAGGCGATGTAGCTGTGGCGACGGGTCTGGGTCTGCACGCCATAGCGCGCATCGACCAGGATGATCGCCAGGTCGCAGGTCGAGGCGCCGGTGGCCATGTTGCGGGTGTACTGCTCGTGGCCCGGAGTGTCGGCGATGATGAACTTGCGCTTGGCGGTGGAGAAATAGCGGTAGGCGACATCGATGGTGATGCCCTGCTCGCGCTCGGCCTGCAGACCGTCGACCAGCAGCGCCAGATCCACTTCCTCGCCGGTGGTGCCGACCTTTTTCGAGTCACGGGTGATGGCCTCGAGGTGGTCCTCGTAGATCATCTTCGAGTCATGCAGCAGGCGCCCGATCAGGGTGCTCTTGCCGTCGTCGACGTTGCCGCAGGTCAAAAAGCGCAGCAGTTCCTTGCGCTCGTGCTGGGCCAGGTAGGCGAGGATGTCCTCGCTGATCAGATCAGATTGGTGCGACATGGAGTAACCCTGAAATTAGAAGTAGCCTTGGCGTTTCTTGTCTTCCATGGAACCGGCGCCATCGTGGTCGATGACGCGGCCCTGGCGCTCGGACGTACGGGTCAGGAGCATTTCCTGAATGATGTCCGTCAGGGTCTCGGCTTCCGACTCGACAGCACCCGTCAACGGGTAGCAGCCCAGGGTACGGAAACGCACCTTCTTCTTGACGATGCGCGCTTTCTCTTCATCGGTCAGATGCTCGAGGATGCGCTCGTCGTCGATCATGATCAGGGTGCCGTTCTTCTCGATGACTTCACGCTCGGCAGCGAAGTACAGCGGCACGATCGGGATACCTTCGAGGTAGATGTACTGCCAGATGTCCAGCTCGGTCCAGTTCGACAGGGGGAAGACGCGGATCGACTCGCCCTTGTTGACCTTGCCGTTGTAGATGTTCCACAGCTCCGGGCGCTGGTTCTTCGGGTCCCAGCGGTGCTTGCTGTCGCGGAACGAATACACACGCTCCTTGGCGCGGGACTTCTCCTCGTCGCGGCGGGCGCCGCCGAACGCGGCGTCGAAGCCATGCTTGTCCAGCGCCTGCTTCAGGCCCTGGGTCTTCATGATGTCGGTGTGTTTGGAGCTGCCATGGGTGAACGGGTTGATGCCCTGCGCCACACCTTCAGGGTTGACGTGGGTGATCAACTCCAGGCCCATCTCCTCGACCATCTTGTCGCGGAAGCGGTACATCTCCTGGAATTTCCACTGGGTGTCGACGTGCATCACCGGGAACGGCAGCTTGCCTGGGAAGAAGGCCTTGCGCGCCAGGTGCAGCATCACGGCGGAGTCCTTGCCGATCGAGTACAGCATCACCGGGTTGTCGAACTCGGCGGCCACCTCGCGGATGATGTGGATGCTCTCCGCCTCCAGCTGTTTCAAGTGCGTCAGTTTGTCGACCATGGCTACTCACGAAAAACGATCTTATGGACGGCCTGCGGGCCGTGTTCGAGCGAGGAACTGTATCACAGCGCCTGATTCTATTTAGGAGGCTGACTAGACCGAAAGAATCTAACGATATGACTGCGGGTTTGGGGACGTGGAGCGCGCCTTCGCGGCAAAACCCGCTGCCACAGCCAATCCTCTGCGGGAGCGGGTTCACCTTTGAAATGGCCGAGATCAGATGGGGTTGGGGCAGTCGATGAACAGGTGCTCCACCGCAAAGCGCCGTGCCAGGTAGTCGCCCAGCGCCTGCACGCCGTAACGCTCGGTGGCATGGTGCCCGGCCGCGATGAAACTGACGCCGTTCTCCCGGGCGCTGTGGAAGGTCTGCTCGGACGCCTCGCCACTGAGGAACAGATCCACGCCGGCAGCGATGGCTGTGTCGATGTAGCCCTGACCGCCACCTGTGCACCAACCGACCCGGCGCACCAATTGTTCGCCCTCGATCACCAACGGCTCACGCCCCATCACTTCCTGCACCCGGCGGGCAAAATCGCGTGCCGACATCGGCTCGGCCAGAGAGCCCACCAGACCGACTACTTTGGGGTTCTGCGGGTCCAGCGGCCCCTCGACGGTGATGTCCAGTTGACGGGCCAACTGCACGTTGTTGCCCACCTCAGGGTGTACGTCCAGCGGCAGGTGGTAGGCGAGCAGACTGATGTCATGCTTGAGCAGGGTTTTGATCCGGCGCTGCTTCATGCCCGTGATGCACGGGTTCTCGCCTTTCCAGAAGTAACCATGGTGCACCAGCACCAGATCGGCCTCGGCCTCAACTGCCGCATCCAGCAATGCCTGGCTGGCAGTGACGCCGCTGACGATCCGGCTGACCTGCGGACGGCCTTCGACCTGCAGGCCGTTGGGGCAGTAGTCTTGGATCTTCGCGCTGCCCAGGTAGCGCTCGGCTTCCTCGACCAGAGTGTTCAGGGCGACGGCCATGGAAAATCTCCTCGAAATCTGCACGTTCGGCGGGCACAACGCCCGTATAATGGCCGCCATTATGGGCCGTCGCCGGCTTCGGGGAAACCGGCTGCAACCCGCCTGGGGATCAGCTCGTGGCACGCTCATCCGCGAGTAAACCCGCGGACGCTGCACCACGTTCAAGACCGTCGCCTGATCAACGCTTTCAGGTGTATGATCGCGCGCGCTCGCACCCCTGCTGCGTAGCCACTGGCCCCTGCCCTACTCCCAGGATTCATTCGATGCTCAAGGCTCTGCGTTACTTTGGCTGGCCCCTGCTTACCGGTGTGCTGGTCGCCCTGCTGATCATCCAGCGCTTTCCCCAGTGGGTCGGCCTGCCCAGCCAGGACGTCAACCTGCAGCAGGCTCCGCAGACCTCGCGGATCGTGCAGGGCCCGGTGTCCTATGCCGATGCCGTGACGCTGGCCGCGCCGGCAGTGGCCAACCTGTACACCACCAAGGTGGTCAACAAGAGTGCCCATCCGCTATTCGAAGACCCGCAATTCCGCCGCTTCTTCGGCGACAACCTGCCCAAGCAGCGGCGTTGGGAGTCCAGCCTGGGTTCGGCAGTGATCATGAGCCCCGAAGGCTATCTGCTGACCAACAACCACGTGACCAGCGGTGCCGACCAGATCGTGGTGGCGCTCAAAGACGGTCGCGAGACCCTGGCCCGGGTCATCGGCAGCGACCCGGAAACCGACCTCGCGGTGTTGAAGATCGACCTGAAGAAACTGCCTGCGATCACCATCGGTCGCTCCGACAATATCCATATCGGCGACGTGTCCCTGGCCATCGGCAACCCCTTCGGCGTCGGCCAGACCGTGACCATGGGCATCATCAGCGCCACCGGCCGCAACCAGCTGGGCCTGAACAACTACGAAGACTTCATCCAGACCGACGCGGCGATCAACCCCGGCAACTCCGGCGGCGCCCTGGTCGACGCAAACGGCAACCTGATCGGCATCAACACCGCGATCTTCTCCAAGTCCGGCGGCTCCCAAGGCATCGGCTTCGCCATCCCGGTCAAGCTGGCGCTGGAGGTGATGAAATCGATCGTCGAGCATGGCCAGGTCATTCGTGGCTGGCTGGGCATCGAGGTGCAGCCGCTGAGCCAGGAGCTGGCCGAGTCCTATGGCATGCAGGGTCGTCCAGGCATCGTCGTGGCGGGCATCTTCCGCGATGGTCCGGCCCAACGTGCCGGTCTGCAACTGGGCGACGTGATCATGAGCATCAACGGCGAACCTGCCGGCGATGGTCGCAAGTCGATGAACCAGGTGGCGCGGATCAAGCCCAACGAGAAGATCACCATCGAAGTGATGCGCAACGGGCAACAGCTCAAGCTGATCGCCGAGGTGGGGCTGCGACCGCCACCTGCGCCGGTCGCCGCCCAAGAAGAAAAGTAACAAAAAGGGCTGCTTTGCAGCCCTGGTGCAGGCTTGCACCCCTCCCAAAGCGGTGAACCGGCGAAGCCTGCGAAAGGGCCGCGCCGCGGCCCCCGTCACATCAATGCAGGATCTGGCTCAGGAACAGCTTGGTCCGATCACTGCGCGGCCGGTCGAAGAAGTCATCCGGCGCAGCCTGTTCGACGATCTCACCCTTGTCCATGAAGATCACCCGGTTCGCCACGGTCCGGGCAAAGCCCATCTCGTGGGTCACGCAGAGCATGGTCATGCCGTCCTCGGCGAGCCCCACCATGGTATCGAGCACTTCCTTGACCATCTCCGGGTCCAGCGCCGAGGTCGGTTCGTCGAAGAGCATGATCTTGGGCTTCATGCACAGGGCGCGGGCGATCGCCACCCGCTGCTGCTGGCCACCGGACAGTTGCCCCGGATACTTGTGCGCCTGCTCGGGAATGCGCACCCGCTCCAGATAGTGCATGGCGATTTCCTCGGCTTTGCGCCGGGGCATCTTGCGCACCCACATCGGTGCCAGGGTGCAGTTTTCCAGAATGCTCAAGTGCGGGAACAGGTTGAAGTGCTGGAACACCATGCCCACCTCGCGGCGGATCGCTTCGATCTGCTTGAGGTCGTTGGTCAGTTCCACGCCATCGACGACGATGCGCCCCTGCTGGTGTTCCTCCAGGCGATTGAGGCAACGGATGGTGGTGGACTTGCCCGAGCCGGACGGCCCGCACAGCACGATGCGCTCGCCCTGACGCACATTGAGGTTGATGTCCTTCAGTACGTGGAACTGCCCGTACCACTTGTTCACACCCTGCATCTGGATGATGCCTTCGGGGCCGACAGGCTGCTTGATCGCTTCACTCATTTCGAGACTCCTAACGCTTGTGGCCAGTGTCCAGCTTGCGCTCCAGGTGCATGGAGTAGCGGGACATACCGAAACAGAAAATCCAGAACACCAAGGCGGCGAACACATAGCCCTCGGTCGCCATGCCCAGCCAGGTCGGGTCGGCCGCAGCCTGCTTGACGCTGTTGAGCAGATCGAACAGGCCGATGATGATCACCAGGCTCGTGTCCTTGAACAGGGCAATGAAGGTGTTGACGATGCCGGGGATCACCAGCTTGAGCGCCTGAGGCAGGATCACCAGCCCCATCGACCGCCAGTAGCCCAGGCCCATGGCCGCAGCCGCCTCGTACTGGCCCTTGGGGATGGCCTGCAACCCACCGCGGACCACCTCGGCGATATAGGCCGACTGGAACAGGATCACCCCGATCATCGCCCGCAGCAGCTTGTCGAAGCTCATACCCTCAGGCAGGAACAACGGCAACATCACCGAGGACATGAACAGCACAGTGATCAGTGGCACGCCACGCCAGAACTCGATGAAGGTCACGCAGACCACCTTCACCGCCGGCATGTTGGAACGCCGTCCCAGCGCCAGCAGGATGCCCAGGGGCAAGGCACCGACGATGCCGACGGTGGCGATCACCAAGGTCAGCATCAGGCCGCCCCACTGGCTGGTCGGCACCGTGCTCAGCCCCAGATAGCCACCGTGCAGCAAGGTGTAGGCGATGATCGGGTACAGCACCAGAAAGCCCAAGCCATAGGCCACCTTGCGCGGGAAACGCTTGATGAACAACGGCGCGGCGCCCAGCACGGCGAGCCAGACAGTCAGGTCGACCCGCCAGCGCAACTCCACCGGGTAGTAGCCGTACATGAACTGGCCGAAGCGTTGCTGGATGAACACCCAGCAGGCGCCTTCCTTGGTGCAATCGGCACGGGTGGTGCCGACCCAGTTGGCATCGATGAACGCCCATTGCACCAAAGGCGGCACGATCAGCCACACCAGGTACAGGGCGAACAGCGTCAACAGGGTGTTCAGCCAGCTGGAGAACAGGTTCGCACGCATCCATGCGAGCACGCCGACGGTCTTGACCGGTGGCGGCATGTCAGGTTTGAAAACATGGGCAGTCACTGGCGTATCCTCACCGCTCGATCAGCGCGATGCGCTTGTTGTACCAGTTCATCAGCAGCGAAATGCTGATGCTGATGGCCAGATAGACACTCATGGTGATGGCGATCACCTCGATGGCCTGACCGGTCTGATTGAGCACGGTACCGGCGAACAGCGAGACCATTTCCGGGTAGCCGATGCCGGCCGCCAGGGACGAGTTCTTCGCCAGGTTCAGGTACTGGCTGGTCAGCGGCGGCACGATCACTCGCAATGCCTGGGGGATGATCACCTTGCGCAGGGTCGGCCCCTCGCGCAGGCCAAGAGAGCGCGCAGCCTCGGTCTGGCCATGGCTGACCGAACGGATGCCCGAACGCACGATCTCGGCGATGAACGCTGCGGTATAGATGGTCAGCGCCAAGGTCAGGGCCAGCAGCTCAGGGATCAGCACCCAGCCACCGACGAAGTTGAAGCCCTTGAGCTGCGGCACTTCCCAGCTCAACGGATTGCCGAACAGCAGCACGCACACGCCTGGGATGCCAACTAACATGAGCAGCCCCACCCAGAACTTGTGGAACGGCTCGCCGGTTTCATCGAAGCGTTTGTTGGCAAGACGCACCATCAGCGCGATGGCGACGATCGCCAGCACCACGGCGCCCACGAATGGCCAGAAGCCCTCGGCCATGGAGGCACCGGGCATGTTCACGCCACGGTTGCTGATGAAGAAAGTGTCCTGCAGGTTGATGCTGCCCCGCGGCCCCGGTAGCGTCAGGAACACCGCGAAGTACCAGAACAGGATTTGCAACAACGGCGGAATGTTGCGGAACGTCTCGACATAGACTGTTGCCAGCTTGTTGATCATCCAGTTCGGCGACAGCCGCGCCACACCGATGATGAAGCCCAACAGCGTTGCCAGGATGATGCCGATGAAGGTAACCAGCAGGGTGTTGAGCAGGCCGATGAGAAACACCCGGGCGTAGCTGTCCGACTCCACGTAGGGAATCAGGTGCTGGGCGATGCCGAAGCCTGCGCTGCGCTCGAGAAAGTCGAAACCCGAGGTGATGCCCCGGTGTTGCAAGTTGGTTTGCGTGTTGTGGAACAGGTACCAGCCCAGGCCGACCACGAAGACCACCGTGACGATCTGGAACAGCCACGCGCGCACACGTGGATCGCTCAGGGAAAACCCCTTCTGCGCGCCAATTTGATTTTGCATGTAATGCCCCGAAAGGATGGGATCGAACAACCTGCGGCGGCGCGGTGCCGCCGCAGGTGCAACCATCAGCGCACTGGTGGCGCGTACTGGATGCCGCCGTTGTTCCACAGGGCGTTCATGCCACGATCGATCTTCAGGTCAGTGCTCTGGCCCAGGTTCTTCTCGAACACTTCGCCATAGTTACCCACCTGCTTGACGATCTGCACCACCCAGTCCTTGGGCAGCTTCAGGTCCTTGCCGTACTCGCCGTCGGCACCGAGCAGGCGAGCGACGTCGGGGTTCTTGGTGGACTTGGCCTCGGCCTCGACATTCTTCGAGGTGATGCCTGCCTCTTCGGCGTTGAGCATGGCGAAGAGGGTCCACTTGACGATGCTGAACCACTCCTCGTCCCCTTTGCGCACGACCGGGCCCAGAGGTTCCTTGGAGATGGTTTCCGGCAGTACTACATACTCGCTTGGCGCCGCCAGCTTGGAGCGCTGGGCGAACAGCTGCGATTTGTCGGAGGTCAGCACATCGCAACGACCGGATTCCAGCGACTTGGCGCTTTCATCGGAAGTGTCGAAGGTGATCGGGGTGTACTTCAGGCCGTTGGCACGGAAGAAGTCAGAGACGTTCAACTCAGTGGTGGTACCGGCCTGGATGCAGATGGTCGCGCCATCGAGCTCCTTGGCACTGGAGACGCCCAGCTTTTTGTTGACCAGGAAACCGACGCCGTCGTAGTAAGTCACGCCGGCGAATACCAGGCCCATCCCGGCATCACGCGAACTGGTCCAGGTGGTATTGCGCGACAGGACATCGACTTCACCCGATTGCAGCGCAGTGAAGCGTTCTTTGGCGTTGAGCTGGCTGAACTTGACCTTGGTCGCGTCGCCGAAGACGGCGGCGGCCACGGCGCGGCACACATCGGCATCGATACCGACGATCTTGCCGGTGCTGTCCGGTACCGAGAAGCCCGGCAGGCCGTCACTCACGCCACACTGGACGAAGCCCTTCTTCTTTACCGCATCTAGCGTAGCGCCAGCGTGGGCGAAGCTGGTGGCGCCCAGCGCAGCGGCAGCGGTCAGGACTGCCAGGGTGGTTTTCAACATCTTCATTCACAACCTCCAATCGCTCTTGTTGTATCGAGCCGGAATTGCACCGCACCCTTATGAGGCGCATCCGACCCCTTGTTGGCTTGTTATCGGGTCAATTGGCGCAATGGGCCGTTCTGGTGACAGCCTTCTATCCGCACGAGGGGTGTTACCGTCTCCGGCCATCCCCTCGCATCGGTTGATTCATAGCAAAGGGCGTACCACAGTCTCGGGCTCAAGCGTTTAAGGGGTCGTCAAGCAGGAAAAGTTGTAGAGTTGCGACATCTTCTTGTGGCATTACCCATGCACGCCTTTATTTCATGCACTCGATCAGGCGCGTGCGCACACTTTCGGAGCAGTCATGACCAACCCGTTGATCCTCGAACCCCAGAACACCGCAGACGCCTGTGTTATCTGGTTGCACGGCCTGGGGGCCGACCGTTACGACTTCCTACCGGTGGCCGAAGCGTTGCAGGAACACCTGCTCAGCACCCGCTTCGTTATGCCCCAGGCGCCGACACGCGCGGTAACGATTAACGGCGGCTACGCCATGCCCAGCTGGTACGACATCAAGGCCATGACGCCTGCGCGCGCTATCGACGAAGCGCAGCTGGAAGCGTCCGCCGATCAGGTGGTGGCGTTGATCGAAGCCGAGCGAGCCAAGGGCATCGACCTGACGCGCATCTTCCTGGCGGGGTTCTCCCAGGGTGGCGCGGTGGTGCTGCACACGGCCTATATAAAGTGGCAGGAGGCCCTGGGCGGTGTACTGGCGTTGTCCACCTACGCGCCCACTTTCAATGAAAACCATCAGCTGAGCGCCTGCCAGCAGCGCACTCCGGCCCTCTGCCTGCACGGCGTGCACGACCCGGTGGTGATCCCGTCCATGGGCCGCACGGCCTATGAGCACCTCAAGCAGTGGGGCGTCGAAGTGGCCTGGGAGGAATACCCGATGGAACACGAAGTAGTGCCCCAGGAAATCAACGATATCTACAACTGGCTGGTGCGCCACCTGCGCTAGCGGTGCAATCTGCTGTAGTTGTAGGCGCACCGCACTACGCCCTGCCCGGTTCTTGCATTACACTGCCGGGCGTACATTCCTTAACCAGTTGACGAGACGATCGTGCTCAAGGCACTCAAGAAAATTTTCGCCAAGGGCGACGCCGCACCCCAGGCCAACGTGCCTGCCGCCGGCGTTATGACGCCCCCACCTGCACCTGCGGTCGAACCGCCGGCGCCCCCAGCCTCGCCGGTCAATACGCCCGAGGCCACGTCCCCCACTCGCGACGACAAGCCCGCCAAGGACAAGCCACGTCGCGAACGCAAACCCAAGCCCCAGGCCAGCCTGTGGAAGCCGGAAGACTTCGTGGTCGAGCCCCAGGAGGGCAAGACCCGCTTCCATGACTTCAAGCTTTCCAACGAACTGATGCATGCCATCCATGACCTGGGCTTCCCGTACTGCACGCCGATCCAGGCCCAGGTGCTGGGTCATACCCTGCGCGGCAAGGACGCCATCGGCCGGGCCCAGACCGGCACCGGCAAGACCGCCGCGTTCCTGATCTCAATCATTTCCCAGCTGCAGCAGGTACCGCCGCCCAAGGAACGCTACATGGGCGAGCCGCGCGCGCTGATCATCGCGCCGACCCGCGAGCTGGTGGTGCAGATCGCCAAGGACGCCATGGCCCTGACCAAGTACAGCGGCCTGAACGTCATGACGTTCGTCGGCGGCATGGACTTCGACAAGCAGCTCAAGGCCCTGGAAGCGCGTCACTGCGACATCCTCGTAGCCACGCCAGGCCGCCTGCTGGACTTCCACCAGCGCGGCGAAGTGCATCTGGACATGGTCGAGGTGCTGGTGCTCGATGAAGCCGACCGCATGCTCGACATGGGTTTCATCCCCCAGGTCCGGCAGATCATCCGCCAGACCCCGCCCAAGAGCGAGCGTCAGACCCTGCTGTTTTCCGCCACCTTCACCGATGACGTGATGAACCTGGCCAAGCAGTGGACCACCAACCCGGCCATCGTCGAGATCGAGCCGGAGAACGTGGCCAGCGAAACGGTCGAACAGCACGTCTATGCAGTGGCCAGCAGCGACAAGTACAAGCTGCTGTACAACCTGGTCACGCAGAACAAGTGGGAACGGGTGATGGTCTTCGCCAACCGCAAGGATGAAGTGCGCCGCATCGAAGAGCGCCTGGTGCGTGACGGCATCAACGCCGCCCAGTTGTCGGGCGACGTGCCGCAGCACAAGCGCATCCGCACCCTGGAGAACTTCCGCGAAGGTCGCATCGCGGTGCTGGTGGCCACCGACGTGGCCGGCCGTGGCATTCACATCGACGGCATCAGCCACGTGATCAACTTCACCCTGCCGGAAGACCCGGACGACTACGTACACCGCATCGGCCGTACCGGCCGTGCCGGGACCAGCGGCGTATCGATCAGCTTCGCCGGCGAGGACGATGCCTACCAGCTTCCGGCTATCGAAGAGCTGCTGGGGCGCAAGATCAAGTGCGAGATGCCACCGGACGAACTGCTGAAGTCGATACCGCGAAAGCATCACTGAGCCGTGTACCTTGGGGCACCTTTTGCCCCTTCCCGAGCGGTCCGGCGCCCCGGCAAGACCGCTCCCACAGGCCCTGCTCCGAGCCGCAGGGCCTGTTCTGCGGGCCAAGCCCCACCCCTGCTTTCTCTACCCCTCCCTTTCTGGCGCCGAATTGCGCCGCAACCTTTTTGCGCCTGCGATATTGTCCAAATAAACAAAAAGTCCATAATGGAAAAAATAGTTTATCTGGAGCTTCGTATGACCGCGCCCCTCGTCGTCGATCAACAACACGCCCGCCAATTGCTCGCCCAGGTGGATGTCCCGCACATCCTGCGCAACCTGTTCCGTGACCTGGCCCGTGGCCAGGCGGTACAGCCGCCCCAACAACTGGTGGAGTTTCCGGCTGGCCGGGGCGACTTCATCAACTATGGCGGCGTGTTGGCCACGGAGCGGGTCTATGGGGTAAAAACCTCGCCCTACATCGTCCGTGACCAAGGCCCCCTGGTCACCGCCTGGACCCTGCTGATGTCCATGGACAGCGGTCAACCTCTGATGCTCTGCGACGCCGGCGAACTGACCACCGCCCGCACCGCCGCTACCACTGCCGTGGCCATCGACGCGCTGGCCCCAGGCCATGCCCGCCGCCTGACGGTGATCGGCAGCGGCCCGATCGCCCGCGCTCACCTGCACTATGTGCGCGGCCTGCGCGACTGGCAGGACATTCGCCTGTATTCCCCCAGCCTGGGCCAACAGAGCGCAGGGCAACGCGAACACCTGGCCGGCCTCGACAGCCGCCTGCAATTGATGGAAAACCTCGAGCAGGCCCTGGATGATGCCGACGTGATCATGCTCTGCACTTCCTCGGCCGTGCCAGTCATCGACCCACGCACGCTGAGCAAACCTGCGCTGATCACCTCGATCAGCACCAATGCCGTACGCGCCCATGAAATCCCGCCAGCCTGCCTGGCCGAGATGGATGTCTACTGCGATTACCGGGTAACCACCCCCGCAAGCGCAGGCGAAATGCGCATCGCCGCCGAGCAGTTGGGGTGGCAGGCAGACGCGATCGTCGGCGACCTGCCGCAACTGCTCAGTGGCGACGCCGCCGCGCCGGCCTACCAGCGCCATGCCTTCTTCCGCTCCATCGGACTGGGCCTGGAGGACATTGCCCTGGCCAATGCCCTGTATCAGCTGCTGCGCGAAGCCTGAGGAGAACAGCATGCAGACTGCCGACTACATCATCGTCGGCGCCGGTATCGCCGGCGCCTCCACCGGCTACTGGCTCGCCGCCCATGGCCGCGTGCTAGTGCTCGAGCGCGAATCCCAGCCTGGCTATCACTCCACCGGCCGTTCGGCGGCGCTCTACACCGCCGCCTACGGCACGCCACAGGTACGCGCCCTGACCCTCGCCAGCCGTGCTTTTTTCGATCATCCGCCCAGTGGTTTCGCCGAGCATCCTCTGCTCACCCCGCGCGGTGAGATGACCGTGGACTTCAACGGCGATCCGGCCGAACTGCAACGCCAGTACCTCAGCGCCAAGGCCTGCGTGCCCGAATTCGAGCTGCTCGATGCCGACCAGGCCTGCGCCCGCCTGCCGGTGCTGTGTCGGGACAAAGTCCATGGCGCCCTCTACGACCCGAGCGCCAGCGACATCGACACCGATGCCCTGCACCAAGGCTACCTGCGCGGCATTCGCCGGCAACAGGGCGAAGTGCGCAGCGATTGCGAGGTGCAACGGGTGGAGCGTGACGCCCAAGGGCTGTGGCAGGTGCATACCAACCAGGGCAGTTTCAGCGCCCCCGTGCTGATCAACGCCGCGGGCGCCTGGGCGGACCACATCGGGGTACTGGCCGGCGCTCGTCCCCTCGGCCTGCAACCCAAGCGCCGCGCTGCCTTCATCTTCGCCGCCCCCGAGGGCGTCGACTGCCACCACTGGCCGATGCTGGTCAGCCTTGATGAATCCTTCTACATGAAGCCGGATGCCGGCATGCTCCTGGGCTCTCCCGCCAATGCCGACCCGGTGGAGCCGCACGATGTACAACCCGAAGAGCTCGACATCGCCTTAGGCATCTATCAGATCGAGGAAGTCACCACCCTGCGCATCCGCCGTCCTACCCGCACCTGGGCCGGGCTGCGCAGTTTCGTTGCTGACGGCGACCTGGTCGCCGGCTTCGACCCGCAGGTGCCTGGGCTGTTCTGGGTCGCGGGCCAAGGCGGCTACGGCATCCAGACCTCACCCGCCATGGGCCAGGCCAGCGCCGCCCTGGTGCGTGGCGAGGCGCTGCCGGATCACCTGCATGGCTTTGGCCTGACGGCCGCCATGCTATCCCCGGCACGCCTGTCGGGATGACGCGCCGCCGCGATTGCGGCACACTCGCAGCGCCCTCGCCGCAGGGCGCTGACACAGCCTGGAGCCTGCCTCAATGCCATCCCCTCGCCCTGACCCGGCCCTGGAAAACTACCGGGCCATCGCCGATGCCATCGCCACCCTGTTCTTCCCCCACGCCGAAGTGGTGCTGCACGACCTGCGCACCCAGAAGATCGACTACATCGCCAACAACCTGTCCAAACGCGAGATCGGCGACGATGCGGCCCTGGAAGACATGCTCGAGCACGGTACCGATGAAACCAACATCGGCCCCTACGAAAAACTCAACTGGGACGGGCAGAAGATCCGCTCGTTGAGCACCGTGTTGCGCGATGCCGCAGGCACACCCCTGGCCATGCTGTGCATCAATCTGAATATCTCGCTGTTCGAGAACGCCAAGGCGGCGCTGGATCTATTCCTTTCACCCAGCCGATTGATTCCCCAACCCGACGCGCTGTTTCGCGATGACTGGCAGGAACGTATCAACACCTTCCTCAACGGCTGGCTGCGCCAGCGTCAGTTGAGCCTTAACCTGCTGACCCGCGATCACAAGCGCGAGCTGGTCCTGGCCCTGCATGCCGAGGGTGCCTTCAAGGGCAAGAGTGCGGCCAACTACGTGGCCAACGTGCTGGGAATGGGACGGGCGACGGTGTACAAGCACTTGAAGGAACTCAAGGCCTGAGCGCTGCAGAGGTCCCTTGACGATTGCCGGGGCTGCGCAGCGGTCGGAAAAGGGGCGCAAGGCGCCCCCAGCGCAGTGTTTCAGTCGCCGTAGATATCCGATTTGAAGTACTTGGCCTGGATCTTCTGGTATTCGCCGTTGGCACGAATGGCATCGATGGCGCTATTGAGCTGGCTCACCAGTTCGGTGTTGCCTTTGCGCACCGCGATGCCGGCACCTTCACCGACGTACTTGGGGTCCTTCAGCTCCGGCCCTACGAAGGCAAAGTCGGCGCCACGAGGCATCGACAGGAAGTCCTCCAGGGGAATGGTATCGGCAAAAATGGCATCCACACGCCCGGACGCCAGGTCCATGTAGATCTCTTCGTTGTTGCTGTAGCGGTTGACCTTCACACCCATGGGCTCGAGCACTTCGGTGGCGTAGCGGTCGGTGGTGGTGGCACGCTGCACGCCGATGGTCTTGCCTTTGAGGCTCTGGTACTGGTCATCGACCACCGCCCCCTTCTTCATCACCAGGCGCGATGACGTGAAGTAGTACTTGTGGGTGAAGTCCACCGATTGCTTGCGCTCTTTGGTAATGGTCATCGACGACAGGGCCGCATCGATCTTCCTGACCTTCAACGAGGGGATCAGCCCGTCGAACTCGACCTCGTTCCAGACACATTTGACCTTCATCTGCGCGCACAGGGCATTGCCGATCTCGTAATCGAAGCCCACGATTTCGCCCTTGTCGTTTTTCGAGGCAAACGGCGGGTAGGCGGCCTCGATACCGATGCGCAGGACGTTCTCGGCAGCGTACAGGTTGCTACCGGCCAACAGGCCCAGGGCCAGACCGCTGATCAGGATGAGCTTTTTCATGGGGGGATCTCTCTCGCTCGTTATTGGAGGTGTGGTGCAAGACAGAGGAAAGGTGACAGGCGCAAGGCTGCCTGGAATCATTTTGTACTTATGATTCCATACTGGACTTTTTTGTATAGAAACTCAACTACCAACCACAACGTGCGGCAAGGGCAGACGCATCCGGCCCGCCCGTGCCCCGCCAGGTTCACCAGCGACCGGCGGCATCCTGGTCGCTTTGCCGACCTTCGACCCAACGCGGCCCATCCTGGGTGTTCTCTTTCTTCCAGAACGGCGCCCGGGTCTTGAGGTAGTCCATGATGAAATTGCAGGCATCGAACGCCGCCTGACGGTGAGCGCTGGCCACGCCGACAAAGACGATCGGTTCGCCCGGCTCCAGCGCGCCGATGCGGTGCAGCACCTCGACCTTGAGCAGTGGCCAGCGCTGCTCGGCCTCGACGACGATCTTGGCCAGAGCTTTCTCGGTCATGCCTGGGTAATGCTCGAGGAACATCCCCGCCACTTCACGGCCATCGTTGAAATCCCGCACATAGCCAACGAACCCTACCACTGCGCCCACGCCGACGTTGGCCGCGTGCATCGCATTGACCTCAAGGCCTGGATCGAAGGCCTGCTCCTGTACTCGAACGCCCATGCTCAACCTCCCGTGACCGGCGGGAAGAACGCCACTTCGTCGCCCTCCTCCACCGGCTCGGCCAGCTTGCTCAGATCCTGATTGCGTGCGCACATCAAGTTCTGCTCGGCCAGCACCTCGTATTGCCCGCCCTTGGCCACCAAGGCCTGGCGCACGTCGTCCAGGGTCGCGAAGGCACCTTCGAGCGGCTCGCCATCGACCCCTAGCAATTCACGATAACGGGCGAAATACACCACCTGAACCTTCATCACGCCTCCACCTGGTAATGGCCGCTCTTGCCGCCGAGCTTCTCCAGCAGGCGCACTTGCTCGATCACCATGCCTTTGTCGACGGCCTTGCACATGTCATAGATCGTCAGCGCCGCAACGCTGGCGGCAGTCAGCGCTTCCATTTCCACACCGGTCTGCCCGGCCAGCTTGCAACGGGCGACGATGCGCACCGCATCAGAACCTTCGGCGTTGAGCTCGACCTTGACGCTGGTGAGCATCAGCGGGTGGCACAGCGGGATCAGGTCGCTGGTCTTCTTCGCCGCCTGGATCCCGGCGATGCGCGCCACGGCGAACACATCGCCCTTGGGATGCTCGCCGTCGACGATCATCTGCAACGTCTGCGGCAACATGCGCACCCGCGCTTCGGCCACCGCCTCACGCGCGGTCACGGCCTTTTCGGTGACGTCGACCATGTTGGCGCGCCCCTGGGAATCGAGATGAGTCAGCACTGCATTGCTCCTGTGAAGGGAACAAAGAGTGTAAACCCGCAGGTCAGCTTTGAGCAGTGGTTGTGTCGCGGGCAGGCCAAATCCCGCTGGCCGCCATGGGAGCGGGTTAATCGGCGTAGAGGACATCGCAGAAGCCGGGCGGCGAACCGCCCGGCAGACTGGGGTTTACAGGTGGGACTCGGCGTACTCGGCCAGCACCGAGCGTGGCACGCCCTGCAAGGTGATATGAACGCCGTGAGGGAAGTCCTTGAAGCGTTCGGTGAGATAAGTCAGCCCGGAGCTGGTGGCCGACAGGTAAGGGGTATCGATCTGCGCCAGGTTACCCAGGCACACCACCTTGGACCCTGCCCCGGCACGGGTGATGATGGTCTTCATCTGGTGCGGGGTGAGGTTCTGGCACTCGTCGATCAGGATCAGGCTCTGCTGAAAGCTGCGCCCACGGATGTAGTTCAGCGACTTGAACTGCAACGGGACCCGCTCGAGGATGTACTCGACGCTACCGTGGGTACTCTCGTCATCCATGTGCAGGGCTTCGAGGTTGTCGGTGATGGCGCCCAGCCAAGGCTCCATCTTCTCGGCCTCGGTCCCCGGCAGGAAGCCGATCTCCTGGTCCAGCCCCTGCACGCTGCGGGTGGCGATGATGCGCCGGTAGCGCTTGCTGACCATGGTCTGCTCGATGGCGGCGGCAAGCGCCAGGATGGTCTTGCCGGAGCCGGCGGCGCCGGTCAGGTTGACCAGGTGGATATCTGGGTCGAGCAAGGCGAACAACGCCAGGCTCTGATGGATGTCGCGGGGTTTCAGCCCCCAGGCTTCCTGGTGCAGCAACGGCTCCTGGTGCAGGTCGAGCAGCAGCAGTTCGTCTTCACGGATGCCTTTGATCCAGCCGACGAAGCCTTGTTCGTCGATGATGAACTCATTGACGTGCACTGCCGGCAGGTTGTCGGTCAGTTGTACCCGATGCCAGGTGCGACCACGCTCCTGCCGGGTTTCGACCTTGCTGACGCGATCCCAGAACGAGCCGGTCACCGAGTGGTAGCCCTTGGACAGCAAGGAGACGTCATCGACCAACTGGTCGGTGCTGTAGTCCTCCGCGGCGATGCCGCAGGCACGCGCCTTCAGGCGCATGTTGATGTCCTTGGTCACCAGCACCACGTCCAGATCGCAGCGGCGGGCACGCAACTCCAGGAGTTGGTTGATGATGATGTTGTCGTTGAGGGTTTCGGGCAGCAGCCGGTTTGGCTCGTTGCGTGGGCTCATCAGGATCGACAGGAACCCTTTGGGCCCGCTCTTGCCACGCTGGATCGGCACGCCCTGCTCGACGTCGCTGGGCGAGGCATCGCCAAGGGTCTGGTCGATGAGGCGGATGGCCTGGCGGCATTCGGCGGCGATGGTGTGTTTGCCGGTCTTGAGCTTGTCGAGTTCCTCCAGCACCGTCATCGGAATGGCGACATGGTGCTCCTCGAAGTTGAGCAAAGCGTTTGGATCGTGGATCAGGACATTGGTATCGAGCACATACAGGATTGGCTGGGTGGAGGAAGAATTGCGTCCTTGGTCATCCATACTCGGTCACCTTATGTGAAAGCCACACGACGCGTAATGCTGCGCCGCAGAGTGACCGCCGTTCTCCCCGTATCCGCGTCGTTACGGGCGGGGAGCGCACCTGGCAAGGAGGGCCTGGATGACGCCACCTGTGCTGCAGGATTCGGCTGTCTGGTACCTACATACCGCATTAATGATGACCAAAAAAAGTCTTTTTACGTTCCTTTGAACTTTATTTTTCCGATTGACGTTCAGGACTTGGCTTGAGCCGTGAGCGGGACTAGAGTCAAAGATCAAGCCCCATCACGCTGCCCATAATCCCGGCAATCTTCCCAGCCGATTCCACTCTGCGCCGTGTTGCGCAACAGCCAATCCAGCGCCGTTTGCGCCTTGGGCAGGTTGTCGTGGAACTGGATCACCCCTTTGCGCCACAACAGCATCAAGGTCAGCACCCGATGTGCCGAGGCCTCGGCGCTGAGCGCACTGTCATCCTGGGCGTCGATCTCCCACAGCGAAACCTGAAGCCTCTGGCTGGCCATGAATGCCTCGCCATCGGCACGACGCTGCCCGTACGGCGGGCGGAACAACGGCACATACTGCGCCGGCAGGTCGGACTGGACCCGGGCCTGGGCCCGGCGCAGCGAATCCTGCCAGTCCAGCCATTGGGCATGGGAGCGGTACTCCCAGCCCTGGATGCCCACGCATTGCCCGGTATAGAGCGCCCCCACAGGGGCGCGCTGCTGCAAGCGGTTACCGAGCACGAAGAACAGGCCGCCGAGCTTCTGCCGGCGCAGATAATCGGCCAGCTCGTCGGTGGCACCGCCCGCGGGAGTGGGGCCACCGACGAATGTCAGCAGGAACACCCGGTCGTTGAGTTCATCGCCTGTGCGCTCGCTGTCCGACAGGCGCTCGACCTCGCTGCTGGTCTGAGGGAACAACGCCGCCTTGCGCAGTTGTTCATCCAGGTAACGGGTGTGGAATGCCCGGCTGGGCTCGAGCCAGCCGGTATAGAACTCGCCCACGCCGGAGGTGAAAGTGGCGGCCAGGGTCCGCAGTTCGGCCATGGACTCCAGCGGATAGCAGAAGGAAGCATCCTGCTCGCAACTGCGCTGGGCCTGTTGATAGTTTTCCCATAGCCGCTGCCACATGCGCGCGCGCACCGCACGTATCACCGCCAGGTTGATCTGGCGCAGTTGCAGGCGCGCCGCCAGAGCCGGCTCGTCGAGCATTTCACTCTCCTGCAGCACCTGGGCGAACGACAGGATTTCGGCCCGCGAAGCGACATCGAACAACGCCGGGCTGTCCAGTTGTTCAGGCCACAGCGTGCGGTCCAGGGTGGCCTGGGGCGAAGGGGCAGCCTGGGCGGCAAGGCTCAGCAGGCCGGCCAGCAGGACGAAGGCAATACGCACGAATCAAGCTCTCCGCAGCAACATGACACGCACTATAACGTGGCGTTGGGCGATGGTCCGTGACTATCGTCGCGATAATTTGGTCTTGCCGGCCCCAGCCCGTAGAATCCGCCTCGACGATTCCAGGAGCCGACCCGAT
The DNA here is from genome assembly GCF_033173945.1 of Pseudomonas sp. HTZ2. Lineage (NCBI taxonomy): Bacteria > Pseudomonadati > Pseudomonadota > Gammaproteobacteria > Pseudomonadales > Pseudomonadaceae > Pseudomonas > Pseudomonas sp. HTZ2. The sequence goes on along the minus strand of NZ_CP137332.1, from coordinate 1,635,669 downwards.
GCTGACGGTGATTTCCCCCGCCAAGACTCTCGACTACGACACCCCGCCGGTGACCCAGCGGTTCACCCTACCCCAGTACCTGGACGACTCCCAGGTGTTGATCACCCAACTGCGCGAATTCACACCCGCACAAATCAGTGAACTGATGCACCTTTCCGACAAGCTCGCCGGCCTCAACGCCGCCCGCTTCGGCAGCTGGACCCCGGATTTCACCCCGGCCAACGCCAAGCAGGCGCTGCTGGCGTTCAAGGGTGACGTGTACACAGGCCTGGACGCCGAAAGCCTCGGCGAGGACGACTTCAGCTACGCCCAGGACCACCTGCGCATGCTGTCGGGCCTTTACGGCCTGCTGCGCCCGCTGGATCTGATGCAGCCCTACCGCCTGGAAATGGGCACCAAGCTGGCCAACGTCCGCGGCAAAGACCTCTATGCCTTCTGGGGCACGCGCATCAGTGAATGGCTGAATCAGGCCCTGGCCGATCAAGGCGATGACATCCTGCTGAACCTGGCCAGCAACGAGTACTTCAGCGCGGTCAAGCGCAGCGCCCTGAAGGCACGGGTGATCAATGTCGACTTCAAAGACTGGAAGAACGGGCAGTACAAAATCATCAGCTTCTACGCCAAGAAAGCCCGCGGAATGATGAGCCGCTTCGTGATCCAGGAGCGCATCAACGACCCCGAACAGCTCAAGCGCTTCGATGTGCAGGGCTATTACTACAGTGCCGAACAGTCCAAGCCAGACCACCTGGTGTTCCTGCGCGACCACCCTGGCGAGTAAGACCTTCAGGTCCTGCGCATTAACAGTGGGAGCAACAGTCTTGCGTTGCTTGCACCGGCCTCTTCGCGGGTAAACCCGCGAAGAGGACACCCCTGAACAAGACAGCTGCTGCTACTGGTCGTCTCACCGCATCCGACAGCCCTGCAATGGGGCAGGCTTCAAATGGCTATCTCGTCATAATTTCGACGTCAAAAAAACCACTGCCCAGCCGTTATTGCAAAACGCCATAAGACCGTTCGTAGTTTTTTGACGAATTTTGAAAAAAATTTTCGCATGCTGGCATATAACCATCCCACGTCGTTTTCGCCCTTTATATATAGGGGTGAAACTGATACGTGCTATCAGATTGAAAGTATTTTCCACTGAAAAAATATTTAGAAATCTTTCATACCTGCAGAACCCACCTTGGAACTTCTGCTACCGGCAATCGCTCATAGGACCCGTAACGATTTTCTTGCGGGTGTCGTGAGAGATGACTTACAGATGACAACCGGCCGGTATCCACTACCGGCTCCGATAACTTCGACAGACGCAACGGTATCAACCGAAAGCCCTGTCCACGAAGGAGAGACGCGCCCCTACTAATCGTCCTAGTGGTTGATTTCATAGGATTTTTCCAATTGAAAGAGCAAGCACAGCAGTAGGCGTAATAGCACACTGCAATAAAGACGGCTGCATTTCAGGGCACGCCTTTTAATACTGGCCATTTAACTGCCAACTTTGAGTGCACAACTTTGCGCGCTCTGGATTTATTCATGCCTGCGTTCGGTGATATGTGCAATCGCCATGGCACCGTGCGCCCGAAAACTGCTGGTTAATCAACCCGGTCCGGCTCTTTTGCGAAGGAGCCGACGTGATAAACACACGAGGTGAATACGATGCGTATCAGCATCTTTGGTTTGGGTTATGTGGGTGCGGTCTGTGCAGGTTGCCTGTCGGCACGGGGTCACGAAGTGATTGGCGTGGACGTGTCCAAGACCAAAATCGACCTGATCAACCAGGGCAAGTCGCCCATCGTCGAGCCGGGTCTGGAACAGCTCCTGCAGCAAGGCATCGCCAACGGCCGCCTGCGTGGCACCACCGATTTCGCCGAAGCCATCCGCGCCAGCGATGTGTCGATGATCTGCGTCGGCACTCCCAGCAAGAAGAACGGCGACCTGGGCCTTGAGTACATCGAGTCGGTGTGCCGCGAGATCGGCTACGTGCTGCGCGACACCGAGCGTCGCCACACCATCGTGGTGCGCAGCACCGTGCTGCCGGGGACCGTCAAGAACGTGGTCATCCCGATCCTCGAGGACTGCTCCGGTAAGAAAGCCGGCGTCGACTTCGGTGTCGCGGTCAACCCGGAGTTCCTGCGTGAAAGCACCGCCATCGCCGACTACGACCGCCCACCGATGACTGTCATCGGCGAGCTGGACAAGGCCAGCGGCGACGTGCTCCAGGCCATCTACGAGGAACTGGACGCACCGATCATCCGCAAGCCGGTCGAAGTGGCCGAAATGATCAAGTACACCTGCAACGTCTGGCACGCCACCAAGGTCACCTTCGCCAACGAAATCGGCAACATCGCCAAGGCGGTGGGTGTCGATGGTCGCGACGTGATGGACGTGGTTTGCCAGGACAAAGTCCTGAACCTGTCGCAGTACTACATGCGCCCAGGTTTCGCCTTCGGCGGCTCGTGCCTGCCCAAGGACGTGCGTGCCCTGACCTACCGCGCCTCCAGCCTCGACGTGAAAGCTCCGCTGCTCGACTCGCTGATGCGCAGCAACGAGTCCCAGGTGCAGAACGCCTTCGACATCATCGAAAGCCACGACAAACGCAAGGTCGCTTTGCTCGGCCTGTCTTTCAAAGCTGGCACCGACGACCTGCGCGAAAGCCCGCTGGTGGAACTGGCCGAGCGCCTGATCGGCAAAGGCTACGAGCTGAACATCTACGACCAGAACGTCCAGTACGCCCGTGTCCACGGCGCCAACAAGGAATACATCGAGTCGAAGATCCCCCACGTGTCCTCGCTGCTCAATGACGATCTTCAACACGTCATCGACAACGCCGACGTGATCGTCCTGGGCAACCGCGACGAGAAGTTCCGCGCCCTCGCTCAGCAGGCACCGGAAGGCAAGCAAGTGATCGACCTGGTCGGCTTCATGACCAAGCCGACCTGCACCACCAGCCGCACCGAAGGCATCTGCTGGTAACCCCCGGCCGGGCAGCGGGCGACCGCTGCCCTTCCCCCTGATTCGCGCGACGGATGCTGAACATGCAAAGACTCCAGACAGTGCTGCTGCAGTGCGCCGGATGGCTGCTCTACATGAGCCTGCTCATGTTGATCGCCTTGGCCTTGCCCAGCGACATCTTCGACTCGCAGTCGAAGCACTTCATCTTCCTGGTCGGCGCGGTCGGCATCTGGCGCTACTCCATGGGCGCCACCCACTTCATCCGTGGCATGGTGTTCCTCTACGGCGTCTACCCCTATCTGCGCCGCAAGGTACGCAAGCTGGGCAAAGCTGCCGACCCGTCCCACGTGTACCTGATGGTCACCAGTTTTCGCATCGATGCCCTGACCACCGCGCAGGTGTACAGCTCGGTGATCCGCGAGGCCATCGAATGCGGCTTCCCCACCACCGTGGTCTGCTCGCTGGTGGAGATGTCCGATGAGCTGCTGGTCAAGAGCCTGTGGGCCAAGTACAACCCGCCCGCCCACGTCAACCTGGACTTCGTGCGCATCGCCGGTACCGGCAAGCGCGATGGCCTGGCCTATGGCTTCCGGGCCATCTCGCGGATGATGCCGGACGAGCATGCCGTGGTGGCGGTGATCGACGGCGATACCGTGCTCGGTGAAGGCGTGGTCCGCAAGACCGTGCCGTGGTTCAAGCTGTTCCCCAATGTCGGTGGCCTGACCACCAACGAATTCTGCGAAGTGCGCGGCGGCTACATCATGAGCGAGTGGCACAAGCTGCGCTTCGCCCAGCGCCACATCAACATGTGCTCGATGGCCCTGTCCAAGCGCGTGCTGACCATGACTGGGCGCATGTCGATGTTCCGCGCAAGCGTGGTGACCGATCCTGAGTTCATCGCCGACGTGGAAAGCGACTCGCTGCACCACTGGCGCCTGGGCCGCTTCAAGTTCCTCACTGGGGATGACAAGTCCAGCTGGTTCAGCCTGATGCGCCTGGGCTACGACACCTTCTACGTGCCGGACGCTGCGATCAACACGGTCGAGCACCCACCGGAGAAGAGCTTCATCAAGGCCAGCCGCAAGCTGATGTACCGCTGGTACGGCAACAACCTGCGGCAGAACTCCCGCGCCCTGGGGCTGGGCCTCAAGCGCCTGGGCCTGTTCACCTGCATCGTCCTGCTCGACCAGCGCGTGTCCATGTGGACCAGCCTGCTGGGCCTGACGGTGGCGGTGATCGCCAGCCTCAAGTTCGGCATGGGCTTCTTGCTCGTGTACCTGCTGTGGATCGGCATCACCCGCCTGATCCTCACCATCATGCTGCTGTGCTCGGGCCATAACGTGGGGCCGGCCTACCCGCTGATTCTCTATTACAACCAGATCGTCGGCGCGCTGATGAAGATCTACGTGTTCTTCCGCCTCGACAAGCAGTCCTGGACCCGCCAGCCGACTGCCCTCAAGCGTGACCTCGAAAGCTTTCAACAATGGTTCAACACCTGGTCTTCACGGACCATGACCTTCTCGGCAGCCAGCATCTTCGTCGCTGTGCTGTTCATGGTCGTGTGAGCCCCCCGGAACGGATCTAACAGGAACGAAATCGCCATGAATACCGCCGTGAACGCCAATGTCGTGCATGAGTCCGAAGCCCAGCGCCAGCATGTCCGGGTACGTATCCCTGCCAAGCTGCGCTACCTGGACCGCAATCGCGAACCGCACGATGTGAAGGTGGACGATCTCTCCGCCGGGGGCCTGTCCTTCCATACCAGCAAACCCTTGAACGTCGGCGATGTGCTGCGCGGTCGCCTGCAGTTCACGGTCGACAACCTGGGCCTGTCCATGGACGTCGAGTTCCAGGTGCGCTCCTACCAGAGCACCGGTCGCACCGGCGTGCAGTTCCAGAACCTCGAACCGCGCGACGTGGCCACCCTGCGCCATATCATCACTACCTTCCTGTCCGGCGAGATGATCAACGTCGGCGGCGTGCTCAGCACCCTGCAACGCGACAACTTCACCAAGGCACGCAAGCAGAAAGACAGCGGCTCGGGGCTCTCGGCCTTCGGTCGCCTGCGCGCGGTGACCGTCAGCCTGGGCGTGTTCGTGGTCGGCGTGGCCGCGTTCGGCTTCATCGCCAAGTCGCTGTACGGCATGTACTTCGTCAGCCACGCCGAGGCCGGTGTGGTTTCGGTGCCCACCACCAACGTCACCATGCCGCGCGACGGCAGTGTGCAGAGCCTGGTGGAAAACGGCGCCCAGGTGGTCAAGGGCGCGCCGCTGGCAAGCTTCAGCACCAGCATGCTCGATTTGCTCAAAGGCCATCTGGACGACTCGCAGCTCGAGCCCGCCAAGGTCGAGGAGCTGTTCGGCAAGCAGCTCTCCGGCACGCTCACCAGCCCATGCGACTGCGTCGTCGCCCGCCAGCTGGTGGATGACGGCCAGTACGCCAGCAAGGGCCAGCCGATCTTCCAACTGGTGCCACGCACCACCAACCCGATGGTCGAGGCGCGCTTCAGCTATCGCCAGTTCGACCAGGTCAAGCCAGGCACCCGCGTGCAGTTCCAAGTGGCCGGCGAAGACGAGATGCGCACCGGCAAGATCATCAGCAGCGCCAGCCTCAACAGCGAAGACCTGGCCTCGGATATCCGCGTGCAGATCAAGCCTGACAGTGGCCTGCCGGCAGAACTGGCCGGTCGCCCGGCGGCCGTCAACGCCGATCGCGGCCCGTCCCTGGACTGGCTGATCGACAAAGCCGTAGCCCGCGGGCTGTAAGAGGGATCGGACCATGAACCCTTCGAACCGTATGACACCGCTGCAAGCGGCCGGGGCCTTGTTCGCGGGTAAACCCGCTCCCATAGGGATCGAATCGAGCCCTGCGCGCAGCATTCGCCCGCTGGCCTGGTGCGGCCTGGCCTTGGCCGTCGCCCTGGCCGGCTGCTCGGGCCTGCCCGACCAGCGCCTAGCCAACGAGGCCATGAAGCGCGGGGACACCGCCCTGGCCGAGCGCAATTACAAGGCCCTGGCCGACCTTGGCTACAGCGATGCCCAAGTGGGCCTGGCCGATATCCAGGTCGCCAGCCAGGACCCTGCCAAGCTCAAGGCAGCCGAGGCCACCTACCGCGCCGCCGCTGCCACCTCGCCCCGAGCCCAGGCACGCCTGGGTCGCCTGCTGGTGGCCAAGCCTGGCACTACCCAGGCCGAGCGCGAGGAGGCCGAAACCCTGCTCAAGCTCGCCGCCCAGCAAGGCGAGCGCAACACCCTGATCCCGCTGGCGATGCTCTACCTGCAATACCCGCAGAGCTTCCCCAAGGTGAACGCCCAGCAGCAGATCGACCAGTGGCGCGCCGCCGGTAACCCCGAGGCGGGCCTGGCCCAGGTGCTGCTCTACCGCACCCAGGGCACCTACGACCAGCACCTGGGCGACGTCGAAAAAATCTGCAAGGCCGCGCTGGACACCACCGACATCTGCTATGTGGAACTGGCCACCGTCTACCAAAAGCGCGCCCAGCCCGACCAGCAGGCCGCACTGATCCAGCAGCTCAAGGCCGCCTATGGTCGTGGCATCGTGCCGGCCACCCGGGTCGACAGCGTCGCCCGCGTGCTGGCAGACCGCAGCCTGGGCCAGACCGACGAAAAGACCGCCAAGGAGCTGCTCGAGCAAGTCGCCCCGGTCAATCCGGCTTCCTGGGTGAGCCTGGCGCAGTTGGTGTACGACTTCCCGGAGCTGGGCGACAACGACCAGTTGCTCGCCTACATAGAAAAGGGCCGTCAGGCCCAGCAGCCCCGCGCCGAACTGTTGCTCGGCCGCCTCTACTACGAAGGCAAGACGCTCCCGGCCGACGCCAGCAAAGCCGAAGAACACCTGCAGGCCGCCGCCGCCGCCGGCGAGGTCAGCGCCCACTATTACCTCGGCCAGCTGTACCGCCGTGGCTACCTGGGCCACGTCGAGCCGCAAAAAGCCGTCGACCACCTGCTCAGTGCCGCCCGTGGCGGGCAGAACAGCGCCGACTACGCCCTGGCCCAACTGTTCAGCGAAGGTCATGGCATCCGCCCTGCTCCGGCCAACGCCTGGGTGTTCGCCCAACTGGCCCAGGCCAACCCGTCGCCGCAATCGACCGAGCTGCTGCAAAAGCTCGACACGCAATTGAGCCCTGACCAGCGCAACCAGGCCCAGCGCCTGCTGGACCAGGAAAAGCAGGCACGCGGCAGCATGGCCCAGGTCGGTTCCAACCCCCTGGCCTTCGAAGCCCTGCAAGACGACGCAAAAGAAGAAGTAGACGGTGAGGACTCGCTATGACGCTCAATCCCTTCGTGAAAGCCGGCATTGGCCTGAGCTTCGCCCTGCTGTGGTCGTGCCCGACCCTGGCGGACATGACCGCCGAGAAGAACTTCGGCCTGGACATCAAGATCACCGGCCAATCCGAGGACGACCGCGACCTGGGCACCCGCTCCGGCGGTGACGTCAACGGCCTGGGCCTTGACCTGCGCCCTTGGGTCTACGGCGAACGCGGCAACTGGAGCGCCTTCGCCATGGGCCAGGCAGTAGCCGCCACCGATATCATCGAGACCGACACGCTGCGCCAGTCCGAGGACGGCAGCACCGTGGACAACGCCGATGACAGCCGCAAGCCGGACAAGAGCTACCTGGCCATGCGCGAGTTCTGGGTCGGCTACAGCGGCTTCACGCCCTACCCAGGCGAACAGCTGCGCCTGGGCCGCCAACGCCTGCGCAGCGACGACGGCATGTGGCGCGACACCAACATCGAAGCGTTGAACTGGACCTTCGACACCACCCTGCTCAAGGCCGACCTGGGCGTGGCACAGCGCTTCAGCGAATACCGCACCGACCTCACCGAGCTTGCGCCCGAGGACAAGGACCGCACCCACGTGTACGGCAACGTTGCCACCCAGTGGACACCTGGGCACTGGGTCGGCGTGCGCGCCCACCACTCCAGTGACAGCGGCAGCCTGAAAGACCCCGGTGAAACCGTCGACCCGTTGGACAAGACCCGCACGGGCGATCTGACCTGGCTGGGCCTGGAGGCCAACAGCGACGCCTACAACTGGCGCAACGACCACACCGTCAACTATTGGGGCAGCGTCACCTGGCTGACCGGCGATCGCGACACCCTCAGCACCCAGACCGTGGGCAACGACCAAGTTGCCACCGGCAAGCAGAGCGGCGATGTCAACGCCTGGGCCACCGACTTGGGTGTACGCCTGCGTCTGGACCCCAACTGGCAGGTCGGTGCGGCCTATGCCCGTGGCAGCGGCGGTGGCGGCAGCGACGGTTCGAGCAACTACGAGCAGACCGGGCTCGAGAGCAACCGCTCCAACTTCACCGGCACCCGCTCTCGCGTGCACCGCTTCGGCGAAGCCTTCCGTGGCGAGCTGGGCAACCTGCAGGCGGCCACCCTGTTCGCCTCCTGGCAACTGCGCGACGACTATGACGCAAGCTTCATCTACCACAAGTTCTGGCGCGTCGATGACCAGCAGAACATCGGTTCCAGCGGCATCAACGCGGTGGTCGAGGACAACGGTGTGAACCGTCCGCTGATCAATGGCGAGAAGGACCTGGGCCAGGAAATGGACGTGGTGGTCACCAAGTACTTCAAGCAAGGCCTGCTGCCGGCTTCGATGAGCCAAGCCATCGACGAGCCGTCGGCCCTGGTGCGCCTGCGTGCCGGCGTGTTCAAGCCAGGCTATGCCTACGGCAGCGAAGCTGATTCCTACATGCACCGCGCCTTCGTCGACGTGATCTGGCGCTATTGAGGCCCGGGAGAGGACACTCATGAACCTTCACCCGCATTTTCGCCATGGCCTGCTGGCCAGTGCCTTGCTGCTGGCCAGCAGCGGCCTGGCCTATGCCGAGCCGGTCAAGCCGGTGGTCAAGGAATTGCAGCAGGCCAAGACCTACACGGTCTCCAGCGCGCCGATCGAGCCGTTGCAGATGGACCCGCCCAAGCTGCCCGACCTCTCCGGCTACACCGCCGAAGCGGTTCAGAAAAAGCTCGACCGCAGCCATAAAGGCAAGGTCAGCGTGCGCCGCATGCTCCAGGAGGAATCGCTCAAGGAGTTCATCGGCGGCGACAACAAAGGCGCCGAGTGGGTTCGTCGCCAGCAGGGCATTCCCCAGGCGATCTTCATCGATGATGGCCATTTGGACCTGGTGCAGTTGAGCAAGCAGGTGCCCAAGCAGTACCTGCGCGAAACCGAGCCGGGCGTGTACCTGGCACGCCTGCCGATCGTGGTCGGGCGCAAGGGCGTGCTGGAGATCAATGGCAAGGTCAAGGAACTGCGCCTGTCCCAAGAGGGCGGGTCATTCCTGATCAACGACGGCAAGCTGTTCGTCACCGACACCCAGGTCACCGCCTGGCGCGAGAAGGACAACGGCCCCGCCACCTTCCGCAAGCCGGACGAGTTCCGTCCGTTCCTGTTGTCCTGGGGCGGTACCGAGACCTACATCGTCAACAGCAAGATGGCCAGCTTCGGCTACGCCAAGTCCAAGTCGTATGGCGTCAGTATCTCCCAGTACACGCCGAACATGGCCAAGCGCATGGGCCGTCCGGAACCTACCGGCTGGATCATCGGCTCCGAATTCAGCGACATGTGGTACGGCTTCTATTGCTACGAGACCCAGGACTTCGTGATCAAGGACAACACCTATCGCGACAACATCGTCTACGGCATCGACCCCCACGACCGCTCGCACCGCCTGATCATCGCCGGCAACACTGTGTACGGCACCAAGAAAAAGCACGGGATCATCGTCTCGCGTGAGGTCAACGACAGCTGGATCATCAACAACAAGAGCTACGACAACAAGCTCTCCGGCGTGGTCCTGGACCGTAACAGCGTCAACAACCTGGTGGCCTACAACGAGATCTACCGCAACCACACCGACGGCATCACGCTGTACGAAAGTGGCGACAACCTGATCTACGGCAACAAGCTGCTCAACAACCGCCGGCACGGCATCCGCGTGCGCAACAGCGTGAACATCCGCCTGTACGAAAACCTCGCCATGGCCAACGGCCTGGTGGGCGTGTACGGGCACATCAAGGACCTCTCCGACACCGACCGCGACATCGCCCTGGACCCCTTCGATGCCAAAGTCTCGCTGATCGTGGTCGGCGGTGAACTGGCGGCCAATGGCTCCGGTCCCCTGTCGATCGACTCGCCGCTGTCGGTCGAGCTCTACAAGGTCTCCATGCTCGCCCCGCGCAAGGCCAACGGCATCAGCCTCAACGGCGTGCTCGGCGAGCGCCAGGACGAAATCCTCGACCTGCTGGTGCGCCAGCAGAAGGCCGTGCTGATCGACCCGGTCGAACGCCAGACCGAAATGATCGATTAAGGAAGCCCAGACCATGACTCCGCATCTGATGAAACTGCTCGGCTTGTCCGCCGCCCTCCTGGCCATCAGCCAGGGCGTGCGCGCCGCCGATGTGCAGGCCCCGAGCTTCACCGCCGAGCCTTGCTGCCAGCTGTGCCCAGAGGCCCACGACGCCAGCCGTTACGTGACCCGCTACCAGCAGAACTTCACGACTCTGGTCCAGGCCAAAGGCGACTGGCTGTTCCGTACCCGCGAAGACCTGCGCACCGAATTCAACACCACCCCGGCCGGCTACAAACGCCTGCAACAGGTACATGACGCGTTCAAGAAACGCGGCGTGGAACTGGTGCTGGTGTACCAGCCAACCCGTGGCCTGGTGAACCGCAACATGCTCAACCCCGCCGAGAAAGCCGCCTTCGATTATCAAAAGGCGCTGGGCAACTACCAGGCCATGCTCAAGCGCTTCGCCAGCATGGGCTACAACGTGCCCGACCTGTCGCCGCTGACCAACGAGCAATTGGCCGCCGCCGACCAGGGCAAGGACTTCTACTTCCGCGGTGACCAGCACTGGACGCCCTACGGCGCTGAGCGCGCGGCCAAGATCGTGGCCGACACCGTACACAAGATGCCAGCCTTCGAAGGCATCCCGCGCAAGGAATTCGAAACCCACAAGTCCGGCCGCATGGGCAAGACCGGTACCCTGCACAACGTCGCCGGGCAACTTTGCGGCACCAGCTATGCGGTGCAGTACATGGACCAGTTCGCCACCGAGCCCAAGGGCGGTGCGAGCGATGGCGACGACCTGTTCGGCGATTCGGGCAATGCCAAGATCACCCTGGTCGGCACCAGCCACAGCGGCAAGAACTACAACTTCTCGGGTTTCTTGCAGCAGTACATCGGTGCCGACGTGCTCAACGTCGCCTTCCCCGGTGGTGGCCTGGAAGGTTCGATGATCCAGTACCTGGGCAGTGAAGAATTCAAAAAGAACCCACCGAAGATCCTCATCTGGGAGTTCTCGCCGCTGTACCGCCTGGACCAGGAAACCATCTGGCGCCAGATCCTCGCCTTGCTCGACGATGGCTGTGACGACCGTCCAGCCCAGATGAGCGCCAGCGCCACCCTCAAGCCCGGTAAGAACGAGCTGATGGTCAACGGCAAGGGCGGTGTGATCAAAGACCTGATCAACCGCAATCACCAGCTGGACATCAAGTTCGAGGACACCTCGGTAAAGGTCCTGCAGGCCACCCTCTGGTACCTCAACGGCCGCCACGAGGACATCAAGATCGAGAAGCCGGAAACCTCCGACACCGACGGCCGCTTCGTCTTCCAGATGCGCGAAGACGAGGACTGGGCCAGTCAGAACCTGCTCGCCCTCGAGATCCAGGGGCCGGAAACCGGCACCCAGAAAGTCGAGGCCAAGCTGTGCAAACGCAACAACTTCGCCGGTCATGCGCAGAACACCGCGCAGGCCGGCCAGTGAGGCGACCATGAACCCATTGCGCACAATCACCGCACCTGCCCTGCTCGCCCTGGCCCTGTTCGGCCCGGCCGCGCAGGCCGGCAGCCTGGTGCCGCCACAGGGCTACTACGCAGGCATCGAGAAGCTCAAGAAAGGCGACGGCAACTTCCGCTGCGAACCGGCGCCCAAGCCCTACACCGGCCCCCTGCAGTTTCGCAGCAAGTACGAAGGCTCCGACGGTGCCCGTGCGACCCTGAACAAGGCGTCCGAAAAGGCCTTCCGCCAATCCACCGAGGACATCACCACGCTCGAGCGTGGCGTCAGCAAGATGGTCGGCCAGTACATGCGCGATGGCCGCCCGGCCCAGCTCGACTGCGCCCTGACCTGGCTGGGTACCTGGGCGCGGGCCGATGCGCTGGCGTCCACCGACTACAACCACACCGGCAAGTCGATGCGCAAATGGGCGCTGGGCAGCATGAGCGGCTCGTGGCTGCGCCTTAAGTTCTCCAACTCCCAGCCGTTGGCCGCGCACCAGGCCGAGGCCGAGCTGATCGAGAAATGGCTGGCGCGCCTGGCCGAACAGACCGTGCGCGACTGGAGCGACCTGCCGCTGGAGAAGATCAACAACCACAGCTACTGGGCGGCCTGGTCGGTGATGGCCACCGCCGTGGCCACCGACCGGCGCGACCTGTTCGACTGGGCGGTGAAGGAATACAAGGTCGGCGCCAACCAGGTGGACGAACAGGGCTTTTTACCCAACGAGCTCAAGCGCAAGCAGCGAGCCCTGGCCTACCACAACTACGCCCTGCCGCCGCTGGCGATGATCGCAAGCTTTGCCCAGGTCAACGGCGTGGACGTGCGTGGCGAGAACAACAACGCCTTGCAGCGCTTGGCGCAACGAGTGCTCAGCGGGTCGAAGGATCCGAGCGCGTTCAAGACCCGCAACGGCGAGAAACAGGACATGCACGACCTGAAGATCGACAGCAAGTATTCGTGGATGGAGCCCTACTGCAGCCTCTATGCGTGCAGTGGCGACACCCTCCAGCGCAAGCGCGGCATGCAGCCGTTCAACAGTTTCCGCTTAGGCGGAGACCTGACCCGGGTCTACGACCCGAGCGCAGAGAGCAAGAAGTGACACGACACCCTGTGGGAAGCGGGTGAGCCCGCTCCCACAGGGCCTAGGTATCTCCCACTTTCGAGTGGGGGGTTTGGGGGGCGCTGTGCCCCGGATGCTGTGAACAAAAAAGGAGAACCGGGATGGTCTTCTCGTCCAACGTGTTCCTGTTCCTGTTCTTGCCGATCTTCCTCGGCCTGTATTACTTGAGCGGGCAACGCTATCGCAACCTGCTGCTGTTGATCGCCAGTTACATCTTCTATGCCTGGTGGCGGGTGGACTTCCTGGCACTGTTCGCCGGTGTCACCCTGTGGAACTACTGGATCGGCCTCAAAGTCGGCGCCGCGGGCGTGCGTACCAAGCCGGCCCAACGCTGGCTGCTGCTGGGTGTGGCAGTCGACCTGGCGATTCTGGGCTACTTCAAGTACGCCAACTTCGGCGTCGAGAGCCTCAACGCGATCATCACGTCGTTCGGCCTGGAACCATTCATCCTCACCCATGTGCTGTTGCCGATCGGTATCTCGTTCTACATCTTCGAGTCGATCAGCTACATCATCGACGTGTACCGCGGCGACACCCCGGCCACGCGCAACCTGATCGACTTCGCGGCATTCGTGGCGATCTTCCCGCACCTGATCGCCGGCCCCGTGCTGCGTTTCAAGGACCTGGTCGACCAGTTCAACAACCGCACCCACACCCTGGACAAGTTCTCCGAAGGCTGCACCCGCTTCATGCAGGGCTTCATCAAGAAAGTGTTCATCGCCGATACCCTGGCGGTGGTCGCCGACCACTGCTTCGCCCTGCAGAACCCGACCACGGGCGATGCCTGGCTGGGCGCACTGGCCTACACCGCGCAGCTGTACTTCGATTTCTCCGGCTACAGCGACATGGCCATCGGCCTGGGCTTGATGATGGGCTTTCGCTTCATGGAGAACTTCAAGCAGCCGTACATCAGCCAGTCGATCACCGAGTTCTGGCGGCGCTGGCACATCAGCTTGTCGACCTGGCTGCGTGATTACCTCTACATCACCCTGGGTGGCAACCGCAAAGGCACCTTCAACACCTACCGCAACCTGTTCCTGACCATGCTGCTGGGCGGGCTTTGGCACGGCGCCAACTTCACCTACATCATCTGGGGCGCCTGGCATGGCACCTGGCTGGCCATCGAGCGCGCCCTGGGCATCGACACCAACCCGCAGCGCTTCAACCCGATCAAGTGGGCGTTTACCTTCCTGCTGGTGGTGGTTGGCTGGGTGATCTTCCGCGCCGAGAACCTGCACGTGGCCGGCCGCATGTACGGCGCCATGTTCAGCTTCGGTGAGTGGCAGTTGTCGGAACTCAACCGCGCCCAGCTCACCGGCCTGCAGGTCGCGACCTTGGTGGTCGCCTACGTCACCTTGGCGGTGTTCGGCCTGCGCGACTTCTACCGCAACGCCAAGCCCACGCCCAAGGCCACCCCGGTGCAGATCAACGCCGACGGCTCCGTGGGCCTGGACTGGACCCGCGTCATGACCCGCGCCCTGGTCCTGCTGCTGTTCGTTGCCTCGGTGCTCAAGCTCTCGGCGCAGAGCTACTCGCCGTTCCTCTACTTCCAGTTCTGAGGACAGGACCATGAACCGGACACTACGCATCACCTATTCCCTGTCGTTCCTGGGCCTGCTGACCGGGCTTGGCGCCTGGTCGGTGGGCGGCCTTGAAAGCTTCAACCGCACCGAGCAGATGACCCTGCTCAACGGCAAGCTGGCCAAGGCCGCCGAGACCCACTACGACGAGCAGTTCCCGATCAAACGCATCGGCACCAACCTGTGGGCGGCGCTGGACTACAAGCTGTTCAACGAAGGCCGCCCGGGCGTCGTGCTGGGCCGCGAGCAGTGGCTGTTCAGCGATGAGGAGTTCAAGCCCACTGCCGGCGCCGAGCAGCTGATGCAGGAGAACCTGGCGCTGATCCGCGGCGTGCGCGACACCCTGCATCGCCAGGGCACGCAGCTGGTGCTGGCGATCGTCCCGGCCAAGGCGCGGATCTATTCCGAGTACCTGGGCAAGGACCAACCGGCCAGCCTGCACGAGAACCTGTACAACCAGTTCCACGCCCAGGCCCGCCAGGCCGGAGTCTTCGCTCCGGATCTGCTCGCGCCCCTGGAGCAGGCCAAGGCCCGTGGCCAGGTGTTCCTGCGCACCGACACCCACTGGACGCCCATGGGTGCCGAGGTCGCGGCCCAGGCCCTGGCCGAGGCGGTGTCGCGCCAGAGCCTGCTCAATGGCGACCCGCAGGCGTTCATCACCGAAGCCGGCGCCACCAGCCCCTACAAGGGCGACCTGACCAACTTCCTGCCGCTGGACCCACTGTTCAGCAACCTGTTGCCCTCACCGGACAACCTGCAGCAACGCAGCACCCGTCCGGTCGAGGCCGAAGGTGAAGCAGGCGACGCGCTGTTCGCCGAAACCCGGATCCCGGTGGCGCTGGTCGGTACCAGCTACAGCGCCAACCCGCACTGGAACTTCCTCGGCGCCCTGCAGCAAGCCTTGCGCAGCGACGTGGCCAACTACGCCGAAGACGGCCATGGCCCCCTGCTGCCAATGCTCAAGTACCTGCAGAGCGACGCCTTCAAGGACGCTCCCCCGCAAGTGGTGGTGTGGGAATTCCCCGAACGTTATCTGCCAATGAAGAACGACCTCAGCGCCTTCGATCCGACCTGGATCGCCCAGCTGAAGAACACCCGTAAGACCGAAGAAAACCTGGCCCTGTCGTCCAATCGGACGGTTCACTGAAGAGGACATCAACATGACCAACAAACCTTCCTTCGCTAAAGCCTTCACCCTCGCTGCGGGCCTGTCCCTGCTCTCGCTGCAGGCCCTGGCCGGCGCCGATGCGGCGCTCTATGGCCCGAGCGCGCCAAAAGGCTCGACCTTCGTGCGCCTGTACAACGCCTCCTCCAGCCCTGCCGCGGCGTCGGTGGGCAACACCCAGATCAAGCCGGTCGGCGCCCAGGCCAGCAGCGACTTCAGCTTCCTGCCCGGAGGTGACTACACCGCCCAGGTCGGCGGCAAGAGCGTCCCGGTCAAACTGGCCGCGGACAAGTACTACACCTTGGTCAACAACGCTGGCGGCAGCCCGCAACTGATCGAAGAACCCCCGTTCAAGAACAAGCAGAAAGCCCTGGTGCGCGTGCAGAACCTGAGCGACCAGTCGCTGACCCTCAAGACTGCCGACGGCAAGACCGAAGTGGTCAAGCCTGTGGCCGCCAAAGGCCGTGGCGAGCGCGAGATCAACCCGGTCAAGGTCAGCCTGGCCCTCTACGAAGGCGACAAGAAAGTCAGCGACCTCAAGCCGGTCGCCCTCGAGCGCGGTGAAGCCGCGGTGCTCTATGTCACAGGTTCCGGCAGCAACCTGTCGCCGGTCTGGGTCACCCGTCCCGTTGCCAGCAACTGATTCAAACCCCTATCGACCTTTTGGAGAAACATCATGATTCCGGTAATTCTTTCTGGTGGTAGCGGTTCGCGTCTGTGGCCTCTGTCGCGCAAGCAGTTCCCCAAGCAGTTCCTGGCCCTGACCGGTGAGCACACCCTGTTCCAGCAAACCCTGGAGCGCCTGGTGTTCGAAGGCATGGACAGCCCGATCGTGGTCTGCAACAAGGACCACAAGTTCATCGTCCAGGAGCAACTGGCCGCACTCAACTTGCAGACCCAGGGCATCCTCATGGAGCCCTTCGGTCGCAACACCGCGCCTGCGGTGGCCATCACCGCGATGAAGCTGGTCAACGAAGGCCGCGACGAGCTGATGCTGGTGCTGCCGGCCGACCATGTGATCGAGGACCAGAAGGGCCTGCAACGCGCCCTGGCCTTGGCCACCGTGGCCGCCGAGCGCGGCGAGATGGTGCTGTTCGGTGTGCCGGCGACCAAGCCTGAAACCGGCTATGGCTATATCCGCTCCAGCCAGGACGCCCTGCTGCCCGAGGGCGTGGCGCGCGTGGCGCAGTTCGTCGAGAAACCCGACGAGAAGCGCGCCAACGAGTTCGTCCGCGCCGGCGGTTACTTCTGGAACAGCGGCATGTTCCTGTTCCGCGCCAGCCGCTTCCTCGAAGAGCTGAAAAAGCACGACCCGGACATCTACGACACCTGCCTTCTGGCCCTGGAGCGCAGCGACGAACAAAGCGACGTGCTGAGCATCGACGCTGCGACCTTCGCCTGCTGCCCGGACAACTCCATCGACTACGCGGTGATGGAAAAGACCCAGCGTGCCTGCGTGGTACCGCTGTCGGCCGGCTGGAGCGACGTGGGTTGCTGGTCGTCGCTGTGGGAAGTGCACGAGAAAGACGACAACGGCAACGTCACCAAGGGCGACGTGGTGGTGCAAGACAGCCACAACTGCATGATCCACGGCAACGGCAAGCTGGTCTCGGTGATCGGCCTGGAGAACATCGTGGTGGTCGAGACCAAGGACGCCATGATGATCGCCCACAAAGACAAGGTCCAAGGCGTCAAGCAACTGGTCAACACCCTTGACCAGCAAGGCCGCAGCGAGACCCAGAACCACCTGGAGGTATACCGCCCGTGGGGCTCGTACGATTCGGTGGACATGGGCGGACGCTTCCAGGTCAAGCACATCACCGTCAAGCCGGGCGCGAGCCTGTCGCTGCAGATGCACCACCACCGCGCCGAACACTGGATCGTGGTGTCCGGCACCGCCGAGGTGACCTGCGACGAGAACGTGTTCCTGCTCACCGAGAATCAGTCGACCTACATCCCCATCGCCTCGGTCCACCGCCTGCGCAACCCAGGCAAGATCCCGTTGGAGATCATCGAAGTACAGTCCGGCAGCTACCTGGGCGAAGATGACATCGAGCGCTTCGAAGATGTCTATGGCCGCACCTCGACGCCAGTGGAACGCGGCATCTCGATCAAGACCATTGCGCAGTAGAGCGGCTAGCCGCTAGCGGCAAACTGCAAGAAAAAAGCAGGGCGGCGTGAACCGACCATTCGGATTCACCACCGCCCTGCTTTTTTCTTGTGGCTTGCCGCTTGAAGCTTGAAGCTCGCAACTCCAAGATACCCAAATCCTCGAAACGGAATTTGGACGACATGCTCATTGGCGCCCTGCTCATCCTCACCTGGCTGGTTCTGCTGCTGCGCTACCCGGCCAAGGCCTTGCCGATTTCCCTGGCGGCGGTGTTCGGCCTCGGGTTGGTGGCACTCGGGGTGGTGTGGCAGGACAGTCGCGAAGCCTCGCAGCTGGCGCGCCTGGACCTGCGCCTGAGCTACGCCCCCGACAAGTGCCCTGCCGATCGCACCTTGCAGGTGCACATGAAGAACGGCAATTCAGTGCCCCTCACCGAACTGCGCTGGCGCGTCGCCGCCTATGCCCCAGGTGACACCGTCAACCTGGCCGAGAACACCTACAACGCCCCGCGCTACCGAGGCCCCGGCGAGCTGCAACCGGGCGCCGAATGGACCGACTGCCTGCCCCTGCCGCCGCTGCGCAGTGGGTACCGGCCGCAGACATTGGAATTTCGTGCCGAACATCTGCAAGGTACATTCGCCAACTAATGTGTTGCCGGTGTCGAGCCGTTCGCGAGTAACCCGCGAGGGAGCCGACACAAGTTCATATCCATCCCCTCTGCCAACAGGCCTGAACCCATGCCCACCGTCCTGATCACCGGTTGTTCCAGCGGCATCGGCCGCGCCCTGGCCGACGCCTTCCGCGATGCCGGCCACCACGTGTGGGCCACCGCCCGCAAGCCCGAGGATGTCGAACGACTGGCCGCCGCAGGCTTTGCGGCGCGGCAGTTGGATGTCACTCACCCCGATGACCTGGCGCGTCTGGCCGACGAGCTGCAGGACCGCCATGGTGGTCTGGACATCCTCATCAACAACGCCGGCTACGGCGCCATGGGGCCCCTGCTCGACGGTGGCGTCGAGGCCATGCGCCAGCAGTTCGAGACCAATGTCTTTGCCGTGGTCGGGGTCACCCGCGCGCTGTTCCCGCTGCTGCGTCGCAACCGGGGCCTGGTGGTGAACATCGGCAGCGTGTCGGGTGTACTGGTCACCCCGTTCGCTGGCGCCTACTGCGCCTCCAAGGCGGCCGTGAATGCCCTGAGCGATGCCCTGCGCCTGGAGCTCGCGCCGTTCGGCATTCGCGTGATGGAAGTGCAGCCCGGAGCCATCGCCTCGCAGTTCGCCGACAACGCTCAACGTGAAGCCGAAGGCGTGCTGGCGGCGGATTCGCCGTGGTGGCCGTTGCGCGATTACATCCAGGCGCGGGCCCGAGCTTCCCAGGACAAACCCACGCCAGCCGCGGTGTTCGCCCAAGGGCTGTTGGCAGCGACCCGTAAGCGCCCGACGCCTGCCATGGTACGCCTGGGCAATGGCAGCACGGCCCTGCCGCTGCTGGCCCGGCTGCTGCCCCGGCGGTTGCTGGACAAGGTGCTGCGCAAACGCTTCGGGTTGCTGCGCCCACTCTGATACGGCGCAGCGCCTTTCGCGGCTACCCCCCGCCCACAGGTGCCCTGCGGCCCTTGAAAGCCACAGTACCTGTGGGCGCTGGCGAAGCCTGGGACGGGCCGCATAGCGGCCCCTTAGGCCTTCTCGTCGAACGCCTGCCAGCCACCGCCCAGGGCTTTGTACAACCCCACCAGCGCCTGGGACACTGCCGCCGAACTGTCGATCCACTGCTCCTCGCTGGCCAGCAGCGCGCTCTGCACGGTCAGCACATTGAGAAAGTCCACCGCCCCTTCCACGTACTGTCGCTGGGCCGTCTCCAGCGCGACGCGGTTCTGTCTCACCGCCTCGGCCAGATGATCGCGACGCAACTGGCTGGCGTTGTACAACCGCAGCACATCGTCGATCTCATGCCAGGCACTCAGCACCACTTTGCGGTAATTGAGCGCCGCCTCCTGCTGCTGCGCCTCACGCAGCTCGAGCGTGCCTTTCAGGCGCCCGCCTTCGAAGATCGGCAACGACAACTGCGGGCCGAAGGCGAAACGCCTGGCATCCCACGCACCGAAGTCGGACAGCTGCATGGCCTGCAAGCCCACGCTGCCGGAGAGCCGAATGCTCGGGTAGAAGTCGGCCTTGGCCACGCCGATGCTGGCGGTAGCCGCGTGCAGCCGCGCCTCGGCCTGGCGGATATCAGGACGGCGCTCGGCGAGCGCTGACGGCAGGCCGATGGCAAAGCGCTGCTGCGGTGTCGGCAAATCGCCAGGGGCCAGCAACTCGCTTTGCAGGCTACGCGGAGGTTGCGCGGCGAGCAGGCTCAGGGCGTTGATCAGGTCGTCGCGGCGCGCCTCCAGCGTGGGCAAACGCGCCTCGATCGACGCCACCTGGGCGCTGGCCTGGGCCACGTCCAGGCGCGTAGCGACGCCTTCGGCCTGACGCTCCTGGGACAGCTTGAGGCTGTGCCGGGCGACCTTGAGGTTGTCCTGGGTGACTTCCAGGGTGTGCTGCACCGCGCGCAACTGGATGTAATCACCTGCCGTTTCGGACAACAGCGCCAGCAGTACGCCGCGCCGGTCGTTCTCGGCCACTTGCACCGAAGCATCGGCCGCCTCGACCTGGCGACGTACCCGTCCCCACAGGTCCAGCTCCCAGCCTGCGACCAGATCGCCCTGCCATAGATTGAAGGCAGACTTGCCCGCTTTGCCAGACGGGTCGTTCAGGCCTTCGGCGCTGTTGCGCGCGCGGCTGTAGCCGGCGTTCACATCCACCGGAGGCACCTCGTCGGCCGCCACGGTGCTGCGCAAGGCGCGGCTTTGCAGCAGGCGCGCACTGGCCATCTGCAGGTCAAGGTTACGTTCGGCGACGCGCTGGATCAGCGCGCTCAGACGGGCATCGTGGAAGCTGTCCCACCAGCGCAGCTCCAGCGGCTCGGCGGTCGGCTGACTTGCCGCCGCCTCGCCTTGCAGCTGCGCCCAGGCCTGGGGCGCCTGGCTCTCGGGGCGCTTGAAATCCGGCCCGAGGGTGCAGCCGGCGAGCATCACCGCCAGCAGCAGAGGGCTAATGCGTGTTACCGCCTTCATCGCGCGCTCACCGCTTTGCCATCGAGGGTGTCGCCGTCGGTGTCGATGGTCGCCACCACTGACATCCCCACCCGCAGGCGCTCGAGCAGTGGCTGGCCATCATCGAAGACGATCTTCACCGGAATACGCTGCACCACCTTGGTGAAGTTGCCGGTGGCATTGTCTGGCTTGACCGCGGCGAAGGTGACGCCGGTGGCCGGGGCGATGCTCTGCACATGGCCGTGCAGTTTCTCCCCGGAAAAAGTATCGACACTGATGCTCACCGGCTGGCCCGGCTGCACGTGAGTGAGCTGGGTTTCCTGGAAGTTGCCCACCACGTAGGCCTGCTGCAGCGGCACCACCGAGAGCAGACGCGCGCCCGGATTGACGTACGCACCGATGCGCAGGGCACGCTCGCCGACCATGCCATCCACCGGCGCGGTGATGCGGGTGTAGGACAGATCCAATTGGGCTTTCTCAACGCCAGCCTCGGCACGCTTGAGCTGGCCCTCGGCGCTCGCCACCTGGGCCGTGAGGATGTCCACCTGCTTGCGCGTGGCGACCAACGCCGCCTGGGCGTTGGCCAGACGCGCGCGGGCCTGCTCGACACGGCTGCGCGCCTGCTGGGCGTTCTGCACGGTACCGGCGCCCTGCTCTGCCAGGCGGCTGTAGCGGGTCACTTCATGATCGGCAAAGGCCATTTCGGCCTGGGCGGCCTTCACCGCCGCTTCGGCCTGGGCGATCAACGACGCCTGACGCTCGAGGGTGGCGCGAGCATCGGCGCTCTGCGCCTTGGCCACCAGCAATTGGGCTTGGGCGGCGTCGAGGGCCGCGCGGTAGTCGCGATCATCGATGGTCGCCAGCAACTGGCCGGCGCTGACCTGCTGGTTGTCTTCGACCAGCACTTCCTTGATGAAACCTGGCACCTTCGGCGCGACTACGGTGTAGTCGGCGGTCACATACGCATCGTTGGTGCTTTGCCGGTGGTCGCTGCCCAGCATCCAGGGGGTCACCAGGGCAGCCAGCACGGCCACGGCGAGCACCGAGCCGATCACGAGTGTCTTGCGGTTGTTGGTCATTTCTACAGTCTCGAATTCATCCAGGCGTCAGGCCACCGCACGCGGTGGGTAGATCCGGGTAGGCACGAAAGGAATCAGGCAGATCAGGGCCACGGCGACACCGGCCATGACCAGGTACAGGTCGGCCGAAGTCAGCACTTGGGCTTGTTCGTGGAGGCGCCGGGCCAGGCCTGCCGCCTGGTCATCGACCAGTGGCGCGTTGCCCAGGCTGTCCACCAGATGGTTGGAATGAAAATGCCGACGCACGGTGCCCAGGGCGTCCAGCAGCCCGGTGGCGATCACCGAGGCCAGCCCCTTGACGGTGTTGAACCAGCTGGAGGCGAACGGGCCTTCCTGGGGCGTCATGCCATTGGTGGAGAGCATCAGCAGCGGCAGCACCGACATCGGCTGACCGAACACCTGCAGCAGGTAGAAGGGGTAGAAGTCGCCGCGGATCCATTGCGAGGTCAACAGGCTGCTGCCCACGCAGGAGACCGCCAGCATCCCCAGGCCCAGCGCCAGCACCCAGCGGCAGTCCACCGCACGGATGTTGCACAGCGCTGCCGTGAGCGGCAGGGCGATCAATTGCGGCATGGCCACCAGCATCATCAACGGGCTGGTCTGCGCCGGGCGATAGCCCTGGATCTGCGCCAGGTACGCCGAAGGGATGCTGCCCACGCCCGAGAGCACGATCAGCACGCCGGCCAGTGTCACCAGGGCAAAGCTCAGGTTGCGCCGCGTCAGCAGGCGCAGCTGGAAGAACGGCAGTGGCTCGGACCATTCGTTGTACATGAACAGCACCAGCAGCAGCACGCCACCACCGAGCAGCCAACAAATCAGCGGCGAATCGAACCAGCCCCAACGATCGCCCAGGGACAAGCCCAGGACGATGCAGCTGATGGCCGGCAGGCCGAGCACCACGCCCCGCCAGTCGAATTGCTTGAAACGCTCCAGACGCAGCGGGTCCTGGGGCAAGCCCCAGCCCACGCAGAACATGGCCAGACCCGACGGCAGGATGATCTGCCAGAACGCCCACTGCCAACCGACATATTCCGTCCACAAGCCCGCCAATGGCGTGCCCAGGTTGGGGCCGAAGGTCGCGGTCAGGGCATAGCAGGCCAGGCCATAGATCTTGATACCCGGGGGCAGAAAGCGCAGCGCCACGGTCATCAGCATCGGCGGTAAGGCCCCCGATGCCAGGCCCTGGACGATGCGCAGTAGCATCAGGCTGTGCAGATTGGGCGCGAAGGGCTGGACCAGGCCTAGCACGGCGAACAGACCGGTCGCGCATAACGTGAAGCGGCGCAGGGAAAAGGTGCCGGCCATCCAAGGCGCGAAGGCCATGGCCGAGACCGAGGCGGCCGAATACACCGCCAGCAGCCAGGCGCCTTCATCGGCGCCGATGCCCATGGCGCCGCGGATGTCGGCCAGGGAAATTTTCGTCACCGCCTCATTGAGTCCGGCGCAGAGCACCGCCAACAACACGCCGAACAGCCCGACCACCACCCGCAGGCCGAACGCCGTCTGCACCGGTGCTGCAGGCGCCGGAGCGGCGACAGGCACGGCGGAAGGCGCGGACAGGGAACTCATGGACAGACATCTCCAGCAACAAATTCAAGGCAGGAGGGAAGTCTAAGAAGGTCGAATGCTGACGAAAACTGACTTATTGGCAGTTTTATGTTGCACCAGACGCAATCGACACAATTGTTAGGGGGGGAGTCGCCGCGCCCACATATCCCCTGTGTGAGCGGGCTTACCCGCGAAATCAGACGACGCGGCGCATGGCACGGGCTGCGCCCGTGGTCACGGCTGAACCCGCGCCTAATGAATCTGCGGTGATCGTCGCTCCGATTGATCCGCGAATGGCCCCGTCAGGGATCGACGCTGCAGCAGGCCTTGAGCGTCTGACGCAACCAACGATGGGCCGGGTCGTTCTGAAAGCGCGGGTGCCAGGCCTGCATGACGGTCACCTGCTCCAGCGGCAGCGGGATCTGGAACGAGCGCAGCGGCAGGCCCAGCTTGTTCACGCTGTTGAGGATGTTGGCCGGCATCGGCAGGATCAGGTCGGAATCCGGTAGCGAGAACATCGCCGAATGAAAGCTCGGGGTGATCAGCGCCACGCGCCGCTGAGCCTTGAAGTTGGCCAGTTCCACATCGATCGGCCCGTTAGCCCGGCCGCGTCGCGACACGCTGATCTGCGGGTAGGCGGCAAAGCGCTGCGGGGTGATCTGGGCGTCGAAGATCGGGTGGTCGCGGCGCGCCAGGCCAATGTATTCGGTGTGAAACAGGCTCTGCACCTTGATCTCCGGACCCAACTCCACGGTCGAGCTGATGATCAAATCGGTGCGCCCGTCGCGCAGCACGCTGTCGTCATCGCCACCCGGGCTCTCGGGCACGAACCTGAGCACCGTGCGCGGCGCCTGCTCGTGCATCATGCGCAACAGCTGGGCGCCGTACAGGGCGATGAACAGGTCGTTGGTGCGGATGTTGAAGGCCCGCTCCAGGTTCGGCAGATCCACCTCATCGCCACTGCGAAACACCTGCCCGGCCTGCTCGACCAAGGCCGAGACCTGCTCGCGCAGGGCCAGGGCTCGGGGCGTGGGCACCAGGCCACGGCCAGCGCGCACCAGGATCGGGTCGCCCAGGGCATCGCGGATCCGCCCCAGGGTGCGGCTCATCGCGGCGGGGCTGAGGTTCATGCGCTGCGCCGCGCCGACCACACTGCCCTCATCGAGCAGGGCATCGAGGGCGACGAGCAGGTTCATGTCGGGCAATTGCATGGGCCGTTTTCCGTGACAGCTGTGGGAAAGGACATCTTATCAGGCCGGATGGTTGCGTCTGGCGCAATGTCCCCGTGCGTGGTGGGCCATTTATCCAACGCGATGGACGATCAAGAATGGTGCGCACAGCTTCGCGGGTGAACCCGCAACAAGGCCACCACCGAACCGAAGGAACCTCCATGCCCCGCCCGGTCCTGATCGCCATCGACGCCTCCCCTGCCACCAGCGCCCTGCTCGACCTCGCCCAGCGTTACTGCCGGCCCGGCGAGCACGAACTGCACGTGCTGCTGGCCATCGACACGACCTTCGCCGTGCACGATCACCCGATGGCCTACACCGAAGAGGAACAGCAGGAGTATCCGGCCGCCTGCGAAGAACAGCACCTGGCAGACCAGGCCGTGGCCACCGCGGTACGTGCGTTGCGCAAGGCAGGTTTCAGCAGCCATGGCTGCATGGTCGCCGCAGAGCCCGTCGAGGCCATCGTCGGCAAGGCCAGGGCGCTGGAATGCGAACTGATCATCATGGGCCACCGCCATCTGTCGCGGCTCGGGCGGCTGCTGGATCCATCGATAAGCGCGAAGGTGATCGACCGGGTGCAGGTTCCGGTGTTGGTCGGGGCGGCGGGATAAGCCAACAGGCTCGGTGCTGCCACCGACGCATTCGCGGGTGAACCCGCGAATGCGTCAGGAGCCTCAATGCCGAATTCGGATCAGCCCTCGCTCGGCTTGACCACCACCGTGCAGGTGGTCCCCGCCGCCAGCAAAAAGCCTTCCGGCACTTGATCGATATGAATGCGCACCGGCACCCGCTGGGCCAGACGCACCCAGTTGAAGGTCGGGTTCACGTCGGCGATCAGCTCGCGGCTCTGCGGGTTGTCGCGGTCGTAGATGCCGCGGGCGATACTCTCCACATGCCCCTTGATGCGCTCGCCGCTCATCATCTGCAGTTCGGCCTGGTCGCCCACCTTCACGTGGGGCAGCTTGGTCTCCTCGAAGAAGCCATACACCCAGAACGAGTTCTCATCCACCACCGCCATCACCGCCTCGCCGGTGCGGGCGTAGTCGCCCTTGTGGATGTTGAGGTTGGTGACGTAGCCATCGACCGTGGCAATGATCCGCGTGCGCTTGAGGTTGAGTTCGGCGGCCGCCAGTTGGGCCTGGGCCTGCTGGTAGTCGGCCAGCGCGGCGCTTGCGATGTTGCTGGCGTCGTCGCGGTTTTCCTTGGAGATCACCAGGTTGTCCAGGTCGGCGCGGCGCTTGGCGTTGACCTTGCGCATCTCCCACGTGGCCTTGCGCGAGGCGACCAGGGCCTTGGCTTGGTCCACCGCCAGCTGGTAATGCTCGGGGTCGATCTGGATCAGCAGGTCCCCCTTCTTCACGCGTTGGTTGTCCTTGACCGGCACGTCCACCACGTAGCCCGGCACGTCAGCAGCGACGTTGATGATGTCGGCGCGCACCCGGCCGTCACGGGTCCAGGGGGTGGTCATGTAGTGCAGCCACAACTGGCGACCGATCACCACGGCGCCCGCCAGCACCAGCAGGGTGGCGATCAGGCTGAAGAATTTTTTCATCGAAGGATTCTCACCAGTAGACAGACAGCGCCATGGCGCCGAAGAGGCAGATGAACAGGCACAGGCGCAGCAGCGCCGGGTGCCAGAAGAAGCGGTAGCCGTCATGGCTTGCGATGAAGCGGTCCAGGCCCCAGGCCAGGCCTGCGGCGAACAGGAACATCAAGGTCATGGTGGGCATGTACACGCCATGGAAGGCGATTTCACGAGGCATGGTGCAATCCTTTGGCCGGAGCCAGGGGCGACTTGGGGTCGAGCAGGGACGTACGAATGAAATGCAGGTAGCTCTGCACCCGACGCAACACCGAGGTGTCGAAGTGCCGGGCGAAGGGTTCGTCGGTGGCCTGCACGCGGCTGATGGCATGGTCAACCGCCACCAGGGCGCGTTCGTGGTTGCTGGCGTTGGGCTGCAGGAACAGCCGCGCCAAGGCCCGGCCCATCACGCGGATGGCCTGGCGCCAGGGCTGGCTTTCGGCATAGGCCGGGTGGATCGGGGCGCGCACCTGTTCCTTGCGCAGCTCGATGATCGCGTGGCCGATTTCCAGGACAGTGAACATCCAGCGCATCAGCTCGCTCTGCACCTGCGGCCGGCCGGCAGCCAAACCGTAGGCCTGGTGCAGCAGGTCGCGGGTACGGCTCTCGAACGCCGAGCCCAATCCGCGCAGGCGACCGGTGATGGCGAATAGCACTTGCTCACGCAGGTCCTGCTCCAGGCGGCTCCACAGCCAACGGCTGTTGGGCGGCAGGATGATCGCCCCGGCGGCGGCGCAGACCAGCATGCCGATGACCATGCCGATGTAATCGTTGATGAACACGTAGGGGTCGTACACCGTCAGGTTGTTCGGCACCGAGCCGATGGCGAAGAACACCAGCAGGCCGATCCCGTAGCCAGCATAGGCCGGGCGCGAGGACAGAAACGCCCCGAGCACGAACACCGGCGCCAGCACCATGCACAGCAATGGGAAGCCATCGATCCAGGGGAAGACGAAGAAGGTCTCGAAGAAGCCGACGAAGGCGCCGATCATCGTTCCGCACGCCATCTGGAACGACATGCGTTTGGGGTTCGGCGAGGCAGCCGACAGCCCAACGGTGACTGTCGCGATCAGCGTCATCATGGCGCCGCTTGGCCAGTCGCTGAGTAGCCAGTAGCTGCCAAGCAGCAACAGCACCGCCGAGGCACGCACGCCGGCGGCCAGCGACACCAGCCAGCTGGTCTGGGCCACGTAGGGCTCGTCCCACTGTTCGCGCTCGTGCCTGTGGGCGGCGAGCGAGGCGTGGGTCTGGGCGTAGCTGTACATCTCGTCGACGAAGCGGTAAAGCAGCTCGAAGGCGGTGTGGAAGTCGAGCAGGTCCGACTCGCTGGGCTCGGTCTCGAGGTAGTCGGCGCGCAGGCCGCGCACCTGGGCTTGCAGCCCTTCCTTGTAGGCCGCCAGCTCCAGGGTCAGGCGCAGCGCATCGGCGTCGGTCAGGGCGCGGCCCACATAGGGGTCGAGCAATTCGGCAAGGGTCGCCAGGCCCGGCTCGATGGCCCCGACGATCTGCAACGGCCCACGGGCGCGCAGGCGCTCCAGCAGACTGTGCAGGGCGTTGAAGCGGGTGGTGATGGCCATGAACTCGCTGTTCATGCGTACCAGCCGGCCCGAGCGCCTGCGCATGTGCGGGTCTTCGAAGGCGGTGACGTTGCGCAGACTCTCCAGGCCCACGGCCTCGGCGATGAAACGCACGTTGCTGCTTTCGTAGCGGTCCGGCTGGCTGTCGCCACGCAGGGCCTCGACCACCACCCCGGCGAACACGCCAAAGCGTTGGTACAGGGCGTTGCGCATGGCGGCGCTGGCCGACTGGGGCAGGATCGCCGCGCTGACCAAGGTCGACACCAGGATCCCCAGGGAGATTTCCAGCACCCGCCACACCGCCGCCATGAACGCTTGGTCGGGGTGCTGCAACACCGGCAGGCCGATCATCGCCGCGGTATACCCGGCCAGCACGAAACCATAGGCCTGGAAGGTGCGGTAGCGCATGGCGCCGGCCGAACACAGGCCGACCCACAACGCAAGGCTGGGCAGGAACAGCTCGGTGTTCTGCGGAAAGAGCGCGACCAGCGCGACCATCATCGCCGAGCCCGCCAGGGTGCCGAGCACCCGGTAGAAGCTTTTGGCGAACACATGCCCGCTCTGTGGCTGCATGACGATGAACACGGTGATCATCGCCGTGCGCGGTTGCGGCAGCTCCAGACGCATGGCCAGCCACAAGGTGATGAAGGCGGCTGCCAGGACCTTGAAGATGTAGACCCAGGTCACCCCGTCGGTGCGCGCCCAGGCAAAGAAGCCCCGGCGCCATTCCAGGCTCTGCAGCCAGCGCAGGGGCAGGCTCGATGTGCTCATTCGGCGTGGCTCGGCGTGTCGAAAATGGCCAGGGTCGCAGGCGTTTTCGGCGCCACCTGGCGTTGCTCGTCCGGTACGTCCTGGCCGGCCTGCAGCCCACCACCGAGGGCGGTGACCAGCTCGGCATGGGCGCTCAGGCGCGCGGCCTGGACCTGCTGTTGGATCTGCTGCTGACGGAACAGCAGGGTCTGGGCGTTGAGCACATTCAGGTAATCGGTCAGCCCGCGCTGGAAGGCGACCATGGCGATGTCATAGGTCTTCTGCGCGGCAGCCACGCTCTGTGCGGCGAAGTGCGACTGCTCTTTCATCGACTCGCGGCGGATCAGCTGGTCGGAGATGTTCTTCAGCGCACCGACCACGGTTTCGTTGTAGCGCGCCACCGCCATGTCATAGCCCGCCGATGCCACGCCCAGTTGCGAGCGCAGGCGACCGCCATCGAAGATCGGCAGGCTGATGGCCGGGCCCACGTTGTAGTTGAACTTGCGCCCGGTGAGAAACTCCAGAGGGCCACCGCCGGTGGCCATGAAGCCCAGGCTGCCGACCAGGTCGACGTTGGGGAAGAAGCCCGCGTGAGCCACATCGATGCCACGAGCCTGGGCCGCCACCTGCCAGCGGCTGGCGACCACATCGGGGCGCTGGCCGACCAGTTCGGCGGGCAGGTTCGACGGCAGCTTCAGCGGTGCGCCAAGGCTCAGGGTGGGGCGTTGGATCTGCGCGCCCTCCCCCGGCCCCTTGCCAGCCAAGGCGGCCAACTGGTTGCGAGTCAAGGCGATCTCTTCGTTGAGGCTGTCGAGCTGACGATGGGTTTCAGGCAAAGGGGCCTCGGCCTGGCTGACCTCGAAGTGCGTGCCTAGGCCGCTGTCCAGACGCCGCTTGGCCAGGGCGAGGATCTGCTCCTGCTGCTCCAGCTCGGCCTGGACGATATCGCGCTGGGCGAAGTGCAGACTCAGCTGGATGTAGGCGCGCACCACGTTGTTCTGTAGCTCCAGCTGGGCCTGGCGGGCTTCGGCAACGCTCATGTGCGCCTGGTCCACGGCCTGCTCGCTGGCATTGCGCTCACGGCCCCAGAGATCCAGGGCGTAGCTCAAACCGATGGCGGCGTTGTTGTCCCAGGTGTTGGCCCCGGACAGCGCGCCAGGGCCATAGAACTGATCTTCCGGCCAGTTGTGGCGCTTGAGGGTGGCCTGGCCGTTGGCCTGGAGCTTTTCCGCCGACTCGATCACACCGGCCATGGACTTGGCCTGGCGCACCCGCGCCGCGGCCATGGCCAGGGTCGGGCTGCCGCTCTGGGCCAGCTCGACCCAGCGGTCCAACTGCGGGTCGCCATAGGCACGCCACCACTGTTGCGCCGGCCAATGGGCGTCGGTGGCAGCTTCGCGGATCGCGTCGTCGGTGGTCAGGGTGTTGGCTTGCAGCGTCTTGCTTTGCGGGGCGATGCCCCAGGTTCCGATACAGCCGCTCAAGGTGAGGCTAAGGGCACAGGCACTGAGCGCATTCAGCGCTCTGATGATGCGACGCGGCACAGCTGCGATTTCCCGAGGATGAGGTGAAGAGGCCGGGCAATTCTAGGGGGCGGTCGCACTGGCGATAAGCGCATATTCCTGCGAATCTTTGTTACCAAAACAGTGATAATCCGGCTTTAGTCTGAAGACCCTTTTGGTTACTTCATGTCACAATTTTGTCCTCTACCTTGAGAGTGACCCATGGACACCCTGCAAAACATGCGTGCTTTCAGTTGCGTAGCCCAACTCGGTAGCTTCACTGCCGCCGCGGCGCAACTGGATACGACCACCGCGAACGTCTCGCGGGCGGTCTCCAACCTGGAAGCCCATCTGCAAACTCGGCTGCTCAACCGCACCACCCGACGCATCGCTCTGACCGAGGCGGGCAAGCGTTACCTGATGCGCTGCGAACAGATTCTCACCTTCGTCGAAGAAGCCGAGGCCGAAGCCAGCGATGCCCACGCCCGCCCGGCCGGGCAGTTGAAGGTGCATTCGATGACCGGCGTCGGCCAGCACTTCGTGGTCGATGCCATCGCCCGCTACCGTGAGTCGCACCCGGACGTGACCTTCGACTTGACCATGGCCAACCGCGTACCAGACCTGCTCGACGAGGGCTATGACGTGTCCATCGTGCTGGCCAGCGAGCTGCCGGATTCCGGCTTCGTCTCCCAGCGTCTGGGCATCACCTACAGCATCGTCTGCGCCTCGCCCGAGTACGTGGCCAAGCACGGCACCGCGCACAAACCATCCGACCTGCTCAAGCATTCGTGCCTGCGCATGGTCAGCCCGGTGATCCCGCTGGAGAAGTGGCTGTTCGACGGTCCGGAAGGCCAGGAGGTGGTCAACATCACCAGCTCGCCGTTCCAGGTCAATTCGGCCGACGCCATGAAGACGGCGATCCGCAGCGGCATGGGCGTGGGTGTGCTGCCGATCTATTCGGCCATCGACGGCCTGCGCGACGGCAGCATCGTGCGGATCATGCCCGACTACCGTCTGCAGGAGCTGAACCTCTACGCAATCTACCCCTCGCGCCAGTACCTGGATGCCAAGATCAAGACCTGGGTCGAATACCTGCGCAACTCGCTGCCGGAAATCCTCGCCGCCCACGAGGCGGACCTGAAGATCCACGAGAGCGGTCGCTAACCGCAAGTTTCAAGCCGCAAGAAAAAACCAGGCCCACGCCGCCCGGCTTTTCTTGCCGCTCGAAGCGTGAAGCTTGTAGCTTTCAATTTTTTGCCATGAGAAGTAGCCCGATGAAAAAGACCGTCCTGGCCTTCAGCCGCATCACCCCGGCCATGGCCGAACGCCTGCAGCAAGACTTCAACGTGATCGTGCCCAACCCCAAGCACGGTGACATCGCCGCCCAGTTCAACGAAGCCCTGCCCCAGGCCCATGGCCTGATCGGCGTCGGTCGCAAGCTCGGCCGGGCGCAGCTCGAGGGCGCAGGCAAGCTGGAGGTGGTCTCCAGCGTCTCGGTCGGCTACGACAACTACGACCTGGACTATTTCAACGAGCGCGGCATCGCCCTGACCAACACCCCCGACGTGCTCACCGAAAGCACCGCCGACCTGGCCTTCGCCCTGGTCATGGGCTGTGCGCGCCGGGTCGCCGAGCTCGACGCCTGGACCAAGGCTGGCCACTGGCAAGCCACCGTCGGCCCAGCCCATTTCGGCAGCGACGTGCATGGCAAGACCCTTGGCATCGTCGGTCTGGGCAACATCGGCGCCGCCATCGCCCGGCGCGGCCGCTTCGGTTTCAACATGCAGGTGCTGTACAGCGGCAACAACCGCAAGCCCGCGCTGGAACAGGAGCTTGGAGCCCAATACCGCAGCCTGGAGCAACTGCTGGCCGAAGCCGACTTCGTGTGCCTGGTGGTGCCGTTGTCGGAGGCCACGCGCAAGTTGATCGGTGCCCGCGAGCTCAAACTGATGAAGCCCAGCGCCTTTTTGGTCAACGTCTCCCGCGGGCCGGTAGTGGACGAGGCGGCGCTGGTCGAGGCGCTGCAGAGCGGCACGATTCGCGGTGCCGGGCTGGACGTGTACGAGAAAGAGCCGCTGGCCGACTCGCCGCTGTTCACGCTGCCCAACGCCCTGACCCTGCCACACGTGGGTTCCGCCACCGCTGAAACCCGCGAAGCCATGGCCAATCGGGCGATCGACAACCTGCGCGCGGCGCTGTTGGGCGAGCGACCTCGGGACCTGGTCAACCCGCAGGTCTGGAAGGGCTGAGTCGTGTTTCAGGAGGCCTTCGCGGGTGAACCCACGAAGGCCTCAGCGCCGCACTACCTGATCTTGCGCCGCCTGCCGACGACCTTGCGCACCACATAGCGCGGCCGGTGCTTGGTTTCCTGGTAGATCCGCCCGATGTACTCCCCCAGGATGCCGATGCCGATCAGCTGCACCCCGCCCAGGAACAAAATGGCCGTCATCAACGATGGATATCCCGGCACATCGGTCCCCCACAGCAATTTGTCGACCACCATGTACACCGCAAAGGCAAACGCGAACAGCGACACCCCACCGCCTACGTAAGTCCATAGCCGCAAGGGCACGGTGCTGAACGAGGTGATGCCGTCTAGCGCCAGGTTCCACAGTCGCCAGACGCTGAACTTGCTGTTGCCCGCGACCCGCGGCGGCCGGTCGTACTCGATGATTTCGGTGCGAAACCCCACCCACGACAATACCCCTTTCATGAACAACTGCTGCTCCGGCAACTGGCGGATCGCGGCGACCACCTTGCGGTCGAGCAGACGAAAATCACCGACGTTCTCCTCGATGTGGGTCGAGGCGATGCGGTTGTGCAGGCGGTAATAGAGCCGCGCGCTCCAGCGCTTGAACGGCGTATCGGCAGCCCGGTCGCGGCGCTTGGCCAGGACCACGTCGGCGCCCTGCTGCCAGCGTTCGACCATCTGCGCGACCAGCTCGATGGGGTCCTGCAGATCGACATCGATCGGCACCATGGCATCGCCCTCGGCGTACTCCAGCCCGGCGAACAGCGCCGACTCCTTGCCGAAGTTGCGCGAGAAATTGATCACCGTGACCCATTCATCGCGCATAGCCAGGTCTGCGCAGATGGCCTCGGTGCCATCGGTGCTGCCATCGTTGATGAACAGAATCTCCACTGTCATGCCCTGCAACGACGGCTCGCGCCGCACGGCGCGGTAGAAGCGCTCCAGGGTGTCCTGCTCGTTGTACACCGGCACGATCAGGGAAATGTTCATGGCGCCCTCCGTCTGAACACTACAGTGCGCGAATAGCTATAGCCCACCACCAGGCTGACCGTGGAGAACGCCACGAGGGTCAACCAGGGCGACAGGCGCGCCCAGTCGGACACCGCCCCCATGGCCAGGCTCAGCCCTCCCATACCCGCCAGGAACAACAGGTAGCGCTTGCCGCCTGGCCGGGCGAAGAAGGTGTAGCGGGCGTTGAGCTGGTAGGACAGGCTCGCCGCCCCGGCAAAGGCCAATACATTGCTCAGCGCCTGGCTGCGCCCAAGGACCAGGTGCAGCACGAAGAACACGAGCCAGTGCACGCCTGTGTTGACCAGGCCGACCACGCCATAGCGGGCGAAGCGCCGAAGGTTCACCAACGGTAGCGCTCGGGGTCGCGGGGCTTTTTCATCAGCACGTAGACGGTATCGCCCACCCCATGGATGTCATAGAACTTGCCCCGCACTACAGGTTGCGGGCTACGCGCCAGCACCTGTCGACGGTCCAGCGGCGGATGCGAGCCGAAGTTGCTCAGGCCTACACGCGGCATCATTTCCGGGAGCAGCAGGTAGTTGATGTTGAGCACATAACGCAGCGCCGGCATGGCCTTGAACGAGCCACTGGCGGCCGGCAACCACTGGCCGCCAGAGTCGATGCCCAGCACGTAGTAGCGTCGGGCGCTGGCCAGCGAGGGCTGGGCGCTGATGTCGTGGGCCAGGGCGAAGGTGACGGCCTGGTGCAGCGTCTTCTGCACGATCAGCACGCGGCCGTAGGCGAAGGCGAACGACAGCATGCACAACAGCGGTATCACCAGCAGCCAGCCCAGGCGCGGGTGGATTTCACTGAGCGCCTCATGGGCGAGCAGCAGCACCAGCAGCATGAGCACGCCCAGGCCCATCAAGGTGCGCGCGCCATCGTTGAAATCGGCGAACACTAACGTGATGCCGGGGATTAGCAGCAGAATCACCGGTATCGGCACCAGCAACGCCAGGCATAAGCCGACCCGGGCGCCGACGCTGCCCTGCCCGTCCAGCACACGCCAGAGCTGCCGGGCCAGCGCGACGATCGCGAGCGCGATCAACACCAGGCAGCACCACGTGGTGCCCGGCGTGAACAACAACCCCACTCGCTCGCCGATCACCTCCAGCCGTGCCACAGTGATGAACGGCCAAGGCCCCTCGACAGGCAGCAAGCCCTGGCGCAAGGGCGTCATCAGTTGATAGGCCGTCAGCCCATACAGCGCACAACCGCCCAGCGCCTGGCCCAGGCGCCCTAGCGCATGGCGCCAGACCTGGCCGCACCGCTTGCCCAGCATTACCTGGCGCATGACCTCCACACCGCACAGCCCGGCGAACACGTTCAGGCTGATCTGGTAGAAAGCCAGCGCCACCGCCACCAGCAGTGCGCCGCAGAGTATCTGTCGCCAGCTGCCAGGCTCCAGGGTGATGGCCAGCACACAGGCGGCCAGCGCCAGTGCCATGGTCGGTCCGTCGTACTGGTAAGAGAGGTTTTGCAGGAAGAACGGTTGATACCACAGCGGCAGCACCACCAGTACCGCGCTGGCGGTGGGAGCGACGAAATAGTGACGCACAAGGCGGGCCAGGGCCAGGGCGGCCGCCGTGCCTGCCAGCAACAGCGGCAAGGGGAACAGGTTCGGCGCCCCATCGCCGAAGCCAAGCGCGCCGTAGAACAGGTCGTTCATCACCCGCCCCTCGACTGCCCAGGCATTGCCGGCCAGATGCCCGCGCCAGCTGTCGTCCATGTACGGGTAGTCAGCCAGCAACAGCGGGATCAGGTGCAGGCCGAGGGCGAGCAGGCACAGCAACTGCACCTGGCGGTACGACAGGTGTCGGTCCCAGGCTGACAGTGTCGACATGGCCGGATCCAACGATAAAAGGTCTGGCCTAGTGTAGACACCGGCGAATCTGACGCGCGGTATTCGCGGGCTTCCCCATGAAAGAACCGCACCAGAGGGCCGTCGCCTACCTCACGCCGACCGCACGCCCCATCACCTTGGCCTTTGGCTTGCGAAACACCAGCACGTTGCCCGCCATCACCGCCACCAGCCCCAGCAGCGCTGGCGCCGTCCACTGGTAGCCCTCGGCGACGGCCGAGACATTCAACGCCACCAGCGGGAACAGCACCGTGCAGTAGGCCGCCCGCTCCGGCCCCATGCGTCCGACCAAGGTCAGGTAGGCGGTGAAACCGATGACCGACCCCGGGATCACCAGGTACAGCAGCGAACCGATGTAGCGGGTGTTCCATTCCATGTCGAAGGGAATGCCGCTGAGCAGGCAGTACAGTGCCAGCATCATCGCCCCATACACCATGCCCCAGGCGTTGGTGGTCATGGGCTTGAGCCCTGCCTTCTGCTGCACGCTGGAAAGCATGTTGCCCGCCGAGAAACACAATGTGCCCAGCAAC
Organism: Pseudomonas sp. HTZ2; assembly: GCF_033173945.1. Lineage (NCBI taxonomy): Bacteria > Pseudomonadati > Pseudomonadota > Gammaproteobacteria > Pseudomonadales > Pseudomonadaceae > Pseudomonas > Pseudomonas sp. HTZ2. Next base: position 1,599,907 of record NZ_CP137332.1, on the reverse strand, counting down.
GCCAGGCCCAGGCCGTACAAGGTCTCGCGGCTGGCGGTGTGGCTGAACAGCTCCGGCCAGAACAGCAGGCCCAGGCCCACCAGCCCCAAGGCACCACCACCCAACACATTGGCGGCGATACGCTGGCCAAAGAAGATCCGCGCGTTGAGTGCGTTCCATAGGGTGGCGGTAGAGAACACCACGGCGATCAGCCCACTGGCAATCCACTGGCTGGCGGTGAGAAAACACATGAAGTTGACGCAGAACAGGCAAAAACCCTGGGCCAGGCACACCAGGTGGGCGCGGCGGTTCATCGGTTGCAGGCGCCGGGTGAGCAAGAGGATGGCGAACAGGATCAACCCGGCCAGGGCGAAGCGATAGACGATCGACACCGGGATGGCGACCACGCCCAGCTGCAGTTTCAGGGCGATCCAGGTGGTGCCCCAGATCAGGACAGTGAGCAGATAGAGCGAGAGGTTCATGGCAGGACTTCCGTGGCGGTCACAAGAGCTGGGGCTGCGTTGCAGCCCATCGCAGGCTTCGCCAGCGCCCACAAGGCTCAGCGGCACCTGCAGGCGAAGCCTGTGATCGAGGGCCCAGCCCTCGTCGTGATCTCCAGTCTCCACCCGCCGCCGATGCCTGCGCTTGCACAAACTTGCGCATTTGCCATCCCCGGGGCTGTCAGCCCGAACGCCACGCAGTAGGATGGCAACACGAGGAATCGCCGATGACCCCACTGACCCAATTGCAAGTTTTCAACGCCATGCACGCCTCCCCCAATGCCCGCCTGGAGCTGAGCGCGCACCTGGGCGACGGCCTGGCTGCAGCGGTGTGGAGCAATCGCGACGATGCCCGCGACTACCAGGCGCCGAGCCACCATACCCTGTCGTGCTACATCGCCGACGGCACCGGCACCTTCCGACGTCAGCGCCCGGCCGACAAAGGCGCGCCGGACAAACTGTGCATCATGCCCGCAGGTCACGAGTCCAACTGGGTGGTCAATGGGCACATCCGCCTGGCCCACCTCTACATCAGCGAGGCCCAGTTCGCCCTGGGTTGCCTGCACCTGCTCGACCGCGAACCGCGGGAAATGCAGCTGCAAGAGGCGACCTTCCTCGATGATCCGCAACAGGCCCGACGCTTCCGCCAACTGGTGACCCTGGACTGGGACGAACCCGGCGAGCGTCTCTTGGCCAGTAGCCTGGCCCACGAAATTGTCGACCACGCCGTGCTCAGCCAGGCAGGTCTGCGCCAGGGCCTGCGCCTGAAGGGCGGCCTGGCACCGCACCAGCGCCGGCAGCTGGTGGAGTACATCGAAGCGCACCTGGACCAACCCATCACCCTGGGCGAGCTGGCCGTGCGCTGCAACCTGTCCGAATACCACTTCGCCCGCATGTTCCGTACAAGCTTCGGCCTGCCGCCGCACCAGTACCTGCTGGCCCGCCGCCTCAACCGCGCCTGCCAGCTGTTGCGCCTGGGCCAGTTGCCGCTGGGCCAGGTGGCCCTGCTATGTGGATTCGCCAGCGCCAGCCACTTCAGCAACCGCTTCCGCCAGGCCCTGGGCGCGACGCCCGGGGACTACCGGGCGGCCTTCTCCGGCTGAGCAACGAGCGCACGTTCGCCGGGCGCATCAGCACCAGAAGCATGTTTCGGCGGTTTGCCAAGGCCGATTTGCAACAGAAAATTTATTTTCTAAAGGGGCTTGATTTCGTTTCGCCGTTGGCTGACTTTAGGGTCAAGAGGCGAAGAAATTCCAAGGGCCTCAAAGGCCTAGGCGCGTCTCTTGCGAGCAAGCTGAATAAGGATTGAATCATGCAAATCCAGGTCAACAGCAGCAATCACATCGAAGGCAACATCCGGCTCAACGAGTGGGTTCGCAGCACGCTTGAAAGCACACTCGAACGCTACGAGGACGACCTAACCCGCATCGAGGTCCACCTGCGTGACGAGAACGGCGCCAAGCCCGGCCCACATGACAAACGCTGCCAGATGGAGGCTCGCCCGAAAGGCCATCAACCGATTTCCGTGACCCACACCGCCACGTCCCTGGACCAGGCTGTGGATGGCGCCGCCAGCAAGCTGAACAACGCGCTGGAGCACTTCTACGGCAAGTTGCGCAGCAAACGTGGGGTACTTCAGATGAGCGACCCTGAAGCCTGAACCTCGCGATCGACAAAGAACGCCCGGCTTTGCCGGGCGTTTTCATGTCCACCGATCAATGGCCCTGAACCAACCGCGCGCTCAGTCGGTCAACCTCTGCAGTCATTCATTGCAGACAGCCCGACCATGCACAATCCCTTCGACCAGATCAGCGACGCCTTCGCCCCCGAGTACCGGGTCAACCTGAGCATCGAACGCCTGGACGGCAGCATCATGCTCACCCTCTCCGACGACAGCGGTGTGGTCGCCAAACGCCTCATCACCGCCGCCCAGCGCAATGACCCGCAGCGTCTGCAGCGGGTGATCGACAGCATCCGCCTGGGGCTGGCCATCGAACTGGGCCAGAACCCGCTGGAGGTCCTGGCCGCCCTCACCCAAGCCCCCCACCAGACACCACGCCGCTTCCCCGCCGCCGGCCTGGCCAACTGACCCCTACTTGCCGTCCTCGACCTCTTTGCCATCGGCATCGAGCACCTTGGTGGACGGATAGCGGTACGAGGCGTAGCGCACCACAAGAATCGAAAACGCCAGCAGCAGGATGCCGCCGCACAGGTACAGATGCGGCTTCCGCGCAACGCACCCCAATACGCTATCTAGCATCAGGCGATTACTAGATCCCGGAGAGCCGGTACGCCTGCGTGCAATAAAAAAACCGATGACTATTTCTCAGTCTATGCCAGAAGTTTCGTATCGCTGGGGCACGGCAGAATGTCCAATAATATGTATGAAATAGAGGCAATTTATCGGCCGGTCGCTCAGATTGTGCTCAGTGAGGAAGGCTTACCAACAGGCTGCAAAAAGAGTGGGAGCAGGCGCCTTGGAAGGAAATATGGCTTATGGTTCCGTCGACTTGGCTCTTTCGGCCTACAGCCTTAGTAAGCTGATATTGAAACCAGATGCATGGCGTTTATTTAGGTATGTACGCAGCGATTATGTTCGAGGATATGAGAAATCAAGCAAAGCGGCATTAGCATTTGAAGCCATCTCCGACACCGCCACCCTCAACGCCTTATATATGGAGAGTCAAAGCGGTGACCAGTAACCCGTTACTGATGGAGGCCTTATACCTACTGATCTCCCTGATAGCCTTCTTGGCCTTCCACTCGACATCAAAAATAATTTCCGGAGCACGTCTTACCCCTAGAGTATTTTTAATTTTTCTTGCACCACTTATACTCTGGGGAGCGACCCAACTCAGCGTAGCCCGTTATGGCTATGTTTTATTCTATCTACCCTCCCGAGATTTTTTGGGAGGTGACTATATAATCCGCTGGATCGCGTTCATAAGCGCCCTGCTTCAAATATTTTGTCTGCCGAGCAAAGACAGTCCAAGACGATACTTGTCACGACAGTGAACTCAATGTTTCCCAGCTGCACACCTTGAACACCTAGACTCTGTACGGAATGTATCCGCACTCGCCCATACTACGTTTAAACGGGGCTCGGAATGCTCATGCACTCCAGCGCACTTCGCTTTCTGACCCCGTTTCGCCTAGTCTGGCCTTTGCGCGAACACACTTCATATCCCTGGGGACACGGCTACTCTTCAACCCGTTCAGCGCCGGGTTCGCAACCGAGCAACAACAGCATGGCCCAGGCCTGGCCAACTGACCCCTACTTGCCGTCCTCGACCTCTTTGCCATTGGCATCGAGCACCTTGGTGGACGGATAGCGGTACGAGGCGTAGCGCACCACAAGAATCGAAAACGCCAGCAGCAGGATGCCGCCGCACAGATACAGCAGCCCGACGTCTGGCGCTTTGTGGTGCGAGACATCGCCGATCAGCAGACGGGTCAGCGCGGTGATCGCCACATACAGCAGGAAGCGGATCGGCATGTGGTTGGTCTTGAAATAGATACCGACCATTGCCCCCAGCTCCAAGTAGATGAACAGCAGCAGGATGTCATCGACGCTGACCCCACCTTTGCCCAGCATGTCCAGGAAGGTCACCACCGCCGCATAGGCAGTGATGGCGCCGATGCCGAACAACGCCAGGTAGTGGAACGCCTCGACGCACAGGTTGCCCAGCGAGTCCGCCGAGCCATGCAGGCCCTTGCGTAGTTTTTCTGCCCATTTGATGTTCACGATGTTCGTTTTCCCCGATACGAGCTGAAGGATGATGCGTCACCTCTGTGACGCTTGTGCATGCAGTAAAAAGGCCAGGCCTTTGCCTTGGAAGGCGACCAATTGCCGCAAGACACCTGTGGGCTAGGCTCTGAAGGGAAAAGGCCATCACTTGAGTTGCATCACGGTGGCTGGAGCGAGTACTGTATATAAATACAGTTAACCCATAACCCCAACAGCAAAAGGCACAGAGGTGATGAATGGCCGTCGAAGTGGTGTACCGCAGCAGCCGCGACCCGGAGCGCTTGTTCATGGATAAGGCCGAAGCAGACCGTCACGACAAAATGCTCGAACTGGCCGAGCGCCTGGCCGAGGTGCTGCAAAAGGCCGTGCCATCGTTGAGCGAACAGCAAGTCGAGGAAGCCGGCATCTACATGGCCAAGAACCGCGACGTGTTCGCCCGGGCCTTCAAGAACCAGCCGGATGCCTTGGCCGAGCTGCTTGAGAATCAGGCTGAATGACCCAGGCTCATCCGTAGAGCAACCGCTCCGCCAGCATCTGCGCCACCCGCGCTGGCGAACGCTTCTCCGCCTGGGCATGGGCAAACACTTCGGTCAGCCGCGTGGGAATGCGCGCCAGGTGTGCGGTGATGGTGCCCAGGTCCTCGCCCCGGTGGGTCAGGGCCACATAGATCAGGCCACCGGCATTGATCACGTAGTCCGGCGCATAGAGGATGCCGCGATTTTCCAGCTGATCCGCCACTTGCAGCGTAGTGAGCTGGTTGTTCGCCGCGCCTGCCACGGCAGCGCAGCGCAACTGCATCACGCTCTGGCCATTGAGCACCGGCCCGACGCCACAGGGGGCAAAGATGTCGCAGGGAGTGCTGATCAGCGCGTCGTTGGTCACAGGATGTGCCCCCAATTGCTCCACGGCCAGGCGTACGCGTCCAGGATCCAGGTCGCTGACCAATAATTCCGCGCCCGCCGCGTGCAACTGTTCGGCCAAGGCATAGCCGACATTGCCCAAGCCTTGCACAGCGATGCGCAGCCCCTCCAGGTTATCGCTGCCCAAACGCGCCATGGACGTGGCGCGAATGCCCGCGAACACACCCATCGCGGCATGCGGCGACGGGTCGCCTGAGGCTGTGGTGCTGGTGACATGGGGTGTAGTCTGGGCGATGCAGTCCATGTCCAGGGTGGAGGTGCCGCTGTCCACGGCGGTGATGAAGCGCCCCTGCAGGGTATCGATGAACCGGCCGAATGCTTCGAACAGCGCGGCGCGGTTTTCCACATGCGGATTGCGCACGATCACCGCTTTGCCGCCCCCCAAAGGCAGGCCCGCCAATGCCGCCTTGTAGCTCATGCCCTGGGCCAGACGGATGGCGTCGGTCATGGCACTTTCATCATCGGCGTAGGGTAGATAGCGACAGCCGCCCATGGCCGGGCCCAACTGCTCGCTATGAATGACCACGACGGCCTTGAGGCCTGTTGGCGGGTCGATGCACAGGTGCAAGGACTGGGTGCGGGTGCTTTGCATGAGCGCGAACATCAACGGGCTCCCCCGAGAGGTGCTCCTTCCAGTATAGGCAGGCCGCCAGGCTCCGAGCCTCTGGCGGACCACTGGACGAAAGCACGCGCCAAGGCTAAAAGATAAGCGTATGCGGAGAGTGCCCATGAACCCACGTCAAGCCTGCTTGGCCTGCCTGGATCGCGAGCCTGTCGCCCTGCTGGAAGCAACGCTGTGGATAGCGGCCGAGCACGACCGGACGGTGGACCCGGCGGCGAGCCTCGCCCAAGTGCACGACTTGCAGCGAGAAATCAGCGCCAACCTGCCAATGCTGCCGCTCCACGAGCTGGCCCAGCCCCTGCTGCGTCAACTCAATGCCCTGGGTTTCGCGCAGGATGAATACCATCCGTTGCGACCCCAGGTGGCGTTGATGGACAAAGTCTTGCAGCGCCGCCGCGGCCAGCCGTTGACCCTGGCCATCCTCGCCCTGGAACTGGCGCGACGCCTATCGATCCCCCTGGAGGGCGTGAACTTCCCCGGCCACTTCCTGCTGCGTGTGCCCGGGGCCGACCATTTGCTCGATCCTTGTGGCGGACGACGGTTGTACCCCGCCGACTGCCGAGAACTGCTGGCCCGCCAGTTCGGTCCCCATATGCCGTTGAGCGCCGAACACATGCACAGCGCAGCCCCCATGCAGATGCTCCAGCGCCTGTCGCGCAACCTGCGTCATCTGCACAGCAGCAACGAAAACGACCTGGCCGCCTTGATCGACGCCGAACGGGTGATGCAACTAGGCCCGGTACTGGCAAGCGACTACCTGGCCCGCGCCACGCTCTACCAGCACCTGGATTGCCCCCAGGCCGAGCGCTATGACTTGGAGCACGCCTTGCTGCTGACCGACGACCCGATCCAACGTCTGAAATTGAGCGAACGGCTTGGCCAACTCCCGTCGACCAAGCGTTCGATTCACTGAGCCGGGGTGTCCGGCTGGCAGGAGGGATGCGCCTTGGCGAAGGCCGGGTGTGCCTGTGCCAAAGCAGCCACGCGAGCGATGCGTGGATAGCCGCTGAGGTCGACATTGAATCGCTCGGCGGCGTAGAGCTGAGGGATCAGGTAGACATCTGCCAACCCCGGCTCGTCACCGAAACAGAAGCCTCGATCACCGATCAATTGTTCCACCGCCGCCAGGCCCTGGCCGATCCAGTGGGCGATCCACTGGTTGACCTGGGTATCGTCATGGCCCAACTGACGCAACTGGTTGAGCACGCTGACGTTGTGCAGCGGGTGGACGTCGCAGCCGATGATCGCCGCCACACCCCGCACTTTGGCCCGAGACTCGGCACTGGCCGGCAACAGCGCAGGTTGTGGATAAACCTCTTCGAGATACTCGATGATCGCCGGTGACTGCACCAGCAACTCCCCGCCATCGGTCCGCAGCGCGGGCACTCGCCCCTGGGGGTTGAGCGCCAGGTAGTGCGCCCCACGCTGCTCGCCCTTGAGCAGGTTGACCGGCAGGGCCTGGTAATCCAGCCCCTTGAGCGCCAGGGCGATGCGTACCCGATACGAGGAAGTGGAACGGTAATAGGTGAACAGCTCCATCGCCCTGACCTCTCAGTTGGCCGAGATGATCTTGCCGCGGCATTCGCCGAAGCCGATGCTCGCCACGCCGTCACGGATGCAGCGGGCACGCAGGATGATCTCGTCGCCGTCCTCCAGGAACTTGCGCACCTCGCCGCTGGCCAGCTCCACCGGATGCTTGCCACCTTCGGTGATCTCCAGAAGGCTGCCGAACGAGCCGGGCGTGGCGCCGGACAGCGTGCCCGAACCGAACAGGTCACCCGGCTGCAACTGGCAACCGTTGACACTGTGGTGAGCCACCATCTGGGCCACGGTCCAGTACATGCTGCGGGTGTTGCTCAGGGTCAGGCGATGGGCTGGCAGGCCCTGCTCGCGCATCTTCTCGGTAACCAGCAGCACTTCCAGTTCGATATCGAAGGCACCCGCGGCCTGGTCACGCTTGTCCAGCAGGTAGGACAGAGGCTGCGGGTCGCCTTCAGGACGCGGCGCCTGGGCGCAACGGAACGGCTCGAGGGCTTCGGCGGTAACCACCCAGGGCGAGATGCTGGTGATGAAGCTCTTGGACAGGAACGGGCCCAGTGGCTGGTATTCCCAGGCCTGGATATCGCGCGCGGACCAGTCGTTGAGCAGGCAGTAGCCGGCCACATGCTCAGCGGCGTCGCTCACCGGGATGGGCTGGCCCATGTCGTTGCCTTGGCCGATCCAGATGCCCAATTCCAGCTCGTAGTCCAGACGCGCACACGGGCCGAAGTTCGGTTCGGTCTGCCCGGCCGGCAGGGTCTGGCCCTTGGGACGGCGCACGTCGGTACCGGAGGGACGGATGGTGGAGGCACGGCCGTGGTAACCGATCGGCACGTATTTGTAGTTGGGCAGCAGCGGGTTGTCCGGGCGGAACAGCTTGCCCACGTTCTTGGCATGTTCGATGCCTACGTAGAAGTCGGTGTAGTCGCCGATCTTCGCAGGCAGGTGCAGCTGGCACTCGCTGGCCGGATACAGGGCAGCCTTCAAGGCCGCTTGATGCTCGCTGTGCTCGCCCAGCAGCACCATCAAACGCTCGCGCAGGGCCACACGGGCTTCACGGCCCAGGGCGAGGAACGCATTCAGCGCGCCGCCTCGGGTGGCTTCGGCAGCGACCTTGGCCTGGCCGTCGAACAGGCCGGCGCCCAGCACGGCTTCCAGATCGAGGATCGCGTCACCGATGGCTACGCCGCAACGCGGTGCCTGGCCTGGACGGCTGAAGATGCCCAGGGGCAGGTTCTGCAACGGGAAGTCGCTGTGCCCGTTGGCGTGCTCGACCCAGCTACGGGCGATGGCGGTCTGGTTCATGGGTTATCTCCGATTCGGGTTGAAGGTGCTCGGCAAGGTGGCCCAGCAACTATCGTAGTCGGCCTGCAGTTGCGGGCACTCGAGGGCATGACGGCTCGGACGCAGCACCTGGCTGGTCTCGAACATGAATGCCATGGTGTTGTCGATCTTGTGCGGCGCCAGGTCCGCGGCGATGGCCTTCTCGCAGGTTTCGGCGTCTGGCCCGTGGGCGCTCATCACACCGTGCAGCGAGGCACCGCCCGGCAGGAAACCTTCAGCCTTGGCGTCGTAGGCCCCCTGGATCAGGCCCATGAATTCGTTCATCAGGTTGCGATGGAACCAAGGTGGACGGAAGGTGTTCTCGGCCACCATCCAGCGTGGCGGGAAGATCACGAAGTCCATGTTGGCCATGCCGTGGACGCTGGTCGGCGAGGTGAGCACGGTGAAGATGGAAGGATCGGGATGGTCGAAGCTGACCGTGCCGATGGTATTGAAGCGACGCAGGTCGTACTTATACGGCACGTTGCTGCCGTGCCAGGCGACCACATCCAGCGGCGAGTGCTGCAGTTCGCAGGCCCAGTGTTCGCCGAGAAACTTCTGCACCAGTTGCACTGGCCCGCTGACCTCTTCGTAGCGCGCCACTGGGGTCAGGAAGTCACGCGGGTTGGCCAGGCCATTGCTGCCGATCGGGCCCAGGTCCGGGATGCGCAGCGGGGCACCATGGTTCTCGGCAATGTAGCCACGGGCCTGGCCGTCGAGCAGCTCGACGCGGAACTTCATGCCCCGAGGGATCACGGCGATCTCCAGCGGCTCGACTTCCATCACCCCCAGTTCGGTGGCGATGCGCAGGCGGCCTTGCTCCGGCACCAGTAGCAGTTCGCCGTCGGCATTGAAGAACACCCGTTCCATGGAACGATTGGCACGATAGATGTAGATGCTCACGCCAGCCGGCTTCTCCGAGGCCGAGTTGGCCACCATCGGCAGCCAGCCTTCGATGAAATCGGTGGGCTCGGACGGGATCGACTGGGGACTCCAGCGCAGGCGGTTGGGGGTGATCTGGCCCAGCGGGCCGGTCAGCGGTTGACGCTCCAGACGCTCGAAGCGCGGGTGCAGCGCCGAGGGACGAATGCGGTACAGCCAGGTACGACGCAGCTCGCTGCGGGCCATGGTGAATGCGGTACCCGAGAGCAGTTCGGCGTACAGGCCGTAAGGGGCTTTCTGTGGGGAGTTCTGCCCGACCGGCAGGGCGCCGGGCAGCGCTTCACTGGCGAACTCGTTGCCGAAGCCGCTCAGGTACTGAAGATCAGGGGAAGAATCGAGATTCATCGGGTGCCTCCGGGCTCGATGAGAGCCGTTGCTGGCAGCTGGCTGCTGGCCCTGTCCGGCGCGTTCCGGTGAGTACTCCAGGCGTTGCAGCGCGTCTGCATTGTTTTTATCGTAATCAGATTACGAATAACGTAATTTGATTGCCGAAAGGCGTCAAGCTATAAAGACGCCCACCTGTCTCCCCTGGATTCCCATCCCATGGCCAAAGCCAGCTCCCCTGCCGACAACGGCAAGCAGAAGGTCCGCTCGGCGGAAGTCGGCACCGACATTCTCAAAGCCCTTGCCGAACTCTCTCCATCCACGTCGCTGTCGCGACTGGCCGAACACGTGGACATGCCGGCGAGCAAGGTGCATCGCTACTTGCAGGCGCTGATCGCCAGCGGCTTCGCCGAGCAGGATCCTGCCACCAACCATTATGGGCTGGGCCGTGAGGCACTGCGGGTGGGCATGGCGGCGCTGGGTAGCATCGACGTGCTGAAGGTCGCGGCGCTGCCCCTGTCGCAACTGCGCGACGAGCTCAACGAAAGCTGTTTCATTGCGGTGTGGGGCAATCAGGGGGCGACGGTGGTCAGCATCGAGCCTGCGGTGCGCGCGGTGACGGTGGTCACGCAGATCGGCTCGGTCCTGCCGCTGCTCAGTTCGTCCACAGGCCTGGTGTTCGCCGCCCACCTGCCCGAACGCGAGACAGTGGAACTGCGCGACCAGGAGCTGGCCGCCATGGACCAGTCATTCAGCGACTACGAGCCCGTGCTGGCCCAGATCCGTGCACGCGGGCTGCATCACGTGCACGGTTTGCTGATGCCCGGCGTGGACGCGCTGTCCGCGCCGGTGTTCAACGCCATGGGCCAGATTGCCGCGGTGATGACGGTGGTCGGTCCGACGTCGATCTTCCATGCCGACGAACAGGGACCGGCGGCGAAGCGCTTGCTGGCGGCGGCAGGCGCCGTCAGCAAGCGTATGGGGTATGAGCCAGCGGCCTAGCTCATGCGTTGAGGTGCCGTCCCTGACCCCGATGGCGGCCTCAGGTGAACTGACGAGGGGCTGATTGCTCTGTGGAAGCAACCAGTTGCGTATACCACGACAACTCTTCCTCGAATCGTTTATTCAACGGTTGGAAAGCACCCGAGCCAAGCTCCTTGAACACCTCATGCCGCTCATAGAACGCTTTGAGTGCCTCGACTTGGTTCTTCACCCACAGACTCAGTGCGGATGACTCCCCAGGAAACAACGTCGACCAGAGTTTGCTGCCTCGATCAACCAGCTGGGTACCATAGAACTTCACCACATCCGTAATCCCGGGCAAGCTGGCGACGGCTCCGAGCAGGGATAACAGTGCTGCCGTCTTATCGCCATCACGCAACGCCGCGAGGCTGCGGTAGAACCCAGCGCCGGCCTTGATGAAGCCCAGAACGATTCGCGCCGGCGGGAACGCCAAGGCGATGACATCCGCCACCAGACCGACCAGCCAGAACACCTCTTGGGTGATACGCCTCGCCGCGCTGTAGGCATCGCGTTTCGCATCGGCCAGCAAGCGCTGTATACGCTGGCGTAGAGCAACCGAAAGATCCCGGATGTTGTACAGCACCTGCAACGACCGGGCGATCCTCGCATTTCCCTTGCTTTCTGACGCATCGGCGAAGTCATCGTTTCGCACGCTCTCATTGAGTTCGCGGATCAACAGCTCATCGTCAATCGAGACATGCGCGTAGACCCAGTCCTGCAGAGCATCGCTTCGCCACTGCTCGACAAAATCCTCGACCGTATAAAGGTACCGCCCACCAGGCCCATCGCTGAGATAGACCAAAGTGCCCTTGGCCTGGGGCGACTGCAGCAGGTACCCACCGACTACAGCGGCCCCGTTGATCTTCAGCATTGCCAATTTGCAATCGTCGACGAAACTGCCCCGATGAAATGCCATGCAGACCGGTTTCAGCCAGTCGGCATGCGCGTCGCTGAGGCGTCCGCTCTGCAGCTCCACCAGACAATCGCGTTGAATTTTCATGCCTGTGATGTGGCGATGCAGCTCCAGCGGCCTGGACTGGGCATCTGCGTCCGGGTCGAGATAACTCTTGCGGATCTCATCGCAGTACCCCTCACCGAGCCTGGCGGCCCGGATGTAACCATCGATCGCTCGGTTGCTCAAATGGGACAGGTCCTGGCCCACGGTCGACGTCAGCCTGGCGAAGTCCCTGAAATTGAAATCCGCGGGGTATCCGCTGGCCACCACTTGGGTCAAGGACTGACGAACGCCATGCTCCAACTCGACCAGAACGGTATCGGCATCGATCCATCCCTCCTTCTTGCCCGGGAAACGATTGATGCGCTCGCTCACGCGGTCACGGGCATAGGCCATGAACGTCGGCACCTGGGCAGCTGCCTGGTAATCCGTCATCAGCACGCGCAACTCGTGGTCGATGTCGTCCACGCGTCGTTGCAGCGTCCCGTCCGGCCTGGCAGGTACCACCGGCCGGATCTCTTCGAGATCGTCGAGAATCTTCATCACCCTCAACTCGGTCCAGTGCTGGATCACCTGCTGCCAGCCGTCAATGTCCTGCGGATGCAGGGTGATCGTCTCGCGTGACCATTCCTGAGGCAGGCTGGCTATACGCGTCAGATATCGATTCAACGCAGGACGGTCGGCATGGCGGACACGCTCGACGAGGTAGTCGCGCCCCGCAGGCATGGCGGTCAGTGCCCCCAGCGCGAAACTCATCTGCCCAGGTGAGTTGAACGCTTGCAGATCGCCCGCCGGCGACCCGGGCGCATAGAGCACATGGATATCATCGCTGTAGATGTACAGATGATCGGTCAGAAGCATTTCGCCATTGATGGACAACAGGGCCACCGTGATGGTGCTTGTTCCGGAGCGCTGCGCCCATGTGTCCTGTGTGGCCTGCTCGAGCAACCGCACCGCTCTGCGATCAAGGCCCTGGAAGTCCGCCGCCTGCCTGGCGAGTTGCAGCCTGGCATCCAGCGCTCTGCTCAGCAGATAGCGGTTTTCGTCGAGGGCATAGGTCTGCTCGACGTGCTCGACATAACCTCGATGCAGCTGTAATTCATTGGCGAGCGACCATACGCCTTGGTCGCCCAGGGCATTGCGCAGGCCCTCGTGCTGGATCGTCATTGCCAGGCGCTTGCCATGGTAAGCACCGCCACAGACCCATTCGAGCAGTGAAACCATTTGCGGCGGCGCATCCGCTGTGAAGTCGTGTCTGACATGCAGTCGTACCTGTTCGGCAGACAATTGCGCAAACCCTTTAGCGGTCAACCAAGCGTCAAGTTGCTGGCTGGCATAGGTGTAGAAGTCACTGTGCTGAGTTTGCTCGGCCAGTTGGCGCTCGGTTTCGTTCACAACCTGATGCAGCTTCGCCAACCGCTCGCGCTCGGCAGGCGACAGGTGTCGCAACCACTGCGGCGCCAGGTCCTTGCGCAAAGCACCGACGGCATCGGCCACGCTTGCTTGGAGTTGTTCGAACAAGGGCACAAGGGCAACGGCACCCTCACCGTTTTCAGGCTCAGCAGCAAGCCCGTCGATGACCAGCCGGCGTTGCAGCAACTGCATATCTTCAAGCAGATACACCTCAGGTCGACTCCGCAGCGGCCTCAACACCAGCTCCACGGACGTGGTGTCCGTCAGGGCCGCACGCGCTCGGGCGGGCAGACCCTGTGTCCAGCAATTATCCGCCCGCAGGTAGCGGACCAATGTCTCGACCATACGTTGATGGCTATCGAACCAGACACCGGCCCCCAAGCCGTAGAGGACGAAAGACAGCTCATCGTCATAGGGGTTATCGCACAACGCCACAAAGCCAGGAATACGCACCAGCTCACCCTCTTTCGTCTTCAGTGAGACGGATGCAAAGACGGGATCAGCGTCTGGCAGCAGAGCTTCGATGTCCTGTCTGGGAGCGCCACGACGCAAGGCACGGGCTCGCACCTGCAGAGTCAGCAACGCCCGAAGCTGTTCATTCAGCAGCGGGGACTGCTCCATCCACCAGTGATCGCTTTTGACCTGCCAATGTTCGTCCAGCCACCGCTCGGGATCGTCGACAGGCGTAACACGAGGCGGCAAGCCGGGCGCAAGCGCAACTTCGGCCTGCATCATCATGGTCAACACGACCAAAGCGCTCAGGACATCCTGGCCAGCGACAGGCGAGACCGTGGAAGGAAAGGTCAAGGGAAAATTCATGACTTCTGTCTCAATGCAATGTAGGAAATCGCAATGTGCAGAAATCAGAAAGAACAAAGCTGATGGAAATGCAGGTGTACTAACCTACGTTCAGACCTGAAGAACCTACTGAAAACGCCGCAATGAGCCTCGAGACCAGGGGAAGGATTATCACCGGCAATGTAAAGGTGAATGTCATAAGGAGGTGTTTTTCCCACCTCGAGATACACCTATTCTTACGGCATTGGATCGGTACGAAGGCGCCCCCCAGCCTTTCGGGCCACCAAGGTTCACCGACGTTGATTTTGAAGCTCCTTGATCTAACGTCTCGATTGGCCGCTGCGATGCAGCGGCCTTTTTTATGCCTGCAACCCCCTAGGACCAGGCCACCTTGCGTGGCGCCTCGATCATCGGCTGTTCACGAAACGACAGGTAATGGCGCAGCACCTGTTGCGGAGCCTCGGTGTGGGGATAGTGCCCAATGCCCGGCAGCGCCACGGTGTCGGGATCGGGTACCAACTGCCGGTAGCGCTCGAGCATCCGCGCGCCTGACAGCGGATCGGCCACGCCATTGATGAAACGCAGCGGTACACATCGTCGCAGCAAGGCGCCCACCCAGCGCTCACGGTGCAGGCGTCGCTCGGGCAGGTAACCGATCAGCTTGTGCAGGATGCGCGTGCCGCGATTGGCAACGATCAGACTCCAATAATCATCCAGGGCACTTTCGCTCGGGTGCGTGCAAGGGCCATAGATATGGCTGACGTTGCGCACCAGGTCATCGCGCCCAAAGCTGCGGGACACCAGCCAGCCTAGGGGGCTGAGCAGCAGCTTTTGCACCAGCAAGACCTGGTAGCACTCTGGGAACAGCCCACTGTTGAGGAACGCGCAGCTGGCGATCTCGATGCGTTGTTCACAGTGGCGCGCCAGCAACTCCTGGGCAACGGTGCCGCCGTAGTCGTGGGCCAGCAGATGTACAGGCTGATCGATGTTCAGATGGGCGAGCAAGGCCTGTTGCAGGTCGGCTTGCTCCATCAGGCTGTAGTCATGGTCCAGCGGCTTGGCCGAGTCGCCAAAGCCGAGCATGTCGCAAGCGACCACACGAAAGCGCTGGGTCAAGGGTACCCACAGGTAGTGCCAATCCCAGCTGGCCGTGGGGAAACCGTGAAGTAGAAGCAGTGGCTCTCCCTGCCCTGCTGTCCAGTAGCGGATGGTCTGGCCCCGAAAGGCAAAACTCTGAGCTCGGGTACGCCAGACGCACAATGGTATTTCGGCCAGTGGCATCAGTGTTGTCCCGGTAGATAAGTGTTGGCGTCATAAGGCAGGGCTGCGTTCATTGCAAGTTACCTCGGCACTTACATGTGCTCTCTATGTCGAGGCTCAGTCTAGCCAGCACACCGGGCGACGAAACTTGCGTTGGCAGCCAGCTTGCTGGCTTTGCGGGTCAGGGGCACGAACGGTCACAGCAGTCTTGCCAACAGGGGGCCGGCGAACAGGTTGAGCAGGCCGGTGAGCACCATGACCAAGCCGGCCACCGAGCCTTCCTCACGGCCCACCTCCTGCGCCCGACTGACCCCGGCGCCATGGGCACCGACGCCAAACAGCGCGCCACGGGCCAGGGGCGTACGCAAAGGCAGCACGCGCAGCAACACGCCCCCGAACATGGCGCCAAGTACGCCGGTGAACATGACGAACACCGCCGTCAGCTCCGGCACGCCGCCCAGGTCTTGGGCCAAGGGCATGGCAAAGGGCGTGGTGATCGAGCGCGGCAACAACGACCGGCTCACCGCATTGTCGAGTGCCAGCAGGTGCGCCAGGCCCCAGGAGCTGGCGATCGAAGCCATGCTGCCGGCCAGCATGCCCACCAGCAGCGCCGGCCAATGGCGCGCCAGCATCATCCGTTGCTGCCAGATCGGCACCGCGAAGGCCACGGTCACCGGGCCCAGCACGCCCATCAACCAGTGGGTGTCGCGCGCGTACTCGGCATACGCAGTGTGCAGCGGCACGGCCACCGCCAACAGCAATGCCGGCACCAGAATCAGCGGCGACAGGACATAGCGCCCACTGCGCCGGTACAACCAGCGGCTGCCCAAGTAAGCAACAAGGGTCAGGACAAGCCAGAACAACGGCATTGGCTCAAGGCTCATGGCGCAGCCTCCAGCGGCAGACCAGTTCCACCGTGACGGCGGTCACCACCATCACCATCAGGGTGCTCACTGCGATCACCAGCAGGATGCGCCAACCCTCGCTGCGCAGCAGGCCACCGTAGTCCAGCAGGCTCATCAGCGCCGGAATGAAAAACAGCAGCATTTCAGCCATCAACCAACCCGCGCCGGCCTGCAGGGTGGCAGGTTTGAGCACGCCGCAGGCGAACAACAGCAGGAGCAAGGCCAAGCCCATCACCCCACCCGGGATCGGCCATCCCAGCCAAGTGGAAAGCTGGCCGCCGAGCAGAAACAAGGCAAGCAGGACCGCCAGCTCGACGAGCAGGCGCAGGTATTTTTTCAGTAAGGCGGGTTTCATTGGGAAGGGTCCTCGGCTGGGGTCCATTCTAGATTTGCCCTGCCTAGGCCAGAAGCGAATTGTTAGACTGATCACCATTCCAAAACGGAATTCGAAACATGGAATTCAAGCAGCTTCGCAGCTTCATCGAAGTCGTGCACCGCGGGGGCTTCACCCAGGCGGCGCAGACCCTGCACATCAGCCAGTCCGCCGTGAGCAAACAAGTCGCGCAACTCGAGCAGGCCCTAGGTCAGCCCTTGCTGGAGCGCCAAGGCTCGCAATTGCACCTGACCGCCGCCGGGCGCATCGTCCTGGCACGCGGCGAGGCATTGCTGCGCCAGCGCCAGGAGCTGCAAAACGAGCTGGACGATCTCAGCCAGATGGCCCGCGGCGAACTGCGCCTGGGTTTGCCGCTGCTGGGCAGCGATGCGCTGTTCGCCGGTTTGTTCGCCGAATACCGGCGGCGTCACCCGAACATTTCGATCCAGCTGATCGAGGGCGGCAGCCGCACGGTGGAACAGGCTGTCAGCAGTGGCGAACTGGAGCTGGGCGGTTGCATCACGCCCACGGACCCGGCGTTCGAGTACCAGCCATTCTGCGATGAGCCGCTCGATGCGCTGTTGCCCCAGGCGCATGCCTTGGCGAAGGAGCTCCAGATCGAGTTGCTGCAGTTGGCGGACACACCATTTCTGCTGTATCAGCGCAGTTTCGTGCTCAATGACCGGCTGCTCGGTGCCTGCCAACAACTAGGTTTCACGCCCAAGGAAGGGGGACGCAGCGGGCAAGCGGACTTTCTGGCCGCACTGGTGGCGGCCGGGCAAGGGGTGGTGCTGCTGCCGCGGGTCGTGGCGCGGGCTCTGGAACGTCCAGGCGTGGTGCGGGTGCCATTGAACCCACCGGATCTGCGCTGGGACATCGCGTTCATCTGGCGCCGTGGGGCCTACCTGTCGAAAGCAGCACAGGCGTGGTTGCAGTTGGTGCGCGAACGGCCTGCGTCAGGCCTGTAGCCGCGGCGACGTCCTGTTCGCGGGTAAACCCGCGCCCACAAGGATTGCGTTGAGCTTGTAGGGGTTCACCCGCGAACGGGCCGTGTTAGGTATGCGCCCGTATCAAACCTTGAGCGCCGCCGCCAGCTCAGCCAGCCACGGCTCGGCATCAGCCTCGGGGGTCACGGTCTCGCTGGCATCCAAGCGCAGCATCGGCAGTACTTCCCGCACGCCCAGTTCGGCAAACAGCTCGCGCATCTGCTCGCCACCACCGCAGTAGGTATCGCCATAGCTGGAATCGCCCAAGCCGATCACCGCGCCGGGCAATCCTCGCCAGGCCGCCGGCAGGGTGTCGCGGATCGTGCTGTACAGCGGCATCAGGTTGTCCGGCAGCTCACCCATGCCAGTGGTGGAGGTCACGGCCAGCAAGGCATCCGGGGCAAAGCCCTGCAGGTCTTGGAGGTTGGCACGGGCGGCATGCCAGGCATCGAAACCGGCGGCTTTGAGCACAGACTCGGCGTGACGGGCGACTTCTTCGGCGGTGCCATACACCGAGCCTGAAATAATGGCGACTTTCATCGGGCAGAGGATTCCGAAACTGAGTGAAAACGTAGGATACTAGCATTCACCCGTGGCAAAAGGCCGCACTCCCACCAAAGTCCCCCGCTTGCCCAAGGCCCGGACATGATCAACGCGCAACTGCTGCAATCGATGATCGATGCGTCGAACGACGGAATCGTGGTCGCCGAACAGGAAGGCGACGACACCATCCTGATCTACGTGAACGCAGCGTTCGAACGCCTGACTGGCTATGCCCGCAACGAAATTCTCTACCAGGACTGCCGCTTCCTGCAGGCCGATGATCGCGACCAACTCGGCCGCGCGCGAATCCGCAGGGCCCTGACCGAAGGCCGGCCATGCCGGGAGGTGCTGCGCAACTACCGCAAAGATGGCAGCGCCTTCTGGAACGAGCTGTCGATTACGCCGGTGCACAACCCCGCCGACCAGCGCACTTATTTCATCGGCATCCAGAAGGACGTCAGCCGTCAGGTAGAACTGGAGCGGGCACTGGCCCAAGCGCAGGCCCGGCTGCACGCGCTGGAATCCGACGAACGTAGCTGAACGAAGCGCTTTGCGCGCGGTCAATCCCCTTGAAGAAATCGCTACCTTCGAGCCCGATCATGCAAGCACATGCCCTCCTGACCCAGGACGAACTGGATTTCATCCAGGACATGCAGCATTCGCCCCAGTTCAATGTGTCCGACTCCATGTCGAGTCTGCTGGTCAATGGCGACCGCCATGTGCAGGAACTGCTCGCCCGCCTGGTGGCTAATGAGCAAGTCACGCTTCAGGCCCAGTACAACAACCAGCAGATCAGCTTCCCGCTGCAGCTGGTCGAAGACGAGTTCCATGCCGTGCATCTGCAGGTGGGTTCGCCTGAAATCTTCGAAGAAGGCCCCACCCCGCGCCCTTGGCGTCTTTCGCTGGAGCAGCCGGCCCCGCTGCTGGATACCCATGGCAAGCAGAGCGGCCTGTGGATCCGGGACATTTCCTCCAAAGGCACCTTGGTGCAAGTGCGGGATCTACCCGAGGCGCCGGTGCGCTTCGCCCTGAACTTCGCCCCCGAGGGCATCGAACCCATCCGCCTCAAAGGCGTGCTGCGCCGGCGCATCGGCCCGGACCTGGCCGCCTACGACCTGTCCCGCAGCCCGGCCGACGACCTCGAGCGCCTGCGCGAGTACATCCTCCAGGCCCATCAGCAGATGCACGCCTAAGTATCCAACTGCCCGGCCAGGTACTGGCGCAAGCGCCTGCGCATCAGGCTGCCTTGCGCGCCAAGGCAGGCGACCGGGCTACCGCCCAGCTGTTCCTGGGCCAGCTCCGCCACCTCCCCCGCCAGCACCACCGGACACCCAACGCCGAGGGTCAGCCGCGCCAGGCGCTTGCCCAGCGCCTGAGTGGGGGGCTGATGGGAGAACATCACCAAGGCATCGGGCGCGAGGCGCTCGCACACCAGCGCCAGCTCCTCCATGGGCTGCCCGGTCGCCAGCACCGTGACGCCCACCTCGTCGCTGCCCAGCAACAGCCCCGCCACCAGCAACTCCAGCTCATGGCATTGGCCCGACAACGGCGCCAGCACCACGCGCTGGCTCCAGGGCCCGCGCGACAGTTGCAGTCTCAGCAGCACCTTGCCTCGCAAAAACTGGTCGAGGAACAACCACTCACTGACCCGGCCAAAACTGCCCTGCCCCGCTCGCAAGCCGCGCCAGACAGGCATGAAGACCTCATCGAACACCGCGTCCAGGGCATGGCAGGCAAACACTTGGTCGAACAACCGTTCCAGTGCCAGGCCATCGAAACGCTGTGTCGCCTCCTGCACCTGGCCGCGCCAGCCGGCCAGCTCCTCGGCATTGCCGGCGCCTTGGCCATCCTGCGTCACGCCCTGATTGCGGGCCAGGATACTGCCCACCTTGCTCACCGCCACGCCACGCTCCAGCCAGCCGAGGATGCTGCGGATATCGTCGATATCGGCCTGGGAATAGAGACGATGGCCACTGTCGGTGCGGGTGGGCTGGATCAACCCGTAGCGGCGCTCCCAAGCGCGCAGGGTCACAGGGTTGACACCGGTCAGCCGGGCCACTTCGCGAATGGGGAACAGCTCTTGGTGTTCCAGGCCGGCCGAGGTGGCCACCTGATCATTGATGTGCACGGACAACGCCTCTTGTTTCAGATTCTGCATTCTACGCCGGGACACTCCGCCAGGTCAGTGCAACCATCCGCCGGCTGACACTGACCGGTCACGAATCCTGAGCGATAATCCGTGCCCGATTCTTGCAAGCCTGCTCGCATCGCCCACCACCCCGGGCGATGTAAGCCTAGGGGCCAGCTACCCGCCAGCCCCGTCGCCAGGAGATACACGATGTCTACCCCTCCCGTCACCCTGATGGTGTCGCGCCGCGCCGCCCATGGCCGTTACCAGGACCTGCTGGCCTGGCTTCATGAAGGCGAGCAGTTGGCCACCGACTTCCCCGGCTATTTGGGCTCGGGCATCCTCGCGCCACCGGCCGAGGGCGATGAGTTCCAGATCATCTTCCGCTTCACCAACGAATCCACTCTGCACGCCTGGGAGCATTCGGCCTCGCGTCGGGCCTGGCTGCAACGTGGCGACGGCCTGTTCGAGCGCCCCAAAGAGAGGCGCGTCAGCGGCCTGGACGACTGGTTCGGCACCAATACAGTGCAAAAACCGCCACGCTGGAAGCAAGCAACCGCCATCTGGCTGGCATTCTTTCCGGTCTCGCTGCTGTTCAACGTGCTGTTCGGCCACTGGCTGGCGCCGCTGGATCTGCTGCCACGGGTACTGATCAGCACCCTGGCCCTGACGCCGGTGATGGTCTATCTGTTCATCCCGCTGTCCACCCGTCTGCTGGCCGGCTGGCTGAACCCAACAGTACCTGCCACCGGCCAGGCATCGCGCGGGCTGCGCAGCCGCTGAGGCGCAGCCGCACAAGAGCGAAACAGTTCGGGTATGCTGGGGCATCAATGCAAGGACAGACAAGTTGACGCCCCGATCATGAACAGCCCAATCCTCGTCACCGGCGCCAGCCAGCGCGTCGGACTGGCCCTGGCCCTTGAACTGGCACAGACCGGCCATACGGTGGTCAGCGCCAGCCGCAGCATTCACCCACAAACGCCCCACCCGAACATCGTGCAGTTTCGCGCCGACCTGTGCCAGGAGGCCGACCGCCAGGCGCTGATCGAGTACCTGCAAAGCCATTACGACGGCTTGCGCGCGATCATCCACAACGCCTCGCTGTGGCTGGACGATGGCCTGGACAACCTGCAGACCATGTTCCGCCTGCACGTCGAGGCGCCCTATCACCTCAACCTGGCCCTGGGCGATTTGCTAGGCAAGGTCGAGAAGGCCGACATCATCCACATCTGCGACGAAACTTCCTCACGCGGCAGCAAGAGCCACATCGGCTACGCCGCGACCAAGGCCGCGCTGCAGAACATGGTGCTGTCGTTCGCCGAAAAATACGCGCCGAAGGTGCGCGTCAACGGTATCCTGCCGGGCCTGCTGATCCTCAAGGAAGGTGGCGACGACGCCTACCGCCAGCAGACCCTGAAAAAAGCCCTGCTGGAGTTCGAGCCCGGCGCCCGCCCGCTGATCGAGGCGGTGATGTTCCTGCTCGAAAGCCAATACAGCACCGGCAGCCAGGTGGTCATCAACGGTGGCCGCCACCTGAAGAACCGCATGACCTGAGGGAAGCCCCATGACCCCGCAACAACAGCTCGAACTCGAGGCCGCCGCGTTCCGGCGCCTGGTCGAACACCTGCAAAAGCGTACCGACGTGCAGAACATCGACCTGATGAACCTCTCCGGCTTCTGCCGCAACTGCCTGTCCAAGTGGTACAAGGCCGCCGCCGACGAGCGCCAGATCGACGTCAGCCTGGACGATGCCCGGGAGAAGGTCTACGGCATGCCCTATGCCGATTGGAAAGCCCAGTACCAGAAAGAAGCCAGCGCCGACCAACAAGCGGCGTTCGAAAAAGGAAAGCCACGTGACTGATCTGTCCACCCTGCGTAACAGCCTCGCCAGCGGCGAGCATGTTTTCGCCGACACCCTGGCGTTCATCGCCGCGAACTACAGCTACCAGCCCCAGGCCTTCAGCAATGGTGGCGTCGAGAACGCCGCCGGCCAGAACGAAGGCTCGTGCAAGACCCTGGGCCTGGCCCTGCTCGAAGGCTTGAGCGACCAGGAAGCCCTGTTGGCGTTCGGCGAGCACTACCGCAGCGTGCTGGCCACCCCCGAAGGCAGCGACCATGGCAACATCCGTGCACTGTTCAAGCACGGGCTGGCCGGCGTCACCTTCGCCGAGCAGCCGCTCAAGCGTAACGCCTGATATCGCCGGGGCCGCTTTGCGGCCCAGGCCACCTCAGCTGATGATCCGTCCCGGTACCGCTTCAGGCAGCCTGCCCTGCTGCAACCAGGCCAGGGCAATCGGCCAGAGGGTCTCGCGGAAGCGGTCATGGAAGAACGCGAAATGCCCGATCTGCGCGACCGAGATATCTCCAGGCGCCAACCGCAGGTGCCGCCGCTCGGCGTGCTGAAGGTAGCCCAGTAACCGCTCGGTCGCCGCCACGGTCCCGAACGGGTCGTCCGCGAGGCTGATCGCCAAGGTCGCCGCCTGCACTTGGGCGAACGGCAACTGCGCCAGCGTTCGTCCACTGGGGCGGTGCTCGTAGCGCGGCGTGCGAGTGGTCCAGTCGTGCACCACACCCGCCGGCGTGTCCTCCATCCAGCCCAGGCGCTTGCCGGGAAAGTAACCACACAGTCGGGTCAGCAACGGCATCACCACATGCCATTTGCCTACCAGCCGCCAGCGCTCGTTCGCCGCATAGTCGCGCCAGTAAGCGAACTGCGCGCCGACCATCACCACCCGTCGCACCCGCCCGCCGGACGGCGCCAGCCCCACCGCGCAGCCGCCGAAACTGTGCGCCACCACATCCACCGGCTGGCCCGCGAAGCGCTCGGCGGCCAGTTGCAGCATCGCCTCGAAGTCCAGCCGCCCCCAGTCGCTCCACGACGCCTTGAAGCCGCGCAACGAAGCCGGCCGCGACTCGCCGATACCCCGGTAGTCGTAGGTCAGCACGTCGAAGCCCTGGGCGAACAGGTAGTCGGCAAAACGCGAGTAGTAACGGCAGCGCACCGAGGTGGCGGCATTGATGATCACCAGCGGGCGCTGGGGGTCGGGGGAAGCGTGGCGCCAGAGGAAGCCTCCGAGGCTGTAGCCGTCGGCGGTACTGTGGCGAAAGGCGGTGGCGGGCTGGGTCAGGCTGCTCATGACGCGCTCCCTGCAGTGGTGCGCCAACGCTAGCAAAAAAAGCGTCTTCAGCCATCCCCTAGCAGGAGCCGCTGCGCAGCCCGTCGCAGGCTACACCTGCTCCCACGGAGCCCGCGCAACACCTGGAAGGCGCTGCGCGTGTGGGCACTGGCGAAGCCTGCGAGAGGGCTTGCAGGCTTCAGCGAGTATCGCCCCAACGGTGGGGCGACAGGCTTACAGCTCGATGCAGTCGAACTTCACATCGGTGGCGACGTCTTCGTCGTAGTTGACGTCAGCACGCTCGAAGCCGAACAGATTGAGGAACTGCTTCTTGTAACCGGCATAGTCGGTCAGCTGGAACAGGTTCTCGG
The DNA here is from genome assembly GCF_033173945.1 of Pseudomonas sp. HTZ2. Taxonomy (NCBI): domain Bacteria; kingdom Pseudomonadati; phylum Pseudomonadota; class Gammaproteobacteria; order Pseudomonadales; family Pseudomonadaceae; genus Pseudomonas; species Pseudomonas sp. HTZ2. The sequence goes on along the minus strand of NZ_CP137332.1, from coordinate 1,576,139 downwards.
TGGTCACTTGCGGCCACAGGGCCTTGCAGGCGTCCTGAACGTCGTCGCGCAGTTCCCAGTCGTCCAGACGCAGGCGGGCCTTCTCGTCCACCGGCATCGGTGCGCCGTCGGCGCGGTACATGCGGTCGCGGAACATGCGGTCCAGCTGGTCCTGGGTGCCTTCGTGAACGCCCTTCTCCTGCATGATCTTGAAGACCATCGACAAGTACAGCGGCATCACCGGAATGGCCGAGCTGGCCTGGGTGACCACCGACTTGAGCACCGCTACGTTGGCGCCGCCCTTGATTTCGCTGGCCAGCTTCTTGTCCAGGCGCAGGGCGGTTTCGTCCAGGTCCTGCTTGGCCTGGCCCAGGGCGCCGTGCCAGTAGATCGGCCAGGTGATTTCGGTGCCGATGTAGCTGAAAGCCACGGTGCGTGCGCCTTCGGCCAGCACGTCGGCTTGGCTCAGGGCGTCGATCCACAGCTGCCAGTCCTGGCCACCCATGACGGTGACGGTGTCGGCGATTTCCTGCTCGGTGGCCGGCTCGATGCTGGCCTCGATGATGGTGTCCTTGTTGGTGTCGATGGCGGTCGACTTGTACGGCTGGCCGATCGGCTTGAGTGCCGAGCGCACCAGTTCACCGGTCTGCGGCAGCTTGCGTACGGGCGAGGCCAGGGAGTAGACGACCAGGTCGACCTTGCCGCCCATTTCGTTCTTGATCAGCTCGATGACCTTGGCGCGGGCTTCGTCGGAGAAGGCATCGCCGTTGATCGACTTGCTGTACAGGCCGGCTTGCTTGGCGAACTTGTCGAAGGCAGCGGCGTTGTACCAACCCGCGGTACCGGCCTTGGTCTCGGTGCCCGGCTTTTCGAAGAACACGCCCAGAGTGTCGGCCTTGAAGCCGAAGGCTGCGGTGATGCGTGCCGCCAGGCCGTAGCCGCTGGATGCGCCGATGACCAAGACCTTCTTCGGACCATCCTCGCGCACGCCCAGCTTGCGGGTGGCTTCGATCTGGTCACGGACGTTGAGCTCGCAGCCCTTCGGGTGAGTCGTGGTGCAGATGAAACCGCGAACCTTAGGATGAATGATGGCCAATGTCTGTACCTCTTCAGGTTTGTGCCGAGGAAGCGCGCCGCAGGGGACGGTTCCGTTTGATCAGAGGGTGAGACTACCCCCGCAGGTTATCCGACACATATTACGGGGGTGATTGGCGCGATTCAAAAACAACCTGGCGCTCAGGCATGCAGTCATCGCGGGTCTTGGGGCTGACGCCGTCGCCCGGTGAGCATCGACAGGGGCAGGTTTTCCTTCAGGCGCAGGCTTTCGACCAGTGCCGCGAGCAGGTGCACGCAGACCAGCGCCAGCAGCGCGTTGGCCAGGAAGCTGTGCACATCGTTGGGCCAATCGACGCCCCACAGGGCATCCACCTCCTGGGACAACCAGCCGGTCACTCCCAGCCCCACGACGCAGGTGAGCATCAGCACCATCACCAAACCGCCGATCGGCGTATGACCCAGTCGGTGGTAATGCTCACCCCGCCGCAAGGCCCGGGCATGCGCCGCAAGGCGCGTCGGGGTCGGCCAGAAGTCCGCCCAGCGCGCACTGCGCGGCCCGACGAACCCCCACACCAGGCGCACGCTCACCACACCGAGTGCGTAATAGCCCAACCACTGATGCCAGTCGTCACCTTCCTCGTTAAAGAACGAGTTGGCGAAGAACACGAACACCAGCGACCAGTGGCAGCACCTGAGCAAGGGGTCCCAGAGCCGCACGCTGGCCATCAGTCATGGATCTCGCTCTTGACCGCCTTGCCGCTCACCGGGTCGTGGTAGATCTCGACCTTGCGTCCGTCCTTGTCGAAGCCGTAGATCTCGTAGCAGTTGCCCTTGGTGATCTTGAACTTGTTGATGCGATAACCCTGCTCCTTGAGCTGGGCCTGGAACTGGTCGGCGTCCTGCCAGGTGCTGCGCTCGGCAGTGGTGCACTTGGGTTCGGCGAAGGCGCTGGCACTGGCACTGGCGAAAATTAAGGCAGTGGCGATCAGGATCTGGCGCATGACGGGAAGCTCCGTTTTGTTTTTGGAAACCGCAGTGTGCGACGCGAAGCTGAAGCCAAGCTTAGTGCCAGCGGCCTTTGGACGCCCTGAAACGACTCCATTGATTTGAATTTCAGATCAATGCAAAAGAAAAACAAACTTAACAAATGAACCAAACCCGCCGATGCTGCCGGTAATACGCCGAGCCGGCGTCCACCCCTTGCACGGAGAACAACAAGATGAACGACGTGGTCATCGTCGCCGCCACCCGTACCGCCATCGGCAGCTTCCAGGGTGCCCTGGCCAATGTGCCCGCTGTGGACCTGGGCGCCGCCGTCATCAAGCGCCTGCTGGAGCAGACCCAACTGGACCCGGCCCAGGTCGACGAAGTGATCCTCGGCCAGGTGCTGACCGCCGGCGCCGGCCAGAACCCGGCGCGCCAGGCCGCGATCAAGGCCGGCCTGCCCTACAGCGTGCCCGCCCTGACCTTGAACAAGGTCTGCGGCTCGGGCCTCAAGGCCCTGCACCTGGCTGCCCAGGCCATCCGCTGCGGCGACGCCGAGGTGGTGATCGCCGGTGGCCAGGAGAACATGAGCCTTGCGCCCTACGTCCTGCCCTCGGCCCGTACCGGCCAGCGCATGGGCCACGGCCAACTGGTCGACACCATGATCACCGACGGCCTGTGGGATGCCTTCAACGACTACCACATGGGCATCACCGCCGAGAACCTGGTGGAAAAATACAGCCTCACCCGCGAGCAGCAGGACGCCTTTGCCGCCGAGTCCCAGCGCAAGGCGGTGGCCGCCATCGAGGCTGGCCGCTTCAAGGATGAGATCACCCCGATCGTCCTGCCGCAGAAAAAAGGCGAGCCGCTGGTGTTCGACACCGACGAGCAACCGCGCCCCGGCACCACCGCCGAAGCCCTGGGTAAACTGCGCCCGGCCTTCAAGAAAGACGGCAGCGTCACCGCCGGCAACGCCTCCAGCCTCAACGACGGCGCCGCCGCGGTGCTGCTGATGAGCGCGAACAAGGCCAAGGCCCTGGGCCTGCCGGTGCTGGCGAAGATCAGCGCCTACGCCAGTGCAGGCGTGGACCCGGCGATCATGGGCATCGGCCCTGTCTCGGCCACCCAGCGCTGCCTGGACAAAGCCGGCTGGCAACTGGGCGAGCTGGACCTGATCGAGGCCAACGAAGCCTTCGCCGCCCAGGCCCTGGCCGTGGGCAAGGCGCTGGAGTGGAACGCCGAGCGCGTCAACGTCAACGGCGGCGCCATCGCCCTGGGCCACCCCATCGGTGCTTCGGGCTGCCGCGTGCTGGTGACCCTGCTGCACGAAATGATCAAGCGAGACGCCAAGAAAGGCCTGGCGACGCTGTGCATCGGCGGCGGGCAAGGCGTGGCCCTGGCGATCGAACGCTGATCCATCGCCCGGGGGGCGCAGAGCGCCCCCTATGGCCTGGGCCTCACACCTTGCCCTTGGCCTGCTTCACATCGCTCGCCAGGCCACCCGAGGCCTCCGCGATGGACTTCGTCTCTCGTGCCGGCACAAAAAAAACGCTACATCCATCACGATGTAGCGTCAGCTCAGGGCTCGAATCAGGCCAGTGCCGTACGGCGCAACTCCCGCGCCGCGGCCACCATGTTGACCAGCGCCGCCTCGGTCTCCAGCCAGGCACGGGTCTTCAGGCCGCAGTCCGGGTTGACCCACAGGCGCTCGGCGGGGATACGCTGGGCCGCCTTGTTCAGCAGCCCGATGATGTCGTCCTTGCTCGGCACGCGCGGTGAGTGGATGTCGTACACGCCAGGGCCGATCTCGTTCGGGTAGTCGAAGCGCTCGAAGGCCTCCAGCAGTTCCATGTCCGAACGCGAGGTCTCGATGGTGATCACATCGGCGTCCATGGCCGCGATCGACTCAATCACATCGTTGAACTCGCTGTAGCACATGTGGGTGTGGATCTGCGTCTCGTCACGCACGCCCGAGGCGCACAGGCGGAAGGCTTCGGTGGCCCATTCCAGGTAGTGCGGCCAGGCGCCACGGCGCAGCGGCAGGCCTTCGCGGAAGGCGGCTTCGTCGATCTGCACGATCTTGATGCCCGCCGCCTCCAGGTCCAGCACCTCGTCGCGGATCGCCAATGCCAGCTGGCGGGCCTGGACTTCGCGGCTCACATCCTCCCGTGGGAAGGACCACATCAGCATAGTCACAGGGCCCGTCAGCATGCCCTTCATCACCTTGTCGGTCAGATCCTGGGCGTACTGGATCCAGCCGACAGTCATGGCCTTCGGCCGGCTCAGGTCGCCGAAGATCACCGCCGGCTTCACGCAGCGCGAGCCATAGCTCTGCACCCAGCCGAAGCGGGTGAAAGCGTAGCCCTCGAGCTGCTCGGCGAAGTACTCGACCATGTCGTTGCGCTCGGCCTCGCCGTGCACCAGCACATCCAGGCCGAGGTGTTCCTGGATCTGCACGGCATGGCGAATCTCGCTCTGCATGGCTTCGACATAGTCGGCCTCGGTCAGCGTGCCCTGCTTGAACGCCTGGCGCGCCAGGCGGATCGCAGAGGTCTGTGGGAACGAGCCAATGGTCGTGGTGGGAAACGCCGGCAGATCGAGCCCCGCCCGCTGCTTGGCGATGCGCTGCGCGAAGGGCGACTGACGCTGGCTGTCCTTGGGCTGGATCGCCGCTACGCGAGCCTGTACCGCCGGCTTGTGAATGCGCGGCGACGTGGCGCGGCTGGCCTGCACGGCGCGGCTCTGGGCCAGCGCTTCGATCACCTCATCGGCCTCGGGCGTGTTGATCGCCTTGGCCAGCAACGCCACTTCCTGGCACTTCTGCACGGCGAAGGCCAGCCAGCTCTTGAGCTCGGCATCGAGCTGATCTTCGCGGGCCAGGTCCACCGGGCTGTGCAGCAGCGAGCACGACGGCGCCACCCACAGGCGATCGCCCAGGCGCTCGGCAGCGTAACGCAGCACGTCCAAGGCCTTGTCCAGGTCGCAGCGCCACACATTGCGGCCGTTGACCACGCCCAGGGAGAGGATCTTGTAGGCCGGCAGGCGGTCGAGGATGGTCGGGAACTGCTCCGGCGCCCGCACCAGGTCGATGTGCAGGCCATCGACCGGCAGGTTGGCCGCCAGGCCCAGGTTGTCTTCCAGGCCGCCAAAGTAGGTGGTGACCAGCTTTTTCAGCGGCGCGCGCTGCAGGATGTTGTAGACGCGCTCGTAGGCGTTCTTCCAATCCTGGGGCAGATCCAGCGCCAGGATCGGCTCATCGATCTGCACCCACTCCACACCTTGGGCGGCCAGGCGGTTGAAGATCTGGTCGTACAGCGGCAACAGGCGATCCACCAGCTCGAGCTTGTCGAAATCGGCGCCCTTGGTCTTGCCCAACCACAGGTAGGTCAGTGGGCCGATCACCACCGGCTTGACTGCGTGGCCCAGGGCCTTGGCCTCGTCCACCTCCTCGAACAACTGCTCCCAGCTCAGGGCGAACGCTTGGTCAGCGGTGAACTCCGGGACCAGGTAGTGGTAGTTGGTGTCGAACCATTTGGTCATTTCCTGGGCGTGGCCACCGCCACAGCAGCTGTCGCTGACGCCTCGCGCCATGGCGAACAGGGTGTTCAGGGACGGCTTGGCACCCTCGTGGCCAGCAAAGCGGGCCGGAATCACGCCGAAGGTCAGCGAATGGGTCAGCACCTGGTCGTACCAAGCGAAATCGCCGACCGGCAGCAGCTCGATCCCCGCGTCCTTCTGCACCTGCCAGTGGGCGGCCCGCAGCGCCTGGCCCACGGCGCGCAGGCCGGCTTCGTCCAGCTCGCCCTTCCAGAACGCCTCCTGGGCCTTCTTCAGTTCGCGGTCCCGACCGATACGCGGAAAGCCCAGGTTGTGCGCCAGTGCCATGTCTTATCCCTCAGAAATCTTGAAATTGAATGAGGGAATTTTCCCGGCTGAGCCATTGTGAGACAAACTCATTAAATTTGAGATCAACTCAAGAATTGCTCATGATCGTCGAACAGGTCGAGCGCAACAAGGACCCGCGAAAGGGCCGGCACAACCACCTCGAATGTCTCTTTCAGCGCATTTCCCTACGCAACCGGACATGACCCAACCCTCGCCCTGCCCCACAATGCCACCGTGCCCCAACCCGATACCCGAGCGCCCATGAGCCAGCTGAAAACCGCGCTGCACGACAACACCTTCGTCTGCATCATGGAGTTCGTGCCCAAGTCCTCCAGCGAGCGCTTCGCCAGCCTCGAAGCCCTCATGGCGCGCCAGCACCTGTGCGGCTGGCCCATGACCGTGGCCATCGCCGACCGGGTCGGCAGCCCCTTCGAAATGTCGCCGCTGGACGCCTATTCAAGCTTCAGGCAACCCCTGCCGGTCCTGTTGCACTTCTCCGGCAAGGACCGCGAGCGCCACCACTTGCTCGAGCAGTTGCAGCAGATGGACGCCGCCGGCCTCGACCAACTGCTGTTGCTCACCGGCGACCGCCTGCCCGGCCACGTCCCCGGCCAGCGCCCAGTGCGCTACCTCGAATCCATCGCTGCCCTGCAGACCGTGCGCCAGGCACGCCCCGACTGGCTACTCGGCGCCGGCATGCACCCGTTCAAGTACCGCGAGGAAGAAGGCGGCGCCCAATACTTCAAGGCCGAAAAGAAGCTCGCCGCCGGCGCGGACTTTCTGGCCCTGCAACTGGGCTATGACGCCAGCAAGCACCTCGAAGCCATCCAGTGGATGCGCCGCCAGCCCCACCCCAAGCCACTCACGGCCTGCGTGACGGGCCTCACCCTGGGGCGCGCGAAGATCTTCGAGCACGTCGCCGGCATCGTCGTCACCCCGTCCATGCACGATGTGCTCGCCGCCGAAGCCGAGGTCTCCAAGGCCCATGCCCAAGCCCGCAGCCTCGAACGCCTGGCCCTGCAGATCATCGGCCTGCGCCTGATGGGCTATGCCGGCATCCACCTCTCCGGCATCCACGACCTGGAGCAGCTGGACGCCCTGGAGCGCAGCCTCGAACACTGGCAGGCACGCCTGCACTCGCTGGAGCAATGGGCCCCCGCCTGGCAAGCGTGCTGGCAGATGCCCGGCCTGCCGGATGTCACCTTCCACCCGCCCGGCGCCAACTGGCGACTGGGCCAGTCCCAGGTCAGCGCCTCACCCAAGGAGACCGCGCGCTATCACCTGCTGCACGGCCTGCATTCACTGCTGTTCAGCCGCCGCAACCCACTGAGCCAGGCCTTCGGCTGGGCCGTGCAACGCCCGCTGTGGAACACCCCCACCGGCGCCCGCGTGCTCCATCGCCTGGAACGCAGTGCGAAAAGGCCTCTGGTCGGGTGCGACACCTGCGGTACCTGCCGCCTGGAAGACACCCTCTACATCTGCCCGGAAACCTGCCCCAAAGGCCTGGCCAACGGCCCCTGCGGCGGCACCACGCTCAACCGCTGCGAGTTCGGCGACCGCGAGTGCATCCACAGCGTGAAGTACCGCACCGCCAAGGCCGTCCGGCAAACCGCTGTGCTCACCGAACGCCTGATCCCCTGCATCGACGCCGACACCCGCCACCGCAGCTCCTGGCCCACCTGGTTCCAAGCCCCCGCCGCGACCACCACCATCGCCAAGCCCTGTGGCAGTGGCCTTGCGCCGCAGTCGACCACCGAGGCCACCCTCAAAGCACCTGCCCTGCACGCCAGCGAAGTGCCCGAGCTGGACAACTGAACCCACGGCGATTGGGCCCAAAGGTGGCCCTCCCCGCCCACCCCACTTACACTCACCGGCCATCAGGACAGCCAACGCAGTTCAAGGACCGGCATGAACGAAACGCTCTACTGCACCCAATGCGGCGCCACCCACACGGCCGAAGCCAACTTCTGCCACCACTGCGGCAAGACCGTCGCCAAGCACGACACCGGCACGGCGACCTTGCAAGACGCACAGCCTAGCCAGTCCCAGTCATCCAACTTCATCGCCAAACACTGGCGCGGCGAGTACTCGCTCGGCGTGTCCTACTGGCTGTTCGGCTTTCTCCTGACGCTGCTGATCATCGGCCTATCCCTGGCGATCGATACCGTCAGCGACGCCATGAGGCTAGGCACCCAGGGCCATGGCGTGCTGATCGTCGGCTATTACCTGGGCATCCTGGCGGTGTCGGTCTGGCAGTTCGTCGGCGTGTTCCGCTCGGCCTCGGCCCACGTTTCGCGCGGCGGCAAGGCCTTCTGGGCGATCCTGGCCAAGGTGCTGGTGTGCCTGGGCGCCATCCAGATGGCAATCAGCGTGGTCAAAGACGGCGTCCCCATCCTGCGCGAAGGCGTGGACATGATCCGCGGCACCGACAACATCCCGCCCTACGCCCTGCGCCTGATGCGCGACGACACCGAACTCGAAGTGGCCGGCGGCCTGCCCATCGGCACCACCGACGCCGTGCGCGACCTGCTCGATGCCTCGCCAAAGGTGCGCGTCATCCACCTGAACAGCACCGGCGGGCGCATCTACGAAGCCAACAAGCTCGCCGACTTGATCGCGCAACGCCAATTGATCACCTACACCCGCACCAGTTGCTCGAGCGCCTGCGCCCTGGCCTTCCTCGCCGGGCGCGAACGCTACATCGGTGAAAAAGGCCAGATCGGCTTTCACAGCGCCTCGGTCCATGGCGCCACCGGCAGCGACGAGCTGGACGTCAACGCCAGCTTCAGAACGGCACTTTCGCGAGTCGGCGCCTCGCCCGAATTCATCACCCGCGCGACCACCACCAGCCCCACGGACATGTGGTACCCCGATAAGGACACCCTCAAGCAACAGCACATCATCACCGAGCAGGTCGACTCCCGGTACTTCGGGCTGTCTGGCCTGACGCAATGGCGCGACGCCAACCAGATCGAACAGGCCCTGTTGAAGCAACCCGTCTTCGCGGCCCTGGCAGCCCACGACGCAGACAACTATGCCCACCTGAGAAAGATCGTGGTCGACGGCGTGCAGAGCGGCCGCTCGACCGTCGAGATCCAGGCCGGCATCCAAGCGCTGATCGCCACCTCCATCGTGCCCAACTACCTGGTCCGTGCCCCCGACCACGCCCTGCTACGCTACTGGCGCGCGCAGGTCGAGGAGATGAAGTTCTTCGGCAAGACCAACCCGGCCCATTGCCTGACCTTCCTCGGCCTGGACAACAACACGCCCAAAGTCGAGCTGATTCACCAGATCCCCAAAGCCCAGGCCAACGAAGACCTGGCAGCCCTGGTCGACGTGGTGGAGCAAACGGCCAAACACCCGGTACACGCCAAACCCTTGTCGGTGTACGAGCAAGACTTTCGCCGCGTGCTGATGAGCGTCATGGCCAAGGACCGCCGCGCCGTGGAAATCGTGGCAAACCCCGAGCGGTTCACCCATGAGCCCAAGGCGACCTGCAACAGCATGGTCCTGCTCTACGACACCATCCTCTCGCTGCCGGACTCTACCCTCTCGGCCGGCCTGCTGCGCAGCATGGCCGCAGACGTGGCCAACCCGCAGTAAGGAGCAGCGTGCGCAGTGGGAGCAGTGTGCGCAGCACGCCCCCTGTGGGAGCAGGTTTACCCGCGAAGAGAACACCACCGCTCTCCAACCCTCCCTTCCACTTATCAACAGCCCAAACAAAAGCCGCGTCCTGACAACAAGACGCGGCTTCAATCAAGCATCACGGGCTAACGGCCTACGCGCTCCTCATCGCCCAGCAACTTGCCACACTGCTCACTGGCCAACCGGCTGATGATCTTGATCGCCTGATGTATCCCCGCCGAGGCGCGAAAGCTCAGTTGGGGTTCGTGCTCGCACTCCAATTGCTCGTCGCGCTGCACCAGCGATTCGCCGAGCAGTTCGAGGGTCCAGACGTAGCTTTGCAGGGTGGTGAGGCGTTCGTGGTCAGTCATGGGGCACCTGCCTTGGGGCTGGCGTTGGGTTGCCCTGGGTGTGGATGGGGTAGAAGCGGTGGGAAGCCCGAGGAGTTGGGCGGTGGAGAGCGGATGCGAGGATCCGGAACAGACTTGTGATGGTCATGCATGAGGTCCTTTTCATTTGAAGCACCACGCCAACCGTCGCCAAACGATTAGGGTGGCAGCTGTACGCAGGTTGGCGAACCGAGGAAAAGGAACTCGGCAGACCCGAAGGTCTCCCACGCACAGCCGCCATTATACGAGACTGCGGGCACAAAAAAAGCGCCTGCAATCGTGATCTGGGCGCCATTGCGCCTTTTCGTTCGGGTCGCCAAACCCGGACGCGGAATTTGCCGCGACCGGGGGAATTTATCCCTGCGGCTCGATCAGCGCAAGGACTGGGGTTTGATCTGAAAGGTATTGCTACGAAATCCCACCCCGCCCGGCCATAACCCGACGGATAGCCATACCGTTGGGTACAGAAACGTCATTGAAACGATGAGTGGTTAGGGCTGAAATCCAGCAAGACGGCATAATGGCATCGCATTTTTTACGACCCCCACCACCACCCCGCCTTCGCGAGCCCCTTTGTAATGAATACCCAAACACGCTACTCGATCATCCTGGAACACAGCGCCGAGGTACTCCTCGAAAACGCCTCCATGGCCCAGGTGGAAGCGTTTTGGGATGACAACGATGAACGGTATTTCGGGTTGCGGATCGAAGATGAGCGAAGTGCTCATGCGCGGGTGATTGTCACGGATGAAGTGCCGGATGAGGAAGAGGATGGGGTTGTTGTGCTTTGCGCCTGATAGGCGGCACCAAAGTCCTTCACTAGAATTCTCGAAGGTGCCGCACCGGGGGCAGTTTCAGGCTCGATAGCCTTCAAACTCCCAAGCGTAAAATCGTACTAATTTACCTGCAAGCTCAGGCCAACTAGCCCCTTCATATTCGGATCGAAAGACTTTGCACGGCGATGACCAGTTTGAATTTTAAGTTGCCGTTCACGACCGGCCGCTTTCGACCCATTACGGATGTTCAAGCAACCCTCAAAAGCCGTGGCCAATCAAAGATCTCAACATCGGCCTAAGCTGATTTTGAATCGCCCCGAAGCAGAAACTTAGGAGCGACTCACGACTACATCCCTAGCCGGGCAGGCTCAGGTGTAGCAAGGGGAAGGGGCGTCCCTCGCCATCCAGCGGAGAACGACCTGTTTGAATGAACCCGTAATGTAGATAGAACCCTACCGCGTCGGGGTTTTGTTCATTCACATCAACACTCATCTGACTGCGCGATCTGCGGGCATGATCCAGCAGCGTGCGACCGATGCCTTTCCCTCGCAGACCGGGCTCGATGAAGAGCATCTCTACATGGTTTTCATTGAGCCCGACAAAACCTAACGGGCAGTCCTCAGCATCTACCGCAACCCATAACTCAACAGCGGGTAGGTAGATATCGCGGAGCTGTGGAAGCAATTCCTCAATATCGGATTCTTTCAGGAAGTGATGAGTGACGCGAACGGAGCGCAGCCAAATGTTGAGCAGATACGGATGGTCGGCGTTAGTAGCCTGACGAATGATCATAGAATCATCCTTTACACTTGATATAGGTAATGAGGCGCACTAGTAGATAGCGAACCCTATTAAGTGTCGGCAACTTGTATGACCGCTTCGCGAGTTAACGCCTGGGCGGTTCACGGCAGAGGTGGCCGGAAAGGAGGGAGGACGGACGATACTGAGAGGCTTTCGGGGCGTCAATAAAAATACGGATGGAACAGACGGTCGTCGGGCTGGCAGGGTCGAAAGCAGCCAGTTTTGACCAGCTAGCGAGGGACTAAGATGCAGCCCTGTTAGTGAGCAAAAGCGTCCTCCTATTAGCGACAGCACTCATTGGGCGGCCCGAAGACTGTGGATACTCCAAAGAGGCAGAAAGTCATGAACCGTAATGGCTTCACGCTAGTTATCCACAGGCGCATTCCAGATTCCCAAGCACGCGGCGTTTGTCGGGAATTGTGCCAATTAGTGTTTAGATTGCCGCAGCCCGCAGTGGGTAGTGAGAGCGATAGAAAACGATTAGCTCGTCAGCGGCCCACCTTTAACCAGAGATGATGTATTGGATGGCGCGGGCTGCGCCCGTGTTCGCGGGTGAACCCGCTCACACAGGGATCGTGCAGGCTCTGGGATGAGTAGGGCAGTCGCAGGTTGGGTGTGTGAAGTTTCAGCGGGCGACACGAACCCGCTCAGCGCCACACTTTTTCGAAGCACAAAAAAGGCCTGCATTGCTGCAAGCCTTGATGTTTGGTGCCGGAGACAGGAATCGAACCTGCGACCTTCGCGTTACGAGTGCGCTGCTCTACCGACTGAGCTACACCGGCGTGAGCGCAACGCTACCACTGCCGTGGCGGTTACGCAAACGCCTGTTTCGCCTCGCTTATTCCCCCTCCCCCGGCGCCTGGGTCAGGAGGCCTTGCACCCGGTCGGGGCGAGGTCTGCTTCGACGTTGGTGGTGCACGTCCAGCCGGTGGCGGAGCGGGTGAGCGTGAGGGTTTTGCCGAGCACGTTGGCGGGGGCCTCGGCGAGGGTGCAGGTGATGCTGGCCGTGCCATCGGCGGCGGTGCCGCGAGCGGTGATGGCGCAGTGGGCGGTGCTGGGCTGGCCACCGAGGGCGGTGACGTCGGTGACGTCCTTGCCTTCGTTCAGGCGCAGGTCCATTGCGGTCTTGAGTGCGGAGATTTCCGCAAGGCCGGCGCCGGCTTTGGCGCGGGCTTGCTGGTTGGTGTACATGGGTATGGCGATGGTCGCCACGATGCCGATGATCGCCACGACAATCATCAGCTCGATCAGGGTGATGCCCCGTTGCCCTTTCATGAACGCTTTTCCTTGTTGATACGGCTATGCCTGGGTTGCAGTCTCGGCCCCCGGGCAGACAGGCGCGCAGTAGAGCCGAACCGACACCTTTTGTCACCCCTGCCCGTCAGGTGACCGGGCTCGCTGGACTACTCTAGTGATCAACAGGGAAACCCGCCCGGTCAGGGACGCGACAAGCTGTTACGGGGCTTGTCGGGGCGGCAATTAAGGACGTTTGCATGAGCCATTCGACACGCATGTACGCCTGGGAAGGCACCACCATCAACGGCAACAAGATCAATGGCCGCACCGAGGGGCGCAGCCAGGCGTTCGTGCGGGCCGAGTTACAGCGCCAGGGCATCCGCGCTGCCCGCGTGCGGCCGGCGAGCCGGGTGCAGTGGCGCTGGCGCGCTGGGCGCGACAAGGCGGATGCGGCGGGCTTCAGCCGGCAACTGGCGACCTTGCTCAGGGCCGGGGTGCCGCTGTTGCAGGCATTCGAGGTGATGGGGCGCAGCGGTGGGGATGAACACCTGGGGCGGCTGCTGACGCAATTGCAACAGGATGTGGGCGCAGGGCTGGGCCTGGCCGATGCGCTGCAGCGTCACCCGAGGTGGTTCGACCGGTTGTATTGCAACCTGGTGCGGGTGGGTGAGCAGTCCGGCACGCTGGATCGGCAGCTCGAGCAACTCGCCAACCTGCTGGAGCGGCGCCGGGCGCTGCAGCGGCGGGTGCGCAAGGCGATGCTGTATCCGCTGCTGCTGTTGCTGACGGGCTTGGGGGTATCGGCGTTGTTGTTGCTGGAGGTCGTGCCGCGGTTTCAGGGGTTGTTCGCCAGTTTCGATTCGGCGCTGCCCCCGTTCACGCAATGGGTGATCGACTTATCCACAGCGCTGGGGCGGCATGCGCCGTGGTTGCTGGGCGCGCTTGTGATGTTGGGTGTGTCGTTGCGCCAGCTGTATCAACGCCATGCCCCTGCCCGCCTGTGGATATCTCGCCAGGTGTTGCGCTTGCCTGTGCTCGGCACGTTGCTGGCCGAAGCGGCGTTGGCGCGATTTTCCCGCAGCCTGGGCACGGCCTATGGGGCTGGGGTGCCGCTGCTCGATGCGCTGGGCACGGTGGCGGCGGTGAGCGGTGGGCCGGTGCATGAACAGGCGATTGGGCGGCTGCGCCAGGCCATGGGCAACGGCCAGGGGCTGCATCAGGCGATGGAAGCGGATGGGTTGTTTCCGCCGATGCTGGTGCAGTTGGCGGCGATCGGTGAGTCCAGTGGCACGCTGGACCAGATGCTGAACAAGGCCGCGGCCCATTATGAGGAACAGGTCAACCAGGCACTCGACCAGTTGACCGGCCTGTTGGAGCCGACCATCGTGCTGGTCCTTGGGGTGGTGGTGGGTGGCCTGGTGGTCGCCATGTATCTGCCGATCTTCCAGCTGGGTAACTTGGTCTGACATGAATCTTTGGATTGTTTTCGCCAATCAGCCGGTGCTGTTTCTGACCTTCGCCGGGCTGCTGGGGCTGTTGCTCGGCAGCTTCATCAATGTGCTGGCGTATCGCTTGCCGATCATGCTCGAGCGTCAGTGGCAGCGCGAGGCGCAGGAGGTGCTGGGCCTGCCGGTGGTGACGCATGAGCGCTTCGACCTGTGCCTGCCGGCCTCGCGCTGCTCCCATTGCGGCCATCGCATTCGCGCCTGGGAGAACATCCCGGTACTGAGCTATCTGTGGCTGCGCGGTCGCTGCTCGGCGTGCAAGGTTGCCATCGATGCACGTTATCCGTTGGTGGAGCTGGGCTGTGCAGTGCTTTCGATAGTGGTGGCCTGGCATTTCGGGCCGTCGCTGCAAGCGTTGTTCGCCCTGTTGTTGACCTGGTGCCTGCTGAGCCTGAGCTTGATCGATGCAGACCACCAACTGCTGCCCGACGTACTGGTGATGCCCACGCTCTGGCTGGGGCTGTTGTGCAATGCCTTTGGCCTGTTCACGCCTTTGCCCGATGCGCTCTGGGGTGCGGCCATCGGCTATCTGAGCCTGTGGGGGGTGTATTGGCTATTCAAGCTGCTCACTGGCAAGGAAGGGCTGGGCTATGGCGACTTCAAGTTGCTGGCCTTGATCGGCGCCTGGGGCGGTTGGCAGGTATTGCCGTTGACGCTGGTAATGTCATCGGTGGTGGGGGCGGTGATTGGGCTGTGCCTGTTGCGCTTGCGCCGAGCATCGATGGGGTCGGCCATGCCGTTTGGGCCGTATCTGGCCATTGCGGGCTGGATCGCAGTGCTCTGGGGTGATGAAATGTACGTCTCCTACCTGCAACTGTTTGGACACTGATGACCACTGCGGCATTTACCCCCTGGATTCTCGGGCTCACCGGCGGCATCGGCAGCGGCAAAAGCGCTGCGGCCGAGCGATTCGTCGAGCTGGGTGTACATCTGGTCGATGCCGACCAGGCGGCGCGTTGGGTCGTGGAGCCTGGCCGGCCGGCGCTGGCGAGTATCGTCGAGCGCTTCGGCGCGGGCGTATTGCAGGAGGACGGCCAGCTCGACCGCGCAGCCCTGCGCAAGCTGATCTTCGCAGACCCCGCTCAGCGCCAATGGCTAGAGGCGTTGCTGCATCCGCTGATCGGCCAGGAAATCTTCAGCTACCTGGCCAAGGCGGAATCGCCTTATGCGATCTATGTATCGCCGCTGCTGGTGGAGTCCGGCCAGATCGCGAAGACCCAGCGTGTGCTGGTGATCGATGCGCCACAGGAGTTGCAGATCCAACGCACCCTGGCCCGCGACAACACCAGCCCGGAACAGGTGCAGGCGATTCTCAAGGCCCAGGCCGCCCGCGAGGAGCGGTTGCGCCATGCCGATGACGTGGTGGTCAACGACCGAGACCTGGGCTGGTTGCATGAGCAGATCGATCGTCTGCATCACTTTTACCTGACTTTACGAGGAGGCCAGCCATGAGCCAGCCATTGACCGTTGACTGCCCGACTTGCGGGGCCCCTGTGGAATGGAGCGAGAAAAGCCCGTTTCGGCCGTTTTGTTCTGATCGTTGCAAGCTGATCGACCTGGGCGCCTGGGCGGCTGAGGAGCATAAGATTCCGGCTTCGGAAGAGTCGGAGGATGAGTTGTATTCCGGGGATCTGGAGCCGAGGCATTGATCGGTGGCGTTTTGGGGCGCATTGCGCCCCTTTGCGGCTCTAACTCTCTTTGACACCAAAGACTCTAAAAATCTGCATAACACCATGCTGCATGGTTCCATGCGGAAACATAACCATAAAGCGCATTGGGCTAGGAGTTTTATCAACACAGAATTTAAAGCAGTCTCTACACAGGGTCATCAAATGCGAAAGTTCATAAATTTCTGCCCAGCGCCTAAGCGAGCACAGCCTGTTCACTTCGGCCAGAAGTAACTCGCAGCTAGTATCAGTCCAAGCATAAAGTAAATTGAATAGAGAAGCGCGATTAGCCTTCGCTTTATCGTTATCGGAAAGATCCTGATATCCTCGGCATCAACCAACCCTCTTTTTATATAAGATTTAGAAGAGGCAAGCATCATACAAATGGAGACCAGACGTATCATCTTCCCCGGCATTCCTGCCTCAGCATAAGCCTGCCTAGCGGAAATCACCTCCAAGCTTCTCGGCATCAACGACTCGATGTAGCTCAAGTATCGCCAAGATACATAAACCAACAAAAGAATCGTCGTAACCATATACGACAAAATGAGCAAGCCTATTAATCCTGCAGTTGTCATCAACGATACCCTTCGTATAACGAAGTTCCTGCCAACGCCCCAAACTCCTCACCATAACTACCAAATACCGAGCCGCCTACTGCTCCACCTACAACGGTACAAACCAACCTTCCAACCGGCGATACCCCAAAAGTGACGCACATAAGTTGAGCACCGCTACCGCCGACAGCGCCACCTCCTATGCTCGCGAAAAGTCCACCTACCAACGCTCCGCCTTCCACAAATTTTGCTTCCTTGCATTCTTCCTCACGCCCCAAAGCGCAGGCTTTATGAATGGATAACGCCGTAGAACCCTGAATCGCCCCTGGTTTTCTAGACACTCTCCAAGCTCAGGAAATAGCGTTTCTCATACTCTACTGGAGACAGCTGCATAGCACTGCTGTGTCGGCGTTTAGGGTTATAGAACATCTCGATGTAATCGGGATGTGGGAGCCAGCGGTTTTTGCCTACTTTTGCCCAAGAGCAAAAGTAGGTCGCCGTAAAGGCGAAAAGCGCCGGTGGCGCCCCCACCAAACCCGGATATTCACACAGCCTGAAAGCCCAAGCCCCTCAAAAAAAAGCCCCGCAGACCAAAGGCCAGCAGGGCAAACGGTTGGGGAGGAACCAACCAAAGGAGTCCTAGAAAAACCTCAGCGAACGCTGGCCACCGCCTGCCCCTCAGGCTGCCACCCGCCCCCCAGAGCCTTGTAGATCGCCACAATGCCCCGATAAAGCTCAACCTCACCCTGCGCCTGCGCATCCTCGGCACTGAGCCGCTCCCGCTCCGCATCGAGCAGCACCAGATAATCGACAGTCCCTTCCCGATACCGCACCGACGCCAAGTCAGCCGCCTTGCGACTCGCATCGCTTTGGCGGATCAACGCCAGCAGCCGTTGCTGACGCTTGCCGTAATCACTGAAAGCATTGGCCGATTCTTCCAAGGCCAGCAGCACCTGCTGTTCATAGTTGGCCAGCGCCCCCTCGGCATCGGCCTTGGCGCCGCGCAGGCGGGCCCGGACGCTGCCCAGGTCGAACGCCGCCCAGGTAATGCTCGGCCCCAAAGCCCAGGCATTGGCCGCCGACGAGCCGATCTGCGACCCACGCGCCGCTGTAAAGCCCAGGAATCCACTGAGGCTCACCCGCGGGAATAGGTCCGCGGTGGCCACACCGACGTTGGCCGTGGCCGCTGCCAGCTGGCGTTCGGCACTGCGGATGTCCGGGCGGCGGCGCAGCAGTTCGCCGGGGTCACCCACCGGCAAGGCCTTGGCAATCGCCGGCAAGGCTTTGGGCGATAGGTCCACGCTCAGCGCATCCGGACGCTGGCCAAGCAGGGTGGCGATGCGGTTGCGGGCGCGCACTTGTTCGGCCTGCAACTGTGGCACGGTCGCTTCCACCGCGGCCAGGCGGGCATCGGCGCGAACCACGTCCAGGTCATTACCGACCCCGGCATCGCGCAGGGTCTCGGTGATGCTGCGCGACTCCTGCTGGGTCTTGAGGTTGGCCAAGGCGATCTTCTCGCGCAGTTGGGCGCCGCGCAGTTGGCCATAGGCGTCCACCAGTTCTGCGATGAGGCTGACCTGCAACTGCTGCAGGTCGGCCGCAGCAGCCTCCTCCTGCGCTTGGCTGGCCTCGATTTGCCGCTGGATGCGGCCGAACAGGTCCAGCTCCCAGGCCATGTCCAGGCCCAGGTCATAGCGCTCACTGTTGACTCGCTGCTCGGTCTGGCCAGGGATCTGGCCTTTGCCGATGTCGCTGCTGACGCGGCTGGTCACCACCGGCAGTTGGTCGTTCTCGGCGTCCTCGCGAATCGAGCGCGCTGACTTGAGCCTGGCGAAAGCCACGCGCAGGTCACGGTTGCCTTCCAGCGATGCCTGTACCAGTTGGTTGAGCACCGGGTCGTCGAACTGCTTCCACCAGATGCTCTCGAAGCGGCTGCGGTCCAAGGCCTTGGTCGGCAGTTCGGCGTCCAGGTGCGCAGGCTCGGTCGCCGGCGCCTGGTAGTCCGGGCCCACCGCGCAGGCCGCCAGGGCCAATGCCAGCAGGCTCGGGGTCAGGGGTTTGAGCAGGTTCATGCATGGCTCTCCAGCGAGTGGGCGCGCTCGGCCTTGCGGGCTTGGCGACGTTCGACGAAACGGCGGATCAGGAAGAAGAACACCGGCGTCAGGAACAGGCCGAACACGGTCACGCCAATCATCCCCGAGAACACCGCCACCCCCATGGCATGGCGCATTTCAGCGCCGGCACCGGAGGAGAACACCAGCGGCACCACACCCATGATGAAGGCGATCGAGGTCATCAGGATCGGACGCAGACGCAGGCGGCACGCCTCCAGCACCGCAGCCAGCGGATCCAGACCCTCGGCCTGCTTGTCCTTGGCGAACTCGACGATGAGGATGGCGTTCTTGCACGCCAGGCCCACCAGCACGATCAAGCCGATCTGGGTGAAGATGTTGTTGTCACCCCCCGAGATGATCACGCCGGTGATGGCCGACAGCAGGGTCATCGGCACGATCAGGATCACCGCCAACGGCAGGCTCCAGCTCTCGTACTGGGCGGCCAGCACCAAGAAGGCCAGCAATACGCAGAGCGGGAAGACGAACAGCGCGGTGTTGCCCGCCAGGATCTGCTGGTAGGTCAGGTCGGTCCATTCGAAGGTCATGCCGTTGGGCAGTTCTTCCTTGAGCAGTTTCTCCATGGCGGCCTCGGCCTGGCCGGAGCTGTAGCCGGGCGCGGCACCGCCGTTGATTTCGGCGGTGATGAAGCCGTTGTAGTGCATCACCCGGTCAGGTCCCGAGGTATCGCTGACCTTGAGGAAGGTCGCCAGCGGGATCATCTCGCCCAGGTTGTTGCGTACCTTCAGCTGGCCGATCTGTTCGGCGTCGAGACGGAACTGCTGTTCGGCCTGGACATTGACCTGGTAGGTGCGGCCAAAGCGGTTGAAGTCGTTGGTGTACAGCGAGCCCAGGTAGATCTGCAGCGTCTCGAAGATGTCGTTGATCGCCACGCCATGAGTCTTGGCTTTTTCGCGGTCGATGGCGGCATCGACCTGAGGCACGTTGACCTGATAGCTGGTGAACAGACCTGCCAGCTCCGGCACGTTATGGCTCTTGGCGATGATGTTCTGGGTTTCCTTGTACAGCGCTTCGTAACCCAGGTTGCCACGGTCCTCGATCTGCAGGCGGAAGCCACCGATGGTGCCCAGGCCCTGCACGGGCGGCGGCGGGAAGATCGCGATGTAGGCGTCTTGGATGTCAGCGAACTTGGCGTTCAGCGCCGCCGCGATGGCGGCCGCCGACTGGCTCGGGTCCTTGCGCTCGTCGAAGGGTTTGAGCGGGGTGAACACGATGCCGCTGTTGGGGCTGTTGGTGAAGCCGTTGATCGACAGGCCAGGGAAGGCCACCGAGTCGGCTACGCCAGGTTGCTCCAGGGCGATCTCGCTCATCTTCTTGATCACCGCCTCGGTGCGGTCGAGGCTGGCGGCGTCCGGCAGTTGGGCGAAGGCCACCAAGTACTGCTTGTCCTGGGCCGGGACGAAACCGGTCGGGGTGGACGAGAAGCCCAGGTACGTCAGGCCCATCAAGCCTGCATAGACGAACAGGGCGATACCGCTGGAACGAATGACCCGGCGCACACCGCCAACATAACGATGGCTTGCACGGTCGAAGAAGCGGTTGAACGGGGCGAACAGCCAGCTGCCCAGCAGTTTTTCCAGGAACCGCGAGAAGAGGTCCTTGGGCGCGTGGTGGTCCTTGAGCAGCACCGCGGCCAGGGCCGGCGACAGGGTCAGCGAGTTGAACGCCGAAATCACGGTCGAAATGGCGATGGTCAGGGCGAACTGCTTGTAGAACTGCCCGGTAAGGCCGGAGATGAACGCGGCCGGCACGAACACGGCGCACAGCACCAGCGCGGTGGCGATGATCGGCCCGGTCACTTCGCTCATGGCCTTTTGCGTCGCTTCCATGGGTTTGAGGCCCAGGCCGATGTTGCGCTCGACGTTCTCCACCACGACGATGGCATCGTCCACCACGATCCCGATGGCCAGCACCAGGCCAAACAGCGACAGCGCGTTGAGCGAGAAGCCGAACAGGTGCATCACCGCGAAGGTGCCGATCAGCGATACCGGCACGGCCATCAGCGGGATGATCGAGGCGCGCCAGGTCTGCAGGAACAGGATCACCACCAGCACCACCAACACCAGGGCCTCGAACAAGGTGTGCACTACGGCCTCGATGGAGCCGCGAACGAACACGGTCGGGTCATAGACGATGCTGTAGTCCATCCCCTCGGGGAAGTCCTTCTTCAGCTCGGCCATCTTGGCGCGAACTTCGTCCGAGATTTCGATGGCATTGGACCCCGGGCGCTGGAAGATCGGGATCGCCACCGCCGGCTGGTTGTTCAGCAGCGAGCGCAAGGCGTACTGGCTGGAGCCCAGCTCTACCCGGGCGATGTCCTTCAGGCGAGTGATCTCGCCGTTCTCGCCGGCGCGGATGATGATGTTCTCGAACTCTTCCTCGTTGACCAGGCGGCCTTGGGTATTGATCGACAACTGGAAGCTGGTCGCGCCAGGGGCGGGCGGGGCGCCCAGCTGGCCGGCGGCGACCTGGCGGTTCTGTTCGCGGATGGCCGCCACCACGTCGCTGGCAGTCAGGTTGCGCGAGGCGGTCTTGTTCGGATCGAGCCAGACCCGCAGGGAATAGTCGCCCATGCCGAACAATTGCACGTCACCCACGCCCCCCAGGCGCGCCAGCTCATCCTTGATGTTGAGGATGGCGTAGTTGGACAGATACAGCATGTCGTAGCGGTTGTCCGGCGAGGTCAGGTGCACGACCATGGTCAGGTCGGGCGAGGCCTTATCGACCGTGATACCGATGCGCGTCACTTCTTCGGGCAGCTTCGGCTGGGTCCGGGTGACCCGGTTCTGCACTTGCACCTGGGCGTTGTCCAGGTCGGTGCCCAGGGCGAAGGTGATGGTCAGGGTCAGCTTGCCGTCGGCGGTAGACTGCGAGGACATGTACAACATGTTCTCGACGCCCGTGATCGCCTGCTCCAGCGGTGCGGCGACGGTTTCGCCGATCACTTTGGGGTTGGCGCCGGGGAAGTTGGCGCGCACCACCACGGTAGGCGGCACCACTTCCGGATATTCGCTGATCGGCAGCTTGAACAGCGCGATGGAGCCTGCGATCAGCAGCACCAGCGAAAGCACGGCGGCGAAAATCGGCCGGGTGATGAAGAATTTCGAAAAGTTCATCGGTGGGGTCCCTTAACCGCGCGGTGCCTGGGCACTGGCGACGTTTTCACGAGCGCCGGCGACGGCCGGTGCTGCCTTGTTGCTGGCTTCCAGGGCCTGGCGCTGGCGGGCCAGGGTGGCAAGGGTCTCTTCGCTGGCCATCGGCGTTTCCTGTGGCGTGACCGGCGA
Source organism: Pseudomonas sp. HTZ2 (assembly GCF_033173945.1). Classification (NCBI taxonomy): domain Bacteria; kingdom Pseudomonadati; phylum Pseudomonadota; class Gammaproteobacteria; order Pseudomonadales; family Pseudomonadaceae; genus Pseudomonas; species Pseudomonas sp. HTZ2. Next base: position 1,554,264 of record NZ_CP137332.1, on the reverse strand, counting down.
GCCGGGGCGTACGCGCTGCAGGCCCTTGACCACGATGCGGTCATCCTTGCTCAGGCCGCTGCGCACGATCCGCAGGCCTTCGAGCTTGGGCCCAAGTTCCACAGCGCGGTAGGCGGCCTTGTTGTCCTTGTCCATGACCAGTACGAACTTCTTGCCAAGGTCGGTGCCCACGGCCTCGTCGTTGATCAGCACGGCGTCGTACTTGGCGCTGCCGACCAGCTTCAGGCGGGCATACAGGCCGGGAGTGAACCGGCCGTCGCGGTTGTCGAACACCGCGCGGCCACGAATGGTGCCGGTGCGTGGGTTGACCTGGTTGTCGACGAAGTTCATCTGGCCCAGGTGCGGATTGCCGGTCTCGTTGGTCAGGCCCAGGTACACCGGGGTGCTCTGGCCGCGTTGACCGTCGCGGGCCAGCTGGGTGTACTTGAGGTAGACCCGCTCGTCGGCGTCGAAGTAGGCGTAGACCTTGTCGGTGGAAACCACGGAGGTGAGCGGCGTGACGTCTGCGGTGACGATGTTGCCGGCGGTGAACTGGGCGCGGCTGACACGGCCGCTGATCGGCGCGGTCACTCGGGTGAAGCTCAGGTTCAGGCGGGCCAGGTCCAGTTGCGCCTGGATCGCCGCGACGCCGGCGCGAGCCTCGGCGGCGGCGCTGCTGCGCGATTCGGCCAGCTCTGCGGAAATCGCGTTGCTGTCACGCAGGCGTTCACCACGACGGGCTTCGTTCTCGCTACGCAGCGCCGTGGCGCGGGCTTGTTGCAGTTGCGCCTCCAGACGGCGTACCTCGGCCTGGAACGGACGCGGGTCGATCTGGAACAGCAGGTCACCTTTTTGCACTTGGGCGCCTTCGGTGAAAGCCACCAGGTCGATCTGGCCGGAGACTCGCGGACGCACCTCGACGGTTTCCGGCGCTTCCAGGCGACCGGTGAACTCGTCCCATTCGTTGATCGGCTGCTCGATCACCTTGGCCACGCTGACCTTGGGCGCGGCAGGAGCCTGTACAGCCTCCGGAGTACGACCGCACGCGGCGATCACCAGCACTGCCAGGGCAGCGAGGGGAAAGCGCAGGGGTTTGAGTGATTGTTCCATGGAGAACTCCGCCAATGATTGGATAGTGGGCGGATTCTGCGAGTCTTGCGCGCGGGGAACGAATCGAACGGCGCGAAGGTTATTATCAAGCGGAATGATATGTGGCCATGCATCATCGATCAGGACACATGGACGCCAGGCGTCCCGGACGGGTAAGGGCCGGGACGCGGCCCCGGGGTCTCAGGTCTGCGCAGCAAATTGCGCCAACCGCTCCCCATCGAGCCGGTAACGCACCCACTCATCCTGAGGCTCGGCGCCGAGGGACTTGTAGAAACCGATGGCTGGCTCGTTCCAGTCCAGCACGCTCCACTCCATACGCCCGCAGCCTTTGGCCACGGCTTCGCGGGCAATGTGCCGCAAAACTTGCCGCCCGGCGCCGTCGCCGCGTTGTTCGGGCGTGATGTAAAGGTCTTCCAGGTAGATGCCGTTGCGTCCAAGCCAGGTGGAGTAACTGTAGAAGTACACGGCAAAGCCAATGGCCACACCGTCGCGCTCACAGATCAGGCTGTGGACGGTGCTGCCTTCGTCGAACAGGCTGTGTTCGATGTCGGCAACGGTGGCCACCACTTCATGGCGCGCGCGTTCGTATTCGGCAAGCTCAGTGATGAAGGCGAGGATTTGCGCAGCATCGGTACGCACGGCAGGGCGAATGGTCAAGCTCATGTGCAGACGTCCTTGAGGGGGCAGGGCAAGTCGTTTGAAGCAGATACAGTCATGTGTATCGGTGCAATTTGTTGCAACTGTACGGGTCGCGCAGAAAAGCGCTCGGCTAGTGTGACAACACAACAACCCTTTGTGGAAGCCTGCCATGCTTGGATCAGCCGATCTGCTCACCGCCTTCGTGCTCTTTGCCTTCGTTTCATCGATCACCCCAGGGCCGAACAACACCATGCTGCTGGCTTCGGGGGTGAACTTCGGTGTGCGCCGGTCGATCCCTCATGCCCTGGGTATCAGCATTGGCTTCATGGTGATGGTGCTGGGCGTGGGCTTCGGCCTGGGCCAGTTGTTCACTGCCTGGCCGGCGCTGTACAGCATCCTGCGCTACACGGGCGCCGTGTATCTGCTGTACCTGGCCTGGAAGATCGCCACCTCCGGGCCGATCTCCGGCGATGCCGCACACACACGCAAGCCTCTGGGCTTCTGGGGGGCGGCGGCGTTCCAGTGGGTCAACCCCAAGGCCTGGGTGATGGCAGTGGGGGCGATTACCACCTATACGCCGGCCCAGGGCTATGTGCTCAACGTGATCGTCATCGCAGCCTTGTTCGCACTGGTCAATTTGCCCAGCGTCGGGATCTGGGTGATGTTTGGCAGTGCTTTGCGCAACTTCCTGCAGAACCCGCGCTGGCTGATGCTGTTCAATGTCCTGATGGCCTTGCTGCTGGTGATTTCGCTGTACCCGCTGCTATTTGTAGAATCGGCGTTTTCCTGAACCGATGAGTACACAAGGCCGATGCAGTTGATTCCCTGGTCCCACGAAAGCTCCGAAGGTTTCACCTTGCGTGGCTGGCGCTCGCCAGCCAGCGGGCGGCCCTTGTTGCACTTCATGCACGGCAACGGTTTTTGCTGCCTGGCCTACCAGCCCTTGCTGATGCACTTGGGTGAACACTTCGATCTGTGGCTGAGTGATGTTCAGGGGCATGGCGACAGTGACCACGGCGGGGTGTTTCGTGGGTGGAATCGCAGCGCGGCGCTGGCGGTGGAAGCCTTCGACGCTGGACGCGGCGAATACGGCGACGTGCCCCGCTTCGCGGTCGGGCACAGTTTTGGCGGGGTGCTGACCGGCCTGATTCTGGCCACTGAGCCGCGCCTGTTCGAGCGCGCCGTGCTGCTGGACCCGGTGCTGTTCAGCCGTCGCATGATCGGCGTGATGGGTGCCGCCGCGCTGGTCGGGCTGCACCGTCGCCATGCCCTGGCACGCAAGGCTGCGACCCGCCGCAGCCACTGGCCGGATCGGGAGGCGGCGTTGGCCTCGCTGCAAGGGCGTGGCATTTTCAAAGGCTGGACCGATGCCTCGTTGCACGCCTATGTGGAGCATGCCATCGGTGAATGTGGTGAAGGTGTCGTGCTCAAGTGCCGGCCTAGCCGCGAGGTCGAAATCTTCAGTTCGTTTCCCGAGCGGATGTGGACCCATCTGACGCGGATCCAGACCCCCACCCGCATCCTTTACGGTGAACATACCTATCCCTTCGTACCCCACTCGGTGCAGCGGCTGGCCGCATTGAACCATCAGGTGAGTGCCCAGCAGGTGGCCGGAGGGCACTGCTTCATGCAGGAAGACCCGGCAGCGGCGGCCGAGCAGGTCATGAGTTTCCTGCAAACCCGCTGAGCCCTTCGACAGTCGGTCCGCTTTGAGCGGAGCATCTGATTAATCGCATCCGGTGAGCTCGCGCCGGACGTGGGCCATGAAAGCCCCAGCGCGTTCAGCGTACTGTTTCGCCGAACGCTTGGGGTTTCACCGTCAGCCTACTTCGGGCGTGAAGGCCGGAGTCAGGCCACATCCACCAGGACGATTTCGCTGTCCTCGATCGCAATGACCCGCAGCACGTCTTCTTGTTCGATGGCCACGCCATCACGCGCCTTGGCCCTGAGCCCATTGACCTCGACCAATCCCTTGGCTGGCACCAGGTAGCCCCGGCGGCCGGCGTCGAAGCGGTACTCGGCGGTTTCACCGGCACGCAAGGTGGCGGCCACCAGGCGCGCGTCGGTGCGGATGTGCAGGCTGTCTTCATCGCCGTCCCGGCCACTGGCCAGGGTCACGAAACCTTCGCCGCGCTCGCCTTTGGGGAAGGGCCGGGTACCCCAGGAAGGCGCTTCGCCGACGCGCTCAGGCATGATCCAGATCTGGAAGATCCGAGTGTCGACCTTTTCCAGGTTGTACTCGCTGTGCACGATCCCGGTGCCTGCGCTCATCACCTGAACGTCCCCCGCCTCGGTGCGGCCTTTGTTGCCCAGGCTGTCCTGGTGGGTGATGGCGCCTTCACGTACATAGGTGATGATTTCCATGTCGCGGTGCGGGTGAGGCGGGAAGCCGCTGCCCGCCGCGATCAAGTCATCGTTCCAGACCCGCAGGTTGCCCCAGCTCATGCGCGCTGGGTCGTAGTACTCGGCGAACGAGAAATGATGATGGGCATCGAGCCAGCCGTGGTTGGCGTGGCCGAGGCTTTCGAACGGGCGCAGTTGCAGCATGGTCGTGCTCCTTGAATGGATGGAATGGCGTCATGATGCGCCAAACAAAGATCGAAAATAAGCGTAAATATCGGCTTGTTTTTATCTATTTATTAGATTCTTTTAGGTGCGCAAATACATGCGATTCATCGCCTAATACCCTGATCTGAAAGCATTCGCTGGCGATTTTTTACGGATGAGGTGAACATGGCCCGCTGATTCGATCTTCAACGGAGTGACTGTGTCCCACGAGCATCCCCCGGCTCCGGCCGAGCTGACGCCACCCGCCCAACTGCCTTGGTTTCGCCGCTTGGCCGCCCGCCTGTTGGGCCGCGGCCTGACCCGATTGCAGGCACAGCACCGCGACTCCTGGTTCCTGGGCCATGTCACCGGCCAGCGCAGCGGCCATGCCGATGGCCTGCGTGAAGGCTACGAGCGTGGCCGCGTCGAGGGCTATGAGGCGGGGCGCCAGGTGCTGGTGATTCGTGACCTGCGCCCCGAGGCGGCGGCCGTTCCCGGCCAGGACTCCAACCTGTTCGACGACTGGCGTCTCCCACTGACCGCCGAGCTGAAAAAACGCTTCAAGGCTGATGTTGCCCAGCGCCTGCCAGCTTCGGCCCAACCCAGCGCCGCCCAGTGGAAGCTGATCTTCAGCGACACCCCCTCCACTTGTGTGGTGGCCGGCGCCGGCGCGGGCAAGTCCACCTCCCTGGTGCTGCGCATCCTGTTGCTGCGCCATTACCTGGGCTATGAGCTGGACGCCATGACCGTGGTGACCTTCACTCGCGAATCGCGCAAGGATTTCATCAAGCGCCTGGTGCAGGTCTTTGCCCTGTGGCAGCTCGACCTGCAGCCAGCCCAGGCCCGGGAACTGGTGCGCACCTTCCATTCCCGCATCCTGCCGTTGGTGCGCAGCCTGCCAGGCTTCGGCCAACTGCGGGCCTTCGAGACCCTGGGCCAGGAACTGCCCGCAGGTGGCGAAGCCAACGCCGACGGCAACCCGTTCGACCTGCGCCTGAACGATGCCCAGCGCCAACAGCTCAATCTCTGCTACCGCGATCTGTTGCAAGCCAGCCCCCGCTTCGCCGAGCTCATCGGCACGTTGCGCCGGGAGGCATTGCAGCTAAAACCCCTGGACCCCGACCACCCCGATGTGCAGAAGCGCGGACAAGTGACCCAGTTGGCGGCCCAGCGCGACGAAGAACTGTGCGACGTGATCGAGGACCTGTGGTTCGCCGCGGGGGCCTGGCCGATCAAAGGCATCGAGCCCTGTCGCGACACGGTGCAGATCCGTGGCAGTCGTTTTCATGTGCATGGCCGTTTGGAAGGGCTGGACGCCTGGGTGGTGCTCGGTTTCGACCCATCCGAAAGTGCCCAGTACCAACGCCCCGGCGCCAAGCTCGGGGTGCGGGCGGAGTGGGCTGTAAAGCGAACGTTGTTTCAAGCTTTCTGCGATAAGCCACTGATATGGCTAGACAATTACACCTCCGCAAAGCGCCTGGCAGCTTCGCTGGCCGGTGATGCGATAGCGGGCCCCGGCTTTGAGTACAAGGTCAAAGGCGAGCTGGCACCGGCGCCGCTTCTGGATGCGTTCGTCGCAGCCGCCAGCTTCATCGAGAACCTGGGGCTGGAAGTGAACACTGCGGTGGCCGGCATGAGCTTCTCGGCCGATGACAGTGATGCAGCGTTCTTCGAGGCGTTGGCATTGTTCTGGAAAGCCCTGGAGGCGCACCTGCTGGCCCAGTCGCCACCGGTAATGACCTACAACCGTATGTTCGCCCTGTTCGGCGAGAACAATCCGGAGAACTTGCGCCTGTTGCCCGACCCGCTGCTGCGCCCGCTGGCGCACCTGATGATCGACGAGTTCCAGGATGTCTCCCCGCAGATCGTCAGTTGGCTACGGGCGAGCCTGGCCGAGATCCGCCGACGTGGCCCGGCCATGCACCTCGGGTGCAACGCCGGTCACAGTTCATTGATGTGCGTGGGGGACGACTGGCAATCGATCTACGGCTGGCGGGGCAGCTCGCCGAAATACTTCATGGAGTTCACCAAGGCGTTTCCGTCACCGGCCAATACCCGAGTCATGTTGGTGGAGAACTACCGCAGCCAGCAGCACATCATCGATGCCGCCGAGCACTTGGTCAAAGGCGCGCCGGCCATCACCGGCAAGAAGGCCAAGGCCAGTGGTCTGGCCGCCGAGCTGCCGTTGTCGCCGGTCAAAGTCTTCGACCGCGATGAGGCAGCCCTGGCCGAGACCTTGATGGAGCATTACGCGCGTGGCGAAACGGTGATGATGCTGTTTCGAAGAAGTTCGGATAAGTCTTTGATAGAGCAGCATTTATCGTCTGTTTATAAAGCTGATTCTAGCTTGCCGCCCGACCAACGTCGGCTGCGCCAGCTCACTTATCACAGCGCTAAAGGGTTGCAGGCCGATGCCGTATTCATGCTCGGCGACTGTCAGTACCTGACCAGCTCGCCGTACAAGAACCAGGCGTACCGCATGGCCGGTCTGGGGCGTGCCGGTGATGCCCAGCCGTTCGACACGGCGCAAAAGGAAGAGGTGCAGCGCCTGGCCTATGTCGCGGTGACCCGCGCGGTCAGGCACTGCTATTGGCACGTGGAAGCCGCCAACGGCGAGTCGGCGGGTGCGCCTCGCGCGTCCGGCCAGGTGGCTGGCCGGCACGCGTTTTTCGAAGACCTCCGCGGTCAATGAGCGTTCGGGTCCTGTTGCTTGGTCAGCTCGAGCAGCAGGGCCTCTTCCTCTTCCCGACGAGCTTTGAGCAGTACACTGGTCGCTTTGAGATGCACGCCCTCGTTGACCGCTACCCGGCGCGGCTGGCCAGCTGCATCCAATGGCTGCTCTGGCAATACGGGCTCCAGCACCTTGATCACGGCCTCGTCCAGAAATTCGACAGGCTCCGCTTCAGAATCCATGCAGTACTCCAGGTAATCCAGGCCTGACTGCCAGCGCTTGGTCAGGGCGTCGAAGTCTTGGGCATAGCGATCTTTGAGAAACCGCTGCCAGCTCGGCTCTGTGGCGATCCAGACCTGCCGCGGCCCGTCGCTTTTTTCGTCCTCCTCGAACCGTTCGACGGCGTTCACCACCTCGTCCGCCGTGTGATCGGAGATCATCGCGGTCTGACGGTAGAGCATCTCGTGGCTAGGCTCTGGAAATTCCAGCCGAGCAGCTACTGCCTGACGCAAGGCCAAGCGTATTTCGATGTCATCGACCAGGCTTTGCCCCAATTGCTCCAGACCGATGTCATCCAGCGGATCGAGGGGAGGAAGTGCTGGGAGAGGCCCCCTCTGCATGGCTGGGAGGTTTTTCCATTCAAGGTATTGCGCCTGACGTTTCAGCCGGGTTGCATAGATACGCGATGCCAGCTTGTTTACTTGGTGGCGCCGGTACAGGCGACCGTAGAAGGTGAACAAGCGTGGCCCGGCAACCTCACCATCGGTGCTTTCGTCATACGCCAAGACTTCTACCTCGAGGGTACTCAGCCCGTCGGTAGCCGCATCGCCGCAGGTGGTCGGGAACTCACTGGCGATCCGATCCAGATGGGCACGCAAGTGTTCATCCTGGCTCGCCGTTTCCAGCAACCCCCAGATTTGCCGGGCCAACCCTTGCGGGCTGGTCCGTGCCTGTGCCGAGCGTCCGGAGCGCTCGATGACCTCACGTAGGTACGGGTAGGCGCCATCCTCGAACATGTGGTTCCACAATTCGCGTTGCGCGTCGGTCGCGTTAGCCAGCCACTGCACCGGCGCGACTTCAGGGGGCACTGCGGGCACGTTCGCCGCCGGGGGCTGAGGTAGCAGCTCGCGTGTTTCCAGAATCCTGACGCCTGCTCCACGCAAGCGCTCGGCCGTCTCTTCGGGGATACCGTTGTCGAAGAAGGTCCAGATGATCAAGCGCCTGCCGGTGCGCAATTCGTTGACGAAGTGGCTTTGCAGGATCCGCTCAAGCGCCGGGAACTCGGTGATGTGATTGTTGCTCAGCTGCAGGTCGCGCAATCGGCAGTCTTGCCGCTCCATCAGTTCGGTCAGGCCGGTCGGCCATTGGGTGAGCAGGCAGTCGTCCAGGTAGAGCCCTTCGAGATTGTGCAGTTCACCCAGCAGCGGGGCGTTTCCCAGTGGATTGTCCGAGAGACTCAGTTCGCGCAGCGATGTCATCTGGCTGAAATGCGCTGCCAAGCCGGGGGTGAGGTCGATGGCGTTGGTGTTGAGTTGCAGTATCTGCAGCGGCAGCCTGGCCAGCATCTGCATGTCGGCAACGCTCAGGGTCAAACCGGCATGGGAGATGTGCAACGTGTGCAGGTGTCGCATGGCGCCCAGTACCTCGCGGGCCGCTGCATCCAGTTGCTGGAGCGGTGTGCGGTTAAGGGCCAGCGCTCGTAGCCCTGGCGCGCTGCGCAGTGCCCGGAACAGGGCGCGTGTGTCCAGTTGCGGGTTATTGGCCAGCTCCAACCGTTGCAGGTTCGGAAAGCTCTGCAGGAAGTCCTCTGGAATCGTCTGCAAATGCACACTGTCCATGGAGAGCTCGGTGATATGGGGAAACGGGACTGGCAACGAAGGCAGGGTATCGAGCACCAGATAGTCCAGATGCAGGTGCTGACCACCCTCGCGGCTCCACGTGCGGTTGAGCAGGCGGCTGAGCCTGCGGCGGTTATCGTATTCATCCTCCGTGCCCGTATCGGTCCAGTTTTGCAGCGTTTCGGCCAGGGTGGTGCGTTGTTCACCCAACACCCTGATTTGCCCCGCAACATCGCCGTGGCGGGCCATGTCTCGGGCCAGCGTACGGATCTGCTCCCGGTTGAGCCCCGGATACAGGCTTTGCAGGTGGGTATGGATAGCGTCCCTGCCGCTTCTTAGCAGGTTGGAAAAACGGAATCTGCCGCTCAGCGGATAGCCCGCCCGCCCGTCGCTCAGGCGCATCGGCGAGCGCCAACGAGGCTTGATCGGTTGCTGGCCTATCAATCGAGCTGCCAGGTTCCGGTCTGCCTGCGCCGCTGCAAGACGTTCATCCGGGCTGGCATCGGGTTGTTCCACCGCCAAGGCGTCAGCCAGGCGCTGGCTGTCGGCGTTGGCCAGGTCTGCCCGATTAAGCCCCAACAAGGCCCGATCCAGCCGCGCACGGGCCTGAAGGCGCCGTGCTTCCTCGGCGATGCGCAACGACACGCGGCCTGCTGCCAGGCGCTGTTTTTCGGTGGCGCTGGCGTTGTCGATGATCGCGTCCAGGGCATCGACGGGTAAGCCACCAAACTGACGGGCCAACACTTGGGCTGGCGCACTCAAGGCCGGTTGGCGACTTTTATAGAGGCTTTCGAACATTGACGCGCGCTGGCCCGCCAAATGATTGGCCAGGATCTCGTTGAGGGCCGAGGCGTTTTGTTCGTTCACGTTATGGCCCGACAGTAGCGCACGGATGGCCTGCGGGGCCATCTGCGATATGACCGTCTGACTGAGTTGGCCCTGTTCCAGCTCGGTGCGCGTAATCTTGATTTGCACCTCGCCAGCGGTTTGTGCAGCGCCATATCGAGTGGCGTTACCGGTTGACTCTGCGCCTTCGAAAGCGAGGATCACATGATCCTCAGGCCAGCCTGCCAATGTGGGCAGGGCCGGAAGCGCATAGTGCTTGTAGGCGGCAAGCGGCTTGGCGTGGCGCACACGGGAAATGACATCGTCAGTCTCCTGGTCGGTGCGCAAACGCTTGAGCGCGTCGATGAGCAGCGCCGGTGGCCGTTGTCCATCGATGTGCACGCGACGCAGCACATCGGCATCGGTACCGGTGGCAGCCATGGCCGTGATCAGGTCGGTATCTTCCAGCCCGTCGGTCACAGGCCCGAGACGACGCATCAGTTGAAGATCGCTCCAGTCCAGCGGTTGTTCCAGGGTCAGACGCCAAGCACCGTGGCCGTTATGGCTCAGGCGCGGACGGTAGGCATCGGTGGAATCGGGTTGGAGCAGGGACCACTCGCCGTGCTCGCTTTGTTCGAGGGCATACATATGGCCTTCTATGCGTACGTAGTGCTTACCGTCCAGCGTATACAGGCCTTGAGCATCGGCAGACAGCTCGGCAGGCAGCTCGACAGGGCTCTGGTAAGCCGTAAGATCAGGGCGCCACAGGCGTTCTTCCCCATCGTGTCGGATCGATTGCAGGGCATCGACGAAGCCCGACGCCTTCAGTGCCTTGAGGCCGGCACCAAGGGTTGCTGCGCTGGCGATGTCGACCGCGATGGATTCCACCTGGGCCAGGGCCTGGGCGGTATCGTCGTCCTCCCAGGCTTCGATGCCATGGAACACGCTGCCCATGATTTGCGCTGCACCGATGGTCATCATGATCGGGTTGAGCAGCGGAACGAACATCGCCGCGACGTTAAGCACGTCCAGCCCCACCGACAGCCAGTGCTCCAGACGCTCCAGGCGCGACTTGGAATCGGCATCGGCGGTGGGTACCGCAATGCTGGCGGCATCGCTCTTGAGTCGGCGTACGTGGTCGCGGTGCAGGGTGACCCAGGGAGCATCGGGCAATGCCACGCGCTCATAGAGGAGCCTGGGCGCCTTCTTGTTCAGCCGGACCTTGCGTCCGAACAAGCGCTTTTGGACGAACAAGGCCTGACGCAGCTTGGTGGTCAACTCGCCTTGCAGGTTGTGAGGGGCGAAGCCGATCATCAAGCGCAACAGGTCAGTGTCCTGCATGCGCTTGGCGAGATCGCTTGCCGCTTGGCTCGCCGACGGATACTCCTGCAAAGGCGCATCCGGTGCGCCGGGAATGTAGACCATGCACGGGTTGGTCCCCTCCACCTGGTCCGGGCCGATCACCAACACTTCGTTCAGGGGCGTCTTGAACAGGTTGACGCGCCAGCATTTCAGAGTGTGGCCTTGGGAGTTCGGCTTGGCGGCGTTCTCGCACAGTTGCATGAGCGCAGCATGCCCTGCGTCGCTCACCTTTTCACGCAGTCGGGCAATCCATGCCTGGACCCGCAGCTCGTCCTGGCTGGCCTGGATGGACAGGCGCTGGATCCAGGCCGAGGCAGGACCGTCATAGAGGGCGCTGAGATGCGTCTGGTACTGCCGACCAAGGTCCAGGTCGCGGCAGATTTTGACGAATCCGGCAGCGGTCAGCCCGGCCACGGGGCCTGTCACCGGGCTGGCGTCGTTCTTGCTGCGCTGCAAGGTACTGAAGGGGCCGGCTTCGTCCGCGCTTTCGAAATTGTGCAGCGCCGCTTCCAGCAGGCTGAGCCTGCGCGGCTTGCCCTCGGGGTCGCGTTCATAGCGTGCTGTGTCAGTCTGTGCGGCAACGGCGGCGGTCGTTTCTGTGAGCACCTCGATGATTTGCCTGAACGGCTGGAAGTGGTACTGCGCCTGATCGACGGGCTGATCGATGCCCAAGCGCGCTTCGAGCAGTGGCTTGCAGAAGTCAGTGATGCCCTTGAGTGGCTTCAGCGCATCCTGGAGGGTCCTGCGGCTGGCGTCCCGGCGGTCGATGGCAGTGTTCAGAGCCTGTTGATCCTCGGCGCTGGCTTTGGTGTACCAGGCGTGGGCGCTGCCATCGGCCTGGAGATAGTCCTTGCGCAGCCGGCTCAGCAGGTCGGGCACGCGCTGGGCGGGCAGGGCCTTGCACCAGGTCGGCAAGGAACGAACGATCTGTGCGTGATGGAAGGGGGGCTCGGTGGTCATGGTCAACTCCATTACAAAGAGCTGCCATTGAGCGGTCTCGGTGCGTGGCGCGGGTGATAGCGAGATAACACCCAAGGGGTCGGTGTCGAACACGTTACCGTCGGTCGCGGGCCAGCGAGCCTAGGCTGCCTGCGCCAAGGTAGGTTACCGGCCTGATGCGCGGGTGCCAGGCCAAAGCCAAGGGAGAGAGTTCATGCGTTCGCAGTGCAGTCCCAAGGATCACCTGCTAGACCTCGATGGCGTCGAAATTGCCGTGCGTTGCTGGGGGCCGGAGGACGGCATCCCCGTGCTCGCCTTGCACGGCTGGTTGGACAATGCCGCTTCGTTCGAGCGGCTGGCACCTTTGCTCGATGGGTGCTTCGTGGTGGCGCCGGACCTGGCCGGCCATGGTCGGTCGGACCACCGGCGCGATGACAGCGGCTATTACTTGTGGGAACACGCCGAGGACATGCTGGCCGTTGTCGACAGCCTGGGGCTCGGGCATTTTCATGTGGTGGCCCACGGCATGGGCACCGGCATCGCTTCGCTGCTGGCGGCGCTCACCAGCAGCATCGCCAGCATGATCTTCCTCGATGGCATGGGCGTGCCGTTTACCGTGGCGGCCGATGACCGCGTCCAGCACCTGGCCCGGGCCTACCGTCTCAAGCGTATGGTCCGGCGCAGCCGGCTGCAGGGGTTCGCCGAGCCTGGCGGCTGTCAGTTCGATGACGTGGAGTCGGCGTTGATGCAGCGGCGCAACCGTCTGGACAGTACGTTGTCGAGCGAGGCGGCACGTCTTTTGGCGTTACGCGATCTGCTGCAGGTGGGCGATGGCTACTGCTGGCGCCACGACCCGCGCCTGGTCTTGCCCGAACCGATGCCGTTGACCGAGCATGAGGCCTGTGACTTGCTCCGCCAGATTGCCTGCCCGCTGTACCTGATGCTGGGGCGCCAGGGGGCGTTCGCTGGCGACGGCTTCGAGCAGCGCCAGGGCGCCTTGCCCGAGCATGCCCGGATCACCTGGCACCCAGGTGGTCATCACTTCCATCTTGAGGCGCCTGACCGAGCGCTGGTCGACCAGATCCTGCGGGTGCTGGCCAGCCACGACAGCGCCCAGTTGCAGCGTCTGGTCAACGAGTAAGCAAAAGGCGGGGCTGTCGGCAGGCGTTGGGATGGGCTATGTTGCCTGGGTACCCTTTCAGGGTCCGCCATATGGAGCAGCGGCATGCCACCTTTCGCCATCCGGCACATCGATCATATCGTCCTGCGGGTCCAGGATCTGGAGCGCAGCATCGCCTTCTACCGCGACCTGCTCGGCTGCCAGGTGAGCCGAACGCGTGAGGATCTAGGAATGGTCCACCTGGCGGCAGGGACTGCGATGATCGACCTGGTGACCCTCGACGGTCCCCTGGGACGCCCGGGCGGGCCGGCGGCGAACGGGCAGGGCAACAACCTTCATCACTTCTGCCTGCGTATCGAGCCGTTCGACGAGCAAGCCCTGACCACCTATCTGCAAGCGGCCGGCGTGACCGTCGAACCTGCGCAGAAGCGCTACGGCGCCGAGGGCGAAGGCCTGTCGCTGTATTGCTTCGACCCGGACGGCAACCAAGTGGAACTCAAGGGGCCGCTGACTTGAACAGGGGGCAGTCGTGCCTCCCAGCGCCTATGAAGAGTACTCAGCTGCGCTAGGCGCTGGCTCAGGTTCAGAACCTCTTCGAAGGAATGACTCTAAGAGGAAACGGCCCTACGAAGAGCACCGCCGTGGTTCGACAGTCGATTGGCTCACCCGCTACCCCAGCTCAAGCGCTGGCCCTGCTGCTTCTGGCCCTGGCGATGATCGTGGTTTCAGGCGTGGCGCCTGCCCACCGCGCCGACTGGCTGATGGAAAACATCGTCCCCTTGGCCTTGCTGCTGGCGCTGGTGTCGGGTTGGCGCTGGCTGCGCCTGTCACCGTCGGCCTATGTTGCGATCGTGCTGTTGTTCGCCATCCATGAACTGGGCGCACATTACACCTATGCCCAGGTGCCCTATGACCGTTGGGCCAAGGCAGTATCGGGCCACTCCCTGGATGCTGCCCTGGGCTGGCAGCGCAATCAGTACGACCGCCTGGTGCACCTGAGCTATGGTCTGCTGTTCTATCGGCCGCTGCGCGAAACCCTGTGGCGCCTCACTGTGCTGCGGGGCGCCTGGCTGGTCGTGCTGACGCTCACTGTGGTGCTGGCCACGTCGGCCCTGTACGAGTTGATCGAATGGGTGGGGGGCCAGTACGTGGGCAAGGACACCGCCCAGGCCTTCGTCGCCACCCAGCGTGACCCGTGGGATGCACAGAAGGACATGGCACTGGCGCTGCTCGGCGCATTGACGAGTAGCGTGCTGGTCGGCCTGTGGCGCGCCTGGCGCGATCGTCGACCGCCGATGCAATGCTGAGGAACATCGCCGGCACTGCTGGCGTCTTCCGGGATATCGGAGCGCGGCCAACAGGAGGTGATCATGTCCGCTCAAGCCAATGCCCGCGAGGCCGCAGACAGCACACTGCTGGAGCTGTTGCGTCGCCATGCCGAGCCGTTGCCGCATATCGATACCCCGATGTTCGGCGCTCTGTTCGACCGATACGCCAATGCCAAGGTGGTGCTCATCGGCGAGTCCAGCCATGGCACGCGGGAGTTCTACCGAACCCGGGCGGCGATCACTCGGCATCTGATCGAGCGGCACGGCTTCAACATCGTGGCCGTGGAAGCCGACTGGCCCGATGCGGGCCAGCTCGATCGCAAGGTCAGGGGGATCGACCCCATGCCGGTCCAAGACCCGGCTTTCGGCCGCTTTCCCAGCTGGATGTGGCGCAACGCCGAGGTGAGCGAGTTCATCACCTGGCTGCGCGGCCACAATCACACCCTGCCGCTTGCCGAGCGCACCGAGTTTCGCGGCCTGGACATCTACAGCTTGCGAAATTCGATGGCACAGGTGCTCAGCTACCTGGACCGCACCGATCCCGCGTTGGCCCACCAAGCCCGCCAGCGATATGGCTGTCTCACGCCTTGGCAGGACGACCCGGCCCTGTACGGACATTTTGCCGAGCGCGCAGGCCAGGCCCCCTGTGAGGACGCGGTCGTGCAACAGCTCAACAGCTTGCTCGCCAAGCGTCTGGCAGATGACGGCGAAGCGTTTTTCAGCGCTACCCAGAACGCCCGGGTGGTGCGTGCCGCCGAGCAGTATTACCGCGCCATGTATCGTGGCGGGGCGGCGTCGTGGAACCTGCGGGACAAGCACATGTTCGACACGCTCCAGGCCGTGCTCGCCCATCGGGGTGCCTCGGCCAAGGCCGTGGTCTGGGCGCACAATTCCCATATCGGTAATGCTGCCGCCACGCTGATGGGCTGGCGCGGCGAGTTCAACCTGGGCCAACTGTGTCGCACCGCTCTTGGTCGTGAGGCGGTGCTGATTGGCATGAGCACCGACCGCGGCCAGGTCGCGGCAGCCGATGACTGGGACGGCGAGGTGCGCATCCAGGAGGTACTGCCTTCGCGGCCGGACAGCTGGGAGCGGCGCTGGCTCGATGCCGGCGTTCCCGCCTCGTTGACCGACTGGCGCGGGGACGGCGCCGAGGCCCTGCGCGACGCGCTGAGCGGGACCTTGCTGGAGCGCGCCATCGGGGTGATCTATCGGCCGCGCACCGAGCGCCAGAGCCATTATTTCGAGGCGGTCCTGGGCGAGCAGTTCGACGCCTTGGTATGGATCGAGCAGACCAACGCCCTGACGCCACTGCCGGTACCAGCCGGTGTCAGCCACGAGGACGATACCTTCCCATTCGGAGTGTGAAGCCATGAAGCCTGATGTTTCTGCGCACGTGTTGTTCAAGGACCGTCGCCAGGCCGGGCGGGCTTTGGCCCAGGCACTTAAACCCCGTCTGCAGGGGCGGCCTCTGGTGCTGGCATTGCCGCGTGGTGGCGTGCCGGTCGCCTTCGAGGTGGCCAAGGCGCTGGGTGCACCGCTCGATGTTGTGCTGGTGCGCAAGATCGGCGCGCCAGGTAATGAAGAGTTTGCCCTTGGCGCGGTGGCCGAGGGCAATCCGCCGTACTGTGTGGCTGACCAGGCGATGATGGCGCTGTTTGGCGCCACGCAGGTCTGGTTCGATGCCGAGCGAGACCGACAGTTGCTGGAAATCGAACGTCGACGGCAGGTGTATTGCGGCGATCGGCGGCCTGAAATCAGCGGGCACGAAGTGGTGCTGGTGGACGATGGTATTGCCACCGGCAACACCGCCCGGGCTGCATTGCTCGCCCTGATTGCCGCCGGGCCGTCGCGGTTGCTGTTCGCGGCGCCCGTAGGGGCGCGGGAGGCGCTGGCCATGCTGAGCCCGTTGGTAGATGAGCTGGTCTGTCTGGAAGCGCCCGAGCCGTTTCGCGCGGTGGGTCTTCACTACGAGCAGTTTGATCAGACCCGCGATGAAGAGGTGGTGCGGTTGCTGGCACAGAGCCGGGCATTTGAATCGGCGCCATCTGTTCGCGGGTAAATCGCCTGGGCGAACGCCCTGTGGTCGGTGTGCCATGGCTACATCGGCAAAGCCGATTATGCTTCAACTGACCTTGTTGCGACCCTTGGCGCTTCGCCTGTCGTGTTTCGCGCAAGTCCTAGGGCCTGGGTGTACGGGATGAGTGCATGAGAGGCACCTGCGGCCTGCAACCTAGAGACGGAGGCAACCCATGGCGGTCATCGACAGCACATCCACAGGCAGCGCGCCCCAGCGTGGCATCACTCGGGAGGAGCGCAAGGTCATCTTCGCTTCATCCCTCGGCACCGTGTTCGAGTGGTACGACTTCTACCTCTACGGCTCCCTGGCGGCGATCATCGCCAAGCACTTCTTCGCCGGGGTCAACGAGACCACTTCCTTCATTTTCGCCTTGCTGGCCTTTGCTGCCGGGTTTGCCGTGCGGCCGTTCGGGGCCATCGTGTTCGGCCGTTTGGGCGACATGATCGGGCGCAAGTACACCTTCCTCATCACCATCGTCATCATGGGCCTGTCCACCGCGGTGGTCGGCGTGCTGCCCGGCTATGCCGCCATCGGCGTGGCGGCGCCGATCATCCTGATCACCCTGCGGCTGTTGCAAGGTCTGGCGTTGGGCGGTGAGTACGGTGGAGCGGCGACCTACGTGGCCGAGCATGCACCCAAGGGTAAACGTGGTTTCTTCACCTCATGGATCCAGACCACCGCAACCTTGGGCCTTTTCCTCTCGTTGCTGGTGATCCTGGCCTGCCGCACGCTGCTGGGTTCGGAGGCCTTCGAGGATTGGGGCTGGCGCATCCCGTTCGTGCTGTCGATCCTGCTGCTGGCGATCTCTGTTTACATCCGCATGCAGCTCAACGAGTCGCCGGTGTTCATGAAGATGAAAGCCGAAGGCAAGGCTTCCAAGGCGCCGCTGACCGAGTCCTTCGCCCGCTGGGACAACCTCAAGGTGGTGATCATGTCGCTGCTCGGCGGCACCGCCGGCCAGGCAGTGGTGTGGTACACCGGGCAGTTCTATGCGCTGTTCTTCTTGCTGCAGATGCTCAAGATCGACCCGCAGACCGCCAATCTGCTGATCGCAGGCTCGCTGTTGATCGGCACGCCGTTCTTCATCCTGTTCGGCAGCCTGTCCGACCGCATCGGGCGCAAGAAAATCATCATGGCCGGCTGCATCATCGCCGCGCTGACCTACTTCCCGATCTTCAAGGCCCTGACCGAGTACGGCAACCCGGACGTGTTCGTCGCTCAGGAGCAGAACCCGGTGGTTGTGGTCGCCGACCCGGACCAGTGTGCATTCCAGTTCGACCCGGTGGGTAAGGCCAAATTCACCAGCTCGTGCGACATCGCCAAGAGCTTGCTGGCCAAGCGGGCCATACCGTACCAGAACGAACGCGCCGGGCCAGGCAGCGTGGCGCAGATCCGCATCGGCGAGCGGGTGATCCCAAGCTTTGACGGCAGGGCGTTGCCCCCGGCGGACTTCAAGGCCCAGAGCGAGCGTTTCACCGCCACCCTCGGCAGTGCGCTCAAAGAAGCGGGCTATCCTGAAAAAGCCGATCCCGCCAAGACCCACTACCCGATGGTGCTGTTGCTGCTGACCTTGCTGGTGATCTACGTGACCATGGTCTACGGGCCGATCGCCGCATGGCTGGTGGAGCTGTTCCCGGCGCGCATCCGTTACACCTCCATGTCGCTGCCGTACCACATCGGTAACGGCTGGTTCGGCGGTTTCCTGCCGACCGTGGCATTTGCGATGGTGGCCGCGACGGGCGATATCTACTACGGGCTGTGGTACCCGATCGTCATTGCGGTGATGACCGCGATACTGGGGACTTTCTTCCTTCCCGAAACCAAGGATCGGGACATTCATCACGCCTGAGTGGCGCAGTCGAAGGGGCGCTATGCGCCCCTTCGCGGGTCAATCGAAACAGCCGCGCAAGGCGAAGCGGTAACCGATATCGACCCCGGTGGCGCTGCCGCGACCGGGGGTTTTCTTCAGCACAAATTCGAAGGCTGGCTCGTACAAGCCGTCGCGCAGCACGGCACCTGCGAGCACCTCCACGTGGTACCAGCCGTTGTCCAGCTCGATGATGGGTCGACCGGGTTGCTGGTAACGTGCGAGCAAATCGCCCAAGGCCTTGGGCGTGAAGTGCTGCAGAATGCGCCAGGTAAACAGCATCAACGAGCGATTCTGCACCTGAAGCACATAGCCCGGCCGACGGTGCTTGAGGCGGCTGCCGGCGGCGAGCAGGGCGGGGGTGTCGTCGCCCAGGCTGAAGATGATCCGGTAGGGCAGGTTCTCGACCCCGGCCAACGGCAGGACGATGCCCTCGAGCACTGCCTGGTCGCCGCTGTCGCCATGGGTAAAGGCGTGGGCCAGGTCGTCCGGCAGCGCGTGTTCTTCCTTGAAGCGATGAAGCAGCTGGATATCGCCCAGGATGAAGTAGTCGATTAGATCGTTCAGGACTTCGCTGAATTCGTAGCGCATTGGGTTTTCCTTGTTATGGCTGCGCTGGTGAGGGCCGATGACTGTAGCGCAAGGCCTTGAGGCTGTCTTCAGATAGCCTTCAGATTAGCCGCCGATACTCCCCCCAACGAAACGTCCCCTGGGGGGATTTCCATGAGCGACGCACATTGGCGTGCCTTGTTTCCGCTGGCCATCGGTACTCATGCCGAGCGCGGTACGGCGCACCTGACCCTGAGCCTTGCGGGCGAGCCAGACCGCAACTCGATCGAACATTTCATCCATCAGCGTTTTGCTTCGATCCACCACGCCGATGTCCATCACTATCTGCCTGAGCTGCTCGGGCTGAGCGACAGCCATGGCCGCCTGATCGCCGCTGCAGGCATGCGCCTGGCCGGGGACGGGCCGTTGTTTCTCGAGCGCTACCTGGACGAGCCCGTGGAGCAGGCGGCCTCGCGCCTGGCCGGTGCAGACGTCAACCGGCAACAGGTGGTCGAGGTGGGCAATCTTGCAGCGCTCAGCGCCGGCAGTGCCCGCATCATGATCATCGTCGTGACCTGGCTGCTGGCTGCGCGAGGGCTGGAGTGGGTCGCCTTCACCGGCGCCTCGACGCTGGTCAACAGCTTTCACCGCCTGGGTTTGGTGCCGACGTTGCTGGCCGACGCTGACCCGGACCGGCTCAATGGCGAGCGCGACCATTGGGGCAGTTACTACAACCAGCACCCCCACGTGTTCGCCGGCAACATCGGCCTGGGCCATGACGCGCTGATGCGCGCGGGCGTGTTCCAGCGCCTGGGGTTGCCTGCGGCGTTACAGGAGTCCGGTCATGCCGCATGAGTTGCAGGCGTTTCGCGAGGTGCTGAACCTGCATGCCCGTCAGCGCGCAGCGCTGGTCGCGCTGCAAGGGGCCGTAGGCCGTTATGACTATGGCCAGTTGTTGAGCGAGGTCCAGCAGCGCGAGGCCTGGTTGCGCGCTCAGCCGCCAGGTACCTTCGCCCTGGCCCTGGACAACGGGCCCGAGGCAGTGTTCTGGGACCTGGCGGCGCTACTGGCCGAACGCCCGTGCGTGATCGTGCCGCCGTTCTTCACGCCGGCGCAGGTCCGTCACAGCCTCGACGACAGCGGGGTGACCCTGATGTTGGCCGAACCTGACCTTGCACCGACGCTGCAGGCGGCAGGCTTCAATGAGAGAGAGGGCGTCTGGTCCCGCCAGGTGCAGGTGGCCAACGCCCTGCCGGCGGGCACCCTCAAGATCACCTACACCTCCGGCAGCACAGGGGCTCCCAAGGGGGTATGCCTGGGGGCCGACGCGATGCTGCGGGTGGCCCGTGAACTGGAGGCGGCCAGTCGGCCGTCGGCGCCGAGCACGTACCTGGCGGTGCTGCCCTTGGGTGTGCTGCTGGAAAACCTCGGCCTGTACGCGGCCTTGCTGGCCGGCGCCCGTGTCATGGTCTATCCGCAGGCACACCTAGGCATGCGGGGCGCAGGACAGATCGACTGGAAGCGCTTGCTGGGCAGCATCGCCTTGAGCGGTGCCGAAAGCTTGATCCTGGTACCGCAGCTGCTGCTGGGGCTGGTGAGCGCCATCGAGCATGGCTGGACCCAGGTCGGCCCGCTGCGTTTCGTCGCCGTGGGCGGGGCACGCGTGGCGCAAAGCTTGTTGGCCCGCGCCGAGGCGGTGGGCCTGCCGGTGTTCGAGGGCTACGGGCTGTCTGAATGCGCATCGGTGGTCTGTCTGAACCGTCCGGGGGCACAGCGACCTGGCAGTGTCGGGCGCCCCTTGCCCCATGTGCAGGTGCGTATCGCCGAGGACGGCGAAGTGCTGGTGGCCGGCTCGACCCTGCTGGGCTACCTGGGCGAGCCGCCCTTCACCGGGCAGTGGTGGCCCACGGGCGATATCGGCCACTTCGACGGCGATGGCTATCTGTACCTCGCAGGACGCAAGAAGAACCAGTTCATCACCAGTTTTGGGCGCAACGTCAACCCTGAATGGGTCGAGGCGGAGCTGACCCAGGGTGGGGTGATACTCCAAGCCTTCGTCCATGGCGAGGGCTTGGCCCGCAACGTGGCGCTGCTCTGGCCACTGGACCCGAACATCGGGGACCCGCTGATCGAGCAGGCCGTGGCCCAGTGCAATGCCGGCCTGCCGGACTACGCCCGTGTACACGCCTGGCGACGCCTGCCCGAACCCTTCAGCGCCGCCAGTGCCACCCTGACCGCCAATGGCCGTCCGCGCCGGGACCAGATCCTGCAGCGCTACCACGGCTTGTTATCCGCGATTGCTGACTCATGAGGCCTGTCATGTCCTTCTTTGAAACCCTCCAAGCACGAACCACCCAGGAACGCGGCGCCCTGTTCAGCGTGCCTGTCATTCGCGATGCACTCGCCGGTACCGTCAGTCTGGAGGGTTACGTGGCTTTCCTGACCCAGGCCTATCACCACGTGCGCCATACCGTGCCGCTGATGATGGCTTGCGGCGCACGACTGCCTGTGCGCCTGGAATGGCTGCGCGGTGCGGTGTGCGAATACATCGATGAAGAATACGGCCACGAGCGTTGGATCCTAGATGACATCGCGGCCTGCGGCGGTGACCCCGATCAAGTGCGCAACAGCCGCCCGGCGCTGCCGATCGAACTGATGGTAGCGTTTCTCTATGACACCATCGCCCGGGGCAATCCGGTGGGGCTGTTCGGCATGGTCAACGTGCTCGAAGGCACCAGCATTGCCCTGGCCACCCAGGCTGCAGGCACCATCCAGAGCAGCCTTGGTCTGCCGGACAAGGCTTTCAGCTACCTCAGTTCCCACGGCGCGCTGGACCAGGACCACATGGTCACCTACCGCGGCCTGATGGATCGTCTGGACCAACCCGAAGACCAGGAGGCGGTGATCCACGCCGCCCAAGTGGTGTACCGGCTGTACACCGAGATGTTCCAGGGCCTGCCGCGTGCCACCGGGCAAGAGGTGCGCCATGCGTCTATCTGAATGCTCGGCGGTACTGACCGGGGCCAGCGGTGGCATTGGCCTTGAGCTGGCGAGCCAGCTGTGCGCGGCCGGAGCCAGGGTGCTGGCGGTCAGCCGGCACATGGGCCCGCTGGCGGGGCTGATGAACCGCTACCCCCAGCAGTTGCGTTGGCAATCGGCCGATCTGCGCAGCCCGGCCGGGCGCCAGGCCGTGATCGCTGCGGCACGCGCCCACGGCGGGGCCAATCTGCTGATCAATGCCGCCGGCGTCAATCGTTTCGCGCTGTTCGAGCAACTCGACGAGGCAGCCCTGGATGACCTGATCGACCTCAACATCAAGGCCACCCTGCAGCTGACCTGCGGGTTGCTGCCACTGCTGCGCGAGCAACCCCGGGCGTTAGTGGTGAACGTCGGCTCCATCTACGGCTCGATCGGCTACCCCGGCTATGCCACCTACAGTGCCAGCAAGTTCGCCTTGCGCGGGTTCTCCGAAGCCCTGCGCCGGGAGCTTGCCGACACCTCGGTGAACGTGCTGTACGCCGCACCCCGGGCGACCCGAACCAGCATGAACAGCAGCGCCGCCACCGCTTTGAACCAAGCGCTCAAGGTCGGGATGGATGACCCAGG
Source organism: Pseudomonas sp. HTZ2 (assembly GCF_033173945.1). Classification (NCBI taxonomy): domain Bacteria; kingdom Pseudomonadati; phylum Pseudomonadota; class Gammaproteobacteria; order Pseudomonadales; family Pseudomonadaceae; genus Pseudomonas; species Pseudomonas sp. HTZ2. The sequence goes on along the minus strand of NZ_CP137332.1, from coordinate 1,531,804 downwards.
CGACGTCGCCAAGGCCGTACTCGACGCCGTGCAGGCCGAGCGTAGCGAGTTGTACCTGGGCTGGCCGGAAAAACTCTTCGTGCGCCTCAACGGCATGCTGCCCGGCATAGTCGACCGGGCGCTGCGCAAGCAGTTGCCGTTGATCCGCCGCTACAGCGATGCCAACAGCAAGGAGTCGAACAAATGAGATACCTGATCCTCGCCGGCCTGCTGGCCGTCGCCCCCTTCACCTGGGCCCTGGACCAGGCGGGTACCCAGCGTCTGACGGATGTCCAGCAGCGCTGGGCGCAGATCCAGTACACATTGCCCAAGGCCCAGCGCGCCGATGCGCTGGAAAAACTCGCCGCTGACAGCGGTGCGTTCGTGCGCCAATACCCAAGCTCGCCTGAGGCGCTGATCTGGGACGGCATCGTCAACAGCAGTTGGGCTGGCGCCACGGGCGGTCTGGGGGCGCTGGGCAAGGTCAAGGCTGCCCGCGCCAGTCTGGAAAAGGCCATCGCCATGGACCCGGCCGCCCTCCAGGGCTCGGCCTATACCAGCCTTGGGGCGTTGTACGACCAGGTGCCGGGCTGGCCCATCGGGTTCGGTGACAGCGACAAGGCCGAGGCGATGCTGCGCAAGGCACTGGCGCTCAACCCCGAAGGGATCGACAGCAATTACTTCTGGGCCGACCATCTGGTGCGCGAAGGCCACTATGCCCAGGCCAGAGCGGCCTTGCTCAAGGCACGTCAGGCACCGGCCCGGCCCGGACGGGAGCTGGCGGACCAGGGCCGGCGTCAGGAAATCGATGCTTTACTCAAGAGCATCCAAGACAAACAGGACTGAACATGCGGCTGCTGCTGGTGGAGGATGACAGGGCATTGGGGGAGGGGATTTGCGACGGCTTGCGCCAAGAGGGCTATACGCTCGACTGGTTGCAGGACGGCATCAACGCGCTGCACGCCCTGCGCCATGAGCCTTTTGACCTGGTGGTGCTGGATCTGGGGTTGCCGCGCCTGGATGGCGTCGAACTGCTTCGGCGTGTGCGCTTGGACGGCAATGCGGTGCCGGTGTTGATCCTCACGGCGCGTGACGCCACCGAAGACAGGATCGCAGGGCTGGACGCCGGCGCCGACGACTACCTGATCAAGCCGTTCGATCTCAACGAGCTCAAGGCCCGTCTGCGCGCCTTGTTGCGCCGCAGTGCCGGCCGGGCCCGGCTGGTGATCGAACATGCCGGGGTCGCGCTGGACCCGGCGACTCAGCAGGTCAGTTACAACGGCCAACCGGTGGTGCTCACGCCCAACGAGTACCGGCTGCTGCACGAGTTGCTGGCCCAGCCGGGCAAGGTGTTCACCCGCGAGCGCTTGACCCAACTGCTGTATGGCTGGAGTGAAGAACCGGAGAGCAATACCCTGGAAGTGCACATCTATCACCTACGAAAAAAGCTGTTCAACGGGCTGATCCGTACCGTGCGTGGCATCGGCTACCTGGTGGAAGGCAAGCCATGAGTTCGCTGCGTCGACGCACCTTATGGCGGGTCATGCTGGTGCTGGTGCTCGGCAGTGCTTTGCTGGCCCTGTACAACTATCACGACAGCCGCCACGAAATTGCCGAGGTCTATGACGCCCATCTGGCACAGAACGCCCGGCTGCTGCAGGGCGTGTTGAGCCTGCCACTGCACGAGCAGCACCGCGAAGACCTCTATCAAGCCTTGGACGTTGCCTTGGGCAAGGCCGGGCGGCGCGGGGTCGGGCACCCCTACGAGAGCAAGCTTGCGTTTCAGGTCTGGCGCGACGATGGCCCGTTGCTGGTGCGTACACCGAGCGCGCCAGCATTCGTCACGCCGCCGGCCACGCCAGGGTTTTCCGATGTGGTGGTGGATGGACGGCAATGGCGCAGTTTTGTCCTGCCGGTGCCCGACCAGCACTGGATCATCTGGGTGGGGGAGCGTAGCGATGTGCGCGCCGACCTGGTCGGGCGGATCGTACGCCACACCCTCCTGCCGTTTCTGTTGGGCAGCCTGGCACTGGCGCTGTTGGTATGGTTGGCCATCGGTCGCGGCCTGATGCCGCTGCAGAACATGGCCCAGGTCATCCGCGGGCGGCACGCCGAATCCCTGGCGCCGCTGCAACTGGTGCCGTTGCCGCGCGAGCTTGAGCCGATGCAGGCGGCCATCAACCGGCTGCTGGCACAGATCGAGCAGTTGCTGCGCCGCGAGCACCGCTTCATCGCCGATGCCGCCCACGAAATGCGTACGCCCTTGGCGATCCTGCGCCTGCATGCGCAGAACGCCCAGACCGCCACCTCCGAGGAGGAACGGCAAAAGGCCTTGGGCTTTTTGATTGCAGGTGTCGATAGGCTTGGCCGGGTGGTCAACCAGTTGCTGACCCTGGCACGGTTGGAACCGCGCCTGGCGCAGCACAACCGGGAGGTGATCGATCTGGAGGAACTGGTGACCGAGCATCTGGCCGAGCTGACGCCATGGATTCTCGAGCAGGGCCAGGAGCCTTCGCTGGACATCGCCCCCGGTGACTATCATCTGGCAACCGATGCCAGCGCCTTGGTCATCGCTCTGCAGAACCTGTTGACCAATGCGGTGAACCATTCCCCGCCTGGCGGCCGGATCCGCGTGTCGCTGGCGCAGGTCGAAGAACAGGTACTGCTCTGCGTGGAGGATGAAGGGCCCGGAATCGACGAAGCGGACCTCGAGCGGGTGTTCGAACGCTTCTACAGCAAGGATTCCGCCAATGGCGCGGGGTTGGGGTTGTCGATCGTCAGCATGATCGCCAAGCGCCTGGGTGGCAGCGTGCAGCTGTGCAACGTTGCCCCCCATGGGCTGCGGGCGACCTTGCGCCTGGAGGCCGGCACGTCTCAGTGACGCTGGGCGATCTGGATCAGGTTGCCACAGGTGTCGTCGAACACGGCCACGGTCACCGGGCCCATGGCGGTCGGCGGCTGGGTGAAGCGCACCCCGGCTGCGCACAGGCGGGTGTACTCGGCCTGGATATCGCGCACCCCGAAAGATGTGGCCGGGATGCCATCCTGCTTGAGGGCGGTCTTGTAGGTCTTGGCGGCGGGATGGGCATCGGGTTCGAGTAGCAACTCCACACCGTTGGGGTCGTTGGGCGAGGTGAGGGTCAGCCAGCGGTGCTGGCCCATGGGAATGTCATGCTTGGGTTCGAACCCCAGCACATAGTGGTAGAAGGCAAGGGCCTTGGCTTGGTCGTCGACCAGAATGCTGGTGATCACGATCTTCATAGGCGTGCGTCCGTTCTGCGGGCAGTTACCTGCAAGTAAAGACGCTCTGGACACGTTCACCACTCCCTGTATGGGTGAGCCCAGTGTTGCATCCAGGGGCTGCGGACACAGCGGCGTCGCCAGCACGCCGCCGTCCCGGGTGTTGAAAGGGCCGCGGGGCGGCCCTGGACTCAGTGTTGGCGCAGGAACGCCAGCAACCGCTGGTTGACCTGCTCGGCCGCCTCCATCTGCACCATATGGCCCATTCCTGGAATCACCACCGTCTCGGCGTCCAGCCCTTGGGCCTGGGTGGCCGGAATGATCGCGTCCTCCGCGCCCCAGATCACCAGCACCGGATGCTGTCCCAAAACGCCGCGCAGATCGTGCCGTTGCCGATTACCGTCGGCAATGGCCGAGGCCAGTTGGCGCAAGGCGCTGTCGACGCCTTCCAGGCGCTTGAACTTGAGCATGTCCTCGAGCATTTGCCGGGTCACCAGGCCCGGGTCGGCGAACAGCTGGCTCATCGCGGGCTTGAGGGCATTGCGGCTGCCGGCCTCGACGAAGGCTTGCAGGTAGCCTGCATTGATCGCTTCGCCAAGGCCCGCGCTGGCTATCAGCCCCAGGCTCGCCACCCGCTGGGGAGCCAGGCGGGTGAGGTTCAGGCTCACGGCGCCGCCCATGGAATGGCCGACGAAATGGGCGCGGGGAATGTCCAGGTGGTCGAGCAACGCCAACACCGCTTCGCTCAATTCATCCAGATCCCCCCGTTGCAGGGCTTTGGTCGATTCGCCGTGGCCGGGCAGGTCGAGGGCGATGACGCGGCGCTCGCCGGCCAAGGTCGGGTGATTGAACAGCCAGTTGTTGAGGTCACCGCCAAAGCCATGTACCAGCACCAGCGGCGTGCCGCCTTCGCCGAGTTCGAACCAGCGCAGCAAGCGATTGCCTACCTCGGCCTTCTGCGGGACCGGCCCCTGGCTTTGGTCGGCACTGCCCTCGGCGACGAACTCGGCCTGGAAGCGCTGTACCACCGCGTCGATCTGTGCCTCGTCGGCTTCGCCTTCGACCACCACCGCCAGCAGGGCGCCCACTGGCAGGGTTTCGTCAGGCCTTGCCACGACGCGGCGCAGCACGCCGCTGAACGGCGCCTCGACGCTGCTGCTGATCTTGTCGGTCTCAACGTCCAGCACTTCATCGCCTTTATTGATTACGTCGCCTTCCTGCTTGAGCCAGGTGTCGACCCGGCCTTCGGTCATCGACAGCCCCCATTTGGGCATGGTCAGGGTATGGATCTGGCTCATGCGGCGCTCCTTGTGGCTTCGATCACCTTGCGCACGGCGGTTTCGATTTTCGTAGCGTCCGGTATGTACAGGTCTTCGAGTGCGTCCGAGAAGGGCACCGGTGTGTGGGGCGCGGTGACCATCTCGATCGGGCCCTTGAGGGCGCCGAAGGCCTTCTGCGCCACCAGGGCACTGATGTCGGTGGCCATGGAGCAACGCGGGTTGGCTTCGTCGATCACCACCAGCCGACCGGTCTTCTCGACGCTTTCAAGGATGCTGTCTTCGTCCAGCGGGCTGGTCGTGCGCAGGTCCAGCACTTCGCAGTCGATGCCCTGACGCGCCAGGTTGGCGGCCGCTTCCATGGCCACATGGACCATGCGACCGTAGGTCACCAGGGTCACGTCGTCGCCGTCACGCAGGAAGTTGGCCTCGCCGAACGGGATGCTGTAGACCTCCTCGGGCACCTCGCCCTGCAAGCCATAGAGCAACTTGTGCTCGCAGAAGATCACCGGGTCGTTGTCGCGGATCGCCTGGATCAACAAGCCTTTGGCGTCATAGGGCGAGGATGGGCAGACCACCTTCAGACCAGGGATGTGGGTCCACAGGGAGGTGAGCATCTGCGAATGCTGGGCGGCGGCACGCAGGCCCGCGCCGTACATGGTGCGCATCACCAGGGGGGTGACTGCCTTGCCGCCGAACATGTAGCGGAATTTCGCCGCTTGGTTGAGGATCTGGTCCAGGCAGCAGCCAGCGAAATCCACGAACATTAGTTCGCACACCGGCCGCAGGCCTTGGGTCGCGGCGCCGACGGCAGCGCCCACGTAACCGATTTCCGACAAGGGCGCGTCCAGCACGCGGCCAGGAAACTGATGGTAGAGGCCCTTGGTGACGCCGAGCACACCGCCCCAGGCATCGTCCTCACCGGGGGCGCCGGCGCCGCCAGCCACGTCTTCGCCGATGATGAACACCGTGCTGTCGCGGCGCATTTCCTGCGCCAGCGCTTCGTTGATGGCCTGCTGGTAGCTGATCTTTCTTGCCATGGTGGTTCTCCTGTTGTTCTTGTAATCCGCAGCTCATGGGTAGGCGACGTAGACGTCGGTGAGCAGGTCGGCGGGCTGTGGCTTGGGATCGGACTTGGCACGGCGCACGGCATCTTCGATCAAGTCCTCGACGCGGGCGTCGATGGCATCGAGCTGGTCGTGGGTGAGCAGGCCGGCGTGGGTGGTCTTGTTGCGAAACTGCAGCAGGCAGTCGCGTTGTTCGCGCAGGTTCTTCACCTCGTCCGGGGCACGGTAGGTCTGGGCGTCGCCTTCGAAGTGGCCGTAGTAGCGGCTGAGCTTGACCTCGATCAGCGACGGACCTTGCCCTGCGCGGGCGCGCTCGATGGCCGCCCCGGCGGCCTCGTACACGGCGAAGAAATCAAATCCATCGATGGTCACGCCGGGCATGCCGAAGCCGGCGGCGCGGTCGGCAATGTGATCGCACGCCACCGACCAGGTCGACGCGGTGGCCTCGGCGTAGCCATTGTTTTCGGCGACGAAGATGCAGGGCAGGTTCATGATCGAGGCCAGGTTCATCGCCTCGAACACCGCCCCTTCATTGGAGGCGCCATCGCCGAAGAAGGCCACCGACACGTCATCGCGGCCCTTGATCTTGGCTGCCAGGGCAGCGCCAGCCACCAGTGGAGCGCCGGCACCGACGATCCCATTGGCGCCGAGCATGCCTTTTTCCAGGTCGGCGATGTGCATCGAGCCGCCCTTGCCGCCACAGACCCCGGTCTTCTTGCCGTAGATCTCGGCCATCATGCCGTACACGTCCACGCCCTTGGCGATGCAATGGCCATGGCCGCGATGGGTCGAGGCGATGCAGTCGCTGTCGCGCAGGTGGGCCATGACCCCGGCAGCAGAGGCTTCTTCGCCGGCATAGAGGTGGACGAAGCCAGGAATCTCGCCGGTGGCGAACTCCACGTGCAGGCGTTCTTCGAAGGCACGGATGGTGCGCATCACTTCATAGGCATGCAGCAATTGTTCGGAACTGAGGTGAGTGGACATCTTGTTGTTCTCCAGGGTTGTCTCAACACGGGTGTGCAGCGAAGTGCCGGTGATCGCGAGGGACCTCCAGCAGGTGATGGCGGGCGGCGTAGGCCAGCACGGCCTCGACATCGACCGTGAGGGGGCCGTTGGCATCGAGGGTCACGGTGGGGGTGTCGTGGGGGGCGAATTCGATCTCGCGCTCGCCATCGAGCGCCAGGGTGCCGCTGGCGAGGGTCAAGGGGTAGGCGACGCCGGGCTCCAGCAGGCCGCAGGCGCTGATGCCGCACGCTTGCAGCAGGCCAGGGGCCAGGGGCGCGAGCAGGGCCTGCTCGCTGTCGGCGTCCAAGTGCACCCAGGCGCCATGCCGGTCCTGGCGCGACACCGGGCACCATAATCCGCACAGGGCCGAGAGACCGATGGCGTGGGGTTCGGCGAAGCAGGCAAATACCTCGGCCAGGTCATCGCTGCGGCTCAGGGCGCGGGCGCCGATGAAGCGCTGGGGCGATACGGCGACCTCCACCAGCGCCCACTCGCACAGGCCCTGTTTGGGGACGTGCACCAACAGACGCTTGTTGCGGCGCAGGCCGATTCCGGCCGGGACTCGTCCACTGGCTTGCAGCCCTCCGGCCAGGCCCGCGCTGGTGGCCTCGCGCAGCTCGGGGAAGGCATTGTTGGTGCCGGTGGACAAGGTCAGCAGGGGTACGTCACCGGCCTCGGTGGCCACCGCCTTGTGAGTGCCGTCACCGCCGAGCACGGCGATCATCGCCACGCCGCGCTCGACCATGCGGCGGGTGGCCAGGCGCGTATCGGCCACGGTCTGGGTGAGCGGCAGGTCGAGTACTTCCAGGGCGGGCCAGTGTTGGCTGCGGGCGATCGGGCCGGCGCTGGCCTTGAGTACGGCGGCGGCGATGCCGGTCATGTCGGTTGGCAGCAGTACCTGGGCGATGCCGGTGGCGCCGAAGGCGGCGAGCAGGCGCTGGATAGCCGAGGCCTTGTCGGTACTCGAATAAAGCCCCGCGTTGGCGGTCAGGCGGCGCAAGTCGCGGCCGGAGGCTGGGTTGGCGATGATGCCGATGGTCGGGGCAGGTTGCGGCATGGCGCACCTCGGTTTCTTGTTTGCCAGTGCTTGAGCAAGCGCAGTGCCAGGTTGGCCTGGCTCGCCTGTAAGGCCTGTGGCAGAGCGTCTTCATGTTTCTCTGGCCGCGATTGGCGCAGTGCCGGGCGAGACGCCGGGTGCCAGCCAGGCCCGGACCCAGGCGAGACGCTGAGACGCAGCGTCTCAGGTCGGCCGATGATCACGCAGCGCTTGTCGGGCACGGCTTGCAGGCGCTTAATGGCCGCACAACGACAAGAACATGAGAACCGGAGGCCCAATGCTTGCCGCGAACTCCCGAGCCCATGTCGATTGCGTCAGCCGGGTGCTGAAGAACGCCGAGCGCCTGCCCCAGGCGCCGGTGCCGACGCTGATCCTCGACTCGTGGCGCCGCTCCATGGACCTGTACCGCCTTGATCCTGGATCCTTGCAGGGGCCGCGCATCCTGTCCCAGGCGGTGCTCAACGAGTGCCGTGAGCGTGCCGAGCTGTTCCTGCGCATTGCCAGCGACGCTGTGGCCCGCTTGCACGCGCAGGTGCGCGGTGCCGACTACTGTGTACTGCTCACCGACGCCCAAGGGCGCACCATCGACTATCGGGTCGAGTCGGCCATCCGCAACGACTGCCGCAAGGCCGGGCTGTACTTGGGCACGTGCTGGTCGGAAGGCGAAGAGGGTACCTGCGGGGTGGCGGCGGTGTTGACCAGCAAGGCGCCGATCACGGTGCACAAGCGCGATCACTTTCGCGCTGCGTTCATCGGCCTGACCTGCACGGCCGCGCCGGTGTTCGATCCGCAGGGGGAGTTGCTGGGCGTGGTGGATGTGTCTGCGTTGCAGTCACCGGACGACCGGCGCAGCCAGCACCTGATCCGCCAGTTGGTGGAGCAGACCGCACGCGAGATCGAAAACGCGTTTTTCATGCACAACGCCCAAGGCCACTGGGTGATGCGCGCCCACGGCACCCCCGGTTACGTGGAAAGCCAACCGGACTATCTGCTGGCCTGGGATGCCGATGGTCGCCTGCAGGCGATCAACAGCCTGGCTCGCCAGCGCCTGCTGGAGGGCCTTGGGCGGCTGCCGGTGCATATCGGTGAATTGTTCGACCTCGACCAACTGCGCGATGCCAGCGATGCCTGCGCCCAGCGCCTGCCTGGCTGGGGCGGGCTCTATGGCCGGGTGAGTGCACCCCAGCGCCGGGCCCGGCCAGCGGTGGTGCAGCCGGCCCAGGACACGCGCATCGAGCAGCACCTGCGCTTGGCCACGCGGGTGAAGGACTGCAACCTGGCCGTGCTGGTGCAAGGCGAGACCGGTGTGGGCAAAGAAGTCTTCGCCCGCCAGGTGCACCAGCAAAGCCTGCGCCGTGAAGGGCCTTTCGTCACCCTCAACTGCGCGGCGATCCCGGAAAACCTCATCGAGAGCGAACTGTTCGGTTATGTGGCCGGGGCCTTTACCGGCGCGTCGAGCAAGGGCATGCAAGGCCTTTTGCAGCAGGCCGATGGCGGTACGCTGTTTCTCGACGAAATCGGCGACATGCCCTTGAACCTGCAGACGCGTCTGTTGCGGGTATTGGCCGAAGGTGAAGTGGCACCTTTGGGCGCGGCACGTCGCCAGCGGGTGGACATGCAGGTGATCTGCGCCACCCATCGGGATCTGGCTGCGATGGTGGCCGAGGGGCGTTTTCGCGAGGACCTGTACTTCCGCCTGGCCAATGCGCGCTTCGAGTTGCCACCGCTGCGCGAGCGGCACGACCGGTTGGGGTTGATTCATCGACTGTTGGCCGAGGAAGCCGCGGCCTGCGGCGTCGATGTGACACTGACGGACGCAGCGCTCGAAGCGCTGCTCACCTATCACTGGCCGGGCAACCTGCGCCAGTTGCGCCAGGTGCTGCGCTACGCCTGTGCGGTCTGCGATGGCGGGCAGGTGAGGCGCGAGGATCTGCCCGAAGCGGTGCGCGGCGTGGGTGCGACAGCTGCCGAGACGACCTGCGACCCTGCGCGCCAGTTGCTGCTCGATGCGTTGATTCGGCATCGCTGGAAACCGGCAGATGCGGCCAAGGCACTGGGCATCTCACGGGCGACCCTGTACCGGCGTGTACACGAGCACGGCATCGAGATGCCGAGGATGAAAGGCTGTTGAGGTATCGGTAGGCCTGTGCGCCATTCGCGGATGAACCTGCTCCTACCCGGTCAGCGCAGCCTCTGTGGGAGATTAGCCCTGGCGCAGTGTGTGGTGCTCGCTCCAATGCGATCTCGACGCATTACCCCCGAATCGGGGAATCAGCTGGGGAATCCTCCCCAGTCGGTTTTGAATGTCAGCTTAAGCCTTTGAAAAAACGATAAAAAATTTATGGCATGCCACTTGCTCCGGCTTTGCGCAGAACGTCTGTGTTTTCCGGAGGTGCAGCATGATGACCCCGTCGAAAGGCTCCGTCCTGACTTCACTGGCCCTGACCCTGCTGGGGTGGGGCGCGGTGAGCGAGGCTGCGGTGCAGTGCCAGCGCACGCTGGTGGCCAACGTAGTGGCACTGGATCAGCCGCTGATGTTCAACCGCCTGGGGGCACAGAATGCCAATGGAATGATCTTCGCCCTGCGCCAGGACGTGGTGGACGAACACCTGGTGCCGCTGAGCAACGGCGGGGCGGCGGTTCCCGGCAAGGTCACCTTGCGGCCGGACAAGCGTCCGCGGCCGATCGTGCTGCGGGTTGCGGCCGGTGACTGCCTGACAGTCAACCTGACTAACCTGCTGGCCTACCAGGCCAATCCCAACAAACATGGCTTCGATCCCGAAGACAACGTAGTCGAGGGCGAGCAAGCCCCGGAACTGGAAATCGAAAACCTCGAAGGGCCTGTGGCCGACGAGCAGGTCACCGACCGCTTCGTGGGCTTCCAGGTCAACGGTATGCAGGCGGTCAACGGCATCAGCGACATCGCCGCCAACACCGGTCGCAACGGCAACTTCCTGGTGGCACCGGGCAACACCCGCAGCTACACCCTCTATGCCGAGCGTGAAGGCGCGTTCGCCGCTACCAGCAAGGGCGCCACGTTCGGCGGCGAAGGCACGGCGGGCAATGTCTCCAACGGCCTGTTCGGCCAGGTGGTGGTGGTTCCCAAGAATGGGCGAACCTTTCGCAACACCCTGACCGAAGAGGAAATGCGCCTGGCCACCACCGGCCGCACCGCCACCGGCCAGCCGGTGATCGACTACAACGCCCGCTATCCACAGGTCGAGCCATGGATCGCCGAAGGCAAGGCGGGCAAGCCGATCATCGCGATGGTCGATGGCAACGAGATCCTCAGCAGCGAAACCGACGCCATCGTCATGGGCCCCAACCAGGACGGTAGTTTCCCGCCCTCGACCTACCCGCTGGAGTCCATCGGCAAGCGCAACCCGGCGCTGCCCAACCGGCTGGAAGCCTTCCGCGACTTCGCCTCGCAGTTCGCCGATGAAGTGGCCGGTACCCAGGCCTTCCCCGGTTACTGGGCGGACCCGGTGATGGGGCATGTGCTGGAGCCGACCCGTGATTCGTTCATGATCAACTACGGCTCCGGCGGCATGGGCGCCGAGGTGATCGCCAACCGCCTGGGCGTAGGGCCGATGCATGACTGCCTGTCCTGCGCCTACGAGGAATTCTTCCTCAGTGCCCACACCGTGGGCGACGTCGGCACCTTGGTGGATGTCCCGGCCAACGTTGGCCTGGAGCACATCCGCCCCGGCGAGACGCCGCCGGCCAATGCGGTCGGGGTCAAGGCCACCATGGCCCTGTACCCCTCGGAGCCGGCCAACGTGCACCACAGCTACATCGGTGACTTCACCAAATTCCGCAATACCCACAATGGCCATGAGCAGCACATCTTCCACCTGCACGGCCACCAATGGCTGTTCAACCCCAACGACGACAACTCCGACTACATCGATGCCCAAGGCATCGGTGCCGGTGGCGGCTATACCTATGAAATCGCCAACGGGGGCTCGGGTAACCGCAACCGGGTGGCGGGCGATGCTATCTATCACTGCCACTTCTATCCGCATTTCGCCCAAGGCATGTGGGCTATGTGGCGGGTGCACGATGTATTCGAGCAGGGCACCCGCCTGGCCGTGAGCGGCGAAGGCGAAAATGGCTTCCATACCGTGCCTTTCGGCCTGCGCAGCGGCAAGCCGGCAGCAGGCGCGCGGGCGTTGCCGGATGGCGAGATCATTGCCGGCACGCCGATTCCGGCCATCGTGCCGCTACCCGGCAAGGCCATGGCGCCGATGCCTGGCAAGGTCACCGTGGTGCCGAAGCTGGCCGAGACCCTCGTGGCAGAGCAGGACGACGATGACGAACCTGAAGCGGGCGATGACGATCATCCGCAGGAAACCAACGCGCCGCGTGCCGTGGGGTCCCTGGCCCTGGTCGATCGCAGCGAGAGCAATCGCAACGCCGATGGCACCCTGAAGAACCCCGGCTATCCGTTCTGGGTCGGGGGCATGGAGAGCAGTGTCGGCCAACGTCCGCCGACCCCGCCGCTGGACATGCTCGACCCGGCCCTGGCCCGTCAGCTCAAGGACAGCGGCAAGGCCCTGTGGGCCAACCTCGACCCCAACCAGGTCGACGGCTGGAACGGTGGCCTGGGCCGCCATGCGCTGGACGGCGTCTCCGCAGGCGGCGAAGCCGAGATCACCACCACCAAGCTGGACTTCTCCAAGTCGGTGCAAAAGGCCAAACCGATCTACCTGCCGGAAGAAGGCACCGACGTCGAACAGGCTGCCATGCAGTTCCATGCCAAGGCCGAGCATCCCAGCTATGCGCTGATGCTCGGCAGCGCGCCGGTACCGCGCAACTTCCGCACCAACGGTGCCTTGCCCACGGCCGGCGCGCCGTACTACGAGCCTTGCATGGATGACCGCGGCAAGCGCCTGACCCAGTCCTCAGGCGTGGGCGAGTTCATCAGCGGCGAAAGTCTGGGCGCCATGAGCTTCCGTGGCAGTTCCACCTTCACCGCCGACCGTCCGCGCATCTACAAGGGCGCCAACATCCAGTTCGACGCGGTGTACAACAAGGTCGGCTACCACTTCCCGCAGGCGCGCATCATCGCCCTGTGGGAGGACGCGTGGCCGGTGATCACCAAGCAGCGCCCACCGGAGCCGCTGGTGATGCGCATGAACACCTTCGATTGCACCATGTACCAGCACACCAACCTGATCCCGTCGTTCTACGAGATGGACGACTACCAGGTGCGCACCCCGACCGACGTGATCGGTCAGCACATCCACCTGCCCAAGTGGGACCTGACCGCTGCCGACGGCTCGGCCAACGGCTGGAACTATGAAGACGGCATCCTCTCGCCCGGCAGTGTGGTCGAACGTATACAGGCCATCCGCAGCTTCAACGGCTGCACCGAGGGCGATCCACGCGACGGCACCGACACCTGCCCGAAAGCCAAGCAACACCCGTACTTCGGGCGCTTCGGTCGGGCCGATTGGCTGGGCGCGCGTACCGCCATGCAGCGTTGGTTCGCCGACCCTTTGATCAACGTGCATAACGTCGACCGGGGCCTGGGCACCATCTTCACCCACGACCACCTTGGCCCATCGACCCACCAGCAACTGGGCCTGTACGCCACGGTGCTGGCCGAGCCTGCCGGCTCGACCTGGTACCACGCCGAAACGGGGGAAAAGCTGTACAACCCGGCCACACGCCAGGATGGCGGGCCGACCTCGTGGCAAGCGGTGATCCAGACCGGCGATCATGACGGTGACGGTAAGAATGACAGCTATCGCGAGTTCTTCCTGGAGTACAGCGACTTCCAGCATGCCTATGAAGCGGGCGTGTATGTGGGGGCAGGCCCGGACGGCAAGCCTGACGGCCAGGCTTATCCGGCCACGGCTGACAGCTTCCGTTACGCTATCAACCCGCCTGTGCGGCAGAAGGCCTCCAACCTGCTCGAAGCGATCGTCGAGTCGCGCGGCGGGCTGGCCCCAGGCTGCCCAAGCCGTCCGTGCCCGCAGGCGATCTCGGTGGATGACCCTGGCATGTTCGTCGTCAACTACCGCAACGAACCACTGGCCTTGCGCGTGTTCGACCCGAACAAGGTCGGCCCGGATGGCAAGCGCGGCATGCAGGCCGACGGCATGGCCGGCGACCTGGCCTACGCCATGCAAAGCCGCACCGACCGCGCCATCCCGGCGATGAACCTGGCACCCTCGGCGATCACCTCGGCGGTCGGGCCGACCGGCGGCACCACGCTGTTTCCGCCGCACATCAACCAGGGCACCGAGCCGGGCGACCCGTTCACCCCGATGCTGCGCACCTATTCGGGTGACAACGTGCGGCTGCGCATGCATGCCGGTGGTCATGAGGAGGAGCACAACATCACCCTGCACGGCGTGAAATGGCTGCAGAACGGCTCTGGCTTCGGCAACAGCTCCAACTCGGGCTGGAAGTCGTCGCAAATGATCGGAATTTCCGAGCAGCTGGGCTTCATGGCGCCGGTGTCGATGATCTCCAGTTCCGCCGCCACCAACGGTGACTACCTGTACTCCCTCGATGCGGCGCTGGAGGGTTACTGGAACGGCATCTGGGGCCTCATGCGCAACTACACGGCCCAGCGCGCGGACCTGTTCGCGCTGCCGAACAACCCGCAACCGGTGGCCATGCGCAACACCGTGGCGTTCGACGGCATCTGCCCGAAAACCACGGCCAACGCCAATGGCATCGGCAGCCGGCCGACGGTCAAGCGCAGCTATGAAGTGGTTGCGGCTTTGGCCAACGACATCCTGGAGAACCGCAACGGGGTCAGCATCGCCGACCCGGCCGGTATCGGCCAGCATGTCGGCGGCCCGCTCAAGGCCAACGGCGGCACGTTGGTGTTCAACAGCCGTCGGACCAGCATCCCACTGGTGTCTGGGGTCGATCCGGAAGATGGCGAGACCTTCACCATCGGTGGCCATGCCGCACCGCTGCATGACCCGACCGCGATCCTGTACGTGCGCAAGGCCGACCTGGATCCAACCACCGGCAAGCTCAAGGCTGGCGTCCCGGTGGAGCCGCTGGTGCTGCGCGCTAATTCCGGCGACTGCATCAGCATCACCCTGGAGAACCGCCTGCCGATGGTCATGCCGGATCTGGCCAGCACCGCGGTCATGCATGGGGTGGTCAAGCGCGATCGCAACGCCAGCGAAGGCTCCACCGCGTTCAACAACAACCAGATGCGGCCATCGAGCCACGTGGGCCTGCACGCCCAGCTGCTGGCCTACGACATCACCAAGTCCGACGGTGCCAACGTTGGCCTGAACCCGGTGCAGACCGTACCGCCACGCGTGGGCACCAGTGGCGCCTACCCCAGCAAGGTGTACCAGTTCTATGCCGGGCACCTGGAGCGCGAAGGCAAACCGGTGCTGCAGTTGGGCCGCACGGTGGACAACATCAACACCACGGCCATCGAGTTCGGCGGCCTCAACCTGACCCCGGCGGATGTGATCAAGCAGCCGCAGAAAGGTCTGGTCGGCGCCATGAGCATCCTGCCCCAAAGCGCGACCTGGACCGAGGACACTGCCAGCCGTGCCCAGGCCACCGTCAAGGTCACTGGCCAGCCGGACTACCGCGACTTCGTCACGGTGTGGCAACGCTCGCTGAACATGCGCTGGGCCGATGGCCGGCCAGTGGAGGGCATCAACACCGAGGGCAATGGCGCAGCGGGCGACCCGCAGGACAACGGCAACATGGCCGTCAACTACAAGACCGAGCCTTTGTGGCTGCGCTTTGGCATGGCGCCTGACTCGCCGTTCGGCCGTGCCGATGGCTTGGGCTTTGGCGATGTGCCCAACGCCTATATGGCCTACAGCAACGATCTGGTCGGTGGCGACCCGCAGACCCCGGTGCTCTGGGCCAAGCCCGGTCAGCCGCTGCGCAACCACATCCTCATGCCCAGCGGTGGCAGCCGCGGCATGATCTACCAGCTCGATGGGCACCTGTGGCCACTGCACGCTCACCAGGCGGAGAAGAGCGACGTCAATGGCTACCCCATGGGGCTGCCTGGCATCGGCTCGGTGCGCTTTGGCTACAACCCGATGGCGATGTACATCGGCGCCCAGGAAAGCGTGCTGCCGGCCGCGCACTTCAGCTTCATGCTGCCCAGCGCAGGCGGCGCCAACGGCGTGCCGGGCGACTACCTGTTCCGCGACTACGGGGCCTACGGCAACCTTTCCGGGCTGTGGGGGATTTTGCGGGTCACCAATGAAGCCCCGCCGGCCACCGCCCCGGCACAATGAGAAGAGGGGAGCGCGCATGAACAAGAAGACTCGTCCCGCCTACCTGGGGTTGATGGTGGGGTTGACATTGATCGGCCTGGGTCTGGCCTACGACAAGCTGTGGTGCGACCCGCGCGAGCTGCTGCAGGAGCAAGCCGATCCCCAGGGCCTGCACCGGCTCAGCCGGGACGGCGTGACCGTGGAGTTCGAGGCGCGCCCCCTCGATGGCGGCGAACTGCGCGAGGGCAACTTCGCCAACATCCGCTTCAAGGTCAGCGACCAGACCAGCGGCCAGCCGCTCTCGGGGATGGCCCCTGGCGCCTGGCTGGACCCGGCCCAGTCGGCGCCGCCCGGCGATCGCCAGAGCGGCTGCAAGGCGCGGGTGGCGCTGTTTCTCAAGAGCAGCATCGGCGCGCGGCCCTTGCTGGATCTGAACAGCTACTTCCTGCTGGTCCTGAACAAGGATGCCAGCCTCACGGTCATCGACCCCACCGTTTCGGTGGGCGGGGTCACCAGCACGCTGGCGCGCATCGACCTGCCGGGCCGGCCGATGGACTGGGTGGCCACCGGCGATGACCGGCAGGTGTTCGTGTCCATGCCCGAGCGCAACCAGGTGGCGGTGATCGACACCGAGACCTTCACCCGCGTGGCCACCCTTGAGGCGGGCGAGCAGCCGCTGCGGGTGGCCTTGCAGCCGGACCAACGCCGGCTGTGGGTGGGCAACAACAGCGACGATCCGGCCAAGGGTGGGGTGACGGTAATCGATGTGCCCAGCCGCACCATGCTCAAGACCTTCGCCACCGGCTCCGGGCATCACGAGATCGCCTTTAGCAGCGACTCACGCTACGCCTTCGTCAGCAACCGCGATGCCGGCACCCTGAGCATCATCGACATCGCCGACATGCGCCTGGCCAAGACCCTGCCGGTGGGCCCCCATCCGCTGTCGGTGGCCTATTCGGCGCTGTCCCAGGCGGTGTACGTGGCCGATGGCAAGGAAGGCACGGTGCGGGTGATCGACGCCCGCAGCCACCAGCTGCGCAACACCGTCAAGGCTGAGCAGGGCCTGGGGCCGATGCGTTTCAGCGAGGACGGTCGCTACGGCATCGTGCTCAACACCCTGGAAAACCAGGCCCTGGTGATCGACGCCAGCAACGATCAATTGATTCACCGCCTCCCGGTCGCGGCCGAGCCGTACCAGCTGACCTTCACCAAGGGCTATGCCTACGTGCGCGGCCTGGCCTCGCCGAAAGTCAGCATGATCAACTTGGCCAGCCTGGGGGCCGGGCGTGAGCCGATCATCCAGGGGTTCGAGGCCGGCCCCGCCGCGCCACGCCAGGCAGGCGACTTGCCGTTGGCACAGGGGCTGACCGTGGCCCGCGACGACAACTCGGTATTCGTGGTCAACCCGGTGGACAACACCACGTACTTCTACGCCGAGGGCATGAACGCCCCGATGTCGGGCTACAACAACCGTGGGCATCAGGCCCGCGCGGCGATCGTGGTCGACCGCAGCCTGCGCGAAATCGCCCCGGGGGTATACGGCTCGACGGTGAAACTGCCGGCGGCAGGCACCTTCGACGTGGCGTTCCTGCTCAACCAGCCGCAGATCATCCACTGCTTCAGCACCCAGGTCTCGGCAGCGCCGGACGCGGTCAAGCGCAAAGGTGTGCATGCCGAATTCCTGAGTAACGAGCAGCCTGCATTGCAAAACACTGCCTATATCGCCCGCGTGCGCATCCTCGGGGACGACGGTGAGCCACGCCTGGGCCTGCGTGACCTGAGCCTGCGCTACTTCCTGGCGCCTTCGTCGATGCCGCGCAGCCTGCCGCTGCAAGAGATGGGGGATGGTGTTTACCAAGGATCGCTGCAACTGGCCGAGACGGGCGCCTGGTACCTGCACGTGCAGTCGCCGACCTTGGGCCGCAAGTTCGCCGAAGAGAACTACACCAGTCTGCGCGTCCTGCCGGCCGCCGTACCTACCGCTTCCCACGTGGAACCCAGGAGTGTGAGATGAACGCCAAGCTCGCCTGCAATCTGCTTGCCCTGAGCCTGCTGCTCGGAGGCGAGCACGTCCTGGCCCACGCCGGGCATGACCACAGCGGCCATGCCGAGCAACCGCCGGCAGCCCGTCAGGAGAAGGCCAGCGTGCGCTTTGCCGACGTGTCGTTGCTCGACCAGAACGGCATGCCGGTGCGCCTGGAGAAGGACCTGGTGGGCGACCGCCTGGTGGTCATGGGTTTCATCTACACCCGTTGCACCACGGTCTGCCCGGTGGTCTCGTCGATCATGTCCAAGGTCCAGCAGCAGTTGGGTGGACGTGTGGGCGAGGAGATCCAGCTGGTATCGATCAGCGTCGACCCCCAGCGCGATGATTCCAAGCGCTTGCTTGGCTACGCCAAGGCATTCCAGCGTGGCCCGGGGTGGAGCTGGTTGACTGGCTCGTCCTATGCCATCACCGAGACGCTCAAGGGCCTGGGCAGCTTCAGTGCCGACCTGAGCCAGCATCCACCATTGATCCTGGTCGGTGACGGGCGCAGCGGCCATTGGACCCGCTACTACGGCTTTACCGATCCGGCCGTGCTGATCAGCGAAATCAACCGCCTCAGCGCTCGCCGTGTGCACGCCAAGAGCACCGCCATCGCCGGTGGGCCGGACAGCCAGGAGGTGCAGCCATGAGCAGCTCGACGGTTCGCCGCGTCGGCATGCGGGGCCTGGATTGGCTGACCCTGGTCGGCTGCCTGTGGATCCTCGCTTCGGTGGCCGTGGCCCATGACGGCGGCCATGACGGCCAAGCGCCGAGCGCGCCCCAGCCACAGCCCGCGCCCCAAGCGATGAGCAGCGGTGGCGGCACCCGCGATGCGCAGACCTGGTTCACCGACACCGTGCTCAAGGACCAGAACGGGCGTGAGCTGCGCTTCTACAGCGATGTGCTCAAGGACAAGGTGGTGATGCTCAACGTCATCTTCACCCACTGCAACGACGCCTGCCCCCTGATCACCCGCAAGCTGCGCGAGGTACGCGAAGCCATGGGCCCTGAGCTGGCCGGGCAGGTCACCTTCGTGTCCATCAGCAGCGATCCGCTCAACGACACCCCCGAGGCGCTCAAGGCCTTTGCCCAGAAACAAGGCGTGGATGGACCGAACTGGCTGTTCCTGACTGGGGACAAGGCCAATGTCGACCTGGTGCTGGGGCGTCTCGGGCAGTTCCTGCCCAGCCCCGAGCAGCACTCTACCCAGTTGATCGCCGGCGACGTGGCCGGCAAACGTTGGAGCAAGATCCGGCCCGACGCACCGCCCGTTGCCATCGCCCAGCGCATGCAACTGCTGGCCCAGCCCCTGGCGGGACGGTGAGTGCCATGCGCCTTCTGCCCCTGGTGGTGTGGCTCGGCCTGTTCGCGAGCCACACGGCGCTGGCCTTGGACCTGACCGAGCAGGAGCAGGCGGGCAAGCGCTTGTACCGCGAAGGGGTGTCCAGCAGCGACGCGCAGTTGATGGCCCGGGTGGGCGCCAGCGACATCAGTGTGCCGGCCAGTGTGCTGCCGTGTGCCAGTTGCCATGGCAACGATGGCCGTGGCCGCGCCGAAGGCGGGGTACGCCCGCCGAGCCTGGATTGGCAGCGCCTGGCGTTGGGGCAGGGCGAGCGTGAGGCCAATGGCCGACGCTACCCGGCCTATGCCGAAGCAACGCTGGCGCGTGCCGTCGGGCAAGGCATCGACCCTGCAGGCAACCGCCTGGACCCGGCCATGCCACGTTTCGAACTGACCCTGTCCGACCAGCGCAACCTCACCGCCTACCTCAAGCGCCTGGGCCAGGAACGCGACCCAGGCGTGGAAGAGCACATCCTGCGTCTGGGCACCTTGCTGCCGGCCAGCGGGCCGCTGGCCGAGGCGGGCAGGGTGGTGCGCGCAGTGCTGGAGGACGGCCTGGCGCAACTCAACCAGCAGGGCGGGCTGCACGGTCGGCGGCTGGAGCTGGTGGTGCTAGACCCGGGTCATACGCCCGCCAGCGCCGAACAGGCCCTCGAGCGTTTGCTCGACGACGCGCAGGTCTTCGCCCTCATCGCGCCGTTGGCGCCGATGCTCGACGCGCGTCTGGGCAGCGCACTCGAACAACGTGGCGTGCCGCTGGTCGGCAGCTCCCCTGGCAGTGTCGGCAGTGCGCAGATCTTCGATCCGTTGCCAAGCCTGCCCGAGCAATTGCAGAGCCTGGCCGGTTTCGCCCGTGACCGCCTGGGCCTGGGGCCTGACGGGCTGCGGGTGATCTATGCCGGCAGCGAGCAGGCGGCACCTGCCGAGGCGCTGCGCCAGCGACTGCTCGCCGCCGGCTGGACGCCGGGGCCGGTGCAAGTCTTCGCGGGGCAGGCGGTGGAGGGCGAGGGTGTCGTCTTCCTGGGGCGCGCCCAGGCGTTCGGCGAGTTGGCGCAGGCGCAGCAGGCCGCAGGCCGCAAACCCTACCTGTTCGCGGCCTCGAGCCAGGTCGCAGGTGCCCTGGCGGGGTTGTCTGCCGACTGGTCGCAGCGGCTGTTCCTGGCCTATCCCTTCACGCCCCAGGACTGGACCGAGCAAGGGCGGGCCGCGCTCAACGGGCTGCGTCAGCGCCAAGGGCTCGATGGTCGCCAGGCGGCGTTGCAGGTCAGCACCCGCTGCGCGCTGCTGCTGATGGCCGAGGCCCTTAGACAGGTAGGGCGGGACGCTAGCCGGGAGCAGTTGGTGCGAGCCCTGGAGGGGCTGCATGACCTAGACACCGGCCTCACGCCGGCGCTGGGATTCGGCCCCGGCCGGCGTCAGGGCCTTGCCGGTGCCCACGTGGTGGCGGTGACGCTGCCTGGCCCGCAGTTCCAGACTGTCGCTGCGTACAAGCCACTGTCGCTTACCCCTTGAAGGAGGTCGTCATGCGCATCGTGTTGCTGTGTCTGCTGCTGGGGTTCGCGCCGTTGGGTCAGGCGGACGTCGCCGTGGCGAGGGTCAATGGCGTCGAGATCAGCAGCATGCGCCTTGAGCGCTACTTTGCCGAATACCTCCAGGATCAAGGTCGACCGGTCGCCAGCATACGCAGCCCGAGCCTGTACAAGCGCTTGCGCGACCAGGCCCTGGACGAGCTGATCGACAAGGAGCTTCTGTGGCAGGAGGCCCAGCGCCGTGGCGTGGTCGTCAGCGAGGACAGCGTATCGGCCCGTCTCGCTGAGCTGGAGCGGGCCTTCGGCAGCGCTGCGGTGTTCGAGCAACGTCTTGCCGAGGCCGGCTTCGATAGGACTGAGTACGCCGACTACACTCGTCACGAGATGGCCGCGCAGCAACTGTACGCCCAGATGACCGCCACCGATGAGCCCACCCCAGAGCAGGTCGAAGCCTTCTATCAGGCAAACAGGGAAAGATTGCAACGGATGCAGAACCAAAGTACCAATACCTTAGTCGAACGAGAGCAGGGTCTGGCCTTGGCCAGGCTCGCGCTCGTGGACGAAATGCAGGCCCAGGCCCGCCAGTCGGTGCGTAAGCGCTTGCGCGAAGGTGCGAAGGTCGAGCTTGCCGACTGAATGTGAGAGGCCGCTTGCACATTGCGCTGCCACGGGCTTGCCCGGCAGGGGGTTTTCCCCAATGCTGGGGGTAAGCGATCGGGCAAAGTGCCATCAACTTCCCCGCAAGTGGGGGAGCCTGTCCTCGCCTGGATTGGGTGATACCGCAAAATCAACGACTTACAGTGGTGCGACATGACTATTCACGCCTGGCACGAAGGATGCTCAAGCCTGTACAAGGCCGAACTCCAGAGTCCGGGCGACCGGGAAGTTCTTGGGAGTCGACCTTGGTGAACAGAGTATTGGTAGTCGATGACGAACAGACCCTTGCGCAGAACCTGCAGGCCTACCTGCAAGCGCAAG
Source organism: Pseudomonas sp. HTZ2 (assembly GCF_033173945.1). Taxonomy (NCBI): domain Bacteria; kingdom Pseudomonadati; phylum Pseudomonadota; class Gammaproteobacteria; order Pseudomonadales; family Pseudomonadaceae; genus Pseudomonas; species Pseudomonas sp. HTZ2. Next base: position 1,510,080 of record NZ_CP137332.1, on the reverse strand, counting down.
GCCTGGAAGTCCATGTCGCCCACGACGGTATCAGTGGCATTGCCCAGGCACAGGTCCTGGCACCGGATGTGATCGTACTGGATTACCGCTTGCCCGATATGGAGGGGTTCGAGGTCCTGGAGACCGTGCGCAGGAGCATGCAGTGCCATTTCGTGCTGATCACCGCCCACCCGACCGCCGAAGTCCGTGAGCGGGCCGCGGCACTCGGTGTCACCCATGTCCTGTTCAAGCCGTTCCCATTGGCGGAACTGGCCCGCGCAGTCGCCGACCTGACCGGCCCACAGCACCAGACTCGGACAGCGGACACACAGGCCGAGGGGTTCGTCGAACGACGCCAGAACAGGAACCAGACGTTCCCCCTGCAGATGTACGATGGCAGCTGGGTACTGGCCGACCGCCGACGCAACGGCGTGAAACCGCCCACACCTGACGACGAACTGCTCACCGGGGAATAGCGGCGCCCGCGGCCACCCCGGCAACCCCGAGCCAGCCTGCGACGCGCCCCTGAGCGGAGTCGCAGGCCATGTCAGACGTCGTCGATACAGCCCAAGCACCCCAGCCTGTACAGGGTCCTTCGCGGGTAGACCCGCTCCCACAGGATCTGCATTGCCTCCAGGCGCGCGCTGAGCCTGTGGGCGATGCACCAAGGATTGGTGCCTACCCCCGCGAACTGCTGGCCCAGGCCCGCCTGCAAGCCGGTGACGAACGCCTGCTCAGCTGCCTGGCGCGCCTTGCCGGCGACGACGCCGCCACCTTCACCCAACGCCTGGGCGCCACCCTCCATTACCCCGTACTCGACAGCCAGGCACTGTTCGCCAGCACGCCGCTGTTCGAGCAGGTCAGCCTGGCACAGTGCCTCAAACGCGAGTTCATCCTGGTCCAGCACCAAGGCCAGGCCGTCGGCGTGTTCGCCGACCCCTTCGACAATACCCGCCTGGCCTGGATCGACGATTGCCTGCAGGGCGCGCCGCTGTACCTGGCCCATGCCGCCGACATCGCCGCCTTCCTGGCCCGCCAGGAGGAGAGTTTCCATGCCGTCGACGCCCTGGAGCACGATGCCGAGCCCGGCACCGAGACCGATCCGCTGCAGCGTCTGTCGCTGACCAGCATCAGCGAGGACCAGAGCAAGGTGGTCAAGCTGGTCAACTCGACCCTCTACGACGCCCTCAAGCAGCATGCCAGCGACATCCACCTGAGCATGACCGGCCAGGGGCTGACCATCAAATACCGCATCGACGGTGTGCTCAACGGTGCCGGCAAAGCCAGTGGCAGTGCCTTCGCCGACCAAGTGATCTCGCGTATCAAGGTCATGGCCGAGCTGGACATCGGCGAAAAGCGCGTGCCCCAGGATGGCCGCTTCAAGGTCGCGGTGGGCGAGCGTCAAATCGACTTCCGCGTCTCGATCATGCCGAGCATCTTCGGCGAAGACGCCGTGCTGCGGGTACTGGACAAACAGGACCTGTCCGACCGGGTCAGCGGGGTGCAGTTGCAGGCCCTGGGCTTTGCCGACCACACCCTGGTGGCCCTGCGCCGCCTGGCCGCCGAGCCCTACGGCATGATCCTGGTGACCGGCCCCACCGGCAGCGGCAAGACCACCACGCTCTACGCGATGATCAGCGAGATCAACCACGGCGTGGACAAGATCATCACCATCGAAGACCCAGTCGAGTATCAATTGCCGGGTGTGCTGCAGATTCCAGTCAACGAGAAGAAGGGGCTGACCTTCGCCCGGGGTCTGCGCTCGATCCTGCGTCATGACCCGGACAAGATCCTGGTCGGCGAGATCCGCGACCCGGACACCGCCCAGATCGCCGTGCAATCGGCCCTGACCGGGCACCTGGTGTTCACCACCATCCACGCCAACAACGTCTTCGATGTGATCGGCCGCTTCAGCCAGATGCAGGTCGACCCCTACAGTTTCGTCTCGGCGCTCAACGCCGTGCTGGCCCAGCGCCTGATTCGCCTGGCCTGCCCGCATTGCGCGGTCCACGCCGAGCCGGATGACGAAACCCTGGCCGCCTCGGGGCTCACCCGTGAAGGCGTGGCTGGATGGACCTTCGTTCGCGCCCAGGGCTGCGGCCAGTGCCGTGGCAGTGGTTACCGCGGACGCAGCGCCATCGCCGAATTGCTCCACCTGGATGACGACCTGCGGCAGATGATCGTCGAGCGCCGGCCCCTGTCGCAGATCAAGTCGCTGGCTTGCCAGCGGGGTCTGCGTCTGCTGCGCGCCTCTGCCCTGGACCTGGTCCGCGAGGGCCGTACCACGCTTGAGGAGATCAACCGTGTCACATTTATCGCTTGATCGCTATTGCGCCGTGCTCGGCGCCGAGGGTGTCGGCCTGGGTCGCTGGCACGCCAACCAACATCAGTGGCTGGGCAGCCGCGCCTTCACCTGCGATCCCGCCCAACCGGCCTGGGCACCGGCACTCGAGGCCCTGGGCGAATTGCTCGCCGAACATGCGCCACGGCGGGCCCAGTTGCGGGTGCTGCTGTCGGCGCGCTACAGCCGCTTCTGCCTGGTGCCCTGGAGCGACGCCATCGGTCATCCGCGTGAGCTGGACGCCTACGCCCGGGCCTGCTTCGAGAACCTCTACGGTCAGTCGCTGGACGACTGGCGCATCGTGCTCTCGCCGGAGCCGGCAGGGGCTTCGCGCATCGCCACGGCCTTGCCCGAAGCACTGCTGCAGGCTCTGCAGGCACTGGGCCGGGAAAGCCGCCTGAGCCTGCGCTCGGTCCAGCCTTATCTGATGGCCGCCTATAACCGCTGCTCGGCGCAACTGGAGGAGGGCGATTTTCTTTTCGTGCTCGGCGAGCCACGGCGCAGTGTGCTGCTGCTGGCCGCTGGGGGGGCCTGGCAACAGGTACTGGCCCAGGGCTGCGCCGACAACGACCAGGCGCTGCAGGCGCTGATCGAGCGCACCTGTGAGCTGTACGGCGAGCACCTGCCCAGGGTCTACCTGCATGCGCCGGGGCGAGGGGATGTGCCGCGGTTGGCCGCCGTGCAACTGTGCCAGCCGGCAGGCGACAGCGATCCGCTGTGCGCCATGTGGCGGGCGGTGGCTTGACATGCGCCGCCTCGATCTGGAATTCCAGCCAGCCCCCGGCAGCCCGATCGCCTGGTCGCTGTTGACCCTGGGATGCGCCGTACTCGCAGCGATGCTGCTGATCGAGCAGCACTTGCAGGACGAACAGGCGGACCTTCAGGCCCGGGTCCATCTGCTCGAGCAGCAGCTGGGGCGCCGCCCGGTCAGCGCCGCCCCCCTGAACAGCGCCGCCAGCCGCGAGCAGGCCGAACAACTGGCGCAGATGCGCAGCGTCTCCCAGCAACTGCAACGGCCCTGGCAGCAACTGTTCGCCATGCTCGAGGGCATGCCCCAGGAAGACGTGGCACTGCTGAGCCTGACTCCCGATGCGCGCAAAGGCCAAGTCCGTATCGCTGCCGAAGCCCGCAACCTGGAAGCCATGCTCCAGTACCACCAGCGCCTGGAGCGCAGCGAGGAGTTGCGCGATGTCTCGCTGCTCAACCATGAGGTGGTGACCGGCCAGCCTGAGCATCCGGTGCGCTTCAACCTGACCGCGACCTGGGAGACCGGCCATGCGCGTCCCTAGTCTGATTCTCCATGAGCGCCTTGCACGCCTGGGCCGTGTCGGGTGCGCCGCAGTCGCCGTCGGCACCCTGGCGCTGTTGGTCGGGGTCACCTGGGTGCTGCCGCAATGGCAGGCCGTGCGGGAACTGCGGGCCAGCGAGGCGGACGCGGCGGTGCAGGTGCAACGGGTCAAGCGCGGCGAGCTCAAGGTGGCGCTTCAGCCTGAGCAGCAGGCGCTGGACAGTCTGCGTCAGCAACTGCCTGGACAACCCCAGGCCAGTGAGCTGATCGAGCGCCTGTATCACCTGGCCAGCGCCGAGCGCATCAGCCTGGCGCGTGGCGAGTACGCCCTGGGCGTCGACCCGAAAACCCAGCTGGCGCGCTACCAGATCGTGCTGCCAGTGCGCGGCAGCTATCCGCAGATCCGCGGTTTTCTCCAGGCGCTGCTCGGCCAGGTACCGACCTTGGTGCTCGAGGACCTGGAGCTGCAGCGCAAACGCATCGGTGAGCGCGAGCTCAACGGTCGTCTGCGCATGACCCTTTACCTGTCGAGGTCGTGATGAACACTCAACGCGCGGTGATGTGGGTCGGCTTTCTCGGGCTTTCAGGCGCTCTGGCCTGGGCGCCAGGGCACTGGTTCGGCGAGCAAGACGGTGTCGAGCCCTTCGCGGGTAAGCCTGCGCCCACGACAACCAGCGCCCGCACAGCACCTGTGGCAGCGGATTTGCCCGCGAAAGGAAAAGCAAAGGCCTCGACAGACCTGTTCCCGGCCCAGCAATGGACCGCGCCAAAAACCATGGCCACCGTCACCGAGCAACCCGTTGCCCCGGCGCCGGTGGTGGAGGCCGCACCCACCGCCCCGGTGTTGCCTTTCCAGTTCGTAGGCCGCCTGGGGGATCGCGACGACCTGCAGGTGTTCCTGCAGAACGGCGAGAAACTCTATGTCGTGCGCCAGGGCGATGTCATCGAACACACCTACCGCCTCGACCGGATCTCGGCCACCGAGCTGGACCTGGTCTACCTGCCTTTGCACCAGTCACAGACATTGTCTGTCGGGAGCGCACCATGAAGCCTTCGAAGTTGTGCAAGCCTGCTCCGTTCATGATGCTGGCTTTGTGCGTGGCCCTGGCGGGCTGCGGCTCCAGCGGTACGCGCAAGGACAGCGCCGAGCTGATGAAGGAGGGCCAGTACGAGGCGGGCATCGCCATGCTGGAAGACGCGCTGCGTGAAGACCCGCGCGACACTGAGCTGAACATCGCCCTGGCCCATGGCCGCCAGCAGGCTGTCGAAGCGCTGCTGACCCAGTCCGACGCCGACCGCATCCGCCATGACTTCGCCAGTGCACGCATGGGCTATGGCCGGGTCCTGACCATCGAGCCGAACAACCGTCGCGCCCAGGAAGGCATTCGCCAACTGGAGCTGGTGCGCAACCTCGACGAACGTGTGGCCATGGGCCAGGCCGCGCTGCGCCAGGGCGATCTATTCGGTGCCGAACGCTACATGCGCGATGTGCTGCGCCTGGATCCGCAGAACCAGAAGGGCATTGCGCTGCGCAGCGACATCGAAAACGTTCAGGCGCGCACCGCGCAGCCGTTCCCGCAGTTGCGCAGCAAGCTGGAGCGGCCGGTGACCCTGGAGTTCCGCGACGCCAATCTCAAGACCATCTTCGAGGTGCTGTCCCAGGTCGCCGGGATCAACTTCATCTTCGACAAAGACCTGCGCCCGGACATGAAAGCCACCATCTTCGTGCGCGATGTGCGCATCGAAGACGCCGTGGCCCTGCTGCTGGAGCAGAACCAACTGCACCAGAAGATCGTCAACGACAACACCTTGCTGATCTACCCCGATTCCCCGCAGAAGACCAAGGACTACCAGGAACTGGTCATGCGCACCTTCTATCTGACCAGCATCGACGCCAACACCGCGTTGAACATGGTCAAGACCATGCTCAAGACCCGTGATGTGTTCGTCGATGAACGCCTGAACACCCTGACCATGCGCGATACACCCGATGCCATCCGCATGGCCGAGAAGCTCTTGCAGTCCCAGGACCAGTCCAACCCGGAGGTGGTGCTGGAGGTGGAAGTGATGGAGGTGGCCCGGTCACGCATCCTCGACCTGGGCCTGCAGTGGCCCAGTACCTTCGGTGTGCTCAACGACGAGGGCAACCCGGTCAGCGTGCTCGACCAGCTGCGCGGCATCGACTCCAGCCGCATCAGCATCGCCCCGGCGCCCCAGGCCAAGATCAACGCCGCCGACAAGGACATCAACACCTTGGCCAGCCCAGTGATCCGCGTCAGCAACCGTGAGCAAGCGCGCATCCACATCGGCCAGCGGGTGCCGATCATCAGCGCCACTTCGGTGCCGTCGACCCAAGGCCCGGTGATCACTGAAAGTGTCACCTACCTGGATGTAGGTCTGAAACTCGAAGTGCAGCCCACCGTGCACCTGAACAACGAAGTGGCGATCAAGGTGGCCCTGGAAGTGAGCAACGCCACCCCGCTGGAGCCGACTCGCCAGGGCACCATCCCGGTCCAGGTCGATACCCGCAACGCCCAGACCAGCCTGCGCTTGCATGATGGCGAGACTCAGGTACTGGCGGGCCTGGTACGCAACGACCTGACCTCCAGTGGTAACAAGATCCCCGGCCTGGGTGACATCCCCGGCCTGGGGCGGCTGTTCGGCAGCAACCGCGACGACAAGAGCAAATCCGAGCTGGTGCTGGCGATCACCCCGCGCATCGTGCGCAACCTGCCGTACCAGAGTCCGTCGGACATGGAGTTCGCCACGGGTACCGAGTCGAGCCTGCAGGTCCGTCAGCAGATGATGGCCCCTGTCGTGCAGCCTGAGGCCGAGCCGACCCAGGGCACGGTCGCCACCGTCCCGGCCGCGATCACCACCCCAGTGGGCCCACGGCCATGAAACGCCAGCAGCGGGGGTTCAGCCTCATCGAAGTAGTGGTGACCCTGGCACTGCTCGGGTTGCTCGCCAGCATGGCCGCGCCCTTGACCGAAACCGTGGTGCGCCGGGGCAAGGAGCAACAGCTGCGCGAAGCGCTGTATCAGATTCGCGACGCCATCGACGCCTACAAACGTGCCTTCGATGCCGGCTACATCGAGAAGCGCCTGGACAGCAGTGGCTACCCGCCGAGCCTGGAGGTGCTGGTCGAAGGGGTGCGCGACGTGCGCAGTGCCAAAGGGGCGAAGTTCTACTTCCTGCGGCGCATCCCCCATGACCCGTTGGTGGCGGCCAAGCGTGAGGACGAAGGGGGCTGGGGGCTGCGTGCCTACGACAGCAGCGCCGACAATCCGCGTGATGGCAAGGACGTCTTCGATGTGTACTCCAAGGCCAGCGGCATTGGCCTGAACGGCATCCCTTACGGGCAATGGTGACGGTCATGAAACGCAACCGTGGCTTTACCCTCATCGAACTGCTGGTGGTCATGGCGATCATCGCCACCCTGATGACCATCGCCTTGCCGCGCTATTTCAACAGCCTGGAGGCCTCCCGCGAGGCCACGCTGCGCCAGAGCCTGGCCGTGCTGCGCGAGGCCCTGGACCATTACTACGGCGACACCGGCCATTACCCCGAGTCCTTGGAGCAACTGGTGGAGCAGCGCTACCTGCGCAACACCCCGGTGGACCCGATCACCGAGCGCAGCGATGCCTGGCAACTGGTGCCGCCGCCGGAGGGCGTGACGGGCGGGGTGGCCGATATCAAAAGCGGTGCAACCGGGAGGGCGCGTGATGGCAGCCTCTATGCCGAATGGTAAGGCCTGCGCGGGCTTCACCTACTTGGGCGTGCTGTTTCTGATCGCGGTCAGCAGCATGGCCCTGGCCGCCACCGGCACCCTGTGGGCCACGGCCGCCCAGCGCGAACACGAGCGCCAGCTGCTGTGGATCGGTGGCCAGTACGCCCAGGCGCTGCGCAGCTACTACCGTGCATCGCCTGGCCTGGCCCAGTACCCGCAGGCGCTGGAAGAGCTGCTGGAGGACAACCGGTTCCCATCGCCCCAGCGGCACATCCGCCGCTTGTACCCCGACCCGATCACCAACGGCGAAGATTGGGGCCTGCTGCGTTCGGAGGACGGGCGGATCACCGGCATTCACAGCCGTTCGGATGCCACGCCACTCAAACGCAGCGGGTTCGATGCCCAGTGGTCCGGTTTCGAGGGGCTCGAGCACTACAGCGACTGGCAATTCGTCGCCGAGCAGCCGTTCGCCGAGGGTAGCGGCGCAGCCCGTACCCACAGCGGCCCAGGAGATACGCCATGAAGCCGCTCGCTGCCCTGTGCTGCCTGTGCCTGCTGCTTGCCTTGCCTGGCACCCCGGCCCGTGCTGACGCCGAGGACGAGATGAAGGGGTTCATCGTCGACAACACCATCTCGCATATCGGCCATGACTTCTACAACGACTTCACCGACCGCCTGCGCGCCACGAGCCGCCTGGATTTCAACCTGGTGGTGCGCGAACGCCCCGACGCCCGTTGGGGCAGCCTGGTGACGGTGGAGTACGAACGCGAGGTGTTGTACCGGCGCTTCCTGCCGCCCAATACCACGCAACTCAAAGACGAGGCCGTCGCGGCGGCGGACCTGGTCAAGCAGCAGATCATCCAGCGCAAGCTGCAACGGCTGCTGCAGGACACCACTGATCTGGAGAGGGACGAGCTATGAGCAACCACATTTCCCGGTGCGTCGCCGTCTGCCTGCTGGCCGGCGCCTTTGCCGGTCACACCCAGGCCACGGAGCTTGTGTACACCCCGGTCAATCCGGCGTTCGGCGGCAACCCGCTCAACGGCACCTGGCTTTTGAACAACGCCCAGGCGCAGAACGACCATGACGACCCAGACCTCAAGGACCGCGCCTCGGCCTTCGCCGGCACCTCGGCCTTGGAGCGCTTCAGCAACCAGCTCGAGTCGCGGTTGTTGTCCCAGTTGCTGGACAACATCAACGACGGCAAGACCGGCAGCCTCTCTACGGATTCGTTCCTGATCGATGTGATCGACGACTCCGGGGCCCTCAGCATCAAGGTCACCGACCGTGCGACAGGGGAAGTCTCGATCATCGAGGTCAGCGGCCTGAACCCCTGAGAGGGACGGGCCAATAGGGGAGAACGACCATGAAACGCTTGCTGAGCACACTGCTGATCCTCGCCACCTTGCAAGGCTGCGGCCTGCGCGAGCCGATGCCCGCCGAACAGGATACGGAGACCCCGACCCTGACCCCGCGCGCCTCGACCTACTACGACTTGATCAACATGCCACGGCCCAAGGGCAGGCTGATGGCAGTGGTGTACGGCTTCCGTGACCAGACCGGGCAGTACAAGCCGACCCCGGCAAGCTCCTTCTCCACCAGCGTCACCCAAGGCGCGGCGAGCATGTTGATGGACGCCTTGAGCGCCAGCGGCTGGTTCGTGGTCCTGGAGCGCGAGGGCCTGCAGAACCTGTTGACCGAGCGCAAGATCATCCGCGCTTCGCAAAAGAAACCCGACGCGCCCTTGAACATCCAGGGCGAGTTGCCGCCACTGCAGGCGGCCAACCTGATGCTCGAAGGCGGCATCATCGCCTACGACACCAACGTGCGCAGTGGCGGGGAGGGTGCTCGGTATCTGGGCATCGACCTATCCCGTGAGTACCGCGTCGATCAGGTGACCGTGAACCTGCGGGCGGTGGATGTGCGCAGTGGCCAGGTGCTGGCCAATGTGATGACCAGCAAGACCATCTATTCGGTCGGTCGCAGCGCCGGGGTGTTCAAGTTCATCGAGTTCAAGAAACTGCTCGAAGCCGAGGTGGGCTATACCACCAACGAACCGGCCCAGCTGTGCGTGCTGTCGGCGATCGAGGCGGCTGTGGGACACCTGCTGGCCCAGGGCATCGAGCGCCGGTTGTGGCAGGTGGCGGATGCAGGGGAGGGCAACGGGCAGGTGGACAAATTCCTGAGCCAGAACCAGCAGCAGTGATTGGCTTAACTGCCACTTCGCGGGAGAACCCGCTCCCACAGGTACAGCGTCGCCTCCCGATGCGGTGCGATCCTGGTGGGCGCGGGTTCATCCGCGAACAGGTCAGAGCGCTTTCTATCGTCAACGCGCCTTGCGCAGTGTCAGGTTGATCCGCCGCTCACCCATTCTCGGGTGCACGCCAGGCTTGATCGGCATCACCCCGTGATAGCGCAGTCGATCCTCGCCTCCCCATACCAGCACATCGCCGTGGCTCAAGGGTATCCGTTGAGTCCGGTCCGAGCGCTGCAGTCCACCGAAGAGAAACACCGCTGGTAATCCCAAGGACAGCGACACGATCGGCTGGCCGAAATCGCGCTCGTCACGGTCCTGGTGCAAGGTCAAGCGAGTGCCGGGGACGTAGTGGTTGATCAGGCAGGCGTCCGGGACGAAGCCATCGAAACCGGCAGCGCAGGCGGCGCGATCGGCAAGATCGAGCAGAACCTGGGGCATGGCCGGCCAGGGCAGGCCGGTCTTGGGGTCGGTGGGGCTGTAGCGGTAGCCTTGCTCGTCGCTGACCCAACCCTGGGCGCCGCAGTTGGTCAGTGCCACGGCCATGTGCAGGCCGCCCGGGGTGCGCATATGGCGAAAGGGCGCGGCGCGCAATACCGGGCGCAGGGCATCGAGTACAGCCTCGATTTCGGCCAGGGCGAAGCCTGGCAGCAGCACCGTGTGGCTGGCCAGGCGTTGCGGCTGCGGGCCGAACAGGTCGAGGTCGGATTGGATCATGGGGTTGGCGTCGGTTGAGTCTGCACGCATTGTAATGCCGGCGGCCTGTCCGTGGGCCAGTCGAAGCGACGAACCGCTCAGCCTGCGCGGTGTGAGCGCTGCCCCCTTTGCGGGTGTATCCGGGAAGGAGCAGCGGCGACTTCAAGCCAAGCGCTGTGACAGGGGAGAGGGTTTACCGCCAAGGAAGGGGGAGTAAAAAGGAACCGCGGCGCCAGGGAGAGGGAACACCGCGGTCCAAGGGGGGACCCGCTACTGCTGGGTGACGATGGCAGTGTTGGTGCTGCCGTACTGGGTAATGGCGGCGTTCTGGTTCATGTTGCTCTGGGTGACGGTCGCCAGGTTGCCGGTGCCGCCCTGGGTGACATAGGCGACGTTGGCGACGTCGGTCTGGGTGATGTTGGCGGTGTTGCCACTGCCATACAGTTGGTAGGTGTAGCTTTGGTTGCCCTGGCCGGACTGGTCGAGGTTGATGACGTTGCCGTTACCGGCGCTCAAGCCCTCGGCGTAGTTGCCGCCGTCGCGTTGCGCGGCGATGAGCAGGTTGTCGCTGCCATTTTGCTCGAAGTACAGCTCGTTGTTGCCATCGACCTGGTTGGTCTCCATGGTGTTGCGGTTGCCGTTCTGCTCGAGCTTGGCCACCTGGTTCATGCCTTCCTGGTTGAAGTTGACGCTGTTGCCGTTGCCGTTCTGCTTGACCTGGGCTGTCTGGCTGCTGCCGAACTGGCCGCCGAACTTTTCGCCCTTCCAGTTGCTGGCCAGGACCTTGTTACCGTTGCCGGTGGTGTCGATGGTCAGGCTGTGGTTGTCGCCGGTCTGGTAGGTGAAGTGCAGGTTGTCCTTGCCGTTCTGGGTGATGTCGACCACCGAGTGGGTGGACTCGAACTGGTCCGACCAACTGGCGTTACGCTGGCCGCTCTGGGACAGATGGGCGGAGTTGGCCTCGCCGAAGCTCTGGTCGATGTAGCCCTCGTTGAGCTGGCCTTGCTGATAGACACTGGCCTGGCTGGCGATCTGGGTGTCCTGCCATACCTCTACAGAGTGGCCGCTACCGACCTGCTGGATGTCGATGGTGCCGCCCAGGCCGTTGCGCTGGTCGCCATAGGCCCAGCTGGCCTGGCCCTTTTGCCCGATGCGGATGTCGCCGTTGTCATGGAGGATGTGCTCGGCGGCGGCGGTGTTGCCGGTGCCCTCCTGCATGATCTGGGCGCGGTTGTTGGTGCCGCCGATCAATTGTTCGACCACGGCATCGTTGGCACTGCCTTGCTGCAGCGTGGTGGCCTGGGCTCCAGTCTGGAACTCCTGGAACACCCTGGACATGTTGCCGGTGCCCTGCTGGACCTGCAGCACCTGGTTGTCCTGGCCCAGCGACTGGCTGGAGAAGTTGTCGTTCAGGCTGCCGCCGGAGCGCTGGAGGGTCTTGCTGCCGTTCTCCAGGATCTGGTCGGCGTAGCCGGCGTTGAAGGAGCCGGTAGCGCTCTGGCTGATATCGCTGGTGCTGGTGTCCTGCACGGCCAGGTGGTTGTGGCCCTGGCCGTTCTGGTCCTGGGTGGCCGAGGCGTAGGGGGCGACGGTCTGCTGGACTTCGGCGATGTTCGCCTTGCCCTGCTGGCTCTGGGTCGAAAGGCTGTCATCGGCCATGACCTGGCCGGCGATCGCCAGGACAACGGCGGCGCTTAAGGGAGCGAGCTTGAACATGGTGGTGCCTCCAGGTCTAACGGTATTGAGTGATCTGAACATGTTGGCCATTGCCAGCCTGGGTCACGGCGCTGGTGAGCCCCGTGCCGCTTTGCTGGATGCTGGCGGTGTTGTAGTTGCCGAATTGCTCGATCGAGGCGCTGTTGTTGCTACCGCTCTGGCGGATGGCAGCGTTGTTGCCCTGGCCCTGTTGCACGATCGAGGCCATCAGGTCGCTGCCTTCCTGCAGGATGTACGCCTCCTGCGCCCCCCCGGCCTGGACGATCCGGCCCAGCAGGGCCTGACCGTTCTGATCGAGGGCGGCGCGGTTGCCCGAACCTTGCTGCTCGATGACCGCCATCTGGCCGGCACCTGCGGGGATCAGGCGCACGATCACCGGTTCTCCCAGGTCGTTGCCCAGCGCAAGGTCGGCATTGTCCATCAGGTCGTCGGCCCAGCCGCTCTGGAGGGCCTGGCCCGCCAGGGCCAGGCAGAGCAGCAGTGGATTCAGGCGTTTCATGGCAGCCTCCCGGGCTTACTGCAGCCTGACCGGCACGGTGCGAACAGTGCCTTGGCTGGTACGGATGGTCGCTGACGGCGTGGCGGTCGGTACCAGGGTGGTGCTGTTGCTCACGATCACCCGCCAGCGTCCGGTCAGTGGTACTGCAGTGCTGCCCAGGGTCACCAGACCGTTACGGGTGGTCACCTGCACCGTGACGGTGTTGCCGGTGGTCACCGAGGACGTACCGCTGATGTCCCAGTTGTAACGGTTGTTGGAGCGTGCGGTGACCGTCGCCGCGGTGACCGTGAGGGTCTCGGTCGGCGGCTTGGGCGAGACCTGCACGGTGACGGTGCCATTGCCGGACAGCGCGCCGATCGAGTCCCGTACCACATAGGTGAACGTGGTGGTGAAAGGCGCGGTGACGGTGGCCGGTGGCGTGTAGGTGACCGTGGTGCCGTTGTGGCTGACCGTGCCGCGACCGACCGGTGGCTGAGTGACACTGGCCACGGCCAGCGGCAGGTTGCCTTCAGGGTCGGTGTCGTTGGCCAGCACGTTGATGGTCAGCGGTACACCCAGGGTCGCGACACTGTCGGCGACAGCGGTCGGTGCGCGGTTGGGCACGACGTTGACGGTCACCGTGGCAGGCTCGGACTTCAGCCCTTTGGCGTCCTGGGCGCGGTAGCTGAAGATCGCCGGGAAGGCCGTGGTGGCACCGACAGGCGGGGTATAGGTCACCGAGGTGGTGCCGTTGAGAACCACCGAGCCCAGGCCGGTACCCGGTTGGGTGAGATCGGTGATGGTCAACGGCATGTCGCCGTCGGGGTCCGTGTCGTTGGTCAGCAAGTTGAGGGTCAGCGGTACGCCGACACTGGTCCCACCGACATCGGCCTGAGCCAGCGGCGGCTGGTTCTCGGCGACGACCGGTGCGTTGCCCACCACTGTTACCGGTTCGACGTCACTGCCGCCGCGGGCGGACTTGACCGTGACGGTGGCAGGTGGCTGGGTCAGGTCGGTGACGGTCAAGGTCTGCAACGTGCCGGACTTGGACAGGCGACCATAGCCCTGGGCTACCAGGTCCGGTATCAGCACTTCGTCACTGGAGCTGGCCTCGATCACCAGGCGTTTGCTGGCCCAGTCGAAATGCGCGGTGCGAATCTTCACCACGTCGCTGAGCTTGCTGGACAACGCTGTTGGCCGAGTGCCACCTGTGGTGCTGCTGGCGGTGACTACCAACACAGGTGGCGGTGCGGCTTGGTTCAACTGCTGGCTGAAGAACAGCCCGTTGTTGTCGGACAACAAGGTGAACTCGCAGGGCGAGCCCGGGGTGCCGACCAGGGCCAGGCCATAGCGCATGCACAGGCTGGCATCGCTCGGTGCCTTGGCGAACACCTCGACGCGGGTGCCGTTGCCGTTACGTTGATAGGTGGCACGCTCCAGGTTCACGGGTGTCTGCGCGCGCGGGTCGAGGACCTTGCCCGAGAGCGTGAACACGTCGGTCTGGATGTGTCCGGCCGGGCCGTCGATGGCCACGAAGTTAGTATTGAACGGGCTGCCGGTCACTGCCTCGGTGATATTGGGGTCGCCGATGAAGGTATCGGTGGCGCCGGTGTCCGGGTTGAGCTCGGTATAGAAGCCCGTGGCGCTGCGCAGGAACGGCCCGATGTCGCCTTTGAGTGCACCGCTGAAGTCACCTGGGGCGCCGATGCCGATGTCACGGGTGATGTTGATCGCGCGCCGGCCGGGGGTGTTGACCACCACGGTTTCGACGCCATAGGGGTGGGTGATGCGGTAGGTGCCAGCGGTCGGCACCGAGGCGCGGATACGAATGCGGGCGAAACTCTGCTGGTCGCCGTCCACCGGGTTCTCGGAGGCGAACGCCGCTTCGATGCCGGCGACGTACACCTCCAGTTCATAGCCGCTGTTGCCCACGGCAGGAATCGACGTTTCGGCCAGGAACCAGAACATCTCAGGCGGCCAGTTATCCGGGAATACCAGCGGCAGTGTGTCGTCATACACGCCCGGCTCTGGCAGCAAGGTGCACATGTACGCAGGTGCTCCGGGTGCGCCGGGTGCCCGTGAGCTGGTGGCGCGCGACTGGCACAGCTCCAGCGACAGTTCGCTGGCGTCCTTGTACCACATCGGATAACCGCCGGTGGCCAGGGTGTAGGGGCCTGGATCGACCTCGGTGAGCGCAGCCGATACCGCGCCGCTGAGAGAGAGGGAGAGCCCGGCGGCGTAAAGCGCCCGGCGCGGCCAAGTGTTCATGCTGCCTCCTTGAAGGCGAAGCCTTTGTCTGTTCATGGCACCAGCACCACGTCTTCGCTGTCGCTACCGCCGTTGTCGCTGGTGACGTGCACCTTCGCGGGCGGAATCGGCGAAAGCCCTGTGCTCAACGTCTTCACCGCACCGTCGCCGGAGAGGCTGCCGATCAGCGCGCCATTGCCGGTGCGCGCGACCATGGGCGGTGGGGAGGTCTCGTCGCTGCTGCTGGCGACCAGGGTCAGCTGACCGCTGGACAAGCTGTATTCGGCGCGGGTGATGGTCACCAGGTCGGTCAGCGGTAGATTGGCGGTGGTGGCGGTGCTGGTGGGAATGGCCAGGCTGTTGTCGGCGCTGAGGGTCAGGGTGGCCGGCAGCGTCGGGTCGAGCGTGGACTGGCCGTACCAGGTGCCGGTCTTGTTGGCTTCGGTCAGCGGCAGGTTGGGGGACTGGCTGGTCAGGCTGACCGTGGCCGGTGGCGGCGGCGCCAAGGCGAACACATCCTGCTGGGCGCGCAGGTCCCCATTTTCGGTGTGCCGTGAGTAGGTGCTGCGTTGAGGCAGCAACGGCGTCGGCAGGTTGACCGTGGACAGTTTGCCGGACACGGCGAACAGCTCGGTACGCAGGTCGATGCCGTTAGGGCCCTCGATGCGTACGAAGTTGGTATTGAACGGGCTGCCGGTCACGGCTTCGTTCAGGTTGGGGTCGCCGATGAACTGCTCGCTGGCCCCGGTGCTGGGATTGGTTTCGGTGTACGGGCCGTTGACACTGCGCAGGAACGGGCCGATGTCACCTTTGAGCGCACCGGTGAAGTTGCCTGGCGAGCCGATGCCGATGTCGCGGGTCATGTTGATGGCCCGACGGCCCGGGGTGGCCACGTCGTACACCTCGACGCCGTAGGGGTGGGTGATGATGTAGGTCCCCGCAGTGGGGACATCGACGCGGATGCGCACCCGGGCGAAGCTGACTTGGTCGCCTTCGAGAGGGTCGCCACCGCCGAACGCGGCCTCGATCGCCGAGACATAGCCCAGGTTGACTCCGCGGGCGGCATCATTGATGGCCGCGTCGGCGGTGAACCAGAACGCCTCGTCAGGGAAGTTGCTGGGGAAGACGATCGGCTGGGTATCGTCGAACACGCCCGGGGTCGGCAGCAACGTGCACATGTACGACGGCGCGCCTGGAGCACCTGGCACCCGTGAGCTGACCGCTTTGGTCAGGCACAGGTCCAATACCCGGCCATGGGTGTCCTGATACCACGCGGCGAAGCCGCCGTTCTCCGGTGTGTAGGTGCCCTGGTCGACTGCATTGAGCGCAGCCTGGGCCGGAAGCTGGAGCATGCTGGCGAAGATCGCCACTGCCAGCGGGTGGGGTGTCGGTCGGTGCATGAGTCAAACCCTCCTGCAAACGGGCCCATGGGTTGGGGCGTCTGCACAGGGATCGGCAACAGCCGTGCCAGTTTTTTGATATTGCGCTGCAGGCCTTGCAGGACTTGGCGTCTGGCACACTGCAGGTTGCTTTTTCGCCAGCCGGTGGTGGGCTGAGTCCCCCAGCATTGGGGAATTGGGGCGCGACTTGTGGGGCGTCGTCTTGGCGGTCAGGCCCGCTCCCTCAGGGGGCACGCCGACCGGTAGCGCGGATACACCTGCGAAAGGTCGCGCACCGGCAGTCAGTGCCTTTACGTAAACGTAAGCT
Organism: Pseudomonas sp. HTZ2; assembly: GCF_033173945.1. Classification (NCBI taxonomy): domain Bacteria; kingdom Pseudomonadati; phylum Pseudomonadota; class Gammaproteobacteria; order Pseudomonadales; family Pseudomonadaceae; genus Pseudomonas; species Pseudomonas sp. HTZ2. The sequence goes on along the minus strand of NZ_CP137332.1, from coordinate 1,493,644 downwards.
TTATGCCAACCTCCACCTCAACCGGATGACGGCCCGGGGATTCTGACGCACACTGCAACAAGTCCCGGAGCCCTTCCCCTGTGGGGGCACAGCTGGAGTAAACGATGGCGCGACAATACCCAATAACAAACGCCTCTGACCCTTTGCAGGAATCCCGCCAGGCCCGGCTCAAGCTGGCCAACGAAGGCGAACTGCCCTCCGGGATGCTGCGCGAGGAGATCGATGCTTCCTGGCGCCGCAGCCTCGGCCATGGCCTGGACTGCCTGCAGGACGAACAGGTGGGCCTGGGCACCCAGCAGGGGCTCGACCTGCGCTCGCTGCTCGAACACAACCGGCTGCTGATCGACGCGGTCGCCCCGGAACTCGATTACCTGGTCAAGCGCCAGGGCAAAAGTGGCATCGTCATCCTCGGTGACGCCCAGGCCAACGTCCTGGCCATCGAGGGGCAGACCCACGTGCTCGGCCGTGAGGGCCTGCGTGATCTGCACCCGGGCAGTTGCTGGAGCGAGGCGCTGCGCGGCACCAATGCCATCGGCACGGCGGTGGTCGAAGGCCGACCGACCCTGATCAACTGCGGCGAACATTATCTGGACCGCCTGAGCCCGTTCTCGTGCACCTCGGTCCCCCTGCGTGACCCGCATGGCGAGGTGATCGGCGTGCTGGACATCACCCGCGAAGGGGTGATGACGCAACCCCAGGACAACCTCTCCACGCTAATGCTCGCCGCCGGCAACATCGAAAGCCGGCTGTTCGGCCTGTGCCACCGCGAGCATCTGGTGCTGGCATTGCACAGCCGTCCGCAATACCTCACCAGCGCCTGGCAGGGGCTGTTGGCCCTGAGCCTGGACGGCGAAGTGCTGGCGGCCAACGACAACGCCTGCCAACTGTTGCAGGTCTCACGTCAGGCGCTGATCGGTCGGCGCAGCAGCGACCTGCTCGGCGAGCGCTCACCGGCGTTCATCGCCCGCTTGTGGCAGGGCGGTGTGAGCAGTGTGCAGACCGCCAAGGGCGAGTTCTTCTTCCGCGCCTTGCAACTGCCGCGTCACGGCAACCTCAGCGTCAACGTAGCGCCTGGCAGGGCGTCTGCCTCGAACCAATCCCCAGCCCTGCAAGCCCTGGCCGGTGGCGATGCGCGTCTGTCCCGAGGCCTGCGCATGGCGCGGCAGGGCCTGGTCAATGGCCTGCCCGTGCTGCTGCTGGGCGAGACAGGCACCGGCAAGGAAGTGGCCGCCCGTGCCTTGCACCAGGCCAGCCCGCGCGCGGACAAACCCTTCGTTGCCGTCAACTGCGCGGCGATTCCCGAAGGCCTGATCGAGTCCGAATTGTTCGGTTACCGGGAGGGCGCCTTCACCGGCTCGCGCCGCGGCGGCATGGTCGGACGCCTGATGCAGGCCCATGGCGGCACCTTGTTCCTCGACGAAATCGGCGACATGCCCCTGGCCTTGCAGGCCCGTCTGCTGCGTGTGTTGCAGGAACGCCGCGTGGCGCCCTTGGGGGCTGGCGAAGAGCAGGAGATCGACGTGGCATTGATTTGCGCCACCCACCGCGACCTCAAACGCCTGGTGGCCGAACAGCATTTTCGCGAGGACCTGTACTACCGGGTCAATGGCGTCTCCCTGCGCCTGCCGGCGCTGCGCGAGCGGGACGATCTGGCGAGCATCATCGAAGGCCTGCTGGACAAGTTCGGCGCCAAGGGCGTGACCCTCGACCCGCCCCTGGCCGAGCTGCTCGAGGGCTTCGACTGGCCGGGCAACATCCGCCAGCTGGAAATGGTGCTGCGCACCGCCCTGGCCATGCGCGAGGACGATGAGCAGGTGCTGAGCCTTGAGCACCTCACCGACTGCCTGCTGGACGAGCTGGCCAGCGGCGCGGCGCCCTCCGGCAGCCTGCGCGAAAACGAACTGGAACTGATCCGTGGGGCCTTGACCCGGCACCAAGGCAATGTCTCGGCCGCCGCCGAGGCCCTGGGCATCAGCCGCGCCACGCTGTACCGCAAGCTCAAGCAGCTGCGCAGCTGACATGGGCGGGCTGTTCGCACGGCTGGTGGAAACCAGTGACCCGCAACTGATGCGCCAGGCTCTGGCCTGGTTGTACAGCTTCGTGCGCCCGCACCGGCGGGCCATCGCCATGCTCCTGGGCTTGTCGCTATGCGCCTCGCTGTTGGCCCTGGCCCAGCCTTGGCTGGTCAAGACCCTGATCGACGAGGGCCTGTTGGCACGCGATTACACGACCCTCTGGCACATGGCTGCGGTGATGATCCTGGCCGGCGTGTTCGGCACGCTGCTGGCGGGCATCAACCGCTACCTGCACACGCGCTTGTCGGGGCGCATCCTGTTTGCCCTGCGCGATGACCTCTATCGGCATTTGCAGCAGCTCTCGCCGACGTTCTACGGGCGTCGACGTACCGGCGACATCCTCTCCCGGCTCGACGGCGATGTCGCCGAGATCCAGCGCTTTGCCGTGGACTCGCTGTTCTCGGCGGTGTCCAGCGTGATCGGCTTGCTCGGCGCGTTGGCACTGATGCTGATGCTCTCCTGGCAATTGTCGCTGTTGCTGGCGCTGTTGATTCCCATCGAAGTGCTGTGGCTGCGCTGGATGCGGCGCAAGGTCGAGCGCGAGGTGCGCAGCCTGCGCGAGCGTTCGACGGATGTGTCGTCGTTTCTGGTCGAAACCTTGCCGGCCATGAAGTTCATCCAGGCGGCGGGGCAGCAGGCCCGCGAGGCCAGGCGCCTGGAGCAGCTCGGTCAGGGCTACATGGGCCAGTTGCTCAAAGTCCAGGTCACCGAGTTCTTCACCCAGGCGGTGCCCGGGACGCTGACCTCCCTGTGCCGCGCCTGTGCGTTTCTGGTCGGTGGTTGGTGGGTGATCCAGGGCACCTGGCAGTTGGGTGCCCTGATCGCCTTTTCCACCTACCTGGGGATGGCAGTAGGGCCGGTACAGAGCCTGCTGGGCCTTTATGTGGCGGTGCAGCGTATGGCGGTGAGCCTGGGCAGGGTGATGGAGCTCAAGCAGGAACCGCTGGCGGTGCATGAGGCCCAGACGCCCAGGCCCATGCCCGATGGTCCGGGCGAGCTGCGTCTGGAGCAGGTGGCTTTCGCCCACGAAGGACGCCAGGGCGCGGTGCTGCAGGACGTGAACCTGTGCATACCGGGCGGGCTGAAGGTTGCCATCAGCGGCGCCTCGGGCGTGGGCAAATCGACCCTGATCGACCTGCTGCAACGCTTTTACGACCCCGATGCCGGGCGCATCCTGCTGGACGGCACGGACCTGCGCGAGCTGGACCTGCAGGCGCTGCGCCGACGTATCGCCGTGGTCAGCCAGGACATCGTGCTGTTTCGTGGCACCTTGGCGCAGAACCTGGCCTACAGCACGCCCGAGGCCAGCCTGGCCGATCTTGAGCGCGTGGTGCGTCTGACCCAGCTCCAGAGCCTGGTGCAAAGCTTGCCGCTGGGCCTGGATGGCCTGCTCGGCGAGCGTGGCCAACAGTTGTCCGGCGGGCAGAAGCAACGCATCGCCATTGCCCGCGCGCTGCTACAGGACCCTGCGATCCTGGTGCTCGACGAGGCCACCTCGGCGGTGGACGAAGCCACCGAACGTGAAGTCATCGCGGCCATCGACCAGCTGTTCGCCGGCCGCACTCGCATCCTCATCAGCCACCGTGCCTCGACCCTTGCCGATGCCGACCTGCACCTGCAGGTGCAGGATGGCCAACTCAAGGTCAGGCCCCGGGAGGTTGCCGGCCATGGCCACTGAACTGCGCATCGGCGTGATCGACAGCGGCTGCTCGCCTGAGCAGGCCGCGACGTTGGTGGCGGCTCGGCGCTTTCGGCTCGAAGAAGGTGTGCTGTGCGAAGGGGAGCCGGTGCCCGACCACCTGGGACATGGCAGTGCGGTGTTGGCCCGCCTGCAATCGGAGGCCGGCCAGTTGCCGGCGCTGATGGCCCAGGTCTTCGATCGACAGTGGAGCACCAGCGCCCTGCAGGTCGCCGGGGCATTGCTCTGGCTGGTGGAAGAGGGCGCGACCCTGGTCAACCTGAGCCTCGGCCTGCATCAGGACCGACCTGTGCTGCGCCAGGCCTGCGCAGAGGCACAGGCCGCTGGCGTGCTGCTGTGCGCCTCAAGCCCCGCCCGGGGTGGGCCGGTGTATCCGGCCAGCTATCCTGGCGTGCTGCGTATCACCGGCGATGCCCGTTGTGCGCCAGGGCAGTGGTCCTGGCTGGGCAGCGGCCAAGCCGACCTCGGCGGGTATGTCGGCGGGCAGGGCATGGCCGGTGCGAGCCTGGCCTGCGCGGCCTTGAGCGGGCAGATAGCGCGTCTGCTGGCGCAACACCCGGACATGGATCATCCGCAGTTGCTGGCGCACCTGCGCGACGCGGCCGCCTTCACCGGCCCTGAGCGCAGAGGTGCCTACAATGGCTGACCCGCGCATCCTGGTATTGGGCGCAGGCCCTGCGGGCGCGGCTACGGCCCTGGGCCTGCGGCGCCTCGGCTACGCCGTCACGGTCGTCTCGGACTGGCGCCGTTTCGCCGCGGTCGAGGGGATCTCCGAGCGGGTGCTGGAGGGGCTGCGCCATGCCGGTCTGGGCAGGGCGCTGGGCGAGGCAGTGAGCCTGGCGAAGCGCCAAGTGCTCTGGAATGGCGAGCATCTGCAACTGAATCAGGAATACTTGCTCGACCGCCCAGCGTTCGACCGTGCCTTGCGTGGCGATCTGCTGCGGGCAGGCGTGACCGTGATCGAAGGCCGGGTGCGCGAGCTCCTGCACGAGGACGGGCACCAGGTACGGCTGGAAGATGGCCAGGTTTTGCGGGCCGATTTTCTGGTGGAAGCCCGTGGCCGCCAGGCACCGCTGGCGGCTGACCGATCACGCGGTCCGGAAACCGTCAGCCTGCTCAACCGCTGGCAGGGTGCGCCCAGGGAACCGGCATCGGCGGTGCAGAGCCTGGACGACGGCTGGGCCTGGATGGCACGCCTGGCTGATGGGCAGTGCTACTGGCAGATCACGCTCGATGCCGGTGCGGCAAGCCTGCCGGGCAAGGCCGCGCTGCCGGCGTACTGTGCCGCGCGGCGTCGGCAGTCGACGCTGGTGGCACAGCTATTCGACGAGCAGGCGTTGCTGCCTTGCCAGGTGCATGCCCGTAGCAGCACAGCGATCCTGGCAGGCGAGTGTGTGGGCAATGATTGGATCCGGGTGGGCGATGCGGCCATGGCCGTGGACCCGCTGTCGGGCAATGGCATCTTCCAGTCGCTATCGTCAGCGCTGCAGGCACCGGTGGTGATCAATACCTTGTTGCGCCGGCCCGAGCGCGCGGTCTTGGCGCGGCAGTTCCACCAAGCGCGGGTCGAGCAACTGTTCCTGCGCTTTGCCCGCATCGGCCGGGACTTCTACGCCCAGGAGCAGGGCCGTGCCGAGCACACGTTCTGGGCCCGGCGCCGCGCGTGGCCAGACGCTCAGCCGATGCACGCCGAGGCGCACTGGCAGGCTGTGCAGGTGGCGCGTCGACCGGTGCTGCGCGACGGCCTGGTGGAGGAGGCCGAGGTGGTCGTGACTCGGGACCAGCCATTGGGGATCTGGCATCTGCAGGGGGTCGAACTGGCACCGGTGGTGCGAGCCGTGCAGGCGGGCGAGGCGTTGCAGTCGGTACTGGCCGGGATGGCTGTGGAGCAGCAGGGGATGGTGCGCCGGTGGTTAGCCGAGCAGGGGTATCGGTGAGAGCGTTGAGGCCCATCGCAGGCGAAGCTGCGGTGGGCCGCTCAGCAGCTGCGCGTTGCTAGAAGAAGGTCCCGACCAGCAGTTGCAGGTAGGTTCCGGTATCCCGCCCACCCAACTGAACGCCGCCGTCACTGGCGCTGCGCTCAGGTTTGTAGAACCCCACCAGAGGGCTGATCAAGACGTGGTCATTGACCATCCATTCCACATACAGGTCCAGTTCACGCCCGCCCAGATTGCCTTGGTCGGTTTCGAGGGTATCGAAGTCGAAATACAGTGCGCCCAGGGTCAGGTTGTCCCTTGGCTTTGCCTTGAGCCCCACGTGATGCACCTGGGTGTTGCTGTTGAATGGCCCGGCATAGTTGGCCGCTACCTCGCCCTGGAACCAGGTGCCATAGCCACGGCTGGCGCCATAGAACAGCGGGTCGAAGTCTTCGGAGAAGCGGCTGTAGCGGTAGGTGGCCGTCGGCGACCAGGGCACGTCGGAGAACGTCCAGTTACCTTCCAGGTACCAGGCGTCCTCGCGCCCGCCGGTACGGTCCTGGGTGACGTATTCCGCTGCCAGTTCCAGGTCTTTCACTCCTAGGCTGCCGCGCCCGCGCAGGCTGTAGGTATCCATACCGTCGCGGTGCTCCAGGCCCATGATCTGGGCATAGCGCCGGTCGACGTCCAGCCCGCGGATCCAGCTCACGCCAAGGGTACCTGCGTCGGCGACATGCTCCAGATTGGTCACGGCCAGGGAGGTGTCCGCCTGGTAGTGGTTGTCGGATTTGAGCCACATCAGATCGCCTCGCCAGCCCTGGCTGCCACCCAGGCGCAGCACGGCGGTACGGTCGAAGGCCTTGCGTGCGGCCAGGTAATACGCGCCACCTCGGTCGAAGTTGGCGCCCAGATCGACGTTGCCGAGATTGACCGGGTCGCCCTGGATCAGGAAACCATCGCCCAACGTCACCACCTGGCGTCCGCCGGAAACATCGATGCCATCTTCGCCCAATGCCGGGAACAGGGTACCCGAGCGCCAGCCCAGGTAAGCGTCCTCGACGGCGGTGCGGCGCTCATCGCCCAAGGACAATCCGGCAGCATCGCCATCGCCCCAGGTCGCGGAACTGAGCAGGCTGAAGGCGCCATACAGCGTGCCGGTGCCGGCCAGCGCCTGGCTACCGCTAAGCCCATACTTGACGTAGCCCTCGCGCCAGTCACTGCTGCCCGGTCGGCGGTTGCCGGCCAGGTTGAAGCTCTCGTCACTGTGGAACGCGCCGAACAGGGCCTCGAGCTCAGCGTTCAGGACGGTGCCCTCCTGGTTGTAGAGTTCGTGGGCCTGGGTCAGAGGGGCGGCGGCCAGCAGGGCCAACGTGCAGGCGAGTGTGTGCCTCATGGTGTGCTCCATGTTTGTTTTTGTTGTGTGTGTTGCCTGCTCCGGCCTGTTCGCGGGGGTTCACACAAACCCCGTGGGAGCGGGTCTACCCGCGAACAGACCGCAACGGCGTGCGCGTCAGAGCTTGATCAGCACCGATTTGAGCTCGGTGTAGTGCTCGATGGCATTGGCCCCCATCTCGCGACCGACCCCAGAGAGCTTGTAGCCGCCGAAGGGCAGGGATGGGTCCAGAGCGCTGTGGCAGTTGACCCACACCGAGCCGGACTTGATACGCGGAATCATCCGGTGCACCGCGCCCAGGTCGTTGGACCAGATGCTCGCGCCCAGCCCGTAGGGGTTGTCGTTGGCCAGGCGTACCACTTCGTCGATGTCGTCGAAGGGCATGGCCACCAGCACGGGCCCGAAGATCTCCTCCTGCACCAGGCGATGGCGTTGGTCGACATCGACGATCACCGTCGGCTTGACGAAGTAGCCTGGCCCGAAGCCCTCGCCGCCGCAGGCAATGGTGGCGCCCAGCTCACGGCCGAGCTCGATGTAGCCGGTAACCCGATCCTGTTGCTTGGCCGAAATCAGCGGGCCCATCTGCACCGACGGGTCCAGGCCATTGCCCAGCTTCATGCCATTGGCAATGCCGGCGATGTCGGCGACCACATTGTCGAAATGCTTGCGGTGCACATACAGACGCGAGCCGGCGCAGCACACCTGGCCCTGGTTGAAGAAGATCGCAGTGGCGGCGCCGGCGGCGGCCTCCTGCAGGTTGGCGTCGGGCATGACGATGGTCGGCGATTTGCCGCCCAGCTCCAGGGTGACCCGGGTCATGTTGTCCATGGCCGCCTTGCCGATCTGTTTGCCGACTTCGGTGGAGCCGGTAAAGGTCAGTTTGTCCACCCCAGGATGGCTGCTGAGGGCGGCGCCAGCGTTAAGGCCGGTGCCGGTGACCACGTTGAAGACCCCGGCCGGATAGCCGGCTTCCTCCACCAGTTCGGCCAGCTTCAGCGCGGTCAGCGGGGTTTCGTCGGCGGGCTTGAGCACCAGGGTGCAACCGGTCGCCAGGGCCGGGCCGAGCTTCCAGCAGGCCAGCAGCAGCGGGAAGTTCCAGGCCACGATGGCGCCGACCACGCCCACCGCCTCGCGGCGGATAAACCCATGGAACTGCTCGTTCGGCATCAAAGGCAGGGACGGCTCGACCGTGCTGCCTTCGATCTTGGTCGCCCAACCGGCCATGTAGCGCAGAAAATCGATGGCCAGCTGCACGTCCATCACCTGGGCCACGGCAGCGCTCTTGCCGTTGTTCAGGCACTCGAGCTCGGCCAGTACCTGGGCGTCGCGCTCCATCAAATCGGCCAGGCGCCACAGCAGGTTCTGCCGCTCCCGTGGGCGCAGGCGGCTCCAGGGCGAGTCGTCGAAAGCCTGGCGCGCGGCTTTGACTGCGCGGTCCACATCCTGCGGGTCGGCCGAGGGCACTTCCCCCAGTACCTCGCCAGTGGCCGGGTTGCGAAAACTCATGGTCCGTCCGCTGGCGGCGTCCTGCCAATCGGCGCCGATGCGCATTTTCAGCTTGCGCTCGAGAAACGCACGGGTGGCAGTGAGGAGGGGCAGTTCGCAATGCATGGTTCGGTGCCTCTTGTCATGGGAGTGTGAAGGCACCTGCGCAATGGCCGTGCCAAGGCCGGGCGGGTGCGGCAATGGCCTTGAACGACAGGGGTTTGGTGCTGGGTGGAGGTCGACTGCCAAGGGCTATGCTGTTGCACATTGAGACGGGATGAGACGGTGCTGAAACAGTGGGGCCGGGCCGGGTGCTTCGCGGGTTTGGCGCCGCGAAGCGCCCGGTGCCGGAGCTGTGTCTCACACTGAAACAGTCTGTCGCGAAATGGGACGTTCCGGTTTGCCGGTGGCTAGATGAAATCCTCGGAGAAAAGCCCCCAATCTATTGAAAACAAAGGTTTTTGCGCAGGCTGGCACACTTTCTGTATCAGCCCTCGTCACATGCACCAGCGGTATCAGAGCGTGCGATAACGATAAGAACAACACCGTGGAGGTCTGACCTTGAAGACGACTCGACTCCGGCGGCATGCGGGCAAACTGGCGCTGGTCGCCGCCGCACTGCTGAGCACCCAGGCCATGGCGGCCGAGCAGGGCCCGAGCCTGTTGCAATCGAAGTGCATGGGGTGCCACATCCCCGAAGGTAACGACAGTTACAGCCGCATCAGTCACCAGCGCAAGACCCCCGAAGGCTGGCTGATGAGCATTGCGCGCATGCAGGTGATGCATGGGCTGGAGATCAGCGACGATGACCGTCGCACCCTGGTCAAGTACCTGGCGGACAAGCAAGGCCTGGCACCCAGCGAGACCGAAGGCGTGCGTTACGCTATGGAGCGCCGGCTCAATACCGTCGAGCATTTCGACGACCAGACCAGCCAGATGTGCGGCCGTTGCCACTCCGGTGCCCGCGTCGCCTTGCAGCGTCGCCCGGCCCAGGAATGGGAACACCTGGTCAACTTCCACCTCGGCCAGTGGCCGTCCCTCGAATACCAGGCCCAGGCCCGCGACCGCGACTGGCTGGACATCGCGCTCAAGCAGATGGTCCCGGACCTGGCCAAGCGTTACCCCCTCGACAACCCGGCCTGGACCCAATGGCTCAAGAACCGGCCCAAGGCCGATGCCTTGCCGGGCCAGTGGGCCTTCAGCGGGCACATGCTGGCCAAGGGCGATGTGCGCGGTGTGATGAGCGTGACTGCCGACAAGGACGACACCTTCAAGGTCGAGGTCAAGGGCACCTACGCCGACGGCACGCCGTTCAACGGCAGCGGCTCGGCGATTCTCTACAACGGCTATGAGTGGCGCGGCACTGTGAAGGTCGGCGACAGCAACCTGCGTCAGGTGTTCGCCGCACTCGATGGCGAGATGAAAGGCCGCATGTTCGAGGCCGAGCACGACGAGCGTGGCCTGGACTTCAGCGCGGTGAAGGAGGGCAAGGCACGCCTGCTGGCGGTGCAGCCGGCGTTCATCAAGGCTGGCAGCGAAAGCGAGATCACCCTGGTCGGCAGCGGCCTGTCCGGCAAGCCGGCATTGGGCGCCGGGGTCGAGGTGACCGAGGTGCTGGAGTCCACGCCGACGCAGGTGCGGGTCAAGGCACGCGCTGCGGCCGATGCCGCGCCGGGTCAGCGCGAGGTGGCCATTGGCGCGCTCAAGGGCGTGAATCTGGCGGTGTACGACAAGGTCGAGGAGGTCAAGGTGGTCCCGACCTTCTCCATCGCCCGTATCGGTGAGAACGGCGGCTCCACGCCCAAGGTCCAGGGCCGCTTCGAGGCCGAAGCCTGGGGCAAGGACGCCAGTGGCCAGCCACTGCGTATCGGCTACCTGCCGGCCAAGTGGAAGGTCGAGCCGTACAACGAGCGCGCCGTGGAGGATGAGGATGTGAAGTTCGCAGGCCAGATGCAACCTGACGGCATCTTCATGCCGGCCGGTGCCGGCCCCAACCCCGAGCGCAAGATGATGACCAACAACGCCGGCAACCTGAAGGTCATCGCCGAACTCGAAGACGGCGGCCAGAAGGGCGAAGGCCACATGATCGTCACCGTGCAGCGCTGGAACAACCCACCCTTGCCATGACGGCCGGTTGTCGCACGTGCCATCCAAGAACGGGCTGAAGAATCATCGAGAGGTCGCCATGGGCGCACTATTGAACCTGGTCGAACGCAACCTGCACGAGGTGCGGGTGGATGCCGACCGCATGCTCTTTCATATCCCCAGCAGTTCGCTGTTCGCCGCCGACGCGGTGACCGGCGACATCATCGACACCCTGCGCCAACAGGGCTGCTCGGCCGAGGAGCTGGTACAACGCCTGGGCCAGCGCTTCGCCGGCCAGGACGTCGAAGACACGCTGCGCGAGCTGATCGCCTTGGAGCTGGTCAGCGACGGCTCGCCACTGACGCCGGAGATCGCCCTGCGCAAGGTCGAGCGCACGGCGCTCAACACTGTGGTGCTCAACGTCAATACCGGCTGCAACCTCAGCTGCACCTACTGCTACAAGGAAGACTTGGACAAACCCTCGGCCGGCAAGAAGATGAGCGCCGCCACCGCCGAGGCCTCGGTGGAGATGCTGCTCAAGGAATCGCCCGACGAGCAGCGCTACAGCGTGGTGTTCTTCGGCGGCGAGCCGCTGTCCAACCGGCCGCTGATCGAGCACATGGTCGCCTACTGCGAGCGGCGTTTCGCCGAGGCGGGCAAGCAGGTCGAGTTCATCATGACCACCAACGCCACGCTGCTGACCGAAGAGATCGTCGACTGGCTCAACGCCCATCGTTTTGGCCTCTCGGTGAGCATCGACGGACCCAAGACCGTGCACGACCGCAACCGCATCACCGTGGGCGGGCAGGGCACCTATGACGTGGTGCGGCGCAAGGTCGACATGCTGCTGTCGCGCTACCACAGCCGGCCGGTGGGTGCGCGGGTGACCCTGACCCGTGGCATCACCGATGTGGAGACCATCTGGAACCACCTGTTCAACGAGCTGGGGTTCGCCGAAGTCGGTTTCGCCCCGGTCACCTCAGGCGACATGGCCAGCTTCAACCTGACCGGCGAGGAGCTGGTGCAAGTCTTCGCCAACATGAAAGCCCTTGGGCAGCGCTACCTGGAGGCGGCACTGGAGCATCGCAACATCGGTTTTTCCAACCTGCATCAGCTGATCACCGATATCCACGAGGGCCACAAGAAGGCCCTGCCGTGCGGTGCCGGGCTGAAAATGCTGGCCGTGGACCACGAAGGCGAGCTCAACCTCTGCCATCGCTTCACCGGCTCCAGCCTGCCCACCTTCGGCAATGTGCACCAAGGCGTGAAGCAGGCGCAGCTCAATGATTTTCTGTCCCAGCGCCTGGACCGCAGCGGCACCGGTTGCGACAGCTGCCGTATCCGCAACCTGTGCTCCGGTGGCTGCTACCACGAAAGCTACGCGCGCTATGGCGACCCCACCCACCCGACCTATCACTACTGCGAACTGATGCGCGACTGGGTGGACTTCGGCATCGAGGTCTACAGCCGCATCATGGCCGCCAATCCGGCCTTCATCGATCGCTACATCACTCCGCGGAAGGCGCACTGACATGAAGCACTTGAAGCCCCTGAACAACAAGGCCCGCATCCTTGAGCAGGCCGCCGCCGAAGACCGTGTGGAAGAGGTCGTGGCCATGAGCGCGGTGGCAGGCTGCACCGCCACCACCGATCCGGGCTGGGAAGTGGACGCCTTTGGCGGCGTCAGCTCCCTCTGCCAGCCGATGGAGGCGGACCTGTATGGCTGCTCCGACCCGTGCTGGTGGCCTGCCCAGGTGCCGGACATGATGAGCACCTACCAGGACTGGAACGCCCAGGCCACCAACTCGATGGAAGACTGGCGCAACCTGGGCACCGTATTCCCGAAAGACAAGTGACCGGCCAGACAGGAACAACAAGGGGAAACCGCATGAAACCTGGATTCTGCGCACAGCTCGCGCTCACCGCCGCCGTCTGTGCCGGCGCCTGGACGGCCCAGGCGGCCGACACCGGGCCCGCCCTCAAGGCCGGCCACGAATACCTGATCGCCACCAACTACCCGAACAACCTGCACGTGGTGGACGTGGCCAGCGACACGCTCTACAAGACCTGCCGCATGCCCGACGCCTTCGGACCCGGCACGGCGATGATGGCGCCGGACAAGCGCACCGCCTACGTGCTGAACAACCATTTCGGCGACATCTACGGCATCGACCTGGACACCTGTGGCACCACCTTCCATGCCAACCTGTCCAATGTGCCGGGGGAAGTGGGGCGTTCGATGTTCTCCTTCGCCATCAGCCCCGACGGCAAGGAAGTGTATGCCACGGTCAACCCGACCCAGCGCTTGAACGATCACTACGTGGTCAAGCCGCCGCGCCTCGAGGTGTTCCGCACTGCCGATGGGCTCAATGCCAAGCCGGTTCGCCACTTCCCCATGCCGCGCCAGGTCTACCTGATGCGCGCCGGGGACGATGGCAGCCTGTACGTGGCCGGGGCGGACATCTACAAGATGGACGTGAACACCGGCAAGTACGAAGTGGCCTTGCCCCTGCGCAACTGGAACCGCCCAGGCTATAGCGCGCCGGACGTGCTGTACTTCTGGCCGCACCAGACTGGCCGTCACGAATTCTCGATGCTCTACACCGTGGCCAAGTTCAAGGACGCCAAGCAGGACCCGAACGAGGCCGCGCTGCTGTATGGCTACCTGAGCGTGGACCTGAAAACCGGCAAGACCCACACCCAGGAGTTCGCCGACCTCACCGAGCTGTACTTCACCGGCCTGCGCTCGCCCAAGGACCCCAACCAGATGTACGGCGTGCTCAATCGCCTGGCCCGCTATGACATCAAGGAGCGCAAGCTGATCCAGGCTGCGAATTTGGACCACACTTACTATTGCGTAGCGTTCGACCGTGCTGGCAGCAAGCTGTACCTGGCCGGGACCTTCAACGACATCGCGGTGTTCGACCCGCAGACGATGAAGAAGGTGAAGAACATCAAGCTGCCCGGCGGAGACATGGCGATCACCACCACCCAGGTGTTCGTCCGCTAGGTCGGTGTGGGCTTCTTCGCGGGTTTACCCGCGAGGAGGCCGATCGGTAAACGCCAGAACAACAAGAGAACCCCCATGCCTGAGCCAAGCTACTCCCAGGGCAGCCCGGACAAGGCCTTGCTCACTCACTGTATCGGCGATGCCTTCGACGCCACCGTCGCGCGCTTCCCTGATCGCGACGCCCTGATCGTCCGTCACCAAGGGCTGCGCTACACCTGGCGCGAGCTGGCCGAGGCCGTCGACCGCCATGCTCGTGCATTGATGGCCCTGGGTGTACAGGCCGGCGATCGTCTGGGCATCTGGGCACCGAACTGCGCCCAGTGGTGCATCACCCAGTTCGCCAGCGCCAAAGTCGGGGCCATCCTGGTCAACATCAATCCGGCGTATCGCAGCAGCGAACTGGACTATGCGCTGGGGCAGGCTGGTTGCCGCTGGGTGATCTGCGCAGGTGCCTTCAAGACCTCCGACTACCACGCCATGCTGCTGAGCCTGGTGCCGGGGCTGCAGGGCAGCCGCCCAGGTGAGCTGCACTGCGAACGGTTGCCTGAGTTGCGCGGGGTCATCAGCCTGGCCAAGGAACCCCCGGCGGGCTTTCTCGCCTGGGATGATTTGCAGGCACGTGCCGATGAGGTCAGCGCACAGGCGTTGGCCGAGCGCCAGGCGCAGTTGCAGCCAAACGATCCGATCAACATCCAGTACACCTCGGGCACCACCGGTTTTCCCAAAGGGGCGACCCTGAGCCACCAGAACATTCTCAACAACGGCTACATGGTCGGCGAAAGCCTGGGCCTGACCGAGCACGACCGCCTGGTGGTGCCGGTGCCGCTGTATCACTGTTTCGGCATGGTCATGGCCAACCTGGGCTGCCTCACCCACGGTAGCACCCTGATCTACCCCAACGACGCCTTCGACCCGCTGGCCACCCTGCGCGCGGTGGCCGAGGAACATGCCACCGCGCTCTATGGGGTGCCGACGATGTTCATCGCCGAGCTCGATCATCCTCAGCGCGGTGAATTCGACCTCTCCAGCCTGCGCACCGGCATCATGGCGGGCGCCACCTGCCCGATCGAGGTGATGCGCCGGGTGATCGACGAGATGCACATGGCCGAGGTGCAGATCGCCTATGGCATGACCGAGACCAGCCCGGTGTCGCTGCAGACCGGCCCGGACGATGAGCTGGAACTGCGCGTGACCACGGTGGGCCGTACCCAGCCTCGGCTGGAAAACAAGATCATCGACGCCGAAGGTGCCACCGTGCCCCGAGGGCAGATCGGCGAGCTGTGCACCCGCGGCTACAGCGTGATGCTCGGTTACTGGAACAACCCCAAGGCCACCGCCGAGAGCATCGACGCCGAGGGCTGGATGCACACCGGTGACCTGGCGGTAATGGACGAGCATGGGTATGTGCGCATCGTCGGGCGCAGCAAGGACATGATCATTCGTGGCGGCGAAAACATTTATCCGCGTGAGTTGGAGGAGTTCTTCTTCACCCATCCGGCGGTGGCCGATGTGCAGGTGATCGGTATTCCGTGCAGCAAGTATGGCGAGGAGATCGTGGCCTGGATTCGCTTGCATCCTGGGCATGTCGCCAGCGAAGAGGAACTGCGCGAGTGGGCCAAGGCCCGCATCGCGCACTTCAAGGTGCCGCGTTACTTCCGCTTCGTGGAGGAGTTTCCGATGACGGTGACGGGGAAGGTGCAGAAGTTTCGGATGCGGGAGATCAGTATCGAGGCGTTGAAAGGGTAGGTTTGGGTTTTTTTGGTTGTGTCCATTTTTTTGTGGTGGCACGGCTGACGCTTTCCGCCTTTACTGCGGGTTACTTTGGTCTTGGCCAAAGTAACCAAAGCCGTTGGCTCCCCCATACGGCCCCTGCGCTGCGCGCCAACCCCTCCAGACACCTCCACTTGGCCTTCTGAGGTCGCGATTGGTGGTGCCTGGGCTGGCGTGTAGCACGTATGCGTACGGTCGGGGATGGCGTCTGTTTTTGGGAGGAGACGGGGGCAGAAGTTTCGCAGGCGTTGAGAGGGGGGAGGTTGGGTTTTTGGGGTTTTGGTTGTATCCATTGTTTTGGTGGTGGCGCCACTGGCGCTTTCCGCCTTTACGGCGGGTTACTTTGGTCTTGGCCAAAGTAACCAAAGCCGTTGGCTCCCCCATACGGCCCCTGCGCTGCGCTCCGGGGTTCCCTGCGCTCCGGTGCCTTGCGGGGCTTCGCGGCCTCCGGCTTGCTGCGCAAGCCTCCATCTCGCGACTTCGGCTGCGCCGAAGGGCGCTGCGCGCCAACCCCTCCAGACACCTCCACTTGGCCTTCTGAGGTCGCGATTGGTGGTGTCTGGGCTGGCGTGTAGTAAGTATCCGTACGGTCGGGGATGGCGCCTGGGGGTACTGGCCAGGCCTGCTATGGGCCGCGCAGCGGCCTTGGTCACTGTTCGAGCCACTGGGGGCTGTTGAAGTTGCTCAGCCGACTATCTGTCTCGGTACATTCCAGCCCTTGCACGGACGTGCGCAACAGGGCCTTCTGCAAGCTCCGTTCGCCAGTGCTCCAGGCCTGTTCCAGCAGCGGCAATACCTTGCGTGGCAACACACTGAACATCGGCTGCCAGAACCCACCTTGGCGCACCATGGCCGGGCTGTCGTGCTCGACTGCCAGGCGCAGCAGGTCGGTGACCAACGCTTGATCCAGGCGTGGGGCATCGCACGCCAGCACCACCACCCAGTCATGCCGTGCTGCCGCGAGCCCGGCGATCACGCCGGCCAGCGGGCCGGGGAAGTCCGCCTCGGCGTCGGACACCAACTGATCGGCATAGGCCCGGTATGCCTCGTGGTTGCGGTTGCACGAGATCACCACATCGTCACTCAGCGGCCGTACCACCCGCTGCACATGGGCCACCAGCGGCTCGCCGTGCCAGGGCACCAGGCCTTTGTCGCGGCCGCCCATGCGCTGGCCGCGGCCGCCGGCAAGAATGAGAACGGAACAAGGGGGCAGGGGAGCAGACATGAAAAAGGGTTCCAGGCAGTCATTGCCCGGAACCCTCCCATGTCACGCAGGTGTTGTCCAGTCAGGCTTCGTGGGGCTGCGCCTGGCTGTCCTTGGCCTGGCGTCGCCCGGCCAGGCGCATCACCACCACGAAGAACACCGGCACGAACACCACCGCCAGGGTGGCGCTGAGCATGCCGCCGATCACGCCGGTGCCGATGGCTTGTTGGCTCGCCGAACTTGCGCCTGTGGCGATGGCCAGGGGCACCACGCCGAGGATGAACGCCAGCGAGGTCATCACGATTGGCCGCAAGCGCAGACGCGCGGCCTGCACCGCGGCGCTGACCGGGTCTTGGCCCTGGTCCACCAGGCTTTTGGCGAACTCGATGATCAGGATGGCGTTCTTCGCCGACAGGCCGATCAGGGTGATCAGGCCGACCTTGAAGAACACATCGTTGGGCATGCCGCGCAAGGTCACCGCCAGCACGGCGCCGAGCACGCCCAGCGGGACCACCAGCAACACTGCGGTGGGGATCGACCAGCTCTCGTACAGCGCCGCCAGGCACAGGAACACCACCAGCAGCGACAACGCCATCAGCAGCGGCGCCTGGCTGCCGGACAACCGCTCCTGCAGCGATAGGCCCGTCCACTCAAGGCCTGCGCCGGCCGGCAACTGGTCGACCAGGCGCTGGATTTCGGTCATGGCCTCGCCGGAGCTGTAGCCAGCGGCGGGCTCACCGGAGATGGACACCGCCGGGTAGCCGTTGTAGCGGGTCAACTGCACCGGGCCACTGACCCACTTGGCCTGCACGAACGCCCCCAGAGGCACCATCTTGCCGCTGCTGTTGCGCACGTGAATCTTGAGCAGATCTTCCACCTGACTGCGTTGATCGCCTTCGGCCTGCACCACCACCCGCTGCATGCGGCCCTGGTTGGGGAAGTCGTTGACGTAGTTCGAGCCCACGGCCGTGTCGAGCACCGCGCCGATGTCGGCGAACGACACGCCCAACACGTTGGCCTGGCGTCGGTCGATCTCCAGCTGGACCTGCGGGCTCTCGGCCAGCGAGGCTTCGCGCACGTTGGTCAGCACTTTGCTCTTGCGGGCCTCGTCCAGCAATTGGTCTCGGGCTGCCATCAACGCCTCGTGGCCCATGCCGCCGCGGTCCTGCAAGCGGAACTCGAAGCCGGTGGACTCACCCAGCCCGTCGATGGGTGGTGGCAGCACGGAATACGCCACCGCGTCCTTGAGCTGGGCAAAGGCCTCGGTTGCGCGGTCGGCGATCGATTGGGCGCTGTCCTTGGCACCGCGCTCGGACCAGTCCTTGAGCGTGGTGAATGCCAGTGCGGCGTTCTGCCCGCTGCCCGAGAAGCTGAAGCCCAGGATCAGCGTGGTGTTGCCCACGCCAGGCTCGCCGGCGTTGTGCGCCTCGATCTGCGCGGCCACCTGCTCGGTGCGCATGCGACTGGCACCTGGCGGCAACTGGATGTCGGTGATGGTGTAGCCCTGGTCCTCGGTTGGCAGGAAGGCGCTCGGCAGTTGGCTGAAGCCATAGCCGAGCACCGCCAGCAGTACGCCGTAGACCAACAGGTAGCGGCCGCTGCGCTTGAGGGCATGCATCACCCAGTGTTGATAGCCTTCGCTCATGCGTTCGAAGCGACGGTTGAACCAGCCGAAGAAGCCCTTGCGCTCGTGGTGCTCGCCTTTGGCCAAGGGCTTGAGCAGGGTCGCGCACAGGGCCGGGGTCAGGCTCAGGGCCAGGAACGCCGAGAACAGGATCGATACCGCCATCGACACCGAGAACTGCTGGTAGATCACCCCCACCGAGCCCTTCATGAAGGCCATCGGCAGGAACACCGCCACCAGCACCAGGGTGATGCCGACGATGGCGCCGCTGATCTGGCCCATGGCCTTGCGCGTGGCCTGCTTGGGCGAGAGGCCTTCCTCGGCCATGATCCGTTCGACGTTCTCCACCACCACGATGGCATCGTCCACCAGAATGCCGATGGCCAGGACCATGCCGAACAACGTCAGCACGTTCACCGAAAAGCCCATTGCGAGCATCGTGGCGAAGGTTCCCATCAGCGCCACGGGCACCACCAAGGTCGGAATCAGCGTGTAGCGGATGTTCTGCAGGAACAGGAACATCACCAGGAACACCAGCAGCATGGCCTCGAACAGGGTGCTGATCACTTGCTGGATCGACACCTTGACGAAGGGTGAGGTGTCGTAGGGGATGTCATAGCGCACGCCCTCGGGGAAGTAACGTGCCAGCTCTTCCATCTTGGCCCGCACCAGGGTCGCGGTCTCCATGGCGTTGGCGCCCGGTGAGAGCTGGACGCTGAAGGCGGTGGACGGTTTGCCGTTGAGGCGTGTGCCGTACTGGTATTCCTGGGCGCCGATCTCCACCCGGGCGACATCGCCGATGGTCACCGTGGAGCCGTCGGGGTTGGCGCGCAGGACAATGGCGGCAAATTCCTCGGGTGTGCCCAACTGGCCCTTGACCACCACGTTGGCGGTGATTTCCTGAGTGCCGCGCCCCGGCAGATCGCCGATGCTGCCGGGGGCGACCTGGGCGTTCTGCGCGGCAATGGCGTCGGCCACGTCATTGGGCGTGAGGTTGAAACCGATCAGCTTCTGCGGGTCGATCCAGATCCGCATGGCTCGCTCCGAGCCATACAGCTGGGCCTTGCCCACGCCCTTGAGGCGGCGGATCTCGTTCATCACGTTGCGCGCGAGGATATCGGAGAGGGCGGTCTCATCGAGGCTGCCGTCCTCGGAAGTGAGGGTGGCCAGCAGCAAAAAGCCCGTGGAGACCTTCTCCACTTGCAGGCCCTGCTGCGTCACCGGGCGTGGCAGGCGTGACTCGACCACCTTAAGGCGGTTCTGCACGTCCACCTGGGCCAGGTCCGGGTGGGTGCCCGGCTCGAAGGTGGCAGTGATGGTGGCGCTACCCAGGCTGCTCTGGGACTCGAAGTACAACAGGTTGTCGGCGCCGTTGAGCTCCTGCTCGATCAGGCTGACCACGCTTTCGTCCATGGTCGCCGCCGAGGCGCCCGGGTAGACCGCGTAGATCTCCACCTGTGGCGGCGCCACGTTGGGGTATTGGGCCACCGGCAACTGAGGCAGGGCCAGGGCGCCGGCAAGCAGGATGAACAGCGCGACCACCCAGGCGAACACCGGGCGGTCGATGAAGAACTGCGGCATGAATCAGGCCCTCACTGGCCAGTGTGCTGAACGATGGGCAGGGCATCTGGGGCAGTGTCGACCTGGACCTGGTCGCCTGCCTTGACGTGTTGCAGGCCTTCGATCACCACGCGCTCGCCTGCGGCCAGCCCTTGGGTGACGATCCAGCGATCGCCCTGGGCGTTGCCCAGTACCACCTGGCGTTCGCTGATGCGCGCCTGCTCATCGACCACCAGCACCTTGGGCACACCGGCGCTGTCGCGCAGGATCGCGCGCTGCGGCACGCTGATGCCCTTCGGTTGCACGGCCTGGTCCAGGCGCACGCGCACATAGCTACCCGGCAGCAGGTCGAGGTCCGGGTTGGGGAACTCGCTGCGCAGGGTGATCTGGTTGGTGCTCGGGTCGACGCTGATGTCTGAGAACAGCAGCTTGCCCGGCAGCGGATAGGCCGTGCCGTCGTCCTGGATCAAGGTCGCCCTGGCCTGGCCTTCGCCGACCTGCTGCAACTCGCCGGCGCGCATGGCCCGGCGAAGGGTGTTGAGCTCGCGGGTCGACTGGGTGACGTCGGCGTGGATCGGGTCCAACTGCTGGATGGTCGCCAGCGGTGTGGTTTCGTTCTGGCCCACCAATGCGCCCTCGGTGACCAGGGCCCGGCCGATGCGTCCGGAAATCGGCGCGGTGACCGTAGCGTAGCCCAGGTTCAGGCGGGCACGTTCCAGGGCTGCCTTGGCCTCGGCCACGACAGCGCCGGCCTGGAGGAAGGCGGCGCGGGCATTGTCGTACTCCTGGCGGCTGACTGCCTTGTCGTCCACCAGCTCGCGGTAACGCTGCTCTTGCAGGCGCGCCTGGTACAGGTTGGCCTCGGCTTTGGCCAGGGTGGCGCGGGCGGCGTCGTGGTCGGCCTCGAACGGCGCAGGATCGATCAAGAACAGGACATCGCCCTGTTTGACGTCGCTGCCTTCGCGGTACACGCGCTTGAGCACCACGCCGCTGACCCGTGCGCGGACCTCGGCGGTGCGTGGCGCGAGGATGCGACCGCTGAGCTCAGTGCTGATGGCCAGGGGCTGAACCTGCACGGTTTCGACCCGGACCTGGGGCGGGGGTGTCTGTGCGTCCTGCTCGGCGGCGTCGTCGCAGCCGGCCAACGACAGGGTCAGCAGCGCCAGAAGCGCCAGGGGGCGCAGACGAAAAGGGAAAGAAATTGACATGCGGATCTTCCGAAAATGACCGAGCCTATGCTAAGGCAGCCGCTCCTGCGTTGGCTGTGAAGCTATGTAGGGCGAATGTGAAAAAGTGTAAGAATTCTCATTGACGGCCATGGGATTCTATATCCTGCAGCGCGTCAATCCTCTTCATTCACCCGTTCTTCTCACCGCCTATGCCGAATATTCTCCTGGTCGAAGACGACAGTGCCTTGTCCGAACTGATCGCCAGCTACTTGCAACGAAACGATTTTCACGTCCGGGTGATTGCCCGAGGCGACCACGTGCTGGAAGAGTTCCGCCGGCAAAAGCCCGATCTGGTGGTGCTTGACCTGATGTTGCCGGGTCTGGATGGCCTGCAGGTATGCCGCTTGCTGCGTCAGGAGTCGCAATCCCTGCCGATCCTCATGCTCACTGCCCGCGATGACAGCCACGACCAGGTGTTGGGGCTGGAGATGGGCGCCGACGATTACGTCACCAAGCCGTGTGAGCCGCGCGTGCTGCTGGCACGGGTACGCACTTTGCTGCGTCGCAGCACGGTCAACGAACCTCGCCTGGACAGTGACCTGATCCAGGTCGGGGGCTTGCGCATCGACCTGGCCGAGCGTGTCGTCACCTGGCGCGGCGACGAGGTGGAGCTGTCCAGCAGCGAGTACAACCTGTTGGTGGTGCTGGCCCGCAATGCCGGCGAGGTGCTCAGCCGCGACCGCATTCTCCAGCAATTGCGCGGCATCGAGTTCAACGGCACCGACCGCTCGGTGGACGTGGCCATCTCCAAGCTGCGGCGCAAGTTCGATGACCACGCCGGTGAGGCGCGCAAGATCAAGACTGTGTGGGGCAAGGGTTATCTGTTCAGCCGGGTCGAGTGGGAGTACTGACACGCCATGCTGAAGATTCTGGTGCGCCTGTATCTGGTGATCATCGCCGCCTACGCCGGCGCCCTGCTGTTCATCCCCGACACCATCGTCGGCCTGTTCCATGACCGCTTCATGGCCTACAACCTGGAGCAGGCCAAGGGCGTGCAATCGCTGCTGGTGCGCCAGTTCCAGCAAACCCCGCGCGAGCAGTGGCCGCAGGTGGAGCGGCAATTGGCGCAGAGCTTCGCGCCACTGGAAATCAAATTGCTGCGCATGGACCAGGCCGAACTGACGGCGCCGGAGCGCGCGCGCCTGACGCAAGGCCAGAACGTGGTGCGTATCGCCGACTGGGGCTACTACGACACCGCCCTGGCGCCGTTGGACCAGGACTGGCTGGTGAGCCTGTACACCCCACCGGACCCGTTGGACATCAACCTGTTGTCCTGGGGAGTCACGGTGCTGATCGGCGCCGCCATGCTCGGTTGCCTGCTGCTGTGGGTGTGGCCGCACTGGCGTGACCTGGAACGCCTGAAGGAAACCGCCCGGCGTCTGGGCCAGGGGCAGATGGCCGAAAGGACACATATTTCACCACGCTCGAACATCGGCGAGCTGGCCGGGGTGTTCGACACCATGGCCAGCGACCTGGAGCGGCATGTCAATCAGCAGCGCGAGCTGCTCAATGCGGTGTCCCACGAGTTGCGCACACCGCTGACTCGGCTGGATTTCGGCCTGGTGCTGTTGTTCGATGAGGTGCCACCACCATGCCGCAAGCGCCTGCTGGAACTGGTCGGGCACGTGCGTGAACTCGATGAGCTGGTGCTGGAGCTGCTGTCCTACAGCCGCCTGCAGAACGCCGACCAGGCCCGCGAGCGGGTCGAGGTGTCATTGCTGGAGCTGGTCGACAGCGTGCTCGGCGGGTTCGCCGAAGAGCTCGACGGGCGGGGCATTCAGTGGGAAGTGCGGGCCGAGACCCGGTTGCCGCGTTTCGTGCTCGACCCCCGTCTGACCGCGCGCGCCGTGCAGAACCTGGTGCGCAATGCCATGCGCTATTGCGACGAGAGCCTGCTGCTGCGCCTGCGCGCGGAAGAAGACGGCGCGTGCCTGGTGACCGTGGAAGACGACGGCATCGGCATTCCTCCCGAGGAACGCGAGCGGATCTTCCAGCCGTTCTACCGGCTGGACCGTAGCCGGGACCGCAGTACCGGTGGTTTCGGGCTGGGGCTTGCCATCAGCCGGCGGGCCATCGAGGGGCAGGGCGGGACACTGACCGTGGCCCAGTCGGCGCTTGGTGGCGCGCAGTTCAGGATTCGTCTGCCGGCAGGTTAGAGAACGGCCAGGTTGTTCCGACACCAAGGTGCGTTCTTGGCGGGTAAATCGGAGTGCGCAACCCAGCCACTAGGCACCTTTTGCCAGTTGCGCCGACCAGCAGACGAACCGGTCCTTGCCACTGTGCTTGGCTTCGTACAGCGCCTGGTCGGCCCGCACCAGCGCCATGCTCAGGGTGTCACCCTGCTCGACGCGGGTCAGGCCGATGCTGATGGTCACCGGGTGCGCGTTCAGGTCTTCGCGCACCCGCTGACACAGCGCTCCCACTTGCCGCTCGGCACCTTGCTGATCCAGCCCTTGGAAATAGATGGCGAACTCTTCGCCGCCCAGGCGTGCATAGGCATAGCTGGCCATGCTCGCCTTGATGTGCGCGGCCACACGCTTGAGCACCTCATCACCGATGTCATGGCCGAAGCGGTCGTTGACCCGCTTGAAATTATCGATGTCGATCATCGCCAGGTACTGCCCGGATGGGGCCTGTTGCAACTGCTGTTCGGCCTTGAGCATGAACGACCGGCGGTTTGGGATTTCAGTCAGGGCATCGATGTAGGCCTGCTCCATCAGGACCTTGGATAGGTAGAAGTTGTGCAGCTTGGCTTGGCGCATCCGCAAATAGGCGTAGATCACCAGCCCGCAAAGAAATACCGCATAGCTCGTCAACATCGCACCTTCGAGTTCGAGAAACTCGATACGCGTGTGCTGGAAAGGATTGAGCACCAGCCAAGTGATGGCCATGGCACAGAAGAACGACCAACGCTGTACCGGCAGCACCGAAACGCTGTAGAGCACCGTCGACACCCCCAACACCAGCCACACGGGGCGCAGGGCAATGGGAATGCCGTCTATCACCAGGCGCATGCCCAGGGTGATGGTCGCGATGAACATCAGGTTGAGTACGTCGAAATGCTGGCTTTTGCGGATAAACCCAAGCACGACCGTGATGGCGCACAGTGCAGCGAGAAACACCATCGATCGCCAGGTGAATTCCTGATCGCCCAGGTAGCTGACGATCAGGTCGAAGATCAGCCAAATGACGATGCTGACGCTGAATATCAGCAGGCAGAACCGGCGCATGGCCTCGAATTCGTGCTGGCGGAATTCGGCGCGCAGCGCAGCGGGGGCCACCTGCTTGCGCAACTGGTCTTCGATGGTCTTGAACAAGCTGGACGGGAACTCCTTGAAGTTCTCTGGTGTTTGATTGGCGCTGTGCTGCAGCGGATGTCTCCGCCCTCAGAGAGTCAAGCCCAGACTGCTCAACTGGTCCAGCCAAGTGCTGGCGTCCCGTCGGGCGAACGTCTGCTACTGCTACCGCGGCGTCGACTGCCGCTCGCCAAGCGCTAGATTGACGCGCATAAAGGCCTGGCGGGGAATTTACCTGAAAGAGGAGGTGTTGACTTCCTACGGGGTGGCGAGCTAATTTCCCAACCCATGAACCCATACCTGCAGCGTCGCGCCATTATTATTACCGCCATTATCGGATTGGCGGGCTAGCGCGTACGTGCACCGAACCCGCCCTGGAGGCGGGTTTTTTCTTTCCGACTCCTGGGCCCTCGAAAACACCAGGAGTCATCGATGACCAACCTCAGCGTCAGCCCTCGTAACACCGCCTCGCCCGCGCAGCTGCTTTCAGAGCAGGTGCGCCGCATTCTTAGCGCCCCGGTGTACGACCTGGCCATCGAGACACCCCTGCAACTGGCACCCGCGCTGTCGGCCACCTTGGGCAACCAAGTGCTGCTCAAACGCGAAGACCTGCAACCGACGTTTTCTTTCAAGATTCGCGGCGCCTATACCCGTTTGTCGCGCCTGACCCCGGCCCAGCGCGAGCGCGGCGTGATCACGGCTTCGGCGGGCAACCATGCCCAAGGCGTGGCGCTGGCCGCCTCGCGGCTGGGCATGCGGGCGACCATCGTCATGCCGACCACCACCCCGGAACTCAAGGTGCAAGGAGTGCGCTCGCGTGGGGGGCACGTGGTACTGCATGGCGAAAGCTTCCCCCATGCCCTGGCCCATGCCCTGCAACTGGCCGACAGCGACGGCGCGACCTTCGTGCCGCCGTTCGATGACCCGGACGTGATCGCCGGCCAAGGCACCGTGGCGATGGAAATCCTGCGTCAGCAACCCGGCGCCCTGGACGCGATCTTTGTGCCGGTGGGGGGCGGTGGCCTGGTGGCGGGCATCGCGGCGTACGTCAAGTACCTGCGCCCGCAGGTCAAGGTGATCGGGGTGGAGCCAGAGGATTCCAATTGCCTGCAGGCTGCCCTGGCGGCGGGCGAGCGGGTGATCCTGCCCCAGGTCGGTACGTTCGCCGACGGCGTGGCAGTGGCGCAGGTCGGTGCCCATTGCTTCGAGTTGTGCCGCCATTTTGTCGATGAGGTGGTGACGGTCAGCAGCGACGAGTTGTGCGCGGCCATCAAGGACATCTACGACGACACCCGCTCGATCACCGAGCCCTCCGGTGCCCTGGCGGTGGCCGGGATCAAGAAGTACGTGGCCCGCGAAGGCGTCCAAGGCCAGACCCTGGTGGCGATCGATTCCGGCGCCAACGTCAATTTCGACCGCCTGCGTCACGTGGCCGAGCGCGCCGAACTGGGTGAGCAGCGCGAGGCGATCATCGCCGTTACCATCCCCGAGCGCCCCGGCAGCTTCCGGGCGTTCTGCCAGGCGCTGGGCAAGCGCCAGATCACCGAATTCAACTACCGCTATTTTCCTGGGAAGGAGGCGCGGCTGTTCGTGGGCGTGCAAACCCACCCCCAGCACGACCCGCGCGAGCACCTGCTGGCCAGCCTGCGCGAACAGGGCTACAACGTGCTGGACCTGACCGACAACGAACTGGCCAAGCTGCACGTGCGCCATACGGTGGGCGGCCATGCTGCGCCAGGGGCGGATGAGCGGGTGCTGCGCTTTGAGTTCCCCGAGCGCCCCGGGGCATTGCTGGGCTTTCTCGAGCGCTTGGGCAAGCGCTGGAACATCAGCCTGTTCCACTACCGCAACCACGGTGCGGCTGAGGCGCGGGTGTTCGCTGCGCTGGAGGTCCCGGGCGATGAGCTGCCAGGCCTGCCCCAGGCCCTGGATGACATGGGCTATCGCTATTGGGATGAAACCGACAACCCGGCGTATCGGTTGTTCCTGGGCTAGGGCAGCGCTCGAGCGCGGATACATTTCGTGCAGAACCTAGCGCGCAGGGACCGCTTTGCGGCCCTTCAGCGTGTCAGCCACGCTGCGTTTGTAGGCGTGGCCTTGCGCTGGATCAACACCCCTCACTGCAATCAGGCAGATCCTCGAAGACAAACAGACTTTTCGCGAGGGTTCGGCCATGAGCAGCACGTTCTTCATTCCCGCCGTCAACATCATGGGTATCGACTGCCTGGAGGAGGCGATGGTCGCCATCGCAGGTTTCGGCCTGCGCAAGGCACTGATCGTCACAGACCCTGGGTTGGTCAAGGCCGGGGTCGCCGAGCGTATCGCCGGCATGCTGGCCATGCGCGACATCGATTCGGTGGTGTTCGATGGCGCCAAGCCCAATCCGAGCATCGCCAACGTCGAGGCGGGGCTGGCCTTGCTGCGTCAGGCGCGGTGCGACTGTGTGGTTTCCCTGGGCGGTGGTTCGCCCCACGACTGCGCCAAGGGCATCGCCCTGTGCGCCACCAATGGCGGTCACATCAGTGATTACGAGGGCGTCGACCGTTCCAGCAAGCCGCAGTTGCCGCTGATCGCGATCAATACCACCGCCGGCACCGCCAGCGAGATGACGCGGTTCTGCATCATCACCGACGAGGCGCGGCAGGTGAAAATGGCCATCGTCGACCGCAACGTGACGCCGATCCTGTCGGTCAACGACCCGGCGTTGATGGTCGGCATGCCGCAGAGCCTCACCGCCGCGACCGGCATGGATGCCCTGACCCATGCCATCGAGGCCTATGTGTCCACGGCGGCAACGCCGATTACCGACGCCTGTGCACTCAAGGCCATTACCCTCATCAGCGACAACCTGCGTCAGGCCGTGGCCGATGGTGGCGACCTGAAGGCGCGGGAGAACATGGCCTACGCCCAGTTCCTCGCCGGCATGGCGTTCAACAACGCTTCGCTTGGGTATGTGCATGCCATGGCGCACCAGTTGGGCGGTTTCTATGACCTCCCTCACGGCGTGTGCAATGCGGTGTTGCTGCCCCATGTGCAGCGCTTCAACGCCCAGGTCAGCGCCGCACGGCTGCGTGACGTGGCCAAGGCCATGGGCGTGAAGGTCTGTGCGCTGGATGCCGAGCAGGGCGCTGGCGCGGCGATTTCGGCCATCGAGCATCTGGCGGCGGCGATCGGGATCCCGGCGGGGCTGGCGGAGTTGGGGGCGAAGGTCGAGGATGTGCCGCTGCTGGCGGCCAATGCCCTGAAGGATGCCTGCGGGCTGACCAACCCACGCCCTGCGAGCCAGGCGCAGATCGAGGCGATCTTCAAGGCGGCGTTCTAGGCCAAGTCTTGGGGCGTCTGTACTGACGCTTTGGCGGGTAAACCCGCCCCCACTGGCACCGCGCTGTGCTTCAGGGCAACAGCGAACCTGTGGGAGCGGGTTTACCCGCGAAGAGGGCAGCGCAGGCTTCAGCGCTCGCGCATGAAGAAGCCGGCGACGAACTTGCGGAAGGTCTCAAGGCTCTTGAAGTCGGCGTAGCGCTTGAAGTTCTCGGTGTCTGGCTCAGGTCCGATCGGTTGTTCGAGCAGTGACACCGACAGCACCCGGTCCTGATCCGAGGTCAGCACCAGCTCATCCATCACCTGGCCGCCGATCACCGGCCTGCGCATCAACACCTTGACCCCCTTGCTCGCCATCCAGTCGATCAACGACACCAAGGCTTTGAGCGGCTCGCGCTCTTCGTCGCGGTACACCGGGAACAGGTGCCCACGTGACAGCACCGGGACGCTCGCCACGTGGATCAGCTCGTAGAAATGGCTGCCGGCGGTGGTCGGTGAATAGAGCATCAGTGCCAGCAACGGCCCGCGCGTCTTGCCGCCGTCCCAATACAGGTGGTGGCCCTGGAAGTCGAAGCCGTCCTCGGTGCGGGCGTTGAAGACCTTGCGTCCTTTGATCTGGTCGACACAGTCGAGCAACAACCCATGACGGCGATGATTACCGAAGGCCTTGGCTTCGCGCAGACGGGACTTGAGCATCATCATGTGCTTCATGTCCAGGCGGGTTTCCAAGTAGTTGCTCGCCGGTACACGCTCGACCAGCGGGTATCGGGCAGCCACGCCGCGCAGGTCGGCGAACTGAGCGGTGAGGTCTTTCTTCACATGCGTGGCATAGACGTTGAGCCCGCTGGCTTCCATCCAGGTCAGCAGCACCGAGAGCAAACGCTGCTGTTCGCGACGTTCCGTAGCGGTTCCGGCGCTGGCTGGGCCACCTTCGCTGGCAGCGTGGAAGTCGCCCAGCAGACGCAGTGGAGTATCGGGCGCCAGCCACGCGGCAGGTTGTGCGGCCTGCTCAGTGCGCTCACTGGCTTCGCGCTCGACCTTCGTGAACGGGCAGCCCGGAGCGTGCTCGGGGGTGTCAGGGTTGTTGCGCAGGAACAAGGTGCCGGTACTGCCGTTGAGGGTGATGTTGAGCACCGGCAGGGCATCGCGCCGGCAATCGCAGGCCAACCACTGGTTGGCGCTGCGCACTTTCATCAGCCACTGGTTGGCTTGCAGCAGGCGCGGGCCGGCGAGGGCGCCAGTGGCAAAGCCGACCAACAGTTCCTCTTCGGCCGGGGTCAGGCTGCGCACTTGCGCGGCGGTTTTGTCGATGATTCGCATGAAGCAGCTCCAAGCTACGAGCGACAAGCTTCAAGCAAACGCGCCGCGCATTCAACCGTGCTCAGTTGCCGCCGAACATCTTCGCGGCGCGGGCGCGGATTTCGTCGGGGGTGAGGTCTTCTTTGTGGGTGGAGACGAACCAGATGTTGCCGAACGGGTCTTTCAGACTGCCGCTGCGGTCACCGTAGAACTGGTCCGTCACCGCGTGCAGCTGTGTCGCGCCAGCAGCGAGGGCCTGGGCGAAGACCTTGTCCGAATCCTCCACATACAGATGCAGGCCGACACCGGCGCCGGCGAGCTTCTGGCTGGCGGTCAGGCCGCCTTCCATATCGCAGGGATCGCCGAGCATCAGCGAGGAGTCGCCGATCTTCAGCTCGGCATGGCCGACGCGTCCGCCGGGGGCGTCCAGGCGGAACATTTCGACCGCGCCAAAGGCTTTTTTGTAGAACTCGATGGCCTTGGCGGCGTCGTTGATGGCCAGGTATGGGGTAATACTGTGCTGGCCTTCGGGAATGGGTTTGACTGCCATGTTCGATTCTCCTTCGCGTGAGGGCGCCGGTTGGCGCCCTGTTGCTTAGAGTCGTTTGCGCACAGAGAAAATCGACAGGTCGGTTAGATCGATTTTCTATAAGCGCCGGCGTCAGAAGATGTAATCGGTGGTCAGGAAACTCGACTGACGGTTGCGGATGATCTCGCTGATCAGCTCCTTGTTGGCTTGCTGGAACTTGGTCGCCACCAGTGTTCGGATCGAGAACACGCGCAGTGCGTCATGCACCGACAGGGTGCCTTCGGCGCTGTTCTTGCGGCCGTTGAACGGGTAGGTGTCTGGCCCGCGTTGGCATTGGGCGTTGAGGTTGATACGCCCGACCTGGTTGGCGAAGGTGTCCACCAGCATGCCGATGGTCTGCGGGTCGTTGCCGAACAGACTCAGCTGCTGGCCGTAGTCGGAGTCGAGCACGTAGTCGATCACCGTTTGCAGGTCGCGGTAGGGCACCACGGGCACCAGGGGGCCGAACTGTTCTTCATGGTAGACGCGCATGTCGGCGCTGACAGGGTAGAGCAAGGCTGGGTAGAAGAACGAGCCGCGGCTGAGCCCACCCCCTTCGTTGAGTACCCGCGCACCCTTGGCGGTGGCATCGGCCACTAGACCGTCCAGGTAGTCAATCTTGCCCGGCTCAGGCAGCGGCGTGAGGGCCACGCCTGGCTCCCACGGCATGCCGGGCTTGAGCGCAGCGAGCTTGCGCTGGAACTTGTCCAGGAACGGCTCGACCACGTCTTCATGGACGAACAGGATCTTCAGGGCCGTGCAGCGCTGGCCGTTGAACGACAGGGCGCCGGTCACGGCCTCTTCGACGGCGTTGTCCAAGTCCACCTGGGGCAGGACGATGCCGGGGTTCTTGGCGTCAAGGCCCAGGGCTGCGCGCAGCCGATGCGGGCGTGGGTGTAGCTTCTTGAGGTCGCTGGCGGCTTTGTGGGTGCCGATGAAGGCGAACACGTCGATCTTGCCGCTGGCCATCAGGGCGCTGACCGTCTCGCGGCCACGGCCATAGATCACGTTGATCACCCCCGGCGGGAAGCTGTCGCGAAATGCCTCCAGCAGTGGGCGGATCAGCAGTACGCCGAACTTGGCCGGCTTGAACACGACGGTATTGCCCATGATCAACGCCGGAATCAGCGTGGTGAAGGTCTCGTTGAGCGGGTAGTTGTAGGGGCCCATGCACAGCGCGACGCCCAGCGGTGCGCGGCGGATCTGGCCGAGGGTGCCTTGCTCGAGCTCGAAGCGGCTGGAGCGCCGGTCCAGGTCTTTGAGGGCGTTGATGGTGTCGACGATGTAGTCACAGGTGCGGTCGAATTCCTTTTCCGAATCCTTGAGGTTCTTGCCGATCTCCCACATCAGCAGCTTGACCACCGCCGTGCGCTGCTCGCGCATGCGCGCCAGGAAGGCTTCGACATGCTGGATACGCTCGGCCACGCGCAGGGTCGGCCAGGTGCCTCGCCCTTTATCGTAGGCCTGTACGGCGGCGTCCAGAGCGGTGAGGGCGGTGTCGGCATCGAGCAGCGGCGCACTGCCGAGGATCACCTGGCGTTCCTCGTCGCCTTCCTTTAGCCAGACCGGGCTGCGCACCGTGGCCAATGGGCCGTCCCAGCGGCGCAGTTGGCCGCCGACCAGGTAGTCGCGTTGCTCCAGCGGGGCGCCCAGGCGCCAGGCTTCGGGAATGTCGTCGGCAGCAGGAAACAGCGAATCGAGCAAAGGATCCATGGGTACGGCACCTCACGTTGTTTTTGGCTTGGTGAAACGCTTCAGCTGGTGAGCATGCACCCTGTCGTAGAAAAACACCAGTGTGGCTCAAATTTGCTCCCCGCACGCCGATACAGGATCAATCGAACTCGACCGTGGCCCATGAACACTCTTCAGCTCTCCCTCGATGAACCGGCTCCGCCCGCAAAATGCGCGCTGCGGCGCACGCTCCATCGCCTGTTGCCGGTCGGTTTCGCCGTGGTCGGCATCGGCCTGTCGGTGGTACTTGGACACTTGGACAATCAGCGTGAGGAAAGCGAGCAGATCGCCAATATCTCGGCGCGTTTGTCTGGGGTGCGTGGTGCCCTGGAGGCCCAGTTGCGCGCAGCCTTCGGCGAGGCCGAGGGCATTGCGCAACTGATCGCCACCGATGGCCGCATCAGCGAGGCGCATTTTCAAGGCATGGCCTTCGATGCCCTCGAGTCGGTGCCCTACATGCATCACATCGCCCTGGCTCCGGATGATGTGATCACTGATGTCTACCCGCGTGAAGGTAACCTCGCCATCATTGGGTTGGATTACCGTCGCCTGCCCGACCAGTTCCCCATGCTGCAGTCGGCCCGTGAGCATCGCCAGGCGGTGCTGGCCGGGCCGGTCCAGCTGTTCCAGGGCGGCCGGGCGCTGATCTATCGGCGGCCGGTATTCGTCACGGGCAAGCGAGGGGTGAGGTTCTACTGGGGCAATGTATCGATCGTCGCGGATATCGATCGCTTGCTGTGGGCTGCGGGCCTGCGACCGGACATGGACTTCCAGGTGGCGGTCCGCGGTACGGACGGCAAAGGCGCCGAGGGTGCGATGATCTGGGGTGATCCGCATTTGTTCGATGAGCCGCTGCTCAGCCAGGTGGTGGAGGTGCCCGGCGGCCATTGGCAAATGGTCGCCGCCCCACAGGGCGGATGGCCAGTGCTGGGCTTGTTCACGTCGCCGCTGTTCATGTTTGCCTTGACCTGCACGGGGCTGTTCAGCGTGTTCGTCGCTCAGCTCAACGGCAACCAGCGCCTGCTGAAACAGCGTAACCGCGAGCTGCGACAGTCCCAGGCTCAGCTCGAACGCCTGGCCCATTACGACACCATTACTGGCTTGCCCAACCGTGTCTTGTTTCAACGACAACTCGCCGAGGCGATTGCCCAAGGCCATGGTCTGGCGGTGCTGATGCTCGATATCGATGGCTTCAAGCAGGTCAATGACAGCCTCGGTCATCCGATGGGCGATTTACTGTTGCAACAAGCCACTGCACGTTTTCTGCAGGAACTGCACAGCGCCGATCGGCTCTGCCGTCTGGGCGGTGACGAGTTTGTGTTCATGCTTCAGGGCAGCCAAGGCCAGGTCAATCTCCAGATACAAGCCTTGTTGCGGTGCCTGCAGCGGCCGTTCGACCTCAATGGCAATGCCGCGTTGGTCACCGGCAGCATTGGCGTGGCCCGGTGCCCGCAGCATGGGGAGGACGCCGACAGCCTGCTGCGCCACGCCGACACGGCGATGTACGCGGCCAAGGAGGGCGGGCGTAACGCCTGGCGCCCCTACCAGGCGGAGATGACCGAGCGCCTGCAACAGCGCCTGGAACTGGAGCGCAACCTACGCCGGGCATTGGAATGCGATGAGTTCGAGCTGTGGTACCAGCCCAAGGTGGACCTGTTCAGCGGTCGGCTTGAAGGGGTCGAGGCCCTGTTGCGCTGGCGCGATCCTGACCATGGACTGGTCTCGCCGGGCGAGTTCATCCCCTTGGCCGAGCGCACCGGGCTCATCATCCCCCTCGGTGAGCGGGTGCTGGAACTGGCCTGCGCCCAGCTGGCAGCCTGGCGTGCGGCGGACTGCCTGCCTGGGCCGCTGGCGATCAATGTGGCGGCGTTGCAGATCGAGCGCAGCGACTACGTCGCCAGCTTGGCCACGGCCCTGGCGCGCCACGAACTACCGGCCAGCCTGCTGGAGGTGGAGATCACCGAAAGCCTGCTGATGGAAAGCCAGCAACAGGCCTGTGCGGTGCTGGCGCAATTGCAGGCCATGGGCGTGGTCACGGCGGTGGACGACTTTGGCACGGGCTATTCGTCGTTGGCCTATCTGCGGGCACTGCCGATCGATCACTTGAAGATCGATCGGGCGTTCATCAAGGACCTGCCAGGCGATGATGACGCCGAAGCGGTGGCCCGAGGCATCATCGACCTGGGCCATGCCCTGGGCTTTCGGATCACTGCCGAGGGGATCGAGACCCAGGCGCAGTACGAATTCCTGCGCAACGTTGGCTGCGACCAAGGCCAGGGCTTTTTGCTCGGGCGGCCGATGCCAGCGTCAGTGCTGGAGCGTTGGCTGGCCGACCACCAAACCAAGGGGCGTTCGCTGGGCCTCTGACCGGCTCTGGCGCCATCGTTTTTGAACTTTGCCGCGCTGGGCGATTCCACCGGATGCCGGGGGCGATTTCGTCCGCCCGGCATTGTCAGAGGAGCGGCGCTATGAATACCGATACCGAATTCGACGAACTCAATCAGCTTCCTCAGGCCAGCGAGCGACCCGAGGACGATCCAGAGGTCATGCCCGACGACCCTGACTTGCAGGGCCTGCCAGGCGAGGACAAGCTGCCGGGCTGATGCCGGTAGCAAGGGAGGACCGCCGGCATGAAATTCGACCGTTTCGCCCAATGGCTGGCCAAATGGGCCGGCCGACCGCTGACCTTCGCCATCGCCTTGCTGTTGATCCTGGCCTGGGCCGTGAGCGGGCCGTTGTTCGACTTCAACGACACCTGGCAACTGGTGATCAATACCTCGACCACCATCATCACCTTCCTGATGGTGTTCCTGATCCAGAACACCCAGAACCGCGATAACGACGTCTTGCACATCAAGATCGACGAACTGCTGCGTACTACGCACAAGGCACACAAGGCGCTGCTGGACCTGGAGCACATGGATCCGGCCAAGTTGCACGCCCTGCGCAAGCAGTACCAGCAGATGGGCGAGGGCTGCGACGACTTGCCACCGGCCGCCACCGACGAGTCCGACTGACCGTCTGCCCGCTTCACTGGACTGATTTCGCCAACTTTGGAGGCAAGCATGGCCAGACACATCATTCACTTCACCGGCCCCATCAATTCATCCACCTGCGGCAACCTGATCACCACCTGCACCCGCGCCCTGCAACAGGGCGCGGATATTCTGCAAATCAACATCGCGACCATGGGCGGGGAGTGCAGCTACGGCTTCACGCTCTACAACTTCCTGCGCTCGTTGCCGGTGCCGGTGCATACCCACAACCTGGGTACGGTCGAATCCATGGGCAATATTCTGTTCCTGGCGGGCGAGCGGCGCACCGCATGCGTGCTGAGCAAGTTTCTGTTCCATCCGTTCCACTGGACCTTGCACGGCTCGGTGGACCACTCGCGGATGGCCGAATACGCCATGAGCCTGGACTACGACCTGCGCCTGTATGCCCAGATCGTGGCCGAACGGACCGAGGGGGCTAGCGAAGTGCTCGATGTGCCGCGTTACCTGATGGCTTATCCGCGCATCCTGGGCGCCAAGGAAGCTCTGGCCAGCGGCATGATCGACGCCATCGACGAAATGCCGATCGAGGCCGATGCCTGCCAGCACAGTGTCCATGCGTGATTCGGGCTGATGTGCCCTTTTCGCGGTAAACCCGCGAAGGGGCACCGCCGAAAACCGGTCAAGTATCAACGCACGGATTCAGCCAGGCCACGATCACAGGCGAGTAGCGACTGGATCAGCAGCCTGATGTCATCTTTGAGTTCGGGCACCTGATCCAGATGCGCGAAGCAGCAATCGGCGATCTCGTGGCTGGCCGTGGGCCGCGGGGCGTCGGCGAATTCGGCTTCGAAGACGTAATGCACCCGGGCGGGCGACTCATAGCGCATCAGGAAGGTCAGCTCCCGGGCCCTGAGCCCGGTTTCCTCCAACAGCTCGCGTTCGGCCGCCTCCACCGGGGTCTCGCCTGGCTCGATCTTGCCGCCTGGCAATGTCCAGGCGGCTTTGGGCTTTCTGACCCATAACCACTTGCGGGTTTTCCTGCCATGGCGGCAGATCACGGTAGCGCGATGCTTGAGGGGCTTCATGCAGACTCCAGGCAAAATCCAGTATTCCTACTGAATTGGGCCTTGGGTGCCAGCTGGAAGTTGTACCCGCCAGGATGAGCGGTCAGTAAGGCTGCGAACCGCTCAATGCCTCGATCGCTTCCACGAGCTCGTCGTAGGCCACCGGCTTGTTCAAATGGCGGTCGAAGCCTGACTGGCGTGATTTGTACTGGTCAGCGCTGGCGCCATAGCCGGTCAGGGCGATGGCGGGTATGTCATGCAGGTGCGGGTGCTCGCGCAATGCCTTGATCAGCGCATGGCCATCCATGACTGGCATGCCGATGTCCGAAAGAATGATGTCGTACTGCCCGTTGGCCGCGGCCTTCAGCGCCGCGCGCGGGTCAGTGAAGGCATGGACCTGCGCCCCTTCCATCTCCAGCAGCTGTTGCATGATTTCCAGTACATCCGGTGAGTCGTCCACCAACAGCACCCGGGTATTGTCCAGCCGTGGGGCCATCTGCTGCTCGCCTGGGTTGTGCTGCGGTTGCGGACTGAAGTGGCACAGCGGCAGGCGGACGGTGAAGGTGCAGCCTTTGCCCAGCCCCGGCGAGCTGGCCTGAACGCTGCCGCCATGGGCTTGGGCCAGCTGGCGTACCAGCGACAGGCCGATGCCCAGGCCTTCGCGGCTGTGGCTGGTGACTTGCGGGGTGGCCTGGGTGAACAGGTCGAAGATGTTCTCCAGGCTTTCCTCGCTCAGCCCCAGCCCCTGGTCGATCACCTGCAGCAGCGCCTGTTCGCCGTGGTTGGACAGCACCAGGCGGATCTCGCTACCGGCGGGGCTGAACTTCAGCGCGTTGTTGAGCAGGTTCCAGATGATCTGCTCCAGGCGGGTGATGTCCCCCTCTATGAACAGGGCGTTGTCGTCTGCCGGCAACTCCAGCACCACGTCGCACGGGTGTTGCTCGCTACGCACCACGGCATGGATGTCACGCAGGATGGTGCACAGGTTCACAGGTTCGGTCTTGAGCTTGAGCTTGCCGGTGCGGATGCGTGCCACATCGAGCAGGTCGTCGATGATCCGCGCCTGGCTGGCGACGGCTTCGCAGATGGTGCCGACGGCCTTGCTGGCGGCGCTGGTGTTCTTCACCGAAGGCAGGCGGCGCAAGATTTCGGCATTGAGCTGGATCAGGTTGAGCGGGTGCTTGAGCTCATGGGACATGATGGCGAAGAACTCGTCCTTCATGTGGCTGCTGCTCTGGGATTCGGCCAGTTGCTTGCTCTGCTCCTCGTGCAGGCGCTTGTGGCCGGTCAGGTCACGGGCGATCTTGACGTAGCCAAGCAGGCTAGTGCCTTTGAGCAGGGAAACTTCGCCGCTGCAGAAGAAGCGGCTGCCGTCCTTGCGCACGTGCCAGCGCTCGTCCTGGCCACGACCGTTGAGGCGGGCACCGCGCAGCTCTCGGCTGGGCACGCCGTTGGCGCGGTCCTCCTCGGTGAAGATCAGCTCGTAATGGCGGCCGACCACCTCGTCTTTTGCGTGGCCGAAGATCAGCGTGGCGCCGGTGTTCCAGTCGGTGATCACCCCGTGTTCATCGAGCAGGATGATGGCGAAGTCATGGGTGCTTTCAGCCACCAGGCGCATGCGTTCTTCACCCAGGCGCAGGCGCTCCTCGGCGGCACGGCCTTTGCTGATATCGATGAACGTGAGCACCGTACCGTCGATCTTCTGCTCGTTGGCCCGATAAGGCAGCAGGCGGGCCAGGTACCAGTGCTGGTTTTCACCGCACACTTCGCGCTCGATGGACGTGGTGCCCTGGGCCACGGCGCGGGCATCGTCGGCCAACTCGGGGTAATCCAGCCGGTGGGTGATGTCGAGCAACGAGCGCCCGGTATCCACGGGCAGGATGTTGAAGATGTCGGCGGCGCGGGGGGTGAACCAGCGAATGCACAGGTTACGGTCGACGAACACCGTGGCGATGGCGGTGGAGGCGATCAGGTTGCTCAGGTAGTCGTTGACCTTGTCGGTCTCCTCGACCTTGTTCTTGAGTTCATAGTTGACGGTCAGCAGTTCTTCGTTGATCGACTGCAGCTCTTCCTTGCTGGTTTCCAGCTCCTCGCTGGCCGAACGCAGCTCCTCGTTGATCGCCTGCATTTCTTCATTGGAGGCGGTCAGCTCTTCGCTGGAAATTTCCGATTGCTCGATGGTTTCCTGCAACTGAAGGCGGGTGCGTTGCAGCTCGCGCTCCAGGTTGTTCAGGACCATGCTGTCGGTCTGGCGAATGGCGCTGGTTGGCAGCAGGGAAGGGTCGGGCACGCGCTCCTCGAACACCACCAGCAGGCATTCGCTGCCGCTGGGTTCGTCCTTGTGCGGATGCACGGCGATTTCCACCTGCATCTGGCCCAGTTCTACCGGCCGCGAGGTCACCGCCTCGTTGCCATGGCGAGCCTGGAACAAAGTGCTGCGCAGGGCCAGGCGCAGTTCTGGCAGCACCAGGTTGATCAGGTTGCGGCTGGGCTCGCCGCCGACCAAGTGCAGGAAGCGCCCGACGCCATCGCTCATGTGCAGGATATTGCCGTCGCCATCGAGAATGAGGCTGGGCGGGGTTCGCTTGGCCAGGGCGCGGTGATGCACCTCGGCATAGGAGATCTTCCGGCCGGGACGTAGCTTGGCCTGGCTGTCCTGCAAGGCGACGGATACTTCGGCGCCCGGCAGCTGCCGGCCGGAAGAGCGAATGACCGGTCTGGCCGGGCTTGCGCGGAAGATACGGTTGCGCTTGTCCACCGGGATGAACAGCTCGCTGGCCACATCCACCGATTCGGACGTGCCCAGGAACAAGTGCCCACCCGGGCGCAGGGCGAAGTGGAACATCTGCAGAATGTCGCGCTGCACCTCGCGATCCAGGTAGATCAGTAAATTGCGGCAGACGATCAGGTCGATTTGCGAGAACGGCGGATCGGACAGCAGGTTGTGCCGGGCGAACAGCACTTTTTCGCGGATTTCCTTGCGCACCCGGTAATGCTGGTCTTCCTTGACGAAGAACTGGCGCAGCCGGGCCGGCGGCACATCGGTGACGATCGACTCTGGATAGAGGCCGGTACGGGCGGTGCCGATGGCACGCTCATCCAGGTCGGTGGCGAACACCTGGACCTTCGCTGCGCGCCGCTCCAGCGCCAGTTGCTCGCATACGAGCATGGCCAGGCTGTACGCCTCCTCACCGGTGGAGCAGCCGGCCGACCAGACACGCACCTCGCTTGGTCCCTCACCGCTTTCGCCATCGCTGACCAGCTCCGGCAGGACATGGCGCTCCAGGGATTCAAACGCTTCGCGGTCGCGGAAAAAGTTGGTCACGCCGATCAGCATGTCTGCCAGTAGCTCGGCAGATTCGGCCGGGTGCTGCTCGAGGTAGCGCTGGTAGGCAGCCAGGTTCGGCTGCCCGGTGACGTGCAGGCGCCGCTCGATGCGCCGCAGTACGGTGGCACGCTTGTAGTGCTGGAAGTCATGGCCGGTATTGGTGCGCAGCAGCAGGAGGATTTCATCGAGCAGCGGCTCGGCCTGGGCGGGGTCGCCGCTACGGGTGCCCAGGGCAGGGGGCAGGGTGTCGTCCTCGATGGTCGGCAGCCTCACCTGGCGAGCGTTGCGCCATAGCTCCATGAGCTTTTGCGGCATCTCGGCCACCGGCAGCACGGCATCGACCATGCCCGTCTCCAGTGCCGCCCGCGGCATGCTGTCGTAGAGGGCATCATCGGGGGACTGCACCAGAGTCACGCCGCCCTGTTCTTTGATCCGCGACAAACCTACCGCTCCGTCGGCGCCGGTGCCGGAGAGGACCACGCAAAACGCATGGTCCTTGTGCACATCGGCCAGGTCGCGGAAGAACAGGTCGATCGCCACATGATCGCCCCGGCGACGGTTGGCCGGGCTGACCCGCAGGTAGCCATCGTTGGTGGACAGGCGGTTGGCCGGTGAAATCACGTAGACATGATTGCGCTCGATCGGCACCGGTTCGCTGACCTGCCGCACCGGCATGGCGGTGGTTTCCTGGATGATGCGGTCGGCGACGCTCTGGTGGTCCGCCGACAGGTGCAGCACCACCACGAAGGCCATGTCGCAATCGGCGGGCATTTGCTTGAAGAAAGTGCAGATCGCCTCCAGCCCACCTGCCGAAGCGCCGATGCCGACCACCGGAAAGTCCAGGTGGCTCGGGCTCAACGTCGGATTCTGAGGCGAGGCGACGGCGGGCTTGGAGGATGACTTCATGGGTGCAGCCTTCTGCAGACCTAACGATTCGGCCCATCGAAGCATCGCCGGGCGGTTGATGCGCGATTATAGGCCCGCTCTCAACGGCGCGGCGAGTGCTCTTGGGCCTCGTTGCCCGCGTCGAACGTTCGCTCGATCAGCGCCAGGTGTTCCAGTGCCTCCTGATAGCGTTCGGCCGCCTTTCGCCGCAACGTTTGGTAGCGGTCGAAGCGGCCGGCATCGAGCCCGGGGCGGTCAAGCAAGGCGAAGGCAGTGTGGTCGAGTTGGTAGGCCTGCTGGAGCAGACGGCGGTTCTGTTCCAGGGCGAGTTGTCGGCAGGCGTGGGCGGGGTGGGCATGGATCATGGCACGGTTCCTGGTCGAGGAATAATGGGCGTCCCTGTATGACCGCGCCGCCACTTTCAAAGTGCCAAAAAATCCTCCACTCAGAGACTCGCGTACAAATGTTTGGCTCAAGCATTGTTTGGCGCCACTCGTCCGAGCCTCGACAGACCGATTGAGCAGAGCCTGCCCTGACCGGTTCGGAACTACTGCACGGTGCGATTCCGTGCCCAGCTAATCCACTTGTAAGGAGAAACGACATGGCTCGTGATCAAGAAAACAGCGGACAACGTGGCGGCACCAAGGAAACCAACCCGGGCAACTTCGCCAACGACCGCGAAAAAGCCTCCCGCGCAGGCCACAAAGGCGGGCAGAACTCCGGGGGCAACTTTGCCAACGACCGGGAGCGCGCTTCCGAGGCCGGCCGCAAAGGTGGCCAGCACAGCCACGGCGGCGGTCGCAATCAGTGATGCACGCCCGCTCCAGCCCGGTGTAGTACCTGCCGGGCACCGACCCTGGGCAAGTAGCCACGTGCCGCTTGCCCAGGGTCGTTCCTGTTCTGATGGGAGATTGAAGCATGCGCGCACTCACTTACCACGGCGCCGGAGACGTTCGGGTCGACACCGTACCGGACCCGGTCATCGAGCAGAGCGACGACATCGTGCTGCGGGTGACCGCCACGGCAATCTGTGGCTCAGACCTGCACCTTTATCATGGCAAAGTCCCGGCGATGGAGTCCGGTGACATTCTGGGCCACGAATTCATGGGCATTGTCGAGGAGGTCGGCAGCGAGGTGACCGCTGTGCGTCCCGGCGACCGGGTGGTGATTCCCTTCGTGATCGCCTGCGGCAGCTGCTTCTTCTGCCAGCATGATTTGTTCGCGGCCTGCGAGACCACCAATACCGGACGCGGCGCCATCCTCAACAAAAAGAGCATTCCACCGGGGGCGGCCTTGTTCGGCTACAGCCACCTCTATGGCGGTGTGGCCGGTGGCCAGGCCGACTACGTACGGGTGCCCAAGGCCAATGTCGGGCCGTTCAAGGTGCCGGGGCAGTTGGCGGACGATAAGGTGCTGTTTCTTTCGGACATCCTGCCGACGGCCTGGCAGGCGGTTCTCAACGCCGAGGTCGGGCAGGGCGCGTCCCTGGCCATCTACGGGGCGGGGCCGGTGGGCCTGCTGTCGGCGGCTTGCGCACGTCTGCTGGGCGTCGAGCAGATCTTCATGGTCGATGGCTGCGGTTATCGGCTGGAGTACGCACGCCAGGCCTATGGCGTGATTCCGATCGACTACACCCACGATGACGACCCAGCCGACACTATCATCCGCCAGACCGCGGGCATGCGTGGCGTGGATGGGGTCATCGACGCGGTGGGCTTCGAGGCCAAGGGCAGCACCACCGAGACCGTGCTCACCGCGCTGAAACTCGAAGGCAGCAGTGGCAAGGCGCTGCGCCAGAGCATGGCGGCGGTGCGTCGAGGGGGCGTAGTGAGCGTACCGGGTGTCTATGCCGGCTTCATCCACGGTTTTCTGTTCGGCGATGCCTTCGACAAGGGGTTGACCTTCCGCATGGGGCAGACCCACGTGCAGCGCTATCTGCCTGAGCTGCTCGAGCACATCGAAGCGGGGCGGCTCGACCCTTCAGCCATCGTCACCCATCGCCTGGCGTTGGAAGAGGCGGTGCGCGGCTACGAAATGTTCGATGAGCAGCAGGAGCGTTGCCGAAAGGTCATTCTGGTGCCTGGCGCCGCACCGAGCGCCTAGCAAGATTCAGGTATCGGGCCACTCATTCGAATTGTTCGACAATCTTTTGAATCTTCGCGCAAAACCTTGATCCATCTGGATGTCATCCATGGAGAAGAGGAGGGCCCCTACGATGCCAACCCCACAGCTGTACATCATCGACTACCGGCTGCATGGCCAGCCGCGCAGTTTCATCATCCGTCTGGAGCGCATGGACAATGCCGAGGCCTGGCATTGGGCAAGCTGCGATGCTGGGGTGGGGATCATTCCGAAGTTCGGCCGAGAGAAGATCCGCAAGGTAAGCCGGCCCATGGCCGAGCGCTATGGCCTGAGTGACGTGAGCTGGCGACTTTCGGGCAGCGGACCGGCCTTCGTACCGCGGTCGGGCCCAGGCGATGGCCAGGGACAACCTGAGGTTGGTTCAACCCAGGAAGACGCGGCGACCGCCTGACCTGCGGCTGATCCATGCGGGGCAAGTCTGCATTCCTGCACCTGCAGGGACACAGGCTTGCCCCGTGTACGTTCAGGCTCCCGATTCAGGGTCGCTGGCTGGAACGCCGGGGCGGTTGCCGTCGTCTTCCAGGTCCGGGTCGGTATCGGGATCATCGGCGCGGTCGTTGCGCTGATCAGGGTTAAGTTCTGGCCAGTCGTCCTGGACGTTGCCGCCGCCCATCTGCAATGTGGTGTGCATGGTGACCTCCTCGGGTTCGAAAAAAGGGCCCGCCAGAAACGCGGGCCGAACACAGGAGTGGAGGCGAAGCCGTTGCCGCACCTCTCATGGATTGAGAGCCTTGATGGGACGAGTGCGATCGGTTTTTCGTGCAGGACCTGCGACCAACGGTCCTGTGGGGCTTGGCCGTTTACCCGCGAATGGGCCGATACGGCGCTCAGCCATCGGACTGCTCTTCTGGGGGGACCTGGCCTTCCGGCCAGTCGGGGGCCTCCTTCTCCGGTGGTGGCACCGGTTCTCCGGGATTGTGAGGGATGTTGTCCACATAGGGATCGGGATCATTGGGCTGCTTGGGATCTGCCATGACTGGCCTCCGAGACGGGTTGGCTTGCCTGGCATTAGGTTCGTGGGCCGAGGGATGCGTTCACTGCGGCGGTACGAACGGCAGCTCACCCCGAAGGGTGATGGTCGCCCTGGTCAGCGCGTGAAACAATCCCAGCCAGCCACGAACACGTACAACAACCCTGGCGGGGACCTGAGACATGAGCAAAGACCAGCTGAAATCGCCCGACTGGTACGAGCAGATGGCCCGTGTCATCGAGGCCATCGGCACGCCAGGCTTCGTCGAAGCGCTGTTCGGCGCGCTCAACTGCCTGGCCCAATGCCAGGCCATCACAGTGTTCCTCTACCCACGCAAAGGTCTGCCTTCGGCCTTGTTCGAGAAAGACGAAGAGGGCCCTTGGTTGCCTGAAGGCAACGTGCAGAAGTACCTCGAAGGTTATTACCTGCTGTGCCCGTTCTACCGCGCCTGCATGGAAGGGCTGGCCCCTGGCTGCTATCGCCTGAGCGACGTGGCACCGGACCACTTCAAGCGCAGCGAGTACTACCTGTCGTTCTACCAGCACGCGCACCTTGAGGACGAACTCAACTACATCGTCCCGCTCGATGCGCAACTGACCATCGCCGTGGCCCTGGGCAGCACCCGGCGCCTGAGCGCGGCGCAGGTCACCGACCTCAAACGCATCGCCCCGTGGGTGGTGGCGGTCGTGCGCCGGCACTGGGGCCAGCTGGATGCCGACAGCCTGGGCGGACGCTTCGAAAGCGCCCTGGGCCGGCAGATCAACGCCGCCCTGAACAATTTCGGTTCCTCCCTGCTGACCGAGCGCGAATGCCGGGTCGCCCAATACTTGCTGCGCGGCCACTCGACCCGCTCGCTGTCGGAACGGTTGGGTATCAGCGAAGACACGGTCAAGACCCACCGCAAGAACCTCTACACCAAGCTGGACATCGCCAAACAGTCCGAGCTGTTCTCGTTGTTCATCGATTCGTTGGCCCAGGCCCAGGAAGGCTTGAGCAAGGATCCGCTGGAAAGTTACCTGCGAAGGCGCTGACCGGCCTACCGCATCACCCCACCTACAACCATAACCAGCGGCCGCCCAGGCGGTCGCAAGGGAGTCCTGCGTGCATACATTGAGCGATTGGCAGCAGCGCGCTGCGCAACAAAGCTTCATCGACACCGCGTTGATCGACGGCCGCCGCGTGGCTGCCTGCTCGGGCGCGACCTTCGAGGCCATCAACCCGGCCACTAACCAGCTATTGGCCAAGGTTGCCGCCTGTGGCGAGCTAGAGGTCGATCAGGCGGTGCGCTCTGCCCGTCGGGCCTTCGAGCAAGGCCCTTGGGCCCGCATGGCGCCCACGGCCCGCAAACGCGTCCTGCTGCGCTTGGCCGAGTTGATGCTGGCCCACCGCGAGGAACTGGCCCTGCTCGATTCGCTGAACATGGGCAAACCGGTCATGGACGCCTACACCATCGAT
Source organism: Pseudomonas sp. HTZ2 (assembly GCF_033173945.1). Taxonomy (NCBI): domain Bacteria; kingdom Pseudomonadati; phylum Pseudomonadota; class Gammaproteobacteria; order Pseudomonadales; family Pseudomonadaceae; genus Pseudomonas; species Pseudomonas sp. HTZ2. The sequence goes on along the minus strand of NZ_CP137332.1, from coordinate 1,449,539 downwards.
GTACCGGGTGCGGCGCACGTCTTTGCGTGGTATGGCGAGGCCCTGGACAAGCTTTACGACCAGGTGGCGCCGACCGCAGGCAACGCGCTGGCGACCGTCACCCGCGAAGCCCTTGGGGTGGTGGGGGCGGTGGTGCCCTGGAACTTCCCCTTGGATATGGCCGCCTGGAAAGTCGCGCCGGCCTTGGCGGCCGGCAACAGCGTGGTGTTGAAGCCCGCCGAGCAGTCGCCGTTCTCTGCCCTGCGCCTGGCTGAACTGGCCTTGGAGGCCGGCCTGCCGGAAGGGGTGCTCAACGTGGTGACAGGCCTTGGCGAGCAGGCCGGTAAAGCCCTGGGCCTGCACCCGGATGTGGACTGCCTGGTGTTCACAGGCTCCACGCAGGTGGGCAAGTACTTCATGCAGTACTCGGCGCAATCGAACCTCAAGCAGGTCTGGCTCGAATGTGGCGGCAAGAGCCCGAACCTGGTGTTCGAGGACTGCCGCGACCTGGACCTGGCGGCGGACAAGGCAGCCTTCGGCATCTTCTTCAACCAAGGCGAAGTCTGTTCGGCCAACTCGCGCCTCTACGTGCAGCGCTCGATCCACGACGAGTTCGTCGAACGCTTGCTGGTCAAAGCCCGCGACTGGATGCCGGGCGACCCCTTGGATCCGGCCAGCCGCGCCGGGGCCATCGTCGATGCCGGGCAAAGCGCACGCATCAGTGCAGCCATCGACCAAGCCAAGGCCAACGGCGCACGTCTACTGTGCGGTGGCCAGCGCCTGAGCATCAACGGCTCGGACAACTTCATCGCACCGACGATATTCACCGGCGTGAGCGCCGACATGGCGTTGGCCCGCGAGGAGGTCTTCGGCCCGGTGCTGGCGGTCAGCACCTTCGAGGACGAAGAGCAGGCCCTGCGCCTGGCCAATGACAGCATCTATGGCCTGGCCGCCTCGGTATGGAGCGATGACCTCAACCGCGCCCACCGTGTGGCCCGGCGTCTGAAGGCAGGCACCGTGTCGGTCAACACCGTCGACGCCTTGGATGTGGTGGTGCCGTTCGGTGGCGGCCGCCAGTCCGGCTTCGGCCGCGACCTCTCGCTGCATTCGTTCGACAAGTACACCCAACTGAAAACCACCTGGTTCCAGCTGCGCTGATATTTCTACGGAGAACAACAATGAACGCACCTTTCCAGCCACAACGCGAAACCCGCGACTACCAGAACGCCGATGCCGCCCACCACATCCATGCCTTCCTCGACCAGAAGGCGCTGAACGCCGAAGGCCCGCGGGTCATCGTGCGGGGTGAAGGTCTGCACCTGTGGGACAACGACGGCAAGCGCTACCTGGACGGCATGTCCGGCCTGTGGTGCACCCAGCTGGGCTATGGCCGCAAGGACCTGACCGCTGCCGCCGCCGCACAGATGGACCAGTTGCCGTACTACAACATGTTCTTCCACACCACCCATCCGGCGGTGATCGAGTTGTCCGAACTGCTGTTCAGCCTGCTGCCGGGGCACTACAGCCATGCCATCTACACCAACTCCGGCTCCGAATCCAACGAAGTGCTGATCCGCACCGTGCGCCGCTACTGGCAGGTGATGGGCAAGCCTGAGAAGAAGATCATGATCGGCCGCTGGAACGGCTATCACGGCTCGACCCTGGGCGCCACGGCCCTGGGCGGCATGAAGTTCATGCACGAGATGGGCGGGCTGATCCCGGATGTCGCGCACATCGACGAGCCGTACTGGTACGCCGAAGGCGGCGATCTGACCCCTGCCGAGTTCGGTCGTCGCTGCGCCCTGCAACTGGAGGAAAAGATCCTCGAACTGGGCGCCGAGAACGTTGCAGGTTTTATCGCCGAACCGTTCCAGGGCGCCGGCGGCATGATCTTCCCGCCAGAGAGCTACTGGCCGGAAATCCAGCGCATTTGCCGCCAGTACGACGTGCTGCTGTGCGCCGACGAAGTGATCGGTGGCTTTGGTCGTACCGGCGAGTGGTTCGCCCATCAGCACTTCGGCTTCCAGCCGGACACCCTGTCCATCGCCAAGGGCCTGACCTCTGGCTACGTGCCCATGGGCGGCCTGGTGCTGAGCAAGCGCATCGCCGAGGCGCTGGTGGAGCGCGGCGGGGTGTTCGCCCACGGCCTGACCTACTCCGGTCACCCGGTGGCGGCGGCCGTGGCCATCGCCAACCTCAAGGCCCTGCGCGATGAAGGCATCGTGCGTCAGGTCAAGGACGACACCGGCCCGTACCTGCAGCGTTGCTTGCGCGAGGTGTTCGGTGATCACCCGCTGATTGGCGAGATCCAGGGCGCCGGCCTGGTCGCGGCGTTGCAGTTCGCCGAGGACAAGGCCACCCGCAAGCGCTACGCCAACGAGAACGACCTGGCCTGGCAGTGCCGGACCTATGGTTTCGAGGAAGGCGTCATCATCCGGTCGACCCTGGGCCGGATGATCATGGCCCCGGCCTTGGTCGCCAGCCGTGGCGATATCGATGAGCTGGTGGCCAAGACCAAGAGTGCCGTGGACCGCACGGCGCGGGGTTTGGGCTTGCTGTAAGCCGTCGGCAGCGCGATGGGGGGCCGCTTCGCGGCCCCTTCGCGGCTCGAACCGATCCTGTCGATAACGTGCGCTACTGCAGATGAGGGAACCGCTCGATCAGAAGGTGTAGCTTACGCCGGCCTGCACGGTACGTGGCGCACCGGGGTAGACGTAGTTGTTGAAGGCGCCTTCGTCGTATTCCTTGTTGAACAGGTTCTTCAGGTCCAGGTTCAGTCGTACGTGCTCGTTGACCTGATAGAAGCTCAGCAGGTCGACCACGGTGTACTGCTCCATGGTGTAGGTCTGCGGCGCGGTCTGGCCGGCGCGGTCGTCCACGTACTTCACGCCCATGCCCAGGCCCAGCCCTTTGAGGCCACCGTCCTGGAACTCATAGGTGTTGAGCAGGCTGAAGCTGTTGCGCGGAATGTTGGCCAGGCGGGTGCCGGTCGGCAGGCTGGTGTCCTTGGTCACTTCGGCATCGACGTAGGCATAGCCACCGATCATCCGCCACTCGGGGGTGAGATTGCCGGCCACGGTGATGTCCAGGCCGCGGCTGCGTACTTTGCCGGCGGCCACCTTGTAGGTGCCGGTGGGGTCCAGCGGGTCGTTGGCCAGGACGTTTTCCTTGACGATGTGGTAGATCGCCGCATCGACGCTCAACTGGCGATCCAACGCCTCCCACTTCACACCCACCTCGTACGATTTGCCTTTTTCCGGGTCGAAGCCCTGGCCTTGCCGGCTGGCACCGCTATTGGGCTTGAACGAGCGGGCGGTGTTGGCGTAGACGGCGAGCGTGTCGGTCAGGTCGTACATCAGACCCAGACGAGGGGTGACGGCGTTATCGGCGGCGGTCCAGTCAGCAGCGCCCGGCAGGTAGTTGTCGTACTGGTGTTCGAATCGCTCGAAACGCAAGCCCGCCAGGGCCTTGAGGCGGTCGGTGAGGGCCACCTGGTCCTGGATGAACGCTGCCCAGGTCTTGAGGTTTTCCTTGTCGTCGGTAGTGGTGCGGGTGAGGGCAGGGCGTGGCTGGCCCAAGACTGGATCGAACAGGTCGATCGGGTAGGCCGTGCTGCCTTTGGCCGAGCGCCGGATGATGGATTGGTAGTCGTAGTCTTCGTATTCGATGCCGGTCAGCAAGGTATGGGCGTAACCTGCGGTTTCAAAGTGCCCGGTCAGGTTGAGCTGGTAGTCCCGATCGGTCCATTGCAGTTTCCGATAGCTGAAATTGCGCCCGAGGGTACGGCCATCGGCTTGCAGTTCATTGGCTTCCACCGCATTGCCCTTGAGCGTGCCGTCGAGCCACTGCATGCCACCGCCCAGGGTCCAGTCCTCGTTGAGCTGATGCTCGAAGCGCAGCTGGGCCATGTTGTTGTCGTTGTGCAGCAGGTTGTCGGAGCCTTTTTCCCAGACGTTGGTATCGCGCGAAGCTCGGTCGCGCTGATTGGCAAAGCGTGTCAGCCCGCGGTCCAGAGGGTGGTTGTTGCGCATGAAATCGCCTTCGAAGACGATGCGTGTGGTGTCGTTGACCTGCCAGCTGAGCACGGGTGCGACGTCGTAGCGCTCGGTCTGCACGTCGTCGCGGAAGGTCTCGCCGCCTTCGCCGAGTACGTTCAGGCGGTAGGCCAGGCGGCCTTCCTCGTCGAGCGGACCGGTGGCATCGAGGGTGGCGCGGTGCATCCCTTGGTCATCGAACTGGCTGCCCAAGGTGACTTTGGGGTCGGCCAGCGGCTGCTTGCTGACCACGTTGAAAGTGCCACCGGGATCGCCACGGCCGTACAGGCTGGTCGCCGGGCCGCGCAGGATCTCCAGACGCTCGACGGTGTTGGCATCCGGCGCGTTGGGGTAGCCGCGGTTGATGGGGAAACCATTGCGGTAGTACTCGCCAGTGGTAAAGCCGCGCACGGTGAAGGTGGTCAGGCCCTGGCCGCCGAAGTTGTTGGCTCGTCCCACACCACCGGCATAGTCCAGCCCATCCTGCAAGCGGGTGGCGGCGGTGTCTTGCAGCACATCGCTGGGTACCACGCTGATCGATTGAGGCGTCTCGTGCAGCGCGGTGTCCGTGCGTGTGGCACTGGCTGAGCGCGTAGCCATGTAGCCGATCACCGGACCGTCGGCGCGCTCCAGGTCGCTGGTGGCATCGATGTTGACCGCTTGCAACTCAAGAGCAGGCGAGGCCTGCGAGTCGGCCAGGGCAACGGGAGAAATAGCGGGAATCAGGCAGAGAGAAACGAACGCACGACGCATCGACAGCACGATCCTAGGGAGGGCGGGAGCTGCGGATCTTAACTGATAGGTATTATCATTTACAGTGGTATTTGGTGTACCACAGTACCAATTTCGAAGCGTCGTGAGCGGGCACGAAAAAGGGGGCACAGGGCCCCCGGTTTCGTCATCAGTGCGGTGCGCGCGGGATGGTCTTGAGCAGGTCTTCCGGGCTGATGTGTCCGACCACCTGGGCTACGGCGCTGCCCGGGCTTGGCAGGTCGATGATGTGGTCTTTCATCTTGCCGATCACATGCATCTCGCAGGGCTTGCAGTCGAACTTCAGGGTCAGCACTTCATCGCCATGCACCAGCTGCATCGGCGCGACCTTGGTGCGTACGCCGGTGACGCCCTTGGCCTGCTTGGGGCACAGGTTGAAGGAGAAGCGCAGGCAGTGCTTGGTGATCATCACCGGCACCTCGCCGTGCTCTTCGTGCGCCTCGAAGGCGGCATCGATCAGCTTGACCCCATGACGATGATAGAAGTCGCGGGCCTTCTGGTTGTAGACGTTGGCCAAGAACGACAGATGCGCCTCCGGATACACCGGTGGCGGTGTGGTCTCGGCTTTGCGCCCGCCACGGGGGTGGGCCTTGACCCGCGCCTCGGTCAGCGCCTCGATGGCTTCGCGGCGCAGGGCCTTGAGCTGCGAGTTGGGGATGAAGTACGCCTGCGGGGCGTCCAGCTCGATGGCATGGGCGTAGTACTGGGTGGTGCCCAGTTGACCGAGCAAATCATGCAATTGGTCCAAGGCCTGCTGGGGCTTGTTGGCTTCGCCGAACGGGCCGTCCAGGGCGACCTGCACGTTGACGCCTTCTTCGCTGGTGACGGTCAGCGCCAGGCGCTGTTCGCGCAGCACGGCGTGCCACTCGACGCCCACACGACGTTCGGCGGAGGTGCGTTGCAGCGCCTGTTGCCAGTTGTGGTCCAGGTTGCGCGAGAGCGGATGGTTCGGGCGCAGCTTGTGCAGGCCTTCGGGCATTTCGTTGGGCTCGACGCGGTAGCGATAGCGCTTCTGGCCGTCCTCTTCGAATTCACCTTTGGGTTCTGCGATGTTGGCACGAAAGCCCACCACCTCACGCTTGACCAGCACGTTGAGGCCGTCGCCGTTGGTCAGCGGCACCTCGGTGACCACGTATAGGTCGCGCTTGCCGACTTTTTCCACCACGCCCACCGGCAAGCCGGTGAAGGTGGGCGAGTCGAAGGCGCCAATGTCGATCTTGCGGTCGGTTACGAAGTAATCGGTGCTGCCGCGGTGGAAGGTTTTGTCCGGATCCGGCACGAAGAAATGCTCGGTGCGACCGCTGGAGGCGCGGGCAAGGTCCGGGCGGTCCTCGAGGATGGCGTCGAGTTCCTTGCGATAGTGGGCGGTGATGTTCTTCACATAGCCCATGTCCTTGTAGCGGCCTTCGATCTTGAACGAACGCACGCCGGCATCGACCAAGTCGCGCAGGTTAGCGGTCTGGTTGTTGTCCTTCATCGATAGCAGGTGCTTCTCGAACGCTACCACGCGGCCCTGGTCATCCTTGAGGGTGTAGGGCAGGCGGCAAGCCTGGGAGCAGTCGCCACGGTTGGCGCTGCGCCCGGTCTGGGCGTGGGAGATGTTGCACTGGCCGGAGAAGGCCACGCACAGGGCGCCATGGATGAAGAACTCGATGGCCGCGTCGGTTTCGCTGGCGATGGCGCGGATCTGCTGCAGGTTCAGCTCGCGTGCCAAGACCAGTTGGGAGAAGCCGGCCTGGTCGAGGAACTTGGCCCGCTCCAGGGTGCGGATGTCGGTCTGGGTGCTGGCGTGCAGCTCGATCGGTGGGATGTCCAGCTCCATCACCCCCAAATCCTGGACGATCAGCGCATCGACGCCTGCATCGTACAGCTGGTGGATCAGCTGGCGGGCAGGTTCGAGCTCGTTGTCATGCAGGATGGTGTTGATGGTGGTGAAGACGCGCGCGTGGTAGCGGTGGGCGAACTCCACCAGCTCGGCGATATCGCTGACTTCGTTGCACGCGTTGTGGCGGGCGCCAAAGCTCGGGCCGCCGATATAGATGGCGTCAGCGCCGTGCAGGATCGCTTCGCGGGCGATGGCCACGTCACGGGCGGGGCTGAGCAGTTCCAGGTGATTCTTTGGGAGGGACATGTCGTTAGGGTCGGGCTGTCACGGTCAAGGCGCGCATTGTACCGGTGAAATGGCCCGGGGGCATCCATCGGCTGTCCGATGGCGTGCCCCGTGTGGTGGGGCGCTGGGCAATCCGCGGGTGCGTCGGTGGTTTCGCGACCGCATTCGCGGGTAAACCCGCTCCCACAGGGCCTGGCGCGACCCGTGTGGGAGGCAGGGCTTTAATGACGCCCAGCTTTGAGGACCGGCTCAGGCCTTGGCTGCCATTGCCGTGACTTCCACCCGCATCCCCTCGACCGCCAGGGCCGCCACGCCAACCGCCGCGCGCACAGGCCAAGGCTTGGCGAAGAAACGCTGGTACACCTCGTTGAACGCCGGGCGATCGGCCATGTCGGTCAGGTAGATGGTCAGGTGCAGTACGCGGTCCATGGAGCTGCCGGCGCGCTCCAGGGCGTCCTTGAGCGCTCGGAGTGTGCATTCGCTCTGCTCGACGATGCCGCCAAGCTCCAGGCTGCCGTCGGCACGGGTCGGGATCTGGGTGGTGACCAGCAGGCCGCGAAAATCCGCGACGTCGGAGGAAATGGACTCCGGGTCCGGGTCCGGGATGAAGGTGATGTCTGCGTTTGCCATGAGGGTATTTGCCTTGCAACGGAAGGAAACCAGCAAGCCTACGCGAGCGGCCCAAGCGGGTCGAGCGGTGGCTCTGGTCGGCGGTATTTGAAATGCCGGGCATTGCTCGTCAGAATCGCGCCCCGAACCGGCCACTGGCGCCGGTCGATTGATGCGAAAAGGGGCAAGGGTTGAACGAACAGACATTGTCGATGCGCCTGGAGCGCGTGGCCGACCATGTGCCGGCTGGGGCACGCCTGGCCGATATCGGCTCAGACCACGGCTACCTGCCGGTGGCGCTGATGCTGCGTGGCCGAATCGAAGCCGCCGTGGCCGGCGAGGCGGCGATGACGCCGTTTCGCTCGGCCCAGCGCAAGGTGCGCAAGAACGGCCTGGAGCAGGCGATCACCGTGCGCCTGGCCGACGGTCTGGAAGCCATCGAGCCACAGGATCGCATCGACGCCATCAGCCTGTGTGGCATGGGCGGGGAGAAGATCCGCGAGATCCTCGAGCGGGGCAAGCATCGCCTGAGCGGCAAGGAGCGGTTGATCCTGCAGCCGAACGTGCGTGAAGGCACCCTGCGCGAGTGGTTGATGGAAAACGACTACCGTATCGTTTGCGAGGAGTTGCTTGAGGAAAACGAGTTCACCTACGAGATCATCGTGGCCGAACCGTGTCAGGCGGTAGCGTACTCCCCAGAGGAGTTGTATTTCGGGCCGTTGTTGATGCAGGAGCGCAGCCCTGCGTTTCTGGCCAAATGGGGCCTGAACCTGCAACGCAAGCAGCGGGTCATGGCCCACTTCGCCCGTGCCCGGCAGGCGGTGCCGACACAAAAGGCCCAGGAAGTGGCTCGACAGGTGCGCTGGATCGAGCAGTTGCTGGCGTAATTCCTGTTACAGCTGCGAGCAGTTGCCCATTTCCCGGTAGTCGACCTTGTGGGTCTGGCCCTGGTGATCGATGTAGACCATATGGGCGGTGCCCACCGCGCAATCGGCCGCATTGCTCGCCGGGGTGATGGAAATCACCTTGGCCACATCCAAGGGCATCCCGTATTCATAGGTCTCGCTGGTGGCCGCTACGGGCTGGCTGTTCGCAGGATCGGCGACGGCACCGAACGAAGCCAGAGCGGCGAACAAGGTGAAGAAGGCGATCGAAGGTTTCATGGCGATGTTCTCGTTTGGCGTTGACTCATGATGTGTTTCTTGGGTATCGCCAATAAAGACTCTGATCCGTGATAGATTCCTGCCTCGAATGCACGAATAGGTCACAGGGAAAGACACATCATGGACATGCTGCACGCCATGCGAACCTTCGCCCGGGTTGTGGAATGCGGCAGTTTCGCCGCCGCCGCCAACGCCCTGGACATTTCTGCCGCCCAGGTGTCGAGGATCGTCGCGGAACTGGAAAACCAGCTGCAGACCCGCCTGCTGCACCGCACCACCCGGCGTCTGCGCATGAGCGAGGCGGGCGAGCGGTTCCTCGAGCGCTCGCGGCAGATCATGCTGCTGACCGAAGAAGCCATGGACGAGGCACGCGGAGCCCACCTCACCCCCCGTGGTCGATTGCGCCTGCATTGCACTCATGGTCTGGGGCTGTTGATGATGCCGCTGGTGGCCCGCTACAACGCTACCTGCCCGGAAGTGGTCATGGAACTCACGTTGTCCCAGCGCAACCCGGACCCGCTGGCGGACGGCCAGGACGTGGTGATCGCCATCGGCCAGGGCCTGCCGGACTCGCAACTGATCGCCATCCCCCTGGGCAGCATCCACAGCATTCTCTGCGCTTCGCCCGATTACCTGGCACGTCATGGCGTGCCTCAGCGCCCGGAAGACCTGCACCAACATGTGTGCTTGCGCACAGTGGACCCGTTGTTCGAGGAGGACTGGTCGTTCGAAGGGGCAGACCCTTGCGTGATCGTGCCCCAGGACACCTTCCTGACCAATGTGGCAGACGCCATGCTCAAGGCGACGGAGCTTGGCATGGGCATCGGCCTGTTGCCGTATTACTCAGCTACCCAGGCCATCGAGCAAGGCCGCCTGTGCCGATTGCTCGCGCCCCATCGGCTGCGTCAGCGGGAGATCTATGCGATCTACCCGTCGCGGCATTACCTGGACGCCAAGGTCCGCACCTGGCTGGATTTTCTCAAGGAGCAGTTGCCGGTGTTGTTCCAGGCCCATGAACAGGTGGTGGACGACCCGCGCTACTGGCGGTGACCCTTGCGGAGCGGCCCTGAGGTGGCCTCTTGGCGGTTGAACCCCCCACACGATCCAGGTCAGCACCTCATGCCATCCTCGGGTTTGGCCCCGCATCTATTCCAGGCCAATCCAACGTCTGCTCAGCGGCTGTCCTGATCCTCGGCGGCACCGCCCGAGGCGCCTGCACCGGTGCCGGTGGCCTCGCCGGTGTTATTGGAGCCCCCGGTAGTGCCGTCGGGCACGTCAGAGCTGGAGTTGGTATCGGTGCTGTCGTTATCGCGGGTGCTATCAGGGTCGTTGACGCTGTTGCCTTGGCTCCCGGTGGTGCCTTGGGAATGCTCACCGGAGGAGTGGTCGGCCTTGGGGTGGGTGTCGGTGCCGTTCATATCGGTGGCGGCCAGGCTGGCAGTGGTGGTCAGGCCCAGGCACAGGGCGAGGAACAGGGGCTGGAAACGAACCATGGCGAATCTCCTGTCGGGATGATTGTCCTGCGTTCGGCCATGGGAGACGGGGCAGGGTGCCCTTCAGGCGACGGATGGTAAGGGGAGAAGAGATAAGTGGGAGCGTCGGCCTGACACTCCCACAGGGCCTTGCCCGGTCAGCCCATCAGGAGGAGGGTTCTGTGCGCGACGAAGGGGTCTCCCCGTTCGCTGTCTCGCCCATCGGCGGATGCTCCTGGGCCGCATGCATCAGCTCCTCGGTCACCCGCAGCTCGGCGCCGGTGGGCGAAAAGGTGGCCGTCGGCGCGAAGGGCGCGGGATGTTCCGGGGCCGGGCGCTTGCCGCGGCGCCACAGGAAGAAACCCACCATCGCCAGGTTGATCACCGCAAAGGCCCAGAACAGCCCCGTCTCGCCGTAGACGTTCATCACCGGAGAGATCGCCAGCGGGGCCATCGACGAGCCCAGCGAGTTGATCAACAGCAGGCCTTGGATCATGGGCACCAGCGCATCGGCCGGGGCACGGTCGGCCGCGCTGCTGACCGCCACCGGGTACAAGGCGAATACGCCGCCGCCGAGCAAGAACAGCATCGCTGGCAACCACTGCGACTCAGCCGGCAGCAGAACGATCACCACCGACAGCACGGTGCACATCGCCGCCAGGGCGACCAGCACGCTTTGCCGGTCCTTGCGGTCCGACCAACGCCCAACAGGATATTGCAGCAACATGGCGCCGAGGATCACCCAGGCCATCATGTTGCCCACCTCGCCTACGTCCAGGCCGATGCGTTGCAGGTACAGCGGCAGCAGGGCGTAGATCCCGGCGATGGCCACGCCCGAGCCAAAGCAGCCGACCAAGCCGGTCGGGGCGATGCCCAGGAGCTGGCGCGGTTTGAGCGGTTCGACCTGATCGAGCAGTGGCGAGACCCGCGGCAGAATCACGATCGGCAGCACCGACAGGGTGGCGAGCATGCCGGCGACCATGAACGGTGCGGTCTCGCCCCAGCCGGTGACTTCGCCTAGCGTCGCCTGGGCCAGGACCCCGGCGCCGTAGAAGGCGATCATGTACAGCGCCAGCAGACGGCCACGTATCTTTGGATCGCCGGCCAGCAGCAGCCAGCTCTCGATGACCAGGAACACACCGACCGCAGCCCAGCCGTTGATCAGGCGCAAAGCGAACCACCAGGTGGTGTCGTAGAACAGGCCCTGCAGCAGGATGGTCGCGGCGATCAGCGAGGCGAAGCTGGTGTAGGCACGGATATGACCAATGCGCAGGATCAACCGGTCGTTGAAGATCGCCCCGAGTGTCAGGCCGATGAAGTAGGCCGACGAGACGATGCCGATCATGGTGGCCGATTCGCCGGCCGAGCCCAGGCGCAACGTGGTGAGGGAGGACAGGAAGCCGTTGCCCAGGGCAATGATGAATAGCCCGAGCAGGGGTGCCAGCGCCATGGCCAGCAAACGCGGAGACATAGTTACCTCTAGTTGGAAAACGCCGAAAGTGTGCCTTTTCGGTGGGCGCAAGGGCTGCGCGGGTATGCCTGGCTGTCGGTGCGAGCGAGGTGCGGCTCAACCGTCTGCAATGACGGCATGGCCGGGGGCGAAAAGGAGGCGCGATTCTAAAGCCTGGGCGGTGGCCGGGCCCTGCGACCAGAAGCCGCACCGGACCGGGTATAGGCCAACGCGTTTTCACCGTTCTGGGAGGAAAACCGCATAATGTCGCTTCGACTTCTGGGGGATCCGCTTCATGCTGGCTTCGCTGTTCGCCGTCCTGGCGCCTGTCTTCATCGTTGCCGGCATCGGCTATGGCTGGGCCCGCCGTGGTCTGGACTACCCCACCGAATTCATCGCCCGCATCGTCATGACGGTCGGCACCCCATCACTGGTGCTCTCGACCCTCAGCCGCACGCAACTGGACCCCGCAGCCTTCACCAGCATGGCCGTCGCGTGCGTGCTGTGCATGTTGGGCATGGCGCTGGCCGGGTTTCTCGTCAGCCGCGCTTCGGGCCAGCATTGGCGCGTGCTGATGCCGGCATTCATGTTCCCCAACACCGGCAACATGGGCTTGCCGATCAGCCTGTACGCCTTCGGCGAACATGGCCTGGCGCTGGCGGTGGCGTTCTTTCTGACCTTGTCGATCTTCCAGTTCACCTTAGGCATCGCCATGTCCGGGGCCAGCGCGTCGTTCAAGGCCCTGCTGCGCAACCCGATCGTGATCAGCCTGGCCGGGGCCCTGCCGATCATCTTCCTGGACCTGGAGCTGCCGCGCTGGCTGGCCAACACCGCGGACCTGCTCGGCGGCATGACCATCCCCTTGATGTTGCTCACCTTGGGCGTGTCCCTGGCCAGCATCCGCCTGCACCACGTGGGCAGTGGCCTGTTACTGGGTGGTCTGCGCATCGTGCTGGGGGCGGCAGTGGGGTGGGGCGTGGGTACTGCGCTGGGGCTGGAATCGTTGGAGCGTGCGGTGCTGGTGGTGCAGTCTTCCATGCCGGTGGCGGTGTTCAACTATCTGTTGGCGGTGCGCGCCAATCGATCACCCGAACAGGTAGCCAACCTGGTGATGTGCTCGACGGTGCTGTCTTTCGCCTGGTTGCCAGCGGTGTTGGCCTGGTGGCTATAAGCCCCGGCTGCGGCATCCTGTCCTGCCCACAGGCAAAGTGCCATGGCTCATCCATACTCCACTGACCTGCCGCACTCAAGCGCCAGGCTCAGGCGTCTCGGCGCTGCCGGGACAACCAACGGTTTGCGAGGGGAGTAGGCGATGGCCAAGGCTGTGAACAAGAAGCACAAGGACGAGCTGCCGGAGAAACTGGGACGCAAAACCTACGAACAAGAGCTCAAGCGCCTGCATGTGGAACTGGTCAAACTCCAGCAGTGGGTGGTGGCCAAAGGGCTCAAGGTGTGCGTGGTCTTCGAGGGGCGCGACGGCGCCGGCAAGGGCGGGACGATCAAGGCACTCACTGAACGGGTCAGCCCTCGCGTCTTTCGTGTGGTGGCGCTACCGGCGCCGACCGAGCGCGAGAAAACCCAGATCTATGCCCAGCGCTACCTGACCCACTTGCCGGCAGCCGGCGAGGTGGTGATCTTCGACCGCAGTTGGTACAACCGCGCCGGCGTCGAACGGGTGATGGGCTTTTGCACCGAAGAGCAGGCGCACAAGTTTCTCGCCGTGGTGCCGCTGTTCGAGCGGATGATGGTCGACTCGGGGATCATCCTGATCAAATACTGGCTGGAGGTGAGCGCCGAGGAGCAGACCCGCCGCTTGCAAGATCGCATCAACGATGGCCGCAAGCTGTGGAAGCTCTCGCCCATGGACATCAAGTCCTACACCCGATGGGACGATTACACCCGCGCCCGCGACGATATGTTCGCAGCCTCCGATTCGTCCTGGGCACCGTGGTTCATGGCGCGCTCCGAAGACAAGCGCAAGGCGCGACTGAACATCATCAGCCACTTCCTGCAGCAGATCCCTTACCAGGACCTGAGTGCCAAGCAGAAGATCGCCCTGCCCAAGCGCGGCAAGATCGGCAAGTACAAGGCGGTGCCGTACCCGTTCAAGATGGTCTCCGAGCGATACTGAGGCCAGGCGGGCATGGACACCTCGACACCACCGCCAAAGCCCTTGGCCTATGCGGCGCAGCCGGTCGACCGTGGCTTGCAGCGCTGGATACCGGGCTTGCGTGTGGTACGTCAGTACCCGATGGCATGGCTGCCCAAGGACTTGGTCGCAGGGCTGGTGCTCACCGCCATGCTGGTGCCGGTCGGCATCGCCTACGCGCAGGCGTCCGGCGTACCGGGCATCCACGGCCTGTACGCGACGATCGTGCCCTTGCTGGCCTACGCCCTGTTCGGGCCCAGCCGCATCCTGGTGCTGGGCCCAGACTCGGCGCTGGTGCCGATCATCCTGGCCGTGGTGTTGCCCTTGGCGGCGGGCGACCCGGGGCGGGCGGTCACCCTGGCAGCGGCCATGGCGCTGGTATCGGGGCTGATCTGCATCGGCGCGGGCCTGTTGCGCCTGGGCTTCATCACCGAGCTGCTGTCCAAACCGATCCGTTATGGCTACATGAACGGCATCGCCTTGGCGGTGCTGGTCAGCCAGGCGCCCAAGTTGTTCGGCATCTCTGGGCAGAGCGCCGGGCCGCTGCGCGATAGCCTGCAATTGGTCAACGCCCTGCTGGACGGCAAGGCCAACTGGCATGCCTTCGCCCTGGGGGCGGGTACGCTGGTGATCATTCTGCTGCTCAAGCGCTGGGAGCGCTTGCCGGGCATCCTGATCGCCGTAGTGGCCGCGACTGGGATCTGCGGGCTGATGGGCCTGGAAGCCGCCCACGCGGTTAAGGTGGTCGGGTCATTACCCCAGGGCCTTCCAGGGTTCGCGTTGCCATTGATCGGTTTCAACGACCTGGCCACCGTGGCCATCGGTGGCGCGGCGGTGGCGTTGGTGTCGTTTGCCGACACCAGCGTGCTGTCGCGCACCTACGCCGCCAAGACCCGCGCCCAGGTCGACCCGAACCAGGAAATGGTCGGGCTGGGGCTGGCCAATCTGGCGTCGGGGTTCTTCCAGGGCATTCCCATCAGCAGCAGTTCGTCCCGCACGCCGGTGGCCGAGGCAGCGGGGGCGCGCAGTCAGCTGGCGGGTGTGTTCGGCGCCCTGGGCGTGGCGGCGTTGCTGTTGTTTGCGCCTGATCTGTTGCGCCACCTGCCGCAAAGCGCCCTGGCGGCGGTGGTGATCGCCGCGGCTATCGGGTTGTTCGAGTTCAAGGACCTGGCGCGGATCTACCGCATCCAACGTTGGGAGTTCTGGCTGTCCATCACCTGCTTCGTCGGGGTGGCGGTGTTTGGTGCGGTGCCGGGTATCGGCCTTGCGGTGGTCATCGCGGTGATCGAGTTTCTCTGGGACGGCTGGCGGCCGCACTATGCGGTGCTGGGCCGGGTCGATGGCATCCGCGGCTACCACGATGTGTCCCGCTACCCCGATGCACGCCGGGTGCCGGGCCTGGTGCTGTTTCGCTGGGATGCGCCGCTGTTCTTCGCCAATGCCGAGCTGTTCCAGCGCTGCGTGCTGGAAGCTGTCGCCCGGTCGGACGGCGAGGTGCGGCGGGTGGTGGTCGCGGCGGAACCGGTGACCAGCGTGGACGTTACCTCCGCCGACATGCTCGTGGAACTTGAGCAGACCCTGCGCGAGGCCGGTGTGGAGCTGCATTTTGCCGAGGTCAAGGACCCGGTGAGGGACAAGCTGCTGCGCCTCGAGGTGCTGAGCCACATCGGCAGCGACATCTTCCAGCCCACGGTGGGCGCCGCGGTGGACACCTACTTGCAGGACCACGCTGTGGACTGGACACCTTGAGCAAGCGCATCACTGGCGGGTATCGATGCTCACCACCACTGACATCCCTGGCCGCAGCCGCTTGGCATCCGGCTGGTCGGGATCGACGGTGATGCGCACTGGAATGCGCTGGGCAATCTTCACGAAGTTGCCGGTGGCGTTGTCGGCCTGCAACAGGGCGAACTCGGAGCCTGTGGCCGGCGAGATCTGTTGCACTTGCCCCCGCAGCTCGAGGTGGTCGAGCGCATCGACGGTGAAGGTGGCCGGTTGACCGATGCGCACGTGGGCCATCTGGGTTTCCTTCATGTTGGCGATGACCCACAGCGTGTCGGGCACCAGCGCCATCAACTGTGCCCCTGAGTTGACATAGGCGCCCAGGCGCGTACCGATCTGCCCCAGCTGACCGTCGCGCGGCGCGGTCACGCGGGTGTTGTCCAGGTCGATGCGGGCCAGCTCCACCGAGGCCTTGGCGTTTGCCACGGCCGCTTCCAGGGCTGCGCGGTTGACGACCACGGTTTCTTTATCCTGCCGGGCGATTTCCAGTGCCGCCTTGGCCTGTTCCAGGTTGGCGACTGCGCCAGCGTGGGTGGCACGGCTCAGGTCCAGTTCCCGGCGAGACACCGAGCCATCGCTGACCAGTGCCTGGTTGCGGCGCAGGTCCGCCTGGGCCTTGTCGGCCTGGGCGGTGGCATCGAGGATGGCGGCCTCGCGCTGGATGATGGCCGCCTCTGCGCTCTTGCGCTGTTGCAGGTTGTTGGCCAGCGCCGCCTGTTGCTGTTGCAGTTGAGCGATGGCTTGAGCCAGACGCTGGGTGTAGATGCGATCATCCAGGCGCACCAGCAAATCGCCGCGTTTGACGAACTGGAAGTCGTGCACCGGCACCTCGACGATATAGCCGGGCAGTTGTGGGCCGATGATCGTCACCTGGCCACGGACCAGGGCGTTCTCGGTGCTTTCGATGGCGCTGCTGAACGGCGGCAAGCGCCAGGCATAGAGCACCAGTAGGATGCCGGCCAGCGCCACGCAGGCGAAGCTGAGTGAGGAAAGCAGGCGCACACGGCGCGTGCGGGTCTGATCGCCCGGCCCGCTGGGCGGGGCGGTGCCCTCCGGGGTTTCGGCGATGGCGGTGGTGGTCGTGGACTGGGTGGGTTGGGTCATCAGGTCGAAGCGCCACTGGAGGTGTCGGGGGAGGCTATCGGCTGCGCCGCGCGGCGCAGCCAGTAGCTGCGAATCAGAATCCAGATCATCGTCGCCACGGCAATGGCGCCGATGAGCATGAACACATCGTTGTAGGCCAGGATATTGGCCTCGCGGGTCGCCGCACTGGCCAACAGACGCGTGCCGACTTCGGTGCGCAAGGCGGGGTCGGCAATCAGGCCGGCGTAACCGGCACCGCCGCCCTGGACCCTGGCATTGACCAGCGGTTCGAGCGCACTCAGGCGCTCGACCAGGTTGCTGGAGTGGAACTTCTCCCGCGCGGTCTGGAAGGTGCCGAGCAACGCTGCACCGATTAGCCCGCCGAGGTTGTTGCAGATCCCGAACATCACCGAGAAGCTCACCAGGTTGCGCGGGTTGGCCCGTACGTGACTGATGCCCAGGGCCATGGATGGGCCGAGGAAGAACGTGCTGCCGAAGGCCAGCAGGAACTGGCTCAGGTACATCTGCTCGGGCCGGGTCAGGTTGCTGGAACTCGAATCCATGAAGGCCCCGGTGGCCATCGCCGCCAGCGAGATGAACAGCGGTGTGACCAGGTGCGCTGGGTTGATGGTCAGGGCGCTGGTGGCAAGGCCCGTGGCTGCGCCCAGCAGCATGATCCAGT
The DNA here is from genome assembly GCF_033173945.1 of Pseudomonas sp. HTZ2. Classification (NCBI taxonomy): domain Bacteria; kingdom Pseudomonadati; phylum Pseudomonadota; class Gammaproteobacteria; order Pseudomonadales; family Pseudomonadaceae; genus Pseudomonas; species Pseudomonas sp. HTZ2. The sequence continues at coordinate 1,432,255 of NZ_CP137332.1, read as the reverse complement.
ACAGGCTGCGCATCTGCTCGCTGCTCATGTTCAGGGCCTGCAGAAAGCCCACCGCGCCGGTGGATTGCTCGGACGTAACCATGCGGATCAGCACCACGCACAAGGCCAGTCGCACCACCGCGCCACTGCCCAGCCAGCGCGTCATCAACAACGGGTTGGTGCGGTTGTGCTCGATGGCAAGGCCCGAGCACACCAGGGCGATGGAAGACGCCAGGGCCACGCCGATCCAGGGCGCCTCAAGCCACCAGTCGATGCGCCCGAGCGAAAGCACGGCGCAGAGCAGGGCGGTGCCGCTGGCCATCAGCGAGAAGGTCAGAAAATCCAAAGGTTCGAAGGTCTTGAAGCGATCGCCCGGTGGCAATTTGAGCTGCAGCACGCAACCCAGCGCGGCCAGCGCCAGGCCGAGTTCGAACATGTAGAGGCCCCGCCACTCGGCGATTTGCAACAGGTCTTCGGAAAACACCCGGGCCAGGGGCACCGCCAGTTGCGAGGCGCCAAGGCCCAACACCATGGCCTTGAGTCGCCATTGGGCGGGGAAGGCCTGGATCATGTAGTAAAGACCCAACGAGCTCAGGGCCGCACCGACCATGCCATGGGCGGCGCGCACCGCGATCGCCGAGTTCAGGTCGTTGACGAACAAATGGGCGAAGGTGACCAGGGCGTAGAGCACCAGGAACACTTCGGTGAAGGCACGCAGGCCGAACTGCTGACGAAACTTCACCAGCAGCAGGTTCATCGAGACGTTGGTCATCACGAACGCGGCGGGCAGCCAGGCCATCTCGGCGCTGGTCGCGCCCAGGGCACCTTGTAGGAAGGACAGATTGGCCGTGACCAGGGCATTGCCCAGGCCACCGGTGATCGCCACCAAAAGACCGACCGCGCCATAGGCCAGGCGTTTGCCGGGTGCGTGCAGGGGGGTGGAGGGTGAACCTGGCAGGCTGGGCTTTTCGTGGGGGAGCCACTGGCGCGGCGTGTATTTGTCCATGAGTGATGCAGCCCTTGGTCGCTTGGAAAAACTCTACGCGACTCGCGGTGGGAATGAAAATACCGGTGCCACGCCTGCGATGGGCCGCGCAGCGCCCCCAGAATCCAGGTGACCCACACATTCGGGGTATGTTCCCCTTCGCCGATTGTCCCGATAGTAGGTCCACCGGCTCATCCCGAGCAGTCACACGATGGAGTTGCTATGGGCAAGGCACTTAAGGTGATTGGCAGTCTGTTGCTGACGTGCGCCGCTACCGCCACGCAAGCGGCGCAAGAGGACACCAGCAAGACGCTGCGGTTGTACAACTGGACCGACTATATCGGCGAAACCACCCTGGCCGATTTCGAGAAGGCCACAGGCATCAAAGTGATCTACGACACTTTCGATGGCTATGAGACCGTGCAGACCAAGTTGCTCACCGGCCGCTCTGGCTACGATCTGGTCATGCTCAATGCCTCCCTGGTGCCGCCCTTGATCCAGGCGGGGGTGTTCCAGCCTCTGGACAAGCGTCAATTGCCCAGTTGGCACAACCTCGACGCCAAGGTGGTCGATGAGCTGCAAGGCTACGACCCAGGCTTGAAGTACTCGGCGCCTTACACCTGGGGCAGCTCCGGGGTGACCTATAACGTCGAGAAGATCAAGGCACGCATGCCCGACGCGCCGATCGGCTCGCTGGCCATGCTGTTCGATCCCAAGATCGTCTCGCGCTTCGCCGATTGCGGTGTCACCTTGATGGACGCGCCCAGCGAAGTCATACCGCTGGCCCTGCAATACCTGGGCAAGGACCCGCACAGCGCCGCACCCGCTGACCTGAAGGCCGCCGAGAAGCTGCTGATGGGCATCCGCCCCTACATCAAGAAGTTCGATTCGGTGAACTACCTCACCAGTTTGCCCAACGGGGATGTCTGCATGGCCCTGACCTGGTCCGGTGATTACGCCACCGCTCAGGCCCGTGCCGAAGAGGCGAAAAAGAACATCACCTTGGATTTCTTCATTCCCAAGGAAGGCTCGCTGATCTGGTTCGACAACCTCTACCTGCCCAAGGACGCGCCCCACGTGGCCAATGCGCACCGTTTCATCGAGTTCCTGCTGCAGCCGCAGACCATGGCCAAGGTGACCAATTACATTCACTACGCCAACAGCAATGGCGCCGCCACGGCCTTGGTGCAGGCGGACATCCGCGACAACCCGGCCATCTACCCCGACGACGCCACCCGTGGCCGGCTGTTTGCCCAGAAGACCCAAGCTCCTCGGGACATGCGGGCCATCACCCGGGTGTGGAGCACGGTCAAGACCGGCTACTGAGTTCTTTTTCTTCGTATTCTGCCAAGGAGCTGCCCTATGGCCATGCCCAGCAAAGCATTCGCTTCGAGACCTGCCCAGGACGCATTGGTTGAGGCCGACAAGGCCCACTACATGCACGGCTATCACATGTTCGACGAGCACCGTGAGCAAGGCGCGTTGAACATCGTGGCCGGGGAGGGCGCCTATATCCGCGACACCGAGGGCAACCGCTTCCTCGATGCCGTGGGCGGCATGTGGTGCACCAACATCGGCCTGGGCCGTGAGGAAATGGCCCTGGCCATCGCCGACCAGGTGCGCAAGCTGGCCTATTCCAACCCGTTCTCCGACATGGCCAACGATGTGGCCATCGCGCTGAGCCAGAAGCTTGCCCAGCTGGCGCCCGGCGACCTGAACCATGTGTTTCTCACCACCGGCGGCTCGACCGCGGTGGACACCGCCTACCGGCTGATCCAGTACTACCAGAACTGCCGTGGCAAGCCGAACAAGAAGCACATCATCGCCCGCTACAACGCCTACCACGGCTCCACCACCCTGACCATGTCGATCGGCAACAAGGCCGCCGACCGGGTGCCAGAGTTCGATTACGCACACCCGCTGATTCACCATGTCTCCAACCCCAACCCTTACCGCGCCCCGGATGACATGGACCAGGCCGAGTTTCTCGACTTCCTGGTGGCCGAGTTCGAGGACAAGATCCTCTCGCTGGGCCCGGACAACGTCGCGGCCTTTTTCGCCGAGCCGATCATGGGCTCAGGCGGGGTGATCATCCCGCCCGAAGGCTACTTCCTGCGCATGTGGCAACTGTGCCAGACCTACGACATCCTGTTCGTCGCCGACGAAGTGGTGACCTCCTTCGGGCGCCTGGGCACCTTCTTCGCCAGCGAGGAGCTGTTCGGCGTGCAACCGGACATCATCACCACCGCCAAGGGCCTGACCTCGGCCTACCTGCCGCTGGGGGCATGCATCTTCTCCGAGCGGATCTGGCAGGTGATCGCCGAGCCAGGCAAAGGCCGCTGCTTCACCCACGGCTTCACCTACAGCGGCCACCCGGTGTGCTGTACCGCAGCGTTGAAGAACATCGAGATCATCGAGCGCGAGCGTCTGCTGGACCACGTCAATGACGTGGGTGGCTACCTGGAGCAGCGCTTGGCTAGCCTGCGCGACCTGCCGTTGGTGGGGGATGTACGCTGCCTGAAACTGATGGCCTGTGTCGAGTTCGTGGCCGACAAAGCCAGCAAGGCGCTGTTCGACGACGCGGTGAACATCGGCGAGCGCATCCACCGCAAAGCCCAGGCCAAGGGGCTGCTGGTGCGGCCGATCATGCACCTGAACGTGATGTCGCCACCGCTGGTGATCACCCATGCCCAGGTCGACGAGATCGTCGAGATCCTGCGCCAATGCATACTCGACACCGCCCAGGAGCTGCGCAGCGAAGGGCTGTATCACGGCCAATGACCCACCTGAGACAGGCTGTGCGCGAGCATGTCCGGCAGGCTAGACTGCCGGGCATGACCCAGCCTACCCCCGACACGCCCATCACCCTGACCTTCGGCGCCCTGCAGCAGTGGCATGCAGCCTTGCAGCACGCTTTCGCCCACAGCGACACGCCCGATGCCCTGGCCCACCTGGCCGCCGCCATCGGCCAACTGGTTTGCGTGGAGTCGATGATGATCAGTCTGGAATGCCGGGGGCGGGCGCCGCGGTTGCTGTACCAGCAGGGTATTCCCGAATGCCATCGCGATGCGGTGCTCAATCGCTATTTTGCCGCAGGCTACCTGCTCGACCCGTTCTGCCTGGCGGTGGAGAATGGGCTGGCTGAAGGCTTCTATCACCTGGAAGACATCGCGCCGGACAACTTCTTCGACAGCGACTACTACAAGGCCTACTACCTAGGTACCGGCTGCAGCGAAGACAGTTACTTCATCGCCGATATCGCCGAGGACCGCAAAGTCTCGCTGAGCCTGTTCCAAGGCTGCAGCGGCACACGCCTGAGCGATGCGCAGCTGGACGTGCTGCGGGCGGTGGAGCCGATGGTGCGTGAGCTGCTGGGGCGCTATGCCCGCGCGCATCTGCTGGAAGCCCCGCATGCCGCCGAGCCGGGCGGTTTGCAGGCAGCGTTCGACAGCTTTGGCTGCCAGGTTCTCACCGACCGGGAGCGCGAGGTGGCGCACATGATCCTGCGTGGGCACTCGGTGAAATCCACGGCCATCGAGTTGGGCATCTCGCCGGAAACGGTCCGCATGCACCGCAAGAACCTTTACCTCAAACTCGAGATCAACTCCCAATCGGAGCTGTTCGCCCGCTTCATCGACTGGTTGCGCCGGGGCTGAACCGGCGCAACCCAAGGGAACGGCAGAGGATCAGTTGCGATCCAGCCACACCGTCTGCACGTTGCAGAACTCGCGCACGCCGAAGTGCGACAGTTCGCGGCCGAAACCGCTCTTCTTCACACCGCCAAAGGCTACACGGGGGTCGGAGGCGCAGTAGCCGTTGATGAACACGCCGCCGGTGTCCAGGGCGGCCGTCATGCGCTCGGCCAAGGCGAGGTCGGCGGTGTAGATGGTCGAGGCCAGGCCGAACTCGCTGTCGTTGGCCAGTTCTACCGCATGCTCGGCATCCTTGGCGGTGATGATCGCCGCGACAGGGCCGAACAGCTCCTGCTTGAAGGCGGTCATCTCGGGGGTAACGTCGCCGAACACAGTGGGTGCATAGTAGTTGCCCACGCCTACGATCTTGTTGCCGCCGAGCAGCAAAGTGGCGCCTTCGGCCAGGGTCGCCTGGACTTGGCCGTCGAGTTCGTCGCGCAAGTCGAAGCGGGCCATGGGGCCGATGTAGGTGTCGTCGTCCTGTGGGTTGCCGATCTTCAGCTGCCGGGTGGCCTCGACGAACTTGCGGGTGAATGCCTCGACGACGCCTTGTTCGACGATCATACGCTTGGCGGCAGCGCAGACCTGCCCTGTGTTCTGGTAACGGCCGATCACGGCCGCCTTGACCGCCGCATCCAGGTCGGCGTCGGCCAGGACGATGAACGGGTCCGATCCGCCCAGTTCCAGCACGCATTTTTTCAGCGCCGCACCTGCCTGGGCACCGATGGCCATACCGGCACGTACGCTGCCGGTGAGGGTGACGGCGGCGATGCGCGGGTCATTGATGGCTCGGGTGACGCCTTCTGGGGTCACGTTGACCACTTCGAACACGCCCTCGGGTAGCCCGGCCTGCTTGAAGGCGTCGAGCAGCAGGTAGGCACTGCCCATCACGTTCGGCGCGTGCTTGAGGACATAGGTATTGCCGGCCAGCAACGCAGGCACCGCGCCGCGCAGGACCTGCCAGATCGGGAAGTTCCACGGCATCACCGCCAGAATCGGGCCCATCGGACGGTATTCGATGCGGGCTTTTTCGATCTGGGTGGGTTCTGGCGCGAGCATGGCCGGACCGTGTTCAGCGTACCACTGGCACAGGCCGATGCACTTGGTGACTTCGCCGCGGGCTTGGGTGATCGGCTTACCGATCTCGCGGGTGATCATGTGAGCGAAGGCTTCATGATTGGCTTGCAGGGCATCTGCCAAGGCGAGCAGGTACTCGCTGCGCTGACCCAGCGACACCTGGCGCCACTGGCCAAAGCCTTTCTTGGCGCGTTGCAGCGCCGCTTCCAGTGCGGCGTCGGTGTCGAAGGGGTAATGGCCGATCCGTTCACCGCTGTGCGGGTCGACGGAAATGGCATGGGTCAGGCTGCTGATCTCGCTCATGGCGGGCTCCTCGTTGTTGTATCCGACTGGCGCCCAGACTAGTGGTGTGTGGTTTTAATGAAAACTGAATAATAATGAGCGAAACATTCACGAATGGAGAAAGACCGTGGACCTGGTGCAACTGGAAATCTTCAAGGCCGTGGCCGAGCACGGCAGCATCAGCGCTGCGGCGCAGCAGATCCATCGCGTCCCCTCGAACCTGACCACGCGCATCAAGCAGCTGGAGGAGGACCTGGGCGTGGAGCTGTTCATCCGTGAGAAAAGCCGGTTGCGGCTGTCGCCGGCGGGCTGGAACTTTCTCGAATACACGCGGCGCATCCTCGACCTGGTACATGAGGCGCGCCTGACCGTAGCTGGCGAGGACCCCCAGGGCACTTTTGCCCTCGGGTCGCTGGAGAGCACCGCGGCGGTGCGCATTCCAGGGCTGCTGGCGGCCTATAACCAACGCTTTCCCAAGGTCGACCTGGACCTGTCCACCGGGCCGTCGGGCACCATGCTCGAAGGTGTGCTGTCCGGGCGCCTGGTGGCGGCGTTCGTCGACGGCCCGGTGCTGCACCCGACCTTGGAAGGCATGCCGGTGTTCGAGGAGGAAATGGTCATCATCGCGCCGCTCAACCATGCCCCGGTGGGCCGGGCCCGGGATGTGAACGGCGAGAGCATCTATGCCTTCCGGGCCAACTGCTCCTATCGGCATCACTTCGAGAACTGGTTCGTCCAGGACCAGGCGGTGCCGGGCAAGATCCATGAGATGGAGTCCTACCATGGCATGCTGGCCTGCGTCAGCGCCGGGGCCGGCCTGGCCCTGATGCCGCGCAGCATGCTCGACAGCATGCCGGGATGCAGCACGGTGAGCGTCTGGCCGTTGTCCGAGGATTTTCGCTACCTCAAGACTTGGCTGGTGTGGCGCCGAGGAACGGTCTCGCGCAGCCTGAGCATGTTCGTCAAGCTGCTGGAGGAGCGGCGCGCGGCCTGACCGACGGCTGTCCTCTGCTCGAACACCCCTGGCCCTATGGCGTCGAACATTGTGTAGACCATCCCTCGCAGGGAGGAATGCACCATGCGCAAACATCATTACGGGCTATGCGCCGCCTTGCTGGTGGCCATGGCCTTGCCTTGGACCCTTGCGGCCGCTGCCGACCTGAATGCGCCAATCGATCCGCAAGCGGTGCAACTGCAACCGCAAGAGCAAAACGGCGTGCGCTACCTGCAAGGCGGGATCGGCCAGGATGAAGCCAATGCCTTGCGTCGCACCCCTGGCTATGACCTGCATGTCACCTTGTCTGTGGGCCCGGAGGGCAAGTTCCAGAGCGGCGCAACGGTGGATATACAGAACGCCCAAGGCCAGCAGGTCCTGGCGTTGCAGGACGTCGGCCCGCTGTTGTTCGTGCAACTGCCGCCAGGGCAATACCGGGTCACCGGCAATGCCGACGGCCAAACCGTGCAGCAGCAGGTGAGCGTGAGCGGCAAATCCCCCGCCAATGTGAGTTTGCACTGGCGGTAAAACGTCCCTGAATATCAAGGAGTACATCTGTACTCCTGTCGGATCCAGACCACAGGCCTGATCGTGGCTTCCTGCAGGAGGTACCGATCGGGCCTATATTTTTTTGAACGATCTTGATTCCGCGTCCTTCTGATATTTCAGCAGAGCGCCTGCCGGAGCATGGCCATGAACCTGGAAACTCAGTTGAAATCGCTGGATGAATACGGCTACGTGCTGATTCCGGGCGTCCTGGAGCCATTGCGCATTGCCTTGCTGCGCTGTGCCATCGACGACCTGCAGCCACTTCACTGGGACTACCAAGGCCTGTTGGAACACTACAAATGTGTGTTCAACCGCAATCCGCTGTGGTTGTCGTTTCTGGATCTTCCGCCCTTGATCGATCTGGCCGAGGCCGTCCTGGGACAGGATTGTCATGTGATTGGCCAGACCGCCTGGCGCAGTCATCCCGGTTACCCCGGCATGGAGCTGCACCTGGATTACCTGCCCATCGAGTTGCCGGACTGGATCCGCGCTCGGAGGGACTACAGCCAGCCAGTCCAGATTCTCACCGCCCAGTTGTACTTGTGCGATATCGATGAGTCCGTTGGCCCGACCCGGGTCGTACCGGGCAGCCATTTCGCCGGTCGCTCGCCCCAGGAGGGCGAGGACAGCTGGCAGGGGCAAGGTGCCAGGGATGTACTGTGTCACGCCGGCGACGCGTTGGTGTTTCGCAGTGACCTGTGGCATGGCGGGGGTGCCAACCATAGCGCCGCAATGCGCGACATGCTGCAAGTGCACTACGGCCGGCGCATGGTTGCGCAGAAGTTCTCTCCCTACTTGGCCTGGCACTTCAACCCTGAAGTGCTGGAAGAAGCGACGCCCAGGCAGCGGCGCTTATTGGGGGAACACGAGGAGTCGGTGTATGACTGAGCGGGGGGCGACAGCATTAGCGAGAGGGAAAATCGTCAGCATGTTTAAAGTATTTCTGAGCGATCTTCAGACGCTGGGATATTAGATTCCGTGCGGCATGCTCAATTGTTTACAAATATGCAACAGAGTGTTTTATCAACAAGCGGTAAATAGCCTTTCAACTTTTTGTTGGGTTGGCCGATAATCCAAAAAGTATTGCGTCTTGTAACTTGGTTGGATGCACCCGGTTCAGGGCACTAAGAAGGAGGGGCATAAGCCCCCAATCTGGAATCAAGCTGGCAGGCATTGCGCTGGCTTGTCCGTGAAGACCATCAGGAGATTCATAGATGAAAACCCGTCTCGCCGCTTCGCTGGCTGCCGCCGTCCTGGCTTTCGCCGGCGCCAACATGGCCCAGGCCGCACAAGTGTCTGGTGCCGTTGGCGCCACCGGCCAAGGCGATATGACCTACCGTATCGGCCTTTCCTTCGACTGGGACAAGAAGTGGTTCGAAAGCAACACTGGCCACCTGACCGGTTACTGGGATGCGGCCTACACCTATTGGGAAGGCGGCGAGGCCAGCGGCGCACACTCGCTGTCGTTCAGCCCGGTGTTCGTCTATGAGTTCAGCGGCTTTACCTACACCCCCTTCATCGAAGCCGGTATAGGTCTTGCGGCATTTTCCAAGACCGATGTGGGCGATCAGCGCCTGGGCTCTTCGGTCAACTTCGAAGACCGCATCGGCTTTGGCCTGAAGTTGCCGGCCGAACAGAAGATCGGTGTACGCGCAATGCACTATTCCAACGCCGGTCTCAAGCAGCCGAACGACGGCATCGAGTCCTACTCGCTGTACTACAGCAAGGGCTTCTGATACCCGTTGAGTGAGAGTGCGGCTGTCGGAGCGCTAGGCTTTGCCTGGCACCGGCTGCGCCGGTGTTCGCGGGTAAACCCGCTCCTGCAGGGATCACCGCCAATCCTGTGGGGGTGGGTTTACCCGCGAATTGGCCAGCGCAGGCTCGCGAGACAACGGCTTCTGCACGCCTGCGACGTCTCTGCATGTCAGCGCACCGCCTTGATCGCCAGCACATTGCACAACGGATGCTCCACCACATGGGCGGTGGTGCCGCCGAGGAAGGTCTGCATCGCATCGTGACGATGGCTGCCCATGACGATCACGTCGATTCGGCTATGGCTGACGAACTGGGCAATCGCGCGCGTGGCCGGCCCCTCCAGAAAGTGTCGACGCTCAAGATCGATCTGGTGGTGATCGCCCAGACGGTTGAAAGCGGCGCGTTGGGCCGTGCGCACGCTACCGTCAAAGCCTGGCATGGTCACCGTGCCGGCGCCGAAGTCGGCGATGTGGGTCTTGGCCGCGTCGCACACATGCAGCAGGTGCAGTTCGGCGTTGCACTGCAGGGCCAGGGCATGGGCGCAGCGGATGACCTGTTCATCCAGATGCTCGCCTGCGCCATGGCAGTTCAGATCGACCGCGGCGGCGATCTGCCGGGGCAGGGGCAGACGGATGTCGCTGACCAGGTGCACGGCGACAGGGCTGTCCTTGAGCAGTTGCCAGTCCAACGGCGTCACCAGCAGGCGCTTGAGCACCGGTTCGTGCTGAACGTCCTTGATCAAAAGATCGCATCCCAGGCGCTCCACTTGTTCCAACACACTGCCCAGCGGGTCGCGAGTCAGCAGCAGCTCGGTGGACACATCCAGCCCGGCGTTGCGCAGCTGTTCGACTTCGTCGGCCAGCCACTGGCGGTTGTGCTCGAGCAGCCGCTCACGCTCGCGGGTATCGCTCATCAAGCCAAAGGTATCAACATCGTCAACGAACACGTTGATATCCAGCAGTGCGCCGCTGGATTCGGCCAGCGCCGCGGCCCTCTGTAGGGCGGGTGTGTGGCGCATCTGCGGGCCGAGCATCACGAACAATCGCTTGAACTGGCTCATCTCATACCTCCACGTGTGGCGGCCCCCAAACCGCCCGTGCCGGTTTACGCGCCAAGCGGCGCCCAAGTTCCTTTCTCAGTCTAGACCTTGGTGGCTGGTAGGCCTTGTGTCGATGCCTCCGGTGCCCGGCGACTGGGGTATGATGCGAGCCTTTTCTCCTACATCGAGGTCCGATCCATGTCCCTGAGCGTTGAACAGATTGGCGAATTCCGCGCCTTCGCCGAGCAGTTGGCCGATGCCGCCGCTGCGGCGATAAAGCCGTATTTCCGTGCAAGCCTGGACGTCGAGGACAAAGGCGGACGCCTGTACGACCCGGTCACCGTGGCCGACAAGGCCGCCGAAGAGGCCATGCGTGAGCTGATCCAGGCGCGTTATCCGGCCCATGGCATCCTCGGTGAAGAGCAAGGTGTGGCCAAGGGCAGCAGCCCATTGACCTGGGTGCTCGACCCGATCGACGGCACTCGCGCATTCATCACCGGCCTGCCGCTGTGGGGCACGCTGATCGCCCTGAACGACGGCGAACGTCCGGTGGTCGGGGTGATGAACCAGCCGTTCACCGGCGAGCGCTTCGTCGGCACCCCGGAGGGCGCCTGGCGCAGCGGCACGCCGCTCAAGACCCGCGCTTGCGTCGACCTGGCATCGGCGACCTTGATGTGTACCACTCCGGACATGTTCGACACGCCCGCGCGCAAGGCGGCCTTCGAGGCGGTTGCCGGCAAGGCGCGGCTGATGCGTTATGGCGGTGACTGCTACGCCTACTGCATGCTGGCGTCGGGCTATGTCGACGTCATCGTCGAAGCCAGCCTGCAGCCGTATGACGTGCAGGCGCTGATGCCGATCATCGAGGGCGCAGGCGGTGTGATCACTGCCTGGGACGGCACCTCGGCGCAGGATGGCGGTTGCGTGGTGGCTTGTGGCGATCCGGCGTTGCATGCCCAGGTTATCGAGATGCTGCGTCACGCCATGTGATCGCTTCGCGGGTGAACCCTCCACGGGGTGCTGCGGCGCTTTCAACAACGCGGCAGTCCCTGTAGAGCGGGATTACCCGCGAACAGGCCATAGCAAGCAACACAAGACAGGTGCTGCCGCGGCGCAGCGCTGTCTTTGAGTCTGCTGTTTGGCCTGTGAAGCGTCCCAGCACTACAAGCGTTTCGCTTACCCGCCGCACTTTTCTCCATTTGCACGCTCTATCGATGGCCAGGCTGAGCCGATGCCCGACCCAGCCGTTGATCCCAGACCCCGGTGCCGATGGTTGTTTCACTGCCCAGACTTTTATCCCGCCTGCTCCTGGCTGGCGCCCTGACGGCCCTGTGCGCCTGCACCCAGGAGCAGGGGCGCGATGTCCTCACCCAGCTCGGTGACGGCAAGCCCAGCGAGCTGTTCCAGACCAGTGTCGACCGCATGGCGACGATTGCCATGCGTGACAACCTGCAGAGCCTGTACTTGCTGATGAACAAGCTCTACCAGCGCAATCCCAACCAGTGGAAGCAATCGGGCTACCTCGACGCCGCTACCGCCGAGCGCCAGATCCGCCTGGCCATCGAGCAGCGCCAACCCTTGGCACAGCTTGGCAATCGGCGCGACCTGGCGGCCTTGAGCTACGCCTTGAGCCCGGAATTTCGCGGCGACCGGGTCGGCGCCTTCATCTATGCCATCGGCAGCATGCTGATCACCGCTCATGGCGGGCGCACCGAGTTCTACATGACCGACACCATCGACCCGCTGTTCGTCAACAACGCCGCCCGCAACATCGAGAAGGCCACCTGGATGCTGAGCCAGCGCCAGGACGCCAATGGCGTATTGTTGCTGTTTTCCAATGAAATCTCCGAAGAGGGCAGCAACCTGAGCTTTGCCGTGGAGTTCGGCAAGATCGTCGCGCGGTTGGACCTGTTGGCCCAGATGCTTGACGAACGCTACCGGCGGATCGGTCTGAACTATGCGCAAAGCTTGCTGTTGCTGAACTTCCTGCCGGTGCAGTAGCCGGCCTCTGAAGTCGAGAAGGTCTGGCAACCTTCCGGGGGCGGGTTTACCCGCGTAGCGCTGTGCGATAAACGAACACGTCTCGCTTGCGGGACGTTCGCTATCCGCACGTCGTTTGCTTAAGTCGCATTGCCCAAGGTCCCGCTTTTTGCTTAGTGTGTGGCGAGCACCACGCCGGTGGTCGCCTGCCTCCATGTTCCCTCCACCGGCTCGATAGACTGACCGTGAATGACCGCAACCACTGGCCCCAGTGCCCGTAGGACGCGGCGACCAGAACAATAACGAAGCCGAGTGCCTTGCCTATGGAAAGCCGCCTGTTGAGCGAGCGCAGCAGCGTGTTTCATCGCGCCGATCCTTATGTCGTGTCCGACTACGTCAACCGGCACGTGGGCCAGCACTGCATCGGCCTGTCCCGCACCACCCATCCCCAATCGAGCCTCAGCCACCGCAAGATGGCCGAGCTCGACCTGTGCCGCATCAGCTACGGCGGCAGCGTCAGGGTCACATCGCCGGCGCTGGAGACCATTTATCACCTGCAGATCCTGCTCAACGGCAATTGCCTGTGGCGAGGGCACCAGCGCGAGCATTACCTGGTGCCGGGCGAACTGCTGCTGATCAACCCGGACGAACCGGTGGACCTGACCTACTCGGAGGACTGCGAGAAGTTCATCCTCAAGGTGCCCACCCATCTGCTCGATTCGATCTGCGAGGAGCAACGCTGGCAGCGGCCCAGCGGCGGGGTGCGTTTCTTGCGCAACCACTACCGGCTGGAAGAACTCGACGGCTTCGTCAACCTGCTGTCGATGGTGTGCCATGAAGCCGAGGTGAGCGATTCGCTGCCCAGGGTACAGGGCCATTACAGCCAGATCGTCGCCAGCAAGCTGCTGACGCTGATGAGCACCAATGTCCAGCGCGAACCCTTGGGCGCGGCGGGTGCGAGCCTGGAGCGCATCCTCGAGCACATCGACCGCAACCTCAAGCACGAACTCACCGCCGAAGGCCTGGCCGAGCAGGCCTGCATGAGCCTGCGCTCGTTGTATGCGTTGTTCGACCGGCACCTGGGCACCACGCCCAAGCAGTACATCCGCCAGCGCAAGCTCGAGCAGGTGCATGCCTGCCTGCGCGACGCCAGCTGTTCGGTCCGCAATGTCACCGAACTGGCGATGGACTATGGCTTCCTGCACCTCGGTCGGTTCTCCGAGCACTACCGGCAGCGCTTTGGCGAGCTGCCATCGGAGACTCTCAAGCGCCGCAACTGACCTGTGCTCGCGGGCTTGCCCGCGATTGCGCAAGCCCTGCACCCTCCGCACCGATCTGCCTGCACAAACTGGATAGCACTCTGCACGATCCGGATATTGCCCCCGCCGCCCAATCCCTAACCTGACCTGGCCTGAACAATAACAATGGAGACCCTGGCCATGTCCCTGGGATTCGACTACGTCAATGCCATGCTCGAGGACGATCGGGAAAAAGGTGTCTACCGCTGCAAGCGGGAGATGTTCACCGACCCGCGCCTGTTCGACCTGGAGATGAAACACATCTTCGAGGGCAACTGGATCTACCTGGCTCACGAAAGCCAGATTCCCGAGAAGAACGACTTCCTCACCCTGACCATGGGGCGCCAGCCGATCTTCATCGCGCGCAACAAGGACGGTGAGCTCAATGCCTTCCTCAATGCCTGCAGCCACCGCGGCGCCATGCTCTGCCGTCACAAGCGCGGCAACCGCTCAAGCTACACTTGCCCGTTCCACGGCTGGACCTTCAACAACAGCGGCAAGCTGCTCAAGGTCAAGGATCCGGCCAACGCCGGCTATCCCGACAGTTTCAACTGCGACGGCTCCCACGACCTGACCAAGGTCGCCCGTTTCGAGTCCTACCGTGGCTTCCTGTTCGGCAGCCTCAACGCGGACGTCAAACCGTTGAGTGAGCACCTGGGTGAGTCGGCCAAGATCATCGACATGATCGTCGACCAGTCCCCCGAAGGCCTGGAAGTGCTGCGCGGCTCGAGCTCCTACATCTATGAAGGCAACTGGAAGCTCACCGCCGAAAACGGTGCCGACGGCTACCACGTCAGCTCCGTGCACTGGAACTACGCCGCCACCCAGAACCAGCGCAAGCAGCGCGAGGCCGGGGAAGAGATCAAGACCATGAGCGCCGGCGCCTGGGCCAAGCAGGGTGGGGGGTTCTACTCCTTCGACCATGGCCACCTGCTGCTGTGGACCCGCTGGGCCAACCCTGAGGACCGTCCGGCCTACGAGCGCCGCGAGCAGCTGGCCGCCGATTTCGGCCAGGCCCGCGCCGACTGGATGATCGAGAACTCGCGCAACCTGTGCCTGTACCCCAACGTTTACCTGATGGATCAGTTCAGCTCGCAGATTCGTGTCGCCCGGCCGATTTCGGTGAACAAGACCGAGATCACCATCTACTGCATTGCGCCCAAGGGCGAAAGCGCCGAGGCGCGGGCCAAGCGCATCCGCCAGTACGAGGACTTCTTCAACGTCAGTGGCATGGCCACCCCGGACGATCTGGAAGAGTTCCGCTCCTGCCAGACCGGCTACGGCGCGGGCACCGGCTGGAACGACATGTCCCGGGGCGCGACTCATTGGGTGGAGGGCGCCGACGAGGCGGCCAAAGAAATCGAACTCAAGCCGTTGCTCTCGGGCGTGCGCACCGAGGATGAAGGCCTGTTCGTGCTGCAGCACAAGTATTGGCAGGACACCATGCTCAAGGCATTGGAGCAGGAACAGCGATTGATCCCCGTGGAGGCCGTGCAATGAGCATTTACGAGACCGTGCGCGACTTTCTCTACCGCGAAGCGCGCTACCTGGACGATGCCCAGTGGGACCAATGGCTGGAGCTGTACGCCGCCGATGCGACTTTCTGGATGCCTTCCTGGGACGATGACGACACGCTCACCGAAGACCCGCAGAGTGAAATCTCGCTAATCTGGTACGGCAACCGTGGCGGTCTTGAGGACCGGGTGTTCCGCATCAAGACCGAGCGCTCCAGCGCCACGGTGCCCGACACCCGCACCTCGCACAACATCAGCAACATCGAGATCGTCGAGCAGGGCGATGGCCAATGCCAGGTGCGCTTCAACTGGCACACCTTGAGCTTTCGCTACAAGACCACCGACAGCTATTTCGGCACCAGCTTCTACACCCTCGATCTGCGCGGCGAGCAGCCGCTGATCCTGGCCAAGAAGGTGGTCCTGAAGAACGACTACGTCCGTCAGGTCATCGACATCTACCACATCTGATTCCAGGTCACGGCGAGGGCCGTTCGGGGTGCCGCAAGGCGCGCCGCGGCCAGGCTCGCCCCGGAGGTACGCCATGAGCTTCCAGATCGCACTGAATTTCGAAGACGGGGTCACCCGTTTCATCCAGGCCGACGGCCACGAAACCGTCGCCGATGCCGCCTACCGCCAAGGCATCAACATCCCGCTGGACTGCCGCGACGGTGCCTGTGGCACCTGCAAGTGCCAGGCCGAGGCCGGGCGCTACGACTTGGGCGACAACTTCATCGAAGACGCCCTGAACGAGGACGAGATCGCCCAGGGTTATGTCCTGACCTGTCAGATGCGTGCGTTGAGCGAATGCGTGATCCGCGTTCCGGCGTCCTCGCAGCTGTGCAAGACCGAGCAGGCCAGCTTCGAGGCCACCATCGCCGATGTGCGGCAGTTGTCCGAAAGCACCATTGCCTTGTCGATCAAGGGCGAGGCGTTGAACCGTCTGGCGTTCCTGCCGGGGCAGTACGTCAACCTCAAGGTGCCGGGCAGCGAACAGACCCGCGCCTACTCGTTCAGTTCGCTGCAAAAGGACGGCGAGGTCAGTTTCCTGATCCGCAATGTGCCGGGTGGCCTGATGAGCAGTTTCCTCACGAGCCTAGCCAAGGCGGGCGACCAGATGACCCTGGCCGGCCCTCTGGGCAGCTTCTACCTGCGCCCGATCCAGCGGCCTCTGTTGCTGCTGGCCGGTGGCACCGGCCTGGCACCGTTCACGGCGATGCTGGAGAAGATCGCCGAGCAGGGCAGCGAGCACCCGCTGCATCTGATCTACGGGGTCACCAACGACTTCGACCTGGTCGAGCTGGACCGCCTGCAGGCCTTCGCCGCGCAGATTCCCAACTTCACCTTCAGCGCCTGCGTGGCCAACCCCGACAGCCAGTACCCACAAAAGGGTTACGTGACCCAGCACATCGACCCACGCCACCTCAATGACGGCGACGTGGACGTGTACCTGTGCGGGCCGCCACCGATGGTCGAGGCGGTCAGCCAGTACATCCGCGAGCAAGGCATCACGCCGGCGAACTTCTACTACGAGAAGTTCGCGGCGGCGGCCTGAGGTTTCACGGGGCTGCCCGCATCGTGCGGGTGAGGGCGGCCCCCTTTTTATTTCGTCCGCGAACGCTGTGGCAGCGGCGCATCGGAGAAGTGCAGATGAACAACAGATTCCAAGGCAAGGTCGCCCTGGTCACCGGCGCCGCCCAAGGCATCGGCCGTGGCGTGTGCTGGCGGCTCAAGGCCGAGGGCGCCCAAGTGGTTGCGGTGGACCGCTCCGAGCTGGTCCACGAGCTGGCCGGGGAAGGCGTGCTGACCCTCATCGCCGATCTGGAGCAGCACACTGACTGCGCCCAGGTGATGGCTGAGGCCGTGGCGACCTTCGGCCGTCTCGACATCCTGATCAACAACGTCGGCGGGACCATCTGGGCCAAGCCGTTCGAGCACTACGCGGTCGAGCAGATCGAGGCCGAGGTGCGGCGCTCGCTGTTCCCGACCCTGTGGTGCTGTCATGCGGCGCTGCCGTACATGCTCGAGCGCGGCAGCGGCGCCATCGTCAACGTTTCCTCCATTGCCACCCGTGGCGTCAACCGCGTGCCCTATGGCGCAGCCAAAGGCGGCGTCAACGCGCTGACCGCCTGCCTGGCGTTCGAAACCGCCGGCCGTGGGGTGCGCGTCAATGCCACCGCTCCGGGCGGCACCGAGGCGCCACCGCGGCGCATCCCGCGTAACAGCACCGAGCAGAGCGAGCAGGAAAAGGCCTGGTACCAGCAGATCGTCGACCAGACCGTCGCCAGCAGCCTGATGAAGCGCTACGGAACCATCGACGAGCAGGTCGGCGCGATCCTGTTCCTGGCCTCCGACGAGGCCTCCTACATCACCGGCGTCACGTTGCCGGTCGGTGGTGGCGATCTCGGCTGAGATTGCCTGCGGCAAGGTTTTCTTCACACAACAAAAACAACAGAGATAGATGCCATGCGAACCCTCGACGTCCAAGCGATCATCGACAACGCACGCTTCACGCCCTTTCACTGGATGGTCATGGCCTGGTGCGGCCTGCTGCTGATCTTCGACGGCTATGACCTGTTCATTTACGGCGTGGTCCTGCCGGTCATCATGAAAGAGTGGGGCCTGACCCCGTTGCAGGCCGGTGCCCTGGGCAGCTATGCGCTGTTCGGCATGATGTTCGGCGCCCTGGCGTTCGGCAGCCTGGCCGACCGCATCGGCCGCAAGAAAGGCATTGCCCTGTGCTTTGCGCTGTTTTCCGGGGCGACCATCCTCAATGGCTTTGCCAGCAGCCCTGGCGAATTCGGTATCTACCGCTTTATCGCCGGGCTCGGCTGCGGCGGGCTGATGCCCAACGCCGTGGCGCTAATGAACGAATACGCGCCCAAGCGCCTGCGCAGCACCCTGGTGGCGGTCATGTTCAGCGGGTACTCCCTGGGCGGCATGCTCTCGGCAGGCGTCGGCATCTACTTGCTGCCGCGCTTTGGCTGGGAGTCGATGTTCTTTGCCGCAGCGCTGCCGCTGCTGCTGTTGCCGGTGATCCTCTACTACCTGCCGGAGTCCATCGGCTTTCTGGTGCGCCAGGGCCGCGTGAAGGACGCATGTGCGCTGCTCAAGCGTGTGGATCCTGACTGCGATGTGCAGGCGGACGATGTGCTGCAGGTCTTGGAGCGCAAGGCCAAGGGCGCTTCAGTGGCGGCGTTGTTCCGCGAGGGCCTGGCGGTGCGCACCCTGGCGCTGTGGCTGGCGTTCTTCTGCTGTCTGCTGATGGTGTATGCGCTGAGCTCCTGGCTGCCAAAGCTGATGGCCAATGCCGGCTACAGCCTGGGCTCGAGCCTGTCGTTCCTACTGGCGCTGAACTTTGGTGGCATGGCCGGGGCGATCTTCGGTGGTTGGCTGGGGGACCGCTACAACCTGGTCAAGGTCAAGGTGGCGTTCTTCTTGGCTGCGGCCTTGTCCATCAGTCTTCTGGGCGTGAACAGCCCAATGCCGGTGCTTTATGGGCTGATCTTCATCGCCGGCGCCACCACCATCGGCACGCAGATCCTGCTGTATGCCGGCGCCGCCCAGCTTTACGGCCTGTCGGTGCGCTCCACGGGGCTGGGCTGGGCGTCGGGTATCGGCCGCAATGGCGCCATTGTCGGCCCGCTGCTGGGGGGTGCGCTGATGGGCATCAACCTGCCGCTGCAATTGAACTTCATCGCATTTGCCATCCCTGGTGCCATTGCCGCGCTGGCCATGGCCGTGCACCTGGCCAGCGGCCGGCGCCACGGCCTGACCGCGCCTGCCCAGGCCTGACCGTTCACTGACGCAACTGGAGGCCTTGCATGACAAGCCCGACTATCGACCGGCTGGAGGCGATCATCGTCGACCTGCCGACCATCCGCCCGCACAAGCTGGCGATGCATACGATGCAGCAGCAGACCTTGGTGATCCTGCGCCTGCGCTGCAGCGACGGCGTGGAGGGCATCGGCGAGGCCACCACCATCGGCGGGCTGGCCTACGGCTACGAAAGCCCCGAAGGCATCAAGGCCAACATCGACGCGCACCTGGCACCGGCGTTGATCGGCCTGCCGGCAGACAACATCAACGCTGCCATGCTCAAGCTCGACAAGCTGGCCAAGGGCAACACCTTTGCTAAATCCGGCATCGAGAGCGCGTTGCTCGACGCCCAGGGCAAACGCCTGGGACTGCCGGTCAGCGAACTGCTCGGCGGGCGGGTGCGCGACAGCCTGGAAGTGGCCTGGACCCTGGCCAGCGGCGACACCGCACGCGACATCGCCGAGGCCGAGCACATGCTCGAGGCACGTCGCCACCGGGTGTTCAAGCTCAAGATCGGCGCCAACCCGGTGGAGCAGGACCTCAAGCACGTGGTGGCAATCAAGCGTGCCCTGGGCGAGCGGGCCAGCGTGCGGGTCGATGTCAACCAGTACTGGGACGAGTCCCAGGCCATCCGTGCCTGCCAGGTACTGGGCGACAACGGTATCGATCTGATCGAGCAGCCGATCTCGCGTATCAACCGCGCCGGCCAGGTCCGCCTGAACCAGCGCAGCCCGGCGCCGATCATGGCCGATGAGTCGATCGAAAGCGTCGAGGATGCGTTCAGCCTGGCCGCCGACGGCGCCGCCAGCATCTTCGCCCTGAAGATCGCCAAGAACGGTGGCCCACGCGCCGTGCTGCGCACCGCGCAGATCGCCGAAGCCGCCGGTATCGCCCTGTATGGCGGAACCATGCTCGAAGGCGCGATCGGCACCCTGGCCTCGGCCCACGCGTTCCTCACCCTGCGCCAGATCACCTGGGGCACCGAACTGTTCGGGCCGTTGCTGCTGACCGAGGAAATCGTCACCCAGGCGCCGGAGTACCGCGACTTCCAGTTGCATGTGCCGCGCACCCCGGGCCTGGGCCTGACCCTGGACGAAGCCCGCCTGGCGCGCTTCGCCCGCCGCTGAAAAAACGCACGACCCTGTGGGTGCGGCTTAAGCCGCGAAGCAGACAACGCGGTGGATAGCACCGGCTGTGCCGGTGTTCGCGGCTAAAGCCGCGCCCGCAACGACTTAACCAGACTCAAGGAGAATCCCATGCTGTTCCACGTGAAGATGACCGTGAAGCTGCCGGTCGACATGGACCCGGCCAAGGCCGCGCAACTCAAGGCCGATGAAAGGGAACTGGCCCAGCGTCTGCAACGCGAGGGCACCTGGCGCCATTTGTGGCGTATTGCCGGCCACTACGCCAACTACAGCGTATTCGACGTGCCCAGCGTCGAGGCCCTGCACGACACCCTGATGCAACTGCCGCTGTTTCCCTACATGGACATCGAGGTCGACGGCCTGTGCCGCCACCCCTCGTCGATCCACAGCGACGATCGCTGATTCGAACCCTTGCACAAGAACAAGATGAGGTACGCACCATGACCGTGAAGATTTCCCACACTGCCGATATCCAGAAGTTCTTCGAAGAAGCGGCCGGCTTCGGTAACGATGATGGCAGCCCGCGCATCAAGCGCATCATCCAGCGCGTGCTGCAGGATACCGCGCGCCTGATCGAGGACCTGGAGATCACCGAGGACGAGTTCTGGCTCGCCGTCGACTACCTCAACCGCCTGGGCGGGCGAGGCGAGGCCGGGCTGCTGGTGGCAGGCCTGGGTCTTGAGCATTTCCTCGACCTGCTGCAAGACGCCAAGGACGCCCAGGCCGGCTTGACCGGGGGCACCCCGCGCACCATCGAAGGCCCGCTGTATGTCGCCGGTGCGCCTATTGCTGAAGGCGAAGTGCGCATGGACGACGGTAGCGAGGAGGGCGTGGCCACGGTGATGTTCCTCGAAGGCCAGGTGCTCGACCCGAACGGCCAGCCGGTGGCCGGCGCCACGGTCGATTTGTGGCATGCCAACACCCGCGGCACCTACTCGTTCTTCGACCAGAGCCAGTCGCAGTACAACCTGCGCCGGCGCATCGTCACCGACGCCCAGGGCCGCTACCGCGCACGCAGCATCGTGCCTTCGGGCTACGGCTGCGACCCGCAGGGCCCGACCCAGGAATGCCTGGACTTGCTCGGCCGCCACGGCCAGCGCCCGGCGCACATCCACTTCTTCATTTCTGCGCCGGGCCATCGCCACCTGACCACCCAGATCAACCTGGCCGGTGACCAGTACCTGTGGGACGACTTCGCCTACGCCACCCGTGATGGGCTGGTCGGCGAGATCAAGTTCCGCGAGGACGGCGCGCGGGGTGTACAGGGGCGGTATGCCGAGCTCACGTTCGATTTCCAACTGCAGAAGGCTGTGGACAGCGAGGCAGAGCAGCGCAGCGGACGGCCGCGGGCATTGCAGCAGGGCTGATACCCCGAGGTGTCCCCTTCGCGGGTAAACCCGCTCCCACAGGGACGGTGGGCGGGCTTACTCGTGAAGAACGCATCGCACACGCAACGCCAGCCTGCGATGCAGTCAACACAAAACAAGTGCCAGCCATCAAGGCCGGCCAGCGCTTGCGAGAGGTCCCATGAAAGACCTGTTCAAGGATTGCTCCGTGTCGGCCATCGTCGCCGGCATGATCGCAACGATGATTTCCTATGCCGGGCCACTGGTCATCATCTTCCATGCCGCCGAGGCAGCCGGCTTGCCCCACGCGGTGCTGTCCTCATGGGTCTGGGCGGTGTCCATGGGCAGCGCGCTGCTGGGGGCGCTGCTGAGCCTGCGCTATCGGGTGCCGGTGGTGATCGCCTGGTCGATCCCGGGCTCGGCGCTGCTGGTCACCGCCTTGCCGCAGTTGGGCCTGGGACAGGCCATCGGCGCCTACCTGGTGGCGAACCTGGTGTTGCTGGTGATCGGCATCAGCGGCGCCTTCGACCGCATCATCGCTCGCCTGCCAGGCTCCATTGCCGCCGGCATGCAGGCTGGGATTCTGTTCAGTTTCGGGGCCGAGGTGTTCCGCGCGTTACCGGCACAGCCAATGTTGGTGCTGGCGATGTTCGCCACCTATGTGCTGATGCGCGCGCGCCAGCCGCGCTATGCGGTGGCGATGGTGCTGCTGGTCGGTGCGCTTGTCACGCTACTGAGCGGGCAGTTTCGCAGTGATGCGTTGGTGCTGGAGCTGGCCTCGCCACGCTTGATCGCACCGCAGTTCAGTGTTGCAGCCCTGTTCAGCCTGGCGCTGCCCATGGTGCTGGTGGCCCTGACCGGGCAGTTCATGCCGGGCATGGCGGTACTGCGCAATGCCGGTTACAGCGTGCCGGCGAGCCCGCTGATCAGCGCCAGTGCCGTAGGGGGGGCGTTGCTCGCGCCCTTTGGCTGCCATGGACTGAACCTTGCGGCGGTCACCGCGAGCCTGTGCACCGGGCGTGAAGCCCATGAGGACCCACGCAGGCGCTATGTGGCGGCAGTATCCGGCAGCGTGCTGTACCTGCTGCTGGGTATCGCCGGCGCTACCTTGATGTCGCTGTTCGCGGCCTTTCCCGCCGCGCTCATTGCCGCGCTGGCAGGCCTGGCCTTGTACGGCGCGATCAGTGAGGCCCTGGTCAGGAGCCTGTCCGAACCGGGCGAACGCGACGCGGGGTTGTTCACTTTCCTGGTGACGGCCTCCGGTGTGTCCTTCCTGGGGTTGTCGGCGCCGTTCTGGGGTTTGTTGTTCGGTCTTGCCGCCCACGTCTTGCCACGCCTGCGTCGCCCCCTTGTTCAAGCGGCCTTGCGCCGCGCCCGCTGAAGAGGAGAGGCATCACTCAAGACCCACGCGTTCCCAGCGCTTTACCCATAAAAACAAGATCAAAGAGAGCTTCGGAATGAACCACACCCCTTGTGTCGCCCTGGGCATCACCTTGCTCAGCCAACCCCTGCTGGCCGCGGAAAACGGCTTTTTCGAGGATGCCAAGGCCAGCCTGAGCGCCCGCAACTATTACTTCAGCCGCGACTATTCGGATATCGTCGGGGCCAATCAGCAATCGAAGGCCCAGGAGTGGGCCCAGGGTTTCATCCTCGACTTCAAGTCGGGCTACACCCCCGGCACGGTGGGGTTCGGCCTGGACGCCCTGGGCTTGCTGGGCATCAAGCTCGACAGCAGCCCTGACCGGGTCAATACCGGGTTGTTGCCGGTTCACAGCGATGGCCGCGCCGCGGACGAATACAGCCGCCTGGCGCCGACCTTCAAGGCGCGTCTGTCCAAGACCGAACTGAGGCTCGGCGAACTTCAGCCCAACCTGCCAGTGCTGACGTTCAGCGACATTCGCCTGCTGCCGCCGACCTACCAAGGTGTGAGCCTTAGCTCCGCCGAGCTGGCCGGCCTGACCCTGCAGGCCGGGCACCTGACCTCCAGCCACCTACGTAACGAGGCCGGTGACGACAAGATGATCGCCATGCTTGGGCATGTGCCCATGCGCCAGGCACAAAGCGACGCCTTCAACTACCTCGGTGGCGACTATGCCTTCAACGACAACCAAAGCAGCGCCAGCCTCTGGTACGGCCAACTGCAGGACATCTACGAACAGGGCTTCATTGGCCTCAAGCACAGCAAGCCGCTCGGCGACTGGGTGCTCAGCGCCAACCTGGGCTACTTCACCGCCCGCGAGGACGGTGATGCGCTGCTGGGCAACATCGACAACCAGGCGTTCTTTTCGATGCTCACCGCCCGGCAGGGCGGGCATAGCTTCCATGTCGGCTATCAGGGGATCTATGGCGACAGCCCGTTCCCTCGGGTATTCGCCAACATCTCGCCGCTGGGCAATGAAGTGCCGACGTACGAGTTCGCCTACACCGACGAGCGTTCCTACCAGGTGCGTTACGACTACAACTTCGCCGCGATGGGTATCCCTGGACTGACGGCCACGGTGCGCTACATCACCGGCAACAACGTCGACACCGGCCAAGGCTACGAGGGCAAGGACCGCGAGCGCGACCTGGATCTTGGTTACGCGGTGCAGGGCGGGCTGTTCAAAGGCTTGGGGATTCGCGTGCGCAATGCCATGGCACGCTCCAACTACCGCAGTGACATCGATGAGAACCGCTTGATCCTGATGTATACCTGGCAACTGCTGTAAGCCTTCTTGAGCCTCTACGACGCAAGGCCCAGGTGCAGCCTGCGATAGGCTGCGCAGCCGCCCCTTGGCGAGTACGGTGAATGAGGGTAGGTTCCTGAAAAACACCGATCAGGGACTTTCACCTTGGACTCACTGACCCAAGCTGTCCTCGGCGCCGCCCTCCAAGGCGCGGTGCTGGGGCGTATCCAGGGGCGTCGTTCATTGTTGTACGGCGCGGCCCTGGGCACCTTGCCGGACCTCGACGTGCTGATCCGCTATGCCGACCCGGTGTCGCAGATGACTTACCACCGAGGCTTTTCCCACTCCCTCTTCGTCCTCACCGCCCTGGCGGCGGCCCTGGCCTGGCTGGTCAGCGCGGTCGCCCGAAGGCGCTGGCCCGACAAAGGCTACCGCCTACCGCGGGTGTTCCTGGCGTTCTGGCTAGTGTTGGTGACTCATCCGATACTCGATGCCTTCACCGTTTACGGCACCCAGTTGTTCTGGCCCCTGCACCTGACCCCGCAGAGTTGGGCGGCGGTGTTCATCATCGATCCTGTGTACACCTTGCCCTTGCTCGGCGCTGTGCTGTACGCGGCGTTCAAAGGCATGAGTGGCAAGGCTGTCACCGTGCTAGGCGTGGCCTTGGCGTTCAGCACCGCTTACCTGGGCTATGGGCTGGCCGGGCGCATGGCGGCCGAACAGCGTTTTGCGCTCGCCCTCGATGAGCAGGGCATTGCCGTGACCCACGTGCGCGCCGTGCCCATCGCCTTCAACAGCTTGGTCTGGCGGGTATTGGCCAAAACCCCGGATGGCCAGTACTACGAAGGCATCAGCAGCGCCTTTGACCAGGAACCGCCGGAAATGCAGCGCCAGTCGCTGAACCTGGAGGCCGCCCAGGTACTGCGTGGCATGCCGCTGCACGAGCGACTGCGTTGGTTCACCGATGATTGGCTGCGCTACGACAGGGTGGGCAATGCCTTGGTGGTGACCGACCTGCGCATGGGCATCCCAGGCAACTACACCTTCCGCTTCCAGATGGCCAGCCGGGACAGTACCGGGCGCTGGAACGCGGTGACGCCGACCCTGTGGCTGGGCGATGGCGTGGGCTCGATGTTCAACGGCGAGGACCTCGCGCTGATCTGGCGGCGCATTGTCCAGCAGCAGCCTCCGCTGCCGCTGGCGGCCTGGACCGAGAAATACCTAGGGCAACGCGAGGCGGGGCGTTGAGCCTTGCCATCGCCCGAGGCTGAGGGATTGCAGTGGGGGCTGCGCGCGCCCAACGCCTATGGGCGAGCCAGGCGCCCGGTGACGAAATGCGCCACATCGTTGAACCCGGGCGTCGAGGCATGCCCCGGGGTGACCAGCGAATCGATGAAGGCTTCGTCCTCGGCGGTGATCTTCACCTCCAGCGCACCGGCATAGGTGTCCCACTGCGCCTCGGTGCGCGGTCCGACGATCGCCGAACTGACCAGTTGGTTGTTCAGCACCCAGGCAATGGCGAACTCCACGATCCCGACCCCTTTGGCCTGGGCGTAGGCCTGGATTTTCTGGGCGATGGCCAGCGATTCCTGGCGCCACTCTACTTCCATGATGCGTTTGTCCTGGCGCGCAGCGCGGCTGCCAGCCGCAGGCTCGGCACCCGGCGCGTACTTGCCGCTGAGCACGCCTCGGGCCAGCGGGCTGAACGGCACTACACCCAGGCCATGGTAGGCGGCTGCAGTCAGTTGCTCGGGCTCGGCCTGGCGGTTGACGATGTTGTACAAAGGCTGGCTCACCACCGGCTTGGCCACACCCAGGCGTTCGGCCAGGTTGCACAGCTCGGCGATGCGCCAGCCGCGGAAGTTGGACACGCCCCAATAGCGGATTTTGCCTTGTTGCAGCAGGTCGCCCATGGCCCGCACCGTCTCTTCCAGGGGCACCTTGTGGTCTTCGCGGTGCAGGTAGTAGATGTCCAGGTAGTCCAGGTCCATACGCGTGAGCGAGGCCTCGATGGCATTGAACAGGTGCTTGCGCGAGAGCCCACTGCGGTTGGGCAAGCCTTCTGCCGGGCCGAAACCGGCCTTGGAGGCGACGATCCAGTCCTGGCGATGGCGGGCCACGGCCTCGCCGACGATCTCTTCGGAGCGCCCGGCGTTGTAAACGTCAGCGGTGTCGATGAAGTTGATGCCTTGGTCCCAGGCCTTGTCGATGATGCGCAGCGAGTCCTCGGTGCTGGTCTGTTCGCCGAACATCATGCTGCCAAGGGTGAGGGCGGAAACCTGAAGGCCACTGTGGCCGAGGGGGCGGTAGATCATGCGCGGCGCCTTGTGTCGAGGAGTGTAGGGCTGTTTTACACACATCCACCTGCCATTGAAAGGATCCGGCTGGCCACAGGGCACGTGCAGGCTCAGCCCGGCCAGGCATTGATCAGTTCCCGCGCCTCGCGACTGTTCAAGGGGCGTTTCATCCGTTGCGACAGTACCGCCATGGCGCGGGCGTAGCCTTTGGCGATCACGGCTTCGACCCGATCGTCGATGCATTGCAGGGCAATGAAATCGCCTTTCTCCGGTTCACCCACATACTCGATACGGTTCCAGTGCTGCCCATGACCGAGCACTTCATAGGTGCGTCCGTGTTGGTAGGTCCAGAAGAACGGCACGTCGTCGTAACGGCGCTGCTCACCGAGCATGTTGGCGGCAGCGATCACGCCGTGCTGTTCGGCCAGTCGCCAGTGCTCGATGCGCACGGGGCGGCCGGCCAAGGGGAAGGTGACGATGTCGCCGGCGGCCCAGAGCCCTTCGGCGGCGTGCAGCTCGGCGTCCACCGGCAAGGACTGATCGTCTGCCAGCTCCAGGCCCTGCACGAAACCGGTGGCCGGTCTGACGCCCACTCCCAGCAGCACCAGCGCGGTATCCAGGCGCTCGCCATTGGCCAGCACCACGGTCTGGACGTGGTCGGTGCCTTCGAAGCGTTCGACCTCCGTCGGTCCATGGAACACCACACCCTTGAGCTCGTGCAGCTCGCGCAGGGTGCGGCCGATACGTTCGCCGAGCTGCCTGGCCAGGGGGATTTCATGGCGGCTGACCACATGCACTTGCGCGCCGTACTTGCGCAGGGCCGAAGCCGCCTCCAGGCCGATAAAGCCGTCGCCGACGATGACCACCGGCTGGCCCGGTTCGGCGGCATCGAGCAGGCGTGCGGCGTCGTCCCGGGAGCGCAACAAGCAGATGCCAGGCAACTGGGCGCCGGGAAGGTCCGGGCGTTTGGGTTTGCCCCCGGTGGCCACCAGGGCCGCGTCGTAATCCAGGCGCTTGCCGTCGGCCAGCAGGATTTGGCGCTTGGCGACATCCAGCGCCCGCACCTTGGCGTGCCAGCGCTCCAGATGGCCCTGGCGCAGGGCTTCAGGTTCGAGCAGGGCGGGGACTTCGTCGGGGGCCATCTGCCCGGCGATGACGAATTTGCTCAAGGACGTGCGGTCGTAGGCAGGGTGCTGTTCCTGGTCGATCCACACCAGACGGCCGCCGAAACCATGGCTGAGCAGGGTTGCCACCGCCGCGCTGCCAGCCGCACCCGCGCCTATCACGGCAAAGCAGCGGGCGTCGCTGTGCCGGGGAGGGTTGGCCCTGGGCAGCGGCTGGTCGTCGACCAGGATCTCGCCGTTTTTCACCTGCACGGGATAACGCCGCAGGTCGGCCAGGGCCGGAGGCTCGCAGACCGCGCCTTCGTCCACGGCGAACGCCGCCTTGTGCCAAGGGCACACCAGCAACCCGCCACACAGGGCACTTTCGTCCAGCGGCGCGCCTTCATGGGGACAATGGGCCTGGTAGGCATGCACCAAGTCGCCCTGACGGATCAGGATGACTTCTTCGCTGCCAGCTTGGACGCGCAAAGGCGTGTGGTCGTCGAGCTGTTCGAGGCGGGCCACGCTGTGCTGGGTCATGGGGCGTCTCCGTAGAACCGTTCAGGTTCATTTGACGCCTTCGCCGAGCCGGGTATGCAACAGACCGACGATCGGAGGCGCCGAAGCGCCCCCGAACAGCTTCAGTTGGCGCGGGCAGCGCTCAGCGCGCCGGCACGGGTCGCACGCAGGGCCACGAGGCTGCCGAACACGATCAGCGCGGCCAGCGAATAGAGCGCAGCGTCGGTGGAGCCTGTCTGGTCCTTGATGAAGCCGACCAGGTAGGGGCTCAGGAAACCAGCCATCTGACCCACCGAGTTGATGATCGCAAGGCCCGCTACGGCAGCGCTGGCACTGAGCAGGGCGGTCGGCATCGGCCAGAACATCGGCAGCCCGGTCAGCGCGCCCATGGTAGCGATTGACAGGCCCAGGATGGCGATGGTCGGGCTCTGGGCGAAATTCACCGCGATCAACAGACCGAGCGCACCCATCAGCATCGGCACCACAAGGTGCCAGCGCCGCTCGTTGCGCAGGTCCGCCGAACGCCCGACGACGATCATGAACACACCGGCCAGCAGGTAGGGGATGGCGCTCAGCCAGCCGATCAGCAGCGGATTGTCGAAGCCCAGGTTCTTGATGATCGAGGGCAGCCAGAAGTTGATGGCGTACACGCCGCTCTGGATGCAGAAGTAGACGAAGCCGAAGGTCCAGACCAGCGGATTGGTGAGCACGGCCAACACACCGTCACCCTGGGTGGTGGGCTTGCTAGCGGCATCGGCCTTGAGGTCGGCCTCGATCACCTGGCGCTCGGCCGGGCTCAGCCAGGCGGCTTTCTGGTAACCGTCGCTGAGCAGCAGCACGGCGAGGATGCCCAGCACCACGGTAGGCACGCCCTGGATCAGGAACATCCACTGCCAGCCGGCCAGGCCGTGCTGGCCTGCGGCGAAGTGATCGAGGATCCAGCCGGAGAACGGCCCGCCCAGCAGCCCCGAGACCGGGATCGCCGACATGAACAGCGCCATGATGCGGCCGCGGCGGTCCGCCGGGAACCAGCGCGAAAGGTACAGGACCACGCCGGGGAAGAAGCCGGCCTCAGCGGCGCCGGTGAGCAGGCGCAGGGCGTAGAACTCCGTGGGTGTGGTGACGAACAGCAGGCAGGTCGAGAGCGTACCCCAGGCGATCATCATCAGTGCGATCCAGCGCCGCGGGCCGAAGCGGTTGAGCGCCAGGTTGCTGGGCAGGCCGCACAGCACGTAGCCGATGAAGAAGATCCCGGCACCCAGGCCGTAGACGGTCTCGCTGAACTTCAGGGCGTCGAGCATTTGCAGCTTGGCGAAGCCGACGTTGACGCGGTCCAGGTAGTTGAACAGGTAGCAGATGAAGATGAAGGGAATCAGCCGCACGGTGATACGCCGGTACAGCGCATCGCGGGTGATGTCTTTGCCTTGGTCAGGGGCGGGGCTGTGTGCCATGATCGGATTCTCTTTTTTTATGGTTGTCGCGGCGTCGCGGCTTCCGGCGCTCGCCACGACGAGTCTCGGTGAGCGCGGCGCGGCTGTCTTTGTGCTTTTGCACAGCTTCTGGCACGGGCCGCTGTGCCGGCGACCAAAGCCTACCACCGCAAGGACCCTTGAATGTTCGAACTGGACCACGACCTGGCGCAGGACATCGTCGACCGGGCGATGGCTATCCTGCCGTGCAACGTCAACGTCATGGACAGCCAGGGTTTGATCCTGGGCAGTGGCGAGCCGGAGCGTATCAACACCCGCCATGAAGGCGCGCAATTGGTGTTGGCCAACGGGCGGATCGTCGAACTGGATGTGGAGGCCGCCAAGTGCCTCAAGGGCGTGCAGCCCGGGGTGAACCTGCCGCTGATGCTCGATGACCGCCTGATCGGCGTGTTGGGGCTTACGGGCGATCCGCAGCAGTTGCGTACCTATGGCGAGTTGGTGCGCATGACCGCCGAAATGCTCCTGGCCCAGCGCCACTTGCAGGTGGAGCAACAGTGGCGGCGTCAGCGCTGCGACGACCTGTTGGCCTTGTTGCTCGGAGGCAGCAGCGATTCCCCACGGCTGCTCGATGAAGCCCAGCAGTTGGGCCTCAAGCCCCAGTTGCCTCGGGTGCCGTGCCTGTTCGAACTCGAGCCTGGGCCGAGCGCGGAGACATTGTCCGGCTGGTTGATGAGTCGTTTTCCCGACAGTTGGTGCGTCAGCCCGGCCCGGCATTCGTTGTTGTGGTGTCGGCCTGCAGGCGTCGCGCTGGATGAACAGCGCCTGGTCGAACGTCTTCATCGCCATGGCTGGCAGGTCCAGCGCCTGGCCATGGGCAATACGGCGCAGAGCCTGGAGCAACTGCGCCGGGGTTATCGGCGGGTGCGCGACCTGCTCGCCTACGGGCGCGAGGTCCTGCCTCAGGAACGGCTGCTGAGTCTATCGCGCTACCGCCTGCCTGCCTTGCTCTGGCGCCATCGCAACGATGACGCGCTGGACGAACTGCTCGAGCCCTTGCAGCGCATCCGCGCCAAGGATGCCAGCGGGCAGTTGCTTGCGACCCTGCGCGCCTGGTGTGCCCACGACGGGCAGAGCCAGGCCTGCGCCGATGCCCTGGGTATCCATCGCAACAGCCTGAGGTATCGCCTGGAGCGGATCGCCGAGGTGAGCGAGGTCGATCCGTTGCGCCTTGAAGGGCTGCTCAGCCTGTACCTGGGCTTGCAACTGCTGCCGACGCAGTGATGCCCCCTGGCAAAAAAGGCATTCGCCCAAACAACACCGCAACGCTTTTGTGCATTCGACAGAGGCCCCGCTGCACCACAACTGGCAGCATGCGGGGTATCTGGACAGGAGAATCCCCATGAAAGTCGTCATCGCCCCCGATTCGTTCAAGGACAGCCTCGACGCTGCCGGTGTGGCCCGCGCTATCGGTGCGGGCCTGGCCGAAGTGTGGCCGGACGCCGAACGGGTCGAATGCCCCATGGCCGATGGAGGCGAGGGGACCATGGACGCGATCCTGGCCGCCAGCCATGGCGAGCTGCGTCGCCAGGTGGTACGTGGGCCGCTGGGCCATAGCGTCGAGGCCGGCTGGGGCTGGCTGGCCGAGAGCCGTACGGCGATCATCGAGATGGCCCAGGCCAGTGGCTTGCAACGGGTGCCGACCGACCAGCGTGATGCGTGCCGCAGCAGCACCTGGGGCACTGGCGAGCTGATCGCCGCCGCGTTGGCCGCCGGTGCGACGCGCATCGTCCTGGCCATTGGCGGCAGCGCCACCAACGATGGCGGCAGCGGCATGCTGCGAGCCCTGGGCCTGCGCCTGCTGGATGCCGACGGTCAGGCACTGGAGGAGGGCGGGTTGGCCTTGGGCCGACTGGCCCGTATCGATGCCAGCGATCTGGACCCCCGCCTGGCGGAGGTTCAGGTAGAGGTGGCGGCCGATGTCGACAATCCTTTGTGCGGCCCCAATGGCGCCTCGGCGATCTTTGGCCCGCAGAAGGGCGCAAGCCCCGCGCAGGTGCAGGCACTGGACCAGGCCCTGGGGCATTTTGCCGACCTGTGCGCACAATTGCTGGGTGACGATGTGCGTGAGTTTCCCGGATGTGGCGCGGCGGGCGGCATGGGCTTTGCGGCCAAGGCCTTCATGGGCGCGCAATTCCGCCCTGGGGTTGAAGTGGTGGCAGAACTGGCAGGGCTCGATGCGCTGGTGCAGGGGGCGGATCTGGTGATCACCGGGGAAGGGCGCTTCGATGCCCAGACCTTGCGCGGCAAGACGCCGATGGGCGTGGCCCGGGTGGCCAAGCGTCATGGTGTGCCTGTGGTGGTGCTGGCCGGAACTTTGGGCGAGGGCTACCAGCAGTTGTATGCCCATGGCATCGATGCGGCCTTCGCCTTGGCCAGCGGGCCGATGAGCCTGGAACAGGCGTGCGCCCAGGCAGCGCAGTTGTTGCAAGCGCGGGCCACTGACGTCGCCCGGTTGTGGCAGGTGGCGCGGGGCTGAACGCGATTCGCGGCGATGGGTCGCCTGGACGCAGGAGACGCCGTCAGAGGCTGCAACAGGCGCTGTCCCGGGCGCCACTGAAGGGCGGGTATTCCAGCAGTTGCGCCGGTGACAGAGGCCGGCTGAAGTGGTAGCCCTGAGCGCTGTCGCATCCGGCGAGTTTCAGGCACACCACCTGCTCGCGGGTCTCCACGCCCTCGGCGATCACTTCCAGGCCCAGGCGTTTGGCCAGGATGATGGTGGAGGAGACGATCGGGCTGTCGTCGTGGCTATTGCACAACGGGGCGATCAAGGCACGGTCGATCTTGAGTTTGGTCAGTGGCAGCGCATGCAGGTGGGCAAAGCCTGCATAACCTCGACCGAAATCATCCAGGCTGACGCCCAGGCCTGCCTGGCGTAGGCGGTGCAGGTGGTCCAGCGCGGTGCCTTCGGGGTCGAGCACGGTGGTTTCGGTGATTTCCAGCTCCAGCCGGTGTGCGTCGATGGCATGCTCGTGCAGCGTGGCCAGCAAGCGCTCGCTGAAGTCCATCTGGCGCAGTTGCAAGGCCGAGACATTGACTGCCAGGCGCACATCACGCCCTTGGGCTTGCCAGCGGCCGAGCGCTTCGCAGGCAAGGCGCAGCACCTCCCAGCCCAGCTCTACGATGAAACCACTGCGCTCGGCCATGGCGATGAAGCGATCAGGGTAAAGCAAGCCGAACTCAGGGTGGTTCCAGCGCACCAGCGCTTCGTAGCCCTGCACCTTCAGGGTGTCGAGGCGAATCTGGGGTTGGAAATGGAGCAGGAACTGGCGTTCGGCCAGGGCGATGCCGAAGGCTTGCTCAAGGGTGAAGGCCTGGATGTCGGAAAGGTTCAAGGACGGGTCGAAGAAGCGGTACTGGGCGCGCCCGGCCTGCTTGGCCGAGTACATCGCAGCGTCGGCGCAGCGGATCAGTGTGTCGATGTCCTGACCATCGCGCGGGCAGATGCTCACCCCGACACTGGGGCTGGTATTGACCTCCTGGCCGTCCAGGGCATAGGTGGCAGAGAGCTTGGCGACCAGCTCGCGCACCCAGGTGTCGATCTGCTCCTCGTCGCGTTCGCCGGCCAGTAGCACCACGAACTCGTCCCCGCCAAAGCGCGAGGCCTCGTCGCCGAGTTCCAGCAGGCGCTGGATGCGCCCGGCCACGGCCTGTAGCAGCAGGTCGCCGATCTTGTGGCCGAGGGAGTCGTTGATCGATTTGAAGCGGTCCATGTCGATGAACAGGATCGCCATCAATCGGCGCTTGCCCCGTTGCCGGGCCAGGGCCTGGGTCGCCACTTCGACGAATTGTCGGCGATTGTGCAAACCGCTCAGGTGGTCGGTAGCAGCGGCGTGGCTGCTGCGTCGATGTTCATCCTCCAGGCGGCCGATCAGTTGCTGGTTGACCCGTTGGGCGTGCTCCAGGGCGCTGAAGGCCTCCTGGCGCTTGCCCAGCAGGCGCAGGCTCCAGGCGAGGCTGGCGAGAATCATCAGGGTCATGCTCAGGTTCAGCCAGAACTGGCGGGCGTAGGTCAGCGCCGAGGGGGCGAGGATCTCATCGTGCTGCTGGCTCACCACCACGCTGAACCCCCGGTTGGCCACGCGCCGGTACAGGCTCTGGTAGGCGCCCTCGACGCTGTACTGGGTGAGCAGGCCGGCCTCCTCACCGGTTTCGGGCAGGTTCGGCATCAGTCGGTCGCCGGTCATCACCACGCCGCTGGAGTCGATGCGCAGGCGCTCCTGGCCATCGTCCTGGAGCACACGCATCAACCCGGTGCGGCCTAGGTCGATGTGCTGGAGCAGGACAGCGAGATAGCCGACATCCAGCTGTACCACCAGGAGGCTGTCGATCTCCCGCCCGCGCACGTCGGTCAGCGGCAGAATGAACGGCAGGCGCCAGTGGGGCCCGGACGTTGGGGTGTCTGAAGGCGCGAGGTGGGGCATGAAGGGTTTGAAGCCATCGTGGGAAACCCGCACCTTGAGCTGGTCGAGCCAATCCGGGGGCAGCGCCTGGGGTTCGTCGGCGTGGCTGGAGGCGAGCAGCCGGCCCTGGCGGTCATACAGGCTCATGCGCTTGAACGCTGGGTCTTCGACCAAGATCCGCGCCAGGCTCAGATTGCCCTGGCGCAGGGATTTCATGTCGTGCTGTGTCACCCGGCCCACCGCTTGGGCGCGGTCCACCAATTGGCCAAGGTTCTGCGCGACGATACTGGCCAGGTTCATGTGCTCGGCGGCCTTGGCCGACAGCGCATCCTGGCGCGAGGCGGCCTTCTGGGTGACATGCAGCCCCCACAGGAAGGCGAGGGTGATGGCGCAGAGCGTCAGTATCAGTAGGGGGAGCAACCCTGCGGACGATAAGAAACGGCGAATCACAGCTGATGGTCCCGACCTTGGGTAGTGATCGGAAAATACGACAGAAAGATGACAGCTGGATGACTGGTGGCACATAGCCTTTATTGACCGACGCACCGCAAGTCGCGTCCTGCGATAGCTTTTACTGGGCTGGACTAGACTGCCCGATTGTCCCCACCAGCCTGTTGGAGAACGCCATGGCACAGCCGAACGATGACAAACGCCCCACGCCTGACCCGGCCGAGGACAATGCGTTTTTCCCCTCGCCCTATTCGCTGAGTCAGTTCACTTCGCCCACATCCGACCTCAGTGGCGCCGATTACCCAAGGCCCTACACGGGAGGCCGCTGGAAAGTGCTGATGGTCGGTGCCGACGAGCGCTACTTGCTCACCGACAACGGCACGATGTTCTCCACCGGCAACCATCCGGTGGAAACCCTGCTGCCCATGTACCACCTGGACAAAGCCGGCTTTGCCTTCGATGTGGCGACGTTGTCTGGCAACCCGGTCAAGTTCGAGTTCTGGGCGATGCCTTCGGAGGATGCCGAGGTCAAGGGCCTGTACGCCCGCTATCGCGATGCCTTCAAACAACCGCTCAAACTCGAGGATGTCGTCGAGCGTGCATTGGGCCCTGACTCGGACTACATCGGTGTGTTCATCCCCGGTGGCCACGGCGCGTTGATTGGCCTGCCCGAAAGCAAAGCGGTGAAACAGCTGCTGCTCTGGGCGGCCAAGCACGACAAGTTCGTCATCACTCTATGCCATGGCCCAGCGGCGCTGCTCGCCGCGGGTCTCGGCGAGACGCGCGATAGTTGCATCTACAACGGCTACCGCATCTGCGCCTTCCCGGACGATCTGGATGCCAAGACCCCGGACATTGGCTACATGCCCGGGCACCTGACGTGGAAGTTCGGCGAGCAGCTCAAGGCCCTGGGCGTGGAAATCATCAACAAAGACATTTCCGGCGCCACCTTGCAGGACCGCAAGCTGCTCACCGGCGACAGCCCGTTGGCCGGCAATGCACTGGGCAAGCTGGCGGCCGCTGCGCTGCTCAAGGAAGTCGGCGCCGGGTGAGTTGCTTTGGTGTCAGGCGTCGACGGTCAGCACCACCTTGCCCATGTGCTGACCGCTTTCCATCAAGGCGTGGGCCTGGGCCGCATCGCCCAGGGCGAAGGTGCGGAAGATCAGCGGCTTGACCGCGCCACTGCGCACATGGGGCCAGACGTGTCGTTGCAGGTCGGTGATGATCTGCGCCTTGTCGTCTGCGCTTCGTGCACGCAAGGTCGAGCCTGTGTGGGTCAGGCGCTTGACCAGCATCGGGAACAGGTCAACCTGCGGCGCCGGGCCCTTGATGACGCCAATCTGCACGATCCGCCCGTTCATGGCCGCGGCCTGGAAGTTACGCGCTACGTATTCGCCGGCGATGATGTCGACGATCACGTCCACACCCTGGCCCTCGGTATGGCGCAAGACCTCCTCGACGAAGTCCTGACGGTTGTAGTCGATCGCAACGTCGGCACCCAGGGCCTGGCTGGCCGCTTGCTGTTCGGGGTTGGCGACGGTGGTGAAAATCCGCGAGGCACCGAGGGCCTTGGCCAGCATCGTCGCGGTGGTGCCGATACCGGATACGCCCCCGTGGATCAGCACCGACTCGCCGGCTTTGAACCCGCCTCGCTGGAACAGGTTGACCCAGACGGTCATGAACGTCTCGGGCAGGGCCGCGGCTTCGATCATCGACAGGCCCTCGGGCAGGTGCAAGGTGGTACGCTCGTCGGCCACGGCGTATTCAGCGTAGCCGCCACCGGTCACCAGTGCGATCACCGGATCACCAACGGCAAAGCCTCGGACTTCGCTGCCAAGGGCAACGACTTCACCTGCGATCTCCAGGCCAGGGATGTCCGAGGCACCTGCGGGTGGGTCGTACAGGCCCTTGCGCTGGAGCAGGTCCGGGCCATTGACGCCTGCGGCGCGAACCTTGATCAGGACCTCGCGTGCGGCAGGCTCGGGAATCGTCCGGCGAGTGGGTTGGAGGACATCGGGGCCGCCCGGTTGGGTGATCTCGATGGCGGTCATGTTGGAAACGTTGTTCATGGGTACTGTGCCCTTGTGAGGTGAAGGTTGGCCGCGTTGGCGACTTGCTCCCAAGGGTACGGAACTCGTCGGCCCCGGGCGCGCGGCGATTTCGCGGCGCCCTGTTGCACAAGTGCTGTGAGGAAAGACCATCGATGAATTGGGATGACGCAAGGATCCTGCTGGCCCTGGGCCGCGAACAGACATTGCGCCGGGCCGCGCGCGTGCTGCGGGTCGACCAGGCGACCGTAGGGCGACGGATCGCTGCGTTGGAGGCCGACCTGGGGTCGACCCTGTTCCTGCGAACGCCCGCAGGCTATCAACTGACCGCCATTGGCGAGGAGGCGTTCGCGCTCGCGCAGAAGGTCGAAAGCGCGGCGCTTGAGCTCACCCGGCGTATTCGCGGAGTAGACAATGAAGGCGCTGGGGAGGTGCGGATTTCCACCACCGATTCCCTGGCCTGCGATTTCGTGATGCCAGCCCTGCGTCAGTTGCACCTGGCCCACCCTGAGATCCGCGTGGTGCTGCATGGCTCCTCGGATTTGGTCAACCTGTCGCAACGCGAGACCGATATCGCCATCCGCAACCAGCGTCCGGACAACCCGGACCTGATCCTGCGCAAGCTGGCGAGCTGGCCGATGGGCCTGTACGCCAGCACCGACTATCTGGCCCGCCAAGGCGAACCGGTGCCGACCAGTGGTTTCGCAGGGCACGATTTGGTGATGTATGAGCCGTACTGGCGTGATCGGACGGTGCCGACGCTGGTCGATGAGGTGATCGACCAGGGGCGGGTGGTGGCAGCGGTGAACTCCAGCATGATGGTGCGCCGCGCCATCGCCGAAGGTTTAGGAATCGGCGAGATTCCCATTGCCCTGGGCGAGCGCGACGGCTTGGCGCGGGTCTGGCCGTCACGTGAACGCAGCGCGCCTTACGAGGTGTGGATGGTCACCCACAAGGATTTGCGCCACACGGCCCGGGTTCGTCTGGTCATCGACCAGTTGGTCCGAACCTTCGAGGGCTGAGCGGTCAGTCCTTGAGCAAGGCGCGCAAGGCGGCCTTGGCTTCAGGGGTTTGCAGGCGTTCGACGAACAGTTGGCTTTCACGCTCGACTGTGGCCTCAAGTTCGGCGCGATGGGCCTCTTTGATCAGGCGCTTGCTGATGAGCAGTGACTCACGGGGCATCGCTTGCAGGCGCCGGGCAAGCTTCCGCGCCGCCGCCAGGCATTGCTCGCCGTCTTCGTGCAGTTCGTTGGCCAAGCCCCAGTCCACGGCCTGCTCGCCGGTCAGCAGTTCGTTGGCCAGCAGCAGGCGAGCGGCGCGGGCATGGCCGAGCAGGCGAGGCAGCAGCAGGCTGGAGCCGAATTCCGGACACACCCCTAGCGGTGCGAAAGGCATGCGCAGTTTGGCCGAGCGGCTGACCAGCACCTGGTCACAGTGCAGCAGCAGGGTGCTGCCGATGCCGATGGCCGCGCCGCTGACGGCGGCGATCAGTGGTTTCTTCACACCCATGACCACACGCATCAGGTGAAACACCGGGCTGTCCCGGTCACGTGGCGGGTTATCGAGAAAGTCGCGCAGGTCGTTACCGGCGCTGAAGCATTGCGGGCCGCCGGTAAGCACGATGACGTCCACCTGCGGGTCTTCGTCAGCCGCCAGCAGCCGCTCGGCGAGCTGCTCGTACATGGCGATGTTCAGGGCGTTGAGCTTGTCCAGGCGGTTGAAGGTCAGGGTCAACAGGCCTTGGTCCAGCTCGCGTGTGATCAGGTCGTTCATGGCAGCCGCTTTTGTTGTTGGAATCGGGGTCTTGGCGCGAGGGCGCCGTGAGGGTTTATCACGGTGCTTGGCTTGTTGTACAGTCGTTCAGCCAGACTAGTCCCCTTGTGGGAGCCCCAGTCGCCCTGGCGCATAGAGAATGAAAGTCGCCGCTGCCAAAGGCGCGTGCCAACTCGATAACGCTGTTTTTCTCCAGGAGCACCGATGAGTCAGGAAGCCCGCTACAACCGCATGCTGCCGGAACTGCGCAAGGCCAATCTGGTGGAGGCGACCTTGGTGTGCCTGAAACGCCATGGCTTCCAGGGCGCGTCGATCCGCAAGATCTCGGCCGAGGCAGGGGTGTCGGTGGGGCTGATCAGCCACCACTACTCGGGCAAGGATGAACTGGTGGCCGATGCCTACATGGCGGTCACCGGGCGGGTCATGGGCCTGTTGCGCGAGGCCATGGCCAAGGCCGCGCCCAATGCCCGCGAGCGGCTGTCGGCGTTCTTTCGCGCATCGTTCGGATCGGACGTACTGGACCCCAAGCTGCTCGACGCGTGGCTTGCATTCTGGGGGGCGGTGAAGACCGCCGAGGCGATCAACCAGGTCCACGACCATTCCTACGGTGAATACCGCAACGAACTGAGCAAGCTGCTGGCGTCACTGGCCACGGAGGAGGGCTGGGAAGGCTTCGATGCGGACCTTGCGGCCATCAGCCTCAGTGCACTGCTCGACGGTTTGTGGCTGGAATCCGGCCTCAACCCGGGGACGTTCTCGCCGGAACAGGGGGTGTTGATCTGCGAGGCCTGGGTCGATGGTCTCCAGGCGGGTGGTCGACGTCGCTTCAGTGTCAGTGGGGGCTGTTGATCGGCTGTTCAGTAACGAGTACGCTGCGGGCGCGGGTTCGATGAACAACACCTATAAAAAAGAGACAACACGCAATGACGCCTCGGGTACTGATCGTCGATGACGATCCGATTATTCGCGACTTGCTGCACGCCTACCTGTCCCAGGAAGGCTACGACGTCCACTGTGCCGACACCGCCGAACAGGCCGATGCCTTCCTCGCCAGCCAGGATGTCGATCTGGTGCTGCTCGACATTCGCCTGCCGGGCAAGGACGGTCTGACGCTGACCCGCGAACTGCGGGTGCGCTCGGAAGTCGGCATCATCCTGATCACCGGTCGCAATGACGACATCGACCGTATCGTCGGCCTGGAATGCGGCGCCGACGACTATGTGATCAAACCCCTCAACCCACGCGAGCTGGTCTCGCGCGCCAAGAACCTCATCCGCCGCGTGCGCCACGCTCGTGTCGCCAAGCCTGCGCCGGCCTGCGTGCAGTCGCTCAAGCAGTTTGCCGATTGGGCGCTCGATACCGATCGCCGTCGCCTGATCGACCCGCGCGGCGCCGAAACCCTGCTCACGCACGGCGAGTTCCAACTGCTCAGTGTGTTCCTGCGCAACAGCGGCCATACCCTGACCCGCGACCAATTGATGGACCAGATCCGCAATCGCGAGTGGGTGCCCAACGACCGCTCCATCGACGTGCTGGTCGGCCGTCTGCGGCGCAAGTTGCATGACGATCCGGCCGAGCCGCACCTGATCATCACCATCCACGGCACCGGTTACCTGTTCACCGCCAGCGTGGCGGCCTGACGTCCATGGGACGCCTGTGCGCCCTGGCCCTGATGCTGGTGAGCCTGCACGGTGTGGCCGGCGAGCGCATCCGCTACTGCGACTACCCGGTGTACCCGCCGATTTCCTGGAGCGATGGCCGCCAGGTCCGAGGCCTGGCACCCACCGTGGTGCGCGAGTTGCTCGGGCGCTTGGGCTACGAGGTCGAGATCGTTGTGCTGGGGAACTGGAAGCGCTGCCTGATGGACGCCGCCGCAGGGCGGGTCGATGTGGTGCTGGCCTACAACAGCGACCAGCGCGACCAGGGCATGCGCTTTTCCACGGTGCCGGTGCTGCGCGAGGAGGTGGCGGTGTTCGTCAATCAGCGCCGGCCGGTGCGCTTCGAGCACCTCGACGACCTGGCCGGCTACCGGGGCGGTCTGCTCTACGGCGAAAGCTATGGGCCTGAGTTCGACCGTTTCGTGGCGCGGCACCAGAACATCGAATGGGTGTCCTCCAGCCAGCAGAACTTCGGCAAGCTGATCCGTGGTCGCATCGACTTCGTGATCCAGGAGCGGCGTACCGGCCAGCTGTTCGTCGAGCACCTACCTGGGGCCAAGGATATCCACGCCTTGCCCACCGCACTGAGCGTGGATTATCTGCGCGTTGCGGTTTCGCGACATTCCCCTTTGAGCCGGCGCATGGATGCCATCGACCAGCAGTTGCGCAAGATGACCGAGGCTGGCGAGATCCAGCGTTGGCTGGAGCAGAGCGAAGTGACTTACCGCGACATGATCAACCTGCCGGTGGACGCCCGATGATCCGCCTGCACACCGACGGCCTGCTGCGCCGCCTGCTGCTGTTCATCTTTCTGTTCAGCCTGTGCTTTACCGTGCTGGCAAGCTCCGTCCAGCTGTACTTCGAGTACCGCCGGGAAATGCGCGACATCGAGGCGCGCATGGCGTTGATCCGCGCCGGCTACCTGGCGAGCCTGGAGCGCAGCCTGTGGGATCTGGACGAGGCGCAACTGGACGTGCAACTGCGGGGGTTGGTGGACTTTTCCGACGTGGCGCGGGTGCGGCTGATCAGCGAAGACTTCAGGCTGCTGCGCGGCGACGCCACGCCCAAGGGGCCGCTGCGCATCGAACGTTTCGCCCTGGATTACCAACCGCCGTCCGGGCCTGCCCGGCACTTGGGCGAGCTGGAGGTCAGCATCGACCTGGGCGCTGTGCATCGGCGATTGTTTGCCACGGGGCTGACCAGCCTGTTGTGGATGGGCGTGTTCCTCTGCGGCCTTGCGGTGGCGCTGTCCGGGCTGTTCTACCGCCTGGTGACGCGCCACCTGCAAGTGATGGCCGAATTCGCACGGCGTATCGGTGCGGGGCAGTGGCAGGAACCGCTGCGCCTGGCCCGGCGCCGCTCGGCCCGTCCGGACGAGATCGACACCGTGGCCCATGCCCTGGATGACATGCGCCGGGCCATCCTGCGGGACATCGAGCGCCGCGAATTGGATCGCCTGGCCTTGCAGGACAAGCGCGACGAGCTACAGGCGATGGTCGAGCGGCGCACCGCGAGCCTGGCCAGGGCCAAGGACGAGGCGGAGGCGGCCAACCTGGCCAAGTCCAGGTTCCTGGCGACCATGAGCCATGAACTGCGCACGCCGCTCAATGGCATCCTGGGCATGGCCGAGCTGCTGCGCGGCGGCAGCCTGGCGCTGCGTGACCGCGAGCGCCTGGAAGCGTTGTACAAGGCCGGCGAGGGATTGCTGGCGATTCTCAACGAAGTGCTCTATTTCGCCCGCCTGGAAGAAGGCGAGAGCCGTCCGGAAATGGTCGACTTCTCCCTGCGCCAGTTGTGCCAGGAAGTCATGACCCTGCTCGAGCCCAGGGCTGTCGACAACGGCAACCGCCTGCACTGCCACATCGACGAACAGCTGGCCGAGTTCCAGCACGGCGCCGAACAGTACCTGCGCCAGGTACTGAGCAACCTGTTGGCCAACGCCATCAAGTTCACCGAACACGGGCAGGTCACGCTGCAGGTGCAGGTGCTGGAGCCGCGGATGGACCTGCAACGGGTGCGGGTGAACGTGAGTGACGATGGCATCGGCATCGCCCCTGCCATGCAGGCGAAGATCTTCGATCGTTTCACCCAGGCCAGCGAAGCCGTGGCCAGGCGCTACGGCGGTACCGGCCTTGGCCTGGCGATTTGCAAGCACCTGGTGGAGAAACTCGGCGGGCGCATCGGCCTGGACAGCGTCGAGGGGCAGGGCAGCTGCTTCTGGTTCGAGCTGGACCTGGCCTGTGGCCGCCAGCCTCAAACTCAGGCGCCGGTACGCCAGGCCCTGTCACCACTGAAAATTCTGGTGGTCGAGGACGTGGCGCTGAACCGAGAAGTCGCCGGGGGGTTGCTCACCCGAGATGGCCACCAAGTCAGTTTCGCCGAGCATGCCCAGCAAGCCCTTCAAGCGTGCGCCGAGTGCCGGTTCGACCTGATCCTGCTGGACGTGCACCTGCCTGGGATGAGCGGGGTGGAATTGTGCCGCCTCATCCGCGCTACGCCAGGGCTCAACCGTGAGACGCGCATTCTGGCTTTGACCGCAGGTGTGCAACCGGCGCAGGTGCCCGGTTACCTGGAGGCTGGGATGCAGGGCGTGCTGGCCAAGCCCTTGAAGCTGGACAGCCTGCGCGAGGCTCTGGTTGACCTGACGCCGGTGGTGGACGCACAAGTGCCCGAGGCGTCGATGGACTGGGCCTTGCTGCAGACCCACCGCGCGTTACTGGGCGAGCAGAAACTGCAAGGTCTGCTCGTGGTTCTGCGCCAGGCGGTCGATCAGCACGAGGCGGCGCTGGGGGAGGCGCTGAAGGCAGGTGACTGCACAGAGGTGGTCCACTTGGCCCATCGTCTGGCGGGCAGCTGCGATTCGTTGGGCTTTGCGGGCCTGG
Source organism: Pseudomonas sp. HTZ2 (assembly GCF_033173945.1). Classification (NCBI taxonomy): domain Bacteria; kingdom Pseudomonadati; phylum Pseudomonadota; class Gammaproteobacteria; order Pseudomonadales; family Pseudomonadaceae; genus Pseudomonas; species Pseudomonas sp. HTZ2. Next base: position 1,389,518 of record NZ_CP137332.1, on the reverse strand, counting down.
CGACGACGTTACGACACCTGGAGAACGTCGGGTTGAAGGGAGATGCTGGGGCATTCGAAGCCTTGAGCGAACCGCTGGCCGAGCAGATCCGCCTGGCCCGCACCACCTTGGAACAGCTGATCCAGGGCTGACGTACAAAAAAGTTACGACTTTTTACATCTTCGATCCGTCCGTACAACGGCACCTTACATCCGTTTCCAATAATCGATGGCAACCGTGCTCCACACGGTCCATGAGGCTTATTGGAGATAAGAATAATGAAATGCCGTAAAGCTCAAGACCTCCTGAATTGTCTTCCCGCCCAGTGCGCCTGCCAGGTCGAGGTGCGCCATGTCTGAATCCACTGACCGCAAAGGCATCCAACTGACCCGTGCGCTCAAGAGCCGGCACATCTTCATGCTGTCGCTGGGCGGGGTGATCGGCACCGGCCTGTTCATGGGCTCGGGGGTCACGATCAACCAGGGCGGCCCGATGGGGGCGATCCTGGCTTATTTGGTCGCGGGCCTTCTGATGTACCTGGTCATGGTCTGCCTGGGCGAGCTGTCGGTGCAGATGCCCGTGTCCGGTTCGTTCCAGGCCCATGCCACCAAGTTCATCGGCCCGGCCACGGGGTTCATGATCGGCTGGGTGTACTGGATGAGCTGGGCCACCACCGTGGGCCTTGAGTTCACCGCCGCCGGCATGCTGATGACCCGTTGGTTCCCCGAGGTGCCGATCTGGTATTGGTCGGCGCTGTTCGTCGCCGTCCTGTTCGGGCTCAATGCCCTGGCCACCCGCGCCTTCGGTGAGGCCGAGTATTGGTTCTCGGGCATCAAGGTCGCGACCATCCTGGGCTTTATCGTGATCGGCCTGTTGGTGATCTTCGGCGGCATCCCGCTGAACAATGGGGCGCCGGCCCCGATGCTCGACAACCTCATTGGCGATTCGCTGTTCCCCCATGGGCTGTCGGCGGTGTTCGCGGTCATGATGACCGTGGTGTACGCCTTCCAGGGTTGCGAGATCATGGGCGTGGCCGCGGGCGAGACCGAGCATCCGGAAAAGAGCATCCCTCGCGCTGTGCGCAACGTGGTGTTCCGCGTCCTGATCTTCTATGTGCTGGCCATCGCCGTGCTCTCGGCCATCGTGCCGCACGAGCAGGCCGGCCTGATGGAAAGCCCGTTCGTGCAAGTGTTCGACATGGTCGGTATCCCTTACGCGGCGGACCTGATGAACTTTGTGATCCTCACCGCGATCCTGTCGGTGGGTAACTCGGGGCTGTATGCCTCCACGCGTATCCTCTGGGCCATGTCCAAGACCGGCATGGCGCCCAAGAGCCTGTCGCCGCTGAGCAAGCGCGGCGTGCCGCTGCGGGCGCTGAGCATCACCTTGTGCTTCGCTTTGATCTCGCTGATGACCAGTTTCGTCGCCGCCGACACCCTGTTCATGGTGTTGATGGCGGTGAGCGGAATGTCCGGCACCGTGACCTGGATCGTCATTGCCCTGGCTCAGTACCGCTTCCGCAAAGCCTTCCTGCGTGATGGCGGCAAGCTTGAGGAGCTCAAGTACCGCGCGCCGCTGTACCCCCTGGTGCCGCTGCTGTGCATCACCTTGTGCAGTTCGTTGTTCGTGTTCCTGGCCTTGGACGAGACCCAGCGTCCGTCGCTGTACTGGGGCTTTGGCTTCATTGCCGTGTGCTACGCGGCGTACTTCCTGATCAACCGTCGTCGGCAGGGGGCCTTCGAGCCGAGCGCGCCTGGCGTATGACGTGACAGTGGCGGTGCCTATTCGCGGGTAAGCCCGCTCCTGCAGGGTGTTGCACAAGCCCTGTGGGAGCGGGCTTACCCGCGAATGCTTTGGCGCCGTCAGTGCAAAACCGTAGTTGTGCGAAGTTGTAACAGCCGACGCATCAAAGCCTTTTCTGTTGGAGAAATACTCTTATAAAACAATTAGATATGGCGCTTTATTGAGTTGTTACAGTAACTCAGGCCCCGATTGCCGTCTTGTTGAACACTTGTTTAGTATCTCTCCCAAGTCGTCCCCCTCATACCCACCAACAACAATATCGAGGCCTCCCATGACTAGCCCGTCCTCACTGCTGAGCAAGGTCGAAGCCGGCGTTGCCTGGATCACCCTGAACCGCCCCGAGCAACGCAACGCGCTGGACATCCCCAGCCTCAAGCAACTGCACGCACTGCTGGAAGCCTTCAACACCGATCCGGCCGTGCGGGTGGTGGTGCTGACCGGCACTGGGCGCAGCTTCTGCGCAGGCGCGGACCTGGCCGAGTGGGCCGAGGCCGAAGCCCGCGGTGCCCTGGAAAGCTACGGCTGGACCGAGACCGCCCACGCCTTGATGCAGCGTCTGCACAGCCTGAACAAACCCACCATCGCCGCCATCAACGGCACCGCCGTCGGCGCCGGGATGGACCTGAGCCTGTGCTGCGACCTGCGTATCGCCGCCGCCTCGGCGCGCTTCAAGGCCGGTTACACCAGCATGGCCTACAGCCCGGACGCCGGTGCCAGCTGGCACTTGCCACGGCTGATCGGTACCGAGCAGGCCAAGCGTTTGTTGTTCTTGGACGAGCTGTGGGGCGCCGAGCGCGCCCTGGCTGCCGGACTGGTGAGTGAGGTGTGCGCCGATGACCAGTTGCCGACCGTCACTGCCGAACTGGCCGCTCGCCTGGCCAAGGGGCCGACTTTCGCCTACGCCCAGACCAAGCGCCTGATCCGTGACGGAGCCCAGCGCACCTTGAGCGAGCAGCTGGAAGCCGAGCTTGCCGCAGGCCTGCTGTGCGGGCGCAGCCAGGACGGCGCCGAGGCGCTACGGGCTTCGGTCGAACGACGCGCGCCAGAATTCGTTGGTAAATAACCCCTTACACGACCTTCTTCAGGACGATTCCAGATGAATTTCCAACTGACCCAAGAACAAGAAATGTTGGTGGAAGCGGTACGCAGCTTCGTGACCAAAGAGCTGCTGCCCTATGAGGAAGAGGTGGACCGCGCCGATGCGGTGTCGCCGGAGCTGGCGGCGCAGATCCGCGGCAAAGCGATCGCGGCTGGGTTCTATGCCTTCAACATGCCCGAGGAAGTCGGCGGCGGTGGCCTGGATTATCTGTCCCAGGCGCTGATCGAGCGTGAATTGTCCAAGGTTTCCTGGGCCTTGCACGTGTTCGTGGCGCGCCCCTCAAAGATCCTCATGGCCTGTAAGGACGAGCAGATCAACGACTACCTGCTGCCGTGCGTGCAAGGCGAGAAGATCGATTGCTTCGCCCTCACCGAGCCGGGCGCCGGCTCCGACGCCAATGCCATCAAGACCCGCGCTGTACGCGACGGTGACGACTTCGTCATCAATGGCAGCAAGCACTTCATCAGTCACGCCGGCCACGCCGACTTCGCCATCGTCTTCGCGGTCACCGACACCTACGAACACAACGGCCGCAAGCGCAATGCCGTGACGGCCTTCTTGGTCGACCGCGGTACGCCAGGCATGACCATCCGTCGTGGCCCCAAGTGCGTGAGCAACCGTGGCTACCACACCTACGAGCTGTTCTTCGACGACTGCCGCGTGCCGGCCAGCAAGGTGCTGGGCGAGGTGGACAAAGGCTGGGAGGTGGCCAACGCCTGGCTCACCGCAGGTCGGGTGATGGTGGCCGCCAACTGCGTGGGCCAGGCCCAGCGCGCCCTTGATCTTTCCCTGCAGTGGTCCGCCGACCGCAAGCAGTTCGGCCAGGCCATCGGCAGCTACCAGGGCGTGTCGTTCAAGCTCGCCGACATGGCCACCCAGATCCGCGCCGCGGAACTGCTGACCCTGCACACCGCCTGGAAGATGGACCAAGGCAGCATGACCGACGGCGAGGCCGGCATGGCCAAGCTGTTCGCCAGTGAAGTGCTGGGCAAGGTGGCTGACGAGGCGGTGCAGATCTTCGGTGGCATGGGCCTGATGGACGAGGGACCGGTCGAGCGCATCTGGCGTAACGCGCGGATCGAGCGGATCTGGGAGGGCACATCCGAAATCCAGCGACACATCATTTCCCGCGAACTGCTGCGTCCACTGCTGCGCTGATCGGCCTGGAGATTGCCCATGTCGCACTCGATTCGTGACAACCTCAAGCGCCTGCTGGCGCCCCGGCACCTGGCCTTCGTCGGCGGGCGCAGCATGGCGCGGGCGCTCAAGCGCTGCGCCGAAGGCGGCTTCGCCGGCCAGATGTGGCTGGTGAACCCACAGCATGAAAGCCTCGATGGCGTACCGTGCGTGCCCAGTGTGGCCGAGTTGCCCTGTGGGCCGGACGCGGTGTTCATCGCCACCAACCGTGACCTGACCTTGCAATGCGTCAAGGATCTGGCCGCGATCGGCGCCGGTGGCGCCATCTGCTACGCCTCAGGCTTTGCCGAGAGCGGCGAGCAAGGGCGCGTGCTGCAACAGCGCCTGCTCGAGGCGGCCGGCTCCATGGCCTTGCTCGGCCCTAACTGCTATGGCCTGCTCGATTACCTGCATGGCGCAGCCCTGTGGCCGGTTGCCCACGGCGGCAAACAGGTAGAGAAGGGCGTGGCGATCCTCACCCAGAGCGGCAACTTCGCCTACAACCTGTCCATGAGCGACCGCTCGCTGCCCGTGGCCTACATGGCCTCGGTGGGCAACCAGGCGCAGTTGGGCGTGGCCGAGCTAATGGACGTGCTACTCGACGACCCTCGCGTTACCGCCATCGGCCTGCACCTGGAAGGCCTGAAGAACGTGCCGGGCTTTGCCCGTGCCGCACACAAGGCGTTGGAGCGGGGCATCCCGATCATCGCTTTGAAGACCGGCGTGTCGCAGATCGGCGCCGAGCTCGCCCTGAGCCACACCAGCTCGCTGTCGGGCTCCGATGCCCTGTACGACAGCCTGTTCCAGCGCTTGGGCGTGATCCGCGTGAGCGGCCCGGTCAGTTTTGCCGAAACCCTCAAGGCGGCCGCCTGCGGCCACTTGCCCCAGGATGGCCGATTGATCGCCCTGGCGTGCTCCGGAGGCGATGCGGGCCTGATCGCCGACTACGCCGAGCGCAACCACCTGGCCTTGCCCAAGCTTGAGCAAATGCAGGTGGATGAGTTGGCCCAGGTGTTGCCGGCCTACGCCAACCTGGTCAACCCACTGGACTTCACCACGGCGATCTGGGGCGATGGCGCGGCGCTCGAGCGCATGCTCGACAGCGCCCTGCAAACCGATGCCGATGCGGCCATGCTGGTGCTGGATTACCCGGCGGAGTTCACCGGCGAGCGCAAGGAGTGCGACCTGCTGCTGGGGCTGTACTGCGATGCCTTGCAGCGCCACGGCAAAATCGGCTTCGTCACCTCGGCCTTCCCTGAGCTGCTGCCGGCCAGCGCCCGCGAACGCCTGCATGCGCGAGGCATCGCCGCATTGCAGGGCGTGGAAGATGGCCTGGCGGCCTGGGGGCGGATCGTTGCCTACCAGCGCAACCGCCAGCGCTTGCTGGAGCTGGGCGAGTCGGCCTTGGTGCCACTGTGCCCGCAGGCCCTGGGTGGCCAGGCGCAACTGCTCGATGAATGGCAATCCAAGCAGGCGCTGCGTGCCTTTGGCCTGCCGGTACCTGGCGGTGTGCTGAGCACGCCCGAGCAGGCACTCAAGGATGCCGCACGCGTCGGCTACCCGCTGGTGCTCAAGGCGGTCAGCGCACAATTGCCGCACAAGACCGAAGCCGGCGCGGTGGCCCTCAACCTGCGCGATGCCGACGCCCTGCAAGCGGCGCTCGAGCAGATGCACGGGCGCATCGCGGCCTACGCCCCTGGCGTGCCGTTCGACCAGGTGTTGCTCGAGCCCATGGCCCAGGCGCCGTTGGCCGAGCTGATCGTCGGCATCAAGCGCGAGAACGATTTTGCCCTGGCCTTGGTGATCGGTGCCGGTGGGGTGCTGGTGGAATTGCTCAAGGACAGCGTCAATCTGCTGCTGCCGACCACCGACGGCGCCATCCGCAACGCCGTGCTGGGCCTGCGCAGCGCCGGTCTGTTGCAAGGTTTCCGTGGCCGCCCGGCCGCCGATCTCGACGCCTTGGTGGCGGCGATCCGCGCGGTGGCCGACTACGCCTGCGAAAACGCCGGCCAGTTGCTGGAGCTCGACGTAAACCCATTGATGGTCGGTGCCCAAGGCACCACCGCGGTCGACGCGCTGATCCGCCTCGGCCAGGCGCAAGGAGAACAACATGCATGAACGTCCTTTGACCGGCGGCCAAGCCCTGGTACGGCTGTTGAGCAACTATGGGGTCGACACGGTGTTCGGTATCCCCGGGGTACACACCCTGGAGCTGTACCGGGGGCTGCCGGGCAGCGGCATCCGCCATGTGCTGACCCGCCATGAACAAGGCGCGGGCTTCATGGCCGACGGCTATGCGCGGGTCAGTGGCAAGCCGGGAGTGTGCTTCGTCATCACCGGCCCTGGTGTGACCAACGCCGCCACCGCCATCGGCCAGGCCTACGCCGATTCCATCCCGATGTTGGTGATTTCCAGCGTCAACCACACCGCAAGCCTGGGCAAAGGCTGGGGCTGTCTGCACGAGACCCAGGACCAGCGCGCCATGACCGCGCCGATCACCGCATTCTCCGCCGTGGCGCTGAGCACCGAGGACCTGCCGGAGCTGATCGCCCGTGCCTGGGCGGTGTTCGACAGCGAGCGTCCGCGTCCGGTGCACATCTCGGTGCCGCTGGATGTGCTGGCCGCGCCGGTCACCCGCGACTGGAGCAATGACGTGGTGCGCCGCCCAGGGCGCGGCCTGCCGGATCGCGACAGTCTGCAGCAGGCTGCCGTCAAGCTGGCCAACGCCAAGCGGCCGATGATCATCGCGGGCGGTGGCGCTTTGCACGCGGCGGCTGAGCTCGCGCAACTGAGTACGCGCCTGGCCGCACCGGTGTTCACCAGTGTCGCCGGCAAGGGCCTGCTAGCCCCGCAGGCGCCGCTCAATGCCGGTGCCAGCCTGTGCGTCGAGCCGGGCTGGCAAATGATCGGCGAGGCCGATGTGGTACTGGCGGTAGGCACCGAGATGGCCGATACCGATTTCTGGCGTGAACGTCTGCCATTGGCCGGCGAACTGCTGCGGGTGGACATCGACCCACGCAAGTTCAACGACTTCTACCCCTGCGCGATTGCCCTGCACGGCGATGCCCGGCAGACCCTGGCCAGCCTGCTGGAGCATCTGCCGCAGGCCACCCGCGATGCCGGTGCCGCCATCGCGGCCGTCAACAACCTGCGCCAGGCGATCCGGGCAGGGCATGCGCCGCTGCAGGCGATTCACCAGGCGATTCTCGACCGCATCGCCGCCGCACTGCCGGAAAACGCCTTCATCAGCACCGACATGACCCAACTCGCCTACACCGGCAACTACGCCTTCACCAGCCGGGCACCGCGCAGCTGGCTGCACCCGACCGGCTACGGCACCCTGGGCTACGGCCTGCCGGCCGGCATCGGCGGTATGTTCGCCACCGAAGACCGCCCGGGCCTGGTGCTGGTGGGTGATGGCGGCTTCCTCTATACCGCCCAGGAACTGGCCACCGCCGTTGAAGAGCTCGACCGCCCGCTGGTGGTGCTGCTGTGGAACAACGACGCCTTGGGGCAGATTCGTGACGACATGCTGGGCCTGGACATCGAACCGATTGGCGTATTGCCACGCAACCCGGACTTCATCGGCCTGGCCCGCGCCTTTGGGTGCGCCGTGCGCCAGCCGCGCAGTCTGGACGAGTTGCAATCGGATTTGGTCGACGGATTTGCCACGCCAGGCGTGACCTTCATCGAACTCAAGCACGCCTGTGCCCGTTGACCGCACCTTCAGGACAACAAATAGAGAACAAGCATGATGCCATTCCGTCGTACCCTTCTTGCCGCCTCCCTGGCCCTGCTGGCCGCCCAGGCCCCGCTGTACGCCGCACCGCCGTTGTCGATGGACAACGGCATCAACGCCCTGACCATCCAGAACAGTAACGCCTGGGTCGAGATCAGCAAGAGCGCCATCGAACACAACATCCGGACCCTGCAGGCAGAACTGAACGGTAAATCCAAGCTGTGCGCGGTGCTCAAGGCTGACGCCTATGGCCACGGTATTGGTCTGGTAATGCCCTCGATCATCGCCTTGGATGTGCCGTGCGTGGCGGTGGCGAGCAACGAGGAAGCCCGTGTGGTCCGTGCCAGCGGCTTCAAAGGGCAACTGGTGCGGGTGCGCCTGGCCAGCGTGAGCGAGGTGGAAGACGCCTTGCAGTACAACATGGACGAGTTGGTCGGCAGCGCTGAGTTCGCCCGCCAGGTGGCGGCGATCGCCCAGCGCCACGGCAAGACCCTGCGTATCCACCTGGCCCTGAACTCCAGCGGGATGAGCCGCAACGGCGTGGAAATGGCCAGTTGGTCGGGCCGTGGTGAAGCACTGGAGATCGCCGAGCAGCCGAACCTGGAACTGGTCGCGCTGATGACCCACTTCGCCGTCGAAGACAAGGACGACGTGCGCAAGGGCCTGGCCGCCTTCAAGGAGCAGAGCGACTGGCTGATCAAGCATGCCAAGCTCGACCGCCGCAAGCTGACCCTGCACGCGGCCAACTCCTTCGCCACCCTGGAGGTGCCCGAAGCGCGCCTGGACATGGTACGCACCGGCGGCGCGCTGTTCGGCGACACCGTGCCGAGCCACACCGAGTACCGCCGCGCCATGCAGTTCAAGTCCCGCGTGGCGGCCGTGCACAGTTACCCGGCCGGCAACACCGTCGGCTATGACCGCACCTTCACCCTGAGCCGCGATTCGCGCCTGGCCAACATCACCGTCGGCTACTCCGATGGCTATCGCCGGGTGTTCACCAACAAAGGCCATGTGCTGATCAACGGTCACCGTGTGCCGGTGGTAGGCAAGGTGTCGATGAACACCCTGATGGTGGATGTCACCGATTTCCCTGACGTCAAGAATGGCAACGAGGTGGTGCTGTTCGGCAAGCAGGCGGGCGGTGAAATCACCCAGAGCGAAATGGAAGAAATCAATGACGCGCTGCTGGCCGACCTCTACACGGTCTGGGGCAGTGCCAACCCGAAGATCCTCGTCGACTGACGCCTTCATAGGAGACGCTCATGCGCTTTGCCAAGCTGACCCAACGCATCGCCGGCGACGGCGCCGCCGCCTGGGACATCCACTACCGCGCCCTTGCGATGCAGGCCGAGGGCAAGGACGTCCTGTTGCTGTCGGTGGGAGATCCGGATTTCGACACGCCGGCGCCCATCGTCGAGGCGGCCATCGATAGCCTGCGCGATGGCCACACCCATTATTCGGATGTACGCGGCAAGCTGGCCCTGCGCCAGGCCATTGCCCGTCGCCACCAGCAACGCAGCGGCCAGGCGGTGAGCGCCGACCAGGTCACGGTGCTGGCCGGTGCGCAGTGCGCGTTGTTTTGCGTGGCCCAGTGCGTGCTCGATCCGGGCGACGAGGTGATCGTCGCCGAACCCATGTACGTGACCTACGAGGCCGTGTTCGGCGACTGTGGCGCGACGGTGGTGCCGGTGCCGGTCAAGCCTGAGAACGGGTTCCGCGTGTGCCCCGAGGATGTGGCGGCACGTATCACCCCGCGTACCCGTGCCTTGGCACTGAACAGCCCGCACAACCCTTCGGGCGCGAGCCTGCCGCGCGCCACCTGGGAGGCGCTGGCCGAGCTGTGCATCGCCCATGACCTGTGGCTGATCTCCGATGAGGTGTACAGCGAGCTTTTGTATGACGGCGAGCATGTCAGCCCCGGCAGCCTGCCGGGCATGGCCGAACGCACGGCGACCCTCAACAGCCTGTCCAAGTCGCACGCGATGACCGGCTGGCGGGTGGGCTGGGTGGTGGGTTCGACCGCGCTGGCGGGCCATCTGGAAAATCTGGCCCTGTGCATGCTCTACGGCTCGCCCGACTTCATCCAGGACGCTGCGGTGGCGGCACTGGAGCAACAGCTGCCGGAGCTTGAGGCAATGCGCCTGGCGTACCGCCAGCGCCGTGACCTGGTCTGCGAGCGTCTGGCTGGTTGCCCGGGCATCAAGGCGCTCAAGCCTGATGGGGGCATGTTCGTGATGGTCGATATCCGAGAAACCGGCCTCAGTGCCCAAGCCTTCGCCGACCGCCTGCTGGATAGTCAGGGTGTATCGGTACTGGCGGGCGAGGCCTTCGGCCCGAGCGCTGCCGGGCATATCCGCCTTGGCCTGGTGGTCGGTGCACAGGCGCTGGAAGAGGCGTGCCGACGCATCGCCCGGTGCGCCGCCGAACTGATGAAGGAGCAGACCCATGCGTGAGTACGCGCGGCTGTACATCGACGGCGCCTGGCAGGTGCCGAGCGGGCAGGGGATGGCCGAGGTCATCGACCCGGCCAGCGAAGTTGCCATCGGCCGTGTGCCGCTGGGTGACGAGCAGGATGTGGAGCGGGCGGTGAATGCGGCGCGAAGGGCGTTCGCTGACTGGTCGCGCACGCCATCGAGCCGGCGTGCAGGCTATATCCGTGCCTTGGCCGAGCAATTGTGTGCGCGGGCCGGAGAAATGGCCGATGTGATCACCAGCGAACTGGGCATGCCGGTGCAGTGGTGCCAGATGGTGCAGGTCGACGGGCCAATCGAAGGGCTGGAGCAGTATGTCGAACTGGCTGGCTTGATGGATGAGGTGCGTGAAGTCGGTAACTCGCTGGTGTACCGCGAGGCGGTGGGCGCGTGTGCCTTCATCAACCCGTGGAACTACCCGCTGCACCAGATGATCGGCAAGCTGGCACCGGCCTTGGCTGCCGGTTGCACGGTGGTGGTCAAGCCGAGCCAGGAGACGCCGCTGCACGCCTTCTTGCTGGCTGAGATGATCGACGCCATCGGGCTGCCTGCCGGGGTGTTCAACCTGGTCAGCGGGCCGGGGTCGAAGGTGGGCGAGGCGCTGGCCCGGCATCCGCAAGTGGACATGGTGTCATTCACCGGCTCTACCGGCGCTGGGGTGCGGGTGTCCCAGGCGGCGGCGCCGACGGTCAAACGGGTGTGCCTCGAACTGGGCGGCAAGTCGCCGCTGCTGATCACCGCCGACGCCGACCTGGAAGCGGCGGTGCGCCATGGTGTGCAGGACGTGATGATCAACTCCGGACAGACGTGCACGGCGTTGACCCGCATGCTGCTGCCGGTCGAGCGCTACGCCGAGGCCTTGGAGATCGCCTTGGCCGAGACGCGTGCGCTGGTCATGGGCGATCCGCGTGATCCGCAGAGTTTTCTGGGGCCGATGTGTTCGGCAGGGCAGCGGCGCACGGTGCTCGACTACATCCGCCTGGGGCAGGAAGAGGGCGCGCGGTTGCTGTGCGGTGGTGATTCGGCGCCTGGGTTCGAGCGTGGATTCTACGTTGCGCCGACGCTGTTCGCCGATGTCGACAACCGCATGCGCATCGCCCAGGAAGAGGTCTTCGGGCCGGTACTGTGCCTGATCCCGTATGCCGATGAGCAGCAGGCTATTTCGATGGCCAACGACTCGCCGTTTGGCTTGTCCAGCGCAGTGTGGGCGGGCAATCGCGAGCGTGGGCTGGCCTTGGCCCGACAGATGCGTGCCGGGCAGTGCTTCGTCAACGGTGGCGGGTTCAACTACCGGGCACCGTTTGGCGGCTACAAACAGTCCGGAAACGGGCGTGAATGGGGCGAGGAGGGGTTGGGTGAGTTCATCGAAGTGAAGGCGGTTCAGCTCTGAGACCGGAGGGCTGCTGTGCAGCCCATTCGCGGGTAAACCCGCTCCCACAGCAACCTCGCTGCTTTAGGGCAACGGTGAACCTTTGGGAGCGGGTTTACCCGTGAAGAGGACGCGAAGGGAAGGATCACCCCGCCGCCACATCCTCCACGGGCCTGTCGAACGCCACGAACAATTGATCGGCCGTGATCGCCCCCAGATCCAGGCGCATGTTCGCCTCGAGCATGGCGAACAGACGGGTGAACACCTCGTACACCTTGCAGTGATCCTCCATCCCGGAAAACGGGTTGTCGATCTTCTCGGCGATCAATGAGCTTTCCTGCACCGCGTCGTACACCTCGCGCAGGGTGATTTCGCTGGCCGGGCGGGCCAGGGTCAGGCCGCCATGAGCGCCACGCCAGGACTTGAGAATGTCGGCCTTGACCAGTTGCGAGGCCAGGCTGCGCACCCGTGCCGGATGGACCTTGACCCACTTGGCGATGGTCTCCGTACGCAGTTTCTGCGGTGCGTTGGCGGCCACGAACGAGAGGATGTACGAGGCGGTGATCAGGCGAGTCGACTGGCTCATCGGCAAAGGTCCCTGGGTAAAAACCGAAGTCTACACCCCTGTGAAAATCTCACTTGGCAGGGGCGTGGCATTGAGTCTAATGTATTTGTCACGATGACAATTACAAATATTTGGTCGTCGGGCGAACAAGACCTTTCCTGGCGGTTCAACAGAGGCGATGCCATGAGCGATAACAAGAACAAGATCACTCAAGCGATGCCCGATAGCGGCCTGCCGCGTCGGGATTTCCTCAAGTACAGCGCGGCGGCGGCCACCTTCGCCGGCGCCTTCTCGCTGGGCCTGCCGATGTCGGGCTGGGCCGAGGAGGGCACCCCTAAGGCCGGCGGCGTCCTGCGCATGGGCCTGGCGGGTGGCAGCACCACTGATTCCGGCGACCCAGGCTCGTGGAGCGATACGTTTACGTTTGTCGGGTTCTCGGCCGTATACAACACCCTGAGCGAAATCAGCGTCGACGGCACGGCGATTCCAGAGTTGGCCGAGCGCTGGGAGTCCAGCCCCGACGCCAAGGTCTGGACCTTCACCCTGCGCCAGGGCGTCACCTTCCACGATGGCAAGACCCTGGACGCCAACGATGTGGTCGCCTCGATCCAGCACCACCTGGGCGAAAAATCCACCTCGGCGGCCAAGACCGTGCTCGGCGATGTCGCCCAGGTCCGCGCCCAGGGCAACGACACCGTGGTGTTCGAGCTGCATTCGGGCAATGCCGACTTCGCCTATGTAGTCGCCGATTACCATCTGGTGATCATGCCGGCCAAGGACGGTGTGGCTGACTGGCGCTCCGGCAACGGCACCGGCGGCTACCGCCTCAAGCGCTTCGAGCCAGGCGTGCGCATGGACCTGGAGCGCAACCCGAACTACTGGAAGCCCGGTCGTGCGCATTTTGCCAGCGCCGAACTGCTGGCCATCGCCGATGGCGCTGCGCGGGTCAATGCCCTGGTCACCGGCCAGGTGGACGTGATCAACAAGGTCGATCTCAAGACCGTGGCGCTGCTCAAGCGCAACCCGCAGTTGGTGATCGAAGAGACCAAGGGCGCCCAGCACTACACCTTCCCCATGCTCTGCGACAGCACCCAGTTCAAGAACAACGACGTGCGTTTGGCGCTCAAGTACGCCATCGACCGCCAGGCCTTGTTGACTTCAGTGCTGCATGGCTACGGCCAGATCGGCAACGACCATCCGATCCAGCCGGGCAGCCGCTTCATCAACCCGGCGCTCGAACAGCGCGCCTACGACCCGGACAAAGCCCGTTTCCATCTGCGCCAGGCTGGGCTGGACGCGCTCAAGGTGCGTTTGCAGGCTTCGGACGCCGCCTATACCGGCGCGGTGGACGCTTCGGTGCTGTTCAAGGAGCAGGCGCGCAAGGCGGGTATCGACATCGATGTGGTGCGCGAACCGGCCGATGGCTTCTTCACCAACGTATGGATGAAGCAGCCGTTCACCACTTCGTTCTGGTACAGCAGCCTGACCGCCGACCGCATGTTCAGCATCGGCTATGCAAAAGGCGCAGCCTGGAACGAGACACACTGGGACAACGCCCGCTTCAACCAGCTGCTCAATGCCGCCCGTGGCGAGATGAACGCGCCGCTGCGGCAGGAGATGTACAACGAAATGCAGGCCCTATGCCGCGACGACGGCGGCGCCATCGTGCCGCTGTTCGCAAGCTCAGTGGCGGCGCGTTCGCGTCGGGTCACCCACGGCGGGGTCACCGCGCCCTATGGCGAACTCGATGGCCTGCGGCTGATCGAGCGCTGGTGGCAGGCCTGATCCCTTTCGTTACTGCACGAGGAGCCCATGGTGAATAGTCTTGGTTCATTACTCGCGCGACGCCTGGCCTTGGGCCTGCTGTCGCTGCTGGCCGTCTCGGTGATCATCTTCCTGGCCGTGGGCATGCTGCCTGGCGATGTCGCCCAGGCCATGCTGGGCCAGGCGGCCACCCCTGAAACCGTCGCGGCGCTGCGGGCACAACTGGGGCTGGACATGCCGGCCTGGAGCCGCTTCGGCCACTGGGCCTGGCAGCTGTTGCACGGTGATCTGGGTGTATCGCTGGCCAACCAGCGGCCGATCGCAGAGCTGATCGGCGCGCGACTGGGCAACACTTTCAGCCTGGCGCTGCTGGCGGCGCTGGTCTCGGTGCCGCTGGCCTTGCTATTGGGCATGCTGGCGGCGCTGTACCGCAACAGTTGGTTCGACCGGTTGCTCAACACCAGTGCGCTGACGGCGGTGTCGTTTCCGGAGTTCTTCGTCGCCTACATCCTGATCCTGGTGTTCGCGGTGAAGCTGGCCTGGCTGCCGAGCATTTCCAACCTGTCGCCTGATGCCTCCCTGGGCGAAGTGCTGGAGCGCTCGTTGCTGCCGGTGCTGACCCTGGCCCTGGTGGTGGTCGCGCAGATGATGCGCATGACCCGTGCGTCGCTGATCAACCTGCTGGCCAGCCCCTACATCGAGATGGCCCGGCTCAAGGGCATCTCGCCGGCGCGAATCATCTTCCGCCATGCCTTGCCCAACGCCTTGGCGCCAATCATCAACGTGGTGGCGTTGAACCTGGCGTATCTGGTGGTGGGGGTGGTGGTGGTCGAGGTGGTGTTCGTCTACCCAGGCCTGGGCCAACTGCTGGTGGATTCTGTCGCCAAGCGCGACATCCCGGTGGTGCAGGCCTGCAGCCTGATCTTCGCCGCCACCTACATTCTGCTCAACACCAGTGCCGATGTGCTGTCGATCGCCAGCAATCCGCGCCTGATGCATCCGAAGGGGTAGCCGATGAGCCTGTTCAAGCAATTGCAGCGTGCGCCGCTGAGCGCCAAGTTCGGTTTGCTGGTGATCGTCCTGTATGTGCTGGTGGCATTGTTTGCTCCGGTACTGGCGCCATTCGGCGAGACCGAGGTGGTGGGCGAGGGCTTCGCGCCCTGGGGCGGGCAGTTCCTGCTGGGCACCGACAACCTGGGTCGCGACATGTTCAGCCGTCTGGTCTATGGCGCGCGCAATACCTTGGGGATCGCTTTTCTGACCACTGCCCTGGCCTTTGCCGTGGGCGGCTTTTGCGGCCTGGTGGCGGCGATCAAGGGCGGCTGGATCGACCAGGGCCTGTCGCGCCTGGTAGATGTGTTGATGGCCATCCCGCAGTTGATCTTCGCCTTGCTGATCCTGAGCGTGGTCGGCACCACGGCCACTTCGCTGGTGCTGGTGATCGCGCTGCTCGATGCCACCCGGGTGTTCCGCCTGGCTCGGGCGGTGGCAATGACAGTGGTGGTACAGGACTTCGTCGAGGCCGCGCGCCTGCGCGGGGAGGGACTGTGGTGGCTGGTCAGCCGCGAGGTGCTGCCCAATGCCGCAGCGCCGTTGATCGCCGAGTTCGGCCTGCGCTTCTGTTTTGTCTTTCTGTTCATCAGTGCCTTGTCGTTCCTGGGCCTGGGTATCCAGCCACCGACCGCCGACTGGGGCAGCATGGTGCGTGACAACGCCGTGCTGATCACCTTCGGTGACGTCAGCCCACTATTGCCGGCGCTGGCCGTGGCGCTGATCACCGTCAGCGTGAACTTCGTCGTGGACTGGGTGCTGCACACGGCCAGTGGCCTCAAGGAGTGCTGAACATGAGCCAATCATTGCTGGAAATCCGTAATCTGCGCATCGACGGCCACCACGACGATGCCTGGCACCCGCTGATCAAGGGCATCGACCTGACCCTGGCGCGAGGCGAGGTGCTGGGGCTGATCGGCGAATCGGGGGCGGGCAAATCGACCTTGGGCCTGGCGGCCATGGGCTACGTGCGCGACGGCTGTCGCATCAGCGGCGGCTCGGTGCGTTTCGATGGCCAAGAGCTGGTGGGCGCAGCGCCCGAGACCTTGCGCCGTCTGCGCGGCTTGCGCATCGCCTACGTGGCACAGAGCGCGGCAGCATCGTTCAACCCGGCCCACCGTTTGATCGACCAACACATCGAGACGGCGGTGAAGAACGGTGGCATCGACCGGGCCAAGGCCGAGGCCGAAGCGGTGGAGCTGTACCGGGTGCTGCGCCTGCCGGACCCCGAGCACATCGGTCAACGCTACCCGCACCAGGTCTCCGGTGGTCAACTGCAGCGGGTGATGACCGCCATGGCCATGGCCTGTCATCCGGACCTGATCGTCTTCGACGAGCCCACCACGGCCCTGGACGTCACCACCCAGATCGAAGTGCTGACGGCCATTCGCGATGCCGTGCGCACCTATGGCAGCGCCGCGCTGTACATCAGTCATGACCTGGCGCTGGTAGCCCAGATCGCCGATCGCATCATGGTGTTGCGTCACGGCAGCCTGGTGGAAGAGGCCCAGACCCGCGCCATGCTGCAAACCCCCACCCAGGACTACACCCGCTCGCTATGGGCGGTGCGCAGTTTCCACACCCAGCCCAAAGCGCGCCCACCCCAGGCCCAGCCCTTGCTTGAGGTGCGCAAGGCCAATGCCAGCTACGGCGCCCAGCCGGTGCTGCATGAGGTGTCGCTCACGCTGCATCGGGGCCAGACCCTGGCGGTGATCGGCGAGTCGGGCAGCGGCAAGAGCACCACCGCGCGGCTGATCACCGGCCTGTTGCCGGCCAGTAGTGGGCAAGTGCTGTACGACGGCCAGGCGCTGCCAGCGGACTATCGCCAGCGCAGCAAGGAGCAGTTGCGGCGGATCCAGATGATCTACCAGATCCCCGACACCGCCTTGAACCCCCGCCAGCGCATCGTCGACATCATCGGCCGTCCGCTGACCTTCTACCTGGGCCTCAAGGGCAAGGCCTTGCGCCAGCGCGTGGCTGAGCTGTTGGAGATGATCGAACTGGACCCGGCCAAGTACATGGACCGCCAGCCCCGCGAGCTATCCGGCGGGCAGAAGCAGCGCATCTGCATCGCCCGGGCCCTGGCGGCTGAGCCTGAGCTGATCATCTGCGACGAAGTCACCTCGGCCCTCGATCAACTGGTGGCCGAGGGCGTGCTCAAGCTGCTTGATCGCATCCAGCGGCAACTGGGCGTTTCCTACTTGTTCATCACCCACGACGTGGCCACGGTACGCGCCATTGCCGACGAAGTGATGGTGATGCAACGCGGCCGAGTGGTCGATCACGGCAGCCGCGAGGCCATCTTCTCGCCGCCGTATCGCGACTACACCGGGCTGCTGTTCTCCTCCGAACCGGAAATGGACCCTGACTGGCTCGACCGCCTGCTGGCCCGCCGCGCCGGAGACTCCAACCTGCAACCTGTGCAAGGACAACCTTCATGAATGTACTGATCGTCCACGCTCATCCCGAGCCGCAATCCTTCACCGCCGCCCTGCGTGACCAGGCGGTGGAAACCTTCAAGGCCCAGGGGCATCAGGTGCAGGTCAGCGACCTGTACGCGATGGACTGGAACCCGGTGGCCAGCGCCGAGGACTTCGGCAAACGCGAAAACCCCGACTACCTGGTCTATGCCTTGGAGCAGCGCCTGGGCGTCAAGAGCGGTTCGATCGCCCCGGACATCCAGGCCGAGCTGGACAAGTTGCTGTGGGCGGACCTGCTGGTGCTCAACTTCCCGATCTTCTGGTTCTCGGCGCCGGCCATGCTCAAGGGCTGGATCGACCGGGTGCTGGTGTCCGGCGTTTGCTATGGCGGAAAGCGTTTCTACGACCAAGGCGGGCTGGTGGGCAAGAAAGCGCTGGTCACCGTGACCCTTGGCGGGCGCGAGCACATGTTCGGCGAAGGGGCGATTCATGGTCCGCTGGAAGACATGCTCCGGCCGATCCTGCGCGGCACCTTGGCGTACGTGGGGCTGGAGGTGCTGCCGCCGTTCGTGGCCTGGCACGTGCCTTACATCAGCGATGAAGCACGCAAGGGCTTTTTGCGCGACTACCAGCAGCGCCTGGAGCACCTGTCGGACGACCTGCCGCTTGAGTTCCCCAAGCTTTCGCAATTCGACGAGGCGCTGTACCCGCTGGCCAAATGATTGCGACCGATTGTCGCTGAGCGGACGCCGGGGAGGGCGGCGCAGGCCGTCTGCCCCGGTTTGTTGCCCGGCGCGCAACAGATATTCTTTGCGTCAAGACTTTTCAGTGGCGGCCCTACGACTTAAGGTGGCAGCAAGCAAAACTGTCTGGAGCTCCAATGTCGAACTTCCCCACTGTCCGCCCTCGTCGCCTGCGGCAGAACGAATCCCTGCGTACGCTGTTCCAGGAGACCGAATTTCGCCTTGACGATTTGATCCTGCCGATCTTCGTCGAAGAGGGTATCGATGATTTCGTCCCGATCACCAGCATGCCGGGGGTCAACCGCATTCCTGAGAAGATGCTCGCCCGTGAAATCGAGCGTTATGCCCGTGCCGGTATCAAGTCGGTGATGACCTTCGGCGTTTCGCATCACCTGGATGCCACGGGCAGCGACACCTGGAACGAAAACGGCCTGGTGGCGCGCATGGCGAGCATCTGCAAGGACACGGTGCCGGAAATGGTGGTGATGTCCGACACCTGCTTCTGTGAATACACCAGCCACGGCCATTGCGGCGTGCTGCACGATCACGGCGTGGACAACGATGCCACCCTGGCCAACCTGGGCAAGCAGGCGGTGGTGGCCGCGGCGGCCGGTGCCGACTTCATCGCCCCGTCGGCGGCGATGGACGGCCAGGTCCAGGCGATCCGCAGCGCCCTGGACGGCGCAGGCTTCCATGACACCGCGATCATGGCCTACTCGACCAAGTTCGCTTCCTCGCTCTACGGCCCGTTCCGCGAGGCCGGCGGCACCGCACTCAAGGGTGACCGCAAGAGCTACCAGATGAACCCGATGAACCGCCGCGAGGCCGTACGCGAGTCGTTGCTCGACGAGCAGGAAGGGGCGGATGTGCTGATGGTCAAGCCGGCCGGTGCCTACCTGGATGTCATTGCCGACATCCGCGCCGCCTCGCGCTTGCCGTTGGCGGCGTATCAGGTCAGCGGCGAGTACGCGATGATCAAGTTCGGTGCTTTGGCCGGTGCCATCGACGAAGCCCGCGTGGTGCGTGAGAGCATCGGCTCGATCAAGCGTGCTGGTGCGGACCTGATCCTGACCTACTTCGCGATGGACCTGGCGCGCGACGGTATCTAAGCCCTCGGGGCCGCGCTGCGGCCCTTTCACAGGTTCGCGGCTCAAGCCGCTCTGCAGGAACGGCGTTGCCCTGCGGATTCGCATCAGGTCCCGTTCTTGATCTTGCTCCAGGTCCGTGTGCGCATCCGCTCGTATTTGAGCGGCAACGTCTCCAGGGTGAACAACGTGCCCATCACCTCAGCCGGTGGATAGACCGCCGGGTCTTTCAACAGCCGTGGATCGACCAGGGACAGTGCGTCCTTGTTGCCGTTGGGGTAGCCCACATAGTCGGATGACTTGGCCACCACCTCCGGACGCATCATGTAGTTGATGAAGGCGTGCCCCTGCTCGGGGTGTGGGGCGTCCTTGAGCACCACCATGTTGTTGATCCACATGGGCGCGCCTTCGCGGGGGATGCTGTAGGTCACCTGCACGCCATTGTTGGCCCGCTCGGCCGCCTGCTTGGCGCTGTACACCGAGCCGCCCCAGCCTACCACCACGCAGATGTCGCCATTGGCCAGGTCCGTGGTGAACTTCGACGAATCGAAATAGCGCACATAGGGACGGATGCCCTGCAGCAGTTCCTCGGCCTTGCGGTAGTCGTCCGGGTTGCGGCTGTTGGCGGGCAGGCCAAGGTAGTGCAGGGCGATCGGCAGGATCTCTACCGGCGCATCGAGCATGGCCACGCCACAGGCGCTTAGCTTTTCGATGTTCTCCTTGCGCAGCACCAGGTCCCAGGAATCCACCGGCGCGTCCTTGCCCAGCAGTCGGGTCACCTTAGCCTTGTCGTAGCCGATACCGGTGGTGCCCCACATGTAAGGCACCGCGTAGCGATTGCCCGGGTCGTTGGTGGCGAGCTTGCGCATCAGCTGCTCGTCCAGGTGCGAGCGGTTGCCCAACTGGGCGAGGTCCAGCGGCGCGAGCACGCCGGCCTTGATGAAGTTGGGCAGCAGGTCGTCGGGCACCATCACCACGTCATACCCGCTATGGCCGGCCATCAGCTTACTTTCCATGACTTCGGCGTTGTCGAAGGCATCCAGCACCAAGGTCGTGCCGGTGGCCTGCTCGAAGGCCTTGGGCGTTTCCGGTGCCAGGAAGTCGGACCAGTTGTAGAAATGCACGGTGGGTGCACCGGCGGCGACGGCATCGAGGCTGAGGAGCCCGGCCAGGCCGAGCGTGGCCAGGCGACGGCCGAGGGCTGGGGGACGTACGAGCTGCATTTGTAATCCTTGTTATCGCGCTGCAAAAGGGGTAGGGCGAATGTAGGCGCGTACCGAATGCTTTCCTATCCCGTCGAAGGGTTAACCCCTGGGGTAGGGGAGACTGGCATTGTCCTCAGGCGAAGTCAGCACATTAGGATTCGTCTCATGGGGCGCCGGATGGCCTGGCCTTAACCTTGAGGCTTTGATCGACGCTTGCTCGAGCCGTGGACTGGCAAGAAGAGGAGCCAGACCCATGGGAGATGGCAGGCAGTATGCGTCGGAACTAAGGATCGTCTGATGTCCATTGGCCAGCTCGAATCTTAGATTCGGCGGATGAGATTAAAAAGCTACCTGTTGCAGATCAGCCCTTTGCTTTCCAGTCCCGAAGCCGTCCGCCGACTGCTTCGGGTGTTCGCGATCGTGCTGTCGGTCGGCATCCTCAGCGGTGCCTACAACTTCCTGCTGTTCACCTTCAATAACGACATTTCCCAACGCCGCGGCTACATGAGCAGTGCCATCGCCGAGGCGCACACCTTCTTCACTACCCGCGAAGCATTGCTCGAAAGCCTGAGCCTGTCGGCCGTGCGCAAGGGCTGGCAGGCCGAGCCGCTGGTCTACCTGCCGTCCTTTGAGGAGGTTCACCTGCAACTAGGCGATGCGGCCGGCAAGCAGTGGAGCATCTGGTTGACCCGACGCATGTGCGACTACCTCAGGGCACAGCAGGTCAGTCTTTTGTATGTGGGTAATGGGGCGCATGACCACGGCGTGCGCCTGTTCAGCCCGTCCGGCGCAGAGCCGGCGTTGCCTCGCCGCATTCTCGAGCAATTGCAGGCGTTGCGCGACGACGATGGCTCACCGCTACAAGAACTGTGGCTGACCGATCAGGATCAACAGGCCACGCACCTGTATATCTTCAAGCGCCTGGACGAAGAGGATGCCGATTCCGGCTGGCTGGGCCTGGAGATGGACAGCCGGGCCGTGTCGGCAGCGCTGAGCGACCAGAGCGCCGGCGAATTCATGATGCTCAACGCCGATGAAATGCTGGTGTTCAGCAACATGCCGGGCGCGCGCTTGAGCCGATCGCTGCTGGAGCGCCGGGGCGACAATTTTTTCGGTTTCGTCGGCGACGGCCTGTTTCCGGATCATCTGGTCATCCGCAAGAACCTGATGTCCTCGGACTGGCAGCTGGTCTATTCGATCGATCTTATCGACGTATTGCAGGGGCTGTGGAAGCAGTTGCTCGGCACTTTGCTGTTCTGTCTGCTCAATATTTTATTGATCGTGCTGTTGCTGCGCCGCTTCGAGCAGCGCCTGATCACCCCGACCATCCATCGGATCCAGGCGCTGATCGAAAGTGAGGCGTTCAGCCGTGACGTGATCCAGGCCGCGCCGGTGGCGCTGTGCGTACTGCGCCGCAGTGACGGTCAGATGGTGCTGGAAAATTCGTTGGCCCAGCAGTGGCTGGGCAAGGGATTGGACCGGGAGATCCTCTGCCCAGGCTGGATCCGCCAGGCATTCGACGCGCCCGAAGCTCCCCATGGCGAGACCTTCGAGACCTCAAGCGGTCGTCACCTGCACCTTAGCAGTGTGCCCACCCGCTACAAAGGAGAGGATGTGCTGCTGTGTGCTTTCAATGACGTCACCGCCAGCAAGCAGGTGGAGGCGGCGCTCAAAGCGGCGCGGCAATCGGCGGATGCGGCCAACGAAGCCAAGACACTGTTTCTGGCCACCATGAGCCATGAGATCCGGACACCGCTGTATGGCGTGCTGGGGACGCTGGAGCTGTTGTCGCGTACACATTTGGATGCCCAACAGCGCGACTACCTGCAAGCGCTCGAAGGCTCTTCGGCCACCTTGTTGCAGTTGATCTGCGATGTGCTGGATGTCTCGAAAATCGAAGCCGGCCAGTTGGCCCTGGAGGTCAGTGAGTTTTCCCCGCTGGAGCTGGTGCACGAGGTGATCCAGGGCTACAGCGCCGCGGCCCTGGGCAAGGGCCTGGAGCTCTATGCCTGCCTCGATCCGCAACTGCCGCTGCGGCTGTTGGGGGATCGTGCGCGCATCCGGCAAATCCTGAATAACCTGCTGAGCAACGCCGTCAAGTTCACCGACTATGGCCGCGTTGTGCTGCGTGTGCGCCTGTCGCACCGGGAGGGAGAGCGTTCCTGTCTGCTGTGGCAGGTCGCCGACACCGGGCGTGGCATCGCCGAGGAAGAACACCCATTGATCTTCGACTTGTTCTATCAGACCGCAGGCAACATCCAAGGGGTGGCGGGTACTGGCCTGGGCCTGCCGATCTGCCAGCGCCTGACGCAATTGATGAACGGCCAGATGCGTATGGTCAGCGAACTCGGCTTGGGCACCAGCTTCACCTTGCTGTTGCCGCTGGAGGAGTCCTTGCGCACCCACGAGGCGGCTTTGCCCTGCAACCTGTTGGCCGAGCGCATCCATGTGGTGTCGCCGCTGCGCGAGCTGGCCGAGAGCCTGGCAGGGTGGTTGCGGCGCTGGGGCGCGCGGGCCCAGGTCGGGCAGCCGGTATCGATGAGTGCAGGCGGGGTCCTGCTCGAGGCGCATCCCGGCAGGTTGGACACTCAGCTGGTGCCGCAATGGAATGGACGCCGGGTATTAGCCAGCGCCGATGGCTGCAGCGAACCGCGCCAGGACGGCGAAAGCTGGCACGTCAACCTCAGCCACCTGGTCGCATTACACCAGGCCATCTGCCAGGCCCAAGGGCTTTGGGTGGCAGGTGATCAGACGCGCAGCGCTGGCCCCCAGATCCGCCACCTTGGCCTGAGCATTCTGGTGGCCGAGGACAACATCATCAACCAGTTGATTCTGCGTGATCAGCTCGAAGAACTCGGCTGCACCGTAGTGCTCGCTGGCGACGGCGAGCAGGCCCTGCGCTGCTGGGATCAGGGGGCGTTCGATGTGGTGCTGAGCGACGTCAACATGCCCCGGGTCAACGGCTACGAACTGGCCAGAACCCTGCGCCGGCGAGGCTGCACCGTACCCATCGTCGGTGCCACGGCAAATGCCCTGCGCGGCGAGGAGGAGCTGTGCCTGGCCGCCGGCATGAATCACTGCCTGGTCAAGCCCTTCACGTTGCAGACGCTGTACCACTGCCTGGCCGCCTACCAAGGAAACGCCCATGAGAGCCTTTGAAATCCTCATCGTCGAGGACCACCCGTTCCAGTGCATGTACCTGCAGCACCTGTTCAATGAACTGGGCGAGCTGCGTGTGGACACCGCCCGGGACGGCACCGAGGCGCTGTTGCGCCTGCAGCAGCGCGACTATGACCTGATCCTTACGGACCTGTTGATGCCAGGCATGGACGGTGTGCAGTTCATCCAGCACCTGGCAGCACTGCCAGGCAGGACAGGCCTGGCGATCATGAGCGCGGCATCACGGCGGATGCTGATGGCCGCAAGCTTGGCGGCCAAACATCTTGGCGTGGACGTGGTGGGGTTGTTGTCCAAGCCTGTCACGCCCGAGGCGCTAAGGGCTGTCGTCGAGCAACTGCGCGAGCAGCGGCGAACACCCGCCCATGCCACACCGCAGGCAGTCGATTATGACCGCCAGACTTTGCTCGAAGCCCTGAACAACCGGGCGTTCCAGGCCTGGTTCCAACCCAAGAAGTCTTTGAGCACCGGCCGTATCGTCGCCGCCGAGGCTCTGGTGCGCTGGATACATCCCGAGCACGGTGTGCTGTTGCCAGGGGCATTTCTGCCAGCGCTCAGGGCCTTCGATCTGGAGGAGCGCCTGTTGTGGTCGATGCTCAAGCAGAGCCTGGACGCCCAGGCCCAATGGCGCGCCCGGGGTTATGACTTGCCCGTGTCGATCAACCTGCCGACCCACCTGCTCAACAGTCATGACCTGGCTGACCGTCTGCTGGAATTCGTATTGCACCATGGGGGCAACCCAGCCCGGATCTGCTTCGAGCTGATGGAATGCTCCGTTCCTGACGAGGTGAGCAACTACTACGCGGGCGCCTGCCGTCTGCGCATCAAGGGCTTCGGCCTTTCACAGGATGATTTCGGCAAGGGCTACAGCTCTTACATGAATCTGGTGTCTACGCCGTTCACCGAGCTCAAGATCGATCGCGCGTTGGTGCAGGGCTGCCACGAGAACGACAACCTGGCCTGCGCCCTGGCCAGCATTGTCGCCCTTGGCCGCCGGCTGGGCCTTAACGTGGTCGCCGAGGGTGTGGAGAAACCTGAGGAACTGGCTTTGCTGCGCCGGCTGGAGTGCAGCCATGTGCAGGGCTTCCTGATTTCCCATGCGGTGTCCCTGGACCAGTTCCTGCATTTGCTGAAGGTCGATGGACCGGCAATGAGCCATTAATCGGACCTGGCGCAACGCTCGCGCCTAGCTTAGGAGGTAGACTCCCACCCTTACGCGTATTGCTGGCCCACGGACCCTTTGATGAAACACTCCAACGCGCTTCTGGACAATCTCACCCGCAGCTCGTCGCGCCTGAGCAAAGGCATCATGGTGCTGCTCGGGGTGGCGGTGCTGCTGGTGAGCACCACCTATTGGTCGTTCCAGCGGCTGATCGAGGAGCACCACGACACGGTGCGTTTCCACTTCACCCGGCTGATGCAAAACATTCAGGAGCAGGAGCTGTTCCTGACCTCGCTGCGCCAGCGTAGCCT
The DNA here is from genome assembly GCF_033173945.1 of Pseudomonas sp. HTZ2. NCBI lineage: Bacteria > Pseudomonadati > Pseudomonadota > Gammaproteobacteria > Pseudomonadales > Pseudomonadaceae > Pseudomonas > Pseudomonas sp. HTZ2. The sequence goes on along the minus strand of NZ_CP137332.1, from coordinate 1,364,400 downwards.
GCGCGGCGAGTTGATGCCCCGCGATGCAGCCCAGATGCCCGGGGTCGAGCCGCGTCAATGGGAAGGCGATGGCATGTACCGTGGTCAGGAGAATCCCTTCTCGATGCCGTTCAGTGTCAGGCTCGCCACTCATGCCGAGGACACTGACAAGGCCGCCCAGGTTGCTGTCCTCGCAGCGCACCTGAGCGCTTATTACAGCGCCTTTTGGGCCACTTCGCATTTCCAGTCTCCCCAAGCCTTCCTGTTCAATCGACAGGGCGATTTCGACGTGGCCGTGCCCGCGAGAGGTGAGCACAGTACCGGTACGGGTACACGGGAGCCAATCGGCCAGATGTTCGACATGGTTCGCGCCCAGGCACCACAGGGCGATGGCCCCGAGGTCAAGTGGCGCGCCTATGGCAGCCCCGGAAACGGGGTGGTTGCCGCGCGCGTGCTGGCCTATGCCAACCTCGATTTGCTGCCTGAACAGCTGCGCATCAAGGATTCCGGTCCGCACGCCACGGCTGCGGTAATGCTCGACCTGACCCATGCCAATGATTTTCAGCGCACCATGGACTGGTCGGTGTATGACCGTTTCACCTTGGTCACCCCGTCGGGGTAAGTGCTCTCGGGCATCCTGCGTCCCGAGATGACGTTGCATGAGGGGTTCAACCTCAAGTCCGACGGGCTGGTGTTCAAGCTGGTCAACCACGACGGGCCAGCCTGGACGGCGATCTACACCATCGGCTTCAAGAGCTTTTTCCGCTATGCGCTGGGTTCGTTGCTCAGTCTAGGCGCGGGGCTGGCCGGCCTGGGCGGCCTGGGTTGGGCGGCGAGCCGCTGGTATCGGCGCCAGGTGATCCTGCCGGCCAACCAGGCCCACGCCGCCATTGCCGAGAGCGAGGCCTTCAGCCGTGTGGTCATCGATACTGCCCCCACAGGGCTGTGTGTGGTGCGCCGGGCAGATCGCAAGGTACTGCTGGAAAACCAGCGCGCAAGGCAGTGGCAAGGGACCGCGGCGTTGGTGGCAGCTTTGGACCATTGGCAGGACAGCGGCGAGGGGGCCGAGCATGCGCTCGAGATCGAGGGACGGCATCTGCAGGTTGGTTTCGTCGCCACTCGCTACCAGGGCCAGGATGTACGGCTTTATGCCTTCAATGACGTGACGCGTCATGTCGAGGATGCCCGGGCGCTGGAAGACGCCCGGCGCACGGCGGCTGCGGCCAACGAGGCCAAGACACTGTTCCTGGCCACCATGAGTCATGAGATTCGCACACCGCTGTATGGGGTGCTGGGCACCTTGGAGCTGCTCGGCCTGACGCCGTTGGCGCCTCGCCAGCAAGCCTACCTACAGACCATCCAGCGCTCTTCGGCCACGCTGTTCCAGCTGATCAGCGACGTGCTCGATGTTTCGAAGATCGAGTCGGGGCAGATGGCCCTGGAGCCCGTGGAGTTCTGTCCACTGGAGATGATCGAAGACACCCTGCGCACCTATTCAGCCTTTGCCCAGCGTAAAGGGTTGCTGCTGTACGGCTGCACCGATGCCCGGCTGCCACAGCGGGTATTTGGCGACCCGATCCGGATTCGGCAGATCCTCAACAACCTGCTCAGCAACGCTATCAAGTTCACCGACAGTGGCCGCGTTGTGCTGCGTACCCGGGTGTTCGACTGCGCCGAGGGCCAGGTGCACCTGGAATGGCAGGTCGCCGATACCGGCATCGGGTTGTCCGACTCGCAGCAGGCCAGGCTGTTCGAGCTGTTCTATCAGGTGCATGGAGGCTCCAATGAGGGCGGCGCCGGCCTGGGCCTGCCGATCTGCGGATGGCTGAGCGAAATGATGGGCGGGCAGATGAAAGTGGTCAGCGAGCCGGGCCTGGGCAGCAGCTTCACGCTGCGGCTTGCCTTGCCGGTGGTGACGGACGCGTTGCCCTCGCTTACCGAAGGCGTGCCGTCGGCGATGCCGGTGTTCGTCCGCGCGCCGATTCCGGAGCTGGCGCAGCACCATTGCGACTGGCTCAATCGCCTGGGACTGCGTGCCCATCTGGCGCCCTCTACGTCCGCTGCAATTCCTGCGCGGGCGGTGCTGGTCGATGTGCTGCCCGATGAAACGGCGCCAGCTTGGCCTGGCCCGCGCATTCGTTGCCATGCTACCGACTCGGCGCAAGCCGGGCGCGGCGACTGGGACATGAGCCTGCACGATGTCCAGGCCATAGCCCGGGCGGTTTGTCGGATCAACCAGGGGCAGATGGAACCTGCTGTGCAGCGGCAGGCCGGCACCGATAACGAGCTAGGCTTGCACATCCTGGTGGCCGAGGATAACCCGATCAACCAGGCGATCCTCAAGGAGCAGCTCGAGGCGCTGGGTTGCAGTGTCGTGGTTGCACGCAATGGCGAACACGCCCTGCAGCTATGGCAGCCGGAAGTGTTCGACCTCGTGCTGACCGATGTGAACATGCCAGTCGTCAATGGCTATGAGCTGGCCACCGCACTGCGTGAACAGGACCCTGAGCTGCCGATCATCGGTGTCACCGCCAACGCGATGCGCGAGGAGGGCGCACGTTGCCTAGAGGTGGGCATGAATGCCTGGATCGTCAAGCCGCTGAGCTTGCAGACGTTGCGCAGCCAACTGCTCAAACTGTGCCGGCCACACTGGCAGGGCGACAAGCAGGAACCCGTGGTGCCGCAAGCCCACACCACGGATGAGCAGCACGAGGATGTGCTGGCGAAGCTATCGCCGGCCATGCGCGCCCTGTTCATCGAGACCATGACCCAGGACATCCAGGCACTGGAGACCGCCTTGGAGCAGGGCGACCTGCAGGCGCTCGGTAGACAACTGCACAGCATCGCCGGCGCGCTGGGCGCGGTACAGGCGAGCAGCCTGGCGCAACATTGCATCGCGCTTGAGGTGTTGCTCGCCGACCAGGCGTACGATGAGGCCGCACACCTACAGGTCCGAAAGGTCATTCAACGCTTGGCGGCAATGATCGACGCGCTCAAGTAACATTAACCAGACTGTTCATCCACTCGCCTGAGGCTTTATGGAAAAACTCAAGGTCATCATTGCCGACGATCATCCCATCGTGTTGTTTGGCGTTCGTGAACTGGTCGAACGGGACCCGCATTTTTGCGTGGTCGGGGAGGCGGTAAGTTCCAGCGCATTGATCGCATTACTGCAGGAACAACCAGTCGACCTGGTGATTACCGACTACAACATGCCGGATGACTCGCCCTATGGCGACGGCTTGAAGTTGATCGACTATCTCAAACGGCACTACCCCGCAGTTCAAGTGTTGATATTGACGATGATATCCAGCTCGATGATTCTTGAGCGCCTGCACGAGTTGGGTGTGGTGGGCGTCATTCAGAAGAATCATCTGCACACCGAGATCGAGCGCGCGCTCAAGGCGATTCGCGGCAAACGCCCGTACTTGAGCCCTCAGGCGCCCAGAGCCTCAGTGGTTGATTCGGGGTTGGACACTGACCAGCGCCTGGAAACGCTGTCGCTCAAAGAACGTGAAGTGTTGCGCTTGTTCGTGGCCGGCAAGACCGTGGGTGATATTGCCCTTAGCCTCAGCCGCAGCCCCAAGACAATCAGTGCGCAAAAAGTCTCGGCCATGCGCAAACTTGAAGTCGATAATGACCAGGCACTATTGGCTTATTGCCTGGAGCGGCGTCTGTTTAATTGACGCTCGGCGGAGCTTATCAGGATCGTCTTATGGGGATAGGTGTCCGGGTTTATTAATGTGTTCTGGCAGTTCACTGCAGCACATTTCAACTAGGACATCATCATGAAAAACTATTCACTCGCCGCTTTGGCACTGTCGACACTCGTTACTTCCATGGGCACTTTGGCCGCAGGAGAACCACCGGTTCCTGTACAAGGTGGCAGCGGCAAGATCAGCTTCAGCGGCGTCATCAACAATGACGCGTGCTCGGTCGACGGCGCCAATGCCGATCGCGTGATCTCTGTGGATATGGGCAACGTTTCGATCAAAGACATGGGTAGCGCCGAAGCTCCAGCCTCGGGTCGTGTCACCAGCAAGGACTTCAACCTCAACGTCAACTGCAACCTGGGCACCAAGGTTTCCATGGTCTTCGACCCGACCATCCTCGGCGGCTCCGGTATCGTCACCGGCAAGGGCGTGCTGGCACTGACTCCAGGCAGTGGCGCAGCCAAGAACGTCGGTATCGCACTGCTCGACAGCACTGGGGCGAAGATCGACCTCAGCAGCAAGACCACTGCCACTATCCAGAGCGGCATGCATGGTGTCGGCGCAGCGGGCGGCGATGCCACCTTGAGTTTCTCGGCCGCCTACGTGACCACCGGCGCCGAGGGCACTGCCACCGCCGGTCGCGGTGATGCCACCCTGCCATTCATCCTGCAGTACGAATAAGTCGTCACCCAGGGTTCTGTACGCGCGAGGCCTCAGGGCCTCGCCGTCCGCTTAGATAAACGGGGTGATTGCACATGTTGACTCCCAGACTCATTGCCTGCCTGGGCCTACTGGGCATGCTCCTAGCGCCTCCGGCGATGGCCGGCATTTCGTTGAGCGCCACACGTGTGGTGTTCGACGGCGCCCACAAGGAAGCCAACGTGACCGTGCGCAATGGCGGCCAGGACGTCTTGATCCAGTCGTGGATCGACAGTGACGACGACCAGCACCATACGGTCCCGTTCGCGGTGACACCGCCCTTGGCCAGGGTCATGGCCAAGCAGCAGCAATTGCTGCGAATCCTCTATGAAGGGACAGGCTTACCTCAGGATCGCGAGTCGGTCGTGTGGCTCAATGTCCAGGAAATCCCTCAGGCCAGCGAAAAGGCCAACACACTGCAACTGGCCGTGCGCCAGCGCATCAAGGTGTTCTTCCGACCGGCCGGGCTGCCTGGCGATGCGTTGCAGGCGCCGACGGAGCTGGGCTGGCGCTTGACCCGCGAGGGCGCCTCCACAGTCCTGTCGGTGACTAATCCGAGCCTGTACCACGTGTCGATGGCCGACCTCACGGTTACGGCCAATGGTCAGCGAACGCTGGCGGCCGATTCGGCGATGATCGCGCCCGGACAGACCCGGACCTTTGCCTTGGCCAAGGTTTTGGCCGATGCACCGGCGAACCTGTCCTTTCGCAGCATCAACGATTATGGGGCGCAGAGCGAGTACCACGCGGCGCTGATGCCGAGCACTGTGGTCAAGGCCAAGGCTGTCGAGCCCGCCGCTTCTTCTTAACACCCTCAAATATCTTGGGCGCATGCCGGCGCACGCGCGGCATCGCCGTGCCCGGTATTTGCCACGGATGAAAGGTTTCCACGCATGTTTCTGCCGTTCGACAACCGGGGATGCTTCCGTGCACCCGCGCCGCTCAAGCTCGCCGCCTTGTCTCTGGCCATTCACAGCGCCTGTGTACACGCCGATGCAGCTTCCCAGCAGGTTGCCGAACCGCAGTTGCTGGCCTTCAATACCTCTTTCCTGCAGGGCGCGGCCTCATCGGTCGATCTACAACTTCTGTTGGCCGGCACTCGTGTGCTGCCCGGTAGCTACCGTGTCGACCTGTACAGCAACCAAGTATTGGTCGGGCGACGGGACGTTGACTTTCAACGCAACCCCACCAGTGGCCGCGTCGAACCGTGCCTGACCGTCGAGCTACTCAAGCAGTTGGGGATCGACCTGGACAAGCTCCAGGCCCAGGCCAAGCTTGATCTTGAAAATGTTCAGGCCTGCCAGGACCTCTCAGCGCTCATCGACCAGGCCGCCGTGAGTTTCGATGCCAGTCGCTTGCGCCTGGAAATCAGCGTGCCGCAGGTGGCCATGCAGCGCGGTCTACGCGGCTACGTCGATCCGCAGCTGTGGGATAACGGGGTGCCGGCGGCCTTCGTCAACTACCAGATGAGTACCAGCCGCAACGCTGGCAGCACCGACACCCGCTACAACACCAACCTGGGCCTGCGCAATGGCATCAACCTGGGCGGATGGCGGTTGCGCAACGAGTCCAACTTCAGCAGCGGCACTGGCCGCCCGGACACCTTCAAAAGCAACCGCAGCTACTTGCAGCATGATGTCACGGCCCTGAAAGGACAGTTCAGCGCAGGGGACATCTTCTCCGATGCGCAGCTGTTCGACAGCGTGCGCTACCGGGGCCTGAAGCTTGAATCCGACGACGGCATGCGCGCAGACAGCGAGCGTGGCTATGCGCCGATTATTCGTGGTGTGGCGCAGACCAACGCAACGGTGGAGATCCGCCAGGACAATTACCTGCTGTACACCACCAACGTGCCTCCTGGCCCGTTTGAAATCAGCGACATCTATCCCAGCGGCTCAAACGGCGACCTGCAGATCACCGTCATCGAGGCCGATGGCAGCCGGCGGGTGACCCAGCAGGCGTTCTCTAGCTTGCCGATCATGGTCCGTGAAGGGCAGGTGCGCTACAGCGTCTCGGCCGGTCGCTACAACAGCAACAGCGAAGGGCTGGCCACACCGCAGATGCTCAGCGCCAACCTGGCCTATGGCATCGACAGCAACCTGACCGGCATCGTCGGCGTCCAGGCCACCGATCAGTACAAGGCGCTGGCCTTAGGCGTAGGACGAAATACCTCGCTGGGCGCAGTGTCGCTGGACATCACCCATTCCAGCAGCCAGGCCCAGGGCGAGCGCAAGACGGGCAACAGCCTGCGTGCCCTGTATGCCAAGACCTTCACCGGCACGGCCACCAGTTTCACCCTGGCGGCTTACCGCTATTCCACCGAAGGCTACCGAACGCTGAGCAACCATATCGAGGACCTCAGTAGCGGCCCGCTGCTGCGCTCGGGGCACTCCAAGACCCGCACCGACTTGACCATCAACCAGAGCCTGGGCGCGGATCGACAACTGGGCAGCCTCTACCTGAACGCCAGCGACCAGCGCTACTGGAACCGCGGCGGATCGCGCAGCTTCTCGGCCGGCTATGGCAACAACTGGGGCGATGCCAGCTACAACCTCACCTGGAGCCAGACACAGGACCTGAGCAGCGGCGCTGGCGGCACCGACACCCAGGTCAGCCTGTCGGTGTCGTTCCCGCTCGGTACTCGCCCACGTGCACCGCGGGCGTTCGTCACCACCAGTTCGCAGAAAAGCGGCAACAACACCCAGGCCGGTATCAATGGCTACTTCAACGAAAGCGCCGACACGTTCTATTCGCTGCAGGCCGGCAGCAGCGATGGGGGCGGGCGTTCGGCCTCGGCCAACGTCAGCACGCGGACATCGGTTGCCGATGTCAGCGTCGGCTACAGCCAGGGCAGGGGGTACGACTCGCAGAGCCTGAACGTCTCAGGTTCAGTGGTGGCCCATCAAGGTGGCATCAACCTCGGCCAGACCGTGGGCGAAACCTTCGCGTTGGTGGAGGTTTCGGGTGTGCGTGGTGCCAAGATCAGCAGCTACAGCGGCGTCGAGACCGGGCGCAATGGCTATGCGGTGATCCCGAGCGCACAGCCCTATCGAGTCAACTGGATCAGCTTGGATACCCGAGAGTTGGGCGCCGATATCGAGATCGACAATGCCACCCAGCAACTGGTACCCCGGCGCGGCGCCGTGGTGCTGGCGCGTTACGCCGGCAAGACCGGGCGCCGCGTGCAGTTCGAGCTGTCCGACAGCCAAGGTGGCAAGATCCCGTTCGGTGCCGCGCTGGAAGATGCCGAGGGCAAGCAACTGGCGATCTCCGACCCGAGCGGCAAGGCGTTGGCCTTGGTCGAGCAAGAGCAGGGCAAGCTGACGATTCGCTGGGGCGACCAGCAATGTCAGGCATCCTATGCGTTGCCCGCGCGCGATAAGGCGCTGAACTATGAGCGTTTGCCATTGCGCTGCGGGCAGTAGGCGAGGGGCAGGTGAGAGGCGGCGCTCCACGCGTCGCCCATTTGAGCTATAGCTTAAGGCCTCTGAACGCCTCTGGAGGTCATCGAAATGAGCGAGTCATCACGCCCACCCTTGCCGCCTTTCACTCTGGAAACCGCCATCGAGAAAGTCCGACGCGCCGAGGACGGTTGGAATACGCGCGATCCTGCGAAAGTGGTGCTGGCCTATACGGAGGACACCTACTGGCGCAACCGCAGCGAGTTCATCGAAGGGCGCGACCAGGCTCAGGCGTTTCTGGAGCGCAAATGGCGCAGGGAGTTGGATTACCGCCTGATCAAGGAACTCTGGACATTCGCCGATAACCGGATCGCCGTGCGTTTCGCCTACGAATGGCACGATGATTCAGGCAATTGGTTCCGCTCCTATGGCAACGAAAACTGGGAGTTCGGCCCGAACGGCCTGATGCAGCGGCGCTATGCAAGTATCAATGACCTGCCCATCACCGAGCAGGAGCGCAAGTACCACTGGCCGTTGGGGAGACGCCCGGACGACCATCCAGGCTTGAGTGAACTGGGCCTCTAGCGCTTGGCTGTTCATGGCGGGGCAGCCCGGCATCAAGGGTTGGATTCGTTAAAGGGATTGCCCTTGGCCTGCAAATACATCTTGCCCATCGCCGTGGATGCGAAATCGGTGATGTGGCCGATGTCCCGATAGATCGGCAGGCCGTCGATCGACAGCTTGCACTGGCCATCGACGCACTGCACGTCCTTGGGGTCGATGACCAGCAAGTCCGGGTGTGCCTGCTTGGCGTCCCGGAACAGCTGCGCAAGCCAGGGGTTTTCTTCCGGTTGCGCGACGCTCGTCGCGCAATGATGCTCCTCGATCGTGCCCCTGAGCTTGATGCTGCGGTACAGGCAGTCATTGGCGCCTTCGGGCATGACGATGTTGCTCTTGATCAGCACGGGCCTGGCGCCGGAGCGCTCGATGATGTCGAGGCTCTTGAGCAGGGCGGCTTTCATGCGTTCGCGCGACAGGGCCTGGGAGCGTTGGTCATCGATCGACAGCACCACGGCGCTGCTGTTGGCGTAGGTTTCCCAAGTCAGGCCGATGATCACGTAGTCATAGTGGCTGCGAGCGATCAGCTTGTGGTACTCGGCGGCGGCGTCATGGCACTTCTTGTAGAGGGTGTTCTTGTACTTCCACCAGTCGTAGAGATAGACATCCGGCAGAGCCAGGCACCCTGGGCTGCCCTGGGCCATGACGGAAAGGTTGGCGTCCTTGGCCAAAATGTCAATGAAGCCCCAGAAGTGGTTGGAGTAGGAATCGCCCATCAGCAATGCGGTGGTGCTGGCGTTGGCTTGCCCCAGCACACAACTGCTGTCGGAGCCGTCGCTGGCACCGCCCAGGCACGGCCCACGCTGGGGTATTTCGCTTGCCTTCAGACGCGGCAGGATGTGCGTCGGGCCATTGCCGAAGCGCTCCATCCAGCCGCCGGCGGACTTGCCTGCCGAGTGCAGCGCCGAAAACGCGATGGCAGGTACGACCAGCAGCATGAACAGCGATTTGCCAAAACCCAGCCGGGTACGGCGCAGGGGCTTTTCGATGAGGTAGTACGAGGCGATGCCCAGGGCAAACGAGGCGATGAAGTAGCCGGCAAGGATGGCTGGCGTCTTTTCAACGCCCAGGTACTCCACGATGGCGATGACAGGCCAATGCCACAGGTACAGCGAATAGGAAATCGTCCCGATGAATACCAGCGGTGACCATGACAGCAGCCTGGACGTGATGCCCACCCGGCCAACCTGGCCCGAGATCAGTACCGCCGTTGCCAGACAGATTGCGATGGCAGGGTAGCCTGGATAGGCAGTGGTCGGTATGGATTGCGTTGCGCCATACAGGAGCACGCCAAGGGCGCCCAGGCCCAGTGCGCAGGCACTGACACGGCCGAGTCGTTGGCGGTCGTTGCCGAACACGGCTGCGCACGAGCCGATCAGCAGCTCGAAGCTGCGCGCCAAGAACGCGTAGTAGCTTTTATCCGGGGAGGTTTTTGCGATGAACAGCGCGACAGCCATGAAGACGACGGTCAGCATCACGACAGCGGCTTTCAATCGATGGGGCGCCAGGTAGCGCGTCAGCGCCATCAACCCGAGCGGCAAGAAGATGTACCACTGCCATTCGATGGCCAGCGACCAGGTGTGCAGCAAGGGCAGGGTCGCCGCCTCGGCGGTCGCATAGCCGTCGGTGGCTTTGGAGAAGTGCTGGTTGGACAGCAGCAGGCTGGTGTACTTCTCGCTTTTGAGAAAGTCGATGAAGTCCTTGGGCAGATACAGCACGCTGGCCGCGCCGAGCGTGACGATCAACAGCGCCAGTATCGCTGGCTGCAAGCGCCATAGGCGCTTGACATAGAACTGTCCAAGGTTGAAATCACCCCGGCTTAGCGCGCCCAGGATGATCGAGGTGGTGAGGTAGCCGGAGATCACGAAGAAAATATCGACGCCAATGAACCCGGAAGGGAACAGCGCCAGCCCACCATGAAAAATCAGCACCAGCAGGACAGCAACGGCGCGCAGCCCGTCGATATCGGCGCGGTACGAGGCCGGTTGCACACCGGTAGGAGCCCCGTGTGCCTTGCTGCGGTCGGCGGCAGCCTGGGCGCCGGTGCTTGCAGGAGCTTTGAATACCAGGTTCTGATCGGTTGACACGGCACAACATCCTATTGCGTTGAGACTTCTTTGACGCGGCAGGGCTCGCGAGCAAAAGCGGCGAGTTTATCAAAGGCTCTAAGGGTCGCTCCTGGCAGGCTATCCGATTGGCTGGATAAATATTACCGAATGTTTCCATGTGAGGGGCTGTCGGCCAAGCGGCTGGTCCATGCCATCGGCGATGGCCAGGGCTTGGCCGACACGATCAGGCCCTGACCTCGGTGCGCGCACTGCGACGCAGATGCGTGGCCAACTTGGCCGTGAGCTTGAAGACGATGGCACTGAAAATCAGCGCGAATGCCAGCGGATACCAGGACCCCATGGGAATGCGTTTGTAGAACGACAGCACGAAAACCCCCGCGATCACCCACGTACCGGTGCTGTGCAGCGCCTTCCAGGTGCGTGCGCCGAGCAGCCGGACGGCCGCAGGAAACGAGGTGAGGGTCAGCAAAATGATGAAGAAGTAGCCGACCGAGCCGGGGATGTTGGTCACGGCCGTGCGACCCTGCCAGAAGGTGTCGGGGAACGAGTTGGCGTACACGATGATCAGCACCGCATGCACCGCGTGGGAAAAGGCGAAAGCCAATCCGAGAAACCGTCGCTCGCGCAGTAGCCCGCGCGTGAAGGCACTGGGCACCAGGGTCGCTAGCGAGGAGGCCAGGAACGTCGCCAGAAACAACAGGAACGATGTGCGCGCAGTCACCCGGATCGCACTGCGCAACGCCTCCACCAGAGGCGATTGAGCCATCAGCGCCAATGCCGTGATGATCAGAACCGAAACAGACAGCACACTGAACAGACGCCAGCCATGCAGGCTGGCAGGTTGAGCATGAAGGTGCATGGCAAACTCCGTCGTTGGGGCGGCGTGCAGGGTGCCACCGCGGTCCGGAGCCATGGTGTCCGAGGTGTTTATCTCAGATGTGTCTGGGATCGGTCTTTATGTATCGCTTTGTAGAGAGGCAGAGCCAGGCAGGCGGCGTCAGAGCAGCAGATAGTCGCTGTATTGACCGATCCCGCTGTGCGCACCTTCGACCAGGTGCACGTAACGGCCATCCACACAGTCGATCGGCAGGCAGTCATCCACCTCGAGTACTGCGTCGGTGTGAGGCTTGAGCCAGTGGGCGTGCAAGCGCTGCTTGCCCAGTTGCCTTGCCTGTTGCTTGTTCCGAGCGACGACCAAAAGGTAGCGGTGTGCTTCACCGAAGACCGCTGGCTCATAGCCGCCGAGGTTAATGAAAAACAGCCTTGGATCGTCTGGCCCAGGCGCCAAGTGGCTGAACTCGACGCGGTAGGCATCGATGCCATCGACTTCCAGCCAGCCGTCGATATGCAGGCCCTCACGGCTACCGAACCAGCCTTGGCGCAATTGCGGGTAGGTCTGCTCCAGGGTCTGCGCCTGGGCGAACACCACATCGTGCACCTCGATGCTGGCGCGTGGGTGGCGACCTCCGAGCATGACTATGTACAACATGAAGGCTTCCTTCTCGGTGCGCTAAGGGCCGCATTCTGAAGGTCAAGGACACCTGTTGCAAAGGGACAGAGCGGACATATGGATCTACCGCGAGATTTTTAAAATCTATACACAGTTTGATTTAAGTTGTACAAGTGGCTAGCCTTTGTATAGATTCTGGTGCATACAGGCTCGTCATGGCATACCTGGTTCGGATGGTCTGTCTCTGTTTGCTGTTCGGCACGATGTCGTCGGTCTCTGCGGACTGGCGGGCTGCGCTGCCGGCCGCGCAGCGGCTCGGCGAGGGGGAGTTCACCTGGTTCGGTCTGCGCCTGTACAGCGCTCGGTTGTGGGCCGCCGGACCGGTGCAGGACTGGAGCCAGCCCTTCGCCCTTGAATTGACCTACCACCGCTCTCTATCCCGGGACACGCTGGTGCAGGCCAGCCTTCAGGAAATGCGGCGCCTGGGAGGCGGCAGTGTGACGGACCGGCAGATCAGCGCCTGGTCCGACACCATGGCAGCGGCCTTCGTGGATGTACGTCCGGGCATGCGCATCACGGGGGTGTACTTGCCACAGGAGGGCTGCCGCTTCTATGTCGACGGACGGCTCGCTCGTGAGGTCGCCGATCCGGCGTTCGCCCGGGCGTTCTTCGCTATCTGGCTGGATCCGCGAGCCAGGGATCCTCAATTGCGCCAGCGCCTGCTCGGCCTGGCCGATGACGACCGAGGAAACTGAACATGTACAAAGCGCTATTGCTGACCGCCTGCCTGCTGCTGGGCAGTTGTGGCAACGTCGGGGTCGAGCGGTATGCCGCTGAGCAGCCCCGCCTTGACCTGGCGGCCTTCTTCTCGCGGCCGGTACAGGCTTGGGGAATGTTCCAGAAGCGCTCCGGAGAAGTGGTCAAGCGCTTTGTAGTGCGTATCGACAGCCGTCGGGAAGGCGAGCGCTTGATCCTAGACGAGCACTTTCTCTACAGCGACGGCACACGTCAGCAACGAACCTGGACATTGGTGCCGGACGGCCCTGGTCGTTGGCGCGGAACAGCCGGGGATGTAATTGGGCAAGCCCGTGGAGAAGTAGCGGGCAACGCCCTTAGATGGCGTTACCAGCTCGATCTGCCGGTCGATGGAAGGCACTGGAAGGTTGACCTGGACGACTGGATGTACCTGATAGATGACGACACCCTCATCAACCGCTCGAGCATGAGCAAACTGGGCGTGGAGATCGGCCAGATCACGCTGTTCTTCCGCCGTCTGCCGGAGGGCACACCATGAACCTGAACACACTCTCCCAGCGGGTATCGGCCGGCGAGGTCGAGTCACTTGAGCTGCTGTCGCTCGAAGGCGGGTTCTATGTCTTGCGCGCGATGACCGGGACCAGCCCGGTCACCCTGAGCGATGAGCGCGGGCAGGCCATTCGATTGCGTTCTACCACTGAGCTGCGCGAGCTTCTGGCCAACCTGCCCCCGGTGCCGTGCATGCTGGTGCAGCAGGTGGTACATGATGAAATGTGCGGACAAAGGGACGGCCCCGTCGCGCCGTTGCGGATGCCGCTGACCTTGGCCAGCCAGTGGTAGCCAGGAAGGTGCGCCTGGGGCTGGTTCTGGGTGATCAGCTGTCATTCGACCTGGCCAGCCTCGCCGCGCTGGACCCTGCCCACGATGCGATCCTGATGGCGGAAGTGGCGCAGGAGGCGCGCTACGTGCCGCATCACCCGCAAAAAATCGTGCTCATCTTCAGTGCCATGCGCCATTTTGCGCTCGCTTTGCGAGCGCGCGGCTGGCAAGTGCATTACGTGGCCTTCGACGCGGCTGACAACAGCGGGACCATCGTCGGTGAGCTGCAACGTTGGCGACAATCACTGGGCGCTACGCAAATACATGTGACCGAGTGCGGAGAATGGCGCCTGGAACAGGCGCTACGGGATGCTCAGCTGCCGCTGGTGTGGCACCGCGATACCCGCTTTCTCTGCTCGCGCGAAGCGTTCGCGCGCTGGGCCCAAGGGCGCTCTGGACTGCGCATGGAGCATTTCTACCGGGGAATGCGCAAACGCTGCGGCTTGCTCTTGGAGCCAGACGGCAGCCCCGCTGGAGGCGCTTGGAATTTCGATGGTGACAATCGCAAGCCATTGCCACGAGGATTGCGCGGGCCGTTTCCAGCCCACTTCGAGCAGGACGCCATCACTTCGGCGGTCGTGGCCTTGGTTCGCCAACACTTCAGCGACCATTACGGCGCCGTGGACGGCTTCGACTACCCCGTGACCCATGACCAGGCGCAGCAGCTGTGGCGCCATTTTCTGGACTACGGCCTGGCGGCCTTTGGGGACTATCAAGACGCCATGGCCGAGGGCGAACCCTACCTGTTCCATGCCCGCATCAGCGCAGCCCTGAATATCGGATTGCTGGATGTGCGGCGTGTGTGCGAAGACGTGGACACCGCGTGGCGGGAGGGGCGGGTGCCGTTGAACGCCGCCGAAGGTTTCATCAGGCAGTTGATCGGCTGGCGCGAATATGTGCGAGGCATCTATTGGTTACGCATGCCGGCGTACGCTGAGCTCAACCATTTGCACAACACCCGGCCGTTGCCGGACTTCTACTGGACCGGACGCACCCGCATGCGGTGCATGGCGCAGGTCATCGAACAGACCCTGAAGTTGGGCTATGCGCACCACATCCAGCGCCTGATGGTGACCGGCAACTTCGCCTTGCTCGCGGGCATCGCGCCGACAGCCATTTGCCAGTGGTACCTATCGGTGTACCTGGACGCGTTCGACTGGGTCGAGCTGCCCAACACACTGGGCATGGTGATGCATGCCGATGGTGGTTACCTGGGGTCCAAACCGTACTGTGCCAGTGGTCGCTACATCCAGCGGATGTCCGATCATTGCAAGGCCTGCAGCTACAAGGTCGAACAGGCGACAGAAGCCGATGCCTGCCCATTCAATGCGTTGTACTGGCACTTTCTCATCCGTCACCGCGCGCAGCTCGCGCATAACCCTCGCCTGGCGCTGGTCTATCGGAACCTCGATGGCATGGCACCGGCGCGGCGCGAGGCTGTATGGTGCCGTGGTCAGGCGTTACTGGCGCGTCTCGATGCGGGGGACTGCCTGTGAACAATCGTTTGTTGCTAAGCAAGGTCTGCGTGGTCTGTGGCCGGCCTTTCAACTGGCGCAAGCGTTGGGCCCGATGCTGGGAGCAGGTGCGATACTGCTCCCAGCGATGCCGTCGGTCAGCGCCACGCCGCGATGCGTACCAGCAGCGGTAGGGCCAGCGCCCACACCGGTATCAGTAGAAGGCCTGTTGCCAACGGGCCCAGCGGCAAGCTGACCTCGGCCAGACGGGCTCCGCCCAGATAGGCCAAAGGACCTGTCAGCGCACCGGCCAGCGCACCGCGCCAGAAAGGCCAGCCCGCCCACGCCAGGCTGTGTCGCAAGCCGCTGGCCAACACCAGCCATAGCAACACCAGCCACAGCGGGAGCGGCCATGCGTCGAACCTGAACACACCCATTGCGCCCAGTACGCTATCGAGCACACTGCCAGCCAGCGCTGTGCGTGCTACGGCTCTGACCTCTTCCCTGAAGTCCGGGCACAGGCACAGGTGAATGGCCAGGCCGATGGGCACCACCAGCAACCACCCAGGGGCCTTGGCGCCCAGCACGCAGGCCCACCAGCCGGCCTGCAACCATAGGGCATTGGCGATCACCCCGTAGCGCTTGATCATCGAAGTGCGGGCAAGGGCGCACGTCGGGCCTGAGGCGCCGCCCACAACAACTGCGCTACGCCGATGGCCCGTTCCTCGAAGCCGCCCTGGCAATAACACAGATAGAACTCCCACAGGCGCTGGAACGTATCGTCATAGCCCTGGTCGGCCAGCAGCGTTCGACTTTTGCGCAGGTTGTCGCGCCAGTGCTCAAGGGTTCGGGCGTAATCCAGGCCAAAGTCTTCCAGGTGTACGAGGTTGAGCGCAGTCTGGCGGCTGGCGGTGTCCAGCAGCACGCTCAGCGAGGGAAGGGCGCCGCCGGGGAAGATGTAACGCTGGATGAAGTCCACCGAGCGCCGAGCCTGGGCGTAGCGCTGGTCACGGATGGTGATCGCCTGCAACAGCATCAACCCGTCGGGCTTGAGCAACGCGGCGCACTGGCGGAAATAAACCGGTAGGTAGCGGTGACCGACCGCTTCGATCATTTCGATGGACACCAGCTTGTCGAAGGTACCTTTGAGGTCGCGATAGTCATCGCACAGAACTGTGATCTGTTGTTCCAGTCCGAGGGCCCGCACGCGTGCTTGCGTATAGGCATACTGCGCTTGCGACAAGGTTGTGGTGGTGACACGGCAGCCGAAATGAGTGGCGGCGTGGATGGCCAGGCTGCCCCAGCCACAGCCGATCTCCAGCAGATGATCCTGTGCACGCAGCTCCAGTTTCTGGCAGATGCGCTCGAGCTTGTGCAACTGGGCCTGCTCCAGGGACTGCTCGGGGTATTCGAACTGGGCGGCCGAATACATCATGGTCGGGTCCAGCAATTGTTCGAACAGGGCGTTGCCCAGATCGTAGTGGGCGAGGATGTTGCGCCGGGCTCCTCGCCTGCTGTTACGGTTCAATCGGTGCAGTAGCCGCAGGGCAGGTCGCCCTAACCGCGCAAGCCCGCCTTCGAGTGCGTCCAGCACGTCCAGGTTGGCCACGAACAGGCGGGTCACCCGTGCAAGATCCGGGCTGCGCCAATACCCATGGATATAAGCTTCGCCCGCGCCGATCGAGCCGTTACCGGCGATCAGGCTCCAGGTTGCGTCATCGAGCACTTCCACTTCAGCCTGCAAGGGGCTGCTGGCCTCTCCGAAGCTCCATTGCTGTCCATGGCAGAGCAGCCGGAGATGGCCGTGACGGAGCTTGCCCAGTTGTGCGAGCACGACTGTTCGGGCCAATGCGCCAAGCAAGGGTGCCAGGACCGTGGTCTTGCTAACGCTCAGGGTGGGATTCGACATGATCAGGGTCCTCGCAAGGTTGGCCGAGTGCCAGGCTGCCCCGGCTGGCGGTGTGGTCATGGATGGGAGTGCGCTTGAACAAAAGGCGCAGGGCCTGCCAATAGATGGCCGAGACGGTGCGCAGGCTCATCCAGGGAAAGCTCAGCAGGTATCGATGCAACGCTTTGCGATCCAGCGGTTGGCGCTGCAAGGCCAAATCGGCTTCGAACACCTTTTGGCAGCCTTGCCAGTTCTCCATGTGGATGCGCACCGACTTGAGGTTCAGGGACAACTGCAGTCGGTAGTCCATGTCCAGAGGCATGAACGGCGATACATGAAAGGCCTTGGCCATGGAGAAAGGCCTGTCCAGGCGGCCTTGCACCGGCAGGACATAGTGAAACCGCTCATGCCATGGGGTGTTGCGCACCTCCAGTAGGATCGCCGTCAGGTGTCCATGGCGGTCGTGGCAGAAATAGAAACTCACCGGATTGAACGACAGCCCCCAGCAGCGCAATTGGGTCAGCAAGTGGACCGGGCCTTCGGGCCTGTGCCCCGTTGCCTGTTCAACGAGCAAGCGGGCAGCCTCGGCCAGCGGCTCCCCCTGGCGGGTCAGCGCTGGCAGGTAGTCGGTCTGGCGCCAGTTCAGCGGCGACAGTCGTCTGCTACCCAGCCAACGGGATAGGCTCATCAGCCAGGCTTGTTCATCCAGGTCCAGATAGAACATGCCGATGCGGTAGCGGAACGCGTGGTACCGCGGGGACAGTCGGCGATGACTGAGCCAACCCAGGCAAAGACCACTGTTCACAGTGTTTCTCCAAAGTGCCGGGCCACCTGCAGCGCGCTGACCACACCGTCTTCGTGAAAGCCGTTGCCCCAGTAAGCGCCGCAGAAATAGCTGTGCTTGTAGCCTTGAAGTCGTGCCTGGCGCGTCTGGGCTTCTGACGCTGCGAGGCTGTACTGCGGGTGGGCGTAGCAGAAGCGGGCGATGATCTGTGCAGGGTCGATGAGCGCGGTCTGGTTGAGGCTTACACAGAACGTCACCGGTGCCTGGATACCTTGCAGGATGTTCATGTTGTAGGTCACCGCAGCTGGGGCATGCGCGGGGCCACCCAGTCGATAGTTCCAACTGGCCCAGGCCTTCTTTCGCTGTGGCAGTAGACGCTGATCGGTGTGCAGTACCACGTCGTTCTGCGCATAGCCGATGGCGCCCAGCACGGCGCGCTCTTCAACGCTGGGGGTCTCCAGCAGCGCCAGTGCCTGATCGCTGTGGCAGGCGAAGACCACACTGTCGAACCGTTCGGTGCCAGCGGCACTGAGCAGCGTGACGCCTCCCTCGTCGCGTCCGACACGATGCACCTTGCAGTTCAGGCGAATACGCTCGGCGAACGGTCGGCAAAGAGGGGCGATGTAACTTCTCGAGCCACCCTGGACGACCCGCCACTGCGGACGTCGATTGACCGAGAGCAAGCCGTGGTTACGACAGAAGCGCACGAAGAACTGCAGGGGGAAACCCAGCATCTGCGTCCGGGACATCGACCAGATCGCCGACCCCATGGGCACGATGTAGTGCTCGATGAAGCGCTGGCCATAGCCTTGAGCCTGGAGGTAGGCGCCCAGGGTGGTGGAGGTATCGATCCGCCGTGCGTCCAGATCGTCCAGTGCCTGCCGGTTGAAACGCAGGATATCGCGCAGCATCGCCCAGAACGGTGGGCTGATCAGATTACGGCGTTGAGCGAACAACGTGTTCAGGTTGTGACCGTTGTACTCCAGCCCGGTGAGCGGATCATGGACAGAAAAGCTCATCTCGGTTGGCTGTGAAGCCACCTGGAGCTGATCGAGCAAGCGAATGAAGTTCGGGTAGGTCCAGTCGTTGAAGACGATGAAGCCGGTGTCTATCGCATGGCGTTCGCCGCACCAGTCCACATCGACGGTATGGGTGTGGCCGCCGACCCAGTCGCTGGCCTCGAACACCGTGATTTCGTGTCTGCGAGACAGTAGGTGGGCACAGGTCAGGCCCGCGATACCGCTGCCAATGATCGCTATACGCATGGCGTTTCATTCCTGTTCATGACGTGCCAGACGCCGGCCCAGCGCCAGACGGGCGCGTGGCGGGAGTCGACCCAGCACACGCAACACCCAGGTGAAAAGACCTGGGAAGTTGATCTCCAGCGGACGTCGGTGCAGGTGCCTGACGATGTGCCGTGCGGCGCGTTCGGCTGACCACAGCTGTGGCATGGGGAAGTCGTTACGACGGGTCAGAGGCGTGTCGATGAAGCCTGGGCTGACCAACGTGACATCGATGCCTTCGTGGGCCAGGTCGATGCGTTGAGACTCCACTAAATAACGCACGGCGGCCTTGGAGGCGCCATAGGCGCCTGCCCGGGGCAAAGCCAGCCAGGTAACCGAGCTGCCCACCACCACCAAATGAGGACGTTTGCCAGCGCGAAGCAAGGGCAGGGCAGCGGCCAGGCACTGGCTGACGCCCAGAAAGTTGGTGCGCATCACCCGCTCGACCATGGCCGGGTCGAAATGACCAGGTTCCAGGTACTCGCACGTGCCCGCATTGAGGATCACCAAATCCAGCGCTCCCCAGGCAGCCTTGATCTGCGCTGCGATCCGAGCGATCTGGATAGGGTCATCGACGTCGCCGACAGCCAGCAGAACCTGCCCGGGAAAATGCTCCACCAAAGGGGCAAGGCGTTGCTCGTGACGACCGCCTAGGGCAACGTGATGACCCTGCTCCAACAGGCATTGCGCAAGCGCAGCGCCCAGCCCGCTGCTTGCTCCGGTCAACCAGCAGCGGCTCATGCCAACCTGCCTTTGAGCCAGCGGATCGCGCAGCCCATGACCGGAAGATGCTCATAGAGCAGGGCACCGGCATCGAAGTAGTCCTGGTGAAAATGGACACGTTCACGCCATCGCAGGTAGCTGCATCCTTGCAAGCTGACCGGCCGGTTGCGGGCCAGTCGGGGGTGGCGAAACTGCAAGCTCCAGCGTAGGTAGCCTTCGCCGGGTGACACTTCATTAGCGCCGCAGAAGACATAGCGGATGTCGTGGGTGTTGGCATACAGCTGGGCGAAGTAGGCCCTCAGGGCCTCAAGCCCCTGAATTTCATGCAAGGGATCACGAAAGGTAATGTCGTCGGCGTACAGTTTTTCCAGCCCATGGAGACGACTGCCATCGAGTTGGGCGAAGCGCTCGGCGAACTGTTGCAGATAGGCTGACATGCTTGGCTCCAGAAAAACCTGTACAACCGCGATTTGTTGTACAGGTATAGCTGAAGCCTGCCATAAAAGCTATACAAAAAATGATAGCTGTACAGCTTTTTCGATCAGGACTTGGCCTCGCTCAATTGCCGGCGCAGGTCGGCGACTTCCGCTTCCAGCTCCCGGACCCGTTCCTCGGCGAAGACCTGGGCCGAGACGTCACGCTGGATGCCAATGTAATAGGTCAACTGGTCCGCTTCGTTGCGCACAGGCGTGATGGACAGTTCATTCCAGAACAGGCTGCCGTCCTTGCGGTAGTTGCGAAGGACCTGGCGGCAAGGCTGGCCTGCACGAATCGCCTCACGGATCGAGGCGACGCCGGGCTGGTCATGGTCCTGGCCCTGGAGGAATCGACAGTCCTGATAAAGGATGTCGTCCGCTCGATAGCCGGTCAGGCGCTCGAAAGCGGGGTTGGTATAGATGAGGATGCTGTCGTTGCCCTCTTGCTCGGCGACGACGATGCCATCGTTGGAGTTTTCGACCATCAGTTGCAGCAGTTTTGCATTGATCATTAGCCAGCCCACCCGAATCTTCATGTGCGGTAAGCGCAGCGTAGCTTCCGAGCGTAGAGCTACGGCACGATTCGCTGCATGATGACCTAAGGTTGCACGGCGCAGAAGGTCTGTATAGGTTTAGAGTAATCCACCGTTCAGATGACTGCTCGCAATGACTGAGTCCGTACCAACCGACCTACTGCCCATGCGCGATGTGGTCAGCCTGACTGGCATCAATCCGGTGACCTTGCGTGCCTGGGAACGTCGCCATGGACTGATCCGTCCGCAACGCACCGAGGGCGGCCATCGCCTGTACACGGCCAAGGACGTTCAGCGAATTCGCGACATCCAGCGCTGGACAGCCAATGGGCTGCCGATCAGCAAAGTCGGCGAAAGGCTCATCGGTGACCATCAGCCAGCCCCGGAGCCGAACAGCGTCTTCCAGCAGTGGCGCGATGCCGTGGCGCGAGCTGCACGGGCATTCGATGGACGGGCGCTGGAAGCCGTGCACGGTCAATTGTGGACTGTTCTGCCTAAGGTGACTGTGTTGCGCGAGGTGTTGTTGCCGGTCTGGCATGAACTGGCTTCAGGCGACGGCTTCGGCGAACGCAGCCAATGGCTGTATCTGGATAATTTCCTGCGCGCCCGCTTGTTGATGCGCCTTCAAATGAACCAGCCTGAGGTGCCGCCCGTATTACTGGCAGGTCTGCAGGAGCAAGCCGAGTTCGAGCTACTGTGCGCTGGCCGGTTGTTGAGCAGCGATCAACAGCGCGTCGAGGTGCTCGGCTGCGGCCAACCGTTTGAAGAGCTGCCTTTGTTGTGCGCAACGCTGCAGCCGGCTGCCTTGGTGGTTGTGGTGCAGGGAGTGATAAGCCCACAGCTGGCCAAGCGACTGCGTTGGTTGCATATGGAGATTGCCTGTCCACTGGCGCTCATGGGAGAGGAACTGGACGCTTCCAAGGCGCTTCTGCAGGGCACTCCGGTGGGCTTGCTGAATGCGCAACGACCCGATGTTGCCCAGACGCTCGGGGCGTTGATCAGAGGTGAGCTGGATCTGTAATCCGGTCTTGGGAGTTGCCTTGTCCTTCGGACCGGTTCTAACTGAAAGCTTGCTTGTGAATGCCAACAACCGAGTCCTCAAGAGGGCATCGGGCGACGGGCATCCCGGCGTATCGCTTGCGGTGGTATGCCGAAGCCCCGCAGGAACACCTCGCGCATATGACGACGGTCGCGAAAGCCGGTTTCCTGGGCGACCACGTCCAAGGGATGCCGGCTTTGCTCGATCATCAGGCGTGCCGCCTCCAGCCTTAGTCCCTCGATCGCCTTGGCTGGGGAGTGCCCGGTTTCGGCGCTGAAGACCCTGGAGAACTGACGTGGGCTCAGGTTCACCACCTCTGCCAGCTCCTCGACGCCCAGTGGGCGGTTCAGATGCTGGCGTGCATAGTCCAGCGCACGCTGGATCCGGTCGGACTTAGGGGCGAGGTGCAGCAGTTCGGAGTGTTGGGACTGTCCGCCGGAGCGGTACTGCTGCATCACCAGCTTGCGTGCCACCGACCGGGCGATATCTGCGCCGAGGTCCTTTTCCACCAGCCCGAGCGCCAGGTCGAGCCCTGCGGTCATGCCTGCCGACGTCCAGAGGGTACCATCGGCGATATAGATGCGGTCTTCCTCGACGCTGATATCCGGATAACGCCGTTGCATCTCGTGGGCGAATGCCCAGTGTGTCGTGGCTCTACGCCCTGACAGCAGCCCCGCCTCGGCGAGGATGAAAGCGCCAGTGCACAGGCCCACGGTGCGCCTGGCATGGGTGCTCGCCTGGCGAAGGAACTCCAGGGTCGCCGCCGAGGTGGGCACCTCCAAGGGGTTGGTGACTCCGACGATGATCCAGGTGTCGGTCAGGCGGGGCGTTTCGAGTGGCTGGGTATCGAGGGCCAAGCCCAGGGACGAACGCACCTTGCCGCCTTCGAGCGAGAAGTTCTCGACAGTGTAGAAGGTGTCTTGCGCGGCGATGTTGGCCAGTTCGAACGCGGCCTGGGTGGCCAGCGAAAGCACTTGGAACCCGTCTGCCAGCAAATAGCTGATGCGATGCATTGCCTACTCCCCAATGTCCGGAAACAGTACCTTATACGTCATTTGAGATACCGTCATCCCCCTGCATCCTGTTCTCCAGACCCACCCCAACCCTGGAGATGCATCATGACTCAGTCACATCCTGGTACCGCCCTCATCACCGGCGCCTCATCCGGTATCGGCGCCCTCTACGCCGAGCGTCTGGCCCATCGTGGCTATGACCTGATCCTGGTCGCGCGAAACCGCGAACGCCTGAATGCCTTGGCCAAGCGCCTGACTGACGAGACTGGCCGTTCCGTCGAAGTGGTGGCAGCCGACCTTGGCAACCCAGATGACCTGCGCCAAGTGGAATTGCTGCTGTGCACTGACGCCAGCATTACCTTGCTGGTGAACAATGCCGGAGTGGGGGCCACGCAGCCGCTTCTGGAGTCGGACGTCGACAAAATGCAAGACATGATCACGCTCAACGTGAACGTGTTGACGCGTTTGACCTATGCCGCGGTTCCAGGCTTGGTCGCGCGCCAGGGCACGCTCATCAATATCGCCTCCGTCGTGGCCCTTGCGCCTGAACGGCTCAACGGCGTGTATGGAGGCACCAAGGCGTTCGTGCTGGCATTCAGCCAATCCCTGCACCACGAGCTTGCGGACAAGCACGTTAGGGTTCAGGTGGTACTGCCTGGTGCGACGGCGACCGACTTTTGGGCGGCAGCAGGCACACCCCTGGATTACCTGCCGGGCGAGATCGTCATGAAGGCTGACGACATGGTGGACGCCGCGCTTGCCGGGCTGGACCAAGGAGAGTTCATCACGATCCCGTCCTTGCCCGACCTGGGTGACCTGGAACGTTACGAGGCGGCGCGGCAAGCGTTGATGCCGAATCTTTCGTTGAGGACTCCCGCGACACGCTACCGCAGCTGACGTTCGTCATGCCGTACGAGGTGAAGCGGCCCTCGCGAGGGCTGCCTCATTTTCGGAAACGTCCAGTCACAGAATCGTATCACTGTGTGTACAGCGCCGATGTCCGACGCTCTGGCATACAAATGCCGCCACCTTCGGATACATCGGCGATACAGGCGGGACGTGAAATGGCCCCACCTGGACGAGGCCTGCAGTTCCGCAAGCCCCCATCGCGGACAACGACAACCCATTTTCCGCACACCTGTGCAGCAAACTGAGCCAGGCCAAGCACTGATCGCAGCCAACGCCCTCCCTGTGTGCCTGGTCGGGGAGGGCAGCATGCCCTTTGGAGAACTACCATGCCCAATACCCTGACAACGATCCTCTACACCGCCCATACCCATACGACCGGTGGCCGCGATGGGCGCGGCCAATCTGTCGATGGCGAGCTCGACCTGCCGCTGAGCCCGCCAGGCTCCGGTCGCCCGGGCACCAACCCCGAGCAGCTGTTCGCCATCGGGTGGTCTGCCTGCTTCATTGGTGCCCTGCGCCGCGCGGGGCAGAAGTACAACATTCGCCTGCCTGACGATGTAGCAGTGGATGCCGATGTTTCCCTGGGCAATACCGCAGACGGCGGTTTCGCGCTGGCTGCCCAACTGACGGTGCGCTTGCCTGGCATGGCCGCCGAGGAAAAGGAGAAGCTGGTAGCTGAGGCGCATCAGATATGCCCGTACTCGAAAGCGACCCGCGGCAATATCGAAGTGGGTTTCGTGATGCTGTGATGGCGTTCAGATACACCCCAGCCCGCGTAACTGATTAGGTACGCGGGCTTCTTGTTGTATGGGCTGCGCTGCTGCGCATAGCGCAAAAACTGAAAGCCTGTACCCATAAAAGACGAAGAGGGCGCTTCGAGAGGGGTCAATGGGCGTCAGCCGACGGTTGTGCTGGGGGTTGTACCTTGCGCATCAACGGCACGAGCAGCGTGGCCAACGCGAAACACGCCATGATCATCAGGAAGGCGTCGGCATAGGTCAACGTTTGCGCTTCACGCCACGTCAGTGCCCAGAGCTGGCGCAGTGCAGTGTGGCTGGCGTCCAGGCTGTCCTGGCCGAGAGCCTGGGCGTTGCTGCTCCATTGCTCGAGCCAGGCATTCATTGTCTCGTTTTGAACGTTAAGGTGCTCGGCAAGGCGCAGGAAATGCAGGTTGGTGCGGTCGTTGAGCCCGGTGGCGCAGGCGGCGATAGCTTTGCGCCCCAGGCCATCAGCGTCAGGATCACAGGCCGCAAGTCACGCCCGGCCTCGGTGAGCAGGTACTCGAAGCGTGGCGGGTTGCTCTGGTAGGGTCGGTGCTCGAGCAAGCTGGCGGTGACCAGGTCGGTCAGCCGACGAGTAAGCGTGTTGGTGGCGATGCCCAGGCTGCGCTGGAACTCATCGAACCGACGCAAGCCATAGAGCGCGTCGCGCAGGACCAACAGGCTCTAGCCATCACCGATGTGTTCCAGCACTCGGGCTACAGGGCAGGGCATGGGTTGAAAGCTGGCTTTTTTCATGACGTTGACCTTGGGTTTCATGCTTGGATGAGCCCACTATCCGCCACAAAAAACCTGAGCCGGCGCGCCCGGTTCAGGTTTAGTGCCCCAACGAAGGTTACGAGGCAAAGTCAGTGGACAGGGACAGCGCTCGCCACCGTGCCAGCTCCTGCTCGACTGCGCTGTGCTTGGCCTCGATACGCGCGACGGCATCACTGCCCAAGGCCAGGCGCAACGGCGGATTGGCCGCGTTGGCCAAGGTCATCAGGGCTTCGGCCAGCTTTGCAGGGTTGCCCGGCTGGGCATGGTTGGCCGCTTCGGCATAATTGCGCATGACACCGACAGTGGAGGCGTAATCCGGCAGTTCTAGAGCCGTTTTCACCAGGGACTGCTCATCCAGGAAGTCGGTGCGGAAAAAGCCTGGTTCGACCACAGTCACCTTGATACCCAAGGGGGCCAGCTCCTGATGCATCGCTTCGCTGATGCCTTCGACGGCGAACTTGGTCGAGCCATACACGCCCCAGCCCATATAAGCCTGGTAGCCGCCAAGCGACGAGATGTTGATCACATGACCACTGCGCTGCCGGCGCATATGGGGCAATACCGCACGAGTGACATTCAGTACACCGAAGACGTTGGTGGCGAACAACCGCTCGGTTTCGCTGGCGCTGGTTTCTTCGACCGCGCCGAGCACGCCGAACCCGGCATTGTTGACCAGCACGTCGATTTGCCCAAAGCGCTCGATGCCAGCAGCGACCGCTGCGTAAGCCTCTTCTTCGCCGGTCACGTCCAGGCGCACGGCCAGCAGGTTCGGGTGCTGACCAAGACGGGCCTCGATGTCCTCCGGTTTACGTGCCGTTGCGATGACTGAATCGCCTGCCGCGAGGGCCTGCTGGACGATCAGGGTGCCGAAACCACGGGAAGCGCCGGTAATGAGCCAAGTACGCATGTCAACTCCTCCTGTATCCGACCCTGCACCGTGCGGGGCCTTCTCGATGAGTTGAGCGAACTTTAAGATTTTTGATTTACTGTGATAATCCCATGAATATCGCATGGGCATTTGAGTAATTTTCATCAATGAAGCCAGCCAGTACCGCCGATCTGTCGCTCTTCCTGTGCATTGCCCGCCATCTGAATTTCAGTCGTGCGGCAGTCGAATTGGGGCTTACACCTTCGGCCCTGAGCCATGCGCTGCGGGCCCTGGAAACCCGCCTGGATGTGCGGTTGTTCAACCGCACCACCCGCAGCGTCGCCCTTACCGAGGCCGGGGAGCGCCTTTACCAGCGGCTGCAACCGGCCTTCCGTGACATCGCCGACGCCTTGGAAGATCTCAATAATTTCCGCGACAAACCGTCTGGCAACCTGCGCATCACCGCCGGACGCGCCGCAGCGGAACTTGCGCTGCTGCCACTGGCCCAGCGTTTCCTGGTCGCGTACCCGGACGTACACCTCGAAATTCTCAGCGACGATGCCTTGGTGGATATGGTGGGTACCGGTTTCGATGCCGGTGTACGCCTGGGAGAGCGGTTACAGGCCGATATGGTCTCATTGCCCATTGGTCCTTATCTGCGCTCGGTGGTGGTCGGTTCGCCCGAGTTCTTCGAACGCCATTTCATTCCGCAACATCCACAAGACCTGAAAAAACTACCTTGTATCGGACACCGTTTTCCCAGTGGCGCACTTTACCGTTGGGAGTTCGAGCGGGGAGGTGTCCAACTGGAGGTCGACGTCCAAGGCCCGTTGATACTGGGTGATGTCAGCCTGATGCTGGCGCCTGCCTTGCAAGGTATCGGCCTGGCCTATGTGTTCGAGGACATGGTCAAGGAACATCTGGAGCGAGGCGATCTGCAGCAGGTTCTGGGCGACTGGTGCCACTACTATCCGGGGCTGCATTTGTATTACCCAAGCCGGCGGCAGGTGCCAGCAGCATTGAAAGCCTTCATCGAGTTCGCACGCGAATATAGCGCGAGCCCGGCCACTACAGCGTCGCCGACTGGATCGGGGTAGTGATCTATACCCAGTAGACGTTTGCAGCTTGCACCGCCGCTCCAGGAACGTCGTCTTAGCCTCAGCTACTTCCGCTTGAAGGCTTCTAGGCGAGACTCGCGTTCGGCAATGAAACGATCGCTGACCAGCGCTTCCAGGTCCTTGCGTTCCACAGCGTCGCCGCAGTGAGGACAAACGCTGGCCACACCCACATCATGGCCGCAGGCGCGGTGCACGAAATGCACGGCCAACCCCTCATCCGGGTTCTTGCACCACTTCTCACCCCAGGCGCGCAGCGCGTAAATCACAGGATAGAAGTCCCAGCCCTTGTCGGTCAGATGATATTCGTAGCGCAGCGGCTTCTCGCTGTAGGGCCGGCGTTCGACCAGGCCATTCGCCTCCAGCGCTTTGAGCCGCGAAGTCAGCATCTGGGGCGTAGCGGTGGTCTGGATCTGCATTTCCTCGAAGCGTGTCGCGCCCATGTACAGCTCACGCAGGACCAAAATGGTCCATTTGTCACCCACCAATTCCATCGAGCGTGCCACCGGGCACACCGTATCGCTTGTCAAGTCCAGCCTCGGCATCACGCTGTTTTCTCCGTAGAAACTATTGTTTTCATAGTAACGCAGCCAGGTTAAGCATGTCGCATGGATTAACGCTCAAAGCCTCATCCCCGTTGACACTATGATTATCATAGTTAATATGAAGCCTATGCGGCTTGCGCTGTCGCAGCGCGGCATTTGTCGGTATAGCAAACGTCCTAGATCGCTTCTCCTTTCATCTGGAGCACTATCATGACCCATCCTGTGTATGCCTCGGAGCGGACCGCTCTGCTGCTGGTCGATCCCTACAACGACTTCCTGTCCGATGGCGGCAAGCTTTATTCCATGCTCAGAAGCGTCGCGGATGAAGTTCGACTGCTCGACAACCTGCGCACGACCGTTGCCGCCGCGCGAGCACAAGCAATTCAGGTGTACTACGTACCTCATCGGCGCTGGCAGCCCGGCGACTACACCCGCTGGGATCACCCCAATCCCACCCAACGCCTGATCCAGGAACGTCACACCTTTGCCAAGGGGTCCTGGGGCGGCGAATGGCATCCTGACTTCGTGCCACGGGAGGGCGACATCATCATCCAGGAACACTGGGGACAAAGCGGGTTCGCCAATACCGACCTCGACTTCCAGCTCAAGCAGCGAGGCATCACACACGTGATCGTCGTCGGCCTGCTGGCGAACACCTGCATCGAATCGACCGCACGCTTCGCCATGGAGTTGGGTTATCACGTCACGCTGGTACGCGATGCGACAGCCGCCTTCAGCAAGGAAATGATGCACGCGGCGCACGAGCTGAACGGGCCGACGTTTGCGCACAGCATCGTCGACACCCGTGGGCTCGTGCAGACTTTGCAGCAGCAGTGAAGGGGCTGCGTCATGTCTGCCTCTTGCGCATCGCCAATGGGAGTTTCCAGCCGCCTTGTCACGCTTATGGCCCTGTGCTGCGCGCTGGCGGTCTCGACTATCTACTACCACCAGCCGCTTCTGCCCCAGATGGCCGCGTCCTTTGGCCTGGCGCCGACACAGGCCGGCCTGATCGCCACGCTGACGCAGCTTGGCTATGCGCTAGGCCTGCTGTTCATCGTGCCGCTCGCCGATTGTCGACAACCACGCCAACTCGCGCTGCTGGCCATCGCGGGGAATGCCGTTGCCTTACTTCTTTGCGCTGTAGCGCCGACTTTCACAATGCTGTGCGTGAGCAGCTTTCTTGTCGGCGTGACAGCGATCACTGCGCAGCTCATCATCCCCTGTCTGTCGGGGTTGGCCACTCCAGCTGAGCGAGGTCGCATCGTCGGGAGCCTGCTCAGCGGCCTCTCGGCAGGTCTTTTACTGGCGCGCATGCTCGGAGGCTTCGCCGGCGCACATGCCGGGTGGAAAGCCGTGTTCGTTCTGGCCTCGCTCAGCGATGTCCTGTTGCTGGTCATCGTTGCCAAGCGCCTGCCCGCCACCAGCAGCCTGCAGACGATAAGCTACGGGCAGCTCCTGGGTTCGTTAGGCAGCCTGGTCAAACAGGAAGGCGTGCTGCGTTACTGCGCGGCGAGCGGCCTGCTGATGTTCGCCGCATTCAGTGCACTGTGGGCTTCGCTTGCCGCGCTATTGGCACAACCTCCATACGGACTCGACTCCGCCACCATTGGTCTGTTTGGGCTGGTCGCGCTGCTGGGCATCGTCGCGTCACCTCATATTGGCGCGCTGACCGATCGCGTGGGCGCACGCACCATGGTCCTCGCCGGCGCAATGACCCTCGTCCTGGGTTTCGCCTGCATTGCAGCGAGCGGGCGAGATCTTGGCTGGCTGATCCTCGGCATGGTGCTGCTCGACATGGGCAATCGTGCAGGGCTGGTTGCCAACCAGGCACGCGTATTCACTCTGAGGAGCGAGGCCAGAAGCCGACTCAATACCCTATTCATGGGGTCGTATTTTCTGGGGGGAGCGATCGGCGCCGCATTGGGGAATTATGGCGTGCACCGGGCCGGCTGGATCGGCCTTGCCGCTGTTGGCATCCTGCTGTCCACTGCGGCCGCAGTGATCAATGCGCTTGCACCCCGTGAGTCGAGCGCTACGATCGGCGAGGGACCGAGAGCTATCCGATGACAATTGCCAGTCGGCAGTGTCACCGTTGCGGTGTCTCACAGTACGTTGAATTACAAAGATGCGCTTTGCATCTCAAGCCGCAGTCCGATCGCCCGGCACTTTCCCAGGTTTCCGGGGATTGATTTTGTGGGGGCTGGATCGCTATCAAAGTGAAATACCAACCGGAGCACATATCAATGAGGGATGCTCAAAAGGATGTACTGGACGCTTTCGAGAAAGTGGCGCTCATCGAGGCGGCCACTCCGATTCAGCGGCTACAAAAGCTTGAACTGCGACTGGGTATCAAGCGAGTCAATCTTTACATCAAACGTGACGATCACATGGCATTCGCCGGGGGTGGCAACAAGCTTCGCAAGCTTGAGTTCCTGTTAGGTGAGGCGATTGCACAAGGATGCGACACAATCGTCACGACTGGCGGACTCCAATCCAACCACGCACGACTTACTGCCGCTGCTGCTGCGCGATTCGGCTTGGACTGCGAACTGGTCCTCGGCAGGGTGGTGCCGCGGCATGATGCAGAATACGAAAGCAACGGCAACGTGCTGCTTGATCAGATCTATGGCGCCAAGCTCCATGTACTTCCGCTAGGGGAGAAGGCAGCCGAATTCGCAGATAAAAGAATCCAGCTGCTCAAAGAACAGGGCAAAAAACCCTACCTGATCCCTATGGGGGGATCGTCACCTCTTGGCGCGCTGGGTTACGCCAAATGCAGTGACGAGATAATGCAGTATGAACGGGATAACGACATCCGCTTCGAGAAGGTTCTTCTGCCTAACGGCAGCTCGGGAACTCATGCGGGTCTAGCCGCAGGTTTCGTCACGCGTGGACGCTCCCCGACGATCATTCGATCCTATACAGTGTTGGGAGACCAAGAACAGGCGGTGCAGCAAACCTTGAAGCTCGCTAACGACGCGCTGGCATTGGTCGGGTCCTCAGAGATCGCGCCCAATCAAATCGATGTAGATGGGAATCACCGGGGAGAAGGCTATGGGATTCCGACGGCTGAGGCTCTTGAGGCAATTGCATCCCTGGCTCAGGCCGAAGGTATCTTGCTTGATCCGGTTTACTCTGCAAAAGCCTTTGCCGGCATGCTTCATGACATAGCGGCGGGAGATTTCATCGAGGGGGCTAACCTACTGTTCCTGTTCACAGGCGGCGGACCAGGTGTTTATGCCTATCGCAGCGCATTCGACTTCTAAAAAACCAGACTCCACAGGGAATCTGCTCATCACCGGAATGTGCCGGTGATGAGCATTCTGTCAATCAATGGCCTGCGCTCTGACTACCGTCGACGTGCAGGATCTCGCCGGCGCTCACACACCTTGGTGTGTATCCAGAGGCGCCTGTTGCACGCTCAGCTTTTCCCACTCAGGCTCGTTGCTGGCGTTGGCCCCGCGATTGGCACGCAACACCAGAGCGCAGAGTGCCGGTAGATAAAGCAGCGTCAGCACCGTGCCCACCTGAATTCCACCGATCAGTACAAACGCCAGGGACGACCAGAACACCGAGAAGGTCAGTGGGATGAAGGCCAGCGCGGCGGCCAGTGCAGTGAGCAGCACCGGCCGGGCGCGGCGCACCGTGGCTTCGATGATTGCCTCGTGCAGGGGGCGGCCGTGGGCCTGCTCCTGCTCGATCTGGTCGGTGAAGATCAGGGTGTTGCGCATCAGGATGCCGCCGATGCCGATCAGCGCCAGGATGGCATTGAAACCGAAGGGCTGATCGAACAGAAGGAGCACAGGAACCGCCCCGATCAAGCCCAGCGGTGCGGTGGCGAACACCATGAACATCAGGGCGAAGGAGCGCACCTGGAACATGATCACGACCAGCGTCAGCATGATCATCACCGGGAACAGGACTGCCAGAGCCTTGTTGGCCTTGGCGCTTTCTTCCACCGGACCGCCGATAGTCACCCGATAGCCAGCCGGCAGTTGGGCGATCATCGGCTGCAGATCAGCGTACACGGCCTTTCCTACGTCCGGCGGCTGCGTGCCTTTGAGGATGTCGGCTCGTACCTCGAAGGTCAGGTCGCGGTCGCGGCGTTTAAGGATCGGTTCCTCCATCACCGGCTGGAAGCGCCCCACCTGCTCCAGCGGAATCGAAACGCCGAATTCGCCATGACAGATCAGCCGTTCCAAAGCCTGGCGCGCAGCCCGCTTGCATTGCTTCCAGTTCCAGGGGACTGCGGCAGACGCCCAGAATATCCGGCGCTGCATCACATTTCATCATCCGATGTGCGGATGACCCTTCCAAGAGTGTCGCTGCTATGACCCGCTCGGTGATCTTCAGGGTGATCGCGTTCTACGTCATCTCTATTCTGTTGATCGTCTGTATCGCGCCTTGGGGCAGTATCGAGGCTGGGCATTCACCCTTCGTCGCCGCCATGGAGGTCATGCACGTACCGGGTGCGACGGCGATCATGGAAGCCGTGGTTCTGGTCGCCGTGCTGTCGGCGCTGAATTCCGGGTTGTATGTGTCCTCGCGCATTCTGTTCGGCCTCAGCGAGCGTGGCGATGCGCCGGCTGCACTGTCGCAACTGATCGGGCACCGGGTACCACGCATGGCGGTACTGCTGAGCAGTATGATTGGCTACATTGCCATCGCCGCAGCGATCGCATCACCGCAAGGTGTTTTCCTTTTCTTGGTGAACGCCTCGGGCGCCATCATGTTGTTTGTCTACCTGGCCATCGCGATCGCTCAAGTGCGACTGCGCCGTCAACTGGAGCGCGAAGCGCCACAGCGCCTGACGCTACGCATGTGGCTGTTCCCCGGTTTTTCCTACGCGGTTATCGCAGCCATCGTCGGGGTGCTGGTGGCTATGGCGTTCCAGGAAGGGCTGCGCACGCAACTGCTAGCTAGCCTGATCAGCCTGGCGGTGGTTTGGGCGGCACATCTGTTGGTGCGCAAGCGCCAGTTGCACGCAGGGCAACGTGGGACGCGCGCTGCATAATCGCGCCGTCGGATCGAAACCCCGCCAACTGGCGGGGTTTTTTCATGATGGCTCCTGAAAGCGCAGGCTAAACTGCCACCGCTTCCCGACTATATTCCCCATCGATCAGTCGCAAAAGGCCCAATGGGTTGGCATTTTGCAGCGCAGGGGGCAGGAGGTCATCGGGGTAGTTTTGGAAGCACACTGGCCGCAGGAAGCGATCGATGGCCAAGGTCCCTACAGAGGTACCGCGGGCATCAGAAGTGGCGGGGTAGGGGCCGCCGTGTACCATGGCGTCGCAGACTTCCACACCGGTTGGATAGCCATTGAGCAGCAGTCGGCCGACTTTTTCCTGCAACAGATCGCTCAACCAGCCATAGGCCAGCAGCTCGGACGGTTCGCCGAGGAGGGTCGCGGTCAGTTGGCCACGCAGGGCCTTGATAGCATCGGCCAGCTGAGCCTGGTCTTCGATTTCGATCAGCAAGGTCGCGGGGCCGAAAACCTCCTCCTGCAACAGCTCATCACCTTCAAGCAGCAGGCTGACGTCAGCTGTGAACAGCTGTGGCGAGGCTTGTTGCATCCCTTGCGACGCGCCGGCCAAGTGTTGGATGCCTGGGTGGGCGTGTAGGTGCTCCAAGCCTTGACGGTAGCTGGCCAGGGTACCGACATTGAGCATGGTCTGCGCCGGTTGGTCGGCCATCCGGGCTTTGAGCTGCTCGACGAAAGCGCTGAATGCAGGGGAGCGCAGGCCGAGGATAAGGCCTGGATTGGTGCAAAACTGCCCACATCCCAGAGTGACCGAGGCGCTCAGCTCGCGTGCGATCGCCTCGCCGCGTACGCGCAACGCCTCGGGCAGAACGATCACCGGGTTGATGCTGGACATTTCGGCGAAAACCGGGATTGGCTGCGGCCGCTCGGCGGCCATCCGGCACAAGGCGTTGCCGCCCTTGAGCGAGCCAGTGAAGCCGACCGCCTGAATCGCCGGATGTTTCACCAGCCATTCACCGACGCCGCCTCCATAGACCATATTGAACACGCCCGCTGGCATCGAGGTGCGCTCAGCAGCACGCAGAATGGCATCGGCCACCCACTCGGCGGTGGCCATGTGGCCGCTGTGGGCCTTGAACACCACCGGACAACCAGCGGCCAGCGCCGAGGCAGTGTCGCCGCCGGCGGTGGAGAACGCCAATGGGAAGTTGCTGGCGCCGAACACCGCGACCGGGCCAATGCCGATGCGGTATTGGCGCAGGTCCGGGCGAGCTGCAGGCTGGCGTTGGGGTAGCGCACGGTCGATGCGGGCGCCATAAAAGTCGCCACGGCGCAAGAC
The DNA here is from genome assembly GCF_033173945.1 of Pseudomonas sp. HTZ2. Taxonomy (NCBI): domain Bacteria; kingdom Pseudomonadati; phylum Pseudomonadota; class Gammaproteobacteria; order Pseudomonadales; family Pseudomonadaceae; genus Pseudomonas; species Pseudomonas sp. HTZ2. Next base: position 1,330,348 of record NZ_CP137332.1, on the reverse strand, counting down.
CTTGGCGAACAGGCGCATTTGCATGCTGGTACGACCACGCTCACCCAAGATGCGACCGTTGGGCAGCGCTGTTTCGCGGCACACCGTGGCGATGAAGTCTTCCCCCAGGGCGTCGAGTTCATCGGCAATGGTCTCCAGGAAGTCCGCACGTTTCCAAGCGGGCAGGCTGCGATAGGCCGGGAAGGCGGCCGCAGCGGCCTTGGCAGCGGCGTCCACCTCCATTTCGGTGGCCTGGCTGAACAGGCCTGGCAAGGGTTCGCCAGTAGTGGCGTCCAGGCTCTCGAGCTGGATGTTGCCTTGGGCCGAGCGTTGGCCGCCGATGTAGTTGTGACCGAGGATCCGGGTCATGAAAGGCTCCTGTAAGCGTAAACAAGGAAATCAGGTGATAGCGCCGATCTGCCACGGCACGAACTCGTTCTGGCCATAGCCGTGCTGCTCGCTTTTGCTGCGCTCGCCTGAGGCAATGCGCAGCATCAGTCGATAGATGTGTTCGCCACGCTCCTCGATGGTCATGCTGCCGTCAGCGATGCCGCCGCAGTTCACATCCATGTCTTCTTCCTGGGTTTCCCACAGACGCGTGTTGGTGGCCAACTTGATCGAGGGGGAGGGCGCGCAGCCGTAGGCCGAGCCGCGCCCGGTGGTGAAGGCGATCAGGTTGGCACCACCTGCGACCTGGCCGGTGGCGGAGATCGGGTCGTAGCCGGGGGTGTCCATGAACACCAGGCCATGGGCGCGTACCGGCTCGGCATATTCATAGACATCCACCAGGTCACTGGAACCGGCCTTGGCCACAGCACCGAGGGACTTTTCCAAGATGGTGGTCAGGCCGCCGGCCTTGTTGCCGGCCGAAGGGTTGTTGTTCAACTCGGCGCCCATGCGCTGGCAATAGGCTTCCCACCACCGGATGCGGGCGATCAGTTTTTCGCCGACCTGCTGGCTCACCGCGCGGCGCGTTAGCAAATGCTCGGCGCCATAGATTTCCGGAGTTTCCGAGAGGATCGCAGTGCCGCCAGCGGCCACCAGGCGATCCACGGCATTGCCCAGTGCCGGGTTGGCGGTGATGCCCGAATAGCCATCCGAGCCACCGCATTGCAGCCCTACAGTGAGATGGCGAACGCTGACAGGTTGACGCTCGACGCGGTTGGCTTCCTCGAGCAGCGACTTCACCTGGGCGATACCGCTGGCGATGGTCTTGGATGTGCCTCCGGTACCCTGGATGGTGAAGGTGCGCAGCGCATTGCAACTCTTGAGGCCTTGGGCAGCGAGCAAGTCAGGAATCTGGTTGGTCTCGCAGCCAAGACCGATCAGCAGCACTGCAGAGAAGTTGGCATGTACGGCATATCCGCCCAGGGTCCGACGCAGCATCGCCAACGCTTCACCACCGGGGTCGACGGCACAGCCGACACCATGGGTCAGGGCGACCACGCCATCGACATTGGGGTAGGGCGCCAGAGCTTCGGGATGGATGTCACGGCGGAAATGATCAGCGATCGCTCGGGCTACCGTGGCCGAGCAGTTAACCGAGGTCAGGATGCCGATGTAATTGCGCGTAGCAACCCGGCCATCCGGGCGCACGATTCCCATGAAAGTGTCTTCTACGGGGGCTTGCACGCCCCGAGCATCGATACCGAAGGCATAGTCACGGGCGAAGTCGCCCATCGCCAGGTTGTGCACATGCACATGTTCTCCAGCTTCGATGGCCTGGCTGGCGAAGCCGATGATCTGCCCGTAACGGCGCAGGGGCTGGCCGGCTTCGAGATCGCGAGCGGCCACCTTGTGGCCGGCGGGGATCGGTTCGCGCACCCGCACGCCTTCTTCCAGTTGCAAGTCTTTGGGCAGCGCCTGGCGGGCGATCAGCACGTCGTCCAGCGGGTTGAGTCGAATCACGGCATTGGCAGCACTTTCACTGCCCGTCTTTGTAATCAATTGCATGACATTTACCTCAAGGGGACGCGGCACTCAGGCCAGGCCGCGTTCGCGATAGTCGATCAGCCCCGAGAACAGCATCAGGCCGAACGCCATGACCACGAAGAAGATCAGGGCCAGGAAGTAAGAACCGGTGAACTGCACGATCAGGCCGATCAGGATCGGCACCAGAACACCGACCATGTTGCCGCAGAAGTTCATGCTGCCGCCCAGCACGCCCGCCTTGGACTTGCCGCCAAGGATCGCCGGCAGGCACCAGTACATGCCGCACCAGCGAATGAAGAACAGCGCGACGCAGAGCAGGGCGATGACCTTCACGGCATCCGGGGTATAGGCGACCAGCAGGATGCACAAGGCAGCCACGGCAGCAGAACCTGCGAACATGCTGCGCATCACGGTGTTCGGCTGGCCACCGTTGGTTTTCCATTTGTCGGCGATCCAGCCGCCGACCAACTCGCCGACGAAGCCGCACATGAAAATCAGGAAAGTCGCGCCGCCCATGGCCTTGATGTCGAGGTTGTGAGCCTTGTGCAGGTAGCTCGGCATCCAGGTCAGCAAACCGTAGAACACGCTGTTGTAGCAGGCATAGCCGGCAAACATGCACAGCACCGACCGGCTCTTGAGCAGTTCCTTGAGCACGGCCTTGCGGTTGCCGTTGTGCTTGCTTGCAGCTTCATTGGCCTGGGTGATGTAAGACAACTCGGCGGTGTTGACCTGCGGGTGTTCGCTTGGATGGTTGCGGATGTACCACCAGGCCCAGACACCCACGACGATGGTGCCGACACCCGCGATGATGAATGCGATGCGCCACGAGTCGAACCAGGTGATCAGGCCTGCGATGATGATCGCCCCCAGCGCGGTGCCCAACGGTGCGCCGCCATCAACCAAGGTCGCACCACGGCCGCGTTCGTTCGGGGTCAACCAAGCACCATTGAGCTTGGCGCCTGCCGGCATGATCGGCGACTCGGCAACGCCCAGGCCGACACGGGTGATCAGCAGGGTGATCCAGTGGTGGGCAAAGCCGCCTAGCGCCTGGAAGGCCCCCCAGCCGACCGTGGCCACGCCGATGATGTTGCGCACCTGGAAGCGGTCCAGCAGCATGCCGCTGGGAATCTGCATCAGAGCGTAGGACCAGAAGAAAGCGCTGAGTATCAGGCCCTCCAGCGCCGGGGTAAGTTCGAATTCGGCCGAAATCAACGGCAACGCTACCGACAGCGAGGCGCGGTCGATGTAGTTGATGGCAGCGAGCAACAGGAGAATCAGGAAGATCCGCCAGCGTACGTTGGTCGGGCGGGCAGTGTCGGCACTCGCCAGGGACGACGAGGGTGACGCCGTGTAAGGGCTATTCTTCATGCTCATCTCTCTCTTATGGTTCTTATGAAATGCCGGCGCAGCTAAGCGCCGCTGAATCAGAGCGCCGTCACCTGTCCAGGTGCGAAGGTCGCTGGCGACAGGGCAATGCCGTTGCGCAGCGGGGCACCGAATTCCGGCAGGCTGATTTCGAATACGTCACCGACAGCTGTCCTGACGTGGTCGGCGAACGACAAGGTCGCGGTGCCGAAGAAGTGAATGTGCACATCGCCAGGGCGCAGGAACTGCGCATACTTGAAGTGGTGGTACTCCAGGTTTTCCAGGGAGTGACACATGTTGTCCTCGCCACTGAGGAACGCCTTTTCCCAGATCACGCTGTTGCCCCGAAGGATTCGGCTGACACCATCCAAGTGGCGCGGCAACTCGCCTATCCGCAGTTCCGGGCCGAACGAGCAGTTGCGCAGTTTGGAGTGAGCCAGGTACAGGTAGTTGCGCCGCTCCATCACATGATCGGAAAACTCGTTGCCGATGGCGAAGCCCAGTCGATAGGGGCGGCCATCGTCGCCGATGACATAAAGCCCGGCGAGCTCCGGCTCCTCACCTGCATCCTCGGCAAAGGCCGGGCTCTGGAACGCTTGGCCTGGACGGACCACTATCGAACCGTCGCCCTTGTAAAACCATTCCGGCTGCACGCCAGCAGTCCCAGGGGTAGGGCGCCCCCCTTCGATGCCCCACTGGAAAATGCGCGCCGTGTCGGTCAGAGCAGCGGCATCGTCGATTTTCTGCTGATGCATCTTGTCACGCGTCGAGGCGCTGCCCAGGTGGGTCAGGCCTGTTCCGCTGACCAGGCAATGGGCGGGATCTTCGTGGTCCAGCGGTGGCAGTACGCGACACTCCGCCAGCATCTGGGCGTAGCACTCATCGCTGTGCTCAAGGCCTCGCGCAATAACTTCGTCGCCCAGGCTGCGCCGGTTGCGGATGGCCGCCAGGGCCAGTTCGCGCATGTGTGTGGTATTGCGTACGACCTGAATTACGTCGCCTTCGACCACCCCGACACGGCGCTGGGCATGGCCAGTTTCAAATTGGATCAGACGCATGCTGACTCCTGTTGTTCTTGTGGGATCAATTGCTGGCCACTTTATTTCTCCCGGTTGATGCTGCCTAATGAGAGCTGCTGACACCGCGATAACTTTTAGTGATCCCCTATGCTCCCATCTTTGACTTCCATGGCTTCGCGACTGCGCCTTCGTCAGTTGCGCCTCCTGATCAGCCTCGATGAACTTGGCTCGATCCACAAAGCAGCCGAGGCAATGTCCATAACCCAGCCTGGGGCCACCAAGGCCCTGAACGAGATCGAGTCGACCTTGGGTGCAGTGCTGTTCGAGCGGACCAACAAAGGGTTGGAGGCCAATGACTTGGGTCGTTGCGTGGTGCGCTACGCACGTTTGATCAACACAGATCTCGCCCACCTGCGCGAAGAGATGTTGGGGATCCTCCAGGGGCACGGGGGGCGTCTCTCGGTGGGTACTATCATGGGGGCGGTGCCGATGATGGTGGAGGGTTTAGCGCGCTTGCGCGAGGCCCAGCCGGATCTGTCGGTCACGGTGGTAGAGGACACCAGCGACCGCTTGCTCAGCTTGCTCGATCAGGGACGACTGGACGTGGTGATTTGTCGAACCAGCGTCAGCCATCGTCCGGCAGCTTACGAAAGCCGGGTCAAGCACCAGGAACAACTCGTGTTGGTGGCCAACCCGGCACACCCCTTGGCTGGCAGCCAGTCCCTGAACTTGTCCCAGCTGACTGACTCGCGCTGGGTGGTGTTTCCGGTGAACATGCCCCTGCGCCTTACGCTCGAGCGTGAGTTTCGTGAGGCCGGGTTGAGCTTTCCGCAGTATCCCATCGAAACCTCATCGACCTTCACCACATTGTCGATGCTGCAGCAGGATGCCGGACTGCTCGCCGTCATGCCGTGGGATGTGGCGAAAGTGGCCGTGGAGCATGGCATGTTGGTACGGCTGCCATTGCAACTGATGTCGCGAAGTGAACCTTACGAAGTAGTCACACGACGCGACGTGGAACTGAGCAGTCCTACCCATGTGCTCATAGATATCTTGATGGACTGAGCTTCTTTGCTTACACGCTGCCACACACAACTTAAAAAAGAATCAGGGTAGGGCAGAAAGAGTAAATACCAGCAGCCTGCAAAAGCTTGCATGGCCGGTGGAGCCTCAATCTGCCGAAGATTAGAAAACGCAGGCATATATGGCTATCGCAAAATTCACGATTACCTGAGAGCTGGGATGAATTGGAGGCAGCATCCATCTGGAATAAATACAATTTAACATAATACACATTATGCGCACCTTCGTATGAAGCTACCGGGGCCGTGAGTGGGCAGATTTGAAGCCAGGCCCCTGGCCTAAATCACTGCGCTGCAGATCGAGCTTGGACCTCAGCGATGTAACCCAGCACGAACGGATCCTGCGAGCCTCGCTCCTTGTAGTAGCCAACCACGTTGGCCAACGTCCACCGCAGCAACCTCATCAGCACTGGATCGGAAAATTTCCAGCTGGCCGACTCATACTGATATCGGCTGTTGATGAACACATCGCGATACCGCTCGAATGAATGTTCCTGCCTGTTAAGGGCCAGGCTCTCGCGAATCGCCGCAGGCATCGCGTGAAACAGCGTCAGCAGATCGTGAGCATCACGCTTTTGTTTGGATGGAATCTTGCCGATTGACTGCAAGTGCTGGTGAGCCGTTTTGAGAGCTTCGACGTCGAGCTTGTAGGTTTCGCCAGACGTACCTTGGTGCTGATCTGGCAAGAAAATAAAGCTTTTCAGCAGCATTTCCATACCGATCGCTGCATTGACCATGGCGACATGTGGGAGGTTTTGGGCGTGTAGAAGCTCAGCGGCCTTGAGGTAGTTATGGGCGCTTTCAAGCATCCAGCCTGGAAAATGAGTCATTGAGTGGTGATCCTCGATGGTAGATGACGCCGAAGGTAGCTCACCAGGTGAACTACCCCTAGCTCATTCTTGAACGCTAGCGTGCAGATTTGAGCGTTTGCGATCACCGATGAGCTACCCCTAGCTCACCAGATGAGCTACCCTGCCCTAAATAATATAACCTCAAGGAATAACTACACTAAATATTCATTTTGTTGAGTTATATAAATCGCCCATCATGCTTTGCACTACCGCCACCGCAAAACCGGCCATCCCGTCGCGTCAGCGTGCGCTCGCAGCACTGGATCCGGATTGACGGTATGCGGTTTGGCGACCAGCGAAAGCAACGGCAGGTCATTGCGAGAATCCGAATAAAAATAAGCCCCTTCTAGCCCTTCGCCATGCTCCTGCAGCCAGCTGTGCAGCCGCGCCACTTTGCCTTCTCGATAGGTCAAGATCCCGCAGGTATTGCCGGTATAACTGCCCTGCTGCTGTTCAAGATCAATCGCCAGGACTTCTTCGACCCCCAATTGCTTGGCAATACGACTCACCAAGAAGTGTGCCGATGCTGAAATGATCAACACCCGGTCACCCTCCTCTCGATGTCTCGCCAGGCACGCCATGGCGTCGTCGTGGATACGCGGGGTGATGATGTCCTCCACGAAGGGGTCCACCGCTTCGGCCACCTCCTCTATCGTTCGGCCGACCAGCGGGGACAGGCTGAACGTCATATACGCTTCCATCGCCAACTTGCCCTGCGCATAGAGCGCCATGAGTTCGCGATCGCGTTCGATGAAGCTGGGCCCGTCAACCCAGCCGAGCGCTGCCATATGGCTGCTCCACAAACTGGCGCAGTCGCCATCGATAAGGGTGTCGTCCAGGTCAAAAAGTGCGAGGGCCATTGGCCACCTCCAAGATACAGGTTCGTGGTGCGAAGGCCCTTCCAGCCTTCGCCCGGTGAAATGTCAGCGGCATCAGCGAGACGCGACGGTGGCAGGCGCTGCCAGGGGTTGGGCGTCGGCCGCCTGGTTTGCCGGGCGACTGTTCCAGAACGGGACCAGCAGCAAGCTTGCAAGCAGCGCCGCGCCCGTGAAGACGAAGAACACGGTAATGGTGTCGAAATAGCCAGGCAGCAGCCCACCAAGGATGGCGCCAACCGAGCCACACCCGTTGACGAAGCCTGTGGCGGTACCCGCGGACTCGCTAGTGCCAAAATCGATGGCTGCGGCGCCGCTGATCATCGAGTCAGGGCCGTACAGGGTTACACCCATCATGAACAGCAAGCCGACGACCAGATAGATGTTGCCGCTTTGCATCGTCGGCACGAACAATATTAGCCACAAGGTCAGCGCCATCAGGCTGAGGACGCAAGCCGGCATGCGCCGAGCGCCGAACAACTTGTCAGAGACGATGCCGATCAGGATTGGCCCGACCAACCCGGCGACTTCGAATGCGGACGGTACGATGGCCGAAGCCACTTTGCCGATGCTTGGCATGCGCTCGTAGACGATCACCGGCCCCCACATCAGGATTGCATAACGAGCAGGCTTGAGCAGGAAGTACGCCATCCCCAGTACCAGGACCGTACGATTGGCGAGCACTTTGCGCAGCACAGTCCAGTAGTTCTCCCGGGGGACGTCGTCTCGACCGGTCGGCTGGACCTGCGCCTCGACCGCAGGCAACCCCACATCCTGCGGGCGATTGCGCTGCAGCAGGAAGAACAGCACGGCAACAACGATAACGACACCGGCCGAAGATACGAACGCCATGCGCCAGTCATGGGAGATCTGATAGGCCCACCACCCGGCGAACGGCGTGGCGACCAGGCCGCCAAAGGCATAACAGGTGCTCCAGTAGCCCAGCACACGTCCTCGCTCGCGTGTGGCGAAGAAGCTGCCGATGTTCTTGCACAACCCTGACCAGCCGGTGGATTGCGCCAGCCCCTGGATCACCATGCAGCTGGCGAAGATCGGCAACGTCGCGAAGGTGCCCATGGCCAGCGCGGCCAGGGCCGACACCACGAGCCCGCCGAGCACGACGACGCGGGTACCGTAGCGGTCGGCGAACACACCCCATGCGAACTGGCCGACGGCGTAGGCAGCCAGGTACAGCGCGTCGAGGTTGGCCATAGCCGCTTTGTCGAGCGTGAAAGTGGGGTCTTCGGCGATGCCCAGTTTGGCAACTGAAAATGCCTTGCGGGTGAAATAGAACGCGGCATAGGCCAGCCACGTGATGATGAATATCTGGACGCGCCAGCGTTGAAGGGATTTCCAGTAATAGCGGGCGTTCTCAGGACTCTTGTACATGTTGTTGTCCTCTGGTGATTACCGCAACGTAGGCCTGCCACCCTGCACTGCTCGATCAAGGCGCCGGCCGGGAGGTATCCGGAGCTTGCGACCTTGATGTTAACAACTGGTCTAGACCAAGAATTGACCCTGCGAGTGAGTTTCTACGTACAAAGTCAATTCGGGGCTTAGCGTGACTGGATTCAAGGCATGAGCCTGCGAACAAATCGTCAAGGCTTTTGGCTACGCCATTGTCGCGGGCTAACGCCAAACCAACGGCGAAAAGCCCGGGAGAACGCACTGGTTTCGGAGTACCCAAGCAACGCTGCCAGGTCAGACACTGGCCGCTTGGGCTGTCGCAGGTAATGCACCGCCACTTCGCGGCGCACCTTCTCCACCAGTTGGCTGAAGCTCACGCCTGCTTCGCGCAGATGGCGCTGCAATCCGGCGCCGCTGAGCTGCAGCGACTGCGCGATCGTTTCCAGGCACGGCTCTCCGCCGCTCAGGGCAAGGCGTACCTGAGCGTCCACCTCGTCCAGCAGGTTGCGCCGTTGATCGCGTGCGCCCAAGCGCCGGAGCACGTCCTGGACCAGAAACAGCAGATTGGCATCGCGCTCCGGCATGATCTGGTCCTTCAGGTCGGTCTTAGGTACCAGCATCGAATTACAATTGCGATCGAAATAGACAGGCGCGCCGAACGCCCGCTGATGGGCTTGCCCGTCTAGTGGGCGCGCGTGCTCGAAGCTGACTGCAAATGGCGCCCAGTCCTTGCCCAATACGTGGCGCATCAGGTTCAGCACCATGCCCATGGTCAATTCGGCATCCTGCCGGCGCTCCAGGATGGCGCTGTGCCGAACCTGATAATCGAAGCGATAGCACTCGCCGCAGTCGGCCAGCCGTATCAAGGTATCGTGCTGATGATAAGGAAACGCTGCTGCGAAATTGCGCAAGGCCTCCTCCAACGTACTGGAAAACAACCCGACATAGCCCAGCAGCCCTAAGGCTTGAGGATGAAACTGCAGACCGTAATGCAAACCGAAATTGTCGCAGTGCGATTGGCGGGCTGCCTCCTCGAGCACCTGGCAGTAATTGGTGAGCGGCAGGCTGAGTGTGGGTTGGCGCAGGCTTTCAGGATTGACGCCGGCACGTCCCAGCACCAGGTCGATGTCACCCCCAACTTCCGTCACGAACCCCTCCAGCCCACTGGCAGCAGCCGACAGGACGCCGAGGTTGCCCGCGACTGGCGAAACGGTGCAGCAGTGCAGTGGAGAACTCATGGTCTATTCCAGTCCGAATTCGTAGATTCGGTAATGCAAATGCTGTGCCCTCGTATCGCCCTCTCAAACAGCCCCTTGCAGTCGAATAGCTTTCAGAGACCGCCCTAGGCTTGGGGCAATGGGTAACATCGCGTAACAATCAGTCACGCAAGAAAGCCGGCAAAGCCAGAACGCCCTGTTCGGTTGACTGACCCGTCCATTAATGCTCAGATGCGCCCCAGTTTCAGGTGTCCCCTGCCGCCGTGCCGGGGATTAAACGGGAAGCCGGTGCCTCGCCTTGCGCGATCAGTCCGGCGCTGCCCCCGCAACGGTAAGCGAGCGATGCATTCGATACACCACTGTGCCGCCGGCATGGGAAGGTGAATGCCTCAAGCCCCTCGCAAGCCCGGAGACCGGCCTGTCACCTCTGTTGGCAACACCCGCGGTGGGCGGGCGCGGGCCGTCTTGGACAGGCCACTGTCCGCGATTTCCTTGCGCGCCGTCTCCAGTCGGGCTTCATTCACCCCCGGTACGGTTGGTCTGCATGTCATCCCCTACCCTACGTCTGGAAAGCGTGCACTGGGCTCCCTCGCCCGGCGGTCAACGCCTGCTCGACGACATCGACCTGCAAGTCCACCCCGGTGAATTCGTCGGCCTGATCGGCCCCAATGGCAGCGGCAAGACCAGCCTGTTGCGCTGCGCCTATCGCTTTACCCGACCCGATGGCGGGCGCGTGCTGCTGGAAAACGAAGACATCTGGCAACAGTCCCCACGCTGGGTCGCCCAGCGCGTGGCAGTGATGCTGCAGGAGTTTCCCGAAGATTTCGGCCTGAGTGTGCGCGACGTGGTCGCCATGGGCCGAACCCCGCACCAAGGTTGGTTCGACAGCCATGACGACCAGGCATTGATCGATGCCTGCCTGCAGCGACTAGGCCTGCATGCCCGAGCCGACCAGGGCTTTGCGCCGCTGTCCGGCGGTGAGAAGCAACGTGTATTGCTGGCTCGGGCACTGGTGCAGCAACCGCGCTTGTTGATCCTGGACGAGCCGACCAATCATCTCGACCCACGTTACCAACTGGCCTTGCTCGAACATCTGCGCGGGACTGGTCTAGGCCTGTTGGCGAGTTTCCACGACCTGAACCTGGCCGCAGCCTTCTGCGATCGCCTGTATGTCCTCGATGCAGGTCGCATCGTCGCGCAAGGGGCACCGGAGCAAGTGCTGACCGAGCACCGCCTGGCGCAAGTCTTTGGTGTTCGCGCCCTGGTCGATCGCCACCCATTGGCGCCCCACCCACGTATTACCTGGATCACCCCCGCATGAAGCGACGCCTGACTCATCTGGCCCTGCTCGCCGCCCTGCCCTTCGCAGCCTGGGCTGACAGTTACCCCGTCACCGTGCGCAGTTGCGAGCGCGACATCACCTTCACCCAAGCGCCCCAGCGGGCTGTGAGTCACGACATCAACCTCACCGGGATGCTGCTGGCACTGGGGCTGCGCGAGCGGATGGTCGGCTACAGCGGTGTCAGCGGTTGGAAGACCCTCGACCCGTCCCTGCGTGAGGCCTTGACCGGCCTTCCTGAACTTGCACCGCGCTATCCGTCGCCGGAGAACCTCCTTGATGCCCAGGCCGACTTTCTGTTCGCTGGCTGGGGTTACGGCATGAACGTGGGCGGCCCGCTGACGCCGCAGACCCTCGCACCGCTGGGCATCCCCGTGTATGAATTGAGCGAATCCTGCTCATGGATCATGCCCCGGCGCCAGGCAAGCCTGGAGGACCTGTACCAGGACCTGCTCAACCTGGGGCGCATCTTCGGCGTACAACCGCGTGCAGATGTGCTTGTCGAGCATCTGCAGCAGCGCGTTGCGCAGGTCCACGCGCAACTGGCCCCAGTGCAACACAAACCCCGCGTCTTTCTCTACGACAGCGGCGAAGACCGCCCCACCACTTCTGGCCGACTCGGCATGCCCCAGGCACTGTTTGAGGCCGCTGGTGCCGACAACGTAATGGCCGACGTGAATGCCAGCTGGACCCAGGTCAATTGGGAGAGCGTCGTGGCGCGGGATCCGGAAGTGATCGTCATCGTTGACTACGGGCCGACGAGTTGGGCGCAAAAACGCGATTTCCTGCTCAATCACCCCGCCTTGAGCGAGGTAAAGGCCATCCGCGAGCGCCGCTTCGTAGTGCTGTCGTACCTGCAGGTCACCCCATCGGTGGACAACGCAAGTGCCATCGAGCAATTGGCTGCGGCCCTGCATCCGCAACTGTTCGCCAAGGCAACGCACTGATGCCGGTTAGTAGCCCAGGGGGCTATCGCCTGCTGATGTCGCTGCTGCTGATCGGTGTGCTGTTCTCTTGCCTGCTGTCCCTGGGCTTTGGCGCGGCCCATGTGCCGCTGGCGAAGGTCACGGGCATCACGCTGTATCAGTTGGGTATGACCGATATGGGCGACTGGAGCCGGGGGCAGGCGCAAATCGTCTGGCAAATCCGCGCCCCACGGGTACTGCTCGGAGCCTTGGTGGGGGCAGGCCTGGCCCTGGTTGGTGGTGCCTTGCAGGCCGTCACCCGCAATCCGTTGGCCGACCCGCACCTGCTGGGCGTCAGCTCTGGTGCGGTACTCGGAGCGGTGCTGGTGGTGCTGTTCTTCGGCACCTTTGCAGGCCCCTTCAGCCTACCCCTGGCAGCCTTCGTCGGCGCCTTGGGCAGCATGTTGCTGGTCCTGGCAGTGGCTAGCCGGCGCGGTCGACTGGACAGCGACAGGCTACTGCTGGCCGGGGTGGCTGTGTCGTTCGTGGTCATGGCGCTGGCCAACCTGCTGCTGTACACCGGCGACCCTCATGCAGCCAGCTCGGTGATGTTCTGGATGCTCGGTGGCCTGGGCTTGGCACAGTGGCCGCTGCTTTGGCTGCCGGCGATCTGCGTGTTGGCTGGGTTTGTGCTGCTGATGAGCCTGGCCCGGGCATTGAACGGGTTGATGAGCGGTGAACAGACTGCCGTCAGCCTTGGCTTCGAGCCGCGCCGTGTGCGAGCTCAAGTGTTCGTTGGCTGTGCCCTGCTGACGGGGGTGCTGGTATCGCTTTCCGGCGCCATCGGTTTCGTCGGCCTGATGCTGCCCCACGTCGCCCGTCGCCTGGTCGGTGCCGAGCACCGTCGGCTGCTGCCTGCCTGCGCCCTGCTCGGCGCGTTGTTCGTGGTGTGGGTGGATATCGGTGCGCGCACACTCATCGCGCCTCAGGACCTGCCCATCGGTATTGCCACGGCCGCCATCGGCGGGCTGTTCTTCATCGTCCTGCTGCGCCGCAAGGCCTGAACCTAGCGATGTTTGCGGGCCTGCACCTGGCGCTTGAGTACACGCAAGGGTGGCGCGTAGAAGAATCCGAACGACACGCTTCCCTTGCGTCCAGGCATCGCATGGTGCAGTCGATGCGCCCGATACAGGCGCTTGAGGTAGCGGTTCACAGGTTTGGGCGCGCAAGGCCAGTGACGATGAAAGAGCCCATCGTGGGCCAGCACATACAACACGCCATACCCCGCCACACCGCCGCCAACCCACTGCAGCGGCGCGTAGCCCGCCTTGCCCAGCGCCACCAGGCCCGCTGCGACCAGCGCCAGGGCCACCAGGTAGACATCGTTGGTCTCCAGCATGCCCAGGTGCGGCTCATGGTGCGATCGGTGCAGCCACCAGCCCCAGCCATGCATGATGTACTTGTGAGCCAGCGTGCCGACGCCCTCCATGGCCACTAGCGTGCCGAACAGGATGGCGAGATTGAACAACATGTAACAGTCCGAGATGAGCAACGAGGTGGGCAAGGTTACCATTGCCGGCCCTCCCTTCGGAGGTTTTTCCATGAAGCTTGTGTCGGCCTGACAGACACTTTCAGCCGACTCTTTTTCGCCAAGGACAGCCCCATGCGTATCCGTCTCACACACTGCCACGACCTCGCCCAGCTCGCAGCGGTCGAACGCTCCGCTGCTCAAGCCTTCAAGCGCTTGCCTGAACTGGCCTGGCTGGCACAAGCCGATGTGCTGGAAGACGCCACGCATCAGTGCTGCATCGCGCAGCAGGCCAGTTGGGTCGCGGTGGACGAGCAAGATGTGCCGATCGGGTTCATCTGTGCGCAAACCACCGCCAGCGAGTTGCACATTCTGGAGCTCTCGGTACAAGAGCACGCCCAAGGCAAAGGGCTGGGCCGCCGCTTGTTGCAGACGGCTGTCGAGGCTGCTCGCAGCCGTGGATTGCAAGGTGTCACGCTGACTACCTTCACTGATGTACCGTGGAATGCGCCGTTCTACGCCCGCCAGGGGTTCACCATCCTGGAGCCTGCGCAGTTGGATGAACGCTTGCGGGGCATATTGCGCAGTGAACAGGCCTATGGCCTGTCCGGGCGTTGCGCCATGCGGTTAGCAATTGGCTAGCGCACTGCTCGCCAGGCTGTAGCGGTCACGCCCTTGGCGCTTGGCCTCATACAGGGCGGCGTCGGCGGCGGCTGTCAGGCTCTCTGGTGTGATCGCCTCCGCCCCCGGAGAGCCCACTGCGATTCCGGCGCTGGCCGATACCTGCCCCAAGGGGCTGCCAGCATGCTCGATCACCTGCCGACGCAGCAGCATGAGTATCTCCTGCACGATCGCCACCGCACCTTGGGCGTCGGTGTTGGGCAGCAACAGCGTGAACTCTTCGCCGCCGTAGCGCACCGCCAGGTCGCCAGGGCGCTTCAATGCGTGGCCCAGCAACTCGCCAACGCGCCGCAGGCATTGGTCACCCGCCAGATGGCCGTAGCGGTCGTTATAGGCCTTGAAGTAGTCCAGGTCGATCATCACCAGGGCCAAGGGATAGGCCTGACGCCGGGCTCGACGGATCTCCGCCTCGAACACCCCATCCAACCGACGGCGGTTGCCAAGGCCGGTCAGGCTATCGGTCAGGGCCAAGGATTTGAGCGTCTGATGCGCCTGGTGCAGTGCGCGCTCGATGGCAATGCGCTCGCGCAGCTGGCGCAGCACCACCCAGCCGAAGGCCGCGAGTCCTGACAGCAACAGCAATAACACCGCGGCCGACTTGAGCATGTCGTGGCGCCAAGGCGCGATGATCGACTCACGCGACAGCCCAGCCTCGACCACCAATGGATAATTGGCCAACGCCCGGTAGGCATACAGACGCGGCGTGCCGTCGACCACCGCGACGGCTTCCACCACACCCTGGTCGGCGTAAGGCAGGTGGTTGCGAAAGATCTCGCTGTCGGCCAGGCTGCGCCCCACCACCTGCTCCACGAAGGGCCGGCGCACGAGAATGGTGCCATCGCGCATGGCCAGCACGAGCGCACCGCGTTCGTCTATCTTGAAGTCGCCGTAATAGCGCACGAACCAATCCACTTTGATCGAACCCAGCAGCACGCCGGCGAAGCTGCCGTCGGGGTTGTTCAGCCGCCGTGAGATCGGAATGATCAGATCACCTGTGGAACGACTGCGCACCACCGAGCCAACGCGCACGCCTCGGTCGGCGTGGGTGCGGTGATAGATGAAGTAATCGCGGTCAGCATTGTTGGCCCGCGGGGCGATGGTCGGTTGATCGGTGACGATCCAGCGCCCATCGGCGCCGTAGACGAACAACCCATGCAATTGCGGCATGATTGCTTTTTGTTGCCTGAGCAGCGCATGCAGCCGAGGCCGGTCCAGGTGGTCGAAGCCATCACCCTCGATGCGCTCGGCCAATGCGGCCGTAATCGCATCGACTTGGCGAATGGCATCTTCGGCATGCTGGGCTGTCGCCCGGGCCAGGTTGGTTACCGCATCTTCGGCGTTGAGGAAGGCATGCCGATAGTCGCGCCAGATCCGCCAGCCTTCGATCAGCACGAAGGCCAGCATCACGACCGCCATGAAGCTCAGTACCAGACGGAACAAGGCAACGGCGCGGCCCTCGCCAGTCACGGCGAACGGTCCCTCCTCGTCCTGCCTCCTGCTTGCTGCCATTACAGTCCCTTGTGTCCAGCACCCTACCGCCCTTGACTATAGATCAGTGACGCGGGGGTGCGGACAGCTCGATCCAGGCCGGCGCATGGTCGCTGGCCTTCGGTTCGTTGCGCACCCAGGCGTGAACACCGGCGGCCAGGAGCCGCGCAGAAAGCGCTGGGCTGAGCAACAGGTGATCGATGCGCAGGCCCGCATTGCGGGGCCAGTGATTACGAAAGTAATCCCAGAACGTGAAAACCTGCGCATCAGGATGCAACTGGCGGATCGCATCGCTCCAGCCTTGTTCGAGCAGGCGTTGGTAGCACGCCCGGGATTCAGGCTGGAGCAACGCGTCCTTGAGCCAGGAGCGGGTGTTGTAGATGTCCTGGTCGGTGGGCACCACATTGAAGTCCCCCGCCAATACTGTCGGGTGGCCGCTGTCGAGCAGCGTTCTGGCGTGGCCGATCAGGCATTCGAACCAGCGCAGTTTGTAGTCGAACTTGGGGCCCGGCTGAGGGTTGCCATTGGGCAGATAAAGGCAGGCGATCAGGACGCCATGCACTGCGGCTTCCAGATAACGGCTCTGGCTGTCGTCGTCCATGCCTGGCAGACCTCGGCGCACTTCGAGCGGTTCGCTGCCTCGGGCCAGGATGGCCACGCCGTTCCACGACGCTTGCCCGTGGTACAGGCAGCCATAGCCCGCCGCCTCCAGCGCCTCGCGCGGAAAGTCCTTGTCTGCAGCCTTGAGTTCCTGAAGGCAGGCCACATCCGGCTGCTCGCGCTCGAGCCAGGCCAGCAAGCCTGGCAGGCGGCTGCGGATACCATTGATATTGAACGTGGCAATTTTCAATGTCTTCATGCGTCAGGGTCGTCCACATGGGCCTGCACGGCTTCCTCGAGGGCGCGCACATGGGCCTGGTCGGCCAGGGCTTTGAGCGCCAGCCAGTCGTCCCAGTCGATCGCGCCGTCGTCACGCAGCGCCTCGGCGGTACGCACCAGCTCATGATGGTAGGCGTCTGGCGATTCGCGCCGATAGCTCGCGTCATCGTACTGGGCGTACCAGGCCTCAAGCTCCGGAATGCTACGTTCGATGCTCATGGACCGCTCCTCGATGCAACCTTTGAATCTCTGAGCCTCGTCTTGCCCTAATGTTCAAACCAATGACCGTTGGTGCCGCCACGGCACAGAAAAATCAAACCTTTGCCCATAGGCTGCGCTCAACCATAAGCGACACTGAGGTCGCGCCAATGGATAAGGAGTGACACATGAGCAATCTGTTCCTCAAGCGCGTCGGGTTGACCGTCGCACTCGGCATGGCGTCGATGCACGTGCTGGCCGCCAGCTCCAATGACTTTGTCGACGATGCGACCGAAGCCGGCATCGCCGAAGTCGTGGCCGGCAACCTGGCCCAAGAAAAAAGCAAAAGCCCTGAGATCAAGGCCTTCGCCCAGCAGATGGTCACCGACCACACTAAAGCCAACCAGAAGCTCGGCGACATCGCCCGCTCCCTGGACCTGAGCACACCGGATGAAGCCGCGCTGACCGACAAGGTCAAGAAAGTGATCCTGGAATGGCGCGACGAATCCTTCGACAAGTCCTACATCAACAACCAGGTCGACGCCCATGAGAAAGCCGTGAAGCTGTTCAAGGAAGAAGCCAGCACCTCCGACAAGGCCGAGCTCAAGGCTTTTGCCAGCGAAACCCTGCCTAAGCTCGAGCATCACCTGGAACAGGCCAAGCAACTCCAGGCCAAATACGGCAAATGACCTGCAACGAACGTGAGGCGCATCATGAGTAACGATGCATTGCGATCAGAAATCCTCACCCGCCTGCTCCATGCCCACCCGCAAGGGCTGGGCAAGGAGCTGCTGGATAACTATCGCGGCGAAAAGGCCGTGGCGGGGATGCTCAAGACCCTGCAGGAACAGGGCCTCATCCAGGACGGCAGTGTCGATGTGGACGCCGAGCACCAATTGAACGTCGTCTACCCGATCAAGTTATCGTCCGCGGGGGTCGAGGAAGCCAAGAAAGTAGACCAGTAATGAGCTAGGGGCCGCCTTGCGGCCCTTTGCGCTCACGCTTTCTTTTCGTCATCCCGGGGCGGCTTGGCCGGCCCTTGCGGGTCTACTTGTGGATCTTCGAGATCAGGTGAGTCCGGGTCGAAGCCCAGATCGTTCTTG
>NZ_CP137332.1:0-1307500 GCF_033173945.1 Pseudomonas sp. HTZ2 | reverse complement strand
ACGCGTGCTCACCTGATGCTGCTGTTGGTGGTCTGCATGCCCTACTGGCCGCCCCAGGCCACTCAGGACGTGGTTGAAACCACGCCCTGGGGCCGGGACTACTTCCCCAACATCCGCCTGCTCGACCAGGACGGTCGGCCAGTGCGCTTTTTCGACGACCTTATCGAGGGCAAGGTTGTGGCAATCAACTTCATTTTCACCGGCTGTACTGACTCATGCCCCCTGGAAACCGCGCGGCTTCGGCAGGTGCAGAAGCTGCTCGGCGACCGAGTCGGCAAGGACATTTTCTTCTACTCGATCAGCATCGATCCCTATAACGACACCCCGACCACACTCAAGCGCTACGCCGAGAAGTTCGGTATCGGCCCAGGCTGGACCCTGCTGACCGGCGAGCCCGACGACATCGAGGTGTTGCGCCGCAGCCTCGGGTTGTTCATCGAAGGCCTGGAAAACGGCCGTTCCAAAGATCACAACCTGAGCCTGATCATCGGCAACCAGGCTACCGGCCGCTGGATGAAGGCCTCCCCCTTCGAAAGCCCTTACATCTTGGCCGATCGGCTGGCCAAGAGCCTGCATAACTGGAAACAGGCCGACATGCCTGCGGTCGCCGAAGCCACCGACATCCGCACACCCAGCAGTGGCGAGCAGATCTTCAGGACCCGCTGCTCCTCCTGTCACAGTCTGGGCGATGCAGGCCCCAATGGCGCTGGCGGAATCGGCCCGGACCTGTTGGGCGTGACCCGCCAGCGCGATCCTCGCTGGTTGGTGCGCTGGCTGAAGGAGCCCGACCGGATGCTGGCCGAAAAAGACCCGCTGGCCCTGCTGCTGTACACACAATACAAAAGCCTGGCGATGCCCAACCTGCGCCTGGGCGACACAGAAGTCACAGCATTGCTGACCTTCATCGAAGAGCAAACCCGCCGCTTGCAGACACCTGCCACGGCAAAGAACGGTGACTGACGCCCGAAACTACCCGCGCCCGCGCTTGAGGGTTTCGCTCGGCAGCTCCTGAAACAGCTGCCGATAACTCTCGGAAAACCGCCCCAGGTGCCAGAATGACCAGCGCATGGCCACCTCGGCCACGGTGACACCCCCGGCCCCATGACGCAGCAGGTCGCGCCGCGCGCCATTGAGCCTGCGCAGGCGCAGCCACTGCCCCGGCGGCATGTCGGTGAAGGCCTTGAAGGCCTGCTGCAACTGGCGCAGGGAAACCCCGGCCACTTGGGCCAGTTCCATCAGATTGAGGGTTTCTTCCGGGCAGTCGGCGGCCCATTCGCTGACCCGGCGCATGATCGCCCGCTCCTCGTCGCGTCTGCCCAGGGCGTCGCCTTGCAGGCGCTGGCAGGCATTGTCGAGGATGAACAGACAGTCTTCGAGCAGTTGCTCGGCCAAAGCCTGGCCTTCGAGCGGGCTGTCGGCATCGGCCAGTCGCGTGAGGGTGGCGCTCAGCCAACTGCCGAACAGCGCGTTCTGGCCGCTGCCCAGCGGCACCATGAACAGCCCGTCGAGGCGTTTCACATCCAGGCCGTGACGGGCCATGAACGCCTGGTCGAACACAACGGCCACCTCTTGGTAGTTCTCGGGGGTGATCCAGATGTTGCGGCTGTCCTCGTTGAGCAGGTACAGGCTGTTCTCGCTGCGGTCGAAGCAGAACGCCAGCGACCCGCTCGGAGCGCGGAAGAACTGCTCCACTCGAGTATTGAGGCGTTCTTCGTAGACCTCCACGCCATCGAGCCCCAGGCAGCGCAACTGGCCGTTGAAATGCCCTGGGGACATTTGCCGGTATTGCTGCTGCCAGCCAGGGGTCGCGCGCACCTGTTCGGTCACATCGTTGGTGTGGAAAGCCTGGACCTGCAAGGCATTGGGCGTTGTCACGCGCGTGTCCCTTATGCACTCTTTTGGTGCATTTGTTGCCGAAGAAAATGGATAGATGACCCCTGGGGGCTGCGACCAAGATAGTCCTCAGCGCGTCGCCTGGGAAGATTCCAACGCGGACTCGCCCATAAAACCCAACCAAGAGGTCTGTATGAACGCCCCCTTCGATCAGCTGTCCACCTGGCTGAAAGAACACCGGATCACCGAAGTCGAATGTGTGATCAGCGACCTGACCGGCATCGCCCGCGGCAAGATCGCGCCGACTGCCAAGTTCCTCCACGAGCGCGGTATGCGCCTGCCGGAGAGCGTGCTGCTGCAGACGGTCACTGGCGACTACGTCGATGACGACATCTACTACGACCTGCTCGATGCGGCCGACATCGACATGGTTTGCCGCCCCGACCCTTCGGCGGTGTACCAGATTCCGTGGGCCATCGAGCCGACTGCTATCGTCATTCACGACACCTTCGACAAGCACGGCAACCCGATCGAGCTGTCGCCGCGCAACGTGCTCAAAAAGGTCCTGAAGCTGTACGCCGACAAGGGCTGGCAGCCGATCGTGGCACCTGAAATGGAGTTCTACCTGACTCAGCGCTGCGAAGACCCGGACCTGCCGCTGCAAGTCCCACTGGGGCGTTCGGGGCGTGCCGAAAGCGGCCGCCAGTCGTTCTCCATCGACGCGGCCAACGAATTCGATCCGCTGTTCGAAGACGTCTACGACTGGTGCGAAATCCAGGGCCTGGACCTGGACACGTTGATCCACGAAGACGGCCCGGCGCAGATGGAAATCAACTTCCGTCACGGCGACGCACTGGATCTGGCCGACCAGATCACCGTGTTCAAGCGCACCATGCGTGAGGCCGCGCTCAAGCACAACGTCACTGCCACGTTCATGGCCAAGCCGATCACCGACGAGCCGGGTAGCGCCATGCACCTGCACCAGAGCGTGGTCGACATCGCCACCGGCAAGCCGATCTTCGCCAATGAAGACGGCAGCATGAGCGAGCTGTTCTTGCACCACATCGGCGGCCTGCAGAAGTACATTCCCAAGGTGCTGCCGATGTTCGCACCGAACGTCAACTCGTTCCGCCGCTTCCTGCCGGACACCTCGGCGCCGGTGAACGTCGAGTGGGGTGAGGAAAACCGCACCGCAGGCCTGCGCGTTCCGACCTCCAGCCCCGAGGCCATGCGTGTGGAAAACCGCCTGCCGGGTGCCGATGCCAACCCGTACCTGGCGATCGCCGCGAGCCTGCTGTGCGGCTACCTGGGCATGGTCGAGAAGATCGAGCCGAGCGCGCCGGTGCAAGGCCGCGCCTACGAGCGGCGCAACCTACGCCTGCCGATCACCATCGAAGATGCCCTGCAGCACATGGAAGACTGTCAGACCCTGCACGAATACCTGGGACGTCAGTTCGTCCAGGGCTATGTGGCGGTCAAGCGCGCCGAGCACGAGAACTTCAAGCGTGTGATCAGCTCCTGGGAGCGTGAGTTCCTGCTGCTGAGCGTCTGATTCCTGTCACGTCCGTGGGCACGGGGTCACCTGCGAAGGCACCGGTGTGTGTGCCATCGCATTCACGGGTGCCCCCGCGCCCACGGGACTACGTGCTGCCCTTGGGCAGTGAAACCTTTGTTACACCGCATTCAAAGAACAAGACCAACGAGGTGTCGACATGCGTCATTTGCAAACCCTGATTCCCGCTGCATTCGCCCTGGTGTTCGGCGCCGCCGCCCAGGCCCAGCCGAGCGTCAGCGTATACAACTGGACCGACTACATCGGTGACACCACCCTGGCCGACTTCCAGGCCAGCAGTGGCATCAAGGTGGTCTATGACGTGTTCGATTCCAACGAAACCCTCGAAGGCAAGCTGCTGGCCGGACGCACCGGCTACGATGTGGTCGTGCCTTCCAACCATTTCCTGGCGCGCCAGGCCCAGGCCGGCGCCTTCATGCCGCTGGAGCGCGACAAACTGCCGAACTGGAAACACCTGGATCCCGTGCTGCTCAAGCAACTGGAGCAGAACGACCCGGGCAACCGTTACGCGGTGCCCTACCTGTGGGGCACCAACGGCATCGGCTACAACGTCGAGAAGGTCAAGGCAGTGCTGGGCATCGACAAGGTCGATTCCTGGGCGGTGCTGTTCGAGCCGGAGAACCTCAAGAAGCTCAAGCAGTGCGGCGTAGCCTTCATGGACTCGCCTGACGAACTCTTTCCAGCCGTGCTCAACTACCTGGGCATGGACCCCCGTAGCGAAAGCGCCGCCGACTATGCCAAGGCCGAAGCGCGCCTGATGCAGCTGCGCCCTTATGTCACCTACTTCCACTCCTCCAAGTACGTCTCGGACCTGGCCAACGGCGATGTCTGCGTGGCCTTCGGCTACTCGGGCGACGTGTTCCAGGCCGCCAGCCGCGCGGTGGAGGCCAACAATGGCGTGAAGATCGCCTACAGCATTCCCAAAGAAGGCAGCAACTTGTGGTTCGACCTGCTGGCCATCCCCAAGGACAGCAGCAACCCCGAGCAGGCCCTGGCCTTCATCAACTACCTGCTCGACCCGCAAGTGATCGCCAAGGTCAGCGCCACCGTCGGCTACGCCAACGCCAACCCGGACGCCAAGGCCTACATGGACGCCTCCCTGGTCCACAACCCCGAGATCTATCCGTCCCAGGACGTGCTGGACAAGCTGTATGTCTCCAGCACCCCGAGCCCCAAGATCATGCGCGTCATGACCCGCTCCTGGAGCAAGATCAAGTCCAACCGCTGAGCCGAGCACGAGCCATGCCTACTAGTCAACACACCGCGTCCTACTACGCTGCCACCGCACGCAGCTCGGCGCCCTACCCCACGCTCGAAGGCGAGCTGAGCGCAGATGTCTGCGTGGTCGGCGGCGGCCTGACGGGGGTCAACACTGCGCTGGAGCTCGCCGAGCGTGGCCTTTCGGTGATCCTGCTCGAAGCCCGGCGCATCGGCTGGGGCGCCAGCGGGCGCAACGGCGGGCAATTGATCCGCGGCATTGGCCATGACGTCAGCGGCTTCGCCCGCTTCGTCGGTCAGGATGGCGTGCGCTACCTCAAGCAGGCCGGCATCGATTCGGTGGAGCTGGTGGCCGATCGCATTGCCCGCTACGGCATCGAGTGCGACCTACGCTGGGGCTTCTGCGAACTGGCCAACACCGCCGCGCAGTTCGCCGCCTTCAAGGACGAGCAAGACGATCTGGCCGCGCTGGGCTACCGCCACGAAACCCGCCTGGTCGGCCCCGAGCGAATCCGCGAGGTGGTCGCCAGCGACCAGTACGCCGGCGGCCTGGTGGACATGGGCTCGGGTCACCTGCATCCGCTTGACCTGGTCCAAGGCGAAGCCCGCGCGGCCGAGCAACTGGGCGTGCGCATTTTCGAGCAGAGCCCAGTGCAGCGCATCGAGCACGGCCCCACCGTGACCCTGCACTGCGCGCGCGGCAAGGTACGCGCCAACAGCCTAGTGCTCGGCTGTAATGCGCACCTAGACGAGCTGGAACCGCGCCTGAGCGGCAAGGTGCTGCCGGCCGGCAGTTACGTGGTCGCCACCGAACCCCTGCCCGAGCACGTCGCCAAGGCGCTGATCCCGCAGAACATGGCGCTGTGCGACCAGAAGGTCGGCCTGGACTACTACCGTCTTACCGCCGACCGCCGCCTGCTGTTCGGCGGCGCCTGCCACTACTCCGGCCGCGATCCCAAGGACATCGCGGCCTACATGCGGCCCAAGGTGCTCAAGGTGTTCCCGCAACTGGGCGAGGTGCGCATCGATTACCAGTGGGGCGGCATGATCGGCATCACCGCCAACCGCTTTCCTCAGGTCGGCAGGTTGAACCAGCATCCCAACGTTTACTACGCCCAGGGATATTCCGGCCATGGCCTGAACGTCACCCACTGGACCGCCAAACTGCTAGCCGAATCCATCGCCGTGGGCCACAGCCAGGGCCTTGATGTGTTCAGCGCCGTGCCCCACCTGACCTTCCCCGGCGGCAAGGCCCTGCGCTCGCCGCTGCTGGCCCTGGGGATGCTGTGGTACCGGTTGCGGGAAGTGCTGGGTTGACCGCCCTCTAGAGCCCCGCAGATCAGGTGCAGCCCTGGGCGACTTGCACCCGATTTGTGGGCTTGCCCATGACGTGGGGGGTTGGCATTGAACATTGGCATGACACCGGCCAGTTCCGGAACAAGCGAAACGGCAAAACTCGGCTTTACTGGCCGGTAACACCGTGAGAACCCAGGATGGATCCATGCCCCTGCTTGACCCCACCTCCAACGAAAGCAAATACCCCAAACTTTCCAGCGCCGCCCTGATCGGCGCCACCACACCCAGCAGTACCCGCCTGTGGGTACGCCTGTACCGGCCAGGCACTTGGTACCTGGCGGTCACCACCGAGCCGATGCGCGGCGACATGGTCCGCCTGGGCGAGTTGCCCGTCCCTCGGTATTTCAAAGACCAAGGCGTCACGCCTGTTTATCTGCAGGCCAAGACGCTGAACTTCGACACCGATGTCACCGGCGTCTTCGACGTCACTGGCCTCAAGCCCGGCACTACCTATTACTACGCGCTGATCAGCGACGAAACCGACGCCGGCAAGATCGGTCGGCGCACCGAGATCGGCGGCGATCGGCCGCGCTTCTTCGTGACCCCTCCGAAGGCGTCCGACACCCTCACCTTCGGGTTCTATAGCTGCCACGACCCGATCAGTGCCGACGGCAGTGCCGGTGCCTGGCCGCTGATGCATCAGCAACTGGCCGACCAGCGCGCCAGCTTCGTCATCGGCGGTGGCGACCAGGTGTACGTGGACACCAACAAGAAGAACGGCTTCCTGGATATCTGGGAATGGCTCAAGGACAACAAGGACGAACTGCTGCAGGCGTACAGCAAGGGCAAAGGCAAGGGTTACGACAAGGCGGGCATCGAGCGCTACCTATGCAACCTTTACCGCTGGTTCTACCGGGTCTACTGGAACGTGCCGGCCCAGCGGGAGATCTATGAACGCCTGCCCCAGTACATGATCTGGGACGATCACGAAATCATGGACGGCTGGGGCTCGCTGACCAAAGTCGAACGGCGCAAGCGCATCTCGCTGCTGTTCGAGCGCAGCAACAACACTACGACCAACCAAATGCTGGTGGATCTCATGTGGCGCGCCGCTTGCCGGGTGTACTACGAGTACGAGCACAGCCACAACCCACCCACGCCGATCGACTTGGACAATCCCGACGCCTGCCAGTGGGACTATGCCTTCGAGCAAGGCAAGTCGGCGTTCTATGTGCTGGACATGCGCGGCCATCACGACATCGAGGCCAAAGACCCCTGCAAGTTGCTTGGCAGCGAGCAGATGGCGCGCTTTGCCACCTGGCTCAAGAGCGCACCGGTGCAAAAAGCAGACGCAGTGTTCGTGGTGTCACCGGTGCCGGTCATGCACTGGCGCAACGCCGTGACCAACTACGCCGACATCGGATCGTTCAAGGACGATTGCATGGACGAATGGGACCATGAAAGCAACCAGGGCGAACGCAAACGCTTGCTGGATGCGGTGTTCGAGGCATTGGGCAACAGCGCAAAGCCGGTGGTGTTCCTTAGCGGCGATGTACATTGCGCGGCGGTGTTCCGCTTGCTGCACAAGCGCTATCCGGCTGCCAAGGTTTTCCAGGTCACCTCCAGTGCCATCTCTCGCATGCCGGCCCCTGGCGTGCTGAAGCTCGCGATCAGCGCAGGCGGCAGCATGCCCGGCGTCAAGGACATCGTCTGCGAGCGCTGGTACGCCATGGCCGGCTCGAAGAACTTCGCCATGCTTCAGGTGCGGCCCTCGTTGGACGGTAGCCAGACCGAGGTGTTGGTGGAGCTGCACTGGCCGGGCGGGGACGACGGGGAGCTGACCAAGCGCCGGGTATTGCTCAAATAAGCCCGTATCTGGGAGAACGAACGGTCGCAGGTAAAGCTAGGCTCACCGGGATTGCGCCGCTTTCTAGACTTGCGCAATCCCTGTGGCGGCGGGTTTACCCGCGAACAAAGCTGGATGCAGGGTCTGCCTCAGCACTCGACAAACGCCACGGCCAGCCCGCCGCGGGAGGTTTCCTTGTAGTTGGCATGCATGTCAGCGCCGGTGTCACGCAGTGTGCGGATCACCCGGTCCAGGGAGATGAAGTGCTCGCCGTCGCCACGCAGGGCCATCTGTACCGCGTTGATCGCCTTGACTGCGGCAATGGCGTTGCGCTCGATGCACGGTACCTGGACCAGGCCACCGACCGGGTCGCAGGTCAGCCCCAGGTTATGCTCCAGTGCGATTTCGGCGGCGTTCTCCAGTTGCGCGGGCGTAGCGCCCAGCACTTCGGCCAGGCCCGCTGCCGCCATGGAGCAGGCTGATCCGACCTCGCCCTGGCAGCCGACTTCCGCGCCGGAAATCGACGCGTTCTTCTTGCACAGGATGCCCACCGCCGCGGCCGCCAGCAGGAACGCGACCACATCGTCATCGCAGGCGCCTGGGTTGAATTTCATGTAGTAGTGCAGAACCGCCGGAATGATCCCCGCCGCGCCGTTGGTGGGCGCGGTGACCATGCGCCCGCCTGCGGCGTTTTCTTCATTGACCGCCAGGGCATATAGGTTGACCCACTCCATGGCGCTCAAGGTCGAGCCGATGACATTGGGCTTGCCCAGCTCCTGCAGGCTGCGGTGCAGTTTGGCTGCCCGGCGCTTGACCTGCAGCCCGCCTGGCAGGATGCCTTCGTTGCGTAGGCCGTTGTTCACGCATTCGCCCATCGCTGCCCAGATCTTCAGCAGCCCCTCCCGGACTTCGGCCTCAGGCCGCCAGGCACACTCGTTGGCCATCATCAGCTGGCCAACGCTGAGTTGGTGGGCCTTGCACAGGGCCAGCAGCTCAGCCGCGCTGTTGAATTCATAGGGCAATTTGACCAGGTCGGTATCGCCTTGGGGCGCATCGATTTCGGCCTGTTCGACGATGAAGCCACCGCCGACGGAGTAATAGGTCTGGGAGAACAGGCTGCCCTGTTCGGTGAACGCCTCCAGACTCATGGCATTAGGGTGGTAAGGCAGGCTCTCGTCGAGCAGCAGCAGGTCCCGGGCATACTCGAACGCTACGGGATGGCTGCCATCGAGTATCAGACACTGCTCCTGCAACACCTGTGCGATGCGCGGCTCGATGCTCTGCGGATCGATGCGATCTGGCCATTGGCCCATCAGTCCGAGCAAGCAGGCGCGGTCGGTGGCATGGCCGACGCCCGTCGCCGACAGCGAGCCATACAGCCGCACCTCGACCCGCGTCACCTGTGTCAGCACACCTCGTTCGCGAAGCGCCTGGGCGAAAGTCGCCGCCGCGCGCATCGGGCCCACGGTGTGGGAACTGGACGGGCCAATGCCGATTTTGAAGAGGTCGAAAACACTGATAGCCATGCTAATACCTGGGCGTGACGGGCCGTTTAGCCGTCGACCGCCCCTCCGAGAAAATTGAACGAGACTGCGATATTGCGTGATACTGACTCGTCCGTCGGGTAATGACCAACGAAAGTTCCTAAGCAAGGCTTAAGCAAGGCTAAACGATGAAGCGACAACTCAATGGCCAGATGTTTGTCTGGCTGCATGTGTTCTCCTGCGCGGCACGGCATCTGTCGTTCACCCGCTGCGCGCAGGAGTTGCACATCACCCCCGGTGCGGTGAGCCAGCAGATGCGCCAACTGGAAGAGCGCCTGGGCTATCGGTTGTTCCTGCGTCGGGCTCGGGGCGTGGAGCTGAGCGCTGAAGGCCAGCGCCTGGCGCAGACCGTGGCCGAGGCCTATGGCAACATCGAGGCCGAACTGCTGCGCCTGGACGCCGGCGAAATCCGCGGCACCCTACGCCTGCGTTCGATCCCCTCGTTCCTGGCCAAATGGCTCACCCCTCGCCTGCCCCGCTTCCAGCAGCGCTACCCGGACATCGAATTGCGCCTGGTGGCCGAGGACAGCAACCAAGCCCTGAACCCAGAGGATTTCGACCTGGCCATCGACCTCAACGATGGCAGCTACCCCGGCATGCTCTCTACACCCCTGCTCGACGAGCAGATCTTTCCGGTCTGCTCCCCCGCCCTGCTGCGTGGCCGCCCGCCGCTGCATGGCCCGGCAGACCTTGTGCACTACCCGTTACTGCACGACATCACCGCCTGGCGTGGCAGCTCGGAATATGCCGAATGGGAGTTCTACCTCGAAGGCATCGGCGCCGGCAGCCTGGATGTGCGCCGTGGACACACCTTCAATCGCAACCACTTGACCATCGAGGCCGCCATCGCCGGCGTCGGTGTGGCCATTGCCCGGCGCACCCTGCTCAACGACGAGCTGGAGCGGGGCGCACTGATCGTGCCCTTCGGCGTGCCGATCGCCAACCACAAGCGCTACATGCTCCATTACCCGCCTGGCGGGCTGAGCCAGCCAGGCGCACGCGCCGTGCATGACTGGCTGGTCGAAGAAGCCGAAGGGTTCCGCGCCCTGCACCCTTTGCTGAGCTAGCGTGCGCCACTCGTCAAACATCCTGAACCCTCGCCAGGGCTTGCCGGTCGCACATCAAGAGTGATGCGGCACACGTCGCGCAAAACCACCCTGAGCGAAGGAAGGCACCGTGAGCGATATCCGTATCGGTATTTCCGGCTGGCGCTATGGCCCATGGCGCAAGGACTTCTACCCCAAAGGCCTACGTCAGGACGACGAACTGGCGTTCGCCTCGCGTGCGGTCAACAGCATCGAGATCAATGGCTCGTTCTATGCCCTGCAAACGCCCGAGCGCTATTGCAACTGGCGCGACGAGACACCTGATGACTTCGTCTTTTCGGTCAAGGCGCCGCGCTACATCACCCATGTACGCAGGCTCAAGGAGATCGAAGAGCCGCTGGCCAACTTCTTCGCATCAGGCCCATTGTTGCTGGGCGACAAGCTCGGCCCGGTGCTTTGGCAGTTCCCTGTGAGCATGAAGTACGACGAAGCACGTTTTGCCGAATTTTTCCAACAGTTGCCCCACGATCGCGCCGCAGCCCGTGCCTGTGCCAAACACTGCGCCGAACGCCTGCGCGACAACGGCGGCACCGATATCGACGGCAATGCACCGCTGCGCCACGCGGTGGAGATCCGTCACCCGAGTTTTCTCTGCGAAGGTTTCGTCGAATTGCTGCGCGCCCACAACGTGGCGCTGGTGGTGGCCGACAGCGCCGGCAAGTGGCCCTATGCCGAGGATGTCACCGCCGATTTCGTCTACATGCGCCTGCACGGGGACGTGGAGCTCTACAGCAGCGGCTATACCGCCCGAGCCTTGCGGCGCTGGAAGACACGCATCCTGGCTTGGAGCCAGGGTGGCCAGCCCGATGACGCCGAGTTGATCGTCCAGCGCGCGCCGCACAAGCGAGCCTCGCGGGACATCTACTGCTATTTCGACAATGACCAGAAAGTCCATGCCCCCTACGACGCCCGGCGGCTGCTGGAAAAGCTCGGCCTTGCCGGCGAGCTGGTGACCGAGCCCGGGGTGGAACCGGAGGTCGAACTGTGAACAAGACCATGCCTGCTCCCCGCTGCATCATCGACAAGGTCACTGCCGTGCGCCAGCTGAACGTGCTGACGATCAACGTGCACAAAGGCTTTACCCTGTTCAACCGGCGCTTCATCCTGCCCGAACTGCGCGAGGCGGTGCGCGCCACCGGTGCCGACCTGGTGTTTCTCCAGGAAGTCCACGGCAGTCATCAGCACCACGCCGAGCGACACCCCGCCTGGCCGGTGACGCCACAATATGAATTCCTCGCCGACAGCATGTGGCCGCAGTTCGCCTATGGTCGCAACGCGGTTTACCCCCACGGCGACCACGGCAACGCGTTGTTGTCCAAATTCCCCATTACCCGCTACCACAACCTCGACGTCTCCATTGCCGGCAACGAACAACGCGGCCTGCTGCATTGCCAGTTGGAAGTGCCCGGACACGAAGAGGTGCATGCGGTGTGCGTGCACCTGGGGCTGCGCGAGGCCCATCGGCAGAACCAGGTACGCCTGCTGCTCGAGCTGCTCGACAGCCTGCCGCCTGACGCCCCGGTGATCGTTGCCGGGGATTTCAACGACTGGCGGCGCAAGGCCGATGCGCTGCTCTCGCAGCGCCTGGTGGAGGCGTTCGGTACACCCGCCCGCAGCTTCCCGGCGCGCCTGCCATTGCTGCGCCTGGACCGCATCTACTTGCGCAACGCCACCTCGAGCAAAGCCCAGGTGTTGTCCAAATACCCGTGGTCGCATCTCTCCGACCACGCCCCACTCGCCGCGCAGATCAGCCTATGAAGCGGCCTTGGGTGGATGGCAACCAGGTCGAGCTGCTGATCAACGGCGAGGCCTACTACGAACGGGTGTTCCAGGCCATGACCCAGGCCCGGGAAGAGATCCTGCTGGAGACCTTCATCATCTATGACGACAAGGTCGGCCAACGGCTTCAGCAAGTGCTGATCGATGCCGCCCGGCGCGGTGTTCGCGTGGAAATCGCCGCCGATGGCTACGGCACGGCCGACCTGCCGGACGCCTTCATCTCGGCGATGACCGAAGCCGGTGTCCGCTTTCATGCCTTTGACCCACAGCCGCGCCTGGCGGGCATGCGCACCAACCTGTTCCGCCGCCTGCACCGCAAGATCGTCGTGATCGACGGTGAGCGGGCGTTCATCGGCGGCATCAACTACAGCGCCGATCACCTGGGCGACTTCGGCCCCATGGCCAAGCAGGATTACGCCGTGGAGGTCACAGGCCCGGTGGTCGCCCAGGTGCATGCGTCGAGTCGTCGTTTGTTGTCCCCGGTGCTGGAACCACCGAGCCAGGTACGGCCTGTCACCGACCCTTGCGGTCCGGCCAGCGCCGTGCTGGTGGAGCGCGACAATGGCCGCCACCGCAACGACATCGAGGCCTACTACCTCGAAGGCTTTCGTCTGGCGCGTCAGCGTATCGTGGTGGCCAATGCCTATTTCTTCCCCGGTTACCGCTTGATGCGCGAGCTGCGCAATGCCGCCCGGCGTGGCGTCGAGGTCAGGCTGATCCTGCAGGGTCAGCCTGACATGCGTTGGGTCCGGGCCTTGTCGCGCCTGCTGTACAACTACCTGCTGCGCGACGGCGTGAAGATCCACGAGTACTGCCAGCGCCCGCTGCATGGCAAGGTCGCGCTGGTCGACGACCAGTGGGCCACGGTGGGTTCGAGCAACCTCGATCCGCTGAGCTTGTCGTTCAACTTGGAAGCGAACCTGCTGATCCGCGACCGCACCTTCAACCAGCGGCTTTACCAGCACCTTGACGAACTGGCTCATCAGCACTGCAAGGCGGTGACGTTGGAGCGCATGGTGCGAGGCTATTGGTGGCGGGCACCGCTGATCTTCCTGTGCTTCCACGTGATCCGGCGTTTCCCGAAGATTGCCGGCTGGTTCCCTGCCCACCGCCAGAAACTGCAATCGGTGACACCGGGCGCGCAGGCTTCAGGCACCTATCACGAGGGCAACACCTGATGGAACGCAAAGCCTGGCACACCTGGGGCAAGCGCCTGCTGACCCTGTTGTTCGTCGTCCTGATACCCGTGCTGCTCTACAGCCTTGCGCGCAACCTGGACTGGAACGAAGTGCGTCAGTCGCTGTTGGCCTACAAACCCGGCACTTTGGCCGTGGGCCTGGTGCTAGCGTTCACCAGCTACCTGGCGTTCGCCAGCTATGACCTGCTGGGCCGCGCCTACACCGGGCACCACCTGCCGGCGCGCCAGGTGTTGCCGGTGGCGTTCGTGTGCTACGCCTTCAACCTCAATTTCACTACCTGGGTCGGCGGCGTGGCGCTGCGCTATCGGCTGTACAGCCGGCTGGGCCTGGACACACCGACCATTACCCGAATCCTCACCTTGGGCCTGTTGACCAACTGGGTCGGCTACATGCTGCTGGCCGGCAGCGTGTTCGCCCTGCGCCTGGTCAAGCTCCCGGAAAACTGGGCGGTAGGCGCCACCGGGCTACAACTGATCGGCATCGCCTTGCTGGCTCTGGCGCTGGGCTACTTGCTGGCCTGCGGCTTCGCCAAACGCCGCACTTGGAGCCTGCGTGGCCACGAACTGACCCTGCCCTCCCTGCGCCTGGCGCTGTGCCAGGTGGCCTTGGGCATGAGCAACTGGGCGTTGATGGCGGCACTGATTTACTGGCTGCTACCCCATGACCTGTTCTACCCATCGATCCTTGGCATTCTGCTGATCAGTTGCGTGGCTGGGGTGGTCGCGCACATTCCCGCCGGGCTCGGTGTGCTGGAGGCGGTGTTCCTCGCGCTGCTGCATGGCCAGCTCGGCCAAGGCAGCCTGGTGGCCGCACTGCTGGGCTATCGCACCCTTTACTACCTGATTCCCTTGTTGGTGGCGTTGGTCATCTACCTGGTGCTGGAAAAACGCGCCAAGACCCTGCGCCAACGTGGCAAGGCCGCCTTGCGCAAGACCTGACGAAGGCCCCCGGGCCGGGAGGTGTCCGATGCGTTTTCCCTTTGTGCTGTTGATGCTCGCCAGCCTGGCCAGCACCCAGGCGCTGGCCGAGGCCTGCGACGTGCTCACCCGCTCCTCCAGCGACGCGGTAAAGCCTGTGGAGCGGCACACCTGCTACAGCTACAGCAACATGCCCGCCGAAGCCATCGCCTGGTCGTGCAGCAACGAGAGCAAGGACATGCTCAGTACCCAGAAGCGCTCCGTCGCCCGCTGCGCCGATGGCAGCGTCGGTAGTTGCATCGCGCCGCTGACTCAAGAGTCGCTGGCCAACCCCAACGCTGCCGGGCGCGACCAACCTTCGACACGCCCGGCCCTGCCCAAGGACGCCCGAGTGATCACCTACTACTACGACACACCGAGCCTGGGCCAGGCACGCGCCGACTGCGAACGCAATGACGGGATCTGGCAAACCCATTGACCGTCGGTCGAAACCGAGGAACGACGGGGCTTGGCGAGCGTTCAGCCGTAGTAGTCGACAGCGATTTCCAACACCAGGGAGATAACCGCCATGCCACGTGGAGACAAAGACAAATACACCGACAAACAGAAACGCAAGGCCGAGCACATCGAGGAAAGCTACGAAGCCAAGGGCGTGTCCAAGGACGAAGCCGAGTCCCGCGCCTGGGCCACGGTCAACAAACAGTCGGGCGGTGGGGAGCGCAAGGGCGGCTCCGGCCAGAAGAAAAGCCCTCAGGCCAAGCAAAAGTCCCGTGAATCGTCGGCCAAACGCGCTGCGGCAACGCGCCGTGGCGTGCCTCGGCCTGGGCAGCAGTTGGAAGACATGACCAAGACCGAACTGATGGACCGAGCGCGCAAGCAGCACATCCCGGGGCGCTCGACCATGCGCAAGGCTGAGCTGATCGACGCGTTGCGGCGGGCGGCCTGAGCAAGGGGGCCGCCTGGCGGCCCCCACGACGGTCAAGGCGAGATCGGATCGCTGGCCGGGAAGGTTTCGTCCAGCGCGTTATCCACGTTGGTTTCTTTGGGCTGGACCATCTCGGCACAGTTGCAATCGGCCATGCGGCATGGCTCGCCATTGCGGTGACCGGTGGCGCAGGCTTCGCAGCAGTAGGCTTTGTCATCCTGCAGGATCGCATTGGCATCCACGGTGCAGGAACAATGATTACAGGCACAACGTTGCTCGGTCATGGTCAGCTCCTTTCATCGTCTTCATCGGTCGGCGAAACCTCGTCGGTCCACGGCTCGCCATCCAGGGGTGCGGAGCGGGCCAGTTCGGCCTCGTCCAGGCCAATGCCGCCACCGATCTCGTGCTCTTGCACTCTGCGCAGGGTCTTGTCTGCCGGGCCGCCGGCACCGGGTTCGTGCGGGTCACGGGCGCCGGTCTGGTCGTAGAGCGTGTCCGGGCTCAGGTCGTCGAGGGTGACGTTGTCTTCATGGAGGCTGTCGCTCAGGGCTTCGCCGCCGGTCATGCCGCTTTCGGCCACGCGTTCTGGTGGGTATTCCTGGGCGACTTCTTGGGCCGGGCGCTCGTCCCCCGCGCGGCCTTCGCGCTCGTCTTGGCGGTCGCTGAAATCCAGCTCACGCACACTGCCCATCCGGTCCTCGGTATCGTCGATTTCAACCGGGGTCCTGGTTTTCGGATCGTCTGGCTGGGGCATCTGGGCTCTCCGTCAGGTGGGTTCATGCGGTCGACTGCCGGGGCTGGACAATGATTCAGACTTTCTGCCCGGCGGCGCAGCCGCGGTAAAAAATCTGAACTCTCAAGCGTAACGCTCCCTCCCACATCTAGAGACCCGCGAACCTCCCGGAGCCCGCCATGGCCAAGCCCCTGCAGGAGTACCAGCGCAAGCGCGACTTCAACGCCACGCCCGAGCCGGCCGGCACCCGACGCCGAGGCAGGCCGGCGCATGCCTTGCAGTACTGCATCCAGAAACACGACGCCAGCCATCTGCACTATGACTTTCGCCTGGAGCTGGACGGCACCCTCAAGAGCTGGGCCATTCCCAAGGGCCCCTCGCTGGACCCAAAGGTTCGGCGCCTGGCCATCCATGTGGAGGACCACCCGCTCGACTACGCCGATTTCGAAGGTCATATCCCCGAAGGGCACTACGGGGCCGGCGATGTGATCGTCTGGGACCGGGGTGTCTGGGAGCCGGAGGGTGATCCTCGCAGTGCCTATGCCAAGGGCAAGCTGCGTTTCCGCCTGCAAGGCGAGAAGCTCGCCGGGGTCTGGAACCTGTTCCGTACCCACCTGGCCGGCAAGAAGGAGCAGTGGATGCTGGTCAAGTCCGACGACGACCAAGCCCGCAGCGAAAGCGACTACAGCATCGTCGAAGCCCAGCCCGACAGCGTGCTCAGCGAGCGCACATTGCTGCCGCGTCGGGCCAAGGCCCAGGCAACGCCAGCCAAGCGCGCGGCCAGCCCCCGAACACGGGTAGCCAACGCCAAGAAAGCCGAGTTGCCCGACCATCTGCAACCGCAACTGGCGACGCTGGTGGATGCTCCGCCGGTCGGCGACTGGCGCTACGAGGTCAAGTTCGACGGCTACCGCATCCTTGCCCGTATCGAGGGGTCGGACGTGCGCCTGTTCACCCGCAATGGCCACGATTGGAGCGCGAAGATGCCGCACCAGGTGCAGGCCCTGCGCGATCTAAAGCTCAAGTCCGCCTGGCTCGATGGCGAGGTGGTGGTCGCCGGGGAAAACGGCCTGGCCGACTTCCAGGCCCTTCAGAACGCCTTCGATACCGAGCATGACGAGCGCATCACCTATTACGTGTTCGACCTGCCCTTTCTCGGCGGCCAGGACCTGCGCCAAGTGCCGTTGCAGGATCGACGCGAGACCTTGCGGCAATTGCTGGAGGGCCGTGAGTCGGAGCAGGTGAAATATTCGGCCGACTTCGACCAGCCCGTCGACTCGCTGCTCGACAGCGCCTGTCGCCTGGAGCTCGAAGGCCTGATCGGCAAGCGCGCCGACAGCCCCTATAGCGGCCGGCGCAGCAGCGACTGGATCAAGCTCAAGTGCAAGCAACGCCAGGAGTTCGTGATTGTCGGCTATACCGAGCCCAAGGGCAGTCGCAACGGCTTTGGCGCGCTGCTGCTTGCCCTGCACGACAACGACAGCGGCCAGCTGCGTTACGCCGGCAAGGTCGGCACCGGCTTTAGCACCACCACACTGGACAGCATCCACGCCCGACTCAAGCCGCTGGAGGTGGACAAGCCCGCCCTGGCCAAGCCGCCGACCGGTGCCGATGCCCGCGGAGTGCACTGGCTCAAACCCCAGCTGCTGGCCGAGGTCGCCTATGCCCAGATGACCCGTGACGGCGTGGTGCGCCACTCGGTGTTCCATGGCCTGCGCGATGACAAACCCGCCACCGCCATCGACCTGGAGCGCGCCATGCCCAAGACCCGCGTCGCCAAGCCCTCACCCGAGACCATGCTCGGTGACCTGCGCCTGACCCATCCGGACCGGGTGATCGATGCCAGCAGCGGCGTGACCAAGCGCCAGGTCGCCGAATACTACGCCCAGGTCGCGCCGTGGATCCTGCCGCAGCTCAAGGATCGCCCCGTAGCCCTTGTGCGTGCCCCAGAGGGCCTGGGCGGCGAGCTGTTCTTCCAGAAAAACGCCGGGCAACTGCACATTCCAGACGTGGTGAGCTACAGCAAGGCCCAGGCTGGCCAGGCGGCAATGATCCTCAACAGTGCCGAAAGCCTTCTGGGGGCGGTGCAGATGAACATGCTCGAACTGCACACCTGGAACGGCACCGACAAGGACTTCGACAAACCCGATCGCTTCGTCCTCGACCTGGACCCGGACCCGGCGCTGCCTTGGAAGGCCATGCTGGAAGCCACGCAACTGACCCTCACCCTGCTCGACGAACTGGGGCTGAAAGTGTTTCTCAAGACCAGCGGTGGCAAAGGCATGCACCTGGTGGTGCCGCTGACGCGCCGCGCAGGCTGGGATGAGGTGAAAGACTTCAGCCACGCCATCGTCCAATACCTGGCCCGGCTCTTCCCCGAGCGCCTGAGCGCAGTGTCCGGCCCCAAGAACCGGGTCGGGCGCATCTTCATCGACTACCTGCGCAACGGCAAAGGCGCGACCACGGTCAGCGCTTATTCCCTGCGCGCCCGCGAGGGCCTGCCGGTGTCTGTACCAATCTGGCGCGAGGAGTTACCCCAGCTCAAGGGCGCCAACCAATGGCACATCGGCAACCTGGCCGAGCGTCTGGCGGAAGTCGACGACCCTTGGGCGGATCTTGCCAAGACACGCCAGTCGATCACCGCTCGCATGCGCAAGCAGATGGGGCTGAACTGATGGCGGTACTGCTCGACCTTCTGCAATGGCCCGCCATGCTGCTGACCGTGCTGGCCGCCTGGTGCATCGGTTCCCGTCAGCCACGTCGACGCCGGGCGGGCTTCTGCTGCTTCATCAGCAGCAATGTGCTGTGGGTGATCTGGGGTTGGCAAGTACAGGCCTGGGCCTTGATCGTGCTGCAGTTCTGCCTATGCGCCATGAACCTGCGCGGATGGAAGAAAAACACCACGGGGGAGCCCAGTACATGAGCATCGTCCAGGATTTCGACCTGACCAACCTCGACCGCCTGCTGCGCACGTTCACCGAACGCCCCCAGGCGTTGAACCTCGATACCCAGTTGCCTGTACTGATGCAGGCCTTGCAGGCCGATCATCTCGACCTGCTGCCACTGCCCGGTCAAGGGCACACGCTACAGCGCTGGCAGACACTCGCCCGCATTGCCGGCTGCGACCTGGCCCTGGCCAAGCTCTACGAAGGGCACACCGATGCCCTGGCGATCCTCGCCGAATGTGGTGCGCCGCACCTGGTCGGCGACGGCGTCTGGGGCGTGTGGGCCGCAGAGCCGCCGGATGCCCGGGCCCGCATCCTCGCCCGTCATGACGATCAGGTACGACTGGGTGGATGTAAAGCCTGGTGTTCCGGTGCGTTGCAGATCGACCGGGCACTGATCACGGCCTGGGGTGATGACGGCCAACCGCAGCTGGTAGCGATCGAACTGGCCCATCCCAACCAGCGTATCCAGGTGGAACAATGGCAAGCCGTGGGCATGGCCACCACGACCAGCGTGGAGATCAGGTTCGACGATGCACCGGGGATTGCCGTGGGCCGCCCCGGGCAATACCTCCAGCGTCCTGGGTTCTGGCACGGCGGCGCGGGGATCGCCGCCTGCTGGTACGGCGCAGCCGAGGCCTTGGCGGATTACCTGCGCGAGCATTGCCGCAAGCCGACACCGGACGCCCACGCCCAGGCACACCTGGGTGCGGTGGATGCCGCGCTATACGGTGCTCGCGCTGCGCTGCGCGAATGCGCCGGATGGATCGACCGGCAGCCGACCGCCGACGCCAGCTTCGAGGTGCGCCGCACCCGCGCCCAGGTCGAGCACGCGGTCGAGCAGGTCATCCACCATGTAGGCCGAGCATTGGGTGCCACACCCTTTTGCCGCAGCAGCCACTTCGCCCGGTTGAGCGCCGACCTGCCGGTGTACCTGCGCCAGAGCCATGCCGAACGGGACCTGGCAGCGCTCGGGCAACAACTGGCCCAGGTGCCGGCCGGAGCATGGCAGCTATGACCGACGACCCGATCAGTAACAGCAGCGGCACACCCTGGCGTCAGTGGCAACAGGCCGCGCATCTGGCCCGGGCCACATGGATCGCGCCCGATCAACTGTGCCCACCCGGGCGACGCCTGGTACTGGTGGCCCCTCACCCGGACGACGAAATCCTAATGGCCGGTGGCCTGCTCGCAGGTTTCGCCGGGCGCGAGCACGACTTGCTGTTGATCTCCGTCACCGACGGCGAGGCCAGTCACCCCGGCTCCAGCCAGTGGACCGAGCACCGCCTGCGCCGGCATCGGCCGCTGGAAAGCCGTCAGGCTCTGCAGCTGCTGGGCCTTGATCTTGCACAGCTGGACTGGCAGCGCCTGCACCTGAAGGACGGTGCAGTGCCCCGCGACGAAGCCTTTCTGGTCAATCACCTTAGCCAGCTGCTCAAGGCCGACGACCTGCTGTTGACGACTTGGCGCGGTGACGGGCATGCCGATCACGAAGCAGTCGGTCGCGCTGCCGCCCAGGCCTGCCAAGCCCGCAAGGTACAACTGGCCGAGGTGCCTATCTGGGCGTGGCATTGGGCACGCGCAGACGATCCTAGCCTGCCTTGGCCGCGTGCTCACCGCATCGCACTGGATGAAACCCGCCTGGCCCGCAAGCGCCAAGCGCTGTCCGCGCACCTGAGCCAACTGCAGCCTGACGGCGAACGAGCGCCAGTATTGAAGCCCACCTTGCTGGAGTGCCTGTTGCAGCCTTTTGAACTGGTTCTGCTTTGAATGGAAACGGAGTCGCCATGAGCCTCGATGCGCAGTATTTCGCCGACCTGTACGCCACCAGCGACGACCCTTGGGCCTTCCGCACCCGCTGGTACGAGCGGCGCAAGCGCGAGCTGGTGCTCGCCAGCCTGCCGCAACAGTGTTATCGGCGCATCTTCGAGCCCGCCTGCGCAAACGGCGAGCTGAGCATTCTGCTGGCTGAGCGTTGCGCCACGCTCCTGTGCCAGGACATCGACGCCACGGCCGTGAGCCTTGCACGCGAACGCCTGGCGACTGCCACCCACGTTCAGGTCGAACAAGGCCGCCTGCCGGGCGATTGGCCCGGCGGCCAGTTCGACCTGATCGTCCTGAGCGAGATCGGCTATTACCTGGACCCGACCGACTGGCTGCAGGTAATCGAACAATCGATGGCCAGCCTCAGCCATGACGGCGGCTTGCTCGCCTGCCATTGGCGCCACCCGATCGCCGGCTGCCCGCAGGATGGTCGCGAAGTGCACGAGCTGATCGCCCGTCACCTGCCGCTGTACCCAGTGTTGCGTCATGAAGAGGCGGATTTTCTGCTCGAATATTGGTCGTGCCAGCCCAGCGTGGTGGACCTGGACGAGACCTGCCCATGATCGGCGTAGTCATCCCCGCCCACAACGAGGCGCGGCGCCTGGGGCATTGCCTGCGCGCGTTGAAACGCGCCGCCCTCGAGGCCGAACGCACTGGCCGCACGGTGCAGATACTGGTGGTGCTCGACCGTTGCAACGACGCCAGTGCCGCGATTGCGTTCCGCCATGGTGTGGCCACCCTGGCGGTGGATGCGGGCAACGTCGGCATCGCCCGCCGCACGGGCGCGGCATGGATGCTCGAACGTGGCGCGCAATGGCTAGCCTTCACCGATGCCGACAGCCGGGTACCGGCGCACTGGCTACTGTCTCAACTGCAATTCTCAGCCGATGCAGTGTGCGGCACCGTGCACGTCGAGCGCTGGCAGCCATGGCAAAGCGCTGCCTTGCGTCAGCACTACCGCAGCCGCTACGAAGCCAGGGAGGACCACCGGCATGTCCATGGCGCCAACCTGGGTGTATGTGCCCAAGCATATGAGCGCGCAGGCGGGTTCGCGCCGTTGCCCGCCCATGAGGATGTACAACTGGTGCGGGCGCTGGAGGCCAGCGGCGCGCAGATCGTCTGGACGGCCCGACATAGCGTGGCCACCAGCAGCCGGCGCGATAGCAGGGCCCGAGAAGGGTTTGGGGATTACCTGGCGAGCCTGGAGGGTTCGGTCCCAGGATGACGAGGGCCACTTCGCGCACCATCTCAGGCCTCGCCACGAAGGTGCGCGAACTCAGCTGTCGTGGGCGCTGGCGTAGCCTGCGATGGACCGCGATGCGGCCCTCGTTCAGGAGGCCTTGCGCGTACGCTTGGCCGGTTTTTTCTCCGGTGCGGCTTTCTTGCCACCACCGAGGCTGCGCTTGAGCAGTTCGGTAAGGTCGACGATATCGGCCCCCTTCTGCACCGCCGCGCCTTCGCCTTTCTCCACCACGCTGATCTTGCCCTTGGCGGCTTTTTCCTCGACCAGGTCCAGGATGGTCTGGCGAAACGCATCGTGATAGTTCTCAGGCGTCCACGGCCCGCTCATGTCTTCGACCAGGCGCTTGGCCATGTCCAGCTCGCGCTTGTCGACCTTGGCATCGGTGACGCTTTTGTCCAGTTCCAAGGTCTCCAGGCCACGGACCTCTTCAGGCCAGCGCAAGGTAATCATCACCAGTGCCTCGTCCAGCGGCCGCAGCAGTGCCAGGTGCTGACGGGTATGCAGCACCACGGTGGCCAAGGCCACTTTGCCGGTGCTCTCCAGGGTCTCGCGCAACAGGGCGTAGACCTTACCGCCGCGCCGGTCGGGGCTCAGGTAGTACGGGGTGTCGAAGTGTTGCAACGGGATGTCGGAGGCATCGACGAACGAGAAGATGTCGATCGTCTGGGTCGCCTCGGGACGGGCGTTACGGATTTCCTCCTCGCTGATGATCACATAACGGCCTTTTTCGTACTCCACGCCCTTTACGATGTGTTCCTTGTCGATTTCCTTGCCGGTGACCTTGTTCACGCGCTTGTAGCCCACCGGCTCCATGCTGCGTTTGTCCAGCCAGTCGAAGTCGACGCGCTCGGTGCGCACCGCCGTGTTGAGGCTGACCGGGATGTGCACCAGACCGAAACTGATCGCGCCTTTCCAGATTGCCCGGGCCATGGCTTAGCTCCTAGGTTCCAGGTTCAAACGGTTGACCGGGCCGGCAGTAGCGCAACGCGCCACAGCGCTCGCAGCATTGGCACTGCAGCCCGGGGAACTCACAGGTCAGGACGGCGCCCCACTGGCAGCCGCGCAACAGGCAGATGAAGCTCATCAGCCACCTCCTTGGCCCTAAGCACCTACAGGGCCCTTACTTTCAAGGACTGCACGGCGCCGGGAAGGTTTACTCGCGCCGGCTCATGGAAGCGGGTTGCCGCCAGTGACACCGAACACCTCACCTGTGATGTAGCTCGACTCCTGGGAAGCCAGCAGCACATACAGCGGCGCGCACTCCGCTGGCTGGCCGGGGCGCTTCATCGGGGTCTGCGAGCCGAACTCTGGGATTTTCTCCGGGGGCTGGCCACCGCTGGGTTGCAACACGGTCCAGATCGGCCCAGGGGCGACGGCATTGACCCGGATGCCACGCTCGATGACCTGCTTGGCCAAAGCCTTGGTGAAGGCCACGATGGCGGCCTTGGTGGTGGCGTAGTCCAGCAAGGTGGCCGACGGCTGGTAGGACTGGATCGAGGCGGTGTTGATGATGGTCGCGCCGGCCGGCATCAACGGCACCGCTGCCTGGCACAGCCAGAACAACGCATAGACATTGGTCTTGAGTGTGTGATCGAACTGCTCGTGGCTGATCTGGCTGATGTCCTTGCGAGCCTCCTGCTTGCCGGCGACGTTGACCAGGATGTCCAGGCCGCCCAACTGCTCGTGGGCCTGATCGACCAGTTCGCTGCAGAAACGCTGGTCTTTCAGATCGCCCGGCAGAGCGATGGCCTTGCGCCCTTCGGCCTCGATCAGCTTGATCACTTCGCGTGCGTCGGCCTGCTCGATGGGCATGTAATTGAGTGCGATATCAGCTCCCTCGCGGGCAAAGGCGATCGCCACGGCGCGGCCGATCCCAGAGTCGGCACCGGTGATCAGCGCCTTGCGTCCGGCCAGGCGGCCGAAGCCTTTGTAGGTGTCCTCGCCGTGGTCGGGCTTGGGCTGCATGTTCGCATCCAGCCCCGGTGGGGCCTGGGTCTGGTCGGGGAATGGCGGGTGCGGATACTGAGTCAGCGGGTTCTGCATGCTGAACTGGTCGCGGGGTTTGTTGGGCATGGTGCGCCTCCTCACTTGGCCAATCGATGGGTCACTAAAGCTTTCGAGGCGGCGTCAGGATCGAAGGTTTGTTCGGCCCGTCATACGCACCGACGGGTGGTAAGGCGCAACGGTCTGAACCATTTGCCCGAGCCCGGCGTCCATCGCAAAAGGCCCCAACGAGGCAACCCCGATGCGCGAAGACCCTGTGCAGCACGTATTGGATTACCTGAAACGACACGCCCTGGTGCTGACCACCGCCGAATCCTGCACCGCCGGGCGCATGGTCGTGTTGCTAGCGGAACATCCCGGCGTGGGCGAATCGCTGGAAAGCGGCTACGTGGTCTATTCACCCAAGGCCAAGCAACGGCTGCTTGGGGTGAGCCCGGTGACCATCGAACGCTACGGCCTGACCAGCGAGGCCGTGGCCTGGGAAATGGCCCTCGGCGCGCTCAAGGACAGCACTGCCAACGTGGCCATCGCCACCACCGGCGTGGCCGGCCCGGACGGCACCGACGGTATCGCACCAGGCACCTTGTGCTTTGCCTGGGCGTTTCAGGATGAATCGATTGCCGTGTTCACCCGCAGCCAGCGCTTTTTCGGCGATCGCACCGAAGTGTTGCGCCAGGGCGCGCTGTATGGCCTGACGCGCCTGCTGCACTACCACGAACGCTGGTTGCGCGGCGAACGCGCCTGAGCGGAGTCTTGACCATGACCGAGGATGAACAGCGCTCACGCCACCAGCCGGTCGAGGAAAACATGGCCATGCAGCAGCGGGTCTGGCGCTTCGAGCGGGTCGGCTGGTACGTGTTGTCCTTGGTGATGCTGCTGGCCCTGGCGGGGCTGTTTGGCCGTGGCCCGTTGAGCCAAGGCCAAGCCAGCAGCGCCGACGGACGTGTGCAGGTGCAATACGCGCGCTTGAGCCGCAGCGGCGTGACGGAACACCTGAAGATCACGGTACGTGGCCCGCACAACGGGCAGGTACAGGTCCTGCTGGATGGAGAGCTGTTTCGCGAAGCGAGCCTCGAGACCCTGCAGCCCCAACCGTTGCGCTCCCGGTCCGAGGGCCAGGGGCTTGCGCTGCAGCTGGAGACCGGCACCGATGGCACCGCGACGTTGTATCTGACCCTGCGCGCCGACACGCCTGGGACTCTGGAAGGCCGTGTGAGCCTGGGGCCGGACAGCGTGGTGCACTTTTCCAGTTTCATCTATCCCTAGGGGGCAGCCATGGACTCGATTCTGCGCGCCGCCGGCATGTACCTTGCCTTGATGCTGCTGTTTCGCATCGCCGGTCGCCGCTCCCTGAGCGACCTGACCACCTTCGATTTCGTCTTGTTGATGATCATCGGCGAAGCGACCCAGCAGGCCTTGTTGGGCGAAGACTTTTCCTTCATCAATGCCATGCTGGTGATCGCCACCTTGATCGTGCTGGACGTCGGGCTGTCACTGGCCAAGCTCAATTCCAGGCGCCTGGCCCGGGTGCTGGATGGCCATGCCACGCTGGTGGTCGAGCACGGGCGTTTTTTGCATGGGCGAATGCGCAAGGCCCGCCTGACCGAGGATGATGTCCTCGAATCGGCGCGCGACAGCCAGGGTATCGAGACGGTAGAGCAGATCCGCTACGCCATTGTCGAACGCAACGGCAAGATCTCGATCATCAAAGAGCAATAAGCCAGATCTCTGGCGTTTGCTTAGACATCCACCGTCTTCTTCGCAGGTTTACCCGCCAACGGGGTTCGAAGCGCTCTGCTGGGCACCTTCTGCCAACACCTGATCGACCACCGCATGCAGGGCCTGGCGCACATCGCGCCCGCCACTTCGGGCCTGCTCCAGGCAATGGAGCTGGCGGTCGGCGCTGGTGCCTTCGCGCAGGATGCGCTGGGCCTCAAGCGCTGCACGCTGGGCATCCAGCGTGTCCGCCGGGAACTGCGCCAGCAGCTGGGCCAGCCAGCCCTCGGCAGTCACCTGCGCCTGATCGTGGACGCCAATGAACTGCCCGTGCCGACCATGGCGCTTGGCCCGCCAATAGTTTTCCTGGGTGATCCAGCGCACTTCACGGTTGACCGGCGTGGCGTCGTAGTGGTCCACCGCCAGGCCTTGTACCAGGTGACGGAACAGGCCAGCGATACACAGCACATCCTCCAGCCGTGGACAGGCGTCGCAGATGCGCAACTCCACCGTGGGAAACCGCCGCGACGGGCGAATCGCCCACCAGAAGTCCCCTTCCTTTGCCAAAGCACCGGTACGCTCCAGCAAAGCCCGGTAGCGCTGGTACGCCTCCCAATCCGCCAATGGCTCCGGCAGCTCCATGTGCGGCCACTCGGCGCAGATCACCCGTCGATAGCTCATGAAGCCGGTATCCTGGCCGCCCCACAAGGGCGATGAAGTGCTCAGCACCAGAAACAGCGGCAGCCAGTACAGCAAGCGATTGATCAACTGAATCCGATCGCACCCGGGGGGCACGCCCACATGAACATGCAGCCCGGACAACAGGCTGCGCCGGGCCACGTGCTGGTAGTCATCGAACACTTGGCGATAGTGCGGTGTGGTCCGGGCGCGCTGGCGCAACCACTGGGCGCTGGGATGGCTGGCGGCGCAGTAAAGGCCAACACCTTCCTGGGCCAATGCCTTGCCAAGGCGCTGCCGGCTGTCGAGCAGAAAGCCCTGCGCCTCGTGCAGGTGGGTGAACACCGGCGAGGCGACTTCGATCTGGCTGCGAAACATCTCCTCGGCAAAATACTTGCCCATGACTTCTCGGCAGCGCCTGGCCACCGCTAGCGAAGGGGTGGCCAGCACCCGCGCGCTGCGCAGGTCCACCAGCAGGTATTCCTCCTCGATGCCAAAACTCAAAGGCTGCTGCACG
The DNA here is from genome assembly GCF_033173945.1 of Pseudomonas sp. HTZ2. Taxonomy (NCBI): domain Bacteria; kingdom Pseudomonadati; phylum Pseudomonadota; class Gammaproteobacteria; order Pseudomonadales; family Pseudomonadaceae; genus Pseudomonas; species Pseudomonas sp. HTZ2. The sequence goes on along the minus strand of NZ_CP137332.1, from coordinate 1,280,604 downwards.
CCCTCACCCATTGCGTGTCACGGTCAGGGCCACCGCGGCGATACGCTCGACCCGTTCGTAGCCCGGTTCCAGCAATTGTTCGCCGAACACGTCCGGATCCACTTCCCGGTATACCCAGCTCCATTGCGGCCCTGCCAGGCGCAGGCGGATGGCTTCGAGCAAGGCATCGCGTCCCTCGACGATGGCCACCCCCGTATAGAGCAGCAAAGTGCCTGCTGGACTGAGGCGCTCACATGCCTGTTCGACGATGCGCAAGGACAACTGCGCGCCCAGCGCCCCGCCACCATGGCGATACACGCGTTCGCTGGCATCGAGCATATAAGGCGGGTTGGCCACGATCAGGTCGAATGTACCGCTGATACCGTCGAGTAGATCGCTCGGCTCCACCGAGAGATTGCCCACACCGGCCAGCGCCGCGTTGATGGCGGTGTAGCGCAAGGCCAGCGGGTTGATGTCCACCGCGCTGACCTGCGCATGCTGCGCGGCACGGGCGATGAGCAAGGCGCCGACGCCGGTGCCGCAGCCGATGTCCACGGCATGTTGCACGGGTTTCGGGGTGCGCTGCAGGTGGTCATGAATGACCTGGGCGAAGCGGTAGCTGTCCGGGCCGAAGAACACCGCATCACTGGCGTCGGTGGGAAACGCCGAATGCACCAGCAGCAAGTCGTCCAGGCTCGACCAGCGCACGGTGCTGCGCAGCAGATCACCCTCGCCCGTCAACACTTGGGCCGCCTGCAACTGCTGCAACTCATCGGCCGAGATCAACCCAGGCGCAAATGGCCGGCTCCAACCGAAGACGTCGCGCAGCGTGCGGGCCCGCTCGCTGCCTTCACGGGCGTTGTTGCGGGCATGGGTTGCAGGGGTCACGCAGGTGAAGCGATAACCGTCCGCGCGCAGGCGCCGCCCCAATTGCAGCAGGGCTTGATCGGCCTGGACCTGTTCCGGGTTCAGTTGCATCAGTAGGGCTCCTCCTGGGCAAGGCCAGTGGCCTGGATGTAGGCGCGGGTGGCGCGCAGCCCCTCGGGCGAGGCGTGGCCATTGCCGGCCATGCGCGCGATCAGGTCTTGCACCGGCGCCTGGTCGAGCGACGCATCATCCGGAGCGAAGTCGAGCTGCCAACTGCCTGGCAGTACGCGACGCACAGCGTTGCCTTCCCAGTGCTGGGCGATCCAGTCGTGCCACAGTTGCTTCTCGTAGGCGCTGAACACGCCAAACATGGCCGCGTCAGGCCCCTCGATCAATTTCCACAAGCGGCTGTTGGCTGGATCTTCGCCGCGGCGCACCCAACCGTGCTGCTCGAACGCTTTGAGCAAGCCCGGCATGGCGCCCGGAGCGCTCAGCCACTGGTTGAGGGTGCGCCCCTGTAACCGGCAATGGTCTGAATGCATACGCTGACCGAACAGGCGCTTGCGCTCCAAGGCAGCGAGCAGTTCGCCCTCCAGGTCGAAGCTGGCGATCAGGCTGGGCGTGTCGGTGTCCAGGTCGTTCAGGCGATAGCCACGCCGGACGCGTCGGTAGAACGCCTCACCCTCTTGCCCCGGCCAGAGTTGGCGTAGCGCATGGATCGCCTTGCGGGCATGACCGCTGGCGGCATTGTCGATGGTCACATGCAGCTGAAAATAGTGGCCATCGATGCCCAGTTCCGCCAGTTCATGGGTGGTGATCAACAGGTGCAACGGGGGTTGCTCGTAGCCCAGGTTGTAGCCGATCACCTCAGGCAGGAAGGCATCGAAGTGCTGTCCCAAAGCCAATTGCAAAGCGCCCTGCAGATAACGCGCCGAGGGCAAGGGCAACAGCTCCTGACACCCCACACGACTGAGCAGCCGCTGGTAGATCAGCACGTGATTGCAACGCGGGTCGCCCTCGCCGAGTTCTTCGAGGTAGGTACGAATGAGGCCGTGGTAGCGCGGGTCATGCCAATGATGCAGGACACCCTGCAGCCAAGCACCGTCGACAGCCTTGGTTGGCGCAACCTGTTGCAAAAACCACAAAGCCTGGGATCGATTGGCAAAGTATCGGCGCGGCCCCCCTTGACGCCGTGCCTGAAGATACAGCGCGTACTGCTCGGCCACGCTGGCGGCACGGCAGGCGGACCAGTGGTCCAGCTGCGCAGGAGAAGCAGGCAGATCATCCGACAGCGCGTCGGCGCGATCGAGTTGGTCTTCCAGCCACTGCTGGCCATCGGTGCATCGCCCCGCCAACAAGGCCTGGTAGCGCCGCTCCAGGCTCTGGCTCGGGGCCGGCATCACCGGGACGGTGGTCTCGCAGGTCATCACCCTCATGCCTTACTCCTCGCGATCAATTGTCTGGATCCTGGGATGGCATCGGTTGCGATTGGGGAGCAGGCTCGGTGGCCGACTTGTCAGGTTGTTGCATTTGCAACGAAGGCTTGCTGGGGTCAGCATCCTTCGCCGGGTGGTCGTCGTCGCGATCGAAACAGCCGCCGAGCAGCGTCAGGCCGCCCAACAGGCAAAGCATTGGAGCTATTCGCATGGCGTGTCCTCCTGGCCAGTTGATCGCAGTGCCAGGCAGGCCCGGCACTGCCTTGCCTTGCTTACGAGCGGCCGCCCTTGCGGCTGGAGTCGCTCGACCGGCCACCGCCGGATTGCTGCCCGCCTTTGCGGCCGGCTTCGGAGGCTTTCTCCCGGTCGTTAGCGAAGTTGCCTGGGTTTTTCGATCCGCCCTGGCTGCCGCTTTTGCTGGTCTCTTTGTTAGCCATGGTCTTTCACCTCATGTGGCTCAAGGAATGCACGACAGCGGCCGTGCATAGTGTCGAGTACCCGGCAAGCAAGGAGATTCGCTTTATCTGCGCACACGCTGACCGACGGCAATAAAAACCCCAGCCCAGGTATTTGGCACGCCAATGCCTGGCCAGCGCCGCGCCGAAGGTTTGACCCCGTCCCCCACGAGCAACACAATCGCGCTCCAACCCGATGCAAGCCTGGAGTGCGCCTGTGAAAGCCTTGACCCCGTCCGCCCTGTGCGTCTGCGATGCCGCCGTGAGCCATTTTGCCGATCACGGCTACGATGGCTCGTCATTGAGCGAGATCGCCGCCCAGGCCGGCATGCGCAAGGCGTCGCTGTATGCGCATTTCGCCAACAAGGATGCTTTGTTCGCCAAGACCTTCGAGCGAGCCCTGGCGCACGAAACGGCCTACGTCGAAGACGCGTTTGCCCGGGAGTCGGCACAGGCGCTGCCGCCAGGGCACCGACACCCCCTGGACCTGGCCGACCGCTATGCCAGCTCGCCCAGCCTGCGATTCGTGCTGCGCGCGGCTTTTCTGCCGCCCGCTTCGCTCAAGCGGCTGGTCACCTCAGGGTTCGAAGCCTACCTGGAGCGCATCCGCCTGGGCTTTTGCCAGGCCCTGCGCGAGCGCCATGCCTGGGCCCGCAGCGACGGCACCAAGCTGGAGCTTTATGGCGATGCGTACCTGGGGATCATCGACAGCCTGCATGTGGAGTTGATGTACGCCAACCCTGCGGTTTACGCACGGCGGGCGGCATCGCTGCTGAAGATTCTCGACGACTCGCTGGCCTTGACCAGCCGCTGATGGCCAGCGGCTCAGGGCTTGATGCGTTTGAGCTCGTTGAGCAGGCCCATCAGTTGTTCGAGCTTGTCGCTGCCGAACTGACGCTGGATCTCCTGATAGTTGCGCTCCATCTGCTCGCTCATGGCCAGAAACAGCTGCTGCCCACGCACAGTGAGGCTGATGAAAACGCGGCGCTGGTCCTCGGGAGACTTGCGTCGGCCCACCAGGCCATCGCGCTCCAGGCGCTTGAGCACGCCACTCATGCTCGGCTTGAGGATGCAGGCCTGGTCGGCGAGCTGGTGGCTTTCCAGTTCGCCCTGCTGACGCAGGATGCGGATCACCCGCCATTGCTGCTCGGTCAGGTCATGGGCGTTGAGGGCCGGGCGGAAGAACGCCATGGTTGCTTCGCGGGCCTGCAGGAGGGTCAGGGTCAGGGAGGGTCTTGGTAAGGTCATGCTCATCAGTTCAGGTTGCAAAGCCAGGAATCTACGGGGCTGCGACCTTGGGGACAAGGCGTGTGCGCAGCACTTCATTAAGATATTAACAAAGTGAAATACATTTGCAGGGGTTCTGTCCAGCGTCCTGTCCTGGCTCACGGACGCGCAGCGCTGGCCATACGCATTCACCGCGTCTGGCGCTGACGGTACTCCCCTGGCGTCATCTGCGCATGGCGCTGGAAGAACCGGCTGAAATAGGCCGGGTCCTTGAAGCCCAGCTGATAGCAGATCTCGTTGGCCGAGCCACCGGTGTACAGCAGCAAGCGCCGGGCCTCCTGCATCAGTCGCTCGAACACCAGGCGCTTGGACGGAAGGTCCGCGATGCGCCGGCACACGTCGTTCAGCCGTGCCTCGGTCACGCCGAGGGCGACGGCATAGGCCGGCAGCGTCCAGTGTTCCAGGTAATGCTGCTCGATCAACTCGTTGAAACGATTGAACAGCCGCAGGTCCTCATGCCGTGCCGGGGTCGCCTCCAGCGAATTGGCGCACAGCCGTAGCAGGCCGATCATCACCAACCGGGCCAGGTCCTGCACCGCGGAGCCCTGCCCTGGCCGATTGCTGCCGACCTCGGCGCCGAGCATGTCGAACAGCGCCTCAAGCTGCCGCGCATCGATCGCGGCCTGGCCTTGCAGGCGCCCCAGGGCGACACACGCCGGTGCCAACCGCGGCCCGGTCATCAACCCAGGCTCAGCTTGCAGCAGTTGCCACACCAGTTGTTGGCGCACGGTCAGCACATGGCCGTCGGCGTCGGGTTCGGTGACGAAGGCATGAGGAATGGTCGGCGGGGTCAGGAAGAACATGGGCCCAGCCTCGTGATAGCGCTGCTCGTCCAGGTAGACCCGCACGCTGCCACTTTTGACGTAATGAATCTGGAAGAAGCGGTCGTGCCGGTGCACCGGCATGTTGCGCCCGAAGAAACCGGCCAGGTTGCCGAGCCGGTCGTAGTGGACCTCGCTCTCGCTGTAGCGCTGGTCGTACACCTGACCGATGTTGATGTTGGGGATCGGCTGTCGCTCTTTCATGTCGTGCTCGTGCGGGCTGGCGAGTCGGGCCGGCATCCATGGTAGCACCGGCCGGTGGTCGCGAATCGTCCCGGCAGCGCCTTGACGATTGTTAACATATTAATTATAACGTTAACACATTAACAAAAATGCCAAGAAGCGCTCCCCCATCGCTTCGCCTACCGCCAGGAGAAAAGCATGAGCCGTGCCTTGCACGAGGTTGCCAGCGGCACCCTGTTCGGCGTCGCCCTGAACTACCAGGGCTTGCTGCAGCAGCACCTCACCGCCTTCAACGCGCCGCCCTACAAACAGCCGCCGGTCAAGCCAGTGCTGTTCATCAAGACGCCCAATACCCGCAACCAGCACGGCCAGCCCGTCACCTACCCCTCGGCAGTCGATCGCCTGCAACCGGGGCCGGCACTGGGCGTAGTGATCGGCAAGGACGCCAGCCGGGTCAGCGTGGAAAACGCGCTGGCGCATGTGGCCGGCTACACCATCGTCAATGAGTTCAGCCTGCCTGAGGACAGCTACTACCGCCCGGCGGTCAAGGCCAAGTGCCGTGATGGCTTCTGTGCGCTCGGCCCTGAACTGGTGCCTGCCGCGCAAGTGCCCAACCCCCAGGCCCTGGGGATTCGCCTGCTGGTCAACGGCGAACTGCGCCAGCACAACAACACCGCCAACTGCGTGCGCAGCGTGGCCCAGTTGATTGCTGAGATCAGCGAGTTCATGACCTTGCACGCCGGCGATGTGCTGATCACCGGCACCCCGGAAGGCCGCGTCGATGTATTGCCCGGTGACCGGGTGACCGTGGAGATCGATGGCCTCGGCCAGTTGATCAATACCATCGTCGCCGAATGAGGATCTGACCATGAAACACGCCCGTATCCAGTTCGACGGCCAGGTCCACACGGCCATCGTCGAGAATGACCAGCACCTGCTCCTGGCCGATGGCCGCCGGGTGGCCGCCGACCAGGTCACCTGGCTGCCGCCGGCCAACGGCACCATGTTCGCCTTGGGCCTGAACTACGCCGACCATGCCGCCGAGCTTGCCTTCACCCCGCCCACCGAGCCGCTTGCGTTCGTCAAGTCCCCTGGAACCTACACCGGTCACAACCAGGTCACCTGGCGCCCGGACAACGTCGCCTACATGCACTACGAGTGCGAGCTGGTGGCGGTGATCGGCAAGCCGGCGCGCAACGTCAAGCGCGAGGACGCCCTCGACTACTTGGCCGGCTACACGGTGTGCAACGACTACGCCATCCGCGACTACCTGGAAAACTACTACCGCCCCAACCTACGGGTGAAAAATCGCGATGCCACCACCCCCGTCGGCCCGTGGATCGTCGACGCCGCCGATGTACCGGACCCGTCCAACCTGAAGCTGCGCACCTGGATCAACGGTGAGCTGAAACAGGAAGGCAGCACCGCGGACATGATCTTCGACATCCCGTATCTCATCGAATACTTCTCAAGCTTCATGACCCTGCAGCCGGGCGACATGATCGCCACCGGCACGCCGGAAGGCCTGGCCGACGTGGTGCCAGGCGATGAAGTGGTGGTGGAAGTGCAAGGCGTGGGCCGTCTGGTCAACCGAATCGTCAGCGAAGCCGAGTTCTTCGCCCTGAAAGCAAAAGAGGCATGAGCATGATCAAGCATTGGATCAACGGCCGCGAAGTCGAGAGCCGCGACACCTTCATCAACTACAACCCGGCCACCGGCGATGCCATCGGTGAAGTGGCCAGCGGCGGTGCCGAGGAAGTGGCCCAGGCCGTGGCCGCCGCCAAGGAAGCCTTCCCCAAGTGGGCCAACACCCCGGCCAAGGAGCGCGCCCGGCTGATGCGTCGCCTGGGCGAGCTGATCGACCAGAACGTGCCCAAGCTGGCCGAGCTGGAAACCCTGGACACTGGCCTGCCGATCCACCAGACCAAGAACGTGCTGATCCCGCGTGCCTCGCACAACTTCGACTTCTTCGCCGAAGTCTGCACGCGCATGGATGGCCACACCTACCCGGTGGATGACCAGATGCTCAACTACACCCTGTACCAGCCGGTGGGTGTGTGCGGTCTGGTGTCTCCATGGAACGTGCCGTTCATGACCGCGACGTGGAAGACCGCGCCGTGCTTGGCCCTGGGCAACACCGCAGTGCTGAAGATGAGCGAGCTTTCCCCCCTGACCGCCAACGAGCTGGGCCGCCTGGCGGTAGAAGCCGGCATCCCCAACGGCGTGCTCAACGTGATCCAGGGCTACGGCGCCACCGCCGGTGACGCCTTGGTGCGCCATCCGGACGTGCGGGCGATCTCCTTCACCGGCGGCACCGCCACCGGCAAGAAGATCATGCAGAGCGCGGGCCTGAAGAAATACTCCATGGAGCTGGGCGGCAAGTCGCCAGTGCTGATCTTCGAGGACGCCGACATTGAACGCGCCCTGGATGCTGCGCTGTTCACGATCTTTTCGCTCAACGGCGAGCGCTGCACTGCCGGCAGCCGTATCTTCATCCAGGAAAGCGTATACCCGCAGTTCGTGGCGCAGTTCGCCGCCCGTGCCAAGCGGCTGATCGTCGGCGATCCGACCGATCCGAAGACCCAGGTCGGCTCGATGATCACCCAGCAGCATTACGACAAGGTCACAGGCTACATCCGCATCGGTATCGAAGAAGGCGCACGCCTGGTCGCAGGTGGCCTGGAGCGTCCGGCAGGCCTGCCGGCGCACCTGGCCAAGGGGCAGTTCATCCAGCCCACGGTGTTCGCCGACGTGGACAACCGCATGCGCATCGCCCAGGAGGAAATCTTCGGCCCGGTGGTGTGCCTGATCCCGTTCAAGGACGAAGCCGAGGCGCTGCGCCTGGCCAACGACACCGAGTACGGCCTGGCCTCGTACATCTGGACCCAGGACATTGGCAAGGCCCATCGTCTGGCCCGGGGCATCGAGGCGGGCATGGTGTTCATCAACAGCCAGAACGTGCGCGACCTGCGCCAGCCGTTCGGGGGCGTGAAAGGCTCGGGTACCGGGCGCGAAGGCGGCCAATACAGCTTCGAGGTGTTCGCCGAGATCAAGAACGTGTGTATATCCATGGGTAGCCATCACATTCCGCGCTGGGGCATCTAGCGCTGCCGGCTCCCACAGTGTTCTGTGGGAGCGGGTCTACCCCATCATGGACACAGAACAACAACACTTCACCGGAGATTCCCATGGGCAAGCTCGCTCTGGCCGCCAAGATCACCCATGTGCCGTCCATGTACCTGTCAGAACTCCCTGGCCCGCGCCAGGGATTCCGCCAGTCGGCCATCGATGGCCACCTGGAGATCAGCCGCCGCTGCCGCGAACTGGGCGTGGACACCATCGTGGTGTTCGACACCCACTGGCTGGTCAACGCCAACTACCACATCAATTGCGCGCCTCACTTCGAGGGGCTGTATACCAGTAACGAACTGCCGCACTTCATCGCCAACATGCCCTATGCCTTCCCCGGCAACCCGGCACTGGGCCGTGTGCTGGCCGAGACCTGCAACGCCCTGGGCGTGGAGACCATGGCCCACGACGCCACCACCCTGGCGCCGGAATACGGCACGTTGGTGCCCATGCGCTACATGAACGCCGACCAGCACTTCAAGGTGGTCTCGGTTTCGGCGCTGTGCACCTCCCACTACCTCAATGACAGTGCTCGCCTCGGCTGGGCCATGCGCAAGGCGGTCGAAGACCACTACGACGGGACCGTGGCGTTCCTGGCCAGCGGCTCGCTGTCCCATCGCTTCGCCCAGAACGGCCAGGCGCCGGAGTTCGCCACCAAGGTCTGGAGCCCGTTCCTGGAAACCCTCGACCACCGCGTGGTGCGCATGTGGGAAGACGGCGATTGGTCCGACTTCTGCGCCATGCTCCCGGAATACGCGGTCAAGGGCCACGGCGAAGGCTTCATGCATGACACCGCCATGCTGCTCGGTGCCCTGGGCTGGTCGCGGTACGACGGCAAAGCCGAGGTCGTCACGCCCTACTTTGGCTCCTCGGGCACTGGCCAGATCAACGCCATCTTCCCCGTCACGCCACAGGATGGCTCTGCCATTCCAGCCGCCCAGGCTTCGAACCCCGCTGGCGTGACCTCCACCAGCCGTCTTTAAGGAGCCTTGCCATGCCTCATCTGGTCCTGCTCTACAGCCCGGACATCGAAGCCGACGCCAACATCGGTGGCCTGTGCCGCGCCCTGGCCGACTGCATGCTCGAGCAGCGCGACGAGACCGGCCGGCCGGTGTTTCCCACCGGCGGCACCCGCGTGCTGGCCTACCCGGCGGCCCATGCGGCGATCGCCGACGGCCAGGGCAACTACGGTTTTGTCTACGCCAACCTGCGCATGGGGGCCGGACGCAGCCGTGGGGTGCACCAGCAGGTCGGCGACAGCCTGCTGGCCGTGCTACGTGGTCATCTGGACGCGCTGCTCGAACGCCGCCCGGTGGGCGTGACCCTGCAGATCGACGAAAGCCCAGGCCAGGTCTACGACGCCAAGCACAGCAGTCTGCACCCTCTGTTTTCCAAGCCTTGAGGTTTCCATGCTCGACGCCAGCATCATCCAGCACGCCGCCGCCCGCCTCGACCAGGCCGAGCGCTCACGCGAACAGGTCGGTCAGTTCTCTTTGGAGCACCCGGCTATCACCATTGAAGACGCCTACGCCATCCAGCGCGCCTGGGTGGCCCGCAAGATCGCCGATGGGCGCAAGCTGGTCGGTCACAAGATCGGCCTGACCTCGCGCGCCATGCAGGTGTCGTCGAACATCACCGAGCCGGACTACGGCGCATTGCTCGACGACATGTTCTTCGACGAAGGCAGCGACATTCCCTTCGACCGTTTCATCGTGCCTCGGGTCGAGGTGGAACTGGCATTCATCCTCGGCAAGCCGCTCAAAGGGCCGAACGTGACCCTGTTCGACGTGCTGGAGGCCACGGAGTGGGTGATCCCGGCGCTCGAAATCATCGATGCACGCATCCAGCAGATCGACCCGCAAACCAAGGCCACCCGCAAGGTCTTCGACACCATCTCCGACAACGCCGCCAATGCGGGCGTGGTGATGGGCGGGCGCGCCGTGCGCCCCACCGAGATCGACCTGCGTAAAGTGCCCGCGGTGCTCTATCGCAACGGGGTGATCGAGGAGTCCGGGGTGTCCGCCGCGGTGCTCAACCACCCGGCCAAAGGCGTCGCGTGGCTGGCCAACAAGCTGGCGCCCTATGACGTGGGGCTGGAGGCCGGCCAGGTGATCCTCGGCGGCTCCTTCACCCGCCCGGTGGCAGCCAGCCCTGGCGACACCTTCCATGTCGACTATGACCAGCTTGGCTCCATTGCCTGCCGCTTCGTCTGAGGATTTGCCATGGACATACCCATCAACACCTTCAAGCAACGCCTGCAACGCGGCGACACGCAGATCGGCCTGTGGCTGGGGCTGGCAGCCCCGTATTGCGCGGAGCTGGCGGCCAATGCCGGTTTCGACTGGCTGCTGATCGACGGCGAGCACGCGCCCAACGACCTGCGCAGCCTGCTAGGCCAATTGCAGGCCATCGCCCCCTACCCCAGCCAGGCGGTGATCCGCCCGGTGATCGGCGACACGGCGCTGATCAAGCAGGTGCTGGACATCGGCGCCCAGACCTTGCTGGTACCCATGGTCGAAAGTGCCGATCAGGCCCGAGCGCTGGTGCGCGCCATGCGTTATCCGCCGAGCGGCGTGCGCGGTGTCGGCAGCGCCTTGGCGCGGGCCTCGCGCTGGAACACGATTCCCGGTTACCTCGACCAGGCCGATGCCCAGATGTGCCTGTTGGTACAGATCGAAAACCGCGAAGGCCTGGCCAACCTGGATGGGATCTGCGCGGTCGAAGGTGTCGACGGTGTGTTCATCGGCCCAGCCGACCTGAGCGCGGCCATGGGCCATCGCGGCAACCCCGGACACCCGGAGGTCCAAGCCGCGATCGAGGACGCCATCGTGCGGATTCGCCAAGCGGGCAAAGCCGCGGGGATTCTCAGCGCCGACCAGAAGCTGGCCCGACGCTACATCGAACTGGGAGCCGCCTTCGTGGCTGTCGGTGTGGACACCACCGTCCTGATGCGCGGGTTGCAGGCGCTGGTGGGCACGTTCAAGGAAGGGAAAGCAAGCATCGCACCAAGCGGGGTCTACTAAACCCACCCTGTTGGCCCCGGCAGCCAGCGTCAAAAGCGCGGCAGCCACAGGCAAGACACCTACCGGTCGTTAGGCGCTCAATACGTATACCGCGCAACGGCTAAAGCAAGCCCACATCAATAATTCCAACTGTCCAGGCTGCGCCATGATCAACATCGAAACGCCGACCTACTACACGGCCACCAAGAAGTACAACCTCAGTTTCCCGACCCTGGAAAGCGACATCGACGCCGACGTGGTGGTGATCGGTGGCGGTTTTTCCGGCATCAATACTGCCCTGGAGCTCGCGGAAAAAGGCATCTCCAACATCGTAGTGCTCGAAGCCCGCTACCTGGGCTTCGGCGGCACCGGGCGCAACGGCGGACAGATCATGGCCGGCATCGGCCATGACCTCGAGAAGATCAAGGCCAGCGTCGGCGACCAAGGCCTGCGCGAGATCTTTGAGATCAGCGAGCTGGGTGCCGGCATCATCAAGGAACGCATCGCCCGTTACGCCATCGATGCCGACTTCTGCCACGGTTATGGCTACATGGGCTTCAATGCCCGTCAGGAAAAGACCCTGCGCGCCTGGGAAAAGGACTTCAAGGCCATCAACCAGAAGGACGAGATCCGCTTCCTGGGCGGCTCGGAGGTCAAGCAGATCATCGGCTCGGACGCCTACAGCAGCGCCCTGCTGCACATGGGGGGCGGCCACGTGCATTCGCTCAACCTGCTGCTCGGCGAAGCCCAGGCGTTGGTGGGTCATGGCGCACGCATCTTCGAACACAGCCCGGCACTGGAAGTGCAGTACGGCGAGCGCATTACCGTGCGCACCGGCCGCGGTTCGGTCAAGGCCAGCAAGTTGCTGTGGGCCTGTGACAGCTTCCTCAACAAGCTCGAGCCTGAACTGCACGCCAAGACCATCAACACCTACGCCTTCCAGATGATGACCGAGCCGCTGTCGGACGAGCTCATCCAGCGCATCAGCCCGATTCGCGGCGCCTACAGCGATATCCGCCCAGTGATCGACTACTACCGCGTGACCCGCGAGAACCGCTTGCTGTTCGGTGCCGCCACGCCCTTCGTCGAGCACATCCCCCAGGACCTCAAAGCCTGGAACCGCAACCTGATGCTGAAGATTTTCCCGTACCTCAAGGACGTGCGCATCGACCTGGCCTGGGGCGGCCCGATGGCCACCAGCGCCAACCTGTTCCCGCAGATCGGCACCTTGAGCAACCGCCCCAATGCCTTCTACGTGCAGGGCTATTCGGGCTTCGGCGTCACACCCAGCCACATCATTTGCAAGATCCTCGCCGAAGGCATGCACGAAGGCTCCTCGCGTTATGACCTGATCAGCTCGGTCAAGCACGCGCGGATCCTCGGCAAGGACCATATCCGCCCACTGCTGCTGACTGCCGGCAAGACCGTGCATCAGCTGTCGGGCTTCTTCAACGGCCGTCGTTGACCGCTGACTCTCAACTACTGGAGATACCCCATGACCCTTACCGCCGTCCGCCAAGGCGTGCAATTGTCCGAACTCGACGCCTGGGGCACCGTTGCCGACCTGGGCTCGACCATCCTCGAAGGCGAGGTCAAGTGCTACGGCAAGATGACCCACGGCGCCCCGACCGACCCAGTCAGCAGCGCTTACTTCGGCACCACCCGCGGCAAGTTCCGCATGGTCTATCCATTCAGCGAGCAGGCGGTGATCGTCACCGGTGAAATCCAGCTCACCGACGAATCCACCGGCCAGGTCACCCGCTACAAAGCCGGCGACGCCTGGTTCGTCACCAAGGGCACCCCTGTGCTCTGGGAAGTGCTCAGCGAGACCTTCGTCAAGCACTACCTGGCGGTAGCCTGACCCCTACGACGCCTCTCCCGTGGGAGCGGATTTACCCGCGAAAGCGTCAGTGCCTTCACCGACGCATTCGCGGGTGAACCCGCTCCCACAGCTTCGTGCACGACAGCCTTGGGAACGCGGCGTCACTGCATCCTGCATTTGCAGGATGGCCCTCACCTGCCGACCTTGGCGATACTTCTTCACAGGCCCTGACAACAACAAGAACGTCTCAGCCAGGTACCGCCTATGTGCAGCTCCAATTCCGACTTTCTCGCGTCTCCCGGTTTCACGCAGTTCAACGCCTTGGTGCTGGAGTTGCAGCGCCTGGCCCAAGAGCAGCCGCTGTCGCGCTTCCATGACCAGATCCTGCAACGGGTCCGGGCGTTGATCCCGTTCGACCAGGCCTGGTGGGGGCGTGCCGCGCTGATCGACGGGCTGCCCGATGAGCACAGCAGTCATGTCTTCGGCCTGCCGCCTGAATACCTGCAAGACTGGCAGTCGATCCGCGATCAGGACCCTACGGTCGGCCTGGTCCATGCCTGCCCCGGACGCGCGGTCATCGTCGACAGCCAAGCCAGGGAAACGCCTTGCGGCCTGCGCTGGCTGGGCGTCAAGCACGGGTTCGGCGAGTTCTTGTGCATCATCCATATCGACCCGCAGACCCAGCTCAGCGTGCACCTGACACTCTATCGGGCGATCGGCGCCACCCGCTTTACCGCTCATGAGTGTTTTCTGCTGGACCACCTGATGCCGCACCTGGTGGCTGCTGAGGGCGCCAACCAGATTCGTGCCCTGGTCGCATTGCGCGAAGCACTCGACGGCGCCAACACCCTGGCCTTGGCCGTGTGCGACCGCCAAGGCACACTGCACTACGCCGAGCGCGGCTTCGTCGAACGCCTGCTGCTGGAGTGGCCGGATTGGACCGGCCCGCACCTGCCTGAGCAAGTCAGCCCAGACAGCTACCGTGGCCGCCAGTTGCAACTGGACTCCACTGCCGTGGGCGATCTGTTCCTGCTGACGGCCCGCCCACGTTCGGCCTTGAGCCTGCTCAGCGCCCGCGAAGCCGATGTGGCCGAGCGCTTCGGCGCGGGCGATACCTACAAAGAAATCGCTCGCCAGCTCGGCGTCGCCCCCAACACCGTGCGCCACCACATCCGCAGCATCTACACCAAGCTGGGCGTCAACAGCAAAGCCGGTATCACCCAGCGGCTGCACCACCCACCCAGCTGACCTTGCCCTGACCCACCTCGCCCCGCCGTGTCCCATGGCGGGTTTGGGGATGCTTTGCCTGCCGTTCACCTATCACAACAACAAAGGAACAGCCCCATGCACCACCGCCGTACCTGCGCGTTACTCCTCCCTCTGGCCCTGGCCTGGCCAGATGCCCAGGCCGCCGACCTCAACGCCCGTGACTTCGTCACGGCTCCGGTGGGGACCAGCCTGGGGGTAGCCTACCTGCCACTGACCCGCTCCGGGGACTATCACGGGGCAGGCGACGACAATGGCAAGGCGGACCTCTCGGTCAACGCCTTCGCCTACCGCCAGCTGTGGTTCAGCGACATCTGCGGCACCCTCTGCACGCCCCAGTTCATCGTGCCCTACGTGGACACCGAAGCGCGCCTGCCCGGTGCCAACGAGCATCGCCGCGAGCGTGGCGTGGGCGACCCGCAGGTCGGCGGCACGCTGTTTTTCATCAACGACCCGCAGAGCCGCACCTACAGCGGGCTGCTGGGCTTGCTCAGCGTGCCGGTGGGCGAGTACCACAGCCAGAACCCGGACGTGTCGCCCGGCGCCAACCGTTGGGCACTGCACCTGAACTACAACTACACCCAAGGTGTGGGTGAGCGCTGGCTGCTCGAAGCCAACCTTGAAGCCCAGCTGTACGGCAAGAACGACGATTATTTCGGCGCCGATCTGCAGCAAAAGCCGCTGTACCGCCTGCAGGCGTTCGCCTCCTACGATCTGACCCCCACCACCTACGGCGCCTTGCGCCTGATCCATGCCGATGGCGGCGAACTGGAGCTCGACGGTCGGCGTCTGGACGATACCCACCAACGCTACACCCAGGCCGGATTCGAACTCGGCCACTGGCTCGACTCACGCAACCAAGTGCTGCTGGGCCTGACCCGCAACGTATCGACCGACAACGCCTACGCGCAGGACAACCTGCTGCTGCGTTTCGTCCACGTCTTCTGAGGAAAGCGCCATGACCCTGTTTCCTGCAATCGGCCTGGCGCCCCTGCGCCTGCTGGCCATCGTGCTGTTCGCCGCCGTGGTGCCCTGCGTGCTGATGACCGCACCGGCCGTCGCGACCCAATACGCCCTGCAACTGGGCCTGGGCCCGGCGCGAATAGGCCAGTTGTTTTCCGTTGAACTGGCCGCCATGAGCCTGGCCACCCTACCCGCCTACTACTGGCAATCACGTTGGGACTGGCGCCAGGTAGCCCGGGGCGCAGCCTTGCTGTTCATCGGCGCCAACCTGGCGAGCGCCTTCAGCGACCAGTACGTCACACTGATGGCCTTGCGCGCCCTGAGCGCCCTGGCCGGCGGCAGCCTGATGGTGGTGTGCATCGCCAGCGCGGCGCAGAGCCCGCAGGCAGACCGCGTCTATGGCCTGTGGGTCAGCGGGCAATTGATCCTCGGTGCGGTCGGGCTGTGGGTGCTGCCACCGCTGTTCGCCAATTATGGGCTCAAGGCCCTTTACCTCGGTCTGGCCATGCTGATGGTGCTGTGCCTGCCGCTGGCCGGCGCGTTCAGTGCCGGCAAGGCCAGCAACGGCCGGCATGCGGTGAGCCCACCGACCGGCCAAGGCTGGCTGCCCGGCTTGTGCGGTCTGTTCGCGGTCCTGGTGTTCTATGCCGGGCTCAGTGCGGTATGGACATTCATCGGCAGCGTCGCCGCCGACTCGGCCATCGAACCTGCCGACAGTGGTCGGATCCTGTCGATCGCCACCCTGCTAGGTATCGCCGGGTCCCTGTGCGCCACCCTGATTGGGCCACGCTGGCCTCGCAACCGGCTCCTGGGCCTGGGCCTCGGGCTGATGACCGCTGCCATCTGCCTGCTGCTGGACGCCCCGAGCCTGTTGCGCTTCGCCGGCGCCGCCCTGCTGTTCAAGTTCTGCTGGACCTTCGTGCTGCCCTTCATCCTGGCCTGCCTGGCCGACTTGGACCGCCATGGCCGGCTGATGAACAGCGCCAACTTGGTCATTGGCGGTGGCCTTGCCCTGGGCCCGGCCATCGCAGGCCCTGTGCTGGAGACGGGTCTGGGCATGCGCAGCGTCCTGATCGGCAGCGCCTGCTGCCTGTTGCTGGCCTTTACCGCCCTGATGATCACCCGCCGTTGCCGTTTTCTCGTCACCACTGGAGTACACCCATGACCCGTCGTACCGCCTTCTTCTTCGATGAGCTGTGTTTCTGGCACAGCGCCGGCATGCATGCCTTGACCCTACCGGTTGGCGGCTGGGTGCAGCCCCCTGCCGCGGCCGGCTTTGCCGAATCGCCGGAAACCAAGCGCCGCCTGAAAAACCTGCTGGATGTCTCCGGCCTGAGCCAGGCCCTGCGGCAACACAGTGCGCCGTCGGCCGACGAAGCAGACCTGCTGCGGGTGCATTCGCCGGACTACCTGCAACGCTTCAAGGCACTGAGCGATGCCGGGGGTGGCGAGCTGGGGCCACAGGCACCAGTCGGTCCCGGCAGCTATGAAATCGCCAAGCGTTCGGCAGGCCTTGCCATTGCCGCGGTGGACGCCGTGCTGCGCGGTGAAGCCGACAATGCCTACTCGCTGTCACGCCCGCCTGGGCACCACTGCCTGGCCGATCAGGCCATGGGCTTTTGTTTCCTGGCCAACATCCCCATCGCCATCGAAGCGGCCAAGGCACGTCATGGCTTGAACAAGGTGGCGGTGATCGACTGGGACGTGCATCACGGCAACGGCACCCAGTCGATCTACGAATCACGCAGTGATGTGCTGACCATTTCGCTGCATCAGGAGCACTGCTATCCGCCAGGCTACAGTGGCGCCGAAGACCGCGGCCAGGGCGCGGGCGAAGGCTTCAACCTGAACATCCCGCTACCGGCCGGCAGTGGCCACGACGCCTACCTGCACGCGATGCGACAGATCGTGCTGCCGGCGCTGGAGCGTTTCGCCCCCGAGCTGATCGTGGTCGCCTGCGGTTACGACGCCAACGCGGTGGACCCGCTCGCACGCATGCTGCTGCACAGCGATTCGTTCCGTGCGATGACCGCGCTGCTGCGTGAGGCCGCCGAGCAGCATAGCGCCGGGCGCCTGGTGCTGGTACATGAAGGGGGCTACTCGGAAGCCTATGTGCCGTTCTGCGGATTGGCGGCGATCGAGGAACTGGTAGGCGTGCGCACGGCGGTGCAAGACCCCATGCTGCCGTTCCTCCAGGCGCAGCAACCGGGGGCGGCCCATGGAAAATTCCTGGCCGAGTATGTGCAGAACTTGGCTACACGGTTGCTATGAAGGCTCAGGGGCTGCGTTGCAGCCCCTTTTTTTGTAGGTCTAGCGCCCGGCAAACAGGGCCATGGCCCGGTAGTCCTTGGGCGACTGCTCGAACTGTTTCTTGAACGAACGGCTGAAATGCGCCGAGTCGGTGAACCCCCACTTGTAGGCGATCGAGGTGATCGATTCGCCCCTGAGGAACGGGTTGGACAAGTCATCGGCACTGCGCCGCAGGCGTGAGCGCTGGATGTAACGACAAACGCTGTCGCCCTCCTCTTCGAACAATCGGTACAGGTGACGCACCGAGATGCTCAGCCGACTGGCAAGGCTCGCCGGCGTCAGCCCAGGCTCGCCAAGGGACTCATCAATGACCTTTTGCACGTAGCTGCGCAGGTTCGCGCCGTTCAGGCCGGCCAGGTTGCAGGCGCTGTCCTCGCTGCGTTCGAAGCCCGGCTCGAGCAGGGCAATGAATGCCGCTTGCAAGGCATCACCCTGAGTGCTGGGGACGGCTCCCTCATCGCCTTCGCGGCACAGCTGGTCCATCAACAGGTGCAGCATGCGCCCACAGGCGTTGGTCGAGGAAATCTTGCCGAACAATGTGTCCTGGCCTTGCAGGTGGCGACGCACCTGTTCCCGGGACAACGACAGGGACGTGTGCTCGATCAACCCGAACGGTGTGATTTCACAGGGGCCGACCGAATCCATCAGCAGCAGCTCGCCTGGCGCGAGTTGTATGCTGACGCCATCCTGGGTCACTTGGGAGTACCCAGTGCGCTGGCTGACCAGAAAGCAGTGTTGGTCGTCATCGCAGTCGGCGTTATCGCCCAGGCGGCGGATATTGCCGGCGTTGGTGCGCAGGTTGGCCAAGGGTAGACCTGCGCGGGAGCAGGTCGAGATCTCGCCGATGAACAGCGAGCGATTGAACGCAAGCTCCGTTTCGAAACGGCCACAGACTTGCTGCATGGCCGAGGTCCAGCGGTCCAGACCGTCGCTGTTGAGTCCAGGGGTGGGTTGAGCATTGGGCATGGAGGCCTCCACACGCGAAGCATTTGTAGTTATGCGCCAATTGTTAACATGTTATCAATGAGCGCACAACTGTCATCGTTCGCGTGTAGAGGAAAGCCGGGCGACCGGGCGGGCCTTCAGCTGTCGCGCAAAGCCTGCTCAAGTGCGTCGAAGGCTCGCCAGAGATGGCTGCGCTGATCAGTGCCAAGGGGGATGTAGCGCCGGAACGCTGGCATGCGGTTGACCACTTCACTGCCACCCATATGCTCCAGGGTGACGTGCCACTGGCCGCTGTGGCACTCCAGCGCCAGGCGCTTGAAGTCCAGCGGCATCAGCGCCGAGCGCAGTGTGGCGTCAGTGCTGAGGCGGTACTCGAAGTCCTCAAAGCGCGCCCGATCCCCGTCACGCAGCCGACACACCAGGCCCGCGCGCCGCACCAGGCCGCTGTGCCGCACCTCCAGACGCAACGCACCCGTCTGCCTAGTTGGCACCCGCAGGCTGAACTGGCACATCACCAGGTGCATCAGCAGGTGGCTTTCTGTGCGCTCGCTCACCTCCAGCACCGGACCATCCTTGCGGTAGGTAAAGCGGGCAAGACCACGCTCCAGGCACGTGAAATCGCCCAGGCCTAGGTTGCGCTGCAGATGCCCAAGGGTCACCCCAGGTCGGTAGCCGGCCGGCGTACGCGGGCCGGTGAGACGCTCAAGCCAGCTCGCTGACATGCTGCACCTGCTGGGAGTGGGCGTGGCCGGGCTCGGCGTTGAACTCTTTCTCCAGCACCTCCTCGACCCGTGCCGGCTTGAATGGGTTGACTTTCTGCACGCACAGCGTCCAGAACAGCGCGTAGGCCGCGGTGCCGCCCAGCATCACCGCGAAGGGTACGTACACATCGGCCGGGTCCATGCCTGGCGGGGTGATGAACCACATGCCCAGCACGATGCCGATGCTCGAGACGATCTGCGGCAGCGGGAATAGTGGCGAGCGATAGGCCCGCGGCAGGTCGGGCCTGCGGATACGCAGGATCACCACCGACAGGGTCACCAGCAGGTAGGCCGTGCTCCAGGCGCAAACAGCGGCCAGCACCAGGTGCAGGATGTTGTCGGTATTGCCGCCCAGGTACCAGGCGTGCAGGCACGGGATGAGCGCTACCACCAGGATGCACACCAATGGTGTCTTGAAGCGCGGGTGCAGGTAGGTGAAGACCTTGGGCAGCGCACCATCGACCGCCATGCCGTAGAGGATGCGCGGCACCCCGGCCATCAGGGTGTTGATGGTGGCAGCACCAGCGAACAGGAAGCCGATACCCAGCCAGATCGGCCCGATATCGCCCATCACCTGCTCAGCGAAGCGCGGAATCGCCATGGGCGTATCCAGCAGGTGCAGCCCGGAGGCGGCGTCGAGCACCACGTTCTCCACCTGGCGCTTCATGGCCGCGCCATAGATGAACATGCAGCTGGCCACACCGAACAGGCCCAGGGCCATGGCCTTTGGCATCACCCAGGCCGAACGGCGCAACTCTGGTGCCAGGGGCGTGACGAACTCGCAGCCCACGAACATGAACATCGCCATGCCCACCAGCGAGAGCACCGTGACCAGGTCGGTTCCGACCATCGACACACCGAACGGCCCGTCCAGCTCCACCGCCGGCGCGGCCAGCAGGCCGAGCACGCCAAACACCATCAGGGTGGTCCACATGCCGAAGGTCAGCACCACCTCGGCACGGCCGAAGGCACTGACGCCGAACGCGTTCAGCACGCCGAACACCAGCACGAAGCCGACGCCCAGCAGCCAGGAGCCACCCGCCGATTCGGCCAGGGTGTTCAGGTGCTCGAAGTTCACCAAGGCCATCACCCCCGAGAGGATGGTCTCGGCGGTACCGGCGAAGACATGCACGATCAGGTAAGCCGAGAGGGTGCCGGTGATGGCGAAGAAACGCCCCAGGCCGCAGTTGATGTAGTCATAGACGGAGCCGGTGGTCGGCAGGATCGCCGCCGCCTCGGCAAAGGTGGTGGACTGCGCCAGCATCATCAGCGCGGCGATCACCATGGCCACGGCGAAGGCGCTGCCGCCAATGCCGAAGCCCATGGTCGCGGTGAGGATGACCGGACTGGCCATGATCAGGCCGACGGTACTGGCCAGCGCGGTGGGGAAACCGACGCTGCCACGGTTCAGGTGCTCAGTGAGCTTATTGTTGATTGTCATGGGAAGTGCCCTGGCTAGACGAGGGAGAAAATGCCCGCAAGCCAGGCGTATCGCAAGTGCTCGCGATCGCCCAGCCTGCCCTGGCACTGTGCGCCAGTGGCCGGCGCCGGTCTTGACGCTGGCTGCCGTGGGGCTTGTTGCTGGCTGCCAGACGCCCAGGCTTCGCGCTCCATCGCCCTTGCCACGCATAGGTGCGGCACAGATGAACGCGCGAAGACCGTTCATCCGCAGGGTCGGGCAGTCAGCCCTGTATCACTGCCTTGAGCACCGTCTTGAAGGTCTCCAGCTGTTGATCGCTGAATTGCCCGAACACCCGCTCCTGCTGGGCTTGGGCGAGGCTCCATAGCCCTTCGGTCTCGTCACGGCCCTTGTCGGTGAGGCACACCCGACCGTTGTCATCGCTGACCAATCCCTTGCGCGAGAGGTTGGCGACGGCCTCGACGATTTCCCGCTCAGGCATCGCCACCTCGCGCAACAATTCAGGCAGTGCCAGGCCTGCGTCGTGCTCCAGCACCATGAGCATGCGTGCTTCGCTGGTGCGCAGGCCTGTGGCCAGTTGCTGCGGCTGATAGCTGGCCTGGTAGGCGCGTAGCGCCTGGGTCATCAGGTAGTACAGGTTGTGCTGCAAGCGCCCCTGGAAGTGACTGCTGGGCGGCTGCCCCTCGCTGCGGCGAGTCATGCGGGTATGGGGCAATACCATGGAGTAGGCACCCTGGTGATACAGCAACGGCGAGCGCCCCAGATCGTCGAAGGCCAGCACCTTGCCGATCAGAATCCAGTGATCGCCCCCGTCAAGCTGCTGGTACTTCTGGCAACGCAGGCGCGCCGCACAATCCGGCAACAAGGGCGCACCGCCCTCGCCCTCCTCATGCTCGATACCGGCAAAACGGTCTTCGCTGGGGCGGGCGAAGGTGTTGGACAGGTCGATCTGATCGGCGGCCAGCACGTTCACGGCAAAGTGCTCGGCGGCTTCGAACACGGCATGGCTGCTGGAGCGTTTGTCCAGGCTCCAGAGGATCAACGGCGGGTCGAGGGATACCGAATTGAAGCTGTTGGCGGTGACGCCAACCTTGCGACCGCTGGCATCGGCAGCGGTGATCACGGTAACGCCAGTGGCGAAGTTGCCCAACGCGCGACGAAAGGCGCGGGCATCGAAGGAAGTGGACATGCAAGGCTCCTGTTCTTGTTTTGAGATTGGCGTCGGCCCATGCACGGATAAACCCGCTTCCACAGGGGCCTGTGGTGAGTCGTGGGAGCGGGTTTACCCGCGAATGGTCACATCCGTCACTGCGTGGGCATGGCCCCTCAGGTCATCGCCGGATCCGGCTCCAGGCCCATCAACTCGCGCCCGAGAATCTGCGCGCACACGTCGTAGTCGGTGTAGGCGTGGGCGCCGGTCAGGTGCGCATCGCGGAACAGCCGCTGCATCTCGTTGCTTTCAAACCAGGCGCCGCCACCGGCGGCTTCCATCAGGCGATCCACCGCCTGGATGCACATCTTGGTGGCGTAGCCCTGATTGGTGCGCCAGAACGCCAGTTGCGTGCGCGTCGGGTACTGGTGGCGGGCGCTGAATTCAGCGATCTCCTCCCAGCTCTTTTCCAGCAAGGCGCGCGCCGCCGCCACTTGATGGGTGGACTCGGCCAGGCGCATCAGCGCCGGCGTCGCCGCACCGACCGCGGCCCCGGTGTAGGCACGCACGCGGTTGCGGGTCTTGTCGCGGAACACCTCGAGCATGCGCTCTGCGATCCCCAGGCTGACCGTGGAGAAGCCGCTGGCGAAGTACGGACGATAAGGGTTGAAGTAGATCTGGCTGTCCGGGTAAAGGCCAAAGCCTGCGGACTTGCCTTCCATCATGTCCTTGGCTTTCTGGATCCGGTATTCGGGCACGAAGGCGCGCTCGACGACCAAGGTACGACTGCCACTGGCGCGCATGCCCACGGCATACCAGTCGTCGCGGATCTGGTAGTCGCTGCGCGGCAGTACCGCGAAGCAATAGTCCTGCCCGCCTTCGTCGTTGGCGCGGCGAAAGCCCATGATCGCCCATTCGGCATGGTCGCAGCCGCTGCTCCAGCCCATCTCGCCACTGAACAGCACGCCGCCGTCGACCTCCTCGGTGCGGCCGAACGGCGCGATGCTGCTGCTGGCGGTCGCATCCGGGTCCGTGCCCCAGATTTCCTCCTGTAACCGGGCCGGGAACATTGCCAGTTGATGGCTGTGGGTGCACAGCAGGCTCATCGCCCAGGCGGTACTGGCGCAAGCGCCGGCCAAGGTGGCGATGCATTCGGCGAATGCCGGCAAGCTGATCTCCAGGCCACCGTAAGGCTTGGGCAAAAAGGCCCTGTGCAAGCCGATGCCCTTGAGCAGCGCGATGTTTTCAGCGGGCACGGTGCGCTCACGCTCGGCCTGGGCAGCATTGGCGGCGATGGCGGGCAGCAGTGGCTTGAGGTCTTCCAGCAGGGAATTTGGCTTTTTCATGGTCTGGCTCATTGTTATTGGACCTTGGCGAGCGGTGGCGTCTCGCTGATGAATGCCGGGCCAGTATGGGAGCCATCCGGCGGCGCTGGAAATGCACCTTCCGCAGCTCGAATTGTACTTTTCATGGGATCGCCCAGGCTGGCAGCCTGGGTCATGGGCGTTGGCACAGGCAGACAAGAACCACGGCAGGGCCAGCTTTAAGCTCGGCCTGACGCATGTATCCCAGGGGCTCGCGCCTCCTCGCCCTGACGGCCGCCTCCACAGGCACGCAAGGGGCGCGCCACCCCCATCGACCCTACCCGGAGCCCGCCCATGAGCGACATCTCTTTGCTGCCCTCGGTCACTGCCTTCCTCGCGCGTGACCATGGCCTGTATATCCATGGTGAAACCGTCGCCAGCCAATCCGCGACGCGGATCGCCGTGGTCAACCCAGCCAATGGCGAAACCCTCGCCCAGGTGGCCGACGCCAGCCAGGTCGATGTCGAGCGCGCCGTGGCGTCGTCGCGCGAGGGCTTCCAGGCCTGGTCACGAACCAGCCCCGCAGCGCGTGCCTCGGTCCTGTTGCGCCTGGCCGATCTGCTGGAAGCCAACCGCGAGGAACTGGCGCAGCTGGAGACCTTGCAGTCCGGCAAACTGATCGGCATCGCGCGTGCCTTCGAGGTGGAGCAGGCCGCGCACTTCTTGCGCTATTACGCCGGCTGGGCAACCAAGATCACCGGCCAGACCATCACCCCGTCCCTGCCCTCCTTCGCAGGTGAACGTTACAGTGCGTACACCCTACGCGAGCCGATCGGTGTGGTGGTGGGCATCGTGCCGTGGAACTTCGCCACCATGATCGCCATCTGGAAACTGGCCTCCGCCCTGACCACCGGTTGCAGCATCATCCTCAAGCCCAGCGAGTTCACGCCCTTGACCCTCCTGCGGATCGCCGAGCTCGCCAGCGAAGCCGGGTTGCCCGCGGGCGCCCTGAACGTGCTGACCGGCGCAGGCACAGTGGGCAAGGCATTGGTGGAGCACCCTGGTACTGACAAGGTGTCGTTCACAGGTTCCGTGCCCACCGGCATTGCCGTGGGCCAGACGGCCATGGGCGCCAAGCTGACCCGGGCGACCCTGGAGCTAGGCGGCAAGAACGCCGTGGCGTTCCTGCCCGATGTACCGCTCGACAAGGCGGTGGAAGGGGTGATCGAGGCCGGCTTCCTGCATTCGGGGCAGATCTGCGCCGCTGGCGAGCGCTTCTATGTGCACCGCACGCGCATCGAGCCCTTGCTCGAAGCCCTGTCCGAGCGCCTGGGCCAATTGAAAATCGGCTCGCCACTGGACGAGAGCACCCAGTTCGGTCCCGTGGCCAACAAGCCGCATCAGCGCAAGTTGGGTGAGCTGTTCGCCACCGCCCGCGCCGAAGGCAGCCAGATCATTCATGGCGGCCGGATCGGCGACGGTCCGGGCTGCTTCGTCGACCCCACGGTGATCCTTGCCCGTTCCCCCAATGACACCCTGCTCAACCAGGAAACCTTCGGCCCAGTGGCAACCTTCCTGCCCTACGACACCGAGGACGAACTCCTGCACCTGATGAACGCCACGCCCTACGGACTCAGTGCCAGCCTGTGGACCAACGACCTGGCCAAGGCCATGCGCCTGATCCCCGAGATCCAGGCCGGCACCCTGTGGGTGAACATGCACACCCTGCTCGACCCTGCCGTGCCATTCGGCGGCATCAAGGCCTCGGGCATTGGCCGGGAGTTCGGTTCGGCATTCATCGACGACTTCACCGAACTCAAATCGGTGATGATCCGCTACTGAGGGCTGCCACCATGAACGCATCGGCTGTGGTATCCGACGATGCACTGGGCCGCTATTGCCTGCAGGCGTTCAGCCAGCAGGTGCCGGCGTCCCTGGCTGCGTTCTACCGCATCGACAGCCAGCAGCAGGCCTGCGACTTTCTACTGCAGGACATGCAACTGCCGATGCACCGGCGCTACCTGGAACACTACCGTGAGTACGACCCCCTGCAACCTGGGCGCTGCCTGGCGCTGGGGCGTCCGGTGGTGTCCTTGCGCCAAGGGCTTGCGCATTTGCCGCCGGCCCAGGGCCAGGCCTACCGGGGTTTTCTTCAGCGCCATCAGGTCGTGGACGTGGTGGAGATCATTGCCCAGGTCGGCGGTCGCCCCCTGGCCGGGGTGTCGTTGCTGCGCGGCGCAAACCTGGGCGAGTTCCGTGGCGAGGAACTCGACCGCCTGCTCCCGCTGCACGGCCTGATGCAAATGGCCGTGGCCAACCAACCGTCGACGACGGCCAAGCCGATCGCCACCCAGGCACTGACGCCCCGCGAATGGCAGATTGCCGAACTGCTGCGCGACGGCGCCAGCAACAAGGACATCGCCCGCGCCCTGGCCATCGGCCTGCCGACGATCAAGACGCACCTGATCAACCTGTTCCGCAAGCTGGGCGTGAGCAACCGCACCGAGCTGGTCAGCACCTTGTACCTGTGACTCAACCATCCGGTTGATACCGCGCCCCGGCGCATCCCGGCACCCTGTGGGCTCCACTTTCACAGGAGTACCGACATGCCGAACCCAACCGACTGGATCACCGTGGGCGCCCTTGCCGAAGGCTTCGCCCCCGAGGCGTTCATCCTGCCGCAGCTGGCGGACCTGGCCGGGCGTACCTTGACCCTGCATTTCGCCAATGGCTGGATCATCGAGCACCGTTTCGACGCCCAAGCCCTGCACTGGCACGCCGCCGACGGACACAGCGCCGGCAGTGCGCCGTACCGGGCGACCTCGGTGCGTCCTGGCATCTACCTGGTCGACTTCATCAAGCACGAAGCCGGCAAGGCCTGGTCGATTTCCCTGGTGCTGGACACCCTCAGCCAGTCCTTCACCGCCGTGCTCGGTCGCCTGCCCGAGGCCTCCCAGGTCGAGCGTGGGTTGTATGCCCGCGCCCTGGCCGGCGAGCCATTGACCGATGTGCAGGCGCACTTCCATCACGGCAGCCTGGACCACCCCTGGCAGGATGGCGCCTGCCCTCATGCACCGACCCAGGAGCTGGTGGGCTTGCGCAATCGCTACCGCTACAGCCCCACGGAAGAGTACGAGCACATCTACCTCAACGACCGCTACTACAGCTGGCAGTGCCTCAAGGGGGTCGAACAAGGCTTGTGCGACACCGACCGCGCGCACTATTACAAGATCGCCGAACAGCTGTACCTGTTCGTCTGGCGCGAAAAGATCGTGCCGACCCTGGGCCTGGTGATGATCGACCTGCAACAGCACCGCAGCGACGGCAAGATCTTTGGCTACCAAGGCGCTGACTTCGACGCCTTGTCGAACTTCCCGGTGTCCTCCCATTGCAGCGTCCTCAACCGCACGGAGTACGGCCTGTGAGCGGCAGTGTGCTCATCACCGGTGCCGGCAGCGGCATCGGTGAGGCCTGCGCCCGGCTGTTGGCGGCCCAAGGCTGGCGCACTGTGCTGGTAGGCCGTCGCCAGGCTGCGCTGGAGCGTGTGGCTGAGGACACCGGCGGGCTGGTGCTGGCTGCCGATGTCGCCAACAGCGCCACTTGGCCGGGCCTTATCGAACAGATCCGGGCCCATTGCGGTGGCCTCGACGGCGTGATCGCCAGCGCCGGCGGCCACGGCCTGGGCACCGCCTGCCAGACCTCCGATGAGGACTGGCAGACCGCCCTGCGCAGCAACCTGGACAGCGCCTTCCACACCGCCCGAGCCTGCTTGCCGCTGCTGCGCGAGCGTCGTGGCAGCCTGGTATTGCTCGGCTCCATCGCGGCCCTGGCGGCAGGGCCGGCCGTGTGCGGCTACACCACCGCCAAGCATGCCTTGATCGGCCTGACGCGCTCCCTGGCCCGCGACTACGGGCCAGAGGGTGTGCGGGTGAACTGTGTGTGCCCAGGCTGGGTGCGCACGCCCATGGCCGACCAGGAGATGCAGGTGCTGATGGACCATCACGCTGAGGACCTGGCCGCCGCCTATCGCCGGGTGACCGCCGACGTACCGCTGCGCCGCCCGGCCAGCGCCGAGGAAATCGCAGCGGTGTGCAGGTTCCTGCTCAGCAACGAGGCCAGCATCATTACCGGCGCGGTGATCGCCGCTGACGGTGGCTCGACCATCGTCGATGTGCCGACCCTGGCCTATGCCCAGCTGGGAGGTCAGCCATGACGGCCCACCATGACTTCAGTGGGCAGCGCGTGCTGGTGACCGGCGGTGCCCAAGGTATTGGCCGGGCCATCGTCGAGGCCTTCGCGCGCTGTGGTGCCCAGGTCCTGATCCTCGACCAGACCCCGGCCGACGCGCTGGTCGACAGCCTGCGCGCCCGGGGCTGCGAGGTGGGGGCCGTGGCCATCGACCTGGCCGATGCGCAGGCGATCCAGACCCTGCTGGCCGGGCTGGATCGCCTGGACGTACTGGTGCACAACGCGGCGTTCTTCCCGCTCACCGCCTTCGCCGAGATCGACCCTGCACTGCTGCAACGCACATTGGCAGTCAACCTGGAGGCGCTGTTCTGGCTGACCCAGGGTGCGTTGCCGCTGTTTCGCCGCCAGGGTCGGGGCTGCGTGCTGGCGACCTCATCGGTCACCGGCCCTCGGGTGGCGTACCCGGGGCTGTGCCACTACGCGGCATCGAAAGCCGGGGTCAACGGCTTCATTCGCAATGCTGCGCTCGAGCTTGCGCCCTTGGGTGTGCGGGTCAATGGGGTCGAGCCGGGCATGATTCGCACCCCGGCCATGGACAACCTCGGCGACCCCGCCCACAACCAGCGAATCGCCCGGGGCGTGCCCTTGGGCCGGCTAGGCGAGCCGGGTGATATCGCAGCAGCGATGGTGTTTCTGGCCAGCGATGCGGCCAGCTACATCACCGGCCAGACCTTGGTCGTGGACGGCGGTGCGACGCTGCCCGAAACCCAGGCGACCCTGGCGCCCTGAACTGGCTGCCAGGTGCAAGCGCCCTGGCAGCCATGGTCAAGACCCGCGCCGTGCATCCACGCACTAATACCGCGTTGTCGGCTCACACCGACCGCTTTGCCTCCACAACACCAAAAAAAAGAAACGAGGAACGCCAATGCTTGTCACTGCACATCGCTCCGCCCTCGCCGGGGCGCTGGTTCTAGCCCTGCTGGGCGCCAGCCAGACGGCTGTCGCCTACGAGCTGTACGCCGACGAAGACTCTCATCTGAACGCCGACCTGCTGGCGGTGTGGGGCATGTTCAACAGCCGCAAGAACTACGACGGCACGCCCGGAGGCTCCACCTGGCGTGAAGGGTTCATCAAGTATGGAGTCAGTGGTGACCAGGGCCTGGCTGGCAACGGCAGCCTGTACGGCGCGCTGAACTGGGTCAGCTCCGGGGCCTGGGGCGATGGGGATGCGGGCGGCAACCAGGACGGTTCCGAACGCACCACCAAGATCGAAGATGCCTACCTGGGCTGGCGCTCAGGCGACATGTTCCCGCTGTTGGGTAAAGATGGCGTGGATATTTCCGGCGGACGACAGGTGATCCACCTGGGCAGTGGTTTTCTGATCAACGATGACGGCCCCAACCTGGGCAAAGGACCGGCCGACGGTGCGCTCAATCGCGGCGGCGGTTTCTACCTCGGCGCCCGCCATGCCTTCGACCGCACCGCCATGTTGCGCCTGGGCGGCCAGGACGGCCTGCATGGCAGCGTGCTGTGGCTCAAGTCGGACAACCGCGCCCAAGCCGAGACCGAACTTGCCGCCGGCACCCTGGACTACACCCATGCCCTGGGCACCCTGGGCCTGACCTGGATACACGGCATCGACGTCACCGACCAATGGGCCAGCGAATCCCAGAAAGCCCGTGAGGGCATGGACGTCTACAGCGTGCGAGGTGAAGGCGATGCCGGGGTAAAGAATGCCAGCTTCGCCTTCGAGTACGCCTGGCAGGATAAACGCGGTGGACCGGAACAGGCCTGGTACCTGGAAGCCGGCTATACCTTCGCCGACATCACCTGGGCGCCAAAGCTGACCTACCGCTACACCCGCTACTCCGACAACTGGGACCCGCTGTTCACTGGGTTCTCCAGCGGTTACGGCACCTGGGTGATGGGCGAGGTGGCCGGCAACTATGCCGGGCCGTTCAACAGCAACACCGGCGTGCATCACGTCGGCCTCAAGGCCACGCCCCGTGAGGACATCACCGTCGGCGCGCTGTTCTTCGACTTCGATACCGTGCGCACCCGCGACACCCTGAACCTGGATGCCCAGGAGCTGGACCTTTACCTGGAATGGGCGGTCAACGACCACCTGACCATCAGCCCGCTGCTAGGGCTGTACAAGCCACGCAAGGATGAAAGCAACGGCGGCAACCAGGTGGGCGGCAACGGTACCAACGTGTACAGCCAACTTACGATCGCAGTGCCGTTCTGAACCTTCGGGGGTGAACCCACCCCCGCCGGTGCAGTGCAGTTACTGAAGGCATCGCAGAACCTGCGAAAGGGTCGCCCGGCGGCCCCAGCATCAGGCCTGCAGCAACAGGCTCAGATCCAGCCCCGCCTCGCCCATCGGCGGGCACCAGTAGTAGCCACCGGTCAGCGGACGGCTGAAGCGGTACAGGCCATCGATGATGCCATCCTCCAGCCCGCTCATGCGTCGCAGCTGCACCTCGAAGGCATCCAGCGAATGGCCCAGGGCCACGAAGGCAAGGCCGGCGCCACGCTCGTCCGCCCAGGCCACCGAGCGACGCACGACGAACGCTTCGGGGGCGAAGCTTTCCTGGGCGGTGCGCTTGACGTGGGCCGATGCGGGGGCGTCATCCAGCTCTTCGTTGTCGCTCATGCGACGGCCAATGATGTTGTCCTGCTCTTGCTGGGGCAGCGACTTGAAGTAGTTCAGGTCGTGCTTCCACAGCTGGAACGCAGCAAAGCTGGAGCCGGCAAGACCCGGCTGCTCGCTGGCGACGATGGCAGCCTCGACGGCGTCGTCATCCACCGGGTTCTCGGTGCCGTCTTCATAGCCGCTCAGGTCATGGCCACCGCGGTGCAGGAAACCGTCGACGCTATCGACCAGGCGCAGCGCCGGGGCCAACGTCTGCTCCAACGCCTGGGCCTGCAGGAACAGCTCGCCTCGCTCCGCGCCGCGCAACCACAACCACAGGGCGTGCTGGGTGCTGGGGTTCTCGACCACGGCATCCAACTGCGGGAAGGCACGCAGGCCCGGTACGTCGCGGCCCAGCGCCTTGACCAAGGGGGTACCCACACCAAGGATCAAGCTCTGGCCATCGACTTGCGGCAGCAAGGCGTCCAGCACGGCGGGCAGCGCCTCGACCGAGTGCAGGGAGAAGAACAAGTGACGGGCGTGGGCCGGCACGGGTTTGGCGAGCAGACCTTGCTGGAACGGCATAGGGGGCTAATCCTCGGTAAAAACGGGCATGCTAGAGGGGCGGCAGGCAAGCTTCAAGCGGCAAATCGCCTCGGTGATCGCCGTTTGGCCTGCAATCGGGCTGTCGCCAACTTGCGGCTAGACTCCTTTGAACTTGCCAAAGGAATGCCGCCATGACCGCCTCGCCGTTGCTCACCGCTATCCTGCCCATCGCCCTGGGGATCATCATGCTGGGTCTGGGGTTGTCGTTGACCCTGGCCGATTTCACCCGGGTGGTGAAATACCCAAGACCTGTGATCATCGGCCTGGCCTGCCAGATCGTGCTGCTGCCGCTGGTGTGTTTTCTGATCGCCAATGGTTTTGGCCTCGAGTCGGCCCTGGCGGTAGGCCTGATGCTGCTGGCCGCCTCCCCGGGCGGGACCACGGCCAACCTGTTCAGTCATCTGGCCCACGGCGATGTGGCATTGAACATCACCCTCACGGCGGTCAACTCGCTGATCGCCATCCTGACCATGCCGCTGCTGGTGAATCTGTCGCTGGCCTGGTTCATGGCCTCGGACCAGGCCATTCCCCTGCAATTTGCCAAAGTCATGCAGGTGTTCGCCATTGTCCTGCTGCCGGTCGCCTTGGGCATGCTGATCCGTCGCGCCGCGCCCACATTCGCCGCCCGGATGGAAAAACCCATGAAACTGGTGGCAGCGCTGTTTCTGGCCTTCACCATCGCGCTGGCCTTGGCCAAGGACTGGCAGACCGTCGTCCAGTACGCGCCGGTGGTCGGTGGCGCGGCGCTGCTGTTCAACCTGCTGAGCCTCGGCGTGGGCTACTGGGTCCCGCGTCTGCTGAACATTCCACGGCGTCAGGCGATCGCGATCGGCATGGAAATCGGCATCCATAACGGTACCCTGGCCATCGCGCTGGCCTTGAGCCCGTCGCTGCTCAACAACCCGACCATGGCCGTGCCTGCAGCACTCTATAGCCTGATCATGTTCTTCACCGCCGCCGTGTTCGGCTGGTGGGTCAGCCGCACACGGCCGCAAACCGAGGTTGCAGGCAACACCCCGAAGCAAGCGACCGGCGACTGAGACGGCCCTGCTTGCTGTGGAGAAACGCCTCTGGAAGCAGCGCATCAGGTAAAAATGCAGAAACCCACTGCAGATTTACCAATTGTGCATGGCATATTCGCATGACAGGATCCTGCGATCCTCCAGCGCAACTTCCAGACTTCACTTGGAAAATCAATAACAAAGCAGGGAGACCGCGATCATGACCGCGCACGCTCATTCCGAGGCCCATGTCCTGGCCGAAATCCGCAATCACATCGGCCATCTGACGCTCAACCGCCCTGCCGGCCTCAACGCCCTCACCCTCGACATGGTGCGCAGCCTGCAGCATCACCTGGACCAATGGGCGGCCGATCCCCAGGTCCATGCCGTGGTGCTGCGCGGCGAAGGGCCCAAGGGCTTCTGCGCCGGCGGCGACATCCGCTCGCTGCACGACAGCTACAAGGCCGGCAGCAGCCTGTATCAAGACTTCTTCGTCGAGGAATATGCCCTCGACCTGTGCATCCACCACTACCGCAAGCCGGTGCTGGTTCTGATGGACGGCTTCACCCTCGGCGGAGGCATGGGCCTGGCCCAAGGCGCCGACATGCGCGTCGTCACCGAGCGCAGCCGCCTGGGCATGCCGGAAGTGGCCATCGGTTATTTCCCCGATGTCGGCGGCAGTTACTTCCTTTCGCGCGTACCCGGCGAGCTGGGCACCTACCTGGGCGTGAGCGGCGCACAGATCCAGGCCGCCGACGCGCTGTACTGTGGCCTGGCCGACTGGTTCCTGGAGAGCGACAAGATCGCCGCCCTGGACGCGGGCCTGGACAAACTGACATTCGGCGACCACCCCCTCAAAGACCTCCAGGGCCTGCTGGCCAAGCTCGGTACCCAGACACTCGACGATGCCCCGCTGGCCCGTTTGCGCCCTGTGATCGACCATTTCTTCGCCCTGCCCGACGTGCCCAGCATGCTCGAGCAACTGCGCACCGTGAGCATCGGCGACAGCCACCAATGGGCCTTGGCCACCGCCGATCAGCTGGAAAGCCGCTCGCCCCTGGCCATGGCCGTTACATTGGAGATGCTGCGTCGCGGCCGCCACCTGAGCCTGGAGGAATGCTTTGCAATGGAGCTGCACCTGGACCGTCAGTGGTTCGAGTACGGCGACATCATCGAGGGCGTGCGCGCCCTGATCATCGACAAGGACAAGCAGCCACGCTGGAACCCGCCGACCCTCACCGGGCTCGATCCCAAGCGGGTGAACCAATTCTTCGAAGGCCTGTGAGCCGGGGAGTACACAGATGCAAGACCTGGAACTGAGCGAAGAGCAGATCATGATCCGCGACATGGCCCGGGATTTTGCCCGTGGCGAAATCGCGCCCAATGCCCAGGCCTGGGAAAAGGCCGCCTGGATCGACGATGCCGTGGTGCGCAAGATGGGCGAGCTGGGCCTGCTCGGCATGGTCGTGCCGGAAGGCTTCGGTGGTAGCTATACCGACTACGTGGCCTATGCCCTGGCCGTGGAAGAGATCGCCGCTGGTGACGGCGCCACCGGCGCGATGATGAGCATCCACAACTCGGTTGGCTGTGGCCCGCTGCTGGCTTATGGCACGCCCGAACAGCAACAGGCCTGGCTGCCGCGCCTGGCCAGCGGCGAGGTGATCGGCTGCTTCTGCCTCACCGAGCCCCAGGCCGGTTCCGAAGCCCACAACCTGCGCACCCGCGCGGAGCTGGTCGACGGCCATTGGGTCATCAACGGCGCCAAGCAGTTCGTCAGCAATGCCCGCCGCGCAGGGCTGGCCATCGTCTTTGCCGTGACCGACCCTGAGGCTGGCAAGAAAGGCCTGTCGGCCTTCCTGGTGCCGACCGACAACCCGGGTTTCAAGGTGGACCGCAGCGAGCACAAGATGGGGATCCGCGCCTCCGATACCTGCGCGGTGACCCTCGACAATTGCCGTATCCCCGCCGCCAACATCCTGGGCGAACGGGGCAAGGGCCTGGCCATCGCATTGTCCAATCTCGAGGGCGGACGCATCGGCATCGCAGCGCAGGCGCTGGGTATCGCCCGGGCGGCATTCGAAGCGGCCCTGGTCTATTCGCGCGACCGCATTCAGTTCGGCAAGCCGATCAACGAACACCAGAGCATCGCCAACCTGCTGGCGGACATGCAGGTGCAGATCAACGCTACGCGCCTGTTGATCCTGCATGCCGCACGCCTGCGCAGTGCCGGCAAGCCGTGTCTGTCCGAAGCCTCCCAGGCCAAGCTGTTCGCCTCGGAAATGGCCGAGCGCGTGTGCTCCATGGCCATCCAGGTGCATGGCGGCTACGGCTATCTGGAGGACTATCCGGTTGAGCGTTACTACCGTGATGCGCGGATCACGCAGATCTACGAGGGGTCGAGCGAGATCCAGAGAATGCTGATTGCGCGGGAACTCAAGCATTACGCCCTTTGAGTTTCATAGAGGGATGCGGCCCATCGCAGGCTTCGCCAGCTCCGCTTGCTGACCGAGCCTTGGATGGGCTGCAAAAATGATCGGAGCCATAGCATTTAGTCATTGAACATCCTGTTTGAGGTGCAGTAAGCTCGGGCTCATTCATTGGAGAGCAACATGACCCACAGCATCCGCAACCACGCCAACCTCACCGGTCGCACCGCGCGCCCAGTGCTGGCCGTTGCTGGCTGCCAGGCCGTTGCCAGCTTTTATTTTGGGTATTGGTTTAGCCACTAGGCGCCGCTGATACCCACACGGCGCCCACCTTCGAGGGGCCGCCGAACACGAGAATACTCAAACCCCCGGTCGGCCCCCCGACCGGGGGTTTTGCGTTTCAGGCTTCTAGAAAACACCGATTCACATTGAGGAAACAGACATGAACACCATCGCTTATTACTACGCCGACACCTACGCCTGGCGATTTAGCCAATCCCGTTCGGGCCAGCCTGCCGCCTCCGTTCGGTCGTCCACTGGTGGCAATGCTGCACGCAGTCATAAACCGAATATCTGTCGAACACCTCGATAGGGCCGACCACGCGGGCCTGAACCCGCCGTCCGCCCAGGGAAAAACGCCATGCAATCGTCGAACCTCGCCCTGCCCCTGACCCAACCCCAGGCTGCCAACACCGCCGTCAGCCAACGTCTGCCCTCACCGCACCTGCTCAAGCAGCAAATGCCGCTGAGCACTGCCCTGACCCAGCAAGTCCAGCAACATCGCCAAGCCGTGCGCGCCATCCTCGACGGCCTCGACCCGCGCCTGCTGGTGATCGTCGGCCCATGCTCGATCCATGATCCACGTTCGGCCCTGGAATACGCCGACCGCCTGGCCGCCCTGAGCCGCGAAGTCGATGACAAACTGCTGCTGGTGATGCGCGCCTACGTCGAAAAACCCCGTACCACGGTCGGCTGGAAAGGCCTGGCCTACGATCCGCACCTGGACGGCAGCGATGACATGCATGGCGGCCTCGCGCTGTCTCGCGGGCTGATGCTGAACATGATCGAGCGCGGCCTGCCAATCGCCACCGAGTTGCTGCAACCGATGGCCGCCGGCTACTTCGACGACCTGCTCAGCTGGGCCGCCATCGGCGCGCGTACCACCGAATCGCAGATCCACCGCGAAATGGTCAGCGGCCTGGCACTGCCCGTGGGCTTCAAGAATGGCACCGACGGGGGCGTCGGCATCGCCTGCGACGCCATGCGCAGCGCCGCCCACCCGCACCGCCATTTCGGCATGGATGCCCAAGGCTACCCGGCGATCATCGAAACCTTGGGCAACCCTGACACCCACCTGGTGCTGCGCGGCGGCCACCAGGGCCCGAACTACGATGCCTCGAGCATTGCCCAGGCACGCCAGGGCCTGTCCAAGGCCGGCCTGACCGGGCGTGTCCTGGTCGATTGCAGCCACGCCAACAGCGGCAAGGACCCGGCCCGCCAGCCCGCGGTATTCGAGGAGGTGCTGGAGCAGCGCCTGCAAGGTGACCGGGCGATCATCGGCATGATGCTCGAAGGCCACCTCTTCGATGGCTGCCAGACGCTGGGCAAGGGCCCGCTCAAGTACGGCGTTTCGATCACCGACGGCTGCCTGGGCTGGGACGCCACCGAGGCGCTGCTGCGCCGGGCGGCCGAGCGTTTGTGACCGGTACACCAAGCCTGGCGAGACATTTGCCGAACAAGTGCGCTAGGCTTGTTTTTTTCACCCAAGGAGTAGTACCCCATGGCCCGTGCCACCGCCCGCCACATCCTGGTCAGCAGCCTCGAGAAGTGCAACGAACTCAAAGCACAGATCGAAGCTGGTGCCGACTTCGCCGAAGTCGCCAAGGCCAACTCCACTTGCCCATCCAGCCGCCAAGGCGGCGACCTGGGCTCCTTCGGCCCAGGCCAGATGGTCAAGGAATTCGACACCGTCGTCTTCAGCGCCCCGGTCAACACCGTGCAAGGCCCGGTCAAGACCCAGTTCGGCTACCACCTGCTCGAAGTGACCAGCCGTCAGGACTGAGCCTGCGATCCCGGTGATGTCCTCTGTGGGCGCGGGCTTGCCCGCGAACGTCGTCCCGTCGGCAACCGGGTTGCCAGCACGGACGCCTTCGCGGGCAAGCCTGCTCCCACAGTGCATGTGGGGTCTGCTCTTGCTGTGCACGGCCCTCGCAGCCCACGCCGCCCCCACCCACGCACTCACTGCCTACGGTGAGGCCCCGCGTTATCCCGAATCCTTCCGCCACTTCGACTACGTCAACCCCGATGCCCCCAAGGGTGGCAGCCTGCGGCGTTCAGCCCTGGAGATCGGGCAGTTCGACCATGTCCTGCCGTACATCGATAAAGGCATCGGTGTCAGCGAAGTCGATGGCTGGTTGTATGCGCCTCTGGCGCAGCGCTCATTCGATGAGCCCTACACCGTCTATGGTTTGATTGCTCGGCGCATGGAGCGTGGTCCAGAGGACGCCTGGCTGCGCGTTGAGATCGACCCGCGCGCGACGTTCGCCGATGGCAAGCCGGTGCGCGCCGAGGACGTGCGCTTTACCTTCCACCTGCTGATGAACAAAGGCAGTCTGCGCTATCGCACCCAGTTCGTCGAGGTCACCCAGGTCACGATCGAGAGTCCGCGGCAGGTGCGTTTCGATTTCAAACAACCCCATGGCCGCACCTTGGCCCTAGACCTCGCCACCCTGCCAGTGCTGCCCGAGCACGACTGGCAGCACCGCGATTTCGCCAACGGCGCCGGCTTCGACAGACCCGTCGGCAGCGGGCCCTACCGCATCGGCCGGATCGACAATGGCCGCAGCATCACGTTCGAGCGCGACCCCACCTGGTGGGCCGCCAGCCTGCCGGCCAGTCGAGGCCGCTACAATTTCCAGAGCATCCGCATCGAGTATTTCGGCGACACAGAAGTCGCCCGCCAGGTGTTGCGCGGCGGCGGGTTCGACTACAACCGCGAGTTCTCCGCCACGGCCTTCACCTTGGGCTACAAGGGTGACGCGCTGGACGATGGGCGCCTGCAACGCGCCCACCTCGGCCCGTCCAAGCCTCAGACGGCCCAGGGCTTCGTGTTCAACCTGAAGCAGCCGATGTTCCAGGATCGGCGCGTGCGCCAGGCACTGGCCATGCTCTGGGACTTCGAATGGAGCAACCGGCAGATGATGCGCAACCTGTACATCCGTCAGCAAAGCGTGTTCTCCAATACCCCGCTGGCCGCCCGCGCCTTGCCCGACGCCCAGGAACTGAAACTGCTCGAACCGTTGCGCGGCCAAATCCCCGATGAAGTCTTCAGCCAGGTCTATAGCGCGCCGGTGACCGACGGTTCGGGCATCATCCGCCCCCAACAGCTGCAGGCCCTGGCCCTGCTCGAGGCCGCCGGCTGGCGCCCCGACGGTGATCGGTTGGTGAACGCCAACGGTGAGCCGCTGAGTTTCACCTTTCTCAATGGCCAGTCGGGGCTCGAACGCCTGCTGCTGCCCTGGAAACGCAACCTGGCGCAGATCGGCATCACCCTGAACATCCGCAATGTCGACTCCGCCCAGTACGTCAACCGCCTGATGGCCCGCGACTACGACATGATCGTCACCGGCTATCCGGTCACGCTCTCCCCGGGCAGCGAGTTGTACAACTACTTCGGCTCGGCCTCGGCCGAAGACCCCGGGTCGAACAATTTCATGGTGCTGCGCGACCCGGCCGTCGATACCCTGCTCGACGGCCTCGTGCGGGCCGACACCCAGCCCGACATGCTGCGCCACGCCCATGCTCTGGACCGGGTGCTGCAATGGAACTACTACTGGATTCCCAACTACTACCCACCGGGCAGTTCGACCGTCTGGTGGAACCGCTTCGGCCTGCCCAAGGTCCAGCCGGCCTACGATGAAGGCCTGGATACTTGGTGGGAGATCAGCCCGACGCCGCTGACCAATGCACAGATGGTCGAGCGCCAGAAGGCCAGCCCATGACGGCCTATATCCTGCGTCGCCTGTTGCTGATCATCCCGACTTTGCTGGCGATCCTGCTGGTCAACTTCGTGATCGTCCAGGCCGCCCCCGGCGGGCCGGTGGAACAGGCCGTGGCGCGTCTGCAAGGTATCGGTGGCGGCACGCCGGGGGCGCGGGTCGAGACTGTGCATGGCGAGTCCCGCGCAAGCCGCGGCCTGGACCCCAAACTCATCGAAGAGATCAAGCGCCAGTATGGCTTCGACAAGTCGGCCCCCGAACGCCTGTGGCTGATGCTGGGCCAATACGCTCGACTGGACTTCGGCCAAAGCTTCTTCCGCGGCGCCAAGGTCACCGACCTGATTCTCGACAAACTGCCAGTGACGGTCTCGCTCGGCCTGTGGGCCACCTTGATCACTTACCTGGTGTCGATACCGCTGGGTATCCGCAAGGCCGTGCGCCACGGTAGCCGCTTCGATGCCTGGAGCAGCGCGCTGATCGTCATCGGTTATGCCCTGCCCTCGTTCCTGTTCGCCTTGCTGTTGATCGTGCTGTTCGCCGGTGGCACCTCGCTGAACTGGTTCCCGGTGCGCGGGCTGGTCTCGGAGAACTTCGACCAGCTCAGCCTGCTGGGCAAGGTCGCCGACTATTTCTGGCACTTGGTGCTGCCGGTCGGGGCGTTGGTGATCGGCGGCTTCGCCACCCTCACTTTGCTGACCAAGAATGCCTTTCTCGACGAGATCTCCCGCCAGTACGTGATCACCGCGCGGGCCAAGGGCCTGAGCGAGCGCCGGGTGCTGTACGGGCATGTACTGCGCAACGCCATGCTGCTGGTGCTGGCCGGGCTGCCCCAGGCGTTGATCACGGTGTTCTTCGCCGGCTCCTTGCTGATCGAGGTGATCTTCTCCCTCGATGGCCTGGGCCGACTGAGCTATGAGGCCGCGGTCTCGCGGGATTATCCGGTGGTGTTCGGCACCCTGTTCATCTTCACCCTGGCAGGGCTGTTGATTCGCTTGATCGGTGACCTGAGCTATACCGTGCTCGACCCGCGCATCGATTTCGATGCAAGGGCCCGCTGATGTTTTCGCCCGTCGCGCTTCGTCGTTGGCGCTGTTTCCGGCGCAATCGCCTGGGTTGGTGCTCGCTGTGGCTGTTCGCCGCTATCCTGGTGCTCAGCCTGGGCGCGGAACTGGTGGCCAACGACAAACCGCTGCTGCTCGTCTACAAAGGCGAGCTGTACACGCCGGCACTCAAGCGTTACACCGAGCAACAGTTCGGTGGCCAGTTGCCGTTCCAGCCCGATTACCGCAGCGCTTACGTACGCCAGTTGATCGCAGGACAGGGCGGCTGGATGCTGTTCGCGCCGATCCCTTTCAGTGCCGACACGCCCAACTACGACCTGCAGGTGCCTACCCCCAGCCCGCCCAGCACCAGCAACTGGCTCGGCACCGACGATCAAGGGCGCGATGTGCTCGCCAGGGTGCTGTACGGCACACGGGTATCGCTGTTGTTCGCCTTCGCCTTGACCGTGCTCAGCGTACTGATCGGCATTGCCGCTGGGGCCGTGCAGGGGTACTACGGTGGCTGGGTGGATTTGTTGGGCCAGCGTTTGCTGGAGGTCTGGTCGGGTTTGCCGGTGCTGTACCTGTTGATCATCCTCAGTGGCTTTGTCGAGCCGGACTTCTGGTGGCTCCTGGGGATCATGGCGCTGTTTTCCTGGCTGACCTTGGTGGATGTGGTACGCGCCGAATTCCTACGCGGGCGCAACCTGGAGTACGTCAAGGCCGCGCGTGCCCTGGGGCTGTCGGACGGGCAAGTGATGCTCAGGCATATTCTGCCCAACGCGATGACGGCCACGCTCACCTACGTGCCGTTCATGCTCACCGGGGCTATCACCACCCTCACCGCCCTGGATTTTCTTGGCTTCGGCATGCCGGCGGGCAGCGCTTCGCTGGGGGAGCTGGTGACCCAGGGCAAGCAGCATCTGGAGGCGCCATGGCTGGGCTTTACCGCATTCTTTGCCCTGGCGTTGATCTTGTCGTTGCTGGTGTTCATTGGCGATGCGCTGCGTGAGGCGTTCGATCCACGGGCCTAGCGGTCGATGGGTCTTCGCCAGTCTGGCCGACAGTCGTCATAATCACCGCCACTGCATTTCAAAGGCCCAGCCCATGCAAGAAAGCGACAGCCTCAAGGACTATCCCCAGGTTCGGCAACTGGCGATCCGCTCGCTGTTCGAGATCATCGAGCAGTCCAGCGAAGGCACGGTGATCGTCGATCGCCAGGCACGGATCGTCTGGATGAACGAGCGCTACGCCCGGCGTTTCGGCCTGCCCGATGCGGCCAGCGCCATTGGCCAGCCCTGCGAGGCGGTGATCCCGGGCAGCCTGATGCGCGATGTGGTAAGCAATGGCCGGCCGATCCTGCTGGATATGCTCGACACACCCAACGAGCCGCTGGTGGTGATGCGCCTGCCCATCCATGACGATCGCGACGAGCTGATCGGCGCCATCGGCTTTGCCCTGTTCGATGAACTGCGCAGCCTCTCCCCGCTGCTCAAGCGCTACGCGAGCATGCAGCAGGAACTGGCCTCGACCCGCTCGCAACTGCGCGCACGCCAGGCCAAGTACAGCTTCGCCCAGTTCGTCGGCACCAGCGCCGCGAGCCTGGAGGCCAAGCGCAGGGCGCGCCGTGGTGCAGGCAGCGATTCCCCGGTATTGCTACTGGGCGAAACCGGCACCGGCAAGGAGCTGCTGGCCCATGCCATCCATGCTGCCTCGGCCCGGGCGCACAAGGCGTTCGTCAGCGTCAACAGCGCGGCCATTCCCGAAACGCTGCTGGAGGCCGAATTCTTCGGCACCGCTCCTGGCGCCTTCACCGGGGCCGACCGCAAGGGGCGCAGCGGCAAGCTGCAATTGGCCGAGGGCGGTACGCTGTTTCTCGACGAGATCGGCGATATGCCATTGGCCCTGCAAAGCAAGCTGCTGCGGGTATTGCAGGAGAAGGAATACGAACCGGTCGGCTCAAACCAGATGCTGCGCAGCGATGTACGCATCATTGCCGCCACCTCCATCGATCTGCAGGCGGCCATGGCCAGCGGCGCGTTTCGCGCCGACCTGTACTACCGGCTCAACGTGCTGCCCATTGAGGTACCGCCCCTGCGCGAACGCCTGGGCGATCTGCCGGCGCTGTGCGAGGCAATCCTGGCCGAGCTTGGCACTCAGTACGAGCTCGAGCCCGACGCCCAGGCATTGCTGGCACGCCACGCCTGGCCTGGCAATATCCGTGAACTGCGCAATGTGCTGGAGCGTGCGACGCTGCTGGCGGATCAGCCGCGCCTGGGAGTGGACGATGTGCGCTCGGCGCTGGGGCCGTTGAGCCCCGTCGCGCCGGCGGGTGCAGTACCTCAGGGGTATCGGGAGGCGTGCGAGGCATTCGAGCGCAAATTGATCGCCGATGCCCTGGCCAGTTGCGCCGGGAATGTACCGCAGACCGCGAAGGCGCTGGGGTTGGGGCGGTCTACGCTGTACAAGAAGATGATCGCCTTGGGGGTTCAGTCTCTGTAAAGAGACCTAGGT
Source organism: Pseudomonas sp. HTZ2 (assembly GCF_033173945.1). Classification (NCBI taxonomy): domain Bacteria; kingdom Pseudomonadati; phylum Pseudomonadota; class Gammaproteobacteria; order Pseudomonadales; family Pseudomonadaceae; genus Pseudomonas; species Pseudomonas sp. HTZ2. The sequence goes on along the minus strand of NZ_CP137332.1, from coordinate 1,239,096 downwards.
CTCTAGCTAGAGACATTGTTGTAAGACCGTTTTTACGGTCCATTGCAGGCCTCGCCAGCGCCTGCAGAGAGAGACGAAGCGCCACCTGTTGTGGGCGTTGGCAACGCCTGCGACAGGCTGTGCAGCAGCCCCAACCGTCTCGATTGTGAGACAACTGCAGGCAATAATTCGATAAAACCCTTACAAATCAATACGTTACAAATCTGGCACGAATCCCGCTATCTCCTCGGTCAACCATAAAAACAACGACTTGGAGACACCCTCGATGACTGTGCTCATCGCCCTCGCTGCCCTGGCCCTGTTGATGTTGGCTGCCTATCGCGGCTACAGCGTCATTCTCTTCGCCCCCATTGCCGCCCTCGGCGCTGTCCTGCTCACCGACCCTGCGGCTGTGGCCCCGACCTTCACGGGCGTGTTCATGGAAAAAATGGTCGGCTTCATCAAGTTGTACTTCCCGGTGTTCTTGCTCGGTGCTGTGTTCGGCAAGCTGATCGAGCTCTCCGGCTTCTCGCGCTCGATCGTCGCCGCCGCCATTGGCTTGCTGGGCACACGCCAGGCCATGCTGGTGATCGTTCTGGTGTGCGCGCTGCTCACCTACGGCGGCGTATCGTTGTTCGTAGTGGTGTTCGCGGTGTACCCGTTCGCGGCCGAGATGTTCCGCCAGAGCAACATTCCCAAACGCCTGATCCCGGCGACCATCGCCTTGGGCGCGTTCTCTTTCACCATGGACGCCCTGCCCGGCACCCCGCAGATCCAGAACATCATCCCCAGCACCTTTTTCAACACCACGGCCTGGGCTGCGCCCTGGCTGGGGCTGATCGGCACACTGTTCGTGTTCAGCGTCGGCATGCTTTACCTGCGCCGCCAGCGCAACAAGGCACAGCGCGCCGGCGAAGGCTATGGCAATGACCTGCGCAACGAACCGGAAACCGCCGACGACCTGGCCCTGCCCAACCCTTGGCTGGCGTTGTCGCCTTTGGTGATGGTGGGCGTGATGAACCTGGTGTTCACCCACTGGATTCCTCACTGGTATGGCGCCACGCATACGTTGCAGCTGCCAGGCATGAGTGCGCCGGTGCAAAGCGATGTGGCCAAGCTCACCGCGATCTGGGCAGTGCAGGCGGCCTTGCTGGTGGGCATCCTGATGGTGCTGGTATGCGCCTTCGGCGCCATCCGCCAACGCTTGGCCGAGGGCACCAAGAGCGCCGTCAGCGGTGCGCTGTTGGCGGCCATGAATACCGCCTCGGAGTATGGCTTCGGCGCGGTGATCGCCTCGCTACCGGGCTTTCTGGTATTGGCCGATGCCCTGCGCGCCATCCCAAATCCCCTGGTCAATGAGGCTGTGACCGTCACCTTGCTCGCCGGCATCACCGGCTCCGCCTCCGGAGGCATGAGCATCGCCCTGGCGGCCATGAGCGAAAGTTTCATCGCCGCAGCCCACGCCGCGAACATCCCGCTGGAGGTCCTGCACCGTGTGGCCGCCATGGCCAGCGGCGGCATGGATACCTTGCCGCACAACGGCGCGGTGATCACCTTGCTGGCGGTCACCGGGCTGACCCACCGCGAGGCCTACAAGGACATTTTCGGTATTACCCTGATCAAGACCCTGGCAGTTTTCGTGGTCATCGCCACCTTCTACGCCACCGGCATCGTCTAAGGAGATCTGCATGACGCTCAAAGGCAAGACAGCACTGGTCACCGGCTCCACCAGCGGCATTGGCCTGGGTATCGCCCAGGTGCTGGCCGGCGCTGGGGCGAATATCCTGCTCAATGGCTTCGGCGACCCGACCCCGGCACTCGCCGAAATCGCCCGCCACGGGGTCAAGGTGATCCACCACCCCGCGGACCTGTCCGACGTGGCCCAGATCGAGGCGCTGTTCGCCCTGGCCGAGCGCGAGTTCGGCGGCGTGGACATCCTGGTCAACAACGCGGGCATCCAGCACGTGGCGCCGGTGGAGCAGTTCCCTGTGCAGACCTGGGACAAGATCATCGCGCTGAACCTTTCGGCTGTCTTCCACGGCATCCGCCTGGCCTTGCCGGGCATGCGGGCACGTGGCTGGGGGCGTATCGTCAACATTGCCTCGGTGCACGGCCTGGTGGGGTCCACCGGCAAGGCCGCCTACGTGGCTGCCAAGCACGCAGTGGTTGGCCTGACCAAAGTCGTAGGCCTGGAAACGGCCACCAGCAACGTCACGTGCAACGCCATCTGCCCCGGCTGGGTACTGACCCCGCTTGTGCAGAAACAGATCGACGACCGCGCCGCAGCCGGTGTCGACCCTCAGCAAGCGCAGCACGATCTTTTGGCCGAAAAGCAGCCTTCCGTGGCCTTTGTAACGCCCCAGCACTTGGGAGAGCTGGTATTGTTCCTGTGCAGCGAGGCCGGTAGCCAGGTCCGTGGCGCCGCCTGGAACGTCGATGGCGGTTGGCTGGCCCAGTGAGGGGCAGCCGGGATCTGGCGCGGTCTTGCATTCGTTTTCAATTGCAAGGAGGCCCTATGCGCCCATTCCCACTGACCGCGATTCTTTCCCTGACCTTGGCCGCCGCCGCGCCTGTGATGGCCGCCGGGCTCAAAGACGTCGCGCCCTACCCTGAGGCGGAAAAAGGCTTCACCCGGCAGGTCATCCACCTGCCGGCCCAAACCGACGAGTCGGCCTACCAACTGGAAATCCTCGCCGGCAAGACCCTCACCGTCGATTGCAACCGCCAGCGCCTGGCCGGCAGCCTCGAGGAACACAACCTCGAAGGCTGGGGCTACAGCTACTACCGGCTGGAAAAAGTCGGTGGCCCCGCCAGCACACTGATGGCCTGCCCGGACGGCAAGAAGACCGAGGCCTTCGTGCCGGTGGTCGGTGAAGGCTTCATGCTGCGTTACAACAGCAAGCTGCCGGTCGTGCTGTACGTGCCCAAGGACATCGAAGTGCGTTATCGCATCTGGTCGGCATCGCCGGACGTACAAAAGGCTAAAGTGGAGTAAAAGCCAAAGCCATTTGGCTGCGCATCGGCACTTTAGGCGCAGCCCCTGCAGGAGCGGATTCGCCCGCTCCTACAGGCTCTGGATTCCATCGAAAGTGGGAGGTTTCGGCATGAACGATGTGCTCTGGCGCCCCTCCACGGCGCAGATCCAGGCCAGCCGGATGGACGTCTTCCGCCGCCAAGTAAACCTGCGCTACAACCTCCAGCTCAATGACTACGCCGCGCTGCACCGCTGGAGCATCGAGCAACGCCCGGCTTTCTGGCAGACCCTTTCCGACTATTTCCACGTCCAGTGGCACACCCCGCCCGCCCAGGCCCTCAGCGAAGGTCCACAGATGCCGGATGCGCACTGGTTCCCCGGTGCCACCTTGAACTACGCCGAACACCTGCTGATGCGGCGCGATGACCGCCCCGCCGTGGTCGCCGTACGCGAGGACGGCCAGCGCCAGGTGCTGAGCCACGCACAATTGGCGGCCCATGTGGCCGGCATGCAGAAAGCCCTGCAGGCCCTGGGCATCCAGGCCGGCGACCGAATCGCTTCGGTGATGCCCAACACCTGGGAAACCTTGGTCGCCATGCTCGCCTGCACCAGCCTCGGCGCGATCTGGTCCAGTTCGTCACCGGAGTTCGGCCTTCACGGCATCATCGACCGCTTCGGTCAGATCGCCCCAAAGCTTCTGATCGCCTGCGCCGGCTACCAGTACGCCGGCAAGACCATCGACCAAGTCGAAAAGATCAACCAGGTCACCGCCCAACTGCCCCAGCTCGAACACTTGTTGGTAGTGCCCTACACCCGCTCACACACCCACTGCGAAGAATTCACTGCCCCGCGCGTCAGCCTGTGGGGCGACTTCTACCAACCCGGTGGTGAACCGCGCTTTACCGCCCTGCCGTTCGACCACCCGCTGTACATCCTCTACTCCAGCGGCACCACCGGCGTGCCCAAGTGCATCGTCCACCGCGCCGGCGGCGTACTGCTGCAACACCTGAAGGAGCACGGCCTGCACAACGACATCAAGGCCGACGACGTCTTGTTCTACTACACCACTTGCGGGTGGATGATGTGGAACTGGCTAGCCAGCGGCCTGGCGGTCGGCGCCACCCTGGTGCTGTACGATGGCTCGCCCTTCCACCCAGGCCCACAGCGTCTGCTCGACCTGATCGACGCCGAACGCATCCACGCTTTCGGCACCAGCGCCAAATACCTGGCCGCCCTGGAGCAGGAAGGCCTCGAGCCTGCCAAAAGCCATCGCCTGAACAGCCTGCGCCTGATCATGTCCACCGGCTCACCGCTCTCGCCCCACAGCTACGACTACGTTTACGGCAAGATCAAACCCGACCTGTGCCTGGCTTCGATGTCTGGCGGCACCGACATCGTCTCGTGCTTCGTGCTCGGCAACCCCGTGCTGCCGGTACGCCGTGGCGAGATCCAGTGCAAAGGCCTGGGCATGGCTGTGGAGGTGTGGAACGAGCACGGCCAGCCCGTGATCGGCGAGAAAGGCGAGCTGGTCTGCACCCGCAACTTCCCGTCCATGCCAGTGGGCTTCTGGGGTGACAACGACGGCAGCCGCTACCACGATGCCTACTTCAGTCAGTACCCCGGCGTCTGGGCCCAGGGCGATTACGCCGAGCAGAACGCTGAGGGCGGCATGATCATCCATGGCCGTTCGGACGCGGTGCTCAACCCCGGCGGTGTGCGCATCGGCACGGCGGAAATCTACCGCCAGGTGGAAAAGGTCGAGGAAGTGGTCGAAAGCGTCGCCATCGGCCAGGACTGGCACAACGACGTGCGCGTAGTCCTGTTCGTGCGCCTGCGCGAGGGGCTGCAACTGGACGATGCCCTACGCCAGCATATTCGCCAGGTGATCCGTCAATACACCACGCCCCGTCATGTTCCGGCCGTGATCGTTCAGGTCACCGACATCCCGCGCACCATCAGCGGCAAGCTGGTGGAGCTGGCGATCCGCAACGTGGTCCATGGCCTGCCGGTGAAGAACACCGACGCCCTGGCCAACCCCGAAGCCCTGGCGCAATTCCGAGACCGCGCAGAGCTGCGCGATCAGGCATAATGGCGCCCTTTTTTGCCCGAAGCACAGGTGTCCCATGAAAGCCCAAGCCCGCCACATCCTGGTCAAGACCGCTGCCGAAGCCGAACAGCTCAAGCAACGGATCGCCAAGGGCGAAGCCTTCGATGTGCTGGCCAAGAAATTCTCCACCTGCCCCTCGGGCAAACGCGGGGGCGACCTGGGCGAAGTCCGCCCAGGCCAGTTGGTAGGCGCCATCGACCAGGTGATCTTCAAGAAGGCCCTGCGCGTGGTGCATGGGCCGATCAAGACCAAGTTTGGGTATCACCTGGTGCAGACGTTCTATCGCGATTGACCTCAGCGCCGCGCCGCCAAAAGCCCCAACCCCGCACACCCCAACAACGACGCACTGACCCGGTTGAACACCCGGCGCGGCCCTGGGCGCTCGAACCAGCGCTGCATGTACGCCCCAAGGCCCGCATAGATCGCGATGGCCGCCCATTCCAGCAGCAGGAACATAACGCCCAGCCAGAGGAATTGCTCGGCGACCGGCATGGCACTGCCCACCGAGACGAACTGCGGCAGGAATGCGGTGAAGATCAGGATGGCTTTCGGGTTGCCCGCTGCCACCCAGAACTCCTGACGGGCCAGGCGCCAGGTACCACGTGGATGGTCACTCGCCACGACCGCTTCACCCACCGGCGCCCGCCACAGCTGCCAGGCGATGTAGAACAGGTACGCTGCGCCCAGCACCTTGATGATCAGGAACAGGTATTCGCTGGTGTGCAACACCACCGCCAAGCCCATGGCAGCCAGGGCGATCATGCCGCTGAAGGCGAGCAACCGGCCGATGCCGGCCATGCAGGCGGTGCGCAGGCCATAGCGGCTGGCGTTGTGCAGCGACAACAGGTTGTTGGGGCCAGGCGCCATGTTCAGGGCGAAACAGGCGGGGATGAACAGCAGCAAGCTCGACAGGTCCATTTTTCTTCTCCTTCGGGACCTCGGCAGCCTCGCGCCGGGTGTGCATTGCGTCAAGTACAGTGGCGCAGTAAATGGCCGGAACAGTGGCCAGCAGTTTAGACTGCGTGCTCCGGCACTCGGCGAAGCAGGCCCTGCATGACCCTATCGAACAGCGAAATCTGGCGCGACCCGGCCCTGCCCTTCGTGGAAAGCCGGCGCGCCTGCCATAGCCGCGCCTGCTACAAGGCCCATAGCCATCCGACGTTCTCCATCGGTGCGGTAGATGCCGGCCTCAGCTGGTTCACCGGCGCGGGCGACGGCCAGGCGCGCCTGACGCCCGGCACCTTGGTACTGGTCCCGGCGCAGCGGGTGCATGCCTGCAACCCCGAGTCAGGCCAGGCCTGGAGCTATCAGATGGTGCATGTGGATGCGCAGTGGCTGGGACGCCTGCGACTGGAGTCAGGCGTTAGCGCTGCCGAGCCTGGAGCGCCTGCGCGAATCACGCGTTCGGCTGAAGTGTATCGGCAGTTCTGCCAGCTCAATGCATTGTTGTTTTCCGACGCGGCACCCTCGCAGAAGGAAGCCGCGTTGGTGGCCTTCATCGGTGACCACGACTTTGCAGCGCATGCGACGCTGGATGCTGCCCCGCCCCCTGCCTTGAGCGCCCCAGCCCTGCGCGAGCTGATTGCCATGCTGCAGACGTGCGAGCTGGCCGAAATCAGCCTGGAGCATCTGGCCGGGCACGTCGGGTTGGGGCGATACCAGTTGATCCGGGCGTTCCGCGCCGCGACGGGGCTCACACCACACGCCTACCTGCTCAATGAGCGGGTCAACCGGGCGCGGGGGTTGCTCGGCCAAGGCCAGGACCTTGCGCAGGTGGCTTATCGCCTGGGCTTTGCCGACCAGAGCCACTTCCAGCGGGTGTTCAAGGCGCACGCGGGCATGACCCCCGGGCAGTATCGACATGGCGTCGGGGCACGCGGGTAAACCTACCCACCCGCTCCGCGCGCTGGAGCACACGCCGTGCAATTATCTTCAATACCGCCCAAGGCTTGGGACGACAGACTGCGGCTTTCCTTGCCACAGAAGCCTACCCATGGAGCAATTTCTCGTCGTCGCCGCAGCCCACTTCCTGGCCCTGCTCTCCCCTGGTCCCGATTTCTTCCTCGTCGCTCGCGCCTCGGCCACCGCCGGCTGGCGCACCGCGAGCGGTGCTTGCCTGGGGATCGCCCTGGCCAACGGCGTATTCATCGCCATAGCCTTTACCGGCGTCTCCATTCTGCAGGAGGGCAGCGCGCCGTTCATCGCGTTGCAACTGGCCGGCTGTGCCTACTTGCTGTTTATCGGCGGGCTGTTCCTACGCCATGCCGGGCGCAGCGACCTGCAATCGGCCGAGGTCGGTATTGGTCACGGCTGGGTACAGAACCTGGGAATGGGCTTCACCTCGGGCATCCTCAACCCGAAGAACGCTCTGTTCTATGCAAGCCTGGCAAGCATGCTCGCAGCCAGCAGCGCGGGCTGGAAGCTCGTCTATGGTGTGTGGATGTTCACAATCGTGCTGGGCTGGGACCTGCTGGTGGCGGTGGCCATCGGCAATCGCCGGGTGCTGCGGCGCTTCGCCCAAGTCTTGCCGTGGCTGGAGCGTGCTTCCGGTGTGCTGTTGATTTTGCTGGCCAGCGCGGTGCTCATGCGCCTGGCCTGGGGTTGATCACGCTCAGCGTCCTGAGGTCCACCACACTGAAAAAGCCGCTGGCCCAGCCGCCGGTGTCCAGGTGCCAGACGTTGCCCAACTGCTTGACCCGCAGCACTGGGGTATGGCCGACCAGCAAGGCGCGCAAGCCACCGACCGGCTCGGTGTCGCCCTCACGCAGGCGTCGACGCGACCATTGGCAGACTTCTCGGACTTCAGGATCGTCCATAGCCTCTAGAAAAGCCTTGAGCGTCGACCATTCGGGAAATGGACTATCGGCATGCAAGAGGCCGATCAGCCCAAGCGACGTCTGCACCTCGATCGCCAATGGCATCTGCGCGAAGCCTTCGACGTAGCGTTGTTGTTCGGCACGAGGAAGGTCGAGAAACCAGCCCCCGCCTGCAGAGCGGTACATCTCCAGATCAACTCTGCCACCGCGCAGGTGGGCGATGGCGAGCGCCTCATGGTTGCCCTGTACCGCGTGGAACCAGGGTTGCGCCAACCAGTCCAGCGCCTGCTCGCTGGCCGGCCCCCGGTCCACCAGATCGCCCACGCTGAACAGCCGATCCACCTCAGGATCGAATCCCACCTCGTCCAGGCATCGCTGCAACCGCTCGAAATGACCATGGATGTCGCCCACGGCCAGATCGCGGCCACGGTTATTGGCACTCACCCGCCGAAAACGGCTCATTGCTTCCACCCTCTGCTGCTGTCCCAGCGGCAGGCGTAAAATAGAGAGGCGATCCGTCCGTGCCCGTAGAGGTGCATCATGCGTACCACCCTCTCCTATGTCTTGATGCTGCTGGCCTCCAACAGCATGGCACAAGGCACACCAACCGCGCAGGTGGACGTGCATTTCGATCATCCCGAGCAGTTCCGCGATGCCAGCCTCGATAGCCATGGCTACGAACGGGGCGCTGATGCGTACGTCATCAAGACCCTCACCGAGCATCTGCTCAGGCTCGGCCAGCGCTATCTGCAACCTGGGCAGCAACTGCGCATCGATGTGCGCGACATCGACCTGGCCGGGCGCTTCGAGCCGTGGCACAGCCGGGCCTACGATGTGCGCTTCATGCGCGAGATCACCTGGCCCAGCATCGACCTGAGCTACACCCTCGTCCAGCCCGGGCAACCGGAAAAACACGCCCAGGAGCGCGTCAGCGACAAGATGTACCTCAGCCGCCCCGGCCGCCAGGCCAGCAGCAGCGATCGCCTGTATGCGGAAAAAGCCATGCTCACCGACTGGTTCCGTCAGCGCTTCGCCCCGCACCCGGCCTCCTGAATCACTTCAGCGCGGGGTGGCCTGGGCGGGCTGGCCGATAGTATTCTCAGCCTTCCCGCTTTCTCCATGGATGGAATCGCCATGAAACTGTGTGCTGTGCAACTGGCCTCCGGCAAGGGCAACCTGCCGGGCAATCTGGAGCGTCACCGCTACTGCGTCGAACAGGCAGTCGCACGCGGGGCGGAGCTGGTGGTATTCCCCGAGCTGTCCTTGAGCGGCTATGAACCCACCCTGGCCCAACAATTGGCGCAACCATCGGACACCTCCCTGCTCGATCCGCTGCAAGCGCTCTGTGACCGCCATGGCATCGCGGTGGCCGTCGGTCTACCGTTGCTGGCCCCCACCGGGATTTGCATTGGTATGCCGATCCTGCGCCCTGGCGCCCCGCCCCACTTCTATGCCAAACAGCGCCTGCACGATGATGAGCTGCCATTCTTCATCGCTGGCGAGCATCCGTTGGTGTTCACGGTGGGCAACCAGCGCATCGCACCGGCCATCTGCTACGAATCGATGTTCATCGAGCATGCCGAGCAGGCTCGTTCGGCAGGGGCAGACATCTATATGGTCAGCGTGGCCAAGACAACCAAGGGCATAGACGAAGGCTTTCGGCATTACCCGGACGTTGCCCGGCGTCTGGGCATGCCGGTGTTGCTCGCCAACTGTGTAGGGCCGGCCGATACCTTCGTCGGCGCCGGCCATTCCGCCGCCTGGGACCCCCAAGGGAATCTCTTGGCAGCATTGGATGAGCACGCCCAGGGGCTGGTGCTGCTGGACACCACGTCGATGACTGCCCAAGCCATAACCTTGGGCGCGCTGGCGCCATGAAGTACTTAGCCACGGCGCTGGCCTGCTATGCCTGCACTCATTACCTGGTCGGTCTGTTGATTCATGGCCGAGTGGCCGAGATGGCCGAAGGACTACGCCACCGACCGGACGCTCCTACACCTGGCGAGTTCCTGCGAGAAACACAACCCTACGCGCGGCGTGCTCATCGGCAGTACAGCCTGGTGGTCGGGACGGCGGCGGCGGTGATTGGTTGCCTGATCGTGCTCTGGATGAGTTGAACGGGCTCAAAGATCCAACGCGAGGCTCTCTCGTCCTTCAAGGGCCAACAGGTACTGTTTGGCCTGCAGCCCACCGGCGAAGCCGGTCAGACCGCCAGATGCGCCGATCACCCGGTGGCACGGAGCGATGATCGAAATCGGGTTGCGTCCGTTGGCCGCTCCCACTGCCCGCACGGCGCTTGGGTTGCCGATCTGCCGGGCAATATCGCTGTAGCTGCGGGTCTGCCCGAAGGGGATGGTCAGCAGCGCGGCCCAGACCTGGCGCTGGAAGTCCGTGCCGACAAAATCAAGCGGCAGCTCGAAACCCTGGCGGCTGCCGGCAAAGTACTCGCCTAACTGCCGAGCTGTCTCCCGTAGCGTCGGATGTCCATCGTCCCGGTGCAGTGCGCCCAGACGCACACGGTTTTCCCGCTCCTGCTCCCACAACACCGCAGCCAGGCAATCGCCTCGGGCAACCAGCGTGAGGGTCCCAACGGGAGACTGAATGAAGGTAAAGGCGCAGGACATCGGAGCTGCTCGCTTGAAAAAACTGGTGCAAGGCACTCTACCCTTCGAGGTTGCTTGGTGCATCCGCTTTCTTGCCCTGGGAATTACCGCTGGACTGGTTAATTGGATATCTGTAACGACATCAGTCAATTACAGTCCCCGATTGGCCACTGTCTGAAAACTGGCACATACCAAAGTAATAGCTATTCTAGGTTAACCATCGCGTTTGTTGTTGCAGGGTCATCGGCAGAAAGGCGCCCTGACCCAAGGCAAACCGAAACCCACCGTATGCCGACAAACGTGGCCGCCATGGCTGAGTTTCTGCGTCAATGCTGGTTTCTGCTGCTAAGCCTCTACCAGACCATCCAAAGCCATGGCCTGATCGGTTGCGTGGTCGCGTTCATCCTGGCGTTGCTGATGAGCAAGATCGGCAGCAGGCTTACCGGACGCACCGAGCGTCTGAGTACCCTGCCAAGCGGTGAAGCGCACGTGCCGCCTGCTCCGGCCATTGAAGGCACCCTCAGGGCCTGGATCGGTCGCGTGGTCGGGACGCTGCTACAAATAGCGGCGGGCGTGCTGTTTCTGGTCACCGTGATCGCCATGGTGAATGTGCTGTTGTACTGACCTGCGTGACGGGACGTCACCGTCTGCCCAAAGACGGTGACGCTCCCCATGCGCGTGGACCACTCAACGCCCCCCGCAGACTGCTACGACTGCGGGCTTGCTGGCGCGCCCACCGGACTGCAATGCCGGGTCGCTTGCCACCCTCCTGGCGCGTCCGACACCCCAGGCCAGCGCCCGGGTCATCGATTCGCCTGGACGCGAGTCGAACGCCTCCTCATGCAAGGCCATGCCGGACGGTGCGTAAAGGCCGATGAACATCTGCGTCGCACCGGTTCGTGACAATCGAACCTGCACGTCAATACACGAGCCGCTGTCGAGCGTTTCGTCATGCGTTCGATGATGAAGAGTGGGGTCTGCCCAGGACCAGAACACGTCACCGCGAATTCTCATGCCGCCTCCTACGACTTTAGTCTTATGTGTGTTGGTAGTGGCACCATAGCGGATGGTTGCCAGCACGCAACCACGTACGACTGGTCAAGGGGGAGAATCGGACAACCGGTGCTGCACCTGCCGTGAAGGTCAGGAAGAGTCCGGGGTTTTGTCGCTGCCCGGTTCGAGCAACGATTCGGCGAACGTCATCCAATCCTCGAAGGCTTTGCGGTGCGCCTGGCACATCCCTTTCCACTCGGCGCCGCCCACACGACCGTAGGCGATCTGGTTCATGGTCGAGGAGGTCAAGGAATCGAGTTCTCTCAAAAGGTGGTAGGCACGGTAGCGCTTTTCTCTTTCAGGCATGGCTTTGTCTTCCAGCGGTGCACGACAGGGCAATACGAAGCCTTATGTAATGGATTTGACGGCTTCCTGGGTCTGGACCTCCAACGGCTCGAAAAGGTTCGCGCCGTGTTGTGAGCCTCCCGTCAAAAAGCCAGTATCGCACTTGTCACGGCTCACGTCCGGGTGCGAATCACGCCACTGATGGCCCAGCCGGCGAACACGAAAAAGGCATCGAGATAGAACAGCCCTGCATAGTTAGGTAGCAATGCTCCGCCAGTGGTTTGCAAAGGAGGAGCAGCGACGGCATGAATGCCGTTGGGGACCACTGCCAGCAGCACCAGGGCTGCATAGGTGGCGAGCCGAAGCGCATTCGTTCGCTTGCTGGAAGCCTCGGCCATTTTCAATCCGAAATAGGCGATAACAGCCGCCACTGGCAGAACCCAGATATGCGTGGGCAGGCTGAAGAACACTTCGGCCATCAAGCTTTTCGTTTCCACGGATACAATACCTTGTCGTTGAACGGCCGGATTATCCATGGCCTGGCTGGGTTGTGGCTAGACAGGTAAAACCAAAGTGTTCCAGGGATAGGAAAAATGTGAAAGAAATGTGAAAATCGAAAATTGATAGCCTATTGACACCATCAAGGAAGAAGCGTGTTACGCAATGCTCAGTTTTGTTTCAACGAGTTCTGCCACAGCGTGAAACATCAGCGCACGACGCTGTATTTTCGCTCACCCGTCCCGTCACCCACTCGACAAGCGCTGATACGCCTGATTGAGCAACCCTCTGGCGCCAAACGGATGAGCGCCCCGCTCGAGTGCACCGATAGCGCGTTGTTCTTCAAGCGCGAGCCGCTTGATTCGTTCAAGAAAAAGTGGCGCATGCAACGTTTCACGGCCAAGCGCAATGGCATGTACGACTGGCCCATGGAAGAGCTGATCAACACCCGCGAGGCAACCCGTCGCGGCGCCCGGGTTCCGCCTCTGGTTGGCTACGGCTACAGTCGTTGCAAGCTCGGCCTGATGAAGGACTTTTTCATCATCAGCCGATCCCTGGCCGACCATATCGATGGCATGGCGCTCATCCGAGCCAACCCACAAGCCGTTCGCACCGTCATCGAGGCCACCGCCGAGCTGTTGCATGAACTACACAACCACGGCATCTCCCACATGGACCTATGGGCGGCTAACGTCATGCTGCCCTTGCACGGCTCTGGACCTGCCCAGGCGATCGATCTGGAAAACGGCTTCTTCACACCGACTGCATACTTCAGTGAAACCCTGGGCTTTCAGTTTGGCTTCCTGTATCTGCGCCATATCTACCGCTACATCACAGAATCGGCTTTTGACGACCTCGTAGCGCACTGCCTTGCGAAGTACTTTCCACACGTGGACCGCAAGGCATTTGACCAGACCTATGAAGTTGCCAAGCATCAGGTGATTGATCGACTCGAACGTCGGGCGATTTTCACCAAAGGTAGAGTGACGCGGTAAGTTGCTGCCAGGCCTGTGTGATGACCGCTCCACCTTTTGACGGCCGATGGTTTGGATCTTTCCCCGGACCTGGGTAATGGGATACCCAGGTTCATTGAACGAACAGCCCCTACGGTCTGCGCTTGAAATAGACGTACAGAGCCATCAGGTCGATGGCCAGTACGATCGAGACCACCACGACAGTGAAATAGATCTCCTCCCGAAGCATCGCGCAGCCCCCACGGCAAGATGTGTTCGAGAAGGAGCAATTCGCATTCCAGGTCCGCCGGACACTCGCTCGAAAAATCAGGAACCGCTTAGGCTGGCTTCGGATGCTCACTGGACACCGCATTGTTAGCGTCCACATCCTTCATCTCCTGCTCTACCGGAGCATCGTCATCCGCCGCCAGCGGTACTGAATCGCTGCTACGCGGCGCGGGGCCGCCCTGCTTTTCGTCGACTTTCGCCGTGTCGTCATCCTGCGAAGCCCCAACACCTTGGCCAGCCCCAGGGTCGCCAGGGGGAGGATTCCAATCTTCAGGCCGGTTATCCGACCATGCTTCGCCCACCCCTTGCTTGGGCTCAGATTTGGCCTTCTCCAAACCCGATCCATGGCCTTCTCCCGAGTCGGGAACGCTGTTGGGAACAGGTGGACGTGTCACGTCTGGATCGTTGCTTTCGATTGCCATGATCATTCTCCCGTTGGTGGCACAGGAAGCCTGTGCCTAAAACTGAGAATGATCGGTGCGCATAGAGTGCCCCGCGTTAGACGAGTGGCTTCAACCACGTTCGGTCTCACAGATGACTGTGTAGGCACCTAATATTGTCGCGGGGCCAACGTGTCGCATCTGGCGGTACACCGTATTGGGTTGCCCGGCGACCGCCCGACGACCGCGTTACCCTCGGATCGCCTGCAGCCGCTCCCGGCCAGCCTCTGTAATCGCATGCTCCCCTTCATCGCTGATGCGATAACGACCGGACACCATCTTGGTAATGGAGAACCGGACCAGCCCGCTCTTGGAAAGCGCTTGCCCCGCTTCGAAGCTCATAGCCTGCTCTAGATCGAAGATCTTTATTTCTCCAATCTTGTATCGGGCAAACGCTACCAGGGCAGCATCCAATTCTGTTTGATTGATCTTTCGAGCGACTTCCATTCGACCCTCCAGGTCATGAGCGCCCCGGTCCATGGGCGTGAACGCAACGAACCGGGTGGTTTGTTGAAGGCGGACCGTACTACGGCCCGGCGGAGGTCGCTACTGGCTTTCCATCCATGCTGGATGGGCGGGCAGGTTGTCAGAGCGCCCTGCCGCATGAGCTCAGCAAAAGCGGTGCATGGTCGCGCTGAGGTGATTGAAGAATGCTGTTGCCAAGCAGCACGGTTTCGAAATCAGAGATCGCCAGGAAAGCGCAACGGTCGACGGCGTGACCGGCTCCGCCCATCAGGGCCACGTCCACTGGTCAGCCTCGGGGCAAACGTCATGCAATTAGGCGTTTACTGGTGATCAAGCCCTCTGGCTCACCAATAAAACGCCTATAGAGGGAGGCCCATCATGAGACCTCTGAACAAACTGGCGCAGCAGCGGCGCCACCAACTGCATGTCCACATGCCGCCCAGTGGATTGAAGGAGGATGCTCATGGCAATGGATCGGACGCCCCATTACCGCCCATAACGCGAGAACTCGACCAAGCTGGTGGAAGAAAACCCACGTGGCTGGCAAGACCAAGGCATTGATGCTTGAGAGAGGAATCGCCTTGTCTGATGAACGATGGCGCTTTGCTGCGAACTCGCCAGCGGTTATGCGAAGCGCCTTAGGTCACCAGGCATCAGTCGGGCCGATTTGTACAACAACCGACTGAAGTACAACAAAAAAAGCCATGACCGGCATTTTCACTGCCTGATTTGTCACATTCACCACCATAAAATGTGAAAATATCTATACACTTGACTTCCTTTTGTATAGGTATTGGCGCAATACTGCCGACACTGAGAAGCGCTTTTGAGCTCTCCAAGATGCCGGCATGGAGCCCTACCACCCCGTTCCCCTACCTGTGAGGCTCCAAAGATGTCTATACAACTCATATCTATCGAACCTCAAAGGCCCCATGGTTGCCGCAGCTGCCGGGATAAATCACCCATCGGTTTCGACTTCACGATGGCGTTCCAACCCATTGTCGATACGAGTACCAACAGCGTTTTTGCTTATGAATCATTGGTGCGGGGCGAGAATGGGGCGGGTGCAAACGCCGTCATGCAGCAGATAAATGACTCAAACAGATACAAATTTGATCAGGCGTGTCGGGTTAAAGCTGTCGAGCTCGCGGCCAAAACACGCATATCCGAACACTTGAGCATAAATTTTCTGCCCAATGCAGTTTATCAGGCAGAGGCCTGCATACGCACAACACTGATAGCCGCGGAAAAGTACAACTTTCCCATCGAAAAAATAATATTTGAAGTCACAGAGAACGAAAACATAACCGATAAAGCCCACATTAAAAAAATCATGGAATCTTACAAAAAACAAGGCTTCAAAACTGCAATTGATGATTTCGGCGCTGGATATTCGGGCTTGAACCTACTCGCCGACTTCCAACCAGACATCATCAAAATCGACATGGAATTGATTAGAAACATTCACAGAAACCGAGCCAAGCAAGCGATAACCAGGAGCATAGTAACGCTGTGCAAGGACCTAAACATACAGGTGATAGCCGAAGGGATCGAGCACATTGAAGAACTGCAAACTCTACAGGAAGCCGGAATACACCTATTTCAAGGCTACCTGTTTGCGAAGCCGGAGCTCGAAACGCTCCCTCCGATAGCATGGCCTTAGGTCGAATATGGACGGCACTATAGGCTTCAATGCAGCACTCGAACTGACATCAGGCTAATTGAACTGCCACTCCTTATTCGTAATGAAAAGAAACGCCATAAGCGCAACTCTACGATTGAGCGCATTTGAGAACACCGCTTTACGTTCGACCACCCAACGGCCTGATTTAGCCATCCACATAACGGTGCGCCATGTTCAACAAACGTTTAAAACGCGAACTCGAAGAAGCCTTGTCAACGCTCTACGCACAAGACGCGAGAATGTCAGCAGTGAACCGATCCACTGCAATCATTGAATTTACGCCAGCGGGACTCGTAACCACCGCCAATCAAAATTTTTTAGACGCGCTGGGCTATCACCTCGAAGAGGTCATCGGAAAACATCACAGTATATTCTGTCTAGAACGTCACACCACAAGCTCTGAATACAGAGACTTCTGGAGAAGGCTTGCCGAAGGAGCGTCGATCCGCGACCGCGTCGTCAGAAAAAACAAGCTAGGGGAAGCGGTATGGCTGGAGGCAAGCTACAACCCAATCAGAGACAGCAACGGACGCATTATAAGCATTTTAAAATGTGCCACCCTCGTCACAGATCAAGTGAAAAACGAACAGGAACAGCGAAGCACAATCGAAGCCATAAGCCGATCGATGGCAATGGTTTCGTTCACCCCGGAAGGATATGTATTGGACGCCAATGAGAACTTTCTACGCACACTAGGCTATAGCCTGCATGAGGTTCTAGGCCAGCATCATCGACTGTTTTGCCCTCAGCAAGAGGTCGCGTCGCCCGAGTACAAAGAATTCTGGAGAAACCTGAACAAAGGCGAGTTTTTCTCGGGTCGCTTCCAACGCGTCAACCGATCCGGCAATACGGTATGGCTGAGCGCCACTTACAACCCTGTATTTGATGCCAGCAACAAACTTTACAAGATCGTGAAATTTGCTCGCGACATTACCGCACAGGTTGAACAACAAACCATCGAATCCGACGCAGCCAAACTTGCCTACGAAATATCTTTAAAAACCGACCACAGTGCGCAGCATGGTGCATTGGTCATCAATGAAACCGTTGCCGTGGTACGCGGTATCGCTGATGAAATCACGAAAGCAGCAGACAATATAGCAGCGGTGAGCAAGCAGTCCGACATGATTACTGGCATTATCCAGACCATACGTGAAATCGCTGATCAAACAAATCTTCTGGCATTAAATGCAGCCATCGAAGCAGCGAGAGCCGGAGAGCAAGGTAGAGGGTTTGCTGTCGTAGCGGACGAGGTTCGTCATCTAGCAGTGCGCACCGCCCAGGCCACCGTAGAAATCAGGGACGTAGTAAAGCGCAATCATGAGTTATCGCAAGAAGCCGTGAAAGGTATGCAAACCAGTCAGCACAAGGTTGATGTCGGCGTAGGTTTGGTCGGTGAAGCGGGAGAAATAATTGAGAGAATCCAAAGCGGTGCACGTCAAGTCGTGGAAACAGTTAAGCAGTTTAGCGAAACCATGAATAAAACCTGAAAATGTATTGCGATCTATGGCGCGGACCTCGGCGTCTAATATCTGCATCAATTAAAGCAATTGCCAATGATCGTCACTCACCCGCCCGCCAAGCGTGTCATGAAGTGCTTGCTGAGCGGAGTATGTGCGCCTGACTGGCGTGGATTCATGGGCTGTTCATCCGCGGCTTGGCCACATCGCGCGATCACGGGGAGAGCAGCGGCGGCGAGGACCGCGTGGAGGCGGATGTTTGGTAGACAGGCTGTCGTTCAGACGCAGTAAAGGGGACGGCCCCGTATAACTGCCGTCACACCTATGCGACAATAGGCGCAATGTCTGGTCTGAACCCCACATTCATCGCCCAACAGCTCGGGCAAAGCGTGCAGATGCGCTCATCGACATGCACGCTGGATTAATTCGGCCAACGCCTGGCAGGAGCTCGAAAAGCTCTCGATTGGTCCGAAACGCGTCCGCAGCTGCGAAGAAGCCACGTAAGTTATTGATAGGTAAGCTCCTTGATCTCCACCGCTAATATCACCATGCAATTCGGCGCCAAGCCGCTCTTCGAAAACGTCTCGGTCAAATTCAACAACGGCAACCGCTACGGCCTGATCGGCGCCAACGGCTGCGGCAAATCGACCTTCATGAAGATCCTTGGCGGTGACCTGGAGCCGTCCGCTGGCCAGGTGATGCTCGAGCAGAACACCCGCCTGGGTAAACTGCGCCAGGACCAGTTCGCCTACGAGGCCTTCAGCGTGATCGACACCGTGATCATGGGCCATGAGCAGCTCTGGAAGGTCAAGGCCGAGCGTGACCGCATCTATTCCCTGCCAGAAATGACCGAAGAAGACGGCATGGCCGTCGCTGAACTGGAAACCGAATTCGCCGAGATGGACGGCTACACCGCCGAGTCGCGCGCCGGCGAACTGCTGCTGGGCCTGGGCATTCCGTTGGAGCAGCACTTCGGGCCGATGAGTGAAGTGGCACCCGGCTGGAAGCTGCGCGTGCTGTTGGCCCAGGCGCTGTTCTCGGATCCGGACGTGCTGTTGCTGGACGAACCGACCAACCACCTGGACATCAACACCATCCGCTGGCTGGAAAACATTCTGACCGCGCGTAACAGCACCATGGTCATCATTTCCCACGACCGCCACTTCCTCAACAGCGTCTGCACCCACATGGCTGACCTGGACTACGGTGAGCTGCGCCTGTTCCCAGGCAACTACGACGAGTACATGACCGCCGCCACCCAGGCGCGCGAGCAGTTGCTGGCCGACAACGCCAAGAAGAAAGCGCAGATCGCCGAACTGCAGACCTTCGTCAGCCGCTTCTCGGCCAACGCCTCCAAGGCCAAGCAAGCGACCTCCCGTGCCAAGCAGATCGACAAGATCCAGCTGGCCGAGGTCAAGCCGTCGAGCCGGGTCAGCCCGTTCATCCGCTTCGAACAGACCAAGAAGCTGCACCGCCAGGCGGTGACCGTGGAGAAGGTATCCAAGGGCTTCGAGGGCAAGACCCTGTTCAAGGACTTCAGTTTCGTGGTCGAGGCTGGCGAGCGCGTAGCGATCATCGGCCCCAACGGTATCGGCAAGACCACCCTGCTGCGTACCTTGGTCGGCGAGATGGCACCGGATACCGGCTCCGTGAAATGGACCGACAGCGCCGAGGTGGGCTATTACGCCCAGGACCACGCCCACGACTTCGAGGACGACCTGAGCCTGTTCGACTGGATGGGCCAGTGGACTCAAGGCGAGCAGCTGATCCGCGGTACCCTGGGCCGCATGCTGTTCTCCAACGACGAGATCCTCAAGTCGGTGAAGGTGATCTCCGGTGGTGAGCAAGGCCGCATGCTGTTCGGCAAGTTGATCCTGCAAAAGCCCAACGTGCTGGTGATGGACGAACCGACCAACCACTTGGACATGGAGTCGATCGAGGCGCTGAACCTGGCGCTGGAGAACTACCCGGGAACGCTGGTGTTCGTCAGCCATGACCGCGAGTTCGTGTCGTCGCTGGCCACACGCATCATCGAGCTGACCCCGGATGGCGTGGTGGACTTCAGCGGCACTTACGACGACTACCTGCGTAGCCAGGGTGTTGTGGTCTGACAGCCTCGGCCTGAGCGCTTGATCCGATTCGCGGCTAAAGCAGCTCCTTCAGGTACCGCGCCGTTCTAAAGGACGGCACGGTACCTGCGGCTAACGAACAACTCGTTAGCCTGCTTTCTTTTATCCCGCGCAGACGCCATGATGGGCGACGCCCCACCGCCTGCCCGCGAACGTGCCCATGACCGCGCAACAACCTGCCTCCAGCGTCACCCTGCAGATCCTCTCGATCGTCTTCTATACCTTCATCGCCTTTCTGTGCATCGGTCTGCCGATCGCGGTGCTGCCCAGCTATGTCCATGATCAGTTAGGCTTTGGCGCAGTGATCGCCGGCCTGACCATTGGCCTTCAGTACCTGTCCACGCTCCTGAGCCGGCCATTCGCCGGACGGGTGGCCGATGGACTGGGTGGCAAGCGAGCGATTCGCTATGGGCTTTACGGCATCGCCGGCTGCGGCGTGCTGACCTTGTTTTCGGCCTGGACCCTTGCCCTGCCTTGGCTGAGCCTGCTCCTGCTACTCGCCGGCCGAGTGCTGCTGGGCATCGCCCAAGGGTTAATCGGGGTCGCCACCTTGAGCTGGGGTATCGGTCAAGTCGGTAGCGAGCACACCGCAAAGGTGATTTCCTGGAACGGCATCGCCTCCTACGGCGCCATCGCCATTGGCGCGCCGGCCGGCGTGCTGCTGGTGGACGGGATCGATTTCAGCGTACTAGGCCCTGCATTGCTGGTGCTGGCACTGCTTGCCCTAATGGCGTTGCGCACACGCCCGGATGCCGTGGAGGTGCGGGGTGAACGTCTGCCGTTCTGGTCCGCCTTCGGGCGGGTAGCGCCTTTTGGCCTGGGGCTGACCCTGGCCTCGATCGGCTACGGCACCCTCACCACCTTCATCACCCTCTTTTACCTGGAGCGCGGCTGGATCGGCGCGGCCTGGTGCCTGAGCGCCTTCGGTCTGTGCTTCATCGTGTCCCGGCTGTTGTTCGTCAATGCGGTCAACCGCTTTGGCGGCTACAACGTGGCGATCGCATGCATGGCCACCGAAGTGCTGGGGCTGACCCTGCTCTGGCTGGCGCCCTCGCCTGCCTGGGCCCTGGTCGGCGCGGGCCTGACGGGGTTCGGGTTGTCTCTGGTGTACCCGGCGCTCGGGGTTGAGGCGATCCAGCAGGTACCGAGCAGCAGTCGTGGCGCGGGCCTGGGTGCCTATGCGGTGTTCTTCGACTTGGCCTTGGCCATCGCTGGGCCAGTGATGGGTACGGTGGCTGCGCACCAGGGCTATGCGTCGATCTTCTGCGTGGCCGCCTTGCTGGCACTGTCAGGGGTGGGTCTTGTGCTACTGCTCGCCCGTCGCGCCCATCGCGGCTGAGCGCTCGGCCGGCTGCGGCGCTCCTAGGGCTTGGCTGAAAAACAGCGCGGCCTCACGCTGCAACGAATGGTGAATATGGCGACGGTCGACGCCATCAGCGTCCTTGCACAGCGCAGGCATACGGGCATGTTGCTCCTCGTCGCAGGGCGCCATGAACACGAAATGGCCGGCACCGGCCAGCAGGCGATAGTCAGGCGTTACCGGCAGTTTGCGCGCCAAGGCTTCGGCGTTGCGGTCCAAGGCCAGCAACTGGTCGCGGTCGCCGCTGTAGATCAATGCGGGGACCCTCACTCCGGCCAAGGCATGACGGCCGAACATCAGGCTCAGGGGCGCCATCAACATCACGGCCCCCACACGGGCGTCGGCCTGTGGCGTGAGCTCGGCGCGGTCGGCGATCAGAACCCCATGGGTCTTGCAGGCATCGGCATCGCTGGGGCGCTCCAGGCAATACCGGTGCAGACGGTCCAGGTCCGGTTGTGCTCCAGAAAGGATCAACGCGGTTTCCCCTCCTGCCGAGTAACCGATCACCCCAACCTTGCCCTCGTTCAGGTAAGGGCCAAGCAGGGCGTCGCCACGGGCTGCGCTGATCGCCGCGCTCAGTTGCAAGGGGCGTCCGTAGAGGTTGCTCAGGGTACCCAGGCGGCTGTGGTCACGGTTGTTGTCGCCGGGATGGATCACGGCCACGACGATAAAACCCCGGCGCGCCAGGGCGGTGGCCAGGTCGTGCAGTGCCAGGGGGCTGCCGGTATTGCCGTGGGACAACACCAGCAAAGGGAACTGCCCCATGGCGACTGGAGCCTCCTCTGCCACGGTCAGTGGGTAGCCTTCCAGGCGCAAGGCGCGTGTCGGGCCATTGGCCGGGTAGAACGCCAGCGCCTGCATGGGTCGAGCATCCAGCGGATCGGCCAGTTGCATCCGGTGCAGGCCACTGACCCAAGGTGCTGCCTCGGCGCGGGCCATCAAGCTGCCGAGCAACACCAAGGCCAACAGGGCATAGGTTCGCTTCATGGGCGGGGAGCTCCGCACAAGGCCGAAGGACAGCGCCAGCATAAAGCCAGCCAAACGGCAGGCAGATGAAACCTGAATGAAAAAAAACCGGCTGGCGCCCAGGGCGTCAGCCGGTTTTTTTCAGGCACCGATCAGGCAGCTGCGAACAGCTCGTTGGCGATCTGGGCCTGAGCGGCGTCGATGGCCTTGCTGCGGTGTTCCGGGCCGTAGGCCAGGCCGTGGGCGCGGACGATCTCGAGGTCGGTGATCCCGATGAAGCCAAGGAACACCTTGAGGAAGTCCTCATGCCCGACGCCAGTCGGCTGGCCGTGGTGCAGACCACCGGCGGTGGACACCAGAATCACTTTCTTGTCGCCGCACAGACCTTCAGGGCCGGCTTCGGTGTAGCGGAAAGTCTTGCCGGCGACGGCGACGCGGTCGATCCAGGCCTTGAGCTGAGTCGGCACGGAGAAGTTGTACATCGGCGCGCCGATCACCACTGCATCGGCAGCCAGGAACTCTTCCAGGGTCTCGGCGCTGAGCTTGGCTTCGTGGGCTTGAGCGGCGTCGCGCATTTCATCCGGGGTGCCGGCAGCAACCAGGGTCGCGGCGGAGAAGTGGCTGATCGCATCGGCGGCCAGGTCGCGGTACACCACCTCGATGCTCGGATCTGCAGCTTTCCAGGCTTGGACGACTTCACGGCTCAGTTGGCGGGAGGCGGAATTGTCGCCCAGGATGCTCGAATCGATATGCAACAGTTTCATGGGACTCTCCTGTGAGTGAAGACCGCATCAAGGGGCGATCGCGATGGAGAGAATCCTATAGAACCATCGAATGACTGATAAGCGGGCAAAAATGCGTTAGTTTGTCCTACAGATGGAACAATGAGACGTTAACCATGCAAGACCTCAATGACCTCTTCTATTTCGCCCGCGTGGTCGAAGCAGGCGGTTTCGCCGCGGCGGGCCGCCAGTTGGGCATTCCCAAGTCGCGTCTGTCGCGGCGCATCGCCGAGCTGGAAGAACGCTTGGGCACGCGCCTTCTGCAGCGCACCACCCGACAACTGAAGCTCACCGCCGTGGGCGAGCGCTACCTGCAGCATTGCCAGGCCATGCTGCTGGAGGCTGAGGCCGCGGACGAAGCGGTGGCGAGCATGAGCAGCGAACCGCGCGGGCGTCTGCGGGTGTCGTGCCCGGTGGCGCTGGCCCATGCGTTCCTGCCGGATGTGGTCAGCCGGTTTCTTGAGCAGTATCCGTTGGTGCAATTGGATTTGGTCCTGCTCAATCGGCGGGTCGATCTGATTTCCGAAGGGGTCGACGTGGCCCTGCGCGTGCGTGACCTAGGTGATGAGGACCCGGCCTTGGTCACTCGCCGCCTGCGCCCGGCGCAAACTCACCTGGTGGCCGCGCCGGGCTTTGCCGACCACTTGCGCGAGCCGTCGGAACTGGCCGGTTTGCCTGTGCTTGGTGCGGCGGAGGCAGATCGGTTGGTGCATCTGCGCCTGATCGGCCCTGGCGGACAGCAACAGGAGCTCGCCCTGGAACCGCGCCTGGCGGTGGACGATTTCTTGGTGCGCAAGGCGGCCGTGCGTGCAGGCCTGGGGTTTACCGCCCTGCCGAGCATGTTCTGCGAAGAGGAACTCGAACGCGGCGAACTGGTACGCCTGTTGCCGGATTGGTCGCTGCCTGGCGGTTGGCTGCAGGCGGTCTACCCTCATCGCCGGGGCCTGCTCCCGGCGGTGCGAGTATGGATCGATCATCTGGCGGCTTCGTTCGAAGCCTGTGGAGAGCGGTATGTCTGAGCGGCGGATGACGCCAGAACAGGTGGCAGCGTTCTGCCTGAACCTGCCCGGTGCCCGGGAGGACTATAAATGGGGCGGCGTACGGGTGTTTTCGGTCGCGGGCAACAAGATGTTCGCGGTACTCGACCTCGCGGGCGCGGGGTTGTCTTTCAAAGTGGCCGATGAGCTGTTCCTGGGCTATTGCGACCGCCCCGGCATCCGTCCGGCGCCTTATCTTGCAAGGGCGCGCTGGATCAGCATGGCCCCACCCTACCCCATGGGGCGCGCGGAATTGTGCGACCTGCTGCAACGCTCACACCAGTTGGTAGTGAAGCGGCTGCCCAAACGGCTGCAGGTTGGGCTGTTGCAAGGATGAAAAGACACGTCGGGGCAGTCATTGCCGCCTCGACATCAATGACCGGTCAGGACGCCGAGCGCACCACCCAGCCAGCGGCCGCCCAGCAGCAAATGGTCGGCCCAGAACGCCTGGTGCAACATCACGATGACCCAAAACGTCGCCTGGTAGGACACCTTGCGCGTCTTGTGTCGAAACAACTGCTGCGCCACCAGCGCGCCGGGCCAACCACCGCACAGCTCGCTGGCGTGCAGGACCTTCTCGGGCGTCCGCCAGGCCTGGGTGCGGGCTTGCTGTTTGTCCTGCCAGTAGAGCAACAGGCTGACCAGACTCGCCAGCGGATACACCACCAATGGCGCCCAGGACTGACCGCTGAAGGCCATTTGCGCGGCACCCACTGCCGGCAGCAGGCACAGCCCGGCCAGGGCCAGCAACTTCAGGTGCACGTTGCGTACGCCCTCCTGGGCGCGGCTGCCGCCACGCCGAGGTACAGTGTGCGAACGGGCCATCTCAGCCGTGCGCCGTGGCCCAGTTGACCCAGCCAAATTGCCAGGTCGCCAGGATCAGCAAGCCGAAAACGATGCGATACCAGGCAAATGCCGCATAGCTGTGGTTAGCGATGAACTTCAGCAGACCCCTTACGGCGATCATGGCGAAGATGAACGAGACCACGAAACCGATGGCGAACACCGGTAGATCGCCAGGCTGGAACAGGTCACGGTACTTGTAGCCCGAATAGACTGCGGCGCCGACCATGGTCGGCATGGCCAGGAAAAACGAGAACTCGGTCGCGGCTTTGCGCGACAGGCCGAACAGCAGGCCGCCGATGATGGTCGAGCCTGAGCGCGACGTCCCCGGAATCATCGCCAGGCACTGGACAAGGCCGATCTTCAACGCGTGACTCCAGCGCATGTCATCGACATGGTCGACCTCGATGCGGTGGTCGCGTCGCTCCGCCCAGAGCATGATCACCCCGCCAACCACCAGGGCTGCAGCCACGGTGACCGGGTTGAACAGGTATTCATGGATCAGATCGGCGAACAGCACGCCCAGCACCACCGCCGGGAAGAAGGCGATCAGCAGGTTGGCAGTGAAACGACGCGCGTGGGGTTGGCTCTGCAAGCCGAGGACCACATCGAAGATCTTGCGCCGAAACTCCCAGACCACGGCCAGGATCGCGCCAAGCTGGATGATGATGTTGAACGCCATGGCGCGCTCGCCGCCGAAGTCGATCAGATCGGCGACGATAATCTGGTGCCCCGTGCTGGAGATCGGCAGGAATTCTGTCAAACCCTCGACCACGCCTAAGATGATTGCCTGCAAGGCACTCCAAAAATCCATCATTCCCCCGATGGAGCGCAGCTCCTGGCTGGCCCCTTGTACTTGATTTGCTTAGTGATTGCCGCGAAAGGCCCGGCCGTTTTACAGCGACTGCCGGCCGCATTGCCAGTGGAAATACGCCGATGCCTAAAGGTTTCATCTTGCGCGGCCGAAATCCTATCAGAGGTGCTTGTCAATCGCTCGCACGGCATGCGACACGAAATGCCTCTTCCGGCACTTAGCCCTTGGTCGAGTGTGTCGCGATGCGTAAAGCATGCTTGGATGCGCCTGATAACAAGAACAATGCGGGAGTACCTTTCATGAAGACCTTGAGGTCGATGTCGATCAGCCGTCGCCTGTCGCTGATCCTGCTGGTGGCGGTGGCCATGCTGGTGATCCTGGGCCTGTTGATGCTGCGCCAGCTCCACGGCGACCTGTATCAGGCCAAGGCCCAGAAAACCCAGCACGTGGTACAGACCGCTGCCGGAGTGCTGGCCTACTACCAAGGCTTGGAGGCCGCCGGCACACTCAGCCGTGAGGCAGCCCAACAACAGGCGTTGCAGGTGGTACGTGGCCTGCGCTACGACAAAGATGACTATTTCTGGATCAACGACCTGGGGCCGAAGATGATCATGCATCCGACCAACCCCAAGCTCGACGGCCAGGACCTGTCCGCCATCCGCGACCCTGACGGCTTTGCCGTTTTCAACGAAATGGTCGCCCTCGCCCGCAGCCAGGACGCAGGCTCGGTCAACTACCGCTGGCCCAAACCCGGCGCCAGCGAACCGGTGGCCAAGACTTCCTACATCCAGCTGTTCAAACCCTGGGGCTGGATTATCGGCTCGGGTGTCTATATCGACGACGTTCAGGCCGAATTCGCCCGCCAAGTGCGCGATGCCTCCCTGCTCGGCCTGGGTATCGCCGTGCTGATGGCCCTGCTGGTGCTGTTGATCGCCCGCAGCATCGCTCGCCCGTTGCAGGATGCCGTGCAGGCCATGGGCAACATCGCCAGCGGCGAAAGCGACTTGACCCGGCGCCTGGATACCCATGGTAGAGACGAGCTCACGCATTTGGGCGAGCACTTCAACCGCTTCAACGGCAAGCTGCAGGGTGTGGTCGGCCAACTGCAAGGCGCGGCCCATGCCCTGGCCCAGTCCGCCAGCCACGTCGGCGACAACGCGGGCCAAGCCCAGGCGCGCAGCGTTCAGCAATCGCTGCAGATGGACCAGGTGGCCACTGCCGTCAACGAAGTCACCTATGCGGTTCAAGACGTCGCCAAGACCGCCGAACAGGCAGCCAACGAGATGCACGCGGCCCAAGTGCAGGTCGATCATGGCCAGCAGGCCATCCACAGTAGCCTGGAGCAGATCGACCGGCTGTCGAGCACCATCGACCAGGCGGTGCAGGTGATCCGCGAACTGGCCGGGCACAGCACCCGGATCGGTGGCGTACTGGAAGTGATCCGCTCTATCGCCGAACAGACCAACCTGCTGGCCCTCAATGCCGCGATCGAGGCGGCCCGGGCGGGTGAACAGGGCCGAGGTTTTGCCGTGGTCGCCGATGAAGTGCGGTTGCTGGCTCAGCGCACCGCCCAGTCGACCGCCGAGATCCAGACCATGATCGAGCACCTGCAAAGCCAGTCGGAAGCAGCCGTCAAGGCCATCGACACCAGCAGCGAAGCCTCGCGCCAGACCGTCCATCAAGCCCGCGAGGCCGGCACCAGCCTGGATGCTATCAGCCAGGCATTGAACAACCTCACCGCGCTCAACGCGTCGATCGCCAGTGCCACCTTGCAGCAGGCCCATGTGGTCGAAGAGATCAATCGCAATGTCCTCGACACCGCCGGACTGTCTCAGCAGACCGCCGAGGCGGCCCGCCAGTCCAGCGATGCGGGTGCCTCCCTGGCGCGCCTGAGCGAAGACTTGGAACAGTTGCTGCGCCAGTTCAAGGTCTGACAGCTTATCGATTTGTTCACGGGTGAACCCGCTCCTACCTTAGGAGCGGGGTTGCCCGCGAACAGGCCGCCATCAGCCACTACAGCTTCCCCGCCCCACAGGCTACAATCGCGACCTTCCCCACTCCCAAGGATCGCCGATGTCCGGCCTCGAACTCTTCGCCGCCGTGCTCGGCGTCATCGCCGTGTGGCTCACGGTCAAGCAGAACCCGTGGTGCTGGCCGATCGGCTTGGTGATGGTGCTGCTCTACAGCTGGATCTTCTATGAGGTGAAGCTGTACTCCGACATGCTCCTGCAACTGGTCTATGCCGTACTGCAGTTGTACGGCTGGTGGCAATGGACACGCCCGGAGCGTGTCGAGTACGCCCGTCAGGTGTCCAGCCTGGCCACAGGGCCGATGCTTACAGGGCTTGGGGTCGGTCTGCTGGCAAGTCTTGCTCTCGGCGCGGCGATGGCACACTGGACTGACGCCGCCCAGCCCTGGCTGGACGCCGCACTGACGGGGTTCAGCCTGGTGGCGCAGTGGTGGATGGCGCAAAAGCGCCTGCAGTGCTGGGCACTGTGGATGGTTCTGGACGTGATCTTCGTTGGCCTGTTCCTCTACAAAGGCCTGTACCTGACCGCCGCACTCTACGCATTGTTCACCCTGATCGCCGTACGTGGCTGGCTGCAATGGCGGCGCGACCCGGCGCTGGTGGCGGCATGAAAGTCGTGGTGCTGTGCGGCCCGGAGTCCAGCGGCAAGAGCTGGCTCAGTGGGGAGATCCAGGCACATTTCGGTGGCGTGGTCGTCAGCGAATACGTACGCCATTTCATCGACCAGGAACAGCGTGACACCTGCTACGCCGACATCCCGACCATCGCCCAGGGTCAACTGGTCTGGGAGGACCAGGCCCGTCAGCTGACGCCAGAGCTCTTGATCCTCGACACCCATCTGCTCAGCAACATGCTGTGGAGCCATGCCCTGTTCGATGACTGCCCGCCCTGGCTGGAACAGGCCTTGCTTGCACGTCACTATGACCTGCACCTGCTGCTCAGCCCCCAAGGCGTCGGCTGGGTGGACGATGGCCAGCGCAGCCAGCCCGACCTCAATGACCGCCAACGGTTCTTCGACGACAGTCTGGCGTGGCTGGCACGGCATCGCCAAACGGTGCAGATCATCGGCGGAGAATGGCCGCAAAGAAGCGCGGCAGCCCTGAACGCGGTGCAACGCCTGCTAGAAGGCAAATCCCCCACCTGCCCAACCGAGTGTTAAGGACCTGACACACACTTAAGGGCGCCAGTCCCCGAATTCATGGGCTTTTCACCAGTTTTGGGGGTGGTGTAAGGCGCATGAAACACTTGTGAAAAAAGCCTCGTCAAGCAACACCGATGCAGGATCAGGCCACGCGCGAATGGATATCCGTCTCACGGCTGATACAACAAAATCCAAACATCCGTAGCTAGATTCTCCAACGCCTTGATTTAACGGGTAAATCCAAAAACGGCACACCTTCTGCTCTCATCAGGGCAACGCTGACCCAGGCCAGCGCTCAAGAGAAGGAATTGCCGTCGTGAGGACATTCGATAAAGGCCTGATTCACCACCTGCTGGTCGGTTGCGTATTCGGCTCATGCCTCAGCCTGCCCGCCCAAGCCGACAACGGCATCATCGTGATCACCCGCGATGTCCAGCCCCGCATGGCCATCCGTGCTCCTGTGGCCCCAGACCCCAATCCCACCACCGCCAATGCCAACCCGTCTGCGCACATTCTCAGGCAGACCAACGAACTCAGTGACGGTGACTTCGCCAGCATCACCAGTGGTACGGGCATTTCTTCGATGGTGACCCACCAGACCACCAACCTGGGCGGCGCCATCGGCAACCAGAACCAACTCCCCAACATGGCCGCTGGCCGCGGCACCGGCTCAGGCAACGGCATTTCCAACATGGTCAACTCAAGCGTCCAACGCGGCCTGGCACCGCTGCAGATTCTGACCGGAGGCAAATGAGATGAGGCAGACGCTGTTAATCCTTACCGCGTTTTGCAGTGCATCGGCCTTGGCCCAACCTCCTGTGATCAACGACGCCACCATCGACAATTCCGGCGCGCAGTACCAGGGCAACTTCAGCCTCAACCAGGCAGCGGGCGACCTGCAGCAGCAGGCCAACGCACGGGCCTTCGCCTATGGCCACGAGGCCAGCGCAACCACGCAGATCCGTCAGGGCCTGCAGTCGGTGGTCGATCCCAATATGGGGGCCCGAGCCAGCATCCA
Organism: Pseudomonas sp. HTZ2; assembly: GCF_033173945.1. Lineage (NCBI taxonomy): Bacteria > Pseudomonadati > Pseudomonadota > Gammaproteobacteria > Pseudomonadales > Pseudomonadaceae > Pseudomonas > Pseudomonas sp. HTZ2. The sequence goes on along the minus strand of NZ_CP137332.1, from coordinate 1,209,372 downwards.
GGGTAGCGCCTTCAGCCATGGCAGCGGCGCACTGGGCGTGAACCAGAGCGCAGGCGCCAGTACCCAACAAGCCAACGCACTGCGGATCAGCATCAGTGCGCATCCACAAGCCATCGACGACAGCGTCCTGCTGCAGCAGAACGTTGCGTTGATCAACAGCTCCGATCCAACCGATGCCTCTCCCGGCTATCGCCAGGTCACCACCGGTGACCAGGCCTTCACCGGTAGCCGTGGGGTCATTCAGTTGAATCAGAGCGCCGGGGTGGGAAACCAGACGGCAAACACCCTGAGCGTCCGGGTCGCTAACTGACCCAAACAGGTGGAACAACACTTAACCTAAAAAAGATGGAGAAACACCATGAAACCCTCGATGGCACTCAAGCCTCTGGTTTTCGCAATTGCTGCGGTCATGGCTGTTGCTGCACAAGCGGATCAGAACGATCGGCGTGGACATGGCCACAATGGCCACCACAATCCTCCACCAAAACCTATCTACACCAGCGCCACTGCCAATGCTGAGGACACTCAACGAAGTACCAACAACTTCATCCTCAATGAAGGCACCATCAACGAAGCCGAAATGAGCAGCTCCGCCGGCGGCGCGAGCGGCAACGTCGGGATCAACGTGGCGGCCGGTAACGGCAACCAACAAGATAACGCGGCGGCCATCGCCAACACCGCGTCCGACAACTCAGCGCTCGACAACAGCTTCGTCTTCGGCGAGTCCGTGGCAACCGCCAGCGTCGATCAGCGCAGCAACAACAACACCGTCAAGAACTGGTCCACTCAAAGCTCCGCAGTCATGAGCGGCTCGGCAGACGGCAGCAGCGGCAACGTGGGTATCAACATCGCTGGTGGCGATCTGAATCAGCAAAAAAACACCATGGCCATTGCCAACAACAGTGCGCCAATGGGTAACTCCACCGCCACCGCTACCGCCAACCAGAACGGCCCAGGCCTGACTGTCATCAACAAGGCAGACCGCACCTATCGGGTGGATACGCTGACCTACACCACCTCCAAGAGCGGTTCGTCCTCCAGTAGCGGCACGTTCGATTCCTCCATCGACAAGAGCTCCAGCTCGAGCTTCAGCGAGTCTGGGTCCAACAGCAGCAGTGCCAGCGGCTCCCACAGCAGCAGCGCCAGTGGCTCGAGCAGCATGACTGCCAGTGGCTCCCACAGCAGCAGTGCCAGCGGCTCCAACAACATGGCAGCCAACGGCTCCAACAGCTGGAATGCCAGTGGTTCGCACAACTCGAGCTCCAGCTCCTCGTCGAGTGCTTCGTTGAACGCGTCGCTGGATGCTTCGGCCAGTGCTGACGCCACCAGCACCAGCACGTTCGGTCCATTCGTACGGACTCGTAGCGAAAGCTTCGACGGTTCGCTTAACGCCAACCTCGACGTGAACGTCGACACCTCGCACGACCAGTCGCATGAGTCGGCGTTCGACAAGTCGTTCGATTCGTCGTTCGACAAGTCGTTCAGCTCCTCGTATGACCGCACCCGCGACTCTTCCTACGAGAAAGCTCGCGACTCTTCGTACGACAAGTCGCGCGAATCGGCGTGGGAAAAAGCGAACGCTTCGGCCTACGAGAAAGCCGGCGAAAAAGCCTCGCAATCTTCGGACACCATCTCGAAGAGCTACAGCGAGTCTAGCGAGTACGCGCTGAGCAACACCGTGTCGTTCCAAGTGCTGACCCCGACCGGCTGGGCCAACCCTGTGACCAACACCGCAACCCTCAGTGGTTCGGTCAATGGCGGCAGCGGCAACCTGGGCGTCAACGTGGCAGCCGGTGTGGGCAACCAGCAAAGCAACTCGCTGGCCATCTCCAACACCTCGATGTAACTGCGACCTGGAGGCCCCCTACGGGGGGCCTCTTCCTAACCAGAAATGCAAAGGGGGCGTGGGACATGCGTATTTTCGCCTTGGCGTTGTTGCTGTGCGTGACCAGCGTGGGTGAGGCTGCCCAGATGCCGCTGTCGGTCCTGCCAGGCGGCGCAGTGATCTACAAACCCATCCAAAGCATTCGCGAACGCAAGTTCGCCGACCTGGTGCAACAGAAAACCGACTTCAGTTGCGGCGCCGCGGCGCTGGCGACCATCCTGCGTCAGGCCTACTGGCTGGACGTCGATGAACAACAGATCATCGAGGGCATGCTCGCCCACGCCGACCAGGACCTGGTCCGGGTGCAGGGCTTCTCGATGCTCGACATGAAGCGCTACGTGGAAAGCCTCGGCATGCGCGCCCGCGGCTACCGAGTGGCCCCCGACACCCTGAACAGCATCCGCATTCCGGTGGTCGTGTTGATGGACATCCGGGGCTACAAGCACTTCGTGGTCATGCAGAAGGTCGACAGGGGCTGGGTCTACATCGGCGACCCGGTACTGGGCCACAAACGCTTCACGGTCGAAGATTTCCTTAAGGGCTGGAACGGCATCATCTTCGCCGTCATCGGCCAGGGGTATGACAAGAACAACATCCTGCTCGACCCGCCGCTGCCGCTGAGCGCCAAGAATCGCGTCAGCAATTTCACCCCTGTGCAGGACGCGGAGTTGATGGACTTTGGCTTTATCCAAAGCGACTTCTTCTAAATCAGAATGGGCATGACGCTCCGGGAGCTCCCATGAAGACTTCAACCTGGCTGGTCGCCGCTTGCCTGGCGGCTGCCCTGCCGACCCAAGCCGAGACGTTCAAACCTATCGAGCTCAAGGACCAGGAACTGGCCAACCTGCGAGGTCGGTACGTGATGCCGGGGCGGATCGTCAGCTTCGGCATCGTCATGACCAGCACCTGGCAGAACGCCAACGGCGAGGTGATCGGCGCGACCTCCGCGATGCAGATCCAGCAATCGACCATCAAGCCGCAGTTCTACGTGTCACTGATCAACGAAAAAGGCACCGGTACCTCCCAGCCCAAGAGCAATGGCACAGGCACAGTCACCGGTGGCAGCGGGCTCAACACCACCGAAGGCGTGACCCAGGTGGTGCGGGCCGCCGGTGACTTCAACACCGCCCACAACAATGTCGCCATCAACGTGACCAGGGGCGACAAGGCCCCCAGCGGTACACCCCAGGGGCAGGCCCTTGCCAATGGCTCCACGCTGCTCGGCAGCAACGGCGCGGGAACGCTGAAGGTCTCCTCCTCCGGCAGCGGCGTGCAGATGAACATCGTCGCCAACAACAACCAGGGCAACACCTTCCAACGCATTGGCCAGGGCGGCCTGATGCAGAACACCACGTTGCTCGGCTCAAGCAACCGCGTCAGCAACCTGACCTCGTTCAATGTCGTGCTGCGAGAGGCCCCTGCGGCCGGCTCGATGAACGTCAATCTGGACCAACTTAAAGGCCTCCGTGGTCTTGGATACTGATCTACGCTCAGTCTCATCGAATGCAGTCAGAAGGGACGGCTAACCCATGCACCGTTTGTTGACGCTAAGAGCTATCGTTTGTTTGAGTACCCTGACCCCGGCCACCCTGCTGCAGGCAGCAACCGATCCTCAGGTCGAAGCACTGAAACAGGAGCTGATGGCGCTCAAGGAGCGCTACGAAGCACAACAGAACGCATTGATGGTGCTGGAGCAACGGCTGCGTCAGGTCGAAGAGGCACCACCGGCTCCGGCCCCGCGGCGCCTGACCAAGTCGCCCGCCGAGGGCGTCAAGGGCAGCCAGACCGTCGCCTCCGGCGCGCCTGGCACCACCGGCAGCTCCTACGGGCAATCGCTACAGGACAACTCCGAGCCTGCGCAGAGTGTTTCCAACCTGTATGACGAGGCCAGCGGCTTCTTCGGCGGAGGCAAGTTCAGCTTCGAGACGGGCATCACCTATACCCACTACGACACGCGGGCCCTGACCCTCAACGGGTTCCTGGCGCTGGACTCGATCTTCCTGGGCAACATCAACATCGACCGCATCAAGGCGGACAACTGGACCTTGGACCTGACCGGCCGCTACAACCTGGATCAACGCTGGCAGTTCGACATAAACGTGCCCATTGTCTATCGCGAGTCCACTTACTCCTCCGGTGGCGCTGGCGGCGCCGCCGGGGTCACCTCGGACGATTCGGTAACCCGCGACCCGACCATCGGCGACGTCAACTTCGGCATCGCCTACAAGTTCCTCGACGAGTCGGAAACCTGGCCCGACGCCGTCGCAACCCTGCGGGTGAAGGCCCCGACCGGCAAGGACCCATACGGCATCAAGCTGATCCAGAGCCCGGGCAACGACAACCTGGCGGTGCCCGAGGATCTGCCGACCGGCAATGGTGTCTGGTCGATCTCGCCTGGCATATCGTTGGTCAAGACCTTCGACCCGGCGGTGCTGTTCGCCAGCTTGCAATACACCTACAACATGCAGGACTCGTTCAGCGACATCAGCCCGCAGGTGGGCACAAAGGTCAAAGGCGATGTGAAACTCGGTGATTCGTGGCAGATCGGCGGTGGTATCGCGTTTGCCCTGAACGAAAAGATGAGCATGTCGTTCTCGTTCACCGATCAGTTCTCCAGTAAAAGCAAGATCAAGCCCGATGGCGGCGATTGGCAGTCGATCTCAAACAGCGACTACAACGCCGCGAACTTCAACATCGGCATGACCTTCGCGGCCACCAACAACCTGACCATTGTCCCGAACCTTGCCATCGGCCTGACCGACGATGCACCGGACTTCTCGTTCAGCCTCAAGTTTCCCTATTACTTCTGATGACAGCCGGGGTGCCCAGCACCCCAATGCCATCCTTTATGCAATCTTTTGTAATGAGTCTGCAGGCCGCGCCACGCCTTGCCCTCTGTCCGCAAGCCCTGTCCAGCGCCGAACGCCTGTTATCATGGAGCACACTTGAGTGACTGTTTCATGACAAGAAGGAAGTCTTTGTGAAGAACATACTCGGTCATCCCCGTGCCCGACTGCTCGCCTTGGCAGTCCTGGTGCTGGTGATCCCACTGGGTACAAGGGCCTTGCTCGGCTGGTCCAACCCCTTCGGCTACCTGTCCGATATCGCGGTCGCAAGCCTGTTGGTGCTATTCCTGCATCGTCGCGCCTGGTGGCTGGCGCTGCCCGTACTGCTGATCTGGGGCGCCTTGTTGGTGGCTTCGGCAGAGCTGGTGAGCGCAGTCGGTCGACTACCCAACAGCGCAGACCTCACCTACCTGTTCGATCCGCAGTTCATGGAAAATTCAACCGGCGGCGCCCTGGCCCACGCCTGGCTGCCCTGGCTGTTGCTCGCCGGGCTGCTGGTCTGGTTGATCAGCGCCTGGCGCAGCCGTGGCCTGCGGGGCACGCCCCTGCCGCGCAAGGCCTGGGCCATTCCCGTCGTGCTGCTGGGCCTGCATTGGGCCGGCCAGCATCTGATCCCCTCCGACGCCGACCAATGGCGCCAGTACAACCTACCCCACCAGCTATTGACCGCCGCAGTGGGCAACGTGCAGCGCGCCACCTCCAGCGCCTTGGGCAACGAGCAACCCGTGCCCGTGCTGCCCATCGCCGGCCTGACCCAGTCGGACCTCAACGGGCGCAAGCTGCTGGACGCGCCGGGCAAGGCCCGCAACGTGCTGGTGATTGCCCTGGAAGGCATCCCTGGCGCCTATGTACGGGCCAACCGTCAAGCCCTGCACAGCCATTTTGACGAAGAGCTCATGCCCAACCTCAGCCGCTGGGCGGAGCGAGGCATGAACACGCCCGATTATGTCCTGCATACCCACCAGACGATCCGCGGCCTGTACGCCCTGCTCTGCGGCGATTACGACAAGCTCGCCAACGGCACGCCCAAAGGCATGGAGCTGCTGACCCAGGACCTGCGCAACCAGGCATGCCTGCCGGCGCAGCTGCGCCAGGCCGGCTTCAGCACCCATTACCTGCAAGGTGCTGGCCTGCGCTTCATGGCCAAGGACCGGATCATGCCGCACATCGGCTTCGGGTCAGTGCATGGCCAGGAGTGGTTCACCAACAAGAACTACCTGCATTTCCCTTGGGGCAAGGACGATCGCGCCTTCTTCGAAGGTGCCCAGAAGTACGTCGCCAAGCTGCGCAAGCAAAAGCAGCCCTGGATGCTCACCCTGCTGACCGTCGGCACCCATCAGCCCTATTCAGCGCCGGAGCGCTACCTGCAGCGCTACGACACCGCCAAGCAGGCGGCAGTGGCCTACCTGGATGATGCCCTGGGCGCTTTCCTCGACAACCTCGAGCGCCAGGGCGTGCTCAAGGACACCCTGGTGGTCATCACCTCCGATGAGTCCCACGGTATCGATGGCGTACGCCTGGCCTCTTCATGGGGGTTCAATCTGACGTTGGCACCGGAACAGGCCCAACTGCCGCGCCTCAAGCAAGGCACCTACGGCCATGTGGACCTCGCCACGTCCCTGCTCGACTACTTCGCCTTGCCCATCCCGGCCGCCTTGAGCGGACGCTCGCTGTTCCGCGATTACGACACGGGGCGCGAAATGATCTCCTACACCAACGGCATGCTCCGCTATCACGACGGTCACGGCACCCTGACCGAGTGCGACTTCCAGGAGCGTTGCCGCCGTTACGCAAGCCAAGGTTTCATTGCCGACCATGCCCAGTACCTGGGCCGGGGCAACGAGATCGCAGGCCAGCAGCTCACTGCCCTGGCCAACACGCTGGACCAATCGCTGCTGCAAACCCCGCTCAATCTGCGCTACCAGTTTGGTGGCCCGGCAGCCATCACCTTGCACAAGCGCATCCGCGATGACTGGGCCGACAACCTCATCGGTGCTCAGTACCTGGAAATGCCCCAGGGCACCCATACCCGTGTACGCGTGAAGGTGCGCTCGCTCGACCCGAAACACGACGCCTACATCCAACTCAAGGCCAAGGAATTCGAGCAGGATGTGCCGTTGGGATTGCCCGAGGAAATCATCGTTACAGCCGATCAGCCGCTGGAGCTGGAATTCGGTTTCGACAACCCGTCGGTGCGAAAGGCGTTTTCGTTCCACCTGTTGGGTTATGGCGGGGGCAAGGTCGAGGTCAGTGACTTCAGTGTGGTCACCGGCTTTGCTGGTGGCGGTTGAATCACCTCCAAGAAGCCCCCACCCCGTCGGTGGGAGCAGTCTCAGATCGTGATGGGGCTGCTGGACAGCCCCGCTGTCCATCAGGCGATTGCCGAATCCACCAACACCTGCGCTTCCTGCACCAGGCGCTGAAGGTGCGCTTCATCGATGAAGCTCTCAGCGTAGATCTTGTAGATGTCTTCGGTACCGGACGGCCGCGCTGCAAACCAACCGTTGGCCGTCATCACCTTCAGACCGCCAATGGCCTGGCCATTGCCTGGCGCATGGCTGAGGATCTGTTCGATCGGCTCGCCGGCGAGCTCGGTGGAGGTCACCTGCTCGGGCGCCAGCTTGCTCAACAGTGCCTTCTGCCGGGCATCGGCCTTGGCTTCCACACGCGTCGCGTACGGCTTGCCCAAGGCCTCGGTCAAGTCGGCATAGGCCTGGCTTGGATTACGGCCGGTACGGGCGGTCATTTCCGCAGCCAGCAACGCCGGAATCAGACCATCCTTGTCGGTGGCCCAGACCGTGCCGTCCTTGCGCAGGAACGAAGCACCGGCACTCTCCTCACCACCAAAGCCGAGCGAACCGTCGAACAGGCCCTGGGCAAAGAACTTGAAGCCCACCGGCACTTCGTACAGCTCACGGCCCAAACGAGCGGTCACGCGGTCGATCAGGCCGCTGCTGACGACAGTCTTGCCCACCGCCGCATCGCTGCGCCACAGCGGGCGATGACGGAACAGGTAATCGATGGCCACGGCCAGGTAATTGTTCGGTTGCAGCAAGCCATCGGGAGTGACGATGCCATGGCGGTCATGGTCCGGGTCGCAGGCGAAGGCCACGTCGAAGCGCTCGCGCAGACCGATCAGGCCTTGCATGGCATGGGGCGAAGAGGGGTCCATGCGGATCTGGCCATCCCAGTCGACGGTCATGAAACGGAACGTTGGGTCGACCTCGGTGTTGACCACGTCCAGATCCAGACGGTAGTGCTCGGCGATCGCCTGCCAGTAGCGCACCCCTGCCCCGCCTAGCGGGTCGACACCCAGGCGCAGCTTGGCAGCGCGGATGACGTCGAAGTCGATGACGTTCTCAAGATCCGCCACATAGCGGCCTACATAGTCGTAACGCTGAGTGGTGGCGGCCTGCAGGGCCTGGGCATGGTCCATGCGCTTGACGCCGGCAAGACCTGCGGCCAACAGTTCGTTGGCCTTGGCTTCGATCCACTTGGTCACGTCGCTGTCGGCCGGGCCGCCATTGGGCGGGTTGTACTTGAAACCACCGCTTTGCGGCGGGTTGTGCGACGGCGTGATGACCACGCCATCGGCAAGACCCTGCTGGCGGCCACGGTTATGGCAGAGAATGGCATGGGACACGGCCGGAGTCGGTGTGTACTCATCGTCCTTGGACAGCATCACCTGCACGCCGTTGGCGGCGAGTACTTCCAGGGCGCTGGCTGCGGCCGGAGCCGACAGCGCATGGGTATCGGCGCCGACGAACAACGGGCCATCGATGCCTTTTTCCTGGCGATACAGGCAGATGGCCTGTGTGATGGCCAGTACGTGATCTTCATTGAAGCTCAGTTCCAGCGACGTACCCCGGTGCCCTGAGGTGCCGAAGGCCACACGCTGAGCCGCCACCGCGGCATCGGGACGTCCGGTGTAGTAGGCGGTGAGCAGGCGGGGGATATCGACCAGCACGCTGGCCGGAGCCGGCTTGCCTGCCAAAGGACTGAGCGTCATGCAAGAACCTCGAGTTCAACAGGATGTTGGTGTTGGAACACGCAGTGTACTGGGAGTTGCAACGCCGTGCGATGGGGCCTGCGCGGTTTATTCGCCACCGGTCTGCCACCAGGCCGGGAACATCTGCTGCACCCGTGGTTCGGCGAAGCGTTCGTCGATCAACAGCAGCACCCCACGGTCCTGATCGCCTCGAATGACCCTGCCTGCAGCCTGGATCACCTTGCGCACGCCAGGGTAGAGATAGGCGTAGTCGAAGCCCGCGCCGAACTGGCGCCCCAGGCGCTGCTTGAACTGCTCGTTGACCGGGTTGACCTGGGGTAGCCCCAGGGTGGCGACGAACGCACCGATCAAACGACTGCCAGGCAGGTCGACTCCCTCGCCGAAGGCACCGCCCAGCACGGCAAAACCGACACCTTTGCCATCGGGCACGAAACGCTTCAGAAACGCCTCCCGCGCGCCTTCGTCCATGCCTGGCGCCTGCTCCCACCGAGGGATTGCCGGATAACGTTCGGCCAGCAAGGTGGCCACCTGCCCTAGATATTCGAAGCTGCTGAAGAACGCCAGGTAATTGCCCGGCCGGGCGCGGTACTGCTCGGCGATCAGTTCGACGATCGGTTCCAGCGACGCCTGGCGCTCCCGGTAGCGGGTGGACACCTCGCTGACGATGCGCACCGCCAGTTGTTCGGCGCGAAACGGTGCCGCCACCTCCAGCCAGGCCGTGTCGGTCGGCATACCCAGCAGGTCGGCGTAGTAATGCCGTGGGCTTAAGGTGGCAGAGAACAGCGTGACGCTACGAGCCGCCTGCATGCGCGGCCCCAGCAGCCGCGCCGGCACCACGTTGCGCAGACATAAGGTCGACAAGCGACGCTTGCGCGGGCCCGTGCGCAATGTCACGTCGAATATGAAGTGATCGTCGAACAGCTCAGCGACCCGGGTGAACTGCAGGGCCTGGAAGAAGAACTGCAACAGCGCCGGGTCGACCTCGCCAGGCGCCTGCTCCAGACGTTCCTGGATCAGGCCGATGCACTGCGCAAGCGTGCGCAGAAAGTCTTCAGGCAGCCGATCGAGCGTCTGATAAGGGGCTTGTTGCGCCTTGTACAGGGCGTTCCACTGCCGGTTCAAACGCTCGAGGGCACTGCCCACGCCTGGGGGTTTGCTCTGGCGCAGGCTGGCCAACTGGCCTTGGTCCAAGCTTGCGCTGTACATCCCCCGCCCCCGCTCGACCAGGTTGTGCGCCTCGTCCACCAGCACCGCCACACGCCACTGGTTGGCTTGGGTCAGGGCATGCAGCAAGGCGTGGGCGTCGAAATAATAGTTGTAGTCGGCCACCAGCACATCGGCCCAACGCGCCATTTCCTGCCCCAGGTAATAAGGACAAACTTGGTGCGCCAACGCCACCTCGCGGAGCACCGCCTTGTCGAGCAGCGGCCGGCGCGCCGCCTCCTCGCGCGCTGCATGCAGCCGGTCGTAGAAGCCTCGGGCCAACGGACAGGACTCGCCGTGACAGGCGTTTGCGGGGTATTCGCAGGCTTTGTCCCGCGCGATCAGTTCCAGAGTGCGCAAAGCCGGCTGCGGGGTGGCATCGGTGATCTGGCGCAAGGCGTCCAGCGCCAGGGCCCGGCCTGGAGTCTTGGCGGTCAGGAAGAACACTTTGTCCAGTTGCTGGGGTGCCATGGCCTTGAGCAATGGGAACAAAGTCCCTAGGGTCTTGCCGATGCCCGTGCTGGCCTGGGCCATCAGACAGCGGCCAGTGCTCACCGCCTTGTACAGCGTCTCGGCCAACTGGCGCTGGCCTTGGCGAAATTGCGGGTAGGGAAACCCCAAAGCCTTGAGATCCCTGTCACGTTCTACCAGGCGCTGCTGCTGGACTTCGGCCCAGACCAGAAATCGCTGGCACTGGACCTCGAAAAAGCGTTGCAGGTCCGAAGCGCTGTGCTCTTCGCTGATCAGTGTCTGGCGGTCGCTGTCCACGTCCAGGTAGACCAACGCGACGTCGATCGTCTCCAGCCCCCGGGCCTGGCACAGCAGCCAGGCATAGACCTTGGCCTGCGCCCAGTGCAACTGACGATGGTTGTGCGGCTGACGGGCAAGGTCGCCGCGGTGGGTCTTGATCTCTTCCAGACGATTGCGCACCGGGTCATATCCATCGGCTCGGCCACGCACGCACAAGCTCTGGTATTGGCCTTGCAGCGCTACCTCCGCCTCGTAGTCTGCGCCGCGCCGCGCCACAACCCGACGATGACCGGCGATCCCTTCCTGGGCCGTGGGCGATGGCGTGAAGCGCAGGTCCAAGTCGCCTACCTTAGCGCTGAACTCGCACAACGCACGGACTGCCACGGTGTAGGTCATGTCGGCGTCTCGGTCCAGCGTACATGGCACACCGCCACCGGCAAGTCGTGCTCACGGCAGAAAGCGAGCCAACGCAACTGGTTGTCCTGCAGTCGGTCTCCAGGCCCCTTGACCTCGATCATGCGGTAACGGCCTTCGGCAGGCCAGAACTGGATCAGGTCAGGCATGCCCGCGCGATTGCTGCGGATGTCCTGCAAAAGACGGATGAAACACTGTTTGAGATGAGCCGCCGGTATGCACGCCAGGGCTTGCTCGAGCAGTTCAGGAGTGAGCATCGGCCAGAATACGAACGGGGATTGCAGCCCATGCTTGGCGGTGAAACAGTCGCGCATGGCCTGACGGTAGCTGCCATCGTCGAGCCGACTCAGGCAGGCCTGGAACAACGCCGCGCGTCGTTGCTGGAAGTCACTGTCGTGCAGATCCTGCGGGCCGGCCTGGAAAGGGTGGAAGAACGCGCCTGGTACCGGGGCGAAGATTGCCTCACAGCACAAAAGACCGAACAGGCTGTTGAACAGGGTGTTCTCGACGTAGTGACAGGTGCTTGCGCCCTCAGCCAGGTGCAGGCGTACCGCCTCTTCGACACCAAGGGCGGAACGTTCGATCGGTAGCTGCAACTCGATCAACGCCAGGTCCGCCGGGCGGCGGCGCGCTTGCGGCGGACCACCGAGCTTGCGCGCCAGGCGTGGCAACATGCGCGCCAACGCTTGTTGTTCCTGCGCATTGACAGGCGAGGCGGCCAACTCCAGCGCCAGTGCCTGCGCCCGGTCCCACTGCTCACTGCGCTCCAGCACCCGCACCTGGCGTACACGCGCTTCGGGATGATCACTGCGAGCATAGACCACCAAGGCCTGGTCCCAGTCCCCCCGGCGCTCGCACTGCTGACCGATGCTGTACATCAATCGCCCGCGTCGCCGTACCAACCACGGGTTGTCGCTGTGCAGTCCCCCCAGGGTGGCCAGCAGCGAGTCGGCGTCCTCCCCTTGCTCCAGCCGGTCGGCGCACTGGTGCAACGCCATGGCCAGGTCGATCTCCGTGCGCTGGCGCAAGACGCGTGAATCGACACTCAGCGGCACTTGCTCATAACGCAGCAAACCCAGATCGGCGAGCACGAACTCCGACCAGTCCTGATAAAGATTGCCGAAAAACAACAGGCGCAAGCGATCACATAATGGCTGCAGGCGCCAATGGAAGATACGTATCGGAGATTGCGCAAACCACTCAGTCAACGTGCGGGGCGCCAGCGCCAACGGCTGCAACTGCGCAAGCAGTTCGCCTTTGGCGGCCCGTGGCTTGCTCAGATGTGCGGCAAAGCATTGGGCCAGCTCCTGTTTGCGCAGCACATCGAACAATTGCTCCAGGGTCAGGACGGCGTCGTCGCTGACCCACCCCAACGCCAGCAGTGGTTGCAATGCCGATGAGCAATCACCGATTTCGGCGTAGTCGAGCCTGTCACTGCGAAACAGTTCGCCCTTGCGCATGACCATTCGAACCATCAAGGCCTGGGCAGGCTCGGGCAACCGCTCGAACGCCTGTAGAAAGCAGTGCTCGACCTCATCGAGCAGATCGGCGTAGCGCTGCTCGACCCAGGCCAGGACCTGCCGGAAGTTATGCAGGTAATAAAGAGGGTCGTCGACGGAATGGGCAATCACGGTGCGCGTTCAGGTATGGGAACAGGCACTGGTTATACATACAGACCCCAAGCACTGGCAAGTGCTACAGGTCGCCTCGCTGGTGAGCTCAGGGTCTTAAAAAATGTATCCGCACCCGCCCCTACTGCGTTGAAACGGGGCCTGCAATGCCCGTTCAAGTGCCGTCAAGGCCTGTGCATTAGATAGGCTTCCCCGCTCACTCGAACCATCGGGTGGGGCACGATCGTGCAGGTTTTGACGATCTTGAAACCGTGCCGTTCGTAAAAGCGCCGGGCACCGGTGTTCGCAGCATAGTCGATCAAGCTCAGGCCCTTGAGCCCCAGTTGATCAGCGCGTTGCTGAGCCTGCTCAAGGAACTGTACACCCAAGCCCTGATTACGCCAGCCATCGTGAAGAGCCAAGCTCGAAATATAGAGCGTGCCGGGAACTTCCATATCGGCATAAGGTGCCAATACAGGGTCAGTCATCGGGGCTGGGTCTGGATCGTGATGCATCGCGTAGCTATGCATCATGCCGATGACCTGCCCGTCGGCTTCTGCAATTAGGCAATTTTGATAGGAGAAATCCACGTTATCACGGGCATAACGGGCAGTGCCGACATCCAGCAAATCCTGGCCCGGTTCTGCCAACTGGCTCCAAATATAATCGGCTACCCCTTCGGAAGTTATTTGAAACAACCGAGCAATGTCACGCGCATCCGAGCTGCGACCCGGACGAAATACGACGGCCATGTAGACGACTCCAGACAAAGTGTCGCCCCTTATAGCGTGTAGGAAAACGTGTTTCAACACCGCCTATAAAAAGACACACCAATGTTATTAACCAACTTGAAAGTGCGTCGTACAAGGCTATTTAAATGTCGTACTCAGGCAACAATGAAGACTTAACTCACTTTGGCCACTTTAATATTGAAAACACAATGATCCCTGGCGGAACCGATCAGCGGACGCACTCGCTCAACGACCGACAAGTACCCTTCCCAGCCGGCGCAACACTTGGTCCAGCCCCTCCCATGACTCGGCGCACCAGACCAACAGCACGTGCTGCGGGAAACTGCCTTTGAGCCCGAACAACTCCCCAGGAATGACAGACAACGGGCTACCCGCCACTGCCGCCAGAATGGCGTCCATATCGATCGGTTGGTTCAGGCGTGCCCAGATCCCCCGCCCGCCATCAGGCTTGGCAAACGCCAGGTGCGTGCCCAGACGCAGTTCGATTCGACTGCAGAGGTAGTCCATTCGAGTCTGCAGATCGAAGCGCAAGGCAGGCAAGCTATCGTCGACCTCCCCTTTTGTGAACGTATGTGCTACCGCTTGCTGACGCAGTGGGGGTAACAGAAAGCCTCGTCTGGTGATGGCTTCGTCGACGCAGGGTTGGCGACACAGCAGGTAGGTGTAAGGCGCTTCAGCGCCCAACGTGGCCTCCAGCGAACCGAGTATCAGCAGGCGACTCGCGTCGATGTCATCGCGTAGCCGCGACGCCGGAGGGCCTGCGAAACAGTGGTCGCTGTCCATGTCATTCTCCAGCAGCAAAGCGGGATGCTCGGCGAGCACACGGGCCAGTTGCTGCTGATCCTGCGCAGGCGTCAGGCGGCCCAGTGGCATGGACAGGCAGGAAGGCATCACCACAAGCTGTACCGGCTCATGTTCGAGCAAGCGTGTGAACGCGCCCATGTCCATCCCCCCATGAGCAGCCAACGGTGCTTCCAGTACTCGCATGCCAGCCTGCTGCAAGCCATGCAACAGGCGCCAGCAGCAAGGGGTTGCCACCACAGCCGTTGCCCCTTGAAGACGCAGGGCAAGCAACAGCGTTTCAAGCAAGGCCTGTACATCCGTGGCCAAGTGCACGTGCCGAGCATTCCAGCAATGGCCAGAAGCGCGGGTGTAGCGTGCGGCCAAAACGCTACGCAACAACGCGCCGCTGCCCAAGCGCCACGTCGCCTGCCCGCCCTGGCGCGAGAGGCGTCGTTCATGGGCGAGCAACGTGCGTTCCAGTGTATGAGGCGATGGCATGGCCAGGACGGATACCGGAGGGACCAAGGGCGCATGCGCCCCTGTCGAAGCGATCTGCGGTTCGGCGAAATTCACGAAGTACCCTGATTTGGGCACCGAACGAACCCGGCCTTGACGCTCCAACAGGCTGTACGCGCACTGTACGGTCGCCAGCGAAACCCGAAGGCGCCGGGCCAGGTCTCGCAAGGAGGGTAGACGCCCCCGTTCTGCATAATCGGCTTGGGCAATCAGGGCATCCAGATAGCGATATACGCCCTGGTAGGCGAATTCCCCACGCGCCGAACGCCCCATCAGAATGCCGCCTGGCGGACGATCACAGGCGTAGAGTCCAGGGGTGGCAACCACCGCAGCGCTGCATCCCGCCGCGTCAAACTCACCAGCAGACGCCAAGCGGATGGCTCGAGGCGAGCCGCGTAGATCGCCTGCAACTGCACCAGGCTCAACCCACTGACGTCCACCAGCCAGTGCTTGATGGTTTCAGGGCAAGGTTTGCCTTGCAGTGCCTTGTGCAGATAAGGCAAGGCCACTCCCATGCGTGGATGGCAAGCGTGCACGAAGTCCGCCAGTTTTTTACCTCGCCCGCTGAAAGGGGTGAACAGCAGGCACATGAGTTGCTCCTCATTGAGCCCCAGCCCCTGCAGGAACGACACCCTTCCCTGCTGCTGTACCCGCAGCCACCAGCTGGCGCGTGCATCCTTAATAGAGAGCTGCCCCTCCCACTCCCGGGGCTGTCGCGCCCGCAGATGTGCATGCGCCCCCGTCAGGTTTTCCACGATGCCGGACGCTGTCCAGGCGCCAAGTGGCGTATTGGCTAGGCCATGCTCTTTTGGCGGGCCCAGCATCGCGTCCAGGTGATGCGCTTCGCTCGAGGGGCAAAGCAAGTCGTCCACCGTCAACATCTTGAGCGGCAACTCAGGGCGCATTGCCGTGGGCATGTCCAGACACCGTCCCAATGGTGCCCCGACCCGCATATGCAGGCGACTCAACCCCTCAGCCAAGGCCGCAGCACACCGAGCCACGTCGCCAAGCCCCTCGAGCTCCCCAGTCAGTCGCAAGATCCGCCGCCCCCAGGCCATGACACGTCTGCGCTCACGATCAGGCAAGGCCGTGATCAAGGCGGTGGCAGCGCCGCTGTGATCGAGCGTCCCTTGCAAGGCGCCAGCCAGTTGCAGATGCAAGCGGCAGCCCAGCAGGGCCTTGGGCGTCGCCTCGGTGAGGTGCCCGAACATCAGCAAGGCCTGCCGCGAAGCCACCCAAGGCCGCACAGCTTGTGCCACGCAGGTGCTGAACGGCACCACCTTGTCATCTTCCAGCATGAGCAGCTGTACCCTGGGGTCATCCTGCATGAACAGCGCGTTGAACAGGCGCTCATGACTCAGTTGCATATGTGGGTCGGGCGCGGGCAGACAGCTCACGATCACCCTCAAACGGAAGGTCCGGCCGCCACGCAAGGCCAGACTTAACTGTGCAGCGCGTAAATTCGCCAGCAGATGCGCACTGCGACGGTCCCCCCCCAGCACCACCACCAGCTGGAACTCACCGATGTACGGCTCCCCGCCTGCGGCGACCGTCAACCGCTGGATCAACAATTGCAGCGAGGCGTGTTGCCCGCGGGGCATCTGATTACATACACGGTCCAATACTTGTTGATAGATGGACTGCATGGCCTGGTCATGAAGACTGCTCATCGGAACACTCCCTGTTCTTCATCACGGTGTTTAAACGTAAAGTGCGAAATAAACAGTTGGGCCAGCCCAACTTTGCTGACCTTTCCTACAAAGTCTTGGGAAATACCGAAGCACACCACCCAAGCCAATTCACCCCGCACACTGGCGCACGCGCGCCAAAGCCTTCCCAAGCCCATCCATCGCTCCTATGAATCATCCGTACAGGGTCATTATCGAAGGTTGCATTACGAATAAAAGATACAGATCTGGGTAAAAAAACCATTCACCCACGTCCGCTTTAATCGTTAAAAGTTAAGACGTAATTGCATGACTGCAGCCCCACACCTCATTTATTAATTGTCAACTTCTACCTGTAAGACAATATTCAATGATGCGTAGGAATTATCTTTAGCTCGACCCAAAGAAAAAGCCCGGACCAAAGGCCCGGGCTTTTTTTGCACGATGACAAGCTTGGCATTAACCCATCGTCAAGACGATCCGCCCCCCACAGGGGCATTCATCCATCTCGCGATGTGCCTCGACCACATCGGTGAATGGATAGACCTTGCTGATCTGGGGTGTCAGCAACTGATCGGCGGTGAACTGATTGATGTCACGCAGGGCACGTTGCAAGGCAACTTGGTCCTGCGCAATGCCCAGCTCCGGCTTACCGGTGAAATTGCCGATGCAGTGCACGTAGAACTGAATGTTCTTCTGAAACGCCGCACAGGCCGGGAATGGCGTCTGGTTTCCGCCCTGCAGGCCGTACAGCACCAGGCTGCCACGCGGTGCCAGGACATCTCCAAGCAGCGACATCTGCGGCCCGCCCATGCCGTCCAGGACCATGTCGACGCCACGGCCATCGGTGTATTTGGCCACCTGCATGAGCAGGTCCTGCTCTTCGGTGACGATCACTTTCTCGGCGCCAAGGCTCAGCAGGTAGTCGCGCTGCTCGGGGTCCTTGGTGGCGGCAAACACCTTCAGACCCAATGCCTTGCCCAGTTGCACGAAGGCAGGCCCCGCGCAATGGCTGGCGTCAGTGACCAATGCAGTCTGGCCGGCTTTCGCACGGGCCAGGTCGACGTAGGCGAAGTAGGCAATCAGCAGCGGTGTGTAATGCACGCTGGCTTCGATCGGCGTCAGGATGTCGGGATAACGGGTGATGGCGGTACGCGGCAGGACGATGACATCGCCATAGACCGGGTGTTCGTTGGCGCTGGTGGCCGGAAAGCTGGCTACCCGATCGCCCACGGCGATATCCTCGACGCCCTCGCCGACCGCCGTCACTACCCCGGCCATTTCATGACCGATGCCCGCCGGCAGGCGTGCCTGGGAGGGTGCCAGGTTCTGCCGCCAGAGCACGTCGTACCAGCTGACGCCAATCGCCTGGACGCGGATCTGCACCTCGCCCGTCGCGGGGGACGGCTCGGTCTGCTCTTCGCAGCGCAGAACGTCGGCGGCGCCGAACTTGTGGAAACGAATCATGCGGGACATCACATACCTCGCCTTCGTGAATCTCGTATTACCACGGACTTTATCCGGGCTTTTACCGTAAGACCATCAGTGGCTATTAATAGTTGACATGCCTGTCATCGATTGGGCTCCTGGCAAATCCGTGCATTGGTCCCCGGAAATCGGTGCAGGGTACCAGCCTTTGGCCTTAAGATTCATCCCTGACCTACTCTAGGCCGAGCACTCTTCGATGAACCGTAACGACCTGCGCCGCGTAGACCTGAACCTGCTGATCGTGTTCGAGACACTCATGCACGAACGCAGTGTGACCCGTGCCGCCGAGAAGCTGTTCCTCGGCCAGCCGGCGATCAGTGCCGCCCTGTCGCGCCTGCGTACCCTCTTCGATGACCCGCTGTTCGTGCGTACCGGCCGCAGCATGGAGCCCTCGGCCAGGGCTCATGAGATCTTCGCCCTGCTCTCGCCGGCGCTGGACTCGATCTCCACGGCCGTCAGCCGCGCCGCCGACTTCGACCCAGCCACCAGCACCTCGGTGTTTCGCATCGGCCTCTCCGACGATGCCGAATTCGCCTTGCTGCCGCTGTTGCTCAAACGGATTCGCGCCGAAGCGCCGGGCATCGTGCTGGTGGTGCGTCGGGTCAACTACCTGCTGATGCCCACATTGCTCGCCTCTGGCGAGATCTCGGTAGGCGTGAGCTACACCAATGAACTGCCAGCCAACGCAAAGCGTAAGATCCTGCGCCGCAGCCAGCCCAAGTTGCTGCGCGCCGATAGCATGCCCGGCAGCCTGAGCCTCGATGACTTCTGTGCACGGCCCCATGCCCTGGTGTCGTTCGCAGGCGATCTGTCCGGCTTCATCGACGAAGCCCTCGAACAGATCGGCCGCAAGCGCCATGTGGTCCTGGCCGTGCCGCAGTTCAACGGCCTGGGTAGCCTGTTGGCGGGCACCGACATCGTCGCCACGGTGCCCGACTACACCGCCGACGCACTGACCGCCGCCGGCGGCCTGCGCGCCGAAGACCTCCCCCTGGACGTGCGCACCTTCGAGCTGCACATGGCCTGGCGCGGCGCACAGGACAACGACCCGGCCGAGCGGTGGTTGAGGTCGCGGATTCAGATGTTCTTCGGGGATCCCGATAGTCTTTGACTGAGTTCCACTGAGCACCACAAAACCTTTAAATACATAGAGTTAGCAAGATTTTTCGTCCATAACCGCCCGTCAGAATCCACTCAATTCCAGCTTGACTGGGGGTATCTTTGGGGTACATCAAGCCCAGATTAAAAAAGATACCCCCACACCATGCCCGCCGAAAAACCGCCACCCTTCCGCCAAAAGCTCAGCGATGCCTTCATACGTTCGCTAACCACATCAGGCAAGTACGCCGATGGCGACGTACCGGGTCTGTATCTACAGGTGCGTGCCTCACTTAAACCTGGCAAATCAGCCTCACGGTACTGGCGACTGAAATACCGTCTTCGCGGCAAGGAAAACGTGTTCGTGATCGGCAGGTATCCGGATGTGGGCTTGAAAGAAGCCCGTGAACTCGCCCGGGCAGCGCGCAATAGCGTGGCCAATCACATCGATCCACTCAAAGCAAAAAAGGCCAAGATCGAGGCGCAATGGCTCAACGAGGAACGTACATTCGCTTACGTGGCTGAAGAGTGGATGAATTTCAAATCTCCGGATTTGGTCAACAAGTCCATTGCAGGGTTTCGCGGTGCGCTGCGCAATCACATCTTGCCGGCCATCGGCGAAAAACCTGTCACAGAAATCAGACTTGAACACCTCACCTCGATCATCAGTACGCTGCGCCGTGCCCGCACGATGGCCATGGCCAAACGCGTGCGCACCATCATTCGCGCCGTGCTCGGCTTCGCTGAAGGCCGCGGCTGGGTAGAACGCAACGTGGCGCTGAGCAACATCGAGGAACTCAAAATCCGCCACGTGGTCACCAGCAATCCCGCGATCGAACGACCGGCCGACTTGGGTCAGTTCCTGTTGCGTCTGGATGAACTCGACGCGAGCAGCGTGACCACCGCAATGCGCCTGCTGGTGATGCTGCCGGTGCGCCCGGGCGAACTGGTGAAAATGCGCTGGGAGGATGTTGATCTGATCAGCGCCGACTGGCGTTACGTTGTCAGTAAAACTCGGTATCTGGACAAGAGCAAACACATCGTACCGCTGCCAGAGCAGGCACTCGTGCTGCTACGTGAACTGTACAAATGCCGGGTGGTGGATGAGGCCGGCAACGGCTGGGTGTTCGTCTCGCCGATCTATCCTGGCCGCCCAATCGACGCCACCTCTTTGGCCAAGTCCTACCAGCGGATCTGGCCGGAGTACGCCATTACTGCCCACGGCTTTCGCGCCACCTACCGCACCATAGCCCACGAGCATTTAGGGATCGATCCGATCGTGCTCGAGTTGTCACTTTCCCATCGCATGCCAGGAACGTTGGGCGCGGTATATGCGCGCGCACAGCTGCTGCCGCAGCGTCGGGAGGCCGCGCAGCAATGGACGGATTATTTGGATCGGTTACGTAAGAATGCAGCGCTGGCGATGCAGACTGACTGAATCAAACAAAGGAAGTGCTAACTTGTAAATCTAGGAAATAGAATCTGTGCTGTATGAACACACCAGGGTTTGTAACTACAACCTCCAGAACTCTTATTACAAGCAATCTAATTAACGACCAATAAGCCCAAAAAACCCTTAACCCCCCACAATTGCTAGAACCTGATAGTTAAATCTTATCCGACCTCACAAGATTAAACTCGAACTTATAATACGCTAAACGTAATAAATAATACAGTTTCATTTATACACCTCGCGAAGCGCCGTTTGCGCTCAGTTTTCTTGCGCAAAACACACCTGCCATCGCAGACCGCCTATTTATCTGCCTGGCTGCAACTGCGCTATGGTCCTGCGCTCAGTAAAGGCGTTCTAACGCCAAGAGTTGCCGTGCAGTTCATTGTCGAGCATTAGGCCCGCCCCAACGGCGCTGGCGGGTGAGCCATTCACTGCCAATTGAGGTTGATACCGCCCTGGTCGCCGCTGGCTACAAAGGCAAACCTGGTCAGCCATCGCCTCGCCGTCCTCGCCAAGTGGCATCGAATAGGTGGGCACCATCGCCCTTAATACAGGGACCAGGTAGATACCTTGCGGAACGCTTACCGATCCCCATCGGGATCGAGCGCTTGCGCGCCCGAGCGGCCAGAAAGTCCGCCACGTGATGACCAGCAACCCAACGATTGAACGCACCGCCGACTTCGGTCGGCTTCTGGAACCTGGACGACTGTCGCTTGGGCAGCGTGCCCGCCGCCATGCGCCAGCAAGCCCTCGTGCTGCTGTGCAAATTGCGCAAGAGCCACATCGTCGATGATAGCGGCGGCGGCAGGCTGTTCGTGTCGTCGGCATACCGGCCGACCGATCCACCCCGCTTCCAAATTCAAGTCCCTCCAGCGGATTTGACTGGAGTACAACATCACCGCTCACGGCTTTCACGCCACATACCGGACTATTACCACGAACACTTGGCCATCGACCCAATAGTCATTGAGCTGTCCTTGTCGCATTGCATTCCCGACCCCCTGAGCGTCCTGCCACCGCGACCAGAACGTCTGCGCGATAAGGAGAACTCTCACGGGATAGGTAGGCCTGCGCCGAGCAAAAGTCCTCTAATCAACCCGCAAACTCCCGAGGCGCTCGACCAATCGTCACCTCAATATTCTGCTTGCATGCCTGAAGCGCCTGCTGGAATTCCGCCACCCTAGTGGTTGCTCGTGAATTGGGGGCCACAATGGATACCGAGTAATGCCCAAGATATGTGTCCAATAGCACGGAGTAGGAGCACAGCCCTTCGATGTATTCGTCATGGTCGTCCGCCACACCACCGGACTTGATCGTCTTCAATTGTTCAAGCAAGGCCTCCCGCGCCACGCTTCTGGGCGTACACACAGGTAGAGGATCGGGCAACAAAGCTTGTTGCGCTTCTTCCGACAATTCGGCCAGTAATACCTTGCCGCCGGAAACGGCGGTCGCCGGGACATGAATACCAATGGGAAAGACGACGCGTAGTTCTCGTTCAGCAACAACACGATCCAGCACATAAATTTTTTCGCCAGACAGAGACAACAGGCAAGTCGACTCATACACCTGCTCCGAAAGCGCAATCAGGTGAGGCCTGACCAGGGAGATGATGTCCGTCTGCGCCTGAGTGATGAGCCGCCCGAATGCCGGCCCAAGACGAAACCCTCCACTGGGCCCCAGAGCCTCCACAAGGTGCTCCGCGCCCAACGCATTGATAATGCGTTGTACCGTCGAGCGCGGCAGATCGACGACCTGAGCGATGGCCGCAAGACTCAAGCCCTGCGGATGACTTCCCAAAGCCCGCATGATCGATGCAGCCCGCGCGATGACCTGTATACCGCCATGCCTGGCGCTGCTTTCTTCCGAATCGCTCATACCGTTTCCTTCTGATCCAGGCCACCGTGCCTGCTCATGATTGGCCACCACTCTAATGGCAAGTGAACGATCAGGCCAGCCGAGCGACTGATCTCTCTTGTCTCTGCATTTTCTGGGTGCAGGTCAGTCACGCATGGCATGAACGGCTGTTTCGCAAAAACCACATAGTGATACACTATTCTGCAATGCGGGCCATGCATTGTGATTCCCAAAAGATCAGTTCTACAACCAGGAGACGAACGGTGAGACTCGAGCGAGCTTTGCGTGCGAGACAGTTAATTCCGCTAGCAGCCATCTGGTTGCTGGTGGGTTGCGGTAAGCAGGAAACGGTGGAAAGCACTGCGGTGCCTCCCGAAGTTGGGGTCTATACCGTGAAGGCCCAAGCACTGACCCTGACCACGGACCTGCCCGGACGCACCTCGGCCTACCGAGTCTCCGAAGTGCGTCCTCAGGCCTCCGGCATTCTGCAGAAACGCATGTTCGTAGAGGGCGCAGAGGTGAAGCAGGGTGAGCAGTTGTACCAGATCGACCCGCGCACCTACGAGGCGCTGTTGGCCCGTGCCGAGGCGAGCCTGTTGACCGCGCAGAATCTCGCCCGCCGTTATGAGCGCCTGCTCGACACCAACGCGATCAGCCAGCAGCAGTACGACGACGCAATGGCCACCTGGAAGCAGGCGCAGGCCGAGGCCCAGATGGCGCGTATCAACATGCAGTACACCAAGGTGCTGGCACCGATTACCGGCCGCATCGGGCGTTCGGCCGTCACTGAAGGCGCACTGGTGACCAATGGGCAAGCGCAGGAGTTGGCCACCGTTACCCAACTCGATCCGATCTATGTTGACGTCAATCAGCCTATCACCAGGCTGCTGGGCCTCAAACGTGCCTTGGAGTCAGGACGCCTGCAGCGCGTTGGGGATAATCAGGCTCAAGTCAGCCTTACCCTCGATGACGGCACACCCTACCCGCTCAAAGGAGTACTCAAGTTCTCCGAGGTTAGCGTCGCCCCCTCCACCGGCTCGGTCACCCTGCGTGCCGAGTTCCCCAATCCTGATCACAAACTGCTACCGGGCATGTTCGTCCATGCACTGCTCAATGAGGGCGAGCAACAGGCAGCCATTCTGGTTCCCCATCAGGCCGTGGGCCGTGATGCGCGGGGAGTGCCTACCGTATGGGTGGTTAAGCCAGATAACACCGTGGAATCGCGTGAAGTGCAAACCTTGCAGACCGTAGGCAACGCCTGGTTACTAGGTGCGGGTATCAATGATGGCGAGCGGGTGATTACCGAGGGCGTCCAGCTGGCCCGCTCAGGTATCACGGTTAAGCCTGTTGCCGCCAAGAACGTCAAGCTGATGAGCGAATTCGGCTCACAGGTGCAAGCCCAGGCCCATTGAGGAGTTATTGATTCATGTCTCGCTTCTTCATTGACCGGCCAATATTCGCCTGGGTCTTAGCGATCATCGCAATGCTCGCCGGGGCACTGTCGCTGACCAAGATGCCGATCAGCCAGTATCCCAACATTGCTGCCCCCGCGGTTTCGATCCAGGTCGTCTACCCTGGGGCCTCGGCCAAGACCGTACAGGATACGGTGGTCCAGGTTATCGAGCAGCAACTCAACGGACTTGATGGTTTCCGTTACATGGCTGCGGAAAGTGCGTCCGATGGCAGCATGAATATCATCGTGACCTTCGAGCAAGGCACGAACCCAGATATTGCGCAGGTCCAGGTGCAGAACAAGCTGCAACTGGCCACTCCTCGTCTGCCCGAAGAGGTACAGCGCCAGGGACTGCGGGTGGTCAAGTACCAGATGAACTTCTTCATGGTCGTCGGTCTGGTGGACAAAACCGGCAAGATGACCAACTTCGACCTTGGCAACCTGATTGCCTCGCAGTTGCAGGATCCCATCTCACGGATCAACGGTGTGGGCGACTTCCTCTTGTTTGGCTCGCCCTACGCCATGCGTATCTGGCTTGATCCCGGCAAACTCAATAGTTATCAGCTGACCCCTGGTGATGTGGCCCAAGCTATCCGCGAGCAAAACGTGCAGGTCTCCTCTGGCCAGCTCGGCGGCCTGCCGACCCGCTCGGGTGTACAGCTAAACGCCACAGTAGTGGGCAAGACGCGCATGACCACCCCTGCCGAATTTGAGGAAATTCTCGTAAAGGTCAAGGCGGATGGTTCACAGGTGCGCGTCAAGGATCTTGGCCGCGTCGTCCTGGCTTCTGAAAACTTCGCGATTTCCGCCAAATACCGAGGTCAGGATTCAGCGGGCCTGGGCCTGCGTCTGGCCAGCGGTGGCAACCTGCTGGAGACGGTGAAAGCGGTCAAGGCAGAGCTTGAGAAACAGAAGGCCTACCTGCCAGAAGGCGTTGAAGTCATCTATCCATACGATACCTCGCCGGTAGTGGAAGCCTCGATCGACTCCGTGGTGCACACCATCCTAGAAGCCGTGGTCCTAGTGTTCCTGGTGATGTTCCTGTTCCTGCAGAGCCTACGTGCCACCATCATTCCAACCTTGGCAGTGCCGGTGGTCTTGCTGGCGGCGTTTGCATTGCTGCCGTACTTTGGTATCAGCATCAACGTACTGACCATGTATGCCATGGTGCTCGCGATCGGCCTGCTGGTGGATGATGCGATCGTAGTCGTGGAGAACGTCGAACGCCTGATGCATGACGAGGGGCTATCGCCTCTGGAGGCGACCCGCAAGTCGATGGGGCAGATCTCCGGGGCATTGGTCGGCATCGGTATGGTGCTCTCGGCAGTATTTGTGCCGATGGCATTCTTCGGCGGTTCCGCGGGCATCATCTACAAACAGTTCGCTGTCACCATCGTTATCTGCATGTCGCTGTCAGTATTGGTGGCGCTGATTTTCACGCCAGCGCTGTGCGCGACCATTCTCAAGGCACCAGAAAATGATGCTCACCACGAGAAGAAAGGCTTCTTCGGCTGGTTCAACCGTAGCTTTGACCGCAACAGCGCACGCTTCGAGCGGGGTGTGGGCGGCATACTCAAGCATCGCGGGCGCTACCTGCTGATCTTCGCACTGATCACCGCCGGTACTGGTTACCTGTTCACCCAAATTCCCAAGGCTTTCCTGCCAAGCGAAGACCAGGGGTTGATGATGACAGAGGTGCGCATGCCACTGAACGCATCCGCCGAGCGCACCGAGGTTGTTCTACAGGAGGTCAAGGACTACCTGCTCAAGGAGGAAGGGCAACTCGTCGACCACGTCATGACCGTCAACGGCTTCAACTTCGCCGGACGCGGACAGAACTCGGGCCTGGTGCTGGTGGTGCTCAAGGACTGGGCCGCCCGCCAGGCTGCCGGAGAGGACGTGCTCAGCGTGGCCGAGCGGGCCAACGCTCGCTTTGCCAGGATCAAGGACGCTACGGTTATGGCCTTCGTGCCACCCGCGGTCCTGGAAATGGGTAATGCGATGGGCTTCGACCTTTACTTGCAGGACAATTTGGGGCTTGGTCACGAATCACTCATGGCAGCGCGGAACCAGTTCCTGGAACTGGCTGCCGAGAACCCCAGTCTGCGTGCAGTACGCCCCAACGGCAAGGACGATGAACCGCAGTTTCAAGTCAAGATCGACGACGAGAAAGCGCGTGCGCTGCAAGTCAGCATCGCTTCGATCAACGACACCATGAGCGCTGCCTGGGGCTCGATGTATGTCAATGACTTCATTGACCTGGGTCGGGTCAAGCGTGTGTACATTCAGGGGGTGGACAGCTCGCGGATCGCTCCGGAAGATTTCGACAAATGGTACGTGCGCAATGCCTTGGGCGAGATGGTGCCGTTCTCCGCCTTCGCCACTGGCGAATGGATCCATGGCTCGCCAAAGCTTGAACGTTACGGCGGTATCTCGGCCGTGAATATCCTCGGTGAGCCTGCTCCTGGCTTCAGCACTGGCGACGCCATGATCGCGATCGCACAAATCATGCAGCAGCTACCATCCGGTATCGGCCTGAGCTACAACGGCCTGTCCTACGAGGAGATCCGAACAGGTGACCAGGCGCCAATGCTCTATGCCTTGACCGTCCTGATCGTGTTCCTGTGCCTAGCGGCGCTCTACGAAAGCTGGTCGGTACCGATGTCGGTGATACTCGTGGTCCCACTCGGTATCTTTGGTGCGGTGCTCGCCACCTTGTGGCGCGGCCTGGAAGCCGATGTGTACTTCCAGGTGGGCCTGATGACCACTGTCGGGTTGTCAGCGAAAAACGCGATCCTGATCATCGAGTTCGCCAAGGAACTGTACGAGAAAGAAGGCGTACCGCTGGTCAAGGCTGCCATCGAAGCGGCCAGGCTGCGTCTGCGTCCGATCATAATGACCTCTCTCGCTTTCACCTTTGGCGTACTGCCAATGGCCCGTGCCACCGGCGCAGGTGCAGGCAGTCAGCACTCGATTGCCACCGGCGTGGTAGGCGGCATGATCACCGCCACGGTACTTGCCGTGTTCTTCGTACCTTTGTTCTATGTAGTGGTTGTGAAAGTGTTCGAACGCAACAAGAAACCAGCTGCGCTCGCGGAAGAAGAATTGGCATGAAGACTCACTATCTTTCGATCGCACTGAGCGTAGCGCTAAGCGGCTGTAGTCTCATCCCTGACTACCAGCGCCCGCCTGCCCCCATCCAAGCCGGCTGGCCCCAGGGCGAAGCCTACGCCAAGCTCAAGGCAGGTACTCATCGTCCCTCTCAGACGCGCGATGCAGAGCTGAATTGGCAAGTATTCTTTCGCGATCCAGTCATGCGCGAACTGATCGCCACAGCCCTGAACAACAACCGTGACCTGCGCCAGACCGCACTCAACGTCGAGGCCTACCGCGCCCTGCACAGGATCGAGCGGTCTGCTCTGCTCCCGAGGGCCAATACCGGTGTTGGCGCTACGCGCCAGCGCTTGCCCGCCGATCTATCCCCCACAGGTGAGGCCGGTATCCAGAGTCAGTACGATACGACGCTGAGCATGTCCTACGAGCTGGATATGTTCGGTCGCCTGCGCAGCCTTGAACGTGCGGCATTGCAAGAATACCTAGCCGCCGCCGAAACCCAGCGCAGCATGCAGATCGCGTTGATCGCAGATGTCGCCATCGCCTATCTGAGCTGGCGCAGCGACCAGGCTCAACTCGATCTGGCGCGCTCGACGCTCGCCAGCTACGAGAACAGCCTGAACCTGATCAAGTCGAGTCGCGAGGTCGGTACTGCCTCGGCACTCGATGTACGCCAGGCACGCAGCCTTGTGGAAACCGCACGCGTGCAACAGACGCTGTATACCCGCCAGGTCGCGCAGGACATGAATGCCCTGCAATTGCTGCTCGGTACCAAGCTGCCGGCCGACTTGCCAATCAGCGACGTCCTCGACCAACCGCTGGCCGCACTCTCCACCGGCCTTCCGGCCGATCTGCTGTTGCACCGTCCAGACATCCGCGCTGCCGAACACCGACTGCTAGCCGCCAACGCCAATATCGGCGCGGCGCGGGCGGCCTTTTTCCCTAGCATCACGCTGACCGCAGCGGCTGGCACGGCCAGCCATGAATTGGATGGTTTGTTCGAGGGAGGCTCGGGGCTGTGGGCCTTCATGCCGCGGATCAATCTGCCGATCTTCACCGCAGGGCGCCTGCGCGGCAACCTCGACTACCGCAATGTCATCAAGGACATCAACGTAGCCGAGTACGAGAAAAGCATCCAGACCGCCTTCCGCGAGGTAGCCGATGGCCTGGCAGCGCGCGGCACTTTTGGCGAACAACTGCAGGCCCAGCGCGACTTGGTCGATAACAACCAAGCTTACTACAAATTGGCCTATCAACGCTACGACGAGGGCGTGGACAATTATCTGGCGGTGCTCGATGCACAGCGTGAGCTGTTCGCCGCACAACAACAGTTCCTTTCGGACCGCCTCAATCAGCTCAGCAGCGAGGTGAGACTGTTCAAGGCCCTGGGTGGTGGCTGGGATAACATTTCCTCCCAGCCACTTACCGCTCAGAACTGAGCAAAACAGGCCGCGTCTCTAGGACGCGGCCCTTCATCGCAACAGTGGAAACCACAGTCAGACCATAAGGAATGCTTTTTTGGAGACCCGTATTATCCGGGTCTCCGTCCACGGCAATTTCGGCGATCTGCTCAATTACCAGAATATCAAGAAATCGATCATGGAGGCCAAGTTCATGTCGCCGGGCCACATGCTATACACCACCAAGCAAGCGTTCGACGCCATCCACGACAACTTCCGCAAAAAGGATTTTTGAGCCTGAACGTGAAGGAGATAAGCAATCCAACATTTGGTTGACCACGAAACCATGCCAGAGTAGCCACTCTGGCATGGTATTGGCCTATTCTTCATGGCATGCTTTTCACATGCCATGAAGAACTACGACTATTCCAGGCTATCCTTGAGCCGCTCAGTTACTCGAACCAGATCCTGGATTGAAGATACTTTCATTTTCCTCATGATATTATGGCGGTGCACTTTCACTGTTGCTTCCGATATATCAAGCTCTAGAGCCGTCTGCTTGTTTAGATATCCTCGCAAGACGAACTTAAGCACCTGTTGCTCGCGTTTGCTGAGGCTTTCGTAATTCTCTTTAAGCTCGCTGACTCGGGGAGCGTTTGATCTCTGCTGGGGCGCCAACTTCAGCGCGGCGCGAATAGCGCCAAGCAGCTCCTCTTCTCGAAAAGGTTTAGTGAAGAAGTCTACCGCACCCGCCTTGATCGCTTTGACTGCCATCGGAATATCACCGTGGCCGCTGATAAAAATAATGGGGATTTGCTCGCCAAGCTCTTTCAGTTGTCGTTGCACATCCAACCCGCTCATCTCGGGCATACGGACATCCAAAATTAGACAGCCACAGGCAGAGCGATTGACATCGTTCAGGAATACGCTAGCGGATGAAAAACACTCGACACTCAGGCCGATTGAACGCACCAAGCTGCTCAGTGCTTCCAGTACTGCATTGTCGTCATCGAGGATATAGATAACAGATGCCCGATCACTCATGTGCCGGAGCCCTGTCTGGCAGGGATACTTACCAGGAAACAAGCACCCCCAGCGGGCGGGCACTCAACCCATATTTTACCGTTATGCACTTCCGTGATTGTAAGACAGATTGCCAATCCCATACCAAGCCCTTCTTTTTTTGTGGTGTAGAATGCGTTGAACAACTGCGCCATCTGCCTCTCTGAAATACCTGGACCTGTATCTTTCACTGAGATAACAAGCGCATCACCTGTATCATTGCCTGAGAATGACAGGGTTAGCTGCCTGGTTTCACAGTCGGCTTGGCTGATCGCTTCAATAGCGTTCATAGCCAGATTTATTATCAACTGCTGGATCTGTACACCATCCCCCCATATCTCAGGGAGTTCATCATCCGCAACAACATCCAAATTGACACTGTTATTCTGACTAGGGGCCTTAAGTATCAGGCTTGTATCAGTTACCAGTGCTTTTAGATCAATCGGTTTCAGCACCGTTTCTTGACGCTTCAGGAAGGAGCGTACCATACGGATAATTTCTGCAGCGCGGTCGGAATCTCGGATAATGCGAGCCAGTGCCTCTTTAGCCTCTGGGATGTTAGATGGCTCATTACCTAACCAACGTGTGCCAGCATTGGCATTGGTCATGATCGCCGAGAGCGGTTGGTTTATCTCGTGTGCAATATAGGCTGCAAATTCACCCATCGTAGCTGATCGGGAAACGTACACAAGTTGTTGCTGCAATTGGTTAAGATTTTCCTGTGCTTGTTTCTTCTCAGTGATGTCATCGATGATCTGCAGTATAACTGGAGATTCACCGACACGTTGAGGCATCAGCGAGACACTCGCATTGGCCCAAATCGTAGAACCATTTTTGCATAGATAGGAGCGCTCCACACTGTATTCCGCTCCCCCACCCTGAAGCAAATTGGCCAGACGCTGCTTTATCTGTGGGCTTTCGTCAGATGGAGTCAATTGCTCCATGGAAAGTCCCTCCAAATCCTTTTCCCCATATCCGGTAATGCGTTGAAATGCAGGATTGGCGTTGAGTATTCGGTTTTCCGGGTCGGTCAGTACAATACCGGCCGCAGAGTTTTCATACACTGCTTTCCAACGCGCTTCCGAGGCGGATAATGCGATGTTACTCTGCTGAAGACGATGGCGACTTTTGATCAGACGGTGAGTAAGTATCGCAATATCATCCCCCTGATCGGAAAGCTCCTTACGCAACGCATCGCCTGCCACCTTCATGGATACCAGATTGCTTACACGCGCTCGTAGCTCATGAGCAGAAAATGGCTTAAGAAGAAAGTCCTGCACCGACTCGGAGAGCAATTTCACACGCAGTTCTGCGTCTGACTTGGCCGACAGCACCATGATCGGGATATGTGAAAGTTCATTTTTCTTACGCACTTGGTGAACCAGCATATCGCCGCTCATAACAGGCATCATCAGGTCTGTAATCAACAGGTCTGGCGGCATGTTTGACATCAACTCCAATGCCTTTGCACCGTCGGGTGCAACATAAACTTGATAGTCGCTACTGAGACAGTCCTTTATAAAACCACGCATATCAGGGTTATCTTCAACGATTAGCACCCGAGGCTGGTCGGATTGAAATGGAAGCACCTCGGCTTCATTTTCCGCATTGGGCGCCAGCAAAAGGTACTCATCCGTATCCACGACCTGAGGATTATCTCTTCGCGGCGCGGTGTTACTCGCAACATAAGCACCTTCAGGAGCATTCAGCGGCAGCTTTACCTGAAAAAGCGCCCCCCCGCCCGGGGCATCACTTACAGAAATTGTTCCACGGTGCAATTCAACGAATTCTTTCACAATGGAAAGCCCCAAGCCTGTACCCCGCGTAGCTTGTTGACCTTCCTGGCTTAGCTGGTGGAAACGTTCAAATATTTCTTTACGCAGTGCAGGAGGAATACCCGGCCCGCTATCAGATACAGTAACCAAGGCATAATTTGGTCGACTCAAACTAAGACAGCAACGGATAAGCCCCCCGTCAGGGGTGAATTTAAACGCATTGGAAAGCAAGTTAAGGATAATGCGTTCGTATTTCTCACAATCCACCTCAGCGACCATCTGTACAGGCAGTTTTGTATCGAACGTTATTGATTTTTGCTGGGCTATTCCTTCAAAATTCGAGCTAATAGTACGGGTGAGCTGACTAAGATTGGCTCGCCGATAGGAAAGCCCCATCTGCCGGGCGTCCATTTTCGCCAAGTCAAGCAGCGTGTTAACCTGTTTCAACAGGATCATTGCATTACGCTGAATGACCTCAAACTGCTTCCAATACGGCGATTCACGCCCAGCCTCTGCCGCCATAACGGCTTCCAGTGGCCCTAGAATCAAAGACAGCGGAGTGCGCAACTCATGGCTCACCTTGGCAAAGAAATCACTCTTCGCATTATCGAGTTTTCGGATACACTCAACCGACTGCTCCAATTCCTGGTTCTTCAACGCCAGCATGGCCTCGGCTTTCTTCTTATCGGTAATATTGCGCCCTTCCGCAAGAAGGTAAACAATGCTCCCTTCTTCATTGCAAATTGGCAGCAATGAAAAATCGACGGCTATTACCTCTCTTCCACCTGATTTTCCAAGAATCTCAACATCACAGCGAACAAATTCACCGGATGATGCAGTTTCAACAAGTCGCTTTTGGGTCGCCTCGGTTTTTTTTGAAATTTGCCACCAACGCGCCTTCCAGAATGGCTTCCCTCGTATTTCTTCCAGAGTAATCCCGGCCCCCTCCAATGCGACCTGGTTCACTTCAAGCACATTTCCATGAGCATCAAGAAGGCCCACAAACTCGTAGAGCCCATCAAATATGATGCGTGCATATTCTTCACACGTCAGCTCTTCAGATCCTTTCTCCTTGAGGCAGATATTATAATAATTATTTTTCGATCTATTTTGAGGCTTTTTTCTATCCAAGGAGCTCATCTTTAATGACTCACAAGATTCTGACGGATTCATTATAGATCATACGCCCTCGTATCATCCTGAGAATACTTTTTTGATGAGCAACTACGGACGACCTGAAATAGTACTGGGCTCGTTTCTCGAGGGGGCGGTGAACGCGAAATAGGCAAGCCAATGGAGCTACGCTACATTGGCTTCGGGCTGATGCGTATCAATAGTGATGTGATGCTCCGTTCAGTTCGCCTCGCTGGATACCGGCTCGGAACGGATACGCTCGTGCTCCTGCTGCTTGAGCAGATCGAGTGCCACGTCAATGATCATGTCTTCCTGGCCGCCAACCATCCGCCGACGTCCGAGTTCGACAAGAATATCCACCGTCTTGAGCCCATATTTACTGGCCGCCATCTCGCTATGGCGCAGGAAGCTGCTGTAAACGCCCGCATACCCCAGGGCCAGCGTCTCGCGGTCCACGCGCACAGGGCGGTCCTGCAGCGGGCGCACCAAGTCGTCGGCCGCGTCCATTAGCTTGTACAGGTCGGTGCCGTGGTTCCATCCCATGCGCTCGGCCGCGGCAATGAACACCTCCAACGGTGCGTTGCCAGCGCCAGCGCCCATGCCGGCGAGGCTCGCGTCCACGCGGTCGCAGCCGTTCTCTACAGCAACGATGCTGTTGGCCACACCCAGGCTCAGGTTGTGGTGAGCATGCATTCCTGTTTGCGTCTCGGGCTTGAGCACGTCCTTGAAGGCGCGGAAGCGGTCACGCACGTCGTTCATGCTCAGCGCGCCACCGGAATCGACCACGTAACAGACAGTAGCACCGTAGCTTTCCATCAGCTTGGCCTGCTGGGCCAGGTGCTGCGGTGTAGTCATGTGGCTCATCATCAGGAAGCCTACGGCCTCCATGCCCAAATGGCGCGCGTACTCGATGTGTTGCCTGGAGATGTCGGCCTCGGTGCAGTGCGTAGCGACACGCACCACGCGCACGCCGGCCTCATAGACTGCCTTGAGGTCATGCACAGTACCGATGCCGGGCAAAAGCAGCGTGGCGATCTTCGCATGCTTGACCACGCTCGCGGCTGCTTCAATCCACTCCAGATCCGTATGCGCGCCAAAGCCGTAGTTGAAGCTGCCTCCCTGCAGGCCATCGCCGTGGGCAACCTCGATGGAGTCGACCTTGGCGTCATCTAGCGCCCGGGCAATCTGCTTTACCTGCTCCACCGTGTACTGGTGGCGGATCGCGTGGCTGCCGTCGCGCAGCGTCACATCAGAGATGTAGAGTTTCTGTTGAGTCATGGCTATGTCCTCAGGCGACCAGGGAGGCGAGCAAACGCTCAGCCAACTTCTCGGCGGTGCGCAGCGCGGCACTGGTCATGATGTCCAGGTTGCCGGCATAAGCTGGCAGGTAGTGTGCAGCGCCCTCGACTTCCAGGAAGATCGAAGTCTTGAGCCCGTTCATGCGGTCTCCGACGCCAGGAATGCGGATCGGACAATCGGCCTCGATGCGGTCGAACTGCACGCGCTGCTTCAGGCGATAGCCGGGTACGTATGCCTGCACTGCGTCGGCCATGCGCTGCACCGACTCTTCGATCTGGTCGATGTCAGCGAAGTCGCTCAGCGTGTAAACCGTATCTCGCATCATCAGCGGCGGCTCGGCCGGGTTCAGGACGATGATCGCCTTGCCCTTCGCCGCCCCGCCAACCACCTCGATGGCCTTGGACGTGGTCTCGGTGAACTCATCGATGTTGGCGCGCGTGCCGGGGCCGGCGCTCTTGCTGGAGATGCTGGCGATGATTTCGGCGTAATGCACCTTGGCTACGCGCGATACCGCAGCCACCATGGGGATGGTGGCCTGGCCGCCACAGGTGACCATATTGACGTTCGTCGCATCCAGGTGGTCGTCACCATTGACCACCGGGATGCAATAGGGGCCGATCGCGGCGGGTGTCAGGTCGATCATGCGCAGTCCTGGCTTGCGCTCACGCAGTAGGGCCTCGTTCTTCACATGCGCACCAGCACTAGTAGCGTCGAACACGACGTCGATCTCATTGAACACCGGCAGGCGCGTCAGCCCCTCGACACCTTCATGAGTGATAGCCACCCCCATGCGTTGGGCGCGTGCCAGACCGTCAGAAGCGGGGTCGATGCCGACCATCGCTCCCATTTCAATGTGTTGACCATGCCTGAGTATCTTGATCATCAGGTCGGTGCCGATATTACCGCTACCAATGATGGCAGCCTTGACTTTGCGGGTCATGGTGATACTCCTTGAATCAGTAGGCCATCGCGTCCGGTTGCATAACCGGCAGCTGTTCACGCAAGGCCCGGAAGGTTGCGACAGTGGATGGGATCGTTTTTACGGGCTTATGCCTTTGCAAAAGCGGCGGTCACCGATCCAAGCCCGGCTATCCGCACATCGAATACATCTCCTCCTGCCACTGGCACCATGGGGCCCAGCGCACCGGAAAGCACCGTGTCGCCAGTGCGCAACGGACGGCCCGCTCGAGCCATGACCCTGGCCAACCAAAGGACTGCGTTGAGAGGCGCTCCAAGGCAGGCGGCCCCTACCCCGGAAGACACCGGTATGCCTTGCCGCTCCATCACCATGCCTGCCTGGCGCGAGTCAAAATCGCACAAGCGCTTCGGCGTGGAGCCCAGCACATACAGGCCAGACGAAGCATTGTCAGCAATGGTGTCCGTGATACGGATATCCCAATTGGTTATCCGCGAACCCACGATCTCGATCGCCGGAACGGCGAACTCGATGGCGCGAAAGAGGTCGGCCACCGTCAATTGATCGCCATCGAGGTCACGTCCCAGGACAAAGGCGATCTCGGCTTCGACTTTAGGTTGGAGCACGTCATCAAGGGCGATTTCCTCCCCCTCGGTACGCGCCATGTCTGCGAACAACATGCCATAGTCGGGCTGTTCCACTCCGAGCTGCTTCTGTACAGCGACAGAGGTCAGCCCAATCTTGCGTCCAACCAGGCGCCGCCCGGCAACCAATGCTCTCTGTGTATTAACCTCCTGTACTGCATAGGCTGCCTCCAAATCCGTCTCGCCGATCAGATTGCGCACCGGCACCACGGCCACACCGGACCGGGTGGCTTCGTACAGCAGGTCGGCAGCTTTACGCACGGCACCTGTCCGCGCGGTATCTAGTTCGCTCATGCTGATATCTCTCCTCGATTAACAC
Source organism: Pseudomonas sp. HTZ2 (assembly GCF_033173945.1). Lineage (NCBI taxonomy): Bacteria > Pseudomonadati > Pseudomonadota > Gammaproteobacteria > Pseudomonadales > Pseudomonadaceae > Pseudomonas > Pseudomonas sp. HTZ2. Next base: position 1,173,928 of record NZ_CP137332.1, on the reverse strand, counting down.
CTTCCAGGATTTTTGCGTGTGCTGCCCTGCCGTCCAGCACGTTCTGGCATATGGGCATGCAGGTAGAAGCAGGACTAGCACCGCCAGGCTGGCCGGTCAGGCGGGCGCCTGGAACTTGTGTCCCCAGATGCTGATACGGTCGTAGCGCACCACCGACCAGTGGCGGGTCACCTCACGTGCGCCCCAGCCGTACTCGACCGCGAAGCCCGAGGGCGTGGCACCGTAGAACGAAATCATGTGGTCGTTCGTGTGTCGACCAAGTGACATAACGACCGCACGCTCCGCATCAAATTTGTCGTATGCCAGGCCCACGTCATCCATGCCATTAGCTTGCAGCATGAAGTGATGGAGCCGCTTCGATCCCGGCAACTTGGCAAAGGCGAAGGAGTGGTGACGGCCATTGCAGTACAGGAAGTAGAGGGTCACGGATAACCCGTCACCAATGGTCCAGTCGATGACATCGGCAAGCTGAAAGCCCAATGCCTTGGTATAGAAGGCGAGCGCTGCGTCCACATCTGCGACGCTCAACACATAGTGACCTAAGCCCTGGTCTCCAGTTTGAAATCCAGAAACACCGGTGGGCGAAGCGAATGGTCGCTCGAACAGTTCGGTGGCACCGTAGTAGATCTCGACGCGATTGCCGAACGGATCGGTGCATGAAATCAACCCAAGCACACCGCGTTTGGCAATCAGCTCCCCTCCTTCGACCTTGACGGTAACGCCGTGGGCCTGCAGGCTTTCCTTGACCTCCTGTAGCCCCTGTTCACTATCCACCTCGAAACCGGCAAACAGGTAGTCGTCTGCGGGGCCTCTGCTGACCGACAGTCGCCAGGCACGTGAGTCGATTCGAAACGTCGCCTCCGTCTCGCTGGCTGAGGCTTCCATCATCCCCAGCCTGGTAGTGGCGAAGGTACGCCATGAACGCACATCTGCGACTTCGAAGCCGAGGTAGCCCAATCTTTGAATGCTCATGACACTTCTCCTGTCTCAACCGAAGTGCTTGTCGAGCTGTGCGCCTAGGCTGGCTTCGAACAAGCCACGCACGCCCATGCCGCCATCGAAGTTCAACACGCTACCGGTGAGCGGAACCGTGTCGCCGCGCGTCGCGAAGAAGACATAGGCGCCGGCGTATTCCTCGGCAGTGGCGGCCCGCCCGGTCGGAAGAACGGATTTCAGCATGTCGTCCAATGGAAAGGTCGAAATGCTCTTGTCTTGTAAATCAAGGCTCTTCAGCCCGCGCAGATCGCTCCCCAAAATGCCACCGGGGGCGATGCCGTTGACGCGGATACGCGGCCCCCATTCGTGCGCGAGCTGCTTGATCAATCCAATCACGGCATGTTTGCCAGCTGTATACAGAACACCGCCACCGCCCGGGTAGAAACCGGCATTCGACACAGTGAATATCGCGCTGCCTTTGCTCTGATAAAGCGCAGGTAGCGCAGCCTTTGCCGCCAGGATGTAGCCCTTGACATTGACCTCGAACATTTCCTCGAATGCCTCCGATATGAGGTCGTCGGGAATATCCACCAGTTGGGTCAGGTAGTCCCAAACGCCAGCATTGCCAACCAGGCAGTCCAGCTTGCCGAACGCTTCGACGCAGCGGGCCACAGCCTCACGATGGCTGTCGAGCGAGCGAACATCCCCCTCCACGCCCACGATTGCATCGCCATGGAGTTTCCTGAGCGCTTCCAGGCCTGCCGCGGATTTATCCAGCACCGCGACACGCGCACCTTCCGCGACATAACGATCCACGATCGCTCTGCCCAGGCCTGCGCCACCGCCTGTCACCAAGGCCACTTCGCCTTCAAGTCTCACGTTAGGTCTCCTTCATTCGCACGAACAAAATCGCGCATACTGTTTGAAAGATCTGCCAGCCGTGCTGGCTCGATTGCCGCGCGGGCTTCTACCAATCGGGTTGCAAGCGCGAAGTCACGGGGTGCATCGACCGCGACGACCGCCTGAATCCTTCGCTCCTGCAGGCGGAACAACAGGGCAGCGCCACTACCGGGCATGCCGCGCGAGACGAAATCACCAGGTCCTTCGATATCGCCCGCCATCTGCATGCGATGCCCAGCGATCTCCGTCCAGGACACGGGCAGTTGCGGTGCCGATACGTTTTTCCCCAGAATGGCCGCAGCCACCGCGGCGGCTTGGCGCTGCGCGTTCATATAGGTTTCGAGCGAACGCCGGCCGCCGGCGCGCAGCGGCCAACTGGCCACATCTCCGACGGCGAATACGCCTTTGGCAAGCGTCGCACCGCAGTGATCGACAATGACGCCGCGGTCACATGCCAAGCCCGCTTGACGCGCAAGTTGATCCGCGGGCTCCGCGCCGACGCAAATGAGTGCGCTATCGGCTACGAAGCTGCGCCCATCGCTGGCCATGACTTGTTCGAGCTGGCCCTCACCAGAAAAACCTACGACACCCGTTCCCAACTCGACCTGCACACCAAGTTCTGTCAGCAGGCCGCGCAGCCAGGCACCGATACGCCGCCCAAGTACTCGGACCAGCAGTTCATCACCTGCCTCCAGGATCGTGACCGACAGGCCGAGCTTGCGCGCCGTCGTCGCGACCTCGCAGCCGATCAATCCGCCACCCACAATCAGCAGCCGCGTCGCGGAAGTCCAACTATCGCGCAATACCTGCACGTCACCGTAGGTGCGCAGCGTTACGACGCCGGGCAGTTGGCTGCCGGGCAACGCCATCGTCCGCGCTCGACTGCCCGTCGCGATGACGATGGCGTCCGCAGAGAGCGTGGTGCCATCATCCAGACTGATCGTCCTTGTCTGCACATCAAGGGCAGTGACTTCCGGGCCGGTCAGCATGTCGATGCGGGCCTCGCCGTACCAATCGGCCTCGGCCAGTATGGGCGGCCGCTCAAGGCTGCCGTCGAGAACCGCCTTGGACAAGGATGGTCGGTCATAGGGGAGATGCGGTTCGTCCCCAATCAGCGAGATTCTCCCCTCGAAGCCCTCGGCACGTAGGGCCTGCGCGGTCGTGAAGCCACCCACGCCATTGCCGATGATCGCCACATGGGTAGCCATCACTTCAACTCCCCGTTGTCGAGATCGACGTGCACTTCATCGCCTTCGACCTTGATTGGGAATACCTTGATAGGTTTGCAAGCAGGCAGCGCCTTCACCTTCCCGGTCCGCACGCAGAACTTGCCGAAATGCAACGTGCATTCGACAATATCACCGTCCAGGTAACCATCCGACAACGCCCAGTCCCCATGCGTGCAGGTATCCTGCACCGCGAAGAACTCGCCATCGACGTTGCAGACCATCACAGGTTCCGGGCCGCCTTCGTAGCGCTGCATCTCACCGGGTGGCAGGTCACCCTGCCGCAATATGTATGTCCAAGTCATGACATCACCTAGAAGAAGAAACTGAGGTTATTGGCCAGGATGGTGCTCTGGTCGATCAGGATGGTCCGATTGACGATCTCGAACCCGGCCTCGCTCGTGTTACGGCGCAACGTATCGCGACGCTCACCGGCAAAGATGTCGAGCTGCCGCTCCAGACGATTGCGGTACACAATGAAGGCGCTTGAGATTTCGTACTCCCCTTCTGCCTCTGCGCCGACGATCATCACGTTGCTCACGAGATGCCGGGTCCGCGATGCGGGGTTCTCGGACCAGCTCACGTCGGACGTGATCTTGCGCAAGCGTCCCTTCATCATCGTGGCGTCGTCATCGAAGTGCGCGTACTCTCGGGAGCCTGAGTATTCAAGGCGCGAGTCCCGCATGATCCGCGTGGTGCGAATGGGCATGAAGTAGTGAATGTCTTCCGCGAGCAGCGCGAACCACTCCTCGAAGCGGCGATCGTTGAGAAGCTTGGCCTCCCAATAGTAGAACTGCTCGACTTCGTGCTGCAGTTCGGGCGCTACGGGTGCCGGCTTGCGGAGAAAGACGTCGGCTCTGTTGGCTGAATCAATCATGGTCGTTCCTTGTAGATTTCAAATGGACAAGGTCCACCGCATCCAACCTGGGTCGAAGTCAAATGCGGCCTCTGGCCGGCGCCACTGCGTGGCGCAAGCTGTCTCTGGATTCAGCGTGTCGCCTTCAGCGCGTCCCAGTCGGGGGATGTCATCATCCGCAGCCAATGGGCATAGAGCCCGCGGGCAGCTTCCTCGCTGTAGACGTTGTTGCTGATCCGCCCGGGGTAAACCGGGTCGTTGTCGACGGTCTGGTCCATGCTCATCTCGGCATTGAAAGGGCGGCTCCGCGCCTTGTGGCCTCGCAGGATGTGCTGGATCTCGACCCAGTTCTCCCCGTCGTCCTGCTCGAACACGCCACCGGCAGAGAAGGTGCGCAGCGTCTGGCGCCGGAACTCTTCCTTGATATCGTCAGGAGCATCAGCATCGACCACCGTAAACGCCCATACCTCGACCTCGTTCGGCCCGCGCGGATGCCATGTCCGGACCGTATTGATACCTGGGAGGAAGGAACACGTGGGGAAGACGGTCATGTGCTCGACCATGAGTTTCGAGCCGCGCTCCACGCTACCCAGACGTTCGGCCGCCTTTTCCGACGCGGGGCCTTCGGTCCAGTAGCTGGTGACCTTTGGCCCCATGATGGCAAGCATCAGATTGGGGTCGCCGACATAGAAGCCACTTCCATGTCCGCCCCATGACGCACGGTACTGCTTGCCAACTGTCGGCGGAGCAAGGTCGGCCATTTCAAGGTCTTCTGGCAGGCCTGCCAGGATGCCAGACAGATGCGAGGTCGTCCCGGCATGGTACATGTCGCTGCAAAACTGCTCTGCGGCGAATTTCCAGTTACAGGGAATGACCCACTTCTGCACGCCCGGGATCGCTTCGGTGCCGGCCTCGGTGCGGTCGAGCATGTGGTCCATGTAGAACTTCGCCTCGCCCAGATACGTGTCGAGGTCTACAGCGTTCTCATCCCAGTTGGCGAAAATCAGGCCCTTGTAGGTTTCTACCCGGGCCTTCAGCGGGCTCCATTCCTTCTTGTTCAGGCACGCGAAGGATTCGGCCTCGTAAGGCACATTGACAAGATTGCCGGCGGTGTCGTAAGCCCACCCGTGGTAGCTGCAAGTGAACGCCTTCGCGTTTCCGGCATCCGCGCGGCAGATGCGCATGCCACGGTGGCGGCACTGGTTCAGGAACACGGCAATGCTGGCGTCTTTCTGCCGGACGACCACGACAGGGTCTTCACCCATGTAGGTCGTGATGTAATCGCCCGGCTTGCGAATCTGGGTTTCATGCCCCAACAGCAGCCAGGACCGGGCGAAGACACGCTCCAGTTCGAGTTGGTACAGATCCTCATCGGTATAAATGCGCGGATCGATACGTCCGGCATGCTCGTCAAAGAGCGCTTCTATCTCGCTGGTGTTCCAGCTCCTGCGCAGCCTGATAGGTGATGTGTCGGTCTGATTCATTGTCTTCTCACTTTTCAAGGTAGTGGATGGCGGGTACTTGGCAGGCAATTGCCGATGACGTGCTTTCAGAACGGATGGTCATTCCCGTTTTTGCGATCAGTCCTCCGCGGCAAGAAAATCGTTGACCAAGCGGATAAAGCCCCGGTTTTGCTCGATCTGCACCCAATGGCCACACCTGCCAAAGACATGTAACTGGGAGGGTTCGATCAGCTGGTTCAGCCGCAACGAGGTTTCGAGGGGAATCACGCGATCGTCGCGGCCATGCAGGATCAGCGTTTCATGCCGGATGTCCCGGATGTCCTGATCGGAACTGGCCAGCGCATCTACCCAGCGCTGCCGCGGAGCAGGGAACATGGAAGCGAAGGCCTCCTGAAAACCGGGCCGGGTGCTCGCCTTGTAGCGCAGTTCCGCCAGTTCGTCGGAAACGAGACTTCGGTCGTAGGCGAAGTAGTCCATGACCTTGCGCATGTTCGGCACGGACGGCTCATAACCCCAAACTGCATCCAGTCCATCCGTGAGCTCGAAGCTCACGCCAACGGCACCCATCAGCACCAGGCGGCGAACCCGATGCGGAAATCGGATAGCAAAGGCCAGAGACAAGGCACCGCCGAACGAATTCCCCACGAGATCGACACGGTCGAGTTCCAGGGCATCAAGGATCCCAGCCAGATGTGCAACCCAGGACTCGACGCCGTAGTGAATCCCGTGCGGCCGCTGTGTGAAACCGAAGCCCACCATGTCCGGCGCAATGACGCGGCGATGCCTGGATAACTCAGGCATGACCGTCCTCCAGTTCGCCCAGGCGGTCACACCTGGGCCTGAACCATGAACGAGTACCACAGGGTTGCCGGCGCCAACATCATGGAGATTGGTCTCGATTCCACCAGCCAGCACCATGCGGCCGATCTCTGCGTTTACATTCGTCATCACTTACGCTCCGTGCCCTTGGGATTTAAAAATTTTTGCTATAGGAAACCACTGCATTTATTTGACTGTGGCTTTGCCGCAACATCTCGGTGCCTGCCAAGTACGATGGCGTCTGCACGCGCTCTCTCAGGCCAAAAGAAATTGCCAAATTGATCCTGGAGTCCTTGTCAAAGTCATACTCGCCACCGAAAGTAACGTGCCGCTTCAAATAAGCAGGAATCACTGGCAATATCAGTTCGCTGTCTAGCGCCTGTTGTGCATAGCTATATCCAGCACGAAGCGTTAAATCATTGTTATATTTGTAAGCAGTGCCGATTGAGGCCACCGTTATATCCTGATAGCGGTGTGGCAATGCGACATCGATCCCGCCCAACTGCGAGATGAAAGCCACATTCATGCTATCCATTACATCACCCCAGTAGGCACGCTTGATATCAGCAGCAACTACCCAACGCTCATTGAACTGATGAGCGAGGCCAAGCGTCAGACTGGCGGGCATCTCAAAGTTTTTTACACGGATATCGCCATCCAATGGAAGCACCGCTCCATCACCACTGATAGCAGAAAGTGTCGCCTTCCCCTCGAGATCGCCCACCGAAGTCTTGAAGTTGTACATCGCACCTAGGACAGTGTTATCCGTGAGTTTGTAGGTAAGTCCCAAGCGCCCGCCCCAACCGACCGCATCCACGGCGCCACCAGCGGTACTGTTGCGACTTAGACTGAAATGGGCGGCACCACCTGTCCCGACGAATCCAGCCAGCGAGGGAACTAAACCGCCTGAAAGATTCCCCTGCGCAGTCAGGGCTCCCACCTGAGATGATGGAAGTAGAAGTTCAAGGTTGAGTGAAGTCCAGACCAGATCGACACTAGCGCCGAAGGTGAGCTTTGATGTGGCTTGATAACTAAAGCCAATAGGAGCGCGCAATACGATCAGACGGCTGGAATTATCAAAGCTGGTCTGGATTCCGTTTTCTGTCTGTGATAGAAAACTTTTACTTCCATACTCTGTACCCAACCCGCTACTGACAAACAATCCAGCACCGAAACGCCAGTCATCCAACTGAGCAACATAGCTCAATTGTGGACCCACATAGGGGCCTCGATTATTGGATCTCGTGCTGCTTTTTGCCTCTGCTCCGTGGCTGTCGTGAACCTTGATATCGGTAGTCACCACGTCCAGCCCGAGCTCAAACTGATTTCCGTCCGGAGCAAAACTCAATGTAGCGGGATTACTAATCAGCGCAGCATTACCGGTATAATACGATGAACTGGTGCCACCCATGGCACGAGAGATCGCTCCATAACCTTCCAGGTCGAAAACCTGTGTAGCATGCACACTGAAAGCATATCCACTCAAAGGCAGTGCGAGCACGCTGGCAATCTTCATAATTACAATCCTTCCACATCTTATTTTTTTTATAAAGTGAAGTAGGCAAACACCGCCTTACAGCACGCACAGTATTACAATCACGCCCTGGGAAATATTGTTTTTTGGCTTATGGGTTTATATGGCTATCGCAACTTAGAAAACCAAAGTTTAACTGTGATAAACGATGGTTTATGCCGCTTCTGATGGATATGCACCCAAACCTAAGCACTTTGCGGCTTTCGAACAGGCTGGTCGTATAGCGGGGGCTTACGCGCAAGCCCCGTCGCCGCCACGGCAGTTTCCCTCAGGTCCACGAGCAGGTTGATAACCTGATGTCGATGAAAACCTCAGACCTGAACATGCTGGTGGCGCTCAATGCGTTGATCGAGGAGCGTTCTGTCACGGGAGCCACGCGGCGCCTGCACCTGAGCTCCCCGGTGATGAGCCGGCCCCTCGCGCGCCTGCGCGAAACCCTGGACGACCCGATTCTGGTCCGTGCCTATCGGAGCATGGTGCCGACGCCAAAGGCCCTGCAGATGCAGGAGCAGGTGCGCGGCATCGTCGAGCTGGCCGAGGGCTACTTTGCCCAGCGCCAGGGCTTCGACCTTGACCGCCTAAGCAGGACGTTCAAATGATCTGTTCGTGGGTGCGTATGGCGTGAGGCTCGCCGAGATCCTGAAGAAGCATTCGCCGGATTCCGTACTGCGGTTCGTCCCGGAAAGCGACATCGACCTGAACGCCATGGCGGCAGGGCCGAAAACTCGCCCCTTCACCCTACCTGTCGCAACTGACGATGTAAGGCCTGGCACCTGCGGGGCGACCATGACGAGGCCCATCGCTGGCTCAGGCGGGTGTTGAAAGAGTTGACGTCGAACGCATGACTGCTAGAGCACGCCGTTGAGCGCTCCGCGGCACAGGCTGTCGACGCTGTTGCCCAAGGCGTCCCGGGCTTGCAGGTCAGCACCTGCCGCAGTTCGCCACACTTGAACAGCCCGCGTACATGGCCACGATCTGGCTGCTGGCGTTGCGTTATTCGGGGTTGTAGCGGACACCGGGCAATGCGCCGTCGCCCTTGAGGATCGCCTCCATCAGCACCGTACGTGTTACCACGCTGGTCCTGAGCGCAGGGATCCCCCACCGCCGCAAGCAACTGCTCCACCGTCTGGTCCTGGTCATGCTAAGCGGTAAGGATCAGGCCAGTGTAGCCCTTGGCGTCCTGCACGTTGAGGTCAAAGCCGGCCTGGATGAATTGTGCGAGCATGGCCTGATCGCCCTGGCGTGCCGCTTCGAAATACTAATCGCTCAGGCGTTGCTCGACCGGCAGTTCGTCCTCAGCGTGAGCCGTTATGGCCAACAGGCCCAGCACGGCCGCGAGCATCAATCTGTACATGACAGCCTCATAGAGAAAAATGACCAGACTGTGGAAGCCAGTCCTAGACACCGCGGTGCCTGGTACCGGCAAGGCCGGCTGCTACCGGGCTAATCCTGCCGCTTCGCCGCCAGCTGCTGGACGCGCTTCAGATCGGCCTTGGCCAAGAGCTCACAGCAGATACTCATCTGCCCTCCCAGGCGCGCGATGCAACACTGAGATGGCAAGTATTCTTTCGTAATCCAGACTGATCGCCACGGCCCTGAGCAGCAAGCGCGACCTGAGCTAGACGGCACTCAACATTCGAGACCTGCTGTGCCCTGCACAGAATCAAGCGGCCTGCCCTGTTCCCGAAGGTCGATGCAGGTATCGGCGTTAAGCGTCAACACTTACCTGCCGATCTACCTTCCACAGGATTCGCGCCTAAAATCGGAACAACACACCAGTATTGAAGCGGACTAAGGAATACCGAAGAGTCGGCTCTTCATGTAGCTGGCTGGAAACCATCAAAGAACTCATTCACGCGATTAGTATCCAACTGTTCCAAAGTCGGCGGATTCCAGCGTGGCGTCTTATCCTTGTCGATGAGGAGGGCACGCACGCCTTCTATGAGATCGCCTTTGGCGAACCACTGCCGCTCAAGGTGGAGCTCTAACTCGAAGCAGTTGGCCAGGGACAAAGTGCGGCCTAGACGTAGGAGTTTCAGGGTCGCACTCATGGCGAGCGGCGAGCGATTATTGAGCAACTCGACGGTCTGCTCTGCCCAATCTTGATATTCGGGGCGCCTTTCTGCCTGCAGTGAGGCGCGGATGGCCGACAAGTCGGGTTGCGTGAAATGTTCATCAATGGCGGGATGCAGGCTCTTGAGCTCCGCCCCCAGCAGCCGATTGCTGGCCAGGCTGGAAAGTAGGCCGGCTAGAATTTCGCGCGGCGCATAGCCCCAACTAATCTGGTCCAAGCGTCGATCGAACTCCGAGATCCTTTCGCTGGGTAAACACCAATCTGCTAGGCGTGCATATAAGGCGTCGGCAGCACGGATCTGGATACCGGTAATTCCGAGGTAGAGGCCCAGTTCACCTGGCAGACGAGGAAGGAAATAGCTACCACCGACATCCGGGAAATAGCCAATGCTGGTTTCAGGCATACCCATCTTCACGCGCTCAGTGACAACTCGCAGCGCTGTACCTTGAACCAGGCCCATGCCGCCACCGAGGACGAAGCCGTCCATCAGTGCAACGATAGGTTTTGGATAGCCGTGGATGTACTGATCGAGGGAATACTTCTCCTCAAGGAAGACGTGGTGTAGGTCGTCACCTGCCTGGTAACTGTCGTACAGTGAACGGATGTCACCACCGGCGCAGAATGCCTTTTCGCCATTGGCGCGCAGCACCACGGCGACGATCTCTGGATCACTCTCCCAAGCATGCAACTGTCGCCAAGTGATGCGAATCATTTGCAGTGTTAGCGCGTTAAGCCCGACCGGACGATTCAGTGCCAAGTGACCCACACGGTTGCGTACTTCGGCCAATACAGGTACTTCGGTATCACTCATGCTAAGACCTCTTACTTGCGATAGACGCAAGTGATTTAAAACGGAAATTTTTATCCGCCTTTTGGGCGCTACATAGGAGGCGACTGTAATAAAGGAAAACTGGAAATGACCATCAAAATTTAAAGGGCTATATGCTACCCCTTAGCGATATTGGGATCGCGCCTGCTTACTTCCATTGCAACGCAGATACAGTGCACATTTGTGGAGTGCTTGCACTAGACCGGGCGCATGATAAGCGCTCACCACAGAATAATTACAGAACCTAGCCACACTACCCAGTGCTTTCACCCCCACTAAACCCACACGAGAGACACATAAGCTCTTTGGTAATTAAGTCAGGTGCCTCGAAGAAGTATCCGCGAAGCACCAAACATCGAGAACGGCAATCGACCTAGTGGGAGATCACGTCACGCATAGTTCCCTGTGGTTTTCTAGACATCATATCCAGTGCAACATCCACGATCATGTCTTCCTGACCGCCGACCATGCGACGCCTACCCAGCTCAACCAGAATCTCGAAAGCATCCAAGCCATACTTATGTGCCGCCGCCTCGGTATGGCGGAGGAAGCTCGAATAGACCCCAGCATAACCCAGCGCAAGTGTTTCCCTGTCTACACGAACTGGCCGCTCCTGCAGGGGGCGCACAATTTCCTCGGCAGCATCGATCAATTTGCGCACATCACAACCGTGCTTCAGCCCCATACGGTCTACCGCGGCAATGAAGACCTCCAGAGGTGCGTTCCCTGCTCCCGCTCCCATACCCGTCAAACTGGCATCAATACGGTCGCAACCATACTCCAGGGCAACGATCGAGTTGGCTACGCCCAGACTCAGGTTATGGTGCGCGTGCATACCAGTTTGAGTCGAGGGATCCAGCACATCCTTGAGTGCTTTGAAGCGGTCAGCGATGTCGTACATGTTCATCGCACCACCGGAGTCGACCACATAGATGCACTGAGCGCCGTAGCTCTCCATCTTCTTTGCCTCGACAGCCAGTGCCGTCGGAGTTGTCATGTGGCTCATCATCAAAAAGCCCACCGTATCCATACCCAGCTTGCGGGCATACTCGATGTGCTGCTGGGAAATGTCGGCCTCGGTGCAATGCGTGGCTACGCGCACAACACTTGCCCCGGCCGCATTCGCGTTCTTCAGGTCATGGACAGTACCGATTCCAGGGAGCAATAGCGTGGCGATCTTCGCCCGCCTCACTGTAGCGGCAACGCGCTCAATCCATTCAAGATCAGTGTGTGCACCGAACCCATAGTTGAACGACGACCCTTGCAGCCCATCGCCATGAGCGACCTCAATGCTGTCCACGCCTGCCTCATCCAGCGCCCTGGCGATGCGTTCGGCATCGGCCAGGCTGTACTGATGGCGGACGGCATGCATGCCGTCACGTAGGGTCACGTCTGAGACATATATTTTCTTTCTGGTGTCGAACATATCGTTTCCTCCTTACGCAGCCACCGGCTGACGGGCAGCGATGCGCTCGGCCGTCGCCAGCGCAGCGCTGGTCATGATGTCCAGATTCCCGGCATAGCTCGGCAGGTAATGTCCGGCGCCCTCGACTTCGAGGAACACTGAGACCTTGAGACGGGGTGCTTGTGCGCTTCCAGTTTCCTGCGGCATGCGGCCCTTGAACTCATCGAACTGCACGGTCTGCTTGAGCCGATATCCAGGCACGTATGCCGCCACTGCGGAAGCCATACGCTCGACCGACTCGACGATCGCTTGCCGATCCGCATGGCCCGGCACCAGGCAGTAGACGGTGTCGCGCATGATCAGCGGAGGCTCTGCCGGATTGAGGATGATGATTGCCTTGCCACGCTGGGCCCCACCTACGCGAACGATGGCGTTGGAGGTGGTCTCGGTGAACTCGTCAATGTTCGCCCGCGTGCCCGGTCCGGCCGAACGACTGGAAATGGAAGCGACAATCTCGGCGTACTCGACTGGCACGACGCGCGAAACAGCAGCAACCATAGGAATCGTCGCCTGGCCACCACAGGTCACCATGTTGACGTTCGGCGCATCCAGATGCTGTTCGATATTCACTGCGGGCACCACGAACGGCCCGATCGCCGCCGGTGTCAGATCGATCACGCGTACGCCGTGCGGCCGCAGCAGTTGCTCGTGACGTGCATGCGCGCCGGCACTGGTGGCATCGAATACGAAGCCGATGGAGCCGAAATCGGGGTGGGACAATAATCCTTCGATGCCGGTGCTCACCGTGGGCACGCCCATCCGTTCGGCGCGCTTGAGACCATCGGACTCCGGATCGATGCCGACGAAGGCCCCCATTCTCAGGTGTTTGCCATGGCGAAGGATTTTCACCATTAGATCGGTGCCGATGTTGCCCGAACCGATAATGGCCACTGCGGTCTTACCATCATGTGTTTGCATGAGAGGAACTCCTTCAGGAGAAAATTGCTCGTACCGGGGCGAAGCCATCGATCCATGCCGTATAGGTGTGACCGGACTCGACCGCGACCATTGGCCCCAGAGCGCCGGTCAGAACCACATCGCCGGCACGCAATGGCGTGCCCACTTGGACCAACGTGTCAGCAAGCCAACGCGCTGCGTTCAACGGGTTGCCAAGGCAGGCAGCTCCAGCCCCTTGCGATACAAGCTCTTCGCCACGCGCCATGCGCATCGACATACCGGCCAGATCAAGCTTCGACAGGCCAACAGGCTGAGTACCGAGTACGAACAAGCCCGATGAGGCGTTGTCTGCCACGGTGTCAACAAAGCGGATGTTCCAACCGGTGATACGGCTATCCACCACCTCGATTGCAGCAAGTGCATACGCTGTCGCGTCGATCAGGTCGGCGACTGTATGACGCTCCCGATCGAGGTCACGCTCGAGTACCAGGGCGATCTCAGCTTCGACCTTGGGCTGCAGAAGACGCGCAGTGTTGATCGGCTCGCCATCGACGATCGCCATGTCGTCCAGCAACGTGCCGAAGTCCGGCCGATCTACACCCAATTGCTTCTGCACTGCCGGAGAGGTAAGGCCGATCTTGCGACCGACGATACGTCGGCCGCCCTCCACCTGGCGCTGAACATTCACCTGCTGTACGGCATAGGCCAATAGCGCCTGGTCAACCTCGCTCTTCCCCTCGAAATATTCCCGCACCGGTGCACAGGGCAGCTTTTGCCGCTGCGCATCCCATAACAGGTTCGCAATCACGTTGGCTTCATTCATGAGGTGCTCCTCACTCCACCTGGCCGGACTTGAAGAACCGCAGCGCCAGAGTGTTGAACTCGTCGATCGACTCGTACTGCGGCCAATGCGCCGATTCGCCCTTGACGAAGTAGAGACTGCTGCCCGGCACCCTGGCCTGCGCCGCCTTGACCGACTCGGTGTCATGGATTGGGTTGTCATGCGTCCACAGGAACAGCGTGCCGGCCGGAAGCTTTTCCAGCGGGATCAGGTAGTCATCGTGATGCACAAGGATTTCGTTCAGCTTCGGCAGCATCGCTCGACTCTCCGGCTGCAAGTAGATGCGCAGACGCAGATTGATGAGCTCATCGTTCACCAGATGACGATTGTTGGGATGAATCAGCCATTGCAAGCGTGCCTGCACCGATTCATAAGTTGGAGTGTTGTCGATGTTGCGCCTGTTCAACGCGATGAAGTGCTCCAGGTCCGCTCGCCCCTTTTCGGTCACGATCGGGATACCAGCAGAAGTATTCAGCATTAGCCGCCCCACGCGCTGCGGGTACCTGGCGGCGAAATGACCGGAGACCCAACCACCCAGCGACTCGCCCGACAGGTGCGCTTTCTCGATACCGAGCGCATCCATCAGCTCGCCGAGTTGCTCGGCCAGCATGAGCGGGTCGTAGTCACGAACGGGTTTGCTGGACAGACCGTGCCCCACATAGTCGTACGCAATGACATGGAAATCCTTCGACAGCGGAATCAGGTTCTTTGCGTAGGCCTCCAGGTGGCCGTTGATGCCATGCAGGAAAATGATAGTTTCGGGGTTCCCCTTGCCCGCCTCGGCAATCCGGATCGTGCCGAAGCTTTTGGTGTCGACGAAACGGATTTCCGCGCCAAGCAGATCAAGCCAAAGACTCATAAATACCTCTCTATAGAAATTAAACGCACGACGACACAGCCACTGCTGACGGCGCAGCAGCGGTGTGAATGGCTGTTGAGATGGAGTGCCGGCGTAGCCGGAAGGAGGGTGTAGCCGTTAACGTTTGAGGGAGTGCTGGTTCATGAACGCACGCGCTATCTTCGACCACTGCTCGAATGTAAAGCTCGCGTATTCCGGATCGTTGCGCAAGAAGCGCCGGGTGGTCATGCCGCGATAGACACTCTGAGTGATGCTCAACACTGTGCGTGCAGGCTCTTCGTCCAGACCGGAGCGAGTCAACGCATCCAGCCATGCCTTCTCGATGGGCAGGCGGTACTTGCGGGCCATGATGCGCACCTTCTTCCGCAGCTCGGGATTGCTGTCGCCCAAGTTCAAGAGTGACATGGCAATAGTAAAGTTCGGCCCCAGATAGAACTTGGCCGACTCCTGCATCAGCGCATCCAGCACATCCTCCGAAGCCAGGTTGTCGATGACCTTCATGCTGACCTCCGTCGAGGCCTGGTACAGCGTCTCCAGTGCCGCAAGGACGAGGCTTTCCTTGGTCGGAAAATGATGCGATTGAGCCCCGCGCGACACCTTGGCGGCAATCGCCACCTTGTCGACACGGATTCCTGCGTAGCCGTTGTGCAACAGCTCGCTGATGGCGGCTTCGATTATCCGGGAGCGTGTTTCTTCGCGTCTCTCGGCCTGGGTTCTGCGTTGCGCGGGATATTTTGCCATCGAAGCTCGAGATAT
This sequence comes from Pseudomonas sp. HTZ2, assembly GCF_033173945.1. Classification (NCBI taxonomy): domain Bacteria; kingdom Pseudomonadati; phylum Pseudomonadota; class Gammaproteobacteria; order Pseudomonadales; family Pseudomonadaceae; genus Pseudomonas; species Pseudomonas sp. HTZ2. Next base: position 1,158,473 of record NZ_CP137332.1, on the reverse strand, counting down.
CCAGGGAGATTGATGGAGTCACGATTCGCTCACCCTTAATTGCGCGGCAAGCACGAGTCTCCGCTCCAGTCCTCGCCATGATTGCGTAACAGCGCATACCGAAAGTCATGGCCGTCCCCACTGTGGAACTGGGAATGCGGCCCCGCTGCCCAGGCTCTCCGGGTCATCCGCCGTCAGGTAATCCCACAGTCGCTCGAAGACCGCGCCCGAACTGACTTGTCTCGCATCGATCTCTTCAGCAGTCAGGCAAGCATCATCACGCTCGGCCACATCGACCATGGAGCGCACCAGCGTTTCGATGCGGGCGGCATCCTCCAGGCACCAAGCGAACCCGGTGGCCAGTTCGATGTTAGGCCCAACGGTCACCGCGCCATTGGCGCGCATGACCAGGGATGGGGCTTGTCCAAGGTGCGCCGCCAGCTCCGCCGCCAAAGCGTCGTCCCGCAATAAACGCGGATCGTCCCAGAAGCGGCACGCCGCATTGAATGCACCTACACCATGACGCGGCTTCGGCACGCTGCGCAGTGTGGAGAGTGCTACGACATGTGGCGGCATGAAGCGACAAATACCGCCCACGTCCGGACGTCGCCGGTAGATTTGCTGGTGGATGCGAACCTCGCCCAGCACACCGGGCGGTAGCGCCCCTTCGATCGGCACTATCGTCCCCGGCTCACCGACTTCGATACGGCCCATGGGGCGGGCCGCGCAGACCACGAAGGACTCTGCATCGATCCGGGCGCTGCAGTGCCCCCAGGCCTGAACCAGGCCATGTCGGCCCAACGCGCGCGCAGCCACGCGCACGCGCTGTTCAAGAGTGGAAATATCGACGCCGCTCATACAGGGTGCGCCCCCACATCGACGAAGATCTGCCCACCCTCGACTGTGACCGGCCAGCTTCGCAACGGGTGCTCACATGGCATCGCGCAGGCATGCCCTGTACGAATGTCGAAACGTCCGAAGTGCCAACTGCACTCGACCTCGTAGCCATCGAGCGAACCATCCTCCGACAAGGATGCCTCGCCGTGGGAGCAGATGTCGTCGGTGGCGAAGAACTCCCCGTTGACGCAGTAGATTGCCAGAGCGTGACCGGATGGCAGCTTGACGCGAAGAATCTCACCCTCAGCTACGTCATCGGTCGCGCACAGGCCCACGAGGTCAGTCAGGTCAACTGTCTCGATGATGTTAGTCATATCACTGTCCTCACAGCATTGTGCTGCCGCCGTTGACGCTGATTACCTGACCGGTGACGAAGGCCGCCTCCGGCTGAGCCAGGTAGCCAACCATCGACGCAACCTCTTCGATCTCGCCCACCCGGCCCATCGGAATGACATCCAGAAATCGCTGGGCGAGCTCGGGGTTGGCGTTCTTGATTCTGACCCACACTTCGGTGTTCACCGCGCACGGCGCAACCGTGTTCACCGTAACGCCCTGGCGGGCGAACTCGCGCGCCAGGCCGGTGGTCAGTCCGTGCATACCGCCCTTGGCTGCGTTGTAGGCCGCATGGTCCGGCAGACCGTTGCGTACCGAGTCGGCGCCGATGTTGATGATCCGACCGTACTGCCGAGCAAGCATGTCCGGCAGGAATACCCGGCTGCACCACAACGCAGTCCACAGGTTACGATCGATGGTGGCCTTCAAGGTCTCGGGTGTATGCTCCAGGAAAGGCCGGATCACACCGCCCCCCGCGCAGTTCACCAGTATCTGTACCGAACCGAAGCGCTCGACCGCAGCCCGGTGCAGTCCCTGGGCACCTTGCTCTTCAGAGAGATCGGCGGCATGCACCGCTATAGCGTCCGCATGCTTGGCGGCCAGACGCTCGCAAAGCAACGAGAGGCCCGACTCATCGATATCCGAGGCGGTGACCCGGGCCCCCAACCCCAGCAGCCGCTCGACGATCCCCAGACCGATACCGTGGGCTCCGCCCGTAACTACTGCGACCTGTCCCTCCAAGGGCAAGGCGTTTCTGCTCAGCGTGCTCATGCCAGTACCCCCTTTGCATGGGGTGTGGGCATCCGCTCGCGTTCGATCGGTCCGCTGCGACCGAACTGGCCGTCCGGCACTGCTCCCCATGCATCCAGCGACTCGGGCACAGGTTCCATGTAGCGCGGCGGACGAGCGCCGTGCTCAGCGAACTCCTCCATGCCGAAGCTGTACTCCACGGTGATGCCGTCGGGGTCGAGGAAGTAGAAAAAGACGCTGTCCGACGGCGGATGCCGACCGGGACCGAAGACCACCTTGATATCGTGCTGCTTGATGCGATACAGCGCCTTGCCGATATCGTCGATGTCCGTGACCATGAAATTGACATGATGGAAATGACTGCTGCTCGCTGGACCAACTGCGAACGTGTGGTGGAACGGATTGGGATGGCAACGCATGAAGACGATGCGGTCTTCGATCAGGTCCGAAACCCGAAAGCCGAAGTCATCAACCAGGGAATCGCGAGATCCTTCGAAGTTCTCGCTGCCAATCACCACATGGCCGATACGCGCGATCTTGGCCACTGTCGGAACGAACGGATTGCTGAGGTGCATGTTCCCGACAAACAGTTCGAACAGCAGTCCGCTGTGGCGTTCACGCACGCGGAAACCTAGTCCCTGCCTAAGCTGCTTGGCCTCCTCCGCCGATACCCAAGTGGGTTGCATGCCGCGCTGGTCGAAATGCTCGAAGGCGGCGCGCACGTCACTCTCTTGCTCCAGCTCGAAGCCCACACGCTTGAGACCGTGTCCGGGCGCCTGGTAGAGAACAATGTTGTGGTGGTCGCGACTGCAGCGAAAATAGGCGATGTCGCCATCCTGCTTCACAAGGTCGAGCCCGACGATGTCACGATAGAACGGCACTGACCTGGACAGATCGGTCACGTTGATCGCGGCATAGGCCAACTTCTTGTAGCGGAAGGGAAGTGTGATATCCATCGTTGTGCTCCGTTACAGAATGATGCTGACCCGGCCATGCGGGCGCAGCGCTTCGAGGTCCAGGAAACAGCGCTTCTCAACGATGCGCAGTTGCCCATCGATTCGACGCAACCGATAGTGCGTGCTACCGACATAGGCATCACTGTTGCCGAGCTTCATGCGGTAGGTCACGAAGGCGGAGGCCACCTGAATCTCTTCGGCATTGGCAGCCAGAATGCGGATATTGCTGACCAAGTGGCGCGTCCGTGAGCGCGGGTACTCGGCGTGAGCCGTCTTCTTCATCAGCCGAATCACCCGCTCGCGCAAGCGCACGGCGTCATCGGCGATATAAAACAGGCTGTCGTCGGCGCTGGCGGTGCGCGGCAGGTCGGTCGACGGCACGAAGTAGCTGCAGTCCTCGGTGAACAGGGCCAGCCAGTCGTGCAAATGCCAGGTATCCAGCAGTTCAGCCTCGTGATAAAGCAGGTCCTCCACTTCGCTGCGGGTGACGAAGGCGGCGAAGTCCTGGGACGATGGGATACGCAGAGGTTCTTTTTCTAGGGCAACGGCACTCATCGGCTTATCCTCAGGCCAAAGCGATGGTAGGTATGTATTGAACGCCGGAGTCGGGCGTGGGCGCGCCACCGATGAATTGGTTCCATCGCGTCCAGAAAGCACGCATCTGCAGCTCATCGTCGTAGTTGGCCGTTTCCTTGCCCATTCCCTTGGAAATGTCGCTCCACGGCACCAGTCGGTAGTTGCTGAAGCCGTTCTGGCAGGACTCCAGCGCTTCGACATCGTCCGGCGTTGCGAAACCGCCTGGGCCAAGGAACTCCAGGAAGTTGCTGAGGCGGTACTTGCGCGCCCAGTCGGACTCCTCGTTCGGCGCCAATGACCAACCGTTGACATGCATGTAGTTCGGCGCCTGCGGATAGAAGGTCCGCACCGTAATTGCCATGATGTCGTTGATGATGAGATTCGGGAAAATCAGCAGGTTGCGGTTCTTGTACGCCATGCGGTCGGCCATCTCCGCACCATGCAGTTCGACCAACCGTGCATAGATCTGGTCGATCTCTTGCTTGCCCTCCTCCCCCCAGATCGGAACCCAGGAGGCAATCGGCCGTCCCCAAGGAGCACTGAATTCAATTACCGCATGACCATTACCGAGGTCAGTGCTCTTGCCTTCGAGCTTGGCGCCCGAAAAGCCATCATTGATGTTTTTCAGGTAGTCGAGATAACTCGCGTGGGTGCTGACAGCGTGATAGCCGTCAATACTGTTCTCAACGAGCAATTTCCAGTTTGCACGGATGGCGTATTCCTGGGTGCCGGTGGTGATACCCATGCCGCTCTCGGAATACTTGGAAACCAGTTCGAGGTACTCCTTGGCTCCTGCCAAATAGTCGGGCAGTGGTTCCACCTCGGCATTGAAGCTGACGAAGCAAAAGCCGGCGTAGATGTCGAAGCGCGGCACCGGCACTAGGTTGCCCGCGCCGCCAGTAATGAAGTCAGCGCAATAGCGCTCCTTGCCAGGCTGACTCTTCAGGTTGCCATCGCAACCGAATACCCAGCCATGGTAGAAGCACTGGAAGTTCTTGGAGTTGCCTGATCGCTCACGGCAAACAGTGGCGCCACGGTGCGGGCAGGTATTGAAGAAAGCATTGATCGTCCGATCCGTTCCCATTGTCACCAGCAGGTTGCGGCGCGCGACAGTGCGAGTGACGAAATCGCCAGGCTTTTTGAACTCGGATGTGTGGCCAACATAAAGCCAGCAGCGGTCGAAGATCTTCTCGTACTCCTCGGCCAGGACCTCTTCGCTCACGAACGACTCGCGAGCCACACGGAACAAGAGGTTTTCATCGTCGATCTCTACCAGATTCTTGTCATTATTCATGGTGGTTTCCTCGTAGTTCAGACTGCATGCATTCAGACGGCACAGTCGCGTAATGGGATGGTTGGGTCAGCCAGCCGTTGCGGATCGACGCTACTGCGTTGCTTCACCCAACGACGTGCCACAGCCATGTCTTTTGGTGAGTTGACCGTCGCGCAACCGATGACCTGCTGATTGGCGTCGAGTCGAAAAACGCTGAAGACGTCTCCATGCTCATCCCCGCGGACAATCCGCCGGCCATTAGCCGCGTCCCCAACGACCTGCAAGTTGATCGGTCCTTGGTCAGACCAGAACCACACCGGGGCTTCGTAGGGCACCGCTTCGCCCATCAGGTTCTTGACCAGATTCAGTGCATGGTCCTGGGCGTTGGCCCAGGTCTCGATGCGCCCGAAACCTCCGCCATTGGGCTGTGAGGCGATATCGCCGGTGGCAAAGATGCCGGGAACGACAGTCTGGCTGTACGCATCGACCCGCACCCCAGTGGCATCGGTGATATCCAGGTGTTCAAAGCCCTCGATGTTCGGCGTTACACCGATACCGACCAGCACAGCCTCTGCGGGCACGGTGCCGCCGTCGGAAAGCCTGAGACGCCCATCGTCCAGCAACTCGGTGGCCGCCACGCCGTAGCGAATGTCCACCCCGTTTCGCCGGTGCGCCCGATCCAGATAAGCGGAAACCACCTCGTCCACGCTGCGCGACATGAGCCGGTCAGCAGCTTCGATCAGGGTCACCGGACAGTTCAGCGCACGCGCTGCAGCGGCAACCTCGAGTCCAATCACGCCTCCGCCAACGATCGCTAGTGACTTCCCTGCTTCAAGGTCGGCGCGCAAGCGCGCTGCATCTTCGAGCGTGCGCAGGTAGTGGACCCGATGTGCACCCTGAAATGCCGAGGACAGTCGGCGTGGCTGCACACCCGTGGCGATCACCAGCCGGTCAAAGGCAAGCTGGCGACCGTCATCCAAGACGATGCTGTGCGCCTGAGCGTCAGCACGGACCACTTTGCAACCGAGCTCCAAGAGAATGCTCTGCTCCTCGTAGTCAGCCCGTGTCTTGATCGACTTGTGAGCGCTTGCCTCTGGCCGCAGCATTTCCTTGGATAGCTGCGGCCTTTCATACGGCAAGTGGCTCTCCTCTCCCACTAGGGTGATTTCACCGGCGAATCCGTTGCGGCGCAGGCCGAAGGCCACCGTCGCCCCGGCCTGACCGGCACCGATAATCACGATCTTGCTGATGTCTTCGCCCATCGGATTGACCATCCTCTCTCGCTTGTATCGCACCCACGTACGTGGGTGTTTTTACTTATAATACAAACAGACCAGATTGTCTGTTTGTTTTCAAAAAAAATCATCCGCCTCGAATTCACCTGTCAAGTTGCTAGGGCCTTCTTGCCGCTTGACGGCGATTTACAACCGGATCCCTCACTAATTTCGAGCTAGCAGAGCCGTACCTCTCAGTTCCCCGCGTCCGGTCCACGTCTCAGGGCATGGCGAATCTCATCGAGTGCACTAGGGTCGTCAAGGGTGGACAAGTCCCCTGGATCCGCCTGCAGCGCCAGGGCTTGCAATGACCGACGAAGTAATTTGCCTGAACGCGTTTTCGGCAGGAGATTGACGATATACACCCGAGCAGGTCGCGCCACCGCCCCCAGACGGCTCTCTACCGCCTGGCGTATCTCTGCCGCAGCCTCTCGGCGCTGGAGTTCATCGGAAGCAGTCTTACGGAGCGTGACAAAGGCAACTGGTACCTGCCCCTTGATCTCGTCGGGGACACCGATAACTGCCGCCTCGGCAACGCGGGAAGCTTCCGCAGCGGACTCCTCGATTTCGCGAGTCCCCAGACGATGCCCAGCAACGTTGATGACATCATCGGTACGCCCAAGAATGTAGGTGTAACCGTCCTCATCCTGGACCGCCCAATCAAGCGAGCTGTAGACCTGCTCCTTGAAGTGCCCAAAGTAGCTACTACAGAAGCGATCATCATCACGCCAGATCGTCGTCATGAAGCCCGGTGGTAACGGCGGCTCAACGACAAGCATGCCTTTTTGATGCGCCGCGACAGGCGCCCCGCTGAGCTCATCAATCACCTTGATCCTGTAGCCCAAATTCGGCAGGCCAGCCGAGCCTAACTTCACAGGTTTCATTTCCAAGCCAGGATGAAGGGTAATCGCCGGCCAGCCAGTCTCGGTCTGCCAGTAGTTGTCGATGACTGGCTTGCCGAGTGCCCGACTGATCCAGTTAGCTGTCGGCTCGTCCAGGGGTTCCCCGGCCAGGAAGAGGTAGCGCAAGGCATTCAAGTCGTGCCGAGCAATGGCGTCGGTATTGAACCTCTTCAACACACGGACGGCCGTCGGTGAGGAAAACATGGTACGCACGGCATACCTTTCACATAGCGACCACCAGATGCCGGCATCCGGATGGGTAGGCAAGCCCTCATACAACAACGAAGTCGCACCGACGATTAGCGGCCCATAGACATTGTAAGAATGCCCGACCGCCCAACCGACATCCGAGGTCGAGAACATCACCTGCCCAGGAGCAACGTCAAAAACCGTCTCCATTGACAGCGCCAGGGCAACCGCATAGCCACCGACATCGCGTTGTACCCCCTTGGGTTTTCCGGTAGTGCCCGATGTGTAAAGCAGGTAGCTGGGATCGTTCGACTCCAGCCACTCCACTGACACCTGCGCATCACCAACAGCGGCGCGCAAAGTCGCGTAGTCTTCGTCACGCCCCGGTACCCAGGTCAGCTCTGGCTGCAAACCACGAGACACTATCAGCACCTTGGGTGGCGGTGACTCCGACTCCGCACAGGCTTGGTCCACCAGTGGTTTGTACGGAATGACCCGGCCACCGCGCATCCCTGCATCGGCAGTAATCAGCAACTTAGGCTGCGAGTCGTCGATGCGCGCCGATAAGTTACGCGCAGCGAAGCCGCCAAAGACTACGGAGTGGATCGCCCCGATCCTCGCACAAGCAAGCATGGCGAAAACTGCCTCAGCCATGTTCGGCATGTAGATGACGACTCGGTCACCCTTTTCTACGTTGAGTCGCTTGAGTACTGCGGCGAAGGTATTAACTTCCCGATACAGCTGCGCATAGGTGATCTCCTGGGTAACTCCTGTTTCCGAGGAAACAGCTACCAACGCCAACTGTTCGGCACGCTCTGGCAAGTGGCGATCGAGGGCGTTGAAGCAGAGGTTGGTCTGACCACCAACAAACCATTGTCGGAAGGGTGGGTTCGACGCCTCAAGGATTCTCTGCGGCTGAACGTGCCAATGGATGCGCTGCGCTTGTTCGGCCCAGAAACTCTCAGGATCGTCCACGGAATGACGATAGAGATTAAGATAGCGATCCTCCTTCTTTGCTCCGTCCGGACGGATCAATCCACTCGAATAGCTCATATTCTTCTTTCCTTCACATGAATGAAGAGAGTTTCTATGGCTACGACCTAGAAACTCTTGGTATAGGAAATCGATGTAACTATCTGCGAATGCGATACTTCGATGGGCTTGTCGGTGATCGGCAGGCTGTCATTGGATACTTTCTTCTTGAATCCGTAGGCCAGAGAAAAATCGACTACATCCTCAGGGCTGAAGGCATATGAAAAGCCTCCCGAGAGACTGGTAGTCGGTGTCGAAGGAATGATTGGCATTGTACCACTTGAAGGGTTGGCCAGTTGGGCATAGTGCACGCCCGCTCGAAACACCCAGTTCGCACCGTAGCGGTATTGCGCTCCCAACGAATACACGTTGGTGTCCCGATAATTGAAAGGCAGTTTCAGATTGATAGTGTCGCCCGTGGCTTTCTGCTTGAAGTTGACTTCTATGTCATCCATGACATCGCTCCAGTAGACACGCTTGTAGTCGAACGCAACAGCAAACTGATCACTGAATTCGTGACTGATGCCCGCAACGAGAGATGCTGGCATCTCGAAGTTATGTAGCTTGAGTTCACCCGAGAGAGGGATATTACCCGCGACAGCGCTTACTGCCGTCAAATCGGCATTGCCAGACAGGTCTCCAACATGGGTCTTGAAGTTGTATACAATCCCCACCCGTGTTTTTGGGGTCAACTGATAGGTCAGACCAAGCCGGCCACCTATGCCCCAGGAGTCCACGCCACCACCGCTGGCACGGTGATTGTCCGCGGATAGATAACCTGCCGACAGCTCCGGCACGCTCAGCAACGCTGGCATCAATGAGCCGGACACCTGGCCTTGTCCAACCAATGTACCAATCTGTGTGGTATCCAGTAGGAGTCCCAAGTTCACCGACGTCCACACAGCATCCAACGATGCCCCGACGGACAACTTCTCGTTCACCTGGTAAGCCGCAGAGAACGGTATCCGCAAAACTATCAGACGGGAGTAGTTTTCCAGCCCTGTATTAAGATTATTGGTCGTGGTACGCGAGAGAAAGCTGGTGTCTCCAAACTGGGTTCCAACCCCATCGGAAGCAAAAGCACCGACTCCCAGCGCATATCGCTCACCACGCCACACCAAAGAAAGCTCAGGCGCCACGTAAGGCCCGTTGTTGCGCCCACGACTATGGGAGTCGGCTTTTTCGCCGGTAGCGGTATTCTTGACTTCCAATTCCGCAGTAATGATGTCCATTCCCAGCCCCAGATGCATACCTTCTTGCATCTGAGTAAGCGTTGCCGGGTTCAGCATCATACCTTGTGCCCCGATATTGAAGGCTGCACCAATCCCCCCCATACCTTGGGAAACCGGTCCAACCCCGACGAGGTTGAAAGCATCTGTTGCAGACGCAATACCACAGTACAAGCACGTCAAAATGCCGCAGGCACTTAAGCTGTATATTGTTTTTTTCATCAGCTAGTCCTTATTTTATTATATTGCAATTAGCCTTTAGGAGTTCCGGCCGTCCGTAAACTTGTCATAAAAGACTCTTTCCAACGGTATGCCTTGCTCCGCAAGACGAGAGATGGCGGCATCTATCATCGGTGGAGGTCCACAGAGATAACCCTCTGCCCCCTCGCAGAAATCAGCAGCAATATGCTCGGTCACAAGGCCACGTGCGCCGGTCCAGTTACTGCATTCCTGTTCATGCGAAAGCACCGGAATAAAACGAAAATCACCTTGCCAGTTGGCAGCGATATTGCTGATTATATCGAGTTGATATAGATCATCCTGAGTGCGTGCGCCAAACAACAACGTACAGTCTCGCTTGATACGATTTGCTCGCGCGTGCTGTAGGATACTTATCAGTGGTGCCAAACCACTGCCTCCAGCGATACACACCATCGGCGCATCACCGCCATGCAAGTGGAAGGTACCTTGGGGAGCCTCCATTTCCAGTGGCCGACCATCCAACTCGCCACGGAACAAGGCTTCGGTGAATTCGCCTCCTGGCACCTTGCGGATATAGAACTCAAGGGTGCTCTGCCCCTTGCGTTGCGGTGCATTGGCGAATGAATAAGAGCGGAAGCGAGAGGAACCCGGGACACGCAAGTTCGCATACTGGCCGGCCAGATAGTGCACTGGTCGATCCGACTGGATCACTACCTTGAGAATGTCGTGAGTGAGCGGCTCCGTCGCTACAATAGTGGCAGCGAACTGCTCGGTTGCCGGCTGATCGGCCGACGGCGGGTCAATCTCAACTACGGTGAGTTCATCACGCGGAAACGCTTGGCAGGCCAGAATGTAGCCCGCATCCAGCTCAGCCTTTGACAAGGTGTAACCAAACGGAGTTGCCTCTCGAACACGCCCCTGCTTCAGGCGCGTCTTGCAAGAGGCGCAGGTACCAACCGTACAGTCGTGAGGATAGGCAATACCATTGGCCAACACAGCCTCCAGCAGCGTTTGCCCCGGATTAAGCGAGATCGTTATGTCCTGAGGCAGGATTCGCAGTTGTTTCTGCACTGCCTTGCCGAAGATGGATTGAAAGAAACTTCTCATTGAAACCTCGCGAGAGAGACATCAGTCAAATTGGGCGGAAGAAGGTGTGCCTATACAGCCCCCATGAGGCTGCCAAGGCCGGTGCCACGCCGATTAACGATGCCAGGTTGGCGCCCTTTGGGCGCTTTCCGCCAAGATCAGTGCTCGACTCGGTGCAAACTGCACAACCGCGCAGCGCCAAGTGTTCACTCAACCGATCCCGATAACTCATCTACCTCGGAGACTGACACTCCAGGAGTCAGCCTCCAAGACCAACAGAGATGGGACATCAGACAGTCGACGGGCTGTGGCCAATCACTCATTTCTGGATTTTCCAGCGTGGGACAACACTTACTCCATGTGATCAGCCGCGAGCCAAGGAAGGACCATCAGGCTGACTGCCACGCCCTCCCTGATCATTGAACCAATCATCCCATCCCGCCTCACGATTCTGCTCCTGCGCAAGGCGCCGCTCGGCCGGTGATGCATATTCGTTGTCCCAGCGTTTGAGCGCAGGTTTGATGATCGCTCGATACCAAAGGGGTGGAATGAAGCCCGACAGGAAGCATGCGATGATGCTTGGTATGATGATCGCCTCACGATCCGGCACCAGCTTGTAATATGGGATGTAGGAGTTGAGATGGTGGTCTGCGTGGTTGGTGATTTCAAACGCATACAAGCGTGAGAGCGTTCCAAAGTGATTCCAGACGTGCCGCTTTTCGATGGGCATGCCGACCAAACGGACTTGGCCGTAATGCTGGTAGTAGTTGAATGCCTCAACCCAAAAACGAGCGATGATCATCGAGATCGAACAAAGACCCACCGCCATCCCACCGCCAATGGCATAGATGCACCCCAGGAACACTACAATGGCCAGCAGCGCGCGCCAGACCGAGTGACGGATCGAATAGCGACCGTAACCGCGTTTCTCCAGATTGTCTGCATCCAGCTTCAGCTCCCAGCGGACGGACTCCACCACTGCACGAACGACGAATCTGTACAGATTCATACCGCGTGCCGCAGTATCAATGTCCTCAGCCGTCCCCACGTCGCGGTGGTGGCCGACTACGTGCACTTCCATGCGCATGACATCGAGAAATACGATCTGGCCATAGCGCCCAACAAAGCGAGCCAACCGCCCGCGCGAGTGATACAACTCGTGGGTTGCAGGAACGCCAGGCACAACCGAAAGCCATGCCAACCCCAGCACACCGGCTGCCATTTGCAATCCGGTCAGATCGTTATTTGCTACCGACCACGCGAAGCCGAAGTACATGAACGGCAATAACAGCGTCGAAGCCCAGATCGGCAAGTAAGCCCAGAAATGGTTCTTCATTCGGCGCTCAGATAGATCGAGCGGCAGCAGCATGTCAAGGATGGCAATGGCCGGAAAAGCCCCAATTGCAATCCAAGTGTAATGACCACCCCAATAGAACCCCAGAATCGCAAAGACTTGTACCAGGGGTGCGAAGTAGTACTTGATGTATTCCCACATGATCGGTCTCCTTAAGCGGACGTGACGTCCTCGCACGCGAGGGCAGGATTTCGTTCAGTCATCGAGTAGTGCGCAGACCGTCTTAGTCTCTGTATAGGCAGACAGCCCTTCCTCCGAGACCTCGCGCCCCCAGCCTGACTGCTTGAATCCTCCAAATGGTGCAGCTGGATCGATCACACCGTGACAGTTGATCCACACCGAACCCGCCTGCAAGCGGTGCGCGACCCGGTGGGCCTTCTTGATGTCCCGCGTCCAAATATTGGCGGCCAAGCCATAAGCTGTGTCGTTGGCCATCCGGATCGCCTCGGCTTCATCTTTAAATCGGATGACACTGACTACAGGCCCGAAAATCTCTTCTTGAGCGATCCGCATTGATGGGGCTGCGTCGGCAAAAACAGTGGGCTGGAGGAAATAGCCTTTCTCTCCGACTGACTTCCCGCCACAGACCAGCCTTGCGCCCTGCTCTATCCCAGACTGCACATAGCCCATCACCCGCTCTTGCTGTTTGCGAGACACCAACGGCCCCAACAGAGTGTCCGGATCCAAGCCATTGCCGACCTTGAACTGTGCCGCCGCCGCCGCCACAGCTTCGACCACTTGGTCATACACGCTGTCCTGGACGAACAGCCGACTGGCGGCGAAACAGATCTGTCCCGAGTTGAAGAAGACTGCGAGTGCAGCCCCCAGACCGACTTGGTCCAGATCCGCGTCGGCAAATACGATGCTCGGCGATTTGCCGCCAAGCTCAAGGGTGACACGCTTCATATTGCCCAGCGCGTACTCGACAATCTTCTTGCCAACTACTGTCGAGCCTGTGAAGGTGATCTTGTCGACCCCCGGATGACGCGCCAACGCTTCGCCCGCTTCGTGCCCATGACCATTGACGATGTTGAGCGCGCCTTCTGGCAGCCCCGCCTCAAGGCACAGCTCTGCAAGCCGGAGAGTGCTCAGAGGCGTGAGTTCTGTGGGCTTCAGCACCATGGTGCAGCCGGCAGCCAGCGCCGAAGCGATCTTCCACGAGCCCAGCGCAAGCGGGTAGTTCCAAGGCGTAATGGCACCAACTACACCAATCGGCTCACGTCGGGTATAGGTGTGGTATTCACGCCCATCGAATGAAATTGGAGGGGTCGTCCCTCCAAGTTTGGAACACCAACCACCCATATAGCGGAAGACGTCGATTGTCGAAGGCAGGTCGATGGCCTTGGCGAACGTCAAGGCCTTGCCGGTATCCAGTGACTCCAGATACGCCAATTCGTCAGCATGCTCTTCAATCTTGCGTGCGACGTTCTCCAGGATCCGACCACGATCGATCGGACGAATTTTCCGCCAGGCTGGCGACTCGAATGTAGCGCGCGCGACCCGTACCGCTTCGTCGATATCTTCGTGTCGGCCCTGCGGAATATGGGCGATGATTTCCTCGGTAGCGGGATTTTCGACAGTAATGGTCTCGCCGGAAATCGAGCCCTTCCACTGCCCGCCGATAAGATTACGATTGCGGAACCCGGCCGGATCCACATTGAATTTCGAGCTAGCGCTCATAAGCTGACTCCCAAATCACAACTAAGGATGAATGTCGTGGCGAATGACGCTCAGAGGCTCATGTAAATGCCGCCATCCACCACAATGTTCTGCCCGTTTACGTAGGAGGCTTCGTCGCTAGCCAACCAAAGCGCCACTCCCGCAATATCTGCCGGCACTTGCGGTCGATCGATTGCCCGCATGGACGCAGAAACGCCCTCGAACTGCTCATGCTGCTGAGCGTTTGCGAGCGCATTTTCCGAATGGGTGTAGCCGGGAGAGATGGAGTTGACGCTGATCCCTGCCTTGGTCGTCGCAAATTCGCGCGCCATGGCACGTGTCATCGCCGCAACAGCGCCCTTGCTGGAAACGTAGTGCAACATGAAGGGCGCTCCGATGTGAGCGATTACTGAGGCGATGTTGATGATCTTGCCACCACCACCCTCGCGCATCGCGGCCGACACCGCACTGGCGCACAGCCAGGGCCCCTTGACATTGACACTGTAGAGCTTGTCCCAATCCGCAACCGAGATCGATTCCATCGGGACATAGTTGAGACCGGTGAAGATACCGGCATTGTTGACGAGCACGTCGATCTTGCCGAAGCGATCCAGTGCTGCCTTTGCCATCTGCTTGGTGCTATCAGGATCCGAAACGTCGGCAAAGACACCCAACGCTAGGTCTTCACCCAGTTCCGCCGCGGCTGCCTCAGCACCTTTCACATCAGCAATGACCACCTTCGCACCCTCAGCAAGGTAAGAGCGCACGATAGCGTTGCCAATCCCGGTTGCCGCACCAGTCACGATTGCGACTTTGTCTTTCAGTCTCATGGCAGTCTCCTTTGATTGTTTTTGTACCCTGCTGTGGAGATAATACAGACAGGTTGGTTTGTTTCTTTCTTGTCGCGATCATCCGGCTGAAAAACTCCTGAGTCAATGATTTTTTTTGGAGGACGGAGGTACCGTCCCTGCGAGGCACGAGACCCACTCCGTGTGCTAGGTAGTAGACAACCGGAAGGTAGAGCAACCCGGACGATGAACCGCCGCGATGGTCTGCGATTCATCAACGAAACCGTAATAGTCAAGAGAGCGAGGTTCCGATGAGTCACTGGATTACGATGGTAACTCCCCACGGCCCCATGAATGGATGGTCTGCCGAGCCTGACGACAAGCCCGTAGGTGGCGTGGTTCTGGTCCACGAATTCTTCGGCGTCAACGGCGACATGCGTCAAATTGCCGAACGATATGCCGAGGATGGCTACCTGACGGTGGTGCCCGCACTTTTCGATAAAATCCAACGTGAGGTCGAACTCGGCTACGCCCCAGAGGACATCCTGCTAGGCAGCAGGTTGGCAACTGAGATCGGTCTGGAGACAGCCGCAGAACTGGTTGCGACTACCGTCGACGCGATAGCTCACGCTGGAAATGTGGCGATCGTGGGCTACGGCTGGGGCGGAGCTGTAGCTCTGCGAGCAGCACAAACGCTATCAGCACCCTGTATCGTTTATGGCGGTGTACACGACGTCTTTTGGCCCTGCGAGCAATCGAGCATTCCGATACTCGTCCATTCCAGTAACGATGCCCTTGGTAGAGAGTCCCTTCTCCGCGAAAAAGTGCTGAATCTGAATGTGCTGACCTACCCTGTGGAGAGTGGTTTCTACCGAGTAAGCGATGCGCAGCGCCATCAATCCGAATGCGCAGATTTGGCGTTACGGAAATCACTGGAGTTTCTACGAGCCCACATCCGTGGAAAAGCACACTGATCGGCTGATCTGGAGTATCCGCCGGGGTAATGGCTCGCTGCCCAGCGATTGCTCCAAGGGGCCTCATCTGGCCGGGGCTCCAGCACGGAACTGAAATGGAGCTGGGCGCCGAGCAACCTCAGGCTTTGTACTGGGTCTCCCCTGTCAACGCGTGGATTCAGGTAGCGCGATCACAGTGCTGTAGCACCTGCAATTAGCCCATCGATGCGTCGCCTTTGCTTGCCCACCCAGGCACAATTACCAGCATGACTGCCTCGCCCTACCCCCGACCAGATGACTCCTGACCAAGTGCGGACACTAGCCGCGCTGTTGATGTCGCAAGGGCCAGCAGGTCGATACGATGGGCAAGAAGATCCAGCGCATCGAAGCGGTCAACGAACAGCTGCCACACGAGATCGCGCTGCTCAAGCGTCACAAGTTTGCCAAGCGCAGCAAACAGCTGAGCCTTGCCCTAGGCCGCTTGCTGAAAGACCTGATCGACACCAACATCGCCGCCATTGAAGCCGAGCTGAGGGCGTTCAACCCGCCGACAGCCCCGGCTGAGCTCTCAGGAGAAGAGATCAGTTGGGCGCCTTTGCGGAACGCACCATGTTCTCTTTAGACCATAGCGATAGCCAAAAAGAACATCAGGATTTGCATGCCCGCCTCGATCACGTGCGCTGACCGGAGAAAGAGGCCAGTCTCGGGCTGCTTCCAGAGAGTGCCACTCGTCTGCATGACACGTATCAAACAGGCCACTCATCCGCTTCATCAGCGAGCGGATTACCCGCTGGCACGAATAGTCTGAGATGATACTAAGCAGTGCTTCCACTGGGTGATATCGGCTCCGTGCATGGCAATCGAGAGTTCTCGTTAGCTGGAACTGATATCGTAAACCTCGCGCTGCCACACTAGACATTTCAACAAAGCTGCTAGCGCTTGAATTTCGCGTACCGCTCTCGCGCAATTTCGAGTGTCGAGTTCCTGACACGCTCAAAGCGTTCTTTGTCCTTCTGCCATAGGCTACGAACAGCAAGCCCACGCACCGAATTGAATATCAACCAAAGGATATCTTCTGCATCATCACGCGAAAGACCACGGCTCACCAGAACACCAAGCCACATATCCTCGACGACAAACCGATTCCTCTCTACCGTGCGCTGAATACCCTCGCGTAACGCTGGATCCCGGTCGGCAGCCACAATCAAATCAAGGCTGATAGAGAAGTCATCGTCGAGGAAAAATTCGGCGGCGTCGTCCAGCATTTGCTGGATGACGTCATCCTCTGGCTTCAATTTCGCTAATCGAGCCCGACTGCGTTCGGTGATCTGTTCGTAAAGCCATTCAAAAGTGGCAAGCAGAAGCTCAAGCTTTGTCGGGAAATGATGGCTCTGCGCTCCTCTCGAGACACCTGCAGCACCGGGCACATCTGCGATCCGGAATCCCGCGTAACCTTTTTCCCGTAAAACCCCCAGGGCCGCTGCAATCAACTTGCCCTGGGTCTCCATTGCGCGCTCTGCCTGTGTTCTTCTCTTTGGACTCATGATCACCATCTTTCTGTACTAATCGTCGTCGAGATTGAAGTCTGCTTGACACCCTCGACCTGAAAGCCCTCTGCCAAGCAAGGCACTACAATACTGCACTGGCTCAATTTATGCTCAAGACCTGCTCGTTGATAATGAGGATGCCGATCAGGTCACATCGATAACATGCTTCGCGAACGGCAGATCAATTTCCTGTTCCCCGCTCAAGTGCAGCGGTCTGGACAGGACAGCAGCATACCAATTCCGCACTAAGCCGCTGGCATTGCGTTGGCCAGGGTTGCAGTAGGCATCGAGCAAGCGCCGGGCAATGCGCAGCTCGCCCTTGAAGTTCTACCCCATTAGCGCAGTATTGCCCCGCTGGTCCTGAGCGCAGGGATCGGCGCCCGCCGTAAGCAGTTGCTCCACCGCCTAGCCCTGGCCATGATAGGCGGCAAGGATCAGGCTAACCCACATCAATTCCTATTCGATGTACTCAGGGCGTTTTCACACAGCCAGGGTCGATAGCGGCCGTTACAAATTCTCGATCTGCTCAAGTCTTGGCTCTAGCGACCTATAATGCGTCATCAACTGATCGGAGCATCGTGGTTGTAAAACGCACCTTCATTGGATTGGTCGAGGCTGGCGAGCCGCTGAGAGAGCTGAGGCTTCTGGTTTGCCCGAGCATGAAGTAGAACGTCTTCACCTATTGGCGGACTCGCTTTACCAAGCCGTCATTGACTTCCAGCTTGTCAAAGCCGGCAAGCCACCGTCGACCATTCACTGAGGCGCCGTCACTAAATGACGCACAAAACGGCAGTCCTTTACCCTGACCACCCATGTATACCGAGGCTGTGGACGCGTTGAAGCGGTACCACGAGGCGCAGGCTTCTGACTGTCCCGCCGAAGAGATCGAGCATCTGCCTCAAATTGCAGAATCACGGTTTCAAGCTGTGAACGAAATCAGCTCAACGCCCTGGGTTGCCATTCTCGAAGGCCCCATTGATGAACTCGGCAGACGGGTTTTCCCGAGGAGCCATCCGTTCATCTGAACCAATCACTGATCGAACAATGCGCCAGCGCGCTAATGATTGTCCGTCCCTGTTCCAAGCAGATCCGCTAACCGCCGACTGATCATCGCGCCCTGACACTGAGGGTGCCCCGCGAACTCGTCCGTTTCAGGAGGGCTTACCGTCACGGCCTGCCCTACACTACATTAGGTCAGATAAGCCACAGGTTATCCGACCCTATGATCGAACTGCATTGAGCGCGATGGTTGCAACAACGTTGCTGCAAATCCTCACTGATCTCTCAGACTTCCTCGCCCCCAGACACATCTGAATACATTTTATTGCGGAATGTTATTATTCCAGATTTCTCAGCGGCAAAACCTGTCGCGCCCAAAACAACCGCACTGAACATACCGAATGGTTGCAGGTCATCACCATTGGATCGTAAAACGATCCAATGAAATCAGGCTCGCTCGACAGGGCCCCCCAAACAGCAGCCCTCGCCAGCGATTCCAGGACGAACGCAGCAGGAGGCTGTGTGCCATGATCTCGATAAGAAGCTCTTACCATCCCATTGACGCCGCGATACTGTGGTGTGGCCTTTCCGAGCACGAAAACGAAATTCTTCAGATAGACCTCTCCCAGCCAGGCAGCCTGCGAAAGCATTTTCCGCAGTGGCCAAATCTACACGACCACGTCGAGTGCATCTGCGATGCCATTCTCAGCGGCGAATTGCCTGCGACTTACTTAGGACATCCGATTACGTCAGATAGCCACGTAAATCGAGTTTACTACTCCATTCGGCGAGCCGATCTCCTGGTCTGGTTCGTACGCAACCACCCCGATCAGAAGCCAGCCTTTTTGTTTTCGCAAAACGTGGATCACTCAGAATGCGTCAGCCTGGATGCGCATTTGGCCAAGCAAGCCGAGCTCGACTTTGCCATGCATACGCTTGAGCAACTGCAGCAAACCTATGCTGTCGCCGCTGATGAAATGGCTGCCCTCTCCACGCTCAACGACAAGCTGAAAGCGCGACTCGACTCACTTGGCATTCCGTCCGAGACTTCTGAAGCCATGCACGACAAGTTGATCGGCGCAATGCTCGCGACCACGCTCGGAAAAGACCAGTACGGCAAGATGCAATCGATCTATCCCAGCCAGGCTGCTCTGGTCCAAGCCATTCTGCTGCGATTTCCTGGGGTGGATGGCCTGAGCAAAAGTACCATTGATCGGCGATTTGCCGACGCACGCCGTCTTATAGCCCTGGTAGAACGGGGCTGACGCCGCATTGTCAGGCAATGCCCGGCATTGCCTGACAATGTTTTTCACCCTCTCTCGACCTTCACTAACTGTCACATCCCACCACGCGCCACTCGGCGCTACGGAGTGACATCATGCAAGCAACCACCGCTACCCCTCTGCCCACCGACCGCCACATCATGCGCCGCGATGAAGTGGAGCAGAAAACCGGCTTCAAGCGCTCGCACATCTACAACCTGATGAAAGCCGGCCAGTTCCCACAATGCCGACGCATCGGCACACGCGCCGTTGGCTGGGATTCACTGGAGATTGAACAGTGGGTCCAGGACCGACTGTCCACGGGGGACTAAGTCATGGACGTCCTCTCGTTGATTTCGACCAAGGGCGGCGCGGGCAAGACTACCGTCGCCGCCAATCTGGGCGGTGTGCTCGCCGATGCCGGCCTTCGCGTCCTGTTGCTGGACCTGGACAGCCAACCGACGCTGTCCAGCTATTACGCCTTGTGCGAGTCCCGTGAGGCCGGCAGCTATGAACTGATCGCGCATCGGCTCACGGAGCCCGAGCAGGTGGTCTCTACAACCGTCATCCAGCACCTCGATCTGATCGTCTCCAACGACCGCGCCGGGCACATCAGCACCCTGCTGCTGCACGCCGCCGATGGCCGTCTGCGCCTGCGCAACCTGCTGCCCGCCTTCGAGGATCACTACGATGTGCTGATCATCGACACCCAGGGCGCACGCAGCGTGGTCGTGGAGATGGTCATCCTCGCCTCCGCTTGCGCGCTGTGCCCGGTGCCGCCGGAAATGCTCGTCGCGCGCGAGCTGCGCCGGGGCACGTTGAGCCTGTTCGAAGAGCTGGAACCCTATCGCTACCTAGGCGTAGCCCTGCCATCGGTGAAGCTGCTGCTTAACCAGGTCAACACCAATCGCCGCGATACGCGCCTGATCATGCAAAGCCTGCAAGCCTCTTTTCAGTCTGATCCGCATGTCAGTGTCTGCAACACGGTAATCCCCGACCGTGTGGCGTATCCCAATGCCGCCTCGCTCGGCCTGCCTGTGCACCGCGTGGAGGCAACCTCTCCGCCCGGCAGTCGCAGCCCTTGCGCCGCTGAGGTCATGTGCGGCTTGGCCATAGAGCTGTTACCACAATGGGCCGAGCAGCTTGGTGCTCTCCCCACGCCTACGTCTCGGCTCTCGGGTGCTGCCGAACACCAACTAATTCGTCGCGGCTGAGCGGAGGGAGAGTGATGAAGCCGCCAACCTCCGAAGACATCACGCGTCGACTGCAGCAGGCGCACTTTCCGCAGAAACATGGCCGCGACCTCGCAGCAGCCCCCGCCGGCGACACACCGATGGTGGTCAGCCTTGAGCAACTGCGGCCCTACGAGCTTAACCCGCGAGTGGTGCGCAACCCGCTGTATGGCGACATAAAGGCCTCGATCCGCGAGCGCGGTCTGGATCAGCCGCCCGCCATCACCCGCAGGCCCGATGAATCGCATTTCATCATCCGTAACGGCGGTAACACCCGTCTGAGCATCCTCGGTGAGCTGTGGCAGGAAACGCGCGAAGAGCGGTTCTTCCGTATCCATTGCCTGTTCCGCCCTTGGCAGTCGGAGTCACATGCCTTGCTCGGGCATTTGGCCGAGAGTGATTTGCATGGCCAGTTGACGTTTATCGAGCGGGCTCTGGCCGTGGCGAAACTCCAGGAAATGTTCCAGTACGCGCATACCCATCTCACCCAGCGCGAGCTCGCGACGCGCTTGAGTGAGGGTGGCTATCCCATCTCGCAGTCACACATCAGCCGCATGTTCGACACGCTCGAGCACCTGCTTCCTGCCATCCCGCAGATGCTGTACGCCGGGCTGGGCAAATCTGCCATCGTGCGTCTCATTAGTCTGCGGCGGCGGGCGGAGTCGATTTGGAACCGGTACTTCGGTGCTCCCGAGCAGTTCCCGCTGTTGTGGTTCGAGGTTCTGTCAGCGTTCGACGGTGAAAAAGCGGATCTGGATTCGAGTGAGCTGCAGGACGAATTGATTGCCAAAATGGCGGTGAGCCTGAGGCAAACACCTCGTCTGTTGACGCTGGAGCTGCACCAGGAGCAACGTCCCTCATTGCCTCCAGCGGACAGTATGCATGCTCCTTCAAACAATCCAGCTGCCGAGCCTCCTGTACCTTCGTCATTACCGGAACATCCACCTGAGACGTCGACCGGGGTGTCCAACCCCGAGCCCGAGCACGCTGATGGAACGCTCCTGCCACCGCAAGCTCCACGCTTGCCCGATATACGCCAGGCGCTGGGTAACGAACCATTGCCAGATAAGCCCGTGGAAAAGCTCGAGGATGCTCCGAGCCCGGTCGGCGCGCCACCCTCACGCCCCGAGTTACTGGACGATATCAGCGACTTGCGCGCGAGCTGCGCCGCGCTGGCTGCCGACCTCGCCGCTTACGCAGACGCCAGCGGCATGATCAACCCGCTCGCAGACGACTTGGGTTTCACGCTTACACCGGATCATGGCGAGCACATTAGCCCGCGGCACACCGGTATCCAGCTACTGCTCTCCGCCGTTCTGCGCCTGCAGGACGACGTGAGCTGGAAGGAACGCCAGCAGTTGCCGGCTGCCCTGTTTGGTCAGCTGCTGATCGGCGTCTACGACCTGCCCTTCACCGACCGCCCAGCCCTGACGGTGGGCCTTGAACGCCTTCCTGATGCCCAGCTGGAGCAGCTGTTCACGCTGATCCGCCACGCCCGTCAGTTGATCGAACTGACGCTGTCGTCCACTCGATAACGTGAGGAACCACCTCATGAGCACGACTTTCAATCTGTTGAACCATGCCATGTTGAACCAGGTGCTGCATGAGCTGCGCCATGGCAGGTTACAGCGCTGCAAAGCCTTGGGCCTGGCCGATGAAGACATTGAGGTGCTGCAGTCGCTGCCGCCGACCACCTTGTCTCACCTGGCGCACTCTTCGATCGCCTGGGTCGAAGTGAAGGTCGACATCACCGTGTTGCGCCGTCTGATCGTTCAGGCCGAGCGCGACGAACAGAACGAGCGGTTGATCAACCGGGCGCTCAAGTTGGGCGCGAGCTCCAACATCATGTACCGCTGCTTCGGCCTGGACCATTCGGAGACAGCGTTGCGCCGCCGTGTGCTGAAGATCGAGACGCACCGCGGTCGGCCGGTCCAACTCAGTGAAGCGCAGGAGCATGCCGTGTGGAATCGCTGGAGCCAGCTGCGCACAGAGGATCCGGACAACGATCCGCTGGACACCATGATGATGCTGGCCGAGGAGCAACACATCAGTCTGACCCTGGTCTGGCAACAGGTCGAACTGTACGGAGGCACACCATGCTGAGCTTTTACGAGGTCGACTGGCAGGACGTGGTGCGTCAGTGCTACGACGCCCTTCGGCGCCGAAATGAGTGGTACGCGGCGAACGGCAAACTGGTTGTCCCCACCCAGGAGCCCGCGGTGCGGACGATCTACTACGGCGACAACAACCCGCTGCCGCAGACCTTGCTGCTGGATCGCCGGCTGACGCCACTGGAACGCAACACTTGGCAAGTGCTGCGCTGGCTGATCACCGAACGTAAGGTCAAGACGCCACGCTACCAGGACCTGCAGCCCTACCTGGCGACCAGTCCCTGCGGTAGCCAGGCCTCGCGGGAAACCATCGCCCGGGCGCTCAATGTCCTGCGCACCACCCGCTGGCTCAGTTTGGTGGAGCGCTCACGCGATGCCAACGGCTGCCTGCGTGGTTGCGTCTATGTGCTGCACGGCGATCCGTTGACCGCAGCCGAGCAGTTGGAACTGGACAGCGGCTACGCGGCGCTGCTGCAACAAAACCTCTCCCATGCCACCAAAGGCGTCCGTGACGTGGCGCAGCATGTGATCGCCGAGATCCAGGCCGACCCGCAGGTGGCCCAGCTCGACAAGGACAGGCTCGGCTCGCTGCCGCCAGCCCAACAGCAAACGCTGCCGCTGATGGGCGCAGAAGCAGACCCACAGAATTCCGAACCTGGCGCAGTCGACCTCGTTCGGAATTCTCCGGCTGGCGCAACAGATCCCGAACCCTGCGGCAATGCACCGGATTTGCCTGTGGTTCGGAATACCGACGCTGGCCGTACAGTACAGAAAGACAAAAGCAAAAAAAGTACGGTACTGGGTCAGGTGGAGTTTGGTCGAGCACGGTGGCCTGAGGATTTACCGCTGAACCCGAACGAGCGGCGCATGGCCTCCCAGGCGATGCGTCAGCTCGAGCCGGAACAGCAACAAGCGGTGATCAATGAAGCGGCGGTTCGCTGCGCCCGCGGTGAGATCCGAAAACCCGTCGCGTATTTGATGGGATTGATCAAGCGCGCCTGCCAGGGCGAGTTCACCCTCTGGGCCGCGCGTACCGAGGATGAAAAATCTTCAACCCATCCTTCACGCACAGCCAAGCCTGCGTCGGAAGATCCGCCCCGCGAGCGATCCAAGCGCAGCGGTCAGCGCACCGCGTCGCCACTTGCCCTCTCCTGCCTGGAGGAATTGAAACAACGCTGCCGAGGGATCACTACGGCTACATAGGGCTGGAACTCGGTGGATCTAATGTCGATGCCATCGTTTCCAGGGGGATCCACTCTCGGGAAAATGCGAGCAATCCATCTTCAGGTAGATCCGCATCGCCAGCCAAGGATCGGCCCATCGTCGGCGTCATTCCGACGGCGAGGTACTGGCGATGGTCGATCACTACCAACTCAACCTGGGCTCCCTGCGCAGCAGCATCACCCTAACCCTGCACACCCACCATGCGGCACGGCTGTGGCAGGGGCGCAGCGGTCGCGACGGTGTGCACCCGATCCTGGGCATGCCCGGTTACATCAGCGTCACCAACCTGCTCAAGCACGCCAGCAGCCAGGGTGATCCATATGCGGACTGGTTCATGCTGCAACTGGAGGAAAAGCTGCTGCAGGCCAGGTTAGATATGGCCACGCTGACGCAGCAAATGAGCCGAGTGGAACGGGCTCTGCCCACGCAAGTCGATGTCGGCGACAACCTGAACATCCACCCCGTCACCCTGCCGCTGTTCATCGGCAGCCAGCTGGGCTTTCTCGCGATCTACCTACTCACCGACTACGACACCCTGGTCAGGCGGGTGCTGCTTGCCCACCATACGGCGCTGATCGGCCGGGGCGACATGGAGTCCTGGATCGATGGCGGCGCGCATCTGCTGCGCAGCCTGTTTGGCCTGGCGCAGCGTTACCGCCTGGCCGGGGTGAGCCGCGACGACATGGCCGCCAACAACGCCCGTGCCCGCGAAGCCATCGACAAGTTCGGCACCCTGCCGCAGGACATTCTCGAAGGTACGCGCCGCTCCCAGTTCGCCCCGCCAATCGCCCGCAGTAACGCGCACGCCGAGATCGAAGGCCCGAATCCGGCCGAAGCCGAGGAACAGCCCACGGCTGACACCTCGAACGACGGGGGTGAGGCATGACCCTGGCCGAAGCCATTGCCCGGCGTTTGTCAGCCGATGCCTATCGCGAGTTCGCACAAGGTGCCTCCCTAAAAGGCCTTTTAAAGCCTTTTAAGGGTAAGGGGGAGCTGCAGCAGTTCGCCGAGACGATCCTGCGCCTGCGTGCACAGGTCGCCGAGTTGATGGCGGTGATGCTGGCGATCATGGCCCAGCCACCCTTCTCGTTGCTGGACCTGCGACTGGTCGTCCAGCACAGCGCGACGGGCACTGATTTCCTGCGCTGGCGCAGCCCGGACTTTCAGCGCATGGGCGTGCAGGTGTGGCAGGAGGCGGTGATTCAGCCGCGGCTGCACCCGGAGCTGCGGCAGGCGTTGTATCAGCTGGAGACCAACCGCGTGGTGCTGAACCTGCAGATGAGCAGCCTGCAGTCGCTGTATCGCCAGGCCATCACCGGTGCCAGCAAGCTCGAGGCCGCCGAGCTCGCCCTAACCCGTTCCCCCACCGAGGAGTAACCCGCATGAGTACTTTGTTTGTTGGTGAAGGCAACATCGGCAGCGTTCCGGAGTATCAGGAGTTCAACACCAACCCGGATGAGCCGCGGCGCCTGCTGCGGCTGAATGTCTACTTCGACAACCCGGTACCACGGGAAGGCGGCTACGAAGATCGCGGCGGCTACTGGGCGCCCGTCGAGCTCTGGAACCGCGACGCCGAACACTGGGCCACGCTGTACCAGAAAGGCATGCGCGTCCTGGTCGAGGGGCGCACGGTCAAGGAGGAATGGGAGGACAGCGAGGACAACGCGCGCGTGACGTTCAAGGTGGAGGCGCGGCGCATCGGTATTCTGCCGCACCGCCTGGCCTCGGTGACCATGCGCGAGAAAGCCAGCGACAACGCCAGCTCATCGCGCAAGGGGGGAGGCAAGAAAGCGCCACGCAAGTCCGGGTAAGTGGGTGGTACTCAGTGGAATTGCCGCCCGCAGCGCGATATCACTGGAACCATAAAGTCAGCTCAGCGGGCAACATTGGCTACTGTCGTTTGATTTACTCTCGCCGGGCGCTCTTACGCCGCTCACTTTCCAGCATTTGCTTCACTTCCGCCAAGTACTGGTCCAGGGCAAGGAATGCCCGCCAGTGCAGCGGACTCTCCTGAACCCAGGCAATCAGCCGGGCGCGAGCCTGCTCCTTGTCCGGTTCCAGATGGGTGGCCATGAACAGCTCATAGGCCTTGATCGCTAACGCATCTACCTCACTCTGGTGGGTTCCGTGCAAGTTTGTTGCCTCCGTGGTGACGGTCGAGTCATCCATCTTATTCTCGGTGATACGCCTCGTAAGTTTGTTAGTCAACCTTCTGAGTCGTTCATATCTTTGAGGTGCTGTTCGACCATATAGGTCGAATTGGAGAGCGCACCCATTGCCCGTGAAAGAGCCTAGCCCACATCACATTGGTCGCCAGTTGGCGAAGTATCGCCTTGCCCGGCACTTGACCCAGACACAGGTCGGCGAGCATCTGCAGATTTCTGGCGAAGCGGTGTCGCGCCTGGAGCGAGGCTTCGTTGAACTCTCGGTTTCCAAGCTGCTGCAATTGGCCGACTTGTACGGCTGCCCCGCCGATGAACTGCTGCTCGCGATCAGTCCTCGGCCGCAGGACTTAGGCGTGCAGATCAACTCCATTATCAAGGAGCTCGATGAGGCGGATAAGCAGTTCGCCCTGGAGTCGTTGAAAACGCTGGCGAACCACCTCGCACAGCGCAAGTAACACCCGCCCGCCGATATGAACCCGGCACCTTCGGATTTACCCTGGCGCCTCGCGACCATACCCCCACCCTGTCGGTACCCACCGAGAGGGCACGTTTATGCGCCTGTTCATCTGCGAGAAACCATCCCAAGCCCGCGATATCGCCCGGGTGCTGCAGGCCAGCCACCGCGCTGATGGCTGTCTGAAGGGGCAGAACGTCACCATCACCTGGTGCGTCGGCCATCTGCTGGAGACCGCTCCGCCTGAAACCTATGGCGACTACAAGCGCTGGTCGCTGGACGATCTGCCGATCATTCCCAGTCAATGGAAATTGGTGGCCAAGCCCAAGGTCGCTGGCCAGCTCAAGGTGATCAGTCAACTGCTGCGCACCTGCAGCGAGGTGGTCATCGCTACCGATGCCGACCGCGAAGGCGAGATGATCGCCAGGGAGATTCTCGAGCGCTGCCAGTATCAGGGGCCTATTTTGCGCCTGTGGCTCTCCGCGCTGGACGAGGCGTCGATCCGCCGAGCCCTGGGCGCCTTGCGTCCAGGGGAGGAAACCTTGCCGCTGTATCACTGTGCGCTGGCCCGCTCCCGTGCCGACTGGCTGGTCGGCATCAACCTGAGCCGGCTGTTCACGCTGCTCGGCCGCCGCTCCGGTTTCGATGGACTGCTGCCGGTGGGACGCGTACAGACGCCCACCCTGCGCTTGGTGGTCGAGCGCGACCGGGCGATCGCCAGCTTTGTGCCGCTACCGTTCTGGACCGTCGATGTGCACCTGGAGCAGGACGGGATCCGCTTTCAAGCGCGCTGGCAGGCCCCGACCGCGGTCAGCGATGCGGTTGGACGCTGTATTGACGAAACCGCCGCACAGCAGGCGCAGAGACGCTTCATTCAAGCCGGCACCGCCGAGATCGATAATGCCGAAGTCGAGCACGTGCGCGAAGGCCCGCCGCTACCGTTCGACCTGGGCACGTTGCAGGAAATCTGCTCGGCCAAGCTCGGATTGGGTGCACAGGAAACCTTGGCCACCGCCCAGGCCCTGTATGAAACCCACAAGGCGACGACGTACCCGCGGACCGATTGCGGCTATTTGCCGGAGAGTATGCTCGATGAGGTGCCTCGCGTGCTTCACGCCCTGGCCGCTGCACCATCGCTGGGGGCAGTGCTCAAGGAAGTCGACCCCAGCCGCCGCTCCCGTGCCTGGAACAGCAGCAAGATCACCGCGCACCACGGCATCATCCCCACCGCCGTCACGCTGGATCTGGCGCAGCTCTCC
Source organism: Pseudomonas sp. HTZ2 (assembly GCF_033173945.1). Classification (NCBI taxonomy): domain Bacteria; kingdom Pseudomonadati; phylum Pseudomonadota; class Gammaproteobacteria; order Pseudomonadales; family Pseudomonadaceae; genus Pseudomonas; species Pseudomonas sp. HTZ2. Next base: position 1,130,789 of record NZ_CP137332.1, on the reverse strand, counting down.
GAACGCGAGCGGGCGGTTTACACGCTGATCCGCGCACGCTACCTCGCGCAGTTCATGCCCGAGCACGAATACCTCAAAACCCAGGCGCTGCTGCACAGCCAGGCAGATCAACTGGTGGCGCGCGGCAAACAGATCCTGGTCCGCGGCTGGAAGGCAGTGATCAACGAGGCCGACGGTAACGAGCCGGCCGAACAGGCGCAGCGACTACCCACGTTGCGTGAATCCGCGACGGTGGCGCTGATCGACGCCACGCTCAATGCACAGCGCACACAACCGCCCAAGGCCTACACCGAAGGCACGCTGGTCAAAGCCATGAAAACCATCGCCAACCAGGTGGCCGATCCGCGGCTGAAGCAGAAGCTCAAGGACAGTTGCGGGCTCGGTACCGAGGCCACCCGCGCGGCCATCATCCAGGGCCTGATCGATCACGGTTACCTGACCAAGAAGAAACGCAGCCTGGCTGCCTCAGCGGCGGCGCATACCTTGATCGAAGCGGTGCCACCAGAGGTGGCCGACCCGGTCATGACTGCGCTGTGGGAGCAGGCGCTGGATCGCATCGAATCGGGCCAGCTGAGTGTCGATACCTTTCTCGCCAAGCAGGCAGAGTGGCTGACCCGCTTGGTGCGCAGTAACGCCACGCTCACCCTGCGCCCGCCCCCCAGCAAGGGGCCCTTCTGCCCGGTGTGCCGCAGCACCATGCGCCAGCGTAAAGGTCGCACCGGCAGCTTCTGGTCGTGCATCCGCTACCCCGAGTGCAAGGGCACCAAACCGGTGGCGAAAGCCAAGCGGGCGAAAAACGCATGACTTGACGGCACACCACAGCGCTGGTGTAGTGAGCTGGCCCCTCGCCGCTTGGCGACCAAGACCGATTCGCTCCGGGTAGCTCGGTCAGACTCCTAGAGTTCGGAGCCACACTTCAGCACATCTGCGGATGACTTCTCAGCGTTCCAAGTCTCCTAGGTGGATGACCCGTGCGGCTTGTACCAGGCCGTAGGGGTCATCCGCTTCGGCGACGATGCTCAGCTCCGGTGCCCGCCGGCGAAACACTGGGCACCTTTTGTGCGCGGATGCGTGCCAGTTGATTCCGACCCAGGCCACGACAAGGGTCGGTTGATCCAGGTGGATCGGCAGTGGAGCTCTGCGACGGACTCCGGTGCCACATCGCCGGGTCAAGGGTGGTCCAACTCCTCCTAGCCTGATGACCGTCGGGCTATTTTTTCGCCAACGACAATCCACCGAAAGCCACCCGATTCCGCGCGTTCAGACCGCCTGAAGACCATGGTTGACGGGCCTTTCGCGGCGTTCTATAGATGAGCTGCACACCGCTGTCGTTGACAGCACCCAGGTAGCCAGGACCTTCAAGGCTACGCCCGTTTCGGGTGGTTCTCCCCCAAAGTGCGACTCGCGCTCGGCAGCTCGCACGGTCACCGTCCCATCGGTGATGAGCGCCTTCTCGACCGATCAGGTGTTTGCACCTCCCCTTGCGGAACTCACCAGCCGCCAGGGCCGGTGGATGTCCGCGTTCTGCTGAACAGGAGCTCCATCATGACTACTGCAAGCAATAACGCCCCCACCACCTACTTCAACCTGCACACCCAAGGCATCGGTTACCTGAACCGTGTTCGCGAAGTCCCGGTTCGCCGCGGCCAAGCGTTCATGGCCTGTGACATCGCTGCCTTGCACGGTGCCTCGGACGACGTCGAGTACACCCGCTTCGACTGCAAGGTCGCCAGCGGTGAAGCCGACCGGCTGATCCGTGAACACCTGGAAGACGTCCGCGCGGAACGCAAGGTCCTTATCGCGTTTCGCATCGGCGACCTCTGGGTCGATCCGTTCATGTACGAGAAAGGCGAACGCAAGGGGCAACCCGGCGCCAGCCTCAAAGGCCGACTGATCTTCATCGAGTGGATCAAGGTCGACGGTCAGTTCAGCTACCGTGCGCCGGCTCGCACCGACGCTGCCGCCGCCCCTGAGGGTGCTGAAGCAGCAGAGCCGGAACAGGCGGACGATGACGCTGACCAAGGCCAGCCAACCCCACCCGCTGCACGTGAATCCACCGCCGCACGTCAATCTGCCTAAGCCAGTTTGGCCGCTCGCAGCAGGCGATCTTAGGAGCGCCTGTTGTTCATTCACGTCGGAGGTTGCCATGGAAAGCTTCTGGCTCTGTGAGGACTGCCTGCAGGCGGTCGCCTACGACGACTTCAGTGCACTGTCGCTGTACTACAGCGAGGCTGAAGTCGAGCAACGCATCACCCACATGCGCGCCCAACTGCAGGCCCTGCTACCCCTGAGCGCCGACTTCGATCCGCAGACCGGCGTCGGTATCGAGGCCTTTTCCACGCAACCATGCGAGGGCTGCCAAAGCCCGCTGCACGGCACTCGACATCGCTTCACGCGCCTTTGATCACACACTTAAACCAGCCTGGGGCACGCCCTCAGGGGGCGCTCCATCTCTCACGAGGAATTGCCCATGAACACCGCCTTGAACCTGGTCGACCCGCTCGACTCCGTACTGGCCCAGCGCGCCCGTGAGGATGCGCTGATCTCCGAGGCCCTGCAGCTGCTGGACCAGCGTCACTTCCAGCGCGGCGAGGCGCTGATAACCCCCGCCGATGCCGCAGCCTACTTGAAACTGCAACTCGCCCCCTACCACCACGAAGTGTTTGCCCTGCTCTGCCTCGACTCGCGCCACCGTGTGCTGAGCTTCGACATCCTGTTCACCGGTAGCATTGACGGTGCCTCCGTGTATCCCCGCCAGGTGGTCATCAAGGCCCTCGAACACAATGCCGCCGCCGTGATCTTCAGCCACAACCACCCCTCAGGCTGCTCGGAACCGAGCGGCGCCGATCGGGTGCTCACCAACCGCCTGACCGAGGCTTTGGCCTTGGTCGAGGTATGCGTCCTGGACCACATCATCGTCGGCGAAGGCACTCCGCTTTCGTTGGCCGAGTACGGCTGGATCTAACAGCCCACCTTGCCCTGGAGGTCACCGCCCGTTCGGGGTGGCCTCGGCGTTTTCGGAGAACCACCATGCGCCCTTCTCTTACCAATCCGTTTCTTCGCGGCTTCCAAGGCCTGCGCTACGAGCGTGTCCTGCAAATCAGCTATGCCGACGATTGCCCACCGTGCTACCGCGCGCTGCACCCAGCTCAGAACGAGCTGTCCGATGAGGTCATTAGCCTGCAACCGTGCCTGTTCGATGACGACGTCGCGGTGATCACCGACGGTGTGTGCGTACCCGAGTTTCTGCGCATGCGCTGCCCGGCCAACGGCTTCGTGAACACGGTGCTCTACCAGATCATGGGCGATCAGCTCGGACGCCCGATGCATATCGGCGACCTCGGCAACGTCGAGGCTGCGCGTCACCTGATCGAGCAGTTGTCGTTTGCCACCGGACACTACAGCCGCAGTTGGGAGATCAGCAGCGCGCACCTGCCCGCAGACGAGTTCGAGTTCCTGCAGGTGTTCACCTGGTGCAACTCGCCAGCGGGCTTCTTCGAGTGCTTCGAGCTCAACAGCAACCATGCTGTGGGGTGCAAGCTGTACTCGACACCCTGGGTAGCGGCACATGAAGCCAGCAGGATCGGCTGGAGCGCCAGCGAAGTCTGTGCGCGCATGCGCGATGACCATGTCACGCCGGTGCTGCTCCAGCTGCTGATGCTGGCAGGCCAGGCAGGCACCCGCTTGCTGATCTTTGACCCTGACGCCGCACCACTGGCGGAGCTACCGCTGTTTACCGAAGACTGACCAAAGCGCCCTCCCGGGCGCCTTTTTTGTGGTAGCCGACTGAAAAGCTGGCTGGCCAGATTCGGTTTTCCAGTGGGGACTTGCCTCGCGCCTTCGCCATGGTATCGGCAACATTTGTCGAGACACGGTCATGCACACACCCACACTCTCCACCCTCGGACTGATGATCGCCCTGGCGGGCTGTAGCACGCCGCCACCGGCTCCGGCCCCGGCTCCCGCAGCGCCACCCGCGTTGCCGGCGGCATTGCCCAAGCCGAAAGCCCAGCTGCCGGCCTGGGTGCGCCAGGACCGTTACACCCTGGTCACGACCCGGCCCACGCTGGAGCAGCGCCAGCCGCTGTATCAATTGGTCAACGTACAAATTGCGCCAGCCCTGCATGCCACCGTCGGTGAAGCCCTGCGTCACCTGCTGCAACGCTCAGGCTACGCGTTGTGTGCCGATAGCGCAGCGGTGGATCGCTTGTTCCGTCGCCCTCTGCCTGCAGTACAGCACCAATTCGGCCCCATCTCACTGCTGGACGCCCTGACCATCATCGCCGGCCCGGCTTGGCGACTCGAGATCGATCCAGTTGATCGGACCGTGTGCTATGCCCTGCGCGTGCCGTCGCCTGCACCTCCTTTCTCGACACTGGAGATTGCGCCATGAAGGTTCTCCATTTTCAGGCCTTGGTGGTCGGTGCCCTGTGCCTGGGCGCCGCCGTGCTCGCCGCCGAAACGCACAACCATCATCAGCAACTGGCCGAACTTCAGGCTGCGGCCCGCAACGCCCCGGCCGACCCAGCGCCGGCCCTGCGCCGCGATATCGATGCATTGGCCGCCCGGCTCACGACGCCGCAGCCGCAGGTCGTGGCGTTGGACGAGGCACAAGGTAGACACACTGCGGCGCTGGCCGCCCTCGGCCAGCAGCAGGATGAGCTGGCCGTCTCGCTCAAGGCGCTCCAGGCAGCACCGCCAGGACCAAGCAGCAACGATCTGACGGCTTTGGGACAACGGTTGGCCACGGCAGAGGCCACGCTCGAGAAACTGTCGACCCGCCCTTCTGCGCCTGCAACCGCCAATACGCAACCGCAGGCCTCCAGCGGTGAGAAAGCCAAGGCCAAGCCTCTGGCCCCACCCTTCACCCTGCTGGGTATCGAGACCCGAGGAGACATCAGGTTCGTGGCTGCCCTGCCCGCCGGCGCCCATTCGCTCACGACCGTGCACCTGCTACAGCCTGGCGACAGCTTGAACAGCTGGCAGCTGCGCGCAATCCGCGCGGACCAGGTGGTGTTCCATGTCCCGGGGCATGGCGACTGCACACTGCCCCTGCCTTGACGAGGTGCTTATGGCTCGGTTCTCTATCCTCTCGCTTGTCCTGGTTCCCGGCTGCCTGTCCGCAGGAGTGGCGTGGACCGCGCCAAAACTGGTCGACTCGGCCCCGCAGTTCAGCGAACAGACACCGCTGGAATGGCAGGCATCCGATGCGACTCGGGCCAAGGCCTGGGGGCTGACGGAGGATGAGTGGGTTAAGTTCGAGCACCTGCAGGCTGGGCCCCGCCACTATTGGTCGCCGCAGCTCGACCCACTCACCACCCTCGGGGTGGAAGCCGACTCGGACCAGGAACGGCAACGCTACGCCGAGCTGCAGGTCCGTCTCGAGGCCAAGCGCGCCGAGCGCGAACTGGCCTACCAGAAGGCCTACACCTCCGCCTGGGCGCGGCTGTTCCCGGAAATGCTGCCCGTGCAGGGCATGGCCGATGATCCAGCAGCCACCCCTGCTAGCCGCTTTGCCCTGTTTGTGGAAGAACGCTGCCCGCGCTGCGTCATCAACACTCAGCAATGGCTGCATGGTGGCGCGCGCCTCGATGTGTACTTGGTCGGCAGCCAGGGTGACGATGGGCGTCTCCGCCAGTGGGCACAGGGCGCGGGCATTACCCCCACCCAGATCAGCAGTGGCCAAGTCACTCTCAACCATGACCGTGGCCGCTGGTTCGCTCTGGGCGCCAGCCGCCCCTTACCGGCGCGCTACCAGCAGATGGACGGCAAATGGCAGCGCATCGACTGATCCTCGCGCTGGCCTTGGCCTGCGCCACGGCCGTTCACGCCGACGCGCTGCCGCCTCCGGCGTATCAACTGGCCGCCGCACGCGCCGGCATCCCTGCCTCCGTGCTGTTCGCCATCGCCCTCCAAGAGAGCGGCACGCCGCTGCGAGGTCACCTCATGCCCTGGCCTTGGACCTTGAATGTTGCTGGTACGCCGCAGCGTTTCGCCCGCCGTGATGAAGCGTGTGCCGCACTCAAACAGGCCTTGATCCGTCACGATCCCAAGCGTATCGACGTCGGGCTGGGCCAGACCAACCTCGGCTACCACCCTGATCGGTACCGCAGCGCCTGCGAAGCTCTGGATCCGCGCGCCAACTTGGCTGTGACTGCCGAGCTGCTACGCGCCCACTATGCCGACAGCGGTGACTGGGTCGTGGCGGCGGGCCGCTATCATCGCCCTGCCGGCGGGAAGCCTGCAGCGCAGTACCGCCGCCAGTTCAGCCAGCACTGGCAGCGTGTCCAAGCGCTCGTGGCATCTCCGAGAGGGCCGCAGCCATGAACCGTCGGTGCTGGGTAACGCTGTGTATTTGTCTGTGGTGGACGGTTGGCACGCCCGCGCCCCCCAGCCAGCGGCCCGATCCCCGCGCGCTGACCTGGGCCCTGCCCGTACACAGCACACGCCTTTCACCCGGTGCCGTGTCGCCAAGGGCATTGAGCCTGCCAGGGTTCACGCCACTGTTCCTGGTCGGGCACGACGTCGCCTCTCTGGAATGGTTGGCCCAGCATGCACAGAGGCTGCAGGACCTGGGCGCCAGCGGCCTGGCGGTTGAAGTGGCCGACGCCCCGGCGTTGCGCCGCATCCAGGCGGCAGCCCCTGGAGTGGACATCTGGCCGGTGAGCGGCGACGACATCGCCGAGCGCCTGGAACTGCAGCACTACCCGGTGCTGATCACGCCCACCGGCCTGGAACAGTGAGGGTGCATCATGGGCGAACATGCGATGGAGTCCCTGCTGCGCCCTGCGGTGGAGCTGTACACCGTGGGCATCTGCGCCGGTGCCGGCGCCCTGTGTCTGCACTCACCTTGGGCGGTGGCGCTATCGCCAGAGATGGGGGCAGGCATGGCCCTGGCCTATACCGCATTCGGCCTGAAGCGGCTCAACGAGGCACGGATCGTCCTGCGCTATCGGCGCAATATCCGCCGCCTGCCGCGCTACTCGCTGACCAGCCGACAGATTCCGGTGAGCGGCAAGCGCCTGTTCATGGGCCGTGGCTTTCGCTGGACCCGCCTGCACACCCAGCGTCTGCTCGAGGCGCAGGACCCGGCGTTGGCCCGCTACGTCAATCAGTCGGCCGCCCACCAGTGGGCGCGACGGATGGAACATCTGCTGGAGAAGGCCCCGCCAGGGTTGTCGCTGTTGCCCCGCCTGACCGCCTGGGACAGCCCATTTAACCCGGTACGGCCCCTGCCGCCGGTGGGCGGCTCGCCACTGCTGCACGGCGTCGAACCAAAGGAACAGGAAGCCAGCTTGCCGCTGGGCGAGCGCGTCGGCCACACCCTGGTGCTGGGCACCACGCGAGTCGGCAAGACACGCTTGGCCGAGGTGTACATCACCCAGGACATACACCGACCCAGCCAGGAAGTGGTGATCGTCTTCGACCCCAAGGGCGATGCCGACCTGCTCAAGCGTATGTACGTGGAAGCGCGGCGCGCCGGCCGTGAGCATGAATTCTATGTGTTCCACCTGGGCTGGCCGGAGATCTCCGCGCGCTACAACGCCATCGGCCGCTTCGGCCGCATCTCCGAAGTCGCCTCCCGCATCGCTGGCCAACTGAGCGGCGAAGGCAATTCGGCCGCATTTCGCGAGTTCGCTTGGCGCTTTGTCAACATCATCGCCCGGGCCCTGATCGAGCTCGGCCGGCGCCCCGACTACCTGCAAATCCAGCGGCATGTGGTGAACATCGATGCGCTGTTCATCGAGTACGCCCAGCACTTCTTCGCCCGCCATGATCCTCAGGCCTGGGAAGCGATCGTGCAAATCGAAGGCCGGCTGAACGAGAAGAACATCCCGCGCCACATGGTTGGCCGGGAAAAGCGCGTGGTCGCCATCGAGCAGTACCTGAGCGCCAAGCGCATCTTCGATCCGGTGATGGACGGCCTTCGCTCAGCCGTACGCTACGACCGTACCTACTTCGACAAGATCGTGGCTTCACTGCTGCCACTCCTGGAAAAACTCACCAGCGGCAAGACCGCACAACTGCTCGCCCCCAACTACACCGACCTCGACGATCCACGGCCGATCTTCGACTGGCTGCAGGTCATCCGCAAACGCGGCATCGTCTACGTCGGCCTGGATGCGCTGTGCGATGCTGAGGTCGCCGCCGCTGTCGGTAACTCGATGTTTGCCGACCTGGTCTCCGTCGCTGGCCATATCTACAAACACGGTATCGATCATGGCCTGCCAGGCTCCTCCAGCGCCGCGGACAAGGTGCCGATCAACCTGCACGCCGACGAGTTCAACGAACTGATGGGCGACGAGTTCATTCCACTGATCAACAAGGGTGGTGGCGCCGGTATCCAGGTCACCGCCTACACCCAGACCTTGAGCGACATTGAAGCGCGTATCGGCAACCGGGCCAAGGCCGGCCAGGTCATCGGCAACTTCAACACCCTGCAGATGCTACGGGTACGGGAGACCGCCACCGCCGAACTGCTGACCAACCAACTGCCCAAGGTCAACGTACAGACCCGCACCCTGGTCTCTGGCGCGACGGACACCGCCGATCCGGATGCCCGAACCGACTTCACCTCCTCCTCGCAGGATCGGGTTACCACCACTTCGGTACCGCTGATCGAGCCGGCGCACATTATCGCCTTGCCCAAGGGACAGATGTTCTCGTTCCAGGAAGGCGGACAATTGTGGAAGGTGCGCATGCCGCTACCGAAGCCGGCCAGCGACGACGCAATGCCGGCAGACCTGCAGACCCTAGCAGAGCGCATGCGCGATTCCTACAACGCCAATGCGGGGAGTTGGTGGAGCACCACCGGCGGCGCTCCGACGGTCGATTTCGATCCAGAGCAGCCTCCACCCGGGCGCAGACACACACCGTAAGCGCGCCGTCAGCAACCGAGTATGTGGAGCCCGTATGCCTACGACCCCAGCCAGCCCACCACCTCCACAACGAAGTTCGGGGCTCATCTTCGGCACGCTCGAGCTGTGTCTGCGGCTACTCGGCCTGCTGCTCGCTTCGCTGATTTTCTCAATCGCCCTGGAATTCGTGGGCATGCTGTGGTTCTGGCCCGAGCAGGGCTGGCATCACAGCCATGCGATGTGGCTGAGTGAGCTCGGCTGGCTCAGTAATCACTTCAAGAACTCTTTGCTCGTGCAAGAGCCGGCGCAAGCGACCGCCAAGATACTCGAACACTTGAACGACTGGGCCGCAGTGCGCTCTGGATGGGCGCAATCTGACACCCAGCTGAAACTGCTCAGTCGAGAAGCGTCATTCCAGGGGAAGTTCGCGCAGGTCTATGTTGTGATACAGGACTACCTGCTGGCGGCTCTGTTCACGGTCTTTACTTTCGTAGTGCGGCTGGCCGTTCTCACACTGGCGATGCCGTTGTTCCTGCTTGCGGTGGTCACCGGCGCCGTCGACGGCTTGATGCGTCGTGACCTCCGCAAGTTCGGGGCGGGTCGGGAGAGCAGCTTTGTCTACCATCGAGCGAAGCGGACGTTGCTGCCGCTGATGGTAAGCCCTTGGGTGATCTACCTCTCCCTTCCCTTAACGGTGAATCCCATTTGGGTCCTACTGCCATGCGCTGCAGTGCTTGGATGGATGGTTGCAGTCACGGCTGCGACTTTCAAAAAATACCTTTGACTGTACGCTGTCGACCCAAAGCGGACGAAGTCAGCCCTGACAATTTGCCGTTCGACAAGCCACACATTCACTCATGAAAGAGCAAACTCATTTACCCTAGCGCTGCGGCGAATGCTTCTGGCGTTGGGCCCTCCTGCCATTGCGCAATAGTCCTCGGCAGCACCAGCCATGGCTGCTTGCGCCGTGTCCAGATATGCGCAACCGGCTCGAAACGCTCAGCGCCTTCCAGGATGCCGGCCCGTACCACTCGCATTCCAGGCGCTGCCGTGGTCTCGTTGAACATCCGGGTATGACATTTACCGCAGGCATGTTGGGTAGACGTTTGACCTTGGTATTCATGGTCGAAGATGGCCGTTTCGCCACATACCTGAACAGCTGACGCCGCGCTCAGCATGTGCAGACCAAACGCACTGCCACTCCAGCGCTGGCAGTTCAAACAGTGGCAGGCATACAGCGGCGGCAATTGCTGCGCCACGATCTCGAGGGTGACTTGGCCACATCGGCACTGACCGGTGATTCTCATGCGTTGGTTCCTTACAATGACGCCCGGAAAAATGTGGGCGTATGATCGCCTTTCACGGGTTCGGGCAGAAGATCAAATTAGGAGCAACTGTTGGCCAAGAATGTATGAGCGGCATTGAATGGGAAAGCCAGCGTGTATTTCTCGCGGTGCTGCGCTCTGGCAGCCTAAGCGGCGCGGCGAAATTGCTAGGTATCGCTCAGGCCACTGCGCGCCGGCGCCTCGACCATCTTGAGCACGCTCTCGGTGTAAATCTGTTCACCCGCACACATCAAGGACTGACGCCTACTGCCGGAGCGCAGCGCCTGATCGAACATGTGGAGGTAATGGATCTGGCCGCGCAAACCTTCACTCGCATGGCCAGCTCTGAAGCGTCGATAGATCACGGTACAGTCCGGCTGACCTGTGGCGAGTTGCTTGGCGTCGAAGTATTGCCCGACCTGCTGCGCCCTTTCCATTACGAACACGCCGGGCTCAAACTTGAGTTGAGCATAAGCGATGACCTTGAAGACATCGCCAGGCTGCAATCGGATATTGCGGTGCGGCTGATGCGGCCCAATGAAGCGGATATCACCGTGCGGCGTGTCGGCAGTTTGCGGATTGGCATCCATGCCAGTGCCGGGTGCCTGGAGCGCTACGGTAACCCAGCCTCCCTGCTGTCGCTGCGCAATGGGCCGCTGATCGGGCCGGACAGACGCTCAGCGGATTTGCGTCGGTTTGTCGACGCCGGTCTGTGCAATGCCGATCAGCACTTCGCCATTGCCTCTGATCATCACCTCGCTCAGCTGGCCGCGCTGAAAGCGGGCTTGGGCTTCGGACTTTGCCCGACGCAAATCGCAAAATCGCACGGCCTGGTACATGTACTACCACACCATTTTGGCTTTGAGGTAGACGTGTGGATCGCAATGCACAATGACCTGCGCAAAATAAACAGGATCGCTCAAGTGTTCGAGGTTCTTGGAGAGCAGTTGCATCAATATCTATGCTTGGCCGATCAGTGAGCAGCGTAGGCCGTGGCATGAAGTGTTTGGGGAAAGCCATTCTCCTCCAATAGTCTTCACAGCTTTTTCACATGCAGCGTGGGAAAGTTAAACAATCCCTACGTGTGATAGATCTTGCCCGCCTAGCAGCGGCCTTTCTTTTGCCCGCAATTACCGTCACTGCAGGACATTCCAAGACTGCGTGATCGCTGGCATCTGAGCACAGCGACCACCAAAATGCTGATTTTGACGTCTATGCCACCCGCTGCACGGTAAGCCGCTGATCGGTCGCGAGGCGTCTTGCACATCCTACACCCCAAGCCAATGCCCTAGTCATTGACTCACCTGGTCGAGAATCGAAAGCTTCTTCGTGAAGGGCCATGCCACAGCCCGCGTACACGCCGATGAACATTTGCGTCTGACCGGTGCGCGAGAGCCTGACCTGAACATCGATGGTCGTGCCGTCATCGAGCTCCTCGTCATGGGTACGATGATGAAGCACTGGATCCGCCCAATTCCAAAAAACGTCACCTCGAATACGCATGCCGCCCTCCTACGACTTTAGTCTTATACGGAAACCTAACCATAGCAAAGCGAAGCGGCAGTTCAATGACAGCATGATGATCGCCCTGGAATATCAGACAGCTGGCTTTAATAGCGATACAGAACAGTTTTTTATATGAGCTTGAGGCCGAAATCGGTGTGTAACGAAGCTGAATCGCTTAGTTACCGGGAGTGGGATATGAAGCGTGGTGCGGATCGCCGATCACCTCTGAGTCTTACAGGCTATGCTGATTTCGGCTCAATGCCGGTGCTCGTCCAACGGAAAGGATTATGGTCTCGCGCATTCGAACCCACATGCTGTTGCTCGCCTGCTTTGCAGTGTTGTTCAACCTGCTGATGATGCCGCTCGAACGTGTTTTGCGTAACGCTCCAGTTGAAGAGTCTCTGATCCTCGGAAGCTTTTGCAGCGTTCATGGCCTGCAGAGCTTGCCGAAATCCTTCTTGGCGCAGAACAAGGCCGATCAGTCAGATGTAACCGGTCATGCGCTCGGCGGCGCCAGGCTAGGCCGGACGCTAAGCGATCAAGGCTGGCAGCTGAGTCGCTATCAAGCCTGCTGCCGTGGCCTTGAGAATGGAAGGGGTCAGCTTGTCGCGCGGCAACCATTTACAGGCCGCGATCTCATTGCAGGCTACGACCTTGTCGCCGTCGTGAAAGTGGGTGATGAAAATGTGGTGGATGGTTGATTCCACGGTGATGGTGGACAAGTAAAGTAAGCCATGGCCGTTGATGCTCGTTTCTTCCCGAAGCTCTCGCGCCGCAGCGGCAAGTGGAGTTTCGCCCGCCTCGATCGCCCCGCCTGGGAAATTCCACTTTCCCCCTTTCTTGCGCACCAGCAGCACCTTGCCGCTGTGCAGACAGATGATTGTGGCTCTCGCTTTTAACTTTCTTATGTTCCTGTCTGGCATCCGCAGGCTCAACTGTTCACATCAGGGTTTAGCCGACTCGCTGGGAAATTGAGAAGGCGTTCTTCCCAAGAGACTTATGGGTAAGACGACTCGTTCAACGAAATGGGCACAGGAGAGCCAGTTCGTAGCCGACCAATAGAGAGCTGCATCAGGCACACGACACATTCGCTATTGCCTCAGGTTTAAACCGAGGGCTCGCAGATCCCTTTAATCCATGTCAAAAACTGCCTGAGTCCTCAGGGTGGATGCCAGATACCCGTCTGGATTTCACCATGAACGCTTCTTTCGCCCTGTTACTTTCCTGTGTGGTGTCGCTCGGTGCCGTCGCCCAAGACGCGCCGGAGCGCTCAGATCTCGGCCTAGTGCAGCGGCAGCTCAAAGCCATCGAACTGTTGGCCGACCGCGCAAGCAGCGGCTCAGTCGATTCCGCAGGGGCCCGCTTTCGCTTCGATTATTCGAGGTTCGCTGCGGACCTCAAGCTTATGCGTCAAGGCATCCAACAATACCTGTCACCTTCGCGTGCGCAGCCAGCCGATCTGGTCGAGCTGACCGGTAATTACCGTGCTGAAGCGCCTCACTCGAGCCCAAACGATGAGCATGACTGACGCCCAACTCACCGCGTTTTCGGCCGTGGCCGGATTTACCCCGCAGCTCAGTTCGGTGCTGTGGCGGTCATTGGTGCTGGTGCTCGCTTTGCTCTGGTGTACCTGGGTCCTGTGGACCGGCTATCGCGGCTGGGCGGCCGGCAACCTCAATTTCGGTGCGCTCGGCGGCAGCACGCTGCGCCTGGCCCTCGCCGTGATCGTGTTGATGTTTTTCATGCTGTCGTAATCAGGAGAGCTTGCCATGAACCTTTCCCGTCGTTGCCATCGCCCGCTCGGTCTGTTGCGGGAGTCCTGTTCCCGAGGCCTGTTCGGTGGCCAGGTGCTGCTGAGCTCGACACTGGCCTGGGCTGACCTGCCGACCATGGAAGCGCCCTCCCGCGGTGAAGGTTCGGGGCTGATCGACACCATCAAGAACTATGCCTACGACGGCGGCATCCTGCTCGGCCTGCTGATCGCCACCCTCGCCTTCCTCGGCGTGGCCTGGCATTCGCTGACCGTCTACGCCGACGTGCAGAACCAGCGCAAGACCTGGAAGGACCTCGGCGCCGTGGTCGGCGTCGGCGCGCTGCTGGTGGTAGTGATCCTGTGGTTTCTCACCAAAGCCGCGACGATCCTGTGAGGTCACCATGTCCGACGCCCCTGCCACCCTGCCTGACGGCACGCTGACCTTTCTTCCTGAGCGCCTCAACCGTGACCCGGCCGTTCTTCGTGGGCTCACCAACGACGAGATGTGGGTCGCGCTGATCATCGGCGCAGGGCTAGGTGTGATTCTCGGCGCGCCGCTGGCCGTGGCCACCGTCTCCATCGCGACCCTCCCCACCTGCATGTTCATCTGCATGGCGCTGGTGCTGCTCGGTGGCGGCAAGCTACTGCGCCGAGCCAAGCGCGCCCGCCCCGAAACCTGGCTTTATCGGCGCCTGCAATGGCATCTGGCAGTGCACTGGAGTGTCGGCACTCACCAGTTGATCCTGCACTCGGGGCCTTGGACAGTGCGCCGCACGCGTCGACATGCGAGGGCGACGCCATGAGCCGCTTTCGCAACAAGGTGGATGCGCAGCAGGCGCATATCTTCAGTCTGCGTCTGGCCGTTTCGATCCTGGCACTGCTGTCCTGCGGGCTTTGGTACGGCTGGCAGTCCGCGCCTTCCGAGCTGACCATTCACGTGCCGCCCGATCTGCGCTCTGGCAGTACGCGCAAGTGGTGGGATGTACCCCCGGAAAACATCTACGCCTTCGCGCTGTACATCTTCGGCCAGCTCAACCGCTGGCCCACCGACGGCGAGGTCGACTACCACCGCGCCATCTTTGCCCTTCAACCCTACCTGACCCCGGCGTGCAAGACCTTCTTCGACGGAGACTTCGAGTACCGCAAGGCCGCCGGCGAACTGCGCGGTCGGGTGCGCGGCGTATACGAGGTGCTGGGCCGCGGCTACAGCGACGACCCCGACCTGCGGGTGAAGCAGCTGGATAGGCACAGCTGGCTGGTGAAGCTCGACCTCAACGCCGACGAGTACTACGCCGCTGAGCCGGTGAAGCGCGTGGTGGTGCGCTATCCGCTACGGGTGGTGCGCTTCGACGTCGATCCCGAGCACAACAAGTGGGGCTTGGCCCTGGACTGCTACGAAGGCACGCCGCAGAAGCTGACGCTGCCAGGAGGTGCGGGATGATGCGAGTCTTGATCATGATGCTGGCGGTAGCCGCAGGCTGGTGTTCTGCAGTCGGTGCGGTCGAGGTCAAATACTGGGATCGCCTGCCGCTGGCCGTTCCACTCACGGTGGGCCAAGAGCGCATCCTGATGCTGGATGAGGATGTTCGCGTGGGGGTACCGGGCACGATCGCCGGCAAGCTGCGTGTGCAGTCCGTCGGCGGCACCGTGTATCTGCGCGCCGCGGAAGCCCTTCCCCCTACCCGGCTGCAACTGCAGTCGGTGAAGTCAGGCGACATCATCCTGATCGACATCGAAGCGCTTGAGGGCAGTGAGGCCCTGGAGCCGGTCAAGATCGTGGCCCAGGCTTCGGCACCGGACGTGGAAGCGGCGAAAGATGCAGCACCTGCCGCGACGCCGGTACCGGTGGTGCTCACCCGCTATGCGGCGCAGAACCTCTATGCGCCCCTGCGCACCGTGGGACCGCTGCCCGGTGTGCGACGGGTGCCGCTGAGCGACGCCGTTGCGTTCAGTTCGTTGCTGCCCACCGAGCGGGTCTCGATCAAGGCACTCGCCGCCTGGCGGCTGGGCGACTACTGGGTGACCGCGGTGAAGATCGTGAACCGTGGCCCCGGCAAGATCACGCTTGACCCGCGTCACCTGCAGGCCACGCTGTACGCCGCAACCTTCCAGCACGCGGACCTCGGCCTTGCCGGTACGCCTGAAGACACCACCGTGGCCTATCTCGTCACCCGCGGCGGCGACCTGAGGCATGCGCTGCTGTTGCCCCCGCCAAAGCCGGAGGCTGACGCTCATGAAAGCTAACGGCCTGCTGAAATGGTTGGTGCCTGCGGTCCTGCTGGGCATCGTGCTGATCATCATCAAGTCCTGGGTGACCGCCCCGGATGGCCAGCCAACTCACGATCCGGAGAATGCCACGCTCAGCGCGGAACAGGCCAAAGCCTTGGGCATCGCCGGCGACACCCCGCGCGACACCGTGGCCACGCTGATCGGCCAGGTAAAAGCGATGCGCAGCGAAATGCAGACGTTGAAGAAAGGCAACGATACGCTGCAGACCGAAAACAACCGGCTGCGCACGCGCGAAGGAAACACCGACACGCGCATCCAGAGCACGCTGAGCAGCGTCACCCAACAGGTCACCGAGCAGCGCCAGCAGGCCAACGATGCTCGGCAGAAAGCTGAGCAGCAACACCGCGAGACCCAGGGACTGCTCTCCAGGCTCAAGGACCAGCTCACCGGCAAGCCAGCCGCGAAGTCAGATGTTCCCGCAGGCTTCGGTCTTGAACAAGGCGACGAGCAGCAATTGGCAGGGGCTCAAGCGCCGGCAGATGCGGTGCAGTGGATCGAACCGTCGAATGCACGCGCTGGGCAAGAGGATACCGACAAAGCTGATGGTCCCCTGTCGTCGTTGACCTCTAAGTTCAAGGACCTGCACGCCCTGGATAACAACGCCATTGATCGTGGCCAGGACCGCCTGCGTGCCGTCGCCAAAGGCGAGCGTGATCTGGAGAACGCCCAGGACCGTACCGAAGGTGCCCGTCCCGTCTACACCATCCCCGAGAATTCGACGCTGATGGGCTCGATCGCCATGACCGCGCTCATTGGCCGGGTGCCGGTGGACGGCACAGTGAACGATCCCTATCCGTTCAAGGTGCTGGTGGGGCCAGACAACCTCACTGCCAACGGCATCGACCTGCCGGACGTGGTCGGCGCGGTCATGAGCGGGACTGCCGCCGGTGACTGGACGTTGTCCTGCGTGCGCGGCCAGGTCGAGTCGATCACCTTCGTCTTCAGCGACGGTACCGTCCGCACGGTGCCGCAGCCGCAGAAGGTCGTCAGCCGCAATCGCAGTAGTAATCAAACCTCGGACACCGAGAAGATCCGCGGCGGCCTGGGCTACATCTCCGACCCGTACGGCATTCCGTGCATTTCCGGCGAGCGCCGCTCCAACGCCCAGCAGTACCTGGGCAGCCAGAGCCTGATCACCGCAGCCGGCGCCGGCTTTGCCGCGGCCTTGGGCAGCGAGCAGACCAACACCTCATTCATCAATTCGGCCAGCGGCAGCCTGGGCCTGTCCCAGAACAGCGGCAACAGCGCGCTCAACTCAGTGATCAGCGGGGGCATTGGCGACATTCGTGAGTGGATCAACAAGCTCTACGGTGAAGCCTTCGCCGCCATCTACGTGCCACCCGGGGCCAAGGTGGCTTTGCACCTGGACCACGAAATCAGCATCGACTACGAACCTAAAGGCCGGAGAGTGAACCATGAAAGCCCATCCGTCTCGGTACTGGATCTGGATTAGCCTGCTGCTCGGCCTGCACCTGGCCGGCTGCTCCACCAGCAAGGAAGAAATGCTGCCCCACGGCGATCACACCATGCTGGATATCTGGAACGGCGGTGGCTCGGTCGGTACGCAGCAACAGCTGTTGGAGGCGCGTGGCGAACTGCGTCGCCCGGTGCAGGACCCCGAGCGCCTGATCAACGCCCAGAGCGCCTACACTCGCACCGCCGCGAACGAGATCCGTGCCCAGTTCCCACGCCTGCCCAATCCAGACCTGGTCATGTACGTCTACCCGCATCTGGCAGGTACCCAACAAACGCCGGTGCCTGGCTACTCGACCGTGTTCCCGTTGTACGAGAAGGTCCAGTACGCCCTGCCCGGCGAGCGCCTGGACGATCTGTGATGGCTGATGACGCGAGTCGCGATCCGTCCCGCTGGAAGCCCTGGCGCGCGGCACAGCGCCGGCGCGCCACCCTGGCCGACGAAACCGCCCAGTACGCGCACAACCCCAGCTTCACCGACCACCTGCCCTGGGTCGAGTATCTGGAAGAGGGACAGTGCTTTCTGCTTGATGACAACCGTTCTGTGGGTGCCGTATTCGAGCTGCAACCGATCGGCACGGAGGGTCGCGAGCCCGAATGGTTGATGGCCGCACGCGACGCCCTGGAAGATGCGCTGCAGGACAGCTTCGACGAGCTCGATCAGGCGCCCTGGGTGGTGCAGTTCTTCTGCCAGGACGACAGTGATTTTGCCCCGTACCTTGAACGCCTGGAGCGCTACATCGCGCCGCGCGCGCGAGGTAGGCCGTTCACCGAGGCCTTCCTCGCCTCGATGCGCCGCCATCTTGAAGCCGTCGGCAAACCGGGTGGGCTGTTCGACGACCATGTGGTGTCTCACCTTCCGTGGCGCGGTAGCAATCGGCGTATTCGCCTGGTGGTCTACCGCTGGCTCGGGGAGCAGGCTGACGAGGATGGGCAGAGCCCGGTCCAGCTGTTGAACCGCACCTGCGACCGCTTGGTGGCCTCGCTGCAGGCCTGCGGGGTCAGCCCTCGGCGGCTGACCGGGCGCGACTTTTACGCCTGGTTGTTGCCTTGGTTCAACCCGGCACCAGCCCTCACTGGCGAATCCCCCGCCGCGTTCTATCGACGTGTGCCCTACCCGGAAGTGGATGACGGTGAGGAGCTGCCGCTGCCGTTCGACCACGATTTCGCCGAGCGGCTGTTCTTTCAGGAACCACGCTCAAATAGCGAGCAAGGTCTGTGGTACTTCGATCAGCAACCGCACGCCGTGATGGTGGTCGACAAGCTGCGCAGGCCGCCGCATATCGGCCAGCTGACCGGTGAAACGCGCAAAGGCGAAGCGTTGAACGCCTTGTTCGATCAGTTGCCCGAGCAGTCGGTCATGAGCCTGACCTTGGTGATCACGCCCCAGGATGTGCTCGAGGAGCAGCTCAATCGCCTGGCGCGCAAAGCCATCGGCGAGAACCTCGCCTCGACCCAGACCCGCCAGGACGTGGAGGAGGCCCGCGCGCTGATTGGCCGCCAACACAAACTGTACCGCGGCACGTTGGCGCTGTACCTGCGCGGTGCCGATGAGCAGCAGCTGCGCCAACGTTCGGTCCAGGCAGCTAACGTCCTGCTCGGCGCCGGCCTGCAGCCGGTGCGCGAGGGCGATGAAGTGGCCGCGTGCAACAGCTATCTGCGCTGGTTGCCGATGGTCTACAACCCGGCGCGGGACACACGCAACTGGTACACCCGGCTGCTGTTTGCTCAGCACGTCGCCAATCTGCTGCCCCTCTGGGGGCGCAGCATCGGTACCGGCAACCCGGGTATTACCTTCTTCAACCGCGGTGGTGCGCCGCTGTCATTCGACCCGCTGTCGCGCTTCGACCGCTCCATGAACGGCCACCTGCTGCTATTTGGCCCTACCGGCGCCGGCAAGTCGGCCACCCTGGTTTCAATCCTGATGCAGGTCATGGCCGTGTACCGACCGCGGCTGTTCATCGTCGAAGCGGGCAACTCCTTTGGCCTGCAGGGCGACTACTTCGCCACGCTCGGGCTAACCGTCAACAAGGTTCAGCTCAAACCAGGCAGCGATGTGAGCCTGGCGCCGTTCGCCCATGCCCGGCGCCTGATAGAGCATCCGGACCAGGTCGCCAGTCTGTCAACCGAAGAACTGGATGAGGCCGCGCCGGACAGTGGCGAGCAGCGCGATGTACTGGGCGAGCTGGAGATCACCGCGCGGCTGATGATCACCGGCGGCGAAGCCAAGGAAGAGGCGCGCCTGACTCGCGCAGACCGCAGTCTGATCCGCGAGTGCATCCTCGACGCCGCCCGGCACTGCGCGACGACTGAGCAGCAGGTGCTGACCCGCCATGTCCGCGATGCCCTGCGTAAGGTCGCCAGCGACACCCACCTGCCTGACAAACGCCGCGAGCGTGCGCAGGAGATGGCCGAGTCGATCGACCTGTTCTGCCAGGGCTTTGAAGGTGCCTTGTTCGACCGCGCCGGCACACCCTGGCCGGAGAGCGACGTGACGATCGTCGACCTCGCCACGTACGCCCGTGAGGGTTACGAGGCGCAGATGTCGATCAGCTACATCAGCCTGATGAACACCGTGAACAACATTGCCGAGCGCGACCAGTACCTCGGCCGCCCGATCATCATGGTCACCGACGAAGGCCACATCATCACCAAGAACCCGCTGCTGGCCCCCTTTGTGGTCAAGGGCACGAAGATGTGGCGCAAGCTCGGCGCCTGGTTCTGGCTGGCAACGCAGAACATGGCCGACTTGCCCGATGCCGCGCAGACCATGCTCAACATGATTGAGTGGTGGATCTGCTTGAACATGCCGCCAGCGGAAATCGAGGAGATCGCCCGCTTCAAGAAACTCACGCCGGCGCAGAAGGTACTGCTGCTCTCCGCGAGCAAGGCCTCGGGCAAGTACACCGAGGGCGTGGTCCTGTCGAAGAACCTGGAGACGCTGTTCCGCGCAGTGCCGCCGAGCCTGTACCTCGCTTTGG
The DNA here is from genome assembly GCF_033173945.1 of Pseudomonas sp. HTZ2. Taxonomy (NCBI): domain Bacteria; kingdom Pseudomonadati; phylum Pseudomonadota; class Gammaproteobacteria; order Pseudomonadales; family Pseudomonadaceae; genus Pseudomonas; species Pseudomonas sp. HTZ2. The sequence goes on along the minus strand of NZ_CP137332.1, from coordinate 1,110,604 downwards.
CCATGACCGAGCCCGAGGAGAAAGCCCAGCGCTGGCGATTGATGGAAGAGCACCAGCAGCCTGAGCTGGAAGCCGCCCTGCAGGTCGCGGCGGAGATTGATCGCCTGCGTGGCATGTCATAATTACTTCCGCACCACCAGTAAGATGATGGCCTGCGCCATGCATCTGAGTGCGAGTTCCACGCGCTGATATGAGCGCCCTCCTACCTTAATGCTGACTGCCACCTCCACTCTCCCCAGGCCGTCCCGAGCCAATCTTCCTAATCCTCGAGCAATGCCCACTCCCTGCCTGCGTCCGCAAGCTCGAGCATCTCCGTCAAATCCTCATCGCTGATCTCCTGCCGCCGATGGGCGGCATACGCCATCTCGTTCAGCACCAACGCACGGCCGTACGGATCAGCTTGAAGTTCCGTCTGATCATTCAGTTCGGCCAGCCACGCCGCAGGAAGGTTCAGCATTTGACCGTCCACAACTGATCGATCCTGGTCGTAAAGGATTGGCTCATCATTTCCCTTCTCATCCCCCACTCTGGCGCCACCGGTACACTACCGGCGCGCATCGTTCCCCTTCCCCAGCGCTCGTTGATGTCGTCCATCACCTGCATCAACCGGTCACATGCAACTGACTGCTTGAGCGCAAACAAATCCTCTGAAAACTCGCCGGGCTGCCGCAGATCCATCAGCAGGACCTCTGCTTTGCTGTACCGGAACCCTTGCCGAAAGACCCGCGCGACTGCGTCGGTGGCCAATCTGGTCATCAATAGCGTGTCGCAGGTTGGGTACGGCAGCTCCACCAGAGCGCCCTGGGCGTGGTGGGCCTCGTCCGGATTGAACATCCCCGTGCGGATGCTCACGCGCATGCGCTTGCATACCGAACCTTGGGAGCGGAGCTTCTCCGCCGCTCGCCCGACGTAGGTGGCCACGGCTTGCTTAATTGGCGCCAGCTCGGTTAGCCGCTTGCCAAACATCCGGCTGCAGCAGATCTCTTGTTTAGGCGGTTCGACCTCATCAAGTTCAAGGCAGGGCGTGCCGGCCAGCTCGCGGGCAGTCTTTTCCACCACGACGCTGAACTTCTGCCGAAGTGTCCAAGCGTCGGCCTTGGCCAAGTCCATGGCCGTCCGGATGCCCATCGCCTCGAGGTGAGCCGTCATCCGCCGGCCAATGCCCCACACCTCTTTCACCTCGGTATTGCGCAGCACCCAATCGCGCTTGAACGGAACAGTGATGTCCACCACTCCGCCGGTCTGCGCCTGGAGGCGTTTAGCCGTATGGTTAGCCAGCTTGGCGAGCGTCTTTGTGCTGGCGATACCTACACCGACCGGGATGCCCGTGCACTGGAAAATTCTCGATCGAACCTTGCGCCCGAACTCGGTTAGGTTTTCAGGAATGCCGGAGAGGTCAGCGAAGCATTCATCGATGCTATAGACCTCAGTCGCCGGCACCATTGATTCGATCAGCGTCATAACCCGTTCGCTCATGTCGCCGTACAAGGCGTAGTTGCTGCTGAACGCCACGACGCCATGCCGACTGAGCTTGTCCTTCGCCTGAAAATAAGGCTCCCCCATCTTCACGTAGGGCTTAGCGTCGTAAGACCTGGCGATCACACAGCCGTCGTTGTTGCTCAGTACGACAATCGGCGTTTTGGCCAGATCCGGCCGGAACACGCGCTCACAGCTTGCGTAAAAGCTGTTGCAATCAATGAGCGCGAACACCGGGTCACTGCGCATGATCACGGACGCTGTACCGGACCACACCCCAAACGACCAGGTCGTCACCTTCCATGATGTAGCGTGGGGGATACGCTGTGTTTTCCGACTTGAGGATTACCACCCCGTCACGACGGTGAAGCCGTTTGCATACCGGTTCGCTGTTGACGGCCGCAATGACGATATCGCCGTGCTCCGCTTCTCGCCCCCGGTCTACGATGACGATATCCCCGGAATAGATACCGGCGCCCTGCATGCTATCGCCCTCCACTTTCACCAGATACACATGCGGCGCGCGGAGGTCGAATAGCTCATCGAGGGAAATATGGCTTTCCAGGTGATCCGCTGCAGGCGACGGGAAGCCGGCAGGGACGTGAAACGAATACAGGGGTAAGGGTTCAGTGCCGCCGGTGGGCACGCCCAAGAATGTGATGGTCATGATGGAAGGTCCAATGCAAACTGTATGCATATACAGTAGATATGGCATTGGGTGCCCGGTCAATCCTGGGCGGTGAAAATTCTGACAAGCGAGAGGCGGGTTATGTGCGGACGGTACTCGATGTATGAGTCGATGGATCACTACCTGCGCCAGCTATCGCTGGACCTGGTGGTGATCAATGGATATGACCACGAGCCACTCAGCCGCTTCAACGTGGCGCCTTCGACGCGTGTCGAAATCATTCGCCAGATCGGAGAAGGCCTGAGTGTGGAACGCGTCAAATGGGGATGGTCGCCATTTTGGGCGAAGGGGAAGCGTCCCGACCCGATCAATGCTCGAGCAGAAACGGTGATGACGGGGAGGTTTTTCAAGGGGTTGTGGCCAGACGGCAGAGCGCTAGCCCCTGCAAATGGCTGGTTCGAGTGGATCCCGGACCCAGCAGACCCCAAGCGAAAGCAGCCGTACTACATCACGAGCGCCGACGGCGGCCCGCTTTTCTTCGGCGCACTTGCGCAGGTGCACCAGGGAATCGAACCGGACGACCGCGATGGATTCGTGGTTATCACTGCAGCTGCAGATCAAGGCTTGGTCGACATCCACGACAGAAAACCTCTGGTGCTTGCACCTGATGTGGCAAGGGAATGGTTGGACCCAGGCACATCGCCCGAACGCGCTGCGGCGATCATAGAGACGGGATGCCGCCCGGCAGAGAATTTTCGATGGTACCCGGTCGGCAAGGCTGTCGGTAACGTGCGCAATCAAGGGCCAGAGCTGATTGAGCCGGTTAGTGAGCAGGACCGCCACGGCCGCCAAGGCGACCTAGAGCTTTGAGTTGGTATTCATTTACAGCCTGATACTGCGACTCGGCGATCTGGCGGAGCCGTTCGACCTCAAGGGGCGGTTCGCCAGCGGCCAGGGCCTCGTGATAGTTCTTCAGCGCTTCTGCCGCATCGGTATACATTGGATGGTCTGGATACAGAATCGGCGGTCTATTCCCCATCACAAAGCATCCTCAGTTTTGGCTGTTCAATGAACGGTATGGACGGCTTGGCCTGACTTGATCAGCTGAAAGTCCACAGCTGCATGATAGAGGGTATCAGCCAATAATCGCTGCCGGACAACTTCCTCCTCAGATGCCGGGCCTACCTCAGCGGCGCGGAACTCTCGCCAAACGTCAACTGCCTGCGGGGTGAGCGCTCCACCGGCGTCTAGCATCCCCAAAGAGTGCGCTCGTCCATACCCTGCTCCTATTACTAACGCCAAACGACCACCTCGGCCCCATCGCGCACAACATTCGATAGCGCGACACATGAGTACATTTGTACTCCTGCCATACTGCCTTATCAGCCCCCTTTAGCCGGCTACCTCCTAAAACGATCGTCCTGGCCGCAGTTTGTCCGCCCACCAACTGCCTCGGATACGGGATGCTGAAACTTGGCGCATGGATGCACACCGCTGCCACCTGCCGAGCGTTGCCCATGAACGTCACCGTCTTCACTCGAAGCAAAGCGCCGAAATCCAGAAAGGCTCGCCGTGGCCGTGCCTTCACCGCCACTGCTCTGCTGGTGGCCGCCGAGCAGTGCCTAGCATTGACCACTCCTACCGTCATCGCCTCCGTCACTTCGCTGCAGTGCCTGGAGTACCGGGTCGTCGGCATCTGCTATTGGCTGCTGTGCACACCGTTCGGCTGCACGGTGCGAACCTCACCGAAGATCCGTCACTTCATTCCCGAGCTGGTGGTATCGAGCTATGCCGACACCGGCGCCAATCCCTGGAGCGAGATGTCGGCGCTGTCGACGCCGACGCCGGCGTCACAAGGGGGGGGCAACCTGATTACGCCTTCGCCGCAGCGCGATAACCTGCCCAGGTTCAAGAATGTCGACGGCATTGGCCATCCCGGCGGTGCAGCCCTCACAGCTCTCGCGCATACATTAGGTTATGCGTGCCCAAGCGGAGCCGTACCGTTTGCGCCCTACTACCTCAGCACGCTCGACCCGTTGGCGTGGCGCCAGGCGATCCCCGAGTCCGTCTACCCACAGGCACTGGTCCCGGGGATGCGCGAGATCGGCAACCAGGCACTCGGAGACATGTGGGGCAGCGTGTATCCGCGACACGGCTTTCTGGTGCAGCCCGATGATTTCAAGGCGGCTGCCGTGATGGCCCAGCGCGCCAGCGACTTCATTACCCGTGTCGGCCAGCCGCACGTTTATCTACCGCTGCAGCCGATGCCGGCTCCCGGCTACTGGCCGCCGCAGCCGGTGATGGAGAACAACGTCAACAACCACCGCTGGCAGTTGCTGGTCCCGGTAATCCAGAACACCTGCGCCATCTTCCCCAGCCCAACGATCCAGAGCGCCGACGGCGCCTATGCCTGGTCGCTGTGGCGGCCCTACCGCTGCTGCCAGCGCATGGGTCAGACGTTTCTGTTCAGCATTGACTTTGATGGAGGCCAGTGATGAAAAACCTCGCGCTCGGGTTGGTGTGCTTCCTTGTGTCTACCGCAGGCCATGCCGCAGAGAACGGCTACCACCTCGGTGACCAAGCCCAGGTCCTGGATGACCGCGTGATGTACACCATCGGCGGCGGCTCCGCGGCAGGAGCGCCCTCCTCGCTTTACCGTCCAAACGGCCTCGGCGTCGGCATGTCCTGGCGGGCCAACATGATGTGCGGAAACATGAACCTCTCGAACACCCTGCAGAACCAGCTCAATGGTGCCACCCAGGGCTTCCAGCAGATCATGGGCAACGTCATCCAGAACGCCACACAAGCGGTGATGTCGCTGCCGGCGATGATCATCCAGCGCGCCAACCCTGGGCTGTATGAGCTGCTGAGTAATGGCGTGCTGCAGGGACGCATCGACTTCGATCGTTCCAAGCTCACCTGCCAGGCGATGGCGGCAAAAATGGCCGACAAGGTCGACCAGGCCGGATGGGGTGCGCTGGCCCAGAACCAGGAGATGCAGCACAACCTTGAGCAGTCCGGCGGCGATGCCGTAATGGCGGTGAAGGATACCGAGTCGAACAACGGCAACAACGGCGTCAGCTGGGTCGGTGGGCAGAAAGCCGGGGGTAATGGACAGCAACCCATCCGGGTGACTTCGGATGTGGTAAAGGCCGGCTACAACCTGCTGCACAACCGATCCGTCGAGGACACCTCGGCCGTTGGTTCGGGCTGCCAGAATGGCGCCATCTGCCAAGCCTGGTCGAGCCCCGAGGAGGCCTCGGAATGGGCGACACGGGTGCTCGGTGAAACTGAGGTGGAGACCTGTGACGACTGCGAGACGCTGCGTGTAACCGCCGGTACGGGCCTGTCGCCGCTGATCCAGGAAACCTACACGGAACACCTGGAAGGCCTGCAGCACATGGTCTCGCGCGCCGACCAGCCTACCCCAGAGAACCTCAGCAAGGTCTCCAGCCCCTTGTTGCAGGTCTCCCGCGGCGTCATCGAGGGGCTGCGCGATGACCCCGACCAGAACTTGCTGGCCCGGCGCCTGGCCAGTGAGACCGCGCTGTCCAGCGTGATCTACAAGGCGATGCTGCTACAGCGCACGCTGTTCGCCGGCAGCCACGAACCGAACGTGGCATCGGCGCAGCCCGCCACTACCGCCCTCAACAGCAACGTCGAAACCCTGGAACGGGAGATCCGCTTGCTGCAAACCGAGCTGCAGGTACGCCAGTCGCTGGCCACTAATACCGCCAGCCTGGTCCTCGATCGCCACGCCGGTGGTGCCGACGCCTCGCGCAGCATCGATCAGCGCGACCCGATGCCGGACCGACTGCGCCGGGCTGAACAGGAGAGGAGCACGCCATGATCACGTCATCTATGAGATCACTGATCGTCCACATGCTGCTGATCATCGGCGCCATGCTGATCATGTTGCTGATTGCCTGGATGGCACTACAACTGCCCGCCGCCCAACTGGATTGGCTCGCACCAACCCGGGCAACTGCCGCCTACTTCGCGTGGTGGCGCGCCCTGCTGTACACCCTGATCTTCACCGGTTGGGCCGCAGCGTTGCGTATGCGAGCTACGCCTGTGGACCAGCAACGGCTAAAGCGTCTGGGGTTGATCGGCTTCAGTTCGATCATCCTGGTCGAGCTGTCTCGCCTGTGAGGTGCAGCCATGAACATGAGCACCAACAGCTACCTTGAGTACTACCTGTCGCTGCTGGCCTGGATCATCAACAACGGCATCTGGAATACGCTGGTGGATACCGGGCTGTTCGCCGCTCCCTTCGGTGCGGTCATCCTGCAGGAATGGCTGTCGGCCCGCCAACAGGGTGCTGACGAAGGCAACAAGGGCCTACTGTCGATCCCTCGCGTCGAGAACCGGCTGTGGATGAGCTACGTGGTCATTATGTTCGGCTGCATGCCGTTCTTCCCGCTGAACCTGTCCTCCGTGACGTTTGACGATGCCGCGAGCCAGCGCTGTGGGGTCACAATGGCCAGGCCCGCCGACACGGCCTGGGCCACGACTTTCAACACCATCGGCGAGAAGTCAGCGAACGTGCCGGTGTGGTGGTTCCTAGTGCATGCCATGAGCAAAGGCATCACCGCCGCTGCCACCGCGGCGATTCCCTGCGCGCCCGACATCCGGGCGATGCGCATGGAGATCGATAGTTCGCGGATCAACGACCAGGTGCTGCTACAGGAAGTCGCCGACTTCACCCGGGACTGCTACGGTTTTTCGCGCTCGCGGCTGTTCACCAATCGCCCCGAGCTGGACGAGTCGCAGAGCTACGACGCGTCCTGGATTGGCTCGACTTACCTACTCAACACACCGGGCTACTACGATACCGATCGCTCGCGAATGCCCAGAGTCGATTGGCCGTACGACGAGACCCGGGACACCTCTCTGCCTCAGCTCGACAGCGGCGCCGGCTACCCCACCTGCAAACAGTGGTGGAGCGACGGCACGATCGGACTGCGCGACCGCTTGGTGGCCGCTGTTGATCCTTCATTGCTATCGCAGCTGCGGGGCTGGCTCACCGGGCGCACCTCTACGGAGGTCGAAGACGCCACCTTGCGCGAGCTGGTGAGCCCACGGCAGCAATCATTGAGCATGGCACCTGGGCAGGTGTTCCAGGACTATGGCAGTAGCGCGAGGGGCGGATCGCTGACGCAAGGGCTAAACAACCTGGCCACCAATACCGGTTTGGCCCTAGGCTCGTTCAGTAACTTCCCGGCGATGAATGCGCTGCGCGCGGCCTTGCCGATGATCCAAGCCTTTCTGATCATGGGCACGATCATCAGTCTGCCACTGGTGCTGCTGATCAGCACCTACCAGCTCAAGGCGCTCATGACGATCACATTCGCGCTGTTCACCCTGCACATGCTCACCTTCTGGTGGGAGCTCGCACGCTGGATCGACTCAAGCATGCTGGAAACGCTGTACAATCAGGTATCGGTCTCAGACCAGGCGCTGTTGTCGTTGCCGACAGCAGGCTTCATGGACGGAACGGTCACCGCGCAGGTGATCGAGTACGTCATGGGCGCAATGTTTGTTTTGCTACCCATGATCTTTATCGGTGCAATGAGTTGGGCGGGATACAACGTGGGAAGTGCTATCCAGACCCTTCTTACTCGTGGAACAGAGGCCGCTCAGACACAAGCAGGAAGAGGCTCATCACAGCTAATGACAGGTGTCCAGAAACTCAAATAAGACTCTACTTGAGCGACCCGTACTCGTCATACAGCTCTGGATACTTGTGTTGATGTTGAGGGTGACTGACCTGATGCACGCCAGGTTCCTCATCATCGGACGTCGTAATGGGCAGTGCCGCCATAGCCCAGAGAGCGACCATTCCGATCGCAAGGAAAAGTGCAACTGACGCAACCGCAAGGACGAGGAGCAACTTGATAACCTGCAAGCCAAATCGCCGATACTCGCAAGGTACTGAAACCAATATGCGAGACTGCAGCACTTTCGTTTCGAGTCGTTGCATCATTCGACCAGCACCAACCGCAGTGCGAATGAGAAACCTGCCGAGACCGGTCCGGCCGGAATTGGCAGAAGCTGGAGTCGACATTTGATTACCTCCCTTACCCATCACCGCGCTTGCGGCCAAACCACTATCGTTAATTTGGATCCAAGCTTTAGCTTACTCCTCTGTCGCTGAATTCCATGACCGTTGATCACTTGGACAAACTGGATTATCGCCGGTGGTGCTCATTGGATAGGGAACATTGCCTCCACTGAAAAGCGCCATTGACGCAATATCGGTTCGCTTGGTAAACCACTTGTGCAATCGCTGGTTTTTCCGGCATCCCAGGTAGCCATAACCTTTGAGGCTACGTCACGCATGTGATGGTTACCCCGAAATGCGATTCGCGTTCGGCAGCTCGCATGGTCACCGTTCCCCGGTGATGAACGCTCTTTAATCCCCCAGGTTCACTGAACCTGCGTCTTCGTTGCACCCTACTCACATCCATTCCAGTGCTGGGAACTCTCCCACACGGGTGGCGTTCCTCCGCACCCTCTGGAGGATCTCATCATGCTGCGTTTCACAGGCACTGAACTTCACGCCGTGTTAGCCGAGGCCGGTATCAATGGTTGCAGACTGATACTGGTCAAGGACCACGGTGTTTACCTCATGTCCGAGATCGGCGAAAGCAAACCGGACGGTGGCGGCCGCAAACGCGTGGCCTATGCCACTGGCTGCAACCCCAACGTCGACGACTTCGACACCTGGTGGAATCGGGCCCACGAAGAATTCGGCGGCGATGATTTTGCCGAGTACTTCGACATCGATGATCCTGTCCTCGCCAGCCTTCGCGGCACTGCAGGATCGTTGGTGGTAGAGGCCACCTCCACCCACCTGTACCTCGCCGCCGAGGTTGATCCCGCAGGCAAATCTTGAACGCAGAGGCGAGTTCCACGCGGACCCAGGGCGGCACCTTAACCGGGCCTCTCTGGGCGCCCTTCGCATCATTCTTCAGTCGGTTGAAGATCACCGTTTGTCAGGAACACAAGGTCGGATGTCTTCGCTGGAACACCCTGGATAGAGAGCTCCATTGGAGGCACGGCCGGAAATTGACCTCACGTCCAAACGCGGTTTAATACATGGACACCCTGCTCAATGTCTTGTTCGGATTGAGCCAATCCATGCACAAACCTCACATGAGGTGGCGCGGGATCAGTTACGCGGAGGTCCCAATGTCCAGGATGAAGCACTTTTCCGATGCGGTGGTACTGAGCCCAGGCGTTTGGCAGCAGTTCATTGAACCTGCCACAGGGGAGGAACCGATTGGACAGTCAGGCCTGCGCCTGGCAGACCTGCTCAACAGCGTGCTGACTTCAGCACCGCGTGCTTCACACTGCCCCATCGAGCTGCAACTCGACCGCTTGCAGCACAACGGCACTTCAGTATCTGCTCACCTGCCGCAGTTTCAGCTGGCTCGCATCACGCCACACAGGGGCCCGGCTTTTCTGCTCATCCGGCTACCCGGTGAGATCGTAGTAGATATCGCAGCCCTCTAACCCTGTAGCACCGCTACTGCCTGACTACCCCACCGGGAACCCTTCCCGGCTGGGCAGCGTTCCCCCTACACGCCAGGAGAACGCCATGTCAGATGTCTATCTGGATGTCACCAACAAGATCGTCAGCGCCTTGAGCCAAGGCGTGATTCCCTGGATCAAACCCTGGACCACCACCGGTTCCAGTGCTGACTCCCCTTTTCCCATCAACGCCATCACCCGGCGGCCCTACGCCGGGATCAACATTCCACTGCTGTGGGCCGAGGCGCGCCTGCGAGGTTTCACCCAGGATCGCTGGCTGACCTTCAACCAGGCACGCAAAGCTGGTGGCCATGTACGCAAGGGGGAGCAATCCACCCTCGCGGTGCTGTACAAACCGATGAGCAAGGAGGCGCACGACGAGGACGGTCAGGTCGTTCGCGATGACCAGGGCAATATCAAGATGGTGCAATTCGCCCTCTTGCGCACGCACTGCCTGTTCAACATCGAGCAGACCGAAGGTCTGCCTGACGAGGAGCCAGGCCTCACTGAACACACCGAGCCGCTCGCATTTATCGACCATGCCCCAGCCGAGCAGTTGCTGCTAGCCAGTGGCGCACAGATCGAACATTGCTACGGCGACAGCGCATTCTATCAACCCCTGCGTGATCGCATCCAGCTGCCAACCAAGGCCCAGTTCGAAGACGTCGGCAGCTACTATGCGACGGCCCTGCATGAGCTGACTCACTGGTCGGGTCATCGATCGCGCCTGAACCGCGATGGCATCACCGGCGGGCACGCGTTTGGCTCCGCAGCCTATGCCTTCGAGGAACTGGTTGCAGAGATGGGGGCAGCGTTTCTCTGCGCGCTGACCGCCACCCAGGGAGAGTTACGCCACGAGGAGTACCTGGCCTCCTGGCTGAAGATCCTCAAGGAAGACAAGCGTGCGATCTTCCGCGCCAGTGGCCAGGCCCGTGAGGCCTCGGAGTTCCTGCTGGCACTGCAGGCCGAGCGCACCACAGAAGCGCCGGAGCGACTCACGGCGTAATTTCCATCAACTAGCAAAAAGGCCCCGATTTGGGGCCTTTGTTTTTCGGCAGCGCCGTGTATCGGCCGTTGCAAATGCGCAGTCGATTACTGCAGCCAGCTCTCGACGGTATCCGAGCCGTGTTCCTGCTTCCACTGCTTGAGGATCTTGTGATTGCCACCCTTGGTTTCCACGACCTCGCCGCTGTGCGGGTTCTTGTAGCGCTTGACCTCGCGTGGCTTGCGCTGAGCGCCACTCGACGCGCTTGCGGCGCTCACGCTTACGCCTTTGGACGGATCCAGAATGGTGATCACCTGACGCAGGCTCATGCCGTATTCTTCCAGCAAAGCCTTCAGCTTCTGTTCAAACTCAATTTCCTGCTTCAGGCCAGAATCGTTTTTCATCGCATCCAGCTGTTGAAGTTGCGCGGCCAGTTGCGCTTCCAGTGCTTTAAATTCGGCAAGTTTGGACATGAGAAATCTTTCCTAGGTATGAGACACGTGAAGGCATACTAACTGAGACACACTCAATATCCGAGTACTAATTCCCAATCTAAGAGTCACTTCAAGCTTATCAATTGCAAAACTCTGTGACAGATCAGTCAGCCAAGTTCTGGCAGAGATGCGCCACCACTTCGCGAGGCGCCGCGCTGTTGCCAACCTTGAACAAGATGTCGCGCTGGCTGCGCGGCAACTTTTTCGCACAGCGCTTGGCAGCAGACCGAATGGCAGCATCAGTGCCATGAATCCGGTCCGCCAGCAGCACGATCAATACAGCATCACTCAGCGTCATCAGCGCCACAGCTCAGAAAAATGATGCTGGGCAGTCTACCCCCACTCTAAAGTGGTCGGCCACGCCGATCGGCCGGCTAACCCGACGCGCCAGACTTCGGATTATCGCACTCGCGAAAAAGGCCAAGGCGGTAAAGGGTAATGGTGTCAATGGAAGGGGGCGCAAGGGTAAGAGGCTTATCCGAAAAGGCAAAAGGACCTTTTGAACGCAAGACAGGTACTGCGATGAAACGCTGGTGGTTCAAACCGCAAAAAGGCCTTCCCGAAGAGTCCACCCCCGCCGCCGTGGGCTTTCATCAACCACTGTCGGCGGAATCACTGCTCGCTGCCAGCCATCGAAAAAAGCTGCTTGCTCGCATCTGGCAGTACACGGCCCTCTCCCCGCCACAGTTCGAACAACTCTACCTCGAACCGATTCGTCGCTACGCCACCTATGTACAGCAACTACCGGCCAGTGAGAGCCATCACCATGCCTACCCAGGTGGCATGCTCGACCACGGCTTGGAGCTGGTGGCATGCAGCCTGAAGTTGCGCCAGTCCTACCTGCTCCCCGGTGGTGCCGCTCCGGAAGACCAGGCTGCGCAGGCTGATGCCTGGAGCGCCGCCATTGCCTATGGCGCCCTGCTCCATGACGTGGGTAAAATCGCCGTCGATCTCCAGGTGGAGTACCAGAATGGTGACCGCTGGCACCCCTGGCACGGCCCTTTGAATCAGCCCTACCGCTTCCGCTACGTCCCCGACCGGGATTACCAACTGCACGGTGCCGCCGCTGGGCTGCTGTATACGCAGATCTTGACGCCCACGCTGCTTGACTGGCTCAGCAGCTACCCAGAATTGTGGAGACAATTGCTGTCCTTGCTGGCCGACCACTACGAGCAGGCCGGCACACTCGGGGAGTTGGTGCTGCAAGCAGACCGGGTATCCACGGCACAGAACATTGGGGCCAACCCCACCAAAGCACTGCAGGCACCTAAACATTCGCTGCAGCATCACCTGCTCATGGGGCTACGCCACCTGGTCAAAAACGAGTTCAAGCTCAACCAGCCCGGTGCTGCCGGCTGGCTCACTGTTGACCACCTGTGGTTGGTCAGCAAAACCGCGACCGACAGGCTGCGTGCCTACCTGTTGGCCCAATCGGTGGACGGTATTCCCTCCTCCAACATCGCCATGTTCGATGAACTGCAATCACATGGATTGGTGGATGAGACAGATAAAGGGAAAGCGGTGTGGAGCGCCGCCGTCACAGACGGGGACTGGCAGCATCGCTTTACCTTTCTCCGCCTGAAACCGAGCCTGATTTGGGCCGATGAACCTCGGCCAGACTGCTTCAACGGAACGATTGAGTCGATGATGGGCGATTCCCTGCCACCTCATGAAGCCCGCGAGTCAGCCCCAGATCGGCCGCACGTAGCCCCGAAACCAAAACAGCACGACCCCGAGCTTTTGAATCAGGATTTCGACTACCTCGACGATTTGATGGAAATGTTGCAAGTGCCAGGCGAGCTCGAAACTGGATCAAGCACGGGAAGCCTGCAATCAACCGCTGCGCCACCTCAGAATTCCGTGGGCCTTGCCTTTCTCGAGTGGCTGCGCGACGGAATCCACACACATCGCTTACTGGTCAACGACAGCAAAGCAAAGGTCCACACCGTGGATGGCACTTTTTTCCTGGTCACTCCGGGCATTTTCCAGCGTTACGCAGCCGAGCATCTAGAGCAGCCTGACGGCGCGGCTCAGAAAGAACCTTGGCGACGTATTCAACGCGAATTTGAAAAGCTGGATGCTCATCTGAGAAAGCCCAATAGCCAGAACATTTGGACTTGCACTGTACGAGGCCCGCGGAAAACCACATCCCTTAATGGCTACATCCTGCAAAATGTCAATCTCGTTGGTCTGACGCCACCTCCAGACAACCCCTTCCTAAAGTTACAGTTTTGAAGATTGAGAGCGTGGCTAGGGCAAACCTACTCTATGACGAGGAAATCCTAAAGGTCACCACGCTTCATCGGCTTGGATCCGCTAAGGCTACTCCCTCAAGCTCTCGGTTTGACCGGGGTTATTTGGCACCGCCGCATTGCCCTGAACTGTCATTTTAACTCCGGTGCGGGGGTTCCCCTCCAAATGAATCATGTTCAACAGGTGCCGGTCGGTGATGCTCGAAAACTTCTGAGCCATGTGCCGGGCCAGCGAATCACTGGCAGTGGTCAAGATCAAGTTCATATCCGGCATCGAGGTGGCCACCAGCCGGAAAATGTCCAGCATTGCCACGCGATTCAGGTCATCCAAATGCGCGATTGGCTCATCGAGGAAGAAGCTTCCCCCGGTATTCCGAGCCCTGGCTAGGTATAGCGACAATGCCAGATCCTGGCGCTGGCCTTGGCTAAGCTTCCCTTCTGCGTCCAATGCAGGCTCATGGCCCTCGGCGAAGACTGTCCATTTCAATGCGTCTTCGCCTTCTGAAACGCCCAGCCCCTTGTAGACCTCGTTGGCATGCATCCTGGAAAACAGCTCAGCTGCAGGACTCAACAGGGGCTTCAGGCTAGAGGCAGTGAAGTCCTTTACATGCAAGGCATACTGCTCAATCGCCAGGTCTGCATCAGCAATATAGCCTGTGCCGATTCTGAGCTTGCTGGTCAATTGAACCAGTTCCTGCTCCAGCTTTTTCAACTTCGCCGAGTCGGCATCAACGCTCACCACAGCTTTGCATTGATCAAGCATGCTGGTGTATGTCGTTGCATCAATTCCTCGCTGACCCAGCTGCTGACGCATGATGTCGTAGGACTCTACTGACACGGGTTGATCACCAAAAAGCTCACGCCAATGGGAATCGAAGCTGCTGGAGATCTCTACCGCCGCAGCGATGTTCGCGTTGAGACCAGCGATCTCGCCTGCCTTGGACTGAACGGCCTGTAAAAGTCCTTGTACAGCCAGAACGAGGCGAGCTCTCGCCGGCTCGTATTGGTCGAATTGATCCTGAAAATGTTTCTTGTAGCTTCCCAAGCTTGCGACGGCGCTCGATACCCGTGTTGCCGCACCGCTCGCCGGAGTAATGGCGAAAAACTTCTCTACTTCGGAAAGCTTTTCAAAAATTCCGCTGATTTGAATTGCAGAGGTTACCCTGCGATTCATATTAGCAAGGCCGTCCATGTTCATTCCGGAGAAGTCTTGAACATTCATCGTTTCGAAGTACGTACTCCTGATTGCAAACGACTGCAGCTCTTGATACACGGAATTAGATCGAGCCAAATAAGTTTCATACGCCGATTTCTGCGACGTAGCTAACTCCAGGGCTTTAATGGCGTCCTGCTCATCTTTACGAGCCAACGTCAGTGCACTTGAGGCAGCTTCAAGAGCCGGTGCAAGCACTTCCATATTCGAGGATATTTCTTCCCGAAGCCTAGCAGTGGTGGGCCAATTATAATTACAGAGCGGACAGTGAGGGTCATCATGAGCATGAGCGAACTCACTGCCCATAACCTTTAACTTACCCAAAACGTTAGTATATGCGTCAAAGTCTGCTTCTGCTCGAATGCGTATATTCTTTGCCGCATCAGCCAGGCGTGCCTTTTCGTCGAAGTCGATAGCAGGCGCTACAGGATTCGCCTTCAGGTCACTTTTCTGACGCTCAAGCTCCATAATTTTTTGGAAGTTAGCGGACAGAAGAGCAATTGCCTTTTTCCACTCCGTTTGCCGATCAGAACTCCATCCCAGCTCTACAAAACCCGCCGCCTCAAGTTCCGCTTGGCTTCGGTCAATCTGCTCAAAATACCCTCCCACACCCTGAGCGCTAGTAGCTGTTTGCCACCCATGGAAGGTTAGCAGGCTGTCATCAGCCCATTTTAATGACCGCTGAGCGTCAGACACTTTCTGTTGGGCGTCGGACAATTCTGATGCTCGAACACTGTGATCTTCGCTCGCCTTTTTCTGCTCCTGCGTCAGGGCATCAACTGACTGACGAAGAGTTTCAATTTGCTGCAAAGAACCGTGGTACGGCGTCCACTGCTGATACACGGTGTTCAGCACTGCCATTTCTCGCTGTTGCTTCTGGCTGAACGAGTTAACACGCAGCTGAGCTGCCTCTAGCCGCTCAGGAATGGTTCCCTCGACTGCTGGTGGAAACGCCGTAAAAATAGCTTCAAGGTTGTCTAGCGCGGCCTCCTTGGCCGGAGAACTAAGGGCCAAGGAGGCTTTGAGCGTTTCAATTTCAGCCTTCACGCCCGAAACTTTGTCCGCTAGCCCTTTCGTATTGGGAAGTGCCTTCCTGTAATCGCGCAGATCTCGCAAGGTACTGGTGAGATGACCAAAACCAAGTATGTCAGCGAAGATTTGCTGACGCTCGTCGGCCTTATTATTATCAATCAACAATGCTAGCGAGTTCGAGTAAAGCCACCGACTATTGCGCAACCATCCACGCTTGGCCTTTCGCAATGCGATGGTACTTTTCCCCGAAACCGACGTAGGCGTGAGCATCCCCAGAAGAAACTCATCGTTAATTTTTTTCTTTTTCTCGCCGTCGGGGGTTATCCACAGGGAGGTATTGGTTCGGGTAAGTACGTGAAGCTTTCCGTCAATCAAACAGTTTGCCGAGACTGTAGTAGCACCCTTACCCCATTGACATTCCAGTGCTGCCCCGTTCAGATCATCGACCTTACCGGTAACCAACCACTCCAAGGCATAACAAATGGTGCTTTTACCTGTGCCGTTGGCCGCATGGATGACGGTTAAAGGTGCATCCAACGGCACCACCAACTCATCCGGAATGCCCCGAAAATTCTGGATGGTAACGGCAAGGAATTTGATGGGCAGGTTATTCATTGAGATTCCATTCTTTACCATGAATTTGGGCAAGCTCTTGACTGTCCACCTCCGCCAGTAACTCTACAAGCTGAAGATAGTCGGTATTCTCGGAAGAAAAGACTACCGCACCCCCTTGATCTTCAATACGCTCCAGGCCTAACGGAGTGATTCGCTCATAGCGTTCCCAACCTTCATCACCCCGGGTAACAACATGCTTTCTGACAAATCTGATATCTCTCTCGATATCAAGGATGAACGCCTTGAACTGATCATTCACCTCGGTAGCGGCGATCACCAGGTAGCCGTCAATAACGAGACCTGAGCGCTCGCGCTGGACAATCGCGGCATCCAAGAACGTCTCTGCAATCTTGGCCTGGCGCATCGCATCGACACCGGTCTCAGTGGTGATGTTGACCAATAAAATAGAGGCGAAGGACGACTCCCAATACCCGAGTTCATTCCCTATCGCACCATCCTGCCAGTTCTGATTACTGCCCGATAAGTACTGCTGAGTGGAGGCTCTGGAGAAGCCGGCATCCTCAGCTCGACGCCCTATGATTTCAGTCAATTCATTGAGCATCTAACTTCCCCTTCCGAACAAAAATATCTTGCATGAACTGATTGGGTGAAGGAGCTGACGGGTCGTCATACACCGATTCAATGTCGCCCAAACTGAACATATAAACGTTTCTTGCAATCGCGGGTTCAGTGATTGATCCCTTGGGGGCAGGCGGACTGGTGTAATCGTAACGCCCATCGCTGGGCTTTTTGTCCGCGACGTTCCCCCTACCCTGCGCGAAGACGATGAGGCTCGGATGCACAATCGGCTGTCGAGCCCAGTCGAACAGGTCACCTTCCATTTGTCTGACGGGATAGTTCCTGTTTGCCCAAGCCATAAGGTTGACCTCGCCATGCACAGGGTCGTCATGCCGGATATGTCCCTGCAGGTCGGGCGAGCAGACCCATTGGCTGGCGGGTGGTACATTGAGATAGCTCAGTGCCTGGACGGTTCTCATAACGCTTTCACCAGATGCGCAGAGCGCCTCCAGTGGAAAATCCTCCCCCGCTTTGACACCAAACCAAGTTCTGTAGGTGAAACCCGAGTAGTCAGGCAGGCCTGCGCCTTGCACCAACGTATCGAGCAGATCCAGCTCTGCTTTCACTGCAGGCAGGTAGCCTGGGTATGGGGGATACCGATTGAAGAGCTCATGAAATTCAAGCGACATCGGATGCATATCGTCTGTAACTATCCCCGCAACCAAGCGATGCGCCTTTACTGCAGCCAGGGTCACATCTGCATTCCAGTCGAGAGTGAATGTAAGAGCACCACTGGTGCTCCGACGCATAACACGTCCAGAGGGGTTAACGGTTGCAGGGGTTGGTCGGGTCGCGAACTCGACGTCGATCGCTGGAAAGATGCCAGTGGCACTGTACAGCTCTGTAGGACACGCTTCGACACGGTTACTGTTGGCAATCGCCGTGGCAATTGTCGAGTGTATGCGCTGGCCATAGTGATCTGAGGCCGAGGTCAATACTTTTTCGAGGCTGGTGACGCTAATGGATGCGAGGACAAGATTAGGCCGCTTCGAACTGTCCTCATTTTGGCTAGCCATTATCCGACGCAACTGAGACCTGGCATTGGATATCGGGTTCGTAAAATCGTTACCCAAGGTCGGCCAGACGACAACGTCGTCAAATGCTAGACGGAGCGACACTTTACCGTGCCCGTACTCAGCCAGGCCTGTCTCGTTTTCCACGAGCACATAGCAGTTGAAAATACCCTGTGTAGGATCTTTGACCCAACACCAACCGGCCCTGTAGTTCTGGAGCGGAGCCGGATCCCACTCTGGATCAATCCAAATCATGTCATCTGAATTTTTCCAGGCAGCAAGCTGAGCCCCAGTCACGCCACCGCAACCTACGAATACCACCGCTTGGCTATCGTATGTTTCGACAAGCTGGTGAAGTTCTGCCCAGTCGCCCGGATCTGCCGCCTCGGCTCCGCCGGTAAAAATCACGGGAAGCGAGCCAAAGTTATTGAACAGCGTGCCTGCCTTGGGCAAGAGCATGGTTCGCATGAAAGGCAGAAGCTCTACGCCTTGCAACAGCCCCAGATTGAAACGCTGATTGCGACCCAGCTTTAACTTGATGTATTCAGTCCGGATTCCGGAAATGAGCTCCTCGTCCTCCTGACTCACCATCAGATTCCGTGATTGGAGGAACGCTTTCAGCTCACCAACGACCTGTGCCGAATCGGACTCAAGCTTGAAATAGGTCGACTTGATGCGAGGATAGGCGCCTACCAACCGTGAAAGGTCATCTTTCTTGTGCAGGGTGGTTTGCAGGTTGTCGATCCTGGCCCAGACCAAATCACACAGCTGCTCCTGTGTCAGATCTTTCAGGTCAGGATGCTTTCTAAGGGTGGCGGATCCTTTGCGAGCGGCTAGCGCCTTCTCTTCGAATTCTGCTCTAAGGTCTACGAAACGTTGCCTGCCGCTCCCTTGCAGGAATTCGAAAAGCTTACCAGCTGCCCGATCAGATACTGCAACGTAATAGCGAAATGGCTCACCTGGAGCGGAGGCGATGCCAGGCTTAATGGTCGCATAAAGGAAGAATTTGCAAATTTCCTGAATGACCATGGGAAGAGAGACGATGCCGTTGTAGCGCTTGCACTGAATGACGCCAACCGGACGGCCATCCTCGAGCAGGATGACATCGCGCCCCTGATCGGCCCCGTCATTTAGGCGGCGGGCAGTGTCATACCAGTCCTCTGAACCATCGTCTGCTCGTGCAGCGTAGAGGTCTGCCAGGAGAAGCTCAAAATGGGCGTCCCCCATTCGCTCGAAAGGCAGCTGGCCGCAGTCAAACGCGAAGAGTTCAGGGGTACTTGGGTTTTCTTCCCGCAGCTTGCGGTCCTCTTCATCGCTATGAAATTGCACATCAATAGTCGTCAAACTCTTGCTCCTAGGAATGACTCGACCACACGGAAGCAGATGCCGGAGAGACGTAGCGATGCTTTCGCAAGCAACTCATTAGCGAATGGTAAGCCCGTTTCCTATAGGGCTAGGGCTGGCTAATCGCTTCTCCACGAAATCCTGCGGCGCAGGTATGCTTAAAGCGTGACCTCCTGCGATAGCGCAACCGGGCACATCTCACTGATAGCAAAAAAACATCATTTTAAAGGGACCACCTGTTCGCTGCCAACCACTAAAGTCCATGCGATCTGCGGAAAGCCACTAAGCACCACGCCTTCGCCAGCGTTATGTGCAAGAGGATGGCAAGTACGTATGGCGCCGCCTACAACATCCCTGGCTAGCTAATGATCAACCAAGCGCGATTTTCGGGCGGGCGTTCAACGGCTGCCAAGTAGGCAGCGTGACTTCAAGTAGGCCTATGCCGACTCGGCTCATAGGAAGATTGTGCCGCCCCCCGCTGTATGAGTTCAGCAGGACAACTGCACAGTAGACCTATGGGGGCCCATTAAGAGCAGAAGCAAATGGACCTCAGATAGCAACAGCACTACGCGTGAATTGGAATACTGCTCCCAACCTACGGATCTCATGAGCCCAGTAGCCTGAAACGTGCGGCTAAATCCACTGGATAAAGAAGACCGAGGACTAAATTTTCGCAAAAAACCAGCGCCCCTTATGTGGTCGGTTTTGCGATTTTTTGAAAGGACTGCATGATCGCACCCCCCCCCCTCCTGCACCTGATTCCAAAGCTTAGCCCTTGATGTTCGCCGGCTCATTTCCCCGGGAAGGGAAATGCACGGCGCAGCAGGTTCTTAACCGTTGGGCAGAAAATTCCGAGGAAGCCCAATGAAAGCCAGCGCCCAAAGTATGGGCTAGGGTATGGGCTAAAACCGATCAGACACAAAAAAGCCCTGAATAATCAGGGCTTTAATGAGGAATAATGGCGGAAGCGTAGGGATTCGAACTATCAAGTCGCTCCCCCGCTGT
The DNA here is from genome assembly GCF_033173945.1 of Pseudomonas sp. HTZ2. NCBI lineage: Bacteria > Pseudomonadati > Pseudomonadota > Gammaproteobacteria > Pseudomonadales > Pseudomonadaceae > Pseudomonas > Pseudomonas sp. HTZ2. Next base: position 1,090,432 of record NZ_CP137332.1, on the reverse strand, counting down.
CGGCTAGAGGCCATTCTGCATGAGTAGGTGCGAGTGCCTAATTTTCTGCCGACTCAGAATCTTCGAAAAAGGGGCAACTGAAATTCGGTGGGGCAAAAAGTGGGGCAAAATTGCTAACCACAAAAAACGAACAGCCATAAAAAAATCCAGTCACCGCTAAGTGACTGGATTTTCTGGAGTATTTTGGTCGGGACGGAGTGATTCGAACATTCGACCCCTTGCACCCCATGCAAGGGGCGGTCCCTGAGAATAGAGTTCGACGCATTTTTCGATCAGCTGGTACAACGAGTCCGAAGGCTGCACACCAAAGCGCTGTCGAGCTGCACGGCCGACAGTCCAGCCAGCTTCAGCTTGTGCAAAGCAGGCATCAGGCTTTCCCGGGCGACCAATTTAATAGATAGAGCGGCCCGCGAAGGACGGACGCAGCTAAATCTCACGAGGCCCTTGGCGCACTGCCCAGGCAACCAATCATCCAGGCAACCTCCTAGTGAGTCGGGTCTGACGTACACTAAAAGCCGCCGACGACCATCCTGATCCGTGTCAGAAATCGCCATTCTCGATCGCGTATCCAGCTGGGGTATCGAGGGTATTTTTGGGGGTACATTTCTTCTTTTTCCACCCGCAAAACCCGCGCTAGAGCCCTATCCAAATGTTCTTCGGCGACCCGGACAGTCTTTAGGGGCTTCGCGCATTGCTTGTTAGCTGATCATTTCTGCTTTTTCCTAGCCTCGAAGAGCCATTTACTTCCTGCTAATTGCTACATTTGGGGCATATTTGAGGGCATGCTTTGGATGGTTTGAAAAGGATACCCCCAACCGAAGACGCTCAGCGCTTTCGGTAATATGCCGACCGCGGTGTTCCTCTTGGTGCCGAAGACTGTATTCGCAGTGATTTTTCGCTTTCCAGAGTGCTCCCGAGAGTAAGACCGCCGCTTAAGCTCACCATCTTCGAAAACCGGGCTGCGCCAACAGACGTTGCGCGGAGGAATATCGGCACTGACCAACGGCCAGTGATTACCGAGCCATAGCACGCTGCTTTCATGACAGGATCCATGCTTCCCTTTCCCTAGCCCCGCATTGGCATAGGTCAGCTCGCTGCAGAGCTTCTCGTGTAGCAAAGGATATCCATTTACCACTTGAACGGGTCCGAGAATCATACGGGCTGCCTTGGGTCAATCAGACGAAAGTTGGCGCGCACTACGCTAGAGAACTTGACGTCTCTAGCACGTAGAGTGCGACACTGAAGGCAAAGTGCCACCCAGGTAAATGGATACTTACCTTGCCCTTGCTCCCTTTCCCCCTCCTGCCGCGAGCGACTGCCAGCCCGGTTCGTTTCGTCCTGTTCGATGGTGACCCCGGCTCAGTGCCTGATTGCATTGCTGCGATGAGGCGCGCGACCTACTTCGTCGCACCCATATGCAAATCTGTCAGCAACCGGATTGAACCGGGTCAAAGCAGCATACGTATCGAAATGAATTCGCAAGTCGCCGAGGGCGACGATCAACCTTAAGTACACGGGAAGAAAGATGTTTTCTTCAGTCATTGCATCGCTACATCGCGCAAGCTTCTGGTCCCAGTCCCCCAAAGCCGAAACCTTCGATGTGCTTGTACTGGCGACCATGAGTGCCGGCAAGACAGCTGTCATTAATGCGCTGATCGGCGAGGAACTGCTGCATTCAGCCAACGAAGCTACCACCGCGTGCATGACCAGCGTCGAGCACCAGCAGGGGCTTCGCCACTTCGCCGGCGCCTGCTACTCCTACTCAGATCAGGAACTGGGACGCCTGCCGAAAGCCTGCTCGGTGAATCGCCCCTGGTTTCGTAGACACCTCCAAGCCTCATAATGAGGCCCAAATAGGAGGTGCCATGAGTCGTCAGCGTTACCCCGAAGAATTCAAGATCGAAGCGGTCAAGCAAGTGACCGAGAAAGCCACGGCGAAACCGCGCCCGGCCTCGCCAGCACGGGCGGCCTCGATGGCGGCGTTGAGTGCCAGCAGGTTGGTCTGCTGGGAAATGCCCTTGATCACGTCGAGGATCTTGCCGATCTCGTCGGTGCTGGCGTTGAGCGTCTCGATCTGCTCGCACGACTCGCTGATCTTCTGCGAAAGCGCGGTCATGGCGTTGATCGCATCGTCCACCACCTGACGCCCGTCGTTGGCCTGCTCGCTGGCGCCGCTGGCGTGTTGCGAGGCGTCGGCGGCATTGCGGGCGATTTCCTGGGTGGCTGCGCCCAACTGGTTGATCGCCGCGGCGACGCTGTTGGTGCGCATGCTCTGCTCCTCGGAGCCGATGATCGAAGCATTGGAGGCGTGAACCACCTTCTCCGACAGGTCATGCACCAGGCGGGTGGCCGAGGACACCTCGCTGATCGAGGCGTGGATGCGCTCGACGAAGCGGTTGAACGACGTGGCCAGCTCGCCGAACTCGTCCTTGTGCTGCACCGCCAGGCGGCGGGTCAGGTCGCCTTCGCCTTCGGCGATGTCCTGCATGGCGCGGCCCATGGTGGTCAGCGGGCGCATCAGCACCGGGATGAGCAGGCCCAGCAGGCCGGCGATGGCAGCCACGGCGATGAGCATGGCGATGATCGCCGAAGTACGGAACTGGCTCAGTGCGGCGTAGGCTTTGTCTTTGTCGATGGACAGACCGATATACCACTGCGCCGAAGGCAGGCCTTCGACCGGAGCAAAGGAGATGATCCGATCCTGGCCGTTGAGGGTGACGTCCTGCATGCCTGGCTCGACCTTCAAGGCGGCATCGGGGTAGATGTCCTTGAGGTTCTTCATCAACTGGTCCTTGTCGGGGCTGACGATGACCTGGCCGTTGCGATCGGCGAGGAAGGCGTGGCCGATGCCGCCGAAGTCTACCGAATTGATGATCTTCACCAAGGTATCTAGGGTCAGGTCGCCACCGACCACCCCAAGCAGGGCGCCGTCGGCGCGGCTTTTGACGGGCGAGGCAATGGTGACCATCAGGCCACCGACAGCGCCTTGGTAGGGAGCTGTGATCACCGTATGGCCGGCACTGGTTGCCGCGTTGTACCAAGGCCGTTGGCGCGGGTCGTAGCCATCGGGCATCTGCGTGTCGGGACGCTGGGTGAACACGCCAGTGGCATGGCCCAGGTAGGTGAAGAGGAAGTTACTGGTGTAGGACGGTTGCTCGATCAACCCGGCCAAGTTCTCGCCGGCGCCCTGCTGGGCGATGTCCTGGGCCAGGTTTTCCAGTACCAGGATGCGTCCGGACATCCAGTTCTGCACGCTGCTGGCGGTCAGGGCGCCCGCCTGTTGCACGGACGACTCGATGTTCTGGCGGATGATGTTGCGCTGCAGGTAGTCGTTGTAGAGGGTAAACAAGGCAAACGCCAATACCACGATGCCACAGGCACTGAGCAGAATCTTGTGGCGGAATTTCAGGTTCATGTTCAGAGACCTTGGTGATTTTTCTTTTTTTGAAGGTTGCACGCTCACCCCGCCGTCGCGGGGTTCTACCCATTCGCTATCGGCTGCCCACGCTCGGTTCTTGAGTACCCCTTAGCGGTTTTCCGACCTGCGGCACGCAACGCCTTCGCGCGCCCTCATGCCTGGCAGATTTCAAAGGCTCACCTGCATCTGTAGGGGTACGCCTCCTACAAACGCCCCAAAAAACCCTTTGACCCATGCAGATCGCAAGGTGCCGCCCGACGTTTTGCCCACCGATAATGGACCCACAACAACAAAGGGGCTCACCCCCGCAGAGGCACGAAGACAATGTACAAAGACCACATAGTCAAAACGCGTGCGACCGATAACGTCGCGTTCATGGGAACGATCGCTGTCGTCATCTTCGTCGTCGCGCTCTTCTCTGGCGTAGGTGAAGGCAGCCTGGCCCGGCTCATGGGGCCGATCGTGCTCGACCTGCAAGCCCCCTTGCTGCGCAATATCGCCGTGGCGGCCACCCTCTCGACCACGCTGGTCCTGAACCTGTTCATCCTCGGACGCTTCCCGTTGCGGGCGCAGATCATCACGGTCTGGTGTGAACTGCTGGTGCTGTTCTTGCTGTTCTTCGACACCTTCAACCTGTCTTACAGCTTCATCGCCAGCAAGGTCGGCTACATGATCACCCAAGGGGTGTTCACCACCGTCTATGTTTCCACTCTGTCTATTGCCATCGCGTTCGTCCTGGCCCTGCTGGGCGCCACGGCGCGGTTGTCCACCAACGGCTTCGCCATCGCCATCGCCAGCTTCTACACGTCGTTCTTCCGCGGCGTGCCGCTGTTGATCCAGATCTACCTGATCTACCTGGGCATTCCACAGCTCGGCTACGTGGTCGGCGCAGTGCCTGCCGGGGTACTGGCGCTGTCGCTGTGCTACGGCGCCTACATGACTGAAATCTTCCGCGCCGGTATCAGCAGCATCCCGAGGGGCCAGTGGGAAGCTTCGCGGGCAATCGGTCTGACGCCCTGGCAGACCATGAGCCGGGTGATCCTGCCGCAGTCGATGCGCTTGATCATTCCGCCGACCGGCAACCAGTTCATCTCGATGCTCAAGGACAGCTCGCTGGTCTCGGTGATCGGCGTCTGGGAGCTGATGTTCCTGGCTCGCACCCAGGGACGCGCCGAGTTCCGCCACCTGGAAATGCTCATCACCGCCGCCGTGCTCTATTGGCTGCTGTCGATTGTCCTGGAGACCGTCCAGGCCCGCCTCGAAAAACGCTTCGACCGCGCCCACCGCTGAACAAGGAGCATCACGATGAATCAAGCCTTCGCCTGCGCGGCGCCACACGCTGCAGTCTCGATCCGTGACCTGCAAAAATGGTACGGCGACTTCCATGTGCTCAAGGGCATCGATCTGGAGATCGCCAGCGGAGAAATCGTGGTCGTCTGCGGCCCTTCAGGGTCAGGCAAATCCACATTGATCCGCTGCCTCAACCTGCTCGAGGACTTTCAGAAAGGCCAGGTGCTCATCGCCGGCGCCCCGTTGACCCGCAGCGCCGACAGCGTAGCCGGGATCCGCCGCCAGGTGGGCATGGTGTTCCAGCAGTTCAACCTGTTCCCGCACCTGACCGTGCTGGAAAACCTGATGCTCGGCCCACGGCTGGTGAGCAAGCTCAGCGAGGCCCAGGCACGCGCACTGGCCTACGAGTACCTCGATCGAGTACGTATCAAGAGCCAGGCCGACAAGTTCCCCGGCCAGTTGTCAGGTGGCCAACAGCAGCGTGTCGCCATCGCCCGCGCCCTGTGCATGCGCCCGCGCATCATGCTGTTCGACGAGCCCACTTCGGCGCTGGACCCGGAAATGGTCAAGGAAGTGCTCGACGTCATGGGCGAGCTGGCCCAGGACGGCATCACGATGCTGTGCGTGACCCATGAGATGGGGTTCGCCCGCAAGGTCGCCGACCGGATCATCTTCATGGACCAAGGCCGCATCATCGAGCAGGCCAAACCCAACGACTTCTTCGACAACCCCCAGCATGCGCGGGCCCGGGAGTTCCTCTCGCAAATCCTCAGCCACTGAAACCACACCTTGCTACCGCACGCATTCGACACCCACTACCGTGTAACCGGAGACGTACCGATGACCTCAGTTGCTCGTATCTTCGCTGCCGCCGCCGTCGCCAGCGCCTTGTCGATCACCACCTGCGCCGCCTGGGCAGGCGCGACCCTGGACCGAATCCAGCAAAGCAAGGTCCTGAAAGTGGCCACCGCCGCGAACTGGCCGCCCCAGTCATTCCTGGGCGAGGACAACACCTTGAAAGGTTTCGACATCGATGTGGCCAACGAGATCGGCCGCCGCATCGGCAGCAAGGTGACGTTCGTCACGCCGGAGTACGGCATCATCACCGCCGGGCACTGGTCCAGCCGCTGGGACCTGTCGGTCGGCTCCATGACGCCGACCACCGAACGTGGCCGGGTGCTCGACTTCCCTGCCATCTACTACTACACCCCATACGTCTTCGCCGTGCACAAAGACGCCGCCGGTACCCAAGTCGCCGACCTCAACGGCAAGACCATCGGTGTCGAAGCGGGCACCACCTCCGAGGATTACATCAATCGTCGGCTGAAGATCGACGCCGCAGACGTGCCGCCGTTCAGCTACAGCCTCGAGCCCGGCGACGTGCAGACCTATGGCGATAGCATGGGCCCGCTCGACGACCTACGCATGGGCAACGGCACGCGCCTGGATGCCACGCTGTCCGCCCTGCCCACGGTGATGGGGGCCATCAAGCACGGGTATCCGATCGTGCCGGTGGAGGGCAAGCCCGCCTACTACGAGCCCCTGGCCATCGCCGTGGACAAAGGTGACGAAGCCTTCAATGCCCAACTGGCCAAGATCATCGCCGACATGAAGTCGGACGGCACACTCAAGCAACTCTCCGAGAAGTGGTACGGCACCGACCTTACCCGCGTCCAGTAACCCCTGACTGCCCGGCCCACGCCCTTCATCACGAAGGGCGCACGGCCCGCCTGCGCCTCGAAAAAAGGATGACCGACTCGATGTCCAGCTACACCAACAACTATTACACCGCCACCATGCGCCCTGCCCCTTCGCGCCCGACACTGGCGGGCAAGGCGCAGGCAGATGTGTGCATCATCGGTGGCGGCCTGGCGGGCCTGAGCACGGCCTGGGAGCTGCTTGCCCGAGGGCGCTCGGTGGTGCTGCTGGAGGCAGCCCGCGTGGCCTGGGGCGCCTCCGGTCGCAACGGCGGCTTCGTACTGCAGGGCTGGTCCGAAGGCCTGTCGGCCATCGAACGACGCTGCGGTACCCACACGGCCGGAATGTTGTTCCGCCTCTCGCTCGAAGGCGTCGACATCGTGCGAGCGATGATCGCTCAACATGGGCTACCCGGTTGCGCGCCCACCACGGGCAAGCTTAGCGTGGTGCGCTATGACGACGGCGACAACCTCCAACGCCAGCGCGATCGTCTGGCGCGCGAGTTCGGTTTTGAAATGGAGTACCTCGACACTCGGGCGATCCGCGACAAACTCAACACTGACCGGTACTTCCAGGGGCTGCGCGACAGCCACGGCTTTCATTTCCATCCCCTGAACTACTGCCTGGGCCTGGCCGAGCTGATCGAACTCAAAGGTGGCAGGATCCATGAGCAGTCGCCGATGGTTCGGGTCGAAAGCCGCGCCGGGCGCCATCAGGTGATCACCGCACAGGGCAGCGTCGAATGCGCTGAGGTGGTGTACTGCTGCGGCGGCTATGGCGGCCCAGAGTTCGGCCCGCTGCGTCGCGCCTTCCTGCCGATTGCCACCTACGTGGTGCTGACCGAACGCCTGGGCGAGCGCCTCGCGGACGTGGTTCGTACCACCGATGCAGTCGGCGACAACCGCCGCGCCTCGGACTACTACCGCATCGTCGATGGCGACCGCCTGCTCTGGGGCGGACACATCACCACGCGCAACTTGCAGGATGAAAAGCGTCTGGGGCAACTGCTGACCCAGGACATCCTCGCTGTCTACCCACAACTGCGCGGCCTGAAGATCGAAAAGGCCTGGTCGGGCCTGATGGGCTACGCCCGCCACAAGATGCCGCATATCGGCCCGTTGGGCGCGGGGCGGTGGTCTTGTGCATCGTTTGGGGGCCATGGTATGAACACCGCACCTGTCGGGGCGCGCGTGGTGGCCGAGGCCATCTGCGGCGAAACGGACCGCTACCGCCTATTCGATGCCTATGGCCTGGAATGGAACGGCGGCCCCTTTGGCCCTGCGGCGGCACAGACGGTCTATGCCGGCCTCAAGCTGATGGACAAGTTCCAGGAGGCGCGGTCGCAACGGCGGGCCATCAAGTACTGACCACCTGATCAAGGCCCACGTCCATGGATGCGCAAAACCCCGGTTCACTGTTCAGCCTGACCGAAAAAGACCGGCAACTGCTCGCGCTGCTGCAAGCCAACGCGCGCGAGCCCACCGCCTCGCTGGCACGCAAGCTCGGCGTCTCGCGTTCGGCAGTGCAAGAGCGCATCGCTCGCCTGGAAAAAGCCGGTGTGATCACCGGCTACAGCGTGCGCATCGACCAGGACAAGCTGCAGCAAACCATCAACTGCTTCACCATGACCTCCTGCACCAACAAGAGCTACACCGATGTGATGACCTCCTTGCGCAAGATGGAGGCGGTCCAGGCGGTGTATGCCGTATCGGGCGAAACAGACTTCATCATTCACCTGGCCACCCACACTTTGGGCGAGCTCAACGCCGAGCTCACCCGCATCAACATGATCAAGGGCGTGGCGCACACCGCCTCGCATATCGTCATGGAAACCAAGTTCAGCCGGCGGTTGATGCTGTAGTCATCGGTTGCGCTCATCCATGTCCAGAGCACTGTATGGCCGGTTTCCTGCGGATCTGTCACTAACGCCCGGGATGGGCCTGCACTAGCATCGGTCACTCCGTCGGAGTGCAGCGCATGAATGAATTCCCCTGCGATATCGATTTCTCGGGCCTGACACCTCGCAGGCTGGAAGTGAACGACCACGCGATGATCTGTGACCACCGAGAACGGATGTTCCTGGAGGCCGGGGGCGATCCTTCGCAACTGCGTGTGATGACCGAACACTTTCGGCCCTGGCTGCTGCCGCGCCTGACCGATGGGCGCTACTACGGGTTCGCCTTGATGGACGGAGCAGTCAACGCGGCGGCGATCGGTCTGATGAGCATCGACTGGCCGCCCCACCCTTCCCATCCGAACCAGGATCAGCGCGGTTATGTGCTCAATGTGTTCGTCGAACCGGCCTACCGGCGGCGGGGGTTGGCGTCGGCCTTGATGCGACTGGCCGAGGCTGAGTTCCTCGCGCGTGGGGTTGGCTTTGGGGTACTGCACGCAACGGAAGTTGGCCGGCCGGTATATGAGGCACAGGGATGGAAGGCCACTGCCGAGATGGCCAAGTCACTGTGTTAAATAGTTGTGCTTTTGGTTTGGATGGTTGGACCTCAACAACTAATATCATAACGCCACTACTTGTTGGGCTCGGGCAATAAAAAACCCCCTACTCCATTAAGAGAGGGGGTTCTGATTACACCCAATCGAGGTGTAATCCATACATCCAAAATTACTGCTGTTGTGGCAGCTTGTCGATCGGGCCGCAACCACCGATAACTTTGGAAATGGAAACCGATGGGTGGAACAGGTAGTCGTACGAGCAGTTCTTTGGCTGGTTGTAGACTTGGCCGGTGCAGCCGGAGAGCAGGGCCACGCCCGAAATGACAGCAACAGCGGCAGTGGCTTTGATCAGCTTTTTCATTACTAAATCCTTTAATTTATAATTCACCATCGCACTGATGGCGGCGCGATATTAACCACTTTGTCAAAAAAAATAAACGCCGTTTTCATGGTGCCATAACAAGAGTCGGCAACTTCCTGAGCGCACATAACGCACAGTTATCCAATTGGATTGTTTTTAACTAGCGAGCCATGCAAACAGCAACGCAAGCAACATCCGATTAAAACAAATGTTCGAACGTTACTTGCACGTTGCAACCAGCGCCTAGTTATATTCAGGTAGCGCTTGAAGTCCACTTCACAGCAGGCGTCGAATGTCCTCGACGACCTGACGATTCACCCAGACGCCTTGGGCCAACGAGCGCTTGCGAGCATTGAAGCGCCGCTGGGAAGGCAAGCGTGCCCCCTGGCCGGTGATGGCGGCGAACAGATGCTCTGCCCGCTGCAACCCGGCTTCGAGGTCGTCGCCGAGAAACGCCTTGGGGTCAAACGCCAGCAACAGTTCGCCATGGCACGGCGTGGCACCGGCGCCGCCATCGAAGGCCATGGACTCAAGGCTGGTCATGTCGCCAATCAGTGCGCCTGCCAGCAGCTCGATCATGGCTGCCAGGGCCGATCCCTTGTGTCCACCGAAGGTCTGCATCGCGCCGGCCAGCGCAGCGCTGGCGTCGTTGGTCGGCTGGCCCTCGCTGTCCAGCGCCCAGCCATCGGGGATCGGCTTGCCCTCCCGCGCATGCAGCTCGATATCCCCCCGGGCGATGGCACTGGTGGCGAAGTCGAAGACGAACGGCTCGCCAGCCGGGCGCGGCCAGGCGAACGCCAACGGGTTGGTGCCGAACACGCCCCGCTTGCCTCCTGCCGGCGCTACCCAACTGTGGCTCGGGGTCATCGCCATGCCGACCAGGCCATGGGCGGCGATGGCCTCCACCTCCGGCCACAATGCAGAAAAGTGGAAGCAGTTGCGAATCACCAGGGCAGCAATGCCCTGCCGACGGGCCTTTTCCACCAGCACGGGAAGGCCGGTCTGGAAGGCCAGCAACGAGTAGCCCTGGTGGGCATCGACCTTGACGATCGAAGGCCCGACGTCATGCAGCGTCGGCAGCACCGCCGGATCGACCTTGCCAGATCGCAGCGAACGCACGCACACCAGCACCCGGTACAGGCCATGGGAATGGCACTCGTCGCGTTGACCTTGGGTGATCACTTCGGCGATGGCCTGGGCGTGGGCAGTGGACATGCCGTTGGCCAACAGCGCGCTGACGGCCAGTGCATGGACCTCTTCGAGCGTCATGTGGACCCTGTCATTCATTTGCGATTACTCCCTGAATGCGACCGCGGCAGCCCTAGGCTGCCGCGGTGCGTGCGTGAAAATGCCAGGCGTGGCGGAGTCGACCTGCGACTCAGCGTGCGTGGGCGGTGGTGAATCCTTTGGCGCTTGGCTGGACGTTCGGTTGTTCTTCCTCTTCATCGGCATCCAGACGCAACAGGTGTGCCGGCACGCCGGTGCGTGCGCCCCAGTAGTAGATGCCCAGGGAGCACAGGCCAACGACGACATTGTCCAGCGGATGGGCGAGCACGCCGATGCCACCGAAACTGCCGAGTTTGGAGAACACGATGATCATCGCGTAGAAGCCCACCAGCCACAGCGACGAATGCACTTGCTGCTTGAGCGACAGGTGTTCGGTGGGCACGAAACGGCCGGCCAACAGATAGACGACGAACATCAGGATCTGCAGGCTCAGCAGCCAGGACACCGTGCTCCAGCCCGACCAGTAGACGATCAACGAAGCGATGATGAACGACACCGGCCCCAGCACGCTCATGGCCTTGACGCGGAATGGGCGCTCCAGGTCGGGTGCGCTGCGGCGCAAGGCGGCGACCGAGACCGGAGCGACCGCGTAGCTCAGCACCAGGGCTGCCGATACCACGTTGATCAGCGCCTCCCAGGAAGGGAACGGCAGGGTCCAGAAGATCGACAGGCCGAAGGTAAGCCACAACGCCGGGCGCGGGATGCCGGATTTCTCGTCGATGCGGGTGAACACCTTGAAGAAGGTGCCGGTCCGCGCCCAGCCGTAGATGACCCGTGGCGTGGCGTTCATGTAGATGTTGCCGCAGCCGCTCGGCGAGATCACCGCGTCGGCGACCACCAGGTAAGCCAGCCAACCCACGCCCAAGGCGACGGCGATGTCGCGGTAAGGCAGCGAGAACTCCTTGTTGATCAGGCCCCAGCCATTAGCCAGCATCTCGGTCGGCACACTGCCCAGGAACGCCACTTGCAGCAGCACATAGATGGCGGTGGACAACAGCACCGAGAGGATCAGCGCGATAGGAATGGTTCGTTGCGGATTACGCACTTCGCTGGCCACCGAGATGATTGGCGTCAGCCCCAGGTACGCGAAGATGATGCCACCGCCGGAGACCGCCATTTCGATGCCGGACATGCCGAACGGCGCGAAGCCCTGAACCTCGAGGTTTTCCGGGCGGAAGAAGCTGTAGAGCACGACGATGACCAGCAGCGGCACGATGAACTTGAACGTGCTGATCAGGTTGTTGGCCTTGGCGAAGGTCTTGACGCTGCGGTAGTTGACCACGAAGAACAGGCACAAAAGGGCGAATTGCACCAGCCAGCCGGCCAGGGTCGCGTCATTGGTACCCGGATGGGTCAGTTGTGGAAACCAGGCCGCGGCGTACTGACGCGAGGCGACGACTTCGATCGCCACCAGGCTCGAGAACGCGATGATGGTGATGAAACCCATCAGATAGCCCAGCAAGGGCCCGTGGGAAAAGACCGGGTAGCGCACCACGCCACCGGCGCGCGGCAAGGCGGCGCCCAGTTCGCAGTAGACGATGCCCAGCAGCAGCACGGCGAAGCCGCCGATCAACCAGGAGATGATGCCTGCCGGGCCTGCGATGGCCGACACATGGCTGGCGGCGAACAGCCAACCGGAGCCGAAAATGGCCCCCAGACCGATGAACGTCAAGTCCATCAGCGACAGTTGTTTCTTGAATTTACCTTGGCCTGACATAGCTAAGCCCTTTTTTGTGGATTATTGAAATAGGCAGAAACTGTGTTGCAGATCAGTGTGCTTGGGCGGTGAAGTTGCAGCCTCTCGATTCGAGAATGCGCGCTCACCGGGTGTCCGGTGCGTGGCGCTCTGTTTTTAAGCGATGGGTGAACAAACCCCGTCCCAGAGAGGCGGGTGGTCTATGGCCGCCTGTGGATCGAAGGGTCCGACGAGGTGCCTGGCACGCTCTGTCTTTTTTAGGTTGAACTGATCGCGGCCACGATTGCTTGATGGTTTTCATCAGCCCTGATGACGAATTCAGCACAATTTGCAGCCACGACTTGACGCGAGGGCCAGCCGCCGAGGCATCCTGAACGGCAAACACAGCCCCTGTCGAAAGCACCCCAGGCTGCCTTCGCTCTCTCAGGACACGCACCATGCCCGAGCAGCATTTCTCCACCTTCAGCGAAGGCCTCACCGCCCACCGGCCGAAAGACATGAAGGAGCTGATGGCCTGCATCTCGCTGATGCAGCCCATGCTCGACGCCATTCCCAATGCGGTGATCTTCGTCAAGGACGCCCAGGCCCGTTACCTGATGGCAAACCGCACGCTGGTCGAGCGTTGTGGCCTCAAGTCCCTCGCCCCCCTGCTCGGACGCACCAGCGCGCAAGTCTTTCCCGCACAGCTCGGGCCGGGCTATACCGAGCAGGACCGTCGCGTCCTGGAAGGCGGCCTGGTACTGCAGGATCAACTGGAGGTGCACCTGTACGGCAGCCAGGAGCCGGGCTGGTGCCTGACCCACAAGCGCCCGATTCTCAATCGCCGCGGCGAGGTGATGGGGCTGATCGGCATTTCCGTCGACCTGCAGTCAGCCGCCCAGGCTCACCCGGCGTACCAGCGGCTATCGGCGGTGGACACGTACATCCGCGAGTACTACCACCGCCCGATCACGCTGGACGACCTGACCGAAGTCGCCGGCCTCTCGGTGGCGCAACTGGAGCGGTACTGCAAACGCATCTTCCACCTCACGCCCCGGCAGATGATCCACAAGGCACGCCTCGAGCAGGCGCACCTGCTGCTGCGCACCGACCTGCCGATCACCGAGATCGCCCTGCGCTGCGGCTACACCGACCACAGCGCGTTCTCGCGCCAGTTCAAGACCATGACGGGCTTCACCCCGCGCCAGTACCGACAGGCAACCCGCAGCTGACCATCGGACAAAACACCTGACCGCACGTCACTGTGGGCGCGGGTTCACCCCGCAAATACGGGGCTGAACTCACCACCGCACTCTCGGCTGAACACGCTTGCACAGGTATCGATATCCGCCGAGGGAACGCATGAGGGGGTTGATTGTATAAAATCTACATTGTATAAAATCTGCAATCCGCCCATCCCAGCCCCCCGGCGAATGCGTTCAGAGGATTTACAATTTCAATGAAAAGCATCCATGTCATCGACTCCCACACCGGCGGCGAACCTACCCGCCTGGTCATGAGCGGCTTCCCTGCCGTCGCCGGCCAGACCATGAGCCAGAAGCGCGACGCATTGCGTAACGACCATGACCAATGGCGCCGCGCGACCCTGCTCGAGCCACGCGGCAATGATGTGCTGGTCGGCGCCCTTTACTGCGAGCCCGTCTCGCCGGACGCCACCTGCGGAGTCATCTTCTTCAACAATACCGGCTATCTGGGCATGTGCGGCCACGGCACCATCGGCCTGGTCGCCTCGCTGCATCACCTGGGGATGATCGAACCAGGCGAGCACAAGATCGACACCCCCGTCGGCCCGGTCAACGCCACTCTGCACGCCGATGGCGCCGTCACCGTGCGCAACGTGCCGGCCTACCGCTACCGCCATGATGTGCCGGTCCAGGTGCCTGGCTATGGCGAAGTGCGTGGCGACATCGCCTGGGGCGGCAACTGGTTCTTCCTGGTGTCCGACCATGGCCAGGTGCTGGAACTGGCCAACGTCGAAGCGCTGACCGCCTACACCTGGGCGATCCTCCAGGCCCTGGAGGCCAGCGGCATCTTCGGCGAGGACGGCGGCGTGATCGACCACGTCGAATTGTTTGCCGCCGACCCGCAGGCCGACAGCCGCAACTTCGTGATGTGTCCGGGCAAGGCCTATGACCGTTCCCCCTGCGGCACCGGCACCAGCGCCAAGCTCGCGTGCCTGGCCGCCGACGGCAAGCTCGCCCCAGGCCAGACCTGGGTCCAGGCCAGCATTACCGGCAGCCGATTCGAAGGCCGTTATGAACAGGAAGGCGAGCGCATCCGCCCTTCGATCACCGGCCGCGCCCATGTCACCGCCGACAGCCAGCTGCTGATCGACGAGCAGGACCCCTTCGCCTGGGGCATCTGCCAATAACCCCCACGCGCGTCGCGAGCGATGCGCGCCTCCTTCACGACCGACCTGAATGAATGCTTCAAGGAGCCCACAATGACTGACAACATCTTCACTGGCTGCATTCCTGCCCTGATGACCCCCTGCACCCCGGACCGCAAGCCAGACTTCGACGCGCTGGTGAAAAAGGGCCGCGAGCTGATCGATATCGGCATGAGCGCCGTGGTGTACTGCGGCTCGATGGGTGACTGGCCGCTGCTGACCGAAGCCGAGCGCCAGGAAGGCGTGGCCCGCCTGGTCGCCGCTGGCATCCCGACTATCGTCGGCACTGGCGCGGTCAACTCCCGTGAAGCCGTCTCCCATGCCGCTCACGCCGCCAAGGTCGGCGCCCACGGCCTGATGGTCATCCCACGCGTACTGTCCCGTGGCTCGTCCATCCCGGCCCAGAAGGAACACTTCAAGGCCATCCTGAACGCGGCGCCGAACCTGCCGGCGGTGATCTACAACAGCCCCCACTACGGCTTCGCCACCCGCGCCGACCTGTTCTTCGAACTGCGCCGCGAACACCCGAACCTGATCGGCTTCAAAGAGTTCGGTGGCGCGGCCGCCATGAGCTACGCCGCCGAATTCATCACCTCCAAGGATGAAGAAGTCACGCTGATGGCAGGCGTCGACACCCAGGTCTTCCACGGTTTCGTCAAGTGCAACGCCACCGGCGCAATCACCGGCATCGGCAACGCACTGCCACGTGAAGTGCTGCTCTTGATCAAGCTGTGCAAGGAAGCGGCCGTGGGTGATGCCAGGGCACGTCGCCTGGCCCTGGAGCTCGAAGGCGCGCTGGCGATTCTGTCGTCCTTCGACGAAGGCGTGGACTTGGTGCTGTATTACAAGCACCTGATGGTCCTGAACGGCGACAAGGAATACACCCTGCACTTCAATGCCACCGATGTGCTGAGCGACAGCCAGCGCCGCTACGCGGAGAACCAGTACGCCCAGTTCCGCCGCTGGTACGCCAGCTGGTCGGTTGAAAACAACCTGGTCTGATCCCGCCCCGCGTCACCTCCCTGAGGCGGCGCGCCCCCTTTGGCGCGCCGTCCTCACCGTCCCGCCCGACGCGGGAATCCGTCTTTCCCGACCTCAGGAGAGCCCCATGAGTCTTTCAGGTAACCTGCTGATCGGCCAACGCGCCATCGCCGGTACACAAGCCCCGGTCTTCGCCATCAACCCCGCCACCAACGCGCAGCTCGAACCGGCCTATCCAGGCGGCAGCCGTGAGCATGTCGAGCTCGCCTGCAGCCTGGCCTGGGAAGCCTTCGACCGATATCGCGATACCTCGCTTGAAGCACGTGCCGCCTTCCTCGAACGCATCGCCCAGAACATCGAAGCCCTCGGCGACACGCTGGTCCAGCGCGCCGTGGCTGAAAGCGGGCTGCCGCAAGCACGCATCCAGGGCGAAATCGGTCGCACCTGCTTCCAACTGCGCACCTTCGCCCGCACCGTCCGTGCCGGCGAATGGCTCGACGTGCGTGTGGACGAAGCGCTGCCTGAGCGCCAGCCACTGCCGCGTCCGGACTTGCGCCAGCGTCATGTCGCCCTAGGCCCTGTGGCGGTGTTCGGCGCCAGCAACTTCCCCCTGGCCTTCTCGGTGGCCGGTGGTGATACCGCCTCGGCCTTCGCCGCCGGCTGCCCGGTGATCGTCAAGGCCCACAGCGCCCACCCGGGCACCAGCGAACTGGTTGGCCGCGCCATCCAGCAGGCCGTTCAGGATTGCGAACTGCCCGAAGGGGTGTTCTCGCTGCTGTATGGCTCCGGTACCGAAATCGGCATTGGCCTGGTCAATGATCCACGCATCAAGGCCGTCGGCTTCACCGGCTCGCGCAGCGGTGGCGTAGCCCTGACCCAGGCCGCCCAGGCACGCCGCGAGCCCATTCCGGTGTATGCCGAAATGAGCTCGATCAACCCGGTATTCCTGTTCGAGTCGGCACTGGCCAACCGCGGCGCCGCGCTCGCCGAAGGCTTCGTCGCCTCCCTCAACCAGGGCGCCGGCCAGTTCTGCACCAATCCGGGCCTGGTGATCGCAGTGAAGAGCCCTGCCCTGGACGACTTCATCGCCACCGCCAGCACTGCCATCGCCAAGAGCCCAACCCAGACCATGCTCACGCCCGGCATCTACAAGGCCTACAGCACGGGCGTCCAAGCCCTGGCAGCCAATGCCAATGCACGCCTGCAAGCCAAAGGTGCCGAGAGCGAAGGCCACAACCAGTGCCAATCGCACCTGTTCGTGACCACTGCCCACGACTTCATGCGTGACCACACCCTGCAGGCCGAGGTGTTCGGCTCCTCTTCGCTGATCGTCGAGTGCGACGACCTGGCCCAGGCCAGGCAAGTGGCTGAGCAACTCGAAGGCCAGCTCACGGCCACCGTGCACATGGACGATGCCGATACCGACGCGGTTGCCAAACTACTGCCAACCCTGGAACGCAAGGCCGGACGCATCCTGATCAATGGCTGGCCGACGGGTGTTGAAGTGTGCGATGCGATGGTCCACGGAGGCCCGTTCCCGGCCACCTCCGATGCCCGCAGCACCTCGGTGGGCACCGCAGCGATCCTGCGTTTCCTGCGTCCGGTGTGCTACCAGAACTTCCCCGACAGCCTTCTGCCAACGGCGATCAAGCAGGGCAACCCGCTGAACCTCAGCCGCTTGGTCAACGGCCAGCGGGTTAGCTGACCGGCAATGGCGCATCCACCTACAGGACGTCGGTGGATGCGCCATTGCCCTTTGCATACAATATGCAAATTCCAATCGGGTTCTCGAACAGTACTATGGCTAGCTTCAAGACACGTGCCCAGCACGTTGCGGACGATCTTCGCAAACGCATCCTCAGCGGTGAGTTCAAAGGCGCCACCCAATTGCGCCAGGACGCGCTCGCGCGGGACTACGACGTCAGCCGGATCCCCGTGCGCGAGGCGCTGCTGACCCTCGAGGCCGAAGGGCTGGTGCAGTTCCATCCGCATCGGGGCGCATTCACCACCGAACTCTCCACCGCCACCATCCGCGAACTCTTCGACCTGCGCGTATTGCTCGAATGCCGGGCCCTGGCGCAGGCCATCCCGAAACTGACCCCAAGCGAACTCGACCGGGCCGAGCGCCTGCTGGACCAATACGACGCCGCACTGGATTCAGGCAGCGACATCGACAACTGGAGCGAGCTGAACTTCGCCTTCCACACTGCCTTGTACTCGCCGGCCCAGTTGCCGGAAACCCTGGCGATGATCACGCACCTCAATACCAAGTGCGATCGCTACATCCGCATGCAGCTGCTCTACACGCGGGAAATCCAGAAAGCCGAAAAAGAACACCGAGAACTGCTGGAACATGCCCGCAACAAAGACATCGAGGCGGCCTGCCGCCTATTGGACCGCCACATCCGCGAAGCCTGCGAGGGCATCGTCGCGGTCCTGGAAAACAGCCTGAACCACTGACCCCCTGCCCTGAGCTTCGTCGCCAGGGCGCGGTTTGAACACGACAATTGTATAAAATCTACGATCACCGAGGTGTGAGCAGATGCTTTCAGACGAACTTCACCGCAACGGTCACGAGGTCTATGACATCGCCGTGGTCGGCGCCGGCATCGTAGGCGTGGCCTGCGCCCTGGCCTTGTCGCGCCAGGGCCATCGGGTGCTGGTGCTCGACCGGGATGAGCCGGGCCAGGGGGCATCCTTTGGCAATGCCGGTCATCTGGCCACCGAACAGGTCTTCCCCATCGCTGACGTGTCCATCCTCAAGCGCTTGCCGGCCATGCTGCTGGACCCGATGGGCCCACTGCGCCTGGACTGGCGTTACCTGCCCAAAGCCCTGCCCTGGTTCACACGTTTGCTGCTGAACCTGCGTCAACGCCCCTACCGCAACAGCGTCGCCGCCCTGCGCGCCCTCAACGAGGCGAGCCTGGATGCCTGGCGCCGCCTGCTGGCCTCCACCGGCAACACGCAGTTGCTCAAGGAAGACGGCTCCCTGCTGGTCTTCGAACGCCCTGAATCGCGCACCGCGATCGACGCGCTCAAGCAGAAGATGCAGGCTCAGGGCGTGCCCGTCGATTTCTGGGACGCCAACGTCGTGCGAAATGTGGCGCCGCAGTTGTCCGAATCGATCCAGGGCGCACTGTTTTTCCCCGCGACCGGTCATTTCATCGACCCTCACCAGGTGGTGAGGGCGCTGGTGCAAGCGGCCCAGGACAAGGGTGTTGACTTCGCCCGCCAGCGCGTCGAGGGTGCCCGGGTGCATGCCGATGGCGTTGTGCTGCGCACCGACAAGGGCGAGGTCAATGCCCGAAAAGCACTGATCGCCTGCGGTGCCCACTCCGCCAAACTTACCCAGCAACTGACCGGCAAGAGCGTGCCGCTGGACACCGAACGCGGCTATCACCTGATGCTGCCCAACGAGCACGGCCGCCTGCCCATGGCTGTCACTTCCCTGGAGCGCCGCTTCATCATGACGCCCATGCAAGGCGGCTTGCGCCTGGCCGGCACCGTGGAGTTCGCAGGGCTGGAGCGAGCGCCGAACATGCGGCGGGCCTGGCAACTGCATCGGCTGACCGAGGGGCTGTTCAAGAACGCGCTGAATGTAGAAGCGGCGAGCACCTGGATGGGCTTTCGTCCGTCCCTGCCGGACTCGCTGCCGGTGATCGACCAGGCCTGCGACGGCAAGGTTTTGCTCGCCTTCGGTCACCAGCACCTGGGGCTTACCCAGGCAGCGACGACTGCCGAACTGGTTGCCTCCATGACGGGATCGGTGCCCGCTGGTGCTGGGCAGTTGCCTGCGCTTGCGCCTTACCGTTTGGATCGGTTCTGAAGTCGGGGGCTGCTTTTCAGCCCCCAGCGTCTCAGCGCTTGGCCAACTCCTCGTCCACCGCCCGCAATGACTTGCCCCGGGTCTCGCGGGTCGCGGCCACCGCGACGATCGAGATCAGCGCAGCCCCCACCAAGTACCAGGCAATCGGCGTCGAGCTGTTGTACTCCTTGAGCAAAGTCACCGCGATCAGCGGCGCCAGCGAACCCGCCAGGATCGGTGCGACCTGGTAGCACAGCGACAGCGCCGTGTAGCGGACGTGGGTCGGGAACAACTCCGCCATCAGCGCTGAGTAAGGCGCGTAGGTCATGGACTCGATGGCCAGGCCCAAGGTGATCGCGGCCATGATCAGCCACTCATTGCCGGTGTCCATCATCGGAAAGCCAACGAAGCCCCAGAACCCGGTCAGCACCGCCCCGACCAGGTACACCGGCTTGCGGCCGATGATGTCCGACAGGTACCCCATGGCCGGAATCATGAAGAAGTGCAGTAGGTGCGCGCCGAACATCAGCAGCAAAATCTGCGAGGTGTCCTTGTGCACCACGAGCTTGAGGTAGGTAATGGAGAAGGTCACCACGGTGTAATAAAGAATGTTCTCGGCAAACCGCGCGCCGATGCCGATCAGCACCGCACGCCAGTGCTTGGTCAACACCTCCACCACGCCCAGTTGCGTCTGCGCCACTTTCTGTTGGCGCGCCTGCGCCTCCTTGAAGATCGGCGCATCATCCACCCGCTTGCGGATCCAATAGCCGATCAGAACCACGACCGCGGAGAACCAGAACGCCACTCGCCAGCCCCAATCGAGGAATTGCGCCTCCGAGAGGCTCGAAGACAGGATCAGCAGGATGACCGTGGCAATCAGGTTACCGGCCGGAACACCCGCCTGGGGCCAACTGGCCCAATACCCCCGACGGTTGTCCGGGCTGTGCTCGGACACCAACAGCACCGCGCCTCCCCACTCGCCCCCGAAGGCAAAGCCCTGGATCAGTCGCAGCAACACCAACAGCACCGGGGCGGCATAGCCGATCTTTTCGAAGGTGGGCAGGCAGCCCATCAGGAAGGTCGTGATGCCCACCACCACCAAGCTGATCTGCAGCAGGTGCTTGCGCCCCAGCTTGTCGCCATAGTGGCCGAACACCAATCCCCCCAAAGGCCGCGCCAGAAAGCCCACGGCATACAGTGCGAAGGCCGCGATGATGCCATCCATCGCGCTGCCGGTCTGACGGAAGAACAACTGGCCAAAGACCAGGGCCGAGGCCGTGCCATAAAGGAAGAATTCGTACCACTCCGCCACAGCGCCGGCCATGGCGGCAGCCACCACGCGTTTGATACCGGCGGGCGCATGGTCCGCCTTACGGTCAAGCGTTTTGGATGCCACAGAGGTCGTAGAGGTCATCGATGTTCCGCTCCGTTGATCGTTCGTCCTCGGCGTCCGGCCCCAATGTCCGGGGATGGACCGCCTTGTTATATCGTATTTCGTATACGATTTTATCCGAGCAAGAATGGGGCCAGCACTTCGCCCGGCTTCGGGCAAAGCGGCGCAGGGCGCGCTGCTACAGGGCTATCGGGTAAAACGGGACATGCCGCAGAGGGCCGGGCGGCCCCGAGGGACTGTTACGGGAGGAAGCAATATGGCAGGCGATGCCACAGAAGGGATCAGCCTCAGCGCCGGTCGCTCAGCGATGGGGCAAGTGCTCGTAAAGGCTCTGGCAGACGCCGTTGATGTGCGCTTCGATCAGCTGTGCGGCCAGGTCGGCATCGCGGTTCCGGCACGCGGCGACGATGTCCCGGTGTTCGTGATCGGCGCGCTCCTTGCCGGCTGACAAGCTCATCTGCATGCGCAGGTAGCGCTCGACCTTGTCGTGAATCGAGCGGATCAAGCCCACCAAAAATGGCCTTTGCGCGGGCTCATAAAGACATGCATGCAGCGCCCAGTTCAGTTCGGCCCAGCGGCCAATGTCATCCTCGCCAATGAACTCGGCGCAAATCCCTTCCGCTTTCTGGAACGTCTCTTCGGTCATGTTCGGCACCGCCAGGCGGATGGCCTTGACCTCCAGCAGCACACGCACCTCGAACATCTGCGCCAGCTCAGGCTCGGAAATCTTGGTCACCAAGGCGCCACGGTTGCGGTGAAAATCCACCAGCCCTTCCGCCTCCAGGCGCTTGAGCGCTTCGCGCACCGGGATCTTGCTCACGTTGAACGCCTGGGCGATGTCGTCCTGACGCACCGGCTCGCCTTCGGCCAAATGCCCGGAAATGATCGCTTCACGCAGGTGCTCGGCGATGATTTCAGAGGTCGAGGGCGTAACACCCAGATTGGGGGCTTTGCGGGGCAGGATCGGCACGGCGGCATCCAGTGGCAATACGGTGTGGATATCTTATACGATACGCGGCACGGCCGGCGCCAACCCCGTGCTGCCCGCGCGTCCATTCAATGCAAAGCCCCTGAGGCACACACTTCAGGGGCTTGATTCAACGAAAGCGCAGCGCCGAGTCATCCACAGGTCAAAGCTTGAATTTGCCCACCAGCAACTGCAGCTCGCGGCCCAATTGCGCCAGCTTGACGCTGGAAGCGGCGGTTTCCTCGCTGGCCGCTGCCGTCTGCTCGGACACTTCACGCACTTTGAGCACGCTGCGGTTGATTTCCTCGGCCACGGCGCTCTGTTGCTCCGAGGCCGTGGCGATCTGCAGGTTCATCGATTCGATGGTCGCCACCGATCGACTGATATTCAGCAGCGAGGTGCCGGCTCGGCGCGTCAGTTCGACACTGTTGCTGGTCAGTGCGCGGCTGCGCTCGAGAATGTCACCGACCTGCTGCGTGCCACGATGCAGGCCACTGATCAACTCTTCGATCTCTTCGGTGGAGCTCTGGGTGCGCTGTGCCAGGCTGCGCACCTCATCGGCCACCACCGCAAAGCCACGACCGGCCTCCCCCGCCCGCGCCGCTTCGATGGCCGCGTTCAAGGCCAGCAGGTTGGTCTGCTGGGCGACCGACTTGATCACATCCAGCACCGTGCCGATCTTGTCGCTTTCTCGCTTGAGCCCGGCCATCGCCTCTGTCGAATGCCCCACCTCGACGTCCAGATGGGTGATCTGCTCGATGGCCTGATTCACCACCGTGTCGCTTTCCCGCGCTTCATGGCCTGCGTTGACCGCCGCATTGGAAGCCTCCTCGGCACTGCGCGCAACATCCTGCACGGTCGAGGCCATCTGGTTCATGGCGGTGGCGACCTGGTCCGTTTCGACCTTCTGGCTGCTCACGCCCGCGCTGGTCTGCTCGGTGACCGCCGACAGCTCTTCGGCGGCGCTGGCGATCTGCACCACGCCGTCGCGCAGCCCGCCGATCAGATCCCGCAGGTTCACTGTCATGCGCTGCATGCTGGCCTGCAATTCGCCCAGTTCATCACGTCTGGACACCGGAACGTCCTGGCTCAAATCACCATTGGCCACCCGCTCGGCGCTTTGCAGCGCGTCTTTCAACGGCAGCACGATCAGACGCGTGATCAGCCACGCCGCCAGCACACCGAACACCAGCGCCAGCACCGCGGCGAAGATCAACCGCTGCTTGGACGACTGCACTTCATGGTCACGCTTTTGCGACTGGCTGTCCGACAACTGCCCGGCCGCTTCGAGCAGGCTCTTCAGATCCGACTCCAGCACCGCCAGGGTCTGTACGGCCTGCGCATCGCTGCGCGCCTCCACGGCGCGGACGTAATCCTGGAAGTGTGAACGGTAGGCTTCGATAGCCTGTTCAGCCTGCCCGATCCAGCGCAGATCGTTCGGATCGGTGAACTGCTTGGCGAGCGCTTCGATGCGAAGGTTGAGCTCATCCATCGCCTTGACCATTTGCGCAGCCTGCTCAGCGCCCGGGGAGACGGTGTAGTTCAGCCGCGCGATGCGCACGTCGCGCGTCTCTTCGTTGATGTGGGCGATGCTGCTGAGCTTGGCACTGCGCTCACCCAGGCTGCTCAGTGCGCCCAAACCGATTCCGGCGATCACCAGGGTCAGCAGCAACACCAGGGCAAAGCCCAGGGTCAGTTTCGACCGCACACTTATATCAGCCAACACCTTCACGATTGGGTCGATCATCCGCAGAGCCCTTCTATTGATCGTTCTTGAAATTGCCATTGCCGGGCGATCCCCTCAGGGGCCCGGTTGCACGAGGCGGGAAATGCCGTCGACGACGGCGAAAGAGGTGAGAGAGGGATCAATGCGAGATGAATGCCCGCAGCGTGTGCAGCCCTTTTCCAAGGCTGACACTGCGCAACACGCAGCATGGCATTGAGCCATCAGACGCGCGGAAATATACCTTTGGGGGAAAGGATTGAATCGCCGCTGGTTTCGTAGACACCTCCAAGCCTCATAATGAGGCCCAAATAGGAGGTGCCATGAGTCGTCAGCGTTACCCCGAAGAATTCAAGATCGAAGCGGTCAAGCAAGTGACCGAGAAAGGCAGGCCTGTCGCTGATGTTGCCCAGCGTCTGGGGGTGTCCGTTCACAGCCTTTACGCCTGGATCAAGCTCTACAGCAAGCCCCAAGAACAGCGTCAGCAAGACGAAGATCAGCAGGCCGAGCTGCGTAAGCTACGCGCTGAACTCAAGCGCGTGACGGAAGAGCGAGACATCTTAAAGAAGGCCGCCGCGTACTTTGCCAAGGAGTGTGGCTGAAGTACGCCTTCATCAAGAAGCACTCGACGGATTACCCGGTGCGTCGCCTCTGCCAAACCCTCAAGGTGCATCCCAGCGGCTATTACGCCTGGCTGGCCGAGCCTCAATCTGCCCGAGCAAAAGAAGATCAACGTCTGCTTGGCTTGATCAAACATGCTTGGCTGGAAAGCGGAGGTGTGTACGGCTACCGCAAGATTCACGATGACCTGCGTGAGCTGGGAGAGACATGCGGGAGAAATCGAGTAGGGCGCTTGATGCAGGCAGAGGGGCTGCGTTCGCAAACGGGCTATCGGCGGCGTCCAGGTTTTTACGGCGGAAAGCCGACCGTAGCCTCGCCGAACCACCTTGCGCGGCAGTTCAAGGTCAGTGAGCCGAACAAGGTCTGGGTGACAGACATCACCTACATTCGCACCTATGAAGGATGGCTCTACCTGGCGGTAGTGCTGGATCTCTTCTCACGCCAAGTAATTGGTTGGTCAATGAAGCCCAGGATGTGCAGCGACTTGGCGATCGACGCATTGCTGATGGCCGTGTGGCGCCGCAAGCCACAGCAGCAAGTGATGATTCATTCAGACCAAGGCAGTCAATTCAGTAGCTCAGATTGGCAAAGCTTCCTGAAGGCCAACAACGTGGTCAGCAGTATGAGTCGGCGAGGAAACTGCCATGACAACGCCGTAGCCGAGAGCTTTTTCCAGCTTTTGAAGCGGGAGCGAATCCGACGAAAGATCTACGCAACGCGTGACGAAGCCCGAAGTGATATTTTCGATTACATCGAGATGTTCTATAACCCAAAACGTCGACACAGCAGTGCTATGCAGCTGTCGCCAATAGAGTATGAGAAACGCTATTTTCTGAGCTTGGAGAGTGTCTAGGAAAGCAGGGGCGATTCATTTCCATTTGGCAGGACTTTCCCAGATGCGTCAGATTTAGCAGTTACCCGGTCGGATATCAAAGTTGGCTGACTAGCATTAGCCTGTGAGACTGGGCGAGCAGTCTGGTTAACGTCAGTAAATGTTGCCCCACCAATCTTCCCCTCGGCAGTGACAACCGGAGAAACACCTTTTGCACCCGCAACCCGCTCAGCCTTAACCGCGGCCCAGTACTCATACGCCTTGTTTACATTAGACGAAGCCCCAGGTACAGCCCCTGCGCCCGGACGGCTTCCACCTGCCCCCGCCATCCCGGCGATGCCGCCAATGACGATAGCACCGAAGCCATACACTTCATCCAAGGAATCCAAAGCTTTGAAGCTTCGATCAAGCAGCTCGAACTTGATGTTCTCACACGTAGGCGTCGTGCACTGTAGCGTTCCGAGCGCGGCCAGCCCGCCTTGGATCTGGGTCATCAGGTCCTTCGCGCGTACCGGCCCCATGGTTTTCAGCGCGTCATCAAGGTTCTCCAGACTCTCCTTGTTGTAGCCGCTGCCAATCCACATGTCCCGTTCACAGCTTGGTTTACCCTTGCAACTGTGAATGTCTTCAACCAAGTCTTCCGCTCGCTCATGATTGAGGAAGTTGTATTGAGTGGCGTTCTTGGCAATCCAGGCACCGGTCTCCATCCCTTTACCATCGGGCTTCACCAGCCCTGCCGCCACGAGGCCCACCAACTGCGACGACATGACCAGTAAGGCGTCCCTGTTCTTGGGACTCAACCGTGTAACGGCTTGCCTCAACTCGGTCGCCAACGCTTCGTTGGCACCAGCGGCAATGGCGCCACTGGCGAAGTCCTTGCCCGCGGCCTCGGCCACCAGCCCACCTACCAGCGCGTGCGCCGCAATCTTCTGCGCACTGCCATTTTCCAGGTGCAGATTACCCACAGCATTGAACGCAGCGGCGGCTAGCGTGTTGTACAGCGAGTCTTTTAACGCGCTACCGAAACTTCCTCCCTGCCCCAATGCTTGGCTCAAAGCCGTGCTGGTGATGTTTTGCAGCGCCTGATTGGCGGCAAATCGGCTGATGCCCTCAACCGTATTCAACGGCGCAACGACCTTGCCAGTCACCGATTGTGTTTCGGTGCCCGTCAACTTATCGAAATAACCTGCGCTCAGCCCACCCACGATGCTGGCAATGGCTATTTGCTTGAGGCTGTCGCTGCTGAAGCTATCCTGCAGTACCTTACCCAGGTCACCCTTGTTGTTGATCAGGCTGACCGCGGCAGTGCTGGACAGGCTCCCTGCCGCACCAACACCCGCCCCAAACGTTACCGTAGCCGTTCCCACTCCCGCGCTACCGAGCGCACCGGCGGCAGCCAGCCCGCCAATCGCGGCTGCCGCAATCGCAATGGCAATCTGTGTGGCCGGCCCCATGCCCGAGTTGCTGTACTTCCAACTGTCATGGATCTCCCGCACCTGCCGCCAATCCACATCCCCGCGCTTTTCCGCCTCCTTCAGCCACGCCAAATTCGGGTCGGCCTTGACCATCGCGTCGATGGCCTGGCTCACGCTCTGCTGGTCGATGTGCTTGATGTCGATCTTCAGCCCTTCCACGGCCTTGATCGCGACGTTGCCTTGGGCAATCAGTTGGGTCTGGCGCAGCGTCTCATCGGTTTGGCCCTTGCCTTTGGATGACTGCCAGGCCAGGTTGCCTTTGCTCTTCTCGTGGCTCTCCTGGTGCAGGTCTTTCACTGCTTCGAAGGTGACGCTGCCACCGCTGACGATGGCGATGTCGTTGCCGCTGTCGAGTTTGGCGCCCTGGTACTTCTGGTCGCCGCCGCTGCGCAAGGTGATGTCGGCGCCCGCGCTGATCTCGCTGCCCACCGCCTTGATGTCAGTGACTTCGTCACGCTGGGTTTTGCTCTGGCCCCAGTTGCCCTTTTCCTTCATGTCGTACAACGAGTAGTCGCTGTCGTTGGCGGCGAGCAGCTCGATCTTGTCGCCGGCCACCAGGTAGGCTTCATTGCCAGCGCCGATCTTGCTGCTGACGAGGGTGATGTTTTCGCCGGCATTGACCAGCACGTCGCCGCCCGCCTTCAGCTCGGCGGACTGCTGGCGGACCATGTCGTCCTGGCGCTGGATTTCCTTGCCGCCGCCTTTGTAGTCGCTGTTGCTGTGCGTTTCGTTCGCGGCGGCGCTGATCAGCACATCGCGACCGGCGCTGACGGTCAGGTCTCGGCCTGCCTCGACCCGGCTGGCCACGACATTGACGTCACGACCGGCGTTCACTTGCAGATCCCCGCCCACCTGCACGTCGCTGCCGTGCTGGGTGACCTCGCTGATGTTGCCGGTGACCCGACGGCTCTTGGAGTCGGCGCTATCGACTTCCTGCGCGGACACGATGCTCAGGTCACGCCCGGCCTGCAATGCCGCGTCGCCCCCGGCCTGGATCACGCTGCCGGTGCTGACCAGGTCGCGCCCGGCGATGATGCCCAGCTCACCGCGCGATTCGATGCGGGCGGCGTTGTTGGCGATTTCCTTGTGGATGCGGTCGTTGACGCTGCGGGTATCGACCGAGGTGATGGTGCGCTCGTTGATGACGTCGCCGGTCAGGGCCGAAAGATTGACGTCGCCACCGCTGATGATGCCGCCAGCGGCATTGCGGATGCTGTCCATCGCCAGCAGGTCGAGCCGCTTGCTGGCTTCGATCAGGCCAGTGTTGTCGAGGTGGGTGGCCGTGGCCGAGAGGTTGCCACTGGCGCGCAAGGTGCCTTGGTTGCTCAGATCGCCGCCGCTGATCAAGGCCACATCATTGCCCATGATCAACGCGCCGTTAGGGGCCAAGCGGCCATCGGCCTGGGCCAGGTAGAGCACCGGCACCAGGACCTTTTCGCCGTTGACCACCGCCTCTTCGAGCCAGACGATGTCGTGGGTCAGCGCGGCGACTTGTTCGGCGGTCAGGCCGACGCCCACCTTCAGCTGAACGCGGTCTTTGTAGGCAATGGCGTTGTCCATCAGGTACTTGAACAGGGCTTCATCGTTGGCTATGCCATCGATGTAACGCTGGCCGGTACGTGCCACCACGGCCTGTTGGATCAGGCGCTGTTCATAGAGGCCATCACCCAGGCGCTTCTGCGCCTTGTCCGGGTCGTAGCCGACCCGGTCGAGCAGATAGTCCGAGCCCAGGAAACGCTTGAGCT
Source organism: Pseudomonas sp. HTZ2 (assembly GCF_033173945.1). Classification (NCBI taxonomy): domain Bacteria; kingdom Pseudomonadati; phylum Pseudomonadota; class Gammaproteobacteria; order Pseudomonadales; family Pseudomonadaceae; genus Pseudomonas; species Pseudomonas sp. HTZ2. The sequence goes on along the minus strand of NZ_CP137332.1, from coordinate 1,062,300 downwards.
TCGTCAGCTCAGGGTTGGTTTCGATCAGGTATTTGTGGCTGTTGTCCGGGGCAGCCGTGTTGGGCACGCCCTGTACACGCGGCACGCTCAAGGTAGAACCGGACACCGCATTGGCGCTTTGCCCGGCGACGATGAGCCCGCCTGTGCCTTGTGCGCTGCCACCGGCACCGCTCTGGCCACTGAGGCGGAACAGGCCGTTTTCACCTTGAGGCAGGGTGAAGCTCGGCAGGCTGATGGGGTTGACCTGGCGCTGTACCAGGTCCGGCGGCAATTGCGAGGTGACTGCGAACTGGCCGGTAGTCGCACCGTTGGCCGTGTTGACGTTGCGCTTGCTGATGGGCTGGGAGCCGGCATTGCGACGCACCACACTGTTGTCGAACTGGTCGCTGGCATTGATGTTGACGTTGCCGGCGGCCTGAAGCACGGCGTTGGCGACTGGTGTGCCCGACACTTGTACTTCTGCCGTTGCAAGGCCATGGAAGTTATGCGCGGGGTAACCGCCGGACTCGAAGACCTGCTGACGCGTCAAGGCACCAGGGTTGTAGTCCGGCGAGGCGGGATCGTTGTAGCGGTTGTACAGGTCCTTGTTGGCCCTGAATGTCCAGTAATAGGAATCGGTGCGGGTATAGAAAGACCCGTCCAGGTGCTTCTCGACGCCTCCCGCCGCTCCTTGGTTACGGAAGGTGGCAGCATGGATATCGATGTTGCCGCCCGACGCGATGCTGCTGTAGAGGTTATCGAACGCGCCACCGCGGAACCGGAAGTCACCACCGGCGGTGATGCTCGCCTGGGGTGAATCGTGCGTGACGACGTCCTCGTAGCGCTCCCAGGACTGGAACTTGAACTCACAGCCCTTACCGTCGCAGACGTCGTCAGCGAACATTCGGATGTTGCCGGCGACCAACTGCTGGCCGATCTGGAAATCGTCGTCACGGCGATTGTCGAAGTCCTGCACCAACAGCGTCATGGCTCCGGCGCTTTCGAAACTGCCGGAAACGTTCTGGACGCTGCTCGCCCAGCCTTGCTGGTCATTGGCGGCGATATGCAGACTGCCCAGGCTGTAGACATCGGCATAGCGGTTGTTGAAGTTCCCGACGCGCAACTGCATGTCGCCGCCGCTGAAGATCAATCCGTTTTCGTTGAGCAGGGTCGCGGCGGTCAGGTGCAGATCATCCGCACTGCCCAACGTGCCGTAGTTGTTCAGCGTGGCGGCGCTGACACGCAGGTCTTGGGTCGACGTCAACCGCCCTCTGTTTTCGACCAGGCCGGTGCTGGTAACGCTGGTGGTGCCTCCCCCGATAATGCTGCCTGCCTGGCCAAGCGTGATGGAACCGGTGCGCAACGTGAGGTTGCCCACGCTGCTCAGGCGTGCGCTGCTCCCGTAGTTACCCGTCAAGGTGAGGTCGAGGCTGCCATCGCTGGCAATCAGCCCGCTGTTGCTCCAGTTGCCGCCGCTGCCGGTCAAGCGCTGCACTGCGAGCAACTGACCATTGGCGCCCTGATTGAGTTGGCCAATCGTCAGGTTGAGATTACGCGCCTGGATGATGGCGTTGTTGGTCCAGGCGGAAGCTTGATAACTGAGGTCGCCATTGGTCGTGAAGCTGCCCCCGGCCAGGCCGGCCTGGGCCAGGTTGATGCCGAAATTGCCGGTGCCGACATGCAGCACGGTACCCGCAGTGTTCTGCAAAGTGCCTGCGCGAAGGTCGAGGTTTTGGGCCGCCGTCTCGATTCGACCGAGTCGGTTGTTCAACAGACCGGATGCAGCTAAAAGCGTGGTACCTGTCTGGCCCAGCGCGCGAATGGCGCCGGAGGTGTTGTCGATACTGGCAGCTGACAACGTCACCGGCCCGCTGCTTTCGATCAAACCGTATTGGTTGCTCAAGGCGCCTTGCAGGCTGAAGTCGATACTCGCGGCACCGACCTTGCCGCCCAGGCCGGCACTGCTGCCCTGGTTCAACAGTTGATTGGCGCGTACGTGCAGCAGCTCGCTGGCATACAGCCCACCGCCACGGTTATCGAGTTCGCCGGTAACGATGCGGCTTTCACCGTCGATCGCCGAGAGGTGACCTTTGCGGTTATCGATGGCCGCCGTCGCTTGCACATCGAGCGATTGCGCCTGGGTCGTGCCTGCGTTGTTGCCGAACCAGTCGGTGACCAGTTTCAGCCAGCCCGCACTGCTGAGAACACCGCCGCTGCCGTTGTCCAACCGGGTGCTTTGCAAATCCAGATTGCCGGCCTGGCTGGTGATGTGCCCGCCCTGGTTGTTGGCCACCTCCTGGATGCGCAAGGTCGTGTCGAGCTGCCCTCGCAGGGTGCCGTCGACGTTGTCCAGGTCAGAAGCCGCGATCTCCAGCGTTCCCGCCTTGCTGTAGATCAGGCCACCCTGACGGTTGACCAGGGCCTCGGTCAGCGTCAGGTCTAGTGCATCCTGACTGGCGATGGTGCCAGTTGCACTGTTGTCGAAGCGCCCGGCGAGGATGTGAAGCAGCCCTTGGCTGACCAGTTGCCCACCACGGTTGTCGACGGACCCGGCAGTCAGATCCAGCGGTCCGGCGCTGGCCAATGTGCTGCCCGCCCCGATGTTGAGTAGCGCACCGAGCAAGCCAAGGCGCAAATCACCATCACTGACCAGGCGGCCACCGCTGTTGTCGAGGCTGGCGGTGTCGAGCTTGACCCCGTTCGCGGTGATCTGCCCGCCGCGGTTATCCCAGGCCTTGCCACTGCCGACCAGGGTGCCGTGGGCGCTGAGCAGCCCGCCACTGCGGTTGTCAAGATTACCGGCCAGCTTCAGGCCAAGATTGCCCTGAGTTGAGAGGATGCCACTGGTGTTATTCAGGCTTGCGGCGTCGAGCGTGATATCGCCCCGGCTGACCAGCGCACCCTTGCCATGGTTGTCCAGCGCACCGCTCAACGTCAGGGCAAGTGCACCCTCGCGGCTGGAAAGCGTGCCGCCTGCGCTGTTGTCCAGGCTGATGCCTTCGACGGTCAGCCCCCGCCAGCCAGACATCAATCCTTGGTTGGCATTGCGCAAGGTGGCCGCCTGCAGGCCGAGCTGGCCTGCGCTGATGATCCGCCCTTGATCGCCGTTCTCGAGCGTGCCGCGGGCGACGAGGTCAAAGCTTTGCTTGCTGGAAACCTCGCCACCCCGGTTGTCGAAGTTACCCAGCCCTTTGATCTGCAGCAGGCCGCCTGCGCTGAGCAAGCTGGCGCGATTGTCGAAATCGCCCGGCTGAGCGCCCGTCCCCAGTTCGATCAGGACGTTGCCTTCACCAATCAGTCGCGCCTGTTGCTGAACCAGGCGGGCAACCGTCAACTGCAGGTTCTGCTTGGCAGAGACCTCACCACCGCCTAGGGATTCGAACTGCCCGGCCCGAAGCGTGAGTGCGCCCTGACTGGTGATCAGACCGCCGGATGTGCCACTGGCGTTGCTGCCATTGAGGACATTGCCGGTGGTCAGGTCGAGCCCCTGGCCGGCGCTGATCACACCGTCGCGGTTGTCGAGATTGCCCGAGGTGCCCGTCAGTCGCCCTTGGGCGATCAGGCGTCCATCGCGGTTGTCAGTCGCGCCGAGGGCAAGGGTTAGGTTGCCGTCGCTGGCAAGGCTGCCACCCTGACTGTTGTTCAACGCGCCAAGGTCAAGCTGCACGTCACCCAGGCCGCTGATCACGCCGAGGGCACTGTTGTTCAGGTGTGTGCCAGAGATGCTGACACCGGCATCGCCGACCATCAGGCCACCGCGATTGTCCAGGCTGGGGCCCTGCACCTCGAGCGTGCCCTTGGCCGAAAGCAGGCCGTCTGCCTGGTTATCGAGCGTCTGTTTCACGCGCGCCTGAAGGGTGCCGTTACTGACGAGGTTGCCCTTGCCACTGTTGTCCAGCCGCTCAAGTTCGAACGTCAGCGACTGCTCGGCCGAGAACAAACCAAGCTGATTGATCACCTCGCCGCCCGCTACATTCACGCGATTGGCGATGGCCTTGCCCTCGCGGTTATCCAGCCGCGTGGCGCTGATACCGAGCTGAGCGTCTGCGACAAGGCGGCCCTTGCGGTTATCGAGCGTTCTGGCTGTTAGCTGGGCATCGGCCCCTTTGAGCGTGCCGCCCTGGTTGTCCAGGGTGCCTGCCTTCACCTGCAGGTTGCGGCTGGCCACCACACTGGCGCTGTTGCGCAGATCCTGCGCCGTCAGCGTTACATCGCCCTGGGTGTTGCGACTGTTGTCTGCATTGACCCCAGCCTCGACGATACCGCTGTTAACGAGCTGCGCGCCGCTGAGCTGGACATGCCGCCCGGCTGCCACGCTCTGGTTGTTGCTCAATTGGCCGCGAGCGCTCAGCTCAGCGGTACCAGCGGCATACACAGGGCCATCGACGGTGACCTGCTGAGCCTTGGCGCGCAGATCGCCTGCGCCGCTGACCTGAGCCATGCGCAATTGCCCATTGGCGTCCAGCTGGATATCGCCACCGCTGGCGATCAGCTTGCCATCAAGCTTTACACCCACTCCAGCTTCTGTACCCACCAGCTTGATCGACCCGGCGTACATGCCGCCCAACGCCGAAGAGTCGATGGCCAGCTCTGGTTTGGCGCTGCCGTTGTCAGTGCGAGCAGTGGCAGCCAGTGTGCGGGCGTCGACATCGTTGCGCCCGGCGACGATGGTCAGGTCGCGGGCCTGGATCTGGGCGTTGATCTTCGCGCTGCGGGTGATGATCTCGAAGCTATCGACGTTGGTGGCGTTGAGCCCCGCCCCTTCGATGATTACTTGGCCTTGGTCGACCTGGTGACGGGCCAACTGGCCATTCTCGATCACCGGTCGCCCCGTGCTCAGCGTGGCCCGGGGCGTGTTGATGAAGCCGCAACCGTCACAGGTGATGCCGTGGGGGTTGGCGACGATGACGTGTGCCCGTTGCCCTGCAACTTCGGTGTAGCCGCGCAACTGGCTGGGGTTGGTACCGTTGACTTCGTTGAGGATGGTAGTAGCGGCGCTGCCCTTCAGATTGGGATTGCCGAGGACGATGCCACCCAACTGGGTCGCCTGGGTCCGCCCGGTGGCATTGTTGAGGATGACGCCCTGCTTACCGACGTTGTAATCACTGAAGCGGTTGTGCGAGAGCCCGCTGCCGTTGGGCGCGGCGATGTTGACGATCGGTACGCCGTTGCCCGCCCGATCAAGGCTCGTCCCCGGCGCACTGACCACGATACCTTCACCCGCCTGGGCCCATAACGGCTGCCAGAAGATGGCATTGGCCAATATGAAGGCCAAGCCACGCTTGGGCAATCCGCAAAAGCGCTCACGGGGTTGAATGCTGGCCGAGCGTTGGCGGGCCAGGAAGGCGAATAGGCGAACGTCCATGTGTGCTCTCGTGAATCAGGTGTCAGATGAACAGGTCCAGGCGCAAATACACCGGGTGTTCCTTGTCGGGCAGCGCATCGGGACGCTCCAGGCTGCGGGCGAAGGTCACGCTCGCCGCGAGGTGCTCACCCCGGGCGAACAACTCCAGCGAGTGGCTGCTGGCACGCCCATGGAAGTCGCCGTTGTAGCGGTCATTGCGGATCACACCCAAGTCGTAACCCAGGCCCATGCCGTACTCGGCGACGATCGGCCGCAAGGAGGGCCAGGTGACCGGTCGACTCCAGCGCAGATCGTTGCGCCAGTAACCACCGCTGTCGCCGGACAGCGACTGGTCCTTGAACCCCCGAATCGAAGCCAAGCCCCCTAAACTGATACGTTGCGAGCTGAACAGCACATCCTCGCTGCGCTGGCCGTTGGCCAGGCTACTGAAGCTCAGGCGCTCGCCTAGCAGCTCGAAGCCTTGGATGAAGCTGAGGGTCGCGCTGTATTTGCGATAACGCGCCACTGGTTCGCCGGGCCGCGGATGACCATTGTCCTGGGCATCGAAAGCACCGATGCCCTGCTGAATACCGAGATCGAAGTTGACGAAAGCCCGACCCAGGCGGCGGCCATGGTTGATGCCGAACTGCGCCTCGCTGAGGCGATTGCTGCTCGCGTTCAGGCGGGTATCTTCGATGTAGTTGTTGGTACGCAGGTGGGCGAGCCCAGCGTTCAAAGCGGTCTTGCTGACTGCGTCGCGGTGCACAACGCGCTCGGCGCGCAGTTGGTGGTTCTGGTTGTCACCGGTCTGCTTGAAGGCAAAGCCGTTGGCCCGCGCTGTCGAGCGGTATTCGCTTTCGCTGTAGCTGTAGCTGAAGTTCCACCAGCCCCATGGCAGGTTGTAGTACAGCACGCGGTTGTTCGACCCTTGCGTGTGGTCGCTGACCACATCATGGCCCCCACGCAGCACCAGTTGGTCGGCCAGGCCAAGCGGGCTGTCCCATTCAAAACCCACATTGGCTTGCTGCTCGCCTGTGCTGCGTTGGCCTTCATTGTTGCGCGACAGCGAGGCACGCCAAGGCTTTTGCGGAGTATTGCGCACCAGCACCCGGCTACCGCCGACCGCTTCGCCTGGGGTCAGCTCCATCTTCGCCTGGTTCGACGGCAAACGATTGAGCTGGTCGACCATCTGCTCGATCTCTCGCAGATTGAGCAACTGGCCCGCCGAACCGGGAAAGGCCATGGCCAGCTCACGTTCGGACAGACCACTGCTGTCGTCGGGGCGAAAACTTTCCAGACGCCCTTCCACGACCACCACCTGCAAATGGCCTGACGAAAGATCCTGTTGCGGCAAGTACGCACGACTGGTGACCAAGCCGCGCGCCAAGTACTGGTCGGTGATGGCCTTGAGCAAAGCGTTGAGCTGGGATACGCCCAGGCATTGGCCGATGAAAGGCTTGAGCAGTGCCTGACGGTCACTGGCCGACAGGCTGTCGGCGCCTTTGAGTTCGATGGTGCTGATGTCGAAGCAGCGCACGTGTTCCGGACGCTGGGAGGGTGCGGGCTGGGCAGCCTTACCCGGCAAAGAACGCAGCTCCTCGAGTCGGCGCTGTTGCTCTTCGAGCAGGCGGTTCTGCCGTTCACGGATCAAATCCTGGTCGCCCGGCGAAGCCCACACGGAGCTGACGACACTGCCAAACACGACGCACAAGACAAACCCTTGCGCGGTAAGCTGACCGCACTTCATTGACGCTTCCCTGAGTCATAGAAAATCGGGGAGCGATGTTATTTAGGTGTCACATTAGCGTCAATTTAACACCGCCCTTTTGGCGGTAAGACGGTTCTGAAATTCGGATAAGCGACTACAACGCACCAAGAGCTGGTGCGGATAAATACGGCGCTGCATCCTCCCAGCTACGAAGCAGAGCAATGCCAAGCATTCGACCGAGAATGCAAAAAGCCCCTGAAACTTTCGTTTCAGGGGCTTTTCATGTATGGCGGAGAGATAGGGATTTGAACCCTAGGTACCCGCGAAGGTACAACGGATTTCGAATCCGTCCCGTTCGACCACTCCGGCATCTCTCCAGTGGCGCGCATCATACCAGCGATTTCGCGAAAGGCAAACCCTTCTTTGAAAAAAATCCGCGTGGTATCAGGCGCTTGCGTGAACGTGTCGCTTAGAGCGGCACGCCCAGACGCTTGGCTACTTCCTCATAGGCTTCGATGACATCACCGAGGCCTTGACGGAAGCGGTCCTTATCCATTTTCTTGCGGGTTTCCTTGTCCCACAGGCGGCAGCCGTCCGGGCTGAACTCGTCGCCCAAGACGATCTGGCCGTGGAAGACACCGAACTCCAGCTTGAAGTCCACCAGCAGCAGGCCGGCGTCATCGAACAGCTTGCTCAGCACTTCGTTGACCTTCAGCGACAGCTGCTTCATGGTCGCCAGTTGCTCGGCGGTGCCCCAGCCGAAGGCGACGACGTGGGATTCGTTGATGAAGGGGTCGCCCTTCTCGTCGTTCTTCAGGAACAGTTCGAAAGTCGACGGCTCCAGCTTGATGCCTTCCTCCACGCCCAGGCGCTTGACCAGGCTGCCGGCGGCATAGTTACGCACCACGCATTCGACCGGGATCATGTCCAGCTTCTTGACCAGGCACTCGTTGTCGCCGAGCAGCTTGTCGAACTGGGTCGGAATGCCGGCTTCTTCCAGCTTTTGCATGATGAAGGCGTTGAACTTGTTGTTCACCATGCCTTTGCGATCGAGCTGTTCGATACGCTTGCCGTCGAACGCCGAAGTGTCGTTACGGAACAGCAGGATCAAGCGGTCGGCGTCGTCGGTCTTGTAAACCGATTTGGCCTTGCCGCGGTAGAGTTCTTCGCGTTTTTCCATGATGGGCTCCGCTTGCTTGAGTGGGTGGGCTAGGCGATTTCGCGCCAGTCGAGCCCATGTTCCTGATTCGCCACCTGGAGCCAGTCCGGGTCGCACCCCAAGGTGTCGACGAAGCACTGGCGGGCCAGTTGTGGCCGGTTATTCTTGCTGCTGAGGTGGGCCAGCACCAGGTGCTGCAGATGTTTCCAGCCCAGCTCGGCCACCAGGCTCGCGGCCTGGTGGTTGTTCAAATGTCCCTGGCTGCCGCCGACCCTGAGCTTCAGGAAGTGCGGGTAGTGCCCGCGCGCCAACATGTCACGACAGTGGTTGGCTTCGATCAGCAGGGCGTCCAGGCCTTGGTAGCGCTCCAACAGATGCATGTCGTAGGAACCAAGGTCCGTGAGCATGCCGAAACGTCGACGCCCATCACTGACCACATACTGCAACGGCTCGAGCGCGTCATGTTCGACCCGCGCCGCGCTCACTTCCAAAGCGCCGATACGCAGGCTGTCGCCACACCGGAGCAGACCACTGGCAGGCACCGGCTTGCGCATGCCACGCAGGGTCCCCTCGCTGAGATAGACCGGTACATTGTAGCGCCGAGCCAGCAACCCCACCCCATGCACATGGTCGGCATGTTCGTGGGTCACCAGCACGGCGCTCAGTTGTGCCGCGGACACCCCGAGCAACGCCAGGCGTCGCTCGGTCTCCCGCAGGGAAAAGCCGCAGTCGACCAGGATGAACGTGTCACCACTGGCGATCAGCGTGCCGTTTCCCTGGCTACCGCTTCCAAGTACCGCGAAACGCACTTAGCCCAGGTGGTCCTGAATCATGCTCAGCACGCGGCGGGCCACATCGGCCGGCGCCACGGTGTTGATGTTCTTCTCGACAGTGACCTGCACGCTTTCGCCAACCTTGCTCAGACGGACCTGATAACGCTCGGCGCGAGCCTCACGCTCTTCCTTGCTCGGCTCGCTGCCGAACAAGCGACCGAAGAAGCCAGGCTGGTCCTGTTTGTCGTCGGGTTTCTCGGACAGGTTGATGTAGTAAAGGCCCAGACTGCGGTTGATGTCCTCGACACGCCATTCGCCCTGCTCCAGGGCGCGGCCCACGCTGGACCAGGCGCGATCCAGATCGGCGCCCAGATAAAGTACTGGGTTGCCGCTGCCATCTTCGGCCAGGCTGACGCGGCTTGGCGCGTCGAAGTCGCGGGCGGCGAGCAGCGAGACCGAACCGCCCTTCTCGGCGCTGCGGTTCATGCTGGCCAGCATTTCGTCGACCAACAGGGCGTCAGCGCCGGTATTGGTGGAGCTGGAGGGGAAATCAGGTTCGGCGGTGCTGCCGGCCGGACGCTCGACGCTAACGACATACACTTCGGAGGTGTTGCGCTGCACGCCTGGCTCCATGCGCACACGGACACGTACTTCGCTGTCCGGGCTGCTGGAGGAGCTGGCAAGACGTTGCCCCAGGGACGCGGAGAGCTCGTCGAAACGCTGCCAGGCGGTGTTGAATTCACCGGTCTGCGGACGCTCCTCGGCGATGCGGAAGCCGTTGTCCTCGAAGAACTGGCGCGCCACCGGCCAGACTTCCGCCGGGGAGCGCTGGGCCAGCACCCAACGGCTGCTGCCGCTGCGCTGCAGGGTGAAATCGCTTGCCTCGGCCGTGGCGGTCAACGGCTGTGGACGGGGCACCTCGAACTCGCCGGTGGCACGATCGTCGGCGACGTTACGCGGGATCGGCAACAGCGGATCCAGGCGCTTGGGGTTGCTGGCGTCCGGCGGCAACTGCATCGGCGCAGTCGGGTGCGCCTGCAGGTAATCGCTGCCGCGGTCGCGGAAATAGCCGTCCTCGCCCCACAGCCAGCCGCAACCGCTGGTGCTGGAAATGATCAGGGCAAGGGTGGAGAGACCAGCCAGTCGCTTCATGCGGGGTACTTCCTCGATTAAACCAGTACGCCGGACTGGCGCAGGGCCGCACGGACTTTTTCGTGGCAGCCTTCGCTCAGCCAGGTGAGCGGCAGGCGGATGCCTTTTTGCATCAGGCCCATTTCCACCAGCGCCCACTTCACCGGAATCGGGTTGGCTTCGCAGAACAGGTCCTTGTGCAGCGGCATGAGTTTTTCGTTGATTGCGCGGGCCTTCTCGGCATTGCCCTCAAGGGCGGCCTCGCACAGATCGGCCATTTCGCGCGGGGCGACGTTGGCAGTGACGGAGATGTTGCCCTTGCCGCCCATCAGGATCAGCTCGACGGCGGTCGGATCGTCGCCGGACAGGACGATGAAGTCCTTGTCGACGCCGTCGAGGATGGCCTTGGCGCGCACCAGGTCGCCGGTGGCTTCCTTGATGCCGATGATGTTCTTGACCTTCGACAGGCGGATGACGGTCTCGGCCTGCATGTCGCAGGAGGTGCGGCCGGGTACGTTGTAGAGGATCTGCGGGATGTCGACGGCTTCGGCGATGTGCTTGAAGTGCTGGTACAGGCCTTCCTGGGTCGGCTTGTTGTAGTACGGCACGACGAGCAGGCAGGCGTCGGCGCCTGCGTTCTTCGCGTTCTGGGTCAGGTGGACGGCTTCGGCAGTGGAGTTGGCGCCGGTACCGGCAATGACTGGGATACGGTGGTTGCTGCGCTTGACGCGTTCGACCACATGCTTGATGACCAGGATGTGCTCCTCGACATCCAGCGTGGCGGACTCACCGGTGGTGCCGACAGCGACGATCGCGTGAGTGCCTTTTTCCAGGTGGAAGTCTACAAGTTTGTCGAGGCTGTCCCAATCAAGACGCCCTTGTGCATCCATGGGAGTGACCAATGCCACCATACTGCCCGCAATCATGTAACTGCTCCTGCCGGAAAAAGAGAGCGGTAATGGTACTGGCGCCATCGGCCTTGCACAAGCGAAGCAGGCGGGTGGAGCATTCCCCTTCGCGCTGCTTTTCGCTACCCTTCTCCCTTTGATCGGCACAGCGTGGCCCGCCGGGCCGTCGACAATGCTCCGCGCCAGCGTCCACGACCTCGAATGCGAGCCCGGGGCCCTGCCGACAGGAGGCTTATGCCTGTCCTGTGCCGACCGCTCATCGCTTTAGGAATGCTGCATGTCCACCCCCACTGTCCGCGAACAATTCCTTGTCATCAGTGCCTTGGGTCCCAACCCCATGGAGCTGGCCAACGTTCTCAGCCGCGCCGCCTTCGACAATCGCTGCGCGGTGATCACTTCGCGCCTGACCCGCCATGGCGAGACCAGTGCCCTGGTCTTGCAGGTCGGTGGCAGCTGGGATGCCCTGGCGCGCCTGGAGGCGGTACTGCCAGGCTTGGGCAAGAAGCACGGCCTGACCCTCGACGTAGTGCGCAGCGCCGATCAGGAAGTACGCCCCCAAGCCCTGCCCTACGTGGCCTATGTCAGCGCCGCCTATCGCCCGGATATCGTCAGCGAGCTGTGCCAGTTCTTCCTCGATCACCGCGTCGAGCTCGAGAGCATGACCTGCGACACCTACCTGGCCCCGCAGACCGGCAGCAGCATGCTCAATGCCCAATTCACCGTGATCCTGCCGGCCGGTACCCAGATCAGCTGGTTGCGCGACCAGTTCCTGGACTTCGCCGACGCCCTGAACCTGGATGCGCTGATCGAACCCTGGCGCCCACAGAATCCCATGTAAGGAAGCCCACCATGGCCGTAGCACTCGACCAACCCGTCGCCGACTTCCAGGCCCAGGCCACCAGCGGCCAGTCCGTTAGCCTGGCCGACCTCAAGGGCCAGCAAGTGGTGCTGTATTTCTACCCCAAGGACAGCACCCCGGGCTGCACCACCGAAGGCCAGGGTTTCCGCGACCAGCACGAAGCCTTCCGCGCCGCCAACACAGTGGTGTTCGGCGTCTCCCGCGATGGCATCAAGTCCCACGAGAACTTCAAGGCCAAGCAGGGCTTTCCGTTCGAGCTGATCAGCGACAAGGACGAGGCCCTGTGCCAGCTGTTCGACGTGATCAAGCTCAAGAAGCTGTACGGCAAGGAATACATGGGCGTGGACCGCAGCACCTTCCTGATCGACAAGAACGGCGTGCTACGCCAGGAATGGCGCGCAGTGAAGGTGCCCGGACATGTGGATGCGGTGCTGGCAGCCGCCCAGGCGCTGAACAAGCCCTGATATGAGCGCTCACCTCTTCGCGGCTGAACCCGCGAAGAGGTGAGCGGTTACAATATGGGCGCCACTGAAGGCTCGTGCCTTGGCCAGGCATCGAGCACGGCCTTGAACAGTGTTGCCAGCGGAATCGCGAAGAAGATCCCCCAGAACCCCCACAGCCCGCCAAACAACAGTACCGCGCAGATGATCGCCACCGGGTGCAGGCTGACTGCCTCGGAGAACAGCAGCGGCACCAGCACGTTGCCATCGAGCGCCTGGATGATCGCGTACACCGCCATCAGATAGATGAACTGGTCGCCCCAGCCCCATTGGAACAGCGCGATCAAGGTCACCGGCACGGTCACCACCACCGCTCCCACATAGGGCACCACCACCGACAACCCCACCAGCAAGGCCAGCAGCGCCGCATAGTTGAGCCCCAGGCTAATGAAGGCGATATACGTGGCAATGCCGCAGATCAGGATCTCAATACCTTTGCCGCGGATATAATTGGCGATCTGCCGGTTCATTTCATCGCCTACACGATTGAGCAGCGTACGCTGACGTGGCAGGTAGCCACCAACCCAACGGGCGATCAGCTCACGATCCTTGAGGAAGAAGAACACCAGGATCGGCACCAGCACCAGGTAGATCATCGCATTGACCAACAGCGGCAGGCTGGACAGGGAGAACGTCAGCGCCCACTGGCCGAACTTGCCGATCTCACCACGCACCGACTCGATGGCGCGCAGCACTTGTTCATCGGAGACCAGGTGCGGATAACGCTCTGGCAGCAACAGCAGCAGCGACTGCCACTTACCCAGCATGCCCGGCAGCTCGTTGAACAGCGTGATCAACTGGTGCCAGAGCAACGGAACCAGCACCAGCAGGAATACCGCCAGTGCCCCCATGAACAACGCGAACACCAGCCACACCGCCAGCCGGGTGGGAACGTGCAAACGCTCCAAGGCATTGACCAGGCCCTGCATGAGAAACGCCAGGACCATCCCGGCCAGCACCGGTGCGAGCATGCCGCCCAGGGTCAGCACTGCAGTGAAAGCCAGGAACAGCAGCACTGCCAACACCACCGCCTCCTCATCGGAGAAGTAGCGCTGCATCCAGTCTCGAAGCACTTTGAACATTAATGATCCTTGGGATAAGACTCAGGCCTTGCGCAGCCAGTAGGTGTAGACACCGGCCTCGGCGGTTTCACGAAGCAGCGTATGACCGGCGAGCTGGGCAAAAGTGCGGAAGTCGCGCTGGGAGCCGGCGTCGGTGGCGATCACCTTCAGTACCGCGCCGCTGGCCAGCCGATTGAGCTCCATCTTTGCCTTGAGCAGAGGCAAAGGGCAATTGAGCCCACTGGCATCGAGTTCGGCATCGCAGGTGGGTGTGTCGATCATCCGGGCATCTCCTGGCGGGGCATCAGCATTGCAGACAAGTTCGCTAGGATAACGCCACTGGTCGCCAACGTGTGAGCCAGCTACAGTAAGGCTCTTTGATCGATGCGAGCTTCATGCATGAATCTACTGCGCCCCACCCTGTTGACGCTGGCCTGCCTGATGGCCCTTCCCGGTCATGCCGACGACCTGCCGTCACTGGGCGACGCCAGTTCCGCGATCGTCTCGCCGCAGCAGGAGCACCAACTGGGCCGGGCCTGGCTTAGCCTGCTGCGCGGCCAGGTCAACCAGCTGAAGGATCCGCAGCTCAAGGACTACGTCGAGACCAGCGTCTACAAGCTGGCCGAAACCAGCCAACTGCAGGACCGCCGCCTGGAGTTCATCCTCATCGACAGCCGTGAGCTCAACGCTTTCGCCGCCCCCGGCGGGATCGTCGGGGTCAACGGCGGCCTGTTCCTCAACGCCCAGACCGAAGGCGAGTACGCCTCGGTCCTGGCCCACGAACTGGCGCACTTGTCCCAGCGCCACTTCGCCCGGGGCGTCGAGGCTCAGCAGCGCATGCAACTGCCCATGATGGCCGCGCTGCTGGCCGGTATCGTGCTGGCGGCCGGTGGTGGTGGCGACGCCGGCATCGGCGTGATCGCCGGCACCCAGGCCGCAGCGATCCAGGAACAGCGCCGCTTCTCCCGACAGAACGAACAGGAAGCCGACCGCATCGGTATCCTCAACCTGGAAAAAGCCGGTTACGACCCCCGCAACATGCCCAGCATGTTCGAGCGCCTGGCCCGCCAGTATCGCTATGACGCCAAGCCCCCGGAATTCCTGCTCACCCACCCGGTCACCGAATCGCGTATCGCCGACACCCGCAACCGCGCTGAACAAGCGCCCAAAGGCGGGGTCGAGGACAGCGCGCGCTACCAGCTGATCCGCGCCCGCGTCGCGCTGATCTACGAAGGCACACCAGGCCTGGCGGCCAAGCGCTTCCGTGCCCAGCTAGACGAAGACCCCACCCTGGATGCCGCGCGCTATGGCCTGGCCATCGCCCAGATCAAGGGCGGCCAGCTCAACGAAGCGCGGGCCAACCTGCAGCCGCTGCTGGCCAAGGCGCCCAACGACATCACCTACAACTTGGCGCAGATCGACCTGGACATCACCAACAACCGCCTGGCCGACGCCCAACAGCGGGCCGAGCGCCTGCGCGCGCTGTACCCGAGCAGCTACCCGCTGCAACAGATACGGGCCGACCTTCTGATCAAGCAGAATCGCCCCGCCGAGGCGGAAAAGGTATTGGATGATCTGATCAAACGCCGACCGGACGATCCGGACGTGTGGTACGACGTTGCCGAGGTGCGCGGGTTATCAGGCAACACCATTGGCCTGCACCGGGCACGTGCCGAGTACTTCACCTTGGTCGGCGACTTCGACCAAGCCATCCAGCAACTGGACTACGCCAAGCGCCGCGCAGGCAGCAATTTCCCACTGGCCTCGCAAATCGATCAGCGCCAGCGGGAAATCATGGAACAGCAACGGATGGTCAAGGAGATGATGGGCCGCTAAGGCCAAGGGGGCGCTTTGCGCCCCAGGGCAATGCGGGTCAGGCGTTGCCGGAAAGCTTCAAGCGCGCTGCCTGGGTGAAATCAAGCATGCGATTGAGCGGTTTGATCGCTTTGGGCACCAGCGCAGGATCCACGAAGATCTCGTTGCTGCCCTTGCGCAGGCAGTCGAGGGTGCGCTCCAGGGTGTTCATGGCCATCCACGGGCAATGGGCACAGCTACGGCAGGCCGCACCGTTACCCGCGGTGGGCGCTTCGACGAACTCCTTGTCCGGGCACAGCTGCTGCATCTTGTAGAAGATGCCGCGGTCGGTGGCGACGATGAACGTCTTGTTCGGCAGCGTCTGGGCTGCCTTGATCAGCTGGCTGGTAGAGCCCACCGCGTCGGCCAGTTCGATCACCGCCTCCGGCGATTCCGGATGGACCAGGATCGCCGCGTCCGGATACAGCGCCTTCATGTCGGCCAACTGGCGCGACTTGAATTCCTCATGCACGATGCAAGCGCCATCCCACAGCAGCATGTCGGCACCTGTTTGCTTCTGGATGTAGCGCCCCAGGTGCTGGTCGGGCCCCCAGATGATCGTCTCGCCGTTGTCCATCAGGCTCTCTACGATCTCCAGCGCGCAGCTGGAAGTCACCACCCAGTCTGCCCGCGCCTTCACCGCCGCCGAAGTATTGGCGTAGACCACCACGGTGCGCTCCGGGTGCTGGTCGCAGAAGGCCGAAAACTCCTCCACCGGGCATCCCAGGTCAAGGGAGCAGGTCGCTTCCAGCGTCGGCATCAGCACGCGTTTTTCCGGGGTGAGGATCTTCGCGGTCTCACCCATGAAACGCACGCCTGCCACTACCACGGTACTGGCGGGATGGTTCTTGCCGAAGCGAGCCATTTCCAGGGAGTCGGACACACAGCCGCCCGTTTCCTCGGCCAGCGCCTGAATCACCGGGTCGCAATAGTAATGGGCCACCAGCACGGCGTTCTGGGCCTTGAGCTCGGCAGCGATGGCCGCACGGTAATCGGCCTCCTGCTCGGGCGTCAGCGGATTGGGCTGCTTGGCATCAAGATGAGCTTGAACCAACAGGCGTTCGGAAATCTGGGTCATGATCGCTGAACCTGCAGGCGCATGTGCGCGTCAGTCGAGTGTATCACCCGGCCCTGGCAGATCGGCTAAAGGGTGCCGGATGGCCGAGTGACCATCGCGACCCATCTGCGGGCGCGGACTATTATCGGAGGCCGAAGGCTACAGACAATCGCGCCAATTCAAAAGCCTTTTTTACGCCCCCAGGCCAGGGCCGACGGGGTGTCTGCACTGGCCTGGGCGAACGCATCTCACCCTTGTGACGACAGCGCCGCCAGATGAGCGCCCAACAGCACACCGAACTCCGTCAGGGTCATCTTCCTGCCGTTGAAGTCGACGATACCATCGGCATAATTCAGGCTGGAGATCACGTCATCGCCCTGCACAGTTCCCATGCCACTCTGCAACGCCATCATGCCGACCATCTCCCCCGCCTGACGCGACTGCATCGCGATGGCCTGGGCATCCGTCTGGCCGTCCAGCAAGGCCTGCAGGGTCGCCAGATCCCCGAGCATCGGCTTGGAGACGGACAGCTTGCTTTGCAGGCGGCTGACCATCTGCTCGCCTACCTGGGTCGGTGTCAGATCGAACGAGGGCGGATTGGCCAGGTCCACCGCCAGACTGAAACGACTCTCGCCGTTAGCCGTCTTGAATGACAACTCCTCCAACGCGACCTGCGGCTTGGCTGCGAGCATTCTCTGCAAGTCCGCCTGAACCTTCGCCCGCTCTTGCGGCGTCATCTCGAACGAAGGCTGCGCCTCTCCCCGGGCCGCGCTTTGCTGCAGTTGCGGCATGCGGGACTGGTACCAAGCGATCAACCCCTGCATTGCCGGGATGTCTACGGATTTCATGCTCCAGATCATCCGCCCGCTGCCCACCGCGCGTCCGGCGTAGGTAATGTCGGCGACCTTGTACTCCAGGCGTCCGGACAGCTTGTCTTCGCCCTCGGCGTCATAGCGATTGTTCTGCTCCAGGCCTTTGAGCACCAGGACTTCCTGCTTGTCGCCCAAGGTCACTTGGGTTTCGGCCAATGTCATGTCCAGATTGCCGACATAGATCATGTCATGGCCGGTGCCTTTCAGATCGCCAGCGACCTTGAAGCCGTTGAGCAGCACTTTGACCGGGGGCTGGTCGTCACCGACCAGATTCAGCGCCAGTCGCTCGGCCTTGCCGTCGACCCGCATCGATTGGCCGTCACGATCCCCCCGCAGCAGCAGGCGCATGCCAGAGAAATGGAGACTGCTGCCGTCATCTTCGCTGAACTTGACAGGGGCCAGACGGATGTCGCTGGACAAGCTGCCGTCATAGCCCAAGCTGACCTGGCTGGTGATCGGCGCCTGTTCGCCGGCGGCGGTGTACCAAGACGCGGTAGCATCGTCCTTGTCCAACTGACTGTTGCTGGTGGCCAGGACCGGCGCCAGATTCAGGGATTTGACCCGCGACCAGGGGAACGGGCCATGTTCGATTCGGTCGGTCACGCCCAAGTCGAAGCTCAGCGGCTCGCCTTCGCCTAGCCAGAGGTCTTTGGCTTTGATCCGGTAGTGCGCGGTACTGGTGAAGAAGTGCTGATCCAACGAGACCAGCTCCAAGGTCATGCTGCCCCCGGTACCGGCGACCGCTTTCTTCAGTTGCTCGTTGCCCAGGGCAATGGAACGCTCCAGCTCTGCGGGCAATTGCTTGCCCGTGTACCAGGCGCCGCCGGCGGTGACGGCGGCGATGACGACGGCCAGGCCGCAGAGAATGCCTACTGATTTCTTCATGAATAAGACCGATTGCTGTCCATAGGAGGCTGATACGCGGCACCCAGCGCCACGCGGGGAGCCAAGATTATCACTGCCCGCAAAGGGACGCCTGGGCGCGCGATCTTTGCATCGCTGCAATGTAAAGTTTTACGAACACAATAATCGACATAACGACGGTAACATTCCAAAAAACGACCACTCATCTGGATAAACCGTCGATAAACCTTCATTAAAGTTACATCTTGTCACGTTTCACTTGACACCATCCCGCCCTTCGATTTTTATTTTCACCACCCGCCCAGCGCCCCACAAACGAAGAAGAACAGCGCCGCCATCATGACTTCAGTCCGCCCGCCACCTTCGACGTTTTAGGCCCTGCCAGCCCGACACAGGCGTCTCTCGCGCCCATATCCGCTCCGACAAAAAAGGTGAACAACATGGAGCCCACCCGCTCGCTCTTGCCGTGCCTGTCACACACCGTGCCCGCCTCCCAGCCCCAGGAGCGTTGCCAGCATGCAGCCTGACCACAGCACTCACGGCACCGCCCAACTGAGAAAGTCCCTGCGTCTCTGGCACGTGGTCATCATCGGCCTGGCCTACCTCACGCCGATGACCGTGTTCGACACCTTCGGCATCGTCTCCGGCCTCACCGCCGGACATGTCCCAAGCGCCTACATCCTGGCGCTGGCCGGCATTCTGTTCACCGCGCTGAGCTACGGCACGCTGGTGCGCCGCTTCCCGCAATCCGGCTCGGCCTACACCTACACCCAACGCGCCATCAACAAGCACGTGGGCTTCCTGGTGGGCTGGGCCTCGCTGCTGGATTACCTGTTGCTGCCGATGATTAACGCCTTGCTGGCCAAGCTGTACCTCTCGGCGATGTTCCCGGAAGTCCCTGAATGGGTATGGGTCGTGGGGTTCGTCACCCTGATCAGCCTGATCAACATGCGCAGCATCAACTTGGTGGCAAGCTTTAACACCCTGTTCGTCGGCGTGCAGATCGTGATCATGACGGTGTTCGCGTACCTCTGCGTGCGCGGTCTGAGCCAAGGTGAAGGGCTGGGTACCGCCTGGACCCTGCAACCGTTCGCCGACGACCAGACCCACCTCAACGCCTTGGTCGCGGGCGCGACCATCCTGTGCTTCTCGTTCCTGGGGTTCGACGCGGTCTCCACCCTGTCGGAGGAAACCCGCAATCCCGAGAAGGTCATCCCACGCGCGATCTTCCTCGTGGCCCTGATCGGCGGCTTGATGTTCATCCTCATGTCGTTCTTCATCCAGGCGTTCTTCCCGACCATGGAGCGGTTCCACGACCAGGAAGCGGCCCTGCCGGAAATCGCCCTGTACGTCGGCGGCATGCTGTTCCAGTCGATCTTCATCGTCTGCACCGTGATCAACACCATCGCCTCGGGCCTGGCATCGCAAACCAGCGTCTCGCGCCTGCTGTATGTGATGGGCCGCGACAAAGTCATCCCCCAGGGCCTGTTCGCACGCCTGCACCCACGCTACAAGACTCCGGTACTGAACATCGCCGTGGTCGGTCTGATTTCCCTGTCGGCGATCTTCTTCGACTTGGTGACGGCCACCTCGATCATCAACTTCGGCGCGCTGGTAGCCTTCAGCTTCGTCAACCTCTCGGTGATCATCCACTGCTACCTGCGCGAGGGCCTCAACAAGGGGCTGGCGAACAAGCTGAAATACCTGGTGTTGCCAACCATCGGTTTCTGCATCATTGCCATGCTCTGGCTGAACCTGAACGTGGATTCACTGCTGTTCGGCGGCGTCTGGGCCGCGTGCGGCGTGCTATATCTAGCCTGGTTGACCAAGGCGTTCAGGGTCGCGCCGCCGACCTACCTCGCCGAATGAGACTGCCTGTCGACGACGCCCGCGCTTGATCGCGGGCGTTGTCCTTGATGAGAAGGAAAGCTCCCATGTTCCTGCGCCGCCTCTCCATCCAATGGAAGATCACGCTCCTTGCCGGCTTGTGCCTGTTGACCATCGTCGTGCTGCTGGTAGCCACCTCGCTGTTCCAGGCCAAGCGCAGCGCGGTTCATGTCTTCCAGGCCAACACCGAACTGCTCGACCAAAGCGCGCGCCTGCGCCTGCAGGCCCACGCCGAAAGCCAAGCCTTGCGCGTGCAACGCTATTTCATGGATGCCTACCAGTACGGCAACGGCTTCGCCCGCCTGGTACAGGCGCTTCGGCAACGCGGCGGCGAGGACCTGCGTGCCGAGCTCGTCAAGCAAGCCCGTCAGGCGCTGGCCGGCAACCCGGATCTGATCGGCCTGTACCTGGTGTTCCAGCCCAACGCCCTGGATCGACAGGACGCCCGCTTCGTCGGCCAGGATGCCAGCGGTAGCAACGATATCGGCCGCTACTCGTTCTACTGGTCCCAGCCGAGCCCTGGCACCCTCGAATCCGAGGTCATGCCTGAGTCCATGCTGGCCGACACCAGCACCGCAGCCAACGGATCCCCCTACAACCGCTGGCTGACCTGCCCTCTGGAGACCGCTAAAGCCTGCGTGTTGGACCCTTACTTCGACGAGGTCAGCGGTCGCCAGGTCCTGATGACCAGCATTGCCTTGCCCTTGTTGGAAAACGGCAAGGTAATCGGCGTGGTCGGCCTGGACATCGGCCTGGACAACCTGCAGCAATTGAGCCTGGCCGGGCGCCAGGAGCTGTTCGACGGTCAAGGTCAAGTCAGCATCGTCAGCCCCGCCGGCCTGTTGGCCGGGCACAGTCAGGACAGCGCCCAGCTGAGCAAGACACTGGAACAGGCCTTTGGGGATCAAGCCGGCGAACTCGCCGGACCGATACGTGCCGGCCAGACCGTGGAGCGCCTCGATCACGGCTTGATGCGCATCTCGCGCCCCTTCGCGCCGATCCCGCAGGCCGAAGCCTGGCAGGTGCTGCTGGAACTGCCGGAGGCTGTTCTGCAAGCACCCGCGGTCGCTCTCAACCAGCGCCTGGACGCACACAACCAGACCGCCAACCTTACCAGCCTGCTGGTTGGCCTGGCCGCCGCCGTGCTGGGCCTGCTACTGGTGTGGCTGACAGCCCGTGGCGTGACCCGGCCGATCCTTGCCGTGGCCGAGCGCCTACGTGACATCGCCAGCGGCGAAGGCGACCTGACCCGTCGCCTGGATTACACCCGCGAGGATGAACTGGGCCAACTGAGCGGTTGGTTCAACCGTTTCCTGGACAAGCTCCAGCCGGTGATCGCCCAGGTCAAAGGCTCGCTGCAGGACGCCCGCGGCACCGCCGATCAGTCCGCAGCCATCGCCAGCCAGACCAGCGGCGGTATGCAGCAGCAGCAACGGGAAATCGAACAGGTGGCCACCGCCGCCAATGAAATGAGCGCCACCGCACAGGACGTCGCGCGCAATGCCTCCCAGGCGGCCCAGGCCGCGCGCGGCGCCGACCAAGCCACCCATGAAGGCCTGGAACTGGTGGCGGTCACCCGCCAGGCCATCGACCAGCTGGTGAGCGACATGGACAACGCCATGAATCAGGCACGCGCACTGGCCGGGCGTAGCGAGCAGATCGGCTCGGTGCTTGAGGTGATTCGCTCGATTGCCGAACAGACCAACCTGCTGGCGCTCAATGCCGCCATCGAAGCCGCGCGCGCTGGCGAAGCCGGGCGCGGCTTCGCGGTAGTCGCCGACGAAGTGCGCAGCCTGGCCCAACGTACACAGGTGTCGGTGCAGGAGATCCGCCAGGTCATCGAGGGGCTGCAACAAGGCACCCACGATGTGGTCGGCGCGATGCACGAGGGCCAGCGTCAGGCCCAGGACAGCGCCACACGCATGGAGCAGGCGCTGCCCGCCCTGCAAAGGATCGGCGAGGCAGTGGCGGTGATCAGCGACATGAACCTACAGATCGCCTCGGCCGCCGAAGAGCAGAGCGCCGTGGCTGAGGAGGTCAATCGCAACGTAGCCGGCATCCGCGATGTCACCGAGTCGCTGTCCGGACAGGCCGACGAATCGGCCCGCATCAGCCAGGCATTGAATCGCCTGGCCAATCAACAACAGGCCTTGATGGAACAGTTCAAGGTCTGAAGCCCCACGACGGGGACGACACTTAAAAGGATGGCTGCCCTTGGGGCAGCCTTGATGGAGCCCCACGATGGGAAAACCGTTTTTCGACCTGACCAGCGAACAAGGCGTGCTACGCCTGTCCATCGCGGTCACCCTGTTCATCGCCTTGATCGGCATCGCCTTCGGCCTGGCGTCAGGCTCGTTCTCGATTGTCTTCGATGGTGTCTACTCACTGGTCGATGCCAGCATGAGCGGACTGTCGCTGGTGGTGGTCAAGCTGATCACCTCCCACGCCCGGGCCGAGCGCATGTCACGCAAGCTGCGCGAGCGCTTCACCATGGGCTTCTGGCACCTCGAACCCATGGTTCTGGCGCTCAACGGCATCCTGCTGACTGGCGTTGCGCTCTATGCCTTGATCAACGCCGCCAGCAGCCTGCTCGAGGGCGGGCGGGACCTGGAGTTCGGCGTGGCACTGGTGTACGCCGTGGTGACTGTTTGCGCGTGCCTGGCGATCGCCATCGCCGAGGCCCGTGCCAACCGCAAGATCGGCTCGGACTTCGTGCGCATGGACGTCAAAGGTTGGGTGATGTCAGCCAGCATCACGGCGGCGCTGCTGGTGGCCTTTTGTGTCGGCTACCTGGTACAGGGCACCCAATGGGCCTGGATCTCCCCCTACATCGACCCGGCGGTGCTGGCGCTGGTCTGCCTGGTCATCATCCCGCTGCCGATGTCGGTAGTCCGCCAGGCGCTCTCGGAAATGTTCCTGGTGACCCCTGGCGACCTGAAGCAACACGTGGACGATGTCGCCCAAGCCTTCGTCGCCCAACACGGCCTGCAGTCGTATCGGGCCTACGTGGCCAAGGTCGGCCGTTCGCGGGAAATCGAACTCTACTTCATCGTACCGGCCACCATGGCCGCCAGGACCATTGCCGAGTGGGATGCCCTGCGCGACGAGATCGGCAACGCCATCGGCGGCGAAGGTCCGGACCGTTGGCTCACGGTGGTGTTCACAGGCGATCCGGAATGGGCTGAATAGCATCAGCCCTTTGCCACCACGGCAAGCAAGCCTTCAGAGAGATGGAAACGCCTTGACGAGGCCCTCCTGCAGGCTTTCCAGGCCTGGGCGGGCGTAGCCCTCGGTGCTGCGCTCGATGGACCAGGCCTTGTCCAGGTGAATCTGCTCCGGTGTGACCGGCACCGGGTCGGCGATCCCGAAACTGGAGTAGTAGTCCTGGAATTTGAACTCCCACTGCGGGTAGCGCTTCATGCACAACCACTGGTTCGGGACACCATAGGAGTCCGCGACGATCAGGCCGTGCAGGCTCGTCGACAAGACGAACTCGCACGACGCGATCTCCTCGAGCACCTGCTTGACCGGTGAGAACACATCGATCACTCGCGACCCCGGGATCAACGACAGCAGGCTGGCGATTTCAGGCGAATTGCGATGATTGATATGCGGGATGATGCCTACCCGAATGGTCTTCAACGCCGGCTTCTTGACCAATGAAGAAGCCAACAAGCCTGGGTCACCCAGGACCGGCTGGCCCTTCAGGCCCTTTATCTGCTCCAGGCACTTGCGACCACGGACCGCGTGATAGTGGTGGTGGCCGGAAAACACATCGCCCGGCGTGCTGGAGCCGGTACCCCAGACATGCAACTTACGACGAAACCCCCACGTCTTGGCCTTCTTTTCACGGGCCAGGATACTGCCGATGGCGATCATTTCCGCCTCTTTGACCGGGCTGTGCACGACCTTGCGCCCAGAGACGAACTCCACGGTCAAAGCGGACAAATAATCACCAAAGTTCTGTTTGCCAGCATCGTCGCGCCCACTGCCACGACTCCAGAAAAGTTTGATCGGTTTCATGCCCGGGTAAATCCTCTCGCTCGCGGTACTTCGCTCGCGCCAACAGGACAGCGAAAACAGCGTGTTTATTTGGCGGGCAATATATAGGAATTGACTTATTGATTGGAGCGCCTTCGAGCTGTTAATACCCTGCGCGCAATACAATTGCGCAATATCCCTTCTTATCTCATGGATATACGTTGACGTTATTTTCACGCCCACTCCGCTAGCGTCGCAGCCTTTCCGGCAGCCGGCCCCTTGGCTGCCATCGAGTTTCAACGAGGCACACGTGGCAAGCACTACATCCCCAACGATTCGCAAAGGCATGGACTGGGCCGGGCTGGGCTGGCTCCTGCTGTTCTTCTGGTATTTCTCCGGCATCACCCAGGCACTGCTCATGTTCAGCGGCACGACCGGCTTCTCCGGGTTTCGCGATGCGCTGTTTCTGAGCACCCTGTGGCTTGCCCCGGTCCTGCTGCTGCCCCGCCACACTCGCCTCATCAGCGCGCTGATCGGTCTGGTGCTATGGGCGGCTTCGCTGGTGGGCCTGAGCTACTTCGGTATTTACCGCCAGGAATTTTCCCAAAGCGTCATCTTCGTAATGTTCGAGTCCAATACCGCCGAGGCCGGTGAATACTTCAGCCAGTATTTCAGCCTCTGGCTGTGCCTGGGCCTGGTGCTGTACACCCTGGTCGCGGTAGCCCTGTTCAAACGTGTCCGGCCAGTCACTCTCCCGCTGCGCAGCCGGATCCCATTGGTCATCCTGCTGTTGGCGGCCAATCTGGTGTTCCCCTTCTACAAGCAATTGGTGACTCAGCAACGTACGTTCGCCGAAGCAGTGGAAAAGGTTCAGCAGCGCATGGAGCCGGCGGTGCCATGGCAACTGGTGGTCGGCTACCAGCAGTACCGTCAGCAACTGGACAACATGCAGAAGCTGCTGGAGCAGAACGCAGCCCTGCCGCCGCTCAAAGACCTCAAGGACAGCAGCGGCGACGCGCCGCGCACCCTGGTGCTGGTACTGGGCGAGTCCACCACCCGTGAACACATGCATCTGTACGGCTATGGCCGGGATACCACGCCGGAACTCGACGCTCTGGCCGCCAACGACAAGAACCTCAGCGTATTCCGCAACGTGGTGTCGCCACGCCCTTACACCATCGAGGTGATGCAGCAGATCCTGACCTTCGGCGACCAGAAGAACCCGGACCGCTTCCTCACCGACCCGTCGCTGATCAACCTGATGAAACAGGCCGGTTACAAGACCTTCTGGATCACCAACCAGCAGACGATGACCAAGCGCAACACCATGCTGACCACGTTCTCCCAGCAAACGGATGTGCCGGTCTACCTCAACAATCAGCGCAACCAGAACGCCAGCCAATACGACGAAGTGGTGCTCGCCCCCTTCGAGAAAGCGCTGCAGGACCCAGCCGAGAAGAAGTTCATCATCGTCCACCTGCTCGGCACGCATATGGACTACCGCTATCGCTATCCGGATGCCTACGACCACTTCAAGGATAACCAGGGCGTGCCGGGGGTCCTGACGCCTGACCAGGTGCAGACCTACAACTTCTATGACAACGCGGTGCGCTACAACGACTATGTGGTCTCGAACTTGATCAAACAGTATTCGGCCACCACCCCCAACGGTTTCTTGCTGTACCTTTCCGACCATGGCGAGGACGTCTACAGCTCCGGCAACCACGACCGCCTGGGGCGCAACGAAGGCGCACCGACCCGGCCGATGTACACCATTCCGTTCCTGCTCTGGACTTCGCCAAGCTGGCAGGCTGCACACCCGCGCGACCTGCAGGCCATGACCGACCGGGCTTACAGCAGCTCCCATCTGATCCACACGCTGTCCGACCTGGCAGGTCTGAGCTACGACCGTTACGAGCCCGCCAAGAGCCTGGTAAGCCCACAATTTGTCGTGGCACCCCGCTGGATCGGCGACCCCTACAGCAAGAACGGGCTGCGTGAGTTCGATGCCTTGCCTACGGACAAGACCGACAAGGCACAGCAGACCGTTACCAGCGCCAAGGTGCAACCGGACAAGACCTGAATCACGCCCTCCCCCAAACAAAAAGCCGGTGCCTGGACGATCCAGGCACCGGCTTTTTTTCTGAGGCCGTCTGTAGGTAAGCGCCATCTAGTTTATGAGTTTTTTTCCGCCAATTTGCAAAGCATGACTACCAAGTCATACAAAATGACGAGAAAAACTGTCTTTTTGACGACCATACAACCCTCTAAATAGAGAGGTACAACGAAATTTGTCGCGTTTGTCGCGCAAACGTTGGCCTACATTATGACAGGTCAAAAAACACACAATCATTCCAAAACAGAATGATGTCTTGACTAAAGGTCGTTTGTTCCAATGTCATTTGCAGACCGATACTGATCTCGATCAATAAAACCCGCGATTGCACAGGAGACACCGCACGGTTGACGACCGGCTCAACGCGCATTGGGCCTTGCTGCTCGGCCAGCCTCGATCGCAGGCGCCACCAGAAAACAAAAACAAATCCAAAAAATGAACGCAGGTCAAAAGGTTGCCCATGACCCATTCCAATAAAAACGCGAGTTCGGCTACCACCAGCAACACCTCCGGTCACCTGAAGAGAACCCTGAACAGCCGCCACCTGAACATGATTGCCATTGGCGGCTCCATCGGCACCGGGCTCTTCGTTTCCTCTGGCGCCACCATTGCGCAATCCGGCCCCGGCGGCGCACTGCTCTCCTTCGCGATCATCGGCTTGATGGTCTACTTCCTGATGACCAGCCTGGGCGAGCTTGCCGCCTGCATGCCGGTCAGCGGCTCGTTCGCGACCTATGCCTCGCGCTACGTCGACGAAAGCTTCGGTTTTGCCTTGGGCTGGAACTACTGGTACTCCTGGGCCGTGACCATTGCGGTCGACTTGGTGGCCGTGCAGATCATCATGTCCTACTGGTTCCCCGACACGCCCGGGGTAATCTGGAGCGCTCTGTTCCTGGGCCTGCTCTTTGCCTTGAACGTCGCCTCCGTGCGCTTTTTCGGCGAGACGGAATTCTGGTTCGCCCTGATCAAAGTCATCACCATCATCGCGTTCATCTTCATCGGTGTGCTGATGCTGCTGGGCATCCTCGATGGTGGCCAGGACGGCGGCGCGCACCTGTGGCAGATCGGCGATGGCCCGATCGCCGGCGGCCTGCCTGCACTGATCGGCGTGGCCATGATCGTCGGCTTCTCGTTCCAGGGGACCGAGTTCGTCGGCATCGCAGCCGGGGAAACCGAAAACCCTGGGCGCAACATTCCCAAGGCCGTCCGCCAGATCTTCTGGCGCATCCTGCTGTTCTATGTCTGCACCATTATCGTGATCGGCCTGCTGATCCCCTACACGGACCCACGCCTACTTAAGGATGGGCTGTCCGACATCACCATCAGCCCGTTCACCTTGATCTTCGAGAAAGCCGACATGCTGGCTGCTGCCGCCCTCATGAACGCGGTCATCCTCACCTCCGTGCTGTCGGCCGGCAACTCAGGGATGTACGCCTCGTCGCGCATGCTCTACAGCCTGGCTGTCGAGCGCAAGGCTCCGGCACTGTTCGCCAAGCTCACCCGCTCGGGTACGCCGGTCTGGGCGTTGCTCGCCACCACAGTGGTGGCGGGACTGTGCCTGCTGAGCTTCCTGTTCAGCCCCGGCAAGCTCTACCTGTGGCTGTTGAATACCTCCGGGATGCTGGGGTTCATCGCCTGGCTGGGCATCGCCATCAGCCACTATCGCTTCCGCCGCGGCTACAAGCTGCAGGGCAACAGCCTCGACAAGCTCCCGTACGTTTCGAAGTTCTTCCCGTTCGGGCCGTTCTTTGCCTTCGCCCTGTGCATGGTCGTCATGCTGGGTCAGAACTACCAGGCCTTTATCGGAGATCGCATCGACTGGGTAGGTGCGGCTGCGACTTACATCGGCTTGGTGCTGTTCGCGGTGATGTGGTACGGCCACAAGTTGATCACCCGATCGCGCATCGTCCGCTACCGGGAAATGGATTTCAGCGTGATCGAAACCAGACGCAGACAAGACGAACGAAAAGCCCAGAGCAACTTGGATGGCGTTGCGCTAGGCCAACAGGTCTCGGCCTGAACCACCAAGGCGCCGAGCACCTGCCCGGCGCCTTGTTGCCTTGAGCGAATGCCCACTACCGCGTAGGACCACCGATGAGCACCGATTTCAGCAAATCCTTCTACGAAGCCTCCGTCGCACGCGCTTCGTACCCCGTCCACTCGGGCCGCACCGATACCCGGGTGTGCATCCTCGGCGGCGGCCTGGCCGGCCTTTCGACCGCCCTGGGGCTTGCCGAACGCGGCGTCACTGACGTGGTGGTGCTGGAGTCGCAGCAGGTGGGGCATGGCGCCTCAGGGCGCAACGGGGGGTTTGTATTCGGCGGCTACAGTCTGGGCAACGCGGACCTGCTGTCCACCCTGGGCGCCACCGAAGCACGCAGGCTGTACCAGCTGACAGTCAACGCCGTCGACCTGATCCGCACGCGCGCCCGCCAATACGCCATCGATTGCGACCTGGTCGATAAAGGCGTGATCCTCGCCAACTGGTTCAACGATCCGGCCCGCCTGGAAAAACCGCGCCAATTGATGAAGCAGGCCTACGGTGTTGAGTGGGAATGCATTTCTGCCGGCGAACTCAAGGAAATGCTCAACACCGACCGCTACTACGGTGGGCTGCTGGAGCGCAACGCATTCCACTTTCACCCTCTGAAGTATGTGTGCGGGGTGGCACGCACCATCACCGACCTCGGCGCGCGCCTGTTCGAGCACTCCCCCGTGCTCGGCATTGAAAAGCGCTCAGGCAAATATGTGGTGCGGACCCAAGGCGGTGAAGTGCATGCAGAAGAAGTGGTGTTCTCAGGTGGCGGCTACGCACGAGGCATCTATCGCCCCGTCGAACGCGCGGTACTGCCGATTGCCACCTACGTGGTTGCCACCCAACCCCTGGGGGCGCGACTGAAGGACGCCATTGCCTGCGAATCGGCTGTCTATGACACCCGCTTTGCATTCGATTACTACCGCCCCCTGCAAGACACCCGCATCCTGTGGGGCGGGCGCATCTCCATCCTCGATCGCGGGCCCGAGGCCATCGCCAAGCTGCTCAAGACGGACCTGGTCACGGTCTACCCTCAGCTCGAGGATGTAGAGATCGACTATTCCTGGGGCGGCCTGATGAGCTATGGGCGCCACCAGATGGCCCAGATCGGCCAGGATGACAATGGCATCTGGCACGCGGTCGGCTTCGGTGGCCACGGCATGGCGCCAACCACGGTTGCCGGCGAAGTACTCGCCGATGCCATTGCGCGCAGGCTTCCTTTGCCAGAGGGCTTCGGGCAGTTCGGCCTGACCCGCACCTTCGGCCTCGCTGGCCTCGTGGCCGCCCAGGCGACCTATACCACCTACCAGGCCATCGATGCCTTCGATGCCCGACGCCTGAACAAATGAAACCGAGCGCGTTTCGCCAGCTGACTAACGCGTTTTTCTGAGCAGGGTTGCCTTGAACCTGCGCAGATTGTTCATCACCGGACGCAAGAGCCGACTTCTATCCAGGAAGGACAGCTCATGCAGATCGGTGCGCGAAGGACGTTGATAGCCAAGGTTCCGGGTGAAATAGAACGCCCGTAGATCCTTGTTCGTGTGGATCAACGTGTTGAGGGCTGCGTCGTAATGCATAGGCCCGCCGTCGGGGTGACCCGGCGGCCGTTGCAGGATCTGGAACAAAAAATCCCTCAACCGTTCGATGCATCGGCCGTTCACTGCATAAAAGTGGGACAGGTGGATGGGACGATCGACCACCTGCCAGCCCGGCACATTGGCTTCCTCCTCGAACGGATGCCCGAAGTAGACGATGTCCCACTCCATCCCCTGCAGGGACTCGATCGCTTGTTTGCCGTACTGGGCGATGCGTCTGGAAAACTGGATATCGTCCTCCAGAATGAGGATGTTGTTCACTTTTGATCGGATGGCGTCTTCCAATATCCCGAGATGGCTCAGAAAGCACCCCCTCGCCCCAGCACTTGGGAAGCCCTCCCCCTCGCTGGGTGTAACCGCGTCGAAAAAGCCTATTTTTTCAAAATCGATACTGAAACCGTGACGGGCGAACTCTTGCATGGTTTCCATGCGGCGATCATTTCGAGAAGGGATGTTGATGATTCGGGCGCGATCAAAGTAGTCGATCACATTCATCCAGAGGCCCTCGGCGCAGGGGTCAGAGCGATTGGATCTGAGTATAGGAGACTTCGATCGAACCACCACAGGGCGGCGAGACAACCTGAGGCAGGCTGTCATTAGGTTTAATTTCTGCAAGGCTATATAACAAAATGCTTGGCGCAAAATAGCTAATCATCAACACTCATTTTGATAGTCCTCTGAAAAGCCAGCCAAGTGATCGGTAACTTCAACAACCTCTTCATGCTGCGCGTGCGCGAACACCTGTAAATGCCCGGTAGAGAGGTCTTGCTGAGGCAGATAAGCGCGGCTAGTGACTAAGCCTTGATCTAGATAATGGTCAGTGATGGCTTTGAGTAACGCATTGAGCTGACTAACGCCCAGGCACTGTCCAACGAAAGGCTTGAGCAACGCGTCTCGCTCGGTGATCGACAGACTGTCTGCACCTTTGAGGTCGATAGAACGAATCGTGAAGCAGCGTTCGTCTTCAGGCCTGGAGGGCACCGGAGGGACGGAGGGTTGCCCTGGGAGGTTGCGTAGATCTTCAAGGCGACGCTGCTGTTCCTCGAGCAGTCGGTTCTGGCGTTCGCGAATCAGGTCTTGATCGCCTGGTGAGGCGCAGGCCATACCCATAGAGCTGCTGAACACCACACACAGAAAGGCTCTCTGTGCCAAACGCTGACCCACCGACATCACCACATCCCTGTGCCATCAAAGAAAACGAGCTGCGATACTATTTTGCCATCATATTGACGTCAATTTGACGAACCTGAAAAGTCGTGGACAGGATCCGGAAACCGACAAGCGGTAGCGCTTTAACCGCGCCCTAGGGCGACGTTAAATTTTGAACGGAGCGTGGCTGTCCCCGCTCAGGCGATCGGGAACCTGGTCTGGCTGATGACTGCTATCGACCCAGGTGTTTGAATAGCGCTACAGGCAATGATTGTGGCTACCCATAACTTCTCTGGGTCGCATAGGTGGAGCTAACACCTACCCACTAGCAGCTTACGCTTGAAAAAAGCCGAAGTCGGTAGAATTCACTGTGGTCGAAAATCGGTCATCTGCGGCAGCCACCAAGCTGTTTCGCTTGGAATCTCTCAGATAGATCGTCATGCATCAAAGAGGAGAACAGTCAGGAATCTGACTGACCGACAAGAACGAAAAAGCCCGCAAACCTAGATGGTCGCGGGCTATTTCATACTGAAATCACATCGAAGCGAGCCTAAGGGTCGCTCCAGGGGCAGCAAGACTAGATTGGCTGTGAGTAGCCTTCCCTTCCTAGTACCTGCATTACCGCTGTGAATATGGTGGGTCGTGTAGGATTCGAACCTACGACCAATTGGTTAAAAGCCAACTGCTCTACCAACTGAGCTAACGACCCGTTGGATGGCGCGTATAATACTGATTTCTAACGGGAAATCAACACCTCATCGGCAATTTTTTCAAAAATAGCGGGTAGGATCCGCCACACCGGCTGCCGCGAAGCCATCGGCCCGCAAACGGCAACTGTCGCACTTGCCGCAGGCACGCCCCTCGTCGTCCGCTTGGTAGCACGAGACGGTCAAGCTGTAATCCACGCCACGGGCAATACCAGCCTGGACGATCTGGGCCTTGCTCAGATTCTGCAAAGGCGCCTGGATACGGAAGCCCTGCCCTTCCACACCGGCCTTGGTGGCAAGGTTGGCCATGCGTTCGAAGGCCTCCACGAACTCTGGACGGCAGTCCGGATACCCCGAGTAATCCACGGCGTTGACACCAATGAAGATGTCACGGGCGCCCAGCACCTCGGCCCATCCCAGTGCCAGGGACAGGAATACGGTATTACGCGCAGGCACATACGTGACCGGGATACCTTCGCCAGGTGTCTCTGGCACATCGATACTGGTGTCGGTCAAGGCTGAGCCACCAATGCCGTTGAGGTTCAGACCGATTACCTTGTGCTCGACCACGCCCAGGTCTCGGGCAACACGCGCTGCAGCGTTGAGCTCGGCACGGTGACGCTGACCGTAGTCGAAACTCATGGTGTAGCAGCTATAGCCTTCAGCCTTGGCCATGGCGACCACGGTGGCCGAGTCCAGACCACCGGAAAGCAGAATTACCGCGCGTTTATCAGTCATATTGATACTCCTCGTGTCAGCGTCCCGGTTCGTCGTTCCACAGCAGTTTGTGCAACTGCAACTGGAAGCGTACGGGCAGGTTGTCGGCGACGATCCAGTCCGCCAGGTCGGTGGCACTCACCTGGTGGTGGCTGGGTGAAAACAGTACTTCACCCGCACGCTGCGCCAGGTTGTACTGAATCAGCTTGGAGACCGCCCAGTCATAGTCCTCGCGCGAGCAAATGACGAACTTGACCTGATCGTTACGGGTCAGGTGCTCGATATTCTCGTAGAGGTTGCGGTGCGACTCCTCCGAGCCCGGGGTCTTCAAATCGACCACGCGGCTGACCCGTCGATCGACCTGGGCGATGTCCAGGGCACCACTGGTTTCCAAAGAGACTTCGTAGCCGGCGTCGCAGAGGCGCTGGAGCAAGGGCAACGCATTGGGCTGGGCCAAGGGCTCGCCACCGGTCACGCAGACATAGCGCGGCCGGAATCCCGCCACTTGCTCGAGAATGTCGTCGAGGGTACGTACGGTGCCGCCGCTGAACGCGTAGGCACTGTCGCAATACTGACAGCGCAGGGGGCAGCCTGTAAGGCGCACGAATACGGTGGGCAGCCCAGCCGTCCGTGTTTCACCCTGCAAGGAGTAAAAGACTTCGGTGATGCGTAATGTGTCTTGCATGATCGCCACGGGCGTGACAGCTAAACAGGCTGTCCGCCTCCGTCAGGCACTGTCGCGGACTCGACATAGCGTTATCCGCACCAGCGTGTTTACGAAAAAAGGGCCAAGATTCTAACGAAAAAACCCGCGACAAGCGCGGGTTTCTTTCGAATGGCGATATTCAGAGCTTTTGCAGGTCACGCTGAGCCAGTTGTGCGGCAGATGTGCCGGGATACTGGGTGATGACCTGCTGAAGGATGCCCTTGACCTTGTCGGTGTGCCCCATACGGCGCTCGACATCTGCCAGCTTGTACAGCGAGTCAGGCACTTTGCTGTGTTTGGGGTACAGCTGGCCGACTTTGGCGAAAGCCTGGCTGGCACCTTGCAGGTCGCCCTTGGCCAGGTTCACCTCACCCAGCCAATATTGGGCATTGCCGGCGTACTGGCTATTTGGGTACTTGCGCAAGAAGGCGCCGAAGGCCTGGCTGGCCTTGTCGAAATCCTTCTGCTTGATCAGGTCGAAAGCTGCATCGTAATAGAGCTTCTCTTTAGCCGGATCACCTGGTTCGCTGCTGGCGGCCGGTTGTTGGGCCGCGGCGCCAGCAGCGGCACCGGTGGCGGCATTGGAGGCGCCACCGGTGGAAGAATTCTCGGGAGTCGCGGCAGGTGCGACACCGCTGTTGATGCGGCGGTCCAGATCCTGGTAACGCTCCAGGTTCTCCTGCTTCATGCGGGCGACATCGTTCTGCAGCTCTTCGATGATGCCTTGCTGGCGGGAAATCTGATCCTGCATCTGTTGCAGCTGCATGAACAGCTGGCCCTGTGCAGAAGCAGGGGCCGAAGCCCCTGCCCCGGCATAGGCGCCGCTCGTGCCATAACCCGCAGGCGGATAGCCACTTGCGTTGTCATCTACTACAGGAACCTCAGCCCAAGCCGCGAGCGGCAGGCTGAGCGCGAGGACGGTTACAGCACGACGGCACATACGCATAAGAACTTACTTACGCAGTTCTACGCGACGGTTCTGAGCCCAGGACTGCTCGTCGTTGCCGGTGGCAACTGGACGCTCTTCGCCGTAGGAAACCAGTTCCAGCTGAGCAGGGGAAACGCCCTGCAGAACCAGGTAGCGTTGAACGGCCTTGGCACGACGCTCGCCCAGAGCCATGTTGTACTCGCGAGTACCGCGCTCGTCGGTGTGGCCTTCCAGAACAACACGGTTGCCGTTGGCTTTCAGGTCCTTGGCGTGAACGTCCAGAGCGCGCATGGCTTCTGGCTTCAGGTCCGAGCTGTCGTATTCGAAGTAGAAGGTGGTGATTGCGCGCAGGGCGGCTTCTTCGCTCAGGCTGCCGTCAACAGCGCCAGTGTTGGCACCATAGCCAGCGTTAGGATCAACAGCGGCGCCTTCGCCAGCGTTGTCACCGCCCTTGGAGGAGCAACCTACAGCCACGGCCATGGCCAGAGCCAGCGCAGCGAATTTACCAAACTTCAGCATTTCCATCGTGAAACTCCTAATGAAACCCCAGTGTGTTAAGCAAAAGTATTACGCCGCATCAGTTCAGGTAAGGGGACCAGGACGGTTCTCTGACTTCGCCTTGAGCGGTAGGAAGCGGGAGCCTCACGCGTCCATTGAGAGAGACGAGCATCAAGACTCCCCGGCCCTGCTGGCGGGTGGCGTAGATTAGCATGGTGCCGTTTGGCGCAACAGTGGGAGACTCATCAAGACTGGTGTCCGACAGAATCTTTACACTTCCGCGCTGCAAGTCCTGGGCAGCCACTTTGAAGTTGGTGAAGCCCTGTTGGCGATGGATCATCACCAGGGTCTTTTCGTCCGCCGACAGTTTCGGGTTGGCATTGTAGTTACCCACGAACGTGACACGCTCGGCGCCACCGCCACTGACCGATGTCTTGTAGACCTGCGGCTTGCCGCCACGGTCGGACGTGAAGTACAGGGTATTGCCATCCTTGCCCCAGAACGGCTCGGTGTTGATGCCTGGGCCTGCAGTTACACGGCTGATCTGGCGCGAGCCCATGTTCATCACGTAGATGTCCGGGTTGCCGTCCTTGGACAACACGAAGGCAAGGCGCGAACCATCTGGCGACCAGGCCGGAGCGCCGTTGAGGCCTTCGAAGTTGGTGATCTGCTCACGACGCCCGGTATCGATGTGCTGAACGAAGATGCGCGGACGCTTCTGTTCGAACGAGACATAGGCAATACGCTTGCCGTCCGGTGCGAAACGCGGCGACAGGATCGGCTCACGCGATTGCAGCAAAGTAACGGCGCGGGCACCGTCATAGTCCGAACGCTGCAAGGTGTAACGGGTGTTGTTGGCGGAGAAGCGCTCGGCAGTCACGTACAACATGCGGGTGGAGAATGCACCCTTGATGCCGGTGAGCTTCTCGAACGACTGGTCGGCGATGTAGTGCGACATGTCGCGCAGCTGGTCGACGCCACCAGCAACGCTGCCGGTCAGCACCTGCTGTTCGGTGGCGACGTTGAACAGGGCGTACTGCACCTGCAGGCGACCGCCGGACGGCACGATGCTGCCAACCATCACGTATTGGGCCCCCAGGGCTTTCCAGTCACGGAAGATGACTTCGCTGGCCTGGGTCGGCTGGCTGATCATGTTCTGCCGTGGAATGGGCGAGT
The DNA here is from genome assembly GCF_033173945.1 of Pseudomonas sp. HTZ2. Taxonomy (NCBI): domain Bacteria; kingdom Pseudomonadati; phylum Pseudomonadota; class Gammaproteobacteria; order Pseudomonadales; family Pseudomonadaceae; genus Pseudomonas; species Pseudomonas sp. HTZ2. Next base: position 1,026,736 of record NZ_CP137332.1, on the reverse strand, counting down.
AGTAGCCGGAGTTGCGCAGGTCATTGCCAATGATCTCGGCCATGTCCTCGGGCAACACGCTGCCACCCTGCAAACCGAACGGCACTACCGCGATCGGAGTCGCCCGATCGCTGCCGCTGGTGACCAGGATGTTCTTTTCCTCTGCCACGGCCATACCTGCCACGCAGCAGAGCATGACCAGCAGTCCTTTCAGACGTTTAATCACAACGCTAGATCCTCAGGTGTAAATGTCATCTTGAATGAACGGTACGGATTGAACTCGTTCGGCTTCAAGCCCTGCATCTCGGTCAGACGACCAATGTTCTTCACCGCTGCCACCGCCGAGCTGTCGAACGGACCGTCGCCACTGGAGCGCGCCACGCTGACGTTGGTGATGGTGCCATCGGGCAGCATGTTGATCTGCAGGACTACCGTCATGCCCCTGCGTGCGGACGGCGGACGCGCCCACCCTTCGGCTGCTCGCAAGCGAATCAGGTCGTCGAAATCGCCGGCCACTTCATCGCCACGCTCATCGGCCAGGGCCTGCTGCCGCTCGGTGGTATCGGACAGCAGCTCGGCCAGGGCCTGAGCTTTCTTGTCTTCTGCCGCCTTGCGGGCCGCTTCCTGCGCCTTTTTCTTCTGGGCATCCGCAGCCGCCTTCTTCTTGGCGTCTTCGGCTGCCTTCTTCTTCGCTTCCTCGGCCGCCGCTTTCTTCTTGGCGTCCTCGGCTGCTTTCTTCTTGGCCTCTTCGGCGGCTTTCTTTTTAGCCTCCTCGGCAGCCTGTTTCTTGGCTTCTTCCTCGGCTTTCTTCTTGGCCTCTTCCTCGGCCTTCTTCTTGGCGATATCAGCCTGCTGCTTCTCAGCGGCCTTCTTCGCCTCCTCGGCTTTCTTGGCCTCGGCAGCCTTCTTGGCTTCAGCGGCTTTGGCAGCCTCCTCGGCCTTCTTCGCCTCGGCGGCTTCACGGGCCTCTTCGGCCTTTTGAGCGGCGTCAGCTTTCTTTTGTTCCGCGGCCTTCACAGCTTCCTGCTCGACCTTCTTCTGCTCCAGTTGCTCGACCTCAGTCTGGCGCGAAGCGGTTTTCTTCGCTTCCCCGGCAATCTTCTGATTGGTCTGGGTGGTCGCCTGACTCTTGGATTTGAGCTGATAGAGCGTAGCCTGGACGATCGGCTTGGACGGCGGCAGCTCAGGCGTCATGGCGAAGCTGACGAACAGCATCGCGAACACCAGAACGTGCAGACCAATGGCCCAGACAGTGGGCCAGAAGTAGCTTTCCGAGGCGGATGGCTCTCGCTGTTGCATCAGGGCGCCTCGGTAATCAGGCCAACGTTACCGACACCGGCCTTCTGCAACCCGCCCATGGCACCCATGACCGCGCCGTAGTCGACGGCCTTGTCGCCACGAATGAAGACCTGGGTCTGCTTGCCCTGGTCGCGACCGGCGGCGATTATCTTGGTCACCGCGCTGGTCATTTCGGGCAAGGTCATGGCCTTGTCCATCTGCTTGTCGGTATCGACTTCGCTGCCGAGGTTCCAGTAGTAGGTTTTGTCGGCCTTGATCGAGATGGTCAGGATCTGAACGTTGTTGTCCTGGGGCAAGGCTTCGCTGGAAACCTTGGGCAGGTCGACCTTCACGCCTTGGTTGAGCATGGGGGCAGTCACCATGAAGATGACCAGCAGCACCAGCATCACGTCGATGTAGGGCACCACGTTCATCTCGGCGACCGGCTTGCGTTTGTGGCGAACTCGGGCCATGGGCTTCTACCTGATTACTCTTCGCTGGTGTGCACTTTGCGGTGCAGGATTGCCTGGAACTCGTCGGCGAACGTGTAGTAACGACCGATCAGCACTTCGCTGCGGGCGGAGAAACGGTTGTAGGCAATGACCGCCGGGATCGCGGCGAACAGACCGATCGCAGTGGCGATCAGTGCCTCGGCGATGCCCGGAGCCACTGTGGCCAGGGTCGCCTGCTGAGCCGAAGCCAAACCGCGGAAGGAGTTCATGATGCCCCAGACGGTTCCGAACAGGCCGATGTACGGGCTGGTGGAGCCGACAGTGGCAAGGAACGGCAAGCTCTGCTCGAGCTTTTCTTCCTCACGGGAGATGGCCACGCGCATGGCACGCCCGACGCCCTCCATGACCGCATCCGGGTCGACACCCGGCTGCTGGCGCAGGCGCGAGAACTCTTTGAAGCCGGCACGGAACACCTGCTCCACGCCCGAGTCCGGGTCCGGATTGCTGCCTGCCTGACGATACAGCTTGGACAGGTCGATACCCGACCAGAAGCGCTCCTCGAAGGCATCGAGCGCACGACGACCGGCGCGCAGCATGGTGCTGCGCTGGAAGATCATGATCCATGAAGTGACCGAAGCGGCCACCAGGGTCAGCATGACCAGCTGTACCACTACACTGGCATTGCTGACCAGACTCCACATGGAGGTATGGTCGACGACGTTAGCTTCCACGCTTATTCTCCTGCATTCGATTGAGTACCCGTGCCGTCCGCCAGGAAGGCGTCGCGCAGTTCTGGGGGAATGGCCCGGGGTTTGAAAGTGTCGGCGCGCACGGCGGCCACCAGGAACTGCCCTTCGCAGAGCAGTGTTTCATCCTTTTCCCGCCAGACCTGCTGCACGAAGCGCAGGCTGGCGCGGTTCAATTCAAGCACTTGCGCGGTCACCCGCAATTCGTCGTCCAACCGCGCCGGCGCGTGGTAACGCGCTTCGCTGGAGTGAACTACGAACAACAGGTTCTGGCCGGCAAGCTCGGACTGGGAAAACCCCAGGTGCCGCAGCCGCTCGGTACGCGCCCGCTCCATGAATTTCAAATAGTTGACGTAATACACCACGCCACCGGCGTCGGTGTCCTCGTAATAGACGCGACAGCGGTGAGCGAACGGTTCCAGGCCATTTTGCGCGCGCATACTCTAGTGCTTACTCCTCAGCTTGCCAATCCGCCCCGGCAACTGTTTTTGCATGGATAATGTCTTATTGCCAGTGCGCCAAGCGCGTGCCAGCGGTAGGACCACGAAAACCATGATTCGATCTGTCATTCATCGGGATCGGAGAACTCTCCGCCTTCGGCGAAGCGCCCTGGAATGTTCAGCCCAAAATGCAAGTAGGCATGCCGAGTGACCACCCGCCCGCGCGGCGTGCGCATGATGTAACCCTGCTGGATCAGGTACGGCTCGAGCACGTCCTCGATGGTGTGACGCTCCTCGCTGATCGCCGCGGCCAGGTTGTCGACCCCCACTGGACCACCGTCGAACTTCTCGATCATGGTCAACAGCAAACGGCGATCGGAATGGTCGAAGCCACGCTCGTCGACATCCAGCAGGTTCAGTGCCATGTCCGCCACGGCCTTGGTGATCTGTCCTTTGCCACGAACCTCGGCATAATCGCGCACGCGTCGCAGCAAGCGGTTGGCGATACGCGGCGTGCCGCGGGCACGACGGGCGATCTCGTAGGCCCCCTGGTCCTCGATGGACAACCCGAGGATGTTGGCCGAGCGGCTGACGATGGTCGCCAGATCCTTGTTGCTGTAGAACTCAAGGCGCTGGACGATGCCGAAGCGGTCGCGCAGCGGGTTGGTCAGCATGCCAGCACGGGTTGTAGCGCCGACCAGAGTGAACGGTGGCAGATCGAGCTTGATCGAACGCGCCGCCGGGCCCTCGCCGATCATGATGTCCAGCTGAAAGTCCTCCATCGCTGGATAGAGCACCTCCTCGACGACCGGCGACAGCCGATGGATCTCGTCGATGAACAGCACGTCATGGGGCTCCAGGTTGGTCAACATCGCGGCCAGGTCACCTGGACGCTCGAGGATGGGCCCCGATGTACTCTTGACCGACACGCCCATTTCCTGGGCGATGATGTTGGCAAGGGTGGTCTTGCCCAGGCCCGGCGGGCCGAAAATCAAAGTGTGGTCGAGGGATTCGTTGCGACCGCGCGCCGCCTGGATGAACAACGCCATCTGCTCGCGCACCACCGGCTGGCCGATGTACTCATCCAGGCTCAGAGGGCGGATAGCGCGATCCTGGATTTCTTCTCGATCGCGGCCATTGGCGGCGATCAGTCGGTCGGTTTCGATCACTTGGCGATCATTCCTTTAAGGCTACGGCGAATCAGCTCCTCGCTGCTCAGACCGCTCTTGCCCTCGATGGCCGCGACTGCCTTGCTGGCTTCCTGGGGCTTGTAGCCCAGGGAAATCAGGGCGCTGACCGCATCGGCCTCCGCATTGGAGGCAGTGCTGACGGGCATTGGGCCATCAGAGACAAGGGTGAACATTGCAGGAGAGGTTTCCCACGCTTTGAAGCGATCCTTGAGCTCCACCAGCAGGCGTTCGGCGGTCTTCTTGCCCACCCCGGGCACACGCACCAGCGCCGAGGCGTCCTGAGCCTGCACACAGCGCACCAACTCATCGACTTCAAGGCCCGACATCAGCGCCAGGGCGAGCTTCGGCCCGACGCCATTGAGGCGGATGAGCTCGCGAAACAGTTCACGCTCGCGCTTTTCGGCAAAGCCGTAGAGCAGATGGGCATCCTCACGCACCACCAGATGGGTGTGCAACGTGACCGGCTCACCGATTTTCGGCAACCGGTACAAGGTAGTCATTGGCACCTCCAGCTCATAGCCCAGGCCATTGACATCGACTATCAGGTGCGGCGGCTGTTTTTCCGCCAGAGTGCCGCGCAAACGTCCAATCACGTTCCGATCCTTTCCTTCGGGTGCCGGCCAGAAACCGGTCCACCCTATCAGCAAATGCAGTGGGAGACTGTTCCCCCCACACAAAATATGTATCAGCGCATGAAGCGGCTACAGACGCAAGCGTCCACCGCGTCGCCGGGCTGTGGCCAATCCATGCGGGATGAGGCTGGACCGAGTGTGAGCATGGCACAGCGCGATGGCCAGGGCGTCGGAGGCATCCACCTGGGGCTTTTGCGTCAACTTCAACAGGTGCATGACCATCAACATCACCTGTTCCTTGTTGGCGCCACCGGTGCCGGCCACGGCCTGCTTGACCTGGCTGGCACTGTATTCGGCAATCTCAAGACCCGCCTCGGCGGCCGCGACGATCGCCGCGCCCCGAGCCTGCCCAAGCTTGAGAGCCGAATCGGCGTTGCGCGCCATGAATACCCGCTCGATGCCCATGGTCACCGGCCCGTGCTGGCGAATGATCTCACTCACCCCACGGAACACGACCTGCAGCCGCTCGTGCAATTCGCCACTGCCTGTGCGAATACAACCAGACGCCACGTACTCGCAGCCGCGAGCCGTCTGACGCACCACACCGAAACCTGTGATGCGCGAACCGGGGTCGATACCAAGAATCAGAGTCATAGGGCCTGTCATTGAAAGGAGGCATGTTTGCGAACTGCATCGGCCCTTTCGCGGGCAAACCCGCCCCACAGACATGGCACCGGTTTCGATTGCGGCGCCATGCCTGTGAGAGCGGGTTTACCTACAAAGCCCGTACAGGCGCTGACAAGCTTACAGAGCTGGTAGGGGGCGCCCGAACACCTTAGCCGAGCTTCTCCATGATCTCGTCGGAAATTTCGGCGTTGGAGTAGACGTTTTGCACATCGTCCAGATCTTCGAGCATGTCGATCAGCTTGAGCACTTTCTCCGCTCCCTCCTGATCCAGCTCGGCGCTGGTGGTCGGCTGCATCACGATCTCGGCGTCGGCGGCCTTGAAGCCGGCCTCTTCCAAGGCGTTACGTACGGCATAGAAGCTGTTGAACGAAGTGAATACATCGAAGGAGCCGTCGTCATTGGCGACCACATCGTCGGCATCCGCTTCCATGGCGGCTTCCATGAGGGTGTCTTCGTCCAGGCCCGGAGCAAAGCTGATCTGCCCCTTGCGCTCGAACAGATAGGCGACGGAGCCGTCGGTACCGAGGTTGCCGCCACACTTGGTGAATGCATGACGCACAGCCGCTGCGGTGCGGTTGCGGTTATCGGTCATGGCCTCGACCATGATCGCCACGCCACCAGGACCGTAGCCTTCGTAGCTCAGCTCTTCGACGTTGTCGCTTTCGTTGGTGCCCGCACCACGCGCCACGGCGCGGTCGATAATGTCGCGGCTCATGTTGGCACCCAGGGCCTTGTCCAGGGCCAGGCGCAAACGCGGGTTGGAAGCCGGGTCAGGCCCACCCTGCTTGGCAGCGACAGTCAGTTCGCGGATCCACTTGGTGAAGATCTTGCCTCTCTTGGCATCCTGGCGCTCTTTGCGGTGCTTGATGTTTGCCCACTTGGAATGACCAGCCATAACGACTCCGAATCCTTGAAACAGAAACAGGTTCCGCCCCGAAGGGCGGAACGCGAGAAAACTGCGCCAAAGCGCGTGGGCGCTTCCGCCAGGGAAGCGCCCTGGGTCGATTACTCGACCTTGGTCTGCTCACGCAGACGGATGTGCAGCTCGCGCAGGGCCTTGGCATCCACCAGACCTGGAGCCTGGGTCATGACGCACGCGGCGCTCTGGGTTTTCGGGAACGCGATCACTTCACGGATCGACTGGGCGCCGGTCATCAGCATGACCAGGCGGTCCAGGCCGAAGGCCAGGCCACCATGAGGTGGCGCACCGAACTTCAGGGCGTCGAGCAGGAAGCCGAACTTCTCCTGCTGCTCTTCGGCAGCGATGCCCAGCAGACGGAAGACCGCCTGTTGCATTTCCTTACGGTGGATACGGATCGAGCCGCCACCGAGCTCAGTGCCGTTGAGCACCATGTCATAAGCACGCGACAGCGCAGCGCCCGGGTTGGCCTCGAGCTCTTCAGGCGAGCACTTGGGCGCGGTGAACGGGTGGTGCAACGCGCTGAAGCTACCATCGTCGTTTTCTTCGAACATCGGGAAGTCGACGACCCACATCGGTGCCCACTCGCAGGTCAGCAGCTCGAAGTCGTGGCCCAGGCGGATACGCAGCGCGCCCAAGGCTTCGCTGACGATCTTGGCCTTGTCGGCGCCGAAGAACACGATGTCACCGTCGACGGCGCCCACGCGATCAAGGATCACGTTCAGGTTGGCCTCTGGGATGTTCTTGACGATCGGCGACTGCAGGCCCTCGACGCCCTTGGCGCGCTCGTTGACCTTGATGTAGGCCAGGCCCTTGGCGCCGTAGATGCCGACGAACTTGGTGTATTCGTCGATGCGGCTGCGCGGCATGCTGGCCCCGCCCGGCAGACGCAGAGCGGTGACGCGGCACTTCGGATCGTTGGCCGGGCCTGCAAAGACCTTGAAGTCCACGTCCTTGAGCTGGTCGGCAACATCGACCAGTTCCAGCGGAATACGCAGGTCAGGCTTGTCGGAACCGTAGCGACGCATGGCCTCTTCGTAGGTCATGTGCGGGAATTCGCCGAACTCAAGATCCAGGACTTCCTTGAACAGCTTGCGGATCATGCCTTCGGTCAGGCCCATGATCTCGGCTTCGTCGAGGAAGCTGGTCTCGATGTCGATCTGGGTGAATTCCGGCTGACGGTCGGCACGCAGGTCCTCGTCACGGAAGCACTTGGCGATCTGGTAGTAGCGATCGAAGCCGGCGACCATCAGCAACTGCTTGAACAGCTGCGGCGACTGCGGCAGGGCGAAGAAGCTGCCAGCGTGGGTACGGCTCGGGACCAAGTAGTCGCGCGCGCCTTCCGGTGTGGCGCGGGTCAGGATCGGCGTCTCGACGTCGAGGAAACCGTTCTCGTCCAGGTAGCGACGGATGCTGCTGGTGATGCGCGAGCGCAGACGCAGCTTGTCGGCCATTTCCGGGCGACGCAGGTCGATGAAGCGGTAGCGCAGGCGGGTTTCCTCGCCTACATCGGAATATTCGTTCAGCGGGAAGGGTGGGGTTTCCGCCTCGTTGAGCACCTTGAGCTCATAGCCCAGCACTTCGATACCGCCGGACGCCATGTTCGGGTTGACCGCGCCAGCCGGGCGCAGACGCACCTTGCCGGTGATCTGTACGACATACTCGCTACGCACGCGGTCGGCAGCGGCGAAAGTCTCGGCGCGATCCGGGTCGAAGACGACCTGGGCCATGCCTTCGCGGTCACGGATATCGAGGAAGATCACCCCGCCGTGGTCGCGGCGACGATGGACCCAGCCGCAAAGGGTGACTTCCTGGCCGTCCAGGCTCTCGTTCAGTTGGCCGCAATAATGGCTGCGCATCATGATGGTGGTTTCGCTTCTCGTGATTCGTGTATTCGGTGGAGGTCTTGGCCGCCCAAGGGGCTAATACTGCAAGACCCAGTCACTGCAATTCAACTCAGTCGGCCTTGTCGCCGCCTGCCAGGTTCTTCTTCGCCCCGGTCTTGAAATCGGTCTCGTACCAGCCGTTGCCGCTCAGGCGGAAGCCGGGTACCGACAGCAGCTTTTTCAGGGCTGGAGCCTGGCACGCCGGGCAGTCGGTCAGTGGTGCGGCGCTGATCTTCTGCAACACCTCCATCCGGTGATCGCAGGACGCACATTGATAGTCATAAAGGGGCATGGGGGTGTCTCTCGTCAACCACAACGCTGCCGGGGCAGTAAAAAGCGGGATTATATATGGTTAAGGAGAGCTGCGCAGCCCGCCCGGCGATCAGCGTACTCAGGGCGGATCGAGCAGCCAGGCCACGCAGATCACCCGAATCAGCCCACTGAAGTTGCGAACCCCACCGTGACGCAAGTGGACCTCCCGATCCACGTAGGACAGCACGGCGCTTACCGTGCATTGGTTGGCCTGGGCGATGCGTTCGAGAATACGCCAGTAGACCACCTCAAGCCGCAGGCAGGTGGCAAAGCCATTGAGCCGGACCGACCGGGAGACCGGCCGAACCTGCATCATGTCGAAATCTGCCCGAAAAGGGTCAATGCACTGCTTGCCCGGCCATTTTCGCTGGCAAGCGCCTCGCCTGCCTTGTTGCATCACTTCCACCACACCACTCCATTGTCTGGAAAAATCCCCTCGCGCCCATGCACGACCGGGCAGATCAATAAAGCGCTGTCAGGGCCTTCAAAGCAGTGGCAAAACCTTCCGGGCGAAACGAAAGACCCGACCCTGGACAGGGTCGGGTCGATGGAGCCTACAAACGAACGATCACTTTTCCTCGAGCAATACCCGCAGCATCCAGGCGGTTTTTTCATGGATCTGCATGCGCTGGGTCAGCAGGTCGGCGGTCGGCTCATCGCTGACCTTGTCGACGACCGGGAAGATGCTACGCGCTGTGCGCACCACCGCCTCCTGCCCCTGAACAAGCTGACGGATCATCTCTTCGGCAGGCGGTACGCCCTCTTCTTCCTTGATTGACGAGTGACGCGCATAGAAGGCATAGGAACCTGGCGCCGGGAAGCCCAACGCCCGAATGCGCTCGGCGATCGAGTCGACCGCCAGGGCCAGCTCGTTGTACTGCTCTTCGAACATCAGGTGCAGGGTGCGGAACGCAGGGCCGGTGACGTTCCAGTGAAAGTTATGGGTTTTCAGATACAGCACGTAAGTATCCGACAACAGGCGGGAAAGCCCATCGACGATGGACTTGCGATCTTCTTCATTGATACCGATATCGATTGCCATGAAGCTCCCCTTTCCATAAGGCTTGGTCATCAAGCGGGCACCCCAAACTGTATCAGACCCTCCCGCTCCTGCCCGTGACACAGGACAAGCCGTCGCCTCACGGTTTGAGAACCCCCTGCCTTTGCTGTTAAATAGGCACCGTGCCACCCGTGCGGACAGTCATTGCCGGGTGCATAGGCTGGCCAGTTGCGTGATCGCGCCTTGTATCTGCGCACCGCACGTCCAGCTCTTCCTGTGATCGGCCTTATCAATGTGAGCCCACTCAAATGTTCAAGATCGTCCATCTGGTGACGGGCGTAGCAGCTTTGCTGCTGTCGCTCATACCCAGCCTGAAAACCGATGCAACCCCGTTCCTGGAGCAACCTGAAGCCGTCTACCTGGCATTGCTCGGCCTGCTCAACCTGCTGTTGGCACCTGCACTGCCGCTCTACTACAAAGGCGCCCGCCAGCAACTGCAATCGCTGGCGTGCGCCTTGTTGGTGCTGGCGGTGATCCTGCAGACCATCACCCTGCTGGCACGCCCGGAACTGGGCGACCTGCCAGCCCTGCTCTGCGCCACCCTGGCCGTAGCCTTGCACCTTGGCACAGGCTTCGCCCGCAGCTTCAAGAAGCCACGCGCCAACCAAGGCACCTCACAAGATGCGGGCAAACGTGATACCGGCACGGTGAAGTGGTTCAACACCTCCAAGGGCTTCGGCTTTATCTCCCGCGATTCGGGCGACGACATTTTCGTGCATTTCCGCGCGATCCGTGGCGAGGGCCACCGCGTTCTGGTCGAAGGCCAGCGCGTTGAGTTTTCGGTGATGCACCGCGACAAAGGTCTGCAGGCTGAAGACGTGGTCGCGGTTTCCCGCCGCTGACCGACAGACCCTGGCGCAGCGGATCCCTCCGCGCCAGGGTCACCCTCCTTAATAATGAGGCGGCGGCGCCTGCTCCCCCTCGCCACCGTACTGCCCCACCACTTCCTCGTAACGCTTGATCAATTCGGCCATCTGCAGCTGCAGGCGCTCGATCACCCGCCCCTGCTCGACCAGCACATCATTCAGCGCCTGAATGGTGTCGTCCTGAAACGCCTGACGGCCTTCCAGCTCGATGACTCGGGATTCCAACGACATAGCCTTAAACCTCCCGGAAGTCATCGTTCAACACCATCCGCAAACGCTGACGGATCGAGTCGATCTGGTCGGCGGTGTACTCGGTAGCAGGCACCCGCCCCCACACCGGCGCGGGCCAGGCCGCGTCGTCGCGTCGGCGCACGATCACGTGCATGTGCAGTTGGCTCACCACGTTGCCCAAAGTCGCGACGTTGAGTTTGTCGGCAGCGAAGCTGTCCTTGAGTGTTTCGGCCAGGTAAGTGGTTTCCTTCCAGAGCTGCTGCTGGTCGGCTTCGTTCAACTGAAACAGTTCGCTGATATCGGCGCGCCGCGGCACCAGGATGAACCAGGGGTAGTTGGCATCCTTGCTCAGCAACAAGCGACTCAATGGAAAATCTCCCAACACCAGGGAATCCTGCTGCAAACGCGAATCCAGAACGAACACGGCATATCTCCTCAAGACGAAACGGCCCGGCCAGAGCGCGGGCGAGATGAGCGAAGGATACCTTGCTTCAACAGCGCCAGCATGAAATGCCACCGCAAGGGCTGCCTTTTTCGGCGAGCAGCACACTTGTACGCACAACCCGGTAACACAGCGCTACTTTTCGCACCAAAAAGGAGCCGACAGCGCAACACACCCCACTGCTTTGTGCGCGGATTAACAGTTTTCGGTAACACGTTGACTTTTAAGGTAGCTTTTTGCCCACGAGCGTGGCCGCGATTTGGCACACCATCAGACGCTTTTCGCCCCGTATTTATGGACCTTTGCCATCCCTGCCAGAGGGACTGTGAAAAATTCATGAACAAATCGTGATTTTGTGCACGCTTGTTGCATCCCCATCCGACCAAGTCACGAGGCACCTCGGTGCACGAGACAATAAAAAAGCGGCAGGGATACCCAGGTTGTTCCACCAGCCAGGTGTGTTTACAGAATTGTTACAGCGCTGGCGTTATACGCCCCGAAACTGGGCGTAATTTGCGACATGGAAATAGCCAAACGCGACATGTTGAAAAAGTTCCCTAAAGGTTGTTTTTTCAGTGTCGCCAAGAATAGTCAGCGTGATATACATTTTCGCCGACATAACAAGAAAGAGCTCGCCCTATAACTAAAAGAGCAGGGTGAAGCGGTACTTCCTAAAAACCAAAGGAGCAAATCACGATGCGCGTGATGAAGTGGAGCATGATCGCCCTGGCCGTTGCGGCAGGGACCTCGCAGTTGGCAGTGGCCTCTTCGCAGGACGAATCCAAGGGTTTCATTGAAGACAGCCAGCTGAACGTCAAGACCCGTATGCTGTATTTCAGCCGTGACTTCCGCAACGTGCCCAACGGCGCAAAGAGCCGAGTTGAAGAAACCGGCCTGGGCTTCGTCGGCACGTACGAATCCGGTTTCACTCAAGGCACCGTCGGTGTTGGCGTCGATGCAATCGGTATGCTGGGCCTGAAACTCGACAGCGGTAAGGGGCGTGCCGGCACCGGTCTGTTCCCGCAAGGCGAAGACGGTCGCTCTCAGGATGACTATTCCAAAGGTGGCGGCGCTGTTAAGTTCCGCGTCTCCGACACAGTACTGAAAGTGGGCGACCAATTCACCGCCCTGCCAGTCTTCGCAACCGACGACAGCCGCCTGCTGCCAGAAATCGCCCAAGGCACCCTGATCACCAGCAACGAGATCAAGGACCTGACCCTGCACGCCGGTCACTTCACCAGCCTGACCGCTCAGGAAGAAACCAACCGCGACAGCCTTCACCTGAAGGAAGCCAACGTTGTCGGTGGTACCTACGCATTCACCGAAAACCTGAGCACTAGCCTCTACTACTCCAAGGTCGAAGACTACTGGCGCAAGTACTACGCCAACGTCAACTGGGCGCTGCCGATCTCCGACAAGCAAGGCCTGGTGCTCGACTTCAACATCTATGACACCAAGAGCGAAGGCCACCTGGCCCGCGCCTTCGATGGCGACAAGCTCGACAACCGCGCATTCAGCCTGTCGGGCGCCTACAACATCGGCGCTCACACCTTCACCCTGGCCTACCAGAAAGTGACCGGTGACGGCGACTACGCTTACGGCGTCGACGGTGGCGGCACCATCTTCCTGGCCAACTCCGTGGCCCGCTCCGACTTCAACGCCGAAGACGAGAAATCCTGGCAGGCTCGCTACGACCTGAACTTCGCCGAGTACGGCATTCCAGGCCTGACCTTCATGACCCGTTACGTGCGTGGTACCGACGCCAACGTTTCGAGCGGCGATAACGGCAAAGAATGGGAGCGCGACATCGATATCAAGTACGTGCTGCAGGAAGGTCCGGCCAAGGATCTGAGCTTCCGTATCCGTCAGGCTACCTACCGCTCTTCCGACGCCGTGTACCTGAACAGCTCGCCATCGATCGACGAACTGCGCCTGATCGTCGAGTACCCGCTGAGCATCCTGTAAGCCCCTGGCTTGCAATTGCCCGCACCGAAAAGGCCCGGCGATCACGCCGGGCTTTTTCTTGGCTGACAAGCGCCCCGCCCTGGGGCATCCTGTACGCCTTCGCTCCGCCCCCGTACAATGCGGGGTCATTTCAACGTCTTAGGCAATCGACACGGCCCACCATGCGTACCAGTCAATATTTGCTCGCCACCCAGAAAGAAACCCCTGCCGATGCAGTGGTCATCAGCCACCAGCTCATGCTGCGCGCCGGCATGATCCGCAAGCTGGCCTCCGGCCTGTACACCTGGCTGCCGATGGGCCTGCGGGTGATGCGCAAGGTCGAAGCCGTGGTCCGCGAGGAAATGAACGCCGCTGGCGCCCTGGAAGTGCTGATGCCAAGCATCCAGCCCGCGGAGCTGTGGCAGGAATCCGGCCGCTGGGAGCAATACGGCCCTGAGCTGCTGCGCCTGAAGGACCGCCATGACCGCGACTTCTGCGTTGGCCCGACTCACGAAGAAGTCATCACCGACCTGGCACGCAACGAGCTGTCCAGCTATAAACAGCTGCCGCTGAACATGTACCAGATCCAGACCAAGTTCCGTGACGAGATCCGTCCGCGCTTCGGCCTGATGCGCGGTCGCGAGTTCATCATGAAGGACGCCTACTCCTTCCATGCCGACCAGGCTTCCCTGCAGGAAACCTACGACCGCATGCACCAGGCGTACACCAACATCTTTACCCGCCTGGGCCTGGACTTCCGTCCGGTGCAGGCAGACACCGGTTCCATCGGTGGCAGCTACTCCCATGAATTCCACGTTTTGGCCGAATCCGGCGAAGACGACGTGATTTTCAGCGACAGCTCCGACTACGCCGCCAACATCGAGAAGGCCGAGGCCATTCCACGCGAAACCGTGCGTCCAGCCCCCACTGAGGAGCTGCGCCTGGTCGACACCCCGAATGCCAAGACCATCGCTCAACTGGTCGAGAACTACGGCCTGCCGATCGAAAAGACCGTCAAGACCCTGATCGTGCGCGGCGCCGAAGAAGGCAAGCTGATCGCCCTGGTGGTCCGTGGCGACCATGAGCTGAACGAAATCAAGGCCGCCAAGCTCGAGCAGGTCGCCGACCCACTGGTCATGGCAACCGACGCCGAGCTGCGCGCCGCCATCGGTGCTGGCGCAGGCTCCCTGGGCCCGCTGAACCTGCCGCTCGAATGCATCATCGACCGCTCGGTCGCCCTGATGAGCGACTTCGGCATCGGCGCCAACATCGACGACAAACATTACTTCGGCGTCAACTGGGAACGTGACTTGCCGGTTCCTCAGGTCGCCGACCTGCGCAACGTGGTCGAGGGCGACCCAAGCCCGGACGGCCAGGGCACCCTGGTCATCAAGCGCGGGATCGAAGTCGGCCACATCTTCCAGCTCGGCACCAAGTACAGCGAGGCGCTCAAGTGCCAGGTACTGGGCGAGAGCGGCAAACCGGTAACCTTGTCCATGGGCTGCTACGGCATCGGCGTCTCCCGCGTGGTCGCCGCCGCTATCGAGCAGAGCTATGACGACAAGGGCATCATCTGGAACGATGCCCTGGCGCCCTTCCAGATCGCCCTGGTACCGCTGCGTTATGAAACCGACGCCGTTCGCGAAGCGACCGACAAGCTGTACGCTGAACTGACTGCCGCCGGTTTCGAAGTGCTGCTGGACGATCGCGACAAGAAGACCAGCCCCGGCATCAAGTTCGCTGACATGGAACTGATCGGCATCCCTCACCGCATCGTGGTCAGCGACCGCGGCCTGGCCGACGGCAACCTGGAGTACAAGCACCGTACCGAGCAAGAAGCCCAGCCTCTGCCGCTCAACGAAGTGCTGACCTTCCTGCAAGCCCGCATCCGTCGCTGATAGCCCACCGCACGAGTGATCATGTCCAGAAGCACCTTTACCCTGGGGGGCGCCGCACTGTGCGGCGCCCTGCTCGTCAGCGGCTGCGCCAACCAGATGTCCCAACGCAGCGAGCATGAGGAGCGCGCCGAGCGCAAGCTGCTCGAACATACCCTGCAAATCGACGTGGGCGAGCCCAAGGTGATGGAGCTTCCCCAGCGGCGCGTACGTATTCATGAACAGAAGCGCTTCGAAGTTACCGAGTTCGAAGTCACTCGCCGTTACGACCGCTACACGCCTTACCAACCCTGGCGAGAGATCTATGAGATCCCCCTGGGCGCGGTTGCCGTGGTGGCCGGTGTCGGCGCCAACGTGGTCAACGTGTTCGCCCTGGGCAATCTACCGGAAAGCATCACTCACGATTGGCTCAGTTACGGCCTGGCTGGGCTCAACCCGTTCATGAACGTGCCGTCCAATGGTCGCGCGCAGCAGAACCTGGCTGGGATCAGCGAAGTGCAGAAGGACAAGCGCGAGGAGTACACCAGCCTGCCTTGGAGCGAACGCCTGGTCGAAGTCAAGGCTGGCAAACTGACCCACGAGCTGACCACCGACCATAACGGCGTACTTCGCCTGAACCTGCTCGACAGCCCGTTCTCCGAGCAGAACCTCAATCACATCGGCACCCTGCACCTGCATGTAGCCGACGAGGACAATGGTGTGCGCGGCGATGCCAGCCTGCTGGTCAGCAGCAATTTGCGTGGCAAGCTGCTCGAAGCCCACGAGCTGATCTTCGATGACCTCGAGGGCGACGATGTCGGCCAATGGGTGCATCGGGTCAAGCGCCTGTCGGAGCTGGGCTTGGAAGAAGAAGCCAGCGAGCTGGAGCAAAGCCTGATCGAGTTGACCCGCAATGATCCGGAGCTGCAACGGGACTTCCTGCAAGCACTGACCAAGGACACCGGGCGACTGGTTGCCGACCCTGGAATACAGTAAACCCGCTGGGGCTGCCTAGCGGCCCCTCCCCTTCACTCACTGCGGCGGGAAGAGCTCCAACTGCTCATGCGCCCCACGCAGATCTCGCAATCGAACTCCCACGCCTAATAACCGTACTGGCTTGCCACCCCGGGCAAACGCCTGGCTGAGCAACTGTCGGTAGCTCTCCAGATCACGACCGGCTCCAGCCTGTTCCAGGGTCGTCTGGCTGAAGTCGTGAAATTTTACCTTCACGAACGGTTTGTCCGGCCGGTAACTGTTATCCATGCGCGCAATGCGCGCGTTCAGGCTCTCGAGCAGCTCGGGCAGTTTCTGCAGGCAACTCGCCAGGTCCGGCAAGTCGGTATCGTAGGTATTTTCGACACTTACAGATTGACGCCGGCTGTCATTTTGTACGATTCGTTCATCTATACCCCGCGCCAGCCCCCATAACCGCTCACCAAAACTGCCGAACTCCCGCACCAAAGCCAAGCGCGACCACTCGCGCAGCTCCAGACACGTTTCGATACCCAGGCGTGCCAGTTTGTCCGCCGTGACCTTGCCCACGCCGTGCAGCCTTGCGACCGGCAAGGCTGCTACGAATGCTTCCACCTGGTCGGGGGTTATCACGAACAAACCATTGGGCTTGCGCCAGTCGCTGGCGATCTTGGCCAAGAACTTATTCGGCGCCACGCCAGCCGAAACCGTGATGTGCAGCGTCCGAGCGACCCGCTTGCGAATGTCTTCAGCAATACGCGTGGCGCTGCCGGCGAACCATTGGCTGTCGCTGACATCCAGGTAGGCCTCGTCCAGCGACAGCGGCTCGATCAAGTCGGTGTAGTCACGAAAAATGGCGTGGATTTCCCGAGAGGCCTCGCGATAAGCCTCAAAGCGCGGCTTGACGATCAACAGGTCTGGACAGAGCTTGAGCGCATGACGCGAAGACATGGCCGAGCGCACACCATAGGCACGCGCCTCATAATTGCAGGTCGCGATCACCCCGCGCTGCTCAGGCGCCCCGCCCACGGCCATCGGGCGCCCTGCCAAACGCGGGTCGTCGCGCATTTCGATTGCGGCATAGAAACAATCGCAGTCGATGTGGATGATCTTGCGCAAGGACATGGATGACCGTCAGCACTGTAAATTCATACAGATACTACCGGTGCGTCGCCATGTGTTCCAGAGCCGGCCTGTCGGAAAGCCTTCCAATCCGATGCAAGCCCCGTCATTGCTGAGCTGCAGCCCTTATTCAAACGCTAAGAGATTGAACAAAAAAGGGTTTTTCCGAAATAGCGCTTGACATGGCAGAGGATTTCCGTAGAATTCGATCTCACAGGCGCGGGATGGAGCAGCCTGGTAGCTCGTCGGGCTCATAACCCGAAGGTCGTCGGTTCAAATCCGGCTCCCGCAACCAGATTCAGAAAAAGGCCACTGTCGATACAGTGGCCTTTTTTCTTGTCTTAGAAAAAATCTACGACAAATCAAAGAGTAATGCTTGACAGCTACTCGGAATTCCGTAGAATGCGCATCCACTGACGCGGGATGGAGCAGCCTGGTAGCTCGTCGGGCTCATAACCCGAAGGTCGTCGGTTCAAATCCGGCTCCCGCAACCATATTCGTCAGAACAAACCCCGCCTGCTAACACAGCGCGGGGTTTGTTGCTTTTGGCCCCGTGAATACTTCCCCACTTCGCCTCAAGTGGGGCTCGCCGGATGAACTATCTTTAACCCTGCCAAACCGCTGAAAGCGGGCCGGGCAGGAGTAATATCTGGATACGTTTTCCGAAGGGACTTTCACTTGGCCGCACCTCTGCCCAACCTCGCGCTCCTGGCCCGAGGTTATCCATGATTTCACACGACTCCGAACCTCAGGAGCCTCTCGCCACCGCGCTTCCCAACGCCGCCCGCCGCCTGCCCTGGCTGGAGCGGCTGAGCCGTTATCGCCAACCCTTGGGGCTGGCCTTGACGTTGCTGCTGTTCAGCATGGCCTTGATCGCCTGCCGGCACTTGCTGAGCGAACTGGACATTTATGCCCTTCACGACGCCATGCTCAGCGTGCCGACACGATCTTTGGAGGGCGCCTTGCTGGCGACCGTCGTGGGCTTTGTGACTTTGCTGGGCTATGAATGGTCCGCCAGCCGTTACGCTGCAGTGCAGCTACCGGCCCGCACATTGGCGCTGGGCGGGTTCAGCGCCTTTGCCATTGGTAACGCGGTCGGGCTGTCGATCCTGTCCGGTGGCTCGGTACGTTATCGCCTGTATGCGCGGCATGGGCTAGGCGCCGCTGAAATCGCACGGATGACCGTGTTCGCCAGCCTATCCCTAGGCTGCGCCCTGCCCCCTCTGGCAGCGCTGGCGACATTGAGCAACCTGCAAGGTGCCGCCACCGCCCTGCGCCTGCCTGCCCCATTGCTGGCCAGTATCGCCGTGGCAGTGCTGGCGCTGACGGCCGTATTGGTAATCGGCCTCTATCGCCGCCGCCTGGACGAGCAACCTCTGGCCGATAGCCTGGTGGTGCAGTTTGGACGGCGCACCCTGCGACTACCAGGCGCCCGCTTGGCCGCCCTGCAGTTGTTGATCACCGCCCTAGACGTCGTCGCCGCCGCTACCGTGCTTTACCTGCTGCTACCCGAAGCTCCGCCTTTCGGCGCCTTCGTCCTGGTCTACCTGCTCGCCCTGGCCGCCGGTGTACTCAGCCATGTGCCAGGTGGCGTGGGGGTGTTCGAAGCCATTCTCCTGGCCGCCTTCGCCAATCAGCTGGGCGCCGCGCCACTGGCAGCTGCCTTACTGTTGTATCGCCTGATCTATGTGGTCCTGCCTTTGCTATTGGCCTGTGTGCTGCTGTTGGCGAGCGAAGCCCGCCGTCTGCTGTTCGCCCGCCAAGCGATCAATGCAGCCGCCGGGCTTGCTGCGCCGGTGCTGGCAATCCTGGTGTTTCTGTCAGGCGTCGTGCTGTTGTTCTCCGGGGCCACGCCCGAGATCGACACGCGCCTTGAGCACATGGGCTTTCTGGTGCCCCATCGCCTGATCGACGCTTCGCATTTTGGCGCGAGCCTCATCGGGGTGCTGTGCCTGCTGCTGGCTCAAGGGTTACGCCGGCGACTGTCGGCCGCCTGGCTGCTGACCACCGTCCTGCTGCTGGTAGGCGCACTGCTGTCGTTGCTCAAGGGCTTCGATTGGGAAGAGGCCAGCGTGCTGATCTTCACAGTGGCGCTGCTGACCTTGTTCCGTCGCTCGTTCTATCGCCCAAGCCGGTTGCTGGAGCTGCCCTTCTCGCCGGTGTACCTGGTGGCAAGCGTTTGTGTGGTCGGCGCCTCGGTCTGGCTGCTGCTGTTCGCCTACCAGGATGTACCCTACAGCCACGAACTGTGGTGGCAGTTCACCCTCGATGCCGACGCACCACGTGGCCTGCGCGCCGCCATGGGCAGTGCAGTGCTGTTAGTGGTCGTCGCGCTGACTTGGCTGCTGCGCACCGCACGGCCCGTGATTCACTTGCCCAACGATGAGGAACTGCAACAGGCCAAGGGCATTCTGATGGCCTCCGACCAACCCGACGGTGGCCTGGCACTCACCGGCGACAAAGCCTTGCTGTTCCACCCCAACCACAAGGCCTTCCTTATGTATGCCCGTCGCGGCCGCAGCCTGGTCGCCCTGTACGACCCGATCGGCCCCGCCCAGGAGCGCGCCGAGATGATCTGGCAATTCCGTGACCTCTGCGATCTGCACCACGCCCGCCCAGTGTTCTATCAAGTCCGCGCGGAGAATCTGCCGTTCTACATGGATATCGGCCTGACGGCACTTAAGCTCGGCGAAGAAGCGCGGGTCGATCTGCGCCGTTTTGACCTCGAAGCCAAGGGCAAGGAGATGAAAGACCTGCGCTATACCTGGAACCGCGGCGGCCGTGACGGGCTGACGCTGGAGATCCATGAGCCAGGCGATGCCCCGCTCGAGGCACTCAAGGCAATTTCCGACGCCTGGCTCGGTGGCAAGAACGTACGTGAAAAAGGCTTTTCCCTCGGTCGCTTCAGCCCCGAGTACCTGCAGCATTTCCGTATCGCGTTGATCCGCTTTCAAGGCCTACCGGTGGCCTTTGCCAACCTGCTCGAAACCCAGAGCAAAGAGCTGGCGAGCCTGGACCTGATGCGTGCCCATCCGCAAGCCCCCAAGCTGACCATGGAATTCATGATGATCGGTTTGATCCTGCACTACAAAAACCACGACTACGCTCGCTTCAGCCTCGGGATGGTCCCGCTCTCCGGCCTTCAACCCCGACGTGGCGCCCCCCTGACCCAACGCCTGGGTTCGATGGTGTTCCAGCGCGGCGAGCAGCTGTACAACTTCCAGGGGCTACGTCGCTTCAAGGACAAGTTCCAACCGGATTGGGAACCCCGCTACATGGCTGTGCCGGCCGGGCTCGACCCGTTGGTGGCATTGGCCGATACCGCCGCCCTGATCGCAGGCGGCCTGACTGGATTGGTGAAACGTTGATGATCCGACGCTATTGGCTTTACCTGACCGGCGCCCTGCTCCTGGCCTTGCTGGCCGGTGCCGCGGCCTTCTGGCTGTGGACCCGCCCAGCGCCCGAGGCCCGCCTGGAACACCTGACCCTGGGCGACGGCAGCAGCCTGGTCCGCGCCATACCGGGCGTACACGCCAAGGCCCACGTGGCCATTGCCGTGCCCCAGGACCAGGCGCTCAGCGACAAACAATTGCTGGACCTGAGCCAGGCCGGCGAGGCCCAGCTGGTCCAGGTGCTTCTGCCGCCTGGCGACTGCGTCAAGCAGCAGCGCGCACTCGACCAGGCCATGGGCGAGCTGGCCGCACCGCCGAACTTGGTGGCTGGAATCGGCCCTGGCGCTGCGCAGGCCTGGCGATGGCTGGCCACCCAGAGCGATGACAAGGCCCGCGCCATCTCCGTGGACTTCACCCTCGAACAACCCGGTTGCCAGCCCCTGCCCAAATCCGCCGCCCACGGCCATTGGAACGTAGCGTGGAATGACAACCCCGACGATGCCAGTGCCGCATTCGTGCGCGACCAGGCGAACGCCGAGACGAGCATCTCCGACTACGACATTCACCTGCCCCAGGTGCTCAAAGCTCAACTGACCCAGGCCCTGATCGGCAAGGACGGCAATGCACTGAGCATTCCGGTAGTTGAGGTCCCCGCCGGGCAGACCACCGACACCGTCACCCTGTTCCTCTCCGGGGATGGCGGCTGGCGTGACCTGGACCGCGACGTCGCCGGCGAAATGGCCAAGCTCGGTTATCCGGTCGTAGGGATCGATACGCTGCGCTACTACTGGCAGCACAAGACGCCGGAACAGAGCGCCGCCGACCTCTCTGAGCTGATGCAGCACTATCGCCAGAAATGGGGCACCAAGCGTTTCGTGCTCACCGGCTACTCCTTCGGCGCCGACGTGCTGCCGGCGATCTACAACCGCCTGCCGGATGAAGACAAACAGCGGATCGATGCCGTGATCTTGCTGGCGTTTGCTCGCAGCGGCAGCTTCGAGATCGAGGTCGAGGGCTGGTTGGGCAAGGAAGGTCAGGAAGCCCCGACCGGCCCGGAAATGGCCAAGCTGCCAGCGCCCAAGGTGGTGTGCGTCTATGGTGTCGAGGAGACCGATGAAAGTGGGTGCACCGACAAGACCGCAGTCGGTGAACGCCTGAAGCTGCCTGGCGGGCATCACTTCGACGAGAACTATCCAGCCCTGGCCAAGCGCCTGATCAGCGAGATCGAGACGCGCCAGGGGAAGTCCAGCGTGGCGGAACAGAACTGAAATAAGCCTGCGGGCCGCCTCGGACGGCTGATCACGGGCTTGCCCTGCGATCAGCTGTCCGAATGCCCCTGGGAATCAGATCTCGACCTGCGTTCCCAATTCGATCACCCGGTTCAGCGGCAGGTTGAAGAACCGAAGATTACCGTTGGCATTCTTGAGCAGGAACGCGAACAGGTTGCCACGCCAGCGCGCCATGCCCTCCAGGCGCGAGGCGATCACTGTCTCGCGGCTGAGGAAGTAGGTGGTACGCATCGGGCTGAAATCGAGTCCGTCCAGGTGGCACAGCTTCAGCGCCGCCGGCACGTCCGGTTCATCCATGAAGCCAAAGTGCAGCAGAACGCGGAAGAACCCATCACCATAGGCCTCCACTTCAAAGCGCTCGTGCTCCGGCACCCGCGGCCGATCCTCACTGACCACCGTCAACAGCACCACCTGGCTGTGCAGCACCTGGTTATGCAGCATGTTGTGCAACAGCGCATGGGGCACAGCGTCTGCCCGCGCAGTGAGAAACACCGCCGTGCCCTCGACGCGATGTGGCGGCTGTACGCGGATACTGCTGATGAACACGGGCAACGGCAGGGCTCCCTCGTCGATACGGTCCACCAGAATCTGTTTACCGCGCTTCCAGGTACTCATCAGTACGAACAGCACGATCCCCGCCAGCACAGGGAACGCGCCGCCCTGCACGATCTTCGGCACGTTGGCGGCGAAGAACAATCCATCGACAAACAGGAAACCCAACAGAATCGGCACCGCCAGCACCGGTGGCCACTTCCACAGCAGCAGCATCACTGCCGACACCAGGATGGTGGTCATCAACATGGTGCCGGTCACCGCAACGCCATAGGCTGCGGCCAATGCGCCCGACGACTCGAAGCCGATCACCAGCAACACGACGCCGACCATCAAGGTCCAGTTCACCGCACTGATGTAGATCTGCCCTTGCTCGTCGCTTGAAGTGTGCTGGATCTGCATCCGCGGGATGTAGCCAAGCTGGATGGCCTGGCGGGTCAGGGAAAAGGCCCCGGAAATCACCGCCTGGGAAGCGATCACCGTCGCCAGCGTGGCCAGCCCCACCAGCGGCAACAGTGCCCAGCCCGGTGCCAGCAGGTAGAAGGGGTTGCGCGCCGCTTCCGGGTTTTGCAGCAGCATCGCGCCCTGTCCGAAATAGTTGAGTACCAAGGCCGGCAGCACCAGTGCGAACCAGGCCCGAGCAATCGGTTTGCGGCCAAAATGCCCCATGTCGGCACACAGCGCCTCGGCACCGGTCAGCGCCAGTACCACCGCCCCGAGGATCGCCACGCCCATGCCCGGGTGAACAATGAAGAAGTTCAGCGCCCAGCCCGGATTGAACGCCTTGAGCACTTCCGGGCTCTGCGCGATGCCATGCACCCCGAGCGCCCCCAGCACCACGAACCAAGTGACCATGATCGGCCCGAACAGCTTGCCGATTTTCTCGGTGCCATGCTTCTGCACCAGGAACAATGCCACCAGCACCACCAGCGACACCGGCACCACCCAATGATCGATTCCGTCGAAGGCAAGCCCCATGCCCTCAACCGCCGAAAGCACCGACACCGCCGGGGTGATCATGCTGTCACCGTAGAACAACGAGGCACCGACCAGACCGCAACCGACCATTAGCGCCCTGAGCTTCGGGTAATTGGCCGTCGCCCGGCGCGCCAGTGCGGTCAATGCCATCGTGCCGCCTTCCCCCTGGTTATCGGCACGCAGGATGAACATCACGTACTTGAACGAAACCACCCACAACAGCGACCACAGAATCAGCGACAGGATGCCCAGCACGCCATCATGGTTGACCTGTACCCCATACCCCCCGGTGAAGACCTCTTTGAGGGTGTACAGCGGGCTGGTACCGATATCGCCATACACCACCCCAACAGCTGCTACGAGCAGGCCCAGCGAGCGTGTCGCCCCCTGCCCACCTTCGGCGTGACTGCTTGCCTGAACCATCGACCACTCCCGCAGAAGGCCTTCTAGACCCATTTGAGTTGCACCCGCGCCGAGCCATCCCGAATGCCCCCGCGCAACGGCGCGAAGCATAGCGCAGCGTTCGTCGTATTTCTGCTGGTAAAGCGACCTTGCGCTCGCTAGAATTGCGCACTTTTTGATCAGAGGCGCCAAAAGCGCCCATCAGTATCGCCCCCGTCAGCGGCTGGGCGATCTGTCTTCAATACCGAGGTTAGCCATGTCCACCACTCCCGCCACCCCGAAGGTCGGTTTCGTCAGCCTGGGTTGCCCCAAGGCTCTCGTTGACTCCGAGCGCATCCTGACCCAGCTGCGCATGGAAGGCTATGAAGTCGTGCCTACCTACGAGGACGCCGACGTGGTGGTGGTCAACACCTGCGGCTTCATCGA
The DNA here is from genome assembly GCF_033173945.1 of Pseudomonas sp. HTZ2. Classification (NCBI taxonomy): domain Bacteria; kingdom Pseudomonadati; phylum Pseudomonadota; class Gammaproteobacteria; order Pseudomonadales; family Pseudomonadaceae; genus Pseudomonas; species Pseudomonas sp. HTZ2. Next base: position 1,002,725 of record NZ_CP137332.1, on the reverse strand, counting down.
CAGCGCCAAGGCCGAGTCCCTGGAGGTGATCGGCGAGGCGATCAAGGAAAACGGCAAGGTCATCGTCACCGGTTGCATGGGTGTCGAGGAAGGCAATATCCGCGACGTGCACCCGAGCGTGCTGTCGGTCAGCGGCCCGCAACAGTACGAGCAGGTAGTCAATGCCGTACACGAAGTGGTTCCACCGCGTCAGGACCACAACCCGCTGATCGATCTGGTCCCGCCCCAAGGCGTCAAGCTGACCCCACGTCACTACGCCTACCTGAAGATTTCCGAAGGCTGCAACCACAGCTGCAGCTTCTGCATCATCCCGTCGATGCGCGGCAAATTGGTTAGCCGCCCGGTCGGCGAAGTGCTGAGCGAGGCCGAGCGCCTGGTCAAGGCCGGTGTCAAGGAAATCCTGGTGATCTCTCAGGACACCAGCGCCTACGGTGTGGACGTCAAGTACAAGACCGATTTCTGGAACGGTCGCCCGGTCAAGACCCGCATGCTCGAGTTGTGCGAGGCCCTGAGCAGCCTCGGTGCCTGGGTGCGCCTGCATTATGTCTACCCATACCCGAACGTCGACGACGTGATCCCCCTGATGGCCGCCGGCAAGATCCTGCCGTACCTGGACATTCCCTTCCAGCACGCCAGCCCCAAGGTGCTCAAGGCCATGAAGCGTCCGGCCTTCGAAGACCGTACCCTGGCCCGCATCAAGAGCTGGCGCGAGCAGTGCCCTGAGCTGGTGATCCGCTCCACCTTCATCGTCGGCTTCCCCGGTGAAACCGAAGAAGACTTCCAATACCTGCTCGACTGGCTGACCGAAGCCCAGCTCGATCGCGTCGGCTGCTTCCAGTACTCGCCGGTCGAAGGCGCCCCGGCCAACGATCTGGGCCTGGAAGAAGTCCCGGACGAAATCAAGCAGGAGCGCTGGGACCGCTTCATGGCGCACCAGCAGGCCATCAGCGCCGCACGCCTGCAACTGCGCATCGGCAAGGAAATCGACGTGCTGATCGACGAAGTCGAGGAGCAGGGCTCGGTTGGCCGCAGCTTCTTCGATGCCCCGGAAATCGACGGCAGCGTGTTCATCGATGGCGATCATGGCTTCAAGCCAGGCGACAAGGTGCGCTGCCGCATCGTCGATGCCGACGAATACGACATGTGGGCAGAACCGATCTGAGCCTCCTCAGGTCAGCCCCGATCAAGCCCCGCCACTGGCGGGGCTTTTTTTTGCATCTATGTTTTCCTCAGGACCCAGCAGGAGCAATGCGATGCAACCGGCACTGACGCTTCAAACGCCAAATGTGAGCGACTACCCGGAACTGGTGCGGATCTGGGAGGCCTCGGTGCGCGCCACCCACGACTTCATGCCCGATGCCTATATCGTGCTGCTGCGCGAACATGTGCTACGCCGTTATCTGGACGCCGTGATGCTGGTCTGCTGCAGGGACAGCACCAGGCGCATTCTTGGTTTTGCCGGCGTCGCCAATGGACGGGTGGACATGCTCTTCGTCGCCCCTGAATACCGTGGCCAGGGCATCGGCAAACGGCTGTTGCGCTATGCCGTCGACGAACTCAATGCCGAACGCCTGGATGTCAACGAGCAAAACCCCCAGGCGCTGGGGTTCTACCTGCACGAAGGGTTCGAAGTCACCGGGCGTTCGGATACCGATGGACTAGGTCAGCCCTATCCCTTACTGCACATGACCCTGATTCGCACAGGCTCTTGAGCTTTGGATGCAGGATGCCGTACGCCCCTCCTGAAATGGCGTAAATGACATAGATTCCCAGCCCCAAGATCGTCCAGAGAGGTACAATGGCGGCCTTCCCTGCCTCATTTTGCGAATTGCCTTCATGTCAGAACCCCTGCGCCTCTCCAAACGCCTCATCGAGCAACTTGGTTGCTCCCGCCGCGAGGCCGAGCTGTACATCGAGGGCGGCTGGGTCACGGTGGATGGCGTCGTGGTCGAGCAACCCCACTACAAGGTCGGGACCGAGCAGGTTGCACTGCTCCCGGGAGCACGCGCCGAGCAACTGCCACCGGTCACGCTCCTGCTCAATCAAACGGCTGGTCAGGACGCCGAGAGCGGTCGCAGCAGCATGACCATGGCTACCCTCAGCGAAGCCCATCCGCCTTCGGTGCGCCCGCTGCATGGTCACTTCGCCAGGTTGTCCTGTGTCGCGCCTCTGGAACCCGGCGCAACCGGTATGCAGCTGTACACCCAGGACTGGCGAGTCACCCGCAAGCTCGAGGCCGATCTTCATCGGATGGAGCAGGAGTACATCGTCCAGGTCGAAGGCCAGGCGTCGGCAGAGGCCTTGCAGCGCCTTGCCCGTGGCATCACCCGCAGCGGTCAGGAACTGCCCAAGGCCAAGGCCAGTTGGCAGAACGAAAGGCATCTGCGCCTGGCCCTGAAGAATCCGCGGCCCGGGCAGATCGGCGCCTTGTGCGCCGCCCTTGGACTCAAGGTGCTGGGTATGCGCCGTATCCGCCTGGGCGGGGTGTCCATGGGCAAGCTGCCCGCCGGGCAGTGGCGCTACCTGGCGACCAACGAACGCTTCTAGGCCCTGTACGCAATGTATCCGCACCGGGCCACACTGCCCCTAGCATTATCGCCACGCCACTGCTGGCGTGGCGCCTGAACAGGATTTGTCACCATGAACCACAACGATGTCCTGCGCAGCCTGCGCTACATGCTCAAGGTCAGCGATGCCCAAATGGCCGAGATCATTGGGCTGACCGGCCTCGAAGTTTCTCCCGAAGCGGTCGCCACCTACTTGAAGAAAGAAGATGAAGCCGGCTACGTGCGTTGCCCGGAACGGGTCATGGCGCATTTTCTCGACGGGTTGGTGATTCACCGTCGAGGCCGCGATGACAGCCGCCCGGCGCAACCGATCGAAGTCCCGGTGAGCAATAACACCATCCTCAAGAAGTTGCGCGTGGCCTTCGAACTCAAGGAGGAAGACCTGCACGTGATTCTGAAGTCGGTCAACTTCCCAGTGTCCAAACCCGAACTCAGCGCGCTGTTCCGCAAGGTCGGCCATGACAACTACCGACCTTGTGGCGACCAGCTGCTGCGCAACTTTCTCAAGGGCCTGACCCTGCGTGTGCGTGGCTGAGCACGATGCAACATACGGTCTCACCGGTTGGCATCGTCCGCTCCTGCTTCAAGGAGAAGTTCGCCATACCTCGCCAGCCGCAGCTTGCGCCCGCCGCACGTGGCGTGCTGGAACTGCTGCCCCCGTTCGACCAAGGTGATGCCGTCGCCGGGCTCGAACAGGTCAGCCATGTCTGGCTGTTGTTCCTGTTCCACCAGGCCCTGGAAGACAAGCCCCGCCTGAAGGTGCGCCCGCCGCGCCTAGGGGGCAACAAGAGCATGGGCGTGTTCGCCACCCGCGCCACCCACAGACCCAATGGTATCGGCCAGTCAGTGGTGCGCCTGGAGGGTGTCGAGGCAGGTCGTCTGCTGCTGTCGGGGATCGACCTGCTCGACGGGACGCCGGTACTGGACATCAAGCCTTATGTGCCCTACGCCGACTGCATCGATGATGCAACCAACCAGATGGCCAGCGATGCGCCTGAACCTATTGCCGTGACCTGGAGCGAGGCCGCCCTACCCCAGGCCCATACACATGCCTTGCGTCTTCGAGAGCCATTGGTCGAGCTGATCGAGCAGTGCCTGGCGCAGGACCCACGCCCGGCTTACCAGGTACCGCCAGCTGATCGGGTGTATGGGGTGAAGTTCTGGGATGTCCAGGTGCGCTGGCACTACCCGAAGCCAGACCAGATCCGTGTTCTGGAAGTCGTACCGGACGCTTAAGCCTTTCGGAAAATTCCCGGCGGTGCAGCCGCCGGCAGTACCGGTTTTCCGGACATAAAAAAACGCAGGCCATGGCCTGCGTTTTTGCGTTGTGCGATTCGTCTTACTTTTCGACGAAAGCACGCTCGATCAGGTAGTCACCTGGCTCACGCATGCGTGGGGAGATCTTCAGACCGAAGCTGTCGAGAACCTCGGCGGTTTCGTCGAGCATGCTCGGGCTACCACAGATCATGGCGCGGTCGTCCTGTGGGTTGATCGGTGGCAGGCCGATGTCGCTGAACAGCTTGCCGCTGCGCATCAGGTCGGTCAGACGGCCCTGATTTTCGAACGGCTCGCGGGTCACGGTCGGGTAGTAGATCAGCTTGTCGCGAACTGCCTCGCCGAAGAACTCGTTCTGTGGCAGGTGCTCGGTGATGAACTCACGGTAGGCGACTTCGTTGACGTAGCGCACGCCGTGAACCAGGATCACTTTTTCGAAGCGCTCGTAGGTTTCCGGATCCTGGATGACGCTCATGAACGGCGCCAGACCGGTGCCGGTGCTCAGCAGGTAAAGGTGCTTGCCCGGGTTCAGGTCGTCGAGCACCAGGGTACCGGTGGGCTTCTTGCTGATGATGATCTCGTCACCTTCCTTCAAGTGCTGCAGCTGGGAGGTCAGCGGGCCATCCGGCACCTTGATGCTGAAGAACTCCAGGTGCTCTTCCCAGTTAGGCGAAGCGATGGAATAGGCGCGCATGAGCGGACGGCCGTTGTCCTGTTGCAGGCCGATCATCACGAACTGACCGTTCTCGAAGCGCAGGCCCGGATCACGGGTGCACTTGAAGCTGAACAGAGTGTCGTTCCAGTGGTGCACACTGAGGACACGTTCGTGGTTCATGTTGCTCATCGATGGGGCTCCTGAAGAAAGACGCGGCGCGGACCTAGCGCACTATTGCGCGATATTTTAGGGGCAGCGACAATATCTGTTAAATGGATTATCAAGATATGTCTTATCGGTTATATAGATATGCGATTCACGCTTCGTCAGCTACAAGTCTTTGTCGCCGTCGCCCAGCACCAAAGCGTGTCCCGGGCCGCGAGCCTGTTGGCGTTGTCGCAATCGGCCGCCAGCACCTCGATCACTGAACTGGAGCGGCAATCGAGCTGCCAGTTATTCGACCGCGCGGGTAAACGGCTGAGCCTCAATGCCTTGGGCCATCAATTGCTGCCCCAGGCCGTTGCCCTGCTCGACCAGGCCAAGGAGATCGAGGACCTGCTCAATGGCAAGTCCGGCTTCGGATCGCTCTCGGTCGGTGCCACCTTGACCATCGGCAACTACTTGGCAACCCTGCTGATCGGCAGCTTCATGCAGGGTCACCCGGAGAGTCAGGTCAAACTCCATGTGCAGAACACCGTACATATCGTGCAGCAGGTCGCGCACTATGAAATTGACCTGGGTCTAATCGAAGGCGACTGCAACCACCCGGATCTGGAAGTGCAGCCCTGGGTGGAAGATGAACTGGTGGTGTTCTGCGCGCCTCAGCATCCCTTGGCCAAGGTGGGCCGGGCAGATGTGGAGACCTTGTCCCACGAGGCGTGGATTCTTCGCGAGCAAGGCTCGGGGACGCGGCTGACGTTCGACCAAGCCATGCGTCATCACCGCGCCAACCTGAACATCCGCCTGGAGCTGGAACACACCGAGGCGATCAAACGTGCCGTTGAGTCCGGCTTGGGCATCGGCTGCATCTCGCGCCTGGCCCTGCGCGACGCGTTCCGGCGTGGCAGCCTGGTGGCGGTGGAAACGCCGGAACTGGACTTGTCGCGGCAGTTCTATTTCATCTGGCACAAGCAGAAATACCAGACCTCGGCCATGCGCGAATTCCTGGAGCTGTGCCGTAACTTCACCGCCGGCGTCAGCCGCAGTGACGAGATCGTCCTGCCGCCGATTGCCTGATCAGAGCAGGATTACACCCCACACCAGCGCCACCATGGTCATCGCGACCAGTTGCGCAGCGCTGCCCATGTCCTTGGCATTCTTGGACAAGGGGTGGCGCTCCAGGGAGATACGGTCGATGGCCGCCTCAACCGCAGAATTGAGCAACTCGACGATCAACCCCAGCAAGCATACGGCGATAAGGATCGCACGCTCCACACGGGTGACGGGCAGCCAGAAGGCCAACGGAATCAGTACGACGTTGGCCAGCACCAGCTGGCGGAACGCCGCCTCGCCCTTGAAAGCGGTACGCAGGCCGTCCAACGAATAGCCGGCGGCGTTGAAGATACGTTTAAGGCCGGTCTGGCCTTTGAATGGCGACATGGACGGTTACTTCACCGATTAAAGGGCCAGCAGATTAGTCCAACCCGGGTCAAAAAAGCGTGAATATACGGGAACTTAGTTAGCCGAAACCGATTCGAGTTGTTGCAGCAGCAATGCTGCCTGAGTACGGGTACGCACCCCCAGCTTGCGGAAGATTGCCGTCACGTGGGCCTTGATGGTCGCCTCCGACACGCTCAATTCGTAGGCGATCTGCTTGTTCAGCAAACCTTCACAGACCATGGTCAGCACCCGGAACTGCTGCGGCGTCAGACTGGCCAGACCTTCGCTCGCAGCCTTGGCCTCGGCCGAGACATCGACCTTCTCGAACGCCTGTGGCGGCCACCACACGTCACCATCGAGCACCTTCTGCACTGCATCCTGGATGACGTCCAGGTTGCTCGACTTGGGGATGAAACCGCTGGCACCGAACTCGCGAGACTTGACCACCACGGCCGCCTCTTCCTGCGCCGAGACCATGACCACTGGAATCTGCGGGTACTGCCCACGCAGCAGGACCAAGCCGGAGAAACCATAGGCGCCGGGCATGTTCAGGTCCAACAGGACCAGATCCCAGTCGGCCTTCTCGGACAGGCGGGTTTCCAGCTCGGCGATGCTCGCCACCTCGACCAGACGTACATCCGGCCCCAGGCCGAGGGTAACGGCCTGGCGCAGGGCGCTACGAAACAGTGGGTGGTCATCGGCAATCAGGATTTCGTATGTGGCCATCGATCTAAGGATCCTGTTCTGTGCCAGGCGCGAGGGGTGGAGGAATGCCTGGCGAGCAACTCAAGGCGCAAACGGCAGGGCCGCCGGCCGCAATGGCACGGCGAAGTCCGGGATAACAGCATCTTCGTCGTGCCCGAATCGGCGCCAAGAATGCCGAGCACGGTCCGGGTGGTCAAGCCAATTGCCCGGTCGTCCCCGCCTCCTTGACTGCCAGCCTGGTCATTATGAACCAATCCACCGCGCCTGCCCCTTGGACTATAGGAAGGTATGCAACCGCCGATGCGCGTCGTCGTCCAGATCCAGCGGCAAGTGCCGCTTGGCACTCAAATAATGCAGGCTGAACACATCCAGGTAGGCGTCCAGTGCCTCGCTGGCGCGTTGGTCACCGGCCAATTCCAAGCACATTGCCGCAACCTCGGCGGTACAGAAATGGTCATCACGTTTGGAACGGCGCAGCTTGTAACGCGACATCTGCTCGGCCTGCAGGCTCAGAACTGGGAAGCGGTCCAGATAAGGGCTCTTGCGAAACATCTTGCGGGCTTCGGTCCAGGTGGCGTCGAGCAGAATGAACAACGGGCGTTTACCCGGCTCGCGCACCACCTCGCTGACAACCCGCTCTGGCGCGACGAACTCACCGGGGAAGACGATGTAGGGCTGCCATTTGGGGTCGTCGAGCAATGCGAGCAGGCGCGGGTCGACGTCGGTACGGAGCCAGCCAAAGGCCGAGGTGTCCTCTACCAGATCAGCGATCAGCCAGCCAGTATTGGTCGGCTTGAGTGGCTCTGTGTCATGCATCACCAGACACATGCCGGCGTCGGCGGTGACCTTGGGCTTAAAGGCACACAGGCAGTGGCTGGCGATCACGCGGCAATCCGGACAACGCACCGCGCGCGAACCACGGGCGATGAAGGGCTTGTTGCTGCGGGCCAGGCGTTCGGCGCGCAAGCGTGCTACGGCGTGGCTCATGGCTGCACGCCTCGCAGAAGGAAGGAAACAGGCACGGTTGCAACTCGGCGGGAAACAAGCCGCCAGTCTACCAGAGGCGTTGTCATTTGCCGTGCAGGTGGACGGACGCCTCCTTTATAATCGCGATTTTGGCGACCTGGGATATCCCACAGGCGGGTGGTTTCATGGAACGCCGCTCGCTGGCGCAGGTCAAAGTGCCAGTCATCGAACCAGGAGAGATTCATGCTGCGTCTTACCATCCCGACCTTGAGCCTGCTGCTCGCACTGCCACTGGCGGCCCAGGCGGCCTCCAAGCAGGAATACGAGCTGAACCAGATGCTGCAGAAGGTCGCCAAGGAAAGCAGCGTCGGCACCCCGCGTGCCATCAACGAAGATATCCTCGACCAAGGCTATACCGTCGAGAAAGGCCGGGCGTTGGTCAACCACCTGAGCGTACGCGAGAGCCACGCCGAGCGGATGCGCGCCAACCCGGAACAGGTTCGCAGCCAGCTGGGCGACAGCGTGTGCCGCAACAATGGCTATCGTCAGCTGATGTCCAAGGGCGCGGTCCTGGTCTATCGGTTTTCGGTCTACAAGACCAACCAGCCGATCATGGACCAAGCCTTCGACGCCTCCAGCTGCGTGGCGGGTAACAAGAAGAAGTAACTCAGGCAACCCTGTCGTTGTTACTGGCGCGCCGCTGTTCTTCATCGGCGCGCAACTCCGCCAGCAGAGCCTGGAGATAACGCGAGTGCCGCTCTGCGACTTCCAACCTGCGCAAGCACTCGGCTTCCAGGCTCACTTGATGGGCCTGGGCAGCCCGCTCCAGCAGCAGATATAGCTGCCTATCCACCTCGATGATCAACCGATGCATACCGCGACCTCCTGCATCGAGACGTTGCGTTTCCAGTTAACCAGAGCTGCGTTACAGCTGGCCCCCTCCCGACGAGCGGGAAAACTGCGCTGTTATCGGACATCGCACTGTCTTCAATCGGCACGATCTAACGCTTGGGTCTAGATTGATAGCAAATACCCGCGCATTTCCGGCACCGAGGAGACTGCCCAGGCGCGGCGCTCTTGCACTGCGATAACAACAATGTGATGGACATTTGTCACTGCATCATGGCCTTGAAGGCCCACTGCAATGCTCGGGTTGCATACTCGAGCAACGGCAGCCAGCGACACACGCAGTGTCGCGGCCGGGATACCCCATCGTCCCGGTCAGAGGTTCTGCTGCAGAAGGAGACGTTGAATGCCTTACCAACCGAACGAACTCTTGTTCAATCATTTCAGGGACAACGGCATCGACCTGAGCAAGATTGATGAACAGCTGCAACTGGTCGCGCCCAACAGCCCCAACCTGCCGCTGTACCGCGACATGATGCTGACCATCCTGCGCATGGCCCACGACGACACCAACCGCTGGAACGCCAAGATCACGCTGCAGGCCCTGCGCGAACTCGACCATTCCTTCCGCACCCTGGAACGCTACAAGGGACGGCGGAAGGTCACCGTTTTCGGCTCGGCGCGTACGCCATTGGAACACCCCATGTATGCGCTTGCCCGTGAATTGGGCGCCACCCTGGCACGCTCCGACCTGATGGTCATTACCGGTGCCGGCGGAGGTATCATGGCCGCAGCCCATGAAGGCGCCGGCACCGGGCACAGCCTGGGATTCAACATCACCCTGCCTTTCGAGCAACATGCCAATGCCACAGTGGATGGCACTGACCAGTTACTGCCCTTCCATTTCTTCTTCATTCGCAAACTGTTCTTCGTCAAGGAAGCCGATGCCCTGGTGCTCTGCCCAGGTGGGTTCGGCACTCTGGATGAAGCTCTCGAGGTACTCACCTTGATCCAGACAGGCAAAAGCCCTCTGGTGCCAGTGGTACTGCTGGACTCACCAGGCGGAACCTTCTGGCGCGACGCGCTGGCGTTCATCAGCAAGCAGCTGGAGGAAAACCGCTACATTCTGCCCAGCGACATGAAGCTGGTGCGCCTGGTCCACAGCGCCGACGAAGCGGTGGAGGAGATCAACCAGTTCTACAGCAACTACCACTCCAGCCGCTGGTTGAAGAACCAGTTCGTGATTCGCATGCATCATCCCTTGAGCGATGCAGCGCTCTACGACATCCAGGAAGGATTCGCCGATCTACGCCTGAGCGGCAAGTACCATCAACAACCAGACAGCGGCCTCGAGCACGAGATAGGCAACTTCAACCACCTGACCCGATTGACCTTTGCCTTCAATGGCCGTGATCAGGGCCGCCTACGCGAACTGGTGGACTTCATCAATCTGCCGGAAAACTGGGCCAAGCCCCAGCCCATGCACACCACACAGCGAGCAAGGGAAGCCTTGAAGGTCGATTGAGAAAGGGGACAGCGGGAAACTGAAGAATCAGTCGTCAAGATTGCGGCCGCTGAGCAGGCGGCCGATCAGTTCCATGGGGAATCCACGGTAGGCAAGAAATCGGGTCTGCTGGGCACGGCTTCGGGGATCATGGGGACGTTGCCCGGCGAACTTGCGTTGCCAGACTTCCTGCAGCCGGGCCGCCCAGTCCACTCCGCTTTCACGCAGAGCCTGGTCGATGTCACCACGGTTCAGGCCGCGTTGCCCCAACTCTTCGCGAATACGCGCTGGGCCGTAGCCGGAATTGGAACGATAGGAAATGAAGCTTTCGAGGTAGCGTGCCTCACTTAGGAGCCCCTCTTCGGCAAGCCGATCGAGCGCAGGCTCGATCAACTCATCCGGTGCGCCGCGCTGACGCAGCTTACGTGTCAGCTCGACACGACCATGCTCGCGGCGTGCGAGCAGGTCCATGGCTGTCCGCCGAACGGCGACGGGGTTGTCGAGTACGACGGACATGGGCCAATCAATAACCGGCGTCGGCGTCAGCCATGTCGTCGGCATCGGCTTCAGCAGCGGCGGCCTTGCCAGCAGCGGCGACGGCACCTGCGTTGAGCAGTTTTTCGCGGATTTGTTTCTCGATCTCCGCCCCTACAGCTGGGTTGTCTTGCAGGAACTTGGCAGCGTTGGCCTTGCCCTGACCGATCTTGTTGCCTTGGTAGCTGTACCAGGCACCGGATTTTTCCACCAGGCCTTGGGATACACCCAGGTCGATGATCTCACCGTTGCGGTAGATACCCTTGCCATAGAGGATCTGGAACTCGGCCTGGCGGAACGGCGGCGAGACCTTGTTCTTGACGATCTTGACGCGGGTCTCGCTACCCACCACCTCGTCGCCTTCCTTGACAGCGCCGGTACGACGGATGTCCAGACGCACGGAGGCGTAGAACTTCAATGCGTTACCACCGGTGGTGGTTTCCGGGCTACCGAACATCACACCGATCTTCATACGGATCTGGTTGATGAAGATGACCAGGCAGTTGGCGTTCTTGATGTTACCGGTGATCTTGCGCAGCGCTTGGGACATCAGGCGAGCCTGCAGGCCCACGTGCATGTCACCCATTTCGCCTTCGATTTCGGCCTTCGGGACCAGCGCGGCCACGGAGTCGACAATGATCACGTCAACGGCGTTGGAACGCACCAGCATGTCGGTGATTTCCAGGGCTTGCTCGCCGGTGTCTGGCTGGGAGACCAACAGGTCATCGACATTGACGCCCAGCTTGCCGGCGTACTCGGGATCAAGGGCGTGCTCGGCATCGACGAAGGCGCAGGTGGCGCCGTTTTTCTGGGCTTCGGCGATAACCGACAGGGTCAGTGTGGTCTTACCCGAGGATTCCGGACCGTAGATTTCAACGATACGGCCTTTAGGCAAGCCGCCGATGCCAAGGGCGATGTCCAGGCCCAGGGAGCCAGTGGAAATGGCCGGGATGGCCTGACGCTCGTGGTCGCCCATGCGCATGACCGCGCCCTTGCCGAATTGGCGTTCGATCTGACCCAGGGCAGCAGCCAAGGCGCGCTTCTTGTTGTCGTCCATTGAAATCCTCACGTGTTCGACGGGCGGCCCTGCGGCCGGGAATAACTGTATAAGTAGCCAGTATTATTCCACAGGGATTCGCTTTGGCAAACCCCCGTCGGGTGATTTACTCCGCACCAAGCTGTAACAAGCCGTCTAACGCGGTGATCACCGTCTGTCGGCGCACCGCTTCGCGGTCGCCGTCGAAGTGCCGGCGCTCGCTGATCACATGGTTGCCATCGGCCCATGCCAGCCACACGGTACCCACCGGTTTGGCAGGTGAACCGCCATCGGGCCCGGCCACACCACTGACCGCCACGGCAAAACGCGCCCCGCTGGCAGCTTGAGCGCCACGGACCATGGCCTCGACCACTTCCTGGCTCACCGCGCCCACCTGGCCGAACAACACTTCAGGGACACCTAGCTGGCGGGTCTTCTGGGTATTGGAATAAGTCACGTAACCGGCCTCGAACCACGCCGAGCTGCCGGGAATGCGGGTGATGGCCTCGGCGATGCCGCCACCGGTGCAGGACTCGGCAGTGCTCACCTGCGCATTGAGGCGCCGCAAGTGCTCACCAAGACGGGTAGAAAGAACGGTGATCGGGTCCATGGCTGGGCTCCTTGAAAACTGCGCTCTACCCTAACACCCTCGCTTGGCCAGGCAAGCGCTCAGCGCGCCAATGCCCGAATGTAATCCTGGCAGGCGCGCAGGGCGATCAGTCCCCGGTCTCCGGTGTCGGTGATGGCGATAATGCGTCGAGCATCCGCTGGGTCAAGTCGGGCGCGTACGGGGCCATGATCCACGCCGCTGGCGCTGGAGGGGGCAGGCACTGCGGTGCAGTTGGCGCCCTGTTCGACCAAGACTGACAACCGCAGGTCAGCAGTAGCCAGGCGGTCACGCAGGCGAGCTTGAGTCTGTTGGGCATGGGCGAGCTCCTGAAAATGTCGTGTTTCACTGCCTTGCAGGCGTTGTTCGAGTTGCTGGCGTCCCTCGCGCTCGGCGAGCAGCGCTCGCGCTGCTTCCTCTGCGCGCGCCTGGGCTTCATGGGCTTGAGCCTCGGCCTGCTGCGCGAACAGCCGGCCGTAGCGCCAGGCCTGGACCTGCCAGGTCAATGCCGAAGACAACAGCACGAGCACCAGACACAGCCCCAGCCATAGGCGGCTCAACACAGCACCTCCCGCGCCCGTGCCCACAAGGCCAGACGATCTTCCAGCCCATTGAGCCCACCATTGATGTGACGGGTGATGCGATTGAACTCACCCCGGTCCGCCAGCGCATTGAGCCCGCGTGAATGCCAGAACCATGCCGCCGATTCACAGGCCCAGCGGGGTTGTTCAAGCATCTGCGGCTGCGCCAGCAGGCGTTCGTCACCAAACAGCGCCCGACTGCAGGCCTGATAGTTATTGCGACCGGTCACCTGGATCAGGCCACGGCCGCGATAGAGCTGACCATCACCATCAGCCTCGGGGGTATTGCCTAGCCGCTGGGCCAGGCTGCCCGTGTCATAACGCGAGAGGTAACGATCATTGCCCAGCTCCTTGAGGTAGCGCAGTTGGCCAGATTCATGGCCGACCTGGGCGAGAAACGCTGCGACGCGTTTGGGATTGTCGATTTCCCAGCGCGGCAGGGTGGTGTTCAGGGCTGGCAAAAACACGTCCGCGACAGGGCGGGCACCTGGCTCATATGCTGACCTCCACCAGGGCGTCATCGCCCAGGTAACGGCCGCTGAGGGCGAGGTTGACCTGGCCGTCGAGCACCGACAGCACACGCACCCGCTCAAGCTTCAGGCGCGGCTCCCAACGCCCCAAGGCGCGGGCGACTTCCGCTTGCACGGCGCTCTTCCAGCCGTCGTTGACGGGCAAGTCGACGTAGCGACGCAACTGGCTACCGTACTCGGGGCGCATGCGCCGGCTGCCTTGCGGGGTGGAAAGGATGTCCTCGATGGACTGACGAAGGTGGGCGATGCCGGCCAAAGGTTGGCCGGTGCGGCGGTCCATGCCGATCATGGTGCGCCTCCTGTTGCAAGGTGCGAGGTCCGTTGGTGGAATCGCATTTAAGAGTCTCTCCTGGTTAAGGCCTGCACCTGTTCGCGGCTAAACCCGCGATACAGACGCCACGGAGCAGGAAACCTGCTTGTCAGCGCCGGCATTTCCGATGCAGGGGGGCCTCAATCAATGCTTGTGGTTAGCGGTGTTGCCAGCGGTGTCGATGATCCTGCCGCCGCCGTTGATGTCGCCGCTGACGGTCAGCGGCCCGTTGATGGCGACCTGGCCGGTCAGGGTGATAGCCGTGGCGTCGAGCTCGATGGCACCCTCGCTGACGCGTAGGGTGCTGGCGCCTACCTTGATGCTGGCGTTGCCGGCAGGCAGGTGGATGTCGTAGCGCTTGGCCTGCCAGTCATAGGCGAGCGAGCCGCCGTCCTCGAACCGCCACACCTCCACATGGTCGCGGTTGTCCGGCGCGCTGCCGGCATTGCCGTAAAGGCCCGGCACGAAAGTGCCCAGGGCCGGCTCACCGCTGGGGCTGATCAACACGCCCTGCTCGCCCAGGCTTGGTGCCCGCCAGTGGCGTGCCTTACCGGCGGCCAGGCAATGCCAGCGCAACCAGGCACTGGTCCAGGCTCCATCGGATACCCGCACCCGAGCTGCGGCCAGGTCTACCGCAACAACGCGGCAAGGGATGACCAGGCTGGCCAGCATCCGATCATGCATCGCGCTGGCGTAGCTCATGGGATGTCCTCTGCAGCGATATAACGGTGCTCGTTGCCCGACCCGGTGTCCGGGTCGATGCCCAACATCAGCAGGCCGGGCGGCTGATCAGGCCAGTGCCACTGGGGCTCGCCCAACAGCACCGGCTGCTCCCAACGGACAATCCAGTGGCCACCCTCGAACTGTGCCAGCGCATTGCGGCTGGCCTCGACAAAATCCAGGCCCCAATACTGCTGGCGCAGCAGGTCCATCAGTTGTGCGGCCAGCAGGCTTCCCTGCAGGCGTGCATCGGGGTCGCCGAGGTCGGGGGTGATATCCGCCTCGAAGGTGGTGACCAGCACCGAGCGCCCATCCCGTGGCGCGGCGTCCGCGGTCATGCGCACGATGCCATGGCGCAGCGACGGCAGGACGGTGCTGCTCTCGACATCAGAAGCGATATCGACTGACGCAAGTTCAGGAATCGCCTCACGAATCGTTGCGGTCAGGGCCGCATGCAAAGTGGCCAGTTCGCTCATTGCAATGCCTCCTATCGCTCATCGGCCTGGGGCACATCACGCAACCCCAGGCGTTTGGCCGCCCAGCGCTCGTAGAGCCCGATAGCTACGTCGGCGCCTGCCATGGCAGTCATGCAGCCAAAGGCGCTGGCGCTCCAGATCGACATGCCGCTGGCGTACAGCAGCATCACCGTCGAGACCCCGCAGACCATGCAAGCCCCGGATCGCAACGCCAGCCGGCGCACCAGCGCCCATCCTCGCGCGCCAGCCTTGTCGGCACGCCACATCTCACCGCTCAGGCCGCCCAGCAATGCCAAGACGATCACCAGCCAGAGCGGTATCTCCAGCAACGTCTGTTGCTCGTTCGTCACTGTCCTGCCTCCTGTATGAATGCCCGCCGGTGCTACCGGCGGGACGGTTGTGTATGAACTCGGCATTCCAAAAAGCCCGGGCTGCCAGGCTTTTCAGTAATGCGTTGTCGAACCGCCGGCCACATCTGGTGACGCCTGGCGGTTCCGCTTCGAATTGGTGTCTCCGACCGCGGCCACCTGCCCGCCGGATAACTGTTCGTGGTGCTTTACGCTGCACACCCGGGCCAGTTGCCAACCCTCTGAACAGTCGAGGCCTGTTCATCGCTGCCTGTGTAACAACCGGTGTCGACCGGCTTGAGACACAGATCATGCACTGGTGCATATTAAGTCAATGCATAAATTCATATTTCTAACGAATAAAATTTGCTGAAGTGCATGAAGGCTATGCACGACGTGGCTTGTAGGGATTTTCTGCGGACGAAAAAAAACCCGCCGAAGCGGGTTTTATTGAAAAGGAGATGCCTCAGCGAGCGTACATGCCCCACCAGAACACATGGCCCAACAGGCTGATCTGCTCTTCCTGCATCTGCTGGAAGCTGTAGTCCTCGTCAGGGTGTTCATCGCGATTGAAGCTGCGCAAACGAATACCGGTGGGCAGACGGTAGACCTGTTTCACACGTAACTGGCCATTGTGGTTGATGGCGTAGAGGTCACCATCGATGATGTCGCCGATCGCGCATTTGCCGGTGTTGACCCCGACCGTCGCGCCATCACGAAGTACCGGCAACATACTGTTGCCGCGCACGGTCACACACTTGGCCTGGTCGAACTGGACGCCATTGTGGCGCAGGCTGCGCTTGCCGAAGCGCAGGCGGGCCTTCTCGCTTTCCTCGATGACGAATCTTCCTGATCCTGCTGCCAATTCAACCTCTCGAAGAAAAGGAACGGACACCTCGTCATCCTCGACGGGGGTTTCGTCGTCCCACAGGCTGATGTCGCTCAGGTCCGCATGGCCATGGGCCGGCTGCGCCGCCTCGCGGGACTCGCCCAGCTCGACGCGCCCGCGCAGTTGGTCGGTACTGACGCCGAAGTACTCGGCGATCTTCGACACATGCTTGTCGGACGGGTCGACGATCTTCTCGCTGAGGATGCGCGACAACGTGGATTGGGGAACGCCCGTGCGCCGGTGCAGCTCCGTCGGTGACAGGCCGTGGCGGTCGAGCAGTGCTTTGAGTACGGTGGCTACGTTGCGTTTTTGCATACCGTGCATAATGGATGTGCTGCAGCGCAAATGCAATCCGTGCGCGTGCTTTCTCTTATACCCATCGCCCGACCGTGGGGATTTCCTTGTACTCTCATGAGCCCTACACCGCGGGAAGACTCCCCGCGATAGCGAGGTCAAGACAACAATGATCGGCTTTACCTTTCGCCAGCTCGAGTACTTCGTCGCCACCGCCGAACAGGGCAGCGTCAGCGCCGCGGCGCGAGCCAAGCACATCTCCCAGCCCTCGGTGTCGCTGGCGATCTCGCAGCTCGAGGCCATCCTGGGCGAAAAACTGTTCCTGCGTCAGGCCAGCCGGGGCCTGGAGCTGAGCCCGGCGGGGCGGCAACTACTGGAGCAGGCACGCGAGATCCTGGCCATGGCGGCCGGCATACGCAGTGCGGGGGATGAGCCACAAGTGCTGCGCGGCAATCTCAGCCTGATCTGCTTCCAAGACCTGGGCCCGTGGTACGCGCCGCGCCTGCTCAGTGGCTTTCGCCAGCGCCACCCGGAAGTCGCCATGACTTTGTTCGAAACCGACCTTGCCGGGGTCAACCGGCGCTTGAACGAGGGCAAGGCAGAATTGGCGCTGACTTATGACGTGGGCCTGGACCCACAGATCGAGCGCCGAGTTCTGGCACAGGTGGCGCCGTATGCCCTGTTGCCGGCGGACCATCCTTTGGCCCGCCAAGAGCAGGTATCGTTGGCCGATCTGGCCGAGGAGTGCCTGATCCTCGAAGACATCGCGCGAACCCGCGAGTACTTCCTCTCGCTGTTCTGGGCCCACGACCTGCAGCCACGCGCCCAGCAACTGACCCAGACCTTCGAGATGCAGCGCGGGCTGGTCGCCCATGGCTATGGCGTGGCGCTCTCATGCACACGGCCTGCGGGCGACCAGAGCTACGATGGCCGGCCACTGGCGTGCCGGCCTCTGCGTGAAGCCGTCAGCCCGCAGTCGGTGGTACTGGCGCAATCGAGCGCCATGCGCCCCTCCCCTGCGGCCCAGGCATTCCTGCGCTGGGCCAGCGAGCTGTTTTCCGTCTGACTCAGGCGTTGACCGGCGCCTGGCGTGGCTGGCGCGCCACCCACAGCCAGTAGCCGACCGACAGCAGGGCCAACCAGCCCAGGCCGACATACATCGCGGTGCGCGTATCCGGGAACCAGCCCAGCACGCCGAAGATGAACAACATGAACACGATCGCCAGGGCCGGCCCGACGGGCCACAGCGGCACCGGGAAGTCCAGCGCGGCGATTTCCTCGCGGCTCATGCCAAGACGCATCGCCACCTGAGACAGCAGGATCATCAACCACACCCAGACGATCGAGAAGGTCACCACGGCGGCAAGGATCAGGAACAAGTTCTCCGGCGCCAGGTAGTTCAGCACCACGCCCAGCAAGAGTGCGACGCCCATCACCAGCACGGTCATCCAGGGCACGCCGAAGCGCGACAAGCGGGAGAAGCCGACCGGTGCCTGGCCGTTCTGGGCCATGCCGTACATCATGCGTCCGGCGCTGAAGATGTCGCTGTTGATCGCAGATACCGCCGCTGAAATCACCACGATGTTGAGCAGGGTTGCCGCTGAATCTATGCCCAGACCACTGAAGATCTGCACGAACGGGCTGCCCTGGCTGCCGATGTTGGTCCAGGGGTAAATCGCCATCAGCACCACCAGCGTGAGCACATAGAACAGCAGGATACGCAGCGGCACCGAGTTGATCGCCTTGGGTAGCACGCGCTTGGGGTCCTTGGCTTCGCCGGCGGTGATACCGATCATTTCGACGCCGCCGAAGGCGAACATCACGACCGTGAAGGAGGCGATCATGCCGCCGATCCCATTGGGGAAGAACCCGCCATGACTCCACAGGTTGGACAGCCCCGTGACCGTCTCGGCGCCGTTACCCAGCTGGATGCCGAACAGCAATACCGCGCCACCGGCCGCGATCATCGCGATGATTGCGGTGACCTTGAGCAACGAGAGCCAGAATTCCATCTCGCCGAACACCTTCACGCTGCACAGGTTCAGCGCGCCGATGAAGCAGACGATCCCCAGTACCCAGATCCAGCGCGGTGTGTCGGGGAACCACAAGCCCATGTACACCCCGAATGCCGTGACATCCGCCAGGCACACCACCAGCATGGAGAATGCATAGCTCCAGCCGGTCAGAAAGCCCAGGTAGCGCCCCAGGTATTGGCTGGTGTACTGCCCGAAGGAGCCGGACACCGGGTTGCGCACCGCCATTTCACCGAGGGCACGCATCATCATGTAGATCGCCGCGCCGCCGATCAGGTAGGCCAGCAGTACCGACGGCCCGGCCAGCTTGATCGCCGACGCCGAGCCGTAGAACAGCCCGGTGCCGATCGCCGATCCCAATGCCATGAAGCGGATATGCCGGGTACTCAGGCCTCGTCGCAAGTTGTTGTGATCGTTCATCCCAGGGACTCCTCATTGTTCTTGTTCTTGGCCGGCAGTCGCGCTGCCGTTGAAGGGTTCTCGCAAGGCCCGGAAAACGCAGGGCGCAGGGCTATTAACCGGCCAATCGCAGGGCAAGACAACAAGGTGGGGCATACAGAATAGCTATAGTGGCGCATAGGAATTCTGTGATTTACCCGGCCCTCGGCGGCACCCGATGCTGGTGCCACGACAACAACAACGAGAGGGCTGCCCCATGAATCCCCACATCGAAGATTTCCAGCGAGACGGCGCGGTGATCCTGCGCGGCGTGTTCAAGGACTGGATCGAACGCCTGCGCGAAGGCTTCGAGCAGAACCTGGCCGAACCCAGTGCCTTCGCCATCGAGAACGTTGGCTCCGGCGAGAGCGGCCGATTCTTCGAAGACTATTGCAACTGGCAGCGCATCCCGGCATTCACTGACTTCGTGCTGAACTCCCCGGCCGCAGGGCTTGCCGGCGAGTTGATGGGCTCGCAGCAGGTACAGGTGTTCCACGACCACATCCTGGTGAAGGAGCCCGGCACCGCCAAGCCCACCCCTTGGCACCAGGACCTGCCCTACTACTGTGTCCAGGGCCTGCAGACCGCCAGTTACTGGATCCCGCTGGACCCGGTTACCCGTCACAATACCTTGAGCGTGGTGCTCGGCTCGCACCGCTGGCCCAAGCCCGTACGCCCCAAACGCTGGGCCAGCAATCAGGACTTCTATGGTGCCACCGACGCCGATGGCCAGAACCTGTTCATGGACATGCCGGACGTCGAGAACGGCGAGTACCAGATCCTTTCCCCTGAAATGGAACCTGGCGATGCCATCGTTTTCGATTTCCGCACCGTGCATGGCGCCGCCGGCAACACAGGCACGAACCGGCGCCGCGCCTTTTCCACGCGCTTTTTGGGAGATGACGTACGCTACGTGCAGCGTCCGGGGCGCACTTCGCCACCTTTCCCTGGCATCAATTTGAGCGACGGCGAACGCATGCGCGAGGACTGGTTCCCGGTGGTCTGGCAGCGCCGCTGACCCCTACCTGACACGCTCAAGCCCCGCGCCTCGCTACGCGGGGCTTGAGCGCTTTCAACAAGGCCGAAGTGGCCAAAGCGGCCTGTGCCCGGCTGACAAGAACCTGTAGACTTGGGCGTTTCGCATTTTGTCTGAGACAGCTTCAAGGCCTTGAATGTCTGACCTTTCCGCGCACACACCAATGATGCAGCAGTACTGGAAGCTGAAAAACCAGCACCCAGACCAGCTGATGTTCTACCGCATGGGCGATTTCTACGAGATCTTCTACGAAGATGCCAAGAAGGCCGCCAAACTGCTGGATATCACCCTGACCGCCCGTGGCCAGTCCGCCGGCCAGTCGATCCCCATGTGCGGGATTCCCTTCCACTCGCTGGAAGGCTATCTGGCCAAGCTGGTCAAGCTGGGCGAGTCGGTGGTGATCTGCGAGCAGATCGGCGACCCGGCCACCAGCAAGGGCCCGGTGGAACGCCAAGTGGTGCGGATCATCACCCCCGGCACGGTCAGCGACGAAGCGCTGCTCGACGAGCGCCGCGACAACTTGATCGCCGCGCTGCTCGGGGACGAGCGTCTGTTCGGCCTGGCCGTGCTGGATATCACCAGCGGCAACTTCACCGTGCAGGAGATCAAAGGCTGGGAAAACCTCCTGGCCGAACTCGAACGCATCAACCCGGTGGAACTGTTGATCCCCGACGACTGGCCGCAAGGCCTGCCGGCCGAGAAACGCCCGGGCTGCCGCCGCCGCGCGCCCTGGGACTTCGACCGCGACTCGGCGCGCAAGAGCCTGTGCCAGCAATTCGCGACCCAGGACCTCAAAGGCTTTGGCTGCGACAAGCTGACCCTGGCCATCGGCGCCGCCGGCTGCCTGCTGACCTACGCGAAGGAAACCCAACGCACCACCCTGCCTCACCTGCGCAGCCTGCGTCATGAGCGCATGGATGACACCGTAATCCTGGATGGCGCCAGCCGTCGCAACCTGGAGCTGGACATCAACCTGGCCGGGGGGCGCGAAAATACCCTGCAATCGGTGATCGACCGTTGCCAGACCGCCATGGCCAGTCGCCTGCTGACCCGTTGGCTGAACCGCCCGCTGCGCGACCTCAAGGTGCTCAAGGCTCGCCAGGATTCGATCCGCTGCCTGCTCGACGGCTACCGCTTCGAGAAGCTGCAACCGCAGCTCAAGGAAATCGGCGATATCGAACGGATCCTCGCCCGCATCGGCCTGCGTAACGCCCGCCCACGAGATCTGGCGCGCCTGCGCGATGCCCTCGGCGCCCTGCCCGAGCTGCAGAACGCCATGGCCGAGCTCGAAGCGCCGCACCTGGCACGCCTGGCCGCCATCGCCGGCACCTACCCGGAGCTCGCCAGCCTGTTGGAACGGGCAATCCTGGACAACCCGCCAGCGGTGATCCGCGACGGCGGCGTGCTCAAGACCGGCTACGACACCGAGCTGGACGAGCTGCTGGCCATGAGCGAAAACGCCGGCCAGTTCCTCATCGATCTGGAAGCCCGTGAGAAGGCCCGCACCGGCTTGGCCAACCTCAAGGTCGGTTACAACCGCGTGCACGGCTACTTCATCGAGCTGCCCACCAAGCAAGCCGAGCAGGCGCCAGCCGACTACATCCGCCGCCAGACCCTCAAAGGCGCAGAGCGCTTCATCACACCCGAGCTCAAGGCCTTCGAGGACAAGGCGCTGTCGGCCAAGAGCCGCGCCCTGGCCCGGGAAAAGATGCTCTATGACGCCTTGCTCGAGACTTTGATCGGCCACCTGGCACCGCTGCAGGACAGCGCCGCCGCCCTGGCCGAGCTGGACGTGCTGAGCAACCTGGCCGAACGCGCCCTGAACCTGGACCTGAACTGCCCAAGCTTTGTCGACGAGCCGTGCCTGCGCATCGAGCAGGGTCGCCATCCGGTCGTCGAACAGGTACTCACCACACCATTCGTGGCCAACGACCTGGCGCTGGACAACAGCACACGCATGCTGATCATCACCGGCCCGAACATGGGTGGTAAATCCACCTACATGCGCCAGACCGCGTTGATCGTGCTGATGGCGCACATCGGCAGCTTCGTGCCGGCGGCGCGCTGCGAGCTGTCGCTGGTCGACCGCATCTTCACCCGCATCGGCTCCAGCGACGACCTGGCCGGCGGCCGCTCGACCTTCATGGTCGAGATGAGCGAAACCGCGAACATCCTGCACAACGCCACCGACCGCAGCCTGGTGCTGATGGACGAAGTGGGCCGTGGCACCAGTACCTTCGACGGGCTTTCCCTGGCCTGGGCTGCGGCCGAGCGCCTGGCCCAATTGCGTGCCTATACCCTGTTCGCCACGCATTACTTCGAGCTGACCGTGCTGCCGGAGAGTGAGCCGCTGGTGGCCAACGTGCACCTGAACGCCACCGAGCACAACGAGCGGATCGTCTTCCTGCACCACGTCCTCCCGGGCCCTGCCAGTCAGAGCTACGGCCTGGCCGTGGCGCAGTTGGCTGGCGTGCCTTCCCCGGTGATCCAGCGTGCCCGTGAACACCTGGGCCGCCTGGAAACCACCAGCCTGCCCCATGAGCAGCCGATCAAGGCTGCCAAGGGCGAGCCGCAAGTGCCGCATCAGAGCGACCTATTCGCCAGCCTGCCACATCCGGCCATCGAGAAGCTGGGCAAGCTGGACCTGGACAACATGACGCCGCGCCAAGCTATCGAAACGCTATATCAACTGAAAAACCTGTTATAACGGCGCCCACTACAAACTGGTAGAATCCGCCGCGGTTTGCTGGTGCTGCAGGTTATTAGCCTGGCCTGCAGCCAATGCCTGTAAACCGCGCGGCCCTGATGAGGAAGGGCCGCCGCCGTCGCCTGAGGAGAGAATTAGAAATGACCTTCGTCGTCACCGACAACTGCATCAAATGCAAGTACACCGACTGCGTGGAAGTCTGTCCGGTGGACTGCTTCTACGAAGGCCCGAACTTCCTGGTCATCCACCCGGACGAGTGCATCGACTGCGCCCTGTGCGAACCGGAATGCCCAGCTCAAGCCATTTTCTCGGAAGACGAAGTGCCTGCCGGCATGGAGAACTTCATCGAGCTCAACGCCGAACTGGCGGAGATCTGGCCGAACATCACTGAGCGTAAGGATCCCCTCCCTGATGCTGAAGAGTGGGATGGCAAGCCTGGCAAGATTGCAGATCTGGAACGCTGATAGCGTCCGGATACGAAAAGGCCCCAAACGGGGCCTTTTTCATTTCTGGAAATGCGCCATACAAACTGCCAAAGCCGGCGATGGACTGCAAAGCAGCCCAAGGGACAGGACCACTTCGTTCGAGGCCAAGCGGATAGCCCCTGCACGCCACATGAAGCGCAGCCTCTGCCATTGAATTCAAGGCAAAAAAAAGGGGCGGTTTGACCCGCCCACATTTTTTCCGTAGTCCCTGCTTGTCCTAAACATCATCCTGATGAATCGCATCTTGCGATGTCCATGACCTTCATCCGTGAAGGCTGTGCCGGTCCGTCGACACAGTTCGAATACTAGCCACTCCAGCACGGCGAGCAAGGGCTAAACCTCTCAAAACGCTACAGCTGACACATCTTTTAATGCCTAAAAAGGCATTACTTTTCAGATACTTACATAAATAGATAGCTTAGAAACGACAATGATTTACTGATCCTTACGGGGAAGTCTTACACCACGAGTAAGCGATCTCTTACACGCAAAGCAACGTAGGTAGCGAAATAAACAATCCTCTCAGATACAAAAACGCCCCGAGATTATCGGGGCGTTTTGTGTTGCGGTTGCGCTTACTGGAACAGCGACTCACTCGAGAGGCCGTTCTTTTCAAGGATTTCACGTAGACGCTTGAGCCCCTCGACCTGGATCTGCCGCACGCGCTCTCGGGTCAGGCCGATTTCCAGGCCTACATCCTCAAGGGTGCTGCTTTCGTGGCCCCGCAAGCCGAACCGACGCACCACCACCTCACGCTGCTTGTCGGTCAACTCACCCAGCCATTGGTCGATGCTCTGGGAGAGGTCGTCGTCCTGCAGCAGCTCGCACGGGTCGGTCGGGCGATCGTCCGTCAGCGTGTCGAGCAGGGTCTTGTCGGAGTCCGGGCCGAGAGAAACGTCCACCGAAGAGACACGCTCGTTGAGCCCAAGCATGCGCTTGACCTCGGCCACGGGTTTTTCCAAAAGCCCGGCGATTTCTTCCGGGGAAGGCTCGTGGTCGAGCTTCTGGGTCAGCTCCCGCGCGGCACGCAGGTAGACGTTGAGCTCCTTGACCACGTGGATCGGCAGGCGGATGGTGCGGGTCTGGTTCATGATCGCCCGTTCGATGGTCTGGCGAATCCACCAGGTCGCATAGGTCGAAAAACGGAAACCGCGCTCCGGATCGAACTTTTCTACCGCGCGGATCAGACCGAGGTTGCCCTCTTCGATCAGGTCGAGTAGCGACAGGCCACGATTGACGTAGCGGCGCGCAATCTTGACCACCAGGCGCAGGTTGCTCTCGATCATGCGCTTACGGCCAGCCGGATCGCCTTTTTGCGACAGGCGTGCGTAATGCACTTCTTCTTCGGGGGAGAGCAGCGGAGAAAAGCCGATTTCGTTGAGATACAGCTGGGTGGCGTCGAGCGCCCGGCTGTAATCGATGTACTTGTGCTGTTTGAGCGATGAGCCTTGTTTGGCCTTGGTCCGAACCGAAGGTACAGCAGGTTCGTCTGACACCACATCCGTTTCCAAAACGATGCCCGTCTCCATCAACAGGAGGTCATCGTCGATGTCAAACTCCGGCACTTCTTTGCTGAGAGCCATTGTTATAGTCCTTTGCTGAGTTCGAACTCAGACTCGAGCGGCACCTGTTTCCCTGGCAGCGCTGGAGCCTGTCCCCTCTACATCAGCAGGAACAGGCTGGGTGCAAAGATCAACGACGTGGCAAGAACTGGAGCGGATCGACGGGTTTGCCCTGGCGGCGAATCTCGAAATGCAGCTTCACCCGATCAGTGCCCGTGGACCCCATTTCAGCGATCGTCTGCCCTGCCTTGACCTGCTGCCCCTCCCGAACCAAAAGCCTGCGGTTATGACCGTAGGCACTGACGTAGGTATCGTTGTGCTTGATGATGATCAGCTCGCCGTAGCCCCTCAAGCCACTTCCGGCATACACCACTGAACCACCAGACGCAGCAAAAACAGGCTGTCCCAAATCACCGGCGATATCAATGCCTTTATTCAAACTACCGTTTGAAGCGAATTTTCCAATCAGCACACCATTGGCAGGCCAGCTCCAGCCCCCTACCGAACGCTCGGCGGCAGGTACCTGGGTAATCACTGGGGCAGTCGTCGTCGCAGGTGGGGTGACCGGTTTACCGCCATTGCTGGCAGGCGGCGTGGAGGTGCTTGCCACCGGGCGGCGGGTGACCGTGGTCTTGCTCGAGGAGGACGGGCTGGACACTACCGTGGTGCTGCCACCGCTGCCGCTGCTGAAGCGGATCGGCTGGCCGGGGCGAATGGTATAGGGCGCCGCGATGCCGTTGCGCGCGGCCAGCTCTTTGTAGTCCCAACCGTAGCGGAAGGCGATGGAGTACAAGGTATCGCCGGGCTTGACCACATATTGGCCTGAGGTAACGGTCGGGCGCTTGGGCACGGTGTTGTTGCGATCCACCACGCGAGCGCCACTCGAACCGGTGCTGGAGCAGCCCGCCAGCGATGTCGCCATGGCCAGCGCAATCACCAGAAGCTTGAAAACCGACCGATCCTTGCGTTGCCGCATGATTGTGTGACCCACCCGCGCTCCCCTCATGGTGCCGAAAAACGATATGACGATACGAAATGCAATATTGTTGCAATTATAAACGAGACAGACCGGCTTGGGTGGCTGGCTCAGGTGCCGCGGCAAGCGCGACGAAACCCCGCACGATAGACAGGTTCGTGGCTGAAGAATTCGTCGACGACGCAAATATTCAGCGCGCCCTCACGCCACCGGACCGTTGAGCAGCGGTACGAAACGCACGGCGCCCAGCACACGACGGGAGAACCCATGTTCCTCGCGTACGATCAACATCAACTGTTGGGACTCGCCGGCAGCGCCCACTGGAATCACCATGCGTCCACCCGGCGCCAGCTGGTCCAGCAAGGCTTGGGGAACCTCCGGCGCCACGGCTGTCACGATGATGCCGTTGTAAGGCGCCAGCGCCGGCCATCCTTCACAGCCGTCGCCCCAACGAAACACCACGTTGCGCAGGTTGAGCTCGACCAGGCGCTCCTTGGCCCGGTCCTGCAGGACCTTGATCCGCTCCACCGAGAACACCCGCTCCACCAGTTGCGCGAGAATGGCGGTCTGGTAACCCGACCCCGTGCCGATCTCCAGGACCTTGTCCAACGGCCCGGCCTCCAGCAGCAGCTCACTCATGTGCGCCACCATGAACGGCTGGGAAATGGTCTGGTTATGCCCGATCGGCAGCGCGGTGTCCTCGTAGGCCCGGTGCGCCAGGGCCTCGTCGACAAACAGATGACGCGGGGTGCGACGGATGACCTCGAGCACCTGGGTGTTCGAGACGCCTTCCTCGTACAGACGCTGGATCAACCGCTCCCGGGTACGCTGGGAGGTCATGCCGATGCCTCGGCGCAGCAGATCGTCCTGTTCACGCATCAGAGCAGATCCTCCACCCAGCCATCGAGACGCTCGAAGGCTTCGTTGAAGGTGCGGTCCAGTTGCAGCGGGGTGATCGACACGTACCCCTGCATCACCGCGTGAAAGTCGGTACCCGGCCCGCCGTCCTCGGCGTCACCGGCCACGGCGATCCAGTAGCCTTCCTTGCCACGCGGGTTGACCACCTTGGTCGGCGCCGCTGCCCGCGCCCGATGGCCGAGCCGGGTGAGCTGGATGCCACGAATGTGTTCCAGAGGCAGGTTTGGGATGTTCACGTTGAGCACGGTGCGAGGCGGCAGCTCCAGGCGCGACTGGGCTTCAACCAGGCGGCGGGCGATGTAGGCCGCGGTCGGCAGGTTGTCCGGCAGGCGCGACAACAGCGAGAACGCCAGCGATGTGCCGCCCAGGAAGCGCCCCTCCAGTGCCGCGGCGACCGTGCCGGAATAGAGCACGTCATCCCCGAGGTTGGCTCCCAGGTTGATACCGGACACGACCATATCGGGCGTCTCGGGCAACAACCCGTTGAGCCCTAAATGCACGCAGTCGGTGGGCGTGCCGTTCAGGCTGATGAAGCCGTTGGCCAAGGTCTGCGGATGCAGCGGCCGGTCCAGTGTCAGTGAACTGCTCGCACCGCTTTTGTCTTGATCCGGGGCAATCACCACGCACTCGGCGTAGTCCGCCAGCGCAGCATGCAGCGCGGCAAGGCCGGGTGCGGTAACACCGTCGTCATTCGAAATCAGAATACGCATGGGCTGTCCGTCTGCCCTGCCGGCACCAGATCGACGAGCTCGCGCACCACCACGGTGGCGAAGCATCCGGCCGGAAGGACGAATTCCAGTTGCAGGATATCAGGCTCGGGATAATGCCACGTCAGCCCGCCAATAGGGAGCCGCAGGATGCGTCGTTCGTGATTCATGCCTGCTCGTGCCAACCACTGGCACAGCGCCAGATGCCGATCGCCGATGGCTGTTTCCAGCATAGACGTATCGCCGCGGGTCGGTGAGACGCCTTCGCCCCAGAGCGGCCCGGTGGGATGCAAGTCAAGAATCGCCAGTCGTGGATCGGTACATTCCTGCTCACCCGCCGGGAAGAAACTGCGGCTTTCTGTGAAGGCCAGCAAATCACCGACCTGCGCTGTGTTCCAGCTACCATTGGCGACACGCGCGGCCAGTACCTGGTTGAACACGTAGCTGCGCGCGGCGGACAATAGCCGCGAGCGGACATTGCGCTGCTCCGGCAACGCGTTTCGCTCGGCCCACTGGCGGGCGTCATGCACGTTGCCGCCCTCGTGGCCGAACCGTTGGCTGCCGAAGTAGTTGGGTACCCCGTGCTGCTTGAGTTGTTCCAGGCGCGCATCGAGGGCTTGGTGATCGGCCGCAAGGGCCGTGAGGCGCAAGGTGAAGCCGTTAGCCGAATGGGCCCCGCGCTGGAGCTTGCGCTGGTGACGCACCTGCTTGAGTACGCGCAGGCTTGCATCTTCGGCACGGGACAGGTCAGGGTCGGCCTTGCCCGGCAGGTGCAGACTGAACCACTGACGGGTCAGGGCCTGCCGGTCCTTGAGGCCGGCATAGCTGATCGAGCGAACCGGCACGCCGGCGGCACGCGCCAGGCGACGGGCCGCTTCCTCGGTGTTCAGGTCACGTTTTTCGACCCACAGCCAGAGGTGCTCGCCCTGGCCAGAGAGGGGAATGTCCAGCACTTCGTCGACCTGAAAGTCCTCAGCCACTGCCTTGAGCACCGCCTGGCCCAAGGAGCCCCCCCAGGCCCGTGGGCCCAGCAGTTCCAGTTCGGTCATGCTGGCAGCAACAGGGCCACCGCATGCACGGCGATGCCCTCCTCACGGCCGGTGAAACCCAGCTTCTCGGTGGTGGTGGCCTTGACGTTGACTTGGTCGAGTTCGACCTGCAGGTCTTCGGCGATCAACTGGCGCATGGTCGGGATATGCGGTGCCATCTTGGGTGCCTGGGCGACGATGGTGGTGTCGACGTTGCCGACCTTCCAGCCCTTGGCCTGAACGATGCCGACCACATGGCGCAGCAGCGCCCGGCTGTCGGCCCCTTTGAACTGAGGGTCGGTATCGGGGAAATGCTTGCCGATGTCGCCCAACGCCGCAGCGCCAAGCAGGGCATCGCTGAGCGCATGCAGCAGCACATCGCCGTCGGAATGGGCCAGCAGGCCGTATTTGTGGGGTATACGCACCCCGCCCAGGGTAATGAAATCACCGTCGCCGAAACGGTGGACATCGTAGCCGTGGCCAATACGCATAAGAAAAAGCCCTGAATGAGTCAGGGCTGGATTCTACCTGCTTTGCTGGATATTGGGGCTGCTTTGCAGCCCCTTTACCGCAGCGACCCTGCTGGTGCGAAGCGGCCGCAAAGAAGCCCCTGGATCAGACCCTGCCCAACGCCACCGCGTGATGGCGCAGGTGTTCATCGATGAAGCTGGCGATGAAGTAGTAGCTGTGGTCATAGCCAGGCTGCAAACGCAGCGTCAGCTCATGCCCTCCCTTGCGCGCCGCCTGCTCCAGCGCCTGGGGCTTGAGCTGCTTCTCGAGAAAGTCATCCCGGTCACCCTGGTCGATCAGCAGCGGCGGGCATTGCCCGGCGGCTGTCTCGGCCAGCAGTACGCTGGCATCCCACTCGCGCCAGCGCGCCCGGTCGTCCCCCAGGTAACGGGAGAAAGCCTTTTCACCCCACGGGCAATCCATCGGATTGCTGATCGGCGAAAAGGCCGACACCGAGCGATAGCGCCCAGGGTTGCGTAGGGCGCAAACCAAGGCACCGTGCCCACCCATGGAGTGGCCGCTGATACTGCGCAGGTCGGAGGCCGGAAAATGCGCCTCGACCAAGGCGGGCAGCTCCTGCACCACGTAGTCGTGCATGCGGTAGTGCTGAGCCCAGGGCTGCTGGGTGGCGTTGAGGTAGAAACCTGCGCCCAGACCAAAGTCCCAGGCGCCATCCGGGTCACCCGGCACCTGCTCGCCGCGCGGGCTGGTGTCGGGGGCAACGATGATCAGGCCAAGCTCTGCGGCCAGGCGCTGGGCGCCGGCCTTTTGCATGAAGTTCTCGTCCGTGCACGTCAGGCCACTGAGCCAGTACAACACCGGCAGTTTCTCGCCCTGCTCGGCCTGCGGCGGCAGGTAGACGGCGAACACCATGTCGCAACCCAGGACCTTGGAGGCGTGCCGGTAGCGCTTGTGCCAGCCGCCGAAGCTTTTCTGGCAGGAGATGTTTTCCAGGCTCATGGGCAAACCTCAGAAATGGATCACGCTGCGGATGCTCTTGCCTTCATGCATCAGGTCGAAGGCTTTGTTGATGTCCTCCAGGCCCATGGTGTGGGTGATGAAGGTATCCAGCGGGATCTCGCCTTTCTGCGACATTTCCACGTAGCTTGGCAGCTCGCTGCGACCACGCACACCGCCGAATGCCGAACCACGCCAGACTCGGCCGGTCACCAGCTGGAACGGACGGGTGGAGATTTCCTGCCCGGCGCCGGCGACACCGATGATCACCGACTCACCCCAACCTTTGTGGCAGCACTCCAGCGCCGCACGCATCAGCTGGACGTTGCCTACGCATTCGAAGGAGTAGTCCACACCACCGTCGGTGAGATCGACGATGACTTCTTGGATCGGACGGTCATAGTCCTTCGGGTTCACGCAGTCGGTGGCGCCAAGCTGGCGAGCGATCTCGAACTTGGCCGGGTTGATGTCCACGGCGATGATGCGCGAAGCCTTTGCCTTCACCGCACCGATGATCGCCGACAGACCGATGCCGCCCAGACCGAAGATGGCGACGGTGTCGCCAGCCTTGACCTTAGCGGTGTTGAGCACGGCACCAATACCGGTGGTGACACCGCATCCGAGCAGGCAGACCTTCTCCAGCGGCGCATCCTTGGCGATCTTGGCCACGGAGATTTCCGGCAACACGGTGTACTCGGAGAACGTCGAGGTGCCCATGTAGTGGAACAGTTGCTGGCCTTTATAGGAAAAACGGGTGGTGCCGTCCGGCATCAGGCCCTTGCCCTGAGTGGCGCGGATGGCCTGGCACAGGTTGGTCTTGCCCGATCGGCAGAATTTGCACTGGCCGCATTCGGGGGTGTACAGCGGGATCACGTGGTCGCCGACAGCGACCGAGGTGACACCCTCGCCCACGGCTTCGACGATCGCACCGCCCTCGTGGCCCAGGATCGAGGGGAAGATACCTTCCGGGTCGGCGCCCGACAGGGTGTAGGCATCGGTATGGCAGACACCGCTGGCCACCACACGCAGGAGCACTTCACCCGCTTTGGGCATGGCCACGTCGACTTCGACGATTTCCAGGGGTTTCTTGGCCTCGAAGGCAACAGCGGCGCGGGACTTGATCATCAACGGAACTCCAGACAAGGGATGATTGCTTCGGCTCAGTGTAATTCAAGCACTTTTGATGAATAATCCGGCGCAAGTAAAAACATTATTGCCATGCAGGGATAATCAATGAGCAGTCGCTGGGAAGGCATCGACGAATTCGTCGCGGTGGCCGAGTCAGGCCAGTTCACCGCCGCCGCCGAACGCCTGGGTGTTTCGTCCTCGCACATCAGCCGACAAATCGCTCGTCTGGAAGAGCGCTTGCAGACACGGCTTCTGTACCGCAGTACCCGCCGGGTGACCCTGAGCGAGGCAGGGCAGACCTTCCTGCAACATTGCCAGCGCTTGCAGGACGGACGCGAAGAAGCCCTGCGCGCCATGGGCGACCTTGCCAGCGAGCCCAAAGGGCTGTTGCGCATGACCTGCGCGGTGGCTTATGGAGAACGCTTCATCGTCCCCTTGGTGACGCGCTTCATGGCCCAGTATCCGCAACTGCGCGTTGAGGTGGAACTGAGCAACCGCACCTTGGACTTGGTGCATGAGGGAATGGACCTGGCGATACGCCTCGGGCGACTGCAGGACTCACGCCTGGTGGCTACGCGCCTGGCCCCCCGGCGCATGTACCTGTGCGCCTCCCCCGCCTACCTTGAGCGCTATGGTCGCCCCCACAGCCTGTCGGAACTGACTCGGCACAACTGCCTGATCGGCAGTTCCGACCTCTGGGTATTGCAGCAGGATGGGCGGGAGTTGAGTCAGCGGGTGCAGGGCAACTGGCGCTGCAACAGCGGGCAGGCCGTGCTGGATGCAGCATTGTTGGGCATGGGGTTGTGCCAGTTGCCGGACTATTACGTACTTGAGCACCTCAACAGCGGTGCGCTGGTATCGCTGCTCGAAGCGCACCAGCCACCGAACACGGCTGTATGGGCGTTGTACCCGCAGCAAAGGCACTTGTCACCGAAAGTGCGGCGGCTGGTGGACTTTCTGAAGGAAGGGCTGGCGGGGCTGCCAGAGTATCGGCAAAACTGAGGATTCCGATGACCTCTTCACGGGGGCACTTGCGAAGAGGTGGACGCAGGTGTTCGGTTTCAGCGACGGGCGGCCCAGCGCTGGCGCAACCATTCCAGGTCTTCCGGACGGGTGACCTTTATGTTGTCGCTGCGCCCTTCAATCAAGCGCGGCGCCTGACCGGACCATTCGATGGCCGAGGCCTCGTCCGTGATCACCACATCGGAGACCAGGCACTCGGCCAGGGCCCGGTGCAAGGCCCCCAGGCGGAACATCTGCGGCGTGTAGGCCTGCCAGATGGTGCTGCGATCCACCGTGGCACTGACCCGTCCATTGGCATCGGCACGCTTGAGCGTGTCGCGAGCAGGCACCGCAAGTAAACCTCCGACAGGATCGTCGGCCAACTCCGACAGCAACCGATCCAGATCACTGCGTGCCAGGTTCGGTCGCGCCGCGTCATGCACCAGCACCCAGTCGCTGTCCGCCGCCCCTTGGGCATGCAAAAGCAATAGTGCATTGAGCACCGAGTCGGCCCGCTCACGCCCCCCGGCCGCACGCTGTATGCGTGGGTCGTTGGCACAGCGTAGGCCAGGCCAGTAGGGATCATCGGCGGCAATGCTGACCACCACGCCCTTGAGCGAGGGGTGGTCGAGAAAACAGTCGAGGCTATGCTCGAGAAGGGTCTGCCCGCCCAATTGCAGATATTGCTTGGGACGATCGGCAGCCATGCGGGCACCGACGCCCGCGGCGGGAATCACGGCCCAGAAAGCCGGTAGCGTCTGCGTCATTTCTGCGGCAACTGGTAGAGGGTTTCACCCTCCTTGACCATCCCCAATTCGTGACGAGCCCGCTCTTCGACGGTCTCCATACCTTTTTTCAACTCCAGAACTTCAGCATCCAGCACGCGATTACGCTCGAGCAGCCGCTCGTTCTCGGCATGCTGTTCGGCGATCTGCTGCTTGAGCTCGGCCACTTGCGCCAGGCTGCCGTTACCCACCCAAAGGCGGTACTGCAGGCCGCCGAGCAGCAGGAGCAGGACGAGAAACAACCAATAGGGACTGCGCATCAAGATATCCAGAGGAAAAAGGCCGCCGCAGCGAGCTTCCAATAGCACGAAGCCTGGCCGAGGCCAGGCTTCGTCGACAGAAACCCGTAAGAGGCGTCTGACAGCTCAGTACGAACGTTCAGACGGCCTCGGCTGCTGCCTTTTTACCATCTCTTGCTCAGCCGCGAAACTCGGCACGACCGCGGTACACGGCCTTGGCGCCCAGTTGCTCTTCGATACGCAGCAGCTGGTTGTACTTCGAGACGCGGTCGGAACGGCACAGCGAACCGGTCTTGATCTGGCCAGCAGCGGTACCGACGGCCAGATCGGCGATGGTGGAGTCCTCGGTTTCACCCGAACGGTGGGAGATGACCGCGGTGTAGCCGGCAGCCTTGGCCATCTGGATGGCTTCCAGGGTTTCGGTCAGCGAGCCGATCTGGTTGAACTTGATCAGGATCGAGTTACCGATGCCCTTCTCGATGCCTTCCTTGAGGATCTTGGTGTTGGTCACGAACAGGTCGTCGCCGACCAGCTGTACCTTGGCACCGATCTTGTCGGTGAGGATCTTCCAGCCAGCCCAGTCGGACTCGTCCAGGCCATCTTCGATCGAGATGATCGGGAAGCGCTCGGTCAAGCCCTTGAGGTAATCGGCAAAGCCTTCGGCATCGAACGACTTGCCTTCGCCAGACAGGTTGTACTTGCCGTCTTCGTAGAACTCGGAAGCCGCGCAGTCCAAGGCCAGGGTCACGTCGGTGCCCAGCTTGTAGCCGGCCTTCTCGACTGCCTCGGCGATGGCGCCCAGGGCGTCTTCGTTGGAGGTCAGGTTTGGCGCGAAACCACCTTCGTCACCCACAGCGGTGTTCAGGCCACGAGCCTTGAGCACGGCTTTGAGGTGGTGGAAGATTTCGGTACCCATGCGCAGGGCATCGGAGAAGGTCTTGGCGCCAACCGGCTGAACCATGAACTCCTGGATGTCGACGTTGTTGTCGGCGTGCTCGCCGCCGTTGATGATGTTCATCATCGGAACCGGCATGGAGTACTGGCCTGGGGTGCCATTGAGGTTGGCGATGTGTGCGTACAGCGGCAGGTCCTGATCCTGGGCAGCAGCCTTGGCGGCAGCCAGGGAGACGGCCAGGATGGCGTTGGCGCCCAGCTTGGCCTTGTTCTCGGTACCGTCCAGTTCGATCATGGCGCGGTCCAGGGCCTTCTGGTCGGCCGGGTCCTTGCCCAGCAGCAGGTCGCGGATCGGGCCGTTGATGTTGGCAACAGCCTTCAGCACGCCCTTGCCCAGGTAACGGCTCTTGTCGCCATCACGCAGCTCCAGCGCTTCACGCGAGCCGGTGGAAGCACCGGACGGCGCGCAGGCGCTGCCGATGATGCCGTTGTCGAGCAGAACATCGGCTTCCACGGTGGGGTTGCCACGCGAATCGAGAACTTCACGACCTTTGATGTCGACGATTTTTGCCATTGTTGTAAGCACTCCAGAATTGACGAAAACAACGCAGCTAAGGAAATCTGGGCGTTCGCCAGGCAGTTCGGAAACGGGCAGGCCTGGCGAAGGCGACCCCTGACCGTTCGGTCAGGGGTGAGGGCGGTACTTTACCGGAGAAATGAGCTTTACGCGGTCTCTACCGTCGGAAAACTTTTCACCAGGTCGTCCAGTTGCTTGAGCTGGGCCAGGAACGGCTCCAGCTTGTCCAGGCGCAGGGCGCAAGGACCATCGCACTTGGCGTTGTCCGGGTCCGGGTGGGCTTCCAGGAACAGCCCGGCCAGGCCTTGGCTCATGCCGGCCTTGGCCAGGTCGGTGACCTGGGCGCGACGACCACCGGCGGAATCGGAGCGACCGCCCGGCATCTGCAGGGCATGGGTCACATCGAAGAACACCGGATACTCGAACTGCTTCATGATGCCGAAGCCGAGCATGTCCACGACGAGGTTGTTGTAGCCGAAGCTCGAACCACGCTCGCAGAGGATCAACTGGTCGTTACCGGCTTCTTCGCACTTGGTCAGGATGTGCTTCATTTCCTGAGGCGCGAGGAACTGAGCCTTCTTGATGTTGATCACGGCGCCGGTCTTGGCCATCGCCACGACCAGGTCGGTCTGGCGCGACAGGAAGGCTGGCAGCTGGATGATGTCGCACACCTTGGCGACGGGCTCGGCTTGGTAGGGCTCGTGCACGTCGGTGATCACCGGCACCTTGAAGGTCTGCTTGATCTCTTCGAAGATCTTCAGCCCTTCTTCCATGCCCGGACCACGGTAGGAGTTGATCGACGAACGGTTGGCCTTGTCGAAGCTGGCCTTGAACACGTAAGGGATACCGAGCTTCTCGGTGACCCGCACGTAGGCTTCGCAGACCTTCAGGGCCAGGTCACGGGACTCCAGGACGTTCATGCCGCCGAACAGGACGAACGGCTTGTCGTTGGCGATCTCGATGCTACCGACGCGAATGATCTTCTGGGTCATGGATCAGGCCTTGTTCTTCTGGGCCAGGGCCGCCTTGACGAAACCACTGAACAGCGGGTGGCCGTCACGTGGGGTCGAGGTGAACTCGGGGTGGAACTGGCAAGCGACGAACCATGGGTGGTCCTTGGACTCGACCACTTCAACCAGCGCACCGTCCTCGGAACGACCGGATACCACCAAGCCTGCCTCGACCAGCTGTGGCAGCAGGTTGTTGTTCACTTCGTAGCGGTGGCGGTGACGCTCGGTGATCACATCCTTGCCATAGCAGTCATGGACCTTGGAGCCGGCCGCCAGCTGGCAGTCCTGAGCACCCAGGCGCATGGTGCCGCCCAGGTCGGAAGCTTCGGAACGGGTCTCGACCGCGCCGGTGGCATCGGCCCATTCGGTGATCAGGCCGACGACCGGGTGGCCGCTGTTGCGGTCGAACTCGGTGGAGTTGGCGTCTTTCCAGCCCATCACGTTACGTGCGAACTCGATGACCGCGACCTGCATGCCCAGGCAGATGCCCAGGTACGGCACCTTGTTTTCGCGCGCGTACTGGACAGCGGTGATCTTGCCTTCGACGCCGCGCAGACCGAAACCGCCCGGGACGAGAATGGCATCGGCGCCTTCGAGCAGGCTGGTGCCCTGGTTCTCGATGTCTTCGGAGTCGATGTAGCGCAGGTTGACCTTGGTGCGGTTCTTGATGCCCGCGTGGCTCATGGCCTCGATCAGCGACTTGTACGCATCCAGCAGTTCCATGTACTTGCCGACCATGGCGATGGTGACTTCATGCTCAGGGTTCAGCTTGGCATCGACGACCTGGTCCCACTCGGACAAATCGGCGCTGCTGCACTGCAGGCCGAAGCGCTCGACGACGAAGTCGTCCAGGCCCTGGGCATGCAATACACCTGGGATCTTGTAGATGGTATCGACGTCTTGCAGAGAGATCACCGCACGCTCTTCGACGTTGGTGAACAGGGCGATCTTGCGGCGCGACGACGCGTCGACCGGGTGGTCGGAACGGCAGATCAGCACGTCCGGCTGCAGGCCGATGGAGCGCAGTTCCTTGACCGAATGCTGGGTCGGTTTGGTCTTGGTCTCGCCGGCAGTGGCGATGTAAGGAACCAGGGTCAGGTGCATCAGCATGGCGCGCTTGGAACCCACTTCGACGCGCAGCTGGCGGATCGCCTCGAGGAACGGCTGCGACTCGATGTCACCGACGGTGCCACCGATCTCGACCAGGGCAACGTCGGCATCGCCGGCGCCCTTGATGATGCGACGCTTGATCTCGTCGGTGATGTGCGGGATGACCTGGATGGTCGCGCCCAGGTAGTCGCCACGGCGCTCCTTGCGCAGCACATGCTCGTAGATACGGCCGGTGGTGAAGTTGTTGTTCTGGGTCATGGTGGTGCGGATGAACCGCTCGTAGTGGCCCAGGTCGAGGTCGGTCTCGGCGCCATCGTGGGTGACGAACACTTCACCATGCTGGAACGGGCTCATGGTGCCGGGGTCGACGTTGATGTACGGATCCAGCTTGAGCATGGTGACCTTGAGCCCCCGCGCCTCCAGGATGGCCGCCAAGGAAGCCGAGGCAATGCCTTTCCCCAATGAAGAAACAACACCGCCCGTGACGAATATGTAGCGCGTCATGAAAAACCCTAGAAGTCTGCGTTAAAGCGGTCAGCGCCGCCGGAGAAAGCGAAGGAAGGCCGAAGCCCCCGATCACCTGCGTCAATCACAGTGCATCTCGAACAACTGCCGCGTCTGTACAAACCAGGGATATCCCCGGCATGGAGCTCGCTCGTCATTTTAAGAATCAGCCCAGCAAAAAACTGCTTGGTAATCGGCAACTGCTGTGTTTTCGAGGAACCCACAGAAGCTGTATCAAGAAGGGAGGGTAGTCTACCGGAATGTACCCTTCAGCTCAAACCTTGCACGCTCGTCGGCGGCCGCCAATGCAACTGGATACCGCCCTGCCCTGCCAGCGGCAGGTTGGCCACTGCCAGCAGGCGCTCGCCCTGCCACAGCAGTGGTAAACGCGAGCGCACGAAATGCGGGACTTGCAGCTCGTTCAGCAAGCGCTTGAGGTCACGACGGCCCCGTCCTGGCACCTCGAGCATCTCGCCGCCCTGACGGTAGCGCACCTGCACCTCACCTGGCGGACAATCACCCTGCACGGACACGCAACCATTACCGGGTAACGTCAGAGGCACGCTTGGGTCCGCCCAGGCCAGAACGCCCTGGACCGGCACCAGCCATTGACCCTTCAACCACCAGATGCGCCCATGACTGCGCTGCAACTCACCATCGCCCAGCCGCCACACCGGCTGGGCATCGACGACTGCGTCACGCAGGCTGTCCCAGCCGGCCCAATGACGGGCGTCGGGTAACCGAGTCCGACGGCTCAACCAATATTGCAGGGCATTTCGCTGGCGCGCTGGCGATAATGCCTCAAGCGCGGCCAGATCGAGAGAGTCCAGGCCGAGCCAGGCAAACGGTGCCCCTTGTGCGGCTCCCGCCAGATCATCTGCCGCCAGCTCGTCCAGCAAGCCCAGGGCCTCGCCCAAATGCCCAGCACTGCGGGCAAGATTGCTCGCGGCCTGAGGCCAACGATGATTCAGCACAGGGAATACCTCGCCGCGCAGGTAGTTTCGGGCATAGGTGGTATTGGCGTTGGAGGGATCCTCGATCCAGCAAAGCCCCTGTGCATTGGCCTGCGCGAGCAACTGCGCCCGCCCGACCGCCAGCAGGGGCCGGGCCAGCCACCCCTGCCCCAGGGGGCGTGCTGCCGGCATGGCCGCCAGCCCGCGCAGTCCGGCACCGCGCAACAGACGAAAGAGCAAGGTCTCGGCCTGGTCCTCGCGGTGCTGACCTGTGAACAGCACCTCCCCAGCCCCGAGCACTTGCGCGAATGCGGCATAGCGGGCATCCCGGGCCGCCTGTTCCAGGCTGGCACCGGGCGTGACCTGAACATGGATGACCTGGAGCTCGAGACCCAGCCCATCACAGATCGACTGGCAATGTTGCGGCCAATCATCAGCAGCGGCTTGCAGGCCATGATGGATGTGCACGGCGCGCAGTGGCGGGGCGCGATGACGACGGGCGTAATCGGCCAGCAGCTGCAGCAGGACGGTGGAGTCGAGGCCGCCGGAGAAAGCGACGTACCAGGCGGGGGCATTGAGCCAGGGGGAAAGTTGAGCGGTGAGGTTGATCATCAGGACCTCACATGACGGAGGATCATCGCAGATGCTTCGCGCCCCTTTCGCGAGTGAACCCGCTCCCACAATAGCACTGCGATCTAGGGCAATGCCGTCGTGGAAGGAGCGGGTTTATCCGAAGATAGGCGCGACGCCCCCGAATGGGTCAGACGCCGTAGCTCATCAGGCGATCGTAACGACGGGCCAGCAGCGCATCGTGATCGAACTTGCCCAGCATCTCGAGCTGCTCGACCAGGTCGGCACGGATGCTTTCGGACATCTTCGCAGGGTCACGGTGGGCGCCGCCCAGAGGCTCGCTGATGACCTTGTCGACGATGTTCAGGCTCTTCAGGCGCTCGGCGGTGATGCCCATTGCCTCGGCAGCATCGGCAGCCTTGTCGGCAGTCTTCCACAGGATCGAGGCGCAGCCTTCCGGCGAGATCACCGAGTAGGTGGAATACTGCAGCATGTTCAATTGGTCGCACACGCCGATGGCCAGCGCACCACCGGAACCGCCCTCACCGATGACGGTGGCGATGATCGGGGTCTTCAGGCGTGCCATTACCCGCAGGTTCCAGGCGATGGCCTCGCTCTGGTTGCGCTCCTCGGCGTCGATACCAGGGTAGGCACCCGGAGTATCGATGAAGGTCAGGATAGGCATCTTGAAGCGCTCGGCCATTTCCATCAGGCGGCAGGCCTTGCGGTAGCCTTCCGGACGCGGCATGCCAAAGTTGCGGCGCACCTTTTCACGCACTTCACGGCCCTTCTGGTGACCGATGACCATGACCGGCTTGCCGTCCAGGCGCGCGGTACCGCCGACGATCGCAGCATCGTCAGCGAAGTGACGGTCGCCGTGCAGCTCTTCGAACTCGGTGAAGATGTGGTCGATGTAGTCCAGGGTATAGGGACGACGAGGGTGACGGGCCAGACGGGCGATTTGCCAGCTGGTCAGGTTGCCGAAGATGCTTTCGGTCAGGGTATTGCTCTTGTCTTGCAGACGGGCAATTTCATCGCTGATGTTCAGCGAATTGTCGTTGCCCACCAGGCGCAGCCCTTCGATCTTGGCTTGCAGGTCGGCAATCGGCTGTTCGAAATCGAGGAAATTCGGGTTCATAGGCATCCGTCTTGGGTCTACGGCCAGGCGGCCGGCCGGTTGATCCGTTTGGCGCCCTACCTTAAGGGATCAGGCGCATTCAGGTCGAGATTAAAATTCGTCGGTTCAGCGGTATTGCAGGAAGACGTTCTCACGTCCGAACTGGTCACGCAGCGCTTGAATCAGGCCGTCGGCGGGATCGATCGACCACTCGTCGCCAAACTGCAGCATCGCCCGCGCCTCGCTCCCGGTGTACTCCAGGGTGATCGGGCAGCCACCGCGATGACGGGTGATCAGCTCGCCCAGCCAGGCCAGTCGGTCGCCCTTGAGGGCCTCGTGGGCCACCTTCAGGCGCAGACTCTCGGCCAGCTTGGTGCGGGCATCCTCCATGGTCATCACTTGCTTGACCCGCAGGCGCAGGCCGCCGGAAAAGTCGTCGTGACTGACCTCTCCTTCCACCACCACCATCGCATCCGTCTGCAACAGGGCCTGAGCCGCCATGAACGCATCGGCAAACAAAGAAGCCTCGATACGCCCGGAACGGTCGTCGAGGGTGACGAAGCCCATCTTGTCGCCTTTCTTGTTCTTCATCACCCGCAGCGCAATGATCATGCCTGCCACGGTCTGGGTGTCGCGGGACGGCTTGAGATCAATGATGCGCTGGCGCGCGAAGCGGCGAATCTCGGTCTCGTACTCGTCGATCGGGTGGCCGGTCAGGTACAGGCCCAAGGTGTCCTTCTCGCCCCGCAGACGCTCCTTCAGGGTCAGCTCGCGCACCTTGCGGTGGTTGGCGTAGACGTCGGAGTCCTGTTCGACGAACAGGCCGCCGAACAGATCCACGTGACCGCTGTCGGCAGTACGAGCGATCTGCTCGGCAGCCTTGATCGCCTCTTCCAGGGCCGAAAGCAGCACCGCACGGTTGCGGTCGATGTTGGCCTGGTAGGCCTTGATTTCGTCATGGAAGTACGGGCCCAGGCGGTCAAGCGCGCCACTGCGGATCAGCGCATCGAGCGTTCGCTTGTTGATACGCTTGAGATCGACGCGCTCGCAGAAGTCGAACAGGTCCTTGAATGGCCCGCCCTCGGCACGCGCTTCGACGATGGCCTCGACCGGGCCCTCACCGACGCCCTTGATCGCCCCGAGCCCATAAACGATGCGGCCATCGTCGTTGACCGTGAACTTGAAGTCGGAGTTGTTCACATCCGGCGCGTCCAGGCGCAGCTTCATGCTGCGCACTTCTTCGATCAGCACCACCACCTTGTCGGTGTTGTGCATATCCGCCGACAGGACCGCAGCCATGAAAGGCGCCGGGTAGTGGGTCTTGAGCCAGGCTGTCTGATAGGACACCAGGCCATAGGCGGCCGAGTGGGACTTGTTGAAACCGTAACCTGCGAATTTCTCCACCAGGTCGAAGATGTTGCCCGCCAGGTCTGCATCGATACCGTTGTTGGCGCAACCTTCGATGAAGCCGCCGCGCTGCTTGGCCATTTCCTCAGGTTTTTTCTTACCCATGGCGCGACGCAGCATGTCGGCGCCGCCCAAGGTATAGCCGGCCATGACCTGGGCGATCTGCATCACCTGTTCCTGGTACAGGATGATGCCGTAGGTCGGCGCCAGTACCGGCTTGAGGCCTTCGTACTGGTAGTCCGGGTGCGGGTAGGCCAGCTCGGCGCGTCCGTGCTTACGGTTGATGAAGTCATCCACCATGCCCGATTGCAGCGGGCCGGGGCGGAACAGCGCCACGAGTGCGATGAGGTCTTCCAGGCAGTCGGGCTTGAGCTTCTTGATCAGCTCCTTCATACCGCGCGATTCGAGCTGGAACACGGCCGTGGTCTCGGCCTTTTGCAAAAGCTCGTAGGTCTTCTTGTCGTCCAGCGGGATGAAGTCGATGTTGACGTCGGGCAGGTTCTTCTTGGCCTGCTCGCGGTTGATCGTCTCCATCGCCCACTTGATGATGGTCAGGGTACGCAGGCCGAGGAAGTCGAACTTCACCAGGCCCGCAGCCTCGACGTCATCCTTGTCGAACTGGGTCACCAGGCCGCCACCCTCTTCATCACAGGCGATCGGTGAGAAGTCAGTGAGCTTGGTCGGCGCGATCACCACGCCCCCGGCGTGCTTGCCGGTGCCTCGGGTAACGCCTTCGAGCTTCAGCGCCATGTCCCAGATTTCGCGGGCATCCTCGTCGCTCTTGAGGAAGTCGCGCAGGATTTCTTCCTGCTCGTAGGCCTTCTCCAGTGTCATGCCCACTTCGAACGGGATCATTTTCGACAGGCGGTCGGCCAGACCATAGGACTTGCCCTGGACGCGGGCCACGTCCCGCACCACCGCCTTGGCCGCCATGGTGCCGAAGGTGATGATCTGGCTGACTGCATTACGCCCGTAGGCCTCTGCCACGTAGTCGATCACCCGGTCGCGGCCATCCATGCAGAAGTCGACGTCGAAGTCGGGCATGGAAATACGTTCTGGGTTGAGGAAGCGCTCGAACAGCAGGTCATAGGCCAGCGGGTCGAGGTCGGTGATCTTCAACACATAAGCCACCAGCGAGCCCGCACCCGACCCCCGGCCAGGTCCCACCGGCACCCCGTTGTTCTTGGCCCACTTGATGAAGTCCATAACGATCAGGAAGTAACCGGGGAAGCCCATCTGGATGATGATATCCAGCTCGAACTTCAGGCGGTCCAGATAGACCTGGCGCTTCTCTTCGTAATTGGGCGTGGTCTCCTTGGGCCAGAGCACCGCCAGGCGCTCTTCCAGGCCTTCGTGGGAGACGTGACGCAGGTAGTCGTCGATGCCCATGCCGTTGGGCGTCGGGAAATCGGGGAGGAAGTACTTGCCCAACTGCACGGTGATGTTGCAGCGCTTGGCGATTTCCACTGTGTTGGCGATGGCGTCCGGCAGGTCGCTGAACAGCTCGGCCATTTCCTCGGCGGACTTGAGGTACTGCTGGTCGCTGTAGGCACGGGGCCGGCGCGGATCGTCGAGGGTCCAGCCCTCGCCGATGCAGACGCGGGTCTCGTGGGCGTCGAAGTCGGACTGCTTGATGAAACGCACATCGTTGGTCGCCACCAAGGGCGCACCGAAGCGGTCGGCCAGCGCCACGGCGGCATGCACGTACTCTTCGTCACCGCTGCGATTGGTCCGCTGCACCTCGACGTAGAAACGGTCGGGGAACATGCCCATCCAATCGCCAAGCAGCGCCTGAGCCTCGTCCTGGCGCCCCGTCATGAGCGCCATGCCGATGTCGCCTTCCTTGCCAGCGGACAGCGCGATCAGCCCTTCGCTGGCGGGGGCGATCCACTCGCGCTGGATGATCACCAAGCCGTTGCGCTGGCCTTCGGTCCAGCCGCGGGAAATCAATTCCGTGAGGTTGCGATAGCCCTTGGGGTTCATGGCCAGGAAGCAGATCCGCGAGAGCGGCGCTTCCGGGTCGCTGCCAGCCAGCCACAGGTCGGCACCACAGATCGGCTTGATGCCGGCGCCCATGGCGGTTTTGTAGAACTTCACCAGGGAGCACATGTTGCTCTGGTCGGTAATCGCCACCGCCGGCATGTTCATTCCGGCCAGTGCCTTGGCCAGCGGCTTGATCCGCACCAGGCCGTCGACCAGCGAAAACTCGGAGTGCACGCGAAGGTGAACGAAGGAAACCGACATGGAAAATCCTATAGCAGTGCCAGACAACAAGAGCGGGATTGTAGCGTAAAAGCCATGAAAGTTTGGGGCCGCAAAGCGGCCCCAATCGATCAGATCAAAGAGTCGGTGATGCCCTCACGGGCCTCCCACGCCGCGCGCACCGGGGCGAAGGAACGCCGATGTATCGGCGTCGGCCCCAGACGCGCCAACGCCTCAAGGTGCACAGGCGTCGGATACCCTTTGTGCCCACCGATCCCGTAGCCCGGATAGATCAGCTCGAACGCGCTCATCTCACGATCACGGGTGACCTTGGCCAGGATAGAGGCAGCCGCGATGGCCGGCACCTGGGCGTCCCCTTGAATCACAGGCGCCGCCGGCACCGCCAGCTTGGGGCAGCGGTTGCCATCGATCAGGGCGAGCTTGGGCGTGATGCTCAGCCCCTCGACCGCACGTTGCATGGCCAGCATCGTGGCCTGGAGAATGTTCAGTCGGTCGATTTCCTCGACCTCCGCCCGGGCGATGCAAAAGCTCAAAGCTTTTTCGCAGATCTCGTCGAACAGCGCTTCACGCTTGGCCTCGGTGAGCTTCTTCGAATCGTTGAGGCCAAGAATCGGCCGCTGCGGATCGAGAATCACTGCCGCGGTGACCACCGCCCCGCAGAGCGGGCCGCGACCAACTTCATCGACACCGGCGACCAATTCCTCGACCAGGTTGAAATCCAGCCCCATTTGCATCCTATCGGTCTCCCAGCAAGGCCAGCACCGCCTCGGCCGCCTGGTTGGAGGCGTCACGACGCAGGGTGCGGTGGATCTGGTCGAAACTTTCGGTCTGCTGCGCGCCGTTGCTGATCAGCGGTGCCACGGTCTGGGCCAAGGCTTCACTGGTGGCGGCGTCCTGCAGCAGCTCCGGCACCAGCAGGCGCTGGGCCAGCAAGTTGGGCAGCGACACGTAGGGGCTCTTCACCATGCGCTTGAGAATCCAGTAGGTCAGCGGTGCCAGGCGATAGGCGACCACCATAGGCCGCTTGTACAGCAGCGCCTCCAGGGTCGCGGTACCTGAAGCGATGAGCACCGCGTCGCAGGCTGCCAGGGCCTGGTGCGAGCGGCCATCGAGCAGGGTCACCGGCAGGTCGCGGCCCTGCAGCATCTGCTCGAGCTGGGCGCGTCGCGCCGGGTTGGCGCAGGGCGAGACGAAACGCACGCCCGGCACCAGCTCACGCAGACGCTGGGCCGTATCGAGGAACAACTCGCCCAGCCGGCCGACTTCACCACCACGACTGCCCGGCATCAAGGCCACCAATGGCCCCTCGCCCGCGCCTATGGCCTCACGGGCGGCCTGACGGTCGGCTTCGAGCGGGATCGTGTCCGCCAGCGGATGGCCGACGAAGCGCACCGGCACGCCCTTCTCTTCGTAGAATTTCGCCTCGAAGGGGAACAAGGTGAGCATCAGGTCGCAGCCTTCGCGGATCTTGAGCACACGCTTCTGCCGCCAGGCCCAGACAGAAGGGCTGACGTAATGCACGGTCTTGATCCCGGCCTGACGCAGCTTCAGTTCGATATTGAGAGTGAAATCCGGCGCATCGATGCCGATGAACACGTCGGGCTTTTC
Organism: Pseudomonas sp. HTZ2; assembly: GCF_033173945.1. Classification (NCBI taxonomy): domain Bacteria; kingdom Pseudomonadati; phylum Pseudomonadota; class Gammaproteobacteria; order Pseudomonadales; family Pseudomonadaceae; genus Pseudomonas; species Pseudomonas sp. HTZ2. The sequence goes on along the minus strand of NZ_CP137332.1, from coordinate 957,800 downwards.
GGCGATGAGGGTGCTGATCAGTTCCTTGCGGCGCTTGAGCAGCTCGCGCAAGCGCCCGAGCACCTCGACCAACCCCATGACCGCCAGGCGCTCCATGGGGAAGTAGGACACCAGACCCTCGGCCTCCATCAAGGGACCGCCGACGCCAATGAAACGAACATCGGGATGGCGCGCCTTTAGCGCGCGCATCAGACCGGAGCCGAGAATATCGCCGCTGGCCTCACCCGCGACCAGCGCCACGCAAAGCTGGGCCATGTCAGCGGGTGATGCCGCGGGCGGAACTGAGAATCGACTGACGGAACAGTTCGACCTCGGGGTATTGGGAAGCAAGCTCGCCCAGCTCGTTGAGCGCATCTTCCACGGTCAGGCCGTGGCGATAGACGATCTTGTAGGCGCGGCGCAGGGCGTGGATGACTTCGTCACTGAAGCCCCGACGGCGCATGCCCTCGAAGTTCATGCTGCGTGCCTCGGCAGGGCTGCCGAACACCGTGACGAAAGCTGGCACGTCCTTGCCGATGGCCGTCCCCATGCCAGAGAAGGCATGGGCACCGATATGGCAGTACTGATGGACCAGGGTATAGCCGGACAGGATCGCCCAGTCACCCACGTGCACATGGCCGGCCAACGCAGTGTTGTTGACCAGGATGCAGTGGTTGCCGATGACGCTGTCATGCCCGATATGGGCATAGGCCATGATCAGGTTGTGGTCGCCCAGCGTGGTTTCCGAGCGGTCCTGAATGGTGCCTCGGTGAATGGTCACGCCTTCGCGGATCACATTGTGGTCCCCGATCACCAGACGCGTGGGTTCGCCCTTGTACTTGAGGTCAGGGGTATCTTCGCCGATGGAAGAGAACTGGAAGATACGGTTGTGCTTGCCGATGCGGGTCGGACCTTTGAGCACCACATGAGGTCCGATGACGGTGCCCTCGCCAATCTCCACGCCTGGGCCTACGATCGACCAGGGGCCCACCTCGACACCGTCGGCAATCTTGGCCGACGGATCGATGATCGCCCGAGGATCAATCGAACTCATAGGGAGCGTTCCGCGCAAGTGATCTCTGCCGAGCAGACCGGCTTGCCGTCGACCAGGGCGCGGCACTCGAACTTCCAGATCATGCTCTTACGGCTGAGGAACTTGGCTTCCAGCACCAGCTGGTCGCCTGGCAGCACCGGCTGGCGGAAGCGCAGCTTGTCGGAGCCGACGAAATAGTAAAGAGTGCCGTCCGCCGGCTTGGCATCGAGCATCTTGAATCCGAGAATCCCGGCCGCCTGGGCCATCGCCTCGATGATCAGCACGCCCGGCATGATTGGATGCGCCGGGAAGTGGCCATTGAAGAACGGCTCGTTGATGCTGACATTCTTGTAGGCACGAATGCTCTGGGCCTCGAAATCCAGATCCGTGACCCGGTCCACCAGCAGGAACGGGTAACGGTGAGGCAGGTATTCGCGAATCTCGTTGATGTCCATCATTTCGGGGGGAAGCCTGTAATAAGAATAGGGAGCGCAGGTGCTGACCACACGCTCCTTTTGCAATCCAAAGAGGAGCCAGCTAGCGTCTGTTCACTCTTGCTCAGGGAATGGTATCAGCCTTCTGATGTCGGCTGGCCACCTGAGGTCACGGTATCGACACGTTTTTCCAACTGCTGGAGACGCTTGGACATTTCATCCAACTGGCGGATACGCGCGGCGCTCTTGCGCCATTCGGCCAGAGGCTGCATGGCCGTGCCGGAAGAATAGCCGCCCGGCTCGGTGATCGAACGGGTGACCATGGTCATACCGGAAACGAATACGTTGTCGCAGACATCGATGTGACCCACCATGCCGACGCCACCGGCGATCATGCAATGCTTGCCGATGCGCGTGCTGCCGGAGATCCCGACACAGGCCGCCATTGCCGTGTGGTCACCGACCTGCACGTTGTGGGCGATCTGGATCTGGTTGTCGAGCTTGACGCCATTGCCGATACGAGTGTCCGACAGTGCACCGCGGTCAACGGCGGTGTTCACACCGATCTCAACGTCGTCACCCAGCGTCACACCGCCGATCTGGGCGATCTTCTGCCAGACGCCCTTCTCGTTGGCAAAGCCAAAGCCTTCCCCACCGATCACGGCACCGGACTGGATCACCACCCGCTTGCCGATGGTCACGTCGTGGTACAGCGTGACCCGCGGAGCGAGCCAACCACCCTCACCGATCACGCAACGTGCGCCAATAAAACAATGGGCGCCGACCGTCACGTTCGCGCCGATCCGCGCGCCGCTTTCGATCACGGCGAACGGGCCAATGCTGGCGCTGGCATCGACCTGTGCATTCTCATGTACCACGGCGCTGGGATGAATTCCCGCCACAGCCTTGGGCTTTGGATCGAACAGGTGCGAAATGCGGGCATACGCAAGGTATGGGTCCGCCACGATCAGTGCGTTGCCGGCGAAGCCTTCGGCGTCCTCGGCCTTGAGCAACACCGCGCCTGCCTGGGAATCGTCCAGGTACTTGCGGTACTGCTTGTTGGCAAGGAAGCTCAGCTGCCCGGCGGTGGCCTCCTGCAAGGTGGCCAATCCGGTGATTTGCAGCGCCTCTGGGCCTTTGAGCTGCGCCCCGAGGGCCTCGGCCAATTGGCCGAGCGTCATGGTCACGGTCATATCAACGGGCTTGGTTCATGCGCTCGATGACCTGGCGGGTGATGTCGTACTGCGGCTTGACATCGATTACCGCGCCGCGCTCGAGCACCAGGTCATAGCCACCTTTCTTGATCACTTCCTCGACAGCACCATCCAGCTTGGGCTTGAGCTGCTTGAGCATGTCACGGTCAGCAACGGCCTTGGCTTCGTTCAGCTCCTTGGACTGGAACTGGAAGTCGCGGGCCTTTTGCTTGAACTCGAGCTCCAGGCGCTCACGCTCCTGCTGCTGCATCTTGTCGCCACCCTTGATCAGGCGGTCCTGGATGCCTTTGGCACTGCTTTCCAGGTTCTTGAGCTTGGTCAGTTGTGGACCGAACTTCTTTTCGGCATCGACGGCGTACTTCTTGGCCGCGTCGGATTCGAGCAGCGCCATCTGATAGTTCAGCACGGCGACCTTCATTTCGGCGAAAGCCGGGGTGGCGACCAGCGCCGCGGCCATCACGGCCAGTTGGGTCAACTTACGCACGATGCACTCCTGGATAAACCGTTGTCGTTAAGCAAGGGCCGACCTTAGAAGGTCTGGCCCAGAGAGAATTGGAACACCTGGGTATCGGCGTCGTCCGGCTTCTTCACCGGCATCGCCAGGCTGAAGCTCAGCGGACCCAGCGCAGTGATCCAGGTGACGCCCAGACCGACAGAGCTTGCCATGCCCGAGAAACCGACCTTTTCGCAATCAGGCTTGTTGCCGCAATTGGTGTCGAACACGTTACCCACGTCCCAGAACACGGAAGTACGCAGGGAGCGCTGGTCTTTGACGAACGGCAGCGGGAACAGCAACTCGGCACCGCCCTGGACAAGGACGTTACCACCGAATGGCAGCGGATCCTGGTCCGGGTCCTTGATGGTGCCCGGCTTGGTGCCCTGGCTCGGCGTACTGCGGGGACCCAGACTGCTGTCCTTGAAGCCACGCACCGAGTTGAAGCCACCCGCGAAGTAGTTCTCGTAGAACGGCAGGCCGTCGGTGGAGCCGAAACCATCACCATAGCCCAATTCGGTGTGCAAGCGCAGGGTGTAGTCGTTGGTGATTGGCTTGAACAGCTGGCCGCGGTAGTCGATCTTGAAGAACGACAGGTCGCTGCCTGGAGTGGTTACCTCGGCGCTCAGGCTCTGGGAGTGACCACGGGTCGCCAGCACGCCCTTGTTGAGGGTCGATTCCGACCAGCCCGCCGAAGCCTTGAAGTTCAGGAAGCTGTCATCGCCTTCCTTATCCAGGAAGTCGAAGATCTCGTCGACGGTGTACTTGCCGGTCTTGATCTTGTCCTGCTGTACGTTCAGGCCGAAGGTCAGGCGCGAGGTTTCGCTGATCGGGTAACCGACGCTGACGCCAGCGCCCAGGCTGTCCACCGCATAGCTGGCCACGTCGACATCGAGGTCGTCATAGTCGGTGCTGCGGTAGAAGGCGTTGTAACCCAGGCTGACGCCGTCGGCGGTCCAGTAGGGGTCTACGAAGCCGAAGTTGTAGCGGGTCTGGTATTCCGAACGGGTCAGACCAACGGAAACCTTGTTACCGGTACCCAGGAAGTTGCTCTGGCTGATCGAACCACCCAGGATCAGGCCTGCGCTCTGGGCGAAACCGACGCTGGCGGTGATCGAGCCGGAGGCCTGCTCTTCAACGCTGTAGTTGACGTCGACCTGGTCGTCGGTGCCCGGCACCGGCGGGGTCTCGACGTTAACTTCCTTGAAGAAGCCCAGGCGCTCCAGACGGGTCTTGGACTGGTCGATCAGGTAGGTCGAGGCCCAGCCGCCTTCCATCTGGCGCATTTCGCGACGCAGCACTTCGTCTTCGGTCTTGGTGTTGCCGCGGTAGTTGATACGGTTGACGTAGGCACGCTTGCCCGGATCGACCACGAACATGATGTCGACGGTATGGTCTTCGTCGTGCGGCTGCGGCACGCCGTTGACGTTGGCGAAGGTGTAGCCTTCGTTACCCAGACGACGGGTGATCAGGTCGGAGGTGGTGGTCATCACCTTGCGCGAGAACACCTGGCCTGGCTGCACCAGCAACAGCGACTTGACCTGGTCTTCCGGCACCTTGAGGTCACCGGAGAGCTTCACGTCGCGTACGGTGTACTTCTCGCCTTCGTTGATGTTGACGGTGATGTAGACGTGCTTCTTGTCCGGGGTGATGGACACCTGGGTGGAAGCGATGTCCATGTTGATGTAGCCGCGGTCCAGGTAGTAGGAGCGCAGACGCTCCAGGTCACCGGAGAGCTTCTCGCGGGCATACTTGTCGTCGTTCTTGAAGAAGGACAGCCAGTTGGTGGTCTTGAGCTCGAACAGCTGGCTCAGTTCCTCGTCATCGAAGACATTGTTGCCAACGATGTTGATGTGCTGGATGGCAGCGACGGTGCCTTCGTTGATCTTGATCTTCAGGCCGACACGGTTGCGTGGTTGCGGTACCACTTCAGCGTCGACTTCGGCCGAGTAGCGGCCCTGGGCCACGTACTGGCGCTGCAGTTCGTTACGCACACCTTCGAGGGTGGCGCGCTGGAAGATTTCGCCTTCGGCCAGGCCGGACTGTTTCAGGCCCTTCATCAGGTCTTCGGTGCTGATCGCCTTGTTGCCTTCGATCTCGATGCTCGAAACCGATGGGCGCTCGACCACGTTGATGATCAGGACATTGCCGTCGCGGCTCAGCTGGATGTCCTGGAAGAAGCCGGTCTTGAACAGGGAGCGCGTGGACTCGACCAGGCGGCGATCGTCGGCCTGGTCACCCACGTTCAAGGGCAAGGCACCGAACACGCTGCCCGCGGAGACCCGCTGCAGACCATTGACGCGAATATCGGAGATGGTGAAGGACTCGGCGTGAACTTCAGCGATCATCAGTGCGGAGAGGACCGCAGTTAGCAGCAGACGTTTCATGAAGTCCTTTTATTCCAACTGGCAATAAACAACCCGCCGCGATAAGGCGGCAGGTTCGTTCGCAATTGAGCGAAGCTTTTTATAGTCGACCCAGATCGTTGATCAGGGCGAGCAACATCACCCCGATGACCAAACTGATACCGATCTGGACCCCCCAACCTTGCACCCGATCCGAGAGCGGACGACCGCGCGCCAGCTCGATCAGGTAAAACAGCAAATGCCCCCCATCCAGTACTGGAATGGGCAGCAGGTTAAGAACCCCCAGGCTTATGCTCAGGTAGGCCAGGAAATTCAGGAAATCCCCCACGCCCGACTGGGCTGAAGCGCCCGCCACTTTAGCAATGGTTATCGGTCCGCTCAAGTTTTTTACCGAGAGCTCCCCGAACAGCATTTTCTTCAGCGATTCAAGGGTCAGGACGCTCATGCTCCAGGTGCGAGAGAGGCTCTCGCCCACCGCCTCCAACGGCCCGAAGCTCACTTCGCGCAGCATTTCGGCAGGCCATTCGACTCCCTTGACGCCAGCCCCGAGGTAACCCCCAGAGGCCTGCCCTTCCCCGCGCCGCGCAAGGGTTACCGGGACCTCCAGCTGTGCACCATCACGCTCGACGCGCAACTGCACCTTGGCCTCGGGACGTGCGCGAACGCTGTCCACGACCTGCTGCCAGTCCGCCAGAGCAACTCCGTCCAGCGCAAGCAACGTGTCGCCGGTCTTGAGCCCGGCCGCAGCCGCAGGCCCCTTGGGGTCGATCTCGGCGAGAACGGGAGGGATGGCTGGACGCCAGGGGCGCAGGCCAAGGGACTGGATCGGGTCCGGCTCGTCGACGCCCTTGAGCCAGTGATCGAGATTGATTTCATGCTGACGCTCGAGGGTAGCGCCCTCATCGCGCACCCCGACCCGCAAGGTGCCGGTCTCACCAAGGCGGCGCACCAACTGCAAATTGACGGCTGACCAGCCGTTGGTCGGCTTGCCGTCGATCGACACCACTTCCTGGCCCGCGACCAGCCCAGCGGAAGCCGCCAGGCTGCCCGACTCCACCGCACCGATGACCGGACGGACTTGCTGGGTTCCGAGCAGCGCCACGACCCAGAAGAACAGGATCGCCAGGAGGAAGTTGGCGATGGGGCCCGCCGCGACGATAGCGATGCGCTGGCCAACCGGCTTGCGGTTGAAGGATTGACCAAGCAACGCAGGGGGTACCTCTCCCTCACGCTCATCGAGCATCTTGACGTAACCACCCAAGGGAATCGCCGCCACCACGAACTCGGTGCCATGGCGGTCGTGCCAGCGCACCAGCGGCGTGCCGAAACCTACGGAGAACCGCAACACCTTGACGCCGCAGCGCCGGGCGACCCAGAAATGGCCGAACTCATGGAAAGTGACCAATACACCCAGGGCTACCAGGGTGCCGATTATCATGTAGAGCGCTGTCATAACCATCTCCGAATGACGTTCAGCCCATCCCTGGAACTCGCGGCCTGCAAGGCGTGAGCATGCAGGCCACCAGCATCAGTAACCGTGGCGCCTCAACCATTCCCGGGAAAGCTCCCGGGCCCGCTGGTCGGCGGCGAATACCGCATCCAGCGTTGGCAGCGCCACCACCGGTTCCTGGTCAAGCACCTGTTCGATCATACCCGCGATCTCGGGGAAGCGGATACGCCGCTGGAGAAATGCCTCCACAGCCACTTCGTTGGCGGCATTGAGCACGGCAGGGGCACTGTTGCCGGCCTCGGCAGCCTGACGCGCCAGACGCAGGCAGGGGAAGCGCTGTTCGTCGGGGGCCTGGAAGTCCAGACGGGCGATCGCGAACAGATCCAACGGCGCGACACCGGAATCGATACGTTCAGGCCAAGCCAGGGCATTGGCGATCGGCGTACGCATGTCCGGATTGCCCAACTGGGCAAGCACCGAACCATCGACGTAATCCACCAGGGAGTGGATGACGCTCTGTGGATGGACCACCACTTCCACTTTGGCCGGAGCTGCATCGAACAACCAGCAGGCTTCGATGAGTTCCAGCCCTTTGTTCATCATGCTCGCCGAGTCGACAGAGATCTTGCGCCCCATGGACCAGTTGGGATGGGCGCAGGCCTGCTCGGGAGTGACATCCGCCAGCGCGGCGACGGGGGTTTCGCGGAACGGCCCGCCCGAGGCGGTCAGCAGGATACGACGCACGCCCACCTGGGCCAGGCCCCGTCCATGGTCGGTCGGCAGGCACTGAAAGATCGCATTATGCTCGCTGTCAATCGGCAATAGCACCGCGCCGCTGCGCCGCACCGCATCCATGAACAGCGCACCGGACATCACCAGCGCTTCCTTGTTGGCCAGCAATACCTTCTTGCCCGCCTCCACGGCAGCCAGGGTCGGGCGCAGGCCCGCAGCGCCGACGATGGCCGCCATCACGGCATCCACTTCAGATGCACAGGCGACCTGACAAAGACCCGCCTCCCCTTCCAACACTTCGGTGGGGCAACCGGCAGCGCTCAGACCATCACGCAGGCGCGCAGTGGCATCAGCGCTGGGCACCACCGCATAGGCCGGGCGATGCCGCACACAAAGAGCTAGCAGCTCATCGAGACGGGAGTAGCCGCTCAGGGCGAATACCTGGTAACGCTGAGGATGACGCGCGATGACATCCAGTGTGCTGAGACCGATCGACCCGGTGGCTCCCAGCACTGTGATACGTTGCGGACGACTCACATGACACCCCATTCGGCCGCCCAGAGCAGCACGGCGAACATTGGGATCGCCGCGGTCAGGCTATCGATGCGATCAAGCACGCCACCGTGCCCCGGCAGCAGGTTGCTGCTGTCCTTGATGCCTTCGCGGCGCTTGAACATGCTCTCGGTCAGATCACCGATCACCGAAGACATCACCACGACGACGGCGCCCAGCAGCCCAAGCAGTACTTGCCCGAAGCTCCAGTCGCGAACCAGGCCCACTGCAAGGGCGATCAGCAGGCTGACGATCATACCGCCATAGACACCTTCCCAGCTCTTGCCCGGACTGACCTGCGGCGCCAGCTTGCGCTTGCCGAAAGCACGCCCGGCGAAGTAGGCCCCGATATCAGCCGCCCAGACCAGAACCATCACCGCCAGGATCAGCCAGTTGCCCAGCTGCCAATGTTTGAGCAGCACCAACCCCTGCCAGGCCGGCAACAACACCAGCAGCCCGATCAGCAGGCGACAGGCGGCACTGGCCCACAGGTCGCTGGTACGAGGATAGGTAAGGACCAGCCAGGTGGCCAGCGCCCACCAGATCACCGACGCCCCCAAGACCCAGGGTGCGAGATCCGGCATCAGATAGAGCAGCATCAACGCCCCGGCCACCACAGCGGCATAAGCCAGGCGCAGCGGTTGGGCCACCAGCCCTGCCAGCCGCGCCCACTCCCAGGCGCCAATGGTCACCACCAGGCCGATGAACAAGGCGAACTCCCCACCGTTGAGCAGGAAGAAACCACCCAGCGCGATCGGCAGCAGGATCAGCGCGGTAATGATGCGTTGTTTAAGCATTAAGCACGAGCTCCAGCCTCGACCTGCTCGCTGGTCTTACCGAAGCGGCGCTGGCGCGAAGCGAAATCGGCCAGGGCGTTGCGCATGGCCTCGTGTTTGAAGTCCGGCCAGTACAGGTCGGAGAAGTACAGCTCGGCATAAGCCAGCTGCCACAGCAGGAAGTTGCTGATGCGATGCTCGCCCCCGGTGCGGATGCACAAGTCGGGAAGCGGCAGATCACCAGTGGCCAGGCACGTCTGCAGCAGATCGGGCGTGATGTCCTCGGGGCGCAGATGGCCCGCCTGGACTTCACGCGCCAGGCGCTGCGCAGCCTGGGCGATATCCCACTGGCCGCCGTAGTTGGCGGCGACCTGCAGGATGAAGCGGTCATTGCCGGCGGTCAGGGCCTCGGCTTCGCGCATTGCAGCCTGCAACTCAGGATGGAAGCGCGAACGATCGCCAATGATCCGCAAACTGATCTTGTTCTCGTTGAGGCGCTTGGCTTCACGGCGCAGGGCCGTGAAGAACAGCTCCATCAGCGCACCGACTTCATCGGCCGGACGCTGCCAGTTCTCACTGGAGAAAGCGAACAAGGTCAGCACCTCGACCCCGGCCTCGGCACAGACTTCGATCACCGCACGCACGGCATCCACGCCAGCCTTGTGCCCGGCGACGCCGGGCAGCAGGCGTCGCTTCGCCCAGCGATTGTTGCCATCCATGATGATCGCGACGTGACGCGGCACCGAAGGCGATGCCGCTGACTTGGTCTTTTCCATGAGAGAAACCCCTGGCCTCAAACGGCCATCAGGTCCTTCTCCTTGATTTCCAGAGCCTTGTCGACTTCAGCGATGAACTTGTCGGTCAGCTTCTGCAGCTCGTCGGCGGCGCGACGCTCTTCGTCTTCGCTGATTTCCTTGTCCTTGGCCAGCTTCTTGAGATCGGCCAGGGCATCGCGACGCACGTTACGCACCGAAACCTTGGCATCTTCGGCAACGCCACGGGCCTGTTTGGTGTAACCCTTACGGGTTTCCTCGGTCAGGGCTGGCATCGGCACACGAATGGTGGTGCCAGCGCTCGACGGGTTCAGGCCCAGGTCGGAAGTCAGGATGGCCTTCTCGATGGCGGCGCTGAGGTTCTTGTCGTGGGCCACGATCTTCAGGGTACGGGCGTCCTCGACGGTGATAGCAGCCACCTGGTTCAGCGGCATCTCGCTACCCCAGGCCGGCACCTTGACGCTATCCAGGATGCTCGGGTGGGCGCGACCGGTGCGGATCGCCGCCAGGTTGCGGCCCAGGGCCTCGATGGACTTGCCCATGCGCTCCTGAGCGTCTTTCTTGATGTCGTTGATCATGCTTCGCCTTCCTCGATCAGAGTACCTTCAGCGCCACCCACCACGATGTTCAGCAGGGCGCCAGGCTTGTTCATGTTGAATACCCGCAATGGCATCTTGTGGTCGCGGCACAGGCAGATTGCGGTCAGGTCCATGACACCGAGCTTGCGATCCAGGACCTCATCGTAGGTCAGGTGATCGAACTTCTCGGCGTGCGGGTCCTTGAATGGATCGGCAGTGTAGACACCATCGACCTTGGTCGCCTTCAGCACCACATCAGCATCGATTTCGATGGCACGCAGGCAGGCTGCGGAGTCGGTGGTGAAGAACGGGTTGCCGGTACCGGCGGAGAAAATTACCACATCCCCGGAGTTGAGGTGACGAATAGCTTTGCGACGGTCGTAATGATCGGTGACACCGACCATGGAAATGGCGGACATGACCAAGGCCGGGATGTTCGAGCGCTCCAGCGCGTCGCGCATGGCCAGGGCGTTCATCACGGTCGCCAGCATCCCCATGTGGTCACCGGTGACGCGGTCCATGCCGGCTGCGCTGAGCGCTGCGCCGCGGAACAGATTGCCCCCACCGATCACCAGGCCGACCTGGACACCGATACCGACCAGCTGACCGACTTCCAGGGCCATGCGATCAAGTACTTTCGGGTCGATCCCGAATTCTTCCGAGCCCATCAGGGCCTCGCCGCTAAGTTTGAGCAAAATGCGTTTATAGCGAGGTTGGCGACCACTCACCTGCTGGGCCATTGCGAGTCTCTCCTGCGGCGTCTTAAGTAAATTCTGCGCGGGCTGGGTAACAGCCTGCTAACTGTAGCGTGGCACTGCTTCAGCGCCAGCGGAGCCTGGCCGGATAAACCCGGCTCCGGTTTGACAAAGAGGCTGCGCGCGTGAGCGGGCAGCCTCTTTGGGGCGACAGACGAGTCCGTCTTACTGCTTGGCGGCAGCTACCTGGGCGGCAACTTCTTCAGCGAAGTTGTCGACAGGCTTCTCGATGCCTTCGCCGACCTTGAAGTAGGTGAAGGAAACGATTTCAGCACCGGCCTTCTTGGCCAGCTCGCCGACTTTGACTTCCGGGTTCATGACGAACGCCTGCTCGACCAGCGAGGCTTCGGCCAGGAACTTCGAGATACGACCTTTGATCATGTTCTCGACGATGTTTTCTGGCTTGCCAGCGATCTTGTCAGCGTTCAGCTGCAGGAAGACGCCCTTCTCGCGCTCGATGGCTTCGGCCGAGACTTCCGACGGCAGCAGGAACTCTGGGTTCGAAGCTGCAACGTGCATGGCGATGTTCTTGGCCAGCTCGACGTCGCCGCCTTTCAGGACGACAGCGGCACCGATCTTGTTGCCGTGCAGGTAAGCACCGACAACGTCACCTTCAACGCGCGCCAGGCGACGGATGTTGACGTTCTCGCCGCACTTGGCGACCAGGGCTTCACGAGCGGCTTCGCGCGAGGCGATCAGCGGGGCTGCGTCGGTCAGCTTCTGGGCGAAGGCTTCTTCGATGCTTTCAGCAACGAAGTTCTTGAAGTCGTCTTGCAGAGCCAGGAAGTCGGTCTGCGAGTTCACTTCCAGCAGGACGGCGGATTTGCCGTCGGTCTTGACGGCGATAGCGCCTTCAGCGGCAACGTTACCAGCCTTCTTGGCAGCCTTGATGGCGCCCGAAGCGCGCATGTCATCAATGGCTTTCTCGATGTCGCCGCCGGCCTTTTCCAGGGCCTTCTTGCAATCCATCATGCCTTCGCCAGTACGCTCACGCAGTTCTTTTACCAGCGCTGCAGTAATTGCTGCCATTTCAAAATCCTCTTGGAAAGTTTTTCAACCATTCCACCCGCTCATCACGGGCGTTCAATTCTGGAAATCCACTGTCTTGATGTCAGCGCACTACAGGATGCGACGGGATGCTGACAGGAGGATTTCAGGTGGCAAAAAGGGGGCCAAGCCCCCTTTTTGCGTGCCAAGTAGACGCAGGCGTCAATTACTCGGCAGCTGGTGCCGCCGCTTCTTCAGCGTAGACTTCGGTGCCGCCAGCAACGTTGTTGCGGCCACGGATGACGGCGTCAGCCATCGAAGTCATGTACAGCTCGATGGCGCGGATGGCGTCATCGTTACCTGGGATGATGTAATCAACACCTTCAGGGCTGCTGTTGGTATCGACAACGCCGATGACCGGGATGCCCAGCTTGTTGGCTTCGGTGATCGCGATGCGCTCGTGATCAACGTCGATGACGAACAGTGCGTCAGGCAGACCGCCCATGTCCTTGATGCCGCCCAGGCTGCGATCCAGCTTTTCCAGGTCGCGGGAGCGCATCAGGGCTTCTTTCTTGGTCAGCTTGGCGAAAGTGCCGTCTTCGGCCTGGGTTTCCAGGTCGCGCAGACGCTTGATCGAAGCGCGGATGGTCTTGTAGTTGGTCAGCATGCCGCCCAACCAGCGGTGGTCAACGTATGGCGAACCGCAACGAGCAGCTTGCTCGGCGACGATCTTGCCAGCGGAACGCTTGGTGCCGACGAACAGGATCTTGTTCTTGCCCTGGGCCAGGCGCTCTACGAACGACAGAGCGTCGTTGAACATCGGCAGGGTTTTTTCCAGGTTGATGATGTGGATCTTGTTACGCGCGCCGAAAATGAACTTGCCCATTTTCGGGTTCCAGTAACGGGTCTGGTGGCCGAAGTGCACACCGGCCTTCAGCATATCGCGCATGTTGACTTGGGACATGATAGTTCCTTGATAAGTCGGGTTGGGCCTCCACGTATCCCAATGACCAACCCACGAGCCCATCGGACTCGGAGCACCCAGGCCATCGTGTCGACACGTGTGTGGGTTTGAGCTTCCGGAGGACCTCCCCCGAAAGCGGCGCATTTTATACCACAGACCGCGAGCGAACGGAACCCAGTCAGAACAGTTCGAATCGACAAGCGACAAGCAAAAGCAAATCGCATGCAGACGGCTGCAGCTTGCAGCTCAATGCTAGGTTTGAAGCCACCCTCTGATAGAATATGGCCTTTCCCGTTTGTTCGCGCCCTCGCGGCGCCGTAGAGAGCCCGTAATGACCGTCACCATCAAGACCGCAGAAGACATCGAGAAGATGCGCATCGCCGGCCGCCTGGCCGCCGAAGTCCTCGAGATGATCGAGGAACACGTCAAGCCCGGTGTCACCACCGAAGAACTGGACCGCATCTGCCACGACTACATCGTCAATGTCCAGCAGGCCATTCCGGCACCGCTCAACTACAAAGGCTTTCCCAAGTCGATCTGCACCTCGATCAATCACGTCGTCTGCCACGGAATCCCCAACGAGAAGCCGCTAAAGGACGGTGACACCATCAACATCGACGTCACCGTGATCAAGGATGGCTACCACGGCGATACCAGCCGTATGTTCCATGTCGGCACCGTCGCCCCGTGGGCCGAGCGTCTGTCCAAGGTGACCCAGGAGTGCATGTACAAGGCCATCGAGCTGGTCAAGCCGGGTTGCCGCCTGGGCGACATCGGCGAGGTCATCCAGAAGCACGCCGAGAAGAATGGCTTCTCCGTGGTCCGCGAGTTCTGCGGTCATGGCATCGGCAAGGTGTTCCATGAAGAGCCGCAAGTGCTGCACTACGGCCGCGCCGGCACCGGCATGGAACTCAAGGAAGGCATGACCTTCACCATCGAACCGATGATCAACCAGGGCAAGGCCGACACCAAGGTGCTGGGCGACGGCTGGACCGCCATCACCAAGGACCGCAAGCTCTCGGCACAGTGGGAACACACCATTCTGGTGACCGCTACCGGCTACGAGATCTTCACCCTGCGCAAGGACGACACCCTCCCGCGCACCTCGGCCTGACGGGGCCAATCACACAGGAACGCGACTCGATGACCCAGGTGGATCCCGAGCTGTTCGACCGCGGCCAGTTCCAGGCGGAACTGGCCCTCAAGGCTAGCCCCATCGCTGCCTTCAAGAAGGCCATCCGCCAGGCGGGCACGGTGCTCGACCGGCGCTTTCGGGAAGGCTGCGAGATCCGCCCTCTCATCGAGGCGCGCGCCTGGTTCGTCGACAACATCCTGCAACAGGCCTGGAACCAGTTCGACTGGCGCGACCAGGCCGGCATCGCCCTGGTGGCCGTCGGCGGCTACGGCCGTGGCGAGCTGCACCCCTGGTCGGACATCGACCTGCTGATCCTGCTCGACAGCGCCGAGCATGAGCAGTACCGCGACGCCATCGAGCGCTTCCTGACGCTGCTCTGGGACATCGGGTTGGAGGTCGGCCAGAGCGTACGCACGGTCGATGAATGCGCCGAACAGGCCCGCGCCGACCTGACGGTCATCACCAACCTGATGGAAAGCCGCACCATCGCCGGCCCTGAAGCCCTGCGCCAGCGCATGCTGGATGTAACCAGCACCGAGCACATGTGGCCGAGCAAGGAGTTCTTCCTGGCCAAGCGCGCCGAACTCAAGGCCCGTCACCACAAGTACAACGACACCGAATACAACCTCGAGCCCAACGTCAAAGGCTCTCCGGGCGGTCTGCGCGACATCCAGACCGTCCTCTGGGTGGCCCGCCGCCAGTACGGCACCCTGAACCTTCATGCCCTGGCCGGCGAAGATTTCCTGCTGGAAAGCGAGAACGAGCTGCTGGCTTCGTCCCAGGCGTTCCTGTGGCGCGTGCGCTATGCCCTGCACATGCTTGCAGGGCGCGCCGAGGACCGCCTGCTGTTCGACCATCAGCGCAGCGTCGCCGCTCTGCTCGGTTACAGCGACGAGAACCCCAAGCGGGCCATCGAACAGTTCATGCAGCAGTACTACCGGGTGGTGATGAGCATCAGCCAGCTGTGCGACCTCATCATCCAGCACTTCGAGGAAGTCATCCTCGCTGACGAAGACAGCGGCACCACCCAGCCGCTCAATGCTCGCTTCCGCCTGCACGATGGCTACATCGAAGCGGTCAACCCGAACGTGTTCAAACGCACGCCGTTCGCCATGCTGGAGATCTTCGTGCTGATGGCACAGCACCCGGAGATCAAGGGCGTGCGCGCCGACACCGTGCGCCAGTTGCGCGAACACCGTCACCTGATCAATGACAAGTTCCGCAACGATATCCGCAACACCAGCCTGTTCATCGAGCTGTTCAAGTGCGAAATCGGCATCCATCGCAACCTGCGGCGCAT
Organism: Pseudomonas sp. HTZ2; assembly: GCF_033173945.1. NCBI lineage: Bacteria > Pseudomonadati > Pseudomonadota > Gammaproteobacteria > Pseudomonadales > Pseudomonadaceae > Pseudomonas > Pseudomonas sp. HTZ2. The sequence continues at coordinate 942,279 of NZ_CP137332.1, read as the reverse complement.
GAACCGCTACGGCATTCTGGGCCGCTACCTGCCGGAATTCGGCCTGATCGTCGGGCAGATGCAGCACGACCTGTTCCACATCTATACAGTCGATGCCCATACCCTCAACCTGATCAAGCACTTGCGCAAACTCCAGTACACCCCGGTGTCGGAGAAATTCCCGCTGGCCAGCAAGCTCATGGGCCGCCTGCCCAAACCCGAGCTGATCTACCTCGCCGGCCTGTATCACGACATCGGCAAGGGACGCCAGGGCGACCATTCAGAGCTGGGCGCGGTGGATGCCCAGGCGTTCTGCAAGCGCCACCAATTGCCGGCGTGGGACAGCAAACTGATCGTCTGGCTGGTGCAGCAGCACCTGGTGATGTCCACCACCGCCCAGCGCAAGGACCTCTCGGACCCGCAGGTGATCAACGACTTCGCCCTGCTGGTGGGCGACGAGACGCGCCTGGATTACCTCTACGTACTGACCGTGGCCGATATCAACGCCACCAACCCCAGCCTGTGGAACTCCTGGCGCGCCAGCCTGCTGCGCCAACTCTACACCGAGACCAAGCGCGCCCTGCGCCGGGGCCTGGAAAACCCGCTGGACCGCGAGGAGCAGATCCGCCAGACGCAGACCGCGGCGTTGGATATCCTGGTCCGCGAAGGCACCGACCCGGACGACGTGGAGCAGCTCTGGGCTCAGTTGGGCGACGACTACTTCCTGCGCCACACCGCCGCCGACGTCGCCTGGCACAGCGACGCGATCCTCCAGCAGCCAGCCGATGGCGGCCCCCTGGTACTGATCAAGGAAACCACCCAGCGCGAGTTCGAAGGTGGCACGCAAATCTTCATCTATGCGCCGGACCAGCACGACTTCTTCGCCGTGACCGTAGCCGCGATGTCCCAGCTCAACTTGAACATTCACGATGCGCGGATCATCACCTCCAGCAGCCAGTTCACCCTCGATACCTATATCGTCCTGGACAACGACGGCGGCTCGATCGGCGACAACCCGCAGCGGGTCAAGCAGATCCGCGATGGCCTGACCGAAGCCCTGCGCAACCCTGAGGACTACCCGACCATCATCCAGCGTCGGGTGCCACGACAACTCAAGCACTTCACCTTCGCTCCCCAGGTGACCATCCACAATGACGCCCAGCGGCCGGTGACCATCCTCGAGATCACCGCGCCCGATCGACCTGGCCTGCTGGCCAGGGTCGGCAGGATCTTCCTGGAGTTCGACCTGTCGCTGCAGAACGCTAAGATCGCCACACTGGGCGAACGCGTGGAAGACGTGTTCTTCATTACCGATGCCGACAACCAGCCGCTGTCCGACCCGCAACTGTGCCTTCGTCTGCAGGAGGCCATTATCAAGCAGTTGCAGGCTGGCCAAGCCAGCGACGCCAGCCCGACCCGCGTGACCTTTTAACGATTAGATTGACGAGACCTTGCGCCGATGAACCATGCCCTGACCCAGCTTCAGCCCTACCCGTTCGAAAAACTCCGCGCCCTGCTGGGCAGCGTGAAGCCTGCGGCGGACAAGCGTGCCATCGCCCTGTCGATCGGCGAGCCGAAGCACGAATCGCCGGCGTTCGTCGCCCAGGCCATGGCCGACAACCTCGACAAGCTGGCGGTGTATCCAAGTACGATCGGCCTGCCAGCCCTGCGCCAGGCCATCGGCCAGTGGTGCGAGCGACGCTTCGGTGTACCGGCCGGCTGGCTCGATGCCGACCGTCATATCCTGCCGGTCAATGGTACCCGCGAGGCGTTGTTCGCCTTCACCCAAGCCGTGGTCAACCGCGCCGATGACGGCCTGGTGGTCAGCCCCAACCCGTTCTACCAGATCTACGAAGGCGCGGCCCTGCTGGCGGGCGCTACGCCGCATTACCTGCCATGCCTGGAAAGCAACGGTTTCAACCCTGACTTCGACGCTGTGCCGGTCGAGGTCTGGAAGCGTTGCCAAATCCTCTTCCTGTGCTCGCCCGGCAATCCCACCGGCGCCCTGGTGCCAATGGAGACCCTGAAAAAGCTGATTGCCTTGGCCGACGAGCATGACTTCGTGATTGCCGCGGACGAGTGCTACAGCGAGCTGTACTTCGACGAAGAGGCGCCGCCACCCGGTCTGCTCAGCGCCTGTGCCGAGCTGGGCCGCAGCGACTTCGCCCGCTGCGTGGTGTTCCACAGCCTGTCCAAACGCTCCAACCTGCCGGGCCTGCGCTCCGGTTTCGTGGCGGGCGATGCCAAGATCATCAAGCCATTCCTGCTCTATCGCACCTACCACGGCTGTGCCATGCCGGTGCAGACCCAACTGGCGAGCGTGGCGGCCTGGCAGGACGAAGCTCACGTGCGCGAGAACCGCGACCAGTACCGGGCCAAGTACGACGCGGTGCTGGACATTCTCCAGCCGGTGATGGACGTTCAGCGTCCCGACGGCAGCTTCTACCTGTGGGCCAAGGTGCCCGGCTGCGATGCCGACTTCACCCGCGACCTGTTCGAAGCCGAGCATGTGACTGTGGTGCCAGGCTCCTATCTGTCTCGTGAGGTGGACGGGGTCAACCCTGGCGCTGGCCGCGTGCGCATGGCGCTGGTCGCACCGTTGGCCGAGTGCATCGAGGCGGCAGAACGGATTCGCGCCTTCCTGACGCGCTGAGAGGCGACGGGTCGGGCAGCGAACTGTCGGTGAGCAATAAGTACCGCACATAGCCACCGGCAACAGGAAAAGCTCCGCATCTTTGACCTAGCGGAGCTTTTCCCTTGACCTCATTGATCTTTCCTCGTCGGCGCGCACCTCTGGACATGCGCCAAGCACATGCCCTGGCGATCGCCGAAAACCCTCGCAACGCTGGCAATGCACCGTTGGCCAACCGCCGTAAACGCGCCCTTGGCGTGCATGGCAAGCTCTGGCGTCCGGGCCGTACCCTTTGGGTCTCGTTCCTAGGCTCGACTGACCGGCGCCTGAAAACCGATATCTTCGACCTGGCCAGCCAATGGCTGGACGAATCCGACGCCAACCTCTCGCTCGACCTTGCGCTGGATGACGACCCACGTGCACAGATCCGTGTACGTGCCCACCCATCGCTGATACACAACGAATCGCTCGTGGGCACAGACGCGCTGACGACCAGGGGCGAAACCATGAACCTGAACGTTGTACCGGCGCAGGCAAGTTTCGAACACGTCGTGCTGCATGAATTCGGCCACGCCCTGGGCGCGGAGCACGAACATCAGCACCCTGGCGCAAACATTCCCTGGAACCTGCCCGAAGTGCTGAAAAGCGTCACCGCGATGCCCGGCTGGACGCACCAGCACGTCATGGAGGAAATGATCGGCACACGTGACGACGTCGGCCTGGTAAAGACCGACTACGACCCCGGCTCAGTCATGCACTACCCAGTTCCCCAGGCCTACACCTTGGGGGACTGGGAAGTTGGGCTGAACAGTCAGCTGAGCGGAAAAGACCTGGCATTCATGCGCCTGGCCTATCCCCATGACTGATGTCCTCAGCGCACTTGGCCCAGGTTCGCCTCGCTGAGGTCTAGCTCGCCCAACACCTGGCGCACCACTTCATCGCCCACCAAGTGCTGGCGATGCAGGTTGTACAGTTCAAGCCGCTGGGCGCGCAGCGCACGTAGACGCAGGCGACGTTCCAACAGGTCCATCTGCTCGGCCAGGGCCCGGGCCTCTGCCGAGTCGTTGTAGCTGTCCAGCTCATCACGGTATTCGGCCATCAGACGCGCCTTCAACTCGGTGGCCATGGTGGCTTGGGTTGCATCCTGAGCGGCGTTGGCATCAATCACTTCTTCCGCCTCCAGCGCGTGGATCGCCGCTTCTGCCGTGCGTCGCCAAGCCTCTTGGACTTCCTGGCGCAAGCGATCATCCGGGCTGCGGGTAACGCCGCGCAGCAGGATCGGCAAGGTGATCACCGCGCAAATCAGTGACAGCAGGATCACCCCAGCGGCAATGAAGATGAGCAGGTCGCGCTCGGGGAAGGCCTTGCCGGCCCCCATCAGCAAAGGTATCGACATCACACCGGCCAGGGTCACGGCGCCGCGCACCCCGCCCAAGGTCAGCAACCAGCAGGAGCGAGCCGTCGGCAGCAGCACCAGTTCAGGCTTGCCGCGCCAGCGCCGCACGACCCCAATGGCGCGCCAGATGCTCTGCACCCAGACAAAACGCAACAGGATCAATGCCGCGAAAATCGCGACCACGTCCAGGCAGCGCCAAGCCAGGGTCGGCCACACCGTGGCTTCATCGGTGACCACGGCCTTGACGATGTCCGGCAACTGCAACCCGAGCAACAGGAAGATCAGGCCATTGAAGGCAAACTCCAGCAGGGACCAGACGCTGCGGTTAAGCAGACGTGTGCTGGTCTGGCGCGGTAACAGGTCGAGCCAGCTCTGCATCATGCCCGCCGCCACCGCCGACAGGATGCCCGACACTCCCAGGCGCTCGGCCAGCACATAAGCGGCGAACGGCAGCAGCAGCATGAACACCACATGGGTCGCTGGGTCATCCCAGCCCCGGGCGATCATCCACATGCGCAGGCGCCCGACCAGCCAGCTCAATACCACCCCCACGCCCAGCCCACCCAGAGCGACCAGCACGAACGTGAGGCTGGCATCGGCCAAGGAAAACACGCCAGTGATAGCTGCGACGAGGGCAAACTTGAAGGTCACCAGGCCCGAGGCGTCGTTCATCAGCGCCTCCCCCTGGAGCATGTGCATCAACGGCGTGGGCAGGCGGTCCTGGGTGATGGCCGACACCGCCACCGCATCGGTAGGCGACAGCACCGCCGCCAAGGCGAACGCCACCGGCAGGGGAATGCTGGGCAGCAGCCAGTGGATGAAGTAACCCGCACCGACCACGGTGAACAGCACCAGGCCCACTGCCAGCGCCACCACCGGACCACGGATGCGCCAAAGCTCACGCTTGGGCATGCGCCAGCCATCGGCGAACAGCAAGGGCGGCAGGAACAGGAACAGGAACAACTCCGGATCCAGCGCAACGTGCAGCCCGAGGGTCGGCCAGGCCAGCAAAGCGCCGGCGCCGATCTGCACCAGCGGAAGCGGCAGCGGAATCACCCGCCCCACCAGTTTCGACAAGCTCACCAGCATCAGCAGGATTAGGACGGTATAGGCTGACTGCATCGGCAAAGCTTCCTCTTTGAACGGACAAACGACAGCGCAGGCGAGATAGCCTTTGAAACAATATGTTAGCGGTGCTCCGCTACCTAGAGCCGCTGCACGATAGTCGCAGCTGCCCTGCCAATATGTAACACAATGCTACTCCTCTCGATGCGACAACCCTGCGCGACCACAGCCGTGGCGCTCAATGGAACGATGCCGCATAATCCGGCGACTGACTTTCGGGAGAACATGGGGAGGATTGGGGAAGCCAACGATCCCCGATGAATTCAATGGCTTACACTCTCTACGGCATCAAAGCCTGCGACACCATGAAGAAGGCCCGTACCTGGCTTGACGAAAACGCCGTCAGCTACGCCTTCCATGACTACAAGACTCAGGGCATCGACCGCGACAGCCTGAACCGCTGGTGCGAGGAGCACGGCTGGGAAGTGATCCTAAATCGCGCCGGCACCACCTTCCGCAAGCTGGACGACGCCAGCAAGGCCGATCTCGACCAGGCCAAGGCCGTCGACCTGATGCTGGCCCAGCCTTCGATGATCAAGCGCCCGGTGCTCGATCTTGGTAACCGCACCCTGGTGGGTTTCAAGCCCGACCTGTACGCCGCGGCACTGGCCTGAACCGCCTTCGCTTCAACCCCTTATTCGCATGAGGTAATTGCATGTCCACTACCCTGTTCAGCCTGGCCTTCGGTGTCGGCACCCAGAACCGCCAGGGCACCTGGCTGGAAGTCTTCTACGCTCAGCCTGTCCTCGCCCCGAGCGCTGAGCTGGTCGCAGCCATCGCGCCGATCCTCGGCTACGAAGGCGGCAACCAGGCCATTGCCTTCAGCAACGCCCAGGCCGCCCAGTTGGCTGAAGCCGTCAAGGGCGTGGACGCCGCCCAGGCCGCACTGCTGACCCGCCTGGCCGAAAGCCATAAGCCGCTGGTCGCCACCGTGCTGGCTGAAGACGGCGCCCTGACCTCCACGCCAGAGGCGTACCTGAAGCTGCACCTGCTTTCGCACCGCCTGGTCAAGCCACACGGCGTGAGCCTGGCCGGTATCTTCCCGCTGCTGCCGAACGTCGCCTGGACCAACCAGGGCGCGGTCGACCTGAGCGAGCTGGCCGAATTGCAACTGGAAGCGCGCCTCAAAGGCGAGCTGCTGGAAGTGTTCTCGGTGGACAAGTTCCCGAAGATGACCGACTACGTGGTTCCAGCTGGCGTGCGTATCGCCGACACCGCCCGTGTACGCCTGGGCGCCTACATCGGCGAAGGCACCACCATCATGCACGAAGGCTTCGTCAACTTTAACGCTGGCACCGAAGGCCCAGGCATGATCGAAGGCCGCGTCTCCGCAGGCGTGTTCGTCGGCAAGGGCTCGGACCTGGGCGGCGGCTGCTCGACCATGGGTACCCTGTCCGGCGGCGGCAACATTGTCATCAAAGTCGGCGAAGGTTGCCTGATCGGCGCCAATGCCGGTATCGGTATCCCGCTGGGCGACCGCAACACCGTGGAAGCTGGTCTGTACATCACTGCCGGTACCAAAGTGAACCTGCTGGACGAGAACAACCAACTGGTCAAGGTAGTCAAGGCGCGCGACCTGGCCGGCCAGACCGACCTGCTGTTCCGTCGCAACTCGCTCAACGGCGCGGTGGAGTGCAAGACCCACAAGTCGGCCATCGAGCTGAACGAGGCGCTGCACGCCCACAACTGAGAACCTGCCCGGGTTTGAAGTGATAAGATCGGGGCTGACGTCATGTCAGTCCCGATTTTTCATTCCAGGCCCCGCGATCATGTTCCAGCCCTCCCCCTGGCGTGCCGACTTCCCCGCCATCGCCGCCCTGCAACGCCAGCACCAGACCTACCTGGACAGCGCCGCCACCACGCAGAAACCTCAAGTTTTGCTCGATGCCCTGAGCCATTACTACGGCCATGGCGCAGCCAACGTGCATCGTGCCCAGCACCTGCCTGGCGCGCTGGCGACCCAGGCCTTCGAGGCTAGCCGCGACAAGGTAGCCGCTTGGCTCAACGCCGCAGATTCCCGGCAGATCGTGTTCACCCATGGCGCCACCTCGGCCCTCAACCTGCTGGCTTATGGCCTGGAATACCGCTTCGAAGCAGGCGATGAGATCGCAATCAGCGCCCTGGAACACCACGCCAACCTGTTGCCCTGGCAGCAACTGGCGCGACGGCGCGGTGTGCGCCTGGTAGTGCTGCCACTGGGCGAACATGGCCGCATCGATCTGGACCAAGCCCTGCAACTGATCGGCCCGCGCACCCGGTTGCTGGCGGTCAGCCAGCTATCCAACGTGCTGGGCACCTGGCAGCCACTGCCGGCCCTGCTCTCCCACGCGCGCGCCCAAGGCGCGCTGACGGTGGTCGACGGTGCCCAAGGCGTTGTGCATGGCCGCCATGACGTGCAGCAACTGGGCTGCGACTTCTACGTATTTTCCAGCCACAAACTCTATGGCCCCGAAGGCGTCGGTGTGCTCTATGGCCGTCCGCAGGCACTGGAGCAGCTGCGTCACTGGCAATTTGGCGGTGAGATGGTGCAACTGGCCGACTACCAAAGCGCCAGTTTCCGTCCGGCACCGCTGGGTTTCGAGGCCGGCACGCCGCCGATCGCCGGAGTCATTGGCCTTGGGGCGACCCTCGACTACCTGGCCAGCCTCGACGCCACCGCCGTGGCCCACCATGAGACCAGCCTCCATCACTCCCTGCTGCGCGGCCTGGGCGATCGCGAAGGCATCCGCATCCTGGGCACGCCACAAGCGGCCCTGGTGAGCTTTGTGGTAGAGGGTGTGCACAATGCCGATATCGCTCATCTGCTCACCGAGCAAGGTATTGCCGTACGCGCCGGCCACCACTGCGCCATGCCACTGCTCAAAGGGCTGGGCCTGGAGGGGGCGATTCGCGTGTCCCTGGCCTTGTACAACGACAGCGACGACCTGCAGCGGTTCTTCGATGCCCTGGATCAAGGCCTGGAGCTGCTGCGATGAGCCTGCCTACCGCCGCCAGCCAGGCGCTGGAGCACTTCGAACAGGCCCGGGGTTGGGAGCAGCGGGCGCGGTTACTGATGCAATGGGGCGATCGCCTGGAGCCGCTGACAGAAACACAGCAAACCGATGAGCATCGTGTGCACGGCTGCGAAAGCCTGGTGTGGCTGGTGGCCGAGCACGTCGACGGCCAGTGGCACTTCAAGGCCAGTAGCGACGCGCGTCTGCTGCGCGGGCTGTTGGCGCTGTTGCTGGTGCGGGTGCAGGGCTTGCCCAGCGCGGAGCTGGCGCAGGTCGATCTGCGCGGCTGGTTTACCCAGTTGGGGCTGGAACGTCAGCTCTCGCCGTCACGCTCCAATGGCCTTCATGCGGTGTTGCAGCGAATGGCTGAATTGGCGGGCCGTCAGTGACTGGGGACTCTTCGCCGGTAAACCTGCGAAAGGGCTCCTCAGGCCACTGTCATCCCTGGCCCCTCGGCCCGATGGGGCAGGCGGCGAGCAATCACTGGCTTACTCGGCCTTGACCCGCTCCGAAGGCCGTCGGGCACCGCCCACCAGTTTTTCCACCGCCTTGCTCGCCGCGACCATGCCGAAGGTTGCGGTGACCATCATCACTGCCCCGAAGCCGCCAGAGCAGTCCAGGCGCACGCCCTCGCCCACGAAGCGCTTTTGCAGGCACACGCTGCCATCACCCTTGGGGTAGCGCAGCTGCTCGCTGGAGAACACACAGGGCACACCGTAGTTGCGCGATACATTGCGCGAGAAGTTGTAGTCGCGCCGCAGGGTCGAGCGTACCCGCGAGGCCAGCGGGTCATTGAAGGTCTTGTTCAGATCGCCGATCTGGACCTGGGTCGGGTCGATTTGCCCGCCCGCGCCGCCGGTGGTGACGATAGCGATCTTGCGACGACGACACCAGGCGATCAGTGCGGCCTTGGCCATCACGCTGTCGATGCAGTCGATGACGCAATCGAGATTTTCAGTGATGTACTCGATCATGGTGTCGCGGGTAACGAAGTCAGCCACCGCATGCACGGTACAGGCCGGGTTGATCGCCCGCAGGCGCTCGGCCATGACCTCGACCTTGGGCCGTCCGACTTGCCCTTCCAAGGCATGAGCCTGGCGGTTGGTGTTGCTCACGCAGACATCATCCAGGTCGAACAGGGTGATCTCGCCAACACCACTGCGGGCCATGGCTTCGGCGGCCCAGGACCCGACCCCACCGATACCGACGATCGCCACGTGGGCCCGGCGCAGGCGCTCCAGGCCTTGCTCGCCATACAGCCGGGCAACGCCGGCGAAGCGTGGATCTTCTGTGCTCATGATCACCCCCTGAAAAAACGGCGCGCATTATAAGCCAACAGGCGGGCCCTGGGGCTTTCGTGCTGCCCGCTCACCGCACCTGGCAGCCCTTGCGAGGCGCTGGTTAGTAAAGCCCCTACAAATCCTGCTTTAATATCCCACTTATCGCAGTGGTCCTGAGCAATAGCCGAGCGGCTTCAGAACTTCATCTCCGGCGGGAAATCCAAGCCATTGCCCGCCCCCGCTCTCCTTTCGGAATCTGAAACATCTATGTCATCACGCAAATTCGGTCTCAACCTGGTAGTGGTCCTGGCCATTGCCGCGCTGTTCACCGGTTTCTGGGCGCTGATCAACCGTCCAGTGTCTGCCCCCGCCTGGCCGGAGCAGATCTCTGGTTTCTCCTATTCGCCGTTCCGCCTCGGGCAAAGCCCGCAAAAGGGGCAGTACCCCAGCGACGAAGAGATCCGCCAAGACCTAGAACAGATGAGCAAGCTGACCGACAGTATCCGCATCTATACCGTCGAGGGCACCCAGGCCGACATACCGCGCCTTGCCGAAGAACTTGGTCTACGCATCACCCTGGGGATCTGGATCAGCCCGGACCTGGAACGCAACGAACGCGAAATCGCCAAGGCGATCGAACTGGCCAATACCTCCCGCAGCGTGGTTCGGGTCGTGGTGGGCAACGAGGCGCTGTTCCGCAAGGAGGTCACGCCCGAGGCGCTGATCGGGTACCTGGACCGGGTGCGTGCTGCGGTCAAGGTGCCGGTCACGACCAGTGAACAGTGGCACATCTGGAAGGAAACCCCCGAACTGGCCAAGCATGTCGACCTGATCGCCGCACACATCTTGCCCTATTGGGAATTCGTGCCGATGAAGGACTCGCTACAGTTCGTTCTCGACCGCGCCCGCGAACTCAAGCATCAGTTCCCCCGCAAACCCCTGCTGCTTTCCGAAGTCGGCTGGCCAAGCAACGGCCGCATGCGCGGCGGGGCCGACGCGACCCAGGCCGACCAGGCCATCTACCTGCGCACACTGGTCAACACGCTAAACCGACGGGGCTACAACTACTTCGTCATCGAGGCTTACGACCAACCCTGGAAAGCCAGCGACGAAGGCTCGGTGGGTGCCTACTGGGGCGTGTACAACGCCGCGCGCCAGCAGAAGTTCAACTTCGAGGGGCCGGTCGTGGCCATCCCGCAGTGGCGCGCCCTGGCGGTGGCGTCTGTAGTACTGGCGATGATTGCCCTGACCGTACTGCTGATCGACGGCTCGGCACTGCGCCAGCGCGGTCGCACCTTCCTCACGTTCATTACCTTCCTGTGCGGATCGGTGCTGGTGTGGATCGCCTACGACTACAGCCAGCAATACAGCACCTGGTTCAGCCTGACCGTCGGCGTGCTCCTGGCCTTGGGCGCATTGGGCGTGTTCATCGTGCTGCTGACCGAAGCCCATGAACTGGCCGAAGCGGTCTGGATCCACAAGCGCCGGCGCGAGTTCCTGCCGGTGCAAGGCGATTCGGCCTATAGGCCAAAGGTGTCGATCCATGTGCCGTGCTACAACGAGCCGCCGGAAATGGTGAAACAGACTCTGGATGCCCTCGCCGCCCTGGACTATCCGGACTACGAAGTGCTGGTGATCGACAACAACACCAAGGATCCGGCCGTCTGGGAGCCGCTCAAGGCCCACTGCGAACGCCTGGGCGAACGCTTCCGCTTCTTCCACGTCGCACCGCTGGCCGGTTTCAAGGGTGGCGCGCTGAACTACCTGATCCCTCATACGGCCAAGGACGCCGAAGTGATCGCGGTGATCGACTCGGACTACTGTGTCGACCGCAACTGGCTCAAGCACATGGTGCCGCACTTCGCCGACCCGAAGATCGCCGTGGTGCAGTCGCCCCAGGACTACCGCGACCAGCACGAAAGCGCTTTCAAGAAGCTGTGCTACAGCGAATACAAGGGCTTCTTCCACATCGGCATGGTCACTCGCAACGACCGAGACGCGATCATCCAGCACGGCACCATGACCATGACCCGACGCTCAGTCCTGGAAGAGCTGGGCTGGGCCGAATGGTGCATCTGCGAGGATGCCGAGTTGGGTCTGCGGGTGTTCGAGAAGGGGCTTTCGGCCGCCTACGCCCACAACAGTTATGGCAAGGGCCTGATGCCCGACACCTTCATCGACTTCAAGAAACAGCGTTTTCGCTGGGCCTATGGCGCCATCCAGATCATCAAGCACCATGCCGCCGCGCTGTTGCGGGGCAAGGGCAGCGAACTGACCCGTGGCCAGCGCTACCACTTCCTCGCCGGCTGGCTGCCGTGGATCGCCGACGGCATGAACATCTTCTTCACTGTCGGTGCCCTGCTCTGGTCGGCGGCGATGATCATCGTTCCACAGCGGGTCGACCCACCGCTGATGATCTTCGCCATCCCGCCACTGGCGCTGTTCTTCTTCAAGGTCGGCAAGATCATCTTCCTCTATCGCCGCGCAGTCGGCGTGAACCTCAAGGATGCCTTCGCCGCCGCGTTGGCCGGGCTTGCTCTGTCGCACACCATCGCCAAGGCGGTGCTGTACGGCTTCTTCACCAGCAGCATGCCGTTCTTCCGCACCCCGAAGAATGCCGACAGCCATGGCTTGCTGGTGGCGATTTCCGAGGCGCGCGAGGAGTTGTTCATCATGCTGCTGCTCTGGGGCGCTGCGCTGGGCATCTATCTGGTCCAAGGCCTGCCGGGGGCGGACATGCGCTTCTGGGTGGCGATGTTGTTGGTGCAGTCGCTGCCTTACCTGGCGGCGCTGGTGATGGCAATGCTGTCATCCTTGCCGAAGCCTGGGGATGAGGCCGTCGAGGCCAAGGCTACCTGACACAGGGGCTGGCCGGGTCACGCCCTGTGGGAGCGCCTCCAGGGTTAGCGATGACTTCTGTCGGAGCGGCCTTGTGTCGCGAAGGGGCCGCAGCGCGGCCCCATTCCCAGTGCCCGTCTTATTCATTTGATATAAGATAACGCCCCTGTTTTCCCGCCCGCCTTGCCCCGGAGTCCTTCATGACGGCCCCAGCCGAGCTTTCGCCTACCCTTCAACTGGCCTGCGACCTGATCCGTCGCCCCTCGGTCACTCCCGTCGATGCCGACTGTCAGGCCCAGATGATGCAGCGCCTGGGCGCCGTCGGTTTCGAACTCGAGCCGATGCGTATCGAGGACGTCGACAACTTCTGGGCCACCCACGGCAACCAGGAAGGCCCCGTGCTGTGTTTTGCCGGCCACACCGACGTGGTCCCCACCGGCCCGGTGCAAGCCTGGCAACATGAGCCTTTCGAAGCCCTGATCGATGCCGATGGCATGCTCTGCGGCCGTGGCGCCGCGGACATGAAAGGCAGCCTCGCCTCGATGGTGGTGGCCAGCGAACGCTTCGTGCGGGACTACCCGAACCACCGCGGCAAGGTCGCCTTCCTCATCACCAGCGACGAGGAAGGCCCGGCGCACCATGGCACCAAGGCCGTGGTCGAACGCCTCAAGGCACGCAACGAGCGTCTGGACTGGTGCATCGTCGGTGAACCTTCCAGCACCAGCCTGCTGGGCGATGTCGTGAAGAACGGCCGTCGCGGCTCGCTCGGCGCCAAGCTGACCGTACGCGGCAAGCAAGGCCACGTGGCCTATCCGCACCTGGCGCGCAACCCGATCCACCTGGCCGCGCCGGCCCTGGCGGAACTGGCCGCCGAACACTGGGACGAAGGCAATGCGTTCTTCCCGCCGACCAGTTTCCAGATCTCCAACCTCAATTCCGGTACCGGCGCCACCAACGTGGTGCCGGGCGAGCTGACCGCGCTGTTCAACTTCCGCTTCTCCACCGAATCCACGGTCGAGGGCCTGCAGGCTCGCGTGGCAGCAATCCTCGACAAGCATCAGCTGGAGTGGAGCATCGACTGGGCGCTGTCTGGCCTGCCATTCCTCACCGAGCCGGGCGAGCTGCTCGATGCGGTTTCGGCCAGCATCAAGGGCGTGACCGGTCGTGATACCCAGCCCTCCACCAGCGGCGGTACCTCCGACGGGCGCTTCATCGCGACCCTCGGCACCCAGGTGGTCGAGCTCGGCCCGGTCAACGCGACCATTCACCAGGTCGACGAACGCATCCTGGCCAGCGACCTCGATCTGCTGACCGAGATTTACTACCAGACCCTGGTACGGTTGCTCGCCTGATGCTCGCCTGCCCGCTCTGCCAGGCCGCCCTGACGCGGCTCGACAACGGCGTGGTGTGCCCCGCCGGGCATCGCTTCGACCGTGCCCGCCAGGGCTACCTGAACCTGCTGCCGGTGCAGCACAAGAACAGCCGCGATCCAGGCGACAACCAAGCGATGGTCGAAGCCCGCCGCGACTTCCTTGATGCTGGCCACTACGCGCCTGTCGCCCGGCGCTTGGCTGAACTGGCCGCCGAACGCCAGCCCGGCGCCTGGCTCGACATCGGTTGCGGCGAAGGCTATTACACCGCGCAGATCGCCCAAGCGTTGCCGCACGCCCAAGGCTATGCGCTGGATATCTCCCGCGAGGCGGTCAAGCGCGCGTGCCGCCGGGCCCCGCAGGTGACCTGGATGGTCGCGAGCATGGCTCGCGTGCCGCTGCTCGATGCCAGCTGCCAATTCATCGCCAGCGTGTTCAGCCCGCTGGACTGGCAGGAGGCCAAGCGCCTGCTCAGCCCCGGCGGCGGGCTGATGCGGGTGGGGCCGACCAGCGGCCATCTGATGGAACTGCGCCAGGTGCTCTACGATGAAGTACGGCCTTACGCCGATGACAAGCACCTGGCCCTGATTCCCGAGGGCATGCATCACGCCCATGGCGAAGTGCTCGAGTTCCGCCTGAGTCTGGCCGAGCCCAAGGCTCGCGCCGACCTGCTGGCCATGACACCGCACGGCTGGCGCGCCAGCGCCGAAAGACGCGCACGAGTGATCGACCAGCCCGAGCCGTTCGACGTGACGGTTTCCATGCGTTATGACTATTTCGTGCGCCAAGACTGAGCACACCCGGAGCCTTTTTATGCGCCAACCCGATATCGAGATCTACCTCAAGGACACCGACGTCGACCACAAGCAAGTGGCCGAATGGCTCAGCCAGGCATTGGGCACTTGTAGCGAATGGCAGCAGCGTGGCCAAACCTGGAAATGCATGGCCGGTAACATTCCGGTCACCTGGGTACCCAAGGCTGTAGGGAAATGGAACAGCCTGTTCCTCGAAAGCGACCAGACGCCATGGGACGACGACATCGCCTGTGCTCGCGCTGCCTATGCCGCGCTGGGCGTCGAAGTGCGCTGCGCACCCGGCAGCTGGGCCGAAGAAGATGGTGAAGAGGATGCCGATCGCTGGATCCGCATCAGCGCCGACGGTGAACAGGAAATCACCTGGCGCACCCACTGAGGCTACTGCCGACACGCCGCAGCTTCACGTTGGATCGCATCAGGCTGCAAGCTCCACGGACAGCTTGCAGCTTGAAGCTTACTGCTCCAGACGGCGGTCAGAGACCGACGACGTCCTCAGCCTGCAGGCCTTTCTGGCCTTGCACAAGGGCGTACTCCACCTGTTGTCCCTCGACCAGGGTACGATGCCCCTCACCGCGGATAGCACGATAGTGGACGAAGACATCCGCCCCACCTTCACGCTGAATGAAGCCATAACCCTTGGCATCGTTGAACCACTTCACATTCCCAGTCTCACGAGACGACATCTGAACTACTCCGGATTTTTATTTTGAAGATCGCCTTGCAAGCACGAGGTCACCACCCCGTGCCGACGCAGCTCGCAGAAATATCTTGCAAGCTGCGGACCGAGTATATGACAGCGAACAAAAAAATTTCATGACTGGGCGTCGATTTGGCGAATTTTGCCGAACTTGCGCAGATACGGCAGACTAACTGCCTGGAATATCACTTAAAAATCTCTCCCAGGGCACACACCCATGACCCGTTCCCCCCTGCGCCGACTGATTTTCGGCGCCTTGCGTCGCCTGTTGTACCTGTGGGTGCGCTCCGAAACCATCAACCAGTCATCTCTGTCTCTGAAGCTCGATCGCAGCCGTCCCGTGTTCTACGCCCTGCCTTCGCCTTCGCTGACGGACCTGGCCGTCGTCGATCGCGAATGCACCAAGGCGGGGCTACCGCGTCCTGTGCTGCCGGTCAGTGTCGGTTCGCTGCAGGAGCCTGCGGCTTTCTTCTACCTGACGCCCGATCCGGACTGGCTCGGCCGTCATGACAAACGCGGCGCGCCCCCTACCCTGGAGCGTCTGGTCGGCGCAGTGAGCCAGCATCCGGAAGAGGACGCGCAGATCATTCCGGTCAGCGTGTTCTGGGGCCAGTCGCCCGCCAGTGAGTCCAGCCCCTGGAAACTGCTGTTCGCCGACAGCTGGGCGGTTACCGGCCGCCTGCGCCGTCTGCTGACCATACTGATCCTGGGCCGCAAAACCCGTGTGCAGTTCTCAGCGCCTATTCACCTACGCGAGCTGATCCAGCACAACAAAGGCCACGAGCGCACCGTGCGCATGGCCCAGCGCATCATGCGCGTGCACTTTCGCAACCTCAAAACCGCCGTCATCGGCCCGGACATCTCCCACCGACGCAACCTGGTCAAGGGCCTGGTCCATGACCCACTGGTGCGCCAGGCAATCAGCGACGAGGCCGAACGCGAGAAGATCCCTTACGCCAAGGCAGAAGCCCAGGCCCTGCGTTACGGCAACGAGATCGCCTCGGACTACACCTATACGGCGATCCGCTTCCTCGAAGTGGTGCTCAGCTGGTTCTGGAACAAGATCTACGACGGCATCAAGGTCAACCACATCGAGCAGGTGCAAGGCATCGCGCCAGGGCACGAGGTGATCTACGTGCCATGCCACCGCAGCCATATCGACTACCTGCTGCTCTCGTACCTGTTGTTCCGCAACGGCCTCACGCCCCCGCACATCGCCGCCGGCATCAACCTCAACATGCCGGTGATCGGCGGCCTGCTGCGCCGTGGCGGCGCCTTCTTCATGCGCCGGACCTTCAAGGGCAACCCGCTGTACACCGCGGTATTCAACGAATACCTGCACACCTTGTTCACCAAGGGCTTCCCGGTGGAGTACTTCGTCGAAGGTGGGCGCTCGCGCACCGGGCGCATGCTGCAACCGCGCACCGGGATGCTGGCCATCACCTTGCGTAGCTTCCTGCGCTCCTCGCGCACACCGATCGTCTTCGTGCCGGTGTACATCGGCTATGAGCGCGTGCTCGAAGGCCGTACCTACCTGGGCGAGCTGCGCGGGGCGAGCAAGAAGAAAGAGTCGATCTTCGACATCTTCAAGGTCATCGGCGCACTCAAGCAGCGTTTTGGCCAGGTCTATGTCAATTTCGGCGAACCGATCCGCCTCAATGCCTTCCTCGACCAGCAGCAACCCGGTTGGCGCGAGCAAGCCCTGGGCCCGCAATTCCGCCCGGCCTGGCTGAACGAAACCACCACCCGCCTGGGCGAGACCGTGGCACGTCACCTGAACGAAGCGGCGGCGATCAATCCGGTCAACCTGGTGGCCCTGGCACTGCTGTCCACCAGCCGCCTGGCACTGGACGAACGCGCCCTGACCCGCGTGCTGAACCTGTACCTGGCCTTGCTGCGGCAGGTCCCCTACTCCCCTCACACCACCCTGCCGGAGGGTGACGGTCCGGCCTTGATCGAACATGTCAGGGGCATGGACCTGCTCTCGGAGCAAAAGGACGCCCTGGGCCGCATCCTCTACCTGGATGAAGCCAACGCAGTGTTGATGACCTACTACCGCAACAACATCCTGCACATCTTCGCCCTGCCGGCGTTGCTGGCGAGCTTCTTCCTGAGCAGCTCACGCATGAGCCGCGAACTGGTCGGCCAGTACGTCAAGGCGTTGTATCCGTACCTGCAGGCTGAACTGTTCCTGCGCTGGACACCCGAGCAATTGGACGAGGTCATCGACCAATGGCTCGACGCATTGGTAGCACAGGGTCTGCTGCGCTTCGAGAACGGCGTCTATCTGCGCCCGGCCCCAAGTTCGCGGCAGTTCGTCCTGTTGACCTTGCTGGCCCGGAGCATCACCCAGACGTTGCAACGCTTCTACATGGCCACGTCCCTGCTGCTCAACAGCGGCCAGAACACCCTGAGCGCCGAGGAGCTGGAAGACCTGTGCGTGATGATGGCCCAGCGCCTGTCGATCCTGCATGGCCTGAATGCCCCGGAGTTCTTCGACAAGACGCTGTTCCGCCATTTCATCCAGACCTTGATCGACCAGGATGTACTGCGCCCCGACGGTCAAGGCAAGCTGGGCTATCACGACAAGCTCGGCGAACTCGCCGAGGGCGTGGCCAAGCGCGTGTTGTCGGCGGAGCTGCGCTTGTCGATCCGCCAGGTAGCGCTGCACCGCGATGAGCCGGTGGAGGTAGCACCCGCCTGAGATAAGCCCGGACGCAGTAGCCCCAACGCTGAAGACTCCGGAAAAATCCGCTAAAGTCCCTGAGGTTGGCCAAAAGCCAACCCCAAGGACACCGGAGATTCCATGAAAAAACTCTTCATGCTGTGCGGCGTATCCCTGCTCGCAGCCTGCACCAGCAACACACCCTCCCACCAGGCCAGCCTGGATGGCGAAGTCTACTATCTGCAACGCATGGCTCTGCCACCGGCTGCCACCCTGAGCGTGAGTTTGCAAGACGTCTCGCTGATGGACGCCCCGGCGGTGACCTTGGCCAACCAGGCCGGCCCGGTGAAGGGCAATGTGCCGCTGCCGTTTCACCTCACCTACGACCCGACCCAGATCAAAGCCGGCCACCGCTACGCAGTCAGCGCACGCATCGAGCTGGACGGCAAGTTGCTGTTCATCAACACCGAACACCACGGCGTGAACCTCGACGGCAGCGATCCGCAGCCTGTGCGCATCAAGGTCGACCCGGTGCGCTGAGCCCGCCCTCTCCCAGCTATAAGGAAATACCCAGCATGATTCGCACCTCCCTGCGCTTCACCACCCTGTGCGCCGGCCTGCTGCTGTCGGCCAGCGCCCTGGCCCTGTCGCTCGGCGACCTGAGCCAGAAAGATGCCACCGGCGGCCTGAAGGACGCCCTGACTCAGGGCGCTCAGATCGCCGTCAAGCAACTGAGCACGCCTGGCGGCTTCAGCAACAACCCGGATGTGCGCATCGAATTGCCAGGCAACCTGGGCAAGGCCGCCAAGGCCATGAAGATGTTCGGCAAGGGTGAGCAGGTCGAAGCCCTGGAAAACAGCATGAACAAGGCGGCCGAAGCAGCGGTTCCGCAGGCCCAGGCGATTCTGGTCGATGCGGTCAAGAAGATGACCGTGACCGACGCCAAGGACATCCTCAACGGCGGCCAGGATTCGGCAACCCAGTACCTGAACAAGAGCAGCCGTGAAGAAATCCGCGCCAAGTTCCTGCCGATCGTCAAGCAAGCCACGGACAAGGTTGGCCTGGCGCAGCAGTACAACAACTTCGCCGGCCAAGCCGTGGCCCTAGGCGTGGTAGACGCCAAGAGCGCGAGCATCGAGAACTACGTGACCGAGAAAGCGCTCGATGGCCTGTTCGAGATGATCGGCAAGCAGGAGCAGAACATTCGCCAGAACCCAGCCCAGGCCGCGACCAGCCTGGCCAAGAAGGTGTTCGGCGCGCTTTGAAGCGCGCGGCTGCAAGCTGTAAGTTTCAAGCGGTAAGCCACAAGCAAGACGCGAGGCCTGCGTGGCTCGTCCCCCTTGTGGCTTGCCGCTTGCCGCTCCCAGCTAGCCGCTTTTCCTCACTCTGAACCACGCCGCATACAACGCTGGCAGGAACAACAGCGTCAGCACGGTCGCTACGATCAACCCGCCCATGATGGCCACCGCCATCGGCCCGTAGAACACGCTGCGCGACAGCGGGATCATTGCCAATACCGCCGCCAGGGCGGTGAGCACGATCGGTCGGAAGCGCCGCACCGTAGCTTCGATGATCGCCTGCCAGCGATCCAGCCCCGCCGCGATGTCCTGTTCGATCTGGTCGACCAGGATCACCGAGTTACGCATGATCATCCCCGCCAGTGCGATGGTGCCGAGCATGGCGACAAACCCAAAAGGCTGCCGGAACACCAACAGGAACAGCGTCACACCGATCAGCCCCAAGGGCGCGGTGAGAAACACCATCACCGTGCGCGAAAAACTGCGCAACTGCACCATCAGCAACGTCAGCACCACCACGATGAACAGTGGCATGCCGGCGTTCACCGAACGCTGGCCGCGCTCGGCATCTTCCACGGCGCCACCGACTTCCAGCAGGTAACCTTCGGGCAAGGTATCGCGCACCGTTTGCAAGGTTGGCAGGATCTGCTTGACGAGCGTAGCCGGCTGCTCCTTGTCATAGATGTCGGCCCGCACGGTCACCGTGGGCAGGCGGTTGCGGTGCCAGATCACGCCTTCTTCGAAGCCGTACTCCAAGGTCGCCACCTGGGACAACGCCACGCTCTGGCCGTTGTCGGTGGGCAGCGCGAGGCTGCCGAGGTTGCCCAGCTCACGGCGTTCCTGGCCGGTGCCGCGTAGCAGGATCTCGATCAGTTCGTTGTCTTCGCGGTACTGGCTGACCGTGGTGCCGGTCAGCGAGCTTTGCAGGAAGCTCGACAGATGCGCGGTGCTTACGCCCAAGGCCCGGGCGCGGTCCTGGTCGATCTCCAGGAACACCGCCTTGCTCGGCTCCTCCCAATCGAGGTGCACGTTCACCACATGGGGGTTCTCGCGCACCTTGACCGCTACCTCCCGCGCCAGGGCACGAACCTTCTCGATATGCTCGCCCGTCACCCGGAACTGCACCGGATAGCCCACCGGCGGACCGTTCTCCAAACGGGTGACCCGTCCACGCAGCTCGGGGAATTGCGCATCCAGCGTGGCGATCAACCAGCTGCGCAGGGCTTCACGATCCTCCAGGCTCTTGGCCAGTACCACGAACTGGGCAAAGCTCGCCGCCGGCAATTGCTGGTCCAACGGCAGGTAGAAACGCGGCGACCCCGTGCCGACATAGGCCACATAGTTGGCGATGCCATCCTGCTGCTTGAGCAGTGCCTCCAGGCGCTTGACCTGCTCGGTTGTATTGGCCAGCGATGCGCCTTCGGTGAGTTTGAGGTCGACCATCAGTTCGGGCCGGCCCGAGGCCGGGAAGAACTGCTGGGGCACGAAGCGGAACAGCAGGATGCTGCCAACGAAAGCCGCGACCGTCAGCACGATCACTGTCTTGCGCCGGCGTACGCACCACTCCACGACGCGGCGCACACGCTGGTAGAACGGCGTGCCATACGGATCCGGACCGTGCGCACCCTCGGCGTGACGCTTGGCCAGGTCTGGCAGCAGGCGGTCGCCCAGGTAAGGCACGAAGACCACCGCGGCCACCCAGGACGTCAGCAAGGCAATGGTCACCACCTGGAAGATAGAACGTGTGTATTCGCCAGTACTGGAGGCCGCCGTGGCGATCGGCAGGAAGCCCGCCGCCGTGATCAAGGTGCCAGTGAGCATTGGGAATGCCGTGCTGGACCAGGCATAGCTCGCCGCCTTGAGCCGGTCGAACCCCTGCTCCATCTTGATCGCCATCATCTCCACGGCAATGATGGCGTCGTCCACCAGCAGCCCAAGCGCCAGCACCAGTGCGCCAAGGGAGATCTTGTGCAGGCCGATGCCGAAGTAATGCATCGTGGCGAAGGTCATGGCCAACACCAGTGGAATGGCCAGGGCCACCACCAGGCCGGTGCGAAGGCCCAGGGAGAAAAAACTCACCAGCAGCACGATGGCCAGGGCTTCGACCAGGACCTGGACGAACTCCCCTACCCCTGCCTTCACCGCAGCGGGCTGGTCCGAAACCTTGCGCAACTCCATGCCCGCCGGCAGGTTGCGCGCCAGGCGGGCGAACTCGCCTTCCAGGGCCTTGCCCAGCACCAGGATGTCGCCACCGTCCTTCATCGAGACCGCCAGGCCGATTGCGTCCTCGCCCATGAAGCGCATGCGTGGCGCAGGTGGGTCGTTGAAGCCGCGATGGACCTCGGCCACATCCCCGATACGGAAGGTGCGATCACCTACGCGGATCGGGAACTGGCGAATCTGCTCGACGCTGTCGAAACGTCCGCTGACACGCAACTGCAAACGCTCGCTGGGGGTCTCGAAGAAACCTGCGGTGCTCACCGCGTTCTGCTCGCTCAGCGCCTGCTGCACCGCCTGCAACGGCACGCCGAGGGTGGCCAGCTTGAGGTTCGAGAGCTCGATCCAGATTTTTTCGTCCTGCAGGCCGATCAGCTCGACCTTGCCCACGTCCTTGACCCGCTGCAGTTGGATCTGGATACGGTCGGCGTAGTCCTTGAGCACGGCGTAATCGAACCCGGGACCTGTCAGTGCATAGATGTTGCCAAAAGTCGTGCCGAACTCATCGTTGAAGAACGGCCCCTGAATCTCGGGCGGCAAGGTATGGCGAATGTCCGCGACCTTCTTGCGGATCTGGTACCACAGCTCGGGGATGGCATCGGAGTGCATGGAGTCCCGGGCCATGAACGTCACCTGGGACTCGCCTGGACGCGAGAACGACACGATCCGCTCGTACTCGCCGGTTTCCATCAGTTTCTTTTCGATGCGCTCGGTGACCTGCCGGGAGACCTCCTCGGCGGTAGCACCCGGCCATATCGTGCGAATGACCATGGCCTTGAAGGTGAACGGTGGATCCTCGCTTTGTCCCAGCTTTGTGTAGGACATCGCGCCAATCGCGCCCAGGAGGATCATCAAGAACAGCACGATCTGCCGGTTGCGCAAGGCCCAGGCGGAAAGGTTGAAACCCATCGGGAATTACTCCTTGGTCGCCAGGTTCACATCACGGTTGGAACGGTCCACGGGCCGGACCTGCTGGCCCTCGCGCAACACATGGCCACCTGCGGCCACTACCCAGTCATCCGCCTTCAGCCCTTCGAGCACCGGCACGCTGTCATCGCCATAAGGGCCCAGGCGCACTACCGCGCGTTCGAGGCGGTTGTCCTTGCCGATGCGCCAGACGTAGGCCTGCCCCTGTTCGGCCGTAACCGCCGAAAGCGGCACCGACAGCGGCGCGCGTTCAGCGTGGGCAATGAACACTCGCGCGCTTTGCCCCAGCTCGGCCGGCGTGCTGGAGGTGGTGAAGGCAATCCGCGCAGCGAAGGTACGCGAGCGAGGATCGGCCGCCGGAGACAGCTCACGGATGCGCCCCGGATAACGCGCGTTCGGGTGCGACCACAGCTCCACACTCACCGTTTGCCCCACGCCAAAGCGGGCGAATTGCTGCTCCGGCAGGCCGATGAGCACTTCTCTCTCACCATCGGCGGCCAGGGTGAACACGGTCTGCCCTGGCGCCACAACCTGACCCACCTCGACCTGACGCTTGGCGATCACGCCTGCTTGAGGTGCCCGGAGCACGGCGTACTCCGCCTGGTTGCCGGCCACGTCGAATTCCGCCTTGGCCTGCTTGAGACGCGCCTGGCCTGCGCGATAGAGGTTCTCGGCGTTGTCGTACTGGGAACGGCTGACCATCTGCCGCTCCAGCAGCTTCTGGTAGCGATCGCGCTCAGCCCGCACCAGGGCCAGGTTGGCTTCGGCGGCAGCGAGCTGGGCGCGGTTGGCCTCCAGTTGCAGACGGACATCCTGTGGGTCGAGCTCGGCCAGCGGCTGGTCGGCCTTGACCCGCTGCCCCTCCTCCACCAGGCGCTTGCTCACCTTGCCGCCAATGCGAAAGGCCAGCTCAGGCTCGAAGCGAGCCCGCACCTCGCCGGGATAACTGTCGGCCGAAGCACCCGTTGGCTGGGGCTGGACCACCAACGCCGGGCGCGGCACAGCAGGGGCCGCGGCCTCCTGACCGCAAGCGACCAGCAGCAATGCCAAGGTGGCGGGTAAAACGATGGGCACGGCATGACGCAACATGATGGATGTCCTTTCGCGAGGAGCGCCTCGAATATTTATACTGGCGAGTATATTAAGTCAGGACATCAGGGTCGGGAAGCGGGTAACACAGAGAAAAACGTATTAACCATCCACGCCTTTAGCAGCCGGATGCGCTGCGACCCGTTAAGATGGGGGACTTTTCATCATGATGCGGATTCCCATGTCCAACGACGCACCCACTGGCCCTGGCCGGCCCAAGGACCTGGCCAAGCGCGAGGCCATCCTCGAAGCCGCCAAGACCTTGTTCCTGAGTCTTGGCTATGCGAACACCAGCATGGATGCGGTCGCTGCGGCGGCAGGTGTTTCAAAACTCACGGTCTACAGCCATTTCAACGACAAGCAGACGCTGTTTGGTTCGGCCGTCATGGCGACGTGTCAGACCCAACTGCCTGACCTGATCTTCGAGCTGCCCGAAGGCGTTCCGCTGGAACAGGTGCTGCTGAATATTGCCCGGGGGTTTCAGGCGTTGATCAGCAGTGACGAGTCGGTCAAGTTGAGCCGGTTGATCATTGCCTTGGGGAACCAGGACCCTGGCTTTGGCGAGTACTTCTGGGAGGCGGGGCCCAAGCGGGTGCTGGCCGGGATGGAAGCGCTGCTGGCCAGTGTCGCGCAGCGGGGGTTGCTGGCGATCGACAATCCCTTGCGGGCGGCTGAGCATTTCTTCTGCTTGGTGAAGGGGGCGCCGGATTATCGGCTGCTGCTGGGGTGTGCGCCGGCGTTGACGGTGGAGGAGGCGGAGGTGCATGTGCGGGAGGTGGTTGGGTTGTTCATGCGGGGGTACCGGGTTTAAGGGCTTGGGCTTTGAGGCTGTGTGAATATCCGGTGTTGGTGGGGGCGCCACCGGCGCTTTTCGCCTTTACGGCGACCTACTTTTGCTCTTGGGCAAAAGTAGGCAAAAACCGCTGCCTCCCACATCCGGCCCCTGCGCTGCGCTCCGGGGTTCCCTGCGCTCCGCTGCCTTTCGGGGCTTCGCGGCCTCCGGTTTGCTGCGCAAGCCTCCATCTCGCAACTTCGGCTGCGCCGAAGGGCGCTGCGCGCCTGCCCCTACAGACACCTCCACTCGGCCTCCTGAGGTCGCGATGGGTGGTGCCTGGACTATCGCGCATCAAAAGCAACAGCAACGGCAAACAAGCTGATTAATTTGTTGTTTGTGCCGGTGTTTCGCGGGTTTACCCGCGATGGGCGGAACATACCCCACAAAAACCCCTGAATGAAACAACGCCAACCCAGACGCCGCCCGTAACTTGCGCCCTATCAGCAGGCCGAGCGGAGGTGTCTGTAGGGGCAGGCGCGTAGCGCCCTTCGGCGGTAGCCGAAGTCGCGAGATGGAGGCTGGCGCAGCCAGCCGGAGGCCGCGAGGCCCCGTAAGACACCGCAGCGAGGGGACCCGGTGCGAAGCGCCGGGCCGGATGCAGGGGCGCGCGGCTTTTGATTACTTTTGGCCAAGACCAAAAGTGACCCGCCGTAAGGGCGGAAAGGTGAATCAGCGTCGACAAATCAAACGGATAAGCCCACAAACCTCAAAACCACAACCCAGCCCCAGCCCCAGCCGCAGCCGCAGCCGCAGCCGCAGCCCCAAACCTAATCAAGCCTTGAGCGCCTTCTTGGGATAAATGTCATACCGACTCGATTTCCCCTCCAGACTGTGGCTCGGCTTGGGCCCATCGATAATGGGCGCCTTGCGTGGCCGCTTGACCACAACCCGGTGGGAAGCCAACGCCAACGCCGCCTCCAACAACGCCGGCGCATCCAGGTCATCACCGACCAAGGGCCGGAACACCCGCATTTCCTTCTTCACCAGCGCGCTCTTGTCCCGATGCGGGAACATCGGATCGAGATAGATCACCTGGGGTGGCTCGCCCTCCCAGGCGCGCATGCGCTCGATGGCGTTGCCGGTCAGCAGGTGCATGCGCTCGACGATCGCCCCCACCTCGTCATCCCCACGCGCCCGCGCCAGCCCATCCTCGAGCAAAGCGGCAATCAGCGGCTGGCGCTCGATCAGGGTCATCTGGCAGCCCAGGCTGGCCAGCACGAACGCATCCTTGCCCAAGCCTGCAGTGGCATCGAGCACCTGGGGGCGGACGCCTTGGGCGATGCCGACGGCCTTGGCGATCATCTGTCCGTTACCCCCGCCATAGAGCCGTCGATGCGCCGCCTGTCCTTCGACGAAGTCCACCCGCACCGGTCCCGGCGCCTGCGGCCCTAGCTGCTGGATCTGCAACCCATCAGGCCCGACCTGCACGGCAAACCCCGCCTCGTCATCCACCAGCGGCACACCCAGGCGCTCGGCCCACACTTGTGCCTGGGCCTGGAACTCAGCCGACAACGCCTCGACCCTGATACCCATGCCCTGCTCTAGCTCCACCATCGGTTCGCGCACTCGAAAAAATTAATGAAATCCCGGCCACCGCCGATACACGCAGTATCCGCTATTCTGCCAGAGCACAACGCGCGCGACTGCCATGTCAGAAACCCTTCCCATCGGCTTGACCTACCTGTCGCCTGTTGGCAACTACGGTCGACAGAACACCCAGGCACTCGGGGGCGTAAGCCACCTGTGGCAGGATTTCTTCGCCCGCGCGTTGGCCGAGCAGCAAGGGACGGAAGCGGACCCGGTCAGCCAAGCCATCGCCAAGCAGGTCGACAAGGAAAGCGGTGAACCGCTGGGCGGTGTGCGCACCCTGGCGCAGATCCATGTCCAGCGTAGCTGCGATGTCCACGACACCGAGGTCAAACCGCCCGAGCCGCTGTTCCTGCCAAAGGCCGAATTCGAGACCGAATTGCTGGAGAACGCACCCGAGCCGTTCAGCACCGCCGAACTGATCGAACAACAGCGCCAGCTCGACTTGAGCAACAGTTGGTTGCGCCCAGTGGTCATGAGTCAGGGCCATCCGCTTCCCGAGCCTGGCCCGGCGCCGTCGCCGCGGGCGTTGTTCCTGCCCATCGCCGAGTTCGAAACGGATCTGTTGGAAAACGCCCCCGAGCCCTACGACGAACCCACCTTGGCCAAACAGCAGAACGATCTGGAGTTCGACCTTCACTGGGCGCGCCCGGTAGTGCTGAACAACGTGCGCACGCACGCCTGAGCTCAGCGGCAGACCTGCCAGAGCCCCATGTCCAGGTGAAAGTGGTTGTGGTGCGCCGCGTTGTAGTCCGGCCCCAGCACCGTATTGAAACTGTTGCAGGCCGCGTCATGGACCTCCCGTAAAAACGCCGCCTTCTCCCCGCCCTTCTGCCAATCCCTCGCCAGCACGATGCGTTGTCCATCCTTGAGGCGAAAACCCGTGATATCCAATGCATTGGCGCTGGCATGCTGGCTGAGCCGACCTTGTTTACGGTGGTACACATTTCGGCAGGCAAAGCTGCCCAAGTGCTCGACCTGGGCCACGGGCTGGCCAAAAATTCGTTGCGCCGCGGGCTGCAGTCCATGCTTTTCGAACAACGCGTAGGCCACCGCCAATGGGCAAGACGCCAGGAAGCTGCTGCTAAGGCGCGCTTCGCCAGTTTCGATTCGCCACACGTTGCGTAGCGGGCAATTGGCCGTGGGCGCGCTGTCGGCCTGTGGCCGGTAGCGCAAGGCCGATGTCTGCAAGGCCTGCAGGCACAAACGTGGGTTCTCGCGCAGGCGCGCGAGCTTGTAGGGCGTCAGGAAGTTGGGCGGCTGGCGCACGTCCAGCACCGCCCAGGGGTTCCAGGCGGCAGGTGGTCGCCAGCCCAGATACCACGCCAGGGCCGCCATTGCCATCAGGCCGACAACCAGCAGCGTGGCAACACGCACGGGCGCCTCAGCGACGGAACAGGTCGTTGAGCTCGGCAAACGGCAGGGCCTGCGCGCTGTAGCCGAACGAGCCCTGATCACGGATCTCCAGCGCCGCCCGCTGCAACGCTCCCAGCGCGGCGCGTGCGAGCGAGGAGCCTACGCTGATGCGCTTCACCCCCAGGTCCTGCAACTGGTTCACGCTAAGCGGCACACCAGCCAGCCCCATCAGCACGTTGACAGGCTTGGGCGCGACCGCCTGCACCACGGCGCGGATTTCTTCGACGTCGCGCAGGCCTGGGGCATAAAGCACATCGGCACCCGCCTCGGCATAGGCTTGCAGGCGCCGGATGGTGTCATCCAGGTCCAGGCGCCCGTGCAGCAGGTTCTCCGCGCGGGCGCAGAGGGTGAAGGGAAACGGCAGCGCACGAGCAGCCTGCACGGCGGCGCGCACCCGCTCCACCGACAAACCGAAGTCGTAGATAGGGTCGTCGCAGCGACCGCTGGCGTCTTCGATTGAGCCGCCCACCAGCCCTACCTCGGCCGCGCGCCGGATCGTCTCGGCACAATCCTGTGGCAGGTCACCGAAGCCGTTTTCCAGATCGGCGGCCACAGGTAACGGAGTCGCATCGACGATCGACCGGGCGTTACTCAGGGTTTCCTCCAGACTCAAGGCGCCTTCGGCATCCGGCCGCCCCAGGCTGAACGCCAAACCTGCACTGGTGGTGGCCAGGGCCTCGAAGCCGAGGCTTGCCAGCAGGCGGGCAGAACCTGCGTCCCAGGGGTTGGGAATGACGAAAGCGCCCTCACGCTCATGCATGGCCTTGAAGGCTTCGGCTCGCAGGGTTTGCACATCCATGGTCTCAACCTCGGCAGATAGTCAGGAGTCGTCAGAGTAGTCCCAGTTGTTCGACCTCGGGCGCACGCGGCAATTCCGGCAAAGGGTCAAGACCCGGCAAACGCGCCATCAGACGCTCATGAAAACGCAGGGCCAGGGCTGCGGCCTGCAGGTTGTCGGCGGTATGCAAAAAGACATAGGGACTGCGCCCTTCTTCGATCCAGGCGCCAACCTTTTCCACCCAGGGCGTGAGAAAGCTCTCGTTGGCCTCCAGCACCGGATGCCCGATGAATCGCACCTGAGGGTGCTGGCTGAATGCAGCCGGACGTGGCGGGACCCGTGGTTTCTTGGACTGTGCATGCAATACACCCGGCTCGCGCGAGGTGCAACTGAACAGCGCCCGTGGGTCCAGGCAGATGCGCTCGACACCCCGCTCGTGCAACAGCCGGTTGAGCTGGCGCTCCTCTTCGCCCCGGGCGAAAAACGCCTCGTTGCGCACCTCGACCGCCACCGGCACGCCGATTAGGTCGAGAAAATGACACAGCTCGCCAAGCCGCGAAGGGCCGAACTGGGCCGATAGCTGCAACCAGTACGGCGAAACCCGCTCGCCCAACGGCGCCATCAGCCGGGTGAATGCAAGCGCGGACTCCAGATGCTCACGCAGGTCCCCGTCATGGGTCACATCACCCGGAAACTTGGCGGTGAAGCGAAAATGCGTGGGCATGACCTGCGCCCAACGCTCCACCGTGGCAGGCGCGGGACGAGCATAGAAGGTCGTGTTGCCTTCGACGGCATTGAACACCCGGCTGTACAGGCCGAGAAATTCAGCAGGACGGGCGTCGGCGGGATAGAGGTAGTCGCGCCAGGCGTTTTCGCTCCAGGACGGACAACCGAGAAAGTAAGGCAGGGGCGATGGATTCATCCATCAAATGTACAGGTCCAACCCCAGCACTTCCATCTCCCAGTCGGTGAAACCGGCGGTGGCCAAGTAGCTGGCCAGAGCGGTAGCGGTGCGTCGATCACGGGCACGAGGAAAGATCATGTCTTGCTGGCGGGCTGGCAGACCACCGGAACGGCGGTTGGTGCGGGGCTCCTGAGGGGCTTCGACGTCCTCGACCAGTTCGGCATCGTCGATGTTCTCGTCGCGCACCGGTGCCTTACGCGGGGTGCGCTTGATCGGATAGGACTGGGAGGAGAAACCATCGATACGCATGGACAAGGCACTCAGGATCAATGATGGCAATTTAGCAGCATCAGAGATCCCTCGCTAATGCCCAATTGATAACTGGACCACAGTTCGCACAAAAGGTTGCGACGTCGCTGCGCCGACTGACGAGAGGCTCAGCGCGCCTTGGGTGTCGCTACGTTGTCGCGCAGGTACACAGGTTGCGCCTGCTCGGCCGGGATGGCCTCGCCGCGTGCCCAAGCGAAGCGGGCCAGCTCGAGGATGTCCAGGGCGTTGGGCAGCGAGCTGGCATCGCTTGCGCTCACCGGCACGGCCAGCCGTTCGCCATAACCCCATCCGGTGCCGGCGCCGAACCACTCGCCGGTGCAGGCCTCCGGTAGCTGCACACGTTCTGGCGGCAACACCGCCTCGCGCCCTACCAGGCGCATCTCGCCGTCATGGGCTTGATAGCAGCCCCAGTACACCTCGTCCATACGGGCATCAATGGCGGCGGCGACCTGCTGCACCCCGCGCTCACGCAGCGCACCCTGGGCCAGCGCCGCCAGGTTGGAGACCGGCAGCACCGGGCGCTCGAGAGCGAAGGCCAGGCCCTGGACCACACCGATGGCGATCCGCACCCCGGTGAACGCCCCGGGGCCACGACCGAAAGCAATGGCATCCACGTCGCTGAGCGCCACGCCTGACTCGGCCAGCAACTGCTTGATCATCGGCAGCAGCTTTTGCGCGTGCATGCGCGGGATCACCTCGTAATGGCTGGTCACCTTGCCGTCATGCAGCAGAGCGACGGAACAGGCTTCGGTAGCGGTATCCAGGGCCAGCAGGGTGGTCATCGAACGAGGTATCCAGGCAACGGGGAAAAGAGCGGCAGTATAAACGACAACGGCCCGCAAGCGGGCCGTCGTGACGCACGGAGATGGATCAGCTCAGGGCTGCCAGCACCTTGGCAGTGATCGCCTCGACCGAGCCGACACCTTCGATGTGGCTGTACTTCGGCTTGCCGTTGTTGGCGGCCGAGAGTTTCTGGTAGAAGTCAACCAGCGGCTTGGTCTGGCTGTGGTATACCGACAGGCGGTGACGCACGGTCTCTTCCTTGTCGTCGTCGCGCTGGATCAGGTCTTCGCCGGTGACATCGTCCTTGCCTTCCACTTTCGGCGGGTTGTGCTGAATGTGGTAGGTACGGCCCGAAGCCAGGTGCACACGGCGGCCGGCCATGCGGCCGACAATCTCTTCGTCGTCAACGGCGATTTCGATCACGGCGTCGATGTCGACACCTGCGGCGACCATGGCCTCGGCCTGGGGAATGGTGCGCGGGAAGCCGTCGAACAGGCAGCCCTTGGCGCAATCCGGCTGGGCGATGCGCTCCTTGACCAGGCTGATGATCAGCTCGTCGGAAACCAGCTGGCCGGCATCCATGACTTTCTTGAGTTCAAGGCCCAGCGGGGTGCCGGCCTTGACGGCGGCACGCAGCATGTCACCGGTGGAGATCTGTGGAATACCGAACTTCTCGGTGATGAACTTTGCCTGAGTACCTTTACCGGCCCCGGGAGCTCCCAGCAGAATTACGCGCATCTTGTGCTCCTCATATTTTTCTATGTAAATCAACGGATTCGGCGCAGAAGGCCAAGTCCGAAAAATCGGGTGAGACCGAAAATCGGTCAAAAGGCTGCTCAAGATACACAGCGCCCAGCAACCAGACAAGCGTCCCAAAGTTGCAGGAAATCGCCACTTGGGCCCGTTTCACGGCGCGGTTGCGCCCGGCGCAACCTGCCAGCACAACCTCGGCCGAGGGGCCTGCGGCCCCCAGCCAAGGTCAGCCGCCGAACGCCTCAACCGGTATTGCGAAGACCTGCGGCGATACCCGCCACCGTGACCAGCAGGGCCTGCTCCAATGGGCTGTCCAGAGCGGCTTCCCGGCTCCGAGAGCGCGCCAGCAATTCGGCCTGCAGGCGATGCAGCGGGTCCAGATAGGTATTGCGCAGGCTGATGAACTCCAGGGTCTCGGGGCTGTGAGCCAGTAGCACCGATTGCCCGGTCAACCCCAGCACCACCTGGCACGACTGCGACAATAGGTCGCGCAGATGTGCCCCCAGGGAAAGCAAGTGCGGTTGCACCAGACGTTCGTCGTAGGCCTTGGCAATCTCGGCATCGGCTTTCGCCAGCACCATCTCCAGCATGTCGATTCGGGTGCGGAAGAACGGCCACTGTTCACGCATCTGTCCCAACAGCTCGCCCTGCCCACGCGCCAGGGCATTGCTCAGGGCCGTCTCCCAGCCCAGCCAGGCCGGCAGCATCAGGCGCGTCTGGGTCCAGCCGAAGATCCACGGAATAGCACGCAGGCTCTCGATGCCGCCGGCACGGCGCTTGGCCGGACGGCTGCCCAGCGGCAGGCGTCCGAGCTCCTGCTCCGGCGTGGACTGGCGGAAGTACTCGACGAAGTCGGGGTTTTCCCGCACCACGGCGCGATACGCCTTGACGCCGTCGGCAGCAAGCTGGTCCATCAGCTCGCGCCAGGCGGGCTGCGGGGGTGGCGGCGGCAACAGGGTCGCCTCGAGCACGGCGGCCAGATACAGGTTGAGGTTCTGCTCGGCGATGCCGGGCAGGCCGAACTTGAAGCGGATCATTTCGCCCTGCTCGGTGGTGCGGAACCGCCCGCCCACCGAGCCGGGTGGCTGCGACAGGATCGCCGCGTGGGCTGGCCCGCCGCCTCGGCCGACAGTGCCACCACGGCCATGGAACAACAGCAGCTCGACCTGATGCTCTCGACAGATGCGCACGAGGTTTTCCTGAGCCCGGTACTGGGCCCAGGCCGCCGCTGTGGTACCTGCGTCCTTGGCCGAGTCGGAATACCCGATCATCACCTCCTGCGGTCCATGCAAGCTGGCACGATAGCCCGGCAGGCCCAGCAGGCGCGCCATCACCGGCCCGGCGTTGTCCAGGTCGGCGAGGGTCTCGAACAGCGGCACCACGCGCATGGGCCGGGTCAGGCCGGCCTCCTTGAGCAGCAATTGCACAGCCAGCACATCGGATGCGGCACCGGCCATGGAGATGACATAGGATCCCAGCGAAGCCGCCGGCGCGGCGGCAATCTCGCGGCAGGTGGCAAGCACTTCGGCAGTCTCGGCGTCGGGCTTGAAGTGCGCAGGCAACAACGGCCGGCGGTTTTTCAGTTCCGCCTGAAGGAACGCGATGCGCTGTTCCTCGTCCCAGTCGGCATAGCGCCCCAGGCCCAGGTAGTCGGTGATTTCGGTCAGCGCGTCGCGGTGCCGGGCGGCATCCTGACGCACGTCCAGGCGCACCAGGAACAAGCCGAAGGTCACGGCCCGGCGCAAGGTGTCGAGCAGCGGGCCGTCAGCGATGACACCCATGCCGCATTCATGCAGGGACTGATAGCACAGCTCAAGCGGCTCGATCAGCTCGCGGTTGCTGGTCAGCACATCGGCCCCAGGTGCCTGGGCGCTGCTCAGCGCCGCGTGGGCCCAGGCACGGGTGGCGCGCAGGCGTTCGCGCACTTGCTTGAGCAACGCACGATAAGGCTCGGCACTGTCACCCACGCGCTCGCGCAGGGCATTGTTGGCCTGCTGCATCGACAGCTCGGCAGCCAGGTAGTCGATGTCACGCAGGAATAGGTCAGCCGCCATCCAGCGGGCCAGCAGCAGCACTTCGCGGGTCACCACCGCGGTGACATTGGGGTTGCCATCGCGATCGCCGCCCATCCAGGAGGCGAAACGGATCGGCGCGGATTCCAGCGGCAAGCGCAGACCAGTCGCTTCGAATAACGCGTGATCTACCTTGCGCAGGTGGTTAGGGATCGCCTGCCACAAGGAATGCTCGATCACCGCGAAGCCCCACTTGGCCTCGTCCACCGGCGTCGGCCGGGTGCGCCGGATTTCCTCGGTGTGCCAGGCCTCGGCGATCAGACGCCGTAAGCGCTCACGCACCTGTTGGCGCTCAGCAGGTGTCAGGTCACGGTGATCCTGCGCAGCCAACTGGCCGGCGATGGCATCGTATTTCTGGATCAGTGTACGGCGGGCCACTTCGGTGGGGTGGGCGGTGAGCACCAGCTGGATGTCCAGCTTGGCCAACTGCCTGGCGAGGGCATCGTCCGAATGACCGGCCTGCTTCAGCCGGGTCAGTAATTCCGGCAGCACGCGCGCTTCGAAAGGCTCGGGTTGGCCAACATCGCGACGGCGGATCAACTGGTACTGTTCGGCGATGTTCGCCAGGTTGAGAAACTGGTTGAAAGCCCGAGCCACCGGTAGCAGGTCGTCGTCGGCCAGATCGCCCAAGGTCGAACTCAGTTGCTCTGCAGCGCCACGGCGGTCGGCCTTGGCACTGTGGCGGATGTCTTCGATCTTCTGCAGGAACGCCTCGCCATGCTGCTGGCGAATGGTCTCGCCCAGCAGTTCACCCAACAGATGGACATCCTCACGCAAGCGTACATCGATATCGGTCATCGGCCTTCTCTCCGGCGCGGCTCACCGCGCATCCGCTCAGGAACATTGCCCAAGAGTGCCCATGGCAAGGCCGTACTGGCAAGCCGGTTCGGCACCGAGCAACTAAAGTGAATGCAAGGCATCCGAAGTCATGCCCACTTCAGGTTTCGAGCGAGGAGTTTTCCATGGACACCTTCAGGCACATGCTGGACAGCTGGGAATCCAAGGCCCGCGAGAGCTGCGAACGCGTCGAATACACCCTTACCCTGCACAAGCAGGACTTGGTCAAGATCAAGGCATTCGCGCAGGCCTACGGGCTGGACGAGGCCTTCGTCACGGAGAGCCTGTTGCAATCCGCCATCAAGGAGGCGGAAAAGGCCATCCCCTACGTCAAAGGCTCGCAGGTGATCCGTGTCGAGGAGGGCGAGGAGATCTACGCCGACATCGGCAAGACACCCGCCTACGTGCAGGCCGAACAGGCACTGTCGAAAAGTCTTTCGAGTTGACACTTGCCCCCGCGTTGGCGGGGCACGGGACTGCTGCCCCGCCTCGCCCCGTTCGCTTTGTCGCACAGTCTTGATTTGCCACCGATCCCCTTCCACGGTCCCTGCACGTCTGCACAGGCTCGGCATTTTTTTCTGAACTATCGGAAAAAAGCCCAAGTCACAGCCTGTAGCCATCACGCTAAAACCCTGCACACGCGCCGTTGTGCACAGTTCGGCCGAAATGCGCGCAGATGACAGGGAAAAAGCGATGGACTGCTAAGGATACCGTCGTAAACAGGAGTGATCCCATGGAGCTGACCATCATGAAGACCCGCACACCTCACCCCTCCTCCACGCCGCTGCGCGGGCTCAAGCTCGCCGCGCTGGCGCTGGGCGGCAGCCTGCTGCTGGCCGGTTGTGCCGGAAAACCGCCCTCCGAGCAATACGCCGTCACCCAGTCCGCGGTCAATTCCGCGGTCAGCGCCGGTGGCACCGAGTTTGCCGCCGTGGAAATGAAGGCTGCCCAGGACAAGTTCAAGCAGGCCGAGATCGCCATGCATGACAAGCAGTACGACGAAGCCAAGCGCTTGGCTGAACAAGCCGAGTGGGATGCACGCGTGGCCGAGCGCAAGGCTCAGGCCGCCAAGGCGCAGAAGGCCCTGCAGGACAGCCGTGAAGGTGTCCAGGACCTTCGCGAGGAAGGCCTGCGCAGCGCCGAATGAGCGCTGCCCTGCCCTGTTTGAGCCTTCGTCATTGATCAAAGGATGAACACTATGCGCAATTACCTCATGATCCCCACCCTGCTGGCCCTGTGCGTAGGCCTTGCTGCCTGCGCCCATGATCCGAACCCCAATCTCGAGTCCGCCCGCACCAACTTCTCCAGCCTGCAAAGCGATCCGCAGGCCAGCAAGCTGGCGGCCCTCGAGACCAAGGACGCCCAGGACTGGCTGAACAAAGCCGACAAGGCATTCATGGAGCGCGAGGACGACAAGACAGTCGACCAGTTGGCCTACCTGACCAACCAGCGCGTGGAAGTGGCCAAACAGACCATCGCCCTGCGCTCGGCTGAAAACGAGTTGAAGAACGCCTCCGCACAACGCGCTCAGGCCCGCCTGGACGCCCGTGACGCACAGATCCGCAAGCTGCAGGAAAGCCTCAACGCCAAGCAGACTGATCGAGGCACCCTGGTGACCTTCGGGGATGTACTGTTCGACTTCAACAAGGCCGAGCTCAAGAGCAGCGCCTACCCCAACATCACCAAGCTGGCCCAGTTCCTCCAGGAAAACCCTGAGCGCAAGGTCATCGTCGAGGGATACACCGACAGCGTCGGCTCGGCGAGCTACAACCAAGGCCTGTCGGAACGACGCGCCAACAGCGTGCGCATGGCCCTGGTACGCGCAGGTGTCGACCCGGCACGCATCGTCGCCCAGGGTTACGGCAAGGAGTACCCGGTCGCCGACAATGGCAGCAACACTGGCCGCGCCCAGAACCGTCGGGTGGAGGTGACCATCTCCAATGACAACCAGCCCGTGCAGCCGCGTTCGGTAAGCCAGATCCAACAGTAAGGCTGGCGCAATGAAACAAAAAAGCCCCGCGATCGTCGCGGGGCTTTTCTTTGTCTGTCCTGGCTCTTCGCGGCTTTCGCCGCGAAGGCATCCAGAATGCAGGTCATTGCAGCTGTTGCGGGGTCTCCTGCCCCATACAGCGAATGGCACGCTTGCGGTTGTCCACCAGCACGCCAGTCAGGCCCTTCTGCTGGGTGTCGAACAGCACCAGCACGCCATCGACGCACTGCGCCACCTGGGGCGCCGGGTCGAGGGAGACTTTGTAGTCCTCGCCGGGGAGGGTCTTGAGCATGGTGTAGTCCTGCAGCAACAGGGCGTCCTCGGGCTTGGCGAAATGCAAGTAACCGTAATACCAAAGGGTCCCTACCGTCACGATGATGGTACCCACGGCGGTCAGGATCATCGGGATGGCGTTGCGTTCTTCACTCATTGCGCGTTCTTCTCATCAGGGTAATTGGGCCCTTCGGCTAGTCGCCGAAGGCCATCGAAATGGCTGGGGTCGTCGAGGAAGCGCAGCATCACCTGGCGCCACGTCGGG
Source organism: Pseudomonas sp. HTZ2 (assembly GCF_033173945.1). Classification (NCBI taxonomy): domain Bacteria; kingdom Pseudomonadati; phylum Pseudomonadota; class Gammaproteobacteria; order Pseudomonadales; family Pseudomonadaceae; genus Pseudomonas; species Pseudomonas sp. HTZ2. The sequence goes on along the minus strand of NZ_CP137332.1, from coordinate 906,135 downwards.
TCGGCGAAGGTCTGCACATGCCCGCCTCGGGTCAGTTGCAGCACCCGAGGTGGCGGGGCGTGCTGGTACAGACGGATGCCGCTGTCCATGGGCACCAGGTCGTCGTCGATGCTGTGGAAAAACAGCTTGGGCGGGGTGTCCAGGCGCTCGATCGAGCGGATCGCGCTGTCGCCGTCCGGCACCAGCCAGGACAATGGCACCTGCAACGGCCAGGTCAGCCATGACGTACTCAGGGCAAAGCGCCCCACTTCCCGATAGCTGGCGGGTACACCGTCGAATACCAGCGCACTGAAGCGCTGACGTTGCTCAGGATGGGCCGCCAGGTAGTGAATGGCCATGGCGCCGCCGAGGCTCTGGCCCAGCAGCACCAAGGGCTTGCCTTGGACCTGCGGGGCGTTGTCCAGCCAATCCATGGCCGCCTCGATGTCTTGGTAAACCGCCGGCAGGCTCGGCTTGCCCTGGGAGAGGCCATAGCCGCGATAGTCGATCATCAGCACCTGGTAGCCCTGCTCCGGCAGCCAATAGCTGCCGCCCAGATGCCAGGCCAGGTTGCCGCCATTGCCATGCAGGTGCAATACCGTGCCCTTGACCTGGACCCCTGGCTTGACCGGCATCCACCAGCCGTGAAGACGCGTACCGTCGGCGGCGATGAGGGTCACGTCACGAAATTCGAGCTTCGCCTTCTGCGGGGTGAACGGCAGGCCCGGCTCCGGGAAGAACAACAAGCTGCTACACCCCGACAATCCCAGCACGAGCAAGCCCAGGATGAGGCGGCGACAGGCTTCAGAGAATGTTCGCGTAGTCGGCTTCAATACGATCCAGGCTCAGGTGGTTGAGGAAGTTGGAGAAGCACATCCACGCAGACAGGGCGTTGAGGTCGCGGAACTGTTCCGGCAGGTACTTGGGCGGCTCCACCAGGCCCTCCTCGACCAACTGACGCAAGGTGCGCATGTCTTCCAGGGTGGTCTTGCCGCAGAACAACAGCGGGATCTGCTCGAGCTTGCCTTTCTTCACGGCCAACTGAATGTAGTTGTAAACCATGATGAAACCCTTGAGATAGGACAAGTCCTTGGTAAATGGCAGTCCGTTGGGCACCGACCCGCGAAATACCCGGCTGGCATTGCTGTAGCTCTGGGCCATCTCGAAGCCCTGGCCGCGGAAGAACTCGTAGACCTGCAAGAAGTCCGCCCCCTCCTCCACCATGTGGATGGCCCGGGTGCGGTTGGTGAGCTTGCGCAGGCGGCTGGGGTAGGAGGCGAAAGCGATCACCTCCATGAGAATGGCCAATCCTTCCTGGGTCACGGTCGACGAGGGAGGCCCCTTCGCCAGGAACGTGCAGATCGGCTGGTTGAGGCCATTGAGCGTGGTGCCCACGTGCACCAGGCCTTCGTGGACCTCCAGTGCGCGCACGTCTCGGCTGTTGAACATCGCGTCGGCACGCACCTTGATGTAATCGGCACCGGCCGCAGCGTCGGCCACGATACCGTCGGACTCGAACACGCGGATGGTCTCCTCGGCCTCGCCGAAGACCTTGTTCAAGCGCCGCTGAAGGATCGCTACGGCTTCCTTGGCGGTAAGGTTCTTCGGCTCGTCCTTCAGGTCGCCCCGGCCGTCGATGTTGTTCAGATAATCGGACAGCATCAGGCCCAGGTCGGCCAGGGTCGGGTCGCCGGCATGGAAGGCGTCGGAAGCCGCGCCATACAGCTCCTGGGAAATCAGGCCGAAATCCTCGGTGCCACGGGCTTCGAGCATGCGCACCACCATGCGGTACTCCTTGCACATGCGCCGCATGATCTGCCCGACCGGGTTGAACTGACCGAGCTGGCGAGTGATGTCGCGCTCGATGCTCTGGAACTCGGCCTTCACCGAGTTGGAATCGAACGACAGCGGTCGCCCCTGGTAATAGGCACGGTCCACGGCCGGGGGCTCCTTGCCCTTGGCCTTGAGAAAGCCGTTGCGGATATTGTCGTCCCACTTCACCGCATCGAGCACGCGGATGGGCGTCTGCGCCGCGACGATGCGGTCGGAGAGCGCGCGTATGGTCTGCTGGTACTCGTCCACCCCGGACTCCTTGTTGAATCAAGCTCGTGGTCGGCCCCTTCGCGGGCAGACCCGCTCCCACAGGTACAGCGTGAACGCCCGCGAAGAGGCCAGCCAAGCCAGCGATAGTGCGCTATTTGCCACTTCGCTGGAAGCGTGCCACCTCGACGAACAGGTCGGAGTTGGCCGGATCGTCCAGATAGGCCAGCACCCGCGCCGACGGGCTGTCGATCAGCACACCTTCGCCGTTGTCCTCCGGCACCTCGGTGCTGCGTCCGGTCAACTCCTTCTTCTTGACCGCCTGCTGCACCTGGTCGACATCGAGGTTGTAGAGCACAAGCTCCTTGCCATCGACGACCTCGAAGCCGCCGATCAGGAAGTTGCCGCCCAGGCGCTTGGGCACACCGGCCGACAGATACCAGCGATTGCCATGCTGGGACACGGTAAAGACATATTCTTCCGGCGCCTTGCCCTTGGCCGTGGCCACCGCTTTATAGGCATCCCCGCCCACACGGCTGATGCTGAGTTTGAGCGGCTCGCCCCAGGCGTCCTTGCTGCTCCACTTGCCAAGCAGAGCCTTGGGCGCTGCCTGGTTGCTGGGCAGAGGCTCATGGAAGGTCACCAGACATCCACCGAGCAGCAGGAATGACAAAGTCAACAACACCAGACGCCAGGCTTTCATCAGGTTCTCCTTGAAAAGATCGATCGCCCCTCGGGCCGGTCGTGGCCTAGGCCGATGCCAGCACCAGGTGCAGGTATCGGGTAAGGATAGCGAGCATCTGCCCATCGGCTTGCGCATTCGCATCCTTGAGCAGGCCCTGATATTCCATCTGCTCGATTATGGCCGTCAACATCTGAGCATCCTGCTCGGGCTGACGCGACCCCACCACCTGCAGCATTTGCCGTGCGCCGTGCAGGAGGATCTGCTCGTGGGCGCTGACCAGTTCAGCCAGACGCGGGCACAGCAAGGCCTCCTGGCGGAAGGCTTGCTCGGCCATGATGAAGTCACGCCGAGTGTGCAACTGACGGCTGACATAATCGGCCATCATGCGCGCCACCTCGTCCGCCAGGCGTGCCCGGGCCTCGGGGCTGCCGTCGCCCTGGGCGAGCAACTGGCGCAGCACCACTTCGGAACTGGCCCAGAGCTTGGCCATGTAGGCGGCGCTGCGCTCGACGTACTGAGCGAAGGTGTCGGTCAGCAGGTCTTCGATGTCCTTGAAGTAATAAGTGGTCGCCGACAGCGGAACGCCGGCCTCGGCGGCCACCGCTCGGTGACGTACACCGCGCACGCCGTCACGCACGATGATGCGCATTGCCGCGTCGAGAATTTGCTGCCGGCGCTGCTCGCTGCCTTGGCGGGCTGTCTTGCGCCCCTGGTATTGCACGCTTTCGGCGACGGCGCTTGCCACGCCTGCCGCGCCTTGTTGGGCCATTGCGGGAGTCACGATGAATACCTCGTTGAATCTCGGTGAGGGTCGATCCCCTCTGCTTTGAGTAAAGACGGTTGTAGCTTGTTGCGGCCCAATTACGATCAAGGCCACGCCTGATAGGTTCGGTGGTGCTTCAAAAACGACTCGGCACCTGCGCCGTGACCAATCAGTCACTTTCGAACCGCAGGCATGAAAAAGCCGCCCCGAAAGGCGGCTTGTTCAGGATGCTCAGGCCTGTGGACGCATGTGCGGGAACAGGATCACATCACGGATCGACGGCGAATTGGTCAGCAGCATGACCAGGCGGTCGATGCCGATGCCTTCACCTGCGGTAGGTGGCATGCCGTATTCCAGAGCGCGAACGAAGTCGGCATCGTAGTGCATGGCCTCGTCGTCACCGGCGTCCTTCTCGGCCACCTGGGCCAGGAAACGCTCAGCCTGGTCTTCGGCGTCATTGAGCTCGGAGTAGGCGTTGGCAATCTCGCGGCCACCGATGAACAGCTCGAAGCGATCGGTGACGGCAGGGTTCTCGTCGTTGCGACGGGCCAGCGGCGACACTTCGAACGGGTACTCGGTGATGAAATGCGGCTGCTCCAGCTTGTGCTCGACCAGCTCTTCGAAAATCATCACCTGCAGCTTGCCCAGGCCTTCATGGCCGAGCACCTTGGCGCCGGCCTTCTTGGCGATCTCACGGGCGCGGTCGACGTCCTGCAGGTCGGCGGCGGTGAGCTCAGGGTTGTACTTGAGGATCGACTCGAACACCGACAGGCGGGCGAACGGCTCGCCGAAGTGGAACACCTTGTCGCCGTACGGCACATCGGTGGTGCCCAGAACCAGTTGCGCCAGCTCGCGGAACAGCTCTTCGGTGAGGTCCATGTTGTCGCGATAGTCGGCGTAGGCCTGGTAGAACTCGAGCATGGTGAACTCGGGGTTGTGCCGGGTCGAGACGCCTTCGTTACGGAAGTTGCGGTTGATCTCGAACACTTTCTCGAAGCCACCCACAACCAGCCGCTTGAGGTACAGCTCCGGCGCGATACGCAGGAACATGGCCATGTCCAGGGCGTTGTGGTGGGTTTCGAACGGCTTTGCCGCCGCGCCACCTGGAATGGTCTGCAGCATCGGCGTCTCGACTTCGAGGAAGTCGCGCTCGATCAGGAACTTGCGGATGTGCGAGATGACCTGGGAACGGACACGGAAGGTGTGGCGGGTTTCCTCGTTGACCATCAGGTCGACATAGCGCTGGCGGTAGCGCTGCTCGGTGTCGGTCAGGCCGTGGTGCTTGTCCGGCAGCGGGCGCAGCGACTTGGTCAGCAGGCGCACGTTGGTCATCTCGACGTACAGGTCGCCCTTGCCCGAACGGGCCAGGGTGCCTTCGGCACTGATGATGTCGCCCAGGTCCCAGGTCTTGACAGCGGCCAGGGTCTCTTCGGGCAGGGTCTTGCGGTTGACGTAGACCTGGATGCGACCAGTCATGTCCTGGATGACCATGAACGAGCCACGGTTGAGCATGATGCGACCGGCTACCTTGACCGGAATCGCGGCTGCTTCCAGCTCTTCCTTGGTCTTGTCCGCGTACTGCTTCTGCAGGTCGTTGCAGTAGCTGTCGCGACGGAAGTCGTTGGGGAAGGCGTTGCCCTTGGCACGCTCGGCGGCAAGTTTTTCCTTGCGCAGTGCGATCAGGGCGTTTTCTTCCTGTTGCAGGTCTTGCGATTCGGTCTTGAGGTCGCTCATGTCGTCATTGTTTCCATCAGGTGTTCGTTGCCCCTGTCGGGCAGGGCATGCGATACGGGCCGCAGGCCTCGTATCGCGGCGGTCGTGTGCGGTTTACAGCCCCTGCTTGAGGCTCGCTTCCAGGTACTGGTCGAGGTCGCCGTCCAGGACCTTCTGGCAGTCGCTGCGCTCGACGCCGGTACGCAGGTCCTTGATGCGCGAGTCATCGAGCACGTAGGAGCGGATCTGGTGACCCCAGCCGATGTCCGACTTGCTGTCTTCCAGAGCTTGGGAGGCGGCATTGCGCTTTTGCATTTCCAGCTCGTACAACTTGGCCCGCAGCATCTTCATGGCGGTGTCCTTGTTGGCGTGCTGGGAACGTTCGTTCTGGCAGGCCACCACGGTGTTGGTCGGCACGTGGGTGATACGGACCGCCGAATCGGTAGTGTTCACGTGCTGACCACCTGCACCGGAGGAGCGGTAGGTGTCGATGCGAAGGTCGGCCGGGTTGATCTCGATCTCGACCTTGTCGTCGATCTCGGGCGAGACGAACACCGCCGAGAACGAGGTGTGGCGACGGGCTCCGGAGTCGAACGGGCTCTTGCGCACCAGGCGGTGCACACCGATCTCGGTACGCAGCCAGCCGAACGCGTATTCGCCCTTGATGTGTACGGTCGCGCCTTTGATGCCGGCGACTTCACCCTCGGAGAGCTCGATGATGGTGGCATCGAAACCACGCTTGTCGGCCCAGCGCAAGTACATGCGCAGCAGGATATTGGCCCAGTCCTGCGCCTCGGTGCCACCGGAACCGGCCTGGATGTCCAGGTAGGCGTTGTTCATGTCCATCTCGCCGCTGAACATGCGACGGAACTCAAGCTGGGCCAGGTTTTCTTCCAGGCCTTGCAGCTCGGTCACAACGTCGTTGACGGCGCCTTCGTCGTTTTCCTCGACGGCCATGTCGAGCAGGTCCTTGCAGTCGGACAGGCCATTGGACAGTTTGTCCAGGGTCTCGACGACCTGCGCCAGCATGGCGCGCTCACGGCCCAAGCCCTGAGCGTACTCGGGCTTGTTCCAGACGGCAGGGTCTTCCAGTTCGCGATTGACTTCGATCAGGCGATCAGCTTTTTGATCGTAGTCAAAGATACCCCCGAATGGACTGGGAGCGTTCGGTGAGGTCCTTGATGGTGTTCAGGATCGGTTGGATTTCCATGGGCGGGCTACTCGTGCGAATTCGGTGAAAAGCCCGCGAGTATAACGCAGTCCTCGCCCCGACGGCAGACCCGCCGGGCGGTAACCGCGAGGGCCGCCGCTAATGGTGTGGACGCTGGCGGCAGACCCTAAGAGCGTCAGGCAACGCCCACCTGATTGCGACCATTGTTCTTGGCCAGATACAGCCCCTTGTCCGCAGCCGAGATCAGCTGCCGGCTGTGGCTGCCAACGCTTGGCGTGAGGGTCGCAAGGCCTATGCTCACTGTCAGGCGCGCGTCTGCCTCGGGCGCGGTATGGGGGATGTTCAGACCCAGGACGGTCTGGCGCAGTTTCTCGGCGATCAGCCGCGCACCGCCGGGCGAGGTATTGGGCAGCACCAAGGAGAACTCCTCGCCCCCATAGCGCGCCGGCAAGTCGGTGGGACGCGAGCAGGAACCGCGGATGGCCTCGGCGACCTGGCGCAGGGCCTCGTCGCCGGCCAAATGGCCGAAGCTGTCGTTGTAGGCCTTGAAGTAGTCGACGTCGATCATCAGCAGCGACAACTGTTGTTGCTCGCGTATCGCCCGTCGCCATTCAAGCTCCAGGTACTCGTCGAAATGGCGCCGATTGGACAGCCCGGTGAGGCCATCGGAGTTCATCAACCGCTGCAGCATCAGGTTGGTGTCGAGCAACTGCTGCTGGCTGACCCGCAGCGCGCGATAGGCTTCATCACGTTGCAGCAGGGTCAGGTAGGAGCGGGAGTGGTAGCGGATCCGCGCCACCAGCTCGATGGTGTCCGGCAGCTTGACCAGGTAGTCGTTGGCCCCGGCGGCGAAGGCCGCGCTCTTGACCAGCGGGTCCTCCTTGGTCGACAGGACGATGATCGGAATATCCTGGGTGGCCGGGTTGTTGCGGTATTCGCGCACCAACGTCAGGCCGTCCAGCCCCGGCATGATCAGGTCCTGGAGAATCACCGTAGGTTTGATCCGCATGGCCTGGGCCACCGCCTGGTGGGGATCGGCGCAGAAATGGAAGTCGATGTTCTCCTCGTGGGCCAGCCCACGGCGCACCGCCTCGCCGATCATCGCCTGATCGTCGACCAGCAGGACCATCGCCGCACTTTCGTTGATGGTCGTGAAACCTTCGATCGGTAGATCATTCATGCCTATTCACCAGGTCACTGCCGGCCAGGCGGCGTGACTCAATACATATCGTCATTTCGAAAAGATTTCCATCAGTCGGCCCGCGATGCGTTCCAGCGGCCGTATCTCCACGGCAGCCTCGATCGCCGCAGCCGCCTTGGGCATGCCGTAGACCGCCGAACTCTGCTGGTCCTGGGCGATGGTGAGGAAACCACGCTGGCGCATCTGTTTCAGGCCTTGGGCGCCGTCGCGGCCCATGCCGGTGAGCAAGACGCCCACGGCATCGCCCGTCCAGAAACGCGCCACACTCTCGAAGAACACGTTGATCGAGGGGCGGTAGATTTCACCGACAGGCTCGGCCGTATAGCTAAGCTGGCCGCCCTGCAGCAGGCGGATGTGATGATTGGTGCCGGCCAGCAGCACTTGCCCTGGCTGGGGTGGCTCGCCCTCTCGCGCCAGGCGCACCGGCAAGCCCGAGACCCCGCTGAGCCATTCGGCCATGCCACTGGCGAATACCTGATCAACGTGCTGCACCAGCACGATCGACGCGGGAAACTCGCGCGGCAAGCCTTTGAGCAGGACTTCCAGCGCCGCTGGACCGCCCGCCGAAGAGCCGATGGCCACCAGGCCACGACGCTGGGACGCCCCCACCAGTGGAGCGGACACAGCGCGGGGCGCCGCGGAGCGTTGCTGGCCGATCAGCCAGCCTATATTGAGGATCTTGCGCAACAGCGGGGCTGCCGCTTCCCGTGCATCCCCCGCGCCCAGCGAAGGCGTATCCACCACGTCCAGGGCGCCATGGCCCATGGCTTCGAATACCCGATGCACATTCTGCTTGCGGTCGACCGTGACAATAACGATGGCACAGGGTGTTTCGGCCATGATCCGCCGGGTCGCCTCGACGCCATCCATCACCGGCATGATCAGGTCCATGAGAATCAGGTCAGGGGTGAACTCGGCGCACCGGGCCACGGCTTCGGCGCCATCGCTGGCCACCCAGACCACCTGGTGCTCGGGCTCGAAGGCCAAGGCCCGGCGCAGCGCCTCCACTGCCATGGGCATGTCGTTGACGATGGCGATCTTCATCCCTGTGCACCCCCGATCAACTCCACCACGGCGTCCAGCAACGCATCGTCATGGAAACTGGCTTTAGCCAAATAGTAGTCGGCACCGGCGTCCAGTCCACGTCGCCGGTCTTCTTCACGATCCTTGTAGGACACCACCATGACCGGCAGCGATTGCAGGCGCTGGTCTCGACGCACCAAGGTGACCAGTTCGATGCCGTCCATGCGCGGCATGTCGATATCGGTGATCAGCAGATCGAAATCATCGGCGCGCAGGGCATTCCAGCCATCCATGCCGTCCACCGCCACGGCCACGTCGTAGCCCTGGTTGCCCAATAGTTTGCGCTGCAGCTCACGGACGGTGAGCGAGTCGTCGACCACCAGGATGCGCTTGCGCACCATGGCGCGACCGCCCCGGGCACCGCGCTCGATGCGCTCCAGCCGGCCGGTGCTGAGCAGTTTCTCGACCGAGCGCAGCAAATCCTCGACGTCGATGATCAGCACCACCGAACCATCATCGAGCAAGGCCCCGGCGGAAATGTCCTGGACCTTGCCCAGGCGCGCATCCAGCGGCATCACTACCAGCACCCGCTCGCCGATCAACCGCTCCACAGCCACGCCGTACAGTTGGTCACGCTCACGAATCACCACCACGGGCAGGCTGCGCTCGTCATCCTGCCCGGTCGGACGGTTGAGCAACTGGCTGGCCGAGACCAGCCCGACATGCCGTCCTTCGTGCCAGAAGTGCTGGCGCCCTTCGATCTGCACGATGTCCTCGGCAGCCACCGCCAGGGTGCGCTCGATGTGCGCCAGCGGGAAGGCATAGGCTTCGCCCCCCACCTCTACCACCAGGCTGCGCACCACCGACAGCGTCAGCGGCACCTCCAGATGGAAGCAGCACCCCTGGCCGGACACCTGGGTCAGCTCGATCGAGCCACGCAGCTCGCGCACCATGTGCTGAACCGCATCAAGGCCGACGCCTCGGCCCGACACCTCGGTGACCTTGTCACGCATGCTGAAGCCAGGAAGGAACAGGAACGTGAGCAGCTCCGACTCGCTCATTTGCGCTACGGTCTCGGCCGGTGACAGAGCCCGTTCGACGATGCTACGCCGCAACCGATCAAGGTCGATGCCGGCGCCATCGTCGGTCAGTTCGAGGATCAGCAGGCCTGCCTGGTGCGAGGCGCGCAGGCGAATCGTGCCGTCGACGGGCTTGCCTGCCAGCAGGCGCCGCTCGGGCAGCTCGATACCGTGATCGACGGCGTTGCGCAGCAGATGGGTCAAGGGCGCTTCGAGCTTTTCCAGTACGTCACGGTCGACTTGGGTTTTCTCACCTTCGATCTGCAACTGCACCTGCTTGCCCAGCGATCGTCCAAGGTCGCGGACCATGCGGCTCTGACCGGTCAGGACATCGGCGAACGGCCGCATGCGGCAGGCCAGCGCGGTGTCGTAGAGATGCTGGGCGCGCTGGCTGGCCTGCCAGCCGAACTCGTCGATATCGGCAGCCTGTTGCTGCAGGATCTGCTGGGTTTCGCCCAGCAGGCGTTGAGTCTGGGCCAAGGCCTCGAGCACTTCGTGGCTCTGGCCGCTGCCTTCGAGCTGTTGCTTCAGGCCATCGAGGGCCCGCATGCCCTGGCCATGCATGCGCTTGAGCCGCTGCAGGCTGGCCAGGTAGGGCTTGAGTCGCTGGGTTTCCACCAGCGACTTGCTGGAAAGGTCGAGCAGGCTGTTCAAACGATCGGCGGTGACCCTGAGCACCCGTTCGCCACCCTCGCCACCGCGCTTGCCGACCTTGCGAGGCAGGCTGGGCTCAGGCTCGGCCTCGGGCTCTGGCTCTGCCACCACCGGTTCGACCTGCGTGGTCTGCAGTGGTGCAGGTTCGACAGGTGCGGCAGGCTCAGGCACGGGCGCTGCCGTGGGGTCGAGCAGATTAGCCATCTGCACCAGGAACGCCGGCACCGCGGCTTCGCCATCACGGTCATTGGGTGTTGCGATGCGCATCAACAGGTCAGTGCCGTGCAGCAAGGCATCGATATGCTCGGGGCGCAGTCGCAGGCGCCCTTCCTGGGCCGCCACCAGACAGTCTTCCATGACGTGGGCGACGCTGACACCGGCATCGATGCCAACGATCCGTGCAGCCCCTTTCAGGGAATGGGCCGCGCGCATGCAGGCTTCGAGCTGGTCGGCCTGGGTCGGGTTGCGCTCGAGCGCCATGAGCCCGGCACTGAGCACCTGGGTCTGGGCCTCGGCCTCCAGGCTGAACAGTTCGAGCAGCGAGGCGTCGCGCATTTGCTCAGGGGTCATGACAGGCTCCGCTTCACGGCCGACAGTACATGTTGTTCATCCAGCACCCGCACGCTGCGTCCACGCCATTGCAGTACCGCTGCGGTGAAGTGCGCAGCGTCCTGGCCATCGGCCAGGCGTGCCGGATCCAGGCGATGGATACCGTCGATCTCGTCCACCGCCATCACCACCGGGCCGCCCTCCGCGGCGAGGATCAGCATGCGCGGCATCACGCGCCCGGTACGCTCCTGGGCCGGCAACACCTCGACGCCCAGCAAGCCCGCCAGCGACAGGCAGGGCACCAGCGCGCCACGCACATTGGCCACGCCCTGCAATACCCCGGAGCGCTGGTGCGGCAGCGAATGCACCGACTGTAGCGGCGCGATTTCGGCCAGACAGGCACAGGCCAGCGCCAGCCACTCCTCGCCCAGGCGGAACAACAGCATCGAGCGCCCGACGCTGTCTTCGTCCGGCGGCGGCGCCTCGACCTGCTCGTCCTGCAACAGTGCATAGCGATCGAGCAGCCGCGTGGCCGCACTGGCGTAGACCTGGCAGTTGCGGCAATGAATGTGACGTTCGAGCAATGGGCACTGCTTGTCGCCGTGCACACCGATACGGTTCCAGCAATCGTCGATGAGCTCATCGTCCCGTGCGATCAGGTGCATGGTTTCACTCATCGTTCAGACTCCCGTCCCACACGTGCCGCCCGCTCCTGCATACGCCGCGCGCCCGCCTCGTCGCCCTGGGAGGCCAGCAATGCCGCCAAGTGCATCAAGGCCTCGGCATGTTGCGGCTCCAGGTACAGTGCCTTGCGATACTGGCTGATGGCCTCCTGGCTGTCGCCTTCGGTGTCGCTGAGCAGACCGAGCCAGTAGAACACCTGCGCTTTCGGCGCGAACTGCTGCAGGTAGCGCTGGCAGCTGGCGCGGGCCTGCGCGCTTTCACCGGCGTTGGCCTGACGGGCGATGGTGGCCAGCAGCTCGCTCTCACCTTGGGCGTGCGACGGCGAGCGCGGTGGCGACGAAAGGGGGCGCGACAGGCGCACCGGACGGCTGGCAGGCCGTGGGGCCTGTGGAGGCACGGAGGGGGGACGACTGATTGGTGCAACTTGCCCGACGGGTGCAGGCGCCGGGGCTGGCGCCTCCTGGCGCACATAGGCGAACGACTGGGGGATGCCCAATGGACGCATGCCCAGGCGGGCCAGCAGGCTGCCCTCGGCAGGGCCGATGAACAGCACGCCCTGGGCATGGGTCAGGTGCTTGAGCACTTCGAACACCCGGCGCTGGGTCGGGACGTCGAAGTAGATCAGCAAATTGCGGCAGAAGACGAAGTCGTACAGCCCTTGCTGACTCTTGAGTGCAGGATCGAGCACGTTGCCGACTTGCAGATCGACCTGGCGTCTTACCCGCTCGTCCAATTGGTGGCCTTCGTCGGTTTCGCTGAAATGCCGGTCGCGGAACGCCAGCTCGCTGCCCCGAAAAGAGTTGCGCCCATAGATGGCCTGTTTCGCGCGGGCAATGGAACTGGGGCTGATGTCCATGGCGTCGACACGAAATGCAGCCGGGTCCAGACCACCCTCGAGCAGCGCCATGGCGATCGAGTAGGGCTCCTCGCCCGTGGAGCATGGCAGGCTGAGGATTCGCAGCGGTCGCAGACCGGCAAGTTCGGTCAGGCGCTTGTGGGCCAACCCCACCAGCGCGGTGAAAGATTCGGGATAGCGGAAGAACCAGGTTTCCGGGACGATCACCGCCTCGATCAGTGCCTGCTGCTCACTGGCCGATTGCTGCAGGCGCGACCAGTAATCGTCCAGGCCATCGGCCTGCACGGCAGCGCAGCGCTGGCGCAAGGCACGTTCGACCATGGGCGCGCCGACCGACTCGACGTCCAGGCCGATGCGCTCCTGCAGGAAACGGAAGAAGTGCTGTTCGATCATGCCGGCACCTGCCCTGGCGGCTCGGGGAACAGCAGATCGCGGACATCGTCCGGCAGCAAGTCGTCCACCTCGATCCGCTGCAGCAGCCCCCAGGCATCCTGGCGCACCGGCCCCAGGTAAGGCGCATCGGCGTTGTCCAGGCCATAGGGCTGGAACTCATCGGGCCGGCATCGCAAGGTGTCGGTGGCCTGCTCCAGAATCAACCCCAGTTGCCGGTCGCCGCCATAGTGCACCAGCACAAGCCGGGTGCTGGTACGCAAGGGGGCCGGGGTGGCGAAGCTCAGCGCCGAGAGATCGATCACCGGTACCAAGGTGCCGCGATGGGCAAGGATACCGGCGACCCACGCAGGCGCCTGGGCGATGGGCTTGAGCGTGCGCCGTGGCAATACCTCGATCACCTCGCGCACGTCCAGGGCAAAGCGCTGCTCGCCGATGCAGAACTGCAGATACAGCGCTGCCTTGGCACCGTCGGCCTGCTCCTGATGGGGTTGCACGTCGTTCATCGCCGTCAGACTTTGAAGCGCGACACACCGCCGCGCAGCCCGGCAGCCACCTGGCTCAACTCGTCGATGGCGAAGCTCGCCTGGCGCAAGGACTCCACGGTCTGGGTGCTCGCATCGCTGAGCTGGGCCAGGGCCTGGTTGATTTGCTCGGCACCGGTGGCCTGGGCCTGCATGCCTTCGTTGACCATCAGCACCCGCGGCGCCAGTGCCTGGACCTGGTGGATGATCTGGGTGAGCTGTTCGCCCACCTGCTGGACCTCGAACATGCCCCGCCGCACTTCCTCGGAGAACTTGTCCATGCCCATGACCCCGGCCGAGACGGCGGACTGGATTTCCCGCACCATTTGCTCGATGTCGTAGGTTGCCACGGCGGTCTGGTCGGCCAGGCGACGCACCTCGGTGGCCACCACGGCGAAACCACGGCCGTACTCACCGGCCTTCTCCGCCTCGATGGCGGCATTGAGCGACAGCAGGTTGGTCTGGTCGGCCACCTTGACGATGGTCACGACCACTTGGTTGATGTTGCTGGCCTTCTCGTTGAGGATCGCCAGCTTGGCGTTGACCAGATCGGCGGCGCCCATCACCTGATGCATGGTCTCTTCCATGCGTGCCAGGCCCTGCTGGCCAGAGCCGGCAAGGACCGAGGCCTGGTCGGCGGCGGAGGTCACCTCGGTCATGGTACGGACCAGGTCACGGGAGGTAGCGGCGATCTCTCGCGAAGTGGCACCGATCTCGGTGGTGGTGGCGGCGGTTTCGGTGGCAGTCGCTTGTTGCTGCTTGGACGTGGCGGCGATTTCAGTGACCGAAGTGGTCACCTGCACCGACGAACGCTGGGCCTGGGCGACCAGGTCGGCCAGCGCCACGGCCATTTCGTTGAAGCCGGTCTCGATGCTACCGAACTCATCCTTGCGGGCCAGGCTCAGGCGCATGCTCAGGTCACCCGAACGCAGCTTGTCCAAGGCATGGACGATGCGCTGCACGGGCGCAGTGATGGCACGCAGCAATAGCAGACCGCAGATACCGGCAGCCAGGATTGCCAGCAGCAACGAGACGATCATGCTGCCCTTGGCCGTGGCTACGGCAGAGACGATGTCGTTGGTGGCCGCTTCGGCGGATTCGCGATTGCTTTCAATGACCCGGTTCAGGTGCTGGCGGCCGTTGATCCAGGCCGGGGTGAGGGATTCGTTGATCAGACGCTCGGCTTCGGCATAGCGCTTCTGCTGGTAGGCTTCGAGCACCTGGTCGACGAGCTTCATGTAGTCGGCTTCAAGCACCCTGAACGCATCGAGCGCGGCCTGATCGTCCGGATTATGGATCGTCGCCTGGTAGCTGGCCATCTCCTGTTTGAGGCGCTCATCGAAGCTCTTGAACTCGGCCAGGTCCGCCGGGGTGATTTCCCGGCGACCGGACAACCCCACCAACTGCTGGCTGGTGACGTAGCTGTCGACCCAGGCGCTGCGAAGCATCGAGCTGTAGTAGAAGCCAGGGATGCTGTCGGAGCCTACTGCCTCTTCACTGGCCTCGATCGCCACCAACCGCGAGTATGCGGCGACGATCATCAGCAGCATGATGGCGATGATCACGGCGAAACTTGCCAGGATCCGTTGGCGCAAGGTCCAGTTCTTCACGTTCAGCCCTCAGGAATTCATTACGAGCGGGGAAAAATCGCCAGAGTATAGCCTAGGCGCCCCGCCCGTTCGCGGCTGATTTTGCAGGCTGTGGAGGCGTCCCTTACCTGAGTGGAAGGACGCCCCGTGGCTTACCCCGCAGCGAGGCGGACCTGATCCTCGAGCGCCTGGCGCAGGCCAGGATCCAGACGCAACTGGCGGGCCAGTTCATCCAAATAAGCGCGTTCCATGAAGTTTTCCTGATCGACCATCATCACGCTGGCCAGGTACATTTCAGCCGCCATCTCGGGCGTCTGCGCGGCAGCGGCCACTTCGGCGGGGTCCAGCGGTTTGTTCAGTTCGGCGTGCAGCCAATGCTGGAGCTCGCGGTCGCTGTCCAGGCGGACGAACTCACCTTCGATCAAGGCGCGCTCGCGCTCATCGATATGCCCGTCCGATTTGGCCGCCGCCACCAGGGCGCGCAGCACCGCCTGGCTGTGCTGCTCGGCCTGGGCCGCAGGCAGGCGATCGAGGGTACGAGGCTCGTGGGCCGCGGTCTGGCCCTGGCGCGCCTGCCAGTTGCCGTAGGCCTTGTACGCCAGTACACCAAGCGCAGCCAGGCCACCGTAGGTGAGCACTTTGCCACCATACTTGCGGGCCTTCTTGCTGCCCAGAAGCAGGCCCATGGCACCTGCCGCCAGGGCACCGCCACCGGCACCGGAGAGCAAGCTGCCCAGCCCGCCCTTGCCTGACTGGCCGCCCAGCAGATCAGCCACGCCCGCTCCCTTGGCGCCGCCGCCCTTGCCTTGCTGGTTTTGCAGCAGCTCCTGGCCGGATTTGAGCAGTTGATCGAGCAAGCCACGGGTGTTCATCTGGCATTACCTCTTGCTGAAAAGGAAAGCCCCAGATTAGGCCTGTGGACTGAACTCACGCTTAATGCATTTGCATCCGGATGTTGCGTAACCACCGGCAAAAAACGAACTAGACTCGACATCGCATGCGCCTGCCCGAACCGGCCGCAGGTGCGCGACAAGCGCACTACGCTTATCCCATCGCTTCGCTGCTTTCTTGATGACTGCCCCGATCAAAAATTCCAAAAGAGGGAACACCATGTCAGTGCACAAGACCGCATTGTCCAGCGCCGTGATCGGCGCCCTGCTGGCCAGCGCCAATCTGCAGGCCGCAGGCCTGCCCCAGAGCATCGGCGATGGCGAGGGGCGCCTGGATATCGTCGCCTGGCCCGGCTACATCGAACGCGGCGAAAGCGACAAGGCCTACGACTGGGTCACCGGATTCGAGAAAGAGACCGGCTGCAAGGTCAGCGTGAAGACCGCCGCGACCTCCGACGAAATGGTCAGCCTGATGACCAAGGGCGGCTACGACCTGGTGACCGCCTCGGGCGACGCCTCGCTGCGGCTGATCGCTGGCAAGCGGGTACAGCCGATCAACACGGCGCTGATCCCCAACTGGAAGAACATCGACCCACGCCTGCAGAATGGCGGCTGGTACGTGGTCGATAAGCAGGTTTACGGCACGCCTTACCAATGGGGCCCGAACGTGCTGCTCTACAGCACCGCAGTGTTCAAGCAACCGCCCACCAGCTGGAGTGTGGTCTTCGAGCCCCAGAACCTGCCGGACGGCAAACCGAACAAAGGTCGGGTACAGGCCTACGATGGCCCGATCTATATCGCCGACGCTGCGCTCTACCTGAAATCCACCAAGCCTGAGCTGGGCATCCAGGACCCCTACGAGCTCAGCGAAACCCAGTACAAGGCCGTACTCGACCTGCTGCGTCAGCAACAGCCGCTGATCCACCGCTACTGGCACGATGCGACCGTGCAGATGAGCGATGTGAAGAACGAAGGCGTGGCCGCCTCCAGTTCCTGGGGTTACATGGTCAATGGCCTGAAGGCCGACAAACAGCCGGTCGCCTCGACCATCCCAAAGGAAGGCGCCACCGGCTGGGCCGACACCACCATGCTGCACAGCGAAGCCAAGCACCCCAACTGCGCCTACAAATGGATGGACTGGTCATTGCAACCGAAGGTCCAGGGCGACGTCGCGGCCTGGTTCGGCTCGGTGCCGGCTGTGCCCGCCGCCTGCACCGGCAGCGAGCTGCTGGGCGCCGAGGGCTGCAAGGTCAACGGGATCGACAACTTCGACAAGATCGCGTTCTGGAAGACGCCGCAGTCCAGCGGCGGCAAATTCGTCCCTTATAGCCGCTGGACCCAGGACTATATTGCGATCATGGGCGGACGCTGACAGATCGACTGATTGTTGTTCCGGCTTCTTCGCGGGTGAACCCGCTCGGTACGGCGTGATCGCCGTTGGAGCGGGTTCATCCGCGAAAGGGTTCACGCAGTAGATAAAATGCACGGAGCCAGCGCAATGCCCCTAGCAGTCCAGCTCACCGAGGTATCCCGCACGTTCGGCGACGTCAGGGCCGTCGACCGTGTCAGCATCGACATCCAGGAAGGCGAGTTCTTCTCCATGCTCGGCCCCTCGGGCTCGGGCAAGACCACCTGCCTACGCCTGATCGCAGGCTTCGAACAACCGAGCAGCGGCTCGATCCGTCTGCATGATGTAGAGGCTGCCGGACTGCCGCCTTACCAGCGTGACGTGAACACGGTATTCCAGGACTACGCCCTGTTTCCGCACATGAACGTGCGCGACAACATCGCCTATGGCCTGAAGGTCAAGGGGGTGGCCAAGGCCGAACGCTACAGCCGTGCCGACGAGGCCCTGGCGATGGTCGCCCTGGCAGGCTATGCCGAGCGCAAGCCGGCGCAGCTCTCCGGCGGCCAGCGCCAGCGTGTTGCCCTGGCCCGCGCCCTGGTCAATCGGCCACGGGTGCTGTTGCTCGACGAACCACTCGGTGCCCTGGACCTGAAGCTGCGCGAACAGATGCAAGGCGAGCTGAAGAAACTGCAGCGGCAATTGGGCATCACCTTCATCTTCGTCACCCACGACCAGACCGAAGCCTTGTCGATGTCCGATCGCGTCGCGGTGTTCAACCGGGGCCGCATCGAACAGGTCGATAGCCCACGCAACCTGTACATGAAACCGGCGACCACCTTCGTCGCCGAATTCGTCGGGACCTCCAACGTGATCCGCGGCGAGCTGGCCCAGCAGCTCACCGCAGACGTCTCGCCTTTTTCCATACGCCCCGAACACATCCGCCTGGCAGAGCACGCGGCAATCGCCGAGGACATCCAGGTCAGCGGCTTGCTGCACGACATCCAGTACCAGGGCAGTGCCACGCGCTACGAAGTGCGGCTGGACAACGGCCTGCTGCTGACCGTCAGCCAGGCCAATGACCGTTGGCAGGAGCGCCCCCAGCCCTGGCAACTGGGACAGCGTGTGCAGGCCCATTGGCCCCGCGCGGCAATGAGGCGCTTGCGCGAAACCATCCTGGACGAGGGCCAGGCCAGATGACCCTGGCGATGCAAAGCCCGTCACTGGTCAGACGGCTCGGCACTCTGCTCTACCGGCGTCCGAACCTGTACTTGTTGCTGTTGTTGATCCCGCCGTTGACCTGGTTTGGCGCGATCTATCTGGGCTCGCTGCTGAACCTGCTCTGGCAGGGGTTCTACACCTTCGACGACTTCA
Organism: Pseudomonas sp. HTZ2; assembly: GCF_033173945.1. Taxonomy (NCBI): domain Bacteria; kingdom Pseudomonadati; phylum Pseudomonadota; class Gammaproteobacteria; order Pseudomonadales; family Pseudomonadaceae; genus Pseudomonas; species Pseudomonas sp. HTZ2. The sequence continues at coordinate 887,626 of NZ_CP137332.1, read as the reverse complement.
CCATGGCGGTGACGCCGGACCTGACGCTGGCCAACTTCGCGGCCCTGTTCGCCCCGGCGAACTTCGACATCATCCTGCGCACCTTGGCCATGGCGCTCGCCGTGTCAGTGGCCAGCGCAGTGCTGGCGTTTCCGATCGCCTATTACATGGCCCGCTACACCTCGGGGCGGACCAAGGCATTTTTCTACATCGCCGTCATGATGCCGATGTGGGCCAGCTACATCGTCAAGACCTATGCCTGGACACTGCTGCTGGCCAAAGGTGGCGTGGCCCAGTGGTTCATCCAGCAGATGCACCTGCAGGCTGTGTTGCAGGCGATCCTCGCCGTGCCCGGGGTGGGTGGCAGCACCCTGTCCACCTCGCACCTTGGACGGTTCCTGGTGTTCGTCTATATCTGGCTGCCGTTCATGATTCTGCCGATCCAGGCCTCGCTGGAGCGCTTGCCGCCCTCGCTGCTACAGGCCTCGGCCGACCTGGGCGCCCGGCCGAGCCAGACCTTTTTGCTGGTGGTGCTGCCACTTGCGGTACCGGGTATCGCCGCGGGGTCGATCTTCACGTTTTCCCTGACCCTCGGCGACTTCATCGTGCCGCAACTGATCGGCCCGCCGGGCTATTTCATCGGCAGCATGGTGTATGCCCAGCAAGGGGCGATCGGCAACATGCCCATGGCCGCGGCATTTACCCTGGTGCCCATCGTGCTGATCGCCATCTACCTGTCGATCGTCAAACGGTTGGGGGCCTTCGATGCACTCTGAAAAAGCCTCGCTGGGCCTGCGCCTGGCGGCCTGGGGCGGGTTGGTGTTCCTGCACTTTCCGATCCTGATCATCTTGCTCTATGCGTTCAACACCGAAGATGCGGCATTCAGCTTTCCTCCGCGCGGATTCACCCTCAAGTGGTTCGCCGTGACCTTCGCCCGCCAGGATGTACTGGAGGCGATCAAGCTGTCGCTGCAGGTAGCCTGTCTGGCCACGGTGATCGCCTTGGTGCTTGGCACCCTGGCCGCGGCGGCGCTGTACCGGCGCAGCTTCTTTGGCAAGGAGAGCATCTCGCTGATGTTGATCCTGCCCATCGCCCTGCCCGGCATCATCACTGGCATCGCCCTGCTCTCGGCCTTCAAGACCCTGGGCATCGAACCTGGGCTGCTCACCATTGTGGTGGGCCACGCCACGTTCTGCGTGGTGATCGTCTACAACAACGTCATCGCCCGCCTGCGCCGTACATCCCAGAGTCTGATCGAAGCCTCGATGGACCTGGGCGCCGATGGCTGGCAGACCTTCCGCTACATCATCCTGCCCAATCTCGGCTCGGCGCTGCTCGCGGGTGGCATGCTGGCATTCGCCCTGTCGTTCGATGAGATCATCGTCACTACCTTTACCGCCGGCCATGAGCGCACACTGCCGATCTGGTTGCTCAATCAGCTCAGCCGCCCGCGCGACGTGCCAGTCACCAACGTGGTCGCCATGCTGGTGATGCTGGTGACCATGCTGCCGATACTCGGCGCCTATTACCTGACCCGTGGCGGCGAGAGCGTCGCGGGCAGCGGCAAATGACCTAGGAGGAGTCCCGATGCAAACCCGAATGCTGATCAACGGTCGCCTGGTCGCAGGCGAAGGCCCCGCCTGGACCGTGCTCAACCCTGCCCTTGGCAGTGCCTTGGCGCAGATCAACGAAGCGACCGAAGCCCAGGTCGATGCCGCCGTGCGCGCCGCAGACCTGGCCTTCGACGCCTGGTCGCAAACCACTCCGAAGGAACGCTCAGCGGCGTTGCTGGCCCTGGCCGACACCATCGAACAGCATGGCGAGGAATTGGCCAGGCTGGAGTCGCAGAACTGCGGCAAGCCCTTTGCCGCCGCGCTGGGTGACGAGATTCCGGCCATCGCCGATGTGTTCCGCTACTTCGCCGGCGCCGCGCGCTGCCTGGGTGGTTCGGCGGCGGGTGAGTACCTGCCGGGACACACCTCGATGATCCGCCGCGACCCACTGGGTGTGGTTGCCTCCATCGCCCCATGGAACTACCCGCTGATGATGCTGGCCTGGAAGATTGCCCCGGCCCTGGCGGCAGGCAACACCGTGGTGCTCAAACCTTCGGAGATGACCCCGCTCACAGCCCTGCGCCTGGCGGAGCTGGCCCAGAACCTGCTGCCGGCCGGGGTACTCAACATCGTCTTTGGCCGTGGCCAGACGGTCGGCGCGCCGCTGGTCACCCATCCAAAAGTGCGCATGGTCTCGCTGACCGGTTCCATCCCCACCGGCGCACGTATCGTAAGCTCCACCGCTGACAGCGTGAAACGCATGCACATGGAGCTGGGCGGCAAAGCGCCGGTGCTGGTCTTCGACGACGCCGACCTCGACGCGGCCATCGAGGGGATACGCACCTTCGGCTTCTACAACGCCGGCCAGGACTGCACCGCCGCCTGTCGCCTCTATGTACAGGACGGCATCTATGATCGCTTCGTCGAACGTCTGGGCGAGGCAGTGGCAAGCCTCAAACCTGGTCTTCAGGATGCGCCTGACACCGAGCTCGGCCCGCTGATCAGCGCCCAGCACCGCGACAAAGTCGCAGGCATGGTAGAGCGCGCCATCGCCCAGCCGCACATTCGTCTGGTCACCGGCGGCAAGGTCATTCCGGGAGAAGGGTTCTTCTTCGAACCAACCGTGCTCGCCGATGCCCTGCAGGACGATGAAATCGTGCGCCATGAAGTCTTCGGGCCGGTGGTCTCGGTGACGCGTTTCAGCGACGAAGCCCAGGCCCTGGCATGGGCCAACGATTCGGACTACGGGCTGGCCTCGTCGGTCTGGACCCGCGACACCGGCCGAGCGCACCGCCTGGCCGCGCGCCTGCAATATGGCTGCACTTGGGTCAACACCCACTTCATGCTGGTCAGCGAAATGCCTCATGGCGGCCAGAAGCATTCGGGCTATGGCAAGGACATGTCGATGTATGGGCTAGAGGACTACACCTGCGTACGGCATGTGATGATCAAGCACTGAGCCAGAGGCGAACGGATCGAGGCTGCTTGCAGCCTCGGTTTGTTTCCGAACTACCGTGTGAGAGCAACTGGGGCGTTTATCCGCGAATGCGTCAGTGAACTCGCCGTCCATTCGCGGATAACCTGCTTGTGGGATGAAACGCGAAGCGGTGGGCTTCAATCCCTCAAGTCCGACTCATGGATCGGGTTGGCCCGGCTGGTCGCCCGCTGATACTGGGCCGGCCAGGTGGCCTTGTTGCCGCCCAGGTCATCGTCGGCGTGCAGGGGCCAGTAGGGGTCGCGTAGCAGTTCGCGGGCGAGGAAGATGATGTCTGCCTGACCGGTTCGCAGGATGTGTTCGGCCTGGGCCGGTTCGGTAATCATGCCTACCGTGCCGGTGGCGATTTCCGACTCCTTGCGTACACGCTCGGCGAAACGAGTCTGGTAGCCAGGCCCCGTGGGAATCTCGGCGTTGACCGAGGTACCGCCTGAAGACACGTCGATCAAGTCCACGCCGAGGGTGCGCAGGCGCCGGGCCAGTTCGACGGTTTCATCCGGGTTCCAGCCGTCTTCCACCCAATCGGTGGCCGACACACGCACGAACAGCGGCAACTCCTGAGGCCACACATTGCGTACCGCCTCGGTCACCTCCAGGGTCAGGCGGATACGGTTCTCGAAGCAACTGCCGTAGCGGTCCCGGCGCTGGTTGCTCAGCGGCGAAAGGAACTGGTGCAGCAGATAACCGTGGGCGGCATGCACTTCGACTACCTTGAAACCCGCGACCAATGCCCGACGGGCGGCATCGGCAAAGGATTGGACGATCCCGGCGATCTCGTCCTCAGAGAGCTCGCGGGGCACGGTGTGCTCTGGATCGAAGGCGATCCGGGACGGGCCGACCGGCTGCCAACCGCCCTCTTCGACCGTGACGCTGCCATGCTTGCCCAGCCAGGGGCGATGGGTGCTGGCCTTGCGTCCGGCGTGGGCAAGCTGGATGCCCGGCACAGCGCCTTGGGCAGTGATGAAGCGGGTGATGCGTTGCAGGGGTGGGATCTGTGCGTCATTCCACAGCCCCAGGTCCTCGGCACTGATACGGCCGTCAGGGGTCACCGCCGTCGCTTCGGTGATCACCAGGCCAGCACCGCCAACGGCGCGGCTGCCCAGGTGCACCAGGTGCCAGTCATTGGCCAGACCATCTACAGCGGAGTACTGGCACATGGGGGAAACGGCGATGCGGTTGGGCAGGGTCAGCTGACGCAGGGTGTAAGGCTCGAGCAGCAGGCTCATGAGGGCACCTCCCAGGGACTCCAATGGTTTGGCCGGTCCGGGCACTTGTGTGGGGCCTTGGTCCGGTATCGGTCTTTTTCAGACTAGACCAGATAGGGGGTGGTGGTTTTTTTGTGTTGGGTTTGGGTTATCAGGTTGTGTGAATATCCGGTGTTGGTGGTGGCCCCACCGGCGCTTTTCGCCTTTACGGCGACCTACTTTTGCTCTTGGGCAAAAGTAGGCAAAAACCGCTGGCTCCCACATGCGGCCCCTGCGCTGCGCTCCGGGGTCCCCTCGCTGCGGTGTCTTGCGGGGCTCCGCGGCCTCCGGCTGGCTACACCAGCCTCCATCTCGCGACTTCGGCTCACGCCGAAGGGCGCTGCGCGCCTGCCCCTACAGACACCTCCACTCGGCCTTCTGAGGTCGCGATAGGTGGCGTCTGGACTATCGCGTATCAAAAGCAACGGCAAACAAATTAATTGTTTGGGTGTTTATTCCTGCCTATTCACGGCTAGGAACGCCGAACCGCCGCTCCTACAGGCACAGCGCCGCTCTCAAGAGCGGCGGTGAGCCTGTGTGAGCGGCGGTTCGGCGCCCCGGTTTACCCGCGAATGGCCCAAAAGCTCACCACAAAAGCCACTCAATGAAACAACGCCAGCCCAGGCGCCGCCCGTAACTTGCGCCCCATCAGCAGGCCGAGCGGAGGTGTCTGTAGGGGCAGGCGCGCAGCGCCCTTCGGCGTAGCCGAAGTCGCGAGATGGAGGCTGGCGCAGCCAGCCGGAGGCCGCGAGGCCCTGTAAGACACCGCAGCGAGGGAACCCGGTGCGAAGCGCCGGGCCGGATGCAGGGGCGCGCGGCTTTTGGTTACTTTTGGCCAAGACCAAAAGTGACCCGCCGTAAAGGCGGAAAGGTGACTAACCGTCGCCAAATCAAACGGATAAGCCCACAAACCTCAAAACCAACAACCAACAACCAGCTCACCGCGGCTCCATGTGCGCAATCATCAACTGCACACTCTCATTCCCCCGAAACTCATTCACATCCAGCTTGTACGCCAACTCCACCCAGCGCACCGTCGGATTCGGCCAGACATCCCGATCGATGCCAAAGGCGATGCCATCGAGCTTGACCGAGCCGCACTCGCTCTTGAGCACCACCTTCAGATGGCGCTCGCCCACTACCCGTTGTTCGATCAGTTGGAACACACCATGGAACAGTGGCTCCGGAAAGTGCTGCCCCCAAGGCCCCGCATGACGTAGAGCGCGGGCCAGGTCCAGGTGGAACTCCTCGACCGCGAGGGTACCGTCAGACAGTAATCGCCCGGTCAGGTCCTCTTCCACCAGATGCCGACGAACCTCCTCATCGAAGGCCGCGGCAAACGCCTGGAAGTTTTCCACCGGCAATGACAGGCCAGCCGCCATGGCGTGCCCGCCGAACTTGCTGATCAGGTGCGGCTGACGCGCCGCCACCGCATCCAGCGCATCGCGAATATGGAACCCCGGCACCGAGCGCGCAGACCCCTTGAGCATGCCATCGCCGACATCGGCGAAGGCGATGGTCGGGCGGTGATAGCGCTCTTTCATGCGCGAGGCGAGGATGCCGATCACGCCTTGGTGCCAGTCGGCCTCGAACAGGCACAGGCCATAAGGCATGGATTCGACCGGCAGGTCCTTGAGCTGGGCCAGCGCTTCACGCTGCATGCCTTGCTCGATGGACTTGCGGTCCTGGTTCAGGCCATCCAGCGCTTGGGCCATCTCCAGCGCCGCGACCGGATCGTCGCAGAGCAGGCATTCGATCCCCAGGCTCATATCGTCCAGGCGGCCGGCGGCGTTCAGGCGCGGCCCTAGGATGAAGCCCAGGTCAGTGGAGGTGATGCGCCGATGATCGCGCCGGGCGACTTCGAGGATGGCCTTCAGGCCGGGGCGGGCGCGGCCGGCACGGATGCGCTCCAGACCCTGGTGCACCAGAATGCGATTGTTGGCGTCCAGCGGGACAACGTCAGCGACACTGCCCAGCGCCACCAGGTCAAGCAGTTCACCGATGTTCGGCTGCGGCTGATGATCGTAGCGCCCCAGGGCGCGAAGACGAGCACGCAGCGCCATGAGCACGTAGAAGATCACCCCTACGCCGGCCAGCGCCTTGCTGGGGAAATCGCACCCTGGCTGGTTCGGGTTGACGATGGCATCGGCATCGGGCAATTGCGCACCCGGCAGGTGATGGTCGGTCACCAATACCTTGAGCCCGGCGGCCTTGGCTGCTGCCACGCCCTCGACACTGGAGATACCGTTGTCCACCGTGATCAGCAGTTGTGGCTCCCCCTGCAAAGCCACTTCGACGATCTCAGGCGTCAGGCCATAGCCGTACTTGAAACGGTTGGGCACCAGGTAATCGACATGGGCCGCGCCCAGCAGGCGAAGCCCCAGCACACCGACCGTACTGGCCGTGGCCCCGTCGGCATCGAAGTCGCCGACAATGACAATACGCTGGCGCTGGTCCAGCGCCTCCAGCAACAGGTCCACCGCCGCGTCGATGCCCTTGAGCTGTTGATACGGCAGCAGGCGCGCCAGGCTCTTGTCCAGTTCGGCCTCGGACTGCACGCCACGGGCGGCGTACAGGCGGGTCAGCAAGGGGGGCAGGTTACCGAGGAACGGCAGGCTCGGTGGCAGGGGACGGGGTTCGATACGCATGAGGTCTTCGGCAGTCAGGTTGGGGACAGGTCAGCCACGCTCACCGAGCAGCCATTCCAGCTGCACTTCGTGCTGGCCACGGTCGTCGGTCACGAACACGGTGCCTTCACTGATCATGACGTCCCACTTGATCGAGCGGGGCATGTCGGTGGCCAGAATCTCCAGCACGTCCTGGGGAACCGCGGCGATGCTGAGGTTCTTCAGGCCCTTGACCGCATCGACCACTTTGTTCTGCCACACCCGCAGGCTGCCGTAGGCCAGCAGACTGGTACGCTCGGTGCGACGCGAGCACCAGGTCAGGCGCTCGGCGTCCGGTTGGCCCACTTCGATCCAGTGCAGGACGCGGTCGTCCAGGCTCTTTTCCCACAGGGCTGCTTCGTCCACGTCGGACAGACCACGGCCAAATGACAGGTTCTCGTTGTACCAGAGCGCGTAGGCCAACAGGCGTACAGCCATGCGCTCCTCGGTTTCCGATGGGTGACGGGCGATGGTCTGACGAACGTTCTCGTACACACCGCGGTCGAGGTCGGTCAGATTCAGTTCGAACTTATAAGTGGTCGACGGCTGGGCCATGGGCGGGGGCTTCTTGCGAAATAAAAGTCACACAGTCTAACCGATCCCACTCTTCGTTGCGCCGCGGCAGTACCTGACGTCGACGACCTATGATAAAACCACGGGCTAAGCCCAGCTGCCACGGATGCCCCATGCCCACGCCAAGCAAACCCCTCGCCGGCCTGAAAGTGATCGAGCTCGGCACCCTGATCGCCGGCCCCTTCGCCTCGCGTATCTGTGCCGAGTTCGGTGCCGAGGTGATCAAGGTCGAGTCGCCCGACGGCGGCGACCCGCTGCGCAAGTGGCGCAAGCTGTATGAGGGCACTTCGCTGTGGTGGTTCGTCCAGGCGCGCAACAAGCAATCGCTGACGCTCAACCTCAAGCACCCCGAAGGCCGTGAAGTGCTCAAACGCCTGCTGGCCGAAGCGGACATCCTGATCGAGAACTTCCGTCCGGGCGTGCTGGAAAAACTGGGCCTGGGCTGGGATGTGTTGCACGCGCTCAACCCGCGCCTGGTCATGGTGCGTCTGTCAGGCTTCGGCCAGACGGGGCCGATGAAGGACCAGCCCGGCTTCGGCGCGGTCGGTGAGTCCATGGGCGGCCTGCGTTACATCACAGGCTTCGAGGACCGGCCACCGGTACGCACGGGCATCTCCATCGGCGACTCGATCGCCGCCTTGTGGGGTGTGATCGGTGCGTTGATGGCCTTGCGCCACCGCGAGGTCAACGGGGGTCAGGGGCAAGTGGTGGACGTAGCGCTGTACGAGGCCATCTTCGCGATGATGGAAAGCATGGTGCCGGAGTTCGACGTGTTCGGCTTCATCCGCGAACGCACCGGCAACATCATGCCCGGGATCACGCCCTCCTCCATCCACACCAGCGCCGACGGCAAGCATGTGCAGATCGGCGCCAATGGCGATGCCATCTTCAAGCGTTTTATGCAGGCCATTGGCCGCGACGATCTGGCCAATGATCCAGGCCTGGCCATCAACGACGGGCGTGACCTGCGCCGCGACGAGCTGTACGGCGTGATCGACCGCTGGGTCAACAGTCTGCCGCTCGAAGAGGTCATGCGGGTCCTCACCCAGGCCGAGGTACCAGCCAGCCGCATCTATTCGGCCGAAGACATGTTCAGCGACCCACAGTACCTGGCTCGCGAAATGTTCCTCCAGGCCAAATTGCCCGATGGCAAGCCGTTCAAGATGCCAGGCATCGTTCCCAAGCTTTCGGCCACGCCAGGCTCCAGCGAGTGGGTCGGTCCGACCCTCGGCGAACACACCGAGTCGGTATTGACGCGCTTGGGCTACGACGCCGCCGCCATCGGTCGACTGCGCGAAACCGGTGCGGTCTGAACGCCCACCGATGCGCGCAATCGCCAGGCACCTGCTTGGGCTGCTGATCATCCTGTGTGGGATGCTGCCGACCATGGGGCAGTCCAAGGAGCGCTTGATCTGGCTGGTGCGCGATCTGCCGCCTTTCACCATCTTCGAAGGCACGGCCAAAGGCCAGGGTGTCGTTGACAACCTGCTGCCGCGGCTGATCGCGCAGATGCCTGAGTACGATCACAGTATCGTCAGGGTGAACCGTGCACGGGGCCTGCAGATGCTCCAGGAGCCCAGCTTTACCTGCGATCCGACGCTGCTATGGACGCCTGAGCGCGCCAAGTTCGTGCGCTTTTCCATCCCTTCGCTGGGGGTATTGAGCAGCGGATTGGTGATACGCAAGCAAGACCAGGCGGCCCTGGCCCCGTTTCTCGACAACCAACAGGTCGACCTCAAAAGCCTGCTCAGCCAGACTCCACTCAAGCTGGGCATCGTCGCCGAACGCAGTTACAGCGTTCAAATCGACGAAATCCTCCGAGAACTACCCGACACGGCCTTGAGCCGCCATTACGGCAATGAAGCTACCGCCAATTTGCTACAGATGCAGCGCTTGGGCCGTCTGCAGCTGGTGTTGGGCTACTGGCCGGAAATCCGCTACTTGATCCAGGCTCAGGGCAACAACCCGGATGAATACGCCTTCCACCCGATCCAGGGCGTAAACCGCTACCAGTTTCTGCATGTGGGCTGCTCCGATACGGTTCTGGGACGCGAGGCCGTCCGTCATATCGACCAACTGCTGCTCACCCTGCGTCGCGAGACACTGCCAGCGTTTTATGCTCGCTGGCTGGCCCCGGAAGAGCACGAACAATACTTGATCGATAGCCAGCACTTTTTCGGCACCCAGACCGAAAGCGCCGAGAAGTACTGAAACTGCCTCGACTGGCTTTAAAAAAAAGAAACCCCGGGCGCAGGAAGGAACACCCAGGGTCGAACGAAAGTCAGGGGGACTTTCCGGAACAGCCTTGAGCACCGGAGCCAAGTGCTGTCGAACTGCTCTTAAGGATTCTGACGAAACCTTCAGGCAAAGGTTCCGGAAAATGCTCGCTGATGCTGCAAGGCTGCGATTACACAGGGTTGCAGACGCCCCTCGGCGATTTGCAGGTCTCGGTGCAGGCCGTCAACCAAGTCAACCAGCAGGCGCTGGTCCTGGAGCTGATGCGGGCTGACCGAACGCCTGAGTGTCACGTCACCCTGTTGATCGATCACGGTCAGTTGACGGTTGCCGCTGGCGTCTGTTTCGCCGAGCAGGGCCTGGTAAGGGGTCAAGGCGTCGTTGAGCAGTTTGCAGATTCTTTCCATCCGGCGTACTCGCTGTTCGTGGAACATATCGGAACTGACCACCAGACGCCCTGCAAAGTTCGTTTATGCCGCGCCGGTATCAGTGAGCATGCGCGGGGTACATGACAGTTTGAATATGCCCCTCGACTTCATGATGGATACGCTCCAACGCCCGCTGCAACCTCGGCATCACCAACGGCCAGGACAGCTCACCGATAACCCGAACCCCCTGGCGCCTAGCCTCCCGGGCCAGGCCTTCGTCATGGTCGATCGATTGTCCGACGAACAACAATGCACAGGGTTGCTGCGCTTGCGCCACCTGCCGGAGCAGTGTTCGCCCGTAATGTACCGGCAAGCCGTGATCGAGGATCAACAGGTCGATGATGCCCCGCTGAGCCAGACAATCTTTTGCCTCGGCCAGGTTCTGGGCCACGCGCACATTGAAGACGCCTTGGGCATTGCAGGCCTGATGCAGCGAGATATCGTGGGAAGGTCGTGCGTGAATCAGTACGTTGAGCCAATGCATGAACCGCTCCTGGAGTAGCACTATGCCCATATGGACGGGCGAGCCACTCTAAAAGCCCCATGCGGCGGCTGGAATAGGAAATTACTTAAGCTTCTAAAGAAAGATCTGACTCATCTTTTGCAGACGAGTAGGAAACCGTCTGGGGCCGCTGCGCGACCCCGAGCGGGTTGAATCTTAGAGCGGTTTACCGCGGTTGCCATGCTGGGCGACGAATGCCTGGACAGCCTTCAGATCGTTGGCCAGGACCGTGCAGCGTTCGTCACGGCTGAACAGGTCGCTCAGGTGCGCTGGCAGCTCAAGGGCTTTGCCGACGCCTGCCTTTTCCACCGCTTCCGGGAACTTGACCGGATGCGCGGTACCCAGGACAACCATCGGCGTATCCAGGCTGCGACGGCACTCACGGGCGGCCTTGACGCCGATCGCAGTGTGCGGATCGAGCACCTCACCGGTGGTGGCGAACACCTCGGCGATGGTCTGGCAGGTTTGCTCGTCGGTCACGGCCAGCGAATCGAACAGCTTGCGCGCCTCGGTCCAACGATCCTGTTCGACACTGAAGCCGCCGCCCTGCTTGAAGCGCTCCATCAGCTCGGCGATGGCGGCGCCGCTGCGCCCGTGCAGGTCGAACAGCAGGCGTTCGAAGTTGGAGGAGACCATGATGTCCATCGACGGCGACAGCGTCGGGTGCAAGGTGTCCTTGACGTACTGGTTACCGCTCATGAAGCGATGCAGGATGTCGTTGCGGTTGGTCGCCACGATCAGTTGGCTGATCGGCAGGCCCATGTTGCGTGCCAGGTAGCCAGCGAAGATATCGCCGAAGTTGCCGGTCGGCACAGAGAAGGCCACCGAACGGGCCGGGCCGCCCAGCTGCAGCGCCGCATGGAAGTAGTAGACGATCTGGGCCATGATCCGCGCCCAGTTGATCGAGTTCACCGCCACCAGACGGGTGCCCTTGAGGAACGACTGGTCGGCGAAGCTGGCCTTGACCATCTCCTGGCAGTCGTCGAAGTTGCCTTCGATGGCGATGTTGTGGATGTTGTCGCCGAAGATAGTCGTCATCTGGCGACGCTGCACTTCCGAGACACGCTGGTGCGGATGCAGGATGAAGATGTCGACGTTGTCGCAGCGGCGGCAACCTTCGATGGCGGCCGAACCGGTGTCACCGCTGGTGGCTCCGATGATCACCACGCGTTCACCGCGCTTGGCCAGGACGTGGTCGAGCAGGCGGCCGAGCAACTGCAGGGCGAAGTCCTTGAACGCCAGGGTCGGGCCGTGGAACAGCTCCATCACCCACTCGTTGCCCGCCAGTTGGCGCAGCGGCGCCACCGCGGCATGGGCGAACTCACCATAGGTTTCTTCGAGAATCTTCTTGAAGTCGGCGTCAGCGATGCTGCCATCGACGAACGGGCGCATCACCCGGAAAGCCAGCTCGTGGTACGGCAGGCCAGCCCAGGAAGCGATCTCTTCCTGAGTGAAGCGTGGCAGGTTCTCCGGCACGTACAGACCGCCATCGCTGGCGAGGCCCGCCAGCAGGACGTCTTCGAAATTCAGGGCCGGTGCCTGGCCACGGGTACTGATATAGCGCATGGGTGCAAACCTTTGGTTTGAGCGGCACGTTTGAGATGCAAGCTAAAAGAGATGCCGACCGGCGTTGCTCTCGTGCTTTGCGTCTCGCCCTGCCGCGAATTTACTCTGTTCGAAGCCTCAACACCGCACTGCCTTCATTTGCAGCTTGCAGCCTGAAGCTTGCCGCTTAATTGAGCTGTTCGACGCGGATACGCACGACTTTGCCGACCACGTCCTGCAAAGCTTCCAGGGCGACGATGGCGTCGTTGATGCGCTTTTCCACCACTCGGTGGGTCAGGAGGATCATCGGCACCAGGCCGTCCTGCTCCTCGGCTTCCTTCTGCATGATCGACTCGATGTTGATACCACGCTCGGAGAGGATGCTCGCCACTTGAGCCAATACGCCCGGGTGGTCCTTGGCCTGGATACGCAGGTAGTAGGCACTTTCACAGGCTTCGATCGGCAGGATCGGGTGAGCCGACAGCGAGTCGGGCTGGAAGGCCAGGTGTGGCACGCGGTTTTCGGGGTCGGAGGTCATGGCACGGACCACATCGACCAGGTCGGCGACCACCGAAGAGGCGGTCGGCTCCATGCCGGCGCCGGCGCCGTAATACAGGGTGGAGCCGGCAGCATCACCGTTGACCATGACAGCGTTCATCACGCCATTGACGTTGGCGATCAGACGATCATTGGGAATCAGGGTCGGGTGGACACGCAGCTCGATGCCAGCGTCGGTGCTGCGGGCCACGCCCAGGTGCTTGATGCGATAACCCAGCGCCTCGGCGTAATTGACGTCGGCGGTGGTCAGCTGGGTGATGCCTTCGGTGTAGGCCTTGTCGAACTGCAGCGGAATACCGAAGGCAATGGAGGCCAGGATGGTCAGCTTGTGGGCAGCATCGATACCTTCGACATCGAAGGTCGGGTCGGCTTCGGCGTAACCCAGGGCCTGGGCTTCGGCCAATACGTCGGGGAAGGCACGGCCCTTGTCACGCATCTCGGTGAGGATGAAGTTGCCGGTGCCGTTGATGATGCCCGCCAGCCAGTTGATGCGGTTGGCAGACAGGCCTTCGCGGATCGCCTTGATCACCGGGATGCCGCCGGCCACGGCTGCTTCGAAGGCAACAATGACGCCCTTCTCGCGGGCCTTGGCGAAGATCTCGTTGCCATGCACGGCAATCAGCGCCTTGTTGGCAGTGACCACGTGCTTGCCGTTCTCGATGGCCTTCAGGACCAGGTCGCGGGCGATGGTGTAGCCACCGATCAGTTCGATGACGATATCGATCTCGGGGTTGCTCGCGACTTCGAACACATCAGCGGTAATGGGGGTACCGGTAATCTGGCAGTTCGGGTTCTGCGAGCGCATGGCGATCTGTGCCACTTCAATACCGCGCCCGGCACGGCGGGCAATCTCCTCGGCGTTGCGCTGAAGTACATTGAAGGTTCCGCCACCGACGGTCCCCAACCCACAGATGCCTACTTTGACCGGTTTCACTGTGAACTCCCCATTGAACGGCCGGCACCTGCGCCGACCGTGAAACATGCCGTCTCCCCATGGTGACGGCGTACTGATTGAATTACTTGGCAGCCTTGCCGTCGCTGGCCAAGGCCAGCTTGGCGACCTGCGGTGCCGGCTGGTAGCCCGGGATCACCTGACCGCTCTGCAGGACGATCGCCGGCGTGCCGTTGACGCCGATCGACTGCCCGAGCTCGAACTGCTTGCTGACCGGGTTGGCGCACTTGGCGGCCTTGATTTCCTTGCCATCGATCATCTTGTCCAGCGCCGCGCGGCGGTCACTGGAGCACCAGACTGCCTGCAACTGCTCGTCACCTGGCGAGCCGAGGCCCTGGCGCGGGAAGGCGACATAGCGCACCTCGATACCGCGGCGATTGAGCTCCGGCACTTCAGCATGCAATTTGTGGCAATACGGGCAGGTGGTGTCGGTGAAGACGGTGATATGCGACTTGGTCTCGCCCTTGGCAGGATAAACCACCATTTCGGCAGCTGGAATGCCGTTGATGAGCTTGGCGATGCCCTGGCGTTCGGTCTTCTCGGTGAGGTTGACCGGCTTGCCATCCTGGATCTGGTACAGGTACCCCTGCATCACGAACTGGCCATCGCCACTGGCATACAGGACACGACCACCTTGCAGCTTGACTTCATACAGGCCGTTGACCGGGCTGCTGGCGACGCTTTCGACTGGCACTTCCAGCGCAAGGGTCTTGAGGGTATTACGAATGGCCTGCTCGGCACCGGCGCTGGCATCGGTGGCCGCGGCGACGGCAAAAGTACTGGCCAACGCCAGGGCGGCGGCGGCGAAAATCTGGGTCACGCGCATGGGGTACTCCTGAAGGCGGACGGGGCCGGAGGATGTCGATCCGCGGCAAAAACGCGGCGAGTGGACGGCCCTTGATGCAAACCGTCCAAGCCTACCACAACAGGCTGATGCTAAATGCCCTCTCAACCTCCATAGGTCGGAACATGAAAATCATTCATCCACGAGGATGGTGCTGGGCATGCAGCTGCTGCAACCGTGCCTTTGCGACATGGGTATAGATCTGGGTGGTGGACAAGTCACTGTGACCGAGCAACATCTGCACCACACGCAAGTCGGCCCCATGATTGAGCAGATGCGTGGCAAAAGCGTGGCGCAAGGTATGCGGCGACAGCGGTTTGTCGATGCCGGCAACCCGCGCCTGATGCTTGATGCGGTGCCAGAAGGTTTGGCGGGTCATCTGCTCCCCGCGCTGGCTGGGGAACAGCACATCACTCGGGCGCCCGTTCAACAGGTCGTTGCGGCCGTCGCGCAAGTAGCGTTCGAGCCAGATCACCGCCTCTTCGCCCATCGGCACCAAGCGCTCCTTGCTGCCCTTGCCCATCACCCGCAGAACCCCCTGGCGCAGGTTGACCTGATCGAGGGTCAGGCTGACCAGTTCGGTCACTCGCAGGCCACAGGCATAGAGCACTTCAAGCATGGCCCGGTCGCGCTGACCGATGGCTTCGGCCAGGTCCGGCGCCTGCAACAGGGCCTCGACATCGTCCTCCGACAAGGATTTGGGCAATGGTCGCCCCAATAGCGGCATTTCCACTTGCAAGGTCGGGTCGACGCCTACCAGCTTTTCTCGCAGCAGATACCGGAAGAAGCCACGCAGACCGGAGAGAAAGCGTGCCGTGGAGCGCGGCTTGTAGCCTTCCTCCAGGCGCCAGGCCAGATGGTCCAGAATCAGGTCCCGGCCGGCATCAGGCAAAGCCACGCCGCGCTCTTGCAGCCAGCCGTTGAATAGCGCCAAGTCGCTGCGATAGGAGACGCGGGTATTGTCGGACAGGCCTTTTTCCAGCCAGAGGGCATCAAGAAACTGGTCGATCAGGGGATGGTCGAGAGCGGGCATGAAAACTCGGTGGCAAACGGTGCAATGGCGCTTAGTCTTTCATAACAACGATGGCATAGGGAGCCCATATGAGCGAACAGCAGATTCTCCTGAGTTTCGGTGGCATCGGCGCGGCCGCCCTTGCCTGCCAATGGCTGGCCTGGCGCCTGAAACTGCCAGCGATACTCTTTCTGCTGCTGTGTGGAATTCTGGCCGGGCCCGTGCTGGGCTGGTTATCGCCGCAGCAACTGTTCGGCCCGCTGCTGATGCCACTGGTGTCCCTGGCCGTAGCCCTGATCCTGTTCGAGGGCAGCCTGACCCTGCACTTGTCCCAATGGCGCGAGATCGGCAGCGTAGTGCATCGACTGGTAACGGTGGGTGCCTTGAGCACCTGGCTGGTGATCGCCCTCGCCACCCACTGGTTACTGGGCTTCGAGTGGCCCCTGGCGATCCTCTTCGGCACCCTTACCCTGGTCACAGGCCCGACCGTGATCGTACCAATGCTGCGAGTGGTGCGACCCAAGGCTGCAATCGCCAATATCCTGCGCTGGGAAGGGATCGTCATCGATCCGATCGGTGCGCTGCTGGCAGTGGTGGTCTATAGCTTCATCATCGCCCGTACCGACGGTGACGGGCTGAGTCAGAGCCTGGTGACCTTTGCCGGCGTGATTTTCTGCGGCAGTACCCTGGGCGCCGCGGGTGGCTGGCTGCTGGGCCAGATCATGCGCGCGCAATGGCTGCCAGAGTACCTGCACAATCTGGCGTCGCTGGCAGCGGTGCTGGGCATCTTCATCGCCGCCAACCAGATCGTCCATGAGTCGGGACTGCTGGCCGTGACGGTCATGGGTATGTGGCTGGCCAACATGCCCGGCGTGGATGTGCGGCAGATCCTGCACTTCAAGGAAAACCTCAGCGTGCTGTTGATCTCCGGGCTGTTCATTCTGCTGGCCGCCCGCCTCGACCTGCATGCACTGCTGGCACTGGGCCCAGCGGTGCTGGCATTGCTGCTGGTCATCCAGTTGCTGGCCCGGCCGCTCAATGTCTTGTTGTCTACCTGGGGCTCGAACCTGAACTGGCGCGAGCGCCTGCTGCTGGCCTGGATCGCGCCACGGGGCATTGTCGCAGCAGCCGTTTCGGCGATCTTCGCCATTCGCCTGGATGAAGCCGGCCACGAGGGGGCACTGCTGCTCGTCCCTTTGACCTTCGCGGTCATCATCGGCACTGTGGTTTTGCAAAGCGCCACCGCAAGGCCACTGGCCCGTCTGCTCAGGGTGGCCGAGCCTGCCCCAAGCGGCTTTCTCATCGTCGGCGCCAACCCGCCAGCCCGCGCCATTGCAAAGGCCTTGCAGCAATTGGGCAGCCGGGTGTTACTGACCGATTCGAGCTGGGAGAATATCCGCGCCGCGCGCATGGATGGGCTGCCGACTTACTTCGGCAACCCAGCGTCTCAGCACGCCGACGCCCACCTCGACCTGGTCGGCCTGGGCCATCTGCTGGGCCTTTCGCCCGCCGGTGAACTCAACGCCCTAGCCTGCGCACGCTTTCGCCATGACTTTGGCCACAATCGATTGTTCGTATTGGCCAGTGGCCTGGAAAAGCAGCGCAGCGACAAGCACCGTGCCAGCGAGGAGCATCGCGGCCAGCTGCTCGGTTCGAGCACGATGACCTATGGGCAACTGGCCAATCGCCTGCATCAAGGCGCCGAGCTGTACAGCACCCACCTGACCGACAGTTTCAACTGGCAGGACTACCAAGCGCTGCATGGCGAACGCGCAACCTTGCTTTTCGCCCGTGACAGCAACGGCTGGGTCCATGTCGCCAGCCCGGACTCCCCTCTCAAGCCCCAGCCTGGGTGGACCTTGGTGGCACTGGTGGAGGCAGACCTGGAGGCGACTACCAAGGTCGAGGCGCAGACCCTGGATCAGTGAGCGGGAAGCACGGGCACCGGCCGCTTGTCCTCATCGATGGCGACGAAGCTGAACACACCATGGATGGCCCGTTCGCGGCCATCCAGGTACATGTTCTCGACAAAGACATCCACCTGTACCTGCAGGCTGGTATTGCCGACCTTGATCACCGTCCCCACCAGCTCGACGATCGAGCCCGCAGGAATCGGGTGTTTGAAGTCGATGCGGTCGGTCGACACGGTCACCAGCGGCAAACGACAGAACCGCGTGGCGGCGATGAACGACACTTCGTCCATCCAGGCCAGCGCAGTACCGCCGAACAGGGTGTTGTGGTGGTTGGTGGTGCTGGGGAAGACAGCCTTGGTCACGCGGGTCACCGACAGTTCGGTGCGGCGCTGGATTTCCTGATCTCGAGGGGTGGTCATGAAGGGCTCTTGTCGCAGGGGCTTGAAAGCGGTGTCGCCTGATTCGCGGGGAGCCCTGATTCCACAGGGTTGGCGCAATCGTGGTGGGGGCAGGTTTACCCGTGAAGAAGCTCACACCGCCAATACAGAAATTCAAAAAGCAAAAAAGCAGCCCGAAGGCTGCTTTTTTTCTCGCAAGGTGGCCACTGGGGCCACCGGTCAAACGGCACTCAGGCCAGTTTTTCCTTGATGCGAGCGGCTTTGCCGGACAGGTCGCGCAGGTAGTACAGCTTGGCCTTACGCACGTCACCACGACGTTTCACGGACAGGCTGTCGATCTGCGGGCTGTAGGTCTGGAAGGTACGCTCTACGCCAACGCCGCTGGAGATCTTGCGCACGGTGAAGGCGCTGTTCAGACCGCGGTTGCGCTTGGCGATAACGACACCTTCGAACGCCTGCAGACGGGAACGGTCACCTTCCTTCACTTTAACCTGGACGACAATGGTGTCGCCTGGTGCGAAGGTTGGGATTTCCTTGTTCATCTGCTCGGCTTCGAGCTGCTGGATGATCTTGTTGGTCATGCTGTGCTCCTAAGGCGGATAACTCGATCCACCATCGATACGTTAACTATCGTCCCGCTCGCGGAGATATTCCTCGAGCAGCTTCTTCTCTTCTCCAGAAAGCGAGCGACTTTCCAGAAGATCGGCGCGTCGTTCGAAGGTCCTACCAAGGGACTGCTTCAATCGCCAACGCCGGATGTGTGCATGGTTGCCACTAAGCAACACGTCGGGAACGCGCTGATCCGCATACACCTCCGGTCGGGTGTAGTGCGGGCAGTCGAGCAGACCGTCGGTGAAGGAGTCTTCCTCCGCCGAGTCCACATGCCCTAAAGCTCCGGGCAGCAGTCGCGTAACCGCATCGATCAGTACCATGGCCGGCAGCTCGCCACCGGAAAGCACATAGTCACCAATCGACCACTCTTCATCGACATGAGCCTCGATAAAACGCTCGTCAATGCCTTCGTAACGACCGGCGATCAGGATCAACGATTCCTGTTGCGCCAAGTCTTTGACCGCCTGCTGGGTCAGCTTGCGGCCTTGTGGCGAGAGGTAAATCACCTTCGCCGATGCTCCGGTCGCTTGCCTGGCGCTGGCCAGGGCGTCTTCCAGAGGCTTGATCTTCATCACCATGCCCGGACCACCGCCAAACGGCCGATCATCCACCGTGTGGTGACGATCAGTGGTGTAGTCCCGCGGGTTCCAGCAGGTCACGTGCAGCAACCCCTGTTTCACCGCGCGGCTGGTAATGCCGTACTCCGTGATGGCCGAGAACATCTCGGGGAACAACGTGACGACTTCTACGCGAAGGTTACCCATCGTTTAGAAATCCGCGTCCCACTCGACCCGCATCACACCTGCTTCCAGGTCGACTGCCAGCACGCATTGCTCCGTATAGGGCAACAGTCGCTCGCGATCATCCAGGCTGCCTGCGCAAGGCTTGACCACCATTACATCGTTCGCACCGGTCTCCAACAGGTGATCGATCTTGCCGAACAGTTGTTCGTCCTGATTGATGACCTTCAGACCTACCAACTGGTACCAGTAGTACTCGTCAGCGGCCAGGTTGGGCAAAAGGCTCCGCGGAATGCAGATTTCATAACCGCTCAGAAGACGGGCTTCATCACGATCATCAAGGCCCTTCAGTTTCACGACGAGGCCCTTTTGGGAGCCACGACCGTTGACCAGCTCGACCTGTTTTACCTTGCCTTCGTGCCGAAGCGTCCAGCGCGGATAATCCAACAGGTTTTCAATCGGATCGGTAAAGGAATACACCTTCACCTCGCCGCGAACGCCGTGAACCGAAAAAATCTTGCCGACGACAATGAGAGCGTCAGCGTTTTCTGGCGTCGCGTTCATACTGCTCAGGCAGCGGCCTTGGCAGCGTCCTTCAGCAGCTGAGCAACGCGCTCAGACGGCTGTGCGCCCTGGCTCAGCCAGTAGTTGACGCGTTCCTGATTGACCGACAGCTTGACTTCAGCGCCGGAAGCAACCGGGTTGAAGAAGCCAACGCGCTCAACGAAACGGCCGTCACGGGCGTTACGGCTGTTGGTCACGGTCAGGTGATAGAAAGGGCGCTTCTTGGAGCCGCCACGGGCAAGACGGATGGTTACCATGTGAACATCGTTCCTATAGTCGGTGCTGCAAATCTGAATGCCCAAATGGGCACAGGGTGCCCAAAAGGCCGCATATTCTCGGGGAATACACGGACATTTGCAAATGCCTTTTTCGGCGCGGGGCTACCACACCGTTCAGATCTGCCGGTTAAGCCGCGAATTTCGCGACATCGTTCCCGCCGAAGCGGGATTTCGGGAGAGCTGCCTATAGATAGAAGGCAACCTCCCAGAATCGAATTAGAGCTTCGGCATGCCGCCACCTGGCAGCATCCCGCCAAGGCCACGCATCATCTTGGCCATGCCGCCCTTGGCGGAAAATTTCTTCATCATCTTCTGCATCTGCTTGTGCTGCTTGATCAACCGACCGACGTCCTGCACCTGGGTGCCGGAGCCGAGGGCGATGCGGCGCTTGCGCGAACCGCTGATGATTTCCGGGTCGCGACGCTCGGCAGGGGTCATGGAGTCGATGATCGCTTCCATCTGCTTGAACTGCTTCTCGGCCGCACCCTGGGCATTGCCCATTTGCGACAGGTTGACCCCACCGATGCTCGGCAGCTTGTCCATCAGGCCGCCCAGGCCGCCCATGTTCTTCATCTGCTGCAGTTGGTCGCGGAAGTCTTCGAGGTCGAAGCCCTTGCCCTTCTTGAGCTTCTTGGCGAGTTTGTCGGCCTTGGCCTTGTCGATGTTCTGCTCGGCCTGTTCGATCAGGCTGAGCACGTCACCCATGCCCAGGATGCGCGAGGCGATACGGTCAGGGTGGAAGGGCTCGAGCGCTTCGGTCTTCTCGCCCATACCGATGAATTTGATCGGCTTGCCGGTGATCGCGCGAACCGACAGGGCTGCACCCCCACGGGCGTCACCGTCGACCTTGGTCAGCACCACACCGGTCAGCGGCAAGGCATCGCCGAAAGCCTTGGCGGTGTTAGCGGCGTCCTGGCCGGTCATGGCGTCGACCACGAACAGCGTCTCGACCGGCTTGACCGCGGCGTGCAGCGCCTTGATCTCGTCCATCATGTCGGCGTCGATGTGCAGACGACCTGCAGTGTCGACGATGACCACATCGATGTACTTGAGCTTGGCTTCGCGGATCGCCGCCTCGGCAATGGCCACAGGCTTCTGGCTGATGTCCGACGGGAAGAAGGTCACGCCGATGTCATTGGCGAGGGTTTCGAGCTGTTTGATCGCTGCCGGACGATAGACGTCGGCAGAGACCACCATCACGCTCTTTTTCTTGCGTTCTTTAAGGAAGCGCGCCAGCTTGCCGGCAGTGGTGGTCTTACCCGCACCTTGCAGACCGGCCATGAGCACCACGGCTGGTGGTGCGGCATTGAGCGCCAGGTCTTCGTTGGCCGCGCCCATCAGGCCTTCGAGTTCGGCCTGGACGATCTTCACGAACGCCTGGCCCGGGGTCAGGCTGCGCGACACTTCGGTGCCGACCGCGCGCTCCTTGACGCTGTTGACGAAATCCTTGACCACCGGCAGGGCGACGTCGGCCTCGAGCAGGGCCATGCGCACTTCGCGCAGCGTGTCCTTGATGTTGTCTTCGGTCAGCTTGGCCTTGCCGGTGACATGGCGCAGCGTCTGTGACAGGCGGTCGGTCAGGTTTTCGAACATGGTGATCCTTTCAGGCCCTAATGAAGCCGAGGTTTTTCAGGCGCCCAGGTGAATATGCACACGCGCTGGGCACAGCAAGGCGGCGATTATAGCGAAGAGCGAGGGCGGCGCACACCTGGGTGCTGACCACTGGGGTCCAGGTGACTTGTTCGCGGGCGAACCCGCGCCTACAAGGCCAGCGCCGGCCCTGTGGAATCTTGCAGATGGGGTAGGCCCTACCGTTTCCAGTCTTCCTAGAGCGGCGGGATCTATGCCAAACTCCGTCCCTTTAGGGCTTGCCTACCAGGACTTATGCTCTCTTCCCCCAGCCTCATCCCCAACCTGCTCGCCGCCGGCCTCTACATCGCCGCCGCTCTCTACCAAGGCAGTCGCCTGGCCCAGGGCAGCCGCGCCGACAAACGGCTGCTCGGTCTGCTCGGTGCCCTTGCGGTCATTGCCCAGGGTAGCGCCCTGTTCTTCCAGCTGATCACCCCGCTGGGCCTTAGCCTCGACTTCTTCAGCGCCGCCAGTCTGATCGCCGTCGCGGTGATCGCGCTGACCTTGCTGGCCTGCCTGCGCATCCCGGTCGAAAACCTGCTCATGCTGCTGTTCCCGCTCGGCGCGGTGACCGCCCTGCTGGCCCAGTTCGCCCCGCCCGGCACCGTACCGCTGGTCAATGAGGAGCCTGGGATCCTGGCGCATATCCTGCTCTCGATCCTGGCCTATGGCTTGTTCACCATTGCCGTGTTCCAGGCCCTGCTGCTGCTGTTGCAGGACTACCAGCTCAAGCACAAGCATCCTTCCGGGCTGATCCGTAACTTCCCGCCCCTGCAAACCATGGAAAGCCTGCTGTTCGGCTTCCTCTGGGCCGGTTGGGGTCTGCTGTCGCTGTCGCTGGTGTCCGGCTGGCTGTTCCTGGACAACCTGTTCGCCCAGCATCTGGTGCACAAGACGCTGCTATCCTGTGTGGCCTGGGTGGTGTTCGGCCTGCTGCTGTGGGGACGCACCCGCCTGGGCTGGCGCGGCCACAAGGCGATTCGCTGGACCCTCGCCGGTTTCTGCCTGCTGATGCTGGCCTATTTCGGCAGCAAGCTGGTACGTGAATTCATCCTGCATATCTGACGACCGCCCATGGACACCCTGCCGTACGCTCCGCTATTCGGCACTCTGGCACTGGCGCTGCTCTGGTCGGCGCTATTCACCGCCGTCGACGCGGCCCGCCAGCAATTGAACGGCCATCAGCGCCCTGCTGACAGCGCCGAGCCCGCACTGCCCGCCCAAGCCGTGGTGCTCTGCGCAGGCCTCGGCAAGCTGCTGGTGCTTGGCCTGGCCTGCCTGATCGGCCAGCGCTACAACGGCGAACACGGCTTCTGGCTGGCGGGCCTTGCCGCAAGCGGCGCCCTGTTGGTCTTGGCCGAGTACCTGCCAAGGCGCGCCGCCCGACGCAATCCGCACGCCTTCCTCAACCTCGGCCCCCTGCTCAGATGGCCTCTGCTCGCATTGCAACCGTTGGCCTGCGTGCTCGACGGCTGCGCCAAGTTGATCCTTCGCCCATTGCGCGCGCAACCCGCCGCCGTGGCATTGCACCCACAGGAGCACGATGATTTCGACGAACCAGAGCCCTACGAAGCACCACGCCAAGGGCTGCTCGAAGGGCTGCAATCCCTAGACAAGATCACCGTCAACGACATCCTGGTGCCCCGCAACGAGGTGGACGGCATCAACCTGGACGACTCGCTCGAGCAGATCGCTGAACAACTGATCGTCAGCCGCCATACCCGCCTGCCGGTCTACCACAGTGATATCAACCAGGTCGAAGCCATCCTCAATACCAAGCTGATCAGCCATCTGCTGCCCCATGGCGAGCTGACCCTCCAGGCGCTGCGCGCGGCCTGCTACGAACCCTACTTCGTTCCCGAGAGCACTCCGCTGCAACGGCAGTTGCTGAACTTCCACAAGCAGCAGAGACGCCTGGGCGTGGTGGTGGACGAGTACGGAGAGGTCCAAGGCATCGTCACCTTGGAGGACATCCTCGAGGAGATCGTCGGCGAGTTCGAGGATGAGCACTCGCTGGAAAACCCGCACGTCCACCCCCTGGCCGACGGCCGCTACGTGATCGAAGGCACCGCCTCGCTGCGCGAAATAAACCGCAGTCTGGGGTGGCACCTGCCCTGCGACGGTGGCCCGAAGACACTCAACGGGCTGGTCACCGAGGCGCTGGAAAGCATTCCGGAAAGCGCTGTATGCCTGAAGATTGGCCGCTATCGCCTGGAAATCCTCGAAACAGAGGACAATTGCGCCAGCAAGGTACTGGTGTGGACCGTGACCCGATAGCTATACTCCGGTCACGCTTACCCAGCCCTGCCGTCCCGCCTGCTACCCGCTTCCGGCACCACACGGCCGGTGCGCTCCACTGACACGCCCCGCGGTCCTGCTTCGACACCCAGAACAGCCCGCTCCCGTCCCTACCCTTGGGCTATCGTCGGTCGAGCGACTCACACTATGACGCTCCGGCGCCCGCACGCCCATGCCTGCCTGGCAGGGAGCGACCCGCCCATAGGGAGCAATGACTGTCAGGGACCTACAACATGACTATCAGCAGTACCTGCGCCGACACCTCGGCAGCCCCCGTCAATTCCCCCGCCCGTGTGGCCACCGCCAGCTTCATCGGCACCGCCATCGAATTCTACGACTTCTACGTCTACGCCACCGCCGCCGCGCTGGTGATCGGCCCGGTGTTCTTCCCGTCGGGTTCGGGCACCGCGCAGATGCTCGCGGCCTTTCTGACCTTCGGTATCGCCTTCCTCGCCCGCCCGCTGGGTTCGGCACTGTTCGGCCATTTCGGCGACCGTATCGGCCGCAAATCCACCTTGGTCGCCTCGTTGCTGCTGATGGGCGTTTCGACCACCCTGATCGGGGTTCTTCCGGGCTATGACAGCATCGGCGTCTGGGCGCCGATCATCCTTTGCCTGCTGCGCTTCGGCCAAGGCCTGGGCCTGGGCGGCGAATGGGGCGGGGCGGCACTGTTGGCCACCGAAAACGCCCCTGAAGGCAAGCGTGCCTGGTTCGGCATGTTCCCGCAGCTTGGCCCCTCCATCGGTTTTCTGGCGGCCAATGGGCTGTTCCTGACCCTGGCGCTGGTGCTCAGCGACGAGCAATTCCGTGACTGGGGCTGGCGCATTCCGTTCCTGCTCAGCGCCGCGCTGGTGATCGTCGGCCTGTACGTGCGACTGAAGCTCGAGGAGAGCCCGGTATTCGCCAAAGCCGTGGCACGCCACGAGCGGGTGAAGCTGCCGGTGGTCGATCTGTTCGCCAAGTACTGGCTGCCCACCTTGCTGGGCGCGGCGGCGATGGTTGTGTGCTACGCGCTGTTCTATATCTCCACGGTGTTCTCCCTGAGCTATGGGGTCTCGACACTGGGCTACAGTCGCGAGAGCTTCCTGGGCATGCTGTGCTTTGCCGTGGTGTTCATGGCCTTGGCCACGCCGCTGTCGGCCTGGCTGAGCGATCGCTATGGACGCAAGCCGGTGCTGATCGTCGGCGGCCTGCTGGCGGTTGCATCGGGATTCACCATGGAGCCGCTGCTGACCTCAGGCTCGACCACCGGCGTTGCGCTGTTTTTGGCCATCGAGCTGTTCCTGATGGGCGTGACCTTCGCACCGATGGGGGCATTGCTGCCTGAGCTGTTCCCGACCCATGTGCGCTACACCGGCGCCTCGGCAGCCTACAACCTCGGCGGCATCGTCGGCGCCTCAGCGGCACCGTTCTTTGCCCAACAGTTGGTCAGCATGGGGGGATTGAGCTGGGTGGGCGGCTATGTGTCGGTAGCCGCGGTGATCAGCCTGATCGCCGTCTTGTGCCTGAAAGAGACACGCAATACAGAGCTGTAAGTGGGGAGCGGCAAGCTTCAAGCGGCAAGAAAAAGCCAAAGCCTGCGCGGATTTGCTTTTTCTTGCAGCTTGAGGCTTGAGGCTTATGGCTTAAAATTCGACCGTGACCGCCTGGGCAGCCCGGGTCGCTTTGGCCCGCGCCGCTTCGATCGACTCGTCACGCGCCAGGCATACGCCCATGCGACGTTGGCCATTGATTTCCGGCTTGCCGAACAGGCGGATGGCGGTATCGGGCTCGCTCAGGGCCGCACCCAGGTTGGCGAAGGTGGTCTGCTGTGACCGGCCTTCAGGCAAGATTACCGCCGAAGCCGACGGACCGAACTGACGCACTACCGGGATCGGCAGACCCAGAATCGCGCGAGCATGCAAGGCGAATTGCGAGAGGTCCTGGGAAATCAGGGTCACCAGCCCGGTATCGTGGGGACGCGGCGAGACTTCGCTGAACCACACTTGGTCACCCTTGACGAACAGCTCCACGCCGAACAGACCACGACCGCCCAGGGCGTCAGTGACCGCCTGAGCCACGCGCTGGGACTCGGCCAGGGCCTTCGGGCTCATGGCCTGTGGCTGCCAGGATTCCTGATAGTCGCCCTTCTCCTGACGGTGACCGACCGGTGCGAGGAAGGTGGTGCCGCCTACATGACGCACGGTCAACAGGGTGATTTCGTATTCGAAATCGATGAAACCTTCGATGATCACCCGGCCTTTGCCGGCGCGGCCGCCTTCCTGGGCATAGTCCCAGGCCTTCTGCAGATCGGCATCGCTGCGCAGCAGGCTTTGCCCCTTGCCCGAGGAACTCATCACCGGCTTGACCACGCAGGGGTAGCCCAGGTCGGCGACGGCCTTGGCGTAGTCTTCGAAGGTATCGGCGAAATGGTAGGGCGAGGTCGGCAGGTCCAGCTCTTCGGCGGCCAGCCGGCGAATGCCCTCACGGTTCATGGTCAGCTGGGTGGCGCGGGCGGTGGGAACGACATTGAAGCCTTCGTTCTCCAGCTCGACCAGGGTCGCGGTGGCGATGGCTTCGATCTCAGGGACGATGTAGTGCGGCTTTTCGGCTTCGATCACCGCACGCAGGGCAACGCCATCGAGCATGTTGATGACGTGGCTGCGGTGCGCGACCTGCATGGCGGGGGCATTGGCGTAGCGGTCCACGGCGATGACTTCGACACCCAGACGCTGCAGCTCGATCACCACTTCCTTGCCCAACTCGCCGCAGCCACACAGCAGTACACGGGTCGCGGTGGGCGACAATGGGGTTCCGATACGGGTCATTTCAGGTCCTCGAAGGCGTCCGGGGCTGCGCCGGATTGGCTGCTGCCCGCTGAAAAAGGACCGATATTCTACACCCGCCGAGGCATTCCGGGGCCGCTGCGCAACCCCGATCACATCACCCTGCGACGACCTCGCGTCGGGCGCGCCAGGCCATGGCCAGCCACACGGCAGTGACGCCGGCAAACTTGGACGCCAGAGCCGTACCAATCACTGCCGGGGTCAGGGCGCCGATCATGCCGAAGAAGATGAAGGTGTCCACCGGAATGCTCAGGGCCGAGCTGAGCCATAGACGGTCACGCAACGGCCGACGGGTGATGCTGAACACCAGCCAGTCGATCAGCTCGGAGACGAAGAACGCGGTCGCACTGGCCAGGGCAATGGCAGGCTCCGAGGTGACATAGGACAGCACCAACGCCGCCAGCATGGCCAACAACGCGCCATGACCATAGCGGGTCTGCACCATGTCGCGCAGGATGAACACCAGCCCACCCCAGGCGGACCAGATCACATCCAGGTGCGGAGCACTGGAAAAGGCGTAGTTGATCAGCACTACGCTACTGATATAGGCAATGAGATAGAACATGGGATCACACGTTGGGCAAGCGGCACAGAATACTTGATTTTGGAGTCAACTACAGCCCCGACCCGATGATCAAGCCTGACGCCACCGCCCGCTCGTGGCACAGCACCAGCACCTGACGGCGCTCGTCGTTGCTCATGCGCGACCAGCGGGTGATCTCGCTCACCGTGCGCTGGCAACCGACGCAGATGTCCTGCTCGTCCAGCGCACAGACATTGACGCACGGCGAGGCGACCGGGCGTTCGGCGTTCTGCATGTCAGTCATCCTGGGGGGCCAGCTCGCGCGCGTAGCGCTCGGCATTATGGACATAATGTGCGGCGCTGGCTTCGAGCATGCGCTTCTGCGCCTCGGTCAACTCGCGCACCACCTTGCCTGGCGAACCCATGACCAGCGAGCCGTCCGGAATTTCCTTGCCCTCAGGAATCAGTGCGTTGGCGCCGATGATGCAATGCTTGCCGATGCGCGCGCCGTTGAGAATCACGGCATTGATACCGATCAGGCTGTGATCGCCCACCGTGCAGCCATGGAGCATCGCGTTATGGCCGACGGTCACGCCCTTGCCGAGGGTCAGCGGCGAGCCCATGTCGGTGTGCATCACCGTGCCATCCTGGACGTTGCTGCCTTCGCCGATGTCGATCAGTTCGTTGTCGCCGCGCAGCACCGCGCCGAACCAGACACTGGCCCCGGCCTGCAGGCGCACCTTGCCGATCAGGGTGGCATTGGGGGCGGCCCAACTGGTGGGATGGGTCTCGACCCGCAGGTCGCCCAGGCGGTATTTCATGTCTTGCTCCTCACGGTTGAAGGCAGATGGCGGGTTGGGCCCCGCTCAGATCTGGGTATAGCGCTCAGGGGGCTGGTGCAGGCTGATGCCAGCGTCGAACAGCACATTGACCAGTTCGACGATCATGATCGCCGACAACCCCCAGATCTTGTACTCGCCGTAGCGGTAGGCCGGCACGTACCAACTGCGCCCTTGGTAGTCGATACGGTGGGTATGGTCGCGCGGGTCCTGGCGGAAAAACGCCAGCGGAACCGTGAACACGGCGGCGATCTCCGCGTCGTTGGCACGGTATTCGACATAATCGGGGATGATCCCGACGAATGGCGTCACTTTAAGGCCATGCAGGGAGATCACCGGGCTCAGCGGACCGATGACTTCCACCAGTCCCGGCGGCAGACCGATTTCCTCCTCGGCCTCGCGCAGGGCGGTGAACACCAGGTCCGGATCCTCCGGGTCGCGTCTACCACCGGGGAAGGCCACCTCGCCTCCATGGGTGGAAAGCCCTTTGGCCCGCAGGGTCAGCACCAGCTCGGGCTCTTCGCTACGCGTGATGGGCAAGAGCACCGCCGCCTCGGGGAAACGCCGGTCGGTTTCCAGTGACGTGGGGGTGTGATTGCTCATTCGGCGAAGAAGCTCGTCCAGCATTGCACTCTCTCGATTCCAAGGCCTGCCCTGCATGATGCACCAAAGCCGTGAAGCACCCAAGCCCCGCCAGCAGGCCGCTTGCGCAGCGCAGGGCCGGCACGCCAAGATAGCTGCAGATAAAGGGAAGAACAGCATGAAATTCTGCAGCGCGTGCGGCCAGGCGGTCATTCAGCGGATCCCCGAGGGCGACAGCCGCCTGCGGTATGTCTGCGAGCATTGCCATACCATTCATTACCAGAACCCCAACATCGTTGCTGGCGTGCTCCCCACCTGGGGCAGCCAAGTGCTCCTTTGTCGACGGGCGATCGAACCGCGCCGGGGGTTCTGGACGCTGCCCGCCGGGTTCATGGAGAACGGTGAAACCCTCGATGCAGCCGCCCGACGCGAAACCGTCGAGGAGGCCTGCGCCCGGGTCGGGCAGATGAGCCTGTACCAGTTGTTCGACCTGCCTCACATCGACCAGGTACATGTATTCTTCCGCGCCGAGCTGGCTGACCTGGATTTTGCCGTTGGCGTCGAGAGCCTGGAGGTGCGCTTGTTCGAGGAACATGAAATTCCCTGGAACGAGTTGGCTTTCCGCACCGTCGTACGGACACTAGAATGCTATTATCGCGACCGCATCGGGCAGCACTACCCCGTAGGCCATGAGTACCTGCCGCCGATGAACGTCTCGTCGTCCACCACTTAGCTCTCAGGGATACGGTTTCATGCGTTGGTTGCTTGCCCTTTTCTGCCTTTCCGTTGCATCGGTGTCCCAGGCCGCCTTCACCGAGACCATCATTCGCAAGCCTGTCGAACCGTCTGCGGTCGCCAACCAACCGCTGATCGACAAGGTCCTGGTGATCAAGTCCGAGCGCCGCCTGCAACTGATCAGCCGTGGCGAGCCACTCAAGACCTACCGCATCTCCCTGGGCAAGCAACCCAAAGGCACCAAAGAGCGCGAAGGCGACAGCAAGACGCCCGAAGGCCTGTACTGGCTTGACTGGCGCAAGGTCAGTGACCGCTTCAACCTGGCCATGCACATTTCCTACCCGAACATCAGCGATGCCGCCCGCGCCCGCCGCGAGGGCGTGAGCCCAGGCGGCATGATCATGATCCATGGCACGCCGATCAACGAGGACTACCCGGAGTGGTACTTCCATACCCTGGACTGGACCGAAGGCTGCATCGCCATGCGCAACAATGACATGCGCGAGGTCTGGGACATGGTCAAGGACGGGACCTTGATCGAGATCCGTCCCTGATTCCTACAATTCGATTAACTTTGTAGGAAATTACACACATTAAACCCACCCCCACCTGACGCCCAGATGGGTACGGGACCGCATCCAAACGGTAAGTCGGATTCTTAGAATCCCCGCAAAAAAGCACATACGTGCAGCCATTGCGGGGCTTCTCCATGTCGACTTCCTTGCGTCGCTTCGCCAGGCCAATACTGGCCAGCCTGGCCCTTGCCTTGATGGTCCACCCAACTGCGTGGGCCAACGATCCCGCCACCTCGCAACTACGCGAGCAACAACGCACCCTGCAGCTTCAAGAACGCCGGCAGCGCCTCGAGCGATGGCAACGCCGTCGTCAGCCAGGCCCGGTACGGGTCGACCCTGCCCCACCTACTCGCGCAGATTCACACTGCTGGCCCACCGCCGGGTTACGCCTGAGCGGGAACCGAGTGCTATCGAATCAGCAGCTGGAAGCGGTCCTGCGTCCCCTGTGGCGCCCTTGCCTGAGCGTCGACGACGTCAACACGCTGCTCAGGGCCATCACCGACAGCTACGTCCAGGCAGGTTATCCGGCCAGCCGCCCTTACCTGGCGCATCGGCCCCAGGCCGGCAAGCCACTGGCTATCGTCATCGTCGAAGGCTTCGTCGAATCCATCGAACTGGCCGGTGCCGACCTGCCGCTTTCCTTGCGAGGCGCCTTTCCCGACCTGCTCGGTCACCCCTTGTACCTGCCCGCACTCGAGCAAGGCCTGGACCAGCTCAATCGCCTGCGGGCCTACGACTTGAACGCCGACCTGCTACCGGGCGAGATCCAAAGTGGTACACGCGTGGTCATCCACCCGCGCAGAAGTGCATATGAGCAGCCGCGCCCGCGAGGACGTCGCCCTGCACGCGCAAGGTCTGCACGTCTCGGCCACGCGGCTCGATCTGCAGACGCCCAATGGCGGCCTGCTGCTAGAGGCTTCAGGCAACCAGGACAAGCGCAGTAACCTGGACATCACCGGCGGCGCCGGCCTGACCCTCAGCCGAGGCGAACTCGACAGCCGCGGCCTGTATGGCCGGATCAAGCTCGACCTCGATAAACGCGACAACCAGACCTGGAATGCCAACACCCTACGCGCAGACCACATCAACCTGTACACCCAGGGCGATGCCCGCTTCGAAGGTACCAGCCTGGGAGCCGGACGTATCCAGGGTTCGGTTGGCGGCGACCTGTTGCTGGCCAGTCGCAAGGACCGCATCGATACCCTGACCGTCGGGGTAGATGCGCGCTTGAGCCAAGAGAAGAACCCACAAAGCTATACCAACGCGGCCAAAGCCCTGGCGGGCCCGGCATCAGGCAAAGTCGGCAATAAGACCAGCTCCGCCCTGAGCCAGGCCGAGCCCGGCTTGTCCCCTACCTTCAAGCTGGACCTGTCCCATCAACAGCGCGACACCGTGGCCCATCAAGCCACCTTCAAGGGCACCGACGGCATCGCCCTCAAGGTCGGTGGCGATGCGAAGCTGGTGGGTGCGCGCTTGCTGTCGGCAAACGGCTCTGTCGAGCTAGATGCAGCCTCCGTCACCCGCCAAACCCTCTCGGGCACCGACTACCGTCGAGATGTCTCGATCGACGCGTCCAACTCGCCGGTCGACCTGGGGACAGCCATCGCCGAGCTGGCCAAGGACAAAGGCGCGGCCGAGGGCGACAACCCACTGGATCTGGGCCTGGTACGCACCAGTGGACACAACCGCACGGAGCAATGGGCCTCGCACATCGAGCAGAAGCGCCGCTAGGCCAACCGTGGCACGAGCAGGCATGCCTGCTCGTTTTCGAGGGCAAGGCCATCCATCACACATCTTGAAAACCAATCCTGGCCGTGACGAACGGGTTTCGGCGACCCTTTCATGGTTTTGCCAAAAAATCGTCATACTTTGCGTTCAAAGTCGCGGTCTTCCTTCCACTCAGCAACGCAAGGACACCCTGATGAGTCGAGAAAGCGGCGATAACCTTGATCGCAACTCCAGCGGGAACCTGCCCATGGCCAGTGTCATGGATGCCTACCTGAGCCGGCGCAGCGTCATGCGCGGCAGCTTGGGGGCGGCCATCGCGCTGATCGCAGGGGCAGGCCTGACCGGCTGCCTGGGCAGTGGCGCCAACCAAGGCACGCCCGCTCCGGCCCGTCCCGCCACTCCCAGGCCCAGACTAGGGTTCCAGTCGATCCCCGGCTCGCGTACCGATGGCTGCGCCGTGGCCGCCGGCTACAGCGCCTATGTACTGGCGCCCTGGGGCACACCGTTGAACAGCAAGGCCAGCCCCTGGAAAGCCGACGGCAGTAACACATCCACAGATCAGGCCAACGCCATGGGCATGCACCACGACGGCATGCACTTCTTTCCCATCGGTGGCAGTTCCGACGATGGCCTGCTGGCAATCAACTTCGAATACATCGACCCTGCCGCGCTGCACCCGAACGGCCCGACCACCTCTGCCAATGGCAAGCGCCCGGCCGAAGAAGTGCGCAAGGAAATCAACGCCCACGGCGCCGGCGTGGTTCGCCTGCGCAAACTCAACGGGCGCTGGCAGGTGGTCGACAATGACCCGCTCAACCGCCGCTTCACCACCGCCTCGCTGATGGAGATCGCCGGCCCTCTGCGCGGCAGCGAGCACGTCAAGACCCGATTCTCGCCCACCGGCACCCAGTGCCGTGGCACCAACAACAACTGCGGTAACGGCTATACACCCTGGGGCACTTACCTCACGTGCGAGGAGAACTGGCCCGGCATCTTCGTCAACAAGGGCACCCGCCCTGCCGACCAAGTGCGCATCGGCGTGGCCACCTCGAGCGGCCAGTACGGCTGGGAGAGCGCCGCAGGTGACCGCAGCGAAGCCAACGACGAGTTCGCCCGCTTCGACATCACCCCTCGCGGCGCCAGTGCCACCGAGGACTACCGCAACGAAGCCAGCACTTACGGCTACATCGTCGAGATCGACCCGTACGACGCCCGCACGCGCGCCGTAAAACGCACCGCGCTGGGCCGGTTCCGCCACGAGGGCTGCTGTCCTGGCCTGGCGGTAGCCGGCAAGCCGCTGGTCTGGTACATGGGCGACGACTCCAACAATGAATACCTGTACAAGTTCGTCTCTGACGCTGTCTGGGACCCTGCCGACGCCAACCCGAGCGATCGACTGGCCACCGGCGCCAAGTACCTGGACCACGGCAAGCTCTACGTGGCGCGCTTCGATGCTGACGGCACCGGCCACTGGCTGTTGCTCGCCCCCGGCACAGCCACCACCGGCGGCAGCACCTTGGGTGCGCTGTACGGCGACCTGGCCGGGATCATTCTCAATACCCGGGGTGCTGGCGATGCCGTGGGCGCAACGCCCATGGACCGCCCGGAGTGGACGGCGGTCAATCCCCTCAATGGTGACGTCTATGTCACCCTGACCAACAACAGCGAACGCACACCGGCCACGGTCGATGCGGCCAACCCACGCGGCCCGAACCGCCACGGCCACATCATCCGTTGGCACGACAGCGACGATCAGCGCAGCTTCACCTGGGATATCTTCGTCTTTGGCGCCAATGCCGATGGCGGTGCCGACATCAATCGTTCGGGCCTGACCGAACTGAACCAGTTCGCCAGCCCCGATGGAATGAGTTTCGATAGCCGCGGTGTGCTGTGGTTCGAGACCGACAACAGCGAATCGAGCGTGACCCGCTATACCAATGACCAGTTGCTCGCGGTGATCCCCACCGATCTGGTGGACGCAAACGGCAGGCAAGTGCCGATCGATGCCCGCAACCAGGCAGACTTGCGCCGCTTCTTCGTCGGGCCGAACGGCTGCGAAGTGACTGGCATCACCTTCACTCCCGACAACAAGACGTTGTTCGTCAACATCCAGCATCCGGCCAACTGGCCCCGCAGTGACATCGCTACCGACGCCACCCCCACGGGCAGCCGCGTGCGGCCTCGGTCGTCGACCGTGGTGATTCAACGCAAGGATGGAGGAGAGATCGGCATCGGCTGATGCCTGTAGAAAGGGCCGCTACGCGTCCCATCGCAAGCGTCGAGCGCGCTGCGATGGGCTGCATAGCGGCCCCTGGGATATCACACGAACGGGTTCAGAACTCGGCGAGCCGCCAGACCTCGTAGGCTGGCGTCTCGTACGGGTGGCTCGCCTTGAGCGCGGCGACGACTTGGGCGATCAACTCATCCGCCACCACCAGCTCGACCTTCCACTCCTCCACCTGCTCGACCTGACCGGTCTGCCCGAGGTACGGCTGGCTGCCGTCCAACGGGCGGAACTGGCCCAGGCCCTGCGTCTGCCAGGCACAGTGGTCATAGTCGCCGATGCGTCCGCCGCCTGCGGCGAACACAGCGGCCTTGACCACTTCCACATGGCTCGGCGGCACGAAGAAAGCGAGCTTGTACACGTTTAGTTCACCCAGACGCGCGCATTGCGGAACATGCGCATCCAGGCGCCGTCTTCCTGCCACTCGTCCGGACGCCAGGAGTTCTGCACGGCACGGAATACACGCTCAGGGTGCGGCATCATGATGGTCACGCGACCGTCGCGGCTGGTGAGGCCGGTGATGCCGCGCGGCGAGCCGTTCGGGTTGGCCGGGTAGGCCTCGGTGACCTTGCCGTGGTTGTCGACAAAGCGCATGGCCACGCAACCGGACAGGTCCGCTTCCAACAGGGCTTCCTCGCTGGCGAACTCGGCATGGCCTTCACCGTGGGCGATGGCGATCGGCATGTGCGAACCGGCCATGCCCTGCAGGAAGATCGAGTTGGACTTCTGCACCTCGACCATCGCCACCCGCGCCTCGAACTGCTCCGAACGGTTGCGCACGAAGTGCGGCCAGTACTCGGTGCCCGGGATGAGTTCGTGCAGGTTGGACATCATCTGGCAACCATTGCACACGCCCAGGGCGAAGCTGTCGTTACGCTCGAAGAACGCCTGGAAGGCTTCACGGGCACGGCTGTTGAACAGCGCCGACTTGGCCCAGCCTTCACCGGCGCCCAACACGTCACCGTAGGAGAAGCCACCGCAGGCCACCAGGCCCTTGAACTCGGCGAAGTCGACACGACCGGCGAGAATGTCGCTCATGTGCACATCGATGGCGGCAAAGCCTGCGCGGTCGAAGGCGGCAGCCATCTCGACCTGGCCGTTGACGCCCTGCTCGCGCAGGATGGCCACTTGCGGGCGCACGCCCTTCTTGATGTACGGCGCTGCGATGTCGTCGTTGACGTCGAAGCCCAGCTTGACCGACAGGCCTGGGTTTTCTTCTTCCAGCAGGACGTCGTATTCCTGGTCAGCGCAATCGGCGTTGTCACGCAGGCGCTGGATCTGGTAGCTGGTCTCGGCCCACTGGCGCTGCAGCAGACGACGCTGGTCGTCGAACAGCACTTCGCCATTGAGGCTGATGGACACTTCGCCGTTGTTGACCGGCTTACCGATCACCGCGACGCAGTCGCCCAGGCCAGCGGCGCTGAACTGTGCCAGCACGTCCGGGGTGGCGTCCTGGCGAACCTGGATGACCGCGCCCAGCTCTTCGTTGAAGAGAATGGCCGGTACGTCGCCTTTGCTGTCGGTCAGCGGATCGAGTTGCAGGTCCAGACCGCAGTGGCCAGCGAAGGCCATCTCCAGCACGGTGGTCAGCAGGCCGCCGTCGGAACGGTCGTGGTAGGCCAGCAGGTGGCCGTCGGCGTTCAGGCCCTGAACCACTGCGAAGAAGGCCTTGAGATCCTCTGGGTCGTCGACATCCGGTGCCTGGGCGCCGAGCTTGCCGAAGGTCTGGGCCAGGATCGAGGCGCCCATGCGGTTCTTGCCGCGGCCCAGGTCGATCAGGATCAGGTCGGTCTCGCCCTTGTCCATGCGCAGTTGCGGCGTCAGGGTGTCACGGATGTCGACCACCGGTGCGAAGCCGCTGACGATCAGCGACATCGGTGCGGTGACGCTCTTCTCGACGCCGTCCTCGCTCCATTTGGTCTTCATCGACATGGAGTCCTTGCCCACCGGAATGGTCAGGCCCAGCTCAGGGCACAGCTCCATGCCGACGGCCTTGACGGTGTCGTACAGGCGGGCGTCTTCACCCGGGTGCCCAGCCGCGGACATCCAGTTGGCCGACAGTTTGATGTCGGAGAGTTTCTCGATACGGGCACCGGCCAGGTTGGTCAGTACTTCGCCGATGGCCATACGGCCAGAGGCTGGGGCATCGAGCAGGGCCAGCGGGGTGCGCTCGCCCATGGCCATGGCTTCGCCGGTGTAGACGTCGAAGCTGGTGGCGGTGACGGCGCAGTCGGCCACCGGGACCTGCCACGGGCCGACCATCTGATCGCGGGCGACCAGGCCGGTGATGGTGCGGTCGCCGATGGTGATCAGGAAGCTCTTGCTGGCAACGGCCGGGTGGTGCAGGACGCGCTCGACGGCGTTGTCCAGGTCCAGCGTGCTCGGGTCGAAGTCATCGCCCAGCTCGGCTTCACGGGTGACCGAGCGGTGCATGCGCGGCGGCTTGCCGAGCAGCACATCCAGCGGCATGTCCACCGGGGTGTTGTCGAAATGGCTGTCGGTGACGGTGAGGTGTTTCTCCTCGGTGGCTTCGCCGACCACGGCGAACGGGCAGCGCTCGCGCTCGCAGATGGCCTTGAAGCGCTCGAAGTCCTCGGCGCTGACCGCAAGCACGTAACGTTCCTGGGACTCGTTGCTCCAGATCTCGTGCGGGGCCATGCCCGGCTCGTCGTTGGGCACGTTGCGCAGTTCGAAACGCCCACCGCGACCACCGTCGTTGACCAGTTCAGGGAAGGCGTTGGAAATACCACCGGCGCCGACGTCATGGATGAAGGCGATCGGGTTCTTGTCGCCCAGTTGCCAGCAGCGGTCGATGACCTCCTGGCAACGGCGTTCCATTTCCGGGTTTTCGCGCTGTACCGAGGCGAAGTCCAGGTCGGCGGAGCTGGCGCCGGTGGCAACCGACGAAGCCGCGCCGCCACCCAGGCCGATCAGCATGGCCGGGCCGCCGAGCACGATCAGCTTGGCGCCGACAGTGATTTCGCCCTTCTGCACGTGGTCTTCACGGATGTTGCCCATACCGCCGGCGAGCATGATCGGCTTGTGGTAGCCGCGCACTTCTTCACCACGCGGGGTATCGATGGCCTGCTCGAAGGTACGGAAGTAGCCGGTCAGGGCCGGACGGCCGAACTCGTTGTTGAATGCGGCGCCGCCCAGGGGGCCTTCGACCATGATGTCGAGAGCGTCGACGATACGGCCCGGCTTGCCATAGGCCTGCTCCCACGGCTGTTCGAAGCCAGGGATGCGCAGGTTGGAAACGGTGAAGCCGGTCAGGCCGGCCTTGGGCTTGGCCCCACGACCGGTGGCGCCTTCGTCGCGGATCTCGCCGCCGGAGCCGGTGGAGGCGCCGGAGAACGGGGCGATGGCGGTCGGGTGGTTATGGGTCTCGACCTTCATCAGGATATGCACCGGCTCCTGGACCGCGCCGTACTGGCGGGTTTCAGGATTCGGGAAGAAGCGGCCCGCCACGTGGCCGACGATGACCGAGGCGTTGTCCTTGTACGCGGACAGCACGCCTTCGCTGTGCATCTGGTAGGTGTTCTTGATCATGCCGAACAGGCTCTTTTCCTGAGCCTGGCCGTCGATGTCCCAACTGGCGTTGAAGATCTTGTGGCGGCAGTGTTCGGAGTTGGCCTGGGCGAACATCATCAGCTCGATGTCGTTCGGGTTGCGCTTGAGGCCCTGGAAGGCATTGACCAGGTAGTCGATCTCGTCTTCGGCCAGGGCCAGGCCCAGGTCGACGTTGGCCTGGGCCAGTGCGGCACGGCCACCGCCGAGAATGTCCACGGAGGTCATCGGCTTGGGCTGGGCATGGCTGAACAGGTCCGCTGCGTCCTCCAGACGGGCCAGCACGCGCTGGGTCATGCGGTCGTGCAGCTCGGCGGCGATCAGCGCGACGTCGGCATCGGACAGCTCCCCGGCGACGTAGTAGGCGATACCGCGCTCCAGACGCTGGATGCTCTGCAGGCCGCAGTTATGGGCGATGTCACTGGCCTTGCTGGCCCAGGGCGAGATGGTGCCCAAGCGCGGGACCACCAGGAACAGGCGACCGGCCGGCTCCTGGACCGGAACGCTCGGACCGTACTTGAGCAGACGCCCCAGCACCTGCTGCTGGTCGGCGGTCAGCTCGCCATCGACATCGGCGAAGTGGGCGAATTCGGCATACAAACCAGTAACAGCGGGGACTTTCTGGCTCAGTTGCTCGAGTAACTTACCGTGGCGGAAGGCAGAAAGGGCAGGAGCGCCGCGCAGGATCAACATCGTCGGGACAGCCTCAGGAAGGGGTGTGCTTAGAGGCCGTGCATTCTAGCCTAATTCGCAGACTTTCGGCACCCGCTCTAAGCCAATGCTGCCGGGCGGCGGAACCGGACTTCGGGGTCAGAAATATCGCTTCAAGCGGCAAGCCTCAAGCGCAAAGAAAATGCAGGCCGCCACGGTCCGCTTTTCGCTTATCGCTTGCCGCCTGAATCAGCTAGCAGACCTGCCAACCATTGTCGAGATATGGCGGGACCGGTCCTTTGCGTATACTGCAACCTATGTTCGCCCTCACTGCTTTGCGCCAGCGCTGCGCCAGATGGCTCTTCGCAACCGGACTCTTCCTGCTGCTCGGTGCCTGTGTTGAAAAACCCAGCACCCTCGAGCGCGTCAAGGAGGACGGCGTGCTGCGCGTGATAACTCGCAACAGCCCCGCCACCTATTTCCAGGACCGCAACGGTGAAACCGGTTTCGAGTACGAACTGGTCAAGCGTTTTGCCGACGAACTGGGCGTGAAACTCGAGATCGAGACCGCCGACAGCCTCGATGAACTGTTCGACCAGCTGGGCAAGCCCTCCGGCCCGGTGCTGGCCGCCGCCGGACTGGTCAGCAGCGAAAAACGCACGGCCCAGGCAAGGTTCTCCCACCCTTACCTTGAGGTGACCCCGCAGGTCATCTACCGCAACGGCCGCTCACGCCCCACCAACGTCAAGGGGCTCATCGGCAAGAAGATCATGGTGCTCAAGGGCAGCAGCCACGCCGATCAACTGGCCGAACTGAAAAAGCAGAATCCTGCCCTGGTATACGAAGAGTCCGACGCGGTCGAGGTCGTTGATCTACTGCGCATGGTCGATGAAGGCCAGATCGACCTGACCTTGGTGGATTCCAACGAACTGGCCATGAACCAAGTCTACTTCCCCAACGTCCGAGTGGCCTTCGACCTGGGGGATTCCCGCGATCAACGCTGGGCGGTTGCCGCCGGCGAAGACAACAGCCTGCTCAACGAGGTCAACGATTTTCTCGACAAGTCGCAGAAGAACGGCACCCTTCAGCGCCTGAAGGATCGCTACTACGGCCATGTCGACGTGCTCGGCTATGTCGGGGCCTACACCTTCGCTCAACACTTGCAGCAGCGCTTGCCCAAGTACGAGAAGCATTTTCGCACCACCGCCAAGGCCGAGCAGGTGGACTGGCGCCTGCTGGCGGCGATCGGTTACCAGGAATCGATGTGGCAGCCGGAGGTTACCTCCAAGACCGGCGTGCGCGGCTTGATGATGCTGACCCAACGCACCGCCCAGGCCATGGGCGTGTCCAATCGCCTGGACCCGAAACAGAGCATCCAGGGCGGCGCCAAATATTTCATGCTCGTCAAGGACCAGCTCGACGAGAGCATCAAGGAACCGGATCGCACCTGGTTCGCCCTGGCCGCCTACAACGTCGGCAGCGGCCACCTGGAAGACGCACGCATGCTAGCCAAACGAGAAGGCCTGAATCCGAACAAGTGGCTGGACGTGAAGAAAATGCTGCCGCGCCTGTCGCAGAAGCAGTGGTACCGCAAGACCCGCTACGGCTATGCCCGCGGTGGCGAACCGGTGCACTTCGTGGCCAACATCCGCCGTTACTACGACATCCTTACCTGGGTGACCCAGCCGCAGCTCGAGGGGCAGGTGGCCGAAGGCAACCTGCACGTGCCAGGGGTCAACAAGGACAAGCCGGCCGAACAGCCCTCGCCGATGTGACGCACAGGCGTTGCTAGCACTTGGCCCGCCGTGCCTTGAAGAAATCGCTCAGAATCTGCCCGCACGCCTCGGCCAATACCCCTCCCTCGAACATCACCCGATGATTCAAAAAGCCCTGGGTGAAGAACTGCCCCTGGCTCTGCACGATCCCGGCCTTGGGCTCCAACGCGCCATAAACCACCCGCGCAATGCGCGAATGCACGATCAGCCCGGCGCACATGCTGCACGGCTCCAGTGTCACGTACAGCGTACTGCCGGGCAGTCGGTAGTTGCTGGCGGCCTGCGCGGCCGCACGGATAGCTACCATCTCGGCGTGCGCACTGGGATCGCTGTCGGTGATAGGACGGTTGAAGCCCTGTCCGATGACCTGGCCATGCTGCACCAGCACCGCGCCAACCGGCACCTCGCCCATGGCCGCCCCCTGTGCGGCGAGTTCCAAGGCTAATTGCATGAATTCCTGATCGCGGCTGCGATCGATGATCTGCGGACGCATCAGACCACCGCTATCGCGGCCATAAGGCCGGTTTCCATGTGGTCAATCACATGGCAATGGAACATCCAGGTACCAGGGTTATCAGCCACCAGCGCTACCTGGGCGCGCTCGTTCTTGCCCAGCAAATAGGTATCGGTGAACCAAGGTTCGACGATCTTGCGGCGATTGGACGCAATTACCTTGAAACTCATGCCATGCAAATGAATGGGATGCTGGTACTGGGTCATGTTTTTCAATTCGAAGATGTAACTCTTGCCCTTCTTTAGCGTGGCGATCGGGCGATCGGCGCAGGTCTTGTCGGTGATGTCCCAGGCCTGACCGTTGATCTGCCACAAGCTCGGTGGACGACCGTTGTCGGTATCCACCGACACCTTGCCGGCCCATTCGAAATTGAAGTTGAGCTTTTGCGCATTCTCCAAGTCCGGCTCGGCGATCGGGTTGGCCGGTAGCGCCTTGGGCCAATCCCCCGGCGCCTGGTCGCTGGCCACCGAACGCAGGGTCCCCAAGCGCACGAAGCCGTCACGCAGAGAAATCTCCTCGCCTGCCTCGGGGATGCGGATCGCCAGGCAAATGCGCATGCCTGGGCCGAGCCAGTAATCCTCTTCCAATACACGCGGAGTGACGGGATTGCCATCGAGCGCGTACACCCGCGCCTCGCAGTTGCCCTTGAGGTTGATGCGGTAGGTCCAGGTGTTGTCCAAGTTCAACAGACGCACCCGCACCACCTGGCCTGCCGGCAGCTCGGTGACCGCGTCCGCCTGGCCGTTGATGGTGATCAGGCGCCCAGCCGTACCGTTGCGCGCGGCTTCGCGAGGGATACTGAACGGCAGCCAGCCCCCCTGTTCGTCCACGTGCCAGTTCTTCAGGCTCAAGGTCCGCTCATGCAGGAAACCGGTAGGCTCGCGCTCCTCGACGATCAACGGACCGACCAGGCCACGCCCCAGCTCTTCGGAACTGCTGACGTGGGGGTGGTACCAGTAGCTGCCAGCATCGGGCACACGGAACTTGTAGTCGAAGAACTCGCCCGGCTTGACTGGCAATTGCGAAACGTAGGGCACCCCGTCCATTTCCAACGGCAGACGGATGCCATGCCAATGGATGGTCGTTTCCACGGGCAGGTGATTGATGAAGCGCACCCGCAACCAGGTGCCCTGACGGACACGCAGTTCAGTACCTGGCGCCGAGGGGCCAAAGGCCCAGGCCTGGGTTTTGAACCCCGGCACCAGCTCCACGTCCAGCGGAGCAGCGATCAGTTCATAATCGTGCCCGGCGTTCTCGTCCTCGACTTTGCCCAACCAGTAACGCGCCGCGCCTCCGGCGCCCAAGCCAACCACGGCAAGGCCGGTCAGGCCCTTGAGCATTTGTCGACGGGTAAAGGACATCGGTGCGGGTACCTCGTTT
Source organism: Pseudomonas sp. HTZ2 (assembly GCF_033173945.1). NCBI lineage: Bacteria > Pseudomonadati > Pseudomonadota > Gammaproteobacteria > Pseudomonadales > Pseudomonadaceae > Pseudomonas > Pseudomonas sp. HTZ2. The sequence continues at coordinate 845,629 of NZ_CP137332.1, read as the reverse complement.
CTGCGCAATCAGTCTGCCAGCAGTGCTGGCAATGAAGGGCGAATACGATACACCTGCATTTGCGAAAGATTAAGTGAAGTATTGAGCGGGCGACTGGATCACCTTGTCGCAGCGGGAGCGCGCAGAAGGCCTGACTCCCCATAACCCTCTACGCGCCTCGCTATCAATTGCCCGCCTGTCCCACCGTCGCACTCCAGGAATTCTCCGCTCCTGCCCGGATTTTCAACCGCCGCCCAAAGGGGGCATAGAAATCAACGGCAGCATCTCGAAATTCGAGATACGCCAGAGAACGCATCCCCGCCTTGGGCTTCAACACATCGTCAAGCAGGTCCGCGTAATCTGGACGTACGCGCTTAAGTGTGTCGAGGAACATCTGAGGACCACTGATTGCAAAGATCTTGCGCATATAGGGATTGGTCCCGTCAGCGTTTAGCCCGCGGGAACTTTCCAGCTCCCGCAGTGCGTCGATCTCATTGATCCAACGACGATAGGCCGCCTGCTGGATCTCCTGCAGGACCGGATTACCGGCGTGACTCGCAAAATGGCTGTTACCTGGGCCGTAAAAGCCCATTCTTGGTGACGAGACTGCCCCACCGGTCAATACATCATCCGGCCCCGCATTGAGTTCAGCGTCTTCGAACGCCCCGACCATGACGTCATCACAATCCATGTAAAGACCGCCGTATTCGTGAATCAGGCGATACCTCAAGATATCCGAAGCGGCCGCCAGATTTTGTCCGGTGCCACTGCGAAAGTAACGATAAGGCACCACGGTTTCATTATCGGTAAGAAACTTGAAGAAAAACGGCTCGTCCCTCAGCTCTGAAACCACCATGTTGGGGAACTCGGCGAACGCCTGTTTCAACCGATCCAGTTCACCCGTGAACGCGGCATTATCGACGTCCAGATGCAGCGTGAACTTCAAGCCAGGATTGGCACGAATGTTCGTCTTCATCGTTTCAATCAATTCTCCCCTGGGCCCTCGCTCACCAAGCCAAATCTGGTGAACTTCCCGGTTGATCGCACGGGCCTCCTGCGAGACGCCCGGAATACGAGGAAACGTGTAGATCTCATAACGCACGCCGAACCGAAGCGATGCCCGAGCCGCAAGAAACGACTTCACACTGCCTTGCTTCCAGACACCCTTATTGTTCAGCCAGTGGACCTTTCCATCATAAGATTTCCATCCCCCGATATCGGCATCGAAAGTGACGCGCGTGCCCTCGGCGGAGTTCATCGCGTAATACGTGTCTATCTGTTGTTCTTCTTCGAACGCCGGGCGCACCTCGATACCATCCAGGGGCACTTCGATCTGTACGGGAGGATGTGCACGAACCAGGGTAATGCCCGGTTTGACACGCTCCGGCAACGGCTCAGCCTGCGCTGTCACCTCGATGAAACTCTCACCACCGCGCAGGCCAGGTTTGACATCGATATCGGAATAAAACCCCTTCAACCGTTTGATATAGGGGCCTTGGATATCGGCCTCGTATGGAGAAACGATTCTGTACTGCCCTGCGCGCTCGATGCGCTCGACACGGTATACCTTGGCATGTACCCGAGCGTAGCGAGTGAGGACTCCGGAAGCTGCGTCGGTTTCCTGATAGACAGCGCCGAAATCATCCACCACCCATTTGCCGCCCTCGCCCAGCGACCCGTTGTATTCGAACTTGGCCAGTTCATCGCGCAGTTGGGGTGACAATGAACGAAGGCCGTCGGGCTCGATACCGAACGCCTTCACACTGTCAAAGGTTTGAGCATGGAGGTTGGCGCGCGCCTGCCTTTGCGTCTCTTCATGCGCGCGACGGGCCATTCGCTCATCGGCCGATTCATTGGCCCGCTCTTCTCGCTGACGGGCAATCTCTTGCTCCTGCTGCTCTGCCGTAGTGGCATTTTCCAGTTTTTCCTGGGGGGTGAGCGTATTTGCCTTCTGCCCTATCTCGTCCGCAGCCCCTGGGGTGACCGTATCGCCTACCCGCGCCGCAGCGCCTGCAGCCTTGGCCAGCTCCAAGGTGGCTGGCACAGCGTTGAGAATGCCAAAGAAGATGCGGCGCTTGCCTTGCGCCTGATCCTCGACCGTGCCGTTGACGACCTCATCGGCTCCCAAGCCGATCAGCGCAGCGGACATCGTTGCCACGGGCAGCCAAAGTGCCGGGATCGCCATTGCAACGATACTGGTGATAGTCAATGCGGTGGACAGTACCTCGCCTGCGACCCCTTGATTGTAAGCGGCACGGCTTCGAATCAGCCGCACGGCATCGGACTGCAGACGGCTTTTCAGAGAGTTTTTGAAATGTGTGAACGGCCAAGGATGTAGAGCGGGGCCGAGGCTAATTTCATCGTGCGGATTCCAGCGGGAGTAATTGCCCACATGCCAAGAGGGAAAAGCCCCCAGCCCCAACAGCGCTGTCTTTAGGCCTGACACGAATATCCCGTCCGGGTCGTCTTCGGCCTTGAAATGACCTTCCAGAACCGTGCGTCGCTGAGTGAATCTGCACTGCAGGGCGAACCAGTCGCAAAACGCTGCCATATCCTCAAAACCCTGCAGCGGCGAAGAATTGCCGGGGATGTAAACCAGCAGGCGTCCGGACTGTTCATCCTTGAAGACAATAATGTCGCTCGCCGTATAGCGATAAACCAAGAGCTCGCGAATGCTAACGACATGCTGATCGAGCGCCGCTTGTTCGAACGCCTGGTAAGTCAGTGTTTCCCAAGTGGTGGACACCTCAAGCCCCAAGGCCCTGAGCACCATGTACTTGTCATTGAGCGTCAGCGAACCTTCTTCATGCTGAACAAAGGCAGCCCTGAGCACCGATGCCTTGATCAGCAAGTTGTAATCGCGCTCATGAAGACGCCAGAAGTTCTCCAAGTGCCTCAGATAGTTCGCTTGAAGATCGGCCTCCCAGGCGAAATGTTTGAACTGCTTCGGGTCCAGGCGGACTTGCGTATCACTGGAAAAGCGCTGAGGCGTGGTCTTGCGATAGATCGCCTCATAGGCAAAGCAGTTATCCAACGGCAGAGGCGCCTCGCTGATGACCGTGGGATAGCCCTCGACCCTGAACGCCTCCAATGTCCCAAGATGACTAAAGAGGCTGCCATCACCCTGTTGCTGCCAATTACGCATCAGGGCATCGGTCAAGGTCATGGACGATGCGATGTTTGCGCGTTGATCACCCTCATCCCAGGCATCGATATACAAGGTCGTGATGAACAGATCATCAGGGTCGATATCCAGCGCCAACGCTTGCAATACATAGGCCTTGGCCACGTCATGGGCGAATTTGCGCGGCGATGGATAGTCCAATGCCTGCTGGTTCACGAAGTCCTTCAATAAAAAAGGCCCACTTGCTTCCTGCCTGGAGGCAGTTACTTCGTCGTATAAATCCTGGAAAACGCTTCGCTCGGTCATTTCGACAGTCCTTCGCAATGAAGGCCATAGCATGCGAAGTCTGTCGATTCTTAAAAATCCAACTATTTACCACCTGCTGAGAACCCGCCATCCGCTGCGGCGCGCCCAACAAAAAGCCCGCAGATATGCGGGCTTTTTGTTGGCGCTTCAGTTGCCGGGTTACTCCGGCAAGCCGGTCATTCCCACTCGATGGTGGCTGGCGGCTTGCTCGACACGTCGTAGGTGACGCGGGAGATGCCGTCGATCTCGTTGATGATACGGCCGCTGACGGTTTCCAGCAGCTCGTATGGCAGGTGCGCCCAGCGAGCGGTCATGAAGTCCACGGTCTCGACGGCGCGCAGGGCCACGACCCAGGCGTAGCGACGGCCATCGCCAACGACGCCGACCGACTTGACCGGCTGGAAGACCACGAATGCCTGGCTGGTCTTGTGGTACCAGTCGGCCTTGCGCAGTTCTTCGATGAAGATATGGTCAGCGCGACGCAGCAGGTCGGCGTATTCCTTCTTCACTTCACCCAGGATACGCACGCCCAGGCCTGGGCCCGGGAACGGGTGACGGTAGACCATGTCGTACGGCAGGCCCAGTTCCAGGCCGATCTTGCGTACTTCGTCCTTGAACAGCTCGCGCAGTGGCTCGACCAGCTTGAGGTTCATTTCTTCCGGCAGGCCGCCAACGTTGTGGTGCGACTTGATCACATGGGCCTTGCCGCTCTTGGCGCCCGCCGACTCGATCACGTCCGGGTAGATGGTGCCCTGGGCAAGGAACTGGATGTTCTCCAGCTTGCTGGCTTCGGCATCGAACACGTCGATGAAGGTGCGACCGATGATCTTGCGCTTCTTCTCCGGGTCGGTTTCGCCGGCCAGGTTGTCGAGGAACTGCTGCTCGGCATCGGCGCGGATCACCTTGACGCCCATGTTCTCCTTGAACATGGCCATCACTTGGTCGCCTTCGTGCAAGCGCAGCAGGCCGTTGTCGACGAAGACGCAGGTCAGTTGGTCGCCGATGGCGCGGTGCAGCAGCGCGGCGACCACCGAGGAGTCGACACCGCCGGACAGGCCCAGCAGCACGTTGGCCGAGCCGACTTGCTCACGGACCTGAGCGATGGCGTCTTCAACGATGTTGGACGGGGTCCACAGGGCCTCGCAGCCGCAGATGTCCTGGACGAAGCGGGACAGGATGCGACCGCCCTGCTTGGTGTGGGTCACTTCCGGGTGGAACTGCACGCCGTAGTAGCCACGCGCGTCGTCGAACATGCCGGCGATCGGGCAGCTCGGGGTGCTGGCCAGCACGTGGAAGTTGCCCGGCATCTGGGTGACCTTGTCGCCGTGGCTCATCCAAACGTCCAGACCCAGTACACCGTCGTCATCAACGTGGTCTTCGATACCGTCGAGCAGGCGGCTCTTACCGACCACATCAACACGGGCGTAACCGAACTCGCGCAGGTCGGAACCTTCGACCTTGCCGCCCATCTGCTCGGCCATGGTCTGCATGCCGTAGCAGATGCCCAGTATCGGCACGTTCAGGTCGAAGACCGCTTGCGGTGCGCGCGGGCTGTTGGCTTCGTGGACCGACTCGGGGCCGCCAGCGAGGATGATGCCGCGTGGGTTGAATTCGCGGATCGCTTCATCGTCCATGTCGAACGGGTGCAGTTCGCAGTAGACACCGATCTCGCGCACGCGGCGGGCGATCAACTGGGTGTACTGGGAACCGAAATCGAGGATCAGGATGCGGTGAGCGTGAATGTCGAGGGCCATGACTCAATCTCGTCAGTGGAAATCGGAAACGACGCGGGGCTGTCGTGACAGCCCCGCTAACAGGTATTGCTGGAAGCCTTAGCCTACGCGGTAGTTAGGGGCTTCTTTGGTGATCTGCACGTCATGCACATGGGACTCGGCCATGCCGGCACCGGTGATGCGCACGAATTCAGGCTTGGTGCGCATCTCTTCGATGGTCGCGCTGCCGGTGTAGCCCATGGAAGAACGCAGGCCACCCATCAGTTGGTGGATGATCGCAGCCAGGGCGCCCTTGTACGGCACACGGCCTTCGATGCCTTCCGGAACCAGCTTCTCGGCGCCAGCCGAGGAGTCCTGGAAGTAACGGTCCGAGGAGCCTTGGGCCTGTGCCATGGCGCCCAGCGAGCCCATGCCGCGGTAAGCCTTGTAGGAACGGCCCTGGAACAGCTCGACCTCACCCGGCGCCTCTTCGGTGCCGGCGAACATCGAACCCATCATGACGCAGGAGGCGCCAGCGACGATGGCCTTGGACAGGTCACCGGAGAAGCGGATGCCACCGTCGGCGATCAGCGGTACGCCAGTGCCTTCCAGTGCGGCGGCGACGTTGGCGATGGCGCTGATCTGCGGCACACCGACACCGGCGACGATACGGGTGGTGCAGATCGAGCCCGGGCCAATACCGACCTTGACCGCGTCAGCGCCGGCTTCGGCCAGGGCTTTGGCAGCGGCGCCGGTGGCGATATTGCCGCCGATCACCTGCACTTGCGGGTAGGTCTCTTTGACCCAGCGAACGCGATCGATCACGCCCTTGCTGTGGCCGTGGGCGGTGTCGACCACCACCACGTCAACGCCGGCGGCAACCAGGGCGGCAACGCGCTCGCCGGTATCCTTGCCGGTGCCGACCGCAGCGCCGACGCGCAGACGACCTTGGTCGTCCTTGCTGGCCAGCGGGTAGGCCTTGGCTTTTTCGATGTCCTTGACGGTCATCATGCCCTTGAGGCTGAACTTGTCGTCGACGATCAGGACTTTTTCCAGGCGGTGCTTGTGCAGCAGCTCGCGGACTTCGTTCTTGTCGGCGCCTTCGCGCACGGTGACCAGACGCTCTTTGGGCGTCATCACTTCACGAACCTTGGCGTCCAGGCGGCTTTCGAAGCGCACGTCACGGGAGGTGACGATGCCGACCAGGTCGCCGTTCTCCAGCACTGGAACACCGGAGATGTTGTTCAGGCGGGTCAGGTCGAACAGGTCGCGCACGGTGGCGTCGGCGTCGATGGTGATCGGGTCCTTGACCACGCCAGCCTCGAACTTCTTGACCTTGCGCACTTCGGCAGCTTGCTGCTCGATGGTCATGTTCTTGTGGATGATGCCGATGCCGCCTTCCTGGGCCATGGCGATGGCCAGGCGCGCTTCGGTCACGGTATCCATGGCGGCGGAAACCAGGGGAATGTTCAGCTCGATGCCGCGGGTCAAACGGGTCTTGAGACTGACTTCATTGGGCAGTACCTCAGAATAGCCAGGTACAAGGAGAATATCGTCGAAGGTCAGGGCTTCTTGGCTGATACGCAGCATCGCGGGGGCTCCCGGGCGGGAAAAATGGAAGCGCGCCATTATACTCATCCACGGCGCGCCGCTCAATGCAATTCAAGCTCCAAGTTACAAGCGGCAAGCGACGAGATTCACTCCACCCACGTCTGCGCTTTTGCTGTCGCTTGCCACTTATGGCTGGCAGTTGACCTGCACCACCGCCACCGGCTGGTCCAACCAGTCGGCGAAGCTGTCGAGAAAGGCCTGGGTGAACCCGGCCTCGCCCCAGTTGTTGAAGATGAACCCCAGGTTGGAAAAGGCGCACGGCTGCAGGAACAAAAAGCCGTTGATATCGTCCTCGAAGCCGCACAGCGGGCAGGTGAAGTTGTCGCTCACCCCAGGCATCCACTCCTCCAGGCTCTCGAACAGCGGCTCGCCGATTTCGCGCCGACACTCAGGGCAACCCGCTTCTTCGAGAAAGCCCTCGGTCGGTGTATAGATGCAGCGCTTGAGCATCACCTCCAGGCCGTTGATCTGCTCGCCGAAGGGGAGTCGTTCCGGATGCAACGCGACCTTGCGTGCGCCCTGGGCCAAGGCGTACCCCATGCGATTGCCGGTGCGCCCACAGGTGCTGAGCTGCTCCTCGACGATCTTCTCGCGCACCAACCAGCGCAGGATCGCCCGGGCACGGGCTTCGTGGACCGGGACGGTGGAGAGTTTGGGAACGATGATGCTCTGGGTGTTCATGAACGAAACGGGCCTGCGGACTGCGGTAATAGCGAGATTCTACCGCTCAGCCGCCCAGGTAGCGACCGATCAACGCCACGCCACTGCCCAGCACCAGCCAGGTGACCACACGCACGAAGGCTTCGCGGGACAGCCTCAAGGACAGGTGCCGCCCCAGCCACAGCCCGGCAGCCATCACCGGCAGCAGGCAGGCCGCGACAAACAACAGGCTGGCATCGGCGTATACCCCGGCAGCAACAAACAACGACAGGCGCACAACAGTACTGCAACTGATGAGCGCACTCTGGGTCGCCCTTGCCTGTTCCGTTGAATCCAGCCGGGCATTGAGGTAGATCGCATACAGAAAGCCACCGCTGCCGAACAAGGCGCCGAACAGCCCACCCGCCGTGCCCATCGGCACCGCCCAGGCGCCTGCGAGTCGCGCCGGCCGCACCTTTACGGCCAGGCCATACAACGCATACCCGGTCACGAACAGGCCCATCAGCAACAGCAGAAGGTCCGATTTCAGGCGTAGCAGAAAGACCACGCCCAAGGTACAGCCCAGCGCCATGCACGGCAGCAAGCGCAGCAGTTCGCCACGCACCACCGACTGGCGCGATGGCAACCAGTTGCCAAAGGCCGCGACGAAGTCCAGCAGCACCAGCAACGGAATGATCCGCGACAATGGCATGAAGTGGATCAGCACCGGCCCCGCCACCAACGCCGTACCGAAACCGGCGATACCGAACACGATGTAGGCCACGCCTACCCCCAGCAGGATGGGCAGCCAGTCGAGACCTGAAAACGGCAATTGAGCAAGCATGGGCATGACTCCTGAAAACACCGAGACAGGTTAGCCAGGCACGAGCCATGCCGACTAATATGCCTTTTCACCCTGAGATATCTCGAAAAGGCATGACATGACTTCCATCCGCCAGTTGCGCTACTTCGTTGAAATAGCCCAGAGCGGCAGCTTCAGCGCGGCTGCCGAGCGGCTGTACATCGCCCAGTCTGCGCTAAGCCGTCAGATCAAGGAGCTGGAACATCAGCTCGGTACGCCTTTGTTCGAGCGAACTGCCCGCCAGCCTCGGCTGACCTCGGCTGGCCTGGCCTTTCTCGATCGCGCGCAGCGCCTGCTGGCCGATCTGGACCAAGCCGAGCGCCTGGCCCAGGAGATCGGTCAGGGTCTGCGCGGCAGTCTGCGCCTCAATCACTCCAGCACCGTCCCCTTGACCGGCCGGCTGCTGGCGAGCCTGGGCAGCTACCTGAACAACAATCCTGGCGTGTCCTTGGAGATTGCCCAGCAGTCCTCCGAAGCCCAGCTGGAAGACATCGCCGAAGGCCGGCTAGAGCTCGGTCTGTTGCGTCTGCCGGTGCTGCGCCAACACCAGGAGGTGGAGATCCATGCCCTGTTCAGCGAGCCATTGCTCCTGGCCGTGGCGGCAGACCACCCACTGGCCGATGCCCCCCAGGTGGCACTGGCGCAATTGCATGATGAGCGTTTCATTTCCATCCCTCATCGACAGCGAGGGGGCTTGAGCTACCTGTCCGCTTCGTTGTGCATGGAGGCAGGATTCTTTCCACGCGCCGCCCAGGTCGTGTCTCGCAAGACCACGCAACTGCAGCTGATACAGGCAGGATTCGGGGTGGCGCTGTTACCAGCTTGCATGCGCGACATCGCGCCGGCCTCGGTGCGTTTCATACCGTTGCAAGAGGCTTGCCCGAGCACCGTGGCCCTGGCGTGTCGACGAGACGCGGGGGAACTGGTGCGCCAGTTCGTCTCGACAATGTCCGGCTCAAGCGCCAGCACAGACAACCAGGCGTGATGTCCTTTATGATGCCGGCCATGATCAAAGACCCCTTCGAACGACTCGGCCTGGACCGCGAGGTCCTCACCGTCAGCCAGCTCAACGGCCGCGCGCGCGTGCTGCTCGAGGATGTGTTCCGCAGTGTCTGGGTGGAAGGCGAGATATCCAACCTCGCCCGCCCGGCCTCCGGGCACATGTACTTCACCCTCAAGGACAGCGGCGCCCAGGTACGCTGCGCGCTGTTCCGGCAGAATGCCGCGCGCGTGCGCCAGGCCCTGCGCGATGGCCTGGCGGTCAGGGTGCGCGGCAAGGTGTCGTTGTTCGAGGGGCGCGGCGACTACCAACTGATCCTCGACACGGTCGAGCCCGCCGGCGATGGCGCCCTGCGCCTGGCCTTCGAAGCCTTGAAGGAAAAGCTCGGTGCCGAAGGCCTGTTCAGTGCCGAACGCAAGCAACCTCTGCCGGCCCACCCGCGCCGCATCGGCATCATCACCTCCCCCACCGGCGCAGTGATCCGCGACATCATCAGCGTGTTCCGCCGCCGCGCCCCCCAAGTGGAACTGAACCTGATCCCCACCGCAGTACAGGGTCGGGAGGCCATCGCCCAGATTGTCCATGCCCTGCGCCTGGCCGACAGCATGGGCTTCGATGCGTTGATCCTGGCTCGCGGCGGGGGTTCGCTGGAAGACCTCTGGTGCTTCAATGAAGAGGCCGTCGCCCGCGCCGTGGCCGCGTGCGTGACGCCCATCGTCAGCGCCGTGGGCCATGAGACCGATGTGTCGATCAGCGACTTCGTCGCCGATGTGCGCGCGCCGACCCCATCGGCCGCCGCCGAATTGCTGGCGCCGGACAGCAGCGGTCTGCAACAGCGCCTGGACAGCCTGCAGCGGCGCCTGTTGCTACGCATGAAAAACCGCCTGGCTCATGATCATCTGCGCCTGGATGGCCTGGCCCGCCGCCTGCGCCATCCCGGCGAGCGCTTGCGCCAACAGGCACAGCGCCTGGATGACCTGGATATGCGCCTGCGCCGCGCCTTCATGCTCAACATGAACCAGCGCCACGAGCGCCTGGGCCGTCTGGACACCCGCCTGGCCGCGCAACATCCGGGGCGCGCGCTTAAACTGCTTGGCCAGCGCCTGGACAGCCTCGCCGAACGCCTCCCGCGAGCAATGCGCGAAGTGCTCAAGGATCGTCGCCAGCGCTTCCAGGCCCAACTGCAGACCTTGCACGTGGTCAGCCCCCTGGCGACCCTGGCCCGCGGCTACAGCATCCTGCTCGACGAGCGCGGCCAGGCCATCCGCAGCGCCGCCCAGACCCACAACGGCCAGCGCCTGACTGCCCGCCTGAACGAAGGCGAGCTCAAGGTGCGGGTCGAGGACAACCACCAGACTCCGGTCACCCTCTCGCTACTGGACTGACACATGCCCCGCCTGCTCGCCCCTCTGCTCGCCTTCTTCTTGCTGTTGCTCGGTACCCACGCCCAGGCCAGCTACATCACGCGCCAGCTGAACAAGCCGGTGCCCGGAGGCGTGGCGGTGGTCGACCTGGGCCCTGCCCCCTCGGCACCCAGCGCACGCTTCGATGGCAAGCCGGTGCTGGTGGTCCAGGAGCAGGGCAACTGGCTGGCCATCGTCGGCATTCCTCTGACCCAGAAGCCCGGCACCGCGGTGCTCACCCAAGGTTCGCGTACCCTGCCCTTCACGGTCGGCAGCAAGAAGTACCCCGAGCAACACATCACGTTGAAGAACAAGCGCCAGGTCAATCCTGACCCCGCCGACCTCAAACGCATCGAGCGCGAGCTGGCCGAACAGCTCAAGGCCTACCGCAGCTTCAGCCCTGCCCTGCCGAGCAACCTGATCCTCGACAAACCGGTCAGCGGGCCACTGTCGAGCAAGTTCGGCGTGCGTCGCTTCTTCAACGGAGAGGAGCGCAACCCCCATGCCGGCCTGGACTTCGCCGTGCCCGCCGGTACGCCTATCAAGACCCCGGCCAATGGCAAGGTGATCTTGGTGGGGGATTACTTCTTCAATGGCCGTACCGTGTTCGTCGATCACGGACAGGGCTTCATCAGCATGTTTTGCCACATGTCCAAGATCGATGTGAAACCTGGCCAGACGCTGCGTCGCGGCGAGGTGGTCGGCCGCGTGGGCGCCACAGGCCGGGCGACCGGGCCGCATATGCACTGGAACGTCAGTCTCAACGACGCGCGGGTGGATCCGGCAATTTTCATCGGGGCGTTTCAGCCCTGATCCAGGCGTACCGACTTCGCGAGTGAACCCGCATCCACAAGGCCGACGCTGTATTGGAGGCGTTCACAGAACCCTGTGGCGGCGGGTTTACCCGCGAAAAGGCTCACACCGCCAACAACCTTTCCCTTGAGTTGCGCCATCAAAAAATAGCGCGCAAAAATACCGAAGTCGCCGTTCGATATCAGCCATAAAATCTCGCACAAGCGCTTTTTTTAAGCATTCCTCTCAATTTTTTCCGAATGCTTGCCATCCCACCGGTCACTGGTTAGGGTTGAGGCATGAAAACCTTCAGCACCCTCATTCTGCTCCGACAACATCGCAGCCTCTGCCTGGTCAGCGCCCGACTACCAGGCTGATCGTGTCGCCTCGCCTCTTCATCTCGTTATCGCTCGGCAGGCCCGATCTCGGCCGCACATAAAAGGATTGCTTCCATGACCATGCTCAAAGACCCTTCGAAGAAATACCGCGCCTTCCCGACCATCGATCTGCCGGACCGTACCTGGCCGTCGAAGACCATCACCCAGGCGCCGATCTGGTGCAGCTCCGACTTGCGTGACGGCAACCAGTCGCTGATCGAGCCGATGGATTCGGAGAAGAAACTGCGTTTCTGGAAGACCTTGGTGCAGGTCGGCGTGAAGGAAATCGAAGCCTCGTTCCCGTCCGCCTCGCAAACCGACTTCGACTTCGTGCGCACCCTGATCGAAGACGGCCACATCCCGGACGACACCACCATCCAGGTGCTCACCCAGGCCCGTGAAGACTTGATCGCGCGTACTTTCGAATCCCTGCGTGGCGCCAAGAAAGCCATCGTCCACCTGTACAACGCCACTTCGCCGTCGTTCCGCCGCATCGTCTTCAACCAGGACAAGCAGGGCGTGAAGGACATCGCGGTGAATGCCGCCAAGCTGTTCGTCAAGTATGCCGCTCAGCAGCCGGAAACCCAGTGGACGTTCCAGTACTCGCCGGAAACCTTCAGCGCCACCGAGATGGAGTTCGCCAAGGAGGTCTGCGACGCGGTGATCGAGGTATGGAACCCGACCCCTGAACACAAGATCATCCTCAACCTGCCGGCCACCGTCGAAGTGTCGACGCCCAACGTCTATGCCGACCAGATCGAATGGTTCTGCCGCAACGTCAACCGCCGCGACAGCGTGATCATCAGCCTGCACACCCACAACGACCGCGGCACTGGCATCGCAGCCACCGAACTGGGCCTGATGGCCGGCGCCGACCGCGCCGAAGGCTGCCTGTTCGGCAACGGCGAGCGTACCGGCAACGTCGACCTGGTGACCCTGGCCCTGAACCTCTACACCCAGGGCATCGACCCCAAACTGGACTTCTCCGACATCGACGGCGTACGCAAGGTCGTCGAGGAGTGCAACCAGCTGCCTGTGCACCCACGTCACCCGTACGTGGGCGATCTGGTCCACACCGCATTCTCCGGCTCGCACCAGGACGCCATCCGCAAGGGCTTCGCCAAGCAGAAGGAAGACGCACTCTGGGAAGTGCCTTACCTGCCGATCGACCCGGCCGACATCGGCCGCAGCTACGAGGCGGTGATCCGCGTCAACAGCCAGTCCGGCAAAGGCGGCATCACCTACCTGCTCGAGCAGGAGTACGGCATCAGCCTGCCACGTCGCATGCAGATCGAGTTCAGCCAGGTGGTACAGGGCGAGACCGACCGCCTGGGCCTGGAGATGACTGCTCAGCAGATTTACAGCCTGCTGCACAAGGAATACCTCCAGGCCAACACGCCCTATGCACTGGTCAGCCATCGTCTGCAGGAAGAGAACGGCCACAGCGCCGTGGAAGTGGAAGTCGCCGGCGAAGGCGAAACCACCCTGCACTGGCGCGGTAAAGGCAACGGCGCGCTGGAAGCGCTGGTCGCCGGCCTGCCCATCAGCGTGGAAATCATGGACTACAACGAACACGCCATCGGTGCCGGCACCAATGCCAAGGCTGCGGCCTATATTGAATTGCGCGTGGCCGGTGGTCGTCCGGTACATGGCGTGGGGATCGACGAGAACATCACCACCGCCAGCTTCAAGGCGCTGTTCAGCGCACTGAACCGTTCGCTGAGCCAGCAGGCAGCCAAGGCGGCGTAAACGTCAGCCCTACCTGAAAAGCCCGCGTCCTGGACGCGGGCTTTTTTTTGCCCTGCCCTTTTCGCGGATAAATCCGCTCTCAGAGGGTTGCCGGTGATCCTTGGGAACCAGGTCTACCTGCAAACGGGCCAGCCCAGGCAACAGAAAACCCAGGCAAAAAAAGGGCGCCAATCAGGCGCCCCACAAGCGTTGTAGCACACAACAAATTCGTTTTCAGTCCAACAGCGCCATCGCCTCGGCACTGCAGGCCTCGATCCGTGCCCAGTCGCCGTTCTTGATCCAGCTGCTGTCGAGCATCCAGGTCCCGCCCACGCACATCACGTTGGGCTGGGCCATGTAGTTGCGCACGTTGGCCGGGTTGACACCACCGGTGGGGCAGAAGCGGATGTCGCCGAACGGGCCGGCGAAGGCCTTGATGGCCGCCACGCCGCCACTGATTTCGGCGGGGAACAGCTTGAAGCGACGATAGCCCAGGGCATAGCCCATCATGATTTCAGACGGCGTACTGATGCCAGGCAACAGCGGGATATCGCTTTCGACGCCCGCCTGGAGGAGATCCTGGGTCACTCCAGGGGTCACCACGAATTGTGCGCCAGCCGCTTCCACGGCAGTGAACATGGTCCGATCGAGCACGGTGCCGGCACCGATGCACAGCTCCGGACGCTGTTCGCGCAGCACTCGAATGGCCTTGAGGCCATGCTCGGAACGCAGGGTCACTTCCAGGGTACGGATGCCGCCGGCGGCGAGGGCGTCGGCCAGGGGCAGGATATCTTGCTCACGGGCGATGGTGATCACCGGCAGAATGCGCGCCTTGCCGCAGATCGCGTCGATCCGGGCGGCTTTCTCGGCCATCGAGAGCAGAGGCTGTTGGCGTTCGAGCGTGGTCATGAGAGTGGATCCTTGGCTCATGGGCACCAGTAGATGTCCAGGGGGTCGTGAAGAAAGGCGCGAATCGGCATTTCGGTTGGGTCAGCGGCCGCTAATGCGGCGCGCAGGGTAGCGAGTTTGCCCAGGCCTTGCACGGACAGCGCGGTGAAACCGGCGCTGGCCAACAGGGCTCGGGTCATGCTCAGGCGCTGGCGCGGCACACTCGGTGCCAGCATCGGCAGGCAGCGGTGCGTGCTTCGCAGGTCCAGGCCTTCAGGCAGGTTGGGGCTGGCCGGGAACAACGAGGCCGTGTGACCGTCATCGCCCATGCCCAGCACCAGCACATCGATTGGGGGCAACGCAGCCAGGGCCTGGTCGGCCAGAACAGCGGCGGCATCGAGACTCTCGGCACAGTGATACAAGCCCACGAAGCGAGCCTTGGCGGCCGGGCCCTTGAACAGGTGACGTACCAGCAATCCGGCATTGCTGTCGGCATGCTCGACCGGTACCCAGCGCTCGTCGGCCAGGCTGACCGTGACCTTCGACCAGTCCAGCGCTTCGCCTGCGAGCTTCTCCAGGAAGGGTACCGGGCTGCGGCCACCCGACAGGACCAGGCACGCCTGCCCCTTATCGACAATGGCCTGGCGCAGGCGCTCGGCCACATCATGGGCCAATGTCGCCGCCAAGGCCTTGCCATCAGCCAGCGAATGCATCGTTACGCTCGCCGGCAGTTGCAGTTCAGATATCGCCATACCACGCCCTCCCATCACGTGTGATCAGTGCGATGGAGCTCATCGGCCCCCAGGACCCCGCCGCATAAGGCTTGGGTGCGTCGCCAGCGTTCTTCCAGCCGGCAATCAGCTGATCGCACCACGTCCAGGCATATTCGATTTCATCTTTGCGCACGAACAGGTTCTGGTTGCCGCGCATCACTTCCAACAACAGACGCTCATAGGCATCCGGGATGCGCGCGCTGCGCCAGGTGTCGGAGAAATTCAGTTGCAAGGGCCCGCTACGCAGTTGCATGCCTTTGTCCAGGCCTTGCTCCTTGGTCATGACCCGCAAAGAAATGCCTTCGTCCGGCTGCAGGCGGATGATCAGCTTGTTACCGATCTGCAAACGCTGCTCGGGGGCGAAGATGTAGTGCGGCGTTTCCTTGAAGTGGATGACGATCTGCGACAGCTTTTGCGGCATACGCTTGCCGGTACGCAGGTAGAACGGCACGCCGGACCAGCGCCAGTTGCGGATGTCGGCACGCAGGGCGACGAAGGTCTCGGTGTCGCTCTGAGCATTGGCGTTGTCTTCTTCCAGGTAGCCCGGCACCGGTGCACCATCGCTGTAGCCGGCAATGTACTGGCCGCGCACCACCCGGGTGCTCAGGGCTTCGCCGGTGATTGGCGCCAGGGCTTTGAGCACCTTCACCTTTTCGTTGCGGATGCTGTCGGCGGACAAATCGCTGGGCGGGTCCATGGCAATCAGGCACAGCAGCTGCAACAGGTGGTTCTGGATCATGTCGCGCAGCTGGCCGGCCTTGTCGAAATAGCCCCAGCGCCCTTCGATCCCCACCTTTTCAGCCACGGTGATTTCCACGTGGGAGATAGAGTTCTGGTTCCACTGGGTTTCGAACAGGCTGTTGGCAAAACGCAGTGCGATGAGGTTCTGCACCGTCTCCTTGCCCAGGTAGTGATCGATACGATAGACCCGACTTTCCGGGAAGAACCGCGCCACGGCATCGTTGACCCGACGGGACGACTCCAAGTCGTGACCGATGGGCTTTTCCAGCACGACCCGAGTACGGGCGGCCAGGCCGGCTTTGTCCAGGTTCTCGCAGATCGCGCCGTACACCGAGGCGGGCGTGGCGAAATAGGCGATCAAAGGCAGGTCTGCGGCCACCTGTTCGGCCAGCGCCTGGTAGCCATCGGCCTGGAGGAAGTCCAGGCGCACGTAGCTCAGGCGGGCGAGGAAACGCCCCAGCGCACCGGGATCGATGTCCGCCTCCGGCACGAAGCGGCGCAGGTGCGCCTCGATGGTCGCCAGGTGCTGCTCGCCATCGCCGGCTTCACGGGCCAGGGCCAGCAGGCGCGAATCGGCGTGCAGCAAGCCGGCGCGGTCGAGCTGATAAAGCGCGGGAAACAGCTTGCGCAGTGCCAGGTCGCCAAGGGCGCCAAACAGGGCAAAGGTGCAAGGTTCTACACTGATCGCAGCCATGATGTTGGTTCTTTCCTAAAGTTGGCCTAGGAATATCGTTTTCAACCGCGGTTTTCAAGGGGTAATGTAGTAAAAACCACAACATTACCCTACAACTGTGACAGACAAGTGGTGCGGCAACCTCGCCGACAGTACGATAGACACCGTGCAAAAAGCCCGCTGTTCCATCAGCCGGCTGCCTTCCCGACCCAAGGACACACCATGGACCGCGTGAGAAACCTCCTGGAGCAGATCCAGGGACGCCTCGACGAGCTGAACAAGGCCGAACGCAAAGTCGCCGAAGTCATCCTGCTCAACCCGCAACAAGCCACCCGCTTCAGCATCGCAGCGCTTGCCCAGGCCGCCAAGGTCAGCGAACCGACGGTCAACCGTTTCTGCCGCTCCTTCGGTGTCAGTGGCTACCCCGAACTCAAGCTCCAGCTGGCCCAGAGCCTGGCCAGCGGCGCCGCTTACGTCAGCCGCGCGGTGGAGGCCGACGATGACCCAGCCGCCTACACCCAGAAGATCTTCGGCAGCGCCATTGCATCGCTCGACAGCGCCTGCCAGGCGCTCGACCCGCAACAGGTCAGCCGCGCCGTGGACATGATGATCCAGGCTCGGCAAATCCACTTCTTCGGCCTGGGCGCCTCGGCCCCCGTGGCCCTCGACGCCCAGCACAAGTTCTTCCGCTTCAACCTGGCGGTGTCGGCCCATGCCGACGTGCTCATGCAACGCATGCTGGCCTCGGTCGCGCATACCGGCGATTTGTTCGTGATCATCTCCTACACCGGTCGCACCCGCGAACTGGTGGAGGTGGCCCGCGTGGCGCGTGAAAACGGCGCCTCCGTCCTTGGCCTGACCGCCGCCGGCTCGCCCCTGGCCAAGGCCTGCAGCCTGAGCCTGCACATCCCATTGCCGGAGGACACCGACATCTACATGCCAATGACCTCGCGGATCATCCAACTCACCGTGCTCGATGTGCTGGCCACCGGCATGACCCTGCGCCGCGGCGTGGACTTCCAACCGCACCTGCGCAAGATCAAGGAAAGCCTCAACGCCAGCCGTTACCCGATCGAGGACGACGAGCTCAACTGAGCCGGTGTGCCTGCAGGCTCAGGTGAGCCTGCTGCCCCGGCGCCAGGCTCAAGCCCTCGCCGCTGCCGCTGGCGATCTCGACGCAGACAAACCGCTGACACTCGCGGCCGCTGACACCCACCAGCGGGCGCTTGCCCGGGTGCCAGACCACTGTGTCGTCGGAATCCCCACTGTCGATGCACAGTTCACGCTCCCACGCAGGGTCCTGCAGCTGCACCCGGGGCGTACCCGGATAAACCTTCTGGCAACCGCCCTTGACCTTGAGCGCACCGTCCTCGCGGCACGCCTGGCGGTTGAGGCGGTCATAGCCTTCGATGTCCTCAAGCCCAGACAGCGCTATCTCAGACACGTCACTGATACGCCAATAAGCCAGCAGCGCATGACTCAACTGGCAAGGTTCGCTGTCCTGGTGCTCGGTGGTCAGGCTCAGTTCCATGCCGCTGCCCAAGCGCGCGTGCAAGTCCACTTGCCAGTCGCACAGCTGCAGGCGCCAGGTAAGGGTCACGCCCTCCTCGTCCTCCTGGCTCTCGACCAGCTTCCAGTCGAGCAGGCGCGCCCAACCATGGGACGGCCACAAATCTTCGCTGGGATGACGTCCATACCAAGGCCAGCAAACCGGCACGCCACCTCGGATCGCCCCGGCCAGCGGCCACTGCTCGGCACACCATAGCCACGGACGTTCGCCGGCAGGCTGAAAATGCACCAGCTGCGCGCCCTGGCGACTGAATACAGCCTGGCAACGGGGGTGATCGATAATCAACACATCGCGCTGCTGGTAACGCTCCCACTCGAACGTCGGCCTGGGCCTCTGCGCGCCAAAGAAGCGATGTAGCGGATGTTCGGGCATGGTTCCAAGCTCTTGTTGTTTGAGATAGCGCTGTCTCGGCGCGGGCTTCATTTCCACCGAGATCCAGTGGAAATGAAGTGGCCGGGAAATGGATGGCGTAAATTTACAACAATTTTTCTCAGAATGACGACTGAATCTTCAATCCTGCGACCAGCGCATTGTCGACCTCATCCACTCCCCCAGGGCTCTTGATGTACTGCAGGTTCGGCCGCACGGTCAGCCAGTTGGTGACGTGAAAGCCATAGTAGAGCTCGGCGTTGTATTCGGTGCGCTGCAGCGGCACGAAGCCCGGATTGTCGTAATCGTCGATACCACTGCTGGCATTGAGCTGCTCGGCGCGCTTCTTGACGTCATCATTGACATGGATCCGCGCGATGCCAAAGCCAATGTCGTCCTTGGGCCGGGCATCGAAGGGGCCTTTGTAGACCATGCCTATCTGCTGGTAGTTGTCGACGACGTTGGTAGCCTTGTCGTGCACGGTGAAATTGGCGAACAGGCTCAGGCCCCGGTTGACATCACCCTGGTGCGCCGTCACCTGCTGCTGGGCCACGACCCACCAGCCGTGCTTGCTGGAGTGGGATTTGAAGTCATTGCCGGTGATGCCCTGGGGCTGGCCGTTGACGTCCTCATAGACATCGTCAGCCTTGGCGGTGCTGTAGTAGTAGCCCAGGCGGTATTCACCCGGCAGGCCGTTGACCTTGGGCGACCAGACCATCTCCACCGGCAGGATCGCGCCCTTGGTGCCGCTGCCGCTGAGTTTGAAGCCGTTGCCGGTCTCAAGGTTCGACGGATTTTGCTCGAAGGCCCCCACCTGCACGAAGAACTCCGGGTTGATGTTGTACTTGACCCGCAGCGCCCACTGGCTGACCGGCCAGTTGTACCAGATACCGCCCACCCAGTTGCCCACCTGGGAGCCGCAGAAGGCCAAGTTCTGGAAGTCGCAGGGGAAGCTGTTGAAGTCCTCGCCCTCACCGAAGCGCCCGAATTTCACATCCAGGGCCCCATCGAAGTACTTCTGCTTGATCCACATCTGCGTCAGCCGCCAGGTCTGGCCACGGCCCCAGACTTCCTGGACCGAGCTGAACTGCCCAGCGCGCGGGTCACTGATGCGGTCGTTGGACAGGTTGCGACCACTTCGTTCGGTGATTGCCAGCTTGAATTCGGCGTCGTGCCAGCCAAGGATCTTCTGAAGATCCAGGTGCGCGCCCAGGGCGAACTGGTCGCTGTAACGGGCAGTCTTGTCGTCGTTGTAGCCGCCGTGCAGGTTGCCGGCCACCTCGCCGACATAATCGAGGGTGAAGTCGTAGCCTTTTTCCAATAGCTCGGTTCGGGTGCCGCCCCAGTCCCCGGTCATCCATTTCGAATCCGCCGAGAAGGCCTCGGCCGCGTGTGCCCCACCACTGCCGACAAAGGTCAGCACCGCCAGCGAGCCCAGCGTCCTGATGCGTTTGCGATGGTCCATCCCTTGTTCCTCACTTTTCTTGTTATTGATGGTTTAGACGACTCAGCGCCCTTTGAAACGCGCCACATTGCCCCCAGCGACCGGCGTAGGGGCAACCTGCCCCAGGCGCTCCCCGCTGGCAGCATCGAACAGCAGCACCCGCGAAGGATCGAACTGCAGCTGCAGGCTGTCTCCCACACGGCAGGCGACATCCGGCGCCAGCCGGCAGCAAACCTTGACCTGGTTGAGGGTGACGAACACCAGCAGGTCCGGCCCGGTGGGCTCAGTCACCTGCACCTCAGCGCGGATGCCATGCATGCCCTCGCCCGCGCCCACGCCGATCTGCTCGGGGCGAATGCCTAGCACCACTTCGCACCCTTCGAGTTCGTCCGACAGATGCCCGACGGGCAACTCGCAACGGGCCTGCCCGCTGTCGAGCAACGCCACCAGACGCCCTTGTTGTTTCGTCAGGCGCGCCGGGATGAAGTTCATTGGCGGTGAGCCGATGAAGCTGGCGACGAACTGGTTGGCCGGGTCGTTGTAGATCTGCTGCGGGGTGCCGAACTGCTGGATGACGCCGTCCTTCATTACCGCCACCTTGTCACCCAGGGTCATGGCCTCGATCTGGTCATGGGTGACGTACACGGTGGTGGTTTTCAGACGCTGGTGCATCAGCTTGATTTCGGTGCGCATCTCAACCCGCAGCTTGGCGTCGAGGTTCGACAACGGCTCGTCGAACAGGTAGATCTTCGGCCGCCGCGCCAAGGCCCGGCCCATGGCCACCCGCTGCTGCTGGCCGCCGGAAAGCTGGCCTGGCTTGCGCGTGAGCAGGTGTTCGATCTGCAGTAGCTTGGCCACCCGCGCCACCTCGTCGTCGATCGCCGCCTGAGGCATTTTGCGGATCTTCAGCCCGAAGGCGATGTTGTCGCGCACGTTCATGGTCGGGTACAGCGCATAGGACTGGAACACCATGGCGATGTCCCGATCCTTGGGGCTCATGCCGCTGATGTCGGTGCCGTCGACGAGGATTTCGCCGCCACTGATGTCCTCCAACCCGGCGATGCAGTTCATCAAGGTCGACTTTCCGCACCCTGATGGGCCGACCAGAATCAGGAACTCACCGGACTCGATACCCAGGTCAATGGCCTTGAGGGTATCGGGCAGGCCGCTGCCGTAGCGCTTGTTGACGTTGCGAAGTTCGAGCCGTGCCATGTGTCACCCCTTGACCGCGCCGGCGGTCAGGCCGCGCAGGAAATATTTGCCGGCCAGCACATAGACCAGCAGGGTCGGAAGCCCCGCGATCATTGCCGCCGCCATGTCGACGTTGTATTCCTTGACCCCGGTGCTGGTGTTGACCAGGTTGTTCAGGGCCACGGTGATGGGCTGGGCGTCGCCGCTGGCGAACACCACACCAAAGAGAAAGTCGTTCCAGATCTGAGTGAACTGCCAGATCAGGCAGACCATGATGATCGGCACCGACATCGGCAGCAGGATCCGCCCGAAGATCGTGAAGAACCCCGCGCCATCCAGCCGCGCCGCACGTACCAGGGCCTCGGGCACGCTGCAGTAGTAATTACGAAAGAACAGCGTGGTGAAGGCCAGCCCGTACACGATATGCACCAGCACCAGTCCTGTGGTGGTGCTGGCAAGGCCAAGCTTGCCGAGGGTGAACGAGGCCGGCAGCAAGACGGTCTGGAACGGCAGGAAGCAACCGAACAACAGCAGGCCGAAGAACAGCTGCGAACCCCGGAAGCGCCACATCGATAGTACATAGCCGTTCAAGGCGCCCATCAAGGTGGATATCAGCACGGCTGGCACGGTGATCTTCACCGAGTTCCAGAAGTAGCCTCCGACCGTGTCCCAGGCCTTGATCCAGCCGATCCCAGTGATCACTTCCGGCCAG
The DNA here is from genome assembly GCF_033173945.1 of Pseudomonas sp. HTZ2. Classification (NCBI taxonomy): domain Bacteria; kingdom Pseudomonadati; phylum Pseudomonadota; class Gammaproteobacteria; order Pseudomonadales; family Pseudomonadaceae; genus Pseudomonas; species Pseudomonas sp. HTZ2. Next base: position 823,735 of record NZ_CP137332.1, on the reverse strand, counting down.
CTCAGCAGGTTGCCTGCGCGGATGTCTTCCGGCGATTTGAAGCTGGTCAGCAGCATCACCACCAGCGGTATCAGGTACAGCGCACAGGCAGCCAGCAAAGTGGCATGGATGGCCAGGCGGCTGGGGGAGAACCAACGTGGACTAGTCATGGCGCTTGGTCCTCAGTTCCGAATACAGATAGGGCACCAGGATCGCCAGAATGGCGCCGAGCATGAGGATCGCACTGGCCGAGCCCATGCCCATCTGCCCACGGCTGAAGGTGAAGTTGTACATGAACATCGCCGGCAGGTCGGAGGCGTAGCCCGGGCCGCCAGCAGTCATTGCGGCCACCAGGTCGAAGCTCTTGATGGCGATGTGCGCCAGGATCATCAAGGCACTGAAGAACACCGGCCGCAGGCTCGGCAGCACGATGCGCAAATAGATCCTCGGCAGGCTCGCGCCATCGACCTGGGCAGCCCGAATGATCGACGGGTCGACCCCACGCAGGCCGGCCAGGAACAGCGCCATGACAAAGCCTGAGGCCTGCCACACCGCAGCGATCACCAGGCAATAGACCACCCGGTCCGGGTCCACCAGCCAGTCGAAGCGAAAGCCCTCCCAGCCCCAGTCCCGCAGCAGTTTGTCCAGGCCAAGACCTGGGTTGAGCAGCCACTTCCAGGCGGTACCGGTGACGATCATCGACAGCGCCATCGGGTACAGGTAGACCGTGCGGATGACGCCTTCGCGGCGGATGCGCTGATCGAGCAACACCGCCAACAGCACCCCCACGACCAGGCTGATGGCGATGAACAAGCCACCGAATACCAGCAGGTTCTTGCTAGCGACCCACCAGCGGTCGTTGGCCAGCAGTTTGGCGTACTGGCTCAGCCCGGCCCATTTGTAGCTGGGCATGAAGCTGGAGTTGGTGAAGGAGAGCACGAAGGTCCAGAGGATGTAGCCGTAAAAGCCCACCAGGACAATCAGCATGCTAGGCGCCAGCACCAGTTTCGGGAGCCAGCGTTGCAGGGCGTCCAGGGGGGAGGCCCGCAGGGTTGCGGTTGCTGTGTTCATGTGAAGTACCGAAGAACATGCATCTAGCGCGAGTCCTGTGGAAGCGGGTTTATCCGCCTCCACAGGGGCCAGTAAGGTCAGAGAGACCGCCAGCGGTGCTACTGCGCGGCCTTGATCGCCGCGCCCAGCTGCTTGGCCGCCTTGGCAGGGTCTGCCTTGGGGTCGTTGAGGAAGTTGGTGACCACATCGAAGATGGCCCCCTGCACCGCCAGCGATGAGGCCATGTTGTGCGCCATGCTAGGTTGCAGCCCCTGGCCTTTCTCGGCCTCCTGGAAGTCCTTTTGCGACTGCTGGGTGCAGGCATCGAACGGCGTCATGTCCATGCCTTGGCGCACTGGCAGCGAGCCCTTGGCTTGGTTGAAGGCGGTCTGGAAGGCCGGCTCCAGCGCGACCTTGGCCAGGTCGTTCTGGGCCTCGATATCGTGCTCGTTCTTGAGTTTGAACATCGCCAGGGAGTCGATGTTGTAGGTGAAGCTACCCTGGGTGCCGGGGAATGGCACGCACTGGTAGTCCTTGCCGGCCACCTTGTGGGCGGCGGTCCATTCGCTCTTGGCCCAGTCACCCATGATCTGCATGCCGGCCTTGCCGTTGATGACGTCGGCGGCAGCGATGTTCCAGTCTCGGCCGGCGCGGTTGGCGTCCATATAGGTGCCAAGGCGCTGCAAGGTCTTGAAGGTCTGCACCATCTTGTCGCCGGTGAGCGTCTGTTCGTCCAGCTCGACGAACGCCTTGTGGTAGCCCTCAGGCCCCAGGATGCTCAGCACCAGGCTTTCGAACACCGTGCTGTCCTGCCAAGGCTGGCCGCCATGGGCCAGTGGCTGGAAGCCTGCGGCCTTGAGCTTGTCGGCGGCGACGAACAGTTCATCGAGCGTATGCGGCACCTTGGCGCCTGCCTTCTCGAACACCACCGGATTGACCCACAGCCAGTTGACCCGGTGGATGTTCACCGGCACGGCTACATAGTGATCATCGTACTTCCAGATAGGGGTCAGCTTGGCCGGTAGCAGTGCGTCCCATTGGTTGGCCTTGGCCACCTCGTCGAGCTCGGCGAGCAGGCCCAAGGCACCCCACTCCTGGATATCCGGGCCCTTGATCTGGGCGGCGGCGGGTGGGTTGCCGGCCACGGCGCGGCTCTTGAGCACGGTCATGGCCGCAGCACCGCCGCCACCGGCCACGGCGTTGTCCTTCCAGGTGAAACCGTCTTTTTCGACCTGCTGCTTGAGGGTGTTGACGGCGGCGGCCTCACCGCCGGAGGTCCACCAATGCAGGACTTCGACAGAGCCCTTTGCTTCGGCAGCAAGGGCGGTCAGCGGCATGAATGAGGCGAGGGAAACGACAGCGGCTAGGCGAGTGATCGCATTCATCGTGGAGAACCTTTCTTGTTGTTATGCGAGGCAAGTCGTGGTGCTTGCGCTTGCCTTGGAGTCTAAACAGCCGTCGAAGGCCGCCAGGTAACGAAGGGATGCGCGAATGTCACAAAGCGGTGACATTCGCCGCTCAATCGGTGCTGCGCGGCAGGCTGAGAGTGACCCGCAGGCCACCCTGACGCAGGTTCAGCAGGCTGACCTCTCCGCCATGGCTATGGGCGATGTTGCGCGCGATGCCCAGCCCCAGGCCGTAGCCCTGCTGCTGACCGGCCAGGCGAAAATGCGGTTCGAAGACCTGCTCAAGGCGCTGTTCGGGAACTCCAGGCCCCTGATCATCCACCTGCAGGACAAACCCCGTGGCGCTGTCGAGAATGCGCAGATGGGCCCGTTCGCCATACTTGATGGCGTTGTCGATCAGGTTACCAATGCACCGACGCAGGGCCAGGGGCTTGCCCGCGTAGGGCGCCAGGGCACAGCCTTCGAGGGTGATGCGGCCGTCGCCCAAGTAGGGCTCGGCGAGTATCTCCAGCACCTGGTTGAGGTCCACCGGCTCGATGTTCTCGTGGATGTCGGTGTCCTTCACACACTGCAATGCCCCTTTGACCAGCAGTTCGAGCTCGTCCAGATCACGACTGAACTTGGCCTGTAGCTGTTCGTCCTCGAGCAGTTCGACCCGCAGGCGCAAACGCGTGATAGGCGTGCGCAGGTCATGGGAAACGGCGCTGAACAGCTGCGCGCGCTCAGTCAGGTAGCGACTGATGCGCTCGCGCATGCTGTTGAAGGCCCGCCCCACTTCTGCCACTTCGCTGCCCCCACCTTCAGTGACTGGCGCGACATCGGCGCCCAGGGACATCTCCCGCGCCGCCCGTGCCAGACGCTTGAGCGGGCGGCTCTGCCAATGCACGAGCAGACCGATGAACAGCAACAGCAAAGCGGTGGTCAACGCGATGAAGCCGATCTGCTGACGCGGCAAGCGCTCGGTTTCCAGGCTCGTGTAGGGCTCAGGCAACAGCGAGGCGATGTACAGCCACTCGTCTTTGTCCAGGCGGATCTGGGTGACCAGCACCGGCGGGTTGAGCGGCTCCAGGGTCAGTGAGTAATGCGCCCAGGAGCGCGGCAGCTCGTCGAGCTTCAGGCCACTATTGAAAATGCGCAGCTCCTGGGGGCTGACGAATTCCACGGAGATTTCCATCTGCGGCCCCAGCCGCTCGTGCAGTACCGACTGGAACACGTCGATCACCGCCTGCTTGCGTGGCGTGATCGGCAGCACCGGCATATCCAGCGGCTTGTCGTTGAGCGAGACGAAGAACCGCGTGCCCCCCATGCTGCGCAACTGGTCCAGCACCATCGGCCGATAGGCGACTGGCAATGAGCGGAAGTAGCTGACACTGGCGCTCATCGAATGGGCCAGGCTACGGGCACTGGCCTGCAGGCCCTGGAGCTGGCTGGCACGCAGTTGGGAGACCCAGATCACGCTCGACAACCCTTGGGCCAGCAGCACCACCAACAACGTCAACGACAACATGCGCCCGAGCAGCGAGCGCGGCAGCAAGCGCCAACGCCGCTCAGCAGGCAGGGCAGACATGGGCCGCCAGCAGGTAGCCACTGCCGCGCACGGTGCGGATCAGCCGTGGCGGTTTATCCGTGTCACGTAGCCGCTGGCGCAGGCGGCTGACCGCCATGTCGACGATGCGGTCCAGCGGCATCGGCTCACGGCCTCGGGTGGCATTGCCGATGGTGTCGCGGTCGAGGATCTGCTGCGGATGGTCGAGAAACAGCTTGAGCAAGGCGAAGTCGGCGCCGGAGAGAATCACTTCTTCGCCATCGCGATGGAACAGGCGATGACTGATGGTATCCAGGCGCCAATCGTCGAAGGCCAGCACCGCCTGACTGGGTGCCGCCTGACCGAACTCGGCGCGGCGCAGCAACGCCTTGATCCGCGCCTGCAACTCGCGCGGGCTGAAGGGTTTGCCCAGGTAATCGTCGGCACCCAGCTCCAGGCCGATCACCCGATCGGTTTCATCGGAGCTGGCAGTCAGCATGATGATCGGCACCCGCGCCAGACGCGGATGCTGACGCACCCAACGACACAGGCTGAAGCCATCCTCGTCGGGCAGCATCACATCGAGAATCACCAGATCGCAGGGCTCGGCCTCCAGCGCCTGGCGAAAGCCTTTGCCATCGGCCTCGGCATGCACCTGAAAACCTGACCGGCTCAGGTACGCCTGCAACAATTCGCGAATGTCCTGGTCGTCGTCGACCATCAGGATCGATTTGCCAGCAGTGGTCACTGAACCTTCCTCTGGTAGTGATAACGGATGGGCATCAAGGGCCTGGCGATCAATGACCCAATGCCTGCTGCAACGCCACACCGGCCCCCAGCAACCCGGAAAACTCCGCAGTCACCAGCCACACCGGCACCCCTTCGAAATAGCCGCTCATGCAGCCCTTGTCGGCAAAGCTCGCGGCAAAGCCACTGTGTAGAAACAGTTCGGCAAAACGCGGAATCACGCCGCCGACAATGTAAACCCCGCCCCGTGCTCCCAAGGTCAGTACATTGTTACCGGCCACGCGCCCGAGGAAACGGCAGAACTGCTCGATCACCGCCAATGCCCGCGGCTCGCCGCCCAGCGCGGCATCGGTGATATGCGCAGGCGTCTTGTGCCTGGGGATGTCGCCATCGAGCGCGCACATGGCTTGGTACAGACGCACCAGCCCGCCGCCACTCAATACCGTCTCGGCGCTGACATGGCCAATCTGCCGATGGATCTGCTGATGGATCGCCGCTTCGCGTTCGTTGCCCACCGGCAGATCGACATGACCTCCCTCACCCGGCAAGGCCAGCCAATGCTGGTTGTCCAGGCGCAACAGGCTGCCCACGCCCAGGCCGGTACCTGGGCCGATGACCAGAGCCGGGCGTGCAGGGTCGGCTGCGCCCGGACACACCTGGCGATACTCGCCCGGCTGAAGGCGCGTCATGCCCAGTGCCATGGCACTGAAGTCGTTGATCAACAGCAGGTGCTCGACCTGCAAAGCCTGGCAGAAGGCACGGCGGCTCAGACGCCAGTGGTTGTTGGTAAAGCGAAATGCGTCGCCGCTCACAGGCCCGGCGACTGCCAGGCATACGGCCGCCAGCCCGCCGCGGGCAATGCCTTGCCCGGCCAGATAAGCCTCGATGGCCTGCTCGGGGCTGGTGTAGTCGGCAGTGGCCAGAACCTGCACCGCCTGCAACTGGTTGTCGTGCCACAAGGCAAAGCGGGCATTGGTGCCGCCGATATCGCCAACCAGCAGCGCAGTCATTTGAGCTGCTCCAGGGCCGAGGTGAAGGCGCTGGCGCCTTGCTCGGCCGGGCTGAACGCCACCCGCATGAAGCCGAACAGCTCGCGCCCCATTCCCAAGTCGTTGCCCTGGGGTGGTGCCGGCAGGTCACGGGTGGCCAGCTCCTCGGCCGACACCATCAGCTGCAGCGTGCCTTCGACGCCATCGACCCGCACGATATCGCCATCGCGCACCCGCGCCAGCGGGCCACCGTCGTAAGCCTCGGGGCACACATGGATGGCCGCCGGGATCTTGCCCGAAGCGCCGGACATCCGCCCGTCGGTGACCAGCGCCACTTTGTAGCCACGGTCCTGCAACACCCCTAGGAAAGGGGTCAGCTTGTGCAACTCAGGCATGCCGTTGCAGCGCGGCCCCTGGAAGCGCACCACCGCGACGAAGTCGCGCTCCAGCTCGCCGGCCTTGAACGCATCGGCCAGGGACTGCTGGTCATGGAATACCCGGGCCGGCGCCTCTACGACCTGGTGCTCAGGTGCCACGGCCGAGACTTTCATCACACCTCGCCCGAGGTTGCCGTTCATCACCCGCAGGCCACCTTCGGCGGAGAACGGTCGCGCCACTGGGCGCAGGATGCTCTCGTCCAGGCTCTGGCGCGGCCCTTCACGCCAGACCAGCTTGCCCCCCTCGAGGAAGGGCTCCTGGGTGTAGCGGCGCAGGCCGTGGCCGGCCACGGTGTTGACGTCCTCATGCAACAGCCCGGCGTCGAGCAGTTCGCGGATGAGAAACGCCATGCCGCCCGCCGCCTGGAAGTGGTTGATGTCGGCCTTGCCGTTGGGATAGACGTGGGACAAGGTCGGTACCACCTCGGAGAGGTCCGCCATGTCCTGCCAGGTCAACTGGATGCCGGCAGCCTGGGCGATGGCCGGGATGTGCAGGGTGTGGTTGGTGGAACCGCCGGTGGCGTGCAGGGCGACGATCGAGTTGACCAGTGCCTTCTCATCGACGATCTCGCCCAAGGGCATGAAGCTGCCGCTGGCCTTGGTCATGCGTGTGACCTGTTGCGCCGCCTCGGCGGTCAGGGCGTCACGCAGCGGTGTATAGGGATTGACGAACGATGCGCCGGGCAAGTGCAGGCCCATGACCTCCATCACCAGCTGATTGGTGTTGGCCGTGCCATAGAAAGTGCAGGTGCCAGGGCTGTGATAGGACTTCATCTCCGATTCCAGCAGCTCTTCGCGGCTGGCCTTGCCTTCGGCGTAGCGCTGGCGTACGTCGGCCTTTTCCTTGTTGGAGATCCCCGAAGGCATTGGCCCGCCTGGGACGAAGATGGTCGGCAGATGACCAAAGCGCAGGGCGCCCATCATCAGGCCGGGCACGATCTTGTCGCAGATGCCGAGCATCAATGCGGCATCGAACATGTTGTGGGACAAGGCGATGGCGGTGGACATGGCGATCACTTCACGGCTGGCAATGGCCAACTCCATGCCCGGTTCGCCTTGGGTGACGCCATCGCACATGGCGGGCACGCCACCGGCGAACTGGCCGACCGAGCCGATCTCGCGCAGAGCCTGTTTGATCTGTTCCGGGAAGTGCTGGTACGGCTGGTGCGCCGACAGCATGTCGTTGTAGGCCGAGACGATGGCCACGTTGGCGGCGTTCATCATCCGCAGGCTGTTTTTGTCCTCGGCGCCGCAGCCGGCCACGCCGTGGGCGAAGTTGGCACATTGCAGGCGGGCGCGCATGGGACCGTCGCTGGCCGCGCCGCGAATCAGCTCCAGGTAGCGTTCACGGGTGGCACGGCTGCGTTCGACCAACCGTGCGGTGACCTCAAGGATGCGCGGATGCATGTACTGGACTCCAGGCTGACTGTAAGGGTGGCGTCGATGGGCATTTCCCCTTCAAACGATTGCGGCCTAGGCTCAAGGTAAGGGGGCCTGACGCGATCTGGGGGTGGTCTGCCCGACCACTCGTTGTAGGTTTAACAAAATACTGCCATCAAAAAGGCTTGTTTTCTATCAAGCAGTGAATAATCTTGTAATTCCAATAACAAAACCGTTTCAGTGAAGTGACCTTTTTGCCACAAGCTTCACTCGGACTGCCAGAGGTAATGCCATGACCCTTCGGATCGCCATCAATGGATTTGGCCGCATCGGACGCAACGTCCTGCGCGCACTCTATACCCAAGGCTACCGCCAGGACCTGCAAGTCGTCGCCATCAACGACCTGGGCGACAGTGCGATGAATGCCCACCTGCTCAAGTACGACAGCGTGCACGGCACGTTCGACGCTCAAGTCGAATCCGACCAGGAGAGCCTGACGGTCAATGGCGACCGTATCTCGGTCAGTGCCATTCGCAACCCGGCGGAGCTGCCCTGGAAGGCCGAAGCGGTGGATGTGGTGTTCGAATGCACGGGCTTGTTCACCGACCGCGCCAAGGCAGCAGCCCACCTGAGCGCCGGCGCAAGCAAGGTGATCATCTCGGCGCCCGCCAAGGGAGCCGACGCCACGGTGGTGTACGGGGTCAACCACGACACCTTGCGCGCCTCGCACCAGATCATCTCCAATGCTTCTTGCACCACCAACTGCCTGGCGCCGATCGCCCAGGTGCTACACCGTGAGTTCGGCATCGAGCACGGGCTGATGACCACCATCCACGCTTACACCAATGACCAGGTGCTTACCGACGTCTACCACACAGACCCCTATCGCGCGCGCTCGGCCACCCAGTCGATGATCCCGAGCAAGACCGGCGCCGCCGAGGCCGTGGGCCTGGTGCTGCCGGAGCTGGCCGGAAAGCTCACGGGCATGGCGGTGCGGGTGCCGGTGATCAATGTGTCGCTGGTAGACCTGACCGTCAACCTCAAGCGCGAAGCCAGCGCCGAGGAGGTCAACCAACTGTTCCTCGAAGCCAGCCGGCACTCGCGCATCCTGGGCTACAACGCCCTGCCGCTGGTGTCCTGCGATTTCAACCATAACCCGCTGTCGTCGATCTTCGACGCCAACCACACCCGCGCCAATGGCCGGATGCTCAAGGTGATGGCCTGGTACGACAACGAATGGGGCTTCTCCAACCGCATGCTCGACAACTGCCTGGCGCTGTGCAACGCGGGTTGACCTGGCAGACCATCGCACGCTGCGCCAGTGCCTGATGGGTTCTTTTGTAGGACCTGGCGAAGCCTGCGACGGGTCGCAACACCGCGACACTCACCCACTCTTTACATCGATGAGGCTTGACCAAACCACAAGATGATAAGCATTATCATTTGCCTTTCGTCGGTCAGGTTTCCTCGTGAGTCAGTCCCGGTTCAACACAGTGTTCCTCACCCAGCGCCTCCCTTTGCTGCGCACGTTGCAGCGCATGGTGGGCAACCCCAGCACGGCCGAGGATCTGCTCCAGGAGACCTACCTGCGGGTCACCCGCGCCTTGGGCGAACGCCCCATCGAGCACTTGGAGCCTTTCGTGTTCCAGACTGCGCGCAACCTTGCGCTCGATCACCTGCGCGCGCGCCGCGTGCAGGCCCGCACGCTGGTTGACGATGTCCCTGAGGAGGTGCTGCACAACGTCGCCGCGCCGACGAGCAGCAGCGAAGAGGCCGCTCACGCCGAGCAACTGCTCAAGCACCTGAGCGTCAGTCTCGATCAGCTCACCCCACGCCAGCAGCGCATTTTCATCCTCAACCGACTGCATGGCGCCAGTTACCTGGAAATCGCCGAGCAGTTGAAGGTGTCCGCCAGCACCGTACAGAAAGAGCTGAAACTGATCATGGCCATCTGCATGGGCGTCGCCGAGCGCCTGCGCTGAGCCGACCATTCGCCGGTCGGCAGCGCCCCCCACTTGCCACGCCTGCTCGCAGCCATGATCATTCGCGAAAAACCCACAGCAAGGATTTTCTGTGACAGACAGCCCTGCCCCTCGCCCGTCTCCCGACGCGCCTGATGCCCGAGCGCGTGCCATGGACGAAGCGCTGGACTGGCTGGTACGTCTGCAATGCGCCAGTGAGCAAGACACTCGGGATTTCGAAGCCTGGCTGGGCGCCGCCGCAGAGAACGCCGAAGCCTATGTCGAAGCCGAAGCCCTGTGGAACGGCGCACCGCTGCATCAGGCCGCCGTGCAATTGAACCACCGTCACCGCACCGCCTTGCGCGGTCGCCTGCGTACCCACTGGAAACCTTTGGCCACCGCCGCCGTGCTGCTGGTCGGGCTGCTTACCTTCGGCAACCTGCCCGTGCGCCTGCAGGCCGACCACTTGACCGTGGTCGGCGAACGTCAGCGCCTGCAACTGGACGACGGCGCCCAGGTATTGCTCAACACCAATTCAGCCTTCGCCAACGACCTGCGTGACGGCCGCCAGATCGCACGTCTGTTGCAAGGCGAGGCTTACTTCCAGGTACCGGGCAACAGCCCTGCCCCGCTGGAGTTGGAAGCAGGCCCACTGCGCGCGCAGGCACAAGACACCGACTTCGCCGTGCGTTACCTCGATGGCGAAGCGCAAGTGCGGGTGCAGCGTGGCGATATCGACTTGCAGGGTGCCCGTGACCAGCGCATCCGCCTGTCGGCCGGCGACAGCATCAGCGTCGGCCCTCAGGGGTTCGGCCAGCGCCAACGCCCGGACATGCACAAAGACCTAGCCTGGGTCGAAGGCCGTCTGGTGTTCGAGAACTGCCCGCTCAGCCAAGTGCTTGCTGAAGTGCGCCGCTACTACCCCGGTTGGATCATCAACCGCAACCCGAAGCTCGAACAGGTTGCGGTGACCGGCAACTACCGCCTGGACCAACCTCTGGAAACCCTGCGCGCCCTGGCCCACATCACCTCTGCACAAGTGCATGAGTATCCGGCGCTGGTGATCCTCAATTGACGCCCTGAAGTTTTTTTACGCGATCGCGCCTTCCCGTCCGTCTCGTTATAGCCAATGCAACTGATTCTTGTTTGAAACAAGAACGGTCACCACCTATAACAGTTCGCGCGTCAGGGAGCGCCTTCGATGTCCACAGGTCCAACTCGCCCGTCCACCCCTTCCCGCCGCATGGGGCAATTGTCCCTGCTGACCCTCGCCCTGCTCGCCAGCGGCGCCTGCAGCCTGCCTACCCTGGCCGCAGAACCGGCCAATGCCAGCAGCCCACGCCTGGGCGACTACCGCTTTGCCATCGAGCAGCAGCCACTGGTCTCGGCGATCAACGCGTTCAGCCAGATCACCGGCTGGCAGGTCGGGTTCAGTGCCGAATTGGCCGAGGGCGTGTCGTCACCGGGGGTACGGGGCTCGCTGTCTGCTGAAGCCGCATTGCGCCGTCTGCTGCAAGGCACCGGGCTGAGCCTGCGCAAGATCGGCAACGCCAACGTGGTATTGGAGCGCCAGCAGGCCGGCAACACCATCGCCCTGCAGCAACTGACCGTGAGCGCCACCCGCAGCGCCCAGGACGTCAGCCAGGTGCCAAGCACCGTCAGCGTGCAGACCCGCGAGCAACTGGATCGCAGGAACGTCAACGACATCAAGGAACTGGTCCGTTACGAGCCCGGCGTCTCCGTCGGCGGCGTCGGCCAGCGCAGCGGCCTGAACGGCTACAACATCCGCGGCATCGATGGCGAACGGATCCTCACCCAGGTCGACGGCGTCTCGGTTCCGGATGGTTTCTTCTACGGCCCCTATGCCCAGACCCAACGCAACTATGTCGATCCCGAGATCGTCAAGCGCGTGGAGATCCTTCGCGGCCCAGCCTCGGTGCTCTATGGCAGCAATGCCATTGGCGGCGCGGTCAGCTACTTCACCCTCGATCCGGACGACATCATCAAGCCTGGCAAGGACATGGGCGCCCGCCTCAAGACCGGCTACAGCTCGGCCGATGAAAGCTGGCTGACCTCCGCCACCGCCGCCGGCCGCCAGGGCGACTTCGACGGCCTGTTGCATCTGAGCCAGCGCAACGGCCACGAAACCGAATCCTACGGCGAGCACGGTGGCACCGGCCTTGACCGCACCAAGGCCAACCCCGAGGATGCGCGCACCACCAACGTACTGGCCAAACTTGGCTGGAACTACGCCGAGGACGCGCGAGTGGGCGTTACCTACGAGCGTTACAAGGACGATCGCGACCAGAATGTGCTCAGTGCCGTGGGTGGACCGTTCATTCCCGGCATGGGCGCTTCGAACATGTATCGCGCCCGAAGCGCCGATGACACCATCACGCGGGAACGCTTCGGCATCACTCATGAGTTCGGCCTCGACAGCCTGCTGGCCGATCACATGAAATGGAGCCTGAACTACCAGATCGCCAAGACCGATCAACGCACCGAGGAGCTGTACTTCGCCCGTGGCCGCGAAGTGCTTCGTGATCGGCAGACGACCTACAAGGACCGCCAATGGGTGCTCGATGCACAGCTCGACAAAGCGTTCACCGTTGGCGCCACCGACCATCTGCTGACCTACGGCACAACGCTCAAGCAAGAAAAAGTCACCGGTTCTCGTAGCGGTACGGGCGTCTGCCTGAATGTTGGTGGCTCCTGCACAGCCATCGGCCAGATCAGTCCCCCCGACAGCCTGGCCCGGGTCAGCGACTTCCCCGACCCGACCATCAACACCTACAGCCTATTCGCCCAGGACGAGATCCGCTGGAACAACTGGACCTTCCTGCCGGGCGCACGCTACGACTACACCCGGCTCAAGCCGCACCTGACCGATGAGTTCCTGGCCACCCTGCCGACCTCGGGCAACACCACCGTCAGCGACAAACAGAAGAACTGGCACCGCGTTTCGCCCAAGCTGGGCGTCACCTACGCCTTCAACGACCACTACACCTGGTACGGGCAGTACGCCGAAGGCTTCCGCACGCCGACGGCCAAGGCATTGTATGGCCGCTTCGAGAACCCGGCCGGCGGCTATGTGGTCCAGCCGAATCCGAACCTTGAGCCGGAAAAGAGCAAAAGCTACGAGACCGGTCTGCGCGGCAACTTCGATGCGGGCAACTTCGATGTCGCCGCCTTCTATAACAAGTACCGCGATTTCATCAATGAAGACGCCCTGCTCAACGGCAACGACGCGCTCGACTTCCAGGCGCAGAACATCAAGCACGCCACCATCAAGGGCGCCGAGGTCAGAGGTCGTCTGAACCTGGATCGCTTTGGCGCACCGCAAGGCCTGTACACCCAAGGCTCGGTGGCCTACGCCTATGGCCGCAACGATGACACCGGCCAGCCGCTGAACAGCGTCAACCCACTCACTGGCGTGTTTGGCCTGGGGTATGAGCAGGACAGCTATGGCGGCCTGCTGAGCTGGACATTGGTCAAGCGCAAGAACCGCGTCGACGACACCACGTTCTTCTCCCCCGACGGCGGCACTTCGCGCTGGCGTACTCCCGGCTATGGCGTGCTCGACCTGAGCGGCTTCTACAAGATCACGGACGATTTGACCGTCAATGCCGGTCTGTACAACCTGACCGACAAGAAGTACTGGCAGTGGGATGACGTACGCAGCTATGCCACTGTCGGCCAGAACGGCCAGAGCGAAGCCGCCGTCACCCAGCCCGCCAACCTCGATCGCCTGACCGCGCCGGGACGCAACTTCGCCATCAATTTGATCTGGGATATCTGAGTGCCGTCGTGCGACGGCACCGCATCGCCTGCTTTGCGGCTGAAGCCGCTCCCACAGGGACTGCGCCGGTCTCAGGATCGGCGCGGTACCAGTGGGGCCTTCACCCCTCTGCAAACACCTTTTTTACGGTCGGACCCGACCCGATTCGTCTCGTCTAGAGCCCTCATCTGCCAAGGACCTTTCCATGACCGCCACCCCCGCCCTGCGCTCGCAGCGCCTGAACCAGGTCACCCACGCACCGCACACCGAGCTGGACGCCCTGGTCAAATCCCACAAGCCATTCGACAGCCGCGAAAGCTTCGCCCGCTTCGTGGTCGCCCAGTACCTGTTCCAGTCCGAACTGCAGGCCCTGTACAACGACCCGCGACTGATCGCCATCGTGCCGGACCTGGCCCAGCGCTGCCGTGCCGAGCAGGCACGTCTGGACCTGGCCGACCTGGACACCGACGTTCCCGTCCCTTTGCCCGGCGCGTTGCAAGGGCCGAGCCTGGGCCAGGCCTTGGGCTGGATCTTCGTCTCCGAAGGCTCCAAACTGGGCGCCGCGTTCCTGATCAAGCGTGCCGTGGCTCTTGGGCTGTCCGACAGCTTCGGCGCCCGTCATCTGGGCGAGCCGGCCGGTGGTCGCGCCGAAGGCTGGAAGCAGTTCACCCGAATCCTCGATAACCTCGAGCTTTCGGCCGAGGAGGATGCCGCCGCCGAACGTGGCGCAGTGGCGGCCTTCGAGCGCTTCACCGAACTGCTCAAGCATGCCTATGCCGCGGATGCCGCACTGGCCTGAGAGGCTTCACCCGGTCACCGCTCCGTTGGCCGGACCGTTTTTTCGCAGTGAGACCATGACCCGACCAGCCCGCTCGAAACTCGCCCGCCTGCTCTACGCAATCCTGGCCTATGTCAGCTTGGGTATTGGGCTGGTCGCGATCGTCGTACCCGGCCTGCCCACCACCGAATTCATTCTCCTGGCCGCCTGGGCAGCGACTCGCAGCTCCCCGCGTCTGAGCGCCTGGCTGGAAAACCATCGGCTGTTCGGGCCGATCCTCCATAACTGGCGCAATGGCAAGGTGATCCAGCGCCGTGCCAAGGTCAGCGCCACGCTCAGCATGCTGCTGTGCGCGGGGCTGATGCTGACGTTCTTCGAGCATCGCTGGCCAGTGTTTCTGGCCATTGGCGGCATGACCTTGGGCAATCTGTGGATCTGGTCGCGCCCGGAGCGACCTGTCCCGCCCTGCCCCTCACAAACTCAGCACCCCTGAATACAAGCCATAGGCAGCTAGCCCCGCTCCGGCCAGCACCGCTGCGAAGATCAGCTTTTCCCAGCCAGTGAACAAAGCCTTGCCTTGTTCGTGCTTGGCTCGGGCGAACAGGATCACGCCCGGCGCATAGAGCAGGGCCGAGAGCAGCAGGTACTTGAGCCCCCCGGCATACAGCAACCAGACGGCATAGAGCAGCGCCACCAGGGCGACTACCAGGTCCTTGCGACGCAACTGCGGCTGCTCGGCATAGCCTTCGCCACGCAGGGTCAGCAGCACCGCGTAGGCCGCCGACCAGAAGTACGGCACCAGAATCATCGACGACGCCAGGTAGATCAGGCTGGTGTAGGTGCCCGCCGAGACCAATGTGATCAGCAAGAAGCCCTGAATCATCACATTGGTCAGCCACAGGGCGTTGGCCGGTACATGGTTGGCGTTCTCCTTGGCCAGGAAACGCGGCATGGTCTGGTCCCGCGCCGTGGCAAAGAGGATCTCGGCGCACAGCAGCGCCCAGGAAAGCAGCGCACCCAGCAGCGATATCGCCAAGCCAATGCTGATCAGCAAGGCGCCCCAGGGCCCGACGATGTGTTCCAGCACCGAAGCCAACGAGGGGTTCTGCAGATTGGCCAGCTCTGGCTGGGTCATCACCCCCAACGACAGCACATTGACCAGCACCAACAATGCCAGCACCCCGAGAAAGCCGATGACCGTGGCCTTGCCCACGTCCGAGCGATGCAGCGCCCGCCCCGAATACACACTGGCGCCCTCGATGCCGATGAACACGAACACGGTCACCAGCATCATGTTGCGCACCTGCTCCAGCACGTTGCCGAACTTGGGGTTGCTCAGCCCCCAGATGTCACGGGTGAAGATATCGGCCCGGAAGGCGAAGGCGGCAATGACGATGAAGATCAGCAGCGGCACCACCTTGGCCACGGTGGTCACCTGGTTGATGAACGCCGCTTCCTTGATGCCGCGCAGTACCAGAAAGTGCACTGCCCACAACAGCAAAGACGCACAGGCGATGGCTACCGGCGTATTGCCCTCGCCGAAGACCGGGTAGTAGAAACCCAGGGTGCTGAACAGCAACACGAAATAGCCCACATTGCCCAGCCATGCGCTGATCCAGTACCCCCAGGCCGAGGAAAAGCCCATGTACTCGCCAAAGCCGGCCTTGGCGTAGGCGTACACCCCTGAGTCCAGCTCCGGCTTGCGGTTGGCCAGGGTCTGGAACACGAACGCCAGTGCCAGCATGCCCACGGCAGTGATGCCCCAACCGATCAGCACCGCGCCCACATCGGCGCGCGCCGCCATGTTCTGCGGCAACGAAAAGATCCCACCGCCGATCATCGAGCCGACCACCAGCGCGATCAACGCACCCAGGCGTAGCTTCTGTCCCGGTTCACTCATAGGGCTCCCCTTTGGGCTGTTGTCATACGCATGAAACACCTTGTTGATTCTTATAACGGAGCGGTCAACTCATATTAGACCAAGCGATCAAGGCTAAAACCCTCATAACGAGTCGGTCTATATAGTTGGCATTAATACTGCGCGTTCCATGAGGCAGGTCAGTGACAAACATAGTTAAGACGGGGTTTTCTCGAAAATTTGCTTATTGCCCAAAAGCGGCTAGCTTGAAACCTCGCAGGCCACACGAGCTTTTGCTCTAGAAGGACACGGAGGTGCCAGCGCATAAGGCCTGCAGCATAAGCAGTCGGCACTCTCCAGGAGTCATGTGAAGGAGTTTTCCTACTTCGCATCACCATGAAACTGACCCATGTCAGCACATGGCACAGGCGTCGGATTTACTCTGAGGTCAACTTTCTCCTGGTATGGAGTTGTTAAATGTCTGATTCTCCCGGAAAACTAAAACTGGGTGCACTTGTTGCACTTGTCGTCGGTTCCATGATTGGCGGCGGGATATTTTCGTTGCCGCAAAACATGGCCGCCAGCGCCGGTGTCGGTGCTGTATTGATCGGCTGGGCCATCACGGCGGTCGGCATGTTGACCCTCGCCTTCGTGTTCCAGACGCTGGCCAATCGCAAACCGGATCTGGACGGCGGGGTGTATGCCTACGCCAAGGCAGGGTTCGGCGACTACATGGGCTTTTCCTCAGCCTGGGGCTACTGGATCAGCGCCTGGCTGGGCAACGTCGGCTACTTCGTCCTGTTGTTCAGCACCTTGGGCTATTTCTTCCCGATCTTCGGTGAGGGCAACACGCCGGCGGCCGTGATCGGCGCCTCGATCCTGCTGTGGGCGGTGCACTTTCTGGTACTGCGCGGCATCAAGGAAGCGGCGTTCATCAACCTGGTCACCACCGTGGCCAAGGTCGTGCCACTGGCGCTGTTCGCGCTGATCTGCCTGTTCGCCTTCAAGCTGGACATTTTCACCGCCGACATCTGGGGTAAAGGCTCCCCTGACTTAGGCAGCGTGATGGACCAGGTGCGCAACATGATGCTGGTCACCGTATGGGTGTTCATCGGCATCGAGGGCGCGAGCATCTTCTCCTCCCGGGCGGAAAAACGCTCCGACGTAGGTAAGGCTACCGTCATCGGTTTCATCACCGTGCTGCTGTTCCTGGTGCTGGTCAACGTACTGTCGCTGGGCGTGATGACCCAACCGGAACTGGCCAAGCTGCAGAACCCCTCGATGGCTGCCGTGCTCGAGCACGTGGTCGGGCACTGGGGCGCGGTGCTGATCAGCGTCGGGCTGATCATCTCGCTGCTCGGTGCGCTGCTGTCATGGGTGCTGCTGTGCGCCGAGATCATGTTCGCCGCGGCCAAGGACCACACCATGCCGGAGTTCCTGCGCCGCGAGAACGCCAACCATGTACCGGCCAATGCGCTGTGGCTGACCAACGCCATGGTGCAGATCTTCCTGGTCATCACCCTGTTCTCCAACAGCACCTACCTGTCGCTGATCTACCTCGCCACCTCGATGATCCTGGTGCCTTACCTGTGGTCGGCGGCCTATGCGGTGCTGCTTGCGGTACGGAGCGAAACCTACGAACAGGCCCTGGCCGAACGCCAGAAAGACCTGATCATTGGTGGCATCGCCCTGCTGTACGCCATCTGGCTGCTGTATGCCGGCGGCGTGAAATACCTGCTGCTCTCGGCCCTGCTCTATGCCCCTGGCGCGATCCTGTTCGCCAAGGCCAAGCGCGAGGTCGGCCAACCGATCTTCACCTCGGTTGAAAAACTGATCTTTGCCGCCGTCGTGGTGGGCGCCCTGGTGGCCGCCTACGGACTCTACGACGGCTTCCTGACGCTTTGATCCACGTCTTCGCATTCTTGGAGGAATGAACATGTCCACGGAAAAACAGAAGTACGGTGTCCACTCCGAAGCCGGCAAACTGCGCAAAGTGATGGTGTGCGCTCCAGGTCTTGCTCACAAGCGCCTGACCCCGAGCAACTGTGACGAGCTGCTGTTCGATGACGTGATCTGGGTCGACCAGGCCAAGCGCGACCACTTCGACTTCGTCACCAAGATGCGCGAGCGCGGCGTCGAGGTGCTGGAGATGCACAACCTGCTCACCGACATCGTGCAGAACCCCGAAGCACTGAAATGGATCCTCGACCGCAAGATCACCCCTGACACCGTCGGTGTCGGCCTGACCAACGAAGTGCGCAGCTGGCTGGAAGGCCTGGAACCGCGTCACCTGGCCGAATTCCTGATCGGCGGTGTGGCCGGCCAGGATCTGCCGGAAAGCGAAGGTGCCAGCGTGGTCAAGATGTACAACGACTACCTGGGCCATTCCAGCTTCATCCTGCCACCTCTGCCCAACACCCAATTCACCCGCGACACCACCTGCTGGATCTACGGCGGCGTGACCCTCAACCCGATGTACTGGCCAGCACGACGCCAGGAAACCCTGTTGACCACCGCCATCTACAAGTTCCACCCCGAGTTCACCAAAGCCGACTTCCAGGTCTGGTACGGCGACCCGGACAAAGACCACGGTCAGGCCACCCTCGAAGGCGGCGATGTGATGCCGATCGGCAAGGGCATCGTGTTGATCGGCATGGGCGAGCGCACCTCGCGCCAAGCCATCGGCCAACTGGCACAGAACCTGTTCGCCAAAGGTGCGGTGGAGAAAGTCATCGTCGCCGGGCTGCCTAAATCTCGCGCGGCCATGCACCTGGACACCGTGTTCAGCTTCTGCGACCGCGACCTGGTCACGGTTTTCCCGGAAGTGGTCCGCGAAATCGTGCCGTTCATCATTCGCCCGGACGAAAGCAAGCCTTACGGCATGGACGTGCGCCGCGAGAACAAGTCGTTCATCGAGGTGGTCGGCGAGCAACTGGGCGTCAAGCTGCGCGTGGTCGAGACCGGCGGCAACAGTTTCGCTGCCGAGCGCGAACAGTGGGATGACGGCAACAACGTGGTGGCGGTCGAGCCCGGCGTGGTCATCGGCTACGACCGCAACACCTACACCAATACCCTGCTGCGCAAGGCCGGAATCGAAGTCATCACCATCAGTGCCGGCGAACTGGGCCGGGGCCGTGGCGGCGGCCACTGCATGACCTGCCCGATCGTTCGCGACCCAATCGACTACTAACGACCATTTCCCCGGCCGTCCTCACAAGGCGACGGCCGGGCCGACCCGAACTCAAGGAGAACCGTCATGGCGTTCAACATTCACAACCGCAACCTGCTCAGCCTCGAACACCACACCACCCGCGAGCTGAAATACCTGCTGGACCTGTCCCGCGACCTCAAGCGCGCCAAGTACACCGGCACCGAACAACAGCACCTGAAGGGCAACAACATCGCCCTGATCTTCGAGAAGACCTCGACCCGCACCCGCTGCGCCTTCGAAGTCGCCGCCTATGACCAAGGCGCCAACGTCACCTACATCGACCCGAACTCCTCGCAGATCGGCCACAAAGAGAGCATGAAGGACACCGCTCGCGTGTTGGGCCGCATGTACGACGCCATCGAGTACCGTGGCTTCAAGCAGGAAATCGTCGAGGAGCTGGCCAAGTTCGCCGGTGTGCCGGTGTTCAACGGTCTCACCGACGAGTACCACCCGACCCAGATGATCGCCGACGTGCTGACCATGCGTGAGCACAGCGACAAGCCGCTGCACGACATCAGCTATGCCTACCTGGGCGATGCCCGCAACAACATGGGCAACTCGCTGCTGCTGATCGGCGCCAAGCTTGGCATGGACGTGCGCATCGCCGCGCCCAAGGAACTGTGGCCTCATGACGATCTGGTCCAGCGCTGCAAGCAGTACGCCGAAGAAAGCGGCGCACGCATCACCCTGACCGAGGACGCCAAGGCTGCGGTCAAGGGCGTCGACTTCATCCACACCGATGTCTGGGTGTCGATGGGCGAGCCGGTCGAAGCCTGGGGCGAGCGCATCAAGCTGCTGCTGCCCTACCAGGTGAACAAGGAACTGATGAAGTCCACCGGCAACCCTCGCACCAAGTTCATGCACTGTCTGCCGGCATTCCACAACTCCGAGACCAAGGTCGGCAAGCAGATCGCCGAACAGTACCCGCACCTGGCCAACGGCATCGAAGTCACCGAGGACGTATTCGAGTCGCCAGCGTGCATCGCCTTCGAGCAGGCGGAAAACCGCATGCACACCATCAAGGCGATCCTGGTGTCGACCCTGGCTGATCTCTAACGCTATTGGCTGCAAGCTTCAAGTTCCAAGCCACAAGAAACGCGGCGCCTCACACCGACCCGCCTCTGCTTGCAGCTTGCGACTTGAAGCTTGAAGCTGACCTGAGAAGGACATTCACCATGCGTATCGTTGTTGCATTGGGCGGCAACGCCCTGCTGCGTCGCGGCGAGCCCATGACCGCTGAAAACCAGCGCGCCAATATCCGCACCGCCACCGAGCAGATCGCCAAGATCCATCCTGGCAACGAACTGGTCATCGCCCACGGCAATGGTCCGCAAGTCGGCCTGCTGTCGCTCCAGGGCCTGTCCTACAAACCCGACGAGGCTTACCCGCTGGACGTGCTGGGTGCCGAGACCGAAGGCATGATCGGCTACATGATCGAACAGGAGCTGGGCAACCTGCTGGCCTTCGAAGTGCCGTTCGCCACGCTGCTGACCCAAGTGGAAGTGGATGCCAACGACCCAGCCTTCAAGGACCCGACCAAGTTCATCGGCCCGGTCTACAGCAAGGAAGAGGCCGAGCGCCTGGCCAAGGAGAAAGGCTGGGTGGTCAAGGCCGACGGCGACAAATACCGCCGCGTAGTGGCCAGCCCCAAACCCAAGCGCATCTTCGAAATCCGCCCGATCAAGTGGCTGCTGGAAAAGAGCAGCATCGTGATCTGCGCAGGCGGCGGCGGCATCCCTACCATGTACGATGAAAACCGCAAGCTCAAAGGCATCGAAGCCGTCATCGACAAGGACCTGTGCTCGGCCTTGCTGGCCGAACAACTCGATGCCGACCTGCTGGTGATTGCCACCGACGTCAACGCCGCATACATCGACTTCAACAAGCCGACCCAGAAAGCCATTGCCCAGGCCCACCCCGACGAACTGGAACGCCTGGGCTTTGCCGCCGGCTCCATGGGGCCCAAGGTGCAAGCGGCCTGCGATTTCGCCCGCCACACCGGCAAGGTGGCGGTGATCGGCTCGCTGTCGGACATCGAAGAGATTGTCAAAGGCACCGCCGGTACCCGCGTGTCCACCGCCAAGCCGGGGATCAGCTACCGTTGAATGCAGTAGGCGGGCGTCTGACGCCCGCCGTTTTCGACCTTCCAGAGGAGCGTGTCAATGGCCCAATACCACCCCGGTCATGTCCATATCGAGCGCACCGCGCTGAACAAGAATGACCACAGCTATGACTTGAACATCGAATACGAGGCCGCGTCGGACCCCAAGGAAGGCAGAGGCATCCAGTTCCACATGCACGGCATCATCGAGGGCAAGACGGTCGAGGAAAAATTCTTCCTGGCCAAGGACCAGGTGCTGCCCAGCTTCCTCATGCAACTCTCCCGCCGGGCCCAGTCCTACCTGGCGCCGCCCAAGAAGTTCGAGAACCTGGGTTCGCCGCACAAGATCTACGACTGGATGTTCAAGGACATCCGCGAGAAGCTGGACGTGAAATCGGGCGACCCGATCAAGCCTGAACACCTGGAATGACTTCACGATCAGGGGCCGCACAGCGGCCCCGGCAATATTGGGCTTGATCGACCGACCGAGGCATACTACCGCCCTCCCCTGGCCACAGCCCCCTCAACCCCATGCGCATCCACGTCAGTTTCATCGACCGCGTCGGCATCACCCAGGAAGTCCTGGCCCTGCTCGGTGCCCGCAATCTCAACCTGGACGCCGTGGAGATGGTGCCGCCGAACGTCTACATCGATGCGCCCACCCTTAGCCCTGCCGTGCTCGAAGAGCTCCACGATGCGTTGTTCGAAGTCCAGGGCGTGCAGTCGGTGGAAGTGGTCGACATCCTTCCCGGCCAACGCCGACACCTGCAGCTCGATGCTCTACTGGCCGCCATGAGCGACCCGGTGCTGGCGGTGGACAGCGCAGGCAAGGTGCTGCTGGCCAACCCGGCGTTGATCGCCCTGTGCGGGCGCGAATCGGCCGGCCGCTCCGTGGGCGAGCTGTTCAATGACCCAGGTCTGCTGCAGGCTCTGCTGGACAACAATTTCCACCTGCCGATGCGCGAGATGCAGCTCAATGGCCAGAGCTTGCTGCTCGACGCTACACCGATCACCCATGCTGGCGGTCTGCTCACGCTTTACCCGCCGAACCGCATGGGCGAACGCCTGTCGGCCCTGCATCACGACCATGCCGAAGGGTTCGATGCCTTGCTCGGCGACTCCCCGGCGATCCGCACCCTCAAGGCCCGCGCCCTGCGCGTCGCGGCCCTGGACGCGCCACTGCTGGTGCACGGCGAGACCGGCACCGGCAAGGAGTTGGTGGCCCGTGCCTGCCATGCCATCAGCAGTCGCCATGCCGCGCCATTCCTTGCGTTGAACTGCGCGGCCCTGCCCGAGAGCTTGGCCGAAAGCGAGCTGTTCGGCTATGCCCCAGGGGCATTCACCGGGGCACAACGCGGCGGCAAGCCGGGGCTGATGGAGCTGGCCAACCAGGGCACCGTGTTCCTGGATGAGATCGGCGAAATGTCGCCTTACCTTCAAGCCAAGCTGCTGCGTTTTCTGAGTGACGGGAGCTTTCGCAGGGTCGGCGGCGACCGGGAAATCAAAGTGGACGTGCGCATCATCAGCGCCACCCACCGCGACCTGGAGCGCATGGTGGCCGAGGGAAGCTTTCGCGAGGACCTGTTCTATCGCCTCAACGTGCTGAATCTGCAGGTTCCCCCCCTGCGCGAACGTGGCCAGGACATCCTGCTGTTGGCGCATTTCTTCATGCAACAGGCCTGCACACAGATCCAGCGCCCACCCTGCCGCCTGGCCCCGGCCACACACTCGGCGCTCTTGGCCAACCCCTGGCCGGGTAACGTGCGCCAATTGCAGAACGTGATCTTCCGCGCCGCAGCCATCAGCGAACATAGCCTGGTGGACATCGACGATCTGGACATTGCCGGCACCGCCGTGGCCCGTGGCCAGGACGGCGAAGTGGCCAGCCTCGAGCAGGCCGTGCAGGCCTTCGAGCGCGATCTGCTGCAGCGCCTATACCTGAGCTATCCGTCCACCCGCCAATTGGCCAGCCGCCTGCAAACCTCCCACACCGCGATTGCCCAGCGGCTACGCAAGTACGGGATTCCAAACAAAGCATGAAGCGGGGCTCGCGCCTCGGTTCGACAGCGCCCCGCCAGCGTCGGGGTGACGCATAAAACCACAAAAATAACCGTCATAAGCCGATAACTTTCAGAATAAACCTACGTACTCGCGTAATGGCCGTCCCTAGAATGGCGCGCCCAAGTAAATATTCTTCTGAATTTACAAAGAGTACGCATCACATGCTTGAGCTCGATTTCTATGGGACACTCGTCGCCGCCTCCCTGGTGCTGCTATTAGGACGAGGCCTCGTTGCACGCATCGCTTTTCTGCGCACTTACAATATTCCCGAACCGGTCGCCGGTGGCTTGCTGGTCGCCGTGGTGTTATTGGGACTGCGCAGTTTCGATATCCAGGTCCAATTCGATACTTCACTGCAAACACCTTTGATGTTGGCATTCTTCGCCACCATCGGCTTGAGTGCGGATTTCGCCAGCCTGAAGAAAGGCGGCCGTGTCGTCGGCATCTTCCTGCTGGTGGTCACCGGATTGCTGGTGGTCCAGAACGCCATGGGCATCGGACTTGCCACGGCGCTTGGATTGGACCCGCTGATGGGCTTGCTGGCAGGTTCGATCACCTTGTCGGGCGGGCACGGCACAGGCGCTGCGTGGGGAGCCACCTTCAGCGAGAAGTTCGGTCTGGCCTCAGCGTCCGAACTGGCACTGGCCTCCGCCACGTTCGGCCTGGTGTTGGGCGGTTTGATTGGTGGTCCGGTCGCACGCTTGCTCATCGCCCGCGTCCAGACGCCGGGTGTCGAGCAAGAGACGCCCCGCTTGCCACAGGGGTTTGAACAACCCAACAAAGAGCGCCTGATCACACCCTTTTCTCTGATCGAAACCATCGCGCTGATTTCGGTCAGCTTACTGGCAGGTTCCCTATTGAATAAGTTTCTGCACGGGACCGCATTCGAACTACCGACCTTCGTGTGCGTCTTGTTCGTAGGCGTACTGCTACGAAACGGGCTTTCGATGTTTGGTTTGTATCAAGTATTCGAGCGCGAAGTTTCGGTCATGGGCAATGTCAGTTTGTCGTTGTTTCTGGCCATTGCATTGATGTCGCTGAAGTTATGGGATCTTGCGGCGCTGGCATTGCCGTTCTTCATTCTTTTGGCAGTCCAGGCATTGGTGATGGCGCTCTTTGCGATCTTCGTGACCTTCAGGGTCATGGGCCGCAACTATGATGCTGCCGTACTTGCAGCCGGCCATTGCGGTTTTGGCCTGGGCGCCACGCCAACGGCGATTGCCAATATGCAGGCTGTGACGCAACGCTATGGCCCATCGCAGATAGCGTTTCTGGTGGTGCCGATGGTGGGGGCATTCTTCATCGACATCATCAACGCCATTGTCATCAAGCTGTACTTGGCGTTGCCATTTTTTGCCGCCGTGTAACGACCAACTGAATCATCGGGACACGCGGCAGCGGCAGGACGGCCCTGGTCGCAGCGGCAATTTTTACGCTCTTTTTACACTCACCAAAAGCAGTTGAAACGATACTGGCTGCGCTTGCTGCTTGAACGGTCCATGCCGGCGTTGCGCCTCTGCGTAGCGCCAGCATGGACCGTTCAGGCGCCAGGGAAGCGCGCAGCATAGGGAAGGCACGCGCTCTCGACCCGCCCGTCCAGAGAAGTCATCCGTGAGCCAGACTGCGACCACTGCACATCAAACCCTTCCCAGCAAAACCTCAGGCGTCGGCATGCTCGTTGCCGCAGTCGGCGTGGTGTATGGCGACATCGGTACCAGCCCGTTGTACACCCTCAAAGAAGTCTTCTCAGGCCACTATGGCGTCCAGGTCAACGCAGCCGGCGTATTGGGCGTGCTGTCGTTAGTGTTCTGGTCGTTGATCTGGGTCGTCTCGATCAAATACGTGTTGTTCATCCTGCGGGCCGACAACCAGGGCGAAGGCGGCATCATGGCCCTGACGGCGCTGGCGCACCGGGCCGCGGCGCCTTATGCGCGACTGAGCCGGGTGCTGGTGTTGCTCGGCCTGTTCGGCGCTGCCTTGTTCTATGGCGACAGCATGATCACTCCAGCGATTTCCGTGCTGTCGGCGGTCGAAGGGCTGCAACTGGCCTTCGATGGCATCGAGCATTGGGTCGTGCCCGTCTCGGTGGTGGTACTGGTCGCGCTGTTCATGATCCAGCGACACGGCACAGCGCGCATCGGCATCCTCTTCGGGCCGATCATGGTGCTGTGGTTCGTGGTGCTCGGGGCGCTTGGCGTTCATGGCATCGCGCAGCGCCCCGAGGTATTGCAAGCGCTCAATCCCACTTGGGCGGTGCAGTTCTTCGTTGTCCACCCGGGCATGGGTGTCGCCATTCTGGGGGCGGTGGTACTGGCATTGACCGGCGCGGAGGCGCTCTATGCCGACATGGGGCATTTTGGCCGCAAGCCCATCGCGCGGGCCTGGTTTGTGTTGGTGTTGCCCGGGTTGGTGCTGAACTACTTCGGGCAGGGCGCGTTGATCCTGGGCAACCCAGACGCCGTGCGCAACCCGTTCTATCTGCTGGCGCCCGGCTGGGCCTTGTTGCCGATGGTCGGGCTGGCCACCCTTGCCACCATCATTGCCTCACAAGCGGTGATTTCCGGCGCCTTTTCCCTCACCCGCCAGGCGATTCAGTTGGGCTATGTACCGCGCATGTTCATCCAACACACGTCCAGCGAGGAACAGGGCCAGATCTACATTGGTATGGTGAACTGGGCACTGATGGTCGGCGTCGTACTACTGGTGATCGGCTTCGAATCCTCCAGCGCCCTGGCTGCCGCCTATGGCGTGGCCGTCACCGGCACCATGCTGATCACCACGCTGCTGTCATCGGCGGTGGTGCTGTTGCTGTGGAAGGCGCCGCGTTGGTTGGCCGTTCCCTTGTTGCTAGGCTTCTTGCTGGTCGACAGCCTGTACTTTTCCGCCAACGCGCCGAAAATCCTGCAAGGCGGAGCCTTCCCGGTCATCGCCGGGGTTGCCCTGTTCGTGCTGATGACCACCTGGAAGCGCGGCCGCCGGATCATCGTCGAGCGACTCGACGAAAGCGCACTGCCGCTCGACCTGTTCATCGCCAGCCTGCAGTTCCAGCCTCCGCATCGGGTACAAGGTACGGCGGTGTTCCTCACTGCCAGGGCCGAGGCGGTGCCCCATGCGCTGCTGCACAACCTGCTGCACAACCAGGTGCTTCATGAACAGGTTGTCCTGTTGACCGTCATGTCCGAAGACGAGCCGCGTGTCAGCGCCAACAAACGCTTCGAGGTCGAGGCTTTCGGCGAAGGCTTCTTCCGCGTGACCCTGCACTTTGGCTTCATGGAGGAGCCGGACGTACCGAAGGCGCTAGGCGGATGCCAACGCGACGGCCTCGATTTCGGCCCCATGCGTACCACCTACTTCCTCAGCCGCGAAACCGTCATCGCGACCAAGCGAATCGGCATGGCCCGGTGGCGTGAGTACCTGTTCGCCTTCTTGCTCAAGAATGCCAACAGCAACCTGAGATACTTCAAGTTGCCGTTGAACCGGGTGATCGAACTCGGTACGCAGGTCGAGATGTGAGGCAAGGGGCCAAAGCCTGCCAAGCCGGCCGACGACACATCGGCCGGCAACCGCTATCAGGTGCGCAGCAAGTGCACCGCCAACCCTACCAATGCGCACGCCAGCAGCACTTGAATGACACCACGCTTGAAGCGAAACAGCGCGATGGCCGCAGCGATGGCGATCAGCGCAGACGGCCAATCGAATGCACCACTGAAGCCCTGCGGCCAAAGCACGTGGTAACCGAAGAACAGCGCCAGGTTGAGAATGACGCCCACCACAGCAGCCGTGATGCCGGTCAGCGGCGCTGTGAACTTGATCTCGTTGTGCGTCGATTCCACCACCGGGCCGCCGGCGAGAATGAACAAAAATGACGGCAAAAAGGTGAACCAGGTGACCAGGCTCGCCGCCACTGCTCCGGCGAGAAACGGGTGCTCAGCGCCAAACATCGGATACACATACCCGCCGATGAAGCCAACGAAAGCAACCACCATGATCAGTGGGCCTGGCGTGGTTTCCCCCAGGGCAAGCCCATCGATCATCTGGGTGGGCGTGAGCCAACCATAATGCCCGACAGCGCCCTGGTAGACGTACGGCAGCACCGCGTAGGCGCCGCCAAACGTCATCAGCGCGGCCTTGGTGAAGAACCAGCCCATCTGCGTGAGGGTTCCACTCCAGCCAAACGAGAGCGTCAGAAGCGCCATGGGCAGGGTCCAGAGCACCGCTCCGATCACAACCAGGCGCAACAGATGCTTCCACTGAAAACGTGCATGTGCGGGCGTGGGGGTATCGTCATCGATCACCGCCGGCCCATGGTTGCTCTTGGCCGCGCCATGTCCACCACCGATCACGAACGTGCTCGGCGCGAATCGCCCGCCCAGGTAGCCGATGATCCCCGCCACCAGCACGATCAGCGGGAACGGCACGTTGAGCGCGAAGATGGCCACGAATGACGCCGCAGCCATGGCCCATAGCCAGCCGTTCTTGAGCGCACGCGAGCCGATCCGGTGAGCCGCGTGCACGACGATCGCCGTCACCGCGGGCTTGATGCCGTAGAAAATCCCCGCCACCACAGGCACTTCACCGAAAGCAATGTAGACCCAAGACA
Organism: Pseudomonas sp. HTZ2; assembly: GCF_033173945.1. NCBI lineage: Bacteria > Pseudomonadati > Pseudomonadota > Gammaproteobacteria > Pseudomonadales > Pseudomonadaceae > Pseudomonas > Pseudomonas sp. HTZ2. The sequence continues at coordinate 795,874 of NZ_CP137332.1, read as the reverse complement.
AGCCGATCAGGATGAACAACGAAGGCAGCACGAACAGGGCGCCAGCGATCAACCCACCCCAAGAGCGATGCATCAGCCAACCGATGTAAGTGGCCAGTTGCTGCGCCTCGGGGCCTGGCAACAACATGCAGTAGTTCAACGCATGCAAAAAGCGCTTTTCGCTGATCCAGCGTCGCCGCTCCACCAGCTCCTGATGCATGATCGAGATCTGTCCAGCCGGCCCGCCAAAGCTGATGAACCCTAGCTTGAGCCAGAACAGGAAGGCTTCGAACCAACCGACCGGCTGCCGGGCAGCATGCGACGCCGACTGTTCGCTTACCGCGCTGGGTCTCTTGACCATAGGGTTTCCTCGTATGAGAGCGCCGTCAGACCCTCCGGCGACGTGCGGCGGGATCCGCGCGCAGCCGCGCTCGAGGCGATCATCGAGGCTTCTGAATTGTCGCGTTACATTAATCCGGACCGGACAAAAATCAACAGGATAGCCGCGATCGGAAACAGGACACCGCCGCAACCGTATCGATTTCGATACGACGTATTGAAATCGATACACGGCGCGTTGACACCGTCTACGCAACGGTTTGATCCGACAAGGCTTTTCAATCGTCGCTGCTGCGTAGCGATTTCATTACAGGCAGATGACCTAAGCGCACGCACATTCGGACTCACCCCCTGATTTACAAGGCCTGGAGTGACTTGGCCGCATTATTGCTACGGGAATTACAACCAAGAGCGCGGAACCACCGTGCCCACTTCCCTGCTTCGCGAGGATCCCCCATGAGCGAGTTGCGTTTCACCGAAGATCACGAATGGCTGCGCGTCGAAGCTGACGGCAGCGTCACCGTGGGCATCACCGCCTACGCCCAGAATGCCCTCGGCGATGTGGTTTTCGTGCAACTGCCGGAACTGCAGCACTACGACAAAGGCGCAGAAGCCTCCACCGTGGAATCGGTGAAAGCCGCCAGCGGCGTCTACATGCCATTGTCCGGCGAAGTGGTCGCAGTCAACGACCAGCTCGACGCAAGCCCTGAACTGGTCAACGAAGACCCGATGGGCGAAGGCTGGTTCTTCCGTTTCATCCCCGCCGATGCCAGCGCCATCAGTGGCCTGCTCGACCAAGGCGCCTATGACCGCCTGCTCAACGCCAACGACGACGCCTGAGGACCTGCCATGACCATCAACCTCGGCACCGCCAATGAATTCATCGCTCGCCACATCGGCCCACGCAGCGCCGATGAGCAGGCCATGCTCGCCGCCCTGGGCTTCGAGTCGCTGCAAGCCATGACCGCTGCGGTCATCCCTGACAGCATCAAAGGCACCAGCGTGCTCGGCGGCCACGACGGCCAGAGCGAGGCCGATGCCCTCGCCGACCTCAAAGCCATCGCCGGTAAGAACCAACTGTTCAAGAACTACATCGGCCAGGGCTACTACAACACCCATACCCCCGCACCGATCCTGCGCAACCTGCTGGAAAACCCGGCCTGGTACACCGCCTACACCCCCTACCAGCCAGAGATCTCCCAAGGCCGCCTGGAAGCGCTGCTCAATTTCCAGACCTTGATCAGTGACCTGACCGGTCTGCCGATCGCCAACGCCTCGCTGCTCGATGAAGCCACCGCCGCCGCCGAAGCCATGACCTTCTGCAAGCGCCTGTCGAAGAACAAGGCCGGCCATGCCTTCTTCGCTTCCAGCCATTGCCATCCGCAGACCCTTGACGTGCTGCGCACCCGTGCTGAACCGCTGGGTATCGAAGTGGTGGTTGGCGACGAGCGTGAACTGACCGATGTCAGCAGCTTCTTCGGTGCTCTGCTGCAATACCCGGCCAGCAATGGCGACGTATTCGACTACCGCGAGCTGGTACAGCGCTTCCATGGCGCCAACGCCCTGGTGGCCGTGGCCGCCGACCTGCTGGCCCTGACCCTGCTCACGCCGCCCGGTGAATTCGACGCCGACGTCGCCATCGGCAGCGCCCAGCGCTTCGGTGTGCCGCTGGGCTTCGGTGGCCCGCACGCGGCGTACTTCGCTACCCGCGACGCCTTCAAGCGCGACATGCCAGGCCGTCTGGTGGGCGTTTCGATCGACCGTTTCGGCAAGACAGCCCTGCGTCTGGCCATGCAGACCCGCGAACAGCACATCCGCCGCGAAAAGGCCACCAGCAACATCTGCACCGCCCAGGTGCTGCTGGCCAACATCGCCAGCATGTTCGCTGTGTACCACGGCCCGGCTGGCCTCAAGCGCATTGCCGAACGCACCCACGCCCTGACCGCGATCCTGGCCGCCGGGTTCGAGCAGTTGGGCGTCAAGGTCGTCACCCGCGCCTACTTCGACACCCTGACCCTGGCCACCGGTGATGCCACCGCCCGCCTGCATGAACTGGCCCGCGCCCAGCGCATCAACCTGCGCCAGATCGATGCCGCCCATCTGGGCCTGTCTCTGGACGAAACCAGCACCCAGGCCGACGTCGAGACCCTGTGGCGCCTGTTCGCCGAAGGCAAGGCAGTACCGGCGTTCGACAGCTTGGCCGCCACCACTGCCTCGCGCCTGCCGGCCGCACTGCTGCGCCAGTCGGCGATCCTCGAGCATCCGGTGTTCAACCGCTACCACAGCGAAACCGAACTGATGCGCTACCTGCGCCGCCTGGCCGACAAGGACCTGGCGCTGGACCGCAGCATGATCCCGCTGGGCTCGTGCACCATGAAGCTCAACGCCGCCAGCGAAATGATCCCGGTGACCTGGGCGGAATTCGGCAACCTGCACCCGTTCGCGCCTGCCGAGCAGAGCCAGGGCTATCTGCAGATGACCACCGAGCTGGAAGCCATGCTCTGCGCCGCCACCGGCTATGACGCCGTGTCGCTGCAGCCGAACGCCGGTTCCCAAGGCGAGTACGCAGGCCTACTGGCGATCCGCGCCTATCACCGCAGCCGCGGCGAAGGCCATCGCGACATCTGCCTGATCCCCTCCTCGGCCCACGGCACCAACCCTGCCACCGCCCACATGGCAGGCATGCGCGTGGTGGTCACCGCCTGTGACGCCCGCGGCAACGTCGATGTCGAGGACCTGCGCGCCAAGGCCATCGAACACCGTGACCGCCTCGCCGCGATCATGATCACCTACCCGTCGACCCACGGCGTGTTCGAGGAAGCGATCGGCGAGATCTGCGCGATCATCCACGACAACGGCGGCCAGGTGTACATCGACGGCGCCAACATGAACGCCATGGTCGGCCTGTGCGCCCCCGGCAAGTTCGGCGGCGACGTCTCGCACCTGAACCTGCACAAGACCTTCTGCATCCCTCACGGTGGTGGCGGCCCGGGCGTCGGCCCGATCGGTGTCAAGTCGCACCTGGCGCCGTTCCTGCCGGGCCATGCGACGCTGGAGAACACCGAAGGCGCGGTCTGCGCCGCACCGTTCGGCAGCGCCAGCATCCTGCCGATCACCTGGATGTATATCCGCATGATGGGCGGCGCGGGCCTCAAACGCGCCTCGCAGATGGCGATCCTCAATGCCAACTACATCGCCCGCCGCCTGGAAGAGCACTATCCTGTCCTCTATACCGGCGGCAATGGCCTGGTCGCCCATGAATGCATCCTGGACCTTCGCCCGCTCAAGGACACCAGCGGCATCAGTGTCGACGACGTGGCCAAGCGCCTGATCGACTTCGGCTTCCACGCCCCGACCATGTCCTTCCCGGTGGCCGGCACCCTGATGATCGAACCGACCGAAAGTGAGTCCAAGGAAGAACTGGACCGTTTCTGTGACGCAATGATCCAGATCCGTGAGGAAATCCGCGCGGTCGAGAACGGCACTCTGGACAAGGACGACAACCCGCTGAAGAACGCCCCGCACACCGCGGCGGAGCTGGTCGGCGAGTGGGCCCACGGTTACAGCCGTGAGCAGGCGGTGTACCCGCTGCCGAGTCTGGTGGAGGCCAAGTACTGGCCGCCGGTGGGTCGGGTCGACAACGTGTTCGGCGACCGTAATCTGGTCTGCGCGTGCCCGTCGATCGAGAGCTACCAGGACGCCTGATAGCCCTTGCCCGCCACCTGACTTGGGTGGCGACCTGTGGGCGCGGGGTTACCCGCACATGCGAGGGTGGCTTAACCGCCGCGTTCGCGGGTAAACCTGCTCCCACAGAGCTCACCGTCCGCCCAATCAATCTGGCAGGAGGTCACCATGTCTTTGAGCGTTTTCGACCTGTTCAAGATCGGCATCGGCCCCTCCAGCTCCCACACGGTCGGCCCCATGCGGGCGGCCGCACGCTTTGCCGAAGGGCTACGCCGTGATGGCCTGTTGGCACAGACCGACAGCATCAAGGCCGAGCTGTATGGCTCGCTGGGAGCTACCGGCAAGGGCCATGGCAGCGACAAGGCTGTCCTGTTGGGCCTTGAAGGCGAGCATCCAGACACCATCGACACCGAATCGATTCCCGCGCGACTGCAGGCGATCCGCGACAGCGGCCGGCTGCGCCTGCTGGGTGAGCACGAGATCGGCTTCGTCGAAAAACAGCACCTGGCGATGATCCGCAAACCCCTGCCCTACCACCCCAACGGCATGATCTTCCGCGCCTTCGATGAAGCCGGATTGCAAATCCGTAGCCGGGAGTATTACTCGGTGGGCGGAGGTTTCGTGGTCGACGAGGACGCTGCCGGTCACGACCGGATCGTCGAGGACAGCACCGTGCTGCCCTACCCGTTCCGCACGGCCAAGGAACTGCTCGCCCACTGCAGCGAGCAGCACCTGTCGATCAGCCAGGTGATGCTGGCCAACGAAGCGGCCTGGCGCCCGGAGGGCCAGACGCGCGCACGCCTGTTGCATATCTGGCAGGTCATGCAGGACTGCGTCGAGGCGGGTTGCCGTCATGAGGGCATCCTACCCGGTGGGCTGAAGGTCAAGCGACGGGCTCCGGCGTTGTACCGCCAGCTCAGCCGGCATCCCGAGGCGAACCTGCGCGACGCCTTGTCGGTGCTCGACTGGGTCAACCTCTATGCGCTGGCGGTCAATGAAGAAAACGCCTACGGCGGACGGGTGGTCACGGCGCCCACCAACGGTGCGGCGGGCATCGTCCCGGCGGTCCTTCACTACTACATGCGCTTCGTGCCCGGCGCCAGCGAGGACGGGGTGGTGCGGTTTCTGCTCACCGCCGCCGCCATCGGCATCCTTTACAAGGAAAACGCCTCGATCTCCGGCGCCGAAGTCGGCTGCCAAGGGGAAGTCGGCGTGGCTTGCTCCATGGCCGCCGGTGCACTGTGCGAGGTCATGGGGGGCACCCCGCAGCAAGTCGAGAACGCTGCCGAAATCGGCATGGAACACAACCTGGGCCTGACCTGCGATCCGATCGGCGGACTGGTCCAGGTGCCCTGCATCGAGCGCAACGCCATGGGCTCGGTCAAGGCGATCAATGCGGTACGCATGGCCTTGCGTGGCGATGGGCAACATTACGTGTCGCTCGACAAGGTCATCCGCACCATGCGCCAGACCGGCGCAGACATGAAAAGCAAATACAAGGAGACCGCCCGCGGTGGTCTAGCCGTCAACATCATCGAATGTTGACCCGAACAAAAAACGAGGAGTCACCGATGTCCGAAACACTGCAAAAGACCCCCTTGCACGCCCTGCACCTGGAACTGGGCGCACGCATGGTGCCGTTCGCCGGCTACGACATGCCGGTGCAGTACCCGCTGGGCGTGCTCAAGGAACACTTGCACACCCGCGAGCAGGCAGGTCTGTTCGACGTCTCGCACATGGGGCAGATCCGTCTGCGCGGCAGCGATGCGGCCAAGGCCTTGGAATCGCTGGTGCCAGTGGACATCATCGATCTGCCGGTAGGCATGCAGCGCTACGCGATGTTCACCAACGAGCAAGGTGGCATCCTCGACGACCTGATGGTCGCCAACCTGGGTGACGACGAGCTGTTCCTGGTGGTCAACGCTGCCTGCAAGGACCAGGACCTGGCCCACCTGCAAAAGCACATCGGCTCCCGCTGCGAGATCGAGCCGCTGTTCGAGGAGCGCGCCCTGCTCGCCCTGCAAGGCCCGGCGGCGGTCAAGGTGCTCGAGCGCCTGGCGCCGGAAGTCGCCAGCATGACGTTCATGCAGTTCCGCCCTGTCACCTTGCTCGGCGCCGACTGCTATGTCAGCCGCTCGGGCTACACCGGTGAAGACGGTTACGAGATCTCGGTCCCGGCAGCCAATGCCGAAGCCTTGGCCCGCCGACTGCTGGCCGAGCCCGAGGTACAGCCGATCGGCTTGGGCGCCCGTGACTCGCTGCGCCTGGAAGCTGGTCTGTGCCTGTATGGCCACGACATGAACACCAGCACCACGCCGGTGGAGGCCAGCTTGCTGTGGGCCATCTCCAAAGTACGCCGCGCCGATGGCGAACGTGCCGGTGGTTTCCCTGGCGCCCACGCCATCTTCGAGCAGCAATGGCAAAGTGTTGCTCGCAAGCGTGTTGGCCTGCTGCCGCAGGAGCGCACCCCGGTTCGCGAAGGCGCACAGATCGTCGACGCAGACGGACGCACCGTCGGTGAAGTGTGCAGTGGTGGTTTCGGCCCGACCCTCGGTGCACCGGTCGCCATGGGATATGTCGAGAGCGAACATGCCGCGCTCGATACCGCATTGTTTGCTGTAGTGCGCGGCAAGCAGGTTGCCTTGAAGGTCAGCAAAATGCCTTTCGTTGCGCAACGTTACTATCGCGGTTGATTGACTGTGGGCAGGTTCGTCATATTCGTTTTCGAACCTGCCCAATAACTTTTGAACATAGCGCCAGCCCAGGCGCCATGCCGTTTCCGACAATTTTGTCGGTTATCGGAAAAACCCTGAATTCCGGCGGTCTGGAGGGCTTGTTTTTGTCGGCGGAGTTAGCGTAGAGTCACTGCACTGTGTTTGCATGGGTCGCAACAGTTCGTGACCTGGGCCAGTAGCTGAATCTGCTACAACCCGTTCGACGTCTCTTACTTTCCTGCAACCCAGCCCGGTAATCTTTTATATCGGATAGATATGAAAGTAACTGTCATCAAAAATTAAGCTTCATAGGAAACAAGACAATGGCTGAGCGTCAGAACGGTACCGTCAAGTGGTTCAATGACGAGAAAGGTTACGGCTTCATCACCCCAGAAAGCGGTCCGGATCTGTTCGTGCACTTCCGTGCCATCGAAGGCAACGGCTTCAAGAGCCTGAAAGAAGGCCAGAAAGTCTCCTTCGAAGCCGTGCAAGGCCAAAAAGGCATGCAAGCTGACAAGGTTCAGGTCATCGCCTAAGCGAGATCCAGACTCCCAAAAGCCCCTGCCAAGTGCAGGGGCTTTTTTTTGCCCGTAGAATAGCGGCTTCGTCATACGGAGCGTCATGCATGTCAAAGCCCTTGCTCACCCCTCAGGGTGACTTCCCCCCGGCTGGCCTGGGCCGTCGACTGGCCGCCATGTTCTATGACTTCCTGCTGTGTACCGCCCTGCTGATCGTGACAGCAGGCGTCTACAAGATGGTGCAGATGTCGATCATCGGCGAAGCCCGCATGCGCGAGCTGACCGAGGCCGGCGCCTTGGACGGCGACCCCCTATTGTCGACCTTGCTGCTGTTCGCCCTCTTCGGTTTCTTCGCCAAGTTCTGGACCCACGGCGGTCAGACCCTGGGCATGCAGGTGTGGGGCGTTCGCGTGCAGAACGCCGATGGAAGCGCGATCAGCCTATGGCAGGCGCTGCTGCGCTTTGTCGTTTCCATCGCTTCGTGGCTATGCCTGGGGCTCGGGTTCTTCTGGGCGTTGATCGACAAGCGCAAGCGTGGCTGGCACGACATCTATTCGGACACACAGCTGGTGCGTGTGCCCAAGCGTAAGCCGTAATGTCGTAGTTACTACGCCCCCTCGCAGGCTTCGCCAGCTCCCGCAGAATCACCTCCGGCCGGCAGACTGCAAAAGCTGTGGGAACGGATTTACCCGCCAAAGCAGAACGCCACCCACAAAAAAGCCGACCCTAGGGTCGGCTTTTTCATGTCGCTCGGGCCATTACCCTGCCCGACGCAACAACCACACACCCGCCAGCGCACAGATACCGGCCGGGATCACTACCGCCAGCAGCGGCGGGAAGCCGAATACCTGACTGGAAGGGCCGAGCAGGTCCTGGCCAATGCGGAACACGAAGCCCACCAGTACACCGGTGAACACACGCTGGCCCAGGGTCACGGAACGCAGCGGGCCGAAGATGAAGGAGATCGCCATCAGCACCAGGGCCGCGGTCACCATCGGTTGCAGCACCTTCGTCCAGAAGGCCAACCAGTAACGGGCGTTGTTCAGGCCCTGGTCGGACAGGTAGTGAATGTAGTCCCACAAACCGGTGATCGACAGGGATTCCGGCGCCAGGATCACTGTGTTGAGCAGTTGCGGCGTTACCGACACGTCCCAGCGCTCCTGCGGCGCCTTAACCACTTCGGTGTGGTCGCCACGGAAGTAGGTGGTGGCCACGTCGCTCAGCACCCAGTGGTCCTCGTTGTACTGCGCACGGCGCGCAAAGCTGGACGTCACGATGTGTCGCTCGGCGTCGAAGCGGTAGCGGGTCACCCCCAGCAGCAAGCCGTTGGGCTGCACCGAGTTGATATGCACGAACTCTTCGCCCTGGCGGTGCCACATGCCGCGCTTGGAGCTCTGCGCATCACCGCCACCCTGGGCCAGGGAGCGCTCGGCCTGGGCCTTGTTCTCGGTGACTGGCGCCACGTACTCGCCGATCAGCAGGCCGACCAACATCAGCACCAGCATGGGCTTCATCACCGCCCAGACGATACGGCCGATGGACACGCCAGCGGCGCGCATGATGGTCAACTCACTGCTGCTGGCCAGGCTGCCCAGGCCGATCAGGCACCCAATCAGCGCAGCCATCGGCAACATCTCGTACAACCGGCGCGGCGCGGTGAGCAGGACGAAACTGCCGGCGTCCATCACGGTGTAGGTATCGCTCAGGTCGCTCATCTCGTCGATGAAGGCGAACAGCGAAGCCAGGCCAAGGATGATGCCCAGCACCGCCAGGATGGCCAGGAGCACGCTCTGGCCGATATAGCGATCCAGTTTAGCCATGGGCCACCTCCGTACGACGGGCGGCACGCTTGAGCTGCAGCGGCTCCCAGTACATCAGGCCCAGGCCGATCAGCAGGAACAGCCCGTGGACCCACCACATGCCCAGGGCGATCGGGATCTTGCCCTTCTCCAAGGCGCCGCGTACGGAAATGAGCATCGTTAGATAAGCCATGTACAGAAGAATGGCCGGCAGCAGCTTGAGGAAGCGGCCTTGGCGTGGATTGACCCGGGACAGCGGCACCGCCAGCAGCGTCACGATGAACACCAGCAGCGGCAGGGAAAGGCGCCATTGCAGCTCGGCCTGTTCACGCAGACCGTCCTTGCCGAACAGCTCGGACGTCGGGATGGCTTCACGCTCGGTCACTTCTTCGCTGACTTCGGGCTTGGGCAGCAACACGCCATAGGTGTCGTACTTGATCGCGCGGTAATCGGCCTGGCCGGGGTTACCGTCGTAGCGATAGCCGTTCTCGAGGATCAGGTAGCGATTGCCGTCGGCCTGCACTTCCTGGTGCCCCTTCTCGGCGACCAGCACCGAAGGCGCACGATCCTTGGTCTTGTCCTGGTTGAAGCGCTTCTCGGAAATGAACACACCACTCAGATTGACGCGATCGTCCGACAGCTGCTCGGTGTAGGTCACCCGCGAGCCATCGCGCAGGGTCTGGAAGCGCCCTGGCACCAGGGTATCGAACTCGGTGAGGGCGTCCTGCTGGTTGATGATCTGCTGCACCTGGGCAACGCCCTGGGGCGCCAGGCTCAGGCTCAGCCAGGCCACCAGCAGGGCGACCAGCGCGGCCGGCGCCATGGTCAGCGCCAGCAGGCGCTGCTGGCTCATGCCAGTGGCAGAAAGCACGGTCATCTCGCTTTCGAGGTAGAGCCGGCCATAAGCCAGCAGGATGCCGAGGAACAGGCCCAAGGGCAGGATCAGTTGCAGGAAGCCCGGCAAACGGAAGCCCATGATCAGGAACAGCACGCTCGGATCGAGCACGCCCTGGGCGGCCTGAGCCAGGTACTTGATGAAGCGCCCGCTCATGATGATCACCAGCAGCACGGCGCTGACGGCGCTCAAGGTCGCCAGGACCTCGCGGGACAGATAACGAAAGACGATCAAACCAGACACTCCTGGGTTGTCAGGGGCGCAGAGCCAAACAATGACTTGCCGGTTCGCCGACGGCGAACCTCCATATAAAGTGCGCGCATTATCCTGTGATTGACCGCGCCTGTCACTTGGCCGCGCATGACGGCGCATGTCGGGGTTGTCATCCAGGTTCCCCCAGGCTCAAACTGGCAGCTTTTCAAGTGGCACGCGACCTTGCGGCCACACCTGTTTCGGGCGCTTGCACGAGACTGCGCCAACTGACAGATCATTCGGGGACCCTGACATGGAACTGGTTGTAAAAAGTGTAGCCGCCGCCTCCTTGAAAACCGCCACCTTGGTGCTGGCCGTCGGTGAAGGGCGCAAGCTCGGCGACATCGCCAAAGCCGTCGACCAGGCCAGCAATGGCGCAATCAGCGCGGTGCTCAAGCGCGGCGACCTGGCAGGCAAGCCGGGCCAGACCCTGCTGCTGCACAGCCTGCCGGGCCTGAAGGCCGAGCGCGTGCTGCTGGTCGGCAGCGGCAAGGAAGCGCTGGGGGATCGCAGCTGGCGCAAGCTGGTCGCCAGTGTCGCCGGTGTGCTCAAGGGCCTGAACGGCAGCGACGCGGTGCTGGCTCTGGATGACGTCAGCGTCACCGCCCGCGACGCCCATTACGCCAAATACCGCCTTCTGGCCGAGACCCTGCTCGATGGCGAGTACGTCTTCGACCGTTTCAAGAGCCAGAAGGCCGAGCCCCGCGCCCTCAAGAAAGTCACCCTGCTGACCGACAAGCCCGGCCAGGCTGAAGTCGAGCGCGCCGTGAAGCACGCCAGCGCCATCGCCTCGGGCATGTCCTTCACCCGCGACCTGGGCAACCTGCCGCCGAACCTGTGCCACCCGACGTTCCTCGCCGAACAGGCCAAGGAGCTGGGCAAGGCGCACAAGAACCTCAAGGTCGAGGTGCTGGACGAGAAAAAGATCAAGGACCTGGGCATGGGCGCGTTCTACGCCGTTGGCCAGGGCAGCGACCAGCCGCCACGGCTGATCGTGCTCAACTACCAGGGCGGCAAGAAGAGCGAAAAACCGTTCGTGCTGGTCGGCAAGGGCATCACCTTCGACACCGGCGGCATCAGCCTCAAGCCTGGCGCCGGCATGGATGAAATGAAGTACGACATGTGTGGTGCGGCCAGTGTCTTCGGCACCCTGCGCGCCGTGCTGCAGCTGCAGCTGCCGATCAACCTGGTGTGCCTGCTGGCTTGCGCCGAGAACATGCCCAGCGGCGGCGCCACGCGCCCGGGCGACATCGTCACCACCATGAGCGGCCAGACCGTCGAGATCCTCAACACCGACGCCGAAGGCCGTCTGGTGCTGTGCGACACCCTGACCTACGCCGAACGCTTCAAACCTCAGGCAGTGATCGACATCGCTACCCTGACCGGCGCCTGCATCGTCGCCCTGGGCAGCCATACCTCGGGGCTGATGGGCAACAACGACGAACTGGTCGGCCAACTGCTCGACGCCGGCAAGCGCGCCGACGACCGTGCCTGGCAACTGCCGCTGTTCGATGAGTACCAAGAGCAGTTGGACAGCCCGTTCGCCGACATCGCCAACATCGGTGGCCCCAAGGCTGGCACCATCACCGCAGGCTGCTTCCTGTCGCGCTTCGCCAAAGCTTATAACTGGGCGCATCTGGACGTTGCCGGCACCGCCTGGATCAGCGGCGGCAAGGACAAAGGCGCCTCGGGCCGCCCGGTCCCGCTGCTGACCCAATACCTGCTCGATCGCGCCAACGCCTGATGCCACAAGGCCGGTGGCGCCCGCGCGCTGCCGGCCGGTTGACCGAACATGAGTAAAGTCGATTTCTATATCCTGCCCACCGATGCATTGTCGGCGCGCCTGGATTTCGCCTGCAAGCTGTGCGAAAAGGCCTGGCGCCTGGGCCATCGGGTCTATCTGCACTGTCAGGACGCCGAGCAGCGCAACGCGCTGGACGAGCGCCTGTGGCACTTCAAGGGCGAGGCCTTCGTCCCGCACGACCCTGCCGAGGCCAACGCCGAGGCGGCAGTAGCCCTGGGGCTGGGTGATGACGCCGGCACCCACCGCGACCTGTTGATCAACCTCGGCGCCGAGGTACCGGGGTTCGTCGGCCAGTTCGAACGGGTTGCCGAGATCGTCGTCGAGGAGCCGGGCATTCGCCAGGCTGCGCGAGAACGATTCCGTTTCTACCGCGAACAGGGCTATGCTCTGCAAGACCACCGCTTACAGCGACTTTGACGACGATGGACAAGCACTCTCCCCTGCCCGATTCCGCTCATCTGCTCGACGACCTAGAGTCGATCCGCCAGTTGCTGGGCGATGCCGATCTGCAACCGCCCCTGCTGACCGAAACGGTGGAGCAGATTCCCCTGCTGCTCGACGAGCCAGCAGGCAACACCTCGCCGGTGGCCGAGCCTCTCTCGGTCGCAACCACCGCAGACGATCCGCAGACCCGCCGCCAGGACACCCTGCTGCACCTTGAAGCCGACCTGCGCGCCGCTGCCCAACAGATCATGCAAGACGTGATCAACGACTTCACCCCGCACATCGAGAACGAGATCAAACGACGCCTCGATGCGCGCATGGAACGTCTGCTCAAGCGCTCCGAATAAACGCCGCTTTTCTTTGCGGGCAAACCCGTCACTACCGGTACACCGCCGCGCTCAAGGCGCGCACGAGGTCCGTGGGAGCAGGTTTGTCCACAAAGAAGACACCGTTGCGCCTACAGATATCAGCAGCTTGTCGCCTGCGGCCCCTGGCTTGGTTATACTTCCCGGCTTTCCCGAATTAATGCCATAGGGTCCCGCCGCGCATGGATAAGACCTACCAGCCGCACGCCATCGAAACTTCCTGGTACAACACTTGGGAGTCCGAGAACTATTTCGCCCCGCAAGGTGCAGGCGAGTCCTACACCATCATGATCCCGCCGCCGAACGTGACCGGCAGCCTGCACATGGGCCACGGCTTCAACAACGCGATCATGGACGCCCTGATCCGCTTCCGCCGCATGCAGGGCCGCAACACCCTGTGGCAGCCAGGCACCGACCACGCCGGTATCGCCACCCAGATGCTGGTGGAGCGCCAGCTCGAGGCCAAGGGCCAGAACCGTCATGACCTGGGCCGCGAGAAGTTCCTGGAGAAGGTCTGGGAGTGGAAGGATCAGTCCGGCGGCAACATCAGCCGCCAGATTCGCCGCCTGGGCTCGTCGGTCGACTGGACCCGCGAACGGTTCACCATGGACGACGGTCTGTCCGAAGCGGTCAAGGAAGCCTTCGTGCGCCTGCATGAAGACGGCCTGATCTACCGTGGCAAGCGCCTGGTCAACTGGGACACCAAGCTGCATACCGCCATTTCCGACCTCGAAGTGGAAAACCACGACGAGAAAGGCCACCTGTGGAACCTGCGCTACCCACTGGCCGATGGCGCCAAGACCGCCGAAGGCAAGGACCACTTGGTCGTTGCCACCACCCGTCCGGAAACCTTACTGGGTGACGCGGCCGTTGCCGTGAACCCGAACGACGAGCGCTACCAGGCCCTGATCGGCAAGTTCGTCGAGCTGCCGCTGGTCGGCCGCCGCATCCCGATCATCGCCGACGATTACTGCGATCCGGAGTTCGGCACCGGCTGCGTGAAAATCACCCCGGCCCACGACTTCAACGACTATGAAGTCGGCAAGCGCCACAACCTGCCACTGCTGAACATCTTCGACAAGAACGCCCTGGTGCTGGCAAGCGCCCAGGCCTTCAACCTCGACGGCAGCGTCAACGAGCAGATCGACACCAGCCTGCCGGCCCAGTACGCAGGCCTGGACCGCTTCGTCGCGCGCAAGCAGATCGTCGCCGACCTGGACGCCCAGGGCCTGCTGGTCAGCATCGACGACCACGCCCTGAAGGTACCCAAGGGCGACCGTTCCGGCACGGTCATCGAGCCGTGGCTGACCGACCAGTGGTACGTCTCTACCAAGCCGCTGGCAGAACCTGCCATCGCCGCCGTGGAAGACGGCCGCATTCAGTTCGTGCCCAAGCAGTACGAAAACATGTACTTCTCCTGGATGCGTGATATCCAGGACTGGTGTATCAGCCGCCAGCTGTGGTGGGGGCACCGCATCCCGGCCTGGTACGACGAAGCCGGCCAGGTCTATGTCGGTCGCAGCGAAGAAGAAGTCCGTGCCAAGCACAACCTGGGCGCCGACGTGGCGCTGCGCCAGGACGAGGACGTCCTCGACACCTGGTTCAGTTCGGGCCTGTGGACCTTCTCCACCTTGGGCTGGCCGGAGCAGACCGAATTCCTCAAGAAGTTCCACTCCACCGATGTGCTGGTCACCGGTTTCGACATCATCTTCTTCTGGGTTGCGCGCATGATCATGCTGACCATGCACCTGATCAAGAACGAAGATGGCACCCCGCAGGTACCGTTCAAGACCGTGTACGTCCACGGCCTTGTACGTGACGGCCAGGGCCAGAAGATGTCCAAGTCCAAGGGCAACGTCCTCGATCCACTGGACATCGTCGACGGCATCACCCTTGAGGCCCTGCTGGAAAAACGCACCAGCGGCATGATGCAGCCCAAGCTCGCCGAAAAGATCGCCAAGCAGACCAAGGCCGAGTTCCCCGAAGGCATCGCCAGCTACGGCACCGACGCCCTGCGCTTCACCTTCTGCTCGCTGGCTTCCACCGGCCGCGACATCAAGTTCGACATGGGCCGCGTCGAGGGTTATCGCAACTTCTGCAACAAGATCTGGAACGCCGCCCGCTACGTGCTGGACAAAGGCGAGGATTGCGGCCAGAACGGCGAGACCTACGAACTGTCGCTGGCCGATCGCTGGATCATCTCGCAGCTGCAGCGCACCGAAGCCGAGGTGACCCGCCAGCTCGAGCAGTTCCGCTTCGACCTGGCCAGCCAGGCCTTGTACGAGTTCATCTGGAACCAGTACTGCGACTGGTATCTGGAGCTGTCCAAGCCGGTACTGTGGGACGAGAATGCCCCGGTCGAGCGCGCCCGCGGCACTCGCCGGACCTTGGTTCGCGTGCTGGAAGTCGCCTTGCGCCTGGCACACCCGTTCATGCCGTTCATCACCGAAGAAATCTGGCAGCGCATCGCGCCGCTGGCCGGTATCGAAGGCAAGACCATCATGCTGCAACCTTGGCCTGTGGCCAATGAAAGCCGCATCGACACCGCCGCCGAAGGCGATATCGAGTGGCTGCAGCAACTGATGGTAGGTCTGCGCAACATTCGCGCCGAGATGAACATCGGCCCTGGCAAGCCGCTGCCGCTGTTCCTCAAGAACGCCAATGCGCACGACCAGCGTCGCCTGCAGGAGAACGAGGCGCTGCTCAAGAAGCTGGCCAAGGTCGAGTCGTTCACCGTGCTCGGCGAGCAGGACGAAGCACCGCTGTCGGCCACCGCACTGGTGGGTGACTTGCAGGTACTGGTGCCGATGGCCGGCCTGATCGACAAGGACGCGGAACTGGCACGCCTGAGCAAGGAAATCCAGCGCCTGCAAGGCGAAGTCCAGCGCGTAGGCGGCAAGCTGTCCAATGCCGCGTTCGTCGACAAGGCCCCGCCTGCCGTGATCGAAAAAGAACGCGCCAAGCTGGCCGAGTCCGAACAGGCCCTGGCCAACTTGACAGAGCAACATGCGCGGATCGCGGCACTGTAACAGCCGCAGACCTCAGTGATGCCCTCGCGGGACAAGCCCGCTCCCACAGATCAACGACGATCATGTGGGAGTGGGCTTGTCCCGCGATGCTTTTGAGATTTCACCCCATGAATCAAAAACCCACCCTGCACCCGCGCAATCGCCATCAGGGCCGCTACGATTTCCCCAGCCTGATCAAAGCCCATCCTGAGCTGGGCAAATTCACCATTACCAACCCCTATGGCAAGCCGAGCATCGACTTCGCCAATCCCGAAGCGGTACGGGTCTTCAACCGCGCTTTGCTCAAGGCCCAATACGGCATCCAACACTGGGACATCCCGGCCGACTACCTGTGCCCGCCCATCCCTGGACGGGCCGACTACATCCATGTGCTGGCCGACTTGCTGGCCGAGGATTGCGGCGGCGAGATCCCCCGAGGCGTACAGGTGCGCGCGCTGGACATCGGCGTCGGTGCCAACTGCATCTACCCGCTGCTTGGCCACAGCGACTACCGCTGGCGTTTCGTGGGTTCGGACATCGACGCGGTGGCCCTGGCATCGGCCCGGACCATCGTCCAGGCCAACGGCCTGGGCAAGGTCATCTCCTTGCGCCAGCAAGCCAACCGCAAGCACATCCTCACCGGCCTGCTGCAGGATGACGAGCGTTTCGAGGTCACCCTGTGCAACCCGCCGTTCCATGCCTCCCGCGACGAAGCCACCCGCGGTAGCCAGCGCAAATGGAAGAACCTTGGCAAACAGGATCCCAAGCGCAAGCTGCCAGTGCTCAATTTCGGCGGGCAGAACAACGAGCTGTGGTGCGAGGGCGGAGAGATCCGCTTCGTCACCCAGTTGGTGGAAGAGAGCGTGCAGTACGCCGGCCAGGTGCTGTGGTTCACCAGCCTGGTATCCAAGGCCAGCAACTTGCCCGGTATCGAGGCGGCGCTGAGGAAGGCAGGCGTGAAGGCACAACAGGTAGTGGCCATGGGGCAAGGCCAGAAACAGAGCCGCATGGTAGCCTGGAGCTTCCAAGACGCCGCCGCGCGCCAAGCCTGGCATCGCTCACGCTGATACCCCTTTCGCGGGCATGAAAAAACCGCGCCCGGACAAGCCGGGCGCGGTTTTTTCAAAGCTTCAACAATTACTTGTTGACGGCGTCGTTCAGGACCTTGGCAGGTACGAACTTGACGACTTTCTTGGCAGCGATTTCGATGGCAGCGCCAGTCGAAGGGTTGCGGCCGGTACGGGCAGGACGCTCGGAGACTTTCAGCTTGCCGATGCCTGGCAGGGTGATTTCAGCGCCGTTTTCCAGTTGGTCGGCGACGATCTGGCCCAGTTGCTCCAGGGCGTTACGCGCGGTGGTTTTCGGCGCGTCGATGGCTTCGGCGATATCGGCAATCAGTTGGTCTTTGGTCAATGCCATGGTGGTGTTCCTTCCCTATCAAATTCAGTGGTTATGCAGCGTGCCAGGTCGGTAATCGGGCCAGCCCCTGAAAAATCCGGCGGGCCGCGCCAATCGCGTATGTAGATACGAAAATCGGCGTTTGGTTCGACACGAGCCCAGCGATCTGCCAGCAATGCGCCACCCAAGGGGCGCAAGACCGCGCAAAGCTACCACAGGAATAGATAAATATCCGCTGCCGACTTCGATTTTATGCAGGTTTTTCGGGGCTTTTATCGTAAAACGCAAAAAATTGAACAAAAAACGAACAACAGACATTTACGCCACTATCTGACCACTGCATCGCCCTCTGCCTGGGTTAAACTGCACGACTTTGCAGCGCGGCCTAGCACCGCCCAACCCCGCTCGAGATTTCCATGCCAATCCGTCATTGCATCGTTCACCTGATCGACAAGAAACCCGATGGCAGCCCAGCAGTCCTGCATGCCCGAGACTCCGAACTCGGCGCTTCCGACGCCATCGAAAACCTGCTGGCCGACCTCAACGACAGCTACAACGCCAAGCAAGGCAAGGCCTGGGGGTTCTTCCACAGCGAATCGGGGGCCTACCCCTTCAGCGGCTGGCTCAAGCAGTACCTGGATGAAGAAAAAGACTTCACCGCCTTCAGCCGCATCGCTGTAGAGCACCTGCAAAAGCTGATGGAAGAATCCAACCTGTCCACCGGCGGCCATATCCTGTTCGCCCATTACCAGCAAGGCATGACCGAGTACCTGGCCATCGCCCTGCTGCACCACAGCGAAGGCGTGGCTGTGAACGCCGAGCTCGATGTCACCCCGTCGCGTCACCTCGACCTCGGCCAGTTGCACCTGGCGGCGCGGGTCAACTTGTCGGAGTGGAAGAACAACCAGAACTCCAAGCAGTACATCTCGTTCATCAAGGGCAAGAATGGCAAGAAGGTGTCGGACTACTTCCGCGACTTCATCGGTTGCCAGGAAGGTGTCGACGGCCCAGGTGAGACCCGTACCCTGCTCAAGGCCTTCAGCGACTTCGTCGAAAGCGAGGACCTGCCCGAGGAGGCCGCCCGCGAAAAGACCCAGACCTTGGTCGACTACGCCACCACTCAGACCAAACTCGGTGAGCCGGTGACACTGGAAGAATTGTCCAGCCTGATCGATGAAGATCGACCCAAGGCCTTCTACGACCACATTCGCAACAAGGATTACGGCCTGTCGCCGGAGATTCCTGCGGATAAACGCACCCTCAACCAGTTCCGCCGTTTCACCGGCCGCGCCGAAGGCCTGTCGATCAGCTTCGAGGCCCACTTGCTGGGATCGAAGGTGGAATATGACGAAGAAGCCGGCACTTTGATCATCAAGGGCCTGCCGACCCAACTGGTCGATCAGCTCAAGCGGCGCAAGGATTGAGCATAGCCGGGGCTGCAGCGCAGCCCCTCATCTAGCCTTCGGTACCTGCATAGGCTGCCACCAGCGCTTCCTTGGCCGATTTGCGCAGTTTTTTCACCAACCGCTCCTGACGCAGTGCCTCGCCTTTGTCCGGCCACTGCTCCATATATACCAGCGCCTGGGCCGGGCTGGTCTTGAAGTAACGCGCCCCCTGCCCCCTCTGATGCTTCAGGAACCGCCGCTGTGGGTCATCACTGATACCGCAATACAGCGAACCGTTGGCAGCCCGCACCAGATAGACATACCAGGGTTTCACATCCCCGCCCGGAGGTTTTTCACTCGGAGCATCCACTCTTTGCGTCATTAATTTGAAACCCAAAGCCCCACTACACCTAACACGAAAATGAACAGCCCGTGGCTATACCGCGCTTTGCTGGTATGTCCGCAACCCCTTGAACGCTTGCTGGCGAACTTTGTTCTGCAGCAACGGCGACCAGCCCAGCAGCAAACCCGGCAGGCCCAGGGCCTGACGCGACCAGCGCCACAGGTCGAAACTGTCGTCATGCTGGCAAATCAGCCCATCGCGGATCACGAAGCGGGCCTGTATGTCATTGACAACAGTGCGCCCGGTCTGGGTGAACAGATAGCGCGCCACCCAGTGCGCATTCCCCCCGTCCTGATTGGCGCTGACGCTGTCGAAGGTCAGGGAGAAATTTTTGGCACGGCTGGTCAGCATCCGCCACATGTCCCCCACATCACGGCCTCGCAAGGTACCGAAGACAGGGTCACTGAAGGTGATGTCATCGCTGTAGCAAGCCACCATCGCCTCGGCGTCCAGGCGCTGGAAGGCTTGGTAGAAACGTGTGATCAGCTCACGATTGGCGTCGCTCATGGGGCGGGTCCCTCCGGGGGCAAACCTCAACGATAATGTGCCCCGCATGGGAGCGCCATGCTCATTCGCGCCATGAATAGGCTTTGTCACACCTTCTCGCTGACCACCTGCACATGCAATGCCCGCCCAGCCCCAAGGCCGAACAGAATCGCCCCAATGCCCAGCGCCGCGAATATCCAGCCCACAGCCGTCCAGCCCCCCGTCAGGTCATGCACCAGGCCTACGGCAAACGGCCCTGCGGACGCCAACGTATAGCCGACCCCTTGCGCCATGCTCGAAAGATTCGCAGCTACATGGGAATCCTTCGAGCGCAGCACGATCAACGTCAACGCCAGGGCGAACGTACCACCCTGCCCCAGTCCGAGCACGACGGCCCAGCCCCACAGCCCTGAAACCGGTGCATACAAGCAACCGAACAACCCTGCCAGGGTGACCAGCATGACGATGACGATAGCCAGGCGCTGGTCCTTGCCTCGGGTGGCCAGCCAAGGCGCGCTGAGCGAGCTCACCAGTTGCACGATCACCGACCCGGACAACACCAACCCAGCCTCCGTAGGGCTCAGGCCTCGGCCGATGAGCATCGAGGGGAGCCAGCCAAACACGATGTAGGCCAGCGAAGACTGCAAGCCCATGTACAGCGTGACCTGCCAGGCCAGCGGATCGCGCCATAGACCGCGCACCCGATAGGCCACCTTGTGCAGGCCGTGCCCCTGGCGCGCCTGGGGCAGCCATACCACCATCGCGATCAACGCAGGCACCAGCCAGAAGCCCAAGCCCAAGGCCCAACTGTCATCGAAGTGGCGCGCCAATGGCACCGTGGCACCGGCGGCCAGAGCCGCCCCCAGGCACAAGGCCATGGTATAGACACCGGTCAGGGTACCGGCATGCTGTGGGAAGTCCCGTTTGACGATGCCCGGAAGCAACACGCCGATGATGCCGATGCTCGCGCCGGCCATGACACTGCCCAGAAACACGCCGGTCACCCCCAGGACACTGCGTACCCAAATACCCAGCGCCAAGGTCAGCAGAATGCCCAGCACCACCCGCTCACTGCCAAAGCGTCGAGCCAGGACCGGTGCCAATGGAGCGAACAGGCCAAGACACAGCACCGGCAAAGTCGTCAGCAGGCCCGCCTGGGACGCGTTCAGCCCTAGTCCCTCCGATACTTGGCCCAGTACCGGCGCCATGCTCGACAGCGCAGGACGCAGGTTCAGTGCCACCAGTACCAAGCCAAGCAACAGCAACCATGGCCGCTGCAGCACTACAGGCTGCTGCTGGACCTGCTCGTCGTCGGCTTCGGCGTCGATCAGCAGTTCTTCGAATTCCTGCTGGCGATGAGCAGTTTCGTGAATGGTGGGTTCGGCCATGGGCGTCTCATTGTCAGGATTCAATTAGGGTACGGCTCAAGTGCTTGGCACGTTCCGGATCACATTGTTCGATGGCATCGACGATCTGACCGTGCAGATCGAATACCGTCTGGCACCGGGGGGTGGTCGCCATGTTGTGCTCCAACGCCGCGGCCACAACGCCGGAAAAGTAACGGTAGAGCTCGCTCAACGCAGGGTTGTGGGCGGCGTCCACTAACTGCTGGTGAAAGACCAAGTCGCACTCAACGTAAGTCTTTATATCGCCATGAAAATGCGCAGCAGTGTTCTGCAAAGCCTGGCGCAGGCGGTGTATATCCGCTTCGGTGCGGCGCTGGGCGGCCAGGCCGATCGCTTCGGTTTCCAGAATACGGCGAGTTTCCCGGGCCTGTTCCGACGTGCAGCGGGCCATGGCCTGGACCGCCTGGAGCGGGTCTTGGGCGGTGCGCAGGTAACTACCATCGCCTTGGCGGATCTCGACCAGGCCGCTGAAGGCGAGCACGCGCATGGCTTCACGAACGGTATTGCGGCTGATGCCTAGTTCGTGGGCGAGTTCGGGTTCAGTGGGCAGGCGTTGGCCGATGGACCAGATACCGCTGGTGATGCGGGTGCGGAGTTGGTCGACGGCTTGTTCAACTAGGGAGCGTTTGATGAGTAGGGTCATGGGTAGATCCGGTCATCGGATGAATTTTTAGTAAGATAGCTGGGTGGTGGGGGTGGGGCAAGGTTTCGGGCTTGGGCTTGGGCTTGGGCTTGGGCTTGGGCTTTCAGGCTGTGTGAATATCCGGTGTTGGTGGGGGCGCCACCGGCGCTTTTCGCCTTTACGGCGACCTACTTTTGCTCTTGGGCAAAAGTAGGCAAAAACCGCTGGCTCCCACATGCGGCCCCTGCGCTGCGCTCCGGGGTTCCCTCCGCTCCGGTGCCTTTCGGGGCTCCGCGGCCTCCGGCTGGCTACGCCAGCCTCCATCTCGCGACTTCGGCTCACGCCGAAGGGCGCTGCGCGCCTGCCCCTACAGACACCTCCACTCGGCCTCCTGAGGTCGCGATGGGTGGTGTCTGGACTATCGCGCATCAAAAGCAACGGCAACGGCAACGGCAACGGCAAACAAGTTAATTGTTTGGGTGTTTGTTCCGGCCTATTTGCGGGTAGGAGCGGCGGTTCGGCGCCCCGGTTTACCCGCGAATGGCCCAAAAGCTCACCACAAAAACCACTCAATGAAACAACGCCAGTCCAGGCGCCGCCCGTAACTTGCGCCCCATCAGCAGGCCGAGCGGAGGTGTCTGTAGGGGCAGGCGCGTAGCGCCCTTCGGCGTAGCCGAAGTCGCGAGATGGAGGCTGGCGTAGCCAGCCGGAGGCCGCGAGGCCCCGTAAGACACCGCAGCGAGGGAACCCGGTGCGAAGCGCCGGGCCGGATGCAGGGGCGCGCGGCTTTTGGTTACTTTTGGCCAAGACCAAAAGTGACCCGCCGTAAAGGCGGAAAGGTGATTAACCGTCGACAAATAAAACGGATAAGCCCACAAACCTCAAAACCCACAACCAACAACCAACAACCAACAACCAACAACCAACAACCAACAACCAACATAAGGGCGAACAGGTGATCAGTGTCAGCACATCAACGGATAACTCCACGCCCGTCGAACCACCAACCACCCATCCACCTACTCACTCACAGCGCATCAAGCAACGCCTGGTTCTGCTCCGGTGTCCCGATGGTAATCCGAAGGAACTGCGCAATCCGCTCTTGCTTGAAGTGCCGCACGATCACCCCTTGCTCGCGCAAGCGCGCCGCCACCTGGGCAGCGTCCCGCTCAGGGTGCCGTGCAAAGATGAAGTTGGCCGCCGAAGGCAGCACTTCAAAACCGCGCGCCGTCAATTGCTCGACCAACGCCTCACGGCTCTCGATCACCTTGTGGCAGGTCTGGTCAAAGTAGGCTCGGTCTTCGAACGCTGCCGCCGCGCCCACGATCGCCATGCGGTCGAGCGGGTAGGAGTTGAAGCTGTTCTTGATCCGCTCCAGCGCCTCGATCAGCGCAGGATGCCCCACCGCCAGGCCGACCCGCAGGCCCGCCAGGGAGCGCGACTTGGACAGGGTCTGGGTCACCAGCAGGTTATCGTAGCGGTCCACCAGGCTGATGGCGGTCTCGCCGCCGAAATCGATATAGGCTTCATCCACCACCACCACCGAGTCACGGTTGGCCTGCAGCAGTTGCTCGATCGCCTGCAACGGCAACAGGCAACCGGTCGGTGCGTTGGGGTTGGGGAAGATGATGCCGGCGTTGGGCTTCTTATAGTCCTCGATGCGGATCTGGAATTGCTCATCCAGCGCCACCTGCTCGAATGCGATTCCGTAAAGGCCGCAGTAGACCGGGTAGAAGCTGTAGCTGATGTCCGGGAACAACAGCGGCGCATCATGCTGGAACAAGCCGTGGAAGATGTGCGCCAACACTTCATCCGAGCCGTTGCCGACGAACACTTGCTGGGCAGTGACGCCATAGTAGTCGGCGACCGCCTGCTTGAGCCGATCACCGTTCGGATCCGGGTACAGGCGCAGGTTGTCGTTCAGCTCGCCTTGCATGGCCTCCAAGGCCTTGGGCGACGGGCCGTAGGGGTTCTCGTTGGTATTGAGCTTGACCAGGCGGGTCAGCTTGGGTTGCTCCCCCGGTACGTAAGGCACCAGGTCCTTGACGAAGGGGCTCCAGAAACGGCTCATGTTCAGTTCCCCTTGCTTTCGGTGAGGATGCGGTATTCGGCACTGCGGGCGTGGGCGGTCAGCGATTCGCCGCGCGCCAGGACCGATGCCGTGTGGCCCAGCTCGGAAGCGGCCTGCTCCGAGCAGAAGATGATCGACGAACGCTTCTGGAAGTCATACACGCCCAACGGCGAGGAAAAGCGCGCGGTGCCGGAGGTCGGCAGCACGTGGTTGGGGCCGGCGCAGTAGTCGCCCAAGGCTTCGCTGGTGTGACGCCCCATGAAAATCGCGCCCGCATGACGGATCTGCGGCAACCATGCCTGCGGATCGGCGACCGAAAGCTCCAAGTGCTCGGGAGCAATGCGGTTCGCAACGTCCATGGCCTGTTGCATGTCGCGAACCTGGATCAGCGCGCCACGACCATTGATCGATTTCTCGATGATCTCGGCCCGCTCCATGGTCGGCAACAGCTTGGCGATACTGGCCGCCACGCGATCGAGGAAGGCGGCGTCAGGGCTGACGAGAATCGCCTGGGCATCCTCGTCGTGCTCAGCCTGGGAGAACAGGTCCATGGCAATCCAGTCCGGGTCGGTCTGGCCGTCGCAGACAACGAGAATCTCCGACGGACCGGCGATCATGTCGATGCCAACCTGGCCGAACACGTGGCGCTTGGCAGTGGCTACGTAGATGTTGCCCGGACCGACGATCTTGTCCACCTGGGGCACGCTCTCGGTCCCGTAGGCCAGGGCCGCAACGGCTTGAGCGCCACCGATGGTGAAGACGCGATCGACGCCTGCGATGCACGCGGCGGCCAACACCAGTTCGTTGACCTCCCCGCGTGGGGTCGGCACCACCATCACCACTTCGGACACACCGGCGACTTTGGCCGGGATGGCGTTCATCAGCACCGACGATGGGTACGAGGCCTTGCCGCCCGGCACGTACAGGCCGGCGCGGTCCAGCGGCGTGACTTTCTGGCCGAGCACGGTGCCATCGGCCTCGGTGTATTGCCAGGAATCCTGCTTCTGCCGCTCGTGGTAGCTACGCACTCGGCTGGCGGCGATCTCCAAAGCTTCGCGCTGGGTGGGCGTGATGCGGGTCAATGCCAGCTCCAGGCGTTCACGGCCTAGGATCAGGTCGTCGATACCCTTGGCCTCGACGCCATCGAAACGCTGGGTGAACTCGACCAACGCGGCATCGCCCCGCTCGCGGACAGCCTTGATGATGTCGAGCACGCGCTGATTGACCGCGTCATCGGACACGCTTTCCCAGCTCAGCAGATGATCCAGATGTCGGGCGAAATCCGGATCAGCGGCATTGAGACGGGCAATTGCAGTGGACACGGTCATGACGAGGGCCTCGTTTTATTAGCGAATGCTCAGGCGCCCTAGGCTACCAGTCCATCCGCGCGGGCACCCGAGAAAAATGGCTATGACGCGGATAGACGGACGCGACAGAAAGTCGCGTGCGAAGGTCAGCCGCGGTGTCGCGATTCGACGGCTTGGCGCAGGGTGTCGATCAAGCTCTGAATGCGGGCATGCTGCATTTTCATGGAGGCTTTGTTGACCACCAGGCGCGAGCTGATGGTTGCGATCAGCTCCTGGGGTTCCAGACCGTTGGCACGCAGCGTGTTGCCGGTGTCGACCACGTCGATGATCTTGTCGGCCAGGCCGATCAGAGGTGCCAGCTCCATGGAACCGTACAGCTTGATGATGTCGACCTGACGGCCCTGCTCGGCGTAATAGCGCTTGGCTACATTGACGAACTTGGTAGCCACGCGCAGACGCCCCTTGGGTTCCGGCGCGCCAACCGCCCCGGCGGTCATCAGCTTGCAGCGGGCAATCTGCAGGTCCAGCGGCTCGTACAGACCCTGACCGCCGTATTCCATCAACACGTCCTTGCCGGCCACACCGAGGTCAGCGGCCCCATGCTCGACATAAGTCGGCACGTCGGTGGCGCGCACGATCAGCAGGCGCACATCGTCCTGGGTCGTCGGGATGATCAGCTTGCGGCTCTTGTCCGGATTCTCGGTCGGCACGATACCGGCCTCGGCCAGCAATGGCAGGGTATCGTCGAGGATTCGGCCCTTGGATAGCGCGATGGTCAACATGGGAAACGTCGGTCCTTAAGCGGCTACAGCCGACCGGGCAAGCGCCCGGCCGCGTGGAATTCGGTGGCGCATCCCTGCGCCGAACAGACTAGCCCGGTACGCGGCGGATCTTCGCCCCGAGCACCTGCAGTTTTTCCTCGATGCACTCGTAACCACGGTCGATGTGGTAGATGCGGTCGATCAGGGTATCGCCCTCGGCGACCAAGGCCGACAGCACCAGGCTGGCCGAAGCCCGCAGGTCCGTAGCCATGACCGGTGCACCCTTGAGCGCCTTGACCCCAGTCACGATGGCGGTGTTGCCTTCGACCTGGATCTGCGCACCCATGCGGTGCATTTCATAGACGTGCATGAAGCGGTTTTCGAAGATGGTCTCGATCACCGCGCCAGTGCCTTCGGCGATGGCGTTGAGCGAGATGAACTGCGCCTGCATGTCGGTCGGGAAGGCCGGGTACGGAGCAGTACGCAGGTTGACGGCCTTCGGTCGCTTGCCGTGCATGTCCAGCTCGATCCAGTCTTCGCCGGCGGTGACTTCAGCACCCGCTTCCTTGAGTTTTTCCAGTACGGCTTCAAGGATGGTCGGATCGGTGTCCTTGACCTTCACGCGACCGCCGGTGACGGCAGCGGCGACCAGGTAGGTGCCGGTCTCGATACGGTCGGGCATCACGCGGTAGGTGGCCGAGTGCAGGCGTTCGACGCCATCGATGGTGATGGTGTCGGTGCCGGCGCCTTGGATCTTGGCGCCCATCGCGATCAGGAAGTTGGCCAGGTCGACCACTTCAGGCTCGCGGGCGGCGTTCTGCAGCACACTGCGGCCCTTGGCCAGGGCAGCAGCCATCATGATGTTCTCGGTACCGGTCACGCTGACGGTGTCGAAGAAGAAGTGCGCACCACGCAGGCCGCCTTCAGGCGCCTTGGCCTTGATGTAGCCACCTTCGACTTCGATCTTCGCACCCATGGCCTCGAGACCGCGGATGTGCAGGTCTACAGGGCGCGAACCGATGGCGCAACCGCCAGGCAGCGCGACTTCAGCTTCACCGAAACGGGCGACCATCGGGCCGAGCACGAGGATCGAGGCACGCATGGTCTTGACCAGCTCGTAGGGCGCAACCAGGGTCTTGATGGTGCGCGGGTCGATCTCCACCGAGAGCTTCTCGTCGATCACAGGCTCGATGCCCATGCGGCCGAACAGCTCGATCATGGTGGTGATGTCGTGCAGGTGTGGCAGGTTGCCTACGGTGACCGGGCCGTCAGCCAGCAGGGTCGCCGAAAGAATTGGCAGGGCGGCGTTCTTCGCCCCGGAAATGCGGATCTCGCCGTCGAGGCGCGCGCCGCCAGTGATAATCAGTTTGTCCATTGCAATCTCGCCGCCAACGTTGGCTCAGGTGCGCTCAGCCCAGGCTGCGCTGCTGAAAAATTTCATGGTTACCGCATGGATGCTGCCATCGGCGATCCACGGATTCAGGTGAGCATAGATCGCCTGCTGGCGCTTGACCGGGCTCTGGCCGGCCAGCTCGTCGCTGATCACGTTCAACTGGAAGTTGCAGCCTTCGCCCTCAACTTCGACCCGGGTTCCCGGCAATTTCTCTTCAAGGAAGCTTTTAACTTCTACGGCCTGCATGCTCAACCTCAATCGGCGCCCAGTGCGCGCGGGTCGGCCATCATACAAAAAAGCCCCTCGCCTGCGAAGCCCATGGTGGGGTGCGCTGACCGAGGGGCTATCCCTTAGTGGCGAACCATCAGCCCGCCAACACTTCATCGAGGTCATAAACCCCGGCGATTTCCCGCATGTCATCAGGCATGCCACGCAGTTCCCAGCCCTTGCCTGCGGCCTGGGCATCACGGATGAAGCCCAGCAGCAGGGAGAGGCCGACACTGCTGGACTTGGCCACCGACGAGCAATCGAACACCAGCCTAGACTCACGACAAGCCGCGATCAGCGCCTTGCCCTCCTTGCGCAGGGCCGGACCGCTGCGGTAGTCCAGAACCCCGGCCAGGCGCAGGACGCCCGGCTCGGTCATGCTCACGCCAGCTTCGCTCATTTCACTTCCTTGTCTGGCGAATTGTCGGCCGCTTCCTTGGCCTTGGCCACCTCGCCGGCCCAGCCGTCGATGGTCTTGTCCAGATTGTTGCCATTGCGCTGCATGGCATCTGCGAACTGATCGCGGAACAGCTTGCCGATGTTGATGCCATTGACGATCACGTTACGTACCTTCCACTCGTCACCGAGCTTTTGCAGGGTGTACTGGACCGGATAAACCGCACCGTTGTTGCCGGTGACCTTCATGCCCACGCTGGCGCGATCGCCATTTTCAGTCTTGGCCGGATCGACGGTGATGCCTTGGTTGTTGTACTCCAGCAGTGCGTTGCCATAGAACTGCATCAGGCTACGCTTGAAGTTTTCCTGGAAACGCTGCATCTGCTCGGGCGTGGCCTTGCGCGAATACTTCACGGTCATGATGCTCTTGGAGATGCCATCGGCATCGACCACTGGGCCGAGAATACGATTGAGCGCATCGTAGAAGGCCTGAGGGTTGGTCTTGTACTGTTCCTTATTGGCCTTGAGGTCGCTCAACAGGGCATCGGTGGTGCCTTGCACCACGTCACGTGGGGTTTGCCCAGGTGCCGCCAGGGCCAGCAGAGGGAAGGCCGCCAATAGGACCAGCAGGCCGCGTCGCAGGATCGAGATCATGGAAACTCCTTAATTAGCGGGTTGGGCTTCTTTGGGTTCCTTGCCAACGGAATTGAGCAGGAACTTGCCAATCAGATCTTCCAGCACCAGTGCCGACTGGGTGTCATGGATGGTAGAGCCATCCTTGAGCACGTCTTCTTCACCACCCACGCTGATGCCGATGTACTTCTCGCCGAGCAATCCGGCGGTCAGGATAGAAGCAGTGGAGTCGGTCGGCAGATTGTCGACGCTTTTGTCCAGCTGCAGGGTCACCCGACCGGTGTAGGAGTCGCGATCCAGATCGATGGCCGTGACCTTGCCGATGGTCACACCGGCCATGGTCACTTTAGCTCTGACCGTCAAACCAGCGATATTGTCGAAGTACGCATAAACTTTATAGGTGTCGCTGCTGGGGCTTGCGGACAAACCACTGACGCGCAAGGCCAGCAGCAGCAACGCCAGGATCCCGGCCAGCAGGAACAGGCCGACACCGATTTCCAGGGTGCGGTTTTGCATCAGAAATCTCCAAACATCAAGGCGGTCAGAATAAAGTCCAGACCCAGGACTGCCAACGAGGCATAGACCACGGTCTTGGTGGTGGCACGGCTGATCCCTTCCGAAGTGGGTTCGCAGTCATACCCCTGGAACACGGCGATCCAGGTCACGACGAAGGCGAACACAACGCTTTTGATCAACCCGTTGAGCACGTCGTCGGTGAAGGAAACACTGTTTTGCATGTTGGCCCAGAACGAGCCCTCGTAGACGCCCAGCCAATCCACGGCCACCCAGGATCCGCCCCAGATACCGACCACACTGAAGATCAGCGCCAGCATCGGCAGCGAGATGAAACCGGCCCACAGACGCGGGGCGACGATGTACTTGAGTGGGTCGACACCGATCATCTCCAGACTGGACAGTTGTTCGGTCGACTTCATGTTGCCGATTTCGGCGGTCAGGGCCGAGCCCGCGCGCCCTGCGAACAGCAAGGCAGTCACAACCGGCCCGAGCTCACGCAGCAAGGTCAGGGCGATCATCTGGCCAACGGCCTGCTCCGATCCGTACTTGGTGAGAATGCTGTAGCCCTGCAGCGACAGCACCATGCCGATGAACACGCCGGAAACCACGATGATCGCCAGCGACAGTACACCTACCGAATAAAGCTGCTTGACCAGCAACTGGAAGCCGCCACCGATGCCTCCGCGCCCACCCATGGCGTGCCCGAGGAACAGGCAGGAGCGGCCGAGCACAGCCAGGACGTCGATGGCCGAGCGGCCGAACAAACGAATGCGTTCGAGTATGGATTTTCTGCGCATCACCGCGCCCCCAGCAGATCGGCGCGATAGTCAGGCGCAGGAAAGTGAAATGGCACCGGGCCATCCGGATCGCCCTTCATGAACTGGCGGATACGCGGATTATCCGACCCCATCAGCTCGTCGGGCGTGCCCTGCCCCAGCACCTGGCCATCACCGACCACATAGATGTAGTCAGCGATGCTCGCGGTCTCGGCCAGGTCATGGGAGACCACGATACTGGTGATCCCAAGGGCGTCGTTGAGCAGCCGGATCAGGCGCACGAGCACCCCCATGGCGATGGGATCCTGACCGACGAAAGGTTCGTCGTACATGAGGATCTGTGGATCCAGCGCGATCGCCCGAGCCAGCGCCACCCGGCGCTTCATGCCACCGGACAGCTCGTCCGGCATCAGGTCGATAGCCCCGCGCAGGCCCACGGCCTGCAGCTTCATCAGAACGATGTCGCGGATCATCTCGTCCGACAATTGGGTGTGCACCCGCAACGGGAATGCAACGTTCTCGAAAACGTCGAGATCGGTGAACAAGGCACCGCTCTGGAACAGAACGCCCATCTGCTTGCGCGCATCGAACAGGTCGCTGCGCGACAGGCTCGGCAGGTTCTGCCCGGCGACCCAAACCTCGCCGCTGGAGGGACGCAACTGCGCGCCCATCAGGCGCAACAGGGTTGTCTTGCCGCACCCGGAAGGCCCCATGATGCCGGTGACCTTACCCCGTGGGATGCGTATGTCGACATTGCTGAAAATGCTGCGCGAACCGCGCTTGAAGGTAACCCCCTTCAACTCGACCGCGTAGGCGCTATCCACACTCATCTAGACTCCTTGCGATGCAGCCTCGTCTGCAATGGACGCCTACCCTCTTCATGAAGGCACACGCGTCCCTGCCGGGCGCAATAGCGGCGAACTATAGCACCGCTGCAATGCCGCCCCCAAGGCCATTGCAGGGGCTGTTCAGGCCCGCGACAGCAACCCAGGCAAACGAAAGATGAGGGTTTCGCACATTGCCGTTATAATCGGCACCTTTTTTACCAGACATTGCTTTCCGACATGAGCCAATCCAGCGAGCTGATCCAATCCGCCCAGCGCACCCTGCGCCTGGAACTCGAAGCCGTAGAGGGCCTGCTGCCCCGCATCGACGGCAATTTCGTCAAAGCTTGTGAGCTGATTCTGAACAGCAAAGGCAGAGTCGTCGTGCTCGGCATGGGCAAGTCGGGCCATATCGGCAACAAGATCGCCGCGACCCTCGCCAGCACCGGCACCCCAGCGTTTTTCGTGCACCCGGCCGAGGCCAGCCACGGCGACATGGGCATGATCACCCGCGACGATGTCATCCTGGCACTGTCCAACTCAGGCAGCACCGCCGAGATCGTTACCCTGCTGCCATTGATCAAGCGCCTGGGCATCCAGATGATCAGCCTCACTGGCAACCCGGACTCTCCCCTGGCCCAGGCCGCCGAGGTCAACCTCGATGCCAGCGTCGCCCAGGAGGCCTGCCCGCTCAATCTTGCGCCCACCTCCTCCACCACTGCCGCGCTGGTGCTGGGTGACGCCCTGGCCATCGCCCTGCTCGAGGCACGCGGGTTCACGGCCGAAGACTTCGCTTTCTCCCATCCGGGAGGCGCGCTGGGTCGCCGCCTGCTGCTGAAGGTGGAAAACGTCATGCACACCGGCGAAGCACTGCCGATCGTGCCGCGTGGCACCCTGCTCAAGGACGCCCTGGTAGAGATGTCGCGCAAGAGTTTGGTAGGCATGACCGTGGTCCTGGAGGCCGACGGCCGTCTGGCCGGGGTGTTCACCGACGGCGACCTGCGCCGCGCCCTGGAGCGCAACATCGATGTGCACAAGACCATCATCGACCAGGTGATGACCGTCCACGGCAAAACCGCACGCGCCGAGATGCTCGCCGCCGAGGCCTTGCGCATCATGGAAGACAACAAGATCAACGCGCTGGTGGTGGTCGACCAGAACGACCGCCCCACCGGCGCCTTGAACATGCATGACCTGCTGCGCGCAGGCGTGATGTGATGGAGTGCAATGCAATGAACCCGGATCTTCTGCAACGCGGCAAGGCCATCAAGCTGGCCGTGTTCGATGTCGATGGCGTGCTGACCGACGGACGTCTGTATTTCCTTGAAGACGGCAGCGAGTTCAAGACCTTCAACACCCTGGATGGCCACGGCATCAAGATGCTCATGGCTTCGGGCGTGACCACAGCGATCATCAGCGGGCGCAAGACCCCGGTGGTCGAGCGCCGAGCAAAAAACCTCGGCATCCCGCACCTGTTCCAAGGCCGCGAGGACAAACTGGTAGTGCTCGACAGCCTGCTCGCCGAACTGGGCCTAAGCTATGAACAGGTCGCCTACTTGGGCGATGACCTGCCAGACCTGCCGGTGATCCGCCGCGTAGGCCTTGGCATGGCGGTGGCAAGCGCCGCCCCGTTCGTTCGCCAGCACGCCCATGGCGTGACCCAGGCCCGCGGCGGCGAAGGTGCCGCACGCGAGTTCTGTGAACTGATCATGCAGGCCCAGGGCACCCTGGACGCTGCCAACGCCAACTACCTCTAAGGCCAGACATGTTCAGCAAGAAAGCCAGGAATATCGTGCTGCTCGGTGCGATCGCCGCACTGCTGGTGGCCGTCGGCTACTGGAACATCAGCCCCGAGAGTTTCCTCGAAAAGCCGGTGGCCCAGGTCGATGAGAATGCCATCGACTACTATGCGATCAATGCCCACAGCGTGCAGTACCTGCCTGATGGCAAGGTGCAATACGAAATGACCGCCGACAAGGTGGAGCACCTCAAGTCCAGCGAGATCACCCTGGTGACCACGCCGGACCTGCACATGTACCGGGGCACCCAGTATCCCTGGCACGTGCAGAGCGTGCGCGCCGAGGTCAACCCGGATGGCAGCGAGGTCGAGCTGATCGACAAGGTCCGGGTTGCCCGCACCGATGAAAAGCAGCGCGAAACGATCATCACCACCACCCGCATGACCGTCTTCCCGCAGAAGCAATATGCGCAGACCGAGCAAGCCGTTAGAATCGACGGCGCCGGTGGGACGACTACGGGCAAAGGAATGAAAGCGTATTTGAAAGACGGCAGGATGGACCTGCTGTCCAACGTAAGAGGACAGTATGAGGCTCGTTAACACCCTCCCCTTTTTGCTCAGCCTGAGCGCGGCACTGGGAAGCGCGAGCGCCTTGGCCCTGCCGAACGATCGTGACCAGCCTATCCGCATCCAGGCTGACAACGCTCACCTGGACGACAAGCAAGGCGTCGCCACCTACACCGGCGACGTGATCATCACCCAGGGTTCGATGATGATCAAAGGCAACACCGTGACCATCACCCGTGCCGCCTCCGGCGATATCGACGTGGTCACCTCGGTGGGCAACCTGGCCTACTTCGAGCAACAGCAGAGCGCCGCCAAACCCGACAAGATGAAAGGCTGGGGCGTGACCATCCAGTACCAGGCGCAAAAGGACATGGTGATCCTCACCGACCGCGCCAAGGTCGAGAACGAAGGCAACACCACCGAAGGCGAGAAGATCGTCTACAACACCAAGACCCAGGTGGCTACCGCCGGTCGTGGTGGCAATGTGACTTCACCACGTCAGCGTATCGACATGGTGATCCAGCCGAAGAAGAAGGCCGAGTAAATGGCAACCCTCAAAGCCCAGCACTTGGCCAAGAGCTACAAGAGCCGCCAGGTTGTCCGCGACGTCAGCCTGTCGATCGACAGCGGTCAGATCGTCGGCCTGCTCGGCCCCAACGGCGCCGGCAAGACCACCTGCTTCTACATGATCGTTGGCCTGGTCCGCGCCGACCAGGGACGCGTACTGATCGACAACCTGGACGTCAGCCACCAGCCCATGCACGGTCGCGCCCGCGCCGGCATCGGCTATCTGCCCCAGGAAGCCTCGATCTTCCGCAAGCTGTCGGTGGCCGACAACATCATGGCCATCCTCGAGACCCGCAAGGAGCTCGACCGTGACGGCCGCAGAAAGGAGCTGGAAAGCCTTCTGCAGGAATTCCACATCAGCCACATCCGCGACAACCTTGGCATGAGCCTCTCCGGTGGCGAACGCCGCCGGGTCGAGATCGCCCGCGCCCTGGCCACCGCACCGAAGTTCATCCTGCTGGACGAACCTTTCGCTGGTGTAGACCCGATCTCCGTTGGCGATATCAAACAGATCATCCACCACCTCAAGGCCAAGGGCATCGGGGTGCTGATCACCGACCACAACGTACGTGAAACCCTTGATATCTGTGAAACCGCCTACATCGTCAATGATGGTCAGCTGATCGCCGAGGGCGACGCCGAGACCATCCTGGCCAACGATTTGGTCAAGGAGGTTTACCTGGGCCACGAGTTCCGACTTTAAAGGCCCGGAGTCTGCTTGGAGCACTGAAGGAAGTGACACAGTGCTCTAGGCAAACGCTACAATTTCAGGCATATAACTTGCTTAAAATTGGCGCCTCGGCGCCCTACGTGTAGTGGATGGCGCATGCGCGCCGGCGAACAAGGTATTAAGCCCCAGCCATGAAACCATCGCTCGTCCTAAAAATGGGCCAGCAACTGACGATGCCCCCGCAGTTGCAACAGGCCATCCGTCTGCTCCAGCTATCCACCCTGGACCTGCAACAAGAAATCCAGGAAGCGCTGGAGTCCAATCCGATGCTCGAACGTCAGGAAGACGGCGACGACTTCGACAACAGCGACCCGATGGCCGACAACGCCGAAAGCAAGCCGGCTGCCGAAGCCCAAGAGAGCAGCTTCCAGGAAAGCACCAGCAGTGCCGAGAACCTGGAGGAAGGCGAATGGAACGAGCGCATCCCCAACGAATTACCCGTGGACACTGCCTGGGAAGACATCTACCAGACCAGTGCCAGCAACCTGCCCGCCAGCGATGACGACGAGTGGGACTTCACCACCCGCACTTCCGTCGGCGAAAGCCTGCAGAGCCATCTTCTGTGGCAACTCAACCTGGCGCCGATGTCCGACACCGACCGGCTGATCGCCGTGACCCTGATCGACAGCATCAACGAACAGGGTTACCTGGAGGACAGCCTCGAAGAAATCTGCGCAGGCTTCGACCCCGAACTGGATATCGAGCTCGACGAAGTCGAAGCGGTACTGCACCGCATCCAGCAATTCGAACCCGCAGGCATTGGCGCCCGCAGCCTTGGCGAGTGCCTGCTGCTGCAGCTACGTCAGCTTCCGGCGAACACCCCCTGGATGGCTGAGGCGCAGCGCCTGGTCACTGATTTCATCGACTTGCTCGGCAGCCGCGACTACAGCCAGCTGATGCGTCGCATGAAGATCAAGGAGGACGAGCTGCGCCAGGTCATCGAACTGGTGCAGAGCCTGAACCCGCGCCCTGGTTCGCAGATCGAGTCCAGCGAGCCCGAGTACGTGGTTCCCGACGTCATCGTGCGCAAGGACAGCGACCGCTGGCTGGTCGAACTGAACCAGGAAGCGATACCACGCCTGCGGGTCAACCCGCAGTATGCCGGCTTCGTCCGCCGCGCCGATACCAGCGCCGACAACACCTTCATGCGCAACCAGTTGCAAGAAGCGCGCTGGTTCATCAAGAGCCTGCAAAGTCGCAACGAGACGCTGATGAAGGTCGCCACCCAGATCGTCGAGCACCAGCGAGGCTTCCTGGACCATGGTGACGAGGCGATGAAGCCGCTGGTACTGCACGATATCGCCGAAGCGGTAGGCATGCACGAATCGACCATTTCCCGGGTCACCACGCAGAAATACATGCATACCCCGCGCGGTATCTACGAACTGAAATACTTTTTCTCGAGCCATGTAAGCACCTCCGAAGGCGGTGAATGCTCGTCTACGGCGATCCGCGCGATCATCAAGAAACTGGTTGCGGCGGAAAATCAGAAAAAGCCATTGAGTGACAGCAAGATCGCTGGTTTACTGGAGGCACAAGGCATCCAGGTAGCCCGTCGCACCGTCGCCAAGTACCGCGAGTCCCTCGGCATCGCACCGTCGAGTGAGCGCAAGCGACTGATGTAGCCCCTGGAAGAGCCATAGCGTTTCAGTGGCAGGTGCAATACCTGCCCTTTATGCACGGGCAACAAAGGAGAAGCTGTATGCAAGTCAACATCAGTGGACAGCATGTAGAAGTCACTCAACCACTGCGCGAGTATGTCCTTGAAAAGCTCGCCCGCGTGGAGGGGCATTTCGACAAGATCACCAACGTGACGGTGATCATGAAGGTCGAAAAACTGCAGCAGAAGGTGGAGGCCACACTCCAGATTCCCGGCGGTGAAGTGGTCGCCAATGCCGAACACCAAGACATGTATGCAGCGATCGACGCCCTGGCTGACAAGCTCGACCGCCAACTGAAAAAACATAAGGAAAAACAGCAAAGCCTGCTGCAAGGTGCAGCCGCCCGCTGATCCCTCTCATCCATGATCCGACTTGAAACCATCCTGACCCCCGGCCGTTCCCTCGTGAACGTGCCGGGCGGCAGTAAAAAGCGCGTGCTCCAGGAAATCGCCACCCTGATCGCCAGGGAAGTGCCCGAACTGGAGATGGAAGACGTATTCGAAAAACTGGTTGGCCGTGAAAAGCTCGGATCCACCGGTTTCGGCAACGGCATCGCCATCCCCCATTGTCGCCTCGAAGGCTGCACCGCTCCGGTCAGCGCCCTGCTGCACCTGGATGCCCCCATCGACTATGACGCCATCGATGGCGCGCCGGTGGATCTGCTGTTCGTCCTGCTTGTGCCAGAAGCCGCCACCGACGCCCACCTTGAACTGCTGCGCCAGATTGCCAGCATGCTCGATCGCAAGGAGGTCCGCGATCGCCTGCGTGCCGCCAACAGCAGCGAGGCCCTGTACCAGGTAGTCCTGGACGCACAGAACGAGCACTGAACATGCGCCTGATCATCGTCAGCGGCCGGTCTGGCTCCGGCAAAAGCACCGCCCTCGACGTGCTGGAAGACAACGGTTATTACTGCATCGACAACCTACCCGCCGGGCTATTGCCGCAGTTGGCAGAAAACGCGTTGATCAATACCGAACTGCTGCAACCCAAGGTGGCTGTCTCCATCGACGCGCGCAACCTGCCCAGTCACCTGACGCGCTTCCCCGAACTGCTTGAGGGCGCGCGAGCCCAGCATATCCAGTGCGACGTGCTGTATCTGGATGCCGACGAGGAGACCCTGCTCAAGCGCTTCTCCGAAACGCGTCGTCGACACCCGCTGACCAACGCCAATCGCTCCCTCGCCGAAGCGATCCGTGTCGAAAGCGAACTGCTGGGCCCGATCGCCGATCTGGCCGATCTCAAGATCGACACCACCAACCTCAACCTTTACCAGTTGCGCGACTCGATCAAGCTGCGTCTGCTCAATCAGCCCGAGCCAGGCACAGCGTTTCTGGTGGAGTCCTTTGGCTTCAAGCGCGGCATGCCCGTGGATGCCGATCTGGTGTTCGATGTCCGTTGCCTGCCTAATCCGTATTGGAAGCCCGAGCTACGCGAACACTCCGGGCTGGAGCAGCCGGTAATCGACTACCTGGCCGCCCAACCGGATGTCGAAGAGATGTTCCAGGACATCTCCAGTTATCTGCTCAAATGGCTGCCTCGATTCGCCGCCAGCAATCGCGCCTATGTCACCATCGCGATTGGCTGCACAGGCGGTCACCACCGTTCTGTCTACCTGACCGAGCGCCTGGGCCAACTTTTGCAACCCACCCTGAAAAACGTCCAGGTCCGCCATCGCGACCTCTAGCCCACAGGATCCGCACCCCAATGCCCGCCCGCGAAATCACCATCATCAACAAGCTGGGGCTCCACGCCCGGGCGGCAGCCAAGTTCGTTGGCGTAGCCGGGCGCTTCCCCTGCCAGGTCAGGGTGGGGCGTGCGCCGGACAAAATGGTGGATGGCAAGAGCATCATGGCAGTGATGATGCTCGCCGCGGGCAAGGGCACCCAGGTGCACCTGATGACCGAGGGAGAACAGGACAATGAGGCCATGGACGCCTTGGTCGAGTTGATCAACAACTATTTCGACGAAGGCGAGTAATCCGCCGCGAAGGGCTCAAATCGAGCCGACCTGGCTGACCTTGCCGCGTAGCCGTACCGGCTCAGATCCAATTCTGGGATGGCAACATCCCCCACACAGAACAAAAGCAAAGGGCCGCTATGCGGCCCTGAGTTTCAATCGTCCCGCCTGCTGGCAGGTATCAGCTCCCCGCCACCGTCATCCGCTCGATCAGCACCGAGCCGCTATGAATATTGCTCCGGGTTTCGATATCACTGCCGATCGCTACGATCTGCTGGAACATGTCCTTCATGTTGCCGGCGATCGTCACCTCCTGGACGGGGAACTGGATCTCGCCATTCTCTACCCAGAAGCCCGCCGCGCCGCGGGAGTAATCCCCCGTCACCATGTTGAGGCCGTGCCCCATCAGTTCGGTTACCAGCAAGCCACGCCCCATGCGGCGGATCAGTGCGGCCTGGTCCTCCACCCCATGGGTGACGAACAGGTTATGCACACCACCAGCGTTGGCAGTACTTGGCAGTCCCAGCTTGCGTCCGGAATAGGTGCCCAGCAGGTAGGAGACCAGCTCGCCTTTTTCCACGAATGGCTTTGCATAGGTTGCCAGGCCATCGCCGTCGAAAGCTGCGCTTCCCAGGGCTCGCGGCAAGTGGGGACGTTCATCGAGCGTCAGCCAGGTGGGGAACAGACGCTGGCCGATAGCGCCATCAAGGAAGGAGGATTTACGGTACAGATTGCCGCCGGAGATGGCCGACAGGAAGCTGCCGAACAACCCGCCGGCCAGTTCCGCGGAAAACAGCACGGGCACCTCGCAGGTCGGCACCGGACGAGCACCCAGGCGGCTGGCTGCACGCTGTGCGGCGCGCTGCCCGATGCTACGCGGGTCGGCCAGCAATTGGCCCTGGCGATTGACGTCGTACCAGTAGTCACGCTGCATCTGTCCTTCGCCTTCGGCGATCATCACGCAGCTCAGGCTATGGCGCGTGGAGGCATAACCGCCGATGAAACCGTGGCTGTTGCCATAGACTCGGCAGCCTTGGTGGGTATTCAGGGTCGTGCCATCGGCATTGAGGATGCGCGGGTCGGCATCGAAGGCTGCGGCCTCACAGGCCAATGCCATCTCGACGGCCTTTTCCGGCTCCAGGGCCCAATCATGGTAGAGGTCGAGATCAGGGATCTCGCGGGCCATCAGCGCCGCATCGGCCAGGCCTGCGCATTCATCCTCGGAGGTGTGCTGGGCAATGGCCAGCGCAGCCGCCACAGTCTCGCGAATCGCGTCCGGGCCGCTGGCCGATGTACTGGCCGAGCCTTTGCGCTGGCCAACATAAAGGGTGATACCAAAACCTTGATCGCGGTTGAACTCGACCGTCTCGACCTCACGTTGACGCACCGTGGTGGACAAGCCCTGCTCCAGCGACACCGCAACTTCGCAGGCGCTGGCGCCCTGGCGACGTGCTTCGGCGATGATCGCCTCGACCTGTTCCTGCAACGCCGGCAGGTCCTTGGGGCCTACGCTCTGGACTGCACTCATGGTTCTCTCCACTCGAAATTCTGCGTACGGCTAGGGTCATTCTACGACCGGGCCGGACAAGCGGCCCCCGACTGGTTATCATGGCGGCGATTTCTAGCGGACTGCCACCATGGTTGATTCTTACGACGACGCCTTCGACGGCGAAAAAAGCAAAACCCAGATCAAGCGCGAGCTGCATGCGCTGGTCGAGCTCGGAGAGCGCCTCACCACGCTCAAGGCCGATACCCTGGCTCGCCTGCCCCTGACCGACGAGCTGCGCCGGGCACTGGCCGAAGCCCACAAGCACACTGCTCATGGTGCTCGCAAACGCCATATGTCGTTCGTCGGCAAGCTGATGCGCGATCAGGACATCGATGCCATCCATGCCCTGCTCGAACAAATCGACAGCTCGAGCCGCCAGTACAACGAACGTTTCCATAACCTGGAGCGTTGGCGCGATCGCCTGGTCGATGGCAATGACGAAGACCTCGAGCGCTTCGTCAACGAGTATCCCGACACCGACCGCCAGCACCTGCGCTCGCTGATCCGTCATGCCCAGCACGAGAAGGCCCGGAACAAACCGCCGGCCGCCGCGCGCAAGGTCTTCAAATACATACGCGACCTCGACGAGACCCAACGGGGCCTGCGCTGAGGTCCTCGTCCCGGGGCTGACATGCAACCCCGGTGAAATCCCAAAGGACCGCAATGCGGTCCTTTACCCTTGTCACGCGCCTGTACCACCCACGGTGATCGCGTCCAGTTTCAGGGTCGGTTGGCCAACGCCTACCGGCACCGATTGCCCATCCTTGCCGCACGTCCCGACGCCGCTGTCCAAAGCCAGGTCGTTGCCGACCATCGAAACCCGGCTCATCGCCTCCGGACCATTGCCGATCAGGGTCGCACCCTTGACCGGCGCTGTGATCTTGCCATCCTCGATGAGGTAGGCCTCGCTGGTCGAGAACACGAACTTGCCGCTGGTGATATCAACCTGGCCACCACCGAGGTTGGCGCAGTAGATACCCTTTTTCACCGAGGCGATGATTTCCTGTGGGTCGCTGTCACCGGCGCGCATGTAGGTGTTGGTCATGCGCGGCATCGGCAGGTGGGCATAGGATTCGCGCCGTCCGTTGCCGGTGACCGCCATGCCCATCAGGCGTGCATTGAGCTTGTCTTGCATGTAGCCCTTGAGAATGCCGTTCTCGATCAACGTGGTGCACTCGGTCGGGGTCCCCTCGTCGTCCACGCTCAGCGAACCACGGCGCCCCTCGAGCGTGCCGTCGTCGACGATGGTGCACAGCGTCGAGGCCACCTGCTCGCCAATGCGCCCGCTGTAGGCCGAACTGCCCTTGCGGTTGAAGTCCCCTTCCAGGCCATGGCCCACCGCTTCATGCAGCAGTACGCCGGACCAGCCCGGGCCGAGGACCACCGGCAAGGTACCTGCCGGGGCCGGCTTGGCTTCGAGGTTGACCAGCGCCTGGCGAAGCGCCTCCCGGGCATACCCCATGACCCGCTCCTCGGTGAAATAGCGGTAGTCGGTACGCCCGCCTCCGCCTTGGCCACCGCGCTCGCGGCGACCGTTCTGCTCGACGATCACACTGACGTTGAAGCGCACCAGCGGGCGAACATCAGCTGCCAGGCTGCCATCGACCGCGGCCACCAGGATCCGTTCCCAGACCCCGGCCATGCTCACGGTGACCTGCTGGATACGTGGATCCAGAGCGCGAGTGGCCGCATCCACGCGCTTGAGCAGCTCGACTTTTTCGGCGCGACTGAGCACGTCCAGCGGATTGTCTGGAGCGTACAGGGCCACCACATCCTGGCTGCGGAAGGCCTGTACGCGGCCTTCCTGCCCAGCGCGTGAAATCGATCTCGCGGCACGGGCCGCCGAGGTAAGGGCCTCGAGGTTAATGGCATTACTGTAGGCGAAGCCGGTCTTCTCACCGGACTGAGCACGCACGCCCACGCCTTGGTCAAGGTTGAAACTGCCTTCCTTGACGATGCCGTCCTCCAGCGCCCAGGTCTCTGAAATCTGCCCCTGGAAGTACAGGTCGGCTGCATCGATACCGGGCCCCGCCAACTCGCCAAGCACAGCCTGCAGGCTGTCCAGGGTCAGTCCGCCCGGGGCCAGCAGCTGTTCGCTGACGGTGGATAACATCTGGCTCATAGTCACTCCGAGGTGTGCGCAGGCCGCAAGGCGTCCTGCGAGAAAAAGCGCCGGTGCAAGGCAACCGGCATTCGCGTCCGGATGGACGCCTGTTCTGCGCTGTCGCGCTCGGCCAGCAATACGCCTTCGCCGCGCGCCTGTTCGGCGATGATCCGTCCCCAAGGGTCGATGATCGCCGCATGACCATGGGTTTCCCGTGGTCCCGGATGAGTGCCGCCCTGGGCTGCCGCCAATAGGTAGCACTGGGTTTCGATCGCCCTCGCACGAATCAGCACTTCCCAATGGGCCGCGCCGGTCACAGCGGTGAAGGCCGCCGGAGCGCTGATCAGTTCCGCACCGGCCTCGCGCAAGGCGCTGTACAGCTCGGGAAAGCGCAAGTCGTAGCACACCGTGAGACCCAGACGACCGACCGGCGTATCGGCGACCACCACCTGGCTGCCGTGGGCATAGTCATCGGACTCACGATAGCGCCCGCGGCTGTCAGCCACATCCACATCGAACAAGTGCAGCTTGTCGTAACGCGCCGCGACCTCACCGTCCTCGTCGATCAGCAAAGAGCAGGCATGGGCCTTTGCATCTGGCTGGTCGGCAGGCGGCAATGGCAGGGTGCCGGCCACAATCCATAACCTGAGGTCGCGGGCCGTGCGTTTCAACCAGGGCAGGATCGGGCCCTGACCAAGGGCTTCGGCGTGGCCGATCGCCGCCGCATCGCGCCGCCCCATGGCGGCGAAGTTCTCCGGCAGCACCGCCAGCCGGGCGCCGCCGTCGGCAGCCTGCTCCAACAGAGCCCTGGCGCGCTGCAGGTTGGCCAGCACATCGTCCTGGCTGACCATCTGGATGACCGCTGACTTCATTAGCGTTTCTCGAAAGGTTTCACAAAGGTCATTCTAGGCTCTTTCCAGGGCCCCTCGATGCGGTAGTTCACGCTGGCAAAGCGCGACACACGATCACCGATCAGCCGGTCCACCAGGAACAGGGCGCCACCGACAGCCGGTGCGCCGACGATCAAGGCGGCTAGCGGCAGGTTGTTGGTGACCGGCAAGGTCACCTGCAGGTTTGCATCGACGCGATCGCTCACCAGGTCCAACGTGCCATCGAGTTCGAAGTTGCTCGAGGGGCCTTTGATAGTGATCGGCTCGCGGGTCACATACACCCCCTGGCTTGCTACCAGCAAGCCCTTGACCCGGTCGTAGGCCAGGCCTTTGTCGAACAGATCGGAGAAGTCCAGGCGTAGACGCCGACCAATGGAGTTGAAGTTGAGCAGGCCGAATACCCGCAGTGCCTGGGCACTGCCTTCGACTTCGACGAACTGACCGGAGCGCAAGGCGGCATCCAGGCTTCCGGAGAAACGCTTGAGCGCCACCCACGCCGGCGAGCCAGGCCAGCGACCATCCACGTCGAGGCGGAAATCACGGCTGGTGGCGGTGGGCGCGAAGCCCCACGCCTTGAGTACATCGGCCAGGTTCTTGCCCTCCAGGCGGCCTTTGTACCAGCTGCCGGTACTCCCTGGCTCGCCTTCCCAGCCACCGCTTCCATCGATACGCAGGCCTTTAAGGTCCAGGTCGACGTCATCGAAAATCATGCCGCGCGGTGTAGGGCGCAGTTTGACCGCCAGGCTACCGAACAGATCATCTCCGCGGTACAGCTTGTCGATCGTCACATCCAGGGCCGGCACCTTGCGCGGGTCGAAATCCGCGAGCGGGTCCGGCGCATCCTCAGGCTGCTTGCCCGCAGGATCCCCAGGCGGCAGGCGCAAGGTTTGCAATCTGACGACAATCGGCGCCGACTTGGCATCGGGAAGGCGCGCGTTGCCAATGACCTCCCGGCTGTCCAGACGCGCGTCCCAGGCACCACTGCCACGGGCCAGACGCACGACCGCCTGGTTCAGATCGAGGCCAAACGCCTTGAGCTGGCCAATGCTCAAGTCCACGCCCTGCAGGTTCTGCCGGGCATTGCCGCCTGGATCTTGACCTGCGAAGCGCTCCATTTGCGCTTGCCAGGGTGCAATATCCAGCGATTCGATCCGCCCCCGCACCCGCAGGCCCTGGCCAGACGGCAGTTGTGCGGTGCCACCGCCCAGCAGCAGCTCCCCGCGCCCCTGGGCCAGCGTGGCGGCTGGTGCAGCATAGGCGAAGCGGGCAAGCTCACCGTAGCTGGCATCGATACGCCGTTCAGGCCCTTTGAGCGTCATGCTGAAACGGCTGTCGCG
Source organism: Pseudomonas sp. HTZ2 (assembly GCF_033173945.1). Lineage (NCBI taxonomy): Bacteria > Pseudomonadati > Pseudomonadota > Gammaproteobacteria > Pseudomonadales > Pseudomonadaceae > Pseudomonas > Pseudomonas sp. HTZ2. The sequence goes on along the minus strand of NZ_CP137332.1, from coordinate 752,330 downwards.
GGTGTCCTGAGAGGCCTTGCCGAATGGGGCAGGCAGATCGATTGCCAGGCCTTTGAGCGAGGAGTTGACGCTCAGCCGGTTATCGCGACTGCCCAGGTTGATTTGTAACTGGAAGGGGAGATCGCCTGATGCGGGCAGCGGCTGGGTGAATTTCAGCCAGTCGGTCAGTGCCTTGAGGGGCATCTGGCCACTGGCATCGATGCGGGTCTGGATCTGACCGGGCTTGCCCTCAGCGAAAATCTGCGCGGTGACCGGTTTGCCGAAGGCCTGCAAGGTGATGCTCTTGCCACTTAGGCCTTTGTCCAGATCAAAACTGAAGTCGCCTTTCAAACGGTTCAACTCCAGGCTCGGCGGGGCGACCTTCAGGCGCGCATCGGCGGTGGCGAAATCGACCTGCACCTTGGGGTGCTCGCCATGGGCCAGGGGAATATCGAGCTTGACCTTACCCTTGAGCGGCCCTTCGCCCTCCCAACCGGCAAACATCTCGCCAGTGCCGATCGGAGCCTCTTGGAGAATCTTCAAGCCATCGCTCAGACGACCATCGAAATCCCCATCAAGGTACAGATGGCTGTGCTCGCCAGCCGCCACATGAGGGATATCGACGCTGACATCCCTGACCTGGGTGTCGAGCAGTTGGCCATGCCGGGCCTTGATGCGCACGCCGCTGTCCTCGATCAGCACATCGCCATCGACCTGCTGCACCTGCGGCCAGCCGGGCTGGAAGTCCAGCGCCGCATCGTGCACCTTGAAGAACAGGCTGATGCTCCGCGCTTCGGGCGATGCGCCATGGTTCAGCGAGCCTTGATACTGGAAATAGCCTTCATCGACGTTGCCTTTGACGATAGCGCTGCGCAGCCACTCGTCCAGGGCAGGACTGAGCACCTCGGGCAGGTACTTGGCAGTGTAGCGCCCGTCACCTTCGGTCAGGCCGACGCGCAAATCCATGTAATCCTCCCGGCCTTCCTCGAACAACAAGCGGATGAGGAAGTCAGCGGCAATCTTGCCTTCTTCACCCAGCACCTTGATGTAAGGGGCGATCAGGGTGAAGCCTTCCTGGTCCAGGCGCCAGGTGAGCCGTGCGTTGGCCTTCTGGTAGTGCCAGGGTTTGGCGAAGATGGGATACAGATGCAACATGAAGGCGTCGGTATCCAGGCGCAGTTCGCCTTTGCCCAGGTCGCCGCTGATGCTACCGCTCACGTTACCGGCTGCCGGGGCGCCGTGATAGGCATCGAAGCCGACCTTCTCGAGGTTGGCGGCGAACTGCAGGCGCTGGTCTCCCTCGGCCTTGGGGCGCACGTCCAGGCGCACATTGCGCAGCGCTCCGGTGACCTTTAGGGCGTCTACCACGGCCATGAGTTTTTCCGGCAACGGCGCCAGCCCTTGGACCAGCGGCGTGAGCGGCGTCAGGTCAAGCCGGTCGGCCTGGATCTGCCAGCTTTCCTGGTTCGCCTCCTGGCCGACCTGCTGCTTGAGCTGTACATGGGTTTCCCAACGCTGCTTGCCGATGCTGACGGCCAACGAATCGACCACACCTTCGAAACCGTCCTTGCCGCGCTGGAGCCAGGCGGTCAAAGCCAGGTTATCGAGGGTCACCGCTTTGCGCTCGCTGTAGGCACCGCGCAGCTGCGGCGCATTGAGCCGCACTACCGCCCGTTGCAACTGGCCCCGCCCCCAATCGACCCAGAATTCTCCCCCCGCCCGCAAGGTACGAGCCTTCCACTGCCCCAACAGACGTGGCGGCAGCCAGCGGGCCCAATCGCTTTGCGGCAGGCTCAGGTAGGCTTCGAATTCACCGTCGCGCCAGGCCTTGGCATTGGCGCGGCTATGCACATTGATGGCCATGGGCTGACCATCCGGCAATGTCGCGCGAAGATCCAGAGCCTGGCGGGACGCACCGGCCTGCAAACCCAGGCTCACATAGGTGAGGGTCAGAGGATCGCGTTGCCAGGGATGGAGGGTCACCTGACTGTCGAAGACATCGACCCTGCCCAGTTGTCGCAAGCGTTGCAGGACCTGGGCGGGGTCCAAAGGCGTATCGTCCTTGCGGGGCAGCCCTTCGAGCGCCCATGCGCCCTGTTCGTCCTCACGCAGGATCAGTTGCAGACCGCCCAGCTGGATACGCGCCAGACGCAGTTCGCGCGCTTTGAGGCTGGCCCACAGGTCAGGAACGGCCTTGACTTCATCCAGGCGCAATGCCGAGGCGCCCTCGCCCACTTGCAGGTCGCGCACCCGCAGCACCGGTGCCAGGCCACTCCAGCGTCCCTCGAGGGCACCGACATGCACCGGCAGCCCCAAGGCTTGCTCGGCCTTGCTTTCTACTTCGGCACGGTATTCGGCCACCAAGGGGACCAGTTCCCGACCGAGGCTGACGTACAGCGCCACCAGCACCGCCAGCAGGGCGCAGAATCCCAGCCCCCAGCGGGTCAAGGCGCCTAGAACGTGGGTCAGACGTCCCATGGCCATGGCCCTCCAAGTCGTGCCTTAACTATGGCCCGGTACCGTGGCTTTGCCAGCACGCCCGACCGCATAAAGGTTTCAGAACGAGTCAGAGCAGCACCACATCGTATTGTTCCTGCGAGTACATGGATTCGACCTGGAAGCGAATGGTCCGACCGATGAAAGCCTCCAGTTCGGCAACGTTGCCGGACTCCTCGTCCAGCAGGCGATCGACGACTTTCTGATTGGCCAGAACCCGGTAACCCTCGGCCTGGTATGCCCGGGCCTCACGGAGGATCTCCCGGAAAATTTCGTAACACACGGTCTCGGGCGTCTTCAGCTTGCCGCGCCCCTGGCACGCGATGCAGGGCTCGCACAGCACTTGCTCGAGGCTTTCACGGGTGCGCTTGCGGGTCATCTGAACCAAGCCCAGCTCAGTGATGCCGATGATGTTGGTCTTGGCGTGATCCCGCTCGAGCTGCTTCTCCAGGGTGCGCAGCACCTGGCGCTGATGCTCCTCGTCCTCCATGTCGATGAAGTCGATGATGATGATCCCGCCGATGTTGCGCAGGCGCAGTTGTCTGGCAATGGCAGTAGCCGCTTCGAGATTGGTCTTGAAGATGGTCTCTTCGAGGTTGCGATGGCCGACGAAGGCACCGGTGTTGACATCGATCGTGGTCATCGCCTCGGCAGGATCGACCACCAGATAGCCACCGGACTTGAGCGGCACCTTGCGCTCCAGGGCGCGCTGGATCTCGTCCTCGACGCCATACAAGTCGAAGATCGGCCGCTCGCCCGGATAGTGTTCGAGGCGGTCGGCGATCTCAGGCATCAGTTCGGCGACGAACTGCGTGGTTTTCTGGAAGGTTTCTCGAGAATCGATGCGGATCTTCTCAATCTTCGGATTGACCAGGTCGCGCAGGGTGCGCAAGGCCAGTCCCAGATCCTCGTAGATGACCAACGGGGCACCGCAAGTCTGGATCTGGCTGCCGATCTGCTCCCACAAGCGACGCAGGTAACGGATGTCCTGGAGGATTTCGTCGGTGCGGGCGCCCTCGGCGGCGGTACGCAGGATGAAGCCACCAGCGTCCTTGATGTCTTCTTTTTCCACGCAATCGCTGACCACTTGCTTGAGGCGCTCGCGCTCGGCCTCATCCTCGATTTTCAGGGAAATACCCACGTGGCTGCTGCGTGGCATGTATACCAGGTAGCGCGACGGGATCGACAACTGGGTGGTCAGGCGGGCGCCCTTGGTGCCGATCGGATCCTTCGTCACCTGGACCACCAGCGCCTGGCCTTCATGGACCAAGGCGGTGATGTTCTCCACCGCCGAACCTTCACGTTGGGAGATTTCCGAGGCGTGGATGAAGGCAGCGCGTTCCAAGCCTATGTCGACGAAAGCCGCCTGCATGCCGGGCAGGACGCGTACCACTTTGCCTTTGTAGATGTTGCCGACAATGCCCCGACGCTGTGTGCGCTCGACGTGGACCTCTTGCAGGACACCGTTTTCCACCACTGCCACACGTGATTCCATCGGGGTGATGTTGATCAGGATCTCTTCACTCATGGCAGGCTCTCGTCAAAGGTGTTCGGTAATGATGGATCGCGGTCGAGTAGCTGGCTAGCGCGGCGCTGGAACCTCGTGCTGTTGCCAGCAGGCAATCGCGAACTGCCCGAGCAGATCGGCGGTTTCGCTCAAAGGCAGGCCGACCACGGCCGAGTAGCTGCCGGTAAGACCGGTGACGAAGACCGCACCAAGGCCCTGGATGGCATAGCCACCGGCCTTGTCCTGCGGTTCGCCACTGGCCCAATAGCGCTCGGCCTCGCTTGCGCCGATCGCACGGAAACGCACGGTGCTCGCCACGCAGGCGCTCAGGCACCGCTGGCCATCGGTCAAGGCGACGGCGGTGAGCACCTGGTGCTCGCGATCGGAAAGTTCGGCCAGCATGGCCAGGGAATGTTCACGGTTTTCGGGCTTGCCGAGGATGCGGCCATCGAGCACCACGGCGGTGTCGGCCCCCAACACCACCCCAGCGCCTTGAACCTGGGCGAGGCCTGCAGCCGCCTTGGCCCGGGCCAGACGCTCGACATAATCGGCAGCGCCTTCGCCTGGTAGCGGAGTTTCATCGATGGGGGCAGCGACCAGGGTGAACGGGACGCCTATCTGAGCCAGCAGTTCACGACGGCGTGGCGAGCCTGAGGCCAGGTACAGCGGGGTCATGTCGACATCTCCCTGTCAGATTCGGCGTTGCCGTCAGTTGATGTGCAAGCGTCGGCGCAAATCGCGCAGGGCAAAGCTGATCCATGGCCAGAGCAAGGCACTGATGACCGCCGACCAGACCAACGCAAGCGTGGGCAGGCGGTTACCGGTCAGGGCGCTGAGCCACAGCTGGATCAGCTGGGCGATGCCGAAGATCACCAGGATCACCAGGCTCTGCTGCCACATGGGATACATACGCAGGCGCTGTTGCAAGGACAGTACCAGGAACGTGATCAGCGTCAGGATCAGGGCGTTCTGCCCTAACAGGGTGCCGTACAGCACATCCTCTGCCAGACCGAGAATGAATGCAGTGGTCATGCCGACCTTGTTGGGCACCGCCAAGGTCCAGAAGGACACCAGCATGGCCAGCCACATGGGCCGGAACACTTCCATGAACTGGGGCATTGGCGAAACGCTGAGCAACAGGCCGATGATGAATGTCAGCCAGATCACCCAGCCGTTCTTGCTGCGGGAGCGAGCCATCATTGTCTCCGGGAGGGGGGCGGTGCTGCGGGAGCCGCTGCCGGTGTGGCAGGGGCAGCAGCAGGTGCAGGGACCACAGGCGCGGCGGGGGCGGCCGCTGGGGCAGGTGTCGTGGCAGGCGTACCCTGCCCGCCTTCGCCGGTACCCTGGCCGTTGGTGCCCGTCGCGCCTTTGCGATCGGCCTCTTCCTGGGCTATCCCGGCATCGGTAGCACGCTGCTCGGCCGTGCGCCGGTCGCTGAACACCAGCAACATGTAGCGGCTGCGGTTGAGCGCGGCGGTGGGAATCGCGCGCACGATCGCAAATGGCTGACCGGAATCGTGGATCACTTCGTTGACGGTGGCCACCGGGTAACCTGCAGGGAAGCGCTGGCCCATCCCGGAGCTGACCAGCAGGTCGCCCTCTTTGATGTCAGCCGTGTCAGCCACATGACGCAGCTCCAGACGCTCCGGATTGCCGGTGCCGCTGGCGATGGCCCGTAGGCCGTTGCGGTTGACCTGGACCGGAATGCTGTGAGTGGTGTCGGTCAGCAACAGAACGCGCGAGGTGTAAGGCATCAACTCGACCACCTGCCCCATCAGGCCACGGGCATCGAGCACCGGCTGACCGAGGAACACGCCGTCACGCTCGCCCTTGTTGATGAGGATGCGGTGAGTGAAGGGGTTGGGGTCCACGCCGATGAGTTCGGCCACTTCGACCTTCTCATTGACCAGCGCCGAGGAGTTCAGCAATTCGCGCAACCGTACGTTCTGCTCGGTCAGGGCCGCCAGCTTCTGCAGCCGCCCTTGCAGCAACAGGGCTTCGGTCTTGAGTTTTTCGTTTTCCGCGATCAATTCGGTACGGCTGCCGAACTGGCTGGCCACACCCTGCCACAGGCGTTGCGGCAAGTCGGTGACCCAATAGGACTCCATCAGTACCAGCCCCATCTGGCTGCGCACTGGCTTGAGCACCGCGAAGCGCGAATCGACCACCATCAGCGCGACCGATAGCACCACCAGTACCAGGAGACGAACGCCCAGCGAGGGGCCCTTGGAGAAAAGCGGTTTAATGGGCCGTTCCTCGTGGACGACGATTCAGGAGGTCATTGGACATGAAGCAATGCACCGGCCTGCTTGCGGGTTAACGGAAACGACGCCCGGACGGACGCCAGCCCAGCGCATACAGGTAGCACTGTGCGTGCTACCTGTAAACCGGGCGAACACAATCCATGCATGCATGGACCGTATGGGATCACTCGCTGGAGAGCAGATCCATGGCGTGCTTGTCCATCATCTCCAGTGCACGACCACCACCGCGGGCAACGCAGGTCAGAGGATCTTCGGCGACGATCACCGGCAGGCCGGTTTCCTGCGCCAGCAGCTTGTCGAGGTCGCGCAGCAGCGCACCGCCACCGGTCAACACCAGGCCACGTTCGGCGATGTCCGAAGCCAGCTCTGGCGGCGACTGCTCCAGGGCGCTCTTGACCGCCTGGACGATGGTTGCCAGGGATTCCTGCAGGGCTTCGAGCACCTCATTGGAGTTGAGGGTGAAGGCCCGCGGCACGCCTTCAGCCAGGTTACGGCCACGAACGTCGACTTCGCGAATTTCGCCGCCCGGGTAGGCGGTGCCGATTTCCTGTTTGATGCGCTCGGCGGTGGATTCGCCGATCAGGCTGCCATAGTTGCGGCGTACGTAAGTCACGATGGCTTCGTCGAAGCGATCACCACCTACCCGCACGGATTCGGCGTAGACCACACCGTTCAAGGAAATCAGCGCGATCTCCGTGGTGCCACCGCCGATGTCCACGACCATCGAGCCGCGGGCTTCCTCTACCGGCAGGCCGGCACCAATGGCTGCGGCCATCGGTTCTTCGATCAGGAACACCTCACGGGCACCGGCTCCCAGGGCGGACTCGCGAATGGCGCGGCGCTCTACCTGGGTCGATTTGCACGGCACGCAGATCAGCACACGCGGGCTGGGCTGCAGGAAGCTGTTCTCGTGAACCTTGTTGATGAAGTACTGCAGCATTTTTTCACAAACGCTGAAATCGGCGATCACGCCGTCCTTCATCGGACGAATGGCAGCGATGTTGCCAGGCGTACGGCCCAGCATGCGCTTGGCCTCGGTACCGACCGCGACGACGCTTTTCTGGTTGCCGTGGGTACGAATGGCAACGACCGAGGGTTCATTCAGGACGATACCGCGCTCACGCACGTAGATAAGGGTGTTGGCAGTACCCAGGTCGATGGACAGATCGCTGGAAAACATGCCACGCAGTTTCTTGAACATGGGAAAGTGACCCTAGGCAAAGCGTGGGTAAAAAAGTGCGGCAAACTCTAACAATGGCGGGGATTTTGGGCAAGGAGCCAATATGTTAAATTGGCAGTTTTTCCGAGCACGCCAGCAGATGATCGCGGCCGTATGACCATCGATCGGCTGGCATGTTCCTCACCACGGACCCTATCCGTTCCGTTTTTCCTGGAGATCCCCATGGCGCTTCAACGCTGCGACGTGGAAAAGATCGCCCATCTGGCCCGCCTGGGCCTGAATGAAGGCGAACTGCCACGCATTACCGATGCCTTGAACAGTATTCTCGGGCTGGTCGACCAGATGCAAGCCGTCGACACCAACGGCATCGAACCCCTGGCCCACCCTCTGGAGGCCAGCCAGCGTCTGCGCCCCGACCAGGTTACCGAAAGCAATCAGCGTGACCGCTACCAGGCCATCGCCCCGGCGACCGAAAACGGCCTGTACCTGGTTCCGAAAGTCATCGAGTAAGGGAAACAGCCTGCCATGCATCAATTGACCCTGGCCGAGATCACCCGTGGACTCGCCGACAAGTCGTTTTCCTCCGAAGAGCTGACCGGCGCCCTGCTGGCGCGCATCAAGCAGCTCGACCCTCAGATCAACAGTTTCATCAGCATTACCGAAGAGCAGGCCCTGCAACAGGCCCGCGCCGCCGACGCCCGTCGCGCTGCCGGCGAGAACAGCCCCCTGCTCGGCGCACCGATCGCCCACAAGGACCTGTTCTGCACCAACGGCATCCGCACCAGCTGCGGCTCGAAGATGCTCGACAACTTCAAGGCGCCCTATGATGCCACCGTGGTCGCCAAGCTGGCCGAAGCCGGCATGGTCACCCTGGGCAAGACCAACATGGACGAGTTCGCCATGGGCTCGGCCAACGAATCCAGCCACTATGGCCCGGTGAAGAACCCCTGGAACCTCGAGCACGTCCCCGGCGGTTCTTCGGGTGGTTCCGCCGCTGCAGTGGCCGCGCGCCTGCTGCCGGCCGCCACCGGCACCGACACCGGCGGTTCGATCCGCCAGCCGGCTGCACTGACCAACCTCACCGGTCTGAAGCCGACCTACGGTCGCGTCTCGCGCTGGGGCATGATCGCCTACGCCTCGAGCCTCGACCAAGGCGGCCCGATGGCTCGCACCGCCGAGGACTGCGCCTTGCTGCTGCAGGGCATGGCCGGCTTCGACACCAAGGACTCCACCAGCATCGACGAGCCGGTGCCGGACTACAGCGCCAGCCTGAATGCACCGCTCGAAGGCCTGCGCATCGGCTTGCCGAAGGAATACTTCGGTGCCGGCCTCGACCCACGCATCGCCGACCTGATCCAGGCCAGCGTCAAGGAGCTCGAAAAGCTCGGCGCGGTAATCAAGGAAATCAGCCTGCCGAACATGCAGCACGCGATCCCGGCGTACTACGTGATCGCGCCCGCCGAGGCCTCCTCCAACCTGTCGCGTTTCGACGGCGTGCGCTTCGGCTACCGCTGCGAGGAGCCCAAGGACCTCACCGACCTGTACAAGCGCTCCCGCGGCGAAGGCTTCGGCATCGAAGTGCAACGGCGCATCATGGTCGGCACCTACGCCCTGTCGGCTGGCTATTACGACGCCTACTACGTCAAGGCGCAGCAGATCCGCCGACTAATCAAGAACGACTTCATGGCCGCCTTCGAGCAGGTCGACGTAATCCTCGGCCCAACCACGCCGAACCCGGCCTGGAAGCTCGGCGCCAAGAGCAGCGACCCGGTCGCCGCCTACCTGGAAGACGTCTACACCATTACCGCCAACCTGGCCGGCCTGCCGGGCCTGTCGATGCCAGCCGGCTTCGTCGAAGGCCTGCCGGTCGGCGTGCAGCTGCTGGCGCCGTACTTCCAGGAAGGCCGCCTGCTCAACGTCGCGCACCGTTACCAGCAAGTCACCGACTGGCACACCCGCGCCCCTAACGGCTTCTGAGGAATTCACACATGCAATGGGAAGTTGTGATCGGGCTGGAGATTCATACCCAGCTCGCCACCCAGTCGAAGATCTTCTCCGGCAGCGCCACCACCTTCGGCTCCGAGCCGAACACCCAGGCCAGCCTGGTCGACCTCGGCATGCCCGGCGTTCTGCCGGTGCTGAACCAGGAAGCCGTGCGCATGGCCTGCATGTTCGGCCTGGCGATCGACGCCGAAATCGGCAAGCGCAACGTGTTCGCGCGCAAGAACTACTTCTACCCGGACCTGCCCAAGGGCTACCAGATCAGCCAGATGGACCTACCGATCGTCGGCAAGGGCCACCTGGACATCGCCCTGGAAGACGGCACCATCAAGCGCATCGGCATCACCCGCGCGCACTTGGAGGAAGACGCCGGCAAGAGCCTGCACGAAGACTTCAGCGGCTCCACCGGCATCGACCTGAACCGCGCCGGTACGCCACTGCTGGAAATCGTCTCCGAACCGGACATGCGCAGCGCCAAGGAAGCCGTGGCCTACGTCAAGGCAATCCACGCCCTGGTCCGCTACCTGGGTATCTGCGACGGCAACATGGCCGAAGGCTCGCTGCGCTGCGACTGCAACGTTTCGGTCCGCCCGAAAGGCCAGACCGAGTTCGGCACCCGCTGCGAGATCAAGAACGTCAACTCGTTCCGCTTCATCGAGCGTGCGATCAACAGCGAGATCCAACGCCAGATCGATCTCATCGAGGACGGCGGCAAGGTTGTCCAGGAAACCCGTCTGTACGACCCGAACAAAGACGAAACGCGCTCGATGCGCAGCAAGGAGGAGGCCAACGACTACCGTTACTTCCCCGACCCGGACCTGCTGCCAGTGGTGATCGAGGACGCCTTCCTCGAAGCTACCCGCGCCAGCCTGCCGGAACTGCCGCAGCAGAAAGTCGAGCGTTTCCAGAGCCAGTACGGCCTGTCGGCCTATGACGCCAACGTATTGGCAGCTAGCCGCGAACAGGCCGACTACTTCGAGGAAGTCGCCCGCATCGGTGGCGACGCCAAGCTCGCCGCCAACTGGGTGATGGTCGAGCTGGGCAGCCTGCTCAACAAGCTGGGGGTGGAGATCGACCAAGCCCCCGTCACTGCCGAGCAGCTCGGCGGCATGCTGCTGCGCATCCGTGACAACACCATCAGCGGCAAGATCGCCAAGACGGTGTTCGAGGCCATGGCCGCCGGTGAAGGCGACGCTGACAGCATCATCGAAAGCAAAGGCCTCAAGCAGGTGACCGACACCGGTGCGATCGACAAGATGCTCGACGAGATGCTCGCTGCCAACGCCGAACAGGTCGAACAGTACCGAGCCGCCGACGAGGCCAAGCGTGGCAAGATGTTCGGCTTCTTCGTCGGCCAGGCAATGAAGGCATCCAAGGGCAAAGCCAACCCGGGGCAAGTGAACCAATTGCTCAAAGCCAAGCTCGAAGGGTGATTCTGTTCTGGGGCTGCTAGGCAGCCCAACGCAGGCATCGCCAGCTTCCACAGGAGGTATAGCCGCTATCCTGTGGACGTTGGCGAAGCCGGCGATGGGGTGCGTAGCGCCCTGAAACCGCAGTCCTGGAGCTTTCGACTTGATCAAGCGTTCCCTCGGCACCCTCGCCCTCTTTTCCCTGCTGGCCGGCTGCGCCAGTCACGATATCGATTCCCGCGGTTACGACCAGACCGGCACTGCCTCTTATTACGGCTCCCGTCACCACGGCAAACGCACCGCCAGTGGCGAACCCTTCAACCAGCATGGCCTGACCGCCGCCCACCGCAGCCTGCCTTTTGGCAGCCGCGTACTGGTGACCAACCTGAGCAACAAGCGCAGCGTCGTCGTGCGTATCAACGACCGCGGCCCACACACGCGAGGCCGACTGATCGACCTGTCACGGGCTGCCGCAGAAAAAATCGGGATGATCCGTAGCGGAACGGCGCGCGTCCGGGTACAAGGGCTGAGCGACTGATCTGACAGGAGTCCCAACCATTTTCGACCTGGCCACCCTTCCCACCTTCAGCCTTCTGCAACTGGGCGTGGGCCTCGTGCTGCTCGTCATCGGCGCGGAGCTTTTGGTACGCGCCGCCTTGCGCCTGGCCACGCGCCTGCACGTACGCCCGCTGATCATCGGTCTGAGTCTGGTGGCTTTCGGCAGTACCGCGCCGCAACTGACCGTGAGCCTGCAAGCGGCCTACCAGGGGGCACCGGACGTCGCAGTGGGCAGCGTGGTCGGCAGCAACATCTTCAATGTGCTGGTGATTCTCGGCCTGGCTGCGTTGATCATTCCCTTGCGGGTTTCCCGGCAACTGGTGCGTCTGGACATCCCGCTGATGATCGCCGCCAGCGCGCTGGTCTATCTGCTGGCAATCAACGGACAGCTGGGGCGGCTCGAAGGCCTGCTGCTCTTGCTTGGTCTGCTGGGTTATCTGGCCATGCTCTGGCACCAGTCACGCCACTACGCCCGGACCTACCCGGCCCCCGAGGCCGTTCATAGCAGCGCTCCACGCTTCTGGAGCGGCGCCGCGCTGCAAGTATTGTTCGGCCTGGGCTTGCTGAGCCTGGGAGGCCACCTGCTGCTGGAGGCGGCGGTCGAGGTCGCCACCGACCTGGGTCTTTCCGAGCGAATCATCGGCCTTACGGTCGTCGCGGTCTGCACATCGCTGCCCGAGCTCGCAGCAGCATTGATCGCCGCCTTGCGAGGTGAACGGGAGATCGCAGTAGGCACGGTGATCGGCAGCAACCTGTTCAACCTGCTGGCCGTGCTGGGTCTGACCGCCCTGGTCACCCCGACACCCTTGTCGATCTCACCCAATGCCTTGGACTTCGACTTACCGGTGATGTTGGGCGTCGCGGCACTGAGCCTGCCGGTGTTCTATTCCGGCTACCGGGTCACCCGCGCTGAAGGCCTGGTGTTCCTTTGCCTGTATCTGGCCTATGGCCTGCATGTGGTGGCGTTCACCACCGGCATGCCGCTGGCTGGCCGCCTGGAGCGGCTCATGCTGTTCTACGTAATGCCCGTGCTCGGCCTGGTGCTGCTGTACACCACGGTACGCGCCTGGCGCCGTCAACACTAAGGAATTGGATATGACCGACTCGAGAAAATCCGGCGAGCAGATACGCCGCCAGGTCATGGGCGATGCGTTCGTCGACCGGGCACTGAACAACGCCACCGACTTCACCCAGCCACTGCAGGACTTCGTCAACGAACACGCCTGGGGCAGCGTCTGGGCCCGTGAAGGGTTGCCACTCAAGACCCGCAGCCTGATCACCTTGGCCGCCTTGACCGCCCTCAAATGCCCTCAAGAGCTCAAAGGCCATGTCCGCGGTGCATTGAACAACGGCTGCACCGTGGAAGAGATTCGCGAAGCGCTGCTGCACTGCGCTGTGTATGCGGGGGTGCCAGCGGCAATCGATGCGTTCCGCGCGGCACAGGAAGTGATCGACAGCTACGAAGGCTGAAGCCGTCTTCAATGCCCCGCCGCTTCGCGGCCTTACCACACCCACAGGTATTGCGCTGCCTTCATTCAGTGCGCAACACCTGTGGAAGTGGATTCATCCGCGACGAAGCCGCCGCCGTTCTTATCTGGCTTGGCGAGCCTTCTTCAACTTGAACGCCACCCACAAGACCGCGATCCACAGCGGGATCAGCATCACGGAAATGCGGATCGGTGGCGTCAGGTACATCACCACCAAGATCAACACGATGAATGCCAGGCACAGGTAGTTGGTCAGCGGATGTCCCAGACTGCGGTAGAACGGCATGATGCCCGCCGCCAGCTTGGCCTTGCGGAACTTCAGGTGGGTGATGCTGATGCTCGCCCAGTTGATAACCAGTGCCGATACTGCCAGCGCCATCAGCAAGCCGAAGGCCTCCCCCGGCATCAGATAGTTGATCAGCACGCAAAGCCCTGTCGCCAGCGCAGAGACACCCAACGCGGTCAACGGCACACCCCGGCGGCTGACTTTCAGCAATTGACGCGGGGCATCGCCCTGGCTGGCCAGGCCGAACAGCATGCGGCTGTTGGCGTATACGCAGCTGTTGTACACCGACAGCGCAGCGGTGAGCACCACGATGTTGAGGATGGTCGCCACCAGATCGCTATCCAGTTCGTGGAAGATCATCACGAACGGGCTGCCGCCTTGCACGACTTTCTGCCAAGGGTAGAGCGACAACAGCACCGCCAGGGCGCCGATGTAGAAAATCAGGATGCGATAGACCACCTGGTTGGTGGCCTTCGGAATGCTTTCACGGGGGTTGTCCGCTTCAGCAGCGGTGATTCCCACCAGCTCCAACCCGCCGAAGGAGAACATGATCACCGCCAGGGCCATGATCAGCCCGGTGATGCCGTTGGGGAAGAACCCACCGTACTGCCACAGGTTGGCAACACTGGCGTCCGGCCCGCCATGGCCACTGCCCAGCAGCCAGGCACCAAAGCCGATCATGCTGACGATGGCCACCACCTTGACCAGGGCGAACCAGAACTCCAGTTCACCGTAGACCTTCACCTGGGTCAGGTTGATGGCGTTGATCACCACGAAGAAGATCGCTGCGGTGGCCCAGGTGGGGAAATCCGGCCACCAGTACTGCACGTAGATACCGACGGCCGTGAGTTCGGCCATGCCGACCAGCACATACACCACCCAGTAGTTCCAGCCTGAGACAAAACCTGCGAACTCGCTCCAGTACTTATGGGCGAAGTGGCTGAAGCTGCCAGCGACCGGCTCTTCGACCACCATCTCGCCGAGTTGGCGCATGATCAGAAAAGCCATCAAGCCAGCGATGGCGTAGCCCAGCAGAACGGACGGGCCGGCCAACTGGATGGTCTGGGCGATTCCCAGGAAAAGCCCGGTGCCGATGGCCCCGCCCAGCGCGATAAGCTGGATGTGGCGATTCTTCAGCCCGCGCTGCAACCGCTCGGGCGTGCTCTGGTCTTGCATGAAGTGTCCTCAATTCGGGAGGCAGTGTTGTTGGTGTTGTTTGCAGTCAAGGATCTAGATCCATCCGCCCCACTGCAAGATGAAAATGCCAATATTGGTGGTGATCGCAGCAAGTAGCGTAGTAATCACGATGATCGAGGCTGCCAGCTCATGATTGCCATTGGCGGCCCGCGCCATCACATAGCTGGCAGCGGCGGTCGGGCTGCCGATATAGAGGAACAGGATGCCCAGTTCCGCTCCTCGAAAACCCCATAACCAGGCGCCCAGCGTGCCGAGCAATGGCAGCCAGACAACCTTGACCAGGCTGGCATCGATCGCCAGCCTGCCGCTGTCACGCAGCGCCGCGAGGGACAAGGTGCCACCGATGCAGATCAGTGCCAGCGGCAGGGTCATTTGCGCCAAGTAGTCGCTGGAGATGAGCAACCAGTTGGGCAATGGAATCTGGGCGTAAGCCATGGGGGCGGCAAGCAGCACGCTGATGATCAGCGGGTTGCTCAGGATGCTCTTGCAGATGCTCCAGGGGTCGGACTTCAGGTCCGGGCTGTAGACCGCCAGGACCACTGCCGACAGGGAGTTGTACAAAAGGATTACCAACCCCGCGAGCACTGCCCCCAGGGAAATGCCGTAGTCACCGTACAGACTGGCCGCCAGGGCCAGGCCGATCACACCGTTGTTGCCGCGAAAGGCGCCCTGGGTGTAGATGCCCCGGTCGACAGGCGGACAGCGCCAGATGGCCAGGCCCCAGGCCATGGCGAAGCCTGCCAGGGTGGCGATGATGAAATAGACCAGTACTCCGGGCTTGACTGCGGTGGCGAGGTCGGCGTGATAGATACCCAGGAACAGTAAGGCTGGCATGCAGACATTGAAGACCAGGGTCGAGGCGACCTTGATGAAGCTGTCGTCGATCAGGCGGATGCGTTTGAGGAGCACGCCCATGAACAGCATGGCGAACACCGGGGCCGTGATGTTCAGCGTCTGGATGAGGAGGGCGAGCATTGCGGGTCCTGGGGGTTGCCGTTAGGGGGCTAATGATACGCGAGCGGTGGGAGTTGCGGGGAATTGGCGGTGATTTAGGAAGCTTCCTGCAAGTTTGGCTTTCAGGCTGGGTGAATATCCGGGTTTGGTGGGGGCGCCACCGGCGCTTTTCGCCTTTACGGCGACCTACTTTTGCTCTTGGGCAAAAGTAGGCAAAAACCGCTGGCTCCCACATGCGGCCCCTGCGCTGCGCTCCGGGGTTCCCTCCGCTCCGGTGCCTTACGGGGCTCCGCGGCCTCCGGCTGGCTACGCCAGCCTCCATCTCGCGACTTCGGCTCACGCCGAAGGGCGCTGCGCGCCTGCCCCTACAGACACCTCCACTCGGCCTTCTGAGGTCGCGATGGGTGGTGTCTGGACTATCGCGCATCAAAAGCAACGGCAACGGCAACGGCAACGGCAACGGCAACGGCAACGGCAACGGCAAACAAGTTAATTGTTTGGGTGTTTATTCCTGCCTATTCACGAGTAGGAACGTCGAACCGCCGCTCCTACAGGCACAGCGCCGTTCTAAAGAGCGGCGGTGAGCCTGTGTGAACGGCGGTTCGGCGTCCCGATTTAATCGCAAATAGGCCCAAAAGCTCACCACAAAAACCACTCAACGAAACAACGCCAGCCCAGGCGCCGCCCGTAACTTGCGCCCCATCAGCAGGCCGAGCGGAGGTGTCTGTAGGGGCAGGCGCGTAGCGCCCTTCGGCGTAGCCGAAGTCGCGAGATGGAGGCTGGCGCAGCCAGCCGGAGGCCGCGAGGCCCCGTAAGACACCGCAGCGAGGGAACCCGGTGCGAAGCGCCGGGCCGGATGCAGGGGCGCGCGGCTTTTGGTTACTTTTGGCCAAGACCAAAAGTGACCCGCCGTAAAGGCGGAAAGGTGATTAACCGTCGACAAATAAAACGGATAAGCCCACAAACCTCAAAACCCACAACCACAAACCACAAAGCCTCACCGCCGCACAGGCCGCTTCTGCAACTTACGCTGCAACGTACGCCGATGCATCCCAAGGGCCCGCGCCGTCGCGGATATGTTCCCGTCATGCTCGGCCAACACCCGCTGGATATGCTCCCACTGCAGACGATCCACCGACATCGGGTTCTCCGGCACCAGCGAATCCAGATCCGCATGCTCGGACAACAGCGCCGCCAACACATCATCGGCGTCCGCCGGCTTGCACAGGTAGTTGCAGGCACCGCGCTTGATAGCCTCAACCGCGGTGGCGATGCTCGAATAACCCGTCAGGATCAACACCCGCATTTCAGGGTCCAGCTCCAGCAGCTTGGGCAGCAGCGCCAGCCCGGAATCGCCGTCCATCTTGAGGTCTAGGGTCGCGTAATCAGGCACGTCCTGCTTGGCCAGCACCAACCCCTCCTCGGCCGAGGAGGCGGTGCTCACGCGGAAACCGCGACGGCTCATGGCGCGCGCCATGACGCGGGTGAAGGTGGCGTCGTCGTCCACCAGCAACAAGTGCGGCAGCTCTTCGCCTTCGACCAGGTTTTCTTCGCTCATCGTTCATCTCCTCGCTTGCCATGGGGCAGGCGCAGCTCGGTGAGGGTGCCGCCCTGTTCATGACTATAGAGTTTCACCGAGCCGCCAGCACGGGTCACGCTGGCCTTGCTCAGGAACAGGCCCAGGCCGAAGCCTTTGCCCTTGGTGGTAAAGAAGGGTTTACCGATCGCCTCGGCGATGGCGACGGGAACGCCAGGGCCGTGATCGCGGATCGTGATGATGATGTCCTGGGCGTTCCAGTCCAGGCGCACTTCCAGATCCTCGGGGCAGGCATCGGCGGCGTTGTTAAGCAGATTGAGCAAGGCCTGGGTCAAGTCCGGGGAAGGCGTCAGACGCGGAACCTGGCCATCGCGCAGGCGCTGGAAGCGGTAGGTGGCCTCCGGGCGCATCAGGTGCCAGCGGTTGAGCGCTTCATCCAGCCAGGCGGTCACCTCCTGCTCGACCACGCTCAGACGACGGTTGGCTTCGGCGGCGCGGACCAGTTGCTGCAAGGTCTCCTTGCACAGCTTGACCTGGTCCTGAAGGATCTCCAGGTCTTCCTGCAATTGCGGGTCTGTGTGGTCCTGACGCATTTCATTGAGCAGCACGCTCATGGTCGCCAGAGGCGTGCCCAGTTCATGGGCGGCCCCGGCGGCCTGGGTGGCCACGGCGAGCAGTTGCTCGTCTCGAAGGCTCTCCTCGCGGCGATCGGCGCGCAGTTTCTCCTGGCGACGAAGCTCTTCAGCCATGCGTGCGGCGAAGAACGTGATCACGCCGGCCGCCAAGGCGATGCTCAACCACATGCCATAGACCTGCATCTTTTCCCGCGCCATGGGCAGGGTCTCGAGCGGGTAGAACTGCACCAGCAGCAGGCTATAGGCCACCAGAGCAATGCCAGACAGCACCAGCGAATAGATCCATGGCAAGGTCACCGCGGCGATCGCCAGCGGTACCAGGTAGTAGGAAACGAACGGGTTGGTCGAGCCGCCGGAGTAGTACAGCAAGGCACTGTGGATCAGCAGGTCACAGGCCAGCTGCAGGGCATACTCGAGTTCGGTGACCGGCAACGACAAGCGCAGGCGCAAGGCGGTGAAGGCACACAGCAACGACGACAAGGCCAGTGTGATAGCCAGCGACAGCCAGGGCAGCGGGACCAGTTCGGTCCAGTAGGCCACGCCAACGGAGCCAGCCTGGGCGGCCAGGACCAGGATACGGATGAAGGTCAGACGCCAGAGGTTCTGGCGCGTAGCGGACAGCGGATGTGCGGCAGCGAGCATGAGCTCTCCTGATGAGTGCTCCAGGAAAATCGACCGGAGTATACCGAAGCCAGGCGCCCCGCTGCAGCGATGCGGCAAAGCGCCACACTTTGTCACAGGTTAATGATGGCATTTAGGAACCCACTACACTGTTCCCGGTCTGATGGGCCATGCGCGGGATGGACAATGCCCGCGCCTTTATTTGCCAAGGAGTCCTACATGCACATCCCCCGTCGTGGCACCGCGCTGATCCTGTCCTGTGGCCTGCTGGCCAGCCTGCCGGCGTTGGCGGACGATGCGCCGCGCTACAACCAGGTATCGCTGCGCGCCGAAGTCACCAAGGAAGTGGCGCGCGACTTGATGGTCGTAACCCTGTACAGCGAAGCCCAGAACAACGACCCAGGCAAGCTGGCCAAGGAAATCACCGAGACCATGAACAAAGCCGTGCAGCAGGCACGCCAGGTCAAGGACGTGAAGATCAGCCAGGGTAGCCGCAACAGCTACCCGGTCTATGACAGCAAAGGCCAGAAGATCACTGGCTGGCGCGAACGCGCCGAACTGCGCCTGGAAAGCGCCGACTTCCCAGCCCTGTCCAAACTCACCGGGGAGCTGCTCCAAGACCTGAAAATGGGCGGCATGGACTTCTCCATTGCCCAAGCCACCCGCAAGAGCAACGAGGACGCCCTGCTCAAGGAGGCCGTCGACGCCTTCAAGGCACGCGCCCAGTTGGCCACCGAAGCCCTCGGCGGCAAAGGCTACAAAGTGGTCAGCCTGAACCTCAACAGCAGCGGCTACCCACGCCCCTACCTGCGCAGCGCGCCGATGGCCATGAAGGCCATGGCAGCCGATGAAGCCGCTCCCGCGCCGGACATCGAAGCCGGTACCAGCGAAGTCAGCATGAACGCCGATGGCCTGATCGAAGTCCAGATGCCCTGATCGACCTCAGTGAACCGAAGCGACGGGTGCAATGCCCGTCGCTTTGATGTCATTTCCAGAACTGACAGTTTCAAAGCCTCATTCCTACAGCGCTATAGCTGCTTTCCTATTGACTTCAAAGTTGAAAAACATCTGGCAAATTGCCTGCAAAAAACCAGCGCAAACGTTCAACTTTCATGAAAATTACATGGATGCGACATCCATGTACGTTAGTCCCACAATTTTGACGTCAACTATCCCTCTGCCTGTTGCATTGGCGATCTACCCTGCATAAGTATCCGCAGGTCGGCTCACGAGGCCGCCTCAATCGAAAAATGACAACAATGAGGCCACCATGCTTAAACACGCAGTCATTCCGTTCCTGGTCAGCGCAGGCTTGCTCGCCGGCGCACCCTCCGCGCTAGCCGCGACCAACCTGGTGTTCTGCTCCGAAGGCAGCCCCGCAGGCTTCGACCCGGGCCAATACACCACAGGAACCGACTTCGACGCCTCGGCCGAAACCGTCTTCAATCGCCTCACCCAGTTCGAGCGCGGCGGCACCGCGGTCATTCCGGGGCTGGCAACCAAGTGGGACGTCTCCGACGACGGCAAGACCTACACCTTCCACCTGCGCGAAGGCGTCAAGTTCCACACCACCGACTTCTTCAAGCCGACCCGCGAGTTCAACGCCGACGACGTGCTGTTCACCTTCAACCGCATGCTCGACAAGAACCATCCGTTCCGCAAAGCCTACCCCACCGAATTCCCCTACTTCACCGACATGGGCATGGACAAGAACATCGCCCGTCTCGAAAAGGTCGACGATCACACCGTACGCTTCACCCTCAACGAGGTGGACGCCGCCTTCATCCAGAACCTGGCCATGAGCTTCGCCTCGATCCAGTCCGCCGAGTACGCCGACCAGTTGCTCAAGCAGGGCAAGGCCGCCGACATCAACCAGAAACCGATCGGCACCGGCCCGTTCGTGTTCAGCAAGTACCAGAAGGACGCCCAGATCCGTTTCAAGGGCAACAAGGACTACTGGAACCCCGATGACGTGAAGATCGACAACCTGATCTTCGCCATCAGTACCGACGCCTCGGTACGCATGCAGAAGCTCAAGAAGAACGAGTGCCAGGTCACTCTGTTCCCACGCCCTGCCGATATCGAGCCGCTGAAGAAAGATCCGAAACTTCAAATGCCTGAACAGGCCGGCTTCAACCTTGGCTACATCGCCTACAACGTGATGGACAAGATCAAGGGCAGCAACGAAGCCAACCCCCTGTCCCAGCTGAAGGTTCGCCAGGCACTGGACATGGCGGTGAACAAGCAGCAGATCATCGAATCGGTGTACCAGGGCGCAGGCCAACTGGCGGTCAACGCCATGCCGCCGACGCAGTGGTCCTACGACACCTCCATCAAGGATGCCAAGTACGACCCGGAGAAAGCCAAGCAGCTGCTCAAGGAAGCCGGCATCAAGGAAGGCACCGAGATCACCCTGTGGGCCATGCCCGTGCAGCGCCCCTACAACCCCAACGCCAAGTTGATGGCCGAAATGCTCCAGTCCGACTGGGCCAAGATCGGCATCAAGGCCAAGATCGTCAGCTACGAGTGGGGCGAGTACATCAAGCGTTCCAAAGGCGGCGAGCAAGGCGCCATGCTGATCGGCTGGAGCGGCGACAACGGTGACCCCGACAACTGGCTGGGTACCCTCTACGGCTGCGATGCCATGGATGGGAACAACTTCTCCAAGTGGTGCTACAAGCCCTACGACGACCTGATCAAGCAGGCCAAGGCCACTTCCGACCAGGCCAAGCGCACCGAGCTGTATCAAAAAGCGCAACACATCCTCAAGGAGCAAGTGCCGATCACGCCGATCGCTCACTCCACTGTCTATCAGCCGATGAGCGACAAGGTGAAGGACTTCAAGATCAGCCCGTTCGGCCTGAACTCCTTCTACGGCGTCAGCGTGGAGAAATAGGGCCAGCCCCTGCGCCGTGGGCCTGAGCGCCCACGGTGACATTCCGCGCCACGAGCGCCCCCCAGAAACGAGCGCCCTCCCGATGCCACCCGCAGCGGGATCGGATTCCTGTTGCCGCGATTCCTACAAAGTTGCGGCACGACAGATGCAAAAGGACTAGCCATGCGCCCCATCACTCTCCTCGGCACCCTGCTTGGCCTCGGCCTGATGACCCAGGCCCCCGACCTGCTCGCCAAGAACCTGGTGTTCTGTTCCGAAGGCAGCCCGGCCGGCTTCGACACCGCCCAGTACACCAGCGCTACCGACAACGATGCCGCCGAGCCGATCTACAACCGCCTGGTCGAATTCGAGCGAGGCGGCACTGCCGTGCATCCGGCGCTGGCGACCTTCTGGGAGATCTCCGAGGATGGCATGCGCTACACCTTCCACCTGCGCGAAGGCGTCAAGTTCCATGGCAACAAGGACTTCACGCCAAGCCGTGATTTCAGCGCCGACGACGTGCTGTTCACCTTCAATCGCATGCTCGACAAACGACACCCCTTCCGCAAGGCCTACCCCACCGAGTTCCCCTACTTCGTCAGCATGGGGCTGGACAAGAACATCGCCAAGGTCGAAAAGACCGGCCCGCTGACGGTGGTGTTCACCCTCAACAGTGTCGATGCCGCGTTCATCCAGAACCTCGCCATGAGCTTCGCCTCGATCCTCTCCGCCGAATACGCCGACCACCTGCTGGCCGAAGGTCGCGCCAGCGACATCAACCAAAAGCCGATCGGCACCGGCCCGTTCGTGTTCCAGCGTTACCAGAAGGATTCGCAGATTCGCTACAAGGGCAACCCGGCCTATTGGGCGCCGGAGCAGGTCAAGCTCGACAACTTAGTGTTCTCCATCAACATCGACCCTTCGGTACGCATCCAGAAACTCCGCCGCAACGAATGCCAGGTCACCTTGCACCCCCGCCCCGCCGACCTGCCGGCGATCAAGGCCGACAGCAAGCTGAGCGTGCTGCACAAGCCGGGCTTCAACCTTGGCTATATCGCCTACAACACCCAGCATCCGCCCTTCGATCGCCTCGAGGTACGCCAGGCCATGGATATGGCCGTGAACAAGCAGGCGATCATCCAGGCCGTGTACCAAGACTCCGGCCAGGCGGCGGTCAACGCCATGCCGCCGACTCAGTGGTCCTATGACAAAACCATCAAGGACGCAGGTTTCAACCCGGCCAAAGCCCGCGAACTGCTCCAGGCCGCCGGCGTCAAGGAGGGCACCGAAGTGACCCTGTGGGCCATGCCGGTACAGCGGCCCTACAACCCCAATGCCAAGCTGATGGCCGAGATGCTCCAAGCCGACTGGGCCAAGGTCGGCATCAAGGCCAGGATCGTCAGTTACGAATGGGGGGAATACCTCAAGCGCATGAAAAACGGCGAGCACGACATCGCCCTGATCGGTTGGACCGGCGACAACGGCGACCCGGACAACTGGCTGGGGACTCTGTACAGCTGCGATGCCATCGGCAGCAACAACTACTCCCTGTGGTGCGACCGTGAGTACGACACGCTGGTCAAGCAGGCCAAGCAGGTCACCGACCGCGAGCAGCGCACCCGGCTCTATCAGCAAGCCCAGCAACGTCTCAAGCAACAGGTGCCGATCACCCCGGTGGCCCACTCCACGGTCAACCAGCCGATCAGCGCCAAGGTCAAGGACTTTCGCGTCAGCCCCTTTGGACGCAACGACTTTTCCGGTGTGAGTGTTGACTGATTAGCCCCTCTCTTCGCGAGTAAACCCGCTCCCGCACTGATCACCGCCCCTGCGGCAGCGGGTTTATCCATGAACAGACCGGCACCGCCAGCACAACGCCCCCGACTCTGCCCGGCGATCCCGCGGCACCCCTGGCAACACCGCAGCAAAACACCCAGCCCACAAGGCGCGGGAATAACTAGAAATAGAAAGGGAGCTTCACCTTGAGACGTACAACCTTTACCGCACTGGCCCTGTCGTTAGGCGCATTGTCCGCCACAGCCCAGGCCGAACCCGTCAGCCAGGACTTCGTCCCGGTCACCCTCAAATCCAGCAGCGAGCAGGCCGAGGCCACAGGCTTTCTCGAAGGCCAGAGCCTGACCGGTAGCACGCGCAACTGGTACGCCCGCGAACGCGCCACCCGCGCACCGCTGTTCAGGTACTACAAGAGCGACGGCACTCTGCACCGGACTCACAGCCGTGACAACTGGATGCAGGGCACCATCCTGAACTACAGCTCAGGCTTCACCCAAGGCACCGTGGGCTTCGCTGTCGAAGCCGCCGGCTACAACGCCATCGCCCTCGAGCGTGGCCGCGCCGCGGTGGCCGGGCCGAACAACCGCACGCTGACCCACAGCGATGGCGACGTGATCGGCCAGTGGAGCAAGATGGGCTTGGGCAACGTCAAGGCACGGGTATCCAACAGTACCCTTACCGTGGGCCGTCAGTCGGTGGACACGCCGATGATTTCCTACATCGGCAACCGCGCGTTGCCGTCGAGCTTCCAGGGTGCATTCCTGCACAGCGCCGAATTCGACAACCTGTCGTTCGACCTGGGCACCTTCGACCGCGTCTCGCCCCGTACCGAGCAGAGCTTGAGCAAGTTCCGCAGCGAGTATGGCAATGGCGTGGAAACCGACCGTGCCAGCACCGCCGGGGTCAACTACCAGCCGTTCAAGAGCCTCTCCACCAGCCTCTACGCCACCAAGGTCGACGACTTCTGGAACCAGTACTATTTCGGCGCCAACCACGTGCTGGGCGACAGCGCGGTGCTGAGCCTGACCACGGGCCTGAACTACTACAAGACCGTGGATACCGGCAGCAAGAAGATGGGCGAGATCGACAACGACACCTACAGCCTGTCGTTCGGCCTCACCCATCAGGCCCACACGCTCAGCGCCTCCTGGCAACAGGTCAACGGCAACGAGTACTTCGACTACCTGCACGAAACCAACGGCATCTACCTGGCCAACTCGCTGCTGTCGGACTTCAACGGCCCCAACGAGAAGTCCCTGCAGATCTCCTACGTGCTGAACATGGCCCCCTATGGCGTGCCGGGCTTGAAGTTCAACGTCTACAACGCCCGTGGCTGGGGTATCGACGGCACCCACTACCGGGGCGATGCCTACGACGTCAAAGGCATGGATGGCGAGACCCACTACGAGTGGGGCATCGGTACCAGCTACGCCGTGCAGAGCGGTCCGCTGAAAGACACCAGCATCCGCGCCACCTACACCGCGCACCGCGCCAGCAAAGCCCAGGCCGACGGTAGCCTGGACGAGCTGCGTATCGTCACCACCATTCCATTCAACATCCTCTGACCCCCGCGCCGGCCCGCCTTGTGCGGGCCGAAGCGCTACGCTGGAACAATCTGCAGGGAGGTTTCATGACATCGCTACCATTACGTGCCGCCCTGGCGGCCGTCCTTCTCGGCGCCGCGACCCAGCTCGCGGCCAAGCCGTTGGTGGTGTGCACCGAGGCGAGCCCGGAAGGCTTCGACATCGTCCAGTACACCACCGCGGTCACCGCCGACGCCTCGGCCGAGACGCTCTTCAATCGCCTGGTCGACTTCAAGCCCGGTACCACCGATATCCAGCCAGCGCTGGCCAAAAGCTGGGACATCAGCCCGGACGGGCTGACCTACACCTTCCACCTGCGCGAAGGCGTAAAGTTCCACACCACCCCGTACTTCAAACCCACACGCGACTTCAATGCCGATGACGTGCTTTGGAGCCTCAACCGCCAGCTTGACCCGAAGCATCCCTGGCACGACAAGACCAGCGTCGGCTATCCCTACTTCGAGAGCATGGCCTTCAAGGACTTGCTCAAGTCGGTAAGCAAGACCGACGACCACACCGTGGTGATCACCCTGACCCGTCCGGAAGCCCCCTTCCTGCGCGACATGGCCATGGCCTTCACCTCGATCTACTCCGCCGAGTACGGCGACCAGTTGCTCAAGGCCGGCAAGACTGGCGAGCTCAACAGCAAGCCGATCGGCACCGGGCCGTTCATCTTCCAGCGCTACAACAAGGACGCCCAGGTTCGCTACAAGCCCAACCCGGATTACTTCCGGGGCAAACCACCGGCAGACGCGTTGATCTTCGCCATCGCCACCGACAGCAACGTGCGTCTGCAAAAGCTGCGTGCCAACGAGTGTCAGATCGCCCTGTATCCAAAGCCGGACGACGTGCCGGCGATCAAGGCCGATCCGAAACTCAAGGTTGCCGAGATCGAGGCGCTGGTCACCGGTTACATCGCCATGAACACAGAGCACAAGTACCTGAATGACGTACGGGTGCGCAAAGCCCTCAATATGGCCTTCGACCGTCAGCATCACATTGACCAGCTGTTCGGCAAAGGCAACGCGACCGAGGCGGTCAATCCGTACCCGCATACCATGTTGGGCAACAACGTGACGATCCAGAATCCGCCACGCGACCTGGACAAGGCCCGAGCGCTGTTGAAGGAAGCTGGCGTGCCGGAGGGGACCGTGATGAGCCTCTTCACCCGCAACGGTGGCGGGCCAACCAACCCCAACCCGCGGCTCTCCGCCGAGATGCTCCAGGCGGACCTGGCCCAGATCGGCATCAAGCTGGACATCCGGGTGATGGAATGGGCCGAAATGCTGCGCCGTGCCAAAGCCGGTGAAGCCGACCTGGTGTCTGCCGGCTGGGCCAGCGACAACGGTGACCCGGACAACTTCCTCGGCCCGTTGCTCAGCTGCGAGGCTGCAAAGAACGGTGAGAACTACGCCCGCTGGTGCAACAAGACGTTCCAGGATCTGATCACCCGCGCACGCACGATCACCAAGGATGAAGAGCGCGGATGGGTCTATGCCGAGGCCATGAGGGTGTACGATGACGACCAACCCTGGATCAACATGGCCCATCCCAAGATGTTCACCGCCATGCGTGACAACGTGGAGGGTTACGTGATCAACCCTCTGACCAACAACAACTTCGCCACCACCAAGGTGAAGTAACACAACAACAACGACCGCCAGCGACCCACACGGGAACCGGCGGCACCGCCTGACCGGCTTAATGAGGTACACCCGACGATGTTGAGTTTTATTGCCCGGCGCCTCGGCTTGCTGATTCCGACCTTCTTCGGCATCACCCTGCTGACCTTCGCGCTCATACGCCTGATCCCCGGCGACCCGGTGGAAGTGATGATGGGCGAACGCAGGGTCGACCCTGAAATGCACGCCCAGGCCATGGAGCGCCTGGGCCTGAACAAACCGCTGCCGGTGCAGTACGTGGATTACATCGGCAAGCTGGCCCAGGGCGACCTGGGCGAGTCCCTGCGCACGCGTGAGAGCGTGTGGAACGAATTTCTCACCCTGTTCCCCGCCACCCTCGAACTGGCCTTCGCCGCCTTGCTGTTCGCTGGCATCGTTGGCTTGTTGGCCGGGGTGATCGCCGCGCTCAAGCGCGGCTCGCTGTTCGACCACGGGGTCATGGGCGTCTCGCTGGCCGGCTACTCCATGCCGATTTTCTGGTGGGGCCTGATCCTGATCATGTTCTTCTCGGTGAGCCTTGGCTGGACGCCGGTCTCAGGGCGGATCGACCTGCTCTACGACATCGAGCCGAAAACCGGCTTCATGTTGATCGACACATTGCTCAGCGACGAGGAAGGCGCGTTCAAGGACGCCGTCATGCACCTGATCCTGCCGGCCATCGTGCTGGGCACCATCCCCCTGGCAGTGATCGCCCGCATGACCCGCTCTTCAATGCTCGAAGTCCTGCGCGAAGACTACATCCGCACCGCCCGCGCCAAGGGCCTGTCGCCCAGCCGCGTGGTGTTCATCCACGGCCTGCGCAACGCACTGATCCCGGTGCTGACGGTGTTCGGCCTGCAGGTCGGCACCTTGCTCGCCGGTGCCGTGCTTACCGAAACCATCTTCTCCTGGCCGGGCATCGGCAAGTGGCTGATCGAAGCCATCGGCGCCCGTGACTACCCCGTGGTCCAGAACGGCATCCTGCTCATCGCCTGCCTGGTGATCCTGGTCAACTTCGTCGTGGACATCCTCTACGGCCTGGCCAACCCACGCATCCGTCATCAGCGCTGAGGCCCAAGCCATGACTAGCCCTATTCCAAAATCCGTCACACCGGCCAGCCCAGTGGACCAGAGCCTGCTCTACCCTTCCCCGTACAAGGAATTCTGGCAGGCGTTCTCGCGCAACAAAGGCGCCGTGGCCGGCCTTGCCTTCATGTGCCTGATCGTGTTCTGCGCACTGTTCGCCCCCTGGATCGCGCCGCACAACCCGAGCGAACAATACCGCGACTTCCTGCTCACCCCGCCGGTGTGGCTCGAAGGCGGTACCTGGCAGTTCATCCTCGGCACCGACGAGCTCGGCCGGGACCTGCTTTCACGCCTGATCCAGGGCGCGCGGCTGTCGCTGCTGATCGGCCTGTCGTCAGTGGTGATGTCGCTGATCCCTGGCATCCTGCTGGGCCTGCTGGCCGGATTCTTCCCGCAGATCCTCGGCCCTTCGATCATGCGCCTGATGGATGTGATGCTGGCGCTGCCATCGCTGCTGCTGGCCGTGGCCATCGTCGCCATCCTCGGCCCTGGCCTGATCAACACCGTGATCGCCATCGCCATCGTCTCGCTGCCCTCCTACGTACGCCTGACCCGCGCGGCGGTGATGGGCGAGCTGAACCGTGACTACGTCACCGCCGCACGTCTGGCCGGAGCCGGCCTGCCGCGCCTGATGTTCGTCACCGTGCTGCCCAACTGCATGGCGCCGCTGATCGTACAGGCCACCTTGAGCTTCTCCTCGGCGATCCTCGACGCCGCCGCCCTGGGTTTCCTGGGTCTGGGCGTGCAGCCGCCGACGCCCGAATGGGGCACCATGCTGGCCTCGGCCCGCGACTACATCGAGCGCGCCTGGTGGGTGGTGAGCCTGCCGGGCCTGACGATCCTGCTCAGTGTGTTGGCAATCAACCTGATGGGCGACGGCCTGCGCGATGCGCTGGACCCGAAACTCAAGAACGCCGCCTGAGGAGAACGCCATGTCACTGTTGCAGATCAACAACCTGAACGTGCGCTTCGGCGACGCCAACGCCGTACCCGTGGTGGACGGCCTGGACCTTGCGGTAGACGCCGGCGAAATCCTCGCCATCGTCGGCGAGTCCGGCTCCGGCAAGTCGGTGACCATGATGGCCCTGATGGGCCTGATCGACGCCCCCGGGCGCATCACCGCCGACGTGCTCAATTTCGACGGCACCGACATGCTCAAGCTGAGCGGCCGGCAACGGCGCAAGGTCGTGGGCAAGGACATCGCCATGGTCTTCCAGGACCCGATGACCGCCCTGAATCCCAGCTACACCGTGGGCTACCAGATCGAGGAAGTCCTGCGCCAGCACTTGGGCCTGAAGGGCAAGGCCGCTCGACAGCGGGCCCTGGAGCTGCTCAAGAAAGTCGAGATCCCGGCTGCCGAAAGCCGTCTGGACGCCTATCCCCACCAGCTCTCCGGCGGCATGAGCCAACGTGTGGCGATCGCCATGGCAATTGCCGGCGAACCTAAGCTGCTGATTGCCGACGAACCGACCACGGCGCTGGATGTGACCATCCAGGCGCAGATCATGGAACTGCTGGTGAACCTGCAGAAAGAGCGCAACATGGCGCTCATTCTCATCACTCACGACCTGGCCGTGGTGGCCGAGACCGCAAAGCGCGTATGCGTGATGTATGCCGGCCAAGCCGTGGAAGTGGGCCAGGTGCCGGAGCTGTTCGACGTCCCCGCTCACCCCTACAGCGAGGCCTTGCTGGCTGCCATCCCCGAGCACAGCATCGGGGCCGAGCGCCTGGCCACGCTGCCAGGCATCGTGCCAGGGCGTTACGACCGGCCCAAGGGCTGTCTGTTGTCGCCGCGCTGCCCCTATGTGCAGGAAAACTGCCGCCAGCAGCGTCCGCCCCTCGATCCCCAGGCCCATAGCCTGGTGCGTTGCTTCTATCCGCTGAACCAGGAGGTGGCGTGATGACCGTCGTCCTATCCGCCCGTGAGCTGACCCGCCATTACGAAGTCTCCCGCGGCCTGTTCAAGGGCCATGCGCTGGTGCGCGCCCTCAATGGCGTGTCATTCGAACTGGAGGCCGGCAAGACCCTTGCCGTGGTCGGCGAGTCCGGCTGCGGCAAGTCCACCCTGGCCCGAGCCCTGACGCTGATCGAGGAGCCGTCCTCCGGCTCCCTGCAGATCGCCGGAACGGAGGTCAAAGGCGCCAGCAAGGCTGAGCGCAAGCAACTGCGCCGCGACGTGCAGATGGTCTTCCAGAGCCCTTACGCCTCGCTCAACCCGCGGCAGAAGATCGGTGACCAACTCGCAGAACCCCTGCTGATCAACACCTCGCTGAGCAAGACCGAACGCCGCGAGAAAGTGCAGAAGATGATGGAGCAGGTCGGCCTGCGTCCGGAGCACTACCAGCGCTATCCGCACATGTTCTCCGGTGGCCAGCGCCAGCGCATCGCCCTGGCCCGGGCGATGATGCTGCAGCCGAAAGTACTGGTGGCCGACGAGCCGACGTCGGCCCTCGACGTGTCGATCCAGGCACAGGTGCTGAACCTGTTCATGGACCTGCAGAAGGAGTTCAACACCGCCTACGTGTTCATCTCCCACAACTTGGCGGTAGTGCGACACGTGGCCGACCAGGTGCTGGTGATGTACCTGGGACGACCGGCGGAGATGGGACCGAAGGAGGATATCTACGAGAAGCCCCTGCACCCTTATACCCAGGCGCTGCTGTCGGCGACTCCGGCGATTCACCCCGATCCACTCAAGCCGAAGATCCGTATCGCCGGTGAGCTGCCCAACCCACTCAATCCACCGGACGGCTGTGCGTTCCACAAGCGCTGCCCGTATGCCACCGAGCGCTGCGCCAAAGAAATACCAGCGTTGAGACAAGTGGGTACGCGGCAGGTGGCCTGCCACTACGCCGAGCAGTTTCTCTAGATCGGTCTAGACCTGTTCGCGGGTAAACCCGCTTCCACCAGGATCATCGCTCCCCCTGTGGAAGCGGGTTAGCCGTGAACAGGCCGCACAGTGGCCCTGTGCCTCAATGCATGAAGAACCAGATCAAAATGATCACCGGAATCGGCACCCCAATCATCCAAAGCAGTATCGAGCGCATGGCCTTTCTCCCGTTCGTTGGTGAAAAGACAGCTGCAGTGCCCATGCCAGCCTCACTGAAAAATTACCCTCAGCGTAATCAACGGCTTAGCCGACAAGCCGCTTGGCAACACCGTGCAATATGCTGGATCCGCAGCCTTGCGCCAGGGTGTTCTGCAATGCACTATCAGTGTCCATGACCGCCACTACCCTCCCCGACGGCCCCGAGCAAACCCCGCTCACCGCCGACACCGTGTTGCGCTACCACCTGTGCTGGAAGCACCGCGACCTCGACGGCGTCATGGCGCTGTACCACCCCGACATCCAATACCACGACTTCTTCCAGAACCGCGTGCTCGGCATCGATGAGCTGCGCGATTACGTTCGCGCCTCGCTGCCCCACCAGGTCGGCGAAGACATCGTACACAGCGACCGCATCCGCGTGGACGGCTGCACGGCATTCATCCAGTACGAAGTCACGGTCCAGGGTGGTGACGGATTGGTGGCGTTCCAGGCCAGCGAGGCGATCACCGTCAAGGATGGGCTGATCTGGCGTATCAACGAATACGCCACCTTGGTGCGTCGTGATGCCCAAGGCGCCCGCCGCGCCAACCCGCGTTCGGCCACCAGCCGCCTGGGCCTTTCACCGCGCCAGCTCTCCACCATGGCCCAGGACCTGGAGCACTACTTTCAGCGACAGCGCCCCTACCTTGACCCGGAGCTGGACCTGCAACAGGTCGCCGACCACAGCGGCTACAGCCGTAATCAGATTTCCTACCTGCTCAACCAGGTGCTCGGCCAAAGCTTCTACCGTTACGTCAACCAGGCCCGCCTGCAACATCTGTTGGCCAGCCTCGACGCCCAGCACGCGACAACCCCGGTCGACGATCTGGCCTTTGCCGCGGGTTTCAATTCGCTGTCGGCGTTCTACAAGTGCTTCCGCGAGCACACCGGTTTGTCGCCCAAGGCCTATGTGAAGCAGATTTCCCTGCGTGCACGCACGTAAGACAACCCTCCCCACACGCCACTAGGATCGCCCGCAGACCTTTACGGATGTGGAGCCGAACCCGATGCAAGCCTGGCGTACGATCAGCCTTTGGATGGACCAGCTCGAGGAGCCACTCTGCGCCCGCCCGGCCCTGGACCAGGACCTGGAGGTGGATGTATGCATCATCGGCGCCGGCTACACAGGCCTATGGACCGCCTATTACCTCAAGCGCCAGGCGCCACAACTGAACGTCGCGGTGATCGACGCCAATATCGCAGGTTACGGCGCCTCGGGCCGCAATGGCGGCTGGCTGATGGGCAACCTGCTGGGCGAGGACCGGATGCTCGCCACCCTCTCGCCCCAGCAACGCCGCACCAGCACCGATTTGCTGCATGACATCCCCAACGAGGTCCACAGCGTCCTGCAACGCGAAGGCATCGACTGCGACTACCGCAAAGGCGGCGTGCTCTATTGCGCCGCCCGTTACCCGGAGCAGGAACGCAGTCTGCGTGCCTACCTGGATGACCTCTATCGCCAAGGCATGAATGAAGACGACTACCGCTGGCTGGGGCCTGAGGCGTTGAATGGCCAACTGCGGGTGAGCAATGCCTATGGCGCGATCTTCAGCCCGCATGTCGCTACCCTCCAGCCGGCCAAACTCGTGCGCGGCCTGGCCCGTGCGGTCGAACGCCTGGGCGTACTGATCTACGAGAACACCCCGGCCATCGACTGGCGAACCGGCGAGGTACGTACGCCCCAGGCGACGATCCGCAGCCAGTGGATCGTGCCAGCCGTGGAAGGCTACGCCGCCAGTCTGCCGCCGCTGGGACGTCATCAGTTGCCCGTGCAGAGCCTGCTGGTGGCCACCGAACCCCTGCCTGAATCGACCTGGGCACAGATCGGCCTGGATCAGGGCCAGGCCTTCAGCGAGGGCAGCCGCCAAGTCACCTATGGCCAACGCACCGCCGACAACCGCCTGGTATTCGGTGCCCGTGGCGGCTACCGCTTCGGCGGCCGGCTGCGGGAAGACTTCAGCCTTACCGACAGCGAGATCGCCCTGCGCCGCTACCTGTTCGGCGACCTGTTCCCACAGCTCAAGGACGTGCGCATCACCCATTCCTGGGGCGGCAACCTGGGCATGGCCCGGCGCTTCCACCCGCACATGCTGTGCGATCGCCAGCGCGGCATTGCGTTGTCGGGCGGCTATGGCGGCGAAGGTGTCGGCGCCACCAACCTGGGCGGACGCACCCTGGCCGCGCTGATACTCGGCCAGCACAACGCCCTGACCGCGCAGCCTTGGGTGTACGACAACCGCCCGCTGTCGAGCCTGGCCAGCTGGCCGCCCGAGCCCTGCCGCTGGCTGGGCTACAACGCGATCATCCGAAGCTTCGTGCACGAGGACCAGACCCTCGCCCAGCCCGGCAGCGCTCCTTGGCGAAGGCGCCTGGCCAGCACGCTTGCCGACTTCATGGAAGGCTTCATGCGCTGATTCAACCCAAACCAACACACAGGATCCAAGGTCATGAGCATCACCCAGTTCAAGCACACGGGCAGCGTCACCCTGGAAAGCACCAGTCCTGTCGCCGTCCCTCTCGGCGAGCCGGTTGCGGTCACCTCCGTGACCTGCGTCGAGCGCAACGACGGCGTCGAAACCGGCATCTGGGAGTGCACCCCGGGGCGCTGGCGGCGGCAGATCGTGCAGCAGGAGTTCTGCCATTTCATCAAGGGCCGCTGCACCTTCACCCCCGACGGTGGCGAGCCCTTGCTCATCGAAGCCGGCGACGCCCTGATGCTGCCGGCCAACAGCACCGGCACCTGGGATATCCAGGAAACAGTGCGCAAGACCTACGTTCTGATTTTCTGATCCGACGATCGCCTGCCGCCCTTCGATTACAACAAGCACAGCAAGGTATACCGGACATGCGCACCCTCCTGCTCGCCCCTCTGATGCTCGCCACCTGCGTGGCCAACGCCGCCGACTCGGTGAAGATCTACAACTGGTCCAGCTACATCGCCCCCGACACCCTCAAGCAGTTCCAGCAGGCCACCGGCATCCAGCCGACCTATGACGTGTTCGACAGCAACGAGACCCTCGACGGCAAGCTGATGACGGGCAACTCCGGCTACGACGTGGTGTTCCCCTCCAACCACTTCATGGCCCGGCAGATCCAGGGCAAAGCCCTCAAGCCGCTGGACAAGAGCCAGTTGCCCAACTGGCATAACCTCAACCCGGTGCTGCTCAAGGCGCTGGAGGTGAACGACCCGGGCAATCGCTATGGCTTCCCCTACCTCTGGGGCAGCACGGGCATTGGCTACAACATCGACAAGGTCAAGGCGGTACTGGGCGACAATCCGCCGGTGGACTCCTGGGACCTGATCTTCAAGCCCGAGAACATTTCCAAACTCAAAAGCTGCGGCGTTGCCGTGCTGGACAACGGCCCGGAGCTGCTACCGATCGCCCTGCACTACCTGGGCCTGCCGCACCACAGCCAGAACCCGGCCGATTACGACAAAGCCAAGGCGCTGTTGATGCAGGTGCGGCCGTACATCAGCTACTTCCACTCATCCAAGTACACCGGCGACCTGGCCAACGGCGATGTCTGCGTGGTGGTAGGTTTCTCGGGGGATGTGCTGCAGGCGAAGAACCGCGCCGAAGAGGCGAACAATGGGGTGAAGGTGGGCTACTCGATACCCAAGGAAGGGGCGCCGCTGTGGTTCGACATGGTCGCCATGCCCGCCGACGCACCGGACGAAAAAGCCGGCTACGCCTACATGAACTACCTGTTGCAGCCAGAGGTGATGGCCAATATCAGCGACTCTGTGCAGTACGCCAACGGCAACTTGAAGGCAGACAGCCTGGTGGACCCGAAACTCAAGGCCAACAGCATGATCTACCCGAGTGACGAGGTACTGGGCAAGCTGTATGCCCTGGAGGCGATGCCGGCGAAGATCGACCGCATCCGTACACGGATCTGGACCAGTATCAAAGCAGGCAACTGACAGTCGTCAGCGGCAAGCGGCAAGAAGAACGGAGCCCGTTCAGGCTCGCGCCGCTTGAAGCTTGCTGCTGGTAGCTTGCCGCTGCTCTTTAGTGATGCTCGCGAGTGGCGCGGAACTTGATGTCCGGCCAGCGCTCTTCCATCAACGATAGGTTCACCCGGGTCGGCGCCAGGTAGGTCAGGTGACCGCCACCGTCGATGGCCAGGTTCTCCATGGCCTTGTTCTGGAATTCCTCGAGCTTCTTCTTGTCGTCGCAGCTGATCCAGCGCGCCGACCAGACGGTGATGGGCTCGTAGGCACATTCGACCTTGTACTCTTCCTTCAGGCGGCTGGCGACCACATCGAACTGCAGCACACCCACGGCGCCGAGGATGATGTCGTTGCTGCGCTCGGGGAAGAACACCTGGGTCGCGCCTTCTTCGGCCAGCTGTTGCAGGCCCTGGCGCAGTTGCTTGGACTTGAGCGGGTCCTTCAGGCGCACGCGGCGGAACAGTTCCGGGGCGAAGTGCGGAATACCCGTGAAGCCCAGCGCCTCGCCTTCGGTGAACGTGTCGCCGATCTGGATGGTGCCATGGTTGTGCAGGCCGATGATGTCGCCGGCATAGGCTTCCTCGAGCTGTTCACGCTCGGAGGAGAAGAACGTCAGCGCATCGCCGATGCGCAGGTCCTTGCCCAGGCGCACGTGGCGCATCTTCATGCCTTTTTCGTACTTGCCCGAACAGATCCGCATGAAGGCGATGCGGTCGCGGTGTTTCGGGTCCATGTTCGCCTGGATCTTGAACACGAAGCCGGTGAACTTCTCTTCCACAGGCTCGACGGTACGCTCGTGCGCCACGCGGCCCAGCGGACGCGGTGCCCAATCGACAACTGCGTCGAGCACATGGTCGACACCGAAGTTGCCAAGGGCGGTACCGAAGAACACCGGGGTCAGCTGACCGTTGATGAACTCGTCCTGGTTGAACTCATGGCAGGCGCCCTGGACCAGTTCCAGCTGCTCGACGAACGAATCGTACTGGTCGCCCAGGTGCGCACGGGCCTCGTCGGAGTCCAGCTTCTGGATGATCTTGGCTTCGGTGCGCTCATGACCATGACCCGGGGTATAGACCACGATGTAGTCGCCGGTGAGGTGGTACACACCCTTGAAGTCGCGGTAGCAACCGATCGGCCAGGTAATCGGCGCAGCCTTGATCTTCAGGACCGCCTCGATCTCGTCGAGCAGTTCGATCGGGTCGCGGATGTCACGGTCGAGTTTGTTGATGAAGCTGACGATCGGCGTGTCGCGCAGGCGGCAGACATCCATCAGGGCGATGGTCCGCGGCTCTACACCTTTACCGCCGTCGAGCACCATCAGCGCCGAGTCGACCGCGGTCAGGGTGCGGTAGGTATCTTCGGAGAAGTCCTCGTGGCCGGGGGTGTCGAGCAGGTTGATCATGTGCTCGCGGTAGGGGAACTGCATCACCGAGGTGGTGATGGAGATGCCGCGCTGCTTCTCCATTTCCATCCAGTCGGAGGTGGCGTGGCGGTCGGACTTGCGCGACTTCACGGTACCGGCGACGGCAATGGCCTTGCCCATCAGCAGGAGCTTCTCGGTGATGGTGGTCTTACCGGCGTCGGGGTGGGAAATGATGGCGAAAGTGCGGCGCTTCGCGACTTCGGCGGCCTGGTTGGTCATGGGAAATCGCCTGACTTGGGATCAAAAAGGGGCAATATCATACCTGAAGTCGGAGCAGGGCCAAAACCCGCCTGAGGCCATTGGGCATCAGCTTTGAATCTTGCGAGTCGCCGGTGTCGCAGAGAGCCTTCAAGCGTGACCAGTGCATGCCCAGCCATATGCGGTTCAAGCTCAAGTGTTCCGCCGAGAGCCTCGATTCAAGCGAATAACAAGAAAATTGCCCAGCCAAGTCGCCGTACGGCAAACCGCCGAATAGCAGGTACTTCAACGCCTCCACGTGCTATCCACGCTTTTTTATCGCGTGATTTTTCTGAAGAGCCAGTGATTAACACTGGCCAAACGCCTCTTCAGATGGGAACCTTTAACGCCTCGGAGACGTCCACTCCCCTGCAACCCGCCTCGGTTCAGGGCGTGTTTCATCTGCATTTCGGGCCCGACGGGGTTCGGCTCATGGCGTGACCGCCTGTCTTCAGTGCGTCACGCTGCTACTCGCGACCACACTGCCTGGCGCCAGGTATGGCGCCCGCCACGGGAGTGTGTTCGCCGACTGAAAAGGAGTCCGCCTGTGGCTGAACGCTATGGCAAAGGGCTGTTGGGATGGGCCGCCGTGCTCGTCATCCTGGCCCTGCTGGTCCACTGGATCGGCATCGATACCTTCGCGCGTTATCGCGAAGACCTTTGGTTCTATCTGCAAGCGCACCTGGTGCTGGTGCTGGCTTCGATGGCGGCGGCGCTAGCCGTGGGTATCCCCGCCGGCATTGCCTTGAGTCGACCGCACAGGGTCGACAAGGCCGAGCGCTTCATGCAGCTGTTCAACGTTGGCAACACCATCCCTCCCCTGGCCGTCCTGGCCATTGCCCTGAGTGTCCTGGGCATCGGCGCAGGCCCTGCGATCTTCGCCCTGTTCCTCGCCTCCCTCCTGCCCATCGTGCGCAACACCTACGAAGGCCTGAAGAACGTCCCCGCCTCACTCAAGGAAGCGGCCACCGGCATCGGCATGACCGCGCGCCAGCAACTTTGGCAGGTAGAGCTGCCCAACGCTGTGCCGATCATCGTCGGCGGTGTGCGCGTGGCCCTGGCGCTGAACGTGGGCACGGCCCCCCTGGCCTTCCTGATCGGCGCCAACAGCCTGGGCAGCCTGATCTTCCCCGGCATCGCCCTGAACAACCAGCCGCAACTGTTGCTGGGCGCAGCCTGCACGGCCTTGCTGGCACTGGCGCTCGATGCCTTGGTGAGCCTTTCCAGCAAGCGCTGGCTGGAACGCGGCCTGTCCCAATAAAAAGAGGGAACCAATGAACAAGAAAATCGCCTTGCTCCTGGGCGCGGCCATGCTATTCGCAGGGCTCTCCCAGGCCTCGGAAAAACCGCTGATTCGCATCGGCGCGCGGGTCTTCACCGAACAGACCGTGCTCGCTGAAATCACCGCCCAATACCTGCGCGCCAACGGCTACACCGTGCGCGTCACCGAAGGCCTGGGCAGCAACATTGCACGCCAGGCCCAGGAAACCGGCCAACTCGACCTGATGTGGGAATACACCGGGGTTTCGCTGGTCTCCTACAACCACATCGACGAACGCATGCCCAGCGCCGAGGCCACCTACGCCAGGGTCAAGGCACTGGACGCCGAGAAGGGCCTGGTCTGGCTAACCCCGTCGAAATTCAGCAACACCTATGCCCTGGGCCTGCCCCAAGCCGTGGCCAAGGCTTACCCGCAGCTCAACACCATCAGTCAGTTGCAGCGGGTGCTGCGCGACGAGCATGAGCGCAACCACCTGGTGGCACTGGACACCGAGTTCGCCAATCGGCCGGACGGCCTGGTGGGGCTGCGCGAGTTGTATGACCTGCCGCTCGACCGGCGCAACATTCGGCAGATGGACGGCGGCTTGGTCTATACCGCGATGCGCAATAACCAAGTCTTCGCCGGCCTGGTGTACACCACCGACGGGCGCCTGAACGCGTTCAACCTCAAGCTGCTCGAAGACGATAAACACTACTTCCCCGACTACACCGCCGCCCCGGTGGTGCGCCAACAGACGCTCGACGCCAACCCGCGCCTGGCCGACCTGCTCAAGCCTCTGGCCGAGCTGCTCGACGACCAGACCATGCGTGCACTCAACGCCAAGGTCGATGTCGAGCACCAGAGCCCGGCGACCGTGGCCGCGGCATTTCTGCGCGAGCACCCGATCAGCGAGGTACAGCCATGAACCTGCTCGATACGTTCACGCATCTGGACTGGTTCCAAGTGCTGCACCTGACCGGCCAGCACATCACCCTGGTGGGCGTGGCCGTGGGCCTGGCGATCTTGGTCGGGGTGCCCTTGGGGGTCTTGATGACCCGCTTCCCATCCTTGGCTGGCCCCCTGCAGGCCAGCGCCACGGTGCTGCTGACCGTCCCTTCGATCGCCCTGTTCGGCCTGCTGCTGCCGTTCTACTCCAAGTTCGGCCAGGGCCTGGGGCCATTGCCCGCGATCACGGCGGTATTCCTTTATTCGCTGCTGCCGATCATGCGTAACACCTATCTGGCCCTGACCAATGTCGAACCTGGCATCCGTGAAGCGGCGCGCGGCATCGGCATGACCTTCGGCCAGCGCCTGCGCATGGTCGAGTTGCCCATCGCGGTGCCGGTGATTCTCGCCGGCGTGCGCACCGCCGTGGTGATGAACATCGGCGTGATGACCATCGCCGCCACCATCGGCGCCGGCGGCCTGGGTGTACTCATCCTCACCTCCATCAGCCGCAGCGACATGTCCATGCTGCTGGTCGGCGCCGTGCTGGTCAGCCTGCTGGCGATCATCGCCGACCTGCTTCTGCAAACCCTGCAACGTGCCCTGACTCCGGAAGGACTGCGCCCATGATCGAACTGAAGAACCTCAGCAAGACCTTCAACGTCAACGGCAAGGACGTCAAAGCCGTCGACGCGGTCAGCCTCACCGTCAACGAAGGCGAAATCTGCGTGTTTCTCGGCCCCTCGGGCTGCGGCAAGAGCACAACCCTGAAAATGATCAACCGCCTGATCACACCGACCAGCGGCCAGGTATTGATCAACGGCGAGGACACCAGCGCCCTAGACGAGGTGACCCTGCGCCGCCACATTGGCTACGTGATCCAGCAGATCGGCCTGTTCCCGAACATGACCATCGAGGAAAACATCACAGTCGTCCCGCGCTTGCTGGGCTGGGACAAGCAAAGATGTCACGAGCGCGCCCGCGAGCTGATGCACATGATCAAGCTCGAGCCCAAGCAGTACCTGCAGCGCTACCCGCGTGAACTTTCGGGCGGCCAGCAACAGCGGATCGGCGTGATCCGTGCCTTGGCCGCCGAGGCACCGGTGTTGCTGATGGATGAGCCTTTCGGCGCGGTCGACCCGATCAATCGCGAGATGATCCAGAACGAGTTCTTCGAGATGCAACGGGCGCTGAACAAGACCGTGATCATGGTCAGCCATGACATCGACGAGGCGATCAAGCTGGGCGACAAGATCGCCATCTTCCGCGCCGGCAAACTGCTGCAGCTCGACCACCCGGACACCTTGCTGGCCCATCCGGTGGATGACTTCGTGAGCAATTTCGTCGGCCAGGACAGCACCTTGAAGCGCCTGTTGCTGGTCCGTGCCGAGGATGCCGCAGACAATGCCCCGTCCCTGAGCCCCGAGACGCCCGTGAGCGATGCCCTGGAGCTGATGGACGAGCATGACCGCCGCTACGTGGTGGTCACCGATGCGCAGAACCGGGCGTTGGGATACGTGCGCAGACGCGACCTGCATCGCCAGCAAGGGAGCTGTGGCGATTTCCTGCGCCCGTTCAACGCCACCGCAGCCCACGACGAACACCTGCGCATCCTCCTGTCGCGGATGTATGAGTTCAATCGTGCCTGGTTGCCGGTGCTCGATGCCGAGCAGGTGTTCCTGGGCGAGGTGACCCAGGAGTCCATTGCGGCCTACCTGAGTTCGGGGCGTTCGCGTGGGGGCAAGACCAGTATCGTTTCGCCGGCAGAGGCGGTTGTCGCCCTCTAAGAGGCGTGTCGGTTGTGCCGACCGCTTCGCGGGTAAACCCGCTCCTACAGCCAATAGCGTTGTATTTGCGGGAGCGGATTTACCTGCGAGTCAGGCACCACTGGTGTCAGAACCCTACACTGGCCTGCACATAGAAGGTGCGCGGCTCCCCCACATAGAGCCCGGCATTGTTGTCGCTGGAGCGGGTGTAGTACTGCTTGTCGAAGAGGTTCTTCACGCCCGCCGCCAGCTTCAGGTTCGACAGCTGCGGTCCGAAGTCATACCCACCACGGGCATGCCAGGTGACATAACCCGGAATGTCGCCGAACCGTCCATCGGCACTCGGCTCGGTGATGTAGTTGCCGTTGAACTGGCCATTGGTGATCCCCGTGCCTGGCGAGCGCTGCTTGGACTGGGCATAAGCATCCAGATTCCAGGTCCAGCGGTTCATCTCGTAGCGCAGCCCCGCCGTGGCCACCTGGCGGGAGTAGAACGGCAGGTCACGACCTTTGAAGCCAGGGATCTCGCCTTCATAGGTGGCGCGGGTATAGGTGTAGCCTGCATTGGCCGTCAGCCCTTGCAGGCGTGCATCCAACCCGGACAGGTCATAACGCACGGCAGCTTCGATGCCCTGGTGCTTGGTCGCCCCCAGGTTGGTCCAGCCGACCTCGTTGCTGATGTATTGCAGCTCGTCGTCGAAGTCGATGTAGAACGCGGTCAGCTCGCCCGCGAAATGGCCATCGTCATAACGCGTGCCGATCTCGTAGGTCTTGGCCTTTTCCGGCTCCAGGCCATTGGCGGTGCTGTCGCCTTTACCACCTTGCCCAAGCTGGAAGTACTGCAGGCTGCCGAAAGAGGTCTCGTAGTTGGCGAACAGCTTCCAGGCATCGGACAGGTGATACATCACGCTCAATGCTGGCAGGGGTTCGTTGCTGGTGACACTGCGGTTTTTCTCAGGGACGCGCTGGTAGTCTCCATCCAGCACCGGGCGGTCGCGCCAGTCGGTATTGATGTGCTCGAAGCGAAGGCCGGGGGTGATGGTCCAGTTGCCGACGTCGATCTTGTCGTCGACGTAGTAGGCACTGGCTTCGGTGCCCCCGCTGCGGTCCTGGATGACATGGCCGTCGGAACCCGGGACCGGCGTCGGCACGTTGTCGATCAGCGCCAGCTGCGAAGACTGCTCGCGCATGGCTTCCTTCAGGTAGCGATAGCCGACGCTGACTTCCTGGGTGGTGGGGCCGGCGAAGAAGATCCGCGACAGGCGCGGCTCGATGGCGAAGGTATGGTAATTGCGCGGGTACGACGACAGGGTCTTCATGGTGCGGTCGGCGATGGAGCTGCCGCGGAAGCTGTCGGTGTAATAGGTCAGCACTTCGAACTGGGTGGCCTCGTCGAGCTGACGCTGCCACTTGAACGACACGTCCTTGCGACGGCCGGCGAAGTAGTCGTAGTCGCGCACCGACTGGAAGGGGTCTTGGTCGAACTGCGCCTGGGTCAGGCCACCGGGCATGTCGGCCCGACCATCGTAGTAATGGAAGTTGAGCCAGAACTCGTCGCTGTCGGTGGGCGCCCAGTGGGTCTTGAGGATGACGTCGTCGATGTCATTGCCATTGTTGCTGCTGCGGTAACCGTTGCCGTTCACGCCGGTATAGAGCAATGCCACACCCATGCCGTTATCGGCAGTGCCGCCGACAAATGCCGACTCGGTGTGTTTCCAGCCGCCATGGCGAGAGGTTTCCAGCGTTGTGGACAACTCACCCGAAGCTTTCTCCGGGATGGCACGGGTCACGAAGTTGATCACCCCGCCGACGTTCTGCGGGCCATAGCGCACGGAGCCTGCGCCGCGAACCACATCGATGCTGTCGAGGTTGCCCGAGGAAATTGGCGCCATGGACAGCTGTGGCTGGCCATAGGGCGCGAACGCGGCGGGGATACCGTCGATCAACACCGTCGAGCGCGGCGACAGGCGTGATGTCAGTCCGCGCACACCCACGTTGAGCGACAGGTCGCTGCCACCGGTGCCATTGGAATCCTGGACCTGCACACCGGGGATGCCGCGCAGCACGTCGCGTACGTTCATCGCGCCCTTTTCCACCATGGCCTCACGACGCACCACGGTGCGCGCGCCGGGATGGTTCTGTACCACGCTCTGCTGGGCATCCCCCAGCCAGTCGCCGACCACTTTGACGTCGGTGGGCGCCAGCTCAAGGCTGCCGGTGGTCAACACGCCTGCGCTCTCGGCCGGCTTGACCACCACGGTGCCCTGGGACAGCTCATAGGTCAGCCCACTGCCTTGCAATAATTGTTGCAGCGCCTGCTCCGGCGCAAGATTTCCCGAGACCGCCGGGGCCTGCTTGCCCGCCACCAGTTCAGGGCTGAAGAACAATTGCAGGTTGGTCTGTTGCCCCAACTGGCTCAAGGCCGAAGCCAGGGGCTGAGCCTGGATTTGGATCGTCGCCGGCGTTTGTTCGGCGTAGGCATTGGCCGTGGCGGCACTGATCGCCAGGGCCAGCGCGAGGGAAGGCAAACGCAGGAAAGGCTTGTTGTTATTCACGTCGTCGAAGAATCCTGAAAGTCCGGATGAACGCCAACCACACGCAAATGGAAATGCTTGGCAGTTGCAGCTGGCGAGGAAGACGAACGAGTGAAAAAAAACCTGAATTTATTTCGCGATAATTTCGCTGGAGCCGTCGCCGTGGGTCTTGATGGCCACCGGCAAAATGCTCGGCAGGGCCCGAAGCAGCGCGTCGGTGTCATCGACACTGAAGGTGCTGGACAGGCGCAGGCCCGCCGCCTTGCCAGGGGCGACGCGCAGTGGCTGGCTGCGGTAACGGGAGACTTCCGCCACCACCTCGGCCAAGGTGGCGTTATCGAACACCAGCTTGCCGTGACGCCAGGCCGTCACGACAGCCGCATCCACAGGGTACGGCGCCACGACCTGGCCTTGCGGATCGATATGCGCGCCCAGGCCCGCGGTGAGCTGCGCCGATGGACCCGAAGCCCCTTCCACCTTGACGGAGCCCTGTTCCACGGCCACCCGGGTGTGCCCGCGGTCCAGGCGCACATCGAAACGGGTCCCGGTTACGGTGACGCGTCCCTGAGCGGTGTCGACCACGAAAGGCCGTGCGCTGTCGTGGGCGACGCTGAACATCACTTCACCCGCTTCGAGCACGACCTGTCGCTGCCCGGCGCTGTACCTCACGCCCAGGCGAGTCGCGCCATTGAGTTGCAGCTGCGAGCCGTCCGGCAGCTCGATATCACGGCGCTCGCCCAAGGCGGTCTGCAGGTCTTCGCTATGGTTTTCGCGGGTGTATTGCCAGCCACGCCAGCCCAATCCAAGGGCGGCGGCGCCCACTCCCGCCGCCAGGGCCTGCTGCAGGAAACGCCGACGGGGCAGATGCCGCACAGGCTCAGGAACGCACAGCGCCTCCAGGCGCTGGGGCGGGATGTGGTCGGCGGCCTGCCACAACCGCTCGAGCAGGCCGTACTCCTGGCGGTGGCGAGGATCGGCCTTAAGCCACTGATGCAAGCGCGCCTGCAGCTGGGTATCTCCCGGCGCATCCTGGATACGCGCGAACCATTCGGCGGCCTGCTCACGCACGTCTTCGGCGCCGGGCTGTTTCATGCAAAGGGTCTCCTGACTCATCGGGTGGACACATCCAGTTGCTCACGCAGATGCCGGAGCGTGCGGATCATATACTTTTCGACCATGTTCTTGCTCAGGCCCATGCGCTCGGCAATCTCCGCCTGGGTCAGCCCCTCGAGCTTCTGCCAGACGAACACCTGCCGGCAATTGACCGGCAGCTCGGCCAGGGCGCGCTCGACGCTGTCGGCCAGTTCCAGGGCATGCACATAGGCTTCCGGATCACCATTGCCTGCGGCGCCTTCATCGAACATCTCCTCTTCCAAGGCCTGGCGCCGGTCCTCACGGCGGTAACCGTCGACGGCAATGTTGCGGGCCGTCTGGTGCAGGTAGGCGCGCGGCTGCTCGATGACCTCTCGCGGGTTTTCCAGCACCCGCACGAAAGCGTCATGGGCGAGGTCCTCGGCCTGTGGACGGTTGCGCAGCTTGCGCGTCCAGGTGCCGATCAGCTCGTGATAGTGATCGAGGAAGCCTTTGTGTCCAGACATGGTCGAGGCCATCTAGGGGCAGGTGCAAGGTCGCGAATAGTAATGCTTCTCATAAACGACGGCAAATCAACGATGACCCAGCCCGACCTAGAGATCGGTAACAAAAAATTTATAGGAATTTCGGTCGATCTGACGCGCCCCTCAAGTGGCCATAAATATGAACACTTTGGCGCCATCGATCTGTTGCCTTTGCTCGGTCTCGCGTCGCCAAGAGAACACCATGGCGTCTTTTTCGGGGGCTCGCCTCTGAAGGGGGCGGCGCGGTCCATTCCACAATTCTTTACGCTTGGGAACATCGGCCGTTCACACAGGTCGGTTATT
This sequence comes from Pseudomonas sp. HTZ2, assembly GCF_033173945.1. Classification (NCBI taxonomy): domain Bacteria; kingdom Pseudomonadati; phylum Pseudomonadota; class Gammaproteobacteria; order Pseudomonadales; family Pseudomonadaceae; genus Pseudomonas; species Pseudomonas sp. HTZ2. The sequence continues at coordinate 708,096 of NZ_CP137332.1, read as the reverse complement.
CCAGTGGCAGGTGGCCAAAACGCGACGAACGTGCCGGGATTGCCTGTTGATTCTGCATTCCTCACGCCCTAAAGTGCGCGCCGAACGTCCATGCTGGAAACGATCCATCCGGCTCAAGTACTGACGACGAGACAGCAAGGTCACCCGCCGCTCCGCTTCACGGGCACGGTTGACCTTTTTGCTTTCGGCGACATGCCTTGGGAAGTAGGCGAACCAAAGTGGGGATACGGAGGACGTTCAGTTTGCACCACTTAATTTTTCAGTTTGCCCATGGAGTCCCTCAGCATGTCGATCCAGGTCGAAGACTATTTCGCGCGTGACACCTTCCAGAAGATGAAGGCGTTCGCCGACAAGCAGGAAACCCCGTTCGTACTCATCGACACCCAGATGATCAGCCAGGCCTATGACGACCTGCGCGCAGGCTTCGAATTCGCCAAGGTCTACTACGCGGTCAAGGCCAACCCGGCAGTCGAGATCATCGACCTGCTCAAGGAAAAAGGCTCGAGCTTCGATATCGCCTCGATCTACGAGCTGGACAAAGTGCTGGGCCGTGGTGTCACCGCCGACCGCATCAGCTACGGCAACACCATCAAGAAGTCCAAGGACATCCGCTACTTCTACGAGAAGGGCGTGCGCCTGTACGCCACCGACTCCGAGGCGGACCTGCGCAACATCGCCAAGGCCGCACCGGGTTCGAAAGTCTACGTGCGCATCCTCACCGAAGGCTCCACCACTGCCGACTGGCCGCTGTCGCGCAAGTTCGGCTGCCAGACCGACATGGCCATGGACCTGCTGATCCTGGCCCGTGACCTGGGCCTGGTGCCTTACGGCATCTCCTTCCATGTCGGCTCCCAGCAGCGCGACATCAGCGTCTGGGACGCGGCCATCGCCAAGGTCAAGGTGATCTTCGAGCGCCTGAAGGAAGAAGACGGCATCGAGCTCAAGCTGATCAACATGGGCGGTGGTTTCCCGGCCAATTACATCACCCGTACCAACAGCCTCGAAACCTACGCCGAGGAAATCATCCGCTTCCTCAAGGAAGACTTCGGTGACGACCTGCCGGAAATCATCCTCGAGCCAGGTCGCTCGCTGATCGCCAACGCCGGCATCCTGGTCAGCGAAGTGGTGCTGGTGGCACGCAAGTCGCGCACCGCTGTCGAACGCTGGATCTACACCGACGTGGGCAAGTTCTCCGGCCTGATCGAAACCATGGACGAGTCGATCAAGTTCCCGATCTGGACCGAGAAGAAAGGCGAGACCGAAGAAGTGGTCATCGCCGGCCCCACCTGCGACAGCGCCGACATCATGTACGAGCACTACAAGTACGGCCTGCCACTGAACCTGGCCATCGGTGACCGCCTCTACTGGCTGTCCACCGGCGCCTACACCACCAGCTACAGCGCGGTGGAGTTCAACGGCTTCCCGCCGCTGAAGGCCTACTACCTGTAATGCAAGACGGGGCCGCGAGGCCCCGTTTTCATGTGCGCCTTCTTCGTGGGTAAACCCGCCCCATCAAGTCCATTACGGGCCTGGTGGAGCGGATTTACACGAAGGACTGTAAAGACAGACGCCTTCAAGGCTTACGCCTTTGCAGCTCTTGGGCATACCGCGCGGCAAACGCCATCAGCATCGGCCCCGCGTGCTGCAAGGTCACCAAGGCACTGCGCAGAAAATTCAGGTTCCCCTCGACCCGCGCCCGCTCCAACCAAGGCTGGGCCTCGGCCAACTGCCCACGTTCGACCAGTACCATCGCCAGGCTGAACATGCCGCGAAAATCACCCGCCTCAGCCGAACGGCGATACCAGCGCACCGCGCGCACCGGACTGGCAGCGGTGGCGATCCCCTGCTCCAGGTAACGGCCATACAGGTTCATCGACTTGGCATGGCCCAAGTGCGCCGCCTTTTCATAACAGCTCAACGCCAGAGCCTGGTCCACAGCGACGCCTCTCCCGGTAGCCAGCAGGTTGGCATAGTTGTACAGCCCCCAGTCCAGACCGGCGTCAGCCGCCTGGCGATAGTGAGCAGCGGCCATCCGCAGGTCGCTTTCCCCGCCCCAGCCATGCTCCAGGCATCGTCCCAGCATGTTGTGCCCCATGGCGCTTGCGCCTTGGGCCGCTATAGCAAACCACTGCCGCGCCAGCGCCCGGTCCTGCTCGATGCCGCGGCCATCCAGCAGAATCTGCCCGAGCATCAACTGCGCCTCGACAATCCCCCGTTGCGCCGCGGCCAGGATGGCTTGGGCCGCCTTGCCAGGGCTTTGTTCGAGCATGGCTTGCAGACCTGCGATATCGACGACTTCCTCACGACGCAACTGATATGACACGGCTCAGACCTCGGCCCAGCGGCGCAGCAGGTTGTGATAGGTGCCGGTCAGTTGCAGCAACGACGGGTGATCGGGGACATCGGCGGTCAATTGGCGGATGGCATTGTCCATCTCGAACAGCAAGGTACGCTGGCTGTCCTCGCGCACCAGGCTTTGGGTCCAGAAAAACGCCGCATAGCGCGCCCCACGGGTAACCGGATTGACCTTGTGCAGGCTGGTGCCCGGATACAGCACCATGTCGCCGGCCGCCAGCTTGACCTGCTGCACACCATAGGTGTCCTGGATGACGAGTTCGCCACCGTCATAGCTGTCCGGATCGCTCAAGAACAACGTAGAAGAGACATCCGTGCGTATCCGCTCGACGCTGCCCTTGGGCTGACGCAGCGCGTTGTCGATGTGGAAGCCGAAATTGCCGCCTTCGCGGTAGCAGTTGATCAGCGGTGGAAACACCTTGTGCGGCAATGCCGCAGACATGAACAGCGGATTGCGCCACAGACGATCGATCAAGGCGCTGCCGATCTCCTTGGCCAGCGCGTGCCCTTCTGGCAACTGCAGGTTGTGCTTGGCCTTAGCCGACTGATAACCCGCGGTGACCTTGCCGTCGGCCCAGTCCGCCTGCTCCAGCGCCTCACGGATGCGGGAGAGTTCGTCGGCGTCGAACAGACCGGGAATGTGAAGCAGCATGACGGTGGCACCTGAGAGGTAGTAAGGCTGCCAATGATATTGATTCCCTTTTGCACCACACAAGCCCCGCCAGCCGCTTAAGACGTTTCAGCACAGCAAAACCGTAAAGAGAAATTGTAAAGATTGTAAGTTTCTCGCGACTGTTAACGATTCTCAATTGAGACTCGCAATTGCTTGCATTAAGATCCGCCGACTTCAAACCTTGGGGAAGGTTCATCGAAATGCGTCACGTGCCATCTGCTGTGAGTTCACCACGTCTGCTCGCCTCCGCCATCGGCGTTGCCATCACTGCTTCCTCCGCCGCCCAGCTTGCCCTAGCGGCGGAACAGCCAACCGATGGCGTCGTCTCGCTGGATGCCACCAGTGTCAACGCGGCACAGGACACCACCAGCTACAAGACCGACACGGCAACCTCGAAGAAGTACACGGCGCCGCTGCGCGAAACACCCAAGAGTGTCACCGTCATCCCACAGCAGGTCATTCGTGATACGGGCGCAACCAGTCTCGTAGACGCATTGCGTACGACCCCTGGCATCACTTTCGGTGCTGGCGAAGGCGGCAACCCGGCAGGCGACCGTCCGATCATTCGCGGTTTCAACGCAGAAAGCGATGTATTCGTCGATGGCATGCGCGACGTGGCTTCGCAGAGCCGTGAAATCTTCAACGTCGAATCGATCGAAGTCAGCAAAGGCCCTGGCTCGGCCTTCACAGGCGCAGGCTCCACGGGTGGCAGCCTGAATCTGGTCACCAAAACCGCCAAGCTCGGTGATGCCTACAATGGTGGTTTTACTTGGGGCTCTGACCAGACCAAGCGGACCACGTTGGACCTGAACAAGCAGCTGACCGACACTTCGGCGTTTCGCCTGAACCTGATGAAGCACGAAGCCAACGTAGCCGGCCGAGATGATGTGGATGTCAGCCGTTGGGGTGTCGCCCCCTCGTTCGCGTTCGGCCTCGGTACCGATACTCGCGTGACCGTCGGCTACTACCACCTCAAGACCGACGACATGCCGGACTACGGCATTCCGCTCACGCGTAGCGCCAATCGCAGCAAATACAACGTCGACAAACCCGCGCATGTGGACCGCGACAACTTCTACGGCCTGAACGATCGCGACTATCGCAAGACCACCAACGACAGCGGCACGATCAAGATCGAGCACGACTTCAACGAAAACCTGACGCTGTCCAACAGTTTCCGCATGTCGCGTTCAACCTTGGACTACATCGTCACCAACCCTGACGACAGCAAGGGCAACGTGGCCGACGGCACAGTCTACCGTGCGACCAAGAACCGGAATTCGACCTCCAAAGGTTGGGTCAACCAGACCGACTTGAGCGCGAAGTTCAATACCGGTTCCATCGAGCACAGCCTCGTCACTGGTTTGGAGTTCACCTACAGCGATACGCACAACCGTGGTTACGACATCAAATCCGCGGCGGGCAATGGCACCAAGTGCACCCCTGCTTTGCTGGCATCTGGCGACTGCACCAGTCTGCACGATCCGTCTCCAGATGACGCATGGTCCGGCACCATCACCGACAGCAAGGCGTTTACCGACACCGACACCAAGACCAGCGCTGTCTACGTCTTCGACACGTTGAAATTCAATGAGCAATGGTCGTTGAACATGGGGCTGCGCTACGACGACTACCAGACCAAGTCCAGTGGTTACGCCAACGCAGGTCGTAATGGCCCGGCCGGCAGCTTCTCGCGCGAGAACAATACCCACCTGTGGAACTACCAATTGGGCGTGGTCTACAACCCTCTGCCCAATGGCAGCATCTATGCCGCATGGTCAACTTCGAGCAACCCTTCGGGTGAAACCAGCGGCAACGGTGGCTTGGATCTGACGAGAAACAACAGCGACCTCGACCCAGAACGTAACCGCAACTACGAGATCGGCACGAAGTGGGACTTCTTCGATGACAACCTCTCGCTGACCGCTGCACTGTTCCGCACCGACAAGACCAATGCGCGGGTAACGGACCCTGACAATGCCAGCTACCAAGTACTGGACGGTGAACAGCGTGTCCAAGGCCTCGAGTTCACCTACGCGGGCAACCTCACCCAGAAATGGAAGGTCTATGGCGGCTACACCTATATGGAAAGCGAGATCGTGAAGACCACGACCCCGGCGAACAAGGGCAATCACATGCCTAACACGCCTCGTAACAGCTTCACCTTCTGGTCTACCTACGACATCGTTCCGCAACTGACCGTTGGTGCAGGCGCTACCTTCATGGATTCCCGCTTTGGCGATGAAGCCAACTCGGTCGAAGTACCGTCGTACTGGCGTTACGATGCGATGGCGACCTATCGCTTGACCAAGAACGTCGATCTCCAACTCAACGTGCAGAACCTGACCGACAAGCGCTATTTCGATCAGGTGTTCGCTCCGCACTATGCGCACGTCGCACCAGGACGTACTGCACTGATGAGCGCGAACTTCCACTTCTAATCAAGTCGCGCCCCAAAGCCCCGCTCACCTTTCCGGTGACCGGGGCTTTCGCGCACCAAGGCATAATGCTCGCCGCGCCTCGCCCGGCGTCCAGACAAGGTGAATGATGTGGTGAAGAAGTCGCTGTTCCAATTGCACTGGTTCTTTGGCATCACCGCCGGCCTGGTGCTGGCGTTGATGGGCGTCACCGGGGCGGTTTATTCGTTCCAGGAAGAACTGCTGCGCCTGTTCAATCCGCACGTGCTCAAGGTGCAGGTACGCCAGGAAGGCGTGCTACCGCCGGCCGAGCTGGTGCGCCGGGTCGAGGCGGCCCAGGGCGACACCGTCTCGATGCTGTGGGTCGATACCCGTGAGGGCAACGCTGCACGCATTTTCTTCCAGCCGCCACCCGGTGAGCGCCGCGGCCAGATGCGCTATGTCGACCCCTACACCGGCCAGTTCCAGGGTGACGTCACGGGGCAAGGCTTCTTCAATCTGATGCTGCAGCTGCATCGCTTCTTGGCCATGGGCGACACCGGTCGCCAAATTACCGGTGCCTGCACCCTGATGCTGGTGTTCTTCTGCCTCTCAGGCCTGTATCTGCGCTGGCCACGTCAGGCGTTGAACTGGCGGGCATGGCTGACGCTGGAGTGGGCCAAGAAAGGCCGTGCCTTCAATTGGGACCTGCACGCCGTCGCCGGGACCTGGTGTCTGCTGTTCTATCTGCTGTTCGCCCTGACGGGCTTGTTCTGGTCCTACGAATGGTACCGCGAAGGCCTGAACAAACTATTGGCCGAGGCCCCCGCCGCCGGGCAGCAGCAAAAGCGTGGAGAGGGTCGTGGCCGCCACGGCCCGCAGAAGCTCGACAAGGACGCACCGCCTCTGGTGGTGGACTACGACGCCATCTGGACCAGCCTCAAGGAGGCCGCAGGCCCCGGCCTTTTGACTTACAACCTGCGCCTGCCGCCTGCCGGAGGGCGACCGGCGACGCTCTTCTACCTCCTCGAAGGTGCCGACCACGAGCGCGCTTTCAACACCCTCACGCTGGACCCGGCCACCGGCCAGGTGAAACACCACGAGCGCTACGCCGACAAACCGTTCAAAGCGCAGTTGCTGCAAAGCGTCTATGCCTTGCACGTGGGCAGCTACTTCGGCCTGCCAGGTCGGATCATCGTCACCGTGGCCAGCCTGACCATGCCGCTGTTCTTCATCACCGGCTGGCTGCTGTACCTCGATCGCCGACGCAAGAAACGCCAAGTGCAGGCGGCCCGCAGCTCGGTAACCCCCGCCAAGGCCGGTGGCGACAACTGGCTGATCGGTTTCGCCAGCCAGAGCGGTTTCGCCGAACAGCTGGCCTGGCAGAGCGCCGGCCAACTGCAAGCAGCCGGTCTGCCGGTGCAAGTCCGTGCGCTCGCCGAATTGGGTCAAGCCGACCTGCAACAGGCCCGTCGCGCGCTGTTCGTGGTCAGTACCTTCGGCGACGGCGAAGCCCCTGACAGCGCCCGCGCCTTCGAGCGCAAGGTGCTCGGCCAACCGTGGGCGCTGGACCACCTGAACTACGCCGTGCTCGCGCTGGGCGATCGCCAGTACCCGCACTTCTGTGGCTTCGCCCGCAGACTCCAGGCCTGGCTGGGCGAGCGCGGCGCCACCCGTGCCTTCAGCCCAGTGGAAGTGGACAACGCTGATCCGGCAGCCCTGCTGCAATGGCATCAGGCACTCGCCCGACTGACCGGAGCCGAACCGGTGACTGCCTGGCCAGCGCCGTCGTTCGCCAACTGGACCCTGCGCCAGCGCCAATGCCTGAACCCAGGCAGCCAGGGCGCACCGGTCTACCTGCTGGCGCTGCAGTCAGACCAGCCCCACACCTGGGAAGCGGGTGATCTGGTAGAGGTCCTGCCGCGCAACGGTCAACCGCGCATTGACGCCTTGCTCGCCGGCCTGGGGCTGGACGTGACGACCCCGGTGCAACTGGACGGCCTGTGCGAGCCTCTCGGTAAGGCCCTGGCCACCCGCCAGTTGCCGCTGGGCCGGGAACATCTGGTGGGTCTGCATGCCCAGGCAGTGGTCGATGCCTTGATTCCCATCACCCCACGGGAGTACTCCATCGCGTCGATCGCCAGCGACGGCATGCTGGAGCTGATCGTTCGTCAAGAACTGCACCCCGACGGCAGCCTGGGCCTGGGCTCAGGCTGGCTGACTGAATACTTACCGCTGCAGGGCAATGTCACCCTGCGCCTGCGTCGCAACAGCGGCTTCCGCCTGCCGGATGCACCCGCGCCGATGATTCTGATCGGCAACGGCACAGGCCTTGCGGGCCTGCGCAGCCTGCTCAAGGCGCGTATCGCCGCTGGCGAAACACGCAATTGGTTGCTGTTCGGCGAGCGCAACCGCGCTCATGACTTGCTGTGCGGGAACGAGCTGCAGGCCTGGTTGACCGCTGGCGACCTGCAACGACTGGACCTGGCGTTTTCACGGGACCAGGCAGAGAAAGTGTATGTGCAGGATGTCCTGTTGCAGCAGGCCGAGGTGCTCAAGCGCTGGGTGGCCGAGGGGGCTTGTATCTATGTCTGCGGCAGCTTGCAGGGGATGGCCGCTGGCGTGGATGCAGCGCTCAATGGAATCCTCGGGGCCGAGATGGTGCAGCAGTTGATCGAGGATGGGCGGTATCGGCGGGATGTGTATTGATTGAGCAAACCCGCACCTACAGGTATTGCGCTGTCCTGTGGCTCAGCGCAGTACTGGTGGGAGCGGGTTGACCTGCGAAAGATTCAATAATGCAGTTCGAAGGTATCGGCATCCAGGTTGGCCGGGAAACGTGCGCGATACGCCGCCAGCTCCGCCGCCCGGAGCACCACGGTGAACACCCCATCGGCTTCGCCGGCACTGAGCAGGCTCTCCCCTTGGAAATCCAGCACCTGGCTGTCGCCTGAATAGGCAAAGCCCTTGCCGTCGGTGCCGACACGGTTCACTGCCGCCACATAGCACAGGTTCTCGATCCCCCGCGCCGGCAACAGACGGTTCCAGTGCTGACGGCGCGCGGCCGGCCAGTTGGCGGTATAAAGCAAAAGGTCGGTGTCCTGGGCATCACGGCTCCACACCGGGAAGCGCAGGTCGTAGCAGATCAGCGGACGCACGCGCCAACCTTTGAGCTCGAACTGCACCTGGCGCTCGCCCGGTGTGTAGTGCCGGTGCTCGCCGGCCATGCGGAACAGGTGGCGCTTGTCGTAATGCAGGATCTCGCCATCGGGCCGCGCCCACAGCAAGCGGTTGCGGTGGCTGCCATCGGCGGCCTGGATGATCACGCTGCCGGTGATCACCGTATCGAACTTCTTGGCCTGAGCCTTCAGCCATTTGTAGGTGGGGCCATTCTCAGGCTCGGCGAGGCTTTCGGACTCCATGGAGAAGCCAGTGGTGAACATCTCGGGAAGGATCACCAGATCCGCCTCGCCGACCTGGGCCAACAGCTCTTCGAAATGCGCATAGTTGGCCTCGCGGTCGTGCCAGGCCAGGGTTGTCTGCACCAGGGCGACTTTCAGGTTAGGCAGTTGGCTCAGATCGCGCATAGTTTTTCCGCCGCCTGACGCAGCGTCTCCTCACGTTTGGCAAAGCACAGGCGCACCAGGCGTTGCTCGGGGATAGGTTGCTGGTAGAACACCGAAACCGGAATGGTCGCCACGCCGTGCTCACGGGTCAGCCACAGCGACATTTCGACATCACCCAGATCCGGGCGTATCTGCGAATAATCCACCAGCTGGAAGTAAGTACCTGGGGTACGAGTGAAGGTGAAACGCGAGTCCTGCAGCAAGTCGCAGAACAGGTCGCGCTTGGCCTGATAGAAGCCCGGCAACTCATCCAGATGTTCAGGGTGCTCGGCCATGTAGTCGGCCAAGGCACACTGCAAGGGCGTTACACCACAGAAGTTGACGTATTGGTGGACCTTGCGCAACTCCACGCTCAACGCCGGTGGCGCCACCACATAGCCGGTCTTCCAGCCAGTGACGTGATAGGTCTTGCCGAACGAGCTGATCACGAATGCACGTGAGTAGAGCTGCTCATGGGCCAATACACTGGCATGGCGCACGCCGTCATAGATCAAGTGCTCGTACACTTCGTCGCTGACCAGGTAGATATCACGACCTTCGATCAAGTGTGCCAGCTGGTCCAGCTCCTCACGGCTAATCAATGCGCCGCTGGGGTTGTGTGGCGAATTCAGGATGACCATGCGCGTGCGCGGCGTCAGTGCATCGCTGAACTTCTGCCAGTCGATACGGAACTCGCCATCGCACAGTTGCACGTGCACGCAGCGTCCGCCGGCCAGTTCAACGGACGGCTCGTAGCTGTCATAGGACGGATCGAAGACAATCACCTCGTCGCCCGCCTGGATCACCGCCTGGATGGCACAGAAGATCGCCTCGGTGGCACCTGGCGTGATGGTCACTTCCTGATCGGCATCGACCGTCACGCCATACAGGCGTGCGATCTTGGCCGCCACTTGCTGGCGCAAGGCTGGCAGGCCGGTCATCGGCGAGTATTGGTTATGGCCGGCCATGACATGGCGGCACACGGCATCGAGCAGCGCCTGGGGCGCGTCGAAGTCTGGGAAGCCTTGGGACAGGTTGAGCGCACCTGTCTGTACGGCCAACTGCGACATGGTGGTGAAAATGGTCGTGCCGACGTTCGGCAATTTGCTGCGGATCATGAAGCCCTCTTTCCTGAACACTGCATACGGCACGGGGTAGAGCCCGAGCATAGCGGATCGAGCGGTCAGGAAAAAGGACGAAGCCACACGCGAAAAGCTTCAAGCGGCAAGAAAGAGCGGACTCGGTGCACTGCTCTCTCTTGAGGCTTGAAGCTTGAAGCTCGCCGCTTACTTGCGCTTGTCCTTGCGCTTCTTCTCGGCTTTCTTGTGGTGCGACATCAGGCGGCGCTTCTTGTTGACCTGACGATCGGTGAGGGTGTTCTTCTTGCCCTCGAACGGGTTGTCGCTGCCCTTGTACTCGATACGGATCGGAGTGCCGACCAGCTTGAGCACCCGGCGGTAGGTGTTTTCCAGGTAACGCGAGTACGACCGCGGGATCTTGTCGGTCTGGTTGCCGTGGATCACGATCAGCGGCGGGTTCGCGCCGCCGAGGTGGGCATAACGCAGCTTGATGCGACGACCGTTGACCATTGGCGGCTGGTGCTCGCTGATGGCGTCCTCGAGGATCTGGGTCAGGCGGCTGGTCGGCCAGCGGGTGACTGCCGACTTGAACGCAGCCTGCACGGATTTGTACAGATGGCCCACACCGGTGCCGTGCAGCGCAGAGATGAAGTGGATGTCGGCGAAGTCGACGAAGAATAGCCGGCGCTCGAGCTCCGTCTTCACGTATTCGCGCTCGCTCGGCTCCATGCCGTCCCACTTGTTCAGGGCGATGACGATGGCACGACCCGCTTCCAGAGCGAAGCCCAGCAGGTTCAGGTCATGATCGACCACGCCTTCACGGGCATCCATGACAAAGATCACCACGTTGGCGTCCTTGATCGCCTGCAGCGTCTTGACCACCGAGAACTTCTCGACTTCCTCGTGGATCTTGCCGCGCTTGCGCACCCCGGCGGTGTCGATGAAGGTGTACTTCTCGTCGTCACGCTCGAACGGGATGTAAATACTGTCCCGGGTAGTGCCCGGCTGGTCGTAGACCACCACGCGCTCTTCGCCCAACATACGGTTGACCAAGGTCGATTTGCCGACGTTGGGACGACCGATAATGGCGATCTTGATGCCATCCTTCTCGCTCGGCCCCGGGATGCGTGCGGCTTCTTCACCTTCGGCAACGTCTTCGTCGAGGGCTTCCTCGACCTTGTCGCGCGGAATGTGGCCCAGCACGGCTTCCATCAAGGCGTTGATGCCACGCCCTTGGGAGCCGGCGACCGGGATGGCATTACCCATGCCCAGTGGCGAGAACTCGGCGCGGGCAACGTCCGCATCGATGTTGTCGATCTTGTTGGCGACCAGGATTGCCTCTTTGTTTCGCTTGCGCAGGTGCTCGGCGATCATCTGGTCAGCGGCGGTCATACCGGCGCGGGCATCCACCAGGAACAACACATAGTCGGCTTCTTCGATGGCCATCAGCGACTGCTCGGCCATCTTCTCGTCCATGCCCACTTCGTCACCGGTGATACCACCGGTGTCGATCAGGATGTAGGAACGACCCTGCCAGGTGGCATCACCATATTGGCGGTCACGGGTCAGGCCCGACAGGTCACCGACGATGGCATCGCGGGTCTTGGTCAGGCGGTTGAACATGGTGGATTTGCCGACGTTCGGCCGTCCCACCAGGGCGATTACGGGAACCATGCGGCTCTCCACTCTTGAATTCTTGAAAATGCAAAGGCCGCTGCAAGGCAGCGGCCGGAGTTCGTGCGGCGCATCAAGCGCCGCGGCTCGAGGCCGTATCCGGCCTCAAGCTTAGCTTCAGCGGATGGTCAGTGCCTCGAGTTTGCCGCTGTTGCCGAAGACATAGATGGTGTCGCCGACCACCAGGGGACGGGCGCGCAGGCCATCGCTGTCGATCCGCTCGCGACCCACGAAGCGACCATCGACCTGGCTGAGCAGGTGCAGGTAGCCCTCGAAATCACCTACGGCCACGTAGCTGGAGAACACTTCCGGCGCTGACAGCTGACGGCGTGCCATGGAGTCGTTGGTCCACAGGGCGCTGGACGAGCGCTCATCGACGCTTTCCACGGTGCCCGACGCTTCGCTGACATAGACGTTGCCGAAGCCCTGGGCGACACCGACGTAGCTGGAGGCATCGCGCTGCCACAGCACACGTCCGGTTTCCAGGTCCAGGCCCGCAACACGGCCCTGGTAGGTGCTCACGTACAGGGTGCCGCCGGACAGCAGCAGGCCGCCGTCGATGTCCACCACGCGGTCGAGCTCGGAACGGCCCTGCGGAATGGCCACGCGGCTCTCCCACACCGGCACGCCGTTGCGCACATCCACCGCGACCACCTTGCCGGTGGACAGGCCGGCCACGGCCAGGCGGTTGGTCACCACCGGTGCGCCGGTGCCGCGCAGGGTCAGTACCGCCGGAGTGTTCTCATAGATCCACAGGCGGTCACCGGTGGCAGCGTCGAGGCCGATCAAACGGTCGTCCTGGGTCTGCACCACTACCACGTCACCGTTGTTGGCAGGCGGCGCCAGCACTTCGCTGGTCACACGAGAACGCCAGCGCTCTTCGCCGGTGCTGGCATCCAGGGCAATGACTTCGCCCTTGAGGGTGCCGAGCATGACCAGACCGTAACCCACGCCGACTGCGCCGGAGACCGACAGGTCCAAGTCCTTCTTCCACACCACGTCGCCGTCGATGCGGTTCAGGGCCATGACCCGACCGTTGACGTCGGAGGCATAGATGCGGTCGTTCTCGATGGCCGGAACCAAGGTGTTGTACGTCTCACCCTGGCCGTCGCCGATCGAGCGGCTCCACTGCTTCTTGAGGACCACTTCCTCGGTGAACTTGGTCAGCTCGGCCGGAGGCAGTTCCTTCTTGCTGTTGCTGCTGCAACCTGCGGCCAGCACGGCCAGGGTGAGCACTGCTGCTTGTTTCCAACCGATCACGTCAGGCGTCCCCTTTGGCCAGGTCATCCAGCTTCAGTTGCAAGCCACCGACCGCAGCGTCATCGGACAACGCAGCCTTGGCTTTTTCATAGGCGCTATGGGCATCGTCGGCTCGCCCCAGCTGAACCAGCAAATCGCCCTTGAGTTCTTCGCGGCTGGCCAGGAAGGCCTTGTCGGCATCACCGTCGAGCAGCTTGAGGGCTTCTTCGGCTTTGTCCTGGGCGGCGAGCACACGGGCCAGACGTTGACGTGCGATCTCACCCAAGGTGGCATCGGCCGGCTTTTCCATCACGCTTTTAAGCTCGGCGGCAGCGTCGTCAAGCTTGCCGCTGTCGACCGCGACCTTGGCCACGAACAGGCTGCCGTACTGGGCATAGGCCGAGCCACCGAACTCGCTCTTGAGCTTGCCGGACAGTTCCGCAACCTTGGTTGCGTCTGGCTGACCGCTTGGCGTCAGGCTGGTTTCCAGCAGGGCCTGGTACAGGGCCGAGGCGCCTTGCGACTGGTTGTTCTGGTACTTGTGCCAGGTCTGCCAGCCCATAACCACCACGCCGGCCAGCAGGGCACCGGTCAGCAGCGGCTTGCCGTTGCGGTTCCACCAGTCCTTGGCTGCGGCCAGGCCTTCATCATCGGTACTCGACACCCCAATACTCCTTTTCAGCAATTCGGCTGTTTGACCCTGTCACGCCTGCGCGACAGCGGCTTGCAGATGCTCGGCCAGAGCATCCCAGGCAATGTTCTGTTGTTCGCCCTGGCCACGCAGGGGCTTGAATCCAATCATTTGCTGCGCCAGTTCGTCATCACCGAGGATCAGGGCGAACAGCGCCCCGCTCTTGTCGGCCTTCTTGAACTGGCTCTTGAAGCTGCCGCCACCGGCGTTGACCGCCAGGCGCAGACCCGGCAGGCGATCGCGCAGGGCCTCGGAAAGACGCAGGCCGGCCAGCTCCGCCTGCTCGCCAAAGGCGCACAGGTAGACGTCGATCTGACGGCTAATGGATTCGGGCACCTTGCCCAGGGTCTCCAGCAGCAGGATCAGACGCTCGATGCCCATGGCGAAACCAACGCCCGGGGTCGGCTTGCCGCCCATCTGCTCGACCAGCCCATCATAGCGGCCACCGGCACAGACAGTGCCCTGGGCGCCGAGCTTGTCGGTGACCCACTCGAACACGGTCTTGCTGTAGTAGTCCAGCCCGCGGACCAGCTTGGTGTTGATCACGAACGGAATGCCGGCGGCGTCCAGGCGAGCCTTGAGGCCCTCGAAGTGCACGCGGGACGCTTCGTCCAGGTAGTCTTCGAGCTTTGGCGCACCGACCAGCACCGCCTGGGTACCCTGGTCCTTGCTATCGAGGATACGCAGCGGGTTGCTCTTGAGGCGACGCTGGCTGTCTTCATCCAGTTGCTCGAGACGTGCCGACAGGAATTCGACCAGCGCTTCGCGGTAGCGGGCACGGGCCTCGCTGGTGCCCAGGCTGTTGAGTTCGAGCTTGACCGCGTCCTGGATGCCCAGCAGGCCCCACAGGCGCCAGGTCAGCATGATCAGCTCGGCATCGACGTCCGGCCCTTCGAGGTTGAACACCTCGACACCGATCTGGTGAAACTGGCGGTAGCGGCCCTTTTGCGGGCGCTCATGGCGGAACATCTGGCCCACGTACCACAGCTTCTGCACCTGGCCGTTGCCGGTGATGCCGTGCTCGAGGACGGCGCGCACGCAGGCGGCAGTGCCTTCAGGACGCAAGGTGAGCGAATCGCCGTTGCGGTCCTCGAAGGTGTACATCTCTTTTTCGACGATATCGGTGACTTCACCGATCGAGCGCTTGAACAGCTCGGTGAATTCGACGATCGGCGTGCGGATCTGGCTGTAGCCATAGGTGTCCAGCAGGCCGGCCACGGTACCTTCGAAGTAGCGCCACAGGGGCGACTGGTCGGGCAGGATGTCGTTCATGCCACGGATGGCTTGCAGCGATTTGCTCACGAAAAGTCCTTACGAATCTGGGAATCAGCCGCGGGCGATCAGCGCCGCGTCGGCCTCGGCCTTTTCGGCCGCTTTCTGGCGGATGAGTTTTTCCAGCTCATCGACCAGGTTGTCATTGGTCAGCTTCTGCGACGGTTTGCCGTCGATGTAGACCAGGTTCGGCGTGCCGCCGGTCAGGCCTACATGGGACTCCTTGGCTTCACCCGGGCCGTTGACCACGCAGCCGATTACGGCCACGTCAAGCGGTACCAGCAGGTCTTCCAGGCGCCCTTCCAACTCGTTCATGGTCTTGACCACATCGAAGTTCTGGCGCGAGCAGCTCGGGCAGGCGATGAAGTTGATACCACGCGAACGCAGGTGCAGCGACTTGAGGATGTCGTAGCCGACCTTCACTTCCTCGACCGGATCGGCGGCCAGGGAAATGCGGATGGTATCGCCAATGCCTTCGGCCAGCAGCATACCGAGGCCGACAGCGGATTTCACCGTCCCCGAACGCAGGCCACCGGCTTCGGTGATGCCCAGGTGCAGCGGTTGGACGATCTGCTTGGCCAGCAAGCGGTAGGCCTCCACGGCCATGAATACATCGGACGCTTTGACGCTGACCTTGAAGTCCTGGAAGTCCAGGCGATCAAGGTGCTCGACATGGCGCAGTGCCGACTCGACCAGCGCTGCCGGGGTCGGTTCGCCGTATTTCTTCTGCAGGTCCTTCTCCAGGGAACCGGCGTTGACGCCGATACGGATCGGGATACCACGGTCACGGGCAGCGTCGACCACCGCACGCACGCGGTCCTCGCGGCCGATGTTGCCCGGGTTGATGCGCAGACAGTCGACGCCCAGTTCGGCCACACGCAACGCAATGCGATAGTCGAAGTGGATGTCGGCGACGAGCGGCACGCTGACCTGCTGCTTGATGCGGCCGAACGCCTCGGCGGCGTCCATGTCCGGTACCGAAACGCGAACGATGTCGACGCCGGCATCGACCAGGCGCTGGATCTGCGCGACCGTGGCAGCGACGTCATTGGTGTCGGTGTTGGTCATGCTCTGCACCGCGATGGGGGCATCGCCGCCCACGGGTACATTGCCGACCCAGATCTTCCGGGATTCGCGACGTTTGATCGGAGATTCGCCGTGCATGGTTACTGTCCCAACTTCAGGCGAGCGGTCTCGCCACTGGTGAACGGAGCTACGTCGACCGGCTGGCCGTTGTAACTGACCTGGGCGCCACGGGCAAAGCCCAGGCGTACCGAGAACGGCGGTTTGCCGCTCAGGTCGAGGCTGTCGCCCTTGCGTTTGATGGCGCTGAACAGCACCTTGCCGTTGCCGTCGGTGACCTGGGTCCAGCAATCGGCGGTGAACTGGATTTGAACCTTGGCGCTGCCCACCGGCGCTTCGGACGGGGTCGTAGCGGCCGTGAGCGGTGCATTGGTAGGAGCGGCCGGTGCCGACGGAGCTGCGGCGGGCAGCACGGGCGCAGCAGCAGGTGCCACAGGCGCGTTGGCGGCTGGGGCTGCGGCTGGGGCCTGAGGCGCTGGCGTGACTGCAGGGGTTTCGGTCGTGCTTGCCGGCGCTTCGCTGCTGATGACCGCCTCAGGCGTAGAGCCCTCGGTGGCCTGCTCAAGCGGCAGCGGTGAGGCTTCCGGTTGCTGGCCTTCGGTGACAGCTTGGTCTTCCGGCTCGTCCAGCGGGTGGATCTGGGTGGTGCCGTCGGCGCTTTCGACCTCGACATGCTCCAGGGCGATCTTGGCCAGGTCCTTGCCGCGCAGGCTGCTCTGGTCCTGCCACCAGAAGAAGCCACCACCGACTACGACCACCAGCAACAGCAGGCTGACGCCGCGCAGGATGTTGTGCGACAGACGCACCGGCTCTTCGATCCGGCCCAGGGAATGGACCTCGCTGCCCTTGGCATGAGTGCCGGTGTAGTGATCGAATGCCTCGACCAGAGGCGCCTGGTCCATGCCCATCAGCTTGGCATAGGCACGGATGTATCCGCGGGCGAAGGTGTGCCCCGGCAGCTTGTCGAAGGCGCCGTTTTCAAGGTTGTTCAACGAACTTACCGTGAGGTTGAGCTTGCGGGCCACCTCGGCTTGCGACCATTCCCGATTCTCGCGGGCCTGGCGCAAGACCTCACCGGGATTCTGGCGAGTCGCTGCTGCTACTTCGGGGTGCGCGGCTTTCATCGTTGCTCCGACAGGTATTGCTGATATTCCGGCGTACCGGGATAAAGTCGTTGTAATTGCTGGCCCAGTTCGGCCACCGTGCCAGGCTCGTCGAATGCCTGGGCAAGGCGGCTACCCAGCAACAGGCTACGGGCGCTCGGGTCGTTCAGCTGGCTGAAACGATCGTAGTAGTCCCGGGCCGGCACATAATGCCTGTTTTCATAGGACAACTCAGCCATTTCGAGCAACGCCTTCGGTTGCTGCGGATTGAGTTGCAGGGCTTTGACCAGATACTCATGCGCCCGGTCCCGACGCTCGAGCTTCAGGGCGACCAGGCCAAGATTCTCGTAGATTCGCGAGCGCTCAGGATACAGGGTATCGGCGGCGGCTTGGCGAAACATCTGCTCGGCCTTGGCAAATTGCCCCTGAGCATAAAGGAAACTGCCGTAGTTGTTGCGAATACGCGTGTCCCCCGGGCGCGCTGCCAGGGCCTTACGGAAATGCGCTTCGGCCAGCTCTGGCTCGCCTTCGGCCTGGAACACCAGCGCCAGCGCGGCGTGGGCATCGGCATCGCCGCCGTTGAGTGCCAAGGCTCGCACCAATGGAGCCTTGGCCTGCCCGGTCAAACCTTGTTGCAAATAACCCAGACCCAATTGCACGTAGGCCCGCCCGGCCTCTTCGCGCCCTTGGCGACTGGCCAGAGGGTCACCTGCGCCACCAGACACGCAGCCGGCCAGCAGCGAAAGCGACAGGATCGACAGCGCGGCGCGCAAGGTCATGGGCGGGTACCGTCAGTGGCGCGGGGCGTTGTCTTGGCGCTCTGCATCGGCGCTCAACTGGCGCACGGCGATGTAGCGCTCGCTGCGACGGGTGCGATCCATGACCTGGCCGACCAGTTGACCACAGGCGGCATCGATGTCTTCGCCGCGGGTAGTGCGGGTGGTGACATTGAAGCCACCGTGGTGCAGCAGATCCTGGAAGCGGCGGATGGCATTGTTGCTCGGCCGCTCGTAGCCCGAATGCGGGAACGGGTTGAACGGGATCAGGTTGATCTTGCACGGCACATCGCGCAGCAGCTCGATCATCTGGGCGGCATGCTCGGGCTGGTCGTTGACGTCCTTGAGCAGGGTGTACTCAATGGTGAGCACACGCTTGCCGCCCAGGGTCGACATGTAGCCCATGCACGATTCGAGCAGCATCTTCAGCGGGTACTTCTTGTTGATCGGTACCAGTTGGTTGCGCAGTTCGTCATTGGGCGCGTGCAGCGACAGGGCCAGGGACACATCGATGTGCTTGGCCAGCTCGTCGATCATCGGCACCACGCCCGAGGTGGAAAGCGTGACGCGGCGCTTGGAAATGCCATAGCCCAGATCATCCATCATGATCTTCATGGCGGCGATGACATTGTCGAAATTCAAAAGCGGTTCGCCCATGCCCATCATGACCACGTTGGTAATGGCGCGGTCGATCTTGGCCGGGACGGTCCCGAAGGATTTGTTGGCAAGCCACACCTGGCCGATCACTTCGGCGGCAGTGAGGTTGCTGTTGAAGCCTTGCTTGCCGGTGGAGCAGAAACTGCAATCCAGCGCGCAGCCGGCTTGGGACGAAACGCAGAGGGTGCCGCGATCGTCGGTGGGAATGTAGACGGTCTCGACGCAACTGCCGGAGGCAACGCGGACCACCCACTTGCGGGTACCGTCGGCGGAAATGTCTTCGCTGACCACTTCCGGAGCCCGAATCTCGGCAACGGCCTCGAGCTTTTCGCGCAAGGCCTTGCCGACATTGGTCATGGCAGCGAAATCATCGACGCCAAAGTGGTGAATCCATTTCATGACCTGACCGGCACGAAAACGCTTCTCTCCGATGGACTCGAAGAATTTTTCCATTTCCTGCAGGGTCAGGCCCAACAGGTTGATCTTGCCAGTCATGTCACTCATGGAATCACCCAAGACCTGCTTCGCTTAGCGAATGCGGTCGCACAGCTCGGTAGCGGAGAAGAAGTAAGCGATTTCGCGGGCAGCCGAAGCTTCCGAGTCGGAACCGTGGACAGCGTTCTCGTCGATGGAAACGGCGAAGTCGGCGCGGATGGTGCCGGCAGCAGCTTCTTTCGGGTTGGTAGCGCCCATCAGCTCACGGTTGGCCAGAACGGCGTTTTCGCCTTCCAGAACCTGAACGATGACTGGACCAGAGGTCATGAAGGCAACCAGATCAGCGAAGAAACCGCGCTCTTTGTGCTCAGCGTAGAAGCCTTCGGCTTCGGCTTTGGACAGTTGCTTCATTTTCGAAGCGACGACACGCAGGCCGGCTTTCTCGAAACGAGTGGTGATTTCGCCGATGACGTTCTTGGCGACGGCGTCAGGCTTGATGATGGAGAAAGTACGTTGAACAGCCATGGATAACTCCAGAAAATTGAGTGTTGCGAAAAATTAAACCCGCGAATTATACGCGGGTTCCAGGGGATTGCCTAACCTGCAGGTAACGCTCAGTCGGCTTCTTCGATCCAGGCCGCCTGGATGGCCTCGAGCACCTTCTCACCGCCGCGTGACGGATCGTCGCTGAACTCTGGCAAAGCCAGCACCCAGCGGTGCAGATCGACGAAATTCACATAACGAGGATCGACGTCCGGCTTGCTTTCCGCAAGCTGGATGGCGATCTCAAGTACATCAATCCATTTCAGGCTCATGCTGAAACCTCAGTGCGGCGCTTCGGCGGCGTGGTTGAGCGAATACTTGGGAATCTCGATGGTCAGGTCTTCTTCCCCGACGATCACCTGGCAGGCCAGACGCGATTGCGCCTCCAGACCCCAGGCCTTGTCCAGCATATCCTCTTCCAGCTCATCGGCTTCCTCCAGCGAGTCGAAACCCTCGCGGACGATGCAATGACAGGTGGTGCAGGCACAAACGCCACCGCAGGCGCTCTCCATTTCGATGTGGTGCTCGTGAGCCAACTCCAGGATATTGGTGCCTGGCTCCACCTCCACCACCAGCCCATCCGGGCAGAACTTCTCGTGCGGCAGGAAAATCACCTGGGGCATCGGTTACTCCTCGATCTCATTCAGGTTGCGCCCGGCCAGTGCGGCTTTGACCGTCGAATCAAGGCGACGGGCGGCAAATGCATCGGTCACCTGCGACAGACGCTTGGTCTGCTGCTCGATGGCCGCGCCATCGGTGCCGCTGAGCAAATCACGCAATTCTTGCATCTGGTACTCGATCGCTTCGCGCTCGTCGCTGCTGAGCAGTCGATCGCCATCGGCATCCAAGGCGCCCTGCACCGCTTCGAGCAGGCGTTCAGCGTCGACCTGATGCTCGCGCAACTGGCGCGCCTGCTTGTCGGAACCGGCATGCTCGAAGGAATCCTTGAGCATGCGGGCGATTTCGCCGTCGGTCAGCCCATAAGACGGCTTGACCTGGATACTGGACTCAACGCCCGAACCCAGCTCACGGGCCGAGACGCTGAGCAGGCCATCGGCATCCACCTGGAAGGTGACGCGGATCTTCGCCGCGCCCGCCGCCATGGCCGGGATGCCGCGCAACTCGAAGCGCGCCAGCGAACGGCAATCGCTGATCAGCTCGCGCTCGCCCTGCAGGACGTGGATCATCATGGCCGACTGGCCATCCTTGTAGGTGGTGAACTCCTGCGCGCGAGCCACCGGAATGGTCGTGTTGCGCGGGATCACCTTCTCCATCAGCCCGCCCATGGTTTCCAGGCCCAGGGACAGCGGGATGACGTCCAGCAAGAGCAGTTCGCCGCCTTCACGACGGTTGCCGGCCAGCGTATCGGCCTGGATGGCAGCACCGATGGCAACCACTTGGTCCGGATCGATCGAAGTCAGCGGAGTACGGCCGAACAGGCCACCCACCGCCTCGCGAACGCGAGGTACGCGGGTCGATCCACCGACCATCACCACCGCACCGACCTCCTCGAGCTCAACGCCACTGTCGCGCACGGCGCGGCGGCAGGCCTTGAGGCTACGGGCAATGAGCGGTTCGATCAGCGCTTCGAAACCGGCACGGCTCAACTCTCCGTGCCAGTCGCCATGACGCACGCTGACGACATCGGCGTCGGTCAGGGCTTCTTTGGTAGCACAGGCAGCCTGCAACAGCTGGCGCTGGGCAGATGGGTCAAGGTCGGACGAAAGACCGGCCTGTTCGATGATCCAGCCGGCGATGGCATGGTCGAAATCGTCGCCACCCAAGGCCGTGTCGCCGCCAGTGGCGAGGACTTCGAAGACACCACCGGTCAGGCGCAGGATGGAAATATCGAAGGTGCCACCACCCAGGTCATAGATGGCCACCAGCCCTTCGGCGTTCTGGTCCAGGCCATAGGCCACGGCAGCTGCGGTAGGCTCGTTGAGCAGGCGCAAGACGTTAAGACCGGCCAGGCGCGCAGCGTCCTTGGTGGCTTGGCGCTGGGCATCGTCGAAATAGGCCGGAACGGTGATCACAGCCCCCACCAGCTCACCACCGAGGGTCTGCTCGGCGCGCTGGCGCAATACCTTGAGAATGTCTGCAGACACTTCCACCGGGCTCTTGGGCCCCTGGACAGTGTCGATGAACGGCATATGCGACTCGCCGCCGACGAAGCGGTACGGCAGTTGCTCACCCAATTGCTTGACGTCGGCCAAGCCACGCCCCATCAGGCGCTTGACCGAAAGAATGGTGTTGAGCGGGTCGCTTGAAGCGGCTTCGCGCGCAGCCAGGCCGACTTCGCTGCGGCCGTCGAGGTAGCGCACCGCGGACGGCAAAATGACGTTGCCCTGCTCATCGGGCAGGGGTTCGCTGCGACCACTGCGCACGGCAGCGACCAAGGAGTTGGTGGTGCCCAGGTCAATCCCCACCGCCAGGCGACGCTGGTGAGGCTGAGGGCTTTGACCGGGTTCGGCGATCTGCAGTAGGGCCATGCTTATCTGAGTACCTTAGGCGTCGTCACGGGCAACGCCGGAGTTAATCGTCGAGGCGCTCTTCGAGTTGGCGCACTTCCTGGGCGAGCTTGTCGAGGAACTGCATGCGGCGCATCAGGCGCTCGGCCCTGTCACGCTCGCCAGCCACGTCCCAGCAGGCGGCGAAGTCCTCGTTCAACGTCTCCTGCGCAGCCTTCAGGCGCTTCTTGAACACCGCCACACCTTCCAGATCGGCTTCGTCCTGCAGCTCTTCGAGTTCTTCGCGCCACTGCATCTGCTGCAGGAGGAAGTCCGGATCGTGCACGGTGACTTCCTGGGGCACTTCATGGCCACTGATGGCCAGCAGGTAACGGGCACGGCGCGGTGCGCTGCGCAGAGTCTGGTAGGCGTCGTTCAGTGCCGCCGATTTTTCCAGCGCCACGCGCTGCTCACGCTCGGAGGCATCGGCGAAACGGTCCGGATGGACCTCACGGGCCAGCTCGCGATAGCGATTGGCCAGTTTATCGAGGTCCAGACGGAAACCAGGCTGGAGGTCAAACAGAGCGAAATGGCAAGGAGTACCCACGTCAAGCCTCAGACATTGAAGCTTTCGCCGCAGCCACACTCACCGCGCACGTTGGGGTTGTTGAACTTGAAGCCTTCGTTCAACCCTTCCTTGACGAAGTCCAGCTCGGTGCCATCGAGGTACACCAGGCTCTTCGGGTCGATGATGACCTTCACGCCATGGTTCTCGAACACTTGGTCTTCGGCGGCCAGCTCATCAACGAACTCCAGGACGTAAGCCAGGCCCGAGCAGCCGGTGGTGCGCACGCCCAGGCGGATGCCTTCGCCCTTGCCGCGCCCTTCGAGGGAACGCCGCACGTGGTTGGCGGCGGCTTCTGTCATGCTGATAGCCATCGGAACTCTTTCCTCAACGTCAGTGGCCTTGCGACAGGCGACTTAGAGCAAGCCTTTCTTCTGCTTGTAATCGCGCACGGCCGCCTTGATGGCGTCCTCGGCAAGTACCGAACAGTGGATCTTCACCGGCGGCAACGCCAGTTCTTCGGCCAGCTGGGTGTTCTTGATGGTCTCGGCTTCGTCCAGAGTCTTGCCCTTCATCCACTCAGTGGCCAGGGAGCTGGAGGCGATCGCCGAGCCACAACCGTAGGTCTTGAACTTGGCGTCTTCGATGACGCCTTGCTCGTTGACCTTGATCTGCAGGCGCATGACGTCGCCGCAAGCCGGCGCGCCGACCATGCCGGTACCGACATCCGGATCATCGGCGTTCATCTTGCCGACGTTGCGTGGGTTTTCGTAGTGGTCGATGACCTTTTCACTGTATGCCATGGTGCAATTCCTTCCTCATCAGGGAGCCGCTCTTGCTGGCGACTGCTTAGTGGGCGGCCCACTCGATCTTGGAGATGTCAACGCCGTCTTTGTACATGTCCCACAGCGGCGACAGCTCACGCAGTTTGTTCACGGCCTCGCAGACTTTCTGCGCGGCGTAGTCGACTTCTTCCTCGGTGGTGAAGCGGCCGAAGGAGAAGCGGATCGAGCTGTGCGCCAGTTCGTCGTTGCGCCCCAGGGCGCGCAGCACATAGGACGGCTCGAGCGAAGCGGAGGTACAGGCCGAACCGGACGATACGGCGATGTCCTTGAGCGACATCAGCAGCGATTCGCCTTCAACGTAATTGAAGCTCAGGTTCAGGTTGTGCGGCACGCGGGCAGTGCGGCTGCCGTTGACGTACAGCTCTTCGAGGTTGGATACCTGCTCGAAGAAGCGGTCGCTCAGGGCCTTGATGCGCGCGTTCTCGGCGGCCATTTCCTGCTTGGCGATGGCGAAGGCCTCGCCCATGCCGACGATCTGGTGGGTCGGCAGGGTGCCTGAACGCATGCCGCGCTCATGACCACCACCATGGATGATGGCTTCCAGGCGTACACGTGGTTTGCGGCTGACGTACAGCGCGCCGATGCCCTTCGGACCATATACCTTGTGCGCCGAGAACGACATCAGGTCGACCTTGAGCTTCTGCAGGTCGATCTCGACCTTGCCGGCCGACTGCGCGGCGTCGACATGGAACAGCACACCACGCGAGCGGGTCAGCTCACCGATGGCGGCGATGTCGTTGATCGAGCCGACTTCGTTGTTCACGTGCATCAGCGAGACCAGGATGGTGTCTTCGCGCAGTGCAGCCTCGACCATGGCCGGGGTGACGATGCCGTCTTCACCCGGCTCCAGATACGTGACTTCGAAACCTTCACGCTCGAGCTGGCGAGCGGTATCCAGGACCGCTTTGTGCTCGATCTTGGAGGTGATGATGTGCTTGCCCTTGGTCTGATAGAAGTGCGCCACGCCTTTGAGGGCGAGGTTGTCGGACTCGGTGGCACCGCTGGTCCAGACGATCTCGCGCGGGTCGGCGTTGATCAGCTCGGCGACTTGGCGACGGCCGTTCTCGACCGCTTCCTCGGCCTTCCAGCCGAAGACGTGGGAGCGCGAGGCCGGATTACCGAAGTTCCCGTCGACCAGCAGGCAGTCGGCCATCTTCTGGGCGACACGGGGATCGACCGGAGTGGTCGCGGAGTAATCGAGGTAGATCGGCAACTTCATTGAGTATCTCCTATCAGGCGGTGGCGTCGCTCGTCGCTGCTATCAGTCGACGGCGGACGTCTCAATCTTGTCCAGCTGGGCGGTACGGCCCGCGACGCGTCGCAGGTCCTGGCGGTGGGCGACTTCCTGCACCTCGCGGCGCATGACGAGGTCGGCCAGGCTGATACCGCTAAGGAATTCATGGATCTGCTGGCTGAGGTCGCACCACAGGTGATGGGTCAGACAGGTGTCACCGGCGTGACAGTCCCCCAGGCCCTGGCAACGGGTGGCATCGACCGATTCGTTGACCGCATCGATGACCTGGGCCACCTGGATGGTTTCCATGCCCCGCGACAGCTGGTAGCCGCCACCCGGGCCGCGCACGCTGGAAACCAGGCTGCTGCGGCGCAACTTGGCGAACAGCTGCTCCAGATAAGAGAGGGAAATGCCCTGGCGCTCGGAAATGTCGGCCAAAGACACCGGCCCATGCTGCGCGTGCAACGCCAGATCGAGCATGGCGGTCACGGCATATCGGCCTTTGGTAGTCAGTCGCATGGCTAATGGGTACCACGGGAGTTACAGGATGTGAGCGAGTATGCGATTCCCGAGCATTTAAGTCAACTATTAGACCTACTGCTTTAGTCGGGTTTGCATCAGGGAGGCGGGCGCGAGTTTAACAGACCAGGGGCGCGAGCACACGCCCCGTGTGTCATGGCGCCGTAATCAATGCGGCTGAGTGTCGCTCTGTGCGGCTTGCTTGACTTCGACGAAGTCTTCCTCGGGCAGCGCAGGCAGCTCCTTGCCGCAATAATCGCTACCGAGTTTGGTCAGCGCCCCGCACATACCTTCCAGCCGCTCGTCGACCGCTTGCAGATGATCGAGCATCTGACCGATCGCACGGGCAACTGGGTCAGGCATATCGCCACTGACGCCATAGGCATCGAAACCGATTTTTTCAGCCATGGCCTTGCGCTTGGCTTCGACCTCGGTGTCCTCGGTCTTGACGATGATACGCCCCGGAATGCCGACCGCTGTGGCACCCGCAGGCACTGCCTTGGTGACCACGGCGTTGGAGCCTATCTTGGCCCCGGCCCCGACGGTGAACGGACCAAGCACCTTGGCGCCCGCCCCCACCACCACGCCATTCTCGAGGGTCGGATGGCGCTTACCCTTGTTCCAGCTGGTGCCGCCGAGGGTCACGCCCTGGTAGAGGGTGACGTCGTCGCCAATTTCGGCGGTTTCGCCGATGACGATGCCCATGCCATGGTCGATGAAGAAGCGCCGTCCGATGGTCGCTCCCGGATGGATCTCGATGCCGGTGAGCCAGCGACCGAAGTTCGACACCAGGCGCGCCAGCCACTTGAAGTCACGAATCCACAAGGCGTGGCCCAGGCGGTGCAGCCAGATTGCATGCATGCCCGGGTAGCAGGTCAGCACCTCGAAGGCGTTGCGCGCCGCCGGGTCCCGATGGAATACGCTCTGGATATCTTCACGCAGACGCTCGAACATCTCTTTCTAGTCCTTCCGTTTATGCGGCTCGCCCCGGGCGACTTTCTGGGTCTCGGTGAGAATGCCGCGCAAAATGCTCATTTCCGAACGATTGACCGAGCTGCGCCCATAGAGCCTGCGCAGTCGCGGCATCAGGTGCTTGGGCTTTTCAGGGTCGAGGAAGCCGATCTCCACCAGAGTCTTCTCCAGGTGTTCGTAGAACAGCTCCATTTCGTCCATGGTCGCCAGCTCACCGCTACGCAGCGAGTTGGCTTCGAACTTCTCGACTTTGGTTGGCGAACCTTGGGCCGCCAGCCAAGCCATGCGCACCTCGTAGGCGAGCACCTGGACCGCGGCGGCAAGGTTCAGCGAACTGAAGTCGGGGTTCGAGGGAATGTGCACGTGGAAGTGACATCGCTGCAGTTCTTCGTTGGTCAGACCGGCGTGCTCACGACCGAACACCAGGGCGATTTCCTCACCAGCCCCCGCCTGCTCGACGGTCTTTGCACCGCATTCGCGGGGGTCGAGCAAGGGCCAGGGAATGCTGCGATCGCGGGCACTGGTGCCGATCGCCAGACTGCAGCCGACCAGCGCCGCTTCCAGGCTGTCGACCACTTGGGCGTTTTCCAGCACGTCATCGGCGCCGGATGCGCGGGCGGTGGCGTCCACCGAAGGGAAATCCAGTGGCTGGACCAGCACCAGGCGCGACAAGCCCATGTTTTTCATGGCTCGCGCAGCGCCGCCGATATTGCCGGGGTGGCTGGTATTGACCAGAACAACACGAATATTTTGCAGCAAGGTGTAGAGCTCACAGAGACAGGAAAAGGGGGAGTCGATCTTACAGAACCGACAGACGTAACGCCATGAAAGCAAATGTCACCCTTCTGCCGGAACAGTTTTCTGATAGAATGTGCGGCTTTCTTCTTTAACATCCCAGGTGAAACGCCCATGCAGCCTATGCTGAATATCGCGCTGCGCGCCGCTCGCAGCGCCAGTGAACTGATTTTCCGCTCCATCGAACGCCTGGATAGCCTCAAGGTCGACGAGAAAGACGCCAAGGATTACGTCTCCGAAGTCGATCGCGCCGCCGAGCAGACCATCGTCAACGCCCTGCGCAAGGCCTACCCGAACCACTCCATCCAGGGTGAAGAGACCGGCCTGCACGCCGGCTCCGGCGAGGAAGGCAAGGACTACCTGTGGATCATCGACCCACTGGACGGTACCACCAACTTCCTGCGTGGCGTTCCTCACTTCGCCGTCAGCATCGCCTGCAAGTACCGTGGCCGCCTTGAGCACGCCGTCATCGTCGATCCGGTTCGCCAGGAAGAATTCACCGCCAGCCGGGGTCGCGGCGCGCAACTCAACGGCCGTCGCCTGCGCGTCAGCTCGCGCACCAGCCTGGAAGGCGCCCTGCTGGGTACCGGCTTCCCGTTCCGCGACAACCAGATGGCCGATCTGGACAACTACCTGGGTATGTTCCGCGCCCTGACTGGCCAGACCGCCGGCATCCGTCGGGCCGGCTCCGCGAGCCTGGACCTGGCCTATGTTGCTGCCGGCCGTTTCGACGCCTTCTGGGAGTCGGGCCTGTCCGAGTGGGACATGGCCGCTGGTGTACTGCTGATCCAGGAAGCTGGTGGACTGGTGAGCGACTTCAATGGCGGCCACGACTTCCTCGACAAAGGCCACATCGTGGCCGGCAACATCAAGTGCTTCAAGGCCGTGCTGACTGCCATCCAGCCACACCTGCCCGAGCACATGAAACGCTAAGCGCCGATTGTCGCATAAAAAAAGCACCCCTCGGGGTGCTCTTTTTTATGGTTCAGAGAAAGACCACAAGCGCTGTGCAAGCCTAGAACCTGTGGGAGCGCGGACTCACCCGCGAAGCGGCCAGCACCAGAGTGCCGGCGTGAGCGTCATTGTCCTGCCTGGTTTTCGCTAAGGACCAGGTTGCCGTTCTTGTCCAGCGGGATGGTCGAACCCGGCTCGTGGTTCATTTTCACCCGTCCGACCTTGTCTCCAATGGAATAGGTCACGTTGTAGCCGACCACTTTCTCGCTCAGGTCATTGACGGTGTTGCAGCGGGTTTGCGTGGTGGTATAGGTGTCACGCTCCTGCATGCCCTCCTGCACCTTGTTTCCCGCATAGCCGCCACCGACCGCACCGGCCACGGTCGCGATCTTCTTGCCGGTGCCGCCACCGATCTGGTTACCCAGCAGGCCACCTGCGATTGCTCCGACCACGGTACCGGCGATCTGGTGCTGGTCCTTGACCGGCGCCTGACGCGTGACCGCGACGTCCCGGCAGACCTGACGCGGCGTCTTGATGGTTTCCTTGATGGGCTGCACGTCCGTGACCTGGGCGTACTCCGGCCCCTTGTTCACCAAGCTGTAGGTCGCCACAGCACCTCCGGCGGTAACACCGACAGCACCCAGAACCGCACCCACCAGCATTGATTTATTCACGTGAACCTCCTGATCGCACCTGCGGGCTCGCGCCCGCCTTCTCCCAGTCTTGGAGCAAAAAAAAAGGCGCGAGTTCAATACTCGCGCCTCTCTTTACGCCAAATGGCGTAGGAAACAACCTTACGGACGGTCGTCCACACCGTCAGTCTTGGCGGGCGGAATCAGGTCTTCACTGCTCAGATTCAGCCAGATCAGCACCACGTTGGCGATGTAGATCGACGAGTAGGTACCCGCCATGACACCGATGAACAGCGCCAGGGAGAAGCCGAACAGGTTGTCACCACCGAAGAACAGCAGCGCAGCGATAGCCAGCAAGGTCGACACCGAGGTGGCGATGGTACGCAGCAGGGTCTGGGTGGTCGAAACGTTGATGTTCTCGATCAGCGAGGCCTTGCGCATGACGCGGAAGTTTTCACGTACCCGGTCGAAGACGACGATGGTGTCGTTGAGCGAGTAACCAATGATCGCCAGGACCGCCGCCAGCACCGTCAGGTCGAAGGTGATCTGGAAGAACGACAGGATACCCAGCGTCACCACCACGTCGTGGATCAGCGAGACGATTGCACCAACGGCGAACTTCCACTGGAAGCGGAATGCCAGGTAGACCAGGATGCCCCCCAGCGCCAGGAGCATACCCAGGCCACCCTGGTCACGCAGCTCCTCGCCCACCTGAGGGCCGACGAACTCGACACGCTTGACGGTTGCCGGGTTGTCGCCACCTGCCTTCTGCAGGGCTTCGGCCACCTTATTACCCAATTGCGGGTCGTCACCAGGCATACGCACCAGCAGGTCGGTGGTGGCGCCGAAGCTCTGCACGACAGCCTCGTGGAAGCCGGAGTCGACCAGCTCGGCACGGACCGCCTTGAGGTCCGCAGGACGCTCATAGGTCAGCTCGATCAGCGTACCGCCGGTGAAATCCAGGCCGAAGTTCAGGCCCTTTTGCCACCAGCTGAACAACGCCAGGACAGTCAGGAGCGCAGTGATGGCGAACGCGACGTTGCGTACGCCCATGAAGTTGATGGTTTTCATGTCAGCTCCCTCAAACCCACAGCTTCTTGATGTCACGCCCGCCACAAGTCAGGTTGACCAGTGCACGGGTCATCATGACGGCGGTGAACATCGAGGTGAAAATCCCGAGGGACATGGTGACGGCGAAGCCTTTGACCGGACCGGTACCCATGGCGAACAGGATGCCGCCGACCAGCAGCGTGGTCAGGTTGGCATCGACGATCGCCGAGTAGGCACGGTTGAAGCCTTCGTGAATGGCGCGCTGAACCGACATGCCCGCCGCGATCTCTTCACGGATACGCGAGAAGATCAGCACGTTGGCGTCCACCGCCATACCCATGGTCAGTACGATACCGGCGATACCCGGCAGGGTCAGGGTAGCGCCCAGCAGCGACATCAGCGCCAACAGCAATACCATGTTGCCCGCCAGGGCGATGGTCGCCAGCACGCCGAAGGCACGGTAGATGGCGATGATGAACAGCGAGACGAACAGCATGCCCCACAGGGACGCATCGATACCCTTGGTGATGTTGTCGGCACCCAGGCTCGGGCCGATGGTGCGCTCTTCGGCAAAGTACATCGGCGCCGCCAGGCCACCAGCGCGCAGCAGCAGGGCCAGCTCGGACGATTCGCCCTGGCCGTTCAGGCCGGTGATACGGAACTGGCTGCCCAGCGGCGACTGGATGGTCGCCAGGCTGATGATCTTCTTCTCTTCCTTGAAGGTCTGGACCGCGACGTCTTTCTCGACACCGTTGACCATCTGCTTCTCGTAGCGGGTCATCGGCTTCTGCTCGATGAAGATCACCGCCATGCTGCGCCCGACGTTGGTACGGGTAGCGCGGCTCATCAGCTCGCCGCCGTGACCATCGAGACGGATGTTCACCTGCGGACGGCCATGCTCATCGAAGCTGGCCTGGGCGTCGGTCACCTGGTCGCCTGTGATGATCAGGCCACGCTCGACTGCAGCGGAACGGCCACCTTCGCGGAACTCGAAGACCTCGGTGGTAGCCTTGGACGCGCCCGGCTCGGCGCCGAAGCGAAACTCCAGGTTGGCGGTCTTGCCCAGGATACGCTTGGCCTCGGCGGTGTCCTGCACGCCTGGCAGCTCGACCACGATACGGTTGGCACCCTGACGCTGAACCAGCGGCTCGGCGACGCCCAGCTCGTTGACCCGGTTACGGACGGTGGTCAGGTTCTGCTTGATCGAGTATTCGCGGATCTCGGCGACTTTGGCCGGGGTCAGCGCCAGACGCAGCACGGCGAGCTCGTTGCGCTCGGTGGTGGTCAGGTCGAAGTCATTGAAATTCTTGCGGACCAGGCTGCGAGCCTGTTCGCGGGTGGCATCGTCGGCAAAGCCCAGCATGATCGCGCCGTCCTGCTGGGGCAGGCTGCGATAGCGGATGCGCTCTTTGCGCAGCAAGGTCTTGACCTCGCCTTCGTAGACTTTCATACGGGCGCTCATGGCCTTGTCCATGTCCACTTCCAGCAGGAAGTGCACACCACCGGACAGGTCCAGGCCCAGTTTCATCGGGCTGGCGCCGAGGTTGCGCAGCCATTGCGGGGTGGTCTGGGCCAGGTTCAGGGCCACGACGTAATCATCGCCCAGTGCCTTGCGTACCACATCCTTGGCTGGGAGCTGGTCTTCCTGGTTGGTCAGGCGCACCAGCGCACTGCCCTTCTCACCCAGGCTGCCGCCCTTGACGGCGATACCGGCATCGGTCAGCGCCTTGGTGGCGCGATCCAAATCGGCCTGGCTCACATGCAGCGCGGAGCTCGCACCGCTGATCTGCACCGCCGGGTCATCCGGGTAGAGGTTGGGAGCGGAATAAATAAAGCCGATCGCCAGTACCACCAGGATCAGCAGGTATTTCCACAGAGGGTATTTGTTCAGCATCACGCCGCCCGTTCAAGACGCGGGGCGCGTTGCGCGCCCCGACTGGAAAAGATAACCGGTAACTCAGATAGCCTTGAGCGTACCTTTTGGCAGGGTCGCGGCAACGGCGCCCTTCTGGAACTTCAGCTCGACGTTGTCGGACACTTCCAGTACCACGAAGTCATCGGAGACTTTGACGATCTTGCCGGCGATACCGCCGTTGGTGACAACTTCGTCACCTTTTTGCAAGTTGCTCAGCAGGTTCTTCTGCTCCTTGGCACGCTTGGCCTGTGGGCGCCAGATCATCAGATAGAAGATGACCAGGAAACCGACCAGGAAGATCCATTCAAAACCGGTACCGGCAGGGCCGGCGGCAGGGGCTGCTGCGTCCGCGTAGGCGGCGGGAATCAAGAAGCTCATTGGGCACTCCTAATGGATATTTTCTAATAATGGATGCGAATAGTCAGTCCAAAGGCGGCACAGGCAGCCCGCGCTTGGCATAGAAGGCGTCGACAAAGGCGGCCAATTTACCTTGTTGAATAGCCTCGCGTAAACCGGCCATCAAGCGCTGGTAATGGCGCAAGTTGTGGATGGTATTCAGCATGCTGCTCAACATTTCGCCGCATTTATCCAGATGATGAAGATACGCGCGCGAGAAGTTGGTGCAGGTGTAGCAATCACAGGTCGGATCGAGCGGCGAATCATCATGACGATGGAACGCGTTACGGATCTTGATCACCCCGGTATCGACGAACAGATGACCGTTGCGCGCATTGCGCGTCGGCATCACGCAGTCGAACATGTCGACGCCGCGGCGCACACCCTCTACAAGATCCTCCGGCTTGCCTACCCCCATAAGGTAACGAGGTTTGTCAGCCGGCATCTGGCCTGGCAGGTAGTCCAGCACCTTGATCATCTCGTGCTTGGGCTCGCCCACCGACAGACCGCCAATGGCCAGGCCGTCAAAACCGATGTTTTCGAGCGCTTCGAGCGAGCGCATGCGCAGGTCTTGATACATACCGCCCTGAACGATACCGAACAGCGCCGCTGTGTTGTCGGCGTGAGCATTCTTCGAGCGCTGGGCCCAGCGCAGCGACAGCTCCATGGAGGTGCGCGCCACGTCGTGCTCGGCCGGGTATGGCGTGCATTCGTCGAAGATCATCACGATGTCCGAGCCCAGGTCACGCTGGACCTGCATGGACTCCTCGGGGCCCATGAACACCTTGGAGCCATCAACCGGCGAGGCGAAGGTTACGCCCTCTTCTTTGATTTTGCGCATGGCGCCGAGGCTGAACACCTGGAAACCACCGGAGTCGGTGAGAATCGGGCCTTTCCACTGCATGAAATTGTGCAGGCTGCCGTGCTTCTTGATCACCTCGGTGCCTGGACGTAGCCACAGGTGGAAGGTGTTGCCCAGGATGATTTCGGCGCCGATCGCTTCGATGTCGCGTGGCAGCATGCCCTTGACCGTGCCATAGGTACCCACCGGCATGAACGCCGGAGTCTCTACCGTGCCACGGGGGAAAGTCAGACGGCCGCGACGGGCCTTGCCGTCGGTGGCCAGCAGTTCGAACGACATTCGACAGGTGCGACTCATGCTTGATCCTCGGGGCCGCGTGGCGCCGGATTGCGGGTGATGAACATGGCATCACCGTAACTGAAGAAGCGGTACCCCTGTTCGACCGCCGCCGCGTAGGCAGCCATGGTCTCGGGGTAGCCGGCGAAGGCCGAGACCAGCATCAGCAGCGTGGACTCCGGCAGGTGGAAGTTGGTGACCAAGGCATCGACCACATGGAACGGCCGACCCGGGTAGATGAAGATATCGGTGTCGCCGCTGAAAGCTTTCAACTGGCCATCACGGGCGGCGCTCTCCAGCGAGCGCACGCTGGTGGTACCCACGGCAATTACCCGGCCACCTCGGGCGCGACAGGCCTGGACAGCGTCCACCACCTCCTGGCTGACCTCCAGCCACTCCTTGTGCATGTGGTGGTCTTCGATCTTGTCCACGCGCACCGGCTGGAAGGTACCGGCGCCCACATGCAAGGTGACGAAGGCACGTTCCACGCCCTTGGCGGCGATCCTTTCCAGCAGGGCCTCATCGAAATGCAGGCCTGCGGTCGGCGCCGCCACGGCGCCCGCACGCTCGGCATAGACCGTCTGGTAGCGCTCGCGGTCGGCACCTTCGTCCGGACGATCGATGTATGGCGGCAACGGCATGTGCCCGACACGGTCCAGCAGCGGCAGCACCTCCTCGGTGAAGCGCAGCTCGAACAGCGTCTCGTGGCGCGCCACCATCTCGGCCTGGCCACCGCCATCGATGAGGATTTGCGTGCCCGGCTTGGGCGCCTTGCTGGCACGCACATGGGCCAGCACCCGGTAGCTGTCCAGCACGCGCTCGACCAGCACTTCCAGCTTGCCACCGGAGGCCTTCTGGCCGAACAACCGCGCCGGGATGACCCGGGTATTGTTGAAGATCATCAGGTCGCCGGGGCGCAGGTATTCCAGCAAGTCGGTGAATTGCCGGTGCGCCAGCTCCCCGCTCGGCCCATCTAGGACCAGCAGACGGCTGCCATGGCGCTCGGCCAGGGGATGACGGGCGATCAGGGAATCGGGGAGTTCGAAGGAAAAATCGGCGACGCGCATGATGGTGTTCGGTTCGACAGGGTCGGAAAGTTTAGCCCAACGAACGAAAATTGACCATGAAACCCGATTGACCGACCCACGGCGGCTCTCTATACTGCGCCCCCACAAGCCCTGATGGCGGAATTGGTAGACGCGGCGGATTCAAAATCCGTTTTCGAAAGGAGTGGGAGTTCGAGTCTCCCTCGGGGCACCAACCGCATGTTTCCTCATGCAGCAGCATGGCCAGGAAACTCAATAAAACCGCCTATTTAGGCGGTTTTTTTGTTTCTTCATGGTGCGCCATAAAACACCATGAATCTTGAAGCCGTGTATGGCCAGGTGTATGGTCGATTTATTCTCGAACTTTCCCATACACAGAAGCCATGAAACGCACAGACATCAAGCGCCGGCCGCTGGCCGACACAGTGCTCGCGTCCCTGGAGCCAGAGGCCAAGGAGTACCGCGAAACCTACGGCGTCGACCGAATCTACTTTGTCGTCTCACCCAATGGCCGGAAGCGCTGGGAGCTCCGCTACAAAAAGGCTAACGGCAAGTGGTCGTTCATGGGCCTGGGCGGATACCCCGAAGTGTCGGCAAAGAAGGCCCGAGAGAAGGCTGGCCAGGCCATTACCCTGATCGACCAGGGCGTCGACCCCGTCGAGAAGAAGGTCAGCGACGTTGAGCACGCAGCCAAATCCCTCCATACCACCTTCCGTGCTGCAGCCGAATCTTGGTACGACAAGAAGTCAAAGGAGGGATTGGCCGAAGGCACCCTTGGCAAAGTCCGAACCTACCTGGATAAGGACATCCTGCCAGCCCTCGGCGACAAACAGCTGGACGAGATCACCAGGCGCGACTGCGCCACCCTGCAGCAATCCTTCGAGAA
The DNA here is from genome assembly GCF_033173945.1 of Pseudomonas sp. HTZ2. Taxonomy (NCBI): domain Bacteria; kingdom Pseudomonadati; phylum Pseudomonadota; class Gammaproteobacteria; order Pseudomonadales; family Pseudomonadaceae; genus Pseudomonas; species Pseudomonas sp. HTZ2. The sequence continues at coordinate 673,121 of NZ_CP137332.1, read as the reverse complement.
GCGCGACGCCCACAATGTAGCGAAGAAAGCCCGTGGCTGGCTGAACAAGATTTTCAGCTTCGCGATCGCCAGCGGCCTAACCGAGAACAACCCAGCCAGCGAACTACTGGTAGTCGCCGCTCCAGCGCCTGCGACCCAGCAGTACCCTCACCTGCTTGAGCCCGAGCTGCCAGAGTTCATGCGCGCTATGCGCAGGTCGACCAGCAGGCTGATCGCGCGCACTGCGGCCTGGATGACGCTGTGGACAGCGAGCCGGCCGGGAATGGTGAGATATGCGGAATGGGCGGATATCGATCTTGAGGCAGGCCTGTGGTCGATATCGGGAGAGAAGATGAAGATGAGGCGCGACCATGTCGTGCCACTGTGCACGCAACTGATCGCCGCATTGAGGGAGCTTAACGAGCTGACCGGCAGGAGCAAATGGCTGTTCCCAGGGATCGGTTCATCAACGCCGGTTATCAGCGAGAACACCATTGGCAAGGTGTTCGCCAGTGCTGGCTATAAAGGAAGGCTTGTGGGGCACGGTACGCGCCACACCGCGAGCACCCTGCTTCGTGAGCATGAATGGCCCAAGGATTTCGTCGAGGCGCAATTAGCCCACAAGGAGGCGGGGGTTTCCGGTGTCTACAACAAGGCGGCATACCTGCGCCAACGCCGGAGGATGATGCAATGGTATGCGGACTTCCTTGACGCGCTTGAAGCAGGCATGACAGAAGAGCATCGAGAGCAATTCAAGCGCAGAGCGCTGGAACCCTAAGCGACAGGCCAAAAGAGTAGCCGCCAGAGTTCTTAAAGCGGATTTTCGACTCAATTTTCTTCTTTTTGAGGTGAGGTTAGTGGCAGACGGACGCTGCCGCCTCAGTTCCTTCTCATATCCGACTCACTGTCGGCGCTCCGCTCACAGATCCCTCCCCCCACAAGAGCACGCGTTCACCACCAAGCCTTTCTGCACCTGCAGCATTTCGCCGCACCAGCACTTTCCGCCAGACCTGCCGCCCCCCTGGTCGCCAGCCTCAAGCCCGCCAACCATACCTCCTCCAGAGATTTTTATACCTCCTTGGTAGCCGGACAGGCCCGCCCCCGAAAATAGTCGCAACCCCAACTCCTCGCCCAAGATCGAGCCGCCAGCTGTGCATTAGTAGCCACCTGTCTGCTCCCACAGCAGTCGGCTCACTGCGGTAGTGTCGGCCCGGATGAACTTGCCTACTCTACCGCCCGCTCTACACCGGCCCGCGAGCGCCTGCAACCAGCAAACCCCTGCCTACCTTAGAGCAAGCTTAGTTTTTCTGATGCCCGCCCTTTAGTTTGGTCGCTGCCGGACGATAAAAGGGGGAGCGGCTCACACAGGTGGCGTTTGCCTATTGTTTTGCAACCATATGGCCATGTATGATCCGCGAGCAACTGTCTGCTGTGTGCTTGGTTAAGGTTACACGTGACCTAGAACACATCGCGACGGAACTGTCGGCGACTAAGGTTGCCTAGAAAATCGCCATCTCTGCCTTTGGGGGGAGGTGGGGCAATCAGGCAGGAGGTCACGTGACCTTCTATCCAAGGTGGATGCCTGAATTGGAATATCGACTCATATTGGAGATGAAACCGTAATGGCTATTACTTCTGCACAAGTTCAACAGCTGTACGTTGCTTACCTGGGCCGCGCTGCCGACAAAGCTGGCATGGACTACTGGCTGAACGAACTGAATGCTTCGCCGGCTAAAATGACTCTGGAAAACCTGCGCTCGAACTTCACTAACGAGCAGCCTGAGTACCAGAACGCCTACGCTGGCCTGAACCGTGAAGAAACCGTTTCCAAAATCTACCTGCAACTGTTCGGCCGCCCAGCTGACTCTGTTGGCCTGGAATACTGGACCACTGGCGGCGGCGCTTCCGTAAACGCTGATCAACTGCTGGTAGCTTTCGTGAACGGCGCTTCGGCTGCCGACGCCAAAGTCATCGCTAACAAGGTTCTGGTTGGTGAAGTTTACACTTCCACTGCTGGCGACAACTACGTCCAAGCTGACGCAGCTAAGATCATCGCCGGTGTTGACGGCACCGCTGTTTCTGTGACCAACGCCCTGAGCCTGCTGGAAAATGGCGGTCTGTCCGGTGTTGCTCTCCCAGCTGGTCTGGCGTCCATCAAAGCTCTCGCTATTGCTGAAGCAAATGAAAAGGCTGACGAGGCTGTCAAAGTCACCTCGCTGTCCGCTACCAACGACAAAGTCGTTGAGCTGAACAAAGAGTACGGCGCCACCCTGACCAATATCGATGCCAATGGCGACAAGACTGTTACCTACACCGAAGCAAAAGTTGCTCTGACCAACGCCCAAGCTCTGCGCACCGACATTTCGGGCAGCACCACTGACGCTCTGAAGACCGCTTCGGACGTTGCTGCCAAGGCGCTGGTCGATGCGCGCGCTGACCTGGTTAATAAAGATCCAGAAGCCGTCGCTAAAATCAACGCTTTCAACGCCGCTGTAGCTGCCGATGCTAAAGTTCCTGCTGTTACCACTGAGCAGACCGCCAATGTAACTGGCGCTCTGCAGGGTGTCATCGGCGCTGTTCCTGCTAACGGCACTGCGTTCAGCGATGCTTCTAAAGCATACGAAGACGCAGGCGGCTCCGCGATTGCTGATGCTGATGCCCTGTATGCTGCCATCAAAGGTGCCAACGCAACTCAGCTGGCAGCTATCGATAAAGCATTCAATACCGGCGTATTCAAAGAAACCTACGCTTCGCTGAAGACTGTAGCCGTTGCTGACGCTGCTAAAGCTGCTTCCACCAAAGCTGTTGGCGACGCTGAAGCTGCTCTGACTGAAAAAGCTTTGGGCAACACCTACGCTGCAGACTCGAAGGCTGCTGCTGAGGCTGCGAAATTGCTGGCTGACGCTCAGAAAGCTGACGCACTGGTTTCTGAAGCTCAGAAGCAGATCGACGCTCACGAAGCAATTGCTAAAGCAACAGACGACGCCGAACATGCATTGCCTGCTTTCGTTCAAGACCTGACTGCTGACATTGACGCTGACCTTCTCGGCAAGGACAAAGCTGACCTGTTCTTCTTCAAAGACGGCGTCAAAGGTACCGACGACTTCAAGATCACCAACTTCAACAAAGGTGATGCTCTGTACATCGGTGAAGGCTTCAGCCTGACCAAAAACGTCACTGTAAATACTGACGGCAACTACGTCGGCACCAACGTTGGCGTCAAGGAAGTGTTCTTCATCCAGGACGCAACCACCAAAGAAGTAAGCGCTGTTATCGAGTCCAACGCTGTTGGTAACGCTGCTGGCGGCTCGGCTAACAACGTTGCTGTTATCCAGCTGGCTGGCATTACCTCGCTGGACGATGTCAGCTTCGCTAACGGTGTGATCACCAGCAACCACGTAGCCTAATAAGCTTAATGGTTGTATCTGCGGCAGGCCCTCGGGCCTGCTAACGATAAAAACCCGCCCCTAAAAAGGCGGGTTTTTTATTTCCGCTAGTTCAGCCACATGAGCTAGCAAGTCAGATAATCACGTTTTAGCAGGCAAAAAAAACCCCGTACCTTCGTCAAGGTACGGGGGTTTTCGTGTCAACATCGACTATTGGAGATAGTCGAGAACACTGTACCTTCAATGATACAAAATGGCAAGTAGACATCATAAAAACATGAGAACTAGCCCTCATTACGAACGAACTAAGGGCATTCCCTGACTTCAATGGTCCTGCCGAGACGTAGAGCTCCGCTCCCACCTCCGACGTTCTGCCGTCCCAAGACAATCCACTCAATGAAGAGTCGCAGCAACCCCGCCCAGCGCTCGCTGCTGATACTGCTGCAACGCCTGCATCAGCGACTCAGCCTCCCGCCGAAGGCGCTCGACCACCTCTGGGGGTTCCTTAAGGTCTTTGGCCTCGTAGTAGCGCCTCATTGCATCAATGGCCTGCTGAACCAGCGGCTCTCCCGCCTCGACGATTCCTGCCAAGGTCTTCATGCCCTGCCCCTGTCGTTTGGTCAAGGCAGTATAGGCCGCCTCACAGGCCAGCCGCACTATCCGGACTCGGTCATACGCTTTTGCAACGCCCCCTCCCCCATCAGCGCCCAAGCCATATCCTCATCCTTCACCCCACCCTTGCACGCCGCATAGCGCGACCCACCGCCGACCCGCAGACCGGCGTACATCAAGCCAGCCCGTCGCTTGTCTGCGCCCAGGGCGAGCAGCATCTCGTAGAACAGCGCATCGCACACGGCGCGCGGCAGGCGGTTCTGGCAATAAAGCCAGTCATGGATGACCCCGGCCTCGCGGTCCTCGATGTCACGGAAAAGCGGCTTTACGACCCAAGGCACCGAAGCCAGGTCGGTGATGAAGTACCGCGGCGCCGTGTAGACCGTGCCGTCGAGCGCCTGGTACCGGAAATCGTTGATCAGCACCCACTCCCCCTTGTCGTATGCCCGCAGCAGCAGCGGGTCGAGGAAGCGGCCAGTCATGGCGCACCGCCGCAGGTGACTTCGACACGATTCGGCGCGATCGAGGCGTTGACCAGGATGCGGTTGGCGGCGCGCACATCCACTGGAGTCGCGCAGTAGGCGTTGGCGGCGTAGCTCAGGGCCTGGACAGCGCAGCCCTGGAGCAGGATCACGACGGTCAGCAGAATGGCTTTCTTCATGCCACCTCCTCCATTGTCTGGGCATACAGAGCGTCCCAGGTCTGCCGGTGCGGCTTGCCAGGGCGCCAAGTGCGCAGGTACAAGGCCCAGGCCTGCTGGATCTCGCCCACCGCAGGCAGTGGTGCTGGATCGGTCCACAGCAGCAGCCGGGCGAACGCGGCAGCAAGCACATCGTCGTGCTCCAGCGCGGTATAGACGGCGGTGTCTGTCGCCGGGACGCCTCGGGCCTGGCATACGGAGCGCGCCAGGGTCTGGGTGGCGGGATGCTCAAGCACGCCACAGACACCGCCGCCCTTTTCGAACTGCCAGAGGCCTCGGGCCGGGCCGCCGATCTGCCGGCGATGGATCAGTCGACTTTCCTGTAGCCCGACGCTCAGCAGCATCTGTTCAGCGCGCCGGCCCGACATTTTCGCGGGCAGCAGTTTGAGCGCCGGGGCAATTGCCGAGGCGCGGATTTGTTGCAGCATGGGTTTCTCCAGGCGAAAAAAAACCCGCGACATGGCGGGGTTTTGGGCGGTTGAGATATGAATTTAAAGGGGGCGCCATCCTGGGGCGACCAATGAGGGGGCTAGCGACCAGGTGATGAAGCAACCTGCTATTAGAAGCGCTGCGAGTGCGAACACGATAAGTCGAGACATTCCCATTCCTTGAGCGAGGGCGCCGTCCAGGGCGGCGGTCAATATAGCACTAGGATCCAGCCGCACCCATCGCCTAACACTATGGTCGCCTGAATAGATCCTCGACCTTGTTTCAGCTAGGATTCGCCCCACGTTCTCCATGCGAAAACAAGGGCGCTGGAGAAAATAGAAACCCCGGTGATTGCGAACCACCGGGGTTTTGCTTTTTGGCGCTCGACTGCTATCATCTGCGCAGCGTTCTCTTTTGTCCCCATCAGAGAAAGTAGAAGCCCTGGTGATCACAGTTCGCCGGGGCTTCGTTTTTTCAGGGGGCAGGTGACAAAACCGCTCAAGGCGGCCGGGGATGGTTGCGTCAGATCGAGGCTATTACGGCCACCCTTGCTCCAGCATTTCGGCGGTGATCGACCCGTCAGCTACGGCTTCCTGCAGTTCGGCCTCGCGGTTGAAGCAGGCCTGCACGTGGGCGCGCACAGCCGACGCCAGCGCAATGACCTGGGCGCCCGTCAGCTCGACAAAGCCGGACGCCGTCTTCCACTTGATCCGGTACTCGGGATCGAGCGACGCGGCGAACGCGGCTCCAGTCATCAGAGACTGGCTATCGCGCTCGGTGTTGACCGTCAGGCCCTCGACGACAGCGCCACCGGTTTCTGCCTGGAAGCGGCGCGCAGCAATCAGGGCGGGCCAGTCTGGCCCGGGGGTCGGCTCAGGAGATGGCGCCTCGGCCAGCTTCTCCCAGCCTTGACCGGTCCAGCGGGCGACTTCTGAGCCGGTCAGCTCAGGAGGCGCGGTCGGGGTGCTGCGCGGCGGGAGTTCGCCGCTCTCATCGACCTCGACAGCGCCAATCAAATAACCATCCGCGCCCCAGCAATATAAAACGATCATGCGATCAACCTTCTTTTGCTTTGATATATGCTTGCAGTCCTGCAATCGGCGCAGGGTTAGGCAACTTGAATTGAGTATTTTTATCGTAATTGTACGATTTAATACTCTTCGCCAACGATACACCCGTTGTTTCCGCCACCATTACTGCCGTACCGTCAGGTTTAGCCGCAATAGCGCGAATACTAAAGCCAATTGGCGAGGTTATGGCAGAGTAATCGAATCCGTCATTATTGCTGAGAAACACCGAAGCCGCTGACGTCGTTACATCAGCGCCGACGCGAAGTACCGCACCGTCTACAACCGCCACATCGTATGCAAGTGCAGGTATATTCCCGCCATTGGCTTTATTGACGTTGGTTTTCTGCCAACTCACGCCGCCATTACGGCTCTGGTAAATACCATCTTCCTTAGCAGCTGCGTACCAAATATCTTTAACTTTGTCATAAGCATACCCAGCAGCTCGATATGTTGAGAGGCTGCCGGCCATTACGAACGTCGCACCGCGATCCACGCTGCGCATCAAGTTAGCGCTGTTGTTATCACGGGAAAGCATAAAAGTATTGCTTTCGTCGGTGCCCAGGGCTAGATACGGCCCAGTTTGTGGCAATCCAGTTAGGGCGACCCAGGTAGCCCCGTTGTCGGTACTGCGGTAAACCTTCGAGTCGCCGGCGATCAACCATACCCCGTTTTTATCACAGGCGATGCCGTTCATCTTTTCAGTTGTGACGCCCGGTAGTGTCAATTTGACCCAAGTAGCCCCATTGTCGGTACTGCGGTAAACCGCTCCTGATTCACCGACCAGAATCCAAACCCCATTTCGATCTGTAGCAATCGCGGTTAGATGGGGCGTGCCGGTTATTGGAGTTTGTGTGGTGAATGTCTCACCGTCGTCTGTGCTACGAGTTACGCGGCCGCTGGTGCCAATTGCGACCCAAACATTGTTGAGTCCATAGTCAACATCGCGGAGGGATTGCGCGGCGTTAGTAGGTGCACTCCACGACACGAAGGGGTCACTTCCGATAAGGCCAATCAATGCGAAAAGTTCAGGGTATGCGCTCTGCAGATAGATCCCGCCTGCCTGTAGATAGAGCGAGCCGGGATTTCTGGCGGTTTGTAGTAGATCCCCGATTTCATGCACACCAGACCACTCGACGCCGGTCACGTCCTGCCTGACGCGCAGAACCTTGCGGCCTTTACCTACTAGCGAGGGGAGGCCCGCAGCAGCCCCTGCAGCAGCGGCCGCAATTTGCGCCTGGTTCTTTGCATCAACCGCAAGCCCCACCTGCGCCGCAGCCAGGTCGACCTGTGCCGCGCCGTTGGCGGTGGCATCGATGGCCGATTGCGCGGCGGCATTCTTCGAGGCGTTGGCTGCGCTGGCGGAGTCGGCAGCAGCAGATGCGGAGCCCGCAGCGGCAGTCTTGTAGCCCTCGGCCGCCGCGACCTGTCCGCCGATCCATTCGGAAGTGCTGTTGATCTGCACGACGAGAGGCGGCAGTGCCGCAACAAACGTGTCCGCCTTCGCGGCGAAGTCGTCGGCGCCGTCAGAGCGCGTAGGGGCGGCAGGCAAAGCTTTGATAACAGGGGTAGCCATCAGATGATCGCCTCCACGGTAATTGAACAATCGGAAACGCTCGGCCCCGAGAAGACGATGCTGAAATCTCGGTAGTAGCCGAACAAAATGGTGGCTTCATAGGTTTCTTCGCCGATCCAGACCACGGGCGTGGCCCGCAGCTCGGCCAGCAGCCGACGTATCCTGGTCACCGCCGAGGTGTCCACGGACACGTCGAATTCGGCGCGGTTGGAGTACGAGCGCTGCACAACAACGGTGTTGCCGAAGTCGTCCGTCGATTTGCGGCTGTAGTCATTGATGCCGACGGACGTGCCGTATAGTGCGGTGCCGATCTGCTGCCGGCTGCCTACGACGACATGGCCGACCGCCGCCTGCCCGGCCCCTGCATCGACGGTGATGACCAGATTGGCCGATCCGTAGGCCGGCAGTTTGAGCAGCACCAGGTCGGTTTTCACGCCGACCGGCTCGAAGAAGTAGTCGTACCAGTTGGTCACCCCGGCATCGACCAGCGTGACCGTCTCGCTGTACACCTCCCCTTCCAGGGCATCGACCATCTTCACCGTGACCGACTTGCCGGACACGTTGAACATCGCGACCGAGTTCACCACCGCGCCAGGCTTGACCGTGACACTGATCGTGCCTGGATTGGTGGTGAGCGACTCCAGCTTGTCGTCGAACATTCGCCAGCGGTTTGTGGCTCCAACCTCAAGCCACTTGGCTGGGGCCTCGGCGGTGACCACCTCCTCACCCGGTTTTACGCCAGCTGGCACGTCGACCAGCGCCTCGTAGACGACATGGGCAAGAATCACCCGCTGCCCCTTGGTGTAGGCCGTCGCTGCAGCCCAGGCCGGATAATCCGTTTCCGGCACATTGCTGCTGACCAACTGGGCTTCGCCGATCACAATCGGGTTGATCACTCTCATGCGTAATCCCTTTCTTTTGGCGCACCTTCGACATCCCACTTCTGAAGCAGCTGAGCGACCTGCTGGGCGTACTTAGCGATCTGGAAGCGTTGCGACTTGTTTGCTTCGAGCAGCTGCTCGAACTTGGCCAGTAGCGCTCCGTTGTCACTGCCTCCGCTTATCACGTCCGCTCGACTCGATCCGAAGACCTGGTTCGGGCTTGGGATGTCCAGCACCGGACCGCCCTGGGCGAACGCCGGCAGGCGCCCGGCGTTCATCTGATCGAGCAGGCCGGTACCGAACATGCGCACCGCATCGGCACTCATGACGTATTCGCCGTTCGAGAGCCTGGCGATGATGCTGTCGCTCGTGCCTGTGCCGGGGCCAGTGATCAAACCGCCGGACGCATAGGCCGGGATTGAGCCGTTGGCGATGGCAGCGTTGCGGACAGCCTCCTGGAGCTGTGCAGCAGTCAGCGCACCGGAGTCGAGCTGGCCAGCCCAGTAGCTGGCGCCCTCATTCATTGCGATGCCTGCTGCTTTATAGGCAGCTTCGATTGCCGCAGCGTTCGTGATGGCCCCGACGATGTTCTGATTGTTCAGCGCGCCACTGGCCAACTGATCTACCCAGTACTGCTTGCCCTCTGCGTCTGCGTCCCGACCGAGCTGATCCTTGTAAATACTGTCGATCAGTACTCCAGCATTTTGAGGTGTTGACTTGCCGCTGATTGAGGCGATGGCCGCGACAACTGCCGCGTTCATTTCCTTGACTGCATCGGCAACCGACTTCACCGAGTTGTCGATACCGTTGAGCGCATCCACCTGGGCCTGAGCGAACTCGAGCTGGGCGTCCAGTGCATCCAGCTGGGCTTGCATTGCCAGAGCGCTTTTCTCAGCGGCAGACAGCTGCTTGCCGTTCAGCTTGTTCAGCTCCGCGACGGCGTTCGCAGTGCGGCCCTGGTCCCGGTTGAACTCCTCCAGCGACCCGTACAGGTCGGTATTGTTGGAGCCCAGCACGTCCAGGGCATCCGTCAGCCCGGCAAACCCGGACAAGCTGCCGCCTGCCTTGGCGATCGCCAGCGCCGACTGCAGCGTGGCCTGGGCCTGGCTGCGGAGCATGCGCACGGCATCGTCACCGGTACCGCGCAACTGCTTCAGTGCACTGCCCAGGGCGTTGCTGATACCAGTCAGGTCGCTGATGCGGCTGTTGGCGTCCGCCAGCGACTTGCTGATCGCCTTCTGCTGCGCCGCGATGGACCGCTGCAGAGCCGCGAATGCTGCATTCACGCCGTTGCTCGCACGCTGTTCCAGAATGTCGTAGTACGTAGAGGCTTGGCCCGACAACGCCATGAGCGTTGAAAACATCTGCATGCCGGCCTGCGTTGTCGTATCGATCGACTCGACCATGTCGCGGAAGCCGGTACGGGTTTCTGGAAGCGTCTGGTTCGCTGCCACAAACGCCCGGGTGACGGCATCGAGCGTATCGTCCATGCGCTCCGACTCGCTGATGAACGCGCCGTAATAGGTCGCAGCATTGCTCTGCAACACATCCAGCCCGCCCGCAATCGCCGACAGCTGCTCAGCCAGCTTGCCGCCCGCGACCGACACGTCGTACATGCCGACATTCAGATAGCGGACAACCTCGTTGACGCCCTCCAGGTTCTGCACGAACGCGGTGAGGCCTTCGAAGTTGTAGCCGCCAAGGCCAGCTGCTGTAGCAGCATCGACAGCAGAAACCATCGAGTCGGCCACACCGCCGAACCACTTGGCGATTTCGGCCTGGATCTCCTCGGCTGTTTTGTCCTTCGTGCTGATCTTCTGCGCGCCGATATTCAAACCATCGAGCACGCCATCATTCAGCTCGACATTGAGACGGTCGAACAGATCAAGGACCGAGCCCTCGGTGGCGTCATAGGTCGCGTCCAGGGCCGCTTGCATTTCCGGGTCAAGCGCGGAGTAGCGAGTGCGCTTCTTGTTCTTGCCGAACAGCCCGCCCTTTTTCTTCTGGTACTTGTACCGCTTACCGAGAAAGTCGCCATCTTTAACTGCCAGCGAAAGGCCGGTGTCCTTGGTGACCCAGTCGCCGCCGAACAGCGAGCCGCCAAGCATGCCGCCCAGCGCACCGCCGATAATGGCACCGATACCAGGTAGCACCATGTTGCCAAGCATTGCACCGGCCGCCGCACCCAGGCCGCCCGTGGCCGCGCCTTTGAGGCCGGACTGCTGGTAGCCATACAGGGCGCCGCCGATCCCGTAACCTGCCGTGCCAAGGCCGCTCAGGCCACTACCCATGAAACCGCTGCTGGCCGCATACGAGGCCGATCCCACGCTGCCGCCAACCAGATTCTGACCAAGCCCATAGCCGACATTGCTTCCCGCGCCTGCTGCCAGGCTGGATGCAGCGCCGCCACCAAACAACCCGCTCAGGCCACTGCTGATGTAGTTGTAGCCGCCGCTGATCGCGCCTTGCATGCCGCCGAGGAAGCCTTCGCCCGCGCTCCAACCGGCAGAAACAGCACTGCCAAAGCCGGAGGTGGCCACGCCGTAGGCCTTGGAAGCCATATCAAACAGGCCCAGGCCACCGCTGCCACCGCCGCCGCCGAATAGCCCGCCAGATTGCGCGGACAGTCCGCCAACACCCAGCGCCGCACCGATCTGCATGACGATCGGGCGGGTGATGGCCATGTGTGCCAGCTCAGCCAGCAGCTGCTTGAAGCCATCCTTCAGGCTGGTGGCGAAGCCGTCGAAGCCGTCACCAATGTTCTTCCAGGCGTCCGCGAAGGCGCCATCGACACGGTCCAGCGCGCCTTCGGTGAACTGACCCCAGGCGGTCGCCGCGTTCTTGTTTTGCTCGTATTCAAGACCCAACAGGCGCAGGGCATCCTGGTACTCGGCAGCCTTGTCCGGAGCCAGCTCCATGGCCTTGTTCAGGGCCGCCTGAGCCTCGGTGTATTCGCGCAGCAGCTTCTTCTCGGGGTACAGGCGATCCATGATGCTGCCCGCATCCGATGCCTGCTTGGCGATCTTCACCGCCTCCTGTTGGGCCTTGGTCGCGGCCAGCAGCTGCTCATACTCTTGGCTGCCGACAGCGACGTTCTTCCCGGCCAGGGCGACCTGCATCGCCTTCTGGACGTTATACGCCTCCAGTGCAGCCGTGCCTTGTAGAGTGGCGGTCGCCTGGGCGAGGATGTCCTCGGTCTCTTTGCCCAAGTCGTAGGCGGACTTTGCAACAGCGAGCCGATCCTCGGCGTCTGCCTGGCCACGGATCGCGGCCTCCACTTCCTTGCGTGCCCCGGCACCGGCCTTAAGCAGCGCTTCCTCCACCTTCTGCTGAATGCCGAACTCGCGCGACTTGTCGGTGCCGTCCAGATACGCAGCCGCCAGGCCCTGGGCACTGCGGACCGCGATCTCGGCCTGCGCCTGCAGGTCGGCCAACGCCTTGGCCTGGTTCTTGGCCTCGGTAGCAGCCTGCTTACCGGCGCTCGAAGCCGCCTGCGCGGCCCTGGTTGCTGCCTCCTTGGCCTCACGCTGCTTATCCGCGGCCTCAGCCTCAGCCAGGATGGCCTTGCGACCTTCCTCGGTGACGTTCTTCTGCTCGCTCAGCCAGCGGGTGGCCTTCTTCGTCTCGCTGTTGCCGTCCTCCAGGGCGGCACTGCGCTTCTGCAGGGCTTGCAGGTAGGTTTCTTCGGTGGCCGACATGCCGCCCTTGGCGGCGTTGTTCTCGTGGGTTGCGACCGTGTTCTGCTGGAGCGCACCAGTCAGGGTATTGAGTACCTGCGTCAGGAAGGCCGTCTTTTCGGCAGCCGTACTGACTTTGCCGGCCTGCTCCACCCAGGAGTCGGAGACATCCTTAGGGATGCGGAAACGGGTCTGCAGGTCTGCGATGACATCTACGAGCGGAACACCCGACTCGTAGGCCGCATCAATGTCGGCCTTCAACCGCAAAAATAAGTCCGAACCGAACTGCTGCCGGAGCAGCTTCAGGAACTCCTCATAGGCTGCCGCCTGCTCACGAATGGCCTCGGCCTGCTCCTTGCTTTTCGCCACCTGCTCGGCAGCTTGCTGATCGCGGGTCAGTTGCTTGAACTTCTCAGCGACCTGGTCAAGCGGTTGCTGCATGTCCAGAATCGACTGGGTCGTCTTGTCAGTACTGTCTCGCATCGTCAGGAACGCGATGCCGGCGCCGAGCGCCAACGAAGCTATACCCGCTGGCCCGCCCAGCAGCCCAAGGAGGCCGCTGCCGGCACGCGCTGCCAGTGACGATACCGCTGCATACTCTTTTTTGGCTGTCGCAGCTGCTTGGGTTGCAGCCGTGTCTTTTACCAGCGCCGCCGATTCAGCATTCAGGGCGGCCCCCAGCTGAGCGCTGGATTGAGCTGCCGCTTTCTTCGCCGCCGCCAACTCAAGCTCAGTTGCAGCCAAGACATTGGCGTAATGGGCTTCCTCCTTGGTACCCACCGCAAGCGCAGCACTGTAAGCAATCTGCTCTCGGGCCGACTGGATGCTCCGAACCCTAGCCACTGCTTGCGCTTCATCGGCACGAGCAGCAGCAACTGCAGCAGAGGCCTCTCCAGCCAGGGCTGCAGCCAATGATGCAGAGGCGATGGCCTGTTCCTGCTTTGCCGCCGCTGCCGCTTTGGCGCCCATGGCCTCAGCTAGCGTTGCTTTCGTGCTGGCCACCACCTGCTGGGAATAGGCCAAGAAACTGGAGGCGGCTTTGGCGCCGACCGCCGCGACCAGAATATTGACGTTCTCGGCAAGAAAGCCAATCGCCTGGCCCAGCGCTTCAGCAGCACCGCCGCCCGAGAGGCGGTCGAACAGATCGGCCAGCCCCTCCATGCCCGGCAGCATGCCCGACACCAACTGGCGAGAGGCGCCGTCGAAAGCGCCCTGCAGGTTGACGATGGACTGGCGCACCTCGACCAGCCGGTCGATTTCGAGCTGGCTCAGGACGCGGCCCGCCTTCTCGGCCTGCTCGCCGAAGTCTCGGAAGCCCTGTCCATTGTCCTTGAGCAGCGGGATCAGCGCCGTCGCTTCGTCGGCAACCGCCTCCATGTAGGTGGTCATTTGCTGCTGACTCAGCCCGGCCTTTTCCAGCGAGCTGTAGTACAGCTGCAGCGCCTGGGGACCGGAGAGCTTGGCGAACATCTCGGCAGTGACACCGACCTGCGGCGCGATCTCCTTGAAGAAATCGGCCATCTCGCCACCGCCGCGCGCCAGAAACTCGCCGACACGGTCGTTCATGTCCTTGTAGATATCGGACAGCTTTTCCTGCTCGATGCCGACGGTCTTTGCGCCGGCGGCCAGGCGCTGGAAGTCATCGACCGACGTGTTCGACAAGGCCGCGAGGTTCTTCACCTCCTGGGCATACTCGGTCGTCCGGCTGGTGATCGCCACCAGGCCGGCCACCGCAGCGGCAGAGGCCGCGCCAATCCCGGTGAATGCGCTGCTGATCGCCTGTTGCAGCGTCGTCGCGTTCTTCCCGGTCCGGTCGAATGCGCTGTCGATCCGCCCCAGGCTACCATCGATCTTGCCAGCGGCGCTGGCTACCGCAGACTCACCGCGTGCCACTTCCTGGCGGAGCTGGGCCGTGGTGGCCTCAATCCGAACAAGCATGCTCTGAATGTCGCCGTCGGCCATTCACTTTTCTCCAGACGAAAAAAAGCCCGCAACTTTGCGGGCTTGTTGTAGACGCCTAGTTCTAGGTAACTAGGATTTAGAGAGTGTTACCGCATGACCGCACGACGGGCATCGGATAGAGCTGGATAACATCTCCACCTGACACCGACTGCATGACTTTCTGTCGGTATCAGTTTCGAAACCATCATTCAGAGGGGCATTGAGCGCATCTTGTGAGTTGGTCCTTGCGCCTTCTCGTTCGCGGAAGATCCTGTTGGCCTCCCTGATCTTGGCGTCAGTGCTTCTTTGTGCTTGCCACTTTTTGAATGAGGGCCAGAGCGTATAAGACAGGATGAAAATGAAGGTGAATATCCCGCCTACGGCAATAATGGCGCTATAAGCGACTGCCCCAGCAGCAAATACCCAGGCAAGCCCAGGTGCAAGTATCAGAACGATAAGCACCAGTAACATAACCACCAGAACCTTCATGTGAGCCTCCTTGCAAAGTTTTGCAATCTAACACCATCCTCAAGACTCGACCAAACCAAGAGCAAGGATCAGTCCTTGGCCCTGCTCATGGCAGCCACACGCAGGCCCATACGGAGTTCCTTGGCGGCAACGGTCTTGTCCGGCTTGGCCGGCTCGCCGCTGCCGAATGGGTTGCTCGCCCGCAGGAACTTCACCTTGGCCTCCCAGGCCATGAGGATTTCGATCACCGGTGTCTCCCAGGCATCGCGAGGCGACCAGCCGAGCCAGCCGGTGGCCAGCTCGTACAGCTCATCGACGTAGCTGCCGTTGCCTGGCCTGCTTACTCGTTTCCCGGTGCAACTTCGGCGTCCAGCTCATCCTTCGATTTTCCGCCTGGGTTGAGGAGATTGGTCAAATAGGTAACGACCTGCGGGTTCACCTCGCGGATGCCGGCCTCGAAGACCTGCTCCTCCAGTGCTTCGATGTCCTTCGGCTTGAAGTCCTGGCCGGAGCCGATCAGCAGCACGGCAGCGATAGCGCTGGGCTTCAGGTGGCTCAGTTCGCCAATGGCCGGGCCAATGCCGCCAAAGCGGGCCTCGATGTTGCGCACGGCCTTGAGGGTCGGCTTCAGTTCGAAGGTCTGCTGGCCGACGGTGATGGTGGTGATGCCGTGGGTGGTCTTGGACATGGAATGATTCCTTGGGGAAAGAGAAGAAGCGTGCGGCCAGGTAGACCGCACACCAGGTCGCTGCACGTCGCTCGTTACGGCGTGATGACCTCGTAGATTTCGGAGTTGATGCCGAGGGTGACGTTGCGCTTGAGCACGCCCTCGACGGTGATACCGGACTTCTTGTTGCTCATCACCTTGGCGGCGAAGTAGTCGACGTTGCCATCGACATACTCAACCTTGAACGGGTAGTCGAAACGCGAGCGATCCAAGAAAGCCTCGACCAGCTTGATCTGGCCGGCATCGCCTGCGTCGAAGGCGACCACCAGTTCGGAGGTGCCGGCGTCGGCCAGGCCTTTCAGGTGCTTGGCGCGCCCCTGGGCCAGACCAGCAAAGGTCACGTCGTTGATGGTGTCGCCGTAGTCGCCGATGCTCTCGACCTCGCCGATCTCGACATAGGTCAGGCCAGAAAGCAGAGTGACGGCAGCGGCGTGGTCAGCTGGCAAGTCAGCAGCGAGGCGCGGAGCGATGTGGATTCGCGTGCCGGCGCCGGTATTGATAGACATAAGCAGTCCTCCCGAGGACAGGTGATTGAGCCGCAGCGCGGCAGTGGTTCAGTGAAAAATCAGTGCTGGGTGTAAATGCGTAGGGTCACGGCACCCTGGTAGGTCACGCCGTCCGGTTCGCGTTTTGACTGCTTGCGCAGGACGCGAACAGACACGACGCGCCCAGGGCTTATTGACAGCGGCTGCTCGTTCAGCAGTTCGTCAATGGCCGCCATGATGCGTTTCACCTCAAGCTGGCCCTTGGCGTTGCTCCAGACGCTCAGGTACAGCAAGCGCTCGTCCATGCGGCTGGCCAGGAAGTCGGCGGCGTTGATGATCTCGTTGTCGATCGACACATAAGGCATCTGCGCGTTGAGCGGTGCACCGTCGTAAACCGGGCAGTTCAGTGAAGCCAGGCCGGCTTCCAGACGATCAGCCAGGGCGATCTGTAATGCAACGGATGGATCAGCCATCGCTTGCCCCCTCGCTGGCCTTCCTGAGCGTGCGGGCCACAGCCGCGCGGATGTTGGCCAGGACGAATTCACGATTCACGTCGAGCGCCGGCCGCAGCCAGGGATGCGCAGGCCGAGCCGGAATGTCCGGATACTTGCCGAAGAAGCTTTTGCCGTCGGACTTGTTGGTGACCCGCTTATTGCGGCCTCCGGAGCGCTTGCCCTCGGTGTATCCCTTAGTGCCGTACTCGATAAACCTTAGGTAGTAATACTTCCTGTTGGCCTTCTTCCCACGCAGGCCGATCTGCGCATCCAGGCCGCTCTTCGACACAAAGGCGCTCAGTGCAGCAGCCCCTTCGCCTGTGTCCTTAGGAACGAACTCGCGCATGCTCTCCAGGATGCGGTCTGCGCCATCTTGCATGGCGACCTTCACCTCGTTGTCCATCGTCTGGTGAATGTTGCGCAGCGTCCGGCGCAGCTTGAAGTCACCGGACAACCTCGACCGACGAGCCATGGTCAGGTCTTCCGCGACTTGGGCGGCTTCGCTGCCGGCACAGGGATTTCATCGTGGGTAGGTTCGACGACCTCTTCGACAACGCCCTGGGCGATGAGGGCGGCACCCTCATCGTCCGGTACCGAAAATGTGTCGCCCACGGCCTTGCGGCCCATTGGGCCAGAAATACTGGCCAGAGCTTTCACTCGCATGGTGATGTCCTCAGGGGTTGATGACGTTGGAGCAGAGCAGGCGGAGCATGCTGTTCGCGTTGTCCGACAGGGCCGCGTGAATCAGGTAAGTGGTGCTGACGCCGCGCACGGTCTCCACCAGGCGGCAGCCAGCGACAGCATCCGGGCGCGGACGAATCCGGATCTCGGCAGTTACCAGGCTCTGGATACCTTCGGCGACGGGGGCAAGGCGCCCACTGGGCAAGGCGATCTCCGCCCAGACCTCGCCCAGGTCCTGCCACTCGACTTCGGCCCCGCCGCCCCTGACACGGGTCTCGACCCCGCGCTGCAGAGTGAGGCGATGACGCATTGGGCCGGCTCTCATATATTCACCCAGCGGTGCGGTAGCCACAGGGCATTGGTGGCCATGGGCAGTTCGATCACGGTAACTCCGATGGCGACGGTCTCCCGACTGGCGTACCAATGCCCGATCAGCAGCAAGGCGCCTTGCCGAATCGCCTTCGTAATGCCCAAGGCATTACCTACCGGATCAGGAAGCGGTTCACCTTCGGCGATCAGCTTGCGATTGGTCCACAACTCGAAGGCACTGATGGCCGCATCGGAGTAGCCCTGAATCAGGGCGTCCTCCTCGTCGTGATCAACGCGCAAGTGGGCTTTCACCGTGGCGAGGTCAATCATTTTTCGGCACCAGGGCTTGCAGCTCTGGCTTTTTCGCCGCGGCGTCGAAGGCGATACCCTTCGCCGTCAGCCACTCTTTCAGCTCCGGCACGTTCATTTTCAGTGGGTCGGTTTCCACCGCCCCCGAGCCGTCAAGGTAGGTGGCCACTCCCAGGTGCTCTACAGCTACCAGAGCGCAGCGTTCGGAAACATCCTGCTCGCCAACCTGGATCTCGATCACCTCGTTGCCGCCCTCAGCGAACTTGAACGACGTTTCAACGGAAATCTTCGGCATACATCCTCCGCAGAGAGGGCGCCCGAAGGCGCCCGCTCGATCAGGCAGCGCTCAGGGTCAGAACCTTGATCGCCTGGGAGTCGACGAGCATGCCGCCGACGCGCTTGGTGGTGTAGAAGCCAACGTAAGGTTTGTTGGTGTAGGGGTCGCGAAGCACGCGGGTGCCGATGCGATCCACGATGGTGTAGCCACGCTGGAAGTCGCCGAAGGAGATGGCGTTGGCGTCGGCGGCGACATCAGGCATGTCCTCGTTCTCCACGATGCCATAGCCCAGCAAGGTGGACGGCTTGTCTGCCTCGAGCCCTGGACGCCACAGGTAGTTGCCCTGGCTGTCCTTCAGCTTGCGGACATAGGCGACGGTCAGGTTGGTCATCATGAAGCGGGCATTGGCTCGGTAGCCTGCTTTCAGCGAATGGATCAAGTCGATGATCTTGTCGCCATTGAAGCCGCCGGCGGTACCCGAGATCAGCTTCTGCAGCTTGCCGAAGGCGCGGGTCTTGTCGTCGTCCAGGACCAGATCGTAGGCCAGGAAGCCTTTTGGCTTGTTCACGCCATCGCCGCTGGTGAAGGCTGCGCCCTCTTTTTCCGAGAACTCGCGCGCGACCTCGCCATTCAGCCAGGCCTCAGCGTTGAAGAAGATGTCGTCCAGACTGGTCTGGGTTGCCTGCGGGTTGGCGTAAATCTCACCCATGAACGCGGCGATCTGGCCCAGGGTCGGAGTGCCGGTCGCGGGACGGGCAGCAGTCTCGCCAACCCAGCCGGAGCCGGCGCCACCCAGGCTGACCAGGCGCTTGTAGTCTGGCGTGCCAACGGTGATCTGGTTGCACACCTGGCGCATTGGCGAGGTGTCTTTCAGCAGCTCGATGATGCTGCGGTCCAGTTCTTCCGGCACTGCGTAGCCGCCGTCGGCATCGCTGCCGATTTGCAGCGCCTTGGCCTGCAGGTCGCCGAGGCCGGTGTCGATGCCCTTGCGAACGAACTGCATGAATGCGGTCTTGTGCTCGCTCGCAGCCTTGGTGCCGGAGCCGTCGGGACGTTTCAGCGCGGCCAGTTCCTGCTCGAGCGACGTTTTGAGTTCATCAAGCTCGCCCAGCTTCTCGTTCAGCGTGTCCACTTGGCCGGAGAGCTTGCCCTTTTCGGCCTCCAGTCCGTCGATTCGCTTGTCGTTGACCACCTTGAACTCGTCAAACTTGCGGCCCAGGGCCTCAGCGACATCTTCGATATCTTTCTTTTCCACAGCCATGAGAGGCTCCTTACATTTTGTCCAAAAGGGATTTCAGGGATTGAAGTGCTTCTTCGGCACCCGCCTCTCGCGGTGAAACTGCGCCGTAGCCCTTGGCCATGAAGGCCTTGGCCTGGGAGCCAGAAAACCCTACCTCTCGCAGGGCTCGCTCCACTTTGCTGGGCGGCGGGGTCTCGCCGCGGGCCAGCAGAGATTTCACATCGGTGATCCGGGCCTCATCGTTGGCCGGGAAGGTGACCAGGGAGACTTCCCACAGGTCGATCGCCTTCAGCAGCCAGATGCCTTTCTCCTTGTCATACTCGTAGTCATCGAGCATGTAGCCGATTGACATGCCGGTGAGGCTCCCGGCCTTCATGTGCGCATGGGCGCGCTTGGCCAGCGGATCAGCCTCCGTTAGCAGCTGGCCTTTCACGTACAGGCCAACGTCGTCCTCGCGCATCTCGGTGTACACGCCGATCGGCTCGCTCATCTGGTGTTGCCAGAGCATGGCCGGCAGGCGCCCTTTTTCTTTCCATCTGGCCAGGCTGGCTGAGAAAGCACCGCGGATAACCACGTCGCCGTAACTGTCCTCGACCCCGAACACCGAGCCGTAGCCTTCGAACTCGCCACTGTCGCTGACCGACTTGATGGTCAGCGGCAGGTCAAGGCGCTGTTTTGTCTGCATTTGCCGACTCCGGATTGGTGGTCATGTTCATTGGGGTGAGGTACACGTCACCGCCCTCGCGAGGGTTCTCGTCCTCAAGCTCGCGGCAATCGTTGGGGCTCAAGATCCCCCATTGGATACCCTTGCCATAGGACTCATACCGCCCCTTCAGATCGCCGCGCATCAGGGCGCCGGCATTGAACTTGGCGTAGTGAGTAAGGCGGTCCTTCTCGTTGAGCAGCCCGACCTGAATGCGGTGCTCGATGCGGGTCATGATCGGCACCAGTGAGTAGTTCACGAAGTTCATGCCCATCTGCTCAACGTTGTTGAGCGTCATCTTTTCCATGTTCGCCACCAGGTGCGGCGGCACGCGGAAGAGGCCGCAAATCTGCGCCTCGGTCATGCGCTTGGACTCGATGAACTGGGCGTCCTGGGCGTTCAAGCTGATCGGCTTCCAGTCCAGACCCATCTCCAGAATCATGGGCTTGTAGGCGTTCGCCGCCCCCATGTGCTCGCCTTGGAACTCTTCCTTCAGCCTGGCGAACGCCTCGTCGGTCAGGGTTTGCTCGGTGCGCAGCACGCCGCTGGTTACCGCGCCGTTGGTGAACAGCTTGCCGGCGTGGGCGTCCATCGCCTGGCCTAGGCCAAGAGTCTGACGGGCGTAGGCGATCGGGTTCAGACCATTCAGACCATCCAACGTGAACAGGCGGACGTGCCAGATCTCTTTTTGCGTTAGGGTCTTCTGCCCGCTCTTGAAGTCGACCTTGTACTCAACCGTCCAGTCGTCGTTTAGCTTCGGCTGGACAATGTCGGGATTGAGTGGGAGCAGCTCGACGACATTGCCGAGGGCCTCGACCTTGTAGGCGTAGAAGTTGCCGCGCAGACATAGGCAGGCGACCAGCATTTCCCAGAATTCCTGGGAGGTCATGTAGCCGTTCGGCGCCATGGTCAGCAGCGGGAAAAGCCGGTGGCCGGTGGCCGGCAAGCGTACCTTGTCCGTCTGTTTCATCAGACGGCACGGCAGCATGCCAATCGACTCGGCCAGCACGCGCACGCAGTTGAAGACCACCAACTGCTGCAGAGCGCTGGAGGTCGTCACGCGCTGTCCTGACGATGTTTCGTAGCCGTAGCCCATCGCCTGGGCCAGTTTCTCCGGCGTGTCGATGGCCAGCGGATTGTTCTTTCTCCCAAGCAGGGCCTTAAACATCAGCTCCCTCCTCGGATTACGGCATAGGCCGACAGTGACATGAGGATCACCCCGCACACCGAAAGCGCTACGGCCTCACCAAAGCCAACCCATAGACCGCGCGCGAGCAGGCCAAAGCCGACCATGCCGACCACATCCGGCAGGCTTTCGCGCAGGCGAGCGAGGGCCGACACCTCATCTTCACGAGGCGTCTGTTGTTCAGGAGTCATAGGGTTCTGATTCCGTGTTTGGTTATGTGGTCCGAAAGGCTGCTGACAACCTCTGGCGTATCAGTGCTAGCTGCTACAGCCATAGCCAGAGCAACCATTCCATCGATCCGACCGCTGGCCTTGGCCTTGGTGAACTTGCGCCCGCCAGCTGGATCACTGACGGCAACGGCGTTGGCCGCACACATCGCCAGAACTGGATGCATACCGTGCTTGAGCTTCTTCGCAAGCAAACGCGACTCAAGCTCACGCAGTGCTGGCGACATGCTCACGAAGCCCTGGCCGAACTCCTTGAACCGCCCCAGCTCTTCCTCGCTGAAACCAACGCGCTCCAGCCATGGCTTGAGGAATCTCATGTTGTATCGGTCGAAGTTGAGGCACTGGACGTCATAGCGATCGAACACTCCGCGCAGGTACTCGGCGACAAACTCGTATTCGATCGCTCGGCCCGGAGTCGTCTGCAAGTAACCATCCCTGGCCCACTGGTCATAAGGTACGCGGTCGTTACGCGACTTCTCGACCAGGCCTTCCTCAGGTAGCCAGAACGTCGAATCAACGTCGCCTTGCTCGCCCACCAGGACCAGCGCCGTCAGGTCGCTCACGCTGGACAGATCGAGGCCGCCATAGACCGCCTGACCCTCCAGGCAATCCGGTTCTGCACCGTTCTCCTGCCAGATGGCCCGGGGGATGAACGGGCTGCGCGCTTCAACCCGCTGGTTGAGGATCAGGTTTCGGTAGGCCGGCTCTCGACTAGGCAGCCGCTTGGCATCTGAGGCCTGGCGAAACACCTCATCCTTGTTCATGAAGTCATCAAAGTGCGGGTTTGCCTGGCGGATCGCCTCCTCACTGAAGGGGTCAAGATCCATTGAGGCAGTGCACAGCTCAACCTTGTTTCGCGGGTCGGCGCCAGTCAGTGCGTCATCGATCAGCAAGCTGAGTAGGTCAGCGTCTGTCGGGGCCTGCGTACTGATGATGATCGACAGCGGTTGCTCTTGTGCAGCACTGGCGGTCTCCAGCGCTTCGTACAGCTGCGACCGAGGCCCGACCACCTGCCCCAGCTCGTCATGAATGACCAGGGCAGGGCTGAGACCGAACTTGGTGGCAGCGTCCGCGCTGAGCGCCTTGTAGAAGGTACCCAGCTCACCGCACAGCAGCTCCTTGGCTGTGTCCCGGATATTCACGTACTCGGAAAGGTCTGGGCTCATCCTGACGACCTTGGCCGCCAATTCAAAAAGGATCGCCGCCTGGTCCCGCGACTGCGCTGCGCTATAGAGCTGGGAGTTGGGCCGAGCTTCTGGGCCGCAAATGTGAAGCAGCAGGATGAAAGCCGACAGCGCCGTTTTGGCATTCTTTCGCGCCATGGACAGGATGAAGGTCCTGGTTGGCGTGTCGTAGATTCGCTTGATCCATTTCTTCTGGTGCTTGGTCAGCTTCACCCGCTGACCCACAAGGCGCCCTTCAGGGATGCAGCAGAAGTCTTCGATCCACTTGATGTTCCGCTCGCCCCGACTCAGTCGTCGTTTGACTGCCATGGCTTACGTCCCTTCTGTGTAGCTACTGCCTTGTCCGCTCGGACCAAGCTTTGCTGGGTGAGGCGCATCGAACGCAGCAGCGCATTCATTGCGCGGGTCTCGCGCTCAAGCATTGCGCCGAGCTTGTCGAAGCGCTTCAGGCCTTCATCTTCGAGAAGCCATTCGGGTTCGAACTCTTCGACCTGCTGGGCAATGAGGTCTGACTGCACCTTGTGCCGGCAGTACTGCACCAGCATCGCGGCGTGCTCTGGACCGAACCAGTCTGCCGGCCGGGCGTTGACGATCTGGACCCACTCGGCCTTCTGTGCCGGGGTCAGGTGAAACGGTGGTGCCAACCGATTGTCGACGCCAACCGGCGACGCGACAGCCATGGAGGCAACCGATTTTTTGCCTCGAACTGCCATTATTTTTCCTAAAAAAACTACGAATTAATGAAAGGAGAGGGTCGGAGGCGGTCTTGCTAGATGAGAATCCCTACTTTTTACCCCCCCCTGGGGTGCCGGCGCGCCCAGAACGGGGCAGCGACGTGCTTCAATCGACATTCCAGTGATGGTTCGGGTCGAGTGGAAGGCCGGACAGATCGTGTCCAACCAGGTGGCCAGACTTCTCCTGCCGCTGCTTGATCGAGTCGTGGCAGTGCTTGCAGAGTGACTGAAGCCCAGAGGCGTCATAGAAGATCGCCTCATCGCCCTTGTGCGCCTTGATGTGGTCAACGACCGTGGCAGCAACAACCTTGCCCAACGCAGCGCACAGCCTGCAGAGCGGTTCAGCTTGGAGTTGCTTCCAGCGCAGCCGATACCACCGCTTGGTGTTGTAGAGGTGATGCCAGGGTGAGTTGCTGGCCATCCTTCAAACCTCAAGACTGAGCTTGATCATCGCCATCGTCGCGCCGATCAGAGCAGCCGGCGAACTGGCAGCGAGTGCGAGAACTTCAGCCTCGGCCTTGGCCACCGCTTCCTGTTCTTCCTTCGGCATCTCGCTGACCATGCCCTTGAGCTGGTAGTAATCGGCCTTGTCACTCATGAGCAGTTACTCGCTTGAGCTGTGCGCCCAACAGGTGATTCAGGTGGCTATTGAGCTTCTCGCCCAGAAACTTCAGGCCAGCGCGCTGGACCTCAGTGAGGTTGCTTTCCGCAAGGAACACCGCCTGGTCATTCAGCAGGCTTACCGTTTCGCGGATTGCCGACTCCAACGGGTCAAGGCTGACGCCAAGCGCCATGCTCTCAACAGCCTTCAGTGGCTCGACATGGCCACGCAATGCATGACCCCAGTACGCCTCTCGGGATTCCGAGCAGTGGCGCAGCCCACCAGTGATCTCACTGGCTGCCTCCTCACCTGGAGCGGTCAGACCATCGAGCATGAACGCAGCCTGGCCTGGACCCAACACCAGCAGTTCGGCGCCCACCTTGGCGGCAATTACCTCCGCACGAGCGGTGAACTTGTCGTGCTCAGAGCTACTGGTGTAACCCTCGCTGGTTATTACCAGCAGCTTATTGGCTTGGCTCATTGCGCTCTCCGAATTTGGGTGAGTTGGCGGAAATGGATCAGCCGACTTGAGGACGATCCTCGCGCCAGCGCTGGTGTGTATGGGCATGGGTGTCTCCGTGTGCGCCACAAAACGGCGCACCTCGAATTTGTGGCGCGAGGATCAGGCTTCGTCGTCGCCTATGGGCACAACCACGACATGGCCGCGCAGCGTTCGGGTGTAGATCTCATCGAACCCCGAGCGCCTTGAGCGGACTGGTTCCGGGACAAAGACCACCAGGCCGCGCCTCGTATCAGCCCGTATCACGTTGCCGATCTCATTGCCGTTGACGTAGACGCGACGCCAGCCTCGCCTGTCGTGAGGGGTATGGATGTGCTCGATCATCGATCAGCCCTCGACCTTCTTGCTCATGAACCGGTCGGAGTAGTCACGCAACTTCTCAACTCCGATGAAGCCAACCATGCAGCCCGCGAAGACCGCCAGGTTGGTAGGGAGCGAGAAGTACTCCAGCACCGGCATCAGGCTGGTGCCAATCAGCCCGCAAAGGATTCCTTCGAGGATGACCTTGCGGCGACCACCGCCACCGTAGATGACCCGGCACATAGCCACGGCCGCGGCTGTACCACCCGTGTACAGCTGTGGCTGATGAGCCACCAGCCAGGCGAGCACTGCGGCCCACAGGCCAGGATCCTTCTCGGGCATGTTCGGCATCTCGATTCCTCCCGTTTCGGGGAGCGGAAATAGAAAAGGCCCGCCGTTGTGGCGAGCCCAGGAGTGGGTGCGGAAGGCTGGGGCGACCAACCACCCAGCGAGAACAGTAGAGGAGCCTTATGCCCAGCGAGGTGGCTGCGCCTGGGCCGAGGTCGGTCGGGCCATTGCTTGCTCCGTAAATGAAAATTCGTGCACCGACGTAAAACCGGTCGGATGCTTGCCTAGGAATCCCCTAGAGGCTAAAAGGAATGTTGCCCGATCTGGCCTCACTAGAGGGAACTAATAAATGCCGATCAGTGACATTTTTGTAATCGCTTACAAGCTCCACGGGGAGGCTCGCGAATTCATCGTCCGCGCCGAGCGAATGAATAACGCTGAGGCTTGGCACTGGGCGGCCTGCGAAGCTGGCGTAGGAGTCATTCCTAAATTCACTGCTTCGGATACCAGGAAGGTCTCTCGACCTGATGCTGAGCGCTTCGGCATAACCGACGTCCAATGGCGGAGGTCAGCCACCCTATGAAGTACCGCATTGACTACAACCTCAGAGGACATACCAGGTTTTGGATCTGCGATTGGTCTACTAGGCCGAGCGAAGACAATGTACTCACCGCTCTCCTCCGCCTGCATGCCTCCACTGACGCCCTTTCCGAGGTGCGTCCACCGTGCCGCTTATCACACAATGAATTGCGCAGTGCGGTCGCCGATTTGGGCATCTCGGATGTACGCATTGAGGGGGATAAATAGCTATATCGGGATACCCAAGCCAACGCTGGCAAGTACGCCGGTCACTGCAAGGGCGCCGGTACTTGGCTCGGCCATAGGTGATGCTCCAGAAACGAAAAAGCCCCGGCAGATACCAAGGCTTGGAATGGGTGCGGAGGGCCGGTTCTTACCCGGCTTGTTGGTCTGGATCGCTGGGTCACGTACCCCAGACTCTCATCGCGTAGCCGATCAGGGAGCGCACGGCTTTGATCGACGCCACTACCGACTTAGCCCAGCTGCCTGAGCGTGTCATCCGCATAAAAAAGCCCGCACAGAGCGGGCAAAGAGGGATCGTGCTTTTTTAAATCTGGTGGCTGTAGAACAGCGAGTACGACTCGATACCGTCGTTGGGCTGCTTAATGCCAGCGTTGGAGTAGTGAATCGCTCGGATGCCAACCTTCTGCGTCTCGCCGATCTTCAAGCCCGCACCGATGCGGTCTTCGAAGTTGAAGGCCGAACCAAAGTCCTGGTCACCTGCGGACGTACCAGAGAAGACCGCCAGGCCGATGCCAGCCTCAACGAATGGCTTCACGTTACCGCTGCCGAACTCGTAAACGAAAACTGGCGCAAAGGACAGCGAGTGAGCGCCACCGGAAGCATCTCCTGCTTCCCAATAGGTATACCCAGCATCCCAATAACCGGTGAGACGGCCAGTACTGGATTCAAACCAGCTTTTGTCCCAGTTAAAGCCAATGCCGACGCGCGCTGTAAGACCACCTTGGCCTGTCGCGCCAAGCGCCCCGGATAACTCAGCCGCCCCGGCGGACGCAGCGAAAAGGGAAAGCGCCACAACGGCGAGAACGTTTTTCATACTCACGGTCTTCCATATTATTGAGTAGCAACCTATCAGAATCATAGCGCTATCAAATCGTTCCCTCATACAAGAAAAATGCTTTTTTTGGAAGGCTACCTGAATCGAAGCCCCTCAAAAACACAAAACCCCGACACGATGTCTGGGGCTTGTCCGTGTCGCGTTGCGTTGCATGCCGGACACCGTGCCATAAAAACAGGTGTTTATCCGGCATGAAAGAACCTTTTACGCAGGCTCTCGAATCCAGAAGCCCATAACGCAAAAGCCCCGGCTGTAATGGCCAGGGCTTTGTGCCTCAATCCCGTTTACGCGCAGGGATGTGAGGATGGTTGGCAATTTCGCTCATTCGCTCACCATTGTCAATCTATTCGTTCGATCAGTTGCTCCCGCTCAAGGATCTCGGTCACATGAATTACCGCGCCCTCCTCCAAGGCCTCCAGGCACTTGTGAATACCCCGACGCCAACGACTGCGGGTGGAATCAGGGCGCGCCTCGGTGTCCCAAGTGTTCACGTCGTAGAACTCATCCGGCAGCACCGCAACATCGGTCGAGCGCTTGCCCTGCTTGCCCTTCATCTTCGGGATGAACCACACGGTCGTGGCTTTGTAGATGAACAGGGCCGGCGCAGGTGAGCTAATCCGAGGGATGGTGCGAGCGATGGCGCTGACGCGGTTGGCTTTGTGCGTTGAAAACTTACCCACCAGTACATCCCAATGCGCAGGCGTCAGCTCACGATGTAGCAAGGCATGCAGTATGCAGTCGTAGTCGAACTGGTCGCGAGCCGAAAGCAGGGCTCGGAAACCACCGGTGCGCGGGCCTGAGTCGATCAGCTTCTGCCAGCTTTGCCGTGTCGCGTTGCTGGTGCTGTCCGCCGCCAGAACTCTCACGATGGCCGCCATGACGCCCTGATAAACAATAGGCTGGAAGTCAGCCAGCATTCGGCGCGGCTGAGCCGCCAGTGCGTTGCTCATTGTGCGGCACTCCATACGTGCAGGATTTCACCGGGGCGCTGGTCGGTCCGCGCCTCGATCGATACAGCCCTGGACCAGGACCGGTACGCCTCCTCCGGTGAGCTGCCAGCGCCAGCCCACGGGTGCTGTTCGGACATGCAGCGCCAGATACCACCCTTGCGCCAGATCTTCGCCTTGGGCAGCCGACCGGTGAAGCCGACCCTGTGAGACTCCAGCCAGGCCTCAACGGCAGGCCAGATGATGGCCTGTTCCGGCTCTGTTAGTTCCGAGTTGCAACCATTGGCCCGCTCGGCCAGCCCGTAGGACTTGTTCGCCACCCAGAGCACAAACCCACTCGGCTTGTGCTCTAGTTCGTACCCCTTGAGGCGCCAGCCCCAGTCACCCGGGAAGTCACGCAGCGAGGCGGCGATTCGTTCGGCCTCGGGGTAGCGCTTTGGCGCCTCTGGCGGTGCTGGATTGCGCGTCGGCGGAACCTGGCTGCCGCACAGGGATGTCGACCGATAGCTGGAGATCGTCTCCGGAGGATTCGTCAAACGCCTCAACAGCTCGAATGGGCTCATCGCGCCACCTCCGAGGCCATGCGGGCTTCTGCAATACGTACGAAGCCCAGGAACTGGTCGGCGGGCAGCGACTCCTTGATCACGTCGAGGATCACCCGGTCCATGTGCAGTTGCGACTGCGCCTTGGCCTCCTTGCGCATCTGTCCGCAGCGGTACAGCAGGCGTGTACGGTCGTGGTTGATGTGCTTGAGCGCAGCTTTGGCCCGGTTGTACCAGCTACGGTTGTAGGGGATTCCCTGGGCGGCATCAGCCTGCGCCTGATCAAGCGCCAGCTCCAGGCGGATGGCGTCGGTAACCAGCTGCTCATGCAGGGATTCGCACTCGGCGAGGGTGGCGGGCAGCTCGATAGGGCCGCGCGGGGCAGCAGCAGGCGCAGGGGTATTGCCAGTGGCAACAGGCTGTTCGGCGCCAGCACGCTTGGTCACCGCCACCGACACGACCGGGGTTGCAGGTTTGCCAGCGCCAGCGCGTGGCCACAGATCAGAAAGTTTCACGGTGCTTGCTCCCCTTACGGTGCTTGGAGAAATTCAGGACACGCCCCATCTCGACCTCGTCGTCAGGTGGGAGGCGATTTCCGGCAAAATTGACGAATCGGGCGTACTGCCCTTGGCGTTGAACGAGGCATGAGCCCTGCGGTGCCTGGCGCCCCTTGTCGAGGATCAGCTCGGTGACGCCTTGCTCACCCGCTTCCGACTCGGGATCGTGATGCACAAGGATCACTGCGTCAGCGTCCTGCTCAATCTGGCCAGAGTCGCGCAGATCGCTGGCCTGGGGCTTCTTGCCGGGGCGGCTCGCCGGGTTTCGGTTGAGCTGCGCCAGCACCAGCACCGGCACGCTCAGTTCCTTCGCCAGATTCTTCAGGGCGATGGAAATCTTCGCCACGGCGTCGGTGCGGCTCTGGTTCTTGCCCTCAGTGCTCACCAGCCCCAGATAGTCGATCATCAGGATGTCGAGGCCCTGCTCGCGCTGGAGCTTGCGGGCTTCCGAGCGGATGGCGCTCATGGTCATACCGGGGGTGTCGTTCAGGTACAACTGAGCTGCCTCAATCTTGCTGCCTGCAGTCCCGATGCGCTGCCACTCGTCCTCATCGAGGCTCTTGACCTCCTCCATGCGGCGCAGGTCGATCCCGCCCTGGGAAGCGATGGTGCGGACGGTCAACTCCTTCTCGTCCATCTCCAGGCTGAAGATCAGACCCACGCCAGCGCCACGGATAGCGATGTGGTTGACGATCTGCAAGCCCAGCATGGTCTTGCCGCTGCCTGGGCGGCCGGCGATCACCACCATGCTCTTGGGGCGCAGGAAGCCGATCAATTTGTCCAGATCGGCCAGGCCAGTCGAAAGCTTCGGCGGCGCTCGGTCGTCCAGCACTTCCTGCATGCCGTCGAAGACCTTGGGCAGCACCTCGGCCATACGCTTGTAACCGGCTTTGCCGCTCCCTTGGAGGTCACGCAGGTCTGCGATGGACTGCTGGGCCTGGGCGATGATCTCGTCCGGCACCAGGCCATTTGCAACGGCAGCCTTCGCGGAATGGCCGATATCGACCACCTGGCGAATCACCGCCCACTGCTTGACCTGCTTTGCGTATGCCATCGCGTTGGCCACCGAGGGCACGTTCCGGCAGAGGTCCGCCGCAAATGCCAGCGTGCCCTTCCCGCTTGGAAGGAGGCGCTGCACGTCACCGACCGTCACCGCATCGACCGGCAGCCCACGATCCAAGCAGTCACGGATCACGTCGAACAAGGCCGCATGGTCGTCGTAGAGGAAGTCGGCACTGGTCATCTGGCTGACGATGTCATCCACCAGCGCGGCGTTGCCATCGAGAGACGCCAGCATGATCGCCCCCAGCACTCCGTGCTCGGCCTCCGGGTATCCCATTACCAGTTCGCTCATGCTTCACCTCGCGCCGAGGCCCAGGTGAACAGGACAGCAGGCCCGCCAGCATCGGTCAGACGGTCGACAGCGCGATCACCCAGGCACTTGCGCAGGCCGGCAAGCCCCAGGTTGGAGATCACGATGGTCGGCATCAGCTGTCGGTACCGCGAGTCGATCACCTCGAACAGCACCTGGCGCTCGAAGTCGCTGCCGTGCTGAACGCCTACCTCGTCGATCACCAGCAGATCCGGCTTCAACAGGGAGGCGTACACGTCGCGCTCGGTCTGCTCGGACTTCTTGTCGAAGGTCATCTTGATATCGCGGATGATCTCGATGGCCATGGTGTACCGCGCCGAAGCTCCGAAGCTGCGAATCACCTGCTGGGCAATGGCACAGGCCAGGTGACTTTTTCCAGTACCGACACTGCCAAGCAGCATCATCGAGCGCCCAGCATCCCAATTGGCTTCGAATTCGTCCACGTACTTACGGCACTCGCTCAGAGCTGCGCCTTGGCCTTCGGGGTGACTACCGACACGGTAGTTATCCAGCGTTGCAGCCCGGAAGCGCAGTGGGATATCCGAAGCCAGCAGGCCGGCGTTCATCGTCCGCTGGTGCCGCGTGGTCAGCGCAGCTTTGCGGATCATTTCGTCGTTCGAGTGAGCGGCGTCGAACTGGCAGCGCTTGCATCCCTGCCAGAAGTGATCACCAGAGAACGATTCGATCAGCTCGTCCGTGTAGGTGCCGTGGGTACGGCACTCGGCGGTCTTGGTCTCGAGAATTTGTGGAGTGGTCATGATCTTGCTACCCGGTAAGTCCCGTCAGGCTGGCGAACAAACCCTTCGGTGTGGTCAATCTTGTCGAGGTCGGTGTGGTGCGATTGGCCTGCCCCCCTAGTGCCGGAGGTCCAAGCCTCTTTTTTCAGTCGGTCGACAATCCAGGAGGTCTTGAACCCCTGCCAAGCAGCGGTCATCGCCTCGGCCAGGGCCTTGTCCGGGCTGATCCCAGCGGCCCGGCATCCCTCAAGCTCTGCGAGAACGTTGTTCCAGATCGTCAGATTCAGCGGGCCTTTCTTCTTCCGGAACTGGAAGTAATCACGGGCGGTTTGCTCACTCAGATCAGTGGGTGCCAGCTCGAGCATCTGCTCAACCGTGAACCCATCACTTCCCCTTTTACGGTTCTTTGATGGTTCAACTTTGGGTTCCTTTATGGTTATGGGTGAACGTGGTTCGGGGGTGTGGTGAACCTCGTTCGGGGGTGGTGGTGCATCTCCTTCGGTGGCGGGTGAATCTGGTTCGGGGTGAACCTCGTTCGGGGGTGAATATGCTTCGGGGGTCAGCGTGTACATCGTCGATCGGCCATTACGCGCCTTGACTGCCAGCAGGTTTGCTTCGCAAAGCCACTTGATTGCGGACTGAACAGCACGATCAGAAAGGCAGGTGCGAGATGCGATGCGGGGTACCGATGGCCAGCAGACACCTTCGTCGTTGGCGTTGTCGGCCAGCGATATCAGAACGGCTTTCTGGGTGGCGCTCATGCCCTGAAGGGGCCAGCACGCGCTCATGAGAATGGTGCTCACAGCTCAAGCTCCTCTGTGACGCGGCGCACGAATGCGTCGTAGGATTCGGGCATCACATGCCCTTGTTCTTGCCTGGTCTGCCATCCCGACTTGGCCAGCTCGTAGATGCCCCAGCGCTCCGCCTCCGGCAGGTGCCGGAAGCTTGCGTAGCTCGGGGTACGCCGTGGCGTTAATCGTTGCGCCAGCGCGCTGCTGGGGCGCCTGGGCGTGGGTTGTGGTCGGGGTCATTGGAGAGTCTCCGATGATGGGCCGGTGATATCCGTCAACGGGTTGACCTGGACCACTTCAGCGCCAGCAAAGGGCGAACCTGGGCCGAACAGATCAGGCAGGTCGCCTTCGGGAGCTGTCTTGATCCAGTCGACCATCGCCATGAAGCACGCCTCAAACAAAGGCCCGCCCTCTCCCCAGCCCTCGGACTGTGGGCTGGCACTGTTTTCCAACCTTGCGACGTAGATCAGCCCGGCAAGACCTCGCTCGTCGTTCTGGATTGCTGCACGATGTACCGGGTTGATGCTCAGCAGGTCGCACAAGCAGTCGAAGCCAATGGCGTCGTAGCTGTTGTCGGTGTCCTTGATCAGGTGGTAACCAAGACCGATCAAACCCTGCTTGGTGGTCTTGTGGTCATCTTCACGATGGCTCTTGGATTTCGCCATGATGATGTCTGCCTGGTGCTGCGCCACTGGGTACGCCTTGAGCTTTGCCGCCTCGCGACGGAAGACGCGGCGTTCATCGCGAATCTGCTGCAGCTTGGCCAAACCGTTGCGCACCACTCGCTGAGTAAGGATCAGCATCGTTTTGCGAGAGAGGTTGGGCTTGTTCGCGATGCTTGCGATCTTTTCGGCAATTTCGAGTTTGATGGTGCTCATGCGGTTTCTCCCGGAGTGCCGAACAGCTCGGCCAGGTCAATTTGGTAAACGTCCATCCAGGCACCAGCGGGCCAGGAACGAACCGTGCCGAAGGTGGGGTGGATGACTTTCGGGGCGGTGATGCCGCGCGCCGTACACCACTTGCGCAGCGGCACGTAACCGGCGGTGCCGAAGTTGCGGCCGGTGGCCTTCTCGACCGCGACCACGGACGCCTGGCGGATGCCGAGGCCCAGCTCTTCCTTGAGCTTTTGCACCTGACGGACTGCAGCGGATGCGGTGGCCATAGCCGTGGCTTCGCGGCGGGTGCCAATTTCGGCTTTCGTTCGGACTGCCTCATCGCGCTGCTGGGCGATCTGTCGGTTCTCAGCGATCAGCGCCAGCTGCTTTTCAACGGCACCCTGCAGCGCAATGAGGGCACCTTCCTGGGTCGTAACGTCAGGCTGGCTGGCACGGTTGCGCTCCTGGACAAGCTCCCAAAACTCGCGGACCAGCTTTTTCTTGAAGGCCCGGACAATCTCGGTGTTGCGCATGAACGTCAGCAGCAGGGTTGCCTGGGGCTCAGTCAGGAATGCGTACTCGGTAGGCCGGCCTCCGGTACTTTCGGATTTGAAATCCAGAAGTCCGAACTCCTCCAAGTCGGCCTGGTAGGAGCGCACCAACTTGATAACGCTGGCGTGGTCGTTCTGAGTGCCCAGGGCAACGGCGAGAGTGGTGGTGACGGCATCGCCGTCCTTGATGGTGACCAGGTTCATGCCGCACCTCCCACATCCTTCGCATCATGGAAAGCAGCTGCGTTGCGGTGCGGGTACAGGAAATTCCTGGTGTCGAAAACGACCCGCTCAAACAGGCGTTCAAGCTCCCCGGTTACAGGATTGCCGAATCCGCCGAGCGAAGGCACGACATGCGCCCAGTACAAGGCTTTGATCAATTTGAATGACTCGCGGGCTTCGTTGAAGCGTGCGATTTCGGCGGCGGTGAGGGTTACGTCCTGGACGATCTCGCCGGAAATCGGCGGCGCCATTACCTCCGTTCGGACTGTCAGCATGCCGCACCTCCCGCGCCACGATTTCGAGAGGCTGGCTTTTGTGGCGCGACCTCGCCAAACACCATCGGCAGACCAAGGCGCTCGGCGTAAACCGAGGCTGGATAGTCAGCTCCACGGCAGTTGACGATGATGTCGCGATGGCGGTCAGCCTGTTGTTGAAGCGCGGGGAGATCGACAGTGGCTTCCGCATACACACAGATCAGGCGGACGGATGGGTAGGCCTGACGAAGCAAGCCGATCGCTTCCTCACAGTCCTTGGTTGAAATCGGCGGAAGCTCGACGCCTACGTCAGGACCGCAAGACGTGATAATGGCGAACCGCTCCTTCAGAAGTGGCGGGTATTGCGTCCGGTTGTGTCCGGTGGTAATTTTGGGCTGCATGAAATCGTCTCCAAGTGACGAAGATTCAAAAAGTCCCTGCCAGGGGACTGGTTAGAGAAACCCGCTTCCTACGGCGGGTTTTTTGTTGCGCGCGATTTAGCCGCTCAACAAAAACTGGGATGGGCAGACCTTCATGGCAGCGCCTGCTTTTTGAGATTGGTACTGGGGGCGTCGAAGCCCAGGGTCATTTGCACCAACTGACGACCGCGCTCGACCTCAGCGATCAGGGTTGGTTTTGCACGCTTCCAGGCATTCAGCGCACGACCGGCGGCACTAGCTACGTCTTTGTGATCGTCAAATTTCTTGCAGGCGCGGTTTAGGGCATCCATCGCAGACAGGCTGCCCCGAAGAAGCGCGTCGATCTGCTCGTCAACCCAAAGCTCAAAGTCTACGGACAACCATCGTGCGAACTTCACAGCGAGCCGTGGATGAATCCATGTTCCGCTATCCGGGGAGTTGCCTCGGCGTGAGGTCACGAACGTAATGCGGGATTTCCCCGCATTACTAGCTGAGGCCCTGGCGGCCAGCTTTTCGAGATATTCATGGGTGGAAGCAAGGCGCAGCCACTCATTCGGAACCTTTCCAAATCGTGCTGCGGCGCGGGTAGCATTGATCCAGCCATCCAGATTGAACTGCACCGGTTCGCCCTCGAATGGCAATGAAATTACGTTGCTCACTGCGCACCTCCGGTACTGGATGAATTCACAGCAGATTCGTTGGTCTGCGCATGATGGCTTCTTGCTGTTACCTTTTGCTCCAAGGTTGGAAGCGACTCCGCCAGCGATGGACGAATACAAGAAGCGGCGAAACGCCCATGAGTTTTGGCCTGGATGATCAGCGCCATATCAGCTGAGCAACCATGGATGCCTCGCACCCAACCGCTGACAGTGCCCTGCGTGACTCCAAGGGCTTTCGCTGTTGCCACTTGGCCGCCAAAAAATCTGACCAAGTCATTGAATATTTCATTCATGGGCTGAACGCCGAATAGAGGTATGCCTTTACTTTATTTTAAAGGCACACCTTTTTGCAAGGAAAAAGGTTAACCATTAAATTGGTGCGCTATGGAACTCAAAGACCGCCTCAAACAAGCCCGCCGCTTGGCGCAACTTACCCAGTCGGAGCTGGCAGATCGGGTAGGCATCAAGCAGGCCTCAATCTCGGAAATCGAGCGCGGGCTGTCTCGTACCAGCGGGCACCTCGTCAAGATTGCCCAGATCTGCGGAGTGGACCCGCTATGGCTCGCAGAAGGCGTCGGTCAAAGCAATGCAACAGGCGAGGAGTCTGGCGCCCCAACAGAGAAACTGACAGCGGCTGACATGGTGCGACAGATGCTCCAGAAGGCTGGAGCAGGTCTGCCAGAGCAGGCGCGCAAGCGGTTGCTTGAGGTTGCCGAAGAAACTGATACGTTCATCGAAAGTGCAAATGCACCTGGTGCTGCAAATCGACGTCCAGCCGGGGATGAGTTCCGCATTGCGCACTATGACGTGCGTGGCGCAATGGGCGGAGGCCAGGTAACGCACGACTACCCGGAAGTGCTCCGAGACGTTCGCGTAAGCTTGCGAAACCTGCGAGAGCTGGGGCTGGACTTCAAGGAGCCGCACCACCTGAAGCTCGTCACAGGATGGGGGCAGTCGATGACGCCGACCATCAAAGATCGCGACCCGCTGATTGTCGACGTGAGCATCCGCGAATTTGTGGGTGATGGTATCTACTACTTCTCCTGGTGCGGACACGAGTACATCAAGCGACTGCAGATCGCCGATGAGGATCACTTCGAAATGATCTCCGATAACCCAAAGCACAAGGACCGGATGATCCGCCGGGAGGAGACCTACATTCAGGCCAGGGTTCTTTACGTCTGGAACGGCAACCTGCTATAGCGCCCAAGGCTAAAGCCATGAGCACTCAGCGTGTCTTTCAGAATGGAGCGGGCACTTCTTCCGCCTCGCCACCCTCATCTTCTAGCGTTATGACTGCGTTTTCCGAATCGTCGGATTCCCACTGGAGCGTAACGCTCCCATCATCACCGAAAGTAATCTCAAGCTCCGGCGTTTCCGCGAGCAAGCCCATGACCTCCTCCCAATCCTGATCACTATCAGTATCAAGCTGATGAATCGTGACCCACCTCTGGGTCTGCGCTAGTGGGTGGTTGATCATTGAGGAAACCCTCAAGACCAGACGCTCCATTCCTGTCATGACGTTGCGCTGCTCTGGCGCCTGTCTCTCTTGCTTAGCCATAGCCACCCCTCGATAACTGTATATCCGTACAGCAAAAGAGTAACCAACCTCCTTGCTTCGATGGAAGCTCGCGCACGAAATAAAGGTTTACCTGTTGACAAGCTAATAAAGGCAAACCATTATTTGACTCAACAGAACTCAACTGCATGGAGCACCGCTCATGAACGCACTGACATTCGGTACCTGGACTGGGAATCTCGGCATGGGGTTGGCCGAGCGTGAATTGCAGTGCGTGATGGCCGTGGCATGCGGGATGACGAGTAAAGCGGCTGCCCGCGAACTCGGCGTAGCGAAAGACACCGTCGATAAGCGTCTGCTCTCAGCCAGCACAAAGCTAGGCGTAATCAAGCGAGCCCAGCTCGTTGCGGTGGCCATGCAGAAAGGCCTGATCAGCCCGGTAGCGACTGCCTTGGCGCTGGTGCTGACCCTTCACTCGATGATCGGTGATGACGTTGCGCTTCGTGTTCGCCGCGGCGGCAACGGTGGTGAGCGCAAGATTGAAACCCGTGTTGCTACCCGGCGCCATGAATGCGCCTTGGCGGTGGCGTGACGCTGCCGATCTGACCTAACCCATCCAGTTTTTGCGAAAGCCAACAAACGCGGCAGGCATTTGCTCGCCTTGGAGAAAGTGATGAAACAACCCACGATCCGCTCCTTAGACCTAATGATCGCGCTGACCAGCTCACTGCTCTACCTGGCGCTATCGCTGGCCGTGCTGCGCTTCATCGCGCCAGCTCTCATTAGCAGCCAGTCCGACGCCCTGGTGGTGGTCGGCCTCACCCTCATCGGCATCTGGCTGGTCGCAACGGCCTGCCTTGCCAATCACCTGCTCAACAAGCGCCGCGCCCAAGCGGCAATCACCAAAGAGGAAGACCAATGAAGCGTTTACTCGCTGCTGTATCGCTGTGTGCTCTCGCCATTCTGGGCGGCTGCTCTAAGGTCCCGGCCGGCAACGTCGGGGTCATTGTCAACTTGTACGGGTCGGAGAAAGGCGTTGAGCTCAAGGAGGTCGGTACCGGCAAGTACTGGGTCGGCATCAACGAAGAGCTGTACCTGTTCCCGACCTTCACCCAAACCGAGACCTGGACCGGCGACGAAACCATCACTTTCCAGACCGTCGAGGGCATGAAGGTCGGCGGCGACGTAGGTATCACCTACGCCGTGGCCCCGGACAAGGTCACCACTCTGTTCCAGAAGTACCGCGCCGGCATCGACGAGATCACCAACAAGTTCCTGCGCAACATGGTCCGTGACGCCTTCAATGACGTGGCTTCGAAGCTGCCCGTCGAAAGCGTATACGGCTCCGGCAAGGCCGATCTGCTCTTGGCGGTCGAGCAGCGCGTCCGTGCTCAGGTAGCGCCGATCGGCATCAACCTGGAGCGCATCTACTACGCCTCCGACCTGGCGCTTCCAGAGCAGGTCACCGCCAGCCTAAACGCCAAGATCCAGGCTACCCAAATGGCCGAGCAGCGCCGGAATGAGGTGGCCCAGGCCAAAGCGGAAGCAGACAAGGAGCGTGCGCGAGCACAGGGCGAGGCCGACGCCAAGCTGCTGATCGCGCAGGCCGATGCCAAGGCGATCGAAGTCCGCGCCCAGGCCCTTCGCGCGAACCCTGACGTGGTGACCCTGAACGCGGTTGAGAAGTGGGACGGCAAGCTGCCGACCTATACCGGCGGCCAGGCCCCGCTGCCCTTCATTGGCATCAAGTAACCATACAGGGGCGGCGGTGGCCGCCCCAACAAGGAGTTAGATCATGTTGATCCTGACGCGCCGCGTAGGCGAATCCATCCGCATCAATGACGACATCACAGTCATCGTCCTGGGCATCAAAGGTGGCCAGGTCCGTCTTGGGGTAGAGGCCCCACGCGGGGTTGCCGTAGATCGCACGGAAATTGCCGAGCTAAAGGCTGCCAACCAATCCCTACCGGCCCCTGCTCCAGAGCCCGAGCCGCTCTATGCCAACCGCACCGAAGCAGAGTGGCGCCAGCTGCTCGCCCAAGAGCACGCCGCCCACGAAACCCAACAGGAGGTCCGCCATGGCCTTTGAATACGACAGCCGCACCGCTGAAAAATTTGTGGTCCGCCTGCCCGACGGAATGCGCGACCAGGTAGCCGCCGCAGCCAACGCGGACGACCGCAGCATGAACAGCCTGATCGTGAAGGCGATTCGCGAGTACCTGGACCGCAACGAGCGCGCCAACGTTTTGCTTGATGCGCTGACCCTGGCCGCCACCGCCCAAGGAGTTCGCCATGACGCAGCCTGATCGCATCAGCCTGATTCTGCGCCCGGCCCAGGGCGGCACCCTGGAGCATGTGCTTCCGTTCGTCCAACTCGGCGCCCACGTCCATATCGGTCGCGGCCTGGCTGTGATCGCCGGCGCCAGCCAGGGTGACCTGCAGTGGGAGCTTGAGAAAGCGCTGGCCCGTGCAGGTGGCGCGCCGCAGATGTCGGTGGTGTACACGCCATGGACCGATAAGCAGGTTCTGGACTTCCTGTCGGTTGCACTGCGCCACGTCGTGGTGCAAGGCGACCTGCAGTTCAGCCACATCAACGACGCCATGCTCTACATGGCAGAGAAGGGAGAGCCTGCATTCTGCAAGGCGCTCGGTATCGACGAGCACGTCAAGTTGGTAGCCGACGCCCGCCGGTACCGCTGGCTGCGTGACCGCGAGCGTATCGGAGATCCCGACGAAGATCTGCTGGTGGTGCGCGGCGATAACTGGCTATCCGGCGAAGAGCTGGATCAGGAGATCGATACCACCCTGCGCCTGGAAGCCTTGGAGCAGCAGGTGGTGCAGGAGCAGCAGCCATGAACCAGCCCAAGCCAGCCCGTAACGAATTCGAAGACCTGGGCGAGCGCCTGGTGCGTTTTGGCAAGGCGCTGCAGGACAGCACCACCAGCGTGGGCCGGCTCAACCAGCTGGCCCGTGAGTGCGGTATCACGCTGCGCCTGCGGGCTGTCGTTGACACGGAGGGCGCCATCCATGGGCAGCCTCGCTGAAATGGCGCTTGAACACGCCCGCCGGCGGATCAGCGGGAAGCCAGCGAAAGCACCTACATCTAAGGCGCCGAAAATTAGCACGCCTTCGCCAGACGCCAAGCCGCGCAGCCTGGAGGTAGTCATCATCGGCCCCATCAACCGCTTCATGTTTCTGGAGGGGCGCAGCTGGGCAATCGATATGGTCACGGCGCTCCGCGCCTCACCGGTTGCCGTAGTTGTCGAGCGCCTGGCAGGCGCAGCTGTCGATCGACCTGGCAGCTACGCAGCTGGGATCGAGTCGGTGATCAAGGAGCTGAAGGAGTGCTCACAATGAAACGTCGCGCGATCAACCCGGCCGCCCTGCCCGCTGTTGGCCAGCCGCTGGCCGGTGGCTTCTACGCCGGACGTCTTTTCTTCGATGGTGCCGAGCACGCGATCATCGACGCTGGGCGTGAGTTCGAAATGCTGGCCCAGTGGTGGGATCTTCCTGGCCCGCGCCTGAACGTCCGCGGGGCGAAGTCCTACCACGACGGGCTGGCAAACACACTGGCCATGGCCGAAGCGGGAAGCGCGATCGCCAAGAAGGTGCTGGGCATGACCATTCATGGCCATCGCGGCTGGCACCTGCCCAGCATCGAGCAGTTGCAGGTGATGAGGGTCAACCTCTTGCAGCTACCGGACTGGGGCAAGCACTGGCCAGCGGATGGTGCTGGCGGGCCTGCGCAGGCCTTCGCGCTGCGTGAGTATTGGTCCAGCACGCAGAAGCCCAGCGCCGGTAGTTCCTGGTGCCTGCACATGCTTCCTTGGTGCGTGCCTGACACCAACTGGGCCAGCAAGAGCAAGGGCATCCGCCCGGTGCGCACGTTGCTGATCAGTCAGGAGGCCTTCACGCATGAGCCATCGACCGACGCGGCCATGCTCACCGCCGATTTGCGGGGGCTGGCCAACCAGCAGGCCGTGAGCACCGTGCTCGAACGCTTCGTGAACGAGGACGCCGGCAAGTTCTACGGGCGCACTGATGCGTTGGTGGCCGAGCTGGCTGCTCTGGCGGGAGGTTTTGCATGATCCAGTCCCTCATATCCACGGCAATCAGCGCCGTCATCAGCCTGTCGCTGCTGTTCGGAAACACCCAACTGCACCGCTTTGCCTTCTACGTGACCATGGCCTTCAACGTCTTAGCTTGGATTGGCTGGGCTTCTGGCGCCGTAACCGGTGAAGTGGTCGAGCGGCTGCTGCGCTACTGGTGGATCAGCGTGCCGAGCACGGGCTTCCAGCTCTATGCGCTTATCAGCAGTAACCATCCTGGCCTGGCGGCGTCCGTCTTCCTTGTGTCGTTCCTTATCACGGCAGCAGCAGCGCGTGCTGCGGGGGTGCTGTCATGAGCATCCTGAAAGAATTCCAGATCAACACCGCCGGGCGCGACTTCGCGGTTGGCGACATCCATGGGCACTTCACCAGGTTGCAGCGAGCCCTGGATCTGGTCGGCTTCAATCCATCTGCGGATCGGCTGTTCTCGGTCGGCGACTTGGTCGACCGTGGGCCTGAGTCGGACCAGGTGGACGCCTGGCTGGCCAAGCCATGGTTCCACGCCGTGCGCGGCAACCACGAGCAGATGGCGATCGAGGCGTACCGGTTCGATCCGTCCGGCCGCTTTGGCGATGTGCATCTGTCTAACGGCGGCGCCTGGCTCTACGCCAGATCATCAGTGGAGCAAGCGTGCTATGTCGAGCTGCTGGCCGACCTGCCGCTGATCATCGAGGTCGAGACGCCGCAGGGGCTGGTGGGCATCGTGCACGCCGACTGTCCATTCCCAGCCTGGGCAATGCTCAAGTCCTGGGCGGAAGGCAACATGCCCGGCATGCGCAACGTCGAAGAGGCGGTGCAGTGGTCGCGCAGCAGGATCAGCCACGAACAGCGCCATGGGGTTGAGGGTGTGCGCGCGGTGGTGGTGGGCCATACCACCGTCAAGCGCCCGGCAGTCCTGGGCAACGTCTAC
Source organism: Pseudomonas sp. HTZ2 (assembly GCF_033173945.1). Taxonomy (NCBI): domain Bacteria; kingdom Pseudomonadati; phylum Pseudomonadota; class Gammaproteobacteria; order Pseudomonadales; family Pseudomonadaceae; genus Pseudomonas; species Pseudomonas sp. HTZ2. Next base: position 632,019 of record NZ_CP137332.1, on the reverse strand, counting down.
CACATCGACACCGCCGGCTGGATGGACGGCTATTTCACGCTGCTGAACCTGCACACCCTGTCGGCTCACCCGCCGATTGAGCCGAAGCTGCACTGGGATTGGGAGGAGCGGCCATGAACGAAGTGAACAGCCTGCATGATCGCCTTGCCACAGCCGCCAGCATGATCATCGTGCGCGAGCAGGTAGATCAGCGGGTCCGCGTCAACGATCTGACCGGTGATGAGCTTGTCTCGATCTGGTGGCGCGCAGGCAGCGACATTCCCACAGAGGCCGAGGCTGTCTCTGTCGCTCTTGAAGAGGCTATCAAGAACAGCTTGCTTTGGCGCAATAGAGAGCTGGAGAGCCTGCGCAAGTTTCCAGCCCTGAACGCCTATTGGCGCCAGCGAGCCAAAAGTGCCGAAGGGCATCTGTACGGCGGCGACTTCCAGGCGGCATGCGATGAGGTCCATCGCGTCAGCAGCTTCGCCGACACACCGTTCGATCAGTTGCTGGACTGCCAGAAGGCCAAGGTCAGCTCGGTGGTGCATGCGGTGTTGCGGGCGATCAACGCCAAGCGCGACCGACGCCGACCAGCTGACGTGAAAGATCAGCGTGACAACCAAAACCTGACGCGTCAGGCATCGAATCACAGTGTCGATTGAGGATCCATACATGACGACCAATGCTCGAACCCTAATCCACATGAAAGAGGCCTGTAAGCTGCTCGGCGTCAGTCGGGTGACCGTCAACCGCCGAGTGAACAATGATCCGACCTTCCCGCGACCGATCAAGGATGGTGTCACGCGGCAGGCAGCGGTGTATTTTGTGCTCGGTGAAATCGAGGCATGGATTCAGGTGCAGATGGATTCCCGTGGTGCAGCTTAGGCCGGCACAGCGCAGAGATTCTTGTATGGCCCCATGTATGGGGCCGAAAAACAAGGCACTCAAGCCCTTTGAATTCATTGTTTTTCGAGTCTCCCTCGGGGCACCAAAATCCGGAAAAAACCGACCTTATGGTCGGTTTTTTTGTGCCTGGGATTTGGCCTGCATGGCGTTGACTTTTTCGCGGTAAACCCGTTCCCACAGCGTACGCGCCATTCTGGCTGACCACGCTACACGCAGGCATGCCTCGATCCTGCCGCTGGATCAGGCCTCGGCGATGCTGGCGTGTGTAGGGCGGATGACCTTGTTTCCAGCGACCGGCGGGGAGCGACCTGGAGCGGGCTGCGCACCTGCTGTCAAGGGCGGCAGCGTCCGTAGCCATGTCATCGGGGCCGCGTCGCGACTCTTTGGGGGACAAGCACTGACTAGAGAATGAGAGTCGAACGGCAGCCCGACTTGCCCGTCGATCGGCAACGCCATCAGTATGTAAATCGAAGCCCCCCTCGAAGGCATACCCCATGAAGCTGTCACACCGCCCCGTACGCCACGACGACATCGCCGCTCTCTGCTGCTTCCCTCAAGGCCCGGACGAGCTCTTCTACATGTTCCCGAAGGCCACCTACCCGCTCACGCCCGACCAACTGAGCGATGCCATCGCCCAGCGCAGCGGATCGACGGTGATCGAAGGCGATGGCGTGGTGCTGGGCTTTGCCAATTTCTACAAGGCCGAGCATGGTGGCGTGTGCGCCTTGGGCAACGTGGTGGTGGCCCCTGCCGCGCGAGGCCACGGCGTGGCCCGCTATCTGGTGCAATGCATGATCGACCAGGCGCGGGAGCGATTCGCGGCACGGGAGGTGTGGGTATCGTGCTTCAACCACAACACGGCGGGTTTGCTGCTTTATCCACAGCTGGGCTTCGTGCCGTTTGGCATCGAAGAGCGCCAGGCGCCGGATGGCAGCCGAGTGGCATTGGTGCAGATGAGGCAGGTGCTCGCTTGACCCTCGCTTCCCCGGCCCTTTCCTAGTGAGCGCAGCCCACCAAGGGCTCAGGCGCGCACGTACCGCTGGCGCAGCACGTCGCTGAAGGCATCCACCAGCAACACCAGCACCAGCATGCCGATGATCACGGTGCTGGCCTGGGCCTCCTGGAACAGGCTCAGGGTGGTGTAGAGCATCTGTCCCAGCCCGCCGGCGCCGACGAAACCGAGCACGCTGGCCATGCGGATATTGTTTTCCCAACGATAGAGGCTGTAGGCAAGCAATTGCGGCCAGAGATTGGGCAAGGTGCCGAAGCAGAACGCCGCAGCCTGGCTGCCACCTTGCAGGCGGATGGCGGCAGCAGGCTCGGCGGGGGCGTTTTCCAGGGCCTCGGCGAACAGGCGGCCCAATACGCCTGCAGTATGCAGGGCCAAAGCCAGGGTGCCGGCGTTGGGGCCTAGGCCCGCAGCGAGCACGGTCAAAGCGGCCCAGACGAGCTCAGGGATTGCACGCAAGGCATTGAGCAGCAACCGCGCAGCGCCCTGCAGCGGCCAGCCGAAGCGGCCGGCGGCCGGCAGCGCCAGCAACAGGCCGAGTACCATTGCCAGCAGGGTTCCAAGCCCAGACATGGCCAGTGTCTCCAGTGCGCCCTTGCCTACGGCTCGCAGGTGCTCGGTGGACAGGTCCGGGCTCAGGAATCGGCGTGCATATTCGCCCATCTGCGCCAGCCCGCCGTTGCCGACCACCGACGCCATGTCCAGCTCGAGGTAGCTGAACGACGCCACCACAGCGGCGAGAATCGCGACGACGATCAGCAGGTTGATCACCCGGTTCATGCCAGCCTCCCCCGCAGCACCCGGCTGAGCAGATCGGCCAGCACCACCAGCACCAGGAACGCCAGCAGCATGCTCGCGACCTCGGCCCCGGCGAACATGCGCATGGACAAGTCGATCTGCTGCCCCAGGCCGCCCGCACCGACAAAGCCCATTACCACCGAGGCCCGCACCGCACACTCCCAGCGATACACGGTGTAGGACACCACCTCCGCGGCAGCGCCGGGCAAGATGCCGTAGAAGAACGCCATCAACCGCCCGCTTCCGGCCTGCAACAGCGCATGGGCCGGGCGCTGGTCGACCGATTCGAAGATTTCCGCGTAGACCTTGCCGAGCATGCCGGCGTAGGTGATGGCAATCGCCAGCACGCCAGCCGTAGGCCCAAGGCCAACGGCGCGCACGAACAACAAAGCCCAGACGATCTCCGGCACGCTGCGCAAAAATACCAGCAAGCCGCGCACCGGCATGCGCAGCAGCCGCGACCACAGCCCCGGGCGACCACCGCGTGAAGCGGCCCTCAGCGACAGGGCGCGACTGGCCAAAAGGCTGGTCGGCACCGCGAGCAGCAATGCCAAGGCCATGCCAGCAGTGGCCACGGCCAGTGTCTGCAAGGTGGCTTCGAAGAGCAGCGAGAGAAAGTCGCTATCGTGCGCCGGTGGCCAGAAAGCGCTGACGAAGCTGCCCATCTGCTGACGGTTTTCCGCCTGCAGCAGCACACCAGGGTTCAGCTCGCTCAAGCGCAGCCCAGGCCACAGCAACGCCAGAGCGAGCAAGGTCAGCAACAGCCGGGGCAATGCCGCAGGGTCGCGTGTGTCGGCCTTCAGCATCGCGGGATCTGTACCGTCAGGGTCGGCCCAGGGGTGGGCGGCGAGGCCAGCTGTTCGTTGGCATAAAGCGCATCGAGCAGGCTCTCGGTCACCGCCTGGGCAGGGCAGTCGAATGCGACCTGACCTTCGCGGATCCCGATCACTCGGGGAAAGTGCGCCAGTGCCAGATCGACTGCGTGCAGGCTGGCCACCAAGGTCACGCCGTTGTCCTGGGCATGACGATTGAGCAGAGCCAGGCTGTGGTCGGCGAGCACCGGGTCCATGGCCGAAACCGGCTCATCGGCCAGCAACACTTCAGGCCGCTGATACAACGCTCGGGCAATGCCGACTCGCTGCAACTGACCGCCGGACAACTGCCCACACTGAACGAACAGTTTGTCCGCCAGTCCCAGCTCGGCCAACGCCTGACGAGCCCCAGGCACATCGCTCGGGTAGATCAGGTTGAGCAGGCCACGCAGGATGCCCCACTGCCCCAGGCGCCCGGCCAGCACCGCCGTGACCACGCGCTGGCGCGGTGGCAACGGCGGCGCCTGGTGCACCAGGCCCACCCGCGCGCGCAGGCGCTGGCGGGCTCTGGCAGACAGCGCCCAAGGTTGCTGGCCGAGCAGCTCCAAGCGCCCGGCACTGGGCTGGACCGCCGTCGCCATCAGGTGCAGCAGGCTCGACTTGCCGGCCCCGGAAGGGCCGATGATCGCCACCCGCTCACCTTTGTCGATGCGCAGGCTCACCGCATCGAGGGCGCGAACCTGGCCATGGCGCAGGCTGGCGCCGTGCAGATGAATAGTCACTTGAGCAGACCGGCCTCACGGGCAGCTTGCTCGGTGCCTACGTAGTTTTCAGGCTTGGTTTCGATGAAGCGGCTGGCGGCCTGCAGGTCGAGGATCGCCTTGTGCTCCGGGTTGGCTGGGTCCAGCGCCAGGAAAGCGGCCTTGATCTTCTGCTTCAGGGCCGGGTCCAGGTTGCCGCGCACGGTCCAGTTGTAGTCGTAGTAGGTCGGAGTGGTGGCAAAGACCTTGACCTTGTTGGTGTCGACCTTGCCGGCATCGACCAGCTTCTGCCAGACACTAGCGTTGAGCACGCCGCCATCGACCTTGCCAGCCTGGACCCAGGCCACGGTGGCATCGTGGGCGCCGGAGTAGGCAACGCGGCTGAAGTAGCTCTCAGGCTTGATGTTGTCTTCCTTGAGCATGAAGTAACGCGGCATCAGGCTGCCGGAAGTCGAGGAAATCGAACCGAAGGCGAACGATTTGCCCTTGAGGTCGGCCAGGCTCTTCACATCCGGGTTGGCGGTGATGAACTTGGAGGTGAACTGGGCATCCTGCTCGCGCTGCACCAGCGGTGTGGCGGTCGGGTCCTTCAAGTGCACTTGGACGAAGGTGAAGCCGCCCAGCCAGGCCATGTCCAGACGATTGGAAGCCAGCGACTCGACCACCGCCGGGTAATCGGCCACCGGTACGAACTTCACATCCATGCCCAACTGCTTGGAAAGGTATTCGCCCAGCGGCTTGAACTTGCGCTGCAGTTCGGTCGGCGCTTCGTCCGGGATGGCGCTTACCCTCAGGGTGTCAGCAGCCTGGGCAATGACGGCACAGCAAGACAGCACGAGACCGGCGGCGACCGCCAGGGGACGTTTGAGCATGGGATTCTCCGGTTCAATAGCGGGGAAAGGGTAAACTGCAACTGCAAGCTACAAGAGAAAGCGAACCGCGTACTTCGCTGACTATCCCAAGTACTTGCCTCTTGGCGCTGGGAACTTGGAGCTTGCAGTCGGCCCGGGGATTATAAGAGCCGGTGGCGCAAAGGCCAGCTTTGCTACAATCGCGCATCACGAAAATCCGAGGTGCGTATGAGCGAACCGATTCGTCTGACCCAGTACAGCCATGGCGCCGGCTGTGGTTGCAAGATCTCCCCCAAGGTGCTGGATGTGATTCTCGCCGAAAGCGGCGCCCAGGCCCTGGACCCGAAACTCTGGGTCGGTAACGCCTCGCGCGACGATGCCGCCGTGTACGCCCTGGACGATGAACGCGGCGTGGTCTCGACCACCGACTTCTTCATGCCGATCGTCGACGACCCGTACGACTTCGGCCGCATCGCTGCCACCAACGCCATCAGTGATATCTACGCCATGGGCGGCGACCCGCTGATGGCCATCGCCATCCTCGGCTGGCCGGTCAACGTCTTGCCGCCGGAAGTCGCCCGCGAAGTCATCCGCGGCGGGCGCGCCGTGTGCGCCGAAGCGGGTATCCCGCTGGCCGGTGGTCACTCCATCGATGCGCCCGAGCCGATCTTCGGCCTGGCGGTCACCGGCGTGGTCAGCAAGCGCCACCTCAAGCGCAACGACACCGCCCACGTCGGCTGCCGCCTGTACCTGACCAAGCCCCTGGGCATCGGCATCCTCACCACCGCCGAGAAGAAGGCCAAGCTGCGCACCCAGGACCAGGGCCTGGCCCGCGATTGGATGTGCACCCTTAATACCCCCGGCAGCCGCTTCGGCAAGCTCGACGGCGTCAAGGCCATGACCGACGTCACCGGATTCGGCCTGCTCGGCCACCTGGTGGAGCTGGCCGAAGGCAGCGGCCTGACGGCGCACCTGCGCTACGATGCCGTGCCACGCCTGCCCAGCGTCGATCACTACCTGGCCGAGGGCTGCATCCCTGGCGGCACCCTGCGCAACTTCGACAGCTACGGCCACAAGATCGGAGCCTTGACCGAAGACCAGAAACACCTGCTGTGCGACCCGCAGACCAGCGGTGGATTGCTGGTGGCGGTCAGCCCCGAGGGCGAGGCCGAATTCCTCGCCGTAGCCGCAGAACTGAACCTGGCCCTCTCGCCGATCGGCGAGCTGGTCGAGCGACAGACCCACGCGGTCGAGGTGCTTTGATGCGCAACGACTGCACCGACTACCGCCAACTGTTCCTCGACGACGTGCCGATGATGGACATGCGCGCGCCGATCGAATTCGCCAAAGGGGCCTTCCCCGGCGCCGTCAACCTGCCGCTGATGAACGATCAGGAGCGGCAAAAGGTCGGCACCTGCTACAAGCAGCAAGGCCAGGCCGCCGCCATCGCCTTGGGTCACCAACTGGTCGGCGGCGCCATCAAGCAGGCACGCCTGGAAGCCTGGGCGGCGTTCGCCAAGGCCCACCCCGACGGCTATCTGTACTGCTTCCGCGGAGGCCTGCGCTCACAGATCGTCCAAGGCTGGCTGAAGGACGAAGCCGGCATCCAGTACCCGAAGGTCAAGGGTGGCTACAAGGCCATGCGGACCTTCCTGCTGGAGACCACCTTGCAAGCTGTCGAGCAGTGCGACTTCGTGCTGGTAGGCGGCCTTACCGGCACGGGCAAGACCGACGTGCTGCTTCAGTTGGACAACGTGCTCGACCTCGAAGGCCACGCCAACCACCGCGGCTCGAGCTTCGGCAAGCGGGCCACGGCGCAGCCGGCGCAGATCGATTTCGAAAACCAGCTGGCCATCGACATCTTGAAAAAGCGCGCCCGAGGAATGCAGCAGTTCGTTCTGGAGGATGAAGGGCGCATCGTCGGGAGTTGCTCGGTGCCCCTGGAGCTGTACCAGGGCATGCAGCAGTACCCGCTGGTGTGGCTGGAAGACAGCTTCGAAAACCGCGTGGAGCGCATCCTGCGGGACTACGTGATCAACCTGTGCGCCGAGTTCGTCGCCTTGCATGGCGAAGAAGACGGCCGTCGGCTGTTCGCCGAACGCATGCTGCAAAGCATGGGCAATATCCACAAGCGCTTGGGCGGTGAGCGCTTCCAGCGGTTGTCGGCGCTACTGGGCCAGGCCTTGGACGAGCAGCTGCGCAGTGGCGCGGTGGATCTGCACCGCGGTTGGATCGAAGGGTTGCTCAACGAATACTACGACCCGATGTATGCCTACCAGCGCCAAGCCAAGGCAGAGCGTATCGAGTTTGCCGGCGACGGGGTCGAGGTGCGCGAATACCTCAAGGCCCGGGCCAAACGCGAGCCACGCCTCGCGCCCTGAGCCCTGCCCCGCATAAGCCAGGGGCGCCGGAGCGGCGCTCCCATGGCGACGGCGCCACCCTCAGAACCCTGCGCTCAACTGGCTAAGCTCGGCACATCGTGTTCATCGCAAAGCGTACGGATGAGTTCACGCAGCCAGCGGTGACCGGCATCGCCCTCGCGCCGGGTGTGCCAGGCCTGGGTAAAGGCAAACGGCGCGATCGGCAGTGGTGGCGCAAAGCAGCGCAACTCAGGGTCGAGCCGGGTACCCGCCAGGCTGCGGCGGGCCACGGTCAGAATGAGGTCCGTACCGCTGATCACGCCTTGGGCCACGCCCCAGTGCGGCAGGGTGAGCGCGATCCGCCGCCCCTGACCCGACGCCTGGAGCGCCAAGTCGATCTCGTTGTCGATGCCCGGCCGCACGGCCACCAGCACGTGAGGTCGCGCCAGCCACTGAGCCAGCGAAAGCCCGGTGCGCGCCGGTAGACTGTGGCGGTCCGCCAGGCAGATGAACGACTCCTCGAACAACACCTGTACCTGCACCTCTGAGGGCAAATCGGGGAACACCCCGAGGGCCAAGTCCACTTCACCGTCGATCAACTGTCCGATCATCGCTTCACGGCTGCCTTGGGATACCACCAGGTCGATGCCTGGCGCCTGCTCTCTGAGCTTGCGCATCAGCCCCGGCAACACCACCCGCGCGCCATAGTCCGACATTGCCAGGCGAAAGGTGCGTCGCGCCCGGTTCGGTTCGAAACGCGGACTCCCCAAGAGGCCGTCGAGCTGTGCGAGGGCCTGCTCCAGCGGCTCACGCAGGGCCTGGGCACGGCTGCTCAAGTGCAGACGGCCGCCCCGGCGCACCAACAGTGGGTCAACGAAGATGTCTCGCAGCTGGGCCAGCGCATGGCTCACGGCAGGCTGACTGCGGTGCAGGCGTACGGCAGCCCGTGAAACATGCTGCTCGCTGAGCAAGGCATGCAGGGTCAACAGCAGGTTGAGGTCGATACGACGCAAATCATCCATATGACGAATACAGACTGTGTGAATTTCGAATTTCCATCATTGAAATGGATAAACAACACTGCGCCTAGTGTTTTCCACAGGAGCCATTCAATGCCGCACGCCCTCTCCTTCTCAGCCGTCCTCCCTTTGCTCGTTGCACTGCTGGCAGGCGCCGCCGTGCCTTTCCAGGCCGGCAGCAATGCCGCGCTCGGTCGCTTGCTGGGCCACCCTTTGTGGGCGGCGGGGGTATCGCTGACCGTCAGCCTGCTGATGCTGGTCCCTGCCTTGCTGCTGATGCGAGCACCTGTGCCGCAGTTGCAGAACCTGGCCCAGGCGCCTTGGTGGGCCTGGTTTGGCGGTGTGGCGGGTGTGCTCTACATCACTGCCGCACTGGTGCTGACACCCCGGCTGGGGGCTGCGGGATTCATCGTCTGCGTGATCGCCGGGCAGGTGCTGTCGTCACTGCTGATCGACCAATGGGGGCTGATGGGGTTGCCGGAACGGCCCGTCAACGCTCTGCGCCTGGCGGGCGTCGGGATGATCGTGGCGGGTATGCTGGTGGTGCAGTGGGGTACGTCTCGCTGATGTGGTGTTCGCACTGTCTTGCTCGCTGGCAACACAGCTGCAGTCACAGCGACTGTGACGACTCCGGCGGCATCAGGACCTTGTCCACATCGAAATGCAGTGCAGGCATCTGAGTGCCGGCATACATCGTGACGGCGATCGCAGCAATCAGCGCCACATCGAGCCAGTGCCAGCCGGGCATGTCGTCGGCGCGCCGTGCCTTCCAGCACCACCAGGCCTGCCCCAGGCAAAACACCAGGATCGCCAGGCTCCACAAGTAGAAGCCAACACCGAAGCCGGTGACGTCCTGGAAGGCATAGCTGTGGTTGTCCGGCAGCCGCTCGATACCCAGGCTACTGAGCGCCAGGTACAGGGCGCCCCCCCCCAACAGCAACGCCAACCGGCGAAAGCGCCGATGGGCCAGCACCGCTAGCACCAGCAACGGGTTGGCAAACCATTGATACAAGCCGAACGGTACGCCCCAGGGCCCGTAAAGCAGCATCTGCAAGGCAGGCATGTGCCGACCTGCTCCCATCAACGCGCCGTCAAAAAACAGGCCGATCAGGTACACAAGCAGGCTCAACGGCAGGTAATAGGCAGACAACCTCAGGCTCCAGGGTATTTGGACGAACCTGAAACCATACAGCACCTGTGTTTCACGCAACAGGTGGTTTCCCGCCACAAGCCCCTGTCAGGCCACTTCGGCCCCGTCATCCTCCGGCCAGTGCGGCTCGTTGGCCTCCAGCGGCGGCAGCCCATAATGCGCGCGGGCTGCGTCACAGCTGGGGTTATGCACACCGTTGACCCACGAGGCTTCGAATTCTCGGCATGGACTCGAGCGGTTTTCGTAGATGGTGCAAGCGACCTGCTTGCCGATCTCGCCACCCAACGCCGTACAGCGGCAAGGTTTGGCATCGGTGCCGATCATCGCGACCCGGGTTGGGTTGATCTGAACCACCAGATCGTCGGGCACCACGCCCCCGGCTGATTGGCATTCGCCCCAGAAAAAAGACACACGGAAGTACCCGCAGCAGGCGCCGCAGTCAAGGCAAGGGTTGTATTCGGACATGATGGCACGGAGGGAGGGTTGTTGTTATGAGGGCTAGGCCCGCGCGCCATTCTCAGTCCAACCAGGGGTGGCTGAGAAGAGGGGGAAAGCAAAAAAAACCACCGCTTGTCAGCGGCAAGTAGCAAGCGGCAAGGCGACTTGCTGCATCAAGATTGAAAAGCCGCAAAAGGCCGCTGCTCACGCGGCCCTCTTGCGGCTTGCAGCTTATTTTCGCGTCAAGCCATCGGCCCTGAACATCTGCCGAATGCCGCGAATGGCCTGGCGAATACGGTCCTGGTTCTCGATCAGGGCGAAGCGCACATGGTCATCGCCATAGTCACCAAAGCCGATCCCGGGCGACACACAGACCTTGGCCTCGGCGAGCAGTTTCTTGGAGAACTCCAGCGAGCCCAGGTGAGCATAGGCTTCGGGAATCTTCGCCCACACGTACATCGAGGCTTTGGGGTTTTCGACCATCCAGCCGATCTCATGCAGCCCTTTGACCAGCAGGTTGCGGCGCTGGCGGTATTGCTCGGCGATATCGCGTACACACTGCTGGTCGCCTTCGAGCGCGGCGATGGCCGCCACCTGCAACGGGGTGAAGGTGCCATAGTCGTGGTAGCTCTTGATCCGGGCCAGGGCGCTGACCAGCTCCGGGTTGCCGACCATGAAGCCGATGCGCCAGCCGGCCATGTTGTAGCTCTTGGACAGGGTGAAGAATTCCACCGCGATGTCCTTGGCGCCTGGCACCTGCATGATCGAGGGGGCTTTCCAGCCGTCATAGACGATGTCGGCGTAGGCCAGGTCGTGAACCACCAACACGTCATACTGCTTGGCCAGCGCGACCACACGCTCGAAGAAGTCCAGCTCGACGCACTGGGCGGTCGGGTTGGACGGGAAGCCCAGGATCATCATCTTGGGCTTGGGGATCGATTCGCGAATCGCCCGCTCCAGCTCGTTGAAGAAGTCCACGCCTGGCACCAGCGGCACCGAACGCACCTGGGCACCGGCGATCACCGCGCCGTAGATGTGGATCGGGTAACTGGGATTGGGCACCAGTACCGTGTCGCCATGGTCGAGGGTGCCAAGCATCAAGTGCGCCAGGCCTTCCTTGGAGCCGATGGTGACGATGGCTTCGGTTTCCGGGTCGATGTCGACCTCGTAGCGCTCCTGGTACCAGCGTGAGATGGCGCGGCGCAGACGCGGGATACCGCGGGAGGTGGAATAACCGTGAGTGTCTTCCCGTTGGGCGACTTGGACGAGCTTCTCGACAATATGCGGTGGCGTGGCACCGTCGGGGTTACCCATGCTCAGGTCAATGATGTCCTCGCCACGGCGGCGGGCGGCCATCTTGAGCTCGGCTGTGATGTTGAAGACGTAAGGGGGGAGACGATCGATGCGCGCAAAGCGGCGCGGCGAACCTGGGTTGGCCATGGCTTCCTCGAATGACGTAAGCGCCCGGAACCGTCCGAGCGACGTGGGCCGCTGCGGCGGCCGAATCAGAAGATAGTGCCGAAACATACAACCTGTAAAGGACGATTTCCTGTTTTATTAGATCTTTTTAGGCTTATTTATCGAATTCATTAGATTTACGTTGCCTGGGCTGGCCCTATCACCGGTAAACTGCGAAGAAGCCGCAACACACACCACAGGCATAAAAAAACCCCGGCACAAGGCCGGGGTTTTCGTGTAACAGGCGTCTGTATCAGCGTGCGTATGTCATCAGCACGTCCGCGGCAGTCTGGCTGTCCACCGACATCATCACGCTCAGGGCAGTGACGGTGAGGATGGAGAAACCGAAGACCTTGCGGGCCCACTTGCTATCGTCCTCAGCCTTGTAGCCGCCCCAGGCCATGTACAGCCAGTAAAGGCCCATGGCAGCCGCCACGGCGAGGTAACCCAGGCCGGCGTAACCGCCCAAGGTCAGCATCAGGGTGGCGAGCACGAAGGCCAGTACGTACAGCACGATCTGCTTCTTCGCCGCGAGAATACCGCGTGCCACCGGCAAGACCGGAATGTTGGCAGCGCTGTAATCCTTGAAGCGGAAGATGGCGATGGCAAAGCTGTGTGGCATCTGCCACAGGCTGAACATCACCAGCAGCGTCACGGCAGCCAGGTCGAAGCTGTTGCTGACGGCGCAGTAACCGATCACCGGAGGCATGGCACCGGACAGGCTGCCGACCAAGGTACCGTGTACCGACTTGCGCTTGAGCCACAGGCTGTAGAAGCCGACGTAGACGACGAAGCCCACAGCTGCGCAGAACGCCGACAGCGGATTGGCCTGGACATACAACAGGCTGAAGCCCGCCACCCCGAGCAGGGTGGCGTAGATCAGCGCGAGGGTCAGCGACATGCCGCCCTGAACCATGACGCGGTTCTTGGTGCGCTCCATCTTCTGGTCGATGTCGCGGTCGATGCAGTTGTTGAACACGCAACCGGACGCGACGACCAGAGAGGTCCCCACCACTACCGCCAGGAACAGGGCGAAGTCCACATGGCCCTTCGAGGCAAGGAAGAAACCGCCTGCCACGGAAAGCACGTTACCGAAAATGATCCCCGGTTTGGTGATTTGGATAAAGTGCTTCACGGACATGCAGTCTTACCTCACTTGGCCATCATTTCGATGTGGATGCTGAACATGATCCACAGCGACAGGCCGACCAACAGAGCGATTACGAGAGTGGTGAACAGGAACGTCGACACATTCGAACGCTGCTCTTTCGAGCGGTCCATGTGCAGGAAGTACACCAGGTGCACCACCACCTGAATGACGGCCATGGCCACCACGATCAGGACGGTCAGGTTCTTCGGCAGGCTCGGGTACATCACCAGACCGAACGGGATCGCGGTCAGGATGATCGACAGGATGAAGCCGATCGCGTACGACTTGACGCTGCCGTGGTTGCCTTCGTGATGAGTGTCGTGTGCGCTAGCCATTACAGAACTCCCAGCAGGTAGACGACGGTGAATACGCAGATCCAGACCACGTCCAGGAAGTGCCAGAACAGGCTCAGGCAGCTCATACGGGTCTTGGCGGTCGGGGTGATGCCCTTGGTGCTGATCTGATACATCAGGACAGCCATCCAGATCAGACCGGCAGTCACGTGCAGACCGTGGGTGCCGACCAGGGCGAAGAAGCCCGACAGGAAGCCGCTGCGGTTCGGGCCGAAGCCTTCGCCGATCAGGTGATGGAACTCATAGACTTCCATCGCGATGAAGCCAGCACCGAACAGGAAGGTGATGGCCAGCCAGCCCAGCACGCCACCTTTGTTGCCCTTGAACATCTGCAGCATGGCAAAGCCGAAGGTGATCGAGGACAGCAGCAGCAGTGCGGTTTCAACAGCTACGAAATCGAGCTGGAAGATGTCATGACCCGACGGGCCGCCGGCAAAACTGCCGGACAGCACCGCGTAGGTGGCGAAGAGCGACGCAAACAGGATGCAGTCGGTCATCAGGTACAGCCAGAAACCGAGTACGGTCATCTGGCCCGAGTCGTGGTGGTGATCGTCGTGCCCATGGTCGTGACCATGAGCGCCGGCGTGGATTACTTGACTGGACATTGATTACACCCGCTCAAACGATTCGACACGTGCGCCGGCAGGCAGAGCACCTGCTTTGGCCAGCGCTTTCATGCGCTCGCCTTCGATGCGCGCCACTTCTTCGGCCGGAACCATGTAGCCCTGGTCGTCACGCGCGGCGTGGCGAACGAAGACAGCGATGGTTGCAACCAGGCTCGCGCCAACCAGCCACCAGATGTGCCAGATGAATGCGAAGCCGAAGACGGTCAGGAACAGGCCCATGAACAAACCGGTGGAGGTATTGCTCGGCATGTGGATCGCTTCGTACTTGGCCGCAGGCTTGTAGGCGACACCGGCTTCCTTGGCTTCGTGCCAGGCGTCCAGGCCAACCTTCTCAGGCATGTGGGCGAAGTTGTAGAACGGAGGTGGCGACGAAGTCGACCATTCCAGGGTACGGCCACCCCATGGATCGCCAGTGACGTCCAGGTTCTGGTTGCGGTCGCGGACCGATACGTACAGCTGGATCAGCTGGCAAGCGATACCGAACAGGATCAGCACGGCGCCGACGACGGCAACGTACAGGTAGGGTTCCCAAGCCGGGTTGTCCGAGTGGTTCAGACGACGGGTCATACCCATGAAGCCCAGGGCGTACAGCGGCATGAACGCTACGTAGAAGCCGGAGATCCAGAACCAGAAGGCAGCCTTGCCCCACTTCTCGTTCAGGGTGAAACCGAAGGCTTTCGGGAACCAATAGGCGAAGCCGGCGATGTAGCCGAATACCGCACCACCGATGATCACGTTGTGGAAGTGGGCGATAACGAACAGGCTGTTGTGCAGAACGAAGTCAGCACCTGGAACAGCCAGCAGAACGCCAGTCATACCACCGATCGAGAAGGTGACCATGAAGCCCAGGGTCCACATGATCGGCGCGGTGAAACGCAGACGGCCCTGGTAGATGGTGAACAGCCAGTTGAACAGCTTCACACCGGTCGGAATGGAGATCAGCATCGTCGCCAGACCGAAGAAGGTGTTGACGCTCGCGCCTGCACCCATGGTGAAGAAGTGGTGCAGCCAGACGGCAAAGCCCAGAACAGCGATCGCGCCCGATGCGTAGATCATCGAGTGGTGGCCGAACAGACGCTTGCCAGCGAAGGTCGAGGTGACTTCCGAGAACACACCGAAGGCCGGCAGGATCAGGATGTAAACCTCAGGGTGACCCCAGGCCCAGAACAGGTTGACGTACATCATCGGGTTCCCACCAAGCTCGTTGGTGAAGATGTGGAAGTCCAGATAACGGTCAACAGTCAGCAGAGCCAGTGCAGCGGTCAGGATCGGGAAGGAAGCGACGATCAGCACGTTGGCCCAGGTGCAGGTCCAGGTGAAGATCGGCATGTCCATCAGCTTCATGCCAGGCGCGCGCATCTTCATCACGGTGACGAGGAAGTTCACACCGGTAAGCGTCGTACCCAATCCGGATAGCTGTAGCGCCCAGATGTAGTAGTCCACACCCACGCCAGGGCTGTACTGGATACCCGCGAGCGGCGGATAGGCAACCCAACCGGTCTTGGCGAATTCACCAACGCCCAGGGAGATGTTGACCAGCAGCACGCCTGCCAGCAGCAGGTAGAAGCTCAGGGAGTTCAGGAACGGGAAGGCAACGTCACGTGCACCGATCTGCAGAGGAACCGCCAGGTTCATCAGGCCGGTGAAGAACGGCATCGCCATGAAGATGATCATGATCACACCGTGGGCGGTGAAGATCTGGTCATAGTGTTCAGGCGGCAGGTAGCCTTCGGCGCCGCCGGTAGCGGCAGCCAGCTGGGTACGCATCATGATGGCGTCGGCGAAGCCGCGCAGCAGCATGACCATCGCGACGATGATGTACATCACCCCGATTTTCTTGTGGTCGACCGTGGTCAGCCACTCAGTCCACAAGTAGGTCCACTTGCGGAAATAGGTGATAGCACCGACCAAAGCGATACCACCGAGCGCAATCATGGCAAGCGTCACCATGACTATCGGCTCGTGATAGGGTATCGCCTCCAGGCTTAATTTACCGAACATCTCTTACTCCTCTGCACCGGCAGCTGGTTGCATACTCGATTCCACACCCTTGGTAGTGGCCAGATCTTTGCTGCCTGCTTCTTCGTGGCTCGGACGACCGCGGTTCATGCCTTCGTACTTGTCGACGATCAGCTGGAACTGGTCAGGCGAAGCCTCGCTATACAGCGCGACTGGGTTGTTTTCGCTTGGTTTGGCCAAGGCGTCGTATTCAGCCTTGTCCAGCTTCTTCGGCGACTGCTTGACCTCGGCGACCCACTTGTCGAAGTCTTCCTGGGAGGTGGCAGTAGCCTTGAATTTCATGCCGGTGAAGCCAGCACCGCTGTAGTTGGCGCTGATACCGTCGAATTCGCCGTTCTCGTTGGCGATCAGGTGCAGTTTGGTGGTCATGCCGGCCATGGCGTAGATCTGGCCGCCCAGGCCCGGGATGAAGAAGGAGTTCATCACGGCGTCGGAGGTGACGCGGAAATTGACCGGGGTGTTAGCCGGGAAGACGATCTTGTTGACGGTGGCGATGCCCTGCTCCGGGTAGATGAACAGCCACTTCCAGTCCAGCGCGACCACGTCAATCTGCACCGGCTTCACTTCGGAATCCAGTGGACGGTACGGGTCCAGCTTGTGGGTGGAGTGGTAGGTGACGTAGCCCAGGGCAATGATGATCAGGATCGGGATGATCCAGACAGCCGCTTCGATCTTGGTCGAGTGCGACCAGTCGGGCGTGTAGGTGGCAGCCTTGTTGGAAGCACGGTACTTCCAGGCGAACGCGATGGTCATGATGATGACCGGTACGACGACCAGCAGCATCAGGCCAGTGGCGATCAGGATCAGGTTCTTTTGCTCAATGCCGACCTGGCCCTTCGGGTCGAGCAGGGTCCAGTTGCACCCACTGAGTAAAAGCATGCCTAAAAAGGGCAATATGCCAAACAGTCTGGGGTAACGCTTTTTACTCATCTCACGACCTCTAGATCAGCTTGCTTCAATGCAATTTGTGTTTTGGTAGCCAACACTTCGTCCTGCCAAGTGAGGCATTTCGCGCCCGTACTCGCTCCTGCCGGAGGTCCGACTGCAGGACCTTGGCGTCAAGCGGGTTAGCGGTGCTTATGGTTTCGTAGGCAACAGGCCTGTACTTCAGACCAAGTCCATTTGGTGCGGGAAAACGCGGAGGGGGGTCCGCCCGGTATCGCCGTTGGGCGAAACTTGACGAAGTCAGCAAAAAGGAGCCTCGGCTTCCTTCAATCCTGCGACTTGCAAGCAGTGCCGAACGGAAATTGGGGGCGATTGTAGATAGGTCGCCCACCCTTGACTATGACTTATTGCGCAACAGTCTTTTACCAATTCGGTAACAATACAGAAGGGAAAATCAACTTCGCGACAGTTTGTCGCACCCCGCTTGATAGCCCTGAAGCCCGCATTGCACAAGGCTTCGTGGTTGATCTGGGTCAAGCGGGAGGCAAGTTTCTTTTGGTTTCTCGCCGTGCAACAGAAGAGGTCGGAAGCGGGACTTTTGTCTAAGCCTTGCGTCGGTTCCGATAGATACCCAGCGGCACCAGGACGGCAGTGAGGACGAACGCCAGAAGCGCCCACTGAGCCAGGGACAATCCAAGGATCGGCGGGTATGGCGTGCTGCAGAATCCATCGACCTGGAACGCCAGTGGCCAGACCTGCGCCAGCGGCAGGTCATCGACGATCGGCTGCAGCGTGTCGATACCGCAGCTGACCATCGGGTGCGCGAGTATATACACATGGTTGCCGGCCGCAACGATTCCGCCGATCGCGCTGAGCACCACCAACGCCTCGAAGAACGTCAGGCTGCGTTTTCCCGGCATGGCGGCGGCAAGGAAAGCGAACACCGCGATCAACAGCAGCGCATAACGTTGCAGGATACACAGCGGGCATGGGGCCTCGCCGAGCACTACCTGCATGTAGAGCGCCCCGCCGATCAACGACAGGCAGATCACACCCAGCAGAACCAGGAAGCGCCGTTCGCGATTCAGGCGCGATGTTTGTTCGTTCATTACCGATTCCTTCGATGGATAGAGGCAGCGCCAGGCCTGTCGGGGCAATGGCCTGCCTGGGCGACAGTCTACACGTGCGTCGAGGAAGCGGCGTGATAGCACTGCGCGGGGCTATCCGATGACGTCTTCAGACCAGCCGGGGCGACGTCGGTTCAACGTCAGCCGCCAAAAAGCGGCAACCCGGATGCCGGACAGGCGAACGCCCCTCGACACCCGGGAGTGAAGGATACAGTGATTAAAGGAAGATTAAAGATGAAATTGGCCTCGCTTATTTCATCTCCTTATATAAGAAGCGACCTACAAGTCCAATCGCTGGCAAGCCAGCCCCCGCACGAACGATGTCGCGTTCGCTTCGTCTCGATTACCCACGTCCGGGAGCACCGCATACGAGAGCTGGCTTGCCAGCGATTGGAATGGAAATCCTGCGTCGTCCGCTTCGTGGATTGCACCCCGAAGCGGACTGACCAGATTATCGAGGCTTCACTCCAGCGCCGCCGCCGGCCCGAAGAATTCGTAACGGCTTTGCTGCTCGGGCACACCCAGGTCCTTGAGGTGGCGCTTGACCGCCGCCATGAAGCCTTTCGGGCCCAGGAAGTAGGCATCCACATCACGCTCGGCCGGCAGCCACTGGCCCAGTTGCTCCTGACTCAGCACCCCGACCGCGTCGGCCTCGCCCTTGCCGTCCTGCTCGGCATAGCAATAGAAGCGTTTGAGCTGTGGATGACGCGCCGCCAGGCCATCGATCCAGTCACGGAAGGCGTGCACCGCCCCGTTGCGCGCGCAATGGATGAAATGCACCGGGCGTTGCGTCTGCAAGGCGGCCTGGAGCATCGCCAGGGTCGGCGTAATGCCTACGCCTCCGCTGATGAGCACCAGCGGCTTGTCGCTGTGCGTCAAGGTGAAATCTCCGGACGGCGGGAACAATTGCAGGGTCTGGCCGACCTGCAGTTGCTGATGCAGGTAATTGGACACCTTGCCACCGACTTCACGCTTGACGCTGATGCGGTACTGCTCGCCATCGCACAGGGCCGACAGTGAATAGTTGCGGCGCTGCTCGACACCGTCGATGAACAGCTGCAGGCCGATGTACTGGCCAGGCTCGGCTTTCAGGACCGGATTGCCATCCACCGGTGCGAAATAGAAGGAGACGATCTCGCTGCTCTCCTGCTCCCGACGCACCAGACGAAACTCACGGGTACCGCGCCAGCCACCGGCCGCTTCTTCTTTCTGTTTATAGAGGCTTTCCTCGGCGCCGATCAGGATATCGGCCAATTGCCCGTAGGCCGCGCCCCAGGCAGCGATCACCTCAGCGGTGGCGATGTCCTTGCCAAGGACTTCCTCGATAGCGCGCAGCAGGCAGCTGCCGACGATCGGATAATGCTCGGGCAGGATCTGCAAGGCGACATGCTTGTTGATGATCTGCCCGACCAGACCACCGAGTTGCTCCAACTGGTCGATGTGGCGGGCATACATCAGCACACCGTTGGCCAGTGCGCGCGGCTGATCGCCGCTGGCCTGGTGGGCCTGGTTGAACAGCGGGCGCACTTCGGGGTACTCGCTGAGCATCATCTTGTAGAAATGCGTCGTCAGGGCCTCGCCACCGCTTTCGAGCAGCGGGACAGTGGCTTTGATGATTGCGCGTTGTTCGGCATTGAGCATTTGGTACGACTCCTGAGCCTAGGGCTTGAACTGGTCTGCCCTCGGTATTTCATCAACCGTGCCAACTTCTGAGCCCAGTGTTTACGAGGTTTTCAAGCAATGCGAGTCAAAACGACACCAATGCGCGTATAGTCATAACGACCAACAGGAGTCCATATGACTACACGTCCTCTGCTCACCACCCTGCTCCCTCTGGTCAGCGATCTATCCCGTGATCTTCCGGACCAGGAGCGCTATCGCCGCCTGCTGCAAGCCATGCGCAACCTGCTGCCATGCGATGCAGCCGCCCTGTTGCGCCTGGATGGCGAATGGCTAGTGCCGCTGGCGGTCGATGGCCTGTCGCCCGATACGCTGGGTCGACGCTTCAGGGTCAGTGAACACCCGCGCTTCCAGATCCTGCTCAGCCGTCCCGGCCCGACCCGCTTCGCCAGCGACAGCGAACTGCCCGACCCGTACGACGGCCTGGTCAACGCGCCGCATGCCGACCTGCACGTGCACGACTGCATGGGCTGCCCCTTGATGGTCGATGAACAACCCTGGGGCCTGGTCACCCTCGATGCCCTCACGCCCGGGCGTTTCCAAAGCCTGGAACTCGAGTCCCTGCAAGCCTTCGCCAGCCTCGCCGCGGCCACTGTCACCGTGGCCGAGCGCATCGAGGACCTGGCCCTACGCGCCGAGGATGAACACCAACGCGCCGAGGTCTATCGCCAGGCCAGCGGGCAAGCCAAAGAGCTGATCGGTCAGAGCAAGGCGCACAAACGCTTGCTGGAAGAAATCCGCCTGGTCGGCGGCAGCGACCTGACTGTGCTGATCACCGGCGAGACCGGTGTCGGCAAGGAGCTCGTGGCCCAGGCCCTGCACCAGGCCAGCAACCGCGCCCACAAACCGCTGATCAGCCTCAACTGCGCCGCCCTGCCCGACACGTTGGTGGAGAGCGAACTGTTCGGCCACGTGCGCGGGGCTTTCACCGGCGCCCATGGCGAGCGGCGCGGCAAATTCGAGCTGGCCAATGGCGGCACGCTGTTTCTCGACGAGGTGGGCGAACTGCCCCTGACAGTACAGGCCAAGCTGCTGCGGGTCCTGCAAAGCGGGCAGTTGCAGCGCCTGGGCTCAGATCGCGAGCACCAGGTCGATGTGCGCCTGATCGCTGCCACCAACCGCGACCTGGCCATGGAAGTGCGCAACGGCCACTACCGCGCCGACTTCTACCACCGCCTGAGCGTCTATCCGCTGCAGGTCCCGCCGCTGCGGGAGCGCGGCCGGGATGTGTTGCTGATTGCCGGATACTTCCTCGAGCAGAACCGCTCCCGCCTGGGCCTGAACAGCCTGCGACTGAGTGCCGACGCCCAGGCCGCCTTGCTGGCCTACGACTGGCCTGGCAACGTGCGCGAACTTGAGCATCTGATTGGCCGCTCGGCACTCAAAGCCCTCGGCCAGCATCCCGAGCGTCCTCGCATTCTGACCCTGGAAGCCAGCGACCTGGACCTGCACACCGCCCTTGTGCCCCACCACGCCCCCACTCCTGCCCCGGTTCAGCCACTGCTCAACCTGCCCGACGGTGGCTTGCGCGAAGCGGTGGACGCATATCAACGGCAGGTGATCGGCGCTTGCCTTGAGCGCCACCAGGACAACTGGGCGGCAGCAGCGCGCGAGCTGGGGCTCGATCGCGCCAATCTCAGCCGCCTGGCCAAGCGCCTGGGGTTGCGCTGACCCTTGCGCCCAGTCCCGCCACCGCGAAACGACCTTCGGCGCCCAGATTTACCCGCGAAAGGGTCAACGCAGGCGATACCTGCCCAGGCAACGCCTGCGATTGACCGCACCGTGACCTAAAGCCTGGCCCCAACAGGCCGATAACCCGGCATCCTCCTTTTATTACCGACAGACTCGAAGGTTGCCCATGGCCACGCAAAACGCCCGTGCGGACTCGTTGTCCCTGCTGCTGTTCACCTTGCGCAGCGGCAAGCTGATGGCGATCAACCTGCTCAAAGTCAGCGAGATCATCCCTTGCCCGCCGCTGACCCGCCTGCCGGAATCGCATCCGCACGTCAAAGGCGTGGCGACGCTGCGCGGCAACCCGCTGTCGGTGATCGATCTCTCCCGCGCCATCGGCGAGCAGCCGTTGGCCGACCCGTCCGGTGGCTGCCTGATCGTCACCGAGATCAGCCGTTCGCGCCAGGGCCTGCATGTGCAGGCGGTGAGCCGCATCGTTCACTGCCTGAGCACCGACATCAAGCCGCCCCCCTACGGCTCGGGCAACCGCTCGTTCATCACCGGCGTGACTCGGGTCGACAACACCTTGGTGCAGGTGCTGGACATCGAAAAGGTCATCCACGCCATCGCACCGCCCGAGCCAGAACCGCACCCAGGCGAACTCAGCGAGGAAGACGCCAGCCTGCTGGCGGCCGCCAACATTCTGGTGGTGGATGACAGCCAAGTGGCTTTGCAGCAGTCGATCCATACCCTGCGCAACCTGGGCATCGAATGCCACACCGCACGCAGCGCCAAGGATGCGATCAACGTGTTGCTGGAACTGCAAGGCACCGAGCGGGAAATCAACATCATCGTCTCGGACATCGAGATGTCAGAGATGGACGGCTACGCCTTCACCCGCACCCTGCGGGAAAGCCCGGACTTCCAGCATCTCTACGTACTGCTGCACACCTCGCTGGACAGCACCATGAGCGGCGAAAAAGCCAAGCTGGCCGGCGCCAACGCGATTCTCACCAAGTTCTCTTCGCCCGAGCTGACCGATTGTCTGGTGGTGGCCGCGCGGGCCGTGGTCTTTGCCGAGCACTGATATAGTCAGCGACAATTTCCCTGGCTTGCTGCCCGGGACGACTCGGGCATAATTCGCGCCCTTCGGTTGTTTTGTTGCCGGTACCTTGTATGAAGTTTCTCAGCACCCTTCTGATCGCCTGTGTCCTCGCCAGCGGCATGGCCCAGGCTTCCAGCAGTCAAGCCTGGAATGAACAACGCCAACAGATGCTCAAGGGCTGCCTGGCCGCCAGCCAGCTCAAGGATGCCCATGCACGCGGCAAACCCGCGGAGTTCGACGACCAGGTGGGCTACAGCGTCCTGCTGATCGAGGGCATCTACCCGCAAAAGCACATGCAGCAGCGCACCGGCACCGAGCTGTGCCTGTATGACCGCCAGCGTCACCAGGCCTTCGTCAGCGAATGGAGCCCAGGCGCGCCGTGAGCGACAGCATTCGTTTCGCCTGCACCGGTTGCGGCAAGTGCTGCACCGGCCATCATGTGCCGCTGACCCTGGACGAAACCCGCCAATGGGCGGCCAACGGCGGCCAGGTGGTGGTGCTGATCGAAGGGTTCGTCTGCGACGGCCCCGGCATGCCGGCAGAACAACGCGACCATGTCCTGCGCCGGGCCTACCCGGTTGTCTGCGGCACGGCCCGGCTGCACGTGTCGGTGACGTTCGCCGCCTTCAACCCGGGCCGTTGCCGCAACCTGGACGACAACGACCTGTGCACTATCTATGAGACCCGCCCGTTGGTTTGCCGCATCTACCCGGCCGAAATCAACCCGCACCTGCCCCTGCGTCCGGAAAAC
Source organism: Pseudomonas sp. HTZ2 (assembly GCF_033173945.1). Lineage (NCBI taxonomy): Bacteria > Pseudomonadati > Pseudomonadota > Gammaproteobacteria > Pseudomonadales > Pseudomonadaceae > Pseudomonas > Pseudomonas sp. HTZ2. The sequence goes on along the minus strand of NZ_CP137332.1, from coordinate 609,111 downwards.
AAGGACTGTCCGCCCGACGCCTGGAGCCAAGGCCCTGAACTGATCCACGGCCAGTCATTGGTGGACCCGCACCTGCGCGCCCTGATCGAAGCCTCGCGCCAGGCCGACCGTGACGACATCGCCGCCAAGGTGGCCCTCTGCCAAGCCTTGGGCATGACCACCAGCGCTCTCAAGGGCAACGGCTTCACGGCCTACCTGCCCGCCATGGACGCTTTCGCCGCGGCCTTGGAACGGCTGCCGGCCGACAACCAGGCGCCCTGGACCTTGCACATCGAAGCCCCGCCCCTGATGCACGAGTTGGCCGCACTCGGTCTGTCGACCACCGCCGAACCGCCGCTCTACTACGCCTTCATCGGTTTCTGATTCACTGGCAACGGCGCCAGAACTCATCAGCCAGACGCCGCAGGTCCATGGCGAGGTCCGCCACGTCGGTCGCATTGGCATGGCTGCGCTGGCCGACATCGACCGTCGCTTCGCTGGCCTGGCGGATGCTGATGATGTTGCGGTTGATGTTTTCGCTCACCTGGCTCTGCTGCTCCACCGCAGCGGCAATCTGCAGACTCATCTCATTGATCTGGTTGACCCGTGCGCTGATGCCATCGAGCGCACCGCTGGCCAGTTGCGCTTGCTCGACGCTGTGCCCGGCGTGGCTGCTGCTCTGGCGCATCACCTGCACCGCGGCACGAGCCCCGTCCTGCAGCGTGCCGATCATGCGCTGGATCTCGTGGGTCGATTGCGTGGTGCGCTGGGCCAGGCCGCGCACCTCGTCGGCCACCACGGCGAAACCTCGGCCCTGATCGCCCGCCCGGGCAGCCTCGATGGCTGCGTTGAGCGCCAGCAGGTTGGTCTGCTCGGCGATCCCCCGGATCACGTCAAGCACTCCGGAAATATCACTGCTGTGCTGCTCCAATTGATGGACTGCATCACTGGCTTCGACCAGCGACCCGGCCAGGTCCTGGATCGCGCAGCGATTGCGGTCCACCACTTGATGGCCGGCCTGGGTTTCATCTTCGGCTTGGTTGGCGGCCACGGCCGCCAACTGCGCACTGCTGGCCACCTGGGCGACACTGGCGCTCATCTGGTGAATGGCGGTGGCCACCTGGTCCGCCTCTTCCTGCTGCTCCAGGCTGTTGGCATGGCTGACCTCAAGCGCCTGCACCAACGACCCGGAATGCCCGGCCAGGCGTGCCGAGGTATCGCCAATGCGCCCCACCACCGCACCCAGCTGGGCCTTGAGCATGCGCATGGCGAATTCGATCTGGCCAATGGCATCGCGCCGCCCGGTGTACAACTGCTGGCTCAGCGGGTTGTCGGCAATCGCCAAGGCCTGCTGGCGCAAGCGCTCGAAGGGACGCAGCTGCCAGATCAACAGCGCACTGCTAGCCCCGGCTGCAAGCATGATTTCCGCCAGCGAACGCCACACCGGCACACCCTGCCAGCCATGTCCGACGCCGACCACCAGCGCTAGCGCCGCTGCGACGCCCAACGACAGCCGCAGTCCCAGGCCGAGCACCGGCAGGCGCGCGCGCCAGTTACGCCGCCCTTCGCGCAGTTGTCGATAGCAGCGCTCGGCCGCCGCCACCTGCTCAGCGCTGGGCCGGGTGCGCACCGACTGGTACTCGATGGTTCTGCCACCGCTGCTGATCGGCGAAACGAACGCACTGACCCAGTAATGGTCGCCGTTCTTGCAGCGATTCTTCACCAACCCCATCCAGGAGCGCCCAGCCTTGAGCGCCCCCCACATCTGTTCGAACGCCTCGGGCGGCATGTCCGGGTGGCGCACGATATGGTGCGCATGGCCCAACAATTCATCGCGAGTGAACCCACTGATTCGCACGAAATCGTCGTTGGCATAGGTGATCCGGCTGTCCAGATCAGTGGTGGACAGGATGTTGGCATCGCCGGGGTAATCCACTTGGCGACCGGTAACAGGCAAATTGCACTTCATCGGAGGCACTCGTTGTTGTTGTGGGGAAAATCGGCAGGGCGTTCGACTCTAGGGCCAATGACTGACAAAACATTGATCCAGAGCAGCATATTGGCAATTGGCCACCAACCACCTGAAACCGATGGGGCTGTCAGCCTTGATGGACAGCAGGGGGCGCTTTTTCGTTTGCAGCGCGCAGGGCGGCAACACCTTCGGCATTTTGCCTGCCGGACGCTCAAGGACGCTGGTTTGCGCGTTGGATCCTAGCGTTTTCGCCGCCAATCATTACTTTTTGCGTAACAGTGCTTATCCAACTTCAGCCTGTTTCTACATGGTTGAAGGGACTAACTTATGCCTGTCCTCGTTAACACTTGCATCGCAAGAAGGTTGTTTTAAATGTCCAACAGTATGGGTGTTGCCAGCGTTTTCATTCTGTCTTCCCTGTTGTTGTCGCCTCTGGCCATGGCTGAAGAATCGCCGGCCTTCGCTGCCCGTAACGCAGAACTTGCAGTTGTCCATCAACAGGCTCGCGAAGCCTATGCCGCGCAGAAGGCAGATGCTACCAAAGACGTACAGCAGACCGCTTCCAAGGCCGTCGCCGACGACAGTGCCGATAGCTGATCGACTGTTTTCCGCTCCTGTTTTTTCCCTTGGCTCTCACACGGGCGCCCCGTGCGCCAATATGTTAGCCTTTCAAAGCCGCTGCCGATCAGCGGCTTTTTTTATGTGCCAAAACTATCAGTCAGGCTGTTGCGTACATAACAAGAAACTTGCATTCCCCAAAATAACAACGACCCCACCGCCAGATCAAAGGAGCTCGTACCGGTGCCTTCCGCGTTTCGTTTTACCCCGCTGTTCGTTGCATTGACTGCAACGATGCCGTTCGCTGTCCAGGCCGATGAAGACAAGGCTGATGGATTCATCGAAGGTTCTTCCCTGAACCTGCATTTTCGCAACGCCTACTTCAATCGCAACAACCTCAACCCCGCAGAGCGCGACCTGCGTGAATGGGGCCAAGGCTTCGTTGCGCGCTTCGAGTCCGGCTATACCCCCGGCGTGATCGGCGTCGGTGTCGATGCCCATGCCATGCTGGGCCTGAAGCTCGACGGCGGTGGCGGCCACTCCGGCACCAGTATCCTGCCCAAACACGTACAAGACGATGGCGAACCGGGGGCAGCCCCGCACTCGTTCTCCACTGCAGGCGCGGCGGTCAAGTTCAAGGCCTTCGACACCGAGCTCAAGGCCGGTGACCTGTTCCTCACCAACCCGGTGATCGCCGGTGGCGAGTCGCGCATGCTGCCGCAGACCTTCCGCGGCGTGAGCCTGACCAACACCAGCATCGACGGCCTGCTGCTCGAAGGTGGCCAGGCCAGCTTCACCAAGCCGTACAACCAGAGCGGGCATCGCCGCATCGATACCTACTACGGCAGCCTGGATGATGGCAGCAAAAGTGACCACCTGACCTGGGCCGGGCTGTCCTGGAGCGGTACCGAGAACGTCACCACCAATCTCTATGCCGCCGAACTGAAGGACATCTGGAACCAGTACTACGTCGACTTCGACTACACCTATGTGGTCAACGACCTGGTCAGCCTCAACCCGGGCCTGCACTTCTATCACACCCAGGACACCGGCCAGGCACTGCTGGGCAACATCGACAACAACACCTACAGCCTGCATTTCACAGTCAATGCCGGCTACCACAGCATCACGGCCGCCTACCAGCGCGTGAACGGCAACACGCCGTTCGACTACATCAACCTGGGCGACAGCGTGTACCTAGACAACTCGCGCATGTATTCGGACTTCAACGCGCCCAACGAGCGGTCCTGGAAACTGCAGTACGACTACGACTTCACCGGCCTCGGCTTGCCCGGCCTGAGCACCTCGCTGTCGTACTCGCGCGGTGAAGCGGACCTGACCAAAGCCGACCAGGACACCACCCACTACGCCTACTACAATCCTGAAGGCAAGAACGCCATGCACTGGGAACGCGACCTGGACGTGAAGTACGTCTTCCAGGAAGGCAGCCTCAAGGACCTGTCGGTGCTGTTGCGCTACGCCAGCCATCGCGGCAGCCAGGGCTATGCCGCCATTGATGGCAACAGCGACAACGATGAAGTCCGGGTGATCGTCGACTATCCGTTGAACATCTTCTGACCTAAAGACCTGGCGAGGGCTTGGCCCTCGTTCGCCGCGCAAGCCCGCACCTGCAGAGGACACCGTAGCCTCTGTGGGAGCGGGCCAGGCCTGCGATAGGCCGTACAGCGGCCGGCCTCGTTTTTCCGTCGAACGAATCTTGTCCGACAATCCTGGCTTCCCTAGAATACCGCCGCCGCATAATGGCCCCGCCTGTGCAGTAGCGAACATGCCCACCCGATCATCGCGCTTTACCCTGTACAGGTCGCACCCCGAACTGATCCTCAACCTGGGCAGTTGCCTTGCCGTGCTCGCCATCGTGGCGATCGTCAGCTACCTGCTGAGCCGCGAACGCGACAGTGTCGAACAATCGGCCAAACGTTCCTCCAGTAACATCGTCCAGCTCATCGAAAGCGATATCCTGCGCAACGTCGAACTCTACGACCAGACCCTGCACGGCCTGATCTGGGCGGTGAAGCACCCTGAACTGCTGGATACCTCGCCTGAGCTGCGCCAACAAATCCTCTTCAACCAGACCTTCGCCGCCCCCGTACGCGGCGATATCCTCTGGGTCGATGCCCAGGGCAAGGTGCTCGGTGACTCGCTCAGCATGCCGCCAAGGCAAGGAGATCTGAGCGACAGCGTTGCCTTCAAGGCCCATCGCGACCGCCCGGGCCTTGGGTTGTTCATCAGCCCGCCGTTCAAAGCGCGTCTGGGGGATCTGGATTGGTGCATCAGTTTCAGCCGGCGCATTTCCGGCCCTGATGGCGAATTCGCCGGCATCGCCTCCGGTGCCCTGCGCCTGTCCTATTTCAGCGAGCTGTTCGAACGCCTGGACATCGGCAACGACAGCAGCATCAACCTGCTTAACACCGAAGGGCAGTTACTGGCCCGCCAGCCCTCCCGGGCGCAAGACCCGATGATCGGCAGCAATTACCGCGAACGGCCCAATTTCCAGCGCATCCTCAGCGAACGCAGCGGCAGTTTCACCGCGCGCTCCGGGTCGGCCGGCACGCCGCATATCTATACGTTCGCCCGGGTCGCTGACCTGCCGTTGATCGTTCTGGTGGTGGACTCGGCCGAAGAGGTGTTTCAGTCCTGGCGACGCACTGCGATCCTGGTCAGCGTAGCGACCGGCATGCTGTGCATCGGCATTCTTTGGCTGATCTTACTGCTAGGCCGCGAATTGCGCCGGCGTCACGAAGCCGAACAATGCCTGGCGACTCTGGCGGCCACCGACAGCCTCACAGGCTTGGCCAATCGCCGGCATCTCGATCAGGTGCTGCGACAGGAATGGGCGCGGGCCCAGCGCAATCGTCAGCCGCTGGCCATTCTCATGGTGGATGTTGATCACTTCAAAGCGTTCAACCAGCGCCACGGCCATGCCGGGGGCGATCATGCCCTGCGTGAAGTCGCCCATACGCTCGAACACTGTATTCGCCGCCCGGCGGATCTGGCGGCGCGGTATGGTGGGGAGGAATTCCAGGTGGTGCTGCCGGAGACGGATTTGGCCGGTGCGCGCCTGCTCGCCGAGCGCATCCGCGCCCAGGTCGAGGCGCTACCGACTTTCGCAGGCGACGAACGACCGGTGACCGTCAGCATTGGTATCGGCGTGCACGTCCCTGGCACCCAGCAGGACCTGACGGGCCTGCTGGGCAGCGCGGACGAGGCGCTCTACAGGGCCAAGGCCAACGGCCGCAACCGTGTCGAGGGCCCGGAGCTTTAGGACCGAGCGCGCGCGGCGTCGCGCAGCGCTTTGACCTGGTCATGGTTACGCTGCACACCTTGCAGCTGCTTCTCTACCAACGCGTAGGTCTGGTCGCTGGCGCTGCGGCCGAGCTTGACCAGTTTCTCGCGGGCGTCCTTGTAGGCCTTGAGCGCGAAGTCCTCGCCGCGCTCGACCTCGTTGAGCACCGCTTCCTCGCTCTTGCCGGTCAGCATGGACTTCAAGTTGACCCAGCCCCGATGCAGGTCGCCACTGAGGCTTGTAGAGGTTTCCGGGTCGCCGCCCAGACGACGCACCTCGCTCTGCAGCTCGGCGGCAGCGCTGGCGCATTCACCGGCGCGTTGCACGAAGAATGCCTTCAACTCGGTATTCTTGACGTCTTCGGCCGACTCTTTGAACCCCTTTTCGCCGTCCTTGCTGTACTCGATCAGGTCGTTGAGCACATCGATCACGTCGTTGTTTGGATGACTCATGGCGCGAACTCCTTGGCAGGTGATAGTCACTTGGAATGGAGCAGGCATCGTGCCAAATCGACAAAAAGGATAATTCTTCGTTAATTCAATGAGTTACGAAACCGTGGAGCAACACCTTGGGCGGCGTTCTGCATGATCGCCGCTTGGGTGTTCATGCAGTTTGCAGTATGGTCGGCGCTTTGTTCGGTAAGGGCTGGCGATGAAACCTGAAACCCTGCAGCTGCTGGTCACCCGCACCATGCCCTTTGGCAAGTACCAAGGTCGCCTGATCGCCGACCTGCCCGGCGACTATCTGGCATGGTTCGCCCGCAAGGGCTTCCCGCCTGGCGAGTTGGGTGGACTGCTGGCTTTGATGCATGAGATCGACCACAACGGGCTGGGTGAACTGCTGACGCCGTTGCGCCAGAAACACCGCCGCTGAATCGCCTGGGGCTGCGCTACGACCTCAGGCTCGCTTTCTTCAGCCCTTTGCCGGCGCCACCGCCAATTCCACACGCTCGCCCTTCTTGATCAGTGCATACACCACCGCCGTCAGCAGGCTGCCCGCCAGGATCGCCAGCAGGTAAAGCAACGCATGGTTGATCGCGTTGGGGATCAGCAGCACGAACAGCCCGCCATGGGGCGCCATCAGCTTGCAGCCAAAGTACATCGACAGCGCCCCGGTCAGCGCGCCGCCCGCGACACTGGCCGGGATCACCCGCAGCGGGTCCTTGGCGGCAAACGGAATCGCGCCCTCGGAGATGAAGCACAGCCCCAGGGCCAATGCCGCCTTGCCCGCCTCGCGCTCGCTCTGGGCGAACTTGCGCCGGGCCAGGAAGCTGGCGATGCCCAGGCCGATCGGCGGCACCATCCCGGCGGCCATGGTCGCCGCCATCGGTGCATAGCTGGACGAGGCCAGCAGCCCCACCGAGAAGGCGTAGGCCGCCTTGTTGATCGGACCGCCCAGATCCACGCACATCATGCCGCCCAGCAACAGCCCAAGCAGAATGGCGTTGGTGGTGCCCATGCTGTCGAGAAAGCGCGTCAGGCCTTCGAGCATCGCCGCTACTGGCTGGCCGACCACGTAGATCATCACCAAACCGGTGAACAGACTGGCCAATAGCGGAATGATCAGGATCGGCTTGAGCGCCTCGAGGCTGCTCGGCAGACGCGCCCAGCGGCTGATGGCCTTGGCGCTGTAGCCGGCCAGGAAGCCTGCGATGATGCCGCCGATGAAGCCCGCCCCCAATGTGCTGGCAAGCAGACCACCGATCATGCCCGGCGCCAGCCCGGGGCGGTCGGCGATGGACCAGGCGATATAGCCGGCCAGCAGCGGCACCATCAGCTTGAATGCCGCCTCGCCGCCGATCTGCATCAAGGCCGCTGGCAAGGTGCCAGGCTCCTTGTAGGCCTCGATGCCGAAGACGAACGACAAGGCGATCAACAGGCCACCGGCCACCACCATCGGCAGCATGAACGACACGCCGGTAAGCAGGTGTTTGTAGACGCCGCTCTTCTCGCTTTTCTTCACGGTCTCTGCGGCAGCCTCCACCCCTACCTCGACCTTGCCTTCGGCCAGGGCCTTGCCGAGGATGGTGCGCGCCTGCTTCAACGCGATGCCAGTACCGCAGCGGTAGATGCGTTTGCCGGCAAAGCGCGCCGTGGGCACTTCGATGTCGGCGGCCAGCAATACCACATCGGCGTCGGCGATGGCCTCGGCTGAGAGCGGATTGCGCGCCCCTACCGAGCCTTGGGTTTCCACCGTCAATTGATAGCCCAAGTCCTTGGCTGCCTGTTGCAACGCTTCGGCGGCCATGAAGGTGTGGGCCACACCGGTGGGGCAGGCAGTGACAGCAACGACCCTCGGCAGCGTACCGTTCGCCGTGGGCACCGCAGGCGTCTGCGCCTCCAGCACTTGGGCCTGGGCCGCCGCCTCATCCAGGAAACGCTCCCGATCGGCCAGGGCCTGGGCCGGTGTGCTGCGATAGACCCGCTTGCCGACGAAGCGCTCCAGATCCACAGGGCCAATGCTGACCACCAGTACCCAGTCGGCCTCGGCGATCTGCGCCGGACTCAAGCGCCCCTCGGCACGTTCGACATCCTGCACCTCGACCACGGGGTTCCAGCCGCGTTGCCGGGCGGCAGCCGCCAGCAAGCGCGCGCTCAGAACGCTGGACACCTGGCCGTTGGGGCAGGCGGTGATGATGGCGATGTTCATCGGCAACCCTCTTGTTGTTCTGTCAGTTGCACAGCGTTTTCCAGGCGCGCCAGCTGTTCGCGATCGCGAATCCCAAAGCCGACCTGAGTGACCGCCTGAGCGGCGATGGCCGTGGCCCGGCGTAGCGTGTGCTCGCGCGGCTCATCCAGCAGCAGGCCATGGACCATGCCCGCGACCAACGAATCACCAGCGCCGACAGTGCTGGCCACCTGCACCTTCGGCGGTCGCCCATGCAGGGGTGGCCGATCGTGGGCAAACCAGCTCAGGCCCTGCTCGCCTTGGGACACCACCACGTGCTCGACGCCGCTGGCCAGCAGCCGCTCGGCAGCCAGGCGCTGGGCTTGCGCAGTGTCCACCTTGGCGCCGAGCGCCTCGCCCAGTTCCTCGGTGTTGGGCTTGACCAGCCAGGGCCCGACCTGCAGGCCGACACGCAAGGCTTCGCCGCTGGTGTCCAGGGCAATCTTCAAACCCTGCTGCTTCAGTTGCAGCAGTAGCTGATGGAACCACTGCGCATCGACACCTCGGGGCAGACTGCCGGCCACCACCACAGCATCGTGCCCCGCCGCCACCTGTTCCAAGCGACGAAGCAGGGCAACACGGGCCGCCTCGTCAACTTCCGGTCCTTGACCGTTGATATCGGTGACCCGGCCATCGGCCTCGACCAGCTTGATGTTGCTACGGGTCTCGCCCGGCACCCGGACAAAGCAGTCGGCAAAGCCGCGCCAGGCGATCAGCGCCTCGAACGGCTCGATATTGTCGCGCCCCAGAAAGCCGCCCACAGTCACGCTGTGGCCCAGGTCGGCCAGGACCTGGGCAACGTTCAGCCCCTTGCCCGCGGCATGGCTGTGCTGGCTGTGGCTGCGATTGACATGGCCGGGGCGCAGGGTGTCCAGGCTGACGGTGATGTCGAGCGCCGGGTTCAGGGTAAGGGTGAGGATCTTGGCCATTTCAATAACGCTCCACCAGCGCCCGGACCGCCGCGGCGCTGTCTTGTTGCAAGGCCTCGCGCGCCAGGGCGCGTGCCGTCTGGTGATCGGCCTGGCGGACCAGCGCCTTGACTTCGGCAATGCTGCGGGCCGCGACGCTCAGCTCGTCCACATCCAGGCCCAGCAGCACCGCGACCGCCTGCGGGTCCGCCGCCAGCTCGCCACACACGCCCACCCATTTGCCTTGGGCGTGGGCGGCACGCACGGTCACGTCGATCAGTTGCAGCACCGCCGGGTGCAGGCCGTCGGCCTGGGCCGAAAGGCTCGGATGGCCACGGTCGATGGCCAGGGTGTACTGGGTCAGGTCGTTGGTGCCGATACTGAAGAAATCGACTTCGCGCGCCAGTTGCGGTGCCAGCAGCGCCGCTGACGGCACCTCGACCATGATGCCCACTTGCAGGTCAGCCACCGGGATTTGCGCACGCAGGCGATCGACCATGGCCTTGGCCTCGCGCCATTCATGCACCTGTCCGACCATCGGGAACATGATGCGCAGGGGGCGGTCATCGGCTGCCTGCAGCAAGGCGCGCAGCTGGGCTTCCATTATCCGGGGACGCTGCAGGGTCAGGCGCACGCCGCGAACCCCCAAGAAGGGATTCTCCTCGGCGTCGATCGGCCAGTACGGCAGCGGTTTGTCGCCCCCCACATCCAGCGTGCGCACCACCAGGGGCCGCCCGCCCAGGCCATCGAGCACGCGGCGGTATTCAGCCTCCTGGGTGGCGATATCAGGTGCCTGGGGGTGGGCCATGAAGATCAGTTCGGTGCGCAGCAGGCCGACGCCTTCGGCGCCCTGCTCCACCACCTTGTCGATCCCCGTGCTCTCGCCGATGTTGGCGAACACTTCGACCGCATGGCCATCGCGGGTCACCGCCGGCTCGTGACGCTTGGCCCAGGCGGCCTGCAGGCGTTGCTCGCGCAGGTCGCGCTCGGCCAGGGCCCGCTGCAGGTCATCGGCCGCCGGCGCCACGCTGACCCGGCCACGCTGGCCATCGAGCAACAATGGCGTGCCTGGCTCCAGCAACAGAATGGCGGCACCGGCCCCCACCACCGCCGGAATGCCCAGCGCGCGGGCAACGATTGCGCTGTGGGCCGTGGCACCGCCTTGGGCAGTGACAATACCGGCGACCCGGGCCGGGTCCAGGCGGGCCACATCCGACGGGCCCACCTCGGCCATCACCAGCACGTAGGGCTGCTCAGGTTCGACGATGTCCTGGACACCGCACAGTTGCGCCAGCACTCGCCGGCCGATATCACGCAGATCCGCAGCACGCTCGGCCAGCAGGGTGTCGTGCAACGCCTCCTGCTGACGCGCCGCGCCGTCGATCACCGCCATCCAGGCAGCCGCCGCGCTCTCGCCTTGGGCCAGGCGCTGCTCGACTTCATCGCTCAGGCCCGGGTCGGCGAGCATTTCCTGGTGGGTGACGAATATCTCGCCGATCGTGGGGTCACTAGGCTCCACCAGGGCCTGCAGCTCGGCATTCACCACCGCCAGCGCATCGCGCAGCTTATGCCGCTCTTGGGCAGGCGACTCGCCGCGTAGCGGGTAGTCGATCTGGCGCTCTACCTGCACAAAAGCCGGGCCACTGGCGATGCCCGGCGCAGCGCCGACACCCTGCACGACGCTTCCGGCCGCCGGCGCCTGGAGCGTCTGCACAGGCTCTTGGACACTTGGCGAGGCCGTTTCAGGCAGCGCTTCCACCACCTCGCCCAGGCCTTGCTCGATGGCCGCCAGCAAGACCGGCAGGGCATCGTTGGCAATACTGGGTTCGGCGATGAGCTCCAGCGTCTGGCCGCGCCGGGCCCCAAGGCTGAGCAGCTTGCTCAGGCTCTTGAGCGACACTGCCGGCTCGACGCTGTCCTGCAGGCGGACACGCAACTCGCCCTCGAAACCTTTGGCCAGCTGGGCCAGCACCTTGGCTGGGCGCGCATGCAAACCGTGGGGATTGGCCAGCACCACGCAAACGCTCGGCCAATCGGCCGGGGCCTCTCCACCGAGCACCTGCAGCACGGCGCGGCTGTTGGGCGCTTGGTAGAGCATTTGCCCACGGCCTTCGATCAGCACTTCACACAGGCGCTCGAGCAAAGCTTGATGAGCGACACCCAGGCTCGCCAGACAGAACAGGCCGTTGAGCGGCTGATCACGGTAGCGCAGCGGTTGCTGCGGCGTGACGAAGGCCAGGCCTGGCTGACGCACAAGGCGCTCGCTGTGCAGCCACCACAATCCCTCACCCAGGGGCAGCGGCTCGGCCTGTTGCAGCACGTTGGCAAACCCGGCATCGACGCAGCCGGCACGTTGCAGCAGCCGCGCGCCACGCCAGGCCAGCTCGTCGAAGTCTTCGGCGGCCAGGCCCAGCCCCACCAGTTGCGCGTCCAGCGCCAGGGCCTGGGGTGCGCCTTGCAACAGCTTGAGCAACGCCTCAGCGCTGGAGGCACGGCGCAGGGCCTCGGCCAGGTCGGTCTCGCCCAGGGCACGGGTCAGCAATTGCAGCAGGCGCAGGTGCTCGTCGGACCGGGCGGCAATGCCGATGGCCAGGTAGACGATCTGACCGTCCCCCCAGTCCACCCCCTCGGGAAACTGCAACAGGCGCACGCCGGTGGCGAAGACTTGGTCGCGGGTCTGCGGCGTGCCGTGGGGGATGGCGATACCCTGGCCAAGGAATGTCGAGCCTTGCGCCTCGCGGTCCAGGAGCCCTTGCAGGTAACCTTCGGCGACCAGGCCATCGGCGACCAGCCGATCGGCCAGAAGGCGCAGCGCCTCGGCCTTGTCGGCAGCCACCTGGTCCATAGCGATCTGCTCCTGAGCGAGCTCCAGCATGACCTTCTCCTTTTGCAGCCCCCGGGGCGGGGACCTGAGGTATTGTTGTGAATTCCACGAATCGGGTCTGTTCAACGGTCTTGCGCAGACGGTACACGGGGCAGAAAATTTGCCTGCTGAATCGTTTAACCTGACCAGGTGGCCACGTTACTCGATAATCTTCCGACGAAAAAGCCCCATCCTGTCGGACAATTGCGACAATGGTCGCCTGCCCAAGGCTCCGACGCCAGGTGAAACTACCCGGTCCGGCCTCGCAGGCAGCCCCGGTAATAACAAGGAAAATTCGGTGAAACTCAGCGATATCGCCCGTCTGGCCGGTGTGTCCGTGACTACCGCCAGCTACGTCATCAATGGCAAGGCCGAACAACAGCGCATCAGCAACAGCACCGTCGAGCGCGTGCGTGCGGTGGTCGAGGCCCACGGCTTCACGCCCAACCCCCAGGCCGCCGGCCTGCGCAGCCGGCACACCCGCACCCTGGGCTTCATTCTCCCGGATCTGGAGAACCCCAGCTACGCCCGCATTGCCAAGCAACTCGAACAGGGTGCCCGCGCCCGCGGCTACCAGTTGCTGATCGCCAGCAGCGATGACCAGCCCGACAGCGAACGCCAGTTGCAGCAGCTGTTCCGCGCCCGTCGTTGCGATGCGCTGTTCGTCGCCAGTTGCCTGCCGCCTGATGACGAAAGCTATCGTGAGCTGCAGGACAAAGGCCTACCGGTCATCGCCATCGACCGGCGGATGGCACCGGAATACTTCTGCTCAGTGATCAGCGACGACCGCGACGCCAGCCGCCAGCTGGCCCAAAGCCTTCTGGATACCCGCCCAGACACCATCGCCCTGATCGGCGCACGCCCGGAGCTGTCGGTCAGCCAGGCCCGTGCTGGCGGTTTCGACGAAGCCCTGCAACCGTTCACCGGCCAGGTGCGCCGCTACCAGGGCGAAGCCTTCAGCCGCGAGTGTGGCCAGCGCCTGATGCAGCAACTGATCGAGGACTTCGGCGGCCTGCCCGACGCCTTGGTGACCACCTCCTACGTGTTGCTCCAGGGCGTGTTCGATACCCTGCAGACGCGCCCGGCCGACTCGCGCCAGCTGCAACTGGGTACTTTCGGCGACAACCAGTTGCTGGACTTCCTGCCCTTGCCGGTCAATGCCATGGCCCAGCAGCACGGCCTGATCGCGGCCACCGCCTTGGAACTGGCCCTGGCCGCGATCGAGGACAAGCGCTACGAACCCGGCGTGCATGCGATAGCCCGGACCTTCAAGCAACGCATCAACGCAGGCTGACCATGCGCCTGATCGACACCCATACCCATCTGGACTTCCCCGACTTCGACGCCGACCGCGACCGCCTGCTGACCAACGCGGCGGCTCGAGGCGTGGAGCGCATGGTGGTGCTGGGGGTGTATCAGGCCAATTGGCAACGGGTGTGGGATCTGGTCTGTGGCGAACAGCGGCTGTTCGCGGCCTTGGGCCTGCATCCGGTGTACCTCGACCAGCACCGCCCCGAGCACCTGGCACAACTGCGCGCCTGGCTCGAACGTCTGCGCGGCGACCCGCGTCTGTGTGCGGTGGGTGAGTTCGGCCTGGACTATTACCTGCCGGAACTGGACAAGGAACGCCAGCAAGCGTTGTTCGAGGCGCAGTTGCAACTGGCCTGCGACTTCGACCTGCCCGCCCTGCTGCACGTACGCCGCAGCCATGCCCAGGTGATCGCCACCCTCAAGCGCTATAAGCCTGCGCGCGCCGGTATCATCCACGCCTTCGCCGGCAGCTATGAAGAAGCGCGCGAATACATCAAGCTCGGCTTCAGGCTGGGCCTGGGCGGCGCGGCCACCTGGCCTCAAGCCCTGCGCCTGCGCAAGACCTTGCCCCGGTTGCCGCTGGAAAGCGTGGTGCTTGAGACCGACGCCCCGGACATGGCACCGGTGATGTTCCCCGGAGAACGCAACAGCCCGGAACATCTCCCGGAAATCGCCCACGCACTGGCCGAGGTGATGGGCATAGACGCCGAGCGCCTGGCTCAGATCAGCAGCCGCAATGCCTGTGAGCTGTTCGGCTGGTAAGCCATCGCAGGCCCATCCGCGGGTAAACCCGCGAAGAAGTCGCCACGAATCAGCCTAGACGCGGAACGCGCCGATCAGTCGCTTGAGCTCGTCCACCTGGTTCGACAACGCCCGGCTGGCCTGTTCGGTCTGGCAGGCGCCTTGGGTGGTGTCCTGGGCAGCGCGGTTGATTGCCACGATATTCAGGTCGATGTCATGGGCCACCGCGGTCTGCTGCTCGACGGCCGCGGCGATCTGCTGGTTCTGCGCGACGATGCCGCCCACCGCACCAAGGATGTTGCCCAGCGCCTGTTGCACCTGACGTGCTTCGTCCACCGTCCCCGCCGCCATCTGGTGGCTGCTGCCCATGGCCGTGACCGCCGCGTCGACGCCCGCCTGCAGGCGCTGGATCATCTGGGCGATCTCCTCAGTGGAGTCCTGGGTGCGGCGCGCCAGGGTGCGTACCTCATCGGCCACCACGGCAAAGCCCCTGCCCTGCTCGCCGGCCCGAGCCGCCTCGATGGCGGCGTTGAGCGCCAGCAGGTTGGTCTGCTCGGCGATGCTGCGGATCACCTCCAGCACCCGGCCGATGGCCTGGCTGTCACCGGCCAGCTGGTTGACCGCAACCACGCTCTGGTCAATCTCCCCGGCCAGGCGGGTGATGCTGTCCTGCTGGTTTTCCACCAGGCCACGGCCGGTGGCGCTCTCGCGATTGACCTGTTGCGCGCCTTCGGCGGCCAGGGCTGCACTGCGGGCGACCTCCTGGGAGGTGGCGCTCATCTGGTTCATGGCGGTGGCCACTTGTTCGATCTGCTCACGCTGGCCACTGACCGCCTGGTTGCTGCGCACCGACACCTCCAGCACCTGCCCGGCTTGCTCCTCGACCGTCGAGACAGTCCGCCCCACCTGATCGATCAGCTCGCGAATGCGCAACACCGTTTGGTTGAAGCCTTGGCCCAGCTCGCCGAGCTCGTCGCGGCTGTGGGCCTTGAAACTCACGGTCATGTCGCCGGCTGCGACCTTGTCCATGGCCGCGCCCAGATTGCCCAAGGTTTGGCGGATGGACACATAGAAGC
Source organism: Pseudomonas sp. HTZ2 (assembly GCF_033173945.1). Taxonomy (NCBI): domain Bacteria; kingdom Pseudomonadati; phylum Pseudomonadota; class Gammaproteobacteria; order Pseudomonadales; family Pseudomonadaceae; genus Pseudomonas; species Pseudomonas sp. HTZ2. The sequence goes on along the minus strand of NZ_CP137332.1, from coordinate 593,732 downwards.
CGCTGTCCAGATAGATGATCAGGACAAATACCGCCAGCAGCGCGGCGACCAGCGCGATCATGCGCAGGCGGTGCTCGTCCAGGCGATCCTGCAGTTGCACCTGAAGGTGGGAGAGGATGGCGTCGTTGAGGCGGTAGGTCTGCACCATCAGGTCGCTGACCTGCTGATAGAACCCAAGCCACGGCGCGTCCAGGGTTTCGGCCATCACCACACGGTCTTCGAACAAGGTCGCGGCCTGTTTCACCGTTGCCTGGCTGGCTTCGGCCAGCGCGGCCAAGTCGGTCCTTGCGCGCGGGTCAGCGGCCAGTGCGTCGTCCAGGCGAATGCCGTAGTCGGCAGACAGCCGCTCCAAGCGTTGCAACAAGTCTTCGAAGCGGGCACTGCCGGCCGAATCGATGAAGCCACGGCCCAACGCCATGGCCCCCAATGCCCGCCCTTCGCCCAGGGTCTGGGTTACCTGACCCGTGGCACTGCCCAGCAGCTCGCTCAGATGCCGCACCGAGGCCTGGTGGTCCTGGTCCAGCCCGGATTGACTGGCCACCTGTTTGGTCAGGACCTGGGCCTGAACCAACAGCTTGTCGAACAGAGCCGCCTTGCTTTGCAGGGAGGACTCGTTGCGCGCGCGGGTGAAGATTTCGCTCAGCTCTTCTCGTCGGGCCTGTAGCTGCGGGTCGCTCGTGGGTATCGCCTCAAGCCCCGCGGCGACCTTGTCCTCAAGGGCGCCGATACGCTGCTCCACGTCGCCGGCCTGTCCCGACTGGCCCAACAGGGCGTTGATCTGCAACAGGTTGCCCAGGGTTTCCAGATCGCTACGCAGGGTCAGGGCGCCAGCCAGGGGCCCCAAGCCCTGCAGCTCGACGCCGGTGGCGTGGAATTCGTCGTAGACGTCGCGCACCAGGTAGAAGCTGGTGATCAGCATGGGGACGAAGAACAAAGTGCTGATCAAGCTGAACTTCAAGCCGAAGCTCAGCCGGTCCATCAGGGCGATGGCCGGATAGAGCAAACGCTTCATGCGCATCTCCTTGGATTCTTTTTATTCTGCGAGGTAGCACAAGGCCATTAACGGCCAGGGGACTTGTATAACGCAGATCGAACCCAAGGTTTGTAATTTAAGGTTAAGCGCTGCTTGCGTAGGCCTGGCTCGCTCGATACCAGGCCGACAAGCCGAAGCACGCACTCAGACCAATACCGTCCACAGCGCAAAGCAGGCATACCACAGCACCGCGCAACGCAGCAGCAGCTCCCAGAGGCTGTCCAGACGACCGAGCCCCCGCTGGGTGTCTTCTTCCTCAGGCGCGCTGTCCGCCACGCGTCCGACCCGCGCCACCAGATGCCCCGCACTGATGTGCCAGTTGAGCAGTTCATGCAGCATCACCCGCACCACGGCGACAAAGTTGCCTACCAGGGCAAAGCTCAGGGCCAGCACCCGCACCGGCAACCAGTCCAGGGCATGGCGCAGCTGCTCGGCGCGCTCCTTGAGTGCCGGTTGGCGGCTGTTCTCTACACTCAGCGCCAGCAGCCGATAGGCCAAGGCCGCGCCCGGGCCGAGCAGGAAGTACCAGAAGATCACCGCGAAAAAGCTCTGGTAGGCCTGCCACAGCAAATGCCCCTGCACCCGCACCAACAAGCTAGGGGCATCGTCGGCGGCCAGGCCCAGATCCCGCTCGGCCACATGCAGCGCGGCTTGGTCATCGGCCCGGCGCCAGGCATCTCGAAACGGCCCCAGGGATGCCTTGATGTCGCCACGCCCGAGGCTGTAGATCAGCACCAGCAGGTGCACTGGCAAGGCCAGCAGGCCGTAAGCCACAGGCTCCAGCACGTGCAGCAACAGCACCAGCAACGCTACGGGCGCCAGCACCAGGATGGCCAGCGTCCACCAGGGATGCACCTTGCCGCTGCGCTCCAGACGTACCAGCTCGCCGATGAAGAACCCGTCACGCTGCAACCGCTGGCGCAGGGCCGAGAACTTCTCGAACCAGAGCACCAACACCAACACTAGAAAGCTCATGCGTCGTCCTCACTGCACTGCAGGGCCGCCCGGTAGCGGCACCAATCGAAAGCCGGGCCCGGGTCGGTCTTGCGCTCCGGGGCGATGTCGCTGTGACCGCAGATACGTCCGAGGTCGATCACAGGCCACGCGCCGCGAATCTGCTCGGTCAGTTGTTTCAAGGTCTGGTACTGGGCGTCGGTGTAGGGCAAATCATCGGTGCCCTCCAGCTCGATACCAATGGAAAAATCGTTGCAACCCTCGCGCTCGCCGAAGCGCGAAACACCGGCATGCCAGGCACGGTCCAGCAAAGAGACGAACTGGGTCACCGCCCCGTCCCGCTCGATGAACAAGTGCGCTGAGACGGTCAAATGGCAGATGCTTTCGAAGTAGGGGTGCTCGGCGGGATCGAGCCGGTTCTGGAAGAACTGCTGGACCTTGCCGGTGCCGAAACAGGCCGGAGGCAGGCTGATGTTGTGGATAACCAACAGGGAGATGGCTTCGCCTTCAGGGCGCGCGTTGAAATTCGGCGAGGGGCAGTGGGTGACGCCGGAGAACCAGCCAGTCGCACGGTCCAATTGCATGGAGCAGTTCCTGAAATCGCCAGGGAGGAGCCGCCAGTATGCCCCGCGTCCGGCAGGCTTGCATGTAAATGATTGTTCAGCGCGTCTGCTGGCTGCGCAATCGTTCCAGCACAGCGTCCAGCGCGCGCTCGAACAAAAGACCGTCGTCGAGCAGACGAACCTCACCACGCCGCAGGGCTTGGACCAGTCCAGCGCAGCTCCACTCCCGCACCTTCATGCCGGTACGATTGGCGAAGACATAGCGGTCGCTGCTGTCGATCACCGCCACCAACTTGCAGCGCAGGGGCTCATCGTCATCCATCACTTCTACCCAGGCACCGATGCGCAGCCGCCGCACCTGTCCCAGTTCAGGGCTTTGTCCATCCAGACGCAGCAACGGACCACAGGCCGATTCATCGGCCACCGCCAGAATGATCTGCTCGGCCACCAAGACCTCATCCAGGTCAGGCGCGCCGTCGGTGGATGAAACGTCACCGCCAGCAAAGGCGCGCAGGTGCAACTGCTCCAGTCGCAGGAAGAACTCCCGGGTCGCGGCGGCTTCGGTGACCACCCCGGCCAATCCGTCGCGCAGGTTCTTGAGCAGCACCGGCACCTGTTGCAACAAGCGCTCCCGCGCCTGTGGATCTCGGTGCGGGGCGATGCTGGCCAGCAGGGCATCGACTGTGTCCAGGCCATCGCGCCAGGCGCTGGAGTCTTCGCCCTCCTTGAGCCAGGCCAGCAGCAAGACCTGGCTCCAACCATGCACCAGCATGTGTACCACCGCGTGCGGCAGCACCCGACCTTGTAGGCGCAAGTTCAGTGCCTGCTGTACCCGTTGCCGGGCTTGCAGCGCCCGGGCGCGCCCCTCTTCGGCGTCACGGGTGCGCTGTTCGAGCAGTTCGTTGCGCCGCCGCTCTTCCTGGTTGAACGCGAGAAAATCCTCGAGCAGATCGGCGAATACGCGGGAATCGTCAGTGAAGTCGTTGAGCAGGCGTTGGATCACCCGCTCCACGCGCAGATGCAAGCTGTCGCGCACGCCCTCGCTGCCGCTTTCCCAGCCGATCGCGGCGGCGGCAATCTCGTTGAGCAGACGCCGGGCAGGATGACTGGCACGGCTGAACAGGCCTTTATCGAGCAAGGCGACCTTGAGCAGTGGAATGTGCAAGCGAGCAATCAACCCGCGCAGGGATACAGGCAAGTTGTTGTCGGCCTGGATGAAGTCGAACAGCAGGCCGACCAGATTGAGGGTGTCTTCGTCAGCCGTGTCGATCCGGCGGCGCGTGCCGCTGCGCACGCTCACCCGCAGCAGCAACTGCTCCAACTGCTGGCCAAGCGAGAAGTCATCCGCCTCGCAGGTGGCCGGTACATAGTGCTGAAGATGCGACAGCAGGCGCAGCAGGTCGGCGGTGCTGATCGGCTGGGCGCTGGCGACCTGCTGCACACGCGGCGCGATTCGGCCTCGGATCGGGGCCAGCAGTGCCTGTACGGAATCGAAGAACGCCTGGCCTGCGCCATCGAGATCCGGCGCTTCGTCTCGCGCCAGCTCGGCTGACAGGCGTTGGACGGATTGGCGACGATCGTCGGCACGACGGCGCGGTGTCGGCTTGAGTTCAGGCAGCACACCGGCGTCGGCCAGCAACTGGTTGGCTTGATCGTACAACTGATCGAGGTCGCGCAACACGTAGCGTTCGAACAGCTTGAGCAGGATCAGCTTGACCCTGCGGGTAACGCCTTGGCTGCGCGCGGCCTCCAGGAAATAACCGCACAAACGGTCCGGCCCCAGGGGGTTGTCCGGCGCCGCCGCGGCGTTGCCGAGCAGGGCTTGCAGGCGCAACGCCAGGTGTTCCAAAGCAAGACCATCGCGCGAAAGCACCCGGGCGACCATGGTTTCGAGGACGGCGGTGCGTGCCAACTGCGCCGAACCGAGCGGGTCCTCGCTAAGGGTGAATGCCGAGGCTTCGACCTGCCCTACCTGGGCAAAGCGGTCATAGAAAGTGTCGAGAAAGCCGCGCTCGATGCTCTTTCGCTTCAGACGCAGGTCCCGCATGGCTTCGAAGTACAGGTTCTGCTCGAAACGATCAGGAGCCTTGTCGGCCATTTCGAAGAGCGTGTCGTCAGCATTGTCGAACAATGCCTGCAGCCCTTGGCGCAGCTGCAATGCAGCCTGGTCGCGCACTTGCAGAAGCGGCACCGGGAGGCACGAGGGCGCATGAGCCCCGCGATCGATGGCGACCGCCAAAGGCACCACCTTGCCTTCTTTCTGCATCCCGGACTCCTTGTGGGTGTTTTCGTTGGCGCGATGCCAGTCAAAACCATGACGCCAAATACTGGGCGCATTATCGGTAAAAATTCCGATAGCTACTAGAGCGTTCTTCACACGCCAGCAACTGACACTCCATGCGCCACAATGCTCAGCCGTCCCGACCAAAGGTCAGTCCCGTTGCCGCTGTACACGCCGCCCCCCTGCCCTATAATCGCCGCACCTAGCTTGTGGAGCCGACCATGCCGAACCTACGCCTCGCCGACCTGACCGCCGAAATCGAAGCCAACGTGCGCCGCGCGCTGCTCGAAGACATCGGCAGTGGCGACATCACCGCCCAGCTGATTCCGGCCGAGCGCCTGGCCAAGGCAACCATCATCACCCGTGAGGACTGCACCATCGCCGGTACCGCCTGGGTCGATGCGGTGTTCCGCCAGCTCGACCCGCGGGTCGCGGTGCATTGGCAGGTGTCCGATGGCGATCGGGCCACGCCCAACCAGGCGCTGTTCCACCTCGAAGGCCCGGCACGCTCGCTGCTCAGCGGCGAACGCACGGCGCTGAACTTCCTGCAAATGCTGTCGGGTGTGGCGACCCGGGCGCGCTTTCTCGCGGACTTGGTACAGGGCACCCAGGTGCGCCTGCTCGACACCCGCAAGACCCTCCCCGGCCTGCGTCTGGCGCAGAAGTACGCAGTCACCTGCGGCGGCTGTCACAACCACCGTATCGGCCTGTACGACGCGTTCCTGATCAAGGAAAACCATATCGCCGCCAGCGGCGGGGTGGCCGAGGCCGTCAACGCAGCGCACCGCATCGCGCCGGGCAAGCCTGTGGAAATCGAGGTCGAAAGCCTGGATGAGCTGCGCCAGGCCTTGGCGGCTGGCGCCGACATCATCATGCTCGATGAACTCACCCTCGATGAAATGCGCGAAGCCGTGCGCATCACCGCTGGCAAGGCCAAGCTCGAGGCCAGCGGCGGCGTGAACGAAAGCACGCTGCGGGTGATCGCCGAGACCGGCGTGGACTACATTTCCATCGGCGCCATGACCAAGGACGTGAAGGCGGTGGACCTGTCGATGCGCCTTAGCCTGTAAGGCTCTTTCAAGACACAAAAAAACCGGCCATCAGGCCGGTTTTTTTGTAGGGGGCCAAAGCCCCGGTGGACGCTGGCGAATCCTTAGAACGAAGCGTTCGCCAGGCCATCCAGGTAACGCTCCACGTCCAGTGCAGCCATGCAGCCGGCACCGGCGGAGGTGATCGCCTGGCGGTAGACGTGGTCGGCCACGTCGCCAGCCGCGAACACGCCTTCGACGTTGGTGGCGGTAGCGTTGCCTTCACGGCCGCCGTTGACCACCAGGTAGCCGTCCTTGAGGGTCAGCTGGCCTTCGAACAGCGAGGTGTTCGGGGTGTGGCCAATGGCGATGAACACGCCGTCGACCTTGATTTCGTCGCTGCTACCGTCGTTGTTCTTCAGGCGCGCACCGGTCACCCCCATGTCGTCACCGAGCACTTCATCCAGGGTGGCGTTGAGCTTGAGCTCGATCTTGCCTTCGGCCACACGGGCGTGCAGCTTGTCGACCAGAATCTTCTCGGCGCGGAAGGTGTCGCGGCGGTGGACCAGCGTCACCTTGCTGGCGATGTTGGCCAGGTACAGGGCTTCTTCCACGGCGGTGTTGCCACCACCCACCACGGCAACCGGCTTGTTGCGGTAGAAGAAACCGTCGCAGGTTGCGCAGGCCGAAACGCCTTTGCCCATGAAAGTCTCTTCCGACGGCAGCCCCAGGTAGCGAGCGCTGGCACCGGTGGCGATGATCAGGGCGTCGCAGGTGTAGGTGCCGCTGTCGCCGCGCAGGGTGAACGGCTTGTTGGCCAGGTCCACGGCATTGATGTGGTCGAAGACGATCTCGGTCTCGAAGCGCTCGGCATGCTCCTGCATGCGCTGCATCAGGGCCGGGCCGGTCAGGCCGTGGGGGTCGCCCGGCCAGTTGTCGACTTCGGTGGTGGTGGTCAGCTGACCGCCGGCCTGCATGCCGGTGATCAGCAGCGGCTTCAAGTTGGCACGGGCGGCATAGACCGCTGCGCTGTAACCGGCCGGGCCGGAACCGAGGATGATGACGCGCGAATGACGTACTTCAGACATGTCGAACTCCTGTCGAGACGGCCGCTGGGCCGGCGTCGGGGCACCGGCAGTGCCGGCTGGAATGAAAAGGGACCTACGCAGCGCTTGGGGAAGCCTATGACGCGCAGATCCGAAACCAAAAAGTTGAGCGCACTGTAGCGAGGTCGCAGAGATTAAGGAAATATCCTTCGACAATCCACCTTATAGGCTGCCTCTATCTCCCGACCGAACCGATAGAAAATCTTCCCTCGCTTTTGTTACAGCCCGTTGCTCCCGCACCAGGCGGCTTTCGTCGAGGCCTCAAACTCGGTAAGGTCAGCGCGTTTTCCCCTGATCCGGAGCGTCTCGATGCAAGCCCCTGTCCTCTCTGGCCCACAGTACCTGCGCGAAGGGCTGAAACTGGTCATGAGCCCCAGCCTGCGCCTGTTCGTGCTGCTGCCGCTGACAGTCAACCTGTTGCTGTTCGGCGGGCTGATCTACTTCGCAGGGCATCAGTTCAGCCTGTGGGTCGATACCCTGATGCCCACCCTGCCGAGCTGGCTGAGCTTTCTGACCTACATTCTGTGGCCACTGTTCGTCGCCTTGGTGATCCTCATGGTGTTCTTCACCTTCACCCTGGTGGCCAACGTCATCGCCGCGCCCTTCAATGGGTTTCTGGCCGAAAAGGTCGAGGTGGTGGTCCGCGGGCAGGATAACTTCCCCGCATTCAGCTGGGGCGAGTTGATCGCCATGGTGCCACGCACCTTCGGCCGTGAAATGCGCAAGCTAGGCTACTTTCTGCCACGGGCCATCGGCCTGTTCATCCTGTCTTTGATCCCGGTGGTCAACGTGGTGGCCGCCCCGTTGTGGCTGATCTTCGGGGTCTGGATGATGGCCATCCAGTACATCGACTACCCGGCGGACAACAACAAGATGAGCTGGCAGGACATGCTCGCTTGGCTGCGCGAAAAGCGCTGGCAGTCACTGGGCTTTGGCGGCATCACCTATCTGGCGCTGATGATCCCGCTGGTGAACGTGGTGATGATGCCAGCCGCAGTGGCGGGCGCGACCTTGTTCTGGGTACGCGAGCGCAGCTGACCTCGCGAGGGGGCGTACTGCGCCCCCTTCGCGGCTAACCCCGCCCCACGGTGCGGGGCATCAATGATTCAGCTGGTTGGAAAACTGCCCTACCGCATCCACCACCTTCTTCGCCCCGTCCTGGATTTCGACGATCACGCTGCCGGTTTCGGCAGCCAGGGTCAGGCCTTGCTCGGCCTGGCGCTTGCTGGTGTCGATGATGTCCACCGCCGCCTGAGCCAACTGTTCGTTCTGCTGCACTACCTTGGCGATCTCGTCGGTGGCGGTGCTGGTGCGCGAGGCGAGCTGGCGCACTTCGTCGGCGACCACGGCGAACCCGCGTCCCTGCTCCCCCGCGCGCGCCGCTTCGATGGCGGCGTTGAGCGCGAGCAGGTTGGTCTGCCCGGCAATGTCACTGATGGTCTTGATGAATCGCCCCTGGTTTCGTAGACACCTCCAAGCCTCATAATGAGGCCCAAATAGGAGGTGCCATGAGTCGTCAGCGTTACCCCGAAGAATTCAAGATCGAAGCGGTCAAGCAAGTGACCGAGAAAGAACTGCCTTTTTCACCACTGCCGATCAGAAGACCGAAGCCCTTCCGATATTACCTGAAGCGTTCAACTCGTTGATTATCAAGGAGTTTTGCGTTTCGACTGCGTCGGAAGTGGGGCGCATTATAAGGGGATTCGAAACCCCGTCAACACTTATTTTCAAAAAACCTTAATCCGGCTGAAAAGCAAAGCGGGGAGGCCTGACGGCCTCCCCGCTTCTCTATATAGAGAGGGTAGGGAGAACTTCATATCACTCCGGCGCTTCTCAAACGCAGCACCGCTTCGATATCCATACCCAACACCTCCTCCAACACAGCGTTAGTATGCTCACCGAGCAATGGCGGCGCCTGACGATACTCGACCGGCGTCTCGGACAAACGAATGGGACTGGCCACCTGCGGTACGCTACCCGCTAGCGGGTGAGCAATATCGAGCGCCAAACCACGCGCCAGCACCTGGGGATCCTGGAACATCTGCGCCAGGTCGTTGATCGGTCCGCAAGGCACGCCTGCCTTTTCCAACTCACTGACCCATTCAGCCGTGGTCTTGAACACCGTGGCCTGGCGAATCAACGGAATCAGCTCGGCACGATGGGCCACACGCTGTTTGTTGGTGGCAAACCTCGGGTCGTCTGCCCACTGTGGCTGGCCAGCCACTTCGGCAAACTTACGGAACTGCCCATCGTTGCCAACGGTGAGAATGAAGTTGCCATCCGCCGTCGGGAAATCCTGGTAAGGCACGATATTAGGATGTGCATTGCCCAACCGCCGTGGCGGGGTGCCCGTAGTCAGGTAGTTCATCGCCTGGTTGGCCAAGCAGGCCACTTGAACATCCAGCAACGCCATGTCCACGTGCTGACCGACGCCGGTCTGATCGCGATAGGCGAGGGCAGCCAGGATCGCCACTGTCGAATACAACCCCGTCAGGATGTCGGTCAAGGCGACCCCCACCTTGATCGGTCCCGCGCCTTCTTCACCTTCCGGGCGGCCGGTCAGGCTCATCAGCCCGCCCAACCCTTGGATCATGAAGTCATATCCGGCGCGCTTGGCATAAGGACCAGTCTGACCGAAACCGGTGATCGAGCAATAGATGAGCTTGGGATTGACCGCCTTCAGGCTCGCATAGTCCAGCCCATAGGCCGCCAAGCCGCCCACCTTGAAGTTCTCGATGACGATGTCGGACTTCGCCGCCAGCTCACGCACCAGGCGTTGGCCTTCAGGCTGGGTGAAGTCAATGGTAACCGACCGCTTGTTTCGGTTGGCCGACAGGTAATAGGCCGCTTCGCTGGTGTTCTCACCCTGGGCGTCCTTTAGGAAGGGCGGCCCCCAGGAACGGGTATCGTCCCCTGTGCCTGGGCGCTCGACCTTGATCACATCAGCCCCAAGGTCGGCAAGGATCTGACCGGACCAAGGGCCCGCCAGCACGCGCGAAAGATCCAGCACCCGCAGATGTGATAGCGCCCCCATGGCCAGCTCCTTTATCAATAGAACGCCTGGATTCCAGTCTGGGCACGACCCAGGATCAGCGCGTGCACATCGTGGGTACCTTCATAGGTGTTGACCACCTCGAGGTTGACCAGATGGCGGGCCACACCGAACTCGTCGGAAATACCGTTGCCACCGAGCATGTCACGCGCCATACGGGCGATGTCCAAGGCCTTGCCGCACGAGTTGCGCTTCATGATGGAGGTGATCTCCACCGCTGCGGTACCCTCGTCCTTCATCCGCCCCAAGCGCAGGCAGCCCTGCAGCGCCAGGGTGATCTCGGTCTGCATGTCGGCCAGCTTCTTCTGGATCAGCTGGTTGGCAGCCAACGGACGGCCAAACTGCTTGCGGTCGAGCGTGTATTGGCGAGCGGTGTGCCAGCAGGCCTCGGCTGCCCCCAGGGCGCCCCAGGAGATGCCATAGCGGGCGGAATTCAGACAGGTGAACGGGCCTTTCAGACCGCGCACTTCAGGGAACATGTTCTCTTCCGGCACGAACACGTTGTCCATGGCGATCTCGCCGGTGATCGAGGCCCGCAGGCCGACTTTGCCGTGAATTGCCGGCGCGCTCAGGCCTTCCCAGCCCTTTTCAAGAATGAAGCCGCGGATGTCGCCGGCATCGTCCTTGGCCCATACCACGAAGACATCGGCGATCGGGCTATTGGTGATCCACATCTTGCTGCCGGTGAGACGGTAGCCGCCATCGACCTTGCGCGCGCGGGTGATCATCGAACCCGGATCGGAGCCGTGGTTCGGCTCGGTCAGGCCGAAGCAGCCGATCCACTCACCGGCGGCGAGCTTGGGCAGGTACTTTTGTTTCTGTGCCTCACTGCCGAACTCGTTGATCGGCACCATCACCAGCGACGACTGAACACTCATCATCGAGCGATAGCCAGAGTCGATGCGCTCCACCTCACGGGCAATCAGGCCATAGCACACGTAGTTCAAGCCGCTGCCGCCGTATTCGACCGGGATAGTGGCGCCGAGCAGGCCGACTTCGCCCATCTCGCGGAAGATCGCAGGATCGGTCTGCTCGTGGCGGAAGGCCTCCAGCACACGGGGCGCCAGCTTGTCCTGGGCGAACTGATACGCGCTGTCACGGACCATGCGCTCTTCTTCAGTGAGCTGCTGGTCCAGCAGCAGCGGGTCGATCCAGTTGAAGCTTGCTTTACCGGCCATGAGCGAATACCTCGAAATAGAGAAGCTGAGTTTCTTGTGCCTTGATCCTAGGCCCGATCGGCCGTCTGGACAAACGAGGATTGCGCACCGTTTAGTGATATTTTCTCACTTCGAAAAACTGAAAAATCCTAGATTCAACGGCTGACAAGTGAGGTTGACGTACATGCGCCGCAAGATTCCCAGCACCACGGCATTGGTCTGCTTCGAGGCGGCGGCACGCCACGAGAGCTTCACCAAGGCCGCTCAGGAATTGGCCCTCACCCAGGGTGCCGTTTGTCGGCAAATCGGTGGCTTGGAGGCTTTTCTGAATGTGGAACTGTTCCGCCGCTCTCGCCGCGGGGTGAAGTTGACCGAGGCGGGCTTGTCTTATAGTCGCCAGGTCGCGGCGCAGCTCGATGCGGTCGAGCGCGATACCTTGTCGGTAATGCGTCAGCAGGGTGCGAACGTGATCGAGCTGGCCGTGGTGCCGACTTTCGGCACGCAATGGCTGCTGCCGCGCCTGAAGGACTTTCAGGAGCGTCACCCGGACGTCACGGTGAACCTCACCAATCGCACGCGACCGTTCCTGTTCGCCGATACCGCCTTCGATGCCGCCATTTATTTCGGAGACGGGGACTGGTCCGGCACCCAATCCCATCGACTGATGGGCGAAAACCCCGTGCCGGTGTGCAGCCCGGCGCTACTGGAGGGGCAGGGCAGCCTGGAGCCGCGACGCATCGCCGAGTTACCACTGCTGCAACAGACCACCCGACCCTACGCCTGGCGGCAATGGTTTGGGCATCTGGACATGAATGTTGAGCGCGACATGACAGGCCCGCGCTATGAGCTATTCTCAATGCTCGCCCAAGCCGCCATGCACGAGATGGGCATCGCCCTGATTCCGCCGTTCCTGATCCAGCGTGAGCTGGAGGAGGGCAGGCTGGTCATCGCGAACCGCCACGCTCTGGCCAGTGCCAAGGCCTATTACCTGATGATTCCAGACCGCAAGGTTGAATCGGCATCGCTGCGCGCTTTCCGCGATTGGCTGGTGCAACAGGCCGACCACTACACCGCGACCCATCGTGACGCCACGAAAACCTGACCCTGTAGTTAATTATTTTAAACACCTACAGATATAAGGATTTGTCGCCAATTAGAAAACTGTTCAGGTTGCATTAAAAATGCCTTCAAACCGTGCAACCACGCGGCTTTCAGAGCTTATTTGCGACATCCACGAACGCATCCGCGAAACGCCTACAAAAAATTGCAGTTTTTACCTTAATCTCCGAATACCCTGTGTTTGACGGGCCGCTTTCGGCTTGTTGCGACATACGGTCACAGGGTGACTTGTAGTTTTGGCTTCGTATCGCTTCAGAACCGGTTGAAGCCCCTTCGGTTCGTCTGCAAAATGCTCGACCCGCCCCGGAACCGGCGGGTTCATGCTGAACGGCCGCACCAGACGCACCACCCGAAGTGCGCTGGCTTCAACAAAGACAAAAGGTCACCGCAGGAGAATAAGTCGTGCACATTGGTGTTCCTCTCGAGACGCAGACGGGCGAAACGCGGGTCGCCGCCACCCCGGAAACCATCAAGAAGCTGGTTGGCCAGGGTCATCAGGTCACCGTCCAACGGGGGGCAGGGCTCAATGCCAGCATTCCGGACAGTGCCTATGAGGCCGCAGGCGCTTCCCTGGGCAATGCCGCCGATGCCTTCGGCGCGCAATTGGTGCTCAAGGTCGTCGCACCCAGTGATCAGGAGCTTGCGCAGATCAACAGCGGCACGCTGCTGGTGGGCATGCTCAACCCGTTCAACAACGACATGATCGCCAAGATGGCCGAACGCGGTATCACCGCCTTCGCCCTCGAGGCTGCGCCACGCACTTCCCGTGCCCAGAGCCTCGACGTGTTGTCATCCCAGGCCAACATTGCCGGGTACAAAGCCGTGTTGCTGGCGGCCCATTACTATCCGCGCTTCATGCCGATGCTGATGACTGCTGCCGGTACGGTAAAGGCGGCTCGAGTGCTGATTCTTGGCGCCGGCGTCGCGGGCCTTCAGGCCATTGCCACAGCCAAGCGTCTCGGTGCGGTGATCGAGGCGTCGGACGTACGCCCGGCCGTGAAGGAGCAGATTGAGTCCTTGGGCGCCAAGTTCATCGATGTGCCCTACGAGACCGATGAGGAGCGCGAATGCGCCGAAGGTGTCGGTGGCTACGCCCGTCCCATGCCAGCCAGCTGGATGCAACGCCAGGCCCAGGCCGTGCACGAACGCGCCAAGCAGGCCGATATCGTCATCACCACCGCGCTGATTCCCGGGCGCAAGGCACCGACACTGCTCAGCGCCGAAACCGTCGCGCAGATGAAGCCCGGTGCCGTGGTCATCGACCTGGCCGCCGCCCAAGGCGGTAATTGCCCGCTGACCGTAGCGGATCAGGTGGTAATGGCAGAGGGCGTTACCATCGTCGGCCCGACCAACCTGCCAGCCCAGGTCGCTGCCGATGCCTCGGCGCTGTACGCACGCAATCTGCTGGACTTCATGAAGCTGCTGTTCGACAAGGACGGCGCGCTGGTGATCAACCTCCAAGACGACATCGTCGCCGCGTGCCTGATGTGCCGCGACGGCCAGGTCGTGCGCAAGAACGGTTAAGGAGCACGACAATGGAAGACATGCTGATTTCCCATGGCATCTACAACCTGATCATCTTCGTGCTGGCCATCTATGTGGGATACCACGTGGTCTGGAACGTCACCCCAGCGCTGCATACCCCGCTGATGGCCGTCACCAACGCCATCTCCGCGATCGTCATCGTGGGCGCCATGCTGGCCGCCGCGCTGACTGTGACCCCGGCAGGCAAGGTCATGGGTACCCTGGCCGTGGCCCTGGCGGCGGTCAATGTGTTCGGTGGCTTCCTGGTCACCCGTCGCATGCTGGAGATGTTCAAGAAGAAAACCAAGAACGAGGGGCAGAAGTAAGCATGAGCATGAATCTGGTAACGCTTCTCTACCTGGTCGCCTCCGTCTGCTTCATCCAGGCGCTCAAGGGCCTGTCGCACCCGACCACTTCGCGCCGGGGTAACCTGTTCGGCATGATCGGCATGGGGATCGCGATCCTCACCACGGTCGGCCTTATCTACAAGCTGGGTGCAGAGCTGGCGACTGCCGGCATCGGCTACGTGATCGTCGGCTTGTTGATCGGCGGCAGCGCCGGTTCGATCATGGCCAAGCGCGTCGAGATGACCAAGATGCCGGAGCTGGTGGCCTTCATGCACAGCATGATCGGTCTGGCAGCGGTGTTCATCGCCATAGCCGCGGTGCTCGAGCCGCAGTCGCTGGGCATCGTCGCCAGCATCAGCGACCCGATCCCCACCGGTAACCGCCTGGAGCTGTTCCTCGGTGCGGCCATCGGTGCGATCACCTTCTCCGGCTCAGTCATCGCCTTCGGCAAGCTGTCAGGCAAGTACAAATTCCGCCTGTTCCAAGGCGCACCGGTACAGTTCACCGGGCAGCACAAGCTGAACTTGATCCTGGGCCTGGCCACCATTGCCTTGGGCCTGCTGTTCACCTTCACTGGCCATTACAGTGCCTTCACCCTGATGCTCGCCTTGGCGTTCATCATGGGCGTGCTGATCATTATTCCGATCGGTGGTGCCGACATGCCGGTGGTGGTGTCCATGCTCAACAGCTATTCGGGCTGGGCAGCGGCCGGTATCGGCTTCTCGTTGAACAACTCGATGCTGATCATTGCCGGCTCCCTGGTCGGCTCCAGCGGTGCGATCCTCTCGTACATCATGTGCAAGGCGATGAACCGTTCGTTCTTCAACGTCATCCTCGGCGGCTTCGGCGCCGATGCCGATGCCGGCGCCAGCGCAGGCTCCCAGGAGCAGCGTCCGGTGAAGTCCGGATCGGCCGACGACGCGACCTTCCTGCTGAGCAACGCCGACAGCGTGATCATCGTGCCTGGCTACGGCCTGGCAGTGGCCCGCGCCCAGCACGCGCTCAAGGAACTGACCGAGAAGCTGACCCATAACGGCGTGACCGTTAAGTACGCGATCCACCCAGTGGCGGGGCGCATGCCTGGGCACATGAACGTGCTGTTGGCCGAAGCCGAGGTGCCGTACGACCAGGTCTTCGAGATGGAAGACATCAACGCCGAGTTCGGCCAGGCCGATGTGGTGCTGGTGCTGGGCGCCAACGACGTGGTCAACCCGGCAGCGAAGAACGACCCCAAGTCGCCGATCGCCGGCATGCCGATCCTCGAGGCGTTCAAGGCCAAGACCATCATCGTCAACAAGCGCTCCATGGCCAGCGGCTACGCAGGCCTGGACAACGAGCTGTTCTACCTGGACAAGACCATGATGGTGTTCGGGGATGCCAAGAAGGTGATCGAGGACATGGTCAAGGCCGTGGAATGATCACCAGACTCACCTGCACTTATATATAGAAGCGCAGGCAATCCCCTAAAACCCCTGGGTGTCATGCCCGGGGGTTTTTCGTTTGCATGATCCAGATCAACGGCTCTAAATCCAGTCTTCGCCTACGACCATGGTCGCGGGACGGCAACGGGCGAAATCTCTAGACTGCGCTCCAGTAGCTTCAGTAGCCCGAGATAACAATCCATGTACCGTGATCGTATCCGCTTGTCCTCCCTGCATAGCAAGGTAATGAGTGCGGCTGATGCCGCTGGCCTGATCCAGGACGGCATGACCGTCGGCATGAGCGGCTTCACCCGCGCCGGCGAAGCCAAGGCCGTGCCGCATGCCCTGGCCGAACGTGCCAAGCAGTCGCCCCTGAAGATCAGCCTGATGACTGGCGCCAGCCTGGGCAACGACCTGGACAAGCAGCTGACCGAGGCCGGCGTGCTCGCCCGCCGCATGCCGTTCCAAGTGGACAGCACCCTGCGCAAGGCCATCAACGACGGCCAAGTGATGTTCATCGACCAGCACCTGTCGGAAACCGTTGAGCAGCTGCGCAACCAGCAGCTCAAGCTGCCGGACATCGCGGTCATCGAGGCCGTGGCGATCACCGAGCAAGGCCACATCGTTCCAACCACGTCCGTAGGTAACTCGGCCAGCTTCGCGATCTTCGCCAAGCAGGTGATCGTCGAGATCAACCTGTCGCACAACGCCAACCTCGAAGGCTTGCACGACATCTATATCCCGACCTACCGCCCGACTCGCACCCCTATTCCGCTGGTTAAAGTCGATGACCGCATCGGCAGCACCGCAATCCCGATCGACCCGGCCAAAATCGTTGGCATCGTGATCAGCGACCAACCCGACTCGCCGTCCACCGTGCTGCCGCCGGACGACGAAACCCAGGCCATCGCCGACCACCTGATCGACTTCTTCAAGCGTGAAGTGGATGCCGGCCGCATGACCAACAAGCTCGGCCCACTGCAGGCCGGCATCGGCAGCATCGCCAACGCGGTCATGTGCGGTCTGATCGAGTCGCCGTTCGAAGACCTGACCATGTACTCCGAAGTGCTGCAGGACTCGACCTTCGATCTGATCGACGCCGGCAAGCTGCGCTTTGCCTCGGGCAGCTCGATCACCCTGTCGACCCGCCGCAACGCCGATGTGTTCGGCAACCTGGAGCGCTACAAGGACAAGCTCGTCCTGCGTCCACAGGAAATTTCCAACCACCCCGAAGTGGTGCGTCGCCTGGGCATCATCGGTATCAACACCGCGTTGGAATTCGACATCTATGGCAACGTAAACTCCACCCACGTCTGCGGCACCAAGATGATGAATGGCATTGGCGGCTCCGGCGATTTCGCCCGCAACGCCCATCTGGCCGTATTCGTCACCAAGTCGATCGCCAAAGGCGGCGCGATCTCCAGCGTAGTGCCGATGGTCAGCCATGTGGACCACACCGAGCATGACGTGGACATTCTCGTCACCGAGCAAGGCCTGGCTGACCTGCGCGGCCTGGCCCCGCGCGAGCGCGCACGAGCGATCATCGATAACTGCGTGCACCCGGACTACCGCGCCGCGCTGAACGACTACTTCGACCGCGCCTGCCAGCGTGGCGGCCACACCCCGCACATTCTGCGCGAGGCGTTGAGCTGGCACGAAAACCTAGAAGAAAGCGGTCGCATGCTCGCCAGCTGATCCAGCACAGCCTGCCTGGACCTGTCGCGGGAGCAGCCCCATCCTCACCTCTGTGGGGGTGGGCTGCTCCCGCGATTGCATTCGGACCTACACAGTCTGTTGGCTTGCCCGCCTTTAACTCACAAAAACTGTACTACTGTACTGGTAAAAACGTCGATTTTGTGTTGACACGAAATCGGAGCGCGCTGTTTTTGCACCAAACAAGTGCGCACCGGTACAGTTTCGCCAATTTCAGGTGCAACAGTCGGCTTAGACAGTTAACTGAGTGATCGCAATACTGGTGAACTGTATCTACTGTTCTGGACGACGGAGGAGGATCATTGGCATCAGTTAAATCACTACCTAATGCCGCCATAAGCGGAAGGATGACACATCATGGAACGTACCCTCAGTTCCGATCTGGTTTTCGAAAACAACGCTCAAGCCTCCAACGCTTCGCTGCCTCTGCGCGCCCTGTCGACCTTGCTGCTGTGGCAGCGTCGTATCAGCAGCCGTCGTCAGCTGGCTCGCCTGGACGGTCGTCTGCTGGCTGACGCCGGTATCACCGAGTCCCAGCGTTACGAAGAGCTGAGCAAGCCGTTCTGGCGCTAAGCCCGGGCTCGCTGGCCTCGGCCGGCGCCCTAGAATTTCAAAAGCCCGTCGTGGGAAACCGCGACGGGCTTTTTGTTTGCAGGGCTCTAGTGCGCGTACCACAGCGCAAACCAGCACAGTTTTGAATAGCAGAGAATCGACCAGTACAGCTGCGCACAAAGCCCGTCCAGTTAACCTCTGCACCGCCGCCGCGTGATACGCTTCGTTCAGCCGCTTGGTTGAAAGCATCGCGAGCGATCAAACGTGCGGCAGATAACCAGAATCACCCAGACCCTTACGCAGGAGTCCACGACCATGTCCCGTAAACACCTCATCGGCGCCGCCCTGTTGCTGGCCCTGGCCGGCACCGCCAACGCCACCAGCTTCGTCGTCACCACCGACACGGTCGTGCGCGGCGTAGCCGCCTCCACCGACGCTACCTCCGATCTCTCTTCGTCGTTCCGTGACAGCAAGATCGTCCAGGCTGCCCGCGACGATGCCGCGACCTTCGTCGGCAGCGAAGGCGCAATCCGCGGCGCCAAGCTTGAAAGCGCGTTCATCCATATCCGCCAGCAGCTGCCAAGCCTGCAGGCAAGCGACGCGCAACTGGCCCAGGCCATCCTCGCGCTCTGACACTGCTTACCGAGCGCGGGTAAGCCCCAAGAAGCTGCCAAGTGCCAGTGGAAGGGGCTTTACCCGCGAGAGGGCTGCACATCGGCCCCATTCAAACCGGACACACTGGCCTTGGCCGACGTATCCGGGGTAGCCTTCGCCGTTCACCTCCGTCGCCTTCAGAACTCCATGCGTTATTCGTTGCCGTTACTGTTCGCCCTTATCGGCGTGGGAAGCGCCCATGCCATGGATGTCACCACCCAGAGCCTGGTCGCCAGCAGTTACGTCACCAGCAAGGTGACCTCCGCGCCGTTCGACCGCAAGCTGGTCATCCAGGCCCGCGACGACGCCGCAGCCTTCGTGGCCACCGACGGCCAGATCCGCGGAGCACGCCTGCAGGCGGCACTCGATTCGCTGCGTCATGCCCATGCGTACCATTGTGTCGGTGACCGTGAACTGGCCGAGGCAATTCTCGTCCAATAAACATGTCTGACTCCTTGTATCTTCCGGAGATGCTCCATGCGTAAACCGCTGATCGCCGCTGCCCTCGGCATGCTGCTGCTGGCCGACCTGGCCCAGGCACAAACCCTGGTGGCCACCAGCAATATCATCGTCCGTGCCTTTGGCCGTTCGATCGATTTCACCTCTGACACCACGACGTCCATCCGCGACTCCAAAGTGGTGCAACAAGCCCACGATGACGCCGCCAGTTTCGTCGCCAGCAATGGCGAGATCCGCGGCGCTCAACTGGAGGCCGCCTTCGACACCCTTCGCCAGCGCGTCCCAGAAGCACGCGATGCCAGCGACCAGGTTCTGGCCGAAGCCATCCTCGCTCTGTGAACCACGTGCGTGCCTGGCTGCTGGGCTGCGTCCTGACGCTGCTCGGCACGCCCGCCCTGGCTGGCCTGCAGCTCGAGCTGCAGGTCAGTGGCCTCGACCCACAGCAGCAGCAGGCCTCCCAAGCCCTGCTCGACGAGGCCATGGGCAAGCTTCCCCCCCGCTTCAAGCAACAGCTGGATCGACGCATCCAGGTCAGCTGGAGCGAGCGTATGCCTACCGACGCCTATGGACAGGCCTCGCCGGTCGCGACGCTTGAGCTCAACCGTCGCCTGCTGCCCAGCCTCACCGATGGCAGCGCGGCCAAAAAGAAGACCGACCGTCCTCACGGCACGGTCCGGCAGGAGCTGCTGGCGACCGTGCTTCACGAGCTGACACACATTTACGACCGCGCCCGCCTGTGGCCTGAAGCCGAACGCCAGCTGATCACCCGCTGCAAGCGCCAGCAGGACACCTTGGGCAAGATCGGCCTGCCTGAGCAGTGCCGAGGCCAGGCTGAAAGGCGCTTTACCCTGAGCGACGACCCGCGCCTGCTCGATTTGGCCGGATGGCAGCAATATGTCGGCCGTCGCGGCGATCGCGAGCAACACAATGGCCAGCTGGCCCGCAGCCCTGACAGCTATGAATTGAGCAGCCCCAAGGAGTTCGTTGCGGTCAACATGGAGTACTTCCTCCTTGACCCGAGCTACGCCTGCCGCCGCCCCGCCCTGAATCAGTACCTGCGCGACCACTTCGGCTGGGCCCCACAGCAGAACACTTGCGTCAGCGGTCTGCCATTTCTCAATGCCGGGACCGATTTCGCCCGCCAGCCTCTGGGCGAAATCGACCCGCAGCGGGTCTATGAAGTCGATTACCTACTGGCCGAAGCCAACCAGAACTGGGTGAGCCGTTGGGGCCACAGCATGTTGCGCCTGGTGATCTGCGCCCCAGGCAGGCCTCGTGGCCCAGACTGCCGGCTGGATCTGGACCAACACTTGGTGCTGTCGTACCGGGCATTCGTCAATGACGTGCAGTTGTCCAGCTGGGACGGCCTGACCGGTGCCTACCCTTCGCGATTGTTCGTGCTGCCACTGAGCCAGGTGATCGACGAGTACACCAAGACCGAACTGCGCAGCCTGGCGTCGATCCCGCTCAAGCTCAGCCGTCAAGAGGTTGAAAGCCTGGTGCGCCAGGCTGCGGAGATTCACTGGAGCTATGACGGCAACTATTACTTCCTGTCCAACAATTGTGCGGTCGAGTCCCTGAAACTGCTGCGCAGTGGCACTGGCAATCCACGGCTGAACGATCTGGACAGCATCATGCCCAACGGCCTTCTGGAAGTACTCAAAGGGCGAGGGCTGGCCGATACCAGTGTCCTGGATGACCCACGTGAGGCCCTGCGCCTGGGCTATCGCTTCGATTCCTACCGCGAGCGCTACCAGGCCATGTTCGATGTGCTGAAGAAGCAGCTGCCGATCAAGCAGAACAAAGTCGAAGACTGGCTGGCCCTGGATGCCAAGGACCGCAGTACCTGGTTCCAGCAGGCAGACCTGCGCACCAGCGCCGCGTTGCTGCTGCTCGAACAGGCCAGCCTTCGCCGCCAGCTGCTGCTGGCCCAGGACGAGGTCAAACAGCGCTACCTGAACGCCACCGCCCTCAAGGACGGCAGTATCTCCAAGGCCAACGACACCTTGCAGAAAATGCTCGCCAACAGCGGCTTCCTCAGCCGCCCGGCGGAGTTGCTGGAAAACAAGGGCTACGGCTTGCCCCAGCCAGAAGAACGCAAGCAGCTCGAGAAGATCAGCAGCGAGCGCCAGGCCCAATTGCTGCGCCTGAGCACCGACCTGGACAAAGAAGTTAGGGCATTGCTCGAGCCTTCGCGGGCCCAGGAGATCGCGGCGGTAGAGGCCAATGTGAAGCAGATCGGCGTGCATCTGCGGGAATTGCACAAAGCCGCCGGCGGTTTGCAGCTTCCCTGATACCGCTCAGGTTGGTGGGGCTGTTTCCGGCCTTCAAAGGCTCTCCTGCGCCTTTCCAGGCAAATCCTCATCCAGATGCAACCAAGGCAACCGGCTGCTGGTCCAGATGTGCCGATTGGCACGTACGCGCTCCGGGTGGTCCAGGGTCGCCACCGTCACGTCGATGCTTGCGGGGCTGTGTAGCGTCAGCAACGCCACATGAGCCCCGCAGTTGGTGCAAAAGTAACGGCTGCAACTGGCCGGAGCGACATAACAGCCCGGCGTGCCCGTCAACCATCTGAAATCGTCACGAGGCAAGGTCAGCCAGGTCACCACCAGACCTCCGCTGACCCGCCGGCAGATCGAGCAGTGGCAATGGGCGACATCTGTAAGATCGCCTTGCAACCGATAGCGCAGGGCGCCGCAATGGCAGCCACCTTCCATTACATCGGTCATCGGCACTACCTCCTGTCGCCTGGTTTCAGCCGAAAGCTGGCTGAAAGCTTCCGCCAATAGGATAGCCCCACCACCGGCAGCAGACCGGTCAGCCAGGGCACCCGGAAGTTTCCGCGCCCGGCCCAATCAACAACAACAATGGTGATACCCGATGTTTTCCTGTGCCCGCCTGTTCGCTATACCTCTCCGGCTACTCCCCGCGCAGCGCCTGACGCGCTGACCCGCCCGAATCGACTTTCCTTTCGCAGCGCACCGCCTGGAGTACCGCCATGCTGACCTTCCTCGGCTTCGCCATGGTCATTTCGTTCATGTACCTGATCATGACCAAGCGCCTGTCGGCCTTGATCGCCCTGATCCTGGTACCGATCCTGTTCGCCCTGTTCGGCGGCTTCTACAGCCACATCGGCCCCATGATGCTCGAAGGCATCAGCAAGCTCGCGCCCACCGGCGTCATGCTGATGTTCGCCATTCTCTACTTCGCCCTGATGATCGACTCCGGCCTGTTCGACCCGGCCGTGCGCAAGATCCTCAAACTGGTCAAAGGTGACCCGCTCAAAGTGTCGGTCGGCACCGCGGCGCTGGCTCTAGTGGTCTCGCTCGACGGCGACGGCGCCACCACCTACATGATCTGCTGCGCCGCCATGCTGCCGCTCTACAGCCGCCTGGGGATGAGCCCGCGGATCATGGCCGGCCTGATCATCCTCGCTGGCGGCGTGATGAACATGACCCCGTGGGGCGGCCCCACCGCGCGTGCCGCCAGCGCCCTGCATGTCGACCCGTCCGACATCTTCGTGCCGATGATCCCGGCCATGGCGTTCGGCGTGGTGGCGATCCTGGCCATCGCTTACCTCTACGGCAAGCGCGAACGGGCTCGCCTGGGCGAACTGCACCTGCCCACCGACGACATCGACCACAGCGAAATCACCGTTTCGCAGTTTCCGGAAGCCCGTCGACCGAAGCTGATCTGGTTCAACGGCGCCCTGACCGCTGCGCTGATGGTCGCCCTGATCGCCGGCGCCTTGCCGCTTCCGGTGCTGTTCATGATCGCCTTCAGCATCGCGATGATCGTCAACTACCCATGCCTGCAACAGCAAAAAGACCGCATCGCTGCCCACGCCGGCAGCGTGCTGGCCGTGACCGGGCTGATTTTCGCCGCCGGTATCTTCACCGGCATCCTCTCCGGCACCGGCATGGTCGAGGCCATGTCCAAGAGTCTGCTGGCGGTGATTCCCGATGCACTCGGGCCGTACCTGGCGGTGATCACGGCGATCGTCAGCATGCCGTTCACCTTCTTCATGTCCAACGACGCCTTCTATTACGGGGTTCTCCCGGTACTCTCCGAAGCGGCCAGCCACTATGGCATCACTCCGGTGGAAATGGCCCGCGCGTCGATCGTCGGACAGCCGGTACACCTGCTGAGCCCCTTGGTACCCTCTACCTACCTGCTGGTGGCCCTGGCGGGTATCGAATTCGGCGATCATCAGCGCTTCACGCTCAAGTGGGCAGTGCTCGTGTGCCTGTGCATAATGCTCGCCGCGCTGCTCATGGGGATTTTCCCGCTGTTCAGCAGTCTGTAAGAAACGCGCACTATTCAACCGCGACGCACCCGCTTGGGTGCGTCGCCCTTATCGTTCAAAGGAAAACACATGGAATGGCTGACCAGCCCGGAAATCTGGGTTGCCTTTTTTACTCTTACGGCGCTTGAGATCGTTCTCGGTATCGACAACATCATCATGATCTCGATCCTGGTCAGCCGCATGCCCAAGCACATGCAGCCGCGCACGCGGATCTTCGGCCTGGCCCTGGCCATGGTCACCCGCATCATGCTGCTGCTGTCGATCACCTGGGTGATGCGCCTGACCGACGACCTGTTCGTCATCTTCGAGCAGGGCATCTCGGGGCGTGACCTGATCCTGTTCTTCGGTGGCCTGTTCCTGCTCTGGAAGAGCTCCCAGGAGATCTACCACGGCCTCGAAGGCGAGGACGAAAACGCAGAAGAGCCCAAGGGCGCAGGCGGCAAGTTCTTCTACACCATTATCCAGATCGCCATCATCGATATCGTGTTCTCGCTGGACTCGGTGATCACTGCCGTGGGCATGGTCTCCCACGTACCGGTGATGATCGCCGCGATCATCGTTGCCGTGCTGGTGATGATGCTCTGTGCAGGCACCATCAGCGAGTTCATCGACAAACACCCGTCGCTGAAGATGCTGGCCCTGTCGTTCCTGATCGTGGTCGGTACCGTGCTGATTGCCGAATCCTTCGACGTGCATGTGCCAAAGGGCTACGTCTACTTCGCCATGGCGTTCTCCCTGGCGGTCGAGGCGATCAACATCCGCATGCGCACCGCCTTGGCACGAAAGCAGGGCAAGGAGCATGAGCCGGTGAAACTGCGCAAGGACATTCCGGGTCAATAAGATCAGGAAGCGCAAGAAAGAAAGGGCCCTTCGGGGTCCTTTCTCGTTTCTGGCGCGAAGTTTCCTTGGGTTGATGACAGCCCTTTCATGACTCAAATGTTTCAAATGCCTGGCGAGCATGCGAAGCTGGCGGCAGGTCCGCAAAACAACTAAAGCTTCAGTGAGCCCCAAAAACAGCCCACCCCCGGGCCCGGCTCACAGCTTCACCTATTGGCCCCAGCCTGGGGCACAAGGCAACAAGGGGGCCCAGAACATGCTGACCCTGCTCAACCTGCTGTCCGCCGTGGCCTTGCTGGTGTGGGGCACGCATATCGTACGTACCGGCATCCTGCGCGTGTACGGCTCAAACCTGCGTCGTGTGCTCAGCCAGAACATGAGCAAGCGCCCACTGGCCTTCATCGCCGGCATCGTGGTCACCGCCATGGTGCAGAGCAGCAATGCCACCGCGATGCTGGTGACCTCGTTCGTGGGGCAGGGCTTGATGGCCATGACGCCGGCACTGGCGATCATGCTGGGCGCCGACGTGGGCACCGCGCTGATGGCGCGGGTGCTGACCTTCGACCTGTCGTGGCTGTCGCCGCTGCTGATCTTCCTCGGGGTGATCTTCTTCCTCTCGCGCAAACAGACCCGCGCCGGCCAGCTCGGGCGCGTGGGTATCGGCCTGGGACTGATCATCCTGGCCCTGCAATTGATCGTGCAGGCCGCCGCGCCAATCACCCATGCCCAGGGTGTGCGAGTGCTGTTCGCCTCGCTGACCGGCGACATCATGCTCGATGCCCTGGTGGGCGCGCTGTTCGCCCTGGTGTCCTATTCCAGCCTGGCCGCCGTACTGCTCACCGCCACCCTCGCGGGCGCCGAAGTCATCAGCCTGCCGGTGGCGATCGGCCTGGTGGTGGGCGCCAACATCGGCAGCGGCCTGCTGGCCTTCTTGACCACCAGCATGCAGAACTCCGCCGGCCGCCGGGTCGCCCTGGGCAGCCTGCTGTACAAGCTGATCGGCCTGGTGTTGATCATTCCCGTGCTGCATCCGCTGGTGGACTGGATGGACTCGCTGAGCTTCAGCCCCCAGGAACTGGTGATCGGCTTCCACCTGCTCTACAACACGTTGCGCTGCCTGGTCATGCTGCCCACAGTCAAACCCATGGGCCGGTTATGCAGTTGGCTGCTGCCAGAACGCGAGAACGGCAATGGACCGATCAAGGCACGCCACCTGGACGCCACCGCCTTGGGCACACCGAGCCTGGCCCTGGCCAACGCTGCTCGCGAGACGCTGCGCCTGGGAGATATCGTCGATAACCTGCTCGAAGCCATGCTCGGCGCGCTGCGCGGCACCCAGACCGCACTGCCTCAGCAAGTGCGTGCCCTGGGCGAGGATGCCGAAGCCTTGTACAGCGCCATCAAGCTGTACTTGGCACAAATGTCCCGGGAAGACCTGAGCGAACAAGACAACCGCCGCTGGGCAGAGATCATCGAACTGGCCATCAACCTAAAGCTCGCCAGCGACCTGATCGAGCGCATGTTGCGCAAGGTCCAACAGCAAAAGACCTCGCAGCGCCGAGAGTTTTCCCAAGTCGGGCTGGAAGAACTCACTGGCCTTCAGGAGCAATTGTTGGCCAACCTGCGCCTGGGCTTGTCGGTGTTTCTCAGCGCAGACCCCGAGAGTGCGCGTTTGCTGCTGCGCGAGAAGCGCCGTTTCCGCGCACAAGAGCGGCGCCTGGCCCACGCCCATGTCAGTCGTCTGCAACGTAAAGTGGTGCAAAGTATCGAGACCAGTTCGCTACACTTGGAGCTGATCGCCGACATGAAGCGATTGAACTCTTTGTTCTGCAGCAGTGCCTATGTCGTACTGGGCGGCGCGGATACGGGCGGACTTCTGCTCGACAGCGTGCCGGACGAGGCCCGCCTGTCCTGAAATTCGCACACACCTGGAGACCCGAGCTCGCCGATGCGTTGCCTGATGTTCGTTTGCCTGCTGATCTGCAGCCTGCCCTCGTTTGCCCTCGATCGTTCGCGGGTAGAGGGTTATCTGTTGCCCAATGGCCTGCAGGTGATCCTCAAGTCCGGCTATGAGCGCGATCACGTGGCCATTCGCCTGGTGGTCGGCGTCGGCCTGGATGACTTCGACTGCGACCAGAAGGAACTGCCGCACCTGCTTGAACACCTGCTGTTCAGCGGCATCGACGACACCGGCGAAGGGGGCCTGGAAGAGCGCCTGCAATCGCTGGGCGGCGAGTGGAATGCCTACACCAGCAGTGCCGACACCACCTTCGTGATCGAAGCGCCCGCGCGCAACCAACGCAAGGTCCTCGACCTGCTGCTGTCAGTGATCCGCGATACCCGCATCGACGCCACGTCCTTGGAGACAGCGAAAAAGATCATCGAACGCGAGGACGGCGGCCATTACGGCCACCTGCAACGCTGGCTCGACCGCCAGGACATCGGCCACCCAGGCAGCGACCAATTGGCCGTGGAGCTGGGCCTGAAGTGCGCCGAGCGCTCCAACCTCGAGGACATGACCCTCGAGCAGGTGAAAACCTTGCGCGAACGCTGGTATGCCGCCAACAACATGACCCTGATCGTGGTTGGCGGCCTGGACCGCCTGCTGCCGGCCTACCTGGAACGCACCTACGGCGAACTGCCGGCCACCGAGCCGGGCGAACGTCGAAACCTCGACACCATCACTCAACAGGCCGAACAACGCCGCGACCTGACCCGCGGCTGGCTGGGGGACAGCGTCAAACTGCACTGGCTGTTCATCGAACCTGCGGCCGACAACGACCAGAACGCCACCCTCGATCTGCTCTCGCGCTATCTGGACTGGGCCCTGTACGACCAGTTGCGCCTGCGCCATGGCTTGTCCTACGGACCATCGGTGCGGCGCGAAAGCTTCGGCGATACCGGCATGCTGGCCTTAAACGCAGACCTCGAGCGACAGGATGTCGACCAGGCGATCAAGGTAATGGAGCAGTTGTTCGATCATCTGCGCAAGAACGGCCTGGACCCGGACACCTTCGCTCGCATCAAGGACGCAGCCATCGCCCGGGAAAACTGGAGCACCCAGGGCAACAGCGCTTTGGCGGACTATTACTGGGGTGCGCTCAACGACTACAACGACGGGCGCTTCCGTGACCCGGCGCGCAAGCTGCGCCAGGTGAGCCTCAAGCAGGCCGATGCCGCCTTGCGCGCCTTACTCAAGGAGCCCGGCTACTTGCGCATCGAAAAGCCGCTGCTGGGCTTCGACGAACTCTATGGGCTACTCGCTTTGCTGCTGGGAGTAATCCTGGCCGTTGGTCTGCTGCGTCTGCGACGCCATCGGGCAGCTGAGCCCGACGACGCTACACGCAAGCCCTGATTTGGCAGTATCCTGCGGCATCATCTTGCCAGTTCCATCCTGTCGCGAGCTTTTACCGCGATAGGGCCTGCCTGGCCTCACTCACGTTCTTGTCTGTTGCGTCCATGCCCCCGATACCCCATTTCGTCATCCGCGTGATCGAGCTGCTCAAGCGCTACCCCGGCGTCATCGCGCTGGGCGGTTTCTTGTCCGGCATCGGCAGTTTCATCCTTGTCGATCGCCAGGCCAGCCTGGCCAGCTGGGTTGCCGTGCTCATGCTGGTCAGCTGGGTCTGGCTGATGCTGGAGAATACCCTGACGGGCTTGTTCGCTAAGGTGTTCAAGCGCGAGATCCCACAGCCATTGCTGCGTTACGCGACACAGATGATCCACCAGGAGAGCCTGTTCTTCGTCCTACCGTTCTTCTTCATCACCACCACCTGGAACAGCGGCCAGCTGGTGTTCACGGGCTTGCTCGGCGCGGCCGGCCTCATCTCGATCATCGACCCGCTGTACTACAAGTGGCTGGCGCCCCGACGCTGGCTGTTCCTGGCGTTGCACACCCTGACGCTGTTCGCCGCCTTGCTGACCGCGTTGCCGATCATCCTGCACCTGACGACCGCGCAAAGCTTCAAGCTGGCATTGATTGCCGCAATGGCGCTGTCGTTCCCGAGCCTGGCCAGCAGTTTCCCGATCAACAACTGGCGCCGCGCGGTGGCGTTGGTGCTGGTGACGCTGACGGTCGGCGGCGGCGGTTGGCTGTTGCGCTCCTGGGTACCTCCGGCGACCCTGTGGATGACTGAAGTGGCCGTCAGTACTGAAGTGCAGAACCGCCAGCCCGGCGACTCTCTCGAAGAAGTCCCCGTCAGTCGCATCCGTAGCGGTGGCCTGTACGCCTACACCGCCATCAACGCCCCGCGCGGCCTGAACGAGCGCATCTATCATGTGTGGCAGTTGAACGGCAAAGAAGTCGACCGCATCGCCCTGGACATCCACGGCGGGCGTAAGGAAGGCTATCGAGCCTGGACCCACAAGCAGAACTTCCCACCCAACCCGGTGGGCAAGTGGCAGGTGAGGGTACTGACCGAGGATGGCCAGGTGATTGGCGTGCTGCGCTTCAAGGTGCTCGACGACGCACCAGCCCAGTGATGCTTGGGCGCGACTGTCTCGTGTTGCTTTCACCGATATGTTCGCGGGTGAACCCGCGCCCCCAGTGCCGGTGGCAAGCGACAGCCCAGCAGCCCCAGCCGCTCTGGTGCGCTATGATCTGAGTCGACGCCTCGCGCCCTGTCAGATGCATGGAGCCTATGACCACCCCCAGCGCTACCCTGGACACCAGCAGCCAACCGGCCTGCCTGCGCATCGCCGGTGATTGGACCTTGGCCCACTACGCCAGCCTCAAGCGCGAGAGCGAACGGTTGCGCTCACAGTATGGCGACGACACGATCGCCGACCTGAGCCAGCTGGGTCGACTCGACACCGCTGGCGCCTCGCTGCTGGCCGAGTTGCTCGGCTCAGAGCGCCTGTCGCATTGCACCCATGACCTCCCCGAAGCCAGCCGCGCCTTGCTAAAGAACGTCTACTGCTCGGTGCAGGACTACTGCATCCCGGTCAAGGAAGCCGAGCGCCCCGTCTTGCTGCTGTTGCTCGAGCGCATCGGCTGCGCCGTCGCCACCCTCTGGGAGGACACCCGGCAATTGCTCGGCTTTATCGGCCTGATCCTCGAGACGCTCGCTCGCAGGGCCTGGCAGCCTCACCGCTGGCGGGTTACGCCGGTGGTCGCGCACATCGAGCAGACCGGCCTGGACGCCGCACCGATCGTGGCACTGCTGACCTTCCTGGTGGGCGCGGTGGTGGCGTTTCTCGGCGCCACGGTACTGGCGGATTTCGGCGCTACGGTGTTCACCGTGGACCTGGTAGCGTTTTCCTTCCTGCGGGAGTTCGCCGTGCTGCTGACCGCCATTCTCATGGCCGGACGCACCGCCAGCGCCTTTACCGCACAGATCGGCTCGATGAAAGCCAATGAAGAAATCGATGCCATCCGCACCCTGGGGCTCAATCCCATCGAACTGCTGGTGGTGCCGCGGGTGCTCGCCTTGCTGATCTCCCTGCCGCTGTTGACCTTCGTCGCGATGATCTGCGGCATCGTCGGCGGCGCCGTGGTCTGTGCCCTGTCCTTGGATATCTCGCCAGCGATGTTCCTTTCGCTGCTGCAGAGCGACATCGGCGTGCAGCATTTCATCGTCGGCCTGGTCAAAGCACCGTTCTTCGCCTTCCTGATCGCCGCCATTGGCTGCCTGGAAGGCTTCAAGGTCAGCGGCAGCGCCGAATCGGTGGGGGCGCACACCACCTCCAGCGTGGTCCAGTCGATTTTCGTGGTGATCGTGCTCGATGCGGTGGCCGCACTGTTCTTCATGGAGATGGGCTGGTGAGTGGCGTACCAGACGCAGTGATCGAAGCCCGGGGGCTATGCAACCGATTCGGCACCCAGAGCGTGCACGAGAATCTCGACCTGGACCTGTACCGCGGCGAAATCCTCGCCGTGGTCGGTGGCTCGGGCAGCGGCAAGTCGGTGTTGCTGCGCAGCATCATCGGGCTGCGCCGGCCCAACGAAGGGCAGGTCAACGTATTCGGCCAGGACCTGGCCACCCTGAACAGCGAGCAGCGCTCCCTGGTGGAACGACGCTTCGGCGTGCTGTTCCAGAAGGGCGCGCTGTTTTCCTCGCTCACGGTCACCGAGAACGTGGCCTTGCCCTTGATCGAGCACGCCGGCCTCTCGCGCGCCGACGCAGAGCACCTGGCGGGGGTCAAGCTGGCCCTGGCCGGCCTGCCGATCTCCGCCGCCGACAAGTATCCGTCCTCGCTGTCCGGCGGCATGATCAAGCGCGCCGCCCTGGCCCGCGCCCTGGCGCTCGATCCGGACATCCTGTTCCTCGACGAGCCCACCGCCGGCCTCGACCCGATCGGTGCCGCCGCATTCGATCAATTGATCCTGACCCTGCGCGATGCCCTGGGCCTTTCGGTGTTCCTGATCACTCACGATCTGGACACGCTCTATACCATCACCGACCGGGTCGCGGTGCTGTCACAGAAAAAGGTCCTGGTGGCCGGCCCCCTGGCCCAGGTCGAGCAGACCGACGATCCCTGGATCCACGAGTACTTTCACGGCCCGCGCGGGCGGGCGGCGGAACAGGCCGCCGCTGGCGCCGGGCAGGAGCGCTGAACAATGGAAACCCGAGCTCATCATGTTTTGATCGGCCTAGTCACCGTCCTGGTGGTGGCCGGCGCCATGCTGTTCGGCCTATGGCTGACCAAGTCGAGCGTCGATGACACCTTCAAAGACTACGAAGTGGTGTTCAACGAAGCGGTGTCCGGCCTGTCCCGGGGCAGCCCGGTGCAGTACAACGGCATCAAGGTCGGCGACGTCAGCACCCTGCGCCTGGACCCCAAAGACCCGCGCCGGGTTCTGGCCCGCATCCGCCTGAGCGCCGACACGCCGGTCAAGGAAGACACCCAGGCCAAGCTGACGCTGGCTGGCGTCACCGGCAACTCGTTCATCCAGCTCAGCGGTGGTACGCCGAAAAGCCCTGAGCTCAAGGGCAAGGACGGCAAACTGCCGGTGATCGTCGCCTCACCATCGCCCATCTCGCGCCTGCTCAACGACAGCAGTGACCTTGTGACCAACATCAACCTGCTGCTGCACAACGCCAACCAGATGTTCTCCGATGACAATATCGAGCGCCTGAGCAACACCCTGGCGAACCTGGAGCAGACCACCGGCACCTTCGCCAGCCACAAGGGCGGTATCAGCCAAGCCATCGATCAATTGGCCCAGCTCGGCAAACAGGCCAATGCCACCTTGGCCGAGACCCAGGCCTTGATGCGCAACGCCAACAGCCTGGTCGGCAGCGAAGGCAAGCAGGCCATCGACAGCGCTGAACAGGCCATGCAGTCGCTGGCCGAGAGTACCCAGACCATCAACCAGATGCTCAATGACAACCGCGAGGCCATCGACGGTGGCGCCCAGGGCCTGAATCAACTGGCGCCGGCCATCCGAGAACTGCGCGAAACCCTCAACGCGCTCAAGGGCATATCCCGGCGTCTGGAGGCCGACCCGAGCGGCTATCTGCTGGGCCGAGACAACAACAAGGAGTTCCAGCCATGAGACCGACGCTGCGCCTTCTGGCTTGGGCCGCCACCTTGAGCCTGGCCACCGCCTGTTCGATCCTGCCCAAGACCGAGCCAGTGGACACCTATCGCCTGCCCGTGAACCAACCCAGCCGAACCGCCAGCGCGCTGGACTGGTCGTTGCGTCTGAACAAGCCCCTGGCCAGTGAGGTCTTGGCCACACCCCGTATCGCAGTGATCCCCCAGGGCGATGTGATCAGCAGCTACAAGGGCGCACGCTGGAGCGATCCAGCGCCCTTGCTGATACGCAACCGCTTGCTCGACGGTTTCCAGCGCGACGGACGGGTGCAGCGCCTGAGCGCCGATGACAGCAACCTGCAGGCCGATTACGAGCTGGCCGGCGAGTTGCAGGCATTCCAGAGCGAGTACCGTGCACAGGACACGGTGGAGGTGGTGGTGCGCTATGACGCGCGCCTGGTGGACGGACGCAGCCAGCGCATCCTTGCCAGCCATCGCTTCGAAGTGCGCCAGCCGCTGGCCGACAAACAGGTGTCAGCGGTAGTGGCGGGGTTCGGCAATGCCAGCGACCAGCTGGTAGGGCAAGTGGTGAACTGGACCGTCACCCAGGCCGGCCAGGCTCAGGCGAAGAACCAGTAGCAGACCAAAATCGCCGCGATCACCCCGGACAGCTCGGCGAGCAGGGCGCACCCCACGGCGTGCCGCACCCGCTGGATGCCCACCGCGCCGAAGTACACCGCCAGCACATAGAAGGTCGTCTCGGTGCTGCCCTGCACCGTCGCCGCCACTAGGGCAGGGAAGCTGTCGACGCCGTGGGTCTGCATGGTCTCGATCAGCATGGCGCGTGCCGCGCTGCCAGAGAACGGCTTGACCAGCGCCGTGGGCAGACCCTCGACGAAACGGGTGTCCAGGCCGATCCACTCTACTGTGTGGCGAATGCCATCCAGCGCCAACTCGAGGGCGCCGGACGCACGCAGCACACCGACCGCGCACAGCATGGCGACCAAGTAGGGCAGCAAGCCCTTGGCCACATCGAAACCTTCCTTGGCGCCCTCGACGAAGGCCTCGTAGACCTTGACCCGCCTCAGCGCACCAATGACCAGGAACAGAATGATCACGCCGAACAATGTCAGGTTGCCCAGGATCGACGACAGACTGGCCAGCGCCGTTGCCGAGAGGGTGCCGAGAAAAGCCATGAACGCCCCCAGCAACAAGGCGCCGGGCACCAGGTAGGCGAGCACCACCGGGTCCCACAGGCGCAGGCGCTGCATGACTGCCACCGAGAGCAGGCCGACCAGGGTCGAAGCACTGGTGGCCAGCAAGATCGGCAGGAACACCAAGGTCGGGTCCATGGCCCCTTGCTGGGCGCGGTACATGAAGATCGTCACCGGCAACAAGGTCAGGGACGAGGCATTGAGCACCAGGAACAGGATCTGCGCATTGCTCGCGGTGGTGCTGCTGGGGTTGAGCTCCTGCAGGGCGCGCATGGCCTTCAGGCCGATGGGTGTTGCCGCGTTGTCCAGGCCCAGGCCGTTGGCGGCGAAGTTCATGGTGATCAGGCCTAGGGCAGGGTGCCCAGGCGGCACTTCCGGCATCAGGCGAGCGAACAAGGGCCCCAGGACCTTGGCCAGCCACTCTACGATACCGGCCTGTTCGGCGATTTTCAGGAAGCCCAGCCAGAGAGTGAGGGTACCGAACAGCAGGACCATGACCTCCACCGACAGCTTGGCCATGGCGAAGATGCTCTCGACCATCGCCGCGAAGATGCCGGCATTGCCGCCCACCAGCCATTGGGCCAGGGCGCTGACCGCCGCCACCAGGAAAAAGCCGAGCCAAAGGCCGTTGAGCATCCGTGTGTTCCCCCTGAAAAATGCCCGAATGATAGCGTATCGCGCCAGTGGGCTGGAGCCAGGGCCAGGGCTTTGCCCTGGTCCACGGGTCAATCCGCTCCGGCAAAGCCCTGACAGATTGCCAGGCAACAAAAAGCCCCGATCGAGTCGGGGCTTTTTTTCAGCATGTGTGCTTAGTGGTTCTGCTGCACGGCCTTGGCAGGCTCGCTTGCAGTCGCAACCACGGCGTCATGCTTGTGGCCGGCCAGCAGCGAGCTGTAGTAGCGCTCGCCCTTGGCGGCGTCGTACATGCCTTCCCAACGGGCGATGACCAAGGCGGCCAAGGCATTGCCGATCACGTTCAGGGCGGTGCGGGCCATGTCCATGATGCGGTCGACACCGGCGATGAATGCCAGACCTTCCAGCGGAATGCCCACACTGCCCAAGGTCGCCAGCAAGACCACGAAGGAAACACCCGGCACACCTGCGATGCCCTTGGAGGTGACCATCAGGGTCAGCACCAGCAGCAGTTGCTGACTCCAGGACAGGTCGATGCCGTACAGCTGGGCAATGAAGATCGCCGCAATGCTCTGGTACAGGGTCGAGCCGTCGAGGTTGAAGGAGTAACCGGTCGGCACCACGAAACTGCAGATCGATTTCGGCGCGCCATAGGCTTCCATCTTCTCGATCACGCGCGGCAGGACGGTCTCGGAGCTGGAAGTGGAGTAAGCCAGGATCAGCTCGTCTTTCATGATGCGCATGATCTTGATGACCGAGAAGCCGAACAGGCGGGCAACCAGGCCCAGCACCATGAAGGCGAAGAAGGCGATGGCGAAGTACACCAGCAGGACCAGCTTTGCCAAAGGCAGCAACGAGGCGAAGCCAAAGTTGGCGACAGTGACCGCGATCAGCGCGAACACACCGATCGGCGCGTAGTTCATGATCATGTGAGTGACCTTGAACATGGTCTCCGACACAGCCTGGAAAGTGCGCACCAGCGGGTCGCGCAGATCGCCCGGCAGGCTCGACAGGCCCAGGCCGAACATCACCGAGAAGAAGATGATCGGCAGCATCTCGCCGCGGGCGACAGCCGCGAAGATGTTCGACGGGATCAGGTTGAGCAGGGTTTCGATGAAGGCATGCTCATGCTGCACCTCGGCCGCAGTGGCCTGGTACTTGGAGATGTCGACGGTGCCCAGGGTGCTCATGTCGATACCGGCACCTGGGTGGAACAGGTTGGCCAGCACCAGGCCCACGACGATGGCGATGGTGGTCACTACCTCGAAGTAGATGATGGTCTTCAGGCCAATGCTGCCCAGTTTCTTCGCGTCGCCAACTCCGGCGATGCCCACGATCAGCGACGAAATCACGATCGGGACGACGATCATCTTGATCAGGCGAATGAAGATGTCACCGGCAGGCTGCAGGACATTACTGATCCACCATGCCTTTTCTGCACTGAAATGGTTCAGCAGCGCGCCGATCGCAACGCCCAGGACAAGTCCGATGAGGATCTGCCAGGCGAGGCTCAGTTTTGCCTTCTTCATGTCTTTACCCTTTCTTCTAGTGGTCATGGGTGCCAGGCGGAAAAACGCATCCCAGAGCCTTTGCCAGCGTATTGGGTAGCGTTGGACTTCCGTGCGGCGACGCCATCGAAGGTCACCGCAAGCGAGCGTCGGACGCTCCGGCCTGCGAAAAAAGGCGGCAACTATTGCGACGGGACGGGGGTCAGTCTAATGCCGTAAATGACTACCCTATGCCGAATCGGCATGAGGCTTGAGAGGAATTTCGCGCATCAGAAGGGGTTGGTTTTCCGGTGTTCGGATTCCCGAACAAGACCAAAGCGCCATTTTTCGGCCGATTTATCGGCATCCATACGAGGGTTTTCTACCTTTGTTCGACAATCCGAATGGTGTCAAAGGTACTAAAGGTACGCGATGCGCCCATCGAAAAAATTTCGATATACGGTCGAGACAAAATGTGTCTTGAGGGAAAAATACTGAAAGCAACCTGACGTCTTTCTTATATAGGCGTCTCGGAAGTCTGACCTGGCTTTGCGCCTAATCTGACACCGCCGGTCAAAACTTCCGATACCGCCCTACCTGACCCGGCCCATTGCGGAGGTACTCCCTGTACCCCTAGGCCACTCCGATCCTGCAACAATCAGAACAGCCCAGCCCCTTGGTCATGCGTCACCCCTCCTCGGAGTGGCGCACCATAGAAGCCTGAAAGATAAAAAGGTTCAGCTTCTAGGACGTTACACATGCGTGACCCTTGGTCAGTACCACTTCGGATCCCGCTTGAGCTGCTCCTGCAGCATGGCTTTCATCCCATCGTCCGGATCACCCAGCCAGCGATACTGCGCATGTCGGGTGGGTGACTTGTCCGCGGGCAGGCCTTCGGGGACTTCGACGAGCATCCCGTAGGCATGATCCTTGTCCCAACTGAACGCCACCACGAGGCGCTTGTACGTGCAGTTGGACGGGGATTCGCATAAAGGGCCCACCAAGTACCGGTCACCATCCTCGGTAACCGCCGACATCTGGTGTTGCGAGCTGCCGGATAAATTGATGACCCAATCGGGCAGGCGCTCCTCGCCCTTGATCGTGTCCTGCCACGTTTCGCGGTAATCGGGGTCCGAACCGAGCAGCTGATCGACCCGAACCTGGCCGTCATTGGCCGCCATCGCCGCTGCGCTACCGCCCAGTAACAGGGCAGTAGCCAGGGCTTTGCATAGCATCCGGCTCATGCTCAACCTCTGCCGCGTCCGAAGAAGAAAGAAGCCACGAACAGCACCAGGAAGACGATGAACAGAATCTTCGCAATACCCGTGGCGGCGCCGGCGATACCACCGAAGCCCAGCACGGCAGCAACGATGGCGATGATCAGGAAAGTGATAGCCCAACTCAGCATGATGGTTCTCCTTTCTTTTTGAAATCGATCCGGTACGGCATTCAGAACACCCAGCGTTCTTCATGGACGACAGTGTCCAGATGGGCTGGCGAAGCCTTGGCAGCCGGCAACGGCGCGGTGGCTTTGACCAAGGTGTTGGGACGGCTCGCCTGGATCTGCGTCAACAGCGCGGTTTGCGCCGCCACCTGCTCGGCCAACCGCGCCGTCTGCCAGCTGTAGTAAAACTGGCCAGCGGCCAATGTCAGCAGTAGCGCAAGGCCCAGAAACAGGCACTGACGCCAGGGCGAATCGGCGATCTGCGGGCGGTTGACGAATGGGCGATTCATGCCGGCTCCTCCTGCTGTGTTTTTATTCGAACCTAGACAGGAAGTTGCAGCCTGCATGCCAGTCTTCGCCTTCTCTTAAAATCCTTTTAAATCAATCGCTTATATAACTCACCAAAGACCATCAAGCACGTATCCTGCACGATGGCCTATCTGGGGTCGTGCGTTTTGCACGATCAACCCTCAACCTTGCTCGCGACTTTCAACAGGTCGGCATCCACGCCTCGCACGCCGATGATCTGCCGTGCCACCTCCACGGCAATGGTCTTCTGCTCGCTGCTGACGACCTCACCGGAAAGCCGGACCATGCCTTGTTCGCTCGCCACCTTTAGGTTCAGGCCGTCGAGATTGCGGCTGTAGCGGTAACTGCTCTGGATCTTGTCGACGATCCAGTTGTCGCTGGGCTGCGGGCCGACCGGTGCATCCACGGGCTTCTCCCGCGCCTTGGCCATGGCGGCGCTGTCCAGGCTGACCAGGTTGTTGACCAAGTGCACCCCATCGGTGGTCCGCGCCAACACGCCTGCCAGCTCCTTGGCCTCGGCGCTGTCGACCTTGCCACGCAGGGTGACCACGCCCTCGCGGCTTTCCACTTCGATAGCTGCCTTTTCGGTAATACGGCTCCAGAGCAGCCGGGCTCGGATCACCGCTGCCAAGGTGGCGTCCTCCAGACGCTGGGCATAGGCACGCAGTTCAAGCGGCCGCTCGACCAGCGCCGGGTTTATCTGCAGTTGGTTGTCGACTTGCTCGATGCCGTGGGTGGCAAGCGCGACATGCTCGGCCAGCTGACGCTCGACATCGTTTTCCACCTCGCCGGTCAACCTGGCGTTCGCGCCATTGACTGTCACTTCGATGCGAAAGGGGTTGAGCACCCGGTTCAGCGACAGAGCTGTCTGCAGGGCGCCTTGCAGGCGCGCGTCCTGGACGGGATCGGCGAAAACCGGCGGCACGGCGGTCAGCATGCACGTCGTCAGCACCAGGATTCTCAGGGAAAAAGACATGTCAGCTCCTCCATCGGTGACATATAAAGAGAGAACCGTCGCAACCCCCATGCCAGTCCGCTGTCTTCTTTCTGAGCGCCTGCCCTGGCAGGGCCACGAGGCAGGAAAGGCTATTGGCTAGCATGCAAAGGGCGGATTCCTTCAGAATTGACCATGCAACTTGCCCGATTTTTCCGACACTAATTGAGATCAATCCCGAAGGAGCGCAGGAAAATGGAATCAGCCCAGGACAACCAAGGCCGCATTCTGCTGGTGGATGACGAATCCGCGATCCTGCGAACCTTCCGTTATTGCCTGGAAGATGAAGGCTACAGCGTCGCCACGGCCAGCAGCGCCGCCCAGGCTGAAGCGTTGTTGCAACGCCAGGTGTTCGACTTGTGCTTTCTCGATCTACGCCTAGGCGAAGACAACGGCCTCGATGTCCTGGCGCAGATGCGCATTCAGGCACCGTGGATGCGCGTGGTCATCGTCACTGCCCATTCAGCGGTCGACACGGCGGTGGACGCAATCCAGGCCGGCGCTGCCGATTATCTGGTCAAACCCTGCAGCCCCGACCAACTGCGCCTGGCCACCGCCAAGCAGCTGGAGGTCCGTCAGTTGTCCGCCCGCCTGGAAGCGCTCGAAGGCGAGGTGCGCAAACCCAAGGACGGCCTCGACTCCCACAGCCCGGCCATGATGGCGGTGCTGGAAACTGCCCGGCAGGTGGCAAGCACCGATGCCAACATTCTGATCCTGGGTGAGTCCGGTACCGGTAAAGGTGAACTGGCCCGCGCCATCCATGGCTGGAGCAAGCGAATGCGCAAGGCCTGCGTGACCATCAATTGCCCCTCGCTCAATGCCGAATTGATGGAAAGCGAGTTGTTCGGCCACACCCGCGGCGCCTTCACCGGGGCCAGCGAGAGCACCCTCGGCCGCGTCAGCCAGGCGGACGGCGGGACGTTGTTTCTCGATGAAATCGGCGACTTCCCTCTGACCCTGCAGCCCAAGCTGCTGCGGTTCATCCAGGACAAGGAGTACGAGCGGGTTGGCGATCCTGTCACCCGCCGCGCCGATGTACGTATCCTCGCGGCGACCAACCTCAACCTCGAAGAAATGGTTCGTGAAAGTCGCTTCCGCGAGGACTTGCTGTACCGCCTCAACGTCATCACCCTGCACCTGCCCCCGCTGCGTGAACGCAGCGAAGACATCCTCATGCTCGCCGAGCGCTTCCTGGCCCGCTTCGTCAAGGAATATGCCCGGCCCGCGCGAGTGTTCAGCGACGAGGCCCGCACGGCACTGCTCAACTACCGCTGGCCGGGCAACATCCGCGAACTGCGCAACGTAGTGGAGAGGGCGAGCATCATCTGTCCGCAGGAGCGCGTGGAAGTCAGCCATCTGGGCATGGCCGAGCCTCCCACCAGCAACGCACCACGCATCGGCGCCGCCCTGAGCCTGGACGAGCTAGAGCGCGCCCACATCGGCGCGGTGCTGGCGGCCAGCGATACCCTGGACCAGGCGGCCAAGACGCTGGGGATCGACGCCTCGACTCTGTACCGCAAACGCAAGCAGTACAACCTATGAAGTGGCCCATGAAGCTGCGCACGCGGCTTTTCCTGAGCATCTCGGCCCTGGTCACGGTCGCCTTGCTCGGCCTGCTGCTCGGGCTGGTCAGTGTGATGCAGATGGCTACAGTGCAACAGCGATTGGTGGGGGACACCACCCATACGCTGGAGATCGCCCTCAAGCTACGACAGAACCTTGGAGAGCAGTTGAAGCTCATCCTCGATGCGGACACCGACCCACGCAATCTGGTGACCCTGCAGGAAGACTTCCAATCCCTGCTCAACCAAGGCCTTGCCGAAGGCGGCGAGCGCACCGCCTTCAGCAAGGCCAGCAGCAATTACCAAGCCTTTCTCCAGGCCTACCGCGAAAGCGCGGCGCCCGCGCGCAGCATGGACACCGAGCAACCTTTGGGCGCCGCCTTCAATCAGGTCCGTACCGACCTGATCGACTCCCACAAGCAGGCCCTGGAGCGCATCACACGCAGCGAAGAACAAGCGCGCGACCGCGCCCTGCTGATCAGCGGCGTGCTCGGCTTGATGGGACTGTTGGTAGTGGTGCTCGGGTTCGTCACAGCGCACAACATCGCTCGCCGTTTCGGCCAACCCATCGAGGCCCTGGCCAAGGCCGCCGATCAGGTCGGCCAAGGCAATTTCGACGTCACCTTGCCAGTCACCCAGGCTACCGAGCTCAACCAGCTCACCCGGCGCTTCGGGTTGATGGCCGATGCCCTGCGCAAACACCAGGCCACCAACATCGATGAACTGCTGGCCGGCCAGCAGCGCCTGCAGGCCGTGCTCGACAGCATCGACGATGGTCTGCTGATCATCGACCGCCAAGGCCGCCTTGAACATTTGAACCCTGTGGCGCAACGCCAGTTGGGTTGGGACATCAGTCGAGTTGGAACGGGCCTTGCCGAAGCATTACAGCGCCCGGAGCTCGAGCCACAACTGCATCAGGTCTTGCGCGGCGGTAGCCTGGACCGACCGCCGGACGACCTGAGCATCGAGGTGGACGACGAAACCCGTCTGCTCACCTACAGCTTGACGCCGGTCAGCCACCCACAAGGGCCGATCCTTGGAGCCGTAATGGTGCTGCACGACGTCACCGAGCAGCGAGCGTTCGAGCGGGTGCGCAGTGAATTCGTCCTGCGGGCCTCCCACGAGCTGCGTACGCCGGTGACCGGCATGCACATGGCGTTTGGCCTGTTGCGAGAACGGGTGACGTTTCCACCCCAAGCGCGGGAGAACGACCTGTTGGACACCATCGGCGAGGAGATGCAGCGCCTGACCCAACTGATCAACGACCTGCTCAACTTTTCCCGCTACCAGAGCGGCCTGCAAAAGCTGGAGCTTTCGCCCTGCAGCATCGAAGAGCTACTCGAGCGTGCCCATTCACGCTTTGCCGAGCAGGCCGCGCAGAAGAACATCGAGCTGTTCATAGACGTCGAGCCCCCTCTACCACGCATCCCGGCAGACGCCGCGCAGCTGGACCGGGTGCTGGACAATCTGTTGCACAACGCGCTCCGTCATACCGCCAACGATGGGCGCATCCGGCTGCATGCGCGGCGGCATGCCGAACGAGTGATCATCGGGGTGGAGGACAACGGCGAAGGCATCGCCTATGGCCAGCAAGCCCGGATCTTCGAGCCCTTCGTCCAGGTCGGGCGCAAGAAAGGCGGAGCCGGTTTGGGCCTGGCGTTGTGCAAGGAGATCGTCCAGCTGCATGGCGGGCGGATGGGTGTGTATTCCCGTCCAGGGCAGGGGACGCAGTTCTACATGACCTTGCCCGTGTAGAACCTCCACCGTGGGCTGTGTGCTTCGCGAGTAACCTGCGCCCAGAGGATCCAGGCCGTTCTCGACAGCACCATTGAACTTGTAAGAGTGGGTTCACCCACAACCTTCGCCGCCGGCTATTTGCCTTTGCGCCGCTGACGAGTCACCAGTTCGGTGAACTGCCGGGCACTGAGCGGATGGGCAAACAGCCAGCCTTGCCCATAATTGACACCTTCGCTATTGAGTAACTCCGCCTGGTCCTCGCATTCGATCCCTTCGGCAATCACTCGCAGGTGCAGGGAGTGGGCCATGCGAATGATGTGCGGCGCCACGCCGCTGCTCGCAGCGTCATGCCCCAGCGCATCGATGAAAGCCTTGTCGATTTTCAGGCAGTCGACCGGGAGCGTCTGTAGGTAAGCCAGGCTGCAATAGCCTGTGCCAAAGTCGTCGATCAGGACCTGATGCCCCACCGCGCGCAAGGCCTGTAAATTGTCACGCGCCACCACCACATCGATCAGGCCCCGCTCGGTCACCTCGAAGGCGATCTGGCTGGCCGCCACCCGGTGATGCGCCAGCAATCGGGCCGCCACCCTTCCGATGCGTGGCACCATCACGTCACAGGCCGCCAGATTCACTGAGATGTACAGCGAAGGATTGGCCCGCAACAATTGGCCCAACTGCTCCAGCACCCGTTGCAACACGAAGTCCGTGATCTGGCGGATCTGCCCAGTGTTTTCAGCCAACGGGATGAACAGATCGGGACTGGTCAGCGAGCCATCCGGTCTGAGCCAGCGCACCAAGGCCTCAGCACCGACGCAACGGCGACTGTCGAGCTCGAAAATCGGCTGATAAAGCACCTGCAGCTCGCCCCGACGCAAGGCGTTCTGCAGCTCCGAACTCATCGAGCGCCGTTGCAGAATCAACTGCAGCACCAGCCAGCCGACGCAACAGGCCAATACCAGGCTGCCCGGAAACAGCAGCCAGAGCATCCCGTTCATCTTCAGAGGCAGGCCCGCCCGAGGCGCGATCAACACCAACTGGTAGTCGGGCGAGTTGGTCGGCATGTGATAGAGCAACCAGTCGTTCTTCTCCAGCAACGACTGGTTCGGTGGCGGCGGCCATTCCACTGTCGGCGGAGGCCAGCGCTGGGGCGGGCCGAGCACGGGGATCGCCCGGGTACCATGGTCGAGCACGACCAGCACGCTGCCACCCGGCGGCAAGTCGACCACATCGGAAAGATGACCCCGCGAGGTAGATACCAGGAACTTGCCGCGCCCCAGCATCAAGGCGGCCAGGTTCTCGTTCGGCTCGGTGCTGGTGTTGAGCCAATAGCTGTAGGTGGGCCCCTGGATGTCCGGAGCACGAAGGGGTTCGAGGGTGCTCTCGGCGCCACGGCTGGAGCAGACTACCGCGCCGTCCACATAGGCGGCCTCATAGATGAATCGCGAACTCAAGCCGATCTGCTGCAAGGCCGCAACCATCGCCGCATCACAACCGCGCAGAGGTTGCGCCTGCAATTGGTCCACGCCTTCGCGCAACTGGCCGAAGATCTGTTCAAGGCGCTCCAGGAAACGCTCGCCCCGGGCGTTCATCTGGGCGCTTTCGTTTTGTTTCATCTGCTGCAGCGCGACACCAAAGCTTCCTGCGAGCAGCACGATTGCGCTGGAAAATGCGGCCAGCCCAGCCAGCATCCAGGGACGGTGGAAAATTTGACGCAGTGTCGCAAGGAAGGCTGACATCACAGGCATCCAGTTGATTACCAAGAGGTATAGCAACTCTGCGAGAAGTCAGCCTGCCCGTTTGGCGTATGACACCATCAGAAAGGTTTCGTTACCGTTACTCAGCGCGAGCGATTCAAGACTTGCAGCATCGCCGCGGTCTGTGCATCCGGCATGCCGTCGAAGCGCTGAGGACGGAAGCGCATCTGGAAGGCCGCGATCACATGGCGAGTGACAACATCCAGCTCGCCGGTCTGCTCGATCGCATAACCGAATCGCGCCAATTGCTGCTGATACCAGCTGATGGTCGGAGGATTGACGCTGAAATATGCCTGTTGTCGTGCAACGGCATTTGCGTCTGGCCAAACGCCAAGGCCGGCATCGGCGAGACGTTTCCACGGGAACAGCGGGCCTGGATCAAGCTTGCGCAGCGGCGCGATATCACTGTGGCCGATGATGTGCCGTGGCTCGATGTGATTGCGCTTGACGATATCCTTGAGCAACGCGATCAAGGCCTGGATCTGAGCCTCGCTGTAGGGGTGCCAGACGCGCCCGTTGGGTGTGTCGGTGTAGCCTGGGTTGACGATCTCGATGCCGATGGAGCTGGAGTTGAGCCAAGTACGCCCTTGCCATTGGCTGTCGCCGGCATGCCAGGCCCGGCGGTTTTCATCAACCAGTTGATAAACGGTGGCTGGCCCATCGCCGACCAGGTAATGGCTGCTGACCTCGCCATGGGTCAGCAAGGCCAAGGAGCGCTCCAGGGATGCGTTGGTGTAATGCAGGACGATGAACTGGATACGGCTGTCATGGTTGACGGAAGGATGGTTACGGTCGATCCGCAGGCCGGTGGAGCAGCCAGCCACCATCAACAACATCAGCCCGGCAAAAAGCGTTTTCATGGGAGAGGGCACGTCAGTAAAGTAATCGGCAACAGCGCTACAGTATAACGTGCACTTCT
Source organism: Pseudomonas sp. HTZ2 (assembly GCF_033173945.1). Classification (NCBI taxonomy): domain Bacteria; kingdom Pseudomonadati; phylum Pseudomonadota; class Gammaproteobacteria; order Pseudomonadales; family Pseudomonadaceae; genus Pseudomonas; species Pseudomonas sp. HTZ2. The sequence goes on along the minus strand of NZ_CP137332.1, from coordinate 550,094 downwards.
CACTACAGCTCGAGAAACGCAATCACCGCGTGCACATCAAAAGAAACTCCAGGTCGTTGTCGCCACTGGGTCCTTTCTTGTCGACCAGCTGAGTCATCACGTCGACCTTTTCTGCCGAAGGCTTGCCCGTTACCTTGGCTTGTCCATGCAGCTGGCGATCGTAACTGCTGGCATCGATGGCAGAGACTGTGCAAAAGCCCGGGTCCTGCCGCACAACCTGCTTGTTCAACTTCAGCTTGTACAAGCTGAAGTAGTTGGGCTGGGGCTGATGGGTGATGTCGGAGATCCATTTCGGGGACTGCCGCAACAGCGTGCCATCCGCCGCCACATGAGCGGTAAACACATGTTCTTTGGCCATTGCGGTCGTCTGCACGGCCAGCACCATGGCAAACACGGCCAATCCGTTGAGTGCTTTCATCTGCTATTTCCTGTTCGATCAAGGGGCCGAAACCTGTCCATCAGGTTTCCGGTCGACCATTGTCAGCACCAGGGTCGCAGTGAATGCGGTAAATAATTATGCCTGCTCCACGCGATTGCGGCCCTGATCCTTGGCTCGGTACAGCGCGTCGTCCGCGCGCTTGAGAACCTGGTCGCCTCGCTCGCCAGAGCGGAAAGCGCTCAGGCCGATAGAGGTGGTGATCACCACCCGCTCGCCCTTGAAGTGGAACGGGCAGGCCTCGACGGCCGCTCGCAAGGTCTCGGCCAGCTTGAGGCCGACAGCAGGCGAGGTCTGCGGCAGCAACACGACAAACTCCTCGCCGCCAAACCGGGCGATGAAATCCTGCTCTCGCAGACGCTTGCGCAACTGGTCGGCGACGATCTTGAGGACCTTGTCGCCAGCCAGGTGACCATAGTAGTCGTTGATCCGCTTGAAGTGGTCCAGGTCGAGAATAGCCATCAGCAGATGCCCGCCGTGGGCCTGCCAGTGCTGGACCTCCCGCTCGACGCGCTCCGACCAGGCCGCACGATTGGGCAGCCCCGTGAGAGGGTCGAGCAGGGCTTTCTGGCGCTGTTCCTCCAGGTGTTCGCGATAACCGAGGGCTTCCTGCTCCATGTTCGCCACTCGATCGGCTAGGCCCTTCAAGCGGTCCGCCAGCTCCTGCTCACGACGATCGCGCTCATGCTGGTGCTCATCCATGGTGTTCAGCAAGCCTTCGAGGCGGTTCTCCAGGATGAGCTTGAGGCTGTCCACGTCCGCGGCGCCCTGCACACTGCTTTGCAGGCCATCGACCTGCTCACGCAACTGGTTGTCCAGTTCACGCGCGGCGCAGCTGTTGTCGGCATGCCCGGCACTGGCCTCTTGCAGGTGGCTCTGGAAGGTTTCCAGGCGCCCGTTGAGCTGTTGCAGGTAGGCTTCGAATTCATGCTGGCCGCTGTCGGTGATGGCCAGCATAAGCACGGCCAAGTCATCGAGCACCGGAATCAGCTCGTACCAGTTCAACCCACGCGATACCCGCTCGCGCATGGCCAACGCCTGTGCCTTATGGCGCTCCGGTAGGCTCAGGTCGTCGAGCAGGCCGATCAGCGTCTGCTCGATATGCGCCGCGACGGTGCTGTAGGGGGGTTCCACAGCGTCAGGGAGGGCATACGGGCCTTCTGCTTCCAATGTGCTTTGCACATGAGCAAGCTCTTGCTCCGCGACGACGGCAGACGCGTCGGCAGGCTCGATTTCAATGGGTGACGACGAAACCGCCTCAGGGCTTTCAGGCAGCGGCAGGGTTTCCAGCGCTCCTTCGTGCGGGCGAGGCTCGTCGGTACCGCTCAGCTCAGCTACTTCGACGTCCGTTTCAGGGGGCAGCGCATCGTCATCGCGCTCAGCAGCCTGCCCAGGGTCTATCTGCGGTTGCGCCAAGGGATGCAGTTCATCCACATCGGCCAGCGCCGCAGGTTCGGCCAGCGTTTTTTCGAGGATCTCGGCAGGCCTGGCCTCAGCAAGCTGGGTGGCCGGCTCCAGGTCCGCCTCGCGGCCGCCGAACAGCCGCTGGAGGAATCCTGGTCGCGGTTCTTCATCGGGCCTTTGCAGCACGCTCAGGGCGCGACCCTGCAGGCCGCTCAGCTCGCCCAGCAGCGGCGGCAGCTCTCGGGACTGGCTAACCCCACCATCGAGTTTCTTTGAAAGTTTCTTCAGGGGCCGGGCGATATCACCGGGCAAGGGCAAGCGCTGCAGTTGCTCGACCAGCGAGGTCAGGGCTTCGCTGACCTGCGTCATGCGGGTCTCGCGGCGCTGCTCGGAGTCCAGCACGGCTTTTTCCAAGCGTGGCAACAGGCCCGCAAGCCCCGCGTCCATGTTGTCGCTGCGAATGACCTCGCGCATTTCCTTCATGCACTGGTCGACTGTCTTGTCGCTGCCCTCGGCCGCCAAGGTGCTGCGCACCAGGCCGCGACGCAGCAGATCGAGACGAGCTTCCCAACGGCGCTCCAGCTTCTCTTGCTGTTCGATGCTTTTGAGGTACTTCTCTTTCCAGCGCTCGCCTTCGTCTGTCATGCCTGGATCCGCAAACCGGTGATAGCAATCAGCCCAAAGCCGGCAGCGTATCCACAGTCAGTGCATCAGGCAAACGAATCTCGACGGCAACCGGAAGGTGGTCGGAAATTGGCTGGGCCAGCACCTCGACCCGTTCCAGGGTCAGGCTCGGGCTGAGCAGGATGTGATCCAGGCAGCGCTGGGGGCGCCAGCTGGGAAAGGTGGCCTCGACCTGCGGCGCGATGAGGCCCAGATCGCGAAGGGGCGAATGCTCGAGCAGGTCATTGGCATGGGTGTTCATGTCGCCCATGAGCACCTGATGGCGGTAGCCGCCGATCAACTCGCGGACATACGCCAATTGCCGGGCCCGTGTCTTGGCGCCGAGCGCCAGGTGCATCATCACCACGATCAGGGCGTCTTCGCCTTCGCCAAAACGTACCAGGATCGCACCTCGACCGGCTGGGCCAGGCAGGGGGTGATCTTCGAGATGCTGTGGCTTGAGGCGGCTGAGCACGCCGTTGCTGTGCTGGGCGAAACGCCCGAGGTTGCGGTTGAGCTGCTGGTACCAGTACGGAAATGCCCCGAGCTGGGCCAGATGTTCGACCTGATTGATGTAACCCGAGCGCAGGCTGCCGCCATCGGCTTCCTGCAAGGCCACCAGATCGAAGTCACCGAGCAGTTCGCCGATCCGCTGCAGGTTGCCGGCCCGCCCATTGTGCGGCAACAGGTGCTGCCAGCTGCGGGTCAGGTAGTGCCGATAGCGCTCGGTGCTGATACCGACCTGGATATTGAAGCTGAGCAGGCGCAGTCGCCCATCCGCCGGCAAGCCTGATGCCTGCAGGTGATGCTCGTTGACCTGCGGTTGCCGCAGGCCAACCAGGCGTGTGGAGCGAAAGCGGCTCATGGGCAACGCCGCTTATTTAGCGGCGCGCTCCTTGGCGATCAGCTGGTCGGCGACATCCAGCACGCCTTCCGGCCCGCCGGCGGTACCCAGGTCGAAGCGGTACTTGCCGTTGACGACCATGCTCGGCACGCCAGTGATTTCGTACTTCTTCGCCAGGTCCTTGGCCTGCTGCACCTGGCCCTTGATGGCGAACGAGTTGAAGGTGGCGAGGAACTTGTCTTTATCCACGCCCTGGGTGGCGAGGAAGTCGGCCATTTCTTCAGGCTTGGTCAGGCGCATGCGCTTGTTCTGGATGGCATCGAAGACCGCGGCATGGACGTTGTGCTCGACGCCCATGGCCTCGAGGGTCAGGAACATCTGACCGTGGGCATCCCAGGGGCCGCCGAACATGGCGGGCACGCGCTTGAAGTTGACGTCGGCCGGCAGTTTCTCAGCCCATGGATTGATGGTCGGTTCGAAGTGGTAGCAGTGCGGGCAGCCGTACCAGAACAATTCGACGACTTCGATCTTGCCCGGGACGGAAACAGGAACGGGGTTGCTCAGCTCGAAATACTGCTGACCTTCGACAGGCTCCGCGGCCTGTACGGCGGTCACTCCGAATACGCTGGCGGCGACCAGCGCAGCGCTGAGAATCAGTTTACGCATGCTTTACTCCTGAGCAGTCATTGGTCGCCTCGACGCGACCGGTAGCTAAGACCGGTCGGGAAGGGCTCGGGTTCTGTAGTGTAACGGCTATGGACAGAAAAAAGGGCGGTCCAGGCCGCCCTTTCATCTTTGCCAGGCAGCATTAACCGAACGTTAATGCGCAGGGCCTGCGAGGGCCTACAGGGTTCAGTGCAAGCCCTGGATGTAACTGGCCAAGGCCTCGATGTCCTTGTTGCTCAGCTTGCCTGCGATCGAACGCATGGTCATGGCATCACCGTCATTGGTGCGGTTGCCTTCGCGGAAGTCGGTGAGCTGCTTGGCCACGTACTGGGCGTGCTGGCCCCCCAAGTGCGGGAAGCCCGCCAGGGCGATGCCTGCGCCATTGGGCGAATGGCAACCGGTGCAGGCCGGCATGCCTTTCTCCAGGTCGCCACCGTTGAACAGCGCGCGGCCACGCTCGACCAGCTTGGGATCAGCCGCACCGACACTGCCCTTCTGGCTTGAGAAGTAGGCGGCGATATCGGCCAGGTCCTGATCGTTGAAGTTGGTCAGCATGCCGGTCATCTCCAGCACGGTACGCTTGCCGGACTTGATATCGTGCAGTTGTTTTTCGAGATAGCGCTGGCCTTGGCCGGCAAGTTTGGGGAAGTTCGGCGCCAGGCTGTTGCCGTCAGGGTTGTGGCAGGCTCCACAGACGGCTGTCTTGGCCTGACCGGCAGCAGCATCGCCTTTGATGGGTTCCGCAGCATTGGCCGCACCTGCGACACCCATGGTCAACAGCAGACTCACGAATAGTTTGTTCATCAGCTAATCCAACACGGCTAGGGGTGAAATGTTATGTATCGGGACTGTCGCTCATCCAGAGGATGACAGACCGGTAGTCCTCGGTACTGCAGTCCATGCACAATCCACGCGGCGGCATAGCCTTGAAACCCTGGGTAACATGCGCCACCAATACGTCCATACCTTGCGCAAGCCTCGGATTCCACGCTGCCCGATCACCCCGCTGGGGGGCCTGTGGCAACTGCCCGGCATGACAGGCCGCACACGTGCGGTTGTACAACGCCTCGGGATCCTGTGTAGCCTGAGCGCTTAAAAACGGCAGGAACATACCGACAGCAAGCAGCCATTTCGCCATGCGCAACGACCTTTCAGGGTTGGGGGCCGCGCTGCGTTCTAATGCGCGAGCTATTGTTCGACACCCCATGCACATCATCCTACGCCGGGATAATGCGCACACAAAAACTGGGGCATTATATACTTCCGCCATCCAAACGGAAACGACACAGCTTGCCGCGCCCGGCGCCTGAATGGCTGGCCTTGGCAACACCCATATCGGATATCCCATGCAAGTCAAAAACCCCATCCTCGGCCTCTGCCAGAAAGCCAAATTCGCCCTTAGCGCCGCCAAGGTCGAACAATGCCCTCAAGACCAGGGTTACGAGGTGGCTTTCGCCGGTCGTTCCAACGCCGGCAAATCCAGCGCCCTCAATACCCTGACCCATGCCAGCCTGGCGCGTACCTCCAAGACCCCCGGGCGCACCCAACTGTTGAATTTCTTCAGTCTGGACGATGAACGGCGTTTGGTCGACCTGCCAGGCTACGGATATGCAAAAGTCCCGATCCCACTCAAGCAGCACTGGCAGCATCACTTGGAAGCCTACCTGGGCAGCCGTGAGTGCCTGCGCGGAGTGATCCTGCTGATGGATGTGCGTCACCCGATGACCGATTTCGACAAGATGATGCTCGACTGGTCCAAGGCCAGCGCCATGCCAATGCACATCCTGCTCACCAAGGCCGACAAGCTCACCTTTGGCGCGGCCAAGAACACGCTGCTCAAGGTGCAGTCGGAAATCCGCAAGGGCTGGGGCGATGGGGTGACCATCCAGTTGTTCTCGGCCCCCAAGCGCCTGGGGCTCGAGGAAGCCTACGGCGTGTTGGCCGAGTGGATGGAGCTGGAAGACAAGCCCGCCTGAGGACAAGGCCGTGTCCGGTGGGAGCGTACGCTTGATACCCGATGGCGGGTAAAGCCGCTCCCACAGCGCCAGGCGCAAGTTGGTCGCCAAATTCCAGGCAAAAAAAACCCCGGACTTCGTATGGGGAGGGGGAAGTTCGGGGTTCAAGTCCGGACCGCTAGGGCGGGGTCCGGGTATCTGCCAACACTTAACACAACATAGGAGCATCGAAAGGCTTCACCAGCCATTCAGTTACTCTGAGTCCCGCTTCACCGGTTTAGTTCCAAGGCCCTGAAAACTATTTGCGATAGTTTCATGAAACCTCAGAACCGCCAGCGCTGAACCGACAGTGGATCCACGACTCTCGCCACACATCCTATCCTGCTTGCCCTGCTCGATTCAGTGAGCTTCGTCCCAATTCGAGCCAATGCCCACTTCCACCAGCAGCGGCACATCCAGCTGCGCGGCATTGCTCATGTAGGGACGGATCTGCTCCCGTACCTGTTCGACCAAGTCCTCACGCACCTCCAGCACCAGTTCATCGTGGACTTGCAGGATCACACGTGCATCCAGGCCGCTATCGGTCAGCCAGTTATCCACAGCCACCATGGCGCGCTTGATGATGTCCGCCGCGGTGCCCTGCATCGGCGCGTTGATCGCGGTGCGCTCGGCACCCTTGCGCAGCGCCGGGTTCTTCGCGTTGATGTCCGGCAAATACAGGCGGCGACCGAACAAGGTTTCGACGAAGCCCTGCTCGGCGGCCTGGGCGCGAGTGCGCTCCATGTAGGCCAATACGCCAGGGTAGCGGGCGAAATAGCGGTCGATATAGTCCTGGGACTGCTTGCGATCGACACCGATCTGCTTGGCCAGGCCAAAAGCGCTCATGCCGTAGATCAGGCCAAAGTTGATGGCCTTGGCACTTCGGCGCTGGTCGTTGGTGACTTGCTCCAGCGGCACGCCGAAAACCTCCGCGGCGGTAGCCCGGTGCACGTCCAGGTCGTTGCGGAAGGCATGCAGCAGCCCTTCGTCCTTGGCCAGATGGGCCATGATGCGCAGTTCGATCTGTGAATAGTCGGCCGCCAGCAGCTTGTAGCCGGGGCTGGCGACGAACGCCTGACGAATCCGCCGGCCTTCGGCAGTGCGCACCGGAATGTTCTGCAGGTTCGGGTCGCTGGACGACAGGCGCCCGGTGGCGGCCACAGCCTGCTGGTAGGAGGTGTGGATCCGGCCGGTGCGCGGGTTGATCTGCTCTGGCAGCTTGTCGGTATAGGTGCTCTTGAGCTTGCTCAGAGAACGGTATTCCATCAGTACCGTAGGCAGTGGGTAATCCTGCTCGGCCAGTTCAGCCAGCACCGCTTCGGCCGTGGAGGGCTGGCCCTTGGCGGTCTTGCTCAGCACCGGCATGCCCAGCTTGTCGTAGAGAATCACACCCAACTGCTTGGGCGAGCCCAGGTTGAATTCCTCGCCTGCAAGCGCGAAGGCTTCACGCTCGAGCTCGGCCATCTTCACGCCCAGCTCACCGCTCTGCACCTTGAGCAGCTCGGCATCGACCAATGCCCCTTGGCGTTCGATCTTGGCCAGTACCGGCACCAGAGGCATCTCGATGTCCATCAAAACCGGCTGCACGCTGGGGGTCTTGGCCAGACGCTCCTGCAGGGCGTGGTGCAGGCGCAGGGTGATATCGGCGTCCTCGGCCGCGTAAGGGCCGGCCTTTTCCAGCGGGATCTGGTTGAAGGTCAGCTGCTTTGCGCCTTTACCGGCAATGTCCTCGAACGCGATGGTGCTGTGATCCAGGTACTTGAGCGCCAGGCTGTCCATGTCGTGGCGGGTGGCGGTCGAATCCAGCACGTAGGATTCGAGCATGGTGTCGTAGGTCACGCCGCGCATCTGGATGCCCTGCGCCGGGTCGCCACCCAGGGCACAGTTGGCCAGGATATTGATGTCGTACTTGGCGTTCTGACCGATCTTGCCCTTGGCCGGGTCTTCCAGCAGCGGCTTGAGCGCCAACAATACGCTGTCGCGGTCCAGTTGCGTCGGAGCGCCCTCGTAGTCATGGGCCAGCGGCACATAGGCAGCCTCATGCGGCTCGACCGCGAACGACAGGCCGACCAGCTTCGCCTGCTGTGCGTCCAGGCTGGTGGTCTCGGTGTCGAAGGCGAACAACGGCGCCTGGCGCAGCTTGTCGAGCCAGACGTCGAAGCGCGCCTGGTCGAGAATGGTTTCGTACTTGGGCTCGATCTTGGCCTGCGACGCAGGGGGCGGTGCGACCACGTCACCGACCTGGGCCGCATCGCGCTGAACCTCGGCGATCCAGCTCTTGAACTCCATCTCGGTATAGAGCGCCAGCAATGCGTCACGGTCCGGCTCGCCGCACACCAGCGCCTCGACTTCGATGTCCAGCGGCACATCGACCTTGATGGTCGCCAACTCGTAGGACAGGAACGCCGCCTCGCGGTGCTCCTCGAGCTTGGCCGGCAGGCCCTTGGCGCCACGAATCGGCAGCCCCGGTACCTTGTCGAGATTGGCGTACAAGTCGCTCAGGCCGCCACCGATACCCGTCAGCAAGCCGACCGCGGTCTTTTCGCCAACCCCCGGCACACCGGGGATGTTATCGACCTTGTCGCCCATCAGCGCGAGGAAGTCGATGATGTGCTCGGGACCGACACCGAATTTCTCGTGCACGCCAGCGACGTCCAGCACGCTACCGGTCATGGTATTGACCAGCGTAATGTGCCCGTCCACCAATTGCGCCATGTCCTTGTCGCCGGTCGAGATGATCACTGGCCGATTCAAGGCCGCGCTGCTGCGCGCCAGGGTGCCGATGACATCGTCGGCTTCGACACCTTCGACACACAGCAGGGGATAGCCCAAGGCCCTGACGCTGGCATGCAGCGGCTCGATCTGCACCCGCAGATCATCAGGCATGCTCGGGCGATTGGCCTTGTATTCGGCGAACATGGCATCGCGGAACGTGCCTCCCTTGGCGTCGAAGACCACCGCGAAGAGGCTGTCCGGATACTGCTTGCGCAGGCTCTTGAGCATGTTCAGCACACCCTTGACCGCACCCGTGGGCATGCCCTTTGAGGTGGTCAGCGGCGGCAGCGCATGAAAGGCGCGGTAGAGGTAGGAGGAACCGTCCACCAGGACGAGGGGCGCTTGGCTCATGAGGAGAATCAACCTTTTCGGCAGGTCCGGCGCTAGAATAGCGGGAACAATTGACGACAAAGGGACAAGGTTATCATGCGTACACTCAATCGCCTGTTACTGCTCGGTCTGTTGGCCACCATGCCAGTCGTCACCCTGGCGGCGGAAGACGCCCCATCGGCAGATCCCGATGTAACCATTCGCACGGAAGGCGACAAAACCATCCAGGAGTACCGGCAGAACGGTTTCCTGTATGCGATCAAGGTGACGCCCAAGCACGGCAAGCCTTATTTCCTGGTACGCGCCGATGGCTCCGAAGGTAACTTCATTCGATCCGACCAGCCGGACATGCTGATTCCGTCCTGGAAGATCTTCGAGTGGTAATCTGAGGCGTATCGTTCACATCAACCAGGCACTTCCGGGTGGAAGTGCCCGCATGGGCTTCTTTTCATCATGTCAGTCTTCACCCCTGTGACCCGGCCTGAGCTGGAAACCTTTCTGGCGCCGTATGAGCTGGGCCGCTTGCTCGACTTCCAGGGCATCGCCGCCGGCACCGAGAACAGCAATTTCTTCGTCAGCCTGGAGCAGGGGGAATTCGTCCTGACGCTGATCGAGCGCGGGCCAGCCGAGGACATGCCGTTCTTCATCGAATTGCTCGATGTGCTGCACGATGCCGACATGCCAGTGCCCTACGCCCTGCGCGACCGCGACGGCAATGCCCTGCGCGAACTGTGCGGCAAGCCCGCGCTGCTGCAGCCACGGCTGTCGGGCAAGCACATCAAGGCGCCGAACAACCAGCACTGCGCCCAGGTCGGCGAGTTGCTGGCGCATATCCACCTGGCCACCCGCGAGCACATCATCGAGCGTCGCACCGACCGCGGCCTGATCTGGATGCTCGAGGCCGGGGCCGAGCTGATGCCAGGCCTGGATACCGGGCAGGGCCAGATGCTGCAGGCTGCGCTGAACGAGATCGACGCGCACAAAGCGCAGATCCTGGCCTTGCCACGGGCCAACCTGCACGCCGACCTGTTCCGCGACAACGTGATGTTCGAAGGCACGCACCTGACCGGCGTGATCGACTTCTACAACGCCTGTTCGGGGCCGATGCTGTATGACATCGCCATCACCGTGAACGACTGGTGCCTGGATGAAGCCGGAGGCATCGATGTGCCACGCGCCCAAGCGCTGCTGGCCGCCTATGCTGCACTGCGTCCGTTCACCGCTGCCGAAGCCGAGTTGTGGCCGGTCATGCTGCGCGTGGCATGCGTGCGGTTCTGGCTGTCGCGCCTGATCGCGGCCCAGGCGTTTGCCGGAATGGACGTGATGATCCACGACCCGAGCGAGTTCGAGGTGCGCCTGGCGCACCGTCAGCAAGTGGCACTGGGCCTGCCGTTCGCCCTCTGACCTCGTCTGCTTCTTCGCGGGTTAGCCCGCTCCCAACAGCATCAGCGCCAGCCTTGAAAAGGTGGCGCTATCCCTGTAGGAGCGGGTTTTCCCGCGAAAACGCCTCCATCGATTCACAGCTGCTCCAGGCACCCCGTCAGCTCATTGCCCAGCTTCTCCAGCAACCGCTCATAGCCTTTGGCATCCACAGGATCGTTCCCTCCCAAGGCATCGAGCTCGGCCAGACGCACCGGCAGACCAGCCGTCAGTGTTTCGGCCAAGCGCGGGCGCAGTGGCGGCTCACTGAACACACAGGTCTTGCCCGCTTCCTGCAGGCGTTTGCGCATGGCAGCGACATGCTGCGCGCCAGGCTGTACCTCGGCGGCCACATTGAACACACCGGTGTGCTTGAGGCCATATGCCGCCTCGAAGTAATCGAAAGCCTCATGGAACACGAAGTACGGCTTGCCTTCGACACCTGCTACCCGGGCCTTGATGCGCAGGTCCAAGGCATCCAGACGGTCGATGAAGGCCTTGAGGTTGGCCTGGTAACGAGCGGCATTCGTCGGATCGGTGGCGGCCAGGTCGCTGGCCATCTTCGCCGCGATCACCCGCGCGTTGGCCGACGACAGCCACAAGTGCGCATCCAGGCTGCCCGGGCGGTGATCATGATCATGGTCATCGCCGTCATCCTCATGGGCATGGCTGTCCTCGCCAAAATGGCGCAGGTGCATGCCTTGGAGCGACTGCACCGCAACGCTAGGCTTGGTACGGCCGTTGATCACCCGGGGCAGGAAGCTTTCCATGTCCGGGCCGATCCAATACAAAAGGTCAGCATTGGCCACGCGCCGCACGTCGGAAGGGCGCAAGGCATAGTTATGCGGCGAAGCGCCCGGCGGCAACAACACATCCGGGCTGCCAACGCCGTCCTGGACCGCCGCGGCGATCTGCTGCAATGGTTTGATACTGGTCAACACGCGCACCTCGGCGTGGGCCGAGAAGGCGATGAAAGCGACAAAAAGGGCAAGCAATCGGGACACGGTGAGTACTCGGCGGGCCAGAAAGAGGTAACATAATAACGTCTCTGTCCAGAACCGTCGCCGCCCATGTCCATCACGCCGCTGGCCAACCGTCCTCATGATCATTCCCACTGCGTGCACAGTGCACTGGCCGAGGCCGACGCCCTGTGCACACGCCAGGGCCTGCGCCTGACCGCCTTGCGCCGCCGGGTGCTGGAGCTGGTCTGGCAGAGCCACAAGCCGCTGGGTGCCTACGACATCCTGGCCGTGCTGAGCGAACAGGACGGCCGCCGCGCTGCGCCGCCGACCGTGTACCGCGCCTTGGATTTTCTTTTGGAAAACGGCCTGGTCCACCGCATCGCCTCGCTCAATGCCTTCATCGGCTGCAGCCACCCCGAGCACGTGCATCAGGGCCAGTTCCTGATCTGCCGCGCCTGCCATGTGGCCATCGAGCTCGAACAGCAAAGCATCAGCGAGGCCATCATCACCAGCGCCAAGGGCGTAGGCTTCACCGTCGAAACGCAGACCGTCGAAGTGGTTGGCCTGTGCGGCAGCTGCCGGGGGCAGGCATGAGCGACGCGTTGATCCGCCTCGAACAGGTCGGCGTCACCTTTGCCGGCGAATCGGTGCTCGACAGCATCGACCTGTCGGTGGCACCTCGCCAGATTGTCACCCTCATCGGCCCCAACGGCGCCGGCAAGACCACGCTGGTGCGCGCCGTGCTCGGCCTGCTCAAACCGCACCGTGGCAAGGTCTGGCGCAAGCCTCGGCTGCGTATCGGCTACATGCCGCAAAAGATCCAGGTCGACCCCACCCTGCCGCTGTCGGTGCTGCGCTTCCTGCGCCTGGTACCGGGAGTGGACCGCGCCGCGGCGCTGGCGGCCTTGCAGGAAGTCGGTGCCGAACAGGTGATCGACAGCCCGATCCAGACCATCTCCGGCGGCGAGATGCAGCGTGTGCTGCTGGCTCGTGCGCTGCTACGCGAACCGGAGTTGCTGGTGCTCGATGAACCCGTGCAAGGCGTGGATGTGGCCGGCCAGGCCGAGCTGTACAGCTTGATAACCCGCCTGCGCGACCGCCACGGTTGCGGCGTGCTGATGGTCTCCCACGACCTGCACCTGGTCATGAGCACCACCGACCAGGTGGTGTGCCTGAACCGCCACGTGTGTTGTTCCGGGCATCCGGAGCAGGTCAGCGGCGATCCGGCGTTCGTCGAACTGTTCGGCCAGAACGCCCCGAGCCTGGCCATCTACCATCACCATCACGATCACCGCCACGACCTGCACGGCTCGGTGATCGCCCCTGGCGCCCACGTTCATGGAGAGCACTGCAAGCATGGCTGATTTTCTTCTCTACGCCCTGCTCGCAGGCTTGTCCCTGGCCCTGGTGGCCGGCCCCTTGGGATCGTTCGTCGTCTGGCGGCGCATGGCTTATTTCGGCGATACCCTGTCCCACGCGGCATTGCTTGGAGTCGCCCTGGGCCTGGCGCTGGATGTCAGCCCCGCCCTGGCGGTGACCGTCGGCTGCCTATTGCTGGCGATCCTGCTGGTCACCCTGCAACAACGCCAGCCGCTGGCCTCCGACACCCTGCTTGGCATCCTGGCACCGAGTACGTTGTCCCTGGGGCTGGTGGCACTGAGTTTCATGCACGACGTGCGCATAGACCTGATGGCCTACCTGTTTGGCGATCTGTTGGCCATCAGCCCCACCGACTTGGCCTGGATCCTGGGCGGCAGCGTCGTGGTCCTGCTGTTGCTCGCGACCTTGTGGCGTCCGCTGCTGGCCGTGACCGTACATGAGGAACTGGCGATGGTCGAAGGCTTGCCGGTGGCGAGCCTGCGCCTGGCCTTGATGCTGTTGATTGCCGTGGTCATCGCCGTGGCCATGAAGATCGTCGGTGTACTGCTGATCACCTCGCTGCTGATCATTCCCGCCGCTGCGGCACAGCGTCACGCCCGCTCACCGGAGCAGATGGCCCTGGGCGCCAGCCTGTTAGGCGTGGTCGCCGTCTGTGGCGGGCTGGCGATGTCATGGTTCAAGGACACCCCGGCCGGCCCGTCGATCGTGGTGTGCGCCGCGGTGCTATTCTTGCTGAGCCTGGCGTTGCCCAAGCGCTGAAAATTTAAGGATGCGCGCAGGTGCATCCTGCAACCTTTTGTCAGGTAAAGGGTCTGTAAGACTTATTTTCGAGCGTGCGCACCAGGGTGTAGACTTGCTCGCTTTTTGCGCAAATAGAGAGTCGCAGGAATGAAGCCGTTCGCCTCCCGTTTTCTGCTTGTTGCCGTTTTTTCCCTGTTCTTGGCGGCCTGCTCCAGCACTCCGTCTGAACAGTCGAACGCGCCTGCCCAGACCGATGCCTGGCAAGCGCTGCAACAAAGCATTGCCAGCAATGAGCTGGCCACCGCTGAAGACCAGTTGGCCGCGTTGCAGGCACAATCGCCAGACGACGCACGCCTTGAGCAGTACCAACGCCAACTGGCCGAAGCCTACCTGCAGCGCAGCCAGATCGTGCTGCAGAAGGGCGACGTCAATGCTGCCGCGACCGCGCTGGCCCGTGCCCGCGCGCTGATGCCCCAGGCCCCGGCAGTCACGGGGGGCGACGCCGTGGCCCAGGCGCGCAAGGCCGAACTTGAAAAGGCTGAGGCCGCGCTCAAGGCCGCCGAGGCCAAGCCCAAGGCCCGCGTCATCGACCCCAGTGCGCCGAGCACCGTGGTGGCGCTCAAGACCACCGACATCCGCGCCATGCGCCGCCAGCTCGATGACATCGCCGCCGATGTGGTGAACTACCAGTGCGATGTGGTGTTTCAGGTGCCGCGCACCGACGATGCACCCTGGCTCAAGACCTTGCTCGACAAGCGCGTGCGCAAGCTCGATAGCGGTTTCGAGCTGAACCAGCGCCATGAAATCCAGCGCTCGCTGCCTGCGCAGGTAGTGCTGGTCCCACGTCAGCCCTGAGCATTGCGGGGCGCGCTGCGCCCCAATCGCAGGCATGGCCAGCTCCCGCACAGCGCGGGAACTGGCTAAACACAGCCTGGCCTACGCCGGAATTGCCTCGGCCACCGCCTCCCGCGCCCACACCCGATGTTGCTCCAGCGCTTTCACGAAGGCATCTACCGCCTGCTGATCATCCCCCAGCAGCAAGCCTGCATCCTCGTTCAAGCCCAAGGCATTGAGCAATGCCTTGCCCTCGCTGGCCATTCCCATGGGCTTGAGGTGCTTGTAGGCCTCAAGCAGATAATGCTTGGCCAAACCACTTTTCCCCAGCGCCTCCAGCGCCGCCTTGCCGGCCGGCACCCATAATCCATCGATCATTACCGATGGCATCCCCTCCATGGAGGCATCCACCGCCAACGCCTTGCCCTCGGCAGTCGTCACCGGCGCCGACGTCGGCCCCAGAACAAGCACGCGTGCGCTTTGGGCTTCGAAAGCCTTCACCAGCCGATCGACACTGGCGCCTTCCACCCCATCGGCCACCAACAAGGCAATCTTGCGTCCCTTGATGCCCACACTGCCGGGGTGGTTCATCTGGCTCAGCGCCGGTGATTGCGCTGGCGTCGATCCCTTGACCTGCACCGTTGCGGCCTTGGGCGCCGGCAAGCCGAGGTTGGTCGCCACGGCTGCGGCGAGGTCCAAGTCGATGTTGGCCAGGATCTCGTTCACCTCCCGCACCCGGATCGCCTCGCGCTCGACCTTGCCCAGCTCGAAGCTGTAGGCCTTGATGATGTGCTGCTGCTCGGTCGGGCTCATGCTCTGGAAGAACAACCGCGCCTGGGAGAAATGGTCGCTGAAAGAGTCGCTACGCTGACGGATCTTGTGCCCGTCGATGCGCTCCTGATAACTCTCGAAGCCACCGCCATGGGGTGCTGGCGGCGTTTCCTTGGGCCAACCGCCATCGATGGAATTGGGCTCATAGGAGGCACGCCCCTTGTCGATGGTCATGCGGTGCATGGCATCACGCTGGCTGCTGTGGTTGGGTACGATCGGCCGGTTGATCGGAATTTCATGGAAGTTCGGCCCGCCCAGGCGGCTGAGCTGGGTATCGGTGTAGGAGAACAGACGCCCCTGCAGCAACGGGTCGTTGGTGAAGTCGATTCCCGGCACGATATGCCCGGGACAGAAGGCGATCTGCTCGACTTCAGCGAAGAAGTTGTCCGGATTGCGGTTGAGCACCATCTTGCCCAGCGGCGTCACGGGCACCAGTTCTTCGGGAATGATCTTGGTCGGGTCGAGCAGGTCGAAGTCAAAATTGTGCTCGTCTGCCTCCGGCACGATCTGCACGCCCAGCTCCCACTCAGGATAATCACCGGTCTCGATCGCCTCCCACAGGTCGCGGCGATGGAAGTCCGGGTCCTTGCCGCCAAGTTTCTGCGCCTCGTCCCAGAGCACCGAGTGCACGCCCTGGCGCGGCTTCCAGTGGAACTTCACGAATGTGGCCTCGCCCTGGGCATTGATCAGGCGGAAGGTGTGTACGCCAAAGCCTTCCATCATGCGCAGGCTGCGCGGAATGGCCCGATCGGACATCGCCCACATGACCATGTGCGCCGATTCCGGTACCAGTGAGACGAAATCCCAGAAGGTGTCGTGGGCCGACGCCCCGGTGGGAACTTCGTTGTGCGGTTCGGGTTTCACCGCATGGACGAAATCCGGGAACTTGATCGCATCCTGGATGAAGAACACCGGCATGTTGTTCCCCACCAGGTCGAAGTTGCCCTCGTCGGTGTAGAACTTGACGGCAAAGCCGCGCACGTCGCGCACGGTGTCACCCGAGCCGCGCGGGCCCTGCACAGTGGAAAACCGCACGAACACAGGCGTGATTTTCTGCGGATCCTGCAGGAAGCCTGCCTTGGTCAACTGCTCGTGGCAGCCATAGCTCTGGAAGTAGCCATGAGCGCCGGTGCCACGGGCATGGACGATGCGCTCGGGGATCCGCTCATGGTCGAAGTGAGTGATCTTCTCGCGCATGATGAAGTCTTCGAGCAGCGAAGGCCCACGCACGCCGGCCTTGAGGGTGTTCTGGTTGTCGGCAATCTTCACACCTTGATTGGTGCGCAGGGCCTGGCCGGTGGCATCGCTGCGCACGCTTTCCAGGCTTTGCACCTTGGCGTTGGTGTTGGCCCGGTCAGGCGTGTGGGTTCCGGCCAGCTGGCTGTCCCTGGGCGAATCCGGAGTCTTTGGCATGTCGGTTCTCCTCGTCATGGCTTTCAGGCGCCCCGTTCGGGCTCGTTCCTGTAGTGACTGGAGGCGCCCCGTGAGCGTTCAATCGGATTACCGGTTGTCGCGTTATGCCCAGCGGATTGGTTGATGACGAAATAAATGCTAAGAACAACTATGGGAAAAGGCTAAAATGCGCGACCCCGGCTAACCGCTGACCCAAATTCCATGCGCCCCACAAGGTTCGCTCAGTGATCGAGTTTCAACATGTCCACAAGACCTACCGCGTCGCCGGTAGGGATATCCCCGCCCTGAACCCGACCAGCCTGACCATTGAAAATGGCCAGGTGTTCGGCCTGATCGGGCATTCCGGCGCCGGCAAGAGCACCTTGCTGCGCCTGATCAACCGCCTGGAGGCCCCAAGCGGCGGCAAGATCATCGTCGACGGCGAAGATGTCACCGCCTTCGACGCCAACCAGCTGCGCCGCTTCCGCCAGCAGGTCGGGATGATCTTCCAGCACTTCAACCTGCTGGCATCCAAGACCGTCGCCGACAACGTCGCGCTGCCATTGACCTTGGCTGGCGAGCTGTCGCGTAGCGAGATCGACAAGCGTGTGACCGAACTGCTGGCTCGCGTCGGGCTGTCGGACCACGCCAAGAAGTACCCCGCCCAGCTTTCCGGTGGCCAGAAGCAGCGCGTGGGTATCGCCCGTGCCTTGTCCACCAACCCCAAGATCCTCCTGTGCGACGAGGCCACCAGCGCTCTGGATCCGCAAACCACGGCCCAGGTGCTGCAGTTGCTGGCCGAGATCAACCGTGAGCTGAAGCTGACCATCGTGCTGATCACCCACGAAATGGACGTGATCCGCCGGGTCTGCGACCGCGTGGCAGTGATGGATGCCGGGCAGATCGTCGAGCAAGGCGCGGTGGCCGATGTGTTCCTGCATCCGCAGCACCCGACCACCAAGCGCTTCGTCCAGGAAGATGAGCAGGTGGACGAAAGCGAGCAGCGCGATGACTTCGCCCACGTACCAGGGCGTATCGTGCGCCTGACCTTCCAGGGCGATGCCACCTACGCACCGCTTCTGGGCACCGTGGCCCGTGAGACTGGCGTTGACTACAGCATCCTGGCCGGACGTATCGACCGTATCAAGGACGTCCCCTATGGACAGCTCACGCTCGCCGTCACTGGCGGCGACATGGAAGCGGCGTTCGCCCGCTTCAAGGCTGCTGATGTTCATATGGAGGTACTGCGTTGATGGACGCTCTTAATTTCTTCGCCAACGTCGACTGGGCCGAAATCTGGCTGGCCAGCATCGACACCATGATCATGTTGTTCGGCTCGCTGTTCTTCACCGTGCTGCTGGGCTTGCCCCTGGGCGTGCTGCTGTTCCTCTGCGGACCGCGGCAGATGTTCGAACAAAAAGGCGTTTATGCGCTGCTATCGCTGGTGGTCAACGTGTTGCGCTCGCTGCCGTTCATCATCCTGCTCATCGTCATGATCCCGATCACCGTGCTGATCACCGGCACTTCGCTGGGTGTCGCCGGTGCAATCCCGCCGCTGGTGGTGGGTGCGACGCCATTCTTCGCACGCTTGGTGGAAACCGCCCTGCGTGAAGTAGACCGCGGCATCATCGAGGCCACCCAGTCGATGGGCGCCACCACCCGCCAGATCATCACCAATGCCCTGCTGCCCGAAGCCCGGCCAGGCATCTTCGCCGCCATCACCGTCACTGCCATCACCCTGGTGTCCTATACCGCCATGGCCGGCGTGGTCGGTGCCGGCGGTCTGGGCGACCTGGCCATCCGCTTCGGCTACCAGCGTTTCCAGACCGATGTGATGGTGGTCACCGTGATCCTGCTGCTGATCCTGGTTCAAGTTCTGCAAAGTGTCGGCGACAAACTGGTCGTGCATTTTTCCCGTAAGTAACCCCAATGGGGTCGGCCTGGCCGACCCGTTCGGGGGCCGTCGCGGCCCTCACAAGGAGTGATCAATGAAGAAGCTGCTTGCTGTCGTCGCCGCTGTCGCGGCCTTCTCGGCCAACGCCGAGTCCCTCACCGTCGCGGCCACCCCGGTTCCGCATGCCGAGATCCTCAACTTCGTGAAGCCGCAACTGGCCAAGGAAGGGGTGGAGCTGAAGGTGAAGGAATTCACCGACTACATCCAGCCGAACGTGCAAGTGGCCGAAAAGCGCCTGGACGCCAACTTCTTCCAGCACCAGCCGTACCTGGATGAGTTCAACAAGGCCAAGGGCACGAATCTGGTCAGCGTCGCCGGCGTACACCTGGAGCCGCTGGGCGCCTACTCGAGCAAGCTCAAGAAGCTCGACGAACTGCCGTCCGGCGCCACTGTGGTCATCCCCAACGATGCCACCAACGGTGGCCGCGCCCTGTTGCTGCTGGACAAGGCCGGTGTGATCAAGCTCAAGGACAACAAGAACATCCTCTCGACCGTCAAGGACATCACCGGCAACGACAAGGGCCTGAAGTTCCGCGAGCTGGAGGCGGCCACCATCCCACGCGTGCTGACCCAGGTCGACCTGGCGCTGATCAACACCAACTACGCGCTGGAGGCCAAACTCAACCCTGAGAAGGACGCCCTGGTCATCGAAGGCAGCGATTCGCCCTACGTGAACATCCTGGTTGCCCGTCCGGACAACAAGGATGCCGACGCCATCAAGAAACTGGCTGCCGCCCTGCATTCGCCCGAGGTGAAGCAGTTCATCACCGAGAAGTACAAAGGTGCGGTGATTCCGGCGTTCTAAGCCGTCTGCGCGCTGAATGTTTCGCGGGTAAACCCGCTCCCACAGAGACGCCACAGGCCAAAGCGCCGTGGTGAACCTGGGGGAGCGGGTTTACCCGCGAAGCTTTTCAGCCGCGGGTTCAGTCCCGCTTGACCAACCCTGGCAGCTGCGCCACCAGCTTCTGGTTGTTCATCGGCGCACGGATGAAACCACGCTGGCGACCATCCGGGCCGA
This sequence comes from Pseudomonas sp. HTZ2, assembly GCF_033173945.1. Taxonomy (NCBI): domain Bacteria; kingdom Pseudomonadati; phylum Pseudomonadota; class Gammaproteobacteria; order Pseudomonadales; family Pseudomonadaceae; genus Pseudomonas; species Pseudomonas sp. HTZ2. Next base: position 530,451 of record NZ_CP137332.1, on the reverse strand, counting down.
CCACCGCCAGGTTGCCGCTGTGATCGACCGTATATCCAGGCTTGCTGGTATCAGCCGGAATGAACGGAATGCTTAGCCCATTGGCCAGCGCCTGGGTATCTTCGATCGACCCCGTCAACCCCACGAAGTCCTTGTCGAAATAGCCCAGGTACTGCTTGAGCTGGTTCGGTGTGTCCCGGTTCGGGTCCACGCTCACCAACACCACTTGCAAGCGCTCCAGCGCCTCCTTGGGCAGCTCGCTCTTGACCTGACGCAACTGGGCCAGGGTAGTCGGGCAAATGTCGGGGCAGTAGGTGTAGCCGAAGAACAGCAGCGACCACTTGCCCTTGAGCTGATCCAGCGCCACGGGCCGGCCGTCCTGGTCGGTCATGGTCACGTCCGGCACGGTGCGGCTCTGGGGTAGCAGAATGATGCCGGCGTCGATCAGCTCGGCCGGGTTCGCCTCGCTGCGACCATTGAGCACCTTGTTGACGGTCAGGCCGAGGATCAAGGCGACGACGGCGACGAGGATGAAGACGGTTTTCTGGGTTCGGGTCATAGGTTCGGCAACAGGTAGTGGTCCAAAAGCAGTGCGATGAACAGCAGGAACAAGTACCCGATAGAGTACTTGAAGGTCTTGATCGCAGCGTGCGGCCTGGTGCCACGGTACAACACCCAGGCCCAGTGGAGAAAGCGCAGGCCCAGGGCCAAGGCACAGATCAAGTAGAGCGGGCCGCTCATGTGGATGACGTATGGCAGCAGGCTCACCGCCAGCAGCACCAGGGTATAGAGCAGAATGTGCAGCTTGGTGTAGCGCTCGCCGTGGGTCACCGGCAGCATGGGGATGTCCGCCTTGGTGTACTCCTGCTTGCGGTGGATGGCCAGGGCCCAGAAGTGCGGCGGGGTCCAGGCGAAAATGATCAGCACCAGCAGCAACGGCTCGGCGCTCACATGTCCACTGACCGCCACCCAGCCCAGCAACGGCGGCGTTGCACCCGCCAGGCCACCGATGACGATATTCTGCGGCGTGGCGCGCTTGAGAAACCCGGTGTAGATCACCGCATAGCCCAGCAACGAGGCGAGGGTGAGCCAGGCGGTGAGGGCGTTGGTGAAGACCAGCAGCACGGCCATACCCGCCAGCGACAAGGCCAGTGCGAAGCCCAGCGCCGGCAAGGGCGCGACCCGGCCGTCAGCCAGCGGTCGCTTGTGGGTACGGGCCATCAGTGCATCGATGCGCCGGTCCACCACATGGTTGACCACCGCCGCGCCCGCGGCGCAGAGGGCTATGCCTAGGTTGCCGAACAACAGGATGGGCCAAGGCACCCCGGCCCGGGTGGCCAAGAACATTCCCGCCAGCGAGGTGATCAGCATCAGGAGCACCACCTTGGGCTTGGTCAGCTCCAGGTAGTCGCGCCACCCGGCTCGCGCCGGGCGTTCACTCAGAAGCGTCGCCACGCGTCAGCCCTCGTGTGCACGGTGCCACCTGCACTGGTGACCGGTGTGAGTCGCCAGCCATGGCCAACACGGACCTTGTCCACCACGCGAATCCGGTAATTCACCAGCACCATGCTCAGCAGCAAAAGAGCACCGCCCGCGTTGTGCGCAACGGCCACCCCCAACGGCAGATGGAACAGTACGTTGCTGATACCCAGGCTGACCTGCACGCCCAGCACCAGCAGCACCAGACGAGCCAGCCCGGTGAGACCGTTGCGGTGCAGCTTCCAGCTCAACATCAGCAACACCGCAACGACCATCAGCGCGCCGAGCCGGTGACTGATGTGAATGGCGGTGCGGGCATCACTGTCCAGTTGTCCACCGAGGTAGTTGGGCCCCACGTGCTGGGTCAGGTGAAAGCCGTTGCTGAAGTCCGCCGCCGGCCACCATTGACCGTGGCAGGTGGGCAGATCGATGCAGGCCACCGCGGCATAGTTGGCACTGACCCAGCCCCCCAAGGCGATCTGCCCGATCACCACCAGCAGCGCCAGCGCCGCCACCCGACGCAGACTCAAAGGCAGCTTGGGCAACGGCGCAAACGCGCGAGATAGACGCAGCGATAGCAGGAACAGCAGACTGAGCGTGGTGAAGCCGCCCAGCAAATGGGCAGTGACCACCTGCGGCCATAGCTTGAGCGTGACCGTCCACATGCCGAACGCCGCCTGGGCGAGCACCACCCCTAGCAACAGCACCGGCAGGCGGTACGGCTGGCCGTCCCGGGCATGACGGCGCACCGCCTGGAAGGCCAGCAGCGCGATCACCGTCGCCAGTGTGCCGGCAAAGTAGCGGTGGACCATCTCGGCCCAGCCCTTGGCCTCCTCCACCGGATGGTCCGGGAAGCGCAGCTCGGCGTGTGCCAGTTGGGCTTCGGTCTTGGGCACGCCAATGAAGCCGTAGCAGCCAGGCCAGTCGGGACAACCCAGGCCAGCGTGGGTCAGGCGAGTATAAGCACCGAGCAGCACGACCAGCAGCGCCAGCACGGTGGCAAACACAGCAAGGCGGTATCCGGGTCTGGCCATGGCGGCCTCCTAGCCGATGTTGGACAGCTTGAGCAGATGGCGCAGGTCGTCGAGCACCTGTTTACCGTTGACCTTGGCGTCGTAGCGCAGCACCAGGTTGCCGTGGGGATCGACAATCCACAGCTGCGGACCGGGTACATCGACCTTCTGGCCATAACGCTGGGTATCCAGCGGGTAACGTTGCAATTGCGGGTATTCACGCTCGAGCGTGCCCTGGAATTCGCCGGGCAATGGCTGGGCGGCGGCCAGGGCATGGCTGGCGCGGCTTGCATCGCGGCCCAGGCCAATCTGGATCTGCCGGGCCAGATAGACCAGTCGCTGGCAATCCTCGATGCAGGTAGCCGGGGCGCTGACCAGCAATTGCCAGCGTGCCTCTTGGGCATCGATGCCGATATCCGCGCGGCTTTGGCCGTTGCCGATCATCTCGCCGTGGTAGCTGCGCCCCTCTGGCACCCAGAACTGCAGCTTGTACATGCTGGTGGCCAGGATCATTGGGCCCAACACCACCAACAGGATCAGGATCAGCTGCAAACGCCCGCGGCTTCTGGGTTTGCCACGTTCAGGCACGTCCAGTGGACTCGTTACGCCGCCCATGGGGGTTCTCCTTTTTGTCATGCCAGCCGAAGTAGAGGTAAAGCAGCACCAGCGCCGTGGCCAGGGCGAACCACTGCACGGCGTAGCCCAGGTGTTTTTCCGGACCCAAGGCGACCACCGGCCAGTCCAGCCGGTAGCTGGCCGGGCCGTGTTCCAGACGCAGTTCATGGGCAAAACCCTCACGGCCGAGCTGTTGCCACAGTTGGGCAGGGTCGACGGCGGTCAGTAGATGTGGCCACTGGCCGCCGACCGGGTCTGGGTGCAGCTGGAAGGTGGCGCCCGGCGCGACATAGACCCAGGCCTCGAGCGCCAAGGCTTGGGCAGGTGTCTCGAAACGGACCGGCTCGCGACGATCCGGCCAGGGCAGCCAGCCCCGGTTGACCAGCAGCCACAGGCCGCTGGCCTGGTCATGAAACGGTTGCAGCACCTCCACACCCGCCCGGCCGTCGCGAATGCTGTTGTCCAGCAGTAGGCTGTGTTCACCATCGAAGCGGCCATACAGGTGCACGCGACGATAGGCCGGGTTGGCCACCTGTGGCAGTTGGCCGCCGGCCAGGGGCGCCTCGATCCTGCGTTCGGCGAAGGTTGCCAGCAGTGCACGTTTTTCATCGGCACGGCCCAGTTGCCAACAGCCGAGCGCGATCAGGCCCGGCAGCAGCGCGAGCACCACCAAGGTTGGTACCAGGCCTGGGCGAAACGGCTTCACCGTGTCCTCGCCAGGTCGATCGCTATACTTGATTTCATCACCGCATCCCCCCGGAGTTTCGCCATGCTCAAGGCCGCGATTGTCCTGATGCTGTTGGCCACCATTGCCAGCCTGTTCAGCGGGCTGGTGTTCCTGGTCAAGGACGACGAACACTCGACCCGCTTGCTCAAAGCCCTGACCGTGCGAGTCACCCTGGCCACCTTGACAATCGCCCTGGTGGCCTGGGGCCTGATCAGCGGCCAACTGGTCTCCCACGCCCCCTTCTAAGTTTTCACCCGCTCCCATCTGGTCCGTCGGAGTTCTCTAAAGGCAGTTGCCCTCAGTTCAGAGCACGTACACGAAGATGAACAACCCGACCCACACCACATCGACAAAGTGCCAGTACCAGCTCGCCGCCTCGAAACCAAAGTGCTTGTCCGGATCGAAATGCCCGCGTAGCACGCGGCAGAACATCACGATCAGGATCAGCGTGCCCAAGGTCACGTGGGCACCGTGGAAGCCGGTGAGCATGAAGAAGGTCGCGCCGTAGATCCCTGAACCCAGCGTCAAGCCCAGTTCGGTATAGGCCTCGTGGTACTCGAAGGCCTGCAACGCCAGGAACGACAAGCCCAGCAGGATGGTCAGCCCCAGCCACAGCTTGAGCGGCCCACGATGGTTCTTGCGCAGGGCATGGTGGGCGATGGTGATGGTCACGCTGGAGCTCACCAGCAAGATGGTGTTGATCAGCGGCAGGTGCCACGGATCGATGATTTCCTTCGGTGGCGGAAACAGCTTCGGATCCGGTGTATGCAACAACGGCCAGGCGAACTCGAACGTTGGCCACAGCATATGGGCGATGCCCTTGTGTCCCTCGCCGCCGAGCCAGGGGCCGGCCAGAACTCGCACGTAGAACAGCGCGCCGAAGAACGCCAGGAAGAACATCACCTCCGAGAAGATGAACCAGCTCATGCCCCAGCGGAACGAGCGGTCCATCTGCGCGCTATAGAGCCCGGCGTGGCTTTCCTTGACCACCGCACCGAACCAGCCGAACAGCATGTAGGCCAGAAACAGCGCGCCGACGAAGAAGATCAGTGGCCCATGGGACTCGGGGTGACCGGCCTTGAGATCGTTGAACCAGGTCCCCAGGCCGAACACCGTGATGAACATCCCGATGGTCGCGATGATCGGCCACTTGCTCTGCGCCGGGACGTAATAGTGCTCATGACTTGCCATTGCTGTTCTCCTTCCCTTAGCGGGCGCCCTGGACGTCCTGGGCCGCGACATGAGCGACCGGTGGGTGGCGAGCGGTGATGTCGAACAAGGTGTAGGCCAGTGTCAGGTGCTTCACATTGGCCGGCAGGTCGCGATCGACGATGAACCGCACGGGCATCTCGATGCGCTCACCGGGTTGCAGCACCTGCTGGGTGAAGCAGAAGCACTCGGTCTTGTGGAAATACGCCGCGGCCTCGGCCGGGGTGATGCTGGGTATGGCTTGGGCACTCATGGGCCGGTCGGTGGGGTTGCGGGCGATGAAAATCATCTGGTTGACCGCGCCCGGATTGACCTCCAGCTGATCGGCGGTGGAATAGAAGTCCCAGACCATGTCGCTGGCGTTGGTGGACATGAACTGCACCCGCACCGTGCGCGACGGGTCACTCACCTGGCTGCCCTCGTATTGCCCGCCGGTCTTGCCATTGATGCCGAAGGCCTTGCACATCACGTCGTAGATGGGCACCAGGGCAAAACCAAAGGCGAACATCAGCACCGCCAGCATCAAGAGGCGCGTGACCAGGCGTCTGAGCGAAAGGCCGTTCATGCCCGGCGCCTCACTTCACATCCGGTGGTGTCTGGAAGGTGTGGTAAGGCGCCGGCGAAGGCACCGTCCACTCCAGGCCATCGGCGCCATCCCAAGGCTTGGCCGGTGCCGGCGCGCCGCCGCGGATGCACTTGATGACGATGAACAGGAACAGGATCTGCGTGGCACCGAAGGTGAAGGCCCCGATCGACGACACCATGTTGAAGTCGGCGAACTGCAGGTTGTAATCCGGAATACGCCGAGGCATGCCGGCCAGCCCCACGAAGTGCATCGGGAAGAAGGCCAGGTTCATGCCCACGAACGAAAGCCAGAAATGCAGCTTGGCCAGGGTTTCGTCGTACATGTGTCCGGTCCATTTCGGCAGCCAGTAGTAGGCCGAGGCGAAGATGCCGAAGATCGCCCCCGGCACCAGCACGTAGTGGAAGTGGGCCACGACGAAGTAGGTGTCGTGATACTGGAAGTCCGCCGGGGCGATGGCCAGCATCAGCCCGGAGAACCCACCGATGGTGAACAGGATGACGAACGCGATGGCGAACAGCATCGGCGCCTCGAAGGTCAGTGCACCCTGCCACATGGTGCTGACCCAGTTGAACACCTTCACCCCCGTGGGCACGGCGATGAGCATGGTGGCGTACATGAAGAACAGCTCGCCAACCACCGGAATTCCGACCACAAACATGTGGTGGGCCCAAACAATGAACGACAGGAAGGCGATCGCGCCAGTGGCATAGACCATCGAGGTGTAGCCGAACAGCGGCTTGCGCGAAAAGGCCGGAATGATCGAGCTGACCGCACCGAAGGCCGGCAGGATCATGATGTACACCTCAGGATGCCCGAAGAACCAGAACACGTGCTGGAACAACACCGGGTCGCCCCCGCCGGCAGCGCTGAAGAAGCTTGTGCCGAAGTGGATGTCCATCAGCATCATGGTTACCACGCCAGCCAGCACCGGCATCACCGCTATCAGCAGGAAAGCGGTGATCAGCCAGGTCCAGACGAACAGCGGCATCTTCATGAGCGTCATGCCCGGGGCACGCAAGTTGAGGATGGTGGCGATCACGTTGATCGCGCCCATGATCGAGCTGATCCCCATCAGGTGGATGGCGAAGATGAAGAACGTCACGCTGGCCGGCGCGTAGGTGGTGGACAGCGGGGCATAGAAAGTCCAGCCGAAGTTGGGGCCTCCGCCTGGGCTGAACAGGGTCGAGACCAGCAGCAGGAAGGCCGCTGGCAACAGCCAGAAGCTGAAGTTGTTCATCCGCGGCAAGGCCATGTCCGGCGCGCCGATCATCAGCGGAATCATCCAGTTGGCCAGGCCGACGAAGGCCGGCATCACCGCGCCGAACACCATGATCAGGCCGTGCATGGTGGTCATCTGGTTGAAGAACGCCGGTTCCACGATCTGCAGCCCCGGCTGGAACAGCTCCGCGCGGATCACCATGGCAAAGGAGCCACCGAGCAGGAACATGGTAAAGGCGAACCACAGGTACATCGTGCCGATGTCCTTGTGGTTGGTGGTCAGCACCCAGCGCATCAGGCCCTTGGCCGGGCCGTGGGCGTGGTCATGGCCGTGGGCGTGGTCGTCGATCACTGCACTCATGTCCTGTCTCCTGCAATCCATTGATTGCCGCGAGTTACCCGGTTCATTGCGCGTCTGCCTGCTTGAGCGCCAGCACGTCTTTCGGCGTGACCATGTCACCTTTGTTGTTGCCCCAGGCGTTGCGCTCGTAGGTCACCACGGCGGCGATGTCGACTTCCGAAAGTTGCTTGCCGAACGCAGCCATGGCGGTACCGGGACGGCCGTGGAACACAATGTTCAGGTGTTCTTCCTTAGGCCCTGTGGCGACCTTCGAGCCCTTGAGCGCTGGGAACATCGGCGGCAGGCCTTGGCCCTCGGCCTGGTGACAGGACACGCAGGTGGTGTGGTAGACCTTGTCGCCGCGCTCGACCAATTCCTCAAGCGTCCACTCCTTGCTGGTCAGCTCCTTGAGCTTGGCAGCCTCGGCTTTTCGCTCGCCCAGCCAGGCGTCGTAGTCGGCCTTGGACTTGACCTCGACCACCACCGGCATGAAGCCATGGTCCTTGCCGCACAGTTCGGTGCACTGGCCGCGGTAGATGCCGGGTTTCTCGATGCGCGTCCAGGCCTCGTTGACGAAGCCCGGAATGGCGTCACGCTTGACCGCGAAGGCCGGCACCCACCAGGAGTGGATGACGTCGGCGGCAGTCACCAGGAACCGCACCTTGGCCCCGACCGGCAGCACCAGCGGCTGGTCGACTTCCAGCAGGTAATGCTCGTCCTTGGGCGCCTTGTTGTGGATCTGGTCAGTGGGCGTGGCCAAGTTGCTGAAGAACTCTACGTCCTGGCCTAGGTACTTGTAGTGCCACTTCCATTGGTAGCCGGTGACCTGGATGTCGAGGTCCGACTCGCTGGCGTCATAGATGTCGATCAGGGTCTTGGTGGCCGGGATGGCCATGGCCACGAGAATCAGGAAGGGAACGACGGTCCAGAGGATCTCGACCCAGGTGTGCTCGTGGAAATGCGCAGGCTCCTGGCCGGTGGAGCGGCGGTGGATGACCATCGACCAGAACATCGCGCCGAACACCACGATGCCGATGACCACGCAGATCCAGAAAATGGTCATGTGCAGGTCGAACACGGCGTTGGAAACTTCCGTCGCCCCCGGTGCCATGTTCACGGTCCAGGCGGCTTGTGCCTGGCCAAACACCAACCACAACAGGAGGCCCATCCAGACATGTGGATGTCGCATCATTGCGGGTTCCCCTTATCGTTCTTGTTGTCCCGGAGGCGTGGACGACCGTACGGCTAAGGAGGGGATGGCGGCCAAGACTGCCTGGCTTCGACGACCGAGCCCCTGCAAATGGCAGTCGGGCCTCATCAACGAATCACGTTCAACCCGAGTATAGACAGCGACCAATGGCACGCAACGAAGGTCATGAAAACAACTTCACCGATTGACGTAATCGCTTGAAAGGCTTGCAGTTACAGGGATAGAGCAAAATGGTGGCATATTGATATAACCACGCAGGCAGACGTGCCTCGGGGTTATAACAAATGCGTCTTAGGCATTCTGGTAAGCGAGCTAACTTAGTGTCTTCCGTTTGTAACGCCTTGTCCCTGGAGTTGTCATGAACATCGCTGCTGTCCGCGAGCAGATCACCCACGCCCACCAACACGAGGGCCAGACCGGCCAACTGAAACAGCGCCTGGAACAACAACTGCCGCATCTGCATCCATCGATCCAACTGCCTGAGCAGGATGCCCAGGGTACTCTGGCGCGCTTCGTCAGCGCCTACATCGATCAGGTTCCGGAACTGCTGGAGGCCGCCCATGAGGTGGCCCGCGAAGCCGGGATCGAGTCGCAAATCAAGCCGGTGCTGAAAATCGCCGAAGCCTACTTCCTGCAACCGCCCAGCGTCATGCAAGGCCATGTCGGCCTGGATTGCCTGCTGGACGAAGCCTACCTGGCCCATCGCCTGGTCGAAGAGGTCAATGACCTGTACATCCGTCACTTCCAGCAGCCGCTGATCCCGGTGGACACCACCGTGGCCAACCTGATCGCCCATCAGTTGATCGGCGAAACCTTCGCCAACCAGTTGGATGAAGTGGTGCACCACTCGGTGGACGAAATGCTCGACGACGAGAGTTTTGCCGTGGAGTCGGTCGAGACTTACCGGGAGAAACTCTGCAGCCCCGAAACCGGCGCGGCCTGGAAGCGCTGGCCCTGCCTGTCCCGCCAGCTGGGCGTGGAGCTCGGCCAGCCGGTCTGATCCACCTGACGCATGGGCGGGTTTACCCGCGAACGGGCCGCAAAGCGGCCCCTTTTGTGTCAGGCCCCAACACCCGCCGTCGTGCGCAGGCGCCCCTCGATACGCCGCTTGAGCCTGCGCTGCTCGATCACCAAGCGAGACCCCTTGGCCGCATTGCTGCGCCCCCAGTCTTCGAGCAGTTCAAGGCAGGAGTGGTCGATATAGCTCAGGTTGCCCAACGGCACGTGCAGCGTGGTCCCTTGCGGCACGCGCTCCAGCACCTGGGTCAGCGCCGGTACTTTGAGGAACGTCGCCGCGCCGCTCAGGCGCAGCTCCATGTGCCCGGGTTGCGCCAGGGTGACCAGGCCGATCTTCAGCCGCGCCGCCTTGAGCGCCAGCTTGAGCAGGGTCAGGGCAAAGCCCAGCAGCACGCCAGTCAGCAAGTCAGTGAAGATGATCGCCAGCGCCGTCGCGGCATAGGTGAACATCGGCATGCGGCCATAGCGGCCCAGCCCCCGGAATGCCTTGAAGTCCACCAGTTTGATACCGGTGTACACCAGCACACCCGCCAGGCTGGCCACCGGGATCTGCTGCAGCACACTGCTAAGCGCCACCACGAAGGCCAGCAGCCACAGGCCATGGAAAATCGCCGACCAGCGGGTCTGCGCACCGGCCTGGACATTGGCCGAGCTGCGCACGATGACCCCGGTCATCGGCAGCGCACCGAGCACGCCGCACAACATGTTGCCCAGCCCCTGCGCCGACAGTTCCCGATCGAAGTCCGAGCGCTGGCCGCTGTGCATGCGGTCCACCGCAGCGGCGGACAGCAGGGTTTCGGCACTGGCGATGAAGGCCAGTGCGAAGGCCGCGACCAGCAGGGAAGGGTCGGCCAGCTTGAGCAGATCATCCGGGCGCAGCCAGTCGATGGCTTCGGACAAATCCGCCGGCACCTGCACCCGGTTCACCGGCAGGGCCAGCCACAGGCTGACAGCGGTCATCGCCGCGACGCCCAACAGCGCGCCAGGTACAAAGCGCAGGCGCTGCGGCCGCCACCGTTCCCATGCCCACATCAAAGCAATGGTGCCCAGGCCTAGGGCACCGGCCTGCCAGCCATTGCCCGCGCGCTCCAAGGGCAGCGCCGAGGCCAGTGTTGCCGGGAAGCCCAGCAGGTTTTCCACACCCGAGGGCTGTGGCGCGCTGTCGAACATCACGTGCACTTGGGACAGCACGATCAGCACACCGATACCCGCGAGCATCCCATACACCACCGCAGGCGCCGTGACCCGGAACCAGCAGCCCAGGCGCAGGCGTCCTGCCACCAACTGCAACAGCCCCGCCAGCAACAGGATAGGCCCCAGCATGGCCATGCCATGCTGGCGCACCAGCTCGAACACCAGCACCGCCAGGCCTGCCGCCGGCCCACTGACCTGCAGGGGCGAGCCGGCCAAAAAGCCCACTACGATGCCGCCGATGATGCCGGTGATCAGGCCCTTGGCAGGCGGCATGCCAGAAGCGATCGCGATGCCCATGCACAGGGGCAGCGCCACCAGGAAGACCACCACAGAGGCCAACAACTCTCGCGGCAATGCCGCTTTGATCTGTGTCTTGTTCACCATGAAGCTCCTTTCTCAAGTTTGGCGGCCACTCCAAGGCCGCAGGCACGGGGAACCCTGACACGCGCGCAGGCGCGGGCCGCCAGCAAGCCGGCAGGTCAGTCAGGGAAATTCAAGGCAGCCGACAGCCAGGCCACACCCCGCAGGGGTGCGACCGGCTATCAAGAACAACGCAGGTGTTCGGGTCGCTTAGTAGCGGCCTCTCGGTGTAGCGCAGGGGATTGGCTCACCGGCAGTGAGCGGCAGGAAGCTGTCGGAAGCGGCGTCGTAGGCTTCGATCTGGCTGGTCTCGATGTCGTAGACCCAGCCATGGATGAACAGCTGGCCGGCTGCCAGGCGCGAGGCGACCGAAGGATGGGTGCGCAGGTGATGCAACTGGGCGATGACGTTTTCCTTGGTCAGCACCTGCATGCTTTCGTGCTCGCTGCCGCAGGAGCAGTTGTCCTCGACCACGGTACGGGCCACTTCGGCATGCCGCAGCCAGGCCTTGACCGTGGGCATCTTCTCCAGCGAGTTGGGGTTGAGCACCGCACGCATGGCGCCGCAGTCGGAATGACCACAGACAATGATGTGGTGCACGCCCAGGGCCATCACGGCGTATTCGATGGCGGTGGAAACACCACCGTTCATTTGACCATAAGGCGGAACGACGTTGCCGACGTTACGGGTCACGAACAGATCGCCCGGCGAGCTTTGAGTGATCAGCTCCGGAACGATGCGTGAGTCGGCACAAGTGATGAACATCGCGCGTGGCTTCTGCGCGGTGGCGAGCTTCTTGAACAGCTCTTGCTGCTCGGGGAAGACATCATGGTGAAAACGCAGGAAGCCGTCGACGATATGCTTCAGGGCAGCATCGGCGCTTTCGGCAGGTGCAGCCGGGACGACCTTGTTTGGGTCCTTGACGGGCATGATTCATCCTCTTGGCGGTTGTAGGTAAGGTCCATTTTACCGGGGAAAGATTCTGGCTATGCAGGGCGTTAGATGACACGCACAGGCGATAAATCACAATCTCTTGTCGACTTACGCTACGGGAGAAAACTTAACCGAAACTGAATTCGGAGGCTCTAGAACGGGCGTTCTAGCTTCATGAGGCGGGACGTCGATAGTAGCAAAAAAATATCAATCGCCACTACTCCTGAATAAAAATCTCAGCTTGCATGAGCCAGGCTGAGGATGGCCATGGGACCGCACCTCAAAACAACGCCATCTGCCCACCCGGTGGGCAAAAGGCCGTGCAATCGAGCGCCTGCGCCTCGCGCCCCTCGAACCCCAGCCGCTTTGCCGCCTTGCGAAACCGCTGCGCCAGTAATTCAGCGAACACCCCCTCGCCACGCATGCGCGTCCCGAACCGGCTGTCGTACAGCTCGCCCCCGCGGCTCTGGCGAATCAGGCTCAATACGTGGGCGGCACGTTGCGGGTAGTGATCCTGCAGCCACTGCTCGAACAACGGCGCCACCTCCAACGGCAGGCGCAACATCATGTAGGCCGCGCTCTGGGCGCCGGCATCCTTCGCCGCCTCCAGCAGATGTTCCAGCTCGCTGTCGTTGACCATGGGAATCATCGGCGAGCACAGCACCCCCACCGGCACCCCGGCCTCACGCAGGACGCGGATCGCCCGCAGACGTGCCTTGGGCGCCGCCGCTCTCGGCTCGAGGATGCGCTTGAGCGTGTCGTCGAGCGTGGTAAGGCTGATCATCACCCGCGCCAGGCGCTGGCTGGCCAGCTCGGCCAGCAGGTCAAGGTCACGCAGCACCAATGCTCCCTTGGTGACGATGGTCACCGGATGGCGATAGCGCAGCAGCACCTGAAGCAGCCGCCGGGTCAATTGCTGCTCCCGTTCGATGGGTTGATAGGGGTCGGTGTTCGAACCCAGGTTGATGGGGGCGCAGACATAGCCTGGCTTGCTCAGCTGTTGCTCGAGCACCTCGGCGGCGTTGGTCTTGGCGATCAGCTTGGTCTCGAAATCCAGGCCAGGGGAGAGGTCCCAGTAGGCATGGCTGGGTCGGGCGTAGCAGTAAATGCAGCCATGCTCGCAACCCCGGTAGGGGTTGATCGAGCGGTCGAAGGGCAGATCGGGCGAGGTGTTGCGGGTGATGATGGTCTTGGCGGTCTCGATGCGGATCTCGGTGCCTTGGGTCGCCGGCACGTCCTGGTACCAGCCATCGTCTTCCACAGTCGAATGGCTGGGAGAAAAACGATTGAGTGGATTGTGGGTCGTGCCTCGACCTTTTTGCGGCGCTGGGGAATACATCGCAGGCTCCAAATCACTGTATCCATGTACAGTACATCTGGATGATCATCCGTTCTAGCGCCTTACGTCAGCCAGTGCGCCTCATTCGAGACCGTACCAGTCCAACAGTGCCTCGATCTGCATAGGTCGTCCCAGAAACTCCTCGCATCCTTCGGGCATCGGCTTGGCATTGGCCCAGTTGGCGAATGCCGCCCGGAAGCGCTTACCCGCCCTGTTGTCGAACAACCCCCATTTTTCGAAGTGGGTGAATACGTCGATGGCATGTGCTTCGCCCCAGACGTAGCTGTAATAACCCGCCTCGTAACCGGCCACCAGATAGTCGAACGCGTGCGCCGGCTTCTCGAAGCTCGCCAGAGGCCAGCAGCCGCAACGTTCGCGGCATTCAGACAGGCGCTGCTGGATGGACTTGCCGTCGCCGGGCGAGCTGTGCAGCTCCAGATCGAACAGCGCCATGCTCACGTCGAAGGCGCACTTCTCCAACTGCGCCTCGCGCAGGTTGGCCAGGGCCGCCTGAGCCTGCGCCAGCGTGAGCGGCTCACCGGTCAGGTAATGGCTGGAGATGTCCGCCAGGTACTGCGCGTTCCACAGCCAACGCTCAAGAAATTTGCCGAAGAACTCCTGGCTATCCGAGCCTGCCCGGTTTGGATCGGACAGCAAATGGTTGGTGGCGGGCATCAGCAGGATGTGCAGCCCGTGGCCGAACTCGTGGAACAGTTTGCGCAGGGCCAGATGATCGAGCAGGGCTGGCTCGCCCCCCAAGCCTGGCTCGCCGTCGCTGACCACCATTACCGAAGCGCCATGCGTCCGGCCCTGTTCGTCCCGACGCCGATGGCGCACGGCAATAGTGTGAGCTCCGTCTTGCTTGCCTGGGTGCATCAGGACATCCAGATACAGCATGCCGACTTCCACGCCTTCCTGGTGCACGGTGAAGCTGCGCACGCTGGGATGCCACGCCGAGACAGAGCAGGGCGCAAGCGTCAGGTCGAAGACCCGCTCGGCCAGATCGACCAAGGCGTGCACCACCTTGTCCAGCGTGAAGTAGCCGCGCAGCGCTTCATTGCTCATGGCCTGCTTGCGGGCTCGCAGGTACCGGACGTCCCATGGTTGGACTGCATCCAAATCATGCTGCGCAGCCAGGCCCTGAAGCGCGGTGCGCGCTTTGAGCATGGCGGGCCGCAGCTTCTGCGCCAGCGTCTGGAGCAACTGATGAACAGGCTCGACGCTGCCTGCGGCCTTGCCCTGCAAGATCAGCTGCGCGTAGCTGGTGTTTCCGATCAGTTGCCCTTTCTGCTCCCGCAGAAGCGCCAGCTGCTGCAGGCGGTTGCCATTGTCTTGCTGTTCATCCGAATGAACACCCCGGGAGTGGTAGGCCGTATAGACAGCCTCGCGCAGACGCCGATCATCGGCGAATTCGAGAATGGCCTTGGCGTTGCGTTCATTGCAGAGAATCTGCCAGCCCTCCAGGCCGGCATCCTTGGCTTGCCGGGCCATCAGGTCGCGCAAGCGCTGGGGCACCCCTTGCAGGCGCGCCTCATCCTCGATCTGAATACTCGATCGTTCACTCGTTTCATCGGGCGTCTGATAGAAGCCCCCGATCTGTTCGTTAATGTCATCTTCCAGCTGCGCCAACGTGGCGTTTTGCTGCGCATCCAGATGTACACCGGCCAAGCGGTACTCCAGAAGGATCCTGCGCAGCGTGGCCTTTTCATAGACATCCAGGCTGGACTCATCCGTGGCCAGGCGTTGATAGAGGGCGTGCAGGGGCTTGTTTCTGCGGTTTTCCATGAACAGGCGCTGCGCTCGACGATAGCCTTCGCCAAACGCGGTATGCCAGGCCTCACCTTTGTTGGCCAGGGGCAGGGTCGCAAAGACGGTCGCCTGCAGATCGGCTATGACGTTGTCCATCGCCAACACCAACCCATCCCAGCTGGGCTGTTTTTGCTGACCTTCCAGCACTTGCGACAGACCGGTTTCATAGGCTCCGGCCACGGTGTCGAGGGCCGACTTAACATGCTCGAGCGTCACGCTGTCGTAATCGATGGGCGCACGATTGTCGTTCAGTAGGGGATTGCGGGCTTGCATGGGAGGTTCCTGCTCGGTTGATGATCAACGCGAGCATGGAACGCAAGGCCCTGCGCAGGTGGCTGCATAACTACCACCTGCCTGGGCAGGCACGCACCACCGGGCCTTGGCCCAGCGGTGCGACGGCCTCATTCGGCCGGTTTCTTCAGCTTAGGATTGGGGAAGAACTGCACGGTCTGCACCTTGGCCGGCGCGGCCTTGGGCGCCAAGTGGTTGACCCGGGTGCCCAGCTCGGTCGGCACCGACAGGCCCTGCTCGTTCAGGGTGTCGGTGAAACCGCAGGCTACGCACTCGCGGTGCGGCACACCGTCTTCATTCCACATCATCAGCTTGTCGGGCTCGCTGCACGCCGGGCAGACCGCCCCGGCGATGAAGCGCTTCTTGGTTTTGCTCACAGGAACCTCGCTCATGCCGCCGCATCCTCGGTCAGGCCACTATGGCGCAGCAGCGCATCGATGGAGGGCTCGCGGCCACGGAAGTCGACGAACAGCACCATCGGCTCGCGGGAGCCGCCACGGGCCAGGATTGCTTCGCGGAAGGCACGGCCGGTCTCGGCATTGAACACGCCTTCTTCCTCGAAGCGCGAGAAGGCATCCGCCGAAAGCACTTCTGCCCACTTGTAGCTGTAATAACCGGCCGCGTAACCACCCGCGAAGATGTGGGCGAAGCTGTTCGGGAAGCGGTTGTACGCCGGCGGGCGCATCACCGACACCTCGTCGCGCACACCTTCGAGCACCTGCAGCACGCTGCGCCCATCGCCATGGTTGGCGTGCAGTTCGAAGTCGAACAGCGAAAACTCCAGCTGACGCACCATCATCATGCCCGACTGGAAGTTCTTGGCCGCCAGCATCTTGTCCAGCAGGTCCTGAGGCAGAGGCTCGCCGGTCTCGTAGTGGCCGGAGATCAGCGCCAGGCCTTCAGGCTCCCAGCACCAGTTCTCCATGAACTGGCTCGGCAGCTCCACGGCATCCCAGGCCACACCATTGATGCCGGAGACGCCCGCATGCTCGATGCGGGTGAGCAGGTGGTGCAGGCCATGGCCGAACTCATGGAACAGGGTGGTGACTTCGTCGTGGGTCAACAGCGCCGGCTTGCCAGGCGCGGCCGGGGTAAAGTTGCACACCAGGTTCGCCACCGGGCTCTGCAGGCTGCCGGCGGCAGTACGGCGACGGTCGCGAGCGCCGTCCATCCAGGCACCGCCACGCTTGTTGGCGCGGGCGTACAGGTCGAAGAAGAAGCGGCCCACGTGCTGGCCGTTTTCCTTGATCTCGAACAGGCGTACGTCCGGATGCCAGGTGTCGAAGCCCTTGAGCTCGGCAATCTCGATGCCGTACAGGCGCTGCACGATGGTGAACAGGCCCGAAAGCACCCTGTCGATCGGGAAGTAGGCGCGCAGGGCCTCCTGGGAGACGCTGTAGCGCTGCTCGCGCAGCTTCTCGCCGTAATAGCCGGCGTCCCAGCTCGAAAGCTCCGGGCAGCCCTGCTCGGCGGCGTAGGCCTTGAGCTGCTCCAGATCCTGAGCGGCGAACGGTTTGCTGCGTTTGGCCAGATCGCGCAGGAAGCTCAGCACCTGGTCGCTGGACTCGGCCATCTTGGTGGCCAGGCTCAGCTCGGCATAGTTCTTGTAGCCCAGAAGCTCAGCGAGCTCCTGGCGCAGGTCGAGGATTTCGCTCATCACCGGGCCATTGTCGAACTGGCCGGCGTTCGGGCCTTGATCGGAGGCGCGGGTGCAGTAGGCGGCGTAGAGTTCTTCGCGCAAGGCGCGGTCATTGGCGTAGGTCATCACCGCGTAGTAGCTGGGGAACTCCAGGGTGATCAACCAACCGTCCAGGCCCTTGGCCTGGGCAGCGGCGGCCATCTGCGCCTTGGCCGAGTCGGTCAGGCCGGCGAGCTGCGCTTCGTCGGTGACGTGTTTGGTCCAGGCCTGGGTGGCGTCCAGCAATTGGTTGGAGAAGCGGCTGCCCAGCTCGCTCAGGCGGCTTTGCACCTCGGCGTAGCGCTGCTGCTTGTCGGCCGGCAGGTCGATACCCGACAGACGGAAGTCCCGCAGGGCGTGGTCGATGATGGTCTTCTGCGCCACATCAAAGCCCGCGGCTTCGGGGCTCTTGGCCAGGGCTTCATAGGCTTCGAACAGGGCGCGGTTCTGCCCCAGCTCGGTGGAATAGGCGCTCAGCGCAGGCAAGCAGGACTCGTAGGCCTCACGCAGTTCCTTGCTGTTGCACACCGCATTGAGGTGGCTGACCGGGCTCCAGGCGGCGCCCAGGCGGTCGTTAAGCTCGTCCATCGCCAGCACCAGGCCGGCCCAGGTCGGGTTCTGGCCTTGCTGTTCAAGGATCTGGGCAATGGCTTTTCGGTTATCGGCCAGGATCTGCTCGATCGCCGGCAGCACGTGTTCGGCACGGATCGCCGAGAAGGGCGGCAGATCGTAGGACTGCAGAAGCGGGTTGTTCGCACTCACGGTTTAGATACCTTGGCAGGAGGAAACACGGGACCATCTTAATTACAATCGACGCCGACCGCAGCAGGCAGCCCGCCTATCGGCATTCAAGAGGGGCGCTATCATGGCCATCCGACGCTTTGCACAACACACTCCGAAAGTTGGACCCAGGGTTTTCATCGATCGTTCGGCGGTGGTGCTGGGCGACGTGGAGATCGGCGAGGACAGCTCGGTCTGGCCGCTGACCGTCATTCGCGGCGACATGCACCGCATCCGCATCGGCGCACGCACCAGCGTGCAGGACGCCAGCGTGCTGCACATTACCCACGCCGGCCCCTTCAACCCTGACGGTTTTCCACTGCTGATCGGCGACGATGTGACGATCGGTCACAAAGTGATGCTGCATGGCTGTACCCTTGGCAACCGCATCCTGGTCGGCATGGGCTGCACGATCATGGATGGCGCGGTGGTAGAGGACGAAGTGATCATCGGTGCTGGCAGCCTGGTCCCCCCCGGCAAACGCCTGGAGAGCGGCTACCTGTACGTCGGCAGCCCGGCCAAGCAAGCCCGCCCGCTGACCGACAAGGAACGGGCGTTCTTTACCTACAGCGCCGCCAATTACGTCAAGCTCAAGGACCAGCACCTGGCCGAAGGCTACGACCGGCCCGAATGACCGTCTTCGCGACTAACCGCGCCACAAGCCCTACGACTGACCTTGTGGGAGCGGGTCTACCCGCGAACAACGCCACGCAGCATTCAAGTGGAACCCTTTGTACATGCACCAGCAGAACATTCTCTTCGACCTCGACGGCACCCTGACCGACCCACGCCTGGGCATCACCCGTTCGATCCAGTACGCCCTGGCCAAGCTGGGCATCGACGAGCCGGACCGGACCCGCCTCGAACACTTCATCGGCCCACCTTTACTGCAAGCCTTCATGCAGTTCTATGGCTTCGACGAAGCCAAAGCCTGGGAGGCGGTGAACTTCTATCGTGAGCGCTTCCGTGTCACGGGCCTGTACGAGAACCTGGTGTTCGACGGCGTGCCAGAACTGCTCGAAACCCTCAACAGCCAAGGCCGCACGCTTTACATCGCCACCTCCAAGCCCTGGGAGTTCGCCCGGGAGATCGCCCGGCACTTTGCCTTCGACCACCACTTCAAGGTGATCTACGGCAGCGAACTGGATGGCACCCGCACCAACAAGGTCGAGCTGATTCGCCACCTGCTGGACGAAGAAGGGCTGGACCCGGCCCAGACGCTGATGATCGGGGACCGCAAGCACGACCTGATCGGTGCGCGCAGCAACGGCTTGCAGGCGGTGGCGGTGGGGTATGGCTTCGGCAGCCGTGAAGAGCTCACAGCCGAAGCGCCGGCATTTCATTTCGAGACACTGGCGCAGATGCACCAGGCATTCGTCGGTCATTAAGTGCAGGGGGCGGCTGCTGTTGCAGCCCGTTCGCAGGCTCCTACAGGGCAGCGGTGACCCTTGTAGAAGCCTGCAAAGGGCGCAAGCCGGCCCCACTCACCGGCTTGCAGCCAATCGCGCCAACCGCGTCTTGCGCTCTTCGAGCGGCAACCGCCCCAGCGCCTCGACCTGCCGGTAGAACCGGCTCCAGTCTCCGCCCGCTTGCCTAAACAACGCCGCAAACGCCGGCACCCACTGGTCATACAGCCCGAACGGCAACAGCTTGGCGTTGTTCATCGGCCCATACATCCAGGCGTCATAGCGTTTGTCCCCTTGCCACTGCTCATCGCGCACCTGCCGATAGGCCTGGCGCAGCCGTGCGAACTCCGCCTGCTTGGCCGCCCGCTTGGCTGGCTCGTTGCGTGGGCTTGCGTAGATCGCCTCGAGCCGCGCTCGACTGTCCAGCACCAGTTGGATGAACTGCTCGCGCTGGCGCAGCGAATCCTCCCGAATCGCTGCAAGCCCACGGGCTGCGCGCCATTGCCGCGATCCTTCCTGCTCGACGAACGAGGCAAAAGACTCGTTGAACTCTGTGTCGTCCTGCACATAGAAACGCTGGTGCGCCAGCTCGTGGAAGATCACCGCGGCCAGACGCTCGTCGCCCCAGCCGACCATCGAGGAGAGAATCGGATCGTCGAACCAGCCCAGGGTCGAATACGCTTCGACGCCCCCCACATAGGTGTCCAGTCCTTGCTGGCGCATCAGTGCCGCCGCCCCCCGGGCCGCGCCTTGTCGGTAGTAGCCGCGGTAGGCGACACAACCGGCGATCGGGAAGCAATGGGTCACCGGCTGCAACGAAAGCTCCGGCGTGGCGAACACGTTCCAGACCACATAGGGTCGGCCCAGATCGGCGTAGACGCGGTAACTGCGGTTGTCCGGCAGTTTCAGGTGCTCGCTGGCGAACGACCGGGCCAGCTCGGCCTGCGCCAGTCGCTGGCGCAAGGGAGCAGGAGTGGTGGGGTCATCAAGCAGGCGCTGCACCGGCTGGCGTGCGCGCAGCAACTGCCATTGCCCTTCGGCCAGTTGTCCGTAATAGCCAAGGCTGCTGCAACCGTTCAGCAGGAGGGCTGCAAGGACGGGAACCAAACGGGTGAAAACGCGGTCGAGAGGCCCAGGGCTTGAGCGCTGTAAAAGAAAAAGTCGGAACATCAAGGCTGTCTATCTCGCTCACGGCCAGTGCGGTCCAAGACTATCTCGCCAGGGGGGCGTTTCGCCATGCGTTCAATGATTGTCATCGCCGGCACGCTCGTGCTGCTGTCCGGATGCTCCACGTTGCCGGCGCCAGACCCTAATCAGGCCTGGGTCGATCTCGCGCCTTTCGACAACACGTCACTGCACGCAGTGCAGGTGGACGAACGCGACTGGGCCGACACCCGTTATTTCGAAGTCCAGCCTGGCAACCATGAGCTCACTGTGCGCTACCAGTTCGCCGTGGAGCCGAGCAACATCGGCCCGGTCGACGAACCCTTGTGGCGTGACTGTCAGCTCAATCTGACCTTCAAGGATTTCAGTGCCGGCCAGCGTTACCAACTGCAAGCCGGCAGCATCGGTTTCCGCCCCTGGATCAAGCTGTACGACCAGCAGCGAAAACTCGTCAGCCAAGGCTTGCCAGCAGGCTGCCAGCGCACCTGAAAGACCACGACTTTCGCGACAGTGCGGGCCTGTCGGCGCTATGCTTATAGCTTGTGAATCGCAAGCGGGAGTTTCGCCATGCGCCAGCCCATGATGCTGATCGCCCTCAGTGCGCTGGGGGCCTGCGCCAGCCCCTTGCCGCCCGTCGACCCCAAGCAGGCCTGGGTCGATCTCTACACCATCACCCCCGGCAGGACCATCATGGCCGACCGCCTGGACGGCAAACGGCTCGATGATGGCCGCTACTTCCAGGTCACACCTGGCAGGCACGAGTTGGTGGTGCGCTTCGACTACGAGGTGTACGCAGGCGGCTTCTCGACCGATCCAACCGAACGCACCTGCTACCTGACCGTGCGCTACGACGACTTCAAGGCCGGTGAACGCTATCGTCTGGAAGCCCGAGCGCCGGTAATGCAGCCGCAGGTGCTGCTGTACGATGCCAAACGCACGGTGGTGGTGGACGAGCCCAGCAACGTTTTCTGCATTCCGTGACCCGCAAGCGCGGGCCCTTTCTACCGATCGTTTTTCTGGTAGATGATTTTCTTGGTCCCGCCATCACAGCTGCCGACGATCATGTTCTGGTCGCGGACCTCGCTATTGGGCACGATTTCCAAAGTGTAGGACGTCACGCCCGCGGCCTGGATCTTCGCTTCGATTTCGGCCTTGAGTTCTTCGCACGGCTTGGGCGCGGCCAGGGCGGTCGTGGCCAGCAGGGAAACCAGCACGGCGGTTGCAACGCGGATCATGGGACGGCTCCTGAAGAGGCAGACCAGCTGCCAACGCTGGTTAGACTACAGGAAACCGCCCCTGTTGCGCCTAGGCAACCAACCTCGCGTCCAGGCTGATCGTGGCGTTCAGTACCTTCGATACCGGACAGCCGGCCTTGGCCTTGTTGGCGATTTCCTGAAACTGCGCCTCGCTGGCGCCAGGAACCTTGGCCTTGAGGATCAGGTGCACGGCGGTGATGGCGAAACCGTCCGGCTGCTTGTCCAGGCTCACTTCGGCAATGGTGTCGATGCGTTCTGCGGTCAAGCCGGCCTCGCCCAGCATCATCGACAGGGCCATCGAGAAACACCCCGCATGCGCCGCACCAATCAGCTCCTCCGGGTTGGTCCCGGGCGAGCCTTCGAAGCGGGTGTTGAAGCCATAGGGATTCTGCTTGAGCGCCCCACTCTCGGTGGACAGCGAGCCCTTGCCGTCCTTGAGCCCGCCTTGCCAGATCGCCGATGCTGTCTTTTTCATGCTGCCTCCTGGTCATAGGATGAGTACCTATGGGTTCTGAGGACGGCACCCTATGCAAGTTCAGAACAATCCGACGCTCAACATTGAAACCCCGGAAACTGCCCATACAGAGTCTTCAAGGCCCCTTGGCCAAATTTCAGCGGAGGCTCCAATGACGCACCTGCGTGACCTGAAGATTTCTACCCTCGACCTGGTACCGGTGCGCGCCGACGGCGGCCCGGCCCAGTCCCTGCGCAACTCGCTGGATCTGGCGCAGCACGTCGAACGCTGGGGCTACAACCGCTTCTGGGTGGCCGAACACCACAACATGGATGGCATCGCAAGCTCCGCCACGGCGGTGCTGATCGGCTACTTGGCCGGCGGTACCTCGAGCATCCGCATCGGCTCTGGCGGCGTGATGCTGCCCAACCACGCGCCACTGGTCATCGCCGAGCAGTTCGGCACCTTGGCCAGCCTGTATCCCGGCCGTATCGACCTGGGCCTTGGCCGTGCGCCAGGCTCCGACCAGATGACCGCCCGCGCACTGCGCCGCGAACGCTCCGGCAGCGCCGATGATTTCCCGGATGATGTCGAAGAGCTATCGCGCTATCTGGGCCCTCGCACGCCGGACCAGAAGGTCATCGCCGTGCCCGGCCATGACACCGACGTGCCGATCTGGCTGTTGGGCTCCAGTCTGTTCAGCGCCCAGCTGGCCGGCATGCGCGGGCTGCCCTACGCCTTCGCCTCGCACTTCGCCCCACGCTACATGCATGAGGCGATCCGCATCTACCGCGACCACTTCAAGCCCTCGACCGTGCTCGACAAGCCCTACGTGATGCTGGGCGTGCCGATGGTCGTGGCCGACACCGATGAACAGGCCGAGTATCTGGCCACCTCCGTGTACCAGCGCATCCTCGCGCTGATCCGTGGCCAAAGCCTGATGCAGCGACCACCGGTGCCGAGCATGGACGGCTTGTGGCTGCCCCACGAACGCGATGCGGTGGGCAGTTTCCTGGGCTTGGCGATGATCGGCAGCCCGCAGAAGGTGCGGGCCAAGGTGGAAGTGCTGTTGGAGCAGACCGGTGCCGATGAGCTGATCTTCACCTGCGACCTGTATGAGCATGCGGATCGGTTGCGCTCTTACGAGCTGCTGGCCCAGGCGCTCAAGACCGAGTAGTGCTTTTCGCGGGTGAACCCGCTTCCACAGGCCTCAACGCAGAGCACGTGGTAGCGGGTTCACCCGCGAAGCGTTCATTCACTCAACCCCGTCGATAGACGATTTCCTTGGTACCGCCTTCGCAGGTACCGACCACTTTGCCCGCCGGCTCGCCCTTGTTCACGATCTCCAGCGTGTAGTCTTTCACGCCCTTGGCATCCAGCTTCGCCGCAATCTCGGCCTTGAGCTCTTCGCACGGCTTCCCAGCCGCAAATGCCCCGCCTGCCAGCGCCATCAAACCCACCGCCAGAATCAGTTTCTTCATCGATCGCTTTCCTTGTTCAGATCAAAAAAGGACAGGGTGCCATTATCGAAATGGCACCCTGCAACCTTTACCCCATCTGGCCGGGCGAAGCCAGCCTGGGCCTGTTTCAGCTGTTGGCGATGCGGAAACCGACCTTCAGCGTGACCTGGAAGTGCGCGACCTGGTTATCGCGGATATGGCCACGGGTATCGACGACTTCGAACCACTCCAAATGCTTGATGCTCTTGCCGGCTTCAGCCAGGGCATTGTTGATCGCGTCCTCGATGCTGGTGGGCGAGGACCCGACCAGCTCGATCTTCTTGTAGGTGCGATGATCGGACATGAGCGCTCTCCTTGTTGGCGTGTGAGATTTGAGCCTAGCAGCGCAGGCCCGCTTTACCTGCGAACTTGCATGGCAAACGAAAGTTCGATCGCACTTTCGCTTCGCTGCACAGTCGCAACCCTTACAACCCAACCCACGCGAAGGAGAGTCATCATGGCCTACAACTCGCTGCGTAAAGCGTCGCTGGAAAGCATGGAGGCGGAGATCGAAAGCCTGCTCAAGACCCTCGAACACCTCAAGCACGACGCCTCGGAAGAGTCGCAGAAATCCATGAAAGCGATCCGCAGCAACGCCGAGAACGCGCTCAGGCAGTCGCGAACACTGATGGGCGAAGCCTACGAAGAAGTCAAAGCCCGCACCCGCCAGACCGGCATCGCCACCCGCGATTACGCCCAGGAACATCCCTGGACCACCGCAGGCGTCGCCATCGGTGCCCTCGGCCTGCTGGCCGCCTGGCTGATGTGCAAGCGCAACTAAGTCGTTTGAAGGTCCAGCTCGTTGCGCAGCCACTGCGCCAACTGCTCGGCGCGCCCGTCCGCGGCGCGTCGCGGCACCCATAGCGCCAAGGCTGCGCGGGTAGGCGAGAAGCCCCAAGGTGCGCTCAGCCGCCCGGCCCGTAGGTCATCCGCCACCAGCGGTTGCGGAGCGATGGCCACCCCCAGACCGGCCACTGCGGCCTCCAGCAGGTAATACAAATGCTCGAAGGCTTGGCCGAACCTCAACGCGGCCGGGTCAAGCCCTTGCTGCTCGGCCCAGGTCGGCCAGGCCTGTGGGCGCGAGGTGGTATCCAGTAGGGCTTCTTCGAGCAACGCCTTGGCCGGCGCGCTGCGCAAGCGCTCGAAACCCGCGAAATGCGGGCTCACCACCGGCCCGATGCGCTCCTGGGCCAACACATGAACCTGCATGTCCGCAGGCCACGGCGGCTCGGCATACACCAGCAAGGCATCCAGTCCGGGGCGCCGGGGGTCCAGGTCGCCTTCACCGGCGGACAAATGCAGCCGCAGCTCCGGCAAGTCAGCCTTAAGCCGTCCCAAACGCGGGATGAACCAGCGCGCCAGCAGACTGCCAGAACACCCCAGCACGAACGGCGCCTCGCTGACATCACGGCTGAGCTCCGCGCAGACCGTGCGCAGCCGATCGAAGGCATCGAAGCTCGCATCGCGCAGGCGTGACCCGGAATCTGTGAGTTTGATGCCGCGCCCATCCTTGACGAACAAGGCCACACCCAGATGCTCCTCGAGTACCTTTATCTGTCGGCTGACGGCGCCGTGGGTCACGTGTAGCTGCTCGGCAGCCTGGCTGACGCTGTTGAGCCGGGCAGTGGCCTCGAAGGCCCGCAAGGCATTGAGAGGGGGGAGATCCTGGCGCATTTTATATGTGAGATTTTCTGACAAGTTATCGCAATCTTATCGGTTTTCAGCCAGCCATGTCGTGGTTAGAGTAGGCCCATCGACGAGAAAGGCCTGTTCGCGGGTTCAGCTGCGCACAGGCCCACACGATTTCACTGATCACATCGCCTATGGAGCGCCCCATGACCCAGACCCAATACCGCGCCGGCCCCGACGCCAACGGCCTGTTCGGCTCGTTCGGCGGCCGCTACGTGGCCGAAACCCTGGTGCCGCTGGTCCTGGACCTGGCCCGCGAATACGAAGCGGCCAAGGCCGATCCGAAGTTCCTCGAGGAACTGGCCTACTTCCAGCGCGACTACATCGGCCGTCCCAACCCGCTGTACTTCGCTGAGCGCCTGACCGAACACTGCGGCGGCGCGAAAATCTTCTTCAAGCGTGAAGAACTCAACCACACCGGCGCGCACAAGGTGAACAACTGCATTGGCCAAGTGCTGCTGGCCAAACGCATGGGCAAGAAACGCCTGATCGCCGAGACCGGCGCCGGCATGCACGGCGTCGCCACCGCCACCGTGGCCGCACGCTTCGGCCTGCCCTGCGTGATCTACATGGGCGCCACCGACATCGAGCGCCAGCAAGCCAACGTGTTCCGCATGAAGCTGCTGGGCGCCGAGATCGTCCCGGTCACCGCCGGCACCGGCACCCTCAAGGACGCCATGAACGAGGCCCTGCGCGACTGGGTCACCAACGTCGACGACACCTTCTACCTGATCGGCACCGTGGCAGGTCCTCACCCGTACCCGGCGATGGTCCGCGATTTCCAATCGATCATCGGCAAGGAAACCCGCGCCCAGTTGCATGAGAAGGAAGGCCGCCTGCCTGATAGCCTGATTGCGTGCGTCGGCGGTGGCTCCAACGCCATGGGCCTGTTCCACGACTTCCTCGATGATGCCAGCGTGCAAATCATCGGCGTCGAAGCCGGTGGCCACGGCGTGAACACCGACAAGCACGCCGCCAGCCTCAACGGCGGCGTCCCGGGCGTGCTGCATGGCAACCGCACGTACCTGCTGCAGGACGCGGATGGCCAGATCACCGATGCCCACTCGATCTCCGCCGGCCTGGACTACCCGGGGATCGGCCCTGAACACGCCTACCTGCACGAAGTGAAACGTGTCGAGTACGTCAGCATCACCGACGATGAAGCCCTCGACGCCTTCCACACCTGCTGCCGCCTGGAAGGCATCATTCCGGCCCTGGAGAGCTCCCATGCTCTGGCCGAAGCGATCAAGCGCGCACCGAACCTGCCCAAGGACCACCTGATGGTCGTGTGCCTGTCCGGACGTGGCGACAAGGACATGCAAACCGTGATGAACCATATGGCCGCCCAGGAGAAACAGCCATGAGCCGTCTTGAACACCGCTTCGCCGAGCTGAAGGCCCAAGGCCGCTCTGCGCTGGTCACCTTCATCACTGCCGGCGACCCTGGCTATGACGCTTCCCTGGCCATCCTCAAGGGCCTGCCCGAAGCAGGCGCCGACGTGATCGAGCTGGGCATGCCGTTCACCGACCCGATGGCCGATGGCGTGGCCATCCAGCTGGCGACCTTGCGCGCCCTGGATGCCGGTCAGACCCTGGCGAAAACCTTGCAGATGGTCCGCGAGTTCCGCGTCGGCAACCAGACCACGCCAATCGTGCTGATGGGCTACTACAACCCGATCCATCGCTTTGGCGTGGAGCGCTTCGTGGCAGAGGCCAAGGACGCCGGCGTCGATGGCCTGATCATCGTCGACCTGCCGCCTGAGCACGACGCCGAGCTGGCCACCCCGGCCCAGGCCGCAGGCATCGACTTCATCCGCCTGACCACCCCGACCACCGATGACGCCCGCCTGCCGCGGGTGCTGGAGCGCAGCTCCGGGTTCGTCTACTACGTCTCGGTGGCCGGCGTGACCGGTGCGGGCTCGGCCACCACCGAGCACGTGCAGCAGGCCATCGCTCGCCTGCGCCGCCACACCGACCTGCCCATCAGCGTGGGTTTCGGCATCCGCACACCGGAGCAGGCAGCGGCGATCGCCAAGCTGTCCGAAGGCGTGGTGGTCGGTTCGGCGCTGGTCGACAAGATCGCCCAAGCCAAGAGTGCCGACCAGGCAGTGGCTGATGTGCTGAGCCTGTGCTCGGCACTGGCTGAAGGCGTACGCGGCGCCCGCCTGTAACCTAGCGAGCGCAGCGCCAGCCCCGCGGGAGTCACCGCTCGCGGGGGCTGGCGATAGCCTGCGATGGGCCGCAAAGCGGCCCTTTCATTCGAATATCGACAAGTCCAGTGGCCGCACGGCCCCCATCCAGATCGCATGATCCCGGTGATCCGCCAGCTCATCCCCCGTCAGCGGATGCAGGAACACCACCAACCCCTTGCGATACAGCGCCAACCACGGCAACACCACGCCCACCACTTCCGGCCCGAAGGCCAGCTGGCAGCTCCAGTCCGGATGCGGCCCGACCGGCTTCTGGTGCATGCGCCCCATAGTCACGGGAAACAGCCGCGCCGCTTCCTCGCACAGCGCCCGGGCCTGCTCCATCGTCGCTGCGTCGTAATACACGTGGGCGTGATAACCCTTGATCCTTTGCACGATTACTCCCAAATGAGGTCAAAGGATCACTGGCCAGCGAAGGGGAGCGATCCTGTGAAAAATGCCGAGACTCCAGTGTTCAAACTGGTTCTGTTCGGTGCCGAAAGCAGCCTGGGCAGTGCATTGATCGTCGAGCTGCTGTCGCGCCAGCACGAGGTCACCGCGGTGGTCGATGACCTTAACCGTCACGCACCGCGTCCTGGGCTGCACTTCAAGCGAGGCGCGCTAGGTGACAAGCACCAGGCCGAACAGAGCGTGGCCGGAGGCTCGGCGGTGATCGCCTTGCTTTCAGCGCTGGCGCCAGACGATCTGCCTGCGCAACGGCAAATGGCCGAAGCCCTGGTGGCAGGCCTTTCGCGTACGACTATACGCCGGCTGTTGCTGGTGGGCGATTTCGATGTGCTGGACAAGCCGGCCGGGCACAGCGAAGCGCAACGGGCGTGCGCAGACCAGATCGTCGATCAACTACAACGCAGCGCGCTGCGCTGGACGCTGATCAACGCCCCTGAAGAGATGCCAGGCCTGGGCATCGAGCATTTCCGCAACCTCGATGGAACCCTGGAGCCCGGACTGGCCGGGCCTTTGCAGCGATTGGCGCGGATTGCGGCAGGGATGGTCGATGCCCTCGAGTTGAATCTGCATCAGGGCGAGCACGTGAACTTCGTGCTCTAGAACGCGGGGCTGCCTGCGCTGGGCCGCAAAGCAGCGCCCGTGGCATCACAGCCCTCGCTCCTGCTCCAGCCAATCCACGAACCGCTGGATCAACGCCCCACGCCGCTTGCGCGGCGGCAATACCACGTAATACCCGCGCGTCGAGCGCAAACTGCCTTCGAGCGGCCGGCACAATAGCCCTTGGTCCACCAGCCCATCCACCAAATGTCGCCAACCGATCGCCACACCTTGGCCGGCAATCGCCGCCTGGATCAACAGCGTGTAATTGTCGAAACGCATCTGCCCAGGCGGGGGTGGACTGTGCAGACCGAACCCTCGAAAGACCCCCGTCCAATCGAACCAGCGACTGGCCTGTTCACCGCGCAGATGAAGCAGGGGTAATCGTTGCAAAGCCTCGGCTGACGCGGGTTTGCCACGCATCAGGTTGGGGCTGCAGACAGGGAAGACCTCTTCGTCGAACAGCCAGCGGCTCTCGCCCTGGTGAAAACGGCCATCGCCAAACAGCACCGCCACGTCGATGTCCGGACGCAGCATGGCCTGACTACGCTCACCGGTCACCAGGCTGACGTCCACCTGTGGATAAGCCTCATGGAAGCGCGGCAACCGTGGCATCAGCCAAAAGGCCGCAAAGGCGAAGTCGGTGGCCACCTGCAACACTTCGCGCTGGCCGCGCCCACTGGCCTGGGCGATGCCGTCGTCCATCGCCAGCAACGCTTGGTGAATCTGCTCGAACAGCGCCTGGCCGGTCTCGGTCAACTCAATTCCCCGGTAGATCCGGTCGAACAGGCGCGTGCCCAACTGGGCCTCAAGGCGCTTGACCTGCTGGCTCACCGCCGGCTGCGTAGTGCCCAACTCCAATGCCGCAGCGGTAAAGCCTCGCAACCGGGCGGCAGCCTCGAAGACCCGCAAGGTATCCAGAGAAACGTCAGCGAGGTGCTCAAACATAAGCGTAGCTAATCCCACTCATTGCCCGGCATGGGCTTTACCCATGTTATCCACAGTCGCATCCTCGATCTCAAGCGGTTCCCATAACCTCCAACGATGGAAGGCCCCCATGAAGCGACCCAACATCCTGTTCATCATGGCCGACCAGATGGCCGCGCCCTTGCTGCCCATCTACAGCTCATCCCCCATCAAGATGCCGCACTTGAGCCGCCTGGCCGAACAGGCGGTAGTGTTCGACGCTGCGTACTGCAACAGCCCGCTGTGCGCACCCTCGCGCTTCACCCTGGTCAGCGGGCAACTGCCCAGCCGCATTGGTGCCTACGACAACGCTGCGGATTTCCCAGCCGACGTGCCCACTTATGCTCATTACCTGCGTCGCCTGGGCTATCGCACCGCGCTCTCTGGCAAGATGCATTTCTGTGGGCCAGACCAACTGCACGGCTACGAAGAACGACTGACCAGCGACATCTACCCGGCCGACTACGGTTGGGCCGTGAACTGGGACGCACCCGACCTGCGCCCGAGCTGGTACCACAACATGTCCTCGGTACTGCAGGCCGGGCCCTGCGTGCGCACCAACCAACTGGATTTCGATGAAGAGGTGGTGTTCAAGGCCCGCCAGTATCTCTACGACCATGTTCGCGAGGGCGACGGCCGGCCGTTCTGCCTGACCGTCTCCATGACGCACCCCCATGATCCCTACACGATTCCCAAGCACTACTGGGATCTGTACGACGGTGTGGATATCCCCATGCCGCTTGCAACCATTGCCCAAGACGAGCAGGACCCGCACTCCCAACGCCTGCTCAAGGTCTATGACCTGTGGGACAAACCCCTGCCGCCGCACAAGGTCCGCGATGCCCGCCGCGCCTATTTCGGCGCCTGCAGCTATATCGACGACAACATCGGCAAGCTCCTGCAGACCCTGGAGGAATGCGACCTGGCCGAGGACACCCTGATCGTGTTTTCCGGTGACCACGGCGACATGCTTGGCGAGCGCGGGCTCTGGTACAAGATGCACTGGTTCGAGATGTCGGCCCGGGTGCCACTTCTGGTGCACGCGCCCAAACGCTTCGCCCCGGCGCGGATCAGCGCCAACGTCTCCACCTGTGACCTGTTACCAACCCTGGTGGAGCTGGCTGGTGGCGCAGTCGAACCAGCCCTGCACTTGGATGGCCGCTCCCTGGTCGGGCACCTGCAAGGGCAGGGTGGGCATGACGAGGTGATCGGCGAATACATGGCCGAGGGCACCGTCGGCCCGCTGATGATGATCCGCCGAGGCCCATACAAGTTCGTGTACAGCGAGGACGACCCATGTCTACTCTATGACCTGAGCCGCGACCCGCACGAGCGGGAGAACCTCACCGGCAGCCCGGATCATCAGGCGCTGCTGCAGGCATTTGTCGATCAAGCCCGCCAACGCTGGGACATTCCCGTCCTGCGCCAGCAAGTGCTGGCCAGCCAGCGCCGTCGTCGTCTGGTGGCAGAGGCGCTTTCCATCGGCAAGCTCAAAAGCTGGGACCACCAACCCTGGGTGGACGCCAGCCAACAGTACATGCGCAACCACATCGATCTCGACGACCTCGAGCGCAAGGCACGTTATCCACAGCCCGCACCCCTGGATTGAGCAGAGAGACCGCCATGAAGAAGTTCTCCACCGCCCTGATCGCCCTGGCCCTGGGCCTGACCGCCATCCCCGCCCACGCCGACAGCGATAGCCAATGCACCACCGTCAAAATGGCCGACCCCGGCTGGAGCGACATCGCCTCCACCAATGCCGTGGCCCGCCTGCTCCTGGAGAGCCTCGGCTACCAGGTGAAGATCGACAACCTGGCCGTACCGATCATCTTCGGCGGCCTCAAGGACGGCCAGGTGGATGCCTTCCTAGGCAACTGGATGCCCGCGCAGCAGGGCTTTCACGACAAGTTCGTCGCCAACGGCGACGTGCAGCGTCTGGCGCGCAACCTTGAAGGTACGCAATTCACCCTCGCGGTGCCGGATTACGTCTGGGAGGCCGGCGTGAAAGACTTCGCTGACCTGCAAAAACATGCCGACGCGTTCGGCAACAAGCTCTACGGCATCGGCTCCGGGGCACCGGCCAACCTGTCGCTCAAAGAAATCATCGGCAAGAACGCCTTCGGCCTGGGGCAGTGGAAGCTCGTCGAATCCAGCGAACAGGCGATGCTGGCTCAGGTCCAGCGTGCGGTGCAGAAAAAACAGTTCATCACCTTCCTCGGCTGGACACCGCACCCGATGAACGTGAAGCTCAAGATGCATTATTTGACCGGCGGCGAGCAGTGGTTCGGCGATAAGGGGGAGGTGTACACCCTGGTGCGCAAGGGTTATCCACAGGCCTGCCCAAATGCAGCGAAACTGCTGGGCAACCTGCGCTTCAGTCTGGAGATGGAAAACAGCATCATGGCCGAGGTTGTGGACAAGAAGGTGAGTTTCGATGAAGCGGCCAAGGCCTGGGTGAAGGCGCATCCAGAATCGTTGAACACTTGGCTGGCCGGGGTGACCACCAAAGAAGGTGGGGATGCCCAAGAGGCTGTAAAAGCTAGACTTTGATCCGCTGAGCGACACATAACCCCTGTGGACACGGGTATACCCGCGCCCACAGGGCTGGTGAAAAATCTCCAGGAATCTGTACTCCCCATGCCCCACCTGAGCCACCTGCTGCCCTTCCTCACTTGGCTCCCCCGTCAATCGGGCCGCAGCCTGCGCCAGGACCTGCTGGTGGGCCTCAGCGGCGCGATCCTCGCGCTGCCGCAATCGATCGCCTACGCCCTGATCGCCGGCCTGCCCGCCGAATATGGCCTGTACGCCGCCATCGTGCCGGTGCTGGTGGCCTGCCTGTGGGGCTCGTCCTGGCACCTGATCTGCGGCCCGACCGCAGCCATCTCCATCGTGCTTTACGCCAGCATCAGCCCGCTTGCCGTGGCTGGTAGCGACGATTACATCACCTTGGTGCTGCTGCTGACCTTCCTAGGCGGCGTGTTCCAGCTATTGCTGGGGATGCTGCGTTTCGGCGCGCTGGTCAATTTCGTCTCCCACTCCGTGGTGCTCGGGTTCACCTTGGGCGCTGCGGTGGTGATCGCCCTCGGTCAGTTGCCCAACCTCATGGGCATGGACCTACCCAGCCAGGCCACGGCGCTGCGCACATTGCAGGACTTGCTCAACCATGCCGGCGAGGTCGACCTGCCGTCGCTGGCCCTGGGCCTGGCGACCCTGCTGATCGGTGTAGTGCTCAAGCTCTGGCGCCCACGCTGGCCCAGCCTGTTGATCAGCCTGGTGGTGGTCAGCGTCATTGCCTGGCTGCTGCCGAGCGTCTTTGGTCACGTGCCCAGGGTGCCTGCCTTCGTTGGCCAGTTGCCGCCCTTGAGCCCGTTGCCGCGGCTGGATTTGGAACTGATCCTGCGCCTGCTGCCCAGCGCCGTGGCGGTGGGCATGCTCGGGCTGGTGACCAGCCTGTCGATTGCCCGGTCGTTGTCGGCGCGCTCCGAGCAGTTGATCGACGCCAATCAGGAGATCCGTGCCCAGGGCCTGTCGAACATGGTCGGCGCGCTGTTTTCCGGTTATCTGTCATCGGGCTCGTTCACCCGCTCAGGCTTGAGCTACGACGCAGGCGCCCGTTCGCCATTGGCCGGGGTGTTCTCGGCATTGTGGGTGGCCCTGTTCGCCGTCACCGGCGCCGGGCTGATCGCACACCTGCCGATTCCAGCCATGGCCGGCAGCATTCTGCTGATCTGTTGGGGGTTGGTGGATCACCGGGCCATCCGCTCGCTGTTTCGGGTCAGCCGCTCGGAGTTTCTCGTCATGGCGTTGACTGCCGCCGCCACTTTGCTGCTGGAATTGCAGACCGCGATCTATGCGGGCGTGCTGGCATCGCTGTTCTTCTATCTCAAGCGCACCTCGCGGCCACGGGTGCAACAGAGCCGGGAAGGGGGGATCGATGTGCTGCGGGTAGGGGGGTCGATCTTCTTCGGCGCCGCTCATTATCTTCAGGTACGCCTGCAACGCTGCCAAGGGCCGCAGGTCGTGATCGACGCTCGGCAGATCAATTTCATCGACTACTCAGGGGTGGACATGCTGCACCGCGAAGCACGGCGACTGAA
This sequence comes from Pseudomonas sp. HTZ2, assembly GCF_033173945.1. NCBI lineage: Bacteria > Pseudomonadati > Pseudomonadota > Gammaproteobacteria > Pseudomonadales > Pseudomonadaceae > Pseudomonas > Pseudomonas sp. HTZ2. Next base: position 496,890 of record NZ_CP137332.1, on the reverse strand, counting down.
GCGTAATGGCGGGAGCCTCACCTTGCATCGTGCCAGGCCGCAGGTGATCGAAGAATTGCAAAAGCTTGAAGGCGCCGCGCTGTGCCCGATCCGCTTCGAAGAGTGATGAGGGCCGCTGTGCGGCCCAACTCTGTCAGCCTCGCGCCAACTGCCGCCGGAGCTCATCCAGCACAGGTGCCGTATCCGGCCGCACCCCACGCCAGGTGAAGAACGCCTCGGCCGCCTGCTCGGCCAGCATCCCCAGCCCATCGAGCACCTTGGCCGCGCCCAACCGGGTGGCCCACTGGCAGAACGGCGTCGGCTCCTTGCCATACATCATGTCGTAGCAGACCGTGCGCCCCGGCTCGACCAAGCTGTCGGCAATCGGCGGCAACTCACCCGCCAGGCTCGCCGAGGTGGCATTGATGATCAGGTCCACCGGCTCCTGCAACCAGGCAAAACCACTGGCCACCACCGGCCCCAGGTCATCGAACTCCCGGGCCAGTTGCTCGGCTTTTTCCACCGTGCGGTTGGCGATCACCAGCGACTGCGGGTGATGCGCCAAAATTGGCTGCAACACGCCGCGCACCGCACCACCGGCACCAAGAATCAGGATGCGCTTGCCGGCAAGCTCCACGCCGGCATTGACCGTCAGGTCCCGCACCAGGCCGGCGCCATCGGTGTTGTCGCCCTGCAGCGTGCCGTCGGCCAGTTTGCTCAAGGTGTTCACGGCACCTGCACGCTGGGCCCTTGGCGTGAGGCTGTCGCACAGGCGGAAGGCTTCTTCCTTGAACGGCACGGTGACGTTGGCCCCCGCGCCTTGCTTGAAGAAGCCGCGGGCGCAATCGCTGAAATCATCCAGCGGGGCCAGCAGTGTGCTGTATTCCAAGTCCTGGCCGGTCTGGTCGGCGAACAGGCGGTGGATCAACGGCGACTTGCTGTGGCCGATGGGGTTACCGAAAACGACGTATTGGTCCATGGGAACTCCTCGTTATCCACAGGCTTACTGATTGAGCCAGTCACGGTCCTGCAGGAAGTACTCGGTCAGGCGCGCTTCCTCGCTGCCCGGCTCGGGTTTCCAGTCATAGCCCCAGCGGACCTGCGGCGGCAGCGACATGAGAATCGACTCGGTGCGACCGCCCGATTGCAGGCCGAACAAGGTGCCGCGGTCGTAGACCAGGTTGAATTCCACATAACGCCCCCGGCGGAACTCTTGGAACTCGCGCTGTGCGGGGGTGTACGGCGTGGCCTTGCGGCGCTGGACGATCGGCAGGTAGGCCTCGATGTAGGCATCGCCGATGGCGCGCAGGAAGGCGAAGCAGGTGTCGAAGTCCCACTCGTTCAGGTCATCGAAGAACAGCCCGCCAATGCCCCGTGGCTCGCCCCGGTGCTTGAGGTGGAAGTACCGGTCGCACCAGGCCTTGTAGCGCGGGTACACATCGGCGCCGAACGGCGCGCAGGCCTGCTCGGCGACCCGGTGCCAGTGGATGCAGTCTTCTTCGTTGCCGTAGTAAGGCGTCAGGTCGAAACCACCGCCGAACCACCACACCGGCTCCTCGCCTTCCTTCTCGGCGATGAAGAACCGAACGTTGGCGTGGGAGGTAGGCACATGTGGGTTGTGCGGGTGGATCACCAGCGACACGCCCAACGCCTCGAAGCCACGGCCCGCCAGTTCCGGGCGATGCGCACTGGCCGATGGCGGCAGGCCGGCACCGAACACGTGGGAGAAGTTAACACCACCCTTTTCGATCACCTTGCCTTCACCGATCACCCGCGTGCGGCCACCGCCCCCGGCTTCGCGCACCCAGGCATCCTCGACGAAGCGGGCGCCGCCGTCTTCGTTTTCGAGGGCAGAGCAGATGCGGTCTTGCAGGTCGAGCAGGTAGGCTTTCACGGCCTCGGTGCGGCTGGTCATCGGGTCACCTGGAAGGAGCGGAAAAATGTGCCGGCTAGCATACCATCGGCGCAAGCTACGCCGCAGTTGACGGCGATCAAGCAAAGGCGTCCGATAGAAGGTCTTCCCGATTCCCAGACAACGGAGTGTGAGATGGCCAAGCGTATCCAGTTCAACCAGCACGGCGGCCCGGAAGTCCTGCAGCTGGTCGAGTTCGAACCCGCTCCTCCGGGCCCGCAACAGGTCCGCGTGCGCAACCACGCGATCGGGCTGAACTTCATCGACACCTATTTTCGCAGCGGCCTGTACGCGCCGCCCGCGCTGCCCTCAGGCCTGGGCACCGAAGCTGCCGGCGTGATCGACGCGGTCGGCGAAGGCGTCAGCCGGCTGAAAGTGGGCGATCGCGTGGCTTATGCCGGCGGGCCGCTGGGCGCCTATAGCGAGGTGCACACCCTGCCAGAGGCCAACGTGGTCATGTTGCCGGAGGCCATCAGCTTCGAACAAGCCGCCGCAGTGATGCTCAAGGGCCTGACCACCCAATACCTGCTCAAGCAGACCTACGCCGTGCAACCGGGCGATTTCATCCTGTTCCATGCTGCTGCCGGTGGCGTGGGCTCATTGGCCTGCCAGTGGGCGAAAGCCCTGGGTGCCAAGCTGATCGGCACGGTCAGTTCCGCCGAAAAAGCCGAACGCGCCAAGGCTCTGGGCGCCTGGGCGACCATCGATTACAGCCATGAGGACGTGGCCAAGCACGTGCTGGAGCTGACCGACGGCCAGAAGTGCGCGGTGGTCTATGACGGTGTGGGCGCCGACACCTGGCTCACTTCGCTGGACTGCCTGCGTCCACGCGGCTTGATGGTGAGTTTCGGCAACGCGTCGGGCGCAGTGACCGGGGTGAACCTTGGGATCCTCTCGCAGAAGGGCTCGCTGTACGTGACCCGCCCGACCTTGGGTAGCTACGCCAACAATGCCGAGAACACCCAGGCCATGGCCGACGACTTGTTCGGCATGATCAGCAGCGGCAAGTTGGTTGTGGATATCCAGCAGCGGTATCCGCTGAGCGAAGCGGCCAAGGCCCAGACGGAGCTGTCGGCACGCAGAACCGTTGGCTCGACTGTGCTGCTGCCCTGATCCGAGGCCGTTACGCGGTGGGTTGATTCAGAACGCCACCGGTGGGGAGCGGTTTTACCCGCTCCCACAGCGCCCACCGCTTAGCCGGCGGTCCTGATGGTTGCCGGCGCCGACTCGATGCCATCGAGCATCGCCTCCACCAAGCCCTCTGCCATTTCAATCGCGTGCAGGTTCGACCAGTACATGCCGCGGCCTGACTCGTGCAGGTGTTCGAGTGCCTGCAGGCCAGTCTCGTAGGCGCAGCGCAGGTAAAGCGCTACGTGGACGAGGGCGTCGTGGGCAGAGATGTCACGGTTTGTGGAGAAGAGGGGAGGATGACCGGCGTCGCAGCGGCCGAAAGGGCGAGATGTGGTGTTGGGTAGAGGTGGATCAGGGACAAGCTTTTTCATGGGAACCTACCTGTTGGCGCCAGCACTCAATCCGTTACCACACGAATTAGGTGGCAGCTGTACGCAGGGTGGTAAACCGGCGGTTCCCAATCCGGCAGGCTCGAAAGCCTCCCGCGCACAGCCGCCATGGACTGCCACGGAGAACCTAGACTGCCGGGTTACCACACCCGATCACCAAGTTATTTGGCGACGGTCTGGAGCCTAGAGGCATGGGTTCCCTGCCGGAAGGTGACGGCAGCTGACGGATAGGTAGGGTATTTCCCTAAATTCCAGCTGGACAGCCGGGCGGAGGAAATCAGAAAAGTCCTGCAATACCTAAGGGCCGCGTGGCGATCCATCGCCGGGCCCTCCCTGGGTCAGCCGGCCCGAACGACCTCGCCTGTCACCAGGTCGCGAATCACGCTCGGATTCTTTCGCCCACCCAGCGCTCCGCCGAGCACCAGGTCCAATTGGCCATGGAAATACTGCTCCACCCGCAACCGGCTCTTGGCCGCCGGGCGCCCGCCTGGGTTGCACGAGGTGGAAATCAGCGGCCCGACCAGCGCGCACAGCTCGCGCACCAAGGGGTGATCGCTGACCCGCAGGGCTACGGTGTCGTGCATCCCGGTCACCCATTCAGGCAACAGGTCCTGGTGCGGTACCAGCCAGGTGTTCGGCCCAGGCCAAGTACTGCCCATGCGGTCGATCCAGTCCTGTGGAAAATCCTCGAACAGGAAATCGAACTGTCGAATGTTGTCAGCGACCAGAATCAGCCCTTTATCCACAGGCCGCGACTTGAGCGCCAGCAGGCGATACACCGCGTCCTCGTTCCATGGGTCGCAGCCCAAGCCCCAGACCGCTTCTGTCGGATAGGCGATGACCGCACCTGCCCGAATCTCACGTGCGGCTTGTTGCACACGCCAACTGCTCACCATTTTGTCTCTCCGCATTTAAGCCTGATGCGCAGTGTACTTAGTTAGCTGTTTCGGGCAAACCAACGCCCAGCTTCGTTGCTCACCCGCCCACCCAGCTCCAGTTCCGTGAGGCTGGCCAGCACCTGGGCCAGGGGCTGCCCGCTGCTGTGGGCCAGGGCTTCGCTGGTCTGGGGCGCGGCATGCAGCAGGGCGAGCAATGGGTGGTCCGAGTGTTCCACAGGTGCTGGAGGCAGGTTTTGCCAGCCTTTGAGGCTGTCGAGGATCTGCTCAACGCTTTCAACCAGCAACGCACCGTCGCGGATCAGCTGATGGCAGCCCTTGGAGCCGGGGTGGTGGATCGAACCGGGAATGGCGTACACCTCCCGGCCTTGCTCGGCCGCCAGTCGCGCGGTGATCAGCGAACCACTGGCCAGACTCGCCTCGACCACTAGCACTCCTAGCGACAGACCGCTGATGATCCGGTTGCGTCGGGGAAAATTCGCGGCATGCGGATTGGCATCCAAGGGAAACTCCGACACCAGCGCACTGCCAGCTTCGATCATGTCCCGGGCCAGCTCGCGATGGCGCTGTGGATAAAGTTTTTGCAGACCCGTGCCGAGCACGCCGATGGTGTGCCCACCGGCCTGCAATGCCGCCCGATGAGCGGCACCATCGACCCCCAGAGCCAACCCGCTGGTGATGGTGAAACCGGCCTGGGCAAGACACCGGGAAAATGCCTTGGCGGTGTCCAGCGCAGGCGGCGTTGCGCGGCGACTGCCGACGACGGCCAGCTGCGGCCGCTCGAGCAATGTAGGGTCGCCGGCCACGAAGAGCAGCGGCGGGGCTGTGTCCGTCTCAGCAAGCAGCGCGGGATACGAAGGGGCGTCCCACATCAGCAAATGCTGGCCCGGACGCTCTAGCCAGGCCATTGCGGCGGCAGCGCCGTCACGAACTTCGGCGCTGCGACGGGCCTCGGCACAGGCCGCCGGCAAGCCCAGCGCACGCCAAGCGCTGGCGGGAGCTGTGAGGGCCGAAGCGGCATCGCCGAAGGCATCGATCAGGGCGTGGAAACGTCGCGGGCCCACCTCGGGCAGCTGATGCAAACGCAGACGCGCCTCGAGTTCGGCAGGTGGACAGGCGGGCACAACAGGCATGTTCATGGCGGATCATCCTTGATCGGCAAGGGGTCATCCACGTGGCACAACCTGTGGATAACTTTGTTGATAATACTTTGACAAGCTGTCCATGGAATGGACCTGATGCAGTCCTTTCACACCCTAGCCGAGCTTTGCCAGGTGCCGAATGCCCCGATTCCCTTTATTATGTGTGCTCAGTTTTCAACCGAACGCACAGTGACTGCCTGACCTTATGGCCATCTTGAACATTCTCGAATTCCCGGACCCGCGCCTGCGCACCATCGCCAAACCGGTGACGGAGTTCGACGACGCCCTGCGTCAGCTGATCGACGACATGTTTGAAACCATGTACGAAGCCCCTGGCATCGGCCTGGCCGCCACCCAGGTCAATGTGCACAAGCAGGTCGTGGTCATGGACCTCAGCGAAGACCGCAGCGAGCCGCGCGTCTTCATCAACCCCAGCGTCGAAGAGCTGACCCACGACATGGGCCAGTACCAGGAAGGCTGCCTGTCGGTGCCGGGCTTCTACGAGAACGTCGACCGTCCCCTGCGTGTACGGGTCAAGGCCCAGGACCGCGACGGCAAGCCGTTCGAGCTGGAATGCGAAGGCCTGCTGGCAGTGTGCGTGCAACACGAGTTCGATCACCTCAACGGCAAGCTGTTCGTCGACTACCTGTCACAGCTCAAACGCGACCGGATCAAGAAGAAGCTGGAAAAGCAGCACCGCCAGCAAGCCTGATCCCCACCTTCCAGAAGGCTTGCTTCGGCAAGCCTTTTTCTTTTTCAAAGCGAGAACTCCATGCGCATCGTCTTCGCAGGCACCCCAGAGTTTGCCGCCGAACACCTCAAAGCCCTGCTCGACAGCCCCTACGAAGTGGTGGCCGTCTACACCCAGCCCGACCGTCCGGCTGGCCGTGGCCAGAAACTCATGCCCTCGGCGGTCAAGCAGCTGGCCGTTGAAAACGCCATCCCGGTGTACCAACCGCAGAGCCTGCGCAACGCCGAGGCCCAGGCGGAGCTTGCCGCGCTCAAGCCAGACCTGATGGTGGTAGTCGCCTACGGCTTGATCCTGCCTCAGGTGGTGCTGGATATCCCGCGCCTGGGCTGCATCAACAGCCACGCCTCTCTGCTGCCGCGCTGGCGCGGCGCCGCGCCTATCCAGCGGGCAGTCGAAGCCGGCGATGCCGAAAGCGGCGTGACCGTGATGCGCATGGAGGCCGGCCTGGACACCGGCCCCATGCTGCTCAAGGTCGTGACCCCGATCAGCGCCGAGGACACCGGCGGCACCCTGCACGACCGCCTCGCCCAGATGGGCCCAGGCGCCGTGGTGCAGGCCATTGCAGGCCTGGCAGACGGCAGCTTGCAAGGTGAGGTTCAGGATGACGCTCTGGCCACCTACGCCCACAAGCTGAACAAAGACGAAGCACGCATCGACTGGAAACGCCCAGCCATCGAGCTGGAGCGTCTGATCCGCGCTTTCAACCCGTGGCCGGTGTGCCACAGCACCCTGGACGGCGAGAGCGTCAAGGTCCTGGCTGCGCAGTTGTCCACAGGCAAGGGCAACCCTGGCGAGATCCTTTCCGCCAGCAAGGATGGCCTGGTGGTCGCCTGCGGCGAAGGCGCCCTGAGCCTGACCCGCCTGCAACTGCCGGGCGGCAAGCCGCTGGCCTTCAGCGACCTGTTCAACAGCCGCCGCGAGAAGTTCGCTAGCGGTAAGGTATTCGGCCAATGAATCCTCGCCTGGCCGCCGCCCGTGCCTTGGCCGCCGTGCTCAGCGGCAAGGCCTCGCTCAACAGCTCGTTGCCCGCGCAACTGGACAAGGTCGAGGAGCGTGATCGCGGCCTGGTCCAGGACCTGGCCTTCGGTACCGCCCGCTGGCAGCCGCGCCTGGATCTGTTGGCCGCCCAGCTGCTGCAAAAGCCCTTCAAGGCCGCCGATGCCGATGTTCAGGCCTTGCTGCTGGTCGGCCTGTACCAGCTGTTCTACACCCGCATTCCGGCCCACGCCGCCATTGGCGAAACCGTCGGTTGCGCCGACAAGCTCAAGAAGCCGTGGGCCAAAGGCTTGCTCAATGCCGTGCTGCGCCGCGCCCAGCGTGAAGGCGAGGCACTGCTCGCCGACATGGAGCGCGACCCGGTGGTGCGCACCGCTCACCCACGATGGCTGCAAAAGGCGCTCAAGGCATTCTGGCCGCAGCAGTGGGAAGCGATTTGCGCTGCCAACAACGCCCATCCGCCGATGATCCTGCGGGTCAACCGCCGCCACCACAGCCGTGACGCCTACCTGGCGCTATTGACCGAGGCCGGCATCAGCGCCAGCCCTTGCCAATACAGTCGCGATGGCATCCTGCTGGCCGAAGCCTGTGACGTGCGCGGCCTGCCAGGCTTTGCCGAGGGCTGGGTCAGCGTGCAGGACGAGGCCGCGCAACTGGCCGCCGACCTCATGGAACTGGCGCCCGGCCAGCGTGTGCTGGACGCCTGCTGCGCCCCGGGCGGCAAGACCTGCCACCTGCTCGAAGCCGAAGCCGGGTTGGCCGAAGTGGTCGCCATCGACCTGGAAGCCAAGCGCCTGGCGCGGGTGCGCGAGAACCTCGACCGCCTGCAGCTGGACGCCCAGCTGATCGCCTGCGATGCCCGCGACACCGCCAGTTGGTGGGACGGCAAGCCGTTCCAGCGCATCCTGCTCGACGCGCCCTGCTCGGCCACCGGCGTCATCCGTCGCCACCCGGACATCAAGCTGACCCGCCAGGCTGACGACATCCCGGCCCTGGCCGCGCTGCAAGGCGAGCTGCTCGATGCCCTGTGGCCGACCCTCGAAGTCGGCGGCATGCTGGTCTACGCCACCTGTTCGAGCCTGCCGACCGAAAACACCGAAGTGATCGAGGCCTTCCTCGCCCGCACCCCCGGTGCCCGCGAGCTGGACCTGGCACTCGAGGCCGGCCTGCGCCAGCCCCACGGCCGCCAGCTGCTGGCCCAGGAGGGCGGCCACGACGGCTTCTACTATGCCAAGCTGATCAAGATCGCCGCCTCGCGCGGATAAGCACAAGGACTAGGAGTAGCGGATGAAGATCATCATCCTCGGCGCAGGGCAGGTGGGCGGCACGCTGGCAGAGCACCTGGCCAGCGAAGCCAACGACATCACCGTGGTCGACACCGACGGCGACCGCCTGCGCGACCTGGGCGACCGCCTGGACATCCGCACCGTGCAAGGCCGCGGCTCGCTGCCTACGGTGCTGCGCCAGGCCGGTGCCGACGACGCCGACATGCTGGTGGCGGTAACCAACAGCGACGAGACCAACATGGTCGCCTGCCAGGTGGCCTATTCGCTGTTCCACACCCCGACCAAGATCGCCCGGGTGCGCGAGTCGGCCTACCTGACTCGTGAAGAGCTGTTCGACAACGACCACATCCCGGTGGATGTGCTGATCAGCCCGGAACAGGTGGTGACCAACTACATCAAACGCCTGATCGAGCACCCCGGCTCCCTGCAGGTGATCGACTTCGCCGACGGCAAGGCGCAACTGGTGGCGGTCAAGGCCTACTACGGCGGCCCACTGGTGGGCCAGCAGCTGCGCCAGATCCGCGCCCACATGCCCAACGTCGATACCCGTGTGGCGGCCATCTTCCGTCGCGACCGCCCCATCACGCCGCGAGGCGATACGGTGATCGAAGCCGATGACGAAGTCTTCTTCATTGCCGCGCGCAAGGACATCCGCGCGGTGATGGGCGAGCTGCGCCGCATCGATGAAAGCAACAAGCGCGTGGTCATCGCCGGGGGCGGGCAGATCGGCGAACGCTTGGCCGAGGCCATCGAGAGCCGTTACCAGGTGAAGATCATCGAGATGAGCCCGACCCGCTGCCGCCATCTCTCCGACACCCTGGAAAGCACCGTGGTGCTGCAAGGCAGCGCCTCGGACAAGGACCTGATGCTCGAGGAGAACATCGCCGACGCCGACATCTTCCTGGCCCTGACCAACGACGATGAGGCCAATATCATGTCCTCGTTGCTGGCCAAGCGCCTGGGTGCACGCAAGGTGATGACCATCATCAACAACCCGGCCTATGTCGACCTGGTCCAGGGCGGCGATATCGACATCGCCATCAGCCCGCAGCTGGCTACCATCGGTACGCTGTTGGCCCACGTGCGCCGCGGCGACATCGTCAGCGTGCACTCGCTGCGCAGGGGCGCGGCGGAGGCCATCGAGGCGGTCGCGCATGGCGATGCCAAGTCGAGCAAAGTGATCGGCAAGGCCATCGAAGACATCGCCCTACCGCCAGGCACGACCATCGGCGCGATCATCCGCGACGAGCAAGTGCTGATCGCCCACGACGACACAGTGATCGAAGCGGGTGATCATGTGATCCTGTTCGTTGTGGATAAAAAGCACATCCGTGACGTGGAAAAGCTGTTCCACGTCGGCCTGAGTTTCTTCTAGGGAGAAAACGGCATGCGCGAATCGCTGGAAAAGATGTTGGCCAAGGGTGTGGATAACGCCCTGCTACGCTTTGGCCTGGGCAAGGCGTGGCTCGATGAAGGCAACGGTGCCGAGGCGGCGGTGCACTTGGCGCGCTGCGTGGAGCACGATCCGAAGTACTCGGCGGCCTGGAAGCTGCTGGGCAAGGCCTACCAGCTACAGGGCGACCTGGCGGCGGCGCGCAAGGCCTGGGAAGAGGGGATCGCGGCGGCGCAGGCCCACGGGGACAAGCAGGCCGAGAAGGAGATGGCGGTGTTCCTGAAGAAACTCGACAAGGCAGCAGGTTGACGCGGTCCCTATGGGGGCGGGTAAACCCGCTCCCACAGGGGCCCTGCTGAAACAGGCAGAGTTGTATGGAGCCTGTTCCAGCGGCGGTGGATAACTCAATACCAGCGCGCTTCGCCCGCCGGACGCTTCTTGAAGCGCTTCATGCTCCACATGTACTGGCTTGGATACTCGCGTACGTAACGCTCGACGACCTTGCTCATGGCGGCGGCCGCCACGGTCACATCCTCGCTGTACATCTCCTCGGGCGCAGCTTCCAGGAACACCTTGAAGCCAGAGCCATCCGGCAGACGCAGCGCATGCAGGAACACGCCTACCGCCTTGCCGCCCGCCAGCATGTTGGGCACGAACTTGCTGGTCAACGCCTGGGTGCCGAGAAATGGCACGAACACTCCAGCGGACTCGGCCGGCTCCGGGTCGGCCGGAATTCCCACCTGACCGCCCCGACGCACTTCCTTGATCACGCTGAGGATGCCTTCCTTGGTCGAAGGCGCCACGCGGTTACCCATCTGCACCCGCTGCTCGCGCAGCAGATCATCCACAGCTTTGAGCTTGGGTGGGCGGTAGAAGATGATCGGTTTGCACTGGCTGCAATAGAAGTGGTTCAACACCTCCCAATTGCCCAAGTGACTGGTGATGCCCACAACGCCCTTGCCCGAGGCCAGGGCCTGCTCCAGCACCTCCAGGCCATGGACTTCCTTGATCAGCTCCAGCGAGCGCTGGGGAGGCCAGATCCAGGCGCAGGCGCTTTCGACGAAGGACTTGCCGATGTCCTTCAGTGCACGGCCCACGAGTTGCTCGCGCTCGGCCGGGTTCATTTCCGGGAAGCACTTGGCCAGGTTGATGCGCACCACATTGCGCGAACCGTTGGGGATCTTCCACATGAGCCAGCCGATACCCGCGCCGACCCGCTGCACTGCGCCCCAGGGCAGCTTGGCGAACAGTCGCAGCACCCCGACCATCAGGGCGCCTTTGAATTTTTCCACAGCCGGATTCCTTATTTCTGCAAGGCGGGCATTGTAACGCTTCAGCGCAGCAACGCGGCGTAGCGATCACAGTCGGTGGTGTGGTCCATGACCATGCCGGTGGCCTGCATGAAGGCGTAGCAGATGGTCGGCCCGACGAACGTGAAGCCGGCCTTCTGCAGGGCCTTGCTCATGGCCCGGGCCTCGTCGGTAACCGCTGGCACCTCGCCGCGCGTCTTGAAGTGGTTGATCCTGGGCGCGCCACCGACGAACGACCACAACCACTCGGCCGGGTTATCCACAGCCAGCCAGGCCTGGGCATTGCGCCGCGCGGCCTTGAGCTTGAGGCGATTGCGGATGATCCCCGCGTCGAGCATCAGCTCTTCGATCCGCTCGTCGCTCATCTGTGACAGCTTCACCGGGTCGAAGCCATGCAGTACCTCGCGGTAGCGCTCGCGTTTCTTCAATACCGTGATCCACGAAAGCCCGGCCTGGAACCCTTCGAGTAAAAGCATCTCGAAGAGCAACGCCGGGTCACGCTGAGGCGTTCCCCACTCCTGGTCGTGATAGGCCTGGTACAACGGATCGTCGGTACACCAGAAGCAGCGTGGCATAAGGCTCCATTCCATGGGTAGAGGGCGAGGCGAATCGGGTTATACTCCCGCTCTTTACATCCGCATCCCCAGATACAGGTGAATTTCGTGAGCCAGCCTACGCCAGCCGTGCGTACCTTCCAAGACCTCATCCTCGCCCTGCAGCAATACTGGGCGGAGCAAGGTTGTGTGGTGCTTCAGCCCTACGATATGGAAGTAGGCGCCGGCACTTTCCATACCGCCACTTTCCTGCGCGCCGTCGGCCCGGAAACCTGGAACGCCGCCTATGTGCAGCCTAGCCGTCGCCCAACCGACGGACGGTATGGCGAAAACCCCAACCGCCTGCAGCATTACTACCAGTTCCAGGTGGTGCTCAAGCCGAACCCGGCCAACTTCCAGGAGCTGTACCTCGGCTCGCTGAAGGCGATCGGCCTGGACCCGCTGGTCCACGACATCCGTTTCGTCGAAGACAACTGGGAATCGCCGACCCTCGGCGCCTGGGGCCTGGGTTGGGAAATCTGGCTCAACGGCATGGAAGTGACCCAGTTCACCTACTTCCAGCAGGTCGGTGGCATCGAGTGCTTCCCCGTTACCGGTGAAATCACCTATGGCCTGGAGCGTCTGGCCATGTACATCCAGGGCGTGGACTCGGTCTATGACCTGGTCTGGGCCGACGGCCCGTTCGGCAAGGTCACCTATGGCGACGTGTTCCACCAGAACGAAGTGGAGCAGTCGACTTACAACTTCGAGCACGCCAACGTCGAGAAACTGTTCGAGCTGTTCGACTTCTACGAAAGCGAAGCCAACCGCCTGATCAAGCTGGACCTGCCGCTGCCGACCTACGAAATGGTCCTGAAGGCGTCCCACACCTTCAACCTGCTCGACGCCCGCCGCGCCATCTCGGTGACCGAGCGTCAGCGCTACATCCTGCGCGTGCGTACCCTGGCCCGGGACGTGGCGCAAAGCTATCTGCAAGCCCGCGCACGCCTGGGCTTCCCGATGGCGACCCCTGAACTGCGTGACGAAGTGTTGGCTAAGCTGGAGGCTGCACAATGAGTGCTCAAGATTTTCTGGTCGAACTGGGCACCGAAGAGCTGCCACCGAAGGCCCTCGCCAGCCTCGGCGACGCCTTCCTGGCCGGCATCGAGAAAGGCCTGCAGGCCGCCGGCCTGAACTACACCGGCAAGCAGGTCTATGCTGCCCCGCGCCGTCTGGCCGTGCTGATCCGCCAGCTGGACGTGCAGCAGCCTGACCGCAGCATCAACATCGACGGCCCGCCCCGCCAGGCCGCCTTCGACGCCGAGGGCAACCCGACCCAGGCCGCCCTGGGCTTCGCCAAGAAATGCGGCGTCGACCTGGCTGAGATCGACCAGAGCGGTGCCAAGCTGCGCTTCTCGCAGCACATTCCAGGCAAGGCCACCGCCAGCCTGCTGCCAACCATTGTCGAAGACTCGCTCAACGATCTGCCGATCCCCAAGCGCATGCACTGGGGCGCCAGCCGTGAAGAGTTCGTGCGTCCGACCCAGTGGTTGGTAATGCTGCTCGGTGACCAGGTCGTCGAATGCACCCTCCTGGCCCAGAAAGCCGGTCGCGAATCCCGTGGCCACCGCTTCCACCACCCGGAAAACGTGGTCATCACCACCCCGGCCAACTACGTCGAAGACCTGCGCAAGGCCTACGTGCTGGCCGACTTCGCCGAGCGTCGCGAGCTCATCGCCAAGCGCACCGCGGAGCTGGCGATGCAGCAGGAAGGCACCGCTGTCGTGCCGCCGGCGCTGCTGGACGAAGTGACCGCTCTGGTCGAATGGCCTGTGCCGCTGGTGTGCTCCTTCGAGGAGCGTTTCCTGGAGGTGCCGCAGGAAGCCTTGATCACCACCATGCAGGACAACCAGAAGTACTTCTGCCTGTTGGACAGCGAAGGCAAGCTGCTGCCGCGCTTCATCACCGTGGCCAACGTCGAGAGCCGTGATCCGAAGCAGATCGTGCTGGGCAACGAGAAGGTCGTGCGTCCGCGCCTGACCGACGCCGAGTTCTTCTTCAAGCAGGACAAGAAACAGCCGCTGGAAACCTTCAACGAGCGCCTGAAGAACGTGGTCTTCCAGGCTCAGCTGGGCACTGTCTACGACAAGGCCGAGCGCGTTTCCAAGCTAGCTGCGTTCATCGCTCCGCTGATTGGCGGCAATGCCCAGCGCGCAGGCCGCGCAGGCCTGCTGTCCAAGTGCGACCTGGCCACCGAGATGGTCGGCGAATTCCCTGAGATGCAAGGCGTTGCCGGCTACTACTACGCCCAGAACGATGGCGAGCCGGAAGACGTGGCCCTGGCGCTGAACGAGCAGTACATGCCGCGCGGTGCTGGCGCCGAGCTGCCGCAGACCCTGACCGGTGCCGCCGTGGCCATCGCCGACAAGCTCGACACCTTGGTCGGCATCTTCGGCATCGGCATGCTGCCGACCGGCAGCAAGGACCCCTACGCGCTGCGCCGTGCCGCCCTGGGCGTGCTGCGCATCCTGATCGAGAAGCAGCTGGACCTGGATTTGACCACCGCGGTCGAGTTCGCCGTCAAGCAGTACGGTGCCAAGGTCAAGGCCGCCGGCCTGTCCGAGCAGGTGCTGGAGTTCATCTTCGACCGCCTGCGCGCGCGCTACGAAGACGAAGGCATCGACGTCGCCACCTACCTCTCGGTGCGAGCCCTCAAGCCGGGCTCTGCCCTGGACTTCGATCAGCGCGTGCAGGCCGTGCAGGCCTTCCGCAAGCTGCCTGAAGCCGAAGCCCTGGCCGCGGTGAACAAGCGCGTGTCGAACCTGCTGAGCAAAGCCGAAGGCGCCATCGCCGAGCACGTCGAGCCCAAGTACTTCGACAATGCCAACGAGTTCTCCCTGTATTCGGCCATCCAGCAGGCCGACCAAGCCGTGCAACCGATGGCTGCCGCGCGTCAGTACAGCGAGTCGCTGGCCCGCCTGGCCGCCCTGCGTGATCCGGTCGACGCCTTCTTCGAGGCGGTGATGGTCAACGCCGAAGATGCCAAGGTCCGCGCCAACCGTTATGCCCTGCTCAGCCGCCTGCGCGGCCTGTTCCTGGGCGTGGCCGACATCTCGCTGCTGGGGTAAGCCTTGAAACTGCTGATTCTTGATCGAGACGGAGTGATCAACCACGACTCCGACGCCTACATCAAGTCGCTGGATGAATGGATTCCCATTCCGGGCTCGATCGAGGCCATCGCGCAGTTGAGCAAGGCGGGCTGGACGGTGGCCGTGGCCACCAACCAGTCCGGCATCGCCCGCGGCTATTATCCGCTGGCGACCCTGGAGGCCATGCATGCACGCCTGCGCGCGCTAGTGGCCGAACAAGGGGGAGAGGTGGGTTACATCGTGCATTGCCCGCACGGCCCGGACGACGGTTGCGATTGCCGCAAACCCAAGCCTGGCATGCTGCGGGCGATTGCCGAGCATTATCAGGTCGATCTGGCTGGCGTCTGGTTTGTCGGCGACAGCAAAGGTGACCTGGAGGCCGCCCTGGCCGTCGATGCACAACCTGTGCTGGTGAAGACCGGCAAAGGACAAAGGACGCTGGAAAAAGGCGTTCCGCAAAACACTTTGATTTTCGACGATCTGGCAGCCATCGCCAGAGAACTAATTTAAGTAGTGCGCCCGCTGTGGCGCACTTTTCCTTAGGCGGGCAGGCCCCGCAACGGTACATGCCACTATGTCGATCCTGCAGGCGATCAGAATCTTTCTTTTTTACCTGCTGTTGGGCACCAGTTCGCTGCTGTGGTGCTCGCTGAGTTTCTTCGTCGCACCGTTTCTGCCGTTCCACAAGCGCTACCGGTTCATCAATGTTTACTGGTGCCGCTGCGCCGTATTCCTGGCACGGGTGATCTTGGGCATTCGCTACAAGGTCACCGGCGCCGAGAATGTGCCCAAGGAGCCCTGCGTGATTCTGTCCAACCACCAGAGCACCTGGGAGACGTTCTTCCTGTCCGCCTATTTTTCGCCGCTGAGCCAGGTGCTCAAGCGTGAGCTGCTGTACGTGCCGTTCTTTGGGTGGGCAATGGCGATGCTTCGCCCGATCGCCATCGACCGGAAAAACCCAAAGGAGGCCCTGCGCCAAGTCGCCAGCAAGGGCGACGAGCTGCTCAAGCAGGGCGTGTGGGTACTGATCTTCCCCGAGGGCACCCGGGTCCCCCACGGACAGATCGGAAAGTTTTCCCGAGGCGGCACCGCCCTGGCGGTGAATGCCGGGCTGCCGGTGCTGCCGATCGCGCACAATGCAGGCAAGTTCTGGCCACGTGAAGGTTGGAGCAAGCGCCCGGGGACCATCGAAGTGGTGATCGGCGAGCCGATGTACCCGGTGGGCACTGGCCCGCGGGCGATCGCAGAGCTCAACGACCGCGCCCAGGCCTGGAACGAGGCGGCACAGCGGGCCATGGGATCGCTGCCGCCGGTGGCGGAAAGCCAGGCGGAACACAATGTTTGACGATCTGTGGATAACTTGTGAGCAAGTTTTGGATCATTACCTCGAAATACTACTTAAGTGATTGATTTAAAAGCTTATTTCTTTGTATGACCTTTTCTTGGAAATCGTGCATAAGTTTTTTCGCAGCATAAAAAAACCGGCTTTTACGCCGGTTTTTTTGTGTCCGCAGCACCGCTGATAGCGTGAAGACTTGCGGGAGCGGATAAACCCGCTCCCACAAACTACCCTGCGCGCGACCAAGGCCAGGCACTAGACCTTGTCGATATCCACATCCTTGGTCTCTTTCAGGCAGAACAACCCCACCACCAGACTCACCCCGGTAATCAGCACCGGGTACCACAGCCCATAGAAGATATCCCCGGTGTACACCACCAAGGCGAACGACACGGTCGGCAGGAAGCCACCGAACCAGCCATTGCCAATGTGATACGGCAGGGACATGGAGGTGTAGCGGATGCGGGTCGGGAACAGCTCGACCATTACTGCCGCCAGAGGCCCATAGGTCATGGTGGCAATCAGGATCATGGCGACGATCAGCACCACCACCATCACCTGGTTGACGCTCGCGGGATCCGCCTTGGCCGGGTAGCCAGCCTGCTCGATGGCCGAGCGCATGGCCGCCTCGTCAAACCCATCGATGCGCTGCTCGCCGATGGAGACCTGCACCGCAGATCCCGCTGGCGCATCCACCGAGCTGTACGGCAGGCCTTGCTTGACCAGGAACGTCTTGACCTTGTCGCAAGGGCTGTCGAAACGAGCCTTGCCCACCGGGTCGAACTGGAATGTGCAGCCTTGTGGATCGGCCGTGACGACGATCGGCGCCTGCCGGCTGGCCGCGTCGATCTGTGGGTTGGCGTAGTGGCTCAGGGCCTTGAACATCGGGAAGTACAGCACCGTGGCCAGTAGCAGGCCGATCATCAGGATCGGCTTACGCCCCACTCGGTCGGACAACCAGCCGAAGAACACGAAGAACGGCGCACCAATCACCACGCTGATGATCAGCAGGGTATTGGCCTGGGCCGGGTCCATCTTGAGCATCTGGGTCAGGAAGAACAGCACATAGAACTGCGCCGTGTAGAAGGTCACGGCCTGGCCGGCGTTGATACTGAACAGAGCGGTCAACACGACCTTGAGGTTCGGCCAGGAGGTGAAAGATTCGCGGATCGGCGATTTGCTGACCTTGCCTTGGGCCTTCATCTTCACGAAGGCGGGCGACTCTTCCATGCTCATGCGGATCCACGTGGAGATCGCCAGCAGGAAGATCGACAACAGGAATGGCAACCGCCAGCCCCAAGCCTCGAATTGGTCACCACTGATGTAGCGGCTGCCCAGCACGACGACCAGCGAAAGCAGCAAACCAAGCGTTGCGGTGGACTGGATGAACCCGGTATGAAAACCACGCTTGCCAGGCGGTGCGTGCTCGGCGACGTAGGTTGCTGCGCCGCCATACTCACCGCCCAGAGCCAGGCCCTGAAGCATGCGCAGCACCACCAAGATGATGGGTGCGGCGATGCCGATGCTGGCATAGGTGGGCAATAGACCAACGGCGAAGGTCGACAGGCCCATCAGCACGATGGTCACCAGGAAGGTGTACTTGCGCCCGATCATGTCACCCAGGCGGCCGAAGACCAGCGCGCCGAACGGGCGGACCAGAAAGCCGGCTGCAAAGGCCATAAGCGCGAAGATGAACGCCGTGGTGTCGTTGACCCCTGCAAAAAACTGCTTGCTGATCACCGCCGCCAATGCGCCATAGAGAAAAAAGTCATACCACTCGAACACCGTCCCGAGGGATGACGCGAAAATGATCTTACGTTCCTCACGTCGGCTGACCGTGCTGGCAGCCGTACCTTGCTCTTGGATGTAATCCGACATCGTTGCTGTCCTCGGCCCGCAGGCCACAGTGATTATTGTTGTTTTCCACTGTCGGCGGCCTCTGACCGCAAGCCGCCGGTGTTGCACGCACCCGGGTCAGGGCGTCGGTATCGCGGTGTCGCTGAGGTTGGTCTGAGTGAGAGCCCCCTTGAGGATCAGTTGCGCCGCCTTCTCGGCGATCATCAACGTGGGTGAGCAGGTATTGCCCGAAACGATCTGCGGCATGATCGAGGCATCGGCTACCCGAAGGCCCGGCACGCCATGAACGCGCAGCTGGTTATCCACAACGTCCAGTGGGCCGCTGCCCATGCGGCAGGTGCCCACGGGATGGAAGATAGTGGTGCCGATCTTGCCGGCAGCCTCGTGCAATTGTTGTTCAGTCTGCAGTGCCGGGCCTGGCAGGTACTCACGCGGATCGAATGCTGCCAGGGCAGGGGCCTGAACGATGCGCCGAGTGATGCGAATGGCATCGGCGGCGACTTTGAGGTCTTGCGGATCACTCAGGTAATTGGGATCGATCAATGGCGCAGCAAGCATGTCCGCGCTGCGGATATCGATGCGCCCACGGCTGACCGGGCGCAGGTTGCACACCGAGGCGGTGAACGCCGGGAAGCGGTGCAGCGGCTCGCCGAAGCGCTCCAGCGACAAGGGTTGTACGTGGTATTGCAGGTTGGCGGTGGCCTGCTCAGGGCCCGAACGCACGAAGGCACCCAGCTGGCTTGGCGCCATGGCCAACGGGCCACTGCGGTCATAGAGGTAGCGCAGGCCCATGCCCATCTTGCCCCATAGACTGTTGGCCATCTGATTGAGCGTGCGGGTGTTGCGGATCTGGTAGATCAGGCGCAGTTGCAGGTGGTCCTGCAGGTTGCCGCCCACACCCGGCAGCTCATGACGAACCCCGATGCCCAACCCCTCGAGCAACTTGCGCGGCCCGATGCCAGAGCGCTGCAGGATGCCAGGCGAGCCGACCGAACCGGCGCACAGAATGATCTCCCGGCGCGCCTTGAATGCCTGCCAGGTCCCTTGCCAGCGGGCCTTGACCGCTGAGGCCCGAGCATTTTCGAGGATGATCTGGTCGACCTGAACACCGGTGAGCACCGTGAGGTTCGGACGCCCTTGCACCGGCCGGAGGAAGGCCTTGGAGGCGTTCCAACGCACACCGCTGCGTTGATTGACCTGAAAGTATCCACAACCTGCGTTGTCGCCGGTATTGAAATCCGCCACCTTGGCGATGCCGCTCTGCTCGGCCGCATCGCGGAAGGCATCGAGGATCGGCCAGCTGTAGCGCTGCTGTTCGACACGCCATTCGCCCTCGGCGCCATGGCTGTCGCTGGCACCGGCGAAGTGACACTCGCTGGCCTTGAACAACGGCAACACATCCTTCCACGCCCAGCCGTCATTGCCTTGTTCGGCCCAGCGGTCGTAGTCGGCTGCCTGGCCGCGCATGTAGATCATGCCGTTGATCGAGGAGCACCCACCCAACACCTTGCCCCGGGGATACCCCAGGCTGCGTCCACCCAAGCCTGGCTGCGCCTCGGTCTTGAAGCACCAGTCGGTGCGTGGGTTGCCGATGCAGTAGAGGTAACCGACGGGAATGTGAATCCAGGGGTAGTTGTCGCGGCCACCCGCTTCGAGCAGCAGCACGCGGCAGGACGGGTCGGCGGACAAGCGGTTGGCCAGCAAGCAACCGGCTGGACCGGCACCGACGACCACATAGTCGAAGACTGAATCGGCTGATGGCATGTGAAACCTCGCGCCTGATTTTTATTCTTGTCCCTGACCATCTTATTGATTAATTTCGAGGACGAAACACGAGATTTCGCGCAGCCGCTGTGCGTTTTAGCACAGCGCTATACCTGAGCCGGCCCCTTCGCGGGTAAACCCGCTCCCATAGGTTATCGCCGAACTCAGGATCGGCGGAGAACCTGTCGGAGCGGGTTTACCCGCGAAAGGGCCAGCGCGAACAGCCAAAAGGATCAGCATGTTCGACTGGAACGATCTGCGGTTTTTCCTCGAGTTGCAGCGCAGCGGCCGTTTGCTCAGCGCCGCCAAACGCCTCAACACCACCCACAGCACCGTGGCTCGGCATATCGAGAGCATCGAGCAGAGCCTGGGTACTGCGCTGTTCGTCCAGCACGCTCAGGGTTATGAACTCACGCCGTCCGGACAGGCTCTGCTCAAGCATGCCGAAGCCATGGAGAATGTGGCCTTGCTCGCTCAGGAAGAGATCACCCAGGCCATCACGCCATTGGGCAAGATCCGACTGGGGGTCACCGAGGGCATCGGCATCATGTTCTTCACCCCACGTATGAACGCCCTGTTCGAGCGCTACCCGGGGCTGGAAGTGGAACTGGTGGCGGTGCCGCGGTTCGTCAGCATCCTCAACCGGGAAGCAGAGATCAGCATCCACCTGGAGCGACCCAGCGCAGACCTGCTGATCACTCGCAAACTCACCGACTACCGCCTGGCGCTGTACGCCAGCCAGGCGTACCTGGATCGGGCGCCGCCGCTGCGCAACCGTGAGGACCTGGCCCGGCATAGCTGGATCGGCTATGTCGACGATCTGCTGTTCAGCCAAGAGCTGCTGTTTCTCAACAGTTTCTGCCGGGCGCCCAACGTGGTGTTCCGAAGCACCAGCGTGATCGCCCAGCAGCATGCCGCACGCGCCGGGCTGGGCATTGCCGTGCTGCCCAATTACATGGCCCGCCATGACCCCTCGCTGGTGCGGGTGCTGCCCAGTGAAACCATCCAGCGCAGCTACTGGATCTGCACCCGACGGGAGCTACACAAGTCGGTGCGCCTGCGGGTGGTCTGGGACTACCTGCTGGCCTTGTGCAACGCGGAGCAGGACGAACTGCTAGCCGAGTAGCGCCTTGCCCGCCAACAGCAATGCAGCGCCGATCCCCGTCACGGCAAATAACTGCTGCAGGCGTGGCCCGGCCAGCTTACTCGCCAGGGGCCGGGCCAGCAGCAGACCCAACACAGCCCCGACAGCAAACGGCGCGCCCACTGCCCAGTGCATGACACCGGCCAGGCTGGCGCTGACCACGCTGCCTGTGGATACCAGGGCGATCACCGCCAGGGAAGTGGCTACGATGCTCTTCATGTCCAGGTTGGTGTAGCGGTTCAGGGCCGGAATGATGACGAAGCCGCCACCGACGCCCAGCAGGCCGGACAGCAGCCCAGACAGCACACCGGTAAACGCCAGCGCGCGAGCACAAGGCAGGGTCCAGCGTAAGCGCCCCTGCAACGGGTTGAGCACGCAAGGCATGATCTGGCGCTCACCGCAGGCCGGTTCGCCGCGCAGTTCACGGCCGGCTTTGCGCCAAATGCGCTGGCAGGCATAGACCAACACGCCAGCGAACACCAACGCCAATGGCGTATTGGGCAGACGGTGCGCCAGCATCAGGCCGAGCGGTGCCGCGATGACCCCGAGGGCCGCGATGAACAACGCCGCACGGTAGCGCACCACCCCCTTGCGCAAACCCAGCACGGCGCCGACCCCGGCTGCCAACCCCACGGCGAGCAAGCCGATGGGCGCCGCTTCGACCATCGACAAACCGAGACCGAACACCAACAGGGGTACGGCAAGGATGCCCCCACCGGCACCAGTGAGTGCCAGCACGGCCCCAATGATCGCGCCGAGCCCAGCTCCGATCAGTTGATGTTCGATCACTGCCCGACCTCAGCCACCAGCGGTTGAGGTCGCGCCAACCATTCACGACCTTTGAGCATGCCTTTCCAGTACAACGGCGGGAGTATCTGCGCCTTGAGCAGCCAGGCCAGGCGAGTGGGCTGGCGACCATCGAGCAACCAACGCGGAAAGCTCGGCGCCACCTTGCCGCCGTAGGTGAACTCGGCAAGCACGATCTTCCCGCGCTCGACGGTAAGCGGGCAAGAACCATACCCATCGTATTGGGCGAGGGTGGGCAGGCGCCCCAGCGCAACTAGCACATTGTTAGCCACCACCGGCGCTTGCTTGCGCGCCGCAGCGGCGGTCTTGGCATTGCTGGTGTTGGTGACATCTCCCAGCGCATGGATGTTGGCGAACTGGCGGTGACGCAGCGTGGCAGGGTCCACATCGACCCAGCCGGCAGCATCGACCAGCGGGCTCTGGCGAATGAAGTCCGGCGCAACTTGTGGAGGCACTACATGCAGCATCTCGAAGCCCTCGACGCGGGTCTCGCTGCTGCCATCGGGCAATGTGCGCACGAAAGTCGCACGCTTGTTCGGGCCATCCACCGCCACCAGGCGATGGCTGTAGTTGAGGTCCACAGCGTACTTGTCGATGTAAGCCATCAGGGCCGGAACATAGTCAGGCACGCCGAACAGCACCGCGCCGGCATTGAAGAAACGGACCTTGATCGCGCCCAGGTGGCCTTGGCGCAACCAATGGTCACAGGACAGGTACAACGCTTTCTGGGGCGCACCGGCGCACTTGATTGGCATTGGCGGCTGGGTGAAGAGGGCACTGCCTTTTTTCAGGTTCTGCACCAACTGCCAGGTGTAGGGTGCCAGGTCATAGCGGTAGTTGGAGGTGACGCCGTTGCGGCCCAAGGTGTCGCTTAGACCTTCGATGGCGTTCCAGTCGAGCTTGAGGCCCGGGCAAACCACCAATTGCTCGTAGCTGACGGCGCGACCGTCCTCGAGCATGACCAGTTGCGCCTGGGGATCGAAGCGCTCGACCCGCGCCTTGATCCAGCGTACGCCACGCGGAATGGTCGAGGCCATGGTCCGGGCTGTGCTCGGGGCATCGAACACGCCCGCGCCGACCATGGTCCAGCCAGGCTGGTAGTAATGCACATCGGCCGGATCGATCACGGCGATGTCCAGGGATGGGTCGCGGCTGATCAGGCTGGAGGCGGTAGCGATACCGGCGGCGCCGGCTCCGACAATGACCACCTTGTGATGGTCAGCGCATGAAGAGTCGGCAGGGGACTGCAAGGCAGGCATGGCGGTGTTTCCTTGGAATAGTCGTTATGTGTTCAGAGCACGTTCAGCGGAATCTTCAGATAGCTCACGCCATTGTCCTCAGGCTCGGGGAACTGGCCGCTGCGCATGTTGACCTGCACCGAGGGCAGGATCAGCACGGGCATCTCGAGGGTGGCGTCACGGGCTTCGCGCATGGCCACGAAGTCGTCCTCGCTGATACCTTGGTGGATGTGGATGTTGCTGGCGCGCTGTTCGGCAACGGTCGTGACGAAGCGCATCTCCCGACCACCTGGCAGGTAGTCGTGGCACATGAACAGCTGAGTCGTGTCAGGGAAGGCCAGCAGGCGGCGGATCGAGCGATACAGCGTGCGCGCATCGGCGCCGGGGAAATCACAGCGCGCGGTGCCGTAGTCCGGCATGAACAGCGTGTCCCCTACAAACACCGCCATCTCGCCACTGTCCTCCACCACGTAGCTCATGCACGCCGGTGTATGCCCTGGCGTATGCAGGGCACGGGCACGCAGGTTGCCGATCAGGAAGATCTCCTCGTCTTCGAGCAGTACATCGAACTGGCTGCCATCCCGGGCAAAGCCTGGCGCTTCATTGAACAGTTCGCCGAAGGTCTTTTGCACTTGGGTGATGAGGGCGCCGATCGCTACATGTCCGCCCAGCTTTTCCTTCAGATAGGCCGCTGCGGAGAGGTGGTCGGCGTGGACATGGGTTTCCAAGATCCATTGGACCTGGGCACCCAACGCCTGTACCCGGGCGATCAAGGCATCGGCCGATTCGGTGCTGGTACGGCCCGATTTGGGATCGTAATCCAATACGCTGTCGATCAGCGCGCACTGGCCGGAGCTTCGGTCCAGAACGAGGTAACTGATGGTAGAGGTCACCTTGTCGTACAAGGCTTCCACATGAAGGTTGCTACCGATGATCATTGCACGTCTCCAGATTTATCCACCGCGCCTTCTAGAGGCGTAGGCAGTATTTGGAGGTTTATCAAGATGCATGCCAGTCAGGCGCAGTGGGCAGCGCTGGCTGTTACGCAGACGCGGTGGTGTCGGGAAGGCCAGTAAAAACAGGGAATTCACGGTGAACCCATTGCATCCGGAGCACGGATGACGCGAGCCAGGGTTCCCTCTGAACCACCAGGATCTGCCATGCCTGTCAGCCCCCTTGGCAGTCGACTGTCAGCCAATGGCAGTGTTTGGCAGTCCCTGTTAACCTCGCCGGGTACTTGCCACCGGTCACCGTCATGTCCGCGTTTAGTGTGTCAGCCCAGCATCCCGCCATCCTCGCCCTGGTGTCTTACCTGGAACACGATGTGCTGCCCAGCATCATTCTGGACACCGACTACAACATCCTCGCGGCCAATGCGGCCTATCGCCGTCAGTTCGGCAAGGATGATCACGCCCCCGTGGGAGAGAAATGCCACCGGGTTTCCCACCACTATGCGGTGCCATGTGACCAGGCGGGCGAGCATTGCCCCTTGCGCAAGGCGTGGGACAGCAAGGTGCCGGAGCGGGTTTTGCACATCCATCACACGCCTCGCGGGCCTGAGCATGTGGACGTAGAACTTCGACCGATCCTGGATGAACAGGGCGGGGTGGTGGCCTTCGTCGAACGGCTCACCAGCGTGACGCTTGCCTCGGCGCAACCTCAGGAGCAAGGGCTGGTAGGTCGATCAGCAGCATTCAAGACAGCCCTGGCGAGCCTGCAGCGGGCAGCGCCAGCGCAGATCCCGGTGTTGCTGCAAGGCGAGTCCGGTACTGGCAAGGAGCTGTTCGCCCGTGCCTTGCATCTGGGCAGCCCTCGGGCCAATGGCCCCTTGGTAGTGGTCGATTGTACGGGCCTCACCGAATCGCTGTTCGAAAGCGAGTTGTTCGGGTACGAGAAGGGCGCCTTCACCGGTGCCACCCAACGCAAGATCGGCCTGGCCGAAGCAGCCCATGGTGGCACCCTGTTTCTCGATGAGATTGGCGAAGTCCCCCTGGCAATGCAGGTGAAGCTGCTGCGCCTGATCGAGTCCGGCAGCTTCCGGCCCGTGGGCAGCACCCGTACGGTCCACTCCGATTTTCGCCTGGTCTCGGCGACCCACAAGCCTCTAAAGGAAATGGCCGCCGCCGGTACCTTCCGCGAAGACCTTTACTATCGCATCAGCGGCTTCCCCATCCGTTTGCCCGCCCTGAGAGAGCGCGTGGAAGACCTGCCATTACTGGCCGAGAGCCTGCTGCAGCGCATGGGTAAGCAATCACCGAAGTTGCTACCC
Source organism: Pseudomonas sp. HTZ2 (assembly GCF_033173945.1). Classification (NCBI taxonomy): domain Bacteria; kingdom Pseudomonadati; phylum Pseudomonadota; class Gammaproteobacteria; order Pseudomonadales; family Pseudomonadaceae; genus Pseudomonas; species Pseudomonas sp. HTZ2. The sequence continues at coordinate 471,605 of NZ_CP137332.1, read as the reverse complement.
GAAGCCCTCCAACGGCTGAGCATGCACCCATTCCCGGGGAACATCCGCGAATTACGCAACATCCTCGAGCGGGCACGCCTGTTTGCCGATGAAGGCCTGATTCGACCTGAGCACCTACCGGAGGACATCGGCCCGACGGCAGCTCAGGGTTTACGTCGTCGCAGTCGCAATGAGCTGGGCGACTTGGCCCAGGCCTTGGAAAACTTTCGCGGGTCACGCAGTGAACTGGCCCGTCATTTGGGCATGAGTGAGCGGACGTTGTATCGACGCTTGCGTGAATTGGGGCTGTAGGTTCTACGAGCCCATAAACAAAAAGCCCCGGCAATGCCGGGGCTTTTTGTTTATGCGGTGGACCTGATCAGAAGTCCAGGTTCGATACCGACAAGGCGTTGCTTTCGATGAAGTCACGGCGCGGCTCGACTGCATCACCCATCAAGGTGTTGAACAGCTGGTCGGCAGCGATCGCGTCTTCGATGGTTACCTTCAGCATCCGGCGTACGGTTGGGTCCATAGTGGTCTCCCACAGCTGATCCGGGTTCATCTCACCCAGACCTTTGTATCGCTGGATGGTGTGACGCTTGGCGGTTTCGTTCATCAGCCAATCCAGGGCTTCCTTGAACTCAGTGACCGCCTTGCGACGCTCGCCCCGCTGCACGTAGGCACCTTCGCCGAGGAGGGTGCTGAGCTTGGCGCCAATGGCGACTACAGTCCGGTAGTCGTTGCTGCCGAAGAAGTCACGATTGAAGGTGACGTAGCTGGCCAACCCGTGGGAGGTGATTTCCACTTCCGGCAGCCAGAGGTTGCGTTCCTTGTCTTCGCGCAGGCTGGCCTGGTAGGTGAGGCCGGACTTCTGGCTGTTGCTCAGACGCTCCTGGAACTGCGCCAGCCAGGTCTGCATAACAGCTTGGTTGGCCAGTTGCTCCAGGGTGACTTCCGGCAGGTAGATGAAGTGCTCGGTAAGCTCTTCAGGATACAGACGCGAAAGACGCTTGAGCGTTTTCATCACGGAACGGAATTCGTTCACCAGGCTTTCAAGCTGAACGCCGGAAACCGCTGGCGCCGATTCGTCCAGGTGCAGGCTGGCATCTTCCAGGGCCGACTGCGTCATGTACTCCTCCATGGCGTCGTCGTCCTTGATGTACTGCTCTTGCTTGCCTTTCTTCACCTTGTACAGCGGTGGCTGGGCGATATAGATGTAGCCGCGCTCGACCAGCTCTGGCAGTTGGCGGAAGAAGAAGGTCAGCAGCAGGGTACGGATGTGCGAACCGTCCACGTCAGCATCGGTCATGATGATGATGTTGTGATAACGCAGCTTGTCGATGTTGTACTCTTCACGGCCAATACCGCAGCCCAGGGCAGTGATCAAGGTGCCCACTTCCTGGGAGGAGATCATCTTGTCGAAACGCGCTTTCTCGACGTTGAGGATCTTACCCTTGAGCGGCAGGATCGCCTGGGTGCGACGGTTACGACCTTGCTTGGCCGAGCCACCCGCGGAGTCACCCTCCACCAGGTACAGTTCGGAAAGGGCAGGGTCCTTTTCCTGGCAATCAGCGAGTTTGCCTGGCAGGCCTGCGATGTCCAATGCACCTTTGCGGCGGGTCATCTCACGTGCCTTGCGCGCTGCTTCACGGGCGCGGGCAGCATCGATCATCTTGCCGACCACCGCCTTGGCTTCGTTGGGGTTTTCCAACAGGAAATCGGCAAAGTACTTGTTCATCTCCTGTTCCACGGCGGTCTTCACCTCCGAGGAAACCAGCTTGTCCTTGGTCTGCGAGCTGAACTTCGGATCCGGCACCTTGACCGAGATGATCGCGGTCAGACCTTCACGGGCATCGTCGCCAGTAGTCGCGACCTTGTTCTTCTTGGCCAGACCTTCCTGTTCGATGTAGTTGTTCAAGCTACGGGTGAGCGAGGAGCGGAAACCGACCAGGTGGGTACCACCGTCGCGCTGCGGAATGTTGTTGGTGAAGCACAGCAGGTTTTCGTTGAAGCTGTCGTTCCACTGAAGGGCGACTTCGACACCCACACCGTCGTCACGTTGAACATTGAAGTGGAACACCTGGGAGTTGACCGGGGTCTTGTTGGTGTTCAGGTATTCGACGAACGCGCGCAGGCCACCTTCATACTTGAAGAACTCTTCCTTGCCGGTACGTTCATCCTTGAGCAGGATGCCGACGCCCGAGTTCAGGAACGACAGTTCGCGAATACGCTTGGCAAGGATGTCCCAGCTGAAGTGGATGTTCTTGAAGGTTTCGGCCGAAGGCTTGAAGTGAATATGTGTACCGGTAGTTTCACTCTCACCGACCACTGCCATCGGGGCCTGTGGAACACCGTGAACGTACGTCTGTTCCCAGATCTTGCCACTACGGCGAACGGTCAGTACCAGCTTCTCGGACAGGGCGTTCACAACGGAAACACCTACACCGTGCAGGCCGCCCGAAACCTTATAGGAGTTGTCGTCGAACTTACCGCCCGCATGGAGGACGGTCATGATGACCTCAGCTGCCGAGACACCTTCTTCTTTGTGCACGTCGACAGGAATGCCGCGACCGTTGTCGCGAACACTAATGGATTCGTCCGGGTGAATGATGACAGTGATGTCGTCGCAATGACCCGCGAGGGCTTCGTCGATCGAGTTGTCGACCACCTCGAAGACCATGTGGTGCAGGCCGCTGCCATCATCGGTGTCGCCAATGTACATGCCGGGGCGTTTGCGCACGGCATCCAGTCCTTTCAGCACCTTGATGCTGGAGGAGTCGTACGTTTGATTTTCGCTCATGCCTTCACTCCCGATGGTCGTGGGTCTGGGTGATACGGCCTTGTTCCACGTGGAACAAAGCAACTGGCGTTTCCGTCTGCCAGCCTTCCCTCAGTAATTCGTGATCTACACAGGTGATAAAAACCTGGCAGTGTAATTCTTCAAGCAAGCGACATAGCGCGAGACGATGCTGCTCATCCAGTTCGGACGGCAAGTCATCCACGAGATAAATACAATGACCGCGGCGTGCTTGGCTGACGAGGTGGCCCTGGGCAATCCGCAAGGCGCAGACCACCAGTTTCTGCTGACCTCGGGACAAAATGTCGGCGGCATTGTTTGCGCCCAATCGCAGACGCAAATCAGCACGCTGCGGCCCCGCCTGGGTGTGCCCGATTTGCTGATCGCGAAGAAGAGAGGAGGCGAGTACTTCGTTGAGTTCCCGGTCCTTGTCCCAGCCTCGGTAGTAGCTCAGGGTTAACCCGTCCAGCTCAACCAGTTCACTCAGGGTTCGCTCGAAGACAGGCTTCAAGGCCTTGATGTAATTGCGACGGTATTCATCTATCTCCGCACTGGCCAGGCATAACTCCCGGTCCCAGGCGGCTTGCGAAGCAGCGTCAAGTGTACCATGACGCAACCATGAGTTCCGCTGCCGCAGCGCCTTCTGCAGGCGCTGCCAGGCAGTCATGAATCGAGGTTCCACGTGGAACACTCCCCAATCCAGAAACTGCCGACGCACTTTCGGGGCACCCTCGAGCAGGCGGAAGCTGTCCGGGTTGATGAGCTGCAACGGCAGTAGTTCAGCGAGTTGAGCTGTACTACGCGCATTCTGCCCATCGATACGGATAGTGAAATCGCCCTGACGATCCCGCGATATTCCCAGATTGCTCGTTCCGCCTTCGACAAGCTGAACCTCTCCAAATACGGTGCAGGTAGGCTGCTCGTATTGAATGACCGGGTTCAGACGTGTACTGCGAAAGGAACGGGCGAGCCCCAACAGATGCACAGCTTCGAGCACGCTGGTCTTGCCGCTGCCGTTGGCGCCGTAAAGGATGTTGATGCGGGGGGAGGGAGAGAGGGTCACCGGGTGCAAGTTGCGCACCGCGGTGACCATGATACGTCGAAGTGACATTTGGCCTGCTACAGGTTACAGACGCATCGGCATGACGACGTAAGAAGAGTCATCGTTGCCGGCTTCCTGAAGCAGGGCGCTGCTATTGGAGTCGGACAGAATCAGGCGAACCTGCTCCGTGGTCATCACGCCCAACACGTCGAGCAGATAGCTGACGTTGAACCCGATCTCAAGCGAGCTGCCGTTGTAATCGACGCTGATTTCTTCCTCAGCCTCTTCCTGCTCCGGGTTATTCGCCTGGATCTTCAATTGGCCCGAAGCCAGTTGCAGACGAATGCCACGGTATTTCTCGTTGGAAAGGATGGCAGTACGGCTGAAGGCTTCTCGCAGGGCCTGGCGATCGCCGATCACCAGCTTGTCACCACCTTTTGGCAGCACACGCTCATAGTCCGGGAACTTGCCGTCTACCAGCTTGGAAGTAAAGGTGAACTCACCGGTGGTCGCACGAATATGGTGCTGACCTAGAACGATGCTGACCATGCCTTCCGGATCGGTGAGCAGACGCGACAGCTCGAGAATACCCTTGCGTGGCACGATGACTTGGTGGCGTTCGGCCTGGCCAATGGCGGCTTGCATGGAGCACAGCGCCAGACGGTGACCGTCAGTGGCAACCGCTCGGAGGGTATCGGTCGACACTTCCAACAGCATGCCGTTGAGGTAGTAACGCACGTCCTGCTGAGCCATGGCGAAGCTGGTGCGCTCGATCAAGCGACGCAGCTTGCTCTGTTCCAGGTTGCAAGTCAGCGAGCCAGGACCTTCCTCGACGGTCGGGAAGTCATTGGCCGGCAGCGTCGAGAGGGTAAAACGGCTGCGCCCGGCCTTGACCAGCAACTTCTGCTCGTCGACCTTGATATCGATCAGAGCGTCGCTCGGCAAGCTCTTGCAGATATCCATCAGCTTGCGCGCTGGGACAGTGATCTCGCCCGGCTCGGCCGGCTCTTCCAGTTGCACACGGCCAACCAGCTCGACTTCCAGGTCGGTACCGGTCAACGACAGTTGCTGGCCTTGCACGACCAACAGCACATTGGACAGGACCGGCAAGGTCTGGCGGCGCTCGACGACGCCTGCGACCAGTTGCAGGGGTTTCAACAGGGCTTCGCGTTGAATGGTGAAATGCATGGTCTAGTCCCTTGCCTTCAATTAGCTGCACCGACGTTCATCAGGTCGTCAGCGTACGCAGCAGGTTCTTGTAGTCCTCGCGGATATCCGCATCGGATTCTTTCAGTTCGTTGATCTTGCGGCAGGCGTGCAGCACGGTGGTGTGGTCCCGACCGCCAAACATGTCGCCGATCTCCGGCAAACTGTGGTTGGTCAGTTCTTTGGACAACGCCATGGCAACCTGACGCGGGCGTGCAACCGAACGCGAACGTCGTTTGGACAACAGATCGGCGATCTTGATCTTGTAGTACTCGGCCACGGTGCGCTGGATGTTATCCACACTCACAAGCTTGTCTTGCAGAGCCAGCAGATCCTTGAGCGACTCGCGAATCAGCTCGATGGTGATATCCCGGCCCATGAAGTGGGAGTGGGCGATCACCCGTTTCAAAGCACCTTCCAGCTCACGCACGTTGGAGCGTATGCGCTGGGCGATGAAGAACGCTGCATCGTGGGGCAGCTCGACCTTCGCCTGGTCGGCCTTCTTCATAAGAATCGCCACGCGGGTTTCGAGCTCCGGCGGCTCCACGGCGACCGTCAGGCCCCAACCGAACCGCGATTTGAGGCGCTCCTCCAGGCCTTCGATTTCCTTCGGGTAACGGTCACTGGTGAGAATCACCTGCTGACCGCCCTCGAGCAAGGCGTTGAAGGTGTGGAAAAACTCTTCCTGGGAACGCTCCTTACGGGCGAAGAACTGGATATCGTCGATCAGCAATGCGTCGACTGAGCGATAGAAGCGCTTGAACTCGTTGATCGCATTGAGCTGCAGCGCCTTGACCATGTCGGCGACGAAACGCTCGGAATGCAGGTACACCACCTTGGCATTCGGGTTCTTTTTCAGCAGATGGTTACCCACAGCGTGCATGAGGTGGGTTTTACCCAGGCCCACACCACCATAAAGGAACAGCGGGTTGTAACCATGCTTAGGGTTGTCGGCCACCTGCCAGGCCGCAGCGCGAGCCAATTGGTTGGACTTACCCTCGACGAAGGTTTCGAAGGTGAAGGTACGGTTGAGGTAGCTGGTGTGCTTGAGCGCGCCTTCGACCTGGACCGTGCGTTGCTCGGTGCGTGTGCTGGTGGCCGGCGCAGAAGCAGGCTCGCCCATCACGTCGAAACTGTCGCGCGAAGACGGCTCTTCGATCTCGAGCGCAGGTGCCAGCTCAAGTGCAGGTTCAACGACCGGCTCGCTCGGCTGCACGACCTGTGCGGCTTGCTGGACTTGGGTCTGCTGGGCCATTGACGCAGCGACCGCGGCACTGACAGGCGCATTGGGTGCAGCACGCGGAGCGGAACTGCGACGGCTACCTATTAATAAGGAAAGGGCAGGCGCAATGCCATTGCCACGCTCGCCCAACAGCTCGAGCAGACGGCCCAGGTACTTTTCGTTGACCCAATCGAGAACGAAACGGTTGGGCGCATAGACGCGCAACTCGTCGCCTTCGGCTTCGACCTGTAGCGGACGGATCCAGGTGTTGAATTGCTGGGCAGGCAGTTCATCGCGCAGAAGCTCCACGCACTGCTGCCAAAGTTCCACTGACACGGATATCCCCTGAGTTGAAAGCCGGATGAGGCAAAAACAAACCGCCATTGTACCGGGAGGTAGACCAGTTATCCACATGTGACACCGACTTGCACAGGGACAAATCGGCCAAAAAACTTCCTAAACGCCTTACCTGCGCTGTGAATAAGCTCTGTGGATAACCAGCCCTGAGCACTATGCACAACCCCACCCTCAGACCTGTTGATAACTCAGCTGTGGATAACAAGCTGTTCGCTCCACAGGTTGTGCGTGTCATCAGCACAGCGAAGGCACCGCTTACCGACAAGGTTATGATTTCCTGAAACGCACGCGGATAAAGGCCTGGGGTAGGTTATCCACAGATCGTTATCCACTAAAGATCTATAAGTTCTTCAGAAAAGCTTTTTATATGTCCTTCTTTTTTTTCATGTTGTCCTCTCGCCCACGTCCGGATCAAGCCACCTGACGGCCTTCGACCCCTCCGTACCTTCTATAGGCAAAAGCTGGTTGGAAATTGACCTATGGGCTTGCTTTCTCTAGAATCGCCGGTCTCTTAAAAAGGGGGCCATTCCGGCCCGTTGTCGACAAACCCAGGTAACACGCCATGAAACGTACTTTCCAACCAAGCACCATCAAGCGCGCGCGCACCCACGGCTTCCGTGCCCGTATGGCTACCAAGAACGGCCGCGCTGTTCTGTCGCGTCGTCGTGCCAAAGGCCGTAAGCGTCTGGCAATTTGATTTTTCGGCACAGGTGGTGAGTCAGGACTTCAGTCGGGATAAGCGACTGCTTACACCCCGGCACTTCAAAGCGGTCTTCGACTCCCCAACCGGCAAGGTTCCAGGGAAAAACCTGCTGATCCTTGCTCGCGAGAACGGCCTCGATCATCCACGCCTCGGCTTGGTGATCGGCAAGAAGAGCGTCAAGCTCGCCGTTCAACGCAATCGTCTCAAGCGCTTGATGCGCGATTCGTTCCGTCTGAACCAGCAGCTGCTCGCCGGGTTGGACATCGTGATCGTCGCGCGCAAGGGATTGGGCGAGATTGAAAACCCAGAATTGCACCAACACTTTGGCAAGCTCTGGAAGCGACTGGTTCGCAGTCGGCCCTCTCCAGCGGCTAATGCCGATTCCGCAGGGGTAGACAGTCACGATGCGTAAACTGGCACTCGTTCCGATCCAGTTTTACCGTTATGCCATTAGTCCACTGATGGCCAGTCACTGTCGTTTCTACCCCAGTTGCTCCTGTTACGCTTATGAAGCCATTGAAAACCATGGCCTCTTGCGTGGTGGGTGGCTGGCCGTTCGTCGCCTGGGGCGTTGTCATCCGTGGAACGACGGTGGTTTCGATCCCGTTCCGCCCGCTCCTTCCTCCCGAACTTCTTCGATAGCCGAGTAATCATGGATATTAAACGCACGATCCTGATCGTCGCCCTGGCAATCGTGTCCTACGTCATGGTCCTGAAATGGAACCAAGACTACGGTCAGGCTGCCTTGCCGACTCAGAATACTGCTGCCAGCAATGTTGCCCCGGCGCTGCCGGACACCGTTCCGGCCGGCAATAACGGCGCCAGCGCCGATGTGCCGAGCACCAATGCTGAAGCGACCCCAGCGGAGCTGGCACCTGTCGCTGTCAGCAAGGACCTGATCCGGATCAAGACTGATGTCCTGGACCTGGCTATCGACCCGGTCGGCGGTGATATCGTCCAGTTGACTCTGCCGAAGTACCCGCGTCGCCAGGATCATCCGGACATTCCGTTCCAGCTGTTCGACAACGGTGGCGAGCGCGTCTACCTGGCCCAGAGTGGCCTGACGGGCAGCAACGGTCCGGACGCCCGTTCCACCGGCCGCCCGCTGTACGCTTCCGACAGCAAGAGCTACCAGCTGGCTGATGGCCAGGACCAACTGGTGGTGGACCTGAAGTTCAGCGAAAACGGCGTCAACTACATCAAGCGCTTCAGCTTCAAGCGCGGTGAGTACGACCTGACCGTCAGCTACCTGATCGATAACCAGAGCGGCCAAGCCTGGAACGGCAACCTGTTTGCCCAACTCAAGCGTGACGCCAGTTCCGATCCGTCGTCGAGCACTGCTACCGGCACCGCCACCTATCTGGGCGCAGCCCTGTGGACAGCTTCGGAGCCGTACAAGAAAGTGTCGATGAAGGACATCGACAAGGGCAGTTTGAAAGAAAATGTGTCCGGTGGCTGGGTTGCCTGGCTGCAGCACTACTTCGTGACCGCCTGGATCCCGAATAAATCGGACAACAACGTCGTCCAGACCCGCAAGGACAGCCAGGGCAACTACATCATCGGTTACACCGGTCCCGCTCTGAACATCCCAGCTGGCGCCAAGGCTGAAACCAGCGCCATGCTGTATGCCGGTCCCAAGATCCAGTCCAAGCTCAAGGAACTGTCCCCAGGGCTGGAACTGACGGTCGACTATGGCTTCCTGTGGTTCATTGCCCAGCCGATCTTCTGGCTGCTGCAACATATCCACAGCCTGCTGGGTAACTGGGGCTGGTCGATCATCGTCCTGACCATGCTCATCAAAGGTCTGTTCTTCCCACTTTCCGCCGCCAGCTATCGCTCGATGGCGCGTATGCGCGCCGTTGCGCCGAAACTGGCCCAGCTCAAGGAACGCTTCGGTGATGATCGCCAGAAGATGTCCCAGGCGATGATGGAGCTGTACAAGAAAGAGAAGATCAACCCACTGGGTGGCTGCTTGCCGATCCTGGTCCAGATGCCGGTGTTCCTGGCGCTGTATTGGGTACTGCTGGAAAGTGTCGAGATGCGCCAGGCCCCATGGATGCTGTGGATTACCGACCTGTCGATCAAGGATCCGTTCTTCATCCTGCCGATCATCATGGGCGCCACCATGTTCATCCAGCAGCGTCTGAACCCGACTCCGCCGGATCCGATGCAAGCGAAGGTCATGAAGCTGATGCCGATCATCTTCACCTTCTTCTTCCTGTGGTTCCCAGCCGGTCTGGTGCTGTACTGGGTTGTGAACAACTGCCTGTCCATCGCACAGCAGTGGTACATCACCCGTAGCATCGAAGCCGCAACCAAAAAAGCTGCTGCTTGACCAACGGCTGACGGCTGTGAATAAAAACGCCCCCTCGTGGGGCGTTTTTGCTATCTGTGTATTTTCCGTAGAGGTTTTCGAGCATGAACACTGTGCGTGAAACCATCGCCGCCATTGCAACCGCCCAGGGGCGCGGAGGCGTTGGCATCGTCAGGTTGTCCGGTCCACTGGCCAGCCAGGCAGGGCAGGCCATCACCGGCCGAATCCTGACGCCACGCCATGCCCACTATGGCCCGTTCCGTGACAACGATGGCCTGGTGTTGGATGAAGGCATCGCCTTGTTCTTCCCGGGGCCGAACTCATTTACCGGCGAAGATGTCCTGGAGCTGCAAGGTCATGGTGGTCCGGTGGTGATGGACATGCTCCTGCAGCGTTGTCTGCAGTTGGGCTGCCGCCTTGCACGCCCAGGTGAATTCAGCGAACGGGCGTTTCTCAACGACAAACTCGACCTCGCCCAGGCTGAAGCGATCGCCGACCTGATCGAGGCGAGCTCCACCCAGGCAGCGCGAAACGCCCTTCGCTCACTGCAGGGCGCTTTCTCCAAGCGGGTGCACGATCTGACCGAAGCGTTGATCGCATTGCGCATCTACGTCGAGGCGGCGATCGACTTCCCTGAAGAGGAGATCGATTTTCTAGCCGATGGCCATGTACTGTCGATGCTCGATAACGTGCGCAGCGAGTTGTCCACAGTCCAGCGTGAAGCCGGGCAGGGCGCTTTGCTGCGCGACGGCATGACCGTCGTCATCGCTGGTCGTCCGAATGCCGGAAAGTCCAGCCTGCTCAATCGCCTGGCTGGTCGGGAAGCCGCTATCGTCACGGACATCGCCGGGACCACGCGGGATATCCTGCGTGAACATATCCACATCGATGGCATGCCGCTGCACGTAGTGGACACCGCTGGCCTGCGCGACACCGACGATCATGTGGAAAAGATCGGCGTCGAACGTGCCCTGAAGGCCATCAATGAAGCGGATCGGGTGCTCTTGGTAGTGGATTCCACAGCGCCGGAAGCAAGCGATCCGTTCGCCCTGTGGCCAGAATTTCTCGACAAGCGGCCAGACCCAGCCAAGGTCACACTGATACGAAACAAGGCCGACCTCAGTGGTGAGTCAGTCGGCATGGAGCAGTGTGAAGATGGCCACGTGACCATCACCCTCAGCGCCAAGGGTGAAGACGGTGGGCTGGAGTTGTTACGCGATCATCTCAAGGCTTGCATGGGCTACGAGCAGACTGCCGAAAGCAGTTTCAGCGCCCGACGGCGTCATCTGGAAGCCCTGCGCCAAGCCGAGTCGCATCTGGAGCATGGTCGCGCTCAACTGACCTTGGCCGGCGCCGGAGAATTACTGGCCGAAGACCTGCGACAGGCACAGCAAGCACTGGGCGAGATCACCGGGGCCTTCAGTTCCGACGACCTGCTGGGACGTATCTTCTCGAGCTTCTGTATCGGCAAATAGCGTCGGGCCGAGGTTTTACACAGAGCCGCTCCACCGGGAGCGGCTTTTTTTTGCCTGTGGAAAGACCCGGCGGGCAGCCCGATCGCGGAAAAAATCATCAACAGATGCGAAGCAGAGCGGATAAGCTCTGTGGAAAAGTCGCCTTCAGCACCATTGATAACCAGCTATTTTTGTTGAGGACAAACCGCCCTGTGGGTAATTGGCACTTTAATCCACAGGTTAAACGCTGTTATCCAGAACCCTCATGCCTCTTCAAACACAGGGTTTTGAATCCACCAAGAGTGCATGGATACTGGGCTGCATAAGTTTATCCACAGGGGGCTGGGTGCATAAGAATAAACATAAAAACAAAGCTTTTTTAAATTTTTCCTCTTTGTTTTCTTTTACCTGCCATTCATCCACAGCCTGGTCAAATTTTGCTCAGAAGGTTCCTTTGAAGGGGGTGAAGTCCCTATACTTGTCCGCTTACCTTCTCTATTCGCAAAAACAGGCACGAGGTGCGTGGTGGATTTCCCTTCCCGTTTTGAAGTGATCGTCATCGGCGGCGGCCATGCCGGTACCGAGGCTGCGCTTGCGTCCGCACGCATGGGTGTGAAAACCCTGCTGCTGACCCATAACGTGGAAACCCTCGGTCACATGAGCTGCAACCCGGCTATCGGTGGCATTGGCAAGAGTCACCTGGTCAAGGAAATCGATGCGCTCGGCGGCGCCATGGCGCTGGCCACCGACAAAAGCGGCATCCAGTTTCGTATCCTGAACAACCGCAAAGGCCCCGCCGTCCGTGCGACCCGTGCCCAGGCTGACCGCGCTATCTACAAGGCCGTGGTCCGCGAGATCCTGGAAAACCAGCCGAACCTGTGGATATTCCAGCAGTCCTGTGATGACCTGATCGTCGAGCAGGACCAGGTCAAAGGCGTCATTACCCAGATGGGTCTGCGCTTTTTCGCCGACTCGGTGGTTCTGACTACTGGTACCTTCCTCGGTGGACTTATCCACATCGGTCTGCAGAACTATTCCGGCGGTCGTGCAGGCGATCCGCCCGCGATCGCCTTGGCCCACCGCCTGCGTGAACTGCCGCTGCGCGTCGGTCGTCTGAAAACCGGTACCCCACCTCGTATCGACGGGCGTTCGGTTGACTTCTCGGTGATGACCGAGCAACCCGGTGACACACCGATTCCAGTCATGTCGTTCATGGGCAATGCCGACATGCACCCACGCCAGGTGAGTTGCTGGATCACCCATACCAATGCCCGTACCCACGAGATCATCGCCTCGAACCTCGACCGTTCACCGATGTACTCGGGCGTCATCGAAGGCGTAGGACCGCGGTACTGCCCATCGATCGAAGACAAGATCCATCGCTTCGCCGACAAGGAAAGCCACCAGGTGTTCATCGAGCCGGAAGGCCTGACCACCCACGAGCTATACCCCAACGGCATCTCCACTTCGCTGCCGTTCGATGTGCAACTGGACATCGTCCGCTCGATCCGTGGCATGGAAAATGCCCACATCGTTCGCCCGGGCTACGCCATCGAGTACGACTATTTCGACCCGCGCGACCTCAAGTACAGCCTGGAGACCAAGGTCATTGGCGGGCTGTTCTTCGCCGGGCAGATCAATGGCACCACCGGCTACGAAGAGGCCGGGGCCCAAGGTCTGCTGGCCGGCACCAACGCCGCGCTTCGCGCCCAGGGCCGTGACAGCTGGTGTCCGCGCCGCGACGAGGCCTACATCGGTGTACTGGTCGACGACCTGATTACCCTCGGTACCCAAGAGCCATACCGCATGTTCACTTCGCGTGCCGAATACCGGCTGATCCTGCGCGAGGACAATGCCGATCTGCGCTTGACAGAGAAGGGCCGCGAGCTCGGGCTGATCGACGACGCCCGCTGGGCGGCGTTCTGCGCCAAGCGTGAAGGCATCGAGCGGGAGGAACAGCGGCTGAAATCCACATGGATCCGTCCGGGAACGCCCGAAGGCCAGGCGGTTGTGGATAAGTTCGGCACACCGCTGAGCCATGAGTACAACTTGCTGAACTTGCTGGCGCGTCCTGAAATCGACTATGCCGGATTGATCGAAGCGACCGGTGGGGAACAAATCGATCCACAGGTGGCCGAACAGGTCGAGATCAAGACGAAATACGCCGGCTATATCGACCGTCAGCAGGAAGAAATCGCCCGCCTGCGTGCCAGCGAAGATACCCGTCTGCCTGTGGATATCGACTACACCACGATTTCCGGGCTGTCTAAGGAAATCCAGAGCAAGCTCGGCCAGACGCGTCCAGAGACCCTCGGGCAGGCTTCGCGTATTCCGGGCGTGACGCCCGCCGCAATTTCCCTGTTGCTGATTCATCTGAAAAAACGCGGCGCAGGCCGCGAATTGGAGCAAAGCGCTTGAGTTCCCTGGTCACCCCGCAACATGCAGAAGAGTTGTCCACAGGCGCGCGCCAGCTCGGTGTCGAGCTGAGCCCGCAACAGCAGGAAAAACTGCTGGGTTACCTGGCCCTGTTGATCAAGTGGAACAAAGCGTACAACCTGACCGCAGTGCGCGACCCAGACGAGATGGTGTCGCGCCATTTGCTCGACAGCCTGAGCGTCATGTCGTTTATCCACAAAGACACCCAGCGTTGGCTGGATGTCGGCAGTGGCGGCGGTATGCCGGGGATTCCGTTGGCCATTCTGCATCCGCACAAGCAAGTGACGCTTCTCGACAGCAATGGCAAGAAGACACGCTTCCTTACCCAAGTGAAGATGGAGCTCAAGCTGGACAACCTGCAGGTTATCCACAGCCGTGTGGAAGAGTTCCAACCGGCGCAGCCGTTCTGCGGGATCATCTCTCGTGCGTTCAGCAGCATGGAGAACTTCACCAACTGGACACGCCACTTGGGCGACGCCCGGACGCAATGGCTTGCAATGAAGGGGCTGCATCCGGCCGATGAACTGGTAGCATTGCCCGCAGACTTCACAGTGGAAAGCGAGCAGGCCCTGACCGTTCCGGGTTGCCAGGGCCAGCGCCATCTGCTGATACTGCGCCGCAAGGCATGACTGGGAACACACGCAACAATGGCTAAGGTATTCGCAATCGCGAACCAGAAAGGTGGTGTGGGCAAGACCACCACCTGTATCAATCTCGCCGCATCGCTGGCCGCGACCAAACGTCGCGTGCTGCTGATCGACCTCGATCCACAGGGCAACGCCACCATGGGTAGTGGTGTGGACAAGCACGTCCTGGAGCATTCGGTCTATGACCTGCTGATCGGGGAATGCGACTTGGCCCAGGCCATGCACTACTCCGAGCATGGCGGCTTCCAGCTGCTGCCGGCCAACCGCGACCTCACGGCCGCTGAAGTGGTGCTGCTGGAAATGCAGATGAAGGAGAGCCGCCTGCGCAACGCGTTGGCGCCGATCCGCGAGAATTACGATTTCATCCTCATCGACTGCCCACCCTCACTGTCGATGCTGACCCTCAATGCCCTAGTCGCCTCCGATGGCGTGATCATTCCGATGCAGTGCGAGTACTACGCGCTCGAAGGTCTCAGCGACCTTGTGGATAACATCAAGCGCATCGCCGCCCGCCTGAACCCGGAGCTGAAGATCGAAGGTCTGCTGCGGACCATGTATGACCCGCGCCTGAGCCTGAACAACGATGTGTCGGCCCAGCTCAAGGAGCACTTCGGAGACCAGTTGTACGACACGGTCATTCCTCGCAACATTCGCCTGGCCGAGGCGCCGAGTTTCGGCATGCCGGCCCTGGCCTACGACAAGCAATCGCGTGGCGCACTGGCCTACCTGGCACTGGCCGGGGAACTGGTGCGCCGTCAACGCCGTCAATCACGCACTGCACAGACAACTTAAGGAATCCGCATGGCCGTTAAGAAACGGGGTCTCGGACGTGGGTTGGATGCACTGCTCAGTGGTCCTTCCGTCGGCGCGCTCGAAGAGCAGGCTGTGAAGGTGGACCAGAAGGAACTGCAACACCTGCCGGTCGAACTGATCCAGCGTGGCAAGTATCAGCCACGCCGCGACATGGACCCCGAAGCGCTCGAAGAACTGGCGCACTCGATTCGCAACCAGGGCGTGATGCAACCGATCGTGGTCCGCCCGATCGGTGAGAACCGCTACGAAATCATCGCCGGTGAGCGCCGCTGGCGCGCCACCCAGCAGGCTGGCCTGGACACCATTCCGGCCATGGTCCGCGAAGTGCCGGACGACGCCGCCATCGCGATGGCCCTGATCGAGAACATCCAGCGTGAGGATCTCAATCCGCTGGAAGAAGCCCTGGCGCTTCAGCGTCTGCAGCAGGAATTTGAGCTGACCCAGCAACAGGTCGCTGATGCCGTGGGCAAGTCACGGGTTACCGTGGCCAACCTGCTGCGCCTGATCTCACTGCCCGAAGCGATCAAGACCATGCTGGCCCACGGCGACTTGGAGATGGGCCATGCCCGTGCATTGCTTGGGCTGGAAGAAAATCGCCAGGAAGAGGGGGCGCGGCATGTTGTCGCACGTGGCCTTACCGTGCGCCAGACCGAGGCATTGGTGCGTCAATGGCTCAATGGCAAATCTGATCCGGTCGAGCCGAGCAAACCTGATCCGGATATCGCGCGCCTTGAACAGCGTCTGGCAGAGCGCCTGGGCTCGGCGGTTCAGATACGTCATGGCAACAAGGGCAAAGGCCAACTTGTAATTCGTTACAACTCTCTTGATGAGTTGCAAGGCGTACTGGCTCACATTCGCTGAAACACTTCCTGTTGTAGCGCGCAGTCGGAAATCACTACCGAATAGTTGAATAGGGGTTAAACCACCCCTATACTCTGCGCGCATTTTGTCGGCACAAATTATGCCAAGTCATTGCTGACTTGACGGTCGACTTTCGAGGAGCAGTTGTGATGGAAATCCGCACGCCAAACCGCTTGCCTTTCCATCGCTGGGCGGTTTTTCCGGTACTGCTGGCTCAATGTATCGTGTTTCTGCTGGCAACTCTGGTGTTGTGGCAGTGGCAAGGAGCGGTCAGCGGTTATTCAGGTCTCTGCGGAGGGCTGATTGGCTGGCTGCCCAATGTGTATTTCGCCTGGAAGGCTTTTCGCTATAGCGGGGCCAGGGCAGCGCAGGCCATCGTCAAGTCGTTTTACGCAGGCGAGGCAGGCAAATTGATTTTGACGGCAGTGCTTTTTGCACTGACCTTCGCAGGAGTGAAGCCATTGGCGCCGTTAGCAGTATTCGGCGTCTTCCTGCTGACCCTACTGGTCAGCTGGTTCGCGCCCCTGCTGATGAATAAAAGACTTTCGAGACCTTAGGGCGTTTGAGGCAACCATGGCAGCAGAAACCGCTTCGGGCTATATCCAGCACCACTTGCAGAACCTGACCTACGGTCAACTACCAGACGGCAGCTGGGGCTTCGCCCATTCGGCTGCAGAAGCCAAGGCAATGGGCTTCTGGGCGTTCCACCTGGACACCCTGGGTTGGTCCGTCGCGCTGGGTCTGATCTTCCTGTTCATCTTCCGCATGGCAGCCAAGAAGGCGACTTCCGGCCAGCCTGGCGGTCTGCAGAACTTCGTCGAAGTGCTGGTGGACTTCGTCAACGGCAGCGTGAAGGATTCCTTCCATGGCCGTAGCCCGGTGATCGCCCCACTGGCGCTGACCATCTTCGTCTGGGTGTTCCTGATGAACGCCATCGACCTGGTACCGGTCGACTGGATTCCGCAGCTGGCCATCCTGATCTCTGGCGACCCGCACATTCCGTTCCGTGCCGTGTCGACCACCGACCCGAACGCGACCCTGGCCATGGCCTTCTGCGTGTTCGCCCTCATCATTTTCTACAGCATCAAGGTCAAGGGCCTGGGCGGCTTCATCGGTGAGCTGACCCTGCACCCGTTCGGCAGCAAGAACATCTTCGTTCAGATCCTGCTGATCCCTGTGAACTTCCTGCTGGAATTCGTCACCTTGATCGCCAAACCGATCTCGCTGGCACTGCGTCTGTTCGGCAACATGTACGCCGGCGAACTGGTGTTCATCCTGATCGCCGTGATGTTCGGCGCCGGCATCCTCTGGCTCAGCGGCCTGGGTGTGGTGCTGCAGTGGGCGTGGGCTGTGTTCCACATCCTGATCATCACCCTGCAAGCCTTCATCTTCATGATGCTCACCATCGTCTACCTGTCGATGGCTCACGAAGATAACCATTAAGACCGCCTGGCGTGTCTGATAGCCTTCCCTGCCTGTTTGGGGGGAAGGCTGAAAACGTCCGCAAGGGCACCGCTGTACCAAACGATTTGTTTTACCGCTTCAAACTAAAAACCTAACCAATACGACGTAAAAGTCGGGAGGAAAGATGGAAACTGTAGTTGGTCTGACCGCTATCGCTGTTGCTCTGCTGATCGGCCTGGGTGCTCTGGGTACCGCCATTGGTTTCGGCCTGCTGGGCGGCAAATTCCTGGAAGGCGCTGCTCGTCAGCCTGAGATGGTTCCGATGCTGCAGGTCAAAATGTTCATCGTTGCCGGTCTGCTCGACGCCGTAACCATGATCGGTGTTGGTATCGCTCTGTTCTTCACCTTCGCGAACCCCTTCGTTGGTCAGATCGCCGGCTAATCACTCGTTTCTACGAGTTGATTGGTGTGATGGACAAAGACCGAGCGAGGTGTTGGCGTGAACATTAATGCAACCCTGATTGGCCAATCCGTTGCTTTCCTGATTTTTGTGCTCTTCTGCATGAAGTACGTATGGCCTCCGGTCATCACTGCTCTGCAAGAGCGCCAGAAGAAGATTGCCGACGGCTTGGACGCTGCCAACCGCGCAGCTCGCGACCTGGAGCTGGCCCAAGAGAAAGCGGGTCAGCAACTGCGTGAAGCAAAGGCACAGGCAGCCGAAATCATTGAGCAAAGCAAGAAACGCGCTGCTCAGCTTGTCGAGGAAGCCCGTGAACAGGCTCGCGTCGAAGCTGACCGTGTGAAGGCTCAGGCTCAAGCCGAGATCGAACAGGAACTCAACAGCGTCAAAGACGCCCTGCGTGCCCAAGTGGGTGCCCTGGCCGTTGGCGGTGCTGAAAAGATCCTTGGCGCCACAATCGATCAAAACGCGCATGCGGAGCTGGTTAACAAACTGGCCGCTGAAATTTAAGCGAGGGCGATCATGGCAGAACTGACCACGTTGGCCCGACCTTACGCTAAGGCTGCCTTTGAGCACGCCCAGGCCCATCAGCAACTGGCCAATTGGTCAGCCATGCTCGGCCTGGCTGCTGCGGTGTCGGAAGACGACACCATGCAGCGCCTGCTCAAGGCCCCGCGACTGACAAGCGCAGAAAAGGCCGCCGCATTCATTGAAGTGTGCGGTGACAAGTTCGATGCACAGGCACAGAATTTCATTCATGTTGCCGCGGAAAACGACCGTCTCCTGCTCCTGCCGGAGATTGCCGCTCTTTTCGACCTGTACAAGGCCGAGCAAGAGAAATCCGTGGACGTGGAAGTCACCAGTGCTTTTGCGTTGAACCAAGAACAGCAAGACAAACTCGCCAAGGTTCTCAGTGCACGGCTCAGCCGGGAAGTGCGCCTGCACGCGTCGGAGGATGCCAGCCTGATCGGCGGCGTCGTCATCCGCGCCGGCGACCTGGTAATCGATGGCTCGGTTCGCGGCAAGATCGCGAAACTGGCCGAAGCATTGAAATCTTGAGTTTGAAGGGGCAGCAGAGCAATGCAGCAACTCAATCCTTCCGAAATTAGTGAAATCATCAAGGGTCGCATCGAGAAGCTCGATGTCGGCTCCCAAGCCCGTAACGAAGGTACCGTCGTAAGCGTTTCCGACGGTATCGTGCGGATCCACGGTCTGGCCGACGTTATGTACGGCGAAATGATCGAGTTCCCGGGCGGCGTATACGGTATGGCACTGAACCTGGAGCAAGACTCCGTAGGTGCGGTGGTACTGGGTGCGTACACCTCCCTCGCCGAGGGCATGAGCGCCAAGTGCACCGGTCGCATCCTCGAAGTGCCGGTCGGCAAGGGCCTGCTGGGCCGCGTCGTTGACGCGCTGGGCAACCCTATCGATGGTAAAGGTCCTCTGACCACCACCGAAACCGACGCGGTCGAGAAGGTCGCTCCGGGCGTTATCTGGCGTAAATCGGTAGACCAGCCTGTACAGACTGGCTACAAATCGGTCGACGCCATGATCCCGGTTGGCCGTGGCCAGCGCGAGCTGATCATTGGTGACCGTCAGATCGGTAAGACCGCTATGGCGGTCGATGCGATCATCAACCAGAAAAACAGCGGTATCTTCTGCGTTTACGTGGCCGTCGGCCAGAAGCAGTCGACCATCGCCAACGTCGTTCGCAAGCTGGAAGAAGCCGGCGCCCTGGCCAACACCATCGTTGTTGCCGCCAGCGCCTCGGAATCCGCCGCACTGCAGTTCCTGGCCCCGTACGCCGGCTGCACCATGGGCGAATACTTCCGTGACCGCGGTGAAGACGCACTGATCGTTTACGATGACCTGTCCAAGCAGGCCGTTGCCTACCGTCAGATCTCCCTGCTGCTGCGCCGTCCGCCAGGACGTGAAGCGTACCCAGGCGACGTGTTCTATCTCCACTCCCGTCTGCTGGAGCGTGCATCTCGCGTTTCCGAAGAGTACGTCGAGAAGTTCACCAACGGTGCCGTGACTGGCAAGACCGGTTCCCTGACCGCTCTGCCGATCATCGAAACCCAGGCTGGCGACGTTTCCGCGTTCGTTCCGACCAACGTGATCTCGATCACCGACGGTCAGATCTTCCTGGAATCGGCCATGTTCAACTCGGGCATCCGCCCTGCAGTTAACGCCGGTGTTTCGGTATCCCGTGTTGGTGGTGCCGCCCAGACCAAGATCATCAAGAAGCTGTCCGGTGGTATCCGTACCGCTCTGGCTCAGTACCGTGAACTGGCTGCATTCGCCCAGTTCGCTTCTGACCTGGACGAGGCTACCCGCAAGCAGCTGGAGCATGGTCAGCGCGTTACCGAGCTGATGAAGCAGAAGCAGTACGCTCCGATGTCCATCGCGGACATGGCGCTGTCGCTGTACGCCGCTGAGCGTGGCTTCCTGACCGACGTAGAAGTCTCCAAGGTCGGTAGCTTCGAGCAAGCACTGATCGCCTACTTCAACCGTGATCACGCCGAACTGATGGCCAAGATCAACGTGAAGGGTGACTTCAACGACGAAATCGACGCTGGCATCAAAGCCGGTATCGAGAAGTTCAAGGCCACCCAGACCTGGTAAGCCGCAGTGGGGGCTCCGGCCCCCGCTTGCTAACCTGATAGGTGATACATGGCAGGCGCAAAAGAGATTCGCAGTAAGATTGCGAGCATCAAAAGCACGCAAAAAATTACCAGCGCCATGGAGAAAGTGGCGGTCAGCAAGATGCGCAAGGCACAACTGCGCATGGCTGCTAGCCGTCCTTACGCGGAGCGTATCCGCCAGGTGATCGGTCATCTGGCCAACGCCAACCCGGAATACCGCCACCCGTTCATGATCGAGCGCCCTGTAAAGCGCGCCGGTTATATCGTGGTGAGCAGTGACCGTGGTCTGTGCGGTGGCTTGAACACCAACCTGTTCAAGGCCCTGGTCAAGGACATGAACGAGAACCGCGAACAGGGCGTTGAAATCGACCTGTGCGTGATCGGCAGCAAGGGTGCGACTTTCTTCCGCATCTTTGGCGGCAACGTAGTAGCCGCGATCAGCCACCTGGGCGAAGAGCCATCGATCAACGATCTGATCGGCTCCGTCAAAGTGATGCTGGACGCCTACCTGGACGGCCGTATCGATCGCCTCTCGGTGGTTTCGAACAAGTTCATCAACACCATGACCCAAAAACCGACGGTCGAGCAATTGGTACCGTTGGTGGCAACCCCGGATCAGGATCTCAAGCATCACTGGGACTACCTGTACGAACCCGACGCAAAAGAGCTGCTGGACGGCTTGATGGTGCGTTACGTGGAGTCGCAGGTGTACCAGGCGGTGGTCGAGAACAACGCTGCTGAACAAGCGGCCCGGATGATCGCCATGAAGAACGCCACAGACAACGCCGGTGATTTGATCAGCGAACTCCAGCTGATCTACAACAAGGCGCGTCAGGCTGCGATCACCCAGGAGATCTCGGAAATCGTCGGCGGCGCTGCCGCGGTTTAACGGTTCAAATATTCAGAGGATCCAGCTATGAGTAGCGGACGTATCGTTCAAATCATCGGCGCCGTCATCGACGTGGAATTCCCACGTGACGTCGTGCCGAGTGTTTACAACGCGCTGAAAGTACAAGGCGCGGAAACCACCCTCGAAGTTCAGCAGCAGCTGGGCGACGGCGTGGTTCGTACCATTGCGATGGGCTCCACCGAAGGCCTGAAGCGCGGTCTGGATGTCGTCGACACCGGTGCTGCCATCTCTGTTCCAGTCGGTAAGGCCACCCTGGGCCGTATCATGGACGTTCTGGGCAACCCGATCGACGAAGCTGGCCCGATCGGCGAGGAAGAGCGCCGTGGTATCCACCAGAAGGCACCTTCGTTCGCTGACCAGGCAGGCGGCAACGACCTGCTGGAAACCGGCATCAAGGTAATCGACCTGGTCTGCCCGTTCGCCAAGGGTGGTAAGGTGGGTCTGTTCGGTGGTGCCGGTGTCGGCAAGACCGTCAACATGATGGAACTGATCCGTAACATCGCCATCGAGCACAGCGGTTACTCCGTGTTCGCCGGTGTGGGTGAGCGTACTCGTGAGGGTAACGACTTCTACCACGAGATGAAGGACTCCAACGTTCTCGACAAAGTAGCACTGGTCTACGGTCAGATGAACGAGCCACCAGGAAACCGTCTGCGCGTAGCGCTGACCGGTCTGACCATGGCTGAGAAGTTCCGTGACGAAGGTAACGACGTTCTGCTGTTCGTCGACAACATCTATCGTTACACCCTGGCCGGTACCGAAGTATCCGCACTGCTGGGCCGTATGCCTTCGGCAGTAGGTTACCAGCCGACCCTGGCCGAAGAGATGGGCGTTCTGCAAGAACGTATCACTTCGACCAAAGAAGGTTCGATCACCTCGATCCAGGCCGTATACGTACCTGCGGACGACCTGACCGACCCGTCGCCAGCCACCACCTTCGCCCACTTGGACGCCACCGTCGTTCTGTCCCGTGACATCGCCTCTCTGGGTATCTACCCAGCGGTCGACCCACTGGACTCGACTTCGCGCCAGCTGGACCCGAACGTGATCGGCAACGAGCACTACGAAACTGCCCGTCAGGTTCAGTATGTTCTGCAGCGCTACAAAGAGCTGAAGGACATCATCGCGATCCTGGGTATGGACGAACTGTCCGAAGCCGACAAGCAACTGGTTGCCCGCGCTCGTAAGATCCAGCGCTTCCTGTCGCAGCCGTTCTTCGTGGCCGAAGTCTTCACCGGTTCGCCAGGCAAGTACGTTTCCCTGAAAGACACCATCGCTGGCTTCAGCGGCATCCTCAAAGGTGACTACGACCACCTGCCAGAACAAGCGTTCTACATGGTCGGCAGCATCGACGAAGCGATCGAGAAAGCCAAGAAACTGTAATCCCGGCGCCCCGAAAGGGGCGCTAATCAGGTTGAGGCAAGCAGATGGCTATGACAGTCCATTGCGATATCGTCAGCGCGGAAGGAGAAATCTTCTCCGGTCTGGTCGAGATGGTGGTTGCGCACGGCAACCTGGGCGATCTGGGTATCGCTCCAGGCCACGCGCCGCTGATCACCAATCTGAAACCAGGTCCGATCACGCTGACCAAGCAGGGTGGCGATCGCGAGGTGTTCTACATCTCCGGTGGTTTCCTGGAAGTGCAGCCGAACATGGTCAAGGTACTCGCCGATACCGTGCAACGTGCCGCCGACCTGGACGAAGCCTCCGCTCAGGATGCCGTCAAGGCTGCTGAGAAGGCCCTGCATGAGAAAGGCGCGGATTTCGACTACAGTGCCGCATCCGCACGTCTGGCCGAGGCCGCAGCTCAGCTGCGTACCGTCCAGCAGATCCGCAAGAAGTTCGGCGGCTGATACCGCAGGCTTCATGCAGATTGAGAAAAAGGGTAGCCATCGGCTACCCTTTTTCTTTTTGTCCTTCATATACCGGTCATGTCACTGACCGCCCAGGATTGGTAGCCAGTCAATGTCTCTCGATATCGTTATTCTCGCCGCAGGCCAAGGCACCCGCATGCGTTCGGCGCTGCCCAAGGTTCTGCATCCGGTTGCTGGCAACTCCATGCTGGGCCATGTTATCCACAGCGCCCGACAGCTCAAGCCCACGGGCATTCACGTGGTTATTGGCCATGGCGCGGAGTTGGTGCGTGAGCGTCTGGCCGCCGACGACCTGAACTTCGTGATGCAGGACAAACAGCTGGGTACCGGCCACGCTGTTGCCCAGGCTCTGCCAGCGATCACTGCTGACACCGTACTGGTGCTTTATGGCGATGTGCCGTTGATCGAGGTCGAAACCCTGCAGCGCCTGCTGGCCAAGGTCAGCGCCAACCAGCTGGGCCTGCTGACCGTCGATCTGGAGGACCCGACTGGTTATGGCCGCATCGTTCGTGATGCCCAAGGCCAGGTGATGGCCATCGTGGAGCACAAGGATGCCAGCGATGCGCAGAAAACGATCAAGGAAGGTAACACCGGCATCCTGGCCATGCCGGCGGCACGCCTGGCCGACTGGATGAGCCGTTTGTCCAACAACAACGCTCAAGGCGAGTACTACCTCACCGATGTGATCGCGATGGCCGTGGCTGATGGCTTGGTGGTGGCCACCGAGCAGCCTCATGACCCGATGGAAGTGCAAGGCGCCAACGACCGGCGTCAGCTGTCGGAGCTCGAGCGTCATTATCAGTTGCGCGAAGGCCGTCGTTTGATGGCCCAGGGCGTGACCCTGCGTGACCCGTCGCGCTTCGATGTGCGAGGCGAGGTGACCGTCGGTCGCGATGTGCTGATCGACATCAACGTGATCCTCGAAGGCAAGGTGGTCATCGAAGACGAAGTGCAGATCGGCCCCAACTGCGTGATCAAGGACAGCACCCTGCGCAAGGGCGCGATCATCAAGGCCAACAGTCATATCGAGGGGGCCGTGATGGGTGAGGGCAGCGATGCCGGTCCCTTCGCTCGCCTGCGTCCGGGCAGTGTGCTGGACGCCAAGGCCCATGTGGGTAACTTTGTCGAGCTCAAGAACGCCCACCTGGGTGAAGGCGCCAAGGCCGGTCACCTGACTTATTTGGGCGATGCGCAGATCGGAGCGCGTACCAATATCGGCGCAGGCACCATCACCTGCAACTACGATGGCGCCAACAAGTTCAAGACGGTAATGGGCGAGGATGTGTTCATCGGTTCCAACAACTCTCTGGTAGCCCCGGTGGAAATTCAGTCCGGCGCAACCACCGCAGCCGGCTCGACCATTACCCAGACGGTCGAAACCAAGCAGTTGGCCGTGGCCCGTGCCCGCCAGCGCAATATCGATGGCTGGAAGCGTCCTGAGAAAATCAAGAAGAGTTGATTTATCCACAGTCAGTTATGCACAGGCCGGCTTATGTGAATAAGCCGGCTTTTTTTCTATCTGTGGAAAACCAATCGCAACCTACAAGGCGCTCCCGACTGAGCGGCGTAACTGAGCCGACAAAATGCGGCAGGCAGTGCTTGACGAATGATTGTCCTTAGGTTTTGATTGCAACCATTATCTTTCGAAACGAAACTTAAGCCGCCAATGTCGAAACGAAATACCCCTCAGCGTCGCCACAACATTCTGGCTTTGCTCAACGAACAGGGCGAAGTGAGCGTGGACGCGTTGGCCAAGCGTTTCGAAACCTCCGAAGTCACCATTCGCAAGGACTTAGCAGCGCTGGAATCCAATGGCCTTCTGCTGCGCCGCTATGGCGGTGCCATCCCTGTGCCACAGGAAATGCTCGTCGAGACCGTACAGCCTGTATCGAGCTACAAGCAGGCGATTGCCAAGGCGGCTGTAGCACGGATTCGTGAACACGCGCGCATCATCATCGATAGCGGCAGCACGACCGCCGCCATGATCCCGCAGTTGGGGCGCCAGCCCGGCCTGGTGGTGATGACCAACTCCCTGAACGTGGCCCGCGCCATCAGCGAACTGGAGCACGAACCGGTGTTGCTGATGACCGGCGGTACCTGGGATCCCCATTCCGAGTCCTTTCAAGGCCAGGTCGCCGAGCAGGTCCTGCGTTCCTACGATTTTGACCAGCTGTTCATCGGTGCCGATGGCATCGACCTCGCCCGTGGCACGACGACCTTCAATGAACTGCTGGGCCTGAGCCGGGTCATGGCGGAGGTCGCCCGGGAAGTGATCGTGATGGTCGAGTCGGACAAGGTCGGGCGCAAGATCCCCAACCTCGAGCTGCCCTGGGGCAGCGTCAACACCCTTATTACAGATGATCGCCTGCCGCTGGAGGCACGCGAACAGATTCAAGCCCGCGGCATCAATCTGATCTGCGCCGCGATCAGCCAGGAGCAATAACCATGTGTGGAATCGTCGGTGCCGTAGCCGAGCGTAATATCACTGCCATCCTCATCGAAGGCCTCAAGCGCCTGGAGTACCGCGGGTACGACAGCGCCGGCCTGGCGGTTCTGACTGCCCAAGGCGTTCTCGAGCGCCGCCGTCGCATCGGCAAGGTCAGTGAGCTGGAAGCCGCTGTTGCCGCCGACCCCTTGGCAGGCCAGCTGGGCATCGCCCACACCCGTTGGGCTACCCACGGTGCGCCGACCGAACACAACGCCCACCCGCACTTCTCCGGCGATGATGTGGCGGTCGTTCACAATGGCATCATCGAGAACCATGAAGCCCTGCGTGAAGAACTTAAGGGCCTGGGCTATGTCTTCGCCTCGGAAACCGATACAGAAGTCATCGTGCACCTGATTCACCACATCCTGAAATCCGTCCCCGACATTACCGACGCCCTCAAGGCCGCCGTCCAACGCCTGCACGGTGCCTACGGCCTGGCGCTGATCAGCAAGCATCAGCCAGATCGCTTGGTCGCCGCCCGCAGTGGCAGCCCGCTGGTCATTGGCCTGGGCCTGGGTGAAAACTTCCTGGCCTCCGACCAACTGGCGCTGCGCCAGGTCACTGACCGCTTCATGTACCTGGAAGAAGGCGACATCGCCGAGATCCGCCGCGACCAGGTGAGCATCTGGGACCAGGCCGGCCACAAGGTCCAGCGTGAGACCGTGCAGTACCACGAAGGGGCCGAAGCCGCGGACAAAGGCGCCTACCGCCACTTCATGCTCAAGGAGATCCACGAGCAGCCGAGCGTCGTCCAGCGCACGCTGGAAGGTCGCCTGGGCAAGGACCACGTCATGGTCCAGGCCTTCGGCCCGCAAGCCGCCGAGCTGTTCGCCAAGGTGCGCAATGTCCAGATCGTCGCCTGCGGTACCAGCTACCACGCCGGCATGGTCGCCCGTTACTGGCTCGAAGAGCTGGCCGGCATCCCGTGCCAGGTCGAAGTCGCCAGCGAGTTCCGCTACCGCAAGGTAGTGGTGCAGCCGGACACCTTGTTCGTCTCCATCTCCCAGTCCGGTGAAACCGCCGATACCTTGGCCGCCCTGCGTAACGCCAAGGAGCTGGGCTTCCTCGGCAGCCTGGCGATCTGCAACGTGGGCATCAGCTCGCTGGTGCGCGAGTCGGACCTGACCCTGCTGACCCTGGCCGGCCCGGAAATCGGCGTGGCGTCCACCAAGGCCTTCACTACCCAGCTGGTGTCGTTGATGCTGCTGACCCTGGCCCTGGGCCAAGTGCGCGGCACCTTGCCGGCAGGCCTCGAGGCCGAGCTGGTGGAAGAGCTGCGCCGCCTGCCCACGCGCCTGGGTGAAGCACTGGCGATGGACAGCATCGTCGAAAAGACCGCCGAGCTGTTCGCCGACAAGCACCACACCCTGTTCCTGGGCCGTGGCGCCCAGTACCCCGTGGCCATGGAAGGAGCGCTCAAGCTCAAGGAGATCTCTTACATCCACGCTGAGTCCTACCCGGCCGGTGAACTCAAGCACGGCCCATTGGCTCTGGTAGACAACGACATGCCGGTGGTGACCGTCGCACCGAACAACGAGCTGCTGGAAAAGCTCAAGTCCAACCTGCAGGAAGTCCGCGCCCGCGGCGGACAGTTGGTCGTATTCGCCGACGAGAATGCCGGCATGAGCAACGGCGAAGGCACCCACGTGATCAAAGTGCCCCACGTCATCGATGCGCTGGCGCCGATCGTCTACACCATCCCGCTGCAGTTGCTGTCGTACTACGTGGCGGTGCTCAAAGGCACTGACGTCGACCAGCCGCGTAACCTGGCCAAGTCGGTGACGGTGGAGTAAGACTTGCCATGTGTTTCTCAGCGTCTGACTGTATGGAATAAGTTCTACACAATGCATAAGCCCCCGTATCTACGGGGGCTTTCCGTTTCTGGGCCAAACCGTTGGCTCGGAATTCAAGATAAACGAGCAGCCGTTACACAGCCGCGCTGCGCTCACGAAGATCCACATTCAAGGTGCGAAGGAAAAGGGGCGGGTAATGCACGCGACCCTGAGGCAATCAAACGCTGCGGGTAACCCCGCCGTCGACCTTGATGTTCTGGCCGGTAATGTAGGCGGCCCCTTCGCTCGCAAGGAAGGCGATAGTGGCGGCGATTTCCTCGCTGGTGCCATAGCGCTTGAGCGGCACACCTTCACGGCGCTCTTCCGTTGCAGGGAGGCTGTCGATCCAACCAGGCAGCACATTGTTGATACGAATGTTGTCGGCAGCATACTTGTCAGCAAAGATTTTACTAAACGACGCCAAGCCGGCACGGAATACTGCCGAAGTAGGGAAGAGTTCGCTCGGTTCGAACGCCCAGGCAGTAGAAATATTGATGATCGCACCGCCGTTCTGACGCTGCATGTACGGTGTCACCAGGCGCGTAGGACGAATCACATTGAGCAGGTATGTTTCCATACCCTTATGCCAGTCCTCGTCGCTGATCTCGAGGATCGGCGCACGGGGGCCGTGGCCGGCGCTGTTTACCAATACGTCAATACGACCCCATTTTTGAATGACGGCGTCGACCAGGCGTTGCAGGTCTTCGTTCGACTGGTTACTGCCGGTTACCCCAATACCGCCCAGTTCCTGCGCCAGCGCTTCCCCTTTGCCCGAGGACGACAGGATACCGACCTTGAAGCCATCGCCAGCCAGTCGACGTGCTGCTGCTGCTCCCATGCCGCTGCCGCCAGCAGTGACGATTGCTACTTTTTCTACTGACATACATCCTCCTGAGTGAGGCGTGGATGGGTTGTTGGTGAATTGAGACTAGCACCGCCCAGCACTCAGCAGAGAGACATCAACGCTTCTTCGATGCAGTAGATTTTTTATAGTCTGGCTTGCTCCATGAGCCATTCCCGCACCGTTTCAAGGGCCGCCGGCTGATGGGCGTTTCGTGGCCAGACCAAGTAGTAGGCTTTCTCCAAACTCATCTGATGAGTCGTCGCCAGCGCTAATCTGCCTGCTTCTATATCGGCTTTGACAAAGTAGTAGCTAGCCAAGGCCAACCCTTGTCCTGCTGCTGCTGCCTCGATAGCTAATACCGTCTGATTGAACCGTATATTTCTGAAGGGCAGGGGCAAGGAACTTTGGAAGGCCTGTTCAATGAACGCTGGCCAAAAATTGTGTGCGTCATGCAGCAGTGTGTATTCCTGGAGTTTCTCTACGCGCTCTGGACTACCGAGTTTTTCAATTAATGCCGGACTACCTACCGCAACGATACGTTCAGGCAAGAGAAGTTTGGCATTGAGCATGTTCTCGAAAGGCGTTCGCCCGTAACGGACAGCGAGGTCCGCTCCATCAGGTCGGAATTGCGAAATTCGGTCAGTGGCCAATACCTGCAAATTGATCTGAGGGTGCACAGCTGAGAACGAAGACAGTCTCGGTATCAGCCACTTCGCTGCAAACGTAGGCGTGACACTCACCGTCAGATCCAGATCATCTGGTTTGAGCGCCTCAGTGGCTGTGCTGATCAAGGCGAAGGCCTCACGAATGGCAATGCTGTAGGTCCTACCCGGATCCGTCATACGCAAGCCCCGGGGCAGTCGCTCGAACAGCTTCAACTCGAGCATCGCCTCAAGCCCTCGAATTTGCTGCGCCACAGCAGCCTGCGTCACTCCCAACTCCTCGGCGGCCAGCCGGAAGTTCAAATGGCGGGTAACCACCTCGAAGACCCTGAGCGCGTTAAGAGGCGGCAAGGAGGAATGTCTGTTCATGATAATTTTTCTACTGACACTCAAGTGATCTCCTGTCTTGCGGGGAACGCGTCATTCCAGTGTCAGAGGCTACGTCTAAGCCGTACGGAAAGGAACCTGTCACCAAGCAGCAGGGCCTTGATGCATCAGCCGTCTTCGCCCCATGGGACCGATGCTACCGACCCTTTGGCGACTGAATCATGTTCCCGCATGTGTGGGGCGACGATGTACCGAGCAGCCAGCTCGCGAAGGGTCGCTTCTCTAGCCCGGGCGCTTCTCCAAGTGGCCAGCGACCTCGGTGGCCACTTCAATGAACGCACGTGCCGCCGCGCTCTGATACGCGCCCTTGCGCTGCATGAGCACTGCGGTGCGCTGGAGTCGCAGCGGGTCCAGCTCGATGGCGACCAGCTCGTCGTGGGCGAGGGCGATGGTCGCGGGCAGCAGGGTGGACAGCGTGGTTCGGCGCACCACTTCGATGACCGCGCTGATGGCATTGGCCTCCATTTGCACACGCGGGCGGATGTCATGCTGGCGGCAGTATCGGTCGATCTGCTCGCGGGTGGCGAACTCGCTGCTGAGCAGGATCAGCGATTCGGCGTTCAAGGCTTCTGGTCCAATGGCGTGTTGCCCGGCCAGCGGATGCTTTGCGCCGACCACCAAGGCGAGGGTTTCGACCAGCAGCGGATAGGCGTCGATGTCTTGGGCGTGCACTTCTTCGAACGCGATTCCGACGTCCAGCTCATCGGATAGCAGGAGTTCTTCCATGTACTCCTGGGCGATTTCACGCACGTTCAAGGTGATGTTCGGATAGCGGCCGTGGAATGCCTCGACGAGCGGGCCTACCAGATAGGTGGTGAAGGTCGGGGTGACGGCCACTCGCAGCGAGCCTCGGCTCAAGTCGCCCACGTCATGAATGGCGCGCTTGCCCTCCTGCAATTCCTGATGCGCCCGTTGCGCATAACGCAGATAGACCTCCCCGGCATCGGTCAGCCGCGTCGTGCGGCCTGAGCGATCGAACAACTGCGCACCAAGGCTTTCCTCCAATTGCCGGACCTGCTGGGACAGGGCCGGCTGGGAGACGTGCAGGGCTGTCGCGGCCCGCGTGAAGCTCTGGTGTTGCGCGACGGCCAAGAAGTACTGGATATGCCGTGCCAGCATGGGTCGTTCTCATAAGAATATCTGATGCAGTGCATCATAAATGAGACTTTTACCTTATGAAATGGGCTGCGTAACCTTTGCCTCATCGCATCGCGACCTGAGGAGTCAGCCATGAAAGACATCATCGACGGTTTCCTGAAATTCCAGCGAGACGCCTTCCCCGAGCGCGTGGGCCTGTTCAAGAACCTGGCGACCCAGCAAAGCCCGCGGGCGTTGTTCATCTCTTGCTCGGACAGCCGGCTGGTACCGGAGCTGGTTACCCAGCGCGAGCCAGGTGATCTGTTCGTCATCCGCAACGCCGGCAACATCGTGCCTTCTTATGGCCCTGAGCCGGGTGGTGTGTCGGCTTCGGTGGAATATGCCGTCGCCGCGTTGCAGGTATCGGACATCGTGATCTGCGGCCACTCCGATTGTGGCGCCATGACGGCCATCGCTACCTGCAAATGCCTGGACCACATGCCTGCCGTGGCCGGTTGGCTGCGCTATGCCGACTCCGCCCGGGTGGTGAACGAGGCGCGTAACCACAAGGACCCGCAGGCGAAGGTCGAGGCCATGGTGCGCGAGAACGTGATTGCCCAGTTGGCCAACATCCAGACGCACCCATCCGTACGCCTGGCCCTCGAGGAGGGCCGTGTCGCGCTGCATGGCTGGATCTACGACATCGAGAGCGGCTGCATCGACGCCTTCGATGGCCGTACCGGCCAGTTCGTGCCCCTGGCCAGCAACCCTAATGTCCGTGCTGTCGCCCATCAGCTTCAGCGCGCTGTGTGAACCCCTTTCATCCCCCAAACGGAGATATCACCATGATCCAGTCCCAAGTCAGCCAGAATGCCCGCGTAGCCCTGACCGAAGTCATCCTGTTGTCCAAGGCTCGCAAGGATCTGTCCTTCGCTCAGATCACTGACGGTACCGGCCTGTCCGAAGCGTTCGTCACCGCCGCGCTGCTGGGTCAGCACCCACTGCCTGCGGAAGCTGCACAGGTTGTCGGTGACAAGCTGGGCCTCGACGCTGATGCCGTGGCGCTGCTGCAGACCATCCCGCTGCGTGGCAGCATCGAAAACCGTGTCCCCACTGACCCGACCATCTATCGCTTCTACGAGATGCTGCAGGTGTACGGCACCACCCTGAAGGCACTGGTCCATGAGAAGTTCGGCGACGGCATCATCAGCGCCATCAACTTCAAGCTGGACGTGAAGAAGGTCGACGATCCAGAAGGTGGCTCCCGCGCGGTGATCACCCTGGACGGCAAGTACCTGCCGACCAAGCCTTTCTGATTCGGTCACAGGTCAATGACCCGGCTGCCGCAGGGTGGCCGGGCCTTTGAACGAGGAATGACACGCATGGATTTGATCTTTCGAAATGTACGCATCGACGACAGTCTGCCACTGACGGATGTGGCGGTGCTGGACGGCAAGATCGTCCAGATTGCACCGACCATTGCCGTCCAGGCGACGCAGGAAGTGCAGGGCAACGGCAATGTGCTGATTCCTGGGTTCGTCGAAGGGCACCTGCACCTTGAAAAAGCCAACGTGATGCATCGCAAGGCCAATCGCTCTGGCACCTTGCAGGAAGCGATCGCTGTCACCGCCGAGCTCAAGCCTACCCTGACTCGCGAAGATATTCTGGAGCGTTCGACCCAGGTACTGCGTGCATTGGTGCAGGCGGGCAGCACCCATGTGCGTGCGCATGCCGAATTCGACCCTTCACAAGGTTTCACGGGGTTGGATGTGGTGCTGGAACTGCGCGAGCGATTCCGTGACGTCATTGATATCCAGGTGGTCGCCTTCCCCCAGGAAGGGATCTTGAAGCTGCCTGGGATGAAGGAAATGATGGTCCAGGCCATGGAGAAGGGGGCCGATGTCGTCGGGGGAATTCCGTATAACGATGTTTCGCCGCTGGAGCACATCGACTTCGTGTTCGAGCTGGCCAAGCAGTACGACAAAGATATCGACTTGCACCAGGACTTCGCCGATGACGCCGAGAACATGACCATCGAGTACCTCGCGCGAAAGACCATCGAGCAGGGGTATCAAGGTCGTGTCTGCGTAGGACACCTGACCAGCCTGGGAGCGGTTCCCCCGGATAGACAGGCTGCGATTATCGATCTGCTGCGTCAGGCGGGTATCAGTGTCATGTGCCTGCCAGCGACCGACCTGCACCTGGGCGCCCGCGGTGACAGTCATAATGTGCGTCGCGCTCTGACGCCGGTAAGGGCATTGCGCGACGCAGGCGTGAATGTCTGCCTGGCGACCAACAACATCCGCAATGCATTCACGCCTTATGGTACGGGTGATCTGTTGAACATCGCACAGCTTGCCCTTTCGGCCTGCCATCTGGGGGGCGCGGATGATCAGGCGACCGTGCTTGCGATGCTCACCACAAGCCCAGCCAAAGCGCTGGGATTGAAGAACCACGGCCTGGCGGTGGGGAATGATGCCGACCTGGTACTGATCGACACGCAGTCGGTCCGTGATGTGATTCTCGATCTGCCGGCGCGCCTGATGGTGCTCAAGCGCGGCCAGGTCGTCGCGACCTCTGAGTACCGCCGTTCTGTCGCTTTTTGAGCATCCTAGAAGAAGGGGCGAACCGTAATGTTCGCCCCGTGCTCGGTTTTTTCTCGATGCGCTGTGCGTGTCGTCAGATCTGCATCGCCATGCCATCGACATTCATCGCTGCCTGACGCAAGGCCTCGGAGCGGGTCGGGTGCGGGTGGCAGGTGAGGGCGATGTCTTCAGCCGAGGCCGAGAACTCCATGGCTACGCAGAACTCGCCGATCATTTCGCTCACGCTTGGACCGACCAGATGCACGCCGAGCACTTCATCGGTATTGGCGTCGGCGATGACCTTGGCGAAGCCTTCGGTCTCGTGGTTGATCTTGGCGCGGCTGTTGGCGGTGAAGGGGAACTTGCCCACCTTGTAGGCGCGGCCTTCGGCCTTGAGCTGCTCTTCGGTCTTGCCGACGCTGGCCAGCTCCGGACGGGTGTAGATGACACCTGGGATCAGGTTGTAGTTGACCTCATGGGCCTTGCCGGCGATACGCTCGATGCACGACACCGCTTCGTCTTCGGCCTTGTGCGCGAGCATCGGGCCGGAGGTGACATCGCCGATCACCCAGATGCCGGGTACCGAGGAGCGATGGTGATCGTTGGCCAGCATGCCGCGCTTGTCGGTGACAAGGCCTGCACTTTCCAGGTTCAAGCCCTGGGTGTATGGACGACGGCCGATGGCCACCAGCACGTAGTCGGCTTGCAGGGTTTCGGCTGCGCCGCCAGCGGCGGGTTCGAGGGTCAGGCTGACGCTGTCGGCGGATGGCGTGGCCTGGGTCACCTTGCTGCCGAGCTTGAAGGTCATGCCTTGTTTGGCCAAGGCCTTCTGCAGGGTCTTGGCGGTCTCTTCGTCGGTGCCAGGGCAGATGCGGTCGAGGTACTCGATGACCGTCACCTCGGCGCCCAGTCGACGCCAGACCGAGCCCAGCTCCAGGCCGATCACGCCTGCGCCGATCACCACCAGATGCTTGGGTACCTGGGGCAAGGACAAGGCGCCGGTGGAGTCGATGATGCGTTTATTGTCGATGGTCACGCCTGGCAGCGGAGTCGGCTCGGAGCCCGTGGCGATGACGATGTCCTTGGCTTGCAGGGTGGTTTCGCTGCCGTCCTCGGCCTTCACGATCACCTTGCCCACGCCGTCAAGACGGCCCCAGCCTTTGACCCAGTCGACCTTGTTCTTGCGGAACAGGTACTCGATGCCCTTGGTCAGGCCGGTCACGCTTTCGTCCTTCTGCTTCATCATCTGGGCCAGGTTCAGCGTTGGCTTGACCTCGATACCCAGATGGGCGAATTCCTCGCCGCTGGCGGCCTCGTAGAGCTCCGAGGCGTGAAGCAAGGCTTTCGATGGCATGCAGCCAACGTTAAGGCAGGTACCGCCGAGGGTCGAGCGGCCTTCTACGCAGGCGACGCTCATGCCCAGCTGGCCGGCGCGGATCGCTGCGTTGTAGCCGCCGGGGCCACCGCCGATGATCACCACATCATAGGATTTCATGGGTTTTACTCCAGGAGTGAAGAAGCGCAGAGGGCCACAAGATTAGTCTGCGAAATCAGGGTTGTATACAATCTTGAGAGCAATTCGTACTGAATAGCTCTAGACCATGGTCTTGATAAACGGAAACTTCCGGTGAATGAACTACCCTTGCCCCGGTGACGTCCCAAATATGAGATGAGGCGTCCGGTACACATGAAGGGAGGGAAATTCATGCTTGCGCAACTTCCACCTGCGTTGCAGAGCCTGCACTTGCCTTTGCGTCTGAAGCTGTGGGATGGCAACCAGTTCGACCTAGGGCCAAGCCCACAGGTCACCATCTTGGTCAAGGAGCCTCAGCTGATCAGTCAGCTGACCCACCCGAGCTTGGACGAACTGGGTGTCGCCTTCGTCGAAGGCAAGCTGGAACTGGAAGGCGATATCGGGGAAGTCATCCGCGTCTGCGACGAGCTCAGCGAAGCTCTGCTCCAAGACGAGGAAGAAGTATCGCCAGAGCGTATCGCGCATGACAAAGCTACCGACGCCGAAGCCATTTCCTACCACTATGACCTGTCCAATGAGTTCTACCAGCTGTGGCTCGACCAGGACATGGCCTACTCCTGCGCGTACTTCCGCGAACCGGACAACACCCTCGACGAAGCCCAGCAGAACAAGTTCGATCACCTGTGCCGCAAGTTGCGCCTGCAGGCTGGGGACTACTTGCTGGATGTGGGTTGCGGCTGGGGTGGGCTGGCGCGTTTCGCCGCGCGTGAGTATGGCGCCAAGGTGTTCGGCATCACCCTGAGCAAGGAGCAGCTCAAGCTAGGTCGTGATCGGGTCAAGAAGGAGGGGCTGAGCGATCAGGTCGACCTGCAAATCCTGGACTATCGCGACCTGCCTCAGGACGGACGCTTCGACAAGGTGGTGAGTGTCGGTATGTTCGAACACGTCGGCCACGCCAACCTGGCGCTGTATTGCCAGAAGCTGTTCGGCGCCGTGCGTGAAGGCGGTCTGGTGATGAACCATGGCATCACGGCCAAACACGTGGATGGCCGGCCAGTCGGGCGAGGCGCGGGCGAGTTCATCGACCGCTATGTCTTCCCCCACGGCGAACTGCCGCACCTCTCGATGATCACGGCCAACATCTGTGAGGCCGGACTGGAAGTGGTGGACGTGGAAAGCCTGCGCCTGCACTACGCCAAGACGCTCAATCACTGGAGCGAAAACCTCGAGAACCAACTGCATAAAGCCGCCACCCTGGTGCCAGAGAAGACTCTGCGCATCTGGCGCCTGTACCTGGCCGGATGCGCCTATGCCTTCTCCAAGGGCTGGATCAACCTGCACCAGATCCTGGCGGTGAAGCCCTACGCCGATGGGCACCATGACCTGCCCTGGACCCGCGAGGACCTCTACCGCTGACTCACAGGATCGGAGAAATCAGCCGGGCGATACGCATCCCAAGTTGTTGCAGGCGATGCGTATCGCGGCTGTCTTCGGCAGTGATCTCCCGGGCTTGGGCAAAGTCATCGAGCAGCATCGACTCGACCTGGTCGGCAAAGGCACGGTCGACGGTCAGCAAGGTAATCTCGAAGTTCAGACGGAACGAACGGTTGTCTAGGTTGGCACTGCCGATCGCACTCACCTCTTCATCGACCAGCACCACCTTCTGGTGCAGGAACCCTGGCTGATAACGGAACATCCTCACTCCGGCCCGCACCGCTTCGAAGGCGAACAGACTGGACGCTGCGTAGACAATGCGGTGATCCGGCCGTGAAGGAATGAGGATACGCACATCCACGCCGCGCAACACCGCTAAGCGCAGGGCGGCGAAGATCGCCTCATCTGGAATGAAGTACGGGCTAGTGATCCACACGCGCTGAGTAGCCGAGTGGATGGCTTCAAGGAAGAACAGCGCGCAGGTTTCCTGCGGGTCTGCCGGACCGCTGGCCAATGCCTGGCAGAGCACACCGTTATCCGGATAGGTGTCGGGCAGGATCAACGGCGGCAACTGGCGAGCGGCCCAATACCAGTCTTCGGCGAAGGACTCCTGCAAGCAGGCAAGCACTGGGCCGCTGACCTGAACGTGGGTATCACGCCAAGGCGACAGGCGAGGGTGGCCGCCGAGGTACTCGTCCCCTACGTTATGCCCGCCGAGGAACCCCAGCAGGCCATCGACGACGACGATCTTGCGGTGGTTGCGGAAGTTCACCTGGAAGCGGTTGAACCACCCACGGCGTGTGGCAAAGGCGTGGATCTTCACGCCTCCCTCCCGCAGGGTCTGGCTATAGCTGGCCGGCAATGCATGGCTCCCCACCCGGTCATACAGCACGAATACCTGCACACCTTCTGCCGCCTTGCGCAGCAACAGTTGCTGCAGTTTCTTGCCGATGTCGTCGTCATGGATGATGAAGAACTGCACCAGCACGGCCTGCCGGGCTTCGGCAATGGCTGCGAAGATGGCATCGAAGGTGGCCTGGCCATTGATCAGCAGTTTCACTTCGTTGTTGGCCAGGCACGGCATGCGCCCGAGTTTCGGCATTGCCCGCAGGGCGGCATAGCTTTCCGACTCCCGGGCTGTCAGCGCTTCCTCAACCCAAGGCCGCCAGTTGAGATTGGCCATGGCGACGTGCATTTCCTGATTGGCCTGGCGTCTGGCTTGGATGTAGGCATAGAAGGAGCGGGCCCCAAACACCAGGTAGGGAATCAGCGTGAAGTAAGGGATGAAGAACAAGGACATCGCCCAAGCGATGGCACCCTGGGCGGTGCGCACGGTGAACACCGCATGCAGCGCGGCGATGATGCCTAGCAGATGAATCAGGCCAAGCACATAGCCGAAGAAATAGGGGCTGTGGAAATCCATATGCATCCTGCTTGCTGAGAGCCTGACGATAACAGAGCATGTTCCTGTCCCGCCTTGCAACCCGGAAGCGGAAATGACGTCTAAGGCTCAATCGGCAGAGGCCGTACTATCGAGGAGCATTGATCCATGAAGATTCGTCTGCCACTGCTGGCGCTGGCCTTGGGCCTGAGCGCACCACTGGTACATGCGCAGATGTTGCAACCGGGCTTGTGGGAGCTGACCACCAGCAATATGCAGGTCGATGGCAAGCCATTACCGGACATGGAATTCATGCTCGGGCAATTGAAGAACCTGCCACCTGAGCAACGCGCCATGATGGAAGGC
The DNA here is from genome assembly GCF_033173945.1 of Pseudomonas sp. HTZ2. Lineage (NCBI taxonomy): Bacteria > Pseudomonadati > Pseudomonadota > Gammaproteobacteria > Pseudomonadales > Pseudomonadaceae > Pseudomonas > Pseudomonas sp. HTZ2. The sequence continues at coordinate 433,951 of NZ_CP137332.1, read as the reverse complement.
ATGCTGGCCAAGCAGGGCATCACCGTGGGTGGTAAGGGCGTGCGCTCCTGCCTGACACCAGAGCAGGTCCGGACGAATGACATTCCGCTGCAGGACCCTCAGTCCGGCTGTACGCAGAAGATCACCGACCGTACAGGCAATGTATGGAAATTCCAGTTCAGTTGCCCTCGTGCCCAAGGCACCGGGCAGGCGACCTTCCTCAGTGACCGGGAGTTTCATACCCAGGTCAGTGGCACGTTCAACGCTTCAGGCGTTCAGCAACAGGGCAGCATGAACACCAAGGCGGTCTGGCTGGGTAACGACTGCGGTTCGGTGAAACCTCGCAGTTGAGGCTTCAAAACCGATAGCGACTGATCGCCACTGCGTCGTGGGCATGCAGACTCTCTGCATGTTCCACCCGCAGGCTGAACCCCTCTACCCACCGCACTTGCCTCAGCGCCTGGTGCAAACGCCTGGCGGCATCCTCACAGAACATCAGGTTCTGTCCATTGGCCAAGGCGAACGCCTGTTCGTCTGCGCGCTTTACCGCTGTTTGTACCGCCGTACCCAAGGCACGCTCCAGCGTGTCGATCAACTCGGAGAGCGGCAAGTGCTGCAGGTTCTCTCGCAGTCGTACTCGAACCTGGGCCTCGCTGCGCTGACTATGGGGCGTGGCGACGATGCCCTGATTGCTGCCGAGCCATTCCAGTAAGGTCGATTGATCGGGTACCTGCTCTGGAAAGTCCTTGAGGAACTGCTGCTGAATCAGCTGTCGGGCGAGCGCTGCGGAGCAGGGGCAGGTGGAGGAGTAAGGAATTAGCACCGAGAGTTCCACGTGGAACATTTCATTGTCCGTCGTAGCATCCAAGGAGACGGGATAGCTTTTCCAGCCAGCCAAGGGGCTGACCAAGGCAGGTCTTTTCAGCAAATGCTCGAAGCGCAAACTCACCTGCGCCTTTGAAGAGAGCCCGACGTGGGTATCGAGGAAACTCGCCAGCAGCCGACGGAGTAGCAGCGGACTGAGCTCGGTGTTTTCCAGGGCTTCCAACGCCAAGTAGAGCCGCGACATGTGAATGCCTCGGGCGGCGCCGTCTTCGAGATTGACGCCCGCGTCGGCTTGGGCATTGAGGGTGCGTCCTTCAATTTGCAACGGCACGGCGATTCCACACATACCAACCCACTCCAGGGGGACGGCCTCGGGGAGGGACTGTGTGGCGACGTCGGGAAGCGTCAGGCTGGTCATCATGGGTTCTCTGGCAAGGATCGACAAACGCGGCTTGGCGAAATTCTATTGTTATATTATAACAATGCGCAATGCATCGTTTCGAATGCGCTTGCCTGTCGAGGTACGACCAATGCCTAACCGTTTACCTGTAACTGTGCTTTCCGGCTTTTTGGGAGCTGGCAAAAGCACTTTGCTCAACCATGTGCTGCGCAATCGCGAAGACCTGCGCGTCGCCGTGATCGTCAACGACATGAGCGATATCAACATCGATGCGAGCGAGGTGCAGCGCAATGTCAGCCTGAACCGGGCGGAAGAAAAGCTGGTGGAGATGAGCAACGGCTGCATCTGCTGCACGCTGAGGGAAGATTTGCTCGAGGAGGTCGCGCGGCTGGCGAGCGAGGGTCGTTTCGATTACCTGCTGATCGAGTCCACCGGCATTTCCGAACCGTTGCCGGTCGCCGAGACGTTCACCTTCCGTGACGAACAGGGTCGAAGCCTGTCGGACATGGCACGCCTGGACACCATGGTCACGGTGGTCGATGCGCTCAATTTTCTGCGTGACTACCAGGCAGCCGACAGCCTGGCCAGCCGCGGTGAATCTTTGGGTGAAAACGACGAGCGATCTATCAGCGATCTGTTGATCGAACAGGTGGAGTTCGCCGACATACTGCTGCTGAGCAAGATCGACTTGGTCAGCCAGCATGAGCGAGACGAACTCACGGCCATCCTGCGCAGCCTCAACGCACGGGCGCAGATCGTGCCGATGGTCATGGGCCAGGTGCCGCTGGCACGTATTCTCGATACTGGCCTTTTTGACTTCGAGCAAGCGGCCCAAGCACCTGGCTGGTTGCAGGAGATGCGTGGCGAGCACGTGCCGGAAACGCAAGAGTACGGGATCGCCGCAGGGACGTGGCAGGCCCGTCGCCCGTTGCATCCGCAACGCTTCCACGATTTTATCCACAAGCCCTGGAGCAACGGCAGGTTGCTACGTTCGAAGGGGTTCTTCTGGCTGGCCAGCAAGTTCCAGGAGGCGGGCAGCTGGTCCCAGGCAGGCGGCATGATGCGCCATGGGTTCGCCGGTCGCTGGTGGCGCTTTGTACCGCAGGAGCAATGGCCGCAGGACTCCGAGAGCACCCAGGCGATCCTCAAGCAGTGGACGCAAGAATGTGGCGATTGCCGGCAGGAATTGGTGTTCATTGGTCAGAATATCGACTTCGCACAGCTATCCACAGAACTGGATGCATGTCTGCTGACCGACGAGGAATGGGCGCAAGGGGAGATGGCATGGCTGCGTCTTCCCGATCCGTTCGGGCCTTGGTATGACGAAGCAGCGTGAGGGTGTGGATAACTTTTGGCGGCTTGACTGGTAGCAACGAGGGCGCATAGTTGGAGGCTATTTCCAAGGTATGGCCCATGCTCCAGAACATCCCGACCCACGTGATCGCAGGCCCATTGGGCGCCGGCAAGACCAGCCTGATACATCAGCTGTTGGCTCAGCGCCCGTCAGGGGAGCGCTGGGCCGTATTGGTCAACGAGTTTGGGCAGATTGGCCTGGATGCGGCGCTGCTGAGTCGGGACGAGAATGGCATCGCTATTGGCGAGGTGGCCGGCGGCTGCCTGTGCTGCGTCAATGGCATGCCGTTCCAGGTCGGCTTGGGCCGCTTGTTGCGCAAGGCTCGGCCTGATCGGGTGTTCATCGAGCCGTCCGGTCTGGGCCATCCTCAGTCTTTGCTGGCCCAGTTGGGTCAGGCGCCCTGGGTGGGTGTACTGGCCGTACAGCCGTTGGTGATGGTGCTGGACGCCCAGGCTCTGGCCCGTGGTGAACCGCTGCCTGACGCGCAACGGCAAGCCTTGCCCGAGGCTGCATTGCTGGTTTTCAACAAGGCTGGGGCTTTGGATGAAACCCAGCGCCTGTTGATAACTGCACAGTTCCCCGAGTTGCCAAGGCTTTGGACCGATCATGGGCGATTGTCGGTGGACCTTTTGCCCGTCACGTCTGGCACAACGAGCCCTCTCGAGGCTGTGGACAAACTACCCAGGGAGACCCCTTCGAACCCTGCTGGCGCCCTGTGGACAGATCCTCGCCAGCCAATCTGTCTCGCCCAGCAAGGCGAGGGTGGCTGGAGTGTTGGCTGGCGCTGGCACCCCTCGCAGCGTTTCGACGCGACGCGTTTGCTCGCAATGCTTGAAAGCTGGCCGTGGCGCCGCGCAAAAGGTGTTATCCACAGCGACGCCGGCTGGCAGTCCTTCAATGGCCTGGAAGGCGAGGCACTGGCTTGGCAGCCGAGCGAATGGCGCAAGGATTCACGTCTGGAGTTGATCTTCGATCAGCCGCAGCTGCTGGACACCCTCCAGGAAGCCTTGGTCGCTTGCCGCCTGGAGACCTGATCAGTTGCGCCAGCGGTTATGTTCCTGGCGCCACTGCTGCATCTCGATGACGTTGTCTGCCTTCGGCGGAACCTTGATTTCAAATGGATAGGGCGCCAGTTCGATCTGCAGGGTGTGGGCACCGAACTGCGTCACTGTCCCAGGGTGGCGTTGCTCGCCGGTCACGGTGAACTCGAACCCATAGACACGCGCCAGGCGCTTGCGGCCATTGGCATCGCGCACGAAGGCGATGCGCTTGAGGGCGACGTTATCGTCGAGCAGTTGAAGGTCAAGCTTGGTGCAATGCTGCTTGACCCGTTCAAGGGCCTTTTCGCGCAGCCCATGGTTGTGCCACAACCAGGCACCGGCGGTCGCCAGTACCATCAGGACGAAGAGGTTCTCCAGGGTCAACATTTGCATATGCTCCAAAACGGTAGATCCAGCTTAACTGTGTCCCTGGCCTGTCGTACAGGTGGCAAACGGGTTCATACTGCGCGGCGCACATCTACTGAAACAGCTTTGGAATTTCCCACATGAAACGTACACCGCATCTGCTTGCTATCCAGTCCCACGTGGTCTTCGGCCACGCCGGAAACAGCGCTGCGGTGTTTCCCATGCAGCGGGTCGGGGTCAATGTCTGGCCGCTGAACACCGTGCAGTTCTCCAACCATACCCAGTATGGACAGTGGGCCGGTGAAGTGCTCGCTCCGGCGCAAATTCCTGCGCTGGTGGAAGGCATTTCCAACATCGGCGAGCTGGGCCATTGCGACGCGGTGCTTTCCGGTTACCTGGGCAGCGCCGAGCAGGGCCGGGCGATCCTGGCGGGTGTCCAGCGGATCAAGGCGGTGAACCCCAAGGCGTTGTACTTGTGCGATCCGGTCATGGGGCATGCGGAAAAAGGCTGCATCGTGCCGGTCGAAGTCAGTGAGTTTCTCTTGGAGGAAGCCGCCTCAGTGGCGGATATCCTGTGCCCCAACCAGCTTGAACTGGACAGCTTCTGTGGTCGTCGGGCCGAGTCCCTGGATGATTGCGTGGCCATGGCGCGCGGCCTGCTTGAGCGCGGTCCCCAGGTGGTACTGGTCAAGCATCTGTCCTATCCGGGGCGCGCCGAGGACGCCTTTGAAATGCTGCTGGTGACCCGAGAACACAGCTGGCATCTGCGCCGACCATTGCTGGCCTTCCCACGTCAGCCGGTAGGGGTGGGTGACTTGACCTCCGGCCTGTTCTTGGCCCGCGTGTTGCTCGGGGACAGCTGGGTCCAGGCGTTCGAGTTCACCGCTGCGGCCGTGCATGAAGTGCTGCTGGAGACCCAGGCCTGCGCGAGCTACGAGCTGCAACCGATCAGGGCCCAAGACCGCATCGCCCATCCGCGTGTGCGCTTCGAGGCGCAGCGGTTGGCGATCTAGGCCCATGACAGGGCCGCTGTGCAGCCCTGCCGGTTGCTTGACGTCTAGATCGAATCGGTCTTGAGGTTCTGGTAGCGCTGTTCCAGTTCCTGGCGGATCTGTCGACGCTGCTGGCCCTGCAGGAAACGCCGCTTCTCTTCGCTGCTCTGGGGCTGGCGTGGCGGGACCTGCACCGGACGGCGATTGTCGTCGACCGCAACCATGGTGAAGAAACAGCTGTTGGAGTGCCGCACGGAGCGCTCGCGGATGTTTTCGGTCACGACCTTGATGCCCACTTCCATGGACGTATTGCCGGTGTAGTTGACCGAGGCGAGGAAGGTCACCAGTTCGCCGACATGTACAGGCTCTCGGAAAATCACCTGGTCCACCGACAGGGTGACCACATAGGTGCCGGCATAGCGGCTGGCGCAGGAATAGGCCACCTCGTCGAGGTACTTGAGCAGGGTGCCGCCATGGACGTTGCCGGAAAAGTTGGCCATGTCCGGGGTCATCAGGACGGTCATCGTCAGCTGGGCGTTTCCAGGTTCCATAGTGTGCTCACGGGTTGGTTGCGCTGAAACGGGGCTGGTATCTGCGGACACTTCTGTTTCCCCCTCATAGGGTTTCCCCATCCTGGTACGGGACGTCGCCTGACGTGCTTCCGTCACGCGGATCATGCCATCTCTGGCAGCAAAATCGCCGATCTGTTTCTACATATTGCATCGGCTATTCATGCGAAGGCGCGATGTTAACCTGAGCGAGCCCATGCAACATGGGCTTTCCTGCTTTGAACACAGTATGTACGTGCTGCTCGCTTGGGTTTGCCTTGGCAGAGGAGCGGTCTGCCCGAGCAACGAGAAAAGGAGTACCTCGCCATGCATGCCATCAGTTTCATCCAGGATTTGGCCGTGATCATGCTGGTCGCCGGGGTGGTTACCATTCTCTTCCACCGTTTCAAGCAGCCGGTGGTGCTGGGCTACATCGTCGCAGGCTTCATCATTGGGCCTCACACACCACCCTTTGGCCTGATCCACGATGAGGACACCATCAAGACCCTGGCTGAGCTGGGGGTGATCTTCCTGATGTTCTGCCTGGGCCTGGAATTCAGCCTGCGCAAGCTGTTCAAGGTCGGCGCCACTGCGTTCATCGCCGCCTTCCTGGAAATCGTCCTGATGATCTGGATCGGTTTCGAGATCGGCCGCTGGTTCGGCTGGAGCACCATGGACTCGCTGTTCCTGGGGGCGATCCTGGCGATCTCTTCGACCACCATCATCGTCAAGGCGCTCAATGACCTGAAGATGAAGAACGAGCGCTTTGCCCAGCTGATCTTCGGCGTGCTGATCGTCGAGGATATCCTTGGCATCGGGATCATCGCCCTGTTGTCGGGTATCGCCGTCAGCGGCACGGTCAGTTCCGGCGAAGTGTTTTCCACGGTCGGCAAATTGTCGCTGTTCATGATCGTTGCACTGGTGATCGGCATCCTGCTGGTGCCAAGGCTGTTGGCCTATGTGGCGAGGTTCGAAAGCAACGAGATGCTCCTGATCACTGTACTGGGGCTGTGCTTCGGTTTTTGTCTGTTGGTGGTCAAGCTCGAATACAGCATGGTCCTGGGCGCGTTCCTGATCGGCGCGATCATGGCCGAATCCCGGCAGTTGCTGAAGATCGAGCGTCTGATCGAGCCCGTACGCGACCTGTTCAGCGCCATCTTCTTCGTTGCCATCGGCCTGATGATCGACCCGCGCGTGTTGCTCGACTACGCCTGGCCGATCGCAGTGATCACCCTGGCGGTGGTGCTGGGCAAAATGCTGTCGTGCGGCATGGGGGCATTCATCGCCGGCAATGATGGACGCACTTCGCTGCGTGTTGGCATGGGGCTTTCACAGATTGGCGAGTTTTCCTTCATCATCGCTGCCTTGGGCATGACCTTGCAGGTCACCAGCGATTTTCTTTATCCGGTGGCTGTGGCCGTGTCGGCCATCACCACTTTGCTCACGCCTTATCTGATTCGCGCTGCCGATCCGCTCTCGCTCAAGCTTGGCAAGGTGGTGCCCGGACGCCTGGCGCGGGTGCTGTCGTTATACGGGGAGTGGCTGCGCAGCATTCAGCCCCACGGCGAGGGTGCGATGGTCGCGGCGATGATCCGGCGTATCCTGATGCAGGTGGGCGTCAACCTGGCGCTGGTCATCGCGATTTTCTTTAGCGGTGGTTACTTTGCCGCGCGCATTGGCAACTGGTTGAGCGAATGGGTCAGCGATGTCAGCCAGCAGAAGGCGCTGATCTGGGGGGCCGCCTTGTTGTTGTCGCTGCCTTTCCTGATTGCCGCCTATCGCAAGCTCAAGGCGCTATCGATGCTGTTGGCGGAGATGAGCGTGAAGCCGGAGATGGCCGGACGGCACACTCAACGTGTCCGTCGGGTAATTGCCGAGGTGATTCCGTTGCTGTCGCTGCTGGTGATCTTCCTGCTGCTGTCGGCGCTTTCGGCGAGCATCCTGCCGACCAACGAGTTGCTGCTGGTCATCGCAATCGTGGCAGCGGTGGTGGTGGCCTTGCTGTGGCGATGGTTCATCCGGGTGCATACCCGCATGCAAATCGCCTTGCTGGAAACGCTGGAAAACAACCGGGATCAAACTCACTGAGCGTTTGCGCTCTCTGCGCAAGGCGACGTCGCAGTCCGAGGGGATGGAACGGTAACGCCGCCGCCAGGCGCAGAACGCCTGGCGATTCTACGTTGGGTGGTGGCTATGAGCCATCTCCTGGCGCAAGAAATTACATCGCACCGAGGTGCACGAGCTTTGCGGGAAGTACGGTTCAGCTTTCCAGCCAGACGTCCCGGACCCAGTGCCAGACGGTTTCCCAGTTGTCTTCGCTGATCGCTTCTTCCTCGGCGTCCCACAGCACCACGGTGCCGTCTTCCTCGACACAGTAGTAGTTGTCCCCATCCTGGCACAGCGGGACCAGGTCGCGTGGCACGCCAGCATCCCAGGCGTTGGCGGCAACGTCTGGCAGGTAGGTGTGGGACTGGGGATCGGTGACGGTCACCGGCTCCAGGCTGCCGTACACCACGTCGCTGACCGTCAGCAGGAACTCACGCAGGCCGAACGGCATGTTGATCAGCAACTCTTCCTCGATTTCTACCAACAGGTCCTCGTCCGGCAATTCCAGTGGCACCGGCACGGGTTCATTGGCTTCACGGAGCTGATCGATCACTTCTTCCACGGCTTACATCCTCTGGCCTTGATGACAACGCTGCGGTTTATACCCTAGTAGCCCGCTGTGCCAAAAGCAAAAACCCCGGGCAAGCCCGGGGTTTTGAGTGCAACGCGGTAGATCAGCCGTTCTGGCGGATACCGGCGAGCAGCCAAGGCTGGTTTTCGCCCTGGGCGCGCTCCATGTGCCAGCTTTCGCTGAATGCTTCACCCTGGTCGAAGCGCGAGGTCTTCGATACACCATGGAAGGTCAGGGTGGCGACAGTCTTGTCGGCACGATCGTCGACACCTTCGAGCTGCACATCGAGGTTGTCGATGTAGGTGGACTGGAAGCCATCACCCAGGTCGGCACGCTCGCGCTTGAGGAACTCGAGCATCTGCGGGGTGACGAATTCGGCGATCTTGTCCATTTCGTTGGCATCCCAGTGCTGCTGCAGCGACATGAAGTGCGTGCGGGCAGCGGACAGGAAGCTTTGCTCGTTGAACCAGGCCGGAGCGTTGATGACCGGTGCGCCAGCAGCGGCCGAAGCGCCACCGAAGACCGACGGTTGGGCTGGCTGGGCATGGGTTTCACGCTGGTAGGGCGCATGGCCGGCACCGGCCATCTGCGGCTGCTGCTGGCGGCGGCGGGCGGCGATAAAGCGGAACACCAGGAAGGCAATCAGGCCCATGATCAGGAAGTCGAAGATCTGCATGCCCTGGAAGCCGTCGCCCATGAACATGGAGGCCAGCAGACCACCGGCGGCGATACCGGCCAGTGGGCCCAGCCAGCGCGAAGCACCGCTGGCGGCGGCCGGTGCACGGCCAGGAGCGGTTGGCGCGGCGGCAGGTGTGGTTGGCGCAGCCTGGCGGGTCTGGTGGATAGGCGCGGAGCCCGAGCTCTTGCCGCCGCCGAAACGCTTGGCGTTGGCATCCAGGCTCAGCGTCAGGCCGACGCACAGCGCCAGTACGATGCTAAGAAAACGTTGCATAGATGGGATATCCCCTGTGGGTGGATTGCACGCGCGTCATGTTGCACATGTTGTAGGAGACATGACCAGCGCCATAATGTTTCCAGCTTTTGCCTGAATGGTCTGAGGCAAGACTGATTGCTGGATAGGACCATTCGTCAAGATCTGTAGGAGGCGGCAGCATTGAACCAGGGGAGCTGGCGAAGCCTGCGGTAGGCCCTACTCGCACGGGGTCAGTGCCAGCGGGCCTCAAATCGCTTCCAGCTTGGCATACCCCAGCATCAACCACTTGCTGCCCTCGGCGAAGTTGACCTGCACCCGTGCCTGGGCACCAGAGCCTTCGAAGTTGAGGATCACGCCTTCGCCAAACACTGCGTGTTGCACGCGCTGGCCAAGGTTGAACGCGGTCTGTGGGATGCTGGCATTGGCGAACAGGCTGCTCGCTTGGCTCTGGCTGCCACCGAAGGGACGGCTGACCGAGTTGGACAAGCGCACCTCTTGAACCAGGCCTGCCGGAATTTCCCGTACGAAACGTGACACTTTGTTATAGGTCTCGCTTCCATACAGACGGCGGGTTTCGGCGTAGGTCATGATCAGCTGGCGCATGGCCCGGGTGATGCCCACATAGGCCAGTCGGCGTTCTTCTTCCAGACGGCCGGGTTCTTCCAGGCTCATCTTGTGGGGGAACAGGCCTTCTTCCATGCCGACCAGGAACACATAGGGGAACTCTAATCCCTTAGCGCTGTGCAGCGTCATCAGCTGGATGCTGTCCTCGTGCTCGTCGGCTTGGGCATCGCCGGCCTCCAGGGAGGCGTGGCCGAGGAAGGCGGAGAGCGGCGATAGGTCGGCGTCGTCCTCGCTGGTCTCGAAGTTGCGCGCCGCGCTGACAAGTTCCTCAAGGTTTTCTACCCGAGCCTGGCCCTTTTCGCCTTTTTCTTCCTGGTGATAGAGGATCAGGCCGGACTGCTCGATGACAGTCTGGGTCATCAGGTGCAAGGGCATTTCCAGGACCTTGGCTGCGAGGTTTTCGATCAATTCGATGAACGCGCCCAAGGCACTGGCGGCGCGGCCTTTGAGGGCCTTGGCCGCCAACAACTGGCACATGGCCTCCCACATCGACAACTGGCTGTGCCGGGCATGTTCGCGGATCGCCTCGACGGTCTTTTCGCCGATGCCGCGCGGTGGAACGTTGATTACCCGCTCTAGCGCGGCGTCGTTGCCGCGGCCTTCGAGCAGGCGCAGGTAGGCCATGGCGTTCTTGATCTCGGCGCGCTCGAAGAAGCGTTGGCCACCGTAGATCCGATAGGGAATGCGTTCGCGCAGCAAGGCTTCTTCGAGCACCCGCGACTGGGCGTTGGAGCGGTACAGGATGGCAACGTCGCTGCGGGCATTGCCCTGCTTGATGAAGCTCTCGATGGTCTCCACCACATAGCGCGCTTCGTCATGCTCGTTGTAGGCGGCATAGAGGGTCAGCGGCTCGCCTTCGCCCATGTCGGTCCACAGCTCTTTGCCCAGGCGCCCGCTGTTGTTGGCGATCAGGGCGTTGGCCGCCTTGAGGATACCGCCGGTGGAGCGGTAGTTCTGCTCAAGGCGAATCAGCTCGGCGTCGGGGAAGTCAGCGGTGTACTGGTGGATGTTCTCGATCTTGGCGCCGCGCCAGCCGTAGATCGACTGGTCGTCGTCCCCCACCGCCATGAGGCTGCTGCCGCCTGCGGCAAGCAGGCGCAGCCAGGCGTACTGCACGGCGTTGGTATCTTGGAACTCGTCCACCAGCAGGTGGCGGAAGCGCCGCTGGTAGTGTTCGAGCAGTCCAGGGTGGTCGCGCCACAGGTCCAGGGCGCGAAGCAGCAATTCGGAAAAGTCGATGACCCCAGCGCGTTCGCAGGCCTGTTCGTAGGCCTCGTAGATGCTGCGCATGGTGCCCAGGAATAGATCGCCACCGGCCTGGATATGCTGTGGACGCAGACCTTCGTCCTTCTGGCCGTTGATGAACCATTGGGCTTGGCGGGCGGGCCAGCGCTGCTCGTCGAGGCCGAGCTCGCGGATCACCCGCTTGATCAGGCGCTGCTGATCATCGCTGTCCAGAATCTGGAAATTCTGCACCAGCCGAGCTTCCTGCCAGTGAGCGCGCAGCAGGCGGTGCGCCAGGCCGTGGAAGGTCCCCACCCACATGCCGGCCGGATTGATGCCCAGCAGTTGCTCGATCCGCTGGCGCATTTCGGCCGCCGCCTTGTTGGTGAAGGTCACCGACAGGATAGAGTGGGGGGAGGCCTGTTCGACCTGGATCAGCCAGGCGATACGGTGCACCAGCACGCGGGTCTTGCCCGAGCCAGCACCGGCCAGCACCAATTGACGCCCCAGCGGGGCCGCTACGGCCTGGCGTTGGGCATCGTTGAGGGAGTTCAGCAGGAGGGAGAGGTCATCATTGCGCATCCGGCCATTCTAGGGCCGCACAGGGGGCAGGGCAAACGGCCCCCGGAGAAATCTTGCAGGCGGTGCCAGGCCGTTCATCGGCGGCCTGGGCAGAGGCCTGTTCTTGAGCGGTCTGAGTAAACGGCCGCCGGTATTTTTGAAAACATGACGTAGAGCAGTTTGGCCCAGGCCATGGCTTGTGTATGCTCGCTGCACTTTTGCGGTCTGCCAATACAAGAACACAACAAGAACACGACCCTATGACCCAGGATTTCGCGGCGATCGGAGCATCGCCGGAGACGGCAAGGAGTGTGCGCAGGCAATTTGCGACCCAGCTCTGCATCGAGCGTACCCGTCTTCTCTATCAGGGCTCATTGCTGCCCACCCTGCTGATGCTGATCAACGGCCTGCTGTGCGCCTGGCTGTTGTGGAGCCCTGAGCGCTATCTGCTGGTCAGTGTATGGCTGGCCTGGCTGTTGGCGCTGGTGGCCCTGCGGGTGATCCAGGTCGCGGCCTTCGATGCGGCCACGCCAGCGCGTCAAGCCAAGGCGTCCTGGCAGCACATGTTCCTGTCCGGCTCGGCCTTCAGCGGCCTGACCTTGGCCTGTGCGGCGATCGCCTTGGTGCCGGTGGACGATTTCGTGCAGCAGGCCTGGGTGTTCGGACTGTTGGGGGCGGCGGCGTTGTCGGCCAGTGTCGCCTATGCCGTGAGCCTGCCGGCGTTTCTCAGTTTCGCCTTGCCCTGCCTGTTGCCGCCCATTGTGTTCCTGTTCTACTTCGATGCCGGTGCGCAGCGCGGCTGGGGCTGGCTCGGCCTGATCCTGCTGGGGGCGCTGATGGTGGTGGCCTGGCAGGTTAACCGCTTGCTCGAGCGCAGCCTGTTGCGCCGTTTCCAGAACCAGGCGCTGATCGAACACCTGCAGAGCGCCCAGCACCGTGGTGAGCAACTGAACCAGGCGTTGCTCGTCGAGGTGCGGCAGCGTCGTCATGCCGAAGACCAACTGCGCCAGGCCCAGGCTGGGCTCGAGCAGCGAGTGCTTCAACGCAGCCATGAGCTGGACCTGGCCAACCAGGCCCTGGGCAAGAGCGAGCAGCGCCTGGCCCTGGCGCTTCAGGCCAGCGAGTTGGGGTTGTGGGATTGGAACCTGCTCACCGACGAAGTGCATCACACGCAGCTGTACGCCTTGTTCGGCCTGGACCCGGAGCAGGTCCGCTCGGTCCGCGCCGACCTAAAGCCGCGCCTGCACCCGGACGATCTGCCGTTGCTGCGCAGGACATTGGTCGAACACCTCAAAGGCCGTTCCGAGGACTACCGGGTCGAATACCGCATCCGGCATACCCAGGGGAATTGGCGCTGGATCGAAGACCGAGGCCGTGCCGTGGAACACGCCGCCGACGGCCGAGTCCTGCGCATGCTCGGCACACGGCGTGACATCACCGCGCAAAAGGAGCAGGAAGAACAGCAGCGTCTGGCGGCCACGGTGTTCGAAGCGGCCAGTGAAGGGATCGCGATCCTGGATGCGGGCTTCCAACTGCTGGCCGTCAACCAGGCCTTTTGCCAAATCACTGGCTTCGACCGGGAAGAGCTATTGCAGCGCAATGCCCTGGAGTTGCCCTGCAGCCGGGACGCCCGGCGTCACAGCCAGGCGATCGGCCAGGCGCTGGAGCAGCAGGGGCGCTGGCAGGGCGAGCTGGTCGAGGCGCGACGCAACGGCGAACTGTACCCCCAGTGGTTGCAGCTCAATGGCGTGCGTGACGCGCGGGGCAACATCAGCAATATCGTAGGCTTTTTCACCGACCTGTCGGCCCGACGGGAGTCGGAGGAGCGCCTGCGCTACCTGGCCCACTACGACGACCTCACCGGGCTGGCCAACCGCGCCCTGTTCCGCCTGCGTTTGCATGAGGCCGGGCAACGGGTTCGGGTGAACGGGCGCAGCCTGGCGTTGCTGCACATCGACTTGGACCGCTTCAAGCTGCTCAACGAAAGCTTGGGCCACGAACTGGCCGACCAGCTGTTGAAGAAAATGGCCCTGCGCATCGCCAATGCGGTACCTGAAGCAGACACTGTCGCGCGCTTGTCTGGCGATGAGTTCGTCGTGCTGTTCGATGGCTACAGCAACCTTTCCAGCCTGGTGCGAGTGACGACCCGCCTGCTCGACAAGCTGCGCGTCCCGCAACGTCTGGGTGGGCATGAGCTGGTGATCAGTGCCTCGGTCGGCATCAGTGTGTTGTCGGACCCCAGTTTCGACCTCAACGCATTGCTCAGCCAGGCGGACATGGCCAAGCAGCATGCCAAGCATCTGGGCGGCGACAACTTCCAGTTCTATACCGAAAGCCTGCGCGCCAGCACCCTGGAGCGCCTGCAGCTGGAAAACCACTTGCGCAAAGCCATCGACGAAGGCCAATTGCTGGTCTACTACCAACCCAAGCTTTGCCTGCGCAGCGGCCGCCTGCTCGCCGCCGAAGCGTTGGTGCGCTGGCAGCATCCGCAGTGGGGCATGGTGCCGCCGGGCGACTTCATCGGCCTTGCCGAAGAAACCGGACTGATCGGGCCGATGGGCGAGTTCGTGCTGCGCGAAGCGTGCTGGCAGGCTTTTGAATGGCGGCGTCAGGGCATGAGCGTGCGGGTTTCGGTGAACCTCTCCGGCTATCAACTACGCCAAGGCAAGATCGTCAGCCTGGTGCGTCAGGTGCTGGCGGAAACGGGCCTTGCGCCGCAGTTGCTGGAGCTGGAACTGACCGAGAGCCAATTGCTGGATAGCGTCGAGCACATCATCTCGACGTTCCAGCAACTGCACCAGCTGGGGGTCAAGTTGGCGATCGACGACTTCGGTACCGGCTACTCCTCGCTGAGCTATCTCAAGCGCTTCCCGGTGGACTACGTGAAGATCGACCAGGCGTTCATTCGCGGTCTGCAGGAGGGCAGCCAGGATGCGGCGATCATCCGCGCGATCATCGCCATGGCCAAGAGTCTGGGCTTGAAGGTCGTGGCTGAAGGGGTGGAAACCCAGGAGCAGCTTGCCTTCCTGCATGATCACGGGTGCGACGAGGCGCAGGGGTATCTGATCAGCAGGCCGCTGGATGCCCAGGCGTTCAAGGCTTTGCTGGATAAATCCCCGAGCATCCTGATGAGCTGATCGATTTCAGCTGTGCCAATGCCGGCCCTGATGGGCCAGCAGGCTGTTGGCCTGCTCCGGGCCGTTGCTGCCGGCAGGGTAGGGGCGAGGCGCCTGGAAGTGCTCTTCCCAGCCTTGCAGGATCGGATCGATCCAGGCCCAGGCGGCTTCGACCTCATCGCGACGCATGAACAAGGTCGAATCGCCCGCGAGCACATCCAGCAGCAGCCGCTCGTAGGCTTCCCAGCGACGGGTCTGACCGAACACTTGAGCCAGGTTCAGGTCCAGCTCCACCGGCTCCAGACGCATGCCTTTGCCCGGGCTCTTGGTCATCATGCGCAGGCTGATGCGTTCATCGGGTTGCAGCTGGATCAGCAACTGGTTGACCTGCCCGCCACTGAATAGCTCATGGGGCACCGGTTTGAACTGGATGACGATCTGCGAGGAGCGTCGTGCCATGCGTTTGCCGGTACGCAAGTAGAAGGGCACGCCAGCCCAGCGCCAGTTATCGATGTGCGCCTGGACCGCGACGAAGGTCTCGGTGTCGCTGTCATTGTCCACGTCCTTTTCGAAGTAGTAGGCCGGCACTTCCTGGCCGCCGATCCGGCCGGCGCCGTATTGCCCGCGCACGGTCTTGTCCTGCACATCCTGACCGGTGATCGGCTTGAGGGCACGCAGGATCTTCACTTTCTCGTCACGCACCGCTTCGGCTTCGAACTGCGCCGGCGGCTCCATGGCCACCAGGCACAGAAGCTGAAGCAGGTGGTTCTGCAGCATGTCACGGGTTGCGCCTGCGCGGTCGTAGTAGGCGCCGCGGTTCTCCACGCCCAATGTCTCGCAGACGCTGATCTGCACGTGGTCGACCTGGCCATTGCGCCAGACCGGTTCCAGCAGGGCGTTGGCAAAACGTAGCGCCATGAGGTTCTGCACGGTCTCCTTGCCCAAGTAGTGATCGATGCGAAACACCTGGGACTCGTCGAACACCGCGCCGATCGCTTCGTTGATGGCCGTGGCTGACTCAAGGGAGTGGCCGATGGGTTTTTCCAGCACGATACGCGCCTCGCTGTCGGCAAGGCCTGCGATGCGCAAATGGTTGGCGATGGGCACGAACAGGTTGGGTGCGGTCGCCAGGTAGTAGATGCGCGCCAAGCCGCCAGGCTCGCCCAGGTAGCGTGCCAGGCGAACGAAATCAGCGCTTTGCGAGGCATCCATGGCGAAGTAGTCCAGACGTGCGCAAAAACGTCGCCAGACCTCTTCGTCGAAATCCTGCCGGGCGATCTGCGCCCTGCAATTGCGTTCGGCGAGCTTGAGGTATTCATCCCGGGGCAGGTTGCGCCGCGCCAGGGCGATGATCCTCACGGCATTGTGCAGGCGGGCCTCGCGGTACAGGTGGTAGAGCGCCGGCAGTAGTTTGTGCAGGGCCAGATCGCCCGTACCGCCGAAGACCAGGATGTCGCAAGGAATAGTCAAAACCACCACTCTCCACATTGGTTTAGCTGGGCGGGTCGCTGGTCATGTAGTATAACTACAAGAAAGCTACATCCCGGCCAGCCGATCATAACCGAGTCCAGCCTGTGAATCTGTTGCAACATATCGCCCAATCGCGCCATTTGCTGCGCAAATCGGAACTGAAAGTGGCCGACCATGTGCTGCTAGATCCGGCTGCCGTCATGCACAGTTCGATGGCCGACCTTGCCCACAGCGTGGGCATCAGCGAGCCGACCATCGTGCGTTTTTGCCGCGCGATCGGCTGTTCGGGCTTCCAGGATCTCAAGCTCAAGCTGGCCCAGAGCCTGGCTGCAGGCGCCAGTTTCGGCCAGTTCGCAATCCATGAAGATGACTCGGTCGCCGACTATAGCCTGAAGATCTTCGATACCACCCTGCACACCCTGATGGAAGTGCGTGAGCACCTCAATCCCCAGGCTCTGCAGCAGGCGGTGACCGCCATGGCCCAGGCCCAGCGCGTGGAGTTCTATGGTTTCGGTGCCTCCGGCGCGGTGGCCGCCGATGCCCAGCACAAGTTCTTCCGCCTATTGCTCAGCGCTGCGGCGTACTCCGACCCGCACATGCAAGCCATGTCGGCGGTGACCCTCAAACCTGGCGATGTAGCGGTGTGCATTTCCCAGTCGGGTCGATCCAAGGATCTGTTGATCACCGCCAATCTGGTGCGTGAAAGCGGCGCCAACCTGATCACCCTTTGCCCGAGCCAGACGCCGTTGGCCGAATTGTCCACTGTCAACCTGGCCATCGACGTGCACGAAGACACCGAGATCTACACCCCGCTGACTTCGCGCATCGCTCACCTTGTAGTGATCGACGTACTGGCCATGGGCGTGGCCATGGCCCGCGGACCGAGCCTGGTGAATCACCTCAAGAGCGTGAAACGCAGTTTGCGTAGCCTGCGACTGTCGCCCAAGTCGATCAAGGCGACCGACGACTGAGCCTGCTGCCGATGCAGGGGCCAGAACAGGCAAAGCAAATTTCACGGTTTTGTCACCAATCCACAGCCAAACCGTAAACCTGCAAGGCCAACCTGAAGCTCCCCGCATCCTAACTGGGAGACAGGCAATGGCACGTGATCATGACGGTTCGTTCCAACCCACCGCCAAAGCTCGCAAGCAGCAGGAAAAGGACCAGCGCCGCATGGAGTTCCGCCGTGCGATCGAAAGCTACTGCGACCAGCGTCAGTTGCTGCGCGACATTACCGACTACCCCGACCTGCGAGACATCACGGTTTGGCAGGTATCGGCGGCATCTTCCCCGAAAATCGCTCCACAAGCCCGCTGATTTTCGCCCGTTCATTACGTATGAATGCAAGAAAGGCCAAGGCCACCGGTGATTGCCGCTTGGCCTTGGACTGCACCACGCACCAACTGCGATACAGCGGCAACTCCTCTACCGGCAGTTCTTTCAGCACCCCGGTGGCCAACTCCAAGTTCAGCGCATGGCGGGTGAGCAGCGCGATGCCGAGGCCTGCGATCACGCACTCGCGTTGGGCATCGGCCGAGGCGACTTCCAGCGTCTGAGTGAAGTGCACGCGTTTGTCCTTGAAGTATTCCTCGCAGGCCTTGCGGGTGCCCGAACCCTGCTCGCGAATCAGCAAGGTATGAGGCTCGAGATCCTGCAGGCGCAGCTTCTCCAGCTTGCACAGCGGATGGTCCGGCGGTGCCACGGCCACGATCGGGTTGTTCAGGAACGGCATGAACTCAAGCCCCATGTCCTGGGGCACCATCGACATGATGATCAGGTCGTCGCGGTTGTCCGAAAGCCGGCGGATCGCCTGTGCCCGATTGACCACCGTCAGGGTCAGGTTGACCTCTGGATGGCGTTGCTTGAACGCGGCGAACAAGTGGGGCACGAAGTACTTGGCGCTGGATTCGATCGCAAGTTTCAGTTGGCCCTGCAGTGAGCCCTGCATGTCCGAGAGCTGCATGTCGAGGTTTTCCAGGCGACCGAAGATGTCCCGGCTGGCGCGCTGCAGGGCCTCGGCCGCTTCGGTCAGGTAGAGCTTCTTGCCCACGTACTCGAACAGCGGCTGGCCAATCAGCTCCTCGAGCTGGCGGATCTGTAGACTTACGGCGGGTTGCGTCAATGCCATTTCTTCCGCCGCCCGGCTGTAGGAACGCAGATCGCATACCTCGTTAAAGATTTGCAACTGACGCAATGTCATACGCATCAAGGACTTACGCATTTTTCCACAGGCTCCCGCAAAACCTTGTTACGGCACTATAAGCTTTTGCTTATGTCGACCCTAACAAATATTGATTTTTGTTTATCAACCTACAGCGATAGGGTTGGTTTGCGACTGGTCAGCAACCTCTGGCCACGCGCCGACCGGGGAATCCGGCTCGTGTGTTCCATCGGCTTTGGGAAGACTCCAGTGATAAAAAAAATCCTGATCGCCAACCGGGGTGAAATTGCAGTTCGGATCGTGCGTGCGTGCGCCGAGATGGGCATTCGCTCTGTGGCGATCTATTCCGACGCCGACCGTCATGCCTTGCACGTCAAGCGCGCCGACGAGGCCTACAGCATCGGTGCCGAGCCCCTGGCCGGCTATTTGAACCCGCGCAAGCTGGTCAACCTGGCCGTGGAAACCGGCTGTGATGCCTTGCATCCAGGTTACGGCTTCCTGTCGGAAAACGCCGAGCTCGCGGAAATCTGCGCAGAGCGTGGCATCAAGTTCATCGGCCCTGCCGCCGACGTCATTCGCCGCATGGGCGACAAGACTGAAGCGCGCCGCACCATGATCCAGGCCGGTGTACCGGTAACGCCCGGTACCGAAGGCAACGTCGCCGACATCCACGAAGCCCTGGCCGAAGGTGATCGCATCGGTTACCCGGTCATGCTCAAGGCCACCTCGGGTGGTGGCGGTCGTGGTATCCGTCGCTGCAACAGCCGCGAAGAGCTCGAGCAAGCTTTCCCCCGCGTGATCTCCGAGGCCACCAAGGCCTTCGGCTCGGCGGAAGTGTTCCTGGAAAAATGCATCGTCAACCCCAAGCACATCGAGGCGCAGATCCTGGGTGACAGCTTCGGCAACGTGGTGCACCTGTTCGAGCGCGACTGCTCGATCCAGCGCCGCAACCAGAAGCTCATCGAGATCGCCCCCAGCCCTCAGCTGACCCCGGAACAGCGCGCCTACATCGGCGACCTGGCGGTCCGCGCGGCCAAGGCCGTGAACTACGAGAACGCCGGTACTGTGGAGTTCCTGCTCGCCGATGGCGAGGTGTACTTCATGGAAATGAACACTCGCGTGCAGGTGGAACACACCATCACCGAAGAAATCACCGGCATCGACATCGTGCGCGAGCAAATCCGCATCGCCTCGGGCCTGCCGCTGTCGGTCAAGCAGGAAGACATCCAGCACCGCGGCTACGCGTTGCAGTTTCGCATCAACGCCGAAGACCCGAAGAACAACTTCCTGCCCAGCTTCGGCAAGATCACCCGTTATTACGCGCCCGGTGGCCCAGGTGTGCGTACCGACACCGCAATCTACACCGGCTACACCATTCCGCCGTTCTATGACTCCATGTGCCTGAAACTGGTGGTTTGGGCATTGACCTGGGAAGAAGCCATGGACCGTGGCCTGCGGGCCCTGGACGACATGCGTGTGCAGGGCGTGAAGACCACCGCCGCGTATTACCAGGAGATCCTGCGCAATCCGGAATTCCGTAGCGGCCAGTTCAACACCAGCTTCGTGGAAAGCCACCCGGAACTGACTAATTACTCGATCAAGCGCAAACCCGAAGAGCTGGCCCTGGCCATCGCCGCCGCCATTGCTGCACACGCAGGCCTGTGAGGAACCGAATAATGTCCAAGAAAATCTTTGTCACCGACACAATCCTGCGCGACGCTCACCAGTCCCTGCTGGCCACCCGCATGCGCACCGAAGACATGCTGCCGATCTGCGACAAGCTCGACAAGGTGGGCTACTGGTCTCTGGAAGTCTGGGGTGGCGCGACCTTCGACGCCTGCGTGCGCTTCCTCAAGGAAGACCCGTGGGAGCGTCTGCGCAAGCTGCGCGCCGCCCTGCCTAACACCCGCCTGCAGATGCTGTTGCGTGGCCAGAACCTGCTGGGCTACCGCCACTACAGCGACGACGTGGTCAAGGCCTTCGTCGCCAAGGCCGCGGTCAATGGTATTGACGTGTTCCGTATCTTCGACGCCATGAACGACGTGCGTAACCTGCGTGTGGCCATCGAAGCGGTCAAGGCTGCCGGCAAGCACGCCCAGGGCACCATCGCCTACACCACCAGCCCCGTGCACACCATCGACGCCTTCGTCGCCCAGGCCAAGCAGATGGAAGCCATGGGCTGCGACTCGGTCGCGATCAAGGACATGGCCGGCCTGCTGACCCCATTCGCCACCGGCGAGCTGGTCAAGGCGCTCAAAGCTGAACAATCGCTGCCGGTGTTCATCCACTCCCACGATACCGCTGGCCTGGCCGCCATGTGCCAACTCAAGGCCGTGGAAAACGGTGCCGACCACATCGATACCGCGATCTCCAGCTTCGCCTGGGGCACCAGCCACCCAGGGACAGAGTCGATGGTCGCCGCGCTCAAGGGCACCGAGTTCGATACCGGCCTGGATCTGGAACTGCTGCAGGAAATCGGTCTGTACTTCTATGCCGTGCGCAAGAAGTACCACCAGTTCGAGAGCGAGTTCACCGCCGTGGACACCCGCGTGCAGGTCAACCAGGTGCCAGGCGGCATGATTTCCAACCTGGCCAACCAGCTCAAGGAGCAAGGCGCCCTGAGCCGCATGAACGAAGTGCTGGCGGAGATCCCACGCGTACGTGAAGACCTCGGCTACCCGCCGCTGGTGACCCCGACCTCGCAGATCGTCGGCACCCAGGCCTTCTTCAACGTGCTGGCCGGCGAGCGCTACAAGACCATCACCAACGAGGTGAAGCTTTACCTGCAAGGCGGCTATGGCAAGGCGCCGGGTGTGGTCAACGAACAACTGCGTCGCCAGGCGATCGGCAGCGAAGAAGTGATCGACGTGCGCCCGGCCGACCTGCTCAAGCCGGAGATGGCCAAGCTGCGTGCCGATATCGGCAACCTGGCTCGCTGCGAGGAAGACGTGCTGACCTACGCGATGTTCCCGGACATCGGTCGCAAGTTCCTCGAGGAGCGTGAAGCCGGCACCCTGACTCCAGAAGCCCTGCTGCCGATTCCGGAAGCCGGTGCCGTGGCAGGCTCGGGCGGCGAAGGTGTACCGACCGAGTTCGTCATCGACGTGCACGGCGAGACTTACCGCGTCGATATCACCGGTGTGGGCGTCAAGGCCGAAGGCAAGCGTCACTTCTATCTGTCCATCGATGGCATGCCGGAAGAGGTGGTATTCGAGCCGCTCAACGAGTTCGTCAGCGGCGGTGGCAGCAAGCGCAAGCAGGCCACTGGCCCAGGTCACGTGAGCACCACCATGCCGGGCAACATCGTCGATGTGTTGGTCAAGGAAGGTGACACCGTCAAGGCCGGCCAACCGGTGCTGATCACCGAAGCGATGAAGATGGAGACCGAAGTCCAGGCCCCGATTGCCGGCAAGGTCACTGCCATCCACGTGGCCAAGGGTGATCGCGTCACGCCGGGCGAGATCCTGATCGAGATCGAAGGCTGATCCAAGCCTTCGACAGCAAGCGGTTTACCTCATGGGGAGCGATATGCTCCCCTTTTTTTGTGCTGAATTTGTCGGTCTCTTTCACCAGCAGGCCCGTTCCCAGAGGGATAACGCATCCCCGTGGGAGTGGGTGTACCGCCGGCACTCTCAGCCTTTACGGCAGGCTTCCAAGGTCTTCACTTGCCCCTCGGGCTGCTGGTTCTCTTCGCTCAACCAGCGCTCGAAGCCTGCCGCCACGCTTGGCCACTCATCATCGGTGATCGAGTACCAGGCCGTGTCCCGGTTGTGATCCTTGACCACCATGTGCTTGCGGAACACCCCTTCGAAGACAAAGCCGAAGCGCTCGGCGGCGCGTTTGGAGCGGGCATTGGCGTTGTTGCACTTCCACTCCAGGCGCCGGTTGCCCAAGGCAAAGCCGAGCTGGCTCAGCAAGTAGACGGCCTCGGTGCCGCGAGGGGTGCGCTGCATGGCGGCGCCGAAGGCGATGTGGCCGATCTCGAAGCGGCCCTGTTCGGGGACGATCGACATGTAGCTCAGGATGCCCTGGGCCTGGCCGGTGGCGCGGTCGATGACGCTGTAGAACAGCGGGTCGCGACTGGCGGCGTTGCCTTCGAGCCAGCGGTCGAAGCTGGCGCGCTCATTGAAAGGCCCATAGGGCAGGTAGTCCCACAGCACTGGGTCCGAGCCAGGGCCCTGCAACACGTCCCAAAGGTCGTTGCCGTGGCGGGCCGGGTCGAGTTTTTCCAGGCGGACGAAGCGTCCTTCGAGGGGCTCGGCGTTGGGCGTTGCCGCGGGCTTCCAGTTCAGTGCGTCTGTCATGGGCCTACAAGCCTTTGCGAAATTGAATGAAGCCCGGCCGCTCTGCGACTTGTTCGTACAGGCTGATGGCGGTGGAGTTGGTCTCGTGGGTGAGCCAGTGCACCTTGATGCAGCCGGCTGCCTTGGCGGTCGCGTAGACATGCTCGATCAGCTGGCGACCAATGCCCAGGCCGCGCTGGTCGGCGTTGACGTACAGGTCTTGCAGGTAGCACGAATTCTCGATGCTCCAGTTGGAGCGGTGATAGATCCAATTGACCATCCCCACGGCTTTGCCATCGACCCAGGCCAACGCCGAGTGGGTGGGCTCGTTCTCATCGAGCAAACGCTGCCAGGTGCTGGCGCTGACCTCATCGGCCAATTCGGTTTCGTAGAAGCGCAGATAGGCATGCCAGAGGGCGAGCCAGGCGGCATGGTCGTTGGCGCTCACTGGGCGCAGGGTAACGCTGGGCATGGTCTTTTCCTTCAGAGTGGGCGCATGTGCGCTGCGAGTTGGTTGTCCAGGTAATCGGAACTGCTGGCCAGACCGTCACGTACGCCGGCGATGTCTTGCGCCGAGCGG
The DNA here is from genome assembly GCF_033173945.1 of Pseudomonas sp. HTZ2. Lineage (NCBI taxonomy): Bacteria > Pseudomonadati > Pseudomonadota > Gammaproteobacteria > Pseudomonadales > Pseudomonadaceae > Pseudomonas > Pseudomonas sp. HTZ2. The sequence goes on along the minus strand of NZ_CP137332.1, from coordinate 410,817 downwards.
TTCTGGCTGAGCTTGCGCGCGCCTTGCAGACGGGCAATGGGCATGCGCAGGCCGACGATGGCGCGCAGCATGCCATCGATGTAATCGCTGGGTGCGTCGCTCACCTTCCAGGGTTTGGCGCGGTCTTGTTCGTGCCGATCGCTCAGGCGGCTGACGATCGCCAGCAGGCGAGGGGCGTCGTGAATTACCTGCACCGCGCCATAGGCGTGCACGGCCAGGTAATTCCAGGTGGGCACGACCCTGGGGTTTTCGGTCTTGCTCGGGTAGTAGCTCGGGCTGACATAGGCATCTGCGCCTGGGAAAACCAGCAACGCTTCGCCGCCTTGCTCCAAGTCCCGCCATTGAGGGTTGGCCCGGGCCAGGTGAGCATAGACAGTGCCGTACTCGCCTTGAGCTGTATCGAGCAGCACGGGTAGATGGGTCGCGAGCAAGCCGTTTTCGCCGTGGCTGACCAGAACGGCGAGGCGGGTGTCGCACATTTGCTGGTGCAGGCGCGCGAGGTCATGTTCTTGGTGGGGCTTGGCGTTGTACATGCGAGATTCCTTGTCCAATGGCTTCATCCTAGGCAGGCTATTGGTACTCTGTAAGAGCCAATACAGCCTGTTTTCATAGGTCCAATGCCATGAACGAATGTCCTCTCGCGCTGCCCTTCGACCCCACGGGTATCGTGCTTGACCGCCGGCGCGGGCTCAGTCAGCAGCTGTACCAGGCATTGCGGGCGCGGGTGCTGGATGGACGCCTGGGCAGTGGCACGCGTTTGCCCGCCACCCGCGACCTAGCGGCGATGTTATCGCTCTCGCGCAACAGCGTGGTGCGGGCCTACGACCAGCTTTATGCCGAGGGTTACATTGAAAGTCGGGTTGGCGATGGGACTTATGTGAGTCAGCTGCCCAAACTATCCACACAGCTATCCACAGGGTTATCCCAGGGGTTATCAACAGAGTTATCCACATTGTTGCCTTCTGATACTGAAGATTTATCCAGTTCAGGGCGCTCCAGCGAGCCTTTGCAGCGGCTTAAAAACAACCATCTTCCACCACCCAAGGCTGGTGCGCCGAGGGCTTTTCGCGTCGGTGTGCCGGCGTTCGATTTGTTTCCCTTTGAGGTCTGGGCCAGGCTGCAAGCGGGTTTCTGGCGAAATCCCGATCCTTCATCGCTCGGCTATGGCGATCCGGCGGGTGAACCGCAACTGCGCGAACTCATCGCCGCCTACCTGCGACGCTCACGTGGGTTGTCGTGTGGCGCTGAACAAATTGTGATCACCAGCGGTGCCCAGCAGGCCATCAGCCTTTGTGCACAGTTGCTGTTGCAGCCGGGCGATGGAGTGGCTGTGGAAAACCCAGGGTACCGGGCGGCCGGCCACACTTTTGCGTTGGCGGGGGCGAAAGTCAGGGGTGTGCCAGTGGACGATGAAGGGCTGGATTGCGCGCAGCTGGCGCAACTTCCCGATTGCCGGATGGCCTATGTGACCCCGGCGCACCAGTACCCCACTGGCGTCACCATGAGCCTGGCCCGGCGCCTGTCATTGCTGGATTGGGCCCAGCGTCAGGATGGCTGGATCATCGAGGACGACTACGACGGGGAGTATCGCTACAGCGGTGCGCCACTGGCGCCCTTGGCCTCCTTGGACCGGCAGGGACGGGTGCTGTACGTAGGCACGTTCGGCAAGATCGCCTTCCCGGCCCTGCGCCTGGGCTATCTGGTGCTGCCTCGACCGTTGGTGGAGGCATTCAGTCAGGGGCGGGCGTTGGCGGTGCGCCATTCGGAGGTCGGCACCCAGTGCGTAATGGCGCAATTCATGGCCCAGGGGCACTTTCAACGGCATATCCGGCGCATGCGCAAGGCAGCGCTGGCGCGTAGAAACGTGCTGAAAGCCGGGTGGCCGGAAGATGTGCCAGGGCTGGGTGCCATGCCGGAAGTGGCGGCTGGGCTGCATGTGAAGGTGGCTGTGGATAACCTTGCCCGTGAGCAAACATTAGTGGCCCTGGCAGAGGCGGTGGGGGTGGAAGTCAACCCGCTGAGCAGTTACTGGCTTGAGGACGGCAATGTCCCTGTGGATAAGCGCGCCGGATTGGTGCTGGGGTTCGCGGCGGTGCCTGAAGCGCAGATTGCGGATGCAGTGATGCGATTGCGCAGGGCGTGGCGACCTGTTCGCGGGTGAACCCGTTCTCACAGACACAGCGCTGTACTTACAGGCAGCGCTGTGTCTGTGGGAGCGGGTTCAACCGCGAAGCATCAAACTCAAGTCCCGGACTTGATGCGTGTCCAGGCCCGGGTGCGCGCCCGTTCGGCCTCGCGTGGCAGTGGCTTGAGGGTATACAGCTTGGCCATCGCTTCGGCGGTCGGGTACAGGTTGGGGTTGTTGCGGATCGCCGGGCTGACTTTGTCGGTGGCGTCCTTGTTGGGGTTGGGGTAGCCAACGAAGTCACTGATCGGCGCGATCACTTCTGGGCGCAACAGGTAGTTGATGAACCTGTGTGCATCCTCAGGATTGGCGGCATTCTTGGGAATCGCCAGCATGTCGAACCAGATCGGTGCACCTTCCTTGGGCAGGCGCATGTCCACCACCACGCCATTCTTGGCGTCGCGCGCGCGGTTGGCGGCCTGGGAGAAGCTACCCGAATACCCCACCGCCACGCAGATATCGCCGTTGGCGATGTCAGCCATGTACTTCGAGGAATGGAAGTAGGTGATGTGCGGGCGGATCTTCAGCATCAGCTCTTCGGCTTTCTTGTAGTCGGCCGGCTTCTCGCTGTTCGGTGGCAGCCCCAGGTATTGCAGCGCCAAGGGCAGGATCTCCGACGGTGAATCGAGCAGGGCGACGCCGCACTGCTTGAGCTTGGCGATGTTCTCTTCCTTGAAGATCAGATCCCAACTGTCCACGGGCGCCTTGTCGCCGAGCACCGCCTTGACCTTGTCCGGGTTGAAGCCGATCAGCACGGTGCCATACATGTACGGCACGGCGAACTTGTTGCCCGGATCGTTGGCCTCGATCAGCTTCATCAGCGCCGGATCCAGGTGCTGCCAGTTGGGGAGCTTGGATCGGTCCAGAGGCTGGAACACACCGGCTTCGATCTGCTTGGCGAGGAACACGTTGGACGGCACCACCACGTCGTAGCCGGAGTTGCCGGTGAGCAGCTTGGCTTCCAGGGCTTCGTTGGTGTCGAAGATGTCGTAGATCAGCTTGACGCCGCTGTCCTTCTGGAAGTCCGTCAAGGTCTGCGGCGTGATGTAGTCGAACCAGTTGTACACGCGCAGGGTGCGCTGTTCGGCCTGGGCCTGAAGGGCTCCGGTGAACAGGGTGGCAGCGATGAACGGGGCGAGCAGACGCTTGAGTCGGACCATTACCGGGCTCCTGGCTGGGCATGCTGGAAGCCTTCCAGCACGTTGACTGCGTTGATACCGATTTCTTCCACAGCGTAGCCACCTTCCATCACGAACAAGGTCGGCTTGCCGAGCTGGCCGATACGCTTGCCCATCTCCAGGTAGTCTGGGCTGTCCAGCTTGAACTGCGAGATCGGATCGTCCTTGAAGGTATCCACGCCCAGGGACACCACCACCACGTCCGGCGCGTAGGCGGCGATACGCTGGCAGGCGTCCTCCAGGGCAGCGCTCCAGGCGGCCCAGTCACTGCCGGCGGGCAGCGGGTAATTGATATTGCAGCCTTCGCCTGCACCTTCGCCGGTTTCGTCGGCATAGCCGAGGAAGAACGGAAACTCGTCCTGCGGGTCGCCGTGGATCGAGGCGAAGAACACATCGCCGCGCTGGTAGAAGATGTCCTGGGTGCCATTGCCGTGGTGGTAGTCGACATCGAGGATGGCGACCTTGCGGTGGCCTTGGTCAAGGAAGGCCTGGGCTGCGATGGCGGCGTTGTTGAGGTAGCAGTAGCCCCCCATCACTTCGGCCGCGGCATGGTGCCCTGGTGGACGGCACAGGGCGAATGCCGAATGGGCGCCTTGCTGGATCGCGGCCTGGGCAGTGAGGGCAACCTGGGCTGCACTGTAGGCGGCTTGCCAGGTACCGGCGGTGATCGGCGCGCCGGCATCGAAGCTGTAGTAGCCAAGCTCACCATGCAGGCCAGTCGGTTTGACCTTACGCAGGGTGCGGGCTGGCCAGGTGAAGGGCAGCAGGTCTCCTTCCTGGCCCAGCTGTGACCAGCGCGCCCAGGCCCCTTCGAAGAAGTCCAGGTAGTCGGCGCCATGCACCCGCAGCAAGGGCGCGCGGCCGAAATCACGTGGCCCTTCGACCGGACCCAGGTTGCGCTTCTTGACTTGCTCCAGGACGTGGTCAGCGCGCGAAGGCATCTCGAAGCAGGGCATCAGCTTGCCGTCGATCAGCTCGCAGCGGCCGTGGTGCAGGCGGTGATCATCAGAATAGATCGTCAGCATTTTTATTCTCCGGGTTTACTGGCGTGGCCTCATTGTGTGAGTCGGCGAGTGGCGGGAGAACGTTGCAAACGGCCAAAAGGGGATCGATGTGGCCAAAGACAGTGTCCGGTGTGGGGGAATGTTCGCGGGTAAATCCGCTCCCGCAGGCCTCCCGCTGATTTTGAATTCAGCACAAATACCTTAGGAGCGGGTTTACCCGCGAAAAGCCCGGCACCGATCAGCCGCGAAAATGACTCGGTGCAACGCCGCTCCAGCGCTGGAAGGCATGGCGAAAGCTCGCGGTCTCGCTGAAGCCGAGCGTCTCGGCGATGCGGTAGATTGGCATCTGGTCCTCGGCCAGCAACTGCTTGGCCCGCTCGAAGCGCAGCTCGTCGAGCAATTGCTGATAGCTGCAGCCCAGGGCTTGCAGGTGCCGGCGCAAGGTGCGCGAGGAGCAGTTCATCTGGCGCGCCAGACCTTCGAGTCCGGGGGCGGCATCGAGTTGCTTGATCAGCAGCTGGCGGATGCGCCCCAGCCACGCCTGGCGCCCGGTGAACTCAAGGTTCAGCTGGCGGCAACGCTCGGCCATGGCCTTGTGGGTGATGGGGTCGGCCAGGGGCAGGGGCATGTCCAGCCAGCGGCGTTCGAAGGCAAAGGCATTGTCGTTGGCCTCGAAGCCCAGGGGGCACGGGAATGCATCGGCATAGAGCGCGTGGTAACCCGGCCGTGGATGCTCGAAGCGCGCCGCGAGCAGCGGCAGTGGGCGCCCCAGCAGGTCGTCACAGATGACTTTCAGCGACACCAGGCAGAATTCGGCATTGAAGGCCGCCAGGGCAGGGCTGTCTTGGTAATCGCTGGCGCTGAACCAGATCCGCTGGCCGTCGTCCTCCAGGCGCAAGTGAAAGGCTGTGCCCAGCAGTGCGGGATAGCGCAGCGCCAAGCGCAGGGCGTCACCCAAAGTGGCACTGGAGAGCAGGGCGTAACCGAGCATCCCGTAGCATGACACGTGCATGCGCCGCCCCAGCTCCAGGCCGATCTCCTCGCGCAGGGCTACGGCATTGGCGCATACCTGCAGTTCTTGCTGGGTGGTGATGCGGGCATCGGCATGGCCCAGATCCGCCGCGCCAATGCCGCTGCCGCAAAGCAGGCGCTCGGCATCGCAGCCTTCTTCCTGGAAGACCTTGAGAATCAGCGAAACTGCGTTGAGGGTGGTCAGGTGGCTGTGCAGCATGCTCGGTATCCCGTGGGGCTGGGAAGCATTATGGAGCAAGTTGTGTGCCGGACGGCCATGTGGCGCTGCTTTGCAGTCCACTACGGCCTTGGTGGCCGCGCGCATAAAAAAAGGGCCCGTAGCGTGCGCTCGGGCCCTTGAAAGGTTGAGAGGTGTCTAGTCCCTCGACCTGGTGAGACGTTTTACAGCGGTCTGGTTACGCCTTCAGCGGAACCAGACGTGGAGCGATCATGTTTTCCGGACGCAGGATGTCGTCGAGCATCGCGTCGTCCAGCAGCTTCTCTTCGCGCACCAGTTCCAGAACACCGCGGCCGGTTTCCAGGGCGACGCGGGCGATACGGGTGGCGTTTTCGTAGCCGATGTACGGGTTCAGGGCAGTGACCAGGCCGATCGAGTGCTCGACCAGTTCACGGCAGCGCTGTTCGTTGGCGGTGATGCCGACGATGCAGTGCTCGCGCAGCATGTCCATGGCGCGCTGGAGCAGGCGGATGGAGTCGAAGATCTTGTAGGCGATCAGCGGTTCCATGACGTTCAGCTGCAGCTGGCCACCTTCGGCGGCGACGGTCAGGGCCAGGTCGTTGCCCATGATGGCGAAGGCCACCTGGTTGACGGCTTCCGGAATAACCGGGTTGACCTTGCCTGGCATGATCGAGCTGCCTGGCTGGCGTGCCGGCAGGTTGATCTCGTTGATGCCGGTGCGCGGGCCGCTGGACAGCAGGCGCAGGTCGTTACAGATTTTCGACAGCTTGACCGCGGTGCGCTTGAGCATGCCGGAGAACAGCACGAAGGCGCCCATGTCGGAGGTGGCTTCGATCAGGTCGGCAGCCGGGACCAGCGGCTGGCCGCTGATGGTCGCCAGGCGCTGCACGGCCAGGGCCTGGTAGCCAGGGTCGGCGTTGATGCCGGTGCCGATGGCGGTACCGCCCAGGTTGATTTCGGTCAGCAGCTCCGGAGCCAGCGAGCGCAGGCGCTGCAGGTCTTCGGTCATGGTGGTGGCGAAGGCGCGGAATTCCTGGCCAAGGGTCATCGGCACGGCGTCCTGCAGCTGGGTACGGCCCATCTTCAGTACGTGGTCGAATTCCTTGCCTTTGGCCGCGAACGCCTGGATCAGGCTGTCGAGGCTGGCCAGCAGGGCGTCATGACCCAGCAGCAGACCCAGGCGGATCGCGGTCGGGTAGGCGTCGTTGGTCGACTGCGCCATGTTCACGTCGTTGTTCGGGTGCAGGTACTGGTACTCACCCTTCTGGTGGCCCATGACCTCCAGCGCGACGTTGGCGATGACTTCGTTGGCGTTCATGTTGGTGGAGGTACCTGCACCACCTTGGATCATGTCCACAACGAACTGGTCGTGGAACTCGCCGCGGATCAGACGGGCGCAGGCCTCGCTGATGGCAGCGTGCTTGGCATCGCTCAGGTGGCCCAGCTCACGGTTGGCGTCGGCAGCGGCCTGCTTGACCATGGCCAGGGCCACGACCAGCTTCGGGTAGTGCGACAGCGGAACACCGGAGAGGTGGAAGTTGTTGGCAGCGCGCAGAGTCTGGATGCCGTAGTAGGCATCGGCAGGGACTTCAAGGGTACCAAGCAGGTCTTTTTCGACGCGGAACGATGCAGCGGAGGACATGACGGATATCATCTCGATTTAAACCCGGCACCTGCCGGAATGCCGCCAATCCTAGGCCTGCCCGGATTTTGCGGCCAATGCTGTTGCACGCTAACCTATGCACAAACGGCATACCGATTCATGTGACGCCAATTGACAAACGAGCGTGTTCCATTTTGGTGCGCGCTGGGAGACCGCTTCATGAACCTCGAAAGCAAGTGGCTGGAAGACTTCAGCGCCCTGGCCGCCACCCGTAGTTTTTCCCAGGCGGCGGAGCGTCGTTTCGTCACCCAGCCGGCCTTCAGTCGGCGTATCCGCAGCCTGGAAGCGGCGCTGGGGCTGACCTTGGTGAATCGTTCCCGCACACCGATCGAGCTGACCGAGGCCGGGCAGTTGTTTCTCGTCACGGCGCGCACGGTTGTCGACCAATTGAGCGAAGTTCTGCGCCATTTGCATCATCTCGAAGGCGGCCAGGGTGAAGTGGTCCAAGTGGCTGCCGCACACTCGCTGGCATCGGGCTTCTTCCCACGCTGGGTGGCCCAGTTGCGCAACGACGGCCTGAACATCGCCACCCGTCTGGTGGCCACCAACGTGGGCGATGCCGTGCATGCGTTGCGTGAAGGTGGTTGCGACCTGATGCTGGCGTTCTATGACCCGGATGCGGCCTTGCAGATGGATGCCGAAATCTTCCCCTCGCTGCACATGGGCACTACCGAGATGCTGCCGGTATGCGCCGTGGGCGCCGACGGCAAGCCGTTGTTCGACCTTGAAGGCGAGAGCAGCGTGCCTCTGCTGGCTTACAGCGCTGGGGCTTTCCTCGGTCGATCGGTCAACTTGCTGCTGCGTCAGCGCAACCTGCGCTATACCACTGTCTATGAAACCGCCATGGCCGACAGTCTCAAGAGCATGGCCCTTGAGGGTATGGGTATCGCCTGGGTGCCGCGGCTGTCGATGCGCGGCGAGCTGGAGCGTGGCGAACTGGCGATCTGTGGAGGCAGCCAATGGCACGTGCCGTTGGAAATTCGCCTCTATCGCTGCGCCTTGGTCCGCAAGGCCAACGTGCGTCTGCTCTGGCGCAAGCTGGAGGGTGGCACGACGACCGCATCTGTTGACCCGAAAGTCAGCCAAAGCCCCGAAAAATAAGGCCGACAGTTGGTCGCCGGGGGTGCCTGGATGGCCTCGCGTTACGTTATACTTCGCGGCCCCCAGGCCGGAACGATCCGGCCATGATCAGCAAACAAGCCACGCCGGTCGTCCCGCGTGGCTTGTTGTTTTTTGACGCGCCCAAGGGCGCACAAGCGAAGAGGCTCGACGATGAGTGCACTGGTTGGCGTGATCATGGGCTCCAAGTCCGATTGGTCCACCCTTAGCCACACCGCCGATATGCTGGAAAAACTCGGCATTCCCTACGAGGTGAAGGTGGTTTCCGCCCACCGTACGCCGGATCTGCTGTTCCAGTATGCCGAAGAGGCCGAAGGCCGCGGCATCGAGGTGATCATCGCCGGTGCTGGCGGTGCTGCCCACCTGCCGGGCATGTGCGCCGCCAAGACCCACCTGCCGGTGCTGGGCGTGCCGGTGCAGTCCTCGATGCTCTCGGGTGTCGACTCGCTGCTGTCGATCGTGCAGATGCCCGCAGGCGTACCTGTCGCCACCCTGGCCATCGGCAAGGCCGGTGCCATCAACGCGGCGCTGCTCTCGGCGAGCATCCTGGGTGCCAAGTACCCGCAGTATCACGCGGCACTCAAGCAGTTCCGCACGGAGCAGACCGAAACCGTCCTGGACAATCCGGACCCGCGCCAGGCCTGAGGCTATCAACATGAAGATCGGTGTAATCGGTGGTGGCCAGCTCGGCCGCATGCTGGCCCTGGCGGGTACTCCGCTGGGCATGAACTTCGCTTTCCTCGACCCGGCCCCGGACGCCTGCGCGGCTGCCTTGGGTGAGCACCTGCGCGCCGACTACGGCGATCAGGATCACCTGCGTCAGCTGGCTGACGAAGTCGACCTGGTGACGTTCGAGTTCGAAAGCGTTCCGGCCGAAACCGTGGCCTTCCTCTCGCAGTTCGTTCCGGTCTATCCAAGTGCCGAAGCCCTGCGCATCGCCCGTGACCGTCTGTTCGAAAAGAGCATGTTCCGCGATCTGGGCATCCCGACGCCGGCGTTCGCCGACATCCTGTCCCAGGAAGACCTGGACGCGGCGGTGGCCAGCATCGGCCTGCCGGCAGTCCTCAAGACCCGGACCCTGGGCTATGACGGCAAGGGCCAGAAGGTCCTGCGCAGTGCCGAGGATGTGGTCGGCACCTTCGCCGAGCTGGGCAGCGTCCCATGCCTGCTCGAAGGCTTCGTGCCGTTCACCGGTGAGGTGTCGCTGGTGGCCGTGCGTGGCCGCGATGGCGAAACCCGCTTCTACCCGCTGGTGCATAACACCCATGAGAGCGGCATCCTGCGCCTGTCGGTCGCAAGCGATGCGCATCCGCTGCAGGCGCTGGCCGAAGACTACGTGGGTCGCGTGCTGCAGAAGCTGGACTACGTGGGTGTGATGGCTTTCGAGTTCTTCGAGGTCGACGGTGGCCTGAAGGCCAACGAAATCGCCCCGCGGGTCCACAACTCCGGGCACTGGACCATCGAAGGGGCCGAGTGCAGCCAGTTCGAGAACCATCTGCGCGCCGTGGCCGGCCTGCCGCTGGGCTCGACCGCCAAGGTCGGCGAGAGCGCCATGCTCAACTTCATCGGTGAAGTGCCGGCTGTGGATAAGGTCGTGGCCATCGACGACTGCCACCTGCACCACTACGGCAAAGCCTTCAAGGCCGGCCGCAAGGTTGGTCACGCCACCCTGCGCTGCGCCGACATGGCCACTCTCAAGGCCAAGATCGCCGAAGTCGAAGCGTTGATTGCCGGCTGATTGAACCTCTGCCCTGCGCAGGCCCTCTGAAATGGCAACAAGCCAAAGTGCTGTCTAGGCTTTGGCTTGTTCCATCTTCAAAGCAGAGGGATTGCCATGGGTATCATTGGAACCATTTTCATCGGCCTGATCGTCGGCCTGCTGGCCCGTTTTCTGAAACCAGGGGACGACAGCATGGGCTGGATCATGACCATTCTTCTCGGTATCGCCGGGTCCCTGGCCGCGACTTATGGCGGGCAGGCGCTGGGTATCTACCAGGCGGGGCAGGCCGCAGGTTTCTTTGGCGCCCTGGTGGGTGCCATCATCCTTCTGGTGATCTACGGATTCATCAAGAAACGCGGGTGACTGGTTTAGAATGCTCGGCAATTGACTGAGTTGCCGAGCATTTTCATGCGTGCGTTTTTCCTTGTTCCCCTACTGCTGGCCAGTGCACTGGCCCATGCCGAGCTGCCCGAAACCGACTGGCTGGAGCTGATGCCAAAGTCGGACCAGAAGGCGCTCGAGCAGATGCCTGAAATCGACCACGACTCTCCTGAAGCCATGGGCACCTTCACCGAAAAGGGTGGGCTCAAGCAGGCCAAGGGTCTGCCGGCGGTGATGTACTCCACCAAGACGGTGGCCGCCATGAATGGCAAACAGATCCGCCTGGGCGGTTATCCGGTACCGCTGGAAAGCGACGCCAAGGGCAACAGCACCTTGTTCTTCCTCGTGCCGTATCCCGGCGCCTGTATCCACGTGCCGCCGCCGCCACCCAACCAGCTGGTGCTGGTGCGTTATCCCAAAGGCATGAAAATCGACGACATCTACACGCCGCTGTGGGTCAGTGGCACCTTGAAGGTGGAGAAGGTCAGCAACGACCTGGCCGATGCGGCCTATGCGCTGGAGGCAGGGAAGGTGAGGGTGGTAGAGGACGCCGACCTCTGATTCGATCTTTTCCGAGCCGCTCCCACAGGTTATGTGAGAACCCAATGGGAGCGGGTCTGGTCAGAGTGCTTCGCTGGTGATCGTAACGCTCAGCGAATGACTCGCCCCTGGGGCCAGGTTTACCACATCGTCCCACACATTCGCTGTTTCGATGCACAGCATTCGCTGCCAGCCATCATCGGCCATGTCCGCCAGCTCCCGGGCGCGATCGGTCCATGGGTTCCAGATCACCGCCGAGCGTGAGCCCGTAGCGTGCAAAGTGATGCGGCGGTTCCATTGCGGGTCGACGATCTTCAGCAGATCAGGTGTCTGCAGGTAGATGCGGTCGGTCTCGCCGGCAAAGCCCAGGGCGCTGTGCTGCTGGCGCAGTTCCCAGTCGGCCAGGGTTTCGATGTAACCAAGGTTCTCCACGCCCTCGACCCGAGCCTGTCGTACATCGCTGACCGCAAAGTAGCTGTGCAGGGCCTGGCTGATGGTGACGTTGTCATTACCCTGGTTGAAGCTGCTCAAGGTCAGCTTCAATTGCGTGCCCATTTCGATCAGCAGCTTGAGCTCGACCTCATGAGGCCAGCCTGGCAGGTCGCCCAGCGCTTCCGGTAGGCTGAACTCGATGCGAAGGCCTTCTGCGGCCTCCTCGATGCCCAGCAGCTGCCAGTCACGGGTGCGCGCCAACCCATGGGCAGGTGCCTGTTCGCCTTGGTACATGGCCTGCACGGCCTGGGGGTTGCGCTGCAGATTGCCGAACCAGGGCCAGCACACCGGCACTCCGGCGCGCACGGACTTGCCCTGGCGGAAGATGGCTTGGTCGCTCAACCACAGCAATGGGGGCTCACCCAGTCGTTGGTAGCTCAAGACCTGGGCGCCCTGTTGGGCGATCAGCAGTTCGGCATGATTGCTGGTGATGCGCCAGCAGTTGAGTTCGCCGTGTTGTTCCGTTTCGACCTGGAAAGTAGCCATGCGCTCGTCTCGTCGTGATGCATATCAGGCCTTGGACCTCATGCCTTGCAACGAGTTTACCGCGCCCCTGGCTCAGCGACGAGGGACGGAACGGGTACGGCCACTGCCGTCGATGGCGACGAAAACGAACACAGCTTCGGTGACCTTGCGCCATTCGCTGGAAAGCGGGTCGTCGCTCCACACTTCCACCATCATCTGGATGGAGCTACGGCCGATTTCCAGGGTCTGGGTGTAAAAGGAAAGCTGCGCGCCCACGGCCACCGGGACCAGGAAAGCCATGCGGTCGATCGCCACGGTGGCAACGCGGCCACCGGCGACGCGGCTGGCCATGGCGGTGCCGGCCAGGTCCATCTGGGCGACCAGCCAGCCGCCGAAGATATCGCCGAAACCGTTGGTTTCACGGGGTAGGGCAGTGATCTGAAGGGCAAGATCGCCCTGTGGGATAGGATCTTCTTGTTCGAGCTCAATCATGCGGTGGGGCCTCGGACCCGTGACGCTTTCGTTGGTTGGCGCAAATGACGGTCGCCGGGAAAACGATTCAGCTTGAAACATACTACGCTGATTTCGCTTCGATGGGCGGCCAAAGGGAGACTCTGCGAAACCGCCTGCAACATTGACCGGCGTTTTCGCACAGCATCCCACGTGTTGCTCAACCTTTTCCTACGAGCGGTCAGTATATAGACCTGCACAGCCAGCGACGACCGCGCATTCGTGAATATCTGTATGGATTTTGTACCGCTATGAGGCGGGTGCGGCAATTTGTTATCTTCGCGGGTCACTGACCCAGAAGCCGCATGACAAACGGCCTGCAGACCAATAAGAGAACAACCCATGACCTCCGTGCCGAGCAGTATCGAGCAGCCCTCGCGGCCGCTGACCCGCAGTGACTACAAGACCCTTTCACTGTCCGCCCTTGGTGGAGCACTGGAATTCTACGACTTCATCATCTTCGTGTTCTTTGCCACGGTAGTCGGCAAGTTGTTCTTCCCCGCCGACATGCCCGAGTGGCTGCGTCTGATGCAGACCTTCGGCATCTTCGCGGCCGGCTACCTGGCGCGGCCTTTGGGCGGCATCATCATGGCCCACTTCGGCGACCTGCTCGGTCGCAAGAAGATGTTCACGCTGAGCATCTTCATGATGGCCTTGCCGACCCTGGTCATGGGCCTGCTGCCAACCTACGCGCAGATCGGCCTGTGGGCCCCGGTCCTGCTGCTCTTGATGCGTGTCGTGCAAGGTGCGGCCATCGGTGGCGAGGTTCCGGGCGCCTGGGTGTTCGTCTCCGAGCATGTGCCGGCGCGCAATACCGGTTATGCCTGCGGCACGCTCACGGCGGGCCTGACGTCAGGCATTCTGCTCGGCTCGCTCGTGGCAACCTTGATCAATACGGTCTACAGCGCCGACGAAGTGGCGGACTACGCCTGGCGCATTCCGTTCCTGCTCGGGGGCGTGTTCGGCCTGTTCGCGGTGTACCTACGCCGCTGGCTGCACGAGACGCCGGTATTTGCCGAGATGCAGCAGCGAAAGGCCCTGGCCGAAGAGCTGCCGCTGCGTGCGGTGCTGCGTGATCATCGTGGTGCGATCATTTTGTCGATGCTGCTGACCTGGCTGTTGTCGGCGGGCATTGTGGTGGTGATCCTCATGACCCCGGCGCTGCTGCAAAGCCTCTATCACATCAGCCCCACCGACTCGCTGAAGGCCAACAGTCTGGCTATCGTCCTGCTCAGCATTGGCTGTGTGGGTGCCGGCAGCCTGGCCGATCGTTTCGGCGCCGGGCGTGTGTTCATCGTCGGCAGCCTGGCGCTGCTGGCATCGTCCTGGGCCTTCTACCACAGCCTGCCGACGCGACCGGACCTACTGTTCCCGCTGTACGCGTTGACCGGTCTGTTCGTCGGCATCGTCGGTGCGGTGCCTTATGTGATGGTCAAGGCCTTCCCGCCGGTGGTGCGTTTCAGTGGGCTCTCGTTCTCCTACAACCTGGCCTACGCCATCTTCGGCGGCCTGACGCCAATGGTGGTCACCGCGCTGCTCAAGTTCAGCCCCATGGCACCTGCCTATTACGTGTCTTGCCTGTGCGCCGTGGGTCTGCTGGTGGGTGTCTACCTGCTCGCGACCAAGCGCTGACCGAGGGCGGTCGTATCCGCGAAGACGGCATGGCGATGTTTATCCTGCAGTGCCGCAACATCCTGTAAAGGCCATCCCGGGCGACCGTGATGGCCTTTCATCCAATTGTCACATTCAAGTCATAGAGTGTTCATGCGGCCTGCAGATACTTGGGCCCGATCCATCTCACACCCCAAATATTCCTGCTAGGAGTTAGGCATGAAACTGAAGCGTTTGATGGCGGCCCTCACGTTCGCCGCCGCTGGCGTCGCTACCGCCAATGCGGTTGCCGCCGTCGATCCTGCAATCCCGACCTACACCAAGACCACTGGCGTATCGGGCAACCTCTCCAGCGTCGGTTCCGATACCCTGGCGAACCTCATGACTCTGTGGGCCGAGGCCTACAAGAAGGAATACCCGAACGTAAACATCCAGATCCAGGCTGCCGGCTCCTCCACTGCGCCACCCGCGCTGACTGAAGGCACCGCCAACCTCGGCCCGATGAGCCGCAAGATGAAGGACGTCGAGCTGCAGGCCTTCGAGCAGAAGTACGGCTACAAGCCGACCGCCATTCCGGTCGCCGTCGACGCCCTGGCAGTCTTCGTCCACAAGGACAACCCGATCAAGGGCCTGACCATGGCTCAGGTCGATGCCATCTTCTCCTCGACCCGTCTGTGTGGCGGCAAAGCCGACGTCAAGACGTGGGGTGATGTGGGCGTGACCGGCGATCTGGCCAACAAGCCGATCCAGCTGTTCGGCCGCAACTCGGTATCCGGCACCTACGGCTACTTCAAGGAAAAAGCGCTGTGCAAAGGCGACTTCAAGCCTAACGTCAACGAGCAGCCAGGCTCGGCTTCGGTCGTGCAGTCGATCAGCAGCTCGCTGAACGGCATCGGCTACTCGGGCATCGGCTACAAGACCGCCAGCGTCAAGACCGTGCCTCTGGCCAAGAAAGAAGGCGGCGCCTTCGTCGAGGACAACGAAGCCAACGCCCTGAACGGTACCTACCCGCTGTCGCGCTTCCTGTACGTCTACGTCAACAAGGCCCCGAACAAGCCTCTGGCCCCGTTGGAAGCTGAGTTCGTGAAACTGGTCCTGTCCCAGGCGGGCCAGCAGGTCGTGGTGAAGGACGGCTACATCCCGCTGCCGGCCAAAGTGGTCGACAAGACCCTGGCTGACCTGGGTTTGTCCCACGCCGGTAACGTTGCAAAGAAGTAAGTAACTGAGGAAGGGGCCGGCGCCGAACGCCGGCCTCCTCCACGAATTCCTCGTCCGAAGCCAGGATTCCTGAGCGGCGGGCTTTTTTGCGTCACTGCATTGTCATGTTTTTGTCATACGGGACCGCTAGGGTGTGCGCATGAATGATCTGGCCAACTCCACCATGACCCAAAATTCTCCCCCCGTGCGGATTGACTTCAATACGCCCGAGCTGCAACGCAAGCGCCGCCTGCGTGCGCTGAAGGATCGCCTGACCCGCTGGTATGTACTGGTTGGCGGGCTTGCCGTGCTGGCAGCCATCACCCTGATCTTCTTCTACCTGGCCTACGTGGTCCTGCCGCTGTTCCAGGGCGCCGAGCTGACCAGCAAGAAAGCGCTGGAGCCGACGTGGCTGCAACAGGATGCCGGCAAGCCGCTGATGATCGCCCTCGAGGAGCAGAACCTCGTGGGCATGCGCGTTTCCGATAAGGGCCAGGCGCTGTTCTTCGATACCAAGACCGGCAGCGAAGTCGAGCATGTCGACCTGCCGTTGCCGGCAGGCACTCAAGTGACGTCCATCAGCGCCGACCAGCCGGGCAGCCCGCTGGTGGTGCTTGGTCTGTCCAACGGCCAGGCGCTGGTGTTCCACCACACCTACAAGATCACCTATCCGGACAACAAGAAGACCATCGATGCGGGTATCGACTACCCCTATGGTCAGGCGCCGTTCGTGCTCGACCCACAGGGCCGCGCGCTGGAGCACGTGAGTGTCAACGTCAACGGCGATACCCTGCTGCTGGCTGGCTCTACCGGTTCGCAACTGCACGTGACCGAGCTGACCCGTCAGGAAAACATGATGACCGGCGAAGTCACCACCGAGCAGAACCGCATCGAGCTGCCGCAGATGACCGAGCCGGTGAAGGCCATCTTCGTCGATCCGCGTCAGCAATGGTTGTACGTGGTCAACGGTCGTGCCATCGCCGACGTCTTCAGCCTGCGCGACAAGAGCCTCAATGGTCGCTACAAACTGTCTGAGGATGGCGACACCGAAATCACTGCCAGCGCCCAACTGGTCGGCGGCATCTCGCTGATCTTCGGTGATTCCAAGGGTGGCCTGAGCCAGTGGTTCATGGCTCGCGACCCGGATGGCGAGTCGCGCTTCAAGCTGATCCGTAGCTTCCAACTGGGCAAGGCGCCGGTCGTGCAGATCGATGCCGAAGAGCGTCGCAAGGGCTTCGTCGCCCTGGACAGCGAAGGCAAGCTGGGCGTGTTCCACAGTACCGCCCACCGCACCCTGCTGGTCGAGCCGGTCGCGGAAGGCGCCGGCGTGCTGGCCCTGTCGCCACGCGCCAACCGCATCATCATCGAGCAAGGCGGCAAGCTGTTGCCACTGAGCCTGAAGAACCCGCACCCGGAAGTGTCTTTCAGCGCGCTGTGGGGCAAGGTCTGGTACGAGAACTATGACGAGCCGAAGTACGTCTGGCAGTCCACGGCCTCCAACACCGATTTCGAGCCCAAGCTGAGCCTGTCGCCGCTGACCTTCGGCACCCTGAAGGCCGCCTTCTACGCGATGATCCTGGCCGCGCCTCTGGCCATCGCCGCCGCTATCTACACCGCCTACTTCATGGCTCCGGGCATGCGCCGCAAGGTCAAGCCGGTCATCGAGTTGATGGAAGCGATGCCGACGGTGATTCTCGGTTTCTTCGCCGGCCTGTTCCTGGCACCGTACCTGGAAGGGCACCTGCCAGGTGTGTTCAGCCTGCTGCTGATCCTGCCGATCGGCATCCTCGCCGCCGGCTTTGCCTGGAGCCGCCTGCCGGAGTCGATCCGCCTGCGTATCCCGGACGGTTGGGAGGCGGCGATCCTGATCCCGGTCATCCTGGTGATCGGTTGGTTCGCCCTGTTCATGAGCCCGTTCATGGAGAACTGGTTCTTCGGCGGCGACATGCGTCTGTGGATCACCAATGACCTGGGCATCACCTATGACCAGCGCAACGCCCTGGTAGTGGGTATCGCCATGGGCTTCGCCGTCATCCCGAACATCTACTCCATTGCCGAAGACGCTGTATTCAGTGTGCCACGCAGCCTGACACTGGGCTCCCTGGCCCTGGGTGCGACACCCTGGCAGACCCTGACCCGCGTGGTCATCCTCACCGCAAGCCCGGGTATTTTCTCGGCGCTGATGATCGGCATGGGCCGTGCGGTGGGCGAGACCATGATCGTGCTCATGGCCACCGGCAACACCCCGGTCATGGAGCTGAACCTGTTCGAAGGCATGCGCACCCTCGCCGCCAACGTGGCGGTGGAAATGCCCGAATCCGAAGTCGGCGGCAGCCACTACCGTGTGCTGTTCCTCGCTGCCCTCGTGCTGCTGATGTTCACATTCATCATGAACACCTTGGCCGAGCTGATTCGCCAGCGTCTGCGCAAGAAATACTCGTCGCTTTGATAGAAAGGTAGAGATCCGTGAAAAAGGATTCCCTCAAAGGCTGGTTCAAGAGCGGCGCCCCTGGCGTCTGGATCAGCGGTGGCGCGGTCGCCATGGCGGTGATCATGACCGTCGGCCTGCTCGCCGTTATCGCCGTCCGCGGCCTGGGCCACTTCTGGCCAGCCGACCTGATCCAGGCCACCTACAAGGTGCCGGGCCAGGGCGATCATGTGATCATCGCAGAGGTGGTGCAGAAAGAAGAAGTGCCACGTGCCCGCCTCAAGGGCGCCGGCTTGCCGGTTCCGGACGAAGGCCCGGAGTTCATGACCCGCGAGCTGGTCAAGGTGGGTAACCGCGACCTCAACGGCAGCGACTTCACCTGGTTGGTAGGCGACTGGCTGGTCGACCAGCAGAAGCCGGCCGACTTGATTGCCCTGGAGCGCCGCGAGTGGGGCAATTTCTATGGCTACCTGGCGAGCGTCAAGGAAGAAGGCCGTGTGGTCGCCGAAGGCCCTGCCGCCTGGGCTGAGCTGCAGAGTCGCCTCAAGCGCGCCGACCAGCTGGCCCGAGAGCTGCAGACCCTTGAGAAGAAAGACATCGGTGCCATCAACCATGGTCTTGAGCGTCTGCGCCTGCAGGCTCGCAAGCTCGAGCTGGACGGCAAGCTGGACGCTGCCGCCCAGGCGGACATGGACGCTGAGCGTGCCGAGCTCAACGCTCGCTACAAGGCCATCGAAGAGCGCCTGACCGGCCTGCACCAGGCATTCGCCCGCGACAGCCTGGTGGCCCGCGACGGCAATGGCCGCGAAGTGGAGATCAACCTGAGCAAGGTGGTCCATGCCTACCAGCCCAACGGCATGTCTGTCATGACCAAGCTGGGCGTGTACTTCAGCAAGGTGTGGGAGTTCCTGAGCGACGACCCGCGTGAAGCCAATACCGAAGGCGGTATCTTCCCGGCCATCTTCGGCACCGTGATGATGACCCTGATCATGGCCGTGATCGTTACCCCGTTCGGTGTACTGGCGGCGGTCTACCTGCGTGAATATGCCAAGCAGGGCCCGGTGACTCGCCTGATCCGTATTGCAGTGAACAACCTGGCGGGTGTTCCGGCGATCGTCTATGGCGTGTTCGGCCTGGGCTTCTTCGTCTATGTGCTGGGTGGCTCGATCGACCGCCTGTTCTTCCCCGAAGCCCTGCCGGCGCCGACCCTCGGTACCCCGAGCCTGCTGTGGGCCTCGCTGACCCTGGCGCTGCTGGCAGTGCCGGTAGTGATCGTGGCCACCGAGGAAGGCCTGGCGCGCATCCCACGTACGGTGCGCGAAGGCTCCCTGGCGCTCGGCGCGACCAAGGCTGAGACCCTGTGGAAGATCGTTCTGCCAATGGCCAGTCCGGCCATGATGACCGGCATGATCCTCGCCGTGGCCCGTGCCGCGGGCGAAGTGGCGCCGCTGATGCTGGTGGGTGTGGTGAAACTGGCGCCATCGCTGCCGGTGGACGGTAACTACCCGTACCTGCACCTGGACCAGAAGATCATGCACCTGGGCTTCCACATCTACGACGTCGGCTTCCAGAGCCCGAACGTCGAGGCCGCGCGGCCGCTGGTGTACGCCACCGCGCTGCTGCTGGTGCTGGTGATCGCGACCCTCAACCTCTCGGCGGTGTGGATCCGTAACCACCTGCGCGAGAAGTACAAGGCCCTCGACAGCTGATTTCAGCTTTAAGCTTCAAGCGGCAAGCTCCAAGCAGATTGCCGCTTTGACCCAACTTGCAGCTTGCAGCTCGAAGCTTGCAGCTACGAACGGAGTGAGAACATGCAGCACGAATCCCACGCCCACGGCATCGACATGTCCGCCCTGGGCCGCGACAAGCAGAGCCTGCGCCTGGCCGAAGAAACCGTGGCCATCGAAGTCCCGGGTCTGTCCCTGTTTTACGGCGACAAGCAAGCGCTGTACGACGTGAAGATGAACATTCCCAAGCAGCGCGTGACCGCCTTCATCGGCCCGTCCGGCTGCGGCAAGTCGACCTTGCTGCGCACCTTCAACCGCATGAACGACCTGGTCGACGGTTGTCGCGTGGAAGGCGCGATCAACCTGTACGGCAACAACATCTACCGCAAGGGCGAGGATGTGGCCGAGCTGCGCCGCCGCGTCGGCATGGTGTTCCAGAAGCCCAACCCGTTCCCCAAGACCATCTATGAAAACGTGGTCTACGGCCTGCGCATCCAGGGCATCAACAAAAAGCGCGTGCTCGACGAAGCCGTCGAGTGGGCCCTCAAGGGCGCGGCCCTGTGGGATGAGGTCAAGGACCGCCTGCACGACTCGGCCCTGGGCCTGTCCGGTGGTCAACAGCAGCGTCTGGTCATTGCCCGTACCATTGCCGTTGAGCCGGAGGTGCTGCTGCTCGACGAACCTTGCTCGGCGCTGGACCCGATCTCGACGCTGAAGGTCGAAGAACTGATCTACGAACTGAAATCCAAATACACCATCGTCATCGTGACCCACAACATGCAGCAGGCGGCCCGCGTATCGGACTACACCGCCTTCATGTACATGGGCAAACTGGTCGAATTCGGGGATACCGACACGCTGTTCACCAATCCGGCGAAGAAGCAGACCGAAGACTACATCACCGGTCGTTACGGCTAAGGGCGCCTTTGGCGCAGCTGCAAGCATCAAGCTGCCAGCTGCCAGAAAAAGCGGTTAGCGCGGCGCCAGGGAACGACACGAACCACTTGAAGCTTGCAGCTTGGGGCTTGCAACTTCGCGGAGCGAAAGCATGATCAACAAAGAGAGCCTTACCCACCACATCTCCCAGCAGTTCAACGCCGAGCTCGAGGAGGTTCGCAGCCACCTCCTGGCGATGGGTGGCCTGGTCGAGAAGCAGGTCAACGACGCCGTCACCGCGTTGATCGAGGCCGACTCGGGCCTGGCCCAGCAGGTGCGTGAAGTCGACGAGCAGATCAACCAAATGGAGCGCAACATCGACGAGGAGTGCGTGCGCATCCTCGCCCGTCGTCAGCCGGCGGCTTCTGACCTGCGTCTGATCATCAGCATCTCCAAGTCGGTGATCGACCTGGAGCGCATCGGCGACGAATCGACCAAGATCGCCCGCCGCGCCATTCAGCTGTGCGAGGAAGGCGAGTCGCCACGCGGCTACGTCGAAGTGCGCCACATCGGTGACCAGGTCCGCAACATGGTGCGTGACGCGCTGGACGCCTTCGCCCGTTTCGATGCGGATCTCGCCCTCTCGGTGGCCCAGTACGACAAGACCATCGACCGCGAGTACAAGACCGCCCTGCGTGAACTGGTCACCTACATGATGGAAGATCCGCGCTCGATCTCCCGCGTTCTGAGCGTGATCTGGGCCCTGCGTTCGCTGGAGCGCATCGGCGACCATGCGCGCAATATCTCGGAACTGGTGATCTACCTGGTGCGCGGCACCGACGTGCGTCACATGGGCCTCAAACGCATGAAGGCCGAAGTGCTGGGCGAAGCGGCCGACGATGGCGAAATCGCTAATGTTCCGGCCGAATCGGACGATAAGTAGGATTGCTCCCGAGCATCGACGCCCGGCCTAGGCCGGGCGTTTTCGTTTGCGGTCGAGCAGCCAGCAGGCACCCGCGAATGACCAGAGGAGTCCCGGCGTGACCAGTGGTTTGGCAAATGGCCATCAGTCGGCGGTATGCTAGTCGGGGTTCAAGAGGAGTATCGATGAGTAAGGTCAATGTGCTGGTCGTGGATGATGCGCCATTCATCCGTGACCTGGTGAGGAAGTGTCTGCGCAATGCCTTCCCAGGCATCGTCATCGAAGATGCGGTCAACGGCCGCAAGGCCATGGCCATGCTGGGCAAGGAGCGGTTCGACCTGGTCCTGTGCGATTGGGAAATGCCGGAGATGTCTGGCTTGGAACTGCTCACCTGGTGCCGGCAGCAGCCGGAGTACAAGGACTTGCAGTTCATCATGGTGACCAGCCGTGGCGACAAGGAAAACGTGATCCAGGCCATCCAGGCCGGTGTTTCCGACTTTGTGGGCAAGCCGTTCACCAACGAGCAACTGCTGACCAAGGTGAAGAAGTCGCTGACCAAGCTCGGCAAGCTCGACAGCCTGATGGCCAGCGCACCGGCGCGGGTCAACTCGGCATTTGCCAATGACTCGCTCAGTGCCCTGACCGGCGGTCGCCCCGAGACGGTCAAGGCTCCGGTGGCTGCTGCCGCTGCGCCGGCACCTGCGCCTGGCAAACCGCTGATCAACGCGCCGACCCCGAAGACGGCCGCCGCCGCCGCCCAGAGTGGACGTGGCCAGGGGCAGTTGCGCTTGTCCAGCGGTACCCAGCCCTGCGTGATCAAGGCATTGAGCCTCAAGGAAGCCTTGCTGGTGGTTCGTCGCAGCCCCACGCTGCCACAGGTGCTCGAAGGGGCGGTGTTGGACCTGGAGCAAGGCGAGAACGCCGAAGTCGCCCGGCTAAATGGCTACCTGCACGCCATCGCCGCCCTGGAGCCCAAGCCTGAAAGTGACTGGCTGCAACTGACGTTCAAGTTCGTCGACCAGGATGCGCAGAAGCTCGACTACCTGTCGCGCCTGATCGCCCGCGGAACCGCGCAGAAGCACTTCACCCCCGGCGCCTAGATCGCCAATCCGGAGCGCGGCTGCGCGCAGGTAAACCCGCCCACAGGTATCCGCGGAGCACGTGTGGGAGCGGGTTTTACTTGTGAAGCAGCCACCGTCCATGGATACCACGGGCTTTGCCCCTTTTCGCGGGTGAAGCGGGGCGCCAGTGATGGCCAATTGCTCATTTCCCGACCAACTGCAATACCCCTTTGAAATCCGACTGCTAGGCTTCCAGACACAATAACTGTCAAAAAGCCACCGCCATGCCAACTCGTCTGCTGCTGTTCTGTGCCTTGCTCACGGTCTCGGCGTCGAGCGTGGGCATGACGCTGTACAAGACCACCGATGCTTACGGCGTGGTCTCCTACTCTGAACACCCAAGCCCTGGTGCCAAAGCGTTCGTGCTGCGCGAGCCGATGTTCGAGCGGCTGGAGCGCCAGGTGCGTTTGCGTACAGTCGATTTTGCGGGCGGTACGCGCTTTTTCGTGCGTAACGATCTGTTCGCGCCGGTGGAGGTCGAGCTGCGTTTGCAGCGCCTGGCCAATGTCCAGGGCGGCAGTGCGCCCCGGATCGTCCGGCGCGTGGTGCCGCCGCGCTCGACTCAGGTGCTGACGGTACTGGCGGCACTGCCTGGCGAGCGGGTGAAATACGATTCGAAACTGCGCTATGCCCTGGGTGACCCCGCGCGGCGCCCACAGGCGTTTCGCTATCCGTTCCCCTGGCAAGGAGGGCCGTTCCGGCTGAGCCAGGGCCCGAACGGGCGCTTCAGCCACTTTGGCCCCAAAGGGCGCTACGCCATGGACATCGCCATGCCCGAAGGCACGCCGATCGTCGCGGCGCGGGGCGGGGTGGTGGTGAAGATCGAGAACAACCAGACGGGCCGTGGCAACAACCCGGCGGGCAACTTCGTCAGGATCCTGCACCCGGATGGCACCATGGGTGTCTATCTGCATCTGATGCGCGGGTCGGTGGTGGTCAGCGAAGGGCAGCGGGTGTTGCAGGGGGCGCCATTGGCGAAGTCGGGCAATACCGGCAACAGCACCGGGCCCCACCTGCATTTCGTGGTGCAGCGCAACGTGGGGTTGGCGCTGGAGTCGATCCCCTACCAGTTCGACCGACCGATCGGAGGGATGCCAGACTTCACCGCTGGCAACCCTTGAGCTTGCAGGGGGCGCTGTGGATGCTGGCGCCAGCCAGCGATGGGGCGCAAAGCGCCCCCAGAGCAGTTAGATGAGCTTTAGTACCTTGGCCAGCACGATCTTCGGCCCTTTCATCTTCTTGATGATGATGCGCAGGCCTTCGACCTCCAGCACTTCCTCTTCCTCCGGTACGCGCTTGAGCGTTTCATAGACCAGACCTGCCAGGGTCTCGGCCTCGATGTGGTCCAGATCCACCCCCAGCAGCCGTTCGACCTTGAACAATGGCGTGTCGCCACGTACCAGCAGCTTGCCCGGCTGGTAGGCGAGGATGCCGCGTTCGGTCTTGCGGTGCTCGTCCTGGATGTCGCCGACCAGCACTTCCAGCACGTCCTCCATGGTGAGGTAGCCGATCACCTTGCCGTCGGCTTCCTCGACCAGCACGAAGTGCGCGCCGCCCTTGCGGAATTGCTCCAGCAGCTGGGACAGCGGCATGTGCCGCGAGACGCGCTCCAGCGGGCGAGCCAGGTCGTCCAGGTCCAAGGTTTCTGGGAAGTGGTCCATCTCGGCCAGTTCCAGCAGCAGGTCCTTGATGTGCAACAGCCCCACGAACTCTTCGCGCTCGGCGTCGTAGACCGGGTAGCGGCTGAACTTGTGGCGACGGAACATCGCCAGGATTTCCTTGAGCGGTGCCTTGGCATCGAGGCTGACCATGTCCTCGCGGGAGTTGGCCCAGTCGACCACTTCCAGTTCGCCCATCTCCACCGCCGAAGCCAGTACACGCATGCCTTGGTCGCTTGGGTCCTGGCCACGGCTCGAATGCAGGATCAGCTTGAGTTCTTCGCGGCTGTAATGATGCTCGTGGTGCGGTCCAGGCTCGCCCTGGCCGGCGATACGCAAAATGGTGTTGGCGCTGGCGTTGAGCAGGTAGATCGCCGGGTACATCAACCAGTAGAACAGGTACAGCGGCACCGCCGTCCACAGCGACAGCAGCTCGGGTTTGCGGATCGCCCAGGACTTGGGCGCCAGCTCGCCGACCACGATGTGCAGGTAGGAGATCACAAAGAAGGCGACGAAGAACGAGATCGCTTTGACCAGCTCCGGCGTATCGACGCCAACGGCGGCTAGCAGCGGCTCGAGCAGGTGCGCGAAGGCCGGCTCACCGACCCAGCCCAGGCCCAGGGAGGCCAGGGTGATGCCCAGCTGGCAGGCCGACAGGTAGGCGTCCAGCTGGTTGTGAACCTTGCGCAGGATGCTGCCGCGCCAGCCGTGCAGTTCGGCGATCGACTCGACGCGGGTCGCGCGCAACTTGACCATGGCGAACTCGGCGGCAACGAAGAAGCCGTTGAGCAGCACCAGAAGGAAGGCAAAGAGAATCATGCCGAAGTCGGCGAAGAGGGAGATGAAGCTGAAACCAGGGGAAGGGTCCATGATGGAGTTTTTACAGGGTCCGTCTTTGAATTAGGGAGAAAAAAAGTGCCAGCGTTGGCTGGCACAGGGGATCCAATGTAGCGGTTGAAGCTGCAAAAGCAAAGGGCGCGCTATCACCCCGTTGGTGGCAACGCCGCCTGCACGGCTGGCACGCACCTCGTGGGAGCGGGTTCAGCCGCTAACCAGGTCATGCACCGGCTGTGACGGCGTCGGCGGGTAAAATCGCGCCTGCGGTGCCGTGGTTTCAGGCTTTGTTCGTCACCACTTGGGCAGGTGCGAAATGGCAGGTGAAGGTGCTGCCGTGGCCTGGCACGCTGCTGATCTCCAGGCGTGCACGATGGCGCAGCAGCACGTGCTTGACGATCGCCAGGCCAAGCCCTGTGCCGCCCGTATTGGAGGCGCGGCTGGAGTCGACCCGGTAGAAGCGCTCGGTCAGGCGGGGCAGGTGTTTGGCATCGATGCCGATGCCGGAGTCCTGCACGGAGAGGTGAGCACCTTGCTCGTCCGCCCACCAGCGAATGCGGATGTTGCCTTCGTCCTGGGTGTACTTCACGGCGTTGAACACCAGGTTGGAGAAGGCGCTGCGCAGTTCCGACTCGCTGCCCTTGAGGCGCACGCCAGGCGCTGCCTCCAGCGTGATGCGCTGGTTGCGTGGGCCGGACAGCGCTTGAGCGTCGCCCTTGATCGATTGCAGCAGGGCCTCGACGGCCACGGGCTGATTGTCCGAGGGATAGTCGGTGGCTTCGAGCTTGGCCAGCAGCAGCAGGTCGTTGAGCAGTGTCTGCATCCGTGCGCCTTGCTGGCTCATCTGCTGGAGCGCCCGGCCCCAGCGTGGGTTCACGTCGTCGACGTTGTCCAGCAGGGTTTCCAAGTACCCTGTGATGACCGTCAGGGGGGTGCGCAGCTCGTGGGAGACGTTGGCGACGAAATCCTTGCGCATCTGCTCGAGCTGATGGATGCGGGTGACGTCGCGTACCAGCATCAGGTGCTCGTTGTTGCCATAGCGGGTGATGTGAAGCTGGACCCGCATCCGGTCGTTGATCGGGGAGGGGATCTCCAGCGGCTCGACGTAGTTCTCCGATTCGAAGTACTCCTTGAAGCGCGGGTGGCGCACCAGGTTGGTCACCGGCTGGCCGCCATCCTGTGGAGTCTTGAAGCCCAGCAGGGTTTCAGCGGCGCGGTTCCACCATTCGAGGTTGCCTTCGCTGTCGAGCATGATCACCGCATCGCGCAGCGCCGCGGTGGATTCCTGCACCCGGTCGATCACCGCCTGCAGGCGGCCGCGCACCCGCTGATCGCGACGTTGCAGGTGGTAGATGCTGTCGAACACCTCGCCCCACAGGCCGTAGCCATCGGGCGGGGCTTCGTCGGGCTGATGATTGCGCAGCCAGTCGTGCAGGCGCAGCAGTTGCTTGAGGGTCCAACCCAGGTAGAGCGCAAGACCGATGGCCAGGCTCCAGCCGTAGTAGCCGCTGACCAGCCCGCCGATCAGGCAGACGGTGATCAGCAGCAGCATGTGGCGAATCAAGGTCGCGTGCCAGTTCTGGTTCAATTGAGGGGATCCTTCGGATCCAGCTTCAAGCTGCAAGCTGTGTGCTTCAAGCTGCAAGAAGAAGCGGATCGGTGGTGCTGTTCAGTCCTTTATTCCAAGCCTGGCGGCAAGCTGTTCGGCGCTGCCGGCGCGTGCCGCCTGAAGCTTGGCGCTTGCAGCTAGCTCTTGGTCGAGAAGCGGTAGCCGGTGCCTCGGACGGTTTGTACCAGATTTTCGTAGGCTTCACCCAATGCCTTGCGCAGGCGACGAATATGCACGTCGACGGTGCGTTCCTCGACATAGACATTGCCGCCCCAGACTTGGTCGAGCAACTGGCCCCGGGTGTAGGCGCGCTCCTGGTGGGTCATGAAGAACTGCAGCAGGCGGTATTCGGTAGGGCCCATTTCGGCGGGCTTGCCGTCGATGGTCACGCGGTGGCTGATCGGATCGAGCAGCAGGCCGCCCACTTCGATCGGCGCCTCGCTGTCGCTGGGGCCGGTGCGGCGCAGTACGGCTTTGAGACGCGCGACCAACTCACGAGGCGAGAACGGCTTGGTGATGTAGTCGTCGGCGCCGACTTCCAGTCCCTGAATCTTGTTGTCCTCTTCACCCTTGGCGGTGAGCATGATGATCGGGATGTCGCCGGTCAGTTCATCGCGCTTCAGGCGCCGGGCCAACTCGATACCCGAGGTGCCGGGCAGCATCCAGTCGAGCAGGATCAGGTCCGGCTTGCGATCGACGATGATGGCATGGGCTTGCTGGGAGTTTTCCGCTTCCAGGCAGTCATAGCCGGCCATTTCCAATGCAACGGCGATCATCTCGCGAATGGGCGCTTCGTCGTCGACGATCAGAATGTTTCTGCCAACCATTGCGTAAAACCTCTCCCAGGAACTGTGTCTTGGCCCGCATTAGATAACGGAATTATTGCAGCTGTGTGACAGGACATTGGCGATTCTGGCGACATTCCATGACTGGACTAGGCTTGAAGGGGCCGCCACGGCGGTGGCGAAACCTCATTTACACCCCCCGAAACCATGGTGATTCCAATGACACGACATACGCTGAGCTGGATGGCCCTTTTCGCTGCGCTGGCGCTACCGGGGGTGGCATCGGCCCACCACGCGATGGAAAAGGATGGCATGTGGGTCGATCATGCTGGCATGACCCTCTACACCTTCGACAAGGATGCCGACGGCAAGTCCATGTGCAACGGCGAGTGCGCCAAGAACTGGCCGCCGTTGATGGTCAAGGCCGGAGACGAGCCCGCCAAGGACAAGTGGACCCAGGTCACCCGCGATGACGGGACCAAGCAGTGGGCTTATGACGGCAAGCCGCTGTATACCTTCATCAAGGACAAGAAAGCCGGGGACAAGACCGGTGACGGCGTGAAGGACGTCTGGCATATCGCCAAGCCTTGAACCTTACAGAGCGGGTTTACCCGCGAATGCGAAGGTGCAATCACCATCGATTCGCGGCTAAACCCGTCCCACAGCGATGGTGCAGGGCTCAGCGCAATGCGTAGTCCACCACCACACCGATGAAGATCAGCATCCCTGCCCAGTGATTGTGCAGGAAGGCCTTGAAGCACGATTCCCGGTCCAGCTTGCGCGTTGACCAGTATTCCCAGGCAAAGCACCCAGCTGCCGCAAGCAGGCCCAGGTGGAACCATCCCCCCATGTCGAAGCGATTGCCCGCCAGCAACAGGCAGCCCAGCGACAGCATTTGCAGGGTCAGGATGATGGTCCGGTCGGCTTCGCCGAAGAGGATTGCCGTGGATTTCACGCCGATTTTCAGGTCGTCGTCCCGGTCCACCATCGCGTAATAGGTGTCATAGCCCACGGTCCACAGCAAATTGGCGATGTACAACAGCCAGGCGCTGGCCGGCAGCTCGCCCCCTGCGGCGGTGAACGCCATGGGGATACCCCACGAGTAAGCCGCACCCAGCACCACCTGGGGGTAGTAGGTGTAGCGCTTCATGAATGGGTAGCAGAACGCCAATGCCACCGCGCCGAACGACAGCCATACCGTGCGGGCATTGGTGCACAGCACGAGCAGGAAACTCACTCCCACCAGGATCGCGAACAGCATCAGCGCTTCGCGAGGCCTTACCCGGCCGCTGGCCAGCGGCCTGTCGGCGGTGCGTTTGACATGGCCATCGACCTTGCGGTCGGCGAAGTCGTTGATGCAGCATCCGGCGGCACGCATCAGTACCACGCCCAGGCCGAAGATCAGCACATTGGCCAGCGTCGGCGAGCCGTTGCCGGCGATCCACACTGCAGAAAGGGTGGGCCACAGCAGCAGGTAGATGCCGATCGGGCGGTCCATGCGGCTGAGCTGGATGAAGTCCCAGGCCCGGGGATGCAGGCGGTTGAACGACTTGAGCAGTTGCAGGTACATCAGCGGATTTCCTCCTTGGCCGCTTGCCATAGGGCCGGCAGGAACACCTCGGCCACCAGCAGGTCAAGGCCATCGCGGGCAAACCGCGAACGCCGCCCCCACAGGTTGGCATGGCGCGCTTCGGGCGGCAGCCAAGCCTGTGGATAACTGCACACTTCGATGGGGTGACGGGTGAAGGCCTGGTCGCAGAACAATAGCTCGCCCAGCGAGCGGCTGCCCAACGTCTCGAGGTTCAGGCCACCGCGCTCCAGGGCGCTGCGCCCGGCCACGCTGCGGGCGAACACCCAGGGTTGGTCATGGCCGCGCAAGTAGACTTCGCGCACCCAGCCTTCTTCGCCAGGAGCCAGGCCCAAGGCTTGGCATTCGTCATCGCGCAGGGGCTGCCAGCCCTCGAACAGGGGGGTGACGGCGAAATGGTCACGGGAGAGGTGGGTCAGGCGGCGGGTCAGAGAGCCTTGATCGAAGAGCCAGTCGAGAATCGACGGTTCGATGCCGGCAGCCAGCTGTGAATACGGCAGCCACGCGACAGCGGCTGCTTGCGGGGTTTCGTACGGCACGTCGGTATGCTTGTTACAGCCAGAGAGGCGGCGAGCTTAGCATGTTTGCCGCTGTTGCTTGCATACTGCTGGAAGGGCCAGTACAAAGCCCCTGCGGTACCGCCGCGCCTGATCCAGATGAGGAAGAACGAGATGAAGAAGTGGCAATGCATTGTCTGTGGCCTGATCTACGACGAGGCCGAAGGCTGGCCGGATGACGGCATCGCCCCGGGCACCCGCTGGGAAGACGTGCCGGAAGACTGGCTGTGCCCCGACTGTGGTGTCGGCAAGAGTGATTTCGAAATGATCGCCATCGGCTGATCACACCTGTTCAACGAGAGGAGCATGACATGACGTCCCCCGTGGTGATCATCGGTACCGGCCTTGCGGGCTACAATCTGGCCCGGGAGTTTCGCAAGCTCGACAGCGATACGCCGCTGTTGCTGATCACTGCCGACGATGGCCGTTCCTACTCCAAGCCCATGCTTTCCACCGGCTTTGCCAAGCAGAAGGATGCCGACGGCCTGTGCATGGCCGAGCCGGGCGCCATGGCCGAACAGCTCAAGGCCGAAATCCGCACCCATACTCCCATCAGTGGCATCGATCCTGGCCACAAGCGTCTGTGGATCGGTGAAGAGGCGGTCGAGTACCGCGATCTCATCCTGGCGTGGGGTGCACAGACGGTCCAAGTGCCGATCGAGGGCGATGCGGCTGACCTGGTCTTCCCCATCAATGATCTTGAAGACTATGGGCGCTTTCGGGCCGCGGCGGCAGGCAAACACCGGGTGCTGATCCTCGGCGCTGGCCTGATCGGGTGCGAGTTCGCCAACGACATGAGCCTTGGCGGCTTCGAAGTCGATGTGGTCGCCCCTTGTGAGCAAGTGATGCCAACCCTACTGCACCCTGCTGCGGCCAGTGCGGTACAGGCGGGCCTGGA
The DNA here is from genome assembly GCF_033173945.1 of Pseudomonas sp. HTZ2. NCBI lineage: Bacteria > Pseudomonadati > Pseudomonadota > Gammaproteobacteria > Pseudomonadales > Pseudomonadaceae > Pseudomonas > Pseudomonas sp. HTZ2. Next base: position 380,539 of record NZ_CP137332.1, on the reverse strand, counting down.
GGGGCTTGGGGTCCGCTTTCATCTGGGGCCGGTGCTGACCCGCCTGCAGCGCGATGAACAAGGCCTGGAGGCACACCTGTCCGATGGCCGCGTGATCGCCTGTGACCTGGTGGTCTTGGCCATCGGCCTGCGCCCGCGCACGGACCTTGCCGCTGCCGCGGGCTTGCAGACAAACCGGGGTGTGGTGGTGGACCGGCAGTTGCGCACCTCCCACGCCAATATCTTCGCCCTGGGCGATTGCGCCGAGGTCGATGGAATCAACCTGCTCTATGTCATGCCGCTGATGACCTGCGCCCGTGCTTTGGCCCAGACGCTCGCTGGCAACCCTACCGCTGTCGCCTATGGGCCGATGCCAGTGACCGTTAAAACCCCAGCGTGCCCGCTGGTGGTGTCCCCGCCCCCACTTGGGCGCGAAGGTGTCTGGCAGGTCGAGGGGCAGGGCGCCGACCTCAAGGTGCTCTGCCGCGATGCCTCTGGCCAGCTGCTGGGCTATGCGTTGACCGGCACGGCGGTTATGGAAAAGCTGGCGCTCAATCGGCAGTTGCCACCCCTGATGGCGTAAATAGCGGGCGCTCTGTCGGGTATGTCCTGTTCTTGAAGCGACAATGGCCACCCAAGTACTGGCGCGGCTTCGGTGAGCGTGCCATTCTCACTCCCGTCTGCCGCAGATTAGAGCCTGCGGTGCCTTGAACGCTGCTTCGCGAAGCAGCACGGCAATAACAACAAGAAATCCCGTATAAGAGGCTTCACTATGCGTAAACCAGAACTCGCCGCTGTTATCGCCGAAAAGGCCGACTTGACCAAGGAAAAGGCCAACCAGGTCTTGAATGCGATCCTCGACAGCATCACCGGTGCGCTGGACAAGGACACGGTCACCCTGGTCGGTTTCGGTACTTTTGAAAAACGTCATCGTGGCGCCCGCACCGGCAAGAACCCGCAGACCGGCCAGCCCGTCAAGATCAAAGCCAGCAACACTGTTGCCTTCAAGCCCGGCAAGAACCTGCGCGACAGCGTCAACCAACCCGCCAAGCCTGCGAAAAAAGGCAAATGACCCTTCATCGATAACAGTGGTTATCCAAACGGGCGCCCTGGGCGCCCGTTGTGCATTCAGGTACCTGGAAAATCATCGAAACAGCAGATTTGCATTGAGCGACCAATAAAAGGATAAACTGCGCCGCTCAGTCACTTTTTAGTCGAGGCGTGTTGATGAAGTTTCGCTTCCTGCTCTGGGCCATGGGCCTGTTGATGGCCAGGGCCAGCCGCAACAATCCGGCGTTCCAGCAACAATTGCGTGACAAGGATCTGGTGTTCCAGATGCAGACCCTCGATGGCCGGATTAGCCGGCATTTCATCGTCAGCGGCGAGCGCATCAGCAGTAAAGGGGGCCTGCACCCGCAGCCGGCCTTCGCCATTGCCTTCAAGGACGCAGCCTTTGGCTTCGCCACGCTCCAGGCCAGCAACAAGCAGCTGGCCTTCATGCAAGGCATTCAGGACAAGAGTATCCAGATCAAGGGCAATCCGGCGCTGGTCATCTGGTTCCAGGGCCTGATGAAATACCTCAAGCCCAAGAAGAAGGGTTGATACGGGGAGCGGCTTTTCCTGTTGTCTTCTCGGCGGGTAAGCCCGACCCTCTAGAGGGCACGGGTTTACCTGAGCAGGCCGATGCACAAGACGGTTGCTCCCACAGCTGCTCACCGCTTAATGCGGGGCATGGAACTGCGAGGCCAGTTCGCGCAGCAACGCCTCGGCCTCCAGCACCTTGTTCACGACATCGTCGGCCTTTTCCCGGGTCAGGCTCAGCCGTTCCAGCAAGGCCTCGGGAATCTCCTCCTGAGGCCCTGAGCCGATACCGCGGGCCCGCAACAGGCGAATCGCCAGGCACACCAGGTTGGGGAACGCCGAATTCTCCCCCTCATAGCTCGGGTCGTGCTGGAAGCGCAGCGCGGTGCACAGCTCTTCAGGCATGTCCCACAGCTTCATCAGCCAGGCGCCGATCTGTTCGCGGCTGATGCCCAGCAGGTGTTGCTCCACGTAGGTGTGACACAGGTGCGGATTGACCTCCAGATGGCGGCAGATCAGCGAGAAGTGCGGCGGAAACACGTGCGCCAGCAGCAAATACCCGAAATTGTGCAGAAGGCCCGCCAGGTAGGTCAGGCCGGCCTCAGGTCGCTCGGCTCGGGGCATGGCACGGGTCAGGCCTTCGATAACCGCAGCGGTGTAGATCGACTGCTGCCAGTAGGGCGTGGTTTGCTGAGGGTGGTCCTTGGGCAGGCTCAAGGTCTTGCCTAGCGCCAGGCCCAAGGCCAGGTTGATCACCAGGTCGAAGCCCAGTACGCGCACGATGGCATCCTCCACCGAACGGATCTTGCCGGGCGAGGCGTAGTAAGGCGAGGCTGCCCAACTGACCACCTGAGCGGCCAGGGCCGGGTCGGTTTCCACGACACCGGTGATGTCATCGATGCTGGCATTGGGGTCGACGCGCAGTTTAATGATTTTCTGTGCGGTGTCCGCCAGCGGAGGAATCTCGATGGTCTGCTCGAGGCGTTGCTGGATGCGTCGTGCGGTGAAGGCCTGGACGGCGCGGGTGATTTCCTGGGGGTCATCGTGCGGGCGGTCGAGGTTGGGCCGGATGTCGTGGGTCTGTTCGCCGAAGTTACCCGCGCTGGCTTTGCTCAACATGCCTTTGAACGCTTCGCGTGGGATCTCAAGCAGCAAGCCGGGCTCACCGGACTGGATCAGCAGATTGTCGACTTTCAGCAGGCTGGCTTCGTAGAGGCAGGGGTAGCTGGTCAGTGCCGGGATCCCCGGCAGGGTCTTGAGGGCATGCTTGTCGAGCATGTGCGCAAGGCGTGCGACCGGCACGGCCACCAGCTTGCGACCGGTAAGCTCGGTCAGGCGGTTCAAGTCCAGCAATTGGCTCTGCGGGAACAGCACCATCAAAGCGCCGACTTCGTCGTCGAGAAGGATCGCCTGGACTCGAGCGTTGACCGGTAGCTGCGCATGCTCGGGCACTTCGCGGTAGGGCACGCCGAGCTTGTCGAGCAACAGCCGAATGACAGAGGGTGCGTGTGGGGTCGAAGTATCCAGGGCAACTTCAGTCATGGTCTGAGTCCAAGGTTTTCTTTTAAACGCGAAGTATAACCACCCGGCGCGATAACTGGATCCATTATGCTTCGATGGTGGCCCAGGCAGCGTGAGGCTGCAAAACAGGCCTCTAGGTTTGGGTGCATTTCGTGATCGGTATCACACCTGTCCGTACTGTTGGCCATGGCGCAGCCAGCGGTCCAACAGTGGGCTGACATGGTCGGGCCAACGGGCCAGCAGCGCCTGGGCTGCATCACGCACGGCAGGGAGCAGGTCTGCGTCACGCATCAGATCCGCTACCTTGAACTGCAGCAGACCGGTCTGGCGGGTGCCGAGCATTTCGCCGGGGCCGCGCAGCTCCAGGTCTTTCTCGGCGATGACGAAGCCGTCATTGGTTTCGCGCATGATACCCAGGCGTTCACGGCCGATCTGCGACAGGGGCGGATGATAGAGCAGCACGCAATGGCTGACCGCGCTGCCCCGGCCCACCCGACCGCGCAGCTGGTGCAACTGGGCAAGGCCCAGGCGCTCGGGGTTCTCGATGATCATCAGGCTGGCATTGGGCACATCCACGCCCACCTCGATCACGGTGGTCGCCACCAGCAACTGGAGATTGCCGGCCTTGAACTCGGCCATCACCGCGGCTTTTTCCGCCGGTTTCATGCGTCCGTGGATCAGGCCCACACGCAGTTCGCCCAGGGCGCTGCCCAGCTCTTCGAAGGTGCTTTCTGCCGCCTGGCAGGTCAGTTCTTCCGACTCTTCGATCAGGGTACAGACCCAATACGCCTGGCGCCCTTCGGCGCAGGCCGCGCGTACCCGCTCGACCACTTCGAAGCGCCGGCTGTCGGCCACCAGCACGGTGTTCACCGGGGTACGGCCAGGGGGCAACTCGTCGAGGATGGAGGTGTCCAGGTCGGCGTAGGCGCTCATCGCCAGCGTCCGCGGAATCGGGGTGGCGGTCATGATCAACTGGTGCGGGCACAGCGCGCCGTCCACGCCTTTCTGGCGTAAGGCCAAACGCTGCTGTACGCCAAACCGGTGCTGCTCGTCGATGATCGCCAGGGCCAGGCGGCGAAACTTCACTTCTTCCTGGAACAGCGCATGGGTGCCGACCACCATCGGCACACCGCTGGCGATCTGCTCCAAGGCGCTGGCGCGCGCCTTGCCTTTGAGCTTGCCCGCCAGCCAGGCCACCTCGATGCCTAAGGGCTCGAGCCAGCGTTTGAAGGTCAGGTAATGCTGTTCGGCGAGGATCTCGGTAGGCGCCATGAGGGCCACCTGGTAGCCGGCTTCCAAGGCCTGCAAGGCGGCAAGGGCCGCGACTACCGTCTTGCCTGCGCCGACATCGCCCTGCACCAGGCGCATCATCGGCTCGGGCTGGCTGAGGTCGTAGGCGATTTCGTTGCCGACTCGCTGCTGGGCGCCGGTGGGGCTGAAGCCCAGGTTGGCCAGGTATTGCGCTGGCAGGCGGCTGGCCTTGGGCAATACCGGGGCTCGCAGGGCGCGCAGGCTTTCGCGCAGGCGCTGTTGGGAGAGCTGATGGGTCAGCAGCTCTTCGAAGGCCAGGCGATGCTGGGCCCAGTGCTGGCCTTCGGCGAGTTCGTCGAGGTCGGCGTCGGCCGGTGGGTTGTGCAGGTAGCGGATCGCATCGTCCAGCGGCGCCAGGTGGTAATCCCGGGCCAGTTCTTCGGGCAGCCAGTCCGGCAGGCTGCGCGGGCCGAGCATGGCCAGGCTCTGCTGGCACAACAGGCGCAGGCGTTGCTGTGTCAGGCCTTCGGTACTCGGATAGATGGGCGTCAGGGTCTGTTCGACTGGTGGCGCCGGTTCGTTGCCATTGAGCGCCCGGTACTCCGGGTGATAGATCTCAAGCCCCGACGCACCGGGGCGGGCCTCGCCGTAGCAGCGCAAATGGGTGCCACGCTTGAGGCCTTCTTTCTGGGCATTGCTGAAATGATAGAAACGCAGGCTCAGCACGCCGGTTCCATCTCCCAGGCGCACCACCAGGCTGCGGCGCTTGCCCATGGTCACGTCGGCGCCGCTGACCACACCTTCGATCACCGCGTCCTGACCGGGACGCAAAGCCCCGATGGGCACCACGCGGGTGCGATCCTGATAGCGCAGCGGCAGGTGGAACAGCAGATCTTGCAGGTTCTCCAAGCCGACCTTGGCCAGTTTCTCGGCCATGGCTTCGCCAACACCCTTGAGGGCGGTCACCGGGACAGTCGACAGCTCGGTCATGGGTCAGGCCGATTTTTCCGCAGGCGGCTTGGCGACCGAGCAGAGGCGGATCGAGTCGGCGAGGATCTCGATGGCCTTGGGCCGCGGGAAGCTGGCGCGCCAGGCGATGGCGACGGTACGGAAAGGCGAAGGCGCCGTGAGTGGGCGCACCTCGATCACGCCTGGGGCGTAATGGTGGCTGTGTACGGCCGACAGCGGCAGGATCGACACGCCAAGGCCGGAGGCGACCATGTGGCGGATGGTTTCCAGCGAGCTGGATTCGACCGTGGTGTGCTTGGAGCCTTCGCCGCCCTTGTTGATGGTCGGGCAGGCCTCCAGCACTTGATCACGGAAGCAGTGGCCCTCGCCGAGCAGCAACAGGCTCTTGTCATTGAGCATGGCGGTGTCGATGGTCTTCTTGGCGGTCCAAGGGTGATCGGCGGGCATCAGCGCGTAGAAGGGCTCGTCGTACAGCGGCAGCGTCAGCACGTCCGCCTCGTTGAACGGCAGGGCGATGATCACCGCGTCCAGCTCGCCGTTGCGCAGTTTTTCGCGCAGTACGTGGGTGAAGTTCTCTTCGATGTACAGCGGCATCTGCGGGGCGACCCGGTGCAGCTGAGGAATGAGGTGCGGGAAGAGATAGGGGCCGACGGTATAGATGGCACCGACCTTGAGCGGCGCGGTGAGTTGGTTCTTGCCGGCCTGGGCCAGTTCGCGAATACCTTGGGCCTGCTCCAGAACCTTCTGCGCCTGGGCGACGATGCTTTCGCCGACCGGGGTCAGGCGCACCGCGCTCTTGCTGCGCTCGAAGATCAGCACGCCAAGCTCGTCCTCGAGTTTCTTCACACCGACCGACAGGGTCGGCTGGCTGACATGGCAACGCTCGGCGGCGTGGCCGAAATGCTGCTCCTGGGCGAGTGTGACGATGTAGCGTAATTCTGTGAGGGTCATAACGTGCGTCCATGAAGTTGCGGCCCCAGCATAGCGGCTGCAATCGATAGACGCACGTTATCAGACTTGCTGTTTTGTGACAGAAACAAAAGTATCAGCGACGGTCCAGCGAGTAGACGAACGGCGCCACGACTTCGATCTGGCCATTGTTCAGCAATTCCTTCGGCGGCTTGGGTACTGGCTGCGCCCGGCGGATCATTTCCAGGGTCGCTCGGTCCAGCGCCGCACTGCCCGAACCACCGGCCAGCGAGAACGACAACACCTTGCCTTCGGCGTCTACCACGAAGCGCAGCCTGTTGATGCCTTGCAGACCACGGCGGCGAGCGTCTTCCGGATACCGCTTGTACTTGGCCAGGTGGCGCAGCAAGTCGCTCTGCCACGTCGGCAGCGCATTGCTATTGGACGCGATGCTCGGCGCTGGTGCCGCCGATTTCTGCGGTGGCGTGTTGCTGGGCGGCGTGTCCGCGACCTGTTCCTTGGCCGGTGGCAAATCCTTCGGCGGCTCAGGTTTTTTCTCAGGCTTGGGCGGTTGAGGCTTGGCCTTGGGCTTGGGTGGTTTGGCGATGGCGATCTTCGGCTTGGGCGCCTCTACCAGCTTGGGTAGCGGAGGCTCTTCGACCGGTGCCGGAGGCTGCGGTGCGGCCTTGGGCGGTGGTGGCGGTGCCGGTGCGGGCAGCGGCGCCAGCTCGACCATCATGGCTGCCGGTGGTAGCTCGACGGCCTGGGGCACGGACCAGTTCAGGGTCAGTAGCACCGCCAGCACATGCACGCCCAGCACGATCGCCAGGCTTACGCCGTAGCGCGCCAGGTTGGACCGTGTCGTTGTCATTGCTTGGCTGCCGTTTCGAGACCGACCAGGCCGACCTTGAGGTAGCCGGCGGCGCGCATGGTGTTCATCACTTCCATCAGGTCGCCGTAATCAACCCCTTTGTCGGCCTGGAAGAAGATCGTGGTTTCCTTGTCACCCTTGGTCTTGGCATCGAGCATTGCACCAAGCTGGTCGCGCTGGGCCACCTCGTCATCGCCGACATAGAGTTTCTTGTCGGTCTTGACGCTGACGAACACCGGCTTCTCGGGCCTCGGCGCCGGCTTGGCGGTCGAGGCTGGTAGGTCGACCTTGATGTCGACGGTAGCCAGCGGGGCGGCGACCATGAAGATGATCAGCAGCACCAGCATGACGTCGATGAAAGGCGTGACGTTGATTTCGTGGTTTTCGGCGAGGTCGTCGCCACCTTCGTTCAGATGCAGGCCCATGGCTTACCCCACTTTCACCATGTGCGGGGCAACGCGCTCGCCACCCTGGTGGTCCAGGTCACGGCTCACCAGCAGCAGTACCTGGGCCGAGGCGTCGGAGACCTGGGCCTTGTAGCCGGCAATCGAGCGGGCGAAGACGTTATAGATGACCACGGCCGGAATGGCCGCGACCAGGCCCAGGGCGGTGGCCAGCAGGGCTTCGGCGATGCCAGGGGCGACTACGGCCAGGTTGGTGGTCTGGGTCTTGGCGATGCCGATGAAGCTATTCATGATGCCCCAGACGGTACCGAACAGACCGACGAAAGGCGCAGTGGAACCGATGGTGGCAAGCATGCCGGTGCCGCTGCTCATGCTGCGGCCGCTGGCGGCGACCAGGCGCTCCAGGCGGAAGCTGACGCGCTCTTTGATGCCTTCCTTCTCACGGGCATTGACCGAGAGGCGCATTTCGTCCAGCGCATCATGGACCAAGGTGTGGGCCAGGGTGCCTGCCTTGTTGGCGGCGTCGCTCGCTTCCTTGAGGCTGGCTGCTTTCTTCAGCAAGGCGATTTCGCCACGCAGTCGGCGCTTGGCACCCATCAGCTCGAAGCCCTTGGCGATCCAGATGGTCCAGGTGATCAGCGAGGCGATGGCCAGGCCGATCATCACGGCTTTGACGACGACGTCGGCGTTCTTATACATGCCCCAGGGAGAAAGATCGTGTGCCATGCCCAGAGAGGTGTCTTCGACCAGGGCCTGGACGTTCTCGTCCGCAGGTGCCTGGGCATTGGGGGTAGCAGCGGGGGCCTGGGTTTCACCGGTTGGAGCCGGGGCGGCAGGTGCTGCAGCGGCAGCGGGGGCGCTGGTGGCTGCGGTGGCAGGCTCATCGGCCATGGCGGCCGGGGCCAGCACCAGGCTGAGGGTCAGCGCGGCGATGGCGCGCCATGCGCGCGACGTGGTTGGCGAAGCGGAGGATTGTGTACGTGTCATGCTGGCCGGACCTGATGAAGATAAAAAGGTGACGTTCTCCAAGGCCTCGAGGCGGGCCGAGAACAGATAGGGCGCCATTATTGCAAGTAATTCTTGTTAGCAGAAGTAATAAAGTTGCCTTTTTTAACCATCGTCTAGCCGCCTATCGATTAATCCGGTTAGCCTGAACCTTTGCCTGTGGAGCGATTGAAATGTCCGAACCCTGCGTGATGATCGTTGGCTGCGGTGATGTAGGCGGTCGTCTAGCTCGCCAGTTGCTGGCGCTGGGCTGGCAGGTCAGTGGCTTGCGACGCTCGGTCGAGCACCTGCCTGCGGGCGTCGTGCCGATTGCCGCCGACCTCTCCGAGCCTGCGATACCGGCAGCCTGGCCCCAGCGTTCGCCCGACTATTTGGTGTACTGCGTGGCCGCCAGCCAACACGATGAGGCGGGATACCAGGCCGCTTATGTCGACGGTCTGCGTCATGTACTCGATTGGCTAAAGGCGCGTGGACAGCAGCCCCGGCGGCTGCTGTTCGTGTCCAGCAGCAGTGTGTATGCGCAGGCGCAGGGCGAGTGGGTCGACGAAGACGCGGTGACCGAACCTCAAAGCTATTCGGGCCGCGTGATGCTGCAGGCCGAGCATTTGGCGCTGCACAGCGGGCTGCCCGCAACGCTCGTGCGCCTGACTGGCATCTATGGCCCGGGTCGGGAATGGCTGCTCAGCCAGGTGCGTCAGGGTTATCGGGTGGCCGAGGAGCCGCCGCTGTATGGCAACCGCATCCACGCCGAGGATGCGGCAGGTTTGCTGGCCTTCCTGCTCCAGGCCGACGCCCGGGACGTGGCGCTGGACGCATGCTATATCGGCGTTGATGACGACCCTGCACCCTTGGCCGAGGTAGTGGGCTGGCTGCGCCAGTACATGGGCGTGAGCGAATGGTCGGACGAGCAACGCGTTCGGCGTACCGGCAGCAAGCGCTGCAGCAATGCACGAGCACGTGCGCTGGGATGGGCGCCGCAGTATCCAAGCTACAGGGAAGGGTACACCGCGATCTTGAAAGGGTAGACCGCAATCAAGGCTGCTTCTTGCAGGACCGCCTCGGGTTTTCGCAGCTAAACCCGTCCCACAGGCACCGTGGCGTTATCGAGGGTGCCGCGGTGCCTGTGGGAGCGAGGGACTTGCGAGGTCGAATCAGTCGCGCTCAAGCACCCACTGCCGGGCGCCGGGGGCCAGCTGCGGCTTTTCGTCTGGCTGGGCACGATTGACCGCTTGATGGATCTCCAGCGTGTCGCCGTCGCGCTTGAATATCCACGGCGCGCCTCGTTGGTTGCGCTCCAACCACAGGCTGTCGTTGTCGCCGCCCATGTCGGCGCAATCACCTGCCAGGCAGAGTGCGTAGCGATCCAGATTCGGCAGGCCGGTCACGCTGCCGTTGTCGGCGAAGCGCACCGTCGCACCCTTGCCCGGGCCCTCGACGATCTTCCACTCGCCACCCAGATAGGCGGTATACAGGGCCTTTTCAAAACTGCCGCCAAGCGGTGTGTTGGCGGAGGCCGTCGGTACCTTCACGAAGGTCTGCTTGTTGCCGTTTTGCGAGGTGACGCGCAGTTTGTCGCCACTGAGGTCCAGTTGCTCGGTCTGGCCGCCGGTGAAGCTGGCCTGCCACTGGTCTTCCTTCGCGCTCAGGTAACCATCCACTGCCTCGAAGCCGTTGCTGTAGCTGGCTTGCTGGTTGGCGGTGTCGATTTTCCATTCGAGTACGGGCCCTTTTTTGCTCAGGGCCTGGTGCAGGCTGCTGCCGTCGGCGGCATCGATGGCGTCCTGGTTGATCCAGGTGCCGTTGTAGTCTTCAGGTTTGTGACTGGCACAGCCGCCCAGGAGCAGGGCTGCCAGTGCAAGGGGCAGGGCATGGCGCATGGCGTAAAACCTTGGGGCAGGAAAGGTGACGGGCAGGGCGCCCGCCACCGGAGGCATCACTCGATGACCAGGATCGCGTCCATCTCGACCTGGGAGCCTTTCGGCAGAGCGGCAACGCCGATAGCGGCGCGCGCTGGGTAAGGCTGCTCGAAGTAACGACCCATGATCTCGTTGACCTTGGCGAAGTGGCTCAGGTCGGTGAGGAAGATGTTCAGCTTGACGATGTCTTTGAACGAACCGCCAGCGGCCTCGGCAACGGCCTTGAGGTTTTCGAAGACCTGGACGGTCTGGGCTTCGAAGCCTTCGACCAGTTCCATGGTTTTCGGATCCAGCGGGATCTGGCCGGACATGTAGACGGTGTTGCCGGCCTTGATCGCCTGGGAGTAGGTGCCGATGGCGGCTGGGGCCTTGTCGCTGTTGATGACGGTCTTGGTCATGATGACTCCTTGGTTGACGGACTACGTACGCATGCGGGTGATGCGGACCACGCCGGTCAGGGTACGCAACTTCTTGATCACGCGGGCCAGGTGCACGCGATCATGCACGCTGACCACCAGTTGGACCACGCTGATACGGCCGTCGCGTTCGTCCATGCTGATTTTTTCGATATTGCCGTCGGCGGCATTGACGCTGCTGGCCAACAAGGCGATCAGGCCGCGCTGGTGCTCCAGCTCGACACGCAGTTCGACATTGAACTCACCGGTGATGTCCTTGGCCCAGGAGAGCTGCACGCATTTTTCCGGGTTGTGGCGGATTTCACTGATGTTGCGGCAGTTTTCCAGGTGCACGACCATGCCTTTGCCCGCCGACAGGTGCCCGACGATCGGGTCGCCGGGGATCGGGGTGCAGCACTTGGCGTAGCTGAGCACCAGGCCTTCGGTGCCGCGGATGGCCAGTGGGCCTTCCGGTGCGGGCAGTTGCTCGCCTTCGGCGGACAACAGGCGGCGAGCCACAACATAGGCCATGCGATTGCCCAGGCCGATGTCTTCGAGCAGATCCTCGAGCAGTTCCAGTCGGTATTCGCTGAGAATGGACTGGATGCGCTCCGGCGGGATTTTCTCCAGGCTGCTGTCGAAACCGGTGAGCACCTTGTTCAGCAGGCGTTCGCCCAGGCTGATCGACTCGGAGCGGCGTTGCTGCTTGAGTGCGTGACGAATGTGCGTACGCGCCTTGCCGGTGACCACGAAGTTGAGCCAGGCCGGGTTGGGGCGTGCGCCCGGTGCGCTGACGATTTCCACTGTCGAGCCGCTTTGCAGCGGTTCGGACAACGGCGCCAGGCGGCGATTGATGCGGCAGGCGATGCAGCTGTTGCCGACGTCGGTGTGCACTGCGTAGGCGAAGTCGACGGCGGTGGAGCCTTTGGGCAGCTCCATGATCCGGCCCTTGGGCGTGAAGACGTAGACTTCGTCCGGGAACAGATCGATCTTGACGCTCTCGATGAATTCCAGCGAGTTGCCGGCACGCTGCTGCAGTTCGAGGATGCCCTTGACCCATTGCCGGGCGCGGGCATGGTTGCCCTTGGGCTGTTCGTCCTCGTTGGACTTGTACAGCCAGTGGGCGGCGATCCCGTTGTTGGCCATCTCTTCCATTTCGCGAGTGCGGATCTGGATCTCGATGGGTACGCCGTGCATGCCGAACAGCGTCGTGTGCAGCGACTGGTAGCCGTTGGCCTTGGGAATCGCGATGTAGTCCTTGAAGCGACCGGGCAGCGGCTTGTACAGGTTGTGTACGGCACCGAGCACGCGATAGCAGGTATCGACCTTGTCGACGATGATGCGGAAGGCATACACGTCCATGATCTCGTTGAAGGCGCGGCGCTTGCCGCGCATCTTCTTGTAGATGCCATAGAGGTGTTTTTGCCGGCCGCTGACCTCGCCCTCGATGCCGTCCGCGGCCAGGCAATTGGCCAGCGACTGTTCGATCTTGGCGACGATTTCCTTGCGGTTGCCACGGGCGCTCTTGACGGCGCGATGGATGAGCGAGGAACGCATCGGGTGCATCGCTTTGAAGCCGAGGTCTTCGAATTCCACGCGCACATTGTGCATGCCCAGGCGATTGGCGATGGGGGCGTAGATTTCGAGGGTTTCCTTGGCGATGCGTCGGCGTTTTTCGCCAGAGAGCACTTCCAGGGTGCGCATGTTGTGCAGGCGGTCGGCCAGCTTGACCAGGATCACACGGATGTCCCGGGCCATGGCCATGGCCATCTTCTGGAAGTTTTCGGCCTGGGCCTCGGCCTTGGTCTCGAAGTTCATCTGGGTCAGCTTGCTGACCCCGTCGACCAGCTCGGCGACAGTTTCGCCAAATTGCTGGCAGAGGGCTTCCTTGGCGATGCCGGTGTCTTCGATCACATCGTGCAGCATGGCGGCCATCAGGCTTTGATGGTCCATGTGCATGTCGGCCAGGATGCTGGCCACGGCCAGCGGATGGGTCACGTAGGGCTCGCCGCTGCGGCGGCGTTGGCCATCGTGCGCCTGTTCGGCGTAGAAGTAGGCCCGGCGGACCAGATTGACCTGGTCGGGGCCGAGGTAGGTCGACAGCCGTTCGGCGAGGGCTTCTATACCCGGCATGGGTTCACCTCCTGCCGAGGGAGAGGGCCTTGTGCCGCACGATGTCGACCGGGCATGGATCAGACAGCCTCGTTGTTCTCGTCCTCGAACGCAGCGAAGACTGGATCTTCCGTTACGATCTCTTCGGCGGCGATGAACTCTGGAGTGACGATACCTTCGGCGATCTCGCGCAGGGCGACGACGGTCGGCTTGTCGTTTTCCCATGCAACGCGCGGCTCTTTGCCGCCGGTGGCCAGCTGACGGGCGCGCTTGGTCGAGAGCATGACCAGCTCAAAGCGGTTATCCACGTGTTCCAGGCAGTCTTCAACAGTTACGCGGGCCATGGTCTTCCTCAGTAGCAAATGCGTTAGCGTGCAGCCCAGAGTGGGCAGGCGGACTCGATAGTTTAAAAAATCACCAGCCAATAGGGAAGCGCTGTTTTGTCAGGTGCTGGTCTGTCGGGCCTGTGCTGGCTGCTTCGTGGGTAAACCCACAGACACAGCGTTGTGCTTGTGGGAGCGGACTTGTTCGCGAAAGCACCGGAACAGACACCGGCACGCTCTACCCTGACGATAACGGGATGCATAGACGGCAGACAACCCTCCTTGGCGCGTTATCACAACATGGCGTCGCGCAGGCGCGGGGTGAGCTCTTCGAACAAGGTCTGTACCGAGCGCAGCGCTCGGCAGTCCGGGCGGGTCAGCAGCCACAGCTGGGTATCGCAACCGGGCAGGGGGCCGCTCAGGGCTTCAACCTCGGGCAGGGCATCGACCATGTAGTCCGGTAATGCCGCGACGCCAAGCCCGGTGCTGACCAGCTGGGCGATGGTCGACATGCTGCTGCACTGGTAGCGTGGGTTCAGGCCAGGGTACTGCTGGTTGCGCCAGACGACTGTGGGATGGTCCTGCATCGAGTCGTCCGGGGCGATCCACGGTACGCTGTGATGCGATTCGCCCAGCCGCTCGCGCCACTGCGCTTGGCCACAGACCACGTAGGACGTGGAGCCCAGGCAGCGGCCGACAAGGTGCTCGGGCGGTGTGTTGGTCAGGCGAAGCGCGATGTCGGCATCGCGTCGACTGAGGTTGGCGAAGGTGTTGGAGGTGCCCAGTTCCAGCGACAGGGCAGGGTAGTTCGACATGAAGTCAGCCAGCGCTGGCAGCAGCAGGCTGTGCATGACGGCTTCAGTACATGTCAGACGAACGGTACCGCTGACGACCTGTTCCCCGCTGGTCAGGGCGATGCGTGCGGCATCGAGCGCCTGCTCGGCGCGCTCGGCCTGCTCTGCCAGGGCCTGGGCGGTATCGGTGGGCAGGTAGCCTTTGCGACTCTTGACGAACAGTGCTGTGCCCAGTGCGGACTCCAGTCGGCGAATCGAGCGAAACACCGTCGAGACGTCTACTTTGAGCAGTTCGGCGGCTTTGGCCAGCGAGCGACCACGCTCCAGGGCCAGGACCAACGAAAGGTCGGCATGGGTAATTTGATATTGCATTGTTGCACGCTCTGCTTGCCGAAATGCCAATGTCTGTTGCGTTGAGGCCATTTTATAGTGGAACGGCCCCCGGGAATCAATGCACACCGGGTCGCACCCTATCCCCAACGATGGGACAGTGAAAAGAACAACAGTAGCAACCATCGCCGCCCGCGAGGCGCCAGCAGTATCCCTCCACATCGCCGCCCCGAATCAAAGGATGTACAGCCATGACGTCGGTAATCCCGTGCGCCAGTTCTTCCAGCGAGATGAATGAATTCCTAGAGGCTCATCCGGACACGCAGTTCGTCGATCTGCTGATTTCCGATATGAACGGTGTGGTACGCGGCAAGCGCATCGAGCGCGCCAGCCTGCACAAGGTATACGAGAAAGGCATCAACCTGCCGGCGTCGTTGTTCGCCCTGGATATCAACGGCTCGACCGTCGAGAGCACCGGCCTTGGCCTGGACATCGGCGATGCTGACCGCATCTGCTATCCGATCCCCGGCACTTTGTCCGACGAGCCTTGGCAGAAGCGCCCCACTGCTCAGTTGCTGATGACCATGCATGAGCTGGACGGCGCCCCATTCTTCGCCGACCCACGTGAAGTGCTGCGTCAAGTGGTCGCCAAATTCGACGAGCTGGGCCTGGATATCTGCGCAGCCTTCGAGCTCGAGTTCTACCTGATCGACCAGGACAACCTCAATGGCCGTCCGCAGCCACCGCGCTCCCCGATCTCCGGCAAGCGCCCGCAGTCGACCCAGGTGTACCTGATCGATGATCTGGACGAGTACGCCGACTGCCTGCAAGACATGCTGGAAGCGGCCAAGGAGCAAGGCATTCCTGCCGACGCCATCGTCAAGGAAAGCGCCCCGGCCCAGTTCGAAGTCAACCTGCACCACGTGGCCGATCCGCTCAAGGCGTGTGACTACGCGATCCTGCTCAAGCGCCTGATCAAGAACATCGCCTACGACCATGAGATGGATACCACCTTCATGGCCAAGCCCTACCCGGGCCAGGCAGGCAACGGCTTGCACGTGCACATCTCGCTGCTGGACAAGAAGACCGGCAAGAACATCTTCGCCAACGAAGACCCGCTCAAGAGCGATGCGCTGCGCCACGCGATTGGTGGTGTGCTGGAAACCATGCCGGCATCGATGGCGTTTCTGTGCCCGAACATCAATTCCTACCGTCGCTTCGGCGCACAGTTCTATGTGCCGAACGCACCGAGCTGGGGCCTGGACAACCGCACCGTCGCCTTGCGCGTGCCCACCGACAGCAGCGAGAACGTGCGCATCGAGCACCGCGTGGCCGGCGCGGACGCCAACCCTTACCTGATGCTCGCCGCCATTCTGGCCGGCATCCATCACGGCCTGACCAACCAGGTCGAGCCGGGTGAGCCGATCGAAGGAAACTCGTACGAGCAGCTGGAGCAGAGCCTGCCGAACAACCTGCGTGACGCCCTGCGCGCGCTGGACGACAGCGAGGTGCTCAACCAATACATCAGCCCGGACTACATCGATATCTTCGTGGCCTGCAAGGAAAGCGAGCTGGCCGAGTTCGAAGTGTCGATCTCCGACCTCGAGTACAACTGGTACCTGCACACGGTATAAGCCCATGAGCGCAAATGCGGTCCCTCTGATCGGTGTCAGCGCCTGCCGCCAGCAGGTGGGGAAAAACTCGTCGCACACTGTGGGCGACAAGTACGTGGAGGCGGCCGGCTTTGCGGGGCTTCCGTTGATATTGCCGGCCCGCGACGGTGGCAGCGACACACAGGCGCTGCTCGCTCGGCTCGATGGCATTCTTTTTACCGGCTCACCTTCTAATGTCGAGCCGCATCATTACAATGGCGCCCCCAGCGCGGAAGGGACCCGGCACGACACCGCGCGTGACCGTCTCACCTTGCCGTTGCTGCAGGCAGCCATTGCCGCCGGTATACCGGTGTTCTGTATCTGCCGTGGTTTCCAGGAGTTGAACGTCGCCCTCGGCGGCACCCTGCACCAGCGCGTGCAGGAACTGCCCGGCTACCTGGATCACCGAGAACCTGAGGATGCACCGCTTGAGGTGCAATACAGCCCTCGACACCCCGTCGGCGTTGCGCCGGGAGGGCTGTTCGAGCGCTTGGGCCTGGCTGCGCAGTTCGAGGTCAACTCGCTGCACAGCCAGGGCATCGACCGTTTGGCCCCTGGCCTGCGCGTCGAGGCACGGGCCCCGGATGGCCTGATCGAAGCGGTGTCCATGCCTGATGCGCCGGGCTTCGTGCTCGGCGTGCAGTGGCACCCGGAATGGCGTTTCGCCGAAAACCCGGTCTCCCGGCGCCTGTTCCAGGCATTCCGCGAGGCCTGCATTGCCCATGCTGCACGGGAGGGTTCGCGCCAGAAAACACTCTGACGTTACCCGAAGGTCTTGGATGACCCGCTCCCTGCAACAGCTTTCAATGAGTGAAAGCGGGCCTTGTTCGCAAGGTCCGTGAAAACAATACCAATAGTTACGGCAAAGACTCATGAGCGAATACACCGAAGCCGGCCGCCCACCCGATGTGGCGACCGATGCAGGCAACACCCAGCGCGCCAGTAAAGGCCTTGCAAAAGGCCGTTTGGGCCTGCTGGCCAGCGTGGTGCTGGGCATCTCCACGATTGCACCTGTCTATACCCTGACCGGCGCCCTTGGCCCCACCGTGCGTGAGGTGGGCGCCCACCTTCCCGCTGTTTTCATCGTCGGCTTCCTGCCTATGCTGCTGGTCGCGCTGGGTTATCGCGAGCTCAATGCCGCGGAGCCGGACAGCGGCACTTCCTTTACGTGGTCGGCGCGGGCTTTCGGGCCGATGATCGGCTGGATCGGTGGCTGGGGGCTGGTCGTGGCCACAACCATCGTGTTGTCCAACCTGGCGGGTGTGGCCGTCGATTTCTTCTATCTGTTCATTGCACAGATCACCGGTCAGCAGGAGCTGGCGGCATTGGCGGACAACTTGTTGGTGAACATCACCACCTGTTGTGTGTTCATCGCCCTTGCGGTGTGGATCTGCTGCCGTGGCATGGGCACCACGATGACCGTGCAATACGGCCTGGTGGCCTTGCAGTTGCTGGTGTTGATCGGCTTTGCGTTCGCCGCCTTCAGCGAGACCACCGCACCGCCACCGCTGGCATTCGATCTGGCCTGGTTCAACCCGTTTGGCGTGGAGTCTTTCTCGGCGTTCGCCGCAGGTCTGTCGTTGTCGATCTTCATCTTCTGGGGCTGGGACGTGTGCCTGACCGTGAGCGAAGAGTCGATCGGCAGTGACGAAGTCCCGGGCAAGGCTGCCACCTGGACGGTATTGCTGATCCTTGGTCTCTACCTGGTCACCGCCATCGCCACCCTGCAGTTCGCCGGAATCAGTGATGTCGGCCTGGGTCTGGGTAATCCGCGTATCCAGGAGAACGTCTTTGCGCACCTGGCCGGTCCGGTCATGGGCCCACTGGCGATCCTGATGTCCATTGCCGTATTGGCTAGCACCGCTGCGTCCTTGCAGTCGACCTTCGTGTCGCCGGCGCGGACCCTGCTTGCAATGGGCTACTACGGTGCCGTGCCGCAGCGCTTTGCCAGCGTCTGCCCGCGTTCGCAGACCCCGCGCTACGCTACCATCTGCGCGGGCGTTGCTGCTGGTCTGTTCTACGTGACCATGCGCACCCTGAGCGAGAACGTGCTGGCCGATACCATCACTGCCTTGGGCATGATGATCTGCTTCTACTACTCGCTGACGGCCTATGCCTGTGTCTGGTACTTCCGCCACAGTCTGTTCGGCAGCCTGCGTCACTTCTTCATGCGCGGCCTGTGCCCGCTGGTGGGTGGTGTGATCCTGTCGATCATCTTCGTGCGCACGGCGATCGACAGCGCCTCGCCGGATTTCGGCAGCGGTTCTCACGTTGCCGGTCTTGGCTTGGTGTTCGTGATCGCGGCAATCATCTCGGCACTGGGGATCGTGTTGATGGTGCTGTCGCGCTGGCGCGCACCGGCCTACTTCCTGGGCGCAACGTTGCGCCAGCAGGCCAACCTGCAACTGCAGGAGTAATGAAAGAAAAGGGGCTGCGAACGCAGCCCCTTTTTGATTTCAGCCGATCAATTGCTTGAGCAGCGCTCCATGGCGTTGCTGTTGCTTGTGCAGCTTGAGCGCCTCGGCGCGTTCTGTGGCCAGCGAGTCACCATCGCGGTTCGCACGGAACACGGCTTTGAGGTCTTCCAATGCAACGGCGAAGTCATCGTTGATGATGACGTAGTCGTACTCGTCGTAGTGCACCATTTCGCTGACCGCTTCCTTCATGCGGCCTTCGATGATCTCTTCGCTGTCCTGGCCGCGGTTGTCCAGGCGCTGGCGCAGTGCCTGCTGGCTCGGCGGAAGGATGAATACCGAAAGCGCCTGTGGCATCAGCTTGCGTACCTGCTGGGCGCCTTGCCAGTCGATTTCCAGGATCAGGTCCTGGCCCTGGTCCAGGGCCTGTTGCAGCGCACTGCGCGAAGTGCCGTAGAAGTTGCCGAACACTTCGGCATGCTCGAGGAAGTCGTTACGCTCGATCAGGGCCTTGAACTCGTCATGGCTGACGAAGTGGTAATTCACGCCGTGTTCTTCACCCGGGCGCTTGTTGCGCGTGGTGTGCGAAACCGAGACGCTGATGCGTGGATCGTCCTTGATCAGTGCCGTGACCAGGCTGGTCTTGCCGGCGCCGGACGGGGCCGAGACGATGTAGAGAGTGCCGCTGCTGTGGTTCATGGTGGGGGTGGCCTTACTCGATGTTCTGTACTTGTTCACGCATCTGTTCGATCAACACCTTGAGGTTGACCGCCGCCTGGGTGCTGCGCGGGTCGAATGCCTTGGAGCCCAGGGTGTTGGCCTCGCGGTTGAGCTCCTGCATCAGGAAGTCCAGGCGCCGGCCGGCCGCGCCGCCGGACTTGAGTACGCGCCGGACTTCAGTGATGTGCGTGCTGAGGCGGTCCAGCTCTTCGGCCACGTCGCTTTTCTGGGCCAGCAACACCATCTCCTGTTCCAGGCGCTGCGGGTCGAGTTCGGCCTGCAGGTCATTGAAGCGGTCGAGGATGCGCTGGCGTTGGGCCGCCAGCATTTGAGGCACCAGAGCGCGCAAGGTGGTGACCTCTGCGGTCATGCCGTCCAGGCGCTCGTTGATCAGGCGGGCCAGCTCCAGGCCTTCACGCTGGCGGCCGGCCTTGAGCTCGGCGAGCGCCTCGTTGAACAGCGCCATGGCCTCGGCATTGAGCGCCTGAGGGTCGCTGGCGTCGGCCACCAGCACGCCGGGCCAGGCCAGGACTTCGAGCGGGTTCAGCGGTGCGGGCTGCTTGATCAGACCGGCGACGGTCTCGGCGGCGGCGACCAGTTGCGCGGCGCGCTCACGGTCGACTTGAAGGGGCTTGCCGGCGTTGTCTTCGCTCAGGCGCAGGGTGCATTCGACCTTGCCGCGCGAAAGGCCTTGGCGCAGGCCTTCGCGCACCGCGCCTTCCAGATCGCGCAGGGCCTCGGGCAAGCGCAGGTGAGGCTCCAGGTAGCGGTGGTTGACCGAGCGCAGTTCCCAGGCCAGGGTGCCTTGGCTGCCAGCGCGCTCGACGCGAGCAAAAGCGGTCATGCTGTGCACCATGGTGAGTACCTCGCGAAGTCTGAATGAACGGGAAAGCCTTTCGGCCAAGGCGTGGGATTGTAACGCAGTGCGGTGCGGGCGCCCAATCCACCCATGCTACAGAGCGCCTGCAAGGCCGGTGGGAAAAGACGACAGGCTGCCCCGGCGCGCGACAATAGGCATGTCCTCACAGGGCGACGGGCCTTATAATGCTCGCCAGATTCAAGTCCCGGTACAGGTATCCCAGATGAAACGTCCAAGTGGTCGCGCCGCCGATCAGCTCCGCTCGATCCGCATCACCCGCAACTACACCAAGCACGCCGAGGGGTCGGTACTGGTCGAGTTCGGCGACACCAAGGTCGTCTGCACGGTCAGCGTCGAAAATGGTGTTCCCCGCTTCCTCAAGGGCCAGGGCCAGGGTTGGCTGACCGCCGAGTACGGCATGCTGCCGCGTTCCACCGGCGAGCGTAATCAGCGCGAGGCGAGCCGTGGCAAGCAGGGTGGTCGTACCCTGGAGATCCAGCGTCTGATCGGTCGCTCCCTGCGCGCCGCGCTGGACATGAGCAAGCTGGGCGACGTCACCCTGTACGTCGACTGCGACGTGATCCAGGCCGATGGCGGCACCCGCACTGCGTCGATCACCGGTGCCATGGTCGCCCTGTGCGACGCCCTGGCCGTGATCAAGAAGCGTGGTGGTCTCAAGGGTGGCAACCCGCTCAAGCACATGATCGCCGCTGTGTCGGTGGGCATGTATCAGGGCGAGGCCGTGCTCGACCTGGACTATTTGGAAGACTCCGCCGCCGAGACCGACCTGAACGTGGTCATGACCAGCGCCGGTGGCTTCATCGAGGTCCAGGGCACCGCCGAAGGCGCTCCGTTCCAGCCTGAAGACTTCAACGCCATGCTGGCCCTGGCCCAAAAGGGCATGACCGAGATCTTCGAACTGCAGAACGCGTCGCTGGCCGACTGACCTGGCTGCCAAGGAGGTGTGGAACATGAACGAGCCTGACGACCTGCCGGTCGCCCCACCCAACGCCGAGATCCGGCAATGGGCGATGTTCTGTCATCTCTCGGCGCTGCTGGGCCTGGTGGTGCCCCTTGGGCACCTGCTGGGCCCGCTGGTGATGTGGATCTGGAAGCGTGAGCTGGATCCGTTCATCGACGCGCAGGGCAAGGAGGCACTGAACTTCCAGATCAGCGTGACCATCGCAGGGTTCATCTGCTTCCTGCTGATGTTCGTTTTGGTGGGGATCGTGCTCTTCGCCATCCTGACGGTAGCGGTGCTGGTCCTGGCCATCCTTGCGGGGGTCAGGGCCAACGAGGGCAAGCCTTATCGCTATCCGCTGATCTGGCGGCCAATCAAGTAGGTTTTTTGAGGCCCATTCGCGGGTAAACCCGCGAATGGGCGGCAGACTGACTTAGATCGTCAGTGTCCAGTCGTAGTCCACGATCAGTGGCGCATGCTGGGAGAAGCGCGGTTGGCGTGGCAGGCGTGCGTTGCGCACGAAACGGCGCAGGCCTGGGGTAAGGATCTGGTAATCGAACCGATAACCCAGGTTAAGCATCTCGGCCTGCTCGTTGTCCGGCCACCAGCTGTACTGGTCACCTTCGCGACTGACTTCGCGCAGGGCGTCGATGTAGCCCATGTCGCCAACGATTGCGTCCATCCACGCACGCTCCGGTGGCAGGAAGCCTGGCGACTGCTGGCTGTCGCGCCAGTTCTTGATGTCCAGCTTCTGTTGCGCCACGTACAGCGAGCCGCAGTAGATGTACTCGCGACGCTTGCGACGCTGCTTGTCCAGGTAGCGGGCGAAGTCGTCCATCAACTTGAACTTCTGGTTCAAGTCCTCGTCGCCGTTCATGCCCGAAGGCAGCAGCAGGGTGGCAATACTTACCTTGTCGAAATCCGCTTGCAGGTAACGCCCGTAACGGTCGGCTGTCTCGAAGCCCAGGCCGGTGATGACTGCCTTGGGCTGCATCCGCGAGTACAGTGCCACGCCACCTTGGGCTGGCACCTCCGCGTCGCAGGCGTAAAGGAAATAGCCATCGAGCTGGAAAGCTGGGTCGTCGAGTTCAAAGGCCGAGGCGCGGGTATCCTGAAGGCAGATGACGTCGGCATTCTGGGCTTGCAGCCAGCTGAGCAATCCACGCTCGGCCGCAGCCTGAATGCCATTCACGTTCACACTGATGATCCGCATAAATGGCCCCAAAAATCTCGTGCGTGTATGATACCCGAGCTCAACTCATTTAGCTAAATCCGTGGTGTCCGGGACTCTTCATGCAGCCGTATCAGCGCGACTTCATTCGTTTTGCCATCGATCGCGGGGTTCTGCGCTTCGGTGAGTTCACCCTGAAATCGGGGCGTACCAGCCCGTACTTCTTCAATGCCGGCCTGTTCAATACCGGTTCTGCACTGGCGCAACTGGGGCGTTGCTACGCGGCGGCCATCGTCGACAGCAAGATCCCGTTCGATGTGCTGTTCGGCCCCGCCTACAAGGGTATTCCCCTGGCCGCAGCCACTGCTGTGGCGCTGGCCGAGCAACACCAGCTCGATGTGCCATGGTGCTTCAACCGCAAGGAAGCCAAGGATCACGGCGAAGGCGGGAGCCTGGTCGGCGCCCCGCTGGCCGGTGACGTACTGATCATCGACGACGTGATCACCGCTGGCACCGCTATCCGCGAAGTGATGCAGATCATCAACGCGCAGAAGGCCAAGGCCGCTGGCGTTCTGATCGCGCTGAACCGCGAAGAGCGTGGCAATGGCGAGCTGTCGGCGATCCAGGAAGTCGAGCGCGACTTCGGCATCCCGGTGGTCAGCATCGTTTCGCTGACCCAGGTGCTGGAGTTCCTGGCCGATGACCCACAGCTCAAGCAGCACCTGCCTGCTGTCGAAGCCTATCGGGCGCAATACGGGATCTGACGCCCCGCGTTGCAACGAAAAAGGCGACCTTCGTGAGAAGGTCGCCTTTTTTGTGCAGGCTATTCAGGCCTCGTTCGCGGCGAACCGCCGCAATAGCGGCTGCGCTCAGTCCGTGCCGTACTTCGGCGAGCGGGGGCCATAGAGGATTCCGCCGTTGGGCTGGGGCGTGAGCAAACGACTGCTGGTGATGCCCGCGATCGGGTAGCCCGCATCATCTTGTACGTTGCTGATGATCTGGTTGATCGCTGCGGTGACCAGCATGCCAATCAGGCCGCCTTGATTCTGCCGACCTTCTTCGCTCGAGGCGCTGGCGCTACCCGTCCACAAGGTGGTTCCGCTCTTGAGGTCCACCAGTTTGGCGCTGGCGGTGACGACAGTTGCGCTGCTGAGCACCATATAGCGCGTACCGTAATCGCTGACGGTGACATACAGGCCTGCATCCGCACCAAAAATCTCATGCAGCTTGTTGGGCGGCAGCTGATGGATATCGGCGGGTGTGCTCAGGCCGTTCTGGCGGAAGGTTTCGTCAACCAGTGCCACGGGCATTACGTAGTAGCCTGCCTCAGCCAGCGGATAGGTCACCTGGGACAGCATGCTGTAGGTGGCTTTGACATCCGGGGACTCGTTCAGTGGCGGCAGGATCAGGATCGATTTGGGGCGACTTTGTTTGTAGGCCGTGTAATCGATGGTCTTGCGCTCGGCGCAGCCGGTGAGCAGCGCCAGCACGCAGACGCTCACGAGCAGTTGGGTGAGGCGACTGATCATTGCTTGGTTCCCTTGCTGGCATTGTTCATCAGAAAGTCCATGTACGGCGCCGATTCAGGGAACAGTGCCTTTTCGGTGCGCAACTGCTGGATCATCTGATCGTCCTTGCCCAGGCTGGAATAGAGCAGCCCAAGTTGGGCGTGATAGCCGGGCGGGACCGCGCCGTTCTTGGCTTTGATCTTTTCGAGGTCACGCTCAAGGGCGATGGCCTGTTCCTCTTTCGAGGACTCACCTTTGAAGTACTCATATACCTGGGGTTGGTAGCTCTCCCATTGGTACAAGGACTTTGGGCCGCTGCAACCTGCCAGCAGGGTGCAGCCAAGCAAGAGCGCGGCGACTGCGCGCCAGGCCGAGAGTGAGGTCGTCATGTAACTTCTTCCTTGTTCTATCCACTTACTGCGCTTGTGGCTTCCATTGGCCGCTTTCCACGGCATTGACCAGTTTGTTCACGGCTTCGCGCATGGCCAGGTCGAGGACTTTGCCATTGAGGGTGGAGTCATAGCTGGCGGTGCCGCCGAAGCCGATGATCTCGCGGTTGGAGAGTGCATATTCGCCTGCACCCTGGCTCGAATAGACCACCTCGGAGGTACTGATGTTGACGATGTTCAGTGCAACCTTGGCATAGGCAATCTGGGTCTTGCCGCGCCCCAGGATGCCGAACAGCTGGTGATCGCCGACCTCTTTGCGGCCGAACTCGGTTACATCGCCTGTCACCACGTAGTCGGCGCCTTTGAGACGCTGGGCTTGGCCCTTGATCGCCGCTTCTTGCTGGATCTCGCCCATATTGTCGCGGTCGAGCACATTGAAGCGATTGGTCTGCTGCAAATGGGTGATCAGGATGGTTTTGGCTTGGCCGCCCAAGCGGTCAACGCCGTCGGAGAAGATGCCGCGCATGTAGCTGGAGCGATTGTCGAATTTACCCACGGCGATCGGCGCCCGAAGGCCGCTGTAAGGACGATTGACGCTTTCTACCTGCTGCACGGCAACTGCCGTGGAGGTTTCGGTTGCGCAGCCGGAAAGGGACCCGATAGCCAGAGCGGCTACCAGCACGAGTCCTTGTGATGCGTATTTCACGCGATATCTCCATTAGAAAGTAAAACGATGGCGCTATGCTATTACCTTTTCGGCGCCAAGCAGAATAACTTTATGTGCGGCGGGAGCTTAAAGCGCGGGTGCGGTGAGGATGAATAAAAAAAGGCGACCCTAGAGGTCGCCTTTTTCCGTGAATCGACGCCAGATGGTAAGAGCCATCTGACAGACCAAGTGGTCAGTGACGCTTGGTGTTGGTGATCAATGTGCCCACGCCGCTGTCGGTGAAGATCTCCAGCAGCACGGCATTCGGTACGCGACCATCGATGATGTGCGAGCTGTTCACCCCACCTTGCACTGCCTCCAAAGCACATTTGATCTTCGGCAGCATGCCGCCGTAGATGGTGCCATCGGCGATCAGCTCGTTGACCTGCTCGGTGGTCAGTCCGGTCAGGACGGTGCCCTGCTTGTCCATCAGGCCTGCGATATTGGTCAGCAGCATCAGCTTCTCGGCCTTGAGCGCCTCGGCTACCTTGCCGGCCACCAAGTCGGCGTTGATGTTGTACGATTCGCCGTTCTCACCCACGCCGATCGGTGCGATCACTGGAATGAAGTCGCCTTTGACCAGCATGTTCAGCAGGTCGGTATTGACGCTCACCACTTCACCCACATGGCCGATGTCGATGATTTCCGGTTGGGTCATCTCCGGTGTCTGGCGGGTGACGGTGAGCTTCTTGGCGCGGATCAATTCAGCATCTTTGCCGGTCAGGCCGATGGCGCTGCCGCCGTGTCGGTTGATCAGGTTGACGATGTCTTTGTTTACCTGACCGCCCAGAACCATCTCCACCACATCCATGGTGGCCGAATCGGTGACTCGCATGCCGTCGATGAAGTGGCTCTCGATCGAGAGACGCTTGAGCAAATCACCGATCTGCGGGCCGCCGCCATGCACGACCACCGGGTTGATGCCCACGGCCTTCATCAACACGATGTCCCGGGCAAAGCCGGTCTTGAGCTCTTCGCTCTCCATCGCGTTGCCGCCGTACTTGATCACCAGGGTCTTGCCGACAAAGCGGCGAATGTAAGGCAGTGCTTCGGACAAAACCTCGGCTACATGGGAAGCGGCATCGCGATCGAGGGTCATGCAGGGCTCCAGGTAAGGAACGGATAGTCGGTCAGAACGGCAGTTGCAGGGCTGGATCGACACGCAGCAACTGCGTGCGCAAGACAGCCTGGATACGTTTGAGCTCGGCATCGCTTTCGGCCTCGAAGCGCAGCACCAGCACCGGGGTGGTGTTGGAAGCGCGAACCAGGCCCCAGCCTTGGGCGTAGTCGACCCGCACACCGTCGATGGTGGTGAGGTTGGCATCGCCCCAGTCGGCGTCGCGTTGCAGTGCATCAATGATGCTGAATTTACTCTCGTCGGTCACATCAATGTTGATTTCCGGCGTCGAAATATCGTTCGGGAACGCCGCGAACAGGCTTTCGGCGTCCTGGTCGGCCTTGCTGAGGATTTCCAGCAGGCGTGCGGCGCTGTAGATGCCGTCGTCGAAACCGTACCAGCGTTCCTTGATGAAGATGTGTCCGCTCATCTCGCCGGCCAGCAGAGAACCGGTCTGTTTCATCTTCTTCTTGATCAGCGAGTGCCCGGTCTTCCACATCAGGGCGCGACCGCCGTGCTGTTCGATCAGCGGTGTCAGGCGACGGGTGCATTTGACGTCGAAGATGATTTCGGCACCGGGGTTGCGCGACAGCACGTCCTGGGCGAAGAGCATCAGCAGGCGGTCTGGATAGACGATGGTGCCGGTATTGGTCACTACGCCCACGCGGTCGCCGTCACCGTCGAAGGCCAGGCCGATGTCGGCGCCGGTTTCCTTGACCTTGGCGATCAGATCCTCGAGGTTTTCTGGCTTGCCCGGGTCCGGGTGATGGTTGGGGAAGTTACCGTCGACGTCGCAGAACAGCGGGATGACGTCGCAGCCCAAGGCCTCGATCAGTTGCGGCGCGATGACGCCAGCGGCGCCATTGCCGCAGTCCACCACCACCTTGAGTTTCTTGGCCAGCTTCACGTCGCCGACGATCTGCTGGAAGTAACGCTCCAGGATCTCGACACGTTCGACGCGGCCCTCGCCACGGCTCAGGTCGTTGGTTTTCAGGCGGGTCAGCAGGGCTTGGATCTGTTCGTTGGCCAAGGTGTCGCCAGCGATGACGATCTTGAAGCCGTTGTAGTCAGGCGGATTGTGGCTGCCGGTAAGCATCACACCGGACTTGCCGGCCAGCACATTGGCGGCGTAGTACAGCGCTGGAGTCGGGACCAGGCCGACGTCGCTGACCTGGCAACCGGCGTCGACCAGGCCCTTGATCAGCTGCTCGACCAGCATCGGTCCGGACAGGCGGCCATCGCGACCAACCGAGATCTGCGGCTCGCCCTGGGCGAGGGTTTGGGCGCCGATGGCACGGCCGATCCAATAGGCAGTCTCGCCGGTCAGTGTTTTGCCGACAACGCCACGGATGTCGTAGGCACGGAAGATGCTCTCGGGCAGTGCGGGTACCAGGTGGGCCATGTCGTTCATCTCTGGGTGCTCCAATAATCAAAGGCTTCTGGGCAGGCGCAAACTGAACGCTTGGACGATGCTTTGGCCAGAGAGTTCGCCATCCATGGCCCAACGGTCGTCAAGCGGTCTCAGTGGCTGCCGGAGTGACCGAAGCCGCCAGCCCCGCGCTGGCTCTCGTCGAAGGACTCGACGATCTCGAAATGCGCCTGCACCACAGGCACCAGCACCAGCTGCGCGATACGCTCGCCGATGGCGATGGTGAAGGGCGTCTGGCCTCGGTTCCAGCAGGAGACCATCAGCTCGCCCTGGTAGTCCGAGTCGATCAGGCCGACCAAGTTGCCCAGCACGATGCCGTGCTTGTGGCCCAGGCCCGAGCGCGGAAGGATCATTGCGGCCAGGCCCGGGTCGCCGATATATACCGACAGGCCAGTGGGAATCAGCAGGGTCTGGCCCGGCTCCAGGACAGTGTCTTCCTTGAGCATGGCGCGCAGGTCCAGGCCGGCGGAGCCGGGGGTGGCGTATTGCGGCAGAGGGAAATCATTGCCCAGGCGAGGGTCGAGGATCTTGGCTTGAAGAGCGTGCATGTAACTTATTGAACCTGGTTGAGCCGTTCGGCGATGAAGGCGACCAGTTGTCGGGCGATCTTGCCCTTGCTGGTCTGCGCGAAGAGGGTCTGGTGCTGCTGGCGGTCGATGACGGTCAGGGCATTTTCCTCGCTGTTGAAGCCGATGCTGGGGTTGGCCACATCATTGGCGACGATCAGGTCGAGGTTCTTGTCCTTGAGCTTGCGCGTGGCGTAATCGAGCAAGTGTTCGGTCTCGGCGGCGAAGCCGACGCTGAACGGACGATCGGTGCGGCCAGCGATGGTCGCAAGGATATCTGGATTGCGCACCATCTGCAGCAGCATGCCGTCGCCGGTCGTAGGGTCTTTCTTGAGCTTTTGCGGGGCAACGACTTCAGGGCGGTAGTCCGCGACCGCTGCCGAGGCGATGAACAAGTCGCAGGGCATGGCGGCCTCGCAGGCCGCGAGCATGTCCCGCGCGCTCACCACGTCGATCCGGTTGACGCGATCGGGCGTCGCTAGGTGCACGGGGCCTGTGACGAGGGTCACCCGAGCCCCGGCTTCGGCAGCCGCCTCGGCCAGGGCGAAGCCCATCTTCCCGGAGCTATGATTGGTGATGTAGCGCACCGGGTCGATGTTTTCCTGGGTGGGGCCGGCGGTGATCAGCACATGCTTGCCGGTCAGCGACTGGCGCTTGAAGCTTTCGGCTGCGCACCAGGCTAGATCCGTGGCTTCGAGCATGCGACCAAGGCCAACGTCGCCACAGGCCTGGCTGCCGGAGGCCGGGCCGAATACCTGGATGCCGCGGCTCTTGAGCAGTTCGAGGTTGGCCTGGGTGGCCGCGTCGCGCCACATGGCCTGGTTCATGGCTGGCGCCACGGCAACAGTGGCATCGGTAGCCAGTACCAGGGTGGTCAGCAGGTCATCGGCCATGCCTTGTGCCAGGCGTGCCATGAGGTCGGCGGTGGCCGGGGCGATCAATACCAGGTCGGCCCACTTGGCCAGTTCGATGTGCCCCATGGCCGCTTCGGCCGCGGGGTCGAGCAGATCCATGTGCACCGGGTGGCCTGACAGTGCCTGCAGGGTCAGTGGCG
Source organism: Pseudomonas sp. HTZ2 (assembly GCF_033173945.1). Lineage (NCBI taxonomy): Bacteria > Pseudomonadati > Pseudomonadota > Gammaproteobacteria > Pseudomonadales > Pseudomonadaceae > Pseudomonas > Pseudomonas sp. HTZ2. Next base: position 351,633 of record NZ_CP137332.1, on the reverse strand, counting down.
TGATGAACTCGGCACCACCGCGGGTCATGACAACGCGCACCTGCGCGCCGTGTTCCAGGAGTCGGCGAATCAGCTCGGCGCTCTTGTAGGCGGCGATGCCGCCACCCACGCCGAGAACGATGCGCTTGCGATACAGCCGCTGCATAGGCTTGCCTTTTTCCAGTGAAAGCGGGCGACGACGACTGCTGCCTGCGGCAGATCGTCGCATCTACGGAGCGGGATAGATTAACACAGGGCCTAAACGCACCGCAGTAACACGCAAGGAGGGGTATGAACATCAGGGAATGGCCAGCGGACGAGCGGCCACGGGAGAAGCTGTTGCAGCGCGGTGCGGCCGTGCTGTCGGACGCTGAATTACTCGCTGTGCTGCTGGGCTCGGGAGTTGCCGGGCGAAATGTGCTGGACCTGTCGCGGGGGCTTTTGATGCGCTTCGGCGGACTCAGGCAGTTTCTCGAGGCAGACCGCGATGCCGTGCTGCGCGAACCGGGCCTGGGGTTGGTGAAATATGCGCAGTTGCAAGCGTTGCTGGAGATCGGCAGACGTTATCTGGATGAATCCATCTCGCGTGAAGCCGTTCTGGAGAATCCGGCGTCTGTGCGGCGTTATCTGAAGTCCAGGCTGCGTCACGAAGCTAGCGAAGTGTTCGGCTGTCTGTTTCTGGACACCAAGCACAGGCCGCTGGCGTTCGAGGTCCTGTTCAGGGGGACGATCAACCGGGCGAGCGTCTACCCGCGTGAGGTGGTGCGGCGCTCGCTGTTGCACAACGCCGCCGCCCTGATCCTTTGCCACAACCATCCGTCAGGCCATAGCGAGCCCAGCGAGGATGACGTGCACATGACGCTGGTGCTCAAACGGGCATTGGCGTTGATCGATGTGCGGGTGCTCGATCATGTCATCGTCGGGGACGGTGAGCCGCTGTCGATGATCGAGCAGGGGTGGTTCGAGGCCTAAGGCTGCTTTATGGCCAGCGATGGGGCGCAAAGCGCCCCGGCCAATGACTTAGCGCGTGACGGAAACCTTGCTGAAATCCAATCGCCCGAACGGGCTCACTTGGTAACCCTCCACACCCTGGCGCAGCAGCGTGGCGGCAGTCGGATGGGCCAGTGGCAACCACAGTGCCTGCTGCTGGATCAGCGTCTGCGCCTGTTGATACAAACGGCTGCGCACGCTCTGGTCGTTAGTGGTGCGGCCGGCGCTGATCAGCTGATCCAGGCGGTTATCGCAAAAACGCGCGAAGTTGGTACCGGACTTGACCGCCGCGCAGGAAAACTGCGGGGTGAGGAAGTTGTCCGGATCGCCGTTGTCGCCGGCCCAGCCCATGAACAGCAGATCATGCTCGCCAGCCTTGGCCCGGCGGATCAGCTCGCCCCATTCGATCACGCGGATCTCGGCCTTGATACCGATCTTCGCAAGATCCGCCTGGAGCATCTGTGCACCCAGGCTCGGGTTTGGATTGAGCAGGCTGCCTGAGGGGCGGGTCCAGATCGTCGTGGCAAAACCGTCCGCAAGCCCTGCCTTGGCCAACAGCGCCTTGGCTTTTTTAAGGTCCATGGCGTAGCCAGGCAAGTCCTTGGCGTAGCTCCAGGTGTTGGGCGGGTAGGGGCCATTGGCCGCGATGGCGGTGCCTTCGAACACGGCCTTGAGATAGGCGGGCTTGTCGAAGGCCAGGTTGATGGCCTGGCGCACCTCGGATTTGTCCAGCGGTGGGTGCTGGCTGTTGATGGCGACGAACGCCGTCATGAACGCCGGGACACTTGCGGTCTTGAGATTACCGTCCTTGCCAGCTTCGGTGATATCCAACGGTTTGGGCGAGAGGGCCACCTGGCATTCGCCGCGTTTGAGTTTCTGCAGGCGTACGTTGGCGTCTGGGGTGATGGCGTAGATCAGCGGGTCGACGGCGGGCTTGCCCGCGAAATAGTCGGGGTTGGCGCGATAGCGCACCACCGCGTCCTTCTGGAAACGCTGGAACACGAACGGTCCGGTGCCGACCGGCTGGCTGTTGAGCTTTTCCGGGGTGCCGGCCTTGAGCAGCTTGTCGGCATACTCGGCGGAATAGATCGAGGCGAAACCCATGCTCAGGGTCGCCAGGAAGGTCGCGTCCGGGTGGGTCAGGGTGAAGCGTACCGTGTGCGGTTCCGGCGCTTCGATCAGCTTGATCAGGCTGGCCAGCTGCAGCGATTGGGCATGCGGGTACCCTCCAGGCGCTGTCTTGTGCCAGGCGTGGGCGGGGTAGAGCATGCGCTGGAAGCTGAACAGCACATCGTCGGCGTCCAAGTCACGGCTGGGTTTGAACCAGGATGTGGTATGGAATTTCACGCCATTGCGCAGCTTGAAGTCATAGATCAGGCCGTCATCGGACACTGTCCAGCTTTCAGCCAGGCTGGGCACCACCTTGCCCTGGCTGGCATCGAATTCCACCAGACGATTCATCAGCACATCGGCCGAGGCGTTGGTGGTCGTCAGCGAGTTGTACTGGACGACGTCAAAGCCTTCGGGGCTGGCCTCGGTGCAAACGGAGAGGGGCGCCGCCTGGGCGAGGCCTGCGGCGAACAGGGAGGTGAACAACAACGATAGGGCGGCGACACGCATGGTGACTCCTTGACTGATCCGGGGCCCATCTGACTGTGCAGCTGAGGAAAGGTCCTACCCTAGTGTGCGCATTGATAAATGGCCACCTTCTTTTTCGCCTGCCCGGCGACGAGCGGTCGACAGCACGCCAGCCTTGTCGCTATGCTGGCCGGGCGCGCTCGGCCCTATCAGGATGCGTATCTTCTGTTGTTGTGGTCGAGTCTTTCTGGTATAAAGCAGCGCTCTTTTCTAGGGGCACGGTCTGTCGCGCAAGCCGATTCGGTCGATAGGACCCCCGGAAACACGGCGCCTGGCGCCATAGACTGAGAGATTAAGCGGCCAACCCATGCCGGGTTGGGCATGTGGTTTTAGAGGGCTGAGGCATGTCGAGAGTCTGTCAAGTTACCGGTAAGGGTCCGGTAACCGGGAACAACATTTCCCACGCAAACAACAAAACCCGTCGTCGTTTCCTGCCAAACCTGCAGCACCACCGTTTCTGGGTTGAGTCCGAGAAGCGTTTCGTGCGTCTGCGCGTTTCCGCCAAGGGCATGCGTATCATCGACAAGCGCGGTATCGATGCCGTTCTGGCCGACATCCGTCGTGCTGGCGCCAAGGTTTAAGGGAGAACATCATGCGTGAATTGATCCGTCTGGTTTCGAGTGCCGGTACCGGCCACTTCTACACCACCGACAAGAACAAGCGCACCACTCCGGACAAGATCGAGATCAAGAAATACGATCCGGTCGTCCGCAAGCACGTGGTCTACAAGGAAGCCAAGATCAAGTAATTGATCGGCAACCTGAAAAAAACCCGCTTCCTCGGAAGCGGGTTTTTTTATGTCCGGCGTTCAGGGCGGAAGAGGAAACTTTCGATGATGCCCTTCACCTGCGACTCTTACTTCTGTTCGAACATGACGTAGATCTTGCGGCAGGGCTCCAGCACTTCCCAGGTGCCCTTGAAGCCGGCCGGGATGACGAACCGATCGCCGGCGCGCAGGGTCTTGGCATTGCCCTGTTGGTCGCGCAGTACCGAGACACCCTGGGTGATCTCGCAGTATTCGTGCTCGGTGTAGTTCACCTTCCACTGGCCCACCTCACCTTCCCACACGCCGGCGGCGAACTGGCCGCAGGGGCTGGAATAGTGGTTGTAGACCGCCTGGTCGGGCTCGCCCTTGAGGATTTTTTCCGCCGCTGGACGGTAGCGTTCGGCCTCGGTGAGTGCCTGAGCGAAGTCGATGATGGTGCCGATGCTCATGGTGATTCCCTTTTGTTGTTTAATAAAATGCACATCAGTAGGCGTTTAGGCCTTTCGTGTCAAATATATTGATAGTTTCCACCGGCTGGTTTAGGGTGTCGGGTGCCAGTGTGCGCTTGTCACCCGGCCAGAATTATTGACACGCCGTGATGTCCTCAGTACGGCGTTGCACCTTAACAAGAGGAGGAGTTTCGTATGACCACCCTGACTCGTGCGGATTGGGAACAGCGTGCCCAGCAACTGAAGATCGAAGGTCGCGCCTTCATCAACGGCGAATACACCGATGCCGCATCCGGTGAAACCTTCGACTGCCTGAGCCCGGTGGACGGACGCTTCCTGGCCAAGGTTGCCAGCTGCGATCTGGCCGACGCCAACCGCGCCGTCGAAAATGCCCGCGCCGTGTTCGAATCCGGCGTCTGGTCGCGCCAGGCTCCGGCCAAGCGTAAGGCTACCCTGATCCGCTTCGCCGACCTGCTGCGCAAGAACGTCGAAGAACTGGCCCTGCTGGAAACCCTGGACATGGGCAAGCCGATCGGTGACTCTTCCACCATCGACGTCCCAGGTGCCGCCAACGCCATCCATTGGACTGCCGAAGCCATCGACAAGGTCTACGACGAAGTCGCCCCGACTCCGCACGATCAGCTGGGTCTGGTGACCCGCGAGCCTGTGGGCGTGGTCGGCGCGATCGTGCCGTGGAACTTCCCACTGCTGATGGCCTGCTGGAAACTCGGCCCGGCCCTGGCCACTGGTAACTCCATCGTCCTCAAGCCATCGGAAAAATCGCCGCTGACGGCCATTCGTATCGCCCAGCTGGCGATCGAAGCGGGCATCCCGGCAGGCGTGCTGAACGTGCTGCCAGGCTACGGCCACACCGTGGGCAAGGCCCTGGCCCTGCACATGGACGTCGACACCCTGGTGTTCACCGGCTCGACCAAGATTGCCAAGCAGCTGATGGTCTACGCGGGCGAGTCGAACATGAAGCGCGTCTGGCTGGAAGCCGGCGGCAAGAGCCCGAACATCGTCTTCGCCGACGCCCCTGACCTCAAGGCCGCCGCCGAAGCCGCTGCCAGCGCCATCGCCTTCAACCAGGGCGAAGTCTGCACCGCAGGTTCGCGCCTGCTGGTCGAGCGCTCGATCAAGGACAAGTTCTTGCCGATGGTGGTCGAGGCCCTGAAGGCCTGGAAGCCGGGCAACCCGCTGGATCCGTCGACCACCGTCGGTGCTCTGGTGGACACCCAGCAAATGAACACCGTGCTGTCGTACATCGACGCCGGTCACCAGGATGGTGCCAAGCTGCTCGCGGGCGGCAAGCGTATTCTGGAAGAAACCGGCGGTACTTACGTCGAGCCGACCATCTTCGACGGCGTGACCAACGCCATGAAGATCGCCAAGGAAGAGATCTTCGGCCCTGTGCTGTCGGTCATCACCTTCGACACCGCCGAGGAAGCCGTGGCGATTGCCAACGACACCCCGTACGGCCTGGCGGCTGGCATCTGGACTGCCGACATCTCCAAGGCCCACAACACCGCTCGTGCCGTGCGCGCCGGCAGCGTGTGGGTCAACCAGTACGATGGTGGTGACATGACCGCGCCGTTCGGTGGCTTCAAGCAATCGGGCAACGGTCGTGACAAGTCGCTGCACGCACTTGAGAAGTACACCGAGCTGAAAGCGACCTGGATCAAGCTGTAATCCAGCGGGCCGCTGGGCGGCCCTTTTCGTGGGTGACCGCTCCCACAGGATTCGTAGGAGCGGTTACCCACGATGGGCTGCGCAGCAGCCCTGAAAGCAACTAGCCGGGCCGGCCCATGCCGTCCCGGCTTTGTCGTCTTTGCTGTTCAAGATCTGCCTGGGAGGCTGTCATGCGTTGGGGAACCTATTTTGCCGTGCTGGCGTCGGTGCTCAGTGTCGGGCTCGCGCTCGGCGTGAGCATGCCGCTGGTGTCCTTGCGCCTGGAGGGCTGGGGCTACGGTGGGTTCGCCATCGGCGTGATGGCCGCGATGCCCGCGCTCGGTGTGCTACTCGGGGCCAGCCTGGCCAGCCGCCTGGCGGGTTGGGTCGGTGTGCCAGCGGCGATGCGCCTGTGCCTGTGGGGCGGTGCGTTATCGATCGGCCTTGTAGCCGTGCTGCCCAGTTATGCGCTGTGGCTGGCATTGCGCCTGGTGATCGGCATGGCCCTGACGGTGGTGTTCATCCTGGGTGAAAGCTGGATCAACCAACTGGTGGTCGAGCAGTGGCGCGGTCGGTTGGTGGCGCTGTATGGCAGCAGCTATGCCCTGAGCCAGCTTGCTGGCCCCTTGGTGCTGGGGTTCTTGGGCTCGGACGATGACTTTGGATTCTGGGCCGCCACAGCGCTGCTGCTGTTCGCACCCTTGCTGCTGCTGGGCCGCGGCGGTGCACCCAGCACCGAGGCATGCAGCGTCACCTTCGGCGACCTGTTCGGGTTTTGCCGGCGTCTGCCGGTGATCGCCTGGGCCATTGCGCTGTTCGCTGCCTTCGAGGCGATGATCCTGACCTTGCTGCCGGTGTACTGCCTGCAGCAAGGGTTCACCGCCGAGATCGCATTGTTCATGGTCAGCACCGTGGTGGTGGGCGATGCCGTGCTGCAGCTGCCGATCGGGGCCCTGGCCGACTACATGTCGCGGCGGACGCTGTTCAGTGGTTGCGCCTTGACCCTGCTCGTTTCGAGTCTGGCCATTCCGCTGACCTTGCACACACCTGCGATCTGGCCGGTCTGGGTGTTGTTCGGGGCCAGTGCCGGCGGGCTTTTCACCCTGTCGCTGGTGCTGATCGGTGAGCGCTACCGGGACGATGAACTGGTGCGCGCCAACGCGCATGTGGCGCAGCTGTGGGGCATCGGTTGCCTGCTAGGGCCGCTGATCGCTGGCGCCGGCAGTCAATGGATCAGTGGCCATGCATTGCCGTGGCTGATGGCGGCAGGGGCGGCGGGGTTGGTCGTGTTGACTCGCAGGCGCGATGCCTTCGAGCCTGCTTCGGCCTGATAGCGAGTTTGTAGCCGATTCGCGGGCCACAGGTGCGGCGCTATAGCGCTGCTTGAATTGTGGGCAGGGTTCACCTGCGAACGGGGCGGCGGCTCACAGCATCTTCTCCAGCCCCACCGCCTTGCTGATCCAGGCATTGAATCGCCGCCACAGCCCGCCTGGCTCGGAGGTGAGCAGGCGGCGTTTGCCGTTGTCCTCGGTCACCCACACCAGTTTGTCCCCCACCAGCTTGGCCTGATAGCTCAGTGCTGGCGCCATGCCCTGCACCGCAAGATCACGGGTGTATTCGGCCAGCTCGGGGCTGTCGACCAGCACGCCGACCTCGGTGTTCCACAACACCGAGCGTGGGTCGAAGTTGAACGATCCGATGAAGGTCTTGCGTCGGTCGAAGACAATGGCTTTGCTGTGCAGACTGGAATCCGAGCTGCCATACAGAAGCAGGCTGCGGTAAGCGCTCGGGTCTCCGGGTTGGCGGCGCAGTTCGTACAGCTGCACGCCGTGCTCGAGCAGGGCGCGGCGATAGGGGGCATAGCCGCCATGTACCGCTGGGACGTCGGTGGCTTCCAGGGAGTTGGTCAGCAGCTTGACTGACGTACCGGCATCGGCGCGGCCGGTCAGGTACAGCAAGCCCGATTCGCCCGGTACGAAGTAGGCCGATACCAGGATCAGCTCGCGGTGCACATTGGCAAGCTCCGGTGCCAACTGCTGGGTCATCAGCAGGTGTGGATCCGGCTCGCCTTGGGCCAGTACCTTGCTAGGTGAATCCCAGAGGGCCTTGCTGTGGGCCCAGATCAGCTCGTTGCGCCACGCGTCCAGCCGTGGATTGGACTGGTAGGCCATCAAGCGGTCGTACAAGGCTTTATGCTTGACCCGCGCTTGCGCCAGTGAAATCTCCAGGCGCTTGCGGCTGGCCCGCAGGTCGTTGGCATCCGGCTGGCGCCAGAGAAAGTCGCCGATCGGCAAGCTCAGGGCGCTGTTCCAGTACTGGTCGAAGCTGTGGCCGAGCTGGTCGGCCACTGGGCCTACGCCGAGCAGATCGATGTCGGTGAAGTTGAGGTTCGGCTCGGCGTCGAAGTATTCATCGCCCAGGTTGCGACCGCCGACGATGGCCATGCTGTTGTCCACCAAAAACAGCTTGTTGTGCATGCGCCGATGCTGGCGCGACAGGTTGAACAGCCGGCCTACAGCGCGGGTGGCGCCGGTGCTGCGCCCCAGGTGCAAGGGGTTGAATACGCGGATCTGGATGTTGGGATGGGCAGCGAGGGTGCCCATCATGGTGTCGAGGCCGTCGCTGGTGGTGTCGTCGAGCAGCACGCGCACGCGCACGCCGCGGTCGGCGGCGCGCAGCAGCTCGTGGACCAGGGCTCGGGTGCTCAAGCCATCGTGGACGATGTAGTACTGCAGGTCGATGCTCGCCTGGGCGTTGCGGATGAGCTCGGCGCGGGCGCGAAAGGCCTCGTTGCTGTTGGGCAGCAGGCGAAAGCCCGAGCGCCCGTCATAGGGCGCGGCCTGGCGCTGGACGGAGCGGCCGAACGCCGATTCGCTGGCCGGCAGCGTCTGGCTGACCTGGCGGGGCGTACTGACGCTGGCGCAGCCCGACAGGCCAAGCAGCAGCGCCAGCAACAGTGGCAGAGCTCGCTGGAGTCTCAAGTGAAGAACGTCCTGTACAGCAAAGGCTTTATGGTTTGGACCGTGGAGGGCGGCGCAAAGTTACGCCGGGTCTTCGTCCGCTTCCAGTAGACGAAGGGCGGTTTCACCCACTTTGCGTACCGCAGCTTCGATCTGGGGCGTGGGCCGCGCGGCGAAGTTCATGCGCAGGCAATGCCGGTACTTGCCCGACGCCGAGAAGATACTGCCGACGGCGATCTGCACCCCCTGCTCCAGTAAAGCGCGATTCAGGCGCAGCGTATCGAAACTTTCCGGCAATTCAACCCACAGCATGAACCCGCCTTGGGGCCGACTGGCGCGCGTGCCGGGCGGAAAGTACCGTGTCACCCAGTCGCTCATCTGGTCGCGGCCGCGTTGGTACTGGCTGCGCATGCGGCGCACGTGGGGCTGATAGTGGCCGGCTTCGATGAAATCGGCGATGGCCAGTTGCGGCTGGCTGGCGGTACTGCCGGTGCTGATGTACTTCATGTGCAGCACGCGCTCCAGGTAGCGTCCGGGCGCCACCCAGCCGACCCGCAGGCCCGGAGCCAGGGTCTTGGAGAAAGAGCTGCACAGCAACACGCGGCCGTCTTCATCGAACGACTTGATGGTCCGCGGCCGCGGGTAGGTGTAGGCCAGGTCGCCGTACACATCGTCTTCGAGAATTGCCACGTCGTAGCGCTGGGCGAGGTTCAGCAGGGCCTTCTTGCGCGCCTCGGGCATGATGTAGCCCAGTGGGTTGTTACAGCTGGGGGTGAGCTGGATGAGCTTGATGGGCCACTGCTCCAGCGCCAGTTCCAAGGCCTCCAGGCTGATGCCGGTGAGTGGATCGGTGGGAATCTCCAGGGCCTTCATGCCCAGGCCTTTGAGGGTCTGCATGGCGCCGTGGAAGCTGGGCGCTTCGACGGCCACGATATCCCCCGGTTCACACACGGCGCGGATGCTGGTGGACAACGCCTCATGGCAGCCAGTGGTCACCACCAGGTCGGCCGGGCCCAGGCGGCAGCCGGAGTCGAGCATCAGCCGGGCGATCTGCTCGCGCAGGGCCAGGTTGCCATGGATGTTGTCGTAGTACAGACCTGGCATGTCCTGGCGCCGACTGAGCTGGGCCAGGCTTCGCAGCAGGGGCTTGAGGGTCGGGCTGTCGATGTCGGGCATGCCGCGACCGAGCTGGATCACGCCTTTTTGCGGCGTGCTGCGCACCAGTTCCAGCACTTGGTCCCACTGCGAAATATCCACCGGACGTTGGGCGGTGCGGCTCATGGCGGGCAGCGCAGGAAGGCTGCGGTCCTCGGCGACGAAATAGCCGGACTTGGGCCGCGGCGAGACCAGGCCGTTGTCTTCGAGCAGACGATAGGCCTGCTGCACCGTGCTCAGGCTGACCCCATGCTCAAGGCTCAGGGCACGCACCGATGGCAGGCGCTGGCCGGGGCGGTACAGGCCTTGTTCGATGCGTGCGCCAAGCAGTTCGGCAAGGTTGAGGTAAAGGGTCACGGCATACTCCTTGGAACCGTCTGCGACTAGGACCGGTACAGATGGGTGGAAAATACGCCATTCAGTCCTGTTTCTGCCAATTCTGTATGGGAATAATAAGCCGGTATTGGATCTGTATTGTCGAGGGCGCGAAACGGCATGCTTTTTCCAGGGTTCGATCAGAGCAGGAGAGCGTGGCGATGGACGGCGTGAGCGACGTACGTTTGCAATTATTGGCTAAAGAACTGGAAGAAGGCCTGCGGCCGAAGGTCTACAACGCCCCGGCCGGGCTGGGGCGCTGGGGGTTGATGCTGCACCGCTGGCGCACTCGCCGGGTCTTGTTGCAGTTGGATGATAGCCAACTGAAGGATGTGGGACTGAGCTGGGAGCAGGCTCGCGAAGAAGGGCGCAAACCCTTCTGGAAGGACTAACCGCAATTGTTGTGGGAGCGGGGGTAGTGCCTGGAGTCAGACCAACTCCTTGAGCCGATGCCAGAGCATGCCCAAGGCCAGCAGCGGCGAACGCAGCAGCCTTCCGCCGGGGAAGGTGATATGTGGGACCTGGGCGAACAGGTCGAAGCGACCGCTCTGCTGGCCGCTGATGGCCTCACCCAGCAGGCGCCCGGCCAGGTGGGTGGCGTTCACGCCGTGGCCGGAGTACGCCTGGGCGTAATAGACGTTCGGCTGGCTGGCCAGGCGCCCGATCTGCGGCAGGCGGTTGGCGCCGATGCCGATCATGCCGCCCCATTGATAGTCGATGCGCACATCGGCCAGTTGCGCAAATACCTTGAGCATCTTGGGGCGCATGTAGGCGGCGATGTCCTTCGGGTCGCGCCCGGAGTAATGACAGGCTCCGCCGAACAGCAGGCGGTGGTCGGCCGACAGGCGATAGTAGTCCAGCGCCACTCGCTGATCGCAGACCGCCATGTTCTGTGGCAACAGTTCGCGGGCACGTTCCTCGCCCAGTGGCTCGGTGGCAATGATATAGCTACCGGCAGGCAGCACCTTGCCGCCCAGCTCGCGATTCAGGTCGTTGTGGTAGGCATTGCAGCACAGCACCAGGGTGCCGGCACGCACACGCCCTTTGGCGGTATGGACCTGCACCTGCGAGCCATAGTCGATGCGCGTCACCTCAGACTGTTCGTGCAGCTTCACGCCCAGGCTGGCGGCGACCCGTGCTTCGCCCAAGGCCAGGTTGAGCGGGTGCAGATGGCCCGAACCCATGTCGATCAGTCCGCCCACGTAGCGATCCGAGCCCACCACACTGTGCATGTCCGAGGCCGGTACCAGGCGCAGTTCATGACGATAACCGAGGCTGTGCAGTTCCTCGGCGTCTTCGGCGAAGCCTTCCAGCTCACCCGGCTTGTTGGCCAGGTCGCAGTAGCCCCAGGTCAGGTCGCAGGCGATGGCATGGCGCTCGACACGCTCGCGGACGATATCCACTGCTTCCAGGCCCATGAGTTTCAAGTTGCGTACGCCTTGCTCGCCGAGGATGGGCAGGAATTGCTCCAGACCATGGCCAACGCCGCGGATCAATTGCCCGCCGTTGCGTCCGCTGGCACCCCAGCCGATCTTGCGCGCTTCCAGCAGAATGACGGACAAACCACGCTCGGCCAGCTCAATGGCAGTATTGAGGCCCGAATAGCCGCCGCCGACGATGCACACATCAGCGCTGTGCTCACCTTCGAGCGCCGGGTAGTCGGGGTGCGGCACGCTGCTGGCGGCGTAATAAGAGGCGGCGTGCTGCGCGCTGTGGATCATCTGTCGTTTCCCGGTGCTAAGGCCAAAGGGCGAGGATAAGTCGCAGGTGCAAGGTGGGCAACTGCGAGGCCTGCGCCGTCGTTCGTGGATAAACCGCGCTTACCGGTTCGATGCGCGGGAGCAGATTTGCCTGCGAACAGGCCTATAATTTCCTCACTTTTTCCTGCTGCTTATCTCGCCATGTCCTGCAACAGCCACAAGATCCACTTTTTGCGCGAACTGATTCCATCCTTCGAGTGCGAGCCGGGTTGTCACGACTGCTGCGGCCCGGTCACGACCTCAGCCGAGGAGATGGCACGCCTGCCGCGCAAATCCCGCGCCGAGCAGGACGCCGCGCTCGAGCGCCTCGACTGTGTGCACCTGGGTCCCAATGGCTGCACGGTCTATCAAGAGCGCCCGATGATCTGCCGACTGTTCGGCACCACGCCACGGCTGGCCTGCCCGCGAGGGCGGGGGCCTGAGCAGATGATCGAGCCGCAGGCCGAGGAACTGGTGCATCAGTTCATTGCCACCACCCGCCAGGTATTGGTCTGAGCCTCACTCCGGAATCGGCAGGCAGAGGCTCTCTTTGACTTCTTCCATCACGATGTAGCTCTTGGACTCGCGCACGTGGGGCAGCTTGAGCAGGATGTCGCCGAGCAGCTTGCGGTAGGAGGCCATCTCCGAAATGCGCGCCTTCACCAGGTAGTCAAAATCGCCGGAGACCAGGTGGCATTCCAGCACGTGAGGCAGCTTGAGCACGGCGCGGCGGAACTCCTCGAAGGTGTCGCCGGACTTGTAGTCCAGGCTGATCTCCACGAACACCAGCAGGCTGCCCTTCAGGTGCTGCGGATTGAGCCGGGCGTTGTAGCCCATGATGATCCCCTCGCGTTCCAGGCGGCGAACCCGCTCGGTGCAAGGGGTAGTGGAAAGGCCGACCTTTTCGCCCAGTTCAGTGAACGAGATACGGCCATCGTTCTGCAGGATACGCAGAATATTGCGGTCGATCTTGTCCAGTTCACGCTTGGTCTGGTGCTGGGTTCTCATAGGGGATGCCCCTCCGTGAAAGGCGATTTTGCCGAGAATTCTCGCCAAATATAGGCTTTTATATAGTGAAATGCACTGGCTATTCCTCCCTATACTGCGCCCAATCCAGCCATTTCAACAAAAGTCTGCGGTGCGCCGCGTGCGAGGAATAAACAATGCGAGTTCTGGTACTTGGTAGCGGTGTGATCGGAACCGCCAGTGCCTACTATCTGGCCCGGCAAGGTTTCGAAGTGACGGTGGTCGACCGCCAGCCAGCGGTGGCCATGGAAACCAGCTTTGCCAACGCAGGCCAGATCTCGCCCGGCTATGCCTCTCCATGGGCTGCCCCAGGTGTGCCGCTCAAGGCCATCAAGTGGCTGCTCGAGCGCCACGCCCCTTTGGCCATCAAGCTCACCGGTGATGTCGACCAGTACCTGTGGATGGCGCAGATGCTGCGCAACTGCACCGCCAACCGCTATGCGGTGAACAAGGAGCGCATGGTGCGTCTGTCCGAGTACAGCCGCGACTGCCTCGATGAACTGCGCGCCGAAACCGGCATTGCCTACGAAAACCGCTCCCTGGGCACCACCCAGCTGTTCCGCACCCAGGCCCAGGTGGACGCTGCCGCCAAGGACATCGCTGTCCTCGAACAATCCGGCGTGCCTTACGAGCTGCTCGACCGCGACGGCATCGCCCGCGTAGAACCTGCCCTGGCCGGTGTGAAGGACATCCTGGCTGGCGCCCTGCGTCTGCCGAACGACCAGACCGGCGACTGCCAACTGTTCACTACCAAGCTCGCCGAGATGGCGGTCAAGCTGGGCGTCGAGTTCCGCTTCGACCAGAACATCCAGCGCCTGGACTTCGCGGGTGACCGCATCAATGGTGTATGGATCGACGGCAAGCTGGAAACGGCCGACCGCTACGTCCTCGCCCTGGGTAGCTATTCTCCGCAGCTGCTCAAGCCGCTGGGCATCAAGGCGCCGGTCTACCCGCTCAAGGGCTACTCGCTGACCGTACCGATCACCAACGCGGACATGGCCCCGACCTCGACCATTCTCGACGAAACCTACAAGGTCGCCATCACCCGTTTCGACAACCGTATTCGTGTGGGCGGCATGGCCGAAATCGCAGGCTTCGACCTTTCGCTGAACCCGCGTCGGCGCGAAACCCTGGAGATGATCGTCAACGATCTTTATCCTCGCGGCGGCGACCTGAGCCAGGCCAGCTTCTGGACCGGCCTGCGCCCGGCCACCCCGGACGGGACCCCGATCGTGGGCGCCACCCCGTACCGCAACCTGTTCCTGAACACCGGTCACGGTACCTTGGGCTGGACCATGGCCTGTGGTTCCGGTCGCCTGCTGGCCGACCTGATCGCGCGCAAGAAGCCACAGATTAGCGCCGAAGGCCTCGATATTTCGCGTTACGGCAACAACCAGGAGATTTCCAAGCATGGCAATCCAGCGCCAGCTCACCAATGAGCGCATGAGCCAGATCGTCACCCATAACGGCACTGTCTACTTGGCGGGCCAGGTGGGGGACGATCTGGACGCCGGGATCGAACAGCAGACCCGCGAGGTGCTGGCCAACATCGAGCGCCTGCTGGAGCTGGCCGGCACCGACAAGACCCGTTTGCTCTCGGTGACCATCTACCTCAAGGACATCGACGCGCATTTCCTGGGCATGAACGCGGTGTGGGATCAGTGGCTGCCCCAAGGCGTCGCTCCGGCCCGCGCGACGGTCGAGGCCAAGCTGTGCGAGCCGGAAATCCTCGTCGAGATGTCGGTAGTCGCCGCGCTGCCGTAAACCGTTCCCTCACCCTGGCTCGGCGGGCACTACCCCACGCCTGTCGCGCCAGGGACTTAATTCATAACCAGACTGCCAGAAGGCTGCCGCCATGCGTCCCGCCCGTGCCCTGATCGACCTTCAAGCCCTTCGCCACAATTACCGCCTGGCCCGTGAGCTGTCCGGCGCCAAAGCCCTTGCCGTGATCAAGGCCGATGCCTACGGCCATGGCGCGGTGCGTTGCGCTTTGGCCCTGGAAACCGAGGCCGATGGTTTTGCCGTGGCCTGCATCGAGGAAGCGCTGGAGCTGCGCGCCGCCGGGATCAAAGCCCCGGTGCTGTTGCTCGAAGGTTTCTTCGAGGCGAGCGAGCTGGCGCTGATCGCCGAACATGACCTGTGGTGCGTGGTGCAATCGCTGTGGCAGCTCGAAGCGATCGAGAAGACGCCAGTACACAAGCCATTGACGGTCTGGTTGAAGATGGACACCGGCATGCACCGGGTCGGCCTGCACCCGAAGGATTACCAAGAAAGCTACCAGCGCCTGCTGGCCAGCGGGAAAGTGGCGCGTATCGTGCTGATGAGCCACTTCGCTCGCGCCGACGAACTGGATGTCGACGCCACAGCCCAACAGGTCGCAGTGTTCGAAGCCGCCCGCCAGGGCCTGGCGGCCGAGTGCAGCTTGCGCAATTCGCCTGCGGTGCTGGGCTGGCCCCAGGTGCCGAGCGACTGGGTGCGCCCCGGCATCATGCTGTACGGCGCCACCCCGTTCGAAGTGTCCCAGCCCCAGGCCGAGCGCCTGCAGCCGGTGATGACTTTGCAATCGCGGATCATCAGCGTGCGCGAACTGCCGGCCGGTGAGCCGGTAGGCTACGGCGCCAAGTTCATCACCCCACGCCCGACCCGCGTCGGCGTGGTCGCCATGGGCTATGCCGACGGCTATCCGCGTCAGGCACCGACCGGCACGCCCGTGATGGTCGCCGGCAAACGTACCCAACTGATCGGCCGGGTGTCGATGGACATGCTCTGCGTCGATCTGACCGACGTACCCGAAGCCACGGTCGGCAGTCCGGTGGAATTGTGGGGCAAGCAGGTGCTGGCCAGCGACGTGGCTGCCCAGGCCGGGATGATCCCGTACCAGATCTTCTGCAACCTCAAGCGTGTACCGCTGGACTATATCGGCGAATGAGGCGCTGAAGCGGACAGGCTGCGGGGCGAAGTGTTGTAAATACTGAACGGCGTTGCCATCATATCGTTCACACTTCGCTCCCACCTCGACCGTTTCAGGAGGCTCCAGCTTTGGACGTCGGTGAACGACTGCAAGCCATCCGCAAGCTCAAGGGCCTGTCCCAGCGTGAACTCGCCAAACGCGCGGGCGTCACCAACAGCACCATCTCGATGATCGAGAAGAACAGCGTGAGCCCCTCGATCAGCTCCCTGCGCAAGGTGCTCAGCGGCATCCCCATGTCCATGGTCGAGTTCTTCTCCGTGGAGCTGGCGCCTGAAAGCCCTACCCAGGTCGTCTACAAGGCTCACGAACTGATCGACATCTCCGACGGTGCAGTGACCATGAAGCTGGTGGGCAAATCGCACCCCAACCGGGCGATCGCCTTCCTCAACGAGGTGTATCCGCCCGGGGCCGATACCGGCGAAGAAATGCTCACCCACGACGGCGAAGAGACCGGCATCCTGCTCGAAGGCCGGCTCGAGCTGGTGGTCGGTACCGAGACGTTCATCCTCGAGGCCGGCGACAGCTACTACTTCGAAAGCACCCGTCCACACCGTTTTCGCAACCCCTTCGAAGAGCCTGCCCGGCTGATCAGCGCGGCGACACCCTCGAACTTTTGATCCAGCGCAGTGCATTGTTTCGGCAATACCCCTTTCCCTTGTGGGGTCGTTCCACGGTTTCGGGGTTCCCGCTATACTTTCAAACGCTCGCAGATCGTGGCCGCGGGCGTGATTAGCCACCATGAGGGTGTTCGCGTGAACCAAATCAAGAAGATGCTGGCCGTACCAGCAGCCGTATTCGCCCTTTGGGCAATGAGCGCAACCGCTGCGACCAACGACGAAATCGCCAAGCGCCTCGAGCCGGTCGGCCAGGTGTGTGTCCAGGGCCAGGAGTGCAAAGGCATGGCAGTGGCTGCTACCGCAGGTGGCGGTGGTGCCAAGACCCCAGATGAAATCATCGCCAAGCATTGCAACGCTTGCCATGGCAGCGGCTTGCTCGGCGCGCCGAAGATCGGCGATACCGCCGCCTGGAAGGAGCGTGCTGACCACCAGGGTGGTCTGGACGGCATCCTGGCCAAGGCCATTACCGGTATCAACGCCATGCCGCCCAAAGGCACCTGTGCCGACTGCTCGGATGACGAGCTCAAGGGCGCCATCAAGAAGATGTCGGGGCTGTAATCCCTGCCTGATTCCCCTAAGCCCGCCTCCCATGGCGGGCTTTGTGTTTCTGGGCTACGAAATGGGGTGGCTTTTTCACGGGTAATAACGGTCCAACCCCTGCGCATGGATGTTCACAGGAGGCCCCATGACCCAATGCTGTTCCCTCGACCAGGCGGTAGAACAGGTCCTGGCCCGTCTACCCGCCCACATCCACATGGGCCTGCCCTTGGGCCTGGGCAAACCTAATGCCTTCGTCAACGCGTTGTATGCCAGGGTGCGCCAGCTACCCGAGCGCCAACTGACGATCTACACCGCTTTGAGCCTCGGGCGGCCGCCGCTTGGCGATGGCTTGCAACGTCGTTTTCTGGAGCCCTTCGTCGAGCGGGTTTTTGCCGATTATGAAGAGCTCGACTACCTCGCCGACCTGCGCAACGACAGCCTGCCCGGCAACATCCGCGTCGAGCAGTTCTTCCTGCAGCCTGGCAGCCTGCTGCACAGCGAGAGCGCCCAGCAGGACTATGTCAGCAGCAACTACACCCATGCGGCGCGGGACATCAACGCCAAGGGCCTGAACCTGATCGCCCAGTTGGTAGCCGCCACGCCCGAGCGCCCCGATCACCTGAGCCTTGCCTGTAACCCGGACATCACCCTCGACCTGTTGCCGATGATCGCCCGTCGTCGCGCCGCCGGTGAGACCATCCTGCTGCTCGGCCAGGTGCACACCGAGCTGCCCTACATGCCTGCAGGGGCCGAACTTGGCCGGGAAGCCTTCGACCTGTTGATCGACGAGCCTGAGCGGCGCCGGTTGTTTTGTACCCCGAACATGCCGGTCACCAGCCAGGACCACTGCATTGGGCTTCACGCCAGTGCCCTGGTGCGCGATGGCGGTACCCTGCAGATCGGCATCGGCGCCATAGGCGATGCGGTGACCGCGGCCTTGTTGGCGCGCCAGGGTGACAACGCCGGCTACCGGGCATTGCTCGATGCTCTGGACCTCACGCCCTGGCAGGGATTGATCGAGCGCGAGGGTGGGCGCGATGCCTTTGCCCAGGGGCTGTATGGCTGCAGCGAGATGTTCGTCAACGGTTTGCTGGTGCTGGCCGAGGCGGGGGTAGTACGGCGCCCGGCCGACGAGGACGGGGCTTTGGTGCACGGCGGATTCTTCCTGGGCCCCGAGGCGTTCTACCGGCGTCTGCGGGAGATGCCTCTTGAGCAACGCGACCGTTTCGTCATGACCGCGATCAGCTACATCAACGAGCTGTACGGGCAGGAGTCGCTCAAGCGTCGCCAGCGCCGCGACGCTCGTTTCATCAACACAGCATTCGGCATGACCTTGCTCGGTGCCGGCGTGGCCGACCAGCTTGAGGATGGACGGGTGCTCAGCGGGGTAGGCGGGCAATACAACTTTGTCGCGCAAGCGCATGCCCTGGAGGGCGGGCGCTCCCTGCTGCTCCTGCGCAGCTGGCGCGAGTCCGGGGGCGAGGTGACTTCCAACCTGTTCTGGAACTACGGTCACTGCACCATTCCCCGGCATCTGCGTGACATCGTGGTGACCGAATACGGTATCGCCGATCTGCGTGGACAGACCGATAGCGAAGTCATCGCCAGGTTGCTGGCGATCAGCGATTCACGTTTCCAGCAGCCGTTGATGGAGCAGGCGAAGGCGGCGGGCAAGCTGCCCAAAGGCTTCACGCTGGCCACGCGCTTTACCGACAACACGCCCGAGCGTCTGGAGGCGATACGCGAGCGGCATGCGCGGCTGTTCCCGGAGTATCCATTGGGGTGTGATTTCACGGCCGAGGAGCGGGATTTGCTTCGGGCACTCAACTGGCTCAAGAGCAAATTCAAATTGAGTGAAGTGCTGGCGTTGGGCAAGGCAGCGCTGGATGCGCCCGCGCCCGAGGCCTATCCGGCGCAGTTGGCGCGGATGGGGTTGGCGCAGCCGCAGGGGCTTAAGGAAGAGCTGTACCAGCGATTGCTGCTGGCAGGGTTGGCCGCCACCCGGAGGTAGCAGGGGCCGCAAGGCGGCCCCAGGAGGCATCAGTCGATGAACGTGACCACGCCGCCTTCGAGCGACTTGACCCGAGCCAGCGACTCGACGCGGTAGCCCTGGCTGTCCAGTTCGGCGCGGCCGCCCTGGAACGATTTTTCGATCACGATGCCCAGGCCCGCAACGGTGGCACCGGCCTGCTTGATGATCGAGATCAGCGCCTGGGATGCCTTGCCGTTGGCCAGGAAGTCATCGATCACCAGCACGCGGTCGCTGCTGTTGAGGTGACGCGGCGAGATGGCCACGGTGTTCTCGGTCTGCTTGGTGAAGGAGTACACCGAGGCGGTCAGCAGGTTCTCGGTCAGGGTCAGCGACTGGTGCTTGCGGGCGAAGATCACCGGCACGCCCAGCTTCAGGCCGGTCATCACCGCCGGGGCTATCCCTGAGGCTTCGATGGTGACGATCTTGGTCACACCGGAGTCGGCGAACAAACGGGCGAACTCGTCACCGATCAGCTGCATCAGCGCCGGATCGATCTGGTGGTTGAGAAACGCGTCGACTTTGAGAACCTGATCGGAAAGCACGATGCCTTCTTCGCGAATCTTCTGCTTCAGTGCTTCCACTGTGGTATTCCTCGATGTAGCAAAGGTGGCCACGGACCAGGCCGCGGCAAAGGTTGAATAATAAGGGTTGATCAGCGTCTGAGCATGGCCCGGATGTCGGCCAGCGCATTGTTGCCGCGCGCGGCCTTCACTTCGACAGGCGCGTCGTCCAGGCCCTCCCAGGCCAGGTCGTCCGGCGGCAGTTCGTCCAGGAACCGGCTGGGGGTGCAGTCGATGATTTCGCCGTACTGCTTGCGCTTGGCGGCGAAGGTGAAGGCCAGGGTCTGGCGGGCGCGGGTAATGCCCACGTAGGCCAGACGCCGCTCTTCCTCGATGGTGTCGGCCTCGATGCTGGAGCGGTGCGGAAGGATTTCCTCCTCCATGCCCATGATGAACACGTAAGGGAATTCCAGGCCCTTGGAGGCGTGCAAGGTCATCATCTGCACACCTTCGGCGTTCTCTTCCTCTTCCTGCTGGCGCTCGAGCATGTCGCGCAGCACCAGCTTGCCGATGGCGTCCTCGATGGTCATGTCACCCTCTTCGTCCTTCTCGAGGGTGTTCTTCAAGGCATCGATCAGGAACCAGACGTTGCTGATACGGAACTCCGCCGCCTTGTCGCTGGCGGTGTTCTGGCGGATCCAGTTCTCGTAGTCGATGTCGCGGATCATGTCGTGCAGGGCCGCGATCGGGTCTTCCAGGGCCACGCGCTGGCGCACCCCGTCGAGCCAGTGCTTGAAGCGCTGCAGGCGCTCGGTGTAACGGGCATCCAGGTGCTCGCCCAGGCCCAGCTCCTCGCTGGCAGCGTACATCGACACGCCACGCTCGGTGGCGTAGTTGCCGAGTTTTTCCAGGGTGGTGGAGCCGATTTCCCGGCGCGGCACATTGATCACGCGTAGGTAGGCGTTGTCGTCGTCCGGGTTTACCAGCAGGCGCAGGTAGGCCATGAGGTCCTTGACCTCCTGGCGTCCGAAGAAGCTGTTGCCGCCGGAAAGGCGGTACGGCACTTGGTGGTGCTGGAGCTTGAGCTCGATCAGCTTGGCCTGGTAGTTACCCCGGTAGAGGATGGCGAAGTCGCTGTAGGGCCGGTTGGTGCGCAGGTGCAAGGTGAGGATTTCCATGGCCACGCGCTCGGCCTCGGCTTCCTCGTTCTTGCAGCGGATCACACGGATCTCGTCACCCACGCCCATCTCGCTCCACAGCTGCTTCTCGAAAGCATGTGGGTTGTTGGCGATCAGCACGTTGGCGCAGCGCAGGATGCGGCTGGTGGAGCGGTAGTTCTGCTCCAGCATCACCACTTTCAGGGAGGGGTAGTCCTCCTTGAGCAACATGAGGTTTTCAGGACGTGCGCCCCGCCAGGCGTAGATCGACTGGTCGTCGTCGCCCACCACGGTGAACTGGTTGCGCATCCCGATCAGCATTTTCACCAGCAGGTACTGGCTGGCGTTGGTGTCTTGGTATTCGTCCACCAGCAGGTAGCGCACACGGTTCTGCCAGCGTTCGAGTACATCCTTGTGTTCTTCGAACAGCTTCACCGGCAGCAGGATCAGGTCGTCGAAGTCCACTGCATTGAACGCCTTGAGCGTACGCTGGTAGTGGGTGTAGACGATGGCGGCGGTCTGCTCGCGGGGATTGCGGGCTTTTTCCAGGGCCTCGGCGGGCAGGATCAGGTCGTTCTTCCAGGCACCGATCATGTTCTTGATCTCGTCGATGCCGTCGTCGCCTGAGTATTCCTTTTGCATGATGTCCGACAGCAAGGCCTTGATGTCGGTCTCGTCGAAGATCGAGAAGCCCGGCTTGTAGCCCAGGCGCTCATGCTCCTTGCGGATGATGTTCAGCCCCAGGTTGTGGAAGGTGCACACGGTCAAGCCGCGGCCTTCACCTGGACGCAGGAGGGTGCCGACCCGCTCCTTCATCTCGCGCGCGGCCTTGTTGGTGAAGGTCATGGCCACGATGTACTGGGCACGGATGCCGCAGTTCTGGATGAGGTGGG
Source organism: Pseudomonas sp. HTZ2 (assembly GCF_033173945.1). Classification (NCBI taxonomy): domain Bacteria; kingdom Pseudomonadati; phylum Pseudomonadota; class Gammaproteobacteria; order Pseudomonadales; family Pseudomonadaceae; genus Pseudomonas; species Pseudomonas sp. HTZ2. The sequence continues at coordinate 330,178 of NZ_CP137332.1, read as the reverse complement.
CGATCTTGCGTGTGATCACGCTGGTCTTGCCGGAGCCTGCACCGGCGAGCACCAATAGAGGGCCGCCGACGTAGTCACAGGCTTCTTGTTGCCGGGGATTGAGTCGGGACATGCTAGAAACCGGGGGTCACCAGAAAATAGCCGCGCATTCTAGCAGGCATGGGGCGGTTGTGGCGTTACCGTCTGACAGTGTGATGCAAGGCGCGAATCGGATTTGCCGCTTTTGTTACTTTCGCGCAGGATGCACGACAAAATGCGTCGGGATACTGGCTATGGAGTGGCACTTTAAGTGAAAATTATTTTCATTCGTGAGGGCTGGATGCTCCGCGCCCGTCGTCCTACTGTTCAAGCCTAAGGAGCTCGCTTGTCCACGCCTGTCGAACCGTTGCGTTTGCTGCTGTTGGCTGATGAGCCGGAATGGGCCACCCTGCTGCGCGAGTGCCTGCAGCCGCTGGCCGGGAGCGCGGTCTTGTTGACCGCACCGAATTGGGAATCGGTGGACAGTCTGTTCGCCAATGACCGCCAAGCCGTCGTTTTGGCGAGGCCGGCATTGCAGCCGGCCCCCGGTCGTTGTGACCTGCCCACCATCCTGTTGCTCGATGAAGAGCCTGACACGCCACCCAGCGCGGTCAGCGACTGGCTGGTGCGCGAGCAGTTGAGTGGCGATGCGCTGCGTCGTTCCCTGCGCCACGTGCGCGAGCGGGGCGTGCTGGTGGCCACCTTGCAGCGCCTGGCCGAGCAGGACCCCTTGACCGGCATCGCCAATCGTCAGGGCTTCCAGGCGCTGCTGACGGCGCGTCTGGCGGAAAACGAAGGCCGTGGCGTCGCGCTGGGTCACCTGGACCTGGACAACTTCCGCCACGTCAACGATGCCTTGGGCCATCAGGGCGGCGACCGCCTCATCCTGCAAGTGGTGGCGCGGTTGAAGCAGCAACTGGAGGCCGGGGACCAGCTGGCCCGCCTGGGAAGCGACGAATTTGCCCTGCTGATCGACACCCGGCGTGATGCCAACCGCGCCGAGTGGATGGCCGAGCGCATCGTCGAGGCTCTCGCCGAACCCTATTGGGTCGATGGCGAGAGCCTGTTGCTCGGTGCCAGCCTGGGCGTGGCCCGCGCCCGGGCCCAGGCCGGCGCCGATCCGCTGATGTGGCACGCCCATATCGCCATGCGTCAGGCCAAGGGCAGCCAGGGCTGCACCTTCCATGTGTTCAACGAGCGGATCAACCGCAACGCCCGCAGCCTGGCCGATCTGGAAAGCGAGCTGCGCCGGGCCCTGCGTCGCGACGAGCTGGAGCTGCACTACCAGCCCCGGCTGAGCCTGGGCGATGGACGCATCGTCGGCCTCGAGGCCCTGGTGCGGTGGCGTCATGCCGAGCGAGGCCTGCTGCCACCGAGCGAATTCGTGCCCCTGGCCGAGCAGAGCGGCTTGATCGTGCCCTTGGGCTACTGGGTGATCTCCCGGGCCCTGCGCGACATGCAGGCCTTGCGAGAGCGCGGGCTCGAACCCTTGCACATGGCGGTTAACCTGAGCTTCCGCCAATTCCAGGACAGCCAGTTGCTGGCCACGCTCAGCCGCTTGATCATCGAGCATGGTGTCGATGCCCGCTGGCTGGAATTCGAACTCACCGAGACTGCCGTCATGCGCCGCAACGAGCTGGTCCGCCAGACGATGGACGCCTTGGGGCGCCTGGGCGTGCGCTTTTCCCTGGATGACTTCGGCACAGGTTTTTCGTCGTTCGTGCACCTGAACAGCCTGCCGATCACTCTGCTCAAGGTGGATCGCAGCTTCGTGGGCGGCATGGAGCTACGCGAGGAGAACCGCAAGCTGGTGCACGCCATGATCAACCTGGCGCACAACCTCAACCTGGAGGTGGTGGCCGAAGGGGTGGAGACCGAAGAGCAGTTAGCGCTGCTGCGTGGGTTCGGCTGCGACCAAGTGCAGGGATACCTGGTGAGCAAACCCCTTCCGGTGGAGGCGTTGATGGATTACCTGCAGCAGGCGGCGCAGGCGCAGGTAGTGAGTCTATAGCTGCGGCGGTATTTTCGCGGGGGGAACCCGCTCCCACAGGGGCTTCGCCAGCCCTGTGGGATCACACCGACATCGGTGCAGCTTCAGCCTTGTGCGCCTTGCCCAGCATCCGCTTGGTCCGCCACTCGAAGCCAAGGGTCAGCGCCACCGCTGCGCAGGCCAGCCCCAAGGCCAGGCCCCACCACACACCCACCGCGCCACCGCCGAGGGTGAAGGTGAACAGCCAGGCGCTGGGTGCCCCCACCAGCCAATAGCAGCACAGGCCGATGAGGAAGGTGGTCTTGGCGTCTTTCAGCCCGCGGATAGAGCCCATGGCGATGGTCTGCATGCCATCGAACAATTCGAACCAGGCCGCGACCATCACCAGGCTCACGGCCAATTGGAAGATCGCCGCGAAAGCTGGGTCGTCACGGTCGATGAACAAACCGACCAGCGTATCGGGCAGTAACCAGAACAATGCCGCGAAAGCGAACATGATCATCGCCCCGAAACCGATCCCCACCCGCCCGGCGCTGCGTGCGGCCAGCAGATTCCCACCACCGTAGTACAACCCCACGCGCATGGTCACCGCATACGACAGGCCCGTCGGCACCATGAACGCGGTGGAGACGATCTGCAGGGCGATCTGGTGCGCCGCCAGCTCCGTGCTGCCCAGCACCCCCATGCACAGGGCGGCGAAGGCGAACAGGCCGACCTCTACCATGTAGGTGCCACCGATCGGCAGGCCCAGGCGCCACAGCTCGCGCAAGGCGGGCAGGGATGGGCGCGACAGGCCCTTGCGCAGCGGGTAGGCGGCGTAGGCCTTGTGCCAGCGAATGTACAGGGCAAGCGCAATGGCCATGCCCATCGACACCACCGCCGTGACCAGGCCGATGCCCATCAGGCCCAGCTTGGGCAGGCCGAACATGCCTTCGATCAGCGCATGGTTGAACACATAGTTGAGCACCGTGCCCACCAGGCTGATGACCATCACCGGCGTCGAACGGCCCAGGGCGCTGGTGAAGCCACGCAGGGCCATGAAGGTCAGGTAGCCGGGCAGAGCCAGCGGCAGCAGCGTGAGGAATTCCATCGCCGAGGCGACGTTCTCCGGCTGTTGGCCAAACAGCAGCAGGGCCGGCTCCAGGTTCCACAGCACCAGCGCGGCCACCAGGGCCAGGCCCCAGGCCAGCCACAGGCCGTTCTGCGCCAGACGGGTCGCGCCGGGAACGTCCCCGGCGCCCTGGCGGATGGCGACCAAGGTGCCGACCGCAGCAATCACGCCCAAGCAGAAGATCGACACGAACGAATAACTGGCGGCCCCCAGTCCACCCCCGGCCAGGGCCTGTGGGCTGATGCGGGCCATCATCAGGGTGTCGGTCAGTACCATCAGCATGTGCGCCAACTGCGAGGCGATCAGCGGGCCGGCCAGGCGCAGCAGAGCCTTGAGTTCGGTGGTGGGCGCGACGTGCATTGGGATGTCCTTTTTCCTGAATCTGTTGAGCGAGCCGTTGATTCTGAGGCTTCGGTCAACTTTGCACAAAAGGATAAATGCGATCGTTGGCATGAGTCGGACTCATGCATATATGATCCTGTGCATTCCATTCTCGCCCCGCTGGGCAGGTGCCAGATGTCTCGTCAGCTTCCCCCGCTCTATGCGCTACGCGCATTCGAAGCCGCCGCTCGGCTGAGCTCGTTCACCCGCGCCGGTGAGGAACTGTCCATCACCCAGAGCGCGGTCAGCCGGCATATCCGCACCCTGGAGGATCACTTCGCCTGCCGCTTGTTCGTGCGCAACGGTCGCAGCCTGCAACTGACCGAGGCGGCGCGGGTGCTGTTGCCCGGCGTGCGTGAGGGCTTCAGTGCGCTGGAGCGGGCCTGCGACACCTTGCGCGGCGAAGACGACATCTTGCGCATGAAGGCCCCGTCGACCTTGACCATGCGCTGGCTGTTGTCGCGCCTGAGCCAGTTCCGTCACCTGCAGCCAGGCAACGAGGTGCAACTGACCAGCGCCTGGATGGACGTGGACCATGTGGACTTCAATCAGGAGCCGTTCGACTGTGCGGTGTTGCTCAGCGATGGGTTATTTCCCGCGGACTGGGAGGTGCGTCGGCTGTTCTCCGAGCTGCTGATCCCGGTGGGCGCGCCGGGCCTGCTCGATGATGGCCCATGGGACGAGCGACGCCTGGCCGGCATCGAGCTGTTGCACCCGACGCCGGACAAACGCGATTGGCGCGCCTGGCTGGAGCGCATGGGGCTCACCGACAAGGTCTCGCTCAAGGGCGGGCAGGTGTTCGATACCCTGGAACTGGGCATGATCGCAGCTGCCCGTGGCTATGGCATCTCCATGGGCGATCTGCTGATGGTGGCCGAGGACGTGGCCCAGGGACGCCTGAGTCTGCCGTGGCCGACAGCGGTGCCCAGTGGCATGGATTACTACTTGGTGTGGCCACGAACGAGGCCTGGGGGAGAGCGTTTGCGCAGGTTGAGCGCCTTCTTGCAGGAAGAGGCGGCGGCGATGAACCTACCGGATGTGAGCATCCTTGAGACCCAATCGCGGGATCGCTCGAATTCCGATTGATCTGGCTGTTCGCGGGTAAACCCGCTCCTGGAGGGGCCTGGGAGCGGGTTTACCGGCTAATGGCTTACAGCGACTTGAGGTTCAGCGCCTGGGCACAAGCCTCGAGTGAGCGCTGCTCGCTCTGGGCATACAGCGCCAGTTCATCCTGTACCTTCATCTGCAGTGCCGCTTCGAATGCCTCGCGGTTGGCGTTGCTGCCGTACTCGGCCTGGGCATCGTCGCCTAGGTTGGACTGGAAGATCCCGGCGGCGCTGACCGGCAGGAAGTCTTCGTACACCAGCGCCTCGAAATGCACGTGGCCGGCATCGATCAGGCCTTGCAGGGTGGTCGGACGACCTTGCTGGTCGCGGGCGGCCAAGCCTTTTTCGGTGGCAAAGTAGCGGAAGTACGCCAGCCCCTGTTCGCGCATCTGCACCAGGTCGTCCGGGAATTCGGCGAACTGCGCCTTGAGCAGCGCCATGTAGCGTTCGGCGTTGGCTTCGGCCGGTGCGCCGCCCAGGGCCTCGCGGGTGGCGTCGAGCAAGCGGTCATAGAGCTGGCGACCCTTGGGGGTCAGCGCCGCACCGCGTTGTTCGATCTCGCCGAAACGCGCGGTGTGGCTGCCTTGTGCATCGCTGAACGCGACCTTTTCCTGCAGCGCCTTGAAGCTGGTCTGGCGCAGCAAGATCGGGTGTCGGCGGGTGGGCGGGCCTTCGACCACAGCCTTGGGCGGAATGCCTTTGGCTGGCATGCCCAGCTGGACGGCGTCGATGTCCAGGGTACGTGGGGTCAGGTGGTTGATGTGCGGGCCCTTGAAGGCCACGACATCGGCGATCAGGCGATGCTGGTCGTGCAATTGCTGGTACTGCTCGCCCGTGACAGTGGCGTCCTGGTGCCAGCGGAAGGTGTGCAGCGCTTCCTGCACGAACGTATCGGCATCGCTGGCGCTCAGGCCGCCGTCGCGCTCGCACTGGGCGATCAGCTCCAGCACCCGCGGGGTGAAGATCTTGCGCTTGGCCAGGATGCCCTGGGCCAGTTCGCGCAGCTGCGGGTTGTCGATCAGTTCCAGGCGCAGCAGCGAGGTGAACACGCGGAACGGGCTGATGTGCAGGGACTGCTCGTGTACCGCGCGAAACGCGGTGGAATGCACAGGCACGCCGGCGCTGCTCAGGTCGTAGTAGCCGACCGGCTCCATGCCCATGACCGCGAACAGGCGGGCGATGGTCGCGAGCTCCTCGGCGGTACCGACGCGGATGGCGCCGTGGCGCTCTTGATCGAGGCGCTCGATTTCACCGGTCCAGCGCAGGGCTTCGGCGATCTTGGGCTGCTGGGTCATGACCTGCTGGTTGATTTCGCTCACCAGCTCCAGCAGCGTGCCGTACAGAGGCACTTCCTGTTTGTACATGAGGGACATTGCGGCAGAGAACTGCGCGCGGATGCTGTCGGGGCTGACGAAATCGTGGGCGGGCATCGCTAGCTTCCTGGGGGTGAGTGAGTACCCTTACATGAAAGCTGGGAATGCACTTTCCCCACAAGCGAAAAAAAGTGCAGGTGTCATTCCTTTTTGGATCGACCTTCTGGTCCCACCTATCAGCCTTGCAGCTGGTCTTTGATCCACTCCACCAACGCCCGCACCTTCGGCACCTCCGCGGCATGTTCGGCGAACGCCAGGTAATGCGCGCCGTTGCTCTTCATCGCATGGTTCCAGGCCATCACCAGGCTGCCCTCGGCCAGTTCCTTGGCCACCAGGTAGCGGGGCACCAGCGCCACGCCGCAACCGGCTTGTGCCGCGCTCAGCGCCATATAGAAGGTGTCGAAGCGTGGCCCGTGGTAGCTGTTGTCGGTATGCAGCCCTTGCTCCAGGAACCACTCGTGCCAGGCCTCCGGGCGCGAGGTGCTTTGCAACAACACAAGCTGCGCCACCGCACTGGCGTCCTTGAGCTCACGGCCTTGCAACAGCTCCGGCGCGCACACCGGCACCACCTCTTCGCCGAACAGCTCCACGCAGGTGGCGCCTGGCCAGGTGCCCTGGCCATAGAAAAAAACTGCATCCGCCGAGCCCTGAAGCAGGGCGAAAGGCTCCATTTCGTTGCGGATGTCCAAATGAATGTTCGGGTAGCGCTTGCCGAAACCCTTGAGGTGCGGAATCAACCAGCGCACGCCAAAGCTTGGTTGGGTGGCTACCTTCAATACTTCGGTCTGCTCGCCATAGGTCAGGACGTAGCGGCTGGACATGTCCACCTGGGTGAGAATCTTGTTGACTTCGGCCAGGTACAGCGAGCCGGCTGGTGTGAGTTGCAAACGTCGGCGGATACGCAGGAACAGATGATGCCGGAGCATCTCTTCGAGCTGCGCGACCTGCTTGCTGACCGCGCTCTGGGTCAGGTGCAGCTCTTCGGCCGCGCGGGTGAAGCTCAAGTGGCGAGCAGCAGCCTCGAAGCACTGCAAGGCGGTCATCGAGGGTACCAGGCGTTTGGACATAGCGGTCTCTACGGCAGGAGGATCATTACCTGACGGAATGATATGCGGAATAAAGGTCGTTTGTTGCGCTAGTGTCATCGGATTAATACTGATCCACATCAGGTTTTCAACCCTTCACCCCCTGTAGGAGAAGCACATGGTCGCTGGATTGCTCGAGCGCCTTGGCGTTGCCGCCGAGGCTTACACCCAGGGTGACTACCCTGTTCACACCCCGATCGACGGTAGCCAGATCGCCTCGGTGAAACTGCTCGGCAAAGCCGAGACCACTGCCCGCATCGACCAGGCCCACAAAGCTTTCGAAGCCTGGCGCAGCGTGCCGGCCCCGCGCCGTGGCGAGCTGGTGCGTCTGTTCGGTGAAGTGCTGCGTGCACACAAGGCCGAGCTGGGCGAACTGGTGTCCATCGAGGCCGGCAAGATCACCCAGGAAGGCCTGGGTGAAGTGCAGGAAATGATCGATATCTGCGACTTCGCCGTTGGCTTGTCGCGTCAGCTGTACGGCCTGACTATCGCTTCCGAGCGTCCAGGCCACCACATGCGCGAGACCTGGCACCCGCTGGGCGTGGTCGGCGTCATCAGCGCCTTCAACTTCCCCGTAGCGGTCTGGGCCTGGAACACCGCGCTGGCGCTGGTCTGCGGCAACGCCGTGGTGTGGAAACCGTCCGAGAAGACCCCGCTGACCGCCCTGGCCTGCCAGGCACTGTTCGAAAAGGCCCTGAAAGCCTTTGGCGATGCACCAGAAGGCCTGAGCCAGCTGGTGATCGGTGGTCGCGAAGCCGGCGAAGCCCTGGTGGATGATCCACGCGTACCGCTGGTCAGCGCCACCGGCAGCACCCGCATGGGCCGCGAAGTGGGCCCACGTGTAGCCGCCCGATTTGGCCGCAGCATCCTCGAGCTGGGTGGCAACAACGCCATGATCCTGGCCCCGAGCGCCGATCTCGACCTGGCCGTGCGCGGCATCCTGTTCGCCGCGGTCGGTACTGCGGGCCAGCGCTGCACCACCCTGCGTCGCCTGATCGTGCACCGCTCCATCAAGGACGAAGTGGTTGCCCGCGTCAAAGCCGCCTACGGCAAGGTGCGCATCGGTGACCCACGCAAGGACAACCTGGTCGGCCCGCTGATCGACAAGCCATCCTTCGACGCCATGCAAGGCGCGCTGGCCAAGGCCCGCGACGAAGGTGGCCAGGTCTTCGGCGGCGAGCGCCAGCTGGCCAGCGAATACCCCAACGCCTACTACGTTTCGCCGGCCATCGTCGAGATGCCGGGCCAGAGCGAGGTGGTGCGCCACGAGACCTTCGCCCCGATCCTCTATGTGCTGGCCTATGACGACTTCGAAGAGGCCCTGCGCCTGAATAACGAAGTACCGCAAGGCTTGTCGTCGTGCATCTTCACCACCGACCTGCGTGAGGCCGAGCGCTTCCAGAGCGCCTCGGGCAGCGACTGCGGTATCGCCAACGTCAACATCGGCACCAGCGGCGCGGAAATCGGCGGCGCGTTCGGTGGCGAGAAGGAAACCGGCGGTGGTCGTGAGTCCGGTTCCGATGCCTGGAAAGGCTACATGCGTCGTCAGACCAACACCGTGAACTACTCGCGCGAGCTGCCGCTGGCGCAGGGGATCGTGTTCGACTGATGATCGCAGGCCGGGGGCCTTGCCCCCGGTTCGCGGGTGGACCCGCTCCCACAGGTACAACAGGGTTTTTGACCTGTGATGTAGTTGTGGGAGCGGGTCCAGCCGCGAAAGGGCCGCGCAGCGGCCCCAACAAGAACAACACTGCTGGAGCCGGGCCATGTCCGAATTGCGTCAAGAATGTCTGTGGGAGTTCGTCACCAAGCCGACCGTCGCCGCCCAGGCGCTGGCGGGTGAGCACAAGGCCGATGTCTGTGTGATCGGCGGCGGCATCACCGGGCTGTCCGCAGCGATCCACCTGCTCGAACAGGGTAAGTCGGTGATCCTGCTGGAGGCCTGGAAGATCGGCCATGGTGGCTCTGGACGCAACGTCGGTCTGGTCAATGCCGGCACTTGGATCCGTCCCGACGATGTCGAGGCGACCCTCGGCCTGGAGCAGGGCAGCCGCCTGAACAAAGTGCTCGGCGCAGCGCCTGCCGAAGTGTTCGCGATGATCGAGCGCCTCGGCATCGACTGCCAGGCCCAGCACAAAGGCACCCTGCACATGGCACACAACGCCACTGGCATTGCCGACCTCGAGGCGCGTCACGCCCAGTGGAGTCGTCGCGGCGCGGATGTCGAGCTGCTGACCGGGGCCCGCTGCCAGGAATACTGCGGCACCGACAAGATTTCCGCCGCGCTGCTCGACCGCCGCGCCGGCACCATCAACCCAATGGCCTACACCCAGGGCTTGGCTGCCGCCGTGGCACGCCTGGGCGGACGGGTATTCCAGCAATCTTCGGTCGAAGGCCTTGAGCGCGACGGCGATGGCTGGCGAGTGAACACCGCTCGCGGCTCGGTGCGCGCCGACAAGGTGGTGATCTCCACCGGTGCCTACACCGAAGGCGAGTGGAGCAACCTGCAGAAGCACTTCTTCCGTGGCTACTACTACCAGGTGGCTTCCAAGCCGCTGCAGGGCGCCGCGGCCGACAAGGTCCTGCCTCATGGCCAGGGCTCCTGGGACACCCGCACCGTGCTCAGCAGCATTCGCCGCGACGACCAAGGCCGTCTGCTGCTCGGCAGCCTCGGCCGAGTGGACAACAAGCCGGCTTGGTTCGTGCGCAGCTGGGCAGACCGCATCCAGAGCCATTACTACCCGGAGCTGGGCAAGGTCGAGTGGGAGATGCACTGGACCGGTTGCATCGACTTCACGCCGGATCACTTGATGCGCCTGTTCGAGCCGGCCCCTGGGCTGGTGGCGGTGACTGGCTACAACGGCCGGGGCAACACGACCGGGACGGTGATTGGCCGTGCGTTCGCCGAGTTCCTGCTCAAGGATGACCCGAACAGCCTGCCGATCCCGTTCTCGCCAATGAAGCCGGTCAGCGCGCCTTCGCTGCGCACGGCCTTCTATGAGTCGGGCTTCTCGCTGTATCACGCGGGGCAATGCCTGCGGGTGGTGCTCTGACCGCGTCGGCTTGTGCGCGGGCAAACCCGCTTCCACAGGGCAGCGCTGGCCTTGTAGGACTAGGTCTACCCGCGAAAGGCGCCTGGGCGCATCACTTGTGCAGCCAGCTGAGGAAGCCGCCTTTCTTCACCACGGGCGGTTTCTGCATCAGCAAGGACTCCCGGTTCTGACGACGGAAACGCTGCAGTTTGGTCAGAGCGGTCTGTACCTCGCCCCGCTGGGCCAGGCAGTTGCGCACCTGCTCCTTGTCGATGCGATAGAGCAGGCAGCCTGTCAGGGTCCGAAATTCGGCCAGCGACTCCTCCTCGTCGATCAGGCCTTCGATTCCCAGCACCTCGCCAGGCCCCATGCGCCCGGCTTCGATCAGGCGTTCGCCATCGCGAATCGACGCCGACACCACGCCGCTGCCGATCACCAGCACATAGTCGGAGTGTTCCCCCACGCCCAGGATCACCTGGTCCGCCAGGTATTCCACCGCGGTCATGCGCTGGCTCAAGGCGTCGCGTTCATCGCTGGTCAAGGAGCGGAACACCCGCACGTCATCCAGCAGCTCGCGCTGGCGACTGCGTGGGGGCAGGGCGAGGTCCACGTTCCACATCACCCCGTTGGCCTCCAGATGACGATGGGCCAGGTCGAACAGTTGGTTGCGCACCTCGACCTTGCGCTCCATGGTCGCCACGAACCCGCTGGCCTCGTACTCCACCGACTCTAGCGTTGAGGCTTTCACGGTCACCTTGGGCGGCGGTGTCGTGAGTAGCGCGCTGGTGCCCTGCAGGGCTTTTTCCAGCGCATCGAATACCCGCTTGGGGCGCACCTTGGCCGGCACCACCACGCTGATCGACACCCCATGCACGTCCGCCGGACGGCTGAAATTGAGCAGCTTGGCCTTGGCCACCACCGAGTTGGGCACCACCGCCAGGCTGCCATTGCCGGTGAGCAGGCGCGTGGCGCGCCAGTCGATGTCCAGCACCTTGCCCTCGGTACCGTCGATGGAGATCGCATCACCAATCTGATAAGGCCGCGTAGTGTTGAGCACGATGCCTGAGAACACGTCCGCCAAGGTGCTCTGCAATGCAAGGCCGATGACGATGGCCATGACGCCTGAGGTTGCCAGCAGCCCCTTGACCGGCAGTTGCATCACGTAGGCCGCTGCCGCGATCACCGCTGCCACGAAGATCAGTGCCCCGAGCACGTCTTGCAATAACCGCCCGCCATGACCGCCCCGGGCGATCAGCACCAGGCCGAACACCACTGTCACGGTACGGGCAAAGAACAGCCACCAGGCGATCTCCAGCGCGGTGGCCATCAGGTTGCGGGGCACGTCGTCCACCCAGGGCGCCGGTTGCAACGGGCTCATGCCCGCCGCCAACAGGACCCAGCTGAACAACAGGAAAATAACCAGCCGAGCGCCGATACGGCAGGCCCGGCGCTGGACCGGGATCAATTGCCATAACACCAGGTCGAGCAGCAGCAGGGCGGCGCCGAGCAACAGCGGGGAGGACTGAATGAACGCCAGCATGGAAGTCTCGCGACAGAGAAAGGCTGTGGGTAGTAAAGAGCAGGTTGGGCGGGCAGGCAATGGAGCCGGGGCCGCACAGCGGCAAAAGGCTCGCAAAGGGTGTCGCTTCGATCATCGTTCCGAAAATAGAACGCTAGAGCCAGTTTTCGCTATCTAGTGCTTCAAAGGTGATGTTTTTAATCTGTGCCCATGCAGTCAAGGCAACACCCCAACTCACTCACTGAAGGAACACAGACCATGAGCAAATTCACCTACAACCGCCTGGACAAGAACAACGCTGCCGTACTGCTGGTCGACCACCAGGCAGGCCTGCTCTCGCTGGTACGGGACATCGAGCCTGACCGCTTCAAGAACAACGTGCTGGCCCTGGCGGACCTGGCCAAGTACTTCAACCTGCCGACCATCCTCACCACCAGCTTCGAGCAAGGCCCCAACGGCCCGCTGGTACCGGAGCTCAAGGCGCAGTTCCCGGACGCCCCCTACATCGCGCGTCCAGGCCAGATCAACGCTTGGGACAACGAAGACTTCGTCAAGGCGGTGAAGGCCACCGGCAAGAAGCAACTGATCATCGCGGGTGTGGTGACCGAAGTGTGCGTGGCCTTCCCGGCGCTGTCGGCCTTGGAAGAAGAGTTCGAAGTGTTCGTGGTCACCGATGCCTCCGGGACCTTCAACGAGATGACCCGCGACGCCGCCTGGCGCCGGATGGAAGCGGCCGGTGCGCAACTGATGACCTGGTTCGGCGTGGCCTGTGAGCTGCACCGCGACTGGCGCAACGACATCGAGGGCCTGGGTACCCTGTTCTCCAACCACATCCCGGACTACCGCAACCTGATGACCAGCTACAGCACGCTGACTGCTGGCAAGTAACCCACTTCACCAGGCGCCGGATCCCGGCGTCTGGCCTCATCTTGTCCAGGGGAAGGCCGATGAACAACCGTACCGTGGTGACGCTGGTCATCCAGCACAAAGTGCGCACCGATGCGCTGGCGCGTTATGAAGCCTGGTTGCGGCACACCGTCAGCGTGGCCCGCCAGCAGCCGGGTCATCTGGATGTGAATGTGATCCGTCCTGACGACGATGGCCGTCAGTTCACCACCGTGGTGCGCTTCGCCGAGGCCGACCAGCTGCAGGCCTGGGTCGACTCTCCCGAGCGCCAGGCGCTGATCAACGAGGTGCTGCCGCTGCTGGAGGAGGGCGACCAGACCCAGGTCCATGACGATCCGGAGTTCTGGTTCACCCCGCCCACCACCGGTGCATCCCAACCGCCGCGCTGGAAGCAGGCGCTGCTGACTTACCTGGTGATTTGCCCCATGACCTTGGTCATCCCGCAACTGCTGTCGCCGCTTTTCGCGCGCTTTCCGCAGTTGGGCGGCGCGATCACCGGCAACTTGATCGTCAACCTGTTCGTCATCCTGCCCGTGGTGTTCTACATCATGCCGTGGGTAACCCGTCGCTGCGCCGACTGGCTGCGCGGCTGAACCACGCCTTTAGCTCGACACTTTCAAGGAGATACCGATATGACCACCCTCGTTACCCGCGATGGCACTTCGATCTATTACAAGGACTGGGGCAGCGGCAAGCCTGTGCTGTTCAGCCACGGCTGGCCACTGGACGCCGACATGTGGGATTCGCAGATGGAGTTCCTGGCCAGCCGCGGCTACCGCGCCATCGCCTTCGACCGCCGTGGTTTCGGGCGTTCGAGCCAGCCCTGGGATGGCTACGACTACGACACCTTCGCCGATGACATCGCCCAGTTGATCGAACACCTCGATCTGCGTGACGTGACCCTGGTCGGCTTCTCGATGGGGGGCGGTGATGTCAGCCGTTACATCGCCCGTCACGGCAGCGAGCGGGTGGCCGGGCTGGTGTTGCTGGGGGCGGTGACCCCGGTGTTCGGCAAGCGTGACGACAACCCCGAGGGGGTCGACCTGTCGGTGTTCGAAAGCATCCGTGCCGGTCTGCGTGCCGACCGTGCGCAGTTCATCGCCGATTTCGCCACACCGTTCTATGGCCTGAACCATGGGCAGCAGGTCTCCCAAGGGGTGCAGACCCAGACCTTGAACATCGCCCTGATGGCCTCGATCAAGGGCACCCTGGACTGCGTGACAGCCTTCTCCGAGACCGACTTCCGTCCGGACATGGCGAAGATCGATGTACCGACGTTGGTCATCCATGGCGACGACGACCAGATCGTGCCGTTCGAGACCACCGGCAAGCAGGCGGCGGCGTTGATCCGCGGGGCTGAGCTGAAGGTGTATGCCGGGGCACCGCATGGGTTTGCAGTGACCCATGCCCAGCAGCTGAACGAAGATCTGCTGGCGTTTCTTCAGAAGTGATCGTGGCAGGCTTTCACGGGTGAGCCCGCGAATCAAGCTCGCCAGGCAGCACAAATGGTGAACAGGGCTACCCTTTCACAACCCACCGCACTGCACTTATCGGCATGCCCCGCAGCGGCTCCGGCCGCTGCCGCCTAGACGGAGAAGACCATGTCCAAGGATCGCAACGACAAGACCCGTCGCCAGTTCCTCGCCACCAGTACTGTCCTCGGTGCCGCCGGCGCGCTCTGGTCCGCATTGCCTTTCGCCGGCCAAGCCGGTTCCGCTTACGCAACAAGCCAAGGAGGTTCCATGTCCGCCGACCTGATTCTGTTCAACGGCAAACTGCATACTGTTGACCGCGAGAAGCCCACCGCGACCGCCGTCGCCATCAAGGACGGCCGCTTCATTGCCGTGGGCAGCGACGCCGAGGCCATGGCCCACAAAGGCAACACCACGCAGATCATCCACCTCAAGCAACGCACGGTGATCCCCGGTCTGAACGACTCGCACCTGCACCTGATCCGCGGTGGCCTGAACTACAACCTGGAACTGCGCTGGGAAGGCGTGCCATCGGTTGCCGATGCCCTGCGCATGCTCAAGGACCAGGCCGCACGCACCCCCACGCCCCAATGGGTGCGAGTGGTCGGTGGCTGGAACGAATTCCAGTTCGCCGAAAAGCGCATGCCGACGCTGGAAGAAATCAACCAGGCCGCGCCGGACACGCCGGTGTTCCTGCTGCACCTTTACGACCGCGCGCTGCTCAACCGTGCCGCCCTCAACGCCGTGGGCTACACCAAGGAGACGCCCAACCCACCAGGCGGCGAGATCCAGCGTGACAAGTTCGGCAACCCGACCGGCATGCTCATTGCGCGTCCCAACGCGATGATCCTCTACGCCACCTTGGCCAAGGGGCCGAAGCTGCCGCTGGAGTATCAGGTCAACTCCACGCGCCAGTTCATGCGTGAGCTCAACCGCCTGGGCCTGACCAGCGCTATCGATGCCGGTGGTGGCTACCAGAACTACCCGGACGACTACCAGGTGATCCAGGAACTGGCCGACAACAACCAGTTGACCGTGCGGATTGCCTACAACCTGTTCACCCAGAAGCCTAAGGAGGAGCTGGCCGATTTCAAGAACTGGACCTCCAGCGTCAAGCTGCATGGCGGCAACGACTTCTTCCGCCATAACGGCGCCGGCGAGATGCTGGTGTTCTCCGCCGCCGACTTCGAGGACTTCCTCGAGCCGCGCCCGGATCTACCGCAGACCATGGAGCAGGAACTGGAGCCGGTGGTGCGCCATCTGGTTGAGCAGCGCTGGCCGTTCCGCCTGCACGCCACCTACAACGAATCGATCTCGCGCATGCTCGACGTGTTCGAGAAGGTCAATCGCGATATCCCGTTCAATGGCTTGCCATGGTTCTTCGACCATGCTGAGACCATCACCCCGCAGAACATCGAGCGAGTGCGTGCGCTGGGCGGTGGCATCGCCATCCAGGACCGCATGGCCTTCCAGGGGGAATACTTCGTCGACCGCTACGGCGCCAAGGCTGCCGAGCAGACGCCACCGATCAAGCGCATGCTCGACATGGGCGTGCCGGTGGGCGCCGGTACCGACGCGACACGGGTGTCCAGCTACAACCCGTGGACCTCGCTGTACTGGTTGGTCAGCGGCAAGACCGTGGGTGGCATGGCGTTGTATCCGCAGGGACTGAGCCGCGAGACTGCGCTGCAACTGTTCACCCAGGGCAGCGCCTGGTTCTCCAGCGAGCAGGGCAAGAAAGGTCAGATCAAGGTGGGGCAGTTGGCGGACCTGGCGGCACTGTCACTTGACTTCTTCAGTGTCGATGAAGAGGCGATCAAGGGCATCGAGTCGGTGCTGACCATTGTCGATGGCAAGGTGGTCTATGGCGCAGCGGAGTTCGACAAGCTCGGACCGCCCCAGGTGCCGGTGCTGCCGGAGTGGTCGCCGGTGACCAAGGTTCCGGGGCATTGGCGGGTGGGTACACCGTCCTTGGCGGCGGTGGCACATCAATGTGTCGGGCCGTGCGGCGTACATGCGCACAGCCATGAGAAAGCGCGTCATTCGACCGTGCCGGTGAATGACTTCCAGGGCTTCTGGGGAGCGTTGGGCTGTTCCTGCTTCGCCTTCTGAAAGCCACCAGGCTGGCGCCGGCCCCCACAGCATTCAACAGGCTCTTGTGGGGGCTGGCGACCGCGTGCCAGGGCTGCAAAGCGTCACCCGCCAACTCACGCCATATCGCTGACCGCGAACTCCTCGGCCAGATGATCGATCAACGCCCGCACTGACGGTAGCAACCCCCGCCGGGACGGGAAGATCGCATGGACGATCCCGCAGCGCGGGTGCCAACCCGGCAGCATTTCCACCAACCTGCCTGCCGCCAGGTCTTCGCGCACCGCTACTCGTGGCAAATGCGCGATTCCCACACCTGCCACCACAAAGTGACGCAAGGCGAACAGGTCGTCGGTGACTACCTTGGGCTTATGTGCGATCACCAGCTTCTGCGCCATGCTTTCGTCCTGGAACAATTCCCACTGGTACTCACGCTGCGAACTGCCCCAATGCAGGCTGGGCAGTTGGCCCAGCATCTGCGGCTCGAAGTTTTCCGGCAGTTGTTCGAGAAACGACGGCTGCCCCACCAGGCACTGAGTACTATTGCTCAGCACCTTCATCACCATGTCGGTATTCTCCAGCGGCGGGAAGCGCACCCGCAGTGCGATGTCGAAGCCTTCGTGAAGCAGGTCGACCCGGCGGTTGGTGCTCTCGATGAACAACTCCACCTGCGGGTACTTGGCCATGTAGCGCGTCAGCATCGGCCCCACCCAGGCATTGAGCAAGGTCGTGGGGCAACTGATGCGTACCAGGCCGCGGGGCTCGCTGCGGTTGCGCTCGATGATTTCGGCGGCCCCCTCGGCCTCCACCCGCATGGCCAGGCAGCGCTGGTAATAGGCTTGGCCGACTTCCGTCAGCGAGCAGTGCCGGCTGGTGCGATGCAGCAGACGCACGCCCAGGCGCTCTTCCAGTTCGGCGATGCGCCGGCTGAGCTTGGATTTGGGCATGTCCAGGGCTCGGCCGGCCGGCGCGAAACCGCCGTGCTCGACTACCTGGGTGAAGTAGTAGAGGGAGTTGAGGTCTTCCATGGGCATTCTCGAAACGCAGGCGAGGGATTTCGCAGTCTACCGTAGCGAGTCTGTTTTGAGCGGCGAAGGCCCATGAATGAGTAGGGGCCGCTGTGCGGCCCATGCAGGATCAGTCCATCTTCGCAGGCATAGCGGTGCGCTGAGGCTATGGCCTACGGTGCATCCGACTCGAACAGCCGCTCCAGCTCCTTGCGCGCTTCCTGGGCGGTCTGCATCACCTTGGCCCGGTCGTCGCGCACGCGGCCTTGGGCTTCGAGCACTTGTTCGTCGTGTTCGGTGAAGCGTTGTATGCGGTCTGCGGCCTGCTCGCCCGACAAGCCCAGTCCGAGCAGGGTGCGGCGGCTCATCTCAAGGCTGGAATAGAACGTCTCACGGATCGGCTCGGCGCCCACGTCCATCAGCTTGTGCACATGCTGGCGGTTGCGCGCCCGGGCGATCACCTTCAGGTGCGGATACAGGCGCTTGACCCGCTCGGCGGTGCGGGTGGTCACTTCCGGATCATCCGTGGTGATGATGACGTACTCGGCCTCGCCAACCTTGGCCGCATGCAAGACCTCCGGGCGCTGCGGGTCGCCGTAGAACACCGGAGCCTGTTCGAAGGTGCGAGTCATCTCGATGGTGTCCACCGAGGTGTCCAGGGCAATGAAGGGGATTTTCTGCGCCCGCAGGATGCGCGAGACGATCTGGCCCATGCGGCCCATGCCGACGATCACCACCCGTGGCGTGTCGGCCTGGATGCTCTTGTAGTGCTCCGGCACCTCGCGAGCCGGTTGCGGGCGCTTGAGCAGGCGTGCGCAGGCCAGCAGCAACAGCGGGGTGATGGCCATCGACAGAGTGATGGTCATCAGCAGCATGTCGTGGGTACGGGCATCGAACAGGCCCTGGTCCTTGCCCAGCTTGAACACTACGAAGGCGAATTCGCCACCTGCCGCCAGCACCACGCCAAGGCGCAGGGCGCTGGCGGTGTTCAAGCCGCCGGCCAGGCGCCCGACCAGCATCAGCAACGGCAGTTTCACTGCCACCAGCAGCAGGGTCAGGCCGAGCAGTACCAGCGGCATCTCCAGCAGCAACCCGAGGTTGGCGCCCATGCCCACACTGATGAAGAACAACCCCAGCAACAGACCTTTGAACGGCTCGATCTGTGACTCCAGCTCGTGACGGTACTCCGAGTCCGCCAGCAGCAGACCGGCGAGGAAGGCGCCCAAGGCCATGGAAATGCCGGCCTGCTCCATGAGCCAGGCGGTGCCGATCACCACCAGCAACGCAGTCGCGGTGGACACCTCCGGCAGGCCGGTACGGGCCACGGTGCGGAATACCGGGCGCAGCAGGTAGCGGCCGCCGACGATGACGATGGCGATGCTGGCGAATACCTGCAGACCATGCTGCAGGCTGTCGCCATGGCTGGTGTCCGGGCCGCTGGCGGCCAGCAGTGGCACCAGGGCGATCAAGGGGATGGCGGCGATGTCCTGGAACAGCAGGATGGCGAAGGCCAGGCGACCGTGAGGGGCATTGAGCTGTTTGCTTTCGGCCAGGCTCTGCAAGCCGAATGCGGTGGACGACAAGGCCAGGCCCAAGCCCAGCACCATGGCGCTGGGCAGCGGCTGGCCGAAGCCGAACAGGGCGATGGCGCCAATGACCGCACCGGTCATCAGCACCTGGGCCAGACCCACGCCGAACACCGCCTTGCGCATCAGCCACAGCCGCCGTGGCGAGAGCTCCAGGCCAATGATGAACAGCAGCAGGACCACGCCCAGCTCGGAGATGTGCGCGACGCTCTCGGTGTCGCGAATCAGTCCCAGTGCCTGGGGCCCGATGGCCACACCAGCGAGCAGATAGCCGATCACCGCCCCCAGTTGCAGGCGCTTGGCCAGGGGTACGGCAACGACGGCGGCAAGCAGGAAAATCACCGCCGTTTGCAGCAGGCTGGCTTCGTGGGGCATGGCTCGGACTCCTTGAGCGACGAGAGGGTTAGGCAATGGATAGCAGAGGCGGGCATTTTCGTCTTGAGCAGCAAACAGGACAATCCCGTCGCTTCGGGAAGCATCGTTCCGGAATCGATACCTTTGGGCAGCGGATTATCCGCGAACCGGTTGCTGTCTGATGATCAGGTGCTTGGTCGATACTGGAGCGCTTCGGCCAGGTGCGCACGCCCAATGCATTCTCTCTGTTCAAGGTCTGCCAAGGTACGGGCTACCTTGAGCAGGCGATGGGCCGCCCGCAGGGACAAAGTCAGGCGCTCGCAGGCATTTTCCAACCAGGCCTGGTCGACCGCTTCCAGCGCACAGTGGCGACGCAGGCCGTTGAGGTCGAGAAAGGCATTGGCGCAGCCCTGGCGCCGCTGCTGTAGCTCACGTGCCTCGGCCACCAGGCGGGCGACGCTGGCGCTGGACTCGCCGCAGGGCTGGTGGGTCAGTACGGTGCTTTCCCTGGCCACGGTCTGGTGCAGATCGATCCGGTCGAGCAGCGGGCCGGACAGCTTGTTGCGATAACGCTGGATTTGCTCGGTGCTGCACCGGCAACGCCCGGTGGGATCACCCAGGTAACCGCAAGGGCAGGGGTTCATGGCCGCTACCAGCTGAAAGCGTGCAGGAAAGCGTATGCGATCCTTGGCACGGGCCACCACGATTTCCCCTGACTCCAGCGGCTCGCGGAGCACTTCGAGCACGCGTCGCTCGAACTCCGGCAGTTCGTCCAGAAACAACATGCCATGATGCGCCAGGGTGATCTCGCCCGGTTGAGGTCGACTGCCACCGCCCACCAGGGCCGGGCCTGACGCCGAGTGATGAGGATGACGGAAGGGGCGCTGGGGCCAGCAGTCCAGCGGCTTATGACCGCTGACCGATTGGATTGCCGCCACTTCCAGAGCCTCGTGCTCATCCAGCGGCGGGAGCAACCCGGGCAGGCGGCTGGCGAGTAGGGTCTTGCCCGTGCCGGGCGGTCCGGTGAAAAGCAGATTGTGTGCACCGGCCGCAGCCACCAGCAGCGCACGCTTGGCGGCAGTCTGGCCCTGGACCTCGCTGAGGTCCGGGTAGGGCCGCTCCCGCAGCAGCAGGCCGTTGGCTGCAAAGGGTGATAGGGGCCACTGGCCGTTGAGGTGGGCCACCAGCTCGAGCAGATGGCCCACCGCGTAGACCACCAAGCCATTCGCCAGGCTCGCTTCCTCGGCGTTCTCCCTGGGTACCACCAGGGCTCGCCCAGCCTCTCGCGCGGCCAGTGCAGCAGGCAGCACGCCTTGCACTGGGCGCAATCCACCCGACAGCGCCAGCTCGCCGATGCACTCGATTTCGCTCAGGGGCGCCACCGGAACCTGGCCATTGGCGGCCAGGATGCCCAAGGCGATGGCCAGATCGTAACGCCCGCCGTCCTTGGGCAGATCGGCCGGGGCGAGGTTCTGGGTGATGCGTCGGGCGGGGTAGTCCAGGCCGGAGTTGACGATGGCGCTGCGCACGCGGTCCTTGCTCTCCTTGACCGTGGCTTCGGGCAGACCGACCAGGGTCAGGGTGGGCAGGCCGTTGGCCAGATGGGTTTCGACACTGACAGCAGGCGCCAGCACGCCGACCTGGGCGCGGCTGTGGACGAGGGCGAGGGACATGGACACTCCGTGGTCGCTTGGGGAAAACCGCTTCCTGCGGTTGGGCAAGCATAGAGCGCCTGGGGAAGGGCGATTGCGAAAGAGTGCGTCGGGGTTTTGCAGGGAGTGACCGACGGCCTGTAGGGACAGCGGTGTTCATGAGAACACCGCAGAACAGGCATCGGCGAAAGCGGGCGGCTGTTATTGCTCAGCGGACGGAGCGATCCGCGCTTCCAGCTCGGCCACCTGCTTTTCCAGGGCTTCCAGGCGTGCGCGAGTGCGCGCCAGGACTACCATCTGGCTGTCGAATTCATCCCGGCTGACCAGGTCCAGCTTACTGAAGGCGCCCTGCATGAGGACCTTGAACTGGCTCTCCAGTTCGGCGCGTGGCTGTGCGGTGTCGCCGCTGAACAGGCGAGAGGCCTGGTCGCTCAGGGCGTCGAGAAAGGCTTTGGGCGCGAGCATGTTGGGCTGTCCGCTTGAATCGTTGAGAGGTGCGCAGTGTAGCACGCACCTGGATGGCGTTTGCCCTGCACATTTTTTGCGCAGTCTGCAGCGGTTCGACGCACCGAAGTTGTGCGTGTTTTCTCTGCTGGCGATTGGCCAAAGCCTGCCTCTGAGCGTAATCGACTGTTTTTGCTCGGGTTATTCGAAGTGGCAAGGTTTCTGCAAAGACCATTTCGAGCCATGCACTGATGCAGTTCTTGTGACCAGGCAGTGCGAGGCTGGAACCAACGGCCCCTCGACTTTGGCGAGAGGGCTCCGACGACGGGTTACAAAGCCAACCGCTGCGCTTAGACTTGAGACGGGTTTGTTTTCCTGGGGCAAGTCCACCAAATCGGGAGAAGTTTCATGAAGCTAGTCACTGCCATCATCAAGCCGTTCAAGCTGGACGACGTGCGCGAGTCGCTGTCGGAAATCGGCGTGCAGGGCATCACCGTGACCGAAGTAAAAGGCTTCGGTCGGCAGAAAGGCCATACCGAGTTGTACCGCGGTGCCGAGTACGTGGTCGATTTCCTGCCCAAGGTGAAGATCGACGTCGCGATCGACGACAAGGACCTTGACCGTGTCATCGAAGCCATCACCAAGGCCGCCAACACCGGCAAGATCGGTGACGGCAAGATCTTCGTGGTCAATCTGGAGCAGGCCATCCGCATCCGTACCGGCGAAACCGATACCGACGCGATCTAAGTAACACCGCCTCACAAACCCAACGCCCCAGGAGAAAACAACATGACTCTGCGTAAGATCGCAGGGCTAGGAGCCCTATTGTCCCTCGTAATGCCCGGCCTGGCCTTGGCAGAGGAAGCTGCCCCGGCGTTGAATTCCGGCGATACCGCCTGGATGCTCACTGCCACGGCGCTGGTGCTGTTCATGACCATTCCGGGTCTGGCCTTGTTCTATGGCGGCATGGTCCGCTCCAAGAACGTGCTGTCGGTGATGATGCAATGCTTCGCCATTACCGGGCTGATGAGCATTCTGTGGGTGGTCTACGGCTACAGCCTGGCATTCGATACCACCGGTATGGAAAAGGGCGTGGTCAATCTCTATTCCTTCGTCGGCGGCTTCTCGAAGGCGTTTTTGAGCGGCGTCACGCCTCAGAACCTGACCTCGGCCACCGCGCTGTTCCCCGAGGCAGTCTTCATCACGTTCCAGATGACTTTCGCCATCATCACCCCGGCGCTGATCGTCGGCGCCTTCGCCGAACGCATGAAGTTCTCGGCCATGCTGGTGTTCATGGGTGTCTGGTTCACCCTGGTCTATGCGCCGATCGCGCACATGGTCTGGAGCGGTGATGGCGCGCTGATGTGGGATTGGGGCGTACTCGACTTCGCCGGTGGCACCGTGGTGCACATCAATGCCGGTATCGCCGGCTTGGTCTGCTGCCTGGTGTTGGGCAAGCGCAAAGGCTACCCGACCACCCCGATGGCCCCGCACAACCTGGGCTATACGCTGATGGGCGCGGCCATGCTGTGGATCGGCTGGTTCGGTTTCAACGCAGGTTCCGCCGCCGCGGCCAACGGTACCGCCGGCATGGCGATGCTGGTCACCCAGATCGCCACCGCCGCCGCAGCGCTGGGCTGGATGTTTGCCGAGTGGATCGGCCACGGCAAACCCAGCGCCTTGGGCATCGCCTCCGGTGTGGTCGCAGGCCTTGTGGCCATCACCCCGGCGGCAGGCACCGTGGGGCCGATGGGCGCGCTGATCATCGGCCTGGCTTCAGGCGTGATCTGCTACTTCTGCGCCACCAGCCTCAAGCGCAAGCTGGGCTATGACGACTCCCTGGACGCCTTCGGTGTGCACGGCATCGGCGGTATCGTCGGCGCCATTCTCACCGGTGTGTTCGCGGCGCCTGCCCTGGGCGGCTTCGGCGCGGTCACCGACATCGCCGCGCAGGTCTGGGTGCAGACCAAGGGCGTGCTGTTCACCGTGGTCTACACCGCCATCGTCACCTACGTGATCCTCAAGGTGCTGGACGTGTTGATGGGGCTGCGGGTCAACGAAGAAGAAGAGTCGGTCGGCCTCGATCTGGCTCAACACAACGAGCGCGGCTACAACCTGTAACCGCGACGCGCTGGAAAACTTGCCCGGTTCGCCGGGCATTTTTTTGCCTGGAATTCGCTGTTTAGCGAAGAGCAAACGGTTTACCCGGCACGTTCGTGACACAGGCCTAAAACTTACAACGCGCTGGGCGTTCAGGGAGCTTTGCTTTTTCAACGAGCGCGCTAGAATGCGCGCCGAAGGGTGTTCGATGAGCTGTCCACACACTTCTCCACCCTTTGCTAGGCTTGCCAGTAGCGCATGGCCAGCAGGTGCTGCCGGCGCTTTTTTCCGGCCGATGGCTCGATGATTTTTCAGGTTCTGCCAGGAGCAGAGCCTGTTGGGCGACAGTCTCCACATCAGGAGAGGGACGCCCGGGCAGTGGCCAACCCACGGCCAGTTGAATTTTCACTGGTGGCTGCCGGTCTACGGCTCCACTGGTCTATAACTAACCTGCTTTTCGCAAGTCATGAGGTAGAACATGAGCGACGACGATCTGGAAAATGACGACCTCGAAGTAGGCGATGAAGACGAGGCCGATGAGGGCCTTGAAGCTGCGGCCGACGACGGCGCGGAAGACGCTGGCGAAGACGACAGCCCCGCACCGGTAGCCAAGGGTAAATCCAAGGCGGCGGTCTCGGTGGACGAGATGCCAAGCATGGAAGCCAAGCAGAAGGAGCGCGATGCGCTGGCCAAGGCCATGGAAGAGTTCCTTGCGCGTGGTGGCAAGGTTCAGGAGGTCGAAGCCAACGTGGTCGCCGATCCACCCAAAAAGCCGGACAACAAGTACGGCAGCCGCCCTATCTGAGTGGCTGAACGCAAAAAAGCCCGCCGTCGCTGCGGGCTTTTTTGTGGGCGCGGGTTTTGTCGGGCTGTGCGGTAAACCGCCCCTTTCAGCGCCAGCGCGACAGAACGTCCGGCAACTGCGACAGCCGCTGGATTTCTGCATCCGGTGCCCGTTCGCCCACCCACGCCTTGCCTTGGGGATTGAACCACACCGCCCGCAGCCCGGCGCGCTGGGCGCCCGCGACATCGTCAGCGGGATGGTCGCCAATGTGCACTGCAGCACCGGCCTGGACCTCGCCCCGACGCAGGGCTTCCATGAACGGTGCCGGGTCCGGCTTGCCGATGCCCAGGTCCTCGGCGCACAAGGCAAACCTGAAGTAGTCCGCCAGCCCCAGGCGACGCACGTCGGCGTTGCCGTTGGTGACCACGCCGAGCATGTACTGGTGGCGCAGGATTTCCAGCACAGGTTGCACTTCGGGGAACACCTCCACCTGATGGCGTGCGTGCAGGAACACCTCGAAGCCTTCGTTGGCCAGCTCCAAGGCTTGTTTCTCGCTATAGCCGACCTCTTCCAGCGCATGGAACAGCACACGGCGGCGCAGGGCGCTGATGCGGTGCTTGAGACCGGGTTCGGCCTGCACCAGGCGCTCGCGGATGGCGAACAGGTGCTCGACCGGCACGCCGCCCAGGATCGGGGCATTGGCCGCGAGCCAGTCGCGCAGGACGATTTCGGCGCTGGCGATTACCGGTGCGGTGTCCCACAGGGTGTCATCCAGGTCGAAGGTAATCAGCTTGATGCTCATGAGTCTGTGCCTTTGCTGCGTTTGGCCCGAGGATGGGCGCTGTCGTACACCGCGGCCAGGTGCTGGAAGTCCAGGTGGGTGTAGATCTGCGTGGTGCCGATGTCGGCGTGGCCAAGCATTTCCTGCACTGCGCGCAGGTCCTGGGAGGACTCCAGCAGGTGGCTGGCGAAAGAGTGGCGAAGCATGTGGGGATGCAGGTGCTGGCCCAGCTCGCGCTCGCCCGCGGCCTTGACCCGCATCTGGATCGCCCGTTGGCCGAGGCGGGTGCCTTGGCGGGTCAGGAACACTGCGTTGTCCCGAGGTGCGCTGATGCCGCGCAGCTTCAGCCACTGCTGCAGGGCCTCGCGGGCCTTGCGCCCGACCGGCAACACACGGGCCTTGTTGCCCTTGCCTTGTACCTGAACCAGCCCGGCGGTCAGATCCAGCTGGTCCAGGTCAAGGTTGGTCAGCTCAGACAGGCGTAGCCCGGAGGAGTAGAAAAGCTCGAGAATCGCCTGGTCGCGACGGGCAATGAAGTCATCGTCCACGCCGCCGTCGAGCAACTGCAAGGCTCGATCGGTGTCCAGGACCTTGGGCAGTCGGCGCTCGCCCTTGGGCGCGGCCAGGCCATTGGCCGGGTTGTGCTGACACAGATCTTCGCGGTTCAGGTATCGGTACAGCCCGCGCACTGCCGAAAGCAGGCGTGCCAGGCTTCGAGCGGACTGGCCATGCTGGTGCAGGCGCGCCACCATCTGGCGCAACTGCTGGACCTGCAGGGCATTCCAGTCGGTGATGCCTTGGGCGGCGCAGAATTCGATGACCTTCTGCAGGTCGCGACGGTAAGCCAGTTGGGTATGTTCGGACATCTGGCGCTCATTGCGCAGATGAGCGCAATAAGCCTCCAACTGGCGTTCCATCAGCGCACCGGTCGCAGGGTCTGGGTGAAGCGCGGGACGACGCGGCCGAGCACTTCGGCGATATAGCTCAGGAACAGGGTGCCGACGCTGCTCTTGTAGTGCTGCGGGTCGCGGCTGCCGATCGCCAGTACGCCGTGCAGCCCTTGGTAGTCGAGCGCGGCGACCGCGCTGGAGCCGACTTCCTTGCGCTGCTCCTCGCCGAACAGGAACGCCAGCTCATGCTCGCGCAGGTTGCCGCTGACAGTCTTGCCGCTGCCCAGCAGCGCGCCGATGGCCTGTTGGGCTTCGCCGTTGCTGGCCCAGCGGCCGACAGGGGCTGCACTTTCGCCGAACAGGATCAGGCTGACGAAAGGCACCTGGAATTCCTGGCGCAGGCTGTCCTCCACGGCCATGACCACTTCCTCGAGGCTGCCCGCGTCGAGCAGGTCGAGGATCAGGCGACGGGTCTTGTCGAACAGCCGGTCGTTGTCCCGGGCCACATCCATCAATTGCGAGAGGCGATGACGCATCTCGATGTTGCGATCGCGCAGCAACTTCAGCTGACGCTCCACCAGCGACACGCTGTCGCCACGCTGGTGGGGGATGCGCTGCTCTACCAGCAGCTCGTCGTGTTCGGCGAAGAAGGTCGGGTGGGCGCGCAGGTAGGCGACCACGGCCTCGGCATCGAGGCTGGGGGCCTGCTCGGGTACAACCTGGGGCTGATCGGTCATGGCGGTTACTCGATTAGAGACGAACCTGTCCTTCATACACGCGTACGGCTGGGCCAGTCATCAGTACGGACTTGCCGGGGCCGGCCCACTCGATGTTCAGGCGGCCGCCCGGCAGGTCGATGCTCACCGGCGAATCCATCCAGCCTTGGCTGATGGCGGCTACCGCGGCCGCACAGGCCCCGGTACCGCACGCCTGGGTTTCGCCGGCGCCACGCTCCCAGACCCGCAGGTTGGCGTGGTGGCGGTCGACGACCTGGATGAAGCCGGCATTGACCCGCTGCGGGAAGCGCGGATGGTGTTCGATTTTCGGGCCCAGCTCATGCACCGGGGCCGTTCTCACGTCGTCGACACGCAGCACTGAGTGGGGATTGCCCATGGACACGGCAGCGATCGAATGGACCTGGCCGTCGACTTCCAGTGGATAGCTCAGGGCCTGTTCATCGGCGATGAAGGGTATCTCGGCCGGGGCGAAGCGCGGCGGGCCCATGTCGACACACACCTGGCCGTCGTTGCGCACGTCCAGCTCGATGATGCCGCCTTTGGTTTCCACGCGGATGCGCTTCTTGGCGGTCAAGCGCTTGTCCAGCACGAAGCGGGCGAAACAGCGCGCACCGTTGCCGCACTGCTCGACCTCGGAACCGTCGGCATTGAAGATCCGATAGCGGAAGTCCACGTCCGGGTTGTTCGGCGCCTCGACGATCAGCAGCTGGTCGAAGCCGACGCCGGTGTTGCGGTCACCCCACTGCTTGGCATGCTTGGGCTGGATGTGCGCGTGCTGGCTGACCAGGTCCAGGACCATGAAGTCGTTGCCCAGCCCGTGCATCTTGGTGAAACGCAGCAGCATGGTTTCACTCCGGCAGCAGGCTTTCGCCGGCGAACAGTTCGGCAATGGTTTCCCGGCGACGGACTTCGAAAGCCTCGTTGCCATCGACCAGCACTTCGGCGCAGCGGCCACGGGTGTTGTAGTTCGAGCTCATGACAAAACCATAGGCGCCGGCGGACTGAACGGCCAGCAGATCGCCTTCGGCCAGGTTCAGTACGCGGTCCTTGGCCAGGAAGTCGCCGGTTTCGCAGATCGGACCGACCAGGTCATAGGTGCGGCCTTCGCCGGCACGCGGCTTGACCGCGCTGACGCCCATCCAGGCCTGGTACAGGGCCGGGCGGATCAGGTCGTTCATCGCTCCATCGATGATGGCGAAGTCCTTGTGTTCGGTGTGCTTGAGGTACTCGACGCGGGTCAGCAGGACACCGGCATTGGCGACGATGTAACGGCCCGGCTCGAACACCAGGGCCAGGTCACGTTCGCCGACGCGCTCGCGGATGGCCTGGATGTAGTCCGATACCAGCGGTGGCTCTTCGTCGCGGTAGCGAACGCCGACACCACCGCCCAGGTCCAGGTGACGCAGGTGGATACCGCACTCGGCCAGGCGGTCGACCAACACCAGCAGGCGGTCCAGGGCATCGAGGAAGGGCTCGACGGTGGTCAGCTGCGAGCCGATGTGGCAGTCCACGCCCACCACTTCCAGGTTGGGCAGTTGCGCGGCGCGCACGTAAATGGCTTCGGCGTCGGCGATGGCGATGCCGAACTTGTTTTCCTTGAGACCTGTGGAGATGTACGGGTGGGTGCCGGCATCGACATCCGGGTTCACGCGTAGCGAGACCGGGGCGACCTTGCCCATCTCGGCCGCCACCACTTGCAGGCGCTCGAGCTCTTCGGTGGATTCGACGTTGAAGCAGTGCACGCCGACTTCCAGCGCGCGACGCATGTCGTCACGGGTTTTGCCGACACCGGAGAACACCACCCGATCGGCGCGTCCGCCAGCGGCTAGCACACGCTCCAATTCACCGCCGGAAACGATGTCGAAGCCTGCACCCAGGCGCGCCAGGACGTTCAGCACGCCCAGGTTGGAGTTGGCCTTGACCGCGAAGCAGACCAAGTGCTCGGTGCCTTGCAGGGCATCGGTGTAGCTGCGGTACTGGGCCTCGATGTGGGCGCGCGAGTACACGTAGGTCGGGGTGCCGAAACGTTCGGCGATGGCCGACAGGGCCACGCCTTCCGCGAACAGCTCGCCGTCGCGGTAGTTGAAAGCGTCCATTGGATTTCCTTAGTACTGCGCGGGCTGCGACTCTGGCTGGGCGGGTTCGGCAGGCTCGAGCGTCTCGGCCGGTTGGGCCGGCTGGACCGCTTGATGCTGGTGCGATTTACGGGCGTCCTTGCCGTCCTTGCCGTCTTCCGGCAGGTACAGAGGGCCTTTCTGACCGCAGGCCGAAACGAGGCAGGCAACCGCGACCAGCGCCGCGAGGGAGGAAATCAGGCGCTTCATTGGCGAATCCTTTGAAATATGCAGTATTGCGCCCGAGTATACCGAGCGCCTGCCGGATTGCCTATGCAAGGACCGGTCCGCCTGGCGGCCCGATCAAGCTTCACTGACAAGGACGTACGGTTCGACGCAGGCTCAGCTTTTTTTCCGCCGCTTGCAGCTTCCCGCTCGAAGCTTGAAGCTTATAGCGCGAAGCTTATAGCTTGATGCTTTGCATTCCCGGCAAGTCGCCCGTATCTTGCCCGGCTTGCCGTAAGCAGCCAATTTCGAGGTACCTGCAATGAGTTTGAGCGAAGCGCGTTTCCACGATCTGGTCGACGCGACCCAACAGGCCCTGGAAGACCTGTTCGATGAGAGCGGCCTGGACGTGGACATGGAGAACTCCGCCGGGGTGCTCACCATCAAGTTCGACAGCGGCAGCCAGCTGATCTTCAGCCGCCAGGAGCCGCTGCGCCAGCTTTGGCTGGCCGACCGTTCCGGGGGATTCCACTTCGACTACGACGAAGAGAGCGGCAAGTGGGTCTGCGAGAAGAGCGAAGAGCTGCTGGGCGAGATGCTCGAGCGTATCGTCTGGGAGCGAGCCGGCGAGAAGCTGGACTTCGACGAGATCTGAATGAGCGACCAGCCTCGGCCACCCAAGCCGCTTTACAGTAACGTCAGCCCGGCGGTGCCGTCGCCTTGCATCAGCGTGTGTCGGCTCGACGAGCGCCGGGTCTGTACCGGGTGTTTCCGTCATGTCGAGCACATCCGCGAATGGCGTTCGGCCGACGACGAACGGCGCCGGCAGATCTGCCGTGAAGCCCAGGCCCTGCGAGGGCAGCACATCGGCCATTGACGGTCCGGGCTTGAGTATTTGTCCGGCTGTGGTAGTGTCGGGCTTGCGTCGATGACGTCAAAAGCATTCACAAACCCCGCCCTTGGGCGGGGTTTTGCTTTATCTGCCTGTTAAAAAGGAGTCTGACTGGATCATGAGCACCAAGCCTTCCCTCATCCTCACCCGATTGGACGTACAGCGTCTCGAGCGCCTGATCGACAGCCTCGACGAAAGTACGCCGGGTGTGCTCGCCCTTCAGGACGAGCTGGACCGCGCCGATCAGGTGGTCGGTCACGAGGACGTCCCGGCCGGTGTGGTGACCATGAACTCGCGTGTGCACTGCCGCGAGGAAGCCAGTGGCAAGGACTATCACCTGACCCTGGTCTACCCGAAGGATGCCGGCCCCGAAGGCAACGTCTCGATCTTGGCGCCGATCGGTTGTGCGTTGCTGGGGCTGTCGGTCGGGGACCAGATCGACTGGCCAGCCCCGGGCGGCAAGACGCTCAAGCTCAAGCTGCTGGCCGTTGAGTACCAGCCGGAAGCTGCGGGCGACTACGACCTCTGAGACACACAGATGGGCTCACCGTCTTGCATTGTCTGATCGGGTACTTTCGCGGGTAGACCCGCTCTC
Source organism: Pseudomonas sp. HTZ2 (assembly GCF_033173945.1). Classification (NCBI taxonomy): domain Bacteria; kingdom Pseudomonadati; phylum Pseudomonadota; class Gammaproteobacteria; order Pseudomonadales; family Pseudomonadaceae; genus Pseudomonas; species Pseudomonas sp. HTZ2. The sequence continues at coordinate 299,993 of NZ_CP137332.1, read as the reverse complement.
GCAAGGATCTACGTCGGCCCTGTGGGAGCGGGGTCCACCCGCGATACTACGCAAGTGCCACCGCCAGGCTCTTGGCCCGGTCCGCGCCCTGGAGGCATCAAGGCTCCAAGGTCGCCTGCAACTGCTCCAGGCCATCGTTGAGCGCCCGCTCCAACTCGGTTTTGTAGCGCAGATAAAGCGCGGTGGAGCCTTGGTCGTCACCTAGCAGTTCGGACAAGTCCAGGTCGGTGATGTAGCACCGATAGCTGCCCGCGCCACGGCGTTGCCCCAGGATCTGCCGAGCGACCACGGCGTACAGCTGGTCGCCATGCTCCAGCTCGGAGAACTCCTGTTGGTTGCAATAGAGCGTGATGTGCATCTCGTCTGCCGCCCCGGCCTGCAGGATCGCCTGAACCTCGTAGTAGGGCTGGCCGATGCCTTCGCGCGGTGACGGCCGTGGCTCGAGGCTGCGCGCCTTGCCAGGGCCTGATGGCAGCAACTGGTAGTAAAGGATTTCCAGCGACGCCTGCTGCAGGCTGTCCAGCGGCAGCTGCGCATCGTGTCGCACCACGACCGAGCGCAGGAAGCGTTGCAGCGGCAGCAACAAGTGTGCCTCGTCCTGCAACGGTAGGCGTTGATGCCACAGGGCGTTGTATTCATCCAGCACGTACAGGTCGGCCCACCCCTCCAGCAGGCGATAGAACACCTGCAGGCAATCGCGGCGGCCCTGTTCCAGCACCAGCGGCAGGTCATGGTCCTGCAAGGCGTTGGCATCCAGGTGCAGAGGGCTGTACTGGCCGCGCTCCTCGCCCAGACAACCCAGTACCGCGTCATGATCGGGCAGGGTGGTCAGGGTGACTTGTCCAGGTTGCAGTTCCAGTACGTGGGTGTGCTGCGCCACCTGCAGCAGGTAGCGATGGTTGAGCCTCTGCTCGAGCAGCAATTGAGCGGTGTCGAAGATTTCCTCGACCCGCAGGGCGATGGCCTGGGCGCGATTGCGACAGAAGCAGCGCACCCGTAGCCGGGGGCGTTGATTGCGCTGGCCGAGGCTGTTGAGGAAGTCGCGCAGGCAGCGCACCAGCGCGTGTTCGCCGTCGTAGCGCTGGACCAGCACCTCGTTCCAACTGTTGAGGGTGACCTGATCGAGCGTCAGGACGAGGTTTTCGCGCACCCCGGCGTAGCTCAGCGAGTCGGTGCGTTCGGTGGTCATCAGGATGTTCAGATCGCGATGATGACGCAGCGGATCGACGCCGACGTTGACCAGCAGCAGGACCTCATCGGCCACGCTCGGTTGCAGCAGGCGGACTTCGCTGACCGTCCCCAGTGGCAGCGGGATGCTCTGTTGCAAGCTGCCCAGCAGATTGAACAGCTCAAAGTCGGTCAGGTCGCTGTCGCCGGGGTGCAAGGCCAGGCGCGTGGTGTTGTCGATCACGCCATTGCGATGGGCCCAGGTGAGCAGCTCTAGCAGCTCGCGGCAACGCTTGAGTGGGCTGAAGTGCTCCCATTCGTGTACGCCCAGGTTGCCGTTGTACAGGCCCCAATGGGTGGTGCCCGGCTCCTTGCGGTTGGGCGACTGGACCAGGGTCAGGGTGTCTTCGGCCAGGTCCGGCGCGATACCCGGGTTGATCACCTCGATCTTGCCGGCCCGGCGCTCGAAGGCCGCATATAGCCGTCGACCCAGCACATTGAGGTCGCGTTGGTCGGCACGACTGCTGGCGCTCTGGTCGCGGGCGAACTGGGTGAGGAAGCGATAGCTGTGGTTGAGCTCGGCTACCAGCTCACGGCGTTCCGCGGCTACCTGGCGTACCTTCCATTGGCTACGGGTATCGAGCATGGCCAGTTGGCGTTCGTCCCAGCCCCACTCATTGGTCAGACGCGCGAGCAACTGGCGTTGCCAGCCGCTGGCGCGGGAGCGGCCGAGCTCGCTGAGTTTCTTGTTCACTTTCAGGTACAGGCTACGACGTACCAGCTCCAGGCGGGTGGACTCACCCCGTTGTTGCAGGTACTGCTCGATGCGCCGGTAGACCATCACGTAGGGGTCCAGCGCGTCGAGGTCCAGCTGGTTGGCGAACACCGCCTGCTTGTATTCCAGGCTCAGGCAGCGCACATCGGGGTGTTCGCTGGCATAGACCTCGGTGAGCAACAGTTTGAGCAATGACTTGTAGGGCGAGTCGATCCCCTTGAACAACTGCCACAAGCCGGCGCCGACGAATTCTCCGGGCGGGATATGCGCCAGGTGACCGAGGTCCAGGTCGTCCTCGGCGCGGATGAACCGTTTGGACAGCAGGGTCTGGGTGTAGGCCCGGTAGTTGTGTTCCTCGTACACGGGCACCAGCCACCACAGTGGTGTGCGCCCGGCCAGCCAGATCGCGGTGCGGTAGAACTCATCGAGCAGCAGGTAATGCTGGGTAGTCCCGCAGTCGTCGGAGCTGAGCTCTCCATTGCGCTCGCCCTGGACGAACCCCTGGGGCTCGATGAGGAAGAAATGCGCCTCGGCGCCCTGGCTGGCGGCCCAGGTTTCCAGAAGCTGGCATTTACGCCGCAGTTCGGCCAGTTCGTCTTCCTGTAACCCTGGGGCGTGACATACCCACAGGTCCATGTCGCTCTGCTCGGCCTGGGCCAGCGTGCCCAGGCTGCCCATCAGAAAAAGCCCGTGGATCGGCTGCGGCGCCGTGCCGTGGCGGGGTTTGTAGGTGAAGGAGCGGGCCAGGCGCTGGGCTTCGGCCAGCAGATCGGGGCCAGGCTCGAAGCCCGAGACACCCGCTGGCGTCGTGCCCGAGACATAACCTGGGAGCACGGGGTGGTTGACGTGAAACAGCAGGGGCAGTGCGGTCAGCACCTGTTGCTGGCGGGTGGAGAGCCCTTCCCGCGCACGCTCCAGGCGGCCTTGGTTCAGGTGCAGAAAGCGCGCACGCAGTTTCGCCAGTTCCTTGCGGTCGATGCCTTGCTCGAGGTCGGGGCGGATTTCGTGGGGGCTGTTCATTGCACACTCAAGGACACGGCCAGGGGAAGCACCGGCGAGTTTAGCCTGAGTGATGGGGTCGGATAAGCAAAAAAACGGGTTTTTTGGCGTCATTTCCCCGTCATTGCAGGCCGCATTCACAACCAAACCCGTCCCGACAGACATGTCGGGCGGATTGGGCTGTACGTAACGGCGGCGAAAGACTCAGGCTGGCTGCGCGGCCTTGAGGATGGTCAGCACTTGCTGAACGCTCTGGGCGGCATCCAGCCCCAGGCTGGTCAGGTAGCCACCATCGGGCTGGTCGGTGAGTTGCTTGTCGTACAGGCGGCGGGCTGCGGCCACCAGGGCAGGGGCAGCGTTGCTGTGGACCTTGATGCCTTCCTGGTGGGAATCCAGGTTGAACAGGGCGAGGACTTCCAGTTCAGCGATCAGTTCGGGGGTAAAGGACATGGGGACTCCTGACTTCCAGACAAGGACGGAGGCACCGTGATCGGTGCCTGATCCTGGAGTGTAGTCAGGCTTCGTCGTCGTCGCCTTGATCTGCTTCAGGTGGCAGCTCGGGCAAGGCGCGCAAGGCGTTCTCGTACCACTCGCCATTGAAGGGGCGGTCCTCGTCGAGCATGGCGTCGATCTCGATGGCCAGGACATGGGCCATGAGGTTGAGGATGTCCTCGCGTTCGTAGCCGACCAGGGTCAGTTTGTTGAATGTGGCCTTGGCTGCCGGCGGCTCGCCGCTTTCGATCTGGTTCTCGATGGCCTGGGTCAGGGTTGCCTCTACGAAGGCTTCCTCTTCGTTGTTGTCGATGTCGCTGGGCTCGCTCATGGCAGTGCTCCTGGAGTGGGATGCACAGTTTGCCATGCTTGCGCGGGCCATGCCTGGCCATCGATAGGGTCGATGATGCTGGTCAGAGCCTGGGGATGAGTCTATAAAAGCCGGGCCATCCCCACACGGCCTGGAGGCTGTAACAATGCTCAAGCTTCACGGATTCGCGGTCAGCAACTACTACAACATGGTCAAACTGGCCTTGCTGGAGAAAGGCCTGCCATTCGAAGAGGTGCTGTTCGTTCCCAATCAGACCCCGCAAGCCCTGGCGATCAGTCCCCGCGGCAAGGTACCGGTGCTCGAGACCGAGCACGGTTTTCTCAGCGAAACCACAGTGATCCTCGATTACATCGAGCAGACCCAGAGCGGTAAGCCGCTGTTGCCGGCAGATGCCTTCGCACAGGCCAAGGTGCGGGAGCTGGTCAAGGAAATCGAACTGTATATCGAGCTTCCGGCGCGGACCTGTTATTCCGAGGCTTTCTTCGGTATGGCCGTCGAGCCGCTGATCAAGGAGCGCGCCCGCACCGAGCTGCTGGCCGGTTTTGCCACGCTCAAGCGCAACGGCAAGTTTGCCCCTTACGTGGCAGGCGAAACGTTGACGCTGGCCGATCTGATGTTCTGCTTCTCGGTGGACCTGGCCTGCGCAGTGGGCAAGAAGGTGCTGAACGTCGATTTCCTGGCCGAATTCCCCGAGGCCAAGGCATTGCTGGAGGTGCTGGGGGCGAACCCGCACATGGCGAAGATCGTGGCGGACAAGGAGGCGGCGATGCCGGCTTTCCTGGAGATGGTTCGCAGCAAGCGCTGAGAGAAGTAGCGGCCGTATGCGGCCAAGAGGAGCGGGTTCATCACCCATCGTGCTGCAAGGCACCGGCTTTGCCGGTGTTCGCGGCGGTTCGGCACCTCGATGAACCCGCTCCCACTGAAATCACTAAAACGCTGGGGGCGTGAGTTCATCGAGGCGCCGAACTGCCGCGACTGAGGGCAAACCCTCGCGAAGCGGCTTAACGCGAAGCCAGCAGTGCCTTGCCGCGGGCCACGGCTGCACGTACTTGGGCCGGTGCGGTGCCGCCAATGTGGTTGCGCGCATTGACCGAGCCTTCCAGGGTCAGCACGGCGAAGACATCCTGCTCGATTTGATCGCTGAACTGGCGCAGTTCGTCCAGGCTCATCTCGGCCAGATCCTTGCCGGTGTCGACGCCATACTTCACCGCGTGACCGACGATCTCGTGGCAGTCACGGAACGGCAGGCCACGACGGACCAGGTAATCGGCGAGGTCCGTGGCAGTGGAGAAGCCGCGCAGGGCCGCTTCACGCATGATGGCGTGCTTGGGCTTGATCGCAGGAATCATGTCGGCGAAGGCGCGCAGGGAGTCGCGCAGGGTATCGGCGGCGTCGAACAGGGGCTCCTTGTCTTCCTGGTTGTCCTTGTTGTAGGCCAGCGGCTGGCCTTTCATCAGGGTCAGCAGGCCGGTCAGGGCGCCGAACACGCGGCCGCTCTTGCCACGCACCAGCTCCGGGACGTCCGGGTTCTTCTTTTGCGGCATGATGGAGCTGCCGGTGCAGAAGCGGTCGGGCAGGTCGATGAACTGGAACTGCGCGCTGGTCCACAGCACCAGCTCTTCGGAGAAGCGCGACAGGTGCATCATCGCCAGGCTCGCCGCGGCGCAGAATTCGATGGCGAAGTCGCGGTCCGAGACGCCATCCAGCGAATTGCCGGCGACGGCCTCGAAGCCCAGCAGCTTGCAGGTCAGCTCACGGTCGATCGGGTAGGTGGTGCCGGCCAGCGCGGCGCTGCCCAGCGGCATACGGTTGGTGCGCTTGCGGCAGTCGACCAGGCGCTCGTAGTCGCGGCTGAGCATCTCGAACCAGGCCAGCAGGTGATGACCGAAAGTCACCGGCTGCGCGGTCTGCAAGTGGGTGAAGCCGGGCATGATGGTCTCGGCTTCGCGCTCGGCCTGCTCCAGCAGGCCCTGCTGCAGGCGGGTGATCTCGGCCAGGATCAGGTCGATCTCGTCGCGCAGCCACAGGCGGATGTCGGTAGCCACCTGGTCGTTGCGGCTGCGGCCAGTGTGCAGCTTCTTGCCGGTGATGCCGATGCGGTCGGTCAGGCGGGCCTCGATGTTCATGTGCACGTCTTCCAGGTCGACGCGCCAGTCGAAGCTGCCCGCTTCGATCTCGCCCTGGATGGTCTTCAGGCCGTCGATGATGGCATCGCGCTCGGCGTCGGTGAGTACGCCGACCTGCGCCAGCATGGTGGCGTGGGCGATCGAACCCATGATGTCGTGGCGGTAGAGGCGCTTGTCGAAATCGACCGAGGCGGTGAAACGGGCGACGAAGGCGTCGACGGGCTCACTGAAGCGGCCGCCCCAGGACTGATTGGTCTTGTCGGTGCTCATGGATTCACTCGTTGAAGGCGTGAACGAAAAAGTGGCGCCGATCATAACAGGGTTGGAGCGCGCGCCGCAGGGCGCTGGTCGAGAGAAATCTCGCAAAGCCCAGGGTGAATCGGTGTGTGGGGATATTCAACGATTGAACGGCAGTGTTCCACGGACCGTCTACAGTTGGACAGAGGACTGGCGGCGAATCTGCCGGGCCAGTGAATCTTTGGCCGTCGCATCGGTCTAGAGCGTGACCGCGTGTCGGTCGCCCTACACCTTGTCTACGCTATACCCATGCGAGACTCACTCAGGAATCCAGCGTAATTATGAATGTCCTGATCGTTGATGACGAACCCCTGGCCCGTGAACGCCTGACCCGGATGCTTGGCGAGCTGGAGGGCTACACCGTGCTGGAGCCCAGTGCCACCAACGGCGAGGAGGCCCTGGCCTTGATCGACAGCCTCAAGCCTGATGTGGTGCTGTTGGACATCGGCATGCCTGGTCTGGATGGCCTTCAGGTGGCCGCCCGGCTGTGCGAGCGCGAAGCGCCACCGGCGGTGGTGTTCTGTACCGGTGACGACGAGTACGGAAGCCAGGCTTTCCGGGAAAGCACCCTCAGCCATGTGACCAAACCCATCCAGCCTCAGGCCCTGCGCGAAGCCTTGCGCAAGGCCGACAAACCCAACCGCGCCCAGCTCGCCGCGCTCACCCGCCCGGCCAATGAAGGCGGCGGCCCGCGCAGTCATATCAGTGCGCGGACCCGCAAGGGTATCGAGCTGATTCCCTTGCCCCAGGTGATCTATTTCATTGCCGACCACAAGTACGTGACCTTGCGCCACGAGGCCGGGGAGGTCTTGCTGGACGAGCCGCTCAAAGCCCTGGAGGACGAGTTCGGCGAGCGCTTCGTGCGCATCCACCGCAACGCCCTGGTCGCCCGGGAGCGTATCGAACGCCTGCAACGCACGCCGCTTGGGCACTTCCAGCTGTTCCTCAAAGGGCTCGACGGCGATGCGCTGACAGTCAGTCGCCGCCACGTGGCGGGTGTGCGCAAGATGATGCAGACGCTCTGAACCGGCGGATGTCGGCCAGGGAAGGCCGGGTGATGACCTGAATCTGCTAGGTGCGCTGGCGGAGCTGTTATCATCGGCGGCATTTCTCCTGGATCGGGGCGTTCCATGTCCACTCGTGAAATCCGCATTGCCACCCGTAAAAGTGCCCTGGCCCTGTGGCAGGCCGAATATGTCAAAGCCCGCCTGGAAGAGGCCCATCCTGGCCTGGTCGTGACCCTGGTGCCCATGGTCAGCCGCGGTGACAAGCTGCTCGACTCGCCATTGTCGAAGATCGGCGGCAAGGGCCTGTTCGTCAAGGAACTGGAAACCGCCCTGCTCGAGCACGAGGCCGATATCGCCGTGCATTCGATGAAGGACGTGCCCATGGACTTCCCTGAAGGCTTGGGCCTGTACTGCATCTGCGAGCGCGAAGATCCACGCGATGCGTTCGTATCCAATACCTTCGCCAGCCTCGATGCGCTGCCGGCCGGCAGTATCGTCGGTACCTCCAGCCTGCGCCGCCAGGCTCAGTTGCTCGCGCGACGCCCGGACCTGCAGATCCGCTTCCTGCGCGGCAACGTCAATACCCGCCTGGCCAAGCTCGATGCTGGCGAGTACGACGCCATCATCCTCGCCGCGGCTGGCTTGATCCGCCTTGGTTTCGAAGACCGCATCAGTTCCACCATCAGCGTCGACGAGAGCCTGCCCGCCGGTGGCCAGGGCGCGGTGGGCATCGAATGCCGCAGTGCGGACCAGGCGATCCACGCCTTGCTGGCGCCGCTTCATCACACCGACACCGCCGATCGCGTGGTGGCCGAGCGGGCGCTGAACAAACGCCTGAACGGCGGTTGCCAGGTGCCGATCGCCTGCTACGCGGTACTTGAAGGCGAGCAACTGTGGCTGCGTGGCCTGGTCGGCCAGCCCAGCGGCGGCACGTTGCTGGTGGCCGAAGCCCGCGGCCCGCGTGGCCAGGCCGAGGCTTTGGGTGTGCAGGTCGCTGAAGATCTGCTTGGCCAGGGGGCCGAGGCCATCCTCAAGGAGGTCTACGGCGAGGCTGGGCACCCGTGAGCCCTTGGCGCCTGCTGCTGACCCGCCCCGAAGAGGAGTGCCAGGCGCTGGCGCAAAGCCTCGCGCAGGCAGGGATCGCCAGCAGCAGCCTGCCTTTGCTGGCCATCGAACCGGTGGCGCTGCAGGCCGGGCAGCGCCAATACCTGGCGGACTTGCACGGTTACCAGGTGATCATCGTGGTCAGCAAGCCAGCCGCGCGCCTGTTACTCGAGCAGTTGGGCCAGGCCGGCCTGCAGCCGCCGCGAGAAGGTTGGTTCACTGTGGGGGCGGCCACGGCGCAAGTGCTGCAGGCGCAGGGCTTGAAAGTTGACTTTTCGGCGCAAGGTGACGACAGCGAGGCCTTGCTCGCGCTACCGCACCTGCGCGAGGCTATGAACCGGGCCGCCACCCCTCGCGTTTTGATCGCGAGGGGCGTCGGAGGTCGCGAACTGCTGGCCGGGCGTCTCGCAGAGCAAGGTGCTAGTGTCGATTATCTGGAACTGTATCGACGCAACCTGCCGGTGTATCCGGCTGGCACCCTGCTGCGCCGCATCGAGGCGGAACGCCTGAATGGCCTGGTGGTCAGCAGTGGGCAGGGGCTGGAGCACCTGCTGCAGCTGGCGGGGGCCGACTGGCCACGCCTGGCGCGCCTGCCATTGTTCGTGCCGAGCCCGCGGGTAGCCGAACAAGCCAGGGCGTTGGGCGCCCAACAGATAGTGGATTGCCGTGGCGCCAATGCCGCGGCCTTGATGGCAGCCGTGCAGCGAACTACTGCACCTGCCGACTAAGGCGCTAAGCTCAATGCGACGCGCCCCCATGCAAAGGATGGATACGTGAGCGAAACTGTCTTGTCCAACAACGAACAACCCACGGCGTCCGATACGCCGGAATCCACCTCCGCCACGCCTGCCAAGCGCTCTGGCAACGGCCTGGCACTGTTGGCCCTGCTGCTCGGCGCGGCAGGGGTCGCCGTCGGTGGCTGGGGTGTCTGGCAGGTCCGTCAGCTGCAAGGCAGCGAGCAGGGCCAGGGCCAGCATCTGCAGGCCCTGAACGAGCGCACCGAGGCGTTGCAACAACGCGAGCAGCAGATCAGCGCGCAACTGGCCACCCTGCCGGCGGCCAGCGAGCTGGAGGACCGCCGTCGCCTGGTGGCACAGTTGCAGGGCGACCAGCAACGCCTCAACCAGCGTCTGGAAACCATTCTGGGCGAGAGCCGCAAGGAATGGCGCCTGGCCGAGGCCGAGCACCTGCTGCGCCTGGCGACACTGCGTCTTTCTGCGCTGCAGGACATCGCCAGCGCCAAGGCCCTGGTCGAAGGGGCGGACGAGATTCTTCGCGAGCAAAGCGACCCTGGGGCATTCGCTGCCCGAGAACAACTGGCGCGCAGCCTGGCCACCCTGAACAGCACCGAGCAGCCGGACCGCACCGGTCTGTTCCTCAAGCTGGCAGCCCAGCGCGAGCTGGTCCAGCAGCTCAGTGCACAATCGCCTGAGTTCGAAACCAAGGCCGATGCCCTGGGCGCCCTGACGGCCGATGGCGATGGCGCCAGCCGCCTCTCCCAATGGTGGGCGGAGATTTCCAAGTACTTCCAGATCGAGTTCAACGCCGACGAGAACGTGCGGCCGCTGTTGTCCGGACAATCGCTCAACCAGCTGCGTCTGGCGCTGAGTCTGACCATCGAGCAGGCACAATGGGCGGCGCTCAACGGCCAAGCGAAGGTCTATACACAGGCCTTGGACGATGCCCGCAGCGTATTGCTGGCCAATTTCAACGCCGACAACCCGCAGAGCAAGGCCATGCTCGCCAGCCTCAACGAACTGGCCGAACAGCCGGTCTCGGTGGTCACTCCTGACCTGTCCGAGAGCCTGGCCGCGGTGCAGGCGTACATCCAGCGTCGCCACCTGCCAGCGGAAGCCGAAGGGGGCAAGCCATGAAGCGCGTCTACCTGCTGGCGGTGCTGGCGATCGTGATAGCCGCGGCACTGGGCATCGCAGTCGCCAAGCACAGTGGCTATGTATTGGTCGCCTACGGTGGGTTCCGCTACCAGTCCGGACTGTGGGCGGCCTTGGCAGCGCTGGTCGGCATTGTCGTGGTGCTCTGGCTGGTGCGTTACTTGATCGGTCTGGTGCTGACTTCGAGCGGTGTGGTCAACCCCTGGTCGCGGCGCAACCGCAGCCGTCGTACACGCATCGCTATCGAGCAGGGGCAACTGGACCTTGCCGAAGGCCGTTGGGCGAGTGCCCAGCGCCACCTGCACCGCGCTGCCGAGGCCGAGCGCCAGCCATTGCTTTACTACCTTGGCGCGGCCCGAGCCGCCAATGAGCTGGGGCGTGTCGAAGACAGCGACAGTCTGCTCGAGCGCGCCCTGGAGCGTCAGCCCCAGGCCGAGTTGGCCATCGCCCTGACTCATGCGCAATTGCAGATGGATCGCGGCGACATTGGCGGTGCCCATGAAACCCTGCTGGCCATGCAGGAGCGTCACCCTCACAACAACCAGGTGCTGCGCCTGTTGTACCGCCTGCATCTGGAGCAAGGTGACTGGTCGGCGTTGATCCGTCTGCTGCCGGAGCTGCGCAAAGGCAAAGTGCTGCCGGCCAAGGAACTCGCCGAGCTGGAGCAACGCGCCTGGGGTCAGAACCTCGGCCTGGCGGCGACCCGCGGCGAAGATGCCCAAGCTGCCCGCCAAGCCTTGGAGCGGGCCTGGCAACAGCTTACGGCGGCGCAGCGCCAGGAGGCGCAATTGGTATCGGCCTACGCTGAGCAGCTGCGCCAGCTCGGTGCCCAGGGCGAAGCCGAACAGGTGCTGCGCACGGCGCTCAAGCGTCAATACGAAAGCCACCTGGCCCGTCTGTATGGGCTGGTGCGCGGCGACGATCCGGCCCGACAGCTGCAAACGGCCGAAGGCTGGCTCAAGGACCACCCGCAGGACCCAAGCCTGCTGCTCACCCTGGGCCGTCTGAGCCTGCAGAACCGACTGTGGGGCAAGGCCCGGGACTACCTCGAAAGCAGCCTGCGTATGGAGCGCAATCCGGAAGCCTGTGCTGAGCTGGCCCGGCTGTTGGCCGGGCTGGGTGAGACCGAACGCAGTAATCAGTTATTCCAGGAGGGGCTGGGCCTGCTGGACGAGCGACTCTTGGCTTTGCCACTGCCCGAGGGCGTGCGAGCCTGACCGAACCAGGTACCCACGCCGAGCCGTGGGTACCTGGCGCTGTAACTTCTCCTGTTAGGTTGGCGGCATTTACGCTAACTCTCTTCGGAAATCTCCTACTCGAAGTTGCAGACTTTCCTTTTTCAATCAGGGAGTTGTCTCTCCTGTAGCGCCTTGAAACAAAGCGCCTCTTTCCACTACCGTTCCGGGCTACTTCATTTTGATCCGGGACCTTCTCGCTCATGCTGCCGGCCCGCTTGCGCACCTTTTTTCTGATTGGCGGTTTCGCCTCGGCGGCGGTCCTGCTTGCCTCGTTCTGTCTCGAAAACACCCTTGGCCTGGTGCCGTGCTCCCTGTGTTTCAGTCAGCGATTGCTGCTTGGGTTGTACGCATGGGTGTGTATGTGTGCGGTGTTGCATTCGCCGGGCATGGTCGGCAAGCGCAACTATGCGGTGCTGGCGCTGGGTTGTTCGTTGAGTGGGGCGCTGCTGGCATCCAGGCATGTCTGGTTGCAAGGGGCGGGGCTGACGGTCGATGCCTGCCAGATGCCGTTCGCGTGGATGCTGGAGCAGTCGTGGGAGCAGGCGTTGAAGATGCTGGTACTGGGTGGCCCCGACTGCACCTCGCTGACCTGGAGCTTCGTTGACCTGACCTTGCCCGAGTGGAGTCTGCTGGCGTTCCTGTCTTTGTCGGCCCTTCCGCTGAGCTGGTTGCTGGGCTACCGCATGCGCCAACTCGGCAAAGGTTGATCCACGACAAATGTCATGGGATCGCACGACCAGCGGTGTCCTGCCAGGGTATTAAACGCTTGTATGAACTTTGTCCACTGCGTACCTTGAAGCCCAGCACGTGCGGGAATAATCTCGCAGCACGCTTACCGAAAACACAACTGCTCGATGCCGTCCTGCTGATGTCACCTTTGTGCCGCGGTATTAGCGCACGAGGTGCAGCGGCATCTACCCAGAAGGGAAGAGATCGCCATGCTCGATAGTTGTCAGAACGCTCAGGAACGCTGGGGTGGGGTTCACAAGCTGATCGACCGTTGGCTCCAGGAACGAGCGGAGCTGGTCCAGGCCTTTCGCGCCTTGCGCGACGCCAAACCGGCCTTCGCCGACAAAGACAAAAACCGTGATTTTTGCGCGGTGCTCGTCGACTACGTTTCGGCGTGGCATTTCGAAGTGAGTGAGCAACTGGTCACCGAGGCCAAGGCGTTCGGTGACGAGGGTGCGCTGCAGCTCGCCGAGCAGATCAACCCGCGAATCAACGACATCACCCAGATTGCACTGGCCTTTAACGACCATTGCGAAAAGGGCGAGTGCAAGGACCCCGAGCGCTTCTCCAAGAAATTGGGCGAACTCGGCAGCCTGTTGCACGAGCGCTTCGAACTCGAGGACTGCCTGATCGAGGTACTGCACAACGCGCACAAGGAAGAGGGCGCGGTGCAGGCCTGAGGGCAGGCGTCAGTCGGCCACCGCCAGCAGTTCGATTTCAAAGACCAAGGGGGTGTAGGGCGCGATCAGGTCGCCCGCACCTTCGGCTCCATAGGCTTGTGCCGACGGGATCACCAGGCGCCACTTCGCCCCTGCCTTCATGTGCGGCAATGCCACTTGCCAGCCTTCGATCACCGAGTCCAGGTTGAACCATTGGGGCTGCTGGTTCTGGTCGAACACCGAGCCGTCCGGCAGCTTTCCTACGTAGCGTACCTGGACCTTGCCACCGGCTTTGGGTGAGTTGCCCGTACCGCTTGCCAGCTCGCTGTAAAGAATGCCTTCTGGCAGCTCGTGGACACCGGCCCGCGCCCGCTCGTTGGCCAGGAAGCGTTTCTCCGCTGCCAGGCTTTTATCAATCTGGGCCTGTTCGGCGGCCGCGCTGGCTTGTTCTTCGTGTTGCTGGAGAATGGCTTGCATGCGCGGCTTGTCGAGCTTCAGTGGCTTGCCCTGGTAGGCCTGGCGCAGGCCCTCGACCAAAGCGTCGAGCTCAAGGCCGGGCACTTCGTCACGCAGGCGTTCACCCAGGCTGGCGCCAAGGCTGTACGCCAGGTCGTGGTTGGAGGGGGATGCTTCAGGGTTGGCCCAGGCCAAAGGCGCTGTCAGGCACAGGCCGAGAATAAGATAACGAGGCACGGTCAACTCCTGCTGCGATGAGCGCAAAGTATGCCAGCCTTGTTGGCCAAAGATGTGTAAATATCAGCAACACTTTATTGGGCAACTACACTTGCACCGAGCTGCAAGATGACAACTTTGCCCAGGCATGCAACGCGGCGTTCATAATACTGTCCACATGCCCTAGCGGCGGTAGCAGCAGAAGCATAGTATGAGCCGCAATCTCGTCAGCCAGGAGGTAAACCATGTCGGCCAAGAAGAAGCCAGTCAGTACGCCGTTGCACCTGCTCCAGCAACTTTCGGGTAGTCTGCTCGAACATTTGGAAGATGCCTGCTCGCAAGCGCTGGCGGATGCCGAGAAACTGCTGGCCAAGTTGGAAAAACAGCGCGGCAAAGCCCAGGAAAAACTGCACAACGCACGCCTGAAGTTGCAGGACGCCGCCAAGGCCGGTAAAGCCAAGGCTCAGAACAAGGCACATAAAGTGTCCGCTGAACTTGAGGAGTTGCTCGACTCGCTCAAGGAGCGTCAGGCGCAGACTCGCACTTATATTCAACAACTTAAACGTGACGCTCAGGAAAGCCTGAAACTTGCGCAGGGTGTTGGCAAAGTGCGCGAGGCTGCCAGCAAGGCGCTCGACCAGCGCGCGTCGGCCGCTAAGGCACCTGCCAAGCCGGCAGTGACTAAAGCCGTTGCCCGTCCGGCTGCCAAGGCGACTGCAAAACCAGCCGCAAAACCCACCGCCAAAACCGCCGCTGCCAAGACCGCAGCCGCCAAGCCCGCTGCCAAGGCGCCGGTGAAAGCCGCTGCCAAGCCTGCGGCCAAGGCCCCGGCGAAAGCCGCTGCCAAGACTGCGGCCAAGGCCCCGGCGAAAGCCGCTGCCAAGCCTGCGGCCAAGGCCCCAGCCAAAGCCGCCGCCAAGCCGGCTGCCGCCCGTACCGCGGCTGCAAAACCTGCCGCAAAACCTGCCGCTGCCAAGGCCACCGCCAAGCCGGCTACGACCAAGACCGCCGCCGCCAAGCCCGCTGCCAAAGCCGCCGCTAAGCCGACTGCCGCCAAACCTGCCGTCGCCAAGCCTGCAGCCAAGCCCGCCGCAGCCAGGGCGACTACCGCCAAACCAGCCGCAACCAAGACCACGGCTGCCAAGCCTGCTGCGCGTAAGGCCCCGGCCAAACCAGCTGCGGCCAAGCCTGCCGCCAGCAAGCCAGCAGAAGCCAAGCCTGCCGCACCGGTGACCAGCAGCCCTGCGCCAGCGACCAACTCGGCAGCGCCTGCCGCCGCGTCGCCAGCACCGGCCAGCACCCCGGCTCAGTCGGCGCCGTCGGCCTCCTGACGCCCATTGGCCACGGCGCGCAGCTGATTCAGCGCGTCGTGGCCACGGGCTTGCTCGGGCACCAGCCATTGCAGCCAATCGCCTGGCGGGCCGCTCGGGTCCGCAGGCCATTGCCCCGCACACGCCTGCAAACGCGCCAGCAACGTGCGCTCCGCTTCCAGCTCCAATCCCTTCACCTGCTCGCGCAGCGACGCCAACTGCGCATCGCCTTGCGCCGCTTCGCGCCATTGTTGGCGCAGCACGCGCAGGGGAGCTATGACCTGTTGCTGCCATGGGCCGGCAATGGCTTGTAGCGCAGCCGCGCGCATCGCATCGGGTGCGACACGGCGGGCCTGTAGCCAAGTCCCGCAAAGCAGCAGACAGACATCCGCGCCTGCCCCTTGCAGTGCAAGGCAGGCCGCTTCGACCCCGGGCTGGCGATACAGCGCCAAGGCGTGATTCCACAATTCGTTCTGCATGTTCGGACTCGCCAGTGGTCAAGGTGGCCTGTGTGCCCAGAAGGGAAGCTGATAGACTCCGCGACCATCATGATCAGACTATCGAATCTCACTTTACAGCGTGGTCCGCAGCGCTTGCTAGAAGGCGCCGAGATGACCCTGCACGCCGGTCACAAGGCCGGCCTGATCGGCGCCAACGGTGCCGGAAAATCCAGCCTGTTCGCCTTGCTGCGCGGTGAGCTATCGCCCGATGCAGGCGACTGCCAACTGCCTGGCGATTGGCGCATCGCCCACATGCGCCAGGAGGTCGACACCCTCGATCGCCTGGCGGTGGACTATGTGCTCGACGGCGACGTACGCCTGCGCAAGATCCAGGCTGACCTGGCTGTCGCCGAGGCAGCCCACGATGGCACCGCCGTAGCGCGTCTGCACAGTGAGCTCGACAGCGCCGACGGTTACACCGCCGATGCCCGCGCGCGTAAGCTGCTGGCAGGTCTGGGCTTCACCACCGAGCAGATGGACCGACGCGTCGGCGACTTCTCCGGCGGTTGGCGGATGCGCCTGAACCTGGCACAGGCCCTGATGTGTCCATCCGATCTGCTGCTGCTCGACGAGCCCACCAACCACTTGGACCTGGACGCAATCCTCTGGCTGGAGGACTGGCTCAAGGGCTATCCCGGCACGCTGCTGCTGATTTCCCACGACCGCGACTTCCTGGATGCGGTGGTCGACCATGTGCTGCATGTCGAGCAGCGCAAGCTCAACCTCTACAAAGGTGGCTACAGCGCCTTCGAACGCACCCGTGCCGAGCGTCTGGCACAGCAGCAACAGGCCTATGAGAAGCAGCAGGCCCGCCGCGCGCACATGGAAAAGTACATCGCGCGCTTCCGCGCCCAGGCCACCAAGGCCCGTCAGGCGCAGAGCCGGATCAAGGCCCTGGAGCGCATGGAGGAGCTGTCTGCCGCCCATGTGGACTCGCCGTTCGACTTCGTTTTCCGCGAGTCGGAGAAAATCTCCAACCCGCTGCTGGACCTTTCCGAAGGCCGTCTGGGCTATGGCGACAAGGCCATCCTGGAGAAGGTCAAGCTGCAGCTGGCGCCCGGTGCACGCATCGGCCTGCTGGGCCCTAACGGCGCCGGCAAGTCGACCCTGATCAAGAACCTCGCTGGTGAGCTCGAACCCATCGCCGGGCGCCTGGTGCGGGGTGAGAACCTGGCGGTGGGCTACTTCGCCCAGCACCAGCTCGACTCCCTGGACGACAAGGCCAGCCCCCTACTGCACTTGCAGCGCATTGCGCCGGCCGAACGTGAGCAGACCCTGCGTGACTTCCTCGGTGGGTTCGATTTCCACGGCAACCGCGTCGACGAGCCGGTGGTGAACTTCTCCGGCGGCGAAAAGGCGCGCCTGGCCCTGGCGTTGATCGCCTGGGAGCGTCCGAACCTGCTGTTGCTCGATGAGCCGACCAACCACCTGGACTTGGAGATGCGCCTGGCCCTGACCATGGCCCTGCAGGAGTTCAGCGGCGCGGTGGTGGTGGTTTCCCACGACCGTCACCTGCTCAAGAGCACCACCAACGACTTCCTGCTGGTGGCCGATGGCAAGGTCGAAGCCTTCGACGGTGACCTGGACGACTACAGCCGGTGGTTGATCGACTATCGCCAACGCAGTGCGCCGGTCAGCAATGCCCCGGCCAACCCGGACAAGACCGACAAGAAGGCCCAGCGTCAGGCCGCCGCCGCGTTGCGTCAGCAACTGGCACCGCACAAGCGCGCCGCCGAGAAGCTCGAGGCCGAGCTGAACCAAGTGCATGGGCAATTGGCCGAGATCGAGACGGCGTTGGGCGATGGTGGTCTGTACGAGGCGTCCCGCAAGGACGAACTGCGTGACTTGTTGGCGCGTCAGACCAAGCTCAAGCAGCGCGAGGGCGAGCTGGAAGAAGCCTGGATGCAAGCGCTGGAAACCCTCGAGGCCATGCAAGCCGAGCTGGAGGCGTTGTCCTGATGGAGGAACTGCGCTCGCTGCTGCCAGGGCAATGGATGGACGCGTTCTGGCTTGGGCTGCAGATCCTGCTGATCCTGATCGCCGCGTTCATCTTGCAGCGTGTGATCGCTCGTGGGCTGAGTCGGCTGGGTAACCGCTATCCGCTGCCACCCGAGCTGCTGGTGCCGGTGCGTGGCGGTCTGCGCTGGCTGATCATGGGCAGTGCGCTGTTGTTCGTGCTCGAGCGTCTGGGCGTTTCGGCCACGGTGCTGTGGACGGCGCTGTCAGGCTTTGTCGCGGTGGCGGCGGTGGCGTTCTTCGCCATCTGGAGCGTGCTCTCCAACCTGCTGTGCGCGGTGCTGATCTTCACCGTCGGACCGTTCCGTATCGGTGATGTGGTCGAGCTGGTGGACACCCTCGACAAGCCGGGGGTCAAGGGCCGGGTGATTGCCATCAACCTGTTGTACACCACGCTGATGGAAACGCCCGAGGCGGGCGGGGCGCTGGTGCAGGTGCCGAACAGTCAGTTCTTCCAGAAAGCCGTGCGCCGGTGGCGTGGGACCGAAGTGGCTACGGTGTCGAAGGGCGAGCCGGTCGAAGCGGATTGACGCGTTGGACCGTGTTGGTGTCTTCGTGGGGATGACAGAAGCCACGAAAAATCGCTGGTGATTTTTTCACCAACCCCTTAGCTTTACGTTTTGCAACATATGTCAGAGCGAGGTGTGCGATGTCGATGGAAACCTGGTTGGCCTTCTTTGCCGCGTGCTGGGTAATCAGCCTGTCGCCGGGTGCCGGGGCCATCGCCTCGATGTCCAGCGGGCTGCAGTACGGGTTCTGGCGTGGCTACTGGAATGCCCTGGGCCTGCAACTGGGCCTGATCGTGCAGATCGCCGTGATCGCCGCCGGTGTGGGCGCCATCCTTGCCGCCTCGGCCACCGCCTTCCAGCTCATCAAATGGTTCGGCGTCGCTTACCTTGTGTACCTGGCCTACAAACAGTGGCGCGCCTTGCCCATGGACATGAATGACACCTCGGGCGTGCGGCCTATCGGCAAGCCGATGAGCCTGGTGTTCCGCGGTTTCCTGGTCAACGTCAGCAACCCCAAGGCACTGGTGTTCATGCTCGCGGTGTTGCCGCAGTTCATCAATCCGCATGCGCCGCTGGTACCCCAGTACCTGGCCATCACCGCCACCATGATCACCGTGGACATGCTGGTCATGGCCGGCTACACCGGCCTGGCGGCCCGCGTACTGCGGTTGCTGCGCACGCCCAAGCAGCAAAAGCGCATGAACCGCACGTTTGCCGGCCTGTTCATCGGTGCGGCGGCGTTTCTGGCGACCTTGCGCCGCGCGCCGGTCTGAACCGTTCGCAGCCCCCACAGGCTTGGCTTCGAGCCGGTGGGGGCTGCAGTGAGGATCAACGGGGCTTATCGACCAACCCCTTGAGCAAGTCCACCGGCAGCGGAAACACGATGGTCGAGCTCTTGTCCCCGGCAATCGCCCCCAGCGTCTGCATGTAGCGCAACTGCATCGCCCCTGGCTCCTTGCTCAACATCTGCGCCGCCTGCATCAGCTTCTCCGAGGCCTGCAGTTCACCTTCGGCGTGGATCACTTTGGCCCGCCGTTCACGCTCGGCTTCGGCCTGACGGGCGATGGCCCGAACCATCGATTCATTGAGGTCAACGTGCTTGATCTCGACGTTGGCCACCTTGATGCCCCACGCATCGGTCTGCGCGTCGAGCACTTGGCGTATGTCCAAGTTGAGCTGCTCACGCTCGGCCAGCAGTTCGTCCAGCTCATGCTTGCCGAGTACCGCGCGCAGGGTGGTCTGGGCCAGCTGGCTGGTGGCGCTGAGAAAGTCTTCCACCTGGATGATCGCCTTCTGCGGGTCGAGCACGCGAAAGTACAACACGGCATTGACCTTGACCGAGACGTTGTCGCGGGTGATCACGTCCTGGGGCGGCACGTCGAGTACCACGGTGCGCAGATCGACCCGCACCATCTGCTGGATCCCCGGGATCAGGATGATCAAGCCCGGCCCTTTGACCTGCCAGAAGCGCCCCAGTTGGAACACCACGCCCCGCTCGTACTCGCGCAGGATGCGCAGGGCCGACAGCAACAGCAGGCCGATGACCGCCAGCAAGGCGCCAAAACCGAATTGAACGAACATCTTCACTCTCCTTGCGCGCAGGGCGCGGTGGCACTGACCTCCAGCATCACGCCATGGCGGGCCGTCACGCGCACATGTTGGCCAGGCTGCAGTGGGGTCGCGCACTGGACTTGCCATTGTTCGCCCTGGGCCTGCACAGAGCCGCAGAACGGATTGTCTGCCACCACCTGGGTCACCGTGACCAAGCTGCCCACCAGCCCGGCATCGCCACTGACCAAGGCGCGGCGCCTGGCCTTGATGGCCATGCCCAAGACGCCGCCGAGCAACAGTGCCGAGACCGCCGCCAAGGCGACGATCAGCCCCAGGGGAATGCCGAAGCCCGGCGCGTCGGTGTCCATGAGAATCACCGCGCCGACCACGAACGCGACGATGCCGCCGAAGCCGACCACACCGAAGCTCGGCAAGAACGCCTCGGCGACCATGAAGGTCACGCCCAGTAGGATCAGCGCTACCCCCGCATAGCTCACCGGCAGCAACTGCATGGCGTACAGGGCCAGCAGCAGGCAGATGCCACCGATCACACCGCCGACGCCGGAGCCCGGGTTCATGAACTCGAACAGCAAGCCATAGATCCCGATCATGATCAGGATGAGCGCCACGCTGGGATTGGTGATCACTGCTAGCAGTCGGGTGCGCCAGTCCGGCAGGTGTTCGACGATGGCGGCGCCGGCGGTGTGTAACTGGCGCGGCTGGCCGGCAGCGATGAAGGTCTTGCCGTCCAGTTGCTTCAACAGGTCCGGGAGGTCATCGGCCAGTTGGTCGATGACTTTGATGCGCACCGCCTCGCTGGCCGACAGGCTGACCGCCTCGCGCACGGCCTTCTCTGCCCACTCGGCGTTGCGCCCGCGCAGCAGGGCCAGACCGCGAATGTACGCGGCGGCATCATTGACCTGCTTGCGCGCCAGGGTGTCGTCTTCGCGCAGCGCGTTGGGCTCAGGTTTGCCCGGCGGTGCCGCCCCGATCTGCACAGGCGTGGCGGCGCCCAGATTGGTGCTTGGCGCCATGGCGGCCACGTGGCTGGCATAGAGGATATAGGTGCCGGCGCTGGCTGCCCGGGCCCCGCTGGGGGCGACGAAGCTGGCCACGGGCACGGGGCTTGCGAGAATCGCCTTGATGATCTGGCGCATGGCGCTGTCCAGCCCGCCCGGGGTGTCCAGGCGGATCACCACCAGTTGCGCGTTTTGTGCCTGTGCCTGTTCCTGGCCGCGTACCAGGTAGTCGGCAGTGGCTGGGCCGATGGCATCGTCGACATCCAGCAACCAGACGCTGGCACCGGGCGCTGCAAAGCCACTCGGAACCATGCCGAGCACGAGCATCAGCAGCAGCCAGCGCCAGCCGCGAGCGATCACCTGTCGTCACCTTGTCCGGGCCTGTCACCGAAGTTTAGTCGTACCCGCCGGACCTCGGCCTAAACTTCCTAGATGGGGGTAAACCGGAGGTGCATCATGCGTATGGCCAAAACCCTGCAGCAGCGCCTGGACAAGGCCAACTGCGACTACGACATCATTCCCCATCCTCACTCGGCCACGAGCCTGGAATCGGCGCGCACGGCCGGCGTACCTGCCGAGCGGGTCGCCAAGTCGGTGATGCTCGATGACCGGCATGGCAACTACATCATGGCCGTGCTACCGGCCAACCGCCATCTGGACATGAGCAAGGTGCGTATGTCCGGCGCCTGGCAACTGACCCGTGAAAGCGGCCTGCCGAGTCTGTTCGGCGACTGCGAGCGCGGCGCTGTGCCAGCCCTGGGCGATGCCTATGACATAAAAATGCTGCTCGACCCGAGCCTTACCCGCCAGGGTGATGTCTATCTGGAGGCGGGGGATCACGATCACCTGATCCACATGAGCATGGAGCAATACCTCAAGCTGGTTCCCCGCGCCGAAGTGCGCGAACTGTGCTGATGATCATCAACCCACTGCCGGGCCGGCGTCGTGGACGGCCGCCCGGCCCGAGGAGGCACCATGGAAGCACCGAACCATCCATTCGCCGAACTGTTCAAGCAACTGGGGCTGGCGGACGATGCCGAGAGCATCGACAAGTTCATCACCACGCATTCACCACTCAAGAACGAGATCAAACTGGTGGATGCGCCGTTCTGGACCGAGGCCCAGCGGGCCTTTCTCAAGGAGAGCGTGATAGAGGATGCCGATTGGGCCGTGCCGTTCGATCAACTCAACGAGGCCTTGCGTCGCCCCCGCAAATAAAGCGCCGAGCGGCACCTGATGGGTGAATTGGCCGTTGCTATGCTCAGGTAAAACAACAGGGGATAGCGCGATGAAAGATCCCTACGCATCAGGCTTCTGGTGCTCCGTGACGATCCTGGGCACGCTGACGGCCGGTTACTTCTACGGCATCCGCCACGTCCACTCCATGGACCACGCGCTGCAGTTCATGTATGCCGCCGCCGCCATCACGGCGGCGGTGGCGCTTTGCGCTCTGGCCTGGAGCGCCTGGCAACAGTTGCGCTTGAACAAGCGCGAGGTGATCCAGGGGCATACGTTGGTGACCATCTGGAACACCAAGGTCGCCCTGCGTCGGGTCGAGACGGTTTTCGATCGCTATTTCTGGGGTAGCTACTGGCATTCAGGGCGGACCTTCGAAGAGGTCATGGGTGAGCTCAAGGGCACACCCCTGGAGCAGAGTCTGGACGCGCTCAAGCGTCAGTGCCGGGAACTGGACCGCGAGATCCGTGACCATCAACACCGCTGGTTGGCCAACGCCCGCGACCTTTCCAGCGTAGCCACGGCCATGGCGCGCGAGCGCTATCAGCTGGACCTGTGCGACCCCCAGGGCCGCGATGGCGGCAATACCGCGGTGCTCAATCGGGACCTTGAGGTGTTGGTGTACACCTGGTCAGCGCGCCTGCGCAGCTTCGACCACCAGTTGGACGAGCTGGAGCGCGCATACCACTAGCGTCTGGGAGCCAAGCGCCATGGAGTCGCTGCGAGGGAGCACAGCAGCCCTGAGAACCGGACGGACGAGTGCGGCCACTCAGCGGGTATCAATCACCGCGGATGTACTGCTCCAACTGCATGATGAGATTGGCCTGTTCGGCGATGGTTTCCTTGACCAAGTCGCCGATCGACAGCAGGCCGAGCAACTCGCCGTTGCTCACCACTGGCAGGTGGCGCAGGTGCCGGTCGGTCATCAGGTTCATGCAGTACTCCAGGCTCTGCCTGGGCTCGACCGTGACCACCGGCGCACTCATGATCTCGCGCACTGGCGTCGCCGCCGATGAGCGCCCCTTGAGCACCAGCTTGCGGGCGTAGTCGCGCTCACTGACGATCCCCACCACTTGGTTGTTTTCCACCACCGGCAAGGCACCGACGTTCTTCTCCGCCAGCAGCTTCAGGGCGTCGAGCACCGAGTCGTCAGGGCCGATGGTGTAGACGGTCTGATGTTGGGACTTGGTCTTGAGGATTTGTTCGACGTTCTTCATACGGGCCTCTGCGGGGTGAAAACCGATGTGTCGGAATAACTAAAGCATCCGGCACGCCAGCCTGCACGGCAATGCAGGAAACGGCATGGACTCGATTGAAAAACGTCATGTGATCTTTAAAAGGCCTGCTCGCGCGCATCTGTAACAGGCCAGCACAGCGATGGACCGCACAGCGGCCCCAGGCTCAATAGGATCAAGGCATTCAAGACAGCCGCTCCCACAAGGCCTTGGATGGACAATGTGGGAGTGGGCAACCGGCACGGCTTGCAGAATGCCGATCAGAGTTTGGGCATCTGTCCAATCCGCGCGATCATCTCACTGACGATCTGCAGATCCAGCATGAACTGCTCCACGGTCTTGAACTCGTTGTCGTTGTGCCCGGTGTACTTCACGTTGGGCATCGCCAGGCCGAACTGCACGCCGTTAGGCAGGTCATGCACCGAGGTGGCGCCAGCAGAGGTGCCGAACTCGTGAGGCAGGCCCAGGTTCTGGCTGGCCACATCCAGCAGGGCCTTGACCCATTCACCCTCGGGGTTGCGGTACATCGGCTCGTCGAGGCTGTACTCGAAGGCCACCGAGGTGTGGCTGCCGCGCGCCCAGTTGCCCAGCTTGTCGGCCAGCTCGTCCTTGAGGGTGGGCAGCGGCTTGCCTTTGGGGATGCGCAGGTTCACCGCAAGCTTGAGGGCTTTCTGGTCGAGCCCGACGTAGGTCAGCGAGGCGGTCAGCGGCCCCATGAACTTGTCTTCGAAGTTCACGCCCAGCTGTTTGCCCAGGTAGTCCAGCCCCCAGTTGTCTGCCGCATAGCGCGCCGCATCGGTGATGTGGTTTTGCTTGAGGGGCACTTGGTTGCCCAGGCCATTGAGGAAGACGAGCATCCGCGAAACCGGGTTGACGCCCGATTCAGGCTCCGAAGAGTGGGCCGAGACACCGGTCACCGTGAGGATCACTTCCTTGCCGGCCACCTTGGCGTCGATGGTGAAGTCGCCACCGTTGCGCTTGACGTACTCGGCGCCTGCCTTGTTCAGGGCATCGGCCAGGGCGGCGGGATTGTCGCCGAGCAGGGTCGCCACCGAAGTGGTGGGGATCTGGTTGGTGGCCAGGCCACCGGTGAGTGTGGTGACTTCCGCGCCCGTGCCGGTGGCCGGACGCCGATGGAAGCTCGCCATAACGGTGCCATAGCCTTTTTCGGCGATCACCACTGGATAGCCGCCATCGAGCGCCAGGTTGTAGTTGGGCACCGGGTTGCGGGCGAAATAGTAGGGGATGGCATCACCGCTGGTTTCTTCAGTGGTGTCCACCAGCAGCTTGAACTGCCGGGCCAGCGGCAGTTTTTCGTCCTTGGCCACCTTGAGCGCGTACAGCGCCACGACGATGCCGTTCTTGTCGTCCTCGGTGCCACGCCCGTACATGCGGTCCCCTACCAGGGTCACCTTGAACGGGTCCAGGCGCGTGCCGTCTTCGAGTTTCCAGTTATCCGGGTTCACCGGCACCACATCGGCGTGGGCGTGGATACCGACGACTTCCTTGTCGTTGTCCCCCAGGGAGATTTCATAGACCCGGTTGTCGATGTTGCGGAACTTCAGACCGAAGCCCTCGGCCAGGGTCTTGATCTTTTCGGCGATTTTGAGGAACTGCGGATTCTCGTGCTGCGGAACGCCCTCGACCTGGAAGGTCGGAATGGCCACCAGCTCGCGCAGGGTTTCGGTGGCTGCCTTGCCGTATTTGATCCGGGTGTACAGGCCGAGCAGTCGGTTGATCTCGTTTTGCTGATCAGCGTTGAGCGGCTTGCCGGCCAGGTAGGTCGTCAGGGTTTCGTTCAGCGTGTCGGCCTTGGCCAGGTGGCTGTCGTTGAGCTTGCCGATGAACTGTTTGAAGTCCGTTGGTTCCTGGCCTTCGAAGGCCGTGAGAATGGCACTGGACTGCTGCACGGAGAGGTTGGCCTGGGCCTGGAGGCTGTAAAAACCAATGCCGGCCAGCAACAGCGTCGTGGCAGCGAGTTTTCTGAGATACATGGATGTCGCACTCCTTCGCGAATCGTGAATGTCCGTGCAGGGCGCACGTGGATGCTCACGCTAACATCAATGACTTGGAGGCGGGAGGGTGTCACAGCAACGAAAAGGCCCAGGTCGTGACCTGGGCCTTTGTGAGTTGGGGTCTGCGTAATCAGAGCCCGTTGGGCAAGAACCGCGTAGCGCCACTGACATCGTCGATTTTCTTGATACGAAAAGCCTTGATGCAGGTTTCGTTGCGGATGTTGCTGTCCGGGCAATATTGCTTGACGAAGTCGCCAAAATCCATGTCCTGGCCGTTGACGCTCAGGACGCGTTTGAAATACTCGCCCTGGATGCCCTGTGCCTGACGCGAGTCGGTCATCGCTTGATCGACGACCAGCCGACCATGCAGGTCGACGGTGGGGAACTCGGCTTCTTCTTTCAGACAGCCGCTCAGCAGCAGGCCCGCTGCGGCCAGCGTGATCAGTCGTAGCATGGTGTGATCTCTGCAGTAGGCGCCCCGATGCTGCACCGGGGGCTCCTATGAATGGTTATTCGCCGAACAGGCTGCCAGCGCGCTTGACCTCTGCCTTGCCAGCATCTTCGAGCAAGGACTTGGTGCCTGAGGTCACGTTGCGGGCGGCATCGGCATTGGACTGGATCACGTCGGTGCGTGCGGCGCTGTCGCGCAGTTCGGCATCGATGTAATCGTTGGCGCGGGCGACCTTGGCTTTTTTCGCTTGCAAGGCCAGGCGGCGCTCTTCCAGCTCCAATGCGCGCAATTCGTCTTCATAGCCTTCTTCACGGGCCTGCACGCGCTTGCGCTCAGCCGCCTGTGCCTGCTGCTGTTCAGCCGCGCGCTGGGCGGCGGCACGCTGGGCGGCGGCGCGCTGCTGGCGGGCGGCTGCTTCGCGGGCATCGGCACGCCGCTGGGCCGCTTCGGCCTGGCGCAGGCGTTCGGTTTGCGCTGCGGCTTCAGCCTGTTTGGTCTGTTGTTCGATTTGATACAGCTGATCGAACTGACCGGCCATGGCGGTAGCGGCAGACAGTGCGAGGGCGGTGCCCAGAACAATAGATTTCATGCCTGCCGACCTCAGCTCTTCTTCGGTTCTGGGCAGGTGGCATTTGGTTGAATGCGGGTTTCGTTGGCCATGGTCATGACCATGAGGGAAATACCACCCACCTCGAAGTCGCATGGACGGCCAACCTGGGCCGAGGTGTAGATCTTGCCGTTTTCCTGGTAACCGATCAGCACGCCTGGCACCAGGGAGGTGTCGCTGACCAGCGAGCCTGCCATAGCACCACCGGCACCACCGGCGACGCCGCCGACGATAGCGGTGTCCTTGTTGTGGCCTGCGCCCAATGCTGCACCACCCAAAGCGCCCAGAACACCACCGACCATCATCGCGGCTTTCTTGTTCTTCTCGTTGCTGACTTTGATCTTGGTCGGAGAAACCGTGAGGATCTTCACGGTCTTGGCCTCTTGCTGAGTGTTCACCTGGCTGGCGTCAAACACATCTGATTGGTACTGCTCGCCGGTTGCCTGGCAACCTACGAGAACGGCGGCAACGGCCAATGGCAGACACTGTTTCAGCATTTTCATTCCCAAATTCCTTGGAGGGGTGTGAGTAACCTTGCAGCAGTCCATTTCTAATGGAGGCGTAATGCCATCATTTTAAGCGCAGAGTTTCGCTTCGGTAAAGCTGGTCGAATCAAGAAGTAAGGGGGTTAGCGCAAACAGGAATAACGCTGGAAGGGATGTATCAACCGGCCAGAAACGACAAAGCCCGCACAAGGCGGGCTTCGGTGATACATGGCGCACTCGGCGGGATTCGAACCCACGACCCCTGCCTTCGGAGGGCAGTACTCTATCCAGCTGAGCTACGAGTGCAACGGGGCGCAATGATACCCATCTCGTGGGGTTGCGTCCATCGCCTTGATCTGTAGCTGTTTTTGCCACAACGGCATGGTCGCGGAAAATATCCATATTCGAAAACGATATTTCTCACATAACGCTTATGCGTTATCCTCTGGTCACAACTTGTTATAACAAGTCACGTCAGAGTGAAGAGAATCATGGCCGAATTGCTCCCCCTGTCCCCGGTGCCGCTGTACAGCCAGCTCAAGGAGCTGCTGCGTGAGCGCATCCTCGACGGTACCTATCCGCCCCACAGCCGCATGCCCTCCGAAGCCGAGCTGGGCAAGGCCTTCGACGTCAGCCGCATCACTGTGCGCCAGGCCTTGGGCGATCTGCAGAAGGAGGGTCTGATCTTCAAGATCCATGGTAAAGGCACCTTCGTTGCCAAGCCCAAGGCGTTCCAGAACGTCACCACCCTGCAAGGCCTGGGCGAATCCATGAGCCAAATGGGTTACGAGGTGATCAACCGCCTGCGCAGCTTCCGTCATGTACCGGCCAGTGCACTGGTGGCCGAGCGTCTGCAGGTGGAGGAGGGCAGCTTGGTCACTGAGATCCGCCGGGTGCGGCTGATCAACCGTGAGCCGGTGTCGCTGGAACTGACCTGGCTGCCCAAGGCCGTTGGCGAAAAGCTCGAAAAGGCTGACCTGGTCACCCGCGACATCTTCCTGCTGCTGGAAAACGACTGTGGCATCGCCCTGGGCCACGCCGACCTGGCCATCGATGCAGTGCTGGCCGATGCCGACCTGACCCAGGCGCTGGAAGTGGAGGAGGGCTCGCCAATCATGCGCATCGAGCGTCTGACTCACGCCGCCGACGGCACGCCGCTGGACTTCGAACACCTCTACTACCGCGGCGATGCCTTCCAGTACCGCCTGCGCATCGACCGCCAGAAGGGAGCCAAGGCATGAGCATCGAGACCCGCGACTACGACATCATCGTCATCGGCGGCGGCACCGCAGGGCCTATGGCCGCGATCAAGGCCAAGGAACAGGACAAGTCCTTGCGCGTGCTGCTGCTGGACAAAGCCAACGTCAAGCGCAGCGGTGCCATCAGCATGGGCATGGACGGCCTGAACAACGCGATCATTCCAGGCCACGCCACGCCCGAGCAGTACACCAAGGAAATCACCGTAGCCAACGACGGTATCGTCAATCAGGCCGCTGTGTATGCCTACGCCACCCACAGCTTCGAAACCCTCGAGCAACTGGACCGCTGGGGCGTGAAGTTCGAGAAGGACGAGACCGGCGACTACGCGGTGAAGAAGGTCCACCACATGGGGGCATACGTGCTGCCCATGCCCGAGGGCCACGACATCAAGAAGGTCCTCTATCGCCAACTCAAACGCGCGCGGGTCGAGATCACCAATCGCATGGTCTGCACCCGCGTGCTGCTCGATGGCGAAGGTGCCGCTGCCGGGGTCATGGGCTTCGATTGCCGCAGCGCAGAGTTCCAGGTGATCCGCGCCAAGGCGGTGATCCTCGCCTGTGGTGCGGCCGGACGGCTGGGCCTGCCCTCGTCGGGCTACCTGATGGGCACCTATGAGAACCCGACCAATGCCGGCGATGGCTACGCCATGGCCTATCACGCGGGGGCGGAGCTTGCGAATCTGGAGTGCTTCCAGATCAACCCGCTGATCAAGGACTACAACGGCCCGGCCTGCGCCTACGTCACCGGCCCCCTGGGTGGTTACACCGCCAACAGCAAGGGCGAGCGCTTCATCGAGTGCGACTACTGGAGCGGGCAGATGATGTGGGAGTTCCACCAGGAGCTCGAAGGCGGCAACGGTCCGGTGTTCCTCAAGCTCGATCACCTGGCCGAGGAGACCATCCAAAACATCGAAGAGATCCTGCACAGCAACGAGCGCCCCAGCCGTGGGCAGTTCCACGCCAACCGTGGCACCGATTACCGCCAGCACATGGTCGAGATGCACATCTCCGAGATCGGCTTCTGCTCCGGGCATTCAGCCTCTGGTGTGTGGGTCAACGAAAAGGCCGAAACCAGTGTTCGCGGCCTGTATGCCGCCGGTGACATGGCTGCAGTGCCGCACAACTACATGCTCGGCGCTTTCACCTATGGCTGGTTCGCTGGGGTCAACGCTGCCCGCTACGTCGCTGGGCGCCCCTTCGCCGAGGTGGACACGGCTCAGGTCGAGCGCGAGCGCGAACGGGTGTTCGCGCCTTTGCACCGCGAACACGGCCTGCCACCGGCCCAGGTCGAGTACAAGCTGCGGCGCATGGTCAACGACTATCTGCAGCCGCCGAAGGTGACCAAGAAGATGGAGATCGGCCTGGCCCGCTTTGCCGAGATCGAGCGTGACCTGTCGCAGATGAAGGCCAGCAACCCCCATGAGCTGATGCGTGCCATGGAAGTGAGCGTGATCCGCGACTGCGCCGAGATGGCCGCAAGGGCTTCGCTGTTCCGCGAGGAGAGCCGCTGGGGGCTGTATCACCATCGGGTGGATTTCCCGGAGCGCAACGATGGCGAGTGGTTCTGCTATTGCCACCTGAAGAAAGGCGAGGACGGCCAGATGACCAGCTTCAAGAAACCCATCGAGCCCTACCTGATTGCCCTGGATGCCCAGGAGCAGACTGCCTATGACCGGCTGCGGGTCAAAGCCGACGCTGCCTAGGCATCGACGAACCCAGTGGGAGCGGCTTTGCCCGCGAACAAGGCACCGCCGGGCAAGACCGTTGCCCCCGCAGGACGGTGCAGAGGCTCAACGAACCCCGAGGACTCCGTGAAATGGCCTACCAACCCCAAGAGATTTTCTTTCGCAGCAACGCCCCGGTCACCATCGACGAAGACAAATGCATCGCCGAGAAAGGCTGCACCGTCTGCGTCGAGGTCTGCCCCATGGACCTGCTGGCCATCAACCCGGCGACCCAGAAGGCCTACATGGCTTTCGACGAATGCTGGTACTGCATGCCGTGCGAGAAAGACTGCCCGACCGGCGCGGTGAAGGTGGACATTCCCTACCTGCTGCGCTGAACCACGCCACACGCCATCCGGCCCACCACCGGACGCCCATTCGAAATGCCCCCTCGTTTCCCACCACCGCGCAAGGTGGCGGAGACGACGCCAACACCTAAAAACGATTCGAGGGGAAACACCATGCGCCTTGCAGCAACCGTGGCCGGCCTCGCGCTGGCAACCATTGGCCTGAATGCCAACGCCGAAACCATCCGCATCGCCATCGGCACCCAGGACACCACCATCAACTGCGCCACTGGTGGCCTGCTGATCCGAGAGCTGGGCCTGCTGGAGAAGTATCTGCCCCATGACGGCAAGTACAAGGACGCGACCTACCAGGTCGAGTGGAAGAACTTCACCAGTGGCGCGCCGCTGACCAACGAAATGGTCGCGGGCAAGCTGGACTTCGGCGCCATGGCCGACTTCCCCGGCTCGTTCAATGGCGTCGCGCATCTGGATGCTGGCAAGCGCAGCCTGTTCATCAGTGTGCTGTCCGGCAGCGTACAGGGCAGCGGCAACGGCATCGTGGTGCCGGCGGCGTCGACCGTGCAGGCGCTCTCCGAACTCAAGGGCAAGACCATCTCGGTGCCGTTCGCCTCCACCGCCCATGGCATGCTGCTGCGCGCCGTCGCCGCCCAGGGCTGGGACCCGCAAAAAGACGTGCGCATCATCGCCCAGGCCCCAGAGATCGCAGGCTCGGCGTTGCGCAGCAACCGCATCGAGGCGCACGCCGACTTCGTGCCCTTCGCCGAGCTGTTCCCCAACCGTGGTTTCGCCCGCAAGATCTACGACGGCGCCCAGGCCAACGCACCGACCTTCCATGGCGCCCTGGTCGATGCCGACTATGCCAAGCAGTACCCAGAAGTGGTCACCGCCTACCTGCGCGCCAGCCTCGAAGCCGACCGTCTGATCGCCGCCGAGCCCGAGAAGTACAGCGAGCTGATCGAGAAGGTCACTGGCATCGAAGCCGAGGTGAACTACCTGTTCCACGGCCCGCTGGGCCTGCAGACCCGCGACCTGACCTGGAAACCTGAGTACCGCCAGGCCGTGGCCACATCCATCGATACCCTCAAGCTACTGAAGAAGACCGACCGAGGCCTGGACACCGCCCAGTTCATCGACGATCAGTACATCCGCGCCGCCTTCAAGCAGGCTGGCCTGGACTACGACAAGGCGCTGAAGAACTACGCTCCACTGCCGCTCAGTGCCACCGATGCGCTGACTGGCCAGCCGATCAAAGATTTCAGCCGCCTGGCGCAGATCTGGGTGCGCGGCGAAGACAAGGTCCGCCACTACGCCTCGCCAGAGGCCGCCCTCGGCGCCCTGGCGCAACTGGAACAGGAGGGCAAGGACATCCGCGCGATCTACGCCCAGGCCGCCGACAGCGGCATCAAGCTGCTGGCCAACCAGGCCTGGTTCGTGCGCAACGCCAAGGGCGAGCTGGCGGCCTTCCTGCTCAAGGACCAGGCCGAACAGTACGCCAAAGCCCACGGCGGTGAGGCGCTGGACTTCGTCAGTGCCAACCGCAAGCTGCTCGCCCAGCGCTGATCCGGAGGCAATGTCATGACCCGCGACCTCACGCGCTGGCCGCTGCGCCTGGCGTCCTTGCTGGCCTGCCTGCTTTTCTGGCAGGTGGCGGCCAGCCAGAAGTTGGACCTTGGCCTGTTCACGTTCACCTATGTGCCCACGCCGAGTGCCGTGCTCGAGGCCGCCTGGCAGCTGTTGGCATCGAGCGCCTTGCTGGCGCATGTGTCCAGCAGCCTGGCGCGGGTATTCGCCGGTTATCTGGCCGCCGCAGTGTTGGGCGTGGCGCTAGGGCTGTTGATCGGTCGCTCGACGTGGGCCGAGGACACCCTGTTGCCACCGCTGGAAGTGCTGCGGCCGATCCCGGCGGTGGCCTGGATTCCGCTGGCGATCCTGATGTTTCCGTCGTCTGAGCTGTCGATGGTGTTCATCACCTTCACCGGCGCGCTGTTTCCCATCCTGCTCAATACCGTGCACGGCGCAGAGGCGGTCGACCCGCGCCTGGTGGCCTCGGCGCGCAGTCTAGGCGCAGGACGCGGCGCGATCCTGCGTGAGGTGGTATTGCCGGGCGCGCTGCCGAGCATCGTCACCGGGCTGGCCATCGGCATGGGCACGTCGTGGTTTTGCCTGGTCACCGCCGAGATGATCTCCGGACAGTTCGGCATCGGCTATTACACCTGGGAGTCCTACACCTTGCAGAACTACCCGGACATCATCGTCGGCATGCTGTTGATCGGCGTGCTGGGCATGGGCAGCAGCACCCTGGTCAAGCGCCTGGGCGCGCTGGCCACTCCCTGGTACCGCGCGCGGAGAGCAGCCTGATGAACAGCTATCGACAGGCGCCGCAGGCCGGACGCATCGAGGCGCATGGCGTGTCGATCCGCCTGGGCCAGGGGCGCGATGCCTTCGAGGCGGTGCAAACCCTGGACTTTGCCGTCGCTCCAGGCGAGTTCGTGTGCATCCTCGGGCCTTCGGGCTGTGGCAAATCAACCCTGCTCGGCGCCTTGGCCGGCCACCTGGCGCCCAGCGCCGGGCGGCTCGAGGTCGATGGCCAGGCAGTCGAAGGCCCTTCGCCCCAGCGCGGCATGGTGTTCCAGCACCACACCTTGCTGCCCTGGCGCAGCGTGCTCGACAACGTCGCCTTCGGCCTGAAGATGCAGGGCGTGGGCAAGGCCGAGCGCCAGCGCCGCGCCCAGGACATGTTGCAACGGGTGGGGCTCGCCGACTTCGCCGAGCGCTGGCCGAGCCAGCTTTCCGGCGGCATGCAGCAACGCGCCGAAATCGCCCGCGTGCTGATCAACCGCCCACATCTGCTGTTGATGGACGAACCCTTCGGCGCGCTCGATGCCCAGACCCGCTCGCGCATGCAAGAGCTGTTGCTGGAGGTCTGGAGTGGCATTCGCACCACCGTGGTGTTCGTCACCCATGACATCGACGAGGCGCTGTTCCTCGCCGATCGCATCCTGGTGATGAGCCCGCGACCCGGACGCTTCATCGAGGACCTGCCACTGAGCTTCCCGCGGCCACGTCGCGCAAGCCTTTTGACAAGCCCCGAATTCACCCATCTCAAGCGCCATTGCCTGGCGCTGCTGCGCCACGAAGAAGGCCGCGAACTGCCGCGCCTGACCCCGCTGGGCCTGCCCGGCACCGATCATCCACCGCTGCGGATAGCCCTATGACCGAACGAATCACTGATAACTCTGACATCCTCCCGCTGCTGCCACGCCTGGCCGATGCCGATGCTGGCGTGCGGCGTATCGCCCTGATCGAACTGGCCGACCTGGAAGACCCGGACGGCCTGCCCTGGCTGACCGATGCCCTGCTGGTCGATCCGCATGTCGAGGTCCGCGCCGAAGCCGCGCGCCTGCTGGAAGCCTGGGAAGAGCCCGAAGTGGTGCAGGCGTTGTGTGCCGCCTTGGCCGATGTCGCCGAGCCGGTGCGCCTGGCGGCGGCCCAGAGTCTGAGCGAACTCAAGTCCCTGGAGGCGGGCACGCTAATCCTGCCGTGGGCCAGTCATGCCGACGCGTTCGTTCGCGCCAGTGCCTTGCGGGCATTGCGTGAGCTGCGCCTGGAGGACGCTGCAGGCCCTGCGCTGCTGGCCCTCGATGACGCCGACGCTTCGGTGCGTCGAGAGGCCGTGGGCATCCTCGGCTGGCTCAAGCATGCCCCCGCCTTGCCGGCGCTGGCGCGGCTGGCCGGGGAAGAGACTGACACCGAAGTTCGCCGTGCTGCCATCGGCGCTCTGGGCCTGGCCCGCGATACCAGCGTGCTGCCGGCATTGGTCGCAGCGCTAAGGGACGAGGCCTGGCAAGTACGCGAAGAAGCTGCCACCACGCTGGGCAAGGTCGGATTGGGCGCTGCCGGGCCTGCATTGATCGCGGCCTTGGACGACAGCTACTGGCAGGTGCGCCTGCGTGCGGCACGGGCGTTGGGCCGCCTGCGCCATGGCGAGGCGTTGGATGCCCTGGCCCAGCTGCTCGGGCATGCCATCGCCAATCTGCGCAAAGAGGCAGCGCTGGCCCTGGGCGAGTTGGGCCAGGCCCGGGCGTTGCCAGCGCTGCAGGCCGCCGAGGCCGATGGCGACCCCGAGGTGCGCAAGGCCGTGCGCATTGCCCTGGCGCAACTGCAAGGGGCGGCGTGATGAACGCGCCCCAGTCGCTGCGCAACCTGCGTGGGCGAGGCGAATTGGCCGTGCACTGGCCCGATGCGTTGCAGATCGTCAGCCATGCCCGCCTGCGCGGCGCCTGCCCCTGCTCGCAATGCCGCGCGGCGAAGTTGCGCGGTGGCATCGCCGTGGTACGTGAGGATGTGCGTGTAGAGCGGATCGAGGTGCAAGGGTATGGCGTGCAGCTGGTGTTCAGCGATGGGCATGAGCGCGGGATCTTCCCTTGGGCATACCTGCGGGACCTAGGGTGAGGTTGCCGGCGCGTTCGCGGGTAACTCGCTCGTATTTGGTCCGTGCGGGCGCTGTAGCGGAGTCACCCGCGAACACGCCGTGACTCACAGCGCGATCAATTCCGGCCGCAGCCCTTCCACGCGCGCTGCCGCTGGTTTCAGATAACCGCCATCGCCTGTGATCTGATGCAACACCTTCTCGCGCAGATGGTGCAGCGCCACGCCGGTGCGCTGGCGCGGATGCGGCAGGTCGATATCCACCACTGACTTGATCCGCCCCGGTCGCGGCTCCAGCACCACTACCCGGTCAGCCAGGTACGTCGCCTCCTCGGCATCATGGGTGACCAGCAAAGTGGTGATGCCTGAGCGCTCGCGAATCGCCAGCAGCTCGTCCTGTAATTGCTGGCGGGTCAGGGCATCGAGGGCGCCGAAGGGTTCGTCCAGCAGCAAGATGCGTGGGCTGGCGACCAGTCCGCGGGCGATTGCCACGCGTTGGGCCATGCCGCCGGAGAGCTGGTGCGGGTAGGCCGACTCGAACCCTGCCAGCCCTACCAGTTGCACGAACTCATGGACCCGACGTGCCCGCTCACCTTGGGTGAGCGGCTCGTTGACCAGGCCCAAGGCAATGTTCTGCTGCACCGTCAGCCACGGAAACAGCCGGTGCTCCTGGAATACGATGCCGCGTTCGCCACCGATGCCGCTGACCGGCTGGCCATCGACGCGGATGCTGCCGCTGTAGTCGGTGTCCAGCCCCACCAGCAGGCGCAGCAGGGTGGACTTGCCGCAGCCGGAGGCGCCGACGATGGCGATGAACTCGCCCTCGTTGATCGCCAGGTTGAAATTACGGATGGCCTCGAACGGCTGACCATCGACACTGAAGACTTTGCCGACGTCGTCGAAGCTGACCAGCGGCGGCGTGGTGTCGGGTTGATTGGCCGCGTGCAGGGCCGAGGTGTTGAAAGCGTTCATGCGGTTCTCCAGCGCGTGGCGCGCGATTCGAGGCGTTGTCCAAGGGTGCCCAGCAGGGCGCCGACCAGGCCGATCAAGACCATGGCCGCCATGACCTGGTCCATGCGAAACAGTTGCTGCGCGCCGAGCATCAGGCTGGCGATACCGCCATCGGAGGGCATGAAGTATTCGGCGCCGATGGTACCCAGCCACGCGTAGATCAGCGACAGGCGCAGGCCGGCGAAAATCGCCGGCGCCGCCCCGGGCAGCACCAGCAGATGCAGGCGTCGTGGCAGGCTCAGGCGCAAGACGCGAGCCGCCTCGCCCAATTGCGGCGAGAGGCTGGCGATGCCGCGCTGGGTGGCGATGAACAGCGGAAAGAACGCCGCCAGGCCCACGAACACGGCCTTGGCCTCTTCACCCAGGCCGAACCAAGCCGTGAGCAGCGGCACCCAGGCGAACAGCGCCACCTGGCGCAGCGCCGACAGGCTTGGTCCGAGCAGGCGCTCGGCCGGTTGCGACAGGCCGAGCAGGACACCCAGGGCAAAACCCGCGCCGCCGCCGAACAACAGCCCGACAAGGGTGCGCTGCAGGCTCAGGTAGAGGGCCTCGGGCAGTGAGCCGTCCGCCAGCCCCGCCAGCAGGCTGCGCAGGACTTCCCAAGGTGAAATGAGAATGTTGCCGTCGACCCAGCCGAAGCTGTTGGCGGCCTGCCATAACGCCAGCAGCGCAACCGGCAGCAAAAGACCTTGCCAGGCGGATGCGTGGGCGCTGCGTTGTTGCTCACCGGTTGCCGGTTGCGGCCAATACAGCAGGCGCCGCTCCAGTGCCGAGAAACCGCGGTCCATGAAGGCGCCGACCAAGCCGATCACCAGGATGCACAGGAACACCAGATCAAGCATGAACAGCTGCCGACCCCAGACCATCAGGTAGCCGATCCCTTCGCTGGAGGCCAGCAGTTCCACGGCCAGCAGCGAGGTCCAGCCCGTGGCCAGGGCCAGGCGTACACCGGTCAGGAAGGCCGGCAGGGCGGCGGGCAGCAGCAGGCGCAGGAATAGCAGGTGTGTCGGCAAACGTAGAGCAGCGGCGGCTTCGCGCAGTTTGGGCTGGGCATCGCGTACGCCGACCAAGGTATGCAGGGCCACCGGCACGATCACCGCCTTGATCAGCACCACCAGCTTGAGCATTTCACCGATACCGAAGAACAGCATGAACAGTGGGATCCATGCCAGCGTGGGGATCTGTGCCAAGGCCACGAAGGTCGGCAATACCCAGGCCTGAGCCCTGCGTGAGGCGCCCAGCCAGGTGCCCAGCAGCAGGCCACTGGCGATGCCGGCGAGCAGGCCGAGCAGCAGGCGTTGCAGGCTTATCCACAGGTGGCTCCAGAGCTCACCGGAGCCGAATTCCAGCGCGCTCTGCCAGACCACCGACGGGGCTGGCAGGATCTGCTCGCTCATCCAGTGCCAATGGCTGGCGATGACCCATAGCGCCGCCACCCCCAATGGCACCAACCATGGCAGCAGAGGTTCCTGTAAGCGGCCCTGTGTCGCGAAAGGGGGGCGCAGCGGCCCCAGAAGGCCTTGTCCACGCTTGCTCAAAACCTCGCTCATCCAGGCACCTCTTGAATCATTCCTTGGTTATGCGCTTATGGAATTAAAAATTCATAAGTACGTTCATCAAGGGATAAGAACATGTCTTCAAGACGCCACGAAAGCCCTGCGCCGTTGCGTTTTCCTCATATTTTCCATGCGTTTTCCGCAAGCCGTCCGGCAGCGCCCGTGACGCTTGGGTTATGACTTTTGGTTACTAAAAAATGAAGTTTTGGTCTTTGTGGGTTTTAACTCGCCCGGCCTAGCTTCTGGCCAAAGCGCCGGCCATCGCCGGTGGCAGCCTGCCAAGGAGCCTGGTCATGAAAATCCCATTCCGACGTTTGTTCAGTACGTTCGCCTCGCCGCTGTTGGCGGGCCTGCTGGCGGCCAGCGTGCTGAGCGCTCAAGCGGCCCAGGCGGACGCACCCCATAGCATCCGCATTGCCGTGCCGGACCTCAGTGCCGGCAGCCAGCCCAGCGCGGGCGGGGTGGTGGATGTGCTGCGTAGCCAGCAATTGCTGGAGCAGGAGTTTGCCAAGGACGGCATCCACATCGACTGGCGCTTCTTCAAAGGCGCGGGGCCGGTGATCAACGAAGCCCTGGCCAACGGCCAGGCCGATTTTGCCTACTTGGGCGACCTGGCCGCGATCATCGGCAAGGCCAACGGCCTCGACACCCGGGTACTGTCTGCCGGCGTGCGCGGGGTGAAGAGCTATCTGGCCGTAGTTCCAGGCTCTGGTATCCACAGCCTGCAGGATCTCAAAGGCAAGCGCGTGGCTGTGTTCCGCGGTACCGCCAACCAGCTGTCGTTCGCCAGCGCCCTGGCCAGCCAAGGGCTGTCCGAGCGTGACCTGAAGATCATCAACCTGGATTTCAACGCCGCCAATGCTGCCATCGCGGCCAAGCAGATCGACGCCACTTGGGGCCTGTCGACCCTGTTGTCCCTGCGCGAACGGGGGTTGGTGGAGCTACCGGTGAACTCCCGCGACCTCAAGGGGGCGGGTAGCACCCAGGCGGTACTGCTGGGCACCGGGGCCTTCATCGACCAGCACCCGGACCTGGTGGCGCGCCTGGTCACGGCCCAACAGAAGGCGGTGAAGTGGCTGCGCGATGAGAACAACCGCAAGGCTTATGTGGACCTGGTCGCCAGCACCGCCAACTACCCCCGGGTGATCCTCGAAGGCGACCTGGCCCAGGAGAACCTCGCCCATTACTTCGACCCACGCCTGGACGCCGAATTTGTCGGCCTGCTGCAGCAGGGTGTGGACCTGGCTGCCAAGGAGCGTTTGATCCGCCGTGGCTTCCAGGTGAGCGACTGGATCGAACCGCGTTTTCTCGATGCCGCCCTACAGCAGGACCAAGCCGTCCAGGCCGCCCGCTGAAACCCCTATCCATCCCCATCGCAAGGACATGACCATGAGCAATGCCGCACTGGCCCGCGCGCCACACACCGCTGCACTCGACATCCATCCGATCGCCGGGCGCATCGGCGCCGAGATTCGCGGCGTGACATTGTCCGCCGACTTGGACGCCGCCACCATCGACGCCATTCAGGCGGCCCTGGTCCAATACAAGGTGATTTTCTTCCGCAACCAGACGCAGTTGGACGACCAGAGCCAGGAGGCCTTCGCCAAACGTCTTGGCGAGCCGATCGCCCATCCCACCGTGCCGGTGGTCGACGGCACGAACTACCTGCTGCAGCTCGATGGTGCCGAAGGTCAACGGGCCAATTCCTGGCACACCGATGTGACCTTCGTCGAAGCCTACCCCAAGGCTTCTATCTTGCGCAGTGTGGTGGCGCCGGCCTTTGGTGGCGACACTGTCTGGGCCAACACCGCAGCGGCTTACCAAAGCCTGCCCGAGCCGCTGCGCGAGCTTGCCGACAAGCTCTGGGCGGTGCACAGCAACGAATACGACTATGCCGGTACCAAGCCCGATGTGGACCCGGCCAAGCTTGAGCGTTATCGCCAGGTGTTCACTTCCACGGTGTACGAGACCGAACATCCAGTGGTGCGGGTGCATCCGATCAGTGGTGAAAGAGCCTTGCAGCTGGGGCATTTCGTCAAGCGCATCAAAGGTTATTCACAGGCGGACTCGGCGCACCTGTTCAATCTGCTGCAAGGGCATGTGACGCGCCTGGAAAATACCGTTCGCTGGCGCTGGCAGGCCGGTGACGTGGCCATTTGGGACAATCGCGCGACCCAGCATTACGCGGTGGACGATTACGGCACCCAGCCGCGCATCGTGCGTCGGGTGACATTGGGCGGGGAGGTGCCGGTGGGTGTGGACGGACAGCAGAGCCGGACCCTTCGCAAGGGCTGATCTATTGCAGGCCTGTGCCGCCATCGCGGAATCGAAGAGACAACTAGGTGGGCTGCTTGCGCTGGCGCTATTCGCGGATAAACCCGCTCCTACAAGGGGCGGTGTTTCTTGTGGGAGCGGGTTCACCCGCGAAGCAGGCGGCGCGGTGCAATGGCACCATACTGCCCGGTCATGACTCGCTGTCACAGGCAATCAACTGCCTCACCAATCCCTGGGCCAACGCCGACAGTCCATACCCCACGCGGCTCACCACGCCATAGCGGGTGTAGAACGCCTCTTCATGCTCCGGCGCAAGGTCGGCGAGCGTGAGCGCTACCAACCCGCCTTCTCGTTGATAGGGCCGCAGATTGGCATTGCAGGCAATGCCGATGGTGTCCGATTGCTGCACCACGTTGAGCAGCGCATAGCCGTGTTCACACTCCACGCTGGGCAAGAAATCCTGGCGGCCGCTCAGGTCGCTCAGCACCTTGCGGATGTTCGGCGGGCGGAAGGTCGTGGCCAGCGGGTAGTCGAACAGATCACGCGCACGGACCTCGGCGCGCTCGCTCAACGGGTGCCCGGCGCGGCAGCAGAAGTGCCAGCGCTGAGGCTTGAGCTTGTGCACTTGGTAGTCCGGATCGGCTTCGAACTGACGGGTGTCTGCAACGAAAAACTCGATCTCCTCGGCTACCAGCCGGCGGTTCAGTGCCTGCCAGTTATCCACCTGAAAGCAGGTGCGCGCAGCGGGGTACTCGGCCACGAAACGCGCCACCGCTCTTGGAACCAGCCCGCCTGCCGGTGCCGGCCCGGAGCCGAACCGCACGACACCCGTGGTGGCGCCATTGAACTGGTTGATTTCGTTGGCCAGGTGATGGGCTCCATGCACCAGGCGGCGCGAGTGCTCCAGCACCAGCAGGCCTTGCCGGGTAGGGGACAAATCCTTGCTGGCGCGATCGACCAGGCGGCAGCCGACGTTGTGCTCGAGCGTCTGGATGCTCCGGCTGAAGGCCGATTGCGACAGGTTCACCGCAGCCGCCGCAGCGACGAAGCTGCGGTGATCGACCAAGGCGATGAAGTGACGAAGCTGACGGAGATCTATATGCATTTTCTACATGAAAACTTTCGGTGAAATGCAATTGCTGACAAGGGTTACGAACCTTATAAAGGGAGTCACTTATTCCACAAAATATGAATTAAAAATATTTATATCTCTTAAAAGAATATAGCCCGACTGTCCGCGATTCGGTTCCGCCAACGGAAATGCTCGCCCCAGGGCCCATGCCTCAAGGAGCATTTGCATGTCCCGACTTCCCCGATGGCCGGCGTGCGCGTCGCTGTTCACCTTGCAACCCTTGGCCGCAGGCGTGCTACTGGCTGTCGCCGGCACCAGCCTGCCTAGCCTTGCCGAAGAGACCGTCGTTGCCACGCCTGTGCCCGAGCAGCAAGCCACCCTCGGCACTGTCACGGTCAATGCTCGACGCCGCGAGGAAAGCGCCCAGAGCGTCCCCACGCCGATCAGTGTGCTCGACAGCGAGACCCTGGAGACCCAGCGCATTTACCGTGTGCAGGATCTGCAACAGCTGGTACCCAGCACCAACGTCGCCTATGTCCATGCCCGCCAGTCGAGCATCTCGATCCGCGGCCTGGGCAACAACCCGGCCAGCGATGGCCTCGAAGGCAGCGTGGGTATCTACCTGGACAACGTCTATCTGGGTCGCCCTGGCATGGCCGTGTTCGACCTGCTGGATGTCGAGCAGCTCGAAGTGCTGCGCGGCCCGCAAGGCACGCTGTTCGGCAAGAACACAACCGCCGGGGTGCTCAACATCACCACCCGCAAACCGACGTTCCACCGCGAAGGCAGCGTCCAGTCGTCAATGGGCGAGGATGGTTACTGGCAGACCCAGGGCAGTTTTTCCGGGCCGATCAGCGAAACCCTGGCCGGGCGCATCAGCGCTTACCACACCGAGGACGATGGCTACGTGAAGAACGTCTACAACGGCCACGACCTCAACGGCGGCAAGCGCCAGGGTTTTCGGACCCAGTTGCTGTTCGAGCCGAGCGAGACCTTCAACTTGCGCTGGATCGGTGAGTACAACGAAGAGGACTCCGACAACGGCGTATTGGCGCTCTACAGCACCGGCCCGACCATCAACGGTGTTAATCGCTACGAAAGCCTGGCGGCCCAAGCCGGCGCTACCCTGGTGTCGGGCAAGGATCGCAAGGTCAACTTCGACGCCGACCAGCAGGTGACGGTGTTCCAGGGCGGCACTTCGGTGGAGGCCAACTGGACCTTGCCCAACGACTTCACCCTGACCTCCATCACCGCTTACCGCTGGTGGGACTTCACCCCGCGCAACGACGACGGCCTGAACGTGCCGGTCTACCGCAACGTCGGGGTGTCGGTGCGCGACAAGCAGTATTCCCAGGAGATCCGCCTGGCATCGCCCACCGGCGGCTTCTTCGACTATGTGCTCGGCGCCTATT
Source organism: Pseudomonas sp. HTZ2 (assembly GCF_033173945.1). NCBI lineage: Bacteria > Pseudomonadati > Pseudomonadota > Gammaproteobacteria > Pseudomonadales > Pseudomonadaceae > Pseudomonas > Pseudomonas sp. HTZ2. Next base: position 258,527 of record NZ_CP137332.1, on the reverse strand, counting down.
ACTTCAAACAGGACCTGGATAACCAATCATTCTTCTACTACGGCCCCCAGGCCGATATCTGGAGCGGCACGCCCCCAGGCGCGCTGGCCAACGTCACCAGCCTGGGTGACGGGCACATCGACACTGACAGCTATGCGTTGTTCGCTCAGGGTACCTGGCACCTGACCGACCGCCTGGACTTCACCGCCGGGGTGCGCGGCACCTATGAAGAAAAAAGCGCCTGGGTCACCCGGGATGCGCCTGTCGGCGGCGCAGCGGTCACCGGCGGTGCGGCTGCGGCGCGCAATGGTCGGGCCGGTGCCTACGACTCGGGCGATCTGAACCAGTACAGCTTCAGCCCCTCCGGCCTGCTGAGCCTGAGCTACCGCTTCAACGAGCAGGTGCTCGGCTATGCGAGCCTCAGCCATGGCGAAAAGTCCGGCGGCATCAACCTCACCGTGGGAGCGGCGCCGCGCCTGGGCACCGACTCGTTGCTGGTGGGCACCGAGCGGGTCAACAACGCCGAGCTGGGGGTCAAGAGCACGCTGCTGGACAACCGCCTGCAGCTCAACGCCAACCTGTTCTGGGCCGAGGTGCATGGCTACCAGGCCAACGTCTACGACGAAGCCAACCGCGTGCAGTACCTGGCCAACGCCGGCAATGTCCGCTCCCGTGGCCTGGAGTTCGAGGCCACGGCGCTGCCGGTGCGCGGCCTTACGCTCAACTTCAACGGCTCGTGGAACGATGTGCGCTACACCGAGTACGACGACGCCCCGTGCCCGCCGGAGGTGGGTCTGGCCAACCCCGGCGCGACCTGCGACCTCAGTGGCCATCAGGTGGTTGGCGCCTCCAAGTACATCGCCAACCTCAACGGCCAGTACAAGTGGCAGTTGGCCGAGCGCATCGAGCCCTACGTCACCGCCAGCTACGCCTTCCGCTCCCGCGCGGTGGGCACCATCGACGATTCCGACTACGGCCAGATCCCCAGCTACGCCATCGTCAACCTCTCTACCGGCGTGCGCCTGGACCAGGGCGACGGCGTGCTCGACCTGTCGCTGTGGGTGAAGAACGCCGGCGACAAGACCTACTTCACCAGCCTGTGGAACGCCGCCAACGGTGGCTATTCCGGTGTGCTCGGCACCCCGCGCACCGTGGGTGCAACCGCCCGTTACGACTTCTGAGAAAAGGAGCTTTGCCATGAATGCCAAGACCGAAACGCCCGCATTGCCCGAAGGCGCCTGCATTACCGCCAAGGTCCCGGATCACGACGAGGCCCTGCTTGGCGATGTCGTGGTCAACCCGTACCGCCTGGCGCCGCTGACCGCGATCATCCGCGACGGTGGCCGCACGCTCAGTGCTGTCCACGTTCGGGTGCTGGGCCGTGGCGAGCGCGGCGTGGACATCGCCTATGAGGTGTCTGACCGCTCTCCGTGGACCTACGGCGGGATCCCGGTGTTCGGCCTGTACCCGGACTACGTCAACCAAGTGGAAGTGACCTACAAGCTCGACGGCGAGCGCATCCGCGAGCGTTTCGAGATCTACGCCCCGGCCGTGCGTCTGCCGGTGGTGGCCAAGCAGACTGCGGCCCTGCCTGAGGTGGAGCCGGTCAAGGTGTCGCCAGGCTTCGAGAAGCGCCTGTACCTGTTCAACCATCTGCAAGGGGATATCCCCGGTGCGCGCGCCTTCAAGTGGAACGGCCTGGGTGGCGCCGCCGAGTGGGACCAGGTGGGCAACAACTGGATCGCCGACAGCAATGGCGATGTGCGCTGGTACCTGGACATCGAACAGATCCACGACTCCAACCGCCGCGACGGCCTGGGCGGGACCATGGGCTTCCAGCAGACCCGCGACGGCAAGCTGATCTGGGGCCAAGGCCAGACCTATTCCAAGTACGACCTGCTGGGCCGGCGCATCTGGCAGCGTAGCCTGCCGGACAAGTTCGCCGACTTCTCCCACGAGATCCGCGAAACCGTGAACGGCACCTACCTGTTGCGCGTGGGCACCAGCGATTATCGACGTCCGGACGGCAAGCGCGTGCGTTCGATCCGTGACCACATCATCGAAGTGAACGAGGCGGGCGATGTGCTGGACTTCTGGGACCTCAACCAGATCCTCGACCCGTACCGCGGCGACTTGCTCGAAACCCTGGGCAAGGCGGCGATCCAGCTGCCCGCAGACGTGGCGCGCCAGGACAGCACCCTGGCCAACGAGCTGGCCGAAGGCGACCTGCCATTCGGCGATGCTCCGGGCGTCGGCACTGGACGCAACTGGGCCCATGTCAACGCCATCGACTACGACCCGGCCGATGACAGCATCATCATCTCTGCCCGCCATCAGGGCGTGGTGAAGATCGGTCGCGACAAAACGGTGAAGTGGATCCTCGCCTCGCCGCAAGGATGGCCGGCACGCCTGCAAGACAAAGTGCTCAAACCTGTGGCGAGCGAGGACTTCGACTGGTCCTGGACCCAGCACACGGCCTGGCTGACCGGTCGCGGCACGCTGACCGTGTTCGACAACGGCTGGGGACGTGACTTCGCGCCGACCAAACTGTCGGGCAACTACAGCCGTGCGGTGGAGTACCGCATCGACGAAGCCAAGGGCACCGTCGAGCAGGTCTGGGCCTACGGCAAGGAGCGAGGCGATGAGTGGTACAGCCCGATCACCTCGGTGGTGGCCTACCGTCCGGAAACCGATACCCAGTTCATCTACTCGGCGTCGGTGGGTTTCCTCACGCCGGAAAAACTCACCACCTCGGTGCTCAACGAGGTGCGCAGCGGTACCCAGGAGGTTCTGGTGGAACTGAAAGTGCACAGTCGCCAGCCGGGTAGCGTCGGCTACCGCGCACTGGTGATCGACCTCGACAACGCATTCTGATCCTGCCGGGAGGGCCGTCGGTCCTCCCATCGACCCTCCTTCAGGCCTTTGGACTAACCTGAACTTCTTCCCTGCACCGATCCGGAAATCCGGCTCGGTGTTCAACCGTTCGTTCTTTTTTTCGAACAGCCTATTGTCCAACACCCCAGCACCCGCTTAGCATTCCGTTTGAGATTTCAAACGCTCGATGCCCAGGCGTTGAACACCCCTGGTGCAAGAATTCCTGATGGCGCCCTTGGGCGCCTTTCAACAATCAATAATTAGCGCCGTCCGTGCACGGTGCTCTCAAGGGAATCCGACATGCAGCTCAAAGACGCTCAGTTGTTCCGCCAGCAAGCCTTCATCAACGGTGAGTGGCTGGACGCGGACAACGGTCAGACCATCAAGGTGACCAACCCGGCTACCGGTGAAGTCATCGGTACCGTGCCGAAGATGGGCGCCGCCGAAACCCGCCGCGCCATCGAAGCTGCCGACAAGGCCCTGCCGGCCTGGCGCGCACTGACCGCCAAAGAGCGTGCTGGCAAGCTGCGTCGCTGGTTCGAGCTGATGATCGAGAACCAGGACGACCTGGCCCGCCTGATGACCACCGAGCAGGGCAAGCCACTGGCCGAAGCCAAGGGCGAGATCGCCTACGCTGCCTCGTTCATCGAGTGGTTCGCCGAAGAAGGCAAGCGTGTCTACGGTGATGTGATTCCTGGCCATCAGCCAGACAAACGCCTGATCGTCATCAAGCAGCCGATCGGTGTCACCGCCGCCATCACTCCGTGGAACTTCCCGGCCGCGATGATCACCCGTAAAGCCGGCCCGGCCCTGGCGGCTGGCTGCACCATGGTCCTCAAGCCTGCTTCTCAGACCCCATACTCCGCCCTGGCCCTGATCGAGCTGGCCAACCGTGCCGGGATCCCGGCTGGCGTGCTGAGCGTGGTCACCGGCAGCGCTGGCGAAGTCGGCGGCGAGCTGACCGGCAACGCCCTGGTTCGCAAGCTGTCCTTCACCGGCTCGACCGAAATCGGTCGCCAGCTGATGGAAGAATGCGCCAAGGACATCAAGAAGGTCTCCCTGGAGCTGGGCGGCAACGCGCCGTTCATCGTGTTCGACGACGCCGACCTGGACAAGGCGGTCGAGGGCGCGATCATCTCCAAGTACCGCAACAACGGCCAGACCTGCGTCTGCGCCAACCGTATCTACGTTCAGGACGGCGTTTACGACGCGTTCGCCGAGAAGCTCAAGGCCGCTGTCGCCAAGCTGAAGATCGGTAACGGCCTGGAAGAAGGCACCACTACTGGCCCGCTGATCGACGGCAAGGCTGTCGCCAAGGTCCAAGAGCACATCGAAGACGCAGTCTCCAAGGGCGCCAAGGTGCTGTCCGGCGGCAAGCTGATCGAAGGCAACTTCTTCGAGCCGACCATCCTGGTCGACGTACCGAAGAGCGCTGCCGTGGCCAAGGAAGAAACCTTCGGCCCGCTGGCGCCGCTGTTCCGCTTCAAAGACGAAGCCGAAGTCATCGCCATGTCCAACGACACCGAGTTCGGCCTGGCTTCGTACTTCTATGCCCGTGACATGAGCCGTGTGTTCCGTGTCGCCGAGGCCCTGGAGTACGGCATGGTGGGTATCAACACCGGCCTGATCTCCAACGAAGTGGCACCGTTCGGTGGCATCAAGGCCTCGGGCCTGGGCCGCGAAGGTTCCAAGTACGGCATCGAGGACTACCTCGAGATCAAGTACCTGTGCATCAGCATCTGATCACGTACTGAATTTCCCTCTGCCAGCGGGGCGCGAGAGCGACGTCTCGCTGGCCTTTTTGACACCGTAGTACCTGGTGACCAGGGTGTTCGCGACAGTCGATCAACGCATGCTGATCGTGAACGACCCCAGCCACCCCCGAATAACAGCGCCATTATCGTCGGCGCGAATGAGGGCATTATGAGCAAGACCAACGAATCTTTGATGCAACGCCGTGTCAACGCCGTCCCACGTGGCGTTGGCCAGATCCACCCGATCTTCGTCGACACCGCGAAGAACTCGACCGTGATCGACGTTGAAGGCCGCGAACTGATCGACTTCGCCGGCGGCATCGCAGTACTGAACACCGGCCACCTGCACCCGAAAGTGGTTGCCGCCGTTCAAGAGCAGCTGACCAAAGTCAGCCACACCTGCTTCCAGGTTCTGGCATACGAGCCCTACGTAGAGCTGTGCGAGAAGATCAACGCCATGGTCCCTGGCGACTTCGCCAAGAAGACCCTGCTGGTCTCCACCGGTTCCGAGGCCGTCGAGAACGCCGTGAAGATCGCCCGTGCCGCCACTGGCCGTGCCGGCGTGATCGCCTTCACCGGTGGCTACCACGGTCGTACCATGATGACCCTGGGCCTGACCGGCAAGGTCGTGCCTTACTCCGCTGGCATGGGCCTGATGCCAGGCGGCATCTTCCGCGCCCTGTTCCCGAGCGAACTGCACGGCATCAGCGTTGACGACGCCATCGCCTCGGTCGAGCGCATCTTCAAGAACGACGCCGAGCCACGCGACATCGCTGCCATCATCCTCGAGCCGGTACAAGGCGAAGGCGGCTTCCTGCCAGCACCGAAAGAGCTGATGAAGCGCCTGCGCGCCCTGTGCGACCAGCACGGCATCCTGCTGATCGCCGACGAAGTCCAGACCGGCGCTGGCCGTACCGGTACCTTCTTCGCCATGGAACAGATGGGCGTCGCGCCTGACCTGACCACCTTCGCCAAGTCCATCGCTGGCGGCTTCCCGCTGGCCGGTGTGTGCGGCAAGGCCGAGTACATGGACGCCATCGCTCCAGGCGGCCTGGGCGGCACCTACGCCGGTTCGCCGATCGCTTGCGCTGCGGCCCTGGCCGTCATCAAGGTGTTCGAAGAAGAGAAACTGCTGGACCGCAGCAAGGCTGTCGGTGAGCGTCTGACCACTGGCCTGCGCAAGATCCAGGAAAAGCACCCGATCATCGGTGACGTGCGTGGCCTGGGCTCGATGATCGCTGTGGAAGTCTTCGAGAAAGGCACCCACACCCCGAACGCCGCTGCCGTTGCCCAGGTCGTGGCCAAGGCACGTGACAAGGGTCTGATCCTGCTGTCCTGCGGTACTTACGGAAACGTCCTGCGTATCCTGGTTCCGCTGACCGCCGAAGACGCGCTGCTGGACAAAGGCCTGGCAATCATCGAAGAGTGCTTCGCTGAGCTGGCTTGAATCTGACGCGATGCATAAAAAAACCCGCTTCGGCGGGTTTTTTTATGCCCAAGCCAGGCACGGGACGCTATCGTTGTCCGAGGATTTGCCCAGGATGCTGCAACGGATTGCGTGTCAAGGATTACCAGGAGCCCGCCGATGAGCGCTGCCAACCCCATCCCGCCTTGCGTACTGATTGCCGAAGGCGATCCTTGGGTGCGCGACATGCTCCGCGACATGCTGCTCAGCGTCCGCTGTGATGCCCGTTTGCAGGTCTGTGCCAACGGACCGGAGGCTTTGGCCGCGCTGGCGAGCAAACCCGACCTGATCATCGCTGCCCGCGAGCTGGCCGGCGGCGACGGCCTAGACTTGCTGCGCAACGTGCGTGCCCAGCAACAAACCGCTACCTTGCCATTCATCCTCATGAGCGAGCGCAGCGACAGTGCCAGCGTGCATGAGGTGCTGCCGCTGCATCCCACCGCTTACCTGAGCAAACCTCTGGATCTGGACAATCTGCGCAAACGCTTGGAGAAACTCCTGCTGGAGGTGGGGGAGCAGGTCGCCTGCCCGGCTCCGGCCTTGCAGCCGGGGATCAAGCTGCCGACCTACTTAGAACAACGCCGCGCCAGCGCCGATGGCGGGCCGCTGCTGGCCGATGTGCAGGTGGCAATCAAGCGTGCGCTCAACCCCCAAGGGCTGAACCTGAAGACGCTGGAAGAAGAAGTGCGCAACGATCCGCAGATCACGGCGGTGCTGATTGCCGCTGCCAACAGTGCCGCCCTGCATAGCGAAGTACCGGTGCAGACCCTGTTGCAGGCGTTGAACAAACTCGGCAGCACCCAAAGCATGAACCTTATCCTGGGCCTGGCCCTCAAGCGCAGTGCGCGCCTGAGTGACCCGTTGCTGGCGCGGCACGCGGCGCATTTCTGGGACCTTTCGCTGCACACCGCAGAGTACGCCCGCAGCCTGGCGCGCCTGCTCGAAATCGATGAAGAACGCTGCTACTGCGCGGGATTGCTGCATTGCCTGGGCGATCTGGCCGTGCTGCGTTGCCTGCAGGAGTGGTGCCTGGCGGGCGGTGAGCTGGACGAGGACCAGGTGCAACTGTCGCTCAATGAATTTGGCGCTGCTTTTGGCTCGGCGCTGCGCACGCGATGGCGCCTGCCGCTGAGCCTGCGTGAGCTGATCGCCGCGATCTATCAGCTTGGCGGCGGGGTCTATTCGCGGGAAATCCTGGCCATGAACCTGGCCGGGCAATTGTCGCGCCTGTCCGAGGAACAGGGCCTCGAGAAAGTCGCCAGCGGCAAGACGGCTCGCCTGCTCAAGCTAGGAATGGCGCAACTGAGCCGGCTGCGCAGGCAGGAGTGAGGTCGCGCCGAGCCTCAGCCACGCACGATCTGGTTCTTGCCCTGGCGCTTGGCCTGGTACATGGCGGCGTCGGCGCGGGCGAAGAGGGTGTCGATCAGGTCGTCCGCATCGGTGAGCTCGGTCACGCCTTGGCTGACCGTGACGCCATACACTTGCTGCCCATGGCTGAAGCTCAAGTGCTGGATCTCCCGTTGCAGCCGTCCGGCGATCTGTTCGGCGATCTGGGCGGTGCAGCCTGGGAACACGGCAGCAAACTCCTCGCCGCCGATCCGCCCGAACAGATCGCCTCGGCGTAGCACGGCGCGGCCGCTGTCGGCGATGCGCTGAAGCACCTGGTCACCTTCCTGGTGGCCATAGGTGTCGTTGATCTGTTTGAAGTCATCGATGTCCAGCAGCAGGAAGGCCAGGGGCTTGCCTTCCTCCCGGGCGGTTTCCAGGGCCTGGCGGGCGCACTCGAAGAAGTGGCGGCGATTGCTGCTTTGGGTCAGCACATCGGTGGTGGCCAGACGTTGCAGCTCGCCTTCGAGCTGCTTCTTCTCGGTGATGTCCTCGGCGATGCCGACGATGATCACGCGTTGGTCGCTGTCGCGCTGCTGGTTGACGTAGCACTTGTCGCTCAGCCAGCGCACTTGGCCGGCGGCGTTGATGATGCGGTATTCGCGATCTTCCACCGAACCTGTGTCCAGCACTTGCGCCAGGCTGCGCTCGGCGTATTCCAGGTCGTCCGGGTAGATGCTGTCGCGCCAGGCGTTGTAATCGGCCAGTACCAGACTGGCCGGACGACCGAAGATCCGCTCATAGGCGGGGCTGACATAAAGCACCCGGCGGGTTTCCCAGTCGAACGCCCACAGCACAGCGTTGACGCTGTCGAGCAGCGAACTGTAGAGCTGCTCGCGTTCGCTCAGGCGGGCGACTTCGCCCTGGGCATGGAGGAGGGCGAGCAGGGTCTGTGCAGCTTCCGGCGGTGGATTGCCGAAGAGGGTCGAGGTGAGGTCTTTGGCCATGAGCACGAAGCGATTCTCGGCGTGAAAGCGTGCGGCCACGATCCGGCCCGCCACGCGGGCGATATGCCGGATTTGAGTCGGGAAGGGGAGTGAAGTTCCGGTCGGCACGCCCCAGGGCGAGGCGTGCCGATCAACGGTGCTCAGGCGCCGGAAGGGCGCAGGGAGTAGGTTTTCAGCTGGTCGGCGAAGTCGCGCAGCGCCTGGATGCCACTGGCCTCGGCCTCGTGGACCCAGTCCTTCATGGCGGCCAGCATGTCGTGGCCGTTGGCGCTGGTGCGCGCCCAGATCTGTTGCAGGGCCAGGCGTTTTTCATAGATGGTCTTGAGCGACTGGCTGTGGGCGAGCATGGACTCGATGCGCACGTGATGGCGGTCCTGCAGCAGGCTCGTTTCACGCGACAGCAGGCGCTTGGCACGGCGGAAGTGGTGGCGCACCGAGGTGTCGACACGATCCAGCTCTTGCTTGACCAGTGGCGCGATGACCAGCTTGCGGTACTGGGCCATGATCTGGAAGCGGTTGTTGAGGATCGCCATGGCGGTGTCCATGTCCAGATGCGCCTTGCCCTCGACCCGATGGGCGATCGGCGCCACGCGCTGGACCTTGGCCAGGCGCAGCAGGCACAGCAGACGAATCCACATCCAGCCCATGTCGAACTCCCAGCGCTTGACCGAGAGCTTGGCCGAGTTGGGGTAGGTGTGGTGGTTGTTGTGCAGCTCCTCGCCACCGATCACGATGCCCCAGGGCACCAGGTTGGTAGCTGCGTCCCGGCACTCGAAGTTGCGATAGCCCAGCGCATGGCCCAGGCCATTGACCACCCCCGCGGCCCAGAAGGGAATCCACATCATCTGTACTGCCCAGATGGTGATGCCGATGGTGCCGAACAGCAGCAGGTCGATCACCGCCATCATGGCCACGCCGCCGAGCTTGTAGCGCGAATAGAGGTTGCGCTCGATCCAGTCGTCCGGGCAGTTCTTGCCATAGATGCGCAGTGTCTCGGGGTTGCGTGCCTCTTCGCGATAGAGCTCGGCGCCCTTGCGCAACACGGTGCCCAGGCCCTTGTAGACCGGGCTGTGGGGGTCGTCCGGCGTTTCGCACTTGGCGTGGTGCTTGCGATGGATGGCGGTCCATTCACGGGTGTTCTGCGCCGTGGTCAGCCACAGCCAGAAGCGGAAGAAATGTTTGAGCCCGGCGTTGAGCTCCAGGGCGCGATGGGCGGAATAGCGATGCAGGTAGAGGGTGACGCTGATGATGGTCACGTGGGTCATCAGCAGGGTGACGCCGACCAGTTGCCAGGCCGACAGATCGAGAAAACCGGAGTACCACATAGGTGTTGAGACCCTCGAAAAAACAGGGGAACCGCGCGGGCATTATCGCCGGGTGAGGAAATAAAACCAGTCACCCTTTCCGATAGGAAGTCACGGCATGTTTCAGCCTTTATAATGCCCCATTCTTTTTCAGGGGCTTATCCACCCGACATGTCTGTTTCCGTTCGCGACGCCTTGCGCATGGCCGCGCTGTACTTGGTGTTCTCGTTGCTCTGGATGGTGGTGTCCGAGCAGGTGTTGCAGGGGCTTTTCGATGATTCCGAGATGCTGGCGGTCGCGCGGCAGGTCAATGCGTTCGTCTGGATACTGCTCACCACCGGGCTGATCTTCGTCACCCGTGCCCGCCTGCTCAATTTCATCGGCATCGGTGCTCAGCTGCGCAGCGAGGATCGCGAGCGTCTGCGCATGGCCGCGGCGGTGTTCGACAGCACCCTCGAAGGGGTGCTGGTGACCGACAGCAATGGTCTGATCGTGCACGTCAACCGCGCCTTCATGCGTATCACCGGCTACGCCCAGGACGAAGTCCTCGGCCAGCGTCCGAGCAAGTTCAAGTCCGGACGCCATGGCTTGCCGTTCTACCAGCAGATCTACGCTTCCCTGGCCGAGAAGGGCGAGTGGAGCGGAGAGATCTGGAACCGCCGCAAGAGCGGCGAAATCTACCCGCAGTGGCAGACGATCTGCGCCATTCGCGACGATGCCGGTGCGCTCACTCATTACGTGGCGGTGTTCAGCGACATCAGCGCGATCAAGCACACCGAGCAGGAACTCGCCTACCTGGCGCACCACGACCCGCTGACCGGGCTGCCCAACCGCCTGCTGTTCAACGACCGCGCCGAGCAGGCCTTAGCGTCCGCCCAGGCCAACAAGCGCGGGTGTGCGTTGCTGCTGCTGGACCTCGACCATTTTCAAAGCATCAACGATGGCCTGGGCCATACGTTGGGCGACCAGTTGCTCAAACTGGTGGGCGAGCGCCTGCGCGAGTTGCTGGGCAGTGGCGTGACTCTGGCGCGCCTGGGTGGGGACGAATTCGGCGTGTTGGCCGAGAACTGCCGACAGGTAGGCCAGGCCGCAACCTTGGCCCAAGGCATCATTGAACGCCTGCGCGAGCCGTTCGTCTTCGAGGGGCATCGCCTGTTCATCAGCGTGAGCGTTGGTATCAGCCTGTTCCCAAGCGATGCGCAGAGCGCCGCGCAACTGCTGCGCAACGCCGATGCGGCGCTGTTCAAGGCTAAGAACAACGGTCGCGCCTGCTATGCCTTGTACACCGAAGAATTGACCGCCCACGCCCAGCAACGTGTGCAGACCGCTGGCGATCTGCGTCGAGCGCTGGAGCAGCAGGAGTTGCGGGTGTTCTACCAGCCGGTGCACGACTTGCTGACCAACCGGTTGGTGGGCGTCGAGGCACTGGTGCGTTGGGAGCACCCCACCCGTGGGATGGTCTCACCGGGCGAGTTCATTCCTATTGCCGAGAGCACCGGGTTGATCGCCGAAATCGACGCCTGGGTACTGCGCCAATCGTGCCGGCAGATGGTGCAATGGCAGGTCGCAGGGCGTGGTCTGCAGTTCGTCGCCGTGAACATCTCCAGCCGCCTGTTCGGTCAGCGCGAGCTGTACCTGCAGGTGGCCGAGGTGCTGCACGATACCGGTCTGGACCCCGCCCTGTTGGAGCTGGAAGTCACCGAGAGCGCGGTGATGGAAGACCCGGAAGTGGCACTTGAACAGTTGCATCGGCTGCGCGAGCTGGGGCTTAGCCTGGCCATCGATGATTTCGGCACGGGTTATTCCTCGCTGCTGCGGCTCAAGCGTCTGCCGGTGCAGAAGCTCAAGATCGACCAGGGCTTCGTGGCGGGCCTGCCGTGCGACGAAGACGACATTGCCATCGTCCGGGTGATCATCGCCCTGGCCAGGAGCATGGGCATGCAGGTGCATGCCGAAGGGATCGAACAGGCCGAACAGGCGCGCTTTCTGCTCGAGCAACAGTGCGACCTGGGGCAGGGCTACTGGTACGGGCGGCCGGTGCCGGCGGTGGACTTGCGCTGGAGCTGAAATGCTTGGGGCTGCGTTGCAGCCCATTGCAGGCTTCGCACTTCCCACAGACCTGTAGGCGCTGGCGGAGCCTGCGTTGGGGCGCGGCGGTCCCCAAGCTAACGTTTGTTCAACCCTTTGGCCAGGCGGTCGCCACCTAGCTGAATCACCGCCACCAGCGCCACCAGCATGGCGATCACGGTCAGCATGATCTGGCTGTCGAAGCGCTGGTACCCATAGCGATAGGCGATATCGCCCAATCCTCCCGCCCCGATGGCGCCCGCCATGGCTGAGGAGTTGATCAAGGTCACCAAGGTGATGGTGAAGCCGCCTACGATGCCTGGCAGCGCCTCGGGCAGCAGCACATGCCAGACGATATGCCAGCGCCGGCACCCCATGGCCTGCGCCGCCTCGACCAAACCATGGTCGACTTCGCGCAGGCTCACCTCGGCGATCCGTGCGAAGAATGGCGTGGCGGCGATGGTCAGCGGGACCACGGCGGCCCACACGCCATAGGTGGTGCCGACCACCAGGCGGGTGAAGGGAATCAGCGCGACCATCAAGATCAGGAACGGGATCGAGCGGAACAGGTTGACGATCGCGCCCAGCGTTCGGTTCAGCACAGGCGCTTCGAAGATCCCACCTTTGTCACTGGTGACCAGCAGCACCGCCATCGGTACACCGACCAACAGCGCGATGAACGACGACACACCCACCATCAACAGCGTATCGAGCAACCCTTCGAGCAGACGATCAAGCCACATAACCCAGTACCTCCGCGTTCTCGGCCCAGCGTCTGGCGCGCTCGAGCAATTGGTGCGAGCTATGGGGCGAGCCCTGCACGGAGAGCACCAGTTGCCCCAGGGCGTGGGCACCGATGGTCTCGATGCCGCCTTGAAGCAGGCGTATCCGCCCGCCCAAGTCGTTGAACACCTCCGACAGTTGCGGTTCGCCCAGCAGGTTCAGGCGCAGGACCACGGCATCCCCAGGGCCAGTCGGGCTGGCGCGCAGATTGGCCTGCAGGGCAGCGGGTAGCCTGGCCTGCAAGGGCGCGAGCAAGGTGCGGGTCACCTCGTGGCGCGGAGCGCCGAATACCCGCCAGACCTCGCCCTGCTCGACGATCTCGCCGCGCTCGAGCACTACGACGCGGTGGCAGATATCACGGATCACCGCCATCTCATGGGTGATCAGCACCACGGTGAGCCCCAGGCGCTGGTTGATGTCACGCAGCAGATCGAGGATCGAGGCGGTGGTTTCAGGGTCCAGTGCCGAGGTGGCCTCGTCGCACAGCAGGATTTCGGGGTCATGCACCAGCGCCCGGGCGATGCCGACGCGTTGTTTCTGCCCACCCGACAGCTGCGCCGGGTACACGTGATGCTTGTGCGCCAGGCCCACCAGCTCCAGCAGCTCGCTGACCTTGCGCTGGCGCTCGGCCTTGGGCACGCCGGCGACCTTCAAGGGCAACTCGACGTTCTGCCATACGGTCTTGGCCGACATCAGGTTGAAGTGCTGGAAGATCATGCCGATGCGTCGGCGCAGGGCGACCAGGCGCTCTTCGTCAAAGGGGGCGATGTCGGTCTGGTCGATCAGCACCCGGCCCTGGCTGGGTTGCTCTAGGCGATTGATGGTGCGCAGCAGGGATGACTTGCCGGCGCCGCTGCGGCCAATGATGCCGAAGATCTCGCCGCGACGGATGTTCAGGTCTATGCCCTGCAAGGCAGGTTGCGCCTGGCCGGGGTAGGTCTTGCCCAGGCCGATGAAGCGCACATGGGCCTGATTGACCTCCGGGCGCAGGGCCTGCTCGCGGGCAGGCGGCGACGTATGCGGGACAGGCGCCTTGAGGGCGCTGGCGTTGCTCATCTCAGCCCTCCCAGCCGGCCTGGTACAGGCTGCCGTGGGCTTTGTTCAGCGCGGCGCGCACGGTCGGCGAGTGCTGGTAGATGTCGACGAACTTCGCCAGACGCGGGTCGTCCTTGCTCTGTGGGCGGATCACGAACTGGATCACGTACTCCTTGTTCTCCAGGCCGTCGAACAGCAGGGCCGAGGTGGGATCGAAGCTGTTGGCCAGGCGGATGTAGGCCGGGTAGCCCTGGACCAGGTCGGCGTCGTCATAGGCCCGCACCAATTGCACGGCCTCGACCTGCAAGATCTTCAGTTTCTTGGGGTTGGCGACGATGTCGTCCTCGGTGGCTTTGTAGCCCACGCCCGGCTTGAGGGTGATCAACCCCGCCTTGGCCAGCAATTGCAGGCCGCGCCCACTGTTGATCGGGTCGTTGGCGATGGCCACGCTGGCGCCTTCGGGCAGCTCGGCGAAGCTTTTGTAACGCTTGGAGTAGAGCCCGACGTTGTTGATGATGCCGGGGGCGTAGGGCACCAGGTTGAAGCCGGCGGCGGCCTTGGCATTTTCCAGGAACGGGATGTGCTGGAAGTAGTTCACGTCGATGTCGCCGCTGTTGAGGCTGACATTGGGGGCGATCCAGTCGCTGAACTCGATCAGCTTCACCTCCAGGCCTTGCTTGTGGGCTTCTTCCACCGCCGCTTCCAGCGGGATGGCGAAAGCTGCGGTGGTGCCGATCTTCAGCGGCTCGGCGGCCAGGGCGACGCTGCTTAGGCCCAGGGACAAGACAGCGGCCGCGACGGGCCGGAACAGTTTCTCAAGCATGGTGCAGGGCTCCAGTCGGGGCAGGGATTGGGTTGCGGTAGGTGGCGCCGGGATGGCCGGCGGGAAGGTAGGCGTGACGAGCGCCGAACAGTTTTTCGCGCAGCGTGCCTTCGCTGTAGGCGGTCTTGTAGCGGCCACGCCGTTGCAGCTCCGGCACCACCAGGTCGATGAAGTCTTCGAAGCTTTCCGGGGTGACAGTGCGGGTCAGGTTGAAACGATCCAGGCCGGTTTGGTCGATCCAGTCAATCAATTGCTCGGCGACCTGCTCGGGCGCGCCGACCAGCGTCACGTAGCGCCCGCCCAGGGCGTGCTGTTGCAGCAGGCGGCGGCGCGTCCAGACGTTGTCCTGCAGCTGGCGGGTGGCGGACTGAATCGCGTTGCCCTTGGCAAAGCCGATCGGTTCGTCCAACCCATAGGCGGCGAAGTCGATACCCGTGGAGCTGGCAAAGTGCGCCACGCCGGCTTCGGGGCTGGCATGGCGCAGGTATTCGGCGTGCTTGGCACGAGCCTGGGCTTCGGTGGGCGCGACGATCACGGTGATGCCCATGAACACCTTGATCGCTCGTGGGTCGCGGCCAGCGGCGCGGGCGGCGGCACGGACCTTGTCGACCTGTGCGCGGGTGGCGGCTTGGTCCTGGCCGCTGATGAACACGCACTCGGCGTGCTGGCCGGCGAACGCCAGGCCCCGGGGCGAACTGCCGGCCTGGAACAAGACCGGTGTGCGTTGCGGCGAAGGCTCGCACAGGTGGTAGCCCTCGACCTTGTAGAACTCGCCCTGATGCTGGACTTTGCGCACTTTGCCCGGTTCGGCATAGACCCGCCGCTCACGGTCAGCGACCACGGCGTCGTCATCCCAGCTGCCTTCGAGCAGTTTGTACAGCACTTGCAGGTATTCATCGGCTTGGTCGTAACGCCGGTCGTGCTCGGGTTGCTGGGCCAGGCCCATGGCCCGGGCGGCGCTGTCCAGGTAACCGGTGACGATGTTCCAGCCGACCCGGCCATTGCTCAGGTGGTCGAGCGTGGATAGGCGCCGGGCGAACAAATAGGGCGCCTCGTAGGTGAGGTTGGCGGTCAGGCCGAAGCCCAGGTGGCGGGTGACCGAGGCCATGGCCGAGACCAGCAGTAACGGGTCATTGACCGGCAGCTGGATCGACTCCTTGAGCGTCACGTCCAGCGACTGCCCATACACGTCGTAGGTGCCGACGATATCGGCGATGAACAGGCCATCGAACAAGCCGCGCTCCAGCAGGCGGGCAAGATCGGTCCAATAGGCCAGGGTCTTGTACTGGGTCGAGGTGTCCCGTGGATGGGTCCACAGGCCATGGTTGATATGCCCGACGCAGTTCATGTTGAAGGCGTTGAGCAGGATCTCTTTGGCCATCAGATGGTCCCCCGACGCGGCGGGTTTTCCCCATTGAGGTAGTAGTTGCCGATGGCGTGGTACTTCCAGCGCACCGGGTCGTGCAGGGTGTGCACTCGGGCGTTGCGCCAGTGCCGGTCGAGGTTGTGCTCGGCCAGGGTGGCCTGGCTGCCGGCCAGTTCGAACAGGGTGGTGCCGGCGGCGAGGGAGACCTCGGTGCTGATCGCCCGGGCTTCTGCCACGGCAATGGAGGCGGCGGCGACATTGTCGGCGCTGCTGTCGTCGCGGGCCCGGTCGAGGAATTCCCCGGCCCGCTCCAGCAAGGCCTCGGCAGCGTGCAGGCGGATGGCCAGATGACCGAAGCTTTTGAGTGTGAGCGGGTCGTCACTGGCCTTGTCGATCCCCGCGTCGACCCACGGCCGACTGCGGGTGCGCACGAAGTGCAGAGCGTCCTCGAGGGCAGCGCGGGCGATGCCGGTGTCGATGGCGGCATGGAGGATCTGCGCCAGGGGGCCGACGGGGGTCGGGCGGTCGAAGGCGCTCTGGAACGGCACCACGTCTTCATCGCGCACCGGCACGTTGTCGAACACTACCGAACCGCTGCCGGTGGTGCGTTGGCCGAAGCCGCTCCAGTCGTCGATCACTTGCAGGCCTGGACTGTCGGCGGGTACGAACACCAGCTGCTGAACGCCGGCATCATCGACCACCGAGGTGGGAATGCGCTGGGCATACAGGGCGCCGGTGGCGTAGAACTTGCGACCGTTGATGCGCAGGCCATCGCCGTCGCGGCTCAGGCGGGTGGTGCGGTCGTGGGCGGTCTTGGTGCCCAGCTCGGCCAATGCGTTGCCGAAGCGTCGGCCCGCCAGGACTTCAGCGTAGAGACGCTGTTGTTGCTCGGGCGTGCCGTTTACCCGTAGCACTTCCAAGGCATAGAAATGGTTCTGCGGAATTTGGCCCAGGGCGGCGTCGGCCTGGGCAATACGCGCGACGACCTTGGCCAGGGTCACGTTGGATACGCCAGCGCCGCCAAAGGCCTTGGGCACGCTGATGCCCCACAGGCCGGAGCGGGTGAACAGCTCGAGTTCGGCGTAGGGCAGCAGGCGTTCGCGGTCGCGTTGGGCGCTGTCGCGCTGCAGTTGCTGGGCGAGGTCCTCGGCGACGGCCAGAGCCTGGGCATCGCTGGTGATGACTGCCGCCTTGGGGGTGGGGTGGGTCAGTGCGTTCATGTGTTTCTCCAGTGCGGATCGTAAGGGGCTGCTCCGTGCCCCATCGCAGGCTGTCGCCAGCCCTGCAGGTTCAGTGCAGGTGCTGGCGCAGGCTCACTCAAATCCAGGAATGACGGGCAGGGCGGGTACCGTTGAGGTGCCAGGCGCCGACAGCGTGGTATTTCCAGCGCACCGGGTCGTGCAGCGTATGCACGCGGGCATTGCGCCAGTGGCGGTCGAGGTTGAATTCGGCGAGGGTGGCGCGGCTGCCGGCCAGCTCGAACAGCTTCTCGCTGGCCTGCAGGGCCACTTCGGTGGTCAGCACCTTGGCCTCGGCCACGGCGATCGAGGCGCGAGCTGCCGACGCTTCGTCCACCGGACCTGCATTGACCTCGTCGAGTACCTGGGCGGCCTTGCGCAGCAAGGCCTCGGCGGCATGCAGCTCCAGCTTCAGACGGCCGATGTCGCCGATCACATAGGGGTCATCGCTGGCTCGATCCACCTTGGCTTCGATCCAGGGGCGGGATTTTTCCCGCACGAAGGCAATGGCATCGGCGATGGCCGCTTCGGCGATACCGGCATCGATGGCGGCCTGGATCAACTGCGAGGCCGCGCCCTGGGTGTTGGGCACTTCGCGCTGGCGCCAGTTGTCCACCACCAGCTCGGCGTCCACCGGAACTTTATCCAGCAACACGGTGCCGCTGGCGGTGGTGCGCTGGCCGAAGCCGGACCAGTCGTCGACGATGCGCAGGCCCGGGCTGCCCCGGCGGACGAAGGCCAGGCGCTGGCGGCCCTCTTCATCCAGGGCTTTGACCGCGACCCAATGGGCGAACAGGGCGCCGGTGGAATAGAACTTCTCGCCGCTGACGCGATATTGCTCACCGTCACGGACGATCCGTGCCTTGAGGGTGAGGGTGTCCTTGGTGCCACGTTCAGGCCCGGCATTGCCGATGCGCCAGCCGTCGAGCACGGAGCGGAACAGCACGGCTTGCTGGGCCTCGGTGGCGGTCAGGCGCAGCAGTTGAATCATGCCGAATTGGTTCTGTGGGATCTGTCCCAGGGCCGGGTCGGCGGCGCTGATCACGCGGAAGACTTCGGCGATGGTCTGGAACGAGACCTCGGGTCCGCCAAAGGCTTTGGGAATGCTGATGCTGCCCAAGCCGCTGCGGGTGAATTGTTCGATCTCGGCCCAGGGCAGCTTGCGCTGCTGGTCGCGGCGCGAGGCCTGTTGGCGGGCCGCGTCGGCCAGTTCCCGAGCAGCCTGGAGGGCCTCGGCGTCGTTGCGCAATACCTTGGCTGGCAGTAGCGGGGGTGAGCTGTCGAGATCGCTTGTGGACCAGACCATTCCTTACCTCACAAAAGTTGAAAGCGTCGCTGGCGGCGACTGACGTTTGCTGGTCCGGTGGTCCGGTTTATATACCCTATTCGCTTATAAAAACTTTATGAACTAACTTTTTGGACTATGTATAGAAGCCATGCTTTTGTGTCGCGCACGCGAACGCATTCGCGGGCAAACCCGCTCCTACAGAACTGTGGGAGTGGGTTTACCCGCGAATAGGTAAGGGGGACAGCGAGAAAAATCAGCCGGCTGCGGTGCCCAGGAACTTTCGCAGGAACTGCCGCGTCCGCTCTTCCTTGGGATTGGCGAACAGCGCCTTGGCTTCACCCTGCTCCACGATCACGCCCTTGTCGAAGAAGATCACCCGGTTGGCCACGTCCCGGGCAAAGCTCATCTCGTGGGTGACAATGATCATGGTGCGCTTTTCCTCGGCCAGGCCGCGGATGGTCGCCAGCACCTCGCCGACCAGCTCAGGATCGAGCGCAGAGGTCGGTTCGTCGAAGAGGATCACTTCCGGCTCCATGGCCAAGGCCCGGGCGATGGCCACCCGTTGCTGCTGGCCACCGGACAGCCGCCGAGGGTAGGCGTCTTCCTTGCCCGCCAGACCGACCTTGGCCAGCAGGCGCCGGCCCAGTTCGACGGCTTTGTCCCGGGGCGTCTTCTTGACGATCACCGGCCCTTCGATGACGTTCTCCAGGGCGGTGCGGTGGGGGAACAGGTTGAAGTTCTGGAACACGAAGCCGGCCTGCTGGCGCAAGCGCCGGATCGCACCTTGCTGGCTGCCCAGCGAGCGGTTGGCGTCGATGCTGATGTCGCCGATCTGGATGCGTCCGGCGTCGGGCGTTTCCAGCAGGTTGAGGCAACGCAGGAAGGTGGTCTTGCCCGAACCACTGGGGCCGATGATGGCCACCACTTCGCCGGGCTGGACGGTCAGGTCGATGCCGTTGAGCACGGTCTGGCCCTTGAACTGCTTGGTCAGGCCTTCTACTACGATCATCTTCAGTGCTCCTGGTCGTGCTGGTTGACCCGCGCTTCCATGCGGTTCTGGAAGTGCGCAAGGATGGTGCACAGGATCCAGTAGATCACTGCCACAGCCAGGTACATGGTGAAGACTTCGAAGGTCCGGGCGGTGATCAGCTGCGCCTGGCGGAACAGCTCAGGCACCTGGATGGTCGCCGCCAGGGCGGTGTCCTTGACCAGGGAAATGAAGCTGTTGCCCAGCGGCGGCAAGGCGGTGCGCATGGCCTGGGGCAGGATCGCTCGGCGCATGGCCTGGGTGCGGGTCATGCCGATGCTGGCGGCAGCCTCCCATTGGCCACGGTCGATCGAGGAGATCGCCGCGCGCAGGATTTCGCAGATGTACGCGGCCATGTTCAGCGAAAGGCCGATCAGCGAGGCCGGGATCGGGTCGAGTTCGATACCGATCTGCGGCATGCCGAAATAGATCACGAACAGCTGCACCAGCAGCGGCGTGCCACGGAAGAACGACACATACACTCGGGCCAGCCAGTCCAGCGGCAGGATCTTCGAGCGGCGCATCAGGGCCAGGGCAAAGCCCAGGACCAGGCCGAAGAACATGCCGCCGACACTCAGCAGCACCGTATAACCCGCGCCCTTCAACAGGAAGGGCGTGGAGTCGATGACAAGTTGCAGGCTTTCGGAAATCATTTAGTGACGTCGGCACCGAAATATTTCTCGGACAGCTTGGCCAGGGTCCCGTCGGCCTTGAGCTTGTCCAGCGCCTTGTTGATCGCCTCGAGCAGTTCAGGCTCGCCCTTGCGCAGGGCCACGCCCGACTCCAGGCGTGAGAAGGCTTCACCGGCGAGTTCGGTGTCCTTGGCTTTCTGGGCGTATTCCAGGGCGGCCAGGCGGTCGATCAGGATGGCGTCGATGCGGCCGTTGCGCAGGTCGGCGAATTTGCTCGGGTCGTCTTCATAGGTGCGCACGTCGGCTTGAGGAACGTCCTTCTTCACCCACTGCTCGTAGTTGGTGCCCAGGCCTACGCCGACCTTCTTGCCGGCGAGGTCCGCGGCCTTGTGAATGTTCAACTGGTCGGCTTTCTTCTTCAGGATCAGGGCCTGGATGCCGGAGATGGTGTAGGGCTCGGAGAAGTCATACTTCTTCTTGCGCTCGTCGGAAATGGTCACCTGGTTGATCACCACGTCCAGGCGCTTGGACTCCAGCGCGGCGAGGATGCCGTCCCACTTGGTTGGCTGCAGCTTGGCTTTCACGCCCAGTTCTTTGGCCAGCAGTTCGGACAGTTCGACCTCGAAGCCGGCGAGCTTGCCGTTTTCGTCAACGAAGCTGAAGGGTGGGTAGGTGCCTTCCAGGCCGACGCTGATGCTGCCTTTTTCCTGGATGGTCTTGAGCTGCTCGCCTGCGAATGCATGGCTGAACAGGCCGGTACCAAGCACAAGGGCCAGGCTGGCATTGAGAAGGGGTTTGGCGAATTTGGTCATGTAGGGCCCCGCGCTTGTTGTGGAAGTAGTGGGTGGCGACTATAGAGGTGGCCTTTATAGGCCTGGAAATAATAAAAATTTATTTTGTTATTTCTTTTTATAAGCTTTGTCGAATTGGACAGCATTGAGGGTAGGCGAGGATTACACACTCTGTCAGCGCTGCTTATACCCGACTTAGCGCAGGATGGAATAAAGCGTTGTTTTTTCCAAGCACTGGATTTGCCGTACAGTTGAATCCATAACGCGGCCCGCTTCCATGAAGGCCCGCACAGCCTCGATCCAGGAGACCACCGTGAGCGAACATCCATCCACCGGACACTGGCAACTGCAGACCATCGTCAGCGACCTGCGCAGCGCCCGCGAGCAATGGCGAACCCGCAATGGCCGCAGCAGCGGCGAACAGGGCGGGCGCGAGCTGCCTTCGCGCGAGGCGATGCGCCAGATTCTCGAGCAACTGTGCGGGGCGTTGTTCCCCATGCGTTTGGGCCCGGTGGACCTGCGTGAAGAGAGCGAAGACTTCTATGTCGGGCATACCTTGGATGCCGCACTCACTGCGTTGCTGGCCCAGGCGCGCCTGGAACTGCGCTATGCCTCGCGCCATGGCAAGGCCGAGGTGGAGGACGTCGACGCCCATGCCCTGCAGCTGATCCAAGGCTTTGCCGCCGCACTGCCAAACCTGCGTGTACTGCTCGATACCGACGTGCTGGCCGCTTATCAGGGCGACCCGGCGGCGCGCAGCGTCGATGAGGTGCTGCTGTGCTATCCGGGGATCCTGGCGATCATCCATCACCGCCTGGCTCATCACCTGTACCGGGCCGGGCTGCCGTTGCTGGCGCGGATCAGTTCGGAGCTGGCGCATTCGGCCACCGGCATCGATATTCACCCTGGCGCCCAGATCGGTCCGAGTTTCTTCATCGATCATGGCACCGGCGTGGTGATCGGCGAGACCGCGATCATCGGCGAGCGGGTGCGCATCTACCAGGCCGTGACCCTGGGCGCCAAGCGCTTCCCGGCGGACGAGACCGGCATGTTGCACAAGGGCGAGCCGCGCCACCCGATCGTCGAGGACGATGTGGTCATCTACGCAGGAGCCACCATCCTTGGGCGGATCACCATCGGCAAGGGCTCGACCATCGGTGGCAATGTCTGGTTGACCCGCAGTGTCCCGGCCGAGAGCAACATCACCCAGGCGAATCTGCAGTTGGAGTGTGAAGGGCAGAAATAGCCCGTAACCGATGCCTTCTATGGCGCTCCATTCGCAGTTGTAACCGCGCCTACAGGTCCGGCGCTCACGCCAGGACCGAGCTGGACTTGTAGGCGCGGGTTCAACCGCGAACGTGTCGGAATTCACTGCAAATGACCGGTTCAGCGGTCGGGCAAGGTCGCGTTGAAAGCCGATCCGTGTTTAACTTGAACGCTTGTTCAAAGTAAAAACGCTGGTCCATTGCCGGTGTTCAACAGGAGGATCCCCTTTGCTGAACCCGTTCAATCCGAGTCTTTCAACGCTTCATGAGGTGCGCGCCCAATGAGTGCACCGACCCCCTCACTTGCCAATGGCAAGATCCGCATGAACCCTCCGGTGTTCTACTTCGCGGCAAGTTTCATCCTCATCTTCGGCCTGGTGGTCATCGCCAACCCCAAAGCGGCGGGCGACTGGTTGCTCGCGGCGCAGAATTGGGCGGCCAACACGGTCGGCTGGTACTACATGCTGGCCATGACTCTGTACCTGGTCTTCGTGGTGGTCACCGCCTTGTCGGGCTACGGCAAGATCAAGCTCGGTGCCGACCATGACGAGCCCGAGTTCAGCTACCTGTCCTGGGCCGGCATGCTGTTCGCCGCTGGCATCAGCATCACCTTGTTCTTCTTCTGCGTCTCCGAACCGCTCACCCACATGCTGCAACCGCCCCAGGGCGAGGGTGGCACGGTGGAGGCCGGGCGCCAGGCAATGGAGCTGCTGTTCCTGCACTGGGGCCTGCATGGCTGGGGCGTGTTCGCCTTCGTCGGCATGGCCCTGGCGTATTTCGCCTATCGCCACAATCTGCCATTGGCGCTGCGTTCGGCGCTGTATCCATTGATCGGTAAACGCATCAACGGGCCGATCGGCTACGCCGTCGACGGCTTCGGCATCATCGCCACGGTGTTCGGCTTGGGCGCCGACATGGGCTTTGGTGTGCTGCACCTGAACGCGGGCCTGGATTACCTGTTCGACATCAGCCACAGCCAGTGGATACAAGTCGCGCTCATCGTCCTGATGATGGGCGCCGCGGTGGCTGTGGCGGTCGCCGGGGTGGAAAAGGGCGTGCGGGTGATGAGCGACATCAACCTGTTCCTGGCCTGTGCGCTGCTGCTGTTCGTGCTGTTCGCAGGCCCCACCCAGCACCTGTTCAACACGTTGATCCAAAACCTGGGCGACTACCTCGGCGCCTTGCCGCGCAAGAGCTTCGATGTCTATGCCTACGGCGAGAACCGCGACTGGCTGGGCGGCTGGACCGTGTTCTACTGGGCCTGGTGGATCGCCTGGGCGCCGTTCGTGGGGTTGTTCATCGCGCGTATTTCCCGTGGCCGGACCATCCGCGAGTTCGTCTTCGGCGTGCTGTTGATCCCGCTGGGCTTCACCCTGGCGTGGATGTCTATCTTCGGCAACAGCGCCATGACCCAGGTGCTCGACCACGGCATGACCGCCCTGGGCCAATCGGCCCTGGAAAACCCGTCCATGAGCCTGTACCTGCTGCTGGAGACCTACCCGTGGAGCAAGACCGTCATCGCGGTGACGGTGTTCATCAGCTTCGTGTTCTTCGTCACATCGGCGGATTCCGGCACCGTCGTGCTCTCCACGCTGTCGGCCAAGGGCGGCGATGCTGACGAGGATGGCCCGAACTGGCTGCGCGTCTTCTGGGGCGCCATGACCGCGCTGATCACCAGCAGCCTGCTGTTCGCCGGTAGCATCGACTCGCTCAAGTCGGCGGTGGTGCTGACGTCGCTGCCGTTCTCGCTGATCCTGCTGTGCATGATGTGGGGGCTGCACAAAGCGTTCTACCTGGAGTCCCAGCGGCAGATCGCGCAGATGCACTCGCTCGCACCGTTCGCCGTTTCGCGCCGTGGCCGGGGTGGCTGGCGCCAGCGCCTGAGCCAGGCGGTGCACTTCCCGTCACGCGATGAGGTGTACCGCTTCATGGACGACGTGGTGCGCCCGGCCATTGGCGAGGTGACTGAAGTCTTCGTGCAGAAAGGCTTGAACGTGATCACCCAGGACGACCCGAGCCACGACAACGTGAGCTTGAAGATCGGGTTGGGCGAGGAGCAGCCGTTCATCTACCAAGTGCAGATGCGCGGGTACTTCACCCCGTCGTTCGCCTTGGCCGGGTTGGGCACCCAGGAGCTGAAGAACCGCCGTTACTACCGCGCCGAGGTGCATCTGTCCGAAGGTAGCCAGAACTACGACCTGGTGGGCTACAACAAGGAGCAGATCATCAACGACATCCTCGACCAGTATCAGCGGCACATGCAGTTCCTGCATCTGGTCCGCTAGCCGCCTCATTGCAGGTAAACCCGCTCCCCACAAGGATCGTTACAAACCCTGTGGAAGCGGGTTTACTCGCGACTTTCAGAACGGCGCATCCCCCAGGATGGTCGCCCGATGCATCACCCGCCGGCTCGGCCGGTAGTCGTCCACTGCATAGTGCTGGGTCACCCGGTTGTCCCAAAACGCTACGTCGTTCTCTTGCCACCGCCAGCGGATCGTGAACTCGGGCCGGGTCGCATGGGCGAACAGCAGCTTGAGCAGCGCCTCGCTCTCCTGCTCGCTCAGTTCGTTGATCCGCGTGGTGAATCCTTCGTTGACGAACAGCGCCTTGCGCCCGCTGACCGGGTGGGTACGCACCACTGGATGCGACAGCGGCGGGTTGTTGCGCCGGGTGGTCTCCCAGCGCGCCAGGTCTTCGGGCGTGGTGCCGAAGCGCTCTAGCGGGAAGGACTTGGTGAAGTCGTGGGTGGCGGTCAGGCCGTCGAGCAACTGCCGCAGCGGCGCCGATAGCGCCTCGAAGGCCGCGATGCCGCTGGCCCACAGGGTATCGCCGCCGAAGGTGGGTAACTGCTTGGCGCTGAGCACCGCGCCCAGGGCGGGTGTGGGCAGGAACGTCACGTCGGTGTGCCAGACCGCATTGTCGCGCACGTCGGTGACCGCAGTGTCGAGCACCAGCACCTGCGGGGTATCCGGCACGTTGGGGTAAATCGGGTGGATGTGCAGGTCGCCGAAGCGGGCGGCGAAGCGGGCCTGTTGCTCAGGGGTGATGGGCTGGTCTCGGAAGAACAGCACCTGGTGTTTGAGCAAGGCCTGCTCGATGGCATCGCGTTGCTCGACGCTGATATCGCAGGAGAGGTCCACGCCACTGATCTGGGCGCCGAGCGCTGGGCTCAGGGGGGTGATGGTCAGGCTCATGTCGGTCTCGCTTGAATGTTTTGTGCCGGAGCAGGTGTTCATCAGTGGCTTTGCCCGTGCCAGGGCACCAGCTTGCGTTGCAGGGCGCGCAGGCCCATTTCAAGGGCGAAGGCGATCAGGGCGATCAGCAGGATCCCCAGTACCACCACGTCGGTGACCAGAAACTGCGCTGCCGACTGCACCATGAAGCCCAGGCCGCTGGTGGCGGCGATCAGCTCGGCGGCCACCAGGGTCGACCAGCCGACCCCAAGGCCGATACGAATGCCGGTGAGGATGTCGGGCAGTGCACTGGGCAGGATCACATGACGGATCAACTGCGCCCTGGTCGCGCCCAGGGATTGGGCGGCGCGCAGCTTGGCCGGGTCGACCGTGCGCACGCCGGTGGCGGTGGCGATGGCGATCGGGGCGAAGATGGCGAGGTAGATCAACAGCACCTTCGACAGCTCGCCGATGCCACACCAGATCACGATCAGCGGCAGGTAGGCCAGCGGCGGGATCGGCCGATAGAACTCGATCAGCGGGTCGAGAATGCCGCGGGCGACGCGGTTGTGGCCGATGGCCAGGCCCACCGGGATGGCCGTCAGGGCGGCGGCGACCAGGGCCAGGCCGATTCGTCCGAGGCTTGCGCCCAGGTGCTGCCAGAGGCTGGCGTCCATGTAGCCCTGCGTGAGCAAGGTCCAGGCCTTGGCCAGGATATCGGCGGGCGAGGGCAAAAACAGCGGCTCGACCCAGCCGGCGGCGGTCACCAGCCACCAGGCCAGCAGCAGGCTGGCCAGGGTCAGGGCGCTGATCCAGCGGGTGGGCAACGGGCGGCGTACCTTGGCGGTTGGGGTTGGCCGAGCGACAGGTTTGTCGGCGGCCGTCAGGTCCAGGCTGCTCATGCGGACTCCTGCCGACGGGCGGCTTCGCGTTGAGAGAACACCCGCGCCAGGACGTGCTCGCGGGTCTCGATGAAGCGTGGATCGGACTTGATCGCCCGGGCCGATTCACCCGCGGCGTAGCGTTGGCCGAAATCCAGGTGCAGGCGTTCGACCACCCGTCCAGGATTGGGCGCCAGCAACACCAGCTCGCTGGCCAGGAACACGGCTTCCTCGATGTCATGGGTGATCAGGAACACCGGCTTGGCGGTGCGCTGCCAGACCTGCAGCAGTAGCTCCTGCATCTGCTCGCGGGTGAAGGCGTCGAGGGCGCCGAAGGGTTCGTCCATCAACAGCACGCGCGGGTCGGCGGCCAACGCACGGGCCAGGCCCACGCGCTGCTTTTGCCCGCCGGAAAGTTGCCAGATACGTCGGTCGCCGAATCCCGCGAGGTCGACCAGCGCGAGCATTTCGCGGGCTTTGGCTTCGCGTTCTGCGCGGGCGACGCCTGCCAGCTCAAGGCCGAAGGCGACGTTGCCCAGGACGTTCTGCCAAGGCAGCAGTGCGTCATCCTGGAACACCACGCCGCGCTCGGCACCCGGGCCTTCGACCGGCTTGCCGTCGAGGGTGATGCGACCGGCGCTGGGGGCGACGAAGCCGGCGATGAGGTTGAGCAGCGAAGTCTTGCCGCTGCCGGAGGGGCCCAGAGCCACCAGCAACTGGCGTGGCCCCAGGCTCAGGTTGATGTCGGTCAGCACCGGGGCATCGGTGCCGGGGTACTGTGCGCTGATACGCTCCAGTTCGAGCAAGGCCATGGCAGGCTCCGTCGTGACGTGTCGTGCGAGGGTGGGGCGTTGCGCGGTCTTGTGGGACCGGGGTTGCCCGCGAATGCTGTTTCGAACTGACTGGCACATTCGCGGATAACCCGCTCCCTCATGCAGTGCGCTGCTCTCGTGGGAGAGCGGCCCCCATTTGGATCAGTTGGGCAGGTACTGGGCGCTGACGTACGGTGAGTAGTCCGGCAGCACCGCCTCGACCTTGCCCTGTTGCTTGAGGAAGTTGGCCGTGTCGGTCAGTGCCTGGGTGGTCGGAGCACCCAAAGCGCTGGCCTGGTCGCTGGCCAACGGGTAGACGTTGCCCTGCAGCAGTACCGGGATGTCGGTGGGCTTGGCGCCAGACAGCTTGGCCAGCTTGCTGACGTTGTCGGGATTGGCCAGCCAGGCTTTCGGGTCCTTGCGGTAGTCGGCGTAGGCGTCGAGGGTGACCTTGGCGAACGATTTGACGATGTCCGGGTGCTTGGCGGCGAAGTCTTTACGCACGATCCACGCATCGAAGGTCGGGGCGCCTTTGCTGGCCAACTCGCCGGAGGTGATCAGTACTTTGCCGTTCTCCTTGGCCACGCCCAGGGCGGGGTCCCAGACGTAGGTGGCATCGATGTCGCCACGCTTCCAGGCGGCGATGATCGCAGGAGGGGCGAGGTTGAGGATCTGCACCTTGCTCGGGTCGATGTTCCAGTTCTTGAGGGCGGCCAGCAGGCTGTAGTGGCCGGTGGAAACGAACGGCACGGCGACTTTCTTGCCGACCAGATCCTGCGGCGTCTTGATGCTGTCGCGGGCGACCAGCGCTTCGCCTGCGCCAATCTGGGTGGCGATCAGGAAGGTCTCCACCGGCAGCTTGCGGGTGGCCGCGGCAGCCAGAGGGCTGGAGCCCAGGTAACCGATTTGTACGTCGCCCGAGGCCACGGCGGTGATCACGTCGGCGCCATTGTCGAATTTGCGCCAGTTGATGCTGGCCTTGCTGGCTTTTTCATAGGTGCCATCGACCTGGGCGACCTTGGCTGGGTCGACGGTGGTCTGGTAGGCGACGGTCAAGTCGGCGGCCTGGGCAAGCCAGCTGGCGCTGGCGAGGGTCAGGGCGGCGAACAGGCGCAACGGAGTGTGCGGGATCATGGATGAGCTCCTCGTCAGGCAAATCAGGGCTGGGTTGACGAAGAGACTAAGTGATCTAAGAAATCAAAAATAAATAACTTTTTAGAATTAGCTTAGGAGCCAATGGCTGGTTTTCTTGATCGGAGGGTCAGCTTCACTGGCAAAGCCAGAAATGGCAGCTACGCTTTTTCGGTTTTGCGAGGACGTGAAGTCAGTTATGGGCAAACGTTTGCAAATAACCATTAGGAATAAGTAAATATGGTTTATACAACGAAGGGGAGTAAAGGTTCCAAATATATTCCTTAAAAATCTTAAAAAGTCATAAAACGGTCATTTTGGATTTATAGGATTGTCATTATCCTGTGGCGCAAGCGGCGTCTTAGACCAAAGTCGCGAAACGATTGGTAACGATTGACTTCGCAGACACTGTTTGGTGCTAAATCGCCCAATCCATGGCGAGCGGGGCAACAGATCCTGCCGCTTGAGATACACAAGAATTAGAACGTAGAGGAGCAAAACATGTACAAGTCCAGCCTGGCCCTGGCCGTGGCACTGGGGGTTCTCGCCCAACAAGCAGGCGCTGCCGGTTTCGTTGAAGACAGCAAGCTGTCTGTGAGCTCGCGCACCATGTATTTCAATAACGATAACCGTGAACCTGGCGGGAGCGACAACCGTGAATCGGGTCAGGGCTTCAAGCTTGACTACTTGTCCGGTTTCACCGAAGGCACCGTTGGTTTCGGTGTTGATGTTCAGGCCCTGTGGGGTATCCATCTGGATGGTGGCAAGGGGCATCACCCGGATACCAGCAGCTTCTTCCCAAGCGACAGCGACGGCTCCGCAGTGGGCCAATGGGCACGCATTGGGGGTAACGCGAAAGCACGGTTCTCCAAGACCGAAGCGCACTTCGGTAGCGCCCTGGCACCGAACCTGCCGATCCTTGTCTCCAACGATGGCCGTCTGCTGCCGCAGACCTTCGAGGGTGGCACCATCACCTCGAAGGAAATCGACAACCTGACCATCAACGCAGGTCAACTGACCCATGCGATGGGCCGTGCTTCCAGCAACCGTACAGGTCTCTCTGTCCAGGGTGCTACCCAGGAAAGCAACAAGTTCCGTTACGCCGGTGCTGACTGGAAGGTCACCAAAGACCTGACCCTGCAGTATTACTACTCCAACCTCGAAGACTTCTACAAACAGCACTTCCTGGGCGCGACACACGTGTTCCAGATCGCTGATGACCAGTCGTTTAAGACCGACCTGCGCTATTTCGACAGCAGCAAGGATGGCCGCAACGGCGAAGCGGGTTACGAGTTCAAGAACAACAACGGCTACGCCAAGAACCCTGGCGAGGTTGATAACAAGACCTGGTCCGCCATGTTCACCTACACCCTCGGTGCCCACTCTCTGATGCTCGGTCATCAGCAGGTCAGCGACGATGGCGGTTTCGTATGGCTGAACCAAGGCAGCCTGGTCGACGAAGGTGCTGGTGGGTCGAGCTTCTATCTGTTCACCGACAGCATGATCAACCAGTTCGCCAAGGCTGGTGAGAACACTACCTTCGGTCAGTATTCCTATGACTTTGCGCGGCTGGGCGTGCCGGGCCTGAAGGCTTCCGTGGCCTACTTGCGTGGCGAGGATGGCCGCAGCTCCGATGGCCATGGCACCTTCAGTGAATGGGAGCGTGACGCACGGATCGATTACGTGCTGCAGGAAGGTACCCTCAAAGGTCTGGGCTTCAGCCTGCGCCAAGGTGTCTACCGCGGCACCGGTTCGGGATCGGCGAAGGACCAGGATCAGACTCGCTTCATCGTGAACTACACTTACAACTTCCTGTAAGTCGTAGCTGCACAAAAAGCCTCGCCTAGCGCGAGGCTTTTTTATGTCTGTAACTCGAAATGCCTAATGGTTATAAATAAATCAATATTTATTCTTTTTGTTTTTAATCGAATGCAGGCACATTGAATCCATCGACCAGACACAGCACAGGAGCCCACCCCCATGAGCCTCAAACTCGGTGACATCGCCCCCGATTTCGAACAGGAATCCAGCGCCGGCAAGATCCGCTTTCACGAATGGCTGGGCAACAGCTGGGGTGTGCTGTTCTCCCACCCGGCCGACTTCACGCCGGTATGCACCACCGAGCTGGGCCTGACTGCCAAGCTCAAGGACGAATTCGCCAAGCGCGGCGTCAAGGCCATCGCCTTGTCGGTGGACCCTGTCGATTCCCACACTCGCTGGATCGATGACATCAACGAGACCCAGAACACCGTGGTCAACTTCCCGATCCTCGCCGATGCCGATCGCAAGGTCTCCGACCTGTACGACCTGATCCATCCCAACGCCAGCGACACCCTGACGGTGCGCTCGCTGTTCGTCATCGACCCCAACAAGAAGGTGCGCCTGACCATCACCTACCCGGCCAGCACCGGGCGCAACTTCAACGAAATCCTGCGGGTGATCGACTCGCTGCAACTGACCGATAACCACAAGGTGGCCACGCCGGCGAACTGGCAGGATGGCGACGAGGTGGTGATCGTGCCTTCGTTGAAAGACGAAGATGAAATCAAGCAGCGCTTCCCCAAAGGGTATCGGGCGGTCAAACCCTACCTGCGCCTGACCCCGCAGCCGAATCGTTAAGGAATACTCGTTGCATTGCTCTTAGCCATAGCAGGGATCTTTGGGCCGTTTCGACGGCCCTTTTTTTATGCGCGTGCAGGTGGGGCAGAGGAAGCGGGGTCGCCTGGTTTTGCGGCGGCTGCGCAGCCGATCGCGGCGCAAGGCCGCTCCTACAGGCACCGCGCAGCTCAAGTCGGATATTTCTGAACCTCGAGCCAAGCGCTTCAGCCTTTTGCAAGTAACGACCTATCCTACGCACCTGCCGGAAGCCGCTGCATTGTTGGGGTCACACCCCAGGGATAACGTCGTCGGGTCGTCCTGTTTGGCGACCGGGTGTGAGAACCCGAAGACAGCTAAGGTTTCGGCATTTCCGTTATGGCAGCCGTGTACGGGCAGACCTCGGTCTGGCCGGGTTTTCCTTGTGTCCCGGTTTCTCACCCTGTGCACGGCTGCCACCTTGATCTCGTGAGAAAGAACCTGGGTGGTGGTTCCAACACCACATGAGGAATTTTTGAGCGATGACCGACAACTCAAGTACATGGAAAACCGCAGGCGTCCAGACCTGCCTGGACTTGTACCGCATCCAACCCGACATCCCCTTCCAACAAGCCTTCGACGAACTCTCCGTGTTGCTGGGGTGCATCCGCCATCTGACCTGCGAAGCGGAGATGGAAGGCGACCAGATGTCAGGCAGCGCCGCCCGGATCCTCAGTGCCATGGCCAAGGCACTGATCGACGATATGGAAGTTGGGATGAATCGGGGCTGTGATTAGTTGCTCCGAGGCACCTCTTCGCGGGTAATCCCGTGCCTAAAAGGATCACCGCCCACCCTGTGGAAGCGGGTTTAGCCGCGAATGCGTCAGTGCATTCCCCATCGCATCCACAGGCGTACCCAGCGAAATCACTGAATCGACAAAATGGAATAAACAAATGAAAAAATATGATTTCTAGATATATATGACTGCCTGTTAATGTCGATTCCATTCCAGCGAGGCCAACTCCTCGCGGCCCTGCAATCGAATCGAAGGAAGCGTTTTTCATGCTGGTTGTTTCTCTCGGTGGTAGCCCCAGTACCCGTTCACGCTCCGGCGTGCTGCTCGAGCGCTCGCGCCAGTGGCTGCAGGATCGTGGCGTGGAGGTGGTGACCTTCCAGGTGCGCGAATTCCCGGCCGAGGACTTGCTCCACGCCCGCTTCGACAGCCCACAGGTCCAGCACTTTCAGCAACTGGTCGCCCAGGCCGACGGCCTGGTAGTCGCCACGCCGGTGTACAAGGCGTCTTTCGCCGGTGCGCTGAAAACCCTGCTCGACCTGCTGCCTGAGCGTGCGCTGGAGCACAAGGTGGTCTTGCCGATCGCCACTGGCGGCAGCATCGCCCACATGCTGGCGGTGGATTACGCCCTCAAGCCGGTGCTGTCGGCACTCAAGGCGCAAGAGACCCTGCAAGGGATCTTCGCCGACGACAGCCAGATCGCCTACGGCGAGCACGGCAAGCCCGCGCAACTGGCCGCCGCACTCGAGGCGCGGCTTGAGGATTCACTGGAACTGTTCCACAGCGCCTTGGCCCGACGGCCCAAACCCGTGGCCCCGGGCGTGCTCAACGAACGCCTGCTCACTGCCCGCTGGAGCATCTGAGCCGGCATCACCGCTTCACCGTTTTCCCACCTTACTCGCCCGCCAACGGGCAAGCAGGTGCAACCCGAACCCAACTCGCACAGGAGAGCGCCATGCGCACAGTCTTCTTGCGTCGTGGTCTGGTCGCCCTGTTTGCGGCGGCTGTGTCCTTCGGCGCCATCACCCAAGCCCAGGCAGAAAGCCTGCGTATCGGTTATCAGAAATACGGCACCCTGGTGCTGCTCAAGGCCAAGGGGTCGCTGGAGAAGCGCTTGGCCGAGCAAGGCATCCAGGTGCAGTGGACCGAATTCCCCGGCGGCCCTCAGTTGCTCGAAGGGCTGAACGTCGGCTCCATCGACTTCGGCGTAACCGGCGAGACCCCACCGGTGTTCGCCCAGGCCGCCGGTGCCGACCTGCTCTACGTGGCTTACGAGCCGCCAGCACCGCACAGCGAGGCGATCCTCGTGCCCAAGGGCTCGCCCGTGCAGTCGGTGAAAGACCTCAAAGGCAAGAAGGTCGCCTTCAACAAAGGCTCCAACGTCCACTACCTGTTGGTCCGCGCCCTGGAAGACGCAGGCCTCAAGTACAGCGACATCCAACCGGTCTACCTGCCGCCGGCCGACGCCCGCGCCGCCTTCGAGCGTGGCAGTGTCGATGCCTGGGTCATCTGGGACCCGTACCAGGCCGCTGCCGAACAGCAGCTGCAAGCCCGCACCCTGCGTGACGGCAAGGGCCTGGTCGACAACCACCAGTTCTATCTGGCCACCCGCAAGTACGCCACTTCACACCCGGCGGTGATCCAGACCTTGGTCGACGAGGTGCGTGCCATCGGCCAGTGGTCGCAGGCCAACCCGCAGGAGGTCACCGACCAGGTCGCCCCGCTGCTCGGCCTGCCTGCCGACATCACCCTCACGTCCGTCAAGCGCCAAGGCTTCGGTGCCAAGCCGCTCACGCCTGAGGTGGTCGCCGCCCAGCAGAAGATCGCCGACACCTTCCAGGCGCTGAAGCTGATTCCCAAGCCCTTGAGCATCAAGGACGTGATTTGGACACCCCCCGCCAAGGTCGCCACCGCGCCTTGATCGATTCGCTGCGGCCGGGGCTGCCCCCGGCCCGAGCCACCCTTGAGGAGACAACTCCAATGAGCCTTAACATTTTCTGGTTCCTCCCGACCCACGGTGACGGCAAGTACCTGGGCACCAACGACGGCGCCCGCGCGGTCGACCATGGTTACCTGCAGCAGATCGCCCAGGCCGCTGACCGCCTGGGCTTTGGTGGCGTGCTGATCCCCACCGGGCGTTCCTGCGAGGACTCCTGGCTGGTGGCCGCCTCGCTGATCCCGGTGACCCAGCGCCTGAAGTTCCTGGTGGCCCTGCGCCCAGGCATCATTTCGCCGACCGTGGCCGCACGCCAAGCCGCGACGCTGGATCGCCTGTCCAACGGTCGCGCGCTGTTCAACCTGGTGACCGGCGGCGACCCGGAAGAACTGGCCGGTGATGGTCTGCACTTGAACCATCAGGAGCGCTACGAAGCCTCCGTGGAATTCACCCGCATCTGGCGCAAGGTGCTCGAGGGTGAGGTGGTCGATTACGACGGCAAGCACATCCAGGTCAAAGGCGCCAAGCTGCTCTATCCGCCGATCCAGCAACCGCGTCCGCCGCTGTACTTCGGCGGATCCTCCGACGCTGCCCAGGACCTGGCTGCCGAACAGGTCGAGCTGTACCTGACCTGGGGCGAGCCGCCGGCTGCGGTGGCGGAAAAGATCGCTCAGGTACGTGAGAAAGCTGCCGCGCAGGGTCGCGAGGTACGCTTTGGCATCCGCCTGCACGTGATCGTCCGCGAGACCAACGAAGAGGCCTGGGCGGCCGCCGACAAGCTCATTTCGCACCTGGACGATGACACCATCGCCCGTGCCCAGGCATCCCTGGCACGTTTCGATTCTGTGGGCCAGCAGCGTATGGCCGCCCTGCACGGCGGCAAGCGCGACAAGCTGGAGGTCAGCCCCAACCTGTGGGCCGGCGTCGGTCTGGTGCGCGGCGGTGCCGGTACCGCGCTGGTGGGCGATGGCCCGACCGTGGCGGCACGGGTCAAGGAATATGCCGCGCTGGGCATCGATACCTTCATCTTCTCCGGGTATCCGCACCTGGAAGAGTCGTATCGGGTCGCCGAGCTGCTGTTCCCGCACCTGGATGTGCAGCGCCCCGAACAGCCCAAGAGCGGTGGTTACGTGAGCCCGTTCGGCGAGATGGTCGCCAACGACATCCTGCCCAAGTCCGTGGCGCAGAGCTGAGGGCCTGGCCATGAGTCGAGCAACTTCTTCCTGGTCGAAGCGCCTGGCACCCTGGGCCTTGCCACTGCTGCTGTTGGCGGTGTGGCAGTTGGCGGTCGCAAGCGGCTGGCTGTCGACCCGCATCCTGCCGGCGCCGAGCGCGGTGGTCAGCGCCGGCGTCGAGTTGGTGCGCAGCGGCGAGATCTGGACGCACCTGGCCATCAGCGGCTGGCGCGCGGCCTTGGGCTTTGTGATCGGCGGCAGCATCGGCCTGGTGCTGGGCTTCATCACGGGTCTGTCGAACTGGGGCGAGCGTCTGCTCGACAGCTCGGTGCAGATGATCCGCAACGTGCCGCATCTGGCGCTGATTCCCTTGGTGATCCTGTGGTTCGGCATCGATGAGTCGGCCAAGATCTTCCTGGTGGCGCTGGGGACGCTGTTCCCCATCTACCTCAACACCTACCACGGCATCCGCAACGTCGACCCGGCGTTGGTAGAGATGGCGCGCAGCTATGGCTTGTCGGGCTTCGGCCTGTTCCGCCAGGTGATCCTGCCGGGCGCGCTGCCATCGATCTTGGTGGGCGTGCGCTTCGCCCTGGGTTTCATGTGGTTGACGCTGATCGTCGCCGAGACCATCTCGGCCAATGCCGGTATCGGTTACTTGGCGATGAATGCCCGTGAGTTCCTGCAAACCGATGTGGTGGTCCTGGCCATCGTCCTGTACGCCGTGCTCGGCAAGCTTGCCGACCTGGCCGCCCGTGGCCTGGAGCGTGTCTGGCTGCGCTGGCACCCGGCCTATCAACCGGCGAAGAAGGAGGGCGCATGACCGTGCTCAAGGAACAACCGCCGCGCTTGCTGCGCGGTATCCCCCTGGCTGTTCAGGGCGTGCGCAAGGCGTTTGGCCAGCGCGAGGTGCTGCGAGGCATCGACCTGCACATTCCGGCCGGCCAGTTCGTCGCTATCGTGGGGCGCAGTGGCTGCGGCAAGAGCACCTTGCTGCGCCTGCTGGCGGGCCTCGACCAGCCCAGCGCCGGCCAGTTGCTCGCCGGTGCCGCGCCCTTGGATCAAGCCCGCGAGGAAACCCGGCTGATGTTCCAGGACGCGCGCCTGCTGCCCTGGAAGAAGGTGATCGACAACGTAGGCCTGGGGCTGTCCGGCAACTGGCGCGCCGATGCGTTGCAAGCCTTGGAAGCGGTCGGCCTGGCCGAGCGCGCCCATGACTGGCCAGCGGCGTTGTCGGGCGGCCAGAAGCAACGTGTGGCCCTGGCCCGGGCACTGATTCACAAACCGCGCCTGTTGCTGTTGGACGAGCCACTGGGTGCGCTCGATGCCTTGACCCGGATCGAGATGCAGCAACTGATCGAACGCCTTTGGCACCAGCACGGTTTCACCGTGTTGCTGGTTACCCACGACGTCAACGAAGCCGTCGCCGTGGCAGATCGGGTGATCCTCATTGAAGACGGCGCCGTCGGCCTGGACCTGACTGTCGACCTGTCGCGTCCGCGAGCGCGTGGATCGCACCGCCTGGCGGCGCTGGAAAGCGAAGTCCTCAACCGTGTTCTCGCCGTACCGGGCACGCCGCCCGAGCCGGAACCTGTAGCCCCTTTGCCCACGCAGCTGCGTTGGGCGCACTGAACCCAAGAAGCCCTAGAGAAGGAATCACATCATGACCATCAAAGCCATCAACGTTCGCAACCAGTTCAAAGGCACCGTGAAGGAAATCCTCGAAGGCCCGGTGCTTTCGGAAATCGACGTACAGACCGCCTCTGGCATCGTCACCTCGGTGATCACCACCCGTTCCGTGCGTGAGCTGGAACTGCAGGTGGGCAGCGAAGTGATCGCCTTCGTCAAATCCACCGAAGTGTCCATCGCCAAGTTGTAAGGGTGATGGGGCGCTGTGCGCCCCTCGCGCGACGCAAGGCCGCTCCTGCAGGGTGCACGATGCCCGGCAGCAGTGGCCTTGTGTCGTGAGAGGATCCGCAGCGGTCCTGTGGTTCAGCGCTTGGGCAGGAACGGCGGCAGGTACAGCCCCAGGTACGCCTCGAACACTCGCTTGCCTTCCTCGGCCATGCGTGGGGTGATCTGTTCGTGCAGTTGCATCGAGCGCGCATAGACCCGGTCGCTCAGCTCCATGGCCAGGGCGAATACATCCACATCCCTGGGCATCGCCGGTAACTGGAAGTGCTGGTCGAACAGCTTGTGCATCAGTTCGCCCAGCTCCAGGTCGTGCTGGCGGTCGGCCTGCACCACTTCGCTCAGGCCATGTTGGGCGAGGATCAGTTGGCGTGCGGCCGCATCTTCGTTGTAGATGTCCAGCATGCGCTGCTCGATCAGCCGTGACAGGTCGTGCCAAGTGCTGAACGCGCTGCTATCGATAGGGGCGCTCAGGGCTTCGCGAAACGCCAGATGCACGTCAGCGGTCAAGGCTTCGAGCAGCGCCGGTACGCTGGCGAAGAAGTGGTACACCGAAGACGGCGGGATCTGTGCCCGCTCGGCCACACTGTAGATCGACAGGCCCGCCACGCCTTGATCGGCCAACAGTCCGCGCGCCGCGGCGAGGATCGCGTCGATCCTGGCCTGGCTGCTGGCGCGTGGCTTGCGCGGGCTGGTGGCGCGGCTCATCAGTTGCTGATGGCCAGGATACTGGCCTGATAGGCACCCACGAACAGGTCGAAGTCACCGACTTCCTGCTGCTCCAGGCGCGACTGCTCGGCCAGCGACTCGCGCGCCAGGGTCTCGAAGGCCTGCTGGCGCTCGACGCTCAGCGGTTGCTCGCGGAAGGTTCCGGCATGCAGGCGGCTTTGACGCAGGGAGAACTGGACAAAGGTTTCGTTGTGTTCGGCCATGCGCGCCAGCACCTGGGCCGACGGCGTCAGGGAGGCATCGTCGACCTTGGCCTGCTGTGCGGCCAACGCCTTGGCGTGTTCTTCGCCGCCCTGGGCACGGTCGAGCAGTTCGGCCAGTGGGGCGATACGGGCGATCAGCTCGCTGGCCCAATCCTTCAGCCCGATGGGCTGGCCGTTGCGACGAAGTTCGAGGCCCGGACGGCGGCCTTCCTTGACCACGGTGAGGAAGTTGTTGGTGCACTGGCCGCATTCGCCACTTTCGAGCAGCGGGCTGTCGTCCAGGGCGCAGAACAGCAGGAAGGCATCGAGGAAACGTGCCTGGGGAAGATCGATACCCACTGGCAGGAACGGGTTGATATCCAGGCAACGCACTTCGACGTACTGCACGCCGCGGGAGGTCAGGGCCTGGATCGGACGTTCGCCGGTATAGGTGACGCGCTTGGGGCGAATGTTCGAGTAGTACTCGTTCTCGATCTGCAGGATGTTGGTGTTCAGCTGGACCCACTCGCCATCCTTGTGCGTGCCGATCTCGACATAGGGCGGGTAGGGCGTGCCGACCGCCTTGCGCAGGCTGTCGGTGTAGCTGGCCAGGTTGTTGTAGCAAGGCGTCAGGCCAGCCTGGGCATTGCTCTGGTAGCCCAGGTCGCTCATGCGCAGGCTGGTGGCGTAGGGTAGGTACAGGGTTTCGGCATCCAGCTCTTCGAGCTGATGCGGGTGGCCACGCAAGAAGCCTTTGTCCAGGGCGGGCGATGCGCCGAACAGGTACATCAACAGCCAGCTGTAGCGGCGGAAGTTACGGATCAGGGCGATGTACGCCGCCGACTGATAGTCGCGGTCGTTTTCCTCGCTGCCTTCGGCTGCGCGCAGCAGCGGCCACAGCGCCTCGGGCAGGGAGAAGTTGTAATGGATGCCGGCGATGCACTGCATGGTGCGGCCGTAGCGCAGGGCAAGGCCCTTGCGGTAGACATGCTTGAGCTTGCCGATGTTGGAGGTGCCGTACTCGGCGATCGGGATGTCCTCCTCGGCCGGCAGCGTGCAGGGCATGGACGGGCTCCACAGGTACTCGTCGCCGAGCTTGGCATAGACGAAGCGGTGGATCTCGTCGAGGCTCTCGAGCACCTTGGCCGGGTCCGCCAGGGCGGGGGTGATGAACTCCAGCAGCGACTCGGAATAGTCAGTGGTGATCTGCTCGTTGGTCAGCGCCGAACCCAGGGCCTCCGGGTGCGGCGTTTGGGCCAGGCGACCTTCGTCGGTCACACGCAGGCATTCGCGCTCAATACCGTGCAGGCACTGCTTGAGCAGGGGGAGATTGGCGCCGAGCAGGCTCAGGCGGCGGTTGAGGAGTTCGCTCAAGATGTATTCCTTCACGCGTCAGTCGCCCCAATATGGGGGTAGGGATGACGGTCTACAAGGGTAGTTGGAAAAGGAACTGGCGTTG
Organism: Pseudomonas sp. HTZ2; assembly: GCF_033173945.1. Classification (NCBI taxonomy): domain Bacteria; kingdom Pseudomonadati; phylum Pseudomonadota; class Gammaproteobacteria; order Pseudomonadales; family Pseudomonadaceae; genus Pseudomonas; species Pseudomonas sp. HTZ2. The sequence continues at coordinate 219,746 of NZ_CP137332.1, read as the reverse complement.
TCGCCTGGTTTGTCTGGGTTTTCAGCAGTGCCAGTGCCGACCGCGGCCGCGTCGCAGCCCATCGCAGGCCTCGCCATCACCCCCAGGACCTGATGTTTAGCCTGTGGACGCGGGCGAGGCCTGCAATGGGGCGCGCAGCGGCCCCGATACTCGATAACACCGAAAATACCGCAGATAAGCCTTGGTGAGCTAGAGAACCGCGAAGGTTCCTTGTGCCTTGGCCACGCGCTTGTCGCCCTGGAATACGTCGGCGTCGACCACCAGTGTGCGGCGCCCGGCGTGCAGCACCTGGGCGGTGCACACGACTTCACCGTCACTGACTGCGCGCATGTAGTTGATCTTGCATTCGATCGTCACGCTCTGCTGATCGAAGCCATGGCTGGCCGAGCAGGCCAGGCCCATGGCGATGTCCACCAGGCTGAAGATCGCCCCGCCGTGCAGCTTCTGGCCGCGGTTGCGTAAGTGCGGCTCCAGCGTCAGGGCCACCTCGGCTACGCCCGTCTCCAGGCGTTGCAGGCGGCAGCCCAGGAGTTGGCTGAAGGCGCTTTCAACGTATTCGGCCGGGATCTGCATCACTTCTTCTTCAACTGCTTGGCGTTGGCGAACAGCGCGGCCATGGCGTTGTTGGCCGGTGCGGCTGCGGTTTCACGCGGGCGCGGTGCCTGTTGCTGGCGGTTGCCGCCATTGCCACGATTGCCACCACGGTTGCCTTCGACCTTCTCGCCGGGTGTGTCGCTCATGCGCATGGACAGGCCGACCCGCTTGCGCGGGATGTCCACTTCCATGACCTTGACCTTGACCACGTCGCCGGCCTTGACCGCCTCGCGCGGGTCCTTGACGAACTTTTCCGACAGCGCCGAGATGTGCACCAGGCCGTCCTGGTGCACGCCGATGTCGACGAAGGCGCCGAAGTTGGTGACGTTGGTCACCACACCTTCGAGGATCATGCCGGGCTCCAGATCCTTGAGGTCCTCGACCCCTTCCTGGAAGGTCGCGGTCTTGAACTCAGGGCGTGGATCGCGACCGGGCTTGTCCAGTTCCTGAAGAATGTCGGTGACCGTTGGCAGACCGAAGGTCTCGTCAGTGAACTTCTTTGGGTCCAGGCGCTTGAGGAACGCGCTGTCGCCGATCAGCGAGCGGATGTCGCGGTCGGTATCGGCGGCGATGCGCTGTACCAGCGGGTAGGCTTCCGGGTGCACCGCCGAGGCGTCCAGCGGGTTGTCGCCGTTCATTACCCGCAGGAAGCCTGCGGCCTGTTCGAAGGTCTTCTCGCCCAGGCGGCTGACCTTCTTCAGCGCCGCACGGGTGGTGAACGGGCCGTTGGCGTCGCGATGGGCGACGATGTTCTGGGCCAGGGTGGCATTCAGGCCGGAGATGCGGGTCAGCAGGGCCACGGAGGCGGTGTTGACATCCACGCCCACGGCGTTCACGCAGTCCTCGACCACCGCGTCCAGGCCGCGCGCCAGCTTCACCTGAGAGACGTCGTGCTGGTACTGGCCGACGCCGATGGATTTGGGGTCGATCTTCACCAGTTCGGCCAGCGGGTCCTGCAGGCGTCGGGCGATGGAGACCGCGCCACGGATCGAGACGTCCAGGTCCGGGAACTCGCGGGCTGCCAGCTCAGAGGCGGAGTAGACCGACGCGCCGGCCTCCGAGACCATGACCTTGGTGATCTTCAGGGCGGGGTATTTCTTCACCAGCTCGATGATCAGCTTGTCGCTCTCGCGGCTGGCGGTACCGTTGCCGATGGCGATCAGCTCCACCGAGTGCTTGGCGCACAGCGCGGCAAGAATGGAAAGGGTGCGGTCCCAGTCATTCTTCGGTGCGTGAGGGTAGACCGTGGTGTGGTCGAGCAGCTTGCCGGTGGCATCGACCACCGCGACCTTGCAGCCGGTACGCAGGCCCGGGTCGAAGCCCAGGGTGGCGCGAGGACCGGCGGGCGCAGCGAGCAGCAAATCGTGCAGGTTATGGGCGAAGACGTTGATCGCCTCGCTCTCGGCGTTGTCGCGCAGCTCGCCGAACAAGTCGGTTTCCAGGTGGGTGTACAGCTTGACCTTCCAGGTCCAGCGCACCACTTCGGCCAGCCACTTGTCGGCCGGACGGTTGCGGTTTTCCAGGCCAAAGTGGTTGCCGATCATCAGCTCGCAGGGGTGCAGTGTGCCTGGCAGTTCCTCGCCTACCTTCAGCGAGGCGGTCAGCACGCCTTCGTTGCGACCGCGGAAGATCGCCAGGGCGCGGTGCGAGGGCACGCTGCGCAGCAGTTCGTCGTGGGCGAAGTAGTCGCGGAACTTGGCGCCTTCTTCTTCCTTGCCGGCGACCACGCGGGCGCTGAGCACCGCTTCCTGCTTGAGGAACACGCGCAGCTTGTCGAGTAGGGCGGCGTCTTCGGCGAAGCGCTCCATGAGGATGTACTTGGCCCCTTCCAGGGCGGCCTTGACGTCGGCCACGCCCTTGTCGGCATCGACGAAACGTGCCGCTTCGGCTTCCGGGGTCAGTTGCGGATCGTTGAGCAGACCGTCGGCCAGTTCGCCCAGGCCGGCTTCCAGGGCGATCTGGCCCTTGGTGCGACGCTTTTGCTTATAGGGCAGGTAGAGGTCTTCAAGGCGGGTCTTGGTGTCGGCCAGCTTGATCTCGCGGGCCAGCTCCGGGGTCAGCTTGCCCTGCTCCTCGATGCTGGCCAGGATGCTGGCGCGGCGCTCGTCGAGTTCGCGCAGGTAGCGCAGGCGCTCCTCCAGGTGACGCAGCTGGGTGTCATCCAGGCTGCCGGTGACTTCCTTTCGGTAACGGGCGATGAAAGGCACCGTCGAGCCTTCGTCCAACAGGGCCACGGCCGCTTCGACCTGCTGCGGGCGAACGCCCAGTTCCTCGGCGATACGGCTGTTGATGCTGTCCATGAGAACCACCTGACAAATAATGAATGCTGGAGGCCGCAAGGGGGCATTCAGGCCCGGCGGCGCAGGGTGAAAGCGGCGCATTATACCCATCGTGCCGGGCTTGCGGTGATAGCGCCGGGCCAGCCTCGGCCAGGCGGGAAGTGGCGCCATGGGAAAAATCTGCTAACAATGCACACGGCACGCGTTGTCATGGCTACGCCATAATGCGCGGCGATACCAAAGGAGTTATTCATGACCAGCACCGCAAATACCGCTGAAGGCGAGAAGATTCTCATCGTCGATGACGATCCGGGGCTGAGCAGCCTGCTGGAACGTTTCTTCACCAGCAAGGGCTATCGTGCCCGCGCGGTGCCCAACACCGAGCAGATGGACCGCCTGCTGGCCCGTGAGGTCTTCAACCTGGTGGTGCTCGACCTGATGCTGCCCGGCGAGGACGGCCTCTCTGCCTGCAACCGCCTGCGCAAGGCCAACAACCAGATCCCGATCATCATGCTCACCGCCAAGGGCGACGAGCTCAGTCGCATCAAGGGCCTGGAGCTGGGGGCCGACGATTACCTGGGCAAACCTTTCAACCCGGACGAGCTGATGGCGCGAGTCAAGGCCGTGTTGCGTCGCCAGGCCCCGAGCGTACCGGGTGCCCCTGGCAGCGAGGACGAGACCGTCACGTTCGGCGACTACGAACTTTCACTGGCTACTCGCGAGCTCAAGCGTGGCGATGAAGTGCACATGCTGACCACCGGCGAGTTCGCCGTGCTCAAGGCGCTAGTCATGCACGCTCGCGAGCCGCTGACCCGCGACAAGCTCATGAACCTGGCTCGCGGCCGCGAGTGGGATGCGTTGGAGCGGTCCATCGATGTGCAGATCTCGCGCCTGCGCCGCATGATCGAGCCGGACCCTTCCAAACCGCGCTATATCCAGACCGTGTGGGGTGTAGGCTACGTCTTCGTGCCGGACGGAAACGCCAGCAAATGAACATGAGCCTGCAGGCTTGCCATCACGCACCAGGGCGACCCGATGGGGTCGCCCTGTTTGCGTCTGGATCAGGCCCGCACCCTGTCGAGCCCCGCCCGTGAGCGCAGCGCAGTAGTTGTCCAGATGAAAACGCCTCTTTGGTTCCCGCAAAGCTTCTTCGCCCGCACCCTGTGGCTGGTGCTGATCGTCGTCCTGTTCTCCAAGGCCTTGACGCTGGTGTACCTGCTGATGAACGAGGACGTGCTGGTCGATCGCCAGTACAGCCATGGCGTGGCCCTGACATTGCGCGCCTATTGGGCCGCCGACGAGGAGAACCGCGACAAGATCGCCGAGGCGGCAGGGTTGATCCGGGTCACCGGCTCCGGTGTGCCGGAGGGTGAACAGCATTGGCCCTACAGCGAGATCTACCAACGCCAGATGCAGGCCGAACTTGGCGATGACACCGAGGTGCGGTTGCGCATCCACGCGCCGCCTGCCTTGTGGGTCAACGCGCCGAGCCTGGGCCCCGGCTGGTTGAAGGTGCCTTTGTATCCGCACCCGCTGCGGGGGCAGAAGATCTGGAACGTGCTGGGCTGGTTCCTGGCCATCGGTTTGTTGTCCACCGCTTCGGCGTGGATCTTCGTGCGCCAGCTCAACCAGCCGCTCAAGCGATTGGTGTTCGCTGCCCGGCAGCTGGGCCAGGGGCGCAGCGTGCGGTTGCCGATCAGCGACACACCAAGCGAGATGACCGAGGTGTACCGGGCCTTCAACCAGATGGCCGAAGACGTCGAGCAGGCCGGACGCGAGCGTGAACTGATGCTGGCGGGAGTGTCCCATGACTTGCGCACCCCCCTGACCCGCCTGCGCCTGTCGTTGTCATTGATGGCTAACGACAGTGAGCTGACCGATGACATGGTCCGCGACATCGAGGATATGGATGCGATCCTCGACCAGTTCCTGGCCTTCATCCGCGATGGTCGGGACGAGCCGGTGGAAGTGGCCGATCTGGGCGCACTGGTTCGCGAAGTCGTGGCGCCTTACAACCAGCCGGAGGAGCGGGTGCGCCTGTGCCTGGAGCCGATTCCGCCGTTCCCGCTGCGTCGGGTGTCGCTCAAGCGCATGCTGGGTAACCTGATCGGTAATGCCTTGCATCATGCGGGCAAAGGGGTCGAAGTGGCGGCGTACGTGTCGGGTGACCAGAGCGCGCCCTATGTGGTGCTCAGCGTACTGGACCGAGGGACGGGGATAGACGAGTCGGAGTTGGAGACCATCTTCAACCCCTTCATCCGCGGGGACCGTGCCCGAGGCGGCAAGGGCACCGGGTTGGGGCTCGCGATCGTCAAGCGGATCGCGGCCCAGCACGGGGGCAATGTCGAGTTGCGCAATCGTTCCGGTGGCGGAATCGAAGCGCGGGTAAGGTTGCCATTGGGGTTGCTGTTGCCCCGTAACGCCGTTTGATGCCCTGTCATGGCTCCGCGGCTGTGTTGGCTCAGCCTTTGCCTTTGGTTCGTGTCTGGTTCGGCCCGCCGTTCTTCTCCAGGTGTTCGATGATCATCCCGGCCACGTCCTTGCCGGTGGTGACTTCGATCCCCTCGAGCCCCGGCGAGGAGTTCACCTCCATCACCAGTGGCCCGTGATTGGAGCGCAGGATGTCCACCCCCGCCACGCTCAAACCCATGACCTTGGCCGCACGAATGGCGGTCATGCGCTCTTCGGGGGTGATCTTGATCAGGCTGGCGACGCCGCCGCGGTGTAGGTTGGAGCGGAACTCGCCAGGCTTGGCCTGGCGCTTCATCGACGCGATGACCTTGTCGCCGACGACGAAGCAGCGGATGTCGGCACCGCCCGCTTCCTTGATGTATTCCTGGACCATGATGTTCTGCTTCAGGCCCATGAATGCCTCGATCACCGATTCGGCGGCCTTGGTGGTTTCGCACAGCACCACGCCGATGCCCTGGGTGCCCTCGAGCACCTTGATCACCAAGGGGGCACCGTTGACCATCTGGATCAGGTCGGGGATGTCATCCGGCGAATGAGCGAAACCTGTGATCGGCAGGCCGATTCCGCGACGCGACAGCAGTTGCAGGGAGCGCAGCTTATCGCGTGAGCGGGCGATGGCCACCGACTCGTTGAGCGGGTAGACACCCATCATCTCGAACTGGCGCAGCACCGCGCAGCCATAGAAGGTGACGGACGCGCCGATGCGCGGTATGACTGCGTCGAAACCTTCCAGCGGTTTGCCGCGATAGTGGATCTGCGGTTTGTGGCTGGCGATGTTCATGTATGCGCGCAGGGTATCGATCACCACCATCTCGTGACCACGCTGGGTACCGGCTTCGACCAGGCGGCGGGTGGAATACAGACGCGGATTGCGCGACAGCACAGCGATCTTCATGCAGCACCTGTGACAGGGGAAAGGGTGGCCGGAAAGGCCGGTTTGTCCTGAACGTACTTAAGGCCAGGATTGACTACCAGCTGGCCGTGAATCAGCGCCTTGGAACCGAGCAGCAGGCGATAGCGCATGTTTTTGCGACAGGCAAGGGTGAACTCCACCTCCCAGACCCGGTCGCCCAACGCCAGCGGCGTACGGATCACATAGCGGACCTGGGCTTGGCCGTTGGAGCTCTTGATGGTTTTCATCGTGACCAACGGGGCTTCGCAGCGACGGTGGCGAAGTTGCACCACTGACCCCAGATGAGCGGTGAAGCGCACCCAGGACTGGCCGTCGCGCTCGAACGGTTCTACGTCCGTGGCGTGCAGGCTGGAGGTGCTGGCGCCGGTATCGATCTTGGCGCGCAGGCCCGCCAGGCCGAGGTCGGGCAAGGCGACCCACTCGCGCAGGCCGATTACAGTCAGATGGTCAAATGTCTTCACGAAACACGCCCTGCGAATGAGGTGGTGAACTGTAAGCACGGCACGGACTTTTTGCATCCGCAAGTTACGGTAGTACAGTTCCGTGAAAGACAGAATTCGAGGTAATGGGATGGCCCACAAAGCGGAAGAAGACGACAAGGTACGCCTGGATAAATGGCTATGGGCGGCGCGGTTCTACAAGACCCGGGCCCTGGCCAAGGCGGCCATTGAGAGTGGCAAGGTGCATTGCCGGGGAGAACGCTGCAAGCCGGGCAAGGAGCCTCGGGTGGGTGACGAATTCGTGCTGCGTACCGGATTCGATGAACGTACCGTAGTGGTCAAGGCCTTGTCGGATGTACGTCGCGGAGCGCCGCAGGCGCAGGCCTTGTACGAAGAGACCGAAGAAAGCGTTCGGCGTCGTGAACAGGCTGCCCAGATGCGCAAGGCTGGCGCGCTCGGTGTGACCACCGATGGGCGGCCGACCAAGAAGCAGCGGCGCCAGATTCATCAGCTGCATGGCAGTTATGAATGAGTAGGGGCCGCAGCGCGGCCCCGAAGACCATTCAGGCCGTGCGAATGACGCTCATCCTGCCCACCAGCGGCAATCGTGCCAGCCAGCTGAACAACGGGGCGGTCCATCGCAGTAACGCCGCACTGGCTTTTGCCGCCAGCGGTGTGTAGCAGCTCCAGCCCAAGGCCAGCACGGCCATCAGCAATCCGCCGATATAGTCGTCCTGCCCCCAATGGGCGCCTGCCACCAGGCGCGGCAGCATGAACAGCAATGCCAGGCCCCAGATCACCAGCCGCTGCAGCAGGGTGCGGCTGAACAGGGTCATGAACAGCGCCCAGATCAACAGCACCGAAGCGTGATCGCCAGGGAAACTCTGGCTGGAGCGATCCTTCAGTTCCCACTTGGCTTCCAGATTCGGGTAGTAGTCGCTCAGATGGACTACGTTGTCGAAGACCATTGATGGGCTGTTGTGTTGCCAGCCCATGATCGCCACCCACTTGGAAAACAGTACGCGAACCACCACTAAGAGGAGCAGCGTTACCAGAAAACCGAAGAAGGCTTCGCGCACCTGGGTCGCCTTGAACACCCAATTGCCCCGGATCAGCAGGGCCAGCAAGATCAAGCCGACGACAATATCGAAAGGACGCAGACTGCCGATCGTCCAGACGTATCGCCAGAGGGTGTTGTCGGCCAACGGCGCGTTGAGGCTGTGGAACAGCCACTCGTCTAAAGTCAGACATAGGATCTGGCCAAAAGGCCATAACCAGAAACACAGTAGAGCAACAGGCAGCAGGGTACAGGCTACGAGGGGTCCCCAGGACCACCTTGCTTGGAACAGTGGTCGATTGTCCATAAAATACCTCTATTACCAACGGGGTTAAGAGCGTCTCGTGGACGCTCTGCCACGGGAGTCGTAATTCCCTGTAACCATTTTGTCATCATTTTTAGATAGCCAAAACCTATGAGCGATTTGCCGGATACCGACTTCACCCAGCGTTTCATCTTCGACGACCGCGATATCCGCGGCGAGTGGGTGGCGCTCGAGCAGAGCTATGCCGACGTGCTGGCCCGTCATCCTTACCCTCAGCCGGTCGCCGTGCTGCTGGGTGAACTGATGGCGGCGACCGCGTTACTCGTGGGCGCACTCAAGTTCGATGGCCTGCTGGTGCTTCAGGCACGCTCCCAGGGGCCGATTCCGCTGTTGATGGTCGAGTGCTCCAGCGATCGCGATATCCGCGGCATGGCGCGCTACGAGGCGGACCAGATCCCGGCCGACGCGACCCTGGCCCAGCTGATGCCTGACGGTCACCTGACCTTGACCATCGATCCGGTCAAGGGCCAGCGTTACCAGGGCACCGTGGACCTCGATGGCGCCAACCTGTCGGAGTGCTTCACCAATTATTTCGTCCAGTCCCAGCAGCTCAACACGCGCTTCTGGCTCGACGCCAAGGGTGGCAAGGCCCGTGGCCTGCTGCTGCAGCAGCTGCCGGTCGATCGCCAGCGCGACGAAGAAGAGCGCGAGGGCAGCTGGCAGCATGTCGTGGCCCTGGCAGGCACCCTCAAGCCTGAGGAGTGGTCTCTGGACAACGAAACCCTGCTGCACCGCCTCTACCATGAGGACGCCGTGCGTCTGTTCGACATCGAGCCCCTGCGCTTCCATTGCAGCTGCTCGCGCGAGCGTTCCGGCAATGCATTGGTGAGCCTTGGAGAAGAGGATGCCAAGGCATTGGTGGAAGAGTGTGGTGGCAAGGTCGAGATCGATTGCCAGTTCTGCAACGAGCGCTATTTCTTCGACGCGAGCGATGTGGCGCAATTGTTTGCAGGTGGTGGCACCGAGGCACCGTCAGATACTCAGCACTGAAACGGTTCACTACAGGAGAAACTCCTGTCGAATTGCGCAAAAGCGCAGTTCTGACAGGAGGGGCCTACTTTTTTTGGGCTTTTCTGGCATAATCCGGCCACTTTTTTCGCTGTAGTAGTTTGAAATAGACAACTACAAAACGTTTGGAGCACTCGGCCTTGGGCCGGATGGGGTATCTCATGACGCAAGCCAACAACACCGTGTACACCGACCTGACCGTCGATGAGCTGGTAAAAGAAGCGCTGTCCCGCGGTGAAGGCGAGCTGGCCGATACTGGCGCACTGGTTGTGAAAACCGGTCATCGTACCGGCCGTTCGCCGGCTGACCGTTTCATCGTCGACGAGCCCAGCACCTCCGGTGCCATTGCCTGGGGGCCGATCAACCGCAAGTTCCCGGCTGACAAGTTCGATGCTCTGTGGGCTCGCGTCGAGGCGTTCAACAACGCCCAAGAGCACTTCGTTTCCCACGTTCACGTAGGCGCTGCCGCCGAGCACTACCTGGCGGTCAAGATGACCACCCAGACTGCCTGGCAGAACCTGTTCGGCCGTTGCCTGTTCATCAATCCGGCCCAGTACAACCCGGCCGGTCGTGAAGAGTGGCAAGTGCTCAATGTCGCCAATTTCGAATGCGTTCCAGAGCGTGATGGCACCAACTCCGATGGTTGCGTGATCATCAACTTCGCCCAGAAGAAAGTGCTGATCGCTGGCATGCGTTACGCTGGCGAAATGAAAAAAGCCATGTTCTCTGTGCAGAACTTCCTGCTGCCAGCTGCCGACGTTCTGCCGATGCACTGCGCCGCCAACATCGGCGAAGCAGGTGATGTGACCCTGTTCTTCGGTCTGTCCGGCACCGGCAAGACCACCCTGTCGGCCGACGAGAGCCGTTACCTGATCGGTGACGACGAGCACGGTTGGGGCGAAGGCGTTGTCTTCAACATCGAAGGCGGCTGCTACGCCAAGTGCATCGACCTGTCCGAGAAGAACGAGCCGGTCATCTGGAAAGCCATCAAGCATGGCGCGGTGCTGGAAAACGTCGTTCTCGACGACGCCAAGCACGCCGACTACGCCGATGGCAGCCTGACCCAGAACAGCCGCGCCGCCTACCCGTTGGAGCACGTCGAGAAGCGTTCCGAGAAGAACCTGGGCGGCGAGCCGAACGCGGTCATCTTCCTGACCTGCGACCTGACTGGCGTTCTGCCTCCGGTTTCGATCCTGAACAATGAGCAGGCGGCCTACCACTTCCTGTCCGGCTACACCGCGCTGGTTGGTTCCACCGAGATGGGTTCGGGCGGCGGCATCAAGTCGACCTTCTCCACCTGCTTCGGCGCTCCGTTCTTCCCACGTCCGGCTGGTGAGTACGCTGAGCTGCTGATCAAACGCATCAAAGGCTTCGGCTCCAAGGTCTACCTGGTCAACACCGGCTGGACCGGTGGTGGCTATGGCGTTGGCAAGCGTTTCAGCATCCCGACCACCCGTGCCGTGATCGCTGCGATCCAGAGTGGTGCCTTGATCGGTGCCGAGACCGAGCACCTGGACATCATCAACCTGGATGTGCCGAAGGCCGTTCCGGGCGTCGAAACCGTCCTGCTCAACCCACGCAACACCTGGGCTGACTCGGCTGCCTACGACGAGGCCGCCAAAGGCCTGGCCAATCTGTTCATCGAGAACTTCAAGAAGTTCGACGTCTCCGAGGCCATCAAGGCCGCTGGCCCGCAGCTGTAAGCACGCGAGCACGGACGAAAAAGCCGCCCCTCGGGGCGGCTTTTTTGTTTCTGGTCCTGAGCCGATGGTATGGTCACTGGAGCAATCGAGGGCTTGTCCGGTGATTGGGCTGCTGGGCAGCCCAACTGCTCCTAATGACGGCCGCAACCTCCACTCGCGTAACCAAGCCTGGGTAACCTATGACCGAATCCCCTCAGCGCAGCCATTTCAACCACTTCCATCCTATCCTCACCCGCCCCCACGACAACGACATCAATGGTCATATTGCCGGCGCGACGGTGCATGGCTACTTCGAGACGGCCATCCAGGCGTTTCTCGTCGAGCAGGCCGAGCTGGACTTGCGCGAGGGTGAACTGGTGGGCGTGGTGATCAGCTCGGCGGCGCAGTTCTATGCCTTGCCAGGGTTTCCCGATGTGCTCGAAGTGGGGTTGGGCGTGGTGCGCCTGGCAGGTAGCACGGTGGAGTACCACCTGGCGCTGTTCCGTCCAGGCGAGCCGCAAGCCTGTGCGGCGGGGACGGTGGTGCAGGTCTTCGTGGAGCGTGCCTCCGGCAACCCGGTGACCTTCCCCGACGCCCTGCAGGCGTCCCTGGCGGGCTTGCAGTTCAACGGCTGAGCCGCAAAGTCGACACCAACGAAAAGGCCCTGCCGGTCAGGGCAGGGCCTTTGCTTGACTGAATGATCAGTCGTCGTAACGCCAGTGGCGTTTGTGCTTGCGATGGCCGTAGTGATGGCCACGGTCCCAGTGACGGCGGCCGTCGTAGTCACGACGGTAGCGGCGGTCGTGACGATCGTCATCGTCGGCCTTGTTGCCCAGGTAGTTACCCAGGGCACCACCGGCACCACCACCTGCGGCTGCACCGATATGGCTACCGGTAGTGCCGCCCATCGAGCGACCGATTACGTTACCGCCGGCCGCGCCCAGTGCGCCACCGATGGCGGCCTCACCGCGCTGACGCTTGTCGGCACCCAGGGCACCGCCGGCCGCACCGCCCAGGCCGGCACCGATGGCGCCGCCGGTGCTACCACCGATGGAGTTACCTACTACGGAGCCGAGTACCCCACCCAATGCGCCGCCAATGCCGGCCTCGGTATTGCCACCGGCCATGGCAACGCCGCTGAGCAAGCTGAAAGACAACAACAGAATCGAGGAGTACTTCTTCATCGAGAGAGCCTCATAGGGATGACGAGGCGAATTTGAGGCTCGGCGAGGCGGCTGGCAATGGAAATCCGACGAGTAGCACGACTTGTACACAATTCTCTAACTTCTTGTTTTTTAGGTGAAACTTTCTCAAATTTTGCTTGTCTGAAGCTACTTGAGACAAAGCCCTGGCCGTTGCGCACAGGGCTTTTTTTATGGCTGTTCGCCAGCTTTCGAACAGAGGGGGGAGGCCGCGGTCTCGGGCGCGTTCATCCCTGCGACTGCTGCGCCACAGGGCTGTATACCCGTGGTGCGCTGTGTTTGGGCAAGTGGATGAGATTGAGATTGTGCTTACGCGCCCATTGCAGGGCCAGGCCGGTCGGTGCCGAGAGGCTGACCAGGGTCTGGATGCCGGCACGCAGGACTTTCTGGATCAGTTCGAGGCTGCAACGGCTGGTGACGATGGCCAGGCCACCCTCAGTATCGATGCGTTGGCGCAGCAACGCGCCGATCAGCTTGTCCAGCGCGTTGTGGCGCCCGATGTCCTCACGGCCTAGTAGCAGCTCGCCGTCACGGTCCATGAACAGCGCCGCATGCACCGCGCCGCAGTGCTGCCCCAGGGGCTGGAAGGCATCGATGCGCTGGCGCAGCCCGGCCAACCAGTGCGCAGGAGGCAGGGGCGCACCGGGCAGCGTGGCCAGCTCGGGTAGCGCCTGCTCCAGGGCTTCGACGCCGCACAGACCGCAGCCGCTGGTGCCGGCTAGCTGACGGCGCTGGTTCTTCAGATTCCAGAAGGCGCGGCTGGAAATTTCCAGGTCGGCGTAGAGCGCCGAGCCACTGCCGGAGAGCTTCACGTCATAGATTTCGTCGGTGCTGGCGACGATACCGCTGCCAACGCTGAAGCCGACGGCGAAGTCTTCCAGATGGGTAGGGCTGACCAGCATCACCGCCTGGTTCAGACCGTTGTAGACGATGGCCAGAGCCACCTCTTCGGCGAGCGGCGTGCTGTCGCGCACCTCGTCGGTGAGTTGTACGTAGTCGTAGGTATTACTGGCGGCAGGCAAGGCAAGAGGCATGGACGCCGCACAGACTGGGGGTTTGCTGTTCATCAGAGCGGATTACCGGCGGCTTGTTACCTGCACAAGCCTAGGCTTGCAGGCGGGCGACGTCTAGTCGCTAGGTTCTATCCCCTGATAGAGGACGTCGATTGGCTTGGCGAGGCGGATTGGCCAAGTCTGTCCTAGACTCCTGCTTCCCATGTTTGATCATCAAGGAGAGCGACATGAGCCCGTTCAGTTTCGTGAAGGAAGCCGGTGAAAAACTGATCGACTTGCTGACGCCCGGAAACGCCAACGCCGAGGCGCAGCTCAAGAAGCACGTCGAATCCGTCGGCTTGGGTAACCCGAACATCTCCGCCACCGTCCAGGGCGATACGATCGTGCTCAAGGGCGAGGTGGCGAGCCAGGAAGAAAAGGAAAAGATCATCCTGGCGGCGGGCAACATCGATGGCGTGGCATCAGTGGACGACCAGATCACCGTCACAGGGCCCGTGGCCCAGGCGGCACGCTTCGTCACGGTCAAGAAAGGCGATACCCTGAGCGCCATCGCCAAGGCCGAATATGGCGATGCCAACAAGTACAACAAGATCTTCGAGGCCAACAAGCCGATGCTCAAGCATCCGGACAAGATCTATCCGGGACAGGTGCTGCGCATTCCTGACTGATTGCCTGTTGTCCCGATGCGCGGATAAGCCCGCTCCCGTGTGATCGTCGTGGGAGCGGGTTCATCCGCGACTGCATGCTCACAGACCTTCCAGCAGTTGCCGGTAATCCTCCACCGCGGCGAACTCCTGAGTATCACGCGGTCCCGCCTTGCTGTCGGGCTGGCGCACGGCCAGCAAATGCTCCACGCCGAAGCGTCGCGCACTGCGCAAGATCGCCAGGGTGTCGTCGATGAACAGGCTGCGCGCAGGATCGAAGCCGATGTCCGCCTGCAGGGCGTCCCAGAACTGCGGGCTTTCCTTGGGAAATCCGTAGTCGTGGGAACTGATCAGCCGCTCGAAATAGGGCGCCAGCTCCACACGCTCGAGCTTCAGTGACAGCGAGTCGCGATGGGCATTGGTGATCAGCACCACGCGTTTGCCGGCTTGGCGGATTGCGGCGAGGAAGGTATCGGCGTCCGGGCGCAGCGCAATCAGGTCGGCGATTTCCTCTTTGAGCTCGCGGATCGGCAGGTTCAGCTCGCGGCTCCAGAAATCCAGGCAGTACCAATTGAGAGTGCCTGCATTGCGCTCGAACAGCGGCTGCAGCTCAAGTTCGGCCATGGCCCGGCTGACACCGTGCAGCTCGGCGTAGCGCTGGGGCAGGTGCTCCAGCCAGAACTGGTTGTCGTAGTGCAGGTCGAGCAGGGTGCCATCCATGTCCAGCAGGACGGTATCGATGGCGGACCAAGGAAGAACGGGCATGGGAAACTCTCGTTAGGTCGGCAAGCCACGGTATAGTAACCCGTTCACGCCAAGGAGCCGCCCCATGCGCCAGAAACCCACCGTCCTCGCCCGCGAGATCGTCGCCAGCAGCCGTCTGTTCCGCGTCGAAGCCGTGCAGTTGCGTTTTTCCAACGGTACCGAGCGGACCTACGAACGCCTGGTCGGTCGCGGCAATGGCTACGGCGCGGTGATGGTGGTGGCCATGCTCGATGCCGAGCACGCGGTGCTGGTGGAAGAATACTGTGGTGGCACCGATGAGTATGAATTGTCCTTGCCCAAGGGCCTGATCGAGCCTGGCGAGGACGTGCTGGCCGCAGCCAACCGTGAGCTCAAGGAAGAAGCCGGCTTCGGCGCGCGCCAACTGGAGCATCTCACCGAGCTGTCCCTCTCACCTGGCTACATGAGCCAGAAGATCCAGGTGGTACTCGCCACCGATCTCTACGAAGAACGTCTGGAAGGAGACGAGCCCGAGCCGATGCGCGTGGACAAGGTCAATTTGCGTGAACTGTCGGCGCTGGCCATGCATCCGCAATTCTCCGAAGGCCGGGCGCTCGCAGCGCTGTACCTGGCCCGCGACCTGATGATCCAGCGGGGGGTGCTCAGCGTATGAACGATCAGCAATTGATGGACGAAGTCGTGAAACTGGCCCGTCTGGCGGGTGAGGCGATCTTGCCGTTCTGGCGCGCCGATGTGGCGGTGACGGCCAAGGCTGATGACTCGCCGGTGACCGCTGCCGACCTCGCCGCTCATCAGGTCATCGCGGACGGCTTGCAGGTGCTGGCCCCGCATATCCCGGTGCTGTCGGAGGAGGACTGCGAGATTCCGCTGGCCGAGCGCCAGGCCTGGCGCCGCTGGTGGTTGGTCGACCCGCTCGATGGCACCAAGGAGTTCATCGCCGGAAGCGAGGAGTTCACTGTCAACATCGCCTTGATTGAAGAGGGCGAAGTGGTGTTTGGTGTGGTGGCGATGCCGACCAATGGCCGCTGCTACTTCGGCGGCCGGGGGCTGGGCGCGTGGCGCGCCGAGGTGAATGGTTCTGCCGAATCGATCCGGGTGCGTCGGCAACCGCCGGAGGGCGGGCGCTTCACGGTGGTCGCCAGCAAGCGACATTCCAGCCCTCAGCAGGAAGCGCTGTTGGGCGGGCTGGGCAGCGCCGTTGGCGAGCTTGAACTGGCCAATGTCGGCAGTTCGCTGAAATTCTGCCTGTTGGCCGAAGGGGCCGCGGATTGCTATCCGCGACTGGCGCCGACCTCCCAGTGGGATACCGCTGCTGCCCAGGGTGTGTTGGAAGGTGCCGGGGGCGAGGTCATCGGGCTGGATGGCCAGCCCTTCCGCTACCCGGCGCGTGAATCCCTGCTCAATGAATTCTTCCTGGCCTTGCCTGGCGCGGCTGCGTGGCGTCCGGCCTTGTTGCAATTGGCAGCGGCCATCGGTCGCTGAGTTCTTTAGGACTCAAGGCGTCCCCCGGCAGCGGCAAGCCTAGCGATGCAACACGTATTGTCCGCTGAACTTCACGGCGGGCTCATCGCTGCCCGCGTTGCAGACGATCGTCTCGAGGGTCAGGCGAGCCCGTCCGCGGCGCTGGTACATCGCCACGAAACGCTCCCAGGTCTTGTCTTCCGGTGCTTCGCAGCGTGCCACGGCCGTGTCGGTTACCGGCAGCGGGTAGCTGATCTGGCCTTCCTGGATGACGATATGCCCGTCATCGATTCCCAGCTCACGCAAGCGCAGGTGCAACCAGCCCCATCCCACCAGCACCGCACCGCAATACAGGCTGCCACCGAACATGGTGCTCTTGTGATTGACGTTGGGCGCCAACGGCAATTGCAGGCGCAGGCAGTGGTTCTCCCAGCCAATGACTTCCATGCCCATCTCCCGGGTCAGGGGAATGTCGCTGTGCAGTACGGACTGCAGGTACTGGCTGTCGGTGGTCATGGGCGGGTTTCCTCCTGATCGTCGTGTCCGCTGGCGCCGCCTTCGAAATTCAGGCCATGCTTGCGCAGCTTGTCGTGCAGTGTCTTGCGCGGGATGCCGAGGGCTTCGGCGAGGCTGCGCAGGGAGTTGTGGGGTTGGGCCAGCTCGGCGGCGATCAATGATCGCTCGAACTGTTCGACCTGTTCGCTGAGCGTGCCGCTGCGCTCAGCTTCGTGGGCTGTGTGAGTGCTGGGCGCCTGGCCGTCGAGGGCCAGCTCCAGACCCAGTGCGAAGCGCTCCGCAGCGTTCTGCAGCTCGCGCACGTTCCCTGGCCAGTCGTGACGCAGCAGCAGGGCACGCTGGGCCGGTTGCAGGCTGTGGGCCGGCAGGCCATGGCGTGCGCTGGCGGCATCGGCGAAGTGCTGGAACAGCACCAGGATATCGTCACCACGCTCGCGTAGCGGCGGGATGCGCAGCGGTGCCACATTCAGGCGGTAATACAGGTCGGCGCGAAAGCGCCCTTGGTCGGCGGCTTGGCGCAGGTCTTCCTTGGTGGCGGCGATGATGCGGATGTCCAATGGGATGAGCTGGTTGCCACCCAAGCGCTCCACCACCCGCTCCTGTAACAGGCGCAACAGCTTTACCTGCACCTCCAGGCTCATGCTTTCGATTTCATCGAGGAACAACGTCCCACCATTGGCGAACTCGAACTTGCCGATGCGGCGCTTCTGCGCGCCGGTAAAGGCGCCGGGTTCATGGCCGAACAGCTCGCTCTCGACCACCGACTCGGCCAGGGCACCGGCGTTGATCGCCACGAAAGGCCCCTCGCGGCGGCTCGACAGGTCGTGCAGCGCACGGGCCACCACCTCTTTGCCGGCGCCGGTCTCGCCGAGGATCAGCACGTCCGCGCGGGTGGCGGCCAGGGCGCCGATCTGCTCGCGCAGGCGCTGTATGGCCGGCGACTGGCCAACCAGACGCGTGGACAGCTCCTGGCGGTCGCTCAGGGCCAGGCGCAGGCTACGGTTGTCCAGCACCAGACGGCGCAAGGCCAGGGCGCGGCGTACGCTGTCGAGCAGGGCATCGCTGGCAAAGGGCTTTTCGAGAAAATCATAGGCCCCGGCGCGCATGGCCTGCACGGCCAGCGGCACATCGCCGTGGCCGGTGATCAGCAGCACCGGCAGGTCACTGTCACGCCCATGCAGTTGCTCCAGCAGTTGCAGGCCATCGATGCCGGGCATGCGGATGTCACTGACCACCACGCCAGGCCAGTCCGCAGCGATGCGCTCGGCCAAGCCCTGGGCGTCGGCCAGCGTCACGACTTTCAGGCCGGCCAGGTCCAGGGTCTGCCCCAGGGCCTGGCGCAGGTGCGGGTCATCGTCCACCAGGATGACCTGGGTGCGGCTGTCGATGAGTGTCTCGGTCGTCATGCCGAGGGGTCCTCCGAAGGTTGCAGGTTCGCGCCGGGCGTGGCCACGCGCAGCTGCAGGGTGAGCAGTGCGCCGCCTTCCGGGTGGTTGCCGAGCAGCAGTTCGCCACCCAGGGCTCGCATCAGGCTTTCACAGATCGCCAGGCCCAGGCCCAGGCCTTGGGTGCGGGTCTTTGTGGTGAAGAAGGGTTCCTTGGCGTGCTCCAGGGCCTGGCTGCTGAAGCCTGGGCCGTTGTCGCGGATGTACAGGTAGACGTAGCCGTCGCGGGTTTCGGCACTGAGCCACAGCTTGCGCGGGTTGGCTTTCTCGGTCAGGGCGTCGAGGGCGTTGGCCAGCAGGTTGCCGAGCACCTGGCGCAGGCGGGTTTCGCCGGCCTGGACCCAGAGTGTGGCGTCGGGTAGGTCGCGGACCAGCTCCACGGCCATGGCCCGGCGGCGCTTGGCCAGCAACGCCAGGGCGTCATCGAGCGCCGGTTGCAGGGCGACGCTTTCCGGGGCGTGGCGGTCGCGACGGGCGAATGCACGCAAGTGGGTGATGATCGAGGCCATGCGCCCGGTCAGCTCGCCGATCAGCTTGAGGTTGCCACGGGCATCTTCGATGCGTTGATGATCGAGCAGGATCTCGGCGTTTTCGGCATAGCTGCGGATAGCGGCCAATGGCTGGTTGAGCTCATGGCTGATGCTGGCCGACATGGTGCCCAGCACCGACAGCTTGCCGGCCTGGACTAGCTCGTCCTGAGCGCGGACCAGCTCCTGTTGGGCCTGTTCTCGCTCAAGTACTTCCTTCTTCAGACGGGTGTTGAGGCCTTCGAGGTCGGCGGTGCGCTCCATTACGCGCTTTTCCAGCTCCTGGCGGCCGCGGGCTTCGAAGTCGATACGGTCGATGTAGTGGCGTCGGCGCTGCATCACCAGGCCTGCCAGCAGCATCAGCACCAGCAAGGCGGCCGCACCGATGGCCATGACCGTCTGCACGGAGCGGTCGACCAGCGTGCGCGGGGCGAGGATGCTGACTTGCCAGCCGGTTTCCTTGATGCTGCGGGTCTGGATCAGCCAGGCAGCGGTGTCGAGGTTGAGCGGCTGCGGGGCCTGGGTCGGGTAGGGCTGGATGGCGATGATCGCCTCGCGCTCGGCGGCGGTCAGCGCCCGGGTGGCGCGAAAGCGCCAGTCAGGTCGCGAGGTCAGCACCACTACGCCATTCTGGTCGGTGAGCAGCAGTTGCTCTGGGGTGCGACCCCACAGGGTTTCGGTGTGGTCCAGGTCAACCTTGACGACCAGCACGCCGACGATCTTGTCCCGCTCGTGCACGGCAGCGGCGAAGAAATAGCCACGCTTGGCCGAGGTGGTGCCTTGGCCGAAGAATCTTCCCAGGCGCCCCTGCATGGCTTCGAGGAAGTACGGCCGGAAGGCGAAGTTGCGGCCCACGAAGCTGTCGTGTTTGTCCCAGTTGGAGGCGGCCAGGGTATTGCCGCTGACGTCCATGAGATACATGACCTCGGCGCCGGTTTGCTCGACGATCTCCTTGAGCAGGCGGTTGGCGTTGGTCACCGCTTCGGTCTTGAACGGGTCGTGGAGCGCACCGCGCAGGGCTGGCAGGTCGCCTAGGATCTGCGGCAAGGTCTCGTAGCGGTGCAGGGTGCCCAGCAGGTTGGCGACATAGAGGTCGAGGGTCTGGCGGTTTTGTGAGGCCAGTTCCTCCTGGTAGTAACGCTCGGCCAGGTGATGCAGCGGCCAGAGCAGCGGAGCCAGGCACAGGGCCAGCAGGGCGAGGCTGCGCCAGCGGGGACGGCGTGGAGGCGTGGAGGTCGAAATCATCAAGGGATGCGCCAGAAGGATCTGGCGCAATTATGCGCTACTTGAGGCAGTCGATCAGCGCTTGGTGCCAGTGCGGTTGTTGGACCTGCCACTCACGGGCCAGGCGCGAGCAGTCCAGGCGCGAGTTCAGCGGCCGGCGCGCAGGTGTCGGGTACTCGCTGGACGGGATCGGCAGCAACTCGGCGCAGGGCAGGCCTTGGGCACGCAGGTGTTCGGCAATGGCCTGGGCAAAGCCGAACCAGGACGTCTCGCCTTGCGCTGTCAGGTGGTAGAGGCCCCAGGCGCCGGCCTGGCCTGCCTGCCAACGCTCGATGAGTGCGCGGGTGCTGACGGCAAGGGTGCCGGCCCAGGTCGGCGCGCCGACTTGGTCGTCGACCACCCGCAGCTGCGGGCGCTCTTGCAGCAGGCGTTGCATGGTCAGCAGGAAGTTGCGCCCATGCCGCGAGTAGATCCAGCTGGTGCGCAGGATCAGGTGCTCGCCGCCCACCGCGCTGATGGCCTGTTCGCCAGCCAGCTTGCTGCGCCCATAGACGCCCAGCGGGTTGGGTGTGTCCGCCTCGGTGTAGGGAGTGGGCTTGTCGCCGTCGAAGACATAATCGGTGGAGTAGTGGATCAGCGGCACGCCAAGTCGCGCTGCTTGCTCGGCCAACACGCGCGGGCCTTCGGCGTTGATGGCGAACGCCAGCTCCGGCTCGCTCTCGGCCTGGTCCACTGCGGTGTGGGCGGCGGCGTTGATGATCAGGTCGGGGGCCAATCGGCGCAGCGGTTCACGCAGTTGCTCGGGATTGGCCAGGTCGAGCTGGTCGCGTCCGAGCAGCAGTACCTCGCCCAGGTCGGTCAACTGCGGGCGCAAGGCTTGGGCGAGTTGGCCGTTATGGCCACAAACGAGGATCTTCAATGGTTTCATGGCAGCAGGTCGAGCTCGCTGAACAGCTTGCCAAGCTGGTCCTTGGCCGACAGCTGCGGCGGCGCCTGCAGTTGCCAGTCGATGTTCAGGGTCGGGTCGTCCCAGCGGATGCAGCGCTCGGCTGCGGGGTTGTAGTAGTCGGTGGTCTTGTAGAGGAACTCGGTTTCTTCACTTAGTACCACGAATCCATGGGCGAACCCTGGCGGCACCCACATCTGGCGGAAGTTCTCGGCCGACAGGCGCGCGGCGACCCAGCGGCCGCAGGTCGGGGAACTGCGACGTACGTCGACGGCCACGTCCAGGACCTCGCCGCGCACCACGCGCACGAGCTTGCCCTGGGTATTCTCGACCTGATAATGCAGGCCGCGCAGCACGCCTTTGCGCGAATAGGAGTGGCTGTCCTGGACGAAGGTGATGTCCAGGCCGGTGTGAGCGGCGAAATCCCTGGCGTTGAAGCTCTCGAGGAAAAAACCCCGGCTGTCGCCGAACACCTTGGGTTCGATGATCAGCACGTCGGGGATGTCGGTGTGGATGATGTTCATGCGGGCTCTTCGGCGATTTTGCTCAGGTACTGACCGTAACCAGTCTTCTTCAGTTCGTTTGCCTTGGCCAGCAGCTGCTCGCGGGTGATCCAGCCTTTCTGGTAGGCGATTTCTTCCAGGCAGGCAACTTTAAGGCCTTGGCGGTTCTCGATGGTCTGCACGTACTGCGAGGCTTCCAGCAGGCTCTCGTGGGTTCCGGTGTCCAGCCAGGCGAAGCCACGACCGAAACGCTCCACGCGCAGGTCGCCGCGTTTGAGGTAGGCATTGTTGACGTCGGTGATCTCCAACTCGCCACGAGGGGAGGGGCGCAGGCCCTTGGCGATCTCGATCACGTCGTTGTCGTAGAAATACAAGCCGGTGACGGCATAGCTGGACTTGGGCTCGGCAGGCTTTTCCTCGATCGAGAGTGCTCGACCTTGCTCGTCGAAATCGACCACACCGAAGCGCTCCGGGTCCTTGACCCAGTAACCGAACACCGTCGCGCCCGTGGGATGGCTGGCCGCACGGGTCAGCTGCTCGGTGAAGCTTTGACCGTGGAAGATGTTGTCGCCCAGGATCAGGCACACCGGATCGTTGCCAATGAACTGCTCGCCAATCAGGAAGGCCTGGGCCAAACCGTCGGGGGAGGGTTGCTCGGCGTAGCTGATACGCAGGCCGAACTGGCTGCCGTCGCCGAACAACTGACGATACTGTGGCAGGTCCCGGGGGGTGGAGATCAGCAAGATGTCACGGATGCCGGCCAGCATCAGCACCGAGACCGGGTAGTAGATCATCGGTTTGTCGTAGATGGGCAGCAGCTGCTTGGAAACGCCAAGCGTGATGGGATGCAGGCGGGTGCCGGAGCCCCCCGCCAGGACGATGCCTTTGCTCATGCGATCAGGTCCTTGAAATTGGAATGTCCCAGGCGCTCACCCTGGTAGCTGCCATCCTGGACATGGCGGCACCACTGGAGGTTGTCCAGATACCACTGTACGGTCTTGCGCAGTCCGCTCTCGAACGTCTCTTCCGGCACCCAGCCCAGCTCCCGCTCGATCTTGCTGGCGTCGATGGCATAACGCAGGTCGTGGCCTGGGCGGTCGTGGACGAAGGTGATGAGGTCAGTGTAGCGGGCCACGCCCGCTGGATGTTCAGGCGCCAGTTCCTCTAGCAGCGCGCAGATGGCGTGCACGACATCGATGTTCTTCTGCTCATTGTGGCCACCGATGTTATAGGTCTCGCCGACCTGGCCTTCGGTCACCACTTTGAGCAGGGCACGGGCGTGGTCGTCGACGTACAGCCAGTCGCGCACCTGCTGGCCATCGCCGTACACCGGCAGCGGTTTGCCGGCGAGGGCGCTGAGAATCATCAGTGGGATGAGCTTCTCGGGGAAGTGGTACGGGCCGTAGTTGTTCGAGCAGTTGGTAACCAGCACAGGCAGCCCGTAGGTCCGGTGCCAGGCGCGTACCAGATGATCGGACGCTGCCTTGCTTGCCGAATAGGGCGAGCTTGGCGCGTAGGGCGTGGTCTCGGTGAACAGGTCGTGTGCACCATGCAGGTCGCCGTAGACCTCATCAGTAGAGATGTGGTGGAAGCGAAACGCCGCGCGTGCCTGCGATGGCAGGCGGCTCCACCAGGCACGGGTGGCTTCGAGCAGGGTGTAGGTGCCGACGATGTTGGTCTGGATGAACTCCGCCGGGCCATCGATGGAGCGGTCCACGTGGGATTCGGCGGCCAGGTGCATGATCGCGTGGGGCTGGAAACGCTCCAGCACGGCGCTGACCGTAGCCGCATCGGCGATATCGGCCTGGACGAGTTCGTAGCGGGTATTGCTGGCGATGCGTTGCAGCGACTCCAGGTTGCCGGCGTAGGTGAGTTTGTCGAGGTTCAGGACCTCGTGCTCGGTATTGTCGATCAGGTGGCGGATCAGGGCAGAGCCAATGAAACCGGCGCCACCGGTGACGAGAATTCGCATCTGAAAGAACCTCTGGGTCTGAAGGAAGCTCCAGTGGAGCTTAGCGTGTCGGCCGGGTCGCTGCGGTCTGGCCCTTTGTTCGTGCGGCGGCATTGTCCGGCAAGGCCGGACAGTTTGGAACTGCCTTGCTGTAACCAAGGCTTTTATCGCCAGCCTCTTGTATATCGGCAGCAGCAGTGGCGATATAAGCGACAAAAAAAACCGAGGTTCCACTCCATGCCCTTGAGCACCCTGATCCAGCGTTCCCGCCAGCCCAACCCTTCGCTGAGCGAAGCCCAGGCCCATGCCCTGCTGCGCGCGCACTACGACCTGGACGGACCCTTGCAGCCGTTGGGCAGTCAGCAGGACCTGAACCTGCTGCTCGACAGCGAACAAGGCCGCTTCGTGCTCAAGGCCTGCCACGCCAGCTATGCGCAGGTGGAGCTCGAAGCGCAGCACGCGGCACTCGCCTACCTGCGGGAGCAAGGCTTGCCAGTGCCGGCCGTGCGTCGGGCAGGCGATGGCCAGGATCTTTTAGCGGTGGACATCGATGGCCAGTCTTTGCGGGTGCGCCTGCTCGACTACATCGAGGGCCAGCCACTGACGCGTCTCAAACACATGGAGCCGCGCCTGATCGCTGAACTGGGCGAGCTGTGCGCGCGTGTCGACCGGGCATTGGCCGATTTCGATCATCCCGGCCTCGAGCGCAACCTGCAGTGGGACCCGCGCCACGCTAAGGCACTGATCGAGCATTTGCTGCCGGTACTGCAAGACCCGTCCCGTCGAGCCCGTGTGCAGCAACTCACCGGGCTGGCCGCCGAACGCTTGCAGCCATTGGCCGATGACCTGCCGGCCCAGGCCGTGCACCTGGACATCACCGATGACAATGCGGTCTGGGCGCGTGATGCCGGGCGCCAGTGGCAATTGCAGGGCGTCATCGACTTCGGCGATCTGGTGCGTACCTGGCGTATCGCCGACTTGTCCGTGACCTGTGCTGCCCTGCTGCACCACGCCGAAGGCGACCCGCTGCGTATCCTGCCGGCGATCCAGGCGTACCAGGCGATCAATCCGCTGCAGGAGGCCGAGCTGCGAGCCTTGTGGCCATTGGTGCTGATGCGCGCGGCCGTGCTGGTGCTCAGCAGCGAACAGCAGTTGCAGGTAGAGCCTGGCAACCAGTACATCCTCGACAACATCGCCCATGAGTGGGAAATCTTCGACACCGCCAGCGCCGTGCCTTTTGCCCTGATGGAGGCTGCGATTCTCCAGGCCGCAGGGCACGCCCTCGCGCCGCTGACCCTTTCGGACTGTGCGCCGCTGATGCCGACCTTGGCCGACGAGGCGGTGGCGCGCATCGACCTGGGCGTGCTCAGCCCTCATTGCGAAGCCGGTAATTGGGAGCAGCCCGGTTTCGACCAGCGGCTGCTGACCGGGCAGGCCGGGCCGGCGTGCACCCTGCACGGGCAGTACCGGTTGTCACAGACGCACATCGATCGTCCCGAGGAGCCCGCCACCTGCGCTTTGGGGGTGGAACTGAACGTGCCCGCCGGCACCGCGTTGCAGGCACCGCAGGCAGGTGTCTGGGAGCGCACCGGCGAGGGCCGTGGTCGGCTGCGCACATCCGACTGGAGCCTATGGCTGGCAGGGCTGGAAGAAGCGCCGCAGGACGGCCAGGCATTGGCCAAGGGGCAAACCCTGGGGCTGACCTGCGGCTTCCTGAGCGTCCAGTTGAGCCGGGATCACCAACATCAGCCGCCGTTCTTCGCCAAACCATCCCATGCCCAGGCCTGGTTGGCGGTGTGCCCGTCCCCCCGCGCCTTGCTGGGCTTCGATTGCGACGCCGAGCCCTTGGTCGACGCCCAGGCCCTGCTGGCTCGCCGTGACGCCAGCTTTGCCCGCTCGCAGAAGCACTACTACGCGCAGCCACCCCATATCGAGCGGGGCTGGCGCAACTACTTGATCGACATGCAGGGCCGCTCCTACCTGGACATGCTCAATAACGTCGCAGTGCTGGGCCATGGGCATCCGCGCATGGCCGCCGAGTCGGCGCGCCAGTGGTCGCTGGTCAACACCAACTCGCGCTTCCACTATGCGGCGATAGCCGAGTTCTCGGAGCGACTGCTGGCGTTGGCGCCGGAAGGCTTCGACCGGGTGTTCCTGGTCAACAGCGGCACCGAGGCCAACGACCTGGCCATCCGCCTGGCCTGGGCCTACAGCGGTGGGCGCGATTTGCTCAGTGTGCTGGAGGCCTATCACGGCTGGTCGGTGGCTACCGACGCCATTTCCACCTCCATCGCCGACAACCCGCAGGCGCTGGAAACCCGGCCGGACTGGGTGCATCCGGTGGAGGCACCGAACACTTTCCGCGGACGTTTCCGTGGGCCGGACAGCGCACCTGATTACCTGCAGGATGTCGACGCCAAGCTGGCCGATCTCGATGCCCGGGGGCGGCAGCTGGCCGGATTCATCTGCGAGCCGGTATACGGCAATGCCGGGGGGATCTCGCTGCCGGCGGGCTACCTGCGCGAGGCCTACGCGAAGGTCCGTGCCCGGGGCGGGGTGTGCATCGCTGACGAGGTGCAGGTCGGCTATGGTCGCCTCGGCGAATACTTCTGGGGCTTCGAGGAGCAGGGCGTGGTGCCGGACATCATCACCATGGCCAAGGGCATGGGTAACGGTCAGCCACTGGGCGCGGTGATTACCCGGCGGGAGATTGCCGAGGCCCTGGAGGCTGAGGGTTACTTCTTCTCATCGGCCGGTGGTAGCCCAGTCAGTTGCCGGATCGGCATGGCAGTGCTGGATGTCATGCAGGAGGAAGGCCTTTGGGAGAACACCCGCGAGGTGGGCCGTTACTTCAAGGCGCGCCTGGAGGCATTGGTCGATAAACATCCACTTGCGGGGGCTGCCCACGGCTCCGGGTTCTACCTGGGTCTTGAACTGGTGCGCGATCGCCAGACGCTGGAGCCTGCCACCGAAGAGACCATGACCTTGTGCAATCGCCTGCGCGATCTGGGCATCTTCATGCAGCCCACCGGGGACTACCTGAATATCCTCAAGATCAAGCCGCCCATGTGCACCACCCGGGCGAGCGTGGATTACTTCGTCGACAGCGTGGACCGCATTCTGTCCGAAGCGCTTTAAGTCGAGGTCATCGAGCCACCTGAGTCGATTGTTATCGGCTTAGGTGGCTTTTTTATGACCCAATAATTTGTCTTTCAGCTTTTAAGTTCGATTTTTATCGAGTATATAATGGTTAACGCACGGCCGCTTCTGAGTAAGCTGCCCTCTTTATCAATGACCTGGCGCAATCGGCGCCGGGCCCTCGCAGAGGTTACCGATGAAAACCCTCAACTCGACCCCGCGTGCCGACGGTTTCCATATGCCCGCCGAATGGGCGCCGCAAACCCAGGTCTGGATGGTCTGGCCAGAGCGCCCGGACAACTGGCGCCTGGGCGGCAAGCCGGCGCAAGCTGCGCATGTGACGCTTGCCAAGGCCATCGCCCGCTTCGAGCCGGTTACCGTCGCCGTCTCTGCCGGCCAGTACGAGAACGCCCGTCGTCAGCTCGATGTCCCCAACATCCGCGTGGTGGAAATCAGCAACGACGACGCCTGGGTGCGTGACACCGGCCCGACCTTCGTCATCAACGACCATGGCGAAGTGCGGGGTGTGGACTGGGGCTTCAATGCCTGGGGCGGCTTCGACGGCGGCCTGTACGCGCCCTGGAACCGTGACGAGGAACTGGCGGCCAAGGTCCTGGAAATGGAGCGCTGCCAGCGTTACCACACCGAGGGCTTCGTACTCGAAGGCGGTTCGATCCATGTGGACGGTGAAGGTACGCTCATCACCACCGAAGAGTGCCTGCTCAACCGCAACCGCAACCCGCACCTCAATCGCGAGCAGATCGAAGACATTCTGCGTGAGCATCTGGCCGTCGAAACCATCATCTGGCTGCCGGACGGGCTGTACAACGACGAGACCGACGGGCACGTCGACAACTTCTGCTGTTACGTCAGCCCAGGCGAAGTGTTACTGGCCTGGACCGATGATTCCAACGACCCCAACTATGCGCGTTGCCACGCCGCATACGAGGTATTGAAAAACAGCCGCGATGCCAAAGGCCGTGAATTCGTCGTGCACAAAATGCCGATCCCGGGCCCGCTGTACGCCACTGAGCAAGAGTGCGCAGGCGTCGACCATGTGGCTGGCAGCCAGGAGCGTGACCCGTCCGTGCGTCTGGCCGGCTCCTATGTCAACTTCCTGATCGTCAATGGCGGCATCATCGCCCCGAGCTTCGATGACCCCGCTGATGCCCAGGCCAGAGCGATCCTGGCCAAAGTCTTCCCGGACCACGAAGTCGTCATGATTCCAGGCCGTGAGCTGCTTCTGGGTGGCGGCAACATCCACTGCCTGACCCAGCAACAGCCGGCGCCGGTCAAGCGCTAAACCCCCGATCACAAAAAAGCCCGTCCATTGACGGGCTTTTTTGTGGCTGCCGATTACCGGAGGGGGGCGATGGCATATGTCTTGTATTGTTTTTCAGGTGTTTCAGTCAGATAGCAGCTTTGCTGTTCTGTAATAAAACCAACGTAAGTTAGCCGCTCACGGCACCTGGAGTACGTGTGGACATGAATGCAGCAAGTGAGTCGGCTATGCCTTCCTCGGTGATGGACCACGAATCGCTCAAGATTCTGGCCCAATGGTTGAAAAGCCATGGAGGCTATCGCTTCAAGTCGGACGATCCACGGCGTCTACTGGATGGGCGATATCCGCAGGGCCTGATCAGCGAGGCTGAGCTGGAAGCGTTGATGGCCGTCTGGCACTGATTGGGTGCACGCTCGCCCAAACGAAAACGCCACCGTGTTTATCGCGGTGGCGTTTTTTTTCGGCCTTGGCTGGCCTGACGAGATCGGATACCTGAATCAGAAGCTGTAGGTACCGGTCACCACCAGGCTGCGTGGTTCACCGAACTGGATTTGGCTGGCACTGGTGGCCGAGCTGTAGTAGGTCTTGTCGGTGAGGTTGCTCAAGGCCGCGCGCACATCCCAATCGTGGGTGCGGTAGCCCGCCAGCGCATCCCAGCGGCCATAGCCGGGCAGCTTGACGGTGTTCTGGTTGTCGGCGAATCGATCGCCTACCAGCGTCAGGCCGGTTTCGGCGTACCAGCCGAGCTCTGGTTTCCAGGTGACGAAGAGACTGCCGTTGCGTTTGGCCACATCGTTGATGCGGTTGCCTTGCTGGCCATTGTTGTCCTTGACGATGGTCGCATCCTGCAGCCCCATGCCGCCGCGCACGTACCAGTTGCCGGTGACATTGCCCATGACAGTCAATTCGATGCCTCTTGAGCGCTGCTCGCCGCTGAGCTGGATGAGCTCGGGGTTGTTCGGGTCGCGGGTACGGCGGTTGTACAGCTCCAGCTCGTAGAGGGCGAGGGTGGTGCTCAGGCGTTCGTCGAACCAATCGCTCTTGACCCCGATCTCCTTCTGCCGAGTGAGCTCAGGGCCTGCATCGTTGCCATTGCCCGGAGCGCCAGGTGTGATGCCGATCAGGCCTCCACCGACCGGTGAGAAGGTCTTGCTCCAGGACGCATAGAACGAGTGCTCGCGCCATGGGGAATAGACCACGCCCACGCGCGGGCTGGTGCTGGTGCTCTCTTGGGTTTCCGTGAGGTTCTTCACTTTGCTCGTAGTCTGCACCTCGAAGCGATCGAAGCGCACGCCTGCCAGCAGTTGCCATTGATCGTTCAGGCGTATCTGGTCCTGCACATAGAGGCCAGCGCTTTCCACGCGGGTGTGGTTGTTACTCGATACCTTCAGCGCACCGGTGTGCTGGTGTTGCCCACTGGAGCCTCCCAGCGGTACGGAAGGCACGCCGACCCCTTGATGCAACAACGAATTGCGGCGCTGTTCGCCCAGCTCCAGGCCCACCAGTAGGGTGTGCTCGAGATCGAAGGTTTGCAGATGACCTTCGGCCTCGAAGGTATTGAATAGATTGCGAGTGCTCAGGTCCTGCTGCCAGCGCTGGCGACTCACCAGGCCGGTGGAAGGGATGTAGCCGGTGAGGTAGGTGTTGTCGAAGTCGCTCTCCAGATTGAACAGGCTGAACGTATGGCGCAGTTGCCACTGGTCATTGAGCTCGTAGTTCAGGCGCGAGCGCAGCGACTGGGCACGGTCATTGATGAAGTCGCGCTGGGTATCACCGTAGGTGGTATGACGGCTGACATCGACGGGGCGCCCGGTCTGCGGATCGCCAGGAATGCCGCGGTCGGGGGTGCGGTTGTAGCGGCTGTATTCGTATTGCACCAGCCAGTTCAGCTGCGGGGTCAGCTGCCAGCTCATGGACGGTGCGAACAGTTGGCGGCTGCCGTCGATGCCGTCGCGGAAACTGTTGTTGTCGGCATTACCGAGGTTCAGGCGCAGGCTGAGGGTATCGGTCGGGTCAGCGCTCAGATCGGCATACAGGCTGCGCAGGTCTTCGCTACCGCCCTGGGCCTCGATGCTCGAGCGCCGGCCGTGCTCCGGGGCCTTGCTGACCCGGTTGACGATACCGCCCTGGCTGCCACGGCCATAGAGAACCGCCGCTGGCCCCTTGAGTACTTCGACCCGTTCGATGTTGTGCAGGTCGCGCACGTATTGGCTGTCATCGCGTACGCCGTCCAGATAGAAGTCGTTGCTGGCGTCGAAGCCACGGATGCGCAAGCTGTCGAAGCGGGTATCGGCACCACTGCTGACGTTGGGAATGCCCTCCAGTGCCTTGCCCAGGCTGAAGCTGCCGTAGTCGAGGACGTTGTGGGTCTTCACCGTGTCGATGGCCTGTGGCACGTAGCGAACCGGGGTAGAGGTGCGGGTTGCCGTGCTGACTTCGTGAACCCGAGGATTGTCGTCTTCGCGCTCGCGGTCGGCGGTGACCGAGAGCTCCGGCAGGGTGGTGGTGGCGGCGCTGGCCAGGCTTGCTCCAAGCAGTAGCGACAGGCCAAAGGATAAAGAGGGAAGGTGGGAGGGTACCGACATTGAGAATCCGCAAAACAATAAATGAAAATTGAGTGCGAATGATAACGAGTGCTATTAGTGGTCGCTTGGGTAATTTGTAAGGTGTTGTCTTTACAGGTGTTTCTATTTGTAAAAAATACTCAACCCACTTTCGGGGCTACCGCGAGCGTTGGAAGCGCAAGATGGCAACACAGGGCGGGCCTGCGCCATAGGGAAAAAACCTAATGCTGTGCGGATTTCTCCAGAAATTCACGGGTTGTTGTCGTGAATCTGGTTATAAGCATCTGCCTTTCACGATTTTTTGACATCTCGAATCAGCCGGGGCTAGGATTCGCCCAACGCCTGCTGGCCATGACTTGGCCATGCTGTTGTACAAAGCCCGCTGCATGTCACATGACGGGCTTTTTTCAGTTTTGGATCCGCATAGCGTCGAACCTACGAAGGGGCGTTGGTTCCTGGCGTCAGGTTGCAGAGCGTTTAAAAATTCAGAAATAAGGAAAACAAGATGTTGAAAACCAGGATCAGCCTGGTCGCTCTGGCGATGATCGCCGCGACCCAGGCCCAGGCCAACGACCAGGCCGAAAGCAAGGGCTTCGTTGAAGACAGCCAGCTGAACGTCTTGCTGCGCAATGCCTACATGAACCGCGACTACAAGGACGGCAACAAGGACAAATCCGAGTGGGGCCAGGCGGCGATCGGTACTTTCTCGTCCGGTTTCACCCAAGGCACCGTGGGCGTTGGTGTTGATGCATTCGGTCTGTACGCAGTGCGCCTGGATGGCGGCAAGGGCCACTCCGGCGCGCAAGGGATCGACTTCTTCAAGAAAGGCGACAGCGGCAACGCTGCCGATGACCTCTCCAAGGGTGGCGCAGCGGTCAAGTTCCGTGTCTCCAACACTGTACTGAAGTACGGTGACCAGATGCCTACGCTGCCTGTTCTGAACTACGACAACGCGCGTCTGCTCCCGGAAAGCTACACCGGTACCCTGATCACCTCCAAGGAGATCAAAGGTCTTGAGCTCAATGCCGGTCGCTTCACTGCTGAATCGCGCAAAAGCGCCGAAGGTCGTGACAGCGGTGGCCTGAAGTCGATCAACGTGTTGGGCGGTAGCTACAAGTTCACCGACCAGTTCACTGCTGCGCTGTATGCCTCCGATGTCGAAGACGTGCTGAAGAAGCAATACGTGGGCGCCAACTACGTATTCCCGATCAGCAAGGATCAGTCCTTGACCCTGGACTTCAACGGCTACCGCACCAAGCTGGACAACTCCTATGTCCGCGAAAACGGTATCACCGGCGACGACAACAAGATCTGGAGCCTGGCAGCGACCTTCGCCACCGGTCCGCACTCGTTCACCCTGGCCCATCAGCGCTCGACCGGCGACAGCAACCTGGGTTACGCCTACGGCGGTTACCAGAAAGACCAACGCCGCGTAGGCGATGGCGGCAGCACCATCTTCCTGGCCAACTCCTACTGGTCCGACTTCAACGCCGAAGACGAGCGCAGCTGGCAGCTGGGCTACGGTCTTGATTTCACCGCCTTCGGTGTTCCAGGCCTGACCTACAACGTTGCGTACGTTCGTGGCGATAACATCACCACTTCGACCAGCACCGGCGGTACCGAGCGCGAGATCTTCAACCAGCTCAAGTACGTGGTACAGAGCGGTGCAGCCAAGGACCTGAGCGTCAAACTGCGCAGCTCCATCCTGCGTGTCTCGCAGAAATCCAGCGAGTACAACATCAGCGGTAACGAAGTCCGCGTCTTCGTCGAGTACCCGATCAACGTCTTCTGATCCCGTACTCGCGTCCCGAACAGCCCTGGCTCATGCCGGGGCTGTTTCTTTTCGGCGTACCGCTGCCATTGGCGCAACGCTGTCTGCGGTTTGCGGCGCGAAGCTGTCGCTGCGGGCCATCCGCCACATCCGCGCATAGAACTCGTTCTCGATCGAGCCGCTGAGCAATTCGCCGGGCTTGAGGAACTGGTGCAATTGGGAAAACAGGCTGATCTCGCTCGGGCTGATACGCCTTGCCAGGTGTTTGGGTTTGAGCTGCGAAGGATGCTCCAGGCCTGCCGCCGCAAGCATCTCGGCCAGGGCATGCAGCGTATTGCGATGAAAGCTCGCCACTCGCTCTGCCTTTTCCGGCACCACCAGGGCGCGCTGGCGCAGCGAATCCTGGGTGGCCACGCCGGTAGGGCACTTGTTGGTGTGGCAACTCTGCGACTGGATGCAGCCAATGGCGAACATGAAACCCCGTGCCGAGTTGACCCAGTCAGCACCGATGGCCAGCGTACTGGCGATATCGAAGGCACTGACGATCTTGCCGGCTGCACCGATACGCACGCGGTCACGCAGGTTCAGGCCGACCAGTGTGTTGTGCACGAACATCAGCCCTTCACGCATGGGTACGCCCATGTTGTCGCTGAACTCCCGCGGTGCGGCACCGGTGCCACCTTCCTTGCCGTCGACGACGATGAAGTCGGGCGTGATCCCGGTGGCCAGCATGGCCTTGGCGATGGCCATGAACTCCCAGGGATGGCCCAGGCAGAACTTGAAGCCCACCGGCTTGCCGCCAGACAGCTCACGCAGGCGGGCGATGAAATGCAGCAGCTCCAGCGGCGTGTGGAAGGCACTGTGCGCGGCTGGCGAAATGCAGTCCTCGCCGACCCGCACACCACGGGTGGCGGCAATCTCGACACTGACCTTGTGCCCAGGCAGGATGCCGCCATGACCGGGCTTGGCGCCTTGGCTTAGCTTGAGTTCGATCATCTTCACCTGGGGATCGCGCGCCTGTTCGGCAAAACGCACCGGGTCGAAGCGGCCCTCTTCGGTACGGCAGCCAAAGTAGCCGCTGCCGATTTCCCAGATCAGGTCACCACCGTGTTCGCGGTGGTAAGGGCTGATGCTGCCTTCGCCGGTGTCGTGGGCGAAGCGGCCCAGGCGCGCGCCCTTGTTCAAGGCGCCGATGGCATTGGCGCTGAGCGCGCCGAAGCTCATGGCCGAAATGTTGAAGATCGACGCCGAATACGGCTGCCGGCAGTGCGGGCCACCGATGTCGATGCGAAACGACGCCGGGTCGGGCGTCTGCACCGGTACCATCGAATGGCTGATGAATTCGAAGCCCGGCTTGTAGGCATCGTTGAGTGTGCCGAAGGCCTTCTCGGCGCTCTCGTTCTTGGCGCGGGCATAGACCAGTGAGCGCTGCGAGCGGGAGAACGGCAGCTTGTCGTCGTCGCCCTCGATCAGGTACTGGCGGATCTCCGGCCGAATGGTCTCGATCAGGTAACGGATGTTGCCCAGGATCGGGTAGTTGCGGCGCACGGCATGATGGCTCTGGCGCAGGTCATTGAGACCGACCAGGCTGAGCAGGACAGTGAGCAGGGTGAGCGGCCAGAGCCAGCTGTGTTGGGCAAGAAATGGAATGCTGGCGAAGGTGAACAACAGGCAGGCGGCCAGACAGGCGTAGCGGGTGGGGAGCGTGTCTTTCATGGGTCCATCGCTGACAGGATGACCCGCACTAGGATAGGCAAAGGCCGCACGCGGAAAACCAAGGGATTCGGTAAAAGACTATTACCTGCGCGCGGCTTGTGTTCGGTCGCGGGCGCGCGTCAGCGCTTGTCCTGCCTCAGGACCTGCACATCACCGGGCTCTGCCGTCTCGCGCAGGTATTCCTCCAGCGAATCGTCCAGCGCCTGCAGCCAGCGAGTATGGTGCGGCACCGCAGCGGTACCGGTCATCACCGAACGGTAGGAGCGGTCCCGATAGCCCATGATGTCGTGCTTCTTGTCGTGCTTCCATTTGAGGAAGATGCGGTTGACTGCATCGATGTCGAAGCTTGGGTAATCGGTTTGTCCGATCAGGTGCTGAATGTAGCGCCCCTGGAATTGGTACATCGAGGCGGTGCTCTCCAAGGCTTCTTCCTCGGCACGCCAGCGCGCACTGTCGGCCTGCATGGCGGCTTGGTCCGGCAGTTGGATGCGGCCAAGCATCAGATCACGGGCGAACCAGGCCTGGGCATCGAACAGGTTGAAGCTGTACCAGAGATCTTGCATGCCCAAATACAGCAACTGCGGGTTGGCCTCCCAGACCACGCCTTGGTAGAGGCCCAGCGGCCACAGACGATTGTCGGTGCGCAAGGTCAGCTCGTCAGGCAGGAACGGGAAGTGATGCTGGTAGCCGGTACACAGGATGATCGCATCGACCCGCTTGCTGGAGCCGTCGGCAAAGTGCGCCACGTCGCCTTCGACCCGCTGTAGCTGCGGTCGCTCTTCCCACCCTTTGGGCCACTGGTAGCCCATCGGTTGGGTGCGATAGGCGCTGGTGATCGAGCGGGCACCGTACTTGTAGCACTGCGAGCCGATGTCCTCGGCCGAGTAGCTGCTGCCGACGATCAGCACGTCCTTGCCGGCGAACTCCAATGCATCGCGAAAATCGTGGGCATGCAGGATGCGTCCTGAAAAACGCTCGAAGCCCGGGAACGACGGCACGTTCGGCGTGGAGAAGTGCCCGCTGGCCACCACCACGTAGTCGAACACCTGCTCGATGCCCTGACTCTGAGCGTAGTCATGGGCAGTGACAGTGAATGTGCGGCTCTGGTCATCGAAGCGCACGGCCTTGACCACGGTGTTGAAGCGAATGTACTGGCGCACACCGGCCTTCTTCACTCGGCCCTGGATGTAGTCCCACAGCACCTCGCGAGGAGGATACGAAGAAATCGGCCGACCGAAATGCTCATCGAAGCTGTAGTCGGCGAACTCCAGGCATTCCTTCGGGCCGTTCGACCAAAGGTAGCGATACATGCTGCCGTGGACCGGTTCGCCATGCTGGTCCAGGCCAGTGCGCCAGGTGTAGTTCCACATGCCGCCCCAGTCAGCCTGTTTTTCGAAACAGACCACTTCGGGCATGGGTGCGCCCTTGGCATGTGCGGATTGGAAAGCACGCAGTTGCGCCAGGCCTGACGGGCCGGCGCCGATGATGGCAACGCGAATAGTCATGAGGATGTCCTGTAAACACGAAAAAAGGCAAAACCTCCCCAACCCCGAACGGCAATAGGCCTAGGGCTGTGGATGGGTGAAGACTTCAGGTGTCAGCAGGCAGGTGGAGGCACGGGGCGCTTGCGCTTGTGCGCCAGCAGCATGTCTCGAGGTGGAATCGACAGCGTGTGGAACAGCGTCGAGAGAGGAGAGCAGCCGAGGGTAGATCGGACAACGGCAGGGAAGGGCCCGGTGGCCTTGCCAAGCAGAGCGGCAAGCGGGCCATGGGACCGATAGATACGTGTGATCTCGTGCATGGGGGCTTGTAGTGCCTCTTTTCTTTATGGATGCCTTTTTAGCTATAACGCATCGAGGGAAAGCATTTCAAGGTTTGTCATCGGCATGCGGCAGTAGCGCCTGGTTCTGCTGGGGCTCGCGCTCCCAGTCTTCACCGAACAGTTCCGCCGGGTGCTGGGTCCGTTCAGAACCATTGCCACAGGCCAGCGCTTTTGCCGGGCAATACAGGTCGCAGCCCCAGCAGATGCGCTCGGGGTGGCTGGGGTTGTGTGGGAATTTCTTGGCCATGGCGCATGCTCCGTTCTGGCCTGGGGATTTCAGGCTAAGCGGTATGCGTGGGGAGAGGTTGATTGGCGTCAACGACGCAAACAAAAAAGGCCCACCGTGAAGGTGAGCCTTTTTTGATACTGCGTATGGTGCCGGCACCAGGAATCGAACCCGGGACCTACTGATTACAAGTCAGTTGCTCTACCAGCTGAGCTATACCGGCAATGGGGCGTCATTATAGCGATCGGTTGGCGCGTGTAAACCTATTCCTTCCAATAGGTTACGCCATTGCCGGGAAAGCAGAGTTTTCCTACCAGCCGCGGTGGATGCTGTTGACGCTGGGCTCGGCTTGGGCGGGGTTGAAGAACAGCTTGTCGTTGTCGCAGCCGCGCTTGCGGCAGGGTGTTTCGGCGCGCAGGGGCAGGCCTCTGTCGCCGCCCAACTGCATGCCGGGCATGTCCCAGTCGAGGGACGAGGTCTTGGGCGAGTGGGTGTTGCTGGCGCAGCCGCTCAGGGCCAGGGCGCAGCACAGCAGGGCAAAGGGCTTGGTCTGGATCACGTTGTCGATGTCCGTTCTGGGTCAGTCGTTGTTCAGAATTCGCTGGATGGTGCCGCCGCAGGCCATGTAGCAGCTGTCGTAATCAGGCTGGCATTCGGAGCCTGCGGAGTTGAAAAACGGATAGCTGGGATAGGGGCAACTGTGACGCGTGTTCTTGTTCGGCTTGCTGTCCTTGCAGTACTGGTAGGCCCTCAGCTCGGCCTGGTACAGGGCGCGCTGGCTGTTTTCTTCCAGGCGGGCCAGTTGTTTGCAGTGATTGCGTTGCATCGCGCAGTTATTGATGCAAGCGAGCCCATGTGGGCTGGGCGGTGGCGAATACCTATACGTGTAGGATGGGCCGCAGCCGCCGAGCAGCAGGCTCGCCAGCACCAGGATGGCGAAGCGTTGGTATTGGGTGTCCACGGGTACAACGGTCCTTGATCATTCCTCGCTGAACTCCAGCAGGTCGCCCGGTTGGCAGTTCAGCGCGCGGCACAGCTTCTCAAGGGTCTCGATCTTGAAACCCTTGATCTTGCCGTTCTTCAGCAGTGACAGGTTCGCTTCCGTTATGCCGATGATTTCCGCCAGGTCCTTGGAACGGATCTTGTTCCTGGCCATGACGACGTCGAGGCGGATGATTATCGGCATAGGGGGCGGCTAGACATAACAGTTGTGTTCATCGCTGAGGGTCTTGGCGTCACGCATGAGCAGCGAGAAGGCGCAGAGCAGGATGCCTTTCATGATCTCGTAGACAGCCTCGGATGATACACCGATCGACACGACGAAGCTTCTCTCCCCGGCGGGCAGGTCGATGGCCAGGGCCAGGCCTTGGAGGGTATCGATCACTGGCCATAGCAGCGGAGCGCCGATGCACAGCAGCCCGACTCGCCAGAGCATGCGGATGTTGGCCAGGCTCCAGGTGTGCCCCTTGGACAAGCGCAAGAAGAACAAGCCTGTGAGTAGCAGACTCAGCACCGAGAGCCCTGTCGGAATCATCTCCAGCGCCAGTACCAGACCCATGGCGAGCCTCGAGGGTTGGTAGCCGTCTTCCAGGAGCAGAGGCATGTTGATGCCATGGCCCTGCAGGTAGGCCGCGACTGTGTCGGGATAGTCGAAGACCCAGAGCAACGGTGTGCCGAAAAGCTCGACTGCACCGGTGGCCCAGGCCAGAAAAGCGGCAAAGACGCCGATGATGCGCAAGCGCGAACGCGCGTAGGCCACTGATCTGCTGTCGTTCATGGGGTGCCTCCGTACTGTGATGAACGGGGCGGATTATTGGTGAAAAATTATCGTTACACAATAATTAATTTCTTTTTGTTTAAGCTGGCGACGCTTTGCCGCAGGGGAATCAGTCACTTGGTAGCGGCAGCGTTTTGTATAGGATGAATAATATAATTTACGAACCTTTCAGCAGGCTTTACGGGGGGTTTTTCCTGGGAATGCTTGCCTCAACACGAAATTTCGTTAGTCTCAGTCTATCGTTTTGACTTATTCGATCAGCTCAGCTAATGTGCTGTTCATTATGTTGAACAGCAAAGCTTTCAAGCTACTCTCCACTTCCCGCCTGGTTTCCCGTGAGCGTCACTGGACCGGCGACCTCTAGCCCCTCCCTCGACCTGCAGCCTTAAACGTTGTGTCTCGTGCCGATGCCTGTGCGCTCGGCCGCTGTCGCCCATGGGAGGGCACCATGCGTTCCTGGATCTATTTGTTCGTCGCGATCACCGCAGAGGTGATCGGTACGGCGTCGATGAAACTCGCCGCCACACATTTCCCCGTCATGGGGCATGTCGTCATGTACGTCATGATCTGTCTGTCGTATTTCTTCCTGGCCCTTGCGGTAAAGCGTGTGCCGGTTGGCGTGGCTTATGCCTTGTGGGAAGGAATCGGTATCGTCCTGATCACCGTGGTCAGTGTGGTCTGGCTTGGTGAAAGCCTGGGTTGGACCAAGGCCCTGGGCCTGGCGGTGATGATCGCCGGCATCCTGCTGGTCAAGGCCGGTACCCGCAGCACTCCTGCTGTTCGCGAAGCGGAGGGCCTGCCATGTTGATCCCCTTTGCCTGGCTGGGTTTGGCCATCGTGTTGGAAGTACTGGCCAACCTTCTGCTCAAGTACTCAGACGGTTTCCGTCGCAAAGGCCTGGGTTTTGCTTCGATCCTGAGTGTACTGGCGGCGTTCACCGCTTTGGCCCAGGCCGTTCAGGACATCGAACTGTCGCTCGCCTACGCCATCTGGGGCGGCTTTGGCATCCTGGCGACTGTGGCGATGGGTTGGGCGTTGTTTGGTCAGCGCCTGGCTGGCCGCGGATGGCTGGGCCTGGCTTTGCTCTTGCTAGGCATGAGCCTGCTGAAAATGGCCTGAAAATCACGCGATTGGCACGAGTCCGGCGCTTTTATGCACAAGCGGCATGCCAACATTGCGCGAAAGGCATGCCACTTGACTTATCCGCTGGTCTTTGCGCAAAGGCCTGTTTTTACTGGTTTTGGCGCGCTACCTGGAATAAGCGAACGCGCTGAAATAGCGGTTGGATCCCCGTTTTCGTGATATTCATCACAAGCTTGTTCACAGAGTTATCCACAGGCTTTCAACTGGACGGCACGTCTTCTTTGCGCTCTGCAATCAGCAACAGATTGCGAGGCGTGAGGGGGTAGTCGCAAAACACACCCATGCGCACGTCATAGCCGCGCTCGTGGAGAAACAGGGCCCTGTCCAGCACCAGCCACATTTCCAACGGGCGGCGAAACAGGTTGCGCAGCAGCTCCAGATTGCGCACCTGTGCCAGGCGTTGCCAGCCGGCGGCCTCAAGCGCCGCCCAGTCGGGCGCATCATGGATCTGGACGTGCCGAAGCTCGGCCAGATCGCGGCAGTACTGTTCGAAAGGCTTGTCCAGCCAATTAGTCGGCAGCGAGGGTGTTGGCAAGTACTCGTCGATGGCCCGCTGCTGGCGTTGCAGCAGGTCAAAGCCCAAGCGGCGGGCCATCGAGATGTCACGCTGACGTCGGACACGGGCGCTGGAAGTCACCGCCTCGTTGAGCGGCAGGCCCAGGTCTTCTTGGCTCAACTGCAAGGCCGAGGCCTGGGCCGCCGAAGACATCGGCTGATACACCTTCCCCGGAATGCGGTTGTAGCAGCAGGGCGCGACGGCAATCTGCCGACAACCTTGCTGGCTGGCCAATTGCAGCAGCCGCACATGCAACTCCCCACACGCATGCAGGGCGACGGCGCTCTTGCTGCTGTCCAAGTGACGATGGCTGTCTGGTGCCAGCACATCTTGGTGTACATGAGTGGCCGGCAGGTGATGATGTTCGCTCAGGGCGCTTCCCGCAGTGACCAGTTCGACGTCGTACTCCAGGCAGGTCAGCCGTTGGCCGGGCTGCAGTAGGCGTCGGCCCAGGTGGCCTTTGCCTGAACACCAGTCCAACCAATGACCGGTGGGCTGGTGGAAGGCCAGGCGACGGGTGAAGGCTTCGATCTGTTGCCACTTGCGTCCTGGGACATTCACGTCCAGACGATGGCCGGCCGGGTGCAGGCCAGCATCGGGCAGCTCGCCCAGAGCGGACAACTGCGAGGCGCGAGTGGCCAGTTGTGCGAAGGGCGCTGGCGCCGGCAGCTGTTCGGGATTCTGCTGGACGGCTTCGGCTTGTTCCAGGGTGCGCTGGCGCAGCCAGGTGGCGAGTTCAGGGTGCTGGGCCTCCCAGTCCAGATGCAGCTGAGTGAAGGGGCGCGGGCGCCATAGCTGCTGATGCTGGAGAAGGAAATGGTCGAGTGCCTGGAAGCGCTCGAGCAGGTGAGGGCCGTGAAGGTAGGGCATGGTTTGCATTCAAGCACCGCAGCGCTGTTGAAAGGGGAGCGCGTCGCGCTCCTTCGCAGGCTTCGCCATTTCCTACAGGTTCAGACGATGCGGAGCCTGCGGTGGGCCGCAGGGCGGCCCCCGGGTTTTACAGTTTCAACGCCCCTGGCAGGCGTCCACGCGTAACCAGCGCTCGAGCACCTTGAAGCCCTGGACCAGTACGAAGGAGATGACCAGATAGAACACGCCTGCAGCAAAGAAGATCTCCACCGGCAGGTAGGTGCGGGCGATGATGGTCCGCGCCATGCCGGTCAGCTCCAGCAGGGTGACGGTACTGGCCAAGGCACTGGCCTTGAGCATCAGGATCACTTCGTTGCTGTAGGCTGGCAGGCCGATGCGCGCGGCGCGCGGCAGCATGATGTAGAACATGGCCTTGCCCCTCGACATGCCCAGCGCCCGTGCCGCCTCGATTTCACCTTTCGGGATGGCCTGCAGTGCGCCACGCAGGATCTCGGCGATGTAGGCGGCGGTGTGTAGGGTCATGGTCAGTACGGTGCACCAGAACGGATCGCGCAGGTACGGCCACAGCGCGCTGCTGCGCACCGCATCGAACTGGGCCAGGCCGTAGTACACCAGGAACAGCTGCACCAGCAGCGGTGTGCCGCGGAAGAAGAAGATGTAGCCGTAGGGCACTGCGCGTACATACCAATGGCGCGAGGAACGGGCGATGCCCAGTGGAATGGCCAGGATCAGCCCGGCGATAACAGCGATGGCGACCAGCTCCAGAGTCAGGGTCGCGCCCTGGGCCAGGCGTGGCAGCCACTTGATGATGACTTCCCAGTTCATTACTCGGCCCTCACGAAGCCGCGAGCGGCGCGTTTTTCCATGAAGTGCATACCGGTCATGGCAATGATGGTCAGGCTCAGGTAGATGCACGCGGCGACCGCATAGAAGGTGAACGGCTCTTTGGTCACGGTCACGCCGATCTGCGCATGACGCATGATTTCCTCGAGGCCGATCACCGACACCAGCGCCGTGTCTTTCATCAGGATCATGAACAGGTTGCCAAGGCCGGGCAGGGCGATGCGCCACATCTGCGGCAGGATGATCTTCGAGAGGATGCGGCCTTTGGACAGGCCCAGCGCCAGGCCCGCTTCGCGGTGCCCTTTAGGGATGGCCAGGATCGCGCCGCGGAAGACTTCCGTGGCGTAGGCGCCGAAGCACAGGCCCAGGGCGATCACGCCGGCGGCGAATGCGCTGAGCTCGAGGCCCGGCATGTTCAAGGCTTCGCCAAGGCTGTTCATCAGCCCGACGGTGCCGAAGTAGATGAGCAGTACCCAGAGCAGTTCGGGCACACCGCGCACCAACGTCGAATAGGTGCTGCCAAGCCATTGCAGCGGCTTGACTGGGGATGTCTTGGCCAGGGCGCCGAGCAGGCCCAGGACCAGCCCCAGCAGCAGGGCGCAGAGCGCCAGTTTTACGGTCATCAGGGTGCCGGCCATCATGGCCGGACCGAATCCGTGCAGGTCGATATTCATGGGCAGGTGCATTCAAGGGACCGGCGCCGCGCAAGGCGGCGCTGGTCTGGGTGAATCATTCGATGCTGAACGGGAAGTACTTGTCGTTGATTTTCTTGTACGTGCCGTCGGCCTTGATTTCGGCCAGGGCCTTGTTCAGCTTCTCGCGCAGCGGGTCGCCTTTGCGCACGGCAATGCCGATCTTGTCGCTGTCGACCACAGGCTCGCCCTTGAACTCGAAGTTCTGGCCGTCCTTGCTCTTGAGCCACTCGTACTGCACGTACTTGTCGGCCAGGATGCCGTCGATGCGGCCGGCGATCAGGTCCAGGTAGGCGTTTTCCTGGGTGTCGTAGAGTTTGACTTCGACGTCATCGCCGTAGTTGTCTTCCAGCCAGGTGCCGGACAGGGTCGCGCGCTGGGTGCCGATCACCTTGCCCTTGAGCGAAGCCTTGTCGGTCTTGAAGTCGACGTTCTTCGGGGCGATGAACTGCAGCTTGTTGGAGTAGTAGGGGTCGGTGAAATCGACGGCCTGCTTGCGCTCGTCGGTGATCGACAGCGAGGACACCAGGAAGTCGAACTTCTTGGCGTTCAGTGCAGGGATGATGCCGTCCCAGTCGGAGGTGACGACCGAGCACTCGACTTTCATCTTGGCGCACAGGGCGTCGCCGATGTCCTTGTCGAAGCCGACCACGTTGCCGCTGGCATCCTTGTTGTTGAACGGCGGGTAGGCCGCCTCGATACCCATGCGCAGTTTTTCCGCGGCCATGGCATTGGCCGAGAAGACCAGCGTGGCGGCAGCGGCCAGGAGGAATTTCTTATAGGTCTGCATGTGTTGCTCCGTTAGCGGTGGCTGGACATGAATTGCTTGCAACGCGCCGAGGTCGGGTTTTCGAACACCTGCTGCGGCGATCCCTGCTCTTCGACCAAGCCCTGGTGCAGGAAGACGATTTCACTGGACACCTGGCGGGCAAAGTTCATCTCGTGCGTCACCAGCAGCATGGTACGGCCTTCTTCGGCCAATGCGCGGATAACGTTAAGCACTTCTTGGACCATTTCCGGATCGAGCGCCGAGGTCGGCTCGTCGAACAGGATGACCTTGGGCTTCATGGCCAGGGTCCGGGCAATGGCCGCGCGTTGCTGCTGGCCACCGGAAAGCTGGGCGGGGTAGCTGTGGCGCTTGTCATGGATGCCGACCTTGGCCAGCAGTGCCTCGGCGGCCTCGATGGCCTCGGCCTTGCTCAGGCCCAGCACGCGACGTGGCGCCTCGATGATGTTGTCGAGGATCGACATGTGCGGCCACAGGTTGAAATTCTGGAAGACGAAGCCGATTTCGCTGCGCAGACGGTTGATCTGGCGGTTGTCGGCGGCGATCAGGTCGCCGGTCTTGGTCGCCTTGAGCTTGAGCTCTTCACCGGCGACGAGGATCTGCCCCTGGTGGGGATTCTCCAGCAGGTTGATGCAGCGCAGCAGGGTGGACTTGCCGGAACCGGACGACCCCAGGATCGAGATCACGTCACCGTCGCGTGCGGTCAGAGAAATGCCCTTGAGAATCTCCTGCTCGCCGTAGCGTTTGTGCAGGTTGCGGATTTCCAGCGCGGGCGTGGCCTGGGCCATGTGCGGTCCTCATGTGTTCGGGTGCGTTCCCAGCTGTTGGCGGCCTTCCTGGCGAGCGCCAAGCTAGCATAGCGGCGTAATGGCGGCCAACCAGGTCGCAAGTGGCTCGGGTCGCTGGCGGGATACTTTGTCGCATCGTTGCAGCGGACTGTCGCGAGGATGTCCGCGCGCACGTCCCCAGCACCGGAGCCTTGATGAAAAAAGGCGCGATGGTGCCAGCTTTGGACGTGTGTGGGAAGCCGTTTTTGGCCGGGTAGTACTTTGCGCGTGAGTGTGCGGGGCTTGGGTTGCT
The DNA here is from genome assembly GCF_033173945.1 of Pseudomonas sp. HTZ2. Lineage (NCBI taxonomy): Bacteria > Pseudomonadati > Pseudomonadota > Gammaproteobacteria > Pseudomonadales > Pseudomonadaceae > Pseudomonas > Pseudomonas sp. HTZ2. The sequence continues at coordinate 176,533 of NZ_CP137332.1, read as the reverse complement.
CCTTAAGGTTGCACTTTCTGTTGATCGTTTTTTGTGCACGGGTGTTACCGTGGGGCACCTTTGGTGCATTTGTAAGTGGGTATTTCAGTAATCAGGGCTTGGCAAGAAAATTTGACGACCTTTCGGTCAAGGCATGGCCGAAAGGCCTGCGAGGCCCGGAGCGCTTGGCCATCAGCGAATTCTGACGAGCGTGATTCGCGGCTGGCCCGCTTATTGCCATACGGAAACCACCGAATGCAGCGACGCCTACCTCAACCCCGGGCGCGCTCCGTTTAAGCATTTCGGGTGGTCCACTCCTTACAAAGGTAGTTTTATGAGCGGTAAGCACAATTCCAATGACCTCGCTCAGGGGCTCAAGCAACGGCATGTCACCATGCTGTCCATCGCTGGCGTAATCGGCGCCGGTCTATTCGTTGGCTCCGGCCACGCCATCGCTGCGGCAGGTCCTGCCGTTCTGCTCGCCTATGCTGCGGCGGGCACCCTTGTGGTGTTGGTGATGCGCATGCTCGGCGAGATGGCCATCGCCTCGCCGGATACCGGTTCCTTCTCCACATATGCCGACCGCTCCATCGGGCGCTGGGCAGGCTTTACCATCGGTTGGCTGTATTGGTGGTTCTGGGTCCTGGTGATCCCACTGGAGGCCAATGCTGCGGCGGCCATCCTGCATGCGTGGTTCCCCGCCGTGGACCTCTGGGCCTTCTCGCTCATCATTACGCTGGCGCTGACCCTGACCAACCTGTGCAGCGTGAAGAACTACGGTGAGTTCGAGTTCTGGTTCGCCCTGCTCAAGGTACTGGCCATCATCGGCTTCATCGTCGTTGGCTGTGTGGCCATGTTCGGCCTGGTGCCCAATAGCCAGGTCAGCGGTGTCAGCCATCTATTCGATACCCAGGGCTTCATGCCCAACGGTCTGGGCGCGGTGCTGGCCGCCATGCTGACCACCATGTTCTCGTTCATGGGGACCGAGATCGTCACCATCGCCGCCGCCGAATCCAAAGACCCGGGCAAGCAGATCAGCCGTGCCACCAACTCGGTGATCTGGCGTATCTGCCTGTTCTACCTGGTGTCGATCTTCCTGGTCGTGGCCCTGGTGCCATGGAACGACCCAGCCCTGGCCGAGACCGGTTCCTACCAGACCGTCCTGAGCCGCATCGGCGTGCCGAATGCCAAGTTGATCGTCGACATCGTCGTGCTGATCGCCGTGACCAGCTGCCTGAACTCGGCGCTGTACACCTCTTCGCGCATGCTGTTCTCCCTGAGCAAGCGCGGCGATGCGCCGGCCATGGCGCAGCGCACCACCAAGGCGGGGACTCCGCACTGGGCGGTCCTGCTGTCCACAGCGGCGGCGTTTCTGTGCGTGTTCGCCAACTTCGTGGCTCCGGCTGCGGTGTTCGAATTCCTGCTGGCCAGCTCCGGCGCCATCGCGCTGCTGGTGTACCTGGTGATTGCTGTGTCGCAACTGCGCATGCGCAGCCAGCGTGAAGCTCGGGGCGAGAAGATTGCCTTCAAGATGTGGCTGTTCCCGGGGCTGACCTGGGCGACCATCGCGTTCATCGTCGCGATCTTGGTGGTGATGGCGCTGCGCGAAGACCATCGCGCCGAGATCATCGCCACCGCATTGCTCAGCATTGGCGTGGTCGCTGCCGGCCTGCTGGTGCAGCGTAAGCGCAAGGCCGAAGGCCAGGCAGCGGGCCAGGTGGCGCTGGATAACTGATCCGGGCTGCTGAACAAAAAAGGCCGTGTCCTGTGAAGGGCACGGCCTTTTTGTTTGTCTGTATCGGCGTTTTCGCAGGTAGATCCACTCCCACAGAAGCTTGTGGGGCGGGTTTGGGCTGCCGGCGATCTTCAGCCGAACTGCTTCTGCTGTTGTTGCTGCTTGGCGACCGCTTCGGAGGCTGCCACATAGGCCTCTTGGAACTCGTCGCTTTCCAGCCAGGCCATGGTGGCATCTTCGTCGCTGCCGTCGAGCCATTTGCGATAGGCAGTGAAGACCATGACGATGTAGTCGGTGGCGTGTTCTTCCTTGTGGCCCTTGAGCACCAGGGCCAGCAGCGGATCGACCAGGAACACCGAGATCATCGGCACCAGGCCGTTCTGCTGGGCTTCCTTCATCTTGTCAAACAGGCTGTTGTAGCTGCCTGAGTCCATGGCTTTGTTGAAGACCTGCTCGACGCTGGCGCTGTCGCCGGCGCTGGCCTTGACCGCCTGGCCGCTGCGCACCATGCGGTTCTGCTTGGCCTTGGTGGCGGCGCGCTTGGCGCGTTTTTGCTGCTTGGTGTTGGAGGCCATTGGGGCGAATCCTTGGGGGTGTCTGGAAAAATGCGCGTATTGAAGCGTAATTGCCGAAGAAACCCAAGGGGCCGGCTTGCGGCCCAAGGCTCAACTGACGAGCGAGGGAGGCTCATCCTCCTCGAATCCCCGCGAGGCCCGTCCGACCAGCAACGGATCCGGTGCATGGGCGATGCTATGGTCCTTGCCCGGGTAGTCCAACGAATGCAGAAAATGCCGGATGCAGTTGATCCGCGCACGCTTCTTGTCATCGGACTTGATCACCGTCCACGGCGCGTCGGCGGTGTCGGTGTGGAAGAACATGGCTTCCTTGGCGGCGGTATAGTCCTCCCACTTGTCCAGCGACTTGATGTCGATGGGCGAGAGCTTCCAGTGCTTGAGTGGATCGTCCCGGCGCGAGATGAAGCGGCGCAGCTGCTCTTCGCGATTAACCGAGAACCAGTACTTGAACAGCAGGATGCCGCTGTTGCACAGCATCCGTTCAAGCTCCGGTGTCTGGCGCATGAACTCCAAGTACTGCAACGGGGTACAGAACTCCATCACCCGCTCGACGCCGGCGCGGTTGTACCAAGAGCGGTCGAAGAAGACCATTTCGCCCGCGGTCGGCAGGTGCTGGATATAGCGCTGGAAGTACCATTGGCCCTTCTCCTGCTCGGAGGGCTTTTCCAGGGCGACGATCCTCGCCCCGCGTGGGTTCAGGTGTTCCATGAAGCGCTTGATGGTACCGCCTTTACCTGCCGCGTCGCGTCCTTCGAACAGAATGACCACGCGTTGGCCGGTTTCCTTGACCCAGCTCTGGACCTTGAGTAGCTCGATCTGCAGGGCGTGCTTGGCCTTCTCATAGTCCTGGCGGCGCAGGCGCGTGCGGTAGGGGTAGCTGGCCGGCAGGCGCGCCGAGGTGCTGTCTTCATTGCTGCCGCGCCGCGCCGAGGCCACCTCCAGCGCTGCCGGCTGCTGGCTGATGGCGCTGATGCTCGGCTCTGGGGTCGTCTTGGCGGCAGTCTGGCGTCTGCGAGGTGGGCGGTTGCGGGCGATTGGCGTGATGCTGGGCGTCGCATCGGCAGTGGGAGGGGGCAGAGGCGTGGCGTCGTCGCTCATGGCAGTCCTTTGGGGTGGGTTCGAATGTCCACCCGATAGGCTAGGGCGCGGCGAGCGATGGCTGTTTGATGTCGATCAACGTCGCGCACTTTGCGCTGTGCTGCCGTAACCCCATGGCTAGCTAGCCATGGGGTACAGGAATCTCAGGCTGCGGTCAGCGCGGGGATTTGCAGGCCGAGTTTGGCGGCGGCGTAGTCCATGTCGCCCTTGGAGATCGACTGCGCCTGGAAACCGGCACCGATCAGGTCCTTGATGTACAGCTTGTTGTAGATGAAGCAGAACACCAGCGAGCTCAGGCCCATGGTGAGCATCTGCAGTACGAACTGGAACGCACCGAACTTCCAGTCACCACGGAACAGCGCCGGGAAGAAACCGAAGAAAAAGGTGGTCCAGGAGAAACCGACCGGGGCTTCTTTCAGCGCGCCGGTTTTCGGGTTCTTGAACATGATCGACGTGTAGGCCATTTATCTCTCCTTGTACACCCGCTTTTCAATGCATGGGCGGGCTGACATGCAAATCCTTGTGCCGGTTGGCGTTCGTGGATCAGGGCTGTGCCGGCTGCGCATGGATCGGTTGCTGGCGCTGCGCGTTCTCGCCCAGTTCGTTGATGCAGTAATTGATGTAGTACGCGTTGAACAGGAACGTGTAGAAGGCGTTCATCGAGAAGTAAGGCTGCTGCTGGGCGTTGGCGTAGGTCATCAGCAGGCTGCGGGCATTGAATGCCCAGACGATGAACAATACGCCGCTGGCGATGCTCAGCAGGGCGCCGATGCCGACCAGGAAGGGTTCGGGATTGTCGATGAACACTCCGCTCAGGCCCATGCAGACGCAGATCCAGATAATGTAGGTCTCGCTGCAGACCGTCTGCCCAGTGGCTTCGCGCAGATGTTGGTTGGTCTTGTACAGCCAGATCAGCAGGTACAGGCCGCCGGTGGCCGCGCACAGCAGTACCAGGTGCAGTGTCTTGCGATTGACCTTGTTCATGAGTTCGGCAGGGGATGTCATGGCGCTTCCGATTTTCGAGAGGAAAAAACGGGCTGAGGCATCGGCTGTCTGATGAGGCATTCCTTGCTCAACCATCGTCCTTGGGGTGTGCGCTGCAAGGCGGGGGCAGCGCGGCGCGAATGATAGCACATGGCTATTTTGACGCCAGACTTTCGTTGCAAAAGTCGCGGGCATTAAAAAACCCCAGGCAACTTGCGTTACCTGGGGTTTGGCACTTGGTGCCCAGAGACGGAGTCGAACCGCCGACACGAGGATTTTCAATCCTCTGCTCTACCGACTGAGCTATCTGGGCGACGGGGCGAATTAAAAAGGTTTTCAGACCTTCCGTCAACGACTTTTTTGAAAATTTTTTAAATTAATTCCGTCGCTTACGTTTTTCGGTCATTCGCTGGGCGGAACGTAGCCTTCGGCCTGAGCGTACTCCTCGCCAGCGAAGAACTTGTCCATCTCCGCCTGGAGGAATTTGCGGTCCTCGGCGTTCATCATGTTCAAACGCTTTTCGTTGATCAGCATGGTCTGGTGCTTCTGCCACTCATCCCAAGCCTTTTGCGAGATGTGATCGAAGATGTCCTGGCCTTTGGCGCCCGGGTAGGGAGGGCGTGGCAGGCCAGGGAGCTCTTCGTTGTACTTGCGGCACTTCACGGTGCGGGTCATCGGGACTCTCCTGCAATCAATTCATCGGCCGCGCGTTTGAGCAGCTTCTTGACCGGGGCGGCGAGGCCCAGGCGCGGCGGGGTGGCGAGGTTATACCAGAGCCAGTCGGGCTCAGTCACGGTCGTGCCCAGCGAGTCGACTCGCACCAGCCACGGCTCGATGGCCAGCTGGAAATGGCTGAAGGTATGGGTCAGGCCATCCAGGGCTTGGCTGCCGGTCGCGCGCAGGCCGTGCTGGTAGGCCAGGTCGTCGAGCTGTTCCAGGTTGTCCAGCTCCGGCAAGCTCCACAGCCCGCCCCATAGGCCGCTCGAGGGGCGGCGATAGAGCAGGATGGCGCCCTCATGATTGGCCAGCATCGGCATCAATGTGCGGCGCTGCGGCAGCGTCTTGCGTGGCTTGGGCTCGGGGTATCGGGTTTCCTCCCCGAGCAGGTGGGCTTGGCAGCCGGTCTTGAGCGGGCAGATCAGGCAGCTGGGCTTGCTGCGGGTGCAGAGGGTCGCGCCCAAGTCCATCATCGCCTGGGTGTAGTGGTTGGCCCTGGCGTACGGCGTGAAGCGCTCGGCGTTGGCCCACAGCGCGTTGGCCACCTTGGGCTCGCCAGGATAGCCGGCCTGGGCGGTGTAGCGGGCCAGCACGCGCTTGACGTTGCCATCGAGGATCGGTGCGCGAATGCCCATGCTGATGCTGGCGATGGCACCGGCAGTGGAGCGGCCGATGCCCGGCAACGCCGTTAGTTGCTCGACGCTGCGTGGAAACTCGCCGCCATGCTGCTCGACCACGATTTTCGCGGCCTTTTGCAGATTGCGCGCCCGAGTGTAGTAACCCAGGCCCGTCCACAGGTGCAGCACCTCGTCCTCCGGCGCCTCGGCCAGGGCCTGCACGGTCGGCAGGGCCTGCATGAAGCGATCGAAGTAGTTGAGCACCGTGCTCACCTGGGTCTGCTGCAACATGATTTCCGACACCCACACCCGATAGGGCGTGATGCCCTGTTGCCAGGGCAGGTCATGACGGCCGTGCTGGTCGTACCACTGCAAAACGGCATGGGAGAACTGCTCGGGACTCATCGTTTGAACAGCCCCTTGAGTGCATCCTTAAGCTCCGGGCTGACCTTGTCGCCAAGCTTCTCGTCGAGTTTTTCTTGCAGGCGGTTGCCGGCCAGCTTGGCTGCGACCTTACCCAGGCCTTCCTGGTCCAGGCGGCAAGCCTTGGCGCCAAGTTCCAGCGGGCCACGGCAGCGCACCGGCACCTCGATACCGACATAGCGCTCGTTGACCTGGCAGGCCGGGTCCGGCATGGCGCGCTGGTCACCTTCGACGATCACGCCCAGGTTGTAGTCCATGCCCAGTACGCGCAGGTCCACATCGCCATGGCCGTTGACGGTCAGGCCTGGAATGCTTGCCTTCAGGTTCGGGTTGCTGGCGACGCCATTGCGCACCACCAGGCTGCCGCGCAGTTCCTGGAAGGGGGTGTCCTTGCCGCGCGGCTCGCCGCTCAAGGTCTTGCGGTTGAGGGTCGCGATGGCATGACACAGCTGCTGTTCGAGGTTGGCGTTGACCAGCACGCCATCGTTGAGGGTGAAGCTGGCATTGCCGTTGAGGGTGTCGACCAGTGCTTTCTGACTGTTGCCGGTGGCGGTCAGGTCGCTGGACAGCGTCAGCAGGCCCTTGACCGGGGGCGCCTTGTCCGGGGTGTCGGACTTGATGAAGTGTTCCACCGGCACGCGGTTGATCCGGGTCTTCATGCCGATCTGTGGCACGGCCGGGCGCACGTCGAGTGTTCCGTTGGTCTCGAAGCTGCCGTCGTACAGGCCACCTCGGAGGGTCTCGAGGGTCAACAGGCCTCCCTGGCCGTTGGCCTTGAGCTGGGCATCGGTGATCGGCAGCTTGTCCAGGGTCAGGGTGCCGAACGACACGTCTGCCTGCAGATCGAGCTGGCGCAGGCGATCCACCGGCAGCAGCTTGTCACTGCTCCAGGCCACCTGGGTCGGCGCGTTGGGCAGCGGAGTCGTACTCGGGCCGCTGACGGCGCTGGCTTCCTGCTGCTGGACCTCGGCCTGGCGCGCGGCGCTGGCGCCCTTGGCTTGTTCGCTCTTGGCCTGCAGGTAACGGTCGGCGTTGAACGTGTCGCCTTTAAGGCGCAGGCGAAGGGCCTGCTTGGCGAAGTCGTCGATGGCGATGCGGCCGCTGAAGGTGCTCTCGTCGAGCTTCACGGCCAAGTCTTCCAGGGCCAGGCTGGTTGGATTGGCCTGCAGGCGGGTGACCAGTTCCAGCTTGCCGAACGCGGCTGGGTCGGCAGTGGCAGGCAGCGGATGGCCGATGCTGTCGAGGAAGGTGCGCAGGTCGAACTGAGCGATGGACAGGCCGCCGCTCAGTTGCGGGGTCTTGTCCAGGTCGCGCAGGTTCAGCTCGCCCAGGGCGCGCAGCTGGTTGGCGGAGAGCTTCAAGCCATTCCAGGAGGCCACGTTGGCGGCAAGGTCGACCAGTAGCTGGCCTTGGGCGGCGAAGGTCATGGTCTTGCCGGCCAGCGGTTCGCCAGAGGTCTCGCCCGACAGGCGCATGTCCTCGATGTTGTAGCGCTTGAGCTTACGGTCGAAACGCAGCTCACCCGTCAATTCGGTGCGTGCCTTGAGGCTCGGCTGGCCAACGGTGAGGAAGGCACTGGCCTTGAGCGGGATGTTCACGCCCTCATGGACTGCACCGGTGCTCAGCTGGATGCTTTGGGCGCTGAAGGTCTGGCCGGTCTTGGCATCGGTGTACTGCACCTGGGCGTTGTTGACCGTCAGGCTGTCGATGTCCAGCTTGACCATGCGCTCGCGGGAGTCTTCCTTGTTGGCCGGCGTATCGGCCGTGGCGGGGGCCTCGGTCGTGCTGGTCGACGGCGTGCCGGCAGGCTGCGGCAGTGGTTTGCCGATGTCTTCCCAGTTGCCGTGGCCGTGTTCGTCACGGTTCAGGATCAGGTTCAGGCCCTCGACGCGCACATCGCTCATCTGCACCTCGCGGCGCAGCAGCGGCAGTACACGGACCGACAAACCCAGCATCTGCAGGTCGGCGAATGGCTCCTTGGGCTTGTTCAGCGTGGCGATGCTGGCCTCGTGCAGCTCCAGGCCCAGCCAGGGGAACAGGCTCCAGCCGATATCGCCATTGAGCGTCAGCTCGATGTGGGCCTTGTCGCGGGCCAACTGGCGAATCTCGTCTTTGTAGTCGTTGGGATCGAAGAGGTGGGTCAGGGCGAAGCCCAGCGCCACGATGATCAGCAGCAACCCGAGAAGCCCCAGCCCCAGGATTTTGCCGAACGCTTTCATGGGCGAGTCCTTGTAGTCCGTTTTTGAAATTCAAGCCTGGGAGTATAGCGCCGTGGGTAGGACCTCGGCGTAATCAATAGTGGCGGACGGCAGGGCCAGGGCAGTCCGTGTCGGCAGGGCTTGTCCCGCGAGCGAGCGCCCTGTCGCTTCAAACAGCAGAAATTACACATATGCGACATTGCCATATGTCATCCGCGTTCCAAGCGGGCGCGATCTGGGCCTATAATGGCAGCCTTTTCGCCCAATGATTTTGCGGAGCTGGTGATGGTCGAACGTAAGGCTTCCGTCGAGCGCAATACCCTGGAAACCCAGGTAAAAGCCTCGATCAACCTCGATGGCAGTGGCAAGGCCCGATTCGATATCGGTGTGCCTTTCCTCGAACACATGCTCGACCAGATCGCCCGGCATGGGCTGATCGATCTGGACATCGAGTGCAAGGGTGACCTGCATATCGACGACCACCATACCGTCGAAGACGTCGGCATCACCCTCGGCCAGGCGTTCGCCCAGGCCATCGGTGACAAGAAGGGCATCCGTCGCTACGGTCATTCGTACGTACCGCTGGACGAAGCGCTTTCGCGTGTGGTCATCGACTTCTCCGGCCGTCCGGGCCTGCAGATGCACGTGCCGTACACCCGCGCCAGCGTGGGCGGCTTCGATGTCGACCTGTTCCAGGAGTTCTTCCAGGGCTTCGTCAACCATGCCCTGGTGACCCTGCACATCGACAACCTGCGTGGTCACAATACCCACCACCAGATCGAAACCGTGTTCAAAGCCTTTGGCCGCGCGCTGCGCATGGCCGTCGAGCAGGACGAGCGCATGGCCGGGCAGATGCCTTCCACCAAGGGATGCCTGTGATGCAGACCGTCGCCGTAATCGACTATGGCATGGGCAACTTGCACTCGGTGGCCAAGGCCCTGGAGCATGTGGGGGCTGGCAAGGTGCTGGTCACCAGCGACGCGGCCGTGATCCGCGAGGCCGACCGTGTGGTGTTCCCAGGCGTTGGCGCGATCCGCGACTGCATGGCCGAGATCCGTCGCCTGGGCTTCGACAGCCTGGTGCGTGAAGTCAGCCAGGACCGTCCGTTCCTCGGTATCTGCGTGGGCATGCAGGCCCTGCTGGACCACAGCGAGGAGAACGACGGCGTCGACTGCATCGGCCTGTTCCCCGGTCAGGTGCGTTTCTTCGGCAAAGACCTGCAGGAAGACGGCGAGCACCTGAAGGTGCCCCACATGGGCTGGAACGAAGTCAGCCAGACCATCGACCATCCCCTGTGGCATGACATTCCCGACCGCGCGCGCTTCTATTTCGTGCACAGCTACTACATCAATGCCGGCAAGCCTGGGCAGGTTGCAGGCCGCGGCCACTACGGCGTCGATTTCGCCGCGGCCCTGGCCGAGGGCTCGCGCTTCGCCGTGCAGTTCCATCCCGAGAAGAGCCATACCCATGGCCTGCAACTGCTGCAGAACTTCGTCAGCTGGGATGGACGCTGGTAAATGAGCAAACCGCGGACCAAGGCCCCGATCATCACCCTGGCGCCCGAGCAGGAGCGCCAGGCGCTCGACACCTTGAAGCGCTTTCTCGAAGACCGCTTCGAGCTGACGCTTGGGTCGTTCGAGGTGGCCGAGGTCCTCGATTTGTTCAGCAAAGAAATTGCACCTCACTACTACAACAGGGCGATTGCCGATGTTCAGCTGCACCTCAAGGAGCGGTTCGAGAGCATCGAGAGCGACCTGTGGGCACTCGAGAAGCCCTGAATTTCACTGATTAGACAGGTTCCCAAGATGCTGATTATCCCCGCTATCGATCTGAAGGACGGTGCCTGCGTGCGTCTGCGCCAGGGCCGCATGGAAGACTCCACGGTATTTTCCGACGACCCGGTGAGCATGGCCGCCAAATGGGTCGAGGGTGGCTGCCGTCGCCTGCATCTGGTCGACCTCAATGGCGCCTTCGAAGGCCAGCCGGTCAACGGCGAAGTGGTCACTGCCATCGCCAAGCGCTACCCGAACTTGCCGATCCAGATCGGCGGCGGCATCCGCTCGCTGGAGACCATCGAGCACTACGTCAAGGCTGGCGTGAGCTACGTCATCATCGGCACCAAGGCGGTCAAGCAGCCTGAATTCGTCGCCGAGGCGTGCAAGGCGTTCCCAGGCAAGGTCATCGTTGGCCTGGATGCCAAGGACGGCTTCGTCGCCACCGACGGTTGGGCCGAAGTCAGCTCGGTGCAGGTCATCGACCTGGCCAAGCGCTTCGAGGCCGATGGCGTCTCGGCGATCGTCTACACCGACATCGCCAAGGACGGCATGATGCAGGGCTGCAACGTGCCCTTCACCAAGGCCCTGGCCGAAGCCACGTCGATTCCGGTGATCGCGTCCGGCGGCATCCACAACCTGGGCGACATCAAGGCCCTGCTGGATGCCAAGACCCCGGGCATCATCGGTGCCATTACCGGCCGCGCCATCTATGAAGGCACCCTCGATGTCGCTGAGGCCCAGGCCTTCTGCGACAACTACCAAGGCTGAGGACAGAACATGGCACTGGCCAAGCGCATCATCCCTTGCCTGGACGTGGACAACGGCCGGGTGGTCAAGGGCGTCAAGTTCGAGAACATCCGCGATGCCGGCGACCCGGTGGAAATCGCGCGTCGCTACGACGAGCAGGGTGCTGACGAGATCACTTTCCTGGACATCACCGCCAGTGTCGATGGCCGTGACACCACCCTGCACACCGTCGAGCGCATGGCCAGCCAGGTGTTCATCCCGCTGACCGTGGGCGGTGGCGTGCGTACCGTGCAGGACATCCGCAACCTGCTCAACGCCGGCGCCGACAAGGTGTCGATCAACACCGCAGCAGTGTTCCACCCCGAGTTCGTGGGTGAGGCTGCCGAGCGTTTCGGTTCCCAGTGCATTGTCGTCGCCATCGACGCCAAGAAGGTCTCCGGCCCCGGCGAGGCGCCGCGTTGGGAGATCTTCACCCATGGCGGGCGCAAGCCGACCGGTCTGGATGCAGTGGCCTGGGCCAAGAAGATGGAAGGGCTGGGGGCCGGTGAGATCCTGCTCACCAGCATGGACCAGGACGGCATGAAGAGCGGTTTCGATCTGGGCGTGACCCGGGCCATCAGCGATGCAGTGGGTATTCCGGTGATCGCCTCGGGCGGTGTCGGCAACCTGCAACACCTGGCTGACGGCATCCTGGAAGGCCATGCCAGTGCGGTGCTGGCGGCGAGCATCTTCCACTTCGGTGAGTACACCGTGCCGGAAGCCAAGGCCTACATGGCTGCGCGCGGGATCGTCGTTCGCTGAACCACTGCCGGGAAGGCTTTGCCCTCCTGAAAAAACACAAGGCCGCTGTCACAGAGAGGGTGCAATACCTCCCCTGTGGCAGCGGCCTTGTGCCGTGACAGGGCCGCACAGCGGCCCCTGTCATTACCCGTGGTTCTTGCCCAGCAGCGCGTGATACAGCTCGCTGTCGCCGAGAATCCCCACCACCTTGTCGTTCTCCTGCAGCACCAGCTTGTTGCCGGTGTGGTAGCGGATCTGCAAGGCCTCGCGCATGCCGATATTGGCATTGACCAAGGTCGGTTTGCGGCCCAGGGTTTCCACATCCTGGCCCGGTACCCAGTTCTGCAGGTCCAGGCCGTTCTGGCCTTGGCGGGCGCGTTTGATCGAGTTGCCTTCGCCCAGGTCCAGCCAGGAATCACCGCCTGGGTCCAGGCATACCGAGCCGTTGACCCGCTTGCAGTTGTCCAGGCTGCGCATCAGGCTGCGACCGCACAGCACGTTGAGCGGATTGGTGTGGGCCACGAAGGTGCGTACATAGTCGTCGGCCGGGTTCAGGACGATTTCTTCAGGCTTGCTGTACTGGATGATCCGGCCATCTTTCATGATGGCGATACGGCTGCCCAGCTTGAGCGCCTCGTCTAGGTCGTGGCTGACGAACACGATGGTCTTGCTCAGCTTGTTCTGCAGCTCCAGCAACTCGTCCTGCAGGCCTTGGCGGATCAGCGGGTCGAGGGCCGAGAAGGGTTCGTCCATCAGCAGGATGTCTGCGTCCATGGCCAGCGCCCGGGCCAGGCCCACGCGCTGCTGCATGCCGCCGGAGAGCTCGTCGGGCTTCTTGTTGCGCCATTGAGTGAGGCCCACCAGCTCGAGCTTCTCATCGACCAGCTTGCGCCGCTCTTTCTCGGGACGGCCCTGCATTTCCAGGCCGAAGCTGATGTTCTCGCGCACGGTCAGCCAGGGCATCAGGGCGAACTTCTGGAACACCATGGCGATGCGCTTGGTGCGCATCATCTTCAGTTCCGCCGGGGTGCAGTGGGCGATGTCGATGTGCTTGCCTTCATGCTCGACGAACAGCTTGCCGCGGCTGACGGTATTCAGGCCGTTGATGCAGCGCAGCAGGCTCGACTTGCCCGAGCCGGACAGGCCCATGAGCACGCAGATCTCGCCTTTGTTGATGTCCAGGTTGGCTTTCTCGACGCCGACCACAAGGCCGGTCTTCTTGAGGATCTGCTCGCGGGTCTGGCCTTGGTCCAGCAGCGCCAGCGCTTCGCGTGGCTTGTTGGAGAAGATGACGTCGACGTCTTCGAAACGAATGATGCTCATGACTCACCTCGTGCCGGCAGCTCCGGTTGCTTGCAGATACGGTCCAGCATGATCGCCAGCAGCACGATCGCCAGGCCCGCCTCGAAGCCCAGGGCGATATCGGCGGTGTTCAGTGCGTTGACCACAGGTTTGCCGAGGCCGTCAGCGCCCACCAGGGCGGCGATCACGACCATCGACAACGACAGCATGATGCATTGGGTAACGCCCGCGGCAATGCTGGGCATCGCATGGGGCAGTTCGATGCGGGTCAGCAGCTGGCGGCGCGAGCAGCCAAAGGCCTTACCGGCGTCGAGCAGTTCCTGGGGCACATCGCAGATACCCAGGTAGGTGAGGCGGATCGGCGCGGCGATGGCGAACACCACCGTGGAGATCAACCCTGGCACCACGCCCAGGCCGAACAGGGTCAGGGTGGGGATCAGGTAAACGAAGGTAGGCACCGTCTGCATCAGGTCCAGGACGGGACGCATGGCGGTGTAGAACATCGGCTTGTGCGCAGCGACGATGCCCAGCGGCACGCCGATGGCCACGCATACCACGGTGGCGAAGGTGACCTGCGCCAGGGTCTCCATGGTTTCCTGCCAGTAGCCGAGGTTGAAGATCAGCAGGAAGGACAGCGCGACAAATGCCGTCAGCGCCCATTTGCGCTGGATCAGGTGCGCCAGGGCGGCGAACAAGGCGATGAGGATGTAGGGGTTGAACCAGGTCAGGGCGCTGGTGACCCCATGGATCATGAATTCCAGGCCCTGGGCGATGGCGTCGAAATAGTTGGCGCCGTTCTGGGTCAACCATTCGACGAATGAGGCGATGTACTGCCCCAGAGGTATTTTCTGATCGATAAGCATGATAGCGAGCTTCCACCTGCAAAGATTGAAATCAGTCCGGGGCGGGCGTTGGCCTGCCCCGAGGTAGTGCCAATTGCTACTGCATCCTTGTTGTTATTGCGTCAGTTTGGCCTTGGCCGCCTCCAGCCCGGGTTTGCCATCCACGGTCGTCACTCCGGCCAACCAGGTATCGAGCACTTGCGGGTTGTTCTTCAGCCACGCCTTGGCGGCTGCATCGGGTTTCATCTTGTCGTCCAGGACATTGCCCATCAGGGTGCTTTCCATGTCCAGGGTGAACGACAGGTTCTTCAGCAGTTGGCCGACGTTGCTGCATTCCTGCGTATAGCCCTTGCGGGTATTGGTCAGCACGGTCGCCTTGCCGAACTCGGGGCCGAAGAACTCGTCACCGCCGGACAGGTACTGCATCTTGAAGCGCTTGTTCATCGGGTGCGGTTCCCAGCCCAGGAACACCACCGCCTCGCCACGTTTCTGCGAGCGATCCACCTGCGACAGCATGCCTGCCTCGCTGGACTGCACCAGCTTGAAGCCGGCGTCCTTCAGGCCAAAGGCGTTCTTGTCGATCATGCTCTGGATGGTGCGGTTGCCGTCGTTGCCCGGCTCGATGCCGTAGATCTTGCCGCCCAGTTCGTTCTTGAACTTGGGAATGTCGGCGAAGTCCTTGAGGCCCTTGTCATACAGTGCTTGGGGTACGGCCAGGGTGTACTTGGCGTTCTCCAGGTTGGCGCGCACGGTTTCGACCGTGCCGGCGTCACGGTACTGCTTGATGTCGTTCTCCATGGTCGGCATCCAGTTGCCGAGGAACACATCCAGGTCCTTGCCGGCGGCCAGCGACTTGTAGGTCACCGGTACCGAGATCATGTTGGTGTGAGTCTTGTAGCCCAGGGCTTCGAGTACAACGCTGGTGACGGCGGTGGTCACGGTGATGTCGGTCCAGCCGACGTCAGAGAACCGTACCGTCTGACACTGCTCGGGCTCCACGGCCTGAGCCAACAGAGGTGTTGCGAGCATCGCGACCAGCAAGAGCGAGGGTGAACCTTTCATGGATGGACTCCTGTGATTTTTCTTCGGGTTTCCCGCGGGGCGCCGGGCTTTCTCTAGGCTCCGGTCGACCAGGCCTGCAGAGGGCAGGATGCGAGGCCGTGCAATACGAGTCGCTTTCGATAATCCCCCAGCGTTCGGCAATCGCCTACTGGTGGGGTCGTAACCAGTACAGGACGGGTCGCATCCAGTAAGGGCAATGTCGCATATGGATTTTTCCACCCTCTACCCTGCGTTTTTACGTCACCAGCCCCCTCGAAAGCGGCGCGCAAGGCGCCTGGAGCGGGCGGCGTTGCTGGACAAAAGTACGTCGGTTGCAGACGGCGGGTAGTGGGGCAAAAGCCCGATGATGCGTGCATTCGCGGCAACTCGCGGTATCAGCCTAGCAGTTGCGCAACCCGCCATACGCCGCGGGGAGACAAGCCCATCAAGAGGTGATTCGACAATGGCCATCAGCGTGTTCGACCTGTTCAAGATCGGTGTCGGGCCTTCCAGCTCCCACACCGTCGGCCCCATGCGTGCCGCTGCTCTGTTCGTCCAAGGGCTGCGCCAGCGCGGCGAGCTGGAACAGGTCAGGCGAGTGGAAGTCCGGTTGTATGGCTCGTTGTCGGCGACCGGCGTCGGCCACGGCACCGACAACGCCACCATCATGGGCCTGATGGGTGAGTGGCCCGACTCCATCGACCCTACGGTGATTGCCCCGCGCATCGCCGAACTGCGCGAAACCAGCACCTTGCAGCTCGATGGCCACCTGCCGGTCGAGTTCGTCTGGAGCCGCGACATGCTGCTGCTGGACGAGAACCTGCCGTACCACCCCAACGCCATGACCCTGATCGCCGAAGGCGCGCAAGGTGAGCTGCACCGTGACACCTACTACTCGGTCGGCGGGGGCTTCGTGGTCGACGCCGCCCAGGCCGCCAGCGGTGTGCTGGACGCTGACGAGACGGTGTTGCCCTACGATTTCAACAGCGCGGCCGAACTGCTGAGCCTGTGCAAGCAAAACGACCTGCGCGTGTCGCAATTGATGATGGAGAACGAAAAGGCCTGGCGCAGTGAGGAAGAAATCCGCGCTGGCCTGCTCAAGCTCTGGCACGCCATGCAGGAATGCGTGAACAACGGCCTCAAATACGAGGGCACCCTGCCTGGGGGGCTCAACGTACGACGCCGTGCCGCCAAGCTGCACCGCAGCCTGCAGGAGCTCGGCAAGCCCAATGTGATTGGCTCGACCATGAGCGCCATGGAGTGGGTCAACCTGTTCGCCCTGGCCGTCAATGAAGAGAACGCCGCGGGCGGGCGCATGGTGACTGCGCCTACCAATGGCGCGGCGGGCATCATTCCGGCGGTGTTGCACTACTACATGCGTTTCTCGGATGCAGTCGATGAATCCAACGTGGTGGATTTCTTCCTCGGCGCTGCCGCGGTGGGCATCCTGTGCAAGAAGAACGCTTCGATCTCCGGTGCCGAGGTCGGTTGCCAGGGCGAAGTCGGTTCGGCCTGCGCCATGGCCGCAGCCGGCTTGGCGGAGGTGTTGGGCGCCACCCCGCCGCAGTTGGAAAATGCTGCCGAAATCGCTCTGGAACACAACCTGGGCCTGACCTGCGACCCGGTCGGTGGTCTGGTCCAGGTGCCGTGCATCGAGCGCAATGCCATCGCTGCGGTCAAGGCGATCAACGCCGTGCAGATGGCCCTGCGCGGTGACGGCGAGCACTTCATCTCTCTCGACCAGGTGATTCGCACCATGCGTGATACCGGGGCCGACATGCACGACAAGTACAAGGAAACCTCGCGCGGCGGTCTGGCTGTCAGCGCCATCGAGTGCTGATGCCATTCTTGCCCCTTCTACGGTCGGTGCGCCCCAAATTGGCGCACCGATCGTTCCCTACCGGCTGTCAGTTGTCGCTACCAGAGGTGTCGTTGTCGGTGACACTTATGGATGTCGCTTCTGGGCATCCTTCCCAAAAGTGCTACTTAACTGCTCAGGGGTTACACGCAAAGGCGCTAGCGCGCCTGTTCGCGTTTTCCTACAAATCTGATGGAAAAGCTCTGACAGCCCTGATACGACGTCGTTTTTGGTTTTTTTTGAATGGTCGTTCAATTTCAGGCACGACCTTTGCGTTGTAGTTGGCAAAGCCCCTGCATACGAACTGGGGCCATGACAATAAAACAGTGCCAGCCTGAGGCACACCCTGCATTGTGTGAGGAGAAATCGCGATGACGTCGTACACCTCCGGGACCCCAACCCAGAACCGCACAGCTCCCCAGTCCATCGGGTTTCTCCTGCTGGATAATTTCACCCTGATTTCCCTCGCATCCGCCGTCGAGCCGCTGCGCATGGCCAATCAACTCTCCGGCCGTGAGCTGTACCGTTGGCACACCCTGACCGTCGATGGTGGTCAGGTCTGGGCCAGCGACGGTCTGCAGATCACGCCGGACGCGGCCATGCACAGCGCGCCGCCGATGGACACCGTGATCGTCTGCGGTGGTGTCGGCATCCAGCGCACCGTCACCCGCGAGCACGTCACCTGGCTGCAAGCCCAGGCGCGTCAGTCGCGTCGCCTTGGCGCGGTATGTACCGGTAGCTGGGCGCTGGCGTGTGCCGGGCTGCTCGATGGCTTCGATTGCAGCGTGCATTGGGAGTGTCTTGCTGCGATGCAGGAAGCCTTCCCGCGGGTGAACATGAGCACCCGCCTGTTCACCCTGGACCGTAACCGTTTCACCAGCTCCGGCGGCACCGCGCCGCTGGACATGATGTTGCACCTGATCAGCCGTGACCATGGCCGTGAGCTGTCGGCGGCGATCTCCGAGATGTTCGTCTACGAGCGCATCCGCAACGAACAGGACCACCAGCGCGTGCCGCTCAAGCACATGCTCGGCACCAACCAGCCGAAGCTGCAGGAGATCGTCGCGCTGATGGAGGCGAACCTGGAAGAGCCAATCGATCTGGATGAACTGGCGGTGTATGTATCGGTGTCGCGGCGCCAGCTCGAGCGGCTGTTCCAGAAGTACCTGCACTGCTCGCCGTCGCGGTACTACCTCAAGCTGCGCCTGATCCGCGCGCGGCAGCTGCTCAAGCAGACGCCTATGTCGATCATCGAAGTGGCTTCGGTGTGCGGGTTCGTTTCCACGCCGCACTTCTCCAAGTGCTATCGCGAGTACTTCGGTATTCCGCCGCGTGACGAGCGCGTGGGCTCCAATACCGCCCAGCAGGTGGCGATGATGCCGATCCCGCAGGCCATGGCACTGACCCCGCACAGCGGTCCGATGGCTTCGCTGAGCCAGGCGCGCAACGAGTCGACGTTTGCCAGCGTAAGGCTCTGACAAGCATTGCCGCTTCGCGGATAAACCCGTTCCCACAGGGATCATGTCGAGCCCTGCGGGAGCGGGTCGATCCGCGAAGCGATTCTGCAGTCAGGCGCGGTTCTTGAACTCTGCCAATGCTGGCAGCAGCTGCTTCTCGATGGCCTGGCGCACGGCCGGGAGGATGGTGGCGCTGCCGGTGTACATCTGCTCGACCATGCCTTTGAGCGCCCGTGCGTTGGGCTCGGTCAGCCCCCGCACCACGGCCTCGCACGCCTGCTCGGCACTGGCGCCCGCCGGAATTTCGAAGCCCCTGGAGCGCAGTTGGCCCAGCAGGTCTTCCTGATCAATCAAATCCGCATGCATCATGGCTGTTGTCCCTTTTATCGCTAAGAGAGTGCTGCTGTGATCTGCAACCGATTCTCTGACCAAGCCGACAGTGCGGCAAGGACAGAATGTCGCAATGGCTTCTTTGGCTAAGAACAGGTCGTTCCCGGCTAAATCCAGCAACCCGGGCTGCCCCACACTGGACGCATTCACGGCAAACGAGGGTTTGGTCACCCTCACTCGTGCAAAGTGGATGTTGCTCGCTCTCTTGGCCCCGGATGCTCACGGCTTTCCGGGGTTATTTTTTTGCCTGCGGGAAACCCTCGCGGGACAAGCCGCTCCTCCTGGATCGGAAGGAGCGGCTTGTCCCGCGATAGGGGGGGGCAGTAGCCCCAAGGGCCGTGTTTCAGCCAGGCAGTTGCATCACCCGCCCGACAAACGCTGCCGCTGGCAGGTCCCGTTGCTCATCCACCAACCCTTGAAGCAGGCCTGCGCTGCGTTCACTGAACGGTGCCGATTTCGGCCCCGCCAGGTCCACGTGCAGGAGCATCTGTTCGCTGGCCGCCAGGGCCTCGTCGAACCCCGCCCGGTGCAGGCTGTGATACAGGTGCAGGCGCTTGCGATCGAAGCCGATGATCTGTGTCTGCACCCACACTTCGGTGCCCAGCTTCACTTCGTGCAGGTAGTTGATGTGCGCCTCCAGGGTGAACAGTGAATTGCCGCTTTGCCCGCGGCTGTCGGCATCCAGGCCGATGCGCTCCATCAGCGCATCGGTGGCGTAGCTGAAGATCAGCAGGTAATAGGCATCGCGCAGATGCCCGTTGTAGTCGACCCAGTCTTCCTGGACGGGGGTGCGGTAGGTGATCAGTGCAGGCATTGCCGTTTCCTCAATCGCCGAAGGCCATGCCGTGGCGGGCCTTGCTGTTCTTCACTGCGTCGAGCACAGCGAGCAGGGTGTCATCCCGGTAGCGTTCCAGCGCGGCGATGCTGCGATCACCCAGTTGCTCCGAGGTGCCCTCGACCACATCGTCGATCAGCTTGTCGGTCAGCTCCGGCGCCGGCAGGTAGGTCCAGGGCAGCTTGAGCGCTGGGCCGAACTGCGCCATGAAGTGCCGCATGCCTGCGTCGCCCCCGGCCAAGGTATAGGTGAGGAAGGTGCCCATGAACGACCAGCGAAGGCCTGCGCCGAAGCGGATCGCATCGTCGATCTCGCCGGTGCTGGCCACCCCGTCGTTGACCAGGTGCAGGGCCTCTCGCCACAGCGCTTCAAGCAGTCGGTCGGCAATGAAGCCCGGCACTTCCTTGCGCACATGCAGCGGGCGCATGCCCAAGGCGGTGTAGATGGCCTTGGCCGCCTCGATGGCTTCGGGGGCGGTGTGCTGGCCACCGACGATTTCCACCAAGGGCAGCAGATACACCGGATTGAACGGGTGGCCCACCACGCAGCGCTCGGGGTGTGTGGCGGACTCATAGAACTCGCTGGGCAGCAGGCCCGAGGTGCTGGAGCCGATGATCGCGTTGGGCTTGGCCGCGGCGCTGATCTTGGCGTGCAGGTCGAGCTTCAGGTCCAGACGCTCCGGGGCGCTTTCCTGGATGAAATCGGCGTCACGTACGCATTCCTCGATGGTGGCCACGAACCGCAGGCGATCTTGTGAGGCGCCTGGCGCCAGGCCTTGTTTTTCCAAGGCTGGCCAGGCATTGGCGATACGTTTGCGCAAGGCCTGCTCGGCGCCTGGGGCTGGGTCCCAGGCGATCACGTCCAGGCCGTGGGCCAGGGCGCGGGCAACCCAGCCGCTGCCGATCACGCCGCTACCGAGGGCGGCGAAGGTCTTGATCTCGGTGATGAAAGTCATGGCGATTCTCCGGGAGGCTCAGCGGCGTTTGAGGTTCATTTTTTCGCGGCCTTCGGCCGGGGTCAGGACGCGAGCGCCCATGCGGGTGATGATCTCCACCGCGCGTTCGACCAACTGGCCGTTGCTGGCCAGCACGCCACGGTCCAGATAGAGGTTGTCTTCCAGGCCGACCCGCACGTTGCCGCCGAGCAGCACAGCCTGGGCCGCCATCGGCATCTGCATGCGGCCGATACCGAAACCGGCCCAGGTCACGCCGGCGGGCAGGTTGTCGACCATGGCCTTCATGGTGGTGGTGTCGGCTGGCGCGCCCCATGGGATGCCCAGGCACAGCTGGAACAGCGGATCGTCCAGCAGGCCTTCTTTCATCATCTGCTTGGCGAACCACAGGTGGCCGGTGTCGAAGATTTCAAGTTCGGCTTTCACGCCCAGTTCGGTGATGCGCTTGGCGCCGGCACGCAGTTGGCTCGGGGTCGAGACGTAGATGGCGTTGCCATCGCCGAAGTTGAGCGTGCCGCAGTCCAGGGTGCAGATTTCCGGGAGCAGGGCCTCGACGTGTGCCAAGCGCTCCAGCGGGCCGATCAGGTCGGTGCCTGGGCCGAATTCCATGGGCTTTTCGCCAGGGCCGATCTCCAGATCGCCACCCATGCCGGCGGTGAGGTTGACGATCACGTCCACGTCGGCTTCACGAATGCGCTCCATCACTTCGCGGTACAACGCCACGTCGCGGCTGAAGCGGCCAGTCTGTGGATCGCGGACGTGGCAGTGGACCACGGTGGCGCCGGCCTTGGCGGCTTCGATGGCGGACTCTGCGATCTGTTTGGGTGTGACCGGGACGAGGTGGCTCTTGGCGACGGTGTCGCCGGCGCCGGTCAGTGCACAGGTGATGATGACGTCATGGTTCATGGCGCGGATCCTTCAGGGTATGTCTGTGAGGTCGGTGGTGTGGCTTTCGCGGGTGGACCCGCTCCCATTGGGCCTAGGTGAGCCCTGGGGGCGCGGGGCAACCTCGCTTCCACAGGCGCAGCATCGTGTGTTGTGGGGAGCGGGTTACCCGCGAACCGGTAGAGTCAGTTGGCGCTGAGACTCAGGTTCTCAGCCGCCGGCTTGCCGTCGAAGGTGGTCACGCCTTCGAGCCAGCGTGCCTTGTCCTCGGGGTGGTCCTTGAGCCACTGGCGGGCGGATTCCAGCGGATCCTTGTGATCGAGCAGCGGCTGCATCATGCGGCTCTCGTCCTCGGCACTGAAACTCAGGTTGGCCAGCAGCCGGTGGGCGTTGGGGCAGCGCTCGGCGTAGTCGGGCGCGGTGACGGTCCAGACCGTGGCGCGGCCTTCGTCAGGGCCCAGGGCGTCCTGGCTGCCGCCCAGGTAGACCATGTCGAGGTTCACGTTCATTGGGTGCGGCGCCCAGCCGAAGAACACCACCGCCTGCTTGCGCCGCACGGCGCGGTCGACGGCGGCGAGCATGCCGGCCTCGCTGGACTCGACCAGCTGGAACTTGCCCAGGCCGAACTGGTTCTTGGCGATCATCGCTTTGATCTGGGTGTTGGCGCCGGAGCCGGGCTCGATGCCGTAGATCTTGCCGCCCAGCTCCTTCTCGAACTTGTGGATGTCGGCGAACGTCTTCAGGCCCTTGTCGGCCAGGTATTTCGGTACCGCCAGGGTGGCTCGCGCATCTTCCAGGCTGGGCTTGTCGAGGACCTTGACCTGCCCGGCCTGGACGAACGGTGTGATGGTCTGGGTCATGATCGGGTTCCAGTAGCCCAGGAACATGTCCAGGCGCTTGTCGCGGATACCGGCGAAGATGATCTGCTGCGACGCGCTGGTCTGTTTGGTCTGGTAACCCAACCCATCGAGCAGGACCTGGGCCATGGCGCTGGTGGCGATGACATCGGTCCAGTTGACCACGCCAAGGCGCACGTCTTTGCAGGCGGCGGGCTCGGCGGCCAGGAGGGGAGTGGCGAGGGTGCTGCTCAACGCGAGGGACAACAAGCTGCGGCGGATGAAGCTGTGCATGGTGGCTCTCCAACGGCAGTGCATATTGTTATTGGGGCCGGCCTCTGCGGGCCGTGTGAACACGCTACGCTGGTGGCGGGGTGGAAATTCGCACTCTGACGACCAAGAGTTGCACGGAAGCGACCACTTTTCCCGTGGAGCATGCAATGTCTGAAATCATTCACTTTCTGCTGTTGCCCGGCTTTTCGGCAATGGGCTTCATCAGTGCCCTGGAGCCTCTGCGCGTGGCCAACCGCTTCCGTGGCCCGCTGTACCGCTGGCGCGTGTTGAGCCTCGATGGCGGTGCAGTGCAGGCCAGCAACGGCATGTCGGTGAACGCCGATGGCGTGCTGGGGGAGGGGGAGGCGGCGCGCATGCTGCTGATCGTGGCCGGCTTCGAACCACTGGCCTGCTATGGCGCGCAATTGCACCAAGTGCTGCGCCGTCTGGACCATGAAGGCGTGTTGCTGGGTGGCATCGATACCGGGGCGATGGTGCTGGCCGAAGCCGGGCTGCTCGATGGGCACCGGGCGACCGTGCATTGGGAGGCGTTGGAAGCCTTCAAGGAGCGCTACCCCAGGTTGCAGGCCACCCAGGAGCTGTTCGAAATCGATCGACGACGCATCACCTGCGCCGGCGGCACCGCGTCCATCGACCTGATGCTCGACCTGATCGCCCAGACCCATGGCAGTGAATTGGCGGTGCAGGTGTCGGAGCAGTTCGTGCTCGGACGTATCCGTCCGCGACAGGATCACCAGCGCATGCAGATCGCGTCGCGCTACGGCATCAACAACAAGAAGCTGGTGCGGGTGATCGGCGAGATGGAGCGCAACACCGAGCAGCCGCTCAATACCGAGATCCTGGCCGATGCCGTGCAGATCACCCGGCGTCAGCTGGAGCGACTGTTCCGCCTGCACCTGGACGACACGCCCAGTGGTTTCTATTTGCGACTGCGCCTGGACAAGGCCAGGCAGCTGTTACGCCAGACCGACATGAGCGTGCTGGAGGTGAGCATCGCCTGTGGATTCGAGTCGGCGTCGTATTTCACCCGTTGCTATCGGGCGCGGTTCGAGCGATGTCCGCGGGAGGATCGGTTGGTCAAGGTTACCTGATCTCGGGATTGTGACCGCTCAACCCAGGGCCGCGCAGCGGCCCCAGGATCACTGCTGTCCGATGGACTGCAAGTACTCGGAACGGTCATCGCTGCGCTGGGCCACGCAGGTGTTCCAGGCTGCCTCGAAGGCCTTGCTGCCGGGCTTCTCGGCAAAGGTCTCGACTTTGCAGTCGGCGTCGCGCAATTGGGTCCACAGGGTCTCGGCTGCCTGCAGGCGGGCGGTCAATTGCTGGACCTTGTCGTTTTCGTCCGGGTACTGGTCGGTAATGCGCTGGATGAGATCGTCAAAGGCCGATTTGAGCTCCCGCTCGGCGGTCTGCTTGTTGTAGGCAGCGCAGGCGTAGTTCTGCGCGTCGGTCTCGACGTTGTCGCAGGGCGTGCTGCCTTCCTCGCTCGCCTGGGCGCCCAGGGCGACGGCCACCAGGGCCAGCCATGCCATTGATTTCATCCGTTTTCTCCTCAACAGGCTGACGAATCGCAGGGATTCTCGCTCAGCGCGAAGCGCGGCGGTAGATCCCTGAAGAAAAGTTCATGGAAGGCGCTTATCGAGACTCGCTCTCATTGCCAAATCCCGCGGCAGCGTAGGCCTTTGAACGTCTTGACGCTTTCGGCAAACCCCCTGTCGTTTTTGCATCGGGGCGCCTCGGGCCGCAGGCATATGCTGGCCCCAAAGCGCCGGCACAAGGTTTGGCGCAAGCGAACTCTATAAAAGGGGACAGCCTGATGAGCCCAGCCGAACTGCACGCCGACAGCATCGTCATCGACGGTCTGATCATTGCCAAGTGGAACCGCGAACTGTTCGAGGACATGCGCAAAGGCGGCCTCACCGCGGCCAACTGCACGGTATCGGTCTGGGAAGGCTTCAAGGCGACTGTCGACAACATCGCCGCCAGTCAGAAGCTGATCCGCGAGAACAGCGACCTGGTCATGCCGGTGCGCACCACCGCCGATATCCGCAAGGCCAAGGAGCTGGGCAAGACCGGCATCCTGTTCGGCTTCCAGAACGCCCATGCGTTCGAAGACCAGATCGCCTACGTCGATGTGTTCAAGCAGCTGGGCGTTGGCATCGTGCAGATGTGCTACAACACCCAGAACCTGGTAGGCACCGGCTGCTACGAGCGTGATGGTGGCCTGTCGGGCTTCGGTCGCGAGATCGTCGCCGAGATGAACCGCGTCGGCATCATGTGCGACCTCTCCCACGTCGGCTCCAAGACCAGCGAGGAAGTCATCCTCGAGTCGAAGAAGCCGGTCTGCTACTCCCACTGCCTGCCTTCGGGCCTCAAAGAGCACCCGCGCAACAAGTCCGACGAAGAGCTGAAGTTCATCGCCGACCACGGTGGTTTCGTGGGTGTGACCATGTT
Organism: Pseudomonas sp. HTZ2; assembly: GCF_033173945.1. NCBI lineage: Bacteria > Pseudomonadati > Pseudomonadota > Gammaproteobacteria > Pseudomonadales > Pseudomonadaceae > Pseudomonas > Pseudomonas sp. HTZ2. The sequence goes on along the minus strand of NZ_CP137332.1, from coordinate 151,759 downwards.
CGCGCCGTTCCTGGCCAAAGGCATCGACTCGACCATCGACGACTACGCCGAGGCGATCGAGTACACCATGAACATCGTCGGTGAAGACGCCATCGGTATCGGTACCGACTTCACCCAGGGCCACGGCCAGGAGTTCTTCGAGTACCTGACCCACGACAAGGGGTACGCCCGTCGCCTGACCAACTTCGGCAAGATCATCAACCCGCTGGGGATCCGCACTGTCGGCGAATTCCCGAACCTCACCGAGACCTTGCTCAAGCGCGGCCACTCCGAGCGTGTGGTACGCAAGATCATGGGTGAGAACTGGGTAAACGTATTGAAAGACGTCTGGGGCGAGTAAGCCGCTCTCCAAGCCTGAAAGCCCCGGCCAGCAACGTCGGGGCAACCCAATAAAAATTTTGATGGAGTTGAGTTTCCATGGCCAAGATCGCCCCGCAATTGCCAATCGAAGTCGATACCGAGACTGGTGTCTGGACCACCGACGCCCTGCCGATGCTGTATGTGCCGCGTCATTTCTTCGTCAACAACCACATCGGCATCGAGGAAGTGCTGGGCGCTGACGCCTACGCCGAGATCCTCTACAAGGCCGGTTACAAGTCCGCCTGGCACTGGTGCGAAAAAGAGGCCGAGTGCCATGGCCTGGAAGGCGTCGCGGTGTTTGAGCACTACATGAAACGCCTGTCCCAGCGTGGTTGGGGCCTTTTCGAGATCCAGGACATCGACCTGGATAAAGGCACCTGCAGCGTCAAGCTCAAGCACTCGGCTTTCGTCTACGTCTATGGCAAGTGCGGCCGCAAGGTCGACTACATGTTCACCGGCTGGTTCGCTGGCGCCATGGATCAGATTCTCGCCGCGCGCGGCAGCTCCATTCGGACCGTGGCCGAGCAGGTCTACGGTGGTTCGGAAGAAGGCCACGACGACGGCCTGTTCATCGTCAAGCCGTTGTAAGTCGGAGAGAGCGTCATGGCATTCGAAGCAATGTTCCAGCCGATCCAGATCGGCAAACTGACCATCCGCAACCGCGTGCTCAGCACCGCGCACGCCGAGGTCTACGCCACCGACGGCGGCATGACCACCGAGCGTTACGTCAAGTATTACGAAGAGAAGGCCAAGGGCGGCATCGGCCTGGCCATCTGCGGTGGCTCGTCCGTGGTGGCGATCGACAGCCCGCAGGAATGGTGGTCTTCGGTGAACCTGTCCACCGACCGGATCATCCCGCACTTCCAGAACCTGGCCGACGCCATGCACAAGCATGGCGCCAAGATCATGATCCAGATTACCCACATGGGTCGTCGTTCGCGTTGGGACGGCTTCAACTGGCCGACCCTGATGTCGCCGTCTGGCATTCGTGAACCCGTGCACCGCGCTACCTGCAAGACCATCGAGGTCGAAGAGATCTGGCGTGTGATCGGCAACTACGCCCAGGCCGCACGCCGGGCGAAGGAAGGTGGACTGGACGGCGTCGAGCTGTCGGCTGTGCACCAGCACATGATCGACCAGTTCTGGAGCCCGCGGGTCAACAAGCGTACCGACGAATGGGGCGGTACCTTCGAAGGCCGCATGAAGTTCGGCCTGGAAGTGCTCAAGGCCGTGCGTGCCGAGGTAGGCCCTGACTTCTGCGTGGGTATGCGTATCTGTGGTGACGAATTCCACCCCGATGGCCTGAGCCACGAGGACATGAAGCAGATCGCCGCCTACTACGACGCCACCGGCATGATCGATTTCATCGGCGTGGTCGGCTCGGGTTGCGACACCCACAACACCCTGGCCAACGTCATCCCGAACATGAGCTACCCGCCGGAGCCGTTCCTGCACCTGGCGGCCGGCATCAAGGAAGTGGTCAAGGTCCCGGTGCTGCATGCGCAGAACATCAAGGACCCGAACCAGGCGACCCGCATCCTGGAAGGCGGCTACGTGGACATGGTCGGTATGACCCGCGCCCACATGGCCGACCCGCACCTGATCGCCAAGATCAAGATGGGTCAGATCGACCAGATCAAGCAGTGCGTCGGTGCCAACTACTGCATCGACCGCCAGTACCAAGGCCTGGACGTACTGTGCATCCAGAACGCCGCGACCTCCCGTGAATACATGGGCGTGCCGCACATCATCGAAAAGACCACCGGGCCCAAGCGCAAGGTGGTGGTGGTCGGCGCCGGTCCTGCCGGTATGGAGGCCGCACGCGTGGCCGCCGAGCGTGGCCACGATGTGACCCTGTTCGAGAAGAAGGACCAGATCGGCGGGCAGATCACCATCGCCGCCAAGGCACCGCAGCGCGACCAGATCGCCGGTATCACCCGCTGGTACCAGCTGGAGCTGGCGCGTCTGAAGGTCGACTTGCGCCTGGGCACCGCCGCTGATGCCGAAACCATCATGGACCTGCGTCCGGATGTGGTCGTGCTGGCTGTGGGTGGGCACTCGTTCCTGGAGCAGAACGAACACTGGGGCGCTGCCGAAGGGCTGGTGGTCAGCAGCTGGGATGTGCTCGACGGCAAGGTTGCGCCGGGCAAGAACGTGTTGGTGTACGACACCATCTGCGAATTCACCGGTATGTCCGTCGCCGACTTCATCGCCGACAAGGGCAGCCAGGTGGAGATCGTCACCGATGACATCAAGCCGGGCGTCGCGATGGGCGGTACCACCTTCCCGACCTACTACCGCAGCATCTACCCCAAAGAAGTGATCATGACCGGCGACATGATGCTGGAAAAGGTCTACCGCGAAGGCGACAAGCTGGTGGCGGTGCTGGAGAACGAATACACCGGCGCCAAGGAAGAGCGCGTGGTCGACCAAGTGGTGGTGGAAAACGGCGTGCGTCCCGACGAGCAGCTGTACTACGCACTGAAGGAAGGTTCGCGCAACAAGGGCCAGATCGATATCGAAGCGCTGTTCGCCATCAAGCCGCAGCCGATCCTCAGCCAGCCGGGCGAGGGCTACCTGCTGTATCGCATCGGCGACTGCGTGGCCCAGCGTAACGTCCACGCGGCGATCTACGACGCCTTGCGCCTGTGCAAGGACTTCTGATCGTTAACAGTCGTCGCCACTGAGCGCGGCCCCTGTGGGAGCGGGTTTACCCGCGAAAGCGTCAGCACGAGCAACATGGTTGTCTGATCTGACGCATTCGCGGGTAAACCCGCTTCCCACAAGGGGCCGATCCAGCCGCCAGGGCGGTGCAAGAATCCAGCTGTTGTGGGAGCCTCCCATGTTGAACACCCTTCTACCCATCCTGCTGTTCGCTGCCCTTGGCCTGGCGGTGCTCGGCGCCCTGCGCCGGGTGCGCATGTGGCGGCGTGGTCGACCTTCGAAGGTCAACCTGATCGGCGGCCTGCTGGCCATGCCGCGGCGCTATCTGGTGGATCTGCACCATGTGGTCGAGCGCGACAAGTACATGTCCAAGACCCACGTGGCCACCGCCGGCGGCTTCGTGCTGTCGGCCGTGCTGGCGATCCTGGTCCATGGCTTTGGCCTGCAGAGCAAGATCCTCGGCTACGCCTTGCTGGCGGCCACGGTGCTGATGTTCTGTGGCGCCCTGTTCGTCTTCAAGCGTCGCCTGAACCCGCCTTCGCGCCTGTCCAAGGGCCCGTGGATGCGCCTGCCCAAGAGCTTGCTGGTGTTCGCCGCGAGCTTCTTCATCGCCACGCTGCCTGTTGCCGGCATCCTGCCTGAAGGTACCGGTGGTTGGCTGCTGGTCGCCGTGCTGGGCGTGGGCGTGCTGTGGGGCGTGTCGGAGCTGTTCTTCGGCATGACCTGGGGCGGCCCGATGAAGCACGCCTTCGCCGGTGCCCTGCACCTGGCCTGGCACCGCCGCGCCGAGCGTTTCGGTGGTGGTCGCTCCACCGGCCTCAAGCCGCTGGACCTGGAAGACCCGAACGCGCCGCTGGGCGTGGAAAAACCCGTGGACTTCACCTGGAACCAACTGCTCGGCTTCGATGCCTGCGTGCAGTGCGGCAAGTGCGAGGCGATGTGCCCTGCATTCGCCGCCGGCCAGCCGCTGAACCCGAAAAAACTCATCCAGGACATGGTCATTGGTCTTGCCGGTGGCACCGACGCACAGTTCGCCGGCAGCCCTTATCCGGGCAAGCCGATCGGCGAGCATGGCGGTCACCCGCATCAGCCGATCGTCAATGGCCTGGTCGACGCCGAGACCCTGTGGTCGTGCACCACCTGCCGCGCCTGCGTCGAGGAATGCCCGATGATGATCGAGCACGTCGATGCCATCGTCGACATGCGCCGTCACCTGACCCTGGAAAAAGGCGCGACCCCGAACAAGGGCGCCGAGGTGCTGGACAACCTGATCGCCACCGACAACCCTGGCGGCTTCAACCCAGGCGGTCGGATGAACTGGGCGGCCGACCTCAATCTCAAGCTGATGTCCGAGGTCAAGAGCACCGAGGTGCTGTTCTGGGTCGGTGATGGTGCCTTCGACATGCGCAACCAGCGCACCCTGCGGGCCTTCGTCAAAGTCCTCAAGGCCTCCGGTGTGGACTTCGCCGTGCTCGGCCTGGAAGAGCGTGACAGCGGCGACGTGGCGCGCCGGCTGGGCGATGAGGCGACTTTCCAGCAACTGGCCAAGCGCAACATCCAGACACTGAACAAGTACCGCTTCCAGCGCATCGTCACCTGCGACCCGCATAGCTTCCATGTGCTGAAGAACGAGTACGGCGCCTTGGGCGGTGAGTACCAGGTACAGCACCACAGCACCTACATCGCCGAACTCATTGCGGCCAACAAGCTCAACCTGGGCCAGCACAAGGGTGGCAGCGTCACCTATCACGATCCGTGCTACCTGGGCCGTTACAACGGCGAGTACGAGGCGCCTCGCGATGTGCTCAAGGCCCTCGGCATCGAGGTTCGCGAGATGGAACGCTCCGGCTTCCGCTCCCGTTGCTGTGGCGGTGGCGGCGGTGCGCCGATCACCGACATCCCGGGCAAGCAGCGTATCCCTGACATGCGCATGGACGACATCCGCACGACCGAGGCAGAGCTGGTGGCCGTGGGTTGCCCACAGTGCACCGCGATGCTCGAAGGCGTGGTCGAACCCCGTCCGCAGATCAAGGACATCGCCGAGCTCGTCGCCGACGTGCTGATCGAGGACGACGCTCCTGCCAGCGCCAAATCCCAAGCGGCCAAACGTGAACCTGCGGAGGTGCACTGATGAGCGACATCATCCGCCGCGACCCTCGTGCCGAGTGGATCGCCCGTAACCGTCTGCATCCGCTGCACGCGGCGATGCAGACGCAACAGACCCGCTGGATGGGGCCCAACGGCCTCATCCGCAAGAACCCCCATGCGATCGCCGCCGGCTTCATCGGCCCCAACGGCCTCAAGCGCATCGACCGAAGCGGCGCCCAACAGGGCACCGCTGGCGGCGGTCGCCGCACTGCAGCGGCCGAGGTGCAGCTGCCGCTGCATCAGGTCGCGCAGCCGGCGTTCTATATCGCCGTGGTTCCGGACATGGTCGGTGGTCGCCTGGGCAGCCACGACCGCGACCTGCTGGGCCTGGCCCACAGTCTGGCCGGCAGCGACGGCGCCGTCCTGGCGATCGTGTTCGGCGAACACAAGGAAAGCAACTTTTCCACAGCCGGCGTCGACCGGTTGCTGGTCATCGAAGGCGAAGCGTTCGAAGGTTATGCACCGGAGCAGTTGGTGCAGGGTCTGCGCGCTGTGGATAACCAGTTCACCCCGCGCCACTGGCTGCTGCCAGACAGCCGCACCGGTGGTGGCGAGCTCGGCCGGCGCCTGGCCGCCGCGTTGGGCGAACGCCCGGCGACGCGGGTATGGCAAGTCAAGGACGGCCAGTGCATCGGCCGAGCCGGGGCGGGCCAGCAGGACCTGCAGCGCGGTCTGCCGCGCCTGATCCTGGCGGCGGCCGAATGCTCCGACCCGGTCAGCGAAACCCGTCACGAAGCGCTGCCGGTGGAATTGTCCACAAGCGTGGCGCGCAGCCTGTCGCGTATCGAAGACCTGGGCCCGGTGGCGGTGGATCCTGCGGCCATCGCCATGGCCGAATCGGAGTTCATCGTCTCCGGCGGCAACGGCGTCAAGGATTGGGATCTGTTCCACAAGGCGACCGCCGCCCTCGGTGCTACCGAAGGCGCTTCGCGGGTGGCGGTGGACGATGGTTTCATGCCCCGCAACCGCCAGGTGGGTGCCACCGGTACCTGGGTCACGGCACGTGTCTATGTGGCTGTGGGTATCTCCGGGGCGATCCAGCACCTGCAGGGCATCGGCGCCTGCGACAAGGTGGTGGCGGTGAACATGGACCCAGGCTGCGACATGATCAAACGGGCGGACCTGTCGGTGATTGGCGACAGTTCGGCGATTCTCCAGGCGTTGATCGAGGCTGTGGACAACTACCGCAGCGCCGGTCAGCGCGACGCGGCATAAGGGCACGAGCATGAGTACGAAAGTCATCAGCCTGGTCTCCATCGGCGCTCACCCCAGCTCCGGCCGCACCCGTCGTGCCGAGCAGGACTCACGTGCCGTCGAGCTGGGTTTGCAGCTGGCTGGGGATAACTTGCAGGTGGTGCATGCCGGCGATCCTCGCGAGGAAGCGCTGCGCGCATACCTGGGCATGGGCCTGGATCATCTGGATGTGCTGGAGCAGCCGGCAGGTGCCGATGTGCTCGGCGTGCTGGGCGATTACCTGCGCGACGCCGGGGCACAACTGGTGCTGACCGGCAGCCAGGCGGAAACCGGCGAAGGCTCGGGCATGTTGCCGTTCTTGCTGGCCGAGCGCCTGGGCTGGCCACTGGTGGTGGGCCTGGCTGAGGTCGAGTCCATCGACAACGGCACCGCGCAAGTCCTGCAGGCCTTGCCACGTGGGCAGCGGCGTCGGCTGAAGGTGCGCCTGCCGCTCTTGGCGACTGTGGATAACGCGGCGCCCAAGCCACGCCAGAGCGCCTTTGGCCCCGCGCGCCGGGGCGTGTTGGCGGCGCGCAACGTGGCGGTGGTCGAGGATGAACTGCTGGCCGATGCCGAGCTGCAGCCGGCCCGTCCACGGCCCAAGCGGCTGAAGGTGATCAAGGCCAAGAGTGGCGCCGACCGCATGAAAGCCGCTACGGCCAAGGCCAGCGGTGGGGGCGGCAAGGTGCTCAAGGATGTTTCTCCACAAGAAGGCGCCGAGGCGATCCTGAAGCTGCTGGTGGAAGAAGGGGTGCTGCGCTAGCGGTTGCCCGTTCAAGAGCCAAAGCCCACGTTGCATGGCCTGCAGCGTGGGCTTTTTTCATGGTGTTTCGCAGCCCTTCGCAGACTTGGTCATCGACCCTTAGGTTTTTACACACCGAATCTGTTTGCCAACCTGTTGATAAAGTGTTCGCGCCTCTCTACAGGCCCCGTCATATCAAGCCTGCAGAGAGCTGGTTGTTATTTGACCACCCCAGCCGATCAACGCCACACGGTCTTTTCATTCCAAGCGGCCCAGGTTGCCCACAATCGCTGTTGGCGTCTCTGTGGATAATCTGTTTGGTAGCGGCGCAATCCCTTGATCTGCCTGGGGTGCAGAGGTTTGGTCAATAATTGATCAATTGCTGCGGAACGGCTGTGCAGCACGCTTTTGTCGGGCGCTCTGGAGGTCTATCCACAGGCTTGGCCGCACGCCTGCGTATTGCCCACAAAGTCTGTTGGCCGCTCTGTGGACAACGTGTTCGGCGAACGCTAGAGCCCTTGTAATCAAAGGCTTGTAGAGGAATGGTCAAATAATGATCAAAGCGTCCGGCTACTGCTCGGCCCACGTTTCCACAAATACTGTGCGCCAGGCTGTGGATAAAATGTTGGTCGGTGGCTGCAGGCCTTGGGAGGCCTTGGCTGTGGCAAGGTTGATCAAGAATTGATCATCGCTCTTCATGACCGGACTGTGCTGTTGGCCCGATTCGAGCAAAAAAAAGAGCAGCCACCTGGCTGCTCTTTTCGTTTCGCGTCGATGCCTTACTGCGCTTTGACTTCCTTCAGGTACGGCGCTGGCTCCGCCCCCAGGTTGTTCAGCACGCGCTGGGAGTACCAGTCGATGAAGTTGACCACGCCGAACTCGTAGGTCTTGGAGTACGGGCCGGGCTGGTAGGCGGTGGAATTGATGCCGCGCTGGTTCTCTTCAGCCAAACGGCGGTCCTGGTCGTTGGTGGCGTCCCAGACCTTGCGCATGTTTTCCGGGTCGTAGTCGACACCTTCGACGGCGTCCTTGTGCACCAGCCACTTGGTGGTGACCATGGTTTCCTGGGCGCTGATGGGCCACACGGTGAACACGATCATGTGGTCGCCCATGCAGTGGTTCCAGGAGTGCGGCAGGTGCAGGATACGCATCGAGCCCAGGTCCGGGTTCTTGATGCGGCCCATCAGTTTCTTGCACGCCTGCTTGCCGTCCATGGTCATGGACACGGTGCCCTTGAGCAGCGGCATGCGCACGATGCGGTTACGCAGGCCATGGCTCTTGTGCAGGTACGGGATCTTCTCGGCTTCCCAGGCTGCAGCGGAGGCGGCGACGTGATCCTTGAACGCCTGGTCGGCGCGTGGGTCGTTGGTATCGTCCCACTCCAGCAGTGTCTTGAGCAGCTCAGGGTGCGAACCGTTGCAGTGATAGCACTCACGGTTGTTCTCCAACACCAGCTTCCAGTTGGCTTTTTCCATCAAGGTGGTCTGCACCGCCACCTTGGTGTTCTCCATGTCGTACGGTTCCATGTAGTGATCGAGCGTTGCCAGGAACTCGTCGATCGCTGGCGGGTTCTCGGCCAGGCTGATGAAGATATAGCCACCGGCGGTCTTCACGTGCACTGGCTTGAGGCCGTACTGCTTCATGTCGAAGTCGGCGCCCATCTCGGTGCCGGCGAACAGCAGGCGACCGTCGATTTCATAGGTCCACTGGTGGTATGGGCAGACCAGCTTGGCCACCTTGCCCTTGTCGCTGGTGCACAGGCGCGAACCGCGGTGACGGCAGACGTTGTGGAACGCATGCACTTGGCCTTCGGCGCCACGGATAACGATGATCGGGTTCTTGCCGATCTGCAGGGTCAGGAAGTTGCCCTTGGTCGGAATCTCGCACGTCATGCCGGCGATCAACCATTCCTTGTGGAAGATCTCCTGCATGTCGATCTGGAACAGACGCTCGTCGGTGTAGAAAGGCTGGGGCAGCGAGTAGGTGCGCTCGCGGGTCTGCAGCATCTCGGCGGTGGCCTTGCGTGCAGCTTCCAGTGGATCGCCCAGGCTCAGGGTTGCGGTGACGTCCATCGTTTGGTCCTCAGGGCCGTATGCGGCCGGCGAAAGTGGCTAATCGTTGTTGTGGTTTGCCGCAAGGCTGCTTGCTAAAAACAGCTGTTTCATTTGCCGTGGAGTGTGCGTTCGCCGCCGACAGGAACCATATCCACGGGCGACATGGCCGAATCCGATTCCGACGCGCCAGCCCTTGTAGCGCGGGGCTGGTCGCGATAAGCACGCCGATGTCGCTGATAGGAATGTACTTCGTCGCCGGCTTGCGCATTATCGGAGCCATGAAGGCCGGTAGTCGGCCGCTGGAGAAGAACATGTCCGATACCTTCCTCAATCCGGTCACGACCCAGACCTGGGCCAACGGCCGCCATGTGGTGCGCTGCGTCAAGGTCATCCAGGAGACCTGGGACGTGCGCACCTTCTGTTTCATGGCCGACCAGCCGATCATGTTCTTCTTCAAGCCTGGGCAGTTCGTCACCCTGGAACTTGAGATCGATGGCAAACAGGTGATGCGCTCGTACACCATTTCCAGCTCGCCATCGGTGCCCTACAGCTTCTCGATCACCGTCAAGCGGGTACCCGGCGGGCAGGTGTCCAACTGGCTGCACGACAACATGCACGAGGGCTTCGAGCTGGCGGTGCACGGACCGGTGGGGCTGTTCAACGCCATCGACTTCCCGGCGCCGAAGGTGCTGTACCTCTCCGGCGGCGTGGGTATCACCCCGGTGATGTCCATGGCCCGTTGGTTCTACGACACCAATGGCAATGTCGACATGGTCTTCGTCCACAGCGCCCGTTCGCCGAAGGACATCATCTATCACCGCGAACTGGACCAGATGGCCTCGCGGATCCCCAATTTCAGTCTGCACATCATTTGCGAGAAGCACGGTCTGGGCGAGCCCTGGTCGGGCTACCGTGGCTACCTGAATCAGCGCCTGATGGAGCTGATCGCGCCTGACTACATGGAGCGGGTGGTCTTCTGCTGCGGCCCGACGCCTTACATGAACGCGGTCAAGCGCATGCTCGAGGCGGTGGGCTTCGACATGCGCAACTACCACGAAGAGTCGTTTGGCGCGACCCCGGCAGAGGCCAAGGCCGATGCTGTGGAACATGCCGAGCAGGCGGCCGAGGCGGCCGAGGAACTCGACGCGGCCGACCTCAACCTGGTGGAGTTCGTCGGCAGCGACAAGAGCATCCGTATCGCCCCGGGCGAGACGGTGCATGCGGCTGCGGCGAAGGTCGGGCTGATGATCCCCAAGGCCTGCGGCATGGGCATCTGCGGTACCTGCAAGGTACTCAAGCTCGGCGGCGAAGTGGTCATGGACCACAACGGCGGCATCACCGAGGAAGACGAAGCCGAAGGCTACATCTTGTCGTGCTGCAGTGTCCCGCAAGGGGATGTGCGGATCGACTACTGATCCAGCCCATTCCCACATTTTGCGGGTGAACCCGCTCCAGCAGGTCGATGCAGAACCTGTGGGAGCGGGTTTATCGAGGCGTCGAACCGCCGCGAATGTATTCATCAAGTGCGAAACCGCGCCACCAGGCCGTTGAGGTCCACCGCCAGACGGGAAAGGTCGGCGCTGGCCACGCTGGTCTGATGTGCCCCGGTCGCGCTCTGCACCGACAGATCATTGATGTTCACCAGGTTGCGGTCCACCTCCCGAGCCACCTGGGCCTGCTCTTCGGCGGCGCTGGCGATCACCAGGTTGCGCTCGTTGATCTGCGCCACCGCGCTGGCGATGCTGTCCAGTGCCAGGCCGGCACCACGGGCGATGTTAAGGGTCGATTCGGCACGTTCGGTGCTGGTGCGCATCGACGTGACCGCTTCTTCGGTTCCGCCCTGGATGCTGGCGATCATCCGTTCGATCTCGCTGGTCGACTGCTGGGTGCGGTGGGCCAGGGCCCGTACCTCGTCAGCCACCACGGCAAAGCCCCGGCCAGCCTCGCCGGCACGGGCGGCTTCGATCGCGGCATTGAGTGCCAGCAGGTTGGTCTGATCGGCCAGGCCACGAATCACATCCAGGACCTTGCCGATATCCCGGGACTGGGATGCCAGACGGGTGACCAGTGTCGCGGTGGCTTGCACATCGCTGCTCATGCGCTCGATGGCGCCCACCGTCTCCAGCACCAGATCGCGTCCATCGCCCGCCGAACGGCTGGCCTCGCTGGAGGCTTCGGAGGTGCTCACGGCATTGCGCGCCACTTCTTCCACCGCGCTGGTCATTTCGGTGACTGCGGTGGCGGCTTGTTCGATCTCGTTGTTCTGCTGCTGCAGGCCTCGAGCGCTTTCGTCGGTGACGCAGTTGAGCTCCTCGGCGGCCGAGGCCAGCTGGGTAGCCGAGCCTGCGATCAATTGCAGGGTGTCGCGCAGCTTGTCCTGCATCCGCGCCATGGCGCGCAGCAGGCGGGCGGCTTCGTCGTTGCCCTCGGCGCGGATCACTTGGGTCAAGTCACCGTCGGCGACCTGTTCGGCGGCCTTGAGCGCTTCATCGATCGGCTTGACGATGCTGCGGGTCAACAGGAAGGCGCACAGCAGGGTCAGCACGGTAGCGGCCACCAGCAGGCCGATGACCAGGGTGAAGGCGGTGTCATATTGGCTGGCGGCTCTGGCATTGGTGGCTCGGGTCTGGTCGGTGTTGATGCGCACCAGGTCCGCCATGGCTTGGTTGATCTGCTCGGCATTTTCGAACAGCTCGCGGTTGATCAGATTTTGCAGCTCTTCCACGCGATCGGCCTGGCTGAAGCTGCGCATGCGCGCTTCTAGCTGGCGGTACTGGCCCAGCAGTTGGTTGTAGCGATCGAAGGCGGCTTGTTCCTGAGGGCCTTCGACCAGCGTGCGGTAGGTAGCGCGTATCTTGTCGATCTGCGCGTTGCGCTCGTCCATCTGGCGTTGGGTGTCTTGCTGGAACTGTGGGTCGCGGTTGAGCACCAGGCGGTAGGCGAGGGTGCGCATGCGCAGGTTGAGCAGGGCCAGTTCATCGAGCGTCTTGATGCTGGGCACGCTCACCGCTTCGATGGCCAGGCCAGCCTGGCGGATGTTGCCCATCTGGATGAGGGAGAAGGTGCCAAGGCCAAGCATCAGCGCGCCGATCAGGGCAAAGCCCAACAGCGCACGCGGGGCAATGTTCATATTGCGTAGGGACATGGGTTGTAATCCGGGCAAGGAATAAAATGCGCGTTCCCTGCGACAGAATGTGACCTGCTCGGGTTATCGGTAGAAACGGGCCGCGCTTGAATGAAATTGTGAGCCTGCTATCGAGTTTCCGGACAGGTGGTTGACCCAGGTCGGAACAAGCCCGGCCCAGGCCTGTCAATCTGCCCAGGCTAAAGCCTTTGTGTCCCGATATTTAATGGCGAGGACGTGCGCTTTTCTTTATCGTGTGCGCCCTTTGCAACAACCCGAGATAGACCCCCATGTTGGAAGCTTCCCTGAATCAACTCGAGCAACTGGTCAACGACCTGATGCAGAAAAACGCTCAACTCACCGAGCAGAACACCGCCCTCGGCCAGGAACTGGCCCAGGCCAAGGAAGAGAATGAAACCCTGCAGCTGTCGCTGATGGAGCAGGAAGAGAAGCACGGCGCCACCGCGGCCCGTATCCAGGCGCTGGTAGAGCGCGCCAGCGCAGGTGTCGTCAACGCATGAGACTGCAAGCGCAGCCGATCAATGTCGTGTCCATTCTGGGCAACGACTATTCGATCAAGGCGCCCCAAGGCCAGGAAGAGACCCTGGCGCAAGCCGTGCGGATGCTCAACACCGCCTTGGCCGAAACCAAGCGTCAATACCCCACCCTGATCGGTGACAAGCTGCTGGTGCTGGCAGCCCTGAATCTGTGTTCCAAGCAGGTCGAGTTGCAAAAGGAACATCAGCAGACCCTCGAGCGGACCCAGGCGCAGATCGACGCCACGGTGGACGCTATCGTTCGGACCATCGCTGAACAGTAATTGCCTGACCTCGGGTTTGCCGCGAATGCATCGGTGAGTTTCGCATCGCATTCGCGGGTAAACCCGCGCCACCGTCTGGCGTCATCCCAGGATTCGAAGTGAGCCGGGCGCGTGCGAGCGTGTTCGCCCGCCACCGCGCCAGTCGCTTTAGCATCGGATCTTGCGGCAAAAACGACGCGCCACGGGTCGTGGACATTGTTTTAGATCACTGGAATAACCGGATACGTAAGTGTATACAATCACCCAAAATAATAATGACTGGGGAGTTGGGGCATGCGGATCTGGCGGCGGAGTATCCAGTGGCAGTTGATTGCGAGCATGGGCGCAGCCCTGCTGGCGAGCATCCTGGTGGTGGTAGGGGTGTATACCGAGGCGGTCAACCGCCTGACCGAACGTTACCTGGTGGATACGGCACTGCCGGCCAGCGTCGAAGCGATCCGCAACGACATCGAGCGCATGCTCGGCAAGCCGCTGGTGGCGGCGGCCGACATTGCCGGCAACACGCTGCTGCGTGATTGGCTCGCAGCCGGCGAAGACCCCGCCCAAGCTCCCCGTTTTCTCGAGTACCTGGAGGCTGCCAAACAGCGCAACCAGGCCTTCACTACATTGTTCGCCTCCACGGCGACCGGCCACTACTACAACGAGAAAGGCCTGGATCGCACCCTCAGCCGTGATAATCCGAAGGACAAATGGTTCTACGGCTACATCGACAGCGGCGCCGAACGCCTGATCAATATCGACATCGATGGCTCCACCGGGGAGCTGGCGCTGTTCATCGATTACCGGGTCGAAAAAGACGGACAGCTGGTGGGCGTGGCGGGTATGGGTCTGCGCATGACGGCGTTGTCGAAACTGATCCATGACTTTAGTTTCGGTGAGCGCGGGCGGGTGTTCCTGGTGCGCAACGACGGCCTGATCCAGGTCCACCCGGATCACGAATTCAGCGGCAAGCGCCAGTTGGCCGAGCAGGTCGGCGAGCAGGCGACCCAAGCCGTGTTGGGTAAGGGTGAAGGCCTGCGCAAGGTGCGTTTCAGCCGCGACGGCGAAGCGTTTCTTGCGCTGGGCCTACCGCTTCGCGATCTGAACTGGACGTTGGTGGCCGAGGTGCCGGAAGACGAAATCTACGCACAGATGCACGAAGCGGTGTGGCTGACCAGCCTGATCGGTGGCGCGGTGGCGTTAGTGTCGTTGCTGTTGGTGGTGTTGCTGGCGCGTGGGCTGGTACGTCCGATCCGCCAGGTCACCATGGCGCTGACCCAGATAGGCAGCGGGGCTGGCGACCTCAGTCAGCGGCTGGACGATACGCGTGAGGACGAGCTGGGCGACCTGGCCCGCGGGTTCAATCGGTTCCTCGACAGCCAGCGGGTGCTCATCGGCGAGGTGCTGCGCACCACCGAGCGCCTGCACCGGTCGGTGGAGCAGGTGACCCGCGTGGTGGACAACACCGCCGACCGTTCCAGCCGCCAGCAGGAGATGACCGAAATGGTCGCCACCGCCGTGCACGAAATGGGACTGACCGTGCAGGACATCGCGCAAAACGCCGGCAATGCCGCCCATGCCTCGCAGTCGGCGCGCGACGAGGCCCTGCAGGCGCGCGAGGTGGTGCGCCGGTCGATCCACAGCATCGAAGGCATGTCCGGGGAAATCAGCCGGGCGGCGGAGGCGGTGAGCCAGCTGGCCGACGAAGTCGCCTCGATCGACGAGGTCTTGGCCGTGATCCGCAGTATTTCCGAACAGACCAACCTGTTGGCCCTCAATGCGGCCATCGAGGCGGCGCGAGCGGGTGAAATGGGGCGCGGCTTTGCCGTGGTCGCCGATGAAGTGCGCACGCTGGCGCGGCGTACTCAGGTGTCCACCGACGAGGTGCAACAGATGATCCAGCGCCTCAAGCAAGGCGCTGGCACCGCTGTGGCGTCAATGAATGCCGGGCAGCAGGCGACCGGGGGCGGGGTAGAGTCCAGCCAGCGCACCGGTGCCTCGCTGGGGGCGATCACCGATCAGGTGGAGCACATCAGCGACATGAACCACCAAGTAGCCACGGCGACCGAAGAGCAGTCGGCGGTGACCGAGGAGATCAACCGGACTGTGCAGGGGATTTCCGACCTGGCCCGGGAGACGGCGGCCGAAGTGCAGGCCTGTCGGGACGAGTGCCAGGCGTTGCGTGGCCTGGCCGATGACCTGGCGCGGCAGATGGGCGGGTTCAAGCTCTAGGTCGGTGTTGGACGCTTCGCGGGTAAATCGGGGCGCCCAACCGCCGCTCCGATTTACCCGCGGACATCAGGCGCCGACGACGGCGCGGATGTCCTGCGCCAGTTCACGCACTCGCGCTTCTTGCGTATCCCACGAGCACATGAACCGCGCGCCACCGCTGCCGATGAAGGTGTAGAAGCGCCAACCCTTGGCGCGCAGCGCCTCCAACGCGGCTTCCGGCATTTGCAGGAACACGCCGTTGGCCTGCACCGGGAACATCAGCTCCACGCCCGGCAGGTCGCTCACCAGCGAGGCCAGCAGTTGTGCGCAATGGTTGGCGTGGCGGCCATAGCGCAGCCAGGCGCCGTCTTCGAGCAGGCCGACCCAGGGCGCGGAGAGAAAACGCATCTTCGACGCCAGCTGGCCCGCCTGTTTGCAGCGGTAATCGAAGTCATCGGCCAGGGCGCGGTTGAAGAACAGGATCGCCTCGCCCACGGCCATGCCGTTCTTGGTACCGCCGAAGCACAGCACATCCACCCCGGCCTTCCAGGTCAGATCCGCCGGTGTGCAGCCCAGGGAAGCGCAGGCGTTGGAAAAGCGGGCGCCGTCCATGTGCAGGTTCAGCCCCAGCTCCTTGCAGGTGGCGCTGATCGCCCGCAGCTCGTCGGGGTTGTACACCGTGCCCACTTCGGTGGCCTGGGTGATGGTCACCACGCGTGGCTTGGGGTAGTGGATGTCCTGGCGCTTGAGCGCGACTTCGCGGATCGATTCGGGCGTCAGCTTGCCGTCTACACTGCGTGCGGTGAGCAGCTTGGAGCCGTTGGAGAAGAACTCCGGCGCACCGCACTCGTCGGTCTCGACGTGGGCGGTCTCGGAGCAGATGACGCTGTGGTAGCTCTGGCACAGGGAGGCCAGGGCCAGGGAGTTGGCGGCGGTGCCGTTGAAGGCGAAGAACACCTCGCAGTCGGTTTCGAACAGCTCGCGGAAATACTCGGCGGCGCGTTCGGTCCATTGATCGTCGCCATAGGCGCGCTCGTGGCCCAGGTTGGCTTTTTCCATCGCGGCCCAGGCTTCGGGGCAGATGCCGGAATAGTTGTCGCTGGCGAATTGTTGGCTGTTATCAGTCATGACATCTGTCCTTTTTACGACGCAGATCCGCACTCTAAACCATCGATTCAGCGGTTGCCTATACAAGGCCTGTTCGAGCAACTGGCTGTATTGATCTTGCGCGCTTCTTCGCGGGTAAACCCGCTACCACAGGGATTGCACAGCCCCTGTAGGAGCGGGTTTACCCGCGAAGGGGCCCGCACAGGCACCAGGCAGATGCGAATGTCGTAAACGCGCCATTGCAAGGCGTGCGCAGGCATCTGAGTCGCCCTCGCCGGTCATACCATCGCCTCAAAGGGCCACAGTGCCTCAAGACAAGAAACGATCGCTGCCGGGAGAAACAAGATGTTCAGCAAGCAAGACCAGATCCAGGGTTACGACGACGCACTGCTGGCGGCGATGAATGCCGAAGAACAGCGCCAGGAAGATCACATCGAGCTGATCGCCTCGGAGAACTACACCAGCAAGCGCGTCATGCAGGCCCAGGGCAGCGGCCTGACCAACAAGTACGCCGAAGGCTACCCAGGCAAGCGCTATTACGGTGGCTGCGAGTACGTCGACAAGGTCGAGGCGCTGGCGATCGAGCGCGCCAAGCAGCTGTTCGGCGCCGACTACGCCAACGTCCAGCCGCACTCCGGCTCCTCCGCCAACAGCGCCGTCTACCTGGCCCTGCTGCAGCCCGGCGACACCATCCTGGGCATGAGCCTGGCCCATGGCGGTCACCTGACCCACGGCGCCAAGGTGTCGTCCTCGGGCAAGCTGTACAACGCGGTCCAGTACGGCATCGACAACACCACCGGCCTGATCGACTACGACGAAGTCGAGCGCCTGGCGGTCGAGCACAAGCCGAAGATGATCGTCGCCGGCTTCTCCGCCTACTCCAAGACCCTGGATTTCCCACGGTTCCGCGCCATCGCCGACAAAGTGGGCGCACTGCTGTTCGTCGACATGGCCCACGTTGCCGGCCTGGTTGCCGCTGGCCTGTATCCGAACCCGATTCCGTTCGCCGACGTGGTCACCACCACCACCCACAAGACCCTGCGTGGTCCGCGTGGCGGCCTGATCCTGGCCAAGTCCAACGAAGAGATCGAGAAGAAGCTCAACGCTGCCGTTTTCCCGGGCGCCCAGGGTGGCCCGCTGATGCACGTGATCGCTGCCAAGGCCGTGTGCTTCAAGGAGGCGCTGGAGCCTGAATTCAAGACCTATCAGAAGCAGGTCATCGCCAACGCCCAAGCCATGGCCAAGGTGTTCATCGACCGCGGCTACGACGTGGTTTCCGGCGGCACCGACAACCACCTGTTCCTGGTCAGCCTGATCCGTCAGGGCCTGACCGGCAAAGACGCCGACGCCGCCCTGGGTCGCGCCCATATCACCGTCAACAAGAACGCCGTACCTAACGACCCGCAGTCGCCGTTCGTCACCTCGGGCCTGCGCATCGGTACCCCGGCCGTCACCACCCGTGGCTTCAAGGAAGCCCAGTGCGTTGCCCTGGCTGGCTGGATCTGCGATGTGCTGGACAACCTGGGTGATGCCGACGTCGAAGCCGACGTTGCCAAGAACGTCGCCGCCCTGTGCGCGGATTTCCCGGTCTACCGCTGAGTGGAGTAACCAACCATGCAACGCTATTCGGGCTTCGGCCTTTTCAAACACTCCCTCAGCCACCACGAGAACTGGCAGCGCATGTGGCGCACGCCGACGCCGAAGAAGGTGTACGACGTGGTCATCGTCGGCGGTGGCGGCCATGGCCTGGCCACGGCCTACTACCTGGCCAAGGAGCACGGCATCACCAACGTCGCGGTGATCGAGAAGGGATACCTGGGCGGCGGCAACACCGCCCGTAACACCACCATCGTGCGTTCCAACTACCTGTGGGACGAGTCGGCCAAGCTGTACGAACACGCCATGAAGCTGTGGGAAGGCCTGTCCCAGGACATCAACTACAACGTGATGTTCTCCCAGCGTGGTGTGTACAACCTGTGCCACACCCTGCAGGACATCCGCGATTCCGAGCGTCGGGTCAACGCCAACCGCCTCAATGGCGTGGACGGCGAGCTGCTCAATACCGAGCAGGTCGCCGCCGAAATCCCGTACCTGGACTGCTCGAAGAACACCCGCTACCCGATCCTCGGTGCGACCGTCCAGCGCCGTGGCGGCGTGGCCCGTCACGATGCCGTGGCCTGGGGCTACGCCCGTGCCGCCGACGCCCTGGGCGTCGATCTCATCCAGCAGACCGAAGTGATCGGCTTCCGCAAGGAAAACGGCGCGGTCATCGGCGTGGAAACCAACAAGGGCTTCATTGGCGCCAAGCGCGTCGGTGTGGTCACCGCCGGTAACTCCGGTCACATGGCCAAGTTGGCCGGCTTCCGTCTGCCGCTGGAATCGCACCCGTTGCAGGCGCTGGTATCGGAGCCGATCAAGCCGATCATCGACAGCGTGATCATGTCCAACGCCGTGCACGGCTACATCAGCCAGTCCGACAAAGGCGACCTGGTCATCGGCGCCGGTATCGACGGCTGGGTCGGTTACGGCCAGCGCGGTTCGTACCCGATCATCGAGCACACCATGCAGGCGATCGTCGAGATGTTCCCGATCCTCTCGCGCGTGCGCATGAACCGTCAGTGGGGCGGCATCGTCGACACCTGCCCGGACGCGTGCCCGATCATCTCCAAGACCCCTGTGAAAAACCTGTTCTTCAACTGCGGCTGGGGTACCGGCGGCTTCAAGGCGACCCCGGGTTCGGGCAACGTCTTCGCCGCGAGCCTTGCCAAAGGCGAGATGCACCCATTGGCCAAGCCGTTCTCGATCGATCGCTTCTACACCGGCGCGCTGATCGACGAACACGGCGCCGCGGCCGTCGCCCACTAATCGGAGACAATTCGTCATGTTGCATATTTTCTGTCCCCACTGCGGCGAGCTGCGCTCCGAAGAAGAGTTCCACTCCTCCGGCCAGGCGCACATCGCCCGTCCGCTGGACCCTAGCGCCTGCACCGACGAGGAATGGGGTACCTACATGTTCTTCCGCGACAACCTGCGCGGTATTCACCATGAACTGTGGGACCACGTTGCCGGCTGCCGCCAGTACTTCAACGTCACGCGTAACACCGAGACCTACGAGATCCTGGAAACCTACAAGATCGGCGAGAAGCCGCAGGTCACCGCGAACAAGCTGAACCCCGCGCAGTCGGCCGTCAAAGGCCAGGGAGAAAAAGTATGAGCCAGGTCTATCGCCTCGCCAGCGGCGGTCGCATCGATCGCAGCAAGGTCCTGAACTTCACCTTCAACGGCAAGACCTACCAGGGTTATGCCGGTGACAGCCTGGCCGCTGCGCTGCTGGCCAACGGCGTCGACATCGTCGGTCGCAGCTTCAAGTACTCGCGTCCTCGCGGCATCGTCGCCGCAGGCCCGGAAGAGCCGAACGCCATCCTGCAGTTGGGCTCGAGCGAGGCCACCCAGGTACCGAACGTGCGCGCCACCCAGCAAGCCCTGTACTCGGGCCTGGTTGCCACCAGCACCAACGGCTGGCCGAACGTCAACAACGACGTCATGGGCATCCTTGGCAAGGTCGGCGGCAGCATGATGCCGCCCGGGTTCTACTACAAGACTTTCATGTATCCCAAGTCGTTCTGGATGACTTACGAGAAGTACATCCGTAAAGCGGCAGGCCTTGGCCGTGCTCCGTTGCAGAACGACCCGGACAGCTACGACTACATGAACCAGCACTGCGACGTGCTGATCGTCGGTGCCGGCCCTGCTGGCCTGGCCGCGGCCCTGGCCGCCGGTCGCAGCGGCGCCCGCGTGATCGTCGCCGATGAACAGGAAGAGTTCGGCGGCAGCCTGCTCGACACCCGCGAAACCCTCGACGGCAAGCCTGCCGCGGACTGGGTTGCTGCCGTCGTCGCCGAGCTGCAATCGCTGCCGGAAGTGACCCTGCTGCCTCGCGCCACGGTCAACGGCTACCACGACCACAACTTCCTGACCATCCATGAGCGCATGACCGACCACCTCGGTGACCGCGCCCCGATCGGCCAGGTCCGTCATCGCGTCCACCGCGTGCGTGCCAAGCGTGTGGTACTGGCCACCGGTACCCACGAGCGTCCGCTGGTGTACGGCAACAACGACGTGCCGGGCAACATGCTCGCCGGCGCCATCTCGGTGTACGTGCGCCGTTACGGCGTGGCACCGGGCCGCAAGCTGGTGCTGTCGACCAACAACGATCACGCCTATCGCACCGCTCTGGACTGGCACGACGCAGGCCTGCAAGTGGTCGCCATCGCTGATGCGCGCCACAACCCGCGCGGCTCGCTGGTCGAGGAAGCGCGCGCCAAGGGCATCCGCATCCTGACCTCCAGCGCCGTGATCGAGGCCAAGGGCACCAAGCACGTAACCGGCGCCCGCGTCGCTGCGATCGATGCCGTGGCGCATAAGGTCACCAGCCCAGGCGAATGGCTCGAGTGCGACCTGATCGGCAGCTCCGGTGGCTACAGCCCGGTGGTTCACCTGGCCTCGCACCTGGGCGGTCGTCCGATCTGGCGTGACGACATCCTCGGCTTCGTGCCGGGCGATGCGCCTCAAAAACGTGTCTGCGTGGGTGGCGTGAATGGCGTCTATCCGCTCGGCGACGCGATTGCCGATGGTTTCGAAGGCGGCGTTCAGGCAGCCACCGAAGCAGGCTTCAAGGCGACCGCCGGCACCCTGCCGAAAGTCGTTGCCCGCAAGGAAGAGGCCACCGTGGCGCTGTTCCAGGTGCCGCACGACAAAGGCACTGCCCGTGCGCCGAAGCAGTTCGTCGACCAGCAGAACGACGTCACCGCGGCCGCCATCGAACTGGCCACCCGCGAAGGCTTCGAGTCGGTCGAGCACGTGAAACGCTACACCGCGCTGGGCTTCGGTACTGACCAGGGCAAACTGGGCAACATCAACGGTCTGGCCATCGCTGCGCGCTCGATGGGTATCACCATCCCGCAGATGGGTACCACCATGTTCCGCCCCAACTACACGCCGGTGACCTTCGGCGCGGTAGCGGGCCGTCACTGTGGCCACCTGTTCGAACCGGTACGCTTCACCGCGTTGCACGCCTGGCACTTGAAGAACGGCGCCGAGTTCGAAGACGTTGGCCAGTGGAAGCGTCCGTGGTACTTCCCTAAAGCCGGCGAAGACATCCATGCCGCCGTGGAGCGTGAGTGCAAGGCCGTGCGTGACAGCGTGGGCCTGCTCGACGCCTCGACCCTGGGCAAGATCGACATCCAGGGCCCGGATGCGCGTGAGTTCCTCAACCGCGTTTACACCAATGCCTGGACCAAGCTCGATGTGGGCAAGGCCCGTTACGGCCTGATGTGCAAAGAAGACGGCATGGTCTTCGACGACGGCGTGACCGCCTGCGTCGGCGACAACCACTTCATCATGACCACCACCACCGGCGGCGCTGCCCGCGTATTGCAGTGGCTGGAGCTGTACCACCAGACCGAATGGCCGGACCTAAAGGTGTACTTCACCTCCGTGACCGACCACTGGGCCACCATGACCCTGTCGGGCCCCAACAGCCGCAAGCTGCTGGCCGAGCTGACCGACATCGACCTGGACAAAGAAGCCTTCCCGTTCATGAGCTGGAAGGAAGGTCTGGTCGGCGGTGTGCCGGCCCGGGTGTTCCGTATCTCGTTCACCGGTGAGCTGTCGTACGAGATCAACGTCCAGGCCAACTACGCCATGGGCGTGCTGGAGCAGATCGTCGAGGCGGGCAAGAAGTACAACCTGACCCCGTACGGCACCGAGACCATGCACGTGCTGCGCGCCGAGAAGGGCTTCATCATCGTCGGTCAGGACACCGACGGCTCGATGAACCCGGACGACCTGAACATGGGCTGGTGTGTCGGTCGCAACAAGCCGTTCTCCTGGATCGGCGCACGCGGCATGACCCGTTCGGACTGCCTGCGCGAAGACCGCAAGCAACTGGTGGGCCTCAAGCCTGTCGACCCGACCAAGTGGCTGCCCGAAGGCGCCCAGCTGGTGTTCGACCCGAACCAGCCGATTCCGATGGACATGGTCGGTCACGTGACCTCCAGCTATGCCTCCAACTCCCTGGGCTATTCGTTCGCCATGGGTGTGGTCAAAGGCGGCCTCAAGCGTATGGGCGAGCGTGTCTACTCGCCGCAGGCTGACGGCAGCGTGATCGAGGCAGAGATTGTGTCTTCGGTGTTCTTCGATCCGAAGGGTGAGCGGCAGAACGTCTAAGGCCCCCGCAAGGCAGTGCTGGAGCTTGTGGAGGCGGGGTACCCGCGAATGCGATGTTGGCCTCACCGGCCCATTCGCGGGCAAGCCCGCTCTCCCAGATCCAGCGTCGTTCGGCACAACAGAATTCAAGGCAGGTAAGAAATGAGCGTAATCAACGTCTTCCAGCAAAATCCGGGCTCCAACGCCCGGGCCGAGTCGCCACTGCACCACGCTGACCTGGCCAGCCTGGTCGGCAAAGGCCGCAAGAACGCAGGCGTGACCCTGCGCGAGCACAAATTCCTCGGCCACCTGACGATCCGTGGCGACGGCCACGACGCCGCCTTCGCCGCAGGCGTGAAGAAGGCTCTGGGCCTGGAACTGCCGGTCGCCCTGACCGTGGTCGCCAACGACGAGATGTCGCTGCAGTGGGTCGGACCGGATGAGTGGCTGCTGATCGTCCCGGGCGGTCAGGAGTTCGCCATCGAGCAGAAGCTGCGCGAGGCCCTCGAAGGCCAGCACATTCAGGTGGTCAACGTCAGCGGCGGGCAAACGCTGCTCGAGCTGCGCGGCCCCAACGTACGCGACGTGCTGATGAAATCCACCAGCTATGATGTACACCCGAACAACTTCCCGGTCGGCAAGGCCGTCGGCACCGTGTTCGCCAAGTCGCAACTGGTGATTCGCCGCACTGCCGAAGACACTTGGGAACTGGTGATCCGCCGCAGCTTCTCCGATTACTGGTGGCTGTGGCTGCAGGACGCTTCGGCCGAGTACGGCCTGGCCATCGAGGCTTAAAAAGGAGAACACGCATGAGTCGGGCACCGGACACTTGGATTCTCACTGCCGACTGCCCGAGCATGCTCGGCACCGTCGACGTAGTGACGCGTTACCTCTACGAGCAGCGCTGCTACGTCACGGAGCACCACTCCTTCGACGACCGGCTCTCGGGGCGGTTCTTCATTCGCGTGGAGTTCCGCCAGCCGGACGACTTCGACGAGGCGGGCTTCCGGGCCGGCCTTGCCGAGCGCAGTGACGCCTTCGGCATGACCTTCGAGCTGACCGCGCCCAATCACCGCCCCAAGGTGGTGATCATGGTGTCCAAGGCCGACCACTGCCTCAACGACCTGCTGTATCGCCAGCGCATCGGCCAATTGGCCATGGACGTGGTGGCGGTGGTGTCCAACCACCCCGACCTCGAGCCCCTGGCGCAGTGGCACAAAATCCCTTACTACCACTTTGCCCTGGACCCCAAGGACAAACCTGCCCAGGAGCGCAAGGTGCTGCAGGTGATCGAGGAGACCGGCGCGGAGCTGGTGATTCTCGCCCGCTACATGCAGGTGCTGTCGCCTGAGCTGTGCCGCCGCCTGGACGGCTGGGCGATCAACATCCACCACTCCTTGCTGCCCGGCTTCAAGGGCGCCAAACCGTACCACCAGGCCTACAACAAGGGCGTGAAGATGGTCGGCGCCACGGCCCACTACATCAACAACGACCTGGACGAAGGCCCGATCATCGCCCAGGGCGTGGAGGTGGTGGACCACAGTCACTACCCTGAAGACCTGATCGCCAAGGGGCGCGACATCGAGTGCCTGACCCTGGCGCGGGCGGTGGGGTACCACATCGAGCGCCGGGTGTTCCTCAACGCCAATCGCACCGTGGTGCTCTGACAGTCCTCATTGTCTTGTTCGCGGGTAAGCCCGCTCCCACAGGTTCTGCGTAGCCTTGTGTGGGGGCGGGCTTACCCGCGAATGGATTCACCCTTTTTAACCTGCCGTTAACAGGCAATCCTCTGTCGCTTCCAGTCACTGCGACAAGTTGTATCAGGCCCACAATTCCCTGCATTCCAGTAACACATGCCGCCCACGGAAGGCGGCGCTTTCCACCGCTGCATAAATACAAATCAAGCGAGGTAAGAGCATGTCTGGTAATCGTGGAGTGGTGTATCTCGGTGCCGGTAAGGTCGAGGTGCAGAAGATTGACTACCCCAAAATGCAGGACCCACGCGGCAAGAAAATCGAGCACGGCGTGATCCTGAAGGTGGTCTCCACCAACATCTGCGGCTCCGACCAGCACATGGTCCGTGGCCGTACCACCGCCCAGGTCGGCCTGGTCCTCGGCCACGAAATCACGGGTGAAATCGTCGAGAAGGGCCGCGATGTCGAACGCCTGCAGATCGGCGACCTGGTATCCGTTCCGTTCAACGTCGCCTGCGGTCGTTGCCGTTCCTGCAAAGAGATGCACACCGGTGTCTGCCTCACCGTCAACCCGGCCCGCGCCGGTGGTGCCTACGGTTATGTCGACATGGGCGACTGGACCGGCGGCCAGGCCGAATACGTGCTGGTGCCGTACGCTGACTTCAACTTGCTGAAACTGCCCGATCGCGACAAGGCCATGGCGAAGATCCGTGACCTGACTTGCTTGTCCGATATCCTGCCAACCGGTTACCACGGCGCCGTGACTGCCGGCGTCGGCCCAGGCAGCACCGTCTACGTGGCTGGTGCCGGCCCGGTCGGTTTGGCCGCCGCTGCCTCGGCGCGCCTGCTGGGCGCGGCCTGCGTCATCGTCGGTGACCTGAACCCGGCTCGCCTGGCCCATGCCAAGGCCCAGGGCTTCGAAGTGGTCGACCTGTCCAAGGACACCCCGTTGCACGAGCAGATCGTCGATATCCTCGGTGAACCGGAAGTGGACTGCGCCATCGACGCCGTCGGCTTCGAAGCCCGTGGCCATGGCCATGAAGGTGCCAAGCATGAGGCGCCGGCTACCGTCTTGAACTCCCTGATGCAGGTGACCCGCGTTGCCGGCAACATCGGTATTCCAGGCCTGTACGTGACCGAAGACCCGGGCGCGGTCGATGCCGCCGCCAAGATCGGTGCACTGAGCATCCGCTTCGGCCTGGGCTGGGCGAAATCGCACAGCTTCCACACTGGCCAGACCCCGACCATGAAGTACAACCGCCAGCTGATGCAGGCGATCATGTGGGACCGTATCAACATTGCCGAAGTGGTTGGCGTGCAGGTGATCAACCTGGACCAGGCGCCGCAAGGCTACGGCGAGTTCGATGCAGGCGTACCGAAGAAGTTCGTGATCGACCCTCACAAGATGTGGGGCGCGGCTTAACCTTCAGACTCAACGCCCCTGCGGGGGCGTTGTGCTTTAAGCGGCTTCAGTCACAAGGCCTTGGCAGGCCGATAACCGGCCTGGAACAAACCCCTGCAGCTCCAGTCCAATGCCTCGTTTCCCCGGCCATCCCGGCCGACGAGGTCCCTCCCGATGAAAGCATTCACCCTGGCAACCCTGATGACCCTGGCCGCAAGCCCGGTGTTCGCCTTCAATTTGAGCGATGCGGCCAATGCCGTGTCGGCGATGCAGAACCAGAATTCAACTCAACAGGGTCAGGTACAGGCTCCAGCGGGCCAGGCCAACCTGCTCAATACCTTGGGTAGCGAGCTGAAGATCACCCCTGAACAGGCCATTGGCGGCGCCGGTGCGATGCTGGGGCTGGCGCGCAACAACCTGAGCGAGGCCGACTATGGCCAGCTGACCCAGGCTGTGCCCGGCCTGGACCTGCTTTCCGGTGCCAACGCCCTGGGTGGGCTGAGCGGTCTGGGTGAGTTGCTCGGCAAGAGCAGCGAGAGCCCATCGCCTTTGAGCAATGCGTTGGGCAACGTCGAGAACCGCAGCGACCTGGATAACGCCTTCAGGTTGCTGGGCATGGATACGAACATGATCGGCCAGTTTGCCCCGCTGATCCTTCAGTACCTGGGCCAGCAGGGCCTTGCCGGGTCGCTGTTGCAGAATCTGGGAAGCCTGTGGATGACCCCTGCGGCGCCAGCGGCCGCTCCGTCTGTTTGAGCTTTCTTCATGGGTGTACACGGGCTGAGCCCGTGCCCTCTACCGAGGCGTTTGCTTCGTGGATGAACCCGCTCCCATAAGGTCACCGTCGGCCCTATGGGAGCGGGTTTACCCGCGAATACGACGGCCGATTCACCACCTTGTCGCCGGTAAGATCCGCTCCCCCAAAGGGCAGTGGCGCATCAGGCCGCTTCGGAGAAATCCACCAGGCGCATCGGGCGGCGGAAGCCGGAGGTGAGCACTGCCAGATAAGCCAGGCCCAGGGCGAACCAGCACAGGCCGATCACCAAGGTCAGCGCCGACAGGCTGGTCCACAGCCACAGGGTCAGGCCCAGACCGACCAGCGGCACCACGCCATAGCACGCCAGGCCCTTGAGGTTGCGGTGGGTGCGCTCGTTGATCAGGTGGGTGCGCACCACTGCCAGGTTGACGGCCGAGAACGCCACCAGGGCGCCGAAGCTGATCAGCGATGCCAACGTGGTCAGGTCGATCACCAGGGCCAGCAGCGAGAACGCCGACACCAGCACGATGGCGAACACCGGGGTGCCGAAGCGCGGCGACAGCTGGCCGAAGGTGCGCTGTGGCAGCACCTTGTCGCGGCCCATGGTGTAGAGAATGCGCGACACCGCCGCCTGGGACGCTAGGGCCGAACCCAGGCTGCCGGCGACGAAGGCTGCGGTGAAGAAGTTGGCCAGGAACTGGCCGCCAGCCTTGAACATCACTTCGTTGGCCGCGGCATCGGCATTGGCGAACGTGCTGCCTGGCAGCACCAGTTGGCTGATATAGGCCAGCAGGGTGAACAGCAGGCCGGCGCCAAGGGTGGTGAGGATGATTGCGCGGGGTACGTCGCGGCGGGCGTCACGGGTTTCCTCGGCCAGCGTCGAGACCGCATCGAAGCCCAGGAACGATAGGCACAGCACTGCTGCACCGGCCATCAGGTGACCGAAGCCTGGCTGGCTGCCATCGCCCAGCAGCGGCGAGAGCAGGTCAACCGGCTGGCCTGCCAGCGACTGGTAGGACAAGGCCACGAACACCCCGATGAAGACGATCTGCGCGCCGACGATCAAGTTGCTGGCCTTGGCCACCGAATGGATGCCGACCACGTTGAGCACGGTCACCAGGGCGATCGAGGCCAGGACGATGGTCCAGGCCGGAATGGCCGGGAAGGCGATGTTCAAGAACAGGCCGATGAGCAGGTAATTGATCATCGGGATGAACAGGTAGTCGAGCAGCAGCGACCAGCCGGCCAGGAAGCCCACGTTGGGGCCGAACGCCAAGTTGGTGTAGGAGTAGGCCGAGCCTGCCACCGGGAAGCGCTTGACCATGAAACTGTAGGACGTGGCGGTGAACAGCATTGCCAGCAGGGTCACCAGATAGGCGCCAGCGGTGCGGCCCCCGGTGATCTCGGTGACGATTCCGTAGGTGGTGAAGATGGTCAACGGGACCATGTACACCAGGCCGAAGAACACCAGGGCGGGCAGCCCGAGGACGCGGCGAAGTTGGGCGGGAGCTGCCTCGGCAGCGGGGCGAGGTTGTTTGGCCATCGATCGATCCAAGCATTTTTGTAGTTGTGCGTTGATCGATTTTTATCCACCTGGGTAGGTGAAGACAAACAAAGAGTTGCTAATGTCGATTATAAATCTGGATTTTAATCGGCATCTTATTGTGTACAGCCCACGGTAGGCGCGGGCTTGCTCTTCTGCAAGAGCCGCCCAGGCCACGCACCTCTTAGCGCATTTCGGCGCGCAACTGCTCGATGCGCTGGTCCTTTTCGACCCACAGCTGGTTCACCCAAGCCTGCACGGTCTGGCGGAATGCCGGATCGTTCTCGTAATCACCCGCGCACAGCGCCGGGTCCAGTTCACGCACGCGGATGTCGATGATCACCCGGCTGATGTTGCCGCTGAGCAGGTCCCAGAACCCCGGCGCCCTGTTGCCGGGATAGACGATGGTGACGTCCAGCAGGGCGTCGAGCTGCTCGCCCAGCGCGGCCAGTACGAACGCCACGCCACCTGCCTTGGGCTTGAGCAGATGCTGGTAGGGCGATTGCTGGGCCTGACGTTTGGCCTCGCTGAAGCGCGTGCCTTCGAGGTAGTTGACCACGGTCACCGGTTGGCGCTTGAACAGCTCGCAGGCTGCCTTGGTGATCTCCAGGTCCTTGCCCTTGAGCTCCGGGTGCTTGTCCAGGAAAGCCTTGCTGTAGCGCTTCATGAAGGGGTAGTCCAGCGCCCACCAGGCCAGGCCCAGCAGCGGAACCCAGATCAGCTCTTTCTTGAGGAAGAACTTGAAGAACGGCACCCGGCGGTTGAGGCTCTCGATCAGGGCCGGGATGTCCACCCAGCTCTGGTGGTTGCTCACGCACAGGTAGGAGGTGTCCTGGCGCAGCTTCTCGATGCCGCGGATGTCCCAACGGGTCGGGATGCACAGGGCGAAGATCGCCTTGTCGATTTCCGACCAGGTCTCGGCGATCCACATCACCGCCCAAGAGGCATAGTCGCGGCCACGCCCCGGCAGCACCAGTTTGAGCAGGGCGAACACCATCAGCGGGCAGATCAACACCAGGGTGTTGAGCAGCAGCAGGACAGTGGTGAGGATGCCGGTGAGCAGGCGACGCATAAAGAGACTCTTGTTGTGGGATAAAAACGGTTGGCAATGATAAGTGGGGCACCGGCCTTCGCCAAATGCGCATTGGCCAATTACTGGGACAAATGTTTCACATTGTGTTGGATAAGCTTTGACAACGAACCTATCGTGCCCGGGTAGTCTAAGTGCTGTCCCACCTCAAGGAAGCCTAACCTGTGAAATCACTGCTTGCCCTGCTGTCGATCCTCGCCCTTCCGGTCATGGCCGCCGAGCCAACCCTGTATGGCCGCTACGAGAACATTGCCCTGCCGGAGCTTGGCGAAACCCTCAAGGCCAAGATGGACACCGGTGCCTACACCGCCTCGCTGTCGGCCAAGGACATCGAGCTGTTCACCCGCGATGGCAATGAGTGGGTGCGTTTCCGTCTGGCGACCAAGAACGCCGACGGCAAGGTCTACGAACATGAGCTGTCGCGCATCAGCAAGATCAAGAACCGCGTAGACGAGGACGAAGAAGGGGACGTCCCGGAAGTCTCCAAGCGTCCAGTGATCGATTTGGAGCTGTGCCTGGGTGACGTCAAACGTACGGTGGAGGTCAACTTGGTCGACCGCAGCCACTTCAACTACCCACTGCTGATCGGCTCCAAGGCCCTGAAAGAGTTCAAGGCGGCGGTGAACCCGGCCAAGAAGTTCACTGCCGGCAAGCCGGACTGCTAGTTCAGACGTATGCACCGGCATTGCCGGTGTTGGGAACCCGCTCCCACTGGGCTGGCAATGAACCCTGTGGGCGCGGGGTGACCCATGAAGCGGTCCGCACTTGGCCCAATGCCCCCACAGGGGTTGCGTGATGCCTGCTGATCACCTACAAGTCCAGCATTTGTCCACGCAAGGCCGGACGCCATGCCCCACATTCTCATCGTCGAAGACGAATCCGCCATTGCCGATACGTTGGTCTATGCCTTGCAGGCCGATGGCCACAGCACCGACTGGGTAACGCTCGGTAGCGCAGCCCTCGAGCAGCAGCGTCTGCATCCTGCGGACCTGGTGATTCTCGACATCGGCCTGCCTGACATCAGCGGTTTCGAAACCTGTCGGCAGTTGCGCCGTTTCAGCGACGTACCGGTGATGTTCCTCAGTGCCCGCGATGCCGAAATCGACCGGGTGGTGGGGCTCGAAATCGGCGCCGACGATTACGTGGTCAAGCCGTTCAGCCCGCGGGAAGTGGCCGCGCGCGTCAGGGCGATCCTCAAGCGCATGGTGCCCCAGGCCCAAGCTTCGGCCCAGGCCACGGTGTTCCAGCTCGACACCTTGCGCATGCAGATCAGCTACCACGCCCAGCCGCTGGCCCTGACCCGTCATGAATTTCGTCTGTTGCAATGTTTGCTGGAGCAACCCCGGCGGGTGTTCAGCCGCGAGCAACTGCTCGATGCGGTGGGTGTAGCCTCCGATGCCGGCTACGAACGTACCATCGACAGTCATATCAAGAGCCTGCGTGCCAAGCTGCGCCAGGTCGCTGCTGATGCCGAGCCCATCCAGACCCATCGTGGCCTGGGTTACAGCTATAGCCCGGATCACGCCTGATGCGCCTGGGCATCCGCATCTTCCTGGTGTATTTCCTGTTCGTCGGGTTGTCTGGTTACTTCCTGCTCAGCACCGTGCGCGAACAGATCCGCCCGGTCGTGCGCCAGTCCTCCGAGGAGACCCTCGTGGACACTGCCAACCTGCTCGCGGAAATTCTCCATGACGACGTCAAAGCCGGCACTCTGAGCCAAAGCCGGCTGCCTCAGGTATTGGCCTCTTACGGCGAGCGCCGTCCAGGCGCGCAGATCTGGGGGCTGGCGAAGAACCAGATCAGCCACCGCATCTATGTCACCGACGCCCAAGGGACCGTGCTGCTGGACTCCAGCGGCCAGGACGTGGGCAAGGACTACTCTCGCTGGAACGATGTCTACCTCACCCTGCGCGGCCAGTATGGCGCGCGCTCCACGCGCAGCGATCCGGCTGACGAAACCACCTCGGTGATGCACGTGGCGGCTCCGATCCTCGACCAGGGCCGGATCATCGGCGTGGTGACGGTGGCCAAGCCCAACAGCTCGCTGCAACCCTACATCGACCGCGCCGAGCAGCGGCTGCTGAATCTGGGCCTGGGCCTGATCGGCCTTGGCCTGTTGGTGGGGGCGGCGCTGTCGTGGTGGCTGGCGCGCTCGCTGCGTCGGCTGACGCGCTATGCCCAGGCCGTCAGCGAGGGCCAGCGCGCAGCCTTGCCCCACTACAAAGGGGGCGAGTTGGGGCAGTTGGCCACAGCGGTAGAGCGCATGCGGACCCAGCTCGAAGGCAAGGCCTATGTCGAGCGCTACGTGCACACCCTGACCCATGAACTCAAGAGCCCGCTGGCGGCGATCCGTGGAGCCTCTGAGCTGCTTCAGGGCGATATGCCGCAAGACCTGCGGATGCGTTTTGCCAGCAACATCGAGCGCGAGAGCGGGCGCTTGCAACAGATGATCGAGCGCTTGCTCAACCTGGCGAGGGTCGAGCAGATGCAGGCATTGGAAGACGAACAGTATGTCGCCCTGGCGGCGCTGATCGATGAGTTGCTGTTGAGCCATGCGGCGCGCATTGAAGGCGCGAGCTTGCAGGTTCGCCAGCGGGTGCCGGTGGAGCTGAGGTTGCTGTGTGATCCTTTCCTGATGCGCCAGGCGCTGGCCAACCTGCTGGACAATGCGCTGGATTTCTCGCCGGCAGGCGGAGCGTTGCTGTTCGAGCTGGAACGCGACGGCGAGCGGGTGGCGCTGAGTGTGTTCAACCAGGGCGAGCCGATCCCGGATTACGCCATCGGGCGGGTCAGCGAGCGCTTCTATTCACTGCCACGGCCAGGCAGCGGGCGCAAGAGCACGGGGCTGGGGCTTAACTTCGTGGCGGAGGTGATGCAGCTGCATGGCGGCGCGTTGGCCGTGGAGAACGTCGAGGGCGGGGTGCGCGTGCGGTTGTGGTTGCCGGCGCGACGTGTGAATTGAGCCGACGGTCTTCAGCCCAGCCCCTTCGCGAGCACAGGTGTTGCTGAAAACACCACCCAATCTCCACACGCACTTCACAAAGGCTCCACGCAGTGGTTCCACACTGCGCCCATCGCAAACGGAGCCCTAGCCCATGACCAAAACCTTGAGTTTCAAGCTCGGCATGATTGCCCTGCTGATGCTGCTGTTGTTGATTCCGCTGTTGATGATCGGTGGCCTGATCGGTGAACGACAGGCCTTGCGCGATAGCGTGCTGCAGGACATCGCCCAAAGCTCAAGCTTCAGCCAGCAGATCAGCGGCCCGCTGCTGGTGGTGCCCTACCGCAAGTATGAGCGGCGCTGGATCGAGAAGAACGGCCAGAGCGTCGAGCAGACGATCATGCTCAATGGCCAACTGTTCTTCCTGCCTGAAACCTTCCACGTAGACACCGATATCGATACCGAACTGCGCGCTCGGGGCATCTACCAGGCCCGGTTGTTCCACGCCAAGAGCAGGGTGAGCGGACGTTTCAAGGTCCCGGCGCGCTGGGGTATCGAGAAGGACTGGGAGGACTACCGCTTCGACAGGCCCTATCTGGTGGTGGGCATCAGTGACATTCGCGGCATCGAGAACGCCCTGGCACTGACGTTGGATGACCAGCGATTGCCGTTCGAGCCCGGCACTGGCCTGGATTGGCTGGGCGGGGGCGTGCATGTCGCCTTGCCGATGCTCGAGGATGGCCAGGCCCGTGAGTTCACCTATGGCTTCGATCTGGCCTTGCAGGGGACTGGCCAGTTGCATGTCGTGCCGGTGGGGCGCAGCAGCAGGGTGGACATGCGCGCCAACTGGCCGCACCCAAGCTTTGTCGGCAATTACCTGCCCAGCCGTCGAGAAATACACGATCAAGGCTTCAAGGCCCATTGGCAGACCTCGTTCTTCGCCACCAACCTCGAGGATGCGCTGCGCCAATGTACCGGCCAGGGTCAGTGCACGGATTTCAATGCGCGCGCCTTTGGCGTGAGTTTCGTCGACCCGGTGGACCAGTACCTCAAGAGTGAGCGGGCGATCAAGTACGCGCTGTTGTTCATCGCCTTGACCTTCGCGGGTTTCTTCTTGTTCGAGGTACTGAAGAACCTTCGCGTGCACCCTATGCAGTACATGCTGGTGGGGGTGGCGCTGGCCTTGTTCTATTTGTTGCTGCTGTCGTTGGCCGAACACCTGGGCTTTGGCCTGGCCTATGGGTTGTCGGCCTCGGCGTGCGTGCTGCTGATTGGCTTCTACCTGAGCCATGTGCTGGGCAGCATGAGGCGGGGGATCGGCTTTGCGGCGGGGCTGAGTGGGCTGTATGGACTGCTCTTCGGCCTGCTCAGTGCCGAAGACTATGCGCTGCTGATGGGCTCGCTGCTGTGCTTTGGCCTGCTTGGCGTGTTCATGGTGCTGACCCGTCGCCTGGACTGGGCGCGGGTGGGGAGGGCGGCATGAGAGAGGATCGGGAAGCGGGGCGGTGGTTGGCCTATCGGATCGGGATGCTTGTTCAGTGGCACCGGGATGAGGCTTTCGCGGGAAAACCCACGCCCACAGGGCTGGATCCTAGTGGGCGTGGGTTCATCTGCGGACAGGTCCGTCAGATCACCGGAGCCGTTGCAGCCATCGACGGCCGCTTGGTCACGTCGGCATACCACGTGGCAAGGCCGGGCTGCTGCTCACGCCAGCCGAACTGCGGCTGGCGCAGGTCCAGGTAGCCCAGTGCACAGGCCACGCCGATGGCGGCGATGTCGAAGGTCGAGGCGAGCTCCGCCAAGTGTGCCTGCTCCAGGTTGGCCAGGCTGCGGCGGATCTTCTCGCCTTGGGCCTGGACCCAGCCGTCCCAGCGTTTGTCTTCTGGGCGCAGGAAGGTCTCGTAACGGGTCGAGACCGCTGCATCCATGATCGCATCGGCCTGGGACGCCAGGGTCAGGCGCCGCCAGCGGGCAGAGCCTTCGCGGGGGATCAGCGGGTTGCCGACGTGCTGCAGGTCGAGGTACTCGCAGATCACCCGGCTGTCGTGCAATACCGTGCCGTCTTCCAGGCGCAGCGCCGGGATTTTGCCGATCGGGTTGTCTTGGTTGAGCTGGTCATTGCCATTGACAGGGCTGACGTTGACGGCTTGCAAGGTCACGCGGTCGAGCTGACCGGTCTCGTGCAGCACGACCATTACCTTACGGACGAACGGCGAGAGCAGCGAGTGGAACAGGGTCATGGTCGTCATGGCCAGACCTCATTTGCCTTGCAAGCTGGGAGGCAGGCAGACGCCGGTGCCGGCGATGCCGCAGTAACCGTCGGGGTTCTTGGCCAGGTACTGCTGGTGGTAGGCCTCGGCGAAGTACACGGTCGGTGCCTGGTCGATCTCGGTGGTGATCTCGCCGAAACCTGCCTTGGTCAGCTCGGCCTGGAAGGCGTCACGGCTGGCCTTGGCCTGTTCCAGTTGCTCGGGGCTGGTGCAGTAGATGGCCGAGCGGTACTGGGTGCCGATGTCGTTGCCCTGGCGCATGCCTTGGGTCGGGTTGTGCAGTTCCCAGAACATCGCCAGCAGCTCGCGATAGCTCACTTTGTCCTTGTCGAACACCACCAGCACCACTTCGGTGTGGCCGGTCAGGCCCGAGCAGACTTCTTCGTAGGTCGGGTTGGGGGTGAAGCCGCCGGCATAGCCGACCACGGTGCTGACCACGCCTTCGCGCTGCCAGAAACGCCGTTCGGCGCCCCAGAAGCAGCCCAGGCCGAAGATGGCGAAATCGATGCTGCCCTCGAAGAAGGGGCCCAGCAGCGGCGTGTCCTTGAACACGTAGTGGAACTCGGGCAGGGGCATCGGGGTGTCGCGACCAGGCAGCGCCTGTTCCGCGGTAGGCATGACGTTTTTGTTCACCAGGATTTCCGAACGCAGGACCATGGCCGTTCCTCTGTATGTCAGGTGGATGAGTGTTGACCGCTTCGCGGGTAAACCCGCTCCCATCAGCAGCGTCGTGCCTACGGAAGTGGGCGCACCGTGAAATGTCTCGAATGGGGCTTATAGTGCCCGAGCTTGGCGTCGCTGTCAGGCCACCGGGCCACGTGGATATCGCTTGAGCCGCTCGGCCAGCTCGCGCCCCGGAATCGGCTTGTCGAACAGGTAGCCTTGGCCGACATCGCAGCGATGCCGCCGCAGGAAAGCCAACTGCTCGGCGGTCTCGATGCCTTCGGCAACCACCTTGAGCTTGAGGTTGTGAGCCATCGCCACCACCGCCGAGGTGATTTCCATATCGTCCTGGTTGTCGGGGATCTCGTTGATGAAGCTGCGGTCGATCTTGATGATGTCGATCGGAAACTTCTTCAGGTAGCTCAGCGATGAATAGCCGGTGCCGAAGTCGTCCATGGCCAGGATCAAGCCGAGGGCCTTGAGCTCGTCGAGCTGGCGGTGGGTATCGACGGTCGCTTCCAGCAACAGGCCCTCGGTCAGTTCCAGCTCCAGCAGGTGCGGTGGCAGGGCTTCTTCCTTGAGGATGGTGTCGATCGAGGCCACCAGCTCGGGGTCGGAGAACTGCTTGGGCGACAGATTGATGGCCACGTGCAGGTCGCCTAGGCCGACCTGGCTCAAGTGCTGGCTCATGCGGCAAGCCTGGCGCACGACCCATTTACCGATCGGGATGATCAGCCCGGTTTCCTCGGCGACGCTAATGAACTGATCGGGGCGGATCATGCCTTTTTCGGGATGGTTCCAGCGCAGCAGGGCCTCCAGGCCCAGCAGGCGGCCACTGCGCAGGCACAG
Organism: Pseudomonas sp. HTZ2; assembly: GCF_033173945.1. Lineage (NCBI taxonomy): Bacteria > Pseudomonadati > Pseudomonadota > Gammaproteobacteria > Pseudomonadales > Pseudomonadaceae > Pseudomonas > Pseudomonas sp. HTZ2. The sequence goes on along the minus strand of NZ_CP137332.1, from coordinate 115,901 downwards.
CTTGGGCTGGTAGAACACCTCCAGCTCGTTCTGGGTCAGGGCGCGGCGCAGGTTGTTCTCCACAAACAGCTTGTAACTGGCCTCGGCATTGAGCACTTCGGTGAAAACCTGGACCTGGTGCTTGCCGTTGGCTTTGGCCTTGTGCAGGGCAAGGCCTGCGTTCTTCATCAGGCTTTGCGGGTCGCTGCCGTGCAGGGGGGCACAAGCCAGGCCCACCGAGGCGGTGACGTTGATCAGCTGGTTGTCGACGAACATGGGTTTGTCGAGGGTGTGCAGCAGTTGCTGGGCCACTTGCTGGCCGGTCTCCAGGCTCGCATCGTCGAGCAGCACGGCGAATTCGTTACTGGCAAAACGCGCCAGGATATCGCTGCTGCCCAGGCTGTTGCGCAGGCGCCGGGCCAGGCTGACCAGAAGCTTGTCGCCGGTCTGATGGCCGAGGCTGTCGTTGATCCGCTTGAAGTTATCGATGTCCACCAGCAGCAGGCACAGGGGCCGGTCGCCGATGTGTTCGAAGCGCTCATCGAGGTTGCGGATGAACGAGGGACGGTTGCCCAGGTTGGTCAGGTTGTCCGTGTAGGCCAGGCGTTCGATGCGCTGTTGGGCCAGCTTGCTTTGGGTGATGTCTTCGTAGATGCCGATGTAGTGCGTCAGCTCGCGGTTGTCGCCAAAGACCTTGGAAATCGACAACTGGCCCCAGTAGGGTTCCAGGCTCTTGCGTCGGCTCTTGAACTCGCCTTGCCAGCTGTTGCCCATGGCCAGGCTCGAGGGCGAGTGGAACAGCAGCTCGCTCAGGTTCTCCAGCGCAGGCAGTTCTGCCAGATGGCGCCCCTGCACTTCATCGGTGCTGTACTGGGTGATGGCGGTGAAGCTTGGGTTGACGTATTCCACCACGCCGTCGCGGTTGACCAGCAAGAAGGCACTGGCGCTCTGCTCCACGGCCCGCTGGAACAGGTGCAGGGCACTGGCCGCCGTGCGTCGATTGTGGTTGGTGATCACCTGGGCGACCTGGTCGGCCAGTTCCCCGGCGAAGGCGATTTCGTCGGCCTGCCAGGCACGGGCCTTGCCGATCTGTTCCAGGCACAGCACGCCAACGACCTGGCCATCGACGCGAATGCTGGCGTCGAGCATGGCATTGTTGGTCGCTGCGTACAGGGTCTCGGCCATGTCGCGGGTGCGAGGGTCCTGGCCGGCGTTATGGGCATCGATGGCGCGGCTGGCGTGCAGGGCATCGAGGTAGTCCGGGAAACAGCTGGCATCGATGGGCTGGGGCAGGTAGTGACGCTGATCCAGGCTGTGCCAGGCACTGATCGGTTCCAGATGCTGATCCTGCAGATGCCAGAGGCTGGCGCAATCGACCTTGTAGATTTCGCAGGCACTGCGGGTGATCAGCTCGGCCGCCTCCTGCAAGGAGTTTTCAGCGCTGTAGCGCTGCCGGGCCAGGCGCAGGATAAGGTCCTGCTGGGCGCGCACACGCTCAAGGTGCAGCAGCTGCTCCTGCTGGGCGCGCTGGTTGAGCTGCAAGGCCAGTTGCAGACGGCTGTTGCGAGACTCCAGATCGTCCTCGCCAAGCTCTGGCTCCTGGTCCTGCTGATCATCGAGCACCATGAGATAGCCGCGCAACAGCTGGCGATTGTGCTGGCGGTAGGCTTCGCCGATCTCCAGCAAGCGCAAGGCTGCGCCGCTGGTGTGCAGGGTGTAGCGGATCCGGTAGTGGTTACGCTGTGCCAGTTGCAGCTGGATCTCGTCATGCAGCCTGTAGCGCGCCTCTGGCTCCATGAGGCTGGCATAGGGTGAGCCGATCAGGGCGCAGAGGTCGGCGGCAGGCAGGCCGAACTGGCGCTCGCAGGCAGGATCCAGATAGAGCATCGCCCAGCTGGCTTCGTTGAGCCGTTCGAAACGCAGCATACCGAGCCGTGAAGGCACGGGGAGCTGCGTGACGACCTCGGCCGCCACTCGGCTGGCGGCATCGGGTTGGCTTTTCATCGAAGACTCGCTTGAAAGGGCGGTTGGCGCGGCGGGCCACGAGCTATGCGGCGGTGCCTAGGGCAAGGTTGCATCATGTCCCGAGGGCTGGCAAGCGGCCATGCGGGAAGCTATGTACAGCTTGTCGGCGGTTGTACGGAAATCTGAAGGCCAGAAGGGGTGGTGGGAACGGGTTCGCCTGCGAAGGGTTGCGAGTTTGACGGCGTATTCGCGTCTTTGGCATCAGGCAAAAAAAGCCCCGCCAGAGTGGCGGGGTTGAGGTACGAGCGTGGCAGCTCGAAACAGGCTTGCCTCACCCCTTGGAGGGTGAGGCAAGGGGCTGCGTTACAGCAGCATGGTGCGGATGTCCGCCAGCACGTCGCCCAGACGCTTGGTGAAGCGCGCGGCGGCGGCGCCGTTGATCACACGGTGATCGTAGGACAGCGACAGCGGCAGCATCAGCTTGGGCTGGAACGCCTTGCCATCCCAGACCGGCTGCATGGTGGCCTTGGAGACACCCAAGATCGCCACCTCAGGCGCGTTGACGATCGGCGTGAAGCCGGTGCCGCCAATGTGGCCGAGGCTGGAGATGGTGAAGCAGGCGCCCTGCATTTCGTCGGAAGACAGTTTCTTGGTGCGGGCCTTCTCGGCCAGCGCCGCGGCTTCGGCAGCCAGTTGCAGCAGGCTCTTCTGGTCGACGTTCTTGATCACAGGGACCAGCAGGCCGTCCGGAGTGTCCACGGCGAAGCCGATGTGCACGTACTTCTTGCGGATGATCGCCTTGCCGCTGGGTGCCAGCGAGCTGTTGAAGTCCGGCAGTTCCTTGAGCAGGAAGGCGCAGGCCTTGAGCAGCAGCGGCAGGACGGTCAGCTTCACGCCAGCCTTCTCGGCCACGGCCTTCTGCGCAACGCGGAAGGCTTCCAGCTCAGTGATGTCGGCGGAGTCGAACTGGGTGACGTGCGGCACGTTCAGCCAGCTGCGGTGCAGGTTGGCGGCACCGACCTGCATCAGGCGGGTCAGGGCGACTTCTTCCACTTCACCGAACTTGCTGAAGTCCACAGCCGGAATCGGCGGGATGCCTGCACCACCGGTCGCGCCAGCGGCTGGAGCTTCCTTGGCTTTCTGCATCATGGCCTTGACGTAGACCTGCACGTCTTCTTTCAGGATACGGCCGTGCGGACCGGTCGCGGCGACCGCGCCCAGGTCGACGCCGAACTCACGGGCCAGCAGACGCACGGCAGGACCAGCATGGACCTTGGCGTTGCTGCCAGCAGCCGGCGCGGTGGCGACCGGAGCCGGTGCAGCAGCCGCAGCTGGCGCTGCAGCAGGCGCGGCGGCTGGCGCCGACTCGGCCTTGGCAGGGGCCGGTGCGGCAGCGGCTGGAGCGGCAGCCGGGGCGGCGCCCGCGACTTCCAGCTTCAGGATCAGGTCACCGGTGCCGACTTCGTCGTCCAGCTTGGCGATCACTTCCTTCACCACGCCAGCGGCGGGGGATGGGATCTCCATGGAGGCCTTGTCGGACTCCAGGGTGATCAGCGACTGGTCGGCTTCGACGGTGTCGCCGGCCTTGACCAGTACTTCGATGATCTTGGCCTTGCCCGACGAGCCGATATCCGGCACATGGATGTCCTGCACGCTGGCGGCAGCAGGCGCAGCAGGCGCAGCAGCCGGGGCAGGGGTGGCGGCTGGCGCAGGTGCGGCAGCCGGTTGCTCTGCGGCAGCCGGGGGGGCAGCGGCCGGAGCCTCGGGCGCCGCAGCGGCACCCTCGACTTCCAGGACCATCAGCTCGTCGCCTTCTTTCAGGCGATCACCCAGCTTGACTTTCAGTTCCTTGATCACGCCGGCCTTGGGTGCTGGGATCTCCATGGAGGCCTTGTCGGACTCCAGGGTCAGCAGGCTCTGGTCAGCCTCGATACGGTCACCGACCTTGACGAACAGCTCGATGATTTCACCTTCACCGCTGCCGATGTCAGGTACGCGAATGAGTTCGCTCACTTAAAAATACTCCTCAGCAGTCCAGTGGGTTGCGCTTGTCCGGATCGATGCCGAACTTGACGATGGCGTCGGCCACCACCTTCGGTTCGATCTCGCCACGGTCAGCAAGGGCTTCCAGGGCAGCCAGCACGACGAAGTGACGGTCGACTTCGAAGAAGTGACGCAGCTTCTTGCGGCTGTCGCTGCGACCGAAGCCATCGGTACCCAGGACCTTGTACTCCTTGCTCGGGACCCACTGACGGATCTGTTCGGCGAAGAGCTTCATGTAGTCGGTGGACGCTACAACCGGGCCTTTGCGGCCGGCCAAGCACTGCTCGACGTAGGTCTGCTGTGGCTTCTGGCCAGGCTTGAGGCGGTTGGCGCGTTCCACGGCCAGGCCGTCACGGCGCAGTTCGTTGAAGCTGGTGACGCTCCAGACGTCGGCGCCGACGTTGTATTCCTCGCGCAGGATCTTGGCCGCTTCGCGGACTTCGCGCAGGATGGTGCCCGAACCCAGCAACTGCACGTGGTGCGCGGCCTCGCGGGTGTCTTCCTCGAGCAGGTACATGCCCTTGATGATGCCTTCCTCGGCGCCGGCCGGAATGGCAGGCTGGGTGTAGGCTTCGTTCATCACGGTGATGTAGTAGAAGACGTCCTGTTGCTCTTCGGTCATCTTCTTCATGCCGTCCTGGATGATCACCGCCAGCTCGTAGCCGTAGGTCGGATCATAGGTGCGGCAGTTCGGGATGGTGGCAGCCATCAGGTGGCTGTGACCGTCTTCGTGCTGCAGGCCTTCACCGTTGAGGGTAGTACGGCCGGCGGTACCGCCGATCAGGAAGCCACGGGTGCGGCTGTCGCCAGCGGCCCATGCCAGGTCACCGATACGCTGGAAGCCGAACATCGAATAGAAGATGTAGAACGGCAGCATCGGCTGGTTGTGGTTGCTGTACGAGGTACCGGCGGCGATGAACGACGACATGGCGCCGGCTTCGTTGATGCCTTCCTCGAGGATCTGGCCCTTCTTGTCCTCGCGGTAGAACATCACCTGGTCCTTGTCGACCGGCTCGTAGAGCTGGCCCACGGACGAGTAGATGCCAAGCTGGCGGAACATGCCTTCCATACCGAAGGTACGGGCTTCGTCCGGGATGATCGGAACGATGCGCTGACCGATCTCCTTGTCCTTGACCAGCTGCGCCAGGATACGCACGAAGGCCATGGTGGTGGAGATTTCGCGGTCGCCCGAACCGTCCAGGATCGCCTTCAGGGTTTCCAGCGGCGGAGTCGGGATGCTGAAGCTCTTTGCACGGCGCTGCGGTACGAAGCCACCCAGGGCTGCGCGGCGCTCGGCCAGGTACTTGGCTTCGGCGCTGCCTTCTTCCGGACGGAAGAACGGCAGGTTTTCCAGGTCGGCATCCTTGACTGGGATGTCGAAGCGGTCACGGAAGTGACGCAGGCTGTCGACGTCGACCTTCTTGGTGTTGTGCGCGGTGTTCTTGGCTTCGCCGGCACCGGTACCGTAACCCTTGATGGTCTTGGCCAGGATGACGGTCGGCTGACCTTGATGGTTGACCGCCTGGTGGTAGGCCGCATAGACCTTGTACGGGTCGTGGCCGCCACGGTTGAGCTTCCAGATCTCGTCGTCGGACAGGTCTTCGACCATGGCCTTGAGTTCTGGGGTGTTGAAGAAGTGCTCACGGACGTACGCACCGTCCTTGGCCTTGTAGTTCTGGTACTCGCCGTCGATGACTTCGTCCATGCGGCGCTGCAGGGCACCGTTGGTGTCCTTGGCGAACAGCGGATCCCAGAAGCGGCCCCAGACGACTTTGTTGACGTTCCAGCCACCGCCACGGAACACGCCTTCGAGTTCCTGGATGATCTTGCCGTTGCCGCGGACCGGGCCGTCGAGGCGCTGCAGGTTGCAGTTGATGACGAAGATCAGGTTGTCCAGCTTCTCGCGGCCAGCCAGGGCGATCGCGCCCAGGGATTCTGGCTCGTCGCACTCGCCGTCGCCCATGAAGCACCAGACCTTCTGCTTACCGGCCGGGATGAAGCCACGGGCTTCCAGGTACTTCATGAAGCGTGCCTGGTAGATCGCCTGGATCGGACCCAGACCCATGGAAACGGTCGGGAACTGCCAGAAGTCAGGCATCAGCCATGGGTGCGGGTAGGAGGACAGGCCCTTGCCGTCCACTTCCTGACGGAAGTTGTTCATCTGGTCTTCAGTGATGCGACCTTCGAGGAAGGCGCGGGCATAGATGCCTGGGGAGGCGTGGCCCTGGAAGAAGATCAGGTCGCCACCGTGCTCCTCGGTAGGAGCCTGGAAGAAGTAGTTGAAGCCGATGTCGTACAGGGTGGCGCTGGAGGCGAAGCTCGAGATGTGGCCGCCCAGGTCCGAGTCCCGCAGGTTGGTACGCATGACCATGGCCAGGGCGTTCCAACGTACCATCGAGCGGATGCGGCGTTCCATGAACAGGTCGCCAGGCATGCGTGCTTCGTGGGTAACGGGGATGGTGTTGCGGTATGGCGTGGTGATTGCGTACGGCAGCTGAGAGCCACTACGGGTGGCCAGCTCGCCCATACGGGTCATCAGGTAGTGAGCGCGGTCTTCGCCTTCTTTGTCGAGGACCGACTCCAAGGCATCCAGCCATTCCTGGGTTTCGACGGGATCGAGGTCTTGCATGGCTTGCTCCAGGGCGGAAAGGCCACCAGAATCGGGGGCCTGAGTTTGCGACTGGCCTTTTGGGCAGACGTCGTGAATTCTTGGATTAGCCGGACAGTCATCCGGCGCCGTGTAGTTTTACTACAAATGGTTTGGCATTTCATGCTTTTGAACAGCCGGGGTAGTAGTAAAACTACAGAAAAGCGGCATTTTGTCGCATGCCGGGTTGTGGGGAAAAACGTTCCCGTAGGTTTGGACTGGGCTTTGATTGGGTGAATCTTGATGTTTTTTACCAATGATTCGTTTATTTCAGCTATTTCCAACTTTTGTATGACAGTCCAACCGTCATTCGGCATCACCTCGGCCGCCTCTACCCCTCCCACTCACGCCGATCAAGGATAGACCATGCGCCTGCCTTTGCCGCTCGATCTGCCCGCCGTCCTGCAACCGCTGGTCGTCCGTAACCAACAATCCCTGCGTGAGGCCATCGCGGGTATCGAGGGTCTGGACTTCGATGCCTGGAGCTCCGCCCAGCGCCATGCGTTCGATCAAGTGGCTGCAGTCAGCGACTTCGTTTTGGAAGTGGCCCTGCGCGAGCCGGCCATGCTCTTTACGCTGCAGGCCAGCGGTGAACTGGAGCGGCCTTTCGCCCCTGGCGAGCTGCGCGCGCGCATCGCTGCCGCCGCCGAAGCGGCGCAGAGCGAGGAGGAGCTTGCGCGCAACCTGCGTCGCGAGCGCAACCGCCAGCAGGTGCGCATCATTTGGCGCGACATCACCCGCCGGGCCGCGCTGGAAGAAACCTGCCGCGACCTTTCCGACCTGGCCGACGCCTCCATCGACCAGGCCTACCAATGGTTGTATCCGCGCCATTGCCAGCAGTTCGGTACGCCCATGGGCAACCGCAGCGGCCAGGCGCAGCACATGGTGGTGCTGGGCATGGGCAAGCTGGGCGCGGTGGAGCTGAACCTGTCTTCGGACATCGATCTGATCTTCGCCTTTCCCGAGGGCGGCGAGACCGAAGGGGTCAAGCGCTCGCTGGACAACCAGGAGTTCTTCACCCGTCTGGGCCAGCGTCTGATCAAGGCGCTGGATCCAGTGACCGTCGATGGTTTCGTGTTCCGTGTCGACATGCGCCTGCGCCCCTACGGCTCGGCCGGTGCCCTGACGTTGTCGTTCAATGCCCTGGAGCAGTACTACCAGGACCAAGGCCGTGATTGGGAACGCTACGCCATGATCAAGGCACGGGTCGTGGCCGGCGACCAGGTGGCCGGCGCCCAGCTGCAGAATATGCTGCGCCCGTTCGTCTACCGGCGTTACCTGGATTTCTCGGCCATCGAGGCGCTGCGCACCATGAAGCAGCTGATCCAGCAGGAAGTGCGGCGCAAGGGCATGTCGGAGAACATCAAGCTCGGCGCGGGCGGTATCCGCGAAGTGGAGTTCATCGCCCAGGCGTTCCAGTTGATCCACGGCGGGCGCGACCTGAGCCTGCAGCAGCGGCCACTGCTCAAGGTGCTGGCGACCCTCGAAGGCCAGGGCTACCTGCCGCCGGCGGTGGTGGCCGAGTTGCGTGAGGGCTATGAGTTCCTGCGTTATACCGAGCATGCGATCCAGGCCATCGCCGACCGCCAGACCCAGATGTTGCCGGAGGACGAAAAGGATCGCGAGCGCGTGGCGTTTATCCTGGGCTTTGCCGACTGGCAGAGCTTCCATGACCAGCTCATGCACTGGCGTGGCCGGATCGACTGGCATTTCCGCCAGGTGATCGCCGACCCCGACGACGAGGAAGGCGAGGGCGAGCTGGTCGTCGGTGGCGAATGGTCGCCGCTGTGGGAGCAGGCCCAGGATGAAGAGGCCGCCTGCCGTCAGTTGGAGGAAGCCGGCTTCAAGCAGCCCGCCGAGGCCTTGCGTCGCCTGGCGTTGCTGCGCTCCAGTCCGTCGCTGCGCTCCATGCAGCGTATCGGTCGCGAGCGCCTGGACGCCTTCATTCCGCGCCTGCTCGCCCAGGCTGTGGAGCACGATGACCCGGACCTGGTCCTGGAGCGCGTGTTGCCGCTGGTCGAGGCGGTGGCGCGACGTTCGGCCTACCTGGTGCTGCTGACCGAGAACCCAGGTGCTTTGCGCCGGTTGCTGACGCTGTGCGCGGCTAGCCCGTGGATCGCCGAACAGATTGCCCGCTACCCGTTGCTGCTCGACGAACTGCTCAATGAAGGCCGGCTGTTCAGCCCGCCCCTGGCGCCGGAGTTGGCCTGCGAGCTGCGCGAGCGCCTGACGCGCATTCCCGAGGACGATCTGGAGCAGCAAATGGAGGCTTTGCGTCACTTCAAGCTGGCCCACAGTCTGCGGGTAGCCGCCTCGGAGATCACCGGCAACCTGCCCCTGATGAAAGTCAGCGACTACCTGACCTGGCTGGCCGAGGCGATCCTCGATCAGGTGCTGGCCCTGGCCTGGCGCCAGACGGTGGCCCGTCACGGCCAGCCCAAGCGCAGCGATGGCAGCCTGTGCGATCCGGGTTTCATCATCGTCGGCTACGGCAAGGTCGGCGGCATCGAGCTGGGGCATGGCTCGGACCTGGACCTGGTGTTCATCCACGATGGCGATCCCCAGGGCGAAACCGACGGCGCCAAACCCATCGACGGCGCGCAATTCTTCACCCGGTTGGGCCAACGCATCATTCATATGCTGACTACCCAGACCAACTCCGGTCAGCTCTATGACGTGGACATGCGCCTGCGTCCTTCCGGCGCCTCGGGGCTGCTGGTCAGTTCCGTGGGTGCGTTCGAGCGCTACCAGCAGGGCGAGGCCTGGACCTGGGAGCACCAGGCTCTGGTGCGGGCGCGAGTGCTGGTGGGCTGCAAGCAGGTCGCGGCGGCGTTCGAGGACGTGCGCGCCCGGGTGCTGGGCAAGCCGCGCGAGCTGGACAAACTGCGCCAGGAAGTGAGCGAGATGCGCGCCAAGATGCGCGACAACCTTGGCACCAAGAGCACCGCCGCCGGCACTGCCGCCAATGCGTTCGAGGCCGGCATGCCCTTCGATATCAAGCAGGATGCCGGCGGTATCGTGGATATCGAATTTATGGTGCAATACGCCGCTTTGGCCTGGTCCCACGACCACCCGGCCCTGCTGCGCTGGACCGACAACATCCGCATTCTCGAGGAGCTGGAGCAGGCTGGGCTGATGCCGGCCGACGATGCGGTGCTGCTGCGCGAGGTATACAAGGCGTTCCGCTCGGCCTCGCACCGCCAGGCCCTGCAGAAGCAAGCCGGGGTCGTCGATGCCGGTCAGTTTGCCGATCAGCGTCGCCAGGTGCGGCGGATCTGGAGCGAGCTCGGGCTGACCTGAGGCCCTCCGCCAGCCCTGTAGGGGCGATCAGCGGTAGAAATGCCTGGGTGTTACACTGTCCGCCACATAGCCTGAATATAAAGAGGGGAGGCCAGGCCAACGCTGAGCCTCCCCGAGCGTTTCTGGACTAAGCATGAGAATACTGATCATTGGGCCCAGCTGGGTCGGCGACATGGTGATGGCGCAGACCTTGTTCCAGTGCCTGAAACAGCAGCACCCCGAATGCGTGATCGACGTGCTGGCGCCCGAGTGGAGCCGGCCGATCCTCGAGCGCATGCCCGAGGTGCGCCAAGCCCTGAGCTTCCCGCTCGGCCATGGCGCGCTGGAGCTGGCCACGCGCCGGCGCATCGGCAAATCCCTGGCGGGTCAGTATGACCAGGCGATCCTCCTGCCTAACTCGCTGAAATCGGCATTGGTACCGTTTTTCGCTGGCATCCCCAAACGCACCGGCTGGCGCGGCGAAATGCGCTTCGGCCTGCTCAACGATGTGCGCAAGCTGGACAAAACCCGCTATCCGCTGATGATCGAGCGCTTCATGGCCCTGGCCTATGCGCCAGGGGCCGAGCTGCCACAGCCCTATCCACGCCCAAGCCTGCGGATCGAAGCGCAGAGCCGTGACGCCGCGCTGGCCAAGTTCGGCCTGGCGCTTGATCGACCGGTGCTGGCGCTGTGCCCTGGCGCCGAGTTCGGCGAGGCCAAGCGCTGGCCGGCCGAGCACTACGCCGAGGTCGCTGACGCGATGATCCGTCAGGGCTGGCAGGTGTGGCTGTTCGGCTCGAAGAACGACCACCTAGTGGGTGAGGCGATCCGGGATCGGCTGATTCCAGGGTTGCGCGAGGAGTCCTACAACCTTGCCGGGGACACGTCCCTGGCCGAGGCCATCGACCTGTTGTCCTGCGCCGATGCTGTAGTGTCCAACGACTCCGGGCTGATGCACGTGGCCGCCGCCTTGAATCGCCCGCTGGTGGCGGTCTACGGCTCCACCTCGCCGGGCTTCACCCCGCCTTTGGCCGAACAGGTTGAGATCGTGCGCCTGGGCATCGAATGCAGTCCTTGCTTCGATCGCACCTGCCGCTTCGGTCACTACAACTGCCTGCGTCTGCTCGAGCCCGGCAAAGTGATTGCCGCGCTCACGCACCTGGGCGGGCCGAACCTGATCGATGTCCTGGCCGAGGTCGACTAAGTGCGGGTCCTGATCATCAAGACATCTTCGCTGGGCGACGTGATCCACACGCTGCCTGCGGTCACCGACGCCGCGCACGCTCTTCCTGGTATCCGCTTCGACTGGGTGGTGGAGGAAGGTTTCGCCGAGATCCCCAGCTGGCACCCGGCGGTCGACCAGGTCATTCCGGTGGCCATCCGGCGCTGGCGCAAGAATCTCTGGCAGACGATCAAGAGCGGCGAATGGAAGGCGTTCAAGCAGCGTCTGCGCGCGCAAAAGTACGACTTGGTGATCGACGCCCAGGGGCTGGTCAAATCGGCCTGGCTGACGCGCTACGTGAAGGCGCCGGTGGCTGGGCTCGACCGCTACTCCGCGCGCGAAGGCTGGGCCAGCCGCTTCTATGACCGACGGTTGTCGGTCGCCGTCGGCCAGCATGCCGTGGAGCGGGTGCGTCAACTGTTCGCCCTGGCCCTGGCCTATGACCTGCCCGAAGGCATCGGCCGCTATGGCCTGGACCTGGATCGCCTGCAACTGCCGCCTGCCGCGCCATACGTGGTGTTCCTGCATGGCACCACCTGGGCCACCAAGCACTGGCCTGAGGCCTATTGGCGCGAACTGGCCGAGCGCCTTGGGCGGCGCAATCTGCAGGTTCGCCTGCCGTGGGGTAACCCGGCCGAGAAAGCCCGCGCCGAGCGTATCGCCCAGGGCTTGAAGAATTGCGAAGTCCTGCCCAAGTTGAACCTGGCAGGTGTCGCCCGCGTACTGGCGGCGGCCAAGGCCTGCGTGGCGGTGGATACCGGCTTGGGCCATTTGGCGGCGGCACTGGATGTGCCGACCATCTCCCTGTTCGGCCCAACCAACCCTGGCCTGACCGGCGCCTACGGGCGTGTGCAGGTCCATCAGGCCAGCGACTTCCCCTGCGCGCCCTGCCTGCAGAAGAAGTGCACCTACAAACCGAGCGCCGAGGACCTGCGCCGGTTCGATCTCAAACGCGAGTGGCCACTGTGCTTCACTCGCCTGAATCCCGAGCATGTGGCGAGCCGCTTGAGCGCGCTGCTGCTGGCTGAGGATGTTCGTTGATGCAACTGGCTTTCGTGCTTTACAAATATTTCCCCTTCGGCGGGCTGCAGCGCGATTTCATGCGCATTGCCTTGGAGTGCCAGAAGCGGGGCCACCAGATCCGTGTCTACACGTTGATCTGGGAAGGCGACATTCCGCCGGGCTTCGAGGTGCTGGTGGCGCCGGTCAAGGCACTGTTCAATCACCGCCGCAACGAGAAGCTCAGTGCCTGGATGGCCGCGGACTTGGCCAAGCGCCCAGTCGATCGCCTGATCGGTTTCAACAAGATGCCTGGGCTGGACGTCTACTACGCCGCCGACGGCTGCTTCGAGGACAAGGCCCAGACCCTGCGTGGCGGCCTGTACCGCCGCTGGGGCCGCTACCGGCATTTTGCCGAGTACGAGCGCGCCGTGTTCGCCAAGGACGCCCGCACCGAGGTGCTGATGATCTCCGAGGTGCAGCAGCCGCTGTTCATCAAGCACTACGGCACCCCGCTTGAGCGCTTCCACCTATTGCCGCCGGGGATTTCCCAGGACCGCCGCCGCCCGGCCGACGCCGAGGCGATCCGCGCGCAGTTTCGCAAGGAGTTCGGGCTGGGCGAGGACGATCTGCTGTTGGTGCAGATCGGCTCGGGCTTCAAGACCAAAGGCGTGGACCGCAGCCTCAAGGCGCTTGCAGCGTTACCCTCGGCGCTGCGCAAACGCACCCGGCTGATGGTCATCGGCCAGGACGATCCGAAGGTGTTCCAGTTGCAGAGCGCCACGCTGGGCCTGGGCGAGCAGGTGCAGTTCCTCAAGGGGCGCAGCGATATCCCGCGCTTCCTGCTCGGGGCCGATCTGCTGATCCACCCGGCCTATAACGAAAACACCGGCACCGTGCTGCTGGAGGCCCTGGTGGCCGGCTTGCCGGTGCTGGTTTCCCAAGTGTGCGGCTATGCCCATTACATTGCCGAGGCCGACAGCGGCCTGGTGCTGGACGAGCCGTTCGAGCAGGAGCAGCTCAACCGCTACCTGCAACGCATGCTCGAAGACGGCCAGGCGCGTGCCGCCTGGGCGCGCAACGGGCTGGCCTTCGCCGATACTGCGGACCTTTACAGCATGCCGCAGCACGCCGCCGACGTGATCCTCGGGCAGGAGCAGGCATGAAGCTGATACTGGCCGAGCCGTTCAAGCGCCTGTGGGCAGGGCGCGATCCCTTCGAGGCCGTGGAGGACCTGCAGGGCGAGGTGTTCCGTGAACTGGAAGGCCGCCGCACGCTGCGTACCGAGGTCGAGGGCGAGGGGTACTTCGTCAAGATCCACCGCGGCATCGGCTGGGGCGAGATCTTCAAGAACCTGTTCAGCGCCAAGCTGCCTGTCCTCGGCGCCGGCCAGGAGTGGCGCGCCATCCAGCGTCTACACCAAGCCGGCGTGCCGACCATGACCGCCGTGGCCTACGGCGAGCGCGGCAGCAACCCGGCGAGTCAGCATTCGTTCATCGTCACCGAAGAGCTGGCACCGACCATCAGCCTGGAAGACTTCAGCATCGACTGGGTCAAGCAACCGCCCCAGGCACGTCTGAAATGGGCCCTGATCGCCGAGGTGGCGAAGATGACCGGCGGCATGCACCGTGCCGGGGTCAATCACCGCGACTGCTACATCTGCCACTTCCTGCTGCACACCGATCGACCGGTGACGCCGGAAGATTTCAAGCTGTCGGTAATCGACCTGCACCGGGCCCAGACCCGTGACAAGATCACCCGCCGCTGGCGCGACAAGGACCTGGCTGCCTTGTATTTCTCGGCCCTGGACATCGGCCTGACGCGCCGCGACAAGCTGCGCTTCTTGCGTGGATACTTCCAGCGCCCGTTGCGCCAGGTGTTGGCCGATGAGGCCGCGCTGCTCGCCTGGCTCGAGCGCAAGGCGCAGAAACTCTACGATCGCAAGCAACGCTATGGGGATGCGCTCTGATGGCGGGTTGGACACTGGCACCAGGCTACGAAGGCCTGGCGGCGGATTTCGGCAGTCTCGATGCGGTGTTCGCCCTTCAAGGTGAACGCCTCACCCGTGACCCGCTCAGCGAAGTGGTGCGCATCGAGCGGGATGGGGTCAACTATTACGTCAAACGCTACACCGGTGCCGGCAAGGCCCTGCGTCGCTACGTCGGGCGGCCGCGCATCAAGGCCGAGTGGCAGAACCTCAAGCAATTTGCCAAATGGGGGATCCCCACCGCCGAAGTGGTGGCCTGGGGCCTGGAACGCAACGGCCTGGGTTTTGGCCGCGGTGCGATGATCACCCGCGAACTACCCAATACCGAGGATCTGTCCGCCCTGGCCGAACGCAAGGACCCGCGCCTGGCCGACCGCACCTGGGTCGACCATGTCAGCCGTCAACTGGCCAGGCATACCCGGGTCATGCACGATCACAACTTCGCCCACAACGATCTGAAGTGGCGCAACCTGCTGGTGGACGACAAGGCGACGCTGTTCTTCATTGACTGCCCGACCGGCGACTTCTGGCGCGGTTGCCGTGCCCTGATGTTGCGTCACCGCCTGATCAAGGACCTGGCGTGCCTGGACAAGGTCGCCAAATACCACCTGTCGGCAACCCAACGCCTGCGCTTTTACCTGCAGTACCGCGGTCACCAGCGCCTGGATTCCAGGGACAAGCGACGGATCCGTGAGGTGGTGAGCTTCTTCGAGGGAAGGGAATGACCGATTACCTGGCCAGTGCCGACGAGGCGTTGCTGCAACGTCACGGGCTAAATGACTTCGAGGCGCTGTGGGCGCTGCAGCTCGACGCCGTGGACGAGCCCAACACCGGCCGTGGCGGTTGGAGCAGCGTGTTTCGCCTGGAGCTCGAGGGCAAGGGCTTCTACCTCAAGCGCCAGAGCAACTACCTCACGCGGACCCTGCATCGGCCGTTTGGCGAGCCGACCTTCGCCCGTGAGTTCCGCAATATCAGCCGTTACCAAAAGCTCAGGATTCCCGCCTTGCAGGCGGTGTTCTATGGTGAACGCAAGGGCAACGGCCAGCACCGCGCCATTCTCATGACCCGAGCACTGGATGACTGGCGCGATCTGGATAGCCTGCTGGCCCAGTGGCCGCAACTGGCAGCCGGGC
Source organism: Pseudomonas sp. HTZ2 (assembly GCF_033173945.1). NCBI lineage: Bacteria > Pseudomonadati > Pseudomonadota > Gammaproteobacteria > Pseudomonadales > Pseudomonadaceae > Pseudomonas > Pseudomonas sp. HTZ2. Next base: position 100,647 of record NZ_CP137332.1, on the reverse strand, counting down.
AGCGCGAGGGTATCCTCAAGGCTTGCGGCCAGCTGGCCCGCACCCTGCACGCGGCAGGCCAGGTGCACGGCTGTTTCTACCCCAAGCACATCTTCCTGCGTGAGCGTCGCGAAGGCTGGCAGGCCCAGTTGATCGACCTGGAGAAGACCCGTCCGCTGTTAATGGGCATGCGTGACCGGCTCAAGGACCTGGAACCCTTGCTGCGCCGTGCCCGCGTCTGGGGCGAGGCGGACGTACGCAGCCTGCTGGGGGCCTACCTCGAGCAGCCTGGCGACAGCAGCCTGGTCGATACTTGGTTGCAACGCTTGGTGCGTCGTCGCCGTGAAAAGGAGGCGCGTTGATGCGTTTGTCTGAACTCAAAAGCGCCGGGCGCAGCCCGTCGTTACCGCTGAGCGTGACGCTGGCCGATGCGGCCGGCAGCGCGGACCTGCAATTGCTCAGTCTGCTGCGCGTGCTGCCGGGGCAACGCTATGTCGGCGCCGGCATCTGGCGTGGCACGCCGGTGTTGGCCAAGCTGTTGGTCGGTGGCAATGCCGCCCGACACTTCCAGCGCGAACTCGAAGGTGTGAAGTTGCTTGCCGCACAAGGCCTGACGACACCCCAGCTGTTGGCAGATGGCCTGAAGGAAGGCGAAGGCGGCTGGTTGCTGTTCGAGTTACTCGAAGGCGCCCAGAGCTTGGGCGACGCCTGGGCAGCGGTGGAGAACCTGCCGGTGCTGGCCGACGAGCAGCAGCAGGTGCTGGGCGAAGCGCTCGCCGCTGTGGCGCACATGCACGCCAAGGGCCTGTGGCAAGAAGACCTGCACCTGGACAACCTGCTGCGTCATGGCGGTCAGCTGTACTTCATCGACGGGGGCGGCATCAAGGCCGAGACCCCGGGCCAGCAACTGTCGCGCCAGCGTGTGCTGGAAAACCTCGGCGTGTTCTTCGCCCAGTTGCCCAAGCGCCTGGAGCCTTTCATCGAAGAGCTGCTGGTCCATTACTTGTTGGCCAATGCCGAACATGCCCTGCCGTTGGAAGCCTTGCAGAAGCAGATCGACAAGGTGCGCAACTGGCGCTTGAAGGATTACCTGGAAAAGGCCGGGCGCGAGTGCACGCTGTTCAGCGTCGAGCGCAGCCTCTCGGGCCTGCGCGCGATTCGTCGCGCCGAAGTGCCGGCCATGCTGTCGGTGCTGCAGAACGCCGATGCGTTGATCGATGCGGGGCATCTGTACAAGACCGGCGGTGCAGCCAGCGTGGCGCGTATCGAAGTCGATGGCCGCACGTTGGTGCTCAAGCGCTACAACATCAAGAACACCGCTCACTGGTTCAAGCGCTTCTGGCGCCCCAGCCGCGCCTGGCACTCCTGGATCGAAGGGCACCGTCTCGAATTTCTCGACATCGCCACGCCGCGGCCGCTGGCGGTGCTGGAGCAGCGGGTCATGGGCCTGCGCAGCCGAGCCTTTTTGGTCACCGAGTATGCCGACGGGCCGGATCTGATCGAGTGTTTCCAGCCGTACGTCGAGAGCGGCGAGGCGCCTGAGGAACAGGTGCAGGCGTTGGTGCACCTGATGCAGCAGCTGATTCGCGAGCGCATCAGCCATGGCGATTTCAAAGGACACAATCTGTTCTGGCAGGACGGCCAGTGGTCGCTGATCGACCTGGATGCCATGTGCCAGCACGCCACCCAGCTCAGCTTCGCACCAGCCTATGCCCGTGACCGGGCGCGGATGTTGCGCAACTGGCCAAGCGGCAGCGCGTTGCACCAGCGGCTGGATGCGCTGTTGCCGCGCATCGATCAGTAGCCCGGACACCGCGCGGCCGACAGGCACGACAGGGCTCTGGGTGGCGACTCAGGCCCTGTCGGGGGACGACGGTGCCCAATTCCACGGTACTCAGGCGCGGCCGATCAGCCCTCGCAGCCCCAGCGCCGCGGGCACGCCCAATCCCACCCAGGACAACACGTCCCACCCGCCATCCCCCAATAACGCGGCAAACAGCCCTGCCGCGCCCAGAACGGCGATGAGCGCCGGCCAGGCGAAGATTCGCCGGGTCGATTGCGACCTGTGGCTCATGCCGTCACCTCCCGACCCTTGCGCTGCTTGGCCCACCACAGGTAAAGGCCGCTGCCCAGCACGATGATTGTCAGCACGTCGAGCACCGCCCAGAGGATCTGCATGGGACGCCCGCCGTAGTCGCCGAAATGCAGTGGCTGCGACAACCCCATGGCATCCATGTACCAAGGCCGATCACCGATGGCAGTGACTGATAGTGTGCGAGCGTCGATCAGCACCGGGGTCCACGTGTGGGAGGTCAGGTGGGTGGCGCCTTTCATGAACACCGCGTAGTGGTGCTCACTGGAAAAGCGCGTGCCGGGGAAGGCGATGAAGTCCGCCCGCATGCCAGGCGTCGCCTCGGCAGCGATGTCCAGCAGACGGCTGGCCGGTGCGCGCTCGGTGAGCGGTGGTGCGTCCCGGTAAGGGGCGACCATCGCTGCCAGGCTGTCGTTGCGCCAGGCGGCGATGACCACATCGGAGAGGGCGCTGATCACCCCGGTGACGCCGACCACCAAGGCCCAGGTCAGGGTGACGATGCCGATCAGGTTGTGCAGGTCGAGCCAGCGAAGGCGGTGCGAGCGATCATGGCGCACCGTGGCGAACCCCAGGCGGCGCATGAAGGGGGCGTAGAGCACGGTGCCGGAGATGATCGCCACCACGAACAACACCCCCATGAACGCCAGCAGCAGCTTGCCGGGCAGGCCGGCGAACATGTCTACATGCAGGCGTAGCAGGGTCATCATCAGCCCGCCGTTGGCCGCAGGCATCGCCACCGCTTCACCCGTGCGGGCGTCGAGCATGAAGGTGTGCGAGGCATCGGGTTCGGTGCCAGCGGTGGCAGCCGTTATGGCAACCACGCCGTCAGGTTCGTCCTCGTCGTAGCCGAAGTACTGCACCACCTCGCCAGGACGATGGGCCTGGGCCTTGAGCACCAGGTGCTGCAGGTCCAGGTGCGGCGTGCCCTCGGGCATCTGGCGCAGTTCGGGGGCATCGCCGAGCAGGTGCTCGAGTTCGTGGTGGAAGATCAGTGGCAGGCCGGTGAGGGCCAGCAGCATCAGGAACAGGGTGCAGACCAGGCTGGTCCAGGTGTGGATGAAGGACCAGCGGCGGATGGTTGAGCTTTTCATTTCATGTTGTTTCTCTGCGTCCGGAAAGACCAAAAGCCGTCTTCCGGGGACGGCTTGATCGATGAGCGAATGACGTCAGGCCATCACCATTTGTAGGTGGCACTGGCGACGACGCTGCGTTGGTCTCCGAAATAGCAGTAGTACGCATCGCAGGTGGAGATGTAGTCCTTGTTCAACAAGTTGGTGGCGTTGATGGCCACCGATGCGCCCTTCAGGCTGTTGTCGAGACGTCCCAGGTCGTAGTGCACGGCGGCATCGAACACGGTGTAGGCGTCGGCCTTGCCCAGGTAGGTGTTGGCCTGGTCGCCATAGGTATTGCCGGTGTAGCGCGCACCGGCACCGATACCGAAGCCATCGAGCACGCCGGTGTGCCAGGTGTAGTCGGCCCACAGCGAGGCTTGCTGGTTCGGCATCCGCTGCAGGCGATTGCCTTTGTAGAGGCCGTCCTGCACTTCGGATTTGGCCAGGGTATAGGCGGCGATCACCTTCAGGTTCTCGTTGACGTCGGAGACGGCCTCGAGCTCCAGACCACGGACTTTCACTTCGCCGGTCTGGCTGGTGACGGTCACGTTTGCGACAGTGTCGGTGACCGAGACGTTCTTCTGGGTCAGGTCATAGATCGCGGCGGAGAGCAGGGTGTTGGAACCAGGAGGTTGGTACTTGATGCCAAGTTCCCACTGCTGGCCTTCGGTCGGCTTGAACGACTCCGTGGCTTTAGGGCTTGGATCACTGGTCGGCTGGAAGGATTCGGCGTAGGACAGGTAGGGAACAAAGCCTGAGTCGAACACGTAGCTGATGGCGGCGTTGCCACTGAATTTCTTGTCGCGCTGGGTAGTGGTCGCGTCATTGTCGTTGAAGTACTTAGTGCCGGTGTGCACCCAGTCCTCACGCCCGCCAATGGTCAGGCGCCAGTTGTCCAGGGCCATCTGGTCCTGGACATACAGGCCCGTCTGGCGGGTTTTCTGGTTGTAGTCGTAATAGGCGTCGGCGCGGGGCGGGCGGGTGATCGGCAGCCCATACACCGGGTTGTTGACGTTGGTGTCGGGCACGTTGAAGCCGTAGATCGCCAGGTAGTTGGTGTTGGTGCGCTGGTGATCCAGGCCGATCAACAGGGTATGGCTGATGTCGCCGGTGTCGAAGTTGCCCTGGAAGTTGTTGTCGACGGCGAACTGGCTGATGTCCTCATCGACATTGGTGGACATGCGGCTGGTGTTGCCTTGGTTGTCCACCGGCGGGTTGGTGGGGTTGTAGCTGCTGACCGTAATCGTTTGGAAAGCCAGGTCCGACTTGGTGTAGCGCAGGTTCTGTCGGAACTGCCAGACATCGTTGAAGCGGTGCTCGAAGGCATAGCCCAAGGCGTAATAGGTGCGGTCGTAGAACTCGTAGTTTGGGTCGCCTAGGTTCTTGTGATGCGAGATCTTGCCGAACGGCATGTCGATCTTGGTGCCCTGGATCGGGCGGAACTGGCTCGTGACGCCGGTATCGTCGCGGGTGAACTGAGACAGAAAGGTCAGCGAAGTGTCTTCGTCGATGTTCCAGGTCAGGCTAGGGGCAATGTTGTAGCGCTTGTCGTCGATGTGGTCGATCTGGGTGCCGCCGTCGCGCAGCACCCCGCTCAGGCTGTACAGGAACTGACCCTGGTCATCGATCTTGCCGGTGCTGGCGAAGTTGATCTGTCGGTGGTTATCGCTGCCGTACTGCAGTTCGATTTCATGGGCGCTTTCGGCCTGCGGGCGGCGGCTGACCATGTCCAAGAGGCCGCCGGGTGGAGTCTGCCCGTAGAGCGAAGAGGACGGGCCGCGTAGCAGCGCCAGACGGTCCAGGTTCCAGGTCTCGGCTTTGGGGTTGGCGTAGACGCCACGAGGCAGTGGCAGTCCGTCGAGGAACTGGGTCGGCTCGAAGCCGCGCACGAGCATCCAGTCGTACCGTGTATCACTGCCGAAACTCGCCGAAACGATCCCTGGCATGTAGCGCACGGCATCGTCGAGGCTGTGCACGCTCCGGTCATTCATCTGCTGACGGGTCGCGACGGAGATGGAACGGGGGACTTCGACAAGTGCCGTATCGGTCTTGGTGCCTGCGGCGGTGCGGGTGGCGGTATAGCCTTCTACCGGGCCCCAGGCCGTCTCCAAGTCGCCGCTGGCATGGATGGCGGTTTCCGGAAGTGCCAGGGTGCCGTCGGGGGTGGCCACCAGGCTGTAGCTGCCGACGCTGCTTTGCTGCAGTTGCAAGCCTGTGCCGCGCAGCGCTGCATGCAGGGCGCCCAAGGCGTCGTACTGGCCGTTGACCCTGGCCGAGGTGCGGCCATCGACCAGCGCCGGATCCAATGCCAGAGCGATACCGGCCTGGCTGGCGATCTGGTTCAGGGTGCTGGCCAGCGGTGCGCTGGGCAGATCGTAGGTACGCAGAGCCGTCTGTTCGGCGGCCTGCACGGCAGGGCTGCCCAGCGGGATGGCCAGAGCAACGGCCAGGGCCATCAGGCTAGGGCGCAGGAAAGAATCTACGGCACGGGACATGCAGCGGCTCCTCGACGAATAAGTGCTGATTGCTTCCTTGCCGAGCGAGATGTGAAAAGTGACAGAGGGTGATGGAAAAAATGCGCAAGGGGACTGGGGCTGTTTCGCAGCCCCTCGCAGGCTTGGCCAGTTCCCACGCAGGGAGACTGAGTGTCGTGAGTCTATTTGGCGGTGACGGTCACCCACCACGGCGTATGCAGCTCGATCTTCACCGGTAACGCCGGGGTGAGCGATGCCAGGGCCAGGTCGGTGTCGGTCAGCGGGAAGCTGCCGCTCACACGCAGATCGGCCACTTCGGCGGCAACCCCCAGGTGGCCGTTGCGGTAGTGGGCGAGCGTGGCGACCAGATCGGCCAGGCGTACGTTGTCCACGACCAGCATGCCGCGGGTCCAGGCATCGGCACCGACCGCGACGGGGTCGACCTGGCCAAGACCGTCGGCGGTCATCAGTACCTGCTGGCCTTCGCGCAGGACCTGCTCATCGCTGCTGTTCAGTGGCCTGGCCGCTACCTGGGACTTGAGCACCTCCAGGCGGGTGCCGTCGCCTTCGCGCTTGACCAGAAATCGCGTTCCCAGCGGTCGCAGGCGGCCATCATCGGTACGCACCAGCAACGGACGGGCATCCCTATGGCCGGTTTCGACGGAAATCTCGCCTTGGTGCAGGACGATGACCCGCTGCGTGCCGGTAAAGTCGATGTCTACCGCAGTGCTGGTATTGAGGCTCAGCACGGTGCCGTCTTCGAGGCGCAGGGTGCGCAGCTCGCCGGTGCCGGTGCGCTGGTCGGCCAGCCAGTAGCCCGGCGACAACGAAGGTGCACCAACACCGATCAGCAGTGCGCCTACCAGCAGCAAACCAGCCAGGCCGCCACCGAACCTGCCCAGCCGCTGGCGCAAACTTGCTCGCGATTGCACCAGGGCTTTGCGTGCCGGGCCTGCCGCGGCACTGACGCGCTGATCGAGCATGCCCAGTTGCTGCCAGGCACGGGCATGTTCCTCACTGGCGGCATGCCAGCGCATGAACTCGATGCGTTCATCTGCGGTGCCGTCGCCGCCATCGAGGCTCAATTTCCAGGCAATGGCGGCGTCCAGCACTTTGGCCGATACGGGCTTGGTGTTCACGTCGGCTCTCCATAGAGCGCCACGTAGCACTGGCGCATGCCTTGAGCGATGTACTGGCGCACCCGTGAGACCGACACGCCCAAGCGCTCGGCGATTTCGGCATGGCCCATGCCATCGAGGCGATTGTGCAGGAAGGCCGCCCGCGCCTTGCTCGACAGCTTGCCCAGGAGCCGGTCGATGGCCTTGAGGTCTTCGAGGATCAGGTGCTGGATTTCTGGGGAAGGCTGCTCGGCCTCGGGCCGGCTGGCCAGCTCGGTCAGGTAGGCCTGCTCCAGAGCCGCACGGCGGAAGTGGTCGAACAGCAGGCCCTTGGCCACGGCGACCAGAAAGGCACGGGGCTCGCGCGGAACGTCGAGCTGCTCGCGACCGAGCAGGCGCACGAAGGTGTCCTGGCTCAGGTCTTCGGCACGCTGGCGGCAGGCTGTGCTGCGTTGCAGCCAGGCCAGCAGCCAGGTGCGATGGTCGCGGTACAGCGTACCGACCAGCTGGGCATGTGGGCTCTGCGCAGACGACAAGAAGCGTCCCCCGAAAAGAATGCGTTAACTAACGATAATTATTCGCGATTGTGGCAGAGCGGAGGTGCCCGGTGCAATTGACGCTGATCGGATTGTGAAGGCGGGTTTGCCTCCACACAGGAGGTCAGGCTCCCCTGGGGCCTGCGAGCCAAGGGAGCGGGTCCATCCGCGCACGAGCAGACGCGAGCGATGTAGGGGCTACAAGCTGTATTGCTGGGTCTTGCGCCGGCGCCACTGCTGCAGACGCAGGTTCAGCTGCAGGGGGCTGTCGAGCTGCTGGCGGCGGGCCTGGCTGAGCAGGATGAGGGCCAGTTCGGCTGTGACCAGGGCATCGGCGCTGGCGTGATGGCGTTCTTCTGCCTGCAGGCCGAAGCGGGCGATCCAATCGTCCAGGCTGGCTTCGCGCAGCACGGTATCGGGGTTGAGCATCGGGGCCATGTCGGCCACATCGAAGAAGTGATGCTGCAGACGATAGCCGAGGCTGTCCTTCAGGGCGCGAGCCAGCATGCGCTGGTCGAAGGGGGCGTGAAACGCCAGCACGGGACTGTCGCCAATGAATTCCAGCAAGTCGAGCAGTGCAGTGGCCGGGTCGCAGCCAGCGGCCAGGGCGCTGGGGCCCAGGCCATGAATCAGGACGCTGGGGTTGGTCTTCTGCGCCGGGCGGTGCAGGGTGCGCTCGAACTGTTGGCGGAAATCGATGGCGCCATCCTCGATGGCGACCGCGCCGATCGACAGCACCTGGTCACGGTTGACGTTCAGCCCGCTGGTCTCCAGGTCCAGCACCACCCAGCGCTGCTCGCGCAACGACAGCACGCCCAGTGTCGGCGCGGTCTTGGGTAGACGCGCAATGCGCTGGCACAAGTCGGCGTCCAGCGACGGCTGGGTCGGTCGCAGCCAGGCGAACAAGCTCATAACTGATACCGCAGGGCCAGGCTGCTTTGCAGGCGCTGAGCCTGGCGCAGGGACTCACGCAGGATGCGTCGGTCCAAGTGGTTAAGGCTGTCCGGGTCGAGCCGGTTGGAGTAGGGCAGGTTGTCACGGCTTTGGCGCTGGTGCTGCTGCATGCGGGTCTGCTGGATGAAGTGGTAGGCCTCCTCGTAGGCGGCGCCATCCAGTGGCTCGATTATGCCCCGGGCTACCAGGTGGCGCAGACGTTCCAGGGTATTGCAGGCCTTGATGCCATTGGCCAGCGCCAGCAGGCGTGCGCCATCGACGAAGGGGGTCAGTCCCTGGACCTTGAGGTCGAGGGTCGCGGCCTTGTCGTTGCCCTGACGGGTCAGCACGAACTCGCGCAGGCGGCCTACCGGCGGGCGTTGGCGCAGGGCGTTGTCGGCCATCATGCGCTGGAAGATACGGTTGTCGGCGACCTGCTCGAGAATACCGCGGCGCAGTTGTTCGCAGCCCTGTTCGTCGCCCCAGACCACCCGCAGGTCGAAATAGATGCTCGAACCCAGCAGGTTTTCGGGGCTGGCCTCACGGATGAAACCGGCGAAGCGGCGCGCCCATTCGCTGCGCGACAGGCACAACTCGGGATTGCCGGCCATGACATTGCCTTTGCACAGGGTGAAGCCGCACTGGGCCAGGCACTGATTGATGTACTGGGCAAGTGGCAGCAGTCGGGCGCGAATCGCCTCGGCCTCGGCGGCGTCATTGGCTTCGAAGAGAATGCCGTTGTCCTGGTCGGTGTGCAGGGTCTGCTCGCGGCGGCCTTCGCTGCCAAAGCACAGCCAGCTGAACGGCACGCCCGGATCGCCGCGCTCGGCCAGGGCCAGCTCGATTACCCGGCACACGGTATGGTCGTTGAGCAGGGTAATGATCTGGGTGATCTGCGTCGAAGAGGCGCCGTGGGCAAGCATGCGTTCGACCAGTTGGCCGATCTCGCCGCGCAGCGATACCAGGTTCTCCAGGCGTGGGGCGTGGCGAATGGTGCGGGCCAGGTGCACCAGGTCGACCCGTTGCAAGGAGAACAGGTCCCGCTCGGACACTACGCCGCACAAGCGTTGGTTATCCACCAGGCAGACGTGGGCGATATGCCGTTCGGTCATGGCCATGGCGGCGTCGAAGGCGCTGGCCTGGGGGCTGAGGTAGAACGGCTGGGCGGTCATGTAGCGCTCGATCGGCGCGGTCAGTTCGGCGCTGGCGTCGGCCACTACCTGGCGCAGGTCGCGCAGGGTGAAGATGCCGAGGGGGAAGCGCTGTGGATCGACGATGACGATGCTGCCGACCTGCTGTTCGTGCATCAGCCCCACGGCTTCGCGCAAAGGGGTGTCCGGTGTGCACACCACCGGGTGACGCATGGCCAGCTCGCCTAGCGGCGTATTGAGGGAATACTGGGTCCCCAGGGTTTCCACGGCGCGCTGGCGTACTTGCTGGTTGACCTGGTCGAGCAGGCTGCTGACGCCACGCAAGGCGAAATCGCGAAATGGCTCGGACAACGAGAACACGCGGATGAACGCGCTCTTGTCCAGTTGCAGGCAGAAGGTGTCCTCACCGGCCAGGTGCTCGGTGCGCGTGGCCCGCTCGCCCAGCAGCGCTGCCAGGGGAAAGCACTCGCCGCTGGCGATCTCGAAGGTGGTTTCCATGCCCGGCTTGGTGACGTGCTGGCGCTCGCCGACCACTCGGCCTTGCTTGACGATGTAGAAGTGTTCGACCGGGCCGTCGGCCGGTTTGATGATGCTCTCGCCGCTGGCGTAGAAGCGCAGCTGGCATTGCTCCACCAGGTAAGCCAGGTGGCTGGGCTCCATCTGATTGAACGGCGGGAAGCGCTGCAGGAACTGCAGGGTACCCTGGATGTTCTGCAGCACTGCCGTTCTGCCGGCCTGGCTGTAGGCGTCCTTCTTGCTCATGGAACTGACCGCATTTAGGGGGCACTAGGCGCAGGCCCTGTTGTTCTAAGGCTCCATGGTCGGCCGCTGGCCTTGCGGTGCCCATTGGACGTAAGTCTATAAGGCACGGCACGCCCCGCCTGGCAGGCGCCTGGGTGTCAAATAGACGACGAAAGGTGCCTTGCATAGCGTTGTTTTGCGGTCTGAACTCTTAGAACGGGATTTTTTTGACGAGATGAACATGGCCGAGCATGACGACATCCTCAGTGACGACGAGCGCGAGGCATTGGCCACGCTGACCGCTCCGGCTGCGCCTGCGCAACGGGTGCTGGTCGTGGACGATGATGTCGCGAACCGTGAAGCGTTGTGTCTTTACCTCAAGTCCAAGGGAATCGACTGCATCACTGCTGACGGTGCCCAGGCGGCGCTGAGCCTGCTCAAGCGTAGGGCCAACATCGGCCTGATGATCACCGACCTGCGCATGGAGCCCAAGGACGGGCTGGAACTGATTCGGCAGGTGCGTGAATCGCAGTGCGCGGCGCTTTCGATCATCGTGGTGTCGGGCGACACCGATGTGAAGGAGGCGGTGGACGTGATGCACCTTGGGGTGGTGGATTTCCTGCTCAAGCCAGTGGACCTGGACAGGTTGCTGGAGCTGGTGAGAAAGGAACTGGGAATCGAATAAAGCATTGGGGCCGCAGAGCGGCCCCAAAAGGTTTTACAGCCCGTTGCGTGCCTTGAACTCGCGGCGACGACGGTGCAGCACTGGCTCGGTGTAGCCGTTCGGCTGCTTGGCGCCTTCGATGACCAGCTCGATAGCGGCCTGGAACGCGATGTTGTCATCGAAGTTCGGTGCCATCGGGCGGTACAGGGCGTCGCCGGCGTTCTGCTTGTCGACCACCGCCGCCATGCGCTTGAGGCTTTCCAGAATCTGCTCCTGGCTGACGATGCCATGGCGCAGCCAGTTGGCCAGCAGCTGGGCGGAGATACGCAGGGTGGCGCGGTCTTCCATCAGACCGACATCGTTGATGTCCGGCACCTTGGAGCAGCCTACGCCCTGGTCGATCCAGCGGACCACGTAACCCAGGATGCCCTGGGCATTGTTGTCCAGCTCGTTGCGGATTTCTTCTTCCGACCAGTTGGTGTCGGTCGCCAGCGGAATGGTCAGGATGTCGTCCACCGAAGCCGGTGTGCGCTTGGCCAGCTCGCGCTGACGCTCCTGCACGTTGACCTTGTGGTAGTGCAGGGCGTGCAGGGTGGCGGCGGTCGGCGACGGTACCCAGGCGGTGTTGGCGCCGGCCAGTGGGTGAGCGATCTTCTGCTCAAGCATGGCGGCCATCAGGTCCGGCATGGCCCACATGCCCTTGCCGATCTGGGCGCGACCTTGCAAACCGGTGGCCAAGCCGATGTCGACGTTGTTGTTTTCGTAGGCGCCGATCCACTTCTCGTTCTTCATGGCGCCTTTGCGCACCACGGCACCGGCTTCCATGGAGGTGTGGATTTCATCACCGGTACGGTCGAGGAAGCCGGTGTTGATGAATACCACACGCTCGGCGGCAGCCTTGATGCAGGATTTGAGGTTGACCGTGGTACGGCGCTCCTCGTCCATGATGCCGACTTTGACGGTGTTGCGCTTCATGCCCAGCAGGTCTTCGACGCGGCTGAAGATCTCGGCGGCGAAGGCCACTTCCTCCGGACCGTGCATCTTCGGCTTGACGATGTAGACGCTGCCGGTGCGGGTGTTCTTGCGGGTGGTATTGCCCTTGAGGTTGTGCAGGGCGATCAGGTTGGTGAACAGACCGTCCTGGATACCTTCGGGAATCTCGTTGCCTTGGGCGTCGAGGATCGCAGGGTTGGTCATCAAGTGACCGACGTTGCGCACGAACAGCAGCGAACGACCGTGCAGGGTGACGGTGCCACCGGCGGCTGCGGTGTACTCACGGTCAGGGTTCATGGTGCGGGTGAAGGTCTTGCCGCCTTTGGTCACGCTTTCGGACAGGTCGCCTTTCATCAGGCCCAGCCAGTTGCGATAGACCACGACCTTGTCGTCGGCATCGACCGCGGCGACGGAGTCTTCGCAGTCCATGATGGTGGTCAGAGCCGATTCCATCAGGATGTCCTTCACGCCGGCTGCGTCGGTGCTGCCGACCGGGGTGCTGGCATCGAACTGGATTTCGAAGTGCAGGCCGTTGTGCTTGAGCAAGATGGCGGTCGGGGCGCTGGCATCACCACGGAAACCGATCAGCTGAGCGTCATCGCGTAGGCCGCTGTTGCTGCCGCCCTTGAGGGCGACGATCAGCTTGCCACCGTCGATGCGATAGCCGGTGGAGTCGACGTGGGAGCCGGCCGCCAGGGGCGCGGCTTCGTCGAGGAAGGCGCGACCGAAGGCAATGACCTTGTTGCCGCGGACCGGGTTGTAGCCTTGGCCTTTCTCGGCACCGCCTTCGTCGCTGATGGCGTCGGTGCCATAGAGCGCGTCGTACAACGAACCCCAACGAGCGTTGGCGGCGTTGAGGGCGAAGCGGGCATTCATTACCGGCACGACCAGCTGTGGGCCGGCCATGTGGGCGATTTCTTCGTCCACGTTCTCGGTGGTGGCCTGGAAATCGTCGGCTTGTGGCAGCAGGTAGCCGATTTCCTGGAGGAAGCTCTTGTAGGCCACGGCGTCATGGGCCTGGCCTTTGCGTGCCTGGTGCCAGGCATCGATCTTGGCTTGCAGTTCGTCGCGCTTGGCGAGCAGGGCTTTGTTCTTTGGAGCGAGGTCATTGATGATCTTTTCCGCACCGGCCCAGAACTGCTCGGCGACGATGCCGGTCCCTGGAATGGCTTCGTCGTTGACGAAGTCGTACAGGACCTTGGCGACCTGAAGGCCACCGACTTGAACGTATCCAGTCATTGCTTGCCTCACTCTGCTCAGCTATTTCGCTCTTCTGTATTAAGCCTGTAGCGCTTCTCTAAACACGGCACCAGTACTTGCCCTCGTCTGAGCGCGGCTGGGTGCGGCTCGCCAGACGGGCTGGCGGGCGGGTTGCGTATTTTCACAGGCGCCTTGGCAGACATCCAAACGACGTTTTGTAGTCCGCACCGAGGCATACTACATGAGGCAGTAGGCTGGTGAACATCAGACTAAAAGCGTCGTTGTGCGACCAATCGGTCGCGTATGGTCACGCTGGGAGAGGATATGTTCGCAAAAAACAGGTGGATTGTTCCAGATAAATCTTGAAACAGTACACGATTCGTTGTGCGAACCGCCCTGCGGCAGGTTGCCGCGCCTTGCCTATACTGAGGCGATGCCCCCGTATTTCGCCGCGTGCAGCGGTGTCCTAGACCTAACAGCAGAGCTCAGGAGCGGCCCCGTGGACCATCTCGTACTGACAGTGATCGCCCCCGATAAAGCCGGGCAGGTCGAGCGTATCGCTCAATGCATCGCCGAGCATAACGGTAACTGGCTGGAGAGTCGCATGTCGCGGATGGCCGGGCAGTTTGCCGGGATCTTGCGTGTGGCGGTGCCGGCCGAGTCCTATGACGACTTGGTGGAGGCCCTGCAAAAGCTTTCCAGCCACGACATTCGCGTGCTGATCGCCGAGAGCGGTATCGAGCCTTCCTGCACCTGGAAACCGATCGCCATGGAGCTGGTGGGCAACGACCGGCCCGGGATCGTGCGCGATATCACCCGGTTGCTGGCCGAGCAGGGCGTGAATCTGGAGCGCTTCACGACCGAGGTGCGCCCGGCGCCGATGAGCAGCGAGCCGCTGTTTTGTGCCGATGCATTGTTGGCGCTGCCGCTGACGTTATCCCTGGATGACCTGCAACGGCGGCTGGAGAGCCTGGCGGATGATCTGATGGTCGAGCTGAAGTTGCGGCCCGAAGAGTGAATGCTGGCGGGTAATCCCGTGGAAGGGTTATCCCAGATTCGTGGGGGCGGCGCTGTGGATAACCTGGGGGTGCACCGCTGTAGCCCAGGCTTGTCAGGGCTTCCGGCGCTTTGAGCAAAAAATGTCCAGGTTTCAGTGCGTTGTGCACAAAGCGCGGGGACGAGGGTGTGGATAACCTTTGGAGACATCGCTGCAGGCCACGTCGTACGTGGCTTGCAGCGGGTTGTTCGTTTTTTGATCAGGCGCGTTTGCGCAGGCTCAGCCAGGCATCCACGCTGTAAAGGGCCAGGCCTGCCCAGATGAAGACGAACGCCAGCAGGGTGCTGGACGACAGGTGTTCACCGAACAGCAGTACCGCCTGCAGCAGAACCAGAGTCGGCGCCAGGTACTGCAGGAAGCCCAGGGTGGTGTAGGGCAGGTGACGTGCGGCGGCGTTGAAGCACACCAGCGGAACCAGGGTGACCGGCCCGGCTGCCATCAGCCAGAGGGCTTCGCTGCTGGTGTAGAAGCTGGCATGGGCGCTGGTCGCCTCTGGATTGAGGAGCAGCCAACCGGCGGCCAGGGGGACCAGCATCCAGGTTTCCACCACCAGGCCAGGCAGGGCTGCGACCGGTGCCTGTTTGCGGATCAGGCCATAGAAGCCGAACGACAACGCCAGCACCAGCGACACCCACGGCAGGCTGCCGACTTGCCACACTTGCTGGGCCACACCCACCGCCGCCAGGCCCACTGCCAGCCATTGCAGGCGACGCAGGCGCTCGCCGAGCAACAACATGCCCAGCAGGACGTTCACCAAGGGGTTGATGTAGTAACCCAGGCTGGCTTCGAGCATGCGTCCGTTGTTCACCGACCACACATAGGTCAGCCAGTTGCCGGCGATCAACGCCCCGCTCAGGGCCAGGATGCCCAGGCGGCGCGGGTTTTCACGCAGTTCGCGCCACCAGCCCGGGTGCTTCCAGACCAGCAGCAGGAGCGAGCCGAACAGCGCCGACCAGAGTACGCGGTGGACGATGATTTCCACCGCCGGGACGCTCTGGATGGCTTTGAAGTACAGGGGGAACAGGCCCCAGATGATGTAGGCGCTCAGGCCCAGGATGTACCCGCGGCGCGGGTTGGCGGCGTGCATGGAGAGTCCTTGCTTAGGTAACTAAATACTGCACGCCTATTGTAGACAGACCACCTGTCGCTTCTAAAACAATTTCAGCGGTTCTTCATCCAGCGCTGCGATCTGTTCGCGCAGGGCGAGGATCTGATCGCCCCAGTAGCGCGGCTGGCCGAACCAGGGGAAGCTCGGCGGGAATGCCGGGTCGTCCCAGCGCCGGGCTAGCCAGGCGCTGTAGTGCAGCTGGCGCAGGGCACGCAGCGGTTCGATCAAGGCCAGTTGGCGCGGGTCGAAGTCGTGGAATTCGTTGTAGCCGTCGATCAGCTCCGCCAACTGGCCCATGCGCTCCTCGCGGCTGCCGGCGAGCATCATCCACAGGTCCTGGACCGCAGGCCCCATGCGGCAGTCATCCAGGTCGACGATATGGAAGGCCTCATCGCGGAACATCAGGTTGCCTGGGTGGCAGTCGCCGTGCAGGCGAATCATTTCATGCGGGGTGCGGGCGTAGAGGCGTTCGACCCGTTGCAGCAGGTCCCGGGCAACGGATTCGAAAGCCGGTCGCAGTTCGTTGGGTACGAAGTTACCTTCGAGCAAGGTGTTCAGCGAGGCATGACCGAAGTTATCCACCGCCAGCGTTTCGCGGTGCTCGAAGGGGCGGGCAGCGCCGACCGCGTGCAGGCGTCCGAGCAGTTGGCCCAGGCGGTAGAGCTGATCGAGGTTGCCCGGCTCCGGTGCGTGGCCGCCTCGGCGAGGAAACAGCGTGAAACGAAAGCCCTGGTGTTCGAACAGGCTGCGGCCTTCGTGCAGCAGGGGAGCTACCACCGGTACGTCGCATTCGGCCAGCTCGGCGCTGAAGCGGTGTTCCTCGAGGATCGCATCGTCCGTCCAGCGTCCGGGGCGGTAGAACTTGGCGATCAGCGGTTGCGCGCCTTCGATGCCCACTTGGTAGACCCGGTTCTCGTAGCTGTTGAGGGCCAGCACCCGGGCATCGCTGAGAAAGCCCAGGCTTTCCACGGCGTCCAGGACCAGGTCGGGGGTGAGGGTGTCGAAGGGGTGGGACATGAAGGCTCCGGGCACGGCGGCAGGATAAGGTGCCATGGTAGCGCAGGTTGACCAGAGGCTGCCCTGGCCCTGTTACACCGGAACCCCCAGCAATACATAAGAGGGATGAAACTGCACACGCACTTGGCTACCGGCATCCAGCTCATGCTGTGTAAGCCAGTGCTCATCGGCAAAGGCGCACAGGGTCTGCCCGTTACCCAGCACCAGCCGCACTTCGCTGGGCCCGTCTTCATCGGTCAGTACCTGTTCGACGGTGGCCATAAGGCAATTGCTGCCCGCTTCGACGTGATCGCCCTCGAGGAGCAACTGCACCCAGCCGGCCTTGAGCAGCGCGACCACGGTGGTATCGAGCGTCAGCTCCAGACGCTCGGTGCTGCCTCGGGTGATCAGCGCCTCGATCTGTAACCCGCCGCCAAGATCGAGGCTGACCCGGTCGTGCCGCCCTTCGCGGCGCAACCCGCTGATGCGTCCTTGCAGCTGGTTGCGGGCACTGGTGCGCAGCATCAGGCGGCCGAGCAGATCGAGGTCACTGCTTTCTTCGGCGGCGTCCAGCAACTGGGCCTGCAGGGTTTGCAAACGTTGATACAGGCGCAACACCCGCTCGCCTTCGGCCGACAGACACGCACCGCCACCCCCACGTCCGCCCGTGCTGCGCTCCACCAAGGGTTGGGTGGCCAGGTTGTTGAGCTCATCGATGGCGTCCCAGGCAGCTTTGTAGCTGATGCCGGCCGCCTTGGCAGCGCGAGTGATCGAACCTTGTTCGGCAACATGTTGCAGCAAGGCGATGCGCTGAGGACGACGGGCGATGTGCTGGGTGAGCAGGGCAGGTAGTGACATGACGGAGGTCGGTCTCGGTGAAGATGCTGTGACGGTGCCGGTGGCCTGTTGGCAAGTCAAGACAAGGTGTCCTCCCTGCGATGGTGCCAGTACCACTCACTCCTGCCCTGGTTTGGGCGTGCGCGCCAGGCAATACACGTCGACCCGCCGGGCACCGGCTTTGCGCAGCAGTGTGGCGATGGCCTGGGCGGTGGCGCCAGTGGTCAATACGTCATCGATGATGGCCAGGTGAAGGCCATCGAGCCGGGCATCGGGTGCGAGCCCGAACGCCTGGCGCAGGTTGCGCTGCCGGGCCTTGGCGCCGAGGGTCTGTTGGGCAGGAGTGTCGCGGGGCCGGCGCAGCAATTGCTCGTTGCACGGGATGTTCACTTGCGCGGATAACCACCGTGCCAGCAAGGCAGCCTGGTTGAACCCTCGTCGGCGCAGTCAACGAGCAGCCAGGGGTACGGGTAACAACTGGTCAGGTTTTGCCAGCCCCTCGGCGAAGCGATGCGACAGCGTCTGGCCCAGCAAACGGGCCATCAATCGGCCAAGCGGCCACTGGCTGTGATGCTTGAAACGGCTCACCAGCGTGTCGATGGGAAATCCGAAGTACCAGGGCGCCACGACGTGGTCGAAGGCCGGCCTATAGCGGCTGCAATGGCCGCAGGTCAAACCGGCCATCGGCAGGGGTAGGGCGCATCGGATGCAGTGATCGTCCAGCCAGGGCAGTGCGTGCTCGCATTCGGTGCACAGGGGATAGGCCTGGTCGGCGGGCTCGTCACAGAGCAAACAGTGCTGGCTAATATTTATACACTTGTAAACCAAGTGTTTTGCGAGTGGTTGACAGTGCATGGGCCTTCCATGAGTATGCGAGCTATCCGTGATGCGCTGGCGGGCTTTCCTGTCCCGGCGCCAGCAAGAGCCTAAACAAGGAAACACCGATGAGCGCCAGCACAACTGCAACAACACGTCACGACTGGTCCCTGGCCGAGGTCAAGGCCCTGTTCCAGCAGCCGTTCAACGACCTGCTGTTCCAGGCGCAGACCGTGCATCGCGCGCACTTCGACCCAAACCGCTTGCAGGTTTCCACGCTGCTGTCGATCAAGACCGGCGCCTGCCCGGAAGATTGCAAATATTGTCCGCAGTCCGGCCACTACAACACCGGCCTGGAAAAACAGAAGCTGATGGAAGTGCAGAAGGTGTTGGAAGAAGCCGCTCGGGCCAAGGCCATCGGCTCCACCCGCTTCTGCATGGGCGCTGCCTGGAAGCACCCGTCGGCCAAGGACATGCCCTACGTCCTGGAGATGGTCAAAGGCGTCAAGGCCATGGGGCTGGAAACCTGCATGACCCTCGGCAAGCTCGATCAAGAGCAGACCAAAGCCCTGGCCGACGCCGGCCTGGACTACTACAACCACAACCTGGATACCTCGCCGGAGTTCTACGGCAGCATCATTACCACCCGCACCTATGCCGAGCGTCTGCAGACCTTGGCCTATGTGCGCGATGCGGGGATGAAGATCTGCTCCGGTGGCATCCTTGGCATGGGCGAGTCGCTCGATGACCGCGCCGGCCTGCTGATCCAGCTGGCCAACCTGCCGGAGCATCCGGAGTCGGTACCGATCAACATGCTGGTCAAGGTCGCTGGTACACCGCTGGCCGAAGAGGAAGACGTCGACCCGTTCGATTTCATCCGCATGCTCGCGGTAGCGCGCATCCTCATGCCCAAGTCCCACGTGCGTCTCTCCGCTGGCCGCGAGCAGATGAACGAACAGATGCAGGCCCTAGCCTTCATGGCTGGCGCCAACTCGATCTTCTATGGCGAGAAGCTGTTGACCACCGCCAACCCGCAAGCTGACAAGGACATGCAACTGTTCGCCCGTCTCGGTATCCAGCCCGAAGCGCGCGAAGAGCACGCCGATGAGGTGCACCAGGCGGCCATCGAGCAGGCACTGCTCGAACAACGCAGCAACGAGCTGTTCTACGACGCAGCACAGGCCTGACATGGCGTTCGACCTGGCGGCGCGCCTGGCCGAACGGCGCGCCGCGGATCTGTACCGGCAGCGGCCATTGCTCGAAAGCCCCCAAGGGCCGGAGGTGGTGGTCGATGGCCAGCCGCTCTTGGCCTTTTGCAGCAACGATTACCTAGGGCTGGCCAACCACCCGGAAGTGATCGCCGCCTGGCGTGCAGGCGCCGAGCGCTGGGGAGTGGGGGGAGGTGCCTCGCATCTGGTGGTCGGTCACAGCACGCCTCATCACCAGGTGGAAGAAGCCCTGGCCGAACTGACCGGGCGCCCACGCGCGCTGCTGTTTTCCACCGGCTACATGGCCAACCTCGGCGCCATCACCGCCTTGGTGGGGCAAGGCGACACGGTGCTGCAGGATCGTCTCAATCATGCCTCGCTGCTCGATGGCGGACTGCTCAGCGGTGCGCGTTTCAGCCGTTACCTGCACAACGACCCCGTGAGCCTGGCCAACCGCCTGGAGAAGGCGACCGGCAATACGCTTGTGGTCACCGATGGCGTGTTCAGCATGGACGGCGACCTGGCCGACCTGCCTGCGCTGGCCAAGACCGCCCGCACTCATGACGCCTGGCTGATGGTCGATGACGCCCATGGACTGGGCACGCTCGGTGCCCAGGGTGGCGGCATCGTCGAGCATTTCGGCCTGGGCGTTGAGGATGTTCCGGTGTTGATTGGTACCCTGGGCAAGGCGTGCGGCACCGCTGGTGCTTTCGTGGCCGGCAGCGAGGAGTTGATCGAGGCGTTGGTGCAGTTCGCCCGTCCCTATATCTACACCACCAGCCAGCCGCCAGCGCTGGCCTGCGCCACGCTCAAGAGCCTCGAGCTGCTGCGCCGCGAGACCTGGCGCCGCGAGCACCTGGCGGCATTGATCCGCCAGTTCCGCGCGGGCACCGAGCAGATCGGGCTGGCGCTGATGGACAGCCCGACCGCGATCCAGCCGATCCTGATCGGCGACAGCGCACGCGCCCTGCAGTTGTCCCGGATGCTGCGCGAGCGGGGCTTGCTGGTGACTGCGATCCGCCCACCGACCGTCCCCGCCGGCAGTGCACGCCTGCGCGTGACCCTGAGCGCGGCCCACAGCGAGGCGCAGGTCCAGCTATTGTTGAATGCATTGGCCGAGTGTTACCCACTGCTGGAGTCCGCCGATGCGTAACCGACTGATCCTCTTGCCCGGCTGGGGTCTGGGCACTGCTGCACTTGAACCGCTGGCTGCAAGTCTCAGGGCCCAGGATTCACGTCTGCAGGTCGAGCTGATGCCGCTGCCGGAGCTCGCCGATGCCGATGTCCAAGCCTGGATCGATTACCTGGACCGCAAGCTGCCCACCGACAGTTGGCTGGGCGGCTGGTCGTTCGGGGGCATGCTCGCCAGTGCCCTGGCGCACACACGTGGCGATCACTGCTGTGGTCTGGTGACGCTCGGCAGCAACCCGAGCTTCGTCCAGCGCGCTGATTGGCCCCATGGCATGGCAGTGGACACCTTCGGTACGTTCCTCGACGGCTGTCGCAGCCATCCGCAGGTGACCCTCAAGCGTTTTCGCAGCTTGTGCAGCGATGGCGCGCAAATGCCGCGCACGCTACTGCGCCAGTTGGGTGTCGGCGTGCCGGACACCGATCCGCTCTACCTGGCCACAGGGCTGGAAGTGCTGGCCAAGCTGGACACCCGCAATGCCCTGGAGCAGTACGGCGGGCCGCAATTGCATCTGTTTGCCGGCAGCGATGCGCTGGTGCCGGCGGAGGCAGCCAAGGCCTTGAGCGAGTTGTTGCCGGATGTGGAAGTCGGCCTGGTCGAAGACAGTTCCCACGCCTTCCTGCTGGAGTATCCACAGGAGCTGGCGGCGGGTATCAAGAGTTTCCTGCATGAGAGTGGTGATGACTGACCTTTCCCGTCCGACCCTGCCCGGCACTCTGCCGGACAAGCGCCAGGTGGCGGCCTCGTTCTCCCGCGCTGCAGCCAGCTACGACAGCGTGGCGGCCCTGCAACGGGCGGTGGGCCTGGCGCTGCTCGGCCAGCTCCCTGCTGACCTGCAGCCTGAGCGCTGGCTTGACCTGGGCAGCGGCACGGGGCATTTCAGCCGCGCCCTGGCCGAGCGCTTCAGCGCTGCGACGGGTGTGGCAGTGGACATCGCCGAAGGCATGTTGCGCCATGCCCGTGAACAGGGCGGGGCGCATCATCATGTGGCGGGCGATGCCGAGCGGCTGCCGTTGCGCGATGACAGTGTCGACCTGGTGTTCTCCAGCTTGGCGGTGCAATGGTGCGACCAGTTCGGCAGCGTGCTGAGCGAAGCCCGCCGTGTGCTGCGGCCGGGCGGGGTGCTGGCATTCAGCAGCCTGTGCGTCGGCACCCTCGATGAGCTGCGTGCCAGTTGGCAGGCGGTGGACGGCCTGGTCCACGTCAATCGTTTCCGACGCTTGGAGGACTATCAGCGGCTGTGTGGCCAGAGTGGCCTGCAGGTGCTTGGCCTGGAGCGTCGCCCGCATGTCCTGCATTACCCAGACGTGCGCAGCCTGACCCACGAGCTCAAGGCCCTGGGGGCGCACAATCTCAACCCTGGACGGCCTTCGGGCCTGACCGGGCGGGCGCGGATGCAGGGCCTGTTGCAGGCCTATGAACGCTTCCGCCAGCCCGAGGGCCTGCCGGCCACCTACCAGGTGGTCTATGGCGTACTGCGCAAACCCTTGGCAGACGAGGCGTGACATGAGCCAGGCCTATTTCATCGCGGGCACCGACACCGATGTCGGCAAGACCACCATCGCGGCCGGGCTGCTGCATGCGGCGCGGTTGGAGGGCTTGAGCACCCTGGGCGCCAAACCGGTGGCATCCGGCTGCACGCCAGGCGCCAAGGGCCTGCGCAACGCCGACGCCTTGGCCTTGATCGCCGAAAGCTCGGTGAAGCTGCCCTACGAGCAGGTCAATCCATTCGCATTCGAGCCGGCCATCGCTCCGCATGTGGCGGCCCGTGAGGCAGGGGTCAGCCTGGACGTACCGGTGCTGCTGCAGGCCATGCAGCATGTACTGGCCCAAGGGGCCGACTTCACACTGGTGGAGGGGGCAGGGGGCTGGCGGGTGCCGTTGTCCGCCCATGCCCATCTGTCGGACCTGGCTATCGCCTTGAAGCTGCCGGTGATCCTGGTGGTGGGCGTGCGCCTGGGCTGCATCAACCACGCTTTGCTGAGCGCTGAAGCCATCGCCCGTGATGGGCTGCCACTGGCAGGATGGGTGGCCAATATCATCGACCCGCGGACGTCGCGTCTGGAAGAAAACCTCGCCAGCCTCGCCGAGCGATTGCCGGCGCCTTGCCTGGGACGGGTGCCGAAGCTCAAGCAGGCCACAGCCGAGGCAGTGGCGGAGCACCTGCACCTGGATCTTCTGGATTGACGCGCTCAACATTGCCTATTAAGTGGCACAAGGCTATTAGGTATTTAAACGGGCCTTTTACGCTTTCGGCTGCTTTAATAAGCCTGACCTCGCATCCTGCGTCTTTGGAGTCCTGACATGGAAATCACCGGTAGCACTGCCTATTACGCTGGCCTTGGCGCCATCCAGGCCGGGCAGAACCGAGTCGACCAAGCCGCCAGTCAAATCGCCAGCAGCACCGTCGAGCGTGCCGCCACCAGCCAGTCCAGCGACTATCAGGCCGAACGCCTGCGAGCGGTCGATCGCAGCCAGCAGATGGACCTGGCCACCAGCACCGTCGAGTTGGCGCTGGGCAAGCATGAAGTCGCATTGGGCGTGAAAGTCGCCAAAGCCTCGGACGAGATGCTTGGCCGGTTCATCGATACTTACGTCTGATCCAACCCCCATCCACCGCCTAGACTCCTTGTAGAGCGGCGGTTCTATCCGCTGATTTTCTGACCTCAACCAGACGGCTCCGTTGTCTGTGTCGTCCTATTCGCGGTTAAACCTGCGAACAGGCTGCGGCATCCAGGGTCGCTTCGGCGCTTATGGCGTTTATGTCGTGTTTCGCGGCGTAAATGGCACCATAGTCCATCCTTGACATTGGGCGGGGCTAAACGTAAGTTTCAAACAACTGTTTGACCGAAAGCCGCCAAGAGCTGGTTGGTACCTGCGGTCTCTCCACTGGACTCATCACAGAGGTTCATCGCTATGCCTGATTACAAAGCCCCCTTGCGTGATATTCGCTTCGTCCGTGACGAGCTGCTCGGCTACGAGGCGCATTATCAGAGCCTGCCGGGTTGCCAGGACGCCACGCCGGACATGGTCGACGCGATCCTCGAGGAAGGCGCGAAGTTCTGTGAGCAGGTGCTGGCGCCCCTGAACCGTGTCGGTGACCTGGAAGGCTGCACCTGGAGCGAGTCGGGCGTTAAGACCCCGACCGGTTTCAAGGAGGCCTACCAGCAGTTCGTCGAAGGCGGCTGGCCGAGCCTTGCGCATGACGTGGAACATGGCGGCCAAGGTCTGCCTGAGTCCCTGGGCCTTGCCATCAGCGAAATGGTCGGTGAGTCCAACTGGTCCTGGGGCATGTACCCAGGCCTGTCCCACGGCGCCATGAACACCCTGTCTGCCCACGGCACCGCCGAGCAGCAGCACACCTACCTGACCAAGCTGGTGACCGGTGAGTGGACCGGCACCATGTGCCTGACCGAGCCGCACTGCGGTACTGACCTGGGCATGCTGCGCACCAAGGCCGAGCCCCAGGCGGATGGTACCTACAAGGTGTCCGGCACCAAGATCTTCATTTCCGCTGGCGAGCACGACATGGCCGACAACATCGTCCATATCGTCCTGGCCCGCCTGCCCGATGCCCCGGCGGGCACCAAGGGCATCTCGCTGTTCATCGTGCCGAAGTTCCTGCCCAACGCCGAAGGCGGTGTTGGCGAGCGCAACGCCGTGAGCTGTGGCTCCATCGAGCACAAGATGGGTATTCACGGCAATGCCACCTGCGTGATGAACTTCGACGGCGCCACCGGCTTCCTGATCGGCCCTGCCAACAAGGGCCTGAACTGCATGTTCACCTTCATGAACACCGCCCGCCTGGGCACCGCGCTGCAGGGCTTGGCCCACGCCGAAGTGGCTTTCCAGGGTGGCCTTAAGTATGCCCGCGAGCGTCTGCAGATGCGTTCGCTGACCGGCCCGAAAGCGCCAGACAAAGCAGCCGACCCGATCATCGTCCACCCGGACGTGCGCCGCATGCTGCTGACCATGAAGGCCTTCGCCGAAGGCAACCGCGCCATGGTCTACTTCACCGCCAAACAAGTGGACATCGTCAAGTACAGCCAGGACGAGGAAGAGCGCAAGAAAGCCGACGCCCTGCTGGCCTTCATGACTCCGATCGCCAAGGCCTTCATGACCGAGGTTGGCTTCGAGGCTGCCAACCACGGTGTGCAGATCTACGGTGGCCATGGCTTCATCGCCGAGTGGGGCATGGAGCAGAACGTACGCGACAGCCGCATCTCCATGCTGTACGAGGGCACCACCGGTATCCAGGCCCTGGACCTGCTCGGTCGTAAGGTGCTGATGACCCAGGGCGAGGCGCTCAAAGGTTTCACCAAGATCGTGCACAAGTTCTGCCAGGCCCAGGAAGGCAACGAAGCCGTCAAGGAATTCGTCGAGCCGCTGGCCGCGCTGAACAAGGAGTGGGGCGAGCTGACCATGAAGGTGGGCATGGCCGCGATGAAAGACCGCGAAGAAGTCGGTGCTGCCTCGGTGGACTACCTGATGTATTCCGGCTACGCCTGCCTGGCGTACTTCTGGGCCGACATCGCCCGCCTGGCTGCCGAGAAGCTGGCCGCCGGCACCAGCGAAGAGGCGTTCTACACTGCCAAGCTGCAAACCGCGCGCTTCTACTTCCAGCGTATCCTGCCGCGTACCCGTGCGCACGTGGCGGCCATGCTGTCCGGCGCGGGCAACCTGATGGCCATGAAGGAAGAAGACTTCGGTCTGTCCTGCTGAGCCAAGCGGTAACCAGGAAAAACCGCCTGCCTTCACCGGCAGGCGGTTTTTTTTTTGCCTGGCGCTGCAAGCACACATCCAGCAATCGTTTAAACGTTCCGTGTATTCATCTATTCATGTGCGCTGCCGATGAACTAGAGGCACAATGCTATTATTGATCTGCCGGGTCGGAGATTGCCTTTTGTTTCGTCTATCCGCTGTACGCGCGAGCCATTTCCTGCCTTCGTTGTTCCTGTTGCTGTCGGGGCTGGCGGCAGCTTATGTGAGGGACCTCAGCGTCTTCTTCACCTCCCTGTTCAATGTATTGCCGACATTGGTGTTGTTGCTCGGCGGTGCCTATTGCGCCGTGTACCGTCGCCAGCGCGAGCTGTTCTTGATGGTCACGGTGTACATCGCCTACTTCCTGCTCGACACGCAGACCGATTTCTATCGCGACAACGGCCGGGTCCGAGAGGATGCGGCGGTCGTGTTCCATCTGGTCTGCCTGCTGTTGCCCCTCCTGTTCGGGCTGTTCGCGGCGTGGCAGGAGCGCACCCACCTGGCCCAAGACCTGCTCGCCCGCTTCGCCGTGCTGTTCGCCGTCGGCAGCGTGGCAGTGGCGTTGGAGCAGAGTTTTCCCCAGGCACTGCTGAGCTGGTTGGCGGAGATTCGCTGGCCATCGCTGCATGGTCAATGGATGAGCCTGATCCAGCTGGCCTATCCACTGTTCCTGGGGATGTTCGTGCTCTTGGTGGTGCAGTACCTGCGCCAGCCACGGCCCTTGCATGCGGCGCAGATCATCGGTCTGATCGGCATCTTCTGGATGCTGCCCAAAACATTCATCCTGCCGTTCACCCTCAACATCATGTGCAGTCAGGTCATGCTGATGATCGCAGCGGCGGTGTCTCACGAGGCCTATCAAATGGCCTTTCGAGATGAGCTGACTGGCCTGCCGGGGCGCCGCGCTCTGAATGAGCGCATGCAGCGGCTGGGGCGCAACTACGTGATCGCCATGACCGATGTGGACCACTTCAAGAAATTCAACGACACCCATGGCCACGATGTCGGTGACCAGGTGTTGCGTCTGGTGGCCAGTCGCTTGGGGCGCGTGACCGGGGGTGGGCGCGCCTATCGCTACGGTGGCGAGGAGTTCGCGCTGGTCTTTGCCGGCAAGACGGTCGAGGAGTGCACGCCCCACCTGGAAGCGGTGCGGGAAATGATTGCCAACTATGCGATCCAGCTGCGTGACCAGAACAGCCGCCCACAGGACGATTCGACCGGACGTCAGCGCCGCGCGGGCGGCGCGGGCAGTACGGTCTCGGTGACCATCAGCATTGGGGTTGCGGAACGCCAGGTGGATCATCGTTCACCGGACGAGGTGCTCAAGTCCGCCGACGAGGCGCTCTACAGCGCCAAGGGAGCCGGTCGTAACTGCGTCATGGTTTTCGGGCAGCATTCCCGGCGCGGGGCGGTTCGCATGGCGTCGTGATCGTGGTGACTGAAACTGACTTGTCAGTCGCATGATGACCCTATGTCTCGTAAAAGTTGTTCGGTTACACTGGCTCCAACCTAGTGTCGCGATCCTGAGGGATCGCCCCGACCTGATAGCGAGAGGTTGTCATGGCTGAGTACAAAGCGCCGCTGCGCGACATGCGTTTCGTTCTGAATGAAGTCTTCGAGGTGGCCAAGCTCTGGTCCCAACTGCCGGCCCTGGCCGAGGCGGTCGATCAGGATACCGCCATGGCTGTTCTGGAAGAGGCGGGCAAGGTCACCGGCAAGACCATCGCTGGGCTAAGCCGTAGCGGCGACGAAGAAGGCTGCCATTGGGACAACGGCACCGTGCGCACCCCGGCTGGCTTCATCGAGGCCTACAAGACCTACGCCGAAGGCGGCTGGGTGGGCGTGGGCGGTGACCCGCTGTTTGGCGGCATGGGCATGCCCAAAGCCATTTCGGCGCAGGTCGAAGAGATGGTCAACGCCTCCAGCCTTGCCTTTGGCCTATACCCGATGCTGACCGCAGGTGCCTGCCTGTCGATCAACGCCCACGCCAGCGAGGCACTGAAGGAAAAGTACCTGCCCAACATGTACGCCGGTGTCTGGGCCGGCTCCATGTGCCTGACCGAGCCCCATGCCGGTACCGACCTGGGAATCATCCGTACCAAAGCCGAGCCCCAGGCTGACGGCAGTTACAAGGTCAGCGGCACCAAGATCTTCATCACCGGCGGCGAACACGACCTGACTGAGAACATCATCCATTTGGTGCTGGCCAAGCTGCCGGATGCGCCGGCGGGTCCCAAAGGCATCTCGCTGTTCCTGGTGCCTAAGTTCCTGGTCAACGAAGATGGCAGCCTGGGGGCACGAAATCCGGTCACCTGCGGCTCGATCGAGCACAAGATGGGCATTCAGGCCTCGGCCACCTGCGTGATGAACTTCGATGACGCCACCGGTTACTTGGTGGGCGAGCCGAACAAAGGCCTGGCGGCCATGTTCACCATGATGAACTACGAGCGCCTGGGTGTTGGCATCCAGGGCCTGGCGTCGGCCGAGCGCTCCTACCAGAACGCTGTCGAGTATGCCCGCGAGCGCTTGCAGAGCCGGGCACCGACCGGCCCGCAGGCCAAGGACAAGGCCGCCGATCCGATCATCGTCCACCCCGACGTGCGTCGCATGTTGCTGACCATGAAGGCGCTGATCGAAGGCGGGCGTGCCTTCTCCACCTATGTCGCCCTGCAACTGGACAGCGCCAAGTACAGCGAAGATGCCGCCACGCGCAAGCGCAGCGAAGAGTTGGTAGCGTTGCTGACCCCCGTGGCCAAGGCCTTCCTCACCGACCTGGGCCTTGAGTGCACCGTTCACGGCCAGCAGGTGTTCGGCGGTCACGGATACATCCGCGAATGGGGGCAGGAGCAACTGGTCCGCGATGTGCGAATCACCCAGATCTACGAAGGCACCAACGGCATCCAGGCCCTGGACCTGATGGGACGCAAGGTGATCGGCAGTGGCGGCGCGTTCTACCGCCTGTTCTCCGATGAGATCCGTCAGTTCATTGCCAGCGCCGGTGCCGAGCTGGATGAGTTCACCCAGCCACTGGCCACCGCGCTCGACGAGCTGGACGGGTTGACCGAATGGGTACTGGCGCAGGCCAAGGGCAACCCCAACGAGATCGGTGCGGCCTCGGTGGAGTACCTGCAAGCGTTCGGTTACGTGGCTTATGGCTACATGTGGGCTTTGATGGCGCGCGCTGCTCGGGCCGGCAAGGACGACGAGGCGTTCTATGGTGCCAAGCTTGGCACCGCGCGCTTCTACTTTGCCCGTCTGCTGCCGCGCGTGAATTCGCTGGTGGCATCGGTGAAAGCCGGTAGCGAGACGTTATACCTGCTCGACGCCGCACAGTTCTGATATCGCCCATGTAAGCCCGCTCCTACACGGTCACCACGGCCAGGTAGGAGTGGGCTTTTTTTCGAGTGCGAATCCACAGCATGTCGTCTTTTGAGACTTTTGTGTAAGTGATTTCTTACACGACGCGATGGCTTTTTTCCTCTTTTCTGAAATTGGATCCAGGGCTAATCTTCACCCCATGGACGTAGCGCAGGATGCGCAATGGACAGAACAGGGACAACGTAGGATTTCCTGCCAGGGTGGCGGGGCGATAAGGATGTCAAGGGAAACAGTCTGGAAAACCCCGCTTCGGCGGGGTTTTCTTTGTCCGCTCGTTTTTCAGCCAAGCACGTCCAAGGGCGAAACGCCTGGCAGGCGGGCGTCGGTCTCTTCCTCCAGCAGTGTACGCAGCAGTTCCACCGAGGCCTGCTGGCGCTGGGCATCGCGGAACACCAGGCCGACCTTCAGCGGCACCCTCGGTTCGCTCAAAGGCTTCCACAGCAAGTCCTGGTCATCTTCGGTGGCATCCTTCGCCCGGCCGGGCAGGATGGTTGCCAAGGCGGTATGGGCCAGGCTGTCGAGAATCCCCGCCATGTTGTTCATCTCCGCCTGCACTTGCGGCCTGCGCCCCAGGCTGGCCAGTTGCGCCTGCCAGATCTGCCGAATCTGGAACTCTTCGCCGAGCATCAGCATCGGCAACTCAGCCGCCTGGCGCAACGAGACTTTCTTGAAGTCCTTCAAGGGGTGGGTATTGGGGATGACCAATTGAAGTTCATCTTCGTACAACAGCAATCCATGCAAGCCCGGTTGGCGTGGCGGCAGGTAGCTGATGCCGATATCCAGGCTGCCATTAAGCAGGCGCCGCTCGATTTCTAACCCTGACAACTCATAGATCTGCACCACCAGGTGCGGTTGAGCCCGGCGCACGCGCTCCAGCAATTGCGGTACCAAACTCGGGCGCACGGTCTGCAGTACGCCGATGGCCAGCGTACGCAGAGACTGGCCTTTGAAGTTGCGCATCGCTTCATGGGCGCGCTGCAGGCCGTCAAGCAAGGGCAGGGCGTGGTTGTACAAGGTATGGGCGGCGAGGGTCGGCAGCAGGCGTTTGTTGCTGCGCTCGAACAGACTCAGGTCGAGGCTGTGTTCAAGTTGGCGGATCTGCTGCGACAACGCCGGCTGGGACAGCGACAGGCGCTCGGCGGCCCTGCCCACATGGCCTTCTTCATACACCGCGACGAAATAGCGCAGTTGTCGAAAATCCATAAGATCTACTTATCGAAAAAGCTGGAAAAACGGAATGGCCGAATGTCGGCTTGAAGCCTAGTCTATCGCCGTATTCCAAAGGGTTACAGCGCTCGCCGAGCCGATTGTTACCTGCAGGGAAAAACACTTTTGATAGGCAAGGCAAAATAAACCGCTGCCGACCCTGACCCAAATGGCTGGAGCCCCGATGAACCTGTTCAACCTGCGCCGTTCGGCCCCTGCCGCTGCCGAGCCCAAGCCTGCTCCGGTGAGCGCGCCAGCGGCGTCGGAGCCGACCCGCGAACGGCTGATGCCAAGCGCCGAGCGGGCGCCGCAGGTGTTCGTACGAGGCCAGGGCTCTTGGCTGTGGGACCACCAAGGCCATGCCTACCTGGACTTCACCCAGGGCTGCGCCGTCAACAGTCTCGGCCACAGCCCAAGCGTGCTGGTCAAGGCCCTGGGCAACCAGGCCCAGGCGCTGATCAACCCTGGCGCGGGGTTCCACAGTCGTGGCTTGCTGAGTCTGGTCGATCGCCTCTGCCAGAGCACCGGCAGCGATCAAGCCTACCTGCTCAACAGCGGTGCCGAGGCCTGCGAGGGCGCCATCAAGCTGGCGCGCAAATGGGGGCAGCTGCATCGCAACGGCGCCTATCACATCATCACTGCCAGCCAGGCCTGCCATGGACGCAGCCTGGGGGCGCTGTCGGCTTCCGACCCGTTGCCCTGCAATCGCTGCGAGCCTGGCCTGCCAGGTTTCAGCAAGGTGCCCTTCAACGACCTCGCGGCCCTGCACGCCGCCGTGGACTCGCGCACCGTGGCGATCATGCTCGAGCCGATCCAGGGCGAAGCGGGGGTGATCCCGGCGACTCGCGAGTATCTGCAAGGGGTCGAGCGTCTGTGTCGCGAACTCGGCATCCTGCTGATCCTCGACGAGGTGCAGACGGGCATCGGCCGTTGTGGCGCCCTGCTCGCCGAGCAGACCTACGGCGTGCGTGCCGACATCATTACCTTGGGCAAAGGCCTGGGTGGTGGTGTGCCGCTGGCGGCCTTGCTGGCCCGCGGCAGCGCATGCTGCGCCGAGCCGGGCGAGCTGGAGGGCAGCCATCATGGCAACGCGCTGATGAGTGCGGCCGGCCTTGCGGTACTGGAGACTGTGCTCGAGCCAGGCTTCTTCGAACACGTGCAGGACAGCGGTCGCCACCTGCGTGACGGCCTCAGCCGCCTGGCCGGTCGTTATGGCCAGGGCGAAGTGCGTGGCCAAGGGCTGCTCTGGGCGCTGCAGTTGCACGAGGACCTGGCCCGCGAGCTGGTCGAGGCGGCGCTGCACGAGGGGCTGCTGCTCAACGCACCGCAGGCCGATGTAGTGCGCTTCTCACCAGCGCTGACCGTGAGCAAGGGCAACATCGACGAGATGCTCCTGCGCTTGGCCCGCGCCTTTGCCCGCCTGCATGCCCAGCAACACAGTCGCCGCGAGGTTTCGGCCTGACCGGCCCCGGGCGCCACGAATTTCACCGAACCGTCTCGCGTTCCTGCGCATCGCCCTTGGCCAGCAGTATTTGGCTCGGGGCGTTTTTTTTGCCTGGCGCTTGGTCATGGAACCCTGGCGTGGCCCGGCTAGTCTCTTTTGAAACCCTTCCAAGGAGAGACGAACATGGATTTCATCCGCATCATCATCGCTATCATCCTGCCGCCACTGGGCGTATTCCTCCAGGTCGGGTTCGGCGGCGCGTTCTGGCTGAACATTCTGCTGACATTGCTGGGTTACATTCCGGGCATCGTGCACGCGGTGTATATCATCGCCAAGCGCTGACACTTCGCGGGTAAGCCTGCTCCCCCACGGCTCATTGCCCGTCTTGTGGGAGCGGTTTTACCCGCGAAAAGGCCTCCGATGTCTATCGCCCCAGCACCCGGCAATAGAACTTCCATTCTTCCTCCAACGCGTGCGCCAGGTTCTGCGCCTTGCGCAGCCCGTGCCGCTCACCGGCATAGAAGTGCCCTTCGGCTTCGATGCCATTGGCCTTGAGCGCGGCCAGCATGGCACGGGTCTGTTCGGGCACTACCACGGCGTCCAGCTCGCCCTGGAAGAAGATCACCGGCACCTTGATCTGGGCAGCGTGTAGCAACGGTGTGCGTTGGCGATAGCGTTCATGGTCGAGCTGCGGATCACCGATCAGCCAGCCCAGGTAATCGCCTTCGAACTTGTGGGTGGCCTGGTCGAGGGCGACCGGGTCGCTGACCCCATAGAGGCTCGCCCCCCCGCGGAACACATCATGGAAGGCCAAGGCACACAGCGTGGTGTAGCCCCCGGCACTGCCGCCGCGGATGAAGGCTTGACGCGGGTCGACCAGGCCGAGTTTGGCCAGATGGTCGACGGCGGCGCAGGCATCCTGCACATCGAGCTCGCCCCAGTTGAGGTGCAGGGCCTGGCGATAGGCACGGCCATAGCCGGTACTGCCCCGGTAGTTGAGGTCGGCCACGGCGAAACCGCGCTGGGTCCAGTACTGGATGCGTGCATCGAACACCGGGTAGCAGGCCGAGGTCGGTCCGCCATGGATGAACACCACCAGTGGCGAAGGGGTTTCGGCGCCAACGGCAGGATAGAAGAAGCCATGGGCCTGGCCATCGCCACTGGGGTAGTGGATGGGGCGCGGGCGGCTGACCCGGTCGGCGGGTAACGCAAGGCCACCGCCGGCAAGTACCCTGCTCCGGCCGGTGTGCCGATCGAACGCGACGACCGCAGGCGGGGTCAGGGGCGAGGCGGCGATGGCATAGACATGCCCGTCATCCGCGGCGAGGCTGCGAAAGCGCGTGTATTCACGGCCCAGGCGCTGAACCTGACGATCTTCGCCGTACAGTCCCAGCAGCCCGAATCCATCCTCGAACCAGCTGGCGAGGTACGCTTGCGGCCCGATCGGCAGCCAGGAGCTGGCGCCCAGTTGCCAAGGTGCGGCGGCATGGTCGGCGGCTGCGGCAGGCAAGGCTTGCCAGGTGCCACCCAGCTCGCCCCAGGGTTGCCAGAAACCATTTTGGTCAGAGAGACAGTAGAGCTGCCCTTGGGCATCGAAGCGCGGTTGTTGCAGTGAAACCTCCCGCGTCCCATGCCCTGCCAGGCAAAACGCTGCTCCCCAACGACCGTCATGGTTGCGCGCCCGGCACATCAGGCGTGTTTGGGTCCAGGGCTGCGCGGGGCGGTCCCACTCGATCCAGGCCAGGCGCTGTCCATCGTCGCTGAGGGTGGGCGAGGCATAAAAATCAGCCCCTTCGGCCAATACTTCGCGCCCCTCGGGCCCGATGGCCACGAGCCGATGCTCGACCGACACACCATGGCGCTCCTCGACCGCCAGTACCCGTTGCGCATGCCACAGCACATCGCCATAGCGGCACTGCGCATCCTGGGTCAGCGGACGCGGTGGGGAGCCATCGAGGGCCTGGGTATAGAGTTGCTGGTCGGCTTCATTGACGAACACCACGCCGTCGCCGCCAAGGCAGAAGCTGCCGCCGCCGTATTCATAGACGCGGCTGCGGGCGCTGAAGCCGTCCGGCGTCAGGCAGTGGGCCTGCTCGTTGCGCCAATGCCAGAGGCGGCAGGCGCCATCGGCGGGGCGGAATTCGTTCCAGAATACGCCGTTGGCACCGACCTTGAGCTCAGCGAAATCGGTGCTGGCCGCGACCGCCTGGGCGGCGCTGAAATCAGCCGCGGGTGATGATTCGTGAATTGCGCTCATTGCGGAAGGTCATCTCTTCGATGGTCAACTGGGCGGTTTGCGCTTCTTCACGGGCCTTGAGAATGATGCCGTGATCAGGGGATTTGGCGCACACCGGGTCGGCGTTGCTGGCATCGCCTGTGAGCATGAAGGCCTGGCAGCGGCAGCCGCCGAAGTCCTTTTCCTTCTCGTCGCACGAGCGGCAGGGCTCGGGCATCCAGTCGTAGCCACGGAAGCGGTTGAAACCGAAGGAGTCGTACCAGATATGCCGCAGATCGTGGTCGCGCACGTTGGGGAATTGCACCGGCAGTTGACGTGCACCGTGGCAGGGCAGGGCGGTGCCATCGGGCGTGATGGTCAAGAACAGGCTGCCCCAGCCGTTCATGCAGGCCTTGGGGCGTTCCTCGTAGTAATCCGGGGTGACGAAGATGAGCTTGCAGGGGTTGCCCGCGGCCTTGAGTTGCTCGCGGTATTCGTTGGTGATGCGCTCGGCCCGTTCCAGTTGGGCGCGGGTCGGTAACAGCCCCAGGCGGTTGAGGTGCGCCCAACCGTAGAACTGGCAGGTGGCGAGTTCTACGAAATCCGCCTCCAGGGCGATGCACAGCTCGATGATGCGGTCGATCTTGTCGATGTTGTGCCGGTGGATGACGAAGTTGAGCACCATGGGATAGCCATGGGCCTTCACTGCGCGGGCCATCTCCAGCTTCTGGGCGAAGGCCTTCCGGGAGCCTGCCAGCAGGTTGTTCACCTGCTCGTCGCTGGCCTGGAAGCTGATCTGGATGTGGTCCAGCCCGGCCTGCTTGAAGGCGGCGATCTTCTGCTCGGTCAGGCCGATGCCAGAGGTGATCAGGTTGGTGTAGTAGCCCAGGCGGCGGGCTTCGCCGATCAGCTCGGGCAGGTCCGGGCGTACCAGCGGCTCGCCGCCGGAGAAGCCCAGTTGGGCCGCTCCCAGCTCGCGGGCCTCGGCCATCACCCGGAACCACTGTTCGGTGCTGAGCTCCTGACCCTGCCGGGCGAAATCCAGCGGGTTGGAGCAGTACGGGCATTGCAAAGGGCAGCGGTAGGTGAGCTCGGCGAGCACCCACAGCGGCAGACCGACTTCGGGCTTGGCTGGCATTTCAGCCGAGGACGATCCAGTGTTCGGCACGGGCCACCTCCATGAACTGCTCGATGTCTTCGGCGACTTGCGGGACATCCGGGAACTGACCCTCGAGCTCGGCGATGATCGCCGCCACATCGCGCTCACCGTCGATCAGCGCGCCGATCAGGCCAGCGCTCTCATTGAGCTTGATCATGCCCTCGGGGTATAGCAGGACATGGCCTTTTTGCGCAGGCTCGTACTGGAAACGATAGCCCGGGCGCCAGGCGGGGACTTGCTTGCGGTCGAAACTCATAGGGCGATCCCCTTGTGCCAGACCCGCTCAGCCGTGACGGTGTGGTAAGGCGGGCGGTTCAGTTCATAGGCCATGCTCATGGCATCGAGCATGCTCCAGAGAATATCCAGCTTGAATTGCAGGATCTCCAGCATGCGGTCCTGCCCCTCGCGGGTCGTGTAGTGCTGCAGGGTGATCGCCAGGCCGTGCTCCACGTCGCGCCGGGCTTGGCCCAGGCGGGTGCGGAAATAGTCGTACCCGGCCGGGTCGATCCAGGGGTAGTGCGTGGGCCAGCTGTCCAGACGCGACTGGTGGATCTGCGGGGCGAACAGCTCGGTCAGCGAACTGCTGGCGGCCTCCTGCCAACTGGCGCGGCGGGCGAAGTTGACGTACGCGTCCACGGCAAAGCGTACGCCCGGCAGTACCAACGCCTGGGAGCGCAATTGGTCCGGGTCCAGGCCCACGGCCTGGCCCAGGCGCAGCCACGCTTCGATGCCGCCGTCCTCGCCCGGTGCGCCATCGTGGTCGAGCAGGCGCTGGATCCACTCGCGGCGTACTTCGCGGTCGGGGCAGTTGGCCAGGATCGCCGCATCCTTCATCGGAATGTTGACCTGGTAATAGAAGCGGTTGGCCACCCAGCCCTGAATCTGTTCACGGGTGGCGCGGCCTTCGTACATCGCCACGTGGTAGGGGTGGTGGATGTGGTAATAGGCGCCCTTGGCGCGCAGGGCCTGCTCGAATTCGGCAGGGGACATGGGTCGTGCATCGTTCATCAATTGACTCCCATAGAACGCACTATCGGCTGACTTCGCCGCCTGTGGGAGCGGGTGAACCCGTTCCCACAAGGGCCGAGCAGCTTCGTTACAGCTCGATGCTCATGCCGTCGTAGGCCACTTCCACGCCGCGGCGTTGCACTTCGGCCCGCTCGGGTGAGTCCTCATCGAGAATCGGGTTGGTGTTGTTGATGTGGATGAGCACCTTGCGCTGACGCGAGAAGCCGTCCAGCACCTCGAGCATGCCACCCGGACCGTTCTGCGCCAGGTGGCCCATCTCGCGGCCGGTACGGGTGCCGACACCGCGGCGTTGCATTTCATCATCCTCCCACAGGGTGCCATCGACCAGCAGGCAATCGGCGCCCTGCATCATCTGCAGCAATTTGTCGTCGACCTGGCCCAGGCCCGGGGCATAGAACAGCTTGCCGCCGGTGCGGGTGTCTTCCACCAGCAGGCCGAGGTTGTCTCCCGGATGTGGATCGAAGCGGTGGGGCGAATAGGGCGGCGCGGCGCTGCGCAAGGGGAAGGGGGTGAACCGTAGGTTCGGGCAGGCTGGGATGACGAAGCTGCCTTCGAGCTCGATGCGGTTCCACACCAGACCGCCATTCCAGTGGCTGAGCATGGTGAACAGCGGGAAGCCGGTGGTCAGGTCCTGGCGGACCATCTCGGTGCACCAGACCTGGTGCGGGCAGCCTTCGCGCAGGCTGAGCAGGCCGGTGGTGTGGTCTATCTGGCTGTCGAGCAGGACGATCGCGTCGATACCGGTATCGCGCAGTGCGCGGGCTGGCTGCATTGGCGCGAAGGCCTGGAGCTGGGCACGGATGTCCGGCGAGGCGTTGCACAGGACCCAGTGTTCGCCATCGTCCGACAGTGCAATGGAGGACTGGGTACGCGCTGTGGCGCGCAAGGTGCCATCGCGGTAGCCCTTGCAGTTGGCGCAATTGCAGTTCCATTGAGGAAACCCGCCACCGGCGGCGGAACCGAGAATCTGGATGTACATGGCTGCTCTCTATCCGAAAAACCGTTGCCAAAAAACGCAAACGCCCCGGCGGACCGAGGCGTCTGATCGCAGCAATGCTTAGCGGTTTGCGAAGTACATGGTCACTTCGAAGCCGATACGCAGGTCAGTGTAAGCAGGTTTGGTCCACATGGGCGTTCTCCTTCCGGATGGGGTTGGGTGGTCAGTTACTTGTTTGGCGCCGCCTTGGGGAGGAGGTTCCATTGACTGAGATTGCGCTATCTTACAAGAAAAATTTGTACCGAAAGGTTAATTATTCGAAAAGTGCCGTTGCAGTCTCCGTAACAATCCGGCTGGGTTCAGTGCCAACTGGCATCCGGCGCCGGGGCGTTGGCCAGGCACACCCAGCCATGCTCGGCTGTCACCAGGGCCTGCCTGAGCCGATCCAGATGCATTTGCTCTGTCGTCAGGATAGACCGCCTTAGCGCAGCAAGATCGTCGGCTTGTATAGCCAGGTGTGTCTGCCATGCCCATTGCGCGACATCGCCATTGTTCATGGCATTTTCTTCAAATTGAGCGGCGAGGTTTTCGCGGGCTTGCACGTCGAGCGGCAGGTTCTGCCCGAGCAAATGCAGGATATGGTCGAGGATCTGTGCATGGCTGGCCTTGGGCGACTGCACGCCGAAGAGCAGCCCGCAGACACCTTCGACCTGACGAAAGGTACTGAACACGGCGTAGCCCAACTGCAATTCGACTCGCAGACGCTGATAGTACGGGCCTTGCAGCAAGTGGGCGAGCAGACGGCCAGCGGCTTGCTGGTGCGCGGGCAGTGGGCAGAACAGCAACAGCGCCGGTTCGCTGCCTGGGGTCTGTAGCGCATGCCAACGACGACCCATGAGCGATGGAGGGGCATGGCGCGTTTCAGGCGTGCCCATCACTCCCTGCAGTGCTGCAGCCAGCGCTGACTGCTCGGCCACGGCGAACCCCACCGCCAAGCCCTGCCAGCGAGCGGTTTGCCAGAGCACGTCAAGCGAGGCTTGGTCCAGCACTGTGTCATCGGGCTGTCGAGACGGGTCGTGCCGGATCGCATCGGGCAGGGCCTGAAGCAACGCGCGGATCGGAACCAACGCAGGCTTGGACGCCGATGGTGATATCCAGTCATCCACGCCAGGTCGGCGTAGCAGCGGGAGGGCTTCGTCGAGTGCGCGTATCACCGCTTGTGGTGCACCTGCGCAGTGCAATTGCCAGGCATTGCCGCTCGCCGTGAAATCCAACTGCAATGACGCCCGCTTGGCGCGTTCGACCAGCGGCTGTAACGAATGCTCGAGCAGGGGTTGGAAGCGCTGGCCCAAGGGAGAGCTGACGTGCCAGCGCAGGTAGAGCGCGGCAAAGCGGCGTGAAGCGGGCAAGGCATCGCTGATCGCGAGGCTCGCGGGCAGGGCTACGCGCGCATGGCGAGGCAGGGTTGCCAGCAAAAGGGGGTCCGCGGGCGCTAGTTGCCAGTGGCCATGGTCGCGGTGCGGCAGGCTGTCCAGCAGCGTGCGCAAGGCCGCGAGGCCCTGCTCGTCAAGGTGGCGAAAGGGCAGACCTGTGCTATCCCGGCGCGCCAGTTCCAGAGCGCTGGCCGTGTATGCGCGACGTTGCTGCAACTGGGCATGTGTGCGGTTCAGTGCGTTGTGATCGGTCTGGCGCAGAAAGCCCAGCCAGCCTTGGAGCGAGGCCAGGATCTCATCTTGCGAGGCGTCTTCGCTTACCTGTAGCTGGGCGCTCCACAGCAACTGGCCGGCATGAACATAAAGGGGCTCGGCCTTGAAGCTGCGCAGCCAGCCGCGCTGGCGCAGATAGGCCAGCCAGCCGCCAGGCCGGTTGTCGCCCAGACAGGCGAGCAGCAACTCCAGGGCGGCTTCGGTGCCCTCGGGCAGATGCTCGTGGGCAAACAGCAGGTCGAGACGATCATCGACTCTGACAGCGGCCGGCTCCGCAC
This sequence comes from Pseudomonas sp. HTZ2, assembly GCF_033173945.1. Taxonomy (NCBI): domain Bacteria; kingdom Pseudomonadati; phylum Pseudomonadota; class Gammaproteobacteria; order Pseudomonadales; family Pseudomonadaceae; genus Pseudomonas; species Pseudomonas sp. HTZ2. The sequence continues at coordinate 62,330 of NZ_CP137332.1, read as the reverse complement.
GCTGCAAGAGCCTCGGCGGCAGGGCTTGCGCGGTGGGATCGCCAGAGGCCAGCAACAGGCCAAAGCGAGTGCCCAACGTTTGAAGGTCATCCAACGACTGGGGCCCGCACAGGCTGAGCACCATTTGCCCGCCGTGGTAATAGCATCGATGGAAGTCGCGCAGCGCCAACTGGAATGCTGGCGCCTGTATGGCCAGTGTGTATCGATTGCCAGCGTGAAAGCCGCCCAGCGGATGTGCAGGGGCTGCGCTCTGCAGCAGGGCGAAATGCCGTTGGGCTTGCCGGTTGCGCGCCCAGGCGATGAACTCTGCATGGATCACTTCCCGCTCACGGCGTTGGCGCTCGATGCTAAGGTCAGGTTCCGCCAGCATCTGGCACAGTCGCTCAAGGCCACCTGCCAACGCGTGGGGCGGGACTTCGAAGAAAAAATCGGTGGTGCGTTCGCGGGTACTGGCATTGACCTGACCGCCCAGGCCCTGCACGTAGCGCATCAGGCCATCTGCCAGGGGAAAGCGCTCGGTGCCGAGAAAGAACAAATGTTCGAGAAAGTGCGCCAGCCCAGGCCATTGGGCTGGAGCGTCATGGCTTCCAGCATGCACCCGGATGGCCGCGGCAACGCGTTTGAGGCGCGGGGCGTGGCGCAGGGTGAGCTGCAGGCCATTGGAGAGGGTGAGGTGGCGGGTGGCGTCAGGCATGGCGTAATCCTAACGCATTGGCCGGCCCTGAGCTGCAGGCGTGGGCCTGCTTAGTGCCAGGCCGCATCCGGCCCCTCGCAGGTTTCAGGTGTTACGAAGATGCAGCTCGCAGCGCAGGTCGGTCAAATAAGGAAATGCCTTGCGCCCTTGCTCCACGCATGCGTGGTCAAGGTCCGCCACCAACTGGCATTCCTCCTGGCCGGCCATCGCCAGAACGCTGCCGTCCGGCCCGATGATGCTGCTTTGGCCGCAGTAGTGGATCTCACCCTCGGCCCCGCAATAATTGGCATAGACGAGGAAGCACTGGTTTTCCTGTGCCCGCGAGCGCACGGTGACCTGGCAAGTGAAGTCGTACGGCTGCATGTTGGCCGTCGGCACCACGATCAGTTCGGCGCCGCCCAGCGCCAGGCGCCGGGCGTTTTCCGGGAACTCGATGTCGTAGCAGATCAACATACCCAGCCTCCAGCCCTCCAGCTCGACCACCGGAAAGTGATCAGGGCCTGGGCTGAACATCGAACGGTCCAGTTCGCCGAACAGGTGCGTCTTGCGGTAGTTGCACAGGCTGCGACCGTGGCTGTCGATCAACTGCACGCTGTTGTACAGCGCGCCATCCTCGCCTCGCTCCGGATAGCCATAGGCGATGGCGATGCGATGGGCCTGGGCGATATCGACCACGCTCATGGCCGACGGGCCATCGTTGGGCTCAGCCAGGCGCTGTACGGCGCCCAGGCCGATGTTGTAGCCGGTCAGGAACATCTCCGGGCATACCAGCAACTGCGCGCCGCCAGCGGCGGCCAGTTGCGCCTGCTGTTGCAGGCGCTCGAGGTTGCCGGGTACATCCAGTGGCCTTGGCGCGCCTTGGTACAGGGCGATGCGCATGGTGCGTCCTCGTGTCAGTCCGGCAGGGCGATCGGGCCGAGGTCATGGAAGACATCGCCTGGGCCCGGGTTTTCAGGATGGGTCTTGCCGCCGAAGTGGTTCATGATACCCCACACCGCATTCAGCGATGTCTGCACCGCGCCTTCCACCCAGGCTGGGGTCCACGACACATCGTCGCCAGCAATGAAGATGCCGCGCTGCTCGGCAGGCATGTCCTGCTGCATGAAGTGCGCGTACATGCGCTGGTTGTAGCGGTAGTGCCCTGGCAGCGCGCCTTTGAAGGCGCCGAGGAAGTACGGGTCGGCCTCCCAGGAGATGGTGATCGGATCGCCGATGATATGCCCCGCAATATCGGTTTTCGGGTAGATCTTCTTCAGAGCATCGAGGGCCAGCTGCACACGTTTTTCAGTCGGGTGCGGCAGCATCTTCAAGGCATCGCTCATCCACGCGTAGGACAGGCAGATGACCCCCGGCTTGTCGTCGCCGTTATCGAACAGGTAGGTCCCACGGGTCAGGCGGTCGGTGAGCGTCATGCTCATCAGATCGCGCCCGGTTTCCGGGTCCTTGTCCTTCCAGAACGGCCGGTCGACCATGACGAAGGTTTTCGACGACTGCATGTAGCGGGTGCGGTCCAGGGCCATCCACATCTTTTGCGAGAACAGCGACTCCTCGCAGTCGATCTGGGTGGTCAGCAGCCAGGTCTGGCAGGTCGCGAGCACTGCGGCGTAATTGCGGGTATCGCCCCAGGTATCGGTGACCGCCAGGCTGCCATCGGCCGCTCGGTGGATGCGCTTGACGCCGCCGCGTGGCGCGCCGCCATGCAGCGAGCTCAGGCTGGTGCCGGCTGGCCAGTGGGCGCAACGCTCGGGTACGTGACGCCAGATGCCCTGAGGTACTTGCTCGACGCCGCCGACCACCAGATGCTGATGGTCGTCGCAGTTGGTCATCACCACGCGGAAGATTTCCAGCATCGAGTTGGGGAAGTCCGAGTCCCAGCCGCCCGTGCCGAAACCGACCTGACCGAAGACTTCGCGGTGCTGGAAGCTGAGCTTGGCGAAGGAGCGCGAGGTGGCGACGAAATCATAGAAGGTGCGATCGTCCCACAGCGGAACCAGGGTGTTCCACAGCTCTTTCAGGCGCGGTACATCGCGGTCACGGATGGCTTGCTGGATCTCGCTGAACTGGGCGCCGCTTTCCAGGGCATCGGCCCAGGCATCGGCCACTTCCTGGAACAATGCCGGCAGGTCGGAAATCTTCTCGGCGTAATAGGTCTGGCCTTCCAGGTCGATGACCGTGCTGCCGGAGGCTGGGGTCAGCGGGTTGGGGAAAGGTTTGGTTTCCAGGCCCAGTTTGTCGACATAGTGATAGAACGCCGTGGACGAGACCGGGAAGCGCATGCCGCCCAGTTCGGCGACGATGCCGTCAGTGCCGTTGAAGGCCTGCGAGCGCAGACGCCCACCCAGTTTCGAGGCTTCGTACACCACCGGCTTGAGGCCCAGCTTCATCAGCTCGTACGCCGCCACCAGACCTGCGATGCCGCCACCGACGATCGCCACTTCCTCGCCATGACGCTCGGCCGGGATGCTGCCCAAGCCAGCCGGGTGCTCCAGCCAATCGTCAAAGCCGAAGGGAAAGTCCGGGCCGAAGATGGTGACAGGTTTCTTGCCGTCGACGGGGTGGCGGTTTTTCTTGTTCATGTGATGACCTTGCCAGGGAGGCTACGCAGAAGGCGGAGCCTGAGTATAGAAAATGTCTGGAGGCCATTTTATGAAGCGGGACGTTCGTAATTAAGGTGCAGAGTGGCGTCGTTATGTGAAATTTGTCGTCTTAATGACGGCTTGGGCATGCAGAGTGACGAGCGCTGATCGCCAGGGGCAAGCTCGCCTTGGTTACGAGGCTGAATGATCAGCCCGGTTGGCCCCGGTCGACCTTGCTGCTGAGAATGATGGAAGTCGTGGTTTTCTCGACCCCTTCGAGACTGCCGATCTGATCGAGCAGCTGGTCCAGTTGTTCCGGCGAGTCGCTGCTCAGCCAGGCCACGTAGTCGAATTCGCCACTGACCGCGCACAGCTGCTGAACCTGGCCCATGGCGCTGAGGCGGCGCACGATGTCCTTTCCCGAACGCGGCTGCGCCTTGATGCCCACATAGGCCTGCAACCCCCCTCCACGCATCCGCTGGCCCAGACGCACACCGTAGCCTGTGATGATCTTGCCCTTCTCCAGCCGCTCCAGGCGGGAATTGACGGTAGTACGGGCAATACCCAAGTGCCGAGCGAGGGTGGCGACGCTTTCCCGGGCGTTGATCTGCAGCAGGGAGATCAACTGGCGGTCGATTTCGTCGAGGGTGATGGAGCGAGCGTCGGGCATGGCGAATCTCTTTGAAAGGCTTGGTTGGGCTTGAGCACGGAGCGAGTGAGAATGTGCTTACTTTAAGAATTTGGGGCATTTCGTTAAGATTACCGCGCTTTACGCTGCGTCGCGCCATGCAACCTGCTGGCCGATTTACGACAGTTTTGACAGGTTTATTGTTTCCGTCGCGATGGCCTACGTAGGCTCGCCTCGGATTCCGCGCACTCAAGGCAGATGAATGCCGCAAGCGGATTGAGACAGGGGCACGAGTGAAAACGGTATTAACCTACGGGACATTCGATCTGTTCCATGTCGGGCACCTTCGCCTTCTGCAACGTCTTCGGGCATTGGGGGATCGTCTGATCGTGGGCGTCTCTACTGATGAGTTTAATGCCTCCAAAGGCAAGCAGTGCGTTATCCCATTCGAGCACCGTTGTGAGGTAGTCCGCAACCTGAAGCAGGTGGATCTGGTCATTCCAGAGTCCTGCTGGTCTCAGAAATTAGATGATATTTGCCGATATAAGGTGGATGTTTTTGGAATGGGGGCGGATTGGCAGGGTAAGTTTGATGAGCTCGGTGAGTATTGCGAGGTTATTTATCTGGAACGTACCCAAGATATCTCTACGACCCACCTAAAGAATGTCTTGGCAGACTTGAGATCGGACAACATTGCGCGCCTAAAGGATGCCTTGGATGTGCTCCAAACTGTAGCAAGGGAGTTCCGTTGATGCTCCGAAAACTGGTGGAGAGGTTTTTACGCAAGGATCCTCTTCGACTGAAAGTTATCGCTTACCATCTGGCGGGGCTGATTCCGCGGCGTTCGGACTTGTGGGTGTTCGGAGCCCATGGTGGGCGGCTGTTTTCTTGCAACTCCAAGTACTTTTACCTCGATGCCCGGAAGCGTTTGCAAGGCGCAGTTCGTTGCGTCTGGATCAGTCGTGATCCTCTGTTGGTTCAGTCCATGACGGCAAGAGGCTTGGATGCAGCCTACTTATTCTCCTGGCGCGGCATGTGGAGTTGTCTTCGGGCCTCGGGATATTTCATCAATGTTGGACTTCGAGATATTAGCTTCACACTCTCCAAGGGCGTGGAAGTCATAAACTTATGGCACGGCATTCCGCTTAAGAAAATCGAGATGGACGATGAGCGTCGTAGTAAAAAATCGGCCCGTCGAACATTGCAGAGGTCGGGAGGCTCTTGGGGAGCATTTTTCAATCCCAAAAAATACGCAGAGTATTCCTATATATTGGCAAGCTCCGAATATGTAGCAGACTACGCTATGAAGTCGGCGTTCGGATTACCTGCTTCGCGCTGTCTTCCCTTTGGCTTTCCTCGGACCGATCTTTTCTTTTATTCGCGCCTGCAACTTTTGGAGCATATCCAGGCGTACGAAACATCCGACGTAAACAGCATGGCCAACTCGCTACAAAAGTTTCAAAAGACATTCATCTACATGCCGACGTTCCGAGATGATGGTAAGGATTTCGTGCAGGCCGCAGGCATTGACTTTGAGGATCTGGACCGTCGCCTCGGTGAGCAGGGTTATGGATTGTTCCTGAAATTTCACCCCTCAACTCGCCTTGATACAAAAGCCTTGGCCTCGCTGTGCAACATCACTGTTCTGGACAAGGATCTGGATGTTTATCCGCTGCTGCCTTTGATCGACGTATTGATAACCGACTACTCGTCTATCTACTTTGATTTCCTTCTGCTTGATCGACCCATCGTGTTTTTCCCATTCGATTTGCCGGCGTATCAGCGAGATTGCCGCTCATTGTATTTGGACTATGAGAGTCACACTCCCGGAATAAAAGTTATGGATTACTCCGCCTTGCGAGATGCGCTGTTCGACCGCCACGATGACTGGGCGTTAGGGCGCGCTGAGATGAGGCGACTGTTCTGGGGCACTTATTCAGGCGATGCATCCCTGCGGTTGGGTCAACGGTTCGCTGCCCAAGTCTGAGCTGAGGCTCTGCCCTAAAAGCTGTTGGGGCTAAGGTCCAGACAGCAAAAAGCCGCGCAATGCGCGGCTTTGTCGTATCTGGTGGGCCCACACGGACTCGAACCGTGGACCAAAGGATTATGAGTCCTCTGCTCTAACCAACTGAGCTATAGGCCCCAGAGGTGGCGGGGATTATAACGAGGGTTTGAGGTGGGTGCCATCTGAAAGATCTGATAGTGCTATGCGAAGGAAGGTGGCAGCGAATTCCTCCGCAGGCAGGGGCAGGCTGACGATGTAGCCCTGAATCTGTTCGCAGCCTTCGCAGGCGAGAAAGTTTTGCTGCGCCTGGTTCTCGACACCTTCGGCAATGATGGTCAACTGCATGCTGCGTCCCAGGGCGATGATTGCGCGGGTGATGGCGACGTCATGGGGATCGCTGGGCAGGCCGCGAATGAATGACTGATCGATCTTGAGAATGTCCAGGGGTAGACGTTTGAGGTAGCTCAGGGACGAATAGCCGGTGCCGAAATCGTCGATGGCCAGTTGCACGCCGAGCGCCTTGAGCTGATGAAGGATGGCCAAGGCTTCCTCGGCCTGGCTCATGATGAAGTTCTCGGTGATCTCCAGCTGCAGGTCCCCGGCCTTGAGCTGGTAAGTCTTGAGCAGGTGTTCTATGCGTCTGGCGAGGTTGGGCTGGCGCAGCTGGGCGCCGGCGAGGTTGATCGACAAAGGGCCAAACGGCTCGTAGGTGCTCTTCCATTTGTACATCTGCCGGCAGGCTTGTTCCAGCACCCAGTCGCCCAACTGCAAAATGGTGCCGTTCTCTTCGGCCAGGTGGATGAACTGCTCTGGCGGGACGTCGCCTAGGGTGGGGTGACGCCAGCGGATCAAGGCCTCTGCGCCAACCAGGTTTTGGGTCTTGAGGCTGAACTTGGGCTGAAAGCACAGGCTCATTTCGTTGCGCTCGATGGCCCGACGCAGTTCGTGTTCCAGAGCGATGCGCTCGCTGGCCTGGGCGGTCAGGTCGCGGGTATAGGCCTCGACCCGGTTGCGGCCCTTGGCCTTGGAGCGGTACATGGCCGCGTCGGCGTTGCGAATCAGGTTGGCGACGTCGGTGCCATCCTGTGGATAAAGGCTGATGCCGATGCTGGCGCTGGTGAAGAACTCATGTTCACCGGCCTCGAACGGGGCATGGAAGCAGGTCAGCAGCTTGTTGGCGATGGCGCTGGCATCGCTTGGGCGATGCAGGCCGGGCAGGAGGATGATGAACTCATCGCCACCTAGCCGCGCCACGGTGTCCAAGTCGCGTACCTGCTCTCTCAGGCGTTGGGCGATGCCTTTGAGCAGTAGGTCGCCGACCGGATGGCCGAGGCTGTCGTTGATGTGCTTGAAGCGGTCCAGATCCAGAAACAGCACCGCACCCTGTCGGTTGGCCTCTTGCGGGCAAGTAAGGGCGGCCTGCAGGCGCTTTTCGAACAGCGCACGGTTGGGTAGGCCCGTCAGCGGGTCGTGGTGGGCCTGGTAATCGAGCTTGGCTTGGGCGAGCTTGAGGCTGGAGATATCGGCGAACACTGCCACGAAGTGGGTGATTTCATGGTCGCGGTTGCGCACGGCGCTGATGGTCAGCCAGCCGGGGTAGAGCTCGCCATTCTTGCGCTTGTTGTAGATTTCGCCTTGCCAATGGCCTTCGGCAGTCAGTTGATGCCACATGGCCGCGTAGAACGCGCTGTCGTGCTGCCCGGACGCGAGCAGGCGTGGGGTTTGTCCAAGGGCTTCGATCTCGCTGTAGCCGGTGATCTCGCTGAAGGCGCGATTGACGGCACTGATGCGCTGGTCGGGATCGGTGATCAGTACCCCTTCGGCGGTGTTCTCGAACACAGTGGCGGCCAGTTGCAGTTTTTCCTGCATCAGATGGCGCTCGGTGATGTCCCGGGCGATGGTCAGCATGCAGTCGGTGCTTTCGATCGGCAGCGGCCTGGCGGAGAGTTCACACAGGCGGATCTGCCCATCGCTGCGCCGGATATGACAACTGAAGTCACGCACGAAACCGTCGCGCTGCAATTGCTCGATCAGGCGCTTGCGCTCGTTGAGATCGACCCAGATACCCAGGTCCAGGGAGGTCTGGTCCATGGCTGGATTGATGTCATAGCCGGTGAGGCGGCAGAACCCTTCGTTCACTTCGAGCAACAAGCCGTCGCTCTGGCGCGACAGCAACAGGCCGTCGGGGGAGGCATGGAAGGCCTTGGCGAACTTTTCTTCGGAGGTCTGCAGTTGTCGCTGGGTTTCCTTCAGTTGGCTGATGTCGCGCACCGCCACGACCATGGCCCGGGTGCCGTCGAGGTTGAACGTCTCGGCCGAGGTCAGGCCGGTGAACACCTGGCCGTTGCTGCGGCGAAAGCTCATTTCCAAGTTGCGGATACCGCCTTGTTGTAGGCGCTCGAGCAGAGCGGGGCCGGCGCCGGCCAAGGCCCACAGGTCTAGTTCGGTGGCGGTGCGCCCGATCACCTGGCCTGGGCTCAGGCCGATCTGTTCCTCGAAGGCTTCGTTGACTTCCAATAGGCAACCGTCGCTATGGCGAGCAATCACCAGGATGTCCGGGCATTGCTGGAACACCGAGGCGAACTTCTGTTCCGACAGGCGCAGGGCATCTTCCGTACGTTTGGTTTCGCTGATGTCGATCATCAAGCCCCGCAGCAACGGGCGGTGGCCGTGTTCGATCATGCTGACGATATTGCGTACCCAGAGGGCGTGGCCGTCCGCGCGGATCACTCGATAGTCGAGGCTGTGGTCGCGCCCCGCGGCGGTTTCGCTGTCGCAATAGGCCTGGGCCCAGAGCGCGTCCTCAGGATGCAGGATGCTGCGCCAGAAACCGGGGCGCAGCCAATCACTCAAGGGGTAGCCGAGCAGGTCTTCGGCATGGGGGGAGACATAACTGTATGTGAAGTCGTTGGCATCGGCCTCCCAGGCGATGGCGGACAGGCTTTCGACCAGGCTGCGGTAGTGATACTCGCTGCTGCGCAGTTCCTGTTCGAGGGCGATACGCCGCGAAATTTCTGAACTCAGGCGCCGGTTGATGCGAATGACCACCGCCAGACCGGCAAGCAGCAGCAAGACCGCAGGCAGGCCGTAGATCAGCATGTCACTCCAGAACGACCGCTGGTCGACGACGTTCCCGACCCAGCGTTGCTGGATGTGGCTGATTTCTGCCGTGGTCATGTCGGCCATGACCTTGTCGAGAAGGCCGACCAGTATCTTGTTGTCCTTCTGGGCCGCCATGGCCAGTTGATAGCGATAGGGCGTCTCACCGCTAACGTACAGGCCGTCGAGCTTGAGCTGACGCAGGGCCCAGATGCTCGAGGCGAGGTCCCCTACCACTGCGTCCACTTCATCTGTCGCCAGGGCCTGAAGGGAGGAGCTGACGTTGGGCAGTGCCACCAGGTTCAGGTCCGGGTGGTGAGTGCGCAGCAGCTCATGGGGGGCGTAGTTTTCAACCACGGCCACCTTCAGCCCATACAGGTCTTCGAGGGTGCGGGGCTGTGGGCCGCCCTTGTGTGCCAGGATGACGATGGGGAAGTCCAGGTAGGGGCGGGTGAAGGCGAGGTATTGCTGGCGTTCGGGCGTCGACATGATGCCGGGGAGCAGGTCGATGCGTTTTTCCCTAGCCTGCTGCAATACCTCGGTCCAATTGCTGGGCTCGATCGGTTTGAGCGATATGCCCAGACGCTCCTGGATCAAGGCAACGTAATCGGCGGCCAATCCCTGGTAACGGCCTTCCTGGTCGCGAAACTCGAAAGGCGGCCAGGAGGCATCGACGCCCAGGCGCACGTGTGGGTGAGCGCTGAGCCAGGCTTTTTCTTCATCAGTCAGGGTCAGGGCGCCGGCCGTTGCGTTCCACGCAAGCAGGATCAGCAACAGAAGGGCCGGCACAAAGGACATAGCGGCCTCTCATTCAGGTGGTCTGAATCGAGTGTAGACGGGCAATGGCCGAGGGGAGAGGCGATCAGTGGGGTTTGTCGCGTGCCTGAAAAGAAAAACCCCGGCCTAGGCCGGGGTTTGTCATCACTCGTCGAGGAATGAGCGCAGGTGCTCGCTTCGCGTCGGATGGCGCAGCTTGCGCAGCGCCTTGGCTTCGATCTGACGGATCCGCTCGCGGGTCACGTCGAACTGCTTGCCTACCTCTTCGAGGGTGTGATCCGTGTTCATGTCGATACCGAAACGCATGCGCAGCACTTTGGCTTCGCGTGCGGTCAGACCGGAGAGCACGTCACGCGTGGCTTCCTTGAGGCTTTCGACCGTGGCCACGTCGATCGGGGACTGCATGGTCGAGTCCTCGATGAAATCGCCCAGATGCGAATCTTCGTCGTCACCGATCGGCGTTTCCATGGAGATCGGTTCCTTGGCGATCTTCAACACCTTGCGGATCTTGTCCTCAGGCATTTCCATGCGCTCGCCCAGCTCTTCCGGCGTCGGTTCGCGACCCATTTCCTGCAGCATCTGGCGGGAAATACGGTTGAGCTTGTTGATCGTCTCGATCATGTGCACCGGAATACGGATGGTGCGTGCCTGGTCGGCGATCGAGCGGGTGATCGCCTGGCGGATCCACCAGGTGGCATAGGTCGAGAACTTGTAGCCGCGACGGTATTCGAACTTGTCCACCGCCTTCATCAGACCGATGTTGCCTTCCTGGATCAGGTCCAGGAACTGCAGGCCACGGTTGGTGTACTTCTTGGCGATGGAGATCACCAGACGCAGGTTCGCCTCGACCATTTCTTTCTTGGCGCGACGGGCCTTGGCCTCGCCGATCGACATGCGACGGTTGATTTCCTTGATCTCGGCGACGGTCAGGCCGGTTTCGTTCTCAAGGTCGATCAGCTTCTGCTGGCAGGCGACGATCGCAGCGTCTTTCTCACCCAGGGCGGCAGCCCACTTGGTGTTGCGCTTGGACAGGTCACCGCTCCAGGTCTGGTCGGTCTCGTTGCTTGGGAACAGGCGCAGGAAGTCGGCACGAGGCATGCGTGCATCACGTACGCACAACTGCATGATGGCGCGTTCCTGGGCGCGCAGGCGATCCAGTGCACTGCGCACGCGCTCGACCAGAACGTCGAACTGCTTGGGTACCAACTTGATCGGCATGAACAGGTCTGCCAGGGCCTGGAGGGCTTCGATGCTCTCCTTGCCGCTGCGCCCGTGTTTCTTCAGGATCTTGCCGGTGATCTGGAGCTGGTCGGCGACGGCGCCGAAACGCTGGCGGGCGACTTCCGGATCCGGGCCGCTTTCGCCCTCGTCCTCGCTGTCGTCGCTGTTTTCTTCGCTCTCTTCGTCTTCGTCCTCTTCTTCCTTGGCAGCTGCGGCCTTGGCGCCCGGGATCGGGACTTCTTCGGTCGGCGCGGCAATGTTGTCGTCAGGGTCGATGTAACCGCTGAGGACATCGGACAGACGGCCACCTTCGGTAGTGACGCGATCGTATTCGCTGAGGATGTAGTCGACAGTCCCCGGGAAATGGGCGATGGCGCCCATGACTTCGCGAATGCCTTCCTCGATACGCTTGGCGATTTCGATCTCGCCTTCGCGGGTCAGCAGTTCGACGGTACCCATTTCGCGCATGTACATGCGCACCGGGTCGGTCGTGCGGCCGATATCGGTTTCGACTGCCGCCAACGCTGCGGCGGCTTCTTCGGCTGCGGCTTCGTCGGTGTCGGCTTCCGCCAACAGCAGGGCATCCGCATCCGGAGCACTCTCGAATACGTTGATCCCCATGTCGTTGATCATGCGGATGATGTCTTCCACCTGTTCCGGATCTGAAATATCCTCAGGCAGGTGGTCGTTGACCTCCGCGTAAGTCAGGTAGCCCTGCTCACGACCGCGGGTGATCAACTCTTTGATACGAGATTGCTGTTGCGCTTTTCCGGACATAACACCCTATCCACTGAAGGTCTTGGCGGGCAAAAAACAAGCCGAGGATTATACCCGAGCATGGACCTCACGCGCCAGATGAGGTCGGGGTTTGTGCGGGAACATTCCGGCTCAGCAGTGCGAGGAGCTGCGATTTTTCCTCGGTGCTCAACTCGCTTTGACGTGCTTTCCTGAGCAGATGTTCCAGGCTGCGCTCGCGTTGGCGGGCGGACAAGCTAGTTATAGTGTCGAAAAACTGTTGTTCAAGGTTATCGGCATCGATCAGCCATTCCTTTTCCGCCAGAGCCCGCAGCAGGCGGCCTTGTTCGGTGCCGTGCCAACGTGCGATCAACTGCATTGAGCTTAGCTTAGGATTCTTCTGCGCGGCCTCGATCAGTGCGACCAACAGCTGGCTGTAGATATGCTCTTCGTCGGCAAAATGGCTGGCATCTTCCACCTTTCCGGCCAACAACGGGTAATGCAGCAGGGTGCGCAGGGCCGACAGGGTCGGCGGCTCGACCGGGGCGGGGACACGCGGTGGTGCTTCGCCGCGCTGGCCATCGCGTTGCCAGGGTTTGCCGCCTTTTTTGTCCCAGGGCTTGCCATCCCACGGTTTCTTCGCGCCCTTGTTCGGGGTCCATGGGCGCTGCTCCTGCTGGGCGGGCGCGTAGTCGGGCTGATGCGCGTCGCTGTAGTCAGGGGCGTAGCTGGCCATGGCGTCGTAGTCATAGCCTGGGTCGTAGTCGGGCACGTTGGGTGCTGGCGCGTGCTGTGCCAACTGCTCGACCTGCTGAGGATCGAGGCCGGTAATTTCCTTCAAGCGATTGCGCATGAGCTGACGCAAATTGGCGCCCGGAATCTTTTCGATCAGCGGTGCGGCCAATGTAGCCATGTGCGCCTTGCCTTCCAGCGACCGAGGGTCCGCCTCGTTGCTCAGTTGCTCGAAGAAGTAGTCCGCCAGCGGTTGGGCGTGCTGGTTGATGCGGGCCATGAAAGCGTCGGTGCCTTCGGCGCGGACCAGGCTATCCGGGTCTTCGCCCTCGGGCAGGAACAGGAAGCGCGCCCGGCGCCCATCCTGCAGGCTGGCCAGGGTGGACTCCAAGGCGCGCCAGGCAGCCTTGCGACCAGCCTGGTCACCGTCGAAGCAGAACAGGACACTCGGCACCACGCGAAACAGGCGCTTGAGATGTTCCTCGCTGGTTGCGGTGCCGAGGGTTGCCACCGCGTTGCGCAGGCCTTGCTGGGCCAGGGCGATGACGTCCATATAGCCCTCGACCACGATGATCTCATCGAGGTTGCGGTTGTGCTTTCGCGCTTCGAACAGGCCGTAGAGTTCCTGGCCTTTGTGAAAGACCGGGGTTTCCGGGGAGTTCAGGTACTTGGGCTTGTCATCGCCCAGGACCCGGCCGCCAAAGGCGATGACCCGCCCCCGGCTGTCACGGATCGGGAACATCACCCGGTCGCGGAAGCGGTCGTAGCGCTTGCCGCTCTCGGCGTTCTCGATCAGCAGGCCTGCGTCGATCATCACTTTCTGTTGCAGGCTATCGGCGCCCAGGTGTTTGAGCAGGTTGTCCCAGCCCGGCGGCGCGAAGCCCAGGCCGAAGTCGCGGGCGATCTCGCCGGACAGCCCGCGGCCCTTGAGGTAGTCCACCGCTGCCTTGCGGGTCGGGTGAGCGCGCAGGGCCTGGCGATAGAACTCGGCAGCGGCCTCGAGCAACGGGTAGAGGGGTGAATCGGTGGGCTGACGGGGCTTCTGACCTCGGCGGCCTTCTTCTCGCGGCACTTCCATGCCAGCGGCGCGTGCCAGTTCTTCCACGGCCTGGGGGAAGTCCAGGTTGTCGTGGTCCATGACGAAGCCGAGCGCGTTGCCGCCAGCGCCGCAGCCGAAGCAGTAATAGAACTGTTTGTCTGGGCTGACGGTGAAAGAGGGGGTTTTTTCTTTGTGGAACGGGCAGCAGGCGGAGAGATTCTTGCCGGTTTTCTTCAGTTGGATACGCGAACTCACCACATCGACGATATCGGTGCGGTTGAGCAGGTCATCAATGAAGCTTTGGGGAATCAGCCCGGCCATGGCAGTCTCGTCATCTGGCAGCTGGCAAGTCTAATCGCTACGCGCGGGTTAGGGGCGAGTAGTGCGGTGCGGGAAGTATGAGAAAAATGTGCTCGTCAGCCACGGAGGGCTCGTCAGTCAGGACGTGCACGACTGGTCGAGGACCAGCTCTGACGTGTTCAGGCAGGTTGCCCCGGGGTTGTTGCGAGGGGCGCCTCGGACGTGAGTCTGAGGTTTGAAACAACCGCTGCCATCAACCCGGCACAGGGCCGGGCGGGGCAGAAGCTTTGCGTAGAACGTCTGTATTAGTACAGACGAACGGCGCGGCGCTGTTCGCGCTGAACCTTCTTGGCGTGACGCTTTACAGCGGCAGCAGCTTTGCGCTTGCGCTCGGCAGTCGGCTTCTCATAAAACTCGCGGCTACGAACTTCAGCCAGTACACCGGCTTTTTCGCAGGAGCGCTTGAAACGACGCAGAGCTACGTCGAAGGGTTCGTTCTCTTTAACTTTGACGGCTGGCATCCAGGGCTACCTTCATTCATTACCGGGGTAGACGTGCTCCTGGCAAAACAAAAAGGTGTGCTGGAGAACGTCGGTTTTCAAGGGTTGCGGATGTTAACCCTTAGCTGGCCGGAATGCAAAGCCTCTGATCGAAAACCGCTGGTCGGCATGGGGTACGAGGACTATCATGCGCGCCTTCGAATTCAGCCTCGACAAGGCACGGACCCATGCTAGTACTGGGATTGGAAACATCCTGCGACGAAACCGGCGTCGCATTATACGACAGCGAACGTGGCCTGTTGGCCGATGCGCTGTTCAGTCAAATCGACCTGCACCGCGTCTATGGCGGCGTGGTGCCGGAGCTGGCCTCGCGTGATCACGTCAAGCGCATGCTGCCCTTGATCCGCCAGGTACTGGCCGAGGCCGGCTGTGTCGCCACCGAGATCGATGCGATCGCCTACACCGCTGGCCCCGGGCTGGTCGGCGCGCTGCTGGTCGGCGCTTCCTGCGCCCAGGCGCTGGCGTTCGCCTGGGACATCCCGGCGATCGGCGTACACCATATGGAAGGTCACCTGTTGGCGCCCATGCTGGAAGAAACCCCACCAGAGTTCCCGTTCGTCGCTTTGTTGGTCTCCGGCGGTCATACCCAGCTGGTGCGGGTCGATGGCATCGGCCAGTACGAGCTGCTAGGCGAAAGTCTGGACGATGCGGCAGGCGAGGCGTTCGACAAGACGGCCAAGCTGATCGGCCTGAATTACCCCGGAGGCCCGGAAATCGCCCGTCTGGCCGAAAAAGGCGTGCCGGGCCGCTTCGTGTTCCCACGGCCGATGACCGACCGCCCAGGCCTGGAGTTCAGCTTCAGTGGTCTGAAGACCTTCGCCCTGAATACTTGGCAGCAATGCCGGGATGCCGGCGATGATAGCGATCAGACCCGCTGCGACCTTTCGCTGGCGTTCCAGCAGGCGGTGGTCGAGACGTTGACCATCAAGTGCAAGCGCGCGCTCAAGCAGACTGGCCTCAAGCGCCTGGTCATCGCCGGTGGTGTGAGCGCCAACAAGGCCTTGCGCGCCTCGCTGGAAACCATGCTCGCCAGTCTCCATGGCAACGTTTACTACGCACGTCCCCAGTTCTGCACCGACAACGGCGCGATGATCGCCTATGCCGGTTGCCAGCGGCTGCTGGCCGGGCAACGCCAGGACCTGGCGATCAGCGTGCAGGCGCGCTGGCCGATGGAGCAGTTGTCGGCCTTATGAGGCGGGGTGTTGCCGGGCAGGCGTTAGAAATGTCGTTCGCGCCCGGCAAACAGGTCGCGTAGATTGCTGCGGTGGCGCCAGACGATGAGTACTGTAAGCACGGTGATTGGCAGCAGTGCCTCAGGTTCGCGCCAGGCCAGCAATGGCAGTGTCAGCGGTGTGGCAATCAATGCGGCGAGGGAACTGGTGCGGGTCAGGTAGAAGGTCAGCAGCCAGGCGGCGATGGCCAGCAAGGCGGCCGGAAAGTACAGGCCCATGAGCATGCCGGCTGCGGTGGCCACGCCCTTGCCGCCCTTGAAGCAGAAGTAAAGCGGGAACAGATGACCGATGACCGCGCATAGGCCGATCCAGGCTTGCTCCTGAAGGCCGAGGCCGGCCAGTTGGGCGAGCAGCACAGGCAACAGCCCCTTGCACAGGTCGCCGAGCAGGGTCAGGATCGCCAGCTTGCGGCCCGCCAGGCGTAGCATGTTGGTCGCGCCGGCGTTGCCTGAGCCGCTCGAACGCGGGTCCGGGCTGCCGCTGAGGCGGCTGAGGACGATGGCGAAGGACAGAGAGCCGAGCAGGTAGGCAAGCAGCGCCAATAACCAAAACATGCTAACTATTCCGGGCGAGGACGCCTTGATTCTAACGGCGCCAGTCGCCCTTGTCGTGCTGTGGAGAGAAGTGCTTGGACAGAGTGTTCATCGAAGGCCTGGAAGTCGAGACCGTCATCGGTGCCTATGACTGGGAGCGGGATATTCGCCAGTGCCTGCGCCTGGACCTGAGTTTCGCCTGGGACAACCGCCCGGCGGCAGCAGGCGACGACCTGAGCCTTGCCCTGGACTACGCCAGTGTGAGCGCGCGTGTTCAGGCGTTCGCCGAACAGTCGCGCTATGAGCTGGTGGAGACCTTCGCCGAACGCTTGGTTGCGGCGCTGATGGAAGAGTTCAACATCCCTTGGGTACGCCTGAAGCTGACCAAGCCCGGCGCCGTGCCGGCTGCCCGCGGTGGTGTTGGCGTGGAGATTGAGCGCGGATGTCTTTGAGCACGGTTTACCTGGGCCTGGGCAGCAATATCGACCGGGAGGCGCACCTGTGCGCCGGGCTCGATGCGCTGGCGAGCTTTCTGCAGGGCATGCACTGCTCTCCAGTGTTCGAGAGCCAGGCGGTGGGCATCAAG
This sequence comes from Pseudomonas sp. HTZ2, assembly GCF_033173945.1. Lineage (NCBI taxonomy): Bacteria > Pseudomonadati > Pseudomonadota > Gammaproteobacteria > Pseudomonadales > Pseudomonadaceae > Pseudomonas > Pseudomonas sp. HTZ2. The sequence continues at coordinate 45,613 of NZ_CP137332.1, read as the reverse complement.
AGTGGGCCTTTCTATAACCTGGTGGTGACCGGCAAGACCGACTTGCCGCTGCTGGAGCTGGACCGTCGGCTCAAGTTCATCGAGGCGGACAATGGTCGCTATGCGCCTGAGCGCAAAGGCCTGCCGCTGGATATCGATGTGCTGATGTATGACGACTTGTTGGGGACGTTCAATGGCTTGGTGCTACCACGGGCCGAGATTCTGAAGAACGCGTTCGTGTTGTGGCCGCTGTCGCTGATCGCGCCGCAACTGGTGCATCCCGGTGAAGGCAAAAGCATGGCTCAGCTGTGGCAGGAGGCGCGGATCGAGCAGGTGCTGGCGCCGGTACCGTTCGAGTGGCGCGGGTTGCAGCTGACGCCACTGCAGCCGATCTGAAGCCATCTGCGTGGGAGCGAGGGCACCCGGTGAATGCGGTATTAACCCAGCGCTCATCGTTGCGCCCGCTCCCATGGCCAGCCATTCAGCGTTGCCTGTAGGCCTCAAGCGCCGTCAGCCGGGCCTCCTTCAGCGCCTCGCCCAGAGCCTGTCCGGTCAGGCCTTTTTCCACCAACCCCTTCACATCGACCGCCTTGGCCACTGCTGCCGCGCCGCGTAGGTAGTCAGCTTGTGGATAGGCCTGGTTCTCGCCTCGGCTTCGCGCTTGTGCCTGGCAGGCGGCGATGAAGTCCTCCAAACGCTGGGGACGACGGTACACATCGAACTTCTGCAGTAACTCCAGAAGCTCAGCAGCGCTCAGTTCCAGAGCACCATGGCACAGGGTTTGGCATTCCACGACCAGCAAGGCCAGTTCCTGGGACTCCCGGGGCGCCTTGAACCGCCGGTTGAGGGCCTTGGCCTGGTCCAGGTCGGTAAGTTCATGCAGCAGGCAGGCCCAGCGTACGTGGAGCGGTAACTGCTCGCCGGCGGCCTGTTCCAGTGCTTGCAGGGTATGGCTTTGCTGCTTGTCCAGCAGTGCGTCCACCTCTGGCATCAGGACCTTCAGGGCGCCGCAGTCGCGCAGCACCTGGATGAATACCTGGGGTTGATCCTCCATCAGCGCGCGCTCTATCTCCTTCCAGCTGCGCTCGGCGGTAAGCGCCTGCAATTCGCCGGATGCGCTGATCCGGCGCATCAGCTCGCGCGTTTCGTCGGCGACCCGAAACCCCAGCGGCGCATAGCGGGCGGCGAAGCGGGCCACCCGCAGTACGCGCAGCGGATCTTCGGCGAAAGCCGGGGAAACATGACGCAATAAGCGCTGCTCCAGATCCTTCTTGCCATGATAGGGATCGTACAAATTGCCTAGTTCGTCTTCGGCCATGGCGTTGATGGTAAGGTCCCGGCGGATCAGGTCCTCTTCGAGGGTTACATTGGGGCTGGCATGGAAGGTAAACCCACCATAACCCCGCCCGCTCTTGCGTTCGGTACGCGCCAAGGCGTACTCCTCGCCCGTGCGCGGATGAATGAACACCGGGAAATCAGCCCCGACCGGGCGGTAGCCCAGGGCCTGCATCTGGTCGACCGTAGCGCCGACTACCAGCCAGTCGATATCGCTGACCGGGCGCCCGAGCAGGCGATCGCGTACCGCGCCACCGACTTTATAGATCTGCATGAAAAACCTCCGTGACTGCCGACAGGATACCCTGTCGACAGCTACGGAAGGGGGCTCTAGAGGTGGTGGACCACTGCCAGGTCCATGCGACCGTACTCTCCCGCTTCGCTCTGGTCGCCCCGGGGAGGCATGTGATGGGTCTTCATGACCTGGTCGCCTTGCACGGTTTCCAAGTGGATATCGAAGCCCCACAGACGATGAAGGTGCTTGAGCACTTCCTCGGTGGAGTCGCCCAGCGGCTTGCGATTGTGCTGCTGGTGGCGCAGGGTCAGGGAGCGGTCGCCGCGACGGTCGATGCTCCAGATCTGCACGTTGGGTTCGCGATTGCCCAGGTTGTACTGGGCGGCCAGTTGCTCTCGGATGATCCGGTAGCCAGCTTCGTCGTGGATCGCCGGTACCAACAGGTCGTCGCGCTGGTCGTCATCCAGGATGCTGAACAGCTTGAGGTCTCGGATCACCTTGGGCGAGAGGTATTGCAGGATGAAGCTTTCGTCCTTGAAGCTGCTCATGGCGAACTTGAGGGTGGAAAGCCAGTCGCTGCCGGCGATGTCAGGGAACCAGCGTCGATCTTCTTCCGTAGGGTGTTCGCACATGCGACGGATGTCCGTGTACATCGCAAAACCCAGAGCATAAGGGTTGATACCGCTGTAGTAAGGGCTGTCAAAGCCCGGCTGGAACACCACGCTGGTGTGCGACTGCAGGAACTCCATCATGAAGCCTTCGGTCACCAGGCCTTCATCGTAGAGGTCGTTCATCAGGGTGTAATGCCAGAACGTCGCCCAGCCTTCATTCATGACCTGGGTCTGTCGCTGCGGGTAGAAGTACTGGGCAATCTTACGCACGATACGCACCACTTCGCGCTGCCAGGGCTCGAGCAGCGGCGCGTGTTTTTCGATGAAATAGAGGATGTTTTCCTGCGGTTCGGCGGGGAAGCGCACATCATCGCGTTCATTGCCTTTTTCCGAACCCTTCGGGATGGTGCGCCACAGGTCGTTGATCTGCCGTTGCAGGTGCTCCTCGCGCTCTTTCTGCCGCCGACGCTCTTCCTCGGCAGAAATGGGGTAGGGGCGCTTGTAACGGTCGACGCCGTAGTTCATCAGGGCGTGACAGGAATCAATGAGGTCTTCGACGGCATCGATGCCGTGGCGCTCCTCGCATTGGGCGATGTACTGCTTGGCGAACACCAAGTAGTCGATGATGGAGCTGGCGTCGGTCCAAGTGCGGAACAGGTAGTTGCCCTTGAAGAAGCTGTTGTGGCCATAGCAGGCATGGGCGATTACCAGCGCCTGCATGCACATGGTGTTTTCTTCCATCAGATAGGCGATGCACGGATCGGAGTTGATCACGATCTCGTAGGCCAGGCCCATCTGGCCACGGCTGTAGGACTTCTCCGTACTGAGGAACTGCTTGCCGTAGGACCAATGGTGATAGCCCAGCGGCATGCCGACGGAGGCATAGGCGTCCATCATCTGCTCGGCAGTGATCACCTCGATCTGGTTGGGGTAGGTGTCCAAGGCGTAGCGCTCGGCCAGGCGGCTGATTTCGCGGTCATAGGCCTGGATAAGCTCGAACGTCCACTCGGACCCGGTGGAGATGGGTTGGCGTCTCTGCTCTCTGGCGGTCATGTGGCTAACCTGCGCTGGAAGAGTTCACGGAAGACCGGGTAGATATCACCGGCCGATACCAACTGCTGCTGGGCGAAGGTATCTGGGAAAGCCTCGCCGATGCGCTCGTATTCATACCAGAGCGCCTGGTGTTCGCGAGGGGTGATCTCGACGTAAGTGTAGTACTGCACATGCGGCATGATCTGCTTGGAGAGGATGTCGCGGCAGATCGGCGAGTCGTCGTTCCAGTTGTCGCCGTCCGAGGCCTGGGCGGCATAGATGTTCCAGTCGCTGGCCGGGTAGCGTTCGGCCATGATTTCCTGCATCAGCTTGAGTGCGCTGGAAACAATTGTGCCGCCGGTTTCACGGGAGTAGAAGAACTCTTCTTCGTCCACCTCGCGCGCGCTGGTGTGGTGGCGAATGAATACCACCTCGATGCGATCGTAGTTCCGCTTGAGGAACAGGTACAGCAGGATGAAAAACCGTTTGGCGATGTCCTTGGTGGCCTGGGTCATGGAGCCGGACACGTCCATCAGGCAGAACATCACCGCTTTGGAGCTGGGGTTGGGCTGCTTGACCAGCAGGTTGTACTTGAGGTCGAAAGTGTCGAGGAAGGGCAGGCGGTTGATGCGTGCCTTGAGGCGTTCAATCTCGGCCTCGGTGGCCTGGATATCGGTGAAGTTGTCCGGCTCCTCGACCTTGAGGCGGGCGAGCTCAGCCTGGGCCTCGCGTAGCAGGGCACGGCTGCTGCCGGTCAGGGCAATACGCCTGGCGTGGGCCGAGCGCAGGGTGCGGACAATGTTGATGCGCGAGGGGTTACCTTCGTTGGCGATGCCTGCACGCACGGTCTTGAAGGTGTCGGCGCCGGTCAGGTGACGCTTGACCAGGTTAGGCAGTTCCAGGTCCTCGAACATGAATTCGAGGAATTCTTCCTGGGTGATCTGGAACACGAAATCATCCATGCCCTCCCCGGAATTGCCGGCCTTGCCGCGGCCGCCACCCCCTCCGCCACCCTGTGGCCGGGGGATATGCTCGCCTGCGGTGAACTCTTTGTTGCCGGGGTGGATGATGGTCTGTTTGCCGCCACGACCATGGTGCAGCACGGGTTCGTCGATATCACGACCCGGAATGCTGATCTGCTCGCCATGCTCCATGTCCATGATGGAGCGGCGGCTCACGGCCTCTTCGACGGCTTTCTTGATGTGCTCACGGTACCGCCGCAAGAAGCGTTGGCGGTTGACCGTGCTCTTGTTCTTGCCGTTCAGGCGTCGGTCGATTACGTAGCTCATGGTCCCTCCGGTGACTGGATGCAGCTGCAAGCCTCAAGCTGCAAGAATGAGCAGCCACCGCTGCTGCAAGCTGTGGCGCGAGACGTGGCCTGGCGCCGGACAGCTTGCAGCTTGCGGCTTGTCGCTTGCCGCTTTATTGCGATTTCCTGACCCGCAGATACCATTCCGACAGCAGGCGAACCTGTTTGTCGGTGTAGCCACGCTCCACCATCCGGGTGACGAAGTCGTTGTGTTTCTGTTGATCCTCCTTGCTGGCCTTGGCGTTGAAGCTGATGACCGGCAGCAGGTCTTCGGTGTTGGAGAACATTTTCTTCTCGATCACCACGCGCAGCTTCTCGTAGCTCAGCCAGCTGGGGTTCTTGCCGTTGTTGTTGGCTCGCGCCCGCAGCACGAAGTTGACGATCTCGTTGCGGAAATCTTTCGGGTTGCTGATCCCGGCCGGCTTCTCGATCTTCTCCAGCTCTTCGTTGAGGGCAATGCGGTTGAGGATCTCGCCGGTTTCCGGGTCGCGGTACTCCTGGTCCTGGATCCAGAAGTCGGCGTACAGCACGTAGCGGTCGAAGATGTTCTGGCCGTATTCGCTGTAGGACTCCAGATAGGCGGTCTGGATCTCCTTGCCGATGAACTCGATGTAGCGGGGAGCCAGGTATTCCTTGAGGTAACGCAGGTAACGCTCGCGTACTTCGGCAGGGAACTGCTCCTGTTCGATCTGCTGTTCGAGCACATAGAGCAGGTGCACCGGGTTGGCGGCGATTTCATGCGGATCGAAGTTGAACACCTTGGAGAGGATCTTGAAGGCGAAGCGGGTCGACAGGCCGTTCATGCCTTCATCGACACCGGCGGCGTCGCGGTATTCCTGGATCGACTTGGCCTTCGGATCGGTGTCCTTGAGATTCTCACCGTCGTAGACGCGCATCTTCGAGTAGATGTTGGAGTTCTCCGGCTCCTTCAAGCGCGACAGCACGGTGAACTGCGCGAGCATCTTGAGGGTGTCCGGTGCGCAGTGGGCCTTGGCCAGCGAGCTGTTGATCAACAGTTTGTCGTAGATCTTCACTTCGTCGCTGACACGCAGGCAGTACGGCACCTTGACGATGTAGATCCGGTCGATGAACGCCTCGTTATTCTTGTTGTTGCGGAAGGTGTGCCATTCCGATTCGTTGGAGTGGGCCAGCAGAATCCCGGAGTAGGGGATCGCTCCGAGGCCTTCGGTGCTGTTGTAGTTGCCTTCCTGGGTGGCGGTGAGCAGCGGGTGCAGGACCTTGATCGGCGCCTTGAACATCTCGACGAACTCCATCAGGCCCTGGTTGGCCCGGCACAGCGCGCCCGAGTAACTGTAGGCGTCGGCGTCGTTCTGCGGGAATTCCTCGAGCTTGCGGATATCCACCTTGCCGACCAAGGCGGAAATGTCCTGGTTGTTCTCATCGCCTGGTTCGGTCTTGGCGATGGCGATCTGGTTGAGGATGGAAGGATAGAGCTTGACCACCCGGAACTTGGAGATGTCGCCGCCGAACTCCTGCAGGCGCTTGGTGGCCCACGGTGACATGATGGTATTCAGGTAGCGGCGCGGGATGCCGAATTCTTCTTCAAGAATGGCGCCGTCTTCGCTGGCATTGAACAGCCCCAGGGGCGATTCGAACACCGGGGAGCCCTTGATGGCGTAGAAAGGGACCTTCTCCATAAGCTGCTTGAGCTTCTCGGCCAGGGACGATTTGCCGCCACCCACCGGGCCCAGCAGGTACAGGATCTGTTTCTTCTCTTCCAGGCCCTGTGCGGCATGGCGGAAGTACGAGACGATCTGGTCGATGCATTCTTCCATGCCGTGGAAGTCGGCAAAGGCCGGATAGCGCCTTATTACCTTGTTGGAGAAGATTCGCGACAGCCTGGAATTCGTTGAGGTATCGACCAGCTCTGGTTCGCCTATGGCCAGCAACAGCCGTTCGGCCGCCGATGCATAGGCACTGCGATCCTCTTTGCACAGCTCGAGGTACTCCTGCAGCGAGAATTCTTCCTGGCGGGTTGACTCGAAACGTTGTTGGAAGTGGCTAAAAATGCTCATGACGTCACCTCGCTCGATACGTTGGAGCCGACGCCGGATCAGTCAGCATGATGCTGGCATGCAACCGGGCTGGCCGATTGCTGTATACCCCCCAGAACACCCGTAGAAACGCTACCGATGACCCGCACGCCGGTGTACCGGCTCTCCCCTTTTTTGGATGGCCTGGGCTTAAGGATAGTTGGTTATACGGGAGGTCAAGGGCGCGAGGCCGAGAAGATACTCACGACCGTTCGTCAGGAAAGGCCCAAGCCCGCACGTGGCGCGGGCTGCGGGAAAATGAAAAATTTTATTCGGCGCCGCCTTGAGCGGTTTCAGCCGGGTAGGTGTTGCGCCACAGCTCGAAGCCGCCATCGAGGCTGTACACCTCGGAAAAGCCCTGGCCCACCAGATAGGCCGCGGCGCTCTGGCTGGAATTGCCGTGGTAGCAGACCACCAGGGTCGGTGCATCGAGGTCGGCATTGCGGATGAACTCCGCGACCGAATGGTTATCCAGATGTGTGGCGCCGCTGATATGGCCGGCAGCAAACGCCTGTGGGTCGCGAATGTCGACGACCACCGCACCTTGCTCACGCAAGGCCAGGGCCTGCTCGGGAGGGATGCGCTTGAATTCGCTCATGGGTCGGTTTCCTTCGGGGCTGATCGTTAAGTCTAGTCGGTTATGCCGATTGGCGTGGGGTGCCATCGTCGGCGCACTCGCAGCGGTGGAATTCGCCGCTGTCGACGTTGTACAGCGTCATGGCGCCACCCCAGACGCATCCGGTGTCCAGGCCGATGACATCGGGGACATCGACACGACCTTCCAGGGCGGCCCAGTGGCCGAAGAGGATCTTCACATGACGTGAGCGGCGGTCCTTGTGGGCGAACCAGGGCTTATAGCCCTTGGGGGCGCTGTCCAGGCCTTCCTTGCTCTTGAGGTCGAGCTTGCCCTCGGCAGTGCAAAAGCGCATGCGGGTGAAATAGTTGGTGATGACCCGCAGGCGTTCGACGCCGGTCAGGTTCTTGCTCCATTTGTTCGGCTCGTTGCCGTACATGCCATCGAGAAAGAGCTGCAGGCGAGTGTCGTCGCGCAGCACTTCCTCCACTTCGGCCGCCAGTTCGAGCGCCTTGCCCAGGGTCCACTGGGGCGGGATGCCGGCGTGGACCATGGCGATACCGCGTGCCTCGTCATAGTGCAGCAGCTTCTGCTGGCGCAGCCAGTCGAACAGCTGGTCGGCGTCTGGTGCTTCGATGATCTCGCGCAGGGTGTCGCTCTTCTTCAAGCGCTCGACGTTGTACCAGGCTGCCAGCAGATGCAGGTCATGGTTGCCCAGCACACACACCAGCGACTGGCGGATCGAATACAGAAAGCGCAGGGTCTCGAGGGACTCGGGGCCGCGGTTGACCAAGTCGCCTACCAGCCACAGGCGGTCCACGGCGGGGTTGAAGTGCACGCGTTCGAGCAAGCACTTGAGCGGCTGCAGGCAGCCCTGCAGGTCGCCGACCGCGTACACCGCCATCAGTGCAATGCTCCAGGCACGGCCAGGCGGAACGGCGCGATAGGCGCATCGAAGTGTTTGCCGTCCTCGGCGAACATCTGGTAGCTGCCCTGCATGGTACCGACACGGGTCGTGAGCACCGCGCCGCTGCTGTAGGTGTGGCTGTCGCCTGGCTCGATGAGCGGTTGCTGGCCGACCACACCCGCCCCGCGAACCTCTTCGACTTCCCCGTCACCGTTGGTGATCAGCCAGTGGCGTGAGACCAGGCGGGCCTTGAGCGTGCCGTTGTTTTGCACAGTGATGGTGTAGGCGAAGGCAAAGCGGTCGTTGTCGGGATCGGATTGTTCTTTGAGGTAACGGGTCACGACGCTGACGTCGATCTGATAGCGGGGGTCTGACATGCAAAGGCCTTGGACGAGCGGACGCAAATACTGCAATGGTTGCAGTCTAGGCCATGGACGGGGCTTGAGGCCAGTTATGCAGGGCCTGGCGTCGCTTGTAGACATTATCGGCCCCATCGCGGGTTTGTCTGCGCGATGGGGCCACACCAATGGCGTGTGCTTAGCTGGCGCTTGGCTGCTCGGCCAGCTTGTCGGCCAGGCGTACGAACGCCGCGAGATCCAGTTGTTCTGGACGCAGGCTGCCATCGACACCCGCTGCCTCGATGGCCTGGCTGTCGAGCAGCCCTTTAAGGGTGTTGCGAAGGGTCTTGCGACGCTGGTTGAAGGCCTCGCGCACGATGCGTTCTAGCAGGCGTGGATCCTTGGCCGGGTGCGGCAGGGTTTCATGCGGTACCAGGCGGACGATGGCTGAGTCCACTTTCGGCGGCGGGTTGAAGGCGCCAGGGCCGACGTTGAACAAGTGTTCCACGCGGCAGTGGTACTGCACCATGATCGACAGGCGGCCCCAGTCGCCGCCTCCTGGGCCGGCGGCCAAACGCTCGACCACTTCCTTTTGCAGCATGAAGTGCATGTCGCGGATCAGGTTGGCGTGTTCCAAGAGGTGGAAGATCAGCGGGGTGGAGATGTTATAGGGCAGGTTGCCCACCACCTTGAGGCTGCGCTCAGGCACGCCCAACTGATTGAAGTCGAACTTCAAGGCATCGCCCTGGTGCAGGCGGAAGTTGTCCCGGTCTGCAAACTTGTGCTGGAGAATCGGCACAAGGTCCTTGTCCAGCTCGACGACGTCCAGTTGGGCGCCGCTGCCCAGCAGGCCTTCGGTCAGGGCGCCTTGGCCCGGGCCGATTTCCAGCAGATGCTCGCCGGGTTTGGCATTGATGGCACGCAGGATGCGGTCGATGATGCCGGCGTCGTGCAGGAAGTTCTGGCCGAAGCGCTTGCGCGCCCGGTGTTGGTATTGCTCGGTCATGGTCGGTTCTCGGCCATCTGGTAGGCGGTTTCCAGGGCGACACGCAGGCTGCCGGTGTCGACTTTGCCGCTGCCAGCCAGGTCCAGGGCGGTGCCGTGGTCGACCGACGTGCGGATGATCGGCAGGCCCAAGGTCACGTTGACTGCGGCGCCAAAGCCTTTGTACTTGAGTACCGGCAGGCCCTGGTCGTGGTACATCGCCAGCACCGCATCGCAGTGCTCCAGATATTTGGGGGTAAACAGGGTATCGGCCGGTAGCGGACCACGCAGGTCCATGCCTTGGCTGCGTAGGCGCTGCAAGGCGGGCTCGATGATGTCGATTTCTTCGCGGCCCAGGTGACCGCCTTCGCCGGCATGCGGGTTGAGACCGCAAACCAGGATGCGGGGCTGGGCGATACCGAACTTGTCGCGCAGGTCGGCATGCAGGATCCGCGTGACCCGCTCCAGGCGCTCGGCGGTGATGGCGTCGGCGACGTCACGTAGGGGCAGGTGGGTAGTCACCAGCGCCACGCGCAATCCATGGGTGGCCAGCATCATCACCACCTGGTTGGTGTGGGTAAGGTCAGCCAAAAATTCGGTATGGCCGGAGAAAGCGATGCCGCTTTCATTGATCACGCCCTTGTGCACCGGTGCGGTGATCATGCCGGCGAAATGCCCATCCAGACAGCCTTGGCCAGCGCGGGTCAAGGTCTGCAGCACGAACGCGGCATTAGCCTTGTCCAACTGCCCGGGTACAACCGGGGTGGCCAATGGCGTATCCCAGACATACAGGCTGCCGGCGGGGGCGGGTTGGTCGGGCCAGGCGCCTTGGATGACCGGCAGCAAATTGACAGCCAGCCCCAGCTGCGTGGCCCGCTCGGCGAGCAGGTCACGGCTGGTGATGGCGATCAAGGGATGAGGCTGAGCCTCGGCGGCCAGCAGCAGGCACAGGTCTGGACCTATGCCGGCCGGCTCGCCGGGCGTGACGGCGAAGCGCAGGGGCTTCACTGGGCGGCCTGGTCGGCGCCAGGCAGCTTGATTTCAACGTAGGCTTCGTCGCGGATCTGACGCAGCCAAGTCTGCAGCTCTTCATCGTACTTACGGTTGCGCAGCACGCTCAGGGCCTGCTGTTCACGCGCTTGCTCGGTGCTGTCGGTAGCGCGGCGGCCCAGCACTTCCAGTACGTGCCAGCCGTACTGGGTACGGAACGGACGGGTCACTTCGCCCTGGGGGGCGTTGGCCATCTGTTCGCGGAATTCCGGCACCAGGCTGTTGGGATCAACCCAGTTGAGGTCGCCACCGTTGAGGGCCGAACCTGGGTCTTCCGAGAAGCTCTTGGCCAGCTCGCCGAAGTCTTCGCCGTTCTTGATGCGCTCATACAGGCGCTCGGCCAGTTGCTCGGTGGCCGCATCGCTGCGGATCTCGCTTGGCTTGATCAGGATATGGCGAACATGGACTTCGTCACGCAGCACGCTGGCATTGCCCCCACGCTTTTCCTCGAGCTTGAGGATAATGAAGCCGTTGGGGATGCGGATTGGCTGGGTGATGTCGCCGTCGGCCATACTGCTCAACATCTTGGCGAAATCAGGCGGCAGTTGGCCGGCTTTACGCCAGCCCATCTCACCGCCTTCCAGGGCGTTCTCGCTGGCGGAGCGGGCGATGGCCATCTGGCCGAAGTCCGCACCTTGCTTGAGCTGCTGGTAAACGTCACCGGCTTGGCGGGCGGCCGCCTGGATCGCCTCGGAGTTTGCGCTTTCCGGGGTCGGGATCAGGATGTTGGCCAGGCGGTACTCTTCCGACAGTTGCATCTTGCCCAGGTCGGAGTTGAGGTAGTTCTTCACTTCCTGTTCGGAGACCTGGATACGCTCGGCCACACGGCGCTGGCGCACGCGGCTGATGATCATCTCGCGCTTGACCTGGTCACGGGCGTCGTCGAACGACAGGCCATCGTGGGCCAGGGCGGCACGGAACTGATCGAGGCTCATGCCGTTGCGCTGGGCAATGGTACCGATGGCCTGGTTGAGCTCTTCGTCAGTGATGCGGATGCCCGAACGTTCGCCGATCTGCAGTTGCAGATTCTCGACGATCAGGCGCTCCAGCACTTGCTGCTCCAGGGCTCCGGCCGGGGGCACGCCGCCGCCGCGCTTGGCGATGGTCTGCTGCACTTCGCGGATGCGTTGATCCAGTTGGCTTTGCATGACCACGTCGTTGTCGACGATGGCCACCACGCGGTCCAGAGGTTGTACCGCGGCATGCACCGCGCCACTCAGCAATGCAGCGCCCAGCAGCAGCGGGCGCAGTCGATCAATAAGCTTGGTCTTCACGTGTACGGTAACCTTGAATGCCTTCGTCGAGGAACGTCTCGACCTTGTTGCCCACAACGCCGCCGAGGCCTTTGAGGACGATTTGCAAGAAGACGCCGTGGTCGCCCTTCTCGTTTTGCGGCAGTGCCTGGCTGAAGTCGTCGTAGTCGATCCAGTAACGGTTGATCAGACGCAGCTTCCAGCAGCAGTTGTCGTACTCGAAACCACCCATGGCTTCCAGGGTGCGGTTGCGGTTGTAGTCATGCTGCCAGCGACCGATCACGCTCCACTGAGGAACGATCGGCCAGATGACCGAGAAGTCGTGCTGCTGGATCTTGTAGTAGTCCTTGACGTAGTTCGGGCTGCCCGGGGTGCCGTAGTCGCCACCACCCACCTGCCAGGTGCCGGTGAGCGAGTCGTAGCGAACCAGGTCGTTGCGGTAGCGGTAGCCTGCGTTGATGACCTTGTTCGGGTTGTCTTCCGGCTGGTAGTGGAACATGGCGCTGCCGGAGCGTGGCTTGCGGCTGTCCGGGTCCCAGTTGTAGTCAGAGTTGAAGCGCCAGTCGCGGTTGAAGGCGTACTGGTATTCCAAGGCGTACGGGGAAACGTCCGACTGCGAGTCGGCACGGGTCCGCCAGTCGATACCTGGCATCTGCACCTTGCGGTCGCGGAAGTACAGGGCCTGGCCGACGCTCAAGCGCTGGCGCTCGAAGCCGTTTTCCTCGATCCAACGGTTAGTCACGCCCAGCGACAGCTTGTTCTCGTCGCCGATGCGGTCGGAGCCGCTGAAGCGGTTGTCGCGGAACAGCGAGGCGTAGTTGAAGTAAGTTTCTCCAGTGTCGAAGACCGGGATGTCCTTCTGATCCTCATACGGCACGTAGAGGTAGAACAGGCGCGGTTCGAGGGTCTGGCGGTAGTTCTTGCCGAACCATTGGGTGTTGCGGTCGAAGTACAGGCCGCTGTCGACGCTGAAGACCGGAACACTGCGGTTTTGAGTGTTGGAAAAGTCGCCACGCAAATCAAGCGCCGCCGGGTTTCTGACTGCAAGATTAGCAATGTCACTTTTACCCTTGCTGTCCAGGTCGAGGTCGTAGTGGGTATAGACGTACTTCAGCTTCGGCTTGAGGAAGCCATAGCTGGCCTCCATCGGCAAGCTGATGGCGGGGGCTGCATTCAGGCGGGTGCCGTTGGCACGCGCCAAGCCGAAGACGTTCTGGTCCAGTCGCCGGCCTGCGGCACCGGCGGAGAAGTCAGGGTTACCGTCTTCGTCCGTTACAAAATCATTCTTCAAGTCGCGATCAAAGCGAACTGCTTCAGTCTGATAGCTGAAGTCGAACCCGCCCGGATGGTACGGCAACATGCCGTTCAAGGTGATCTGCGGCAGCTTGTCGTACGGGGTGACGCGCGAGATGGTCGCCATTTCATAGGCTTGTAGGTTCAACCGCGCCTGATAGCTATCACCACGGTAGGTAAGCGCACCCTGCTGATTAACCACATCCCGACTTTCAACACCAATCTGACCGGTTTCCAGATCCTGGAAGTAGAACGGGTCGCTGATGTCGGTGTAGTCAACCTCGCTCATCAAGCGCGAATCCAGCCCGCCCTTGTGCTGCCAGTTGTACATCCAGCGCTGTTCTTTGTAGTCGGTCTGATCTTTACGATCGTCGTTCTTGTCGTTCAGGTACGCAGCACCGAGCTGGCCTTCGCTGGACTTGGTGAGGTAGCGGAATTCGCCTTCCATCAACATGCCGCGTTTGGCCATGTAGCGCGGGTACAGCGTGGCGTCGTAGTTTGGCGCCAGGTTGAAGTAGTACGGCGTGACCAGCATGAAGCCGGTGTCGCTGCTGGTGCTGAACGACGGCGGCAGGAAGCCGGACTGGCGACGGTCGTCGATCGGGAAGTAGATGTACGGTGTATAGAACACCGGGAAATCCTTGACCCGCAGGGTGACGTTGGTCGCGGTACCGAAGCCGGTGGCCGGGTTCAGGGTGATGTTGTTGCCCTTGAGCTGCCATGCGTTGCTGCCCGGCTCACAAGTGGTGTAGGTACCGTCCTTGAGGCGGATGATGGCGTTTTCGCCACGCTTGGCGTACAGCGCGTTGCCGCGAATGTGCGACTTGTGCATCACGTATTCGGCGTTGTCGACCTTGGCCTCGCCGGTATCCAGCTGGATTTCGGCCTGGTCGCCGACGACCAGCGAGCCATTGTCGCGCAGCTTGACGTTGCCCTTGAGCTCGCCGCGGTTCTCGGCCTGGTACAGGTTGGCCTCGTCGGCCTGGACCTGCATGCTGCCCTGGCGCATGACCACGTCACCGGCGAGGGTGGCGATCTGCTGCTCCTGCTGGTAGCGGGAGACCTTGGCGTTCAGGTAGGTCGGCGCTTCGTCCTTGGGCGTGGTGTCATCCATGCCAGGACGCGACGGCTCGATGTAGGCGCCACCGCAGTACGGACCGGTCTCAGCCAATTGGGCGGCGGTGAGTTTGTCGCGGGGAACCCAGTCAAGGTGGCTGTAGTCTTCGCTACGCGACTTCAGGCCGCGGCCCTTGCTCTCGGTGACCAGCACCGGCTTGGGTTCGCCATCGGCGTCGGTCTCGGCGACCTGGGCGTCACCGCCCGAGCTCAGCGCGGCGCCTTCATGCACTGGGCGCGGCGGCAGGTTGTTGGCCGTGGTCTTGGGCTTGCAGTCCCAACCACCGGAGGCGGACACTTGGCAGTCGAACTGCTCGGCTGCCACCACGTATGACGTGGCCAGAGGTTGCAGAGCCAGCAGACCGCCAGTCACCAGCAACGGAAACTTTCTACGAAACGCGGGGGATTTCAATGCCATCTTATTAGTCCGGGCTTCCTGCGTGCCATCTGCCCGCGTGTGGGGCCGCACGCCTCTCGATGGTCTGAAAAAGATGCTGGATAATAAAGCATGACCCGCTTGACGGCTAGGGCCGTCGGAGACCCTTGTAATGCCCGATCACGATGTACGCCTGCAACAACTGACCGCTTGGCTCGATGAGCAGCTTGACCGTCTTTTCCGTGAAAACGCCTGGGGCGAGGTGCCAGAAGGCGCCCTGACCGCCGCAAGCAGCGACGCGAGCTTCCGTCGCTACTTCCGCTGGCAGGGGGGCGCACGCAGCTTCGTGATCATGGATGCGCCGCCGCCACAAGAGAATTGCCGGCCCTTCGTCGACATCGATCATCTACTGGCCAGGGCCGGCGTGCACGTGCCGGCCATCCACGCCCAGGATCTGGAGCGTGGCTTCCTGTTGCTGGGGGATCTGGGCCGTCAGACCTACCTGGATGTCATCGATGCCGGCAATGCCGATGCCCTGTTCGCCGATGCCATCGACGCCTTGCTGGCCTTCCAGCGCCTGCCGATGGATGCGCCGTTGCCCAGCTACGATGTCGCCCTGCTGCGCCGCGAAGTGGAGCTGTTCCCCGAATGGTACGTCGGGCGCGAGCTGGGCCTGGCGTTCACCGATTCGCAGCAGGCGACCTGGCAGCGGGTGAGTCAGTTGCTGATCGACAGTGCCCTGGCCCAGCCCAAAGTCCTGGTGCATCGCGACTATATGCCGCGCAATCTGATGCAGAGCACACCGAACCCTGGCGTGCTGGACTTCCAGGACGCCGTCTACGGCCCGGTGACCTATGACATCACCTGCCTGTTCAAAGACGCGTTCGTCAGTTGGCCCCAGCTGCGAGTCGAGGGCTGGCTACGCGATTACTGGCAGAAAGCCCAAGCGGCCGGCATCCCCGTGCAGGCCGACTTCGAGGACTTCCACCGCGCCAGTGACCTGATGGGCGTGCAGCGTCACCTGAAGGTCATCGGCATCTTCGCCCGTATCTGCCACCGCGACGGCAAGCCGCGATATCTGTCTGACGTGCCGCGATTCTTCGCCTATATAGATGAAGTGATCAGCCGTCGTCCCGAGCTGGCCGAACTGGGGCAACTGATCGCCGAGCTGAAGGCCGGAGCGCGTTCATGAAGGCTATGATCCTGGCAGCGGGCAAGGGCGAGCGCATGCGTCCCCTGACCTTGCATACTCCCAAGCCACTGGTGCCAGTGGCAGGCCAGCCATTGATCGAATATCACCTGCAGGCGCTGGCCAAGGCGGGCTTCACCGAGGTGGTGATCAACCACGCCTGGCTGGGCCAGCAGATCGAGGATCACCTGGGCGACGGTGCCCGGTTCGGCCTGCACATTCGCTACTCGCCCGAGGGCGAACCGCTGGAAACCGGTGGCGGGATCTTCAAGGCGCTGCCGTTGTTGGGCGATGCGCCGTTTCTGCTGGTCAACGGCGATATCTGGACCGACTACGACTTCGCCCGGCTGCGCGTGCCCATGAGGCGGCTTGCGCACCTGGTACTGGTCGACAATCCAGGCCATCACGGCCGTGGTGACTTTCGTCTGGATGGCGATTCGGTTGTCGATGGCGACGAGGCACCTGGCACCCTGACCTTCAGCGGCATCTCCGTACTCGATCCTGCATTGTTCGAAGGCTGTGAGCCCGGCGCGTTCAAGCTCGCGCCATTGCTGCGCCATGCAATGGCCAAGGGGCGGGTGAGCGGTGAGCACTTCCAGGGGCGCTGGGTCGATGTCGGCACCCTAGAGCGCCTGGCCGAGGTCGAGCGTTTGATCGGCGAGCGCGTTTGATATGTGGTGGCCAAGCACATTGATAGGTGCCGGCGCCGGTTTCGCCGTGGCCAGCATCCCCGGTGCGTTGCTCGGGGCCTTGCTTGGCCAGGCCATGGACCGGCGCTTGCGTCTGGAGGGCTGGGAAGACCTGCGTGAGCGTCTGGGCGGACGCCCGGCATTGCGTGACGAGGAATTGCTATTCGTCCTGCTCGGGCGACTGGCCAAGAGCGATGGCCGTGTCGTGGATGGGCACATCCAGCAGGCCCGCCAGGAAATGACCCGTCTGGATATGGCCGAGCCGGCTCGGTTACGGGCAATCGCCGCCTTCAATCGTGGCAAGTCGGGCAAGGTGCGTGTGGGGCGCTATTTGCAGCGGATCAAGCAACAGCCCCATGCCGCTGAAGGCACCCTACGCGCCTGCTGGCGGATGGTCTGGGCGGATGGCAAGGCGGGGATGCGTGAGCGCGAGCTGCTGCTGGAGTGGGGGCGCCGGCTAGGCCTGTCGCGGACTCAGATCCAGGCGCTGGCTCTTGAATACGAACCGCGCAAGGCGGCTCCGGAGGGCGCCGTGTTGACCTACGCAGCAGCCCTGCGCCTACTCGGGGTCGAGGCGGACAGCGAGATCGAGCACGTCAAACAAGCCTATCGCCGGCTGGTCAGCAAGCATCATCCGGACAAGCTCGCCGGCAGCGGGGCCAGCGACGCGCAAGTGCGCGAGGCGACCGAGCGCACCCGTGAGCTGCACCAGGCCTATGCCCTGGTGCGCAAGCGGCGCGGGCTTTGACGCCTCTGACCTGGGGCGGGCGCGCGGCCGCGATGGGCTGCAAGGCAGCCCCTCCGATCACTCCTGAGGCATCAGCCACCCACGTACCCGGCGGAACAGCTGCTCCTGCTGCGCCGCCGCATTCCCCGGCATGGCAATCAGCGACAGCTGCCGATACTGGCTGTCCTTCTGCCGCTTGCTGGCCTGCAGGCGCTGCTCGGCAGCACGGCGGTCACGCGGCTGCGTGCTGTAGTAGACGTCGGCGGTCGGCACCTTCACGGTGGGCGCCAGAGCTTCGAGGTCCTGTTCCACCTGGGCCGGTGTCTGCGCGGCGATCATCACCAGCTTTTGCACCTGTGGCGGCTGTCGCTCGCTGAGGTAACGCGCGGCCCAATAAGCGCCGCTGCCATGGCCGACCAGGGCGATGCTGCGCGCGTTGTGCTGCTGGGCAAAGGCCACTGCGGCGTCGAGGCGGGCGAAGATGCGCTCGGCATCGGCCGGATCGTTTTGCTCGGCGGCTTCCTTGGCATCGGTGCTGTCGGCCGCATCGGCTTCGGCGGCCGTGGCCTGGGCAACGTTGGCGTTGGCATCTTCCGGCGTGTCCTTGGCGGGCGCCGACTCGCCTTCACCCTTTTCAGGTTCGGGGGCAGGCTTGCTCTCGGCTCGCGGCTGCGGGCTCTCGCTGACAAGGTCCGGCAGGCTGATGCTCAAGCTGTGCCAGCCGACATCGGGAAACTTGCGCCGCAGCGGCCCGACAGCATTGGGCCAGTCGGCGTTTTCACCGGCACCCGGGACGATGATCACAGCGCCCTTGGGGTCGGCATCGTTGGCCGGCTTCCACAAAGCGAGGAAGCTTTCGGCGCCCGCCTGCAAGGTTTGCTGTTCGGCCTTGGGCACGGTACGTTCGAGCGCCTGGGCATCTTCCTGGCTGCGTTCGGCCAGGGGTGGGCGAGGTGCGGGCGCCGTGGGCGACTCTGCGGCGGCGGGAGGTGTTTGAGGTTCGGCGGCCTGTGTGCCGAGCGGTAGGATCGTGGCCAGGCAGCAAATGGCCAGCGTCGTGCGATAAAGTGTGAACATGAATCAACCCAAGGCCAGAATGATACCGGCAGCCTAATAGTATTTGTCCGTGACGGCCATGCGCATCGGCCGTCCTTGCCCAGACGAGCGTGTAGATGAAGCGAATGCGTTGCCTGTTGGTTATCGGCTGGTTGCTGCTGCCCTTGATCGCCTTGGCAAGGCCCGCGCCTGAGCCTTCGGTGGTGTTGGAGCCGGCTCAGCAGCAATGGCTGGATGACCATCGCAACCTGCGGGTCGGCCTGGTGCTGCAGGCGCCCTATGCCCAGTTCGATCGTCGGCTGCAGCAGTTCTATGGTGCCAATGTCGAGATCGTGAATGCGCTGGCGCGGCTGCTCAGGCTGGACCTGACGTGGCGCAACTTCCCGGATCAGGCAGCACTCGAACATGCCCTGCAAGCCGGTGAGATCGATTTCGCGCCCGGTCTGACCCAGACCCCGGCCAGCTTGCGCCTCTGGTCGTTCAGCGATCCCTACATGCGTGTGCCGCAAATGGTCGTCGGGCTGCGCACCGGAGCGGTGGCGGTCGAGCTGGAAAACCTGGGCGCCAACGACCGGGTGGCGGTGCGCATGCCCAGCGCCTTGGCCGATTACCTGCGGGCCAACTACGTCAACCTTAACCTGCAGGGCGTGCCCAACGAGCGCCAGGCCCTGCAATTGGTGCTGGGTGGCCAGGCCAGTTTCGCGGTCATGGATGAAGCACGCCTGAGCGGGTTGTCTCGGGAAAGCGAGTTCGGCGAACTGGCGGTGGTCGGTGACATTGGCCTGCCGCAACTGCTTCGGGTCGGCTCGCGGCGCGACTGGCCGATCCTGGCCGATGTCCTGGAGCGCGGCTTGCAGGGCATTCCTGCCAAGGAGCTGGAGCAGCTGCATCAGCGCTGGCTGCAACCGAAATACCCACGGCTGAGCGACACCGCAGGATTCTGGCAGAACCTGGCGTCGTTGTTCGGCCTGTTGCTCATCTGTGCAGTGGTCACGCTGCTCTGGCAACGGCGTCAGCAGCACCAGCTTGAGCGCAACCTGCTGGCCACGCGGGAAACCCTGGCCGAACGCCAGACGCGCGAAGAGGCGCTGCGCCTGAGCCAGTTTTCCATCGACCAGAGCACGGTCGGCATTCTCTGGGTCAACTGGGACAGCCATGTGCGCTACGCCAACCACGCCGCCGAGCGCATGCTCGGCAGGGGTGAGGGCGAGTTGCTGGACCGGCCGCTGATCGACTTCGAGCCCAACCTGCACATGGGCCGCTGGTTGCAGTTGTGGAAACGCGTGCGCACCGGCGATGGAGGGGTCGAGCCGTTCGAGACCCAATGCCTGCGCAGCGACGGCAGCCTGTTACCGGTGGAGCTGTCGCTGAGCTTTCTGCGTTTTCGCGATGCCGAGTACCTGGTGATGTTCATCACCGACATTACCGAGCGCCGCCGCGCCCTGGCGGCGTTGCGCGAAAGCGACGCCCGGCTCAAGGGCATCGCAGGCAACGTCCCTGGGCTGGTGTTCCGTCTGGAGCGCGATCCGGCCGAAGGTGATCTGGAGTTTCCGTACATCAGTGAGGGCAGCGAAGCGCTGGTTGGCTATGCGCCAGCCCAGATCCAGCATCCGGATATGGGCCTTCGCAACTTGGTCCATCCCGAGGACCGTGCCGATTACCACCGGGTCCAGGACTTGGCACTGGCCACCGACCAAGACTGGTCCTGGCAGGGGCGGATCCTCACCCGTCAGGGCGAACAGCGCTGGGCCGACATCAAGGCCAGCACCCGGCGCCTGGCCGACGGCCGGGTGGTGTGGGACGGCATTGTCTGGGACATCACCCAGAGCAAGCGGGTCGAGCTGGAGCTGGCGCGGTCCCAGGAGCAGTTACGTGAGCTCTCGGCGCACTTGGAGAGCGTGCGTGAAGAGGAAAAAGCGCGGATTGCCCGGGAAGTCCATGATGAACTGGGGCAGATGCTCACCGTGCTCAAGCTCGAAGTGTCCATGTGCGAGCTGGCCTATGCCCAACTCGACCCTGGCCTGAATGAGCGTCTGGACAGCATGAAGCGCCTGATCGCGCAGTTGTTCCAGCTGGTGCGCGACGTGGCCACGGCCTTGCGTCCGCCGATCCTCGATGCCGGCATCGCCTCGGCCATCGAATGGCAGGCACGGCGCTTCGAGGCGCGTACGCAGATTCCCTGTCTGGTCCAGGTGCCGGACAATCTGCCAGCATTGAGTGACGCCAAGGCCATCGGCCTGTTCCGGATCCTGCAGGAGGCACTGACCAATGTCATGCGCCACGCCCAGGCCCATACCGTGCAGATCGAGCTGGCGCGCGAGGAGGGCTGTCTGCGCATGACGGTCATCGACGATGGTGTGGGGTTCAGCTGCGATCAGGCCAGGCCAACGTCCTTCGGCCTGGTGGGCGTGCGCGAGCGGGTCCTGATGCTGGGCGGCGGCATGACGCTGGACAGCGAGCCGGGTGAAGGTTGTAGCCTGAGTGTGACCATTCCGTTGGGGTAGGGGAGAACGACTGTGATACGCGTGCTAGTGGCCGAAGACCACACGATTGTCCGCGAGGGCATCAAACAGCTGATCGGCCTGGCCAAGGACATGCAGGTGGTGGGCGAAGCCGGCAACGGCGAGCAACTGCTCGAGACCCTGCGTCATACGCCCTGTGAGGTGGTGCTGCTGGATATTTCCATGCCTGGGGTGAACGGCCTGGAGGCGATCCCGCGTATTCGGGCGCAGCACAACCCGCCCTCGATCCTGATGCTGTCCATGCATGACGAAGCGCAGATGGCCGCCCGAGCCCTGAAGGCCGGCGCCGCAGGCTATGCCACCAAGGACAGCGACCCGGCCCTACTGCTCACCGCTATCCGGCGGGTGGCCGCTGGCGGACGCTACATCGACCCGGCGCTGGCGGACCGCATGGTCTTCGAGGTCGGTCTGACCGAGACCCGGCCCTTGCATACGCTGCTGTCGGAGCGCGAGTTCTCGGTATTCGAACGCCTTGCCCAAGGCGCCAACGTCAACGACATCGCCCAGCAGCTGGCGCTCTCGAGCAAGACCATCAGCACCCACAAGGCGCGCTTGATGCAGAAGCTCAAGGTGAACTCCCTGGCGGAGCTGGTGAAGTACGCGATGGAGCACAAACTGGTGTGAGTGTTCTGGTTGCGACAGCTGTGCTCTTATGCCCGGCCCTTCGCTTGTGGGAGCGGGTTTGCCCATGAAAGGGCTGGGCCTGCGATTCGCGTTGCCTGGGCTGATCTCGTCGGGGGTATAGCCGCTCCCAGAGCGGGGGATGCTGGGCTGGCGCACTGTCCCAATCCCGCCACTCTTGTAGGGGTCGCCCTACAACAAATCTTCCATCCGGATGATGGCATTCTCTCAGCACCCCCGATTTTCCCGGGCTTGCGCCTTCTCTAGTCTTTGCCTACGCAGTCATTCCAACAAGAAGGTGCAGGCATGAGCGAGGCGAATTCGAACGCTGCCACCGGCGAGATCCTGGTCAGCTTCCGCGGTGTGCAGAAAAGCTACGACGGCGAATCGCTGATCGTCAAAGACCTCAACCTGGACATCCGCAAGGGTGAGTTCCTGACCCTGCTCGGTCCGTCCGGCTCGGGCAAGACCACCAGCCTGATGATGCTGGCCGGTTTCGAGACTCCTACCGCGGGTGAAATCCAGCTGGCCGGGCGCTCGATCAACAACGTGCCGCCGCACAAGCGTGACATCGGCATGGTGTTCCAGAACTACGCGCTGTTCCCGCACATGACCGTGGAGGAGAACCTGGCGTTTCCTCTGACCGTGCGCAACCTCAGCAAGACCGACATCAGCGAGCGGGTCAAGCGCGTGCTGACGATGGTCCAGCTCGATGCTTTCGCCAAGCGCTACCCGGGCCAGTTATCCGGTGGCCAGCAGCAGCGTGTGGCCCTGGCCCGCGCACTGGTGTTCGAGCCGCAATTGGTGTTGATGGACGAACCGCTCGGCGCGCTGGACAAACAGCTGCGTGAACACATGCAGATGGAGATCAAGCACATCCACCAGCGTCTGGGCGTGACCGTGGTCTACGTGACCCACGACCAGGGCGAGGCGCTGACCATGTCCGACCGGGTAGCGGTATTCCACCAAGGCGAGATCCAGCAGATCGCCCCGCCGCGCACCCTCTACGAAGAGCCGCGCAATACCTTCGTGGCCAACTTCATCGGCGAGAACAATCGCCTCAACGGCACCTTGCTGTCCCGTGATGGCGAACGCTGCCAGGTTCAGCTGGCCCGTGGGGAGCGGGTCGAGGCCTTGGCGGTGAACGTCGGCGAGGCGGGTGATCCTGTGACTTTGTCGATCCGCCCCGAGCGCGTGCGCCTCAACGGCCACAGCGAAAGTTGCGTCAATCGCTTCTCCGGCCGCGTAGCCGAATTCATCTACCTGGGCGACCACGTGCGGGTTCGCCTGGAAGTCTGCGGCAAGGGTGACTTCTTCGTGAAGCAGCCGATCGCCGAACTCGACCCGGCCCTGGCTGTGGGCGATGTGGTACCGCTTGGCTGGGAGGTGGAGCACGCCCGCGCGCTCGATCCGATTGCCGAAGCCCATTGATGGTTTGCTTCACCAACCCTTAACTGTGGAGAGAACAATAATGCACAAGCAGTTGAAACTGACCGCCCTGGCCCTCGGCTTGTTCGCCGCCGGCCAAGCCCTGGCTGCGGATCTGACCGTGGTGTCCTTCGGCGGTGCCAACAAGGCTGCCCAGGTCAAGGCGTTCTATGAGCCATGGGAGAAGGCAGGCAAAGGCAAGATTGTCGCCGGTGAATACAACGGCGAGATGGCCAAAGTCAAAGCCATGGTCGACACCAACAGCGTCTCCTGGAACCTGGTGGAAGTGGAGTCGCCGGAACTGGCCCGCGGTTGTGACGAGGGCATGTTCGAGGAGCTGGACCCGGCCTTGTTCGGCAACGAGGCCGACTACGTGCCGGGCGCCATCCAGCCGTGCGGCGTGGGCTTCTTCGTGTGGTCCACGGTGCTGGCCTACAACGCCGACAAGCTCAAGACCGCACCTACCAGCTGGGCTGACTTCTGGGATACCCAGAAATTCCCGGGCAAGCGTGGCCTGCGCAAGGGCGCCAAGTACACCCTTGAGTTCGCCCTGATGGCCGACGGCGTGGCGCCCAAGGATGTGTACAAGGTGCTGGGCACCAAAGAAGGCCAGGATCGCGCCTTCAAGAAACTCGACCAGATCAAGCCAAGCATCCAGTGGTGGGAGGCGGGCGCCCAGCCGCCACAGTATCTGGCCTCCGGTGACGTAGTCATGAGCTCGGCCTACAACGGCCGGATCGCCGCGGTGCAGAAAGAGAGCAACCTCAAGGTCGTCTGGAACGGCGGCATCTACGACTTCGACGCCTGGGCCATCCCGAAAGGCGCCAAGGATACCGATCTGGCGAAGAAGTTCATCGCCTTCAGCGTCCAGCCCGAGCAGCAGAAGACCTACTCCGAGAACATCGCCTACGGCCCGGCCAATACCAAGGCTGTCAGCCTGCTGTCGGACGCGGTGAAGAAGGACATGCCGACTACCCCTGAGAACATCGCCAACCAGGTGCAGATCGACGTGGCCTTCTGGGCCGACAACAGCGAGCAGCTGGAGCAACGCTTCAACGCTTGGGCGGCGAAGAAGTAAGCCGCGTTGACGGAGCGCCGGCCTTTAAGGCGGCGCTCATCGTTCCCCAGATTTTCGGAGTTCGCCATGGCCATTGCAGTGCCCCTGAACGAAGGCGCAGGTAAAAGCCTCAAGCAGCGCCTCAAGCATGCCGAGCGGGTCAACCGTTGGAAGGCGCAGGCGTTGATCGCGCCGCTGGCGCTGTTCCTGTTGCTGGTGTTTCTGGTGCCGATTGCGGCACTGCTGTACAAGAGCGTCGGCAACCCCGAGGTGGTCAACGGCCTGCCGCGCACCGTCGAGGCCATCGCGCAATGGGATGGCAAGGGCCTGCCGGGCGAGGACGTGTACAAGGTGCTCAGCCAGGACCTGGCGGAGTCACGCAAGAAACAGACCCTGGGCGATCTCTCCAAACGCCTGAACATGGAGTTGGCCGGCTACCGCAGCCTGCTGGCGAAGACTGCACGGGCGTTGCCGTTCAAGGCCGAGCCTAGTTCTTATAAAGATGCCCTGCAGACGCTCGACGAGCGCTGGGGCGACCCTGCGTACTGGCAGGCGATCCGTCGCAATACCAGTGCAGTGACACCGTTCTACCTTCTGGCGGCGCTGGACCATCGCATCGACGACCTGGGCGAACTGGCCAAGGCCACGCCAGACCAGGCCATCTATCTGGACATCTTCACCCGAACCCTTTGGATGGGGGTGGTCATCACCGCAATCTGCCTGGTGCTGGCCTACCCGTTGGCCTACCTGCTGGCCAACCTGCCGACCCGGCAGAGCAATTTGCTGATGATCCTGGTGCTGCTGCCGTTCTGGACCTCGATCCTGGTGCGGGTGGCTGCTTGGATCGTGCTGTTGCAGTCCGGTGGCTTGATCAACAGTGCGTTGATGGCCATGGGCATCATCGATGAGCCGCTGGAGTTGGTGTTCAACCGCACCGGTGTGTACATCGCCATGGTGCACATCCTGCTGCCGTTCATGATCCTGCCGCTGTACAGCGTCATGAAAGGTATCTCGCCCAGCTATATGCGTGCGGCGATCTCCCTGGGCTGCCATCCGTTCGCCAGCTTCTGGCGCGTGTACTTCCCGCAGACCTATGCGGGTGTGGGGGCCGGTTGCCTGTTGGTGTTCATCATCTCCATCGGCTACTACATCACCCCGGCGCTGCTGGGCAGCCCGAACGACCAAATGGTCAGCTACTTCGTGGCCTTCTACACCAACACCAGTATCAACTGGGGCATGGCTACCGCCCTGGGCGGACTGTTGCTGCTGGCCACCGTCGTGCTGTACCTGATCTATAGCTGGCTGGTCGGCGCCAGCCGCCTGCGTCTGAGCTGAGGAGCCCTGTCATGCTGAGCCCTTACATGTCGCCCGTGGAGCGGGTCTGGTTCTACAGCCTGCGTATTCTCTGCGGTTTGATTCTGTTGTTCTTGGTGTTGCCGGTGCTGGTGATCGTGCCGTTGTCATTCAACAGCGGCAGCTTCCTGGTGTACCCATTGCAAGGCTTCTCGCTGCACTGGTACCAGGACTTCTTCGCCTCGGCCGAATGGATGCGATCACTCAAGAACAGCATCATCGTCGCCCCGGCCGCCACCGTGCTGGCGATGGTATTCGGCACCCTGGCCGCCATCGGCCTGACCCGCGGGGACTTCCCGGGCAAGTCGTTGGTCATGGCCCTGGTGATTTCGCCGATGGTGGTGCCGGTGGTGATCATTGGTGTGGCCAGCTACTTGTTCTTCGCGCCACTGGGCATGGGCAACAGCTTCGTTTCGTTGATCCTGGTGCATGCGGTGCTGGGCGTGCCCTTTGTCATCATCACGGTGTCGGCCACGCTGCAGGGCTTCAATCAGAACCTGGTGCGGGCTGCCGCCAGTCTCGGTGCCTCGCCGCTGCTTACCTTCCGTCGGGTGACCCTGCCGTTGATTGCCCCAGGTGTGATCTCCGGCGCGCTGTTCGCCTTCGCCACCTCCTTCGACGAAGTGGTGGTGACGCTGTTTTTGGCCGGCCCTGAGCAAGCGACCTTGCCACGGCAGATGTTCAGCGGCATTCGCGAGAACCTCAGCCCGACCATCGCCGCGGCCGCGACCTTGCTGATCGCTTTCTCTGTGGTGCTGTTGCTCACCCTTGAGTGGCTGCGCGGGCGCAGCGAGAAGCTGAGGACCCAGCAGCCGACCTGACGGTTCCGAATCAATACCCGCTCTCACAGGGCTACGCTGAAACTGTGGGAGCGGGTTCACCCGCCAAGCGTTTGCACCGCATTGAAGCAACTGGTCGACACCCATTGATACCAATCAGCCTTCATTGGCTTGCCTGAGTTACAATGCGCGCCACCGTGATTTCTGCCAACAGGTGCGCCATGCAGCCCTACGCTATTGCCCCCTCCATCCTCTCCGCCGATTTTGCCCGTCTGGGCGAGGACGTCGACAAGGTGCTGGCCGCCGGGGCCGACATCGTTCACTTCGATGTGATGGACAACCACTACGTGCCCAACCTGACCATCGGCCCGATGGTCTGCAGCGCCCTGCGCAAGTACGGCGTGACCGCGCCGATCGACGTGCACCTGATGGTCAGCCCGGTCGATCGCATCATCGGCGACTTCATCGAGGCAGGCGCCACTTACATCACCTTCCATCCTGAAGCGTCCCAGCACATCGACCGCTCCCTGCAACTGATCCGCGATGGCGGCTGCAAGGCCGGCCTGGTGTTCAACCCGGCCACCAGCCTGGATGCCCTCAAATACGTAATGGACAAGGTCGACATGGTGCTCTTGATGAGCGTCAACCCAGGCTTCGGTGGCCAGAAGTTCATTCCTGGCACCCTCGACAAACTGCGCGAAGCCCGCGCGCTGATCGACGCCAGCGGCCGTGATATCCGCCTGGAGATCGACGGTGGCGTCAACGTCAACAATATCCGCGAAATCGCCGCCGCCGGTGCCGATACCTTCGTGGCCGGCTCGGCGATCTTCAATGCGCCGGACTACCAGGAAGTCATCGGTAAAATGCGCGCCGAACTGGCCCAGGCGCGCCCATGAGCGGCTTCGAGCAGCTGTTCCCGGGAGCGCTGCCAAGGCTGGTGATGTTCGATCTGGATGGCACGTTGATCGATTCGGTCCCTGACCTTGCCGCCGCCGTGGATCGCATGCTGCTCCAGATGGGGCGCCCACCCGCGGGCCTGGAGGCCGTACGCCACTGGGTCGGCAATGGCGCCCAGGTCCTGGTCCGTCGGGCCTTGGCCGGTGGCCTGGACCACGATGCCGTGGACGATGCGTTGGCCGAACAGGGCCTGGCCCTGTTCATGGAGGCCTATGGGCAAAGCCATGACCTGACGGTGATCTACCCCGGTGTACGCGACACCTTGCGCTGGCTGCGCAAGCGCGGCGTGGAAATGGCGCTGATCACCAACAAGCCCGAGCGCTTCGTCGGGCCACTGCTCGATCAGATGAAGATCGGTCGTTATTTCCGCTGGATCATCGGCGGCGACACCCTGCCTCAGAAAAAACCCGATCCGGCCGCGTTGCTGTTCGTCATGAAGATGGCCGGCGTGCGCCCCGAGCAGGCATTGTTCGTGGGCGACTCGCGCAGCGATGTGCTGGCGGCCAAGGCGGCGGGCGTCAAGTGTGTAGGACTGAGCTATGGCTACAACCATGGCCGGCCGATCGACGAGGAGTCGCCCAGCCTGGTCATCGACGATCTGCGTGCCTTGCTGCCAGGTTGCTTAGTCCCGGCCACTGGGATAACGTTGGCGGACCTTCAAGCCTCACAAGACAGAGAGTCCACCGTGGCGGTCATCGGCAAATTCTGGATGAAAGTCATCAAGGCCCTGGCCCGCTGGCGCTGGCGCGCCTGACTTCTGCCCGCCGGCGCCTGCCGGCCCGTCCGCTTGCCCGACCCCATTGCCGCTTGCCACGAGGCTACCCATGACCCGCGAAGAATTCCTGCGCCTGGCCGCTGCCGGCTACAACCGCATTCCCCTGGCCTGCGAAACCCTGGCTGACTTCGACACGCCGCTGTCGATCTACCTGAAGCTTGCCGACCAACCCAACTCCTATTTGCTCGAGTCCGTTCAGGGCGGCGAGAAGTGGGGGCGATATTCGATGATCGGCCTGCCATCGCGCACCGTGCTGCGTGTGCATGGCTACCACGCGAGCGTCCTGCAGGACGGCGTGCAGGTGGAAAGCCATGACGTAGAGGACCCCTTGGCGTTCGTCGAGACCTTCAAGGATCGCTACAAGGTCGCTGACATCCCGGGCCTGCCACGCTTCAACGGTGGTCTGGTCGGTTACTTCGGCTATGACTGCGTGCGTTACGTGGAAAAGCGCCTGGGTGCCTGCCCGAACCCGGACCCGCTGGGTGTACCGGACATCCTGCTGATGGTCTCCGATGCCGTGGTGGTGTTCGATAACCTCGCGGGCAAGATGCACGCGATCGTGCTAGTGGACCCGGCCGAGGAACAGGCTTACGAGCAAGGCCAGGCGCGGCTGCAGGAGCTGCTGGCCAAGCTGCGCGAGCCGATCACCCCGCGTCGCGGCCTGGACCTGAGCGGCCCGCTCGCCGCCGAGCCCGCATTCCGCTCCAGCTATACCCGCGAGGACTACGAGAACGCGGTCGGGCGCATCAAGGAATACATCCTGGCCGGTGACTGCATGCAGGTGGTGCCGTCCCAGCGTATGTCCATCGACTTCAAGGCCGCGCCGATCGACCTGTACCGAGCGCTTCGCTGCTTCAACCCGACGCCTTACATGTATTTCTTCAACTTCGGTGACTTCCATGTAGTGGGCAGCTCGCCAGAAGTGCTGGTGCGTGTCGAGGACAATCTGGTCACCGTGCGACCGATCGCCGGAACCCGTCCACGCGGCGCCACCGAAGAAGCCGACCGGGCACTGGAAGACGATCTGCTGTCCGATGATAAGGAAATCGCCGAGCACCTGATGCTCATCGACCTGGGTCGCAACGATGTGGGCCGGGTATCGTCCACCGGCAGCGTGCGCCTGACCGAGAAAATGGTTATCGAGCGCTACTCCAACGTCATGCACATCGTCTCCAACGTCACAGGTCAACTGCGTGAAGGCCTGACCGCGATGGACGCGCTTCGCGCGATCCTGCCGGCTGGCACCCTGTCGGGCGCCCCAAAGATCCGTGCCATGGAAATCATCGACGAGCTGGAACCGGTCAAGCGTGGCGTCTATGGCGGCGCCGTGGGCTACCTTGCCTGGAATGGCAACATGGACACCGCTATCGCCATCCGCACCGCGGTGATCAAGGACGGCGAGCTGCATGTGCAGGCTGGTGGCGGCATCGTCGCTGACTCGGTACCGGCGCTTGAGTGGGAAGAAACCATCAACAAGCGTCGGGCCATGTTCCGCGCGGTGGCCTTGGCGGAGCAGACGCCACAAGCCTGACGGGCAGTAGATGAGTGAACGGCGCCCTGGGGGCGCCGTTCTTCTTTGGAGGGCCTGTGCGGAGCCTGTTGCGACAGCGGCGCTCAGGCCTGTTTCGCGGGTTCTCGAGTGCTTTTGACGAGTCCGCTGTCCTGCAGGAGCGGGATTACCCACAAAACAGGCAACGGGATCTGCCGCAGGGCGCCAGTTCCGTTCAAAAGTCCAAGCTCAGCGCCAGGCCGACGCCTTGCTGGGTCAGCGCATCGCTCTTGCGCCAATTGTAGTTGCCCCGCAGGTGCACACCGGGCACCAGTTCATGGGTCAGCCCCAGGCTGGCACGGGTCAGGTTGCTGTCCGGCGTGTAGCCGGTGAGTGTGAAGTCATGGGCTGGCAGGCTGGTGAGGTGCAGGCTCAGGTCTTGGCGGTCGTCTTCGAATTCGTGCTCTCGGGCGATTTCGACAAATAACCGGGTACCTGCCGCAAACTGATAGCCACCTTGCAGGCCTATCCCCAGACGCCGCGAGCTGCGTTCCTGGTCATCGTAGGCCAGGGCTGTGGAGCGCCCGCTCTTTTCCTCGTAACCGTCGACCTTGACCCGGGCATAGTCGGCGCTGAGGAAGGGTGACAGCTGCCAGACACTGTGCTCGCTCGCCAGGTTGTAACCCAGCCGGCCGGTGACCGACCACGCCTCGCCATCCGTGTCGCCTTTCTCGCTGCGCTCCCCCACGCCGAGCGCGAAGGTACGCTTGAGGTCGTGATAGTCCAGGTGCCCTGCGGTCAATGCCGCGTCGGCCCACCAGCGGTGCTGGCTATATTGGGCAAATACCGTGGCGAGATAGCTGTCGAGCTTGTAGTCCGAGTCGTATTCTCCGACCTCGAGCTTCTGCCGGTTCACGCCAGCCGCCAAGCCGATGCGCCACGCGTCGTCGAGGCGGTAGCTGCCGCCCAGGGTCAGGTTGTAACCGCGTCCATCTGCGCTGGCGGCACCGCGCTGGTCGTCGAAGTCGAGGTCCTGAGCGCCCGTGGCGACAAAGGGCTGCCATTGGCCAACGGCCTGCCAGGGTGTCTGCCATTGGTTGCGCAGCTCGTCCTGATGGGCCCGTAGGTTGCCGTGGGCCATTTCCGGCAGCAGCGTCAGCTCCCAGGGTGCAGCAAGGATCGAATAGCCGTAGTCGGCGATCAGTTTCTGACCGGCGATGGTCGGATGCACCGAATCGTTGAACAGCAGTTTGGTGGGATCCGGTGTGATGCCGTTGGCCCCGTACACCGGGTTACCCACGCAGCCTTCGCCGCTGTAGCAGGTGCCGACCAGGTTCTGGCCGGTGGCCAGCCCGAAGTCGGCTGGATTCGCCAAGGCCTCCTGAAGCAGGGCTGGAATGTTCAGAGGGATGATCTGTGCGTCGATCTGGCCGAGCTGGTTCAGCAATGATTGATTGAACACGCCAGACAATTGCGACAGCGGGCCTTCCAATGGCGTGCCGCTGTAGTTGGGTGTCTGCCCCAGATCCGGCAACAGCCAGACCATGATGTAGCGCGCACCACCCTGTTGCAGGGCCTGCGCACTGGCTGCCAGGCGCGCGCCGGCGGCAGCGGCGTCGCCCGGGGTGTTGACCAGCCCTTGAAGGAAGTCGTTGCCGCCGCCGGTCAGGTAGTACAAAGCGTTAGCGTCGGCGCGCAAACCATTGGCCAGGTAGCCGTCACGCTCGCGCAGCACCGTACCCGCACCCGGACGTCCCGGCGGGATGATGGTGCGTGAGGTCTCGGTGATCGAGTCGAGTATCTGCTGCGTTGTGTAGCCTCCGACCGCCCAGTTGTTGCCGTCGGGGCGGGTGCCGATGGAAGTGGAGGGGTTGAGCTCGTCGGTGGGTACACCCAGCCGGTTCCCCAGGATCATCGGCGTGACCGGTGCATAGCTGCCATCGGCATTGCGGTTGGTGAAGCGCAGCCCGAACTGTCCGGCATCGCTGAGGCTGTCGCCGAACACGATGAGCGAGGAGTAGGGCGAGGGCGCTGCCATGGCCTGGCTGCAGGAAAGGGCCAGAAGCCCCATCAGGGGACGAATGAAGCGTGTTTTGCGCATTGGAGAAGGTCCTTTTCTTTATTTTTGTCGGAACAGCCCGATTGACCTTAACAAAGCTGAGGGAATTCGATCCAAGTGGATTCGTTTCTCCGTATTTACGGGCATATTGCACCCGCCGGCCCGGTAGGCTACTGTGCCGTGACGTACAAGCGAGACCTACTTCTGTGTTGATCGTCAGCAAACTCTTGATGCGCGTTATCAAGGCCCACGCCCGTTGGCGTTGGCGCGCCTGACTTTATCTCCTGCCGGCCCGTCCGGCCCGCCCCCGTTTGCCTTCCAGTCGCTTCATCCACCGCTCGCTGCGGGACAGCCCGCGCTTGCACCGGCATTGGAAGGTTCGAATTCAAAGTCAGTAGATTCAAGAGGTTCAGCCCGATGTTACTGATGATCGACAACTACGACTCCTTTACCTACAACGTCGTCCAGTACCTGGGCGAGCTGGGCGCCGAGGTCAAGGTCATTCGCAACGATGAAATGACCATCGCCCAGATCGAAGCCCTCAAGCCCGAGCGCATCGTCGTCTCCCCTGGCCCTTGCACGCCGAGCGAGGCCGGGGTCTCCATCGAGGCCATCCTGCACTTCGCCGGCAAGCTGCCGATCCTCGGCGTCTGCTTGGGCCACCAGTCCATCGGTCAGGCCTTTGGCGGTGATGTGGTTCGCGCCCGCCAGGTGATGCACGGCAAGACCAGCCCGGTCCATCATCGCGACCTGGGCGTGTTCGCCGGCTTGAACAACCCGCTCACCGTGACCCGTTACCACTCGCTGGTGGTCAAGCGCGAAACCCTGCCCGAGTGCCTGGAAATCACTGCCTGGACGGCCCATGCCGATGGCTCGGTCGACGAGATCATGGGCCTGCGCCACAAGACGCTGAACATCGAAGGGGTGCAGTTCCACCCCGAGTCGATCCTCACCGAGCAGGGCCACGAACTGTTCGCCAACTTCCTCAAGCAGACCGGCGGCCATCGCTAAGGAGCGAACATGGATATCAAGAGCGCGTTGAGCCGTATCGTCGGCCACCTGGATCTGTCCACCGAAGAAATGCGCGCTGTCATGCGCCAGATCATGACGGGCCAGTGCAGTGAGGCGCAGATCGGTGCCTTCCTGATGGGCATGCGCATGAAGAGCGAGAGCATCGACGAGATCGTCGGTGCCGTATCGGTGATGCGTGAGCTGTGCAGCAAGGTAGAACTGCAAACCCTCGACGGTGTGGTCGACATCGTCGGCACCGGCGGCGATGGTGCCAATATTTTCAACGTGTCCACCGCGTCGGCGTTTGTCCTCGCGGCAGCGGGTTGCCCGGTGGCCAAGCATGGCAACCGCGCGGTATCCGGCAAGAGTGGCAGTGCCGACCTGCTGGAGGCCGCTGGAATCTACCTGAACCTGACGCCCGTGCAGGTCGCCCGCTGCATCGACAGCCTGGGGATCGGCTTCATGTTCGCCCAGACCCACCACAGCGCCATGAAGCATGCTGCCGGCCCGCGCCGTGATCTGGGGCTGCGCACCCTGTTCAACATGCTGGGCCCGCTTACGAATCCGGCCGGTGTGAAACACCAGGTGGTCGGGGTGTTCACCCAGGCCCTGTGCCGCCCGTTGGCCGAAGTGCTGCAACGCCTGGGCAGCAAGCATGTGCTGGTGGTGCACTCCAAGGACGGTCTGGATGAGTTCAGCCTGGCTGCACCGACCTTCGTGGCCGAACTGAAGAATGACCAGATCTCCGAATATTGGGTCGAGCCCGAAGACCTTGGCATGAAGAGCCAGAGCCTGCACGGTCTGGCTGTCGAAGGTCCGCAGGCCTCGCTGGAGCTGATCCGTGACGCCCTAGGCCGGCGCAAGACCGAGAATGGCCAGAAGGCCGCCGAGATGATCGTGCTCAATGCTGGCGCGGCGCTGTACGCCGCCGACCACGCCATGAGCCTCAAGAGCGGTGTAGAACTTGCCCATGACGTGCTGCACACAGGCCTTGCCTGGGAGAAGCTGCAAGAGTTGGGCGCTTTTACCGCGGTATTCAAGCAGGAGAACGAAGCATGAGCGTACCGACGGTGCTGGAGAAGATCCTTGCCCGCAAGGTCGAGGAAGTGGCCGAACGCAGTGCCCGCGTCGGCCTGGCCGAGCTGGAGCGAATGGCCAAGGCGGCCGACGCCCCGAGAGGCTTTGCCAACGCCATGCTCGCACAGGCCAAGCGCAAGCAGCCGGCAGTGATTGCCGAGATCAAGAAAGCCTCGCCCAGCAAAGGCGTGATCCGCGAGCATTTCGTTCCGGCCGACATCGCCGTCAGCTATGAAAAGGGCGGGGCGACCTGCCTTTCGGTACTGACCGATGTGGATTACTTCCAGGGCGGCGATGCCTACCTGCAGCAGGCCCGCGCGGCATGCAAGCTGCCGGTGATCCGCAAGGACTTTCTCATCGACCCTTACCAAGTGGTCGAGGCCCGGGCCCTGGGCGCCGATTGCGTCTTGCTGATCGTCGCCGCGCTGGATGACGTACGCATGGCTGAACTGGCTGCTACCGCCAAGTCTGTCGGGCTCGATGTTCTGGTCGAGGTGCACGACGCTGCTGAGCTGGAGCGCGCGTTGAACACCCTCGATACTCCGCTGGTCGGGGTCAACAACCGCAACCTGCATACTTTCGAGGTCAGCCTGGAGACCACGCTGGACCTGCTACCACGCATTCCGCGTGACCGCCTGGCGATTACCGAGAGCGGTATCCTCAACCGTGCCGATGTGGAGCTGATGGAAATCAACGAGGTCTATTCGTTCCTTGT
The DNA here is from genome assembly GCF_033173945.1 of Pseudomonas sp. HTZ2. NCBI lineage: Bacteria > Pseudomonadati > Pseudomonadota > Gammaproteobacteria > Pseudomonadales > Pseudomonadaceae > Pseudomonas > Pseudomonas sp. HTZ2. The sequence goes on along the minus strand of NZ_CP137332.1, from coordinate 11,663 downwards.
CGGTGAGGCGTTCATGCGTGCCGAGCAGCCTGGGCTGGAGCTGCAGCGACTGTTCTTCCCCGAGCGCGCGGTGAAAACCGTGGTTCAGGAACTGGACTGATCGATCGAAGCCGGCGTTTGCCGGCTTTTTTGTATGCCTGCTCTTCGCAGCCTGAACGCAACGAAAATCCCATGGGAGCGGGTTTGCCCATGAAAGGGTTTGTGCAACCAACATCTTTAGGTGGATCAATGACCGAACGACCGCTGGCGCTGACCGTCGAACAAGGCCTGCACGCCGAGCAGGAGCTGCTGGCGGCGGTATGCCGTGGCGAGCGTGACGCGGGTGTGCTGTTCTGGCGCCCGACCGACCACGCCCTGGTGATGCCTCGACGCATGAGCCGCCTGGACAACTTCGAGGCCGCCTGCTCTGAGCTGGCCATTGCCGGGTGGCCTGTGCTCTTGCGCGAAACGGGCGGCGAGCCGGTGCCTCAGTCCCATTCGACAGTGAATGTGGCGTTGGTCTACGTTGCGCCGCGCAGTGAAGGAGATCACGGGCGCATCGAAAATGCCTATGAGCGCCTGTGCCTACCACTGTGCGATGTGCTGCGCGAGTGGGGCGGCGTGGCTTCGGTCGGCGAGATCGACGGCGCGTTCTGCGACGGTCGGTATAACGTCAATCTCAATGGTCGCAAGCTGGTCGGTACTGCCCAGCGCTGGCGCCAGGGCTTAGGCGGAAAGCGTGCGGTGGTGCTGGTGCACGGCGCGCTGTTACTGGACAACGAGCGAGAATCGATGGTCGCGGCGGTCAACCGTTTCAATGAATGCTGTGATCTGGAGCAGCGTTGCCGTGCCGACAGCCATATCGCTCTGCACGAAGTGGTGCCCGAGGCGCCGTGGTTCGAGCGCCTGAGTCAGGCCTACAATGAGGTGATCGCGGCGATCCCTCGCGACTAACGGGTGCCGTGGACCACCATGGTCTTGCCCTTGACCTGCACCAGGCTGCGCTCTTCAAGGTCCTTGAGTACGCGGCCGACCATCTCCCGTGAGCAGCCGACAATGCGGCCGATCTCCTGACGGGTGATCTTGATCTGCATGCCGTCCGGGTGGGTCATGGCATCGGGCTGCTTGCACAGGTCAAGCAGGCATCGGGCCACGCGGCCGGTGACATCGAAGAAAGCCAGGTCGCCCACCTTGCGGGTGGTATTTCGCAGGCGCTGGGCCATCTGGCTGCCCAGGGCGTAGAGGATGTCTGGATCCTGGCGGGCCAGTTCACGGAACTTGTCGTAGCTGATTTCAGCTACCTCGCACTCAGTCTTGGCGCGGACCCAGGCGCTGCGCTGCTGCTCTTGTCCTGCGGACTCGAACAAGCCCAGCTCACCGAAGAAATCCCCGCTATTGAGGTAGGCGATGATCATTTCATGGCCATCGTCATCCTCGATCAAGATGGTCACCGAACCCTTGATGATGAAGGACAACGTTTCAGCCCGGTCGCCTGCGCAGATGATGTTGCTTTTGGCGGCGTAACGGCGGCGCTGGCAGTGGGCGAGCAGCTTGTCGATATTCTTGATCTTGGCAGGTAGAGCGGAGGCAACCATCACGAAATCCTGTTCGGGGCGAGGCATTGCACTTTTTATAGGACGTTGGCGACGAGCGCCAGTCATTTGGCGTCAGCTTATCAGACACTGCCGCTTGCAATGGCTTTAATGGCGCTCGCATTGCGCTTTTCCGATAGCGCCACAAAGACTAAGCTGACGACCTTTCTCAAGCATCTTGGAGTCCAGATACATGAAGGCACGCATCCAGTGGGCCGGTGAAGCGATGTTCCTCGGCGAATCGGGGAGCGGCCATGTCGTGGTCATGGATGGCCCGCCCGAGGCAGGCGGACGCAACCTGGGCGTACGCCCCATGGAAATGTTGCTGCTCGGCCTGGGCGGCTGCAGTAGCTTCGATGTGGTGAGCATCCTCAAGAAGTCCCGCCAGGCCGTGGAGAGCTGCGAGGCCTTCCTGGAAGCCGAGCGCGCCAGCGAAGACCCCAAGGTATTCACCAAGATCCACCTGAAATTCGTGGTCAAGGGGCGCGGGCTTAAGGAAGCTCAGGTCAAGCGCGCGGTGGAACTGTCGGCGGAGAAGTACTGCTCGGCCTCGATCATGCTCGATCGCGCTGGCGTGGAAATCACACACGGCTACGAGATCGTCGAGCTGGGTTGAATGACCGGTCGGGGCTGCTTTGCAGCCCCAAGCCTGTTCAGTTACGAAGTGCGGGCAGCGCTTGCTGCAACCATCTTGGCAGGTGTGCCCGTAGCGACTGGCTCAGTTGCTCACGCTTTTTTTGGTACAGCAAACCCAGCCCGATCACGCCCAGGCCGATCACGGTCAGCACCAGCGGGAAGAGCAGCGACTCGGCGAACACGTCATAGGAGAGGTAGCCCAGGTAGGCCGCTACGCCCATGGAACCAAAAACCATGAACACCGGCCGACGCAACAGTACCGCCAAGCCCATCAGGCCAAGATTGACCACGCAATACAACGCCTTGCCCAGCTCGCTGCCGCTGTCCATCAGCGTCAGTCCGCCCCAGAATGCCGCCAGTCCCGCCAGATAGCCCCAGCCTGCGTAGTCCCGGCGGGTTCGCCCATCGATCACGATGAAGACCGCCAGTAGCGTCAGACCGAACCACAACGAGACCGTGCGACGCTGTTCCCAGCTGAACGGTGAACCGAAGAACCATTCGCTGAGGTCCATGGACATGAACCACAGGGCCACGGCCATCGGCATCACGATGAAGGGAAAGGGGACCAGGCGCAGCATCAACAAGCCCGCCACCACCGTGGCCGCCTCCATCAGTACCCAGCCGCCCTGTACGTAGGTGTAGTACTGGTGATACTCGCTTTGGGTATCGTCGAGTGGCCACCAACCGGCAAGGCGCTCGATGGCGAACACTGCCAAGGGCACGATGCTCACGGCGACTGCGGCCAGCACGCCAGCGGCAATGGGTTGCTCCCGGCGTTGCAGCCTAAGGGCGAACAGCGTCAACAAGGCGATGTAGAGCGAGGAAACGCCCAGCAGCGCCGAATCGCCGATGCTCATCCAGGCTTCGGTGAGCAGCCAGCCCATGGCGCCCATGATCAGTAATGCGCCGAAGTAGAACGCCACATGGGCAAGCTGGAAAGTACCGCGGGTATGCGGTTGCTGGCGCAGGAAGGCTAACAAGGCCTGGTCCTGGCCCGGTTGAAGAACACCTGCGTCCACCGCGCGAGCCAGGTCCTTGGCGTCGAAACGTTCCGTCATGTTCGTGCCCTTCAGATGCGGTAGGTGCTTTTAGTCATCACCTTGGCCATCAGGCTCATGCCGAAGCGCACAGGGGCTGGGAAGCGGTAGCCGCCGGCTTCGAGTGCAGACTCGGCGTGCTGTTCTTCATCGACACGCATCTGTTCGAGAATGGCCCGGGACTTTTCATCCTCCTGGGGCAGTTGCTCAAGGTGCTCGTCCAGGTGCTTGCATACCTGGTGTTCGGTCGCTGCGACGAAGCCGAGACTGACCTTGTCGCTGACCAGGCCGGCAAGGGCGCCGATGCCGAAGGACATGCCATAGAACAGCGGGTTGAGCACGCTCGGGTGGCTGCCAAGCTGGCGGATGCGTTGCTCGCACCAAGCCAGGTGGTCGACTTCTTCTTCGGCGGCATGCTCCATGGCCTTACGCACCTCAGGCAACTTGGCGGTCAAGGCTTGGCCTTGGTACAGCGCCTGGGCGCAGACTTCACCGGTATGGTTGATCCGCATCAGGCCGGCAATATGGCGGGTTTGGCTTTCGTCCAGTTCGGCATCGGGTTGGACGATGGCCGGGGATGGGCGGGCAGGTTGGCCGCTGAAGGGCAGCAAGGTGCGCATGGCAGTATCGGCCTGCAGCAACAAGCGGTCGAGCGGCGAGTAGTGACGTTCGGTAGCCATCGGGCACCTCCGCTAGAGTGTGCCCGACAGTTTACCGCAATCGGGAAGGGGACGGTTGCCCTGGATCAGCCCGGCGGCCAGTGCATCTGGCGCTGGCCGAGCACGTGCATGTGGATGTGGTAGACCGTCTGGCCGCCCAGCTCATTGCAGTTCATGACCACACGGAAGCCATCCTCGCAGCCGAGTTCCTTGGCCAGGCGCTGGGCCGTGAACAGGATATGGCCGGCCAGGCCTTTGTCTTCCTCGGTCAGGTCGTTGAGGGTGCGGATGGGCTTTTTCGGGATGACCAGAAAATGCACAGGTGCCTGCGGGGCGATATCGTGGAAGGCCAGAACCTGGTCGTCCTCGTAGATGATCTTCGCCGGGATCTCCCGGTTGATGATCTTGGTGAAGATAGTCTCCACAGCTCGTACTCCATGGTGAGTGTCCGGGCCGAGTGTACCCAGCACGACGACGCTCGCCCAGTGGCTATTCGACGCCGACCGGGCAGTAGCGCCGATGGATGACGCCGGCCAGCTTGCGCGTGAGCCAGCGTGGCATCAGGCGAGGCATCGCCGCCAGCCAGCGGTTGCGTCGTCCAGGCATGATCAGGGCGCGGTTCTTGTCCAGCGCGCGTACGGTATAGAGCGCCACTTCTTCCGGGCTCAGGCAGCGCGCGCTGTCGTCCAGCCGAGGGATGCGTCGGCGCGAGGATCGCACAGGCCCGGGGCACAGGACCGAGACTTTGATTCCGGTGCGCTTGAGCTCCTCGCGAAGCGCCTCGGAGAAACTCACCACATAGGCCTTGCTGGCTGCGTAGGTGGCCATCCACGGGCCGGGCGCGGCGCTGGCCAGGGCTGCGACATTGAGGATTTGTCCGCCTCCGTGCAAAGCCATCAGGTTGCCAATGGCATGACACAGGCGGCTCAGGGCGAGGACGTTGACCTCCAGCAGGTCTTGTTCGTCGGCCCATTCATGGGCGAGAAACGGCCCATAGGTCCGCTGGCCGGCACAATTGACCAAAAGGTCGATGTGTCGCTCGCCTTCTTCGAGCTCCAGGACGAAGCCCGACAGGCGTAGGGGTTGGCTCAGGTCGCAAGCCCGGAACAGCACTTCGACGCCGAAGCGCTGGGTCAGCTCGATGGCGACCGGCTCCAGGGTCTCGCGGTGGCGTGCCACCAAGATCAGGTTGCGCCCACGCCGTGCCAGGGCTTCCGCCAGGGCAAGCCCTAGGCCGCTGGAAGCACCGGTAATCATGGCGTAACGGGTCATGCAAGGCTCCTGAGGCCGAAAAAGGGCGACTAGTGTACAGCGTGGCCGGAGAAGGTGTTGCCTTTTGCTACCGGCTCAGCCCCGAGCCTCAGGGGCCTGCCAGCACATGATCCTTCGGGCTCAGAACGGCTTGACCACTACCAGGATCACGATGCCCAGCAGAAACAGCACCGGCACTTCGTTGAACCAGCGGTAGAACACATGCCCGCGAGTATTGGTGCCAGCAGCGAAGCGTTTGCGCTGGGCGCCGCACATATGGTGGTAGACGGTCAACAGCGCCACCAGGGTGAGCTTGGCGTGTAGCCAGCCCTGGCTCAGCCAGCCAGGATTGAGGTAGAGCATCCAGGCGCCGAAGACGTAAGTGGCGATCATCGCTGGGTTCATGATGCCGCGATACAGCTTGCGTTCCATGGTGACGAAGCGGTCCAGGCTGAGGCTGTCCTGACTTTGGGCGTGGTAGACGAACAGGCGCGGGAGGTAGAACAGCCCGGCGAACCAGCAGACCACGCTGACGATATGCAGGGCCTTGATCCATAGATAAAGCATGGGGGAGTTCCTTCAGGATTCACGGTCGTCAGATAGTAACGGTCAAGCGTCCAATGGGGCATCCGAAGAGTTGTTACAGAGGCCCCGCACCCCTATTATCGTGCGCTTTCCAGTGGGCTCGTTGAAGAAGGGGCAAGCGTTATGATCAAGGTCGGTATCGTTGGCGGCACGGGTTACACCGGTGTCGAACTGTTGCGCCTGCTGGCACAGCACCCACAGGCCGAGGTCGCTGTCATCACGTCGCGCTCCGAGGCGGGCGTCGCGGTCGCCGACATGTATCCGAACCTGCGCGGTCATTATGATGGCCTAGCCTTCAGCGTGCCGGACAGCAAGACCTTGGGCGCCTGTGACGTGGTGTTCTTCGCCACGCCCCATGGGGTTGCCCACGCACTGGCTGGCGAATTGCTGGCTGCCGGGACCAAGGTCATCGACCTGTCCGCGGATTTCCGTCTGCAGGATGCCGTGGAGTGGGGCAAGTGGTACGGCCAGCCCCATGGTGCGCCGGAATTGCTCAAGGATGCGGTGTATGGCCTGCCAGAGGTCAACCGTGAGAAGATCCGCCAGGCCCGCCTGATCGCAGTGCCCGGTTGCTATCCGACCGCCACTCAGCTGGGTTTCCTGCCGCTGCTGGAGGCAGGCCTGGCTGATCCATCGCGACTGATTGCGGACTGCAAGTCCGGGGTGAGCGGGGCGGGGCGTGGCGCAGCCGTAGGTTCACTGTTCTGTGAAGCAGGCGAAAGCATGAAGGCATACGCGGTCAAGGGCCATCGCCATCTGCCGGAGATCAGCCAGGGGCTGCGTCAAGCCGCTGGCAAGGAAGTCGGGCTGACCTTCGTGCCGCATCTCACGCCGATGATTCGCGGTATTCACGCGACCCTTTACGCGACCGTCGCCGACACTTCCGTCGATCTACAGGCGCTGTTCGAGAAGCGCTATGCCGATGAGCCGTTCGTCGATGTGATGCCGGCTGGTAGCCATCCTGAGACCCGCAGCGTACGTGGTGCCAATGTCTGCCGCATCGCTGTACATCGTCCTCAGGGGGGCGACCTGGTGGTGGTGCTGTCGGTGATCGACAACCTGGTCAAGGGGGCTTCCGGCCAGGCGGTACAGAACCTGAATATCCTGTTCGGTCTGGACGAGCGCATGGGGCTCTCCCATGCGGGTCTGCTGCCCTAAGCGCAGCGGTAAGCTGCAAGCCTCGAGCTACAAGTGAGCACGCCGGGATTGGCTTTCCGCTTGTAGCTTGTCACTTGCAGCTTTCGTATTGTTGACCAATTTTCTCGGAGAAGCGGATAATGCGCGTCATCGAGTTTTATGGCGACACTGCGCCGGGAGAGTCAACATGAGCGTCGAAACCTTCACCCCCACGGCTTTGGAATTTACCCAAGGTGCTGCGAACAAGGTGAAGACCCTGGTCAGCGAGGAAGGCAATGATCGCCTGAAGCTGCGTGTGTTCGTGACGGGCGGCGGTTGCTCTGGCTTCCAGTACGGCTTCACCTTCGATGAAGAAGTGGCCGAGGACGACACCATCGTCGAGCGCGAGGGTGTATCCCTGGTAGTGGACCCGATGAGCTTCCAATACCTGGCAGGCGCCGAGGTGGACTACCAAGAAGGCCTTGAAGGTTCGCGTTTCGTGATCAAGAACCCCAATGCCACCACCACCTGCGGTTGCGGCTCCTCGTTCTCGATCTGAGGCCGGGCCCTGCAACGAAAACGCCGCGCAATTGCGCGGCGTTTTGCGTTGTGCAGGTTCGTCAGGCTGGATAGATCGCCCCGAGAACGCGCAGCCCCCGGGCGGCGGTCACGCTGGGGCGGTTGGCCGGGATGCGTTCGAGGCAGCAATGGGCCAGCCATGCGAAGGCCATGGCTTCGACCCAGTCCGGGTCCACGCCATGGGCGGCTGTGCTGCTGACCTGGGCACAAGGCAGCAGCGCTGCCAGGCGACCCATCAATGCGCTATTGCGAGCACCACCACCACAGACCAGCAGGGCCTCGGTGCCTGATTGGGCGCCAAGCAGCGAGTCAATGATGCTGCGGGCGGTCAGTTCCAGCAGCGTGGCCTGTACATCTTCGTCCCGATAGGCTGGCAGCGCTGCCAGATGGGCGTCCAGCCAGGGAAGGTTGAACACTTCACGGCCGGTGCTCTTGGGGCCGCTGCTTGCAAAGAAGGGGTCCGCCAGAAGCTTGTCCAGCAACGTATCGATGATCTGGCCGCTGGCGGCCCAGGCGCCATCGGCGTCATAGGTTTGGCCGCGCTTGCGTTCGATCCAGGCGTCCAGCAGCACGTTGCCTGGGCCGCAGTCGAAACCACGGACCGGTTGGTCTTGCTCGATCAGGCTGAGGTTGCTGAACCCGCCCACGTTCAGAATGGCCACGCGTTGCCCCAGGTGGCTGAACAGCGCCTCATGGAATGCAGGCACCAACGGGGCGCCTTGGCCTCCCGCGGCCACGTCACGACGGCGGAAATCACCGACAACGCAGATGCCCGTCAGCTCGGCCAGCAACGCCGGATTGCCAATCTGTACAGTGAATTCACGGGCCGGCTCGTGGCGGATGGTCTGACCGTGGCTGCCGATTGCACGGATGGCGCTGGCGTCCAGGCCTTGGCGTGCCAAGAGCTGTTTTATGCCTTCGGCGGCGAGGCTAGCCCAGCGGTTCTCCGCCAATGCGGCACGCGCGATCTCGTCAGGGCCGCTGGCACAGAGGGCAAGCAGCGCCTGACGAAGATCAGAAGGCATGGGGGTGTAGTGAGTGGCGAGCAGGTGGGTCTGCTCGCGTTGTTCGATCAGTGCGATGTCCAAACCATCTAGGCTGGTTCCGGACATCACACCCAGATAAAGCGCCATGGTTCAGCGCTTGTTGGCGGCGAGCAGGGTGGCCTTTTCCTGATCCATGCGGGCGATCAGGGGTTGGCTCTGCTGCAGGAAGCGCTGGCGCTCGGAGCGGGCAATCGGGTCGGCCATGGGCACCTTCTGGCTCAACGGATCGACGTGAACGCCATTGACCTGGAACTCGTAGTGCAGATGTGGGCCCGTGGACAGGCCGGTGGTGCCGATGTAACCGATCACCTGGCCTTGCTTGACCGAGCTGCCGGTCTTGATGCCCTTGGCAAAGCCCTGCATGTGACCATAAAGGGTCTTGTAGGAGTTGCCGTGGGCGATGATCACGGTATTGCCATAGCCACCGCGGCGGCCTGCCAGAAGTACCTTGCCATCGCCGGCGGCCTTGATCGGCGTGCCCCGTGGTGCGGCGTAGTCCACACCCTTGTGAGCGCGGATCTTGTTGAGGATCGGGTGCTTGCGGCCAGCGGAGAAGCGCGAGCTGATGCGGGCGTAATCCACCGGCGTACGGATGAAGGCTTTGCGCAGGCTGTTGCCGTCGGCGGTGTAGTAGCTGGTGTTGCCCTGCTTGTTGGTGTAGCGCACAGCGGTATAGGTCTTGCCGCGGTTGGTGAAGCGCGCGGACAGGATGTTGCCGGTGCCGACCACCTTGCCGTCCATGACCTTCTGCTCGTACACCACGTCGAATTCATCGCCAGGGCGGATGTCCTGGGCGAAGTCGATGTCGTAGCCAAGGACGCGGGCCATGTCCATGGTCATGCTGTGGGACAGGCCGGCGCGCTTGGCGGAAGCCGACAGCGAGCTTTTGATCACGCCATGGGCATAGGCAGTGCGCACCACCGGCTTGCTGATTTCCCGGTTGAAGCTGTAGCCCTTGGCTGTTTTGGTCAGGCGTATGGTCTCGAGGTTGCTGATCTTGCTGTGCAGGCTGGCCAGTTGGCCGTCTTCGTCGAGTTCGAACTGCAGGACCTGCCCATGCTTTAGCTGACTGAACTGCTTGGCCTGCTTGCCGCTTGCCAGGACGTCATGGACTACGTTGGCTGGCAAACCAACCTTGGCGAACAGTGTGGAGAGGGTATCGCCGCGCGCGACCGCGACTTCACGATGGCCGGGCAGCTTGGCCTCGGCGGTCTCCTTGGCTTTTTCCTCGGTAGCTGGCGCTTGTTGCTCAGCCTGCTTGGTGGGTGGTTCGCCCTCTTCGACTTGGGCAAAAGGAGAGCCTTCGTCGTTCTCGGCTTGAACCAGCGGGGCGGCCTTGGACTCGTCCTTCAACTGCTCGGCCGGCGTTTCCAGCTCCAGGCTGAGGGTGGTCTTCTTGGCTTCGACTTCGCTGGAGGGAAATACCAGCAAAGCCAGGCTGAGCAAGGCGGCAATGCCGCTGGCGGCCAACAAATGGCTTTTCGGATAAAGCGGGGGCGCTTTAGGCGTCTCGTTGGTCATAGGTGAGGTGACTTTGAAAAAGGTGAAATGGAAAAGATGAATGACATGATGAAGATGAAATAACTGTATAAAATATAACCAAATCCGGTTTCGCGCAAGGGCGCGTAGACGCCGCAATGCGTCATCCGGGTCACATTCCTTTGCGAAACTTGTAATTGATGGCCGATCTTGTATGGTTGGCTCCCCTTGAATCTGAGCCTTGCGGGTCTGTCTATGAAGTCGGTTGAAGAGCAGCTGGCGCTTATCAAGCGCGGTGCGGAAGAGGTATTGGTCGAGTCGGAACTGGTGGAGAAGCTCAAGCGCGGCCAGCCCCTGCGTATCAAGGCGGGCTTCGACCCGACTGCGCCGGACCTGCATCTGGGCCATACTGTGCTGATCAACAAGCTGCGCCAGTTCCAGGACCTTGGGCATCAGGTCATTTTCCTGATCGGTGACTTCACTGGCATGATCGGTGACCCGAGTGGCAAGAGCGCGACCCGCCCGCCGTTGACCCGGGAGCAGGTGCTGGATAACGCCGAGACCTACAAGCAGCAGGTATTCAAGATCCTTGATCCGGCCAAGACCGAAGTCGCGTTCAACTCTACCTGGATGGACAAGCTGACGCCGGCCGACTTCATTCGACTGGCCTCCCAGTACACTGTTGCGCGCATGCTCGAGCGCGATGACTTCGACAAGCGCTATAGCAGCAACCAACCGATTGCGATCCATGAATTCTTGTATCCGCTGGTGCAGGGATACGACTCGGTTGCGCTCAAGGCGGACGTGGAGCTTGGTGGTACCGATCAGAAGTTCAACCTGCTGATGGGGCGCGAGTTGCAGCGTGCCTATGGCCAGGAGGCGCAGAACATTGTCACCATGCCTTTGCTTGAAGGGCTTGATGGCGTCAAGAAGATGTCCAAGTCTCTGGGCAACTATGTCGGCATCCAGGAAGCTCCGGGGGTGATGTACAGCAAGCTGGTCTCCATTCCGGACACCTTGATGTGGCGTTATTTCGAGCTGCTGAGCTTCCGCTCCATGGAAGAGATCAACCAGTTCCGAGCCGATGTGGAGAAGGGTGCCAACCCGCGCGACATCAAGATCAAGCTGGCCGAAGAGATTGTGGCGCGCTTCCATGGTGAAGAGGCTGCGGCCAATGCCCATCGTGCTGCGGGCAACCGCATGAAGGATGGCGAGCTGCCGGAGGACCTGCCAGAGATCGAGGTGGCCGCACCAGAAGACATGCCGATCGCCGCGGTGCTGAACAAGGCGGGGCTGGTGAAAAACTCTGCCGCTGCTCGCGATCTGCTCAATGCAGGTGGGGTGAAGGTGGATGGCGTGGTTGTCGATCGTGGTTTCGTCTTTGCCATCGGGGCGACCCATGTTTGCCAGGCGGGTAAGAAAGCTTTCGCTCGCATTACCTTGAAAGCCGAGTAAGGGCGGCTTCCAAATTTTTGGGAGTAGCTATATAGAAGCGGGGAGGCCGTCAGGCCTCCCCGTTTTGCTTTTCAGCCGGATTAAGGTTTTTTGAAAATAAGTGTTGACGGGGTTTCGAATCTCCTTATAATGCGCCCCACTTCCGACGCAGTCGAAACGCAAAACTCCTTGATAATCAACGAGTTGAACGCTTCAGGTAATATCGGAAGGGCTTCGGTCTTCTGATCGGCAGTGGTGAAAAAGGCAGTT